>NZ_JADFBY010000001.1 GCF_015223065.1 Mucilaginibacter sp. JRF
CTATTATTTTGGACGATTGATAAGGTTAAGGTCTTCCCATATAACTTCTCAATATTTCTGATGTAATAATTTGATCGATGTCTTTCTATTTCTAAACTATCTTCAAATTGTTTGTTTTTGGTTTCTATAGTACTAATCAAAATGGAAGTTGCTTTCCCATTTGAATTATAACGCATTGCTGAAAGAATGATTATTATTATAGTTATTAAAGTTACGATGTAGGCCAGCAAGAAATATTTTCTTGATAAATATTTCATACGTTGAGAATGACTGAGTTGAGATATTTCATCGTAATTGTAACCGGCTTTTTTAGCAAACTCCGCTCGCTCATTCTCCGGCAGTCTATCAATAATTTTTACAATATCTTTTGATTTGATTTTTCTATTATAAGCAAAAAGCCAAACAAACAACAAGATAATGTAGGCAACAACAGCTAATGGTTCTTTAGCAATTTCTGGCAAAGCAGAAATAAATTGATCAATATTCTCCATGGCCGACTTGTAAGGTATCAAAATATCAGAAAGGAATGGAAATTATCTGTCTTTAATCCGTTACTAGAGGATTTACTACGTGTTTCTCAAGGCAATATAATGAAAAATACCATCCTCTGGAATCGTTATCAATAGTTTAATTGTGCGTAACGACTATGGCTAAGGATTGAAAAGCTGAACCGTTAGAATAAAGATAATTGTAATTTTATAATGAGTGATTTTTGGTAGGTAAAAACAAAGGGGACAAACGATAGGAGTTTCGTTTGTCCCAATGAGTGATCCCGTTTGGATTCGAACCAAAGACCTACTGCTTAGAAGGCAGTTGCTCTATCCAGCTGAGCTACGGGACCGTACCGCGTTTTTATTTCGCGGTGCAAATATGCTAATTATTAATGGAATTGACAATGCCGATTTTTGGCTGCTTTTTTTGACGATGAAAGGCAAAAATAAAGCCCCCTTACACTCGCTGTTTGGGGGCTTCAAACCTAAACCTTATCACATTAGTAAGTAGTGAAACTTACTTAAGCTGCAAATCTAATAAAATGGTGTAGAATATACACCAAACTTTTGTAAAAAACTTATTATAATAGTATTTATTTACATATTGATAAATGTTTTAATCTATTAAGAAAACTTAAGAACATTAAAAACTAATATGAAATACTATTATATAGAATGATAATAAATACCAATAATTTATTAAAAGCGAAAGATAATGATGCTCAAAAAATCGGTTTACTGATGCCTTAAACCATGTTTAGTGCTTGCGCAATGTGCTATCAATGGCGTAGCTGTTATAAGGCAAAAAATAATACAAAACCGCGAAATATAAGCCGTAGAGCATTTGTATAAAAACATTGTTCCACTGCTCAATCGTGCTTGAGCCAAAGATGAGCATCAGCATAATTACCGCCCCGCCAACAATGGCGTAACGAGTAAACAGCCCAATAAGCAGTAATACACCAACCAATAATTCGGCAAAGGGCAACAAATAAGCAAAGGCATGAACCATACCTTGCGGAAATACCGACTGGCTGAATTCACCTACCATCCAGCCGCTGAATTTATCGAGCTTGGGCATACGTGCCAAACCATGGCCAAGCATACTCACGGCTATGGGCAGGCGTGCTAACAGGTAACTTACTTGCGGGTTATTCATTTTGTATTCAACAACACTTCATTGGCTATTTTGTTGTTGCCGTCGGTTTGTTGTTGCGGGATAAGGCCCAGTATTTGGGTGATGATGTTATATACATTTACGTTGCTGAAAGCCTTAATCTGTTGGTGCTTTTTAAAGGCCGGTCCCCAGGCCATAAAGGTGGCGTGCACATCCTTCACCAAAAACGGATCGAACCCGTGCCAGCCGGGGTTAATGTTTGTCTTGCCTATGTATTTGAACACGTGCGGCCAGTCGGGCTTTAACAATATATCACCTATGCGGTTATACTTATCATCCTTTGAGCCATAATGCAGGCGCGCGGGCATATCCTGCTTTAATATCACCTGGTAATCCTTTGCCTGTGCTTTCAGTGCTTTATAGGTGCTTTGTATATCGGCACCGGGTTTGGCGTACAACTCAACCAATATGCCATCACCGGCAATAACAAATTTTGAGGTATCAATGGCGGGTAATTGTATAGGGTGCTCGTTGTCAACGCGGGTCATGCCGTGGTCGGATACGAAAACGAAATTCACATCCAGTCCCGTCGATTTACTCACCTTAACCAACTCATTCACCACCGAATCAACATACTGTACCGCCGCGCCTGCTTCTTTCGAGTCGGGGCCATATTTGTGCGCGGCATCATCCACGTTCGACATATAGAAGGTGATCAGGTGCGGGCGTTCAGCTTCGGGCAGCCGCAGCCATTCGCCAACCTTTTGTATGCGGGTGTTAATGGGTATTTGTTTGTTGTAATTGTAATAGTAAGTAGGGTTTGTGCCTTGTATGGGCGCTTCGGCTGCTACCCAGTAAAAGCTGGCTGAAAGCATCTGCTGTTTTTCGGCCAATACCCATAGCGGTGTACCGCCATACCATGAGCTATCGGCAACGGCTTTTTTATCGCTATTGTCATAGTGTTTTTTCGTTGCCGGGTCGTAAAAGTTATTATGTACCAACCCGGTATGTGCCGGGTACATGCCCGTTACCAGGGTGTAATGGTTAGGGAAGGTAAGCGATGGGTATGATGGTATCATGGCATCGGCACGTACGCCGCTATCACTGTAAGCAAGCAGGTGTTGCGCGTTATACTTCTTAGCGAAATCGTACCTGAAAGCATCTGATGATATCAGTATAACATAAGGCTTTTTTTGCTGAGCCTTGCTGTTTTTACGACCGGCGATGATCTGCTGCGTGGTATCAGTTTGGGCGTAGCTGCTCAAAAAAAGCAGCATGAGGGGTATGGCCAAAAAGTATTTCATGTACAACAAAAATACTTAAATGAGTATAAACAGCATTGCCATAGCAGTTAATTTGAAATAACAATTATGTTATATTTGCCGCCGCTTAAACATATCACATGAAACTACGCATATTTTATATCCTCGCATTCTTTGTTGCATTATCAGCCTGTAAAAAGGATGACATTGAGAGCTTTCCGCATGTATTGAAGGGAGTAAAGATCTCTCAAAAAGGTGATATACGTTTATATACCACAGGAGGTGCAGAAATTAAGAATAAATCAGTTATTCAACAGTTCACAAATCAATGGTCTGATCCGGTTGCGGATTACAATCCCGGAGTAGATATAATTACTTTTTCAAGTAAGGATACCATAACATTTGGCACAAGTAATCTAAAGTATTCGGTACAACGAAAAGGAGATAGATTTCTGTTTTATTCAGAGTACCCGGTTTTTTTAGGCATTGAGCGTGCTATGGACCCATATTTAGCCTACACATCAGAGATCATTCCAATTGACGCGACGTCAGGATATGATCCGCGCAGAAAAGATGTAAGGGTAGCTTATGGTAACAACAATAACTTCAGGCTTAGTTTCTTGTTATATAAAATTAAACGTAGTGATGGTTATAATTTCTCCATAACCCAAGGCGGATTATACAACGAAATAAACAAAAGCAGTTTGCGTGACCTACAGCAAGGCGATACATTAGCTGTGCAGGAATTCACGATCAATTATAAAAATTAAGCTTATCAGCCTCAATTCATCTTATTATTCTCGGCAAAGCCTTTGAGCATAATAATGGCGGCATTCACTTTTTCACTGTTTAAAAAGCTTTGGCTTTGCGGGTCAACATAACCCTCAAATTCCTCCAATACATCAGCATTAACGGATGCGAAACCCATGCTCCAGTCAGGGAAGTTACGGGTTTGTAAAGGACCGGCGGCAAGTTCTATCACGTTGCGGTGCCTGTCATCAAGCAGTATTTTGTGGTAGGTTGCCATTACGGCTTCGCGCTCGCCCTCAAGCACCTGCATAAAGGTGCCACCCGCGTACATCAGCATACCCGTAAGCTCATTAGCCACATTATTATCCCTGCTAACCGATAGTATTTCGGCCAATTCAAAATCGGTAAATAAATGGTTGGCTGTACTTAAATAAATAATATTGAACATATAAAACGTAAAAAGCGGATATCTGCAATTCAACAGCAATATCCGCTTTTTGTTATATAGAGGATGAAATTATCCTACTCTTTTTAAATATACCGCCCCTAATGGAGGTAAGGCCAGGTTTACAGATTGTGGTTTGCCATGCCATGCAATACCTTCGGTGTGTAGCTCACCATTATGGGTTGAGCCGCTGCCCCAAAACTCCTGGGCATCCGAATTAAATATCTCGCGCCACGTACCTGCTGATGGTACGCCAATGCGGTAATTATGGCGAACAACAGGCGTCATGTTCAAGACAATAACAACTTCATTAGCCGGATCATGACCCTTACGGGCGTAAACCAATATCGAATCGTTAGCATTGCCGCCATCTACCCATTCAAAGCCGCTCCAGTCAAAAGCTTTTTCGTACAGGGCGGGCTCGGTGCGGTAAACGTGGTTAAGGGCCTTTACGGTTTCTTTTACACCCTGATGGCAAGCGTATTCCAGCACGTGCCAATCCAGTGAATACTGATAATTCCATTCACGACCCTGACCAAACTCAGCCCCCATAAACAGCAGCTTTGTACCGGGGTGACTAAACATATAGCTGTACAGCAAACGCAGGTTAGCGAATTTTTGCCACTCATCGCCCGGCATTTTGTTCAGCATTGATTGCTTGCCGTACACCACCTCATCGTGCGAGAAAGGCAGCATAAAGTTCTCGGTAAAGGCGTATATGGTACTAAAGGTTATTTGCCCGTGATGGTACTTACGATACACCGGGTCGCTCGAAAAGTATTTTATCGAATCGTGCATCCAGCCCATCATCCATTTCATGCCGAAGCCTAAACCGCCGTTAAAGGTTGGTCTGCTTACACCCGAGAAAGCTGTTGACTCCTCGGCAATGGTCTGCACATCCGGAAAGTGTGCGTATACGGCCTCGTTAAATTCTTTCAGAAATGCTATAGCTTCGAGGTTTTGGTTGCCACCATAAATGTTAGGCTCCCATTCGCCGTGGTTGCGTGAATAATCGAGGTATAGCATTGAGGCCACAGCATCCACACGTAAACCATCAGCATGGTAACGATCCAGCCAAAACAGCGCGTTACTGATCAGGAACGATTTTACCTCGTTGCGGCCATAGTTAAATATAAACGATTTCCAATCGGGATGATAACCTTTTCGGGTATCAGCATGCTCATATAAATGCGAGCCATCAAAGCGGTACAAGGCATGCGCATCACCCGGAAAGTGCGATGGTACCCAATCCAGTATAACACCAATACCCTCGTTGTGCAGGCGCTCTATCAGCTCCATCAGTTGCTGCGGTGTGCCATAGCGCGATGATGCCGCAAAGTAACCACTTACCTGGTAGCCCCAGCTTGGATAATAGGGGTGCTCCATTATCGGCATAAACTCTACGTGGGTAAAGCCCATTTCCTTTAAGTAAGGCACCAGCTTATCACCCAGCTGTGTGTAGCTCAAAAACTCGTCGGGACTTTCAGGACTGCGTGCCCATGACCCCACGTGCATTTCGTAAACCGAATAAGGCTTATCCAGCGCGTTGTTTTCATGGCGATTGGTCATCCATTGTTTATCCGTCCACTCATAATAAGTATCGGCCACTATAGATGCCGTATGCGGCGGTAACTCCCAGCGCAGGGCGAAAGGGTCGCTTTTTTCAAGCTCCTCGCCCGATGATGATTTGATGAAGTATTTATAAGTTTCGCCAACGCCAACATTGGGTATAAAACCCTCCCAAATACCTGAGCTATCCCAACGTACCAATAACTGGTGCGAACCACGGTTCCAGCCGTTAAAATTACCTATTACCGAAATATACTGCGCATTTGGCGCCCATACGGCGAAGTAAGTACCCACCACACCATGATGCTCCACCACGTGCGAACCAAATTTTTCGTACAGCTTGTAATGCTTACCCGCCCTGAATAGTGATATATCAAACTCCGTAAAGCGGCTATATGGCTCTACGGCTTTAAAGGTATGCGTAGCTGCCGGTACGGGTACATCGGGCATGGCGGCGTTTTTTGCCTTTGCCGGTTTTTTAGGCGCGGCAACGTCGGTAGTTTCAGCATCATTAACAGGGGCGGCTTTGGCGCCTGCTTTTGTTGCCTTCTTAACTTTTTCGGTAGTAATTTCGGTTATCTCGGTTTCGGTACTCTTGGTTTGCTTTGCCATATTAAAATGCCTTTTTAAGGCGGTTATACCCGGTAACAGGCGGAGTGATTTATGCTCAAATATATCATAATTGAACATACTTAAAAGGGCTTTGTTTTAATACCTTATAGTATATGCCTAAAATAAAAAAGGAGCTATCTGTTTATGCAGATAACTCCTTGTATAAGCGCGTTATAATTAAATTATTGTTGCGGTGTTTGCTGAGGCGTAGCAGGCGTTGTAGTACCTTGCTGATTTTGCTGATCAGGCGCTTTGCCTATCAAATCCATAAACTGATCCAGTTTTGGTGTAATGATGATCTGCGTACGGCGGTTTTTGGTTTTACCGGCCTCGGTATTGTTATCAGCAATTGGGTTGTACTGACCACGACCACCGGCTGTTAATCTTTTAGGATCAACCGCGTAGTTGTTTTGCAGCGCCTGCACTACTGATGATGCACGCAGGGCACTCAGGTCCCAGTTGTTACGTATGTTTTTTTGCGAGATAGGCACGTTATCGGTGTTACCCTCAATCAACACATCGTAATTACTGTAATCCTTAATGATCTTGGCAATCTTGCTCAATGTTTCGCTTGATTTATCAGAGATCTCAAAACTACCTGATTTGTACAGCATGTTATCAGACAGGGAGATGTAAACCACACCTTTTAGTACCTGTACATCAACATCGCGCATTTCCTGCTGGTTTAATGAGCGTGTCAGGTTGTTGGTAAGCACCATATTAAGCGAGTCGCTTTTGTTTTTGGCGTTAACCAATTGCTGTATATAGCGGTTTGATGCATTGATCTCGTCAACCAGTTTTGATATGTTGAGGTTACCCTGCCCGCTTGAGGTTAAACACTTATCTAATGCCGATTGCAGTTGTCTATTATTGGCGCGTTCGGTATTGATCTGGTCGGTAAGGTTTTCAACCTTGTTGGTGGCCACGGCCAGGTTACGCTCAGTAGTGAGGTATTTTACACGCATGGATTTTGTGTTGCTATCCAAACGGTTATAATCTGTTTGCAGCTGTTTGTATTTTTTGCTGCTTACACAACCCTGGCCAATTACCGCTGCGAAAAGCAGTACCGGGATTGCTGTTAATGTTAGTTTCATGGTATATTATTTTGTGATAAAAATATTAAACAATATTAATCAACTAATATTATGCCATAATGTTTTAAAAGGCTATTTATACATTGATATTACATTTTAACAATGCGGATAAATAAACCACTTATAATTAAAAAAAGCCGGTTAATACCGGCTTTTTCACTTATTTGATATTGTTATTTACTTATTTGTAAAGCATTGAAAGTTTTAGTGTATTTAAATTCTAAAACTTTTTCGTTGTTGATCACAAAATCAGTTATCTCCTTACCATCAATGGTGATGCGGGTAGGTACAAACGGCAGGCCAATCACCTTAAAGTGGTAGCCATCGTAACGTGGAGTGTACAAACCTTCCATACTTTGATTAAGGGTTAACGAGCTTTCGTCGCCATTAACTACAAACTTTTTCTCGGAGTAAATATCCTGCTCGTAAGCGAATGATTCGCCATGATCTTCAAAGAAGAAAGAGTTGGCTTCGTAATCGCTGTAGTAAACATTCAGTTTAACTTCCTCAATAGGTTTTTCGCCTACGTATTGCATCACCGGGTATTCAGGTATTACTGAACCGGCCTTAACAAAAATCGGGATGGTTTCCAACGGAGTTGGTACCTCAACCTCGTCACCACCTGTTTCTACCTCGTTGGTCCAAAAGTTGTACCATTTGCCTTTAGGCAGATACACCTTGCGGCTTTTTTGGCCTGGCTCAAGCACCGGGCAAACCAGTATCTTATCGCCATAGGTAAACTCATCCTGGCGGAAGTGGTTTTTCAGCACATCCTGCTCCTGCATTACCACCGGGCGCAGTATAGGGAAACCATAACGGTGATGCTCCCAAAATGCCGAATACATATACGGCAACAGGCGGTATCTCAGCTCAATAAAGTTACGGTTAATGGCCGTGAATGGTTCGCCAAAGCTCCATGGTTCACGTTCCTTGGTATCACCGGCAGAGTGGGCGCGCATGAAAGGGGAGAACGATCCCAGCTGTATCCAGCGGGTAAACAATTCGCCATCAGGCTCGCCGCTAAAGCCGCCAATATCGGTACCGCAGAACGGTATGCCCGACATAGACAAGCGCTGGCATTGTATGTTGCCCAAGCGCAAATGCTCCCATGAAGCTACGTTATCACCCGTCCATACCGAGGCGTAACGTTGCAGGCCTGAGTAACCCGCGCGGGTAATGGTGAACGGGCGTTTGTTCTTTAATATTTTGCGCATACCCTCGTAAGTGGCGCGTACCATTTGCATACCATATACGTTATGTGCCTTGCGGTGCGAACCTCGGTAGCCATCATAATCGTGCCTTACATCGGCAGGGAAGGTGCCCGAACCAAAAACGGCAGGCTCGTTCATGTCATTCCAAACACCGGCAACGCCGTAATCAATCAGTTCGTCAAACAAACTGCCCCACCACTCGCGTACTTCGGGGTTGGTAAAATCAGGAAACTGGCAACGGCCCGGCCAAACATGTCCCTCCATAAAGTAATCATCGCAACGGCGACAAAAATATTTCTTCTCCTTACCCTCCTTAAACACTGGGTAGTTATCATCAACGCGTATGCCCGGGTCAACAATAACCACGGTTTTAAAGCCCATTTCGGCCGCGTCGGCAATCATCTTCTTCGGATCAGGGAAGTAGCGACGGTTCCAGGTAAAGCAGCGGTATCCATCCATATAATCTATATCCAGATAGATGGCATCGCATGGTATCTTATTTTCGCGGAAACCTTTGGCCACCGCGCGGAATTTTGCTTCAGGGTAATAGCTCCAGCGGCACTGGTGGTAGCCTAATGCCCAAAGTGGTGGCATAGGGTGGGTGCCGGTAAGCAGGTGGTAGCTTTTCACTACGTCCATCATGTGCGGGCCGTGAATGTAGTAGTATTGCATTTCGCCGCCATCAGCCCAAAAGCTGGTTTTGGTTTTATCCTCGCCACCAAAATCAAAGTGCGCTTTAAAGGTATTGTCAAAGAAAATACCGTGCGCAATGCCCTCATTTACGCTGATGTAAAAAGGTATGCTGCGGTACAGCGGGTCCTGGTTCCAGGCGAACGAGTAGGCATCGGTATTCCAGTTCATCAGGCGTTTACCGCGCAGGTTAAGCTCGGTAGGTTTATCGCCCAGGCCAAAAAAGTTTTCGTCGGGGTGGCATTCCTTGGTGCTGAATACGTAGTAACCGCCAAACTGGGTGTTCTCCTCCCAGTGCATGGCCTTGGCATCGCTGCTGGTAATTACGTGGTTATGGTCAGAGAATGATATAAAAAAGTCGGCCTTGCGAATGTGGCAGTTTACCTTCTCGGTTGATACGCGAAACTCCTTATCATCCTCGGTAAAAGCAACCGGTATTTTTTTAGGGTTAAGGTTAGGTACCGCGTACGAGAAATCTTCCAGAAAAACTCCGTGCGGGGCAAGCCTCACACGCATAATTTCTTCGGTTACTACTATCAGTTCAACCTTGGCATCGCCATCGGTAAAGTAATATTTACTGCCCGAGCCTACGCCATGAGTAGGTACTCCCAAATATTTTTTTGTAATGGGCTTAATGCCGTCGGCGGGGTTGTTAAGGTGCCTGAACCCTTCTTCCTCCTCAACAAAATCGTTAAGTATCTCTTTCGGGTTAAGTATGTTATCTTCCATTTAAATCAATTAGTAAGTGCTACAAAAATGCTGATTGCATAACTTAATCGCAATATAGGGTTTTATACGCTTAACCCTAAATTTTGGGGGCAATCAATTAAATTTTTTGGCTTACAGTTAATACAATTTTAAGATATTATTATGGTAGTGTTTTGTGTGTGATGAGTAGCCAAATAAACAATGAAAAAGATGGTTGCATTTTATGGATCATTATTCCTAACTTTATCATAACACGCCAATTATAAACCATCACGCTACCTATACCACCAATGAAAGCAAGATCAGCCTTGTTATGCCTGTGCCTTGTTATTTCGTTAACAACACTTATTAGCCATAAACGGGTTAGTATTGAGGACGACCTGTTCGCCAAAATGAATGCTTATTTCAGCGAGAATGTAAGTTTCGGGCTGTATGTGCATACCGATAAGAACATTTACGTGCCCGGTGAGATCATTTGGCTTAAAGCTTACCTGACCGGCGATACCACCCTGCAAAATGAAGTGCTTTATGTACGCCTGGTTGACCAGAACAATCAGCCCGTGATGAAAAAGGAATTCGCCATGTATGATGTTAGGGCACATGGCAACATCACCCTGCCCGATGACCTGACCGAGGGCAAATACCGCCTGTATGCCTATACCGATAAAATGATCAACTTCTCTCCCCGTGAGGTTTTTAACCGGGAGATAACGGTGGTTGATAATTCATCCATAGCGCTGGAAGCTACGGCATTTTTGGCTGATACTGCCGCCTTATCGCAAGGTAAGGATGTTGATGTAGTTTGTAAGCTAACACGTGATGGGGTAAGCATTGCTGATGCTAAATGCAACTATGTATTGTTAGATAGTGCAAACAATGTACTGTTTGAAGGCAAAACCAACACCAATAACATTGGGGGCGCTATGTTTAACCTACCGGCCAAACACTTAAAAGCCGATGCCCCCTTAACACTCAACATCCTGTTTAATAAAGGTAAAACTGAAAGCAGGCTGAGTTATGTTTTACCTAAAAGGAGCGAATATTTTCATCTATCATACAACA
Source organism: Mucilaginibacter sp. JRF (assembly GCF_015223065.1). Classification (GTDB taxonomy): domain Bacteria; phylum Bacteroidota; class Bacteroidia; order Sphingobacteriales; family Sphingobacteriaceae; genus Mucilaginibacter. Next base: position 11,012 of record NZ_JADFBY010000001.1, read on the forward strand.
TCAACGGGCAGGGTTGCATTGCCGGTGTTCCATGCCGAATAAACTTTGATGTTACTGATTTGAATGGCGAACCCGCTAACGCGAAACTAACGTTGCTGCAAAATAATGCTATTAAACAAAACGTAACCGCAGTAAAAGGTAAGGGGGCTTTGCAATTAAATGCACAGGCAGCAAATACGTATACACTGCTGGTACAGCAGCAAGATCAAAAGCAGTTATTCCCCTTAAAAATTGATGTTAACCCAGCGGGTTATACCCTGAATGTAATGCAAAAGGATGGTGGCCGTGTTGCTATCATCAACAAACGCAATTCGCCGGATGAGCTTGCCATCATACTCCGCTCGGAGCGGGATATACTTTGGAGCCGGATGCTAAATTTTGAGGGGCAGGATTCGCTGGTGGTAGCTATACCGGCCGTAAATACCAACAGCCAGCTGCTAAGTTTGGCGTTGTTTAATACGCAAAGCAAGCTGGTTGCCGAGCAAATAATAGCCAACAGCAGTAACGTGCTTAATATGCAGGTAACCAAGGTTGATAAAGATGGTAAAAGCTTTATGGCCATTAAATTAGCTACAGCAAATCAGGATAAGTCATTGCCGGGCAATCTGTCGGTAGCTGTTGTGGCTAAGCAGGTTATTGATACTAACAGTTACAGATCTATAAACCCCGCATCGGCAAGGCCCAATACATTACATAGTTGGAATGATATATTGAGCTACAACCCGCGTGGCAGTATAAGCACTTACAGTAACACCTCGGGTGTATGGGGTGTTGTGCATCATAAAAAAAATAAGCCCATCAAAATAAAGAATATCTTTTTAAAGAACTCCGAGGGCTTACAGATCATTAAGTTAGACCGCAATGGCAGGTTTTCAATTCCGGCAGAAATGTTGATCACTACGCACGATGGCAGCAACAATCTTTTTTTAGAAAGCAGGATAAAATACGATTACACCATCGAGGTAAAAGACTATGCCGGCGCATTCGATAAAAAAGTGATAGGTGGTTTTTATAATTTAATGCAACCCAATACCATAAGCTATGCCGCCGCCGAAAAGCCATTGGCGGGTTTAAAGGATGTAATTGCATTAAAAGTAGTAAATGTTACTGCTGTAAAAACGATGGACCGCATGGAACGAATAGCCAAGGCCAAGGCTGATTACCCCATTGATTGTGCCGACTATGTGTGCCAGTTCAATTGGTTAAACTGCCTGATGCATGTGCCATCGCCACCTGAGGCAGTTAGGCCGCAAATAGGTGTTGAATATATTTATCAGGGTTGGCCTACTACTTATTGGGGTTGTGTAAAGCCGTTGCTAAAGCCCCGGGAGCCATTAAATAAGATCGTTAAAAATATCTCCGTTCCCCTCGAATTTGATAAGACCAATATTGATGGCTTTAGTACCACTGTTTACTGGCAGCCTAATATTTATACTGATGAAAAAGGCGATGCCTATGTTGAAGTGCCTATCACCTCAACATCTATTAAAGATTACCGTATAGTTGTTGAGGGCATAACCGGCGAGATGAAACCGCTTTTCGCTACTCAAACCATTAAATGGAAAACCAATAAGTAATGTTAAAACGCTAACAAATATCCTTGCATGGCCGGTATATTTAATGGCAGGCCTTGTTGTATATCGGCGCTGTTAAAATGTTTGCCGGTAAGTATATCCTCAAAATTAACTTCAGCCGGTATGTTGAGGTTTTCTATAATATCATGCGGTAGTTTTACCGTTAAATCAACCGTGTGGCGGTTAAAATTCACTACTGCCAGTACACTGGCATTGGCTGTATAGCGCAGGTAAATATACAGGCGGTTGCTAAAGCCCGGTTGATGCTCGTTGGCCATCATCAGCTCATAGAATTCCCCCTCACGCAGGGCTTCGTTATCGCGCACGGCGTTGAGTAATTTGCTGTAGAATTGGCGCAGATGTACCTGGCTTTCGTGTAGCTGAGCGCCGTCGTAAGCGTGGTTGTTCACCCATTTCTGGTGATCGGGCACACCCCAGTAATCAAATATGGTGGTACGGCCATCATCACCGCTAAAGCCCGATGCGCCATGTGCCGGTTCGCCAACCTCCTGCCCGAAGTAGATCATCACCGGACCGGTTGAAAGCGTAGCGCTTACTATCATGCCCGGCACGGCCAGCCAGGCATCGCCCGCAAAAGGGGCGGAGGCAATGCGCTCCTCATCATGGTTTTCCATAAAGCGTAGCATACGCTCGTCAAAACCCTTGCTATGGTGGTTCCACACGGCATTAATATCCCAGGTTGATGAATGCCATTCGTTACGCGTTAGCCGTTTTACAGCATCGTACAGCCCCACCTTATCATACAAATAATCAAACTTGCCATTAAACAGGTAGTTATAATACTCATGCGGGTTATAAGCTTCGCCAATAAATATCACGTTGGGGTAGCGCTGCTTCATTTCGGCTATCAGCCAGCCCCAAAACTCAAAGGGCACGTATTCCACCATATCGCAACGGAAACCATCAATACCCTTGTCGGCCCAGTACGATAGTATGTGCAGCATTTTATGCCACAATGGAGGCACAGGGTTAAAGTAAGTTTTATATCCGGCAACGTAATCAACGCCGTAGTTCAGCTTGATGGTTTCAAACCAGTTGTTGATGGATGGGTAGGCATTAAAAACATTGTCGCCGGTGGCTTTGGCAGGGTTTTCGTCAAAGCGGCCATCCTTTAGCTCGCTGGTAAATTCATCTCCGCCGGGATTATATCCACCCGGAATAACCAGCGGCTGGCCCGGTATATAATAAAAATCGTTAGCGGGCGAAAAGGCTACCGTGTTATCATCATCCTCACCAAAATCGCGCACACCGTCGGGTTTCATATCCGAGTGATAGGTGCGGGCTACGTGATTGGGCACAAAATCCATAATTACCTTTAAGCCGGATGTGTGGGTTCGTGCTATCAGTTCCTCAAACTCCTGCACACGGTTGGGTACGTTAACCGCCAGATCGGGATCAATATCATAATAATCCTTAATGGCATACGGCGAACCGGCACGACCTTTCACCACATCCGGGTCGTCGGGCGCTATGCCGTGGGCCGAGTAGTCGGTCATGGTGGCATGCTCAATTAACCCCGTATACCAAACATGGGTAAACCCCATTTTCTTTATCTCGATGAGCGCCTTTTCGTTAATATCGTTCAGCTTGCCGCAACCGTTTTCCTGTATCGAACCGTAAAATTTGCGCGTGGTATTGGCATTACCGAATAACCTCGGCAGCAGCTGGTATATGGTGAGTTTATGATCGCTCATGACAGATTGGGGGTATTTTGTATCGCATCGCTAAGATATGTTTTTTGAATGATTCGTGTGTTTACTCCCACGTTTCAAACCCTAAAAGAAAACTCACTACTCACCATCAAATACTAAACACTAACCATTCACTGCTCACTATTCATCACTCACCATTAACCGCTCACTAATCTCCAACCAGCAATCTCTAATCACTATTCACTACCTTAGCCCCCCTTTAAATGCTATGAAAAAGATACGCCTGCTCATCATATTCTGCCTGGTAGCCCTTGCCGGTTGCGACCCTATGCCCGAAGATACCTACAAGGTTATCAAGATAAAGGATGGAGATACCATTGAGATATTAAGCCGAGATATGCAAAATATAACCGTGCGCCTTGCGGGTATTGACTGCCCCGAGAAGGCCCAGGACTTTGGCACCGCGGCCAGGCAATACACGGCGCAACTATGCTTTGGCCAAAATGTTACGCTTAATGGCAGCGATAAGGACCGTTACGGGCGTACGGTAGCCTATGTAATACTGCCCGATGGCCGCAACCTGAACCATGAGTTGGTAAGAAATGGTTACGCGTGGGAGTATAAAGCCTACTCGAAAGACCCTGAGCTGGCCGGGCTTGAACAATATGCCCGTGAAAACCGTTTAGGTTTATGGCAGGATGAAAACCCGGTTGAACCGTGGAACTTTCGCCGTAACAGATCAAAGAACAAAAACAAAAAACCGCGTAAAAAGCGTAGGCATAAACAGGAAGTAGTATCTTTAGTTAGCCTTTACAACATACCTGATGCAGTTTTTTAAAGCTTTACTTTCACTCGCTGTAACCGTTGGCCTGCTATGGGCGCTGCAAACTAATTTTGGCGATATTCCGCCGGTGGGTAATTTGCTTAACCCGGTAAGCGGTTTTTGGCAAAATGCCGAGAGCCGTACCGAGATAGGCAATGATGAGCTGAGTCTGCCCGGCCTTACCGATGAGGTAACCATTAAGTTTGATGAGCGCCGCATACCGCACATCTTCGCTAAAAACAGCCACGACCTGTATTATGCGCAGGGCTACATCACCGCGCGCGACAGACTGTGGCAAATGGATATCCAAACCCGCAGCGCGGCCGGCCGGTTATCAGAAGTTGTGGGGGATAAGGCCCTGGAGCGCGACCGTACCGCACGCCGCATGGGTATGGCCTACGGTGCCGAAAATACGCTCAAATGCATCATGAAGGATAGCGTAATGAGCAAGGTGATCAACGCTTACACCGAAGGCATTAACGCTCACATAGCCGGTTTAAAAGAAAAGGATTACCCCCTTGAGTTTAAGCTGATGGGCTACAAACCCGAACCCTGGAAACCTATTAACTGCGCTTTTTTATTAAAGCTGATGTCGCAAACCTTAGCGGGTGGGTCTGATCAGTTTGCCATGACCAACACATTACAGCTTTTTGGTGCCGATGTAATGCGTGAACTGTTCCCCGACAGGCCGGTGCACGATGAACCCATCATCCCCGCGGGTACAAAATGGAACTTTAAACCGCTTACCGTACCGCAGCCCTCAAAAAGCTTTGTAGCGCAAATTAATGCCGCCGCAAAACCGCAGCAAAAGGTAGAAGGCATTGGCAGTAACAACTGGGCTATCAGCGGCAGTAAATCGGCCAATGGTTATCCTATTCTGGCTAATGATCCGCACCTGAACCTGACCTTTCCCTCCATTTGGTACCAAATACAAATGAGCGCGCCGGGGGTAAATGTTTACGGCGTATCATTACCGGGAGCGCCCTGTGTGGTTATCGGCTTTAACAATAAGGTGAGCTGGGGTGTAACCAATGTTGATGCCGCCGTGCTGGATTGGTATCAGATAAAATTTCGTGATGCTAAAAAGACCGAATACTGGTACAAAAACCGCTGGAATAAAGTAACCCGCCGCATTGAGGAAATAGCCGTTAAAGGCAAACCCACCATTTACGATACCGTTTTATACACCCACCACGGCCCGGTAGTTTATGAAAGTGCCGATAAAAAGAACAAGCAGGCGCCGGAATATATCCCCGTAGGTAATGCGCTGCGGTGGATAGCGCATGATGAGTCGGACGAGTTCAAGACCTTTTACCTGCTTAACCGCGCCGCTAATTATGCCGATTACCGTAAGGCCTTGCAATACTACTCGGCACCGGCGCAGAACTTTATTTTTGCTGATGTTAACAAGGATATCGCCATAACACCTAATGGCAAAATTCCGCTTAAGTATGCCGAGCAGGGCAAATACATTATGGATGGCAGCGATGCCGGGAACGATTGGCATGGCTTTATTCCTTATACCCATAATCCAACGGTTAAAAACCCGCCGCGTGGTTTTGTAAGCTCGGCAAACCAGTTCAGTACCGATAAAACTTACCCGTATTATATGAACTGGCAGTTTGGCGGTTACGAGCGTGGCAAGCGCATTAATGATAGGTTGGGGGTTATGCAAAAGGCCACCGTTGATAGTTTGCGCCTGCTACAGTTGGATGATTACAGCATAGTGGCGCAGGATGTATTGGGTAGCATGCTAACCTACCTGGATACTACCAAGCTGGATGACGCCCAGATGGAAGCCTACCAAATACTGAAACAATGGGACAGGCATTACGCCGTAAACTCGGCAGGGCCAAGCATTTTTGATGGCTGGTGGCGCAAGTTCATGGCCCTGACCTGGAACGATCAGTTTAACAACCGCGAGATTCCCTTACGCACACCCAACCGCGATATTACCGAGCAGTTGCTCATCAAACAACCCCAATCAAAATGGTTTGATAATGAGCGTACCCCGGTTGTTGAAACCGCTGCCGATGTAGTTAACCGGGCCTTTATACTTACTGTTGATGATTTGGTGCGCCTGCATGGTAAGCCGGGCAAAAGCTGGACAAGGGCGCAGGTTAAACCGTTTGAGGTAGCACACCTTGCCGGGCTGGATGGCCTTGGCTCGGGCAATTTTGCAACACCGGGCACGGGTTTAACCGTTAATGCCCTGGTTGACGGGCACGGCCCATCATGGCGAATGGTGGTGCAAACCGGGCCGCAGGTAAAGGGCTATGGTATTATTCCGGGTGGGCAATCGGGTAACCCGGGGAGTTATTATTATGACGATATGCTGGCCACCTGGAAAGCCGGTAAACTGGATGAACTGCTATTCCTGCTCTCACCGCGCGAACCATCAAAACGCATTAAGGCCGAACTGAAGCTAACCGTTAAGTAATTAAACCATCGACACAATAATCACTCTAAAAGCTAAAACCCCTAAGGCAAATTTGTGTTAGGGTATAACTAAAATATATACATGAAAAAACTGATCGTACTTGCATTGCTTATCACCGGCCAGGTTTATGGCGCTTTTGCCCAAAAGGATGGCGATGCTAAAGTTATATTAAACGAATTGAGCAAGAAATACCGCTCGTACTCATCCATAAAAACAGATTTTGTATTAACCGTTGATAACAAGCAAGCCGGAGTGATGAATACACAAACCGGTACACTGGTATCAAAAATACAAGGCAATAAATTCAGGGTGAGTTTATACCAAACCAACGGAAAGAAACAGGTTATTGATCAGGAGATCATCAGCGATGGTAAAACCCAGTGGAGCTATATGGTTGATGAAAAAGAGGTACAGGTAAATGATGCAGGCCAGGGCGATGATGCCTTTAACCCCGCGCAAATATTTACCATTTACGAGAAAGGCTATAAATATGTATACAACGGCCTGCAAAAGCAGGGCGGTAAAATCTACCAGGTTATTGATTTGACCCCCGAAGCCGAAAAAAGCCAGTTCTTCAAGATCAGGCTGATGATAGACAAAGTTAAAAAGCAGATATATAATGTGCTGGTGTTTGATCGCAATGGCTCACGCTACAACTATACCCTCAAAACCACCACACCCAACGCCCCTGTTGCCGATGCTTATTTTAGCTTCGACCCTAAAAAATATCCCGGTGTTGAGGTGGTTGATCTGCGGTAGTAAATAATAACGATATAAAGTAAATCGCCTTATAGCATAATGTTATAAGGCGATTTGCTTTTTACTGAATTTTTATGCTGATGCCTTTAAGCGTTTGCCAGCCCTCCTTATCGGTAAGGCGTATCAGGAAATGATAATCGCCGGGGTCAACATCGGCAGGTACGGCAATGGTTTGGTTGATCTCCACTTCCTTTGAGCCCCCGGCAATCGGGAAGCTGCGGATAAGCAGGTATGGGTTTACCGGTGTTTTTACAGCCTCCATCTGGCACTCCTCAACCTCGGTACTGTGGCTGTGGTGGTCAAAGTTGTTATGTATATCCACACTTACCGATCCCAGCTGTATGTTATCGCTCAACTTAGCCCGAAAGGTAAAGCTCTCGCCACGTTTAACCACACCACACTGCTGCGGGAACGCGTTACTTGCCGACAGATCGATCACCGGGTATTCGGTATCAACCTGTTCATCATTGTTTTTGCTGCAACCTGCCGCGAGCGCTATCACCGTTAAAAGGCAGGTCGTGTGTTTTATAAAATTCCTCATTGGGTTATAAAGCAATTAAGGGCAGGCCAATTTTGGCCCGCCCGTGGTTTTAAAATTATATGTTAATATTTAAGGCTGATGCAGATCAGGGTTTGTCAAAATGTTCTTCAAACTCGATCTCCTTACCCGCCTGGTCAACCACTTTCAGGTGCACATGGTAATGACCGGCAGGTGCTGCGGCAACATCAACGTGCTTGTGCAGGTTGTAGGTAGTTTGGCCAACCATGGCGGCATCGGTATAAACCACCTCTTTTTCAAAACCATTGCCATGTACCTCAACCGCTATTTGCGCTATTTTATTAGGCGCGTTAACGGTAGCCTCTACATGCAAGTCGTTACCATAACCAACCTCAAACCCGGTTACTGATGGCAGGGTAGGGTCAGCTTCAACGCTTAGTTCAAACTCAGCTTCGGTAACGCGGCCGTTTTGGTCGGTTACTTTCAGGTGGCCGTGGTAGTGGCCGGTTGCAGCATCGGCAGGTACATCAATATGCTCATGGAATTCGGTGTTCTTGGTGCCCGCGTAGCCATCGGTATAGGTGGTGTTCACCTCCCAGCCGCTGCCGGTTTCGGGGTGAATCTCCAATACAATGTCCTTAACATTACCGGGCGCGGTTACCTGTGCCTCAATGTGCAGGTCGTTACCCGGGTGGGCAATCAGGTTGTTACCGCTGCCAACTTCCAAACCTTCAATGGTTGGCGCGCCAGCAGGAGTTTCGTCATTGTCCTTTGAGCAGGCCGAGAACAGAGTTACACCTGCAAGCAGCAGGCAGATCAATTGTTTTGTTGTTTTCATGTTTTACGTTATTAATAAATTGGGTGAATAAATGCTTGTTAAATATTTGAGCCGGTACCGAACGGTATCTTTACCGACAGGATGATGTTGCGCCCGGCTTCGGGCAGTTGAATAAGCCTGTAAAAACTGGTGTGGTTGAGGTAGCGCGTGTTAAACACGTTTTGCACTTGCAGGCTTACCGTTAGCGGCCTTTTGTTAAAGCGCAGTTTGGTACCGGCCTGAATGTTCCATACCTGGTAACCCGGGGTTTTCAGCTCGGGTGGTACGATGTTGTTTTGCGCGCCGGTAATGCTGTAATCAACCGAGAAGTAGGTATGCTTCAACCTATCAATATGATGCGGCTCATAAGTAAGATTAAGCAATACCGATGGCGGCGGAGAAAAGGGCAGGGTATAACCCTTTTTATCGCCCGATAGTTGCCTGGAATACAGATACTCCGCTAATATCTCCGAGCTTAGCTCCTGCGTAAACAGGTAGCGCATTTGCAACTCGCCGCCGTAGCGGGCAACACGGCTTTGGGCATATACAAATACCTGGTTGCCCGCGCCGTAATAATAATCGTGCTCGGCAGTGGGGTTGAGATAGATGTAGTTAGGGAAATAATTATAAAACGGGCTCAGCTGTACCGAGAACTTTTCGGTGTCCCAACCCAGTGTTATATCCGCTTGGTACGATTGCTCGGCATCCAGCGCCGGGTTACCACGCTCGTAACTAAAGTAATGGTAGTTAACGCCATTGGCCGCCAGTTCCTTGGCTATCGGCATCCTGAAACTTTTGCCAATGTTTGCTTTCAGGCTAAAGTGCCCCTCGGGTGTGTAGTTTACCCCGGCCGACCACACCAGGCTGTTAAAGCTGCGGGTAAGCGCATTGGCACGGGTAAGTTTTTCGCCCTCGGTTTCAAACCAATCCGTATAGCTTGATGTGCTTAATTGGCTATGATCATACCTTAAAGCGCCATGCAGCAAAACCTCATCATTCAGCCTGAATTTATCGTACACAAAGGCCCCGGCGGTGGTTTGATCAAACTTTGGAACCAAAAAGCCCCAGCCGCCAATGTTGTTATCCTGATGTTCGCCGTTAATGCCAAAGGTGAGTTCATGATCGCCAAACTGAACCTGATCGCGCAGGTTGAGCGAGTATACCCGTTTGTCAAACTCCCTTTCCAGGTCAGCCGAAACACGCATACTATCAGGATAAACCGCCGGCATGTAGCCGTGGTTAACGTACTGGCTAAACTCCTGCCTAAAATTGTGCTGATACCCCACCTCGGCCTGTAGCAAGTGTTTGCCTGCCTGGTACTGGCTGCGGTTAATCAACTTAAAGTGGTTAACCTCCTGGCTGGGCAACTGTATATCACGGCTCGATCTATCGTGCAGCAAAGTATCAACCCAGCGTGGCTCCAAACCGTGCGCGTTGGCAAAAAAGCCGCTGCGGGTATAAACGTTTGATACATAGAATATAGAGCGGAACTTCTCGCCAACATAACCGGTATTAAAATGCAGCCCTGTTTCGCGGCCCGCGGTGTTGCGTAGCTGGTTATCGCGTAGTTTAACGGCATAATCGTACACGTAAACCCTGTCGGTAGGTACGGTGTAGTCGCCGTAGTTTTGGTAGGTAAAGCGCGAATCGAAAAACCATTTTTGCTTGCGGCCATACAGGTTTACCGAGGTGCCGAACAGGTTATTGTTGGTTTTGCCGATCATATCAACCGTGCCGCCTAAAGAGTTAGGCGTAGGCGGAGGAACAGGCTTCACGTCGATAACCCCGGCAATAGCATCCGAGCCGTAGATGAACGATGCCGCGCCCTTTACCAGTTCAACCTCATTGGCCGCGAACTGGTCAAGTTCCAGGCCGTGATCGGCGCCCCATTGCTGGCCTTCGTGCTTTACGCCCTTATCAACTACCACCACACGATTAAAACCAAGCCCACGTATAAGCGGCTTTGATTGCCCCGAACCTATACCGATGGTTTTAACCCCCGGCAGGCGCGACATGGTAGCCATTAAACTACCACCCAGATTGCGCTGTATAAAATCGGCATTAACTACCTCCACATTTAGCGATTCGGTTTGCTTGCGCTGCGCGGCATACCTGTCTTGCACCATTACCTCCTCCAACTCATGGTTTTGCGGGTGGAGTACAATGGTTATGGTTAAGGGTTCACTGCTTATTTTAACCGACTTTTTTTCGGTTTTAAAACCGATGCTGGATACCAGCAACTGATAGCTCCCTGCTTCGGGAGCGGTAAGGCTGAAGTACCCGGCAGAGTCGGTAATGGTAGATTGCCCGGTGCTTTTCAGTTGCACAACGGCGGCAGGCAGGGCTTGCCCGGCGTGGTCGGTAACCCGGCCGTTTACCCGGTAATTTTGCGCGAATGCCTGCTGGCAAAGCAGTACAATGCCAACAATGAGAGTGCCGCTAATGGTCAGCGCTTTACGCAGCCTGTTAAACCAGCCGGCAGGATGGTTGCTTGGTATCAAAACTATAAATGGAATTGTTATGCCCGTAAAGGCATGATTATTAATTAATTGAGATTGAATACAATGAATTAATTACTCTCCCGGATGCAGAATGCCCGGGCACGGATAGAAAAGCGAACGAAAGGTAAATTGTTGAATGTTAGTTTATTACGAATTTATTATATGCGCGTAAAAGCATATCAATACAAAGCAATAAATAAACAGCAATTAAAATTTACAGCGAACGCTTAGCAGTAAAATGCAGGAGGACCCTTATTGGTAAAGCCCTGTAAGGTGAATTTGTAGGTACCGGCAAAGCTTTTGCTCAGTAAAGTAACGGCTTTGGTAACCGGAATACCCATAACCGGTGGATAGCTCAGGTGAGCATGGTTGGTTTGCTTGTGCACAATGTAATCGCACACGGCACATTTCTCGGATGAGTAAACGTATTCCGTATCGTCGTCATTATCGGCAAGCGATGGGTAAGTGTGTTTGTGGAATGCCTGTACAGCAGTGATGGCCATAAAAACAAACGCCATAAGCAGTGATACCATTACGGCCCACTTTTTTGATGGCTTGTTTATTTTTCTTTTCATCATCGCAGCAAAAATGTTGTTTTATTATGAGAGTATCAATTGTTAGTTTAAAAAGTTACATGATGAAATAGGAGAGAGGCTTGTTATATCCTCATTGTCAATAGGTTTTATATTATAGTTTTTATGTCGAAACCTAATATCTTCCGCATGGTTAAAATTATCGGCTTGAATTTAAATTCAAAATTATTTTATTGATAATCAGTGCTATATAATGATGTTTGTTGATTTAATAAAATATACTACTAAAACTATAGATATTATAGTATATTTGCACTGTTCAATCAAAACGAATAATGGAAACGCCTCATTTAACTTTATTAGCTGCAACACATCGCTTACCTAAAGCCTATTTTTATTGTTGTTGTTGATGCCTGTTTAAAAATCAGATCATCCGGTTAAATATCCATTAATTTATTCATCAATCATCATGAAAACATATACGCTTATAGCGCTGGGCATTGCATTGCCCGGAGTTTTGTTAGCTCAGCAAGCAAATTATAGTATAAAAGGTAATATATCAGGGTTTAAAGGCACCGGCAAAGCCTATTTGCAATACCGTACCGATGCCGGTAACATAACCGATTCGGCTACTGTACAGCAAGGCAGCTTCGCCTTTAAGGGTAGTTTGCCCGAGGCAGTTAAGGCCTCGCTTATAGTAACACGTGAAGGGGAGAATTACCAGCAGCAACGCAATGCCGATAGGATTCAGTTCTACCTCGAAAACGGCAATATCAACCTTAAAGCTGCCGACTCTGTAGCTAAAGCCACTGTTGAAGCCGGGCAGATCAACAAGGACAATACCGAACTAACCGCTTTATTAAAACCTTATAACGACAGGCTGCGCGCCGAGTACAGGGCTTATAGTAGTCTGCCTAAACACCAGCAAACCAGCCAGGCCGAGGCCGAGCTTGACAGCCGTGTGGAGGCTATTGAGGCCGAGCAAAAATTAGTGCTGTCGCCATTCATCAAAAAGCACACAAATTCATTGGTTGGTTTAGATGCCCTTAAAACCTATGGCGGTTACTTTCCCGAGGCGGGCGATGTTGAGCCATTGTACGCTGGTTTTTCAAAAGCGATAAAGAATACTAAGGCGGGCGCCCAATACCAAAAATGGCTTGATGGCTGGAAAAAAACGGCCGTTGGCGCTACCGCTCCGCAATTTTCACAAGCCGATAAGGATGGCAAACCCATCGCGCTGGCATCATTTAAAGGCAAATATGTGCTGGTTGATTTTTGGGCATCGTGGTGCGGCCCTTGCCGTAACGAAAACCCGAACGTGGTGAAGGCCTATAACCAGTATAAGGATAAGAATTTTACTATCCTCGGTGTATCGCTGGATAGCAAGAAGGAGGCCTGGCTAAAGGCCGTTGAAGATGATCACCTGGAATGGACGCAGGTATCTGACCTGAAATACTGGAAGAACGAAGCTGCTGAACTTTACGGCGTAAGGGCCATACCGCAAAACTTTTTGATAGGGCCTGATGGTAAAATAGTAGCTAAAAACCTCACCGGCGATAAGCTTTCGGCCAAGCTGGGTGAGATATATAATGCCGATAAAGGAACAACCACCGCAAGCACCGGGACAAAGTAATTTACAGCAGGTAGGGTGGCCGAGCGGTGAGGCGGAGGTCTGCAACACCTTTTACGACGGTTCGAATCCGTTCCCAACCTCTCTTAGCACAAGTGGTGGTTCTTTGTGCTGCTGAAGATGGCCCTGGCGCACCTGCGCCGGGCCTTACTTCAAAAAAAGATCTTAACTATTAACTGACTATTAATTCATCCGGCTGCTGCGATAGTACCCGGACAAAGGCTGGGCGGCCGGGCGGCAAACGCAGGTTTTAGGATACCTGCGTTAACGGTTCAACTCCGTACCCATGCCTCAAAACAGTGTTGGGGTGTAAAAAAACACTGTTGGAGCGACCGGATGCCATTCGGTCGCTTCTTTAATGTTTATCGGGATGCAAAAAATGATCACAACGTAAAATCAAAAACACAATTTATATTATCAAAAGATCTGTCGATCTTTCAACCACCAAAAAACAACTATGAACAAAAGCATTTTAACGGAAGACTGGACCGTAGTAGTACTGGGTTTTATTATCATCTTATTATCGTTAGGGGGCGTATTGCTTGCCGCCCCTGAGTTTAACTGGGCCACTGCCAATGACCTTACCACCAAGGTGCTTAGTGGCGCTAACCTGTTAAATATTGTAATTCAATTAATTTATGTGCTTGTTATAGCCGCTGTTGGCGCGGTGCTTACCGGTAAATCAGTTTCGGGAGTATTAAGGGTTTTTCCGGCGGTTTATTTGCTTACCATAGTGGCGCTTATAATAGCGGGTAGCAGCCAGGCAAAGGCGCTTAACCTGGAGGCGGTTATTTTTAGCTTGCTGATAGGTTTGCTGATAGGTAATTTTTTCAAGCTGCCGCAATGGTTTAAGGATGCGCTGGCATCTGAATTTTATGTGAAGATAGGCCTGGTATTGCTGGGCACAAGCATCATATTTTCGGATATATTAAAAGCCGGATCGCTGGGGCTTATACAGGCTTTGGTGGTAGTGGTATCGGTTTGGTACTTCTCGTACTGGGTATGTAAAAGGCTCAAGATAGATTCAGAACTCACCATGATGCTCTCGAGCGCGGTATCTATCTGTGGTGTATCAGCAGCCATAGCTACCTCAGGCGCCATTAAAGGTGACCCCAAAAAGCTGTCGCTGGTAATATCATTAGTGCTGATTACGGCCGTACCCATGATGGTTTTTATGCCTTACGTTGCTAAGGTATTAGGCCTGTCGCAAGAGGTTACGGGCGCATGGCTGGGTGGTAGTATTGATACAACGGGGGCGGTAGTGGCCTCGGGCAGCTTGGTTGGCGAAACAGCGTTAAAGATCAGCTCTATCGTAAAGTTTTCTCAAAACGTATTGCTGGGCATCGCGGCCTTTGCCATCTCCGTTTACTGGACGTATACCAAACACCCATCAGCGCAGGATGCTGATAGCAAGCCGACTTTAAAAGTTATTTGGGAGCGTTTCCCTAAATTCGTTATCGGCTTTATAGCGGCATCGTTGTTATTCTCATTCTTTGTATCGCCGGAGAAGGCAGGTTTTGTTAAAGGCACTTTAAAGAATTTGCAGGGCCTGTGGTTCGCGCTCGCCTTTACCAGCATCGGCCTCGAAACCAACTTCCGCGACCTGTTTAATCGCGAAAGCAAGAAACCAATTTACGCATTCCTGATAGCCCAGGGCTTTAACATTGTAGTTACACTGGTAATAGCGATGCTGTTATTCTGATAAACAAAATCTTTATAAACTAACAAAGGCAAGCTTAACCAAGCTTGCCTTTACTATTTATCACGAGGCGTGAGAACGGGATCGAACCGTTGTAGAGCGTTTTGCAGACGCCCGCCTAACCACTCGGCCACTCCGCCTTAATTTTTATTTACCGAGCTAACCGTTTACAGCGATAAGCTTGCCGGAGCGTACATCATATATATAACCATGTACCGGTATGGTTTTATTAACCAATGGGTGGGTTTTGATGCGTTTAACATCATCACGAACGCTTTGCTCAAGGTTTTTAAATGTTAAAAAGTTGATGTACCGGCCTTCGTCCGATCCGCCTTCTTTCTGCTGATTATGCCATCCTGAATCATCAACAGTGGCCGTACTCAAACTGGTTGATAGCAGATCCTGGATAATATCATTGGTAAATAGTTCCATACCGCAATCGGTATGATGAATAACAAACCACTCTTTAGTGCCCAGTAATTTATGCGATATAATGAGCGAGCGGATGGCATCATCACTCGCCCTGCCGCCCGCGTTGCGTATCACGTGGGCATCGCCCTCGGCCAGCCCTGCATATTTAGCAGGGTCTAACCGTGCATCCATACAGGTGAGTATGGCAAACTGCCGTGCGGGCGATAATGCAAGGTTGCCCTTGTCGCCGAAGTTTTTAGCATAGCCATCATTTGCGGCCAGTACTTGTTGTTGAATGTTGGTTGCTGACATAGGAATTGTTTTTTATAGGTAGATGTTTTAGATGTTCTTGTAAAATGCCTCGCTGTCTGTTTTAAACCGGGCGTTAACCGCATCATCAATATAAGGCATGTGACCTGATTGATAGTACTGTACATTAACACGATCGCTGTTCAGTGTTTTAACCGCGCTGCCTATGGTTGCCGCAGGCGTAGCCAGATCGTAATAACCGGCTACAATGTTCACCTTTAGCTGTTTATGCTTGTTAAGCAGATTTGTTAATGCAGGCAATACATTCAAATAGCCATCGCCGGTGCCGTAGTTCCAGTTGGCGGTGGCTGTGGTAGCCAGGTAGGGCAGGTTGTTATGATAGTTAAGCTCACCCTCAATATATTGCTTAAAGGCTTGCGGAAACACGGCCCTCAACTGCGCCGAACTTGGATCGGCCTGATCGGCATTGCCGCTTACCCGGGCATCAAAAATACCTACACGGTTATTACTTAACAGGCTTCGTGTAAACAGATGGTCGGGTATGCGGCCGTTGTATTGTTTTATGGTTGCATCGGGCAAACCGGTAAGGTAATGCAGGGTGTCGGCAATGGCTTGAGTTATAGTGCTACCGTTGTTTAAAAAGCGACTGTAGGTATTATTGCCAAACGCTGTGGCCTTGGTGTAAAGCTGATCGGCAGGCAGGTTTTGCCATTCGCCGTTTAGTTTGTTATGATACTTTGCCGCAAGCGCGTAGGCCGGTAAATAAAGCGGATATGGCGCGGTATTTTTATCGCGAAAGCTTACCAGCTTATAATCTAACGCGGGCGATATCAGGGTTAGTCCGGCTACGTCAATACGGTGCTCATCGGCAAGGTAAGTGGCTAAGCCTACCGCGCGTGCCCCGCCATAGCTTTCGCCGGTTAAATACAGCGGGCTTTGCTGCCTGTTATTGGCGGCAAGATATTGCTTAATAAAGTTGCCTATTATACGCACATCCTCATTATAACCATAAAAACGGGTCGCGTTGGTACCATCCACCGGGCGACTGTAGCCTGTGCCTACTGGATCAATAAAAACCAGATCGGTAAAGTTTAGCCAGGTATCCTGGTTGGGCTGGTAACCTGCCTTGCCCGGCACACTGCGCACCGGCCCGAACGCGCCCATGTGCAGCCATATAGATGATGAACCCGGCCCACCATTAAACACAAAGGTTACCGGGCGCTGAGCCTTGCTGTTATTTACCGAGTAGGCGGTGTAAAATATATTCGCTCCAAAACGGCCATCGGCAACTTGCAGGTAGCCCGCCTTTGAGGTATAGCTTATCTGCCTGCCTTTAACCGTAAGCGTATGGTTTGATGCAGTGGTTACAAGCGCCTGTGCACCGGCAGCGTTGGCAAATGTTATACTGCGTGATGCCGCGCCCCACGAACTGAAAATAGTTACCGCGGTTGATGCTAACAGCACAAGCGAAGCCAGGCGAAGAAGATATACGTGTAGACGGGAAGAAGAAGCGAACATGGAAAAATATCAATAAGTTGTAATGGAAAAATGCTGTTTTGGCAGATAGCCGGGGTGAGAATTAACAACAGCAACACATGACCCCTTTACAAAGAGGCATTCGCATTATTGAACCTATGATATATTGACTATTCATATCAGATGGAGCAAATGTAAGGGGCTGATCTGATAATTCAAAAAATATCTATAAAAAATATAGACTTTATGGGTTTTGTGAAGGTGCTGTGATAAATGGTTTTTAACTTCCGTCATCAATATTTTACGTTTGGGGTAGTGGTTTTAAGGGCGATAGCTGTATTTTAGGGCAATTAAACTATACGCTCAAAACCAATCACTCTTTTTATGAAATTTATTAAAGCCGGCATATTAGCGCTATGTGCCGTAAACACGGCATACGCGCAAAATGCCGATCTGGTGAAGTACGTAAACACCCTGCAAGGTACCAATTCTGAACACAGGCTTACCCGCGGAAACACCTACCCAACAACAGCCCTGCCTTTTGGCATGCACACCTGGACACCCCAAACCGGTAACAACGGCGATGGCTGGAAGTATCAGTACAAAAAGGAAACCATACGCGGTTTTCAACAGGCTCACCAATGCAGCTCGTGGACTAATGATTACTGCGTGTTCTCGCTTATGCCCGTGGCCGGTAAGCTGGTGGTTAATGAAGATGCCCGCGCGTTAAAGTTTAGTCATGCCAACGAGGTAGCTAAGCCTAACTACTACAAGGTTAAGTTTGATAACGGCATCACTACCGAAATTTCACCATCCGAGCGTGGCGCGCACCTGCGTTTCAGCTTTACGGGTGAGGGTGATAACTTTTTGGTGTTGGATGGCTATACAGAGGAAAGCGACATCAAGGTAGATATTAAAAACAAAAAAATAACCGGCTGGGTACACAACGGCCGTGGCTTAACCGATAATTTTAAGAGCTATTTTGAGGTGATATTTGATTCGCCGATAGTAGCCTGCGGTACCTGGACAAAGGAGAACGATAAGATAAACCCATCCGAAACAGCCATACAAGGCAAAAAGGTGGGCGTGTACGTGCAATTTAAAAGCGGCAAACGCGCGGTGCAGGCCAAAGCGGCATCATCATACGTAAGCCCTGAGCAAGCCGACCTAACCCTGCAACGCGAACTGGGTAAGGATAAAAACCTGGAAGCTACCAAGCTTGCCGCTCAAAAGGTATGGAACAAGCACCTGAGCCGTATTTTGGTTGAGGGTGGTACCGAGGATGAAAAGGCTACTTTTTACTCATGCTTTTTTAGGGCGAGTTTATTTTCGCGCCAGTTTTTTGAGTATGATAAGGATGGGCAGCCATATTATTTTAGTCCGTATGATGGTAAGGTGAACAAGGGCTACATGTATACCGATACCGGCTTTTGGGATACTTTCCGTGCGCAGTTTCCGCTAAATGCTTTAATGTACCCTAAAATGCACGGCCAATACATGCAGGCCATGCTGGCCGCTTACGATCAGTGTGGTTGGCTGCCGTCATGGTCGTTTCCCGGCGAGGCGGGTAGCATGATCGGTAATCACGCCATATCATTATTTGCCGATGCCTGGGCGAAGGGCATCCGCACGTTCGACCCTAAAAAAGCGCTGGAAGCCTATCGCCACGAGGCATTCAACAAAGGCCCATGGGGCCCGGCAAACGGTCGCGATGGCTGGAAGGAGTACTTTGAGCTGGGTTACGTGCCATATCCAAAATATCGCGAGGCAACAGCCAAAACCCTTGAATATGCTTACGATGATTTTTGCGGCTACCAGTTAGCTAAAATGACCGATAACCCTTTTTACGAAGGCGTTTTTGCAAGGCAGATGTATAACTACAAAAATGTATTTAACCCGACAACCGGCTTTATGCAGGGCAGAGATAATGATGGACAATGGTCGGGCAATTTTGACCCGATAGAGTGGGGCGGCCCATTTACCGAGGGTGCGCCGTGGCATTGGGTATGGTCGGTTTTTCATGATATTAAGGGCCTGACCGGCCTCATCGGCAGCGACCAGAAGTTTGTAGCCAAGCTCGATTCGGTATTTAGCGAACCCAACAAATTCAAGGTAGGTACCTACGGCGGCCCGATACATGAGATGACCGAGATGGCGATGATCAATATGGGGCAGTACGCGCATGGCAATCAGCCTATACAACACATGGCCTACCTGTATAACTATGCCGGCCAGCCGTGGAAATCGCAATATCACCTGCGCAACATCATGAGCAAGCTGTATAATGCTACCGAGGATGGTTATCCCGGCGACGAGGATCAGGGTCAAACATCATCATGGTACGTATTGAGCGCTTTAGGATTATACAGCGTTTGCCCCGGTACCGATCAGTACGTAGTAGGTAGCCCGGTATTCAAAAAGGCTACTATCACGCTCGAAAATGGTAAGAAATTCGTGATCGATGCTACCAACAACAGCCAGGCCAATGTGTACATCCAATCAGCTAAACTGAACGGTGCTGATCATCCGCAAAATTATATTACTTATGGCGATATGATGAAGGGCGGCACATTCAACCTATCGATGGATAGCAAACCCAATACATCAAGAGGGGTGAGTGAGAATGATAAACCATTCTCGGTATCAGCAAAATAAAAAGTATAAAAACAAACAAGCCCCGGATAATTCCGGGGCTTGTTTGTTTTTATAATGACGCTTACTTATGCCTTTACTTTAACTTTCGCGAGGGCATCCTGGCCATATTTTTTTAGATTATTGGCCCAATCGGGCGCCTTATCCAAAACATCATCGACTATGGAGTGCCCGTTGGCATCACGTTTGGTAAGGTAGCTTACACCATAAGCTACAGCTGCACCTATTGCAATAAATTTAAGTACATTCATGGTAATATGTATTTGTTATATAGATAATAACAAGTATGGTGCCATTTTATCGCATCCGGCTCTTATTTTAAGCCTGTTACCAATAGTTGGTTCGCGAATTTTAAGGAGCAGTGCTGGTATTGCGCATAGGCTTTGGCCGCGTTTCCCTGCACGCTTGCCCAATCACGCTCATTGTTTACAAAGGCCGATAGCGCATTGTGCAAGGTATAAGCTTCGGGGCACATCAGGCCGGTTGTTAGCAGGGTGTTGTTCGCTTTTGCTCCATCCAGGTAAAAGGCGAAATTCTTTTTGCTGAAGCAAGCCAAAATGATAGCATCACGTTTTTGTTTGGTTTTGTTGATGAAATCATCAGGCAGCGAAAAATCCATCAACCCATCATGGCCAATGTAGGCCAGCAGCCGGGCATTACCATTTATACCTATTGTAGCGCCTTTTACATTGATGGTATCAGCCAATTTAACGGCGCACGAGTTTAACAAATCAATAGTGCATTCCTTAATATTCCTGCCACGATAGGCATCGGCCACCAGGTATACATTTTTTGATGTATGGCGATAAACCAGTCGCTCAAGCCGTACCGAATCTATACCGTACTGTTTAACCAACTTCCACTCCTTACTGCGGCTAAAGAATGATCGCACGCCGTAAATACCACCCCAATACAGGTTGTTATTCATATCATCGCCATTGCCTATCTTTTCGGGCACGGGTACAATGCCCTGGTATTTATTATCGCACAGGGCTACAAATACATGTATGCTTTTGGCAGGACCATTAAAGGCTATGTTGGTTAACCTGACAGAATCGGGCTTATTAGTGCCGGTTGTTTGCCCGCCGTAATTATTGCACGACAGGCAAAGCCAGCAAAATATCAGCGTACATATGGTAAGGGCATTCTTCATATTCGGGTAACCAAATATAATGGAATACCGGTGTTATTTACCCTCGCCCAAAATCTCATCAATAACGCCAAACTCTTTGGCTTCCTGGGCTATCATCCAGTAGTCGCGGTCTGATACCTGGTGCACTTTGTCGTAGGTTTGGCCGCTGTGATTAGCAACAATGGTGTACAGGTCTTTTTTGATCTTGGCTATTTCGCGTGCGGTTATTTCAATATCGGCCTGTGTACCCTGTACCCCGCCCGATGGCTGGTGCAACATTACCCGCGAATGCTTCAGTGCAGCACGCTTACCAGGCGCGCCCGAGCATAGCAATATGGCCGACATGGATGCCGCCATACCGGTACAAATGGTAGCCACATCGGGCGCTATAAAGTGCATGGTATCATAAATACCCAATCCGGCATAAACCGAACCGCCCGGCGAATTAATATACAGCTGTATATCGCGCTTGGTATCGGTTGATTGCAGAAACAGCAATTGCGCCTGTATAATATTAGCGATCTGATCGTCAATAGCCGACCCCAGAAAGATGATACGATCCATCATCAGGCGCGAAAAAACGTCCATTTGCGCAACATTCAGCTGGCGCTCCTCCATAATATAAGGAGTGGTAGCCATAGGTAACTGCATGGTGTTAATATGGTTAATGTAAGCATCAACCCCCAAACTTTGGGCACGGCGATGCCCCACCGCATAACTGCGGAACTCGTTAGTGTAATTCATAAAGTTGTGTTTTTTTAAACTGTGTTAGTAATTCCTGTCATTTCGAGCGGTAGCGAGAAATCTGTCTGCGTTCATAGTCCGGCGACAGATTTCTCCTCGTACCTTGTTCGAAATGACAAAGGATTTTGTTTGGGTGTGGGTAATTATCTAAAAAAGCTCAACACCCGTTGGGCAAACGTACGGTGCTGTTTATTATTAAAAAGCGTTTGGTGTACAGCCTCAATCTCGGTACGTAATTGCTCGCGGCTGTATTGTTTAACCAGTTCAACGGCGTGGCGTTGGGCTTTTACATTGGTAAGCATATCATGGTCCAGCAGCATGCGGGCTTCAAACAACAGCTTATCGCCGGTTGGCAGCTGTTTGTTAAGGTAGTCCTCGGCCAGTTTTATATTATTCAATGAAGTCCGCATACTGTAATGATTGTTGTTTAACGGTATTACGCACTTTTTCAAGGCACTTATATTTTTGTACTGTTGCCGAGCGTACACCCGAGTAGCCGAACGCTGTGGCAATCTCCTCCGTATCTAACTTATCGTAATAAAAAGCCTTTAGCATATCCATACACTTTTTACCGGCTGTGGCCAGGTAAGCCAATAGCTTGTTTGCAGATGGTGCGGCTTCCTCATCATCGGTAACATCATCACCGTAGCCATCCAAAGGCAATTGTTTGCTTTTGTTACGATAGCGTTGCAGCCACAGGTTGCGGGCGGTGCCAAACAGGTAACCGTTTTCGGTATTGTGGATAGCGGTATTGTTCACCAATACTTTTTCATAATAAGCTATAAGCGCATCCTGAAAAACATCCTTAGCCTCATCAAAACTGCCGCCCATTTTGCTTACATAGGCGGCCACCGCCGGAAAGGCGTTTTGATACAGCTTACTAAAAAGCTGTTCCCGTTTTTGAGCTGTGTTATTAAACGCTGCCATATTATCGCTTTTTATTATGATGTGTAATTGGCCGGCCAACTATCACCCGCTAATTTAATTTTTTTTTAATGTTGATGTTAAATACATGCGGGTAACCCGGTTATTTTACATTTAGTTTAACATTAAGTTGCTAATATTGCAGTTTAAAACAGCAGGACACCATCACACCCATTGCTCCTCACATACATGAAAAAGCTTACTGAACAGAATGCCGCGCGGTACACCTTAGTGTTGATAGCCATAACCTTTGTTGTACGTATACTGATTGCCGCCTACACCGGTTTAGGCATCGGCGAATCATACTATTTTCGTGGCGCGCTAACGCTCGAAATGAGTTACTTTGACCAACCGCCCTTGTTTTTTTGGCTAAGCTGGTTAAGCATAAAGGTATTAGGACTGAGCACTTTCGCGCTGCGTTTCCCGGCGGTTATATTGTTCGCGGGTACAAGCTGGTTCTTGTTTTTGCTATCGCGAAAATTGTTTAATGCCAAGGCAGGCTTTTGGGCGGTAGCCATCATGAATTTAAGCGCGGTATTTACCGTGGCCATTGCCTGCTGGTTTCAGCCCGATGCGCCGTTGATGTTCTTTTGGATGGCGGCGGCATACTATATAGTCCGGGTAATGGGTATAAACCAGGCCGAAGCCCTATCGAGCAACGCGTATATGGGCTGGCTTTGGATAGGGGTACTGATGGGGTTGGCTACGCTGAGCAAATACCATGTGCTGTTCCTGTTCGCGGGGGTGTTTTTATTTGTGGTGGCTAATAAAGATCAGCGCCACTGGCTACGCCATCCGGGGCCTTATCTGGCGGTGTTGTTAACGCTGATCATCGCTTTCCCGGTTATTTGGTGGAACTATAAAAACGACTGGGCATCATTCGTGTTCCAGGGTTCACGCGCGGGCGATGGCGGTAAATTCCAGCTGCATCCCGAGTGGTTTTTGCGCAGCATTGGCGGGCAGGCCTTGTGGCTGCTGCCTTGGGTTTGGGTACCCGTTATCGGTCAGTTCATCCGCTCGTATAAGGATCGTAATACATCCATAGCCTACAGCTTCGTTTTCTGGACTTCGGTATTACCTATTGTATTTTTTACCGTGGTAACCCTGTGGGCCGATTTGCAATATCATTTCCATTGGCAGGCTCCGGGTTACATGATGCTGTTTATGCCGCTGGGTTATGTTATCGATAAAAAACTGAATGGCGCGGTAGAACAAGCCCGCTCTACACGCCGCTGGCTGCGCTTTTCAACCGGCTTTACGGTGATTGTAATTACGGTGCTTAGCTTGCACATGGTTACCGGTTTTTGGCAAAGCTACGGCCCTAAATGGGTAGTAGGCCTGGCCGGTGATACTGATGACCCAACTATTCAGGGTATTGATTACGACGATATTTACAAGCGCTTTGAAAAAGAGGGCTGGTTCAATAACGACCATTTGTTTGCAGGTGCCCCACGCTGGTGGTTAACCGGCAAGGTTGACTGGGCGCTAAAAGGCAAAAAGGATATCATCTGCTTTAATAATGATCCACGTAATATGGCTTTCCTTGTAGACCCGAACAAATTGTTAGGGTACGATTGCGTGGTAATAGGCCAGCGCCACCAGGTAAATGTGGATAATGATGTTAAGCCATTTTTTGATTCGGTAGAGCAATTGCCTGATATTGCCATTATGCGTAACGGGGTTGATGAATTGCATTTACAAGTATATTACTGCAAAAAATTCCATTTGCCGGCACAACAGCGCGACGATCTGCCGCTGTATAAGCAATTGACCGGCAGGCCGCCGTTTAGCAAATAAACCCCTCCCAACCCACCCCGAGGGGGAGGGCTTTTACATATATTGGCAAGTTGTGGTAAAAGGGTTTATCAATTTGCCAAAAATACTTAATGGTGCAGTGCGCAATTTGAGGTACTTTAGGTTTTTATTAACCTTTACTAAAAAATGCGATACACCAAAGTTAAATCCATTTTCACACTTTTATTTGTGCTGATGCTGCCTGTTGTGCTGCGCGCGCAAACGGCCACTACTAAAGCCAACAATCTTAACCAGTTGCAGCAACAGTTTGTTGATCTGCGTTTTGGTATGTTCATCCACTTTAACATGCCAACCTATTGGAATGCCGACTGGCCCGACCCGGAAGCTTCTCCGGCATTATTCAACCCTAAAAAACTAAACGCCGACCAATGGGCTAAGGCCGCTAAATCGGCTAATATGAGCTATGGCTGTTTAACTACCAAGCACCATAGCGGCTTTTGTATTTGGGATACCAAGAGTACCGATTACAGCGTAATGAACAGTCCGTACAAAAAGGATGTGGTAAAGCAGTTTGTTGATGCTTTCCGCGCCAACGGATTGAAGGTAATGCTGTACTACTCTATTTTAGATACCCACCACAAGATTCGCCCTCACCAGATAGAGCCCGAAGATATTGAGATGATCAAAACCCAGCTTACCGAGTTGCTGACCAAATACGGTAAGATAGAAGCGCTGATTATTGATGGTTGGGATGCTCCGTGGTCGCGTATATCATATGATGATGTGCCGTTTGAGGATATCTATAACCTGATCAAGAAACTACAGCCTGATTGTTTGGTGATGGATTTGAACGGAGCTAAATATCCGGGTGATGGTTTGTATTATACCGATATCAAAACCTACGAGATGGGTGCAGGGCAGCGTATGTCAAAAGACGTTAAGCGTATGCCAACCCTGGCTTGTTTGCCTATCAACAGCGCCTGGTTTTGGAAAGAAGATTTCCCGACCGTGCCGGTGCGCGAGCCGCAAAAAATAGTTAACGAGCTGATAAAGCCGTTAAACGAGGCCAGCTGTAACTTTATCCTCAACGTAGCGCCCAACCGAGATGGTTTGATTGACGATAACGCCCTGGCCAGCCTGAAAGAAGTAGGCAAGCTTTGGAAAAACGAAGGTGCTACCACTAAGCTATCGCCATTGGAGGACCCGATCATAGCCAGCAACATTGCCAAAAATGCGCCATCAAACTCAAGCTGGAGCGATGATATGAACATTATGGATTTTGCTAATGATGATGATTACCATTCATCATGGCAGTCAAACCCGCGCGTTAAGGAGCCTTGGTTCGAGATTGATTTTAAAAAGGATAAAAGCTTTAACACAATTGTAGTGTTCGAGTCAAAGGCCAACATCAGCAAATACAAACTGCAATACTGGGATGGAGCTGCCTGGAAACAAATATTCAGCGGTGACAATAGCGAGCGTGTAAAACTTCACCGTTTTGATCGTGTTTGGGGCAGCAAAGTACGCATCCAGATAGAGGGCTACAAAGACGCCCCATCAATAGCCGAATTCCAGGTGTTTGATGAAAGGAGATAAGAAAGTTTAGAACTGACTTGAAGCCCGGTTATGCCGGGCTTTTTCAGTTAAAAAACAACTGCTCTGTCTTTAATTTCTTTTGTACATCCTGCTTGTAATTGCGGCCAATGGGTAATTCGTGGCCGTTAATTTCGAGGCTGTAGGCATAAAACGAATTGATTTTTGATAGCGATACTATGAACGACCGGTGTATGCGCACAAAATGCCTGTCGGGTAGCATCTCCTCTAAAAAACTAATTTTTTGCTTGCTGATGTACACCTGATCGGCAGTAACCACCTTTACATAATCGCGTATGCTCTCTATCCATAAAATGGCGTTGATGTTGAGTTTGATGGTTTTGCGGTCAACCTTAATGTACAAAAACGCTTCCTGATCGCCAACCGGTGTTTCGTGGGCAATACGTGTAGTGGCGCGGTTATCATACAGCTGGTATACTTTATCCATCGCCCGCAAAAAACGATCGAACGATATGGGTTTCATCAGGTAATCAACCGCGTCAAGATCAAAACCTTCCAACGCGTACTCGCTGTAGGCGGTGGTAAATATGGTTTTAGGTCGATTTTTAAGGCTACGCAAAAAATCGGTACCGTTAAGGCCGGGCATCTTGATGTCCAGAAACATCAGGTCTACCGGTTTTTGTTGCAACAGCTGGAATGCCTGTATAGCATTGCCGCACTTGCCGGCTATCTCTACATCGCTAAAATTTTCGAGGTAACTGCTTATTATCTCAATGGCCAGCGGTTCATCATCAACTATAAGTGTACGTATCTTCATGTGGTTTGGCGGTAGGTAAGGCCTGTTCGCGGCGGGTAAGCCTCAGTTCAAGCACAATTAAAAAAGCTTCATCATCATCCAGAATTTTAAGGCTATGCTGCTGCGGGTATAAAAGCTCCAGTCGCTTTTGTACATTTTGCAGGCCAATGTTGCCAAAGTGTTTATCGGCATCATCGGTAACCTGTTCCGGTTTACTATTAGACGCTTTAATTTTCAATACGTTACCAATAACCGATAAATTGATGTTGATCCAGTTGTGGCCAAGCTTTTCGCTGGCGCCGTGCTTAAAAGTATTTTCAATAAAGGGGAGTAGCAAGAGGGGGGCAATGTACAAGCCGTTCAGGTCGCCGGTAATGTTAAAGGTCAGGTCGAGCCGTTCCTCATAGCGCAGCTTTTCCAGTTCGGTATAGTGTTTCAGCATACGTACCTCGTTGGTGAGTGGCACCAGGTCGGTATTACACTCGTACAGCATGTATCGTAGCATCTCCGACAGGCCCAATACCGTGTTTGATGATTTAGGCGAGTTTTGCAACGTAAGCGAATACAAATTATTCAAAGTGTTGAACAAAAAATGCGGGTGCAGTTGTCCTTTCAGTGCATCCAGCTCGGCTTTAAGGGCGGCTTGTTTACGCTCGTGCCACATTTTAAAGTACTTTACACCGATGCCAAACCAGGCCACCAGGTTAAGGCTTTTAAATGCATTGAAAAAATATACCGGATTGGTAAGCAAATACCCAACAGAATGGCCATCATACGGGTCATGAAACTTGCCTAAAAAATGCCGTGCCAGGTAGGGGAAGGCGATATAAATATCAACCAACCGCGATGCCATGCCCAATACCAAATTGGTAAGCAACAGCATCAACCCGAACTGTACGTATTTGCCTGTTAGCAGGTAACGGGGAATTAGCCAGTAGCCAATGGCATAAAACAGCCCAATGTGCAACGGCATAAAAAATACGTTGTTGTGCAGCGCTATTTGCCAGGTACTTTTAAACGAGTACATCAGCAAATAAAATAACCATACAACAAGCCAAAACACCACATGCTGCGCCACCCGGTTATTTGCAATGCCCTGTATGTTTATGCCCTTTGCCATATACTAAATTATAGCAAATATTTGATTGATAGATGAATAGCCGACGAAATGCAAGTTAAGCATGACGAACAGCATGTTTCGGTACATCAAGCGTGATTAAAAACGGTTAAACGGCATTAGCAATGGTTTTTAGGTAGCCTGTGGTTGTTCAAGCCACGAGTATCGTAACTGTTTTATTAAGGAGTAGCGGGCAAATACTTTTGATGCATAATTTAAATACATCACAGTTATGAAAAAAATGATACTTGTAATGGCCTTAACAGTTATGGCCTTTACCCAAAGCGTAGCAAAAGCTACTACCGACTCACTACAAGGCTACTGGGTTATTGAAAGCAATGTTAAAACCCCAAAGCTAAACACGGTTAAGTTTTATAATGATGCCAACCACCTGGTGTACCAGGAAACGGTGAACAGCAAAATAAAGCTTAGCGATAAGCGCGTGCAAAAAGCGCTAAATAAAATACTGGTGGTAATGGTTAACCAAAAACAATACACAGCCGACCAGGAACTGATCAGCATCTACCTTGCAAAACAATAATTAAAAAAAGTCAGCAATGCCCCGTATAGTAGCGGGGCTTGTTGTTTTATACGAGGGGAAGCTTATTTATTTTGATAACTGCCGAACAGTTCCACCAATATGTCCGGATTGTCGGATATAATGCCATCTACCTTCATGGCGGCTAACTGTTTCATGCCTTCGGCATCGTTTACCGTCCAGGGTATTACTTTAAGGCCGGCCTCGTGCGCGTCGTTCACAAAGGTGGCATCTATCTGTTTATATTCCGGGCTGATGATCTGCGGCTGAAAGCCCAGCTTATCCAGATTTTCTTTTAGCGATTTTTTGTTCGATATCAAATACGCCAGCACCACCTTCGGGTATTTGGTGTGCAGGTATTGCAGCGGGCGCTCATCAAACGATTGTATGTTGCAGCGTTTTAAAATGCGTTTTTGTTTAAGCAGGGCCATTACCTTATCGGCCATTACATCCGGCGTAGGGTGCTCCACATTATCGCCTTTGGGCGAGCATTTTATTTCGATGTTATAATTGATGGGTTTAAGGTGTTTTTGCTTTACGTAACGCTCAACGCTATCAATCATTTCGGCAAGCAGGGGCTTGTAGGTACGCATCTTTTTTTGCGCGGTAAAACCGGGGTGCACTTTGCTGCCGCCATCATATTTGCGAATGCTATCATAAGGCATAGTGTATAGCAACAGGCTTTTCTGCTCATCTTTAGTTATCTCGCTGCCATCGGGTTTCAGCATAAAATCGGCATTCATATACGTATCGTGCGATACCACAACCTGCCCGTCCTTTGATATTACTACATCCAGCTCCAGCGTGCGCGAGCCAAGATCAACGGCGTGCAGCATGGCTTCTATAGAGTTTTCGGGCATTAGCGAACGGCCGCCACGGTGGGCTTGCAGATCAATTTTATTTTGAGCCGATGCTGCTAATAAAGTGCAGCTTAGCAGTGCAGTAAGTAAGTGCTTCATAAGCCGGGCAATATCCGCTTTTTGTTTTAATGATGGAGGGTATGCCATGTAAAGGTTTTGTTAAGCACGGCAGGGTATTTGGATAAGTTAACCAATTTGTGTGCTATATTAACCTGTTGATAGTTTGTATGTTTTGGCAACAAATAGTATTAAAACTGTGTTGTAGCTTTACATCAAACCAAAAATCTGCCTTAATGATGAAGATAACCGCTTCCCTGCTATTGCTGATGCTGCCATTTGGCGTATTCGCGCAACACTCCGTACAAAAAATTTGGCAAACTGATAGCGTGCTGGCCACGCCCGAATCGGTATTGCCTGCCGGTAAGGTACTGTATGTATCGCTTATTAACGGTAACGAAAAAGATGGTATAGGCGGCATTGCCAAAGTATCGCCGGAAGGAAAGGTGATAGATACCGCCTGGGTAACCGGCCTTAACGCGCCAAAAGGCATGGGCATTTACAAGAATACCCTGTATGTGGCTGATCTGAGCGAATTGGTATCGGTAGATCTGAAAACGGGCAAGGTTAACAAAAAGCTGATCGATGAAAATGCCGGACTGAATGATGTGAGTATTGATCCCAAAGGTGTGATCTATGTATCCGACCCTAAAAATGCCCGTGTGTTTCGCTTTGAGGGCGATAAGCAGGAGGTTTACCTGGAGAATTTAAAGGGCGTTAACGGTGTAAAAAGCATCGGTAACGATCTGTATGTGCTCACCTCCGAAGCGGCATACAAGGCCGGTCCGGATAAAAAGCTGACCAAAATTTGCGACCTTGAACATGGCGGCGATGGTATTGAACCCGTTGGCAACGGCGACTTGCTGATAACGGCCTGGGTAGGTTACCTGTATTATGTTACTCCTGATGGTAAAAAGCAAATTTTGCTGGATACGCATGAAAGTAAAAGTAAAACTGCCGATATTGGCTACGACCCTAAAAAGAGGATAATTTACGTGCCCACGTTTTTTGGTAATTCGGTAGTGGCGTATAAACTGAACTAAAGGAGAATACATGATGAAGATAAAACACTGTTTTTTTATACTGATAAGTTTTTTCGCGCTGGCAATGCCTGCCACCGGTTTTGCCCAAACAGCAGCCGAAAAGCAGGTTGCCGATGCTGTTGATACCCTGTATAAAGCGGTGGTTGATGCCAACAAAATCACGCTAAGCAAACTCACCGCGCCTCAACTCAGTTTTGGCCATTCCAGCGGTAAGGTAGAGGATAAGGCCGCCTTTATTGAGGCCCTGACCAGCGGCGCATCTGACTTTACGAGTATTAAAACAAGCAACCAAACCATAACCATTGCCAAGGATGTTGCCATAGTAAGGCATATATTAAACGGCGAGATACTTGATGGCGGCAAACCGGGCACAGTTAAGCTCGGAATATTATTAATTTGGAAAAAACAGCAAAAACAATGGATCTTATTAGCACGGCAAGCGTATAAAGTACCCTAACACTTCTTGTTAATACTCGCTGCTTTTATATATGCAAGGGCACTCCGATAGGGGTGCCTTTGCTGTTTTAGGGCTATTGTGTTTTAATTGATAAAGTGCATGTTTTCAGGTTAATATATTACATCAAAATGCTATGATAATGAATTTTGGTGACTTAGTTAATGCCTTTATTTGCTTCATGCTTTTCCATTCTGTTTTGCGGATAAGCACCGGGCCTTACAATTGCCCCAATTATAAACCAGGTAGAATAAATTTTTAATTAAGCTTTTTTGAGTGGCCCTTTAGGGGTGCTGTACAATTAATGATTTATTGTATGAAATCGATTGAAACCAATAATAACCTCAATAATATGAACCTGAAATTTTACAAACCAATTGCATGGCTGCTGGCATTTATGTGCCTTTGCTGCCTGCAAGTTTACGCGCAGGAGGCGGTGCAAATTACCGGCACCGTAAAAACCGACAAGGGCGAAATACTTGCAGGGGTATCCGTACGGATAAAGAACACCACAACCGGTGCCGTAACCGATGCCAGCGGCAAGTATACCCTGCGTGTGCCTAACCGATCGGCCATACTGCAAATATCGTACATCGGTTTCGCTACTAAAGAAATACCCGTAGGGGCAGGCAATGTGCTCAACATTGTTTTGGAGGAGAACAGCAACCAGCTAAGCGATATTGTTGTTACCGCCCTCGGCATTAAGCGCGAATCAAAAAAGCTGGGCTACTCAACCGCTACCGTAAATACCGATCTGCTTACGGTTAACCGTACCACCAACGTAGGTAACAGCCTCGAGGGTAAAATAGCGGGTGTAAACGTTACGCCGCCTGCCGGTGGCCCGGGTGGGTCAACCAAGATCCGCATCAGGGGGCAGTCATCCTTTGGCGGTAATAACTCACCATTAATTATTGTTAACGGTATTCCTATCAACAATACCTCTGTTTCGGCAGGTGGTTTCGCGGGCAATGGCGCGGGCAACGTAACCGGCGGCTCGTCTGACCAGGGCGACGGTTTGCAAAGTATAAACCAGGACGATATCGAATCAATGACGGTACTGAAAGGTGCTGCCGCTGCCGCGCTGTACGGTTTCCGTGCAAAGGATGGCGCAATTATTATCACTACCAAATCGGGCAGTAAAACACAGGGTATAGGTATCGAACTAAACTCCAACTATCAGGCCGACCAGGCGCTGGATTATACCGATTTTCAATACGAGTACGGTCAGGGTGAATACGGCAAACGCCAAACCACCCTTGCCGAAGCACAAACATTTGGTGTACATGCCTTTGGCGAACGCTTTGATGGCGTGCCAACCATCCAGTTCGATGGATCTATGCAACCTTACTCGCCGCATAAGGATCGTATATCAAGGTTTTATCGTACCGGCCGCAACTTCTCCAATTCGGTAGCCATATCAGGTGGTAGCGAAAAGGGAAGCTTCCGCTTATCGTTCGCTAATAACGATGCGAATGCCATTATGCCTAATTCTGATTACCATAAAAAGATACTCAACCTTGGCCTTAATTATAAGGTTACGCCAAAGCTTAGTTTGCAATTAAACGCCAACTACTCTAACGAGTATAACCACAATCCGCCTCAAATAGGTATTCAGGATATGAACGCCAACACCACCATTTATACGTTGGCCAACAGCATTAATACCGATTGGCTGAAGAATTACAAGGATGCCAACGGTAACGAGATGCCGCTATCACGCTTCACCAACCGTAACAACCCTTACTGGGTGGCCCTGCAAAGGTTTGAGAATGTGCGCCGCGACCGTATTTTCGGTAACGCCTCGCTGCGTTACCAGTTTACCGATTGGTTGTACTTGCAGGCTCGTATAGGGCAGGATTACTTTACCCGCCCGTACAATTATAACCGCCCTACAGGTACCCGCTCTATAGGCGCGGTAACAACGGGCTTTAATGGCTATTACTACCAGGATGTAACCACCTTCAGGGAGCGTAATATGGATTTCCTGATCGGTGCCAACAAAAAAGTTAAAGACTTTGGCTTTGACCTTACCCTGGGTGGCAACGCCATGAAACAGGTAAGCGATGTAATGGGTACAGCGGTTACCAACTTCTTTGTGCGCGATCTGTACACTATCAGCAACGGGCAGGTTAAAAACCCGAACTACAGTTATTTTGAAAAGCGGGTTAACTCGGTTTATGGATCGTTCGAGGTATCGTACAAAAACTTTTTGTACATAACCGCAACCGCCCGTAACGATTGGTTCTCAACCCTTAATATCAACTCCAACAGCTACCTCTATCCATCAGTAAGCGCCAGCTTTGTGTTTAGCGATGCTATACGCATGCCATCGTGGATTGATTATGGTAAGGTACGTGTAGCCTACGCCGAGGTGGGTGGCGATACCGACCCGTATGCCAATACGTTGTATTACTCGCTTAACTCTAATCCGTTTGGCGGCACGGCGCTGGGTTCTATAAATAGTGATGTTAGTCCGAATTCAGGCTTGCGCCCGTTGAAGGTGAAGGAAAAAGAGGCCGGTTTAGAGATAAGAACGTTTAACAGCCGTCTGAATCTGGATATGTCTGTCTATGAAAAGAATACCGTAGATGAGATATTGAACGTAGATGTTTCGGTAGCATCAGGCTTTAACTCAACCAAGGTGAATATTGGTAAGCTGCGTAACCGTGGCGTTGAAGCCTTGCTGACCATTGTGCCGATAAAAAAGGAAGGCTTTAACTGGGAAACCGCCTTTAATGGATCGTACAATGCATCAAAGGTAATGGAACTGGCAAACGGGCAGGCGCGTGTTGACGTGGGCACCGGCGAGTTTTTCGGTACCGTATCGCACGAGATAGGTTTGCCGCTGGCATCACTGCGTGGCTTTGA
This sequence comes from Mucilaginibacter sp. JRF, assembly GCF_015223065.1. Classification (GTDB taxonomy): domain Bacteria; phylum Bacteroidota; class Bacteroidia; order Sphingobacteriales; family Sphingobacteriaceae; genus Mucilaginibacter. The sequence goes on from NZ_JADFBY010000001.1 coordinate 44,611, forward strand.
TTACCGCCGCGATGCACAGGGTCGTATAGTTACCATAAACGGCCTACCTCAGCGTGGTGACCTGACCACCTTTGGCAGCGCCATACCTAAATGGGTAGGCGGCTGGACAAATACCTTCCGCTACAAGGGCTTCCGCGTATTTACACAGGTTGATTTTAAGGCCGGTGCCACGCTGATGTCAAACTCGAACCTTAACTTTTTGCGCGAGGGTTTATCAAAACAATCATTGGTCGGTCGTGAAGGAGGTGTTGTGTTTGATGGCGTAAATCCTGATGGCACACCTAATACCACCGCCGTTGAGGCCGAAACTTTTTACTCAAACTATCGCACCACAAACATAGCCACACCATTTATTTATAACGCGGCATTTGTAAGGTGGCGTTCCTTATCAGTAGGGTACGATTTCAGCAAATACATGAAAAAAACCTTTGTTAAAGGCCTGAATGTATCGTTGCTGGTTAACAACGTGCTGATGATCAAGAAATACATTGATAACCTCGATCCGCAGGCCAGCGTTTCGGCGTCTGATAACCTGCAAGGCATCGAATCGCACACGCTGCCAACCACGCGCAGCTATGGTATCAACGTAAATGTTAAACTCTAACTATCCCGAAATCATCATGAAAAAGAAATATATTATTACCCTGCTGGCAACCATGATAACGCTTGGTGCCTGTAAAAAGAATTTTGAGGAGATCAACGTAAACCCGGTATTGCCATCCAATCTTGATCCGGCTTACCTGTTCTCCAATGCCGAATTCAGCGCCGCGTTGCCCAACTACTACTATCAACCCATGATAGTGCAGCAACTGGTTACACCCAATACAGGGGTGTTAGAGGGCGGCAACCACAACGTAAGTTATGACCCTAATGCCAGCATCACCTTTAATTATTTGTACCGCAGTACCAGCAATACCGGTGGCGCGGTAACAGGCCCGGTAGTGTTACTAACCACCGTGCTCGATCAGTTAAAGGATCAGCCACTGCGTAGCAACCTGTATAACATGGCCCGCATTTTTAGGGCGTATATATTTATGATACTGGTTGATACCTATGGCGATGTGCCTTACAGCGAGGCTGGCCGGGGTTATATTGATGGCATAAACTTGCCTAAATATGATAACCAGCAGGATATTTATACCGATATACTGAAAGAGCTTAACGAGGCCACCAAAGCCCTCGATGCATCAAAAGCCATTGAGGCGGGCGACCTGTTTTATAAAGGCGATATTGCCAAATGGAAAAAGCTGGGCAACTCACTGCTGCTGCGTGCTGCCATGCGTTACAGCAAGCTGGATGCTAATAAGGCACAGCAATATGTTACCATAGCGGTAAACGGCGGCCTGATGCAGTCAAATGCTGATAATGCTTTTATACAGTTCAATAGTACCTTTAATAGCCCTACAGGCAGCTGGTTTCAGGCTACCGAGCGTGGTAATATTTACCTGGGTGCACCTTTTGTGGAGTATTTGCAGGATACTGAAGACCCGCGCCTGCGTGTTATAGCGGTTAAGTATGCTATGCCTGCCAATCCGCTGGCTACGGTAGGTACCGAGAATACCAACCCCGCCGATCAGGAAGGGATGCCATTTGGTTATAATGAGTCGACCATCAGCACCGCGCCGGGCTTTCCGGGCAGGTTGGGGGCGGGGTATGCTTACTCGCAGGTTAACCGCCGTACGCTGGGTAAAATTGATATCCCGGAATTTTATGTAACCTACTCGCAAACATCACTGTTGTTAGCCGAGGCTGTGCAGCGCGGCTGGGCAACCGGTACCGTGGCCACCTTGTACGAGAATGCTGTAAAGGCCCACATGGATCAGCTTGCGCAGTATGATGCTACGGCAACCATCAGCACAGCCGATCAGAATGCTTACCTGCTGGCCAATCCGTTTAACCCGGCTACCGCCTTGCAGCAAATCAATACACAATACTGGATATCATCATTTTTGAATGGAAACGAGGCCTGGGCCAACTTTAGGCGTAGTGGTTTCCCGGTGTTAACACCAAACCCATACCCAACGGCTGATGCATCGGTACAAGGGGCGTTCATCCGCAGGCTTACCTATCCGCTACGCGAGCAAACGGTAAATGCTACCAATTACCAGGCTGCCATTGCGCATAACGGTCCCGATAATTTAGCTACACGTGTTTTTTGGGACATACAATAACACCGGCATTATGATGAAAAGGACGATAATATTTGCAGCGTTGCTATTGGCAACGCTGCACTTAAAGGCTCAGCAGGTAACCCTCACACCCGATCAAATAAAACTGCTTACCGCCGACTGGAAAGGCGAACGCACAGCTGATGGCCGGCCAAAGGTATCTGACGATGTGCTGGAGCGATTCAAGAATGTAGGTATTGAGGATGTTTGGGGCTTTTTGCGCGGCAAGGGCTACCAAAACCAGTTTGAGGGCGATTGGATGATACTGCACCCCGATAGCGTAATGGTTGGCCGTGCGGTAACAGCCCAGTACATGCCCTTGCGCCCCGATGTAGATAAGGTGATCAAGGATAAAGGCAAAACCGAAGGCCGTGTTGGGCCAACCAACTCATGGCCTATTGATGTGCTTAAGAATGGTGATGTATACGTAGCCGATGGCTTTAACAAGGTAGTTGATGGTACGCTGATAGGCGATAACCTGGGCAACTCCATATACGCCAAAACCAAACGCGGGGTGGTGTTCTACGGCTCGGTGCGCGATCTGGAAGGGTTAAATGAGATCAAGGGCTTTAACGGCTGGATAAAGGCGGTCGATCCATCGTACCTGCAACAGGTAATGCTGGCGGGTATCAACGTGCCCATCCGCATAGGGCGGGCAACTGTTTTGCCCGGCGATGTGGTGTTGGCCAAGCGTGGTGGTACACTTTTTATCCCTGCCTCGCTGGCTGATGAAGCCGTTATTACCGCCGAATTTATTGTGCTGCGCGATGAATACGGCCATCAACGCCTGCGCGAAGGCAAATACACCCCCGGACAAATTGACAGCCAATGGACAGAGGAGATCAAAAACGATTTCATCAAATGGCTTAACAGCTACCCCGGCAAACTGCCCATGACCCGCAAACAACTCGACGATTACATGAAGAACCGTACCTGGTAATAAATCAAACCTAAATAATGATATGAAAAACGAATTACTCAAGCTGTTAGCTAACGGCAAGCAATTAGATAAACAATCAAGGGAATCACTTACGCCAAATAAGCCGGAGGAAACCAAGGGCTCGGCCCGGCGCGATTTTTTAAAGAAATCGGCATTAGGCGGTGGTTTAGCGCTGGGTGGTATGTTGTTCTCATCAACCGAGGATACGCTGGCGCAATCAACCTCAAAAGTTAACCGCAACAGCTCCCCATCAGAACTAAAGATAACCGATATGCGGTACATCGTGCCCATGACCACAGTAGGCCGCTGCCCCATTATCCGCATTGAAACTAACCAGGGTATTTATGGCCTGGGCGAGGTGCGCGATGGTGCCGACCCACGCTATGCCTTGTTGCTGAAAAGCCGCATTTTAGGCATGAACCCATGCAGTGTGGAGATGGTGTTCAAGGCCATTAAGCAATTTGGTTTTCATGGCAGGCAGGCGGGCGGTGTTTGCGCGGTTGAAATGGCCCTTTGGGATCTGGCGGGTAAGGCTTACAACGTACCCGCTTACCAATTGCTTGGCGGTAAATACCGTGATACCGTAAGGCTTTATGCCGATACCCCGGAAGAAGAAGACATGACCGTTTTTAGCGCCAAAGTAAAGGATAGGCTGGTGACCAAAGGTTACACCTGGTTAAAAATGGACCTGGGTATTGAGCTGATCAAGGATATTCCCGGTACCACTGTTAACTCCGGTTTTTGGAAAGGCAGCCAGTGGAATGATAAGCCAATGTCGTTGGGTAATACCAAACACCCTTTTACACAGATACAGATAACCGAGAAGGGTTTGGATGAAATAGCCAAATATGTTGATAAGGTGCGCAGCGCGGTGGGGTATGATGTCCCGCTATCGTCAGACCATTTTGGGCATTTTGATATCAATAACTCCATCAGGCTGGCCAAAAAGCTGGAACCATACCGCCTGGCCTGGATGGAAGATATGGTGCCCTGGGAGTTCACCCAGCAGTGGAAAGAGATAACCACCGCTATTGAAACACCAACAGTTACAGGTGAAGATATCTATCTTAAAGAAGAATTCATTAAATTGGTCGACAATCACGCGGTTGATATCATCCACCCTGACCTTTCATCGTCGGGTGGGTTGCTCGAAACCAAGAAGATAGGCGATTACGCGGAAGAACATGGCGTTGCCATGGCTATGCACTTTGCCGGTACACCGGTGGCCTTTATGGCCAATGTGCATTGCGCTGCCGCTACGCAGAATGTTTTGGCGCTTGAGCATCACAATATTGATTTGCCTTATTGGGAAAGCTACGTGAAAACGGTAGACAAAAAGCCGTTGATCGAAAAAGGATTTGCTTTGGTACCCGATTCGCCGGGGCTGGGCATTGAGCTTAATGAGGAGGTGCTTAAACAACACCTCGACCCGAAAGATAAATCATGGTTTGTGCCTACCAAGGAGTGGGATGAGAAACGATCGTGGGATAGATTGTGGAGTTAATTAATCAATTTTAAACAAAACTTATGGTACCAGCTAAAGTTTATTATGCTTTCTCAGCACTCAGTTTATTGAGTTTTATTATTGTATCAGTAACCGGTCATCCGCAATGGGGCGGCTGGTTACTGATGATCTTGTTCATCACCCTTGCCATGGCCTTCAGGCAGCACCCAAAGCTCAAGGGCTTCTCGTTCACCATCATGATATTCGCGGCGGTGAGTTTGGCCATGTATTACCCGCAGTATTTTGTACAGGTTGGCGATTTTAAATTGTCGCGCCTGATTGTTCCGCTGTTGCAGATCATCATGTTCGGCATGGGCAGCGAGTTGAGCATGAAGGAGCTTGCCCTGGTGTTAAAGCAACCCAAAACCATCATTATTGGCGTAATATGCCATTATACGGTGATGCCGTTGGTAGGCTATCTGCTGGCCAATACCTTTAACTTTCCGCCCGAAATTGCTGCCGGTATTATATTGGTAGGTTGCTGTCCAAGCGGTTTGGCATCCAACGTAATGTCGTATCTGGCGAGGGCTAACCTGGCGCTATCTATCGCTATTACAACCGTATCAACATTACTGGCTCCTGTATTTACACCGCTGTTAATGCGCTTGTTGGCAGGCAGATTGGTTGAGGTTGATTTTTTAGATATGGCTTGGGATACTACCAAAGTGGTACTATTACCTATCATTGCCGGTGCCTTATTCCATGCCCTGGTGCGTGGCAAGGTTAAATGGCTTGATAGTATTATGCCACTGATCTCCATGATCGGTATCGGTTTGATCATCGTGGTTATTACCTCGGCAGGGCATCAAAGTTTACTGAATGTAGGCTTGATGCTGATAGTGGCGGTATTTATCCACAACGTATCGGGCTATACATTAGGTTACTGGCTGGGCCGATTAATGGGCTTTGCCGAAAAGGATTGCCGTACCATATCATTAGAAGTAGGTATGCAAAACGGTGGTTTAGCCTCCGGACTTGCCTTGCTGATGGGCGGCCTGGCAACTATAGGTTTGGCACCTGCCATATTTGGCCCGATGATGAACATTACCGGCTCATCATTAGCTACCTGGTGGCACGGCAAAATACCACCGGAGGATATTGCCGCCGAAGCCGCCGCGCAGGAAGCGCCTAACGGTCAATTAGCATAATTTTATAATCATCCAACCGGTCGGCAGTAAAAGTTACATAGCCATCGGCATAAGTAAATTTAACCGGCCTGCCACTCAGCAGGTCGGTTACACGAGCGGGTTTATACCCGCTTTTTATTTTTAAGCTGATGTTGTACACCGGCAGCGCAGGCAGGTAGCTGGTTGAACTTACACCTGTAAGGTTAATAAGATGTAATATCATGCCATCATTATCGCTTTTATTTGTCGCTGTATTTTTAGCGTATAGCTGTAATACTGTTTCAACCTTGGCATGCGCGTTGGTAATGAGCTGCTTTTCGGCATCAGGATAAATGTTGTTCAGCATATCAAGCAATAGTTGCTTATGTTCCTGATAGCCGTTATTGTAATACAAGCGCCCAACATTAAAAGACATCAATACCGCTTTAGCATTGCCATGCTGTTTAATAGCCAGCATTTTATCGCCGGTAATATCGTGCCCGCCAATAATCTCCGGCGGACCGGTACGGCCTTTCGCCAGCAGCGGCAGGCCGGTTTTATCCGCGCCCGACAGATCATACAAAGCCAGGTTGTACTTCATAAAAAGCATGGTCTGTCCCTTGAAATTTTTAAAGATAGCCCTGTCCTCGGGTACCATATAATTACCTGCCGCATCAGTACTAAGGCTCTTTAATTTTGCGCCGAATAGTTCAGTTAACAAAGCGGCATTATCATTCAAGGCTATGTTGGTGGCTATAATGTTGGTGCCATTGGCAATGGCGGCCTTTAATTGTTTTACGCTGCCATCGTTTAAAAAGGTAATATCGGGCAGTATAATTACCTTGTAGTTTTTGAGCTTGTCGCCACGGTTTTGTAGTTGATTGTCCTCAATGATATCAAAGGGTATGTGCGCCTCCTGCAATATTTGCTGTATTCCCCGATATTCCTGCGCGGGTGTGCCATTAGGCCATGAACCGGGCGCTACCACAGCTATTTTAGCTATGGATGTATACCTGCCAAAATAAGGCTCGTGCTTTTTATGCAAACCATATATTTTACTGATCGCCTTATAATTACGTTCGTCCTCATAGCCACGGGTATCACCCATCATGCTAAGGTCAAGACCGGAGCCGTGCGCCATATTCTGGTACAGGCGGATAGAAATCTCCTCCGGCTCAATAGCGTTATAGCGCGATTGAAAGGAAATCTGCTGAATGCTGGCATTACTTATTACATGATCGGGGAAGGTAGTACCGGCATTATTCACATTATCGGCCGCGCTGTAAGGCCACAAGGGTAACGAGGGTACAGCCTGTGTTTCGTGGCGAATAATGTCTACATACTGATCGGTATAAGTACAAATGGCCGTCTGCGGGTTTTTGCCTTTTACAAGGGTGTATAGCCGCTTAGCCCAATCATCCAGCGTGAACTTTTTGAATTTAAGGTATTGTTGATACAGGGTGTCGGTCTTATTTTCCTCAAGTGGTAACGCCTTGCCGCCGCTAAACTCGGCAAAACGTTTTTTATCATATTCGTTTTGGTCGATGCCCATGTAGCGGCCCTCGTAGGTGTTATTTGTTTGGTAGCCGGGCATGTTCAAAAATATACCGTCGATAGGGTAGTTGTCCATTACCTCGGTAACAATACCAAAGGCGCACTGCTGCACATACGGCCCGTTGATGGATACGGTATACATGCCCGGGTTGGTCATCCGCTCACCTTTTGGCGATATATAGCACCAATCGGGATGGGCTTTGTAAATACTCTCGTGTACACGACTAAAATCAAACCGAACAATAACCTTAATACCCTGCTTATGGCATTTGGCCACCACATCCTTCAAAAAATCGCGTTTTACATACGGGTTTTGGTACTGGTAAGGCAATTTGGTTGGATAAAATGCCATAATGCCACCCGCGTTGATGATAAGCGTATTGGCCGAAAACTTCACCAGGTCAGCAACCAGCGAGTCGGGGTTGAGGGTTGCGGCCTCGTAATCGGGCAGGTTGGTTTGTATGGCCCTTAAGTTATTACGTTTCCACCAGCCGGGTTGCTGTTGTGCCCGGCCGGGCAACCAAAGTATTATCGCTATAAGTAGAAGTAGTAAGGTTTTATTCATGCTTTGATATATGTTTAAGCCACATGCTCAATATGGATGTAATTGGCCCGGTACTCCAGCGGGTGCTTATTGGTTACCGCCTTAAACTGATGGTAAAAGTGCGATATGTTGTTATAACCGCAGGCATAACCAATTTCGGCCACATTCAAATCCTGCTCGGCCAGCAGGCGGCAGGCATGGCCTATGCGCACCTCTATCAAAAAATCGAAATAGGTTTTCTTGGTTTTTGATTTAAAGTAACGGCAAAACGAATGCTTACCCATCGCTATCAGGTCGGCCACCTCCTCAATGGTTATCTTGTTTTGAAAGTTATTGAATGTATACTCAAATATCTTATTGATGCGCGATTTATCGATGTTATTGGCCTCATGGTTAAAGCCGTTACTTGATATGGTAGAGTACTCCTGCGCCGAGGCGATGAGTTCCAGCACGGTAAGTAAGTGTACAATGCGTTTCCCCGGCGCTTCGTTCAGCATATCATCTATTACACGTGCTACCTTTTTGCGGGTTTCACCATGAATACGCAGGCCAAGTTTGGCATGTTCCAGCAAGCGGGTAATATTTTTAAGTTCCGGTAAACTGAGCAAATGGTTGCCCCATAATTCCTGCTGAAACAGTACCACTACCGATTCGCCTATCCGTTCATCCGTACGCTGCATATACTTGCGCTCGTGCCTGAAGGTGTGGGGCAGGTTTGATCCAAATAAAAAGGTATCGCCATTTTTAAACGGGCCTACATGGTCGCCAATTAAACAGGTACCCGAGCTGCGCTTTATCAGCAGCAACTCTATCTCCGGGTGATAGTGCCACGAGCTCAGCATGGCTTCGCCTACATCCTTGTGTATATTAAAGGAGTGGTCGGGCGTTGGCGTGGCTTTTTTAAGGATAGCTTTCATAACTCAGGGTTTTGGTTTTAGGTCAACATGTTACACAGCAGGTTAATGTAAGGGCATTGTTGGGTATATTACAACAGTAACAATAGCGCTAACATGCTACACAATGGTTAGTTGTACAGGTTTGTCGTAACAGGTAAAACAGTATTGGTTTTGTATTATAAATGGTTATTCTAATATAGTAAAGAAATATTCACTGTCAATATAATACAAAATATAATACACGGTGTTATAACGGTTTAGCAAAATTGGTGTACTAAATTAACTAACCCGCTGTGTGGTATATTAACAAAATAGTGCGGTTTTTATTCAAGTTTGTAAAAGCCGTTTTTTTGCCTGCCTAAAATGCTACTTTAGTGGCAACCGCAATCAATTATTTACTTAATACTCAACTATAACCTGCCCATGCTTGTAGTTTTATTATGCATTATACTGCTTATTGTTTTGGTAAGCTGGTTCAAGCTTAACCCATTTATAGCCTTCCTCATTGTATCAATAGTGGCGGGTTTGCTGCTGCAAATACCGGTCATGAATTTGCTCTCGTCCGTACAAAAAGGCTTGGGCGATACCCTTGGCTCATTAGCTGTTATTATTTGCCTGGGGGCGATGCTGGGCAAACTGGTGGCTGTTAGCGGGGCGGCGCAAAAAATAGCATCGGTACTGGTAAACGCGGTGGGCACAAAGTATATACAATGGGCGCTGGTAGCTACGGGCTTTATTATAGGCATCCCGCTGTTTTACGGTATCGGCTTTGTGCTGATGGTGCCGCTTATATTTTCGGTAGTATATAAGTATAAAATTCCGGCGGTGTTCATTGGTTTGCCTATGCTGGCGTCGCTATCGGTAACGCATGGTTTTTTACCGCCGCATCCCTCGCCCGCGGCACTGGTGGTGCAGTTTAATGCCAATATGGGTATTACGCTGATGTATGGGCTCATCATCGCCATACCTACCATTATTTTAGCCGGACCGGTATTCGCCCAAACGCTAAAACGCATTCCATCAAACCCCTTAGCCACTTTCAGACCCGAGGATATACCTGCCGATAAATTACCCGGCGCTTTCCGTAGCTTCGGTATAGCCTTGTTGCCCGTATTTTTGCTGATGGGTACGGCCGTGCTGCCTGCCATGTTCAATCTGTCTGCCAACGGCATTAAATGGCTTACTCTTATCGGTGATCCATCCGTAGTAATGCTTATTACACTTGGCGTGGCCTCTTATTTTTTAGGTACGGCACAAGGCCGCAGCATGAGCGAGCTGAACACTATTTATACCGATGCTGTTAAGGATGTAGCGCTGATCCTGCTCATTATAGGTGGCTCGGGCGCGTTTAAGCAGGTACTTACCGATAGCGGTGTGGATAAACAGATAGGCCATGCCCTGCAACAATTACCCTTAGATCCGTTAATATTAGGTTGGCTGATAGCCGCCATTATCCGCGCCAGTTTGGGGTCGGCAACGGTGGCTGGGCTTACGGCCGCAGGTATTGTGGCTCCGCTGGTTATACACAGTCACGCCGATCCTAACCTGATGGTGCTGGCGATAGGCGCGGGCAGTCTGGCCTTTTCGCACGTTAACGATTCGGGCTTTTGGCTGTTTAAGGAGTATTTTAATTTGAGTATGAAAGATACCTTCCGGTCGTGGTCGGCCATGGAGTCGCTTATAGCTATAATTGGGCTTGGCGGGGTTATGCTTTTAAAAGCTTTTATGAGTTAATATAACACATTCATTCGCTCAAATGTTATCAGTGATGATATGTTTATTTGTACCTGAAATTCATTGTTTAAACTATTGGCCGATGCTACAATGTCGGCACACCAAAAATTATGGAAAATAATAAATACGGAATAATAGGCTTGGGTAAAATGGGTGCTAACCTTGCTTTGCAAGCTGCCGAAAAAGGATATACCATACTGGGTTATGATAAATTCGTTCCGCTTATACCCGAGCAGGAAAACCTGCAAATAGTTGATGAGCTTACCACCCTTGTTGCCGGTTTACAACGCCCCCGAAAGATATTTATTTACATACCCGCCGGCCCGGCTATTGATAGTGTGATAACCGAGCTAAAACCCCTGCTTGATGGGGGCGATATCATTATTGACGGTGGAAACTCCTACTGGGGCGACAGCATTCGCCGTGCCGAAAAGCTGAAGGAAGAAGGCCTGCACCTGATAGACTGCGGTACCAGCGGCGGCATAAACGGCGCACGTAACGGCGCCTGTTTTATGGTAGGCGGCGATAAGGATGCCGTGAGCCAGATAGAAGGTTTACTGCGCGATCTGGCTGTGCCGCATGGGTACTCGTACACCGGTAACTCCGGCTCAGGGCATTTTGTTAAGCTGGTGCACAATGGCATTGAGTTTGGCATGCTGCAAGCCATTGGCGAGGGCATGGCCCTGTTAGCGGGCTACCGCGAAAAGCTGGACGTGAGCGATATACTCCATACCTGGAACCACGGCTCGGTAGTACGCTCGTGGCTGGTGGAGCTGATGAAGCAATTGTATGATGAAAAGGAGGGCTACAACGTACCATCGTACGTAGAAGATACGGGCGAGGTGAACTGGCTGGTGAGCGATGCCATGAGCATGGAAGTAGCCATACCTGTTATAGCGCAATCGGTAATGCAATTGATCGCTTCGCGCGATTCGGCTAACATAGCGCCCAAGGCCATCGCCATGATGCGTAATGGTTTTGGCGGGCACCCGTTCGGCCCCGAGGCAGGTATTGAGCACGAGCGCCATTTCGGCCGGGTAGGGGGCTTCCCGCCGGTAAATATGGACCCGGGCATTGTGCAGTCGTAAAAAGCTTACCGCCTTTAACTTGCAGATTGTTGATATAATGTATAGCATTGTATATCAATTCTAAACTTCATGAAAAACGTATTCCTTTTGCTGCTATTAATTAGTGTGCTGCCCGCTATCGCCCAAAAAACAAAAGTTAAAACCGCCAACGGTTTGCTGGAGGGTGTTACCGAAGCCAGCGGCATCCGATCATATAAAGGCATCCCGTTCGCGCAGCCACCGGTTGGCGATTTGCGTTGGAAAGCCCCGCAATCACCCAAAAACTGGACGGGCGTACGCAAGGCCGATAAATTTGGTCCGCAGGCTATGCAAAAGTTCATATTCAGCGATATGGTGTTCCGCAGCGATGGCAAAAGCGAGGATTGCCTGTACCTCAACGTATGGACTCCCGCCAAAAAAGGCAATGAAAAGCTACCTGTGCTGGTCTATTTTTACGGCGGGGGCTTTGTAGCGGGCGACGGTTCTGAACTGCGTTACGATGGTGAGAACATGGCCAAAAAAGGCATTGTAAGCATTACGGTGAATTACCGTTTAGGCGTGTTTGGCTTTATGGCGCACCCTGAGTTAACGGCCGAATCGCCAAACCATGCTTCGGGCAATTATGGCTTGCTTGATCAGCATGCCGCGTTAGAGTGGGTTAAAAAGAACATCGCGGCTTTCGGCGGCGATCCATCAAAAGTAACTATAGCGGGCGAGTCGGCAGGTTCCATGTCGGTTAGCGCGCAAATGGCATCGCCATTGTCAAAGGGTTTGTTCCGTGGCGCTATCTGCCAAAGCGGGGCCATTTTAGGTAACCTCACACCTATGCCGCACGATCAGGCCGAGCAGTTGGGAGTAAAGTTCGCTACCACCGCGGGGGCCGCTAACCTGGCCGATCTGCGTAAGCTATCTGCCGATAAATTGCTCGAACTATCAGCCGGTGGCCGTTTTGCGCATAGTATTGATGGTTACTTTTTAACCGAAAAACCCGAAAATACCTTTACCACAGGCAAACAAATGGACGTCGCGCTAATGGCCGGTTGGACATCTGCCGAAGTGGGTTTCCAGGGCTTATTGGGTAACCATCCGCCTACATTGTCTGTTTATAAGGATGCCATACAAACTTTGTACGAGGGTAACGCGCCCCGTATGCTTGAAGCCTATCCGGCCACTACGGATGATGAGGTGATAAAAGCCGCTACCGAACTGGCATCCGACAGGTTTATCGCTTACTCCACCTGGAAAATTGTGGATATGCACAGCAAGTCAAGCAAAAAGAATGTGTACCGCTACCTGTTTTCGCAAAAACGACCGGACACAACCCAAGTATTAGTTGGCGCGCCGCATGCATCAGATATTGAATATTCTCTCGGTAACCTGCCCCTGGTAACTACCTTTAAATGGACGCCAGCCGACTACAAGGCATCGCAAATTACGCAGGATTACTTTGCCAACTTCATTAAAACCGGCGACCCTAACGGCACCGGTTTACCCGTGTGGAACGAGGTGAAAAGCGGCAAGCCACCTGTGCAGGTACTATCTGCCCAAACCGTTGCCAACCCCGACGATACCGCCAAACGCTACGCGCTTTTAGATGAGCTGAATGCTAAAAAATAATTGTACATAAGTAAGCGCTTACGTAAATAGTTACGTAAGTACTTACTTAAATATCTCGAAACTGTATTGCGCGGTGCTCCAAAATTCATCCAGGGCAATAATGCGTGGTTTTAAAAATGATATCAATGCCGGCCAATCATCTCTGTTAAAAATACTGGCCTTGTGCAGGGTATAACTTATGCGAACGGTGTATTTGCTATAGATATCCATGTGGTCGGGCTGCCAGTCCCATTCCTCCTGCATCTGGTCGGTAAACAGGCGTTTAAATTGCAGGAATTGCTCGTAAAAAAGCTCACGTATCTCAGCATCAGGGTGGGCGAATTCAACCATGATAGTGGCCGAGCGATTATCGGTATCCATCTTAAAAAACAGGTTACGTATGCCTGTTTTATAGTTTATCCAGTTCACCTTTAACCCATCTGCCGATAGCTGGGGCGACATATACTTACCAAATGCCGTCCAGAATGCCTGCCTTATTTGTGATGCTTCTTCCCTTGAGTACAAAACTTTTTTGGCGCAAAGGTAAGCTAATTACAGTAAGCCTTAAAATGCCCGGTAGCGCAGTATTTTAAAACCTTATCTAACAAACCATCATTATATTAGCTTAAACATCATCTATGAAAAAAATAACCGAGCTTTTTAAAGTTACCGATGGCAGTAAATTCAAACTGGCCGATTACAGTACCGATAATACCGGCGATTACGTTAAAGCCGATGCCGATGGCGTGCTGAGCGATCTGAAATCGCAAATTGCACTACTGCAAACCGAGCTTTACGCGGCCAATAAACAATCGTTACTCATCATTTTTCAGGCTATGGATGCTGCCGGTAAGGATGGTGCCATAGCGCATACCATGTCGGGCATTAACCCGCAGGGCTGCCAGGTGTACAGCTTTAAGCAGCCCAGTACCGAGGAGTTGGATCATGATTTTTTATGGCGACATTACCGTGCCCTGCCCGAGCGTGGTCGCATAGGTATACATAACCGCTCGCACTACGAGAATGTGCTGATCACCAAGGTACATCCCGAATATATATTGAAGGAGAATTTGCCCGGCATCAACAGCGTGAAGGATATTGACGATGATTTCTGGAAAAAACGCTATCAAAGCATCCGTAATTTCGAGAAGCATTTGGCTGCCAATGGTACAGTGGTGATCAAATTCTTTTTAAACCTATCGAAAAAGGAGCAAAAGGAACGCTTTTTAAAACGCATTGACGACCCGGCTAAAAACTGGAAATTCTCGCAGGCTGATGTGCACGAGCGCCAGTATTGGGATGATTACATGAAGGCTTACGAAAAGGCCATAGCCGAAACCGCTACCGATGACAGCCCCTGGTATGTGCTGCCTGCCGATAAAAAATGGTTCACCCGCATTGCCATATCAACCATAGTGCTTGATACATTGAGCCAGCTCAACCTTAAATTCCCTGAATTGCCCGAAGCGGAGCGTGCCCGGTTACAGGAAGCCGGTGAGCAATTAAAGGCCGAAAAGATTAGGGCTAACATACCATAAACCACGCCGCAACAATTATATTTGGCTATATGGAAACCATAGTTTGGGGAATTATAGGCTGCGGCGATGTTACTGAGAAAAAGAGTGGTCCGGCGTTTAACAAGGTGCCGGGCAGCAGGTTGGCCGCCGTTATGCGCCGCGATGCCGCCAGGGCTGAGGATTATGCCCGCAGGCATGGTGTACCCAAATGGTACAGCGATGCCGCTGAGCTTTTAAACGATGCTGAACTGAACGCGATATATATTGCCACGCCACCATCATCGCACCTGCCTTATGCGCTGGATGCGCTTAAAAAAGGCCGCTATGTGTATGTAGAAAAGCCCGTTACCCTTAACGCCGCCGAAGCCGAGGCTATGGCCGCTGCTGCAAAGGCTGCCGGAGGTAAATTGGTGGTTGCTCACTATCGCCGCCGTGTGCCGTTGTTTTTAAGGATCAAGCAATTGCTTGATGATGGCGTGGTGGGTGATGTGCGCACCGTGCAGTTACGCATGTGGCAAAGTCGCAAGCCCGCGTTAGTAGCCAAAGTAACCGATAACTGGCGTGTTAACCCCGAACTTTCGGGCGGGGGATATTTCCACGACCTGGCACCTCACCAGCTCGATCTGATGTTGTATTACTTTGGCGAGCCTGCTCAATATTCGGGCTACTCGCTTAACCAGGCAGGCACCACCCCGGCTGATGATCATGTGTGCGGCACAATCCTGTTCAAAAACAATATTGTGTTCAATGGCTCGTGGAGTTTTAATGTGGGCGATGACGAACAGATTGATAGCATTGAGATTGTGGGCACCCGTGGCCGTATCACGTTTGCCTGCTTTGGCAATTACATAAAATGGCATAGCGACAGGGAGCATCATACCGAAGAATTTGTACACCCCGAGCATATACAACAACCCATGATTGCCGATATTGTGCGGTATTTTAACGGCGAAACAAGCAACCCCTGCACCATTGAGGAGGCTGTTACGCTGATGAAAATTATGGATGCCTTTACCGGTAAGCCATAATATTTATTTTTGCTGACGATGAATAATGATATAAAAGTAGCTAAGGTTACTACTCAGGCCGATCTGGATACGGTGCATGCCATCAGGCGCGAGGTGTTTGTGGTTGAGCAAAATTGCCCGCCCGAGATTGAGTGGGAGTACGAGGACGAGTCGATACATTTTTTAGGTACGCTTAACGGCGAACCTGCCGCCGCAGCGCGCTGGCGCAAAACCGCGAACGGTTACAAGCTAGAGCGCTTTGCCGTGCTCAAGCAATTCAGGGGCAAGGGCGTAGCGCAGGCTATGGTGCAAGCCGTACTTGATGATCTGCCTGCTGATGCTGATTACATTTACCTGAACGCGCAGGTACAGGCTATGGGCTTGTACAGCAAGTTAGGGTTTGAGCCGCAGGGGCCTCAGTTTGAGGAGGCAGGTATTCAGCATTACAAAATGGTATTCAAGGGTAGCCGATAATTGCTGCCCCGGTTAATCCATTGGCTGGCCTGATAGTCAATTGTTGATATATCACTTATGAAAAACCTATACACAATCTTATTGGCATCGCTGTGCTCGTTTGGCGCGGCGGCTCAAACCTCATCAACCTATCAGGCCGACCTCGACGGGGTTTATTCAACACTTAAAAGCACTCCATCCTACAAGGATCAAATAAAGGGCGACGCTAAAACACGATATGAGGCTCTGTATCAAAATTTGCGCACTCAGCAGCCCACAACACAGTTGCAGGAGTTTTACTTGCTTACGCGGCTTGTACAAACGTTAAGGGATAATCATTTGGGTTTTTATGAGTGGGGTGATACAAAACTGGATCATACAAAATTATCCGATAGCACTTACGTAAGTACTTACGTAAATTCCGACGCATTTAAAAACTTCCCCAAAAGCAATGTAAATGTTGACTCATTGGAGCAAGCCCTGACCGGCAAGCCACGAAACGGGGTAGAAGGTATATATTACCTCACCAATGTTTTAAAGGCTGGTGTTTATAGAACAAGCAAACCTGATAGCCTGGTGGCTGTGGTGCTATCATCCAAACAACGTATATGGCAGCGGGGGCAGTTGCTGGCTGTTTTTAACGAGGTATCTCCCAATAACTTTGAGGGTGTGTGCGTTGAGCCGTCTTACAAGATATTTCAATACAATCATCGCATAAAATTTGCCGCCAATAAGCTTAACCTGTATTATCTGTGGGACAAGTATCCCGCCGAAGCCGACCATATCAGCATACCTGCCGGTACACCTAAGTTTCAGTTTAAAACCATTGACGAAAAAACACAATACCTGCGCTTAGGCAGCTTTGGAACCAGCAATATAGATTTGGCCGAAACGCAACGTTTTTATGATAGCGTTAAAACCCTGGTAAATGCCGGTAGCAGCCTCATTGTCGATCTGCGCAATAATGGCGGCGGTGGATGGAAGGCATCTAAAAAGTACCTCGATCTGGCAATGAAACACAGCAAAAAGGCACAGGTATATGTACTCATCAATCACTCAACGGTAAGCAATGCCGAGCAGTTCACCTTAAAGTTGAAGGGGCAAAAAAACGTAACGGTTTTAGGTACCGATACCAAGGGCATGTTAACCTATGGCAGCAACTACGGCAAAACAGCCACCATGCCCAGCGGCAAATACCGCCTCTACCTTACCGATATGCGCGATGATGGCAACTATCTGCAATATGAGGATATCGGCATAAAACCCGACCAATACCTCAACCCGGATAGTGACTGGATAGGGCAGGTACAGACGGTTATCAAAAGCAAATAAAATAAAGAAAGCTCCCGCTTATGTGCAGGAGCTTTCTCGTTTTAGCTATATCAGTAAAATATTATTGATCGGCTTTGGTAACGGCATTAAGCTGCGCGTCCGATTTTTCTTTGATGAATTTACGGATGATCAGCCTGTTACCGCCGTTGTAGCTTACGTAGCTGGCAACCCAGTTAATAAACACAACCCAACGGTTACGGCCACCCATCAGCGATATTAAGTGGATGAACATCCAGGTCATCCAGGCAAAAAAGCCGCTCATTTTTATCTTACCAATATCGGCAACGGCTTTGTTACGGCCAATTGTCGCCATCGAGCCTTTATCAAAATAGCTGAACTGCTCGGTTGGCTTATTTTCAATAATATTCAGTATGTTTTCGGCAACCTTAACACCTTGCTGCATGGCCACTTGCGCAACGCCCGGGTGCCCGTTAGGTGTAGCCTCGGTAATGCTGGCCGCAACGTCGCCAATGGCGAATATGTTGGTGCTACCTTCAATTTGGCTAATGCCGTTTGTTTTGATGCGGTTACCGCGTACAATGTTATCTTTATCAATACCTGCCGGTACCTGGCCCATTACACCGGCCGACCATATAACGCTCTTGGTTTTGATGCTTTTGCCACCCTCAAAGTTGATCACCTCGCCATCGTAGCTTTCAACCTTAGTGCCTAATAACAGTTCAACACCCATACCGCGTAATGATTTTTCGGCCGCTTTTGATGACTCTGCTGACATTGGGCCTAATACCCTCGGCAAAAAGTCGACCAGGTAAACCTTCATTTCCTCTTTGCGCAGCTCAGGGTAATCCTTGGTCAGTATGTGGTTACGTATCTCGGCTAATGATCCGGCAAGCTCCACACCGGTTGGGCCCGCGCCTACCAGTACAAAGTTCAGATATGGCTCACGCGCCTCTTTTGATGGCTGCAATACAGCGGCCTCCAAATTTTGTAATATCAGGTAACGAATGTTAAGCGCCTCGGGGATGGTTTTCATTGGCATGGCAAAACGCTCGATATCCTTATTACCAAAGAAGTTGGTGGTTGAGCCTGTAGCAATTACCAGGTAATCGTAGTTGATATCGCCAATGCTGGTTTCAACGTAATTAGCCTCTTTGTTTATTGATTTTACTTCGGCTATACGGAAGCGGAAGTTTTTTTGATCGTCAAATTTTTTACGGATAGAGAAGGCTATGGATTCACACTCCAAACTGCCCATAGCAACCTGATATAACAGGGGCCAAAAGCCATGGTAGTTGTTTTTATCGAGCATTAATACATTAACCGGCTTGTTCTTTAGCTTTTTGGCTACCTCAATGCCGCCAAAGCCTCCGCCTACAATTACTACTAATGGAAATTTTGAATTTTCGAAATCCATGTGTTATGGTATATATTTATGTTAAAAGTTTGATGTATGTATAAAGCAAAAAAGCCCCAAATGTTCTTTGGGGCTTTCTTAAATTTTTGTCAAATTTTATTTAAGACCTTTTTTCCCAAAGTCGATGATTACCGGTGTTGCCACACAGATGGACGAGTATGTACCAAATGTGATACCGATAAGCAGGGCGAAAGAGAACCCTCTGATCACGTCGCCGCCAAAGATAAACAATACGATCAAAACAAACAGTACCGTAAGTGAAGTAATTATTGTACGGCTTAAAGTGCTGTTGATTGCGTTATTGATAACTACCTCGGTAGTTTCACCTTTATTGTTATGGAATTTCAGGTACTCACGTATACGGTCAAACACAACCACGGTATCGTTAATTGAGTAACCAATAACGGTAAGGATAGCCGCGATAAACGCCTGGTCAATATCAAGCGAGAATGGCAGGGCATCCTTAAACAGTGAGAAGAATGACATTACCAGCAAGGCATCGTGCACGGTAGCAACCAATGCACCAAGGCTGTACTGCCACTTACGGAACCTAATCAGGATGTATGCCGCGATAACCAATATAGCGAATACTACGGTCAGCGTAGCCGAAGTTTTTAAGTCGTTTGATATGGTAGGGTCAACCTTGGTACGGCCAACTATGGTATAGTTTGGCGATACTTCCTGTAAACCTTTTGTTAAAGCGCTTTCAACCTTAGCGTCAGCATCTTCTGATTTATCTTCAAGCAAGTAGTTGGTAGTGATGCTCAGTTTATCTTCACCAAAGGTTTTAACCTCAGCCTTACCAACACCCAGGTATTTGGTAACAGCCTCACGGGTTTGCTCAGCATCGATCTTTGAATCTTTAAACTGAACAATGTAGTTATGGCCACCCTGGAAATCCACACCGTAGTTAAAGCCACGGGTTACGATAGATACGATACCTGCCGCGATGAATATACCTGAGAATGCGTAGAATTTGAAACGGTTTTTAACGAACGCGAAGTTGGCATTTTTAAAGGTATGCGCGCTCCATGCGTGCGAGAATTTAACATCCCAGCCTTTTTCAAGCATCCATTCAAATATCAACCTTGAGATCAATAGTGAACAGAACAATGAGGTTACGATACCGATCATCAACGTGCTGGCGAAACCTTTGATAGGGCCTGAACCGAAGATCAATAGGATAGTAGCTGTTAAGAAGGTACTGATGTTAGCATCCAGAATTGATGACAGGGCGTGTTTAAAACCATCAGCAACTGATTGTTTTAATGATTTACCCAAGGCCATCTCCTCACGTACACGTTCATATACCAGTACGTTGGCATCAACCGCTATACCCAGGGTTAGCACGATACCGGCTATACCAGGCAGGGTTAATACCGCGCCGAAGCTGATCAATACACCCATCAGGAACACTACGTTGATCAATACCGCAACTACCGCTACGCTACCTGCACGGTTGTAGTAAACAACCATGAACACCAATACTACCACAAAGCCAAGCACACATGATAATAAACCGGCACTGATAGCTTCCTGACCTAATGACGGACCTACAACAGCATCGTTAACAATGCGTGCAGGGGCAGGCAAACGACCTGCTTTTAACACGTTGGCTAAATCCTTAGTATCTTCAACAGTAAAGTTACCTGATATTGATGATACACCGCCTGAGATCTCGTTTTGCACGTTAGGGGCAGAGTATACGTTATCATCAAGGACTATGGCGATAGCTGCTTTTGATGGGGCCGCTTCGGCAGTAATATTTTTCCATGATTGGGCACCGCTTGAGTTCATGATCATTTGAACATCAGGGCGGCCTTTCTCGTCAACGTCAGCTTTCGCGTCGGTTATCACGTCGCCGGTTAATACAGGGCCGTTTTCAGCACCCGATAGTTTGATGGCGTATAGTGTAAATGCTTTTTCTTTAGCATCAGTACGTGGCTTAACATCCCACAGGAATTTAATATTGCTTGGAGTAGCGCTTTTTGCTTCGGCGCTTCTCAGCATATCATTAACCTTGGCGGTATCCTGTAAACGAGCTATACCAACCGCAGGACCAGGCTGCAATTGCATGCCGTTTTGGCCCTGGTATACAGCCGGAGTAAGCACTGCGAATAACGGGTTAGCGTTTTGCTGTTTTAACTTGTTGTTGGCAGCGGCGCTGTCTTTACCTGCGCCTTTACCCAGTTTGCCTAATAACGAGGCATCGCCTTTGGCTGTATCTTTAGCAGCAGCAGCAGCAGTAGTAGTAGTGGCTTTAGCGGTATCGGCAGTTTTGGCTGCTGTTTTGTTTTTGGCCGCAATCAGCTTATCAATATTGGTCAGGATAGGGTATACCTCCTGATTATCGAAAGTTTTGTAGAACTCCAGTTTAGCGGTACCCTGTAAAAGCTTGCGTACACGTTCAGGGTCTTTTACACCCGGTAGCTCGATCAGGATACGGTTTGTACCTTGTTGCAATTGGATGTTAGGCTGAGCAACGCCAAACTGATCGATACGGGTATTCAATACCGTGTACGATTGTTTAACGGCAGCATTAGCCTGATCTTGCAGGTAAGTTTTTACCTGATCATTGCTGGCGTTGAATTTAAGGTTAGCCTGATTATCCTGAGTTGAGAAGATGGTGGCCAGCTTACCGCTTGGGTTAAGCTTTTCATATTCGTCAACAAAAAGGGTAATGTAATCTTTTTGGCTGTTTACCTGTGCTTTCTCTGCATTCAGCAAAGCCTGGTTAAAAGCAGCATCAGGATTGTTGTTGCCTAATTTTTTTACCAGCTCGCGCAGTGATACCTGCATGGTAACGTTCATGCCGCCTTTCAGGTCCAAACCCAAAGCCAATTCATGACTTTTACAATACTGATAAGTATGGTTTAAAACAGGGTAAACAGGCAGTTGCTCTACCGAGTCGAGGTAAGCTTTCTCTTTTTCGGGGTTGCCCTTAGCGTACTCGCTGGCGTCGCCTTCAACCTTCTGAACAACCCATGTTAGCGAAAAATAATAGAAGCTGAGCAAAGCCAGCACTATTGCAAAAAATTTGATGATCCCTTTACCTTGCATCGTGAAGTGTAACTATTGAATATATTATAATTTAGTCTTTACAGCGTTTTTTTATAAGACGGCAAATCTAATAAAATTTCTACAGCAAGAAATTTTAAATTAAAACAAAATAAAATGCACTTTGTTAGCGCCTTTCAAGCGTGATGATGGAGTATGTGTAAGCATGCTTTTCGTCAGCCTCATAATCGGTACGCGCGGTTTCGTTCCATTGGCTGTAATCTATCTGCGGAAAATAGGTATCCCCCTCAAAATCGTGGTGAACAATGGTTAAGTAGATCTTATCAGTAAGCGGCATGGCCAGCTTGTAAATTTCGGCACCACCAACAATAAACACCTCATCTTCATCGGCACATAAAGCCAATGCAGCCTCAACACTGTTAACCACCTCGCAGCCTTCAATGCTGATGTTTTGGCGGGTGATAACAATATTACGGCGCTTAGGCAACGGCTTACCCACCGAGTCAAAGGTCTTTCGCCCCATAATAACCGTATGGCCGCTGGTGGTGTTCTTAAAATGTTTCAGATCATTAGGCAGATGCCAGAGTAACTGGTTGTTAATGCCGATAGCGTTGTTTTGCGCTATGGCTACTATGATGGATGTGGTCATTTATTTGGAAATAGGTTTTATATTGGCTTTTATCCATTCCTTGATCTCGTCAAACCGGATGTCGCCTGTACTCGCGCTGATCACGAATTGATATTTTTCGCTCTCAGGTGCATGAATATATAAACCATCTGTGCGGAGTAATATCTCCAGCATCATATAAGCAATACGTTTGTTGCCATCCATAAAAGGATGATTGATGATGAGGCTTTCAAAAATAGCTGAGGCTTTGTCAATGGCAGTAGGATAGAGGTCGGTGCCATCAAATGTTGCGAACGGGCGGCTTAATGCCGATTCAAGTAAAATATCTTCACGAACACCTTTGCTTCCGCCAAATTCATCAATCAATCTATTATGAATGCGGACAGCGGATTGAAAACTGATCATTGCGCTAATTTTTGGAGCAATTCCTTGTTTTCTGAAATTATTGCGTCCACATGGGCATCAAGGGCAGCATCATCCCAATATTGCTTTTTATTGATCAAGTCAAGCAATTCCTTTAAATCGCGCTCCGGCATTTTTTCAACCGCCTTGTGTATCTCGTCTTTTAATTCGGCAATGCTCATAATGTCAAATTTACGCAAATCTATTCATTAAACGGCCACTATGCCTTTTATATGCGGATGCGGGTCATAATTCTCCAGGCTGAAGTCCTCGTACTTAAAATCAAAAATATTGGTTACATCGGGGTTTATGCGCATGGTTGGTAGTGGCCTCGGTTCGCGGCTTAGTTGCAGGTTTACCTGCTCCAGGTGATTGTTGTAAATATGGGCATCGCCAAAGGTGTGGATAAAATCGCCGGGTTGCAGGCCGCACACCTGTGCTACCATCAGGGTAAGCAGCGCGTACGATGCAATGTTGAACGGCACCCCCAAAAATATATCGGCACTGCGCTGATATAATTGGCATGATAGCTTACCATCGGCCACATAAAATTGGAAAAGGCTGTGGCATGGCGGCAGCGCCATTTTATTTACCTCGGCCACGTTCCATGCCGAAACCATGATGCGGCGCGAATCAGGGTTGTTTTTGATCTGATCAATGATCTGGCTGATCTGATCGATGTGCCCGCCATCAGGTGTAGGCCATGAGCGCCATTGGTGCCCGTATACCGGCCCCAGGTCGCCATTGGCATCGGCCCACTCATCCCAAATGCGCACGCCGTTATCTTTTAAATATTTAATGTTGGTATCGCCCTGCAAAAACCATATCAACTCATGAATTATCGATTTTAGGTGCAGCTTCTTGGTGGTTACCATCGGGAAGCCATCCTGTAAATTAAAACGCATCTGGTAGCCAAAAACGCTGATAGTGCCCGTGCCTGTGCGGTCGTGCTTCTGGGTTCCGTTCTCAATCACATGGCGCATCAGGTCTAAATACTGTTTCATCGTTTTATGGGTTGTTGGCCTTTACGGCGTTTGCTGCAAATAAAAATAATCTATTTTTGGAAACCTACGATTGTGAATAAAACCATGGTTGTTGTTAATCTTTTTCTATGATCAATTTTCCGAATGCAAAAATAAACATTGGCCTCAACATTACCGAACGCCGTGCCGATGGTTACCACAACCTCGAAACCGTTTTTTACCCTATCGGGATAAAGGACGTGCTGGAAATTGCGGAGGCCGGTGAATTAACGTTCGAGGTATCGGGCATCGGCATACCCGGCAGGGTGGAGGATAACCTTTGCGTAAAGGGCTACCACCTCATCAAAAAAGATCATGACCTGCCGCCTGTGAGCATTCATCTGCATAAACATATTCCAATAGGCGCAGGCCTTGGCGGCGGCTCGGCAGATGCTGCTTTTTTCATCAAATTACTCGATCAACAGTTTGGTCTGAACTTAACTATTGAGCAAATGGAAGGCTATGCCCGGCAGCTCGGTGCCGACTGTGCTTTCTTCATCCAAAACAAGCCGGTATACGCGCACGAGAAGGGCGACGTTTTTAAACCAGTTCAGCTCGATCTAACGGCCTATAAAATTGTTTTGGTGATGCCACCCGCCCACGTATCAACCGGTGAGGCCTACCGTGGCGTGCGACCAAAACGCTCGGAGGCATCATTACAGGAGCTGGTGCAATTGCCGGTAGCCGAATGGCGCCGCCACATCAAAAATGATTTTGAGGAATCGGTATTTAAAAATCATCCCGTTATACGTGGCGTAAAAGCAAGCCTGTACGAAGCCGGCGCATTATACGCCAGTATGAGCGGCAGTGGAGCATCAGTTTTCGGCATATTTGAGAGCCTGCCGGAGCTGGGGATGTTGGAGAAGGATAACCAGGTGTTTTATCTTTAAAAAATGCTAAACCCCTCCCTGCCCTCCCCAGGGAGGGAATTTTGCATATTGTAATTTAGAATTTTTAATTCCCTCCTCGGGGAGGGCAGGGAGGGGTTATTCTTGCAAATTTCTATACCCCCGCATCCTCCGACACCCCTTCACCAAACGCCGCTATCCAATCACTGCTGTCGCCTTTGCCTTTGGCCACCTGGGTGAGCAGGCGGGTATTTACCAGCGATACCAACGGTGCCGGAACCTCGCTTTTTTGCGTTAACGCCAGTGCCAGTCGCGCATCCTTATAACCCAGTTTTGCCTTGAATGCAACGGGCTCATAATTTTTGGCGGCGATGAATTTTCCGTAATTCTGAAATATAGGGCAGGCAAAAAGTGTGGAGCTAAAAAAGTCGGCCACCTGCTGGCGATCGAGCCCGTTCTTTTCGGCCAGGGTGTAGGCCTCGGCCATCATCTCCAGCGATGCCATGATCATGAAATTGCCCGTCAGTTTTACAACATTGGCACCACCTGTGGTTTCGCCAAAATCAATGATTCCCTGACCCATCGCGTTCAGGATATCCTCGGCCGGTTTTTTAGCCTCCGCATCGCCCGAAACACATATCCATAACTTCTTTGCCGCGGCTGCTTCCGGCCTGCCAAAAACAGGGGCGGCAAGGTAGCCCGTTCCGGCCTCTTGGTGGGCTGCTAAAAGCTCCTCAGATGTTTGTGGCGAAATGGTACTCATGGAGATGTGCAGCGCACTTTTTTGCATGGTTTTTAAAATGCCATTGGCGCCGGTTGTTACCTCTGTTAAAACCGCGTCGTCGGCCAAAATGGTAATGACAAATTCTACCTCTGCGGCAGCCTCGGCAGGGGTGCTGCAAACGGTTATAGATGCCTGGTCAAGCTCCTGCGCTTTTGACGCCGTGCGGTTGTAAACCTGCAAATGGTAACCGGCGGCAATAAGGTTTTTCGCCATCGGGATACCTAAGTTTCCGAGGCCTATAAATGCGATCTTTTTGTTCATGATAATTTAGCTGATGTAATCGCGATCTTCATCGCTTAGTGTATCGGGTTTGTTTTTGTTGTACATGGTGTCGTGATACTGTTCAATATCGTACTTCTGTTTTTTAGGCCTGCCAACTATCAGGCCCAGGATGAACGCGAACACCGCCACCCCGGCCATTACCACCAGTTTTGACGCGTACATAGAAGTGAACAAAATGGTGAACGGAACCTCGTCGCGGTTTTGCATAATGACGACGGTAAGCAGTACAGCGATGATGATCGCCACGATAGTTTTAAAGCTCATGTTGTGCCTGGTTTATGTATATAACCAATATCCGCATTTTATGTGTTTTTATAAAAAGTGATCGGTGGTGTTGGTCGTCATTATCCTGGCGTGTTTCGTCATCCTCATAATTTGACTACCCTGTCGCGCGGTGGTATCTGCGCATCATATTCTTCCATATTTAAGGTCATTTAAAATCATCCCGATGGAGGAGGAGCGGAGTAGTATTGCGTCAGATTCATCAGCGGCTTTTTTGGAAAAATCACTCTTGTTTTGCATCGAAAATCCCGCGCGAATTCTTGTCAAAATCTTCGTGCCTGTATACAAACAGCAGTACTGAGCCAAATTATTTCAATTCCTGAAAATGGTGTTCATTACACTATCAAAAAATAGCTCTCAAATAATTGTATTCGTAATTTTTGTTTAAATAGAGTAGCTTAAATATCTGATAAATAATTTATTAAGTATACATATATAAATCTATAATTATTAATGCTAATTTATTTAGTATTTGACAATATAGGATTATTGATATTTGTTGTATTGATTGTTTATGTAAATATCATAAGTATCTGATTTTAATACTTATACTTTATTTATTTTAAGTACGTATATCAAAATTAATATTTAGATGGAAATGTTTTTTGAAGCTTTTAATCAGCTTTTAGTTTGAGATTGATGTTACACTAACTGAATTTTTGAATTTTGGTGTGCGAGCGCGAAATGCATTTTAAGCATGCAGATTATGTCTAAAAATCAGAATGGCTCAGAGGGCTTAAAAATGGCCTTAAATTGAATGGTGTAAATCAGCCTATCCGATGTTTTTCAAGGTGCCGGATTTTCAAAAATAACACCCTCTAAATGGCAGGTCTGATTGTTAATTTTTATCGCCGGGAGAAGAATTATATCCGGCAAAAAATTATTGCGATGCTCTGATTTTCGACAGTGATTTTTATGACGAGCCGGCCAATATTATATGCCGTTTTTTTATCCGGGCATAAGGTTGGTGGTGTTTTCAAAATTGATTGCTCGTCAATTTGGGTGGCGATAGTTGGATGTTTACATCAGGTTTGAATGAATGCTGGGCCAGATAGAGAGCCTTGTCTATCGCCAAAAATGAATGCTGATGCTATCACGAAAATTGAAAAAATGTATGGAAGTGAACTATCAAAAAATAGTAAAATCTGCGATGTGGACCTCCGTTTTTTCTTGGCTGATAAGAGCTGTTCTGTGACTTTTTTTGTAGGAATTGTGTGCGGTTTGAAATCCTGATGGATTGCTTAGTGTAATGAAATTGTATTTTTTTTATTATGGGTTTTTTGATTTAGATAAATGTTTCCCTTAAATGCTCAAAGGCTTTCAGAGAGTATTTCGTGTTATCTCACGAAAGGTGTAATTAACCATAAAACGCGATAGTATTTGGGATCATTCAAAAGATCACCCAAATCAAACTACGTTCTACTCCAAAAAAACTGATTCATTCATGTTGCTATTGGGTCGATCAAATTGACAAAAATCGCCTCGGTTTTCTTTGATATTTTCATCAGTAATTTGATGTAAACAGGTGATCGATCCATCAATGTTTTGGCCTCATGTCACAGCGATTTTTATACAGATTACGTGCCTTTATCTACTTGGAAATTTTCCTCAGAAATTGATAAAGTAAGGGCAAAAAAATAGCGTCAAAATATGATGATTTTGACGCTGTTTTTTGAAGTATTTTGTTCTGTTTTTACGGCGATTATTTGGGTGCTTTTAGCAATAAATAATAGCCCAAAACACCGAATAAAGCATTTGGTATAAACACCGAAATTAGCGGCGGAACGCCGCCCTGGATAGCAAAAACGGTGGCGAATTTATCAACCACAATGTAGGCGAAGCACAGAAAAATGCCTATCCCCAATGGCAAACCAATACCCCCGCGAACCTTGCGCGAGGATAGCGCCACGCCTATTAAAGTGAGCACGTAGGTGGACAGCGGGTATACAAATCGGCGATATTTTTCGTAGTAAATAGCGGGTAAAACTTCGGGCCTGCGCAGCTTTTCTTTGTCTATAGTAACGTTCAAATCGTGCATCGGCATGGCCGTATATTCGTTGTCAATCTTAATAAAATCGGTAGGGTGCATATCAAGCACGGTGTCCTTTTGGGGGCCGCGTATCACCATGCTTTCCTTAAGGCCATCCACGTATCTAATGTCAGGACTCATGATGCTCCATTTGCGTTTCAGCGAGTCGTACACAATACGGTCTGATGTGAGTTTTTCGCGCAGTTTATCACCGTCGTACTTCTCCAAAATAAAGGTGTAACCGGTGTTAATGGTCTTATCAAAATTTTGCAGATACACGTAGGTATTCTTGTCTATCTGCATGTGTACATCGCTACGGGTAGGGTCGCCGCTGCCGTTAAAACCGTTCTCATTCTCAAAGGTAATTTTGAGCTTGTTGGTATAAGGTATAAGGTAAACGTTGGCGTATAATGATACAATGAACACTATGGTAGCCGATATAAAATAGGGCCTTAAAAAGCGGTTAAAACTCGCGCGGCTGCTCAGTATCGGCACGATCTCGGTCTGGTTGGCCATCTTGGCGGTGAAGAAAATTACGGCCAAAAAGTTGATCAGCGGCGAGAGCATGTTCATGTAAAACGGAATAAAGCCGCCGTAATAATCGGTAGCTATCTCGTACACCGAACTGCCCGATTGCAGGAAGTTATCAATGTGTTCAGATATATCAAACACTACCGTTATCACGATAAATATCATCAGCGTAAAAGTAAATGTACCTAAGTATTTACCGATGATATACCGGTCAATAACCGGCAAATATTTCCTGATGATTTTCTTCACAGTTTATAAACGTTGCCCCAGAGTTTTGACCATTTTATTCTTCCAATCATAAAAATCGCCTGCAATTATGCGTTCACGGGCCTGCTCAACCAGCCATAAATAAAAGTGCAGGTTGTGCAGCGTGGCTATCTGCGCGCCCAGCATTTCGCCCGAGTGGATGAGGTGCCTTAAGTAGGCCTTGCTGTAAGCCTTATCGGCATACAGATCGCTATCCGCCTCAATGGGCGAAAAGTCGTTCTTCCACTTCTCGTTCTTAATGTTGATGATGCCGTTTTTTGTGAAAAGCATGCCATTGCGGGCATTACGCGTAGGCATTACACAATCAAACATATCTATACCAAGGGCAATGTTTTCGAGTATGTTAACCGGTGTGCCTACACCCATTAAATAACGTGGTTTTTGCTCCGGTAATATGTCGCACACAATTTCTGTCATGGCATACATTTCTTCGGCCGGTTCACCTACCGACAGGCCGCCTATAGCGTTGCCCTCACGCTCAAAAGAGGCGATAACTTCGGCCGAACGTACCCGCAGATCCTTATATACCGAACCCTGCACAATAGGGAACAGCGTTTGGCTGTAACCATACTTAGGCTCAGTACTATCAAAACGATCACAGCAGCGTTTAAGCCAGCGGTGCGTCATCTCAATAGAGTGTTTGGCATATTTATAATCGCAAGGGTAGGGCGTGCATTCATCAAACGCCATAATAATATCGGCGCCAATGGTGCGCTGTATATCCATCACATTCTCGGGCGTAAACAGGTGTTTTGAGCCATCAATATGCGAGCGAAAGGTTACACCCTCCTCCTTTATTTTGCGTACCTCGGTAAGCGAGTACACCTGGTAGCCACCGCTATCAGTTAAAATAGGCTTTTCCCAACCATTAAATTTATGCAAACCGCCGGCTTGCTCAATGGTGTTAAGGCCCGGCCGCAGGTATAAATGGTAAGTATTACCTAATATAATCTGTGCTTTAATATCATCAACCAATTCGCGCTGATGTACGGCTTTTACAGTTCCCGCGGTGCCTACAGGCATAAAAATGGGGGTTTGTATAGTGCCGTGATCGGTAGTTATCTCGCCCGCCCGGGCTTTCGAAAACTTATCTTGTGCTGCTAAAGTAAATTTCATTATGAGAATGCAAAATTAACAAATAACTGTATACTAAATATTTGTTTATTTTTAGTGGGATATAGGCCTTATATCGGCTGATTTTAACAACTTTGCAGTTATAATTTTTTCAGTTGGAAACATATTTACTCGACGCGCTGCTCCTGTTTTTTCAGATCTGCTTTATCAGTCAGCTTTATTATTTAGTTAATTATCACAGCAAACTTGCCGGTTATAAACCTTTGGAAGCCTTACCGCAGGTAAACATCCCGATTTCTGTTATCATTAGCGCACGTAACGAGTACGATAATTTAAAGTATAACCTGCCGCTTATCCTCGAACAACAATACCCGGATTTTGAAGTAGTGGTAGTTAATGATTGCTCGGTTGATGAGTCGGATCTGCTACTGCTCGAGCTGCAAAACACTTATAAACACCTGCGTGTAGTTACCATAACCGAGCATGCCCGCTTTAAAACCGGCAAAAAATTCGCCCTTACTCTGGGTATAAAGGCCGCCAAAAACGAACATTTATTATTTACTGATGCCGATTGCACTTCATCGTCAGACAATTGGATAACCCGCATGGCCGCGAACTTTACTACCGGCGCGCAAATAGTTTTAGGCTACTCGCCCTACAATAAAACCGGTGGACTGATCAATACCTTTACCCGTTTTGAAACCGTGAAAACAGCCATCAGCTACCTATCGGCAGCTTTGCGCGGCGATGCTTATATGGGCATAGGGCGTAACCTGGCTTATACCAAAACCTTGTTTTTTAGTAACAAAGGCTTCGCGGCGCACATGCACGTTTTGCCGGGCGATGATGATCTGTTTGTGAACCAGAACGCTACTGCCGATAATACCATCATCGAAATAAACCCAGAAACGTTTATGTATACCACCTCAAAAACTACATTTGGTGGCTGGTACAGGCAAAAAAAGCGACACATGGGCGTGGGTAAACTATACAAAAACAAACACCGCCGCATGTTAAGCTGGGATGCCATGAGTGGATTTTTATTTTATATTGCTTTGGCATTGTGTTTGGTATTTAAAGTTGAGCCCGTTTTAGTGCTTAGTTTATACGTTTTAGGAATTTTAACGAAAATTTTAATTTATAATAAAATCCTAAAAACCTTACGCGCGAAAGATTTGTTAATGTATTTACCAATCCTTGACCTCATTTATTACGTATATTTGAATGTGTTTGGCCTGATTGGGACCTTTATAAAAACTACCCAATGGAAGTGAATACCAACTTTACCGAAAACGCTAAGAACGATTTTCACCTGGTTGTAAAAGCAAGACAGGGTGATCAAAAGGCGTATGCTGACCTTATGGTGCGCTATAAGGATTCCATTTATTTTATGATACTTAAGATGGTGAATAACAAGGAAGATGCCATGGACCTCATGGTTGAAACCTTTGCCAAAGCCTTTGAAAAGCTGGAAAAATACCAACCCGACTATGCCTTTAGTACCTGGTTGTTTAGGGTAGCTACCAATAATTGTATCGATTTTATCCGTAAAAAGAAGCTCAATACCATGTCGATACACGGCATGCTGGATGAGGAGGGCGAAGAAAAACCGCTGCAAATTAAGGCCGATACACTAAACCCGGAAGAATCATCCATAAAAAAACAGCAAACAACCGAGCTGAAACAATTGATTGAAGGCTTGCCTGTGCGTTATCGTAACCTGATTACGTTGCGGTATTTTGATGAACTATCGTACGAGGAGATAGCCCAAAACCTCGACCTGCCTTTGGGTACGGTTAAGGCACAGCTATTTAGGGCCCGCTACCTGCTGGGCAATATTATTAACCGTTATAACCGGGATGACATCTGAAATTCTACTGAAATATTTTCCTGAAATTACCCCTGAGCAGTTACAACAATTTGAACAACTGCCCGATCTGTATACACATTGGAATAACCAGATCAACGTAATATCCCGAAAGGATATTGATCAGTTGTATGAGCGCCACGTGCTGCACTCGTTAGGTATAGCCAAGGTAATGACCTTTAAACCCGGCGAAAAGGTGCTTGATGTAGGTACCGGCGGCGGCTTTCCGGGTGTGCCGCTGGCTATTATGTTTCCGCAAACGCAGTTTCATTTGGTTGATTCTATCGGCAAAAAAATTAAGGTAGTAACCGAGGTTGCCAGCGCTTTAGGTCTGCAAAATTTACAGGCTACCCATGCCCGTGCCGAGCAGATCAATGATAAGTTTGACTTTGTGGTATCGCGCGCGGTAACGCGGTTAAAGGAGTTTTACCCTTGGGTTAAGGATAAATTTAATAAGCAATCAGCCAATGTATTACCTAACGGCATACTCTACTTAAAGGGGGGCGACCTAAACGAAGAAATTGCCGAGTCGGGCTTAGCCGTTCAGCAATTCTATCTCAAAAACTACTTTGATGAGGAGTTTTTTGAAACTAAGCAGGTGATATATGTTAAGGTTTAGTTTTTAGAGAAAACCTACAATAACAACTTCGTCAAGCATATAACTTACTTTACCGGCTGCATTGTTGTTTTTTGGAGCTTCTTTTTGCGAATTTTTGTTTTCATTTTTATTTGTTGATACGGCATCTACGGATAATACCTTACCATCTTTTTCCTCTAAGCGAAAAGATATAGGAATTGTATAATTAGCATGGTCGCTTTTAACAACATGAAGCTTGCCTTTGTAGAATTTGATAGCCCTTGCAACTTCGTTTTCAAGAGTTTTGCTTGGTGCCCTTAATATTTTCACGTCTTTTATCGTATTATCATCATTCAAATCTAATTCAGCAAATACCCTTCCGGTAACTTTATTATCGCGATCAGCAGCTGGATAGCGAACATTACGACTAAGGTGCATGTTAAATGCTTTTATGTCAGGATTATCTGTTTTAGGCATTTTAATCTGCTCAATTTTGGGCTCTGGTACTTTAGCAGATAGTTTTTGCGTATTTTGTTTTTTAGCATTAGCAGGTTCAGATTGCTCTTTGAGTTTTTGTTCCTGCTTGGCATCTAAACCTAAAACGGTAACGGTGCCTATAAAGTTGGCGTTTTTAGTTATTGATGGCTCCGGAAAACGCACATAGTTTTTAGCAAGGGTAACAAAATTTACCCCAACTATATAAGTGCCGGGTTTAACATTCAACTTACCCGAAAATGTATTAAAAGCACTTACGGCAGCGTTACCCAAAACATTTTTTGCCGGTGCTAACAATCTCACATCACCCACCTCGCCGGTTTTATCTACATCAAAACTTACATGTAAACCTGCAAATTTAGTATTGTTAATTTCTGATGAAGGGAACTTAATGTGATTGCTTAGGTAGGTGGTTAAGGTAGTAAAGTCGTTTTTCACCACATCCGGCGCCGGTAACTTAAAGCCGGTATCGGGTTGGCTAACTTTGGCTTGAGGGGCCGGAAGCTCGAATGCTGTACTGCTCTCTTTTGCCAACAGATCGAACGTTTTGTAACTTTTACTAAATGCTAATGTGGATAGGCATAACATACCGGTTGTAAGCGGCATGATCATCAGGTACTTCAGCCTTGCTGCGTTACCTGAACGTGGTTTGTTTAACATAACTATACGGTTTTTTAATAGATTATAGTTGAAAAACGAGTTGGTAGCCGCCGGGCCCTGCAAGCCATAGGCATTGCTCAGCAAAAAGGATGAATAGGTTAGGCTATCGGTTTCGGTAGCGGCGGTATGCTCGTCGGCAATGTATTCGTGCACGGTTTTAAGGCTGTTTTGCAACATATAAACCAGCGGATTAAACCAGTTAACTATCTTCAGCAGCTCCACAAAAACAATATCAGCCGAATGTTTTTGCCTGATGTGCACCATCTCGTGCGTAATAATGGTATCTCTTTCGGCCAGGTTTTTACCGATAAACAGGTAGTTGAAGAACGAAAAACCCGTGTTTTGCTCATCAAGCTCTATGAGTTTATACTGATCAATATCCGTTTTTAAACTTTTGCCGATAAGCCTGTAAAGCTTTGTAAGTTTAATAGTAAACAGTATGATAGTTAGGGTAATACCAAGTGCATACATCATCAACACCGCATCGGCCCAATCAATATCTATAGCGGGGGAGGGCATGTTTATCTTGGTGATAGCGTTGGCTGAGTCAGGGTTTTGGTTGGGTACTATGGTGATCACCTGTGTAATGGCCTCAATCGGTTTTAGCCAGCCTATCTGTACAACCGGCAACACAAAAGCAAGTACACTGGTGATAATCAGGTACCAGCGGTTGGCGGTGTAAAAGGTTTCGTTACGTAGTATAAGCAGGTAAACCGCGTAAAATATAGCCAGGTACAAGTTGGCTTCTAACAGGTAATACAGCCAGTTCATTTTTTTTGTTGTTTAAGTTTTTCAATAAGTTCGGCCAGTTCATCTAACTCCTTTACACCCAGTTTTTTTTCATCGGCGATGAATGATACCAGGCTTTTGTAGGAGTTATCAAAATAGTTGTTCATTATTTTATTGAGGCTGAATTTTTTATACTCATCCTCACTCATCAGCGGAAAGTACACATGCGAGTTTCCATACGCCTTATGGTCAACAAGTCCTTTGCCCTCCAGCACACGCACCACGGTTGATACAGTGTTGTAAGCAGGCTTAGGCTCGGGCATGCGCTCAATAATATCCTTTACAATACCCTCATTTAATTGCCACAGTATCTGCATTATCTGTTCTTCGGCCTTGGTTAATTCTTTCATCTTTAAAAGTAAACTACATTTATAGTTACAAACATACAACTATAAAAATAGTTTGCAAACTATTTTTATAGTTTTTTTATAAATGCTAAAATTATTAGGAGGATGGCGGTCAAATAATTATTTTCGGGCACTTAATAACCATGTCGCTACTACATCAAATTGCCCTTACCAATTTAAAAAATATTGGTGCCACATTATCAAAAACTATAGTTGCTTACTTTGGCGATGCCGAAAGGGTATTTGCCGGCAATGAACAACGCTTGAAGAAAGTACCCGGCATCGGCGAAAAAACGGTAGCCCAACTTAACTTTACCGAGGCTCTGCACAAGGCCGAAACTGAACTTAAGTTTATTGAAAAGCATGGGGTTGATGTGCTTTTATATACCGATCCGCGGTATCCTAAAAGGTTGAAGAATTGCCATGATGCACCTTTGTTATTGTATAGCAAGGGTAATACCAACCTGAATACCCAGCATGTTATCAGCATTGTAGGTACCCGAAACGCTACCGATTATGGCAGGCAGTTATGCAAACAACTGATAGAAGAATTGCAGCAATACAACGTGCTGATAGTTAGCGGACTTGCTTTAGGTATTGACGTTGCCGCCCACAAGGAATGCCTGCGCCTTAATGTACCAACTATAGGCGTTTTAGGCCACGGGCACGACAGGCTTTACCCGAGCCAAAATCGCCAGGTAGCCGAAAAAATGTTAGAGCAGGGCGGCATCCTGACCGAATATCCGTCGGGTACACGGCCGGATAGGGAGAAATTCCCGGCGCGCAACCGTATTGTTGCCGGCATGGCCGATGCTACTATAGTGGTTGAGGCCAGTATAAAAGGTGGCGCGCTGATCACCGCCGAGATAGCTAACTCTTACAACCGGGATGTTTTCGCTTTTCCGGGCAGGCTGGGGGATGAGTTTTCGGAAGGGTGTAACTTTTTGATACGCAACAATAAAGCCGCTTTGATAAGCTGCATGGCCGATGTTGCTTTTAGCCTGGGTTGGGAGAAGAATGGCAGCACCAAACCAAAACGACAATTAGCCATACCTATTGATGTGCCTGATGATGAACGCCTGATATTAAATATATTGCAGGAGCATAAAACCCTGGCCATTGATGAACTGACCATCAAAACCAATATGCCCATGAGTCAACTGGCTATGGCGCTGTTAAATATGGAAATGCAGGGTTATATTACCTCGTTGCCGGGTAAGGTTTACCGGCTGGGTTAGGGAGCATCGTATAGCAACAGCTTACCGGCATCCTCGGTAATTTCGGCCCAGCTTTCAATATCAAGTTCAATCAAGGCTACGCCCGATGTATCCATTTGTTGCGGTGAGCCGGTGAGGTAATACAATATTTCGCTAATACCGGGATTGTGCCCTACCAAGGCAATAAAATCGGCCACGTCTGCAAACTGGCTTACTATTTTTAGCAATGTTTTCGGGCTGGCATCATAAATATCCTTATTGGTAAGTGGTTTATTTACAGGTAAATGCTGTGTGAAAATATCAGCCGTACCCATAGTGCGTAACGCCGAACTCGATACCAGTAACTGCGGCAAAATGCCTTTCGCCTTTATGCGCTCGGCCATAGTGGTAGCCTCGCGGATGCCTTTAGGGGTTAGCGGGCGTTCAAAATCAGTAAAGCCGCCCTCATGGGTAGCTTGCGCGTGGCGTATAAGTAGCAGTTTTTTCATGGCTTAATAGCTTGGTATGTTGATTTTAACTACCAATAATTGCTTTTGTTTTGTTGAGATCAATTATTAACGCCGGGCATGATCAGGCGTTAACGAAATCAACAATCGATGCTTCGGGCATATCATTCATGCACTTAAAATGGCCAAGCGGGCATTTGGGTAAGCCGAATTTTGAGCATGGCCGGCAGGAGAGATCAACCCCGGCTATCAGGGTTTTATCAACCTGGTAAGGTTGCACTCCAAGCAGATCGGGTGTGGTACCTCCCCAAACTGAGGCAATAGGTTTATTGAAAGCCTCGGCAATATGGGTCAGTCCGGTATCAAAACCTATGATGCTGTTAGCATTAGATACCAGGAAAACAGATTCATCAAGCGAGGTTTTGCCGCAAAGGTTAATAACACGCTCGCCAACAGCCACGCTTATTTCATCGCCATTGGCAGCTACATCACTGCCGCCCAGTAATATAATGGGTTGATCTATCTGCTTACAAAGGCTGATTATCTTATGATTAGGCATCCGTTTAGTAAAATGTGTTGCGCCAATTACAAATGCTACGTAGCCATTTTGATGCGATGCAGGCAGCAGATCAGTTAGATTATATTGCCCGTTGATGTAATAATTAATGGACTCACCATCGTTAACCACACCTAAAAACTTTACGGTTTTTAAATACCTGTCAACCAAATGCACATGCGGAACCAAATCAAGCTTAAACTTAAGGCTCAGCCACTTACGGAGGCGTTGCTTTTTATAGGTTGATGCCGGTATACCCGTGCGCAACTTGATGATAGAGGTACGCAGGTTATTGTGCAGATCAATAATATGATCGTACTTTTCGGCCTTTATATCCTGTATGGTTTCGCTCAGGGTGCTCTTTAATAACAGTAGCTTATCTAAATAAGGGTTGTTATTATAGATGTATTTGAAGGCGGGTTTGGTTAAAAAATGAATTTCGGCGTCCGGCAGTTGCTTTTTGAGGCAGCGCACAACAGGCGTGGTATAAATAATATCGCCCATTGAGCTAAAGCGGATCACCAGTATCTTCATACTTAACCGGCCTTGTTTTGGTCTTTTATCCTGTTAATGATAGAGGTTGACGAGTAGCCTTCAACAAAGGTAATAGTGCGCACTTCGCCACCATTGGCTATCACTTCCTTAGCGCCAACAATGTTCTCAACCGAGTAATCGGCACCTTTAATAAGTACATCGGGCAGTAGGGTACTGATCAGGTTAAGCGGGGTATCTTCGTTAAAAATAATAATGGCATCCACAAAAAACAATGCGGCAAGCAGCGCGGCACGGCTGTTTTGATCGTTAATGGGGCGGCTTTCGCCTTTTATACGTTTTACCGAGCTATCACTGTTCAAGCCGATAATCAATTTATCGCCCTGATCGGCAGCTTTAGCCATATAAGTGAGGTGGCCAATGTGCAGCAAATCGAACACGCCGTTAGTAAAAACCACCTTGTTACCATCGGCCTGCCAGCCTGCAACAAGTGTTTTGGCAGCGTTAATATCGCTGCATATTTTGTTTACCAGTGTTTTTTCAAGATCGATACGCATAGTATTTTGTATGTGTTTGGGTTAAAAGGCATCATCAATGGCCGTACATATTATATGGCCTATAAGTATATGCATTTCCTGTATACGGGCGGTAACATTTGATGGTACAATGATGTTCACATCACACTTTCCGTTCATTTTTCCTCCATCACGACCTGACAGACCAAGCGTTTTTATGCCTTTTTGTTTAGCCATTTCAAAGGCCTGCAAAATACTCTCGCTGTTACCGCTGGTTGATATACCGATAAACAAATCGCCGGGCTGACCAAGGCCTTCCAGCTGGCGGGCGAAAACACGGTCGTAACCATAATCATTACCTATGGCCGTAAGTGCCGATGTATCAACAGTTAAGGCTATTCCCGGCAGGGATATGCGCTCCTTTACAAACCTGCCGGTTAATTCGGCAGCTATATGCTGGGCATCGCCGGCGCTGCCGCCATTGCCCGCGAGTAATATTTTTTTGCCGCTGGTTAAGGTGGCCACAGCCATTTGGCAGGCTGCATTTATATCATTCTCCAGCGTATCAATAACCTTTTGTACGGTTTGCTGGTGTTCTAATAGTTCCTTTATCACCATAAATTATTGGCGTAAAATTAAATGGTCTTTTATTTGTTCAACTGTAGTAGTGGCGCTGCCAATTTCCTTTATAACGATGGCCGCTGCATGGTTGCCCAGCTCGCAAGCCTCATCAATTTCAAAGCCTGAAGCCATAAAATAAGCTATGGTTGCCAGCACCGTATCGCCCGCGCCGGTAACATCAAATACCGATGTAGCCTTAACAGGGAGCAGTTTATGTGCTAATTCGCTCAGTATCATCATACCTTCTTCGGATAAGGTAACTACCAGGTACTCAGCATCGGTTTGATTGAAGATAACCTTGGCCGCGGCCTTTACATCATCCAGGGTACTGATTTTCTCGGTACGCGCGGCCTCGCCAAGCTCCTTACGGTTAGGCTTGATCATGAAAGCGCCTTTGTATTTGCTGTAATCCAACCCTTTAGGATCGATGATCACCTTTTTGCCGAGGGTATTAGCCAGCGCGATTATTTTCTGGGTAAGATCGTACGAGAATAAACCCTTGCTGTAATCGCTCAGTATAACTATATCTGCTTCGCTAATAAGTGGCTCAAGGCGGGTAATAACCTCACTTTCAAGCTCGGGCGGTAAATGGTAGGTTATCTCACGGTCAATACGCAACAGTTGGTGGCCACCGGCCAAAACACGGGTTTTAACCGTGGTGGTACGGCCTTTATCAACCACTAAAGCATCGGTGGTAACACCATCATTATGCAAAATTTTGGTGAGTTGCTCGCCATAAATATCATTGCCGATAATACCGCAAACCATTACCCCGGCACCCAGCGCTATCAGGTTTTGTACCACATTGCCCGCGCCACCCAAAGTGGTGCTTTCGCCCTTCAGGTTAACAATAGGCACAGGTGCTTCCGGCGATAGGCGACTGGCGCTGCCTGTAATATAATGGTCAACCATCAGGTCGCCCACTACTAATATGTTGGGTTTACTGCCTGTTTGCTGTAGTTGTGTTATTTTATCGATCAACATGGGCTCGTAGGGTAATATCAGGCTCGTTTTTGTTTAAACACCTCCTGAATTTGTTGCAATGATAAAGCATTTAAACATCTTTCTTTATATAAACCGCCTTTGCGGGCAGCATATACACCAAATTGCATATCATGATGGCCTTCCTTGCGGTGCGCATCGGGGTTTATTGATAGCCAAACGCCTTTATCCAGCGCGTACTGCTGCCAGCGCCAATCAAGGTCGAGCCTCAGTGGGTTGGCATTGATCTCTATAACCACGTTGTTTGCCGCGCAGGCATCTATCACTTTTTTATGATCTATCTGGTAACCGTTACGGCTCAGCAAAAGCCTGCCGGTAGGGTGGCCCAATATGGTAGTGTATGGGTTTTCAATAGCTTTGATGAGGCGTGTAGTTGCCTTATCAATATCCATTTTTAAGTTGGAGTGTACTGATGCCACTATAAAATCAAACCGTTGCAGTATCTCCTCCGGATAATCTAATGATCCATCATTCAATATATCCGATTCAATACCCTTAAATATATGGAAACCATCCAGCTTTTTATTCAGATGGTCAATTTCTTCATGTTGTTGTAATACCCGCTCAATATTCAGCCCCTTGGCGTAAACCGCTGTACGGCTGTGATCGCACATACCCAAATATTCCAGCTTCATTACATCACGGCAGTATAAAGCCATTTCTTCAACCGTATGCACCCCATCGCTCCAGGTACTGTGGTTATGCAGCGAACCTTTCAAATCAGTAAGGGTTATCAGCTTAGGCAAAGCATCCTGAGCGGCTTTTTCAATATAGGTGTCGCCTTCGCGCAGTTCAGGTTGTATCCACTGTAAACCGGCCTTTTTGTAGATCATCTCCTCGCTTTCAGGCTGATCCAAAGGTTCAGATAATCGGTCGAGCACCGCTTGTACATGCTCGTCGGTACCGGTGTTTAAGAAAAGCGTTTTAAAATATTCGCCCTTTTCAACGCAGGTAATATCAACCAGCAGACCATTCTCCAGTTCGCCGGTAACATGGTTATCTATCATCTTTACCGATTTAAGCAGGTCAGATTGTTCGAGTGTATCCAAAGCCATCTCGCGGTTATTGTTACCTATAACAATACTTAACTCGCTGATCACCTCGTTATAACGCCTGAATTCGCCTGCTATATGTTTCAACGCTTCAGGAAAAACAGCCTTTAGCTGACCCATAAAATCATGCGCTTGCTGCTCAACCTGTGCAAACAGGAATTTGCCGTTGCTGGCCATCCTGAATTCAATGGCCTTAATTATTTCGGCCTGAGTTTTAGCGCCAAAGCCCTTTAATTCAATCAGGCGGTTTTCGTTACAGGCATAGAGTAGTTCGCCGGTATTTTCAATGCCCATTTCGCGCCATATAACACCCACCTTTTTGGGGCCGATGCCTTTGATGGCCATCATCTCCATAACACCTTCGGGCGTTTTTTCAATAAGGGTTTGCAGCTCTTTTATAGTGCCTGTTTGCAGCAATTCGGTTATTTTGCTTGCCGTGCTTTTGCCAATGCCATCAACCGTTTCAAGCTCGGCCGGGGTTTTATCGGCCACGTTAAAAGGCAGTTTATCAACCTTGAAGGATGCATTCGCTACAGAACGTATCTTGAAACTGTTTTCTTCGTGCAGTTCCATCAGTTGCGACAGCAGGCGCAGGGTACGGGCAATTGGTTTATTTTCCATGTAGAAATTACAGCTGTAAAAATACAAAAGCCGCCCTGTAACAAGGCGGCTTGCACAAAAAATGTTTTCAGTTTTATTTTATAACCACGTTAAAAGGCATACGGGCCTGCGGCACACGCATAATGCTTTTTACTTGTTTTATCTGATCGTAGTAATGATAATCATCGCCCAGTTCTGATTTTATCAGGCGGGTTTTAACCTCGGCGCTAAATGTCGAACCAAATTTTTTCAGTTCGCTTTCCTGCTCAGGATAGGCTATCACCTTATAGTTTTTGATCTTAGCCTTTTTAGCTGCCGATTTTACGGCATCATCAATATTACCTAAACGGTCAACCAAGCCTATTTTAAGGGCTTGTTTACCTGTCCATACACGGCCCTGGCCAATGCTGTCAATATAACGTTGCGATTTTTTACGACCCTTGGCCACCACGCCGGTAAATACATCGTAACCATGGTTAACCTGGTTTTGCAGTATCTCGCGCTCGGCAGGGGTGAGGGGGCGTGATATATCGCCTAAGTCGGCGTATTTGCTGGTTTTTACATTGTCGAACGTCATGCCCAGCTTATCATTAAAGAATTTTTGCATGTTGGGTAACACCGCGAATATGCCTATTGAACCGGTGATGGTATTAGGCTCAGCAAAAATAGAATCGGCCGCGCACGATATGTAGTAACCGCCTGATGCCGCAACATCACCCATTGATACGATAATAGGCTTGGCTTTTTTGGTCAGCGCAACCTCGCGCCAAATCACATCTGATGCTAATGAGCTGCCACCCGGTGAGTTAACACGTAAAACCACGGCCTTGATCTTTTCGTCCATACGGGCCTTACGTAAAGCTTTTGATATTCTTTCGGAACCGATGGTATTATCGTCACCATCACCGCCGGTTATCTCGCCTGATGCATAGATCATGGCGATACGGTTGCGTGACGAGCCTGATTCTTCTTCATCCTTATCGGCACCGCCGTTGGTAGCCGCGCCGTTGTACTCGTTCATGGTTACGGCGTTCAGGTCATCCTTAAGATCGGTTTTGGTGCGTTTTTTCAGATCATCCAATACCTCATCCTTATATTTTACACCATCAACCAATTTCAGGCGAACGGCATCTTCCGGGTAACGAATGCGCATGTTATCGGCATAAGTGAACAGCGAATCGCGGTTAACCTTTCTGCTTTTGCTGATGCCATCCAAAAAATGCCCGAACATTGAGTTTAGGTACGAGGTAACCTGCAAGCGGTTAGCATCGCTCATTTTGGTAAGCACAAACGGCTCAACAGCGCTTTTATAGGTACCTACCTTTATAACCTGCGCCTCAATACCCAGCTTATCAAGCGTTCCCTTTAAAAAAGTAACCTCTGAGCTAAAGCCGCTAAACTCAAAATACCCTTGCGGGTTGATGTATACCTTATCGGCAACTGATGCCAGATAGTAGAACGATTGTGTGTACACCTCGCCATAGGCCACAATGAATTTGCCTGACTTTTTAAAATCGATCAGCGCGTTGCGGATCTCCTCGGTAGTGGCCTGGCCCGACATCAGGTAGCTCTCGTTTAAAAAGATGCCTTTAATATTATCATCAGTTTTGGCTTTTTTAATGTTGGCCAAAATATCGTTCAAACCAAGGTTTTTATCCTCAAAGCCTAAAAAGTTAAATTCGGCTAACGGGTTGTATGGTGTACGCTCGGCTATGGGTTTCCTGAATTCGAGGGTGAGTATTGAATTTGCTTCAACAGGAGTTTTATTTTCAGATGCTGAAGATATTATTCCAACAAAGAATATTACCGACAGAACGCCTAAAATTATAGTGGCCGCGAAAATACCAACCACCGTAGCGAGCACAAATTTGAAGAATTGTTTCATTAAATACGCTTAATCTTTTTATCTATGCAAACTTAATAATTCGGTGCATATAACATTAAGAGCTATCGGGTTATATTTTGTTACAATGACACAGGTATTTTTATTGCTGGGAAGT
Source organism: Mucilaginibacter sp. JRF (assembly GCF_015223065.1). Taxonomy (GTDB): domain Bacteria; phylum Bacteroidota; class Bacteroidia; order Sphingobacteriales; family Sphingobacteriaceae; genus Mucilaginibacter. The sequence continues at coordinate 87,807 of NZ_JADFBY010000001.1, forward strand.
AATTTGGGCGACCGCGAGGCGCTTTTAGCACAAACCATACAACTTATTGAGCAGCGTGTTGGCCCGCTTACGGCGGCATCGGCTGTTTATGAAACACAATCGTGGGGAAAAACGGATGAGCCTGATTATTTGAACCAGGTAATTATGCTGTATACTAATGAAGTGCCTGAAAAATTATTAGATAACCTGCTGAATATTGAACACGAGATGGGGCGGGAGCGACGCGAACGCTGGGGCGCACGGGTTATTGATGTAGATATTTTGTTTTATGGCGATGAGGTGATTAACACCCCGAAACTGCAAATACCGCACCCGCGCCTGCACGAACGCCGTTTTACCCTTGAACCCCTTGCTGAGATTGCGCCCGGCTTTATACACCCGGTATTAAATAAAGATGTTTTGCAGTTACTAAATGAGCTGCATGACAACTTGATAGTTAAAAAATTATAAATTTGTGAATTAGAATTTAGTTGTATGCCAGTTGATCAAGACCTTGACCTTTCATTCCTGTACGAGATTGCTGATGGAAGTGATGAATTTATTGTTGAATCTGTAGGGATGTTCTTACAGCAAACCCCCGAACTGCTTGAAAATATAAGCATTGCCATAGCTGCCGCCGATTGGCCTAATGCCGCGAGCGCTGCCCATAAGTTAAAGCCTAATCTTGGTTTTTTTGGAATGCTTAACAGCCAGGCACTATTGCAGGACATTGAATTGCAATGCAAAACAGGCACGCCTGATGCTGCCGATGTGTTACAAAAATTTAAAACCGTTAGCGATACACTTACAGTAAACCTTGTTGAGCTTGAAAGGGTAAAACAGGAAAAAGAAGCAGGGCTTTAATTAAGCCTGGCGCAATGTGAACGAGTAGCTTTCCATAATAAGGTTGGCCAGCAGGTTTTTGCATGCTTCGTCAACCTTAGCGGTAGCTGCTGCTTCGCTTTCAGCCTCGATCTCTAAAGTAATGTGTTTGCCAATGCGCACGTTCTGAATTTCGGCCAAACCAAGGTTTTTCATGCTGCCGGTTACGGCTTTACCTTGAGGGTCCAATATTTCTTTTTTTGGCATTACATCGATCTCAGCCTGAAACTTTATCATTTGCTAATTTGAATTGAATTAATGATAGGGTGATATAAAATATGATAACCACCGGAACAGCGGCAAATTTAAAAAATAGTATCAATATTGCCGAAAGCAGCAACAGTAAATAGCGGTAAATATTTTTATTGAAGTCGCGATTCTTGAATTTTAACGACATCAGAGGCAGCTCGGCCACCAGTAAAGCGCACATAACCAGTATAAATACAGTTAAAGCGTAGGGGTTAAATAATATTTCGCTAACCTCGGGTATTTGTTGTAAAATAAGCGGGAACGAGGCTATCAATATGGCGTTTGCCGGTGTTGGCAGCCCAATAAAGCTTTCGGCCTGGCGGGTATCGTTGTTAAACTTGGCCAAACGCAACGCCGAAAATACCGGTATCAGGAAAGCAACGAACGGCAGGTAATCACTCACCACACCCATTTGCGGGCCTTGTTGAAAAAATTCGTATAAAATTACCGATGGCAATACGCCAAAGCTCACCATATCGGCCAGCGAATCCAGATCCTTACCTATCCCTGAATAGGATTGAAGCACACGTGAGGCCAGGCCGTCAAAAAAATCAAATATGGCCGATAGGAATATAGCGTACGATGCAAATATCAGATTATCAGCCGTAAAGGTTAATACTATCCCTATACAGCCACTAAACAGGTTAGCACAGGTAATAAAATTCGGAAGGTGTTTTCTGACGCTTTGCTTCATTTCAAGCCATGAAGGTATCAATAAATCAATAATCACGAAGTTACAAGTTAATTTTTGCTAACTTATAAACTTCGCGATTATTAAATTATTATTAGGAATTCATTGAGATCAGGAATTCTTCGTTGGTTCTTGTGCCACGTATCTGGCTTTGCAAAAACTCCATTGATTCCTGCGAATTCATATCAGCAAGGTGATTACGCAGTATCCATATACGCTGCAACGCGTCGCGGTCAAGCAACAGATCGTCGCGGCGGGTGCTTGATGCGGTAATATCAATAGCCGGAAATATGCGTTTGTTTGATAGCTTACGATCCAACTGAAGCTCCATGTTACCGGTACCTTTAAATTCTTCAAAGATAACCTCGTCCATTTTCGAGCCTGTTTCGGTAAGCGCTGTAGCTATAATGGTAAGCGAGCCGCCATCCTCAATGTTACGGGCCGCGCCAAAAAAGCGCTTAGGCTTGTGCAACGCGTTAGCATCCACACCACCAGAAAGTATTTTACCTGATGCCGGGGCAACGGTGTTGTAAGCACGGGCAAGGCGGGTAATTGAGTCGAGCAGTATAACTACGTCATGACCGCACTCAACCATACGCTTAGCTTTTTCTAATACAATGTTGGCGATTTTTACGTGTCTTTCGGCAGGCTCATCAAATGTTGATGATACCACTTCGGCACGTACGCTGCGGGCCATATCGGTAACCTCCTCGGGGCGTTCGTCAATCAACAGGATGATCAGGTATACCTCCGGGTGGTTTTTGGCGATGGCGTTAGCAACATCCTTTAATAACATGGTTTTACCCGTTTTTGGCTGAGCTACGATCAAACCACGCTGACCTTTACCAATAGGCGAGAAAAGGTCCATTATACGGGTTGAGTAGTTGTTAGCGTCAGTAAACAGGTTCAATCTTTCCGACGGGAAAAGCGGCGTTAAGTGATCAAACGGAACACGGTCGCGCACTTCGGCAGGTATACGGCCGTTAATGGCCTCTACACGTACCAGCGGGAAGTATTTTTCACCCTCTTTTGGCGGGCGTATGCTACCACGCACAGTATCACCGGTTTTTAAGCCGAATAGTTTTATTTGCGATTGCGATACATAAATATCATCAGGCGAAGTCAGGTAGTTATAGTCTGACGAGCGAAGGAAACCGTAACCATCAGGCATTATCTCCAATACACCCTCGTTAATAATAACGTTATCAAAATCAAGGTTGATGGCTTCCTGCTGTTTTTGTTGATTAGGGTTAATGCGGCGCTCAAATTTTTGCGGGCGTGGCTCGGCAGGGGCTTCTTGTCTAACAACAGGGGCTTCGGCCTGTACCGGGGCGGCGGCTTCTACAGGTGCTTCCTCAGTTTCTTCGGTAGCAGGTGTTTCATCTTCCGGTAAATCAAACAAGTTGGTATCATTAAGCGGCACCTCTTGCCTGCGGGCAGGCGATGGGTTGGCTGTTTTTACAGTACGTGTTCTTTTACGGGGCCTTTCGGCAGTATCGGCATCAGCTTCCGCCTGGGGTGCTGCATTTTTTTCAGTATAGTTTTGTTCAACAATACTTTGCTGAGCTTTGGCCACTTCAATAAGTTGCTGCTGCTCTTTTATACGTGTTACAAGCTGGGCTTTTCTAAGTTCATCGGCTTCGCCTATACCTAAGCTCTTTGCGATCTCACGCAGCTCAGATACGAGCTTGTCGTTCAATTCAATCTTATCAGACATGATTTGGATTATAGTTCAAAAGAATTATTTTGTTTGACAGGTTATCCCCGCATCCCTACGCAGCACTTTCGTAACTTATGCAACTGTTATAATATTATTAAATAACCCGGAATTTTAAATTGTTTCTTTAGTGCAAGAAAAATTCAAAGAGGAAAACAGTGCAATGTTACTTAAATATTTTCAAATAGCAAATTCTCAAAAATATTTATCGTGTTTAAGGCTAACAGTTTTATTAATTTTTAGTTTTTTTGACCCTTAAATTATTTTGCATGATTTCGAGAGAACAGCTTATTGAACAAATAAAATTAAAGCGCAGCTTTTTATGCGTTGGCCTTGATACGGATATTAACAAGATCCCCGAATTTTTAAAGGAATACCCCGACCCGATATTTGAGTTCAACAAGCGTATAATTGATGCTACTAAGGACCATTGTATATCCTACAAACCCAACGCTGCCTTTTACGAAAGCCGTGGCGTTAAGGGCCTGCAAAGCCTGATAGACACCTATAAATATATACCCAAGGATACCCTGAGTATTATTGACGCCAAGCGTGGCGACATCGGCAATACATCTGACATGTATGCCCGTGCCTTTTTTGATGAGGCCGAAACCGAAATGGGTTTTGATGCCATCACCGTTACCCCATACATGGGTAATGACAGTGTTACGCCTTATTTAAAGTATGATGGCAAGTGGATAATTCTGCTGGCGCTTACCTCATCGGTAGGTAGTAAGGATTTTCAGTATCTGGAAACACCGGACGGTCATTTATTTGAAACCGTAATTAAAAAGGCTAACACTTGGGCCGGTGCCGACAGGCTGATGTTTGTGGTAGGGGCAACCAAAAGCACCGAGTTTACCAACATACGCCAATACGCGCCCGACAACTTTTTGCTAGTACCGGGAGTAGGCGCCCAGGGTGGCAGCCTGGAAGATGTTTGTAAATACGGCATCACCAAAGATTGCGGCCTGATCGTTAACGCGTCACGCTCTATCATCTACGCCTCCAACGGTCATGACTTCGCCGAAGCCGCCCGCGCCGAAGCCCAGAACTTGCAAAAGCAAATGGAAGTTGAGTTGGAGAAGGCAGGGATTATATAACCCCTCCTAAATCCTCCCCGATAGGGGAGGACTTTTAACAATCAATTTTAAAATATTGTCATTTCGACCGAGGTACGAGGAGAAATCTGTCGCTTGGTTATGAACGCGTACAGATTTCTCCTACGTCGAAATGACATGATTTTTTTAATTAATAGTCGGCGAAACCCCTCCCTAACCCTCCCGTGGGGAGGGAATTAATAGTATCTTATAAAAAGCCAACCATATTAAAAGCACAAACCGTAAATAACCTCTATTACCGGCATCAGAAATGCCCGGAGCAGCATAAGCCTTGCCAAAGCATAACCTTTCATCGGGCAGGGCGTAGCCGGCAGTTTTTGCTTCTTTTGTCTGCACAAAAGAAGTTAAGGACAGGTAATGAAGCGATTTTGAGAAGTGCTTTGATTAAGGGTTGTTTTTTAATCATCGTTAGTCTGCTCTTGGGCGCAGGGCCCAGTTACTTTGTCTTAGACACAAAGTAACCAAAAGTCAAGGTAGAAAAAAACTTCCGCCCACAAGGCCATATTCCCTGGCCCGGTTTTCTGCCAGGCTTACGCGCTTTTAACCCCTCCTAAATCCTCCCCATTGGGAGGACTTAAAAAACTCTTGTCATTTCGAACGAGGTACGAGGAGAAATCTATCGCCAGATTAATAAACGTGTACAGATTTCTCCTTCGTCGAAATGACATAATTATTAAGTAGTATTCAAGTCCTCCCCCTCGGGGAGGATTTAGGAGGGGTTGTACAAGGGGTAATCTGCACATGTTCATTAGCAAAGCGACAGATTTCTCGCTATCTCTCGAAATGACAATAATACATTTAAAAACAAAAAAGCCCCTCTCCATCAGGAGAAGGGCTTTGTGAGATAGTTAAGCTCACGTTTTTTTATTTCTTTTTCTGTTGCGCTTGTTGTTGCTGGCGCATCATCTCTTCCAAACGGGCAGAGAAGCCTGATTTTTTCTTTTTGGCATCCTCGGGCTTGGCTTTATTCTCCTGAATTTTGGCGTGGATCTTTTTATCGTCAACCATTAAACGGATAAGGTATTGCTGACCGAATGTTAACATGTTGGCAAGGAAGTAATAGTAATTCAAACCTGCCGGGTAGCTGTTCAGCATACCGAAAAAGATAAGCGGTGTAATATAACCGATATACTTCATTTGGCCGGTAGCACCTGAAAGTTGGTTGTTAAAGTAGGTGTAGATCAGCGTAGAGATGGTCATCAGCAAACACATTAAGCTGATGTGCGTCCAACCGATCAACGGCAGTGGCGAAAATGATAGCACTGCATCATAAGTCGATAGATCCTTCATCCACAGGAAGCTCTCGCCACGCAGTTCAAACAAGCTCGGGAAAAAGCGGAAGAACGCGATAACGATAGGCATTTGCAGCAATAGCGGCAAACAACCACCCAGCGGATTAACACCTGCCTTTTTGTAAAGCTTTAAATATTCCTGTTGTAATAGCGTAGGGTTATCTTCACCAACTTTTGTTTTAATCTCATCCATCTCAGGCTTAAGCACACGCATTTTAGCCATTGATAGGTATGATTTATAAGTAAGTGGCGACAATACCACCTTCAACAAAATGGTAAGGGCCAATATAATTATACCGTAATTCCAGTTAAAGGTGTTAAGCAGGTTAAATATTGGTAATACCGCGAAACGGTTAATGTATTTAAGCGGTCCCCAGCCCATATCAACCTGATCCTGCAAATCATAACCCTGATCTTTAAGGGTGCTGAAACGGTTAGGGCCAAAGTAGAATTCTAATGGGTAAACACCGCTTGCATCCTTAGCAACTGCCAAATCGGCCTTCATTTGCTTAACATCGGTTTGGGTATTTACATCGGTATTTACCGCTAATGTAGCCTTATCAAAACCGGTTTTGCTGATAAGTACGTTCGAGAAAAAGTGTTGCTTGAACGATACCCACTGTACTTTTTTATTATCCTCAATAACGTTCTTCTGCTCATCTTCACTAACACTCAGGTTGTTAACATTGGCATCAACAAATTTATAGTACACGGTAGAGTACTGGCGCTCCTGCTTCATGTCCTTCTCCTGCTTGTGCAGGCTGGCCGTCCAGTTAAGGTTTAGCAAACCGTTGTTACCTATCAGGGCATCCATACCGGTAGGCTTAATGCTTAGGTCAAGCTTAAAGCCTTTGTCGGCAAGGGTGTAAGTGTAGTCAATGTACTGTGTTGGGCTGTAGCTTAAACGCAGGGTTACATTGTTTTTTGAAGCTTGTACCGGTGCAAAGTAAAGCGTAGCCGTGTTAAAACCACGACCGGCAGCATTTATCGTAGTACCAAAGCTGTTGCCATCGCCATCAAATAAAACAAGGGCCTTTTTATCAAAGGTTTTGTAGCCTTTAAGCTCTACCGATTCAACTTTACCACCAAGGGTGCTTAAGTCAACTTTAACATCGCTGTTTTCCAGAACAATTTGCTGGGCTTTGCCGGCTATCGCGGCACCGAACGGGCCTTTCATAGCAGCAGAATCAACAGCCGGTGTTGCAACTGGTGCTGTGCTTTTGGCAACAGCCGATTTTTTGCCGCTTTTTGCTGCCGAGGCAGCTTCGGTGCGCTCTTTTTCTTTCTTTATTTCTTCTGGCGATGGTTTGATCAGGTAAAACCCGCCAACCATTATCAGCATGATCAGGAATAATCCTGTGAATGTATTTCTATCCATTATTTAAAATCGAACAATAATTAATTCTTGCGGGCATAGGCCAGCGAAGCGGCGACAAAGTTAATAAAAAGTGGGTGCGGATTAGCAACTGTTGATTTTAATTCGGGGTGAAACTGCGCGCCTACAAAGTATGGGTGATTTTTAAGTTCAACTATCTCAACCAAACCGTTTTCAGGGTTGATGCCTGATGGTATCATACCCGCTTCTTCGTACTTTTTAAGGTACTCGTTATTGAACTCGTAACGGTGACGATGGCGCTCGCTGATATGTGTTTTTCCGTAGATGGTTGCCGCTCTTGAGCCCTTTTTCAAATCGCAAGGGTAGGCGCCCAAACGCATGGTACCACCTTTGGCGGTAATGTTTTTCTGCTCCTCCATCATGCTGATCACCGGATATTTAGTATCAGGGTTCATTTCGGTACTGTTGGCGCTTTCAAGCTTAAGCACGTTACGGCCAAACTCAACAACCGAACATTGCATACCCAGACATATACCGAAGAAAGGTATATTGTTTTCGCGTACGTAACGGATGGCTTCTATCTTACCTTCGAAACCACGCTCGCCAAAGCCCGGTGCAACAAGTACGCCATGCAGGCCTTTAAGGCGCTCAACGGCATTGCCGGGAGTTAATTGTTCTGAGTGAATGTACTCAACCTTAACCTTACATTCGTTTTTAGCACCGGCATGTATAAAGGCTTCGGTAATTGATTTGTAAGCATCTGGAAGTTCAACGTATTTACCTACCAGGCCAATACGCACTTCAGATGTAGGGTTTTTAAGGCGACCTAAAAAGTCTTTCCAGCTTTCAAGGGCAGGCTCGTTTTTATGCGGAAGTTTGAATTTTGTCAGTACCGTTTTGTCCAGCTGCTCTTTAAGCATCAGCAAAGGCACGTCATAAATGGTTGATGCATCTATTGATTCAATAACCGCGTTGATGTTCACGTTACAGAACAGGGCTATCTTTTTACGCAGCTCCTGGGTTAAGTGATGTTCGGTACGGCAAACCAATATATCAGGCTGAATACCATACTCCAGCAACATTTTAACAGAGTGTTGTGTCGGTTTGGTTTTCAGTTCGCCCGCGGCAGCCAAAAACGGCACCAGGGTAAGGTGAATAACCAGTGAGTTGCTTGAGCCAACTTCCCAGCGGAACTGGCGCACAGCCTCCACAAACGGCAACGATTCAATATCGCCAACGGTACCACCAATTTCGGTGATCACGATATCATAATCGCCGCTCTCGCCCAAAATGCGGAAGTTGCGTTTTATCTCGTCGGTTATGTGTGGTACCACCTGTACGGTTTTGCCCAAAAAGGCACCTTCACGCTCTTTGTTAATAACGTTTTGGTAGATACGGCCGGTAGTGATGTTGTTTGATTGCGAGGTTGGGGTATTCAAAAAACGCTCGTAATGGCCAAGGTCAAGGTCGGTTTCGGCACCATCCTCGGTAACGTAACATTCGCCGTGCTCATAAGGGTTCAGCGTACCCGGATCGACGTTAATATAAGGGTCGAACTTTTGGATAGTTACGCGGTAACCACGTGCCTGTAAGAGTTTAGCTAATGATGCGGAAATAATACCTTTCCCTAACGACGAAGTAACGCCGCCCGTAACAAAAATATACTTGGTCATGTTGTTTTTTGAATTTTAGCGACAGTTTTAACCTGCCACCAAATTGTTTGTGTACGGGATACAAAGGTAAGAAATTTTAACAGTTTTTTGTGGTTGTTGAGAAATTGGGTGATGTTGAAATGTGCAGGTGTATAATTTATTGGTTGATAGTGGAGTGGGAATGATTTTTTCAACTTTGTCATTCGAGAAATCTGTACGCGTTTATTGTATGGTATAGATTAACCCCTTCTAAATCCTCCCCGAGGGGAGGACTTTTATGGAACTTTATCAATTTTGTCATTTCGACAAAGCAGAAATCTACACGAGTTCATGCTAAGCGAGAGATTTCTCTCTCGTACCTCGTTCGAAATGACAAAAAGTATAATAAAAAAGCGCGGTGGCCTGGCAGAAAACCGGGCCAGGGAGTATGGCCTTGCGGGTGGAAGGTTTTTTCTGCCTTGATGTTTGGTTACTTTGCATCTAAGGTAAAGTAACTGGGCTCTGCGCCCAAGAGCAGGCTAACGATAATAAAATACAGCATCTTCATTAAAGCACTTTCACTGCTAATGAGCACAAGGATGTGCTTTATTGATCGATAGTGGTTGTCACTTTCTTTTTTGCAGAAAAAAGAAAGTAACCAAAGAAAAACTGCCGGCTACGCCCTGCCCGGTGAAAGTTTGTGCTCTGGCAGGGCTTGTGCTGCTCCGGGCATTTCTGATGCCGGTAATAGAGGTTATTTGCGGTTTGTGCTTTTGGTGCTTAGATATTAATACCCTCCCCATGGGAGGGTTAGGGAGGGGTTTAGCGAACTATTATTTCCTCTCTATGTCAGTATGCTTTTACTTTTTTAAAGAAACGACACCAATCTTACAAATTCAACAACTTCAAATCTTCCGGCGTATCAATAGCATGAGTTTCCAGCTCTGTTTCGGCAACTTGTATGCGGTAGCCATTCTCTATCCAGCGGAGTTGTTCAAGTTTTTCGGCGGTTTCGAGTGATGATACCGGGAGTTTGGTTATTTGCTGCAATACATCGGCACGATAGCCATAGATGCCTATGTGTTTAAAATAGGTGTGGAATTCCAGCCAGTTCTCAGGTTCTTCGCCGCGCAGATGGGGCAGGGGCGAGCGTGAAAAATATATAGCCTCAGATAGTTTATTGATCACCACTTTGGGCGAGTTGGTATTCAGCAGCTCCTGCTCGTTTTTTATGCGTTTAACGAGGGTGGCTATTTCGGTTTGGGCATTATCAAAGCAATTCGCCAGCTTGCTAATTTGCTCCGGGTCAATATACGGTTCATCACCCTGAATGTTGATGATCACCTGGTACTGCGGGTGTTGTAAGGCTACTTCGGCACAACGGTCGGTGCCACTTTGGTGGTCACTGCCCGTCATTACGGCGAGGCCGCCAAAGTTGGTAACGTGGTCAAATATGCGCTCATCATCCGTAGCTACCATTATGGCGGCAAGGTCGGCACATTTGGATGCCTGCTCGTAAACACGCTGTATCATGCTCTTGCCCGCGATGTCAACCAATGGCTTGCCCGGAAATCGGCTCGACGCGTAGCGTGCAGGTATAATACCAAGAACAGAGCCCCTCCCGGCCTCCCCTGAAGGGGAGGTGATGTTTTGCATATTTGATATATCGGACATATTTAACAAGATATTATTAAGTCCCCCTTCGGGGGGATTTAGGGGGCCACTAAAACAACCCGTGTATCTCCCTCTCTATCATCTGCACAATGGTGGCCATATCCTCAGTATTATTGGCAAAGTCGAGGTTATCCTTATCCAGCACCAGTAGCTTACCGAGTTCATAACCGGTTATCCATTTCTGGTATTTTTCATTCAGTTTTGATAGGTAATCGAGCCTGATGCCGCTTTCGTATTCACGGCCACGGCGCTGTATGTTGTTTACCAGCGTGGGTACCGATGCCTTAAGGTAAATCAGCAGATCGGGCGGTTTGATGAACGAGGTTATATTGTCGAAAATAGAGCGGTAGTTCTCATAATCGCGCGTGGTCATGAGGCCCATATCGTGCAGGTTTTCGGCAAAAATAAAGGCATCCTCGTAAATGGTACGATCCTGTATCACATTACGACCGCTCTTTTGTATTTCCAGTATCTGGCGGTAGCGGCTGTTCAAAAAGTATATTTGCAGGTTAAAGCTCCAGCGTTTCATGTCGCTGTAAAAATCCTCAAGGTAAGGGTTGTTATCAACGGCCTCAAAAAGCGGCTCAAAGCCGTAATTTTTAGCCAGCATTTCGGTGAGGGTAGTTTTACCGGCTCCTATGTTTCCTACAATAGCAATGTGCATGTGCGTTTGGTGTAGTTAAAAGTTCATGGTTGATAGCTCATAGTTCATGAATGATATTTAAGGCTAAGTTCAAATGCTTAAGGCCATAAGCCATCAACCATTAACTATGAACCAATAAATATACACCAACAACCACTAAGTGTCAAAAAAGTTGTAAGGTATTGCTGTTTAGCAGCGTAACTGGCTTGCCGCTAAAACTTACGGAAGCCTATTATTTCGCGTACTTCACGTATGGTTTTAGTGGCGCTTTCGCGCGCCTTTTCGGCACCAAGACTGGCCACACGGCTCAGGTAGGCCGAGTCATTGGCTATTTCATTAATACGGTCGCGAATAGGGGCGGTGGCGTTCACCATATCCTCGGCAAGTTGTTTCTTGAGGTCGCCGTAGCGCACCTGCATGGTGTTGTACAGGTTATCAAAGTGCTGGTAAGTATCTTCGGTTGATACTACTTTCATCAAATCGAACAGGTTTTGTATCTCCTGCGGTTTTTCCTGGTTCTCAACGGTAGGGCCGCTGTCGGTAACGGCACGCATTACCTTTTTGCGGATAATCTCCGGCGCGTCAGACAGGTAAACGGCATTGGCCTCACCCTCTGATTTGCCCATTTTGCCCTTACCATCCAATCCCGGAATTTTTACCAGGTTGCTCCCATAGCTAAAGGCATACGGCTCTGGGAAGTAATCGTTATTATAAAGCCTGTTAAAGCGGTTGCCAAAGGTGCGTGCCATTTCAAGGTGCTGCTCCTGATCTTTACCCACCGGCACCTTAGTAGCTTTATGGATGATAATATCCGCCGCCATTAAAACCGGGTAGGTTAATAAACCGGCATTAACATTATCGGGCTGTGCGCGTACCTTATCTTTAAATGATGTACTGCGTTCCAGCTCGCCTAAATAAGCGTTCATGTTCAGGTACAGGTATAGCTCAGCAACCTCGGGCACGTCCGACTGTACATATATGGTGGCCTTCTCCGGGTCAATGCCCGCGGCAAGGTACTCTACCAAAACATGTTTTACATTGCTGTGCAGGTTGGCGGGGGTAGGGTGTGTGGTTAGTGAATGCAGATCGGCAATGAAAAAGTAGCAGTTATATTCGTGCTGCATCTTTATAAAATTCTGTATTGCACCGTAATAATTGCCCAAATGCAAATTTCCGGTCGACCGTATTCCACTAACAACTGTTTCCATAGGGGCGAAAGTAAGAATTTTTATATTTTTGGCATCGATGAAAATGTTTTTGAGAAAGGCCCATGCCCGATTGTACAGGTACAGTGTAGGCTTTTTTTACTTCGTTTTCTGGCCCCTGCTATACTATTTTTCCCGAAAGCCCGAGCGTTATGCCAGCATGAATAAAGTGCGCCGCGCATGGGGTTTTGTTAGCTCGCTGGTAGCGGGTATTACCTACAATATCGATATTGAACAAAAGATAGACTGGAGCCGCACCTACATCATTTGCCCCAATCATACCTCCAACCTCGATATTACGGCCATGAGCATCGCCATAAAAAACAACATTTGTTTTATGGGTAAGGATGAATTGCTTGATGGGCTGGTTACCGGCTTATTTTTCCGTACGGTTGATATTCCGGTTAATCGCGAAAGCAAAATGTCATCATTCCGGGCATTTAAAGCCACTGCCGAGCGTTTGCAGAAAGGTGTTACCATGATCATCTTCCCCGAAGGTACCATTCCTGATATTTATCCGCCCGAGTTGATCTCGTTCAAGAATGGTCCATTCAGGCTGGCCATTGAGCATAAAATACCTATCATTCCGGTAACATCACTTAATACCTGGCAAATTTTATGGGATGATGGCCTTAAATATGGCAGCAAACCGGGTGTTTGTAATATATTTGTACATAAGCCCATTGAAACGGCTCATTTAACAGTTGATGATACCGATGCCCTGCGCGATCAGGTTCACAGCATCATCCAGCAAAAACTAAATACCGCATCATGACCATTGATAAAGAAACCGTTGATAAGATAGCTCACCTTGCCCGCCTTGAACTGGCCGATACCGAAAAGCAGGAGCTAATGAAGGACATGAGCCAGATACTCGACTTTATGGCCAAACTTAACGAGGTTGATACATCGGGCGTTGAGCCCCTGGTATACATGACCAACGAAGACAACGCCCTACGCGAGGACATAGTAAAACAAGAAATAACCACCGAGCAAGGTTTACTAAACGCGCCCAAACACGATGAAAGCCACTTTTTGGTGGCTAAGGTGATTGACCGTTGATACCTTTTCTTAACCTTGATTTACTTGATTTGAGGATTTCTTGATTCTTTTGTCTTTGACAGTTGATTAGATTTTGATTTCACTGATGACGTTGATTTTAACAATCAGTATCATTCAATCACGGTAATCCTCAAATCCCTAAAATCATGGTACAGAAAAAAATCAAGTCCATCCCAAAACCCCTAAAATCAAGGTCAAGACAATCATCAGCGGAATCCACGAAATCAAAATCCAATCAGCGGTGTAACAATTACCCACTAACCATAGTCAAACCAATAAAAGCGCATGCAGCCACTTATTAGTATTAAAGATATAGGCCGTAAATATGTTATTGGTACCGAGGTTATCCACGCGCTAAAATCGGTGTCGTTGAGTATAAATAAGGGCGAGTTTGTGGCATTGATGGGGCCTTCGGGTTCAGGTAAATCAACCCTGATGAATATTTTGGGTTGTTTGGATACGCCTACCAAGGGCGAATATATATTGAACGGCATCAACGTAAGTCACATGACGGATGATGACCTGGCCGAAGTGCGTAACGCCGAGATAGGTTTCGTTTTTCAAACATTCAACTTATTGCCCCGTAATACTTCGCTGGAGAATGTGGCCCTGCCGCTGGTGTATGCCGGTATCAGTAAAACCGACCGACTGGCACGTGCGCACAAGGCCTTAGAAAATGTTGGTTTAGGTAACAGAACAGATCACCGCCCAAACGAACTTTCGGGCGGGCAGAGGCAGCGTGTAGCGGTAGCCCGTGCGCTAATTAACAATCCATCCATCATATTGGCTGATGAGCCTACCGGTAACCTGGATACTAAAACCTCCATCGAAATAATGGGATTGATAGAGGATATACATTCCAAAGGCAACACCATTATATTGGTTACGCACGAGGAGGATATAGCCCAGCATGCGCACCGCATTGTGCGTATGCGCGATGGTTTGATAGAGAAGGATTATCAAAACCCCGATATACACACCGTATCAAAACAAAAGGAAATGTTATAACAAAAGAGCCGCTGTTAAAGCGGCTTTTTTTGGTTTTTAGTAAATTTTCTCCATACATACTTATACCCGGTGATACTTTCGTGCTGCTTTTGCGGGTAGCCATACATAACAATCTTTTAAGCAATGCGCGCAAAAAAAGCGGCGGATAGGCAAAAAGAACAATAGCGCACCGAGAGGATTTGACTTACTCTCGAAATGATAAGGCGCTCCACAACCGCACCTTAACGTTGATTTTTCGGTTTTCATAAAATGTAAATAATAACACGGCTTAATTAGCATAGCTGCTATCAAGCTTTCTTGATCACAAATATTCCTCAGTTAAATTCAGGTTTATGTATCTTGGTGAATACACAATTACAGCGTATAGACCAAATAATCCGCCAAAGGTTTTGCCTGTTGTTTTAAATTATTGATAAATTATTGATAAATTATTGATTTTCAGTTAAAAATATTATTATTAATAAGCCGTAAACAAGAGATGATATTTACACTGTTGTTTGAATAATAACGATGGTTACTTATTCAATCTGAATTTAATGCGGCTAAAAGCGCCTATAACTGCTTAAAAATCCTATTTTTAGCGCCGCAAAAATTGGTGCAGCAAGATCAGTTTTTCAGTTAAATCAATTTACGTAAGATGAAGGTTTTAAAATTCGGAGGCACATCAGTAGGCAGTCCTGAAAGGATGAAAAAGCTGCTTGATATTGTTGATGTTTCTCAACGTCAGATCGTGGTGCTATCGGCCGTATCGGGCACTACAAACAGTTTAGTTGAAATAAGTCAGGCATACCTTGTTGGCGATAAGCCCAAGGCCGCCACATTAATTGCTGCATTAAAAAATAAGTACGAAGTTTTTATAACAGAGCTTTTTGCCAGCGAACAATACCTGGCGCAAGGTAAAGAGGTAATCGATTATCATTTTAACCTGCTTAGCGGTTTCGCTAATGATCTGTTCACCAATATTGAGGATAAAGTAATACTGGCGCAGGGCGAGTTGCTGTCAACCACGCTATACCATGTTTATTTGAAGGATATTGGCGTTCCATCGGTATTACTGCCCGCGCTCGATTTTATGAAGATAGATGAGGATAACGAGCCGGTGGTTGATTATATCACCTCGCACTTAACCCCGCTGTTGGATAAACACCCGGACAATAACCTGTTCATCACCCAGGGCTATATTTGCCGCAACAGCTTTGGCGAAATAGATAACCTGCGCCGTGGCGGCAGCGATTATACCGCATCACTAATAGGGGCGGGCATACGCAGCGAGGAAGTGCAGATATGGACAGATATTGACGGCATGCACAATAATGATCCGCGTATAGTTAAAGGTACGCAGCCTATAGCACAGCTATCATTTGATGAGGCTGCCGAGCTGGCTTATTTTGGCGCCAAAATATTGCATCCGCAAAGCGTGTTCCCGGCGCAAAAGTATAAAATACCGGTACGCCTGCTTAACACTATGGATCCACAGGCGCAAGGCACCCTGATCACCATAGAGAGCGAAAAAAACAAAATAAAATCAATAGCCGCTAAGGATGATATTACCGCCATTCGCGTACAATCAAGCCGTATGTTGCTGGCTTATGGTTTTTTAAGGCGCATATTCGAGGTATTTGAGCGTTACAAAACTTCTATCGATATGATCACCACATCAGAAGTTGCCGTATCATTAACCATTGATGATACCCGCTACCTGAAGGAGATAGAAGCCGAGCTGAATACCTTTGGTACCGTAGAGATAGAAACACACCAAACCATTATTTGTGTAGTGGGCGATTTTGGTACCGATAAACATGGCTATGCCGCCCGCGTGCTGGAGGCTGTAAAGCATATCCCGTTAAGGATGATATCATACGGTGGCAGCGAGCACAACCTATCGTTACTGTTAAAAACCGACGAAAAAACAGAGGCGCTGCGCAGTTTGCACAGTCGCTTATTTTAATATACCATACTGTTGGGTATTTAAATTTTGATAAAAGAGATGTTCAATAATAAAGTTATAGATCGTTTCCAAAACCTGGAAACACCTTTTTACTACTACGATCTTGATTTGCTGCGTAGCACATTGGCCGCATGCAGCGAGGCATCGGGTAAATATGGTTTCCATGTGCATTACGCCATGAAGGCCAATTTTGACAGCAAAGTGGTAAGTGCCATACAATCATACGGTTTTGGTGCCGATTGCGTGAGCGGTAACGAAGTACTATCAGCCATAAAACATGGCTTTAGTAAGGATAAGGTTGTTTTTGCAGGCGTAGGTAAATCGGATAAAGAAATAAACGCCGCTTTAGATGCCGATATCTTCTGCTTCAATGTAGAATCGGTACAGGAGTTGGAGGTGATCAACGAGCTGGCAGCAGCCCGCGGTAAAAAAGCGCGTGTGGCTATCCGCATAAACCCAAATGTTGATGCACATACCCATCATTACATCACTACCGGTTTGGATGAAAACAAGTTCGGTATAAATACCTGGCAGCTAAATGATGTGGCCGAAAAGCTACGTAGCAGCGCCAACCTGGAATTCATCGGTATACACTTTCACGTAGGTTCGCAAATTACGGATATGGAGGTTTTCAAAAGCCTATGCATCCGCATTAACGAAATGCAGGAGTGGTTTGAAGATCGTGGCTTCCAAATCAAGGTGCTTAACGCCGGTGGCGGTTTAGGTGTTGATTATTACAGCCCTGACAATAACAACGTAGCCGATTTTGAAAGCTACTTCAAAGTGTTTCACGACTTTTTGAACATTAAACCCGGTCAGGAAGTGCATTTTGAACTGGGCAGGGTATTGGTAGCGCAATCATCGGCATTAATATCCCGAGTGTTGTATGTTAAAAACGGCCAGCGCAAGAATTTTTTGGTGCTTGATGCCGGCATGACCGAGCTGATACGCCCCATGTTGTATCAGGCCTATCACCAGATAGATAACCTGAGCCGCACGCCCGAAAATGTGATAGACGCGGTTAAGTACGATGTTGTTGGCCCGATATGTGAAAGCACGGATTGTTTCCGTAAGGATGTGGAGATGCCGCAATCATACCGTGGCGATATTATAGCTGTACGTACTGCCGGTGCCTATGGACAGGTAATGGCATCGGGCTATAATTTAAGGGATACCATACAGAGTGTATACTCTGAATAGGAATATATCACAGTAAAGTGGTTGTAATGTCAGCTAATGGGCGTGGCTTTAAATAGTTTGCGCATTGCCGATTATTATACCTACCTTGCGCGCTTTAATAACAATACAATGCAAAAACAAGGAACAGTAAAATTCTTCAATGTTACAAAAGGTTTCGGCTTTATAGTGCCTGATAGCGGCGAGCAAGAAATTTTTGTACACTCAACCGGCCTTATCGATGAGATACAGGAGAACGACAAAGTGGAGTTCGAGGTTGAGAACGGCCGTAAAGGTCTGAATGCGGTAAAAGTAAAAGTTATATAATAATATACCCTTTATTGATCGTTTACAAAAGCACTGGTATTATACCGGTGCTTTTTTTATGCCATTAACCCGGCAGCTACAGCACCAATAAGCGTAGCTAAAAAGTTAACCATATTGTTGCCAAGATAGTGCTTACGTTCAAGCACGGCACCTAATATCGAATCGGCTAAATTACCGGTAAGTCCGCCCATGGTAATTGCCGCGAAAGCCCATCCCCAGCCAAAATATAAGCAGTAGATAGCGGCTATCAGCATACTACCTGCAACACCTAATAAAGTGCCCTCAAGGCTGATCACCCCATCAAGTCCGCGAATATCTTTCTTCAGGCTGATGATGTTGTAAAAGCGCTTGCCATACACCATCCCCAATTCACTCGATGCTGTATCGCCCGTGGCGGTGGCGAAAGCGGCGGCTATCATCAGCATAAATAGAGCTTTATATTCAGGCATCAACAGTATCATTAGGGCTAATAAGGTGGCCATACCGCTATTGGCCAATACCTGCCGGGCATCACGCGGAGCGGCATCGGTTTGCTCAATTTTTTGTTTCAATGCCTTTTTATGCGATGTAGCTAAGGTGCCGATGATGAAAAAGGCCGTCATCAATATCACCCCGATAAAGCCCGTCGCCATGTAGAGCAGTAAAGCCGTAACCACACCGGTAATGGCAGCCAATGGCGTAAGCTTGCGTTTGTACAGGGCAAATACTACACCCAATGTTAGCAGTAAAGCCAGTAAAATGTATTGTGTGGTGTTGCTCATGGTTCGGCATCAAATATAAATTATTTACTTTGTGGTATATATGAGCGATATTTTAGGGCAGGCCATTCACGATCATCATCAGGGCGATAAAGGCAGTAAACTTTGGATATACAACCGCTACGGCCCAAGGGAGGAGATGCCGGTGCGTACCTATTTTAGGGACGAGGATGGTATGCCCGACCTGGAGTGGGGCGCCCTTAACCATTGCCGCGGCACCGTGCTTGATGTTGGTGCCGGCGCGGGCAGCCACAGCCTTATTTTACAGCAATGGGGCCGGGAAGTAACCGCGATGGATATATCGCCATTAGCGGTTGATGTGATGACCGCCCGCGGTGTGCAGAATGCAATACAGGCTGATATTTTTACCTATGCCGATAAAAAGTTTGATACACTGCTGCTGTTGATGAACGGCATTGGCCTTGCCGGAGATCTGGATGGGATGCGCCGCTTTTTACGCCATGCCAAAACCCTGTTAAATGATGACGGGCAGCTGCTTTTTGATTCGTCGGACGTTAGCTATTTATACCCCGACGGCACTCCCGAAGGTGATTATTATGGCCAGATATGGTATCAATATGCCTATAAAGGGCAACGTACTGACTGGTTTAGCTGGCTGTATGTTGACGAGCAAACCATGCTGAAAATTGCCGCCGAAGAAGGCTGGAACGCCGAGGTTATTTTTGAGGATGAGTACGGGCAGTACCTGGCACAACTTACTCTTAAAAGCTCTTTGTAAGTAAATGGCAAGTTTATTTAACGTTAACATAAAAAAATGTCACTATTAATTAAAATGTATTTTTTTTATGGTTGTTTAATGTAAAGCCGATTACCTTCACGTAAGCGTCCCCACATTAATACTACTACTATTGCCGCGTTATGCCGAATAAACTACCTGATTTAATCAAAAAATTGATCGGCGAGCCTGCGGAGTTCATTCTGGAGCAGCGTATTTTTCATACCGTGTGTGTGGTAACCATGTTCGCGCTGTTTCTTAACGTCATCTTCAACTTTTTGCTGGATATGCCATACCTGGCCGTTTTTATGATGGTTAGCATCGTGCTGGTGTGGGTAGCATATTATTTGTCGAGGTTCAGCAGGCATTTTGGTGTCAGCATAGTGATGTACAATATTTTGAGTAATTGTCTGCTCATATTTAACTACTTCAATAATTCGGGCAGCCAGGGGCCAACGGTGCTTATATTTTTGCTGGCCTGCTTTATCAATATATCGGTAGTGCCCAAAAAACAATACTGGTTTTGGATAAGCCTCAATATACTGATAGTACTCACCCTAACCGGTATTGAGTATTTTGATGAAGATGCCATACCAATAACCTATCCCGACAGGGAAAGCCGGTATATCGATCTGATGTACTCGTACCTGGTAGTGGCGGTTATTACCTCCATTGTTACCACTTACATACGGCGGAGTTATTACTTTGAGCGTTTACAGGTTGAACATAAGGCCGAGGAGCTGGAGCAATCAAACGTTACCAAGAACAAGCTTTACGCTATACTGGCGCACGATCTGAGGGCGCCGTTGAGTTCTATCCAAAACTACCTGGAGATACTGTCGCAATTTAAGCTGGAGGAGGATGAGCGCATGTCCATCAAAAAGGAATTGCTCAACGCCACGCAGAATACGCAGAAGATGCTGTCTAACTTACTGACCTGGACAAAATCGCAAATGGAAGGCGTGAACGTTAACTTAGCTACCATACAACTGACCGACGTTTTGCAAACCACCCTGCAAATACAAAAGAATGAGGCGCAGCGTAAAGGTATAACCCTGATCAATAACCTGGAAGATATAGCCCCCGTGGTAGCCGACCCGGATATGTTGCAGCTTATTGTGCGCAACCTTATTAACAACGCCATCAAATTCAGTAATTCGGGCGATACTATCGAGATTAATTCAGCTTATGATGAGCAGGAGTGCTGCATCAGCATTATTGATACCGGCATAGGTATTCCGCCCGATCAGCAAACCGAAATGTTCTCGCTAAAGGCACGCTCAACCTACGGCACACGTAACGAAAAGGGGGTAGGCCTTGGCTTGCTGCTGTGCAAGGAATTTACCGAGCTACAGGGCGGCAAAATATGGTTTTCGAGTGAGCCGGGCAAAGGTACTACCTTTTGCCTCGGCCTTAAAATACATACCGGCGACAGCTTTGTAAAAAACGAGCTTGAAGCCGCTACCCTCAGCTAAACCGCTATTTCAAAATGGCCTTGGTTGCGCCATAACCAAATTTCTCTTTACGGGCATCCATAAAGGTTTGTACCTTGTTATTGCGGCCTAATGCCTTATGCAACTCGTGGCGCAATATGCCGTTGCCCGCGCCGTGAATAAAAACTATCTCGGGCAGTTGGTGTACAATGGCGGCATCAAGCTTTTTGTTGAAATGATCTAACTGTATCTTCAATATTTCGGCGCTGCCTAAAAAGTGGTGATCATCGCGCAGCTTTTCAATATGCAGGTCAACCTCGGTGGCGGGTTTGCCAACAACCTCAGTTTTTTCTTCGGCAGATTTAAAAAAGCTTTCCTTTAGTTTGTTGGCATCAATTACCAGTTCATCCTCATCCAGCCTGAACATCCAGCCTTGCTCACCGGTTACAGGCAGCTTTTGTTTGGCTCCGGCAAAATCCTTCGCCTTAAATTTTTCAGTGTATACAAACGGGGCAGGGGGCTGCACGTTTTGCGTGGTATGGTAAATAATGCTGAAACTCAGCTTAGGCCAAACCTGTAAGTCGGCTAATTGAGCCGAATATACCAGTACGCTTGATTTGGGTTGGATGATACCCGCGTACTCGCCCCTGAATTTTTTATCCTGCTCGCCATAAACCGATACCAGCAGTTGAAACGATGTAGTATTGATCAAATGAAAATGCGCTACCGAACTGGCACGTGAATCGGGCACGGCGGCAAGGTAAATACCCCGGCTAATGAATTCACCGGCAGGTATCAAAACAGGCGCGGCCGCTTTCGGAATGTCCTTATCGTCAGTGTCCATATGTCCGTATACTGATGTTACCTTGCTGGCTAAAACCGGTATCTCAAAACCATCCTCGCCGGTAACGCCGATCATCTGCTCATCAATAATACGGGTAACATAGCCTTCCAGCTTCTCATCAATAAACCTTACAAAATCGCCTAACTTGTGCTTCATGCCGCAAAGTTAAGGCAATAGCAGCCAATAAGTAACATGGTGAGGTAATTTACTATGTATATTTAATCTGCTGTTTTTTACAGAGATTATATTACCTTAACTAAAAATATAAAAGCTGTTTTTGTTGTTGCACCATCATTTTTTTGCGGTTTTTAAATACAATTTGGCCGTTGGTGTGTTAAGTTCAATATTAAACTATTTGAAAAAAAAACAATCATGCTCGCTACTCAACCTAATATGGCCCAATTCAACAAACTGTTTTTGCATAACCTTAACAGATTGTATTTTGGTAAAACTTATCTTGCCGGTAAAATAAAAGACCTTGTTGAACTGGCCTCCTTTAACTCACTTAAGTTAGCGCTGGAAGAATTTGCCGACGACCTGAAAAAGCAAACGGACAGGATGGAGTTGATATACACCATCATCAACGAAAAACCATCAGACGCTAATTGCAACCCGATCAAAGCTATTGTTCGCGATAATTTTTGTTTGGATGAAAAGCAGGATATGCCGGTGCTTGTTGACAGCGACATTATGCTGTACCTGCAAATGCTGGAGCATATTAATATTACCGCCTGCCACATGCTTAAATTACTGGCCGATAAGTTGGAGCATCCCGAAGTAAAGCAACTGCTTATTGAATGTTTTGACGAGGCTGTTGATAACGATGGCCTGTTCGCGCTGATAGCTAAAGAATACCTTGGGGTTGAATAATTAAGCATATTAGCATAGCTTTACAGCAATTACATAAATTAACTTGCTGACCTCACACTATGCTTAAAAAATTACTCATCACTACATTGCTTGGTGCCGCAGTTTACCAAACCCAGGCACAAAGCCTTTACATGCCGCGCGATATTAAGGCGGCTTTCGCCAAACAAACCCGCTCGCCTAATGGTAAGCCGGGTAAAAACTACTGGCAAAACCGCGGTCGTTACAATATTACCGTAACGGTTGATCCGGCCACGCGCAATGTTAAGGGTACCGAGCAGATCACCTATATTAATAACAGCCCGGACACGTTGCGTTTGCTTAACCTCAAGTTTATACTGAATACGCACCGCCCGGGGGCAGCCCGCTTTTCATCAACACAACAGGATTACCTTACCGAAGGCATACAGATTGATAAGATGCAGGTTAACGGCGATACCCAGAAGTGGAACAACGAGCCATCGGGCACTAACCGTGGTTTAAGGCTTAGCAAACCGCTTATGCCCGGCGATTCACTGAAATTGGATATCGACTGGCATTTCCTGGCATCGGTACAAAGCGGCAGGGAGGGGATGCTTAACCCATCAACCATGTTTCTGGCGTATTTTTACCCGCGTGTAGCCGTATACGATGATTACAATGGTTGGGATACCCTCGAATTTTTAGATGCGCAGGAGTTTTATAACGATTTTAACGACTATACCCTTAACGTAAAAGCGCCTAAAAACTTTATAGTTTGGGCAACCGGTACGCTGCAAAATGCCAAGCAGGTATTACAGCCTGAGTATTACAAGCGTCTGCAAAAATCATTCACCAGCGATTCAACCATACACGTTGCCACTGCCGATGATATTGCCAAGAAAAAGGTTACTGCGCAAAACGATCTGAATACCTGGACATGGACAAGCACCAACATTAGCGACGTGGCCCTGGCCGTGAGCGATAATTATGTGTGGGATGCCGCCAGTGTGATAGTAGACCCGAAAACAAAGCGCCGCGCCAGTATGCAGGCCGCCTTTGCCGATTCGGCTGCCGATTTTCATAAGGTAGTGCAGTTTGGCAGGCACAGCCTGGGTTGGTTATCGCAAAACTGGCCGGGTGTACCTTATCCGTTCCCTAAAATGACATCAGTAATGGGCTTTGCCGATATGGAGTACCCCATGATGTGTAATGATAGCCATACCGAGAGCTTTGACTTTACACAATTTGTACAGGATCATGAGATAGCGCACACCTGGATGCCGTTTTACATGGGTATAAACGAAAGCCGTTATGCCTTTATGGATGAGGGCTGGGCAACCACCTTTGAATTGCTGATAGGCACTGCCGAGTTTGGCAAGCAAAAAGCCGAAAGCCTGTTCAAGCAATTCCGTGTAGCGGGTTGGATCAATAGTAAATCAACCGTTCAGGATCTGCCGATCATTACCCCATCAAGCGAGTTGCGTGGCGGTTACGGTAACAATGCCTACGGCAAACCGGCCTTAAGTCACTTAGCGTTGAAGGATATGCTGGGCGATGAATTGTTTAAAAAAGCGCTGCATGGCTATATGGATCGCTGGAATGGTAAACACCCTATTCCGTGGGATTATTTTAACTCGATGAGCAATGTATCAGGTCAGGATCTGAACTGGTTTTTCAATAACTGGTATTTTACTAATTACTACATTGACCTGGCCGTACAAGGCGTTAACAAGGCCGATGGAGGTTACAGTGTAGCCGTACAAAACGTAGGCGGCTTTGTAGTTCCGTTTGATGTTAAGGTTACTTATGCTGATGGCAGTACTGAAAGCGTACACCAAACCGCCGCTGTTTGGAAAGCTGATCAAAAGCAGACATCTATCGCCATAAAAACTACCAAAACCATACAAAGCGTAACGCTTGATGGAGGCATATTTATGGATGCTACCGTAAAGGATAATACTTTTAAATTATAATAGCATCAGCCCTGAAAAAGAAAAACCCCGGCCATCAAATGGTCGGGGTTTTTCTTTTTATATGGTTAACTTTATGAGTTCTGAACTGCGTTGTTCCAGTTGTTGGCTGTGTCTTTTACAGCGCCTTTGGCTTCGCCTACATATTCGCTGCCTTTAGCTTTGGCGGTATCAACCAGGGTATCGGTATAGTCGGATACGTTTTCGCTAGCATGCTGAAATTTAGCTTTAGCTTTATCAACAACACTGTTGCTGTAATCTTTAACGGTTGAAGCCGCTTTGTTTGCTTTCTCTTTAGTGGCATCAAGCAGGTCGCCAAAATAATCGGCAATATCTTCGCGGGTTGCTTTACCACTATCCGGTGCCAGCAGTAAGGCTGCTGCCGCACCTGCCGCCGCGCCAATTAATAACGCGGCAAGTAATTTTGATTGATCTTTCATGTCTTTCTTTTTTATAGATGATTCTAAGTTTTAACAAAATAGGATAGCCCTGGTTTAGATTATTTTATAAAAAGTTAGATGCACAATTGTTAAACGTTATTTTTATAGGTGTATTGTAACTGAAGGATCTATATCGACCAAGCAATGAAATTATACCTTATCAGCACCTGTTTATTGCTAATATGTTTTACAAGTCATACGCAAAAGCTAAAAGTTGAAAAGCGTGTTACCGATTACTCAGTTTATGTAATAGGTGATGGGTTTGAGGGCGTGATATTTGATGGAACATTCAAATCAGGTTCGAAATTTAACAATTTTACGCGGTTTACTCCGAAGGGAAAAGATGTGTTATCAGCTGAAAACATATTGAAGAATTTTATATATGACAAAAAGAAACTGAACAACAGCGATGATCAGTTTATACGTAATAACTTACAAAAGTATTTACGTCAGTACACAGGATACATCAATGAAAAAGGTGAAAAGGTAATTCATATTAATGCTTTATGGAAGGAGAGTGTGTTGTATTTTGAACAACCAATTGCAGGGTATAAAACAATAAAGTGGACCGAGGCTTATAGTTATGTAAATGATGGTGGACACCATTATTGGCAAGTGAAAGTTAATTTAAGCACTGGGGAAGTATTTAATTATTGGGTAAACGGTATTGGTTAACCCCATTAGCTAATTGCACTGCGTTGACCATACCATATTGACCCTGTCAGCCTTTAATTGTACATTTGTATATTAATTCAATATAGATTGATGTCTGAAGAACTTGAACACGTAAAGTGCCTTATTATAGGCTCTGGTCCGGCGGGTTATACTGCCGCAATATATGCCGCCCGTGCCGATCTGAAACCTGTTTTATACACAGGTATGCTTGCCGGCGGCCAGCTTACCCAAACTACCGAGGTTGAGAACTATCCCGGTTATCCCGAAGGTATATTAGGCCCTGAAATGATGCAGAACTTTGAAAAGCAAGCATCACGCCTGGGTACCGATATTCGCTTTGGTTACGTAAGCTCAGTTGATTTTGCAAGCCTGCCGCACAAGGTGGTTGTTGACGAAAGCAAGACCATCCTGGCCGATACGGTGATCATTTCAACCGGTGCTTCGGCAAAATGGCTGGGTTTGGAGTCTGAGCAAAAATATAATGGCTTTGGCGTATCGGCATGTGCCGTGTGCGACGGTTTTTTTTTCCGCGGACAGGATGTGGCCATAGTAGGCGCCGGTGATACCGCTGCCGAAGAAGCTACCTACCTGGCCAAGCTTTGCCGCAAGGTATACATGATCGTTCGTCGCGATGAGTTCCGTGCCTCAAAGGCTATGGTTCACCGCGTATTGAACACGCCTAACATTGAGGTATTATACAATACCGAAACCAAAGAGATAATGGGCGATGGCCAAGTGGTTAACTCGGTTAAGGTAATCAACAACCAAACCAATGAGGAAACTAACCTTGATGTTTCAGGCTTCTTTGTAGCCATTGGTCACCACCCGAATACCGAGATATTCCGTGGTTGGATCAATATGGACGAAACAGGCTACATCATCACCAAACCCGATTCATCTGAAACCAATATTGAAGGTGTATTTGCTTGTGGCGATGCGCAGGATCATATTTACCGCCAGGCTATCACGGCGGCAGGTTCGGGCTGTATGGCAGCTATTGATGCCGAGCGTTACCTGGCCGCTAAAGAGCACGTTGTTACAGCGTAATTATCATCTTATAAAAATATAAATGCCCTGCTTGAAAAACAGTGGGTCATCACAAAAAATCCCTCAGCAGCTAATGCTTGAGGGATTTTTGTTTATCAGGAAATATATTGGTGATTTTAAATTCCTGTATTATCCTGTTAGGTATATCTATCTCATAGGCACACTCATATCAGACAATAAAAGGTTGTATCTTTCAAGCAGATCAATGTATTTATCCTTCCATTCGGTAGTTTGATTATTGGCAACAAGGCTATTAGAATGCCTTACTTTATCATTGCTGAAATCTTCACTTGTAAAGTACTGAGGAAATTCAGCTGAAAAATCATGGTTGATTGTAAGGCCGATACGGTACATGATAGCCTTTTTAAGAAATGGCGATTCAAACCAATTGTAGATTGTCCTTCTGTTTACATTTAATTCATTAGCAAGGTCGGTAAGGCTGATGCCCCGGCTGCGAACAGCATGTTCCAATAATTCTCCGTGGTGCGATTTATTTGTCATTTTTATAAATATTCATATTGTGTTAAAAAAAGTGCAAACCTTTTTCGTTTGCACGAATTCGGATCACATTTGAACAACTATAGCACCACAATTTTTAACATCTAATATGAGTTATTAACAAATCTTTGGCACCTAAAAAGCTTGAAGTGCCGGATTAATTTATTCGAAATATTAAAAATTGATTTAATTGCAATAGAAAGCAATTTTATAAATAAATAAGAGCTTATTATCTATAAACGAAATGTTGATAAATCTTATCTGGAATCGTTATAAATTTTATTGTTTGTAGTTTAAGCATTATGATTTTTAGTTATCAATATTCATTATTAATTAAATAACGCATGTGTATACTTGAATTGTCCTAAATGTGTGCATATGTGTACTTATTGCAGTACATCAAAATTTACTAATTATTATTTTTCTTGAAACATTAAGGATGTGTTTTGCGTAAAAGGCCGGATTCAAGATTATAGATTCATCTATTTTTTGTTATCCCCGGATAGTGGGTATCCAGGGATTTCTTTTTTTAATGCCCCTCTGTTATAACTTATGAATTTCGATATCTATTTATCGCTTTCTGTGATATAAAGGCTTTTTTGCTCAAATTTTCTCAATAGTCAATAATTTAAAACAGGGTATGGAATACACTGTTCTGAAATCGATTGAGTGAGGTTAGTACTGCTATTCAGATCTACGCCCTGTTATGCAGGGCTGTTTTATAAACGTTGAGGTATATAAAGCTGATTTTAATGCACAGTACCCCCTTGGTTAATAAAATACAGTTTTTTAACTAAGGCTTTTAAGCAGCGAGTGCTTGGAGCCTTTTTTATTTTAAAAATCTACTATATTCACCACATCATAATTATTTAAACAAGTCGTTTTCAAAATTGATGTATAAAAAAATATCGTTACTGCTGCCCCTTGCCTTTTGTGCTTTTGTAAACCCGATATCTGCCCAAACAACAACCAATACCGATATTAATATTATTCCCGCGCCGGTTTCGGTACGTAAAACTGCCGGGGAGTTTGTGCTGAGCAGGCAAACCACGCTGCTGGCCGATACTGTAAACAATAAAGCCGTGCAGTTTCTGGCCGATTTTTTAAAGAATCGCGCCATGCTGAGCATCCAGCCACAGCAAAATAAAGGCAATAATGTAAGCAACAGCATAGTACTTACTTCCGCCGGGACAGAAAACATTCCCGCTGAGGGATACCGCCTCACCATCACGCCCGAAAAGGTGACCATAGCCGGTAAAGGGGCCGGGTTGTTTTACGGTATACAATCATTCATCCAGTTGTTCCCTAATGATAGGGCAGGGTCGGTAAAGCTGCCATCGGTAGTGGTTGATGATTATCCGCGCTTTGGTTATCGTGGCTTTATGCTGGATGTATGCCGCCATTTTTTTACGGTAGAAGCGGTTAAGAAATACATTGACGTACTGGCTTACTATAAGCTGAACAACTTTCACTGGCATTTAACGGATGATCAGGGTTGGCGCATCGAGATCAAGAAATACCCGAAGTTAACGCAGGTTGGCAGCCGCAGGGCGCAAACGGTTATAGGCAATTTTCACGACCGTACACCCCAGCAATATGATAACACCCCGCACGGCGGTTATTACACGCAGGATGAGATACGCGAGGTGGTTAAATACGCTGCCGACCGTTACATTAATGTAGTGCCCGAAATTGAAATGCCTGGCCATGCCCTGGCCGCCCTGGCTGCATACCCCGAGTTAAGCTGCGACCCTAATAAAACCTACCAGGTTGCCGAAACATGGGGCGTGTTTGATAATGTTTTTTGCCCGAGTGAAAAAACGTTTTCCTTTTTACAGGATGTACTTTCGGAGGTTATAGAGCTTTTTCCGAGCAAGTATATTCATGTTGGGGGCGATGAGGTGCCGAAGGAGGCCTGGAAAAGATCGGCATTTTGCCAAAAACTTATCCGCGACCTTAAACTGAAGGATGAGCATGGGCTGCAAAGCTACTTTGTACAGCGTATGGAAAAGTTTGTGAACACCAAAGGCCGCAGCATTATTGGTTGGGATGAAATATTAGAGGGCGGCCTTGCGCCAAACGCTACCGTTATGAGCTGGCGAGGTGAATCGGGCGGTATTGAGGCGGCGCAGCAAAAGCATAATGTGATCATGACGCCGGGTACCAATGGCCTGTATCTCGATCACGCGCAGGATAAACTTTACCGCGAACCATTCGGCATTGGCGGTTATGCGCCGCTGGCCAAAACATATAACTATAACCCAACACCGGGCGCGTTAACGCCTGAGCAGCAAAAATATATTATAGGCGTGCAAGCCAACTTATGGACGGAGTACATCGGCACCGAAAATAAACTGGAATACATGATGTTCCCGAGGCTGATCGCTCTGTCGGAAGTCGCGTGGTCGCAGTTGGCTAATAAGAATTTCATTAACTTTTCGCAGCAGCGCCTGCCGCATCACCTGGCACGACTGGATGAGTTGAAGTACAATTACCGTGTACCCCCGGCAATAGGCGCTACCGATACCATTATGTTTGGCTCGCAGCTTTCGGTTAACCTGAAAGCTCCGGTTGCGGGTGCCAAGGTATATTATAATATTGATAGCTATGCTGTGTCTGATAAGGATATATTGTACACCACGCCCATAACGTACACTGTGCCGCCGGGTCAGTACCGCGATCTGCAAACTATTGTGATTTCGCCATCGGGCAAAAGCAGCAGGGTTACTAAAGCAACGGTTTACAATATTGGCGCGTTGCCTGCGGTGCCGTTTCAGGGTACGGCAAAAGGCTTAAAGTACCAGGTTTACGCGGGCGCGTTCGGCAACACCGGGCGTATTGAAAGCGGTGGCTTGTTAGATACCGGCATGGTAAAAACATTTAGTCCGTTATTTTTCAAAAAAGAGAACATCAATTTTGGTGTAATTTACAGCGGTTATATTAAAATTGATAACGACGGCGTTTATGGTTTTGCCACCGCAAGCGATGACGGCTCGGTATTATTGATAGATGATCAGCCGGTGGTTGATAACGATGGCCGCCATAACCTGTATGAACAGGGTGGGGCAGTGGCCTTACAAAAGGGATTTCATAAAATAACGGTGAAGTATTTTAATATCAACCCATCGGCTATACTCAGGGTGTACATGACCATTCCGGGTAAACCAAAGGGTGAACTTTCGCCCGAATCAATATTAAACTGATTTAAAAAAAACATTGATACAGCCATGAGCATAAAAACTTATTTGGCCATGCTGCCCTGCCTCGCTATACTTTGCGGCTGTGGCGGCGACGATAAAAAAGCGGAAACAACCGTAAAAAAAACCGCTAAACCGGCAATGCCGGCGCCTTTCAGGTACCATAAGCATGTGGAGGTAGCGCCGGGGAATGATTTTGATGTTTACAGCTGGGGCCGCGGGGCTAAGGATGTAGGCGCGTTGCTCATCCTGCATTCTGATTCGGCGGGTATGAAGTATACCACCACAACCGGCGATCTGGAAGGCTCCATTGTGGATGTTTACAATGCCGATATGGATTCCGACGGTAACCCCGAACTGCTGGTTCAGGCCGATGCGAAGGATACCACCAACTTTGTGAACATCTACTCGTTTGAGTTTAATGGCAATGACGCCCGCAAGCTCGACTTCCCGAAATTGACCAAAAAGCAACGGCGAGGATATCAGGGTAAGGATAACTTTTATATTAAGGAGGGTAAGTTTATCCGCGAGTTCCCTATTTACGAGAGTGATAGCATAGGCGCCAAGGCAACAGGTGCCAAGCGGGTGTTTGAGTACGGTTTGCGTGGTAACAGCTTTACCGTTGATCAGCTAAGTAAGGATTCCACCGATAAATCGGAACCGGTAGCTGCCGTAAGCCAACCCACGCAGCAGGAAAAGAAAGCATCGGTAAGTAAATCATCTAAAAAGAAAAGATCGTCGTCATCATCACGCAGAAAAAAGCGCCGCAGGCATCGTAATTAAGCGCTACGGGCAATATACGGGTTTGTATGGCAGTTTATAATTTGCACATTTGTAAGTAACATATGCACTTTATATATCCCGCGTTTTTGTTTGCCTTAGCCTCGCTTGCCATACCGGTTATAGTGCATTTGTACAATTTCAGGCGGTACCAAAAGGTGCAGTTCAGCAATGTGCAGTTCCTAAAACAATTGCAGGAGCAGCAAGCCTCGCGCCGCAATATTAAGGAGCGTTTAATATTAGCTTCGCGTTTGTTGGCTTTATTATTCCTGGTGCTGGCTTTTGCAAGGCCATACATCAGCAGGCAGGATGGCGCGGTAGCCGGGCAGCAGCGTAACGTAAGCATATTTGTTGATAACTCATACTCCATGCAAACCCTCAACAGCGAGGGCAACCTGCTCGATCAGGCCAAGCAAAAGGCAAAGGAGATAGCCGCCCAATATGGCATGAATGATCGTTTTCAGTTGCTCACCCACAATTTTGAGGGCAAACACCAGCGCTTACTTAGTCGCGATGAGTTTTTTGACGCAGTTGATGAGGTAAAGGTGAGCGGCCAGAACCGTGATCTCAGTCAGATAGTAGCGCGCCAGCAGCAATTACTAAAAAGCAATGCGCCGGGTGGTGGCGATGTTTATATAGTATCTGATTTTCAGCGAAATTCATCCATTAATAAAATAATAGGAGCCGATAAAAGCATCAACATTAACCTGATACCGCTAAAGGCCAATAACCTGCCCAACGTAGCGGTTGATTCCGTATGGTTACTAAGCGCCGTACACAAACCCGGCGACGAAGAAAAGCTGGTGGTAAAGCTCCATAATTATGCGGATCGTGAGGCTACGGGCATCCCGCTAAAATTATTCATTAATAAAGAGCAAAAAGCGCTGGCCAGCTTTACCATTGCGCCGCGTGCCACACTTACCGATACACTTACCTTTTCGGGTCTTAAAGCAGGTTGGCAGCAGGGCGAACTGCAATTGCAGGATAACCCTATCACCTTTGATAACAGCTTTTATTTAGCCTTCAATGTAAGCCCGCAGATGCCGGTACTCATTATTGATAACGGTACCGAAAATCTATTCATAAAAGCCGCTTTAGGGGCTGATAAATTTTTTAAGGCCGACCGTGTGCCCGAGGGTAATGTTGATTATACCGGCCTCAATAAATACGGACTGGTTGTACTTACCGATGTAAAAAGCATATCGGCAGGCCTGGCAAGGGAGTTAGGTGCTTATGTGAAAAAGGGAAACACCTTAGCCATATTCCCGGCGGTGGATGCAGATGTGGCGAGCTATAAAATATTACTACAACCTTTAGGTGCGGCCTGGCCACAGCGTGTAATAACTAACGAGGTAAAGGCATCAAAATTGAACCTGCAAAACCCGTTATTCAGGGAGGTGTTTGATGCCATGCCGCAAAACCCTGATCTGCCATCGGCTAAAAAATATTATGATCTGAGTGGTGCAGGGCGGGGCGAAGGTATTATTTCATTACCCGGTGGTGAGGCCTTTTGGTCGGGGTATAAAAATGGTGGAGGTACGGTCTACGTATCTGCCGTGCCTTTAAATGATGATTTTAGTAACCTGCAACGCCACGGGCTGTTTGTGCCTGTTTTGTATCGTATAGCTTTGCTTAGCGGTCATGATCTGCCATTGTTCAACACTTTAGGTAGTGGCGAATCGGTAGAAACGGTACCGTTACGCTCAACAGAAAAAGAAGTATTGAAACTCAGTCGTGATGGTTATGAGATAATCCCTGATGTTCGCCAGCAGGATGGAAGCACCCGTCTTTACGTGGCCGACCAATTGCAGCAGCCCGGTTTGTACAATCTTAAAAAAGGCGATAGCACAGCCGCTATACTGGCCTTTAATGATAACCGTCGTGAATCGGATCTGAGTTATTTTACCCCTGCCGAACTGCAAAAGTTACTGCCATCAAATAGCGGAAAGGTAATTGGCGCTAACAAGCCGATAGCTTCTGTAATTAATGAGGCAAATTATGATACACAATTATGGAAACTTTGTATAATTTTGGCGTTGATATTTCTGGCCGCCGAGATCGCGCTCATCAGGTTCTATAAAACCGGTGGTAGCATTGCAGCAAGCCAGGTAACATCAACCCAAACTACTCAATAAAGCAACGCTGATGAATTTGCTTATAAAATCTGCCCTCGTATTATATCCCGAATCTGCATTTCATAAAAAAACTGTCGACATTTTAGTTGCCGGTGGCATTATCAAACAAATAGCCGAAACCATTACCGATGATTCGGCCGAGGTATTTGATGCCAAAGGGGCCGTTATAGCGCCCGGTTTTTTAGATCTTAACTGTAAAATAGGCGAGCCCGGCCTCGAAACCAAGGAGGATATCAGTACCGGAACGGCCGCGGCCGCAGCCGGTGGTTTTACCGCCCTTGCCCTGATGCCGGCCACACAACCGCCCGTACATTCAAAAACGGAGGTTGAATACCTGATCAATCGTGCCAAAGGTAATTTGGTTGATATCTATCCGCTGGGTACCATATCGCACAAGCGTGAGGGTAAAGACCTTGCCGAGATGTACGATATGTTTAAAAGCGGCGCAAAAGCCTTTACCGATGCTACCCGCCCCGTGCAGGATGCCGGTTTAATGGAGCGCGCCATGCTTTACGCCCACGGTTTTGGCGCCAAAGTATTCTCGTACCCCGAGGATGCCGCTATTGCGGGCAAAGCCAAGGTTAACGAGGGCCACATTAGCACACTGCTGGGCATGAAGGGCATACCACCCCTTGCCGAGGAGCTGATGATAGCCCGCGATATTTATTTGGCTGAATACACCGATTCAAGCATACATTTTAGCACCATATCTGCCGGTAGTTCGGTAAAGCTTATCCGCGAAGCAAAAGCGAAAGGCCTTAACGTAACCTGCGATGTAACCGCGCATCACCTGGTATTAACAGACGAGGTATTGTTAGGCTTTGATAGCCTGTACAAAGTTAAACCGCCGCTGCGTACCCAAAAAGATATTGACGCACTGCTGGAGGGGCTGGCCGATGGTACCATTGATGCCATTGTATCGCAACATACCCCGCACGAGATCGAGTTTAAGGATGTAGAGTTTGAAATAGCCGAGTTCGGTATCATCGGTTTGCAGACAGCATTGCCTTTAGCTGTAAAAGCGGGTTTGTCTGCCGAGGCGATAGTAGAGAAACTGTCCATCAACCCGCGCAAGGTATTATCGGTTGATCTGCCTGTATTAGCCGAGGGCGAAGCCGCGAACTTTGTGGTGTTTGATACCGAAGCCGAGTGGGAGTATAGCCGTGCTAATAACTACTCAAAAGCGGCCAATTCGCCGTTCATTGGGCAAACATTAAAAGGCAAAGTGTTATTAACCTGTAACAATAACCAATTTTATAAATCAAAATAGCAATATGATAGCTCCAAAAGTACAGTCGGCCATTGATGCGGCTTTAAAGGCATTTAAGCAACATGGCGGTTTTGATGCCACCACGCTTTCGGGCGAGTTTGCAACGGTGTTTTCATCCGACAAAGATTTTTTAGGCAAGGTTGAATTGTTAGACGGCGTGTTTGACGACAATGCACAGCTTGAACCCCTGCGTGAGGTTTTCTTTGACCTGTTGCTGATCAACTTTTTTAGCGCCGACGTTAAAAAGCTGGAAGAAGATTACCTTGACAGCCCCGAATGGGCCAAAATTGAGGACGAAACTCTTGACCGTGGTACCGAACTGCTGAATGTACTGTTATACCTTAACGAGTGTGCCGACGAAGATATTGAACCGGGTTTAGAGGACTACCTGAAAGAGTTTTTGCTGGTTGATGAGGACGAGTTTCAGGACGAGCACCGCATTTACGAGCCGATAATAGCCAACCAGATATTGGTAGAAGCACCATTTGACGAGATAAAAAAGGTAGCTGAAAAATTGCCTGCCGATTCGGAATTGAAAGAGTTGTTTTACCCGGTACTTGCCTTTTTTCAGGATATTGAACCATCAGACAGTGTGCGCGAAGCCGTAGCCAAAAGCGCTGTTGATGCCGAATTTGATGTGCCTGTTTACGAGATATTAATCAACTTTAAATAAACCTTAAACTATTATAATTATGGCAGATCAGGTAAAATCGCCAACCTCGGTAGCTACCAAGTGGGCGTTAATCTACACTTTATTCTCAGTTATCCTTACTTATGCTTTTGATGCGATGGGATTGGCGCAAGAATCGCCGGTACGTTATTTAAGCATGGCTTTATTGATCGCGTTCATCTTGTTAACGCAAAAGGAATATCGTGATGTACAAGGTGGTTTTATAACTTTCGGTAAGGCCTTCTCTGTAGGTTTCCGTTTTGCTGTATTTGCAGGTTTGTTGGGTGCATTATTTGTATTTCTTTACACCAAAGTATTAGCTCCGGATGTTTTTGCACGATCACTTGATAAAGCTGAAAGTGATATGATAGAAAAAGGTATGACCGATGAGCAAGTTGAAACTGCTATGAACATCACCCGTAACTACGGCCAAATTATAGGCGCTTTCTTCGCTGCCATTGGTACAGCGGTAATAGGTGCGATTGTAAGTTTAATAGGTGCAGCCATCTTCAAAAAAGAACGTTCACCATACGATTTTGATGATGCGGTAGTAGCTACCGATAAAATTGATCCAACAGCATAATTATTTAACGATATTATATTAAGCGCTCAATTGGGCGCTTTTTTTATGGAGTTAAGATTGGTTTAAACGATACCGAAAACTTGTCATTTCGAGCGGTAGCGAGAAATCTGGTCGCGTTCAATTGCAAGGCGAGAGATTTCTCCTCGTAGAACCCCTCCTAAATCCTCCCCGAGGGGAGGACTTTTAATAATCACGTCATTGAGGTACGAAGCAATCCCCGAGCGTCTTGTCTTAAAGTATATCCTAAAGAGATTGCTTCGTACCAATGACGTGTTTTTTATTCTTTTTTGTCATTTCGACGAAGGAGAAATCTGTACGCATTCATTAATCAAGCGATAGATTTCTCCTCGTACCTCGTTCGAAATGACAATTTTTATTTTTAGGAGGATTTGAAAAAAAGCGCGTCGGCCTGGCAGAAAACCGGGCCAGGGAGTATGGCCTGTGCGGATGAAGGTTTTTTCTGCCTTGATGTTTGGTTACTTTGCATCTAAGGTAAAGTAACTGGGCTCTGCGCCCAAGAGCAGACTGACGATAATAAAAATACAAACGCTCAATAAAGCAAAGTTCATTACCTGTCCTTAACTTCTTTTGAGCGATCAAAAGAAACAAAAATCGCCGGCTACGCCCTGCCCGGTGAAAGTTTGTGCTTTGGCAAGTCTTGTGCTACTCCGGGCATTTCTGATGCCGGGAGGATAGGTTATTTATGGTTTGTGCTTTTGTTTTGTGGATTAATACTAATTCCCTCCCTACGGGAGGGTTAGGGAGGGGTTTCGCAGACTATTAATTTAAAAATCCTGTCATTTCGAGCGCCAGCGAGAAATCTTTACACGTTCATCACAAAGCGACAGATTTCTCCTCGTACCTCGTTCGAAATGACAAGCTCTCGCTTTATGTATGGGGTTGCTACTAAATATTTAGTTTGAAAGGTACTTTCCCTCCAACCTCAACGTTATCCATTCATAAATCTAATCACTAATGCTACGCCTTGCCTTTATTATTGCCGCTGTATTTGCCCTTACGGTGTCGACTTCGTTTATTGATGATGTCGCTTTTATGCGCGATCAGAAAAAGAGCCTGCGGGTTAAACAGGCTTATGCCGACAAGGAAAAACTGCTCGCCCAAAAGTTGAAACCCCTCAAATTATCGCTCAGTAAGATCAATATTTTAATAACCGCTTTTAAAACCGAGCAGGAGCTTACCGTTTACATTAAAGCGCCAACCGAGGCCAAGTACCGCAGGTTTGCCACTTATAATATTTGCTCCATGTCGGGTTTGTTGGGGCCAAAACGCTGCTCGGGCGACAGGCAGGTGCCGGAGGGGTTTTATTATATAGATAGGTTTAATCCGGCGAGCACTTATTATTTGTCATTAGGGGTGAATTATCCTAATCAAGCTGATAAGATCAAAAGCGGTGCTGCCGACCCCGGAAACGACATATTTATCCACGGTAAATGTGTTACCATAGGCTGCATGCCCCTAACCGACAATTATATAAAAGAGGTATACCTGCTGGCCCTGCAAGCCTACCAAAGCGGACAGCGCAACATACCTGTATATATTTTTCCGTACAAATTCAACAGTATTTCGGCTGATATATTCGCGGCGCCTTACGCTAATGATAAGGCCACCATCGCCTTTTGGGCCAAACTGAAAAAAGGTTATGATCAATTCACCACCCGCCAGCAGGAAATCGCCATAAAAGTAAATGCCGCCGGCGATTACGTTTTTTAGATCGACCCCCATAACAAAAAACGCCCTGCTATTAACAGGGCGTTTTTTTATAACCAATGGTTCGGCTTATAAGGGCACAAACCGTATAGATTTTAGCAGTGGCGGGTTTTTGCCCGCCGTGGTTTGTTTTACTTCAATGTGGTAGTCGCGCAGGGCTGGGGTGGTTGCTTTCACCAGCGGTATGCTTGCCGTAGCAGTTTCTTTCCCCGCTGCAAAGCTAATGGTACCGCCGCCTACTTTAACACCGCCTTTGCCGTTGTAAACGGTTATGGTATAGCTTGCGGCTGCGCCGTTGCCTACACCATTAAACTCAAGCGAGGCGACGCCTGTAGGGTCGAATTTACCGGCCTTAAAGCTGCCCGCACTAGCAGGGAACACCAGGTATTTAGTCCCGGCAGAATCCTTAGCCGCAAAGCCGTTAACAGCTGTCAATTCATTGGCTTCAATAATGTTGCTGCGTAATGTTGCAGCACCTGAGCCTGATAATGGCCTGATGCCGTTGCTTCCCTCGTCGGTATAGTTGGCTTGTATGGTGTATACCATGTTTTGCTTGCCGGCGTCCTCAGCCTTTGGTGTTACCGCGCCGCTTGCCGGTAGTGATTTAGGCTTGTTATCATCCGCTAACGAGCGTATCCAGCCTACTATCAGCTTGGCATCATCCTCTTTTAATGATGGGTGGGCTGGCATGGCTACTTCGCCCCAAACACCCGCGCCGCCTTTAATAATTTTGGCAGGCAGATAGGTATTGGCATCAGCGGCATCCTTGTATTTCTGTGCCACCTTTACAAATGACGGGCCTATTGATGCCTCGTTCTCTTTGTGGCAGGCCTTACAATCCAGCGTAAGCATAATATTTTTACCAATTGTTGTTGCCTGTACCACCTGGTGTCCAAGGTTAGCACCGGCCTTATCGCTGCCTTTCAGCATATCGGCCATAACGTACAGGTTGGCCAGGTTTACAGCGGCACCCTTATCGGTAACGCTTACCTTGTATTTTACCGGCTTGCCCGCGAAATAAAAGCTACGGTTTCCGTTGATGTTCACATTAACATCAGGCTGCGCGTTGCCCGCGTAAACAGTAACCTTGCTGCTTGATGTCGACGCCTTTTTACTGTCAATAACATCAACGCTAACCTCATACTCGCCCGGTGTGGCTACAATGTGTTTAAGCACGGGCACCCTGGTTACTTTTTTGGTTTTGCCGATGTGCCAAACGTAGGTAAGTACATCCTTTTCAGGATCGGTAGCTTTTACGGTGGCTTGTATGGTTAGCGGGGTTGCGCCGCTTGTTTTATTTACCTTGATAGATGCCACCGCAGGCGGACGATTGCCCGGCAAATAATCAATACGTGATATACCCGCGTCGGGGTTTTTGTTGAACCAGCCGTTGCCGTATTCCAATACGTAGATACGGCCATCAGGCCCGGCTTCCATATCGATCATCGAGTTAAACGGCATGCCGTCAACAAAGGGCTCTATCTTATCCACATCACCCTCCGCTGTTTGCGATACGGCCTTGATCCATCCGCGCACAAAATCGTAGATGATGAGTTTGCCATTATAGTAAGCCGAGTAGCGGGTAGCTGCCGGGTAATCGGCTGTGTAATATACAGGGCCTGTCATGGCGGTACGGCCGCCGCTGCCCAGTTCCGGAAAATCAGGCGATACCGCGTACGGGTACCAAATGTATGCCGGTTGTGCCGGAGGCAATTCGGTTAAACCGGTGTTATTGCGCGAGTTATTCATCGGCTTCGCCGGATCAGACGGCGCGGCGTTCTCATTAGTAGTGTAGTTGTGGATGTTGTAAGCATAGTTATCGCCCACAAACAGCGGCCAGCCAAAGTTACCTGCCTTGCGTGCCTGGTTCACCTCATCATAACCACGCGGGCCACGGGTGCCAATGCTGTCCACATTAGCATCAGGGCCAACCTCGCCCCAGTACAGGTAGCCGGTTTTTTTATCAACCGATATACGGTAAGGGTTACGGTTACCCATCACATAAATTTCGGGGCGGGTTTTTGCTGTGCCTTTCGGGAACAGGTTACCTTCCGGAATATCATACGTGCCATCGGCATTTACTTTTATGCGGAGAATTTTGCCACGCAGATCATTGGTATTACCTGCCGAACGGCGCGCGTCGTACTGTTCATGGCCGGGGCGATCATCCATCGGGCCAAAGCTGCGCGACGGGTATTTCTCGCCCGGTTCATCAAACGGGGTAGAGTTATCGCCCGCCGAAACATACAGGTTATCATCCTTACCAAAAGCGATGGAACCACCGGTGTGGCAGCATATTTCGCGCGTGGTTTTTACTTCTAATATTACTTTTTCGGAGCTGTTATCCAACGTATCACCCTTAAACACAAAGCGCGACAAGCGATCGATAGATTCGCTGCCCGCCGGGCTGTAATACATGTATATGTAGTGGTTGGTAGCGTAAGCAGGGTCGGCAGCTATACCTAACAGGCCTTCCTCGCTGTTAACGTTGGGTACTTTGGTTTTAAAGTACACGTTGAGCGCGCCAACCTGTTTCACCGTTTTTTTAACGGCATCGTACTTCATCAGTTCGCCGCGGCGTTGCGCTACCAGTATATCAAAGTTGGGCAGTATGGCCATTTCGGTAGGCTCAAAAAACTCACCCTGTACCAGCATTTTCTTTATAAAGCGGTTAGCCTCAGGCACACGCTGGGTTTTAGCTTTGCTGTAATCGATTGCATGGTTATCACCAATAGCGTATTTTATGCCTCCTAAAACATGCTGCAAATACTGCGGATCAGCGTATGACTCATCGGTATGGCCAAACTCGGTATAAAATGCACGGCCGCCATCAAAATCGTGGTACCAGGCCATCGGGTGCTTAGCGCCATTCTCGCCGCCTTTGTAGCTTTTTTCGTCGATGTTGATCAGTACCTTAACATCAGGGTTCAGCTTTTTAAAGTTATACCATTCGTCGGTACGGGTCCATGTATCAGGCAGGTGTTTGGTTGATAGGTGGTTTTTATCAACCACGTTCAACACAGCCTGCTGCGGTGCCGGGTGACTTTTAAAATAACCGCCCACTAAGCGGCCATACCAGCCCCAGCCATATTCGGTATCGGTTGCGGCATGTATGCCTACAAAACCGCCTCCGGCCTGTATGTAGCGCTCAAAATCGGCTTCCTGGTATTGATTCAATACATCGCCGGTGGTGCTTAAAAAAACAACGGCGGCATACTTTTTCAGGTTATCCTCAGTAAATGCTTTGGCATTGGTGGTGGTATCCACATCAAAATTATTCTCGGTACCCAGTTTAATAATGGCATTAAGCCCTTTGGGTATGGATGAATGATGGAACCCCGCTGTTTTGGCGAATACCAGCACCCTTGGCTTGGGCGCTATCTTTCCGCATAAAAACAGCACGATGCAAATGCCCATTATGGCAAAGCCCGATAAGCGTAAATAAAACGTACTTTTCACAGTTAAAATTGGTTTAAAACAAATAAACCGGTAACTAAGTACCGGTTTATATATGGTGTAATGTTGGTTAATTCACTGTTAGTGTGCCCTGCATTATGTAGAAGTGGCCCGGAACCGTACAAACATAAGTGTATTTTCCGGGTTTGGTTGGCGCCACAAAGTAAATAGTTTGTGACCCGCCCGGCCCTACCAATGTGGTATTGAACAGTACCTTTGGCGTATTTGGTATGTGGCTTAGCTTAACGCTTTGCAAGCCCAATTTCATGCCCAGTTCGCCTACGGCTACGGCCTGCCCATCAGGCACCACCACAAAGTTGTGCGGCATATCATCATTATTGCTAAAGGTAAGCTTTATTTTGCTGCCCGCTTTTACGGTAAGCTCGCTCTTATCATACTTTAAGCCCGGTTTTGTGCCGATAACAATGGTTTGGTCAGCACTTGTCCATGAGGCAGGCTGGGTAACCTGGTTCTTCTTCAAGCCTGAGCCTTCCGGAGTTTTAGCAGCCGATGCCTTAGCCGGGGTAGTAGTAGGTTTGCCCATGTTCATGTGGTCATGGCCTGCCATTTTTGGTGTACGCTTAGGTACGTTCAGCTTAGCGCCTTCCGGTATGTTGTTCAGCGTGTAGTAAGCTACAGGGTGCAATACCTTGGCAGCGCTATCGGCCGAAACTATCTTATCGTCAAGCGTTATCTCGTGAACATATTTTTCGCGCAAACCATCGATCACCAGGCGAACTTTTGTACCATCCTCAGATACTATAGCCGCGTTAACCACGTGCTGTTGCTCGCGCACGGTGTTACTACCGTAAACCGGGTGATATTTATAGGTAAAGCCTGTTATAGCATAAGCATCCGGATCGGCAGCGGCCTTTTTGTTTACCGGTTTGGTGAACTCGATCTCGAAACCATCAGGCATGGCTTTAACGGCTTTCATTTCAAACGGAGTACGTTTGCTCCAAACCACGCGCTCCAAACCAAAATCTTTTTGACCTTTTGAGCCCCAGCCACGATTGGTTTGACCAACAAACAGCGAGCCATCATTACCCCAGGCCAAACGCAGCACGCCCGATTCAAAACCTTCACGGAAAGTGAAAGCAGCGCCCTGGTATTCACCTTTAACCTGCTCCAGGTAAACACGGTTCAAACGGCTCTGACCCTGATCGCCAATTAATACCTGCCCTGCAAACGGACCAAAGCGGTCGTCATTAGGTATCTGTATCATTGATGAGGTTGAGGTACCTAATATAGAGTGCGGCAACCATACGGCAGGTAATTTCATTCCAGGTACTTCTTTAGCTACCTCAAAAAATGTTTTGTAAGGGCGGTTCGGATCATCATCCTCTATCTTACCCTGGTTAAAGCGTGGATCAACACGTGAGTAGATATCCTGCGTGCGTGCCTT
Organism: Mucilaginibacter sp. JRF; assembly: GCF_015223065.1. Lineage (GTDB taxonomy): Bacteria > Bacteroidota > Bacteroidia > Sphingobacteriales > Sphingobacteriaceae > Mucilaginibacter. The sequence continues at coordinate 130,201 of NZ_JADFBY010000001.1, forward strand.
AACCGGCGACTCAGGCGTTGCAGCCCAGTTCAAACCAGCAGGGTGACCGGCAAAATCGCCTTTATTCAGTTGCATCATGTGGCCTGAACCTACCCAGTCGCCTTGATTTTCAGAGTAGAAGTATTTGCCATCTATTAAACCCTGGCCGGCAGGTGAACGTAAACCGGTAGCGTAAGGCATCATTTTACCATCAGGAGTGATCTCCATGGTCCATGCTCTCCAAGGCACATGGCTTTTACCACGCCACCACTCAAAACCATCAAAGCCAACGTTGGCATTAACCATAAAGTTACCGTTAGGCATAATAACTGGCCCGTACGAATACTCGTGGTAGTTACCGGTTAATGGCCATGCGAAAACGGTTTCGTAAACATCGGCCTTGCCATCGCCATTTTTGTCAACCAGTTTGGTTAACTCGCCGCGTTGTACGGCGTATAAGGCGTTATCTTTATAAGCCAAACCCAGCAGCTCGTGCATACCGGTAGCAAACTTGCGGAAGTATGGCGTAGTGCCGTTAAGCATGTACGGGTTTTCGATGATGTATACATCGCCACGGCGGGTTGATGCCGCCATATCGCCATTTGGCAACAAGGCCAAACCGCCAACCTCAAGCTCAATACCTTCAGGAATTGGCAGGGTAACAATGCGGTAAAAATCCTTTTCGGTTGCCCCTGCTTCTTTATTTTGTGCTTTAGCTGTAAACCCAACAACGGCAGTTACAGATAAAGAGAGTAATATATTTTTTACTATAGCTTTCATTTATAACAGTATTTGTTGAGTTACCAGATAAGTGAGTATTTAACCGAAGCACCTTTATCGGCATCTTTTATTGGGATAAGCAGCTCCTTGCCATTGCCCGCGGTGCGCAGTACCGGCTTGGTGCCTTTATCAAACTGTACGTAGTACTCGTAATTGTTTACCGCGTACATGCCGTTGCCGGCATCAACAATATCGCTGCCTGTAGCGGCGCGAAGGTAAAGTTTATCCTTAACGGGGCCGTTTACCGTTACCACACGGGTAAGGCTGCTGCCACCATCGCTGGTTAGTTTATCATCAACCTTTAACTGGCTTACCTCGTATTTAAAGGTTGGGTAACCTTCATCATCCAACTCGTAACCCCTGCTGCGGAATGCCTGGCTGGCGGTTAATGAATCAGGCCATGCGGCAGTTTCTGATGCTAACGCGGCAATTGATGGCGCATCGGTCAACGGTAATTTACTGCCGATAACGGTAGTGTTACCATCGCCACGGAACAACCACATTGGTGTGCCATCAACAAAGCCACCTTTCCATACCTGGAACAGCGCGCCTGTACCCAGATCGTACGAGTAGCTGATGTTGCCCGGGTAGCCTACGTTAATGGCGTGGGTTACACGTTTTTTGTCGTTTATGTCAACAAAGCTGCGTAGTAACACAGGCTCGTCGGTAACGGCAACAAATACTTGCTTCTCGCTAAAGCTGCGTCTTGATCCGTCGGTTTCCCTGGTATCAACCTTGGTGTTGTACTTGATATTTTTGAAGGCTACAGCACCATGATCGCCTTGCATGCGGATAGGGCCGGTAGCGGCTTCGTTAGGGAATGCTGAGCCACGGGTTGGGCCTTGCAGTTCGGCATTTTCAATAATGTTAACGCCGTTCAATACTATTTTAACTATGCGTGCATTGGCGGTTTTTTTGCCTGCGGCATCAAACTTAGGCGCCTGGAAAACAATGCGTATGTTTTGCCAAAGGCCCGGCGCGCGGCTTACGTTAATGCGTGGTACCACACCCTCGTAAGCGAACTGGCCTTGCGGGCGGCTTTCATCCCAACGCGGGTACACAGCGCCCAGATCCTGGTAGGTAAGGTTGCTTTTGCCCCAGGCATCGCTTAGTTGAATTTCATAACGGCCTTGCAGGTAAATACCCGAGTTTGAGCCTTTCGGCATCAAAAAATCAGCGCTAAAGTCAATATCGCCGTGCTCAAAATTGGTGAAGATGTCTTCATTCTTTCCCTTGCCGGGGATGGTTACCAGTATACCCTGACCATCTTTTTTCTCCAGAAACTCATTCTTGTTAAAATCGCTTTTTACCGAACCGGCAACAGACCAGTTGGCCGACGGTTTTTTAAATGCTGACAGATCACTCAGAGGCACCTGTGTATCCTGCGCGGCGGCACCAAAAGGTAGTGCGGCAGCCGAGAGGAACAACAGGGATGTTGTTTTTAGTAAAAGGTTTTTTCTCATAATCGTTTTTATCGAGGTGGGCTAATATAGAAATTTTAGAAATACTTGGAACCGCTTGATTAACTTGTTTTTAAAAATAACTGAAATGTCTAAGCAAATTGTTACAAAACAAGCTCAGTTGTTCATATTTTGATAACATTATCCAACACATATTACTTGCGCTAAAAGCCATAAACAATATTATTTTAATAATGAGATTACACGGCAGCCATAGCTTTGGGTATGATGTACCGCAGAAGAACAAGGGTTGCCTTTTTTTCGGAAATATTGGATAAGGAGCATGATGGCGCTGTGCGAACCATGTATCAGCTCATCAGCCGTATTGACCCGGAGTTTTTTGAATTTTTATTTATTTGCGGCACCGGCCCCGATGAACTTTATGGCTTTGAATGCATTAAAGTACCAGCCTTAACCGTACCCGTTAACCGCAACTATAAACTGGCCCTGCCGGTATTAGTGCAAAATAGCTTAAAGGAAAAATTAAGAACATTTGATGCCGATGTGGTGCATATTGCAACCCCATCGTTATTGGGCGAGTTCGCGCTTAAATATGCCCGACAGGAACAGTTGCCGGTGATCAGCATTTACCACACGCACTTTATATCATATATTGATTATTACTTTAAGCACACACCCTTCCTGATAGATTTTGTACGATCGAAGGTGATAGACGGGCAGCGCAACTTTTATAACGGTTGCGATATGATCTACATGCCATCCGAAGGTATTGGCCGCTGGCTGACCGGTATAGGTGTAGATGCCGATAAAATGAAAAGCTGGAAGCGGGGTATCGATACGGGACTGTTCACTCCCGCGAGGTATGATGCTACACTGCTGCGCAACATAACAGGCAATAACGCGCCGGTAATACTATTTGCAAGCAGGTTGGTATGGGAAAAAAACCTGGAAACCCTGTTTGATATATACGACGGACTAAAAGCCACCGGCATGCCTTTTAATATGATTGTAGCAGGCGATGGCAAGGAGAAACCCGTTTGCGAAGAACGTATGCCCGATGCCTTTTTTACCGGCCGGGTTGATCATGAAGCGTTATCGGTATTATATGCTTCGGCAGATGTGTTCGTGTTCCCATCCGTATCCGAAGCTTATGGTAATGTGGTGTTGGAGGCCATGGCATCAGGCTTACCCTGTGTAATTGCTGATGGCGGCGGCTCGGCCGATTTTATTGAGCAGGGGGTTAATGGTTTTAAGTGCGATCCGTATAACTCGGCTCAGTACATCAGCAAAATAATGCTGTTGCTTAATGATGATGCTTTGCGTTACGATGTGATACAGGCCGGACTTAAATACAGCAGCACATTTGATTGGGATGAGCTTGCCGATATATATTTTAATGATGTTAACCAACTGGCCAAACAAACCCAAAGCCAGCTACTGCCTGCTGAATGAAATATCTGAAGATATTAATTATAGTAGCCATACTGATATGCGCCTGGGTATTTCTTCGCCATACCGATCTTAACAAGGTTGGTAGCTCGCTGCAACAGGTGGGCTATCATTTTATATGGTTGCTGTTAAGCAGCGCATGCTCATATATATGCGGCACAATGGCCTGGCGCTATTGCATGGGGGCCGATGGTAAACGCATTAAACTTGCACAGCTATTCTGGATTCGGCATGTGGGAGAAACAGTGGGCGTTATCAATCCCACAAGTATTGTGGCTGGCGAGGCAATGAAAATATACCTGCTTCGCGATCATCAGATCGAAAAACCGGTGGTGATAACCTCGGTACTGCTATCGCGGGTGCTGATGATGGTTACGCAACTGCTTTCGTTGTTGATCATCACCATACTGGCCTTTGTGTTTGTGCCCGCGCTGCATTTTTCGTTCAGCGTAGCGGTTATGGTGTTGGGTATACTGGCGGGAGTGGTAGTAATTATTTACCTGCTGATATTATTGTTTAAAGGGCTGGGCAAAACCCGCCTGGGTAATTGGTTTGCCTGCCGTACCGAAAAGCTGCGAGCTAAGATCAGCGAAGCGAATACAGCCCTCCGTGCATTTTATTATACCAACAAAAAAGACCTGCTGATTGCCTGCTGTTTTTTTATGCTGCACTGGGTATTAGGTTCGCTCGAACTTTATATAATACTGCGCTTGCTGGGCACCGGGGCAGGTTTTATACCGGCTATGTTTGTTGATATGAGCGTGATCATCTTTAAATCGGCCGGGGCATTTGTGCCCGCGCAAATTGGGGTGGAGGAGTACGGCAATAAACTGATGCTTGCCGCTATTGGCCTCAGCGCTACCGAAACCTGGGTAACCGCATCGCTGCTGCGCCGTGCCCGCCAACTTTTCTGGATAATTACCGGGCTGGTGGCCTACTTTTTTATCGACAGGAAACGAACAATTATAAGCTATCAAAATGGAGATCCTGTTTGTAAGTCATAAACACCCGCCATCAACCGGCGGTATGGAAAAGCAAAGCTACGAGCTGGTGCGTGGTATGAAAAAGCATGCCGGTGTACATGCCATTGTTTACAAGGCGGGTACAAGTAAACTGCGCTTCTTTATGTCGCTTAACAGGCGTATAGTGGCCATGTGCCGCAAATATCCGGGTATAAGCGTTATACATTATAATGATGGATTAATGGCCGCCATTTGTATGCGGCACAAGGGATACGAGCATTTAAAGCGCACGGTTACCCTGCATGGGCTGGATGTGGTTTTCCCTAACAATACCTACCGCCGTTCGGTATTGCCTGAGTATAAAAAGTTTGATAAGATATTTGCCGTGAGTAATGCCACGGCAGGTGCTTGCATCAGGTACGGCATACCGGCTGAAAAGATAATAGTGATAAGCAATGGTGTGGACGCCTCCATTGCCGATTGCCAGCCGCAACCCGCGCAGGTTAAAGAAATAGCCGCCCAGCATGACATCGATATTGAAAATAAAAAGATACTGATATGTATGGGCCGTGCGGTAAAGCGTAAGGGTTTTGCCTGGCTAATAAAGCATGTTATGCCCGCGCTGAGCGATGATTACATGTTGTTGTTGATAGGTCCTTTTAAACCACGCGCCCCGCTGGCCGATAAGGTGATACGCTCGCTGCCGCCAAAAATGCGCAGGCAGGTAACCTCGTTTTTAGGCTGGCCTACAGATGAGGAGGAGATCCGCCGCCTGTTGCAAAAGTCGGGAGCGGCGGATAGGGTGAAGCACTTGGGCCGTTTGCCCTTTGAGGATATATTGCAATTGCTGATAGCTGCCGAGGCATTCATTATGCCCAACATACGCGTACCCGGCGATCTGGAAGGGTTTGGTTTGGTATGCCTTGAAGCTTGTTTGTGCGGCACCAAGGTATTCGCATCAAACATTGAAGGTTTAAAGGATGTGATAGCTGATGGCCATAATGGCTACCTGCTGCCACCCGCTAATAAAACCGCCTGGATAAACGCCCTCAGCAAACTGAACAGCGAACCACCGCACTACACCCTACAGCCAGAGCAGATAAAGGCATACACGATGCAGCACTTCGGTTGGGATAAAATGGTAAAGGAATACCTGGATTGTTTTGAGGAGATCACAAAGACGCAACCCGAGGTTTGCTTGCAAGATTGATCTTTTCATGTACTAAGGTGTTGGTTACAAGAAATTTTCGCAGCGTGGCCAGCTCGTCGGTATTGATCAGGTCTACCCCGCAGTTTAGCAATTGTTTCCAAACGCTCTCCTTCTCCGGCGATGCCCACAGGCGTACCTTTTTGCCCATGCTGTGCGCTTTGCTTACGTAACTGCATAATAGCTTACGTTGCTTGTCGGGCATTATACCATCGCCGTCCCAGTCAATCAGCGAGCTGTATTTGCAGCTGGCCATCTGGTAAACATTGGCGTCGCATTTATCCTTACCCACATCGCGCAAGTCCTCATCAATAAAGGCCAGGCGCTGCTTTTCGCGTTTTATAAGGTTGTACGGCTTATTGCCCGATAGTACTATAGTTACCTGCCTTTGGTGCAGTTTGCCATTCTCGTAGCTTGATAGTATGGAGCTGTATTTTTTAAGCAGCGGTTTCAGGGCCTGGTAAGTATCCTCAGCACCGGTCTTGATGTCTATCATCAGCGTAATTGGCGTATCGTACCCATCAAAAATATTGCCTTGTTTTTTAATGCGATCGGCCAGGGGGCGCAGGTACAGGTTTTCGAGCGTGCGCTTACCCTGAAAAAAGGGGAAGAAGTGCGCCACCACCATTTCGCCGTTTATGTAAAATATATCGGCTTCAATGTGGGTATACCCGTTATCGAGGGCGTCAAGAAGGGGGCGTTTGTGCCAGTAATCATTATGGGCGAAGCCGTTTTGGAGGGGAGCGTTTTGTGCCCGGCAGGGGAGGAAGCCGCCGATAAGTAGTATCAGGAAGGCGGTTTTAAGGAATTTTACTATCAAACTTTCCGTTCGCATATTCAGTTAAATTTCTTAATTCAAAGGTGCGTTTTGGGTATGTTCAAATAATAAAATCAAGGTTAAAAAAACTCTAAATCAGCAGGGTTAAGATTAACTTTTTGTAATTATCCAAATATAAACGGTCATCAACTTGTCGAACTTATTTTACAGATCAATGTTAAACTGTTACTTTACTTGTACAAATGCTTAGACAACTTGCTACCAAAAAGGATAATGATTTTGAGTGGATCGATATTTACGAACCACAGCATGATGAGATACATGAAACCGCCGAAAAATATAACCTGCACGAGGAACTGTTAGACGACAGCCTGCAACCTGATCACCTGCCCAAGTACGAGCAGATGGAGAATTACGCTTTCATCATATTCAGGATACATACCGATACCAAGGCACGCGAGGCTGATACCGTACAGCAGCTCACCCATAAAATAGCCATATTTTACGCCAAGGATTTTATTGTGACCATCCATCGCAAGCCGCATAAACTGATTGATACACTTGCCGAAGAAGTAAAGAAAGGCAAGTGCAGCAGCACTTTCCATTTGCTGAACAATATTATTAAGGCTTGTTTGCTTACCTATGATGATCCGTCGAACCACCTGTCGCGAAGTTTGGAGTATTACGAGGAGCAGATATTTTTACGTACCCGCAAAGCGCCATTATTAAAGGGCATGTATTTTTTGAAACGCAAGGTTGACCTGATACGCCGTATGCTGATGCTGGCCTACGATATTATTGATAACATTGATGCCGAGGAGGGCGACGTAAATACCCGCGACACCCGCGACCTGTATGTACGCCTGCAAAGTATTTACGATACCCTGTCCGAAAATATAAACCACCTGCTCAACCTGTATTTCAACGTATCCGCGCAGCGCACCAATGAAACTGTGCGCATACTCACCGTGTTCTCTGTTTTCTTTATGCCGCTAACCTTCATAGTAGGCATCTACGGTATGAACTTCGAATTCATGCCCGAACTGCACGAAAAGTTCGGCTACCCCGGCGTGTTGGCTGTAATGGTAATTATTACGGTGTTGATTTATTTTTGGTTTAGGAGGAAGGGGTGGTTGTAGACATCATATAAGACCCTCGTATTCAGAAAGTACTTTAAAATAAAAAAAATGTCATTTCGAATGAGGTACGAGGAGAAATCTGTCGCTTTGTGATGAACGTGTAAAGATTTCTCGCTGGCGCTCGAAATGACAGGATTTTTAAATTAATAGTCGGCGAAACCCCTCCCTAACCCTCCCGTAGGGAGGGAATTAATATTAATCCACAAAACAAAAGCACAAACCATAAATAACCTATCCTCCCGGCATCAGAAATGCCCGGAGTAGCACAAGACTTGCCAAAGCATAACCTTTCACCGGGCAGGGCGTAGCCGGCATTTTGTCTGCACAAAAGAAGTTGAGGATAGGAACCCCACCTAAATCCTCTCCAAGAGGGAGGACTTTACTTATTGCTTTGAAAAAAAAATGTCATTTCGAACGAGGTACGAGGAGAAATCTGTCGCTTGACAATGAACGCGTTCAGATTTCTCGCTATCGGTCGAAATGACAGTTTTTTATAAATCAGGGATTCTACTTCGTTAACCAATCATACAAACGGTCAACATCAGCCTTCTTAAATAATTCGGTGCCATGATTCATGGTGGCGGCGCTGCCGCAGGCTATGCCCATGCGTACCATATGGCCCAGGTCGTAGTTGTTTACGCAGCCGTAAACCATACCGGCTACCATGCTGTCGCCCGCGCCTACGGTGCTGCGTTTTTTTACGGATGGGGCGTTCACAAATTCAGCCCTGTCTTTAGTTACCGCATATGCGCCCTGCGGACTTAATGATACCACGATGATACCACACTGGCCTTTATTTACGATCACACGGGCAGCTTCCTCTAACGATTCATTGTCCTCCACATCCATACCCGTAAGCTTACGCAGTTCGCTTTGGTTGGGTTTAAGCAGGTAGATGCCTTCCTCAATGGCTTGTTCAAGCGCTTCGCCCGATGTATCAACTACTAAACGGGCATCTTCCTGATGGGCAATGCGGGCTATCTGTGCTAAAAAATCGGTACTCACACCTTGCGGGATGCTGCCGCTGGCCACAATATAGCTGGCTTGTGATGCCATTTGCTTAACTACTTTTAGTATTTTCTCCTCCTCGCCGGGTATCAGCGCCGGTGCCGGCATACCAAAACGGAATTGCTCGTTTGAGCCACGATTAACTACGATAAAGTTTTCGCGGGTTGGGTTGTGGGTTTCAATGGGGTGTTGTTCAATTTGCTCCTGATGCAGTAATTCCTGCAAAAGTTTGCCGCTAAGGCCGCCTGATGTAAATACGGCGGTCGAGCTTAATCCTAAGCGCTTTAAGGCGCGCGATACGTTGATGCCGCCGCCGCCCGGTTCAAATTTTGGTTCGTTACAGTCCAGTTTGTGCTCGGCAACTATGGTATCAACCGATGTACTTTTGTCTATGGTGGGGCTTAAAGTAAGCGTTAATATATGTTTCATAACAGGGGTATTGTTATATTATCAAATTCGGGCGCAAAGATACGCATCATTTAACTGCATAAATGTTGCAACTGCTTTTTTAATGGTATTCTAACATTCATCTTGCTTCAAAAACTGTACTTTTACGGCTCGCGAGGATAGTGCTTATGACCGTATTAACGTTTACCCTGATCTTACTTGCCGGTGCTTATGCCGCCGGATTATTAGGCTCACTTACCGGCCTTGGCGGCGGGTTTGTGGTCATACCGCTACTCACGCTTGCCCTGGGGGTTGATATTCATTACGCAATAGGCGCCTCATTGGTTTCAGCTATCGCTACCTCATCCGGCTCGGCGGCGGCCTATGTTAAGGAGGGCATCACCAACATGCGGCTGGGTATATTTTTGGAGATAGCCACTACCATTGGCGCATTTACGGGCGCGGTGCTGGCAGCCTTTATACCGGCGCATTTTATAGCCATACTTTTTGGTACCGTGTTGATATTCTCGGCCATTATATCTCTAAAAAAGAAATCGAACGAGGTAAACCTCAAAAAAAGTTACCTGGCCGATAAGCTAAAACTCGACGGACATTACCCCGAAGCCGGCGGTTTTATAGCCTACCGGGTTATAAATGTTGCCGGTGGTTTTTGTATGATGATTGTGGCCGGTATCATATCGGGCATATTGGGTATAGGCTCGGGCGCGCTTAAAGTGGTAGCTATGGATGGGGTGATGCGCATACCGTTTAAGGTATCAACTACCACCAGTAACTTTATGATTGGTGTAACCGCTGCCGCCAGTGCCGTGGTTTACCTGCAACGCGGGTACATTGATCCGGGTATTTGTATGCCGGTGGTTATCGGCGTGGTGCTGGGTGCCCTTAGCGGATCAAGAATTTTAGTACGCACTGCATCGGCAGCATGGTTAAAATACCTGTTTGCGGGTATAATATTGGTGCTGGCCATACAGATGATCTATAACGGAATTTTAGGGAGGGTTTAATTAACATGAGGATACAGGTAATAATAGGTCAGCTACTGCGCATAGGCGTATTTACATCAATAGGCATCGCCTTTTTAGGAGGCATTATATACCTCACCCGCCACGGGCACGAGGTGGTTGATTACGCCACCTTTAAGGGCATCCCCGATTATGTAAAACCATCCAACATATTTACCAGTGTGTTTGAGTTGCGCGGCAGGGCCATTATCCAGGTGGGTATTATGCTGCTGATAGCTACGCCGGTTGTGCGCCTCATATTTTCGGCCATTGGCTTTGCTGCCGAAAAGGATTACCGCTACGCTGCCATTACCGTGCTGGTGCTGGGCATTATACTTTTCAGCATGCTTACCGGCAAGGCTGGCTAATTAACATGGTACATATTTTGATGGTTTACAGGATAGTGTATGAAACGCGTCCACGTACAATCATCAGCCCTTGAAAGCATTGGTTACGATGCCGACAGCCAAACCCTCGAACTCGAGTTCAGGGAGAATGGCGACGTATGGCAATACTTCAACTTCAAGCCATCCGCGTTCAAAAAATTTATTAAGGCTGATTCTTTAGGGCGATTTTTTGTTAACAAGATAAAAGGAAAATTCCCGGAGCAGCGGCAGCCTTAATTATCATTAGTACTGCCACCCATACGCGATACCTCATCGCCCGAACCACCTGTACGTTTACGGGCCGCCTTTAACGAGTTATTACCAAAGCGATAGCTAAAGGTTACGGTAACAAAACGTGTTCCCGGCTTTTCACGACCGCGCATATTCAGGTTCAAAAAGCGGGTATCATACCTGTCTATCTGGGTATTGAAAATATCGCTCATGGCCAGCCTTATAGTACCCTGATCGCGCATGATAACGTGGCTCAAACCCGCGCTAAAGTAGTATTGCTCGCGGTAATTTTTTATACCGAAGTAAGTCGGCGTTTCGTAATTGGCATTCACCTCGGCCTTAAATTTCTCGGTAATGCTGAACGCCTGGTTCATCTGTATCAAAAAATCGTAAGCATGCTTGTTTACCGCGCCTGCATCCTTGTAAAAATAGCGGCTATGGCTTAGCTCAATGTAATTATTGATCTGCCACCAGGGGGTAATATCAAACGGGGTGGTTATTTCTAACCCGTACACATGCCGGTTGGCCACATTGCTTTTGGTGGTGGTATACACACCTGTCGCGTTGTTCTGCTCGTAAATAGTAGTATAAAAATCGTTAGTAACGCTAAAGCTCAGGGCTGCCTTGAATTTGATGAGGTAGGTATCAGCCAGTTCAAAATAATTAACGTACTGCGGCTTCAAAAAAGGATTACCTGTGCTGAAGGCGTACGGATCAATATAGGCCACAAAAGGGTTCAGATCCTGGTAATTTGGCCTGGCTATACGCCTATTATACGATAGCGTGAACTGATGCTCATCGCCAACACCGCGTATCAGCTGTATACTCGGGAACAGGTTAAAATACGATGTATCGGCACGCCTGTTCGGGTTAAATGATGTACGGTCGGCATGTGTTTGCTCGGCACGTAAACCTGCCGAAACATCGGTTGATCCTATTTTGGTGTTGTAGTTAATGTACCCGGCCTCTATGCGCTCCTTATAAACAAAATGATCGGTAAGGTTGGGTACCAGCTGATAACTACCATCAACCTGCTCATTAAAGTCGATACGGTTATCGCTGTTTACTTTGCTCAGCTTGATACCCGCTTCAACACTGCTTTCTTTTGATAATACCCGCGTATAGTCAATCTTACCCGAATAAACATTTATATCTGCCGGAGAAGTTACCTGGAAAAACAAAGGATCGCGTACCTGTGTTCCTGCCGGATTGAAAAAATCGTTACGCAGATTTTCGTCAGACCGTCGGTCATAATCCGAATAATCCAGATCGGCCGACAGTACATGCTGGTCGTCGCTACCGAAAGTGCCCTTATAATTCAGGTTATAGTTGAGGTTATAAATATTCCTGTCGATGCCCGAGTTAGTGGTAATCACCGAATCGGGAACGCCGTTGTAGGCAATATTGGTGGTGTTGCGCTTATCAATATCGGCAGGTGTGGCATAGCCATGCACTATAAAGCCAATGTTTTGTTTAGGCGATACAGTCCAATCGGCACCGGTATTAAACGTATAGTTTTTAAGGCGGGTAGTGCCCTTGTAACGCATCTTATAGTCGGATGTGTTTTGGCCAATGGTTATCAAACGGTCAACATCCCAAAAACGGGGCACCTCGCTGGCGGTGAATACATAGCTGCCAAACAGGTTAACCTTTTTAGCGCGATAGTTCAGGTTAACGGTTGAGGTGAACCTGTAATTCTCTCCCACGGAAGCGGCTTGTACCACGCCTATACGCCAGCCCAGGTCGCGGTTCTTTTTTAGTACAATGTTGATCAAACCACCACCCGCGGCATCATACTTGGCCGATGGATTAGCGATAAGCTCGACCGAGCTTACCATGCTGCTGTTATAGCTTTTAAGCAGCTCGGCCAATTGCTCGCCGGTGAGTTGGGTAACCTTGCCATTAATAGCAATCAACGCCTTTTGGCCTCCTTTATACAACACCTCCTCGCCCGATACCTTTATGCCCGGCGCGTTGCGCAGCACATCAAGCATATTATTACCTGCCGATACAATGCTTTTTTCAACATTGATAACGGTTTTATCGGGCCGTACTTCAATAAAATTCTTTTTGGCGGTAACCTTAACTTCCTTAAGCTGATAGTTTAGCGGAACCAGTTTAACATCAGGCGTCTTGATCTTGCCTGTGCCATCGGCCACAACATATTGCAGGGTGTAAAAGCGGTTATAACCCACCTTGTTTATGGCGATAAAGTATTTGCCGGGCTTAATATCTCTAAATTCAAAAAAGCCGTTAACATCGCTAATGGTGGTGGCTATAAGTGTAGAGTCGGGGTGGCGGAGCAGCCTTACCGTGGCAGCATCTGCCGGCTGCATAGATTCTTCTGACAATACCTTACCCTCAATACTTTTCTGACTTGTTTGCGCAAACGCTGCCATACAGGCAAACGCAAGCAACACAACAAAAAAGCACCGGGTCAGTAAGTTCATCAATATAATAAGGGGTAAACCTTGCAGTAGCCATCAAATATTTAAAAAACTATGATGGTATCACAATAATAAGCTTTTTTACGCTAATGCCCTAAATATGTTGTTACGATTAAGGGTACAACCGCCACGATTTTTTGATTAGATTTGTTAATTATCCTATTATAAAAACTAACGTTTAGAATGACCGCTTTTAAAACGCTTGTTACCGCAGTAATACTTACCCTAACTACCATTAACCTGTTTGCCCAGGCCGAGCCTGAAGCCAACAAGAAAGCCGTACAATACTTTATTAAACAATACAATACCGGCCACCCCGATAGCGTATACACCCGCTTTAGCACCGAAATGAAGGCTGCACTGCCGGCCGATCAGTTTCGTACCACTACCATACAGCTTAAAAACCAGCTGGGTATGTTAAAGAATGCTGATTTTTTGAAGCTGGAAGGCAATGTATCTGTTTACAAAGCCAACTTTGAAAAAGCAACCTTTACCCTCAACGTAGCCGTTAACGCACAAAACCAATACATAGGTTTACTATTACGCCCTTATGAGGCAACCCCGGGCGAGGCCGCAGCAAGCACAGCAGCCATTGACGCATCGCTTACGGAAACTCCTTATACACTCAAAACATTTTCGGGCAATATATCAGGCTCGTTGGTAAAGCCTAAAGGCGAGGGCAAGGTGCCATTAGTGTTGATTATTGCAGGTTCAGGCCCTACCGACCGTAACGGCAATAGCGCCAAGCTTGGCCTTAATACGAATGCCTACATGCAGCTGGCCAATGAGCTGGGCAAAAAAGGCATAGCTACTTTAAGATATGATAAACGTTTGATCGGCCAGTCGACAAGCACTACTAAGGAGTCGGAATTGAAGTTTGAGGATATGGTGGAGGATGCCGTTGGTTTGATAAACGACGTGAACGACAAAGGTGAGTTCTCAAAAATAATTGTATTGGGCCATAGTGAGGGATCATTAGTAGGGATGCTTGCTTCTGCCGAAGCTCCGGTAAAGGGTTTTATATCCGTAGCCGGCGCGGGCGACCCTGCCGAGAAGATACTTTCGGAACAAATGAAAACCCAGCCAAAGTATATTGCCGATGGTTTTAAACGCGTGCTCGACAGCCTGAAGCGTGGTAAAACAACACCCGATGTGGATGCCTCGCTATACTTTATAGCCCGCCCAAGCATACAAGGCTACATCATGTCGTGGTGCAGGTATGACCCTCAGCGCGAGATCAAGAAACTGAAAATGCCGGTGCTGATACTGCAAGGCACAACCGACCTGCAAGTGCCCACCGCCCAGGCCGAAAAGCTAAAGAAAGGCAAATCGGACGCGCAACTAACCATCATCCCCGAGATGAACCATGTACTAAAAGCCGCCCCTGCCGATACCAAGCAAAACATGGCCACCTACAATGCCCCCGAACTGCCCCTGAAACCCGAACTGGTTACCGGGATAGTTGATTTTGTGGGGAAGGTGAAGTAGGAGCTTTTATAAATTAATACTTGTCATCTCGAACGGTAGTGAGAGATCTGTCTGCGTTCAATAAACAAGCGACAGATTTCTCCTCGTACAACCCCTCCTAAATCCTCCCCAAGGGGAGGACTTTAATAATTAAGTTCTTAAAAAGCGCGTAGGCCTGGCAGAAAACCGGGCCAGGGAGTATGGCCTGTGGGTTGAAGGTTTTTTCTGCCTTGATGTTTGGTTACTTTGCATCTAAGGTAAAGTAACTGGGCCCTGCGCCCAAGAGCAGACTGACGATAATTAAACCACAATCTCTCAACTAAAGCACTTTACTCAAATCGCTTCATTACCTGTCCTCAATTTCTTTTGAGCGATCAAAAGAAACAAAAGTCGCCGGCTACGCCCTGCCCGGTGAAAGTTTGTGCTTTGGCAGGGCTTGTGCTACTCCGGGCATTTCTGATGCCGGGAGGATAGATTATTTGCGGTTTGTGCGTTTGTGTTTTAAATTCTGTCATTCCGAACGAGGTACGAAGAGGAATCTGTACACGTTTATAGCAAATCGTACAGATTTCTCGCTATCGCTCGAAATGACAGGGGGGATATTTATGAGTATAATAATTACGCGACTTATTATATATAATCCAACAAAACCAGCACACAAACAAAAAGCGCTGATAGTTATCCTATCAGCGCTTTTTGTTTATTTTATAAACGGCCTTTACTTAGGCAGTATATGCTTGAAAATATCATTACCGAATGCGAACAGCATCAGCGATACCAGCATCACGAAGCCTACCAGTTGGGCGCGCTCCAGGAATTTATCACTTAGTGGTTTGCCTTTTATCATCTCGATAAGCAGGAACAGGGCATGGCCGCCATCCAGTGCCGGGATAGGTAGCAGGTTCATCAAGGCTAATACCATTGATAACAGACCTGTAAGGCTCCAAAAACGTGCCCACTCCCACTGGCCGCCGTACAGAGTAGCAATACCTATAGGGCTTGATACGGCTTTGGTAGCCTTTACTTTACCGGTAAATAACTTGCCTAAACCTTTAGCGTTATCCTTAAATGAAGTGATAGCTCTTTCGGCACCGATAGGTAAAGATGCGAATAAGCTATAGTTGATGGTTTTTTCAGGGATATCTAATTTATTCGCGAAGCCAATAGTGCCATCCTTACTTACATGCGGGTTAAGTGTAAGTGATTTACCTTCACGATCAACGGTAAGGGCAACCTGTCTGTTTTTGTGTTGTTTTAACTCCTTTTGAAGCTCGTCCAAAAAGGTAACAGGCTTGTTGTCAATAGCGGTAATTACATCGTTATGGGCAAGACCGGCTTTTTTAGCACCGCTGTTAGGAGCCAGGCTATCAACCAATATTTTGGTGCGCGGCATACGGCTGATAAACTGTTCGATACCCAGGTCAGATATATCATTCAAAATATCAGCAGGAATGGTAATGTCCAGTTTTTTGCCGTTGCGATCAATGTTCAGCGTTGCGTTGTCAATCAATACTTTTGAGCTGATGACGTCATCAAAGCGCTCAACGGTATTGCCGTTTATGGCGTATATCTTATCGCCTGCCCGTAAACCTATCTTTTCGCCGATGCTGCCGGGTACAATACCGTACTTGATCTCGCTGTTCGGGATATAGGTTTCGCCGTATTTCACGGTCAGCATCCAGAAGATGAATATACCTACTATGATGTTTACAATGATACCGCCAAGCATTACAATAAGGCGTTGCCAGGCCGGTTTCGAGCGAAACTCCCAAGGCTGTGGTTCACCTGCCATTTGCTCGGTATCCATTGATTCATCTATCATACCGGCAATTTTAACATAGCCGCCTAAAGGCAGCCAGCCAATGCCGTACTCAACACCTTTGTAAGTGAATTTGAACAGGCTGAAATTCCATGCATCAAAAAACAGGTAAAATTTTTCAACCTTGATACCAAAAGCGCGGGCGGCAATAAAGTGCCCAAACTCGTGTAAAATTACCAGGATCGAAAGACCAAGCAGTAACTGGCCTATCATTACTATTACGTCCATTTATTAGTTTGTGTCAAGTTGTAAAGCCTTTAACGGCAAAGTTTGTATTAAATTTTGTGCTAACAGGCGTGTCTGCTTGTCAGTTTCAAGGTAATGCTGCAAGGTAGGGGTTTCAATAAATTCCATCTTTTGCATGCAGGCCTCAATAATATCGCTCATGGCCAAAAAGCCGGTTTGGCGGTTTAAAAAGGCCGCTACGGCTACCTCGTTTGCCGCGTTAACTATGCAGGGCATATTACCGCCCGCTTGCAGTGCATCAAATACCAAACCAAGATTACGGAATGTCTTTATGTCAGGCTGCTCGAAGCTAAGCGAAGGGTAATCGGTAAAGCTAAAGCGTTTGTAATTATTGGCTATACGCTGCGGATAACCCAGGGCGTATTGTATAGGCAATTTCATATCAGGCAAGCCCATTTGTGCCTTTAGGGAGCCATCCTGAAATTGAACCATAGAGTGGATGATGGATTGCGGATGCACGATCACCTCAATTTGCGAGGGTTGCAGATCAAACAACCACCTGGCCTCAACCACCTCTAAACCTTTATTCATGAGCGAGGCCGAATCAATGGTGATCTTGGCGCCCATTACCCAGTTGGGGTGTTTGAGGGCATCCTCGCGGGTAACATTGGTCAAATAAGCGGCATCCCTGCCACGGAAAGGGCCACCTGATGCGGTTAGTATGATCTTCTCTATCGGGTTTTGCTCCTCGCCAACCAGGCATTGAAATATAGCCGAATGTTCAGAATCTACAGGTAATATCTTTACGCCGTGTTCTCGCGCCAGATCAGTGATCAATTCACCGGCTACTACCAGGGTTTCTTTGTTTGCTAACGCGATATCTTTACCGGCCTTAATGGCGGCAATAGTAGGCTCAAGCCCCGCGAAGCCCACCATGGCGGTAAGCACAATATTAATTTCGGGCAGGGTAACCAGCTCAGTAATGGCTTTGTGCCCGGCATGTACCTTTATTTCGGTTTTTGATAAGGCCTCCTTTACATAGCCAAACTTGCTTTCATCGCAAATAGCTACGTGTACGGGGTAAAATTCCAGCGCTTGCTGTATCAGCAGGTCGGCATTGCTATTAGCCGTTAGCAGCACTACCTGGAACCGGTCGGGATTTTCGGTAACCACCTCCAGCGCCTGCGTGCCTATGCTGCCCGTTGAGCCTAAAATGGCTATGTTTTTTATTTGAGCTATATTATCAAACATCATCTGTCGCTGTGCGGCATAACATCCGCGGCAGCGTTTAATTTATGTACTGTTTCAATTCGTCCGCTATCTTCCTGTCGTTTGCCAGGCGCGGAAGCTTATTTTGGCCACCCAGTTTCCCTTGCGACCGCATATAATTTATAAAAGTATCCTTTTTTACACTATTGACTATCAAAGGCTGTAAAATGTTACCCTCTATCAGGTCAAAATAGTAAATATTTTTCTTTTGTAGTGCCTTATCCACCTTCAATGCAAAAGCCTTTAAGTCGGCAGGCTCTTTGCCAAACTCTACAAACCACTCATGGTAGGGTAGTTGTCCGGCATCGGGCGTAACCTGCGGTGCTACGGTAAACTCCACAACGTCAAGCCCTTCCTCTTTAGCTACGCTCATTAGCGCATGCTCTACTTCTTCACCTATAACGTGTTCGCCAAAGGCTGATATGTAGTGTTTTATGCGCCCGCTTACTATAATTTTATACGGATCTTTCGATATGAATTTCACCGTATCGCCAATACTGTAACCCCAAAGGCCGGCGTTGGTATTGAGTATCAGGGCGTAGTTTTTATCCAGTTCCACATCCGCTAAGCTAAGGCGGGTAGGGTTCTCGTTAAAATACTCATCCGCGGGAATGAACTCGTAGAACATACCCAGATCAACCTGTAGTAGCAAACCCCGTTCCTTTTGCGAATCCTGAAAAGCGATAAAGCCTTCTGATGCCGGGTAGGTTTCAATGGTATCAATCGCGAAGCCAATACTTTCTTCCATACGGCTGCGGTAAGGCTCATAATTTACACCGCCGTATACATACAGCCTAAAATTCGGGAATATATCCTTTATTTTTTTGCCGCCATGTTTGGCCGATAGCCTGTCAAAGTACATTTGGCACCAGGGCGGTATGCCCGATATCAGGCGCATATCTGCCTGGCTGGTTTCCTCAACAATGGCATCTACCTTTTGCTCCCAATCGTCAATACAATTTACGGTGTAGCTTGGCAGCCGGTTTTTTTGCAGGTAGCCCGGCACATGGTGCGCCACAATGCCCGACAGGCGACCAACCGGTACGCCATTTTTTTCGGCCAGCTCGGGGCTGCCTTGTAAAAATATCATTTTACCATCCACAAATTCGGCACGCCCGGTTTCGTGAATATAGCTTAGCAAGGCATTACGGGCAGCCTTGATATGCCCCGGCATGCTCTCTTTTGATAGCGGAATGTATTTAACCCCCGATGTAGTACCCGATGTTTTGGTAAGATACAGCGGTTTGCCCGGCCAGGTTACGTTGGCTTCGCCGGCTACAATACGTTCAATGTAGGTGCGTAGTTCCTCATAATCGCGCACGGGTACGTGGCGCTTAAAATCGGCATAGGTACGTATCTGGTCAAAGTTGTGCGCCTTGCCAAAGTCGGTATCCTTAGCCTGTGCTATCAGCTGTAAAAAGGTTTTATGTTGCAGGGGCACCGCGTTTTTGCGCTGCTTATTTAGCTGGCGGTTAACGTAGGCGGCAAATATTTTACTCAGAGAGGCTTTTAAACCCATAGTTTAGTCGGTTTCGGCAACGCTGTCGTCAACATCCATGTGGCTGTAAACCAGTTTGCGGTAGGTTACCATAATAATTACCTGTACCGCCGGAAATGCAATGGCAAACCAGGCGTAGTACCCTATTAAAAACAAATAATCATCTTCATTTTCGGGTTGTAAAAAGGTGATGATAGCATTAATAGGGATAAGGGTAAGGATCATTATAGCGAAAATGCTGAAAACGATACCCAATGTTTTCAAGAAATTATCTTTAGTTATTTCGAAGCTTTGCTTTAGTGATTCAATAGGCTTTGAATCATCATCAACTATAAAGCATACACACAAAACAGAACGTAATAAAAGATACAGCAGGCCTAACACAGCTATAACTGTAAATATCTCAGAATACAGCTTATCCTGGCGTTCAAGTACAAGGTTTATAAAAACCAAAATACATACCAGTATGCCGAACAATATGCAAATGGCTATGAAGTTTACAGCCATGCGTAATGATGGTACTATATCTTTAAACTCAAACTCATAATACTCCCTGTCCATAAGGGTTAAAATAAGTTTGTAAAAGCTGAGTGTTAGATAGGTTTGTATAATGCCCTGCAAAAAAAACTGTATCAGCCCGCTAACAATTTCTTCGGCACCGGCAAAAAACACAAACATGATCACATCAACTATTTTATAGATGATGAGCGAGAGAACAGAATATATGACCAGCGGTATGAAGTTCTTTCTCAGTATAGCCCATGAAGATTTTAATGTTTCTATAATAGAAAACGGATGGTACATATACAGATGCTAAGCGTTTTTCATGATAACTCGTTTCCAAAAATCCTGCATAAAACCGAAGCCATAGGCCACCAGCTGAATGAGGGATGTTATTATGCTCAAAAATGCGATTTTTAGAGATTTATTTTTAGTTAACGAATCAAAAAATATTAACAATATATAAACACCTAACAAAATATTGCACAGCGATGCTACACGCCATTGCAGCAAATTGACTATCAGCGTAAAGCCTAAACCAAGCGTAAACACCGCCGGGAAGAAGTGTACCGCCTTTAATTGCTGCGGAAAGAATTTATAGATATTGATGCGCGCCCTGCCAAAAAAGTGCAGCTGCTTGTAAAACTGTTTAAAGTTGGTACGGCGCTTATGGTAAACAATGGCATCAGGTATCAGGCCGATCTTGAAACCAGCCGTATGCACGCGGATACTGTACTCAATATCCTCACCCAAACGGGTTATGATAAAGCCGCCCACCTTTTCCCACACCTTGCGCGATAGCCCCATGTTAAAGCTGCGCGGATGAAACTGCCCGCCCATATTTTTTTTGTTGCCACGGATGCCCCCGGTGGTAAAAGGCGAGGTCATGGAATAGCTGATGGCCTTTTGGATAGGGGTGAAGGATGAATGCGCCGCATCCGGTCCGCCAAACATATCCAGCCAGTTATTGCTAAGTGCATTGTTTACCGTTTCCAGATAATTGGCAGGTATCAGGCAATCCGAATCGAATATAATGAAGTAATCGCCCTTGGCACGTTCAAATCCGAAGTTACGGGTAAAACCCTGGCCCTCGTTGGGTTTTACATAATAGGTAAGGTCGAGCTTATCATTAAAGCTTGCCACAATATCCGCAGCATCATCTTTTGAACCATCCTCTATCACCATTACATCAAACTGCTTGTAGGTTTGCAGGGTAAGCGTTTCCAGCAATTCTTTTATTTCCTGCGGGCGATTGTATAATGGGATTATAATGGTATAGTGCATGCTTGTTTTATGTGCAGATGTGCGGGTGTGCAAATGTGCAGATGAGTTTGATTAAATTGTTTGTAACCTTAATTGATAGTATTCCCTAATATTTTTCATTCCTGTATCTGGATTTTTTTGATCTGCACATTTGCAAATTCGCACATCTGCACATCTGCATATCAAAAAAATATCTGCACATCAAAAAAATCACACCGTTTCCTCAACCTGGTAATTATTTCTGTCGGTTGAATTGCGCGAAACCAGTTCGGCAACAAAGCCGGTTAAAAACAGTTGCGAACCTAAAATAATGGCAACCAGTGCTATATAAAACAGCGGATTATCAGTTGTATCACGATAATGCTCGTTACGGGCAATGTGGTAAAGCTTTTCAAAAATTATCCACAAAGCCATCACCAAACCTGTAAAAAAGCTTAATACACCCATGCTGCCAAAAAAGTGCATCGGTCGCTTGCCAAACTTGCCTACAAAGAATATCGATAACAGATCCAGAAACCCGTTAATGAACCTGCTAAGCCCGAATTTTGTTTTGCCGTATTTGCGGGCGCGGTGTTCAACTATTTGTTCGCCAATTTTGGTAAAGCCTGCCCATTTGGCCAATACAGGTATGTAGCGGTGCATTTCGCCGTATACCTCAATGTTTTTTACTACGGCTTTGCGGTATGCTTTAAGGCCACAATTAAAATCGTGCAGATTATGTATGCCCGACATGCTGCGGGTAGCCGAATTGAACAGCTTGGTTGGTATGGTTTTGCTAAGCGGATCGTAACGCTTGGCTTTCCAGCCCGATATCAGATCGTAATGTTCCTCAACAATGCGGCGGTAAAGCTCAGGTATCTCGTCAGGACTATCCTGAAGGTCGGCATCCATCGTAATTACAACGTTGCCCTGCGCGGCCTCAAAGCCCACATTCAACGCGGCCGATTTACCATAGTTGCGCCTGAACTTAACACCCCTTAAATTCGGATTGCTACGTTTAAGGCGGCATATCATCTCCCACGATCCATCCTTACTGCCATCATCAACCAGTATTACCTCGTAGCTGAATTTATGCTCGTCCATCACACGGGCTATCCACGAGGTAAGCTCCGGTAACGATTCAACTTCATCATATAAAGGTACTACTACTGATATATCCATTTAAATAAGCCAATATTTACAGGCGTTGCAAAAATATAAAAAAACGTTAACGGTTTTTATTAACCAAAGTTTGATGTATTTGCTTTGTAGTTTATATTTGCATCATGCTTAAACCACTTGTCACTTTACTATTATCAATAATTATGGCCATATCGGTGGCCGCGCAAAACACACCACCTAAAACGGATACGCTTATTTATTATTTTAGAGCCGGAAATGAAATGGTTAACACCATGGATAGTGCCGAATACATACGGTTGGTTTATCCGGATGCTGAGCAACCTCAGTTATTTGTAATACGGGAGATGTATAAAAATGGCAAACCCAAACTATCTGCAAAAGCACTGGATAAAGAGCTAAAGCCAAGATTTGATGGTAATTACATTGAATTTTACGATAACGGCAAGCGTAAGTGTCAAATGTTTTTTGTGAAAGGGCAACTTAAAGGAAAGGCATATACTTATTTCCAGGAAGGCAGGTTATATGCCGTGGTTGATAATTATTTCGATGATGCTAACAGACCCGCCCAAAAGTTGGAGGAATGTTATGATGCCGATGGAAAACAGATATGCCAAAAAGGCGATGGCTTGTGGATAGAATATGATGGTGATCTTAAAACCATCGATATATCGGGCAATGTGAATAACGGGCATAAAATTGGTGAGTGGAACGGGTATTTGCAAGATTCGCTAAAGTACGTCGAAACCTATTCGGGCGGAATAATGAAAACGTGGCAGATTTTTGATAAGCAAGACAATAAGGTGGAATACACTGAAGTGCCGCTTGCTGATTCATCAACATATAGAGGAGCTGGTTATGCCGGTGGAAGCAGGGCTTTATATAAATTCTTAGCCGAACAAATACGCTATCCCCGTGCTGCCATACAAACACGTACGTCGGGTACGGTGTTTGTTAATTTTACCATATCAGCAAACGGAGAGTTAAGTAATTTCAGAATTGTTAAGGGTATTAAAAACGGATGTAATGATGAGGCCGTACGCGTGGTTAAGCTTTCATCGCCATGGATACCAGCATACAGGAACGGTAAAGCTATAGCCTCAACATTTACTATGCCTATCGCTTTTAATATAGGCAGAACTATGCAGCCTGTTGACTTTAGCAAAGGTAAAAGCGACAAATAAAAAGAGCGCTGTGAAATCCACAGCGCTCTTTTTAGTTGTTTGTAATTTTACAATATCCCCAATACACTACCCGTACGCTCACGGGTAGCATCGGCCAATTGTTCGTTGTTTGATAGTGATTGCCCGTACGATGGTATCATTTGCTTAAGCTTGGCCTGCCATGCGGCTGATTTGGCTTTGTCTTTAAAGCAACGCTCTATCAACTGTATCATGATAGGCACTGATGTTGACGCGCCCGGCGATGCACCCAGCAAAGCCGATATGCTGCCATCAGCTGAGGTAACTACCTCGGTGCCAAATTCAAGCTTGCCGCCCAGTTTATCATCCTTTTTGATGATCTGTACGCGCTGACCGGCAACATCCAGTTTCCAATCGCTTTGTTTGGCTTGCGGATAATAATCCTGCAAGGCTTTAAGGCGATCGGTAGGGGATTGCATTACCTGGCTGATCAGGTATTTGGTAAGCGCCATTTCGTGCATACCTACTGATAGCAATGGTTTTATATTATGCAGCTTGATTGACTTGAACAGATCAAGCAGTGAGCCTTTCTTTAAAAAACGGGTTGAAAAACCGGCATACGGACCGAACAACAACTCGCGCTTGCCATTTACCATACGGGTATCCAAATGCGGTACCGACATTGGCGGCGAACCTACCGATGCCTTGCCGTAAACCTTAGCGTTATGCTGCGCTACTATGGCCGGATTGGTACATACCAACCACTGCCCGCTCACCGGGAAACCGCCAAAGCCCTTGCTCTCCGGTATGCCCGATTTTTGCAGCAGGGGTAAAGCGCCGCCACCTGCTCCCACAAATACAAATTTAGCTTCGAGCTTGCGTGTTTTGCCGGTGTTGTTATCAGTAACTTTTAGTTGCCAGTTGTTATTGCTTTTGCTGCGTTTTATATCATCAACCTCGTGGTTAAGGCTAAGGTTAACGCCGGGCTGTGCTTTGAGTTTATCTAATAACGAACGGGTTAACGCGCCAAAGTTAACGTCGGTGCCAATGTCCATGTAAGTAGCTGATACCTTTTCGTCAGCCTGGCGGCCATCCATAGTCAGCGGAATCCACTGTTTTATTTTTTGGGCATCTTCTGAGTAAAGCATATCCTTAAAAAAGTGATGCTTTATCAATGCTTGCTGTCTTTTTTTAAGATACTCCACATTGTCATCGCCCCAAACAAAGCTCATGTGCGGTACTTTGCTTATAAATTCCTTTGGTGATGATATATAGCCGGTTTCAACCAGGTGCGCCCAAAACTCCTTGCTAACCTCAAACTGATCGGCAATTTGTATGGCCTTTTTTATCTCGATAGAGCCATCCGGCTTTTGCGGGGTATAGTTAAGCTCGCAAAATGCGGAGTGACCGGTGCCTGCATTGTTCATCGCGTCCGAACTTTCGGCGGCTATAACATCAAGGCGTTCAAAAATTTCGATGGTAAGGTCGGGCTGGAGTTCTTTAAGCATTACCCCTAAAGTAGCGCTCATAATACCCGCGCCTATCAAAACAACATCGGCATAGCTGCCTGCAACACTGTTAGTATTGTTCATTCTATCTGCAAAAGCCCTTTTGTTAAATAACCGGGCACCAAAAATATTAACTGATTAAAACCTAAACGGTTTTTGATTTAAAAAATGCGGCTAAACGTTTTTATCGGATCATTTTAGCCTGTGAGCATTTTTAAATCATGGCAATTTTAATAAAAAAATACAACAAACGATTGCATTCTGTTAAAACGTAACCATACGTTTACACACATTTTTATAATTATATGATATTTTGATTGGATTAACGCCTATACACAATCCTGAATTTTAGGTGCGCGTTTTTCACAACTATGGAAAAATATAGATGGCTAATTATTTTGCAGTTTAGCTAATGTGTGAACTTTGTAAGTTAAATTGTAACTATTTGTTATTTTAAGTTGCATTTATACGTTATTCTCAAGAAAAAGTTAAAATTTTTATTATATTATTATGAATTCTACAAAAATAAATTAAATTCGCCTCAATAATTGATTGTGATTTACACCAAACTGTATTACACCCCAACAATTTTAAAAAAGAAATAATAAAACAATGGCAAAACTTGAGTACATCTGGCTTGACGGCTACAAACCAACACAAAGCCTGCGCAGCAAAACAAAAATTGAAAAAGATTTTAGCGGTAAATTAGAGGATCTTCCTAACTGGAGCTTTGATGGTTCGTCAACAGAGCAGGCACCAGGCGGCTCGTCAGATTGTATCTTAAAACCGGTTTTCGTTATTCCTGATCCGCAACGTAAAGACGGTTACTTGGTTATGTGTGAAGTGTTAGACTCAAAAGGTGAGCCGCATGAATCAAACGGCCGTGCTCATATCGAGGATGATGACAACGATTTCTGGTTCGGTTTTGAGCAGGAATATTTCCTGTGGGACCCGGCTACCAACAAACCGCTTGGTTTCCCGGCTGGTGGTTACCCAGGTCCGCAAGGCCCTTACTACTGTTCAGTAGGCGCTAACAACGCTTTCGGTCGCGAAATTGTTGAGGAACACTTAGACGTATGTTTAGAGGCTGGCTTAAACGTTGAAGGTATCAACGCCGAGGTTGCTGCCGGTCAGTGGGAATTCCAGATCTTCGCTAAAGGCGCTAAAGAAGCTGGTGACCAAATCTGGGTCGCTCGTTACCTGTTAGAGAGAATTGGCGAGAAATACGGAGTATCAATTAACTGGCATTGTAAACCGCTTGGTCAGCTTGACTGGAACGGTTCAGGTATGCACGCTAACTTCTCAAACACTTTATTACGTACTGCTAACAGCAAAGAGAAATTTGAGGCAGTTTGCGAAGCCTTCCGTCCGGCTGTTGCAGAGTGTATCGCAGTTTACGGTGCCGATAACGATCAGCGCTTAACCGGTAAACACGAAACCGCTTCAATTCACGATTTTAGCTACGGTGTATCTGACCGTGGTGCTTCAATCCGTATCCCGCTTTACGCAGTTGATCACAACTGGAGTGGTTATTTGGAAGATCGTCGTCCTAACTCAGCTGCCGATCCATACAAGGTAGCAGCAGTTATCATCAAAACTGTAAAATCAGCTAAGATCTAATCTGTAGCCTTTTTATAAAATTTGATCCCCCGGTTTGAAAAGATCGGGGGATTTTTTTTTACCCCTCCTAATCATCTCCGAAGAAGGGAGAGCTTTTCTTATCGCTTTTTAAATTTTGTCATTTCGCTCGAGGTACGAGAGAGAAATCTGTCGACTGATTATAAACGCGTGTAGATTTCTCGCTGGCTAAGGAATATGATTAGGAAGTAATAGTTTGCGAAACCCCTCCCTAACCCTCCCGTGGGGGAGGGAATTAATATAGCCCCAAATGCAAAAGTACAAACCGTAAACAACCTATCCAACCGGCATCAGAAATGCCCGGAGTAGCACAAGCCCTGCTAAAGCATAACCATTCACCGGGCAGGGCGTAGCCGGCGATTTTTGTTTCTTTTGATCGTTCAAAAGAAATTGAGGACAGGTAATGAACTATTCAAATAGACATCATCCAACCTAATTAACAATAGAATAAGTCATGATATCGGTGCCTTTAACGCCGAAGATCCACCTTTTAATGTATTCGAGTGTTAGGTGGGTATTCATGTTATTGGCGCGTGAGTAAGCAAGATAATCGCCGCCTTCAATTTTTCTGTCAATTACATACATGTGCCACATGCCACCGCCAGAGGGTAGCGAAACGATTACCTTTCTGCCCGCTTTTAGTTCATTGTCAATAGTGGAGAAAAGCTTGTTGAAAGGAAAACTATCGCCCCTTGGCATATCAAACTGACGCTTGAATTTTAACCCTCTTATGGTTTTGCCGTCAAAGTTGCTAAAGGTG
This sequence comes from Mucilaginibacter sp. JRF, assembly GCF_015223065.1. Classification (GTDB taxonomy): domain Bacteria; phylum Bacteroidota; class Bacteroidia; order Sphingobacteriales; family Sphingobacteriaceae; genus Mucilaginibacter. Next base: position 157,567 of record NZ_JADFBY010000001.1, read on the forward strand.
CCGTCCAGTTTGTTTTGCCATTGTTTTTGTAGATCATAAAAGTCTGGAGAAACTTTGTTGTGGTATTTCAGTACAAGTTCTATCGACATGGGGATGCAGGAGTTATCAAAAATTTGCCTGTGCTGAGCTACCACATCATGAAATGGTTTGGTACTTGGTCTTTTCTGCGCAAGAGTCGAAAAGCTGATTATTAATAATAGAAAGGTGGTTGCAAATTTAGATGCTGAGAATTTCATTGTGATGGGTGTAACGGTGAATTTTTGGTTAAGATAAAACGATTTTGTAAAGGATAAGAAAGTTTATTTGAAATTCTGTACAGGTATATATTTATCATTAGTATTTATTACCAAGCGCTAAGTTATCAGTATGTAAATAATATCTTTATAATATGCAGACGGATGATCAACTTAACAATTTTCTTGCAGGCAAGTCGGAGTATACACTTGGCTTATTCCATCACTTCATGGCAAAGTTTAATGAAGTTGGGGTTGTTGAATTGCATCCTGCCAAAACCATGATCGGTATCAGCAACGGGCAAAAGCGCGTAGCATGGGTAACGCAATTAGGTAAGAATTTTATCCATGTGGTATTTCCGTTTAAGCAACCTTATCAAGATAACTTATGCTTCCAGAAAATTGCCCGGGTACCCGGCGATGAACAATATAATCATCACTTCAGGATGTATAATGCCGATGACGTTAATGATGAACTGTTGAATTTTATGATGCTGGCTTACAATGGGGAGCGGTCTGCATAGTTCAAATAATCTCCTCCATCAATAACCTTCAAACCATTAACGGGCCAGTTATAAATATATACCCAACAGGTGATCATTCCCGTATCAGTTTCAACAGGTAGCGACAAGCGCAGATACTCATGCGGTTGCGAATCGTTAGGGGAGATGCCTTCGTACTCATCCAATATGGGTAGTACTTCATCGGGCTTATCAATGGTATAAATGCTGCCGTAAATGTAGTTGCCTAAATCATCGGTAATTGCTCCCGGATATTCGCCTATATCATACAAAGTGCCTTTAATGCGGCCTTTGTTCAGTAGCGTGCAATGGCTTTGCAGGTACGCGCCAAACTGGTTATGCTTTATAAGCAGGGTGCCGTAAACAAAAAGCAAGCTTGGGTTGTCAGTCATTTAACCCCAATTTATTGGTTAATAACCGGCTTTGCAAAAACTTTACTAATTTCACTTTTGGCTATACCTTTGCACCCATGAATAAAGACCAGTTACTCGCCTACATAAAAGATAATAACGTTACCAAAATAAAGTTCGCCTTTGCCGATATTGACGGTGCCCTGCGCGGAAAAACAATCAATGTGCAAAAGTTTTTGGATGGTTTGCAGGATGGCTATGGCTTTTGCGATGTGGTTTTTGGCTGGGATATTAATGATGCCGCTTACGATAATGTAAAGGTTACCGGTTGGCACAGCGGCTATCCTGATAAGGATTGCCGTATAGACCTGACAAACAAACGTAACATCCCCTGGCAGGATAATATTCCTTTCTTTTTGGCCGATTTTAGTAAGGCTGATGGTAACGATCTGGAAGCATGCCCGCGCAGTTTACTCAAGCGCATTGTTAAGCAATGTACCGAAATGGGTTTCCATGCCGAGTTTGCGCAGGAGTTTGAGTGGTTCAACTTTTTAGAAACACCGCACAGCCTGGAGCAAAAGGGTTTTACCAACATGCAGCCTTTAACACCGGGCATGTTTGGTTATTCTATTTTGCGCACATCGCAACAAAATGCTTTTTATACCGATCTGTTCGATCTGCTAACGCAGTTTGATATACCGATAGAGGGTTTGCATACCGAAACAGGGCCGGGTGTTTACGAGGCTGCCATAGTGCACGATGAAACCCTTGCCGCTGCCGATAAAGCCGTGTTGTTTAAAACCGCGGTAAAAGAGATAGCCTCAAGGCATGGTATAACCGCCACCTTTATGGCAAAATGGAATGCCGATTTGCCGGGATGCAGCGGGCACATACATCAAAGTTTGTGGGATAAAGACAAGAAAGGCAACCTGTTTTACGATGCTGCCGACGAGCATAACATGAGCGATCTGCTTAAGCATTACCTTGCCGGGCAGTTGTATTGTTTCCCGCATTTGCTGCCTATGTACGCGCCAACCATTAACAGCTACAAACGACTGGTTGAAGGGGCATGGGCCCCAACAACCATTACCTGGGGCTTTGATAACCGCACAACAGCTATCCGTATATTGAATGATAGTGAGAAGTATACCCGCCTGGAAACCCGTATCCCGGGGTCAGACACTAATCCGTACCTGGCTATTGCGGCATCGCTGGCTTCGGGCTTGTATGGTATCAAAAACAAATTGGAGTTGACTATCCCGGCAACCGAGGGTAACGGCTACCAGGATTTGCGTAATGGCAGGCTGCACAGTAATTTGTATGATGCGTCAATCGCCATGCAAAATTCAGCGGTAGCTAAGGAGCTGTTTGGCGAAGGCTTTGTTGATCATTTTACCAATACCCGTATATGGGAGCATCGCCAATATGCCAAAGCCGTGAGCGACTGGGAGCTGAAACGCTACTTTGAAGCTATATGATTTTGAATTTATAATGAAGCAGATATGGGAATAATAGGTGAGCAAAACTCAAAATTATTCCCAATCTTTGCACAATTATAAATTCTAAATGGACTACTCAGTTATTATTAAGGCCGCATGGGAGGGATACGATGCGTCGAAAACGATCAAAACGATCGACGACATCAGTGCGAAGGTTTCAACCAATCACGTATACCGCATTACTTTTGATGATGACGACATCATCATCGCCAAACTATCATATTTTGGTAAGTACGAGCATTTTAAGGAAGATCACCGGCTGATACATTCTTTATCAAATAATCTGCTTTACCCGTTTGAAACACTGCTTTCAAAATCACTATTAAAAAATAACCGTGTTTATACTTACCGCTACAAGCATGGTAAAAACGATGTTTGGGTAGTATTTTATAACCCTACCCGCATCATGACACGCCTGCCCCGCCAGTTAGAGGAGGAGCATATCATGAAACTTGGCCAACAGGTAGGTAAATTCCACAAGGCATGCTCGAGGGTGAAGAATGTACTGCCCAAATCATCAAAAACACTACGAACTGATATCAACATTCTGCTGGAGCAGATAACCAATAACGAGAAGCAGTTTGGCAGCCGCATGCAGGCCGACTATATTAAGTATCACTGCGAGCTTTTCCTGAAAAACAGGTCGAAATATAACCTCAACTCGTTCGAGATCATCCCGGTATTTATTGACTGGAACATCGGCAACTTCTCGGTAACGCCCGATCTGGAGCTGTACTCACGTTGGGATTATGACTGGTTTAGGATGAGTTACCGTATACTCGATTTTTATTTCTTTAGCCGCGTAGTATCAACCATTGGCGATCGTACGGTGTTCAGCTACGTGATCGATACCATGATGGAGGATCGTTTTATCCTCTTTTTAAAGGAATATCATAAGGTTAACCCGCTAAAAGCAGACGAAATTCGCTTTTTAAAGGAGGTTTATCGGTTTTTTATCCTTAATTATGTAATTAAGGATGGCAAGTACTTTTTTCATGAACAGTATGCAAAGAAGTTACAGGCCGAAGCATTTGATATCTACCTGCCATCAGTTGACAGGGATTTTAATGCCGAAAAGATAATTGATGCCTTAAAGCTTACTTAATGCAGCGTATTGACAACTTTAAATCGATAATTGACCGTTACGAAATTGTATTTTTTGATGCCTTTGGTGTTTTAAAGAACTATGAAGGCCTTGTTCCGGGTATTGAGCGTACCTTTGAATATCTCGAAAAACAGGGCAAGGAGTATTACATAGTTACCAATGATGCCTCGCGCAGCCCGGCCGAACTGGCCCAGTCATACCACAAAAAAGGGTTAACGGTTATTGATCCGGAGCGTATCATATCATCAGGTATGCTTACTAAGGAGTATCTCGATCTTAAAGTTAAGGATGGCATAGTAGCTTTTATGGGTACGCCGGAGTCGGCACATTATATCGAAAACAACGGGAGGCATACATTGCCCGTATCTGAAGTTGACGGTACCAATATTGACAAGGTTAACGCCCTCGTTTTTATGGACGACGAAGGCTTTAACTGGTTTGAGGATATCAACAAGGCCGTAAATATTTTACGCAAGCGCCCCATCCCGGCCATCGTAGCCAATACCGATTATGCCTACCCGCTTACCGCTACCGATATTGCCGTGGCCATTGGTGGTATCGCTAACATGATTGAAAGTATTGTGGGCAAGGAGTTTATTCGCTTTGGTAAGCCCGATTCGCAAATGTTCATGTTCGCTTATGATATGATACGCGAGCGCCGCACTATCAACAAAAAGGATATTGTGATGGTGGGCGATACCTTGTTTACCGATATCATCGGCGGCAATAAATTCGGGTTGGATACTGTTCTGGTATTATCAGGAAACACCCTTCCCGGGGATGCCGAATCAAATATTCACTCAACCGGCATAGTACCTACTTATATATGCCAAAGTGCTGTGGTTGAGGATGGAGGCTTCGGTTTTTAAGCTAATAAATCATTCTGCTTAAAAATAAATGTAACTTTTACATTTTTTAATTGGTCGAGAAAATTATATTTGCCTATACCAATTAAATTACTCGATGAAGAAAGCACTTTTATGTTTAGGGCTATGCCTTGCATTTTTTGCGGGTTTTGCTCAACAAACGGGTACGTTCACTAACCCGTTATTACCCGGTGGACCCGATCCGTGGAACACCTACAAGGATGGCTATTATTATTACACCCACACCACGGGCAGCCATTTGGCCATCTGGAAAACTAAGGACATTACCGATCTTAAATCAGCCGAGAAAAAAACTATATGGACACCGCCGCCGGACACCATGTACTCCAAAGAAATTTGGGCGCCTGAGTTGCATTTTATCCGCGGCAAATGGTACATGTATTTCGCGGCCGATGATGGCAATAACGATAACCACCGCATGTATGTGGTAGAGAATGCCTCGGCCGACCCATTGCAGGGTGAGTGGACATTTAAAGGCCAGGTAAAGGATGCCAGTGGTAAATGGGCAATCGATGGTTCTGTATTTGAACACAAAGGCCAGCTGTACATGATATGGGCAGGCTGGGAAGGTGATGTTAACGAGAAGCAAAACATCTACATAGCTAAAATGAGCAACCCCTGGACCATCAGCAGCGAGCGGGTAATGATAGCTACCCCAACCTACGCCTGGGAAAAGGATGGCGATCTGCCCGGAGGTAAACACCTCGATGTGAACGAGGGCCCGCAGATATTGATACACGGCAAGGATATATTCCTGATCTACTCGGCCAGTGCCTGCTGGACGGATAATTACGCCCTGGGTATGCTGCGCGCAAAGTCGGGAGCTGATCTGCTTGATCCAAAATCGTGGACAAAATCGCCCGAGCCGGTATTCAAGCAATCGCCCGAAACGGGAGTTTACGCCCCCGGCCATAACTCATTCTTTAAGTCGCCTGATGGTAAGGAGGATTGGATATTATACCATGCCAACTCAAACCCCGGCGATGGCTGCGGCAACAAACGTTCGCCACGTGCCCAGAAATTCACCTGGAATAAAGATGGTTCGCCCAATTTTGGCGTTCCGCTTAATGCCAGCAAGCCTTTAACCAAACCATCCGGAATTAAATAATAAACCTAATATCCCCATTATGAAGATCAAAAGTATTTTAGCCGCCGCAATGCTATGCGTTGCATCGGTAGTTAACGCGCAGGATGCCGCCAAAAAACCAGCCACCACGCCACCGGTTATTCCCGGCCGCTGGACAATGGAAAAAGCCAATGCTTGGTATGCCCAATACCCGTGGATGAGCGGTGCCAACTACATACCTGCCAATGCCATTAACCAGTTAGAGATGTGGCAGGCCGATACATTCGACCCGGCGACCATCGACAAAGAATTTGGCTGGGCCGAAGGGATAGGCTTTAACCTGATGCGTGTGTTTTTACACAGCCAGGCCTGGAAGGCTGATGCACCCGGCTTTAAAAAACGCATAAACCAGTTTTTAACCATTGCCGATAAGCATCACATTAAAATAATGTTCGTGTTTTTTGATGACTGCTGGAACGCGGGCGCCAAGCCGGGTAAACAGCCTGAGCCAAAGGTTGGTGTACACAATTCGGGATGGATGCAGGACCCCGGTTTTATTGTGAAGAAGCCCGAAGACTTTGCCTATCTTAAAAAATATGTTACAGACATACTAACAACATTTAAGGCCGACAAGCGTATATTGCTTTGGGATTTGTATAACGAACCGGGCAATCGCGATAAAGGCAATCAATCAATGGAGTTATTGGTTGAGGTATTTAAGTGGGCGAGGGCGGTAAACCCATCGCAACCAATAAGTGCCGGTATGTGGAAATGGGAATTGTATGAGTTGAACGCGTTTCAGGCCAATAACTCGGATGTGGTTACTTACCATAACTACAAACCGTTGGAGAACCATGAGTTTATGGTTAAGATATTGAAGTTTAACGCTCGCCCGTTAATTTGTACCGAATATATGGCCCGCACGCATAACAGTACCTTTGAAACCGTAACACCAATGTTAAAGGAGCAAAATGTAGCCGCTATAAACTGGGGCTTTGTAGCAGGCAAAACCAATACCATTTACTCGTGGGAGAAACCGATGCCTGATGGCAGCGAGCCGGAATTATGGTTTCATGATATATTCAGAAAAGACGGTACGCCATACAAACAGGCCGAGCTTGACCTGATCAAGAAGCTTAACGGAAAATAAAACCAATAAACCAAACATATGAAAAAACACTTTCTGCGTTCTATCGCAATGGCATTACCGGTTTGTGCAATATATTTGTCGGCCTGTAACCAGCAAGCAAGCAAAAATTCAACCGACACTATGACCGACAGTACTACCGCTACAGCGGCACCACAAGCCGCCGCGTTTGATACCACCATTGATGGTAAAAAAGTTCAGTTATTTACCCTTAAAAATAAAAGCGGTGCCGAGGTTGGCATCACCAATTATGGTGGCCGTTTGGTTAGCCTGCAAGTGCCTGATAAGGATGGCAAACTAACCGACGTGGTTGTTGGACCCGTCAGTGCCACAGGTTTTGTAAACTCAACCGAACCATATTACGGCGCGCTGATCGGTCGTTACGGTAACCGTATAGCCAAAGGTAAATTTAAGCTGGAAGGTAAGGAGTACAGCCTGTTCACCAACAACGGCGTTAACACGCTGCATGGTGGTAAAAAAGGCTTTCAGTATGTGGTTTGGGATGGTTCACAGCCCGATTCATCAACCCTGGTGCTTACCTACCTGTCAAAAGATGGTGAGGAGAACTTCCCGGGTAACCTGAACGTTAAGGTTACTTACCAGCTTACTGATGATAACAGCCTCGATATTAAATACGAAGCTACTACCGATAAAACTACCGTTTGTAACCTTACCAGCCACGGCTTTTTTAACCTTAACGGTTGTGGCAGCGGCGATGTGCTGAAACATACCTTACAGGTTGATGCTGATACTTACATCCCGGTTGATGGTGGTTTGATTCCGTTTGGCCGTATTGATAAGGTTGCCGGTACACCGTTCGACTTTACCAAGCCTACCGAAATTGGTGCCCGTATTGATACCAATGCTAACGAGCAATTAAAGAATGGTAAAGGTTACGATCATAACTTTGTGCTGAACAAGCATGACATCACCAAATCTGTAGCCTCAATAACCGGCGACAAGAGCGGTATCACTATGGATATTTATACTGAGGAGCCGGGTCTGCAATTTTACAGCGGTAACTTCATGCAATCAAAAAACGAGATGAAGTATGGTAAGAAGGATGATTTCCGCACCTCATTCGCGCTGGAAACTCAGCATTACCCTGATTCACCAAATCAGCCAACGTTCCCAACCACGGTGTTAAAACCGGGCGAAACCTATAAAACACATACCATATATAAGTTTACGGTAAAGAAATAAGCATTCGCTTGTAACAATTGAAGTCCCGCCGCGCAACCGGCGGGACTTTTTTGTAACATAGCGGCTGTTTAATCGTTACTTTTACAAATAAAAACAAACGCTTTTGCTTATAGATAACCATGGTCGGCCAATAAATTACCTGCGCCTCGCGGTGACAGACAGGTGCAACCTGCGCTGTTTTTATTGCATGCCCGAGCATGGCCTCAACTGGCTATCGCGCACCGAATTGCTTAGCTATGAGGAACTGCTGCGCATCAGCAGCTTACTGGTAAGTATGGGCGTTAACAAGATACGCATCACCGGCGGCGAACCATTTGTACGGCGGGATATAATGCCATTACTATCATCATTATCCGCACTAAACGGACTTGACGAATTAACCATTACCACTAACGGCGTACTTACGGCACCTTATGTTAACGAGCTGAAAAGTTTGGGCATACGCTCAGTGAATTTAAGTTTAGATACATTGGATGCTTCTCGTTTCTTCGCAATTACCCGCCGTGACGAATTTGCAGCCGTAATGCACACGCTGGAAGAATTGTTAAAGCACGACATCGACGTAAAAATAAATACGGTGGTAATGCAAGGCCAAAACACGCAGGATATACTGCCGCTGGTTGAGCTTACCCGCGAGCTGCCGGTAAGCGTACGCTTTATTGAGGAAATGCCTTTTAATGGCGATGGGCATCAATTCAGCGGTATAACGTGGGATCATGTACGTATTATGGACGAGATCAGGCAATACCATCCGCACATAACCAAGGCCGTTGATGAACCTTACTCAACATCATACAACTATAACATACCTGGCCATAAAGGTAGCGTGGGTGTTATAGCGGCTTATTCACGTACCTTTTGCGGTACCTGTAACCGTATCAGGGTTACGCCTACGGGTGTGCTTAAAACCTGTTTGTATGATGATGGTGTGCTAAATCTGCGCGATATGTTGCGTGGGGGTAATACTGACCAACAGGTTAAACAAGCGCTATTACAAGCAATTAATAACCGTGCTGCCGATGGACACGAAGCAGAGCGTGCGGCACAGTCAACCGCGTCTATTCACCAATCAATGGCCGCCATTGGCGGATAAAATTTTACTATGATAACAGTTGAACAAGCTGAACAGATAATACTTGATAATAAAAGCGACCTCGGTGCCGAGATCACCATGTTTGATACCTCGGCAGGCCGTGTACTGGCCGAAACCATCCGTGCCGACCGAGATCTGCCCCCCTATAATAGGGTTATGGTGGATGGCATCGCTATAAATTATAGCGCCTTTGAGCAAGGCATCCGCACATACAAAATAAAGGCTGTACAAGCGGCTGGCGAACAACCCATTGAGGTAGATAGTATTGATGAATGTATCGAAATAATGACCGGCGCTGCCTTGCCCGCATCATTAAACACGGTGATCCGTTATGAGGATATTACCATCGCCGATGGCACTGCCACCATCAACCTAACAGCAATTGAACAAGGCCAAAGTATCCACCTGAAAGGTGCTGATAAAAAACAGGGCGATGTGCTTGCCGTTCCCGGTCAGTTAATTACCCCGGCTGTTTTGAGTTTGATAGCGTCGGTAGGTGAGGCCGAGGTGCGGGTTAAAAAGGTGCCGCGCATAGTGGTTATCTCTACCGGCGATGAGGTAATTGAGGTACATAAACGCCCAACGCCTTACCAAATTCGTCGATCAAATAATTATACGGCGCAAGCCATCCTTAAATCATTGGGTTACGAGGCATCGGTGCTGCATTTGCCCGATGATCCGGAAGTGATCAGCAATCAGCTATCGCAATGTTTTCAGTATTATGATGCCATTGTATTAGCAGGTGGAGTATCCGCAGGTAAGTTTGATCATCTGCCAAAGGTGCTGAATGAGTTGGGTGTCGAACAGTTATTCCACAAAGTAGCGCAAAGGCCGGGCAAGCCGCTTTGGTTTGGTAAACATGGCAATGGTGTGCCGGTATTCGCTTTTCCGGGTAACCCGGTGGCGGTATATATGTGCATGCACCGGTATTTTATGCCCTGGTTATATGCTACGTTAGGTCAGCCACAACCTGCGCCGGTTTACGCGATGCTGAATAACGATCTGGAATTTAAACCCGAACTAAAATACTTTTTACAGGTTAAATTATTGGTGAATGAGCAGGCGCAATTAGTAGCCGAACCGATAGCCGGCAACGGCTCCGGCGATTTTGCCAACCTGGCCGATGCCAATGCCTTTATGGAATTACCTGCTGATAGATCATTATTTAATAAGGGCGAAGTATATCGTGTACACCTCATCAACCCGTTATAATAAAATATGGACTTAACGCATATTGACAGCAAGGGCAACCCCGCTATGGTTGATGTGGGTGCCAAGCAGGTAACCGCCCGCAAAGCTGTAGCACAAAGTATTGTATTATTGCCCGATGAAGTTTTAACTTTACTTGATGGCGATGAGCTGCGGTCCAAAAAAGGGCCGGTGTTTCAAACCGCTATTATCGCGGGCATAATGGCCGCCAAAAAAACCGTCGAGCTGATACCGCTTTGCCATCCATTGGGGTTAGATAATTGTTCGGTAACCATCAGCTTTAATGCTGAGCATGAGGTGGTGGTAGAGTGTACCGCGGCCATAACCGCGCGTACCGGGGTAGAAATGGAAGCATTGGTAGGCGCATCAATCGCTGCGCTTACTATTTATGATATGTGCAAGGCCTTGAGCCATAACATCGTGATAAAGGAAACACGGCTTGTTGAAAAAACAGGAGGGAAGCATGACTTTAAACGGGCATAATAAACACACCAAACTGGCGCGTCCGTCGCTGGGTAATTTTGGGCGTAACGAGTGGGCCATATTAGGCGCGCCCTGCACCGTAATAAAACTACTGGCTGATGATGTACTGCGTGCCTTAGCGCCCGATTATAAAGGCGCTTACGCTGATACTACCCATGCCGATGATATGATACTGCCGCCGGGCCGGTTGAATGCCGGTGCCATGCTGGAATATACCGATCAGATACAATATTCGCAGTTGAGCTACGCCACGCCATTATCCCCAGTTCAATTAAAGCAGCATTTTTATCAGGCCGATATTGTGTTGGTGAACGGCAATCATCAGCAGGCCAAAGCACAGGTTTTGGTGTTGGATGAAAACAGGAAGGCATCCCTGCAAAAGCGAGTATCGCAATTAACTAATGTGGAGCTGATATTGGTGAGCGATAATACCAACGAGGTATTTGATTTTATACAGGACGCCTTACCCCATTGGCGCGATATACCCATGCTTAAGGTGGATGATGCGCAAGGCATAGTCACCTTTTTTAAAAGTAAACTAATACAAAACTTGCCCAAACTAAATGCCCTGGTGTTGGCCGGAGGCAAAAGCGAGCGCATGGGGTTTGATAAAACCGCCATTAAGTGGCATGATAAGGAGCAGCGCTATTACGTTGCAGATATGTTGCGCCGCCATTGCCGCGATGTATATATATCGTGCCGTGCCGGGCAGGTGGCTGAGATAGATGGGGCGTATCCAACATTGGTAGATACATTTACCGATCTGGGGCCGTATGGGGCAATTCTGTCAGCATTCCGCAGCGAACCGGATAGTGCCTGGCTGGTAGTAGCCACCGATCTGCCTTTGCTGGATGATATTACCATACAACATTTAATCGCCCTGCGTAATCCGTCGGCTATGACAACGGCTTATGCCGGTGGTGCCGATGGACTGCCCGAGCCTTTGATAGCCATTTGGGAGCCTAAAAGCTACCCGCAACTACTGGCGTTTTTGGGGCAAGGGTATAGCTGCCCGCGTAAGGTGCTTATCAATAGCGATACTTCACTTGTGCCGCCCGCCAACCCGGATGCGCTTAGCAATGTGAATACTCCCGACGAGCTTGACCGTATTAAACGACAACTACACCAAAAAATAGCGACCGATGAATAACGATTGGGTACGATACAATTGCCAGATAGCCTTGCCTGGTTTTGGCGAGGCCGCGCAGCAGCGCTTGCAGCAGGCCAGCGTGCTTATTGTGGGTATGGGCGGCCTGGGCTGCCCGGCAGCGTTGTATCTCACATCGGCGGGGGTGGGCACCATTGGTATTGCCGATTTTGATACCGTTAGCGAAGGTAACCTGCACCGCCAGGTATTATACGGTCCGGATGATACGGGTAGTAACAAAGCCACCACCGCGTGCCGCAAGCTAAAACAGCAAAACCCAAAGGTGGAGTTTGTACCGTATGAGCAAAAGATATCAGCCGTCAACGTTATCGAAATAATAGCGAAGTATGATGTCGTGGTTGATTGTACCGACAATTTTGAAACCCGATACCTGCTTAATGATGCCGCCGTTATAGCCGGCAAGCCCCTGGTGTATGGCGCTATTTACCAGTTTGAGGGGCACGTTGCTGTATGGAATGTGGCGCACAAAAGCGGCAACGGCCATACAACCAACTACCGCGATCTTTATCCAAAAGTGAATGCCGCGCAAATACCCAATTGTACCGAGGGAGGCGTAATACCAACGCTGGCCGGTATAATAGGCTGCCTGCAAGCTAACGAAGTAATAAAATACATCACCGAAACGGGTGATTTGTTGTGCGGTAAACTGCTGGTGTTTGATGCCCAAACACTGCAAAGCCGGGTAATTAAGATAGGCTCGTTCACTAAAACAAATATTACCACGCTGCCTGTAGCTGAGGACGATGTTGCCGATATTGATCAGGATGAACTGAAAGATATTATTGGCAATAATGATATTCAGTTGATAGATGTACGCACCGCCGAAGAACGCCAGGCGCATAATATAGGCGGCAAGCATATCCCGCTAAATCAACTGGAAGCTCAATTGCACGAGATTGATCCCGCCAAAACCAATGTGTTTTACTGCGCCACCGGTAAACGCAGTGCCGAAGCTGTTAAAATAGCCCGCCGTGCCTTGCCCGATAGTAAGGTAACATCCCTTAAAGGCGGCCTGAGCGAATGGCTTGATGAGAATGGTTGATAATTGATGTGTTATGGATGCGCGGCTACCCATACCTCGCCATCTTCAAAAATCTCCTTTTTCCAGATAGGGACGGTTTGCTTTAGTGTGTCGATAATGTATCGGCCGGCCTCAAAGGCGGCGTCCCGGTGCGCGGCAGATACGGCTATGATAACCGGTATCTCTCCAACCTGTAATGTGCCTGTACGGTGATGTATCAATACTTTTTGCAGCGGCCATTTTGTATATACTTCCGCGGCGATCTTCTCCATTTCTTTAATGGCCATGGTGGCATAAGCTTCAAACTCCAACCTTAAAACCGCTTTGCCTTTGGTAGCGTTACGCACGGTACCTATAAAAACATCAATGCCGCCGCTTTCGGGTGTCATAACCCATTGGCTGCATTCGGCAATGTTCAACGTCGCATCAGTAATAAGTATGTTGGTGGTAGGGGTGCTGCTCATCATTACCCGCCGCTAACTGGTGGAATAATGGCTACTTCATCACGCTGGTGAATATAATCTTCGGGCAGGGCGTACTCATTGTTTACAGCGATCAGGTATGATGATAGTTGCTTAAGGCGCGGATACTCCTGCTCCAAAGTATACTTGAGGCTCATTACGGTAGCATCGTTCATCAATTCCAATTGTATTGATGGGGCATTAAAAATATCCTTGGCCACGCCAAATGCTAAAATAGTGATCGTCATTTTTTTAGTGGTGTGTTAGTAGCTTAACAAATATAAACACTATAAATACATAGTTTCTGTAAAAAAATTGAATAAAAGCTGTGTTGCCCGAACCTGCCTTTATATATAGCTACCTTTGCCGCAAACCTTAAATATCTATGAAGTACGTTTATTTAGGCTTAGCCATAGCTTCAGAGTTGATCGGCTCATCGTGCCTTCAGGCTTCTAAACAGTTCACTAAACTTGTGCCATCGGTAATTACTGTTATAGCATTTATATCCTGCTTTTATTTTCTGTCGTTTGCGCTCAAAAGCATCCCGTTAGGGGTGGCCTATAGCATTTGGGCCGGATTAGGCATCGTGTGTACCGCGCTTATTTCGGTATTCATATTCAAGCAATCGTTAGATGCACCCGCCTGCATCGGCATAGGTTTTATAGTGGTAGGGGTTATCATCATGAATTTATTTTCTTCTTCGGTATCACACTGATTTTTTTATCTATCTGATAATGAGATTTCTGAATATTATTTATAACGATTTTTAAATATATTCTACTTTGTATATAGATATTATATACATTTGTATCATTATACCATGAACACATTGAAATTTACACCGGTTAAAAATATTATGAGCACCTGCCAACCAAGTGCCGGTATGTGTTGTTGTTGCCATTGATCAAAATCGGATAACAAACTCAATTGATCTTTATTTTTTGCAACAACTAATTTTAAATGAACTCGTATAAAATCTTTGAAGATGTGCCGGTAAACGGAGCCGGTAATCTTATCAATCAAAAACAAATATCAGATAACGCGCTGTCAGGCAATTATAATGATCTGCGCTTATCGGCCGATAGCGATCGTTGGTTTGAGTATTATAACGGCGCTATTACACATGGTTATATTGATCTTAAAAAGTTCAATAATAAACCGCTTGTGGTGGCTTTTTATTCAGGTAAATGGGGGAGTGCAGGTTTAAACCTGCTGCGTTCGCTCAATACCATACAGGCAGAGGTAAAGGCCAACGGCGGTAACTTGCTGGTGGTAATACCCCGGGGCGAGCAGCATTTAGACCAGATGGCATGGCTCAACAGCCTTACGCTGAGTTTTTATGTTGATGAAGCAAATGCCTTGGCCAACAGGTTGGGCATACATGCCGGGCTATCGTCGGGCTTAAACAAAAATGTATTGGTACCGGCGGTATACGTAGCCGATGCCCGCCGCGAAATAACGTACAAACACGTATACCGTAATCAGGCCGATGGTTTTTCGGTAAGCGAGTTAATATCGGCGGTGTATAGTTCAGCACTGCTGTTCAATAAAAAAGTATTTATATAATTAGTTTCAAGTAGGTTAAAGTGCCAGGGGGGTAAACCAATGTTTATCCCCCTTTATTTTGCATATTTAGCCAGCATTTAAGCGGATGATGACCGAAAAAAAAGATTACGACGCGGTAGTAATAGGCTCGGGCCCGAATGGACTCGCGGCTGCCATATTGCTACAGCAGCAAGGCCTACAGGTATTAGTTGTTGAGGGTAAAGGCACCATCGGCGGCGGCCTGCGCACGGCTGAGCTTACATTGCCGGGCTTTAAGCACGATATCTGCTCGGCCATTCATCCCTTAGCCGCCGGTTCGCCATTTTTTAAGACATTGCCTTTGCATCATCATGGGTTGGAATATATAGCACCCGAAGTAGATGCCGCCCACCCCTTTGATGATGGTACTGCCGCTGTACTAAAACGCTCAGTTGATGAAACTGCATCCCTGCTTGGCGCTGATGCCGATGCTTATCGTAAACTCATCGGTCCACTGGTAAAAAGCTGGCCGGGCATGGCTGCCGATGTATTAGGCCCTTTGCATATACCGGCCAGGCCCTTTGCTATGGCGCATTTTGGGCTATCGGCATTGCAGTCTGCAACTATGCTGGCAAAAAAGTTTAAAACCGCTAAAGCTAAAGGGCTATTCGCGGGGATGGCGGCGCATTCCATACAGCCGCTAAGTAACTTGGCTACATCGGCGATCGGTATGGTGTTATTAGCTAACGGGCATTTGGGTGGATGGGTGATACCCAGGGGCGGTTCGCAAAGTATTGCCAATGCGCTGGCATCGTACTTTACATCATTAGGCGGAAAAATCGAGGTAAATACTTATATATCATCAATGGCGCAACTGCCATCGGCACGTGCAGTGTTTTTTGATGTTACCCCAAAGCAACTGCTTCAGATAGCAGGGCATAAATTTTCGTCTATCTACAAATGGCAGTTAGAGCGTTATCGTTATGGCGATGGTGTTTTCAAGGTTGATTGGGCGTTGGATGGCCCCGTGCCATTCAAGGCCGAAGATTGCCGCAAGGCTGGTACTGTGCATTTAGGCGGAACCATTGAGGAGATCGAGGCCTCAGAAAAAGCATCCGCCGCGGGCAGGCATTCCGAAAACCCTTATGTGTTGCTGGCTCAGCAAAGTATATTTGATGCCAGTCGTGCCCCCGAAGGCAAACAAACCGTATGGGCGTATTGCCATGTACCCAATGGATCAACCAGGGATATGACTGCCATAATCGAGAACCAGGTGGAACGTTTCGCTCCCGGATTTAAGGACAGAATATTAGCCCGCCATACCTTTAACACCGCCCAAATGCAGGAGCACAACCCTAACTATATCGGTGGCGATATCAACGGCGGTATTATTGATATTGGTCAGCTATACACCCGTCCGGCACTGCGCTGGTCGCCGTACCGGACGTCAGCTAAGGGGCTGTATATCTGTTCGTCATCAACCCCTCCGGGTGGTGGTGTGCATGGTATGTGCGGTTACAATGCCGCCAAGCGCGCGCTTAAGGATGTATTCAATATCAGCATCCCCAAACTTTAAAAAGCCTCGTTCAACCCAAGGAATAAGCCCTTGGCACCATATTTACCAAAGGCGTAATCAATACAAAGATTGGTACGGGTTGCCTTGTTAAACAGTACACGTAAGCCAGCGCCGCCACCCGGTTGCCATACCTGGCCTATCTTGGTGCCTACATCGTCATTAGCGGTTTGAATGTTAAAGAATGTTACCCCGCTGATAAATTTATTGTGGGTGATAGGGAAGCGATATTCCATCTCCGAGTAAACATATTGCGTGCCCTTAAAGTAAGTAACCGTATAGCCACGACCGCTTCTAAAGCTTGGGTCGCGACCGGTACCCGGCAGCTCCAGGTAGGGCAGGGCACCGCCCATCACAAATGATGTCCAGTTCCAGAAAGCGATAACATGCTCGGGGTTACGTTTTGACAGGCTCCAGTATTTCCTGAAATCGGTAGTTAACTGTGTGGCGCTTTTGGTGCTGCCCATCCAGGTTTGGTTAACACGAATACCGGCATCGGCATAAATACCATTGTAAGCACGGTTCTGATTATCGCGCGTGGTGTACTGCGCGTTAAACAGTAATCCGTTCGAGCTGTAATTGCCATTGTTAAAGCCATTGCGCTCATTGTAAATATAGTACGGCGTGCGGGTTTCATTAGCCGGGTTATTCCTATCCTCAATACTACGCCTGATATCAAACGATAAGCCCGCGCCTAAAAACAGGTTCTCTGTCACCTGTTTATAAACCTTTTCGCGCAGGTTATAATACATCGAGTGCAGCACATAGCCTTTACGGTCGGGGTTGGTCAGTATCATATCATCATTATTACCCGTAGCGCCACGGCCTATACCCATACCAAAATCAGGCGTGAGGGTTTTGGCGGCAACCAGGCTACCTTGTAGGTTCCAGTGGTTGCCGGGGGTAAATACGTTATGGCTCAGGTAAAAGTAAATAATGCCCTTGGTAGTAATAGATGCCGACGTTGCCGCTACCGACATCAACGTACCCGGTTCGCTGCCCAATACCTTACCGGCAACAGCCTTTACACCTATCTGAAAACCGATACTCGGGTTCGAGGCTACGTTGGGCATCAGCGTAATGCCCGATTTCTTTTTTAACGAATCAGGTTTTTTGCTCGGGTGGATCAATGTCTGTATCAGATCGCCGATATCATACTGCCCGGCGTAGCTTTTAGCCTGTGTTTTTGCTATACTATCTGCTCTTAGCGAGTCGGTTTTAAGCGAATCAGTAGTAGCCTGAACCTGCGCCAAAGCGCCGGCAGGGGCTATAAAACATAGTAATACTATTAATACTATGTATTGTAATTTATTGTGGATGAATTGTTTTTGCACAGTAGGTGATGTTTATTGATCGTTCACATAAAATCCTAATGTAAACTCAATACCATCAAAAAGGTTTTAGGGTGTACTTATTGGTATACACTTTAAAGGGGTATTGCGCTAAAATGTTAATAACTATTATAGATAGGCGATAAGAAATTTCTATATATGTATTTGGATTTAATCTAAATAGTTTTACTTTTGTGGTATACACTTCTACACAAGGGGATGCAGGTTAAAGAGGTAATTGATAATCCAATTTTTACAGAGGTTTTCACCACACAGCATGGCGCCATCTATCAATCAGACAGCGAAGGTTGCTGGTATATTGATTTTGCCGGTAAGCTGGCCCGCTTTGATTACCGTTGCCTGCTTAAGCTAAAAAAAGCTATCAACAATATTGATATTGAGCAAAAGCTGATGGATGCCCAATCGCCTGATATGGAGATCATCTTCATCTGCGCCTGCGATGATACCTATGTGTTAACCCTCACCCAGATCATACACTTCAAAGAGCTTTTACAGGGCACTTTCGTGATGTTGGAACTCAACCACATCATCTACAATCGCCTGTATCGCATGGCTTGTTAAGTGTACTTAGATTGCTTCCATATTGCTAATTTTTAGCCGCTTGGGCTTTTATAGCATTATCTTTGCATTGTTGTAATTGATTAAAACAAGTAAAGATCATGAAAGATATCATCCGTATAAAATCACTTTTATCTACCGAGATAGAAGAAGTTTTAAATCAACAAATTAAGAAAGAAGCGCAATCAGCGTCAGTATATTTAGCCATGGCTTCATGGTGCGACCGCAATGGTTTTGATAACTCAGCCGACTACTTTTTCAAACAGTCTGAAGAAGAAAGAACACACCAGCTAAAATTCTTCAAGTACGTGCTTGATATGGGCGGTACGGCTATCTCTCCGGAGGTTACCAATGTTAAAATTGAATACAACTCATTCCGCGAGATATTTGAGGATGCTCTTGATCAGGAGATCAGCGTAACCGAATCAATCAAAGCCATTGCAACCCGTTGCTACAAAGAGCAGGATTATGTAACCCTGGAATTCCTTAACTGGTTCTTTAAAGAGCAACGCGAAGAGGAATACAAAGCCCGCCGCGCGCTGGAGCTGTTTGAAACCATTGGTGAAGAAGGTACCGGCCGTTGGGAAATTGACCGCCACATCCCTAAAATTCATTACGGCAGCGAGGCTTAATCCTGCTGCTGCTGCATGAGGCCCGCCAACAGGCGTAAAACCTCCCGTTCAGAATATTCTTTCAGCCATATATTTTCAGGCTGTATGTTACAGACCGGTGCAAACTTGCACCGGTCTGTGCATTCAATACGTACCACTTCAATTTCTATCTTACTTTTGGTGTGCTTCACAAAGCTCGAAGCCATTTTGTAAGCATCCTTTCCTCCGCGCTTTCCGCACTTGCTGCCGGTGCACATGTACAGCACTTTATCAGGCACCTCAAATTTTCCCATGTAACAAATTTATGTAATCATAACCAAACGGTTATTATATTTGTTGTATCTATATGCCTTTAAATTAGGAGTAACCATTATAAGCCTTACATCTGCATTATATATACAAATGGCCGTTTCATCTGCGCATTTGGCCAATTCGGGCATAAATTTTGTGTTTGTTCGGCAATTAAGATTATCTTTGAGTGTTTTTTGGTTTTAATAAGCATTAAAACAAACAATAAAAACGAGTCATGAAATATAACATCCTCGCTTTTGCTATACCGCTCTTTGTGGTTTTCATGCTACTGGAGTACTTCGTCGCAAAACAAAAAAAATTAAAGCTGTTTGATCTTCACCGTTCAATAGCCAATGTGAGCATTGGTATATTAGAGCGCCTAACCGACGTACTTGCCGCGGCAGTATTTTACGGGGTGTATGATTATCTGCAAAAAACTTACGGCCTGTTCCACATAAAGCCAACCATAGCCATGTGGATATTGCTGTTTTTAGGTACCGATTTTATTTGGTACTGGTACCACAGGCTTGCACACGAAATGAACGTGCTTTGGGCCGTACACGTGGTACACCACCAAAGCGAGGATTTTAATTATACCGTATCCGCGCGTATTACCTTATTGCAGGCTATAGTACGTACCGCCTTTTGGAGCGTGTTACCTATATTGGGTTTCCCTGCCGAAATGATAGTAGTAATGCTGCTGATACACGGTTTATACCCATTTTTTGTACATACACAGGTAATAGGTAAGCTGGGCTTTTTAGAGTACTTTTTAGTTACCCCATCACATCACCGTGTGCACCACGCCTGTAACGATGAATACCTGGATAAGAACTACGGCGACGTGTTAATTATTTGGGATAAACTGTTCGGTACCTTTAAAAAGGAGGATGAGAAACCGGTTTACGGTTTAACGCACCAATTAAAAACTTACAGCATTATGTGGCAGCATTTCCATTTCTTTATTGAGTTATGGATTATGGTTAAGCAGGAAAAAACACTGAAAGGCAAAATCCGTATGATATTCGGAAGCCCTAACCTGATAGACCCCGCCGCGCGCGAAAAGGCTGAACGTATATTCGGCATTAAACTGCACGAGGAGCCTATGCAGCAAAGGCTGAACAATTACGTAGTTTGGCAGGTGATATTTATGCTGGTAACGCTTTTCTTCTTCATCCTGTTCGAGTTTGAGTTGGGTGCGATGGAAAAATTCCTGTTCACGGCATTTACCGTATTAACGCTGATAAATTGCGGCGCCATAATGGAGCAAAAGAAATGGGTGTTTGCCGTTGAGTTTTTGCGTATGCTGGTTGTTGGTAGCGCACTGTACATTTACAATGCCGATTACCATATTGTAACCTTCTTTATATGCGCGGTACTGGCCCTGATGGCCCTGTTTTACCGCACGGTTGAGGAACGCTACCTATCAGTAGTGTACCAGGAGCAATAGCATAAGATATTTTGATACAAAAAGAGAAGGGCCGGTAATATTACCGGCCCTTTCTCATTCATATATTAAAGTGTCAGCTTTAGCAATTACCATCGGGGCCGCAAAAATCACCGTCGGCATTTAATACCTGTGGCTTTTCTTCGCTCTTAACCTTATCAAGCACCTGTTTAAACAACTCGGTAGGTTGCGCGCCCGATACCGCGTATTTATTGTTGAATACAAAGAAAGGCACACCCTGTACACCAATCTGGCGAGCGTGATTTATGTCTTCTTCAACTTCTTGTTTGTAATTATCAGCAGTTAAGGCCTGGCGTATATCATCAGCGTTAAGGCCGTTGCTTTCGCCTATTTTTACTAATGTGTCGGTGTCGCTTATGTTTTGGCCCTGGGTAAAGTAGGCGGCAAGCAAGGCTTCCTTAACCTCATTTTGTACACCATGTTTAGCTGCAAGATGCAGTAAGCGGTGGGCATCAAGCGTGTTGGCTATTTTGGCTGTATCAAAATCATAATCTAAACCCAGTTCGGCAGCTTGCGCGGTTACATAGGCGTTCATTTCCTTAGCCTTTTCGAGCGGGAAGCCTTTGCGTTTTGATAGGTACTGATCAACGGTTTGGCCTTCCTCGTATTTAGCTTCGGGGTCTAACTGGTAGCTGTGCCAAACAATCTCTACATTATCATCAAAACCGGTAAGGGCGTTTTCAAAGCGGCGCTTACCTATATAGCAAAACGGATAAACAATGTCCGACCAGATATCTACTCTCATAAAACAAATTTAAGGGATAACCGGGCAAACAATAGTTAGCGTATTGTCAGGTTTTACACGCCCCAGGCGGTTATTACCACTGTGCGGTTGCCGCCGTGGTTGCGGTGTTCACACAAATAAATGCCTTGCCAGGTGCCCAGCGCGGGCCGGCCATTGGTTATGGGTATAGTTACCGAACTGCCCAGCATGGCGGCTTTCAGGTGGGCTGGCATATCATCTGATCCTTCGTAATCATGCTCATAATCCGGATCGTTCTCGGGAACGGCTTTGTTAAAATACATCTCAAAATCCATCCGCACGGTAGGGTCGGCATTTTCATTTATGGTAAGCGATGCCGATGTATGCTGAATAAAAACCTGCAACATGCCGGTCTTTATATCGCTAAGCTGTGGCAGGGCTTGTAAAACATCGTTAGTTATGAGGTGAAAACCCCGCCTGCGGGCGGCAAGGCGTATATGTTGCTGGTATATTTTCATTGTTCGTAGTGTATCTGCGGACTAATATACTCAACTTAAAAAAGAGCGAAGGGTTTGGTGTTAAGAACAGGAATATGATGCCTTAACTGGCAATACGATCGTTATTAAACCACTTGGTGACTACCGTTTCCAGATCGGCAATATCAAATGGCTTGGTTAAAATATCATCGGCCTGGCAATCTTTGGCAATTTCTTCAAGGCCAACCACTGCCGAAACAATGATCACCGGAATATCAGCGGTAGCTTTGTTTGCTTTAATGTTTGAGCAGATAGAAGCGCCGGTAATATCACCGCTTAATGAATAATCGAGCAATATTAAACCCGGATTAAGGTTTTTAACCGCCTCGATGTAACGATAAGCAGGGGTTTGTACTACGTTATAACCGGCTTCGGTTAAAATATAATCAACAATATCAGCTATTGCCGCATCATTCTCAATTAGTAAAACACTATTTTTCATACCTGAACGAATCGGTTAAAATACAGGCAACTGAAATAGACGATTGTCTGAATTAAATTAGGAATTTAATTATTTACCTATAAAGGTAGATTTAAATTTAATATATACAATACTATATGCAATAAATATAGATAATATTTTATGCTTGATTACATATATTATTACCTGTATTTAGTATAAATAAATGATATTTTGTAACACGGGTGATACAAATTGCTGTTGGATGTAAATTAATTAGAAATTAATTAAAGTTTTTTGGAATTATTCCAAAAAACGCCGGGGTATGGCTTTTGCAAAAAATATATCTCACCTTAGTAAGGTAAATGCAAGTGATAGTAGATATACAAAATAAGCTTGAGGCCATATTGCCGGCTAACCGTGTAAAAACAAGGTTGATCGATCTGGTTTCATACGCCTCGGATGCCGGGTTTTACACCCTTACGCCACAGGCCGTAGTGCAACCGGTTAATGACGGCGAGGTTATTGAATTGTTCAAATTCTCGCACGCTAACAACATTCCGTTGGTGTTTCGTACGGGCGGTACCAGCTTGTCGGGGCAATCCATAACGGATGGTATTTTGGTCGATCTGAGTCAGCATTGGGATAAGATCAGTATTGAAAATAATGGCAGCGAGGTGCGTGTGCAGCCCGGCATAACCGGCGGTATGGTGAACAGTTATCTGCGCAAACATAAAAAGAAAATAGGCCCCGACCCGGCGAGCATCAACTCGGCCATGATGGGCGGCATCCTCTCCAATAACTCAAGCGGAATGTGTTGCGGGGTAAAGCAAAACTCGTATCATACCGTAAAGCATATCCGTTTTGTATTGCCTGATGGTAAGGTTTTCAGCACTGAGCAGGAGGCTGACTACAGTCGCTTTGAACAGGAATGTAACCCGCTCTATCATCTGCTTAAAAATACCCGCGAAAAGTTATTGGCAGATACTGACCTGTATAATAAGATACGCGGCAAGTACCAGATAAAAAACACTGTTGGCTACGCCGTTAACGCGCTGATAGACCATGAACACCCCTTAGATATTTTAGCCCATTTGCTGATTGGTGCCGAGGGCACACTGGCCTTTATTGCCGAAACGGTGATGAATACCGTGCCTGAGTATCCCTATAAATCGGCAGCGTTGCTGTACTTTCCGGATATATATACCGCGTGCCAGGCCATTGTGCCGCTTAATGATGCTGGTGCCCGCGCTATTGAACTGATGGACAGGGCATCGTTATATGCCATTGAGCACATGCCTAATTTGCCTGCGGTAATAAAAGGTTTGCCCGAGCAGGCTTCGTGCCTGCTGGTGGAGTTTCAGGAGGATACCTATGCTGAGATCGAACTAAAGGTTAACGACTTTTTGCAACAGGTAGAAACATTAGCTTTATTGCATGCCCCGGTATTTACCTCGAACCTACAGGAGTTGGAATATTACTGGAAGATACGCAAAGGGCTGTTCCCGTCGGTAGGAGCGGTGCGGGCCAGTGGATCGACGGTTATATTGGAGGATGTAGCTTTTCCGGTACCTGTGCTGGGCGATGCGATACTTGATCTGCAAGCGCTGTTTAAAAAGTATGAATATAATAATGCCATCATCTTCGGGCACGCTCGGGATGGTAATATCCACTTCCTGATAACGCCGGAGTTCAATTCGCCTGATGAGGTTACCCGCTACGATAGCTTTATGCAGGAGGTGGTAACTATGGTGGTTGATAAATATGATGGCGCGCTAAAGGCCGAGCACGGCACAGGCCGCAACATGGCACCCTTTGTGCAAACCGAGTGGGGCGATGACATATACGCCATCATGAAGCAGATAAAAGAGGCCGTTGACCCGGCTAATCTGCTTAACCCCGGTGTAATTATCAATGCCGACCGTAACGTACACATCAAAAATATAAAGCCTTTGCCAACGGTGGAGCACGAGGTTGATAAATGTATTGAATGCGGTTATTGCGAGCACAAATGCCCCAGCCGTAACCTTACTACCACGCCACGCCGCAGGATAGTTATCCGCAGGGAATTGAAAAAGATGGAGCTCAGTGGTGATGCCGCCAACCATAAAATACTGCTCGACCAGTACCAGTACGATGGTATGGACACCTGCGCGGTCGACGGACTTTGCGCTACAGCCTGCCCGGTTGATATTAATACCGGCGAGTTGATCAAACGCCTGCGCCGTGAAAATCATTCGCCTTTGGCCAATAAGGTAGCGCTTACCGTGGCCCGCAACTTTGGTATAGTTATGGGCGCGGCACGCTTCGCCCTCTCGTCAGGCAGTGTGGTAAACAGGGTATTTGGCGCTAAAGCCATGACCAAACTTACTACGGCCTTTAAACGTGTAATACCCGCCATGCCTTTATGGACGGAGCAATTAGCCTCGCCACCCAATTTAAGCCTGATAAAACAAAGCCGGAACAAGGCGCCGCAAGATGCCGAGGTGATCTATTACCCAAGCTGTATATCGCGCATGCTGGGCAGCGGGGTATCAGGTAAAAAAAGCGTGATGGATACGTTCATCAGCGTATCTGAAAAAGCTGGTATCAAGGTTTCAATACCTAAAAATGTGTTTGGTAGTTGTTGTAGCCAGATATTCTCCTCAAAAGGTTATGCCGATGCCAATAAATACATAGCCAATGTTTTTATTGAGCGGATATGGCAGGCAAGCAATGAGGGCAAAATAAAAATGGTGATAGATGTAAGCTCATGCGCCTACGCTATCAAAAATATGCGCCACCATTTAAGCGAAGATAATAAGGTGAAATTCGACCGCATGACCATTTTGGATTGTGTGGATTACCTGCACGATGTGGTGATGCCTAAGCAGCAAAACATCAGCAAAAAGGGTACGGTGGTGCTGCACCCGGTATGCTCGCTGCAAAAAATGAATACACAGGGCAAGTTTACAGCGCTGGCGCAACACTATGCCGCCCATGTTGATGTACCCGTACATGCGGGCTGCTGTGGTATGGCAGGCGACCGTGGTTTTTTGGTACCCGAACTAACCAGCTCAGCCACTTTGCCCGAAGCATTGGAGGTTAAACAGAAACAATACGAGGGCTACTATTCATCCACTAAAACCTGTGAAATGGCCATGTCGCACGCTGTAGGGGAGGATTATGAATCGATACTTTACCTGTTGGATGAAGCTATGCAGTAGCAGATAATAAATCCATTGTATTCATTTTCAATAAAATAATTGCAAATAAATTTGCGCAACTCAAAAGTTGCGAATATATTTGCAACCTGAAGGTTGCTTATTTGTATTAGTAAAATGAAACAGGATATATTCCAGGCCATAGCCGATCCTACACGCCGGGCCATATTAACCTTACTTGCAGTACAGGCCATGACGCCGAACCTAATGGCCGAAAAATTTGATATGACCCGACAGGCGGTATCAAAACATATTAAGGTATTGCACGAATGTGAGCTGATCAAGCCCGAACACTCGGGCAGGGAGATATACTATCATTTTAACGCGCAAAAAATGCAGGAGTTTGACCACTGGTTAGCTCAATTCAGGCAAAACTGGCAAACTCAGTTCAACCAACTCGACAAACTATTATCAACCATTAAAGAACCCAAAAAATGAACAACGATCTGTTATTTGATTTTAATGTTGACAAGGCCGCCAAAACGGTATGCATCACCAGAGAATTTAATGCCGGGCTTGATTTGGTGTGGGATGCCTTTACCAAGCCTGAACTGCTTGACCAATGGGGAGCGCCCGCGCCCATGCGTGCCCAAACCAAGTATATGGATTTTAAGGAAGGAGGGCGCAGGTTTTACGCGATGATAAGCCCCGATGGGCAGGAGCGCTGGTCGGTACAGGAATTCACTTCTATTATTCCGAAAACCAATTTTAAGATGTACAATACCTTTGCCGATAAGGATGAGAACAGAGAGCTGCCCGGTTCGGACTGGGACTATAATTTTAGCGAGGAGAATGGCATCACCCGGGTTGATATTGTTATCTATAACGAATCGTTTGAGCGTTTGGAGAAACTATTGGAAGGCTTCAAGATCGGTTTCACCATGACCTTGAAAAACCTGGAAGAATTATTAGCCACTTTATCATAACAAGTATTAATCAATTTTAAAATAAACACCATGAGAGCAATTAATCCCTGGATCAACTTTAACGGCAATGCCGAAGAAGCGTTCAACTTTTACCGATCAGTTTTTGGCGGCGAGTTTACTAAAGTCACCCGTTTTAAGGATTTAGCCAGTGCCGAGTTTCAGGTACCCGATGATGAGGCTGATAAAATAATGTACATCGGCTTGCCGCTTGGTAAAAACAATGTGCTGATAGCTAATGACGTACCGGCGTTTATGGGGACGGTGAACGAAAACGAGAACCGCTCGAAAATATATGTGAGCGCTGAAAGCCGTGAGGAAGCGGATAAAATATTTAACGGATTATCAGCAGGCGGAGAAGTGGAAGGCTCTATCGGCGACAGCCCCTGGGGTACCTATGCCGCCATGTTCAGGGATAAATATGGTATTGAATGGATTGTAGAGTTTGATCCGGCTTATAACGGCTAAGGTTAAACCTGCAAAAGCTGATATAACACCAAACAAAAGAGGCTGCCCATTAATTGAGCAGCCTCTTTTGTATAGAATATTATTTGTTGGCAATTAAGCTGCCGGGGCAAGCATTTTAATGAATGATGCCAGTTTTTCTTTCATTTCGCGGCGGTCAACAATAAAGTCGAGGAAGCCGTGTTCCTGAACAAACTCCGCCGTTTGGAAGCCTTTAGGCAGATCCTTTTTGATAGTTTCCTTAATAACTCTTGGGCCTGCAAAACCTATCAGCGAGCCCGGCTCGGCAATGTTGATATCGCCCAGCATAGCGTATGATGCAGTAACACCACCTGTGGTAGGATCGGTCAACAAAGAGATGAACGGCAATTTAGCCTGGCTCAGCAACGCCAGCTTGGCCGATGTTTTAGCCATTTGCATTAGCGAGAAAGCGGCCTCCATCATGCGCGCGCCGCCTGATTTTGATATCAGCAGGAAAGGCATTTTATGCTGGATGCAATAATCGATAGAACGGGCTATCTTTTCACCCACTACCGAACCCATTGAGCCACCTATAAAGTTAAAATCCATACAAGCGATCACAATGTCCTGCCCGTCAATTTTACCATAGCCTGAGCGCAAGGCATCAGTAAGGCCTGTTTTTTTAGTGGTTTCCTTTAAGCGATCGGTATATTTCTTGGTATCCTCAAAGTGCAGAGGGTCGCCCGAACGCAGGTTGCCAAATAGTTCAGTAAATTCGTTGTTATCAAATAAAATTGAAAAATATTCTTTTGAGCCGATACGCAGATGATAGCCGCAATAGTGGCAAACATACTGGTTCTCAACTTGCTCCGAATAATGAAGGGGTTTTTTACACTCAGGGCATTTATTCCAGATACCATCCGGTGCTTCTTTCTTTTCCTGAGTAGTCGTAATTATCCCCTTGATTTCTCGTTTAAACCACGCCATATCGTTTTCTGTGTCTGTCAATGTGATGCAAAGAAACAAAAAAAATAGCTTACTTAATTGTTTCTAATAAATTGAGTTTTCAAGGGCTGATATTATATAGGTGTAGTAATTACACTATGTTTATAAAAAACAGCATATAATTAAGCTAATTACATCATATAACAAGTTTAATTTTATATCTTCGGAGCCCAAACCAAACGTTAAATAATTAATGAGTTTAAAAGATTACAAAGGCGTTCTGCACGGCGATCAGGTGCAGGAGCTATTTGAGGCAGCTAAAAAGCACCAGTTTGCTTTACCTGCGGTAAACGTTATAGGTACAAACACTGTAAACGCTGTTATGGAAACGGCTAAAGCGGTAAATTCACCTGTTATTATTCAGCTTTCAAACGGCGGTGCGCAGTTCTACGCCGGTAAATCATTAGATAATTCAAAACTACAGGCTTGCATTTTAGGTGCCGTATCGGCAGCTAAGCACGTACACCTGCTTGCCGAGCACTACGGCGTAGCGGTTATTTTGCATACCGACCACGCTGCTAAAAAACTGTTACCATGGATTGACGGTTTGTTAGAGCACGGCGAAAAATTCTTTGCCGAAACAGGTAAACCATTGTTCTCATCGCACATGCTCGATCTATCTGAGGAGCCTATCGAGGAGAATATCGAAATTTCAGCTAAATACCTTGAGCGCATGGCCAAAATGGGTATGACAGTTGAAATTGAGCTTGGTGTAACCGGTGGTGAGGAAGATGGTGTTGATAACAGCGATGTTGATAGCTCACGCTTATATACTCAGCCAGAGGAAGTAGCTTACGCTTATGAAGAACTATCAAAAGTTAGCCACCGCTTTACTGTTGCGGCTGCCTTTGGTAACGTGCATGGCGTTTATAAACCGGGTAACGTAAAATTACAACCGGTTATCCTGCACAACTCTCAGGAATTCCTGAAAAAGAAACACGGTATCGCTGCCGAAAAACCTATCAACTTCGTATTCCACGGTGGTTCAGGTTCAAGCCAGGAGGAGATCCGCGAGGCTATCTCATACGGTGCTATCAAAATGAATATTGATACCGATATGCAATGGGCTTTTTGGGAAGGTATTAAAGATTTCTACCAATCAAAAGAAGCTTACCTGCAAGGCCAGATAGGTAACCCTGAAGGTGATGATTCTCCGAACAAAAAATTCTACGATCCGCGCGTTTGGTTACGTAAGGCTGAGGAGAACTTTGTAAAAAGGTTAACTGTTGCCTTTGGCGATCTTAACTGTATCGACGCGACAAGCAAATTATAATACGCTTTACAACAGATATAAAAAGAGCGCCGGTTTAAACCCTGGCGCTCTTTTTTAGTTTATAAACTACTTGTTTTAAATATTATGCCAGCAGGAAAAAATAGGAATATGTTTGAGCGCTTTGCCAATTGGGCAACCGCCGCTACCGGCAGCTCGGCCGCGTTTATTATCGCATTTGGGGTGATAGTGGTTTGGGGTATAACGGGGCCGATATTCGGCTATTCGGATACGTGGCAGCTGGTGATCAATACGGGTACTACCATTATTACCTTCCTGATGGTTTTTTTGATACAGAAATCGCAGAACAAGGATTCAAAAGCTATACACCTTAAGCTGAACGAACTGATAGCCTCGCACCAGGGTGCCAGCAACCGTATGGTTGATATTGAGGATTTGAGCGAGGACGAACTGAATAAGCTGCATAAATTTTACGAGCAACTGTCAGATCTGGCCGAAAAAGAGGACGATATTTTGTGTACACACTCCATTGACGCGGCTAACGAGAACCACCAAACCAAGATGGAACTGACCAAACACCATCGTCATCATAAAAAAGGGTAGGGGAGAAATGGCACGAAGAAAAGTATTTGAATTAAATCCAGACTTGAGTATGCATATTGATTTTGGTACGTATGGTCTGATTATGTATTACGCTAAGTCACAGGATTTAATCTTAGCAGAAAAATTATTTAATGCTACTCAACCTGAATTTTTGTATCGGAGAGAAAGAGATTTGTCTACAACTGGTATAGAATATGATGATCCAATTGGACATTTCAACCCTAATGATTTGGTACAGGTTGTATATTTTATAGACAATGTACTCTGCCCTGCATTGAATAGAGAAGAAAAGCCAATATTGGAAATGTATGATGGAAAACAAAAGTTTTTGGATTTGTACGACAGCGAAACAGGTTTTTTAAGTGAAATATGTTTGTATGATAGTGATGCTTTTCAAGATCGGCCGGGTATGATGGAAGCAACGTGTATGAATTTGAATGAATTGTTTAAGGAGTCGTTACATACAAATACACCATTAAAAATATATGCCTATTAATAGAGTATTGGAATAGAATTTGCTTCATCCCTCACAATAAATATTTGTGTTGTGAATACTGAACTTTTACGTGACGCGATGAACCGGCTAAAGGCACAGGCTGATAAGCACCGGGCTAATTTAAACCAATACAAGGCAGGCCTTGCCAACTTACATACCCAACTGCAAAAATTAGATAACGATCTGTTTGCTACCCGCCAACGGTTTGAGGCACTGGCCGGTGAACCTGTTGTGGATACAACCGTAATGAAGCTGTATCCGTTAAATGATCAGGTTGCCTGATGCGCCTTTTCCTTTAATAAGTGTTCAATCGCCACCTATTTTATAGATGGTTGATAAATATTTTATCATTTAGGATTTGAAACTTCAATGAAAGTATTAACTTCAAACTTTCGGAAGTATAGACCAAATTCCTGAATATAATGTCAAAAAACACGTCCTTTTTTAGAATTGTAAATTTAACACTTATTTTTTCCATCGGATTTAGCCCGTGTTATACACAGCCGAAAAAATCCGCTCAAAAATATTCGGCTTACCTGTTTGCCTACTTCACCGGCAATCAAAAAAACGAGGAAGCCATACATTTCGCTATAAGTAATGATGGGTATCACTACCGGGCATTAAACCATGATGAGCCTATACTCAGCTCGGCCAAAATAAGCGAGGCCGGTGGTGTGCGCGATCCGCATATCATGCGTGCCGCCGATGGCAAAACATTTTATATGGTGGTTACCGATATGATGTCGGACAAAGGCTGGGACTCGAACCGTGCTATGGTGCTGCTCAAATCAACCGATCTGGTTAACTGGTCATCATCAGTTGTGAACATACAAAAGCGTTTTAAGGGTAATGATAGCCTGATGCGTGTTTGGGCGCCGCAAACCATTTACGATGCTGCTAAGGGTAAGTACATGATCTACTGGTCGATGAAACATGGCATGAAAGGGCGCGATATTATTTACTACGCTTATGCCAACGCCGCCTTTACCGATCTGGAAACCGAACCGAAACAATTGTTCTTTAGTCCCGACAAAGGCTCGTGCATTGATGGTGAGATAGTGAATAAGGATGGCTTGTTTTACCTGTTCTACAAAACCGAGGGCGCCAACCTGGGCATCAACATAGCCACATCAACCAAATTAACCGAAGGCTATAAATTGCAAAGCGTTGATGTACAGCAAACCAAGGAGCCGGTTGAAGGTTCGGGCGTGTTTAAGCTGAATGATGGCAGCGGCTATATTTTAATGTACGATGTATATGCCAGCGGCCGCTACCAGTTCACCAAAAGCACCGATTTTAAAACGTTCAAGGTGGTGGATGGCGATGTGAGCATGAATTTTCACCCGCGCCACGGTACCGTAATGCCTATCACAGATGCCGAAGCTCAAAGACTATCCGCAAAATGGATGAGCGCTGATGATGTGGTATTATCGGCCGCTAACCCTGCGCTTAAAACCATCAATACTAAGTTAGATACCGTTGCGAAAGTATTGGAGTTAGCTGTAAAACCAGGTACATCGTTAAAAGCGTTCAATCCGCAGTTCGCCATATTTCCGGGTATAACGGTTACGCCAAAGGTAGCTGATCTGTCAACAGGAGCAAAAGAATTTACCGTTAGTATAAAAGGCAAAACACCTGTAAAATACAAAGTAAGCGCTGTTGAAAACCACAACCCAGTACTGGCAGGCTATTATGCCGATCCGGATATATTGTATGCCGAAAAAACAGGCAAGTTTTACCTGTACCCCACCAGTGATGGCTTTACGGGATGGTCGGGCAAGTATTTTAAAACCTTTTCATCGCCCGATCTGGTGAACTGGAAAGACGAAGGCGTAATTATCGATCTGCAAAAAGATATAACATGGGCCAAGCGCAATGCCTGGGCGCCTTGCATCATCGAGAAGAAAGTGAACGGCGCTTATAAATACTACTATTATTTCTGCGCCGCGCAAAAGATAGGGGTGGCCGTGGCCGATGATCCGGCGGGGCCATTTGTTGATTCGGGCAAGCCGCTGATAGATGCTTTTCCGGATGGCGTGAAAGATGGACAGCAGATTGACCCTGACGTATTTACCGATCCTAAAACAGGTAAAAGCTACCTGTACTGGGGCAATGGCTACATGGCCGGTGCCGAGCTGAATGACGATATGGTATCGCTGAAACCAGGCACTACCAAGGTATTAAAGCCGGGTAAGGATTACCGTGAGGGCACTTATGTGTTCTATCGCGAGGGTAAATATTACTTTATGTGGTCGGAGGATGATACTCGTAGCCCTGACTATAGGGTTGCTTATGGTGTATCCGATTCTCCACTGGGCGAAATAACCATCCCCCAAAACAGCCTGATATTGAAGAAGGATGTTGCGCAGGGCATTTATGGTACAGGTCATAACTCGGTTATTCAAATTCCGGGTACGGACGAATGGTATATGGTTTATCACCGCTTTAACTACCCCAAAGGTATTACCATGGGCGATGCCGCCGGCTATAACCGTGAGGTTTGTATTGACAGGATGTACTTTAATGCCGACGGCACCATTAAACAAGTTGTACCTACGCATAACGGAATAAAGCCGGTAACCGTAAAAAAACAATAACATCACCTAAAAACAAATACCCCCTCTGATACCATGAAGATCAATACCCTAACCCTCGCGGCCCTGTTTGTATGCGGCACGGCTTTTACCGCACGGGCGCAAACTGCCGAAAAGCAGCTTACCATAACTATCAACGGAAAGAACACCGCCCAAACCGTACACAATATTGGCGCTTCGGGATGCTGGTTCTCTGAAGGTATAGGTAAATACTGGCCTGCCGCCAAGCGCGAAAAGATAGCCGAATTGCTGTTTAGTCGTGAGGTTGATGCGCAGGGTAATCCTAAAGGCATTGGTCTTTCAGCATGGCGCTTTAATATTGGCGGCGGCACAACAGAGCAGGGCGACAGTAGCGGTATTGTTGATTTCAGGAAAAGGGTGGAAAGCTTTTTATCGCCCGATGGAAAATATGATTGGAATAAACAGGCGGGCTATCAATGGTTTTTGCGTAAGGCTAAAAGCTACGGCGTTGAAAATTTGATCGCTTTTTCAAATACGCCGCCGGTGCAGTTCACTAAAAACGGCTGTGGTTTTAAAACGGAAAAGGATTACATATCAAACCTGAAAGAAGATAAATATGATGCCTATACCGCTTTTTTAACCGAGGTGATCAAGCACTTTGATAAGGAGGGTTTGCATTTCAGCTACATTAGTCCGGTAAATGAGCCGCAGTGGGATTGGTCGAACCCGCCGGGTAAGGCCAGCCAGGAGGGCAGCCCGTGGACGAATACCGAAATACACCGCGTGATCAGCTCGCTGAATACCGAACTGGATAAAAACAAGCTATCAACCAAAATATTAACTACCGAGGCGGGTATGCTTACTTACCTGTACGGAGGCAAAACGGCATCATCAAGACAAATACAGCAATTGTATACCGATACCTCAAAGCTGAGCATAAGTAAGCTGAAATTTGTACCGCCTGTAGTAGCCGGGCACAGCTATTTTACCGATAGTGGCGATAGCAGCATTGTAAACGTGCGCAAAAACGTAGCCGACACCGCTAAAAAATATGGATTGGAATACTGGCAATCTGAATACTCTATGCTGGCTGATGGTTTTAGGGAGGGCACCAAAGCCAAGCGCAGCGCTATTGATTGCGCCCTGTTTTTGGCCAAAATTATACATCACGACCTGACAGTAGGCAATGCTTCGGCCTGGCATTTATGGAACTCGTACGAGCCGGGTAATGCCGAGTTTGATACCCGTTACTATCTCATAGCCCTGCAACCCAATAAGGAGTATACCGATGGCGAATTTGCTATCACCAAAAACCTGTGGGCCATGGGCAACTACAGCCTGTTCATCCGTCCGGAAATGAAAAGGGTACAGGTTGATCGTAATGATGGCCTTGACCTGTACAAGCAGGCGCAGGATGTTATGGTATCGGCATATACCGGTGGCAAAAGCAAGCTGGTAGTTGTGGCCATCAACTACACCGAAAAGCCAACCGCTTTAAAACTGAATTTAAGTAACCTGAAAGGGGCAAAAACATACCGTACCTACACCACCTCGGCGGCTGATGATCTGAAGGCATCGGCAGTGCAGCAGGTAAAGGGCGCAGTGGGTTTAAAGGCGCGTTCGGTTACTACTATAGTGTTTAATTAATTATGTATTAATACGTTAGTATGGGTATATAATTAATATTTTTACCATCACAATTATAAACATCATAGCCGGCACATAAACCTGCCGGTAGCTTTAATTTTATTTGATCGGTTTACGGTAATTATAAACGTAAATGAGGAAACTATTATCATGTATTGTATGCCTGGTGCATGCTTTAGTGTTTTGCATTACGGCGCAGGCTCAGGTTTGGCGTGCATCATTAAACAAGGTGAATGCCCCGGGTAATTACGCCTTAAAAACGTATACTACTAATGATGGCCTGCCATCAAAAACCACTACCTGTGCGTTTACCGATAAGCGGGGCTTTTTGTGGGTAGGATCAGAGAACGGCCTGTGTAAGTTTGATGGCTATACCTTTAAAACCTTTGTTACCATACCCGGCGATAGCACTACCATTACCAGCAATTATGTAAATGCCATTGTTGAGGATAGCAAAGGCCGCCTTTGGGTAGGCACTATGGATGGCCTGAACCTTTTCGATCCGCTGACAGAGAAATTCGTGCGTTTTTACCATGATGATAAGGATGGGCACTCGTTGAGCAACAATAAGATATGGAGCCTGCTGGCCGATACCAAAGGCCGGATATGGGTAGGTACCGATGATGGTTTTAATCAGTATAACGAGGGGAGCCATAAGTTCACGGTTTACCAGCCGGAGGCGGCATCAGCTACGGCCATGAAGGGTAAGTCTGTCAACGCTATAGTTGAGGATAAGCAAGGCAACCTTTGGCTGGGCAACTGGAGCAGCGGCCTTAATAAGTTTGATGTTAAAACCAAGAAGTTCAGCAACTATCAGCAAAGCTATACGGCGGGTGACAAAAATCCGAACGATGTATGGTCATTATGTTACGACGAGCAGGGGCGCATATGGGTAGGCACTTATTGGAAAGGGCTTTTTTGCTTCGATCCATTAACCGAAAAATTTACCTCATACTCCTGCACGGCAGGCAAAAATTCATCGGTTTTCAGCATTATGGCGGCAGGCAAAAATAGTCTGCTGATAGGAGGCTCCGAACATTATTACTGGTTGAATACCACTAACAAAACCTGGCAGTTACTGCCCGATATCGCTAATTTCTCCAACGGTAGCAGCTATACTGATACGAATGGCATAATCTGGATATGCTCAAATACCGGGTTAACTAAAATAGACCGTGGGCAATACAAATTCAACCTGTTCAAACTGGCTTTAGGGCAGCGCCCGGTTAAAGCCATGCTGGTTGCCGATTCAAGCCTGTGGATAGGTACCAACAATGGTTTATTTAGGTACGATTACCGTAACGGAAAGGATCAAGCTTATTTCCACTCAAAAGCCAATGGCGCGTTGCATAGCGATGATATCATCAAATTGTATCGCGATAGCAAAGGACAAATATGGGTACTGACTGAGAATGGCTTTGACCGGTACGATCAGCAGGCTAATAAATTCATTCACCACGAACACCATTCTGCTATTGGCAGCCTGTTTAATGAGGATGTTTTCAGGGATATTATAGAGGTAGAGCCGGGCGAGTACTGGCTGGCCACTGATGCCGGTCTTAAGATATTTAACAGCAACACCGGTAAGTTCACGCATTACTATAACCAAAAAAATAACAAGTATTCTATCAGCAATAACCATGTGTACAGCTTGTTGAAGGATGGTAACAACACGGTTTGGATAGGTACTTATGGGGGAGGCCTTAATAGGTTCGACAGGCGTAGCGGTCGTTTTTACTCATACACGGCTAACAACAACGTTAAGGGTAATATCAGCAATAACATCATCAAAACTATTTTCCCCGATTCGCGGGGTAACCTGTGGGTGTGTACGCCTGATGGGTTGAACCGGTTTGACAAAAAGAAAGGCACATTCGAGGTCTATTCGCGCCGCGATGGTTTTGCCAGCAATGTTTTTAACGATATAACTGAAGATAAGGCAGGCAATATTTGGGTGCTAACCGAAAAGGGGGCTTCGGTTTTAGATCCTGTAAAAAAGGAGGTTAAGAATTTTGACGAAGCCGATGGACTGTTTGTGAACAGCGTAATGTATAACGATAAGCGCAACGGTATCTATCTGGCAGGTAATGATGGTGTTATCTGCTTCGATCCGCTTAAGATAAGGTATAACGACCATGTGCCGCCGGTATATTTTTCGGACTTCCAGGTGTTCAATAAAACCGTTATCCCTGGCCCGGATGCGCCATTGAAAGAGAACCTTAACCTTGCAGGAGAGGTGAGATTGAACTATCATCAAAGTGTGTTTTCGGTAGAGTTTGTGGGGCTGAGCTTCACCCATCCCGAAAAAAATGAGTATGCCTACAAACTACAGGGCTTTGATAAAAAATGGAATTATGTAGGCCGTCAGCGTAAGGCTACCTATACCAACCTTAACCCCGGCACTTATACGCTTTTAGTTAGAGGCTCAAATAATGATGGGGTTTGGAATAAGGCCGGCAGCAGGCTGATCATCACTATATTACCACCGTGGTACCTCACCTGGTGGGCTTATGCGGCTTATACCCTTGCGGCTATCGGGGCTATTTACGCCTATATATCCTACCGCGACAGGCAGGCAAGGCTGGAGTACGAGATCAAAATATCGCACATTGAGAATGAAAAGGAAAAAGAGCTTAACGAAAAGAAATTATCATTCTTTACCAATATATCGCACGAATTTCGTACACCGTTAACACTCATTATCAACCCGGTAAAGGAGCTTTTGTACCGTGATGATAAAAATGTAGATACCACCAACCTCAACGTGGTTTACCGCAATGCAAGGCGCTTGCTGGGTTTGGTTGATCAGTTGTTGTTATTCAGAAAAGCCGATCTGAAAGCCGATAGCCTCAAAGTATCCAACCTGAATGCGGTGAACCTGAGTAAGGAGGTGTTTTTATGCTTTAGTCACCAGGCACGGTCAAAAAATATCCGCTTTGATTTTAATACGAATACCGATGCTGTTGAACTGTATGCCGACCGTGAAAAGCTGGAGATCGTGTTGTTCAACCTGTTATCGAACGCCATAAAATTTACACCCGATGGCGGCAGGGTAGGTTTTACCATTAAAGACAGGGGCAGCGAGGTGCTGATTGAAATTGCCGATACCGGCTGCGGCATCCCCGAAACTACGGGCGAAAAGCTATACGATCGTTTTTACCAGGAGCCGGGCATCAACAACTCGCTAAAGGGTGGCTTTGGTATAGGTTTATACATTGTGCGCACTTTTATTGAAAAACATAAAGGCACCATCAACTACCAAAGCAAGGTAGATAAGGGAACAATATTCACCATAATGCTGCCAAAAGGTAAAGCGCATTTAGCTGAGTGTGAGGTGATAGAGGATGTAAACACCCGGTCGGAGTTTTTGAAAGAACTGATAGAGGATGAGATAACCGCTAACGCAAAAGTGGAAGCAGCCGAAGAATTATTGTTTGATGATAAGCTGGCATCAGATGTAAAAACGCTTCTGCTGATCGATGATAACGACGATGTGCGTGAGTATCTGAAACAGATATTTAAACTGGAATATCGCATTTACGAAGCCGATAATGGTGAGGATGGTTTGCGTTTAGTGCGCGAATACCTGCCCGATTTGGTGGTGAGTGATGTGATGATGCAGGGCATGAGCGGTATTGAACTTTGCAGCGTGATGAAAGAGGATGTAGCTATTTCGCATATCCCAATTATACTACTCACCGCCAGTTCATCGCCCGAAATTAAGTTGAAAGGCATTGAGGGTGGTGCCGACGATTACATCAGCAAACCTTTTGAAAAGGAGATATTAAAGGCGCGTGTAGCCAGCATACTTAAAAGTAAAAATCACCTGCAAAAGTATTTTTATAACGAGGTTACCCTCAACACCAACAACCTGCGCATATCTGCCGAGTACAAGGAGTTTCTGGATAACTGCATCAGCGTGGTTGATAAGCACATTACCGATCCTGATTTTAACATACAGGTATTGGCCGATGAGATAGGCATGTCGCGCTCTAATCTGTTTAAAAGGATCAAGTCCATTTCGGGGCAATCATCCAACAGCTTTATCCGGTTCATCCGCCTGCGTAAAGCCGCCGAAATATTCATCAACACCGATAACACCATTTTAGAAACCTC
Organism: Mucilaginibacter sp. JRF; assembly: GCF_015223065.1. Lineage (GTDB taxonomy): Bacteria > Bacteroidota > Bacteroidia > Sphingobacteriales > Sphingobacteriaceae > Mucilaginibacter. The sequence goes on from NZ_JADFBY010000001.1 coordinate 196,234, forward strand.
GTACCTGGTAGGTATTAATGATCCTAAGTATTTCAGGGAGCAGTTCAACAAACTGTTTAACATGAATCCATCGCAGTACATAAAAAAGTACCGCAAAAATTTCTCAAACAACCTTGCTGTTAATCCTGATTTGGTTCGGTATAGGTAATGTGTTGATAGTTAGTGTTTAATATTGTTTTTCGTAATAAACAGGCAGGGGGTAAATTATCAGTTTACCCCCTTTTTTTTGCTTATTGTCCCCTTTTTGAGGAGCGTTTTTAATACCAACTTAGCTTCATAAACCTAAAATAACCGCTAAGCTTTTTCTGGCAGATGATGAGTTACAGGCTTAAGCCCGGCCACTGCTTTAGCGCGGATATTTTACCAATTATTAATTTTTTAATAACCTTTTATGAGCATGAGAAAAAATCTACAGAACCAGTTATCGCCTCCATGTTTATCGTCAAAAGCAGCTTTGGCTATCGCCATCCTGTCGCTTTCGGTAGCAGCAGTGAGGCCGGTGCATGCCGCTGTAATTAACCCGCTACACCGTGTTAATGCCACCGTAAACAAATTTGCCGTAAGCGGTACCGTAACTGATGAAAAAGGCGCGCCGCTACCCGGCGTTAGCGTTACGGTAAAAGGCACAACCATAGGCACCGTAACTGATGTTAATGGTAAGTACACCATACAAGCCAATAGCGAAAGCGATGTGCTGGTGTTCTCATTCATCGGCTACCAGAGTATGGAGAAACCAATTGGCGGCAGCGCCAAACTAAACGTGCAGCTTATTGCCGATAACCAGGCGCTTAACGAGGTGGTAGTAGTAGGTTACGGTACGCAAAAAAAAGCCACCCTAACGGGTTCTATTTCGCAGGTTAAAGGTTCGGATCTGGTAAAGAGCCCGCAGCCCAACCTTTCAAACTCACTGGCTGGTCGTTTTTCGGGTGTGGTTATCAATAACCGCAGTGGTGAGCCGGGTTACGATGGCTCGAACATTAACATTCGTGGTTTGGCCACAACAGGCAGCAACAGCGTATTGGTAGTTGTTGATGGTGTGCCGGGCCAGATAGGTGGTTTAGAGCGTTTAGATCCTAACGATGTGGAAAGCGTATCGGTACTAAAGGATGCATCTGCAGCCATATACGGTAACCGTGCGGCCAACGGTGTTATATTGGTAACTACCAAGCGTGGTAAAACCGGTAAGCCATCCATCAACTATAGCTTTAATCAGGGCTTTAGCTCGCCAACGCGTTTACCAAAAATGGCCGACGCGGCAACCTACGCCCAGATCATGAATGAGATAGTTTATGATTCTAATCCATCCGGCGGGCTTAACCAGTCGTACACCGAGGAGCAGATACAAATGTTTAGGGATGGCTCAAACCCGCTACTATACCCTAATACGGATTGGATAGATCAAACCCTTAAAAAGGTTGCCTTGCAAAACCAGCAAAACCTATCTATAAGCGGCGGTAACGAGAATGTGAAGTATTATACCTCACTGGGTACTATCTATCAGGATGGTATTTACAAAGAAGGTGTTACCAAGTACAAACAGTACAACTTCCGTTCAAATGTTGATGCGAACATTTCAAGCCGTTTAAAGGTAGGTTTATCACTATCGGGCAGGCAGGAGAACAGGTTGTTCCCGCAGGTAGGGGCCGGAGATGTATTTCGCTCAATATATCGCGCTAAGCCAATAATAGCGGCTTATTACCCTAACGGATTACCAACAACCGGTATCGAAAATAATAACCCGGCAGTGCAGGTTACTGATATTGGCGGTACGGTTGATAACCCAACACAGGTATTTAACGGTATACTTCGTGGTAGTTTCCTGATACCGGGTGTTGAAGGCTTATCATTAGATGGTTTTTACTCTGTTGATAAATCTAACATCTTTAATAAGAATTTCTCAAAGCCTTACGTGCTTTACAGTTACACCCCATCAACCGATACTTATAACTCGGTAATAACGGGTGGTAACAACCAAAGGGCAATGCTTACCGAAAGTCATACCAATCAATCGCTCATTACATCCAACATCAAACTGAATTTTGCCCGTAAATTTGGCAAGCACGATCTGAATACGTTTGTGGCTTATGAGGAAAGCAAAAACCATTTGGAGTATTTTGACGCGCAGCGTTTCAACTTCCTGTCAACACAATTGCCTGAGCTATCGCAAGGTGGTACAGCTGCTACCGATTATTTAAACTCGGGCTACAGCACCAACTATACCCGCCGAAGCGTGATAAGCCGCCTGGCCTATAATTACGATGAAAAGTATTTGTTTGAAGGCCAGTTACGTATTGATGGTTCATCCATATTTCCTGAAGGCAAACGCTGGGGTTATTTCCCATCGGCATCAGCTGCATGGCGTATCTCAAAAGAGGATTGGTTTAAAAACAACGTAAAAGCAATTAACGATCTGAAGATCCGTGCATCATACGGTTCGCTGGGTAATGATAACGTTAACAATTTCCAATACTTTGATAACTATACCCTGGTGGGTAATGGCTTTGTGGCCAGCGTACCGGGTAGTGGCAGCTCAACCATACAATCGGGCGTAAACCTGGTTAAACTGGCAAACCCTAACATTACCTGGGAGGTTGCCCGCAAGCTTGATCTTGGTATTAACGCCATATTATTCAACAACTTTACGGTTGAGGCTATTTACTTCCAGCAAAAACGTTCGTCAATACTGGCTAACCGTAATGCTTCGGTACCGGCAACATCAGGTATAGTAAACCCATTTGGCGCTGATCCGCTGGTACCGTCAGAAAATATAGGTAAAGTAAACAGCACCGGTTTTGAGGCTACTTTAGGTTACAACTCCAGCAATAAAGATTTTAACTGGGGCATATCAGGTAACATCACCTTAGCCAAAAGCAAGATTATATTTATTGACGAAGCAAGCGGCACGCTGGACTATCAGCGCCAAACCGGATTGCCTTTGAATACTTACCTGCTTTACAACGCGATAGGTATATTCCGTACCCAGGCTGATCTGGATAACTATCCGCACGTTACAGGCGCTAAGGTTGGTGATTTGATCTATGAGGATTACAACAATGATGGCCAGATAACAGCCGACGACCAAACCCGTACCAAATACGGTAACATACCGCAAATAACTTACGGCTTTACCATGAACGCGTCGTACAAAAACTTTGATCTGTCCTTACTGTTCTCAGGGCAATCGCAGGTTAGCCAGTACGTATTGCCGGAGGCCGGTAGCGTAGGTAACTTTTACAGCAGCTGGGCCGATAACCGTTACAGCCCAACAAACACTTCGGGCACATTCCCTCGCGTAACCGAGCGTGCATCAAACGCTATAAGCGGTGGTTTGTATAACAGTACCTTCTGGCTTAACAATGCTTCGTTTTTGCGCCTTAAAAATGTTGAGTTAGGCTACAATGTGCAGGCACCATTCCTGTCAAAGATCAGTATATCTAACTTAAGGATCTATGCCAGCGCGTTCAACTTGTTCACCATCACCAAGGTGAAAGATTATGATCCGGAAGGCTCAAGCGGCAGCGGCCAGTTCTATCCGCAACAGCGAATTATCAATTTAGGTGCAAGTGTTAAATTTTAATGCAGTACAACATGAAATCAAGATATAACAAATTGCTGTGGATGGCCATATGTGCAACGGCGTTCACGGCTTGTAAAAAAGACTTTTTAGATATTCAGCCTACGGACAGGATAGCCACATCATCCATCGAATCGGACACGGCTGTGTTTGAGGCTTACGTAACCAACCGCTATATAGGTGCTAAATTGCAGGATAAAGAGGCTGATGGCTCGAACCCCGGTTTTGGCCGTGGCTTTGAGTACAGCATGATGAGTTCATATACCGATGAATCCATCTATAATAATGATGATGGTAGCTGGTTGATACAACGTGGGCAGCTGGCTCCTGAGAATTTGGGCAGCGCCGGCGCGTTGTGGGGCCGTAGCTATCGCAGCATTCGCGAGTGTAACTATGCCTTGAGTATTTTACCTAAACTGCAAATGAGCGAGGGCCACAAAACACGATTGGATGGTGAACTGAAATTCATCCGCGCATTCCGTTATCACGATTTGATACGTAATTATGGCCGTGTGGTATTGATGGGCGACAGGGTAGTGAATTTGAATGATGACTTGCAGGATGCCACCCTGTTTCAGCGTGCCGCTATAAAGGATGGTATTGACTACGCCGTAGCGCAGCTTGATGAAGCCGCCGCCGAACTGCCATTGAACAATGATGGTACCTGGCTGCTTGGCCGTGCTACTAAAGGCGCCGCGCTTGCATTAAAAGCGAGGTTGTTATTGTATGCGGCAAGTCCGTTATATAACACCGGTACCTGGGCCGCTGCCGCTACTGCCGCACAGGATGTTATCGCCCTTAATAAATACGGTATTTACGCGGGCGGATATCGTAACATGTTCCTGATCAACGAAACCAACGAGGTGATATTTGAGCGCTTATTTACCAAGAATGCTAACCATACCCACCTTGAAATTGCCAATGGCCCTAATGGCTACGGCGGTTGGGCGGGCAATACACCTGTGCAAAACCTGGTTGATGATTATGAGATGGCCAATGGTAAACCAATTACCGATGCTACATCAGGTTACAATGCCCAGGCTCCTTACGTAGGCCGTGATCCGCGTTTTTACGCCACCATTTTATACAATGGCGCAGCATATCGCGAACGTAATATCGAAACATTTGTACCCGGCGGCCGTGATAGCCGCGATGGTATTGATAACTGGAATACCACCAAAACAGGCTATTACCTTAAAAAATTCATGAATGATGAATACCCGCTGCAAAACCCATGGGGTAATGCCGGTTTTCAGCCATGGATATATATGCGCTACGCCGAGGTGTTGCTAAATTTTGCCGAGGCAGCCAACGAAGCTTACGGACCGGATGCGGTACCAAGCGGGGCTACCATGTCGGCAAGGCAGGCGGTTAACATGATACGCCAGCGCCCAAGCGTGGTGATGCCTGATATTGCCGCTGGCATCAGCCAGGGTGATATGCGCGAGGCCATTCGCCGTGAGCGCCGTGTTGAGCTGGCTTTTGAGGAGCATCGCTTTTACGATGTTCGCCGTTGGATGATAGCTAATACTACTGAAAATGCACCTGCTGCCGGTATAACCATTACCCAAAGCGGTACCGGATTTACTTACACACCTAAAGTTGCCCTTGATGGCCGCCACTTTGAAACCAAGCACTATTGGTTGCCAATACCGAGAACTGAAATTCAGGCTTCGGGTGGTCAGTTACAGCAAAACGACGGGTATTAGTAAGTTGGTTGGATGAGGGTCGGAGCCAAGGCTCCGGCCCTTTATTTTGCCTGTTTGACAACCCGTGTCATCCGCATAAAAAACAAAACCATTTAAATTATTCCATCATTTTTTAACCCGATACTTATGAAGCGATCTTTCTGCTCGTTATTAATGTGCCTGCTTGTCGCCTCGCTGCTGGGCGGATGCTCGACCGAAAAAAAGCAGCAACATACCTTTGCATTAGGCGATAGCACTTTTATACTTGATGGCAAGCCATTCCAGATCATATCCGGCGAGATGCACTATCCGCGTGTTCCGCGCGAGGCCTGGCGCTCGCGCATGAAGATGGCCAAGGCTATGGGCCTGAATACCATTGGCACCTACGTGTTCTGGAACCTGCACGAACCCAATAAGGATCAGTATGATTTTACCGGCAATAACGATGTTGCCGAATTTGTACGCATAGCGCAGGAGGAAGGCCTGTGGGTGGTGTTACGCCCAAGCCCTTACGTATGCGCCGAGTGGGAATTTGGCGGCTACCCGTACTGGCTGCAAAAGGAAAAAGGCCTTGAAGTACGCAGCAAGGAAAAGCAATATTTAAAGGAATACCGCGAGTACATTAACGAGGTAGGCAAACAACTTGCTCCGCTACAAGTAAATCACGGTGGTAACATCCTGATGGTACAGGTGGAGAATGAGTATGGATCATACGGTAGCGATAAGGAGTATCTGAAAATAAACGAGCAGATGTTCCGCGAAGCCGGATTTGATGGCATACTTTCAACCTGCGACCCGGTGCCTGCGCTTGAAGGCGGCCATTTGCCTGGTCTGCTGCCCGGCGTTAATGGTATTGATAACCCTAAACAGGTTAAGGAACTGGTTAACAAATACAATAAAGGCAAAGGCCCTTATTTTGTTGCCGAATGGTACCCGGCCTGGTTTGACTGGTGGGGCACACCGCACCATACCGTACCGGCTAAGGATTATGTTAATCGTTTAGATTCAGCCTTAAAAGGTGGCATCTCCATCAATATGTATATGTTTCATGGTGGTACCACGCGTGGTTTCATGAATGGCGCTAATTATAAGGACACTACGCCTTACGAGCCACAGATAAGCAGTTATGATTACGATGCCCCGTTGGATGAGGCCGGTAACGCTACCGATAAATTCATGCAATTCAGGGAGGTGATCAAAAAGAATTTACCTGCCGATCAGCAATTGCCTGATGTACCTGCGGCCAAACCATCAGCGGCTATGCCTGCCATTAAAATTCAGAAACAGGTTAGTGTGTTCAACGTTTTGGGTACGCCTAAAGAGAATAAAACCCCGTTTACATTTGAGGATATGAACCAGCCTTACGGTTATGTGCTGTATCGCTCAACGGTAAAAGGTGGCAGCAAGACTTTATTGAAGATCAAGGATCTGCGCGATTACGGTGTGGTATTCATCAATGGTAAAAAAGTAGGTATGCTCGACAGACGTTTGGCGCAGGACAGTATGCAGGTAACTCTGCCTGCCGGTGATGTAACGCTTGAAATATTGGTTGAAAACATGGGTCGTATCAATTTTGGCCCGTACCTGCTAAAAAATAAGAAAGGTATTACCGAAGCGGTATTGCTTAACGGCCAGCCGGTTTATAATTGGAAAATGTTCCAATTACCGTTTGATCAGGTTGATGCCACTAAAATAAGTGGTGATAAACCAGTTGCCGATCAGCCGGTATTGAAGTATGCTGAGTTTAACCTGGATAAGCCACAGGATAGCTATCTGGATATGCGCAAGTGGGGTAAGGGTGTGGTTTGGATAAATGGGCATAACCTTGGCCGTTACTGGAGCATTGGCCCTCAGCAAACCATATATGTACCTGCCGAGTGGCTTAAACAAGGCAAGAACGAGGTGGTGGTATTTGAACTCATCAAACCAGACCAAACCGAGCTTACAAGTTTAGCCAAGCCTATACTTAGCGAGCTGAAGTAAAACATATTACCTGATAGAAAGCGCGATCATTAAAAAGGTCGCGCTTTTTTATTTTGATGTATTGAATGGTAAGGATAATTCATCCGCATAAATAGTGTTAAATTAGCGGCATAATCAATTTTAACCAATCGGGTAATTTATATTGCCCGCAAACCTAAAAAAGTAGTGACCAGGATGTATGTATGGGTAACCTTGCTGTTTGCAGGGTTGTGGATGGCGTGTTCAAAAAATAATAGCCGGGCTGATGAACCCGCTAAACCCCAGGCAACGCTTAACGGCGGTTTCGCCAAAGGGGCTGATGTTAGTTGGTTGACCGAGATGGAGGCATCCAACATCAAATTCTACAATAATGCGGGCACTGAGCAGGATCTGTTTACCATACTGAAAGGCAAGGGCACGAATGCCATACGCTTGCGTGCCTGGGTAAACCCTGCCGATGGCTGGAATAATACCGCCGATGTGGTGAACAAAGCTACAAGGGCCAAAGCGGCAGGTATGCGCATTATGCTCGATATGCATTATAGCGATAATTGGGCCGACCCCGGCAAGCAAACCAAACCATCCGCATGGAAAGATCTTAGCTTTGCCGAACTTAAATCAGCATTGAGTACTTACACCATCAGCGTAATGAATGCCCTTAAGGATAAAGGTATCACGCCGGAGTGGGTGCAGATAGGCAACGAAACCAACAATGGCATGCTTTGGGATGATGGCAAGGCATCCGTAAACATGAAAAACTTTGCCGAATTGATACAGGCCGGTTATATGGCAGTAAAATCAGTAAGCGTGGGTAGTAAGATTATTGTCCATTTGTCCAACGGGTTTGATAATGAAATGTACCGCTGGATGTTCGATGGCCTTAAAGCCAACGGCGCAAAGTGGGACGTGATCGGTATATCGTTATACCCAACAGCTGCTAACTGGCAAGTACTGAATGTGCAATGCCTTACTAATATGAACGATATGGTTGCCCGTTACGGCAGCCAGGTGATGGTATGCGAGGTAGGGATGCCCGCAACAGAAGTAACCGCCTCTAAAGCTTTTTTAACTGATATTATTGATAAAGTAAATTCAGTTACCGCCGCCAAAGGCCTTGGTGTGTTTTACTGGGAACCACAAGCCTACAACAGTTGGAAGGGGTATGGCCTGGGCGCGTTCGATGTTTCGGGTAAACCAACCGCCGCGCTTGATGCTTTTTTAAGGGAGTAAATTAATAAGAGGGCACATCAATGGTGTAAGGCTGGCTTTTTACGATGATATTCTGAACAATATCGTCAAGCTCCCTGGCTGATATGTTGAGGTATTCGAGCATCATCTTGGTATCGGTATCAAACTGCCCTTTATTAAGCAGATCAAGCAAGCCAAGCATGCGCGCCAGCGGCGCCCTTACCAGGTGCGATTGTGTCCACGATATTTCTTGTAACCGGGTGTTATGCTTTTCAATATCGTGAATGTAATTCATGCGCTCGGTAACATCCTGCATGGCACCAATCATACGTACAGGGCGATCGTTATCATCAAATATCAGGAAACCGCGGTCTAATACCGATTTGTAGCTGCCATCAGCACATAAAAAACGGTACTCACTTTGCCAGCGCGAGTGTTTTTTGAGGATGCAAAGGTTCACAATGGTTATCACATCGTCAATATCATCAGGATGCACGTGCGTAAACCACCACTGGTAGGTGGTGTTCAAGTTATGATGCCCGAATATGGCGTTAATGCCCTGGTTCCAAGTAATGGTACCTTCAACAATATTATAATCCCAAATAGCATCGCTCGTAGCTTTTGATACGATGTTGTAACGTTCAAGGTGTTCTTTAATAGTATTATCCTGCTGTACTCGCTGGGTAACATCGCGCGAGTTGAATACAATGCCGTTAATGGCCGGGTCGGTACGCAAGTCGGTAAGTACGGTTTGCAGCCAGCGTTCGCGGCCATTAGCGTTTTTAAATAACAAAGGCTTTAACTCAACCCGTTGTTGTTCATTAAGTTTGGCTATTTCCTGTTTTAAAAATGATGCATCCTCCGGCGTCATGTAATCGGCTATGTTTCTGCCGGTCAGTTCATCGGCATCAACACCGGTAACAATTATGGAGTTCGGGCTTACATATTTATATTTCCCGTTATCGTCCGTGATACATATCAGGTCCGATCCTTCCTGAATCAGCGCCTTAAAACGGCTTTCGCTTCGACGCAGCGCATCCTCGGCATTAAACTTATCAGTATAATCAATAGCGATAACTATACGTGCCGACCGGCCATCATAATTGATGGAGTTGCCGCGTGTCATCACATTTATTATGTCGCCATTTTTTTTAACGTGCCTTGATATGCCGGTATGTGGCAGGCCTGCTTGTATCTCATCGCGCATTACCCGTTCAAAGGCAGGCAGATCTTCAACAGGTCTTATATCGGGCAGTTTCATATTTAAAAATTCCTCTTTGCTGTAGCCGTATATCTCGGTAGCGGCATTGTTGGCATCCAGATATTTTAAAGTGTTTACATCATACACAAACATAGGGTGAGGGCTTAGCTGAAACAGATCGCTGTAGCGGTTTTTCAATGCCTCCATATCTCGCTGTATGCGTTTGCTTTCGGTAACATCAAGCGATGCGCCTATCATTTTAAGCGGTGCGCCGTTACTGTCATACTTAAGCGTAGCCCATGATCGCAGGTAACGCAATTCGCCATCAGGCCTGATGATGCGTTCCTCAAAACTAACATCCTTGCCACTGGCCAATACACCTTTTATAATGCCGCAAACCCGCGCCCTGTCATCGGGGTGCAGCAGTTCCTGGTAATTATCAAAGGTTGATACAAGCTCTGACCGGGTGTGGCCATAAATTTTATATAACGTGTCCGACCAGCTGAGCTTATTCTCAACAATATCCCATGCCCAGTTGCCAAATTGCGCCAGCTCCTGGCCCTGGCTCATTAGTTGCATGGCCTCTTTCAAATCGCTGGCGTATTGCCTGTTCTCAATAATTACCTTAAGCAATGCCGCCGCGCGGTCAATTATCTTTAACTCATATTCTTCGGGCGAGCGTACCTTATTATAATACAGACCAAAGGTGGCTACTACCTCATTCTTACTGTTTAGTATCGGGTACGACCAGCAGGCCAGCAAGTTATTTCCCAGAGCGATCTCATAGTAATTTGCCCAGCGAAAATCGGTAGCAATGTCTGATACAATTACGGGTTGCTTTAAATAGGCACTCGTACCACATGAGCCTACATTGTTACCAATCGGTAAGGCCTCAATGGCATCAGTATAGTTTTTTGGTAATGATGATGTTGTCCAGTTATAAAGCTTATTGTTTTTAATCTGCATAACCGAGCAGGTCATTTCCGGAAACATGGCCTCAATACCCCGGGTGTAATTATTCAGCACCTCCTCCATTGGGGTGTTAGGCTGCGAGTTAAGCTCAAGTATATGGCGTTCCAATTGCTCCAGCGAGCGCAAAAGTTTGGCATTATGTGCCGATCGTACCTGTTCGGTAACATCGTGTGCCATCATCAGCCGGGTATTTGGCCCCCATGCCGGTAACGGCGTTGAGGTAATTTCGGTACTAAGCACCCGTCCGTCCTTGGTTACCAGGCGTATCAGTTCCTTATTACATAAACCCTTACGGGCTTTGGTATCAATAGAGTATTGCAGTGCCACAGCATCGGGCACATACCACATATCCTTAAGGTTTAATGTAAGGTATTCATCAATGGTATAACCAAATGTATTTTCGGCAGCCTTGTTGGCTGCTAATATCCTGAGCGAAGCGGTATCATAAGCCAGGGTAGGTAAGGGGCTATAGTTAAACAGCTCAAAACTCTCCTGCCAGTTGTTTTCAACATTGCAAATATGCGTGCTGAAGTTTTGAGCAAGGCACACCAACTCGTTATTGCCATTAAACATGGGGTAGGTGTCAACATCAAGCGGTTTATTGCTGGTGCCGGTATTAACTACAAGTTTATCCGGTTGCGATTGCCGGGAGTGTTGAACCTCTTTTACGGCCTTAAGCAAGCTCTTTTGCGAACCACGATCAAAGTAAGAAGATACTACATCGGCATAGTTAGTGCTGCCTGTTGCCATCTCGGTAACAGCAATGCCTTTTATAAATGCCTTATTTGCAAATATTACGGCAAACGGTTGGTTTACAGATATAAGCAAACACGGCACAGGCTGTGCGTCAACCACAACTTCAATTTCCTTCAGCTTCATAGGTGTGTAAGAATACTTGAAGTTACGGCTTTTTTATATTTTAAAGAAAATATTAAATATTTTTTTAACCTTAATGATATTTATTTCAGCGCTCGCTTTATCGCCTCATCGGTAACTTTGGCCATAATTTCGTAGCCTTGCTTGTTTGGGTGTACGCCATCAAGCGTTAAATCGGCTCTTTGGCCATTTTTTTCATCAACAAGCGGCGTGAAATAATCAAGCAGCACCAGCTTTTTTTGTTTGGCATAGGCGGCTATGGTTTTATTAAGGGCGATTATTTTTTCGGCGGCCGGGTAGCCCTTTCTCCACGGATATTCATAAATAGGCAGGTAAGCGCAAAGTATGGGTTTTATATTATGGCTTTGCGCCAGTTCAACCATTGATCGTACGTTGTTCATGATCGATTCATTGGTTACATGACCTGTAGAGCCCGAAATATCATTACTCCCCGCAAGTATTATTACCGCTTTGGGTTTCAGGGCAATAACATCTTGCTGAAAGCGGATAAGTAGTTGGGGAGATATCTGTCCGCTAATGCCACGGTCTATGTAATTCTTATTATTCTCAAAATATTCGGGCATGCGGGTTTTCCAGAATTCAAATATCGAGCTGCCCAAAAATACCACCCGTTTTTCGTTGGCGGCGGGTGCCGGTAGGGTTTTATTTTCGGCGGCATAATGGCGCAGGTCGGCCCAGTCATCCCTGAAATCTTCGGCGGGTTTATCCTGTGCGAAAAGGGTAGTGGTGCATAAAAATGAAAAAATAAATAACAAGCTGTTTTTCATACTGTAAGGTTAAACTTAATGGTTAGGGGTTAAAGTAATAAAATATTTAATAGTTGTAAAAGCAAATTCGGTTAATGTTTGTAGATAATATATTAATCTGCAAATAATAACAGATTAATACCTGTAGCCAATTTGTTGTAACCAATAACTTGCTTATGCGTACACTTTAGCCGTAAGCGTATTTTTTGTTGTATGAGGTATGGTGCGTTAAAAATTGCCCTGATATATTTGATAATAAGCCTGATCTGGATCACATTTAGCGACCAGTTATTGGTTTATTTCCTGAACGACAATAACACCCACTTCATACTAATGCTCAGTACCTTTAAAGGGTATTTCTTTATTGTATGCACAGGGCTGTTTTTGTATACATTGATACGTATTGATGATAAGGCTTTAAAACAGAGCGAGATCCAGTATCGTGAGATGTACGAAACCAACCACGCCCCCATGTGGATATACGATGCCGTAAGCCTAAAAATAGTATCAGTAAATAAAGCGGCCACATCAGTGTATGGTTACAGCCACGAGCAATTCCTGACCAAAACCATGGCCGATATTACCTATATTGATGATAGTGTGGCCGAAGGCGATCAGGATCAAGCTATAAGTAAAGCCCTTAAAACCGATGGTAATTTGCGCCATATTAAGGTTGATGGCTCGGTTTTTTATGTTAACCTATCGGTACATAACATACAATTTAATGGTAAGCCTCACATGTTGGCCATGGTGCGCGATACTACCGACCAAATACTTTATGAACGATCTCTGGATAGGATAAACCGTTATCTGCAAGCCGAAAAGAGAAAGCTGAGCGAAACCCAGCTTATATCAAAAGTGGCCGGTTGGGAGTTTTACCCGGCTACCAATAAGCTGGTATGGTCTGACGAGTTTTACGAAATATTTGGCGTAAGCAAAGCTGATAAGCGCCCGGCATTCGAGATATATCTGAACCATATTTTTCCTGACGACAGGGATATGATGCTTGCCGGTTTACAGGCGCTGATAACCCAGGGCAAGCAAATGGACGTTACCCATCGCATTACCGCTATGGATGGCAGCGAGCGTTATGTGCGCCAACTTGCCCGGCTCGAAGCCGCTACGCCCGAAGTGAAGGTGGTAGGTTCGGCGCAGGATATTACCGAGCTCAAATTGCTCGAAATAGAAAAGAATAAGTACCTCTATAATTTTGAAGATACGCTGAACAGCATATCCGACGCGTTTTTCGCGCTGGATAAGGATATGCGCATCATCCGGATAAATGAAGCTTTTAAACAGATGACGGGTTTGCCAACGAGCGAAGTGGTAGGAGAGAGCATATTCAAGATATTCCCTAAAGAGCGTAACCGTTTTTACAAGCATTACAAAAAGGCTTTGGAAGAAGGTGTGATCACCAAAAATGAAGATTACTCAGAAGTGCTTGATAAATGGATACGTATGGCGGCCTTCCCTACGGATGATGGTGTATCAGTTTATTTTTCGGATATATCTGAGGATAAACTTAAGGACATTAAGCTAAAGGAAGCTATTGAACGCTACGAGCTGGTTGCACAGGCTACGCATGATGTTATTTACGATCTGGATATTGTGAACGATAACATCATTTATAATACCAGTTTAACCCATCTTATCAATATTCCGGTAGATCAGATACAGTATAACCTTAGCTGGTGGCGCAGGCTTATCCATCCTGATGATGCTAATGAGGTAGTATTGAGCCAGGAGCGGGTTAAAACCATGCGCAAAACCAATTGGGAATGCGAGTACCGTATTTACTGTGGCAAAGGGCAGTATAAGTATATAATGGATCAGGGGTATTTTGTGTTTAATGAAGCCCATGAACCTATCAGGCTGATTGGTGCCATACGCGATATTGATGCCTTGAAACGATCGACCCAGGAAAATAAGCGCCTGGCCGACCTGATAACCCGTGTTAATAACATGATAATTGTTACCGATGTTGCCGACAAAATAACCTGGGTCAATAACGCCTTTGAAGAAAATACGGGACATAAGCTGGACAAAATTGTGGGTAAAACCCCTTACGAAATTCTCAACGGACCTGATTTTGAGAAAGTTCTTGGCCCCGGATTTCGCAATAAGCTGAAACAACGAAAACCATTTACAACCGATTTAGTTGTTTATACAGCTAATAGGCAAGCTATCTGGGTATCAGTAGAGTTCACACCTTTTTACAATGATGATGGTAAATACAGCGGTTACATTGCTGTTTACCAAAACATCACATCACGTAAAGAGAAAGAGGATGAGATACAGCGGCAAAACAACTTTTTGCGCGAGCTGGCCTGGCTAAGTTCGCACCAGATGCGTAGGCCGGTTGCTACCATGCTCGGCCTGATGAATTTGATAGAGGTTGCCGAAACAGAAAAGGATAAGGACGAAATAATACCCATGTTAGGTACCAGCATTCGCGAAATGGATGAGATTGTGCACAACATCCACATAAAAATTAATGAGGCGCTGAATAATGAAGAACCTTCAAGCATTAATAAAAACGAAAATTAGTATATGAGTTAAAAATTTACCTGAAGCGTTCTTCAATTTTGGTGCATATGCAAAAATGTATCGCAATAGTTACATAAATTGCAAATAAAATATTGTTTTGTTAAATTTTGGTTAAAAAAATTCTATAATTGCAATATCTATTTACACACCTTACGAAAAATGAATGCTTTGAAGAAAACTCTACTCCCGATTTTCTTGCTCAATCTGCTGTTTATAACGCAGGTTTATGCACAATCCCGTACAGTTACCGGTAGGGTAACCGCAAAAGAGGATGGCTTACCACTACCCGGTGTAAGCGTATTAATTAAAGGCAGCAATAGCGGTACAGTAACCGATGTTAATGGCAGTTACAAAATACAAGTAACAGATGCAAACACCGTGCTTGTATTTAGCTTTATTGGCTACGCCGGCCAGGAGCTTGCCGCCGCGGGTAACACACTAAACGTTATTTTATCATCATCAAGCCAGCAACTGGGCGAGGTGGTGGTTACCGGCGCGTTGGGTTTAACGCGTACCCGTAACCAACAGGCCTACGCAGCCCAACAGGTAGGGGGCGATGAGGTTAGCAAGCAGCGCTCATCAAACTTTGTTAATGGCCTGCAAGGTAAAGTAGCCGGTTTAGAGATACGCCAGAATAACAGCATAGGCGGATCGACCAACGTAGTATTGCGTGGTAGCAAATCAATATTCACCAATAACCAGGCCCTGTTTGTTATTGATGGTGTGCCGTTTAACAATGGTTCGCCATCAAGCACCAGTAATTTGGCAGGCGGTAACGTAAACTCATCGGGGCAAAAAAGTGCCGGTGGTGGTTATGATTATGGTAGCCCCGTGAATGACCTTAATCCCGATGATATCGAATCGGTTACGGTACTGAAAGGCGCAGCGGGTAGCGCTTTGTATGGTTCGCAGGGCGCTAACGGTGTTATATTGATTACCACTAAAAAAGCAGCCAAAGGCCTGGGCGTTACGGTAAATACAGGTGTAACGGTTGGTAAGGTTGATAAATCAACCTTTGCCAAATACCAAAAGGAATATGGTGGCGGTTACGGCCCTGGCTATGAGGACGACTCGGGTTTTTTCTGGTTCCGTGATGCCAATGGCGATGGGCAGGACGATCTGATTGTGCCACTTACTGAGGATGCCTCGTATGGTGCACCGTTTGATCCTAACTTGCTGGTTTATCACTGGGATTCGTTTTACGAAGGCCTGCCAAACTATCAAAAAGCAACGCCTTGGGTAGCCGCGGCTAATGATCCGAGTAAGTTTTTTCAAACCGCGGTATCAAATAACCAAAGCATATTCATAACCAATGGTGGCGATAACAGCACATTCAAGTTAGGTTATACACGTAATAACGACTCGGGTATTTTACCGAACAGTAACGTGCTTAAAAATAATATTAATCTTGGCGGTACTTATAATCCAACCTCTAAATTAACAGTAGGCGGTAATATTGATTACACCCGTACTGATGGTTTAGGCCGTTACGGTACAGGTTACGATTCAGACAACCTCATGTCAAACTTTCGCCAATGGTGGCAGGTAAACAATGATGTTAAGCAGTTAAAAGATGCTTATTTTTCATCAGGCGGCAAAAACATTACCTGGAACCTATCTGATATTGATGATCCGACACCTATCTACTGGGATAACCCATACTTTGTGCGCTATCAAAATTACGAAACCGATACACGCCATCGTTATTTTGGTAACGTAAATGCTAATTATAAGGTAACCGGTTGGTTAAATGTGATGGGCCGTGTAACGGTTGACCATTGGAACCAGTTGCAGGAGGAGCGCCGTGCCGTGGGTAGTACCGGTATATCAGGCTATACCCGCCGCGATCTGGGCTGGACAGAAACCAACTTTGATTTGATCGCCAATATGGATAAAAACCTGTCGAGCGATCTGAATTTGAAAGCATTATTGGGTACCAACATCCGTAAGCAGGATTACCAGAGCATATCAGCTTCAACCAATAATGGTTTGGTTGAGCCGGGCATCTACTCGCTCACCAACTCATTCACGCCACCGCTTGCACCAATTGAAGAAGATCAGCGCAGGCAGGTTAATGGCTTGTTTACCGGTGCCACACTTACCTGGAAAAAGTTCTTAGTACTCGATGGTACCCTGCGTCGTGATGTATCATCAACGCTGGGCAAGGGTAATAACACCTTTTACTATCCATCTATCAATGGTGGCTTCGTATTCTCAGAGCTGATGCAGGATAAAAAATGGTTATCATACGGTAAGTTGAGGGTGAATTATGCCGAGGTAGGTAATGATGCGCCTATCTACAGCCGCTTTACTACCTACCGTTTCGGAGCACCAATACAAGGACAACCGCAAGCCTATATCAGTCCGGTGCGCAACAATCCTGATCTGAGGCCTGAACGTTCAAAAAGTACTGAAGGTGGTATCGAGCTGGCATTTTTTAACAATCGCTTAGGGCTCGATGCAACATACTATGTTAACAAAACTGTTAACCAGATCATTCCGGTAACAACATCACCTGCTTATGGTTATGTTCAGCAATTCTATAACTCAGGTATCGTACAAAATAAAGGTATCGAGGTGTCTTTAAATGGTACGCCAATTCAAAGTAACGATTTCTCGTGGCGTATTGATGTAAACTTCTCACGTAACCGTAACAAGGTGCTCGATCTGTTTACCGATCCAACCGGAACACCTATTACCAATATGCAAACCGCGGCGTTCCAGGGTAATATTACCTTGAATGCTACGCTCGGACAGCCTTTGGGTACCTTACGTGGATCTGATTTTATTTATAATGAGAACGGCGAAAAAGTTATTGGCGAGGATGGTTACTACCTGCAAACAGCAACATCAAACAACGTAATAGGCGATGTTAACCCTGATTGGATAGGTGGTATCAACAACCGTTTCCGCTACAAGGATTTTGGTTTGAGCTTTTTGATCGATATCAGAAAAGGCGGCAGCGTATTCTCGTTAGATCAATACTACGGGCAGGACACCGGCTTGTATCCTGAATCAGCCGGGCTGAATGATCTGGGCAATCCATCACGTAACCCGCTTGATCAGGGTGGAGGTGTGATATTGCCGGGCGTTAAGGAGAATGGCCAGCCTAATGATGTGCGTGTTGAAAATGTTTACACCGGTTTGTATGGGTACGAAACCCTGCCTAACAAGGCATTTGTTTACGATGCGGGCTTTGTTAAGCTGCGCGAGGTTTCGTTAAGCTACAGTTTGCCACGCTCGGTAGTGTCAAAATTAGGCCCGGTTAAGGGTGTTGATCTTTCACTGATCGGTCGTAACCTGTGGATCATCCACAAAAACCTGCCTTATGCTGATCCGGAGGATGGTTTAAGCTCAGGTAACATTACCGGCTACCAAAGCGGTGCATACCCGGCAATAAAAACATTTGCATTAAACGCCAAATTCAGATTCTAAGAAAAAGCTTATCATGAAAAAAATATTAGTAGCAGTACTCCCTTTACTATTGCTGGGGGCCTGCAAAAAAGATATAACCAGTTTAAATGACGACCCGAAGAACCCGTTGAAGGTACCGGCATCCACGTTGTTTACTCAGGCGCAAAGACAATTGGCCAGCAACCTGCACTCAACAAACGTATATGTTAATACCTTCAGGTTGTTTGAGCAGTACTGGACAGAAACAACCTATTACACCGAAAGTAATTATAACATAAAAGATAACGCCATACCTGACGAGCAGTGGACAAGGTTATACACCGATGTGCTAAACAACTTTGAGCAATCGCGCCTGCGTTTACCGGAATATGTGCTGGATGAAAACGAACGCAAGAATGATGACGCCCAAATTGAGATAATGGAGATATATACCTGGTATTACCTGGTTACTACGTTTGGTGATTTGCCGTACAGCGAGGCGCTTAAAGAAAGCATAACACCTAAGTATGATGATGCGGTAACTGTGTATGAAGATCTCCTTGTTCGGCTTGATGCGGCTATTGAGGCACTTGATCCATCATACCCGGGTTTTGGCGGTGCCGACAGGATTTATGGAGGCGATATTGGCCAATGGATAAAATTTGCCAATACCCTGAAACTTAAATTAGGTATCACCATTGCCGATCATGATTCGCAACTGGCGCGCACTACTATTGAAAGCGCCGTACAAGCGGGTGTTTTTACCAGTAACGATGATAATGCCGATTACCTGTTTGATAGCAGCTCGCCTAATACTAACCCGGTATGGGTTGACCTGGTGCAAAGTGGCCGTCAGGATTTTGTAGCCGCAAAAACCATCATCGATGCTTTAAAGGCTGATGCTGACCCTCGGCTTAGTAATTATTTTACAGTTAATAACAGTACAAGTAACCAATATGTGGGCGGAGAAATGGGCACAACCAATAGTTTTGGCGCTTTCTCTAAAGCGGGAACTAAAATTACCGCGCCTAATTTTCCGGGTGATATTCTGGATTACTCAGAAACTGAATTTATTTTGGCTGAAGCTGTTGAGCGTGGCTACAGCGTAGGTGGTGGTTCCGCGCAAACCCATTATAATAATGCCATAACCGCATCTATTGAATACTGGGGTGGTACCGAGGCACAGGCAACTGTTTATTTAGCTAAGCCTACTGTCAATTACCTAACAGCTACAGGTACTTACAAACAAAAAATAGGCCTGCAAAAATGGCGTGCGCTATACAATCGTGGCTGGGATGCCTGGATAGAGAACCGCAGACTTGACTACCCTCAACTGCCGCCACCCGCAAACCCGGTTAGTGATTTCCCGGTACGGATGACTTACCCAGTGGTTGAGCAGAACGTAAACGGCAACAACTATGCGACCGCCGCCGCGGCGATAGGAGGGGATGAGGTAAGCACAAAACTGTTCTTTGATAAATTCTGATCACACCCAATAGTTAATTTTCTTAAGCAGCCCCCGCGAAAGTGGAGGCTGCTTTTTTATGTTTTGGCAATGTGATCATAAAGAACTTGTGCTGCTCCAGGCATTCCTGATGCCGGTAGAAAGGGTTATTTACGGCTTGTATTGAGTTTATTGACCTTATTTTTTAATTGCGTTATTGCGAGGTACGAAGCAATCTCTTTAGGATATTCTACAAGATAGGTTGCTCGAGGATTGCTTCGTACCTCGCAATGACGCGTTTTTTTTATATTTACTTTTTCAAACTTGTCATTTCGACGTAGGAGAAATCTGCACACGTTCATAGCAAAGCGATAGATTTCTCCTCGTTCCTCGTTCGAAATGACACGATTTTAAAGTGATATTCAAAGTCCTCCCCCTCGGGGAAGATTTTAGGAGGGGTTCCGTAACAAAATCTTTAAGTTAAATATCCTTTGCTTTTTTGTTTGCTAAGTTGGGCTTGCCTATTATTGTTGTGGAAAATAAAAGCTTTTAGCTCATCACAAACTATTTAGAAAGCTCTAATGAAAAAATCTACAAAACTTATCCTTTGGTCGGCATGCGCTGTAACGCTGTTGCAGGCCGGGGGCGCTAATGCACAGCAAGGTACGGCTGCAACCGATCCGGCGAGTGCGGTGAATGTGTTTTTGGGCACATCCGGCGATCATGGGCAGCTATCGCCCGCGGCATCCTATCCTTTCGGGATGCTGAGCATAGCGCCGCAAACCTACCCTAACCTGCATGCGGGGTACGAGCATAATGCCAAAAAAGTGCTTGGCTTTACCCATACCCGCTTTGAGGGTGTAGGCTGTATGGGCAGCGGTGGTAGTATCCTTATTAAACCCTTGTTGGGCGATAACGCTGATGATACCGAACTGCTAAAATCATCAGAAGCCGCCGGGCCGGGTTTTTACCGCATTGGTTTTGAGAATGGTATCAACGTAAATGTAGCCGTTAATAAAAACTCAGGTACCGAAGCTTATACTTTTCCGGCTAACAGCAAGCATAGCTTCTTTATCAACCTTAGCCATACACTGGCCAATGGCTTTGTGGCCGAGGAGCATAAAAGCAGCACCAACAGTTTGAGTGGTTGGGTTGACGCACGAACTACCTGTGGCGCGGGTGTTTACAGGGTGTATTATTACATTAATTTTAGCGCGCCTGTAAAGTTTGAACAGGATGCTGATCATAAACTGATAGCCCGTGTTGAGAGCGCAGATAACACGGTGCTGTTGAACATTGGTATATCATCTGTTGATGTGGCGCATGCGCAAGCATCGGCTAAAACTAATGGAGCAGAAGCCTTACAAACCGCCAGCCATACCGAATGGAATAAAACCCTCGGCACGGTTGAGGTTAACGGCGATACGGAAACACAAAAACTTTTTTACTCGTTGTTATACCGTACGGTGCAATCGCCATACCTTATTTCTGAGGCCGACGGCGCTTATCGTGGTACCGATGGTTCGTTGCAAAAAACCAATAAAACGGTGTACAATGGCTGGTCAATATGGGATAATTACCGTACGCAATTACCTTTAATGTCGCTGCTATATCCGGATAAATATGCCGATATGGTTACTTCCATCGCATCAATCTATAAATACGGCAAAAAGGATTATGCTACCCAGCACGAGCCATCAAACACAGTACGTACCGAGCATGCCATAGTTGTATTGCTGGATGCCTGGCGTAAGGGGTTCAAGGTCGACATTAAAGGCATTGCCGATTCGTTGATAGCTGAGGGCAACCGCTTAGATTTTGCCAAGCCTGATAAGGCACTGGAATCAAGCTATGATGCCTGGGCGCTATCGCACCTGATGGAGATCGCTGGTCGTAAGGCAGAGAGCACCAAATTCCGTGAGATCGCCATGAAATATAAAGATTATTGGGAGAAGGATTTTAAGGATATTACCAAGCGCGATGTAGACCGTATGCAGGCACGTGGTTTATATCAAGGCACTATTTGGCAATATCGCTGGTTTGTTCCGTTTGATGTTAAGGGCTTGATAAACCTGGTAGGTGGCGAGCAAAAGTACATTGAGCAATTAGATTACTTTTTTGCTAACGACCTTTATAACCATGCCAACGAGCCCGATATACAGGCGCCGTTTATGTACAACATGACATCGCAGCCTTGGAAATCGCAACAGTTGGCGCATAAATACGCCGCCGATACCGTGGTGCAATATTACTTTAATGATAACAGCCGTGGTATCGATCCGTTTGTGAACAAGATATACCGCAATCAGCCTGATACTTATGTACGCACTATGGACGATGACGGTGGCGCCCTTTCCGGCTGGTATGTATTTACCGCGTGCGGTATTATGCCTGCCTGCGTTGGCGAGCCGGTGTTTTATTTGAACGCGCCATTATTTTCGGGCGTAAAGTTCAATTTTCCGGATGGAAAGAAGTTTAACATAACCACCACCAACTTTGCCGAAAAGAACATTTATATCACCTCGGCTACGCTTAACGGCAAGCCGCTTGAACGTAACTGGTTAACCTATGCCGAGCTGCGCAAGGGCGGTACGCTTAACCTTACCCTAAGCAGCAAGCCCGACAAAACCTGGGGCACCAAAAATCAGTACATAACTGACATAAACGCCAAATAACACAAAGGGCGCTGTTCATCAAAAACAGCGCCCTTTGTGTTAAATACTAAATGGTAAGTTATAAATACTAAAATCTAAACTCTAAAATTCTAAGCCCTAAATTCTAAATCCTAAATACTTATCTTCAATCACTAACCACTATTCACCAACCACTATTCACCAACCACTATTCTCTAACCACCAACCTCCATTCACTACTGACCATTCACCATTCCCCGCTCACTATTGAATCACCTTAACTGTACGGCCGCCACGGCCTTCGGTGTTGAAGGCGCGGAGGTTGAGTTGTGGTGTGTAGTTAAGACTATCGGTTATTACGCTGCTGTTAGCATCGGGTTCGGTACCATCGGTTGTGTAGCGGATGGTGAAGCCGGGTAGTTGTATATTAGCCTTTACCAGGCCATTTTCTATTACAAAACCCGGTGTTGGTATGCGGTATTCAAAACCGCCTGCATAATGATCGAGCTTAGGTAATTCGGTTTTTGAAACCTTGTTGGCGAAAGCCGCCCAAGCCTGGTTGTATAGTGCTTCGCTTTTAGCTATTTCAGGCTCGGTGGCCCATTGTGGATCGGGAGCCCAGGCACGCTCGGCAACAGCTAACACTTTAGGTAACAGCAGGTACTCATGCTTTTCAGGCGAGGTGATAACCTCGGCCCATAGCGGCGATTGTATACCCACAATATTACGGCGACCGGCTTCCGTCAGTTGCTCCTTGCCATCAAAATGTCCCGGCTTAAGCGGTTGCCCCATCTCGTTCTCCTTTTGGTTTTTATAGTAGTTGTACGGGATGAACGCGAATGGCTTATTCAGATCAACATAACCACCCCAATATTGGCCACGCTCGTAAAAGCTGGTATTATAAGCCAGATCGAGGTACAAATTGGTAACATTGGTAAGCACTACTTTATAACCGGCATTGGCCAGTTTATAAGCCAGATCCTCATTACCTACAAGGTTATTCCACACATCGGTATGGAAATTTTCGTTAGCGAAACGAGGGTCAATAACCAAACGTTTTTTGCCGTTAACCACACCGCTGGTAAGCCCGATCTCCTCCCAGCCTGAGAGGTAAAGACCTTTGCTTTTCAGCATGGTATTGATCTTACCGAAGTAATAGAACCATAAGTCGGAAGTGTTTTTAATGCTCGAATCCTTTTTCATCAGATCGGCGATCACCGGCGATTTTTCCCAAACACCGGCAGGTACCTCATCGCCACCGTAGTGGATGGTTTCAAGCGGCGCGCCGGCCTCCTTGTACATGGCTATCAGTTCATCGGCAATCTTCTCTAAAAAAGCATAGGCCGATGGTTGACCAACATTCAGCACGTTATCGCTAAAGCCTTGTACCGAACGGTAAACAGATTTATCGTTGATATCGCGCAGCAAATACTGCTCAGCTTCGGCTTTTTTGCCCAGCTTCATAAAACGATCGTAACGGGCATTCATGGCCTTAATGGCGGCACGGGCATGGCCCGGCGTTTCAATCTCAGGTATTACCTTTATATGGCGATCATTAGCATAGCGTAGTATCTCAATATATTCCTGCCTGCTAAAGTAACCGCTGCCTGCCTGATTGGTGGTATCAGGGCCTGAGCCGTAGGCAGGGTTAATACTTTTTAGTTCGTTACTGCTATGGCCGCGTGTCGCGCCGGTTTGGGTAAGCTCGGGTAGTCCCGGTATTTCAATGCGCCATCCCTCATCATCAACCATGTGCATGTGCAGTACGTTAAATTTGTAGAACGATAGCAGATCGATCACCTTCAACACGTGCGATTTTGGTAAGAAGTTACGTGCCACATCCAGCATAAACGCGCGGTGCTCAAAGCGGGGCGCATCGGTTATATTGATGCAGGGGATATCAAAATTCTTTTGTGTTCCTGTCCATGCTGCGGCAGGCAACAGGTTTTTAAGTGACTGCAAGCCATAAAATATACCCGAACCATTGGTAGCCGTAATGGTTATACGACCTGGCGCTACCTGCAACTGGTAACCTTCGGGGCCATTGTTGCCACCTTTTTGCAGCACAATAACATTATACTTTTCGGTAAAACCGGTTTGCGGCTTGCTGCCGAATACCTTGGCCAATTCATCCTTAAAATAACCGGCTTCTTTTATAAAGGCAGGGTCGTTAATGATCTTTACCTGCGGAGTAAGTTTAAAGCTACCCGCGGCACGTTTGTAAGTAACCGGTGTAGGCAATATCGGCGACAGATTGGCTACAGGCATATCCGTGATCAGCTGGTTCTGGTGATATATCTTTTCGGCCAGCGCCTTCTCGTTCTTATCAATGTTTACCCTATTGGTAATATCAGTAAGTAGTGGATAGCCTTTTTCAGGCTCACTATCAAATACAATATAAAAGCCTTTCGGGTAATCGGTAATATCCTTCACATGGCTTTGCAGTACGCTTGATGATATGGAATCGCCGGTGGCTACCGTTTTAAAGCCACTGCCCGGGTAAAGTATAAACAGGTCGCCGTTAACACGATCAACCAGCAGGTTTTTATCCAAACCACCGCTACGGGTGGTGGTGGCGTTAAAATATATCTTCCAGCCTTTGGTTGGTACCGGTTTGGCGCCTTTATTAACCAAAGTAACCTTAGCACGGGCTTGTGTAGTGTTGGCATAAGGGTTTTCAACAATTTGCCAGGTAAGCCTTACATCAGCAGCATTAAATGGATTTTTGCTTTGCGCCATGGTTGTGGCGGCCATCATCATGGTAATAAAAAATATTAAAACCGTTTTTCTCATAAAAATACATTTAGGGGCAAGTACGCCCCTGGTTTAAACGCGTAAATATATGCAGTCGCAAAAAACCTGCCGATAAATTACTTTAAGCTGTAAATACCTTTATACCGAAGCTTCGTTAACATCCCCCAGGGGTTGCACGGCAGCTTTGGCATGGTAATTTATCAGGCCCTCAATAGGTGCTTTTATAATGTTACCGGTGGTCATGCCATAGCTTTTAGCTACATCGCTAAGTATTGCCGAAAACATATAGCCTATTGATCCGACACAGTTTAGCGAGTAAAGTTTAAAATCGGGATAAAGAGAGATCATGTTCTCAAAGCAATCGGTAAACGCTTTTTTAATGATGGCGGCAATATAAGGGTGCTCCATACGTGGGGCTATAAAGCGTACAAAGCTCGCGCAAAACCTGTTGGGTAGCGGTTTTGAGTGCGCGTGTTCAACAATATCATCAGGGGTAAGGCCGTATTCGTTCCAAAACTCCACACGCAGATCTTCAGGTAATTGGCCACGGCCGTACCTTACCAGTAGTTGCTTGCCAATATAGGCGCCGCTGCCTTCATCGCCCAGCATAAAACCAAGCGAATCAATTTGGTGGGTAATGGTTTTACCATCGTATATACAGCTGTTGCAGCCGGTGCCTAATATGGCTACAAAGCCTTTATCGTTACCTAAAACAGCCCTCGCGGCAGCCAGCAGATCGTGTTCAACCTCAACGTGTGCCTGTGTAAATATGCGACCAAGCGCGTTTTCAAGTATATGGTTTTTGTCGCCACTGCAACCGGCACCGTAAAAATAAACCTCGCTTACCTTGCTGCTATCAACATTTGCAGGCAGTTTTGATAATATGGTATTATATATATAATCGGCATCAACATAATATGGGTTAAACCCCTCGGTATCAAAATAAGTTATCGAGTTGTTGTCGCCTAAAAGGCACCAATCGGTTTTTGTAGAGCCACTGTCTGCAATAAGTTTCATTTTATTGTTCTGATTAATTTGTAACCTGCCCATGCCAGCGGGGCATAAGCCTAATATCTTACTACACAATATCTTTTAGATGAGAAACAGCTTAAGTTTATTGTAGTCAGTTAAACCAAAACTAATAAAAAGCAGCGCAAACTTTAAAATTTATTTAAAAAGATTTTTTGGGTTTTATAATTTTTGATGAGTAGTTAATAAAATATGTAACGCCTGTATGTATATTAGCGTCTGATATATTAATTATATATTTATTGTTAATGTAAGCACAAAGGGTTGCAATTGTACGCTATTGTAATTTTTGTAAGCCGGAACCGTTTGTATTGAGATTTTTAAACCTTTATGTTTAACGCCAACAAAAAAACAGCTAAGCTTTATGCCGAAATAATACAACAACTGTATTATGGTGAGCAGCTATCAAGCGCCGAGCTTAGCGCGCGTATTGATAAAAGTATTCCATTGGTTACCAAAGCGGTTAACCACCTTATAGAAGCCGGTTTTGTTGTTGAGCAGGGTTATGCCCCATCCAGCGGCGGCCGCAGGCCCTTAATGTATTCGGTACGGCACGATAGGTTGCATATAGTTACCGTGGCTATGGATCAGCTTTCAACCCGTATTGGTATTGTTGATTTGCTTAATAACTTTGTTTCGCCCATTGAGATCATCAGTCTTAAATTGAAAGATAATCCTAAAGCACTGAACTCGCTGGTAGGGTTGATCAATATCCACATTGAAAATTCTAATGTTGATAAGGAGAAGATAATTGGTGTAGGTATAGGCATGCCCGGTTTTGTTAACGTAAACGAAGGGATTAACTATACTTATTTGGATGCGGGAGATAAATCGCTTACCGAATACTTGTCTGACGCGGTTGAGCTGCCGGTTTATATCGATAACGATTCGAGTTTGATAGCCCTATCTGAACTTAAGTTCGGAATAGCCAAGTCAATTAAGGATGTTATGGTGATCAACATCGGCTGGGGTATTGGCCTGGGCATGATCATTAACGGACAGATATTTAGGGGCGAGAACGGTTTTGCCGGTGAGTTCAGCCACATACCCATTGCTGAGGAAGGCGCGCTATGTGCCTGCGGTAAACAAGGGTGCCTTGAAGCCGAGGCATCATTAATGGCTGTAGCGCAAAAAGCTATTGAAGGCGTAGAGAGCGGCCAGAAATCGAGCCTGCAACAATACATTACCGACGATCACTCTAACCTGGCTGTAGGCAGTGCCCTGATGGATGCCGCCAACAAAGGCGATCAGTATGCTATTGAACTATTGTCTGACGCGGCTTACAAGATAGGCCGTGCCCTTTCTATCCTGATACATATACTTAACCCCAAGGCTATTGTGTTAAGCGGCAGGGGAGTAAAGGTTGGTAAGTTGTTGCTTGCGCCTATACAGCAGGCGTTAAACAAATACTGTATACCAAGGCTGGCCCAGGGTACTGAGTTATTTATATCAGACATTGGTTTTGATGCCGAACTGATAGGCGCGGCCATATTGGTGATGGAAAGTTTTAACAAACTGCACGATGCAAGTGCCAAAGCCTCAGCTTAAAATAATATTCCTAAAACATAGTATAAAGTATTGCGTTTAAGGGAATAATACGGTTTGAAAACTTTGTAAAAAATTTAATAAGTTTTATTTCATATTTAAAAAATATAAGTAAGTTTGTTTAATTTGTAGAGTAATCAAACAACAACCCCAATATATGTCACGACTCAATCTGCTTGAAGAAACCCGTTACGAAAAACTACCCGTTACGGTATTCCCTGATTCAACAGCTGCCTCAAATAGTGTTGCCGCCCGTATCGCCACGCTGATACGCGACAAACAAAGCCGTGGAGAAACCACCGTTTTAGGTTTGGCAACAGGTGCTACTCCTGTAAAAGTTTATAAAGAACTTATTCGCCTGCATAAAGAAGAAGGTTTAAGCTTTAAGAATGTAGTGACATTCAATTTGGATGAGTATTTCCCGATGCAGCCTGATGCCGAACAGAGCTATGTTACTTTTATGAAGCAACAACTGTTCGATCATATCGATATCGATGCGGCAAACATCCACATACCTGATGGTACTTTGGCCGAGGATGAAGTAGCACAATTCTGCATCAACTACGAGCAAAAAATTAATTCATACGGCGGGCTCGACCTGCAAGTACTGGGCATTGGCCGTACCGGTCACATCGGTTTTAACGAGCCGGGCTCAGCGCCAAACTCAGGTACCCGTTTGGTAACCTTAGATGACCTGACCCGCCGCGATGCTTCGCGCGATTTTGGTGGTAAAGAGAATGTGCCTACCAAAGCCATTACGATGGGTGTGGGTACTATATTCAAAGCCCGCGAGATCATTTTGATGGCCTGGAACCTTAAAAAAGCCAGCATCATTAAAAAAGCGGTTGAAGGTTCGGTATCATCTGAAGTACCGGCAACATACCTGCAACTGTCTGACAAGGTGGAGTTCATCCTTGATCAGGACGCTGCTGCCGAGCTTACCCGTTTTGATACACCCTGGTTAGTTCGTGATTGTGTTTGGGATATACAACTGATAAAAAAAGCTGTGGTTTGGCTTTCAAAAACCACCGGCAAGCCAATATTAAAGCTTACCGAAGAAGATTACAACAACAATGGTATGGCGCAACTGGCTATCGAAAAAGGGCCGGTTTACAACATCAATATTGATATATTTAACAAGCTACAGCATACCATTACCGGCTGGCCGGGTGGTAAGCCTAATGCTGATGACAGCCAACGCCCTGAACGTAAGGACCCGGCTAAAAAACGTTCTATCATATTCTCTCCGCACCCCGATGATGATGTTATCTCGATGGGTGGTACCTTCATTCGCCTGGCCGATCAGGGGCATGAGGTACACGTAGCCTACCAAACATCAGGCAATACTGCCGTTTGGGATGATGATGTGCTGCGTTTTATGGAGTTTGCCATCGATTTCAACAAGGCGCAAGGGCTTGATACCGCTTCGCTTGAAAATACTTATAAAGTAAGTCGTGAATTTATTGGCAAAAAATTGCCAAATCAGCCCGATCAGTTAGCTATACGTGAGGTTAAAGGCCTTATCCGTAAAGGCGAAGCTATCGCGGGTGCAAGATTCGCGGGTTTACCTGATGAGAATATTCACTTTCAAAACCTGCCGTTTTACGACAGACAGAAAACTAACAGCAATGTAAGTTTTGAGGATGACATACAACAAACCATTGAGTTATTACGTAAGGTAAAACCACAACAGGTATTTGCCGCAGGCGATTTTGCCGACCCACATGGCACACACAAAGTTTGCTTTGATGTGATCCTTGCTGCCTTACAGCGCCTTAAAGGCACTGAAGCCTGGGTTGACGATTGCTGGCTGTGGTTATACCGCGGTGCATGGCACGAGTTTGAGATACACGAAATACAAATGGCCGTTCCGCTTTCGCCGCAGGAGGTGATGCGCAAACGTTTGGCCATATTTAAACACCAGTCGCAAAAGGATCTGCCGGTATTCCCGGGTGATGATGCACGCGAGTTTTGGGTACGTGCCGAGCAACGCACAGCCGAAACTGCCCGCGCATACGACGAACTTGGCCTTGCCGAATACGAAGCCATTGAGGCCTTTGTGCGCTGGGAGTTTTAAAGACCTTTTTTTAGTTAAGGGGTTAATTAAAAAAGAAGCCGGGTGTTCAGCTTAATTGCAGAACCCCGGCTTAATTGTTTTGTATACCCCTCCTAAATCCTCCCCGAGGGTGAGGACTTTTAAACATTAATGTCATTTCGACGAGGTACGAGGAGAAATCTGTCCGCTTGTTTATGAACGTGTGCAGATATCTCGCTGGCGCTCGATATGACAAGTTTGAGAAAGAAATTAAATAGTAGGAAGTAACAGTCGGCGAACCCTCCCTAACCCTCCCATGGGGAGGGTATTAATATCTAAGCACCAAAAGCACAAACCGCAAATAACCTCTATTACCGGCATCAGAAATGCCCGGAGCAGCACAAGCCCTGCCAACGCAGAAACTTTCACCGGGCAGGGCGTAGCCGGCAGTTTTTCTTTGGTTACTTTCTTTTTTCTGCAAAAAAGAAAGTGACAACCACTAACGGTTAATAAAGCATATCCCTGTGCTCATGAGCAGTGAAAATGAAAAGTAAAAAAACGCCATAGCGAACTTCACTATGGCGTGGGGTATTTTGCTGATTACCGGCGCTAAATTACTATGAACTTATAGCGCCAATTTTTTTTAATAGTTTGCGGTTTTCACGCTTGTGGATAAGCTTGTATACTATGCCATAAATTACAGGCAATATTAACAAGGTAAGTATGGTTGAGGTAACCAAACCGCCTATTACCACTATAGCCAAAGGTTTTTGAGTTTCGGAACCTATGCCGGTTGATATGGCCGCAGGCATCAGGCCTATGGCTGCCATCAGGGCGGTCATTACTACGGGGCGTACCCTTGATATTACACCATCAAGCAAGGCTTGGTCAAGGTGCATGCCTTCCATCAGGTTTTTGCGGAATACCGATATCAGTATCACCCCGTTTTGTATACACACGCCAAACAAGGCTATAAAACCAATACCTGCCGATATACTGAAGTTAATACCGGTAATATGCAGTGCCAATATACCGCCGATGAGGGCGAAAGGTACGTTTAGCAATACCAGTATGGCATCCTTACTGTTACCAAAGGTTACAAACAATATCAGGAATATCACCAGCAAACAAACCGGGACTACGTTGGCCAGGGTATTTGAGGCGCGTATCTGGTTTTCAAATTCACCGTTCCAGGTAAATGAGTAGCCGTGGGGGAGTTGTACAGCTTTGCCCACTTTGGCTTGAGCTTCCTTAATGGTGCTACCTAAATCACGACCACGAACCGAGAATTTTACGGCAATATAGCGCGAGTTATTATCACGGTAAACAAATGCCGGGCCGGTGATCTCGCGGATGGTTGATATCTCCTTAATAGATATTTTTGAACCATTTAGGGTTGGTACCATCAGTCTTTCAATGTTCTCCTGCGTAGCACGATATTGCTTTTGATAACGTATACGGATATCGAACTTACGCTCACCCTCATATAGCTGAGTGGCTGCTTTACCGCCAATGGCCATCTCGATAACCGCGTTAGCATCAGCGGTTGATACGCCGTATAAGGCCATCTTACGCTGATCAAGCTCTATCCTGAACTCGGGCTGACCCAGATTGCGCAGTACGCCAAGATCGGTTACGCCATCTACATGTTGCAGTACCGACATAACGGCATCCGCCTTTTTATCCAGCACATCAAAATCGGCACCGAATATTTTTACCGCCATTGATGCAGGTACACCGGCCACAGCTTCAGATACGTTATCAATAATTGGCTGCGAGTAGTTAAACACGATGCCCGGGAACTGGCTCAGCTTTTTATCTATTTCGGCTATCAGTTCATCCTGGGTGATGTGGCGTTTCCATTGCTTTTTGGGCAATAGGTCAACCTGTATTTGTACGTTAAAAAAGCCTTTCGGGTCGGTACCGTCATTGGTGCGGCCAACCTGCGACAGGGTTTGCTTAACCTCGGGGAAGGTGGCCAGTATGGCGCGCATCTTATTAGTAACATTTACCGAATTTTCGAGCGAGCTGCTCATTGGCAATTGTGCTGATACCCATAGTGCACCCTCGTTAAGCTGCGGTAAAAACTCGGTACCCAATAACTTGGCCGACATAAAAGTTAACACCATGGCGCTCATAGCCACCAATAAGCTCAACTTTTGGTTACGATAGGTAAAGGTGAACATACGCTTAATGCCATTCTCAAAGAATAACACAATCGGGTTATGCTTTTCGCGAACGTTTTTGCGTAACAATACGCTTGATAGCGCAGGCACCAATGTTAGGGTGAACAGTAAAGCGCCCAACAACGCAAAGGCAAGCGTATAAGCCAACGGCGAGAACATTTTACCCTCTACCTTTTGGAAAGCGAAAATGGGTATTAAACAGGTAATGATAATCAGTTTGGAGAAGAAGATAGCCTTACCCATTTCTGAACCTACGTTTTTAAACAGACCCAGTTTGGCAAGCTTGTTGAATTTCTCCATACCAACCTCTTTGGCCTTATGATCAAGCGCTACAAAGAGGCCCTCAACCATCACCACGGCACCATCTATAATGATACCGAAATCCACCGCGCCCATTGATATCAGGTTGGCGGTCATGCCCTTTATCCGCATACAAATAAAGGCGAATAATAAAGCCAGCGGGATGATGATGGATACGGTAAGCGTAGTGCGCCAGTCGGCCATAAAAAGTAGTACCACCACGGTTACCAGCACAATACCTTCTAACAGGTTATGTATAACTGTTTCAGTACAAAACTCCATCAGGGTGGTACGGTCGTAAAAGGTATCTATCTTAACATCCTTTGGCAGTATGTTCTCGTTCAGATCCTGCACTTTATCCTTGATACGAACCAGTACATCAGCAGGGTTTTCGCCCTTACGCATAACTACGATGCCCTCAATAACATCATCCTGCTTATCACGACCAACCTGACCTAAACGTGGCAAGCCACTCTCTTTTATTACAGCTATGTTTTTGGCGAGGATAGGTACATTGTTTACATTTTTAACAATGATGTTCTCTATCTCGCTGATGTTATTGATCAAACCAATACCACGCACAACAAAGGCCTGATTGTTTTTTTCAATGATATCGCCACCTACGTTAATATTACTGCGGTTAATGGCATTATAAACATCCACCGAGGTAAGGCCGTATTTTTGCAGCAGCGATGGGTTAACGCTCACCTCGTAATCTTTTTCCTCACCGCCAAAGCTGTTAACATCGGCAACACCGGGGATGGCTTTGAACTGGCGGTCAAGCACCCAATCCTGAATAGCGGTAAGCTCGTGCAGTGATTTGGTACGGCTTTTCAGCGTGTAACGGAATATTTCGCCGGTTGGGCCGTAAGGCGGCTCAACTTCGGGCTTAACGCCGTCGGGCAATTCGGCATTGCTCAGGCGGCTTAATACCTGCTGGCGGGCAAAGGAATCGTCAACGTCATCATCAAAAATGATACGTACGTATGATAAACCGAAGGATGAAGTGGTACGCAGGTTCACCTTTTTTTGTACCGAGTTTAAAACGGTTTCCATGGGTATGGTCACCATTTTTTCAACCTCCTCGGCACTACGACCGGGCCATTGCGCTATAATAATGATCTGCGTATTGGTAACATCGGGGAATGTTTCAATAGGGGTATTGGTATAGCTCCATACACCCACAACAGCAAGCACGGCAGTTAAAAAGAACACCATGGCCCGGTTGCGCAGCGAAAAATATATGATGCTTTTAATGAATTTGTTCATTGTAGTAAATATTACGCCGGAGTTTTTGATACAGCGGCAGTGGTGCTCATCAAGCTATTATTCAGCTAATAGGGCGTTGTATAAAAACAATTGGTTTTTAGATATAATGCGTTCGCCGGGTTTCAGGCCGCCAGCTATGTAGGTTACGCTATCAACCGTTTTTACCGGGTTAACCTCACGTATCTCCATATCGCAACGGTTGTTGTAAACTACCACGTAATGCTTGCTGTTATCAAATATTACCGATGATGCAGGCAGCGCCACGGCGGTACCACTCTCGTTATTGGTAATAATTACGTTGGTGAACATTTCGGGCTTCAGCAACAAGTCTTTATTTGGTAGCGAGATACGTACGTTCATTACCTTGCTGTCCGGGTCGAGTACCGAGTTTACCAGGTCTATCTTACCCGTAAATACCTTATCAGGATAAGCGATGGTAGTTACACGGGCACTGTAGCCTTGCTTTACTTTGGCGATATCGCTCTCAAAAACGTTGGCGTTTATCCATACGTCCTTCATGTCTGATATGGTGAACAAGCTCTCGTTATTATCAGGCCTGATGAAGTTGCCCGCGGCAATGTTCTTCTCAACAATGTAGCCATCGCGTGGTGCACGAACAATCAGGGTACCGTTTGAGCTGGTATTGCCGCCACCGTTAATTGATATTTGTTGTTTTACCTTTTCGTCGGCAGCCTGGGCTTTGGCGTAATTCTCCTTAGCTTCGGTGTAATCGCGCTCGCTTGATATACCGTTCTTGTACAGATACTCGGCCTGTTCCAACTGGCGTTTGCTGATAGCCACATCGGCACGGGTTGATTGCAGATCGGTATAGTTACCGGCTACATCGGCACTGCGCAGTATGGCAAGCACCTGGCCTTTGCTAACCTTATCGCCAAGGGATACTTTAACATCGGTAACCTGCCCACCGGCAAATGGGAATACTTTTACCACCTTATTCTCGTCAAATGATACCTCTCCGGTTAGTGATAGTTCATCCTTAACCTGCGATACCTTAACGGTGTCGATCTTGATCATGCGGGCCATTGAATCGCTCACGCAGATCTTTTTGATTTCCATGGTGCCGGTTTTATGTTCCTCGCAGGCGCTCAGTGCAAAAACAAGGGCTATAGCGCTGTATGCTAATTGCTTTTTCATTTTGTATATATAATATTTTTATAGAGGATCAACTACTGTGGTGCCAACCGCGAAATTCAAATCGGCAATGGCTTTATTGAGGTTAAATTGCTGTTGTAATATCTTCAGCTTGGTGTCTTTATATGAGTCGAAAAAATCGACGAATTCAGGCAAACTGATCTGCCTCAGCTTAAAACCTTTCAGCATATTGTTGTAAAGCTGATCGTAGCGATCGTAAAAATCTGTTTCGCTTTGGCCAAGCAGTTGGTTGCTTAAGCGATATTGGTTAACTGCCGAGAATACATCGTTTTGCAATTGCAGGGCATTGTTTTCAACAATATATTGTTGGCCTTGCGCGGTTAGTTTAGCTGCCTTGATGTTGCCTTGATTACGGTTGAATAAAGGTAGTGGTACGCTGATCTGCAAGCCCACGTAGTGCGGCGCGTAGCTGCTGTTTTGATCATAAGCTACGCCAACAGTTACATCGGGCGATGCCAGGGCCTTTTGCAGGGCAATGTTATTGTTGCTTTGTTGCAGGGTATACTGGCTTGCCAGGTAATCGCCACGCAAGGTTTTAGCCTTTTCGGCAAGTTCGGCAGCGTTAAGTGAAACATCTGTAGTGTGGAATTTTATTTGCGGAGCGATGATTTTATCTGCCTGTATACCAAGTAATGTTTTTAGTTCGCTTTGTAATTGTGATAGCTGGCGATTATTCTCCACCAAGTCATTTTGCAGGCCGAATAACAGGGCCTTTAAACGTACCACATCTTTCAATGAGTTATTACCCGCGTCGTACGATTTTTGGATGGCGTTAACCAGGTTTTGTGCCGATGTAATTTCGTTTTGGTAAACCTTGCCTTGCTCTATCAGGTTTGATATCTGCGCAAAATCAAGCAGCATATTATATCGCAGGTTACGCAGCAGGTCATCAAACGCAGCTTGCTGAATGCTGGCGTCATCCCTGGCTATTTGCACTTGTTTACCGCGCTTGCCGGCAGTGGTAAATACCTGGCTCAGCTCAAGGAAAATTTGCCCGGTGTTTTTGCTGTGATCAAAGAACTTGCCCGAGTTGTCGGTAATGTTTTGATCGGTGCTTAGTACAGGGTTATCCCATAAACCCGCTTGTTTAATGAGTGCCTTGCTGGCATCAACATTATACTTTTGGGCAAGCATAGTGAGGTTGTTTTGTAAAAAAAGCTTTTCGCTATCCTTAAAGCTAAGCTTTAGTGTGTCGGTCTGGCTGTAGGCCTTTGGGGCGGCGCAAACTGCCAGTACGGGCAACAGTAATTTAAATAGGTTTTTATAATGTGCCATTTTGTATTCTGATCTTTCGATGAAACAAAATTATTTAGGGCGAATTGGAAGAGAATTAAACCCGAATTAAAAAGGGATTAAAATTTAGATTTCGCTGTTTTTAGCGAATTCAACGGCAAAAGTGCTGCCTGTTGAGCCATCAGATATTACCTGTATCCGGCCATTGCAAAGCTGAATGATCTTATCGGTAATATACAAGCCAAGACCGCTGCCCGGCTGTTTTTTAATATCACCGGCGCGGTAAAACGGGCGCAGTATCTTTTCGCGGTCAGCCTCAGCAATACCGGGACCGCTATCGGTTACGGCAACACGTACATTTTTTGCCGAAGCATTAAATTCTACAGTTACCGGCTTATTGCTTGAGTATTTATACGCATTCTCAATGATATTGTTCAGGGCGATGTAAAGCAGTGGTTTGTTGCCTTGTATTTCCAGATCGGCCTCATCATCAGGCATATTGCCAAAGGTGAGCATGAATTTACCGGCACCTTTCTTTTCTGTCCAGTAGTCGTGCAGTTCCCATAACAATTCATCAACACGCACCGCTGAAATTTTGGCCTGGGTGTAGTTCATATCCACTTGCGCCAGTTCCATCAGGCTGGTAATGGTTTCCTGCAAACGTTGGGCATCTGCGGATATGGAGGCTAAAATGCGCTCATATTCATCCGTGTTACGCGCCTTGGTTAAGGCAACCTCAACCTCGCCCATAATACTGGTAAGCGGGGTGCGCAGCTCGTGCGAGGCATTGGCCACAAAGGTTTGCTGTAATTCAAAGGCATTCTCTAAACGTTCTATCAGGCTGTTAAAGTTGCTGATCAGTTCGTCAATTTCATCCTTGTTTTTGGCTCCCTCAACACGCATATGCAGGTTGCTCGAGCGTATTTGCCCCATTTGCGTTATCACCCTTTTAATAGGGGCGAGGGCGCGGTTAGCGAATATCTGCCCCGCAAAAAATAAAACAGCGGTAAATGAGATGAACAGTATCAATGCAATATTGGTGAGCATAGCTATACGGTGCGGAAAACTACGGTCAAAAGCAGATACCAGTATCACGAAATCGCCTTGGTTATCATGGTATAGCTTACCTACCACCTGGCGGTCGCCATCCTGATATTTGAGGGATTTTTCTTTACGTACCTGCTCAATAATGGTATCGGTCCAAAAAATATTGTTGTGGGTATTAAAGGCCGATTTATTATCATCATCATACACCTTAATTACCTCGCCATGCAGTTTATCAAGGTAGCGCTGCTGTACCTGCATCAGCGAGTCGGCGTTGATCTCATCGGCCTTAAGGTAAAGTTGCGAGGCTACATTGGCACGGTCGGTAAGCCGGTCATAAAAATCCTCGCGCGAAAACGAATACACCGCCAGGTATACCGCCACCAGCACCAGCAGCAA
This sequence comes from Mucilaginibacter sp. JRF, assembly GCF_015223065.1. Taxonomy (GTDB): domain Bacteria; phylum Bacteroidota; class Bacteroidia; order Sphingobacteriales; family Sphingobacteriaceae; genus Mucilaginibacter. Next base: position 233,446 of record NZ_JADFBY010000001.1, read on the forward strand.
AGCGCCCGAACTGATCAGCGTAAAATATAACGACAAGCGGGTTTTTATCTTCATTTACTGCTCCTTCAAAATATAACCCATGCCAATAACCGTGTGGATGAGTTTTTTATCAAAGCCTTTTTGAATTTTGTTACGCAGATAGTTCACGTAAACATCAACCATATTGGTTTGGGTATCAAAGTTTATACCCCAAACCTTCTCGGTAATGTACTCGCGCGATAGTAGTTTATTCGCGTTGCGGATGAATAGCTCCAGTAGGGCATACTCCTTAGCCGTAAGCGCTATTTGCTTGCCTCCCCGTTCGGCGGTTTTATCCCAAATATTGAGTTTCAGGTCGCTAAAATTAAGGTAGTGGCTCGCACCCTGGTCGGTTGGTTGCCTGCGGCGCATCAGCGCTTCAATGCGTGCCAGTAACTCCTTAAAATGAAAGGGTTTTACCAAATAATCATCGGCCCCGGCTTGCAGGCCGTTCACCTTATCGTCAATTGTGCCCAGGGCGCTAAGTATCAGCACAGGTGCGTCGGGTTGTTTTTGGCGTACCTGCCTGCAAAGCTCCATGCCGCTAAGCAGGGGCAGCATCATATCTAATATGAACAGATCATACTTGTTTTGCAGCATCAGGGTAAGCCCGGCCACACCATCGGCAGCAACATCAACGCTGTAGTTATGTTCTTCAAGCCCTTTTTTTATAAAGGATGAAACCTTTTCTTCGTCTTCAACTAAGCAAATGCGCGTCATATTCAATTAATCTGCCGGGTGGCGATGTGCAAGTTTAAGCAATAATGGCCTACAATAAAAAGTCTGTGCTTAATTATAAATTGCATGAGGGGCAATTTGGCATTATTACCCCCTCAATTGGTCGCGACCGCACCTGTTGTTTTTAACTTTTTGATGGTAAGTTTGTTGGAGTAAAATTAAATCTACCAGTTATGAGCACAACCGATTTTGAGATCAAAACCAATATTCAGATCAGCAAACCTGCCGCCGAAGTATTTGAAGCAATTGTTGACCCTGCAAAAATGTCGAACTATTTTATATCATGGGGCAGCGCCCGGTTAGAAGAAGGCAAGCAGGTAATGTGGAGTTTCCCGGAGTTTGAGGGAGAGTTCCCCGTTGATGTTAAAAAGGTTGAACCCAATAAACTGATAGCCCTAACCTGGGATGTTGAGCAGGTGCCTTTTTTAGTAGAGTTTTTGCTAACCCCACGCGGCGATAATGCTACCCAGATCACCATCACCGAAAAAACTACCGCTGCCGAACAACCCTCCATTCAGTGGCTTAAAGGCAACACCGAGGGTTGGGCAAACTTTTCGGCCTGCCTAAAGGCGTACCTGGAGTATGGCATCAACCTGCGCAAGGGTGCCTTTGATTATATGAAACAAGATAAATAGCCCTCGCACCAAATGAAAGCCTTTTATGCCACGCTGGCTAATTCGCTTGCCGCGTTTTTAACCAATACCTCGGTATGGTTCGCGGTAACGTTTTGGCTGTATCTCGAAACCAGATCGGTGTTTGCTACATCGGTAATGGCCGGGGTATACCTGGCTACGGTGGCATTTTCGGGCTTCTTTTTAGGCTCGGTGGTTGATCGGTATAAAAAGAAAACCTCTATGCTGCTATCCAGCGTGGCCTCGTTGATCTTGTATTCGCTGGCGCTCATTATCTACATCAGCACACCGGCCAAGGTATTTACCAACCCGGGCAGCGTGGTGCTATGGGTGTTTGTGGTGCTCAATTTGTTTGGGGCTATCGCGGGCAACATCCGCAGTATAGCGCTATCAACCCTGGTAACTATTATGGTGCCCGAACCAGATCGTGATAAGGCCAATGGTATGGTGGGTACTATCAATGGTGTATCATTCCTGATCTCCTCCATTTTTAGTGGCATGATCATTGGTTTTATGGGTGTAATGTGGATGCTCATCATCGCCATAGCTATAAAAATACTGGTGTTGCTGCATCTGTTCACCTTAAAAATTGATGAAAAGGGCATTATGCATATTGATGAGGCCGACACAAAAAAGATAGATATTAAAGGTACCATCGCTGCCGTTAAAAAAGTACCTGGCCTGTTCGGACTTATATTTTTCAATACCTTCAATAATTTTCTGGGTGGTGTGTTCATGTCGCTGATGGACGCTTATGGCCTGTCGCTGGTAACGGTACAGGTATGGGGTGTTTTTTGGGGTGTGCTGAGCACGGGATTTATTATAGGCGGCATTGTGGTAGCGCGTACAGGCCTGGGTAAAAACCCGCTTATTACGTTGTTTCGCTCCAATATAATCATGTGGACTATCTGCGTGTTCTTCACCATACAAGCCTCTATTATATTGCTGGGCATTGGCATGTTTGTTTACCTATGCCTTATACCTGTTGTTGAGGCTTGCGAGCAAACCATTATGCAAAAAATGATACCACCTGAACGGCAGGGCAGGGTATTTGGTTTTGCGCAAAGTATTGAGCAGGCGGCATCGCCCATAACGGCATTTATTATTGGGCCGGTAGCGCAGTTCATCTTCATCCCATTCATGACCAACGGCCGCGGTGCCGAACTGATAGGCCAATGGTTTGGTACCGGTGCCGATAGGGGCATAGCCCTGCTGTTTACCGTTACAGGTATTATTGGCCTGATGGTTACGCTTGCCGCCATGCGCACTTATGCTTACCGCAAGTTGGCCGGGCAATATGTTACGGTGTAGTTTTGTCCTGAATGGCCCTGCTTTGGTCTGTTTTACACATCACGCTCAGGTGTTAGTCAGGGTAAATTTGTATAAAAACAATCACCATGATACAAACAACTTTAACCAAGGGCGAAATGCTGCACGAATTGCAGGATATTCTCAATTCCTTTATTCATGAATTTGAAACCATTGATAAAAAGGAAGTTAACAAGGTGCCTTTCGCGGGTAGCTGGACGGCAGCGCAGGTAGCCGAGCACGTTAACCTATCGGCAAGCGGCTTTGCTGATATGATGCAGGGCCCAACCGAAGATACCAACCGACCGGCCGATGCTATGGTTGGTCAGCTACGCAGCATGTTCGGTAATATGGAGATCAAAATGCAATCACCGGATTTTGTAGTGCCCGAAGATAAACAGTACGATAAAGGCGAAAAACTCAAACAACTGGAAGATACCAAAGATCAATTATTCAACGCCGCGGCCACGCTCGATCTGGATAAAACCTGCACCGCATTCGCACTGCCTCAAATGGGGTATTTAACGCGTAGGGAATGTGTGGCTTTCGCGGCCTACCATACCAAAAGGCATATTCATCAGCTTAAAAAAATAAAAGCCGCCTTAGCCTAAGTGTGAATACTTAAGCGAAAAGTATGTGATATAAAGGTTTTAAGTACTACGCAGCAGGTAATTCCATCCTGCTGCGATAAGGTTTAGGTTTGAAGCCCCCGCTTTCGGGTAGTATTATACTATACCCTTGTGTGCATTGATGATAGAATAAGGTTATACTTCTCTAACAGATCAATGTATTTATTCTTCCAATCTCCTGATGCGGTATTGTTTGTATTTGCATTGTTTGAAGTGCGCATACGCTCATTGCTGAACATTTCAGCCGTAAAATAATGCGGAAACTCCACCGAAAAATCGTGATTGATGGATATGCCTATACGGTAAATAACGTTACTTTTTAAAAAAGGCGCTTCAAACCAGTTGTAAATGGTTCGGCGGTTTACACCCAATTCTAAGGCTAACTCGGTTAAACTAACCCCTCTTTTGCGCACAGCATGCTCAACAAGCTGCCCGTAATGACTAATGCTACTCATATGATAATAAATTTTTAGATTAAAAATTACAGGTAGGAGTGTTTAATACACTTAAAGCTTCTCAGAGCAACGGTTAATTCCGCTTAATAAAATTGCACTAAAACCGTCTGGGTTTTTAAATAGTATCAATAATGTGGATAACTATTTGTAACCTTTTTAATTTTATGTGAAATTCGTCTTTCCCTTCTACACACACAATACCCACTTTTGATGATTATTGAAAAAAGTTTGAGCAATTATGTGTCCATCGGGTCAATACTGTTCTGTTACTTAAATCGTTATCTTGCATTGCCTTTAACAAAAGCTCACTGAGGGTGCAAAAAAGGCGATATATTATTATTTGAACAATGATCTCAACTTCTGAATCTACCGGCATTAAAGTTATAGCATTTGATGCTGATGATACTCTTTGGGTTAACGAGCCATATTTCAGGCGTACCGAGGAGGAATTTTATAAATTGCTTAACGAGTATCTGCAACAACACGCGCTTGAGCGGGAACTGCTTAAAACCGAAATAGGCAACCTTAAATTATATGGCTACGGCGTAAAGGGTTTTATACTGTCGATGATTGAAACGGCCTTGCAAGTAACCAACAACACCATCCCTGCCGAGGTAATAGGGCAAATTATTGACTTAGGCAAGGCCTTGCTTGATGAGCCTATTGAACTGCTTGATGGGGTAGAAGAAGTATTGAGTGCCCTTAAAGGCCGTTACCGTTTAGTAGTAGCCACCAAAGGCGATCTGCTTGATCAGGAGCGTAAGTTGAAAAAATCGGGATTGAGCCATTATTTTCATCACATCGAGATCATGTCCGAAAAGGATGACGCCAACTACCTTAAGCTGTTAAAGCACCTTGACATTCAACCCGGCGAATTGCTGATGATCGGCAACTCCCTAAAATCCGACATTATGCCGATACTCAACATCGGCGGCTCAGCCATACACGTACCCTACCACATCACCTGGGCGCACGAGCAAATTGAGGATACCATTGATAGCGACAGGTTTGAAAGTATAGCGAGTATTAGGGAGATATTGGAGATGGTATAGTAGGTATATAAAATATTGTCATTCCGAACGAGGTACGAGGAGGAATCTGCCGCCTGGCTATAAACGCATACAGATTAAAAAAAAGTCACATCATTCTTGACGTGAATAAATATAAGTCCTCCCTCTCGGGGAGGATTTAGGAGGGGTTGTACGAGGAGCAATCTGCCACGTGACCATAAACGCGTACAGATTTCTCGCTGGCGCTTCGAAATGACAGGTCACATTCTCGCTAAAAGGCGTTTAAAACAAAAAGCCCCTCTCCTTTAGGAGAGGGGTTGGGGTGAGGCTTCTAATCCTGCTTATATAAAATCATTCCGGCATGGTATAATATACCGTTCCTAAAGTCGCCGGCGGCGGTAAAGCCGGTATCGTCCACGTATTCAATGTGGTCGCCTTTAAGGGTGTAGTTGCCCTGGTAAGCGCTTTCGCGGTCGCCGCGGGCTTCATCATATCGGCCGTTGGGTAACAGGTGGTGGCGTATGTAGCCATCTTTGGTTACCCATAAACCAGCATATTTGTTATCCATTTTAATTGCTTTTATTTATCAGCTGTTACAGCTTCAAAACCTGTTGAAATGGTTACCTCTTTCCAGGCTTCGAGCTCATTTTTAACATTTTCCATTTTTTTGTAGGCCAGGTTGTAAGCATCCTCACCTAAAAATAAATGTACCGGCGGGTTTTCAGCCTCGCTAACCTTGATCATGGCTAAGGCTGCTTTATCCGGATCGCCACCCTGGTTGCCGTTCATCTCATTCTCGTGGAAGTTTTGTGAATCGCGAACGCTTTTATAGGCCTCTATCGGGTTGGCTGGTACCGCCATTGAGCCTGATGTAAGGAAATCGGTGCGGAAATAGCCCGGAGATACCACGGTAGCGCTCAATCCAAAATCCTTGATCTCGGCCGCCAGAGATTCGGTAAAACCATGCACCGCGAATTTGGTAGCACAGTAAATACCAAAGCCCGGGAAATCGCCGCTAAAGCCGCCAATTGACGCGATGTTGAATATATGGCCCGAACCCTGAGCACGCAGGTAAGGCATAGCCTTACGTATAACGGTCAGTGAACCGAATACGTTTACCGCGAAGTTATCGTAAGCTTCGTCTTCGCTTAATTCTTCCAGGCTGCCAAGCATACCGTAACCGGCGTTGTTTACCACAACGTCAATTTTACCGAAGTGCTTAACCGCTACATTAATGGCATCGGCTACGCTTTGTTCGCTTTTAATGTTCATTTCGAGTGGTAAAAACTCGTCGTTAGGGTTGCCCACGGCCAGGTTAAGATCAGTGGCGTTGCGTGAGGTGGCGGCAACATTATAACCTGCTGCCAGTAATTGTTTTACCAGTGATAGCCCCAAACCTTTTGAGGCCCCGGTAACAAACCATGTTTTTTGCTTTTTCATTTTTGTATAGGGTGTTTAGTGTTTACTTAATAATCTGTTGATTTTGATAATGCTTCATGCTGTTTGAATTCTGTATTCAATCGTTCCAGTTTATCGTTAGCCCGTGCATAAGCGTCGCTGCCTAACAGTAGATATAGTGGTGGGTTTTCCAGGTTAACCAGTTCCATCATGGCCGTGGCTGCCTTGTCGGGATCACCGGCTTGCTCGCCGCTTAGTTTAAGGTACTTGGCATGTGTATCGCGCACGGCGGTGTAGGCATCAATAGTGTTGTTGGTGATGTATAGCGAATCAGGCTCCAGAAAGTTGGTGCGGAAAGCGCCCGGTGCTACAACTGTAGCCTTGATGCCAAACTCCTTAACATCGGCTGCCAAAACTTCGGTAAGGCCAAACACGGCATACTTTGACGCGCCATATATAGCCCAGCCGGTATTGGCGGTTATACCTGCTATTGATGATATGTTGATGATATGGCCTGAACCCTGCGCACGCAGGTAAGGCATAGCATGGCGGATAACGTTCAGTGTACCGAATACGTTAACATCAAAGCTTTGTCGGGTTTCGGCATCGCTAAGTTCTTCAATGCTGCCGCCAATGCCATAACCGGCGTTGTTAACCACAACATCAATACGGCCAAATTTATCAATGGTGCTTTTTATGGCTGATGCTATGGCTGCTTCGTCCTTAACATCGGCTTGCAGGGGCAAAAAGTTATCATCAGCCCCGGCTGCGGCAACCAGCTCAACAAGTTTGCGTGAGGTGGCAGCTACGGCATGACCGGCTTTTAAAAGGTTTTTTACAAGTGAAAGGCCTAAACCTTTTGAGGCCCCGGTTATAAACCATATTTGTTTGTTTTGCATGGTGCTGTTTTATTATTTGTACAGCACAAAGGTAATATGGCCTTAAAGGGGAGCGATAGCGTTAATCAAACCAAAACTTACAAAATTCACACATTGCGATATGCGGATGGTGTTATCTGTGTTTGCTTTTTGAAAAAGTTGTTAAAGTGTGCCGGTTCATCAAAGCCGAGGGTATAACTAATTTCGGATATGTTCCAGTTGGTGTGCTTTAATAATACACGTGCCTCGTTAGCCAGGCGCTCAAAAATATGGCTTGTGGTGGTACGCCCCGTAGTTTGGCGAATTGCCCTGTTAAGGTGATTAACGTGTACAGATAGCTTATCGGCAAAATCATTAGCCGAACGCAGGGTGAACCGCTGCGATGTTGACTCGATAGGGAATTGCCTTTCCAGCAATTCGGTAAATATAGATGTGATGCGTGAGTTAGCATCGGGGTGACGGTACAGTGTTTCGGTAGGCTGAAGCTTTAAGGCGTAGTGTATCACCTCGTTAACATAGTTGTTAAGCAGGTCATACTTAAAACGATAGTCGGACGCTATTTCGCCAAGCATCTTCTCAAATATCTGTGATACATCGTTATACTGCTCATCAGTAAGTACGTACGATGGTTTTCCGCCAGGCATGAACATCGGCAGATCATTAATGTTACTGCGCAGGCGCTCAGTAAAAAAGCCTTCCTTGAATATGCAGAAAAAGCCCTTCATATCGTCGGACATGGACTCGAACGTGTAAGGTACATTCGGGTTAAAAAACATCAGGGCCTTGCCATCAACATCCACACTTTTATCGGCATAGTGATAGCGGCATTTGCCGGTAAACAGGGTTACCTTAAAATAATCACGGCGCGAATATTTAACCGGCGCTTTGTTAGGCCCGTGGCAATCCTCCAAACGGAAAACGTTGAAATGCCCGATATCCTGACTCAGATCATCAGGCAACCAGTTGAACTTCTGTTTGTAAAAATCCTCTAATGATTCTGTAACGGCTGTCATACTGCAAACTTACATAATTCAAACTATCAAATGCAAGGTATGGTTTGCGGGGTAGTGTAATTTTTGTAACAACATTGCAATAAGCCCGAATTAGTAACATCAGTTTAAACATCGGCATAATATTAATTGTTAAGTTAGCAGTGTTCAAATTCATAATTAATACATCATGGAAAACAACAGCCGTCGTAAATTCATACAAACCTCGCTTGCCGCTACTGCCGCGGTAACCGTAGGTAATTCATTTATTGCAAACGCTATAGCCGGCGAGCCGGAAGCTGCCGCCTTTGCCTTTAAGCAAGTGCCGCTGCCTTTTAAGTACGCCGACCTTGAGCCAAGTATTGACGCGCTTACTAACGAAATACATTATACCAAGCACCACGCCACGTACATTAAAACTATTAATGAGCTGATTGTTACTGACAAAATACCTTACAAAACCGAAAAGGAGTTTTTTGCCAATGCTTCAAAATTATCGGCAAAGGCGCGTAACAATGCCGGTGGTGCCTGGAACCATAACTTTTTTTGGGAGAGCCTGAAAGCGCCGTCAACTGCCGCGCCAAACGGTAAGGTAGCTGATGCCATTAATGCTTCATTCGGCTCGTTCGATAAATTTAAGGCTGAGTTTACCGATGCTGCTACCAAACGTTTTGGCTCGGGCTGGGCATGGCTGGTAAAGGATGGCAGCAAACTTAAAATAGGATCAACAGCTAATCAGGATAACCCATTATTTGATAACGCCGAAATTAAAGGCACACCGCTTTTAGGGTTAGACGTATGGGAGCATGCCTACTACCTGAAATACCAAAACAAACGCCCCGACTACATCAACGCCTGGTGGAATGTAGTGAACTGGGATGCTGTAGCTAAGAGGATGGTTTAGGTTAGTAATTGGAGGTTAGAGGTTGGTGATTAGTTTTACTAAAATGCAAATCACAAACCTCTAATCTCTGACTACCAATCACTACTCCTTAAACACCCCCGGTTTATCCGGTACATTGCGTTTTTTGCGGAATGCAGCGAATCTTAATGGGCTTTGAGTGGGGCGTTCGTCGCCTAATAGTACGCCCCATTGTTTAAATTGGTCTGATCGATCAAATACTATCTTTAATACCGCTATTATCGGCAAGGCTAAAAACATTGCCGATATGCCTCCCATAGTTCCCGCCAGTATTACCCCGACGATGGCGGCCAGCGCGTTTATCTTCACCTTTGAGCCTACAATGCGCGGCATCAGTATATTGTTATCTAAAAACTGAACTACGGCTATGGCTCCCAGTACAATAAATATGGGTAATACCTCCTGCGATGATGCCAGTGTGAGTACTACCCCCAATACGTTGCCAATTAAAGCGCCCAGATAGGGGATAAGATTCAGGAAAGCGAATATCACCCCAATCAGCAGCGCGTGTTTTATACCGAACAGGAACAAGATGCCACCAAGCAATACGGTGATATAGGTGATCTGTATCAGCAAACCTATCAAATAACTTTTAATGATGCTTTCGGTAGCGCGCATGCCTTCTTCTACTTTTTTGTGATGGGCAGGCTCAAACCACATAAAAATGAAGCGCAGCAACAGGTTTTTATAAAGCAGTATCAGGTATATATAAATAGGCAGCAAGCCAAAAAACAGCAGTATGTTACCTACTGAACCAGCCATGCCGCTTAAAATATTCCCGGCCGAACTAAGCAGCTTGTTACTTTGCTCATCTACAAATTGAAGCTGATCCTTAGCCGAATAATTAAATTCAGAGGCTATCCACTGGCTTAATGAGTTGAGGTGCTTACCCACATTCTTTTCTATCTGCGGAAAATCAGCGATCAATGAGCCCACCTGTGCCGAAAAGAACCAAACTATCAGCCCTAAAAAGATAAAGAGCAGTAGTATCGGTAAAAATATGGCTAATACTTCGGGTACCTTTAACTTCACGAAAAAGCGCAATACAGGTAACAGCATCAAACTGATGAAGAATGCCATCAGCAAAGGCATGATCAGGTTTTGGCCGATGATGAACAATGCGCCAAGCAAGGCCAGTCCGAGTAGTTCTATCGATCGTTTTACTGTGATAGGGATGTCTTTCATAATATTTACTTAAATCTATAAGCGCATAACCTTACATTTTGTTTACGCAATAACATGAATACTTAAACACTTTTGTGAGTGATTATTGCATTAGTATAACAGCGACAAATAATACATTATTTATTTTTGTTGAACATGGCAGCAGATAAGGACATATTTAACCTTGACGATATAAAGCAACTGGTTGATACCTTTTACAGTAAGGTGCAAAGCAACCCGCTTATCGGGCCTGTTTTTAACGAGCGTATAAAGGACAGATGGCCGCAGCATCTCGAAAAAATGTACAGTTTTTGGCAAACCGTGCTGCTGGAAGAATATACCTATTTCGGTCGCCCGTTTCCGCCCCATGCGCAGCTACCTGTTGAGCGCGAGCATTTTGAAACCTGGCTTGATCTGTTTAAAGAAACCGTTGATGAGCTTTTTACAGGAGATAAAGCCACCGAGGCTAAATGGCGGGCCAACAAAATGGCCGAAATGTTCCAGATCAAAATTGCTCATTTCCGCAACTCAAACCATAATATTCTATAAACAGGGTAGCGGTTAGCAAAATCGTTTTTTCATAAATTTTTAAACTAAATATTTTTATCTGTATGTTTAACAGCTAACCACAGCCAGTTAAATATGCCTATGACTATTCGTAAACGCGAGTTTTTTTGCTTGCTTACTGTTTTTCAACTTACTATGTCTGCTGTTTTCGCGCAGCAAAGGCAAATAACCGAGGTAGCGCCGGGTGTAAAAAAAATAACCATTGGCCAAACCGATCAGTTTAGCCCATATAGCTTTTGTGACGAAAAGCCCCAAGTGGCTACCATGCAAAAACTGCCCGCGGGTAAACTCCCATTCAACGTAAATGATATCGCCATCAATATTACCGATAGGGGTGTGTTAATTGAAATTCCGTTAGATGATAAGGAGCAGCTTTATGGTTTCGGTTTACAAATAGGTTCATTTAATCAGCGAGGGCTGCGCAAAAAACCTGTGGTGAATGATAATCCGTCGAACGATTTGGGTTATACCCATGCGCCCACAACTTTTTATGTATCAAACAAGGGTTACGGCATATTGGTGAATACATCCCGCTATACTACTTTTTATTGTGGTACTACGGCTAAAAATGTAAACGATGTTAAAACTGCCGCGCAAAGTAATGGCGGTAACTCGGTTGATGAACTTTATGGCAGCAAGGGCTCGGCGGCGGGTTATGTATCAGCTGATGTGCCGGGAGCCAAAGGCATTGAGATATTTGTTTTTGAGGGCCCTGATATGCTGAGCGTAATGCAGCGCTACAACCTGTTTTCGGGAGGTGGCGCTTTGCCCGCCATTTGGGGACTGGGAGTGAAGTATCGAGTTAAGGCGGATTTTAAGCAGGATCAGGTTGAAAAAATGGCCGCTTACTTTCGTGATAACCATATCCCTTGCGATGTGCTTGGCCTTGAACCACGCTGGCAAACGGCCGCATATTCATGCTCCTATGTATGGAATAAGGACTTTTTCCCTAATCCGCAAAATCTGATCGATAGTATGAAACAGCAGGGTTTCCACATCAACCTGTGGGAGCACGCTTTTGTAAACCCAAGTTCACCTATATATGGTCAGTTAAAGAATAAATCGGGTAACTATTTGGTGTGGAATGGCCTGGTACCCGATTTTGCCGATAAGCAAGCCAGTAAAATATTTGCCGATTATCATGAGAATACCTTTGTAAAACAAGGCATATCCGGCTTTAAAATGGATGAGTGCGATAACTCGAACCTGAACTACGGCAGTTCAACCTGGAGTTTCCCGGAGCATAGCCGTTTCCCTTCGGGATTGGATGGCGAGCAGATGCACCAAGTTTTTGGCTTGCTGTATCAAAAGGCCATTTACAACGTTTATAAGCAAAACAATATCCGCACTTATCTGGATGTTCGGGCATCAAGCGCGTTCGCGTCATCGTACCCGGCAGCGCTGTATAGCGATACTTACGATCATAATGAATATATCGGCATGGTGGTAAACTCAGGCTTTTCGGGTTTGATCTGGTCGCCCGAGGTGCGTGAATCAAACACGGTGAAGGATTTGATGCGCCGAAGCCAAACCGCCGTGCTATCGGCACAGGCCTTGTATAACTCATGGTACCTGCAAAACCCGCCGTGGTTACAGATAAACAAAGCCAAAAACAACGATAACGAGCTAATGGCCGATGCCAAACAGGTTGAGGCTGATGTGCGTAAGCTGCTCAATTTTCGCATGAGTTTGGTGCCATACCTGTATAATGCTTTTGCTGAGTATCATTTTAAAGGTATACCGCCGTTCAGGGCGTTGGTGATGGATTATCCACAGGATGAAAAGGTATTCAACATAGCCGACGAGTACATGATAGGGCAGGGTATTTTAGCCGCCCCGCTTACCGAGAAGGCCGACGAACGCAAAGTATACCTGCCTGCCGGTACCTGGTATGATTATAACACAGGCAAAAAAATGGAAGGCGGCAAGGAATACACCATCAGCACCGCGTTTACCGATCTCCCCATTTTTATAAAGGAAGGTACAGTATTACCAATGGCCAAACCGGTTGAGTATATAAAACCTGATACCCAGTTTGAAATTACCTGCTATGTGTATGGCGACAAAGCCACAGGCAATTTGTTTGAGGATGACGGCACCACCTTTGGGTACGATAAGGGCACTTATAACAACATCAGCCTTAATTATACCGGTAGCAAAGGTAAAGCCGCACGCTCCGGTAGTTTCAAAAACAAGCGGATCATCATCAAAAAATGGGAGGTGGTTAAATAATCCTATCAACATACATCACAGTTAAATACAATATGAAGAAACAATTTTTACTAACCTGTTTACTGCTCTCGGCAGGTGCAAGGCTGATGGCTCAAACCATCGATCTTACCTCACCCGATAAAAAGATCAAACTAACGGTCGACCTGAAGGATCGTATCAACTATTCGGTTAGCGTTAATGGCGATGCGTTGCTTAGTAACTCCTATTTGCAGCTCGATCTGGGCAAGCAAAAGCTGGGCGAAAAACCAAAGCTGTCAAAAAAGTCCATTACATCGGTAAATACGGTTTTGCACCCCGTAGTGTCGTTAAAAAATAGCTCGGTGCCCAATAATTATAATCAGTTAAGGCTCGATCTTAAGGGCGATTATGCCGTAGAGTTCCGTGCATACAATGATGGGGTGGCTTATCGTTTCATAACCAATAAAAAGGATTCGATAGCGGTTACCAATGAGGATGTGCACCTGAATTTTAATGATAACGTGGAGGCATCGTACCTGGAAACGGGCAGCTTTAAAACTGCTTACGAAATTTTGTATCAGCGCAAACCACTGGCCGATGTGGATAAAGGCAAAATGAGCGTGCTGCCTATTTTGTTTGATAACAAGAAATACAAGGTGCTGCTATCTGAGGCTGATCTGTACGATTACCCTTGCCTGTTCGTAAAAACTACCGGCGATAAAACCGTTGATGCCATATTCCCGAAAGCGCCGCTGGCCTTTGGTCCGGATGGCGACCGTAGTTTAAAGATAGAGAAGGAAGCGCCGTACATAGCCAAAACCTCGGGTAAACGTAATTTCCCGTGGCGTTTTATGGTGATCACCGATCAGGATAAGGAATTGGTGGCAAACCAGATGGTGGCTCGCCTGTCAACCCAAAATCAACTTAAGGATACCCAATGGATAAAACCCGGCCAGGTTACCTGGGAGTGGTGGCACAATGCCTACGTGTATGGTGTTGATTTTAAATCGGGCTATAACCAGGATACGTATAAGTACTATATCGACTTTGCATCAAAATTCGGCATTCCGTATATTATTATGGATGAAGGCTGGGCTAAAACTACCGAAAATCCTTTTGAGCCAAACCCGACCATTAACCTGCACGAGCTGATTGATTACGGTAAAAAGAAGAATGTAAAAATCATCCTTTGGTTTACCTGGCTATCGGTTGAAAATCACTTTGATATATTTGAAACCCTGAAAAAATGGGGCATAGCCGGTATGAAGATCGACTTTATGGATCGCAGCGACCAATGGATGGTTAACTACTATACCCGCGTGGCTAAAGAGGCGGCCAAGCATCAAATACTGGTTGATTTTCATGGCGCGTTCAAGCCTGCCGGTTTGGAGTATGCTTACCCTAACGTACTATCGTACGAGGGGGTTATAGGTATGGAGCAAAACATAGGTGGCGGTTTGGCCACGCCCGATAATAACCTGTATCTGCCGTTTTTGCGCAATGCCGTTGGCCCGATGGATTATACACCGGGTGCCATGCGCTCGGCCCATAAAAAGGATTATAAACCAACCTGGGTAAACACCATGAGCATTGGTACACGCGCGCATCAATTGGCCATGTATGTAGTATTTGAAAGCGGCTTGCAGATGTTGGCCGATAACCCATATAACTATTACCGTGAGCCCGAGGCCATAAAATTCATTACCAGCGTACCCGTAACCTGGGATGAAACCCGTGTGCTTGATGCTTCGCTGGGCGAGTATGTGGTTACCGCGCGCCGTAAAGGCGGTAAGTGGTTTGTGGGCGCTATGGCTAATGGCAAACCGCACGAACTGACCATAAATACGAATTTCCTGAAAGCGGGCGTTACATATAACATCACCCTGATAAAGGATGGCGTAAATGCCGATTTTCAGGCGATGGACTTTAAACAAGTGGTTAAAACCTTCAAAGCCGGTGAGGCTATTGACATAAAAATGGAGGCCGATGGGGGCTGGGTTGCCCGTATTGAACCTGCTAACTAAACTGTAGCAGTGAAGTTACAAAAAGGAGGTAGGGCGGTGGCTCTGCCTCTTTTTATTTATTTTTTGTCAGTTAGACATTTATTATAACTTTACAGCTTTGCAGTTTAAACCAAGTTAAATTAAATACTATACCAACAAGTAATGAAAAAGATCAGTCTTCGTTCTATTGCGTTCGCATGTCTTTTATCTGCGGGTGTTGCCCACGCGCAGGATAGAAAGGCACCGGCTTACCCACTAGTAACACACAATCCGTACTTCAGCATTTGGTCGAACACCGATAAGCTGACAGAATCACCAACCAGGCATTGGACAGGCGCAACGCAATCGCTGTTAGGCGTTATTAGTGTTGATGGTAAATTCTACCGTTTTTTAGGTGAATCGCCGGATAGGTTCAAAACCATTTTACCGGCATCTGATGAAAAAGCTTACCAGGTAAAATATACCGAAGCCAAACCGGACGGCAACAACTGGTGCGACCCTACCTTTAATGATGTTGCATGGAAAAGCGGCGGAGCGCCGATAGGCGATAATGATCAGGTTAAAACCACCTGGAAAAGCCACGATATTTGGGTGCGCCGTACGTTCACCTATACCAAAACCAATTTGAATGAACTGTACCTGAAAATAAACCACGATGATAACGTTGAGGTATATTTAAACGGCAACAAAGTTTTTGAGCGCGAGGGCTGGACAAATGATTTCAAAATGTTCAAACTTAGCGATGACGTTAAAGCAAAGCTAAAGGATGGCGAAAACGTACTGGCCATACACGTAGCCAACACCGCGGGTGGCCGTTATCTGGATGCCGGTTTGGTTGAAAAAATAAAGGATGTTAGCACCAATAAATTAGAAGTAGCCCAGCAAAAAGAGGTTACCGTTAACGCTACCCAAACCATTTACAATTTTACAGCCGGTGGTGTTGATCTGGATGTAACTTTTACGTCGCCATTGCTAATGAGCGATCTGAACTTGATAGCAAGGCCGGTAAGCTATATAAGCTACAAGGCAAAAGCTAACGATGGTAAAAGCCATGCGGTTAAGGTACTTTTCAGCGCATCAACAGATGTGGCGGTTAACACCCCCGTGCAGGAAGTTAAAGCTACCAAATACGCCACCGCGAAATTATCAATATTAAAAGCCGGCACTACCACACAGCCCGTATTGCAAAAACGTGGCGATGATCTGCGTATCGATTGGGGTTATATGTATGTAGCGGCTCCAAAGGCCGAGAGCGTAACCCAATTTATCACTGCTGAAACAGAGGCTGCCCCGGCATTTATCAGCGGAAAAAGTACTTCTACTTCACAGCAAGGCCGTTCGCTGGCGCTGAATACCGTTATTCCGTTTGGAAGCGTGGGCGCAACCGCGGTCGAAAAATATGTTGAGTTGGGTTATGACGAAGTATATGCTATCCAATACTTTAAACAAAACCTGCGCCCGTGGTGGAACAATTCGGGTAAAGAAACCATTGAAGGTCAGCTGGCTTTAGCTGCCGATCAGTATAAGTCAGTTATTGGTAAATGCGAAGCCTTTGATAAAACCTTATATGCTGATGCCAAAAAATCAGGCGGTGCAAAATATGCCGATCTGTGTGTGTTGGCTTATCGTCAAAGCATAGCGGCACATGCGCTGGTAAAAAGTCCGCAGGGCGATTTACTTTGGTTGTCAAAAGAGAACTTCAGCAACGGTTCTATCAATACGGTTGATATTACCTATCCATCAGCCCCAATGTACCTTATTTACAATACCGATCTGCTTAAAGGCATGATGAACGGTATATTTTATTACAGCGAGAGCGGTAAATTCCCTAAAGATTGGGCCGCGCACGACTTGGGTACCTACCCGCTGGCCAATGGTCAAACCTATGGTGAGGATATGCCGGTTGAAGAATCAGGCAACATGATCATCCTTGCTGACGCGATTACTAAGGCTGATGGTAACCCGGCTTACGCCAAAAAACATTGGACGGTGCTAAGCAAATGGGTAAACTACCTGGTTAAGGATGGTTTTGACCCTAAAACACAGTTATGTACTGATGATTTTGCCGGTCACCTGGCGCGTAATGCCAACTTATCGGCAAAAGCAATTGTAGGTATTGCCTGCTATGCCGATATGGCCGAGAAAATAGGCGAGAAACGCACTGCCGATAAGTACCGCATTATTGCTAAGGATATGGTTGGCAAATGGATGCAGCTTGCCGATGATGGCGATCACTATGCCCTTACCTTTGAAAATAAAGGCACCTGGAGCCAAAAGTATAACATCATTTGGGATAAGGTATTGGGCTTAAATCTGTTTCCGCAGGAGGTTTATGATAAGGAGATTAAATACTACCTTACCAAGCAAAAGGAGTTTGGTTTGCCTTTGGATAGCCGCAAAACTTATACAAAATCTGACTGGATCATGTGGACAGCTACCCTTACCAGCAACCAAAGTGATTTTGAGGCATTGGTTAACCCGATATGGAAATTCGCGATGGAAACCCCGTCACGCGTTCCGTTGAACGACTGGCACGAAACTACCGATGGTAAAATGGTAGGCTTCCAGGCGCGTAGTGTGGTAAGTGGTTACTACATGAAGATGTTGTATGATAAAATGAAATCGAAAAAATAACCAATTATGCGTTTTTTAAAAATGAGGAGAACCTGGTTATTATCTCTGCTGGCATTGCAGGGCGGCAGCCTTATGGCGCAAACCGCTACGGCCATTAAGCAGGTTGATAACAGTAAGGTTAATAAATACTACGTATCAAACAAAGCCCCGTTACGCCAGCAATACTTTGTAAAGCTGCCCGTAACGGCTATTAAACCCGGCGGTTGGTTGCTAAAGCAGTTGGAGTTACAGCGCGATGGTTTAACCGGTAACCTGGGCGAGATAAGTATATGGCTTTCAAAAAAGGATAATGCCTGGTTAAGCAAGGATGGCAAGGGCAAATACGGTTGGGAAGAATTACCCTACTGGCTAAAAGGCTACGGCGATATGGCCTATGTGCTTAAAGACCCAAAGATGCTGAAGGAAACCAAATTCTGGATAGACGCGGTACTGGAAAACCAGCGCGACAACGGCGATTTTGGTCCGCATGTAGAGAAGGGTGCGGGCAAGCGCGATCTGTGGACGAACATGCCGATGCTGTGGTGCTTGCAATCGTACTACGAGTACTCGAACGATAAGCGTGTGCTGGATGTAATGACCAAGTATTTCAAATGGCAGCTAAGCATTCCGGATGATAAGTTTTTGGAAGATTACTGGGAGAAAAGCCGCGGCGGCGATAACATGCTGAGCGTTTACTGGCTGTATAACCGCACAGGCGATAAATTTCTGCTGGATCTGGCTACCAAGCTGGACAAGAATACATCCGACTGGAGGCAAAAAGGCAATCTGCCTAACTGGCATAACGTTAACATAGCGCAATGCTTTCGCGAACCGGCAACTTATTACCTGCAAAGTAATAACCCGGCCGATCTGCAAGCTACGTATGATGATTTTAAGCTGATACGTGATATTTACGGTCAGGTACCGGGCGGTATGTTCGGTGCCGACGAAAATGCACGTAAAGGTTATGATGACCCGCGTCAGGCGGTTGAAACCTGCGGACTGGTTGAGCAAATGACATCAGACCAATATCTGCTGCAATTTACCGGCGATACCTTTTGGGCCGATAACTGCGAGGATGTGGCGTTCAATACCTTCCCGGCGGCGTTTACGTCAGACTATAAGGCCTTGCGTTACCTTACCGCACCCAACATGGTAATGAGCGATAGCAAGAACCACTCACCGGGTATTGATAACACCGGCCCGTTCTTGGCCATGAACCCGTTTAGTAGCCGTTGCTGCCAGCACAACCACTCGGCAGGGTGGGTGTATTATAACGAGAACAGCTGGATGGCCACGCCTGATAACGGTGTTGCGGCACTGCTGTACGCTCCGGGTGAGGTTACTGCTAAAGTAGGTACAGGTGGTTTGACCAAGATCATCACCACAACCCAATATCCTTTTAATGATGTGATCGATATGAAGGTGATCACCTTTGAAAAAAATGCCTTCCCGGTATACCTGCGTGTACCTGCATGGTGCAGCAGCCCCGTGGTAAAGGTTAATGGTAAAACCGTTAAGGTTACCGCCAAAGGTGGTGAGTACATTAAGCTGGATAACACCTGGAAAAACGGCGACAAGATAAGCCTGCAACTGCCTATGAAGATAGCTGTAACGCAATGGGCTAAAAACAAAAACAGCACCAGCGTAAGCTACGGCCCTTTAACATACTCGCTTAAAATTGATGAGCGTTACGAGAAAAAGGACAGCAAGCAAACCGCCATCGGCGATTCGCAATGGCAGGAAAATGCCGACCCTGTAAAATGGCCAAGCTGGGAGATATATCCCGCATCGGCATGGAACTACGGGTTGCTGCTTAACAGCCAAAAGCCCGAACAATCGTTCACGGTGGTTAAAGGTACATGGCCAAAGGATAATAATCCGTTCACCAACACCTCGGCGCCTATTATGCTGAAGGCAAGCGGCAAGCAAATTCCCGGCTGGCAGATAGACCAGTATGGTTTGTGCGGCGTATTGCCCGAAAGCCCGGTTAAAACCGAGCAGCCTCAAACCAGCTTAACACTGGTGCCAATGGGCGGCGCGCGTTTACGCATATCATCATTCCCGGTGGTGCAGTAAACGGCAATTAACCCGGTATAATTATTACAACGCGGCCTGAAAGTGAGTACTTTCGGGCCGCGTTTATTTTATGCAAAATATTAGTAACAAATAAAGTACAACATAAATCGATTTATTAAAAATTACATACATTAGCGGCAAACCCAATTATAACAGTAATCAATTTTATGGATCAAAAACCTAAATTAACCGAGAACAAATATCTTGTTGTTTTTGCCTTTGTAACTTCACTTTTCCTGCTGTGGGGCATAGCCATCACCATGGGCGATGTTTTAAACCGTAAATTTCAGTTGGTTTTAAATGTAAGTAAGGCTGAATCGGCCTTGGTGCAGTTCTCTATTTTTGGAGCGTATTTTATAATGGGTATACCGGCCGGTTTGTTCATGAAAAAGTACGGCTATAAAAAAGGTGTGTTATTGGGTTTGTTTTTATACGCGCTCGGAGCATTTCTGTTTGTACCCGCTTCGGATGCTGAGTCATTCGGCTTTTTCAGGGTAGCCCTGTTTATATTAGCTTGTGGGTTAGCCACCCTCGAAACAGTAGCGCATCCGTTCATTGCATCATTGGGCGATCAACGGGCGAGTGATCAGCGTATCAATTTTGCTCAATCATTTAATGGGGTAGGTGCTATAATTGGTCCGTTGATAGGTAAGTTTTTGGTATTTAGCCCCGGTGCGCCAAACACGCTCGACTCGGTTAAATCATTATACATTGTAATTGGGATAGTTATCGCTGCAATTGGCATACTGTTTTCATTTGTAAAAGTTCCTTTGTTAAAAGATCCTCATGTTATTGCTAACGATAGTTATGCCATTGCCGGTGATCAAACTGTACCAAAGGGATTGTTTCAGAATAAGCATTTTATATTCGCGGTAATAGCCCAGTTATTTAACGTGGCAGCGCAGGGTGGTACATGGGCGTTCTTTATTAATTACGGTCATGAGGTAATGGGTTTGCCCGATCATGATGCTTCAGGCTATTTCGCTGTAAGTATGGTGATGCTGATGGTTGGTCGTTTTGTAGGTACTTTCCTGATGAGGTTCATAGCGCCACATAAGTTATTAGCCATATTTGCAACAGGTGCAATATTGATGTGTATTATAGCCGCGCAAGGTTTTGGCTGGGCCTCATTTGTAGCTTTGATACTGATCAACTTCTTCTTTAGCATCATGTTCCCAACTATATTTAGCCTTGGGTTGAAGGATCTGGGTAAGCATACTGAGCAGGCATCATCATTTATAGTGATGGGTGTTGTAGGTGGCGCTTTGTTCCCGCCAATTATGGGCTTAATAGCCAATACCGATGTTGCCAAGGCATATTATTTGCCAATTATTTGTTACGCGGTTATCGGCTTGTTCGGCTTTTTGTATCCTAAGCTGAACAAGAATATTAAGCGTGCATAATAATTGTATTTGTTACAGTTGAGGCAAATATTTATACTTACACCTTATTTAACCTACAGTACATAGTTCATGCAAAAATATTCAGGCGAAACCCCGGTTTTAGTGGCTGCCGATTGTATTATATTCGGTTTCGACGGATGGAACATTAAACTGCTGTTAGTGCAGCGTAACCTCGACCCTGAAAAGGGGAAGTGGAGCCTGATGGGCGGTTTTATGAAACCCGGCGAATCGCCTGATGATGCCGCCAACCGTGTGCTTGAGCAACGTACCGGCCTCAACAATGTATATATGGATCAGTTGCGGGTTTTTGGTAACCCCGATCGCGATCCGCTTGAGCGTACGCTTTCCATTGTTTACTACGCGCTTATCGACATCAACAAATACGAAAAGCAATTGAACGATGAACACCATGCCGAATGGTTTTTGCCCGAAGAAATGCCCGAGCTGATATTCGATCATACCGAAATGGTTAAAATGGCGCGTCGACAACTGATGTATAAGGCGGCCCTGCACCCGATATTGTTCCAGCTATTGCCAGAGAAGTTTACCATTCCGCAATTGCAGGCGCTGTACGAGGGTGTGTATCAAACCAAGTTTGATGATCGTAACTTTAGTCGTAAGCTGCTCTCAACCGGCCTGTTGATCAAACTGAACGAAAAGGATAAGCAATCATCAAAAAAAGGGGCATTTTATTACACTTTAGATCAATCGCACTACGAAGAAAACTTCGAGTCGTTTCTCAACCTGGTGCCAAATCCTAATAAATTCTTTCAATAACAGCATATTACGTATATTTATTACTTAGGTATTAATTCTAAAACCAAGTAATAAACCTTTTGCGTATTCTTTATCGCATATTGCTGTTGTTGTTTTTTGCATGCCCGGCACGTAACGCATTTGCACAAATGTTTACCAGCCAGGGTACCGACTTTTGGGTGGCCTATATGGAGCATATTGCCGGTGCGGGACAAGATGGGTCTAAAATGTCATTGTACATAGGCGGAGAGGAGGCGACAAAAGCTACCATTACATCTGCCAATGGTTCATGGTCAGTTACCGTAAACGTTCCTCAAAATTGGATAGTAACCGTGCCGGTGCCTTCAAGTATGTACATTAGCGGGCAAGACATATTTAATAAAGGTATACACATTAAAAGTGAAAAGCCTGTTTTCGTGTTTGCGCATATTTATGCCACGGCTGTATCCGGCGCTACATTGTTATTGCCCGAAAACTCATTAGGCCGGGATTATTATTCCATTAATTATACTCAGCTCTCCAACTCAATATTAGATCCGTATAATAGTAAGCAAAGCCATTCTGTTTTCATGGTGATTGGTACAGAGGATAATACCACTGTTGAAATTACACCAACCCAGGAAATGGTTGATGGTAAGCCGGCCAACAGGCCCTACACACTTAAGCTAAACAGGGGGCAGGTTTATCAGGGGAAATCAGATAGAGATTTGACAGGTACACGCATACGGTCAATTAGTGCAGGCAATGAGGAATGTAAAAAGATAGCGGTTTTTTCGGGCAGTACAAAACTCGCTATTGGTTGTGACGACGCGAATTTTACATCAGACAATATTATACAGCAGGCATACCCAACATCAGCCTGGGGCAAAAACTTTATAACGGTGCCTTTTAAAGGGCGTGCTTATGATATTTTCAGGGTAGTTATCAGCAAACCCAATACCAATATATATGTAAACGGCACACTGATGGGGCGCCCCGATCCCGGTAAAAATTATATTGAGTTCAACTCGACAGTGCCTAACACCATTAAGGCCGATAAGCCTATACAGGTAGCGCAGTACGCCGTATCAATGACGCAAACCCTTAATTGCCTTAAAAGTAACGAGCAATATGGTGATCCTGAAATGGTATTACTAAACCCGCTTGAACAAACGGTAAGTAATGTAACGTTTGAGTCAACTCCATTGCAGGAAATCAGGGTTCACTATGTAAATGTGGTTATAAAAACGGCTGATGTGCCAACTGTAAAAGTAGCCAAAAATATTAAAACAGAGTTTTTTGAGGTACCGGGTAATCCTGAATATTCGTATGCGCAAATAGCCGTTCCGCAGGGAGTGCACAATGTTTCGGCTAATGGCGGCTTTAACGCTGTAGCTTATGGGTTTGGGCGTTTCGAATCGTACGGATATGCTGCCGGAGCCAGCATTCGCAATTTGAACGAGCAATTGCGATTGGTGCCTGAAGGTGAAAATATTGAGGTTGATGCCGCTTGCACATTCTCAAAATATAATTTGCGCTTAAGGCTTCCGTATAAAACAAGTTCGATCAGGTGGCGCTTAGCTGATGGTTCACAGATCACACAAAACAAAAGCCCTGATAGCATCATGGTAGTTAATAGTGATACCACATACATTTACAATTTGTTACAAAATATACAATACCCACCCGGCAATTACCTGGTTAGAGCATTGGTATACCCTGTACAGAGTGATGATGTATGCGGATTAAATCGTGAAATACCTCTTGAGTTCAATGTTTCAGCGCCGCCTGCTGCCAATTTTGGAGCGCAAAATGTTTGTTTAACCAATGAGGTTAATTTTACCGATAGCACTATTGCGCCGGGCAATAAAATAAAAGGCTGGTATTGGGACTTTGGCGACGGAACTACCGGTGTTGAGCAATCGCCAACACATGTATACCCGGCAGATGGCAAGTATACCGTTAAACTGATAGTAACCAATAATAACGGATGTACAAGCGAAATATCAAAACAGGTAACAATAGCGCCGCTGCCGGTAGCTGATTTTACATATGCGCCGTTGTTGTGCTCGGCTGGTGATACGGTTAAGTTAAATGGTACATCGCCAATGATGGCTGATATTGGCGAATGGCAGGTTGATTTTGGTGACGGTTCGCCTTTGGCGAGTTTCAAGGATAAAGATCTGCAACATCAGTATGCACAACCCGGAGTGTATCATGTATCACTCAGGGTGCGTTTGGTTAACGCAACTTGTTTTAGTGAGCCCATAAACCATACAATTACAGTTAAAGCCGCGCCTGTAATGCAATTTACAGTACCCGAAGTATGTATAACCGATATTGCTGTTTTTAAAAACACCACTGCTCTGGCTGATGGTTCAGGAGCCGGGCTTGTTTATTCCTGGAATTTCGGTGATCCTGCTTCCGGTGCCAGTAACACAAGTTTAACATTTGATGGTGAACATCAATATACTACCCCCGGCAGATATAAGGTAACGCTTACCGCGGCTAACAATAATGGCTGTTTAGTTACGCAGGTTAAGGAGATTATAGTTAGCGGGAATGATTTTTCTGCAGCGGGTATCAATGTAGAGAGCCAGAACAATTTATGTGTTGCCCTACCTGTAGCGTTCGTTAATAATGCATCAGTTACGCAAGGGGAGATCACCAAGGTAGAGTGGTATTTTGATGCCCTGCAAAAGCCCGGTGAAAAGCTGACATTCACCAAAGCCGATATGCCTGCTGATGGCCGTGTTGAGCATTTGTACGAGCCTTTTTATACTCCAGCTACTAAAACTGTACGGGTGCGTTTGGTTGTTTACTCAGGACAAACTTGTAGTAAGCAGTACGAGCAGGATATAACGCTGTATGCCCAGCCACAGATAGATATTGCCTCACCATCAGGCTTTGTGATATGCGAGGATAGCGGGCCGGTACAATTCACCGCTGATGCTAATGGTGTAGACGGTGCCGGTACATTCGCGGGTATAGGTATTTCGGCTGATGGTTTGTTTAACCCTGCCGGGGCAGGAGTAGGGGTGCATAGCTTGTCTCATACTTTTCAGTCAAATAACGGCTGCCCCGCTGTAAAAACCTTTGAGGTTACAGTGAGTAAGATACCTGAAGTTACAATACCTGCTGTAGTGAATGTATTTGCCGATCGGCCTAAGAAAGCTGATCTGCAAGCTACGGGCGATAACCTAACCTATAAGTGGACCCCCTCAACCGGGCTTGATCGGGATGATGTATTGAACCCAAATATCACTTTAGGTAGTGATATGAGTTATAGTTTAACTGTTACATCAGCAGCGTGTAGCATCACCCAAACCGTGAATGTTAAGGTGAATAAACAGCTCATCATCCCCAATACCTTTACTCCTAATGGCGATGGTATAAATGATACCTGGAATATTGATCTGCTGCAAAGCTTTCCGGATTGTGTGGTTACCGTGGTTAACCGCAACGGGGCCAAGGTATACACATCAGAAGGATATACTACCGCATGGAACGGTACCATGAATGGCAACCAGCTACCGGCAGGTACTTACTATTACACCATCGATCTGAAGGATGGCAGTAAGCCCTACAGCGGATATATTACGCTATTAAAATAAAACGGATTAAAGCTCCTTACGTAACCTTGCTACCGGGATGTTCATTTGCTCGCGGTATTTGGCAACGGTACGGCGGGCAATATTGTAACCGGCATCTTTTAAAATCTCGGTAAGCTTTTCATCGGCCAGTGGGTGGCGTTTGTCTTCCTTGCCGATGTGTTCTTCCAGTATCTTCTTCACCTCTTTGTTTGATACTTCTTCACCGCTTTCGGTTTGTATCGCCTCAGAGAAGAATGATTTTAGCAGGAAGGTACCATGCTCGGTTTGTACGTATTTGGAGTTAGCCACACGCGATACGGTAGATATATCCATGTTGATCTTATCGGCAATATCCTTCAATATCATCGGGCGCAGGTTTTTGTCATCGCCGGTCAGGAAGAAATCGTACTGGTATTGCATAATGGCGTTCATGGTTTTAAGCAGGGTTTGCTGGCGCTGCTTAATGGCATCAATAAACCATTTGGCCGAATCGAGCTTTTGCTTAACAAATTGAACAGCCTCCTTAAGTTTCTTATCCTTTTGCGATGCCTTATCGTAATGCTGAAACATCTCCTGGTACGATCGGCTTACCTTTAGTTCAGGCGCGTTCTTGGCATTCAGGGTAAGTATCAGCACACCGTCGTTATTGGTGATATGAAAATCAGGTATTACCTGCAACTGCTTGGTGTTAACCTCGCTCGCGTCGCCGGGCTTAGGGTTAAGCTTTAATATTTCGCCAACCACAGCACGCAACTCATTCGAATTCATATTCAGCGAGCGCTCCAGTTTGTCGTAATGCTTGCGTGTAAACTCATCCAGGTAATTCTCAACAACTACTATGGCTTTCTTTACAATAGGGTCGTTAGCGTCCTTTTTACGCAGTTGTATCAGCAGGCACTCCTGTAGGGTACGGGCGGCTACACCCGGAGGGTCAAAAGTTTGTATCACCTTCAGCATGTCCTCCACTTCCTCGTCCTCGGCCAATACATTTGCCGAGAAGGCCAGGTCATCCGTAAGTGACATGATCGGGCGGCGCAGGTAACCATCGTCATCTAAACTGCCGATGATCTGCTTACCTATCATAAAATCCTTGTCCGATAGTAGGAGCAGATCCAGCTGCGCTTGCAGGTTCTCAATAAACGAGCTTTGAATGGCGATAGGCATTTCCTTCTTATCTTCCTCATCATCACCATTCTGATCATAGCGCGATCCGTAATCGTTCACGCTGTCATCCTGCAAATAATCATCTATATTAAACTCATCGGCCTCGCCGCCTTCATTATCCGAGCTGTTGTAGTCGTCGTCAGGATCGCGGTCGGGATATTGTTCTTCGGGTTCGCTAAGGGTAAGGCTAAAATCTTCAAGCGCCGGGTTTTCTTCCAGTTCTTCTTTAATACGGGTATCTAAAGATACGGTTGGCACCTGCAACAATTTTATAAATTGTATTTGCTGCGGCGATAGCTTTTGTAATAGCTTTTGTTGAAGATTTTGTTTTAGCATAGTAAAGTAAGACCAAAATTACATCAAATAGGCAGAACTTTAAAATAAGTTATGTTATTGACGAATAATGAATGTAAAATGCTAAACGAATACATTTGTTTTAACACGGTATTATTTTTTACCTTTAGTGAAACTTAAATTTTTGAATATATGGGCTTTGCAAAAGAATTTAAAGACTTCGCCATGCGTGGCAACGTTGTCGATCTGGCGGTGGGTGTTATCATCGGCGCGGCATTTGGTAAAATTGTGAGTTCGTTAGTTGAGGATATTTTAACCCCGGCTATATTAACTCCGGCGTTAAAAGCCGCTAACCTAACCAACCTCAGCGAGTTGGTTGTGCCTGGTACAGCCATTAAATACGGCAATTTTATATCGCAGGTAATATCATTTATAATTATAGCCCTTGCCTTATTTATGATCATCAGGCTGATAAACCGCTTTAAAAAGAAAGAGGAAGCAGCACCGGCAACGCCACCTGCACCAACAAAAGAGGAAGTTTTGTTAGCTGAAATTCGCGATATATTGGCCCGTAAATCGGCCTGATTGTGTATATGTTGATAAATACCGGCGCAATACTATAAATATTAGTTAACAGGGAGTTTGATTAAAACAAAAAAAGCACTACATTTGCGCTCTTGTTTTTAAAAACGATATAACGACGAATAACAATATACAGCGATGAAAAGAACGTTTCAGCCATCTCAAAGAAAAAGAAGAAATAAACACGGTTTCCGTGAGCGTATGTCAACTGCTAACGGCAGAAGGGTTTTAGCTTCAAGAAGAGCTAAAGGCAGAAAAAGATTAAGCGTGTCTGACGAGCGTCGTCACAAAGCTTAATTTCCGGTTTCCACAAGTTGCGGTTACCCGGGCCAAACCGTATTGTAATTTATTGGTTGAACCCCTGCAACTATGTATACTTTTAAAAAAGAAGAACGATTATGTAATAAACGGCTCATTGCCGGCTTGTATCATAATGGTTCTTCTTTTTTATGTTATCCCTTCAAGGTTTCGTGGATGCCTGTTGCTGCTGATGATGCGGCAACTGTACCCGTACAAGTGCTTTTTTCCGTCCCTAAAAAGCGGTTTAAAAAGGCAGTTGACCGTAATACCTTAAAACGCCGTTCGCGCGAGGCATACCGCCTGTATAAACAACAACTGCTTTACAGCCAGCTATCGGGCCACAGCATAGCGCTTTCATTAACCTATATAGGCAAGGAAATTGCCGAATATCCGTTTATTGAAAAAAAGATGATCAAACTTTTTGCGCAACTAAGCGGCGAGGTGCTCAAATGAAATGGCTGGCAGATATATTTAAGCGTATTATAGGCGCGTTCTTTATCCTGCTTATTCGCATTTACCAGTATTTATTGTCGCCTTTGTTTGGTGCCGCCTGCCGTTACACGCCAAGTTGTTCGCAATACGGTATTGAAGCTGTAAAAAAACATGGCGCTTTTAAAGGCGGATGGTTAACTTTGAAGCGCATTGCACGGTGCAATCCATGGGGGGGCCACGGGCACGACCCGGTACCTGATTGATCTGACATATTTTCTATGAATACCATATTGCAAATTGAAACCGCTACCACTGCCTGTTCTGTAGCCCTTGCGGTAAACGGCGAGGTAACAGCGGTAAAAACCATAAACCAGCGCAACATACATGCCGAGGTGATCACGCTGTATATTGATGAATTGCTTAAAGAGGCAAGCATTGATTACAACGCGCTTGATGCCATTGCCGTTAGCGCCGGGCCGGGCTCATATACCGGTTTGCGTATAGGTATTTCAACCGCTAAGGGTTTATGCTTCGCGATGGATAAGCCGTTAATAGCTGTTGAAACCTTAGAGGCCATGGCACAAGGTTTCATTGGTTCAGGAGTAGCCGAAATTATTCCCGGTACATTGTTGTGCCCAATGATTGATGCCCGCCGTATGGAGGTATATACCGCCATTTTTGATGCCGAGGGTAATCGACTTAAAGAAACTTCTGCCGAAATAATTGACGCCGGTAGTTATGCTGATGAATTGGCTAACAACAAAGTGATATTTTTTGGCGATGGCGCTCCCAAGTTTCAGGATGTGCTGACGCACCCTAACGCGATTATAATTCCGGAATTTATTAACTCAGCGGCGTATCTTACCAAAACAGCATTGCAAAAATTTACCGCCGGGCAGTTTGAGGATGTGGCTTATTACGAGCCTTTTTATCTGAAAGATTTTATTGCCGGTAAAAAGGCATTATAACTCGCCGCCACCCTTACGCTTACCGAATATCTTATCAAAGAAACGGCCGAAGAAGCCTTTTTCATTATCGCCCATTGGTATGTAGCTGGCATTCATCGGGCTTTCAATTGGTCGGCCAAATTTTAGCGAGAAACCTAAAAATACATCCGCGCCGGTGTAGGGTGCATCATAGCCGGTGCGTCGTAAGGCAATACGTCCGCTTGGCAGTAATCTTTCCGATCCGATATAAAACTCCGCATTGGGCGATTTATACATCACCTGTCCGCCAAAGTTGAATAGGCGCAGATCATTGTATGATGCCGTTGCCGTAACGGTGAATTTATTGTACTGGAAATGATCAACCAAAGCCCCGGTAAGTCCCTGATAAAACAATTGCTTTTGTACAATAAGCGTTGGCAACATGCTGAATGTTTGGTCGTAATTTAAATAGTATCTTTTGGCAACACTTAGCTCCGCCAAACCATTGGTGGGGGTGGTGAATGAGCCACGGCTTCTGTGGCCAGCCTGCAAAAAGCGCGATAGTTGTGTTTTTACGCTATCCTCGCGCCAGGGCTGTGAAAGATCGCTAAGCGTGGTAGTACCCAGCACACGGTAGCTTTCGGAGCCACCGCTCCAATGTATAAAACCCAGATCTTTAACGTTGGCCTGTATCTTAAAACCATCCTCGGTAATGTGCGATCCGCCTATGGATACCGAAGCACCCGGATTACTCAAGCTTGGTACAATAGCGCCCGAGCCGCCTTCGCCGCCGCTTTCGCTTACATAGTACAAGCCATCAAGAAAAAGTATAGCCTGGTCGGCAGCCCTGTTAAAGGTGATGTTTGAGCGGTTAACCAAAAGTTCCTGGTATTGCAAACCCATCAAAAAGTTTACCTTGAAACCAAAGGCGGTACGCTTATCAAGTTTTTCACGGTATGAAAAACCTAATTGATGGTAGGTTTGATAGTAGCCATTGCTGTTGAATAAATTATTATAAGTATCGCGCGGAAAATTGGCCGAGCCGTTGAACAGTGCTATGGATTCATCTGTAATATCGCCGCTGGCTTCAACGTTTGTTTTAAAGGATAAGCCCATCTCCTTATCACCTTTTTGACCGGCATACCATTTAAACATGGCCCAGTAAATACCGGCATTGCTTAAAACGCGGTTTAGCCTGCCGCTGCCTATATCAAGCTGGCTGTTGCTGTAGCGGTTATCAAACAAACGGCTTTGTATTGATCGCTGCGCGTTACCGGTTAAAACAGCATAAGCCCCAAAGTTGGGTATCAAAAAGTTAGATGCCATGTTATAGCTCGAATCGCGGATGAACGAGCGCTGCGATGGGTTCTCGAACGAATCAAAAAGAGTTTCGGTGTTATATTGTGAAAACTGCTGTGCCGCTGCAAATAATGGGGATAACAGTAGTAACAGTAGTAGAATTTTCTTCATAAATAGCTTTGGTGCATTTTTGGCAGTACGCAGACCGCCTCTCTCTAAACGCTAATTTGTAAGTATAGTTGTTTAATTTATAAAATAGTTATTAGTTTGATGCCAGCGGTTGCTCCTCATCCTTTTGGGCAATTGAGCCTATGCAGAAGTTAGTATAGAAGCTGTTTTGAGCGGCTGTTAACTGGTACGATGCACCGTAAACATCCTGCCAGCCGGGCTCATTTTCGTTGAATGATTTATAGGTTTCCTTACGCATATCGCGCCTGAAAACGTACCGTGCATTTTTGCTGTGCACAAAATAGCAAATGTTGCTGCGCTGTGTCATCAGGTTATCAAAGCTGGTATAATCATCGGCCTTGGCCAAAAACTTGCGGTTCATGTAGCTCTCGTAGTAGCTTTCAACCTCTTTGTATGTGTTAGCTAAAATCAGGTAGTTATCAACTATCATAAAAAAAGGTTTGCGGAAACTGCCAAAAGCATCTCCCAGCAAATAATACATCAGCCTGTCGTAATTTAAACGGCCGCTGTTATCGCTCATGCCCGAGCTGATGTTCATGAAATGGGGTAGTAATTTTGATCCGTCCTTTAAGGCCACAATGGCCAGCTTTTCCTGAAAGCGGGTGGTTAGCACCGCGAATTCATTACTTGCCAAGCCGTTAAAGGCCTGCTTTATGTTTACACCGGTTTCGTTCTTAATGTTGGCATACAGGGTGCTTTCTTTTTTGCTGATGCCGGTATTTTGCTGCCACTTATCCAGATCGGTAAAAAATTGCTGCGTGTTTGATAGCGCGAAGCTGCTATAATATGCCGTTGTTGAGGGCAGTATGTTTTTTAAATGATTATCAACCGGTTTTTGGTTGATGAATACGTTTAAATAACTGTGCTTTCCACCCGGTATCAGTGTTGATGTACCGTTGAACATCAGCGCGTCGCTTTTGTAATTAAGGCTGAGTATAGCCGTTGAGGCAAAGCCATACAGATCGGCAGGCAGATTATTGATATTGGTAAAATAGCTTTTAAGCAGCGGGTTAAACTGCTGATAATTAACGTATAGGTTAGCCAGCGAGTTGTTATTTTGCTGCGCAGGCGAAAGCGCGTAATCAGTTCTCTCGGCCTCATAATTAGCGGCAGTCTGCATCAGATCCTTCGAAAAACTGCCCGAAAATATGTTATGCCCTTTGCTTAATATATAGAAACGTTTTTTGATATCCTTTATATAGATGGCATAACCTTTATGCTTACCCACATTATATGGCGATAGCAGCAGTTTGCCGCTTTTCTCTACCTGTTTAAAGCTGTTCAGGTTAAAGCCTTTGGGTGCCACGGCTGTAAGCAGTAGCGATGTGCCGGTATCTGATGGATGTACCGATACAAATATGTGCTGCCCGTTAAACAAACCCTCGCTGTTAGTATAAGCGGCTAAGGCTGTGCGCAGGGTATCGAGCTCGTCCAGGTTTTCTTTGCCTGATACGGCCGCCAGTAGTTTGTTATTCTTAAATATCTCGTAAAAGCTCCTGTCGTTCGGAAATTCAAATACCATTGCGGCATTGGCAGGTATGCTGCGCATTACCTGGCTTATATGCTGTCCGGGCGGGTTTAGGTTCTTGAAATATGCTACCGTAATATAGCCGCACGCAACAAGCAAAATAACCGTAATAAAAATTATCCGTTTCATTTATATGTTTGCACTCGCAAGTTATGTAAATTATGGCAGTGCGTTAAACGTTTACTTTCCAAAATTACCCTAACTTAGTCTTTTTATCTTTCAATGAATAAACAAATCATATTCACAGCAGCAATATTTGGTGCTATAGCGGTTATACTTGGTGCGTTTGGCGCGCATGGTTTACGCGCCTTAATAGCTGAACGTCAGCTCGAAGTATGGCAAACCGGTGTTCAGTATAACTTTTACCATGTATTCGCTTTGCTGTTTCTATCTACATTTACACGCTTTAAAAACAAATTAATTGCGGCAAGCTATTATTTATTTACATTGGGCATCATTTTATTTTCGGGCTCGTTGTATCTGCTATCATGCCGCGAGCTGTTAGGCTGGGGCTGGTTAAGCGCGCTTGGCCCTGTAACACCTGTTGGTGGTTTGTTATTTATTGCCGGTTGGGTATGCCTTGCACTGGCCGCCTTACGTAATCGTTAATATTACTACATGCTCGAGTTCGCATCATCAGATACATCCGTAAGGAAAACGCTTTTTGTTGAGGTTATTTTGCCCTTGGCCATAGCCAAAAACTATACCTATCGCGTGCCCTTTGAAATGAATGATGCCGTTGCCATTGGCAAACGGGTGGTGGTGCAGTTTGGCAAAAGCAAGTTATATACGGCCATTGTAGCCTCTATCGGCACGCAAGCGCCCGAAAAATATGAGGCCAAATATCTGCTTGAGGTATTGGATGATCAGCCTATAGTTACCCCGTACCAGCTACAGCTTTGGCAATGGATAGCCGATTACTATATGTGTAATGTGGGCGAGGTAATGAACGCCGCCCTGCCATCGGCATTAAAGCTGGCCAGCGAAACCAAAATAGTACTGAACAAGGACTTCCCGATAGACCGGGCCACACTGCACGATAAGGAGTTTCTGATAGCCGAAGCGCTCGATCTGCAACCTGAGCTTACCGTGAGCGATATTGCCAAGCTGCTGGGCCAAAAAACAGTGATGCCGATATTGAAGGGGATGTTCGAGAAGAACATCATCAATATATCTGAGGAGGTGAGCGACAGGTATAAACCCCGTAAGCGTACCTTTATTACGCTTAACCCGGTATATCATAATCAGGATAACCTGCGCGAGCTGTTCAATATTTTAGAGCGTGCCCCAAAACAGGCCGATGCACTGCTGGCTTACATGAAGTTGGCACGTTACCAAAAGGCGGTGTCGAAGAATGATATTACCGAGGAGAGCGGGGCAGGGGCGGCGGCTATAAAGGCGCTGATAGAGAAAGAAATATTTATTGCCGAGGACAAAAATGTTAGTCGCCTGCATTACGAGGAGGAGAACGATACCGGCATATTCGACCTGAGCGAGCAGCAGCAAACCGCGCTTACCGATATACAGCGGCAGTTTGATGATAAGGATACCGTATTGCTTTACGGCGTAACCTCATCAGGCAAAACACAAATTTATGTAAGGCTGATAGAGGAGATGATAAACAGCGGCAGGCAGGTGCTATATCTGCTGCCCGAAATCGCACTTACAACGCACATCATCGAACGTTTGCGTGCTTATTTTGGTAATAACATAGGTGTATATCATTCTAAGTTTAATGATAACGAGCGTGCCGAGGTTTGGCAAAAGGTTTTGAATGGCGATTACCGCGTGATATTAGGCGCGCGTTCATCAGTGTTTTTGCCGTTTGATGATCTGGGCCTGATCATTGTTGATGAAGAGCACGAAACATCATACAAACAGTTTGACCCGGCCCCACGCTACAACGCCCGCGATGTAGCCATTTACCTATCGGCCATGTATAAGGGTAAGGTTTTGTTAGGGTCGGCCACACCATCGTTCGAGAGTTACTTTAATGCCCGTGTGCATAAATACGGCTTAACCGAACTGGTGCAACGCTACGGCGGTGTTGAACTGCCCGATATTGAGGTGGTGAGCATAGCCGACGAAACCCGCCAAAAAACTATACAATCGCACTTTACCAGCGTGCTGATGAAGGATATGCAGCAGGCCATCATCAATAAGGAGCAGGTGATCCTGTTTCAAAACCGCAGGGGCTACGCGCCCTTGCTGATGTGCCGTACCTGCGCGCATACGCCCAAGTGCATTAATTGCGATGTGAGCCTTACCTACCATAAAAGCAGTGGTAAGCTGCATTGCCACTATTGTGGTTATAAAGAGGATTCGCCCAATGTATGCCCGGCTTGCGGCTCTACGCATATGGAGTATAAAGGCTTTGGTACCGAAAAGATTGAAGATGAGTTGAGCGTTTTATTGCCCGATGCCCGCCTCGCCCGTATGGATATGGATACCACCCGCTCGCGCAATGCGCTGCAAAATATCCTGAACAGTTTGGAAGAAAAGAAGATAGATGTATTGGTAGGTACGCAAATGGTAGCGAAGGGCCTTGATTTTGCCGATGTTACCGTAATAGGTATTATTAATGCGGATAGCTTACTGAAATTTCCTGATTACCGGGCTAATGAGCGCAGTTATCAAATGCTATCGCAGGTAAGCGGCAGGGCAGGCAGGCGTGGTAAGCGTGGTAAGGTGGTGATACAAACTTATGATGTTGGTCATAGGGTAATTAAGCAGGTAATTGAAAATGATTACCACGACCTTTATTTTACCGAAATGGAGGAGCGCCGCAGCTTTAAATATCCGCCATATTACCGCATCATCAATCTCGATATTAAACATAAAGATCCGGATGCGCTGTACAATCAGGCCGTATACCTGGCTAATGAGTTACGCAAGCAATTTGGCGATAGGGTGATAGGCCCCGAAGCGCCATTGGTGAGCCGTATACGTAATTATTATATCAAGAGCATCATGCTTAAGTTCGAAAAGGATGGCATCTCTATAAACAAAGCTAAGGCTGTAATTCGGGATGTGATCACCCAATTCCAAACCACTAAGCTAAGCAAGGGCAGTATTGTACAGCCCGATGTTGACCCGTACTAATATTTTTATTTTTTCCGAATGTTGGTCAGATGTATCTGTGGGAAACCATTGCCGGCTATCATACCGCAACTAAACCGGGTTGTAAGCGTGTTGTAGGTTACCTTAACCTGCATGCTATCCTGCATAAAGCTTGCCGGTAAGTTATCAGGGCTATACATTACATTGTTCATTTGTATCAGCCAGCCGCAACCATCCGCGGCGGGTGTGCCGGTATTCATGATGATGCCCTCTGCTTCTTTCGCGTTTTTATCCTTTTTGCATGATGCTACGGCAAAAGAAAGCGCAACAAGCAGGGCTGTAAATAGGGTGTTAGGTTTTAAAGTTGTTTTCATGCCATTGTATTTACCTGCCCGTACGAGCAATTTTAACCTAATGCTACACAAACAGATAAATTATACAAGCCCTGTATTGACCGTTTGCAGCGTGGTAACCCCACACTTTTTAGCTAACTTTGGCATCAAATGGCCTACAAGAGTATTGATAACTATCGTGAAAAGGGTGCGCGCAAGCGGTTGATAGAACTTTTAAAAAAGAAGGGCATTGAAGACGAAAATGTGCTGAATGCCATGTGGGAGGTTCCCCGTCATTTCTTTTTCGACGAAACCTTTTGGAACCAGGCCTACAAGGATATCGCCTTCCCGATAGGTGAGGGGCAAACCATATCGCAGCCTTATACGGTTGCCTATCAAAGTCAGCTGCTGCACATTCATAAGGGCGATAAGGTGCTTGAAATTGGCACCGGCAGCGGTTACCAAACCTGTATATTATTAAAGCTTGGCGCTAAGGTTTACACGATTGAACGCCAGCAGGCCCTGTACGAACGTACGGTTGACGGACTTACACGCTTGGGTTACAAACCCAACTTTTTTTTAGGCGATGGCTCAAAGGGCATACCCGAACAGGCCCCATACGATAAAATTATAGTGACCGCAGGCGCGCCAACCGTGCCTGATGTATTGCTGCAACAACTCAAAATAGGCGGCATATTAGTGATCCCCGTAGGCGATGAAAACTCGCAGCAAATGGTTACCATCCTAAAAGTTGGCGAACACGATTACGAAAAAGTAGTACTTGATACCTTTAGGTTTGTGCCCCTGGTGGGAGATAAGGCTTGGTAGGAGCCCCCAGCCCCTAAAGGGGAGTAGCAAATCTATTCTATAACATTCAAAAAGTTTCCCCTTTAGGGGACGGAAGGGGCGGTTACTGCTTCATTACCCTATCCAGTTCGCGTTTGCTGTCGCGCTCTTTCATGGTTTCGCGTTTGTCGAAGTCTTTTTTACCTTGGGCAAGGGCTATCTCCAGCTTGGCAAAACCACGTTCGCTGATGAATAAGGCCAGCGGTATTATGGTAAAGCCTCTTTCTTCGCCTTTGGTAAGTAGTTTCTTTAATTCCTTTTTATTTAGCAGCAACACACGGTCGCGCTTAGCTTCGTGATTGTAGAACGAACCGAACGAATACTCCGATATATGCAGATTACGCACGTATAGCTGCCCGTTAATAAAACTGCAAAAGGCATCGTTAATATTGGCTTTGCCCTGGCGAATTGATTTTATTTCGGTACCCAGCAGTTGAATACCGGCTACATACTTATCCAGTATGTGGTATTCAAAGTAGGCCTTTTTGTTTTTTATGTAGATTTTATCCTGACTCATGATCCTAAACGGGTGCAAATATGCAAATTATTTTGCTTGAGGCTTAACAACCAGCACCGGAACATTTACCATGTGCCTTACGGTGTTCACCGTTGTGCCGAAGATCAGATCCTTCAATACCCGGTGCCCGTGCGATCCCATCACCATAAAATCAATACCCTGATCGTTCACTATCTTGGCGATAGCCTTTGCCGGTATGCCGTAACCAATTTGGCCATGTGCATCATATCCCATTGTTTTAAGGTCATCAACATACATGTCCAGGTTCTTTACGTCACTTTGTGTTTCACGGTCCATTACCTCAGTTTCATGATAGCGGGCAGCGGCGGTTTCAACCACGTGTATCAGCGTGTAAGTTGCACCCTTGCCGCCCTGCATAATGGCATGGCGTATGGAGTTACGATCATTCGCGCTAAAATCAATGGTGATGGCAATAGTTTTATAAAGTATAGGGCTAATATCGCCAATGGCGGTGGCCTCGCCGTGCGGTACACGGGTAGGGCGTTCCTTTAACCTGAACAGCAGGGGCCTGATGAATATATAAATAAGCAAAGCGCCCACAGCTATCACCAGCGGTACAACAATGGCGTATATCTCTACACGGGCATTTGGGTAGCCGCTTATCCAATCGTTTATTTGGTCGATAACCAGCTTTACATTCAAGCCAACTATCAGCACAGCGCTTATCCAGGCGGCTATTTTAGCGATAGGGCCAATGGCGAAGCCATGCATCTTAGTTTTGTCTGACGTAAAGTGTATCAGCGGAATAATAGCGAAACCCAGCTGCAAACTCAATACCACCTGGCTTAATATCAGCAGGTCGCTTAGTGCATTCTCACCAAAATAAAGTATGGTAAACACTGCCGGTAATATGGCCAGCAGGCGGGTAAGCAAACGGCGCATCCAGGGCTCAATACGCAGGTTAATGTGCCCTTCCATAATGATCTGTCCGGCCAACGTACCTGTAACCGTTGAGCTTTGTCCGGATGCTATCAACGCCACCGCGAACAACACCGGGGCTATTTTACCAAATATATGTTCAAGCAGTTTGTAGGCATCCTGTATCTCGGCAACCTCAAAATACCCGTTCTTGAAAAATGCTCCGGCAGCAAGTATCAATATGGCGGCGTTCACCAAAAAGGCGAGGTTAAGGGCTATCACCGTATCAAACATGTTGAATTTCAGCGCAGCCTTAATACCATCCTTATTGCGGGTTATTTTACGGGTTTGTACTAAGGATGAATGCAGATATAAATTATGCGGCATCACCGTAGCGCCAATAATACCAATGGCTATGTAAAGCATTTTATGGCTCACGGCATCATCCTTAAACAAATTATTCGGGATAAAGCCTTTGGCTATCTCTACCACATCGGGCTTAACAATAAACATCTCTGTAAGGAATGCCAGCCCGATCACTGATATCATGGAAACTATAAAGGCTTCCAGTTTGCGCATGCCTTTGTTCATTAAAAAAAGCAGCAGCACGGTATCGGTTATGGTGAGTAGCACGCCCCATATCATGGGCAGATCAAACAACAGGTTAAGACCAATGGCCATACCGATTATCTCCGCCAGATCACAAGCCACAATGGCTATTTGCGCTAAAATGTAAAGGCAAAAATTAACAAAGCGGGGATAAGCATTTTTTGAGGCCTGCGCCAGATCGAGCCCGCGAACGATACCCAAACGCGCGCTTAATGATTGTAGTAGTAAAGCTATTAAGTTTGAGGCCAGCAGTACCCAAATTAAACGGTAACCAAAGGCGCTACCACCGGCAATATCAGTTGCCCAGTTGCCCGGGTCCATATAGCCAACGCTTACCAGGTAGGCGGGGCCTAAAAAAGCGAATATCTTTCGCCAGCCTGTTCTGTGTTCAGTATTTACCGTTCCGTGTACATTGCTTAATGATTCGCTGTGCCTGGCATCCATAATTAAATTTTGTGGCTCCCGTATCTTTTTCGCTTTTGTAAACGTTAAACAAAAGCTGATGTTTTTAATAAGTATATTTTCTCAAATCTAATAAAAAAAATTAGATAAGACTAAAAATGCAATAAAATATACTTTTGAATGACTGCGCGTTATAAAAATATTATTTTGCTAATATTTTTATAGTATATATTTGTAGCACCATGGCCGCCGAATTAGATAAAATAGATCTTCAGATATTAAAGATATTACAGGAGAACGGTAGAATTACCAATCTTCAGCTTTCAAACGAGATAGGGCTTTCGCCCGCGCCTACATTAGAGCGTGTGCGCAAACTCGAAAACTCGCACTACATCAAAAGCTATCATGCTTTGGTTGATGAGGAAAAGCTTGGCCTTGGTATAAAAACCTTTATACAGGTATCGCTCGATTTTCATAAGAGCAACACCATACAGGTGTTTTTAGAGGAAATTAAAAGCATTAAGGAAGTAACCGAATGCCACCACGTAACCGGCCAGTGCGACTTTTTGCTGAAGGTTTACGTGCGCGACATCAAATCGTACGAGCAATTGATCATGGAAAAAATTAGCCGCATAGGTGTGGTTAAAACATTCCATACCATGATGATCATGTCAACGAATAAAAAGGAACCTATTATTCCGTTGGAATATTAGGAGTAGAGATTTGTGGGTGGAGGTTAGAGATCAGTGAGTGCTAATTACCAATCACTAACCTCTAATCTCTAATTTCTAATTACTGATCCTGGTTCGCTGCTTCCAATATATTCTTCACCCTGTCGGCGCTGGTAAGTATCACACTGAATTCATCGGCATCTTTGCTGCCCATTAGTATATGCTCATTATGGTAGAGCATTTCACTGTTCACTTTGGCTTTGGCGGTTGAGTGTACTTCTTTTGCCCCGGTAAACCGTACAATATCGTTAACGTTGTTTTCATCAACACCGCAGCCCGGCATAATGCTTATGCGCCCCGCGGCTTGTTGTACCAGGCTGGCTATTACACTGGCCCCCTCAATGGCGGTAGTTTTACCGCCCGATGTTAGCACACGTTCGCAACCTATCTCAATAATATCCTCAAGAGCCTTATAAATATCATTGGCCATATCAATAGCCCGGTGAAAGGTTACACCCAGGCCCCATTGCTTGGCAATATCAACCAGTTCCTTACAACGAGGCTTATCAACATGCCCGTTAGGGGTGAGCATGCCTATTACCACACCATCGCAGCCAGCCTCAACGCAATGGCGTATGTCGGCCTTCATGATCTCGAATTCCAGATCGTTATACAAAAAATCGCCGCCCCTCGGACGGATCAATATATAAATTTTAATATGGAGCAGCTTTCGGGCTAACAAAATTTGGCCGGCAGAGGGCGTAGTACCGCCATCGCTTAAATTGTCGCACAGTTCAACACGTACCGCGCCGCCATCCTGGGCCGCCACTGCCGAAACAGTGGAGTTGGCGCAAACTTCAAGTGATATCATTAGGGTTTCGCTTAACTATAAATGTACTATAAAATAATCACTTGTTATTAGTACTTGGGTAGTAATATTTACCTTGAATAAGTTTGTCCTGCTGCTCATTATCGCAAACGGCAAAGCTAAAGCCATCCTGTAGCGCGTAAGCGCCGTATTCGCCTTTTTTGTTGATGGCCAAAAAGCCTACCTGTATCTCTTTCGCGGTATCAGGTTTCTTTTTTACGATGCGCATCACGGCCTCTTTGCAAGCTGCCTCGGGCGAGTAGCCCTGGCGCATTAGTTCAACCACCAAAAAGCTGCCCACATTTCGTATCACCTCCTCGCCAACACCGGTTGATGTAGCGCCGCCAACCTCGTTATCAACATATAGGCCCGCGCCTATAATAGGGCTATCGCCAACCCGGCCGTGCATTTTAAAGGCCATGCCGCTGGTAGTACAAGCGCCCGATATATTGCCGTCGGCATCAATGGCAAGCATACCAATGGTATCGTGGTTGTATTGGTTGCCCGGTTTTTTGCTGTTCTCAATATTCATAACCGGCTTGTACTGTTTTTTTACAAGCCATTTTTTCCATTCTTTTTCTGATTCGGCAGTAAGCAGTTTTTCCTTTTTTAAACCCTGCTCCACCGCGAATTGCGTAGCACCCTCGCCAACCAGCATTACGTGCGGAGTTTTTTCCATCACCATGCGCGCTACCGATATAGGGTGAGCTATGTACTCCATAGCCGCTACCGAGCCGCAATTGCCTTTCTCGTCCATTATACAAGCGTCAAGCGTAACGTGGCCGTCGCGGTCGGGATAACCGGCACGGCCAACGGTATGGTTTGTCAAATCTGCTTCCGGAATTTTTACGCCCGCCTCAACAGCATCAAGAGAGCGGCCGCCCTTGCCTAAAATGGTCCAGGCCTCTTTGTTGGCGGCAATGCCAAAGTCCCAGGTTGATATAACTACAGGTAATTTTGGCGCAACGCTGCTTAATGGTTTAGCTAAAGTTGTTGATATTGAGGCGCAAGCGGCACCTGCTGACGATAGTTTAATGAATTTTCGGCGAGATAACATGGCTGAATATAGTTAAAATAAGTTAGAGCGAACTTACTGCTAACAAATGTAAGCGATTTTTTACGCTGTATAATTGTTGGTAAAAAGCAGCGGTTAACGGTGCATTGGCCAAGGCTTTTTATTTAATTTCGGTGCGATGAACCGTATCGACCGTATATCAGCCATATTGATCCAGTTACAATCGCGCAGGGTGGTAAAAGCTGCCGACATTGCCGAGCGTTTCGGCATCAGCCTGCGTACGGTTTACCGTGATGTTAAAACGCTTGAAGAAGCAGGCGTGCCATTAATGGGCGAGGCCGGAGTAGGCTACTCCATTATGGACGGCTACCGCCTGCCGCCTGTAATGTTTACCAAAGAGGAAGCCACAGCCTTTTTAACCGCCGAAAAATTCATTGAAAAACTGACGGATAACTCTACCACAAGTTATCACCGCTCGGCAATGGATAAGATACGCGCCATATTACGCACCGCCGAAAAGAATACGTTGGAGGATCTGGATGGAAGCATTGCCGTACTCAAAAGCCACAGCCAGCGCCGGGCTAATAATCAGGATCATATACAAACCATACTGAGTGCCATAGGGCAAAAGCGGGTATTAAAGCTTGATTATTTTGCCATGCACAGCCAACAGCAAACCAGCCGAATGGTTGAGCCTGTTGGTATTTATTACCTGGATAGTTACTGGCACCTGATAGCCTATTGCCGTATGCGCAGCGATTACCGCGATTTTAGGCTCGACCGTATAAAAGGTATAAATATTACTGATGATGAATATTCAGACCAACACCCGGCCCTGAAAGATTATATTGACCAAACCGCCCGCGAGCATAAACTGGAAACGGTGATTATGCGGGTGAAAAAAAAGACGTACCATTATCTCACCAATCAAAAATACTACAACGGTTTCGTATCCGAAGTGGAGGTTGGCGATGAGTGGGAGATGACTTTCCTGACTACATCGATAGAAGGCTTTGCCCGCTGGTTCATGATGTTTGGCGATCTGGCAACTATTATAACGCCCGATGTTTTGAACGAGCGTATTCAGGAGATCGCCTCGGCTATCGTCAAAAAATAATTTTTTCGGGATTTAATGTTGCTGCTGACATAGGGTTGTCACCCGGTGGATGTTTTTTTGCACAAAACAATATTTCAACTGTTATAAAATATCACACCAAGAGTACACCCATCATCATGACAGACATTACACTAACCACCACCGTAGATTTTACAGCCTCAAAAGATAAAGTTTGGCAAGGGCTAACCGATCCTGCATTAATAAAGCAATACTTTTTCGGCACCCAACTTATTACCGACTGGACTATCGGCAGCCCCATCATCTGGACAGGGGAGTGGGACGGCGTTGTTTATAAAGACAAAGGTACCGTATTGGAGGTTATCCCCAACGAGTTGGTGAAGTATAGCTATTGGAGCAGCATGTCGGGTACGGAAGATGTGCCCGAGAATTACCAGGTAGTTAGCTATCGGCTGGATGATAACAACGGAGGTACGCACTTAACCATTACGCAGGAAAATATTGCCGACGAAGGTAAAAAAGAACACTCCGAACATAACTGGCAAGCCCTGATGGCCGAGCTTAAAAAGCTGATAGAATAAATTAAGCCTGCGGATTAAACGCCATGCGCTGACCGGATAGGTGGTGATTAACAAAATGACCATTATCCCAAACCAGGTTACCTGATACTATAGTGTTCACCACGCTCGACTTAAAGGTAGTTCCCTCAAAAGGGCTCCAGCCGCATTGGTATAATATGTTATCTTTTTCAACCTGCCACGGCTTGTTCAGGTCAACCAAAACCATATCGGCCCAGTAGCCTTCGCGCAAAAAGCCGCGCCTGTCAATACGGAAACAGGTGGCCACATTGTGCGCCATTTTTTCTGTTATTTGTTCAAGTGTTATCTTACCCTGATGGTAAAGCTCAAGCATTGCCGTTAAGGCATGCTGCACCAACGGCCCGCCTGATGGGGCTTGCAGGTAAGGTTGAGCTTTCTCCTCAATGGTATGCGGGGCGTGGTCGGTAGCTATTACGTCAATACGGCCATCCAATACCGCTTTAAGGATGCCTTCACGGTCGGCGGCGGTTTTAACGGCGGGGTTCCATTTTATCAGGTTGCCCTTTGTTTCATAATCAGCATCGCTAAACCACATATGGTGTATACAGGCTTCGGCTGTAATCTTTTTATCCGCAAGCGGGATGTTGTTATCAAAAAGGCGGGTTTCTTTCTCAGTAGATATATGCAGAATATGCAGCCTGGTACCGTGTTTCTTAGCCAGCTCAACCGCCAGTGATGATGACAAATAGCAAGCCTCGGCACTACGAATTATAGGGTGTAATGCTATGGGTATGTTTTCGCCCAGCGTCATTTTATAATGGTTGAGGTTATGCCTAATGGTAGCCTCATCCTCGCAATGCGTAGCTATCAGCATCGGCGAGTTGGTAAATATATTTTCGAGCGTGGTACGGTTATCAACCAACATATTACCTGTTGATGAACCCATGAATACCTTGATACCGCAGACGTTACGGGCATCGGTACGCAAAACCTCATCCAGATTATCATTGCTGGCACCCATAAAAAACGAGTAGTTTGCTAATGAGCTGTTGTTGGCGATGGCATACTTATCGGCCAATAATTCCTGCGTAAGCGTATTCGGCACTGTATTGGGCATCTCCATAAATGAGGTAATGCCACCCGCTACCGCCGCCCGCGATTCCGAAAAAATATTGGCTTTATGCGTCAACCCCGGCTCGCGAAAATGCACCTGATCGTCAATACAGCCGGGCAGCAAATGCAATCCTTCGGCATTGATCTCGGTATCGGCCTTAGCATCAATACTTGTATCAATGCGCTCAATAAAGCCGTCTTTTATCAATATATCGCCATTGAATTGCTTATTCTCATTAACAATGGTCGCCGCTTTTATCAGGATAGATGCCATGCGGCAAAGATATTAAAACCAAGCCTAAATTCTTACTTCTCCTAAATCCTCGTTGAGAGGGAGGACTTTAAACTACTTAGTGAAACCCCTCCCTGCCCTCCCCAAGGAGGGAATTAAAAATACCTATCACGTAACAATTCCCTCCCTTGGGAGGGCAGGGAGGGGGTTTCGCAAACTATACCCTCAACCCAAAAACATCCGGATACGCCAACGCTGCTTTCAAAATAAAGTTCAGCGAATCAGTAACCCAAATATCACCATCGATGGCTTTGTGCAAAACCTCGGGGGCGGGGAGGGTGAGGACCTCTATATCCTCGGTAGAATCAAGCTTTTGTTGGGAGTTGAATTCGGCATCAAACAAAATAAAGCCGTAGGTTATTTGTTTTAGTTTGGTGGGGTTGTTGGCTATTTTGCCCAATGATATCAGCTGATCGGCGGTAGCTTTGATGCCGGTTTCTTCTTCCAGTTCGTTCAGTGCTGATTCGATGATGCTTTTGTTTTTTTGCTGCATGCCGCCGGGCAGCTCAAGCAATATCTGGCCGAGGGCGTGTTTGTACTGGCGAACCAATACTACCTCGTTGTTTTTGGTGATGGCTAATACCTGCGCTACATCGCCAAGTGGCGAAAAATAATAATCATCAACCACGCTGCCGTTGGTTAACTGTACGCTGTGTTTCAATATCGGGAACCAGGGGCTGGGCGATACATCCTGCTCGCTCAATAGTTTCCAGG
The DNA here is from genome assembly GCF_015223065.1 of Mucilaginibacter sp. JRF. Lineage (GTDB taxonomy): Bacteria > Bacteroidota > Bacteroidia > Sphingobacteriales > Sphingobacteriaceae > Mucilaginibacter. Next base: position 278,416 of record NZ_JADFBY010000001.1, read on the forward strand.
GTTTTATTTCTTTATCGGTCATGTTTTAATTGCTCAGACTGAAAATTTCCCTAAAATATCAAAATACCGATGAACAAACGGCCTTTTATCATTATACCATCAAATAGCTGCCGGGCAATATACAGGTAAGCGCACCTTGAAAGAAAAAACTATCTTTGCGCCATGGCAGAAACGTTTGATGATTTTAAGTTTAACCGGCAAATACTAAATGCCATTGCCGATGCCGGTTATGAGCAGCCTACGCCCATACAGCAAAAGGCTATTCCGCCCATTGCCAATGGGCAGGATGTAATGGGTATTGCCCAAACCGGAACAGGTAAAACGGCTGCCTATGTGCTGCCCATCATCATGAAGCTGAAATATGCTCAGGGTGAAGACCCGCGCGCGCTGATCATAGCGCCTACCCGCGAGCTGGCCTTACAGATAGAGGAGAATGTTAGAACCTTTGCCACTTATACTGATTTACGGGTGGTTGTGCTTTATGGCGGCTTAGGCCCCAAAACGCAAATAGAAAATATAAACAAGGGCGTTGATATTATTGTGGCCACACCGGGCCGCTTTATGGATATTTACCTGGCAGGCCATATTGTTACCAAGGGCTTACAGGTTTTGGTGTTGGATGAAGCCGATAAAATGATGGATATGGGCTTTATGCCGCAGCTTAACCGCATTTTAGAGGTAGTGCCGCGCAAAAGGCAAAACCTGCTATTCTCGGCCACCATGTCCGACAAGGTGCACCAGCTATCGGCCAACTTTTTGGAGCATCCAACCGTGGTTGAGGTTACGCCGCAGGCCACACCGGCAGCAACGGTTAACCAAAAGCTGTACTATGTGCCCAACCTCAAAACCAAAATAAACCTGCTTAAAAAATTACTGGAGGAGGACGGCGAGATCACCAAGTTGATCATCTTCTGCAAAACACGTACTTCGGCCGAGGGGGTGTTCAGGTTTTTGTCGAGAAAATATAGCGAGAATGAGGTGAGGGTGTTGCATGCCAATAAAGGGCAAAACACACGCATTAATTCTATCAATGCTTTCCGTGCCGATGAGGTGAAGATACTGGTAGCTACTGATGTGGCAGCCCGTGGTATTGATGTGAACGATGTAAGCCACGTGATAAACTTTGATGTGCCGATAGTTATTGAGGATTATGTGCACCGTATAGGCCGTACCGGCCGTGCTTACCAATCGGGCGAGGCTATTACGTTTTGCAATCCGGCAGAAGAATATTATATCCGCAAGGCGGAGAAACTGATCAGGCAGCAAATACCTGTGCTGGCTATCCCGACAGATGTATTTGTGGAGGAAACGCCGTACGAGGAGCGCCAGGATCAGGCCAAGGAGATCGATATGCAGAAGCGTCGTGAAAACCCTGATTTTAAGGGGGCTTTCCACGAGAAAAAAACGTTGAACCAGAAAAAGAAATTCGAGGCCGAAAAGGCAAAGCGCAATCCGCGGGTAGCCAAAAAATTAAGCACCAAACGATCTTCAAAAAGAAAATAAACACTGATGAAATTCAGGATAACACCTTTAAACATCGCTTCGGCGTTTTTAATTGTGCTTGCGGGCTATATATGGATATTTGGCGCAAGCATAACTGGCAGCCAGTACGAAAACTGGAGCGGTACCATTGTATGGATATTTTTACTGTTCGCCTTCGTGATCGCCTTTCTGGATATTACCTTCCGCAACTTTTTTAAGGAAACCCGCACGCTATGGACTATTGAACTTAGCTTTATAGCGCTGATTATTATACTGTTACTACTTGTTAAATAAATATAAAAATGAAAAAAGCCGAAATAAAACTGACTATTGAACTTGATGATAATAACGTACCTGAGAACATCCTTTGGGAGTCGACCGATTCAACCAATAAGGAGGCGCTTCCGGTAAAATCAATGATGCTGGCCCTGTGGGATCAAAGCTTTAAAAACACCCTGCGTATTGACCTTTGGACCAAGGATATGCCGGTTGACGAAATGAAACGCTTTTTCTACGAAACCCTGCAAACCATGGGCGATAGCTTTTTGCGTGCCACAGGGGAAACCAACATTGTTGAAGATTTGCGCGATTACTGTGCCCACTTTGCCGATAAAATGGAAATAACCCGATAGAAAATTAATTTATGCGTATCCCCTCATTACTTTCGCTTATTGGTTTTATAATGGTGATAGCGGCCACCTATTGCCCCATGCTGCGCCCGTTCGGTCTGTTTAGCATGAATGTTTATGATATGAACAAACCCTTCGGTATGGTCATCTTGATCGTGGCGGTGATTGGTATGATAGGCGTGGTGTTCAATCAGCTTAAAATTGCCCGCTTAGCCGCATGGACTATCGTGGCCCTTGCAGCCTTGCTGTACCTGGGGGCTTACTTAAAGGTGCACACCTCGTTTGATTTTTTGCACATGAATAAAACGGCCGCTTATTTAACCTCAAAAATTAAATTTAAATGGGGTTGGTATGTGTTGTTCACCGGCGCGGTGTTGTGCTTGTCGATACTATTTTCAAAGAAGCAGGTTGTTGTAAAATCTGCCGACGCGGTTGTTTCGTAATCAATATAATTTGATTGTTTGCATTAACCTTTTTTGCAGGTTTTGCGTATAATAGCAGTCAACTTTTTTTAAACATATTTGCAGTAAATAAAACCTTTCAATGGTAAAACTTACTTTTCGTACGCAGGTACTTATCGGCTTCGCGGTTTCATTTATTTTACTTGTTGTAGTATCAATAATGTCATACAATAGTATCAACCGTTTAGAGGATGATACCGTAAGTGTTGATCATACGCAAAAGGTTATTAAAACGAGCACCGGTCTTTTACAATTCATTGTAGATGGCGAAACCGGCGTGCGCGGTTATTGTGCTACAGGCAAAAAGCAATTCCTTGATCCTTACAATGTTTCTGTACCCAAAGTACGTAAAAGCTTGTACGATCTTAGTGATTTGTTGGTGGATAATCCTGGGCAATTACGTAGGGTTGATACTTTAAATAAGCTTGTTACATCGCAGCTGACCATTATGGCCAACAATATTCAAACCCGCGATACGCAGGGTTTAGATTATATGGTAGCCAAAGACTTGTTGCTTAATGGCAAGCTTAACATGGATCAGATACGCAAAGTAGTGGCTGATATGGTTAGCACTGAAAATGGTTTGCTTGACATACGTAAAAAAGCTTCTATAGCTTCATCAAATCAGGCCATAAGCATTATCATTGCCGGTTCGGTTGTTTTCCTGATCATACTTGTGGTACTGTTTTACTACATACAAGGCACATTTAACCGCCAAAAGAAAATTGAGCAGGACATCAGCGAAGCCAATGTACAATTGGAAAAAGTACTGCGCGAAAACGAAGCCAAGAATTGGCAGCTTACCGGCATTGCCCAGCTGAACGAAAAAATGCAGGGTCAGCAAAGCGAAAAGGAACTTGCTGTAAACGTTATTAACGAGTTGTGTAATTATACCCAGGCGTTAACAGGTACTTTCTACCTGCTTAATGAGGCTGATGACAGGCTTGATCTCTACGGCTCTTACGCGTTCCATAACCCGGATATGCTGAAGAAATCTATCCGCCTGTCAGAGGGTGTGTTGGGGCAGGTTGCAGTTGAGCAAAAAGCCAAACTAATTAATGGTAAGCTTAATAACAAACTTGAGTTATCATCATCAATAGTGGCTGATGAGCTTGTTGATAGCTTTGTTCTGCCTTTCTTTTACGATAAAAAACTGAAGGGTATAATTGAACTGGCTTACCAGGGCGATATGCACGAGGCTGTTCGCGATTATTTGCTTACAGTTACCAATGATGTAGGTATTGCCGTAAATACAGCCCAGGCGCGCACCATAATGCACGACTTGTTTGAGGAAACTCAACAACAAGCCGAAGAACTGGAAGCGCAACAAGAGGAAATGCGCGTTACTAACGAGGAGTTGCTCAACAAAACCGAAATGCTGCAGGCATCAGAGGAGGAGTTGCGTGTACAACAGGAAGAATTGCGCACCATCAATGCCGAACTGGAAGAAAAAGCCAGCTTGCTTGAAGAAAAGAACCAGGCTATTGAGGAGGCCCGCCAGGCCATCAACATTAAGGTTGAAGAACTGGAAACTACCGGCAAATACAAATCGGAGTTTTTGGCTAACATGAGCCATGAGCTGCGTACGCCGTTAAACAGTATCCTGGTGTTGGCGCGTATCCTGAAAGATAATAAATCAGAAAACCTGAGCGAGGATCAGCTTAAATACGCCAGCGTTATATTCAACGCCGGTAATGATCTGTTAACGCTGATCAATGATATTCTCGATCTGTCGAAAATAGAATCGGGCAAGCTCGAAATGCAGAACGAGCATGTTAAGGTGGCCGACATACTGAAGGATATGGAGATGATGTTTGGCGAGGTAGCTGTTAATAAAAAGATAAGCTACACTACCAACAGCACGGCCAACATACCAAAAACCATATTTACCGATAAGGTACGTGTTGAGCAGATCATTAAAAATCTGCTATCAAACGCGTTCAAGTTCACGCCGGAGAATGGCAGCATCATGATCAATGCTACGGGTAATACCTTAGAGCAAACCATCAGCTTCCATATTAAGGATACCGGTATAGGCATCCCTGCCGATAAGCAGAAACTTATTTTCGAGGCATTCCAGCAGGCTGATGGTTCAACCAGTCGCAAATACGGTGGTACAGGTTTGGGCTTGTCTATCAGTCGTGAGCTTGCAGCGTTACTTGGTGGTAAAATATCGCTGCAAAGCGAGCCGGGCCAGGGTAGTGAGTTTACGCTTACCATTCCGTTTGAGGTTGCGCAAACCGCTGCTACCGAGGAGGAAGTACTGCCAACCGTTGAAACCTTTACGCCGCCGAAGGAGTTTTTGAAACCTGCCGCGCAGATCGCTAAAAAACCGAATGTTGAGCCACTGGTAGTAATAGTAGAGGACGATAAGAACTTTGCCGATATATTGAAGGATTACTCGCGCGATCATGGTTATAAATCAATCATGGTGAATGAGGGTACCAATGCCTTTAATATCATCAAGGAAAATCAACCCGATGCCGTAATACTGGATATTATGCTGCCGGGTAAGGATGGCTGGCAAATACTACGCGAGCTTAAGCACGACGAGGAAACCATGCACATCCCCGTGCACCTGATGTCGGCCGGTGAGGCTGCCGCTAACCGCGTTCGCCGCGAGGGTGCCATCAGCTTCCTGAAAAAGCCTATTGATACCAACGCGCTCGATAAGCTGTTTACAGATATTATGCAGCAAAGCGGCTCTAAATTCAAGCAAATATTACTTGTTGAGGATCACCAGGCGCAAAGCCAGGCCTTAAAGGATATGATGGAGGCGCAAGGCATTGAAGTTGATCAGGCTTTTGATGGCGAATCGGCCTTTAGAATGTTGCACGAGAACGAGTACCAATGCGTGATACTTGACTTGAACCTGCCTGATATTTCAGGCCTCGACCTGTTAGATAAGATCAAAGCGGTTGATAAATTCCTGGAATTGCCTGTTATCATCAACACGGCTATGGAGCTGGATAAAACATCAGTTACACGATTGATGCAATATGCCAATGCCATGGTTATCAAAACCAACAAATCGTCGGATAGGTTGATAGATGAGGTAAACCTGTTCCTGAACAAGATATCTGAATCATCAAAGACCGAAACGGAGAGCGGCACCGCGCCGAAGGCCAAATCAATATCAAAAGGTAAGGATATCATCAAAAATAAAAAGATACTTATTGTTGATGACGATATGCGTAACATATTTGCCTTGAGCAGCGCGCTGCAAAGCTATGATATGAACGTGGAGATAGCCAATGATGGCGAAGAAGCACTTACCAAATTGGACGAAGTGCCTGATATTGATATGGTGCTGATGGACATCATGATGCCTAAAATGGATGGCTATGAGGCAACCCGCCAGATACGTAAACAAAACAAATGGGCCAAGTTGCCTGTAATTGCTTTAACAGCCAAGGCGATGAAGGATGATCGTGAGAAGTGTATTGCCGCGGGAGCTAACGACTATATTACCAAACCGGTTGATATGGACAGATTGATATCCCTGATGCAACTATGGCTCGAAAGCTAAAATATGAAGGTACAGTTGAGTGGAATAGCGCCCGAGGAATTAAGTGAACTGATCAGCCTGGTAAAGGGTGTGCATGGGTTTGATTTCAGCGACTATGGTAAGGCATCGCTTACCAGGCGGGTAAGCCGGATAATGAGCCTTAAAAAGCTCTCGTTTTATGATCTGAAACACCGTTTGGTGAATGAGGATGGCTTTTTTCAGCATTTTTTGGAAGAAGTTACGGTTAACGTTACCGAGATGTTTCGTGATCCTAATTTTTACCGCTCGGTTAATGAATTGGTTATACCATACCTGTCAACCTATCAGCATGTAAAAATATGGACGGCGGGATGCTCGTCGGGCGAGGAGGTGTACTCACTGGCTATACTGTTGCGCGAGGCCGGTATAAAGCATAAATGTTTTATTTACGGCACCGATATAAATACCGAGGTGTTAAAGGAAGCACGCAAGGGAATTTATAGTTTCAGAAAGATAAAGAGCTACGCCGAGAATTATGTGATGGCGTCCTTGAAAGGATCATTAACTGATCATTTTACGGTAATGTATGATGCCGCCACCATACACAGCGAGTTAAAGCAGGATACGTTGTTTTCGGTGCATAACCTGGTGTCTGACGGTGTTTTTAATGAATTTCAGCTGATTACCTGCCGTAATGTGTTCATCTATTTTGATAATGCCTTGCAGGAACGTATACTTGACCTGTTTTACAACAGCCTGGCACCACACGGGTTTTTGTGCCTGGGTTCAAAAGAAACTATACGTTCAGAAACGTTCAGGAAGAAATTTAAAGTGATAAACGGCAAAGAAAACATATACCAGAAAATTGGCACTTGATCCGCAAATATTGAAACGTTGGCAAGCAGCAGATATAGTGCTGATTGGTGGCTCGGCGGGTTCGTTCAAGCTATTCTTTTCGGTAGTTAAAAATATTAATGCCGATATTAATAAGACAATTATACTGGTGATGCACCGTAAAAAGAACTTTTTTAGTGAAATAGAAAAACTCTTTGCCGAGCACTCTCGTATATACTTAAAGGAAATTGCAGACAAAGACGAGCTAAAAAAAAACACCATATATATAGCTCCTGCAAATTACCACACATTAATTGAGAAAGAAGGGTATTTTAGCCTTGATGTTTCAGAGCCTGTATGGTATTCTAAACCCTCAATTGATGTAACTTTTGAAAGCGCCGCCGAGGTGTTCAACGGGCGATGTGCCGCGATACTGCTTTCGGGCGCCAACCAGGATGGTGCCGAGGGTTTGCTGAAATTGCGGCAAAGTGGTTCGCTTACCATAGCCCAGGACCCACAAGAGGCCGAAATGGCAGAGATGCCCCGCTCGGCCATTGATATGGATGCCGCAGAATTTATTCTAAAGACAGAAGATATTATACATTTAATACGAACTTAGCCACAAATTCCTCTTACACAATTAGCATGACCCCTGTTAATATCCTTATTGTTGACGATAGAGAAGAAAATATTGTAGCGCTCGAAGCTTTGCTTAAGCGCGACGATATTAAGATACACTCGACCACTTCACCCAACGAGGCGCTGAAGATTGCCTGGGATAATGCTATTGCCATTGCCCTGGTTGACGTGCAGATGCCCGAAATGGATGGCTTTGAACTGGTGGAAATGCTAAAATCAAACCCTCGTACCCGCGATATTATGGTAATATTTGTTACCGCGATATCAAAGGAGGCTAAATATGTGGTAAAAGGTTTAGGTGCAGGCGCGGTTGATTATTTATATAAACCACTCGATCCGTATATAACATCAGCCAAGGTTGATTCATTTATACAGCTGGCTCGCTCGCAGGAGGAGATCAAGCTTAAGAATGAGGAATTGCAAAACTACGCTACCGTAGTAAAAAACTCTGCCGATATTATTTGTACCGTAGAGGCGCAAACCCTACGTATAATGAGCATGAACCCTGCCGCCGAGCAGATTTTGGGCTTTAAACCGGCTGAACTTATTGATACCAGCATAGTTGACAGGGTAATTGAAAATGACCAATCGGCATTTCGCCAAAAACTGGCCGAGGTGATCAAGGACAGGCTTACCTACGCCGTATTTGAATTCCAGTTTGAAACATTTAATAAGAACGTTATTTGGGGAGAGTGCCGGGCATCATACCGCAACAAAATGCTTTTCCTGAACATTAATGATGTTTCGCCGCAAAAGAGTTACCAGCAGCAGCTAATCAAATCAAAGGAAGCTGCCGAGATGGGCAAAAAGATAAAGGAGAACTTTTTGGCTAACATGAGCCATGAGTTACGTACACCTATTAACGGTATATTAGGTATAACCAACCTGTTGCGCAAAACCGAAGTGAATGAGCAGCAGATCAACATGCTTAATTTGCTCGAGGTGTCGTCACAATCATTATTAGGTGTGGTGAATGATGTGCTCGATATATCAAAAATAGAGGCAGGTAAATTCAGCATTATACGTGCCCCTAACAATCTGCACGAAATAGTAAAATCAGTATACGGCTTGCTTAAGTTTAAGGCCGATGAAAAAAATATCGAGTTTGAATTTGATATGGCGCCTGATGTGCCCGAGCATATCATGGCCGATTCGCTTCGCCTTAACCAAATACTGATGAACCTGCTAAGTAACGCCATTAAGTTTACCGAGCGTGGCTTTGTAAGGCTAAGTGTTAAGGTGCTCGAAAAAACATCAACCAAATCAAAAATTGAGTTTTGTATAGCCGATAGCGGTATAGGTATCGCGGCTAATCACCTTTCAAAAATATTCGATTCGTTTGAGCAGGCCGAGGATGATACCTCGATCAAGTTTGGTGGTACGGGCCTTGGCCTGGCCATTGTTAAAAAGCTTGCCGAATTGAAAGGCGGTGAGTTACAGGTGAGCAGCAAGGTAGGCGAGGGTAGCGAGTTCAAGTTCATTAACTGGTACACGCTAACCGAAATGCCGAAAGAAAAGCAGGTACGCCGCCCTGCGGAAAACTTGTTGCCTTTTGAGAATGTGAGCATATTGGTTGCTGAGGATAACATGGTGAACCAGTTTATGATCAGCAAATTGCTGAAGGATTGGAACGTAAGCGCCGATGTGGTTGATAATGGCCGTAAGGTGCTTGATAAGCTAAAGCAAGGCGATTACGATATGATACTGATGGATACGCACATGCCCGAAATGGACGGCTACCAGGCGGCAAAAGCTATCAGGATGGATTTTGAAGGGCCAAAACGCTCAATCCCGATCATATCACTATCAGCCGCCACGCTTGATTATGAGCAGAAGGAAGCGCTTGCCGCGGGTATGGATGATGTATTGTCAAAACCATTTCAGCCGTACCAATTGCACGAAAAGATAAGTAAGCTGTTAAAGAAAAGCCCGGCTAAAAAGCCAGTTTAGTTTGCCCGGTACCGGCAATGCGGGCCTCGTGCTCAAGCAACCATTGCTTGCGCCATAGTCCGCCGGCATAACCGGTTAAGCTACCATCCGAACCAATAACACGGTGGCAGGGTACTACTATCCATAAATTATTCTTCCCGTTTGCTGACGCGATCGCGCGTATGGCAAGCGGGTTTTTCATTTGATTTGATAGCGAAGCATAGCTGGTAGTGGTACCATAGGGTATCTCTAACAATTGCTCCCATACCTTTTGCTGAAACTCGGTACCCGCCTGTTTAATCGGGAAATCAAAATCCTTCCTATTACCTGCAAAGTATTCATCAAACTGTGTGGCCACGGTTTTAAGTAACTCGGTTTCGGGTTCATTGATCTCCAATTCCTCATCACGAATAGATATGGCGCTGATAAAACCATCATCATCAGTAATACGGGCAACGCCCAGTGGTGTGCGGTAAAATAAATTCACAGGCATAATTGTAAAGTTAGGGCTTTTAAAAATAGCCGCAAAAGCAAATCACAAACCCACGCTTATTATATTTGCAGCCAATGGAACTTATTAACCAAACGCTTACCCTGTTAAAAAAGGAGATATTGCTAGAGTGGCGATCAAAATACGCGTTTAACGGCGTGCTGCTGTATGTGGTATCAACAGTGTTTGTTTGTTATATAGCCTTTAACCTGAGCGCCGGTTTTACAGGCAGCAGCGGCTACCCCATAGTATGGAATGTGCTGTTCTGGATCATCATGCTTTTTGCATCAGTAAATGCCATAGCCAAAAGCTTTGTGCAAGAGAGCAGGGGGCGCTTGCTGTATTACTATTCCATTGCCAGTCCGCAGGCAATTATCCTGTCAAAAATAATCTATAACATGCTGCTAATGGCGCTGCTAAGCACGCTGGCTATTTTAGTTTACGTGGTGTTCTTTAAAAACGTGGTGGGCGATCCTTTGCTGTACTTTGCATCGGTAATAATTGGCAGCATTAGTTTCTCGACCGTTTTTACAATGATATCGGCCATTGCCTCAAAAGCGGGCAATAATGGTACGCTGATGGCCATACTAAGTTTCCCGGTCATTATCCCGGTGATATTAATATTGGTGCGGTTCAGTAAAAACGCTATGGATGGGTTGGATCGTAGTTTGAATTATGGGCACATAGGCGCATTGGCCGCCATTAACGCAATAGTTATCGCAACATCACTGTTGTTATTTCCCTATTTATGGCGCGATTAAAGTATTTTACCACATACCTCACCATTATTTTATTGATCGGGTTTTGCGGCTCTGCATTAGCTCAGGATGGCACCATTACCGGTAAAATAACCACTGCGGGTGGCAAACAACCTATGGCAAAGGCCAGTGTGTTTTTAAACAACGCCACCTTTGGCACCACCTCTGCCGATGATGGTACCTTTACGCTGCGTGGTGTAAAGCCGGGCCAATACCAGTTAGTTATAACAAGTGTAGGCTATCAGGAGGAAGTGCAAACCATTATGGTGAGCAATAAAACACTTACCGTAAATATCGATCTGCGCCAAAAATCAATGATGCTGCGCGAGGTGGTCATCATGACGGATGCCGACTGGAAAAAGAACTACGAGATATTTAAGGAGGACTTTATCGGCACATCCGAAAATTCAAAGAAATGCTACGTGGTTAACCCGAGGGTGGTAAGCCTATCATACAAAAGCTCAAAAAAGCTGTTAGAGGCTTATACTGATGAGTTTTTGGTGGTAGAGAACCGTGCATTGGGTTATCGTGTTAAATACATGATCAATGATTTTAAGACCGATAAGCTGAACGGCATCGTATCATACGAGGGTAGGGCATTGTTTGAGCAATTGCCCGGCAGCGAATCGCAAAAGCAAAAATGGAGAGATAAGCGTAAGGAAGCTTACTATGGTTCGGCCAAGCACTTCTTCCGTTCGGTTTATGCTGATACTTATGAGGAGGATGGTTTCATAGTTAAGCCTTTTATGCGTGAACTAAATCCTGCCCGTGCGCCTGAAGAACTGATACAACGCAAAATAAAGCAGTTCAGAACTACCAACCGCGATTCGGCGAATTATTGGATCAACATGGTTAACATGCCCAAGTTTTACCACGAGGTGCTGGGCAAAGAGGCATTTAAACGCAATCAATTCTTTTTCAAGACGGATGATCCGGGTGTTTTTGGTATGGGGGTGAACAAGTATTTGCTGTACGTTATCTACACCAAAAAACACGAAGAAACTAATTTTAGGGATCTGTACCGCCCGCTGGATATGGAGAATTTTGAAACCAGTGTGATGACATTCTCAAAACCGGTATTGTATTTTGATATGAACGGCCGTGTTTTGCAGGACCCACCCATGCTGGAGGGCACGTGGTCAAAAGCCAAACTGGCCGAACTACTGCCGCTGGATTATATGCCGGGCGATTAATCCGCCCCAAATTTACCGTAAACCGACAAGGCAACCACGAATGTTGTACATTAAAAATTACTACATTTGTGCCCACAAACTAATTTATGAAGTTTATTTATCAATGGTGGTGGAAGGTATTAGCCGTTGTGGTGATACTTTACACGCTAATAGCCGGTTTATTAATAAACGTACCGCGTTTACCCATCGTACACGAAACCATACGTAACACCTATTACCACGTACCTATGTGGATGGCCATGTTCACGGTGTTCACTATATCGGTTATCTACAGCATTAAATACCTGGGTTCATCAAACCCCAAGCACGATCTGATAGCGGTTGAATGCGTTAACGTAGGCGTTTTCTTTTTTATTTTAGGGCTGGTAACCGGCATGATATGGGCTAAATATACCTGGGGCGAGTATTGGAGTAACGACCCCAAGCAAAACAGCGCCGCTATCGCGTTTTTACTATACTGTGCTTATTTAGTACTACGTAATGCCATTGATGAGGAGCAAAAACGAGCTAAAATATCGGCTATCTATAACATTTTTGCCTTCCCGGTAATGATAGTGCTGATCATGGTACTGCCGCGTATGACGGATTCATTACACCCGGGTAACGGTGGCAACCCGGCCTTTGGTAAGCTCGATCTGGATAGCAAGATGCGTATGATATTGTACCCGGCGTTTATTGCCTGGAGCCTGTTCGCGGTATGGATTGCTACCCTGCGTTACCGTATCCGCCTAATTGAATATAAACAGAATTCCCTTGATTAATGATGAAGAAGATATTATCCCTTATAGTATTACTATTAAGCTTTACGGCTGTGTTCGCCCAAAACGGTGCCGATATTGAAATGGCGGATACCCTGCGCAGCTCGGGCAAAATATACGTTGTAGTGGCTACTTTGGCCATTATTTTTGTTGGTTTGGCCATTTATCTGTTCTCGATAGATAAAAGATTAAAAAAAGTCGAAAACGAAAAATAGTTCAAAAGTTTAGCCTGCGTTATTTAAACATTGCTTTATTTTAATTGTTACGTAGTGTAGCCTAAACACTATGCGTTTTGGCATTTGCAGTTGTGCTAAAATTTGTGTCAAATTTGCGCATGTTTTAACACCCAATTATTTACTCATACTTATTTTTTTATGTCAGATAATTCGATTTTAGCTCAGGATACCCATTTTTTTGGGGACGTATGCAAAAATTTTGATTACGCCGCTAAGTTTACAAAGCACGATGCCGGTTTGCTCGATCAGATCAGATCATGCAATAGTGTTTACCGTTTCCGTTTCCCTATACGCCGTGGTAATGGCTTTGAGGTTATTGACGCATGGCGCGTTGAGCACTCACACCACCAATCGCCAACCAAGGGCGGTATACGTTACAGCGAGTTTGTTAACGAGGATGAAGTGATGGCCCTTGCCGCGCTCATGACTTACAAGTGTGCCATTGTTAACGTGCCTTTTGGCGGTGCAAAGGGTGGTATACGCATCAACCCTAAAACCTACAGCGTACAGGAGTTAGAGAACATCACCCGACGTTACACTGTCGAACTAATAAAAAAGAATTTTATAGGCCCCAGCATTGACGTACCTGCGCCGGATTACGGTACAGGCGAGCGCGAAATGAGCTGGATAGCCGATACCTATGCCACCATGAACCCCGGCCAGCTGGATGCTATGGGCGCCGTAACAGGCAAGCCTATCGCGTTGCATGGTATACAGGGTCGTCGTGAAGCTACCGGTCGTGGTGTGGCCATTGCCATACGCGAGTGTGTGAGCTTTGCTGACGATATGCAGGCACTGGGTTTAACCACAGGCATTGCCGGTAAACGCATCATTGTACAGGGCTTAGGTAATGTAGGTTTTTATACCGCTAAGTTTTTACAGGAGTACGGTGGCATAATAGTAGGCATCTGTGAGTTTGAAGGCGCTATCTATAATGCCGATGGTTTAGATGTTGAGGCTGTATTCCAGCACCGCAAATCAACCGGGTCAATCTTAGGCTATGCCGGTGCTAAGCAGGAGTTCAAAGAATCAGGCGAAGGCTTAGAGCAACCATGTGATATATTGGTGCCGGCGGCTTTAGAGAACCAGATCACAGCTGAAAATGCCGGTCGTATCCAGGCCAAGATTATTGCCGAAGGCGCTAACGGTCCAACTACTCCGGAGGCTGAGGCGATATTTTACGCTAAAGGCGGTATCATCATCCCTGATATGTATGCTAACGCGGGCGGTGTAACCGTATCATATTTCGAGTGGTTAAAAAACCTTTCGCACGTGGCATTTGGCCGTATCAACCGCAGGTTTGAGGAGAATAACAACCTTAACCTGGTTAACATGGTTGAAGGTATTACCGGTTTATCATTAACCCCGGCTCAGCGTGCTACTATTGTTAAAGGCTCGTCGGAGTTGGAATTGGTTAACTCGGGCTTAGAGGATACCATGATCCGCTCGTACCACGAGATACGTGAAACCTACAAAACGGTTGAAAAGATAGATACCCTGCGTACCGCGGCTTTTGTTGGCGCTATCAACAAAATAGCGGTATCATACCAAAACCTGGGTATCTGGCCATAATATAAGCCATATACTGATATTGAAGCGCCGTGGTATATTCTTTACCACGGCGCTTTTTGTTGAAAATTATAACCCCGGTATGATGGAATTGCCATTTGTTTGCTACAGATTTGCAACTCGCAAAAACAAATCAGGGTCTGTAAAATTTATATTAAATGAACCATCTGGCTAATTCAACATCACCATACTTACTTCAGCACGTTAATAACCCGGTAGACTGGTACCCCTGGGGGCCGGAGGCTTTGCAAAAAGCTAAGGACGAGAATAAGTTGATATTGGTAAGTATTGGCTACTCGGCGTGCCACTGGTGCCACGTAATGGAGCATGAGAGCTTTGAGGATGAGCAGGTAGCCACCGTGATGAACGAATATTTTGTTTGCATTAAGGTTGACCGCGAGGAACGCCCCGATGTTGACCAGATATACATGAGTGCCGTACAGTTAATGACCGGCCGCGGCGGTTGGCCTTTGAACTGCATTTGCCTGCCCGATCAGCGGCCTATTTATGGCGGTACTTATTTCCGTAAAAATGAGTGGGTGTCGTTATTGTTCAACCTGGCCGATTTTTACAAGCAAAAACCACAGGAAGCTGAAGAATACGCGGTAAAGTTAACCGAAGGCATCAACCAATATGAATCGGTTGATTTTATTGCAAAGACTGAAGATGCCTACACGCTGAAAGATCTGCAAACCATCATCAATAACTGGAAAAAGTATTTTGATAATGTAGAGGGTGGCTTCGGCGCGGCACCAAAGTTCCCGATGCCTAATAGCTGGATAAGCCTGATGCGCTATGCCCATTTGAGTAAAGATGCCGAGGTAACAGCCGCTGTTGATCTGACCCTGAAAAAGATGGCTTACGGCGGGATATATGATCATGTAGGCGGTGGTTTTGCCCGTTATGCGGTCGACGGCCATTGGCATGTACCGCATTTTGAAAAGATGCTGTATGATAACGGGCAATTACTCAGCCTGTATGCCGAAGCTTATACCTGGAAAAGCGAACCGCTTTACAAGCAGATAGCCGCCGAGATAACTGAATTTGTTTTGCGCGAGCTAACATCGCCGGATGGTGGCTTTTACTCAGCCCTTGATGCCGATAGCGAAGGGGTAGAGGGTAAGTTCTACACTTTTACAAAGGATGAATTAACGGCGATATTAGGTGAGAATGCCGACCTGTTCGCTATATATTATAACGCTACTGCCGATGGTAACTGGGAGGAGGAGCATACTAATGTATTTTTCCGTAACCGGGATGATGAGGCGCTTGCTGCCGATCTGGGATTGACAATTGATTTCCTGCGCGAAAAGATAACAAGCCTTAAACAGCAATTACTCACAGCCCGTGGCGAGCGTATCAGGCCGGGACTGGATAACAAAATATTAGCTTCATGGAATGGCCTTATGCTAAAAGGGCTTTGTGATGCTTACCGCGCTTTTAATAAGGACAGATACCTGCAATGCGCGATATCAAACGCTAATTTCATAGTCAATAACCTGATCAACGCATCAGGCAAGCTATCGCGTTTATATAAAAAGGATGTACCGGGCGGCGATGGTTTAGCCTTTTTGGATGATTACGCCAATGTTGTTGATGCCTTTATTACACTATACGAGGTTACGTTTGACGAACAGTGGATAATCCGCGCACGTACCTTGGCCGATGTGGCCATCCGTAATTTTTACGACGAGGAGGGAGGCATCTTCTTTTACACCGCTGCCGACGATGAAATGCTGATAGCCCGTAAATCAGAAATTATGGATGGGGTTACACCTGCATCAAATTCAACCATGGCGCGCAACCTTAAAAAGCTGGGTCTGTTGTATGATGATGAACAATACACCGAAATTTCGGCGCAATTGTTGCGTAACATTATGCCTTATCTGGGTAAGTATGGTTCGGTATATTCAAACTGGATAATGCTGCTTACTGATGAGGTGTATGGTGTATATGAAGTAGCTATTACCGGTGCTGAGCACGAAAGCTACCGCCGTGATATTGAAAAAACTTACATTCCTAACAAAATAATGTTGGGCGGCAACGCAGGAAGTTTACCTTTGCTGCAAGAGAAGTTTGGAGATGAAACACAGATTTTTGTGTGCCGTGATAAAACCTGCGGCTTACCATCACTAACTGTTAACGAGGCTTTAAAACAAATTGAAGCCTGATTACTTATAATAAAAAAACGACTATAATGAAAATTGAACCAAAGCACGTAGTATCGTTAACATATGATTTGTATGTTGATAACAATGGTACCGAAGAAAAAGTAGAAAGCGCGACCGAGGAGCAACCACTAACCTTTTTATATGGTGCAGGCCAGATGTTGCCAAAATTTGAAGAAAACTTAAGCAGCCACTCAACCGGTGATGCTTATGAGTTTCGCCTGAGTGCCGAAGATGCTTATGGTGAATATGATGATGAAGCAGTAGCTAATTTGCCAAAGGAGATGTTTGAAGGAACTGAAATTCCTGAAATTGGCAGCGTTATTCCTTTACAGGATAATAATGGCAACCGTTTCCGCGGTCAGGTAGTATCAATAGCCGAGGATGCGGTTATAGTTGACCTTAACCACCCTATGGCAGGCCAGGAGTTACACTTTAAAGGCACTGTGCTTAATGTACGCCCCGCAACCGAAGAAGAACTGGCTCATGGCCATGCCCACGGTCCGGATGGTCACCACGGTCATTAATACCACGATATACTAACAGAAAAGGCGCTTCATGAAGCGCCTTTTCTGTTTAAAAATATATTCTCCCACGGTTATCAAACCGGCAGGTAATGATCACCGTCATGCCCACATTCTCGCCGTTTTTTGTGGCCGGTAAAAATATCCTGTCCTCATTAGTTAAAGTATCAAGCGGAATTTCAGCCACTTTATTGATGTATCCGCTGGGCGATACAACACGTATCTTAAAATCAGCCAGTCTGCCGCCGGGGCTTACCAAAAGCTCAACTATCGCGCTCAGGTTTGAAACGTCTATTTCCTCACCCAGTCTGGATGGAACCTTTATTTGGCTAACATAAGCCAGGTAACCAAAATATACGCTGCCCGGCTTTATCGGTGCCGATATGGCATCATTAGGTTTTATCTCGTCATCAATTACATAGCGTACCGCCCGCATAGTATCCACCGGAGATGAAAAGGTGATGGCATGTTTGTCATAATCATAATTTTGCAACAGCACACCTTTTTTGCTGTAAAAGTGCCAAACCCCTACACGCTTGCCACGCTCATATTTACCGCTGGCAATGGCGGTTTTTTTACGGTATATGGCTTGGTAAAGCCCATGCTTTACCGAAGGGCTATCAGCCAAAACAGTATAGTTTTCCTGTACATCCTCGATCAGCTTTTCGCTTTTTTTGCGGGTTATTTGGCCGTACGATGTTGTTGTGATAAGGAATAGTAAAAGTATAAGCAGGTATTTCATCGCTGTAAAATTCAAATTAATAACATAAGGTTACAGGTCGCGGTTTTATGGTTGTGTTTATTTATTGGTATTATCCTCGTCGGCCACCACCGCCGCCTCCGCCACCACCCCGGGCGCCACGGTCAAAGCCACCTTCGCGGCGCTCGCCACGATTGCCGCCACCCATGCCGCCGCCCGCAAATTTGCGGAAACGGTAGCTAAAAGTAAACAGAAAATATCGCCCTAAACGGTTAGTACGTGAATCGACGGTTACGTTGCCGTTAACCGATCGGCTAATGCCCGTATTCTGGTTAAGCAAGTCAAACCCCTGTAACCTGAACGATGCCGAGTTCTGCTTCAAAAACTGGTACTCGATATAAGTGCTGATAATGGTAGGGTTCACACTGCGCGAGCCAAAGCCGCTGTTTATTTCTCTGGTCAGATTATAGCCTAATATCCATCCGTCAAAAAAGTAGTTTCGCCCATCAAGCCCTAAGCGCCAGGTATTAACATTACGATTGAGTGGACGGGTTTCGTTAGAAAGGCTGTTTTTTGACGTATTGATGCTATAATTCCCACTTATTTCGGTATCCATAATGCTATCAATATCGGCCCTGAATTTTAAGCCCTGTGTAAGCACAAGGTTTTTAACCAGGTTGCGCTCATCCTCAATAAATGCTACCTGGTTGTTATAATTACTACTGCCATTAAATGATACCGTGTACGATTTATTGGTAAACGGCTTAGTAGTAAAGGCATAATTGCCGTTTATAGAGTAAAAGCCATCAGTATTTAAATAGCGGGTTTCCTGTATCAGTCTGCCATTGTTATCAGTGCCCGTAGTATCGTTTGATCGTACCGGGCGGGTGTTTGATACTATATTGTTAGCGGTGGTGTTATAATCTAAATTAACAAATAATGAGTTGCCGCTTTGCACGTTAAACTGGTTAAAGCGTAAGCTGTAGCGCATGTTAAATTCCGGCTTAAGGTCGGGATTGCCATACACACGGTTTTGCGGGTTCGACAGGTCGGGCTTAGGCTGTAGCTGATAAAAGTTGGGCTGCTGGTTCGAGCCGTTAAAGTTAAAGGTAAGCGTGCGGTTAGGCGTAAACTTGTATATAAAGTTAGCGTTGGGTATGTAGTTCACCGTATTGCGCGATGTACGTGTACCCTGAAACTCACCCTGCAAAGTAGTAGGCTGTATGCCCATACCCACCGTAAAGTTGTATTTAGTTTTTATGCTGCGCAGATTTAATCCAAAACGGTTGTTGATGAACTGATAGTTATAAACCGTACTCAACGAATCGACATATGTGAGTTCATTAGTATACGGGTTGATGCGATAGTTAAAGCGGTCGTTTTTATTATTGGTATAGCTGTAGTTATAGTTAGCCTCTAAAAACATGCCTTCGGCAAGCGGCTCGGTAAACGAAACGCTGGTACCAAACCTGTCGGTTGAACCGGCTGTATTTATTTGCTGATAAATAGTATCTCGCAGGCTGGTTTCTTGATTTTGGGCATTGTAAAGGTCTTGCGCGTTATTGGTATTGTCCGACGAGTTGAAATTCAGGTTCACGCTAAAATTACGGCCCTTTTTATGAAAGCGATGGTTGAACAGCAAGTTACCACCATAACTTGGTGAGCGGTTATTACTGTTATTAAATTGCTGACCAACATCGGTAATGCCGTTGCGGGTATTTATAAAGTTGAGGTTATTATCGTTGCCGGATGTGTTGATGTTCAGGTTCGGGCTGATCTTAAAAAAGTTAAGTGTATCAGGCTTAAATTCAAGGTTAAAATCAACATGGTGGCTGGTGCTCCAGTTGGTATTGTTACTTTGGTTATTACGGGTTATAGCTCCCGAGTTGTATAGTTCCTCACGTAAGGATGAACTTATGGTATTACGATCATTATCATCAATACTATATCGGCCATCAAATTTGAACATCTTACCAAACTCATCACTAAACCTCACCTGGCCCGAACGCTGGGTATTAATGCCGTTTTGATTGCCGTCGGTATTGTTAAAATTACCCAATACTGATATCTGCTGCTGATTATTAAAATGGTTGACAAATACCCGTGTGTTAAAACGACTATCGGTACCTATGCCCGCGTTTATTCTGCCAAAGTTGCCTACGTTTCGGTTCTTCTTAATGGTGATATTCAATATTTTGGCTGGTTCGCCGGTTTTAATACCGGTTAAGTTGGCCTGATCGCCGTAGTCATCAATCACCTGAATGTTCTCCACAATATCGGCAGGCAGGTTTTGTGTGGCCAGTTTAGGATCGCCGGCAAAAAAATCCTTACCGTTTACACGAACTTTGGTTACGGCCTTGCCGTGGGCTACAATATTGCCATCCTTGTCCACATCAATACCGGGCATCTTTTTCAACAGATCCTCCGTTGGTGAGCCATCACGTACCTTATAGGCGGAGGCGTTATACTCCACAGTATCCTGTTTTATGGTGATGGGCGGTTTCAATGCGGTAATGTTTACAATTCCTAAAATATTGATCTGCGTTTTCAGTTTAATAGGCTTCAAACTGGCCGATGCCGCGTCGGTAAGTTTAAAATCCCCTTTAAATACCTCATAGCCTATACCGGTTATGGTAAGTTTAAATGTGCTGCTTTTAACAGCCCCGAATTTGAACTTGCCTTCCATATCTGTAGCTACCGATAGGCTATCATTAGAGCCAACCAGCTTTACGCTCATGCCAGGCAGGGTAACGTTGGTACTATCAATTACTGAGCCTGTAACCTCGCGCGTTTTTTGAGCATAAGCGGCTACGAAAAATATAAGTGCAAAAAAGCTGAGTATAAGTTTTTTCAATTGGCAGTTGTGGGGTTAAGTTGCGTGTTCGACAATGAAGATACCCCATAGTTTAATAGCCATACACGTTGTAATATAAATGTTGCATTAAATAACAATTTGAGGCAATTTAAATGATAAAGCACCGTTTAAGCATTGTAATCTCTCTGCAAGTTTATACACACGCGTTGTAGGATTTTTACAATAGTGTGATAAATAATACTTACCTTCCCACTTTCCTAATAGTTTAAATTTTTAAATCCCATTTTAATTTATGGCCTTTATTCATACGGTACTCGAAGCACCTGCATACGGTTGGCAGGATAGCGATGGTAACCTTTCAAAACCTTCGCCGACCGAAATATTAAAAGCATTTGCAAGCCGCATGAATGTTATTAAAGACCGCCGCAACTGGCTGCCATTAATGAGCTGGCTGATGGTATTGGCTTTAACGCCTTTCTTTTTGCTGTTCATATTCAAATACTTTAGCTTAAAACTGCTGTTAATAACCTTTTTATACAGCATGGTAATTATGGGTACGCATGGTACCATCTGGTATCACCGCTACTGCACCCACCGGGCCTTTAAATTCCGCAATAATTTTTGGCGTTTTGTTACACAAAACCTTACGCTTAAAATTATCCCCGAAGAAATTTATGTGATTTCGCACCACGTACATCACGCGCTTTCTGATCAGCCTGGCGATCCGTATAATGCTACCGGCGGTTTTTTATATTGCTTTTTGGCCGATGCCAATCATCAGCCTATAAATCGCAACATGAACAAGAGTGATTATAACCGTTGTGTAAGCCTGATGAAACATACTGGCGTAACAGCCAACACCTATGAGCAATATCAAAAATGGGGCACGGTTGCCAATCCGTTTTATACCATTGCAGGTGTGTTGTTAAGCTGGGGCTTTTGGTTTACCGTGTTCTACCTGCTTGGTGGTATAGCTTTGGCTTGTGCCTTACTTGGCGCTGCCGGTTTTTGGGCAGTAGGTGTGCGTACCTTTAATTACGAAGGCCACGGTAAAGGCAAGGATATGCGCCGCGAAGGTGTTGACCATAACCGTAACGATATGTCGGTTAATCAACTTTGGCCGGGTATTGTGGCGGGCGAGTGGCATAATAATCACCACCTGTTCCCTAAAAGCGCGCGTTCGGGCTTTAAGCCTTACCAAATTGATATGGCCTGGTATTATATTAAGGCTATGCACTTTTTTGGCGCGGTAACTTGTTATAACGATTCGAAGAAGCGCTTTTACCAGCAGTATTATAAACCGGTGCCGGTTGTTGTTGATAAGATATGCCCCAAAACAGGTTTGCTGATAACCGAAATTTAAGATATATAGAAAGCCACCTCAAGGTGGCTTTTTTGATGCGGCTTAATTTTGCCCGATTAAACTTTCAATTTACGGCGGCAATAATTACTTTAGTAGGGCAGATACCGTTGTGATGGGTTTGTTAACACGGTTTTTGTACCACCAACCAATTACAAATACATGAACTACTCCAGAAGAAGCTTTTTAAAAAGCACGGCCGTATTGGCTGCGGCCTCGGCTATGCCTAACCATATTTTTGCTGCCGATAATAAATTGCAGCGCACCGTTTTGCAACTATACTCGGTACGTGATGAAATGCGCGCCGACCCTAAAGCGACATTAAAAAAGCTTGCCGAACAAGGCTATCACCACATAGAACACGCTAATTACAACGACCGTAAGTTTTACGGCTTTACCGTTAAGGAATTCAAAGCCATATTGAATGATAACGGCCTCACCATGCCCAGCGGCCACACCACCATGGCCCGCCAGGATTGGGATACCTCCAAAAATGATTTTACCGATAAATGGAAGCAAACCATTGAAGATGCAGCCGCTATTGGTCAGCGATTTGTGATCAGTCCGTCGCTATCAGGCGCGGCTATGACGGCCAATGAAATGAAGCCTTATATGGATCAATTCAACAAATGCGGTGAGCTTTGCAAAAAGTACGGTATGAAATTCGGCTATCACAACCACGAGTTTGAGTTTGAGCAGCGTATTGATGGGGTACTTATATTTGATTATATGCTTCAAAATACCGATCCGGCGCTGGTAGTGCAGCAACTGGATATGGGCAATATGTACATGGCAGGCGCGAATGCTATGGACTACATCAAAAAATATCCTAACCGTTTTGAGCTGATGCATGTGAAGAACATGATCAAAATAGGCGACGAAAATGGTAAACCCAAATACGAGAGCTGCCAGTTGGATAAAGGTTTATTGCCATTAAAACAGATACTTAAAGCTGCCCGCAAAACCGGAGGTACATCATACTTTGTAATAGAGCAGGAGGAATACCAGGGCCTCGGCCAAACCGAAAGTGTAGGTATTGATTTAAAGGTGATGAAAAAGTGGGGGTATTAGTAACTTATTTATCGCATAATACTTTTTTAATAATAAAGTTATTATGTTTGAAAAACACGGCCTACCACAGCCGGACCTAAATTTAATGCCTTGTTAGCGTTAAATTATCAATACTGAAAATAGTTTTAATGGACAGACGAGTTGCAATAAAAAATCTGGCATTGGTATTAGGAGGAGCTACGCTGTTCCCTAAGAATATGCTTGCCGGCGACACCAATCTTATTCAGTTAAAGAATTTAAGCATCACCCCGGCGCAGGAGAAATTGCTGGCCGAGGTTGCCGAAACCATCATTCCTAAAACCACCACTCCCGGCGCTAAGGATATGGGCCTGCACCTGTTTGTGTTACTTATGCTTGATGATTGTTATGGTAAGCATGATCAGCAACAGTTTGCCGAAGGCTTAAAGCAATTCGCTGCCATTGCCGCGAAAAAGAACGCCAAGCCGTTCGCCCTGTGGCCGCAGGCGCAACGTGAGGCCTTGCTGCTTTCTATCGAACAAAAGAACGATCTCCCTGCCGAATTGAACAGATTTTACCGCATCACCAAGGATAAAACAGTGCAGGGATATACGCAATCAAAATATTTCATGACAAAAAAGGTGGTTTACGAGCTGGTGCCAAGCCGGTATAACGTGAACGTGCCTGTTAAAACAAAAAATACAGCAGTTAAGCATGGCTAATTTGAACATCGACAGCGTTAAGGAACGCACATTTGATGCCATAGTTATTGGATCGGGAATAAGCGGGGGCTGGGCTGCTAAGGAGTTAACAGGTAAAGGTTTAAAAACACTGGTGCTTGAGCGTGGTCGCGATGTTAAACATAACATTGACTATCCAACCACCAACATGTATCCCTGGGAATTTAAGCACCGTAACGAGATACCACTGGCTGTACGTGAGGAAAACCCCATTGTGTCACGCTGCTATGCTTTTCATGAGGATGCGGCGCACTTTTTTGTGAAGGATAAAGAGCATCCTTATATACAGGAAAAACCTTTTGATTGGATACGAGGCTACCAGGTAGGTGGTAAATCGTTATTGTGGGCACGCCAAACCCAACGCTGGAGCGACTTTGATTTTGAAGGCCCCGCACGTGATGGCTTCGCTGTTGACTGGCCTATACGTTATGCTGATATTGCCCCGTGGTACAGCTATGTCGAAAAGTTTGCAGGTATATCGGGTAATAAAGATGGTATTGCCGAGCTACCTGATGGTGAGTTTTTGCCGGGCTTCCCATTAAATACCGTCGAAAAATATTTTAGCGATCACGTTAAAAAAACATACAACAATCGCCACGTGATCAGCGCGCGTTGCGCGCACCTTTCAAAGCCTGAGCCCATACACTTTGAGCAGGGCAGGGTGCAGTGCCAAAACAGGGTACTTTGCCAGCGTGGTTGTCCGTTTGGCGGGTACTTTAGCAGCAATGCTTCAACCATTCCCTGGGCCATGAAATCAGGTAACATGACGTTAAGGCCGTTTTCGGTAGTGCAATCGATTATCTACGATGAAAACAAGGGGAAAGCCACCGGCGTACGTGTTATCGATACCAATACAAAAGAAGTTATAGAGTATTATGCCCGCATCATCTTTGTAAATGCCGCGGCACTGAATACCAATATGATATTGCTTAACTCTACCTCAAACCGTTTTCCTAATGGCCTGGGTAATGATAGCGAAGTGCTGGGTAAATACGTAGCATTTCACCTGTACACCGCAACGGTTAATGCCGATGTGGAAGGCTTTACGGAGTTTAAAACAGAGGGCCGCAATCCGGCGGGTGGTGGTTACATACCACGTTTCCGTAACGTACAAAAGCAGGAAACCGACTTTTTGCGTGGCTATGCCGCGGGCTTAGGCGCTTATCGGTCTACACATACCGATTCATCGGGCGTGGGCAGCAAGCTGAAAAACTCATTGGGCAGCCCGGAGTTAGGTGGCTGGGGTGTAGGTTCGCACATGATGGGCGAAACCATACCGAAGGAAAGTAATTACGTAAAGCTGGACAAGGATCAGAAAGATGAATGGGGTATGCCGCTGCTGCGCATCTCGGTTGATTATGATGATAACGACCACAAGATGACCAATGATTACCTGGAGCAGGTGGGCGAGATGTTTGAAACCGCTGGCTTTAAAAATATCCGTAAGGAAATAACCAAAGGCAAAGCGCCGGGTTTGGATATTCATGAGATGGGCGGCGCGCGTATGGGGCACGATCCTAAAACATCCATCCTTAACAAATGGAACCAGGTACACACCTGTAGCAATGTTTTTGTTACCGATGGCGCCTGCATGACATCAACCGCTTGCCAAAACCCATCGCTAACCTATATGGCCTTCACCGCGCGATCGGTTGATTACGCCGTTAACGAAATGAAAAAAGGAAATCTTTAAAATCAATTAAATAAACTAAACCAACCGGTACTTACTACTATGACAAAAGAAACTGAAAACAATTCGAGAAGGAGTTTTATAAAAAGCGGCGCGCTGGCAGCGGCTTCATTCATGATTGTGCCACGCCATGTGCTTGGTGGTAAGGGTTTTACAGCCCCAAGCGATAAGCTTATTGTTGCCGGTATAGGTGCCGGTGGTAAAGGTAAAAGCGATATTGCCAATTTTTACAAAAGCGGTAAGGCCGAGATAGCCTACCTGTGTGATGTTGATGATCGCGAAGCTGCCGAGTCAGTAAAGAATTTCCCTAAAGCAAAATACTATAAGGATTGGCGTAAACTGCTCGAAAAAGAGCACAAGCATATTGATGCCGTGTCGGTTTCAACACCCGACCATAATCACGCCATTATTGGGTTGGCGGCTATGCAGCTTAAAAAGCACGTATACATACAAAAACCATTAACGCACGATATTTATGAGGCACGCATTTTAACCGATGCAGCTAAAAAATATAAGGTAGTAACCCAAATGGGTAATCAGGGCGCATCAGGCGATGGTGTAAGGCAGTTAAAGGAATGGTTTGATGCAGGCATGATAGGCGATGTTCATACCATTTACTGCTGGACAGACCGCCCGGTATGGCCACAGGGTATTCCATGGCCAACTAACAAGGCAACCATACCAAAAGAACTGGACTGGGATCTTTGGTTGGGTACCGCGCCTAATAAAGACTATATAGAAAAATTAGTACCATTTAACTGGCGCGGCTGGTGGGATTACGGTACAGGCGCTCTTGGCGATATGGGTTGCCACATTATGGAGCCTGCCTTCCGCCTGCTTGATCTGACTTATGTTAAGGATGTACAATCAAGCGTGGGTACGGTTTATACCGATATCTTCAGGAAGGGATATTTCCCTGAGAGCTGCCCGCCATCAAGCCATATCACCCTAACTTTCCCTAAAACGGCTAAAACACAAGGCGATGTAACCGTACACTGGATGGACGGCGGCATACAACCTGAAAGACCGGCAGAGCTTGCTCCTAACGAAGTATTTGGCGATGGTGGCAACGGTATGTTGTTCATCGGCACAAAAGGTAAAATGATGGCAGGTACTTACGCGGTTAATCCGCAATTGCTGCCATTATCACGCACTAAGGAGGCTAATATTGCCAAAACCATTAAACGTGTTCCGGGTGGTGATGAAGGTCACTACGGCCAGTGGGTTGAAGCTTGTTTAGCCGGTTACGGCAAAATGGAGGTCAGCTCACCGTTTGAAATTGCCGGTCCGTTAACCGAGGCATTGCTGATGGCCAACCTTTCGATAAGAGGTCATGCCGTTGAGGTGAAGAATGCCAAGGGCGAAAGCACATTCCCTGGTAACGATATTAAACTGATTTGGGATAACCAGAACATGAAGGTTACCAACTTTGATGCCGTTAACCAGTTTGTAAAACGCGAATACCGCGAGGGCTGGAAACTGGGTGTATAATTACACCCAACAGCCCCGACTGAATATAATCTGAGAATATAAACACAACCGATGAAACTGAAATTAGCAATGATCGGCGGTGGGCAGGGTGCCTTTATTGGCGCTATCCACCGCATTGCCTCACGTATTGATGACCATTATGAACTGGTGGCCGGCGCATTCAGCAGCAATGCCGAAAAATCTCGCGCCAGCGGGCTGGAGCTTGGTGTATCGCCCGAGCGTGCCTATACTTCGTACCAGGAGCTTATTGAAAAAGAAAAGCAACTGCCGGAGGATGAACGCGTACAGGTGATCAGCATAGTAACACCTAACCATGTTCACTTTGAGCCAACCAAACTGGCTTTAGAAAATGGTTTTCACGTAATATTGGATAAGCCCATGACCTTTACGCTTGATGAAGCAAAGGAACTGGAAAAGGTGGTAAAAAGCAGCGGCAAACTGTTTTGCTTAACGCATACTTACACCGGCTATCCAATGGTTAAAGAGGCAAAACAGGTTATCGCTTCAGGCAAGATCGGTAAGGTACGTAAAGTATATGTGGAGTATCCGCAAGGCTGGTTGAGTACCTTTTTAGAGGGTAATGACAACAAACAAGCCTCATGGCGTACCGATCCGGGTAAAAGCGGCATTGCCGGTGCCATGGGCGATATTGGTACCCACGCCTTTAACCTGGCCGAATATGTTACCGGCCTGCAAACCACCAAGCTTAATGCCGATATAAACATAGTTGTTGAAGGCCGTAAGCTTGACGATGATGGCGCGGTATTATTAAAATACGATAACGGTGCAAGCGGTGTGCTGATGGCTACACAAGTAGCCGCGGGCGACGAGAACAACGTTAAAATTCGCATATACGGCGAAACCGGTGGTATTGAATGGCAGCAGGATATTGCCAACACCTTGCTTGTAAAATATCTGGATAAACCAACCGAAATATGGCGTACTGGCGGTAGCTATACCAGCAGCTATGTAACCAGCAACATGCGTGCGCCTGCCGGTCATCCCGAAGGTTATCTGGAAGCATTCGCTAACCTGTATAAAAACTTTGCCTTAACGGTTAAAGCTACTATTGAAGGTAAGGAGGCTCAGCCTGAATGGCTTGATTTCCCTGGTGTGGATGAGGGTGTGCGTGGGATGGCATTTGTAGAGAATGTGATCGCCTCGGGCAAATCAGATAAAAAATGGACTGATTTTGTGATCTAATAAAAACCAACATAAACTTATGAGAACAATTAAAGGACCCGGAATATTTTTAGCACAGTTTGTTGGCCCCAATGCACCGTTTGATAACCTGAAATCTATTTGCGATTGGGCAAAGGGTTTGGGCTACAAAGGCGTGCAGTTGCCAACCAATGATCCGCATTACATCGACATACAAAAAGTTGCCGAAAGCCAAACTTATGCCGACGAGATAAAAGGTATTGTTAACGAAGCCGGTTTAGAGATCACCGAACTTTCAACCCACTTGCAAGGTCAGTTGGTTGCTGTTAACCCGGCTTACGATCAGTTGTTTGATGCCTTCGCGCCCCAGCAATATCGTAATAACCCAAAAGCCCGTCAGGAATGGGCGGTACAGCAACTGAAATATGCTGCTAAGGCATCACAAAATCTGGGTTTGAATGCACACGTAACCTTTAGCGGCGCACTAATATGGCAAACCGTTTACCCTTGGCCGCAACGCCCTGCCGGTTTGGTTGATACTGTTTTTACCGAACTTGCCAAACGCTGGGAGCCTATCCTGAATGTGTTTGACGAGCATGGTATTGACCTTTGCTATGAGATACATCCGGGAGAGGATCTGCATGATGGTATTACTTATGAGATGTTCCTTGAGAAAGTGAACAACCACAAACGTGCCTGTTTACTGTATGATCCATCGCACTTTGTGCTGCAATGTCTTGATTATTTGGAATATATCGACATTTATCACGAACGTATCAAGATGTTCCACGTTAAGGATGCCGAGTTTAACCCGACTGGTCGCCAGGGTGTATATGGTGGTTATCAAAACTGGGTTGACCGTGCAGGCCGTTTCCGCTCGTTAGGTGATGGGCAGGTTGACTTTAAGGCGATATTCAGCAAAATGGCCGCTTATGATTTTGAGGGCTGGGCTGTGCTGGAATGGGAGTGTGCCCTTAAACACCCGGAAGATGGCGCGCGCGAAGGTGCCGAGTTCATCAAAAACCATATCATCCACGTAACCGACCATGCCTTTGATGATTTTGCATCAGCAGGCGGTGATGAGGCTTATAACAGAAGATTACTGGGGTTGGAGTAAAGAAAAAAAGTCTGTCATTTCGAACGAGGAACGAGGAGAAATCTATCCGCGTTCATAGCATAGCGAGAGATTTCTCACTATCTTTCGAAATGACAGGAATAATAAAATAAAAGTCTGTCATTTCGAACGAGGAACGAGGAGAAATCTATCCGCGTTCATAGCAAACGAGAGATTTCTCACTATCGCTCGAAATGACAGGAATAATAAATATAAAACATTGTCATTTCGAACGAGGTACGAGGAGAAACCTATCCGCGTTCGTGGCAAAGCGAGAGATTTCTCGCTACCGCTCGAAATGACAGGACTATTTTGAATTTATGTGGAATCACAATTATTACGTTTACATATTAACAAACGTTAATAGAAGTGTACTCTACATCGGTGTAACAAACGATCTTACGAGAAGATTATTTGAGCATACGGATAACGATACGAGCATTAGCTCATTTACAAAGAAATATAATTGTAAGTATCTTATATATTACGAGCGTTTTACACACATTGATCATGCAATTCAAAGAGAAAAGGAATTAAAAAAGTGGCGTAGGGATAAGAAAGATCTTTTGATAAACACACAAAATTCTGACTGGAGATTTTTAAATGATGAAGTATTAGAATATTAACAAATGTCATTTCGAACGAGGTACGAGGAGAAATCTATCCGCGTTCATAGCATAGCGACAGATTTCTCGCTATCGCTCGAAATGACAAATATGTAGCCTATGAAAAAGCTTTTTACAATACTTGCCTTGGGTATACTATTCGCATCATGCGGTGGCGAAAGTAGAACCAATACCGAGGATGCCGATACTACCGCTGCCGACAAAACAGAGGTAGCAGCGCCTGATTCGGTAACGGATGGCGACACCATTTCGGCAACGGAAAAACCGGCACTAACATCAGACGAAAAACCCGAACAGCCTGAAAAGGCAGAGAAACCGGAAGCTGCGGAAAAACCGGAGAAAGCCGAGAAACCTGAAAAGCCGGAAGCCTTTGCCGGTTCGGTAAAAGGCGGGGAGCTGATAAAGGGTAGTGATTGCCTGAGCTGCCACAAGGAGGATGCTAAGCTGGTTGGTCCGGCGTATGCCGATGTGGCCAAAAAATATAAACCAACCACGGCTAATATTGATATGCTTGCCGATAAGGTGATCAACGGAGGCTCGGGCAACTGGGGGCAGATACCGATGAGCCCGCACGCTAATGTGTCAAAAAATGATGCAAAAGAGATGGTAAAGTATATATTAGCGGTTAAATAATAATTAAACCAAACAAACCATAAAAAATGACCTTTACTAACCGTTTTAAATTATCAGCCATGATGTTCCTGGAGTTTTTCATCTGGGGTGGCTGGTTTGTAAACCTGGGAACTTACTTGATCAAGAACTTTAAAAGCTCCGGATCTGAAGTTGGCGCAGCATATCTCACTCAATCAATAGGGGCTATTGTTGCACCATTTATTATTGGTTTGATTGCCGACAGATTTTTCTCGGCACAAAAAATATTAGGTGTATTACATTTATTAGGCGGGTTACTTTTATGGAGAGCATCAACCTCGGAAGGTTTTACCGCATTTTATCCTAATATTTTGATTTACATGATTTTATACATGCCAACTTTGGCATTGGTAAACTCTGTTGCTTTCCGCCAAATGGATAATCCACAAAAGCAATTTCCTCCAATAAGGGTATTAGGCACTTTAGGGTGGATATTTGCCGGCTTTTTAGTTAGCTGGTTAAGCTGGGATAAGTTGGGTAGTGAATCAGCGTTGGTTAATACCTTTAAAATGTCAGGCACAGCTTCACTTATATTGGGTGTATTAAGCTTCACTTTACCAGCTACTCCGCCAGTTAAAAAAGGACAACAAGTATCAGTTGGCGACATTTTAGGCCTTGACGCTATTGGTTTATTGAAAAATAAATCTTACCTGTTTTTCTTCATAGCCTCAGTAGCAATATGTATTCCTTTGGCATTCTACTACGGCTTTGCTAATGTTTACTTACAGGATGCAGGTGTAAAAGGTAGTACCATAACCCAATCATTAGGTCAGGTTTCTGAAACTGTATTCATGCTATGTATACCTTTCTTTTTTGTACGGTTAGGTGTTAAAAAGATGCTTGCCATAGGTATGTTAGCCTGGGTAGTGCGCTACGTATTATTTGCGTATGGTAACGGCGATACTAATTACTGGATGCTTTTAGGAGGTATAGTTCTGCATGGTATCTGTTACGATTTCTTCTTCGTTACAGGCCAGATATATACCGATAACTTAGCTGGCGAGAAATTCAAAAGTTCAGCTCAGGGCTTTATTACCCTCGCTACTTATGGTGTAGGTATGCTGATCGGCTCAATTTTATCAGGAAAAGTATATGACTCAAATATAGCTGCTGATGGAGCTATCAACTGGCAATCTATATGGTTGGTACCGGCCGCAATTGCCGCTGTAGTATTGGTGTTGTTCCTTTTATTATTCAAGGACAAAAAACACGTTGAAACTCAGCCCGGTGTTAATGCCGAGGATGCCGAAATTGTATTGTAATTAAACTTAATCATTGATATTTAATCAAAGTAATAACAACAAAATATTGCACATGACAAACAGACGTACATTTTTAGGTCAGGCCGGATTGTTAGGCGCTGCCATGCTTTTAAGGCCCGATCTGTCATCGGCCAAAGGCGTAAGTAAAGTTGGCCTACAGCTTTACAGCCTGCGCGATTACCTACCGAAAGACGTTAAAGGCGTAACCGAAAAGGTTGCCAAAGCGGGTTATAAAGAGGTTGAAACTTATGGCTACTCAAAACAGAATGGTTTTTGGGGATTAGATGCCAAAGCTTACGGTCAGTTGCTGAAAGCTAACGGGTTAGTTTCGCCAAGCGGACACTTCGGTATAGAATCGTATTTCCGCGATGGTACCGATAAGGATCTGAATGAGGCTATCGAAGCCGCTAAGATCATCGGCTCAACCTACGTGATATTACCTTGGATGGGCGGCGACCTGATCGATACGGTTGATAAGTGTAAAGCCATGGCGCAAAAATTCAACGCCGCGGGTGAACTGATCAAAAAAGCCGGATTAAAATTTGGTTACCACAACCACAATTTTGAATGGAAACCGGTTGGCGATACTTCATTTTACGATGTATTATTGAAGGAAACCGATGTGAACCTGGTAACCCTTGAGCTTGACCTGTATTGGGTATATCGCTCAAACCTTGATCCGGTTAAAATGCTTACCGAAAACCCGAACAGGTTTAAACTGGTACACGTAAAGGATGCCGATAAAGCCAACAAAGAGCTTAATACCGAAGTAGGTAAAGGCCTGATAGATTATAAAGCTATTTTTGCCGCTGCTCAAAAAGCAGGCATCAAGCACTTTATTGTTGAGCAGGAAAACTTCACCAATATTGATCCTTATGTGAGCATTGGCGAAAGCATATCATACGTAAAAACACTATCTGTATAATTTATAATAACACTGTGAATAATAAAACCATATTAACATTGCTGCTGGCTTTTGGCAGCCTATCGGCCTTTGCGCAAAACGCCAAGCCCGAAGATACTGAGGTGTGGGAGCCGGTACCCAAAGTGGTAGCCCCCGGCAAAACCACAGCTGATGCACCTGCGGACGCTATTGTATTGTTTGATGGCAAAAACCTGAACGAATGGGCATCAGCAGAGGATAACAGCAAACCCGCGAAATGGGATGTTGCCGGTGGCGCCGTAACTGTTAAAAAGAGCGAAGGCGGCATTGTAACCAAACGTAAATTCACCAACTATCAACTGCATGTTGAATGGCGTGTGCCTGCCAACATTACCGGTACAGGCCAGGGCAGGGGGAACAGCGGTATTTTCCTGGCTTCGATAGGCAAAGGCGATGCCGGTTACGAGTTGCAGGTGCTGGATTCGTACAACAACAAAACGTATGTTAACGGTCAGGCCGGTAGTATATACAAGCAATTTGCACCGCTGGTTAACCCAACGCGTAAACCGGGCGAGTGGCAAACTTACGACGTAATTTGGACCGCCCCAACCTTTAACGAGGATGGCAGCGTAAAAACCAAAGCCTATGTTACCGCCATACTGAACGGTGTACTGGTACAAAACCACACCGAACTTTTAGGTCCAACACAATACATTGGCAAGCCATCATACCAAAAGCATGGTCCGGCACCAATTTACCTGCAAGCCCACGGCGACCCAAGCGAGCCGCTAAGCTTCAGGAATATTTGGGTTAGAGAACTGTAACCTCTTATCAAGTTAGATACTAAAAGGCCATGCGGATGCATGGCCTTTTTTTGTTTATCTCGAATTATATTTTAAAGATTTTTGGCAAGTTTTGCTGCATTAGCCGCCCTGCCTATTTGTAAAAAACGTTTACCGTAAGTTGTAAAATAGGGTTTGCCCCTAAGCATCTCAATATTGCCGGCTATCCATTCATCGTCAGTGTATTGCTTACCTAATATTGCAGCCCATTCCTGCCGCAATAATGTAGCGCGTAGTATGTAATCGGTACTTGCCAAATGAGCAAGATCAGCATCGCACAAAATTTTCTGTAACTGAGTATTTGGCTGTTGAGGCATTTTTGTTGCCGCTATGCAATCCAAAACATCCTGTACAAACATAGCGTCTTGCTGGTGTTGCCTTAAAAATGTTCCGGCAATGGCCAAACTGGCTTCTTCATGATCGTTATACTGAAAGCAGTAGCCCGTATCGTGCAGCCACGCGGCCACGGTAACAACGGTTTGTTCGCGGGGCGATAATTTTTCGTGGATAGCTATTTCTGATACCGTCATCACCACATCCTGGGTGTGTTGTAGATTATGGAAAAACATATTTTCAGGCAAATGCTCAGAGAGTAAATTTTTAACGTAACTTTTGGTTTGCGCTATTATGAAGGCAGTCATCAGCAACAAAGCTATCACCCAATTCTGGAGAAATTCTGAATGCTGATGTAGTGCTAATTAAGAGTAATATCAAATCGGTGCCGTCTATCGGTATAGCTATAACTAATTTGCCAGTTGTAGCGCTGGCATATCTGCTTTACTATAGCCAGACCTAAACCCACACCTTTTTTGCCTTTTTTAAATCGTACAAAAATATCCTTTTCAGAAAATGGCAGGGCAGGACCAGGGTTTTCAAAGTATAAATACCCATCAGCTAACCCGATATTTACCACACCCGGGCGATCAGAATAAACCAGCGTATTGGTAATAAGGTTGGAGATCAGTATCTCGGCCAGGTTTGGGTCAGCCTGTACGTAGGTGCTTTTAATGTTAATATCGAGGGTTAACCCATTGGCTACAAAAAGTTCGGCAAATGTTTCGAGTTGGCCGGCGAGGGTGTTTGATAACGAAAGTGATACCGGATCATCAATTTGATCGTTTGATATTTTTGTCAGAAGTAGTAACCCTTTATTGATCTTTCGTAGTCGTTCTAACGAAGTTTTAGCCTCTTTAAGCAGAATGGCAGCCTCATCCGTAAGCGCTAACTGACTGATACTTTCCAACCTTGCCCTAACGATGCTTAGTGGGGTCTGTAACTCGTGCGATACATTTTCATTGAACTCCTTTAGCTCGATATACTGCTCCCTGTTACGCTCATCAGCTTCGGCCAATACTATGTTCAGCTCCTTAAACTCATCAATGTTTGATGGTTCAAAAACAAGCTTGTTCTCGCTTTTTATAGAGTGGGAACGGATACGTGCCAGGTTTATCAAAAATGGTTGCCAAAGCTTGCGGTTACCGTAATGGTTGATCAAAGCGCCAACAAACAGCAACAAAAACAATACGGCTGCAAAAATGCCCACAATGGTTTTCAGGTATTCGCTCCAGCCAATGTAAGCGGTTAAAACCTTTACCTGGTAATATTGGCCATTGGTGAGTTTTCGCTCGGTTAGTAAATAATAATTTTCCGCTTCGTTTTGTAAAGGATCATATATCAGGGTGTCCTTAAAACTTATGGTTTCAGCGAATTTTTGCTTATCCAGCTTTTCAATTTCAACCATGGGATGCATCACGGTTTTGCCTTGCTTTAGCTCATTAAATATCAGGTCAGATGATAGGTGCAACTGCTCGCGCATCTCCTCGCCGACTTTAAATTTCAACATCCAAAACAGCAATCCGGCCGCTATAATAAGTGTGGCCAGGCTAAGCCACAGGTAACGCAAACTGGTTTTAACAAGTAGTTTCACTCGCTAAAAAATTTATATCCAAGTCCGTATACGGTAACAATATGGTCGATACCCGAGTGGCGGGCAAGTTTTTTACGGAGGTTGGTGAGGTGTACATATATGGCGTCGAAATTGTCCGACTCATCAAAATGATCTCCCCAAATATGTTCGGCAATGGATGATTTGCTCATCACCCGGTCGGCATTCAATAAAAAATAAAGTAACAGTTGATATTCCTTTTTTGTGAGTGTAACCTGCTCGCCATTAAAGCTGAGGGTTTTCATCTGTGTATCAAGCGCAAAGCCGCCAAATGTTTTTGTATGCTGATTGTTTAAGGTTTTGCGGTTGTAAACAGCATTTATGCGGGCGTTAAGTTCTTCAACGTAAAACGGCTTGGTTAGGTAATCATCCGCGCCGTGTTTAAAGCCTTCCAGTTTATCGTTTAAGGTGTTGTTGGCTGTGAGGATGATCAATCCTGTATTGTATGTCTTCTTTTTAATATGCGGTATCAAATGCAATCCCGATCCATCGGGCAATCTCAGATCCAGTACGATCAGGTCATAATCAAACGAAGTCACCTTATCAACGGCCCTGAAGTAGGTTGTTGCCGATTCGCACAAGTGCCCCTGTGTACCAAAATACTGAAGCATCTCCTGCATTAGTACCGGCTCATCTTCAACAAACAATACTTTCATATCTGGAATTAAAAAAAGTCAAATTATTTTCTCGGACTGATATTTACTTAAGAATTTCTTAAGAATGCCCCGTCATATTTGCGACAAAATAAACAATTTATTTAGACTTATTAAAAACAGTTCACGCAAATGATGAAAAATTTCCGCACCATACCGGCACTCCTGATCAT
This sequence comes from Mucilaginibacter sp. JRF, assembly GCF_015223065.1. Taxonomy (GTDB): domain Bacteria; phylum Bacteroidota; class Bacteroidia; order Sphingobacteriales; family Sphingobacteriaceae; genus Mucilaginibacter. The sequence continues at coordinate 314,708 of NZ_JADFBY010000001.1, forward strand.
GGGTTTGATCTCGGTAACATCTTGTAAAAAGGATGATGATAACAATAACAATGATAACGTTATACCTCCGTACGAAGTGCCAACTACCTATAACTTCTCAGGCGCTAATTACCTGTCATCAACGCAACGTGTTAAAATGGGTGTTGAGCTAAATAGCTACTTAGGTACCGGCAACAACGCTACAGTAACCGCGGCCAAGGCTAATGATTATTTTAACAACACCAATGCACCATTTGCAGATGCTACGCTGAATACTTCAGGAGTTACTTTAGCGCAAAAAACCGCCGACCCTACAGTATTTACTACCTATTTCACTCAACAAGCATCAAATAGTTTGCAAAACGGTGTGGCCGCTACTAACGGTACAGCCGGTTTTTACATGAGCGGCACAACCAAACGCCTGGTTGGCCCAACCGGTATGGAAGCTAACCAGGGTGTTGCCAAAGGCATGATGGGCGCGCTTTACTTTAAAGAAGCCATGACTTTGTTAACCTCAGTACCATCTGCCGATAATAATACCGTTACCAATGGCAGCACTGCAATGCAGCGTGCCTGGGATGAGGCTTTTGGTTACCTTGGCGTACCTGCCAATTACGATCCGGAAGCTACTTATCCTAATACAGATCCTAACCGTCCGTTATTATGGGGTGGGTACCTGGCCGAACGCGGTAAAACCATTGAAGCGGGTAAGGTAATATTCAACGCGTTTTTGAAAGGCCGTGCCGCTATCGGCGCTAAGGATTACACAGTAGTAAACGCGCAGATCACCATAATTCAGGAAAAATGGGAGCAATTAGTTGCCGCTGCTGCTTTGGCATACGTAACTATCCCAACTGCATCAACAAGTGTTAACGACTTAGCCGTTCAGTTCCACGCTTTATCAGAGGGTTATGGCTTCCTGTCATGCTTTAAATATCGCCCAGCAAAAAGCAAGCTATCTGCCGAAAACTATACCGCTTTGCAAACCATCATCAATACCAATTTCTACACCCTGGTAAATGAGGCTGGTTTTGCTAAACTGGTACAGGCGCAAACCATACTAAAAACAACTTATTCCTTAAACTAAAAAATAGTTGAGGGCCTAAAAAGCCCTTTATAAAAAGCTTTCCGGATGCCATATATGGCCCGGGAAGCTTTTGTATTGTTAAATCAAATTAGTTGAAATGAGAGTATTCAACCGCACAAAACAAATTATAGCCATTATACTGATCGCTGTTTCTGCTTTAGTGATAGCCTGTTCAAAAAGCTCAAACCCTGGCGGCCCTGATAATAATGCCGGTGGGTTTGATAAAACAGCCATGCTCACCAATTACGCCGATGCGCTGATCATACCTGCATACACCGGTATGCAAACCCAACTCAATACATTTGAAACCGCTGTAAATGTATTTTTAGATGTGCCAACAACCGAAAATCAGGTTGTGCTTAAAGCGGCATTTAAAAATGCTTACCTGCAATTTCAGCATATATCGGTTGATCAGTTTGGCCCGGCAGAAAGGGTGATACTGAATAGTTTTTTGAATAGCTTTCCTACGGATATCCCCGCGATAGAAGGGAACGTAACACGCGGCAGCTACGATCTTACCATGAACAGTACCACAGTGCAGCAAGGCTTCCCGGCGCTCGATCATCTTTTGTTCGCATCAGATGCGTTGAGCAAGTTAAATTCAGCAGGAAACGCCAACCGTAAAAAGTATGTTAAGGATTTGCTTACCCGGATGAAAACATTGGTTGCAGGAGTGTTAAGCAACTGGAAGGATAGCTATCGTGCTGATTTTATAGGCAATACCCGCTCTGATGCCGGTAGCCCCATCGCGTTCATGATCAACCAGTTCGCCTACGAAATGGATCAGATGAAAGGACCACGTATTGGCTGGCCTTACGGTAAACAATCAGGGGGTGTACAATATCCGCAAAATGTTGAGGGCTATAATGCCGGTATATCTATTGCACTGGCTACCGAGAACCTGACGAACCTGAAAGCCATGTACACCGGTGGTGGCAACGGCAAGGGAATGGCCGATTACCTGATCGCGCTTAAAAAAGAACAGCTGAATACTGATGTTTTGAAACAGTTTGATGCCGCCATTACAGCGCTGAAAACAATTCCTGATCCGTACAGTACCGCGCTAACCGCCAACCGAACGCAGATAGACGCGGCATATATCGAGATACAAAAGCTGCTTACGCTTATCAAAACAGATGTAGCATCGGCAACGGGTGTTCGTATCACTTATCAGGATACTGACGGCGACTAAATAAAAGCATGTTCAAGGTATTTGATCGATTACAACGTCAGGTGTCTATCGCGCCACTCGTCAGTTTCCGCATATTATTCGGCCTGATGATGCTGGCCGGTACCATAAGGTTTTGGGTAAACGGATGGATCACCTCGCAATACATAGCGCCCAAATTCTACTTTACCTACATAGGCTTTGATTGGGTAAGGCCACTGGGCGATACCGGTATGCATCTGCTATTCGGAGCCATTGCCTTAAGTTCGTTTTTTTTAGCCGTTGGTTTTTTATACCGGCTTTCGGCCTCGGTTTTTTTTATGGCCTTTACGTATGTTGAGCTGATTGATGTAACTAATTATCTCAACCATTACTACTTTATCAGTTTGGTGGCCTTTATGCTTATCTGGCTGCCCGCCGGCAGAAGCTGGTCAGTTGACACATTGATATGGCCACAACTTAAACGCGATAGCGTACCGTTATGGACCATCGGCATCATCAGGCTGCAAATGGGTATAGTGTATTTTTTTGCAGGTATTGCCAAACTCAATGCCGATTGGATGTTGCAGGCTATGCCTATGAAGATATGGCTACCCGCCAAAAGTCATTTGCCCATTGTAGGGGAGCTGATGTATAAGGAATGGATAGCCTATCTGTTTAGCTGGTTTGGGGCTGTGTATGATCTGAGTATCGCATTCCTGCTGATCAACCGGCGTACAAGGCGGCTCGCGTACCTGTTCGTGCTGATCTTCCATACGGCAACGGCTATATTTTTTCCGGGTATCGGTATGTTCCCTTATGTAATGATGGTTGGGAGCACTATATTCTTTAGTGCCGATGAGCATCGGTACATCCTGTTAAAAATTAAAAGGCTGTTTGGGTTTCACGATGATAAAAGGAACAGGAACACAACATACCGGTTTAACAACGCGGTAATTCCCTGGATGTCCGCAGGGCTGTTGCTTTATTTTTTTCTTCAGATAGTTGTACCGCTGCGATATCTGCTATATCCCGGCAGATTGTTTTGGTACGAGGAAGGTTACCGTTTCTCTTGGCGTGTAATGCTTATGGAAAAATCGGGCAATACCTTTTTTCGGGTGGTTGAACCGGGTACAGGCAAAACCTATGAAGTTAACAACAACGCATGGTTAACACCCTTGCAGGATAAGATGATGAGCACCCAGCCCGATATGATGTTGCGATACGCTCATTATCTGGCAAAAGTATATACGGCCAGGGGTATAAAGAATCCCGAAGTATATGCCGAGGCTTACGTAACGCTAAACGGTGAGCGTTCAAAGCCATACATTAATACCACCGTAAACCTGGCTGTGCAGCCCTTGAGCTGGCAGCATTATACATGGGTATTGCCCTACACTAAACATGAAAAATAAGTATACCTCATTTATATTGATGCTGTGCCTGTTGCTTTGCTGCGGCCGGGCATCGGCACAACAATTAAGGCTTAATGGTAGCATCAAAAACAATAGCTTACCGGTTAACGGGGCTACTGTTACGCTTTCTCCGGGCAAATTGAAAACCGTTTCGGATGCCGACGGGAATTTTAACCTCACTGTTATTGCCGGTAAGTATGAACTGACGGTTACCTATATTGGTATGAAACCGTATCATCAAAAGGTAACTATTGCCGATAAAGATCTAAACTTAAATATATTTCTTGATGATACCGGAAATCAGGAACTTGACGAGGTGAGCATCAGAGATAGCGCGGGCAAAATGGCTTCGGGCAATTTGAAGCAGGTAGAGGGTACCGCTATATATGCCGGTAAAAAAACGGAGGTAATTAACGTTGGTAGCCTCAATATTAACCAGGCTACAAACAATGCCCGCCAGATATATAGCAGGGCGGCAGGCATCAACATTATAGAATATGATGGGGGAGGTCTTCAATTAGGTATAGGCGGGCGCGGGCTTAATCCAAGCCGTGTATCAAACTTTAATACCCGCCAAAATGGTTATGATATTAGTGCCGATGCGCTGGGCTATCCCGAAAGTTATTATGCGCCGTCTACCGAGGCTGTTGATCGTATCGAGATCATTCGCGGGGCGGCCAGTTTACAGTACGGCACACAGTTTGGCGGCATGGTAAACTTCGTAATGAAAAAAGGCCCCGAAAATAAAACGTTTGAGATAACCAGCAGACAAACGGCAGGCTCTTTCGGTTTCTTTAATACCTTTAATAGCGTTGGCGGTACCAGTAAAAACAAAAAGCTTAACTACTACGCCTTTTATCAATATAAGCGAGGAGATGGCTGGCGTCCTAACAGCGAATTCGATCAGCATGGCGCTTACCTGCATCTTGATTATGTGCTTACCCCCAAGCTAAAAGTAACCGGCGAGTATACTTACATGTACTACTTAGCCCACTTACCGGGCGGACTTACCGATGCTGATTTTGCCGCCGATCCGGGGCAATCTGTAAGGGAGCGTAATTGGTTCAGGGTAAACTGGAACCTTGCCAGTATTACATTTGATTATCAGCTAAACCCAAGTACCAAGCTTAACTGGCGTAGCTATACATTACATGCCGGCCGTAAAGCGTTGGGTATACTGAGTTATATTGATCGCCCTGACCCGGGTGGTGCGCGTGATTTGCTGGCAGATAAGTACCAAAATTATGGGTCAGAATTACGGATGCTACATCAGTATAAATTAAGTGAGAGCCAAACCAGTACGTTGCTTACCGGCGTAAGGGTATACAAAGGACTCACGCTACGCAGTCAGGGTAATGCTGATGATGGCAGCGGACCAACTTTTAAGTATACCGGAGATTTTCCGAGCAGCTCCGACTATCGTTTTCCGGGTACTAATGTGGCTTTGTTTACCGAAAATATTTTCCAGATAACAGATAAATGGAGCGTTACACCCGGAGCCAGGTTTGAGTATATATCAACCAATGCCAACGGTTATTACACAACACGGTCAAGCCCTTATCCTGATTTTGAGTACATCCAGAATTATGAACGTAAGTCGAACGATCGCAAGTTTATATTCTTCGGTATAGGTACATCATACAAACCGGTTAACGGAATGGAGCTATATGCGAACATCTCTCAAAACTACCGCTCGGTAAATTTTAACGACATACGTGTACTTAACCCTAACGCGCGTGTTGATCCTAACCTTGCCGACGAAAAAGGCTATACCGCCGATGGTGGTGTGCGTGGCGGACTAAATGCCTGGTTGCGTTATGATCTGAGTGTTTTTTACCTGCGCTATAATGATCGCATCGGCTCGGTAAATGTAAAAAGTGCCGACGGGCTGGATACATACCGCCTGCGTCTGAACATTGGTGATAGCCGAAACATAGGTTTTGAAAGCCTTATAGAAGCTGATCTGCTTAAGGCCATCAGTCAGGGTGCAAGCCGTTATAAATTATCTGTTTACACTAATTTTGCCGCTATTGATGCCAAATACATCAGCAGTAAAGATGCCTCCGTTGCTAAAGGTAATTTAGTGGAGTTTGTGCCACCTATATTATTCAGGTCGGGCATATCATTCGGTAACCGTAAGTTTGATATTTCATACCAGTTTTCGCACGTGGGCAAACAATATTCGGATGCTACCAATGCCGAATTCTCTCCACGGGCGGTTGATGGCGCGGTACCTGCCTACCAGGTTATGGACCTGAATGCCAGCTATAACTGGAAATGGTTTACCCTGTACGGCACCATTAATAACCTGGCTAATAAAAAGTACTTCACGCGGAGGGCTGACGGTTACCCTGGCCCGGGTATTTTACCGTCTGATCCGAGGGCGTATTATTTAACCCTGCAATTTAAATGGTGATATAGAAAACTACAGAATTTCTACAGTTTGATTAGGTAAGATAGTGGTTTTAATACCGCGTATGAGAATCGCTATTTTATTGGGATCACTGCTGATCTCTGTTAATTTATCAGCCCAAACCGTTATGCGGGATACGGGAAAGGCAGATTATATCGATACCCTGAAAAAGGATCTATTAACAGCACCTGATACGGTGCAACACTTGCATAGTAAGCTGGGCGCGCTGATTCCGCCGGCTGCTATGGTGACTTATGGTTTGGCATCATTTTATGCCAAACCGCTGCGTCGATTTGATCAATACATCTACCGCGAAGCGGATGAGCACAATTTTTCGACGCGTGCTACTATTGAAGATTATTTTCAGGTTGCGCCCGTAGTAATGGTTTACGGCCTCAACCTGGCGGGTGTGCACGGTAAAAATACTTTTATTGATCGTACAATGATTCTGCTGCTATCAGAAGGAATGATGAACCTGACGGTTATGGGTTTAAAACACTCCACGCATCGCCTTCGGCCTAACGGGGCTGATCGTTATTCTTTTCCGTCGGGCCATACGGCTAATGCTTTCCTGACGGCGGAGTTTATGGCGCAGGAGTTTGGTGACCGATCGCCTTATTACACTGTAGTGGGGTATGCCTTTGCCACAACCACGGGAGCATTTCGCATCTATCATCGCGATCATTGGTTTAGTGATGTTATTGCCGGTGCCGGGTTCGGTATATTGGCTACTAAAGGCGCATACCTGCTGTACCCGCATATCCGCAAGTTGTTTGTAAAGCCTGAACGAACCATCAACACAGACGTGCCCATTGAACGCGAGGAGAAAACCTCATCATCGCTTGTAATGCCCTCCTTTAGTAACGGCACTTTTGGATTGACCTATGTGGCCAGCTTTTAAATACATGAGTTGTAACAACGGTGTTGCAAATAGTACTCTCCAGATTTAATCCAAAATCGGCAGGGAGTTTTGTTGCAAATGAAATGGATAACAATGGTGCTGATGATACTATCAGCAAGCCTCGCGATGGCGCAAAATAAAGGGAGAATTACAGGCAAGGTAGTAGATGCCGCTAATAAGACAGCGGTTGACTATGCTACGGTAAGTGTGTTTGCGAAGGGAAACCCCAAGCCAACTGGTGGTGCGGTAACAGATGGCAGCCGTATTTTTAATATCGACCAATTGCAGGACGGCCAATATTATATCGTTGTCAACTTTATGGGTTACCAAACCTATACCTCTGCTGATGTAACTATTACACAAAACAAAGTAGATTTAGGCATCATCAACCTTACTGCCGCAAATAAGCAGCTAACCGAAGTAACGGTTACCGCCAAGCCGCCTATGGTTGAAAACAAGATAGATAAGATGGTATACAATGCCGCTAACGATCTGACCTCGCAGGGCGGAGTGGCTATTGATATTTTGAAGAAAGTGCCGCAGGTAAGTGTTGATATTGATGGTAACGTAGAGTTACAGGGAAATTCAAGCGTACGCTTCCTGATCAATGGCAAACCCTCAACCGTTTTTGGCAGCAGCCTGCCCGATGTGCTGGCATCGTTACCGGCAAGCCAGATTAAAAGTATAGAGGTGATCACCAGTCCCGGCGCTAAGTACGATGCGGAAGGACTTGGAGGTATTATCAATATTATACTAAAGGATAATAAGATACTTGGCATTAATGGTAACGTGAATTTATCTGCCGGTACAAGGAGAGAGAATGGTTCGGCTAACTTGAATATCCGTAATGGTAATTTCGGTGTATCCGCCTTTTTTAGCGGAAACGCGCAGATCAATACACGTACTCTGAATCTGAATGATCGTACCTCGACGGATGCATCCGGCAATACCACCCGTTTGATACAGGATGGTTCGAGTAATTTTAGGCGGGCGGGTTATGAATCGGGTATTAATCTGGATTGGTCGCCTACCAGGAACGATAATTTTACAGGCTCGTTCGGTATTGATCATTTTAGTAACAGAAACGAGGGTATCACCATGCAGCAGCAACTAACAACAGGCATGGCAGATGTGCTGAGTAACCGTACATCACTCAGTAAGTTCAGCGCCAATAGTTACGATTGGAGCATGGCCTACAAACATAAGTTTAAACGGGATGGCCAGGAGCTGGATGTACTTTATACCGCGAGTGCGGGTCGTAATAATTCGGCGTATGATCAGCAGCAGGTTTATAATGGCCAGACTGATCCGTTTGCCGCGTCATCAAGCAATAACCCGGGCCGGGATAGGGAAACTAATATTTCGATAGACTACACGCATCCGCTTTCAAAACTGTGTTGCTGGAAACAGGGGCTAAAACCATATTACAGGATATTAACAGCACGGCCAACGTGATCACCTATAACCCCGGCACCGGTAATTACGCTTACGATCCAAATCAATCGTACATCATGGCCTATAACCGAAAAGTTTATGCAGGGTATCTGTCGTTGGGTTTCTCGGCATTCAATTTCTTTGATATTAAAGCCGGAGGCAGGTTTGAGCATACCAATACCGGGATAGATTTTCCGGGTACGGCCATTCCATCATACAATACCTGGGTGCCTACGGCAGTAATATCGCATAAACTAAATGATGCATCATCAATAAAACTAAGTTACACCAAGAGAATAGAACGGGCGGATTATCGTGAGATCAACCCTTTCCTTAATCTGAGCGATCCCTACAATATTACTACCGGTAACCCCTTGCTAAAGCCCGAGATAGGGAATGTTTTTGAGTTGGGCTATAACCGGTCGTTCAACAATGGCGGCAACCTGTATGTGGCGTTGTTTTCAAGGCATAACAGCGACGATGTGAAATCGTATACCAATTTTTACAGTGAATATCAGGTAGGCGATACGGTGTACCATAACGTGGCGGTAAATAGTCCGCAAAACATCGGGTCAGAGCAAAATACCGGGATAACCCTTTCGGGTTCGCTACCAATTGGCGATAAGTTTAATTTGCGCACCAATACTTCGCTCATTAATAAATACATTGTTAATTCGGTATACGGAGGCCCCACGGTGAGCGCCATGTCATTACGCACCAATCTTAATTTAACCTATGATATATCGGGCACTTTGGTTGCCGAAGTGTTTGGTAACTACAATTCGTCCATGCGTAATATTCAGGGGCGTACGCCTAAATTCATCTCGTACAACTTCGCGTTGCGCAAACAGTTTATGAATAAAAAGGCCAGCATTGGCTTTACTACAACCAATCCGTTCGCTAAATATGTAGATCAGGTAACCACCATTACCCAGGCAGCTACAGGTAACGGCCTGCCTTATACCAGCTATAATTTACGCCGGATACCATACCAATCATTCGGTATAGTGATGACTTGGCGCTTTAGCAAGTTGGATGTTAAAAAAGGAAAAGAGCAGGATAACTCAGTAAGCCCTATTGAAAATTAAGCGGCTAATGGTTGACAAGACAGTGGGGGACGCTTCGCGGAAATAATAAGTTATTTTAGGGCGACCAATGTATACCATTTGTTAATCAACCTTTTCCATGAAAATGATCAATCATCTATCCAGGCTGCTTTTATTAATATCTGCTTTATTTTGTTCAGTTGCGTATGCTCAATCCCCGTCTGATCAGGCACATAAATGGTCGGCCAACTGGATAGCTAAGAAAGGCAGTCCGGGTACGGAATATGGTATTTACTACTTCCGCAAAAACATTTCGCTGGCATCAAGACCGGCTACCTTCAAAGTAAATGTATCTGCCGATAACCGGTACAAGCTGTACGTAAATGAAAAGTTGGTTTCGATAGGGCCGGCTCGGGGCGATATGTATTCGTGGAATTATGAAACCGTCGATCTGGCTCCTTACCTTAAACCGGGCAAAAATATTATCGCGGCACTGGTTTTTAATGAGGCGGAGTTTCGTCCAGTGGCTCAGATCAGTTTTCGTACGGCCTTTATGTTGCAGGGCGAGGGGAAGGATGAGGATGTTATCAACACCAATAAAAGCTGGAAAGTTATACAGGAGCAAGCCTATCAACCACACCCGGGTTGGTTCCCTATTGCTGCAAGCAAAGGCGAGATAGTGGATATGAACAAACTGATCACCGGTTGGCAGTCGGTTGACTTTGATGATAGCCAATGGGGTACTCCGGATGAACTGTTTGAAGCGAAACCAAAAGGACAGGGTGATGGCTTTGGCTGGATGCTTACGCAATCGCCCATAGCGCAAATGGAGCTGACCGATCAGCGCATATCAACCCTGCGGAAAGCTATCGGCATCAAAGTGCCCGCCGGTTTCCCGAAAGCTAAGGTGCCGCTGGTTATCCCGGCTAATACTGTTGTAAAATTACTGTTGGATCAGGATACATTGACCAACGCCTACACCAACCTCGAGTTTAGCGGCGGTAAAGGCGCGGGTATCGCCATCCGCTACGCGGAAACGTTGTATGAAAAACAAACAGAAGGCAGAAGAAAGAAAGGTAACAGGAATGAGGTGGAGGGCAAAGAGTTTATTGGGCGTAGCGATAGCCTGATATCCAACGGCAATGCAGGGCAAAAATATACCACGCTATATTGGCGTACCTATCGTTATATACAATTAACCATCAGAACGGGCGATGCGCCGCTTACCATTAATGATTTTTACGGCACATTTACAGGTTATCCGTTCAGGCTAAAGGCTAAACTGAATACCGCCGATACAGAATTAAAAAAGATAATGGACATAGGCTGGCGCACGGCAAGGCTCTGCGCTATTGAAACTTATTTTGATTGCCCTTATTATGAACAGCTGCAATACATTGGTGATACCCGCATACAAGCCCTGGTATCGTACTACAACGCGGGTAATGATAGCCTGGCGCGCAATTCCATTAACCAGATAGACGGCTCTCGTTTGCCCGAGGGCGTAACGCAAAGCCGCTGGCCAAGTAATTGTAACCAGGTAATACCCGGGTTTTCGCTATGGTACATTGGCATGCTGCACGATTACTGGATGTATCGTAATGATGAAGCATTTGTTAAAGGCAAACTCCCCGGCGAACGCGCCATATTAGGATTTTTTGAGCAATATCAGCAAGCGGATGGTTCGCTGAAGGATGTACCTTTTTGGACGTTTGCAGATTGGGTTGAAGGCCACAGCTGGGATTGGGGCAATGCACCAAAAGGGGCTGACGGTAGTTCGGCAGTGATGGATATGCAATTACTGTACGCCTACCAATGGGCGGCGGCTATGGAAGAAAAACTTGGGATGGCCGGCTTTGCTGATCATTACCACAAAAAAGCGGAGCAGCTTTTACAAACCATCCGTAAAAAATATTGGGACGATAATAAACAGCTTTTCGCGGAAACTGCGGAGAAGAACAGCTACTCGCAACATGCTAATAGTTTGGCTATACTTACAGGCGCTGCACCTAAAGAAAATTGGCAGGGGATAGGCCAGCGGATATTATCAGACAGTACGCTGGCGCAATGCTCTATCTACTTTAAATACTATATGCACCTGGCGCTTACCAAGGCAGGTATGGGTAATGATTACCTGTCATGGCTGGGTGTTTGGAAGGATGATATGAAACTGGGCTTAACCACCTGGGCGGAAGAACCCGATGCGCAGGTTAGCCGATCTGACTGCCATGCCTGGGGAGCAAGCCCCAATATTGAGATTTATCGTACCATATTGGGTATAGATAGTGAAACACCGGGTTTTCAAAATATCATCATAACACCAAATTTGGGTCAGATAACCAATATCAGCGGTTCAATGCCGCATCCGAACGGAATGATCGATGTGGCATACGTACTAAAAAAAGGGAAATGGAATATCAATATCAATCTTCCCGGTAAAACTGCCGGTAAGCTTATTTGGAAAGGTAAGGAGCATACACTCAAAGCAGGGAAGAACGTACTAACTATTTGAAATTAGCCTGGATTAACTCAATTAAGCGAACGCCTGAACTCCAGCGGCGATAGATCCGTTTTCTTTTTGAATAGTTTGTTGAACGATTGCGGATAATCAAATCCTAATTGGTAGGCAATCTCTGCAACCGTGAGTTGAGTTGTGCTCAGGTATTCTTTGGCTTTGTCAACCATTTTATCATGTATATGCTGCTGCGCGCTCTGACCGGTTAATGTACGTAGCATATCGCTCAGGTAGTGCGATGATAGGTTAAGCTGATCAGCAAGATACTCTACCGTTGGCGGCCCGTTCTTTAAAGCCGCTGCATCTGATAAGTAATTGGTCAGCAAATTATCCATTTTAGTCAGCAGATCATGGTTAACAGCTTTGCGGGTAATGAATTGCCGCTCATAAAAACGTTTGCTGTAATTAAGCAGCAGGTCGATATGCGATAGTACGATCTCCTGCGTATGTCTGTCAATGTGCTGTATCTCACGGTTTATCTTGTCGAATACATCGGCTACGTTTTGTTCTTCATGTTCTGACAGATGGAGCGCTTCGTATAACGAGTAAGAGAAAAAGCCATAGTTTTTAATAGCTGCCGCCAATGGGTGCCCATGCAACAGATCGCGGTGAAATAATAGCGCCTGACCTACGCCTACGCTACCTTCGGGCAAACCACCTTCGGGTATCTCTAAAGTTTGTACCTGCCCGGCGGCAACAAAGGTCATCAGGCCTTTATCAAAATCATAATATTGCTGCCCGTATTTTACCTTGCTGGTGATGCCTCTTTTTAAGGACACGCAATAAAAGTTCAGCGAATACTGCTTCCATGCTGCATCATTACTAAAGCGCAGATCCTCCACCCGAAACAAACTGATCAAGGGATGAACCGGATCGGGCAGGCTCCGCAGGCGATGAAACTCGGTGATGGAATTGATGGTTATCATGCTTGTTATACAAATGTAACAAACAGGCAGACGGGTTTTAGTTGCCTGCCTGCTTATTTTATCGACCCAGAAATTGTTGCCTGATCTCTCTACGAAAATCTTCCTTACCAATCTCCAGCCACCTTGCATACATAGCATTGGCATCGTTGCCGGCAACGTATCGCACCTGGTCTTTATTATCTGTGGCTGCCTCGTAAACTATTTCGGCTATTTGTTCGGGAGTTGCAGCCGCTTCCATCATCCTGTCAATATTGGCGAAAAGTTTATCCTCCAGTTCTGTATATGCCCGGTGCGAACTACGATCAAGCGAACGCCCGGTGAAATCGGTAGAAATACCACCGGGAGCAATGGTTTTGATGCCGATGTTATGCAATCCTAACTCGAACGACATGCTCTCTGACCAACCCTCAACCCCAAATTTGGTAGCGTGGTAGATAGAATGCAGCGGAAAGCCCAAAAAGCCACCCATTGATGTAGTGCTTATAAACAAACCCTGCTTCCTCTCCCTAAAATGCGGAATAAAAGCCTTTGTTATCCTGATCACACCTAACAGGTTGGTGTTTATCTCCTTTAATATTTGCTTATCGGTTAAGGCTTCTAATGAGCCCATTAATCCGTAACCTGCGTTATTAAAAACCACATCAACATCATCCGAGCCAATAGCGACAGTAACGGCGGCTTCAATACTGTTGGTATCGGTAACATCTAACTGTAGCAGGGTTACATTTTCAAGCCCGGCCAGGTCCGTTTCCTTATCAGGGTTACGCATGGTGGCTATTACCTTCCAGCCTTTTTGCTGAAATAATTTGGCGGTGGCCTTACCCAAACCGGATGAGGCGCCTGTTATAAAAATTGCTTTTTGCATGATGTTATATCGTTTTTATAAAGCAAAGGTCGGGATAGAGATAGGTATCAATGTTTCCAAATCGGACATAGTTGTGTCCAAAGTACTGTTTCTAACATTTTCGCATATGGATACAACATTCAGCCTTGCGGACACATTAACCAATAGCGAAACCCTGAGATTTGTTTCATCAATAAAAAGAGATATATACCATGAAAAAAGTAAAATTAGGTAGTCAGGGTTTAATAGTGCCCGAGGTTGGGCTTGGCTGCATGGGCATGACCTCCATGAATGGTTGGGATATTTACGGCAAGGCCGATGAAGCCGAAGCCATTGCCACCCTGCACCGCTCGCTCGAACTGGGCGGCAACTTTTTAGATACCGCCGATATGTATGGCCCCGGACTGAATGAAAGACTGATAGCCAAAGCTATTCACGGTAAGCGCGATCAATATATTATAGCCACCAAGTTTGGTTACGAGGTTGATGATAACGAGCAACTGACATGGAACTATAACGGCTCTAAGGCATATATTGAAAAAGCCGCCGAACGTTCACTGAAAAATCTGAATACAGATTACATCGACCTGTATTACCTGCACCGCCTTGACCCGAATACCCCGATAGAAGAAACCGTTGAGGCGATGGCCGATTTGGTGAAGGAAGGTAAGGTAAAATACATCGGCCTGTCCGAAGTATCATCAGCAACTATACGCAAAGCGCACGCAGTGCATCCACTTACGGCCGTGCAAACCGAATACTCATTATTTGAGCGGGATGTAGAGGAAGCAAAAATAACCGATACGCTGGCCGAGTTAGGCATCAGCCTGATCGCTTACTCACCGCTTGGGCGTGGTTTTTTGACCGGCGACCTGAAAAGCCCCGATGATTTCCCGGCTGATGATTTTCGCAGAAACATCCCACGCTTTCAGGGTGAGCAGTTTTACAAGAACCTGGAGCTGGTGAACGCGGTTAACGCTATCGCCGCCGAGAAAAACGTTACCCCATCTCAGCTGGCCATTGCCTGGGTGTTGGCTAAGGGGCATGTGCCTATCCCCGGTACTAAACGGGTTAAATATGTTGAGCAAAACATAGCGGCTGCCGATATTGTATTAACTACTGATGAGTTGAACCGCTTAGAAGCCATTGTGCCGTTAGGCGCCAGCACCGGCGATCGTTATGATGCCAGTTCAATGACCGGTATCGACAGATAATTTCTTAACGCGGGGTAGGCGTGGCTTGCCCTGCATATTTTACTTACTATATTACCAACAATGAGCAAATACACACCTTATGCTATTGATACCATTGCCGAGCACCGCCGTGTATTGTCGTTGCCCAGCCCGGAGCATCCGCTGATCGATGTTTTCAGGATGGAGGATATCAAGCATAATCCTGATAAGCGGTTTCGTGCCTTGATGTTGAATGTGTATTGCATCTCACTCAAAAAGAAAGTTATCGGCAAGGTAAAGTATGGGCAAGGCTATTATGACTATGATGAAGGCCTGATGTCGTTCTTCGCGCCCGGTCAATTAGTGGCTACCGTTCCCGAAAATCATCGGCTGGAAGGGTGGTGCGTAGCCTTTCACCCTGATTTTTTGAAAGGTTATCCTCTGGCCCGGAAAATTGAGAGTTACAATTTCTTTTCTTACGCCATTAACGAAGCACTCTTTCTGTCAGAAAAAGAGGAGGCGCTGATGAATGGCATTGCCGATAATATTCTCCAGGAATTAAATACCTCTATTGACGGATTAACGCAAGATGTAATGATATCGCACCTGGAGCTGTTGCTGCATTACAGCCAGCGTTTTTACCTGCGGCAATTCAACACCCGCAAGCCCGCGCACCATCAACTTTTAACCGAGGTTGAAAATTTGTTGAACGCTTATTTTAATGATGATGAACTGCTGATATCAAGTGGTATACCAACGGTTGCATACCTCGCCGGGCAGCTTAACAGATCTCCCAAATATCTGAGCGATCTGTTGAGAAACATATCCGGCCGGAGTGCGCAGCAACATATACAGGATCATCTGCTTGAAAAAGCCAAAACTTTATTAACCGGCAGCGACCTTACAGTGGCTGAAATTGCTTACCGCCTGGGTTTTGATTATCCGCAATCGTTCAACAAATTATTTCGCCGCAAAATCAACCAAACACCGTTGGAATATCGTTTGCTGATGAATTAACCGCGTTACATATAGCCGACTGAAAACCACTCCACTAAACCCGATTTTAAAAACTTTAACATTAAAATACTCGTATAACTGATATTATCTCTATATTAATTGTCTGTAATATTTTGGTGACATTGAGTAATGGTTAAGTGGAAGTTTTTCGTTATACTGTGTTTATTTATTTGTTCGATCAATAGCCAGGCACAGCAGCGTCAGCTTCATTTTGAGCATCTTGGTTTAAAGGATGGCCTGTCAGAGCTTACCGTGAACTGCATATTGCAGGACAGGCAAGGCTTTATGTGGCTGGGCAGTCAGGATGGGCTTAACCGTTACGATGGTTACTCATTCAAAGTTTTTCGAAACAACGGTAACGATAAAGCCAGTATTTCAAACAACTTCATCACCAATTTAATAGAGGACGCTGACGGCGACCTTTGGATTACCACTTTAGGCGGACTGAACCGTTTTGTCAGGAAAACCAATCAGTTTATCCGTTATCGCCACAACGAAAAAAACAAAAACAGTATAGCAAGCGACAATTTAAAACGCATTGTTGCCGATAAAGATGGCACCTTTTGGATAGCTACCGCTGATAACGGGCTCGATCATTTCGACCCCAGATCAAACAGCTTTGAGCATTTTAAGAATGATCAAAATCCGGCCAGCATCAGCGAAAATAATCTCAATACGGTATTCATTGACCATAAGAACAACATTTGGGTAGGTACTCAAAACAAAGGCCTTAATTTATTCGACAGAGCTACCAGATCCTTTAAAAGATTTGCTTATCGTGATGATCAGTCTAACTCCATTTCGGGCAATAACGTCAATTTTATTTACGAGGATTCAGCCAAAAGGCTTTGGATATCAGCAGGTACCAGGGGTTTAAATTTGTTTGAACCTGCGAAGAACGATTTTCAGCATTTCAACCAGCCGGAAATAGGTACCGACGCGATCAGGAACCATGGTATACAGTGCATAGGTGAGGATGATCATGGTAATTTATGGGTAGGTACTGAAAATGGCGGCCTTTGCATTTTTAATTACGAGCGCAATACGCTGATCAGGTACTTTCATGATGATGTTGACAATGGTAGCTTAACCAATAACTCTATCGATGTTATTTTAAAGGATCAGGCTGATAATATGTGGGTGAGCACCTTTAGCGGCGGTGTGAATCTACTGAAGAAAAGTAAAGAGAATTTTGCATGGTTCAGGCACAGTTCGGCAAAAGGCAGCCTGTCTAACGATTTTGTATTGTGTTTTCTTGAAGATACCGACAGCAACCTGTGGATAGGCACCGATGGTGGAGGCCTGAACCGACTGAACCGCCAAACAGGGCAATTCGTGAGGCTTAAGCTGGGCACAGGCAAGCAGCAGGAGATTGGCAACTTCGTGTTAAAAGTTGAGGAGGATGATCACAAAAACCTTTGGATAGCTACCTGGAATGACGGGCTGATCAGGTACAACCTGAAAACTCATGAGGTTAAGAATTATCGCCATGATGATAATGATGCCAGTAGTATTGGTGCTAACAATATCTATAACCTGATCATCGGCACTGATGGCAAATTATGGATAGGCACCTTTGGTGGAGGGCTTGATTCTTATGATCCTGGCGATGATAAATTTGTACATCACAGGCACGATGTGCAAAACAAGAATACCATTGCCGATGACAGGATAAACTCCATACTTCAGGATAAAAATGGCTTGTTATGGGTGGGCACCAATGCTTCGGGTATCGACATTTTCGATCCGGTAAAAAATAGTTTTAAGCATATTAAGCAGGTTGATAAAAACAGTTTTAACAATAACCCGATACTTGATATTTACCAGGATCATCAGGATAATGTTTGGATATGTACCATGACCGGCCTGAGCGTGATCTACGCCAATGGCGAAAAATCAAAAACGTTTACCGTTGCTGACGGCCTGCCCAACAATAACACGTTTGCCGTACAGGAGGATCGCAACCATAACCTGTGGATCAGTACCAATACAGGTATCAGCAGGTACGATGCTTCTACCAAACGGTTTACCAACTTTACTGATGAAGATGGCTTGCAGGTGGGCGCTTTTAAACCTCACTCGGCCATGTTAGATGCCAGTGGCGATATTTATTTTGGCGGGGTTAACGGCTATAATGTGTTCTCTCCGCAAACTGTAGGGCAATCTAAGTACAACCCTAAACTGGCCTTTACCGATCTGCTGTTGTTTAATAAATCGGTTGAGGTAAGTATGCCCGGCAAGCCATCGCCACTAAAACAAACCATGACCGAAACTAAGGAGATAGAGCTATCTTATGAGCAATCGGTTCTGTCGCTGCAATTCGCTTCGTTGGATTATTTATCGCCCGTTAAAAAAAGCTATGCTTATAAACTGATTGGTTTTGATAAGGAATGGAATTTTGTGGGGCATCGTAATTCGGCTGTTTATACCAACCTGCCCGGCGGCGACTATGTGCTCATGGTAAAAAGCCAGTCGGATAATGGTATGTGGTCATCAAAAATGCTTGAGTTAAACATCAAGGTATTGCCCCCGTGGTGGGAAACATGGTGGTTCAGAATTTTATTTGTTGTTGGCGTGGGCCTAACTGTCTATTCGATCTACCGTTGGAGGGTTCGTGAAATATTGAAGCAAAAAACAGTGCTGAAAGAACAGGTAGAGAAAAGGACCGAAACCATTTCACAGCAATCGCAAACCTTAAAATTGCTGAATAGCGAATTGCTGGCACAATCAGAGGAGTTGCAGTCTATCAACGAAGAACTACACGCGCAGTCGGATGAGCTGGCCAAGCAAAGACAGGAGGAATATAATTTAAGAAAAGAGGCCGACAAAGCCAACGAGGCCAAAGGTTTGTTTTTGGCTACTATGAGCCATGAGATACGCACGCCGATGAACGGTGTTGTAGGCATGGCCGCACTGCTTAACCAAACAGAACTTACTCCCGAGCAACGGGAGTATACCGATACCATTATTACCTGCGGTGATAGCCTGGTGCATGTTATTAATGATATTCTTGATTTTACCAAGATAGAATCGGGCAAACTGGAGCTTGAAATGGCATCATTTAATATACGCAGGTGCGTAGAGCAGGTGATGGACATATTTTTACAGGAAGCCGCCCGTAAGGGCATCAGCCTCATTTATCAAATAGCCGCGGATCTGCCTGATTTTGTGATAGGCGATAGCCTGAGATTAAAACAGGTGATGATAAACCTGGTAAACAATGCCTTGAAGTTTACTGCCGAAGGAGAGATTTTTGTAAATGTTCACTTGATCCGATCATCCCCGGGTAAATCAGTAAAGATCGGTATAACCGTTCAGGATTCGGGTATCGGTATACCTGAAGAAAAGATACCACTATTATTTAAGGCTTTTTCACAGATCGATTCGTCTATCACCCGCCGTTACGGTGGTTCTGGTTTGGGGCTGGCCATCAGCGAGCGCCTGGTAGGGCTTATGGGCGGTAATATATGGGTAAAGAACAATACAGAGGCTGGTGCCACCTTTGGTTTTGAGATTGAGGTTTTACGGTCGCCTGAACGGAATACTGCACAGCCTGATATTGCTGCCATCGCCGGGCACAAGGTTTTGATCATCAGCGCGAGCCAGCTTCAGCAACAGGTGTTAAAAGACCAGCTGTATGGCTGGAATATGCAAGTTTTTGGCGCCCAAACATGGGATGAGGCTTTGCGATATTTGGATAAAGAAACGGTTGATCTGTTATTGGTTGATATTGGTAACGATGCTGAAAAAGATCAACTACTGCTCTACAAATCAAAAACTGCAAAGCGTACGCCAATTATTGAACTTTTAACTATTGGTAATAATCAGACCATAAGCGGACCGGAAAGCACCGATATGAAGCTGATAAAGCCGGTTAAGCAGCGCACGCTTTACCAGGCTATTAACAGCGCTTTAGCTAAACAAGGGCAATCGCAGCAGGTTAGTGAGGTGGCACAATCATCACAGGAATTATTTAGCGAAAGCTACCCGCTGAGTATTTTGGTTGCTGAAGATAACCTCATCAATCAAAAGTTGATTAAACGTATCATGGAAAAAATGGGGTACGATATACAGATAGCATCAAACGGTAACGAGGTGTTAGCACTGGTTGAACAAAACTCATTTGAGCTGATACTGATGGATATACAAATGCCCGAACTGGATGGCCTGGATACCACACGTATACTCCGTAAGTCGGATTTAAGGCAACCGTACATATCAGCCATGACCGCTAATGCTATGCCCGAAGATAAGAGCGCCTGCCTTGCCGCCGGAATGGACGATTATATATCAAAACCCATGAAACTGGAGGAACTGATGGGCGTAATACGCAGGGCATTCGCCCACGCCATAGTGACTGATAAAAAGGATCATGCTTTTTGATCTTGTATCTTCCTGATCTCCCGAAAGGGTTAAAAATCCCGGCTCAAACTCAACCCGTTATTCATACAAATGATAATTAACCCGCTTTACTATCAAAATAATCTGCCGGGTAAAGTTGCTGGTTATACTTGGTAATAATGGCCGGTATCTGCTCGGGTGTAGCGGTGCTTACTTCTTTAAACATTTCATCTAATCCGGCGGGCATAACGGTGCATAGAAGCCTTGCAGGCTTGCCCGATGTGTTTTTGAAGGCATGCACGCCGCCATTAAGCGGTATGCGTACAAAGCTACCGGCAGATACACTAACCGGTCCGTTATCAGTATTAAAAACAATCTCGCCCTCGGCCACATAAAAGGTTTCCTCAATTTCGGGGTGAGCATGGGGGAGTGGCCCGCCACCGGGAGGTACGTTCATTTCAATAACGGCATAGCTGCCGTCGGTATCTGCTCTGCTAACTAAAATGCGGTATTGTCCTCCGGCTACATTATACTGTTGGCCTTCGCCTGCTTTTATTGAAGTTATGGTACTGGCTGATTGTTGCATAATGGTAATAACAGTATTAATAGTTGTATAGTTTATTATTTGAGCAAGTTGCTTAACAAATATGATAAAATAAACTCTCGCTTAAGTTTGAAACTTAACAACTTAACATTGGCTTAACAACTGCCAAGCTAAATATGCGTAAAATTGTTTGTGCGCGCGTTAGGTAAAATCTTAAGATCGTTCCGGGTCAGGTTATTGTTGAGTTTTCTTTCGTTTATCGCTGTCATTTTGCTGTGGCTCGTGGTTTCTTTGCTCGTAAATCAGCGACAAAAACACGTAAACGCGTTCATGTCATCATTGGGCAGCTTGCAGGTTAAGTATCTGGAAAGTAACAGTCAATTACAACAATTCCTGCTAACAGGCTACCACGACCCCGAATTTTATCGCACCGGTCATCAACAAAATATTGATCAGTTTTTGGCCTTGCAAAAAGATATCGCGGGGCAAATCAATAAGCTTCATTTATCGGCTGCCGAGAATGGTTTACGCATCAGTAAGTCCATCAAACAAGTGGGGCAATATTGCGATCAAACCCAGCATTACGGTGCCGAGTTAAAACGCCGTTTTTACGAACGTGGTTTTCAAGATGAAGGTTTAGAGGGTGCGATGCGCCGTTACGCCCATTTTCTGGAAGATTCAACAGCTCTGCCTAAAATAGATATTCTGCAACTTCGCAGGCACGAAAAGGATTACATGCTGCGTGGCGATCTGGTGTTTGCTGATGTATATAACAGTCAGTACAAAAAAACACTATCGAATACTAAAGCCGGTAGTAAGGAACAGATCGCTTTGCAAGCTTACTGTAACCGCTTTATCCGTTTGGTGCAATTAACCGAGGCTCTCGGTATTCACAACCAAAAAGGTATTGTTCCATCAACCTTGCTGTCGATCAATAAATTTGAGCAGCAGTATACGCACATAAAAGCTATAGCCGAAGCTCAAACAGCCACTATGCATCTCAAATTTAACCGTATGCTGATCATCATCAGTGTATGCTGTTTGTTGGTTGTTATTGTATTGAGCTGGGTATTGGCAAAGTATTTAACAAGGGATATCAGCGCGTTAAATGCCAGTATGGCCGATTATATAGATTCAGATTTTCGTGCTGAGGAACCGATAGAAAAAAGCAAGCGCTTTATTCCGGGTAGTATCGAGATAGAAAAACTGTATAACGATTTTGATCTGCTCAAAAAAAGCATCCGTCAGTACATTAAACATATTGATGAACGTGCCGATCAGCTTAAAAAGCAATCGGCTGAGTTGCAGGATCTGAATGAAGAACTGCATGCGCAGTCAGAAGAATTACAGGCACAGGCAGTTGAACTGAACGAGCTTAACCAAATGGAGCATGAAGCCCGTGAAGAAGCCGAGCGTGCTAACCAGGCAAAAAGTGTGTTTTTGGCTACCATGAGTCATGAGATACGTACCCCGATGAATGGCGTTCTCGGCATGACTTCATTACTCCAGGGCACTACATTAAACCACGAACAAACTGAATATGTAGAGGTGATCAGAAACAGCGGCGAGGCATTGCTGAATGTTATCAATGATATCCTTGATTTTTCGAAGATAGAATCGGGCAGACTGGAACTTGATCTGCATGAGTTTAACCTGCGTGCCGCCATAGAGGAGGTGATGGATATTTTTGCCGGTAAGGCGGCAGATAAGCAGCTCGACCTAATGTATCATATTGATGCTGAGTTACCTATGGTAATGATCGCCGATAGTATGCGCCTTAAGCAGGTACTGATAAACCTGGTTGGCAACGCCATTAAATTCACTCAAAAAGGCGAAGTGTTTTTGCAGATAGGCAAAGATGCGGAGCAAAGCACAGTTGATGATGTTGCGGTGATTTTTGAGGTTCGGGATACTGGCATAGGTATTCCTGATGAAAAGATACCGGTGCTGTTCCAATCGTTCTCGCAGGTTGATTCATCAACCACGCGTAAATATGGAGGTTCAGGCCTGGGTTTGGCTATTAGCGAGCGATTGATCAATATTATGGGCAGCCATATTAGTGTTACAAGCAAGCTTAATGTAGGTACATCATTCCGGTTCACGGTAAATGTCGGTAGGGGGAATGATAATATATTATTACCCGAAGCCGGTCAAATGAGCGGAAATGAGGGTAAGAGAGTACTGGTGGTTGATGATAATGAAACCAACCGCCGCATACTACAAGTTCAGCTTGAAAACTGGCAGCTGGTGCCTGTCACCGTATCATCAGGAGCGGAGGCATTGCAATATTTACAGAATAAGAGCTTTGATCTGGTACTTACTGATATGCAAATGCCTGAGATGGATGGTGTGGAATTAACCCGGCAAATACGCTCAGGGTACCCAATGCTACCTGTTATACTGCTAAGCTCCATAGGCGATGAAACCCGGCAACGTTTTCCTGATCTTTTCAGGGCGATACTGACCAAGCCGGTAAGGCAGCAAATGCTGTATCGCGAAATACAGTTAGCCTTTCAGCAACAAGGGCCTGACGTAGTTCATGCTCCCAAGCAGCCATTATTACAAACTGATTTTGCTACCACACATCCGCTTAATATTTTAGTGGCTGAGGATAACCTGATCAACCAAAAGCTAATACTCCGTGTACTGAACAAATTGGGTTACGAGGCTGAGCTGGCCGAAACCGGTGTTGAAGTGCTTGACATAGTAAAGCGACGGGATTTTGATGTGATACTGATGGACGTGCAAATGCCCGATATGGATGGTCTTGAAGCTACCCGGGTGATACGTGCATCCATTCCCCATCAACCGGTTATTATTGCCATGACGGCCAATGCCATGGCCGATGACAGGGAGAAATGTATAGAGGCCGGTATGGACGATTACCTCTCCAAACCGGTTAACATTGAGCAGTTCATGGCTCAGTTGCAACGTGCTTATGAGGTGGTCAGGCTCAAACAGGAGAGCTGATCACATCTTACAAAAAAAGTATATTAGCAATAATAAACTATACGGCATGACAAAATATAGCGCATTCATACTGACCATAGCCCTTATTTTTAGTTTCGGACTAACCAAGGCACAAGTGCCCGCACCACGGGCGGATTATAAGCTGGTTTCGGATGGCGATTGGGTTAAGACCAAGAATTACTATCTGCTTACTCTTTTAGAATTCGACAAGAACGCGAATGCCTTGTTAGCCACTGATGCCGAACTTAAGGCCCTGGCTCAAAAAAGGATGGATGCACTGAAAACTTCATTAGCGGATTGTAAGGATGGACTATGTTTGCCCGCCAAACTCAAACTTACTGATGATGATATTGATTTGGTAAGTGCACGCCTTTCTGCCCTGTACAAACCCGGTAATGCGCTTGATAAGTTGGTGAAAGATCATCTGGCGCCATCAGGCACGTATGTGAATATTGCCGCAAAAACTCCGGAGGAGTTATTGGTAAAGGCCTGGGAGCAGGATGCTGATGCGGTAAATCATACCATTGAGGTATATGCCGAAGGTAAAAAGCCTAATTATCCGCAAAGTGATTCTATCAGCTTTGATGTGAAGAAGAAGGGTTATTATATACTGATGTACGATAGCTCGAGCGAAGTGGCTGATGAGTTAAATCCCGGCTCATTGTTTTTTGAACCCGCGCTTAAAGCCGCTTTGTTGTATCTGGAAATAAACGAACGCCGCAACGCGGGCGATTATGAGCCCATGGCCACCACCGCCAACCGTGCCGCTGCCGGGCGTGTAAAGCAAATTAAATGGGCATCGTACCCATACAGCCATATATTGGTACCCGGCGCCGGGCCCGATAACCCGACCACTCCCTTAAGCGGCGGCGGTATGCTGCGCTGCAAGTTTGCCGCCCGCGAATATTTTGCCGGTAAGGCGCCGTTCGTAATAGTATCAGGCGGTGCGGTGCATCCCTTTAAAACTACTTTTAACGAGGCCGTGGAGATGCGCAAATACATGATCAATGTATTGCACCTGCCCGAAAACGCGGTGATCATCGAACCACATGCCCGCCATACCACTACCAATATTCGTAATGATGTGCGTTTGGCCTTTAGATACGGTATGCCTATGGATAAGCCGGGGCTGATAGTTACCGATAAATATCAGAATGATTTTATAGAAAAGATGGATAAGCGCTGCATCAACGAGTTAGGATACGTGCCTTACAAACTCGGCAAGCGCCTCACCGAAAAAACTTTAGAGTTTTACCCCATCATTACCTCGCTCCAAATTGATATGGACGAGCCGATGGACCCATGATCCGGGTTACGTCCTTATCAGTTGATGCTCGTTTTAAATACGGTTTGCTCAGTTTGGTAACTATCGGTTAATGGTGCTTTATTAATAAATAATAACTGCTTAGATTTAGTTACACCAATTTAAATCAGCAGGTTATGAAAACCAAATTTACCTATGCCGCCATCCTGGGGATGGTGATTGTTTGCCTGTCAAACTGTAAAAAGGGCGAGCAAATTAATCCTGAAACATTAACATCTACCGGCAACCTTACCGAAACGGCCAGTAGTACTACCAACAAAGTGGTAACAATTGCCGGTATGGCCAATTCCCCGGGTTTTGTGGATGGAAAGGGAAGTATTGCACGCTTTAGCAGGCCTTGGGGATTACAGTATTTAAAGGATGGATCGTTATATGTGGCCGACAGGGATAATGATGCCATCCGTAAGATATCGCCTGATGGTACTGTTTCTACCCAAATTTTGAAGCGTGAAGGAGTTAAGTTTTTAGTGGATGAACCATTGTATGTAGGCGAGGACAACAGGAAGAATCTGCATGTTATTGCTGATACCGATGGCGATGCTTATAGTCACTCATACATATTTAATGCCGCAAGGGAGGTGATCAGGGAAGATTCCTATCCTTATACTGTTCAGGCACATTTGGCTAAAGACCCTTATAAAGATGTTTTTTGGTATACAAGCGGTTACTCAATAGGTCAGCATCAACTGGAGGATGGCGTTAGTCAGGGCTTTAGTGTAAGTTATTTATTTGATCCGTCTACAGAGCGTGGTCGAACATTGTCGGGCTTATTTGTCGGGCGTAATAAAGTAATATACTTTGCTTACAGTAGTGGTTTGTACAAGCGGACACCTGGCGGCGTTGTGGCTCCTATATACAGAGGCCTGATTTTGGGGCAGATAACCAGTATTGTATTGAATGCTGATAGCCGTACCATATACCTGGCAGCAAGCGGCTTTATCCAAAAGATAGAGAACGGTAAGCTCATAAAACTTGCAGGGCCAAACGCCACCAATCCCGATGGGCGCGATGGGGTAGGCTTTGGCGCTGATGTTAATGCATTTAGCCTTGCCCTTGGCGATAACGAAAACTCACTTTATTTTACCGATACCAAAACACATACCGTACGTAAATTAATGCTTAAATAGTAGCGGTTGTAAATCACCATCATCCTGCTAATATAGGATCACTAAAGTGGTACCCGAATCAAACAGGTATACTTCAGTGATCCTTTATTTTTTTGATGAAATATTTGGATTGGAAAAATATATCTTTATTTTCGTGTACGTTAACGTTTTATTTAACGCTCCTTTCGTGCCGAGAATTTGTGTTGATCCATTCACTTTATTCTGATCTATGATGATTGATACTTTATCTAAATATTGCCGATGGTTTATAGCCGTAGTGATAGCGCCTTTATTGATGTTCAGCATTGCATCAGCCCAAACACAGCAAGCTGCTAACAGTGGGTTCAGGATAAAAGGCTTTCACCTCGATCTGCGGGTGCAGGTAATGAAAATGCCCGCGCTTAATGCTTTCGCGTTAAAATTGAAGAGTGGCGGCATCAATACACTGATCATGGAGTGGGAGGGCACTTATCCTTATAAAAACCACCAGGCCATACCCAATCGCTATGCTTATACCCGTGCCGAGGTTACCGGCTTTATTGATTACTGTACATCATTAGGTATTGATGTTATACCCCTGCAACAAAGTTTTGGGCATGTAGAGTATATCTTGCAAAACTACCGCTACGAGAATTTGCGTGAGGATAAAAAGGATTACTCGCAGGTAAACCCCATCAGGGAGCAGGAAGCCAAAGCGTTGTTTACCGATCTGTATAAGGATATGATCTCCACACATCGGTCGCCGTATTTTCATATTGGTGGAGATGAAACGTATTTGTTAGGTCGTGGCCCCGAATCAAAAAAGAAAGTTGCCGAAGTTGGCATGGGGCGCCTATATGGCGACTATATAAAAATGCTGTGCGATGTAGTGGTAAGTCTGGGTAAACGCCCCGTAATATGGAATGATATCGCGCTGAAATACCCCGACGCGCTAAAAACCTTACCTAAAGAAACCATATTGATCGACTGGAATTATGGCTGGCCACTCAACCGCTTCGGCGATCACGAAAAGATGATGAGTTATGGCTTTGAGGTTTGGGGCGCGCCGTCTATCCGCAGTTCGCCTGATCATTTGTTTTTGGTGGATTGGGCCAAGCATTTTCAAAACATAACCGATTTTATACCTCAATCAGCAAAGCTGGGTTATCAAGGGATGGTCATGACCTCGTGGTCAACATCCGGCCTATATTCGCCTACGTTTGAAACCGCCAGCGATATTTATTTTTTACAGGCGGTACGATATGTTTACCCCATAACCGGCTTTAATATTTTAATTGATGGCTTTTTTGAAAGCCTCAAAGCTCCCGAAAAGTTCAATACCCGGCAGTTCATCCTGCAATATGCTAAAACCAAATACGGGTTTAATGATGCCGATGCCCAACAGTTTTATAATGCGCTTACCACCCGTGTAAACGAGGTAAGTCAGGGCAAAATGGTGCCCGCAAACCGTACTATTGATCAGGAAATAGATACTGCCACGCAGGTGCAAGCGGTATTCGCCAAATTAAAACCCCGCGCTAATCAGCAGGAGTTTGCTCATTACGTGCTGATGGCTGATATGCGGGTGCAATACCTTAAATACAGCAAAGCCGAGATCATGGTAAACTCTCCTGATTTTACGGAAGATAAAGTGCCGCAGGTGCTGGCCATGCTGAAAGATCTTCGCTCTAATGATATCGACAAACGCTTCATCGCCCTGAATAAAGATGTTTTTTACGTACCCGAGCTACAGGAGCAGAACAGGCTGCGTAACCAAAAAATAGGATTGTTGTACGATCGCTTATCGCGCAAACGGGATTGAGTATGGCACAAACAAATGATGGGCAACAAAACAATGTAAAGGCTATGGCTGTGGTTGCCATGCTGTTCTTTATTTTCGGCTTCGTCACCTGGATCAACGCTATACTTATTCCGTACTTCAAGGTAGCCTGCCAACTGAACCATCAGCAATCTTATTTGGTAGCGTTCGCGTTTTATATTTCTTATTTGCTGTTATCGGTACCGGCATCGTACCTGTTAAAGCGTGTCGGTTTTAAACAAGGCATGATGGTAGGCTTTTGGGTAATGGCGGCAGGCGCTTTTATTTTTGTGCCCGCGGCTTATAATCGCGCTTACTCATTATTCCTTACCGGTTTGTTTACGCTTGGCGGGGGCTTGGCCATATTGCAAACGGCCGCTAATCCCTACATCACTATACTGGGGCCTAAAGAAACCGCCGCCCGCAGGTTCAGCATTATGGGTATATGCAATAAGTTCGCGGGTATTGTGGCTCCATTATTATTTGCCGCAGTAATATTTAAGGCGGATGATAAGCAGCTGTTCGAGCAAATAAAAACTATGACCGAACCCGCGCTTACCACCACACTTACCGAACTGCTGCATAGGGTAGTAATGCCTTACACGGTTGTTGGTTTTGTATTGCTGTTGTTAGGCCTGTTTGTACGCTATTCCCCATTACCCGAAATTGATACCGATAAGGAAACCGACGAAGTAGCCGCGCTAACCACAGGCAAAACCAATATATTTCAGTTTCCGCACTTGATACTGGGCGCTGTGGCTATATTTCTGCATGTAGGCTCGCAGGTGTTGGCAGTTGATACGGTTATCGGCTACGCGCATTCTATGGGTATTTCAATAATCGAGGCTAAAAGTTTTCCATCATACACGCTAACAGCTACCATAGTTGGTTATTTGTTAGGCATAACATTGATCCCCCGATTTATCAGCCAGTTAACGGCTTTAAGGTTCTGTACAGTTTTGGGTATGATACTAACCGTGCTGATAGTTTACATGCAGGGGCAAATAACATTTTTGGGCCACGTTACCGATGTTTCTATATGGTTTGTAGTACTGCTGGGCTTTGCCAACTCCATGATATGGGCAGGCATCTGGCCGCTGGCTATGGATGGCTTGGGGCGATTTATAAAAACCGGAGCATCGGTATTAATAATGGGCCTGAGCGGCAACGCCATACTGCCGCTTATTTACGGCTATTTTGCTGATGCGTATGATGTTAGGCTGGCATACTGGGTATTGCTGCCTTGTTATATATACCTCTCGTTTTACGCGCTGTATGGCTTTAAGCTAAAAACTTGGCTGCCGGGCAAGAGCATGTCATCGAATCAATCCAAACTCCCTGTAAAAACATCCGCTGATATGGATAGATATAAAATTTTTAATGGTAAGGTTATAACCCCCGCGGGTATCATCAATAATGGATGTGTGCTGGTTGAGGGCGATAAAATACTGGAGGTAACCGATAGAAATATAGAGTTTAGCGGCGCTACAGATATTGATGCCGGGGGCAAATACATATCGCCGGGATTTATTGATATACACGTACACGGTGGCGGCGGGCATGATTTTATGGATAACACCCTGGAGGCTTTCCTGGGGATAGCTCAAACCCATGCCAGGTACGGCACTACAGCGCTCACGCCCACAACACTGAGTTGCGAAAAGGCTGATCTCCTTAAAACGCTCGAACTTTATGAGCTCGCCGATAAACAAAACACCGGTGGAGCGCAATTTATAGGTATCCATATTGAAGGCCCGTATTTTGCCATGAGCCAGCGCGGCGCGCAAGATCCCCGCTACATACGCGAACCGGTTGAGGCGGAGTACAAGGAGATATTATCAGCATCAAAACACATAAAGCGCTGGAGCGCCGCGCCCGAAGTAAATGGTGCTTTGGCCTTCGGCGAGTATATGACCGCCAACAACGTATTGGCGGCCATTGCCCATACCGATGCTATTTATGAGGATGTGATAAAGGCATACGAAAAGGGATTTACACATGCCACGCATTTTTACTCGTGTATGTCGGGCGTTACAAGGCGAAATGCTTTCAGGTATGCCGGAGTGATTGAAAGCGCTTACCTGATAGATGGCATGACGGTAGAGATCATAGCGGATGGCAGGCATTTACCCGCCCCCTTGCTTAAACTGGTACACAAAATAAAAGGCACCGAAAATATAGCCCTTATAACCGATGCCATGCGTGCGGCCGGTATGCCTCCGGGCGAAAGTATACTGGGTAGCCTGAAGGATGGACTCCCGGTTATTGTTGAGGATGATGTAGCTAAACTGCCTGATCGCAGCTCGTTCGCGGGGAGTGTGGCAACGGCCGATAGATTGGTAAGAAACATGGTGCAGTTATCCGAATTGCCATTAATAGATGCCGTAAAGATGGCCACTGAAACCCCGGCGCGCATTATGAAGGTTGATGATACCATGGGCAGCCTCGAAGCCGGTAAATTGGCCAACATCATCATATTCGACGAGGATATCACGATAGATACCACCATGATAAACGGAAAGATAATTTACGTAAACAATGCCGGTGTGCCGGTATCAGCATAAAATTTATGATAGCGACACCAACAACAAGCGGACAAAAAATTATAGTAGCTGATACCCGCCAGCTAATGGGGCAGATGGCCGCTGAAGCTTTTGTTAAAAAGATAAACGAGTTGCTGCTTATTAAGGCTGAGGTGAACATTGTTTTTGCGGCGGCGCCATCGCAAAATGAATTTTTGGCGGCCTTGCTGACCTCTGGTGTCGACTGGCAGCGGGTAAATGCCTTTCATATGGATGAATATGTGGGGCTTGATGCATCGGCACCGCAGGGCTTCGGCAATTTTTTGCGCGACAGGTTATTTGGCCATGCTCAGTTTCGCTCGGTGCATTACCTGAACGGGAATGCTGTCGATATAGATGCTGAGTGCAAACGCTATACTGATCTGTTAACTGACATGCCTGTGGATATGGTAGCCATGGGTATCGGCGAAAACGGGCATTTGGCATTCAATGACCCGCCGGTAGCTGATTTTCAGGATAAACAAATTGTAAAGGTTGTAGCGCTTGATGAGGCGTGCCGACAGCAACAGGTTAACGATGGATGCTTTGATACAATTGATACCGTGCCAACCCATGCGCTCACACTCACCATACCGGCGTTAATAAAAGCGCCGCATATATATTGCATTGTACCGGGGCCGTTAAAGGCAAACGCGGTTTATAATACCTTTAATCAACCCATGGTAGAGGCTTACCCCTCAACTATTTTAAGGCAACATACTGATTGTACTTTCTTTTTTGATGTGCAAAGTGCCGCCTTGCTAAATATTTGATCACTCCAATGAAAAGCATAAACATACCGCGCATTCCTGATCATCTGCAAGGTGATATTCCGGACTTATCGAAATGGATGGATGCCCTGCCTCGCATACCCATCGACAATAATCCCTGGCCGGATTACAATGCGGATACCGACGCCCGTTTCTCAATAGCGTATACAGAGGATCAATTACTGCTAAAATACTATGTGCAGGAGGATCAATTCAAAGCATCGGTACGTGAAATTAATGATGATGTTTATAAGGATAATTGCGTAGAGTGTTTCATTGCGTTTAACGATGAACAAGCATACTACAATATTGAATTGAACTGCCTGGGTAGCGCGAAAATAGGTTATGGAACTGGCCGGGCAGACAGGGTTGATGTGCCGGATGAACTGATAAAGAAAATAACCATCAACGTATCACTCGATCTGCATAAAAAAGAGGATAACCTGAGCTTGAGCTGGACAATATTCGCCATTATCCCTAAACAACTTTTTTTGCATAGCCCGATACTGTCGTTTGCCGGCATAACAGCCAAAGGGAATTTTTATAAGTGTGGCGATGATCTGCCCAAACCTCATTTTTTAACCTGGGCACCGGTGCAGGGCGATCAGCCCGATTTTCATCAGTCCCAATATTTTGGTGAGTTGATATTTGGTAAGTAGTAAATTTTGCCCGGCATTTGCCTTGCTGCTAATATTGATATAGATTAGTCGGGCAAATGGCGAAGAACAAAGCGGCAAAGGAAAGTATATTACCCTTGCAAAAATTATTGGAGGGCGATTACCTGCGTGTTATTCCGCTGCACGAGAATGTTAATGCCCTTTCAGTAACGCCACATCGACACGATCATTACGAGATATTGTACATCACCGAGGGGCGCGGCCATCAATTCATCAACTTTAAGCAGTACGAGGTTAAGCCCGGTAGGGTGTATTTTTTGCATCCGGGGCAGGTGCATTTAATTGACCGTTTCAAACGTAATGGTTGGCTTATCATGTTCGGGCATGAGTTGTTCAGTCGTTTTTTGGATATTCATAAGCATGAGGATGAAGTAGGCGTGCTGGATTCATATACCGCTCATCCATACGTAGATATGAACCAAGAGCAGGGGCAAAGTTTTCAAGCTATTATTGATCTGATGATCCCCGAACTGGCATCACCCAAACCTGATGCTGATATTTTAATGCACTATACTGCCTTGCTGTTATTACAACTTAACAGGATGCATGTTTTGCAACATCCGGTCGAGTATTCGGCAGTAGCTACCCGGTTCGGATTTTACAAGATAAAGCAGCTGATAGAGGCGAACTTTAAGATACAACATCAGGCCGCGTTTTATGCCGGTGAATTGCAGGCTGATATTAAAAAGCTGAACCGCATTTGTCGCGAAAGTACAGGTTTAACCGTTGCGGAATTATTGCGGGAACGCCTGCTTACCGAAAGTAAAATATTGCTGCAAACTTCGGCCTTGTCCATTAAGCAAATCAGCTATGATCTGGGCTTTAATGATCCTGCCTTTTTCGGGCGGTTCTTTAAGCAGCAAACCACGCTCACACCTGCGCAATTCCGAGCCCTCAGATTGATATAAACTACCCGAAAAGTACCATGCTTAAAATTTACTGCGATATACTTTTGCTGTATGTCGCAACAACGTAAGGTACTGTTAGCTATTATTTGGGGTATTGGCGCTTCCCTGTTCCTGTCATCAACATTTATTATTAATAGCCTGATAGCGGGTTCGGGTGGGCATTGGGCGTGGACAGCCGCTTTGCGCAGCCTTTTCCTGATACCTATACTGTCGCTTGTGGTATTGCTGGCAAGGCAACTCAAACCAACACTTATAACCATAAGGCAATATCCTGTCTTGTTTTTTAAATGGGGAACCATAGGCTTTGGCGCATTGTATACCGCGCTGGCATTAGCATCCTTATGGGCACCGGGGTGGATGGTTGCGGCATCGTTCCAGGTAAATATATTGGCGGGTATACTTTTGGCACCCTTTATCTATCCCGATCACAGGCGGGCTGTACCTAAACGACCATTATTAATAACGCTGATCATACTAACCGGCGTGTTCATTATGCAGTTTGAAAAGCTTGGCCAGTTGCAGGATGCTAAAGGAACCCTGCTCAGTTTTTTGCTGGTGCTTATCGGCGCGGTGGTTTGGCCGCTGGGTAACCGCAAACTAATGGTCGATCTGGAACATAAGGGCGTTCATTTAAATGCTCTGCAACGGGTGCTGGGCATGTCCATAGGTTGTTTGCCCTTGCTCGTAATACTGGCCGTTGTAGGTTATGTAAAATCGGGTGCGCCATCATTCGCGCAGTGCGAGGCATCGTTTTACTCGGCCTTGTTCTCGGGCTTTTTGGGTGGGGTGGGCTTTTACCAGGCAACACAATTGGTAAGCAAAAATACCGTAGCTCTTGCCGCTATTGAGGCCACGCAGGTTTTGGAGATATTATTTACCCTGATAGGCGAGGTAATATTGAAGGGCGTAGGCTTCCCCGGTTATTACGCCCGGTTTGGTTTTGGAGTAGTAATGGTGGGTTTACTCATCCATTTTTATAATACCTGGCATCATAGCAAAAGTAAAACCGAGTCAAGCAATATATTAACGGCAAAAGTATCCTGATAATCCTCAAAAGCTGATTATCGTTATAGAAATATGAGAATTATTATGAAATTATATTATACATGCTGCGTATAAATAATTGTGTGTTATTTGTGTGATTAATATTTGCATAAATATCAACTACTTTTTTGAGCGGTGATGAGTAAGCAATTTCTCAGTATTTCGCGGATGATAAAAGACTCTTGAGTTTTTGATTTTATTATAAAGTAACATTTGTGTTACTGTTGTTTTTGAACTTAAATAAAATTGACTGAAGATTAAGTGAGGTTTATGTTTCTCGTTTTGGGTATTTTATTACTCATGTGTGTAGTTTATTTTCTACAGTTAATTGATTTTTAAATTCCCCAAATCGATGGTTTAATATCAAAAACCGATGTTAATTATAAAAAAGCCCGGTTTGATAACAAACCGGGCTCAAATTTAGGTTCAAATATTTAATAGTATGTTTTTGGCACGAGTGCTCTATGTATTTATATTAACTGATATTTTTTTCGCGGGGGTTTTTCGGTGGATTTTGTTCAATGCTTCTGCTTAAAGCGTCATTGTACTTTTCCAGTAAGCTTATGTACTTGTCCTTCCAATACACATCGTTTGATGATATCTGCTGCTCTGATACCGAATCCTGCTGATTATCGGTATTGACCTTATTACCCGCGTTGGGTATAAAGTCGCTACTCTTAAACAAGCTCGGAAACTCAACCGAGAAATCGTGCTTAATGCTTAAGCCAATTTTATAAATAATATCAATTTTTAATGTTTGCTGATGAAACCAATTATAAATAGATCTTCTGTTAACGTTGGTTAACCGTGCCACCTCACTAATGCTATATCCCTCTTGTCTTATTACTTTTTCAATTACCCGACCGTGATGTACGTCCATAATGTTCAATTGCTGTATATATGCTTAACGTATTAAACTTATTATTCTGTTCAACTTAAAACCGCTAATGCTGTTTAGGTTATAAAACATGGCAGGCAGGCTTAATATTGTATGGCGTAAATACCGGTAGCTACAAACGGCACAAACACAAGTAATTAAACTATTGCACATGTAAGTGCTATATATAGCGTAATTATCATACCAGTTTATGCATTTCACAATCAAATTTCGCGCATGGCCGGTATGTGTGTACAGTTAACGCATTTATACTTACAGAATGCTCAAATACTTTCGTACGCCGTTATTATTTAAGCAATGTATAATACTGCTAATTGTTAAATGTGAAAAAATTATACACGTTTCACAGTCAATATTTAAGGGTTTTCAAGGGCTGTGAATCACTGCCGATCGGTAGCCACATGGTAGGCCGGATCTTCAAGAATATTAACCTCAATAACGCCTTCGGCATTTTTTAACAGGGTGCGGCAATCTTC
Organism: Mucilaginibacter sp. JRF; assembly: GCF_015223065.1. GTDB lineage: Bacteria > Bacteroidota > Bacteroidia > Sphingobacteriales > Sphingobacteriaceae > Mucilaginibacter. The sequence goes on from NZ_JADFBY010000001.1 coordinate 350,021, forward strand.
GCTAAGATGTTTTAATTGGAGTGATTTTCCTGCCTTACGGTAACGTTCGGTGAGTTTGTTAAGGGCTTCAATGCCCGACATGTCGGCCACACGACTTTCCTTAAAATCAATAACCACATGGGTTGGGTCGTTATCTACATCAAACTTTTCGGTAAATGCCATGGCCGACCCAAAGAAAAGCGGACCGAATATTTCGTAATGTTTCACTCCGGCCTCGTCAATATGTTTACGGGCGCGTATGCGTTTGGCGCTCTCCCAGGCAAATATCAATGCTGATATAATTACGCCTATCAGTACAGCAAGAGCGAGGTTATGCAGCCAAATAGTGATCAGGGCCACCAGCATGCCCACAAAAATATCCTGCTTGGGCATTTTGTTGATGATGCGAAAGCTCACCCACTCAAAAGTGCCGATGGCTACCATGATCATTACCCCGGTAAGTGCTGCAATAGGTACACGCTCAATTATGGGCGCGCCAAATAAAATGATCATTAATATGGTTAATGATGCTATAATTCCCGATAGCCGTGCCCTTGCACCTGCCGAAAGATTGACCAGTGTTTGCGCGATCATGGGGCAGCCACCCATACCGAAAAAGAATCCGTTTAAAATATTGGCGCTTCCCTGGGCTATGCACTCACGGTTACTGTTGCCGCGACTGGTGGTTATCTCATCTACCAAATTCAGGGTAAGCAAACCCTCGGTTAAGCCCACGCCCGCCATAATTAGCGCGTATGGAAATATAATTTGCAAGGTACCCAAATTCAACGGCACCGCCGGAATATGAAAAGGAGGGAAGCCACCGCTAACAGCGGCAATATCGCGCACGGTTTTGGTTTGGATGCCGAAAATCAGCACAATAACAAATACCACAATAATGGCTACCAATGATGGCGGCACAGCTTTAGTTATGCGCGGAAAAATAAATACTATGGCTATGGTTAAAGCCACCAACCCGCCCATAATTAGCAATGGAGTGCCGCTTAACCAGGCTTCATGCCCGTTTACCATAGTTTTAAACTGGTTGAGCTGAGCCATAAATATTATTACGGCCAAACCATTAACAAAGCCATACATAACGGGCTGTGGCACCAGCCTTACAAACTTGCCCAGTTTAAATACGCCAACCAATATCTGAAAAACGCCTGCAAGCGCAACCGCTGCAAAAACGTACTCAATGCCGTGGCTTTTCATCAGGGCGATGAGTACTATCACGGTAGCGCCCGCGCCGCCGGATATAAGACCCGGTCGTCCGCCAAATATGGAAGTGACAAGCCCCATAATAAACGCGGCATACAAGCCAACCAACGGTGGGAAGCCCGCCAGTATAGCGAATGATAATGATTCGGGCATCATGGTCATGGCTACGGTGAGGCCGGCAAATATTTCGTTCTTATAATTTATTTTTTGCGAAAAGTCGAAAAATGGCGTGTAAGCTTTGCTCATGGTGTTGTTGAGTAAGTTCTATATGTAATATTATCGGGTGATGCCCGATCAATAAATATTATCGTTATAAATGTTGTTTGGGAAAATAGTGTACAGCATGAAATATCTTTCGCTCAATAGTAATAGACGGAGCAAAAGAATTAATTAATTCATACCGTTCCGGGTAAGGGTATGTATCAGGGTGGTGTAACCGGGCTGTTAAAAATTACTTTTTTCATCTGATTTGATGCAAAAATAGTAAAGTTTGCCATACATCTGTTTTGCTAATGCGTTAATTTGCCAACCGTTTATATAAGTATATGTCGCTATCAAATTCAAATACTCATAAATTCTCCTTACTAAAACATCTGCGTTGTCCCGAATGTGGTTTAGTGCATAATGCCGCTGAAATAAATACAGTATGCAATAATGAAGATTGCAGATCAACATTGTTTGCCGAATATGATTTGCCGCAAGTCCTCAACCCCGAACAGTTTTTAGCCGGTCGCCCGGCCAACATGTGGCGCTACCATGAGTTTCTGCCCGTTATCAACCCTGATAATATTGTAACGCTGGGCGAGGGTTTTACGCCGATATTGCCACTGGCCAATTTAAAAGCCGAGGCAGGCGATAACGAGGTTTTTTGGAAGGATGAATCAGGCAATCCAACAGGTTCGTTCAAGGCACGAGGTATAGGCATGGCGGTATCAAAAGCGAAGGAGTTGGGTATTAAACATATTGTTACGCCTACGGCGGGCAATGCCGGTGGTGCTTTGGCGGCTTACTGTGCCAGGGCGGGTATAAAGGCATCAGTATATATTCCGCAGCTTACGCCAAAGGTTTTTAAGGATGAATGCAGATTATATGGTGCCGATCTTGTAGAGGTGGATGGCAATATTGCTGATTGCGGTAAGCTGGCTAATGATGATGCCGTGCAAAATGGTTGGTTCCAGGTGTCTACACTGAAGGAGCCTTATCGCCTGGAAGGTAAAAAAACAATGGGTTATGAACTGGCCGAGCAATTTAACTGGCAACTGCCCGATGTTATTTTTTACCCAACAGGTGGCGGAACCGGACTGATAGGTATATGGAAAGCCTTTAACGAAATGGAGCAGTTGGGCTGGATAGGTAAAGAGCGACCACGCATGGTTGCCGTGCAATCAACAAGTTGTGATGGTATTGTATCGGCATTTCATGGCGGGCAGTCGCGGTCGGAGTTTAAGGATAGCGGGTTTACCATAGCCAACGGCTTGCGCGTACCTAAACCTTACGCCGATAAGCAAATATTGAATGTGCTATACCAAAGCAAAGGCAACGCCATAGCCATTGATGATGCGGATATGAACGATGCTGTAAAACACATAGCGGCTAAAGAAGGTATGCTGATAGCACCCGAGGGAGCTGCCTTATGGGTAGCATTCAAAAAACTAAAGGCACAAGGCTGGATAAAAGCAGACGAGTGCGTATTGTTATTAAACACCGGCAGCGGCTACAAATACCTCGAAAATATTGATTGAAGTTAGGCGAGTTAAAACTGCTTAACAACAACCTTGCGGCGTTCATCGGTAAGGCTAAACTCAAGCTGTTTGTTGGTTTGGCCAACGTTTACCTGCTGCCCCTGGTTGTTAATGGCATATTGAGTAGGGTCGGCTTCAATGCTTATCAGGTAATGGTCAATAGGTAGTGGTAATTCAAACTCACCGTCCTCATTGGTCAGGGTGCTGAAAGTGATATTCTTATCGTTTTTGGCAACAACCTTTAAGCCTTCAAGCGATGGTTTGGTATTCAGGTAAGCTTGCTTTGTTACATTGATCTTGCCGGTAAGCCACCCGCTCTTTACCATCGGTATCATTATTTTTTTGCTTTTTGACAGATTAACGCTAGCCTGTCCCGGTAAGTTCCACCCGTTTGACTTTAGCAGGTTAACCGAGTAATTGCCCTCTTTAAGGTTTACATATTCAACCACGCCTTTTTTATCGGTAACGGTATTTAACCGACCGCTGTTATTGGTGCTGGTTTCATCGGCAATGTTTACAACCAGACCTTCCAGGGCTTTTTCGCCTGCATCCCATTGATTATTGTGGTTGGTATCCTCGTAAAAACTTAGCTTAAGTTTTTGTGTACCCGGTGTGCCGGTACGGTCAAAGCGTTTAACAATGCCTAAACGGGTTTGCAAATTATAGCTGTTATTATATGCCGAGTAAGCATTGTAGAACACCTCGCCCGATAGCGCCCAGCCATTATCAATACGGTATTGCACCTGTGTGTTAAGCGAGTGGTTACTGCTGCCACGGTATGCGGTATAGTTAAAATAGTCGGTTATGTTTACGTTGAGCTTGTTTTTAAATGCCGCGAAATGTACATCAGGGCCAAAAGAATAAGCGTAGTATTTATTGCCGGTTTGGTTGGCAATAGCTTCTTCTGATAGGTAATATGGTCCGTTTTGCAACAGCGAATGGAAACCCCACCAGCTACCGCTATAATTAGCCATAATGCGGTACGCACGGTAGCGCCTGTTGCTTAGCTGGGTGTTGTTGCTTTCGGTTACGCCAAAATCACTCAGCATAGTAAACATTTTGCCGCTTTTAAAGGTGTAGGTAAGGTCGATGCCCAGGCGTTGTGATGTTGAACGCAGGTCGCCGTTTAAGTTCAATCCGGGTACTAACTGGTTGTTTGCCTGGCTTAATGATTGATTGAACCAATACGGGTGGAAGCTTACATTAAAACGGCCGGCTGTGATGTTAAAGCCAGCCTCGTACGTAGCGGTATTATTATAAAAGCCATTATATAATAATACGGTATCAGTTAAATAGCGTGGCGAGTTTTCAATTAAAGCGTAACGGGTAAATACGCTGAGTGCTTTGTTGAAGCGGTAATTGATCCTGTTATTCAACGATAAGCTACCACGTTGTAAACCGCTGTAATAAGCGGTGCTAAAGTAGTTGTTAAAGTTAATATCAAAGCGTTCGCCAAAATAAGTATAGTTAACACCTGCCGCTGCACCGGCTTTGCTATCTGTTGTTGCCTTTACGGTTTCGTAGCTTGCGCCGCCTCTTAGTTCAAGCATTTGTTTTTCGCCGGTTGCTATAGCCAGTCGACCGTTTACCAACTGAGTTTGTACCCGCGTAAGCGGATTGTTATTAAATATAGCCGCGACGTTACCCTCTGTAAGTTGGTTTTTATAACGATAGTTAAGCGCCGCTGTTGATGCGAACGGCAGTTGATTGTTAGCCTGTGAATATAACAGGTAGCTGTTTTGCACGCCATAAGCATCCACACTGTTGTGCTCATCCATATTAAAGGATAGCTTAATGCCCCGCCCGAAGAGCGAAAAATCAAGGTTATCCATTACATTACCTACGCGCATACCGAAGTTTTTGCCGGTATAACCTACCCAGGTATCATATATATCGGTTGTGTTTAAGCCGTTGTAATAGTTAAGGTTCAGGTTATAATCAAAGCGCTTATCGGTAGTTGGTATAATATTGCCGCTGGTTGATAGGGTATAATAATCAAGCGCGCGATTCATATTGGTATAGCTTATGCCCGATACATTACCCAGATCATGCTGTGTTGCGGCAACATCAGCACGGCGGCTACCAAGACTGGTTACTTGTATTACGCTTGTTGATAACGGACTACCCGAAGCATCGCTCACCTCGGCCACTACGTTAAATTCAGGGATGATGCCGTTGCCTCCCGATCTGATGTAGTTAGCATCTATCTCTACAATTTGCTGGCTGGCAGCTTCCAGTTTTAAAGTACGTATGGGGTTTATTATTTGCAGGCCGGTAGGGTTTACGGTAAGCTTAATCACTATCTGTGCATCAGCATAACCCATATTAGCGCAACGGAAACGCAGGGTAGCCTTGCCTGTGGTAGTATTAATATATACGATAGGGTCGGTAGCGGCTATGCGCACCAAGCCCGAGCGGTCCATATTTAATAATAGGCGGGCGTTAAGCAGCTCGCCGGTGTTTATGTTTTTGTAAGATACAGTAACTGCCGGATTAGCACCGCCTAAAACATCTGCCGATGGCAAAAATTTAACAGGTATAATACGTGTTTTACCGGGTTGGAGGGTAACGGTATCGGGCATGGTAAGCAGGTTGCCTGCTATTGATGATACTAATTTAAGATTAGCTGTAGTGTTGCCCTTATTTTGAAGTTTGATGCGGGTGGCTATCAAATCGCGTTTTGAAACAGGTACTGAGTCACTCTCAAAAGCGCATACAACGGTTTGTACCTGGGCTTTCAGGCCCGATAAAAACATTGTATTCAGAATGATCAACAGCAGCAGCTTCCTCACAAACAATTGGTACTGGTATTATTAATTAGGGTATTACTATATATTATGATTATAGCGATTTGGAATAATTTTTCATTTCGTCTGCAACCAATTATTTTCTTTTACGTTAAACATCGAAAAAGGTTCTATAACCCCTGATTAATTATTTTATGAAAAAGATTTTATTTGCATTATTCGCGACAGTTGTGGCAGGCCTGGGAGCCGCTAAAGCGCAAACGGTTGGTACAACAAATGTACACGTTCAATTATCAGATGTTTTGTCATTAACAGTTAATGATCCTGACGTATACATCAACTTTGTAAATTCAGCCGATTACCAAAATGGCGTTGAGGTTCCGATGAGCGGCCACCTTACCGTTTCAAGTAATCAGAATTATACATTGAATGTTAAATGTGCTGGTAATCTGACTGGTACAGGCGCAAATACTGATGTGCTTGCACCAACTGTATTAAGAGTTGAAATGCCTGCGGGTGGTAATAACACTACATTGGGTGTTACTCCGGCTATCGCGAATGGCTTATCAGTAAACAATTTTGCACTATTAACCAGCGCTGCTCCGGGCATACAAAAGCTGCTTGATGTGAAATATTCGGTACCGGGAAGCATATCTCGTACCAATGCCATATTAGGCAAAAAGGCCGATACATATACAACAGTTGTGACCTATACGGTTACTGCAAATTAATCATATAATATTAACTTTAAAGAAAGTAAGGAGGCTCGATGAAAAACGTCTTTAAAATATTAAAAACGCAATTATTGAGCTTTCTTGTTTTCTTAAATATTATTTTGATAAGTGCATCTGCCAACGCCCAATCCATATCTATAAGCCCTTCGCGATTGTTTTTTACAGGCAATGCCGGGCAGGAGCTTACCGAGCAGGTCACGTTGACAAATTCCGGCACTACCTCGGTTATCTTTCGCTCATCATTGATGGATTGGAAACGGGATAGTATAGGCGAAAAGCAATATGCTCCGGCTAATACATTGCCATCATCCAACGCCTCGTGGATCGAGGTAAAGCCTAATGTGATTACCGTACCGGCCAATGGCTCGGCCATAGTAACAGTTACTATGCACGTGCCGGCCAAATTGCCCACGGCATCGGTAAGTAACTCAATGCTGTTTTTAACACAAATTAATGAGCAGCTTGCCAAAACCACCGCTAAAGGTAATTCGCCAAGGATAGGCGTATCGGTAAAGCTGGAGTTTGGGGTGCATGTTTATTTTACGCAACCCACGGCTTTGTCAAAAGATCTGGATATCGCGGCGTTTGATTACAGAGGGATAATTACAGAAAAAGGCGTAAAAGTAAGGCGCTTTGCCATCAAGGTAAAAAGTAATGGTACTGTAGTTACTGATGGTACCCTGCGTTTTGATATTACTAACCAAACAACCGGTACCGATTATAAGGTTGAGCCACGCGCGCTCAGTTTTTTACCCGGCAACGAGCAGGTAGTTTACCTGGATTTGCCGGTAACCTTAACGGGTAAATATGTACTGGTAGCACTGCTTGACAGCGGTGAAGAAACAAGCTTAAAAGTTGCTAAGAAAGAGATCGATCTTAAGGATTAAGGCAGCCGTTACCTGTTTTTTGCTGTTGCCGTGCATTTTTGCTTACGGCCAGGTAAACCTTAATATTACTGAAACCAATATAAAGCAAGCAAGTATATATGTCGATCATCAGTCGACAACCTTTGCTACTGTGCTGAGCGTTGCGCCAAGCATCAACTTGTCAACCGCGGCATCAACACTGTCGGCCACAGGGGGAGCAACGATCAATGCTAATTTAATAACCGCCCGTATTATAGGTACGGGTGGGGGAGTTGCCAACCTGCTTGATGTAGCCGGGGTGCAAACCATTACATTATCTACCACCCCGCAGCCTATTTACGCTTCGCTGCTTGGTTTGCTTGCCGGTGGGGGCATTACGCTACGTTATACCATACCTAATATGGCCACTACCATTTGGAAAGCGGGTACTTACACCACCAATCTTAACTTCGCGCTTATTGGTATTAATGTGGGCACGCTTACTCCAACAGTTGTGCCTATCAATGTTATAGTTAGTCCGTTTATTACCATACCGACATCATTAACCTCGGTACAGCTTAATGTAAACTCGCTCGATTATTTTCGTACTACAAGCGGGCAAACCGTAAGTACTACCAACACAGCGCTTTTTACAAGCACGGTACCGGTGGGGGTAAGGTTAAGGTCGGGAACTACGGCATTTACTTATAGCAACGGCTACTCGGGCGCCGCCGATCCGGCTACCGGTGTTAACCGGGTAGGTATACAAATTACATCGCCAACAACAGGCACGCTGATAAATCCAACCACTACTAACACTAACTTAACTGCTGCCGGTGGTATAGCTGTACCTACGGGCAACCAACAAACTAATACGTATACGTACAGTATTACTCCGGCCAATCTGAAAGCTGGATTCATACAAAAAGGTACTTATACAGCAAATTTAACCCAGGAGTATTTCGACGCGGGTTCAACGGTGTTGGCATCCACCAAAACCATAACCTACCCCATAACCGTAACTGTTGCCGATTTGGCCGAGTTGAAGGTGAATCAAACCGATGTTAATCTCAACTTCAATACGGCGGCTACTTATAAAAACGGTGTTAATGCCGATATGTCAGGCCATCTTACCCTAAGCAAAACCACTCCGTTTGATGTTTATGTAAAGGCATCCGGTTCTACTCTAACAAGTTCAACCAGCTCGTTACCGGTTGGACTTATTGATATTTTGCCTGTACCGGCATCGGGCAGTAGTTTTAACACGGTTACGCTTTCGGCCACTTCGCAAAAGCTGGCCTCATCCGCCGTGGCCGATATTGACCGTACATTGAATGTACGTTATTCCATCCCTGCTTCAAGGGTTTCGCAACTGCTTAGCAAGCCAGCCGCTACCTATAATACCACGGTAACTTATACTATGGTAGCCCCTTAATTTGGCTTAAAAATTCCATAAAATCTACAAATTGTAAAAGAATTGTATCAATGTTTAAATAAATACTACTATTTCTATAGATTTAATTGTATTTTTAAAATGTTTTATTACTTTTGCTTCCGTTCATTTAGAAACAGCAGTATTTAACCACAAAATATCCATATCATGAAAGCACGTTACGCACAGCTAAACACCACACACATCGCCACGCTAATGCGATGTTGTTGCTGCTGCGCCTAACACGTGTAATTTCATCTATACGTAAGGGCAGGCTTACGGTCTGCCGTCTGTTGGCGCGCTAAACGCTTCCCAATAATTAATTCAAATTATCCCTATTGTACAAACAATGGTCAGGGGGTGCTTTGCCATGCCCGGTCATTAATATTCAACCCAACATAAAAAATGCAACAACGTTACTTCAACATTATTGAAAGTTCTCAGCGTGAGCCGTGGTCGGGTAGCCCCCGATATTTTAAGCACGCGCTAAAAGTTATTTTAGCTTTAATATTATTTATACCGTTATGGGCCGGTGCGCAAAATCAGCCGCCCCTTATCAACTCAAAACTTAACGGCCAAATTTTAGATGCCAAAACCCGCGAACCGCTTCCGGGCGCATCGGTACAAATAAAAGGTACCACCCACCAGGTAGTTACTGATGGTGATGGTAAGTTTACATTCACCACCGGTCAAAAATTTCCATACACATTAATTATTACCTACATAGGTTACGAACGTAAAGAGATAGATGCCACCGGCGAAAGCATAGTTATTAACCTTAAAGCCTTAACCAATGAGCTTAACGAGGTAATGGTTGTAGCTTACGGCACGCAGGAAAAACGCAACCTGATAGGCTCGGTAACCAAAGCTAAGCTGGATGATGTTAAGGCATTGCCGGGTGGTAGTTTTGAATCACAACTACAAGGCAAGGTAGCTGGTGTACAGATCAGCAACAATACAGGTGTACCCGGCGAAACCATTAACGTAAGGCTGCGTGGCGCAACCAGTATTTATGGCAACAATAACCCATTATATGTTATTGATGGTGTATTTATTGAGAACAGCAGCTTACAAACCTACAGCACAGGCGGCAAGGCTACATCGCCAATTGCCGATATTAACCCGAATGATATTGAAAGCATATCGGTATTAAAAGATGCCGAGGCTACGGTGCTTTACGGTGTTCGTGGCGCTAACGGTGCCATTATTGTTACTACCAAACGCGGTAAATTCAACCAAAAACCAAAGGTTGATCTGAATATATCGCAAGGATGGTCAAAAGCGGCAAAGCTGTGGGAGCTGGCTACCGGCCCTGAGCATGCCCAAATGGTTAACGAGAATTTTATCAACACAGGCGGCGATCCAACTAAAGTTCCTTTTCAACCGGCTACGGCTGCGTTTCCTACCGGTCGTGGTAATCCTCAAGATCAACAAACGTATGACAGGCTAAGCCAGGTATTCCGCACAGCGGGATTACAAAATTACGATGCCTCGGTAAGCGGTGGTAACAATGGCTCGAGGTATTATTTTGGCGCGGGCTATAACAAGCAGGAATCCATATTGCGCCCGATAGACTTTGATCGTGCGAGCTTTAAAGCCAATTTCGATCAAAAACTGAGCGATAAGGTAACCATTGGTACAAGTAACACCTTTGCCCGTACTTACCGTAACGAGGGCCGCGCGGGTGATGGCCCGGCAGGTGGTATTTTACAGGCCGCGCTGCACACGCCAACTTACCTGTCGCCATACAACGATCAGGGTGTGTTAGTTGGCCGCGCAGGTTTTGATAACGTACAATTACTGTTAGATAATTACGATGTAAACTCGACCAGCTTACGTTACATAGGTAATGTTTACGGCGAATGGGATATACTACCCAACCTGAAATTTCGCACAAGCTTTGGTGCCGATTATAATAATTACGATGAATCAGAATACTGGAATACGTTTTTACTATCCGGCTCGCCAAGTGGTTTAGCTACCTCATCATTAGGTCGCCGCAGTTCATTATTGAATGAGCAAACGATCACCTACCGTAAAAAGATCAATGATAAACACTCATTCGGCGTATTGGTGGGTAACACCCTATCAAGCACGGTTTATAGCCGTACTTATGCGCAAGGTACTGGTTTTGCCAATAACTCTTATAAGCTGATATCGTCGGCAGCGGTTACCACAGGTTCAGAAAGCTGGTCGAAACGTAACCTGGCCTCGTTCTTCGCTAAGGTTGATTATAATTTTGCCGGTAAATACCTATTTGATGCCAGTATACGTGCCGATGGTTCATCAGCATTTGGTGCCGATAAAAAATGGGGCTACTTCCCTGGTGTAGGCGCTGCATGGAATATCAAGGAAGAAAACTTCCTGAAAGATGTATCCTTCCTTACCGATCTGAAAATACGAAGCAGTTATGGTATCACCGGTAACCAGAACGGCGCGGGCGATTTCGCGTCATTAGGCTTGTGGGCAAGCGGTTCGCCATACCAGGGCAGTGCCGGTACCGCCCCGCAGCAAATTGCCAACCCCGATCTGCATTGGGAGCGTACCTCGCAATTTAATATAGGTGTCGACGCGGCTTTCTTTAACAACCGCCTGGCTGTCGAGTTCAACTACTACCGTAAATATACTTCGGATGGTATCATCCAAAGTCCGTTGGCGGCAACGCAGGGCTTATCAAGCATTTACACCAATGGTTTAGAGGTGAGTAATAAAGGTTTGGAGTTGGCTATCACTTCAACCAACATCAAAACCAAGGATTTTACCTGGACTACCAGCCTGAACATATCGCGCAATATAAACAAGATAGAAAAGCTTGACCGCCCTGTACGTTTTGGTAGCCGCGACCTGATATTGCAGCAGGAGGGTAGCGCATTATACTCGTTCTGGGTATACAAGGAGTTGGGTGTTGACCCGCAAACCGGCGACGTGATCTATGAGGATTACAATGGCGACGGTAAGATAACCGCTGATGACCGCCAGATATTAGGCAGTATATGGCCTAAATTCTTTGGTGGCTTTACTACCAACCTTACTTACAAGGCCTTTGATTTGGGCGCTTTGCTGTCATTCTCATACGGTAATAAGGTATATAACCACAACCGCTTTTTTGGCGAAGCGGGCGGTGGCCGCGATGCTGCCCGTGTAATTTTTGCCAGCAATGTTGACAGATGGCAAAAGCCCGGCGACATAACCGATACCCCACGCCCTGATGGCATAAATAACAATAACTATAAGGATGGCGGAGGCCGCTGGCTGGAGGATGGTTCATTCCTGCGCTTGCGCTCGTTAACAATAGGTTATACCCTGCCTAAAAAACTTACCGAAAAAATAGGCATACAAAACCTGCGCGTATCAGCAATTGGCGGTAACCTGTTTACCATAACCAAATATACCGGCCTCGATCCGGAGTCAAGCGCGAGCAGTGGGCAAAATGAGCAGGGTATCGATCTGGGTACACCGCCGCAACCCCGCTCTTTCCAATTAGGCGTAAACGTAACATTCTAAGCAATCATCATGAAAATTCAATCATATATCATATTAGCCCTACTATCGTTGTCGACGGCATCGTGCAACAAATACCTGGATGTAGACCCGAGGGCTTCCATATCCGACGAGCAGACCATTTTTGATAAGGCATCGTCACAAACCGCCCTTAACGGTGTGTATTCATCATTAGCTTCGGGAGGGTATTACAGCACAACCTTTCAGTCGATAGGTTATCTATCGGGCGATAATATTCAATGGACAGGTTCACAGTCACAGGTTCAGGAGTTTATCAATCATAATGTAAGCACCGGTAACGCGACTGTTAGTGGCGCTTGGGTAGCTATCTACCAAACCATCAGCAGGGCAAACAATGTTATTGCCAGGGTACCCGGCGTGCAGGATGCCTCATTTGCTGATGCCGACAGGAACAAGATATTGGGCGAAGCGTACTTTATTCGTGGCCTGTCATATTTTGATCTGGCCCGTACATGGGGTGCCGCGCCGATAATAACGCAGCCTACTACCAGCCCTAATGATAACATTGGGCTTGGGCGCAAGCCGGTAGCCGATGTTTACGCGCAGGCATTGAGCGATCTGGAAACGGCCGAACCTTTACTTACCGAAACAACCGACCGCTACCGTGCTACACGCAAAACGGTTTGGGCCTTAAAGGCAAGGTTTTACCTGTACCAAAAAAACTGGGCTAAGGCTGAGGAATATGCCACCAAAATAATTGGCGATAACAGCAACTATACCTTGATTAAGCCATACAGCGCATTTTTTGCCAACAACGTGCGTGGCACGCAGGAGTCGGTATTTGAGATATTTTACAGCGCAACGGAATTAAACAATCACCGTAACCAATGGCAGCCGCAAACCAACGGCGGTACCCGCCAATGGGCACCTAATGATGCCTTTGTAGCCCTGGTAAATAAAGCCGACTCTGGCGGTAACCGTAATGTGCTGGTAGCGCAGGATAATCAGGGTCGCTGGTATGGTAACTTGTATTACCGTACACCGGCTGCCGATCCGAGTTTTGTTATCCGCATTGCTGAGTTGTACCTGATACGTGCCGAAGCAAGGGCGCAGCTGGGTACAGCCAATGACCTGATCGGTGCACGTGCCGATCTGAATGCCGTGCGTGATCGTGCAGGGCTTGTGACTACAACATCGGTAACTCAGGCTGATATTTTATTATCTATTGAGCAGGAGCGCCGTATCGAGTTCGCTTTAGAGCCGCACCGCTGGTTTGACCTGGTGCGTACCGGCAGGGCGCAGGCGGTGCTGAAGATTACCGATCCGAACAAATTATTGTTGCCCGTGCCGCAGGAGCAGATACAGATAGATCCATCGCTGCTGCCCAATAACCCCGGATATTGATCAATTAAAAGCATAGAAAAATGAGTACAGGTATCTTAAACAACGACAGCCACTGGACGGCAACCGAACGAAATGTTTTTCGCTTCGTGTTCATTTACTTTCTGCTGCAATCATTGCCCATCAGCATTGGTTATTTTGGCCAAGTGTTCTCCATCAACTGGCTAAAGCTTGATTATCAGGATATATTTAACCTGACGCGCTTTAACCCATCATTTTTTGGCGACGATAGTTTTTTGAACTGGGTTATCATCGCCATAGTGGCACTAATTGGCGCATTCGCCCTAACAAAGAGGGCAGCGCAATGGAATGATGAACAGTACGATAAGCTGTACTACTGGTTGCGTGTAATTGTACGCTACCGTTTGGCTATTGGTGTTATTGGTTACGGTATTATTAAAGTATTCCCGTTGCAGGCACCCTTTCCATCCATCAGTAACCTGAATACCAGTTATGGCGATTATAACGATTGGAAGGTGTTTTCGCTTAGTTTAGGTATTGTACCCTCATATGAAACCTTTTTAGGTGTATTTGAGGTATTGGCCGGCTTGCTGTTATTCTTCAGGCGAACGGCCTCTATTGGCGCTGTCATCATCCTGATATTTACGGGTAACGTATTTATATCAAACCTGGCTTATGATGGCGGGGAGTATGTGTACAGCTTCTACCTCATATCATTAGCGCTGTTTGTTTTGGCACAGGATGCCTTGCGAATTCACCGGTTAATAGGAGAGGAAAAGCCAACCGCGCCGGTGCATTATAAACCGGTATATCCGGGTAAACTGGCTACTGTCAGGGTGGTATCAAAGGTGTTGGTTATCCTGTTCTTTGTGTTGATCTATGGCTTTAAGGCTTCGGATGGATATAAAAATGATCCGTATCAATTCCCTAAATCGGCGGGGCTTACTAATAGCGCGGGTTTATATAATGTGCGCGAGTTTAAGCTTAATCAGCAAGATCACCCATACTCTACCACCGACCCGATACGCTGGCGCGATGTGGTGTTTGAAAAATGGGCAACCATCAGCATACGCTCAAACCGCCCGGTAGTATTGCAAACATCCAACTACGAGCGCACTAGCCGTAATGATAACGAACGTGATTATGAACTGGCAGGCTCGGGCGGGCGGCATTATTACAGCTATACAGCCGATACGCTTCAGCACGTATTGCATCTGCAAAACAAAAACCGCCATTACACGGGCGAAAAGCTAACGCTGAACTATAGCTGGCTGAGCGATTCTACACTGGCCTTATCGGGCCGCACACCAAATCAGGATTCCATTTATGTAGTGCTTGACAGGGTACCTAAAAAGTACCTGTTGTTGCAGGACAGGAGAGAAAGAATAAAACTTTAAACGAACAAACCTATGTCTGTTTTAGAAGAACAAGTGGCAGTAGCCAAACCGGCTCAACTCAATGCCCCCGCTCAGGAACGTAAACCCTGGCGGCCACTAAAAAGATTTGCCTTTCGCATCGCGTTCATCTTTTTTATCCTGCTGTCTATCCCCACGGATGGGCGATGGTATGAGAACGTGGCTACCATTGACTGGCTGCATCCGCATTACCGCGATATTTATGATATTGCCCGTTTCTCGCCCAATTACAGCCAGTTTTTTGGCAAGAAAAGAGGGTACGAAACCGTTACCCAAACACAGTCTGACACGGTAAATATCAAGGCATTCGGCGCGAAAAAAGTAAATACCGCAGCCCAAACCAATGAGCGTGGTTTCTTTTCTGATTATCAGGAATGGGGTTATGCCTTGCTGATAGCAGTTGCAGGTGCCCTGATATGGACCGCGCTTGATCGTAAACGGAAGGAATATAATATACTTTACTACTGGCTGCGCGTGGTGGTTCGCTACCGTGCGGGTATCGGTATTATCGGGTTTGGTTTTACCAAGTTATTCCCAACGCAAATGCCTTATCCATCATTAGGATTACTGAATACCGATTTTGGCGATTTTACTACGCAAAAGATCTATTGGATGTCGGTAGGTATTGTGCCCTGGTACCAGGTGTTTGGCGGTATTGTTGAGGTTGCGGCCGGTGCCATGCTGTTTTTCCGTAAAACAAGCACCTATGGCGGCTTGCTGTTAGCTGCCGCGTTGTTTGATATAACCTATGTAAACTACGCTTACGATGGCGGTGTACACGTTTATGCCTTTTACTTTGTATTGTTAGGCGGTTTCATCTTCGCTGATGATGTGCCGAATTTATATCGCCTGCTGATACAGGAAAAAACCACCGTGCCGCTTCGTTACTATCCCGATCTGTCGAAAGGCTTTGGCAAATACGCGCGCATCGGCTTAAAAGTATTAACGTTTGTTATATTTTTTGGCGTGTTGACTTATACCGAGGTTGCCAACTTTAAGTACGATCCATATAAACAGCCATCAACAGCAGGTGTAAAAACTTTGCGTGGCAATTATCATGTAACCGAATTCAGGATAAATAACCAGGTTATACCATACTCCCCTTTAGATACCACGCGCTGGCAGCAGGCCACGTTTGAGAACTGGACTACATTAACGTTCAAGGTGAACAAACCTGCATGGCTCGATCTGTCAAACGGTGGGGGCAGCCCGATGAGGGATATTTTACGCACCTTCGAGATAACCGGTACAGCGGGCGGGCAGCGTGCCTTCCATTATTTTGCTGATACGGTTGATCATGTACTCTACCTGCAAAACAAAAACGTTGCAGGCAACAGGCGACGCAGGCAACCCGGCGCTGATGCGGCAGGCGAAAGATCAGCAGCTAAAAAGGAGAAAACCGATAACTGGATAAGTAAAGCCGCGCTGGCACACATTGGTAACGAGCGCGACCTGATCGATAAAAGAGCGTGGTCAACCCGCCGCGACCGTGAGTTTGCCGAAAAAGTTAAGGAACCAAAACGTGAGCGTTTGGTGCTGCACTACCAAACCAGGGATGGTTCGCGTGTAATACTGCAAGGTATTAACGAAAACCGCGATTCTATTTACGTGGTGCTTGATAGGTACGAGCGTAAATACGAGTTGCCAAAAAGCACGCTCTCGGCAGGTAAATATTAAGTGATGCATAACCTACGGACAGGTGTGAAACTGATATGGTTGCCGGTAATAGCCGGTTTGCTTTGGGTAAGCGCCGCCGCTTTTGTGGCTGGCAGAGCCACAAAGCAAGGCAACGCTGTACCTGCAACCGATACCATCCCCTGGCCGGCAAGCTTTGGGTTAGGCAAGGCGGCAACCCCTGCCGAGATCAAGGCCTGGGATATTGATGTTAGTCCGGATGGGCGAGGCTTACCCGCGGGGCAGGGCACGGCGGCGGCAGGCAAAATAGTATACCAAACCAAATGCGCGGCATGCCACGGTAAAACGGGTGAGGCCGAGGCCGGTGTAAAACTATTAGGGCCCGCTTTAGTGAGCGATAGCGTTTTTGTTGGCCGTAAAGGCAATACTATTGGCAATTACTGGCCTTACGCTTCAACGGTTTTTGATTATGTACGCCGGGCTATGCCTTACCATGCACCGCAATCATTAACTAATAACGAGGTGTACGCGGTTACGGCCTACCTACTTAATGCCAATAAAATAATACCAGCTAACGCGGTAATGAATGCAGCAACATTGCCCCGGGTAGAGATGCCCGCCCGCAAGTATTATATAAATGACGACCGTAAAGGCGGCCCCGAAGTTAAATAGCTGTACATAATAAATGGAGCAGAACCACGAAACCAATAACAGCAAACCCGCAAAGCTATCGCGCCGAAAAATATTGGGCGGTATGGCGGCGGCGGGCATACTGTATATTCAAACATCATTGGGCAAAACCTTAAAACCGGTGCTGCCCGCTAAATGGCGTAAGAGTGATACTTCCCCAAATGATCTGATAACTCCCGGACCTGGACCAAGCAAAGTAGGCGGGCGGTCGCCATATGAGCGGCCGCAGCGTTTACCATCAGATATATCATCACGCACGCCCTTGCAGGATCTGTTAAGCCCCATAACACCATCCGATCTGCATTATGAACGCCATCATGGCGGGGTGCCCAACATCGACCCTGAAAAATATGAGCTGCTGATACACGGCATGGTTGATAAGCCAATGAAATTCACGCTGCGCGACCTGAAACGCTTTCCGGCAGTGAGCAGGATATGTTTTCTGGAGTGTTCGGGTAATTTCCGTTCGGGTAAAGAGAACATGACCGCGCAGGAAGTTTGCGGCCTTACCAGCCAAAGCGAGTGGACGGGTGTAATGCTGTCAACGCTGTTTCGTGAGGTAGGTATAAAACCCAAGGCCGATTGGTTCTTAGCCGAGGGCGCCGATGCCGCTTACCTTACCCGTAGTATACCCACCAGCAAAGCCTGGGATGATGCCATGATAGTTTACGGCCAAAACGGCGAGGCCATTCGCCCGGAGCAAGGTTATCCCGCACGGTTGCTGTTACCGGGCTGGGAGGGGAACATGAACGTTAAATGGCTCAGGCGCATTGAATTGTCTGACCAACCTTTTATGACGCGTGAAGAAACCAGTAAATACACCTATCCCGTAAAGGATAAAATTCGGCAGTTTAGTTTTGAGATGGATGCACGCTCTATCATCACTTCGCCATCATACCCGGCCAAGGTTGAACCGGGCTGGCACGAAATACGTGGCCTGGCATGGTCGGGCAGGGGCAAGGTAACCAAGGTTGAAGTTACTACCGATGCCGGCCGCACCTGGCAGGTGGCACAATTGCAGGAGCCGGTGCTATCAAAGGCGCATACTTATTTCAGGCTGTTATGGTATTGGGATGGCAGCGAAACCGAAATAGCCAGTCGCGTTACCGACGAAACCGGCTATACTCAACCCACCTTAAAACAGTTAGTTGATTACCGCGGTGCCGATATGGGTGGCTATCACTTAAACCCCATCACCTCATGGCAAATTAAACGCGATGGATCAGTACTGTTTAAACCCGAAAGCAGAAAATAGAGCGTCGGCTATTTTAAAAGGCCATCAAAGTATTTGATAAAATCATCGCTCGCGTAGTCGGCAACACCCTCGTGGCGGTAAATTATGCGACCTTGCTTATCAATGATCAGGGTGGTGGGGATGGTGCCGCTCATCAGCTCTTTAGGTATATCGCTCTCCATTACATACAACGGCGCGTCAATTTTATGCTTTCTAAGGAATGCCTCGGCTTTTGGCATGTCGTGGTCAACATCGGCCAAAATAAAAACGGCGTTAGGGTTGCTGCTGAATTTGGTGTAAAGTTCATTAACCGAAGGCATCTCGGCAATACAAGGCGGGCACCAGGTAGCCCAAAAGTTAATGTAGATAACCTTTCCTTTTAAGTTGTTAGTTTGAATTACATTACCCTTGTTATCCTTAAATATTAATTGCGGAGCGGGTTTCGGTTGCTCTATGGATGATACATCTGCCTTAAATAACTTCATGCTCAATAATCCTCTTATTAGCAAAGCTTTCGCATCAGCGCTAACAATAACGGCTACTACAGCCAGCATAAACAGGATGTTTAAAATACCCGAAAGCGTTAGCTGCTTTTTAATAAATAGTTGTATGCGCGAGGGTTGAGCCATAGTGCTAATATAATGGCTTATACCTTAATTGAAGCTTTTACACGCTAATTGCGACAGAATGTTATTTTTGGGACAAACTATAACCAATTACCAATGAACTATACTTACTTGAAAAGGGTGGTGCTGTTATTAGTACAGCTTAGCGTAACGGCTGTGTGCATGGCCCAGATACCGGCAGCCATTCCCGGCGATTATGCTGACCCCTCTGTGATGAAGGTAGGCGATACCTATTATTCTGTAGCAACATCATCCGAATGGGCACCGCATTATCCTATTTATCAATCTAAAAATTTAAAGGACTGGAAGCTTACCGGCTATGTGTTTGATCAAACTCCGGAGTGGATATCAGGCTCGTTTTGGGCGCCGGAGTATTATAAGATAAACGATACCTATTACATATACTACACCGCCCGCCGCAAATCCGACGGTATATCGTGCATCGGCGTGGCCACCTCAAAATATCCTGATCGTGGATTTAAGGATCAGGGTGTGGTAGTGAGTTATGGTAAGGAGGCCATTGATGCCTTTTTGTTTCGCGATAAAGGGCAGCTATACATCACCTTTAAGGCTTATGGTTTGGATGACAGGCCTATCGAAATACTGGGCAGTAAGCTATCTGCCGATGGCCTGAAGCTTGAGGGCGAACCATTTTCGATGCTGAAAGATACTCCCCGCATAGGGCTTGAAGGGCAGAGCATTTTAAAGATAGGCAAGTACTATTACCTGTTTTACTCGGCCGGTAATTGCTGTGGTATTGATTGTAGTTATAATGTTAGGGTAGCCCGTTCAACCAAGTTTGAAGGGCCGTATGAGTTGTATGATAAAAACCCGGTGCTTTACGAAAATACCAACTGGAAATGTATGGGGCACGGCACCTTTGTAACCGATGCTGCCGGTAAATATTATTACCTGCACCATGCTTACAGTAAGGATAATACGGTATTTTCAGGTCGTGAAGGATTGATTGCGCAGGTAGAATGGAATAAGGCTACGGGCTGGCCGGTATTTAAAACTATGCCGGGAGTGCCTGCTGTTCAAAAATCATTAACAGATAGTTTTACGGGCATGAGCCTTGCCAAATACTGGCAGTGGGATTTCAGGCACAGCGTACCGCGTTACCTGCAATTGAATGGTAAGCTACAATTAGGCGGCGCCACCACGCAGGATAATAAAACAGGTGTTGTATTGGCAATGCGCCCTTATGCGTCGGCTTTTGATGCATCGGTATCTGTGCTGAACCAAAACAATGAGTTGAAAGGTTTGGCCTATTATGGCGATGCCAATGCCGCGTTGGGCATAGGCGTAAAAGGCGACAGCGTAATATGCTGGACAGTGCGCGACGGTAAGTTTGATAAGGCCGGCGGCCTGCAATTAGCCGCGGGCCGAAACATCGGCGTAAAGTTAAAGGTAGATGCCCAGCACAATTGTACCTTTTACTACCAGGTAGATAAAGGTGGTTGGTTGGCTGTGCCGTTAGCGCAAGGTGTAACCGCAAGCTACCTGCCGCAGTGGGACAGGAGCCCCCGCATTGGTTTGAATTACAACGGTTACGGTTCAACATCGGATCATGCCGAGTTTGATGATTTTAGTATAGTTTACGACAAATAGCATTAGCCATGTAATCAGCCTCAAATCATTGATCTGTGGCTGATTACATAATTGCTTATCAAGCCGATCTTTTTCTGAACACCAATGGCGATGTGCCCGTAATGCTTTTGAACTGCCTGTTAAAGTACGATATGTTGTTGTAGCCACTCTCGAAGCAAACCTGCGATATGGTTTTATCGTTCAGCCGCAGTAGCTGACAGGCATAGTTTACACGCAGTCCATTAATAAAATCGGATAGGGTTTTGCGGGTATGTGCCTTAAAATATCGGCAAAAAGCGGGTACTGATAAGTTGGCCATGGCTGCCATTTGCTGCACGGTTATTTCTTCCTTAAAATTATCGAGCAGGTAATGGTAAATGCGGTTCATGCGGGCGGTATCTTTTTTTATGCTTGATGATGTTTGCCGCTGCGAAGCCAGTACCTCAAAATCATCGGCTTGGGCTAAAGTGGCCAGCACGCTGATGAGCCCGGCAACGGCTTGTGCTTCATCATCGCAAACCAATGCCCTTATTTTATCATCAACATCATCCATTGTTTTTTGGCTGAACCTGATGCCATTAAGCGATGTTTGAAACAAGGATTTTATGGCATTGAACTGCGGCCTGTCAAAAAAGCCGGAACCTAAAAAGTCCTCATTAAATTGTATCACAAATTGGTGTACCTCACGGTCGGCGGGCAGGTGTTTGTTGTAAAAGGTATGTGGCAGGTTCGGGCCAAACAGGCACAACTCGCGGGCATGAAAAATATCAATATGATCGCCTACATAACGGGTGCCGCTGCTCTTTAAAATATAGATCAACTCATACTCCGGATGGATATGCAACGGAAAATCATTGAACGAAAAATGCTCCTCTTTGGCAACAAAAAGGCGGTCGTTTAATAGTATTTTCTCTTCAAATAGTTCCATTCGGTCAATATGGTGTTAATATTGGACAATAACGTGTAGGTTTTTATCGGTACTGGCTATCATTTTTGTACACAGTTAACAATTATAAAAATATTTTAACACTATCTATGCCTTTAAAAATATTTACTTTAAACCGTTTTACCTGTATTGCCGGTGCATTGCTGTTGCCCATGTTGGCGGTTGGGCAGCAAGCAAAAATTATGGTTGACGCATTAACGGTACTTAACCGTATTCCGGCGGGACTGTATGGTGCCTGTATTGAGGATGTTAACCACGAAATTTATGGCGGTTTATATGGTCAGCGTATTTACGGCGAAAGCTTTGAGGAGCCACCTGCCAGCCCGGTTATTACCGGCTTTACAACTTTAGGCGGTATATGGTCGGCAAAGGCGGGGCAGGTAAGCGTAAAAGCCGGACCGGGTTATAAATTGGTGTTGAACAAAGCATTGCCTGCCGAATACAGCGCTCAAATATCCCTGAAATTTGGCCGGGAGCGTACCAATGCCGGTTTGCTGCTCAATGTAAACAACGCCCGCACCGGTGCCGATAGTTTTGACGGCTACGAGGTAAGCGTTGATCCGCAAAGGCAAATGCTGGTTTTAGGTAAGCACGCCAATAACTGGACGCCATTAAAGGAAGTAAAGATTAACATAAATCCCAGCGATTGGATTAAGCTGAAAGTAGTAGCCAAAACAGGTGCATTCAATATATATGTGAACGATTTTACCGAACCAGTCGCGGTATTGGCTGATAGCAATTCACCATTAAAAGCGGGAAAGATAGCTTTGCGGACTTTTGGATCTGATGTTACATTCGGCCAATTCTCTATCACGCAGAATGGCAAAATGGTTAGCGAGAAATTTAACTCCGCGCCATTGTTGCAGGTAAGTAGTGTTTGGGATGCCGTGAACACAACCCGCAACGGCACTTACCAATTAGATGTTGCCGATGCTTATAATGGTAAACAGGCGCAAGTGCTGGTGCACAATGGCGGCAATGGTATTATCGGTGTAGCCAACAAAGGGCTTAACAGGTGGGGGATAGGCTTGCGTAGCAATCTAAATTATCAAGGTAGCGTTTACTTAAAAGGTAGTGGTTTGCAAGGTAATGTAACTCTTAGTTTGCAGAGCGCAGACGGTAAAACTACTTACGCTACCACCCAGTTAAAAGGCATTACTGCTGATTGGAGTCGATATGAATTTAACCTTAAACCTGATCATACCGATGCTAAAGCCCGTTTTGTTATCTCCATAAACAACAAAGGCAAATTATGGATAGATCAGGCTACTTTAATTTGTGCCGATGAACAATTTAAGCCCCTGCCGCTGCGTGCTGATATAGGCACAAAGATGCAGCAGCAGGGGCTTAACTTTTTACGCTATGGCGGTACTATGGTCAACGCAGCGGGTTATCGCTGGAGAAAGATGATAGGTCCGCGCGATAAGCGGCCACCTTATACGGGGCATTGGTACCCATACTCAACCAATGGTTTCGGTATTGAGGATTTCCTGCAATTTTGCGAGGCGGCAGGCTTTGAGGCCGCATTCGCCATCAATATTGAGGAAACACCACAGGATGCCGCCGATCTGGTGGAGTACCTGAAAGGCGATGCCAATACCGAATGGGGCAAGCGCCGTGCGCAAAACGGGCATCCGGCGCCATACAAGGTTAAATACTTTGAGATAGGCAATGAGGAAGTAATATTTAATGGCGATGTGGCATCGGAGTACGATCATTACGTAGAGCGTTTTAACCTGCTTTATGATGCCATGCATGCTAAGGATGCAAGTATAAAGTTCATTCAATCGGCATGGTGGCGGCCGGAGTCGCCAAATATGGAGCGGGTGTTTAAGGGTGTTAACGGCAAGGCCGATTACTGGGATCTGCATACCGACGCCGATGCACCACGCTCAGGCTCAAAAGTAGATAGCACCCTTACCCGCATGCAGCAACTATTTAAGCAGTGGGACCCGCAAACCAAAATGAAATGCGCTATTTTTGAGGAAAACGGCGGCAGGCACGATGTTGGCCGCGCGTTGGGGCATGCCACTACGCTGAACGCGGTGCGCCGTCATGGTGAGTTTGTGCTTACCTCGTGCCCGGCAAACGCGTTACAACCTTTCGGTCAAAATGATAACGGGTGGGATCAGGGTCAGATATTTTTTACACCCTTACAGGTTTGGGGAATGCCGCCTTTTTATTCGCAGCAAATGGCATCGGCTAACCACCAACCTCTGCTTGTAAAGGCGGGTACCGATGGCGATATTGATGTTACCGCCACACGCAGCGAGGATGGCCGGCAATTGGTGATACATATTGTAAATCCTGCCGAAAAACCGATCGCGGCAAGTTTGCAGCTAAGCGGTTTCGATGGGCGAAAGGCTGAGGCTACCATCACACAAATGAGTGGTAAGCTAAGCGATGTGAATACGCCTATAGAGCCGAACGAATAAGTGCTAAAACCACCCGTAGCAATATGCCGGGCAATATCATCAATTATGAACTCCCGGCAGGATCATACACCATCCTACGGTTCGAAAAATAAACCATTATGAAAAGATATATTTCGCTGCTAATAGCAGGCACTATGGCCGTATCTGCATCGGCACAAAAAACATACATTATCAAACCCCTTAACCTGCGCGATGTGCAGGTGAACGATGCCTTTTGGTCGCCCAAGTTAAAGGTTTGGCATACGGTTACCGCGTATGATGTTTTCGATAAGCTGGAAGGTAAATATGAACCAGACCGTGAGGATATCATTAAGGAAAAAAAGGAAACAGGCCGTACCCGTGATGCTTTTCTGAACTTTGACCGTGTGGCACAGGGCAAAACCAACATCGGCACAAGTGATGGCCCGCCGTGGTATGATGGCCTGGTTTATGAAACCATACGTGGCGCTGCCGATCTGCTGGTGGCTTATCCTGATAAAAAGCTGGAGCAAAAAATGGATGGTTATATTGACCGCATAGCCGCCGCGCAGGCCGCCGATAAGGAGGGCTATATCAATACTTACACTACCCTTAACCGCCCGAATCAACGCTGGGGCACCAATGGAGGTGACGACCGCTGGCAACACGATATGTATAACGCCGGTATGCTGGTTGAGGCCGGTGTTCATTATTATCAGGCCACAGGCAAAACCAAGCTGCTAACCGTTGCGGTTAAAATGGCCAATTACATGAGTAAGGTTATGGGCGATGCCCCAAAGATGAATGTAATACCGGGCCATGCCGGGCCGGAGGAAGCTTTCTTTAAAATGTATCTGCTGTTTAAAAATAACCCTGCGCTGCAAAAGCAGGTCAGCGCCCCGGTAAAGGCTGATGACTACTTCGCTTTGGCTAAATACTGGGTTGAAAAACGTGGAGTGTTTGCCGATGCCGATGGCTCCAGAAAGCGCGAAACATTTGGTGCCTACAATCAGGATGATAAACCGGTGTTTGATCAGCAAACTATTGAGGGCCACGCCGTGCGGGCAACCCTGCTGGGTACAGCCATTGTGGCCATGGCCGAGCATACTAATGATGCCCGCTACATCAGCGTAGCTAACCGTTATTGGGATAACATGGCCGGCAAACGCACGTTCATCACAGGCGGGCAGGGTGCTATAGCCAATGATGAGAAGTTTGGCGATGATTATTTTCTGCCCGAATCTGCCTATCTGGAAACCTGTGCTTCCATTGGCGGGGCATTCTTTAGTCAGCGTATGAATGAGTTACAGGCCGATGGTAAATATATGGATCTGTTTGAGCGTGCGCTATACAATAATATCCTGTCGGGCTTATCGCTTGATGGTACGCATTACCATTACGAAAATCCGCTGGTGGCCGATAAACACCCTCGCTGGGTATGGCACAGCTGCCCTTGTTGCCCGCCTATGTTGTTGAAGATGGCAGGTGCATTGCCCGGCTTTATTTACGCGCAGGATGATAAGGATGTTTATGTAAACCTGTTCATTGGCAGCAGAGCCAAACTCAAACTGAATAATAAAAATATCAGTATAAAACAAACCACAGCATATCCGTGGAAAGGCCGGGTAGAGTTAACGGTTGACCCTGCATCGGCACAAAATTTTGCTGTGCGGATACGCGTACCGGGCTGGGCTCAGGGTAACGAAAATCCGTACGGGCTGTATACCTCAGCCACAAAGGGTAAGGTAACATTAAAGGTAAATGGTAAAGATGAGCCTTTGAACATAGACAAAGGCTACGCGGTAATAAAGCGTCAATGGAAAAAGGGCGACCGTATTGAACTTAACCTGCCTGTTGAACCACGTTTGGTTGAGCCTAACCAGCAAGTAAAAACATTGGAGAACAAACTGGCTATTGCCGCCGGTCCGCTGGTTTATGGGTTAGAGGGTAATGATAATGCCGATGTTAAAAATATCAGCATAACAAAAGAAATCCTGTTACAAGAAGTTAACAAACCGCAATTGCTTGGCGGCGTAAATGTAATTGAAGCCTGGGGGGCTGATAACAAAACGCAGTTCACAGCCATACCATTCTTCGCCCTCGGTAACCGTGGCGACCATGCCTATCGTGTGTGGTTAACCGAGAGCAGGCAGGGTAAGTAATATCGACGTAAAAGTGCTTTTTTGCGCCAAATTCGTAGTATCTGCGAAAAATTCATTAAGATTGATGTTCAGGCAAGCGGATAAAACCATTGCCCGAACAACTATCTTACGATGATAAATCTATTTCCTCAGACAGTTCGTGATAGTTGCTCTTTCAGATCGTATAAATTAGTAGGCTATAAACTATCGCAATAACCAATGAAGAAAACCTTAGCGGCATTTTTGATAATGCTTGGCTCGCAACAGGCATTATATGCACAGCAAGCACCGGTAAACTGGACGGCCAGTTGGATCGAAACCTCAACGGATGAAGCCCCTAACCGGCCCGCGCAGTATTACCGTACTACTTTTGATCTTAAGAAAAAGGTAAAATCAGCTACGCTGTTGATCACCTCGCATGGTTTGTACGAGGCGCATATTAATGGCAAACGTGTTGGCGATAGCTATCTTACTCCCGGTTGGACAAGCTATTACAAACGCCTGCAATATCAGCGGTATGATGTTAAGGAGCTTATTACCAAAGGCAAAAACGCTATAGGTGTGGCCGTAGGTAATGGCTGGAGCCGAAGCAGTTTAGCCTGGGGTGATAATAAGGATCGTTGGGGTAAAAAGCTGGGTTTATTAGCCGAGCTACAGGTTGTTTATACCGATGGCACTAAGGAAAACATAACTACCAACAACAACTGGAAAACCGCCAATGGCGAAATTCAGGGTAATGAAATATATGATGGAGAGGCGGTTGACCACACCCTAACACAAAAGGGGTGGGACAATGCCACATTTAACGATGCCGCATGGAAACCGGTAACCGTAGCAACGTTTGATAATAAGAACCTGATACCTACAGAAAATGAGCCGGTAAAGAAACACGAAACCTTTAAGGCCCTAAAGGTGATCACCACGCCAAAAGGTGAAAAGGTGATCGATTTTGGGCAAAATTTGGTAGGTTGGGTTGTGGTTAAAGCCAAAGGTAAAGCCGGCGACCGTATCACCATACAACATGCGGAGGTGCTGGATAAGGAAGGTAACTTTTACACCGCCAACCTGCGTGCCGCTAAAGCCACTGCCAGCTACACCCTAAGCGGCGATGCCGTGGGCGAAACCTTTGAGCCGCATTTTACTTTTTACGGCTTTAGGTTTATTAAGATAGAGGGCTACCCCGGAGAGATAACACCGGAGAACTTTACAGCGGTTGCCGTGTATTCGGACATGAAGCCGACCGGTACCTTTGAGTGCTCAAACCCGATGCTTAACCAGTTGCAGCACAATATTACCTGGGGGCAGCGCGGTAACTTTGTTGATGTACCTACTGATTGCCCGCAGCGCGATGAGCGCCTGGGCTGGACGGGCGATGCGCAGGTGTTTTTCAGCACTGCGGCTTATAATTATAACGTGAAGAACTTTTTTAGCAAATGGCTGAAAGATGTCGCCGCGGATCAGCGTGAGGATGGAGCCATACCTTACGTAGTGCCTCATGTATTGGGCGGCGGCGATTTTGGTTCGGCCGGATGGGGTGATGTATCGACCATCATTCCATGGGAAATGTATGAGATATATGGCGACAAGCAGGTGCTTGTTGACCAATACGAGAGCATGAAGAAATGGGTAGGCTACATGGAAGGCCACATCAACAAGGATGATCTGTACCGTTACGGTTCGCACTTTGGCGATTGGCTGAGCTACCGCCCCGGTAATGATGATGGCACCGAGGCTGTAACCGATAAGTACCAGATAGCGCAATGCTTTTTTGCCTACTCAACCCAATTGTTAATAAACGCCGCCAACGTATTAGGTAAAACCGAGGATGCTACCCGTTACGAAGCTTTGTTAAAACGCATAAAGGATGCCTTTAACAAGGAGTATGTTACCGGTAGCGGCAGGGTGCTGTCAAACACACAAACAGCCTATGTTTTGGCTCTGCAATTTGACATGTTGCCCGAGGGCGAACCACGCAAAAAAGCGGCTGCCTACCTGGCCGAAAATGTTAAACAGTACAATAATCACTTAACTACAGGCTTTTTGGGTACACCATACCTGTGTCATGTGCTGAGCGATAATGGCTACCCAGACCTGGCTTACACGCTGCTGTTGCAGGATACCTTCCCGAGCTGGCTATACCCGGTTAAGATGGGCGCGACCACTATTTGGGAGCGTTGGGATGGTATTAAACCTGATGGTACCTTCCAAACCATTGTGATGAACAGCTTTAACCACTATGCCTACGGCGCCATTGGCGATTGGATGTACAAAAATATCACCGGTATACAATCGGCGGCGCCGGGTTATAAAAAGATAGTTATTAAACCCATTATTGGCGGCAAGCTTACCTGGGCAAAGGCCAGCTTTAACAGCGTTAACGGCACCATCAGCAGCGATTGGAAGATAGAGAACGGCAAACTCACCCTAAAGGTAACCGTACCCAAGGGTACCACCGCCGAAGTGAACGTACCTGATACCGCCGGTAAAGATTACAAAACATATAATGTATCAGCAGGTACGTATACTTATACAAGATGATTTAAAGTAACCTAAACTTTTGTCATTTCGAACGAGGTACGAGGAGAAATCTGTCCGCTTTTTTATGAACGCAGATAGATTTCTCGCTATCGCTCGAAATGACATGTTTAGATGTGAAAAATGACGAGGTTGAAAAAATATCGTTTAAAACACCAAAGTCCTGCTTATTTAGCGGGGCTTTGGTGTTTTTATAAGACTATCTATCTTAAATATACATACGTAATACCATCGCCGCCACGGTCGGCGTGCTCGTCTTCCATGCGGTCAACCTGATCGTATTTTTTGAGATAATCACGTATTAATTTCCGCAAAATGCCATCGCCTTTGCCGTGAAGTATTTTGATGCTGTTAACGCTCATCATCAACGCACGGTCAAGCATTTTTTCAATGGTGTACAGGGCTTCTTCACCACGCATACCACGCACATCAATCTCCGGACTAAAGCTCGAATAATCGCCCACGCTTGAGGCTGATCTGCGTCTGATCTCCTTCGGTACAGATGAGCTTGATACCTTTTGCACCCGTTTACGCTTGGCCACGGTACGCAGATCGCCAATGGCAATTACCACATTATCCTTATTAATTTCCATTACCTGTCCGGTAGTTTCGGAGTCGGTAAGTTTTACCCAGTCGCCTTTTTGAATTTCCTCGGTATTGGCGGCGGGTTTGGGTTGTTCGGTTTTAACCGTGTTCTTTTTAAGTTCAACGGTCAGGTTATCGCGTAGGGCCTTGGTTTTTTCCTTGTCGGCGTTGTTGCTTTTTATTTCGGCAATGGTGTTTTCAACCAGTTTGTTGGCATTTAGTATAATGCTTTGTGCCTGTTGCTTAGCCTCGCGTATCAGGTTCTTTTTATTTTCTTCCAGATACTCTTTCAGCTTGGCATTTTCGGCCAGCAGGGTATTCACCTTTTGTTGCTGGCTGTTCAGCTTTATACGGGTATCGTAAATCTCTTTCTTTTCACGCTCCAGATCAACCAACAAAGTATCTACCTTTTTTTGCCCGGCGCTTATTTTGTTTTTGGCCAGGTTAAGCACATGCGATGGCAAGCCAATTTTTTGCGCTATCTCAAAAGCGTAGGAGCTGCCGGGTTTACCCACTTCCAATATGTAAAGCGGTTTCATCTCCACGTTATTGAACAACATCGAGGCATTTTCCAATCCCTCGGTATTGCTGGCAAATATTTTAAGGTTGGAGTAGTGGGTGGTAACCATACCCTTTACCTTTTTTTGGTTGAGCGATTCAAGTACCGCCTCGGCAATAGGGCCGCCAAATTGTGGGTCAGTACCAGTACCAAATTCATCAATCAGTATCATGGTTTTGCCATTCGCATTCTCGGCAAAGTATTTCATTTTTGAGAGGTGGGCACTGTAAGTACTCAAATCACTTTCGATAGACTGATCATCACCAATATCAACAAACAACTGTTTAAATACCCCCATGCGGCTGGTATCATCAGCAGGGATAAGCAAACCGGCCTGTACCATCATCAGCAGTAAACCAACGGTTTTCATACATACCGATTTACCACCCGCGTTAGGCCCTGATACCACGATCACCCTTGCCGATTCATCAATATTAACATTTAACGGCACCACGGTACGCTGTTCCTTTTTAAAGCTGAGGTATAGCAGGGGGTGGCGGGCGTTAACCAGGTTTATTGTAGCATCATTGGTTACTTCGGGCAGTGAGCCATCAATATCAATGGCGAACAACGCCTTAGCTCGCACAAAGTCGAGCTTGGTTAGCAAGCCGTGGTATGATAGCAGCAGGGGCACATAAGGGCGTAGCTCGTCTGTTAGTTGCGTAAGTATCTTCACGATCTCGCGGCGGCGTTCAAATTCAAGGTCGCGCACGCGGTTGTTAAGGGTAAAAACCTCCTCGGGCTCCATAAAAACCGTTTGGCCCGATGCCGATTCATCATGCACAAATCCTTTCAGCTTACGCTTGTTCTCGGCTAATAAAGGTATACACAAGCGTCCGTCGCGTATGGTGAGCGATCCATCTGCCGTCCAATTGTTGGCTGCCGCG
The DNA here is from genome assembly GCF_015223065.1 of Mucilaginibacter sp. JRF. Lineage (GTDB taxonomy): Bacteria > Bacteroidota > Bacteroidia > Sphingobacteriales > Sphingobacteriaceae > Mucilaginibacter. The sequence goes on from NZ_JADFBY010000001.1 coordinate 380,781, forward strand.
CTTTTAAATATCTGGTCTATTTTACGGCGGGCTTCCTGCTCGGCCTTGGCTATCGAGCTGGTGATATCCATCAACTCGCGCGATGCGTTGGGTCTTATCTTGCCCTTTTCATCAATTACCTGGCCTATCTTTTTCAATATCGATTTCTCGATAGGCAAGTGCTCAAATAAAGCCTCCAGGTTAGGGTATTGGCCTTCGCGCTCGTTAAAATAAGCGATAACCGCGAATACGGTTGATAGTGATGCCTGTACCTGGTAAAATTCCTCCTCGCTTAAAAAAGCGCCCTCAATACGTGCCTTATTGGCCAGCGTTTTTATATCAAAAAAATGCTGAATAGGCAGGGCGGCATCATTGGTAAGTATATTTTTGAATTCAGCGGCCTGGCTCAAAAATTTCTTGATGTTATCGTAGTTGTTCATCACCTGTATCTTGTCCACCATTTGGCGGCCCATGGTGCTCAGGCAATGAGCTTTTATCAGTTCCTTAATCTCGTTAAATCCGAGTTTATCAGCACTGTTATTTGGGTATAGCATTCCTCTTTATCCTTTTTACTGTATCTTTTATCAGCTTGTCGTGCTGCGGTTTTGCAGGGTTGCTGATAGTTTTTGTCGGTTTAAGGTCTTTTTGTTTTGCCTTTTTAACCGTGTCTTTCACCGCCTTATTAGGCTTTAGTTTAGCCGTATCGCTACTTTGCGGTGGCTTAGGGTTTTGCGGTTTTGGCTTATTAGGTTTCTGCTGCATTTTCAGATAGACCTTGTTCAGCGAATCTGACCGTTTTTGCAGGTTTTTGCTAACCACATCATAAATTGCCACCAACTGTTGAATATCCCTGGTATAGTATTTATAGCTGCGGGTAAACTGTGCCGAATCGGTATTATGTTGTTTAAATACCAGCAAATATTTGCCTAAGCCGTATTTATATAAACTGTCGGGCATGCTGGGTATCATAAACAAAGTGCCATTGGCCACGTGTACATCGGTGAGTACATCGGCCATCTGTTTTTCATCTAAAATACCATCGGGTGTATTATCACCACAAGAACATAAAACAGCCAAAGCTGAAAAAAACAGGATTATATATTTACGCATTATTTAATTTAGCGGCTTAATTGAGCAAAATTACGTATAAAAATGAGCATTGCAGATAACATACGCGCTTTAAAAAACGAAACAGATGCCATAAATGTTGCGTTGCTGGCCGTATCAAAAACAAAACCTGTTGAGGATATTATGGAGGCCTACGATGCCGGGCAGCGTTTGTTTGGCGAGAACAACGTGCAGGAGCTTGTAGAAAAGTATGAGCAATTGCCAAAAGATATTGAGTGGCACCTCATTGGCCACCTGCAAACCAACAAGGTAAAGTACATTGCGTCGTTCATCAGCATGATAGAGGCGGTTGATAGTTTGAAACTTTTACAGGAGATAAACAAACACGCCCTGAAGAACGACCGTGTGATTGATTGCCTGTTGCAGGTATACATCGCCGATGAAGAAACCAAGTTCGGCCTGCAATATGATGAGCTGATAGAGCTGCTGCGCGCGCCTGAATTGGCTGAACTAAAGAATATCCGCATACGCGGATTGATGGGTATTGCCACCAATACCGATAGCGAGAAGCAGATAAAGGAGGAGTTTTATGAATTGCATACTTTGTTTGATGGTATCAAGCTAACTTATTTCCGTAAGGAGGAGAGCTTTAATGTACTGTCAATGGGTATGTCGTCAGACTATAAGATAGCCATTGAGCAGGGCAGTAACCTGGTACGCCTGGGCAGCACCGTTTTTGGTAACCGCGTAATTAAACACTGGAAAAACAACTAAGCCGCCATGAACTTGCATTTACGAGTAGCCATTAAGGCTGATTGCCGCCGTATTTTAGAGTTGGTTAACGAGTTAGCCCTGTACGAGCGCGCCCCGCAGGAGGTTACCATAACCCTTGATGAACTGGAGGAGGCCGGCTTTGGTGCCAAACCGGTATGGAAGGCCTTTGTTGCCGAGATTGACGGGCTGATAGTAGGCTTTGCTTTGTACTATGTTCGTTTTTCTACATGGAAGGGTTGCCGCCTGTATCTGGAAGATTTTTATGTTACCGAAACCATGCGTGGCCGTGGTTTGGGCAAAATATTGTTCGATCGTATTGTACAGGAGGCGCAGGAGCTTGGCTTTAACGGCATGAGCTGGCAGGTGCTTGACTGGAACGAACCTGCCATTAATTTTTATAATAAATATAACGCCGCTATTGAGGCCGGCTGGTTAAATGCATCGTTAAGTAAAGAACAATTGCTCAACTTTTAGGGTTATTATCAGCATGAGAACATTACACTACCTTACCGTAATTGCAGCCATGCTAACCACGCTTGCATCGTGCCAGTGGGGCGATAAACATGTTGAACAAAAAGATGCCATATTTAGGGACACGCTGCATTATGAGTACAAAACCATAAACCAGCACGCGGCAGATTGCGGACAGAAACCCGATAGTACCTGCACGCACTTTAATGTAAAGTATCCTGAATTTGCCGGGCAACCTAAGTTAAATGATAGTGTTCAGCATAAGTTATTGGTGCTGTTTGCTTACGATGGTAAAACAGATAGTAGCCTTAACGCCTATGCCAAACGTTTTTTAGGAGATTACGAAACCTTTAAAAAGGAAAACCCTGATACCAAAATGTACTTTGAGATGGATAGCCATGCCAGCGTAGTGCATCAGGACTCGAACCTGGTGGCTATTGAGGTTGCTGGTTATACCTTTCAGGGTGGGGCGCATGGTGCCAGTACAACGGCTTATATTAACTGGGATACGCATACCAATAAGGATCTGACGCTGGATGATCTGCTGATTGATGGCTACAGCGCTAAGCTTAATGCCATTGCCGAAAAAATATTCAGAAAGAACGAAAATTTAAGCGACAAGGCTTCATTAGCTAACAATTACTTTTTTGAGAATGATAAATTTGCGCTGAACAAAAATTTTATGGTATCGCCGTTAGGCTTAAAGTTTTTGTACAACCAGTACGAGATAAAACCTTATGCCGCCGGGCAAACGGAATTGCTTGTGCCGTTTGAGCAAATTAAACCACTGTTACGGCCTAATACCGTAATAACACAATACGCTAAATAATAAATGCTTGTATTTAAATTCGGAGGCGCTTCGGTAAAGGATGCTGAGGGTATTAAAAACCTTGGCCGCATAGTTAAACAATATGAAGCGCAGCAACTGCTTGTTGTGGTATCGGCAATGGGTAAAACCACCAACGCGCTTGAGGATCTTACCCGTGCCTACGTGGAGCAGCGTGATGATATGCACGATGTTTACGAGGCTATCAAGGCCTATCACTTCAACATCATGTCGGAGTTGTTTGATGCCGAGCACCCGGTGTTTGATGATATACAAAATACCTTTGTTGAGATAGACTGGACGATAGAGGACGAACCGCATGACGACTTTGATTTTATTTACGATCAGATAGTATCCATCGGCGAACTGGTATCAACCCGTATTGTTAACGCTTATTTAGCCGATGCCGGCTTAACCAGCAAGTGGGTTGATGTACGCAGTTACGTACATACCGATAATACCTACCGCGAGGGTATTGTTGATTGGCCGCGTACATGCGAAGCCATAGAGCAGGGTATACCACCATTATTGCAAAAAGGCATTGTAGTTACCCAGGGCTTTTTAGGCGGCACATCCGAAAATTTTACAACCACGCTGGGCCGTGAAGGGTCGGACTATACCGCATCCATCTTCGCATCGTGCCTAAAGGCCGAATCGGTTACCACCTGGAAAGATGTACCCGGCATTCTGAATGCCGACCCTAAGCTGTTTGCTGATACAGTGAAGTTTGATGAGCTCAGCTATAACGAGGCCATCGAGATGACGTATTATGGTGCCACGGTTATCCACCCCAAAACAATCAAGCCGCTACAAAACGCGGATATACCCCTGCTGGTAAAGTCATTCAATCAGCCTGATGCTCCGGGTACGGTGATAAAAGAGGGTGTAGTGCCAGTATTTACCAAACCGGTTATCATTTTAAAGAAGGATCAGGTATTGGTATCTATCTCCACAAAGGATTATTCGTTTATAACCGAAGATCACCTGAGTGGCATATTTGCCATATTCGCCAAACATCACGTAAAAACTAATGTGTTGCAAACCTCAGCCCTCAGCTTTTCGGTTTGTATCGATCTGAATACCGAGCGATTTGAGGGACTGGTAAATGATCTGAAACAAGAGTTCAAAGTAAAATATAACGATGGGCTTAGCCTGCTTACCTTAAGGCACTACAAGAACAGTTCAATTGAGCCGTACGTTGCCGGTAAGGAGGTGTTGCTTGAACAGCAAAGCCGAAATACAGCGCAGTTCGTTCTTCGCTAAACAAAAAATGCCCGGCACAATAAGTACCGGGCATTTTTATTTAATTATGTATGCTGATGCTTAATCCATCACCAACACACCATCGGCCATTATCTGGATGTCCTTTTTCGGTTGGGTTATTTTAGCGATTTCCTCTTTGCTTTTACCCGCGTCAGCAGCAAAGTGCTGTAAGCGTTCAACCGGTATGGTTTTTACTTTGGCAGTACCGCCAACCACTACAGTTTTGCCAACTATGTTTTGCGGCATAAAAAAGGCGTAGTCGGTAAAGCGCACCATAATAGGCGATCCGCTTGGCTGGGTAAGGGTCATGAAACAGCCTTTCTTTTTACAAACCTCAACCACTTTGCCGGTTATTTTACCCTGATAAACAGAGTCTTTTGCCAGTTTGGTATTCAATTCAGTAAGTTGAATGGCATTGGCAGCGTTGATTTTATCGCCATAGGTTACACCCGGAGCGGCCGGGGTAATTTCGTCTTGCGCAAAGCTTGCTATACTAATGAATAAGCTGGCTGCAAGTAAAAACAATGTTTTCATAAATACTTAGTAAATAGTTTAATACAAAGGTAACAAAATTTAAGAATGGCTTTTAGGCTCAAAAAAGTTATATTTGGGAATGAAGAAAATGTCTACCTTCTCTAAAAGGACCATTATCAACAATACCATTCTTATTATTCTGGGTATTATTTCTGCAACTTTCGGACTAAAAGGATTTTTGTTATCAAGCCACTTTATTGATGGCGGGGTAACCGGTATTTCTATGCTGCTCTCAAATATTTTTGATATCCCTATCGCCATACTCATATTTGTTATTAATGTGCCTTTCCTTTGGTTGGGTTATAATAAGCTGGGTACACTTTTCGCTGTAAAAAGTACGGCCGCTATTGCCGGGTTATCCTTAGCGCTGGCGTTTATTAACGTGCCCGATGTTACGTCGGACAAGTTATTGACCGCGGTATTCGGCGGTTTATTTATCGGTATAGGTATCGCCCTGGCTATCAGGGGAGGTGCGGTGCTTGATGGTACCGAGATTGCCGCTCTGCTGGTAAGTAAAAAAGCGCAGGTAGTAAAGGTTAACGACGTTATTTTGATCTTCAATGTGATCATCTTCATTACCGCGGCTAAGTTTTTAGGTGTTGAATCGGCTTTATATTCCATCCTCACTTACCTGGCGGCATCCAAAATGATAGATGTGATACTCAACGGTTTGGAACAATACACAGGCATCACCGTAATATCAACCAAAAGCGAACTGATACGCCGCATCATCACCAACCAGCTTGGCCGTGGTGTTACCATTTACCAGGGCAAAAGCGGCTACGGTAAGGATGGTGAGATCAACGATACCCGCGATATTGTTTTCACTGTGGCTACCCGCCTCGAAGTGCCATCCATAAAACAGGTGATTTTAGAGGTTGACCCCAAGGCATTCATCGTACAACAAAGTATTGAGGATACCACCGGCGGCTTGTTGAAACGCAAAGGGCTGCACTAACCAATATTAATTATACCGATGAAGATCATCCTTGCCCTGTTTGCCGCGTTATTTACAGGTAATATATTATACGGGCAGGTGGTTGAAGGTACAGTAACCGATGCCCAAAATGGACAGCCATTGCCATACGTTAACGTTGGCATTATGGGTAAGGCTACAGGCACCGTTACTAACGATAAAGGCCAATATAAAATTGACCTTAAAGGTAGTACCAACGATACCGTTAAAGTATCAATGATAGGCTATAAGCCACAGTTAATGCTATCAGCGGTGTTTGTATCCGGCGGTAAGGTAGTACGTTTGGAGCCGGATAACATCAAACTAAAAGAGGTTACGGTTAAACCTAAAAAGTGGAAAAAGGCCATATTGGGTAATACCACCAAATCCAAATCATCAAATTCAGGATTTTCAAGCAGCAGGTTGGGGCACGAGTTAGGGCGCATCATCAAAATAAAGCGTTCGCCTACATACCTTAAAAGGTTCAATGCATCCATATCATCAGGCCCTGTTGATTCTGTTAAGCTACGACTGAACTTTTACAGCATCAAAAATGGCCTGCCCGATCAAATTTTGCAGCATCAGAATATTTTTGTGACCGTACATCGTGACGACGAGCAGATCAGTATAAACCTTGAACCGTATAATATTTATGTGGAGGATGATTTTTTGGTAAGCCTGGAGTGGATACAATCGGCACGGGGCGGCATCATGTTCTCATCAAGCTTTTTAAGCGGGCCATTCATCTGGCGCGAAACCAGCCAGGCGCACTGGGAGCGGGTAGGGGTTGGCGGCTTAGGCTTTAATGTAGAGGTTGAATACTAAAATAGCCGCACTTTTGGTACGGCTATCTATATATTTTATGTGATCAGTATTAAAACTGCTTACGCGGGCGACGTGGGCGATTGCCATCATTGTTACCGTACGATGGCGAACCATGACGTTCAACCTTAGCGTAAGTGGGTGTACGGAAACCACCGCCACCCGGGCGTTGTGGTCTGCGTGCCGGTGCCGACGCGTCTTCGGGCGGTACAATATTTATCTTTAGCTCCTTATCGCCATAGGGGGTTCCTTGCAGGGCTTCCATTATACGCTCGGCACCTTCAGTATCTGTTATCTCTAAAAATGAATATCCTTTTGATTTTCTGGTTTGTCTGTCGCGCACCATTTTAATAGTGGCTACCTGCCCATAAGGGCTCACAAGCTGCACCAGTTGCAGTTCGTCCATATTTAGCGGGTGCCCGCCAATAAATAGTTTGACCATTGCTTTTTCTAAAAAATTGAGTAGATGTTAGTTCAAATATATGTATTTGTTATCAAAACGTAAATACCATTAAATAGGTATTTTATATAGCTGAGAAATTGTAACACTTAATTGCCCGCAGTGTTTTGCTGGTTGTGACATATATTAACTATATGTGGTTAATATAATACAAATAAAGGTTAAAATTATACAAGGGGTTTTAAATAAATAAGATCACTTTTATGATATGCGGATTGCTCAGCATTTATTAAGCAATCGATTGCAAAAGGCCTTCAGCGCAAAAACATTATAAACCGAATGAATAAAAGTAAACGCATTATATGTGGTGTACACATGGCTATATGCTTATGTAGCACTTTCACAGTAAAGGCACAAACAGACGGGCAGCTTAATAAGCTTCCGTTAACTGATCTGTCGGCCTTTAAACCCGCTAAAAGCTGGCAAATTGCAGGCGATGTTTTTATGGAACCCGATAAACCTAATAACGTGAAGACGGTAAAAGGATCGGGAGTGCTGGTCAATATCTCCGACGATAAAAAACGCGGTCAAGATCTTTTATTCAATCTGCAACATGGCGACATTGACCTCGAGATGGATTACATGATGGCCCGGGGCTCAAACTCAGGTATCTATCTGCAAGGTTTGTATGAGATACAGTTACTGGATAGCTGGGGCGTAACCGATGCCCGTGCGGGCGATAATGGCGGCATTTACGAGCGTTGGGATGATACCAAACCCGAAGGGCAGCAAGGCTATGATGGCCATGCCCCACGGCAAAATGTAACCCGTGCACCGGGCGTGTGGCAGCATATCAAAATATCTTTCCAGGCACCAAAGTTTGATGCATCCGGCAAAAAAACAGCTAATGCACGTATATTATTGGTTGAGTTGAATGGCATCAAAATACAGGAGGATGTTGAACTATCAGGCCCAACACGTGGCGCGCTTAGTCAGCAGGAAACCGCTTCGGGGCCATTGCGCTTGCAGGGCGATCATGGGTCGGTAGCTTTCCGTAACATTAGCTATACCATTTTTGATAAACCACGGCCGGAGTTGCTGAATCTGGCATACGCTGTTTATACGGGTAAGTTTGATGGCGAGCCTGATTACAAAACCGCTAAGCCTGAAGCTAAAGGCACATCGGTATTGCTGTCATCAAACGTTAGCGCGCTGCAAAACGATTTTTTGATACACTATACAGGCGAAATTAAAGTGACCAACCCCGGCGAATACACCTTTAACCTGAGTGTACCCGGCGGCAGCGGTGTTATGCGGGTGGGTGGAAACATTGCTGTTCCGCTGAAGGATAACCGCAGTACGGGTAAGATCACTTTAAAGGAAGGGACAACGCCGTTCGATCTGTATTATGCCAAGGTAGTGGATTGGGCTAAGCCCGCGCTGGCGCTATCAGTTTCAGGGCCGGGCGTACGTGAGGCTTTATTGAGCGATGCCAACGTGATATCGAACGATATGATCGACCCGATACTCATCAACGTTACGGGCAAAAACTCTTTGCTGCGTTGTTTTATCGATCTGAAGGATGGCAAGCGCGTTACCCATGCCATCAACATAGGCAGCAGCGCCCAGGTACATTATACTTACGATGCTGATAACGGCATGCTGGTACAATTATGGCGCGGCGGTTTTTTAGATGCCACCCCGATGTGGCACGAGCGTGGCGACGGATCATCGCGCGCTACGGGTTATGCCCTGCAATTTGGCAGCGCCATGCCCGCTATTGAAATGCTGGACAACGCACAAACCGCATGGGGAACCGACACCGCAGGTACCGGATTTAAACCCGGCGGCTATAAACTGGATAAGGATAAGCAACCCACCTTTAGATATGCCATTTATGGTACCCAGGTAACCGACGCTACCACCGTGCTTGATGGCGGCCACGGTATTGAACGCACCGTTGAAATTGCCCAACCTAAAGATAAATTGTACCTGCGCTTATTAGCGGCAGACAAGATAGACGAGATAGGTAAGGGCTGGTATTATGTTAACGATAAGGCCTATTACCTGCACCTGAATGATGAAAGCGCAAAACCCATCATTCGCGATAGCGGGGGTAAAAAGGAGTTGATAGTGCTTATGGGCAAAAAAGTAACCTATTCCATACTTTTTTAATTAAGAACAATGAATAGCATCATTAAATATATAAAGCTTAGTTTGTTAAGCCTGCTAATGCCGATCACGTGTTTGGCCCAGGCCGAATCGCCAAAGGAGGATGATTATTTTAAGATAATGCGTGTGCCTGCTCCCGAAGGTAATATACTGGAAGTTGGAGGGCTTTGCCTGATGCCTAATGGCAATTTGGCTGTATCAACCCGCCGTGGCGATATTTTTATTGTGGAGAACCCATCAAGCCAGCGACCATTCTTCCGCAAGTTCGCTTCGGGTTTGCATGAGGTATTGGGCGTGGCCTACAAAAACGGATCACTATACTGTGTACAGCGCGGCGAACTCACTAAAATGACCGATACCGATATGGATGGCGTGGCTGATGACTTTCAAACCGTTTACGCATGGCCATTATCCGGCAATTATCATGAGTATAGCTTCGGCCCAAAACTGGCTGCCGATGGATCGTTCTTTGTTACGCTTAACCTTGGTTTCCCGCCAACGTGGTGGATACCTAAAAGCATGGTACCCTGGCGTGGCTGGGCGCTGCACATTTTTGAGGATGGCAGGGTAGAGCCGTGGGCGGCAGGTATGCGTTCGCCATGCGGTATCAGCATGATAGATGATGAGCTGTTTTATACCGATAACCAAGGCGATTGGGTAGGATCGGGCAGTATAATGCAGGTTAAGAAAGGCTCATTCATGGGGCATCCGGCAAGTTTGGTTTGGGCTGGTTTGCCCGGATCGCCGGTAAATATTACCTCAGAGCAATTCTTCGCCAAAAACAAATTACGTGAGGAGTTTGACAAAGCAGGTAAACCTGTTAAACCGCAAAATATCGTTAATGAAAAATTCAACACCGAGTTTGAAATGAAGCCGAGCTTCCCGCAATTGCAATTGCCTGCGGTTTGGCTGCCTCATGGTATATTGGGTATATCGAACTCCGAAATTGTGAAGATACCCGAAGGCGTTTTCGGTCCGTTTGAGGGGCAGCTATTAGTGGGAGATCAGGGGCAGAGCATGGTAAGCCGTGTGTTTATGGAAAAAGTGAATGGTGAGTATCAGGGTATGGCATGGCCTTTTCGCAGTGGTTTTCAATCGGGTGTAGTAAGGCTGGCCTGGGGTAAGGATGGTTCCTTATTTGCCGGCGAAACCAACCGTGGCTGGGGTTCGGCAGGCGAGGCTACCGAGGGTTTGCAACGCCTGGTATGGAACAACAAGGTGCCTTTTGAAATGCGTGCTGTACGTGCCATGCCTGATGGGTTTGAGATAGAATTTACCAAACCTGTTGATAAGAAAACGGCCGAGGATATCGCTTCATACTCTGTTGAAAGTTATATCTACAAATATCATAGCGTGTATGGTAGTCCGCCGGTTAACGAGCAAAAATGCCCTATACTGGGTGTAAAGGTATCTAATGATGGATTGAAAGCAAGGCTGATCGTGAGCAAGCTTCGCCGTTATTATATCCACACCATTACCATTGATGGTATACGCGATGCCGAGGATTCATACTCATTGGTACACCCAACAGGATATTACACCCTGAACAACATTCCCGAAGGGCAAAAATTAAGCATGGCAGCAGTAAGCACTAAAAATACGGCAGCAGCGAAAGTTGCAGCTACGGTTAAAAAGCCGGTAAAAGGCACCCCGGCAAAACCGGCTGTTGCAACACCTGCAACAAGCAAAGCGCCTACTTATGCCGAGGTAAAAACCTTGCTTACCAAAAATACCTGTTTAGCCTGCCATAATGCCAACACCCGCCAGGTAGGCCCGGCGTATGTTGATGTAGCCAAACGTAAGTACAGTGTTGAAGAAATTATAGCGCTGATACATGAACCCAAGCCCGAGCATTGGCCTGATTATTCAACCCCGATGCCGCCAATGCCACAGGTACCTAAAGAGGAGGCCCGCAAGATCGCTTTATGGATAAAATCGCTTGAAAAATAATTGTACAAAACGATGAAGATATTTTATATGATAGGCGCTATAAGCCTATGCTCGTTAACCGTAAATGCCCAAAACGCGAAGCCTGAAGATACCGAGGTATGGTCGCCTGAACCAAAGGTGATCACACCGGCTAAGGTGTTAGGTGCAGCCCCGTCAGACGCTATTGTTTTGTTTGATGGCAAGAATCTGGACGAATGGATACTGCAAAAGGATAGCACCGCCACCCAAAAATGGAAGCTGGCCGGTGGCGCTATGACGGTTGATAAAACCAAAGGCGACCTGTGCACCAAACGCAAGTTTACCGACTATCAGCTGCATATTGAGTACCGTATACCTACCGTAATACATGGCACCGGGCAGGGCAGGGGCAACAGCGGTATCTTTTTGGCAGCTTTACCCTGGGGTGCAGGTGGTTATGAGTTGCAGGTGTTAGATAATTACGAGAACAAAACCTACGTGAACGGACAGGTAGGCAGCATATACAAACAATCCATACCACTGGCTAATGCCGCCCGCAAGCCCGGCGAATGGCAAACTTACGATGTTATATGGACAGCCCCTCGTTTTAATGATGATGGCAGCCTGAAATCGCCCGCGCGGGTTACGGCTATACACAATGGTGTGCTGGTGCAAAACAATTATGAATTAAAGGGCGATACGCCTTACATCGGTAAGCCTGCTTACAAGGCTCACGGCTCTGCACCAATAAAGCTCCAATCGCACGGCGATCCAAGCGAACCTATCAGCTACCGTAATATTTGGGTGAGGGAGTTGTAGATATACCTAAGAGCATTTTAAAGGCCGCATTATCATTTATGATGATGCGGCCTTTATTTTTTTACAACTGTTTGTAATTCAAAAATTTGCTTTTCAATTAACTTTTATATCTTTGATGTAAACCAATTAATTAAATTTCGCTTTTTCTTAGTACTGCTAAACCTTTTCCCTGTTCCTGATGGTGCTGCGCACCTAAACTATTGATGTGCTTTTTTATGTTTTTTACCAGCCATATTATTGGTGAGGTATGGTTTTGTATTGTCAGCTAAATCAATTTGCCTATGGATAAATTTTGTGCTATCTGTATTAACTAACACCAATTATAAATCTACAAACCAAATTATGAAAACAAACTTAGTACTAAAAAATGCTGCTTTCGCGGCAACAGGCATTCTCATGCTCTTATCTTCAGCCTGTAAAAAAGAAACCAATCCTGAAGTAAACAAAGTTGAAACTACAACCACTAAACGTACCGATGCATTGGGTGCCAGCGGACCCAAAAGTGTATGTTATGTAGAGGTGAACTATGCCGATATACGTAATGTTGGCAATTACAAATTAACCACCGGCGAGCAGTTGTTTGATATAGGCATCATCTTCGCGGCAAATATTAATTACAATACCAGCACTCAAACTGCCGAATTGTATTTTAACCAGCAGGTTAGCAATGTGCTCACTAACCGCAATACCTACATACAGCCTTTGCAGGATAGAGGCATAAAGGTGCTGCTATCTATCCTCGGTAATCACCAGGGAGCGGGTATTTGCAACTTCCCTAATCAGGCTGCGGCACAGGCCTTTGCTCAGCAATTAGCTAACGCGGTTAATACCTATAATTTAGATGGTATTGACTTTGACGACGAGTACGCCAACTACGGCGCTAACGGAACAGGGCAACCCAACGCCAGCTCGTTCGTTTATTTAGTAACTGCCCTGCGCCAGCTGTTGCCTAACAAGATCATATCTTTTTACTACTACGGCCCCGCAGCTTCACGCTTATCATACAACGGAGTTACTGTAGGTTCAAAAATAAACTACAGCTGGAATGCTATGTATGGTACTTATTCCGTGCCATCAGTTCCGGGGTTGAGCGCGGCTAATCTTGGTCCGGCGGCTATTGATATTCAGGCAACAAGTTCGGCAACGGCAGCCAGTTTGGCTACACAAACCGTCAACAATAATTACGGTATCTACCTTACTTATAATTTGCCAAATAACGATGTGCATACCTATCTGTCGAGTTTCTCGAACAACTTATACGGCAAGGCAACAGTGTACGATACCAGTTTGGGTACCGGTGTACGCTTTTTTGCTGATGTAAACTACGCGGGCTATGGTACAGGCATCATCCCGAAAGGAAATTATACCCTGAGCCAGCTGCAAAAGTTTGGGTTTGAGAATGATTGGGCATCATCCATAAAAATACCAAGCGGCTGGACGGTGACCATGTACGCCAACGATAACTTCACCGGCCAATCGTGGACGCTTACTTCAAACAATACCAATTTTGTAGGTCTGTCGCCTAACGCGAACGATGCGGTGTCGTCAATAAAAATTCAATAATCATTCAAGGCCTTCTCTCTTGATCGGGAGAAGGCCTTTCTATTATAAACCAATTAATTCATCATACCAATTAAAACTATCTAATGAAAAAACAAACCATTTTATCCCGCTTAAAGCTAATGTGTGTACTGTCGGGATCAGTATTATTGATCGGCCTGGCGGTAAGCTGTAAAAAGAGCGAGCCATTGGCTGCCGCTGCTGATAGGTCAACCGATGTTAAGAAGCGCACCGCGGCATTACCCACTTTAAACGAAGCGTTGGTGGCTATGCAGGTGTTCAATAATAATTTTTATAACCAGTATGGCACCTACGGGCCATCATACAAGGCTTATTTCTGGAAAGATCAGAACCACACCAATCGTATGGATTTTTGGATGCAGGCTGAAGCTATCGAGATGTTTATCGATGCCTATGATGCCAACCCAAGTCAGGATTTTAAGGATAAGATACATTACCTGTACAACGGCATGCGAGATGGTTACGGCGTAACCTGGGAAAACAATGAATTTAACGACGATATTATTTGGGGCGCGCTGATGTGCGTCAGGGCGTATGCCATAACAAACGATGGTGGTATGCTGGATATGGCTAAAAATAACTTCGACATTGTTTGGAACCGTGCCTGGGACACCCAATTAGGCGGCGGCCTGTGGTGGAAAACCGACAAGCAGTCGAAAAATGTATGCGTAAATGCCCCGGCAGTAATATGTGCCATGAAGATATATCAAGCCACCGGCAATGCCGACTATAAAACCAAAGCCAAAATGATAATGGACTGGATGGTAAACAAATTCTACGTATCAACCGGCGAAGTGAAAGGCGCTGTAAATGCCGCCGACGTAATTACCGAAGGCACACGCACCTACACGCAGGGCACATTTATAGGCGCTTGCGATGTACTCCGTAACGAATACCCTGCGGTGAACTATACTACCATGGCCAATAACACCATGAATTACACCAAAAACAATATGTGTAATGCTGCCGGTATATTACCCGACGAATATGATACCGGCGACACCCAGGGCTTTAAAGGAATATTTGCCCGCTGGGCCTGTATCTATGTAGCATCAGCAAACTTGCAGAGCACCTACGGCCAATGGCTGGATGATAACGCAACCGCGGCCTGGGGTGTACGCAACTCCAGCGGCGTAATGTGGGGTAAATGGGGCATCCGCACACCCGATAACCAGGTACTCAGCTCATTTGAAACGCATAACGGGGTTTCAATGCTGAATAATGTTTATCGGTATCATTAAATCCTTTAGCAAAAGCGAACGCTCCGGGAAATATCGGAGCGTTCACTTTTTAAGGTCTTTTCAATCCTTTGTTTAAAGGTGATTATTTATTAAACAGTTAATATTATGTTGACTAAATTGTAAATTATTCACATTATTATCGCATTTGTTTAAAAATTAATATCTTCACGCAGCGTTACATTACAGAGCCAAAAATCATTATCCCAACTAACTGACACCTTAATGTTTTTTAATTCATTTGATTTTGCAGTATTTCTACCCATTGTATTTATTCTGTATTGGTTTGTTACCAAGAAAAATTTAAAGGTTCAAAACATACTGTTGCTGGTTGCCAGTTATTTTTTTTACGGTTGGTGGAGTTATAAGTTCCTGTTCTTATTAATGTTCTCCACCTTTCTTGATTTTTATACCGGTATAAAAATTCACGAAGCTACATCACGTAATCATAAAAAGTTTTGGTTTTGGTTGAGTATAATAGTCAACCTGGGCTTTTTGGCTTTTTTTAAGTATTACAACTTTTTTATCGACTCGTTTACAGCGGCAGTGTCGTTATTCGGTTTACAGATCAATGTATGGACGCTGAAGATATTACTGCCGGTAGGTATATCATTCTACACCTTCCACGGCATGTCATACGTTATTGATATTTATAAAGATCGTATAAAGCCTGTGCGTAGTTTTGTTGATTACGCGGTGTTTGTAAGCTTTTTTCCGCTACTGGTTGCCGGCCCTATTGAACGGGCAACACATTTGCTGCCTCAAATACAAAAAAAGCGCACTTTTAACTATGTTTTAGCTACCGATGGTTTACGCCAGATATTTTGGGGCTTATTTAAAAAGATAGTTATAGCTGATAATTGCGCGCAGTATGCCAACCTAATATTTCACGATCCAACACAATACAATGCCGCTACGCTGGTTTGCGGCGCTGTTTTTTTTGCGTTCCAGATATATGGGGATTTTTCAGGCTATTCAGATATAGCCCTTGGTACAGCCAGGTTATTTGGTTTTGAATTGTTGCGAAACTTCGCTTACCCTTATTTTTCGAGAGATATCGCAGAGTTTTGGCGCCGCTGGCATATCTCGCTATCATCATGGTTTAAAGACTACATTTATATACCATTAGGTGGTAGTAAGGTTAGCCTGTTAAAGCGAATACGTAATACCTTCATCATATTTATAGTGAGCGGTGTATGGCATGGCGCCAACTGGACATTTGTGGTATGGGGTGGCCTTAACGCGCTTTATTTTTTACCCTTATTGCTTTCAGACCGAAACAGAAGCAACCTGGAAATTGCCGCCCAGGGAAAGCTTTTGCCAAGTTTAAAGGAAGTGTTCAATATAGCTGTAACTTTCGCGCTCACCACTTTTGCCTGGATATTTTTCAGGGCTGCCAGTTTAAAAGATGCCGCTATCTACATCAAAGGCATACTAAGTACATCAATACTATCAAAACCGCAGGCATTCCCTAAGTTAACCTTTGCATTTGTTGTAGTAATGTTAATTGCCGAATGGATACAAAGGGAAAAAACACATGCGCTTAAGTTTGATGAGCAGCAACCTGCTGCCTTCCGTTGGATGGTTTATTATGCTGTAATTATAAGTATAGTAGTGTTCGGGTATTATGGCGCTAATGAATTTATATACTTCCAGTTTTAAATGAGAAAGTTTTTATCAAAATTAACTTTAACCCTGCCTGTATTACTGGTGGTTATGCTGGTTAATTACTTTGTTGATCCGGCTAATTTATTTAACAAGGGTAAATATGAAAGAGGCGTTGCCGGTATACTGTCGCAGGGCAAGTATGCCACCAATGTTACCAATTACGATGGCCGTTTACTGCAAAAATATACCATTGAGCTATTGAATCATAAACCCGATGTGCTGGTGCTATCATCCAGCCGGGGGCAGTTCATAGGGGCTGACATGTTTCCGGGAAAAAAGTTTTTTAATGCCTGGGTGCAATCTGCCGCCATTGAAGATTTTTTGGCCATATACGATGTTTGCGAGCAGCAGGCATTCAAACCCAAAGAAGTTATTTTAACGCTTGATCCGAGGATGCTAAACGAGAACAGTCCGCATAAAATGTGGCACCTGGTAAGTGAACATTACTATTCAATGCTCCGGAAATTGAATATTGCCTATCGCGACAGCATAAAGCCCGACGAGTTCAATGCCGGTACAGTATCGCAATTATTGTCGCTGTCGTACTTTCAAAGCGCGTTGAAAAATTTGTATATGAAACAAACAAGCTATTCACCATCAGATAGTTTGTACAATAAAGGTGATACCCGTGCGCCGGATGGAATAATGTCATACGGAAAAAAGAGGAGAGAGGTATCGGTACTGGAGGTCCGCAAAAAAGCAACCGAGTATGTAGAAGACCCGGTTACACTGGAGAAGAATTTTGATAAGGTAACCTTCGATAAGATATCAGCTGAAAATCTGAATACCTTAACCCGCTTCGTTGACTATTTGAAAGCTAAAGGCGTAAAGGTTACCTTCTTCCTGTCGCCATTTAACCCGGTGGTGTACGATTATTTTAAGACAGAGCCATCATACCAAAAAGTGATTGAAACGGAAGGTGTATATCGTGAGCTTGCCGATAAAACTGGTTCTGCTTGTATCGGTTCATTAGATCCGGCGGGGAACCAACTTGATGAAAGTTATTTTTACGATGGTATACATTGTAACGAAGCTTGTGTTAGATTGATATTTAACAAAGAGTATAAGCATTAATTGGTTATGAATACAAGCGGTACTTCAAGAGTTCATAATTTAGATTACTTGCGTGGCATGTCGGCACTGGGTATCATGGTTTATCATCATGCCCTTTGGTTGTTAGGTGTGTTTGATGCCGATACATTTTTAGGCCGGTTGGGCTTGTATGGGGTAAGTGTGTTTTATGTTTTAAGCGGGCTTACACTTTATATTGTTTATGCTGATCGGTTTCAGATCACGGCTCTTGATATAAAAAACTTTATACTCAAGCGTGTATTCAGAATATATCCTTTATTGTGCTTGGTAACCTTGAGCACAGTGTTTTTAGCTGATCGTAATATATCTGCCAAGTCGATAGTATTAAACGTTACAGGAGCTTTTGGTTTTGTTGCCTGGAATAAGGCCATTGCGGTAGGCGCATGGTCAATAGGTAACGAGTTGGTGTTTTATGTGTTCTTTTTAATATTTATGATATTGCTGCTTAAGCAACGCGCTTTATTTTGGTTGCTGGCAGCGGTTATTTATGGTTTAGCTATCTATTTCGCATTTTTCAAGATAGATGCAAGCAAAGCATTACCTACTCAATTTGGCATATATCAAAACCCGTTAAATCAGGTGTTTTTGTTCCTGTCGGGTTTTTTGTTGGGGCATTTTTTCAAAAAGGTATCTGTTAATGCATGGGTTGCATTCGGAATAATAGTCACCGGTATATTGATCTTTACTTTTTACCCTGTATATGGTGATAGAACAGGCATAATCACCGGAGTGAACAGGATAGTATTCTCGGTATTGTGCATACTCATTTGCCTTGGCTTTTATAAATTCAAAGTTGAATTGCCCAAATTTTTACATGTGCCGCTGCTGTTTTTTGGAGAGATAAGTTACTCCATTTACCTTCTACATCCTTTAATTTTCGACGGTCTAAAAAAAGCGTTACCACAATCAAGTGATGTGCTTTTTGTATCACTGTCATTCGTGATTGCATTCACGCTTAGTTATGCGGTTTATATGTTGATTGAACGGAGGTTTGTGCGTATAGGAGGGAAGCTTACCAAGCATAAGATAGCAAATTAGGTTTTGAGCTTTTCTGAGAAGATCGCATATTTCTCAGGATCATAACCTGTTAAGATATATTTGTTCAATAGGAACAATGGCATCAGCAAAATAATTGCTGATGCCATTGTCATTTTAAGGATTATTCGAAAATATCGACCCATTAGCTATCAGGGCTCTGCGGTTCATTTTAAGGATGTCGCGTACCCATTCTGCAAAGTCTTCGGGCTGTAATACCGTTTCGGGGTTGCCATTGGTAAGGCCGCCGTTGATGCTCATTTCTGAGGCTATGGTGCTTGGTGTGAGCGTGATCACGCGGATATTTTGCTTGCGCCATTCGGCCATCATGGATTGCGATAGCGATATCAATGCGGCTTTTGATGCCGCGTAGGCCGACATGTTGCCACCGGCTTTCAAGCCTGCTGTTGATGATACGTTTACAATATCGCCCGCGCCTTTGGCTTGCAAATAAGGGTAAACCGCCTTAGCCGTAAAATAAGGACCAAACAGATTGGTTTTGATCACTTGCTGCCACTCATCAGATGGCATGCTTTCTATCGACCCAAAATTGCCGATACCGGCATTGTTGATCAGGATATCTATTCCGCCCAATACCTCAGCCAGTTCAGCTACGCTTTTTATAACCGCTTGCTCATCGTCAACACTGCAAACGCTGTAGTATGCCTTAACGTTTAGTGCTTGCAGCTCGGCTAATGTAGCTTTAAGCTTTTCTTCGTTACGACCTATCAGGCCAATGTGTACGCCCTCCTGAGCCAGCGCTATAGCCACAGCCTTACCCAGACCCTGACCACCGCCGGTTATTATCGCGGTTTTATCTTTCAAATTACTCATAATGAATTTTTTACTACGTTAATATTTTATATTCCGAAGCCATAAGCCACACGCAAACCCACTACACCGTAGTTGTTTTTTTGGCCTGAGAAATTCTCGTATTTAACGCCAAAATCCCATGATTTGCCTGCCCAGCCCAATGCCGGTGATAACAGTAATTTGGTGTTATTGCTTTCATTGAGTTCAAAACCAGCACCGGCTTCGGCACCAAAATATAAGTGCGGCGCGAAAAACGATTTGATACCAACCTTAACCGGTATCATTTGCAGATCAGACAGACCTGCTATTTCATCTTTCTTGATAAAGTGATAGTAGCCTGAAGTTAATGTTAGTGCAAGATTCTTTTTAAGGCTGTATTGTAACCTTACCGTACCGCCGATCTGAATGTTATAAAAATCGTTGGCATCACCTGTTGGTAAGCCACCCTCAATGCCAAAGCCTAAACGCCATGGGCCTGGTGCGGTTTGCGCCTTAACGGTGTTGCTTAAAAAAAGAGTGCTTAGCGCGATTATCGCGGCCAATAGTTTAGTTGATCTGTTCATGATAGAAAAATTAATAGATTAAACATCAGGTATACTGACGGGGAATTAGATTTTAAGATTTATTGTGCTTTTTGAGCCACGGCTACTACCTCGTTTATCAGGTGCTGCGCCATAATAAACTTGTTCAGCACATGGTTTGTCCAGCTTGCGCCGGTGCGAATAAAGGTATACGATGCGTTGTACATCATAATGCTAACCTCGTTCTCGGTTAGTTTATCAACAGTAAAATAAAATATACGGTTACCGGTATTGGCTTCAAGTCGCACAGGTTGATTCATGGCGGCAAAGATAGAATTTACCCCTTTGCTAACAATAAGTGCCCGGCAGAGCATTTTTCAAATGACATTGAAATGTTCTGCCGGGCACCTATTTACGTACCGAAAAAAAATATCAGAAAGTGTTATTTTGCTTTAACTATCCTGCTTTTTAATTCGGCAATTGGCATAGTTACTACGCGGCCAACCTGTTTTTTGCCTTTGTAGGCAACAACTTTTAGCTGCGTAGCATCAATAGGTACGGTTAGTACGCCGGTATATTTGGGGTAAAAATTATCGGGGTAGGAGTTATCAAAACTATAGTACAGGTCAAGGCCTGTTACTTCGGATGTTAGCGCTACGTTCAGGCTACCGTCGGTATTCATGCCTGCTTTAAAGTCGGGCTCGTAAACGCTTGGCGCGTATTTTATCTCGGCTTCATCAAAACGGGCAAAATGCTGTTCAACCTTGCTGAAAAATGTAGTAAAATTCTTTTTAGCCGCTGGCGACCATACGCTTTCGGCCAGTGCGAAACCACGTGGCCAGGTCATATACTCGGCCTGGCGAATGTTGTATACCTGCTCTGTCCATAAGTTGGCTTGTCCGCCTTTTATCAGTTTGGCATCAACGCCTTCAGGTACCGGGTCAAACTCGTAAGTTTTACTCAGGCGAAGGCTGGCATATACATGTGGTTCCATCACTTTGTCGCCCTGCATGTAATCAATATAAACATAGGTGGTAGGGCTCATTACTACCTCGTGGCCTAATTTGGCGGCCTGTATACCGCCATCTACACCACGCCAGCTCATCACTGCGGCATTAGGGCCTATACCACCTTCCAGTATCTCATCCCAACCCATAAATTTTTTGCCTTTTGATTCTACTATCTTTTCCAGTCGTTTTTCAAAATAGCTTTGCACTTCTTCCTGTGTTTTCAGGTTTTCGCGCTTCATTAAATCCTTTACGGCATCGCTTTGCTCCCAAAAGTTTTTGGCGCACTCATCACCACCCAGGTGCATGTACCCAAATGGAAACAGATCGGCTATTTCGCCAACTACCTTATCCAAAAACTGGTAAGTAAATTCACCTGCCGGGTTCAAAGTATTATCAACCAATGCCGGGTGACCGGGTTTGCTCCAGTCCATTATCTTTTCTCCTGATCGTACGGTATACTTATCAGCACCAGCAGTTGCCGATAATTCAGGGTAGGAGGCTACCGCTGCCAAACTATGGCCGGGTACGTCAACCTCGGGCAGTATATTCACAAACCTATCCTGCGCGTATTTGATCACCTCGCGTATGTCATCCTGCGTGTAATATCCACCATAATTACGTGGTTCTTCCGGCTTTGGCGGAATAAAATCGCCGAACGTACCTTCACGTTTTACATTATAAGCGCCAACGGTTGTCAGTTTCGGGAAACTCTTTATCTCGATACGCCAGCCCTCATCATCAGTTAAATGCCAGTGAAACAGGTTTAGCTTGTATTTGGCCATATTGTCTATGTAGCTCATTACCTCCTTTTTGGTAAAGAAGTGGCGTGATACGTCGAACATCAAGCCTCTCCATCCAAAGCGCGGGTAATCGGTTATCTCAACCGCGGGTACTGTCCACTTAACACCCGTTACTACATCTTTACTTTCTATCTCTTTCGGAAGCAGCTGAAACAAGGTCTGCAAACCATAAAATAATCCGGCCTCGGTATTGGCTCTTATGTTTACACCTTTAGCTGTTGATGACAGGTAGTATCCCTCGTTACCAATAACAGTATCAGCCGTTTTATTTAAACTCAGCTTGATGGCGGCGGCAGGGGCAACAGCCTTTACGCGAACCATTTTACCTGTAGCGGCCGAAAATTTCTTCTTTAACAAATCAAGCACCGGTGCCATTTTTTCGCTGGTGGGGGCTTGCACTGTTAACTCCTTGGGTAAAATAAACTGCCCGGTGTGTGGGGTTAGTTTTACAGGTTCGGGGATGATGGCTATACCGGTTTTTGTTTGAGCCATAGTTGCCGTTTGTAATAAACAGCATACGGTCAGGATAGATAATACTTTATTCATAAGCGCTTAAGTAAATTAAATGGTGAGGACATTGCAATTTAATCTTTTTAAATAATTTAAGAAGGGTTTTTGAAAATCAAATCATACATAGGCTCAACATATATATTATCCGTCAATATCTATATATTATAAGTTGTTTTGCCTGATGTAGTATCAGCTCTTAAGTTGTTAGGTATCAGCAATGCACAGTTTTGGCTCAATATTAAATATGCAGAGTAGGTATGTTAATAATGATCTATATTTAATATTTGATTATAAACCGATTAATAAGCTAAACTTATTGTGTTGTTATGAAAGCGAAAATCACAGTTTGGGTACTGATGGCTTTAGTTTGCGGTGCCATTGGTTGCAAAAAAGCAAGTGAACTTGATCCCGGAGATAGCGATAGTGAGTTGCGTGCCGCGGCTACCTCGCCCACACTTAATCAGGTTTCAACTATAGCGGGTGCTTACTACACCAGCGGATCAACATTGGTTGATGGTGTTGGTGCTGATGCCCGTTTTTTGTACACCGCCGGTATCCAGTTAACTGATGATGGTAATATGTACATAGCTGATGGTAATGATGGCGTTATACGTAAACTATCGTTAATTACAAACGCGGTATCAACCATAACATTACCAGCTGCGCCAAGCGGCGAGCAAATGTTGAGCGCGGCATATGTTGGTGTTGCCAAAAACGGAACTATTAATGTGATAACCTATAGTAACCAGAATAGCGATTTCCCGGAGGCATGGATATTTAAGCCCGGTCAACCCGCATTTGTGTATACCTCTTACTATGCCAGCTATCGTAATTTGGTTAAAGACCCATATGCTGAAGATTTTTGGTGCACCAGAGGTTACAGCGCGGTAAAATTTAAAACCAATAGCAATAACGAATATGTGGGTACTGATGCGATAGGTTTTGATGCCGACTCGATATATATAGAGCACGGGGCACATGCCTCTTTCTCGGCCATGTGTATAGGCTATAATAAGGTAAAGTATTTTTCGGACGGACAATATCTATACAAATTCACCCCGGGCGGTGTATCACAACGCATATTTAAGGAGCAGCTTGGTGTAGAAGGATTTACCAATGTGCGAAATATGGTGATCAATAAAGATGGCCGCACCATGTATATCGTCGATGCCGGTTACATCAGGCGCATAGATCAAGGGAAAATTACCACCATTGCAGGCCCAAACGGGTTTAATGATAACCGTGATGGCAAGGGCAGGCAGGCCGATGTGCATGCCTCTTGCTTAGCGCTATCAAAGGATGAAGGCACTTTGTACTTTTCAGATTATCAGGCTAAAACTATCCGTAAGATCATTTTGAGATGATCTTTGATCGGATGTTATCCAATGACAAGCATGATATGAAATTATGAGTGACATTTACTATCAGGTAAAAAAATTAAGGTTTACCTGATAGTAAATGCTTGGTTTTTAGTTTGAAGGCTACAGTATGGCCACGTCAAATATCGATGTGAAAACTTGCTTGCCATTATACTTTACCCATATATTGATAAATCCAATGCAATCATAACCTAAAAACTCCACAACTGGATTTTCCTCATTAAACCCGGCGAAAGCTTTGCCAATGTATTTAAGTTCCAGACCTTCAATTAGTTTTTCTTTGATGCTCATAAAAAGGAATTTAAAAGTTGATTTTTATTGAACTATTAAACTGTATGTTCAAAGTGTGTAATTAAGATTGATATAAAGTTTATGGTCCTGTTTATCTTGTAGTGACCATGAAGAAATATGAATGCCTCGCGCATCATATCTAATAAAATTTATACGGATAACTTAATGTATTATCAAATTCGCAGATAAAGAGAAAATGCCTTAAAAAAGAAAATTATAGCATTTGAAGACTCAGATAATTTTAGACTTGAAATTAGTATAACCGATTGTTTAAACAAACTATCGGTATATAAAAGGGTTGCGCCAATAGGATGTTTGTCTGAAAAAGATCTGTTTAAAACAGTTTTACAAATTTTAGGAACAACTACTATTGCATACCCTGATTTATCGTAACCTTTCGGGATCAGCTTTCCGTTAATAGGTTGTTTTTCTTTATAGAAAAATCGTTTAGGAGTAAGAAACTGCACATGGCCTATTACAATGCATAAGTATCCCGCAACAAGCAGAATAACTTTTAAACGTTGTAATTTCTGGATCGGCATTATTGCAAGGTAAAAATAGATGTGCTTGATAAATTGTCTATAACGAGTTTGTTACAATTGAATTGTGCCGATTAATTAATAAGCCGTAAATCAAACACCCGTTCTGTTTACGGTATTGATGTTGGGTAAACTTTGCTTGCATTATGTCGGCCAATTTATATAAGACCTGATCAACGGGATATTCGGAATTTCATAAAAGCGTTAGTAAAGTATATAATAAAGAAAGGGATATAAATAAAACCAGGTATTTAAACATGTTAGGAATAATTGATAGCACAATGTAATGAAGTTAACAGCTGAATATGTAGTGAGAAAGCGGGTTGTTACCAAATTGCCCCTAAATAATAAAATTGGTATTCAAGCAAAGTTTGGCTGCCTGCCATCTGAGTATAAGAACACTAAAAATGTACTTTAATAAAATCAGAGAAACCTAAGCAATACTAACGAGCCCATTGTTTATTTCCCTGTATTTCTTTCGGTAATCAAATGGAGTTTCGCCTTTCAATGCCTTAAACTGTTTGTTAAAGTTAGACAGGGTAGGATAGCCGATCTTAAAGGCGATGTGGCTAATGGGTATATTCTCGTCGAGCAAAAGCTTGCAGGCGTGGTCTATCCTAACATCTTTCACAAATTCAGAGAATGATTTATTTACCCTCGATTTAAAAAATCTGCTGAATGATGTAGGAGCCATATTCACAAGATCGGCGGCGGATTCAAGTGTAATGTTGGCCTGAAAATTACGCATCACAAACTCGTAAATATTATTCATCCGTGTGTTCGCTTTGTCGTTCGGCATGGTCGAAAACGGAGTTTGTGATAATAGCGTACAGTCATTTGATTCGGCGATCAGTTTTAGGATTTTTAATAACTGAATAATGCTGTCAAGCCCGCTCATTGATAATAGCTGGATAAGCATATTCTTTACTTCAGCATTTGTTTGTCCGGTAACCTCAACTCCCATTAATGATTTATCGAACAGGTTTTTTAGCTTTTCAAATTCTTCATTCCCAATGGTATCTGTCAAAAAATGCTCACTCATGTAAAGTACTATGCCGCTGGTTTGTAGTGAGGTTCTGGCATCGAAGTATTCTTTATCGCTGCGCCAAAGGTGCGGAACATTAGGGCCAAGAAACACGATATCGCCCTCGTTAAATGATTTAATATTATCGCCAATAAACCTCGTTCCCCGGCCTTCAACCACATAAAAAAGTTGGTACTCCGGGTGAGCATGAATGTGCGGATCAAAGTAATGCGATTGCAGATGCTGTATAACAAATGATCTGTTTTGCGGTATCGGGCTCTTATTGATTATGCTTTTCATATATCTAAAATATGAAGATATACACAATGTTGAATACAAGAAAATGTTATAATATAGTCTATTTTGGGTAAAAATGAGTAAGGATGATTAATTAATAATTTAGATAATTGTTATGCCAATATTATAACCAACTATGAGATCAATCGTCCGGATCATTTCAGGAGCCTTATTATTATTTGTGTTCAGCTGCTCTACAAAGGTGCTTACCTCAAAACCGCAGGTAGCGCAAGTTGCTGAACAGGTATCAGAAATTGTGCCCCGCCGTGCCGAGGTGCTGTTTCTTGGTAACACTTCCAAACATCACGACTCCTACAAATACGCGCCCATGCTGGCTTCGGCGGTTTTTAAGAGCGGCATCAATATAACTTATACCGATGAGCTGAGCGATCTGAATACCGAAAATCTGGCAAAATACGATGCCCTGGTTATCTACGCCAATTATGATACTATTGGAAAAGCCGAAGAAAACGCGCTTCGCGCGTTTGTTGAAGGGGGCAAAGGGTTGGTGCCATTGCATTGTGCTTCGTATTGTTTCCGTAATTCAGATTGGTATGTAAAAGCGGTTGGTGGTCAGTTTAAAACGCATACAACCGGTAAGTTTCCTGCTGTAATAGTGGATAGCAAGCATCCGGTAATGAAGGATATAAGTGCCTTTGAAACCTGGGATGAAACCTATGTGCACGATAAAATAAATCCCGACAAAACGGTGCTTACCGAAAGGGTAGAGGGAGATCATCATGAACCTTACACCTGGGTGCGCCAGCAGGGATCGGGACGTGTATTTTATACCGCCTACGGCCATAACGATAGTACCTGGACCAATAAGGAATTTTTAAAACTGGTTAAAAATGGCATATTCTGGGCTTTGGGCGATAAGGTTATCAGCCAGGTAAACGCGTTGCAGGTTCCGCAAGGCACATATACTGATGCCAAAATTCCTAATTATGAAAAGAGAGATCCGGCACCAAAATTCCAGGCGCCTTTTTCTTCGGCAGAATCACAAAAACTCATACAGGTACCGGTTGATTTCAAGATCGAGCTTTTCGCCGCCGAGCCCGACATAATCAACCCCATAGCCATGGCATGGGATGAAAGGGGACGTTTATGGGTGATAGAAACTATTGATTATCCTAACGAGATCAGAACAGATGACGGCACCGGCGTTGATCGCATAAAAATATGTGAAGATACCGACGGTGATGGCAAGGCGGATAAGTTCACCATTTTTGCTGATAAGCTGAATATACCCACCAGTATTGTATTTGCCAACGGCGGAGTGATTGTTGCGCAGGCGCCTGATTTTATATTTCTTAAAGATACTAACGGGGATGATAAGGCTGATGTACGCGAAAAGATAATAACCGGCTGGGGCAAAAGTGATACCCATGCCGGTCCATCAAACTTGAAATATGGTTTTGATAACAAAATTTGGGGTGTACTTGGTTATTCAGGTTTTAGTGGAGCTATAGGCGGCAAGCAAATGAAATTCGGGCAAGGTGTTTACAATTTCACTGCTGATGGTAAACAGCTGGAGTTTTTAGGGGCAACCAGCAACAATACATGGGGGCTGGGTTTTTCGGAGGAGAACGATGTGTTCATATCTACAGCTAACAACACGCATAGTGCTTTCTTTGGGCTGCCTGCCCGTTATGCGGTTGAAAGTACCGGCACAAAAACAGATCAGCAATCAGTTAAAAAGCTTGATGGGCATTATGATATGCACGTAGTGTTCCCTAACCTGCGGCAGGTTGATGTTTTTGGCGGATTTACCGCGGCGGCGGGGCACAATCTGTACACGGCACGTAATTATCCAAAAAACTACTGGAACCGTATAGCCTTTGTTTGCGAGCCAACCGGCCGGGTTGTGCATCAGGCAATCTTAAAACAGGATGGAGCCGGTTTTACCGAAGCTGATGGCTGGAATTTTGTAGCCAGCGCCGACGAATGGGTTGGCCCGGTACAGGCCGAGGTTGGTCCGGATGGTGCCGTTTGGGTAGCCGATTGGTATGACTTTATTATTCAGCACAACCCAACACCTCGCGGTTTTGAGAACGGCAAGGGCAATGCCTATATCAATCCGTTGCGAGATCATGATAAAGGACGCATTTACCGCATTGTATACAAAAATGCTAAACCTTATACACCTATCAAATTATCTAAAAATGATATCCCCGGCTTGCTTAAGGCGCTCGAAAACGATAACATGTTTTGGAGGATGACAGCGCAGCGCTTATTGGTTGAAGCCAATAATGCTGAAGCTATACCCGGTCTGCTTAATACCATAAACAGCAAACAACAGGATGAATTAGGTTTATCCGGAGCAGCCGTGCACGCTTTATGGGTGTTGAAAGGCATTGGCGCCATTAATGATAACAACGCGCAGGTTATGCCATCGGTTTATGCCGCGCTAAAGCATCCGGCGGCGGCAGTACGTAAAGCGGCAGTGCAGGTATTGCCTGTATCAAATGCCGCTTTGCAAGAGATAGTTAAAGCAAATTTATTAAGTGATGCTGATGGCCGGGTACGTGCCGCCTCCATACTTGTATTAGCCGACCATGCCGCTAACGCTGAGATTGGTAGTATGATATATGGTGCTGCTAATGATGAAGGTAATATTAAAGATGAATGGATAAGCAAAGCCTTGCAGGCAGCAGCCGTAAAACATAAGGCTGGTTATTTAGCTGCGTATACTAAAAAGAGCGCATCGGCAGGCACGCTTAATAAAAGCATTTATAATACTATCCGGCAAACCGGCAAATCCGGCAATAGTGCCATCGCTAAGAAATCAACATCAGCTTTGCCGGCGATCACTATAAATTTAAAGGTGGTAGAGCATGTTATGCAGTTTGATAAAAAGCTCATCACGGTTAAGGCCGGTCAAAAGGTTATCCTCAATTTTGAGAACCCCGATTTTATGCAGCATAACTGGGTATTGATAAAGGCGGGTACCACCAGCATTGTTGGCGCAGCTGCCGATGAACTGGCCCGCGATCCGAAAGGAGCGGATAAGAATTACGTGCCTCAGATACCTGAAGTACTGAAAGCTTCGGCGCTGCTTAATCCGCAGCAAAAGGTAACTATTGAATTTACAGCGCCCGAACAACCAGGGTCATACCCTTACCTATGCACCTTTCCGGGGCACTGGCGTATCATGAATGGTATACTTAAAGTAACTAAGTAAAAAGCCCACAATTTATATATTATGAGTTTACAGGTAACATTTGGTGTTAGCACCTGGTTGTGGGCATCGCCATTTAACAGCGATACCATCGCGCTGTTCGGTAAGATAAAAGCTATGGGATATGATGTGGTAGAGATACCGGTTGAAGACACAGAGCTTATTGATACCCGGTTAATAAAAGAGGCTTTAAAAGAGCATGATTTAGAGGCGCTGATATGCGGTGCCTTCGGCCCTGAACGTGATCTGACCAATGACGACACAGCATATCATCAAAAGGCATTTAATTACATAGAAGCCTGTTTGGATATATGCAACCAGCTTGATGTGCCCTTCTTTGCCGGGCCAATGTATTCGGCAGTGGGTAAGGCGCGTTTAGCATCGCCCGGGCAACGTAAAATTGAGTGGGACAGAGCGGTTAATAACCTCAGCCAGGTTTGTAAAATGGCCGAAGCAAGAGGCTTAAAATTAGGCATTGAGCCCTTGAACCGTTTTGAATCAGACATGATCAACACTACCGATGATGTTTTGCGGCTTATCAATGATATTGGTCACCCTGCTGCAAACATCGCTTTAGATGGTTTTCACATGAACATTGAGGAGCCTGATATTGAAGCCGCTATTGTTGCCGCGGGCGATAAGCTGATACATCTACAAGTATCTGAAAACTATCGCGGTACGCCGGGCAGCGGGCAAACCAATTGGGCTGCGTACAAGGCTGGTTTGCAGCAAATTGGCTATGAAGGCATCATCTCCATTGAAAGTTTTACGCCCGAAGTAAAGGAATTAGCCGGTGCGGTTTGCATATGGAAACCCCTGGCTGCCAGTCAGGATGAGTTTGCAAGCAAGGGATTACAATTCTTAAAACGTTTTTTCAAATAATAATCAAAAAATATGAGCGAAAAAAAGATCAACGTAGCCATCGTGGGCCTGGGTTTCGGCGCGGAGTTTATCCCGATATATCAAAAGCACCCCAATGCCAATATGTACGCTATTTGCCAGCGTAATGAAGATAAGCTGAATGAAATAGGCGAGGCCTTTGGCATACAGAAACGTTACAGCAGCTACGAAGAATTGTTGAAAGATCCGGGAGTAGATGCCGTACACATCAACACACCCATACAAAGCCATGCCGAACAAGCCATAGCTGCATTACGAGCCGGAAAGCACGTGGCCTGTACCGTACCCATGGCCACCACGGTTGATGAATGCCGTTTGATTGTTGAGGCCGTGAAGGAAACAGGGCTTACCTACATGATGATGGAAACGGTAGTGTACAGCAGGGAATTTCTTTTTATAAAAGAGCTTTACGAAAATGGCGAATTAGGGAAAATCCAGTTTCTGCGTGGCTCTCATCAGCAGGAAATGGCAGGCTGGCCGGGCTATTGGGAGGGACTACCGCCCATGTATTATGCCACCCACTGCGTTAGCCCGATACTGGCCCTGCCAAAAGCGGAGGCGGAGTATGTGTCGTGCTTTGGTTCGGGAACCATAAGTGAAGAACTTATCCCTAAATATGGTTCGCCTTTCGCTATCGAAAGCTGCCATATTAAGTTAAAGGACACAGATCTGTCTGCCGAGGTAACGCGCTCGCTGTTCAATACCGCGAGGCAGTATCGCGAAAGTTTTGATGTGTACGGTTCAAAAAAATCGTTTGAATGGACTTTAGTTGAGCATGAAGAAAGCGTGATACATACCGGCGAAACACCTGAGCGGGTAAAAATTCCTGACTATGCGCACCTATTGCCTGCCGAGATTCAAAGCTTTACCACTAAGGGTGTTTATGGTGACGATGGTGAAACACATTTATCATTTATACAAGGTTCGGGGCATGGCGGTTCGCACCCGCATTTGGTTAATGAATTTATAAGTGCTTTGGTTAATGGTAAGCAGCCTTACCCTAATGCGGCACAGTCGGCCAACATCACATGCGTAGGCATACTGGCGCATGAATCGGCCATGAATGGTGGTGAAAAACGCTATTTACCCGATTTTACTTTTAATACCGCTGATTAATAAATAATAAGTTAACTTGTTTCGCGTAAACCGGCTGAATGTCAATAGTATGAATACTGGAAATCTTTTAAAGTTTGTGTTGGTGCCGCTAATGCTATTCTGGTTTGCAGGCACTGCATACTCCCAAACAAATTCACCGGTTGCTATCAAGGTTGATTTAGTTAAGGACCTTGGCGCGATACAACCCATTTGGGCATGGTTTGGTTACGATGAACCCAACTATACCACCATGAAGGATGGCAAGAAGTTGCTTAAGGAGATAGCGATGTTAAGCAAGGTGCCTGTAAATGTAAGGGTGCATAGCCTGCTGGTAACCGGTGATGGTAAAGCAGCCATAAAGTGGGGATCAACCAATGCCTACACCGAGGATGCCAACGGCAAACCCATTTACAACTGGACAATAATTGATTCTATTTTTGATACTTTCATCAGCAACGGTATGCATCCCATAGCGCAAATAGGTTTTATGCCCGAGGCTATGTCTGTTAAACCAACTCCCTACAAGCACCACTGGAAACCGGGCGATGATTACAACGACATTTACACCGGATGGGCTTACCCGCCAAAGGATTACAGCAAGTTTGCCGAATTGGTTTATCAATGGGTAAAGCATTCAATTGCCCGGTACGGAAAAGAGGAGGTAAGCAAGTGGCATTGGGAGCTATGGAATGAACCGGATATCAGTTACTGGAAAGGCACTACCGAAGAATACATCAAACTGTATGATTATACTGCTGATGCAGTTAAGCGTGCCTTCCCGGCTGCGCTGGTAGGAGGGCCGGAAACCACCGATCCATCAAACCCGAAAGCCGCTGCGTTTTTAAAAACTTTCCTTACGCATGTAACAAGCGGTAAAAATTATGTAACGGGTAAAACAGGATCTCCGATAGATTTTATAACCTTTCATGCCAAAGGTTCGCCTACGTTGGTGAACGGCGTAGTGCAAATGAATATGGGGCGCCAGTTAACCAATATTGATAAAGGGTTCGAGATTGTGGCATCATTCCCAACCCTGAAAAAACTGCCGATAATTATAGGTGAGTCAGACCCCGAAGGATGTGCCGCATGTTCTGAAGATGTTAGTCCGCAGAATGCGTACCGTAATGGTACCATGTATTCAAGTTATACAGCGGCATCATTTGCCCGCAAGTATGATCTGGCTATGGCAAGGGGAGTTAATCTGCGGGGGGCGGTTACCTGGGCTTTTGAATTTGAGGATCAGCCCTGGTTTCGTGGATTTCGTGATCTGGCTACCAATGGCGTAGATAAACCAGTGCTTAATGTTTTCAGAATGTTTGGCATGATGCAGGGTAACCGTGCCGAAGTAAATAAGGATCTTCAGTATAATTTCGCGAGTATTCGTGATTCAAGCGTACGCCGTAATGAACCGGACGTGAACGCCATAGCTACTAAGGATAAAAATACGGCATCTGTAATGGTATGGAACTATCATGATCTGAATGATACCAATGTGCCTGATGCCCCGGTTATTGTTGAGCTGAGAGGAATACCGGTTACAAAAGTTCTGCTTCGCCATTACCGGATAGATAAACAGTTTAGTAACTCATACGAAGTATGGAAAAGTATGGGCTCGCCAAAAAATCCGGATAAGGAACAGATTGCCAAACTGGAAACAGCAGGGCAGCTTCAGCTTTATACATCACCCGAATGGGTAAATGTTAAAGATGGGAAGTTACTGTTGGATTTTCCCTTGCCGCGACAGGGCGTGTCGTTATTGCAGCTTTCCTGGTAGTGTTAATATCTGCCTCCAATCAAACCAAACCAATTATACCTAACCAAATATTATGAGTACATCAATCACTAATCCGGGCTCAAAGGCGGCACCCTCTGATAAACTGTTGTTTATCGCCTGTTTTGTAGCTATTGTAACCACCTCATTCGGGTTCATATTAAGAGCCATGACGTTGCCGCAATGGAGCGCCGACTTTAACCTGACCAATACGCAAACAGGCGAAATTGCGGGTGTTGGGTTGTGGCCGTTTGCCATAAGTATTGTACTGTTCAGTTTGATAATCGATAAGGTAGGCTATAAAAACGCTATGATATTCGCGTTTATTTGCCACGTTGCCTCTGCTGCTATCACATGGTTCGCAACCGGGTTTACCATGTTATACATTGGTACGTTCATTATGGCGCTGGGCAATGGTACGGTTGAGGCGGTTACTAACCCGGCGGTAGCCAGCATGTTTCCTAAACAAAAAACGCGCTGGCTTAACTACCTGCACGCCGGTTGGCCAACCGGACTTATTTTGGGTGGTGTTATGGCACTGCTGATGGGCCCCGAAACTAACTGGAAACTAAAGATCATGCTGGTGCTTATTCCGGCTTTAGGCTACGGTTTATTGATGCTGGGTAGAAAGTTCCCGGTTAACGAGCGTGTGAGTGCAGGGGTATCATACATTGATATGTTGAAGGAGGTTGGTGTTGGCGGGGCATTGATAATCGTCGGGCTTATTGTATTTCAGTTAGGATCTGTTTTTGGCTGGTCAACCACCATCAATGTAATAGTAACACTGGCTATTGCAGGGCTGTTCGGATTATATGTACGCAGTCTTGGTCAACCCTTATTTATCATTATGCTGCTTATCATGTTACCACTCGCGGTAACCGAGCTGGGTACAGATAGCTGGGTAGCCGATTTAATGGGCCCCGCAATGAAGAAAATAGGCTTGCAAGGCGGATGGATATTGATCTATACTTCGGCCATTATGGTGATACTAAGATTTAGCGCGGGCAGCATCATTCATCGTATCTCACCGGTAGGCCTGCTGGCCGTTTGTTCAGGAGTAGCTGCTTTGGGTTTGTTCTTTTTATCTACCGCTGATGGCGTAATGATATTAGTAGCCGCTACCATTTTTGGATTGGGCAAAAGCTTTTTTTGGCCTACTATGCTGGGTTTGGTTGCCGAGCGTTTTCCTAAGGGTGGAGCATTAACCCTCAATATAGCAGGTGGCGTCGGCATGATCGGCGCGGGGGTTATCGGCGCTGTTATCCTGGGTTTTGTTCAGGATAAATCCATTGATAGCAACCTGCGTGCTTATGATGCCAAAAATAACTCTGCATTGCACAGCACATATGCCACAGTTTCAAAAACAAGTATGTTTGGCAACTACCAGGCTATAAATAGCGAAAAGCTTGCCGCGGCTCCACAGGCAGAAAAAGAAACCGTAATAAATGTTCAGGACGATGCCAAGAAAGGCGCTTTGAAAACCGTGGCACTGTTTCCCGTGGGTATGCTTGTTTGCTACTTATTGCTCGGGCTTTACTTTAAATCGCAGGGAGGCTACAAGGCCGTTGTTATTGATGACAGCCGGTTAGAGCGTACGGATGTTTAAGTATTATCACGAAATGTTTTGGGTGAACAGCCAAATGTGCGTTTAAAGGCAATACTAAAGTTTGATATACTTTGGTAGCCCGATAGATGACTTATTTCCTGTATGGTCAATTGGGTATCTAACAGGTACATTTTGGCTTTGTTCATTCGTATCTTTTGCAGATAGCTGAATATGGTATCGCCAAAAACATGTTTAAAGCCTGATTTTAATTTTGTTTGATTGATGCCGGCTTTCCGGGCCAGTTCAATAATAGTAAGCGGGCTATCAAGGTTAGCCCTGATCAGTTGTGCTGTTTCTTTAATGAGCTCTATCTCACGGTTAGAGAATTGTGACCGGTTTTCATCCGCTTGCACTCCCTGTAAACAGGTAGAAACAAGTTCGTACACTTTTGCTTCGAGGTAAACCCGGCGGGTAATTCCCTGGTAGGGGCAGGTTTTAATATCCTGCATCAACCCTTCTAATTTAGGGTTTAACAATATATCGTTTTGCAGCAGCGTGCTGCTTTTCTCCCTTGATATTTGATCGAGAAAATTATCAATGGTTTCACCCTCGCCTGCAAAATTACTCAATAATGAAAGCGGCAAATGTATATCGAAGGTTTCGTAAGCATGCCCTTCTCTAAAACCTATCGCGGCGCGGTTATCATTCGCGTTTAAATAGGTAATGTTGCCCGAAAGCGGAGCAACAGGTTTATTGTTTCTGATAGGATTATTGTAAGCAATGCCCGTGTCCGACAAATTGAAATGCATTTCCAGTAACGACTCATCACCCTTGCCACATATAGCTATATCATCCTTAAACTGATAATGGCCGTTTAAAATAATAATATTACCGGCCACAACTTCTTCCAGGTAACTCATGTCGCCTTTAGGTGTACTAAAGGTGATAATATCCTTATTACCCGGGTTGAGCTCACCAAGCGACATAAGTCCATTATCAAAATGAGTTAAGAAATCCGGAAAATCATTAGTGTCAATTCTGTAGCTCATTTCAAAAATCCATTTTCATAAAAAATACTTCTAATCTCATAAAACAGATCACCGGTGATGAAATATTTTTGTGCCTGCAAATATAATTTATAATTAGTATAAATAAATATAGATATTGAAGGTTAATTTTACATTACTGTTTTTCTTATTAGGAAGTTTTTATGCGATAGGGTGCCCTATTCGCATACACGTAACAGAGGCTGACGGTAAGCTGATACCGGGTGCATCGATCAGGTTTGATGGCAAACCAGCCGGCATCACCAATGATAGTGGCGTGCTTGAACTCTCCGCATCTGAAGGAAGCCATACGATCACAGTCAATCACGTTGGTTTTGAAAGTCTTGATCGATCGATCAATGTAGATTGCGAAGACAATAAAGTAACCGATGTAAAGCTGCAATTATCAGTAAGCAAGGATCTGACCTTGCAGGAAGTTTCAGTAACCTCATTGACCGATAAACAGGTTATTGACAGATCCCCTTTCTCTGTACAAACAATTAATTTAAGTGGTTCATACGATAAAGGTGGTGATGTAAGCGAGTTTTTAAACCGTGCATCAGGTGTAAAATTACGTACTGATGGTGGTATAGGCGCACCGGTACAGATCAATCTTGGTGGCTTGCAGGGAAAAGCTGTACGGCTTTTTAGGGACGGTATCCCGATGGAGTTGTTCGGCCACGGTTTTGGCTTGGGTATGATACCCGTTAACATGCTGGATAGGGTAGAAGTATATAAAGGTGTAATGCCCTTATACCTGGCTGCTGATGCGCTTGGCGGTGGTGTAAACCTGGTTACCCGGCAGGATAATAAAAGCTATGGCGAAGTATCATACGAGGCAGGCTCATTTAACACGCATAGGGTTACGGCCAATGCCTTATGGTGCAGCCCATCAAAAAAATGGTATATAGGTACAAATAGCTCTTTCAATTACTCTGATAACAATTATACCGTAAACGCGCCTTTTAATAACCCGCAAACCGGTAGCATCACTTATCAGGATACCAAGCGCTTTCATGATGCTACACGTACCTATTACGCCGAGGGGTATGCTGGAGTGAAGAACAGGCCCTGGGCGGATGACCTGCGCCTTACCCTCATCAGCTCTAATTTTTATAAGGAGATACAGAATGATGCGCAAATGGATAAGGTGTACGGTCAGGCTTTTTCCAGGGAGCAAAACTTTACAAGCTTACTTACCTACAAAAAATCTTTTTTGAACGAGCGGCTTAAACTAAACGCGGTAAGTACTTACAGCTATTTCAAAACCAAATTTATTGATACGGCAACAGTTAGATATGGTTGGGATGGGCAAATCCAGTCGCGTAATGCCCGGCCGGGCGAGATCAATATGGGTAACAACCAAAATATTGATTACCGTTTCTTTTTCTCGAGGTTAAATCTGTCTTATCAACTAAGCGACAGGCATACGCTTGATTTGAGCGAGATGTACTACCGGCAAAACCGTAAAGGTACTGATCCGCTGGGGGCTGTTTCAGCTATCGAGAACATAGACGTGCTCACCGTGCCTGCCACTTATCGTAAAGATATTACGGCGTTAGGCCTTCGGTCGGAGTGGTTGGATAAAGAGTTAGAAAGCATTGTAGCCTTAAAATACTATCACTTTAATACCAACGGATATACCACCGATAAATCAGGAACCGGCTTTTTAACTTCGGGCAGTAAGCAAAACGTTGGCTATCTGGGCGGTTTGCGCTGGAGCCATAATAATTACCTGGTTAAGCTATCGTATGAATACGCTACCCGTTTGCCCGACGAATATGAGGTATTTGGCGATGCGCGCCTGGTAAGAGAGAACCTTGCCCTGCAACCCGAACGCAGTCACAACATCAACCTTAACGGTGAGTATCGTATAGGTGAAAATGGCAGGAATTTAACGCTTTCAGGCAGCTTGTTTTATCGTAAGGTTAAGGATGGCATTTTTTTACAACTGGATATACCGTTTAATCGCTACATCAACTACGAACAATCAGAAGTTAAGGGCATTGAGATGGAAGCTAATTATGTTCATCAAAAGCGCCTTAATGCAGGTTTTAACGTTACCTATCAGGATATAAGGCAAACAGATATTAAGGAGGCTATATTCAGGTATCTGGAGGGTGCACGTGTGCCCAATGTGCCATACTTTTTTGGCAATATATGGCTAAATACCTATTTCAACAACATCGCCAAAAAAGGCGACAGGCTTGAATTGAACTGGAACGCCAATTACGTACATCGTTTCTTTTTATACGCTATCCCTAAAAGCCAGGAACCGGGATTGTTTGAGCCGGTAAAAGATATACAAACCTCGCTCATCATACCACGCGACGGGCGATATGGTCAGTTCGCTAACAACACGGGCGTATACTACCGCTTTGCCAAACCTGCCGTTACAATGGGCGCTGAATGCCGCAATATTGGTAACGTAAGGCTGTACGATAATTTTAATGTACAGAAACCCGGCCGTGGCTATTACCTCAAATTAACTTATCAATTTTTTTAATCACTTAATATATAACAACAATTCTAATATGAAACGTAAACAGTTTTGTGCCATGATGATCGGCTTCTCGGCACTGGCATTTTTAGGTTCATGCAGTAAAAGCGACAGCACTGAACCAACCCCAACAACGCCTGATACGGATTTACCGGCAAACGAAACTTGGATCATTTACAATGCACAGGCCAACTGGAGTGGCGGTATCTACGCTTTAAAAGATAATAAGGCCCGTGAGATCAACTTGGCAAATATTCCGTTTTTCCAGGTAACCAGTTCATTAGGCGGTCGTACATTTGGCAAAAGCCTTTATAAAGTTAACAGCGCTACTAATGCGCAAGGTATCCTGAAACTGAACCTTAATGCTGACGGACGCGTGGCGGAAGATAAATTCCTGGCTTCGCAATCAACGGCTTACATTACTAATTACCTGGTGGCCAGTTCAACAGAAGGTTATTATTGGGATGATGTTAGAGGTGGTTTGAAAATACAAACGTTTAACCCAACTACAATGGAGCGTACAGGCGAGATCGATTTTAGTTCATTATCTGAAGGTTTGCCAAATGAATCGGTAGGCCAGCTGATATTAGCTAAACGTGACGATAAACTGTACGTTGACCTTTTATTAGGCACTAAACTAACCGGCGACTGGCAGGTAACTCCGCAAAATAAAGAAGTAGCTATCGCGGTGTATGATCTTACTCAGAAAAAGATACTTAACGTTACCAAATTTGCAGGTACTACCAACTTAGGCGTGTTTATTGATCACGTGCTTTGGAGCCTTGATGAGAAAACAAAGGACCTTTATTTTGTAGCTGTTGGCGATATGAAAAGACAACCATCAGACTATTCATCAAAAATACTGCGTATTAAAAGTGGCTCTACTGAGTTTGATCAGGATTTCTCTATCGACATTAAAAGCTATCAGTTCCCTGCTGAATTTAACCGTTTGTTTGTTTACGATAGCAAAATATACACCACTATTCCTTCGCGTGCGGTATCATACTACGGTGGTGCGCAACATGGTGTAAGATACCGTGACGATGTTTGGTACTGGAACGAGATTGATGCGACCACTAAAAAAGCAAAACGTTTGGCCATACCTGCGGATAGTTTTTACGGCACGCAAAATCCGTTTTTCCATAATGGTGAAATCTACTTCCTGTCAAATAATACCGGCGAAGCTTACTCAGGTGTAAATCAATACAACCCGGTTACCGGCGAAGTAAAAGAAACATTCCACCTGAAAGAGAGCGGCAGGTTGAATGGTTTTAATATCATTACCGAATAATAAAACTATTCATTATTTTAACTAAAAGGGGTTATGCTACTATTGTAGTATAACCCCTTTTTATGTATACGTATGTAATGCTGTAACCTCACAGTAACAATTAATTAGTATTTATTTAATTATCAACCCATATTTAGTTGATAGCTTTGCTTGTCCTAAACATTAACCGATAATTAAAAGTGAAAGCCTTTGCTGAAAAGAAATTGATTATTATGCTCAAGCAGCATAATGTTCATGCTTTTAATGAGCTGTACTTACGTTATAGTAAGGATATGTATGCCATGGCTTATAAGCGTTTACGCAGCAAAGAGGATGTGCAGGACATATTACAGGAAGTATTTGTATCGCTATGGCACAACGCGGCAAGCATTGATGAGGAATTACCCCTCGGGCCATATCTTTTCAGAGCACTGAAAAATAAAATAGTCGATTTCTTTTATAAAAATAAGGATCGTGATATTATACCGGTTATTTTGTGCGATGATAAATTGGAAGCTAAGTTCAATACAGATAACGAGCGATTTTTAAATAAGGAACTGGAAACTTTGTTAAACAATGAAATTGAACGCTTGCCCGAGAAAATGCGCGAAGTTTTCATATTAAGCCGTCGTGAGTACCTTAGTAATGATAAAATAGCCGAGCGCCTGTCCATATCCTCACAAACGGTTAAAAACCAAATATCGCTCGCACTTAAAAAGCTTAAACTTGCTTTGGATGATTATAATGCTTCCTGAGTATCCCGCCATTGTGTTAAGCTAATGTTTTCTGATTATTAAAGTTCTGTACTGTATGGTACTCTCATCGTTTTTATCCGAATTGGTAGGTATAAAAGCGAAACAGTGAATTTATCAGAAGAACAGATACGGTACCTTATTGAAAAGCATGCAACAGATCAGCTTACAAATGCTGAGCAAAATTTGCTTGATGAGTGGTACAATTCTTTTGACCAGGCTCCAATCCCTGATGAAGTTTTAGGTGGTTCACTTATTAGTGATTCTGAGTCAGATCATCTTCTCAAAAAAATACATACCAATATAAATGTCCCGGCACAGAAAAACGGGAATAGCTGGTGGTTGAGGATTGCCGCTTCCATATTGATAGCGGGATTAACTGCGATTTTAGGTTTTTACATCTACAAAACAACAACTCTTACCGGCAAGGCTTCGGTTACATTTACCACTGTAACTGTTGAACCAGGCCAAATGAAATCTGTTGCTCTTGCTGACGGCAGTAAGATATGGCTCAATTCAGGCTCGAAGCTAAAATATCCAACGGTTTTTAATGCCAGTGAGCGCGAAGTTGAACTATTAGAGGGGGAGGCCTTTTTTGATGTAAAACACGATGATAAAAAGCCCTTTATAGTTCACAGCAAGGGTTTGGTAACGCAAGTGTTAGGTACCTCATTTAATGTAAAGGCGTACAGCTATCAATCATCAATTCAAGTTTCAGTAGCTACGGGTAAGGTAGGCGTATTATATAATAAAAAGCTACTTGAGTTTTTAATCCCTGACCAGCAAATAAATTTCGATCTGAATAAACATAGCTCGACGAAAGTCAGCACCAAATCATCTGTTGCCAAGGCATGGATGAATGGTGAGATAATGATGGATCAAATAAATTTTACCGGTTTGCAAGCAGTTTTGCAAAATACCTATGGCTATAAACTGCAAACTACAAATTCAAATACTGTTAAGCTGCATTTTACGGCCACGGTTAAACGAAATGACCGCATAACCGATGTAATGGATATGCTAAGCAATATTAACAACACTACCTATTCAATAAACAATAAAACCAAAACGATAACTATGTACTGATCTTAACTAAACATTATTACATATAAAAAAGAAAACGGAAACTGCGCTAACAGTTTCCGTTTAAATCAGCTTTTATTCCGTTTGGCAGTGGAGATGGAGCTGTTATGTTCAAGGCTATTCTATTCACCTAAAACCATAAGCAAATATATGATTATACCTTTCACGTGCATAAAGCAATTTATGAGAATTTCTACCTTATTCACAACCATTATTTTGAGTACTTGCAGTGTGTTGAACGCGGCTAATGTTAAAGCGCAAAGGCTCGAAAATGTAAAGCTTACCATAAACTTCAACTCACATTTATTGGCTGATGGTATTGACCTGTTGCAAAAACGATCAGGGTTGAACTTTGCCTATAATAAAGATCTGCTGATGAATATCAGGGTGAAAAATTACAGCTTTAAAAATACTCCCTTAAACACCATACTGGATAAGTTGCTGCAAGGCACAGACTATTCATACCATGTGGTAAACCATAATATTACTATTGGTTATGATGGCCGTAAGCACGATCAAAACGCGGCTCCGGGCAGAATATCGGGTAAAATAACAGATGCGAAAACGGGCGAGGTTTTACCCGGCGTTACAGTACTTGCCAGCAACAATGTAAGTATCTCGTCTGATCTGCAAGGTAACTATTCGTTGAGTTTACAACCGGGTACCTATAGCGTTGAGTTCAGGTATATGGGTTACCAAGCCAAAAAGATAACCGGAGTAGAAGTAAAAGAGAACGATGTGACATTGTTGAACATCGCGTTAAATGCCGCGAGCAATGAGTTGCAAATGGTTACGGTTACCAGTTCTTTCAGGCGCGAATCGCAATCATCATTATATGCCTTGCAACGAAATAATACGGCAATTACCGATGGTATATCAGCCGATTTGATACGCCGAACACCCGACCGCAATGCCGGTGATGCTATTAAGCGAATTACCGGTGTAAGTATATTGGAGGGTAAGTATGTTGTTGTTAGAGGTTTGGCCGATAGATATAACTACACCATGCTTAATGGAGGTGTGTTACCAAGCACCGAGCCCGACAGAAGAACCTTCAGCCTCGACCTTATACCCGCACAAGCCATTGAAAGTGTTATTGTAACCAAAACAGCCACGGCTGATCTGCCCGGTGAATTTGCAGGTGGGGTAGTGCAGGTTAATACTAAGGATTTTCCTGATCAGGATTTTATATCAGTAGCCATGGGTTCAGGGGTGTATGCGGGGCAAACAGGTAAGCCGTTTTTTAAAGATCATAACGGGGGCAGCGACTGGTTAGGCCATGATGATGGAGGTCGGGCGCTACCGCGTGAGCTTAACCGCAGCTATGCTGAATTCAATAAATTATACCCCGAAGAAAGATTCAGGATCAGTAATGCATTAAGTAAAGGCTGGGCGCCTGTAGGCGCTGGCAATGCGAGGCCAATTCAGCAATTGCAGTTAGGTTATGGTAAAACTTTCAATTTTACCGATTCAAAACTGGGCATAGTTGCGCTGGCTAATTACCGGCACGATGAAACCATTGATCAGGTAGAAAGGTATGACCTTGCCCGCTTGCGCCGGTTTAGCGGAACAGCAGCGCCGGGCGATTCATTGGCCTACCTGCGTTCATTCCCTTATGAAAGAGGATATCGCTATCTGGTTAACGCGGGGGCTTTACTTAACGTAGCTTATCAGTTTGGTAAAAATAAGGTTTCAATAAAAAGCATGTTCAATCGTGATTTTGAAACCATCACCACACTCAGAACAGGCGAACG
The DNA here is from genome assembly GCF_015223065.1 of Mucilaginibacter sp. JRF. Classification (GTDB taxonomy): domain Bacteria; phylum Bacteroidota; class Bacteroidia; order Sphingobacteriales; family Sphingobacteriaceae; genus Mucilaginibacter. The sequence goes on from NZ_JADFBY010000001.1 coordinate 423,468, forward strand.
TACTCAGGGTAATGATTTTAGCGACATAGCGCCAACTATGGTCACTGACATGCATCCTACCCAAAAAACGTTATTGGGCACACAATTACAGGGCGAACATAAATTGGGGCTTACTGAACCGGTAACGCTTACCTGGAATATTGCTTACAACAAGGTAAAAAAGTACGAACCCAATCAAACTCGCTTAGGTTATGTCAATTTGTACCCAATTGATACAGCCCGTTATCGGGATCAAAATTATTTTGTGCCCGAGTTCGGTTCAATACAGTCATCCAGCAGGTTGTTTACCGACCTTAAGGAAGATGCCTATAATGTAAATTTCGCAGTCGCGACACCATTTAAGGTAAAAGATCAGCCTCAGTTATTTAAGGCGGGGGCCTTTACACAATTCAGAAAACGTGAGTACTTTACCCGTAATTTAGGTTATTTTGATGCTGCCCGTGGTGTTAATACTGATAATGATCAGGGCTTCCCTTCGCCAACTCCTATAAACCTTAACCAACCGATAGATAAAATACTTAGTCCTGAAAATTTCAGACCCGGCGGCCTGGTAGTGGTTAACTATGAATTGCCGGCCAATGAGTATACCGGCGGCGCCAACCTGGCATCGGCATTTGCCAATATGGAAAGCAATGTTTTGGATAACCTTAAACTGATATATGGCGCACGTATAGAATTTTATACCATGAGCCTGAGCACCAGCAAAGAGCTTTCAACCCGTTTGCCCGGTAGTGGTGGCAGTGGTGTTGATCAAAATCCGGTTGATTATATACGCTATAATACTGATGTATTGCCTTCAGCGAGTTTAATATATAGTCCGTTAAAAACGGTAAACATACGGGGCGCTTATTCAAAAACACTTACCAGGCCTGAGTTTAGGGAGATAAGCCCTTATGAGTACTTTGATTTTGTTACCGGTTACATCACCCGTGGTAATCCTGACCTAAACAGGGGTACAATTCAAAACCTCGATTTCAGGGCTGAGTGGTTTCCAAGCGCGGGTGAAATATTTTCGGCATCGTTATTCCGTAAACGGTTGAAAGATCCCGTTGAAACTACCACACAGGCAACCACCTCAACATCAGGCTTTATACGTACTTACACCAATATTGAAGGTGCCACAAACTGGGGCTTTGAGTTTGAGATGCGTAAAAACCTGTATTTCGGTACAGGGCCTGAATGGCTTAAAAATTTGGTGGTGTTTGGTAATTATTCGCGTATCCACTCCAAGATCACGGGTAATGTGCAGGGGCTTGAAGATCGTCCTGATGTGGATCAGAAGTTAAAAGAGAGGCCATTAATGGGGCAATCGCCATACTTGCTCAACGCCGGTATACTGGTAAACGCGCTAAAGAATACGTTTACTTTTTCGGCTGCATTTAACCGGTCGGGCCGCCGCATAGTGATAGTAGGTACTACCGCCGAAGACCGTTCAGACATCAGTACCTATCCGGATATTTATGAAAATCCACGCAATCAGCTCGATCTGCAAATCGGGCAAAAATTCATGAAACAGCAATTTGAGGTGAGGTTTAATGCCGCAAATGTATTGAACAGCCCATTTATTAATTACCAGGATTTTGACCTGAATGGCAAATATTCAGGGAATGTTTATGATGCTACCGTGTACTCGCGCAGATCATTCGCTAACTATACATTAACGCTCACCTATACATTTAAAAAGTAAACACCAACGCACTAATAAATCCTATATAAATACAAACACCCTGAAAAGCGGAGGAGAAAAAAACGAAAGTAAAACATCATGAGCGTAACCCCAGCAAGGCCGGGGCCACTCAAAATGCAATTAAAAACTTGGCAGTTTAATAATTAACACAATCTTAACAATTTTTCTACTCACCATGAAAACAATTTCAAAAATATTATCAATTGCTGCTATCGCGGCTGTGGCTTTCACCGCATGTAAAAAGGATAGCAGTTTAGTACGCGATGTAGTACCGGGCACAAACCCTAATATCGATACGCTTAAAAACAATGTTACCGGTACAGTAAACCTGGTGGCTACTAAAACTTACATTATAAAAGGTATAGTAACCATAAAAAGCGGTGCTGTATTGAACATACCTGCCGGTACAACACTTAAAGGTTTTGGCGCAGCTGGTCAAAAAGGTGTATTGCTTGTTGCCAGAGGCGGCCGATTAAACTCAAATGGTACAGTTAACAACCCGGTTATATTTACATCAAACCAGGCTACTCCGGCAAATGGCGATTGGGGTGGTATTATTGTATTAGGCAGTGCTCCAACCAATAAACCAACCACTACAACTATTGAAGGTATACCTGCAAGCAGCGATACCCAATATGGTGGCGCAAACGCTAACGATAACAGCGGTAACATTACTTATACCCGTGTTGAGTATGCCGGTGGCGTTTATCAAGGTGCTATAGGTAACAATAACGAGGTTAATGGTTTAACTTTTGGCGGTGTTGGTGCCGGTACATTGGTTGATCACGTACAGGTTAGCTACAGTGGCGACGACTCGTTTGAGTTTTTTGGCGGTACTGTTAACCCTAAATACCTGATCTCATACCGTGCTATTGATGATGACTTTGATTTTGACTTTGGTTACCAGGGTTCATTACAGTTTTTACTTGCTTTAAGAGATCCGGAGATCAATGATCAATCAAAATCAAACGGTATTGAGTGTGATAACGATAATACCGGTATCGCTACCAATACACCACGTACCCGTCCGGTTATATCAAACTTAACCATACTGGGTAATAACGGTGTTGCCGACTCAAATCCTGATTTCCCGGTAACTTCTGCTACAGGTGTTGATGGCTCGTTCCAGGCTGGCGCACACTTCCGCAGAAACACTGGTTTAAAAGTTCGTAACTCAATATTCCTGGGCTTCCCGGCTGCTGGTTTATTAATTGATGGTAATGTAACTGCTGATAGCTTAACCGCCGGTACTTCAGAGTTTAGAAAGAACTTTGTACACAGCAACGCGGCTAATAAAGCATTCGCGGTAGCAACAGGTACTACATCATACACTGATGCTACACTTAAAACCTTCCTTACCAATGCAACCAACACTAACGTTGAATTGGCTACTGCAAGCGCTGCTAACCTTGTTAATCCGTTTAACTTAACAAGCGTTAACTCAACTCAGTTCTTTATCAATTCATCAACAGCTGCTGCTGCAAGTGGTGCCGACTTTACCAGCTCATCATTTGCATCATCAACAAGCCCTGTTGCCCGTTCAAAAACATTCCTGACCGTGGCATTCCGTGGCGCGTTCGCTCATACCGGTGCAACCGGTACCGGCACAGGTAACTGGGCTACTGTACGTTCAGGCTCAACCGGCTGGACTAAATTCTAAGCATACTATCATCTACCTGTGTAAAAACTAATTATGTTGACCTTTTTGGCGGAAACGCCAAAAAGGTTTTTAAGTAAATCTTACAGTTCAATAAATGAAAAATATATACATCACATTTTTCTCTCTGTGTTTGTGTTTAAGCTTGTTCTCCTGCAAAAAAAATGACGGCGAATTAAGCGGTAATAAACCTATAGCCAAGTTACCCGGTGAAATACGTGCCGATCGCGCGTTAAGTAGTGATTCGGTTTATACCTTTGAAACATCGGTATTGGTTACCAATAATGCCGTGCTTACCATTGCGCCCGGTACGGTAATAAAAAGCCGTAACACAGCAGGTGGCGAAGGCCGTTCAGACTTTTTTATTATTGACAGGGGCGCAAAAATAATTGCCGAGGGTACAAAGGAACAACCTATTGTTTTTACGTCAGGCTCTCCGGCATCGCAGCGCCAGCATGGCGATTGGGGCGGTCTGTACATAGCAGGTAATGCACCGGTAAGCGCTTATGATGAAAACACGGGCATGCCATCCCTTACTATTGCCCCCCGTGGAGCTAATGTGCCTCCGGGCGGAGGAGAAGACCCCGCCGATAATTCAGGCGTTTTAAAGTATGTGCGGATCGAATTCGCGGGGATATCATCTGTTGATTCATATGGTTTAACATGTGTGGGAGTAGGCAGCGGCACCGTAATTGAAAATGTACAGGTAAGCTATACGCAAACATCGGGGTTCGGTTTTTTTGGTGGCACCGTAAACGCGCGTAACCTGATAGCATTTAACACACGTGGAGCCGGTTTTTTATATACCAATGGTTACAATGGTAACCAACAGTTTTTGCTTAGCTACAAGCATCCTTACTTTGCAGCGCCGGGTAGCTTTATTTATACCTGCGATGGCATTTTAGTTTTAAATGATATAGTTAACAACCCGATAGAGAGAAATACACGACCGGTAATTTCAAACTTAACGGTTATTGGGCCATATAACAATCCGGGTTATAATGATATGCAACCGTGGAATGCTGCCATTAATATGAACTACAACAGCAACATCGCTTTGCGAAATTCCATATTGATGGGCATGCCTAAAGGCGGTCTTAAATTTAGTGATGATATGGCAGCCATGCATTTGCTTGATGGCTCGACCGAATTTAGTTATAACATGGCACACAGTAATAATTTTACCGATGCTTACACTGTTGATATGAGCTATGTTTATTCGGTTGATACTACGGCGGTTATTGAGTATGCTGAAAGCCATAACAATACGCGCCATCAATCTCCCGATGATATTGCGTTAGCAGATCCATTCAATTTTCAATTACCGAACACTTTACCACGCGCAGGTTCAGCCGCATTAACAGGAGCAAATTTTAGCGGAAGTGATTTTGATAAAGTGTTTTTTAATAAGGTAAACTACCGAGGTGCATTCGGTACAATCAACTGGATGGATGGCTGGACGAATTTTTATCCGGTAACAACCAATTACGGGTTTTAGTGCGGCTAAGTCTGCAAATATCGGTTTGGCAATGTATGTTATTAGCATGCGTGTGTTGGCTATGCCCGTTTACTGCTTTTGCACAGTCGGGCAATAGCCGTGATTTTTATTTTGAAGCAAAGCTTGTTGATACAAAAATAAGGGATAATGATATGTCGGCCTTAGTATATCAGGGATCTTTACCGGGTTTTACTTTTGGTGCCGATTTTCATAATAAATTTATATCTCAGCAGGTTTCAATCAGCTATCAGCAAGGTAATCTCAGCAATGATATTAACACATCAATATTAGCTTCAAAAACTGTAGGTGCAAATTACACCGTGATGCTACCGATTGCCAGTCTGGCAGGCGTAAAAATTAATGGCGGACTTGAAATGCAAACTTTTTTGGCTACCCGTAAGCATAATCAATTTATTAATAACCGGGATTTTTTTGAATTCGCCGGAAGTATGGCCCTGTCAATTGATGCTTCTTACAGTATATCAAGGCAACATCCACTAATTGTTAAAACAAGGCTGACCAGCCCTTTTATTTCGAATATTACACGCTCAGGCTATGTAAATAACGATGAGAATACTGTTCAGCAACCTCAGTTCAGTACTTATGTAAACAATATTTATGTAACAAGCTTTGGTGGCTATACAGCCGTTAACTGGCAAACGGTTATAGAAAAACATATAAACCCTAAACACACCATTGGCATTGGTTATACCCGGAGTAATTATCAAATGAAACATGAACAAGAAGTTACCGTGGCATCTAATACCTTGTTTATAAGCTACAGTGTAGGGTTATGAAATCAAGAATTGTATTTCTGTTGATAGCTTTATTAATTGCTGCTTGCCAAAAGCAGGAGTTAAAGGATTCGTCATATCATCCCGTTAAGGTATTTAATGAACTTTGGAATGTAATTAACGAGCGGTATGCTATGCTCAGTTATAAAAAAGTGAACTGGAAAAACATTCGGGATGAGTATAGTGCTAAAGTTACAGTGAACACTACCGATCAGGAACTTTTTGAAATATGCTCGGCCATGCTTGATAGTTTGCGCGATGGGCATATGGCGCTTTCAGCAACAGGCCAAACGTATACATACACCGGATATTTTTTGCCATACGACCATAATTTTAATTTTGAACTTCTCGAAAGCAAATATTTCGTCAACACTGAAAAAATTGGCTTAGCGACATTGAATGTGTTTAATGGTGTTCTGTATATCCATATACCGACGTTTAAGAGTGAACTTTCCGTAGCTGATATTGACAGGATATTGGCAAGGCTGCGTCAGTTCAATAAAGTAATTATTGATGTGCGTGATAACAGCGGCGGCGAATCGATATTGGTTGATAAATTGGTACGGGCTTTTTTAACGCAGCGGCAGTTGTTAAAATACGATATCTATCGCAAAGCATCTGACAATGAAGCTTATTTTCCACCCGTTGCCAAGTATCTTGATCCGGATGATAACCCAATATCGTATTCAGTAGTTTGTGTACTAACCAATCGCCGATGTTTTAGTTCGTGTAATGATTTTGTGCTGTATATGTCGCTACTACCCAATGTTCATATAATTGGCGATCAAACAGGCGGAGGCGGGGGCACACCGTTTAATTATGAACTGTCAAACGGGTGGCGACTAACTTATTCGGCATCAATAGCGTTAACCTCATCCGGCGAAAATATAGAAGGTGGCTTAAAGCCTGATACTGTTGTAGTAAACACCCTGGCTGATGATGTTGCGGGCAGAGATGCTATTTTGGATTACGCTATTCAAGAATGTAAAAAATATGGCTTATCATCTCATTAATGGGTATTGATACTCTGTTATTAATTATGTTCACATTGTACATAGTGCTTAAATATTATTTAACAAAAGCATAATCGGGTGCTCTCGGTAGGCGAGCGATATAACCAGTAATATTGCGCCTGTAATTTCAGCACCCTTAAGATGCCGCACTACGGTGAGATAACAGATTCAGAACTGGTTTCCTTATTGAATAAAAAGGATCATGCGGCATTTACCGAAATTTACGATAGGTATTGGCGGGCTCAGTTTATTCATGCCTATAAAATTCTTAACGATGAGGCCGACGCGGCCGACGTGCTTCAGGATGTTTTTACAGCTCTGTGGTGCCGTACGGATGAATGGCAGTTGGAGAGTTCGCTTGCTGCATACCTATACACTGCCGTTAGAAACAGGTGTTTAAAACTGATAGCTAAAGGCGGCAGGAGAGAAGCTTTTGCCAACGAACTTGCCCTGGCCTTTAATGAAGGCATTAACGCGATAGATGAAAGCGTTGATCTTAAAGAGTTATTACGATGCCTGGAAGTTGAGGTGATGGCGCTCCCGCCAAAAATGCAACAGGTATATATTAAAAGTCGCGAAGAAGGGCTTACCCATAAGCAAATTGCAGAAGAAATGGGTATTGCCGAAAATAGTGTAAAAACCACCATGCACCGTACATTAAATTCCTTACGTGCAAAGCTGTCGCCATTGCTTTCATTACTTATCTTCCTGATAAAATAAAAAAATTTTAATCCGGATGTATACCAACGCCGGGGTTAGGGGTCATTAATATAAACGGACTTTAAACTGTTTATATAATGACCCCAAAACAAGTAGAGGAACTGCTGGCCAAATATGCCGAAGGTACCTGTACAGAAGAAGAAAAGCTATTGCTGGAAAGCCTGTATGACAAGGTTCTCAGTAAAAAAACTGCTGACCCTGAGTATATAGATCAGGAGGCATTGAAAGCTTCTATATATCAAAAGCTGCCTAAACACCGTGTTAAACGAATTAAGCCTTACTGGCAATATGCCGCAGCCGCTATTGTGCTGCTATGCATTTCGGTAACGGTTGCATTGTATATGCAGCGTAAGGATGAGCAACCTGTTCAAATAGCTCAAAAACTACACGATATAGCCCCGGGTGGCAATGTTGCCACGCTAACATTATCTAACGGTAAAAAAATAGCATTAACTGATAGTACCCGCGAAGAATTGGCCAAGCAGGCCGGTGTAAGCATTGTAAAATCGGATGACGGGCAACTGATCTATTCAGTTTATGGAAATGAGCAGAGCGATGGGCCGGTTGGTTATAACATTGCCGAAACCCCTAAAGGCGGCCAGTACCAGGTGCATCTGGCTGATGGTACCACGGTATGGCTAAATGCATCGTCATCCCTGAAATTCCCGGTTAGGTTTGCCGGGAAAGATCGTGTTGTTGAACTAACCGGAGAAGCCTATTTTGAAGTTGCCCATAATGCCTCAAAACCATTTATTGTTAAAACCCTGAACCAGCAGGTGCAGGTGCTGGGTACGCAATTCAACGTAAACTCGTACGATGATGAGCCTGCCGTTGTTACCACCCTGGTGCAGGGCAGTGTAAAGGTAAGCTCAAACCACTCGGGGCAAACCTCAATACTTAAGCCGGGTGAGCAATCGCTGCTATCGGCCAGCCAGTTCACAGTACGCATGGCCAACCTTGACGAAGCTATTGCCTGGAAGAACGGCTATTTCAGGTTTAAGGATGAAAAGATAGGCAGCATAATGCGCAAGCTGTCGCGCTGGTATGATGTGGATGAGGTAGAATATATCGGCAAACCATCTGATGAACTATTTACTGGCAAAATATCCCGTTTCAGGAATATTAGCCAGGTACTTAATATGCTTGAAAAAACCGATGGTGCACACTTTAAAATTGAAGGAAGGAGAATAAAAGTTATGCCATAGCGAGGAATACCTAACAATACCCTTGTATTCCAAATAAAAAAGGCCATCACCGGGTGCCACCGGGGATGACCATGAAAATCTGGAATTGAATAACAATTTAACATTATTAACGTGAAAGGCCTCCTCTTTAACGCAGATCGGCCTGCCACAAACCCAGACCACGAATGTACGCAATTTACTTTAAAAAATCAGTACAGCTACGACGCTGTATAAGCCAAAGTCTGTTGATTATGAAGCTTACAACCTTGCTAATTGTTTTAACAATGCTACAGGTAAGTGCAACATCTCTTGCTCAAAAAGTAACTTTATCAGAAACGAATACCTCGTTAGAGAAGATCTTTGATAAGATCAGCAGCCAAACCGGCTATGATTTCCTGTTCATCAGGAAAACCATGCAAAAAACCACCCCGGTAAGCATCGATGTAAAAAATGTTGAACTTAAGGATGTTCTTCAGCAAATTTTTAAAGATCAACCCTTAAAATACAGTGTTGATGACCGGTCGATCATCGTAACCAGAAACGAGCTTCCGGTAATATTGATCGAGAACAATGCCTTGCGCCTTATCAATATTTCGGGTAAGGTAACTGATGAGAACGGCGCTATACTGCCCGGAGCAACCATCAGGGTAAAGGACAAAACCATTGCCGTTGCTGCTGATAATAAAGGCGAGTTTACCCTCCGCAATATTGACGAGGGCGATGTGCTGATCATATCGTTTGCCGGTTTCATTACACAAGAAATTAAGGTAAATGATGCCACTCCGTTAACAGTTGTACTTAAAACCGACGAAAAGGCCTTAACTGAAGTTGTAGTAGTGGGTTATGGTACCCAAAAAAGGGCTACCCTAACCGGCGCTGTAGCCACCATTCAGGATAAAGACATTGTACGTACCAAGAACGAGAACGTAATGAATGCCCTTACCGGCCAGGTACCGGGCTTGCGTGTAAGGCAGCAAAATAGTGAGCCGGGTGTGTTCGGTAGCTCAATGGATATTCGCGGACTTGGTAACCCGCTGGTAATTATTGATGGGGTACCGCGTGATAACATTGCCAAGCTTGACCCGAATGATATTGAAAGTATATCGGTACTAAAAGATGCTTCGGCAGCAGTATATGGTGTACAGGCGGCAAACGGTGTTGTATTGGTAACCACTAAAAGCGGTGCCGAAAACTCAACCTTTAATGTTGATTATAATGGCAGTATGCTTTGGCAGCGCCCTTCAGGCTTGCCACGCACTGTAGGCGCGGTTGACTATATGCGCCTGGCCAATGAGCTTGATATGAACCGTGTTGACGGTGCCGGAACCTGGCGCTACTCGCAGGAGATGATCGAAGCCTTTGCTTCAGGGCAACGACAGTCAACCGATTGGAACAGCGCAGTAATGCGCGATCAGGCACCGCAAAGCCAGCATAACCTGAGTATTTCAAACGGAAATAATAAAACACGTTTCTTTACCAGTTTAGGCTACCAAAAGCAGGAAAGCTTTTTTAACAGCGATAAAGGTTTTGATTACGATAAATTCAACCTGCGCGCTAACCTAAACTCAAAGCTGAACGAAAACCTGACATTTGATTTGAAAACGAGCGCTATAACAGATGAGCGTAACCGCACGCAGTTTTCAAGCAATGATATTATCCGCGCGTCATGGCGCCAGATAGCTATCGACCCTATTTATGCCAACAATACCTCGCCATATTATTATCACACCACCATATCCGAATCAAACAACCCGGTGGCGTGGATAAACAGGGATTATGTAGGATATATTCGTTACCATACAAAAACGCTTCAGTCATCAGCATCACTAAACTATAAGCTGCCATACATTAAGGGCCTGAGCGCCGAGGCATTTTACAGCTATGACTATAATATTGATGAGGTAAAAAACTATTCGCGTGCTTACGAGCAGTTCCGTTATGACGAGGCAGCGGGTATTTACAGCACCTTTGCCATGAGAACGCCAAGCACTATCAGGAGAGATTTTGCCGAGCGTAGTTCAAGCATCTACCGTTTCTCGCTAAAGTATGCCAATGTGTTTAACAACGTGCACAATGTTAGCGCTTTGGTATTGCACGAGGGTCGTAAACAGCAAGGCGACGGATTTTATGCATCAAGGCAGCTAAGCCTTGATATTGATGAACTTTTTGCTGGTGATGCCGATAAACAGGTGGGTAGCATGGATGTAGCCCAGCGATTTGAGTACGCCAACCAATCGTACGTTGGTCGTGTTAACTACAGCTACAAAGGCAAGTACCTGTTTGAGGGCGCCTTCAGGATGGATGGTTCATCACGTTTCCCTAAAAACGGGCGCTGGGGCTTTTTTCCTTCAACATCAGTAGGTTATCGCGTGTCTGAAGAAGGTTTCTGGAAAGAGTCGCTAAAAGGTGTTATCAGTGATTTGAAGATCAGGGCATCATACGGTGTAATGGGTGATGACTCGGGTATAGCATACCAGTTTGTTAGCGGTTTCAACTACCCATCGGGCGCGGCCATTTTTGATGGTAAGTATGTTAACGGCGCGGCAAGCACCGGTATACCTAACTACAACATTACCTGGTACGAATCAAAAATGCTGGATGCCGGTTTTGATATGGAACTGTGGAACGGCAAAATGGGCGTAACTTTTGATGTTTTCAGAAGAAACCGTACCGGTTTGTTAGCCAGTCGTGCACAATCTATCCCGGGTACTATTGGTGCGGCATTCCCGCTGGAGAATTTGAACTCTGACCGTAATGAGGGTTTTGAGTTGGCCATTAACCATAAAGCGTCATTCCGTAATATAACTTATACTGTTGGCGGTAACGTATCGTTAACCCGTATCATGAATATGGATGTGCAGCGTGCAGGCGACCGCAGTGCATACCATAACTGGAGAAACAATACACAAAACCGCTATAGTAATATATGGTGGGGACTTGAAGCAGGCGGCCAATACCAAAGCTTTCAGGAAATTGCCGAGTTTCCGGTATATACCAGCCGTGGCGAATTGCCGGGTAACTACTACCATAAGGATTGGAATGGCGACGGTGTGATTGATGATATGGACATGCACCCAATGGGTTTTGGCGCTGCGCCGTTGTTAAACTTTGGTATAAATGCCAGCGTAATGTATAAAGGCTGGGATTTCTTTATGCTATGGCAAGGCGCTTCAATGTCGAACGTGTTTTATAACGAAATTCTGCGTCACCCGCTGCATTCAGGTTATGACAATACGCTCGAGCGTTTCCTTGACCGCTGGAGGCCTGCAAACCCATCAGCCGAACCGTTTGACCAAAAAACACAGTTCATTCCGGGTAAATACCCAATGCCGGGTGGTTCTGATCCCGGTCGCGAATCTCAGTTCGCTATGTACAACAATCGTTACATCCGCTTAAAAAATGTTGAGCTGGGTTATACCTTCCCGGTATCTATCAGCAAATGGGTGGGCATCCGCAAGGCAAGGCTGGCTGTGGGTGGTTACAACCTGTTAACCTTCTCGCCAGTAAGTTTTGTTGACCCCGAGCATCCCGAAGACCAGGGCGGTTATATGTACCCGCTTAACAAAACATTCAATGTTAGTCTTTCCTGCAAATTCTAAGAAATCATCATGAAAAAAATATATCGCATATTGATGATCGTGGTAACGATCACGCTCATATCAACCTCATGTAATAAGATGGATATTCCGCCGGCCAATCTTTTGGTTAACGACGATATATTCAGAACCACCAATGGCATTACGGCTTACTTCGCCAAAATGTATTCATCATTACCGTTGGAGGATTTTCGCTACTCGCATAACCGTGGCTTTAATAACGAACGTGTAACCCACAACGTAGGTGGTATTACCGGCGAGGCTGTTGGCCGCGATACGCAAATGTTACCGGCCGTACAATGGTTTGGTGAAGGCTACTCGCTGCTGCGCGATGTAAATATGTTTATTAAAACCCTGGCGCAATATGCCGGCTATCACAGCGAAGAAGATGTAAAGCACTGGCTTGGCGAGGCCCGCATGATCCGTGCATTTGCCTATACAACCATGGCAAAACGCTACGGTGGTGTGCCAATTGTAAACGATGTTATTGAGGATTTTGAAGCCGCCGCGCTTCCTCGTAACTCAGAGGATGAGGTTTGGGAAAACATAGCTACTGATTACCAGTACGCCATTGATAACATGCGTGCTACTTCTGCCGCTGGTCGTTTCAATAAATACTCGGCCGCTGCATATAAAGCTCAGGCTATGTTATATGCCGCTTCAATAGCTAACTTCAGTACCATTACCTTGGCCGATTCTAAAAACGGCGGGGCACAGGTTTGTGGTATTCCAAAGGCACGTGCTGCTTATTACTACAAGCTGGCCTACGATGCATCGAAAGTTGTAGACGAGGGCGGTTATAAATTATACATGGATGATTGGGCCGAAGGTAACCTGGAATCACAATATGTTAACTTCCAAAATATCCACCAAAAGCTGCCTAACACCGAGTCGATATTTGTACGTTACTTCCGTTTTCCTGATCTGCCACACTCATGGGATGCCGTATATGGTCCGTTGCAGTTGGCTATCGGCGGTCTTTCAGGCGGTTTAACCCCGTCGTATGATCTGGTGCGCGATTATGATGGTATTGGCGATTTTGTTGACCAGAACAACAAATACGTGCTGTATAACAACACCATGGAGCCCTTTCAAAACGCCGAGCCAAGGCTGAGGGCAACAGTAATTTTACCGGGCGATAACTACAAAGGTTCAGTAATTGAAGTGTATCGTGGTATATACACAGGTAACTATCCGGCCGAGGGTTTAAGCAAGTTGTATGATAGCAACGATAACTTCAACCTCTATCAATCAAACACCAACATATTAACCTCTATCAGTAACATCGACCAAAAGTATTTTACGCTGAGCAACGGCCAGCAAATGCGTGCGGCCGGTTTAAGTGGCGCTTTTAACAGTGAGAACAGGGGTACCAGAACCGGCTTTTTGCTGCGTAAGCTGATGGACCCAACCGTACCCGCCAATCAGCTGGACAACAACCGTTCAGAATCTGACTGGGTGGATATGCGTTACGCCGAAGTGTTGCTTATACGTGCCGAGGCCATATACGAGCTTAACCAATTGGGTGAAACAGCCGGTAGTTTACAGGAGGCTTATGATGCTATACAGCAGATCCGCCGCCGTGCAGGTGCAAACCTGATGACCGGTACCGGGCAGCTTACCCGCGAAGTTATACGCAAGGAGCGCAGAAAAGAACTTGCCTTTGAAAGCAAAGCCTACTGGGATCAGGTACGCTGGCGCACATTTAAGGATCTGTTTCCTGACAATCCACGACGTAAGCTTAAAGGTGCCCTGGCATTCTACGTACCATCAATTAACAAATGGTTTTTTGATGTAAAGGGTGTTGAACTTGGTAATGCCGAGCGTGTATTCCCTGAAACATGGTATTACCTGCAAATTCCGGTTGACCAGATCAGCAAGAACCCTAAACTGATACAAAATCCGGGTTATTAAGTCCTTGATATTTAAAGTATTATCTGATTGATAAACGAACGTAAAATAAAAATACAATGAAATATAAAGTATTGGCTTATAGTTTTTTGTTGGCAGGCTTATTTTTAATGAGCGCTTGCACCAAGGTAGATAACTATACTGAGCCCGAAGGAAAAATAAGCGGACGTATTGTGGATAGAGAGGGCCGCCCCGTATACGCAAACACCGGCAATAGCTCGGTAAGGATAAAAATGCTTGACTATGGGTACAGCTCAAACCCAATGGAGTATTACTTAAACGTTGCGCTTAACGGTACGTACGTTAACAACAAAATTTTTGCGAGTACCTACACCATGATACCGCAGGGGCCGTTTGTGCCTGTTGCGGGTCAGCAAAATGTTAAGGTATCCGGCGATACTAAGGTTGATTTTACCGTTGAGCCATTTTTTGTGGTAGAGTGGGGCGAGCAGGCTTTAGTACCCAATAATAACGGAACGGTAACGGCCAATGTACGTGTAACACGCGGTACTGATAATCCTTCGTATCAGCAAAACCTGAACCAGGTACTGCTTTTCATCAGCACTACCGAGTATGTGGGTTCAAACAATTACGATCAGCGTTTAACCCCGGTATTAACAGGCGCTACTGCCGAGGCATTTTTAAATAACAATGCCTCTATAACCTCAGTAACCGCGGGTACAGCTACCAACAAGGTTGAGCTAAAAAGTGGTTACACCTATTACGTGCGCGTAGGGGTAAGGAGTGCTATGAATGGCGAAATACCGCAGGCTTATAACTTTAGCGAAGTGAAAAAATTAGTAATGCCGTAAACCCTGAAAGCATGAAGATCAATATCAAATTGCCCGGATACCGGGGGCTATCAGCATGTATGCTGATGTTGGGATTGCTTAACGGCACGGCAGCGCTTGCCCAAATGGCCAAAGGTTATGTTTTTTTAGATGCCAATGGCAATGGTAAAAAAGATCGTGGCGAAAAAGGCATACAATCCATATCGGTAAGTAATGGCGTAAACGTTATAAAAACAGATAAGAATGGTAAGTACGAGTTGCCGGTGGGTAATGATAACATCCTTTTTGTTATCAAGCCATCGGGTTTCGGTGTGCCTGTTGACTCGTCAATGCTGCCGCAATTCTATTACATTCACAAACCCCAGGGTTCACCGGCGTTACGCTACCCGGCGGTAAAACCAACAGGCCCTTTACCTGCTGAAGTAAATTTTGCGCTGTTACGTAAAAAGGAGGATAAGCAATTCCGTACCCTGATATTCGGCGATCCGCAGGTGTATTCGCAGCAGGATATTGATTGGTTTAAAAAGGGTATACTGGAAGAAGCAAAGCAGATAAAGGGTGTAGCCTTTGGCTTAAGTCTGGGCGATTTGGTAGGGGATAACCTGAATTTGTTTACAGACTATAAACGAGTAATGGCTACCCTTAATATTCCGTGGTACAACATGGTAGGCAACCACGATCTGAACTTCGATCTGAAAGTTGATTCGCTGTCCGACGAAAGTTATGAGGCTCAGTTCGGCCCGGCAAATTACGCCTTTGAGTATGGTAATGCCCACTTCATCATATTAGATGATATACTGGTTCCCGATCCACGAAAGAATGACGGCTATTGGGCCGGTTTACGACCCGATCAGCTGGAGTTTATAAAGAATGATCTGGCTAATACCGATACATCTAAGCTGATCGTATTCGCTTACCATATCCCGATGAAGGATTACGGTGGCAGGGCTTTCCGGGCGGCCGATAGGGTTAAGCTTTTTGAGCACCTGAAAAATCATCGCCATGTATTAATGCTTTCAGGACATACCCATTTGCAACGCCAGAATTTTTACAACCAGGAAGAAGGCTGGCCGCATGCCGGTACCGTGCATGAGTATAATGCGGGCACAACCTCCGGTGATTGGTACTCGGGAGAGTTGGATAGCAATAAGGTACCTTATGCCACCATGCGCGATGGTACCGAGAAAGGCTACGCTTTTTTAAACATAAGCGGAAATACTTACACCATTGATTATAAAGTTGCCGGAAAACCGGCAACTTACCAAATGGGTGTGTTTTTGCCCAAGGTTATTGCCCACCGTAAAGATGAGTCGGTTGAGTTTTACGCTAACTTTTTTATGGGGACAGAAAACAGCGACATGCAATACCGCATTGACGGCGGCAAGTGGACGCCCATGAAACAAGAACAGGCTGTTGACCCGGCTTACCATCAAAGCTATATGCGCTGGGGTACTACTGATACATTAATGTTCGGCAGGCGGCCATCAAGGGCGCAGGTATCCTCACACTTATGGCGCGGAAGTATAAGTACCGAGTTAAGTGTTGGTGATCATGCTTTAGAGATCAAGGCTGTTGATATGTTTGGGCGCACATTTATGGATAAGCGCTCCATCCATATTGAAAACCCTAAGTCTTTGCCAAAGGTATATTAGTTAAAAAGGCGGCGTCATTTACTTTGAAGCCGCCTTTTTTGAAAATTTTAGAATGACAAAATAAGGTTTTACACGCATTACGTTATTATAATATCATGAAAAGTTAACATAATAACGGGCAAATTTACCCCCTCTTATTTACGGACCCATCCTTAACTTTTTTAACACGGATGGTATTTATCATGAAAAAACAACTATCAATTGTTCTGCTGCTTGCATTAGTGATGACATCGGCACAGCTTATGGCTCAAAAAGCCAAACACGTTATTTTTTTAACCATTGATGGGTTTCGCCCTGATTTTTATTTGGATAGCGAATGGCAAACTCCCAACCTGCGCGCGCTGATGAAAGACGGAGCTTATGCCAAAGGTGTTAACAGTGTATTCCCATCCATGACCTATCCATCACATACCACTATAGTTACAGGCGTGCAGCCCGTAAAGCATGGCGTATACTACAATAATATATTTACGTTGGATGGAGAAGCTAAAATGCCTTACTGGCAGGATAGCTCTATACATGCGCCTACTATCTGGAAAGCCGCTAAAGATAAGGGCATGACCGTTGCTTCACTTTACTGGCCGGTATCAGCCGATGCGCCTGTTGATTATAACATACCCGATATTGGTGGTTTGGGTGATAGCGTGCGTGCACAATATTCATTACCCAAAGGATTTTATGATGAGGTGAAGAAAGAGGTATTTGGCGGTGCCGATAAAATTGATAACGGAAAAAACCAGAACATAGCCCAGATAGCAGCCTATATCATAAAGAAAAGTAAGCCTGAGTTAATGACCATTCACGTATTTTCAGTAGATGGTGCCCAGCATGGAGTTGGCCGCAGCGGAGCACGTGTGCAGCAAGCAATTGCCGACGCGGATGAAGCCGTTGGCATTATTATAAAAGCTTTGAAAGATGCAGGCATATATGAGAATACGGTGTTGATGATAGGCGGCGACCATGGCTTTTATGATGTAAAAAAGAGCATAGCGCCAAACGTATGGCTTAAAGAAGCCGGATTGATCACCGACCTGAAAGCAGGCGATTGGAAAGCACAATTCAATACCGTGGGTGGCTCAGCTTACCTGTATCTTAAAGATGCCGCCGATAAGGCAACCGCCAATAAGGTAAAAGCTTTACTGGAGGCCCAGCCTGATAGCGTTAAGCAATATTACCGCATCATCACTAAAGAGCAACTGAAAAAGGGTGGTTATAACCCTAATGTTGCTTTCGCGCTTACTGCCGAGCACGATGCCTCATTTAATATGGCTAATACAGGCAATGCAGTTAAGCCCGGCAAAGGCGGTACACACGGACACTTTCCGGATACAAAAAACATACGTACCGGCCTTATAGTACACGGCCCCGGTATACGCAAGGGTGCAGTGATAGCGCAAATGGATTTGAAGGATATGACACCGATTATGATAAAATTACTTGGTATACCATTCTCTAAAGTTGATGGAAAAGTACCGGCAGGTTTGCTGGAGTAATAAATTGTATATTACCTTTTAATAAGCGCCGCTCAGATTTCAGGATTTGAGCGGCGTTTTGTATATATTGATAGATGGGTATATATGCCGGTATATTATACAGTAATTCGGTAACCACATAAAAATATTTATTAATAATAAGCTAACAAACAGGTAGCATGCAGGTAATAACTATGCTAAACTTTTGCATGCTATGGAAAACGTGCATGCGCTTAAGCAGGATTGCTTAACTACTTATAAGATGGTTTACTACCAATACCATCAAAAGGTGTATGCTTTTGTGGCGCATAAAACGTCGTCAGCTTACCTGGCTGAGGAGGTAACTCAATTAACCTTTATCAAGCTATGGGAAAAGCGGCATCAGCTATCTACCGAGTATGATATTGATGTGCAATTGTTCCGTATAGCGCGTAATGCCATGATAGATGAATTGAGGAAGGATGCCGTGCGCAACAATCTCATCAACCAGTTAGAGCGTGACATGAATCAGCCTTACACTGATACCTTGGTTGATAAGGAAACGCTTAAGAATGTTAATGATGCCATCGAGTTGCTTCCGCCGACACGAAAAATGGTATTTAAGCTCAGTCGTTTCAATAATTTAACCAATGCCGAAATTGCTGAGATGCTTTCCATATCAACCAAAACAGTTGAAAACCATATCACCCTGGCTATAAAACAACTCCGCCGATCGGCTATCAGTGCCTCATTTATTATTTTGCTGGATGCCTTATTAAATAATTGTTAAGCGTTAGGGGCTAAGCGTCCGGCTCCCGTATTGGGAGTATATGCATCCAACGGACGATCAAATAAAACGATACTTTAACAGGCAATGCACAGCCGAAGAAGCTGAGCAGGTTTACCATTACCTCATACAGCACCCGGAGGTTGTTGAGCGCTATTTGAGCTACGACGAATGGCGTGCCTTTACCACCGGCACACATCCTGATGGTAAAAAATCAGCCGATATGCTGGCCGCCATACTGTCAAAAATTGATGCTGAGCCACAAAGACAACCGGTTAAATTATGGCGATACATAAGCATAGCGGCAACAATATGTGTTTTTATCGGGCTGATGGTTTTCCAGCTTACACGTCCTCGGCCGCAGGGCCAACCATATGTAGTTTCAAAAACACATGTTATCAACTGGCAAAATGCTACTAACCATGGCAACCGTGTTCAGCATATTAAACTGGATGATGGATCGGATGTCGCTCTATCGCCCGGATCATCCGTACGATACAAACTTCCCTTTAAAAATAAAACCCGCGATATATACCTTACCGGTGTTGCCCGCTTTAAGGTGGCTAAAGATAAAGCCCGTCCGTTCACCGTATTTTCGGGCGAAGTAGCCACTACTGCCCTGGGTACTGTTTTTACCATCACCGCATGGCCTGCCGAAAAAATAACACGTGTTAAACTGCACTCAGGCAAGGTTAGGGTTACCAATACCGCAAATGGTTTTGAGCCGCAGTACCTGCTGCCCGGCAAGGAGCTGGTGTTTAATAAAACCACCGGCAGTGTAAACCTGCGCCGCTTTACTGAACAAGCCGCTGCTACCAAACCGGCACCGGCTATAGCGGGCACAGTTAAACTTAACGGCGATACCCTGCGCTTTGTTAATCAACCACTGCCCGATGTGTTTAACAAGCTGCAACAACTGTACGGCAACAGCATAGCTATCAAAGCCGATCTGAAAAAGTACCGTTTTACCGGCGACTTTAACATAGCTACCGACTCACTACCCGTAGTGCTTTCAACCATAGGTACACTTAACAAACTACAGGTAATAAAAACCGATAGTACTTACACCATCATACCCATCAAGATCAACAAGAAAAAGTAAACATTCATTACAAGAAAAACCCACTCACTATGCTCAAAAATTACAAATTATGCTTCACGGTCAGTTTGAAAGCAGCCATGCTGTTTTTAGTTGTCCTGCTAAGCTTTACAAGTGCCCGTGCTCAAACCGCGCCCTCGGCAACAGGTATTGTTAAGGATTCAACCGGGGTAGCCCTGCCCGGCGTAACCGTTAACGCGCAAAATACCACTACCGGCACCGCTATTAATGCCGTTACCGATAAGGATGGTATTTTTAACATCAATAACCTGCAAACAGGCGGTAATTATACTTTCACTTTTACCTATGTAGGTTACATTACCAAAACACTATCGGGCTATACAGCTACAGCGGGCAACAAAATATCATTAGCTGTGATACTTAAGGAGGGAGCTACCGCTTTAACACAGGTAGTGGTAACAGGCTACGGTCGCTCAAGTAAAGCTGAGGTAACCGGCGCTATTACCTCGGTACAGGCCGAAGACTTTAACCGTGGTGTGATCAGTTCACCTGCACAGTTACTGCAAGGTAAGGTACCGGGGCTTAACGTTACCCGTAATGGTAATCCTAATGATCAGGGTGCTATTATACTACGTGGTCCCTCAACCCTGCGCGATGGCGCTCAGGAGCCATTTTATGTGATAGATGGCGTACCCGGTGCTTCAATAGCGCTGCTTGCTCCCGAAGATATCATGACGATGGATGTGTTGAAGGATGCATCATCAACGGCTATTTACGGGTCGCGCGCGGCAAATGGTGTAATTATGGTTACCACCCGCAAGGCCAAACCCGGCGAGCCACGTTTAAGCTACAGTGCTTATGCCGGTTTCGAAAAGGTATCGAATCAGATAGATGTGCTTACAGGCGATCAACTACGCCAGTTTTTGGCTGACAATAACCGCAGCCTGAACCCGGTTGATAACAACGAGGGAGCCAATACCGACTGGCAAAAGGAGCTTACCCGTAGCGCTTTCTCGCATAACCATAACCTGTCGTTAAGCGGCAATACGGGTAAAACTGCTTACAACGTGAGCATGAACTACCTTAAAAATCAGGGTATCATTAAAGATTCAGAAATGGAGCGTTTTATATTACGTGCCAATCTCGATCAAAAGTATTTTAATGATCGCCTGCGGTTAAACATCTCGGCAGTGAACAGCATCACCTCAACCAGCGATATACCTGATGAGGTTTATCTGAACATGCTTACCTATTTGCCAACCGTTAATGTAAGGCAGCCCGATGGCAGCTTTAGTGAAAACTTTACCCGTACCCGTGGTTATCTGAACCCGGTATCGTTAGTTGAAAACTCGATACTTGACGGTAAGGCGAAAACCTTTTTAGGCAACGCGCTGGCCGAAGCTAAATTGTTTGATGGCTTAAGGTATACCCTCAGTGTATCGTACCAGGATGAGCAGAATAACAACAATGCTTATTACAACCGTGCATCGGGCTTAGCGCAGGGTTATAATGGTTATGGGTTGCGTAATAGCTATACCAATAACAAAAAGGTAATCGAATCATTTTTTAATTACGATAAAACCTTTGGCGATCATGATCTGAAATTACTGGCAGGCTACTCATGGCAGGAAGATAGAAATAATGATGGCTTCAGTACATCAAACCGTAATTTTATTACTGATGCACTGGGTTATAATAACCTTGGCCTGGGCAATCCGCCGGCAGGCTCAACAGTTGTTTACGATCAGGTTGCTCCGATATCTACTTTGCGCCTGATCTCATTTTACGGCCGTGCGCAGTACAACTATAAGTACAAATACATGTTACAGGCATCTCTGCGCCGCGATGGTTCATCAGCCTTTGGTGTAAATAATCGCTGGGGTTATTTCCCGGCTGTTTCAGCAGGCTGGAACATCAGCAAAGAGAGCTTTATGGAAAACGTAAAGTTTGTTAATGATCTGAAACTGCGTGCAGGTTACGGTAGCTCGGGCAATACCCAGGGTTTTAACGCCTTTACCCGTTTACTGCTTTATCAAACCTCAACCACATCAAGGTTTTATTATAACGGCAACTTTATCAACGCTGTTGGCCCGGTACAAAACCCTAACCCAGATTTAAAATGGGAGCGTACGGATATGACCAATATTGGTGTTGACTTTACCTTATTTAATCACATCCTTACCGGTTCGGTTGATGTGTATGACAAACGCACTTCGGATCTGATATGGAATTACAATGTATCAACCACGCAATATTTTGTAAACACACTTACAGCCAATGCCGGTAAAATAAGCAACAAGGGTATTGAGGTAATGTTATCGGCCAAACCGTTTAACGGTAAAGCTTTTAAGTGGACAACTACACTGAATTTCTCGCATAACAAAAACGAGCTGGTATCACTATCAAACGATGTATTTACCCTGCCATACCTGCAAACAGCTTATTTAGGTGGTAAAGGTCAATCAAGTAATCCATCACAAATAGTGCAGGAGGGTAGCCCGATAGGTTCATTCCTGCTGGCACGCTATGCCGGTAAGGATGAAAACGGTGTATCGCAGTTTTACAAGGCCGATGGCAGCATCAGTAACCAGCCGCCGGTAGTGGCCGATTTTTCGGTGGCCGGCAGTGCGCAGCCTAAGCTGATCTATGGTTGGAACAACAGCTTTATATACAAAAACTTTGATTTCAGTTTCTTTTTACGCGGAGTATACGGCAACAAGGTGTTGAATGCCACATTAGCTAACCTGAACAGCCCGTCGGACGCTACGAATGTTAACATCCCGAAGTTTACGCTGGATGAATCGCCTAATGACAATAATGCCTACATCCTGTCTGACAGGTACCTGGAAAGCGGCTCGTACCTCCGTTTGGATAATGCTACTTTGGGTTACACCCTTAAGTTTAAAACAAAGGCTATCAATAGTCTGCGTTTTTACGCTACAGGTAATAACCTGTTCGTGATCACTAATTACCGAGGCATCGACCCTGAAATTAACATGGGCGGTTTAACTCCGGGTATCGATAACAATAACTTCTATCCTAAAACCAGATCGTTCCTGTTAGGCATGAGTGTAAACTTTTAATCAGTAAAACAAACATGAAAAAGATATATTTATTTACCGCGCTATTAGCCGGTGCTATAACAAGTTGTACCAAGCTGGATACCGATGTTGAATCGCAGCTTACACCTGATAATTTCCCCAATAATCCTGAAAGCTTTATTGCCGCTACCGGGCCTGTTTACACCCAGTTGCGCTCCATATACGCGGTTGAGTACTGGCGTATGCAGGAGCTCTCAACCGATGAGGCCATCATCCCTGCCCGCGATGGTAACTATGATGATGGTGGTCAGTACCGCTTTTTGCACCTGCATACCTGGGGACCCGATCACCCTAACGTGCGCTCAAACTGGGAGTGGGGTTTTGGCGGTATCAACACCTGTAACCGTATCATCAGCCTGTTTGAGGCAACACCTGATAGTGATGATAAGCGCCGCTCGTTAGCCGAAATGAAAGCCATGCGTGCCTTGTTCTATTATTTTATGATGGACTTATATGGTAATGTTCCGCTGATAACCAATTTCCCTGTTACCACTCCTCCGGGCACCGCGCCACGTGCAGATGTATTCGCTTTTATTGAGAAGGATCTGAAAGAAGCCTTGCCAAACCTGAATACCGCCGCGGGTACATTTACCTACGGCCGCCCTACTAAATGGATGGCGTTTGCTTTGTTAGAAAAATTGTACCTGAACGCGCAATACTACACCGGTCAGGCTAAGTTTACCGAAACCGTTGCCATGGCTGATAGTGTTTTGAACGGAGCCAAGAGCATATACTCTTTAGATGCTGATTACATGACCTTGTTTGCATCCACCAATGGTCCGCAAATAAAGGAAACCATTTTTGCCGTGCCTTATGACCCTAACGTAGCCGAAGGTAATCACTTTACACGTTTTGGCTTGCATACGGCATTACAGGCAAAATACAATATCCCTTTTCGCCCGAGTATAGCGTTGAGCACCATAAAAGATTTTTATGATAAATTTAACCTGACCGGCGATGTGCGTAACACAACCTGGCTGGCCGGTAAGCAGTATGAAAACAATGGCTCGCCGGTGATTATCAAATCAACCAAAAAAGGTGTTGATGCCAGCTATATCGGCAGTGATGGTTCGGCAGCGGTTGATTATCATTTAGATTTTACACCCGAAATGCCTTTGGTAAGAGCTGCTACAATGGATGTAGGTAATGATGAGCTGGGCAAAGCCCGTGGTGTACGTTCTATCAAGTTTTACCCTGACCCGAACGCAAATACAAGCACCCGTTACCAGGGTAATGATATGCCGGTGTTAAGGCTGGCCGATGTAATGATGATGAAAGCCGAAGCTATTTTGCGCGGCGCTACCGCTACTACCGTTAACGGAGAATTGCAGACCGCTGATGTTTTAGTGAACAAGATACGTACCCGCGCGCATGCGCCGTTGGTAACCGGCATAACGCTCGATCAATTGCTTGACGAACGTGGCCGCGAGTTTGCATGGGAAGGCTGGCGCCGTAATGACCTGATACGCTTTGGTAAGTTTGAGGGTGCCTGGGGCTTTAAAACAAATACCGATGTAAACAAGCGTATTTACCCTGTGCCAACCAGCGAAAAGGCGCTGAACCCTAACCTGACACAAAACCCGGGTTATTAGGCTTTTGATTTTTATGCGCTGCCCGGCTTAACCGGGCAGCGCTTTTAGCACAGATTTATTTTCATCCAGATTAAAACTTCAAGATATACATGAAACGCAGAGATTTTGTTAAGAATACAGCTTTGTCAGCGTTGGGTGCATCAATTGTAGCACCAATAGCTTCAATGGCTGAACCTTCAGTAACCTATTTAGAAAGTGATGACCTTTCGTCGGTTGCAGGTCCGGATAGCAATGGCTTCCCAATCAATTTTATAGCAATGGGAGATTGGGGGCGTAACGGGGAGTGCCTCCAATTGGAAACCGCTAAACAGATGGGCGACTGGGCACGCGTAAACCCCACCGATTTTGTTTTGGCCCTTGGCGACAACTTTTACCCCAAAGGCGTGGTAAGTGAGCACGATCCACTTTGGCATTATTCGTTCGAGAGCATTTATACAGCACATTCCTTACAGGGCGATTGGTTTGCTATCCTCGGTAATCATGATTATTATGCTGAACCTGATGCGCAGATCCGTTATAGCAAAATAAGCCGTCGCTGGCATATGCCGGCAAGATATTATACCAAGGAGGTATCTTTGGGTGAGGGTAAAGGCAAGGTGCTTTTTGTGATGATAGACAGTCAGGCCATCGTTCAAAATTATGAGGATCAGCATCCTGAAAAACAACTCGCCTGGATAGATCAAACACTAAAACAGGCTTCGGCCGAAGTGAAATGGAAGATCGTGGTTGGTCATCATCCATCATATACCGTAGGGCCCCGTATTAGCAACTACGATACATTGGCAATTCGCAAGGCACTTAACCCTATTTTAGAAAAACACAAAGTTGATGTGTATCTATCGGGCCATGAACATTCTATGCAGCATCTCAAACCCAAAGGGTATACACATCAATTTATATCCGGCGCAGGATCTGAACTTACTCATGTTACAGCGGGTATCGATTACAGCCGTTTCCAGGCCTCAGAAAACGGTTTTATGTATTTTTCAATAGACGAAAAAAAGCTGAATGTGAAAGCGGTAAGCGTTACCGATAAAGTGCTGTACTCAACTCAACTGACTAAGTAATCTTTTGGGGGATCAGGCGCATCTGATTACCTCATCAAATCATTTAGTTTTGATATACTCAACGTAAAGATCAAAAACCTGCTGTTACTGAATGCAACGTTTAAAAATACCTATTCAAAGCAAATAAAGGTTACCTCTCCTGATGTTGAAATAGCCTCAAGCGACGAGAAATTTTTAAAGAACATCGCCATCTACATTGAACAAAATCTCAACAACCCGAAGTTTTCTGTTGAGGATATGAGTAAGTATTTTGGCATGAGCCGGGGCGCCTTGTACATTAAGATATTAGGAATAACAGGTGAATCTCCGGTAGAGTTTATTGGAGAGTATGATATTAGCCGTCAGAATGAAGAAATGCGATCTGTTTAAAAGAGCTAATGGTTAATTTAAGGTAACGGATGCAATATCAGGCACGCCGGCTTGTTGTGCTGTTTTTAATAACTGTTGTTTTTGAAGGGATGAAACCTTGCCGGTGTTTTTAATGATTTGAGCAAGCATACTATTGTTGTACATAAAGCTCAATATCCAGTCGCGCTTGTCTTCATCAGATAGTTTGGCAAGCTGGGCTTTGATGGATGATTTGTCTATATTGTCACGTATGGCGTTGCGCAGTGCTACAACCTTCTGCCTACTGGCTTTTTTTTCATGATACATTTCCCAATTCCAGGCTATACCTATTGCCATAATATCTGATATATAAGTATCCTTTAAACCAACCTCCTGTGCACGTGTAGCAAAATGGTACATTGTACGGGCACTGGTCAAAAAGCTTCTGAGTTTTCCCTTGTCGGTATTTTTATCGTTCTGTAATACCTGGTTAAATACTTTTTGTTCAAAACCACGGTAATGACTAAACCCAAGATATATATAATCTGCATTGTTAGCCTTGGGCGAGGTTTTATTGCCTTTGGTTGCTGCAAACGCATTACTCATTACGCTTTGGCTCAGCGCTGTGTATCCATGCCCCATACCCAGGCTTAGGCTTGCTGAGCCATCGTACTGAGCCATCACTCGGGTGTTTAATACTGATGCAGTTAATAACAATAAAAAAGCTTTCAAAGAATTCCTCATAACATAGAATAATAGTTAATAAGCAACTCCCGGAAAGCCGTATTTGTTTGATTAAAAGGAAATTCAGGATGGCTGTGACAGCATCACTACCAAAATTTTAAGGTTCAATATTATAACAAAAATTAATTAAGCTAATTTTAGGTAACCGTTATCTCTTTTAATGATCCCATGGTTCTCAGCAATTCGTATAGGCTCAAGCAACAGTTGTTTCATATCTTCTGTCACCCTGCTAAACCCAAACAGTTTAGCAACCAGATTTGCGGCAGCTTCGTCGGTAATGGCGATTGCCTCAGATACAACTTGCTTGATCGCCAAATGAAGCTCTTCAGGTGCTATGATCTGTAATCTTCTTGAAGAGGCCGGTAGTTGACTGCGATCACGAACCACAGGTTCTTCCATTTCATTATGCCAAAGAAACTCACCTTTTATCTTGATCAAGCCATTCTGCTCGCTAAAATTGCAGGCTTGTGTGAGTGTATATTTTATACGCGATCCTACTTTTGATATACCGGCCGCTTCAACCATTCGCCGGGCCATTTCATCAAAATGCACAGGACTTTCAACTTTCACTACTTCGGTGATCCACGCAGCTAAATTACCGAACGAGTGTAAATGCATTTCTTGATAGCCAATGGCAGCTGGCAGGGTTGCTTGCTGATAGTAAATAATCTTTGTACTTATTTCCTCAATCTGTTCACGTTCTAAAAGACGTTGTTCTTCTTCGTAGACTTTTGTTTCCTGATCAACGCTGGCCGTTACAGCTTTAGCTTGTTCAATAGCTTCAATCAGGCGTTTTAGTTCACGATCGGGATTTCTGTACCAATCCGTACTCCAAACACGATAGATGCTCCAGCCAAACATTTCCAGCACCTGTTCCCGCAATCGGTTACGGTCTGTAGCTGATCGGGCTTTGGAGTAATTCTGCCCGTCACATTCAATTCCAATAATATAACGCCCGGGATTATGTTCGTCAACAATAGCAAGGTCAAGATAAAAGCCGGCTGATCCGATCTTACTTCTCACAATATAGCCCAAAGCCGCCAACTGGTTTGCTACTTCATCTTCAAAAGGCCTTATTTCTGTTACTATCGGCTCGCTGTTCTGCTCAAATTTTGCATACTGCGCGAAATACAAGAAACTTTTTAAAGCGCGAATACCAAATTTCGCATTTTCTGCAACCCGTATATCTGCCGAAGTAATATTGGTAAATACCTCACAACGCATCTTTGCCCTCGTTATCAGTACGTTTAAACGGCGTTCGCCACCCTCATTGTTCAAAGGGCCAAAACTCATGGGTACCGTGCCGTTGTCTATTCGCCCGTAGCCGATACTTATATAAATCACATCACGCTCATCGCCCTGAACGTTCTCGAGATTTTTTATGAAGAACGGCTCGTGTGGATGACTTTTAAAAAATGTTTCTACTTCGGGATGCTGGCGGCGTTGCAATTCTAATGTTGCTTGTATGGCCTGCATTTGCGAAGTACTGAATGCCACAACGCCTAAACTTAGCTCAGGAAATTGCTTGGCATGGGCAATAACCGCTTGAGCAACTTTCTCTGCTTCTACCGGGTTAGTACGTGTTTTGCCACGATCGTACACGGAGTCTGCAAGGTGATGAAAACGTAATCCAAGGCTTTGGCGTGAACCCGGACTTGGGAATATCACTAATTTGTTCTCATAAAACTCATGGTTTGATAAAGTGATAAGTGATTCATGGCGACTGCGATAATGCCATTTCAACATACTGCTCGGTGCGCCTTGCCCGTCGCACATGCCAAGAATGCTCTGCATGTCAGCTGTTTGATTGTCTTCGTCTTCCATGTCAGTATTCAGCTTGTCAAAAAAGCTGGTTGGCGGTAGTTGTTTGGTATCGCCAACAACCACCAATTGCTTCCCGCGCATAATAGCACCTAACGCATCAACAGGCCGCACCTGGCTTGCCTCGTCAAAAATGATAAGATCAAACTGTATATTTCCCGGCGGAAGAAAATTAGCGATTGACATCGGGCTCATCATCCACACCGGCTTAATGGCCTGCATAGCAGCCCCTGCTTCTTCAACCAACTTTCGTATAGCCATGTGGCGGGCGCGTTTGTTAAATTCAGTCCTCAAAACGTTTACCTGGCCGCCGGCATGTTGTTTTGGTATATTCTCCCAATGTTTTAATGCAACGCGTGCGCGGTTATAAACTAAATTAAGTTGGTCAAGCCGTTTAAACTGATCGATAACGTTTTCATGGCTAACTCGTTCAAATTGTGTTAGCGCAGGGTTCAGTTTGAAAGCCTGCTCGATCAGATATTCATACCACGTCTTCAATAAAGAGGTTTTTAACCACTGCGGGGCAAACTCCCAACTGGTTGACACATCAACCAAAAAATCAAACCCGGCATGGCTTGCTGCCTGAGCAAGATTATTCCAATCAATAACCAATTGAAGCTCCGCAAATCTTTCGGCACGTTTTAACCAGAATGCCGACTGTGCACGGAATGTCATTGCAGCTATTTCTGATTGCTTTACGCCCCTCAACTCATTGATTTTTAGCGTGGCAAATGTTGCTTGCCGTTGTGATCCTATATTGCTTTCATGTTGCTTAAGTTCACTCAAAAAATCAGCAGCAAGGGTGGCAGCATCATTGTGTTTTAAAAATTCAAATAACTGACGGCTAACCCGGGTTTCAGCAAACTGCTGATGCACGTCGGCAAGATATTCAGTCGCACGACTTAACGACGTCCATTCCGATCTTTGTTTTAACCAACGTTTACCAAATAGGGATGCCGCTAATGGTTCTAATGCAGCCATCTCATTTTCCATACGCCTGGCCTCAGAGATCGTATCAACTATCTTTAATCTTTCAGAAATTTCATCTGGCAGACCAACTTTTAAAAATGATGCCAGCCGCTGGTTCGCCTTACGATAACTTCCTATCAGAAACTTATACCATTTGTTACCGTGCGCTACCAAATTCTGACGGATGTCAAGAATATCCTGTGACCAAGCCTCCGGCATAAGCTTGTCTTTATAATCTTTGTAGAGCAGGTCAAGTGTTTGCCCTACGTCTATTAACTCACGAATATCCTGTTTCTTTAGTAACCATACATCACTAACAATATCAAGGCCCGCAAGGTTAGGAGCTTTGGATGCTACTTCTAATTCACTAATTAAGAAGTTCAATGAGTTACCGTCGTCGGCAAGTCCAAGGCCGGTAGATGTTTGTATTCTTTCTGATAATTCACGTAAAGCTGTAACCGCCTGACCAGCCTGCCGTACTTGCTCCAGAACCGGACCTTTTTCGTGCGGTAATAAAACGGTAATTTCACTTCCCCAAAATAATAGATTTTGAGGAGTGCCTATATCTCTGAGCCTGGCTTGAAGACGATCACATATCGCTAATGCCTCGCGGGTTTTATCAGCGTTCCAATGGTCAATATCAGGAAGGGGGATTTTTAGTAAGTGCTGCTGACCGATCTCTTTATCAATTTGTAGTAAATATCCTATAACTTGGTTAGCACTCAAACCGCTACCGGCGATACCCGTGTTCACTGCATTGCAATAACTGTTTAATTCATTGCGGGAAACAGCCAGTTGCTGAACTTCTTGCTCTAACTGGTTAACGGAGGGTCTTCCAAGTTCCATAACCCGTTTCAGTTCCTCCAATAGGTCACGTTTATTAGCTTTATGGCTATGTAGCTCTAAACAAGCTTCTCCAAGCTGAACAGAGTCCAATCTGCGCTTAACAACTTCCAGCGCCGCCATTTTCTCAGCAACAAACAAAACCTTTTTACCTTGGCCAATGGCATCAGCTATAATATTAGTTATGGTTTGTGATTTCCCTGTGCCTGGCGGGCCTTGTATAACCAGATCATGCCCTTCATTAACTGCCAGGATGGCCTGCATCTGTGAGCTATCAGCATCAACAACTTTAAATAACGCATTTGCGTTTGTTTCTTCGTCGAGGTCTTTGTTGTCTTCAGCATCAGGTTGATAGTCTGATTGAAACCCGGTTTCAATAATGCTAATATGTTTTCATGTGATCCTGGCTGGTGGGCATCTGGCCATTTAGCAACATCAAGATCATTATAGATCATGAATTTACCGAAAGAGAAAAAGCCGAGTTCAATTTCATCATGCTCAACAGACCATAGTTCTTCTTTGGCAATATGATCTTCTATCAACCTAAAGTACGAGTTAACATTCATCTCCTCCGAATCTGGCATATCCGGAATTGATATATTAAAATCAGCCTTCATTTTGGCCTGCAATGATAAATTTGCACCGATCTCGCTTCCTGTATATTTTAAACGGAAACGTTCTTGCGCGCTTGAACGTTCAAGCTCCACCGGAATAAGCAGGAGTGGTGCACAGCGCGACGTTTCTGTATTGCCTTGCTCATACCATTTGAGCATACCGAGAGCCAGATAAAGTATATTAACACCTTGCTCTTCAATGCTGGTGCGCGCAAAATAATAGGTATTTAGTAGTCTTGTTTGTAATTTCTGCTCTGTTTCGCTCGTTTGTAATTTGGTGTCCTGATAAGATTCTTCCGTTGGCTGAGCCAACTCGGGCACTTCGGTGTCATCTTCCACAACTTCTTGATTAATTTTGCTGCCTTTCTTTTCCGGTATACCCAAAAAAGTCATGGCCTTATTCTGCCTGGCAAGAATATCGAAGATGAATTCAGATTTTTCCTGGACTATTTTAAGTCCTTTTCCTTTGGGGGTTTTATAGTTGAGCAAAGGGTTTCTCAGACCAAGATCCAGTAATTCCTTACGTGAAGCTTCCAGCTTCGCTTTTATAGATTCAAGCATTTTTGTAACAAGGTTAAATAGTTCCGTCGACTGTTCGGCCAAATTAACCGATTAACAGGATTAAAACAAATGAGTTAATTTAACTTTTCAGGGAATATAAATTACAGTATTTGTAATCTTCAGTATAGGTCGGAATCCTCGCTACTTAATGCAATATCATCATAACCATAACCCATAGGTGCAATGTTTTGAACAATACTTGGGTATCTTAAATCGACGATTTTGATAAAAAAACAAGGGACTTTGAAGTGTTCAAAGTCCCTCTTTACCCTTAATGGGTGATTTTGAGCTGTACCCAGAGCCGGGGTCGAACCGGCACGGCCTTGCAGCCATTGGTGTTTGAGACCAACGCGTCTACCGATTCCGCCATCTGGGCAACTATTGTTCTTTCAGAACCGGGCTGCAAATGTATCTAAACTCTCCTTAATACGCAACAGATATTTTTGTTTATAGTAAATATTTAGAATTTCGTTCAGTCTGCTTTCTTTCGCGGTATCGTCAAGGGTAGGGTAGTCGGTAGTTAGTTTGCTCAGTTGCTCATTTATATCGCCCTCAAATGCAAGTACTTCGGCGGTTATGTCGCGTAGCTGGTCAGCATCGTCAACTTCCATCAGGCGTTCGTTAATATCCATCATCTCCATTAAAAAATCTCCCGGGAGTTGTGGTTTTGCACCTTCCTGGAGCAGATCATGGCTGCGTAAAACGTATTCAAGGCGCTTTGCAGGGTCAGCTAAGGTTTGGTAAGCCTTATTATTCAGGGTTGATAGCTCCAATATTTCCTGCTGTTTTTCATCATCCTCGGTAGCATAAAAATCAGGATGATATTGTTTGCTTAGCTGATAGAATTGCTTTTTCAGCGCAGCCTCATCCAGGTGGAACGATTCGGGTATGTTGTAAAATTCAAAGTAGTTCATCGCTGTAAAATTACCCTCTTTTCTGTATAATGCGTGCACCCTTCTTTATCATTTGCTGTTGTTGCGGTGTAAAACTTTCTCGGCCGCCAAAATCCTGCACCCAATACATATTCTTTTCGGCAACGCCAACTTCTTTCAGATCGGGGTTCATCAGGTTTTTGCAGTGGCCGGGGCTTTTAAACCAACCGTTCTGCACTTCTTCAATGCTGCGCTGGCCGTAGGCAATATTCTCGGCAATGGCAAAGCTTCTGTAGCCTTTGTAAGTATAACCTGCATTCATTATCCTATCCTGAATATGTCGCCCGTCGCGGCTTTCGTGACTAAAGTATTTCTTGCGGGCCATATCCTTGGCGTGGTCTTCGGCGGCATCCTCCAGCTGATCGTTCCAAACAAGGGGCGGGGCAGGGGCCATGCGTTGGGTGCCGCAATTACAACCCTTACGGCGTATAGCGTTTATGCGTTCTAAAAACTCCTCTTTAAAATCATCGTCGGCTGTTGTGCCGGTCATTCTGGTTAGCATCAGGCCGAGCGCCATTAATGCGGCGCCTTTCAAAATCATTATCTTCATACCGTTAAGTATGACCGTAAACGCCAAAACAGGTTTAAGCGTGTTATATAACCGCTAATTTTTTAACCGGGGTAACTTTAACCGGTTTGTTTTCGGTAGATGCAGGGCTCAGTGTGATAGTACTGTCTGATGAAGCGATCAGCGGCGTAGTAGCAAGCTTTACACGCTGTTGTTTGCTCTTTTTAGTTTTGGCAGATGCCAGCATAGGCGCGCCTTTACGTTTAAGCTTCTTATTAAGCTTAGCATAATCCTTTTTGATGGATGTCTTAGCTGTAGTCGATTTCTCCTGTTCAGACCAATACAAGGCCTCTTTCAAATCCTTTTCGGCAAGTTTATATTCTTTGATGTCGGTTTTAATCGCTGCTAATTGTTGTAATGATGCGATAATGTTCGGCACATCATTTTTGATCCTCGACAAATTGTTTGATTGCAAGGCATACCATTTGGCCTGGCTATATTTTTTTTGCTTGTAAAACAGATTGGTAAGCTTATCAAAGCTAATGCGCATGCCGGTGGTGTCGCCAATACCAGAATACAGATGCAATGCCTGGAAGCAGTTGATCTGCGCCTCGTTTTGATACATCGATTTCTTTAACGGATTGCTAACGGTATCATATCGCATATAAAAGTTAACCAGCTTTATATGGAGTGGTGCACGTAACGAGTCGATAGTGGTATTTTTAAGTTGTTTCCTCAAACTATCAAGTTCATCGGCATGAACAAGTTGCGAGGCAAAAACAATAGCAAGGGTAAAAATTGTGAATAGTTTTTTCATCAGCTAACGCGGTATGCTGAATGCTATTCAAATGCTGTGCCTTTTGTATAAACCTGTATTATCAGGCGAAAACAGGCATTACTATCAATATTGATAGTAGCTTATTTGGTACAGTTTGTAGCTAAATTACTTAATGGTTTGCTCGTACCTGTCTAAAAACCGGCGAAGAAAACCAATACGCGAAAACGACCATTCAAACAAACTGATACCCAACGCGGCGGTAACAATGCCAAAGGTAACATCAAGCACATAATGGTGACTGGTGTAAACGGCGGCAAACCAAATACCCACCATAACCGTAGCGAAGAATATATTGATAAGCCCCAGTTTATTTTTAAGGCCAAAATAAAGCACTATAAGCGGATAGGCCGAATGCAGTGATGGCATGGCAGCAAACACGTTCGATCCTTTGGCGTAGATGGTTTTAAATATGTTTACGTCAAAGTATTGGTCAAAGCGAGCCAGGCCAGCCGTATTACCCGGGGTGGTTTGCACAAAGTTGAACCCATAAAAGTGTACATACCAGGGCGGTGCCGCAGGATAGGTATAGTAAACTATAAAACCAAGAAAGTTCACTAAAAAGAATGTCAGCAAAAAGCTGATGAATTGCCTGCGGTTGATAAAGAACAGGTACACGGCAAAAGCCATAGGTACCGGTATCCAGCACAAATAAAATATGCCTGAGATGATGTTCAGAAAGGTTACGTTATGTATCCACAGATACTCGTTAGGGGTAAGTATCTTACCGCCTGAATGTATACCGAATAAACTCTTTTCAAATTTGTACAGTCCCGAGATATGAACGTTGGTATAGGCATAGTTCGGGAAAGCCTTCATGTAATCGTAAATTATCCAGTATACAATGAATATGGAAAAGCCTACTATGAACTTACGGCTTAGTGGTGTGGCATAAAAAAACAGGTTGTACAAGAACACCAGCACTAACTGATCGCTCTTAAAACCCAACAGCAGCCACGAAATTATAAGATACGCAATGGATAACAGCGAAACAGTTATTACCGATTTTGGGGTGATCGGAAAAACTGCGCCGGCAGCTTTGGTCATGTTACTTCTTTAAAAAATCTGAACGGAATATTTTGTCCCACAGCGGAGAACTTACACCATAACCCTTTGATGGGTCCTGATAATGGTGCAGCATGTGGTGTTGTTTTATTTTTTTCCAGAAACTGCCTTTAAAGTTAAAGTGATGTATGGCGTAGTGCGAAATATCGTACATCAAATAACCCAATATAAAGCCGGAGAACAATCCGTTTACATACAGCGCAGGGAAAACCAGTTTAAACAAAAAGTAAAAACCTGTAGCCAATGGAATACTTGCCGATGGCGGCATTACCAGGCGCTTGGCATCGCTCGGGTAATCGTGATGCACACCATGAAATATAAAGTGCAGCCTTAGCGCCCATTTAGCCTTTGGTACAAAATGGAACACAAAGCGGTGCATAATGTATTCAATAAACGTCCATACAAACAAACCACCTATAAATAAACCGAAAAAGTTGATAAATGGTTGTTCGTCAACAAATAACGAGTAATATGTGCAAACACCTATAACCGGCAAAAATATAATGACAGGTACGTAAAAGCTTACTTTTGATAAGCTCTCCAGAATATCGTTCTTGAACATTCTTACCGATTCCGGTGAATTTGATATAAAGTTCCTCTTCATGGCCTTTCAGGGTTTTAAACGTTCTGCAATTACTTTACCGGTAACTATATCAGTGCCTTTAAGTTCCATGTATTTTACATTGGGCGACCATACGGCCCCTCCATCAATACGAACAAAAATGCGATTAAGTATTGCCTGCTTGTTTAAAATGGTTACGAAGATATGATATTTTCCGTCAGTTCCCTTCATCAGCGTGAGCGGAATTTTTTTGTATGACAATATTCTGATATCATATTTTTCATCGTCGAGCTGTTTGGCGTCTACTCCAAATGCGAATTTACGCTGTATCATGCTCAGTTCAACACATTGCTGCTGCTTGGCATAAAGCTTCCAATAGGGGTGCACAGGGTCATCGGTATCCAGTGTGCCGTCCTTGTTCCAGTTAAGCTCGTAAATTATGGTATTGGTATTGGGGTCGCGCTGTAGGTAAAACAGCATTTCAATGCCTGTTGGGGTAGGCAGTTCGGCTACCTTAAGCGTATCGGCAGTGGTGGTGCAAAGCTTGTTTACCTTGCTGCTTTTGGCAAGCATTACATACATCCCCAAAAGCAACAAGGTAAACAGTATACGCATATTTTATTGCTGGTCTTTTTCCTCAAGGGCCTTTTTGGCTTCGCGAAGCCTGTTAAAAGCCGTTATGTTGGTTAATACAGCTAATATAGTAATTGGCAATGTAAAAAACGACATGGTTTCAAACACATGATATTTAATGCCAGGTACATACAATTTATAATCGCCGCCAATGTAGTTTGACATTACGCCGCACAAAATAGCGCACAGGCCAATGGTTACCACACGCTCCGGGCGTTGCATCAGGCCGCCTTTGCACTCAACACCCAAACCTTCGGCACGGGCGCGTACGTAACTTACCATCATGGAGCCAATCAGGGCTATGAAGGCGAATATCGAACTGAAAAAATAGTGATGCGCTACCAAATAATAGCATATACCTAAAAACATGATGAGCTCGCTATAGCGGTCAAGCACCGAATCGTACAGGGCACCAAAGGTTGATTTCATGTTGCCCAGACGTGCTACCTGCCCGTCGAGCATATCAAAAAGGCCCGCGAATAATATGAGGCCGCCTGCCCAGCCTACGTAGTTTAAGTTGATGCGTGCACCGGTTTCGGCGCCGGCAATAAATATTACGGCCACACCAATGTTAAGTATAAAGCCTATTGAGGTTACCGCGTTTGGGGTAAGCCCAAGTTTAATAAGCACCTTTACAAAAGGATCTATCACTTTATATATGCCCAGTTGTAAACTGGTGCGCAGGTTAGGTGATGTTGTTGCGGTAGTGGTTTGTTCCATTTACTTTTTTACTGTCAATTAAAAATCGAATGTTATCCTTGTTCTAAGGCCCCATTCGGATACATTTGGGTTATCGAGATAGTTAAATCTCCTCACTAAATCCAAGCGTATAAATTTAAAAATATTTTCAATACCAACACTCCCTTCAATGTAAGGTTTACTTCCCAATGAATAAGTGATGGGTTTTCCGGACTCATCAACCGGGAATTGATACAGATCAGGATGCCGTGACGGATCATTTTCACTACGTAAACCGCCGTATAATGCCTTGAACGATACCACCTCGCGCCACTTCAGTTTTTTGAATAACGGCAGCTTGTTAAAAAAGAAGCCATAAAAATGCTGATCGATGCTAATAGCTTGATAATCATCGCTCACAAATTCCAAAAAGTTCATCAGGTTATACGAGTCAACATCATAAGCATAGGTTTGGTTTGCCCTGTGAATGTTGAGCAGTGGGTAAGGTACCTTACCAAATATATGCCCGGCCTCAAGCGATACATCGGCGTAGCCAAATACCGAAAGGTAGAAGTGCTTATCTACACGGCCCAACAATTTATCATACCCGTACTGTCCGCCAAACAGACCTTTTACCCCTTTGGTGTAGTACAAGTTAAAAATAGGGTACCTGCTGATGATAGGTGTACGGAACATTTTGCCCTGGTAAAACTGCTCGTAAGGGGCGTAACGCAGGTTGAGTGATAACTCGCTGGTGGTTAAATAACGGTCGCTGATGAGCGAGCCATTAACAAGCCTGTTAAAATACAGCGAACCCGCAGGCTCCTGCGTCCACTTGGTAAAGTTAAATTTGTACGAAAAATGGTTCTCGAATTCCCTTACATAATCAAACCGATAAAAATCGTTATACAGATACTTATCATTATTGCCACGCTTAAAGGATAGCAAAAAGTTATCCTCACGCACAAAATCAAGATTAAGCCCCGGTATCTTGGTATCGCGCTGAAAGCTGGCCCTTACATAGTGCTGCGGGAATTTGTAGATAGATTTGGCGTTGAGCGAGTAGGTACTGCTCAAAAAGTATTTCCAGCGTTCATCCTTAAAACCGTAAGCGGCGTATGTTTCAAAGAAAATGCGGTTACTAAAATCGTAAGTGGTACGCCCTCCAAACCTCAGCCTGAAACCTTCAACAGGGTTAAAGCTGTAAAATGAGTTTGCCGGGCCAACCTCAAACTTGCCAAAACCTTTGTAACCGAACACCAATAACGATAATATATCGGCCGTGCGGCGGTATGATGGCATACGGCTGAGGCTGTCGATGTTTGTGTATACCTTTGATTCAGCTCCGCTCAGCGTATCCAGGCGGTTCTCTCTCCAAAATTGCTCATTACGCTCCTTAGCTTCATCCATATATACCACAGCCTCACCGGCATAAGCAGCCTCGGGGCGGGGGGTGTTGATGAAGAATTTATCCATGGTAAGCGTACGTATGCCGAACAAGCCGCCTGCTTTATCCTTATTCAAACCAAAATCGGCCAGGGTAGTACTCTTGCTCAGGTGGTATCGGCCATCGGTGTTTTTGGCAAACTCCAGGTCAACCTCCATGCTTTTTACAAAGTTTAGGTTGATGTTGCGGTTAGCCTTTAATATCACTTTTTGCACCGCGTAATTACCATCAAGCGTAACGTACATCATGCCTTCAAAAAGCATGTCGGCTGTGTTGCGGGGGGTAAAGCTTAGTTCAACAAGCTTTTCGTTAGTGTTGGTAGTAACTGTATCAGTTATAAAAAATTTATAAAAGTTGGGCGATACACCGGCAATAGGGCTAAGCCACTGGTTGGTGAGCAACATTACGTTGTTATCGTAAATATTAATCTCCGAGTACATGTGCTTAAAGTAAGCGCCAATGCCCTCGCTATCTACAAACGGACCGAAGTTTACGCTCTTTTCGCCCAAAATAACAGTGCGTTTCTTCTCCGGGTCTTTACGGTAAAAGGTATGCGATACCTTTTCATTCAAAAAGAAAGGCAGCAGGTTTTTGCCGGGGATGGTGGTACTGTCCCGGTTATCTATCAGGAACTTATATTTTTTGAAGAACTTTTTATCAGCCAGTTTATTAGATACGTTGAGGAACGAGAACTGCATCTTATCGTACGTGCGAAACTCCATGTACTGATAGCTGGTAGGCTGGTTCTTGTCCTTATTCTCGATCACCTTGCGAATAAGTTCAACCGCGGGATTATCCTTATTGCTGTACTTTTTCTTTTTCTGGCTTTTAACAATAACCTCGTTAAGCGATTGCGATTCGGACGCCAAACGGATGGTGACATTTTGTTCAGCACCCGGTTTTATGGCATAGGTTATGGTTTTATAACCCACAAATGATACCTGCAAATTGCTTTGCGCCCTTACCGATTGCAGAAAGAACTTACCCTCGCTATTTGTAGTTGTGCCCAATGTAGTACCGGCAAATGATACTGATACATAGGGCAAAGGCTTTTTGTTAGCAGCATCCACAACAGTGCCATTCACCACAGTTATTTGGGCAAACAGTAAAGCGGAGTTGAAAAGAAGTAGGGTAAGTAGAAGTAATGTTTTTAGTGGTGTGTTTATATTCATTTATGTATTAGGTATTCTATGCAAAAACAAATTTCTTCTGCATAAAATAATTGTAACTAAAGCCAACTATTAATGATACTATGGCCTTTGATATATATTTATCAACGCTTAAATAATGCACAAATAAAAATACACCACCGTTATTGAGCAACAGGTTGCCTGTCCAAACAAGTATGTATTTTATAGCCTGCCCGGGTGCTTTTTTTTCACGTGCATGAAAAACCCATATACGGCCTAATAAAAAATTGGTTACACCACCGGCAACAGTCCCGGTAAAATTTGAATATATGTACCAGAAATGAAAAAAGTGATTGCATACAAATGTCATCAAGTAATCAACCGCGGTCGAGATCAATGAGGAGGCTTGCGCCTTTACAAATGTTGCCATACCAAAATTAAACTATAAATAGCTATAAAACAATAATTTGCCTGTGCTATAATTGTGCCAGTTATTGTTAAATATATCAATACCCTTATGGAATTATAAAAGGGCGCTTTTGTTACAAAATACAAATATGATAAAAAAGCCCGGTTACAACATATGCTGTAACCGGGCTTTATGTATGTTAAAGGCTGTTATTAATTTTCAGCTTCAACTAATTCTTCGTAGTAATCAAGCCCTAAGTGGGTGATCAGGTCTTCACCCATCAGGTAACGCAGGGTGTTTTCCAATTTGATCAATTGCTTGAAGATGTCATTCTCAGCCGGTAAGCCTGGTGCAGTTTGCGGGCTTTTCAGGTAGAATGATAACCACTCCTGGATACCGCTCATGCCGGCACGTTTAGCAAAATCGCTGAACAGGGCCAAGTCAAGCGCAACCGGTGCAGCAAGGATTGAGTCGCGGCAAAGGAAGTTGATCTTGATCTGCATTTTGTAACCCATCCAACCGAAGATGTCGATGTTATCCCAGCTCTCTTTGTTATCGCCGTGAGGAGGGTAGTAGTTAATGCGGATCTTGTGGTAAAGATCACCGTACAGTTCAGGCTGATCGTCAGCGTTCAGGATATCCTCTAATACACCACCTTTTGATACTTCTTTAGTTTTGAAGTTCTCAGGAGCGTCAAGTACCAAACCATCGCGGTTACCCAAAATGTTGGTTGAGAACCAGCCGCTAACACCTAATGAACGGGTAGCTAAACCTGGTGCAAGGATGGTTTTAACCAAAGTTTGACCGGTTTTAAAGTCTTTACCTGCAATTGGAGTACCTGTTAATTTAGATAGCTCAACCATTGCCGGAATATCAACTGTTAAGTTAGGAGCACCATTAGCGAAAGGCACGCCTAATTTAAGGGCCGCGTAAGCGTAAAGCATACTTGGAGCGATGCGTTTATCATCAGCTTTAAGGGCTTCTTCAAATTTCTCTAAAGTGCTGTGGATTTCGCTGGCCTCAAAGAAAACTTCAGTTGAAGCACACCAAACGATAACTACACGGTCAAGGCCATGAGTTTCTTTAAAGTTGGTGATGTCTGCCATCAGTTCCTGAGCCATTTCCCAACGGGTACCGGTTTTAATGTAAGTACCGTCAAGGTTACGGGCATAGTCGCGGTCAAAAGCAGCTTTCATAGGCTTAATGGCCTGTAGTTGCTCTTTTACACCTTCAATGTGATGACGCTCTAATACTTGCGCGTGGCTTGCAGCCTCGTATACGTTATCAGAGTAAACGTCCCAACCGCCCCAAACAATGTCATTCAGGTCAGCCAGTGGAACAAAATCTTTGATCTTTGGCCTGCGGTTCTCAGTTCTTTTACCTAAACGTATAGTGCCCATTTGTGTTAGTGAACCAATAGGTTGAGTTAAGCCTTTTTTTACGGACTCAACACCCGCGATCATTGTTGTGGCCACCGCGCCTAAGCCCGGCAGGAGGATACCTAATTTACCCTCAGCAGGTTTAATGTTGTGTTTCATTTATTGTACTATTTATTTATAAGAGGGCTAAAGCCAGTTATTTGCTTTATACCAATTTAACGTTTCAGTTAATCCCGCGTCGAGGTCATGTTTAGGATAAAAACCCAGGTCATGTTTCGCCTGTTCAATTTCGCAGTTCCAGTTGGCGGCGGTTAACTCTTTTAATTTCTCAATATTTAATGCCGAAGCTTTATTGCTCAAAGAACTTACTTTTTCGGCAATTGCGGCTATTACTTTTACTAAATTTACAGGAAGATGAAACTTTATAGCCTTCAAATTTAATACACTTTTTGTAATATTACCTAATTCATACCGGCTGTAAAAATTCCCGTCGCTTATAATATACGTTTTTCCGCTACCGGCAAACAGCGCTTTCACGCTCACTTCAGCCAGATCCGTTACATATATAAAGGTTAATTTTTGTGCTTTATTGCCTATGTATGGCTCAAGCCCATTAACCACCTGTTTAAAAAATATAAAAATATCCTTATCGCGTGGGCCATATACGGCAGTAGGCCTTAGTATAGTATAGTTTAAGCCGGGTATTGCTTTAAGCTGTTCCTCAGCCGCCAGTTTACTGCGGCCATATGCGGTAACAGGGTTAGGCATGGTATCATTAGTAATAATACCGTTAAGCGTGTTGATAGGGCCAACCGCTGCCAGGCTGCTAATTAACACCAGCTTTTTAAATTGCTCCCCTGCGTTTATAGCCGCTTTAGCCAGGTTAACGGTGTATGTAGCATTAATGGTATCATACTCGCTTTGCGAACGCGCCTTGGTAGCCCCAGCCGCGTGAATAATGTAGTTAATGCCGTTATCTTTCAATAACTGTGTAAGCGAATCCTGATCCTTAAAGTTGGGGTAAACGTATTTAATATCTAAATCCTTAAGATGATCAATGCTGCTGCTTTTGCGTATGGCGGCATAAACCTCAAGATTGTTCTTTATAGCTTCGTTTATTAAATGGTAACCCACAAATCCGCTGGCACCGGTTATTAAAACCTTTTCTCTCATATAGTTTTCTCGTATATTCTGTAGGTTTTGTATTGCTCGCCACCTATAGCTTCAATAGCACGGTTCACCATATCATTATGTTCTAATGTCCAGCTGGCCTCGGCGTAATCCATGTTTTTTTGAGTGTAGGCACGCATTATTTCGCCATACAAACAGGCTTCTATACCCATTTTGCGGTACCCATCTACAACGCCTAAAAGCATAATGCGGATACCTTTGATCTTACTTTTATTCAGTAATAACTTAAAGATACCGGTCGGTAATAAGCGACCCTTTTTAATGGTACGCAGTATCTGGTTCAGATCGGGTATTGCAACGCCGAAACCTACAATTTTACCGTCCTGCTCGGCTAATACGGCAAAAGCAGGGTCAAGTATCATTTTCAGATCCTTGGCGGTGTAATCAAACTCCTCGTTTGTCATCGGGAAAAAGCCAAGGTTTTTATCCCATGCCTTATTATATACCTCGCGCAGGGCAGCTGCCTCTTGCTTAAAGTTTTGAAGGTTGATATTACGGATGGTAATGTTATTGCGCTTTAAACGGCCTTGAAGTAGGTCGAGCATTTTCACTGCCTTATCGTTATAAGCATTGCCTTTCCAGCTGTAAGCAAACAGGTCAACCTGT
The DNA here is from genome assembly GCF_015223065.1 of Mucilaginibacter sp. JRF. GTDB lineage: Bacteria > Bacteroidota > Bacteroidia > Sphingobacteriales > Sphingobacteriaceae > Mucilaginibacter. Next base: position 466,283 of record NZ_JADFBY010000001.1, read on the forward strand.
TTGCTTAAGCCTGCATTGGCAAACAGATCCATATAATATTGCGGATTGTATGGCATCATCACTAATGGTGGCGAATCAAAGCCCTTAACCAATAAGCCACAGGTTTCGTTAGTTGATGGGTTTGCCGGGCCAACCAGTTTGGTAGCGCCTTTTTCCTTAAGCCATGCGGTGGCGGCCTCAAACAATGAGTTAGCCACTGCCTGATCATTCACGCAATCAAAAAAACCAAAAAAGCCATCGCTGGCATTGTTAAAGTTGTTGTGGTTGGTGTTGAATATGGCAGCAATACGACCAACAATTTTACCGCTGCCATCAAATGCCAAAAACGGCTGTATTGACGAATGTTTTAAAAAAGGATGCGTGGTTAACAGATCCTTTTGAGCTATGAACAATTCCGGAACATAGTTCGGGTCATTCTTATGCAACTCATGAGGGAAATCAATAAAGTTGGCAAGCTCTTTTTTTGTTTTGACCGCGGTAACGTGGCTCATGTTTTTGGTGTGGTTATAATTAAATAAGGTACACTGTTTTGTGTACCTTATTATTATGCTCGGGCAATTTTTTGTTAGATGTTTTCTTTAACGGCTGTTACACCAACATCTTTAAAGGCTTTCGCTATCTTCTCAACCGCCTCGTCAATCTGGTCAAACGTGTGTGTGGCCATAAGCGAGAAACGCAGCAGCGATGAATCTGAAGGCACCGCTGGCGATACCACCGGATTAACAAATATACCGTTACGTTGCAGCTGGTTAGTAACCAGGAATGTTTTATCGTTATCACGAATGTAGATAGGCAGGATAGGGCTTTCTGACGCGCCTATATCAAAGCCTTCTTCAGTTAACAAACGTTTCGCGTAGTTAGTATTATCCCAAAGTTTGGTGATACGCTCCGGTTCTGATTCGATAATATCTAAAGCGGCAATAACGCTCGCTACTGATCCCGGTGTCATGCTCGCGCTGAACATTAATGAACGTGCGCGGTGTTTCAGGTAATCAATAGTGTCATAATCAGCAGCAATAAAACCACCTAATGATGCCAGTGATTTGCTGAATGTGCTCATGATCAGGTCAACCTCATCAGTTAACCCAAAGTGTGATGCGGTACCTGAACCATTCTCGCCTATAACGCCTAAGCTGTGCGCGTCATCAACCATAATGTTGGCGCCATACTCATCGGCCAGTCTTACAATTTCAGGCAACTTAACAATGTCACCTTCCATGCTGAAGATACCGTCAACAACAATAACCTTTACCGCTTCTTCGGGCAGCAGGCTTAATTTGCGTTGCAGGTCGCCCATATCATTGTGGGCGTATTTTATAACCTTTGAGAATGAAAGACGGCTGCCGTCAATTAATGAGGCGTGATCGTATTCGTCTAATATTAAATAATCGTTACGGCCGGTAATGCACGATAGTACACCCAGGTTAACCTGGAAACCAGTACTAAATAACACTGCCGCCTCTTTGCCTACATAACTTGCAAGCCTGTTCTCCAACTCGATATGAATATCAAGCGTTCCGTTCAAAAAACGTGAACCCGCACAGCCGGTACCATACTTATCGATAGCCTTTTTTGATGCTTCTTTGATTTTAGGATGGTTGGTTAAACCCAAATAAGAGTTTGACCCAAACATGAGTACACGTTGATTATTAATAATAACTTCAGTATCCTGCCCTGATTCTATCGGTCTGAAAAAAGGATACAGACCCTTCTCCCTGATCATATTCGCATCCTGGAACTGAGCAATTTTTTGATGTAGTTTTTTACCCATGCATTAAGCCTGCTTAAATTTTTTGTAAAAATAATATGAATAAGCCATATCCCGATAACTTTCGGATGTAAATTTTTTTACACAGCCTATTCCTTCGATCTTTTAAAATCTAAAAGGCAAAGTAATTAAATTTTTTATTTAAACAGTGTCAAAATTTTGCAAATAGTAAGTTATTGGTGTGTCGACTTATATAACTATAAAAATCATATATACTTATATGTGTAACCGAACCTTTACGTAAAAAAATTGTTATTAACAAAAAAATAGTCATTTAAATAACATATTCGCAATGTATACCTGAAATATTGGTAATTATATAGAATTTTTGCCCGAATATTTAACACATCACACCGCGCTCATATTTTTATGAAGAGAGTTTACATCTTATTATTTAATATAATAACTGTTTCGGGTGCTTATGCCCAAACGCAGCCCCGGGCCGATAGTATATCGGGTAACGTATCGTTGCAACAGTGTATTGATTTTGCCCTGCGCAACCAGCCAACAGCCAAACAAGCCTCCATTGATGAAAGCATCAACGAACGCGACATTCGGATTGGCCTTGCCGGATGGCTGCCGCAAGCAACAGGTACAGGCCAGTTGCAACACTATTACGAGGGCGGGCCAAACGCCAACTCGGCCAACGTACCGGGTAGTGTTTTGCAAAATAGCATCAAAAACCTGTCGATACTTGGCGTGCAGGTAAATCAGGCCTTGTATAATAATGATGTATTGCTCGCTTCACGTGCTTCACGTTTCTCAAGGCAATACTATAAACAGAACAACGAGAGTGTACGCATCAACCTGGTATCCGACGTTAGCAAGGCATTTTATGATGTACTGCTATCGCAAAGGCAACTTAATATAACCAACGAGGATATTATAAGGTTGCAGCGCAGCTTAAAGGATGCCCGCAACAAGTATGATGCCGGCGTGTCCGACAAGATCGACTACAAACAGGCCACCATCGCGCTTAACAATTCCATGTCAAACCGTAAGCAGTTAACCGAGGCTATTAAAAGCCGCGAAGCTTACCTGAAACAGCTAATGGGTTTAAGCGCAGGCAACCAGTTGAGTTTACAATATGATTCAACCCGCTTTGAAAGCGAAGCCGCTATTGATACCAACCAAACACTGGATGTTACCAAACGTGTTGAATACCGTATGCTGCAAAGCCAAAAAACATTGCAAAACTTAAATGTAAGCTACTACAAATGGGGCTTTTTACCATCACTTTCGGCAGTGGGTACATATAACCTTATTTATGCCAGCAGCAGCTTGTCAAATTTGTATAATAATAGTTTTCCTAACGGATATGTAGGCTTGTCATTAAGCATCCCATTATTTCAGGGAACCCGCCGTATACAAAACCTGCGTAAAGCCCGCTTGCAGGAAGAAAGGGTTGACCTCGACATTCAAAACACGCAAAACAGCATAAATACCGAGTATGTACAGGCATTAGCCAACTATAAAAGTAACTACACTGCCTGGCAACTGGTTAAGGAGAATGTTGATTTGGCCCGCGATGTATACAACGTAGTAAGCCTGCAATACCGCGAGGGTATTAAAACATACCTCGATGTTATTGTATCGCAAACAGACTTAAGAACAGCACAATTAAATTATTATAACGCATTGTTCCAGGTATTGTCAAGCAAGATCGATCTTGAACGATCATTAGGAAACATATCTGCACAACAAAACTAAACCCTGAATATGAAACACACCAGTATATACGTGTTGGCTGTAACCGCCACATTAACTTGGTCGGCTTGTGGTAGCAAACAGCAGCAGGCAGGCCCACCGCCGGCAACTTCAATAAGCGTTGTTGAAGCCAAAAAAACGCCCGCCGCTTATTATGATAATTTTCAGGGTATAGTGGTAGCACTTAATACCGTTGAACTGCGCAGCCAGGTATCGGGCTTTATAACCGGTATCTTTTTTAAAGAAGGCGAGGTAGTTGAAAAAGGGAAAGCTTTGTATGAGATTGACCGTCGTAAATACCTGGCAGCCTATCAGCAGGCACAAGCCAACGTGCTTAGCGCTAAAGCTAACTTGCTAAAGGCCCAAAAGGATATTGATCGTTACAATATGTTATTAAAGAATGATGCCGTTGCCCGTCAAACGGTTGATCAGGCATCTGCTGCTTACGAAACCGCTAAGAGCCAGGTTGCTGTAGCTAACGCGGCTTTAGAGTCGGCACGTACCGATCTGTCGTACGCTACCATTACAGCGCCATTCACAGGCCGTATAGGTATATCACAAGTACGTTTGGGTGCTCAGGTTACGCCGGGTACCACCTTATTAAATACCATCTCGGCCGAAAATCCGGTAGGTATTGATGTGGTGATCAACGAGCAGCAGCTTGACAGGTTTTATAAATTGATGAAAAGCAGTACCGACAGCACCTTTAAACTGCAACTGCCAAACGGCCAGATGTATGGTAGCAAAGGTAAAATACTGGCTGTTGACCGCGGTGTGAACAACCAAACAGGTAGCACTATTGTAAGAATACAGTTTCCTAACCCTAATAAGGAGTTAAAGGATGGCATGAGCGGTGTATTGCAGGTGTTGAACAATGACTCGGGCGATCGTATACAAATACCTTACAAAGCGGTAGTTGAGCAAATGGGTGAGTTCTTTGTATTTACCGCGCAGGATAGCATCGCGCTGCAACACAAGGTAACGCTTGGTCCGCGTGTTAATGCTGATGTTATTGTGCTTAATGGCATTAACGAGGGCGATAAGGTAATTACCGAAGGTATACAACGCCTGCGCGATAGCAGTAAAGTAACTACAGCCGCGCCTGCACAACCTGCTGCACAAGGCAAAGCCGCTGCTAAATAATTCGGCCTTACATCAACACCTATTTGGAAAAAAGACGTCGCGGTATTTAAAAGCCGCGCCAACGAAACTTTAATAAAAGAATGATAGCAGAAACCTTTATACGACGACCGGTTACGGCCATTGTAATATCATTAGTGATACTTGTAGTGGGTACACTGGCAATCAGCAATCTGCCTATTGCACAGTACCCCGAAATTACACCGCCTACCGTGCAGGTTACCGGTAACTATACCGGCGCCGACGCGCTCACGGTTGAGCAAACGGTGGCCACACCTGTTGAGGTACAAGTAAACGGTACACCGGGCATGACCTACCTGCAAAGTAACAGTACCAGCAACGGCCAAATGACCATGACCGTTAACTTTGAAGTAGGTACCGATATTAATATTGCCGCGTTAGACGTGCAAAACCGTGTGGGTATAGCCCAGCCAACCTTACCGCAGGAGGTACAGCGTTTAGGTTTGGTGGTACGTAAACGTAACCCCAGCATCCTGATGCTGGTGGCCTTGTTTTCGCCAAAAGGCACACACGATGTAACCTTTACTGATAACTATGCCAACGTATTTATAAAAGACGCGCTTTTGCGTACCAAAGGTGTGGGTGACGTGTTTACCCGTGCCGATGACTTTAGTATGCGTATATGGCTAAAGCCTGATAAGCTGGCTGCCCTGGGCATGTCTGCCGCTGATGTTACTGCCGCTTTGCAGGAGCAGAACGCGCAGGTTGCCGCGGGTACCGTAGGTGCCACCCCGCAAATGAAGGGGCAAACCTTTGAGTACACCGTGCTGGTAAAAGGCCGTTTGGTTAAGCCCGAGGAGTTTGAGAACATCGTAGTAAAAACACAGCCCGAAAATGGCGCGGTGGTGCATTTAAAAGATGTGGCCCGTGTACAATTGGGTAAATACAATTATGCCGGTAACTCATTTGTTGATAACAAAAGGGCATCATACCTGCTGATTTACCAGGCACCCGGCAGTAACGCTATCGAAACAGCCGATAATGTTACTGAAACTATGGAGCAACTGAAAAAAACCTTCCCGAATGATGTTGACTATGTGGTTCCGTTTGAGTCGGTAACCGTGGTAAAGGTATCGTTAGATGAGGTTATTGAAACTTTAGTTATAGCCCTTGTGCTGGTAATTGTGGTGGTATTCCTATTCCTGCAAAGCTGGCGTACTACGCTTATCCCTGTACTGGCAATCCCGGTATCTATTGTGGGTACGTTTATCTTCTTTATACCATTAGGCTTTACCATTAATACACTTACGCTATTTGGTTTCGTACTCGCAATTGGTATTGTGGTGGATGATGCCATCGTTGTGGTGGAGGCTGTGCAGCATTATATGGATGAAAAGGGCATGTCGCCTAAAGAAGCTACCGTACATGCCATGCGCGATATATCGGCACCGGTAATAGCCATCGCATTAATTTTGGCGGCGGTGTTTGTTCCGGTAGGCTTTATTCCGGGTATAGTAGGTAGATTGTATCAGCAGTTCGCTATCACTATCGCTATCTCGGTACTGATCTCGGCATTCGTGGCCTTGTCATTAACGCCGGCATTATGTACACTTATCCTTCGTCCGCATAAAATAGATGAAAAATCAGGCGGTTTAGATAAGTTCTTTTACAAATTCAACTCCTGGTTCGATAGGATTACCGGCCGCTACAGAAACGCGGTTGATAAAGGTATCAAACACTCAAAATTCGTGATGTTTGTGCTGATCGCCATTATAGTAGGTACTGTATTTCTGTTCCGCAGTAAACCGGCAGGCTTTATCCCGCTGGAGGATGAGGGACGTATATTCGTAACTTACGATTTACCTGAAGGTTCATCAACCGAGCGTACTGTTGATGTATTGCGTGGCATGATGAAAACACTTGACAGCGTACCTGCTATTAAGCACTACGCGGCTTTGGGTGGTTTGAATGCTATTAACTTCGCTACCAAATCAAACAGTGCCACCATCTTCGTACAGCTTAAGCCTTGGGATGAACGTAAGGAGGAGGCAGATAAGCTGGAATCATTAGTAGGTATGCTGCAACAAAAGCTATCGGCTAAATTTAAGGAAGCCAGCGTGGTAGTAATATCGCCTCCGGCAATTCCGGGTTTGGGTAACACTGGTGGTTTCTCGTTCATATTACAGGAGCGTGAAGCAGGTGGTGATATCAAGAACTTTGAGAAAACCCTGCAAACATTTGTTGGCGCGGTTAACGCCCGTCCGGAGATTGCCCGTGCATTCTCATTCTTTACCGCACGTACACCGGCATATCAGTTAACTATCGATCGTGAAAAGGCTAAAAAGCTCGGCGTACAGATAAGCGACGTTAACAGCGCGCTGCAAACCTACATGGGTAGTACCTATATTAACGATTTTACCATCTACGGCCGTAACTTTAGGGTACTGGCTCAGGCCGATACAAACTACCGTACAAGCATTAACAACATAGGCCAGTACTTTGTACGCAACAGGGCAGGGGGCATGGTGCCATTAAGTACATTAACCTCATATAAGGTTATTGAGAACGCGCCGCTTATATCGCACTATAACCTGTTCCGTTCGGCAGAGATAAATGGTAGCACCAAGCCGGGATACAGCAGTGGCGACGCTATTAAGGCTTTACAAGAGGTTGCGGCTCAAACCCTGCCTCAAGGTTATGGTTACGAGTTTTCGGGCCTAAGCCGTGAGGAGATACTGTCAGGATCAAAGAGTATATATATCTTCGCCCTGTCAATCGGCTTCGTATTCCTGTTCCTGGCTGCATTGTACGAGAGCTGGTCGGTACCATTCTCGGTACTGTTAGCGGTACCGCTGGGCGCGTTCGGGGCTATATTGTTCCTAAGTTTCCAGCCAACACTTACCAATAACGTTTACGCGCAGATTGGTTTGATCACGCTGATCGGTTTGGCGGCCAAGAATGCTATCCTGATCGTAGAGTTTGCCAAGGAACGTGTTGACCGCGGTATGAATCTCGAAAAGGCCACGTTGGAGGCAGTACGCCTGCGTTTACGCCCGATAGTGATGACGTCAATGGCGTTCATCCTGGGTATCCTGCCGTTATTGTTCGCATCCGGCGCGGGCGCGGTATCACGTAAAACTATCGGTTGGACGGTGTTTGGTGGTATGCTTTCGGCAACAGCGCTGGCAATATTTATTGTACCGGTATTGTACTATGTAATTACCCGTATGGCTTATGGTAAAGAAAAACTTGCCGAGCTTGAAGCTACTTACAAACCAGACCCGGATCATGACGAGGAATAAAATATCATGAAATTATATATTAAAAAACGCCCGGCATATACCGGGCGTTTTTTTGTTGGTGCCATATACAAATAATATATTTTAATAGATTTTATTACGCTTGTGATAAATGAAAATTATGTGAAATTGTCAATATAAACGGACATATTGTAGCCTAATTAATACTTTTAATATTGCTGATTTGATAGAAATATATGCTTGCAATATCTGTGTAATATATACGCCATGTGTAAAGCCGATGTTATTTGTTATCAGTGCCTTTGCATTATATAATAGCATATATAAAGCGTGTTAAAACGCCTTTTTAACGTGCTTTGGCAACGTATTTGTAAAAGCCTTGTTGTGAATCTGAAATTTATTTACAAAACATCACAACAGAAAATGAAAAATTCAACAAAACTAATAGCCTCAGCAGTAACTGCTGTAGCATTATTCTTAGGAACTACAGATGTTAAAGCCCAAACTAACGAAAAAAGCGCATGGCGTTTAGGTTTCGGTGTTGAAGCTGGTTTACCAACCGGTAACGCTAAAGATTACAGTAACTTTCAATTAGGTGGTACTGCACGTTTACAATATGGTGTTGCCGATAATTTAGCATTAACCTTAACATCAGGTTACTATAACTTTTTTGCCAAAGAGGAGATCTCTGACTTGGGCGGATCAGATATAGGTATAGTACCGGTTAAAATAGGTATTAAATCATTCTTTACTGATAACCTGTATGTAGGTGCCGAAGCCGGTGCCGGTTTTGAAACAGCAGAAGGTGGTAACACTAAATTATTATTATCACCAGCGCTTGGTTGGGCCGATAAACATTGGGATTTTGGTGTGAAGTATGAAAACTTCTCTGGCCAAAGCAATAACTACGGTGCAGTTGGTCTGCGTGTAGCTTACGGTTTCGGTTTGTAATAACCGATACTTAAATAAGAACAAGAAAGGCCCGTGATATTTATCGCGGGCCTTTCTTGGTTTATAGTATTTAGCTGTGATGCTTAAATGTATTTTGTACCGAATTTTTGTTTAACATCGGCAACTACCTGCTTAACATTTTGCTCCTGATCGCGCGGGCAGATCAGCAGGGTGTTGTTTGATTCAACTACAATGTAATCGTGCAGGCCTTGCAATATCACCAGCTTTTCATCAGGTACGTTAACCATACAGTTTGATGAATCGTACATAATCACCTTCTCTGCCGGTATAACGGCGTTGCCTACATAATCCTTATCAGCCAACTCGTATATAGAGGCCCAGGTACCCAGGTCAGACCACCCGAACTCCGAAGGCAATACGTATACATTATCAGCCTTCTCCATAATACCATAGTCGATAGATATATTGGTACAACGCTGATAAGCAGTGCCTACATAACGGCGTTCATCATCTGTATTATAAACCGAACGGGCGTCTGCGAAAATATCATACATATCAGGCAGGTAGCTGCCGAATGCCTTTACAATTGCTTTTGCCGACCAAATGAAAATACCGGCATTCCATAAAAACTCGCCGCTTTGCATAAAGGTACGGGCAAGCTCAATATTAGGTTTCTCGGTAAAGGTTTTAACCTTATGGAAGTCGGTATCTATAACGTTATCGGTAAACTGTATGTACCCGTAACCGGTATCAGGTCTTGATGGCTTAATACCTAAAGTAACCAGGCATTGATGCTGTGTGGCTGTTTGCAGCGATTTTTCGATAGAGTTGATAAATGCGGCCTCGTCCAATATCAAGTGATCTGAAGGGGCTACAACAATCGCGGCATCAGGATTGATTCTTTCTATTTTAAAACAACCGTAGGCCACGCAAGGAGCGGTATTACGCATTACCGGCTCGGTAAGTATCTGGTTGTCGCCCATGTCGGGCAATTGTTCTTTTACAATGTCGGCGTAGTTCTCGTTGGTAACAACGTAAATATTTTCTTTAGGGCAAACTTTTAAAAAACGATCGTATGTGTTTTGTATAAGAGTTTTGCCGGTGCCTAATATGTCAATAAATTGTTTAGGGTATGAAGTTCTGCTTATGGGCCAAAAACGGCTTCCGATGCCGCCGGCCATTATAATGGCATAGTAGTTACTGTTCATTGAAAAGGTTGATATAGTTAAATGTGACGTGCTGCGTAAAAGTGAACAATTATTTGCAAAATCTGCGTTAATTATTCAAAAAACAACACCGGTTTTAATAAACCGTAAGTAAACAAATTGTTTTTAATAAATTAATCATAATTGTATAAAATTTTGGTTTTCAGCTAATCTATTTATAAAATAATTTGTTATTTTGAACTTTTATTTTTCAAGCACTCAACAAATAATGATAGAGACTAAGAAGTCGCTTTTTGATAATCTTCAAAATTTCTTTGGATTCGATAATTTTAAGGGCGACCAGGAGGCAATTATTACCAATATATTAGCCGGGAGGGATACGTTTGTTATTATGCCAACAGGTGGCGGTAAATCAATGTGTTACCAGTTGCCTGCACTCATGAGCGATGGCACCGCCATTGTAATTTCACCACTAATCGCGTTAATGAAAAATCAGGTCGATCAGCTTCGTGCTTTCGGCGGATCAGACAGCATTGCGCACTTTTTAAATTCATCACTTACCAAGGCTGATATAGCCCGTGTAAAAGAGGATGTTTTGGGCGGCAAAACCAAGCTTTTGTACGTTGCGCCCGAATCATTGACCAAACAAGAGAATATCGATTTTTTGCGCCTCAACCATGTATCATTCGTAGCGGTTGACGAAGCACACTGTATATCAGAGTGGGGCCATGATTTTCGCCCCGAGTACCGCAAGATCAGGCAGGTGATCAGCAATATCGGTGAGAACATCCCGATCATCGCACTTACCGCCACGGCTACGCCAAAGGTACAGCACGATATTCAGAAAAACCTGCAAATGAATAATGCTACGGTTTATAAATCATCATTTAACCGTACCAACCTTTTTTACGAAGTACGCGCCAAGCGCAATGTAATTAAGGAGATAGTAAAATTTGTTAAGCAAAATACCGGTAAATCGGGTATTATATATTGCCTTAGCCGTAAAAAGGTGGAGGAAGTTGCTGAAGTATTAAACCTTAACGGCATACGTGCCCTGCCTTACCACGCGGGCCTTGATGCCAAGGTACGTGCCGATACGCAGGATAAATTCCTGATGGAAGATGTTGACGTTATTGTAGCTACCATAGCCTTCGGTATGGGTATTGATAAACCCGATGTTAGATACGTAATACACCACGATGTGCCAAAGAGCATGGAAGGCTACTACCAGGAAACCGGTAGAGCCGGGCGTGATGGTGGCGAGGGGGTGTGCGTATCGTTCTACTCGCAAAAGGATATCGATAAGCTTCAGAAATTTATGAAGGATAAGCCGGTATCTGAACGTGAGATAGGCACGCAGATACTGAAAGAGGTGATAGATTATGCCGAATCATCAGTTTGCCGCCGTAAACAGATACTGCATTACTTTGGCGAGAGCTTTGACGAAAGCAATTGCAGCAGCATGTGCGATAATTGCTGCGCGCCAAAAACCTTTTTTGATGCCGAGGCTCATCTGCATAAAGCACTCAGCCTGATCAAGCACCTGGGTGAGAAGTTTGACGACCGTTACATTATCGATATACTGATAGGTGCCGATAATCCGCAGGTACGCAACTACGGGCACGATAACCTGTCGTACTTTAATTCAGGTAAAGAGGATGGTGAAAACCTTTGGAACTCGGTATTAAGGCAGGCTTTGCTGGATGATTTTCTGTCAAAGGATATTGATCAGTATGGTTTGTTGCGCATTACCGAAAAGGGGGCCAATTTTATTGATAATCCTTACAGTATCAGGTTCCTGATAAACAGGGTTATTGAGGCTGCTGATGATGACGATAACGAGGACGGACCAAAGCAGGGTGGAGGCGCGTTAGATACGCAATTGCTGCAAATGTTGAAGGATCTGCGTAAAAAGATAGCCAAGCAAAAAAGCCTGCCGCCGTTTGTTGTATTCCAGGACCCATCGCTGGAGGAAATGTGTACGCATTACCCGGTATCGATAGATGAGCTGAAACAAATATCGGGCGTTGGTGCAGGTAAGGCCATGAAGTTTGGTGCGCCTGTTATTGAGCTGATCAAAAAATATGTAGAGGATAACGATATTGACCGCCCGGTTGATATGGTGATCAAAAGCGCGGCCAATAAATCAGCGCTTAAGGTTTACATCATCCAGAATATTGACAGGCACCTTAACCTTGAGGATATAGCCGCATCAAAAGGCTTAACCTACGAGGAGATACTTCGCGAGGTAGAATCAATTGTTAACTCGGGTACCAAACTTAACCTTGATTATTACATTGATGAGGTAATGGACGAGGATAAGCAGGACGAGGTGTTCGACTACTTTAAAACAGCCGAGGTTGACTCGATAGACAATGCCCTGGTTGAATTAGGTGCCGATGATTATACTTACGAAGAAGTACAATTGATGCGTATCAAGTTCATGTCCGAACTGGGTAACTAATCAGATAATTTTTATACGATATAGCAAAGGCGGTAGTTTAACTACCGCCTTTTTTGTTGATGTCTATTTGTATGGGTTATTCGTCGGTACATTCGGCCTGTTCATCTATACTCGCTTTAAGGGGCAATAAATGTGTATTACATTTGATCAAACAAAGAACATATGAGCGGTTTGGGAACGCCTGAATTAATAGTAATAGTTGTGGTAATAATGCTGCTGTTCGGCGGCAAAAAATTACCGGAACTAATGAAGGGGCTGGGACGAGGATTAAAAGAGTTTAACGACGCCAAAAATAGTGCAAGTGGCTCGTTAAAAGAGTGATGGTAGCGCATGGCCCCAAAAGGCCATGCGTTTTTTTATGCCGTAAAGCGGGTGTAGTGCTCAATTACATCAGCCGGTATTTGCACGCCGCGGTTGGTGTTGATATCTATCAGTACAAAATCAAACCAGCCATCGCAGCTTTCCTTGCCGGTAGACTTGTTAAGAATGCTGAATTTTACCCGGCAATTCCGGTTATTAATATCCTCAATACCGGTACGTACAATAAATATATCGCCCATTTTTAAGGCTCGTTTATAGTTGATGTATACGGTTTGCACCAGCCAGCCAAAGCCGCGTTGCATAAAGGTTTCCATGCTCATGCCGTAGTTTACGTCCATTTGCTCATAACGGGCGGCAAGCACATAGTCAAAATACTTGCTGTTGTGTACATGCTGGTACATGTCAATATCATCGGGCCTTACCTTGAGTTCGGTTTCAAAAATTTTGTACATCCTGTTATTTATAAATTATTTATGATATTGCAGCCACTCAATTATCAGCCAATGTAATATTCTGTTGATAATTGATAAAACGTTTTATGTTTATTTATATTAGCCATTATTTAACGATCACAATCACCAAACAAACATGAAAAAAATAATATTACTTGCATTATCAGTCATGATCTTTGCATCTGCAAATAGTTTTGCAGGCGGCATTGATACGCTAAAGAAAAACGGTTACACGCTAATTGTTTCGGGTAACGACGAAAATTTTGATAAGGAGCTTACCCAAAAGCTGATCAACACATTTTTTATTGTTTACCCTAAACTATCTAAAGAGTATAACAAGAATACCGATAAGGTGGTAACCTTTTTTATTGATACCGCTTACCACGGTGTTGCCGCTACAGGCGATGGCAAGGTGGTCTTCAGCGCCGAGTACATGACCAAGCACAAGACCGATATTGATGTAGTAACCCACGAGGTGATGCATATTGTACAAGGCTATGGCGAAACCAATGGCCCTTGGTGGGTAACCGAAGGTATTGCTGATTATGCACGCTACAAATTCGGTATAGCCAATGCCGCCGGTAATTGGACATTGCCCGAATACAAAGCCACCCAAAAATACGATAACAGCTACCGCATAACCGCCCGCTTTTTAGCCTGGATAGAAGCCAAGGTTAAAAAAGGCACCGTAAAAAAACTTGACGATGTAATGCGCAGACATGCTTATAACGATAATACCTGGAAAGATATAACAGGTTATTCGGTAGAAGATCTGTGGAAAAAATATTCAGAGAACCCGGCTATATAAACCGGTTAAATGATCAGCAAAAGCCGCCTCGTAATTGATTTTACGAGGCGGCTTTTTTATGGGCTTTAATACGGTTTTAATGATATGCCCCAAAGTTGTATAGGTTGATGGTTAGCAGGCCAAATATTGAGCATTTATTTGTAACTATTTAATAATCAGCATTAAATAAATAAAATGTAGTATTGGTTAAAAAATAACTAATAAATAATTTAAAACCTTTAATCACAATCAATCATGAAAACAAAAGCACAATTTGTAATTGTTTTACTATGCTTTATGCTGGTGAATTGCCGTAAAAGCAACAATCAGGATAATCCCTCGCCGGCCGCAAAAACTCACACTGTCACATTCAATGTAAATAGTCTGCTCCTCAGTTCGGGAGAGATGTCATTATCTAACGGCAAAAAATTAGCTGAATTGAGTGGCGCCGAATTAACTAAACACATATCGCATTTATATGTGTATGTAAACGATAGATATACCGATGAGCATCTTCCGGGTGTACATCAAACTGCCGATGATCCTAATTTTGGAACCATAAAGATAGATATACCGGATGGCGAGTACACAGTAGGCATTGTTGGTTCCCGAAATCCCTCGTCAATAGATTCAAGGCGTTTCAATATCTTTTTTAGGGCACCGGCGAGTGATACCTTTGTTCAAGGGCTTGATATTGCTGTTAACGGTGCCCCGTTGAATGAGAATATTTCACTTGAAAGGGTTGTTGGTAAAATAAAGTTGAAGTTCCCGAAGCTTCCTGCAAATGTAAGCAGGGTAAAACTTTATCCCCGCGGCATGAATAATGGTGACATATGGCCTGATCTGGTATTTTTTGGTTGGAGCCCATACACGCTGACCAGCATGGGCGAAGAAGGTTATAATCTGGACTATGCCTTTACTGCTGCTGATAGGGCCAAAGCCGAATTTACAATGAATTTGTATGTGCCTACCAATAATGAGGTATTTTATAAAGATCTGGTATTGGAAATATGGGGGGAAACTGAAACGCCAATGTTTTCACACACTTTTTATGATTTTGCGATAGAAAGAAACAGGATCACAACCATAAGCGGAAATCCATTTAACAAAACATCGAGCTTCTCGGTAAAGCTGGATGGCAGCTGGTTACCGGATACAACCGATATTGAGTTTTAAAATCTAAATGGGAGTGTAGTGATTATATTAGTGGCTTACTGAAACGCCATTTATATGATACGACAAGCCACACCCGCCGATGCGCCACCAATAGCCCGACTTATTATTTTAGCTATGGGTAGCCTGGCCGAAAGGTTTGCAAACAGTACCGATCCGCAGGTTGTGATTGATCTGTTTGAACTTTTTGCAGGGCAAACGGACAATCAGTATAGCTACCAAAATGCTTTGGTTTGGGAGGATGAAACCGGTATATGCGGTATGATACTGGCTTATGATGGCGCTATGTTGGATGAATTGCGTAATCCGTTTTTAAGCTACATCCGCAATAAACTCGGCTTTAAAGGTGTGCCCGAAGATGAAACCCAAAGCGGCGAATATTATATTGACTGTTTAGCCGTACGGCCTGATAAACAAGGCAAGGGTATAGCCAAACAATTAATAAACGCGTTGATAGCTAAAGCTGATGAGCTTGGCCACAAAACAGTAGGGCTGCTGGTAAGCAATCCATTAGCGAAAAAGCTTTATCTGTCAATAGGTTTTGAGGAGAAGAACCGGGTAACTTTATTGGGAGGGCAACATGATCATCTGCAAAAAAAATTGCATTAGTTATTAATACCCATATAGTAAATCGGGCATGCCATTAAAAGCATGCCCGTTTTTTGTTTTATGCGACTACCGGTAGCGAACCACCATCAATAGCGTAGTTGGTACCGGTAAGGTATGCAGCGGCAGGCGATACCAGGAAGTGTACCAGCGAGGCCACCTCTTGCGGTTCGGCCATGCGGCCCATAGGTATGCCACCTACCTGGCCCATCAATTGGCCAAAGGCTTCCTCAACGGTAATGCCTGTTGAAGCGGCATAATCCTCAATAAATTTTTCCATCGGTGGTGTTTTAGTAGCGCCCGGCGATACGGTTAGCACACGCACACCCTTGGTTGCCAGTTCGGTTGCTAAGGATTTGCTGTAGCTGTTAAGCGCTGCTTTTGATACCGCATAGGCCATATTAAGGTTCCACAAAGGTTGTTTACCTGCAACGGATGATATGTGGATGATCACACCAGTTTTTTGTTCTATCATTTTAGGCAGCAAGGTTCTGTCGAGCCTGATACCTGAAATTAGATTGAGTTGCAATTCTTGCTCCCAATGTTCATCAGTTAATGTACTGAAACCGCCCGGAGGAGTAGTTAGGCCGCCAACATTATTGATCAGGATATCAATGCCTCCGAATTTGTTATTGATCTCGTCAGTTAGTTTAAATAGCTGCTCAGCATTTGTAAGGTCAGCCGCTATAAAGTGGTGAGCTGTAGCGTCATCAGGTTGGTTACGGGCGGTTACGATAACCGTTGCACCGGCTTGCGCCAGCTCGTCGGCTATGGCTTTGCCTATACCTTTGGTGCCACCTGTTACTAATGCTCTTTTTCCTTGCAGGTCTGCTTTAATTTGTTGTTCCATTTTGTTTATATATTGTAATTCTGAATTGTTTGTTTCAAAATAGTTTGTGACTTTAGATGAATTTTGAATTGAATGTTTCAAAAAGACTTAAATTTTTTTACTTAGATATTTGCTTAATAAAAAACTGGGCCATCTTTTTGATCTTATTCCCATCCTTATGCAGTATGTACGATTCATACCACCCCGTCCAGGTGCTGATAAAGTAGTCGGCCAGTAGTTCAGGGTCTTCGTCGGTCGATATTTCACCCTGATCCATAGCATCCTTAATAAGGGAATATAAAAATTGATAAGCGTAATCGCTATCGGCTTTCAGGATATCCTTAACCCGCTGATCATTAGTAGCAACCTCGAAAGCGCTTTTAACCGCCATACAGCTGTTATCGCCATTAATAATTACCGATACGGCATCGTTTATATAATTCACCAATATGCTGAATGGCGATCTATCGCTATCCAGTCGGTTTTGAAGGTCTTTCTTCCTGATGTTAGTATAATGCTTAACACAGCGAACAAATAGCTCCTGCTTATCGCCAATGGTATTATAAAGGCTGCTGCTGTTTATCTTCATGGCATCCGTTAAGTCGCGAAGCGAAGCGCCATTATAGCCCTTCTCCCAAAAAACTTCCATCGCTTTTTGGATTGCTTGCTCCTCGTTAAATTCTACGCTACGTGCCATGTTGTGTTGTACAATGCAAACATAAATATAATTCTAAAACGTGTGTTTCAAATTAAAGTCATCTTTATTGTTATTTTAGATATGAGCCATACAGGCAAGTAATTTGAGCCATGCACGAAATACCAGGCGAACAAAACCACCCATATTTGTTTGATCAATAGATATAATAGAACTATGGAAAACGTAACAAAAATAAATTTGGGTAACAATGGTCCGCTGGTATCAAAACTGGGTTTGGGCTGTATGCGCATGTCATCTGTATGGGGAGGCACAACTAATGATGAGACCGAAAGCATTGCCACCATTCAGGCCGCGCTTGATAGTGGTATCAACTTTTTAAACACCGGCGATTTTTATGGTGCAGGTCATAACGAATTACTGGTAGGCAAGGCCATTAAAGGCCGCAGAGATGATGCTTTTATCAGCGTTAAATTCGGTGCTATATTTTACAATGGTCAGTGGCTGGGTTTGGATCTTCGCCCTATCGCTATAAAAAACTTCATCAACTACTCGCTGGTGCGTTTGGGTATTGATACTATCGACCTTTACCAGCCATGCCGTTTAGATAACAGCGTACCGGTTGAAGATGTGATAGGTACCGTTGCCGACCTGATAAAAGAAGGTAAGGTACGCCACCTCGGTGTATCTGAAATTACTGCCGATCAGCTACGCAAGGCCAACAGCGTACATCCGGTAACGGCATTAGAGATCGGTTATTCATTAGCCGACCGCCAGATTGAAAGCGACCTTTTACCTACCGCTAAAGAGTTGGGTATTGGCGTAGTAGCCTTTGCCAATACAGCCGAAGGTTTATTAACCGGCGATATGAAGGCACCGTTAGCTGCTGACGACTATCATAACCATTTCTCGCGCTTTCAGGGGGATAACCTGGTTAAGAATCTGGAAAAGGTAGAAGTATTAAAACAAATAGCGAAGGATAGGGGAGTAACCCCAACACAACTGGCCATAGCCTGGGTTAATGCGCAAGGCGAGCATATTATGCCGCTGGTGAGCATGAGTCGCAGATCGCGCCTGACCGAGAATATACAGGCCATGAATATAGAGCTAATAGCTGATGAATTGAATACCCTGAATACTGAATTCGCGCCGGGTGCCATACTTGGCGGCACCTATCTGCAACGATAGTTATTGGGCGGGGCTGCACACAAGCCCCGCCTATTTTATATCTTTACCCTGATGACCAATCCAGCCGAAATAATACCGGGCATTTTATTTTACTCCTACCTCGCCACCAGGCGTAAGGATAAGGTGGGGTTTATGTCAAACAATACCCTGGTAATGCAGGTGTCGGGTCTTTTTACGCTGGAAACATCAGAGCAAAAGATTTCCATGACGAGGGGGCAGATGCTGCTGATAGGCAAGAACCAATTGGGCCAGATCACCAAAACCCCATTGCCCGATGAGGATTACGAAACCATAGTTATCTCTCTGCAGGAAGATATGCTGCGCAAAATAGCGTTGGAAGAACATATCGAAGTACAGCAGAAATATTCAGGCCCATCCAACATCCTGATACCATCAAACGATTTTTTACAGGGATACTTTCAGTCCGTAATACCTTATGTGCGTAACCCCTCTGATAAGCTGGCTACAGAGATGGGCATCCTGAAAGTGAATGAAGGAGTTAAATTACTGCTTAGCGCCATGCCTGAATTGAAGGAGTTTTTGTTCGATTTTTCGGAACCGTATAAAATAGACCTGGAGAAATTCATGCTCAGCAACTTTCACTTTAATATCCCGGTCGAGAAGTTCGCGCAGCTTACGGGGCGTAGTTTGGCCGGTTTCAAGCGCGATTTTCAAAAGATATTCGGCATGGCTCCCCGCCATTGGCTGCAAGATAAACGACTTACCGAAGCCCGCCACCTGATAGAAAGCCGCCACAAAAAACCATCAGCCATATACCTCGATCTGGGGTTTGAGAGCCTGTCGCATTTTTCGCATTCATTTAAAAAGAAGTTTGGCAAAGCGCCTACCGAGTGGGTGTGAGGTATTGCCAGATTTTAATTGAACCCATATTAAGCTTGCTCATATAAAATTTTTCGATAAAAATAATTTGCTTTAATCGTTTAAAGTATATACCTTCATCATACCAATTAAAATCTTCGATACTCCAAAATGAAAAAAGTTCTGCTTAAGGATATAGCCCGGCATGTGGGTGTTTCTACCGCGTTGGTATCTTATGTACTTAACGGGCAGGCCGAAGAAAAGCAGGTAAGTAAAGAAAACGCGGCACGCATATTAGCCGCTGCCGAAGAATTAAATTATAGGCCCAATCAAATAGCCAAAAGCTTAAAAACCCAAAAAACCCATACTATAGGGCTTATTGTTGCCGATATTAACTACCGCTTCAGCTCGGGCATAACCAGCGCTATTGAGGCTGAGGCAAAGAAAAAGAACTTCACCGTTATTTTTGGTTGCTCAAACGAAAGTGCCGAAAAGTTTGATGAACTGGTTACCGTATTGGTTAACCGCCAGGTTGATGGACTGATTATGGTGCCAACCGAAAACTCAGAACCAGCCATACACAGGCTGCAACGATCAGAGATACCGTTTGTGCTGGTGGATAGAAATTTCCCGAATTTGCTGGCCAATAGCATATTGATAGATAACTACAAGGCGGCTTATGATTCTACAAGCTACCTGATAAAGCAAGGCCATACACGTATAGCCTTTATAAACTACCAGACCACTATGTTTCACCTCAATGAGCGTAAACGTGGTTATATTGATGCCTTGAGTGATAATGGAATTGAGCCTGTCGAACAGCTTATAAAACTGATAAAATCAACATCATTTAAACCTGATGTTGATAAGGCTATTAATTACCTGGTAGGGCACGAGCATAAATGCGATGCTATATTTTTTGCTACTGATCGCCTGGCTATTACCGGCTTGCAGGAGATAAACCGGCAAAAGGTAAAAGTGCCGGAGGATGTATCGGTATTCAGTTTTGACGAGGCGGAAGCGTTCGATCTGTTTTACTGCCCTATTAGCCATGCCCGCCAGCCGCTCGAAAAAATGGGCAAGCTGGCCGTGAATGCCTTGTTAGATCTGATCCATAAAAACAAAATTATAAACCAGATATACCTTGAATCCGACTTTGTTTACGGCAAGTCGTGCAGGGAGTGACCTTTTTTTTGACTAATTACTTTAAACGTTTAAAGTAATTCAGTATCTAATTTATTAACTAAGCATAACTATTATGAATCACTTTAAACGATTAAAGAGAAAGCCACCTTAACAGTCAGGCAAACTCTAAAAACCAATCCATAACCTCTAAATAATTCCTGAATCATGAAAAAGATTTTTCCCATCCTGATAACGTTGCTCTGGCTGGGTGCCAATGCCCAGCAGAAAAACATTACTGGTACAGTAACCAGTAAAGATCTCAACTCGGCTTTAAGCGGTGTTACCGTAAAGTCAGACAAGGCTACTACCACAACCGATGCTAAGGGTAGTTTTAGTATAGCCGCATCATTAAACTCAACTATATCATTCACCTATGTGGGTATGCAAACATTTGTATACACGGTAACCAACTCGTCGGGGCCGGTTAGCATAGCTATGGAGTACAATACCGGTAGCCTTGAAGAAGTAGTGGTAACCGGCTACCAAAGCCAAAAAAAGGCCGACCTTACGGGCGCCGTATCCGTAGTGAACATGACGGATATAAAGAATGTGCGTCAGGGTAACCCCATTAAATCATTACAAGGCCGTGTACCGGGCGTTAACATTACCACCAATGGCGATCCGGGTGGTGGTGCCACAGTACGTATTCGTGGTATCAACACGCTTGGCAATAACGATCCGCTGTATGTAATTGATGGTATACCCACCAAGCGGGGTTTGCAGGAGATAAACCAGGATGATGTTGAATCGATACAAGTACTAAAGGATGCATCATCTGCTACCATTTATGGTTCGCGGGCGGCCAATGGCGTAATTATCGTTACTACCAAGCGGGCAAAGAACGGTGTGCACCGTATTGATGTAAATGCTTCAAGTTCTATTGAGTATTACACCACCAAGCAAAAAATGCTTAACGCCAATCAGCGTGGCGAGGCATACTGGCGGGCATCGGTAAATGATGGTACTAACCCCAATAATAACCAGATATATAAGTTTGACTGGAATGGCGATTTTGATAACCCGTCACTAAACAGCGTAATCATTCCCGAATTTATTGATGCCGCCAAAACCATGCGATCAGCCAATACCAATTGGTATGATGAAATATCGCAAACATCATTGCTGCAAAACTATAATGTGGCCTTTACCAATGGCGGCGAAAAAGGCAATTCTTTCTTCTCTGTCGGGTATTATGATAATAAGGGCATAATAAAAGAGAGCCGCGCCAAAAAAATGAACATGCGCCTTAACACCGAGTATAGTTTTTTAAACGGGCGCTTAAAAATTGGCGAAAACCTAAACGGCACCTACGCTACCAATGTATTGATACCTAATGGCGATGTACTTTTTACCGCTTTGGTACAGCAACCCTTAGTTCCGGTACATACCATAAGCGGTGGCTGGGGTGGCCCCGCAACAGGCATGACAGACCGCCATAACCCTGCACGACTGATTGCTGATAACGCTCAGAATAAAAATTATTTTGGCCGTATCATCGGCAATGCCTATGCCGATCTGGCGATAATGCCGGGGTTGCACTTTAAATCAAGCTATGGTGTTGATTATGCGGGTACCTGGACACGTACCTTAAGAAAATCGTACATATCCGGTTTCCTTACCGATCCATCAAACCTGGTGCAAAACAGCCAGGCTTATGATGGTAACCTCATCTTTCAAAATACATTTAATTATACTACCGAGATAGGCAAACACCATTTGGATGCCGTATTGGGTCATGAGTCTATCAGGTTTATTAACCAAAACTTTTTGGCATCAAGGCAAGGCTATGCTGTTGAGAATATGGATTATGCCTACCTTGACCGTGGTACTACCAACATTAATAACGCGGGTAACGGCACGGCAAATTCCCTGCTATCCTTTTTCGGCAAGGTAAACTACGTTTATGCCAACAAGTACCTGGCATCGGCAACCCTGCGCAGGGATGGCTCATCGCGCTTTGGGGCCAACAATCGTTACGGGTATTTCCCCGCAGGCTCATTAGGATGGAGAATAAGCCAGGAATCATTCCTTAAGGATTCAAAATTAATATCAGACCTGAAAGTACGCTACAGTTATGGCGAAGCCGGTAACCAGGAAACAGGCAATTACGCTACTTACAGCCTGTACTCTGCCATTTACGGTTTAAACAATAACGATTTTATTGGCGGTACAGCTTATGATATTGGCGGGGCAGGCACGGGCACCTTACCATCAGGCTTTGTAAAGGTTCAGCAAACCAACCCCGATCTTAAATGGGAAACCACTAAGGAATCAAACTTTGGTGTCGACTTCGGATTATTGAACCAGCGCATTACCGGTAGTTTTGATTACTTTATCAAGAACACATCAGGCATACTGATCACCCCGGGCTATCTGGCCGCCATTGGCGAGGGCGGAACCAGAACCTTTAACGGTGCATCTATGCAAAACAAGGGTTTTGAGGCCATCCTGAATTATGATGGGCAAATAGGTGCGGATGTAAGCTTCGGCATCAGTGCCAACGTAAGCCGGTATCTGAATAAGGTTACCTACCTGCCATCCGAAATTTATACGGCCTATCCCGGCAACGGTACCGATCAAATTATTGTTGGTCAATCCATTAATTCTATTTTTGGCTACGTGGCCGATGGCTTGTTCACCAGTGCCGATCAGGTGCAGAACTCACCGGCTCAACCGGGTAAGGGTATAGGTCGTATTCGCTTTAAAGATCTTAATGGCGATAATGTTATCAACGACCGCGACAGAACCTACATTACCAATGGTAACCCCGATTTTTTATACGGCCTAAATTTAACCCTGCGTTGGAAAAATATTGATTTCGCTGCCTTTTTGCAGGGAGTGCAGGGTTTACAGGTGTATAACTCGTATAAAACCTATACCGATTTTGCCTCCATTTGGCCCGGCGGTAACTGGGGTGCCAGAACCCTTAATGCCTGGAGCCCGCAAAACTCAGGCTCAACCATACCTGCCTTAACGCTGGTAAATACTAACGACGAGAACCGCACCTCTACCTATTTCATCGAGAACGGCTCGTACCTAAAACTGCGCAACTTACAGATTGGGTATAACCTGAAGGATATTTTAAAGACCATTAAGGTTCAAAATGCGCGGGTGTTTTTCCAGGGCGCTAACCTGTTCACCATCAAAAGCAAGGGGTATACAGCCGCCGATCCTGAAAATCCGGGCAACGGGTATCCGGTACCGGCTATTGTAACACTGGGTTTAGATATGTCTTTCTGATCAATAAAAACGAGTAATTATGAAAACTAAGATATTATTAGGATTGGCCTTGCTTATGTTGAGCCTATCCTGCAAAAAAGCATTGGAGGAGAACCCGCAGGGATTTGTTTCGGGCGATGACCTGAACACGCCTGAAAATGTGGAGAAGATGGTAATTGCCGCCTATGCCACATTAGGTAACGAGAGTATACATACATCAAACAGCCTATGGCCTTGGGGTAGCCTACGCAGTGGCGATGCCTACAAAGGCGGCGATGGTACCGGCGATAATAACGACTGGAACGACTATGAAATATACGTAACCAACCGCCCAACCAATGGCATTACCGACCGTATGTGGGCGCAACTTTACAATGGCATAGGCCGGGTTAATGATGCTTTGGCACGTGTAAATAAATTAGATGCCGCCACATTCCCGCAAAAGGCATCCCGCCAGGGCGAAATGCGCTTTTTGCGTGGTTACTATTACTTTATGCTTAAAACGCTGTTTAACCGTGTGCCTTATTTTGATGAGAATTTGCCCAAGGAAGAATACATCACCGTATCAAACACAGCCATTACCAGCGATGAATTGTGGGAGAAGATAGCCGATGAGTTCAAATTCGCGATAGATAACCTGCCTGAAACACAGGTGCAGATAGGCAGGCCAAACAAGTTTACAGCCGATGCCATGCTGGCCAAGGTGCGCTTGTACCAGGCCTATAAGCAGGATGACAGCCATGCCGTTACAAGTATTGATGCCGCCAAACTGCAAGAGGTAATAACGCTATGCAATGCGGTAATAGCATCGGGCAAATATGACCTGGCACCCGATTTTGGGCAGAACTTTATGGCCGCGTTTGAGAACGGCCCCGAGTCGGTTTTTGCCATACAATACTCGCGTAATGATGGTACCACCTTTGGCCGTATTGATCTGGGGCATTCGCTGTCGTACCCCATGAACATTGAGTATGGTTGCTGCTGGCAGCATATTCCAAGTCAGGATCTGGTGAATAATTTTAAGACTTCGTTAAATGGTTTGCCTATGTTTGATGGCTATAACAACAGCGACGCGGTTACTGAGAATGATTTTTTGAATACCACCTTCGATCCACGGCTTGACCATACAGTAGGCATACCCGGCCACCCATTTAAATACGTGCCCGATTTTATCTACCAGCAATCGTGGGCACGTGCACCGGCCATTTACGGCTATTTTACCAGCATGAAAGATCTGGCGGCTTATAACGATGGCTCTTTCCAGCGCATCCCGCCCTTTATGTCGAGCTCAAAAAACTGGGAACTGATACGCTATGCCGATGTATTATTATGGAAAGCCGAAGCCCTGATTGAGCTTGGCCGCGAAACCGAAGCTTTGCCGATTATTAACCAGGTTAGGCAACGGGCAGCCAACAGCACAGCCATGCTTAAAAAAGCTAACGGCACTTTTGCAACCTACTACAATGTTGTTACTTACCAGCCCGGTGTAAACTGCACCTGGACACAGGCCTACGCCCGCCAGGCTTTACGCAAGGAGCGCAGGCTTGAGTTTGCCATGGAAGGTAACCGCCTGTTTGATTTGGTACGCTGGGGTATTGCCGATACCTATATGAATAGCTATTTTGCTTCAGAAAGTACAAAGCGTTCGCATTTACGAACAGCGCATTTTCAAAAAGGGCGAGATGAGTATATGCCCATCCCAACAAACCAAATAAACTTTAGTAAGGGGTTGTACCAGCAAAATCCCGGATATTAATAACTGTATATAATGAAGCTAAAACCAAAAGTATTGCTTATTGCCATCATTGCCGCAACAGGAGGCTTGTTGTTCGGGTTTGACACGGGAGTTATTTCGGGCGCTTTGCCATTTTTAAAACAATACTGGCATCTTAGCGATGCCAGTATTGAATGGCTTACCACCACAGTTTTGATCGGGGCGGTGCTTGGCGCGCTGGCCAGTGGCAAGCTGTCTGACAGGGTAGGCCGTAAAGGCATGATCATTATTAACGCGTTCATCTTTTTGATAGGCGCTATTGGTTGTGCCTTCGCGCCATCCATTAACTGGCTTATTATTATGCGCATAGTTATCGGCATCGCCATAGGTATAACCTCGTATGTGGTGCCCATGTACATTGCCGAAATATCGCCCGCCCGTGTGCGTGGGGCATTGGTTACACTCAATCAACTCATGATAACCATTGGCATCCTCCTATCATACATTACCGATTACTGGTTATCTGACGATGCCGACAATTCATCATGGCGATGGATGTTTCTGGTTGGATTTTTCCCGGCGCTTGTGCTGTTTATCGGGATGCTGTTTTTACCCGAAACACCCCGCTGGCTTATTAGCAAAGGGCGGCGCGAGCAGGGCCGCAAGATCATGATGGAAATTGAAGACCCCGAAATGGTTAACCAAACACTCGCCGGTTTAGATAACGACATCAGGCTCGAAGCACAACAATCAACCAGTTGGACAGAAGTTTTTAAACCCTGGTTACGGGTGCCATTGATCATCACCATAGGTATCTTCTTTTTCCAGCAGTTTTCGGGCGTAAACACCATTATTTATTACTCGCCCATAATTTTTAAGATGGCTGGTGTGGTAAGCAATTCAGGTTCAATAGTACCGGCTATCATTATAGGCGCGGTAAATGTGGCGGCTTGTTTTCTGTCGGTATTACTGCTTGATAAGGTAGGCCGCAGGCGGTTGTACATGATTGGCATAAGCGGCATGATACCCTCGTTGCTGTTGCTGGGTGCCTGCTTTTATTTTAAGGAGCAGCTTGGCGCAAGTCTGCCTTACTTTGCCGTTATCAGCATTGTATGCTTTATTATATTCATCGCTATCAGCCTGGCGCCGTTGGGGTGGTTGCTAATATCTGAGGTATTCCCCTTAAATGCTCGCGGTATAGGCATGAGTATTGGCTCGCTGGCACATTGGGGCTTTAACGCTGTTATAGCGTTTACCTTTTTAAAGCTGGTAAACTTACTGGGTGTTGATGTAACCTTTGCGCTTTATGCCCTTGTTTGCGTGGCCGGCCTGATATGGGGCTACTTCTACATCCCCGAAACAAAGAATAAATCGCTCGAAGAAATTGAACAGCACTGGCGCTCGGGCGGCAGCGCTAAAAACCTATAAACCAATTATTATGAAAAAGATACTTTTTGCAGCACTATCATTATTAACCTACACCGCCAGCGCGCAGCTTGGCGTTAAGTATGATCCTACGGTAC
The DNA here is from genome assembly GCF_015223065.1 of Mucilaginibacter sp. JRF. Lineage (GTDB taxonomy): Bacteria > Bacteroidota > Bacteroidia > Sphingobacteriales > Sphingobacteriaceae > Mucilaginibacter. Next base: position 493,132 of record NZ_JADFBY010000001.1, read on the forward strand.
AATCAACCGAATCCATGCAGTACTTTAAGCCCAAGGGAGATCTGTTTGTGGGCGATTGTATTCCGTTTGATCGTAATGGTACATATTACTATTACTGGTTGCTTGATTCGGCTCACCACAAAAGTCTTAACGGTTTGGGCGGCCACCAGTGGGCGCTAAGTACCTCTACCGATCTGAAAACCTGGAAGCATGAGCCCGTGGTTTTGGGTATTGATGAGGAATGGGAAAAATCCATCTGTACCGGTTCGGTAGTTTACCATAAGGGTAATTACTATGCCTTTTACGCTACCCGCCTTATCAACAAACAGGGCGAGGTTAACGAACAATTGAGCTATGCCATTAGTAAGGATGGCATCCATTTTAAAAAGCAAAAACCTAACCCGTTCTACACATCGGCACCGGGCTACAGCAAGCGTAACTTTCGCGACCCCAAGGTGTTTGTTGATGATAAGGGCGAGTTTCACTTATTTGTATCAAGCGATCAGGAAAACCCGGTATTGGCCATGATCAGTGGCTGTTTGGTACACCTGTCATCAAAAGATCTGAAGAATTGGACCGTGCACGAGCCGATAATAACAGGCCAGCCCTCAACTCCCGAATGCCCGGATTATTTCTTTTGGAAAGGCTGGTACTATTTGGTTTATAGTGATAACAGCAATACATACTACGTTAAATCCAGAAAGCCTTATGGTCCATGGGAGGAGCCTCGCTATCAGGCGTTGAATGAAGATTGGTCAAACGTGGTAAAAACCGCAGGCTTTAAAAACGACAGGCGTATAGCCGCTGCCTGGGTACCTAACCGTGCCGAAAATAAGGATTATCAGCATGAAATATTTGGCGGTAACTCGCTGTTTCGTGAAGTGATACAGGAGCTTGATGGTACGTTGAACACCCGTTTCCCTGCCGAAATGATACCGGCTACCGGCACAGCTATCGCCATAAAACCCGAAATGATGTACAAAGCCAAAGCCGAGGGCGGCAGCATTGTGTTGGCTGATGAAGGTGGTGTAGCCAGCGCGCGCATTGTTGATGTACCGCAAAACTGCCGCATTTCATTAGAGGTTGAACCGCTTGGCATGAACGAGGAATTCGGGCTTATCCTGAAATCGGACGAAAAGGGGCGTAACGGGTACAGGCTCAATGTATCAGCCAATAACAGTACGGTGAGCCTGGGCAATACTACTATACAAGGTGTAAGCGGCTTACAAAAGCCAATTACTATTGATGTGGTAATGAAGGATGGTATACTTGATGCCGATATTGACCACCGCCGTACCATAGTTAACCGCACTTACGAGCATAATGGCAGCGTGCTTTGGCTATATGCCAAACATGGCACGGTGCGCGTAAAAAACATTGTTATACAACCGCTTGCAACAAGCAACAACTAAACCATTCACCTTAACAGCTACTTATATATGTTATTAGGTTTTGATATAGGCGGAACTAAGTGTGCCGTATTGCTTGGCCGGCAAGCAAATGATACCATACAAATTGTGCATAAGGAAGCCATGCCTACCGACTTGCCTGTTTATGAAATGATAGAAAAGCTTTTTGCCGTGGCCGAAGATATACTTGGCAAACATGCTGTTTCAATAGATGAGGTAACCGGTATAGGCATCAGTTGCGGCGGGCCGTTAAGTAGTAAAAGGGGGCTGATACTATCGCCCCCTAACCTGATAGGCTGGGACAATGTGCCCATTGTAAAAATGGCTGCCGAGCGGTTCAACAAACCTGTATTGCTGCAAAACGATGCCAACGCCTGCGCCGTAGCCGAATGGAAGTACGGTGCGGGTAAGGGTTATGATAACCTGATATTCCTGACGTTTGGCACGGGTATGGGCGCCGGATTGATACTTAACGGGCAGCTATATTCGGGTATATCTGATCTGGCGGGGGAGGTTGGCCATATACGCCTGGCCGATAACGGGCCGGTAGGGTTCGGCAAAGCCGGATCATTTGAGGGATTTTGCAGCGGCGGCGGCATAGCGCAGATAGCCCAAACCGTTGCCCGCGAATATATACAGGTAGGCAAAAGTGTATCGTTTTGTAATTCGCTGGCTGACCTGTCATCGATCACCGCGAAAGCAGTAGCCGAAGCCGCTTACAATGGCGATGAGCCCGCAGTGCAGGTATATCAGATCACCGCCCGGCAGTTGGGCAAGGCATTAGCCATATTTATTGATATGCTGAACCCGGAAATGATCATATTGGGAAGCATTTATGGCCGTACCCGCGAATTGATAGAACCGCTGATGATGGAAGTAATTAAGCAGGAAGCCTACTTTGAATCGTGGCAGGCCTGCAAAATTGTACCGGCCGGTTTATCAGAGAACATTGGCGATATGGCCGCGCTATGCCTTGCGGTGATGAGTAATAAGGGGTGAAAATGACAGTAAACTATCCGGTATGGTTACGGTGCTTTCTACGATAATTCAAAGGCGACATGCCAATGAGTTTGGTGAACAGGCGCGAAAAGTAATATTGATCATCAAAGCCAAGGTCGACGGATATTTCTTTAATGCTTCGGTCGGTAAAGTATAGGTACTGGCAGGAGTCGTGTATCTTCAACAGGTTAAAATAGTTGATAGGGGATGAGCCTGTTTTATGCCTGAACACGCGTGAGTAGTGCGATACCGATAAACCAAGATGCGCGGCCAGATCTTCAATACGGAATTTCTGGCTCAGGTTTTTCTTCATAAAGGCGATGGATACACTTACCGAATCGTTATCATAAACCACCGGGTTTATCTGCTTGTAATAAACTAATGATGCGATGAATTGCATCAGGTTAATGTTCACTACTTCCAGTTCGGGCTCCAAAAAACTGTGCTCCAGTATCAGGCATAGTTGCTCAAATAGTTTAATGCGTTCCTGATCGTACGGTATGGCATGTACGCCTAATTGCCCGTTGATCAGCGAACGCTCAAACATAGCCTCGGCATTGCTGCCGCTAAAATGTACCCAATAAATACTCCATGGGTTGGTGTTCGAGCTTTTATAACGATGCCCCACATGTTTAGGGATGATGATGTAGGTATTAGGCTTTAGCGTGTAAGTTTCGTTGTTGATGTATACAAAACCCTCGCCATCGGTACAATATAATAGAATGTATTCGCCGCTGCCTGTTTTGCGTTCACGATCATGATAAATAGCACGCGGATAATAACCAATAGCCGTAAGATAAAACCCCTGTGTTAGCGTATTACCTACCACCAGTTTTTTAATGTTAGGCGGCAACACGATCATCTTTTGGCCTAAAAAGCCCTCTTTTACTTTCCTTGTCTGGTCGGCAGCGGTTGTCATTTAAATGGTGGTTTACAGCAATGGTTTATAACAGGGTTTACAAATATATAACTTGCTGTATTTTGAGTGTATTTTTATAAAATTTATTTCTTCCTATTTGGTTTTCAAACTTGCTTTCTTTTCAAAGTGCTGTATATCATTGTTGAATAGACGTTTTTCGGGTATTCATTTGCTAAAAGCATTTTTCTTGCCTTTTAAGTTCAAGGTAAGATAGTCCATCTATTTTAAAGTATCGTCCATTTTTTTAGCCTGCAATAGCCTGTACGTTTATTAACCCGTAATTAAGCGCTGACCACGCCCCTCGGGTTAACTAATTATAACAGATCTAACCAATCAAAAATCAATTATGCAAAAGTTTACTCAAAAAGCTATTAAGGCATTTTGTATGGCATTGCTGGCGATAATTTTTTCGTTTGACGTGCATGCGCAAAATTTGAATGCCACCGGGCAGGTAACCGGCAAGGATGACGGCCTGCCCGTGCCCGGAGTTTCGGTAACCATTAAAGGCACCACGCAAGGCGTAAGTACCGATGTTGATGGTAAGTTCACTATCAGCGCGCCATCAGGCTCAAAACTGGTATTTACGGCGGTAGGTTACCAAACCATTGAGGCCGATGCCGCTGGCGCCCCCATGAAAATAGTGTTGCCCACATCCAGTAATAACCTTACCGAGGTTACGGTGGTGGGCGTCACCATTAAAAAAGGCGACCTTACGGGATCTGTAGGTAGTGTTGACGAAAAGGTATTAAAGGAGCGACCGGTAACCAATGTAAATCAGGCTATCCAAGGCCGGGTATCGGGTGTGTTGATACAGAATAACGACCCACGGCCGGGTGGTGGCTCATCTATCAAGATACGTGGTAACAACTCCATACAATTTGGCTCGAACCCTATTTATGTGGTTGACGGCCAGGTTATAGAGGGTGGATTCAATACCATTAACCCCGATGATGTTGCCAGTGTGGACATATTGAAGGATGCATCGGCCACGGCGCTTTATGGTTCGCGCGGTGCTAATGGTGTGGTATTGATCACCACCAAAAGGGCTAAAAAAGGAGAGGGAAAGATAGATTATAATGCCTGGGCGGGTGTGCAATCGTTCACCAGGAATATACCTTACCTTAATGCGCAGCAAATAGTTGACCTACGTAGTGATGCTTATGCTAACCGGTATATTGATGAAAATCCTGGTGCCGATAGGAACGCTTACATACAATCATTATTAGCTCCGGGTGGTTCGGCGGCTTTTGGCGCGGGCGAGCTGGAAGTTTACCGTGCAGGCCAAAGCTACAACTGGCTCGATCAGATACGGCAGACAGGCATACAGCAAAACCATACCATGAGTTTCTCAAAAGGCTCCGAGGATGGTTCATCAGCTTATGTGAGCTTTAACTATACCGATCAAAAAGGCCTGCTGAAAACATCAAACTACAAAAGGTTCGGTGGCCAGGTAAATCTCGACCAAAAAATAAAACCCTGGTTGAAAATTGGTACCAACACCAACTTTACCCGTACCGAGGAGCGTTACATTGATGGTGGGGTGTTCAACATTGCGTCAAACGCTAACCCGCTATTACCTATCACTGATACCATCCCTTACCTAAGCTGGAAAGGCATCCAAAGTCAGGATCTTTACAACCCTATCCGCAGCCTTAATATTGACGGACGCGGAAACCAAAACCGTTTGCTTACCACTAATTATGTAGTAGCCACGCCTATGCCGGGCTTAAATATCCGTTCAGGGTTTTCGGTTGAGGCACGTAATCAAAACTATTTTAACTACGTTCCCCGCGATCTGGGGCAATCATTGCGTAATTCAACACAGGGCAGTGCCACGCATCGTAAAGAGAACTGGATGAACTGGCAATGGGACAACTCCGTATCATACGAAAAAGCCTACGGCAAACACAACATACAGGGAGCCCTAAGCTTTGGCCTCACCAAAAACGATTATGATTATAATCAGGTTGACGCATGGGGCTTCGCTACCGACGATTTTTCGTACAAATACCTGGGCGGCGCGTTCCTGAAAGATAGATTCGTGTTAGGGTCTGATTTTGTGACCAATTCGCTGGTTAGCTACGTAGCGCGCTTTAACTATAATTATGATAATAAGTACTTCGCCACGCTAACCGGTAGATACGATGGTTCGTCGCGCTTTGGTAATGGCAACAAATGGGGGCTGTTTCCATCATTAGCGCTGGCTTATAATATTGCCCGCGAGGAGTTTATGCAAGGCTCAAAACTGAGCACCCTTAAACTGCGTGCGGGTTACGGTATAGCGGGCAACCAAAACATACCAAACTTTGCATACCGCTCGCTTTACAGGCCAACGTTCACCAATGGCTCGGTAACCTACGTGTCCGATGGGCGTTTGGGTAACCCAAGCCTGCGTTGGGAGAAACAAAAGCAACTGAATGTGGGCGTTGATCTGGGTATATTGGATAACCGTATCACCCTGAATGCCGATTACTTTATCATCCATAATGATGACCTGCTGATGCAGCGCACGCTATCGGCCACTACAGGGTTCACTAATCGTATTGATAATGTGGGCTCGCTGCTTAACAAAGGGCTTGAGCTTAACCTGAACGCGCAGATCATCAATCAAAAAGATCTGCAATGGAGCTTTAGCGCCAATATATCATCATACCGTAACCGTATAACCAAGCTGTATGGTAATGTTGATGCTATTTATAACTACGGTGGTTTTACCGGTGTTGAGATACAGCGCGAAGGCAACCTGTTCCTTAATAAATCGCTCAACTCAATTTACACCTATAAGTTCGAGAAAATAGCCCAGGAGTCCGACATGGCGCGCACGGCGCAGATAGACTACGGCGGCCGTACTATTCGCCCCGGCGATATTATTCCGGTTGATGTGAATGGCGATAACAAGATAGATGATGCCGACCGTATTGTAGTAGGCAATACCGACCCTAAGTTTTACGGCGGTTTCGCTACCGATGTTAGCTACAAGGGCTTTGGGTTGAATGCTGTATTTAACTACAATGTTGGCGGCAAGCGCGTAAACTACCTGTACGAAAGTTTGCTTGGTGGTACCGGCGAATATGCCGCTCACGAGGATGAATTGAACCGTTGGACACCAACCAATACCAACACCAACATCCCGAGGGCATACCGTGGCTCAGGGCGCTATGGCGCGGGCGAAACAGATTATTCTGTACAAAGCGCGGCTTATTTGCGATTGTCGGCATTAACGGTGTCATACAACTTTAACGGAGCTTTTATGAAGAAGGCCAAGATGAGTAATCTGCGGTTGTATTTAACAGGCAGTAACCTGTTTACCGCTACCGGATATAAAGGTTATGACCCCGAAGGTGGCGATGGCTACCCTACAGCCAAAATGATTGTTGCAGGTGTAAATGTTGGATTTTAAGGAAATGTTGATCATGAAAAAAAGATACTTATTAATACCGATGGCATTGTTGATCGTGCTATCCGGATCATGTAAAAAGTTTATTGAGGAGGAGCCGCAAACCGCGCTTACCGAAGAACAGGTTTTTAGCAAGCTCGACAATATTGAGCCATTACTTTTGGGTTTGTACACCAGCTGGCGCAATACCAAAAAAGACCGGGGCGGCTTTATGTTCACCCTGGGCAGTGACGAAGCGCAGCAGGGCGCGTACCAGGTACAAACTGATGACAGGCAGGCGGGTCTTGACAGGTATAACGGTTTTTTAACCGCCAGCAATACCGCCCTTGCCCAGCAATGGGATAGCCGCTGGCCGGTAATAGCAGCCGCGGCCCGTATCATTTACTCGTTGAGTTTGAATACTGAGGAAGGTGCCCGCAAGAATACCATTTTAGGCGAGGCCAGCTTTATAAGGGCGGCATTGGATTTTGAGGTATCGCAATATTGGGGAGAGATACCGCTGATAGATCAGGCTAAGTTTGATGAGTACGGTACACGCCGCCAGCCGCTGCCGTTGGTTTATCAAACCATTATATCTGATCTGGAAACAGCCGTACAATACCTGCCCGAAACACAGAGCGATAAACGCCGGGCAACTAAGGGCGCGGCCATTGCCTTGTTGGGCAAAGTTTACCTGTATGCCCCCGAGGCATCGGGCGCGAGAGATTATGCCAAGGCACGCGATCAGTTCAAGTTATTGGTTGATGGGGGCCGTTACCAACTGGTAAGCAACTATGCCGACCTGTGGGACCCATCAAAACCTAACAGTACCGAATCTATATACGAGTTTCAGTTCAATAATACTTATCCTGATAATAACCAAACCCAATGGCAAATGGGCTCACGCTCACTGGCCGAGATAGATCAGTATTGCTACTTTGGCGGTTACGATTTGATGGTGCCTACGCAATACTGTTACTCAGACGCGGGCAATGGCGGTATATGGGAAAACGGCGATCTGCGGAAGAATGAAAGCATCCGTTATGATTTTACCTATAAAGGTCGCACACCAACCCTCAATCCCAGCTTTGGTGGCGATGAGCTTGACCCACATGTGAAGAAATATGAAGATCCGCGCACCGATGGTATGTTGAGCTTTTGGCTGTCAGGCAAAAATATATTTTACATGCGCTATGCTGATGTGTTGTTGTGTTATGCCGAAACGTTGAATGAAACCGGTTCTACCTCACAGGGTGTTGATCTGGTAAACAATACCATACGTAAGCGTGCCTGGGGTGGTACATTGCCTGCTGCCAATATGTGGAACGCGGGTATGTCTGCCGCGGAGTTCAGAACCAATATATTGGATGAACGCATGCGCGAACTTTGCTTTGAAGGCTGGCGCCGTATGGATCTGATACGTACCGGTAAACTGGTCGATCTGGTAAAACAACGCAATAAGTGGACAAAACAATCGGGCACCATACAGGCGTTCCATAACCGTTACCCTATACCATTGCAGGAAATTAAACAGAATGACGATATTGAGGAAAGCGACCAAAACCCTGGTTACCTAAATAATTAAGCACGTATGACTAAAACAACCCATACCAATTGGGGTACAACAAGTAAGGGCGAAAGCCTTTACTTGTTCAGGTTAACAAATAATAGCGGCGCGTACGTTGAGGTTAGTAATTACGGCGCTGCATTGGTAAAGGTGATGGTGCCCGATAGGGCCGGCAATTTAGGGAACGCGGTATTGGGATTTCCGGAAGCGCAAGGTTATTTGGACGATACCTGTTATATCGGCTCAACCATAGGGCGGTATGCTAACCGTATCAGTAATGCCGTATTTACCCTGGATGGGCAAACTTACATACTTGAGGCTAATGATGGCGCGAATAGTAATCACAGTGCGTCATCAGGGTTTAACAGTAAAGTATTCGGCTTTGAGCAGGGGGATGATCATGTGGTGTTTGTGCTGCACAGTAATGACGGCGATGGCGGCTATCCCGGCAACCTGAACCTACGCGTTACCTACCGTTGGACAGACGATAGCGAATTGCAAATAACCTACCATGCCGTAAGCGATAAGCCAACCATTGCCAACTTTACTAATCATGCCTATTTTAACCTTTCGGGTAATGATGCCGATATTTTAAACCATAGCCTCAGTATCAGCGCGGAAAGTGTTGTTGAAGCAGGTGATGATTACATACCTACAGGAAAGATAATTGGGGCAGGAGATATTGGATTTTATGGTGAACAATTAAAAGATAAGATCACTCCACCTAAAGGCATCAACAGTTATTACATATTAGATGAGGCTTTGGTAGCGATAAACGGCTACGCCGCTAAATTGGTTGATAAAACATCAGGTCGTACGTTGGAAGTTAACACATCTTATCCCGGCATATTTTTATACACCGGCGATTATTTGCAAAGTAAGCACCGCAACCACAACAACCGCCAGTGTCGGCCTTTTGAGGGTTTATGCCTGGAATGCCAGCTTTATCCTGATAGTATAAACCGACCGGAGTTTCCGCAGGCTGTGTTGGATAAGCACCAAATGTATAATCATTACATCCATTTTAAATTCGGTACCGAATGAAATTCTTTCGTTATATAATTGTCTCGGCAGTAGCATGTTTTTGTTTCGATACTGCTTGCGCGCAAACTTACCGCCTGTTATCACCCGATAAAAAGCTGGAGTTAACGCTTACGGTAAATGATACCATTACCTACGCCGTTGCTTATAAAAAAGTAAAGTTGATAGATCCATCAACCATTGCCTTAACACTTGATAAACAAACATTAGGTAAAGCAGCAAGTGTAATAAAGACATCAACCAGTACTGTCAATAAAATCATCAAACCGCTATACGGCAAAAACGATGTGCTGACTGATCATTATAATCAACTGCGTATCCATTTTAAAAATGATTATTCGCTTGTGTTGCGAGCCTATAACGAGGGTGCGGCTTACCGCTTTGTAACCAAACTATCCGATTCGGTAAAGGTATTGAACGAAAAGGCTGAGTTTAACCTTGCCGGTTCGCCCGGTGCCATATTACCGCAAACTGATAATTACACCGCCTGGGAAGTGCCTTATGTAGCCTACACCAATATTGATTCGGTTAAGCAACAGCAGCGCGCGCTTACGCCATCGTTGTTTTCGTTCAGTAAAAACGGAATAAATGCCATTGTTGCCGAAGCTGATGTATACAACTATCCCGGCATGTACATTAAAAAGCAAGGCAGTGGCTTTGTTGGCAATTGGGCGGCTTATCCCGCAGTTGCGGTAATGGGCAGTTGGGGTGATTTTGTTTCGGTAGTTAAAGAGCGAAAGGAATACATTGCCCAAACCACCGGCACAAGGGCTTACCCCTGGCGGGTTGTTATTGCTACGGATGATGACCGTACACTACTAACCAATGAGCTGATCTATAAATTATCTGAACCATCCGCATTAAAAAATACCGCCTGGATAAAACCCGGCAAGGCAACCTGGGAGTGGTGGCATGATGCCATGCTGCCGGGAGCCGATATTCCATCGGGCATGGCTAACCGTAATACGGCATTGTATAAATACTACGTTGACTTTGCCGCCAAAAACAAGCTGGAGTATTTAATGATAGATGCCGGCTGGTCTAACAATCACGACGTTACCAAGGTGAACCCCAAGGTTGATGTTAAGGAGCTGATAACCTATGCGGATAAAAAGAACGTAGGCGTATTTTTATGGTGCGTGGCATCGCCATTGTTAAAGGATCTTGACAATAATCTTGATTTTATAAAGCAGCTTGGTGCCAAAGGTATTAAGGTCGATTTTTTTGATCGTGACGATCAGCAGGCTATTGAGTGGATGGAGGCCATTGCCAAAGCCGCCGCCGAAAGGCACCTGATGGTGAACTTTCATGGTTGCGCCAAGCCTACAGGTATGCAGCGCAAGTACCCCAATATTGTAAATTACGAGGCCGTGCGCGGCGAAGAATGTTCAAAGTGGGATCATACGGCCAATCCGCAGCATCATTTAACTTTTCCATTTATAAGGATGCTGGGCGGGCCGCTTGATTATACACCCGGCTCCATGCGTAACGCAACCATGCAAACCTTTAAACCCATTGATCCGGGTTTACCATCATCATTAGGCACCCGATGCCACGAACTGGCTATGTATGTAGTGTTTGATCAGCCCTTTGCCATGCTGTCTGATTCGCCGAAGGAGTACGAAAAATATCCTCACATTATGCGTTATCTGGCGGCTGTACCAACTACCTTTAATCAAACCAAAGTACTGGATGCCAAAGTGGGCGAGTATGCGGTTGTAGCCAAAAGAAAGGATAGTGAATGGTTTGTAGGCGCCATGACCAATTGGGATGAAAAATCCATCAAACTGAACTTTGCTTTTTTACCGGAGGGCAAAACCTATGTAGCTGATGTTTATACAGACGGTGCCGATGCTGACACAGTCGCTACCGGTTATAGCCTCAAAACAATGCCGGTTACCAGTAAAACAACCATCAATATAAACATGGCAAAGGGCGGTGGAGCGGCCATGCACATCAGGCCTAAATAAATGAGCAGATAATCCATGTAAATAAGTTATTTGTTCATTTACCCGCATGTATTAAAACCACATTTTTACAACCATGACCAACCAATTAAAACCATTTAATAATTTATATATCATCGGTATCTCGTTTATATCAGCACTGGGCGGTTACCTGTTCGGGTTTGATTTCGCGGTGATATCGGGCGCGTTACCTTTTCTGCGTACCGAGTTCGCGCTGGATGCTGTTTGGGAGGGCTTTTTAACCGGCTCGCTTGCGCTTGGCTGTATATTTGGTTGCCTTGTAGCCGGTACTATTGCCGAGCGTTATGGCCGCAGGCCGGGGCTTATGTTGGCGGCGTTCATATTCGCTATATCATCGGTAGCTATCGCCCTGTCACATAGTTTAACCTATTTTGTTGTTATGCGTTTCGCTGCAGGTATTGGTGTGGGTATGGCTTCCATGCTTTGCCCCATGTACATTGCCGAAATATCGCCCGCCGAAGTGCGTGGCCGCAACGTAGCCATCAATCAGCTCACAGTGGTGCTGGGTATACTGATCACTAACCTAACCAATTACTTTTTAGCCGATACCGGCCCCGATGCCTGGCGCTGGATGTTCGGGTTGGGTACCGTACCATCCGTAATATTTTTGTTAGGTGTAATGTGGTTGCCCGAAAGCCCCCGCTGGCTGGTAAAGGCCGGGCACGATGAAAAAGCCCTCGCTGTACTCAACAAAATAGGCTCGGCACAATTTGTAACCAATACCTTGGCCGCTATTGAAAAATCATTAGCGGGAGTAAAAAAGCAACCCTTTAGCGCTGTGTTTGCAAAGGGTGTTCGCCCGGCAGTATTGGTGGGTATTACGCTGGCTGTTTTTCAGCAGTTGTGCGGCATTAATGTGGTGTTCAATTATACTTCAACCATATTTGAGTCGGTAGGCTCAAGCCTTAATCAGCAACTGTTTGAAACAGTGAGCATTGGTATTGTAAACCTGCTGTTTACCCTGTTAGCTATGTGGCAGGTTGATAAACTGGGTCGCCGCCCGTTAATGCTTACCGGGGCGCTGGGCTTAGCTATATTATACATTGTGCTTGCCTTTTTGCTGCAAAGTAAGGCTGCGGCAGGGCTGGTATCCATATTTGTACTGCTGGCCATCAGCACATATGCGTTTTCATTAGCGCCGGTTACCTGGGTGCTCATCAGCGAGATATTCCCCAACAAAATACGCGGCGCGGCATCAACCGTGGCCATTGTATCATTATGGGGGGCTTACTTTATACTGGTATTCACCTTCCCCATACTGGCTAAATACCTGGGTACCTATGGGCCATTTTACCTGTACGCGGCTATTTGCTTTGCCGGCTTTGTGTTTGTAAAGCTTAAGGTGAAAGAAACCAAAGGCCAAACATTGGAAGAACTGGAAGAAAACCTGATAAGACATTGATCAACATGAAAAATATAATGACCAACGACTTGTATGTTAACGTTTGGGAAGAAAAAGTAACTATTCCTACCTATGGCATTGGCCAGCCCGATAAAAACCCCATGTTTTTTGAAAAGCGTGTTTACCAGGGCAGTAGTGGCAAGGTTTACCCTAATCCGGTTATCGAAAAGATATACGACGAGAAGGAGGACAAGCAATACACGGGTCTTTTTTTAGAGAATAAGTACATTAAAATAATGATACTGCCCGAAATTGGCGGTCGCATACAAATGGCGTACGATAAAATTCGCGAGCGGCATTTTATCTATTATAACCAGGTGATCAAGCCTGCGTTGGTTGGGCTTACCGGCCCATGGATATCAGGAGGTATTGAGTTTAACTGGCCGCAGCATCATCGCCCAAGTACTTTTGAGCCCGTAGACTATAAGATAGAACATAATACTGATGGCAGCAAAACCGTATGGGTTAACGAGGTGGAGCGCATGTTCCATACCAAGGGCATGGCGGGTTTCACCGTTCATCCTGATAAGGCTTACATCGAAATAAAGGCAAAACTTTATAACCGATCGGTATTGCCGCAAACCTTTTTGTGGTGGGCTAACCCTGCGGTTAAGGTAAATGATGATTATCAGTCCGTTTTTCCGCCGGATGTGAATGCCGTGTTTGATCACGGCAAACGCGATGTATCTACCTTTCCGATAGCTACGGGTACGTACTATAAGGTGGATTATTCGCCGGGTACTGATATTTCGAGGTATAAGAATATTCCGGTGCCTACATCGTATATGGCCATCAATTCTAATTATGATTTTGTTGGAGGCTATGAGCACGATACACAGGCAGGTTTACTGCATGTGGCCAATCATCATGTATCGCCGGGTAAAAAACAATGGACATGGGGGCACAGTGATTTTGGCCAGGCCTGGGACCGTAACCTTACCGACGAGGATGGGCCGTACATTGAGCTGATGACCGGCATGTTCACTGATAATCAGCCAGATTTTACCTGGCTGATGCCGAACGAGGAAAAGCATTTTACCCAATACTTTTTACCTTACCGCGAATTGGGCGTAATAAAAAATGCTACCAAGGATATTTTGCTAGCGCTTGATCATGCCGATGGTAAGATAGAATTGAAGGTTTATGTTACAAGCGATCAGCGCGACCTGAATATCAGGCTTACTTATGGTGATGTGGAGTTACTGAACGATGTAGCATCCATCATTCCTGAGCAGGTGTTTGCTCAAACTATCAGCTTTAATGTTGAGGATGAAAATGAGTTATTACTCACCATTAATTCATCTACCGGGAAAGAACTGATACGCTACCAACCAGCCAGCAACAAACTGAACAATATACCACAGGCTGCCAAACCCGCTGTTGAACCCGCTGAGGTGGAGAACAATGAGCAGTTGTTTTTAACCGGTCAGCATTTGGAGCAGTACCGGCATGCTACTTACAGTCCGGTGCCATACTATGAGGAAGCATTGCGCCGCGACCCGAAGGATATTCGTAGTAATAACGCTTTGGGTTTATGGTATTTGCGCAGGGGGCAATTCGCCAAAAGTGAGCCGTATTTTCGCAAAGCGATTGAAACGGGTATACAACGTAACCCTAACCCTTATGACAGTGAGGCTTATTATAATCTCGGCCTGGCACTAAAATTTACCGGCAGGGCCCAGGAGGCTTACGGGGCGTTTTACAAAGCCACATGGAGCAGTACCTGGAAAGATAGCGGTTACCTGGCCATAGCGCAGATAGATATGGCCAATGCCGATTATGAGCCGGCACTTGAGCACGCGCAATCATCAATTGACTGTAATGCCAATGGAAGTAAGGCCTACGTGGTACGTTCGGCGGCTTACCGTAAGCTAAATAAGCTGGCGGCGGCTATACTTTCAGCATCCGAGGCATTGCATCGGGATGGATTTAACCTGGGGGCATTATTTGAATTAAGGCTTGCCCACATACAACTTGGCGAAAAGGCAAAGGCTGATGAATATACCGAGCAACTACTTAAACTATCGCGCGGCAGTCATCAAAATTTAACAGAATACGCCCTTGATTACGCCGCCGCAGGTTTGTATGCTGAGGCTATTGATATGTTAAGTTTTGCATTACATGGTAACGAAACTTACCCGATGGTGTATTATTACCTGGGTTATTTTGAACATCAGGCAGGTGATACAGAAAAGGCTATCGAATATTTTAAACAAGGGGCAGAGGCTAATCCTTACTTGTGCTTTCCGGACAGGTTAGAGGATATTGCTGTACTGCAATTGGCTATTCAATTAAATCCGGTAGATGCCAAAGCGCCATATTATTTGGGTAATTTGTTTTACGATAAACGCCAGTATGATGAGGCTATAACCAATTGGGAGTTATCGGCAAAGATAGATGGCAGTTTCCCAACTGTATTACGGAATCTCGGTATTGCTTACTTCAATAAGCTAAATCAGCACGAAAAAGCCCTGCAATATTTTGAGAAGGCTTACGCGCTTGATACTACCGATGCTCGTATACTGATGGAGCTTGATCAGCTATATAAACGCCTTAACCGTGCCCCTGAAGAAAGATTGGCATTTTTAGAGAATAACCTATCGACTGTTAACGAGCGCGATGATGTTTACCTGGAGCGTGCCGCATTATACAACTTTACAGGCGAGCATGAAAAAGCTTTGCAACTCATCAGTTCACGTAAGTTTCACCCTTGGGAGGGAGGCGAAGGCAAGGCATCGGGCCAATATATTTATAGCTTGATACAGCTTGCAAAGGATGCTATGGCCAATCAAAACTATAATGAGGCTATCCCTCTGCTTGAGAAAGCGCAAACCTATCCCGAAAATCTGGGCGAGGGCAAGCTGTTCGGTACGCAGGAGAATGATATTTTTTACTTTTTAGGCTGCGCTTATGAGGATATTGGTGAGGCTGAAAAAGCTGCTTATTATTTCCGTCAAGCAACAATAGGTTTAGATGAACCATCAGCGGCCATTTTCTACAATGATCAGCAACCCGACAAGATATACTTCCAGGGCCTGGCGTGGAAAAAATTAGGCGATCATGACCGTGCTGAGCAGATATTTAATAAGCTGATAGCCTATGGCCAAAAGCATTTAAATGATGAGGTAAAGATTGATTACTTCGCGGTATCGTTACCCAACCTGCTCATTTTTGAGGATGATCTGGATATGCGTAACCGGGTGCATTGTTTGTTTATGCAAGGCTTGGGTTATTTAGGCAAAGGCGAGCACGACGAAGCCGAAGCACAGTTTAATAATGTATTAGAATTGGATGCCATGCACTTTGGGGCTAAGCAGCATCTCGCAGCCGTGTTGTAGAAGCATATTACAGGTCAGGCTGACCCTGACCTGTTGTAATTAGTTTTTTCAAGCTTTCGCCAACATAAAATCCCCACGCTCCTGAGCAGGTATCGTAACATTCCTGCTCAGGGGTTAAACCCTCATGGGTAAATGTTACCAGAGTTGAGCCCGCTTGCTCGCTGATCTCAAAAACAATGGTTGAGCCTGTCCATTCGTCCGCTTGCTTTACAAATTTTAGTTCGCTATCCAACGTTAGCCAAACTACTTTTTTGCCTGCAACCATTTCGATAACGCGGTGCTTGCTGTAGTGCATATCACTATGGCGGTAAATAAATTCATCGCCTATGCTCTGCGAATTTCCTTCTATCTGTCCCCACTAGCCCGGTATGTTATTAATGGCATCAAAAACCTCGTTGGGCTTTTGGTCAACCGTAAATGATATTTTGAAATTCTGCATTACTTCGGGAAGTTAGTGCTCGCCATAATCTCCGTTATTTGTTGCGTATGTCTTTGGGTATGTGCTGATATGAGCAATATCAATTGGTAAGCATCAAAAGTACCAATAGGTAATACCGACACATGGTTACGCAGATCATCCTGTGTATTCTTTACAAAGCTGATCAGCTTTGCACGGTCAGCTTTGAATGCGGCAAGTGCTTCGGGCACAGTTTTGTAAGGCGAATTGGCGGGCTCTAAGGCGGCAAACGTTTTTGATTTGTGTGAACGATCTTCAACCGCCTTTATCAAAACGCTATCTGCCGCTTTAATACCGCTGCGAGCCTCCGGGTTGGCAGATTTTTTCAGGGACGCCTCAACCATTTGCCAAAGGTTGGTTTCTGAAGCGGCAATGTGTTTCACACAATCCTCTACGCTCCATTTATCAGCAGCTGGCTTAAAGGTAAGTTGAGCCTCGGTTAAGTTGCTGATGGTTTTTAAAAGCCCTGCTTCCGTTTCAGACAGGAATTTTACGGCTTCCTTTCTTTCTTCTTTCGAGATGGTTTTTTGCTGTTGCTGAGCATGGCTTTCATAAGCGGTGATGCTCAACAATATCATGATGAGTTTGGTGATGGTGGTTTTCATACATCAAATTTAATGTCCACATAATTAATACCCGGTGTATTATTTAGACATTATGACGGGTTGATTTAGACATAGTTAAACTCTTATATTTAACCTATGAAACACATGACCATCCTGGTGCCCGATGGCGAGAATAACCTGAGCAGCATTGTAGGTGCTTATAAAATATTCAGCAGGGCTAACGCTTATCGTAAGCAAGAGTTCCGGATAGAACTGGCGGGTATCTCTGCTGAAGTAGATTTTTACGGTGGACTGTTCACAGCCAAGCCGCATAAGCATATCGCGGATGTCAGGAAAACTGATCTGATCATCATCCCATCACTAAACCATAATTACGAGAAAACAACCACAGTAAATAGTGAGCTGATAGAATGGGTAGGTACACAATACCGTCAGGGTGCCGCGGTGGCCAGTTTTTGTACGGGCGCATACCTGCTGGCCGCCGCCGGATTATTGGATGGTAAAAGCTGCTCTACCCACTGGTCGGCTGCCGACAGGCTTAAACAGTTGCATCCCAAAGTAATTTAAAAACCGACCAGCTAATAACCGATGAGCAGGGGATATACACCAACGGCGGCGCATATTCATTCCTCAACCTGATACTTTACCTGGTTGAAAAATATTACGACCGCGAAACGGCCATTTACTGTGCCAAGGTGTTTCAGATAGAAATTGACCGAAGCAGCCAGTCGTCGTTCATCATATTTAAAGGGCAATGCTCGCATAATGATGAATTGGTTAAAAAGGCTCAGGCTTACATTGAAAACCGTGTAGAAGAAAAGATATCGATAGAACACCTGGCAGCGGACTTTTCAGTAGGGCGACGAAATTTCGACCGGCGTTTTATCAAAGCTACCGGAAATACACCTACCGAATATGCCCAGCGTGTAAAAATAGAGGCCGCCAAAAAGGCTTTTGAAACTACACGTAAAACCATCAGCGAAGTAATGTATGCGGTTGGTTATTCAGATCCAAAAGCATTCCGTGAGGTTTTCCGTAGAATCACCGGACTGTCGCCGTTGGAGTATCGCAACCGTTACAACAAGGATGCAGCTTAAGGATTTAACCACATCGGGTCAATCTCAAACCTGATAAAACAAAAACAGGTCGAGCGGGGACTCGACCTGTGGGTTTTAAAATCAATAGTATTTAATCAATAGTTATATAAAGTCTTTCTTTTTTAATCAGCGAGTAGCTGTAAATACTAATGCAATCGCTGTTCCAATGCTGATTTAAGCTAAAAGGAGTAATGTGGTTGTGAAAGTGTGGTTTCTTTTAAGGAAAATATTTCCCGCGGTGTAGAAAGGTGTGCAATATGTGTATCAGCAGATGTTTAAAGCGAAACCGAACATTGATTGTAACGAAACCGAACAGTTAAAGGATGTGATTTGTGCTTATTTGTCTATCTGTCAATTGTTTATAAAGTTGGTATAGGGTTTGGTTTTTGAACAATGCTTACTCTTTGATTAAAAGCTATTGATCCATCCTTATTATAAAAACATATGATACAAAACTACTTGAAGATAGCCTGGCGTAATATAGTGGCCAACAAACTATTTACCTCGCTAAACATTGTGGGGCTGGCCATAGGCATGTGTGTATGTGTTATACTGTTCGCCTGTATATCGTACGAGTTGAGTTTCGACAGGATGTACAAAAACTCGAGCAATATTTACCGGGTAAACATGCAAACCACAGCCGATTACAATTACAAGGTATGGGCTCAGTTACCCAACTCGGTAGGGCCGGCCATTGTGCAAAGCATTCCGCAGGTTAAAAGCATGACCAGGCTCATCAAGCATGATTTTGGCGCCAAGGTATCCATCAAAACGGATGAAAAGAATTTTACCGAAAAAGGTTTATACCTGGCCGATTCAACCGTGTTCGGCTTTTTTGATATGCAGTTTATTGAGGGTAACGCACGTAACGCCTTTGCTCAGCCTAAGTCGATTATTCTGTCGCAAGCGGCAAAAGAACGCTTGTATGGTAAAGAACCTGCTTTTGGTAAGATAATCTATATTAACAACCGCGATACCCTGCACGTAGCGGGCGTATACGCCGATCTGCCGGGCAACAGTACTATCGATTGCGACATGATCTACAACATAATGGATTCATGGATGGGTAAAAACGTGTATTGGAGTAATGCCAGTTACGAAACCTATTGCCGCTTACAACCCGGTGCCAATTTAGCCCAGGTGCAAGCTGCCGCTACAGCGTTGATAGATAAAAATGTACAAAAGGATAATAAGTATTTCACCAATTTTATTTTTCAGCCATTAACTGATATTCACCTTTACTCGGCCGATATACGTGAGGGCTACTCAGGCCGTATAGGTAGCATGAGCACCGTAAAGGCACTGGTGTTTTTAACGCTGCTGGTATTGGTTATCGCCTGTATCAACTACATGAATTTGGCAACCGCCCGTTCGCAAAAAAGGGCTAAAAGCGTGGGTGTGAATAAAGCGCTGGGGGCTAACAGCAGCCACTTGCTGGCGCTGTTTTATACCGAAACCGCCATGCTATCATTCATAGCTATTGTTATTGGTTATGTTATGGCCATTGTACTGAGGCCGGTGTTTCAGCACGTAACCGGTATCGAGTTGGGCGGCTCCGCATTTTTTGCACCTCAAATATTGCTGGGGTTGTTGATGACCTGGCTGTTCGTTACCCTGCTGGCTGGTAGCTATCCGGCATTTTCATTATCAAGCATATCGCCACTGGTGTTAATGAACAAGCTAAAGTTAAAACATTCCACTGCTGATCTTGTGCGCCGGTCGTTAGTTGTATTTCAATTCTCCGCTTCCATCATCCTGATCATTTCGGTTATCGTTATTATGCAGCAGATGGACTATATCCGCAACCGTGATCTGGGTTATAACCCTAACGGTGTGGTGTCTATCAACATAAAGGCAGCGCAAAATAAACAACAGGTAACAACATTTACCAATAATTTACATGCCATGGCTGGTGTGGAAAGCGTATCGGCAGTGCAATCTATCCCCGGTGATGTTGAAAGCGGCCGGAGCATACACAAACTTACCACCGATAAGGAAGGTATGCCGGTAAAAACCTGTAATACCGATGCATCTATCGTAAAAACTATGCGCTTGAAGCTACTGGCCGGTAATACCTTGCCGCAGCATTTAGCCGAGGGCGATACCACCTGTTATGTGCTGATCAACGAAACGGTTGCCAAATACCTGGGCTTTAAATCACCACAGGACGCGGTAGGCAAGTACATTGGTACTGAGATGGCTCAAAAGTCAATTGTTAGTGGAGTGGTTAAGGATTTTAACTATCAATCGCTCAAAAGCGAAATAGGCGGTTATGTGTACTATGAAATGAATGACGCGCCGGAATCATTAAGAACACTGCTTGTTCGTTACAATACCCGTAACCTGCCGGGCTTTATGCAACAGTTACAACAAACCTTTAAGGCTGATATGCCAAGCTCAAGTTTTGATTACGAGTTTCTGGACAGTCACATACAAAACCTGTATACATCGGAGCAGCACACCGCCCGCACAGCAACCGTATTTTCATTGCTGGCCATATTTATCGCTTGCCTGGGGCTGTTTGGCTTGGCTGCTTTTGTGGCCGAGCAACGCACAAAGGAGATAGGTATACGCAAAGTATTAGGCGCTACAGTGGCGGGTATCACCCGTTTATTGACCGCCGATTTCTTAAAGCTGGTATTGATCTCTATCGTCATCGCTTCGCCTTTAGCCTGGTACCTCATGAATAAGTGGCTGATGGAATTTAGTTACCGTATTAATGTTAGTGGTTGGGTATTCCTGGCGGCCGGGGCAACGGCCATTGGTTTCGCGCTGCTTACCGTTATTTCACACGCCATGCGGTCGGCACTGGCTAACCCGGTAAAGAGTTTAAGGAGCGAATAAAAAAATGATGGTCCGGCAGGCTGCCGGACCATATTGCTGCAACGAGTGGCAGCTGCATCTTTCGATTTTTGTGGTTTAGGAGTAAAGGGTTGCATGGTGGTAACTCCCATACAACGGGCAGCGAATATGTTTTAATTATAGTTTGCTATAAATTAGTGTACATCGATATATATAGCTTTTTACTACCGGCTTAGTACATGCAAATTAACCGCAAGTAACTTTTTTGCACTTTCGATTTTGTACCAAAAACATTCGATTTTGCGCCAATAGCCTCAATAAACTTCTTAATAGCTATTTACCTGCTTTGGAGGGAAACCAAAATGGCGCGAAAAGCTCGCCGAGAAACTTGTAGGGCTGCTAAAGCCTACCATATACGCTACCTCAGCAATGGTAGCCGCGCGGCGCATCAGTAATTCATGAGCGTATTGTAGTCTTACGGTACGTATCAGCTCGCCGGGAGCCTGGCCTATCAGGTCTTTTAATTTACGGCTCAGTTGTGTGCGACTTAACCCAATGTCGGTAGCCAGTTGGTCTGCTGTGTATCCTTCCTCGTTCATGTGCGCCTCAACGGCTTTACGCACCTTTGTTATAAAAGCCTGTTCAATAGATGGGAGTCCGGTAGTATCCTTAAACCAAAGATCGCGCTGACTGTAATGCAGGCGCAGTTGCTCACGCATATTGATCAGGTTTTTGATAAGTGCCAATAGTTCCCGCTCATCAAAGGGCTTACCCAAGTAGGCATCAGCACCATGATCAATACCCCGCAGCCTGCTGTCGATACCGCTTTTTGCTGTAAGGATGATGATGGGGATATGGCTGGTTTTTTCGTTATTCTTTAAAGTGCTGCATACCTCGTAACCGCTTACCTTGGGCATCATCAGGTCGGATATAATAAGGTTCGGGATCTCAGATAGAGCCATGTTGATACCTTCCTCACCATCAGCGGCGGTAATAAGCCGGTAATTGGAGGAAAGCGATTGCCGGATAAAATCTCTCAATTCCTTATTATCCTCAATAAGCAAAAGCAGGGGGCTGCTTCCGTTGGCGATAAGTGCTGTATCATATACAAGCTCTGTAGAGATATCTTCACTTTCAATTTTCTCTGTAGTGCTATTTGCTATGCTGGCTAACTCACATGGCAACTTTATGCGCATACGGGTGTACACGCCTTCAACACTTTCGGGTATTATCTCGCCACCTAAAAGGTCGATCAGTTCTTTCGTTAGTGATAAACCGATACCCGTACCTTCAGCAGATCGGGTATCTGAAGGGTCGGCCTGGTAAAACCGACTGAAAACAAAAGGTAGCTTATCGGCTGGTATCCCTTTACCCGTGTCAGTTATCGTGATGCTAAGCAAATTGTCTGCTTCACGAAGTTTCAAGCTCAGTTCGATGCTTCCCTCATTAGTAAATTTAAAGGCGTTGGATAGTATGTTGAGCAGTATCTTATTCAATTTATCCTGATCTGTCATTACCCATAACGATTCTGCATCCGTACTAAACTTTAGGCTTATGTTCTTCCCGGCTGCAAGCGGTTCAAAAGAGAACAGATCTCGTTTGGCGAGTTCTACCACATCAACAGGCGCAAGGTCAACCGTCATTACATTATTCTCGAGCTTGCTCAGGTCAAGCAATTGGTTAATGAGTTGCAGTAAACGTTCGGCATTGTTGAGGATGAGTTGCAGGTTGCGGGTATCGTCTGATCCCGGCACTTCCAGCGATTGCCTTGCCGGGTTGATGATCAGCGTAAGGGGAGTCCTAAATTCGTGCGTAATGTTGGCAAAAAATCTGGACTTAGCGGCATCAAGGTCTTTAAGTTTGATGGCTTGCTCCTGTAACTCCGCGGTACGCTGCTGAACCAGCAACTCTAATCGTCGTGCTTCGGTGGCTATCAGTTCCCTTTTTTCGCTCTCGCGGGCCATGGCTTCGGCCGATAGGGTTTCCACCTCACGCAGCTTACCGGCAAGGCGTTGGTTGGTAGTGGCAAAATCAAGCGCGAGGTAGAGCGATAAACAAAGTGGTAATATCAGTGAGCCGGCACCCATAACAAACAGGCGTATGTTATTGTATTGAGCTTGCCATAACGAAAACACATCGCCCCAGGCAAAAAAGTAAATGAGTGTAATGGCGATAACCCCGATACCGATAAGCCAGGCGCCTTTTTGCTTTCGGCGGATAACCTGCGCGGCCGACCAAAGCCCGTCCGTAATACAAATAAGGTAGATAAGGGAAAAATAGTCACTTTGGATGCCTGAGCGGTAAACCCAGAATTGTAAAGAATACTTGATAAGATACGTCAGCGCGATAACGCTCAAAATAGCCCCTCGCCATTTGGGCACGGTTTTATAATTAAAAACATACAGCAACATCACCGCACCCCACATGATGGCCACCTTGAACGCGGCGGTCAAAAAATCAGTGAGATACTGTATTTCGGGATAGGGGGTTAGGTAAAAGTGGTATATGGCAAAATTATTAATGCCTATCACCATTACAAAAAACGAGTAATAAGCATTAAGCTTTTGCCGTGGATAGAACAAAAAGTAGAGAAAATGCAGCAGGCCGAGTATCAGTTGGGCAGCGCCAAACATGGGTAAATAGCCGATCAATACCTTTGCATGGGCCATCCGCTTAGCCCTTTGTTCATATTGGCCAACAGATACCTGGAAGCCATAAAAATCAGCATAAACCCCAAAAAAGTTTGAATACCGTAAACTGAGCAGATGGGGGCGGGTATCAGCAAACCAAACAGGTATAACTTCCCTTGGGGCACGTATGGCCTGCATGGTTGTTGCCGAATTGCCAACCGTGCCATAGCCACCTATGGGTTTACCATCCATATACAACTCCGACGCTCCATCGTGATTAATAGATATGTATAGTTTTTTGTTGACCAAAGTGGTATCAACCCTAAACCATAAACCAAACCAGCCCATGCCTGTCCAGCCTTTTGGCGCATCTGTATTACCGAAAAAGGTTGGGTAAACCGGCCTCCAGCCAACCAAAGTGTTAAAAGGCGCCCGGTCACCGGGAAGTTCTCCGGCGTGAAACAACCATGCCGAATCTAAAAAAAGCTGGTTTAACTTACCAAAGGTGCTCACCTTAACAACCTGCTGATGCTGCGCAGTTGCCTTGCCTATTGATAAATGCATAGCCACGCAACTTAAATATAACCAGCAGCATCGGGTAAGGCGGCGTAAAATGTTATTCATCGTTAGTAGATTGTACCTGAGTGTATTATCAGCCACTAATTCAAATTTAACGATTGGTGGGCGTATATGGTTATGTTGATAAGTACAAGTTTTTTAAAAGTGTGATATGAAAAGTTAGCGAATGTTATAAAATTGATGGCTTCAGATTGATTGTGTAGAACAGAATCAATTACCTTTATTAAGTAAAGCTTCTTATAATATCTACACTGATGACGAAAAGGATTGTATTGCTGTTTGCACTGCTTTTTATTGTTGAATATACTTATGCCCAAACAGCTAAATCAAATAATATCAGATTGCACGTATTGCGATTGAATAAGATAGGCAAAACCTATACACTAAATACAGAAGATTCAACTGTTACCGAGTTGCGATATCTTGGTAAAATAAGTACGTCTAAAGGCAAAACTTATAAAATACTTACTTCAGTTTGGATTTGGGGAATATCTCACAGAGCTACAAACCGCATATTAGTGTATACAGCTAACAACCGTTATGTAGGTAACTACTATTTGACATTAAGTACTGATTTACCAGATTGTATAATGGATAATAAATTGGTTTTTCGGAATAAAGAGCCTGATTGCGATAGTAGGCTAACTACATATCTTGACTTTAATAATGATATACCAAAGAAGTTTTTTCGTAAATGCCGAGGCGAGAGAGGAGATATTTATACTTTTTCAAAAGATTGATTTGTTAACTTGGAGAAACTACCATTGATATTCATAATATAACAGATTGTAGTCAAGAGGTATTCATTAATTCTCCTAAATTAAGTGTTTCTTCAAATTTTATTGATGTTGATTTTAGCGCCAAGGCTTGAGCAAAACCGTGGATATTGATAGATTAGGGGCATGATCAGAAAAAGGAATTGGTTAACCGCTATTGTAGTTATAGCAAGCATTCAGGGTGTAACAGCCCAGTCAGGATGGAAAAAAATAAAAGAGGAACTGGTATACAATAATGCCCCCTTTAAGCAATGCCATGCATCAACCATGGTTGAAACTAAAACAGGAGAGCTTTTGCTATCTTGTTTCGGCGGATCGCAGGAGGGGAAGAACGATGTGGTGATATGGCTATCCAGCCTAAAAGACCTTAAAGTACAACCCGTGCAGGTTGCCGATGGTATTGTGAACGATACCCTGCGCCACCCGGCCTGGAACCCGGTGCTGTTTCAAACCAAAAAGGGAACGCTGTACCTGTTTTACAAAGTTGGACCTAACCCGCGCCAGTGGTGGGGAATGGTAAAAACCTCGGCCGACGATGGCAAAACCTGGTCGGCAGGTAAAAGGCTTCCTGAAGGTGTTTTGGGGCCGATCAAGAACAAGCCCGTTCAACTGGCTGATGGCACCATACTGGCACCATCGAGCGTTGAAGAAACCGAAAACCGCTGGAAAGCCTTTGTTGAACGCTCGGTTGATGACGGGCAAACCTGGACCGTTGTGCCTGTTGATACCAGCGGTAAATTTGATGTGATACAGCCAAGTGTGCTACAATTTAAAAACGGTAAACTCGAAGTATTATGCCGAAGCAAGCAAGGCAATGTGATACAATCATGGTCGGCAGATGGGGGTAAAACCTGGGGTAAGCTATCACGCACAAATTTGCTTAATCCAAACTCGGGCACTGATGCCGTAACGTTAAAAAGCGGCGAGCAATTGATAGTTTACAACCCTGATGTGCCCGGTAAAGATTGGTTTAACGGCAGGGGTAAGCTGCGTGTAGCCAGTTCGTACGATGGTAAGGTTTGGAAGGATGTTGCAGTGCTTGAAGATGGCGATAAGGAAGAATTTAGCTACCCGGCCATAATACAAACCCGTAACGGCGATGTGCATATTACCTACACTTATGATCGTAAAAATGTTAAGCACGTGGTGTTGCGTAAGTAAATGCTAAGTTGAGTAAATCAACCATAACTAATAAGGGCAGCCGTTTTCGACTGCCCTTATTAGTTATGGTTGATAGCCTGTTAAAACAGGTTAGCTTCATTCAAGGTGGCTGCTGCTTCAATAAGCATCATGCCGCTTAGCTGTGTGCTCAGATCTGTTGTACCCGATGGCTTTCTGTTCCAATCAGGGCTGATAGTATGTGCGGGTCTTGCAATACCATTGGTATACAACGTTTCAGCATTAAACTTCAGGAATTTCACCAGCTCGTTCCTGTCAATTGCTGCTACGGCTTCCTCCTGCGCTAACAGGGTAAAGTATCTGATCAGGATGCCTTTAAACAAACCTCCGTCACCCTGGCCTTCGCCTTTTAGTATACCGCCGGGGGTTATATCGCCGCTGGCCAATGCCGCTTTTGCGGTGCGTACCGCATCATTTAAGTAAGCAGCATCATTGGTAGCGTGATATAATTCAAGCGCCGCGCCAACAAAAATGCCCTGATTATAGGTGTACAAATTCTTGCTGATCTGGCCATCGCCATTACCGTTTATACCATCCCAAACTATGCCGGTTGATGGATCAACCAATGTGCCCTTTAGCCAGGTATACAGTGTTTTAGCCAGCTCCAGATCGGCCGCGTTATTATTCACACGTGAAAGCCTTGCCGCGAATATAATTGCCGGCGCGTTGGCCGGTGTGTTTTTATAATCGAGCTGACTTTTACGCCATGCAATACCGCCACCCTGATTATTGTTCAACCCGGTTTTTATATCGGTCCACAACGCGTTGGCGGCATTTAGGTAATCAGCATCATCAGTGGCCTGATAGGCACGCAGGGTTGATAATGCCAGCCATTCCATATCATCATAATACTCGTTAAAAAGACTGTTACCGTTGGTTTGGATCATACCATTCAGTTGCGATTTCATGCGCTGTATGTAAACCTCATTGTCGGTACGCTGATAGCCATCTACCAATACATCGAGCACATGAGCATTGCGCCAATAGTGAAATGTTGCATTGCCGGCATCATCCTGCACAAAATACCGGCCGTTTGCAGCCAGGAATGTGTTATACAGTTTTTCCTGCAAGGTATCAGCCGTTAATGCCCAGTTATAAGTTATTGCCGGGCGTTGGTTATCGGCACCATACAGCGGGAACGCCTTATCCTTACAAGCGGGCAATGACAATGATACCACGGCTGCCGCCGCTATTTTTACTATGATCAGTTTATTCAGTTTCATAAAGTATCTTAATTAATGGATGCCGGATCAGTTACGACCCGGGCATCCATAGTTGATAGATCGAGGTTATTTTACAGTTACTGAATGGGTATAGGTAGCACCGCTAAAATCAATCTTGATATCCACATTGTGATTATCAGCGCCGGTTATGAATTTAAAGGCATAATCAAACTGTGAATTATCAACCGCTACCACATCATAATATGATGCAGGGCTCGAAGCATCGGGCCTGTTATTATCACGGTTTTTGCTGCCAAAATATTCAATACCTTGTTCGCCTGCGGTGTTTTTCACGGTGAAGCGGAACTTATAACGCTCGTCGCGGCCCCAGGTTTCCTGCCTGAAAACGATAGGCTTATCGTTAGCTAACCAGGTACCGTTACCCGCGTAAGGCAGATCAAACAATACTTTACCTTCCGGAGAGAACCATAAGCCAACTGAAGATATTTCGGTTACTTCAACCGCTGTGGTGCTAAAGTTTAGTTTAATACGCACAACCCTTTCGCCGGTGTTAGTGGTTGAGCCATCCTCAACCAGTTTGTTAGCTGCATCTAACGAGAATACCTTTGGCGTGCCGCTGTTACGCTCAGCAAATTGGAAATTACCATCTTTAAGTTTGGTGTAGATCACAAACTCGCCGTTACCCGCGCTCTTAAAGTGCATGGCCTTGCTCAAGTCTTCACCACCTTCGGTAGCGCTACCGGTAATATACAGGTCGGCAGGTATTTCGGTAAAGCCTTTAGGGCGTTCAACCTCTAACGTGTGCGATACCGTTGGCACTTTAACATTAATGCCTTTTGATGCTAATACGGTCCATTTTAATTTACCGGTTTGTTCGGGCTGAATGCCGGCCATGGCGGCAACCTTGTTCAGGTCGCCATAAGTTATGGTCAGGGTATTGTCCAATCCGTTACGGCCTGATACGGCGGTATATATCGGTTTACTAAAATCACCGTCCTCTTTGGTAAAGGCAACCTCATAAGCTACAAAGCCATTATCCTCAGCCTTGGCTTGTTCCCACTCAAAAGTAACGGTGGCACTACCCGGATCGAGCTTTAAGAATTTATTATCCTCGGGCAAATACAGGTTTTGTACGGCCGATACGTTGGTATGTTCAAGCGTTTTATCTTTTTTACAGCCTGAAAAAACAGTTGCTATAATGCCTGCAAGTACTATGCAGAATATATTTTTTTTCATGATGATCTGATCCTTTTAATTGAATTTCAAACTAAATAATGTTACCAGCCCTGGTTTTGACCAAGGTTAGGATTAAGCGCGCGTTCATCCTGCGGAATAGGCCATAGGTAAGCCCTGCTGGCATCAAACCTGCGCTCGTTAGCACGTATGTAACCATTATCAACATTGACAGGGCCAAATTTGGCACCATGTGCCCAGCCGTTCAGTACATTTTCGGCGGTCCGCCAGCGGCGTATGTCGAATATGCGCAGGCCTTCCATAGCAAGCTCAACCCTACGTTCGTTACGTACAACGTTACGCTGGTTTGCTGATGGGTTGAAGTTGATAGCCGCGGCAGCGGTAAAACCCGCACGTTGGCGCAGCGGCTTTATGGTTTGATCCCAAACGGAGGCATCCATCTGGTTAAGCTCCGTTTTGGCCTCGGCATACATTAAAAGCACATCGGCATAGCGTATCATGATCAGGTTAAGCGCCGCCTGGAAGTTGGTACGCGATTGCGGATCATAATATTTACGGGTGTAATAACCTGTGGGTGACGCGATACTGCCTGAACGATACTCATCAGGCGCGCTTTGATCAGGATCGGTGCCCGGTTTGGTATAGATCACCTTGGTGGTACCATCAGGCAATTTCCAGTTAAACTGATTGTATACCACTGTATTGGTTAATCGAGGATCGCGGTTGGTATACGGGTCATTCTCATCATAACCCGAACCGGCATCGTTTATGGCGCTGCCATTCAGCATCAGGTAGCTGTCAACAAGTTCCTGAGTAGGGGCAAGAGCATTAAGACGACCACCAACTGATAGGGGTGCCATATCATAAAAGGTTTGATATTCCCTGTCAATAGTTACGTAGCCTATATCATAAATAACCTCGTTGTTATACTCATTTTGAGGCAAAAACAATCCCTCGTAAGATGTGAACAGGCTGTACGTACCGTTGGCATTGCTGTTCATCAGCTTTTCGCATTCGGTAATTACATCGGCCCAACGGTTTTGGTACAATAATACACGGGCTTTTAAAGCAATGGCTGCGCCTTTGGTTAAACGTCCTTTATCAGCAGCCTGATAGGCGGTGTTCACCGGTAAAGCGGCGGCGCTCTCGTCAAGCTCCTTCAGGATGAATTCAATAACCTGATCTTTAGGTGTGCGGCTTACCGTCTTGGTTTCTTCAACCGTAGGATCTTTGCTGAAAAGGGGCACATCACCAAACCAGGTGGTAAGGTAAAAGTAATGCCATGCACGCAGCACACGAGCCTCGGCCTTCATGCGGTTCTTGAGGTTTTCATCCATACCTTCAACGCGGTCAACATTCTCTAAAAAAATGTTGCTGGTTTTAATACCTGTATAGTGATAGCCCCACTCGCTTTTAAGCCTCGGTAATGATGGATCATAAGTGCCGGCGGCTAATGAGGCTGCGCCATCGTTATCACCACGACCGTTAAAGGCATTGTCAGACAGGCCTTCGTTGTAAAAGAAAACACTGCTGTTAAATAATTGTGAATAGGCGGTATTTAATACGCTGTTGGCCTTGGCGGCGCTGGTCCAGTAATTCGCGTCGGTAAAATTATTGGTAGGCACCAGGTCAAGCTTTTTACATGCTGATAATACACTTACCAGTATGATCAAAAATGCTGTTTTTGTTAGTTGCGATCTTTTCATATTGGTACTTTATTAAAGGGTTAAATCAATACCTAAACCATAATAAACCGGTAGTGGGTAGCTACGGCCGCTGTTTGCGCCGCCAACACCACGTCCGTTATCAAACTCGGTTGATTCCGGGTCGATAAAGCTGATGCCCGATATGGTGATCAGGTTTTGGCCTGAGAAATAAGCACGCGCTTTTTTCATACCTATCTTTTGCGCTATAGTGCTCGGTAGGGTATAACCGAACTGTACATTCTTTAAGCGAACGTAAGCGGCGTTATATAAATACAGGTCAGACCCGCGACGGAAGTTGTTGGTGTTCGACTGGCTGCCGTTTGCCGCAAGGCGCGGAAACTCGGCATTAGGGTTTTGCGGCGTCCAGTAATCCAGCTGATGCTGGTACATCACCTGCGAGTAGTTGAAGTGGAAAGGCTCTATCAGCTCGCCACGTAAAAACATGCTGCGCATGCCAACACCTTGTAAAAATATACCCAGGTCAAATTGTTTGTAGCTGATGTCATAGTTCAAGCCAAACGTGTAGCGAGGTAGCGGATTGCCCAATACAAACTTGTCGTTTTCGTCTATTACGCCATCCTTATTTACGTCAACATAACGTATATCGCCCGGTAATACGCTCAGGCCGGTTGGTTTGGGGCCGTTGTTAACCTCGTCCAGATTTTGGAAGTAGCCATCGCGTTTGTAACCAACGTATGAGTTGATAGGCAAGCCCACCTTAAGCAGCACCTGCATTTCATCATAGCTTGAAATTTGCTGACCGCCTTCAAAGTATAATACCTTGTTCTTTGAGTCGGCAATGTTAAAGCTTACTACATGCTTAAAGTTTTTGGTGCTTTTACGATAAGTAGCGCTAAACTCCCAGCCCCTGTTGTTAACCTCGCCCGCGTTAAATGACGGCAGCCCTGCGCCGAAAGTACCCGGAACAGCAGGTGGGATCAGGATATCGCGGGTGGTTTTGTTAAAGTAATCAACTGCGAAGCTAAGCGCGTTTTTAAACAGCGTAGCCTCGAAACCAATGTTAAAGGTAGCCGCTCTTTCCCAACGGATATCAGGGTTGGCAATATTAAAGCCCGTACCCGCTGTTGGTGTATTGTTGAACGAGTAGCTGTTAGGTATATTGAAGTAAGTGGTTTGAAATTGATAGTTACCCACATTCTGGCTCCCCAACACACCGTACGATCCACGTATCTTCAGATCACCAAAACGTTCGCGGTAGCTTTCCATAAATTCCTCCTGGCTGATACGGTAACCGGCAGAGAATGATGGGAAGAAAGCGTTACGGTTTTGTTTAGCGAATTTTGATGAGGCATCAACCCTGAAATTGAATTCACCATAATACTTGTTCTCATAATCGTATGATACACGACCGAACAGCGAGTTAAGGCTGCTCTCGTTAGTATTACCCAGTGTGCCGTAAGTATTAGCTTCATCAATTTCAGTACCGTCAACCGGTGTACCCAGTTCAGGGTCGGTTAGCTTATAACGCAATGCAGTGCCCCGGTTAGTAACCGATTCGTTGGCGACACCTACCAATAAGCCAACACTATGTTTTTTGGCGATCAGCTTATTATACTCCGCGATCAATTGCGTATTCAGGAACAGGTTTTTTGAGCTGATATCATTCGTATTACGGTCAGCACCATAGTTTCCTTTTGGTAAAAAGTCAACACGCTGTATACGCTCAAGGGTATGGTAGCTACCCAGGTTAGCGCCAAATACACCGCGTACCTTTAAATCGTTGGTAACGGCGAATTCAGCGCTCAGGTTGGCGGTTATTACGTCGTCATCAAACTTACGGTAGCCACCTTTTTCTAAAATACCCAGCGGGTTAAATTCAGAAAGTACATCGTTGGTTAGGTAATTACCCTGAGCATCCTTTATATCATAATATGTAGGCGTACGACCGGCATCCACTATCAGTGTACCTGTACTGTACGAGTGCTCCTTACGGTCGGTACGGCTATAGGTCAAAATACTGGTAAGCTTTAGTTTACCAATCTCGTTGGTTAAGTTGATACGATAGTTATAGCGTTTGGCACCATAATCAGGGCCCACCAGGTTGCTGCGCTGATCAAGCAGACCGGCTGATACCAGGTAGCTTGTGGTGGCATTACCACCGGTGATGCTCACATTATGGTTTTGCTGCATGGCATTTTGCAAAATGGCATCTAAAAACCACTCGTGGTCGCCCTCTTGCTCAAACTGGCGTATCTGTGCCGGGGTATATACAGCAGGTAAATTGGCATTAACCGCGGCCTCGTTACGGAGTATGGCGTTCTCATACGAGTGCACGGGCTTATACGTCATGCGTGGCACTTGTGTACCTACCAATCCGTTGTATGTTACCGTGGCTTTTGAGTCTTTTTTACCTTTTTTGGTAGTGATCAAAATAACACCGTTTGCCGAACGTGAACCGTAAATGGCCGCGCTACCTGCATCCTTAAGTACTGTGGCCGTTTCAATATCTGATGGATTGAGGTTGTTGATAGCGCTCACATCCTCGTTAATAATACCATCAATAACCAGTAGCGGCGAGTTGTTGTTAAGCGTACCCAAACCACGTATATTGATGTTTGGTGTTTGGCCCGGCTCCAGGTTTTTTTGCTGGATGGTTAAGTTAGGCAATGTACCCTGCAAGGCTTGTATAGCGCTTACGGCAGGCTTACCCTCAATAGCCTCGGAGGTAACCTGATCAATAGCGCCAACCACGCTCGAACGTTTTTGCGTACCGTAACCTACAACAACCACTTCGTTAAGGGCGGTTTGTTCGGGTGCCAGTTTTACGTTTATGGTGCTCAGGCCGTTTACCGCTATTTCCTGCTGGGCATAGCCAATAAACGAGAACACCAGTACAGCATCGGCAGGCGCATCAATGGTGAACATGCCATTACTATCGGTAACAACGCCTATGGTTGTACCTTTTACCTTTACGGTTACACCGGGTAGGGGGAAATTAGTATCGTCAGTAACCTTACCTGTAACCTTTGCCTGCTTTACTGATGCCTCCTGCATGCCCGGCAAAATGGTTTGGGCTGATGGTTCACTTATCACAATAACATCGCCAATAACCTTGTAACTAAGGTTAAACGGAGCCAATAATTCGCTTAATACGTCGCGCACGCTTTTGCCTTGTACGTTAAACGTAACCCTGTAGCTTTGTTTAAGCACATTATCGGTATACGCGAAACGGATCTTATTATCGGCAGCTATCTTTTCGAGCGCGTCGGTAAGCCTGGTATCTTTAAGTTTAAGCGTTACCCGCGATTCTAAAAATTGCTGCCCGTAGGAGCTGTCTGCAATGGCGGTTAGGCACATAAAGCAAACAACAAAACAAACAAGCGAGGTAATTTTCATTAGAATTAGCACATGACGAATCACTCCATTATAAAACAGAGATTTATTCATAATTTTGAGAAAATTAAAGTGTTAGAAACTAAAGTGGTTTGCTACGAATTGCACCTCTGACGCAAACACACTTATTATTAACCTGCATTTTTGATTTTTTCCCTGTGCAAATCCGTTTGTACAGGGTTTTTTATTTTTTTTTAAGTAGACTCTTGCTTCATAATCTGGTTTTTTAAGTTTACAACTGGTATAGTACAGTTTAATTTATTGGTCGGTAAAATAAACTAACACCCCTTGCCCTTTAGGTGATACACAGTACCACTAAGGGTGGCCTTACCTTTAACAAGGCGGGCAATAACGGCCATAATATCTTTAATAGGCACATTGGTAAAATCTGCCGATATGTTACATGCGGATAGGTTGGCATCAGCACGAATGCTTACTTCAAACTCACGGTTCAGGGTTTTGATAACTTCGGGCAGGGCGGTATTCTTGAATATCAGTTTACCTGACTTCCAGCTGTTAAGCAATGCCATGTCAACATTATTATTGCGATCGATAGAACGGTTGTTCTTATTATAGGTAATACCCTGTGCCTTGGTAAGATAAATAGCATTGAATGACAGGGTGCTGCCCTCGGCAGGTACTACGCCAACCTTGCCGCTTAACACATCAACATGCAGCAGCTGGTCATCATCATAAGCCTTAATATTGAAACTGGTGCCCAATACATGAGTTACAAGCTCGCCGGTGTGCACAATAAATGGTTTATCGGCATCGTGCACCACATCAAAAAAAGCCTCGCCGGTTATGGTAACTTCCCGCTTTTCGCCTCTGAAGGTTTCAGGATAACTGATCTTGCTGCCCGCGTTAAGCCATACCTTTGTACCATCGCCCAAAACAATGTTGGTTACACTACCGCGCGCCGCTGATACCTGCATAGTATGCACCGGTGCCACATAGTTCAGAATATCGTAACGGAAATAGTAGGATACGGAGATAAATACCGCCAGTATTGACGCGGCCACCATCCAGCCGGTGTATGCGCGGCGTTTGGGCACTTCGGGCACGGTATCAATGGTACTTAATATATTGGCATAAACCCCTTTGCTGTCAAACTCGGCATCGTGCGCGCCGGTTTGCACATCGTCCAGATCAAGGTTTTGAAAATACTTCTCCACCAGTTTTTCCTGCAAACGATCGCTATTCACCCTGCCGGGCTCATTAGGTTTATTAAATCTTCTCATTGGGTTTACATATTGTAGGATGCAGAAAAAGCATCCACCCCCTAAAAGAAAATGAAAAAAAATTAAGAGGTTAAATTTTGTCCTGTAATAGTACTACCAATACAGCTAATGGCAGATAGTCGGTAAGGCCGGTACGCAGGTACCGTAGGGCTATGGTCATTTGGTTTTCAACGGTTTTTACTGAGATATTCAGTTTTTCAGCTATCTCTTTATTGGATAGATACTCCTTACGACTGAGCAGGAATATTTGCCTGCACTTTTCGGGCAACCCGGCAATACCCTCGTCAAGTAGGCGGGCAATATCATTTTGCATCACCTTGCTATCCGTACTGTATTGCTCCATCATCCTGTCGATGGTATCAATATCAATCGTAGCTTTTTGGGTGCGTATATAAACCAGCACCCTGTTTTTAATGGCCACCTTTAAATAACCCGACAAGCTACTGATGTGCAATTGGTGCCGCTTGAACCAAATATCGGTAAATAACTCCTGTACCAGATCCTCGCATACATATTTGTCCCTGAACAGGTTATAAGCCACATGAAACACCTTGGCCGAGTACCGGGTATACAACATCTCGAACGCAGCCCTGTCATCGAGCTTGAGTAACTCCAATAATTTATCGTCGGGCCACAATTGATGTTGCGTAGCTTGATACATATTAAATTAGATGCAAACAGATTTGCTAATTGGCTTATAAAGATTAAAGCAAACAAATCTAATCAAAATTTAAACTTATATGCAATAGCTGTTTAGATCGCAAAAAGAGTGATAAGGTGATCGGGTTTAACCTGAGATATTGTTCATTATTTTTTAGGCAAAGTAAACCAAAATGTACTTCCTTCTCCCGGTGTGCTCTCTATGCCAACCTGGCCGGAATGCCTTTTGATGATCTCTGAACTTATATATAAGCCTAAGCCTAAACCCGAAAACTTCTGCGATGATTCCTGCACCCTATAGAAACGGTCAAAAATAAAGGGCAGCTTTTCTTCAGGTATGCCAATACCAAAATCTTTAATTTCAACTTTTACCGCATCGTTAGTGATACCACAATTAACTACCACAGTTTCCGCGTCAGGTGAATATTTAATAGCATTGGTCAAAAAGTTATGTACTACCTGTTCAATCCTTTGCCTGTCGCCGTTCATTAATATCTCGTCGCCGGGTTGAAAAATGATCTTATGCTTTATGCCTGAGCTTTTAATATCTTCAATACATTCCTTTAGCATCTCTACAATGTTAAATTCCTGGTAGTTAAGTAACATTTTCCCTTCTTGGATCTTTGTTACGTTCAACAGATCGTCAACCAGGTTTGTTAGTTTTTGCGTTTGATGATTAGCACGGTCAATAAAACTGGTTAAATTATTATTTGTACCCGTTTTCTTGACCATTCGCTCAACTATCTGTAGCGAACCTTTCATGCTGGTGATAGGCGTTTTTAATTCATGACTGGCAATGCTCATAAATTCATCCTTACGCCGCATTAGTTCTTCGGTAGCTATGCGTCCGCGTACAATTTCGGTAACCTCGTAGCCAAAGAAAGCGATGCCATCAATATACCGGCCATCAAAATTATAAACAGGGGTGAGCGTAATGTCCATCCAGCATTTACCAAGGCGGCGTTTTGAATTTTTATCAATGCTGATCTCGATCTGTTTTCCCTCGAACGTTTTTCCGGTGTCAAATACTTCCAGCTCCAGCTGCCCGAAATCCAGATCATCAGCGGTAAATACCAATTTTGTATGCTCGCCTATAGCATGGTCAGGACCAAAGAAATCGGCATAAGCTTCATTCACAAATTCGTAGGTTAATGCACGTCCTCGTTTTATGGCGATCAAAGCTGGCGCGTGACTGAAAATATTGGTAAATTCTTCCTGCTGCCTGTTAAGCCTTGTTTGCAGTTCGGCCCGTTTCTGTTCTGCTTCCTTCTGTTTGCTAATATCAATGATATAGCTTACCGCGGTCATATTATCGTCCTGCTCTAACAGTACCGAACCCATCAGTACCGAAACTATGCCACCATCGCGCTTAATGTATTGCTTCTCGAACGGTGGGCACAGCTTATTGGCTTTGAGTTCTTGTACAGCCTGATAACTTACGGCCATATACTCCTTTGGTGTAAGTTTTGACCAATCAAGTTCTTTATTCTCTAACTGATCGCGGTCATAGCCCAGCATATCCAAAAACGCGTCGTTCGCTTCGTGGATGGTACCATCCAGATCGGCGAAAACCATACCGATCATGTTTGATTCGAAAACCTTTTTGAACTTCCGTTCACTGCTGCTCAGGCGCTTTTCGGTTTCAACCAATTTGCTTATATCGATGATAGAGCCTACCAGCCTGTAAGGAGTATTAAATTCATCCTCGAGGATGCTTGCACGATCTAAAATAACGGAATAACTCCCGTCGGCTTTTTTAAAGCGGTATTCTGCCGACCAGTAAGGTTCGTGGTTATTGATGGCATCAAAAATGCCTGACTCTATGCGCTCGCGGTCATCAGCATGAATGTGATCGAACCAATGCCCAACAGCCTCGGTATCTACCGATATCTCGTAACCGAACATAGAGGTAAAGTTATCGCTCCTCCACATGGTGTTGCTCACCAGATCCCAATCCCAAATGGTATCATTAGTAGCTTTTGAAACAAAGTTGAAACGTTCCTCACTTTCGCTTAGCTCACGGGTTCTTTCACGCACTTTTTCTTCGAGGCCGGTATTCAATTCACGCAGGCTTTCGCGGGCTTTTACCAGTTCACTGTAATTGCTTCTAAGTTTTTGTTCGGCAACTTTGCGTTTAGTAATATCATTCAGGCTTAATACAAAGCCATCTATCATTTTACCCAACACCAACTGGTGCCATTGCCCATCAGTTACCTGTAGTTCAGTTATAAAAGGCTCGTTATTGCTTAGCAGCTTAGCTATGTTGGTCGCGTTAATGATCTTAGCCAATTGCGGGAAATCATTAAGGGTAGGCTGGCGCAGAAAATCATCTGTTGATTTTTTGAATAATTTTTGAGCCGCGCTGTTATGGCTAATACAATGATATTGTTTTTGAGCACCATCCTTACTCTTGATCTCGGCAAAGGCGAGTATGGCGGCCGAACTGGCGTTGTAAACACCGGCAATCATGTTATTAAGCCGGGTAATAGCTGTTATATCAATAAAGGTTATAACTACGCCATCCACCTTGCCGCCCTTTTTCAGGTAGGGCATAATACGCATCAGGTTGTTGGTGCCGTTGTTGAGGGATACTTCCTTCTCTATCACGGTATCGTTAGCCAGTACGTTATGAATATCGTTGTTTAAATTATCGTACCGGATATTATTGGACAGGTGATTGATAGGTCGCCCGATATCTGATTCGATAAGGTTAACCATATCGATAGCTGCCGGGTTAAACTTACGTATGTGCAAATTGGCATCAATAAATATCTGGCCAATGGTTGTGCTCCTGAAATAGTTATCCAGATCCTCGTTCAGCTCAATAAGCTCACGTATCTTTTGCTGATGTTCTGTATTCAGCGTATGTAATTCCTCGTTGAGTGATTGCAACTCCTCATTGCCCGACTGTAGCTCCTCATTGGCCGACATGAGCTCCTCGTTAGAGGATTGTAATTCCTCGTTAGTCGTTTCCATTTCCTCAACCACCAGTTGCAGGTTAGATCGCGACTCGGTCAAGGCGGTTTCCATCTCTAACAGGTATTCATCCTGCGAACTCATGTGGTCAACTTCGGCCGGTAAGAAATTTTTAACCGGGGTTTCAACCGACAGTTCGTTCAATATGATAAGCGTGTAACCGTGAGGTGTTTGATCATCAGGTGGTTTAATGGTCATCTGTACGTTACTATCGTTGTTCATAGTACCGGTAATAACCTTAACCTTGCCATCTTTCCAGGCTTTGCGTATGGTTGTGCTCAGCAGGATAGATATTTCCCTGTTAACCATGTTCAGCAGGTTCAGCTCCAGTTTCTTTTTAGGCAGGGCCAAAAAATTTGAGAATTCACCCAGAGTTTCCTTAATGATAAAGGTTTTATCAACAAAAACAGCAACGTAGCCCATCTGCTCAATCATCAGGCTTTGGAATTCATCCGCCGTAGTGCGTTTCTGCTCCGCCTCTTTGATCGCCGTTTTTTTAGAAACCGGTGGCACAGGCAATGATGCCGTGGTGTAGCTGTGATGCAGGTTATATTTGATATTCCCTGACTTTTGATAGATCTTTTGCTTACTGTTGATCTCCCGCAACCCTTCCATAATGCCGGTGGCGTTTTCGCTTGAGCCTAAAAACAAATATCCCTGTGGCATCAGCGAATAATGAAAAGTGGTCAGTATCTTTTGTTGCAATACGGTGTTCATGTAGATGAGCATATTGCGGCATGATATCAGATCATTCTTGATGAACGGCGGAGATTTGATCACGTTATGCGCAGCGAAAACGATCATCTTACGTATCTCGGGAATAACCGAATAGGTATTGTCCGAATTTTTGATAAAGTATCGCGTCAATATATCATCATCGATCTCTTTAACGCTCGATGCAGGGTAGCAATTTTTTGAAGCTATGCGGATGCTTTCCTCATCAAGGTCCGTAGCGAATATTTTAACCTCAAGATCGCGGCGGCTGCTTTTCAACGCCCTGTCAAAAAGTATAGCGATGGAGTATGCTTCCTCACCGGTACTACAGGCGCATACCCAAACCTTAATGGTTTGGCCATCTTGCTTTGAAGCGATGATGGCGGGGACAATATCATCTTTAAGCTTGCCAAAAGCCGGCTGATCCCGAAAGAACTTGGTAACACCGATCAGGAATTCTTTTGCCAGAATTTTAGCCTCGCCGGGTTTTTTCTGTATGTATTGCAGG
Source organism: Mucilaginibacter sp. JRF (assembly GCF_015223065.1). GTDB lineage: Bacteria > Bacteroidota > Bacteroidia > Sphingobacteriales > Sphingobacteriaceae > Mucilaginibacter. Next base: position 532,773 of record NZ_JADFBY010000001.1, read on the forward strand.
TATTCGTCAAGGTTAGCAACATCGGCAGCAATAAGCCTGCGGGCAATGCGCCTTAATATTGTTGGTGTTTTGTAAAGGTTGAAATCCTGACCGGTTTGCCGTGAAACTACATCGAATATCTCGGTAAGGTGCTCATCTTCAAAAAGCTCCTTTTCCAGCTCGGGTACATGTTCCTGGTTAACGTAGTTATATATCTCGGCATGCATATTAGCCGGCGATAAAACATAATCGGTATTACCGGAGGCAATGGCGCTGTTGGGCATACCATCAAACTTAGCGGTTGATGGCTCCTGCGCTATAACCATACCACCACATGCCTTGATGGCCTCTATACCTTTACTGCCATCTGTACCCGTTCCGGATAGAATGATAGCTATGGCTTTTTCCCGCACATCAGTTGCTAAGGTGGTCAGGAAGGTATCAATAGCCGTATTGGGCGATTTATCTTTAACCTTATCAGCAAGCCTAAGCTTGTGATGGCGTATGGTCATGATCTTTTTACTCGGAATAATGTATACGCAGTTCTGTTCCAGGATCATGTTATTCCCGGCTTCCATCACCTTCATGTGCGTATGTTTGGCAACCAGCTCTACCAGCAAGCTTTTATAATCCGGAGATAAATGCTGTATAACAACAAATGTGAAACCGGAGTTGGGCGGCATATGATCAAAAAACTCATGTATAGCCTCGAGGCCGCCGGCAGAGGCGCCGATCGTTATGATATAACGATCGTTGATCTTTGAATCATTACCTTCCTTAATAACTTCTATACTCAAAACCTATCCTTTTTGGTTTGGAATTCATAAATAAAACCCCTCATTGTTTCAGCCACAGCTAATTCCTGCTTGGTCCACGGTAAAGATGTATGGTGCACCGTTTGTAACCATAGCTTGAACGAATTGCGGGGATGATAATTTTTACCATCCAGCTCAAAATTTATCGCCTGGTCAGGATTACCGCCCCATTTTATCTCTTTTTTTACCTCACTGCGGAAACAGATGATAAAATCACCCTTTTCGGCGTCGATAGGTAAAACCAGAATACCGCTTGAAACAGCTGATAACGGAATGGCATCTTCGTATATTTCCGGCAGATGGTCTGTCGCGAAAACGCGGTTGATGTCCTTCGTCTGGAGCCACAAAATCAGATTGTCAACAAATTCCGTATCCGGAATGTTTTTATGAATAGTAAGCTCGCCATCAATGATACATAAGGCCCCGTCGGCGCTTAAAACATCAGTAACGCTGGTTTGTGTATTTGTTAAAAGGCCTTTGGCAATATCATCCTCGGCATAAACCTGGGCCATAAGCAGGGTTTGCTGTTTTTGTAGCTCGGTTTCAATATCAGCTTCCTGTTTATGTAATAATGATTCTATCCTGGCCGATATGATAGATGATAGTAATTCGCATACCGAACATAACTCTAAACTTAAGTGCCTGGCCGCAATATGATGGCAGGCAATTAAGCCCCAAAGTTGGCCATGAAAAATAACCCTGATAGACATTGATGCCGTTACCTGCATGTTTTTCAGGTATTCGAGGTGAACAGCCGCCACGCCACGTATATTACAGTCGGAAAGATCAGTAAACGTACGAGTTAGTGGGTTAACTATAGGGTAGAGGCGTACAGGCTGGTATGATCTGTCGGGAATTAAGCGGTAAGGATTTTTCAAGTACAACTGCCTTGCCTGCTTCGGAATATCCGATGCCGGAAAGGTATGACCGAGGTAGTGTTCCAGTTGATCCGTTTTATCCTCAGCTATTACTGTGCCGTTCCAATCTTCATCAAAGCGGTACATCATCACACCATCAAAGCCCGTTATCTTACGTGTTTCGGCAACGGCTATGCGGCTCACTTCCTCAACGGTGTTACAAGCTTCAAGGCGGGCAATGGCTAATTTAACTTCCTCAAAAGCTTCTGTAAATACGCGGTCGGTACCGGTTTTCTTTTCCATTTCAAGTACGATATGGTCGTCTTTATAATGGATAAGTATCTCCATAACCTGCCCGAATAGCTCAAAGGTCATTGGTGCCTTTGCCTGTACCGGGTCAGCCAATCTTTGGCGTAGTTTTTCCAGCTGCGCGGGTCCAGTTAATTCAGCCAGATTTTTACCCGCCAGTTCTTTGGGTGTTAAATTGGTCAGGTCAGCTAAATTTTCACTGCATTGAATTATCTGAAGGTCATTAGCCCGTACTATAAGCAGGTAGCCATAATCCTGAACAACGTTAATATGATTTAAAGGCAAACTGCCACAGAAATCCGAATCGTAATTTTTTCTTTCCATCATAGGAGTTTATCAAAAACTGCTGACCGGAAAAACTCGGAACATAATTTCGGCAAAAAATGGATCAGTAGCAGATGAGATCGCTAAAATAGAATAAAATGATGAGCAATCAGCTTAAAGAATATAATAAACAGTTATAACAACTAAATGGTGTGTTATAAGTTAAATGTGTGTTCAAATGCTTAGTAGTACTGAAAGAGGCCGCGTCATAAATTAGTTATGAAACGGCCTCTAATATTATTTTCTTTCAACCATCAGGCGTTCTTTCTTGAAATGGCAGGGATTACACCGGTGTTTTTTTTGAATAACAGGTTAAAGCCGGGCTGTTCGGCAAAGCCATATGTTATAACAATTGCAAATGATACCTAAAGTGCGCAGGTTTTGAATACACAACAAAAGGCTCAAGCGGTGCCGGCCCGCACGAGTTGGAACCTACCCCCAAAGTTTTATGACTGATGCAAAGCACGGTGGCCTTGCTTACAGGCAGATCTTTACGGTGGGGCGCTACTTCCAACTCCTCATCGCTGTATGGTACGGCAGAAACCTGTAGCAGAGAATCAACTCTACTGATACCTACACGAGTTCCGTTTTTGGAAGTTAAGGTAGCCCATTTTACATCTTCGTGATTACCGCCTTCCATTGGTTTTTCGTATGGCGTAAGCTGATCTTTAAGCAGGCCTGTATACTTGCCAATAGCAAACCCGCTTTTACGGTCGCTGTAAGTTTCCATCGGTCCACGACCCATAAAAGCAAAATTATCAAGTTCTTTATTGAAAAACAAGCGCACGCCAACTCTGCCCAATACCAGCCCCGGCTGACTGAACGTTACATCATTATCAGCCAATACATCACCATTGCCCAATATTTGATAAGTAACATGATGCGTCACTGTAAAATTATTTTTTCCGGCGCCGGTAAGGCTCGCCTTTATTTCAACAGTGCTGTTGTTTATCTGCTTGGCGGTAACATTTGTCGCTTTCCAGGTGAGTGTTTTAAGCCCGTTCTTTTCCCAGCCTTCATCAGCCCAAATATCATCATTGCGGTGAGGCGCACGCCATAAATGTAGCATAGGGCCGCCATCAGCGTTTAACACATTATTGCCTTTTGAGATAAGTTTTGAGAATGTGCCCTTGACCTTATCAAACTCAATTTCAAAGCCTGTGCCTTTAACTGATATGTTGTTGCTGGTTTCAGCTAATGTAAGGCTATTGGTCGCTTCAGCTTTGGCAGCGGGAAGCTCCTGTACCGGTAATAAAAGTTGTTGCGATGCAACTTCATATCCCTTGGCGGCCCAGGGCTGAGCATTTTTTAAAGCGAACGAAATGTTTAGATAATAAGATGCCCCCGGTTTGGCTGAGGGTAATAAGTATGGCAGTTTTACCTCCTTACTACTGCCCGCGTTAATGTTGCTGGTGTTTATATCTCCGGAGCTTATTAAATGCTCATCTTCATATAATTTCCAGGTTGCAGTCAGGCCGCTTAAGTCAGTAAATTGGTATCTGTTGAGGATAGTAATTAAACCAGCGCCCAGGTCTTTAGGTTTTATGCTTACCCATTGGTAAGCGTGCTTTAACTCCGGGAAGTGCGGTTTAGGTTTTCTTTCAGACGTTACTACGCCTTTATGTATAAAATATTTATCGTTCGGAAAGTCGCCAAAATCTCCACCATAGGCTAAAAACGGATGCTTTGGATCTTTCCGGTTCCAGATACCTTGGTCCTGCCACTCCCAAATACAGCCACCTAACAATGATGGATATTTATCAAACAGATCGTTATAAACATCAACGGAACCCATAGAGTTGAACATGGCGTGCGCATATTCGCATAAATAAAAAGGCTTGGTCAGTTCTGGGTTTTTAGCATTCTTTTCCAGGTCGGCAGTATTGGTATACATGCGGCTGTCAATATCGGCAGGGTTACGGCTGTCTATACCAAAGCCTTCATAGTGGGTTGGTCTTGACGAGTCAATTTCCTTTATCCTTTTTAATGCCGCCCTGAAGTTACTGCCGCCATCGCTGCACTCGTTGCCGAGCGACCATATAATTACCGATGGATGGTTTTTGAAACTTTCAACATTGGCCACGTTACGGTCTGTAATAGCTGCTTTGGCTCGGGGTTCCTCATCAAAATCAGAGTTGGCACCGTGGGTTTCAAGGTTGGCCTCTGCAAGCAGGAACAAGCCATACTGATCGCACAACTCATACCAGCGCGGGTCGTTTGAGTAGTGCGAGGTACGCACATGATTACAGTTTACCTGTTTTATCAGCAGTATATCTTTCACCATTTGCGCTTCGGTAACGGCATGACCAACATCGGGCCAGTTTTCATGGCGGTTAACGCCTTTAAGCTTTACAGGTACGCCATTAACCAGCAACTGCCTTCCTTTGGTAATTACCTCCCTGAAACCCGTATGTGCCGATATGGTTTCTGTTACCTTGTCGCCATTTTTGATGCTTAACACCGTGGTATACAGCTCGGGTGTTTCGGCGGTCCATTTTTTAGGGTTGATAACCGGTATGCTCACGCTTACCTCAACCTCTTTACCGGGTTGAATGGTTGGTATATCCTGATCCTTCACAACACCCTTAACAGGTGTATTACCCTGGTATAAGGTTACCGAAAGTATATTGCTCTTAACGGGTTTATCGCTATAATTTCTGATCCTGGTTTTTACCAATAGCTGCGCGTTGCGGTAGCTTTTATCGAAATTTGTTTTGATGAAGAAATCACGAATATGCTGCTGTGGACTACTCCATAAAGTAACATTACGGAATATACCACTCAATCGCCACATATCCTGATCCTCAAAATAGCTGCCCGATGTAAAGCGATATACCTCAACCGCTACCATGTTTTTGCCGGGCTTTATATATTTAGTTATATCAAACTCGGCCGCGTTACGGCTATTTACGCTGTAGCCAACTTTTTTACCGTTTATCCAGATGAAAAAACCGGCATCAACACCATCAAAAGTTATAAATATGCGCCTGCCGTTCCACTGTGCCGGAACTTCAAAATCGCGGCGGTAACTGCCAACAGGATTTCTCTCCTTATAAGTAGTATAATCGGCGGGAGGGGTGCTCATAATCTTCGGAAAATCTTTCTTAAAAACATAGGTGTAGTTACTGTATATGGCCGTGCCGTAACCCTGTATCTCCCAGTTTGATGGCACCGGTATTGTTTTCCACGAGCTTACGTTATAGGTTGGTTTGTAAAAATCTGCTGGGCGTTGCTGTGGCGTAGGTACCCAGTTAAATTTCCATGTGCCGTTAAGGCTTCGGCTAAATGTTGATGCCCTGCGGTTAGCGGTCAATGCTTCTTTTAACGAGGCATAAGGCATTAATGTAGCGTGTGCGGCCTCTTTATTAATACCCAAAAGCTCCGGGTCCTCAATTTCCCGCGGGATGGCAGCAGTGTCAGCTATCGGCTTCGGAGTTTTTTTGACGTTGCGTGCATTATAAAAGCTTGCCGTAGTTAGTATAACCGCCAAAGGCAGTAGTAAAATACCAAGGTTTTTCAGGTAGTTGTTTCTCATTATGTATTATCAGATAAATGTTAGTGCAATATACGTTTGCTAAAATAAAGGTTGTAATGTTATTAACTCATTAACAGTGGTTTTAAAGCTCAGTATTGAGCCTTTAAGATTGCCGGCAGGTTTGCCATTACGTACTAACGATACGGTTTTTGATGGCCATGGATTTAGCACTTCGCAATGCTTGCCACGTTCACTCTTGATTACAACACCGGAGATGATGCCGTTCGATAACTTTGCCGAAACCAAAAATGCTCCCCAGGTACGAATATCCCTGAACGCGGCATCCTGATCCTTTGGCCAAACAGGGAACAGCCGGATGCGGTTGCCCACACTCATGCAGCACATCTCCTGCAAGGCGTTAACCACCGTGCAGCTATTCTCAATACCATGCGGATTATCCAGTTGAAAGCCATTGGGGTAGGTACGTAACGCGTATATATGCAACTCTTTCAGGATGGTTAGCGAATCATAGCCAACCCTTATTGCCGCCATATAAAAACTGTTGGTACTGTTATGATGATCCCAGCGTTGTGTGGCATCAACAGAATTACGTGCAATTGCCAGCTCTGTGCTTGTGCTGTTAAATGTTATACCATTGGCCGGATAGATAGCTGAGTAGCTTGCCCCATGAACCGGCCTACCGGCTGAATCAGCTTCGGCACCACGATACACTGTTTTGCCTTTACTTACCTCCGTAGGGTAATCGCTTAATTTATTGAGCATATCCTGCCATTTGGCACGTCTGGGTGCATCCCTGTTAAGTTCTTTGCTCATATCCAGTATCAGTTCGAGCGCGTTACGTAGCAGGGCCAGCGTCATCAGTGGGTTTTTGTTGTAGCCTGATTTTTCAGTTATCGCGTCGCGGTATATTACATAGCGGCCTTGCTCAAACGTTAGGTAATCCTCCCAAAAATCAATGGTGGCCAAAACATAAGGGTATATCAATCGGCCATAATCCTTATCATAATTGCAGCGCCAATGCTGTGCCATATTTATAACGCCAAACACCGCGTTCGATCGTTGTTTATAGAATAATCCTCCGGCCTCTACATCGCCATGTTCTGTGTACCCGTTATCCGTACCTGCCGGGAAATCCCTGGTCAGATCAACTCCCAGCGGACCAATACCAACCGGATAAAGTATGCCGCGGGTACCGGTAACTTTTTGGGCGTATGATTGCCCTTTGGGCATAAAATCCAACAGAGGCGCATCCTGTGTTTGGGCCTGTTGTAATCGGTTAGCGCTGTACAAAGCGTAAAATGGCGCGTAAAAGTTATAGTTAAGATGATAGTCGCCATTCCAGTCGGGGTTGTCGGTAACACACCATCCAAAAATAGACGGAGGAAACCGGGTATCACGGCTACAGGCAGCCATGGTGTACAGGCCCTGGTAATAGGCTTTCATCAATACGGTATCAGCCACAGTTAATTGTGATCTTTGCCAATACGCCTGCCACCATTTTTGATGAGCCACCCGATATTGCTGTACCATCTTTTGATCGACCGAACCTGCCTTTTTCAATACATAAGCTAAGGGAGTATTTTGCTTGAACTTACTCTCGAATGCCAATGCCAACGTTACGGGCTTGCCGGGAGCGATTGTAAATGTATTTCCGGCTTGGCCTAATGCTTTAACGGCTACATCTATTTCAGTCGGAATATCAACATCATCAGTAAATGCGCGGGTAAGGTGGGCTATGCCATTGGTGCTACCAATTTTCAATTTAGCTGCGTTATTAGCAGGTGCCCCCACGCTGATGGATATCGTTATTGGTTTACCAATGGTTTTAAGGGTGATAAAAATCAGGTTATCAGTTGCTGCAACCCAGGAGGTAGCTATAATTCCTTCATTATTTTGGCCGAAAGTGCATGTCGTTGTACCATTAAACAGAGATTGTTCGGCTTGAAAATAGGGGTGGGCTACGTCTGTAATATTAATATCCAGATAACCTGCTATGCGCGGACCTGACAAGTGATCGGCTTTGGATTGTAATCGCCAAAAATCATTTTTGGATAAATAATATCTAAGCGTGTTACCCACCTGCCCCATGCTCATCAAAATATCGCCGTTACCCATCAGTGGCGCATCTACCGAAGCATTATTAGGTATACGTGACGGGGCTTTAGTCCATACGTTTTTATATTTTGAGGGTTGAGCGTAGGCTGTATAACTTAAGCATAAGGCTATGATGATGAATAAAGTAAATCTCATTCGCATAAATAGTTGATGAATGTTTAGGGTGGATTAAAGCAACTCCCTGCAAAAAGATATTGTGTTGCAGGGAGTTGCTTATATGGTTGCTATTGCCAACCCGGGTTTTGCTCCATTTTTGTAATATCTATCTCGCGTTGGGGGATGGGCATGTACCACATCTTAGGGTCGAATGCCCTATTCTCGGTAGTTATCAGGTTATAACTTGAACCGGCAGCGTCGGCCCAAACAATACCTTTTATTTGTCCGCCAAAAGTTAGCTTCCATCGGCGGTCATCAAAAAAGCGGTGTTCTTCAAAACTCAGCTCTATCCGGCGTTCGTGCCTTATGGCCAGGCGCATTTGCTCTTTCGTTAGTCCTGTTGCCAAATCGGGTAAACCGGCTCTTGATCTTATGATGTTTACATACGAGTATATCAACGGGTCGGCAGATGGGCTTGCGTTGGCCTCGTTGCTTGCTTCGGCATAATTCAGGTAAAACTCAGCCAGCCTGAACCATATACTCATCATTTGCTTGCCGGGGCCATTATACAGGTCAACCGATTCATCGCAAAATTTACGGGTATAATAACCGGTACGTGTGTTATCATTCCCCCCATTAATAGCGGCGTTACCACCCGGGTTGGTTTGTATGCGGATGCCTCTTATAACACTGCCGTTGTACCAAACCGTGCCATAAAACCGAGGCTCCCGGTTAACATAAGGCTGGGCGGGATCATAACCGGAGGTTGGGTCGGTAATATCTTTTCCGTTATCCATCTGAAATTCATCTACAAAGTTTTGCGTAGGCGTTTCATCGCCCCAGCCACCGTTTGATACCGGGTAGTAATTTTGTTCGTAATTTTTACCATTACCCAGGTTCATGAACCAGATGATCTCCTTGTTGGCAAAATCATTAAATATGGCTTTGTAGTTCTCAGCCTTATCCGGGTTCAGGTCGTACAACGAGTATTGGTTTAAGTCGATAACATTTTTTGCCGCGGTTGCCGCCGCCTGCCATTTCGCGGCATTATCGTCAGAATTTAAAGGGCTCGCCGCATACAATAATAACCTCGATTTAAGCGCCATGCACATAGCCTTGTTAGCCCTGCCCAACCGGTTACTTGGATAAGTAGCCGGAAGCAGGGTAACCGCCTCATCCAAATCATTTTGTATAAAGGCTACGCATTCATCATAGGTGTTTCGTGATAGCTTGAAATCGGCATCCGGAGCTAAGGGCTGCGAAATGATGGGCACCCGGCCAAATACCTTCAATACATCGAAATACAAAAAAGCACGCAAAAATAAAGCCTCGCCCCTTAACCTTGTCCTGGTATCATCATCACCCGGAATTATGGCTGGTACGCTTGGTAGTTTCTCCAGCAAAATATTGCACTTCCGGATGTTGCGGAAAGCGTTTCCCCAAATGTGACCTATAAAGTTGGTGATATTTGTAGGGCCATATCCACCTCCGTTAAATGTTCGCCCGCCTTGAAAGTAGGTAGGTGCAGCCTCATCGCTCAGGCAATCTAAAGTGGTAAACCTGTCGGCCACCCTGGTTTGATATACCGGGAGTTCTGCATATATGTTGTTGGCAAAGTTCTCTGTTTGTATCATCGTACTGAAAGCCTGTTCTTCAGAGATGTTTTCGTTGGGAGCGAGGTCTAAATATTTTTTACACGAATGCAGAGATAGCGATGTAAATATTAGAACGGCTGCCGCTATTATAGTTTTTTTCATGATACTATAGGTTTATCTTTTTTTAGAAATCGAGTCTGATACCGAAATTGTACACCTTTTGCTGAGGGTAGGTATTGCCTATGCCGCCACTACCGTATTCGGGGTCAACAAATTTTATTTCAGACCACGTAAGCAGGTTTTGGCCGTTAGCGAATACCCGTACCTTTTTCAGCCCGACTTTTTTAAGCAGATCCTGCGAAAAGGTGTAGCCAATCTCAGCGTTCTTCAACCTCAAATAATCTCCGTTTTGCTGCGTAAAGGTTGATAGCCTGGTGTTATTGGCATTGGCGCCAATATCAATACGCGGGTAGGTGGCTGTTGCCGCGGTTTCGGGTGTCCAGCTGTTAAGTTGCTCCCTAAGCGCTGTTCCCTGCCTGTCAAACGGAACATAGCCAAACTCATCAAAATAAACGCTCGAATGTGCTGAGCCCTGGAATAGTACACTCAGATCAAAGTTTTTATAACTCATATCAAGCGTGATACCGTACTGTATCTCAGGGATAGTGGAATAGCCTATGGCTACACGGTCAAAATCGTTAACAATGCCATCGCCGTTAACGTCACGGTATTTAATATCGCCCGGAATTATGCGGCTACTGTAGGTTTGTGTGGGGCTGTTGGTAATTTCATCAGCATTTTGAAAAAAACCTTCAGAGATAAGCCCTAATGGTTGATACACCCTTTTGCCAACTCCGGTTTGGTAGCCGTAAAGTGGTGTAGCCTCGTTATTGTCGAGCACCTTGCTATTATTAAAGCCCATATTGCCACGCAGGTTTACCATCAGGCTACGGAATTTTTTGCGGATGCCAAGCTCGGCCTCAAAGCCCTGATTCCTGACCTCGCCCTTATTAATTGGCGGGAAATTGGGCAGTCCTGCCGCATCAGGCACCAGAGAACTTACCAATATCTGTTTCCTGTTTTCGCGAAACAGATCGACATTCAGGGTGATCAGGTCGCTAAAGTATTTGCTTTCAAAGGCTATGTTTCTTTTGTAACCACGCTCCCAGGTGATGTTTCTGTTGCCTAAAAATGCTTCGCGCAAACCATTAGCACCCGATGGCGGATTACCAAAGCTGCTGCCACCTGCATCAGCATAATAACTGTTGAACAGGAAACGGCTGCCACCAATTTGGTCGTTACCAACAACACCAAATGATGCCCTTAATTTTAAGAACGATATGAATTTGGCATGCTCCTTAATAAAAGGTTCTTCGCTGGCTATCCAACCAATTGCACCGGCCGGAAAAAAGCCATAGCGCTTGCCCGGCGCAAAATTCTCTGAGCCGTTGTAAGCATAGGTAGCCTCGGCAAAATACTTGAACTTGTAGTTGTAGGTAGTTCTGCCCGAAAAGCCCTGCACGGCTGCCGGTATCTCAATATTGTTATATGATTTTTGTTGCGTGAATATCATGGAACTGGTTATGGCATTTGAGCCGAAAGTTCTGTCGTAAGCCAGTGTTGCGCGATAGGTTGAAAAACGACTCAGCCCGTATGATCCGGCTACGGTGCCTAATTTTGAGCCTGTGCCAACCCTGGTGTAACTGCCATCGGGATTGTAGTGAAAGGAGTCGTAGCTTTTGCCTCTTTGCTGATCCTGATAGTAATTGGCATCGTATGATAAGGAAAGCGTTGCCGAAAGCCCCTTAGTTATCATATCTAATTTTTGAGTAAGCGCGAATGTGCCCTGCGAACGCCCGATGTACGAAACCACGTACCCAACATCCGAAAGTTCGGCCACCGGATTCACGCCTAAAGAAGTTGCAGCTCCCCATGAGCCATCGGGGTTTTTGATAGGTGCCAGGTTAGGCGGTACACGCACAATGGAAAAGAATGGCTCGTTAGAATATCTTGGCCTGTTAACCGATCCGAAACTGCCCGAAAGGTCTAACCGGAGTATGGTTGTATTGGTAACATTTACATCGAGATTACCACGAAAGTTGTACCTCTTGGCCACCTGGTCTGAAGGGTAGGGAGTAGGGTATGTTTTGTATATTCCATCCTGTGATAAATAACCGGCTGAAACAAAAAAGCGCGCGAAGTTAGAGCCACCCGTAACGGTCAGATTAGTCCTCGTCATGGCCGAACGTTTTTTCAGCAGGATCGACGCAAAGTCATTGTCCGGATATAGGTATGGGTCAGTATGATTTCTGTAACCCTCCAATTGTTCTTCGGTGTAGGTTAGCGGTTGCCCGTTGTTTTTGTTGGCTTGATTGTATAGTGTAGCATATTCGTAGGAGTTTACTACATCGGGTACACGCGTAGGCGATTGCAGCCCGTATTGCGATGTTACAGTTATTGCAGGCGCTTTTGATGATGAACCCCTACGGCTGGTAATAAGCACCACGCCGTTTGCTCCCCTAATACCATAAATGGCTGTTGCGGTAGCATCCTTAAGTATACTTACGCTTTCAATATCGCTTGGTTCAATATCGGCCATGGTACGGCCTTCAACACCATCTACCACAACCATAGGGCCCGAGCCGTTTAGTGTCGCTACACCACGTATCAGCAATTGTGCATCATCATTACCTTGCATACCACTGCGTTGTATGGAGATAAGGCCGGGCAGCCTCCCCGCCAACGCGTTGCTGATGTTTGATACCGGGCTCTGGCTTAACTCCTTGGTTGATACGGATGAGATAGCGCCTATAACACTTGCCTTTTTCTGCACGCCCTGGCCAACTACTACAACTTCATCAAGACCCTTATTGTCTTCAAGCAGGGTTATTCTTAGTTCAGTTTGGTTGCCTATAACTACTCTTTGAGTAAGATAGCTTAAGGCGGAGATGAAAATAACATCGTTAACCTTGATGTTTTTAAGCGAGAATTTACCGGTATAATCGGTAGCTGTACCGTTGTTGGTGTTTTCAACCTTTACGTTCACCCCGGGTATCGGGTTGCCGTTACGGTCTGCTACCACACCCGTTAGCGTAAAGTCGGCATTCGGGTTTTGTCGCGGTGATCTTCTTTCTAAAATAGTAATGGTTTTATCGCGGAATTTATAGTACAGAGGCTTGCCGCTAAAAGCCTGATCAAGCGCCTGCTCAACGCTGGCATTCTTAATATTGAGGCTAATGTTGTTGTACTTTCGCAACAACTCATCATTATACAAAAACTCGTAGCCGGTTTGTTTTTCAACCTCGGTTAAAAAAACTTTTAGCGTACTGTTGTTAAGTGACAGGGTAACCTGCTGGGCCCTGCTATTAGCCCGCACACCCAGGGTAAAGATGACAAGGAGTATAGTGGTTAGCTTCATGATCCTGACACCTTGGGTAAATATTGAACAAAGGGGTTTCTCTTCATGTTCTTTGACATAAATCAGATATTTCATAATTTAGTGAGGTTTGGTTATAACTTGGTTCTTGGTTTTAGAGCAAAGGGATCAAACCAGACAAAACCGGAAGTAGTGGTTTACCTCCGGTTTATTTATTTTCCGGGATGATCAAACTGGGATTTGGTGTAAACTTTATTTAATCATAGGCGCATTTTTAAGTGTTTGTACAGGTTGATTATTTGCTGCCAACCCATAAGGTGTTGCCAACGTGTTTAAATTTGAGATCAGTTATATCTGTCAGCATCATCAAAACATCATCCAACGGTTGTGCCCGCCTTATTTTGCCGCTGTAATGCAAACCGGGTGTTACAGGTGTTTGATATTTGATGTCAAGATCGTACCAGCGTGCTATCTGGTTTAAAATGTTCTCGATACCGTCTTCCCTAAAGTTGAAGTACCCGTTTTTCCAGGCTATCGTTTTTTGAACATCGGCATTGGTTATATTAATATCATTATGCGCGGATATAGCTTGCTGGCCGGGTTTGAGCAACCCCTCTTTTCCATTACTGGCTACCCGGACAGAACCCTCAAGCAGTGTAGTGGCAATAGCTCCCTTATTAAAGGTATTTACATTGAATTTTGTACCTAAAACTGTTATCTCAGTTTCAACAACGTTAACCTTAAAGGGTCTTGATGCATCATGAAATACTTCAAAGTAAGCTTCGCCTTTCAGCGTAACAATTCGATCAGCAGCATTATCGAATGAAACCGGATAGGTAAGTTCTGATACGTTGTTCAACCACACGGCAGTACCGTCAGACAGGTTGAGCTTATATGTTTGGCCGGTAGGCACGCTCAAAATATTTTGAGCATTTGGGTTACCGTTGCCGGTATTGTGGTATGTAATGGTGTTATTGTTAACTTCTATTTTTGTGCCATCGCTTTCTTTCAGGTTTTTGATGTTCGAGGCCAGATCGATCTTTTTACCGTCAGACAGGGTGAGCATCAGTTTATTTTTCTGATCAGGTAGTGTAGCTGTATTGCTTTTTGTTGTGATGTTATTGGGTTTAACCGAGCGCACAAAATAAATACCCACAGCCATCAACAACATCGCGGCTATACCCGCGGCACTCCAGGCCATCCATTTAGGTTTGGTGCTTTGATGAATTGGCACAGTATTATTTGCCTGGTATTCTACATTAAGTATGTTGATATTTATTCGCTCGAGCATCAAGGCTTCAAGTGCTTGTTTCCTGTGGCTGTCCAGCAGTTCATCCGGATCACTTTCGGCATCGTATGAGTAATACCATTCATCAAGCCTAAGCATTTCTTCAACGGTACATTTACCATCAAAAAATTTATTAATAAGTTCAGTAATGTCGCTGTTCATACGTCAGGCAAAAAGGTGGATATTGGTTTTATAATACTAAGTGCCCGAGAAGGGCATCACCCCTAAACTAAAAGCATGATTTTTTTTAATTAGGCTGATTAAAACTGAAAGGAGAGAAGTATAAACAGTAGAGGGGCAAAATCCTTAAGATGGATACGTAATTGAGCCAATGATTTGGTAATGTGATACTCAACCGCTTTTTCTGTAATATTAAGTTGTTGTGCTATCTCCTTATTGCTTTTATGCTCCTTTCGGCTCAGCCTGAAAACATGCCCCGATTTGGCCGGCAGCTCTTTTAATGCCGCCTCAAAACATTTATTCAGTTCATCAAAAACAATAATATCCTGGGTATAATTATCAATGTCGATATATCTTGACCGGGTGTTTTCAGTATAATTGCGTTTAACCTGCTCGCCGCGATAGTATTTAAACACCATGTACTTTACGGCAGTAAATATGTACGATGAAAACGCGCGTTCAACAGTTATCTCCATACGTTTTATCCAGATCATGGTAAATAGCTCCTGTATTATCTCTTCCACTATTTCTCTTGACTTTACACGCTTATAAGCAACACTGTACAGCTTAGCGAAATAGCGATGATAAAGCAAGTTGAATGCTTGCCTGTCGCTATTTTGCAACCTATTAAGCAATTCAATATCATCAATCTCACTAATTTTCATGTGTACCGATACTTATCACTTTGCAATCAATTAAAGACATGTTTTATCATCTGAATGGCAGGTTGCCGAAACCAAGATTATTGTTTCGATAAACTGGTTTATTGGCTTCATTAACTGGTGCTTATCGAAAGTTGCTATGGCTCTTTTCCTGAGTACTATTTAAGTTTGCAAGTAGCTAATAATTAGTTATCAGCCTTATGTACCTTAAGTGAGCCTAAACCCTAAACTCTGATGTAAATAAATTTTCAGAGTGCCCCCGGATGTAATTCTGAAAAATGAAGTTTAACTGAAAAGCCGTATACCTTTGCTTAAGCCGGGGCCTGCACCAATTATTAATATTGATTTTTTCATTCTCTTGTTTCTTATTGTCAGGCCAAATTTCGACAGCGAGGCCACCGCATGCCTTACGAATAGCAAAGCATCTGTTATGAATATCAAAGATGGGTGGTGTGCAGAGGATTTGAAATTCTCTGTATAATAAATTGATTGTCTAAGAGGCCGCTATAGACAGTGATTACCAGTTAGGCGCTGTGCAGAGAGATGTATAGGCCTGATACACAAAAGTGTGGTAGATTTATGGGCGGATGTATTTTATAGAACTTTTAGACTGAAATTAAAAAAATGCCATAAATCAACGATTTATAGCGTTTTGAACTCATTTAGACCTGTTTCAGTGGAGCCGGACGCAGTAAGAAAATATAGCTGATGATATGAATGATTGCTTGACTCAATGGCCATTTAGTAATCAGATTAAGAAAAAAAATATGTTATTTAATGATATAAGTCTACACTTAATAGCGAACTGAGTGTGAAGTTTGTTGTATTAAAAAAGTATGTCAAACTACAGAATAACCATTTGGCTGGTCAGCTTATTGATATTGAATTCAGTATCCGTTTTGCAGGCCCAGGTATTTGAAAAGACACCTGAGTTGCATGGCGATACGGTTGTATTTCCTATTAGCCTAATTAATGTATATCCTTTTATTTCGGGCAACGTTAATGGTGTTGAGGGCAAGTTTATGTTTGATACAGGTTATCGAACTTCTATGGCTCTTAATGATAATTATATCAAACTGCCTAACAAGAGATCGAAAAGCAGCGGTAGTACCGGCAGCGGGCAAACCTTTGTAACCAACACCAATGATACGATACGGGAGGTGCGGTTAGCGAACGGTATCACTTACCGTAACCTGGAAAATATCTCCAGCGCGAATTATGATTTTATACAGAAGAACATTACGACAGACTTTCTCGGCTTTATCGGCCACGATTTTTTTCAGGGTTATCTGTTTAAGCTGGATTATCAGCACAGGAAGGTCACTTTTTACAGATCCACAGCGGAACGCAGCCAGTCAAAGGATTTTCTAAAGAATGAGAAGGTATTGGCTGTTATCGATTTTGAGATCAGGAAATTGGCAAACCATCCGTTTGTTAAACTAAATATTGATGGGGTGAATGTTATTGGAGCGTTTGATACAGGACAAAATGGTTTGTTGCAATTAGATGCTCCGTCTGCTGAGTTACTTAAACGCCGAGGTTCGGTTTTAGCATCCGGTAAAGACAGTTACGGCGACACCTTGCTTAACATTAAAAACATTACCATAGACGGAAAACTAAAAACCACCTTAAAAGGAGTGGAGTTGGCTCATCTTAAAGCCACCCAACTTGAGCGTGAAAAGTCCGGAATTACCGAGTCTAACCTGATGAACATCGGTTACCGGTTCCTTGCGCAGTATAAAACCGTTTGGGATTATGCTCATCAAAAGATCTACGTTTTGGAATATTGATCAAGAGTGTAGGTCAATAGTATAATACAAGGTTTCACATATACAAAACGCCCGTTCGTGTAATAGAATTTCATGCCTCTTAAGGTCATTTTACATTTGTTTCATGGTTTTAGTGGCAGGTTTAATAACATATCCCTGCCCGAGAAGATCACATTAACATCTATTACATCACCATTTAAAGAAACAAGTAAAATGAAAAAGTCAACATCAATTTTAATGATCGCTATCCTGTTTATGGGATTTTTAGCGGCGTGTTCAACACCATCTTATTTCGGGAAAACTTATTCACCTACTGACAATGTAGACGTTTATCTGGATAAGGCGGATGTAAAGCAAAATTACACCACCATGGGGTCTACCAAGGTAGCCAAAGGCTTTAGTTCATTGGAGGCCGCCCAGCAAAAAGTGATAGAACTGGGTAAAGCCAAAGGAGCAGACGGTGTGATCATGAATCTTAGTGAAGATGTGGTTAGCACCCAGCAAACCGGAACGGGCGTTGCTACCCAAACTAAAAAGAAGAATGTTATTGGCACATCATCCTCAACAACAACGGATATAAAACAGAAAAATATAACCGCTACCTTCATTAAATACCAATAAGGGCGACACTTAATTAAAAACTTTGTTGTTATAGGTATCAGCAACGTAAATCAGGTAGCATGGTTAAATTGGTTATAAAGTTCTTTAAAGCAAATGGCAGTCGGTTATTATTACTTACCATGTTCTCGCTATTTATTTATAGCTTGTTCTTTACGCTGTCCTATGTGGTTAACCCTGAGCAAACAGCAAAGAATTTTGCCGGGCGGGCAGGCTTTCCGTTAAACATACTAACGTTTTTGTTAGAGTCGGTAATAACTCATTATATTCTGATATTTGAGGTAATACTGCCAGCCATGCACAAGCAACGCAGTTATCAACGTGTTGTGATTATAGCGTTGTTGCTGTTTGCAATAAAGTTTACACTGAATTACAGTAATTATTTATACGAGTACAGGAACGGTAATGATAATTCTGCCGATGGGGTATTATCTAATGATAGTTTAGGCTGGGTGCTCATCATTTCTTATTTATTTACCCTGATAAGCAGTTTTTCGGTAGCCCTTTTGTTTGAGTGGGTGCATAAGGATAAGCAGCGTATTATGCTTGAAAAGCAAAAAACCGAGGCCGAACTCAGCGCGTTAAAGCATCAGATAAATCCGCATTTTTTGTTTAACTCGTTGAGCTTTATTTACGGCAAGGTTTTTAAGCTGGATAAAGAAACGGCTGATTCTGTACTGATCCTGGCCAATATTATGCGCTATGCCCTGGGCAAAAGTCCCGACGGCAAGGTGAATATTATGGACGAACTGGAGCACATGAAAAATGTTATGGAGATCAATCAGCGGCGCCATAATAATGGATTAAACATAAGTTATCACGAACAGATAGACGATCAATCCATAAGTATACTCCCGCTGATACTCATCACCCTGGTTGAAAACGCCTTTAAACACGGTGATCTGCATGATCCGGCTCATCCGCTGGTTATCCGGGTAGATACAAGCGTTAATGAACTGTCTTTTGATATTAGAAATAAGAAGGGCAAGGGTATCAAAGAGTTATCAAACGGGATAGGGCTTCAAAACATTCGCCAGCAACTTAAGTTAACCTATGGCAAGCAGAGCTCCTTTTTGGTGGAAGAAAACGACATCTGTTTTAATGTATCATTAAAAATAACATTTGCTGTATGATAGATTGCATCATAATTGATGATGAGCAGCATGCCATCGATCTGCTTGTAGAGCATATTAGCCAGGTGCACTTTTTGCGTGTGGTAGGCACTGCAACCAATCCAATAAAAGGTTTGGAAATGATTGCTGACCTGAAACCCGGTTTGATATTTTTAGATGTGCAGATGCCGCAACTTACCGGTATAGAAATGCTTAAGCTGATAGGCAAAGACAGCCATATTATCATGACCACTGCCTATAAAGAATACGCGCTTGAGGGCTTTGAGCACGCCGTAGTTGATTATTTGTTGAAACCCGTACAGTTTCTCCGTTTTCTGAAAGCGGTTAACAGGTTATGGACCATTCATAATAGTTCTCGGGCTGGAGCTGATCAGGATTACTACGTGTTTGTAAAAACAGAACAAAAAGGCAAGTTGCTGAAGATCGATTCGCGCAGGATCACTTACATTGAAGGTTTGGGTAATTATGCCGTTATCCACATGGACGATCAGCGTAATATTACGGCCTATCTTAAATTAAAGGAACTGGCAGATCACCTGTCCGCTTTGGGTTTTGTACGCATACATAAATCGTTTATTATTTCGCTGAGTCATTTAACCGCGGTAGAGGGAAACATGGTGCGAATAATGAACCAAACCGAACCCATAACCATTGGCGAAGCTTACCGCAAGGAGTTTTTTGAGTTGATCAATGCCAAACTGCTTTCTATGCCGCCGGATAACACGGTTAATTAATGGCGCCAAATCTGTTGAAGACTTTAAGCCCGGCATCAATAATACATATATTTTTAATATAAAGTTTGCTTTGGGTTGCCCTAAAAGTTGCCTGGCTATACCATGAACGGTAGTTGTGGTTACCAAAGCATCATTAAATACAAATAACATGAAAAATATAACACATAGACAATTACAGTTAAAAAGCTGCATCATGTCGGGATGTATCATCTTAACTGTGCTCATTGCATCTGCAATAAACGCCTCGGCACAAAAGGCCGTGGTAGATAGTGTATTCTCTAAACATGGCCTCGATCAATTTATTCTCGATCCGGCTAATTTCAGGCTGCCGGTCGATCACGCGTTTGATCTGAAAGAATCGACAATAACTGCCGGTACTACTAAAGTTATTGAAGCCAAATTTGATCCATCACATCCACCCAAAGATCAGTGGACGGTAGTTTCTGTTGATGGTAAGTCGCCATCCTTGTACGAGAGTAATACATTTCGCAACACAAAAGCTAAGCAAGCGGTAGATAAACCGGATGATAAAACTTATAAGATCGAAAGCGAATCGGCTGATAAGTTGGTTATTAGTTACAAGCTGGAAGCCAAATCAATTCCCAGGGAAACAGACTTTTTAAAAGATTGCAGGGTATACATGGCCATCGATCTTAAAACAAAGCATCTGTCGCAATTACAACTGTTAAATGAAAAGCCGGTTAAAGTTGGCCCACTTCAGGCTAAAAAGTTTGAATTGGTAACAAAGTATACTTACAATGAAACCACTAAACGTTACCTGCCCGCAAGTGATAACTTAATTTTAGATGCTGAGTTTTTGAAAAAGGCCGTAACAACACAAATAAAAACTGAATACTCCAATTACATCAAAAAGTAAATTAAATGTGTCATCATGCGTTACTGATACATAGCCATAAATGCCTGTAAAACTGCTGAAGGAGCGGTATCCTTCCTGAAAATCAATACTGTGTTCATGGTTCCTAATTGCTTATTAAGGCTTTGCGTTCTTATCTTTCGGCCCGAATAATAATTTGAAACCACTTCTTCAGGCAATAAGGTAATACCAAGGCCAGCCTCTACAAAGTTGATGATACCTTCAATGGAGTTTAATACGGTGCTCTTGTAGTTTAATATACCTTTTGAGCTTAGCCATGATTCCAGCCGTGCCCGGAATACACAGCCCTCCGCGAAAACAACAATCTTTAAAGGTTGAGCAGATAGCAGGTCTTTGAGTTCCGGGCCTTGGGCAGAACTTAGTATCACCAGTTGTTCTTCCATTACGCTGATCTGGTCAAGGCCGTTGATGTTAATAGGAGCGGGTACAAACGCGGCATCCAGTTCGTAATTCAATACATCATCAATCAATGCATTTCTCATCCCTGATTTAAATTCCAGTTCAACGTCAGGGTATTTGTCTTCAAATTGCTTGAGAATTTCGGGAGCCTTTAAGGCCATTGTGGTTTCAATACAGCCAATTTTTAAACTCCCAGCAACAGTATTAGTATTCATTACGCTGGCCTTCGCTTCCGCCAAAAGATGCCCTATCTGTTTGCAGTACTGCATCAGTATCTTCCCTGCGGATGTAAGTTCAACCTTGCGCGATTTCCGGGAAAATAATTCGGCGCCAAATTCTTCTTCCAGGCTTTTTATCCTGGCCGTTACGTTCGATTGAACGGTGAACATAGCCGTAGCAGCTTTAGTAAAGCTACCCGTAGCGGCTACGGCTTCAAAAATTTTTAGATCGTTAGTATTCATTCTTATAATCATTAAAAGTGATTTATAATATCATTATTAATCGTTTTTAATAATTAAATATAGCGCTTAATTTTGATTGAAAGAAATAAAAAGCAATGAAAAAAATAACAAGTAAGCTGATTGCAGGTTTTGCACTTGCAGCATTAATAGCCGGGAAATCAGCAGCGCAATCAAACACTAATAGCTTAAATAACAATACCATGGAAAATACATCAATTCATTACCGCACCACTAAAGTAAACGGTTTAAATATTTTTTACAGGGAGGCTGGCAAAGCTGAGGCTCCAACTATTCTTTTACTGCACGGCTATCCTACATCATCTCATATGTTCAGGAATCTTATTCCGATACTAAAAGAGAAGTATCATGTTATCGCCCCTGATCTTCCGGGTTTCGGTTATTCAGACGCGCCTGATCATCAATCATTCATTTATACTTTTGATAACGTTGCGGGCACGGTTCAGCAGTTTATTGATCAGTTAGGCTTAAAGCGTTTTGCCATATACATTTTTGATTATGGAGCACCTGTGGGTTTGAGGATTGCCCTGGCTAACCCTGAAAAGATAACCGGCATCATATCACAAAACGGGAATGCTTATGAAGAAGGACTGAGCCATGAGTGGAACCTAATACAGAAATACTGGAAAGATCCATCTCAGGTTAATAGAGAAGCGTTAAGAGATTTTGTTTCGGAAAAGGCCACTTGGTTCCAATATCATGAAGGAGTATCAGACCCATCATTAATTGCTCCCGAAGCCTATATACTTGACCAGCATTTTTTAGACAGGCCGGGCAACATAGAAATACAACTCGATCTGGTAAAAGATTACAGAACCAATCTGGCGCTGTATCCTAAATTTCACGAATATTTCAAAAAGTATCAGCCTAAAGCATTATTAGTTTGGGGTAATAAAGATCCGTATTTTTTGCCTGCCGGAGCATGTGCGTATCAACAAGATCTGCACGATACCAAACTAAAGTTCTATGATACCGGCCATTTCGCGTTGGAAACCAACGCCAAAGAGATAGGGGCTGATATTCTTGAGTTTATGGCTACTTTGCCAAGATAAATATCGGTAGCTTAAAAGATCAATATCTATACAAAATAGGCCGCATTTATCCGCGGCCTGTTTTGTATTAGCCTGTTAGTTTAAAACAGATCATTTTACTACGGTAGCTTCCAGCTCCACAATCAGCGTTTGGTTGAGGGCTACTACCTGCATCAGCGTAACTACCTGTTTCATGCCATGCTTTGCCACAAAGTCTTTAAATAGGTCAAAGCAGGTATTGATGAATTCATCAGACGAGGTGGAGTAAATAGTAAGCTTTACAATGTTACGGCATTCGTAACCTGCTTCATTAATAACAGTTTCGAGGTTCTGTATGGCCAGCCCAAGCTGGGTGCGCATATCGGCATTGCTTGGTGTACCATCAGGATGTACAGCGGCTTGTCCGGCACAATATAATGTGCCTTGTACGTTTTTTACTTCAACGGCTTGCACATAGCTTAATTCTTCCTGCCAGTTCCAGGGGTTGATCACTCGTTTTTCCATTTGGGTTGATGTTTTAAGCGGATATTATCAATATTGAACCACCCGATAGTAGAAGCAAAAATATTACCAATGAATCTGTATGGTTATGATCAAACAATCAAAAAATCTATTAAATCAATCATTCGCACTAAGCGATAGTGTGGTATATTGAGTTAATGCTTTACTTCTTAAGCGCCAGATTCTTTTTAATGCGACTCAAAGTTTCGGGAGCGATACCCAGATAGGAGGCTATCAGGTTTTGTGGAATGCGCTGAATAATTTGCGGGTTTGATTCTATCAGTTTTAAATACTTTTCTTCGGCCGTATAGGTAACAGCGCTCATCAGACGGCGCTCTTTGGTAACCAGGCTGTTTTGGTATAAAATACGGAAGTAACGATCCATTACAGGTACGGCCAGTGTAAGGGCTTCATAATCTGATTGTGAAATAAGCAGTAGTTCAGAGTTTTCTATTGCGTCAATATTAAAAACAGACTTTTCGCCTGTTAAAAAGCTATTAAAGTCTGATATCCACCAGCCTTCCCAACCAAAAACGCTCATGTGTTCGTCGCCTTTTTCGTCAACATTGTAGGTGCGCAATAATCCCTTGGCTACAAAGGTGAGATTTTTGCATACATCGCCTTCCTGTAGCAGATACTGTTTTCTTCTTAGCTTTTTAGGCACAAAGTACGATGCTATCTTCTCCCGGTCATCATCGGTAAGGGCAACTTTATTTTCAATGTGACTAAATAATACGTTGATCATGCTGTGGCGATCTTTTGAGGCAAAGATAGATTTTTAGCCAATACATTATTTTAATGGGTTTTGCCCGTTTACGCTTGATCTACATCAATTGTATTTCTTGAGCCAGGTCATCGGCTGATGGGTATGTTCATTTGCAATTTTGTAAAAACAAAATGCTATTCACCAAAAGCAGAATAGCTATAAGTAAAAACAAAAATATAAAGCATGAACAAAATTGCATTAGTAGTTGGAGCCAGTGGTATAATTGGCGGCAATCTGGCTGAAAAATTGATTGCCGAGGGCTGGGAAACCTATGGGCTGGCGCGCAAACCAAATACAGAAATTGAACACCTTAAACCTGTTGCGGCGGATCTTTTGAATAAGGATAGTGTTACACAGGCTTTAGCCAATCTCAGGCCAACGCACGTTTTCATCGCCACGTGGATGCGTAATGATACCGAAGCCGAGAATATCCGGGTGAATAGTTTAATGGTGCGCAATCTGCTCGATGTGCTATCATTAAATAAGTCGGTACAGCATGTTGCTTTGGTAACCGGTTTAAAACACTACCTCGGTCCGTTTGAGGCGTATGCGCAGCAAGGCTTTTTACCCGAAACACCATTGCGCGAGGATCAGCCTCGTCTTAATATCGAGAATTTTTATTACGCGCAGGAAGATGAGGTGTATGCAGCCGCAGAACGCGATGGTTTTACCTGGAGTATTCACCGACCGCATACAGTTATTGGCAAAGCAGTAGGTAACGCCATGAACATGGGGACCACCTTAGCTACTTATGCCTCTATCTGTAAAGAAACCGGCCGGCCGTTTATATTCCCGGGTTCGTCAGCGCAATGGAATGGCTTGTCTGACGTAACCGATGCCGGCATATTGGCTGACCATTTGATATGGGCTTCAACAACCGATGAGGCACGTAACCAGGCATACAATGTGGCAAACGGAGATGTGTTCCGTTGGAGCCGGTTATGGGGGCGAATTGCCGCCTATTTTGATGTTAAACCGGAAGGATTTAATGGCTCTATCCGCTCTTTAGAAAAAGAGATGGCTAACGATGCAGGTATGTGGCAAAACATCGCTCAAAAATATGATCTAAAAGAGCATGACCTCGGCAAAATGGCAACCGCCTGGCATACCGATCTTGACCTTGGGCGACCAATAGAAGTAGTGACCGATATGGCCAGGAGCCGTAAGTTAGGCTTCAACGTTTATCAAAATACTGAAGAATCATTTTTTGACTTGTTTGATCAGTTACGGGTATCTCGATTAATACCGTAATAAGTTTATAGTATACAACATTCAAACAAAAGGCTTACTGATTATCAATAAGCCTTTTGTTTGAATGTTGATCAGTGGTTTATTACACCTTAAATTCTGAACCTGTTATTTTTACCGACAATTCCCACAGGTGTTGTGCTGCTGCCGGGTCTATGGCAAAGCGCTTTACACCGGTATAAGTTATCTCGTCTTTTTCTTCAATTTCGGCAATATCACAATCTTCGCAATAAACGCCACCCAGGTTGTTAAGCAGTGGTGAAGTTGCTGCCCATACCTGCGTTGCCGCGCCTTGTTCAGGCGTTTTAAATGTAGCGTCAATAAGTTCACCCTGTTCGTTTATCCAACCCTGCTCTATCTTTTCTTCCTTGGTCATGTGCCTTACCAGAGGTGTCAATATCTTTCCGGGGTGAAGTGAAAAGGCGCGTACACCATAGGGCGCGCCTAATTTGTCGAGCTGTACAGCGAATAAGGCATTCGCTGTTTTTGATTGCCCGTAGGCCTGCCACTTGTCGTACCCTTTGTCAAAATTGATATCATCCCAGCGAATATCAGAAAGCTGATGTCCTGACGACGAAACGCTGATCACTCTCGAGCCTCCTTTAAGTACCGGCCACATCTCATTAACCAAAACAAAATGCCCCAGATGGTTGGTAGCAAATTGCGATTCCCATTGCCCGGCACCAATCCTTTTTTCGGGACTGGCCATAATACCGGCGCTATTGATCAGTATATCTACATGTTGTCCTTTAGCAACTAAATTAGCTGCAAAGGCACGTACGTTATCAAAATCACCCAGATCGAGTTGCAAAACCGTTACGTTAGCTATGCCCTCAAGTGTTTTTTTAGCCTCATCGGTATTGCGGGCACTTACTATGATATGCGCACCGCCCTTGGCCAATGACCGGGTACTCTCTAACCCGATACCGGAATGTCCCCCGGTTATCACTATAGTTTTTTCTGAAAGTTTTATACCTTGCAGCACTTCGTCGGCTGTGGTTTTATCGTTAAATCCGCTTTTAATAGGCTCTTGTAGATTCATGGTAGTGTACGTTTAATATAGATGTGTAAAATCGCGCTATGTATTTGGGCGATGCATTATCAAATTTAGCCGTATCAGTAACCTCTTGTTTGCATTAATCAAACAAAAAAGCATACTATTCAAACAATATGTTATTATTTATTGTGTTGATGATGAGGGAATATCGCTATGGCGAAAAACTTTCCTCATCTTATATCTGCTCCAACCGTCAAACCATATTCTATGCAGCAAACCATTCAGGATTATTATGCAGGCCATTCATTTACAATGCCACAAGATGATGCATCTATCGGTCATTTTGATGTTTTTAGGTTAGAAGAATATATTGCCAATGGTACTGCGGCCGTCCCTTTCGGCAGAAAGGAATATCTTAAAGTTTGCATTATAGCAGGTAATAGTATTATACATTACGCTGATAAAAGTGTTCACGTAAATAACAGGGCATTATTTTTCGGAAATTCCATGATACCATATAATTGGCAATGGGTAGGAAAGAGCCAAACAGGTTATAGCTGCATTTTTGATGAAGCTTTTTTTATCGACTATGGGCGCATCAGAGAATATCCGGTGTTTCAGCCGGGGAGCGATTCCATATTTGAACTTACTGCCGATGAGTTTTCTTTTTTTAGCCATATTTTTAACCAGATGATCGCTGAAAAGAATGATACATTCGCGTTTAAGAAAGATGTTTTACGCGGCTTAATTTTTCAGATCATACACCGGGCGCTTAAAATGCGGCCTTCTCCTCCAATGGTGCCCAAACATGCTGCTGCCGCCTTACGTACCACCGAACTTTTCCTCGAATTATTGGAAAAGCAATTTCCGCTCAAACTTGGAAAACCTATTGAGCCATTACGCTCCCCAACAGAATATGCGTCACAATTAGCTATTCATGTTAATCATCTCAACAAATCAGTAAAAGAGGTATTGAACAAAACCACTACTGATGTAATTCAGCAGCGATTGTTAAAAGAGGCAAAATTATTGCTTACGTATAGCAACAGGTCAGTATCAGAGATAGCCTATGCTTTAGGGTTTGGCAGCCCGACTCACTTTGGAGCATTCTTTAAAAAATATACCTATAGCTCACCGGGTAAATACAGGCAGCTGGGCGAGCGATGATCTCAAAGAAAAGGGATATGTAATAACACCTTTATTGTTAGTATAAAACAGTAGCGTACAAATATCGGTGATCTTGTACGCTACCATTTTGCTTGTTATTATTTCATTAAGCTGATATTGGTCATGCCCCCGTCTGAAAGTATTTCGGTGCCAACGATAAACGAAGAATCATCCGAAGCAAGAAAAACCGCGGCTTTTCCAATATCAGCAGGTTGGCCCATTCGATTTACCGGTATCAAATTTATCCAGGCTTGTTTAACCTGTGCTACCAGCTCCTGCGGTACCAGTTTGTCAAATGCAGGTGTATCTATTGAACCCGGCGATAATGTATTTACCCTTATGTTTCTCTCTAATAGATCAATCGACAAACCTTTAGCCAATGATATAATCGCTGCCTTTGCGGCGGCATATATAGTCATTCCCGCTACGGCACGGTGTGCAGCGCTCGACCCAATTAAAATTATGGAAGCCCCATCATTTAAATATGGCAGCGCTTTTTGAACCGTGAAGTAAGAACTTTTTAAATTCAGATCCATGTATCCGTCATAGTTATCTTCCGTAACATCCGTAATAGCAGCCATCGGGTTTCCATCTACAACACCACCGGCATTAACAACCAGCGTATCAATTTTGCCAAACTTTTCAAATGTGTTTTTAAAAACCCTTTCCAGGTCTGTCATTTTTGTAACATCGGCTTCTATGCCAATAAAGCCAGCCCCCAGCTCGTTAACCGAAAGGTCGAGCGTTTTTTGGTTTCTTCCGGTAATTGTGCCTGTCGCGCCTTCGTTTTTAAATGCTTCGGCAATACCGAAGCCTATACCACTGTTGCCTCCGGTAATTACGGAAACTTTGTTCTTTAATTTCATATTCTTTAATAATTATTATGAAACAAAAGTGAGCGTTATAATGCCCGGGAGCGGAGGACATTTGTTACAAAAGCAGTGTGACAAATATCAATAAATAAAAGCCGGAAAAATTGTTCTATTTATTTGAAAGCATGAACCGACTGTTTTCTGACCCGGCTTAAAGTTTCGCGTGTCAGGCCAAGAAATGAAGCGATCATGTAAAGTGGGATACGGTTATAAATGCTTGGATATTGCTTAACAAAGTGATTGTATTTCACCTCGGCTGATTCGCTGATATTGCTGAATATCCTGTTTTGATGAGCTTCAAAATTTTTAGCGGTTAGTTTATCGATCAATTGTTTGAAATTCGGGATCGTTTGCGATAGGTTCTCCCAGTCGTCTTTTGATATCCAGATCAGCTCGCTATTTTCAAGCGCCTCGATATAACAGTTTGATGGCTGATCGGTCATGAAACTGGTATAGTCTGATATCCACCAGTTTTCAATAGCGAATCGCATAATATGCTCCTCGCCATTCTCGCCTACACGAAATAGCCGGAAGCTCCCTTTCACCACAAAGCCAATAAAATCGCTAACATCGCCTTCTTCCAATAAATATTGGTTTTTGCGAATCCTTTTCGCGACTGAAACCTTTTGAACCGACTCGATCTCGCTCGGTGTCAGGCCTCCGTTCTGAGTAAGATATTCTGCTAAAGCTTCAAACATTTAACAAAGCTATTTAAAAGACTTTTATACAGCTATAAAGCAGGTTTGAATATGTTGTTTAAATGACGTAGTCGTGTTTGGTTTTACGGTCATTAAGTTGATATCAAATTAAAATAAGCATTGTCGATTTTATAAAAATGTCACTAATTAGTGGCATTTGTCATATATTTGTGCCAATACGTGATGAAAAAAAAACAGATACTAAACAGTGCAATAAAGGTTTTGAACAAAGATTTATATGCACCGTTAGAAAAAATAGCCAACGAGGCGCAAATAAATAAAAGAACGCTCTATAGATATTTTAGCGATAGAGATACCCTGATAGCTGCCTGCTATTTGGATATGATGCAAACCTGCAGTCGGGCGATGCTGATAGCCGTAGGCAGCCATAACGACCCCATTGCGCAATTAGAGGCAATGTTATATGCAGCGATGGACTGCGGTGTGAAATATGTTTTTTTAACTACACTGGAGATCAATCCGGTAAATATGGAAATACATGATAAAGACCTGTTTGCTGAGTATGAGCAAGCCCGAAATAAATGGTTCAGCCTTGTTCCGCAATTACAGCAAGAAAATATTATTGACCATCAGTTATCTCCCGCCTGGATCAGGCATCTATTTATCAATACGGTACGAACCTGCGTGCAGGCACAAAACTCGGGCGATGTTGCTCCAAATGATTTGAAAAGATTGGTTTGGTTAACGTTTAGCCGAAGCATAGGCATCAGTAAATAATCTTTTACCCCATCAACTTTATGATACATTCTTTTTTACTTATCGGGCAGTCAAATATGGCGGGGCGTGGTATCCGCGAAACTGTACCGCCAATAATTAATGAGTCAATTATGATGCTGCGTAACGGCCGCTGGCAGGTAATGGCAGAGCCTATACATAATGATCGCCCCACGGCCGGCATTGGGCTTGCATCTTCGTTCGCTGCGGCCTGGTATTTAGATCATGCTGATGATCGGATCGGCCTTGTCCCATGTGCAGATGGCGGTACAAGCCTTGATGACTGGCAGGTTGGCGGTGCGCTTTTTGATCATGCGGTGGCGCAGGCAAAACTTGCTCAGCGCAGCAGTAAGTTATCAGGTATTTTATGGCATCAGGGTGAAAATGATTCTTCTGCCGGGCTTGCTGCCGTTTATTGTGAAAAGTTTGACAGGATCATAAACGAATTACGCGGCCAGTTAACGGAACCGGATATTCCTCTTGTTGTAGGTGCCCTCGGCGATTTTTTGCCAGATGGCGTATACGGCTCTTATTTTAAAGATTATAGGCTGGTTAATGAGGCTTTGTTAAGCTATGCCCAATCTCACGATAATTGCAATTTTGTTACAGCGCAGTGCCTGACAGCCAATGATGATCAGTTGCATTTCGACGCTCCCTCGTTAAGAAAATTAGGGCTACGTTATTACGAGGCATTGAAACATCATACAGATATTGTGGAGCCTTTACTAAACGAAGACGTATTGCTGGAGAATATTTATGATCGCTTATGATGGGGATAAATATTCTAAAAACCCGTAAGGGTATGTCATAAAGTACGGCCTAGATCAGTAATACATTTTAATTAAGCGTTTTTCATAAGGCTCAATATCCATTTTAATCACTAATCATGTAAAGGAAGGACATTTAATTTTTCCTTTACATGATTAGGGATAGTATTATTTTACGACCGGAAAATTACCTCCATCGATAAAATAATTCGCACCGCTAATGTAGGAGGCTTTAGGTGATGCGAGGAAATAAACCAGTTCAGCAGTTTCCGCGGGTTCGGCCATTCTGCCCAGCGGCACGCCACCAACCCTGTCAAACAGCTTCTGAGTCATTTCCTCGAACGTTATTCCGGCCTGTTTTGCAAGTTCTGTCAAAAAGCTTGACATCGCTTCTGTTTTATTTAACCCCGGTGATACGGTAACCACTCTAACGCCTTGCGGTCCGGCTTCGTCGGCAAGTGATTTGCTGTATGAATTCAGTGCAGACTTGGCGGCGCTGTAGGCCATTGTGGATTCCCAGATTGGGAACTGTCCGCTTGTTGAAGATATGTGGACGATCACCCCGCTTTTCTTTTCGAGCATTGCAGGTAATAAGGCCCGGTCCAGGCGTACTGATGACAGTAGGTTTATCTCCAATGCCTTGTACCAATGGTCGTCAGTAAGTGTGTTGAATCCACCGCCCGGAAACGTATTGGCCCCCATATTGTTGATTAGAATATCAACTCCGCCAAAATTTTGATTGATGTGCGCCGCTACCTTTTCTACATCATCCGTTTGCGAAAGATCGGCCGCTATAAAATGATAGGGGTTATTCTGTTCATCCGGCTGATTTCGTGCTGTTACTATTACTGTAGCCCCGGCAGCCAGTAAACGTGCGGCTATCGCTTTTCCGATGCCTTTGGTGCCTCCGGTAACGAGTGCTGTTTTTCCTTCAAGGTCTTTAACATTATCCTGTTGATCGCTCATCTTTATAAAATTTAAATTACTTTTGTTTCATAAAGTTACTAAAGCATTTTCCGGCTCAATTATATAAGCACGGAATAAGTGGTTACATGGTTGTAACCAAAAGCAAATAGTGGTAACATACTGGTAACTAACACATGAGAAAAATGCTGCAAAATCCCGAAAACTGTGCTGTTGTACGTACGGTAGGTTATATCGGCGGGAAATGGAAACCTATTATTTTAGTAAGATTGCTAAACGGCGGAAAGGTGCGCTTTGGCAAGTTGGGCGTTCAGATGCCGGATATCTCCCGAAAAATACTCAGCCAGCAATTAAAGGAGCTGGAGGAGGATGGCCTGATAATCCGTCACAGCTATATGGAGAAACCACCACGTGTTGAATATGAACT
Source organism: Mucilaginibacter sp. JRF (assembly GCF_015223065.1). Classification (GTDB taxonomy): domain Bacteria; phylum Bacteroidota; class Bacteroidia; order Sphingobacteriales; family Sphingobacteriaceae; genus Mucilaginibacter. Next base: position 564,025 of record NZ_JADFBY010000001.1, read on the forward strand.
AAGCGAACTTGGCAAAACACTAATTCCCGTTTTAAAGGCCATGTATGATTGGGGCAACCAAATTGCCGAGCCTGAACACAAAGGCACCTGGGAACCAATAGTTAGATAATAGCTGTAGCGTAGCTGCTTAAAAATACGTAACGGCTTAAGTTTACTTAAGCTGAGTTTATTATAGTGTGCCACAAGCATCTACTAACTCGCTTATTTAAAGTTATCTTTATGATAAGGTTATATCGGTAAGTTAAAAATATTGCTATTAGTGGTTCAACTGAAAATGAAAACCGTACTTAAGGTATGGGTATTCTTTCTTATTATTTTCAAAATACAGGGCGTTGCCTACGCGCAGGAGTTGCAGCAGTTGGCAATGCCCAAAATACAGCATTACAGCCGCGCTGATTATAATGCCTATAACCAAAACTGGTCGGTAGCGCAGGGGGCCGATGGTACCATGTATTTTGCTAATTCAAAAGGTTTACTATCATACAACGGCAGCCAATGGCAGGTGAACGAGTTGCCCATGAGGCAGGTGGTACGCACAGTAGCGACAGATAACCAGGGCCGCATTTTCACCGGTGGTTATGCCGAAGTTGGCTATTGGAAAAAGGAGCGTTTCGGTAAACTTATTTATCATTCATACGCAAATAACATCAGCCATCCCAACTTTAAACAGGAGGAAATATGGAACATTGCTGTTATTGGTGATGATGAGATCATTTTTCAGTCGTTAACAACCTTATATCATGCTAAAAACGGGGTTGTTAAAGTGGTGAGCACCCAACATCCTTTTTCAAATGTAAAGGTGATTAATGGCCAGGTATTTGTTTTAGCTGATGATGGCCTGTATGAGTACAAGAATAACAAACTTGCTTTTATAGCCGGTAGTACCGCGCTTAACGGCCAAGCCCCAGATGAGCTTATTCCTTACGCGCTTGATCAGTTGCTCGCTATTACTGCCCGTGGCGATATGTTTATTTACAACCACGAACAATTCAAGCCTTTTATATCCGAAACACAGTCCTTTTTGCGTGAGCATGGTATTTTACGGGCATTACGTATTGATGAAAACAGGTTTGCATTCAGCTCCATGCACAAAGGAGTTATTATTAGTGATGGCTTTGGACGCATAATTCAAAAACTCGATCTGCATAACGGATTGGGGAGTAATACAGCGCTGTCACTTTTTGCAGACCGGGATGCTGATTTGTGGGTTGGTTTAGAGGGCGGGATAAGCACCGTGTTATTACAAGCGCCTTTTTCACAATATAAAGACAGTGAGGGACTTTTAGGTATAGTTTACAGCGCCGCCGTTTATAGAGATGTGCTGTATCTGGCTACGCCGAATGGTTTGTTTGCCCGTAATATTACAGAACCAGCCCAAAGTTTTAAACGAATAAATAATATCAGTGATCCCGTAACCAGTATAGAGGTTTTGGATGGCAGCTTGTTTTTCAGCTCCACAACAGGGATGTATCAAATGGAAGGAGATAAGTTGAACCGTGTATCGAATATAGGGGTAGGCTGGGTAATTAAACAGTATACTTCTAATCCCGATTATATTATACAAGGTTCCTATCATGGGCTGATAGTATACCGTAAACAACAAGGCAAATGGGCTTTACATGCTATGTTAAAGTCAGCACAGTGGCTGCCAGCCCGAGATTTGGATTTTGATAAGCACGGTAATATTTGGATGAAGCATCTGTATAGCGGAATATATAAAATAACGCTCAGTACCGATATGCGTTCCATTTTGAAGACAGAGTTATTTAACGAACGTTCCGGGCTGCCTAACACGGGCAAGCTCAACATATTTAAATACAACAACGGCATACGCATTTCAAACAGTAAAGGTATTTATATGCAGGCTGCGAATGGTCGTTTTGTGCCGGATAATATGTTAAAGAAAAAGCTGGGTCCATATTTCTATTCAAAGCGTATCATATCTGCGTACCAGCCCGAGTGGTGGATGGTTATGGACGATAATTCGATAGCGCGACTAAAGTGGCTGCCTAACGGCAAAACCGAAATTGACCGGTTCAAGCAGCGCAATTTTTATTTACTGAATGATTTTGAGCACATCCGTAAGTTTCAGTCTAACTATATTTTTTGTACCGAAGATGGTTTCAGTTTGTACGATGAAAGCAAGATGATCCATAATCCGGTTAACAACGCACCTGTTATAAACGAAGTTAATGTGTTGCAAAACAGCGTTTACAATCCGGTAAATAAGTTTGATACCACTGCGCGGCCCCGACTGCATTATGATCATAACAATATCGCCATATCATGGGGAATGCCAATGTTCGCATCGCAAAAGCTGTATAGCTACCGTGTAAAAGCCATGGCTGGGCATGAGCAATGGAGCGCATGGTCGGCAGCCTATCAAAAGCAGTTTGATAATATCTCGCCGGGTAGCTATATCTTTCAGGTACGTACAGATATTAATCAGCGCGTAACCTCATTTAGCTTTGAGGTGTTGCCGCCCTGGTATTTTACCATTTGGGCTAAAATAGCCTATGTGGGCGCGCTGGTATATCTCGGTGTGTTTTTATACCGCACACACAAGCTTAAACTCGCCGAGCAAAAAAAACAAATGGAGCTCGATCTGGAACGGCGTATGCAGCAGGAGCGAAAGGATCACGAACATAGTATTATGCTGGGCGAACAGCAAAAACTGGCTCAGCAGGTGGCATTAAATAGCAGGAATCTGGCTAATTCATCGCTCAACCTTATCGAGAAAAAGGAATTTTTGAATAAGGTAAAAAGCGCCTTGGCTAAAATAAAAGAAGAAGCTGGTGCCGGTTTTCCTGTGGATAGGTATAACCGGCTTGTTAAGATGATCAGCATGCAAACCAGTAGTGATAATGATCTGCAATTGTTTGATGAAAGTTTTGAGCAGGTGCATAACGAATTTTTTAAACGCCTTTTGCAGGCTTATCCTGATCTGGCTCCGCACGATCTAAAACTGGCTGCCTATCTTAAAATGAATTTGAGTACCAAAGAAATAGCGCCGCTTCTTAAAATCACTCCGCGCGGTGTAGAGATAAAACGGTATCGCCTGCGCAAAAGGCTTAAGCTAAATAGCGATCAAAACCTTATTGAGTTTATGATGAGCGTGTAAATTCAATTATTTCATCTTGTTTGCGGGTTTATTTTAATTTGTTGTTTTTGGTGAATTATGTCATTGATAATTAGTGTTTTATGTCTGTTGTGATGTAATCGTGATGTAGTGTTAAATATGCGTTAACATTGTGGTGATGTATTGGTGTAAGGGTGGATAAAATAGGCATCAAAAGCCTTGTAGCTTAGTTTAGTAAGCTATTATCTGACCTCATAAAACGATTACATCCGTGAAGAAAAATTTACTCCAGTTATTTAAGGTTTTTTGGGTATTGCTGGCGCTTGTTGTTACATGCAATAATGTGCAGGCGCAGCAAAAAGCTCAGCCTGCCCCGTACAGCAAAGGTGTGCTACGCGGCGTAGTGAACATCAAAATTGCGCCGCAGGCCGAAAGCCGTATAGCATCGCGTATTGTTACCGCCCGGAGCGGAAAGCTCAATACCGGTATCACCACGCTTGATGCCATAGCCATTCGTTTCAAGGCAACCTCCATGCAGCGTGTGTTTCCGTATGATGCAAAGCATGAAGAACAGCTACGTAAGCATGGCCTGCATTTATGGTACAAACTTACGTTTGATCAAAGTGTGGATGTGAACCAGGCTGTGGCGGCATTCAGCAAACTGTCTGAAATTACCGTTGCCCAGCCCGTTTACGAAAAAAAGATAAACGATGGCTATCTTCCCGGCAGTAAACGCCTGGTTGACTTGCCTAAAACCCCGATCAAGCCGGCCGGTTTCCCTAACGATCCATACTTTGCCCAGCAGTGGCATTATAACAATACCGGCCAAAACGGTGGTACGCCCGGTGCCGATATTAATCTGCTCAAAGCATGGGAGGTAACCAAAGGCACCCGTAATGTAATTGTGGCGGTACATGATGTTGGCCTTGATGTAAAACACGAGGACTTGAAAGCCAACATGTGGGTAAATACGGCCGAAGCCAATGGCAAGCCAGGGGTTGATGATGATGAGAACGGTTACATTGACGATATAAACGGTTACAATTATGTAAGTGAAAGCGGTACTATCGATCCTGATGATCATGCCACCCACGTTGCGGGTACCATAGCGGCTGTTAGCAACAATGGCATTGGTGTATCAGGCGTGGCAGGAGGTACGGGTACGGGTGATGGCGCACGTATCATGTCGCTCAAAATACTGGGAGGCGCTTCTGCTGAAAATATTGCCCTGTCATACATTTACGCGGCAAACAACGGCGCGGTAATATCTCAAAACAGCTGGGGCTATAATGCTCCCGGTGTTGACGAACAGATTATCCACGAAGCCATAAAATACTTTGTTGCCGAAGCTGGCCGCTTTCCCGGCAGCCCCATGCGCGGCGGCATAGTGCTATTTGCATCGGGTAACAGCGGTGCCGACGGGCAATGGTATCCCGGTTATTATGATGAGGTGGTTGCCGTATCATCGCTCAATAAAAATAACGTACGTTCATACTATTCAAACTATGGCAACTGGGTTGATATATCAGCACCGGGCGGCGAGCAAAACACTGCCAGTGAGGATGGTATTTTAAGCTTGTTGCCTAATAACCGTTACGGCTATTTCCAGGGCACCTCAATGGCTTGTCCGCATGTGGCGGGCATTGCAGCGCTCATCGTATCAAAATATGGCGGCCCCGGCTTCACGGCCGATAAGCTGAAGAAGCACATTCTAACAGGTGTAAAAAATGTTTACGATACTAATCCTGACGATGCCGGTAACCTTGGCGCAGGGTATGCCGATGCGGTACTCGCCCTCAAAACAAATAATCTTGTACGGCCGGATAAGGTAGCTGATCTCGCTATCACATCGGTTACCCAGGATGCCATAGGCATCAGCTTTAAAGTACCCGCTGATGGGGATGATGACTTCCCCGCCACATTACGGTTATACTACGATACACAGCCTATTACTGCCGCCACAATTGGCAAGGCTAAGTTTCATGAACTGCGTAATTGGGATGCGGCGGGCACCGTAAAAGAGCATGTTTTTGAAAAGCTATCACCGCTAACCAGGTATTATTTTACTGTGGTAGCCATTGATAGATGGGACAATGTTTCAGACCTGTCAAACACCACAGAAGCAAGCACCACTGCCGGTCCTGCAATAAGCGTTGATAAAAGTTTGCTTGCCTTTAGTTTGGATGCTAAAACAGGCCTGGAAGCCGGTGATATTTTCAATATAACAAATACCGGGGCAGGTAATTTATCGTGGCATTCGGTAATCCGTCAAAGAGCGGCCGAAACTGAAGCATTCCGTACCAAAGCTAAACCTACCACAAAAACCGCGGTAAAAGCCAACATTAAACACAAGGTAAACATAGCTAAGGCACATGCAGCGCGTTCGGTAGCTAAGCCAAAAGTGATGGCTTTTCAGCCTATAGAAATGTATTACTCTGAATTTCCTACCAATGTTATCGGAGATAATGATCTGTCTATTCCTAATTCATCCGCCACAAAGTTTATTGTTGAAAGTGCTGAGGGATTTAACCTTACCCATGTACGCACTTTTCTAAATATAAAAAGCAGCAACCAGCCAATACTTGTAGAAATTTACAAGGGGGGCGTAAAACCCGATGCTGATAACCTCGTTTATTCGCAAACCACTAATTCTATATCAACCCAAGGGTATTACACCATCAGGTTAAATGAACAGTTGTATTTTAACCAAAGCGATGAATTTTGGATAGTGATACATACACCTGCGGGCAATGAGTATCCGTTGGGGATGGGATACCTGATCAATGAGAATACGCCTTCGGGTTACTTCCTGATGAGTTTTGATACCGGTGCCAGCTGGACAACTTTGGCCAGTGCCATTGTTTCCGAAGGTTTTGCCTGGAATGTAGTTGCCCAGAGCCAGGAACCCCACCAAGGAGATTTTATTACGCTTGATCCAGCTTCGGGCGAGATAGGAGGCACGGCTAAAGCCGCATCGCCGGTAAATGTACACGTTAACGCAGCTGGTTTAACAAACGGCGATTATGCCCACGTAATCGTCATCAATAACAATGATCCTGCTAAAAAAGAAGTACGTATACCTGTTAATACTAAAGTAAGCAACCGTATGGCTACGCTTAACATGCCCGATGTGGTGGAGTTTGGCACTGTGTTTTTAGGTAAAGAAAAACAGGTAGCTATTAAGGTTGAGAACACCGGCTACGGTGATTTTAAAACCGCTTTGCTAAGCGCGTCTGATGCGCAGTTCGTGGTAAATGATCCGGGTACTATACCGGCTCGCAGCCAAACTGATCTGGTGGTTACATTTAAGCCCAAAACCACCGGCACAACGAATGCCATTTTAACACTTACCGACGACAAGGGAATTAAATTCCAATTTAACTTATTCGCCGTAGCCGCCGAGCCTGCCGAGCTGCAAATTGAACCGGCCGAACGTAGTTTAGACCTGAACATTGGCGATACTGCCTCTGCTACCTTTACCCTGAAAAATGTGGGTAAATACCCGCTTAAGTACGCGGCGCCTAAATTTTCAAAGAATACTATTGAAGATATAGACCCTAAAAAAGTGAGCACTTACGGGTATTCGTACAAAGTAACTAAAGAAGGTTACAACTGGACTGATATAAGTACTACCGGTAAGGATATTAGCGATGTATTCAAGCCGTTTGGCTCATACTTCCATGCTGTTGATCTTGGCTTTTCCATTAACTTTTTTGGGCGTAAGGTTGATAAATTGTACATCACCCCGCTGGGGGCGCTTACGTGCGATGAATTTGCCAACTTTGCCAACGGCAGCACACCCGACATTAAGGCTGACCATATGCCTAATGGTTACATATCTGCCAGTTATGTACCCTATAATTTGAACAAGGGTGGCCATATATATTACAAACGGGAACCGGGTAAACTAATAGTAGAATATAAAAATGTGTATTCTGATTTTTTGAATGACACTCGTAAGGCTACTACTTTTCAAATTATTGTTTATGATACGGGTAATGTGCAATACCTGTATGATGATGTGGAGGAATCGAATCCCGAAGATTACTTTCTCGCGGTAGAAGGTTTTGACAGGGAAGATGCCCTTTTGATACAGAATTGGGAAAGCAAGGCTAACATCACCAGTAAAACAGTGGTGAACATTGTTAGTCCGGGTGCGGATATGGTTACCAGCCTGTCAAACCCTGATGGTATCATAGCCCCGGGCGGCAGCAAGCAGCTTAAGCTTACCATAAATACCGACAGCCTTACCGAGGGTAGCCATACGCAAAATCTAACGGTACTCACTAATGATCCGCGCAACCAGTCGGCTTATCTTACAGTAAAAGTCAATACCACCGGGGGCAAGGCAGCACTGGAGATCGATAATACACAAATTGACTTTGGCAAACTGCAACAAGGCAGTGCCGGTGAGCGTACCGTAGTTTTAAGTAATGCCGGCACTTCTCAACTGCAAATAGCTTCGCTAAGTTTAGGTAATAATGATTTTACCATTTCGGGCGATGATAGCTTTATTATAAAGGCTAAAAGCAAGGCATTTATTGATATACGTATTGATTCTACCAAAGCAGTAGGTATTTATAATGATGTACTCACTATTAAACCGGCGGAGGGTAAAACCTTAACGGTTAAAATAAAAGCCGAAGTTATACCATCACCGGCCATAGTTGTTGATGCCAAACCTATTGCAGAAAGCATTAATGCCGGTGCTGTTAAAGAAAGGCTACTAACTATTGATAACAGTGCCGGAAAGGCTCCGCTGGAGGTGATCCCTACAGCCGCGCATTGGTTAAGCCTGTATGATAAAAAGGATACCCAAACAGCCCCGGCCTACAGCTGGAGCGACAGCCGTAGCACTGACGGGCCGAAATTTGAGTGGATAGATCTGCTGAAGCAAGGCACCCGTATAGAATACAGCGGAAATACTCCCGATGCATCAAGAACAATTGAGTTGCCGTTTGAATTTGAGTATTACGGTAAAAAATATAAAAAGGTATACATTGGTTTATGGGCAGGCGCAATATCATTCACTGATACTATACCTGAAACATTTCGTTTTGGCCCGCCGGATATACCAACCCCCGATGCACCGAACACCTATCTGGCGCCATGCTTTATTGGAGGTGGGATTGATGTTACCGCCCCAAGAGCATCTTCGGGTATTTTTTATAAGTTTTACGATGATAAGGCGGTTATCTCTTACGAAAACTTTATATCGAGCTCAGCATTTGCCGGAGGGAACATATCATTCCAGATCATACTGTATAAAAACGGCAGCGTAAAATTCCAATATAATGGTGTTGGTGATGAGTGGGGTGTTGAATTTTGGATACGCAGGCCGTTAATAGGCATCGAAAACCATGACGGTACCAGTGGTGTGCAGGTTGCACGCAACAAGGAGTTTATTATTAATAAACTTGCTGTAGCCTTTAGCCCTTCGTACCGGTTAACCATACCGGCGGGGCAAGCAAAGGTGTATGATCTTAAATTTGATGCCACAACCCTTAGCGCCGGCGAGTATGATACCAAACTGGTGTTACAAAATAACACCCCATCAAAACCTAATATCATTATACCGGTATCGTTATCCGTAAGCGGAACGCCATTGGTTAGCATTCCTGATACTATTGATGCAGGTACGGTGATGATAGGTGCAGGCAACTCAACCAGCTATACTTATTTTGATATTATTAATTTGGGTAATGCTCCATTCGTTATTAATGATATGGTATTGGGTAACAATGCCTCCCTTAATATTGAGTATGGCAAAGAGGTGCAGAGCAATTACAGGCTCGATACTGTTTGGACACCTGTACACAATACCCTCCCCGGCGAAACACTTACAGTTACGCCTAACGAAACAGCTTTATTCCGCTTAGCGGTAGATGGGAGTAAGGCAATGGTTTTCAATACCTCGCTTACCATCACCGGAAATGCTGAAACAAAGGCCGTAAAAATATTGGGTACTGTGGCCTATCCGCCGCTGATGTCAGTATACGAGAAGAACATTATAGCGCAGGCCAACACCGCTACTGAGGTTGTTACCAAAGCATTTACTATTGATAACACACAAGGCCGTTCAGAGCTGAAGTATGACATGAGCATAAAGTACAGCCGCGACGACGAACAGCCAACCGGCGATTTGGAAACAGCAAAGGTACCGAAAGCAAAAACCCGTGCATCTAAGCCATTCAAGCTAAGCAGGAAGGTTGTACCACGGGATACCGTTAACAGGAGAGCAATCCGCGATGTGTTTGTTGCGGCTACCAATGTATTGGAATATGAGAATACCTCTCGCCCCGACGGATTTTTAGGAATCGGGGTTGGCAACGCCTTTTGGACAGCAACGGCATTCGTGGCCGGTAATGATGGATTCAATCTGTCAAAGGTGCAAACCTACATGATGCTTGAAAACACACCATCGGCAGCTGTTAATGTTGAGATATGGGCAGGAGAAGATCTGTACACTGCTAAAAGGATACATACACAACGTTTTCAGGTACAGCGTAGCGTGCCCGATGAAGGCTCATTTGAAACGTTTAGTTTATCATCAGCAAAAAGAATTTATCCTAACGAAAAGTTCTTCGTGCTCATTAATTATCCGCTTGGAGTTCAGTTTCCGCAAGGTACTGCCACGCTTTCTCAATCACTTACAAATACGTTCTTCTTTTTTGATGAACTTAATTGGATGTGGATTGACCTGGCCTCGCAAAGTGGCCTGAACAAGGCAGCCTTTATGGTAAAAGCCATTGAGGATACGCATGAAGACATTGCCTGGGTTAACCTTGCATCGCCATTAAAAGGAACAGTAGCCGGTGGCGCTAAAAAAACCATTGATGTGAGGTTTACAGCCGCCAACACAAAAAATGCCGAGAATAGGGCACAGGTAATTGTTAACAGTAATGATCCTATCCGCAAGCGTGATGCCGTGGCGCTCACCTTACGACTTAACCAGCCGCCTGTGTTTGTTAAGCTACCTGTAGGCAATCAGGTAAGTATTAAAGAGAATCGCGATACAACAATAGTTTTGCAGGCAACCGATCCTGAAAACGATAAGATCACCTACACGCTTGCTAACGCACCTGCATGGTTAACTACCCAGGTTGCCGATAGTACATTCAGGCTAAACCTTAAGCCGGGCTATGCCGATGCGGGCAGTTACATAGTTGATGTAAAGGCTACCGATGCATACCAGCATGCTACCGTTTATCAACTTAAAATAGAGGTGATCAATAACAACAGACCGCCTGTTGCAGTGGCTGCGCAAAGCTTGCAGCTGCGCACGGGCAGCGTACACCGGGTTAAACAAGCACCGTGGTTTAGTGATGCTGATGCCGATCCGCTCAGCTATAGCTTTGTGGTAAGCAATAATACGCTGTTACAGGTAACCACCGCTGCCGATGAGTTTGCCTTTAACCCGCTTGGTGCAGGTGCAACTACAGCGCTAATTGTAGCTGATGACGGGCAGGGCGGTAAAGATACCCTTACTGTAAATGTAGAGATCAAGAACAACACGGCACCGGTTATTAGCGCGCAGCCTGGTTCGTTGGTGATTAACATAGCCGATGGTGTAAAGAAAGTAAGCCTGGGCCAGTATTTTACTGATGCCGACGGCGATTCAATGAGATATACCACGGCCATTAATGATAGCACTACCGCCCGCGTTAAAATTGAGCAAAACGATCTGGCCATAACCCCGCTTAAAGTTGGCGATGCTTCTATAACCATTACCGCTGCTGATGGTGCAGGTGGTACAGTGAGCGCACCGCTGTCGCTTAAAGTAGTTACCGGCAGCGATGAAAACTTGCGGGCTTACCCTAACCCGGTTATAGTTAGTACTACTATTGAGTACCTGTTGCCACAAAGTGGTAAAGTGCTGCTGCGTGTGTTTGATGTATCGGGCAGGGTGATACGCACATTGGTAAGCGGCAACCAAAACATAGGTACGCACAAGGTAGATTTCAACATGTCGGGCTTGCCTGCCGGGGTATATTTCTATAACCTCTCGCTTAATGAGGATACCGGCATCACCCAAAAACTGATCAAACAATAATTTACGAGTGCAGGGGTATGCCAACCTTGACATCCCCTTAAAAATAATAAGAATGAAAAGATATTTTTTAAGGTTAATTTGTACAATACTGTTAATGGGTATAAGCGGTAAGCTGTTTGCGCAGAGTAATAGCTCTTCCGGAGTGCCCTTCCTCAATATTGTGCCCGATTCTCGATCGGCCGCTATGGGCGATGTGGGTGCGGCCACCTCTGCCGATGCTGATCCGAACGCGATGTATCACAATGCATCAAAACTGGCTTTCGCTACAGATACCACGGCTTTTAGTTTAAGCTATACACCCTGGTTTCGCAATCTGGGTGTAAAGGACGCCTATATGGCATTCCTCTCGGGCTACAGCGTTCTTGATGAAAGGCAAACCATTGCGGCATCACTCAAATATTTTTCGCTGGGCGATGTTGATTTTACAAACGATTATGGCGATCTGCTACAGCAATACCGGGCCAATGAGCTGGCTATTGACGTAGCCTACATACGTAAAATGAGCAACAATTTTTCAATGTCACTATCGGCAATTTATATACGGTCGGCAATGGGGTCGGGTAGTTACAATAACCTTGATCTAAAACCCGGTAACGCTGTGGCCGCTACAGTTGGTTTGTATTTGAAAGATGATGTGAAGCTGTTTAACAAAGAAACCAAACTCGCCCTGGGCGTAAACCTGGGAAACCTGGGTACTAAAATAGGCTATGGTAACCAAAGGGCCTTTTTACCGGCAAACCTCAAGGTAGGAGGAACGGCACAGTTTAAAATGGCTGATAAAAACATGCTGGCCTGGTCGCTTGACTTTAATAAATTGCTTATACCCGATAATGCCGACGAAGATATGAGCTTGCCCAATGCCATTGGCAAATCGTTCTCTCCGCTAAGCCTTTCTGTAGGTACCGGGTTGGAATATTGGTACGATCAGGTTTTTGCAGTTCGCGCCGGATATTTCGCCGGGCCCTCAAAATATAATGTACAATACTTAACTGCCGGAACAGGCTTCAAATATCACGCCCTGCAATTTGATCTTTCGTACCTTATATCTACCAAAAGCCGAAGCGCTATTGACAACACTCTGCGTTTATCATTGATATACGCTTTCAAGTGATAGTTAATGTAAATAAATATGTGGGGCTGGCAAACTCAGCCCCACATATTCATCACGGTATCTAATCAAAGTCGCCTTGCGGAACTTTTGAGAAGCTGTTATTCTAAATAAAATGATATAAAAACACTACATCTCCATTGTAGGCTGCTTTTTTCTCACCTTTTATATGGAGTGTTGCTTCAATAACAACTTTGGTAACGCCCCTTAAATTGGCAATGGATATAAGTTTTGCCTTAAGTTGTACTTCATCGTTAACCCTTACCGCTTGCCCGAATTTGAAACGCTCTATACCATAGTTAATTTCCATTTTTATGTTTCTGATGTCAGCTATCTGCTTCCATAAATAGGGAATTAAGGATAAAGTTAAATAGCCATGGGCTATAGTTGAATTGAAGGGCCCTTCGGTTTTCGCTCTTTCCTCATCAGTGTGTATCCATTGGTGGTCTAAGGTAGCATCTGCAAATTTGTTAATCTGTGCCTGGTCAATCTTGTGCCAGTTAGACAGGCCAAGCTCGTTTCCGACATGGGTCTGATATTCTTCAAAACTATTTATTATTAGCATGTAAGGCTTGTTTCAAGAGATAAGTAATTCTTTACGGTATTGCATAAACTAACTTATTACATATACTATATTACCTATCTTAATGTAATATTTACATAGGTAAAGAAAAAGTGCGACTTCTATAGCATTCGTTATCTTAATAAAGCTAAATAATTGATTTTAGCTGTATGAATAGATAGGTTCGAATTCTTTTTCTAATCGCAAGATTATAAGTTAAAAAGTGTCAAAAGCCTGTAATTAAAATGATTACAGGCTTTTTTTTGCGGGACTCAAAATTTGCAGCATTTCGCAAAAAGGTGTGACAATTAGTGTGACTTTTGAAACAAGAGGTTCGTTTTTTTACAACCGCACACGTTACCCATTATCACATGGCTTAAATGGAATGATCGATAGAATTAATTATATTAATTCTATCGATTTGGTAGTGTACAATAATATTATTTATATATTTGCATTGAAATAGCTGATTGATCATTATCAAGAAAGACGGAGGGAAAGGCCCGATGAAGTCTTAGCAACCTGGAGTACTTAACTCAGGTGCTAATTCCTGTCTGCGTATGCAGAGAAGATAATGTTAATGTACGGACTCATCGTTTACGATCTGCAAAGTCCATCTTTTTAATGACAAGTGCTGTTTTTTAAATAAAATTTTCATGAAAACACCATCTACAAAAACAACCATTTGCTACTTGCGCTATCAATTCGCCATTACTCACCAGCTTACATGCAACAACGCCTGTTGTTGTTGATTCGTGATTTTAGAGATCCGGAGCCCGTTTTAAAAAGGCTGTGATCTCCACAATAATGACCGGAAGTAAGATGATTTCTCAGCGGGCCGGTCTATTTTATAATAAAATATTAAATCTATAGGAATAGTATACTATATTTATATATTTGCATATATTATCACTATCTCCACATACAATGAAAGGTTTATTATACACAGCAAATTTTCAACAGTTGAATATTGTATTCAATGTCAACTGTTGCTGTATATGTTGTTGTTAAGCCGCTCGGCAAAGTTCTGCCAACCCTAACTGACCTCAGGGACAAAAAAATAAGATTCTTAAAAATTTATGGAAAGGGCGGTACCAAGGTATCGTGCCAAATTTTCTGCAAAAAAGGAGGTGATGCAACAATAACTATACAACAATAGTTTGTTAAAGCAACAAAGGAGATGCGTAAAGCATCCCCTAAGGAATAATTAAAACAGAATGAACAGGCAGTCAATTGGCGTTGCACCTGAATCATAACATATAATTAAACATTGTAAAAGTATGCAAAAATTGCACAATGTAAAGCGGCACATAGGCGCTTTACAATGCCTTGCCGTGCCATCACCAAATGGTATTGGTATTTACAGGCTCTTATTAAAACTACGAACGCTTTTTTTTATTGCAACAGCAGTGGTATTGTTACCGCTGCAACTATTAGCACAAACTACTCCGCTCATCAATTCAAAACTGGCAGGTAGTGTCGTTGACGCTAAAACAAAAGAACCATTGCCGGGCGCTACTGTAGCCATACAAGGTACTACACATACTGTTACAACAGATGGTAACGGACATTTTAACTTTGTAACCGGCCAAAAATTTCCATACACGCTTATAGTTTCATACATCGGTTACAAAACACAAACGTTGATAGCAAATGGCGAAACACTTGTAATTGGCCTTGAAGCATCTGCCAGTCAGCTAAATGATGTAGTGGTTGTGGGCTATGGTACCCAGCAGCGAAGGGATGTGGTAAGCGCAGTCACCAAAATTGATCCATCAACAACCAAAAATTTACCTGAAGGTAGTTTTGATGCCCAATTACAGGGTAAGGCCTCGGGTGTTCAAATAAATTCAAACATAGGGGTTCCAGGTTCAGATTTGTATATACGTGTACGTGGAGCCACATCTATAAACGCGTCCAATAGTCCATTGTATGTTATTGATGGTGTGTTTGTTAATAACAAAACACTGCAAGGCATATTTCAGGACAGGGCAACTTCGCCATTGGCTGATATAAATCCGGCTGATATTCAAAGTATCGAAATACTAAAAGACGCTTCCGCCATTGCCATTTATGGTTCGCGCGGTGCTAACGGTGTTATTATAGTAACCACCAAAAAAGGTAATTACGGGCAAAAAACAAAAATAGAGTTCAATGCTTCGGAAGGGTTTGCTAACGCGCCGGGTGACAGAGTTTGGAAAACTACTACCGGGCCGGAGCATGCCCTGCTTGTGAATGAGTACAGTCGTAATATGGGTAAGCCGGAGCCTTTCAGGCCAAAAGATGTGATAGTTAATGGTGTGGCCGGCCGCGGCCTGCCTGATGAGCAACCAACTTACGACCGTATGAGTTATCTGAACCGCACAGCAGCGCTTCGTGATTATAATATAGCGGTAAGCGGTGGGTCAGAACGTACACGTTTTTATCTGGGTGGTGGCTACACCAAGCAGGAATCGATTTGGAAGCCAATGGCTTTTGAGCGGCAGAGCTTAAAGCTGAATCTCGACCATAAAATTAGTGAAAGAGTAACGGTCGGTACAACAAATACCCTTAGCCGCAGTTATCGCGATCAGGCACGCCCGGCTAACGGCGGTAACGGTACGCTGTTGCAGGCATCGCTAAATATTCCTACCTATCTGCCGATCTTTGATGATGCAGGTCAGCCGCTTCGCTGGGTTAACTTTGATAATATTGCTACGCTTACCAGCAGGGTTAACTTATGGTCAACCAGTTTGCATTACATTGGTAATACTTTTATTGATATTGACGTTGCCAAACACCTCAAATTCCGCTCGAGCGTATCTGTTGACTATAATAATTATGACGAGAACGAATACTGGCAAAAAAATACCATTTTGGGTAATGCCGGTGGTAAAGGCAGCCAAAGTGTTACCGCGCTGGCTACGCTGATTAACGAGCAAACCTTAAACTACAACAATAAATTCGGCAAGCATAGTTTAAACTTATTGGTAGGTAATACCATACAAAGTTCAACCGTACGCAATGTTAGCGCTACCGGCACCAATTTTCCAAGCGATGCCTATACACAGATATCATCAGCAGCAATACAAACGGCCTCGCAGTATAATAGCGCCAGCAAATTAGCCTCATTTTTTGGTAGGGTAGGGTATGATTATGCTAAGAAATATTATCTGGAATTTACTGCCCGAGCCGATGGTTCATCGAAATTCGCAAAAAAATGGGGCTATTTTCCGGGTGTAGGTGTATCGTGGCGAATAAACGAGGAAGATTTTCTGAAAGATGTTAATCAAGTAAGTAATCTCAAATTCAGAGCCAGTTACGGCGCTGTAGGTAATCAGGAAGGCATTAATGATTTCGCGTCACGCGGATTGTGGAGTGGCGGTTACAGTTATCCGGATGGCGTAGGCAGTAACGAAAACCCCGGCATTGGACCATACCAGCTGGCTAATAAAAACCTGACGTGGGAGCGTACCACTCAGTTCAGCACCGGTATTGACCTCGGCTTGTTTAACGACAACCTGGCCATAGAATTCAATTACTATGATAAAAAAACTACCGACCTGTTGTTGTTAAGGCCATTAGCCGCCATAACAGGTTATCCATCGTACACCAGCAATTTTGCGCAAATAAGTAATAAAGGTTTTGAGCTGGCTATAAATTCAACCAATATTAAAACAAGCAGTTTTACCTGGCGTACAGACTTCAATATATCAAAAAACAAAAACAATGTTGACAAAATTGAGGCTGATATTCCTTTTGCCGGTCGCGATTTGATAAGAATACAACAAGGTAAAGAGCTTTATTCATACTGGCTGTACAAGCAATTGCGTGTAAACCCTGAAACCGGAGATGCCGAGTTTGAAGATGTTAACGGCGATGGCAAAATTACTGCCGATGACCGCCAGATTGTGGGAAGCGTATGGCCAAAATTCTTCGGTGGCCTTACCAACAACTTTACTTACAAAGGTGTCGACCTGAATATATTTTTCACTTACTCATTTGGTAACAAGGTATGGAACCATAACCGTATGCTTGGCGAAACAGGTGGAACGCTTGACGCGAATCGTGTATTGCTGGCCTCTCAGCTTGATCGATGGACAGCTCCGGGACAAAACACCGATGTACCGAGGCTAACAGATGCCAACTATTCAAGACAGGAAAATAGCCGTTTCCTGGAAGATGGATCATTTGTAAGGCTGCGTTCCATCACGTTTGGCTATACCTTTCCAACTTCTTTTACCTCGAAAATAGGTGTCCAAAAACTGCGTGTGTTCGCCAGCGGTACTAATCTGCTGCTTTTCACTAACTATTCAGGCGCTGACCCAGAATCAAACATCGGTCAGGACAACATTCAGGGGTATGATTATGGTGTGCCGCCACAGCCCCGCGCGTTCCAGTTCGGTTTAAATCTAACCTTGTAAACCACTAATTGATATCGACATGAAAATTTCAAAATATACTTTCTTTACAATTTTGGTCGCTGTTTTAACGCTGTCGTCGTGTAATAAATTTCTGGATACAAAACCCGTTAGTTATGTAAGCGATGATGTTACCATTTTTGATTTGGCATCAAGCCAGTCGGCCCTGCGTGGTGTGTACCGTCAGTTAGCCTCAACCGGCTATTACGGTGAAACTTATGTTACCCTGGGTTATTTTCCAAGCGGTGATGTTAAAAACCTTACCACCGGAGGTGCTGCCAACCTCGTTACGGTGAACTTCAGGGCTGATGATTTGAACTTTAACACCGCGTGGACAGCAATTTATTATACGATTAACCGGGCCAATAACGTGATCACTAAGGTACCATCATTGGTTGGCCCGGGTTTCACACAAGTTCAAAACGATCAGATTGTAGGCGAGGCGAAATTTATACGTGCGCTGGCTTATTTTGATATCGCACGCGCCTGGGGCGGCGCGCAGATTGTGCTCACGCCTACCACTTCAATTGACGCGCTTCCTCAAATAAAGCGTAGTACGCTCGACCAAACTTTTGACCAGGTAGAGCAGGACCTGAACGATGCCGAAGCGTTATTGCCTAATACTGTTAATCGTATTCGTGCAACCAAGCGCACAGTTTGGGCGCTTAAAGCGAGGTTATACCTGTACCGTAAAAATTGGGTAAAGGCTGATGAATATGCCACAAAAATTATCGAAGCAACTGATTATGAATTATTAAAGCCATTCAGCAGTTGGTTTGCTAATGATGTGGTTGGTACCCGCGAATCGATATTCGAACTGGCCTATAGCGCGACCAATCCAAGCACCATCAGGCAGCAAATGCAGCATTCAACGAACGGGGGCACCTACCGATACGCGCCTACCGACAAGTTTGTGCAATTGTTGAATGACCCGGCAGTATCAGGTGGCCGAAGTGCATTAATTGGAAAGGTAACACAAGCGGGTACTACACTTTGGTTTGGTAACCTGTATTACCGGAAAAATTCAACTGATCCTGCTTACGTGCTGCGAATAGCCGAGCAATACCTGATCCGTGCCGAAGCCCGTGCACATTTAGGACTGATTGCTGGTGCAACTGGCGGGCTTGCAGATATAAATGCTGTGCGTGAACGTGCAGATGTTGCGCCTTTAACGCTTAGCACGGCCAATGATCTGCTGGTTGCTGTAGAGAGCGAACGCCGCATTGAATTTGCCTGGGAAGCTCACCGTTGGTTTGATTTGGCACGTACCGGTCGCGCTAAAACGGTACTTGAGGCAATCGACCCAAACATCAAGATTGATTCGCACGAAACCGTATTCCCAATACCGGTAACACAACTTCAACTTGATAAAAATCTTGAGCAAAATGCTGGTTATTAATTTATTCAATGTTAAATCATCAATCCATTATATATGAGTTTTTTTAATGTATCTAATGGCCGCTCTTCTGATTGGAAGAACTATGAAAAGATAGTCTTACGCTTGTTCTTCATCTATTTTATTTTACAAGCAGTTCCGCTCGATTGGAAATTTTACAGCCATTTGTTCAGCACCGATGTGCTGCACCTGAATTTTTACGGCTTGTTCAGCCTGTCGAAATATGCCCCCCGCTTCTTTGGTATAACCGGCTTTGGTAACTGGCTGGTGGTAGCGGCCATTGCGACGGCGGGTACGTTGGTATGGCAATTTGTACAGAAGAAAGAGCCTGACTATGATGCGCTGCATTACTGGTTACGCGTTATTTTACGCTACCGTTTAGCCATTGGGATTATTGCTTACGGTTTAATAAAACTGTTCCCTTTGCAAATGCCTTATCCATCGCTTAGTAACCTGCACACCAATTACGGTGATTTTTTTGCCTGGAAGATTTATTTTCATACTATAGGCATCACCCAGGGCTATGAAACTTTTTTAGGGTTTGTGGAGATACTTGCCGGCGTACTGCTGTTCTTCAGGCAAACTACCACTTTCGGCACAGGCATTATACTTGGTTTTACCGGCAACGTGCTGGCTGCCAATTTTGCTTACGATGCCGGCGAGCAGGTTTACAGTGCCTACCTGGTGTTTATAGCGCTGTTTTTGTTTGTGTATGATTTGCCGCGTTTGTACAATTTACTGGTTCAGCAGCAATATACTATCGCCAATAAGTTTGTACCGGTATTTAATAATAAAAACCTGAAAAGAAGCCGTGTTGCTTTGCGTGCCGCTTTTGTGTTGTTTGTAGTGTTGCTGGGTTTCAGTACTTATGCGAACTACACGAGTGAGCCTTATAAAATTCCGCGTACGGCGGGATTGAAAGGTAGCTATGGGTATTACAATGTAAAAGAGTTTAAGCTAAACGGAGAAATCATTCCTTATTCGGTTACCGACACTAACCGCTGGCAAAATGTTGTGTTTGAAAAATGGGCTACCATAAGCATAAAAATAGCCAGGCCCATTAAGCCCGACAGCGATACCGGCGAGGGTTATTATGTAAATGACATCGACAGGAATTTTGAGTCGGCTGGGGTGGGAGGGCGCAGTTATTTCGCCTACACGCCCGATACTGTTGCCAAAACCATCGTGCTTAAAAACAAGAATAAAAACCACGCTGAAGAAACCTTCAATCTTACTTACAACCAGCTGAATGATTCAACCATTATTTTAAAAGGCGTGAATGAGAAAAAGGATTCGGTATATGCAGAGCTTAACCGAATCACCCGCAAGTACATGCTGTTTGAAGGGCGACGTAAACCTGTTAAACTTTAAGATATGGCAACTGCAAGCGTTTTGGCAATTGAAGCTCCGGCAAGGCAAACACAGCAACCTGCAAACCCACAGAGGCCGGTTTGGAAGGAGTACGAGAAAGTAGTATTTCGCATCTTTTTTATCTTCTTTTTTATACTGACTGTTCCATTTGACCCTGAGTATTACATACAGTGGTCTAATATTGACTGGACTAATCCTCATATACGAGATTTAGGTGGCCTGGGTGGTTTTGGCTACCGGTTTACAACCATAAATACCGAGAGCGGCATATTTGGTTTAGCCAGTTATGTTAATTGGGGCATAGCGCTTGTAATAGGCATCATTGGAGGATTGATTTGGACACTCCTGGACCGAAAATCGACCAATTACCGGGTGCTCAACTACTTTATAACGGTGGCGGTTACCTACGCCATGATTACCCGGTTGCAGGGACTTACTTTCTCCAAAATATTTCCATCGCAAATGCCGCCATTGGCCGAAACACAGTTGAACACACCACTGGGTGATTTTGTAGCGCAAAAATTGTACTGGATACAGCTAAGCTTTGTGCCAAAATATGAAGTGTTTTTAGGCTTTGCCGAACTGATGGTAATGGTTCTGTTGTTTTTTAGGGGGACACGGGCCTTAGGTGCTGCTTTAGCGATCGCGATGATTGGCAATATTGCCATATCAAATCACGTATATGATGGTGGTGTGCATGTGCTGGCATCTTTCTATGCCTTGGGGGGAGCTTTTGTGTTGTGGCCTTACCTGCGTCCTATATGGAAACTATTGGTTAATCAGAAAGATGAGAAATTAGCCATTTACCAATACCCATTCAAAGCACCCTGGCAAAAAGCCCTTCGTATCGGTTTAAAGGGATTTACTATCGCCATTTTCTTTGTGCTGAGCGCGTACCTGCATTATGATAACTATGAGCACGACTCATACAAAATTCCGGCACGGGCGGGTATTCCCCATTCAAAAGGACTATACCTGGTAACTGAATTTAGAGTGAATGGCAAGGAAATTCCATACTCGCCGCTTGATTCGCTGCGCTGGCAGGATGTTACGTTCGAGAAGTGGTCTACCATTTCTTATACTGTACACAACACCTTTAACATACACGCCGAAGCGGGAAGGGGCAAACAGTTCAAAGATGTTGACCGCACCTATGAGTCGGCCGGAACCGGCGGCGGCAGGTGTCATTATTATTACGAAGCAGATACCGTTAAACAGACACTCACCCTATTCAACAAGAATAAAAAATATGTTGATGAACGCCTGCACTTGCATTACGAAAGGCCGTCTGAAACAAGATTTATCTTGACGGGCACCGATCAATACAAAAACAACATCTACGTTGTGCTTGATAAAAAAGACAAAAAATATCCATTATATATAGGAAGGCGCGCTGCGCTAACTTATCAACCTTAATATTTACTATCATGTCTGATGTTATTACCAAAACCGAAGTTGCGAAACGAAAAGAGTTAAAAACTATACAGCAACCGGCCTATGAATTCAACAAGTGGACAAATATCGAAAAAGTGGCTTTTCGTGTAGCTTTTATCTTTTTTGGCTTATTTGCCATTCCGCTTGATATAGGATTTTACCAGTTTATCTGGAATATTGATTATTCGCATTTAACTTACAGAGAAATCAATGAGTCAATAGCGTTTTATAATCCACAGTTCATCAACATCTTTTCCGAAGGGGGCTTCTTCGGGTACGAAAGTTATGTAAACTGGCCCTTTGTGCTACTTATCGCTATAGCAGGCGCAGCTATTTGGACATCGCTCGACAGCAGGAGCAGGGATTACAACAAATTGTATTATTGGGTAAGGGTATTAGTTTCTTACAGGGTTGCCTACGCGGCCATTGCCTGGGGTTACAAAAAGATATTTATTATGCAGATGCCTGCGGGTAATGAGGGTTTGTACAATACTGAATTTATCGACTTTTTCGCTAAGCGCCTTTACTGGGAAGCCATAGGCGTGGCCACCAAATATGAATTCTTCCTGGGCTTTGCAGAATTTATAGGCGGCTTTTTGCTGCTGTTCCGCAAAACAAGGGGCATCGGTGCTGCTGTTACTTTCGTGGTGTTTGGTAATATTGCCATAGCCAACCATGCTTATGATATTGGCGAACAGGTGCCAAGTGCCGGTTTAGCGTTGCTATCGCTATTCCTGATGTGGTATGACTTGCCGGCCATCTGGAACTTAATCGTTAACCAAGTAAATACGCGGGTGGTACATTACTATCCGGTTTTTAAGCAAAAGTGGCAAAACTATATTCGCCTGGCGGTGAAATGGAGCGGTAACTTAGTTTATGTTATCCTGTTTTTTGCGCTGGAAGTTTACGGCTATACACACAATGACTTTTATAAACTGCCCAATACTCCCGGACTTGCAGGTAGTAAAGGTTATTATAACGTTACCGAGTTTAAGTTGAACGGAAAAGTTGTGCCATATTCTCCTTTTGATTTAAAACGCTGGCAGGATGCAGCCTTCGAAGAATGGTCGTCACTTAGTTTTAAGGTATACAACCGGCCTCAGCAGATTGAAATGTTTGCGGCAGGCAGCTACCCTCGTAACCATGAGGTGTACGATGGTAAATGGTATTTTGACTGGCGCGGCGACGTGCGCCGGTTTGGAGATACCAAAAAACATAAGAAGTATGACCCAGCCAAACGGGATCTGAATATTACCTGGGAACTATCTGGTTTAGGCGGTCGCCAATATTATTATTACAAGGCCGATACAATCAATCACGTACTGCATCTTGTTAATAAAAATAAAGCCCACCGTGACCAAACACAAGAATTGCACTATAGCCGTCCGACCAAAGACAGAGTAATATTGTGGGGCAGAAATGAGTTCAAGGATTCCATATACGTAGTGCTTGACCGTACGCATCAGCATTACCCAATTAAAAATGGCCGAAATGCTAATTTATCATATACGCCTTAAAGTGTAGTATTGATCTAAAATAACTCTTGGTATACATTTATTAGTTACCCGATCGCAAAACCCTCGATCGAAGTTTTAAATACCGGGCTGGGATATAATTGTAATTAAAATTCCTTTTTAACAGCTTAAAAAGATCAAGATGAAAAATTTGGTCGGATTGATCATTTTGGCGCTTAAAAATCAACTTATTAATGAAGATGAATTGATCTAATAACTGTAGTTAATCGCTCTCTTTAAATATATTTAGCTATTGGGCAGGGTAAACAAAAACTCTGCCCCCTTGCCGAATTCGCTTTCCACCCAAATACTTCCGTTGTGCCTTTTGATGATCTCGGCGCTAAGATATAGCCCGATACCGAACCCGCCGATATTTCTCATCTGGCTGTTTTCTACCCGGTAATAGCGATCGAAAAGCTTTTGCTGATCTTCCGGTTTAATGCCCATTCCGTTATCTCGAACACCGATGATTGCTTCCTTACCATTGTTGTTTATATCAATATTTACATCATTACCATTGGGCGAGTATTTGATGGCATTACTGATCAGGTTGAAAATTACTGAACTGATCTTGTCCCTGTCGGCATTAACAGTGATGGTATTGATACCTGAAAGTATTATTTGATGGGAAGTAAAGCTTGATCTGATCTCCTCGACTGTTTCTTCAACCAGCGCTGATAGATCAAAATTGGTTTTATTGAGATGTATCTTCCCTGCTTCAAAACGCGATACATGCAAAAATCCGGTAATAAGGTTGGTCATTTTACCTATCTGCGCATTTACCTTATCCAGCTTTTCTTTCGCGAAATTGTCATCATTACGCCGGGCGTTTACCTGTAATAACTGCGTATATCCCTTTAATGATGTTAACGGAGTTTTTAATTCATGGCTCACCATGCCGATGAAATCATCCTTACGCTGGCTGTCTTCTTTAGATTCAGTGATATCCAGTATAGTACCGATCACGCCTGCTACTTCTCCCTGCTTATCCAGTTCAACTTTACCGGTGGAGTTCAGCCAGCGGCGTTTGCTCCCGTCAAATGGTTGTATCTGGTAATCTTCGCTAAATCTGCCTTTGGTATCAACGGCATCCTGTATCGCCTTTACAAAACGATCACGGTGTTCAGGCACAACTACATCCAGGGTAGCGTTAAAAGATAGATCGGTACCTAAAGGAATGCCATGTATACTCCTGGCAATATCAGAAACGAATAGATTATCGGTACCCCAATCCGTTCTCCAGGTACCCAGGTTTGCCGCTTCCAACGATAGCTTTAACGTGTCTGTCACCTTGGCTAATTCCTGGTGCGCGATAACCTGCCCGGTAACGTCTGCCGCTACGGCGATCAGCCCCGTAATGAGTTGATCTTCGTTGCGCAAGGGCTCAATAGTGAGGTGTATATAGGTTATTTCTTCTTTACCTGATTTGGTCAACCTAACAGGCTGATCGGTTGATACGAAGCGTTCTCCGGTTTCGTAAACGTTCTTCATTATCTCGGTAAAGCCCTGCTGTTTCAATACCGGTAATAACTCTAAAAGTGGCCTGCCAAATGATTCGGGTGCTGTAAAGCCCCAGTATTGCAGCATGCGGTTATTTGCAAACTCTATAATATGTTCCGGAGTTCTGTAGATCGATATGGCTACCGGCGCTTCGGTAAGCAGACTGCGTAATTGCTGCTCGGCATGTGTCCGGGTTTTACTGATCTTGATCTGTGCGCGAATCTTCGTCAATAACTCAGCGGCCGAGAAAGGTTTAACCAGGTAATCATCCGCTCCGGCTTCCAAACCATCTATCCGGGCTTCCTCACCGGCACGTGCGGAAAGGAATATAACCGGCAAGCGCTGCGTATCGGTCGATTTTCGTAAATGTTCAAGCATGGCCTTACCATCCATAACCGGCATCATAATATCACTCAGCACCAGGTCGGGCTTTTGCTCGTGTATTTTATTCAATGCATCGGCACCATTCATCGCTATTACAGTTGTGAAATAGGGTTCAAGCAGACGATTAAGATATGCCCGCATATCCGCGTTATCATCAACAATCAGTATGCGGGTTTCTTTAGATATGGTAAAATCCTGATGGGCGGTTATACTGCCCGGTGCGGAGCCATTGGTGCCGGAGTGCTGCGACTGTGTTTCTTCCTGTAAAAGACTGAATGCTTCCTGTATAAACGCCCCCTTGAGCGCGCTCGAATCAATTTCTTTGGCAACTTCCAATACATGATCCTGTGGCAGGTGAGTTTTTCCCAAAGGTATCTTCACTGTAAAGATACTTCCTGCTCCTTCAGTACTTTCAACTGATATTTCACCGCCATGTAAATGAACCAGCTCATGTACAAGTGAAAGCCCGATACCGCTGCCTTCGTGGGTTCGCCCTGCCGAATTTTCGACACGATGAAAACGCTCGAACATATGCGGTAGTTCTTTTTCAGGAATACCTACGCCGGTATCTTTAACCTGGAGAACAACGTGCTTATTTTCCTGAAATAAAGTAACGCCGATAATGCCTTGTAAGGTGTATTTGAAAGCGTTCGATAATAAGTTAAGCACAATCTTTTCCCACATCTGGCGGTCAACATAGGCGGGGGTATCCAGTTGTCCGGTGTGAACATCGAGCTGCATGCCCGCTTTTTCAATGATCGAACGGAAACTACTTGCCAGATCGGTGGTCAGTACCGGCAGATCGGCCTGCTGATAAGCCGCCTGCGTACGCCCTGCTTCAACACGGCTGTAATCAAGCAGGTTATTTACCAGCTTTAACAGGCGCAGGGCATTACGATGGGTTGATTCTATGGGTGCCTTGATATCTTCACTTAAGGTAGCTCGGTTAAGCAGATCTTCTAAAGGGCCGAGCATCAGTGTAAGCGGGGTACGAAACTCATGGCTCACATTGCTAAAGAACGCCGTTTTTGAACGATCTATTTCCGCTAACGCTTCCGCTCTTTTTTGTTCCTGCTCATAAGCGTAAATGTTTGAAACAGCTGTGTTATAAGTGTTGCCCAACAGTTCGTAAAAGGCAATGTAATCTTTATCCAACGCACGGCGCGAACTTACACCGGCCGCTAAAAAACCGAAAGGCTCATCCTGCCCTGAAATATGGATAGGCAATAAAACAGCGGTGTGAGGTGTTTCGGGATAAGGGGCACAGCTAAAGCTCCCGAAACGCTCAGCAAGGTTGTTGATCACCAGGGGCTCTTTGCTATCTATCAATGCGGTAAATGGCCATGAGCTATTATTTTCGGCCGAAAGATCAATTGTGCTTACGCCGAGTTGCAAAGCTTCAATAATACCCGAGGCGCTCAGCAGTTCAGCTTTGCCATCGTTGGCGTTATATTTATAGATGAGCACAAAGGGCAGGTCATTCAAAAATTCGGCATACTTGCCCTCGGTTTCCTGCCCCATTTCTTCAACACTTTTGGCCTTGCCGATAGCGGCGCCAAGGTCGCGCAGTACCTGCGTTCGCCTGGCGCTCAGCATTTTGTCGGTTGTTTCGGTAATAGGGTGGAATATACCGCCAACACCGCCCGACTCATCACGAATAGGCGCGAAAGAAAAGGTCATGAAGGCTTCTTCCAGATACCCGTAACGCTCCAAAAACATCTGCTGATCTTTAATGTAGGTACCTTCTCCATGTTGCCCACGGGTAAATTTATCGCCCACAACCTCAAGAGCAGATGCCCAGCAGATACGGAAATTCATACCCATTGATTGCGGGTGCATGGCTCCGCAAATAGGGCGGTAGCTGTCATTGTATATCTGTATGGTTTCCTCTCCCCAGGCAATCAGGATCGGGAAGGTAGATGACAGGCACAGACTTACAGATGTTCTTAAACTTTGTGGCCAGCTTTCAATTGGTCCTAATGCTGTTTTTGACCAGTCCATTGAACGGATGAGCTTACCCATTTCACCGCCGCCTGAAAGAAATTGTTCTGTACTCTCCGTGTATGCTTCCATCTACCGATTTAACTGTAATAAGTGACCAATAAAGGTAATAATTTATAGTAATCACAATAGAGCATAAATAGCCATACGGCAAATATTAAAGAATGCAAATCCGGATGGATAAACATCCGTTAAAATGAACCTTTAACACGCCGATTTTCTTGACTTCGATAAAATTAATCGATGTCAAAAATTAAAGATTACGATCAAAGTATATAATACAGAAAGAGAGATAAATAAAATCAGGTATTTAGACATGTTCGGTATAATTGGTGACCTAATGTAATGAAGTTAACAACCGGATATGTGGTGAGAAAGCAGGTTGTTACCAAATTGCCCCTGCGTTGCTAATAATCTATTGTATACCTTATTCATTTGGAATGCTCGCAAGCCAGTGACGAACCATGAGTACAAAAGAATAAATGGCCGCAAGCTATAGCTTAGTAACTTTTGATGATCTTTAGGTGATTTTTTGTTATTGAATTTGATAAACAAAAGAAGTGTCCGCAATTTCTTAAGTGCAGCGATGATATAAGAGATCGGCGCACATGGTAGGGGGAGTAAGTGATATCGGTTAAGTGATTTGGGATAAGCAAACGGCAGCTAACAGATTATCGGTGTTCAATATTCAATAACTATTATGATAGCTCATAAAAAAGCCCCTAATGATAATCATCAGAGGCTGATATATTTAGTTCTTTTAATTATTGCACGTCGCCCTTAACCTTGTTCGCTGTGCTTTTACCTGGCAGATAAATTTGCAATCCGAATGAAAGATTCAAATTGCTTTGGAAACCAGCATTGCCAAATCCGGTAAGACCATTGAACTTAAGTAACGTTTCCAGGCCAATGTTAGGGGTAATGAAGTAAGCAAAACCAGGACCAACACCAAAGTTAAATCCGTTGGTATTTCCACCACCATCACTAACATTAATACCGCCGACGCCTGCTGTTCCTTCGGCAAAAAATCTTCCGTGACGCAGCACCTCTACATCTTTGCCGGTATAGTAACGTCCTAATCCGCCTACACCATAGCTTGTTGTCGTGCTGGTATTCTTTGCAGTTTGCAAGCCGAAGTTCAGGTAACCACCAACAGCGATATTATCTTGAACAAACCACGCGGCTTTGGGGGTAATATCGATGCTAAACACCTTGGAATCATCCAGCCCCAGGCTAAGGTCCGCAAAGTTACCGCCGACAAATACATTGCCTTTTTGTATTTGAGCATTCGCATTAAAACCAAATGCCATCAATACCATACTTGTAATCAGAGTAAATTTTTTCATAATAAATGTAGTTTGTGTTATTTGGTTGGTAGATGTTCAATATTCAAGCCATAAATAATAATTGAAAATATTGTTGCTATCGCTGGTATGAGTATGCGAGCACTTATTGGTCAATAATCGGTGCAAGATTATTCAATTGACAAAAATCCACCTAACGATATAAAGTCGCTTTGAAACTATTAAAATAACCGCTACATTGCCGGCATACTTGCACGGGGTGCTTTTGCTGAAAAGCAAGGCTGAGATGATACCCGATAAACCTGATACGGATAATACCGGCGTAGGGATGCATGGCCGTTATTGTCTAATAAGCAGCATTCTATGCTGTCCATTCAATAGGAAAAAGCCTTGTTTCTGCTGCGCTCGCCGTGGCATGGAAGCAAGGCTTTTACATTAATACCTTTTGAGAATGGAATTAAAACAAAATGGGGATTTCGGTCTGATGACCAGGAGCCTGACCAACTGGCAGGGACGCAAAGAGTGGTTTTTTAACCGCGAGCACACCGACACTTACGAACAATGGTACGAAGGACGCTATAAGCGCGCTGAGGTTTGGCAGAAAAAAGTGATGGCGCAGCTGCTGGGAAAAGATCCGAGGGTAAAAGAACTACTCGAATTCGGTTGCGGCACCACGCGCTTTACCCGCTGGTGGCATGAGATCGGGATCGATGCCACAGGAGGCGATCTTTCGCCATTTATGTTGGGCCAGGCTGTTCATTTATTTCAGGGTGACCTGGTCAACGCGGATTCCCACTACATGCCCTTTAAAGACAATACTTTTGACGCGGTCGCTTTCATCACCACCTTTGAGTATTACCGTGATCCGGTAATGGTGATCCGCGAGGCGGCACGCGTAGGCCGTCATGGCATCGCCTTCGGTATGATGAACCGCAATTCTCCTAAAGTGCTCCGCCGCAGGGTGCAGCAGCTGTTCGGCAAGAACCCCTTTTATGTAACGGCAACATTTTATACGCCTAAGCTACTGATCGATAAGATCAATGAGGCATTGCAGGGGCGTAATTATTCCCTGGAATGGACCTGCACCGGCTTGCCCGAATGGTTCCCCGTGCAGCAGTGGAATGTGCCGGTTGGCGATTTCTTTGGTTTGTATGTCAAGTTCAACGATTAAACTCGGACCATGTCACAGTTCTCTGGAAAAATATCCGGCGGCGGTTTCGATGAACTCATCCTGCCACGCCTGGGGTTTGCCCGTTCCTATATCACACGTGGCCCTGCCTTTGGGGTAGACGTATCGGTCGTAGATATCGGCAACGGTATGGGGTTGGCCATGACCAGTGATCCGCTTTCACTCATTCCTTCATTAGGTATGGCTGAGTCGGCTTGGCTGTCCGTACACCTGATGGCTAACGATATGGCGACAACCGGCCATTCACCAATGTACGCACAAATGGTGCTGAACCTGCCGCCGGGGCTGAGTGTTGAGGACTTTACCACGTACTGGGAGCATGTTCACCGCTACTGTAAAGCGATAGGTGTGGCCATCACCGGCGGACATACCGGCAGTATCGAAGGGCAAAACTCCACTATTGCAGGAGGAGGTACCATGTTGCTGACCGCGCCGCTGGATCAGATCATGGTCAGCGATCGGGCGAATGCCGGAGATGTCATCATCGTCACCAAAGAGTGTGCACTATCGTCGGCAGCTATACTGGCCATGAGTTTCCCGGAAACGGTAAAGAACAGGCTCGGCAAAGAAGTTTATGATCAATGTTGCGCGCTGTTTTATCAAACCTCCTCGTTGACGGATGCCCTCGCAGCAGTAGGTACCGGGCAGGTTACCGCCATGCACGATGTTACTGAAGGTGGCGTGTTGGGCGCTGTTTATGAAATGGCAGTTGCATCAGGCCTTGGTGTTCGTATCCGTAATGAGGATTTGCCTTCCGGGATCGCTCAGCAACGGGTGACCACGCTATTCGGCATCGACGAACGCTTCTGTATAGGTGCCGGCGCAATGATCATCGCTGTAAGCCCGGGTAGTGAAAAACAGGTTTTATCAGCGCTCGCGGCCGAACAGATCAAAGGAACAGTGATCGGTGAATTTACTGACAAGGAGCAAGGATCACGACTGATTAACAATGGCCGCGAAGAACAGATGCCTTATTACGAAAAAGACCCGTATTGGGCAGCGTTTTTTGGTGCGTTAAAAAAAGGATGGACATAATGGATAAACCAAAAATAACCGGCGGAGTTTATCTGGTCGTCGATCCGGCAATGGACAGGTCTATGCTGTTGTCAAAACTGGCACCGGCATTAAAAGCAGGTATTAATGCGGTACAGATATGGGGCAACTGGTTACCCCATGCCGACAAACGGTCATATATCGCCGCAGTATCCGGTCTTTGCCGTGCCTATAAGGTTCCCTTACTAATTGATAACGATTGGGAATTGCTGCTGGATTCTACCGATCTGGATGGCGTGCATTTCGATACCATACCGGAAAACTACCCGGAGATAAAGAAAAAAGTAGCCAGGCCTTTTTTGGCAGGGATCACTTGTTCAGGTGATCTGGAGATCGTGCGTTGGGCAGATAAAAATCGGTTAGCCTATGTATCCTTCTGTGCGATGTTCCCATCAATATCCGCGGGAAGCTGTACTATCGTTATGCCATCAACGGTCAGGGAAGCCCGCTGCATTACCGATCTGCCTTTATTTGTTTCAGGCGGTATAACGCCTGAAAATATACTTTCACTTCGCAAACTTACACCTTTTGATGGTGTGGCCGTTATCTCTGGCATCATGAGTGCTGATGACACATCTTTAAAAGTCAGCGCTTATCAAAGCGCTTTAAATTCAACAATACATAACTTATGAAACTAAATACCATCGCAAAACTTTGTTGCCCTTTCGATAAGCAGGACCTGCAACTGAAAATACTGTCGCACGATCTTGATCAAAATGTGATTGAAGGCATCTTGAGTTGTAAAACCTGCCTGCGCAACTATCCCATTATTTATGGCGTACCGATCATGGCACCCGATGAATATCGTCAGATCGCTTTGGAACAGCCGGTAATAGATCGTTGGAAACTTGACTATTATATCGATCCGGTGAAATTATTGCCTAAATAATACGGTTGGCAATTCTGATCTAAAATGACTATTCAATTGAGTTGATAACTGCATTGCTCAAAAAAGAGTGGTAATGTACTGTAGTATTGCCTATTGTATTATTGCAGCAGTTTACTAAAAGTTTTTCATCATTCGGATGAATTGCTGATAAGTTTCAGGTCAAATTCTTTGAGGTAGCGGGCTGTATCAGTAATTTTTAGTTCAAGCCTGCTAAGATTTGAGTTGCTCGATGTCTGCTGTTTTTCCTTTCGCCCGCCCTTCGAAAGAGTCCCAGTGTTTAGGCTCAATTCTTTCACCACTGGCAATTTCAACACGTTATCCTTCTACAGTTATCCGCATGTAAAGCTGAACTTTCTGCTCTTTGGCATTTGCTCTCTTTTTCAAATAAAAGAGAATTGCTACATTTTTAGTCATAAAAAAGCTGTTAAAAGTTATACAAAATTAACTTCGCAGCATAATTTAAACAAGATGTCCAATTGATTAATATGTTGATAGTCAATTATTTTACTGTCTTATGGTGAGCGGCTTAGTGTAAAGTGACCTGCTCACCAGAAGTCACCAAAAAGGTGATTTTAGATGAACAAAAGGACTTCCATTGACAACAAAAAACCCTCAAACATAGCGTATGAGGGGTATTAGTGTTTTTTGATACCTACTTAGTGGAGCCGGAGGGAGTATAATTGAACCCCTAATTCCCATTTTGACACTCTTAAGTGAGATAAAAACGTAATTAGGATTTCGATAATCGTTAGACATGCTATTGCGGTAAAAGCCATTTTTAAAATTAATTCTCCCCGCTTTATACGAAATGGTTGCAATGATAATTGTGCGGTAAACTGTGGGATATTATACGGGTCGATTTTGCCAAGTGTTTCAAAGGCATCAAAGGCTTTAGAGCCAACGGATGTTAATCGAAATGACGCATGATACCATGATTTTTTACTGCGATAAATTCATTTTAAATTGTGATGGTGTTAACCCCGTTTGATTTTTAAAGAATTTGCTGAAGAAGAACTGGTTGCTAAAATTGAGCTGAGCAGCCACATCTCCGATGGTCAACGATGGAGTATCTAAAAGTATCTTCGCTTCTGCGATGACCATTTCATCGATCAACTGACCCACTGTTTTGCCGGTGAGTTCTTTGACCGTCTTGGTAAGATGCTTGGAGGTGACAAAGATCTTGTCTGCATAGAATTGAACGCTTCTGTGTATATTGAAGTTTATCGAAAGTAATTTAAGGAAGTTCATCAGAAGTTCCTCTTTGCGGGTAAAACGTCCGCCCGTATCCCCACGTTGCTTGCCAAAAATATCAGCTGCTTCCAGCATGAACAGATTGAATCCGTGAAACATCAGGTCTTCCTTGAAATTATGCGCTTTATCTGCATGGCTTTTCTTTAACATCAGCATTAAATTCTGTAACGTATGGGCTTCTTCCGGGCTTAATTTAAAGTGAGGGTTATGATTGGTCAGCAAAAAATTAAATACATTCACATGCTTTTTGTGTATCAGTGTGCTGGTAAAAAAGGCTCTTGTGAAGCCGGCACCGAGGATCTGACCATCCGTTCCTGTATGAAATTCGTGAATAATTCCCGGGGATATGATAAACAGATCATTGGGCAAAAGTTCATAGTCCAACAAATTGTATTTCATTTTCGTAACTCCTGCCAGCGCCAGTAAAAAGGTGAAATGATCACCTTTGACAGGTTTTTGGTAGCTCGGAGTTCCGATCATTTCATCGCTCCTTATTACATGGAACTGATTTCCCAGGCATTCATTTCCGGAAGAATCATTGATATCGCCAATGGAAATAACAGGCACAGATTTAACAGAATTTTCCATATAGATAGATAATGATCTTAATAAAATGCTTTACAACTCAGCTCTAATCTCGTATGAACTATATACGTACCGTTGCTGCGTAATAACGAATATAACTTAAAAACTGCAAACCAAATTCTATGATAGACCCCTTAACGCTGCTTATTTATGTAAACAATGAGAATATAAGACATGACGCTTGAAATGTTTCAGTTTAATATCTTGCGACTATCCAGGATCAGACATGCCTATTTCATAATGCTGACCGGTAATATATCCGACAGTGATGCACCGAAATAACCAGTCGCGACCTTGGCAGAAGCTGGATCGACATTGCGTACATTTGTCGGTACATTAGCAGGGACGGGCGCAAATAAGCCGCCGTTATCTACCTGCGTTTTGAGCTGGTTCCAGAAATTGTAGGCTTCCGGGTCAAGCGACCATTGTTCGACGGTTAAGCGGTCACCGGTCTTATATCCTGTAAAAGAATTCATCTCCAATCCCTGGATATAATTACCTTCTACGTTGTCGTCGTTATAGATATTCAGATCATCAATTTGATTTTGCGGTACACCATTCCTTTTGATCAGGATACGGAGCGCATCCCCTTTACCAGCAAGTTCCTGCCCCCATATTTTTACGCGATAACCCACACTATCGTGGTTTCCTCCCTCGGGATAGTAGCGGAACGTCAGCGAATCGATGACCGGGGACAAGCGTGACACGGAAGTGGTCGCCGTATAAGTTTCCCCCGCTGCCCGTACGGTCAGGGTATATTTGTAATTTACAGTAGCCCTTAACTTTTTAATGGCGAATACACCGGTGCTTACCTCTTCGAGTTGCTCGGTATTACCATGGTCATCGGCCAATGTGATGGCCGCACCCGTAACCGCAGGAGCTTTGGTCTGCTCAAAGAAATTGACAGTTTTGGTAAGCCGGATCGTGTCACCACCCTGCCGGTCGGTGATCCAGCCATCAACATTAAGCACGGGCGTACCAGGGCGAAGTGGTACACTGGGCAGATCTTTTTCGCAGGCGCTGACTAACATGGCGCAAAAAAACAGAAGCAAAGCGATTTTAGTGATATTCATAATAGTAAGTATTTGATCAAGTGAATTAAAAATGAAAGTTCCAGGTTACGCCGGGAACGATAGAGCCGATCACCGATAGCTGCGTGGCAATGGTGCGGTTCGCATTGTTGGGGTCTTGTTTAAAATAAAGGGCATACACGTTTTTCCGGTTGAGTACATTGTACAGCGAAAACACCCATTCGCTGCTGAACCGGCTGCCGGGGCGATGCTTAACGTGTAAAGTTGCAGCAAGGTCCAACCGGCTATAAGGACTATAACGATAATTGTTGCGTAGATCACCATT
This sequence comes from Mucilaginibacter sp. JRF, assembly GCF_015223065.1. Classification (GTDB taxonomy): domain Bacteria; phylum Bacteroidota; class Bacteroidia; order Sphingobacteriales; family Sphingobacteriaceae; genus Mucilaginibacter. The sequence goes on from NZ_JADFBY010000001.1 coordinate 598,454, forward strand.
ATTGTATGGAACGATGATGCCCTGAAACTCACTTCTGCCCGATGGAAATGTCGCGGCGACACCGGTTTGATACACGTAATTAGCTGAAAGATCCCATTTCGTGCTGTAGTTATATACAGCCACCAGGTTCAGGTTATGCGTGCGGTCATACTTGGCATTGTACCAATCGCCGTTATTAATGCCGTTGATCTTACGTTCTGTTTTACTCAATGTATAACTGGCAAACCCGTTCAGCTTGCCGGTGTTCTTTTTCAAGTAAAGCTCCAACCCGTATGATCTTCCGTCGCCATATACCAGATCCTTTTCAATGTCAGGGTTACCCATAGGTTCTGTTCCGTTGATCACGTCTACCTGGTTGCTCATCGTTTTATAGTAGCCTTCGGCGGATACCTCGAAATCACGTGCCGACCGGAAATAACCAAGGGAAAACTGATCGGCCAGCTCGGGTTTGATATTGTTGGTGGACGTCATCCATGAATCGAACGGTGTGGAAGCGGAAGTTGCCGAGATGAGGTGTACATACTGGGCCATGCGGTTATAGCCCGCTTTTACAGAACTGTTTTCAGAAAGCAGATAGCGCAGCGAAAGCCTTGGCTCAAAATTGGCGTACGATTTTATGGAAGCTCCCTTGTTATATTCAACGGTTTGTATTGGTGTCAACTCTTTTCCTGCTGTACCGCCGTAAGTATACACCGGCCCGGTTTGTGCGGCTATGGCGTTAAAGTACGACAGGCGTGCGCCGTATTGTGCAGAAAGTTTTTCGCTGAATTTGTGGGTGTTGCTGATGTAAAGGCCCAGTTCATTAGCGGATTGCCGGGCGGATGCGGTGGTATTAAAAAGCGAACTGTCTGTCAATGGTGTTTGTATACCGGGACTGACCTTATATTGAATAGCAGATAAGCCGAACGACAGGTTTATTTTTTCATTTCTCCGGTAGATCAAGTCCGTTTTTAACTGGTACTGGTTAATATGCTGTTTATTGATAAATGATTGTGGTTCCTCCAGCACGCTCAGGTCGCTTTGATACCGGCTGAAGAGTGCCGTGGTCTTTGCGGATAATCCCTCTGAGAATTCATGCACATGTGTTGCCGCGGCATTGGCATTACTGTACCCTAGCCTGAAATCCTTACTCATGCCCAACCGGTCGTTGCCATAATAACCGGCAATACTGATATGGTCTTTCGTGCCGATCTGATAGTCAGCTTTGCCGTTAAAATCCTGGAAGTAGGCCACCGTAGAATTGGTATTCGGGTTGCTTGACAGCTTCAGGAATAGATCGGCATAAGTTCTGCGTCCGGCCAAAAACACCGATCCTTTATTTTTGAGGATAGGCAAACCCGCCGCCAGCCGTGCTGATACGGTACCTATACCTCCGGAAACAGCTAAAGAATCGGCATTGCCGCTTTGCAGTTTAATATCCATCACTGAGGATAGCCTGCCACCATAGTCGGACGTAATGCCGCCTTTCAGCAGCTTTACATCCTGCACTACCTCCGGGTTAAAAACAGAAAATAATCCAAACAAATGGGACGTATTGAATACCGGTGCACCATCCATCAGTACCAGGTTTTGATCGATGTTTCCGCCACGAACGTTAAATCCGCTGGAACCTCCGCCAACAGAACTTACACCGGGCAGTGTCAGTACGCTCCTCACAACATCCACCTCGCCAAACAGGGCAGGCATCTTCTTCAGTGTAGTGATGCTTATGGACTGCGCGCCCATTTCCATATTCCTGACGGGGCTTGACTTTCTTTGTGCCCGTACCACAACTTCCTGCAAGCCGGTACCACCGGTTCTTAACACGAAGCTGAACTGCCTGTCGGCGTTTATAATCAGTTCCTGGTTTAAGGACTGGAAGCCAACATAAGAGCATAAAATGTTATAGCGACCTTTCAGTAAACGGAACTTGAATTGTCCGTTGATATCGGTGGAAGTGCTTAAAGGTTTTTGTCCGCCTCCCGGTGCCGGATTGATCCTTACGGTTACACCAATAAGACTTTGCCCTAAAGTATCCTGTACCGTGCCGGAGAGGGTAAAGTATTTTTCCTGTGCAAAACTTTGATGATAGCACAGCCCAAAGAGCAGCATTAAAATTAAAAAGTGTTTCTGATCCATAAAATTGTTGGTTGACGGCACAAATGAGGCGTTTGCAGCAGCTTAAATCTTATAAAATCATATCGAAACGCCCCCGAAATGATCTGAAACGGAAAAAATATGAATTGAAATGATCAGGTGTTATGGTTAACTCGATGCTCTATTTCGGCGTTTGAAAATGAAAAACAGTGGGTTTAACAGGATTTTGCAGATTTTGAGTTCCTAATTACGGATGTTTGTATACTGTAAAGCGATATCAATAAAGCATGCTCAGAACGCAAACCGAAAAACCCACGATCAGCGACAGGTGGTTACGTATCGTCGGGATACCGATGATCACCGTGCTGCTGATCGCTTTTAGCGACTTTAACCCAATTCGGCTCAGCCCGGAAATGCTGGCCATTAAGGTGATCAAAAGTGTATTCTTTGTGGTATGCTACTGGGAAAGCAACCGGATGTTGTTCGTGTACATGCGCACCCGGTATCCTGAGCTGGAAGATACTTCCAAACGTATTACGCTGCACTTGCTGATATTCATCATTTATGTATTGATTGCTGGCCTCATCTTTACCTACATCAATATAAACCTCCCGCAAAACACGCCGGAATCTTTTTGGAGAGAGTATCGTGATGTTCTGGAGAAAAGCCTGCTTTTTTTGGGATTAGTTACCGTGATCTATGAATGCATGTATTATTTCGGGCTGTATGAAAAAAGCCAGTATGAGTCGGAAAGGTTGAAAAAAGAAGCCCTTGTTTCGCAAATAGAATTGCTGAAGAACCAAATCAGTCCGCATTTTCTGTTTAACAGCCTGAACACGTTGATATCCATGGTACCGGAAGATCCGCAGTTAGCCGTGCTTTTTATTCAGAAATTATCTAATGTATACCGGCATGTGCTTAGCTATAACGGCAGGGATGTGATCGACCTGCAAACGGAAAAAAATTTTTTGGACGATTTTATCTTTCTGCACCAAATGCGGTTTGGCGATAACCTGATTATTAAATTCGATCTGCCCGCGAAATTGGATCATTTTCGGCTCATCCCTTTTACTTTACAAATGCTGGTAGAAAATGCCATCAAGCACAATATCATCTCTAACCGCAAACCGCTGTCCATTAACATAAGCATACATGGCAATACCATCACGGTAAGCAATAACCTGCAAAGAAAAACATCAGGTGTAGAATCCACCCATACCGGGATGAAGAATATCGTGACACGATACAAACTATTGACAGGGAGCCCTGTCGAAATAATCACTACAGCGACTGACTTCAGTGTTACGCTTCCCCTTATCATATCTAAAGAAGAACTATGAGAATACTTTTAATTGAAGATGAAGTACTGGCCGCCAAAAGACTGGCATCACTGATATCGAATTACGACCCCGAAATAGTTGTTCTTGATATTATTGACAGTGTTGAGGATGCCGTGATCTGGTTAAATACCAATCCGTCGCCTGATCTTATTTTTATGGATATCATGCTCGCCGACGGGCAATCCTTTGAGATATTTGAACAGACCGAGGTCAAGGCACCTGTCATATTCACGACCGCCTTTGATGAATTCGCGATCAAGGCTTTTAAAGTTAATAGCATTGATTACTTGTTGAAACCGGTGGAACCGCAATTGTTGGATATGGCGATGAGAAAGTTCGATAGGTTACAACCCAGACCGGAGAACTTCAGAGAGATCGTGGAATCGTTACTGATCGGCGTAGCCAGCAATAAATATCCCGCACCAACGTACAAAAAACGGTTTTTAGTAAAGCAAGGTGATAAGTATATCCCGATAGCGATCACCGATGTAGCTTACTTCAGTTTTGAGGACAAACTATCATTTCTGTATACCAGGGGCAAAAAGCGGTATATGCTCGATCATACCCTCGATGAGTTGGATAAAATGCTCGATCCGGCCGCTTTCTTTCGCCTCAACCGGCAATACATTACTTCATTCCCCGCCGTTAAAACCATACACAATTATTTTAATGGGAAGCTCAAAGTATATGTAACGCCAGATCTGCCTGACGGTATCGTGGTAAGTAAAAGCCGGGCTGCTTTATTTAAACAATGGTTAAGCCGGTAGATGTCGATATTTTAAGATATAGACGGATGAGTATATGTTTTTTCATCCTCCTAATTCAGCGATCATGATCAGTGATAGAATAGCTGATCTTCCGGCAGGTCATTTAAATGCGGCATCTGGCCGCTGTTGTACCGGTGATACAGATGCGGAAAGTTTTCGCGTTTATCGGAGATGAATGGCCCTTTACTGTAGATCTGCGTTTCCTGTGGTTGTGCTGCGTAGAGGAAGAATTGAGCGCCTGATGAGCCGCCTTTTAGTTTAAGGTTACTATCGCCGGTTTCCATTGGTCTGTCCAGCCAGCCCACCTGCTGTTTTTCGAGGAGCGTTTCGTTTCCTCCCGCCTTTATGGTTCCGTCGATAATATAGATCAACCCGTTATAAGAGGCAGGCAGAACGACGGTCAATTCATCACCGGGTGCTAAACGAATAAACAGGATCGTCGTAGGCACTTCGTTCATAACAGGGGATGTCAGACCGAAAGCACTGCCGCTGTAAATGCGGATATCGGAGTTGTTGATCTTTTTTAAAGGCACTTTATCAGCAGGTATTTTTTGCCATCGGGGTGCCATCCCAGTCCTGTTTTCAGGTAAGCGCAACCATAATTGTAAGATTCGCAGTTTGACCTGGCTTTTGATCTCTTCGGTATGAACAATTCCGCTACCCGCGGTCAGCCATTCCATATCACCGGTTGATGATGAGCGGTCTCCATCTCCGGTCTGCCCCTCCAGCACCAGTGTACTTATTTCAAAGCCTGCATGCGGATGGGCACCGCCCACAACATCATTTCCCGGCAGGTCCAGTTGGTCATCCATTAACAGGGTGAACGGGTCACTTCTTTGCATATCTGAACCATCTATTACAGATACAGCGGCATGGCCTTGCCCTAAAAAGCCCTGATGGGTTCCCGGATATGTGGTCTTTGTTATCTTACGGTCGATCATTTTGGTTGATGTTAATTTTGAGAAAGTTTGTAAAGGTTATCTTTGATTCTCATCGGTCCAGCTACCAAATTTACCGTCCAGGTAATCTTTGAATGCTTCATTAAGTTGTTCTTCGGTATTCATCACAAAGGGGCCCCTTGCAGCAACAGGTTCCCTTAATGGCTTTCCGGCCACAAGGATCAGTTTCAAAGCTTCATCAGCCCCGATCTCTATTTCACTGGGATGGTCCACAGAGGTTGAAAGCCAAAGAACATCATTCTTTTTTCCCGTAAGCTTATTGGCACCAAAGGCACCTGAACCGCTCAGGATATAAATGAAACCATTAAGGTCGGCGGCAAGGTCTTGTTTAACGGAATGTCCGGCGTGCAACGTTATCTCGACCATGATGACCGGAGTATAATTGGCTGTTACTGATCTGATACCGCCAGACGAACCGGAAATAACCCTTATTTCAGCTCCATGTTCTATTCGCACCGGGAGCGTTGCATGAAGAATATCCTGGTAACGGGGAGTGGTCATCTTGTGCACTGCAGGAAGATTGACCCAAAGCTGCAGCAGATGAGCATATCCATTTTCCGGCGCTTCTTCCAGGTGCAGTAAACCTCTTCCTGCGGTCATCCACTGTGTGTCGCCCTGCTTTAATTGTCCACGGTTGCCCTGATTATCGCTGTGGTTAAGTACCCCGTCGATCATATAGGTTACGGTTTCGATACCCCGGTGGGGATGGTAGTCAAAAGCACCCTTTTTCATATTATCTTCTGCCATCACCAGGAAGGGGTCAAAGGTTTCCCAGTTACCGGGTGGCAGGACCAGTCCGGCCTGGTGAATGGACGTGTTTTTTTGCAGTGTCATTTGCCACTTATCTTGTATGGTCCGCTGTATGATCTGTTGTGTTGACATAGTTTTGCTATTGGTATGAAGGTTTTTCGGTCTCATGCAGCCGTTACCGGCCGTTATGGTAACCAAATGCCGCAAATACCCCCAAGGGTAATGCGGCGGTTTGATCGGGGTATCCCGGTTACACGAAATAATCTGTACCACCCGTTCCCCGTTTTTGATAGCCCTTATGGCTTCGCTCGGTCCGGGTAGACTCTACGACGGTATAAGCGTGGTATTTGGTGTTGGTGGTGACGCCTGCAAGACGTTCTTCCCATTTCTGTCCGTTCGAGGTGATCTTCGTCAGCATCTTTTCGGTGACATAGTTCACCATCGAATTGACCCAGTTCTCCGTACCGACAGAATATTGATCAGCCGGGGGAATGGAGAAGAATACAGCAGCGCCATTAGGCGTGCACATCGTCATCAGCGCTTCGTCTGCAAAGGCAAGCATATCATGAAAGTATTCACGGGAAGTGATCACGTCTTCGCGGGTGCCCCAGCGCGTAATGTGGCTGCCGATCAGAAAATCAAAATCAAATTCCAGTATCTGGTCATGTGCTTCGATCCAGCCACTGATGTTCTCTGAAGCATCACAATGCATGAACGCACAGGAACCCGGGCTTACGATATCGATCTTCACCAGCGCTCTTTGTTCGGGTGCATAAATAAAGATGTTGCCCGGACAGTGGTTGGCTCCTTTATAGGTAAGCTCCAGCTTTTCGCCGCCGAGTTCAACTACATAGCTGTCGGTAAATGTTTGAGTGGGTACCGGGCGAAGCGGATCGGGGAAGCGTTCCAGCAGTTCACGGGTGATATCATGTGCAATGATCTCCACGTCAGTGCCGTACATAGCCGCCGCACCGATATGGTCAGAATGCCAGTGGCTGTAAATGACCTTTACGATGGGTTGGTCGGTTACGGCTTCAATCGCGGCAAGCATATTTTCACCCAGGATCGGCGGAGCATCTATGGCAATAACGCCTTCTTCGGTCACCAGGAATGCAGCATCATATCCGCCGCTGGTCACCCAGTAAAACCCGTCTTTCAGTTCTTCACAATGATAACCGTTCTTGATGAATTCAGGACTGTTGAGGTATTCCGGCTGGAACTGTAAGGGTGACGGCGCATGCTCATGCCAGTGCGCTTTCTCAAAACGATGTTTGGTAAAATAGAAATCATCCTGTAATCCCCTTTTTTCCTTTTTGATCGTGTCTTTCATAGTAGTCGTTAAATTATTGATAGTTAAAGATGCGTTGTTCTAATTGCTTGCTTTGAATAGCCAGCCCCGCAGTAAAGAGGTTATGGCGGGCATGATCAGATAGGTCATCAGCGTCACCATGACCGTGACGCTCAAAAGCGTTTTGACAGGGCCCGGTGAACCCAATGCGCCGAGTAGGTTGCCGAGCACCGGCATGACCGTATTCAGCAGCGTAAAGATGATGATGACCGTGACCAGCACCATTTTCCATTTGGCGGCGGGTGCAGCCCCCTTGTGACGATTGGGATCGAACCAAAACTCCAGACCGGTAAGTGCCAGTTCTGGTTTCACCTCTTTGAAAAGGCCCTCACTTGCCGCGATCAGTTGCTTTTTGACCGGGGAATTGTTCCAGGTCTGTAAGTTGAGAAAGCTGTCAAAACGCAGGATGATAGCATATTCAGTAGCTTCCCCGCTCTTTATTTTTTCATAAATATCTGCTGTCTGGTAACCACTAAAGCGGGAGGCTGCCTGGATGATCCTTTGGAAGGACACCAGCGCCTCTTCCCCTGAAGGGAGCTTAGGTTCCAGTTCGACAATAGTGATCACGGGAAGATCACCCGCGGAGATCTTGTCAGTTTTTTCTATGTGTTCCGATATGTTTTTTTGCATGGCGCCTGGTTGATGATCCTTACCCTTATTTTTCACGCTTCCTATATACCGGCATCATGATGAATGTGCTTGTACTGAATGAAATCGTGGATCGCTGCCAGGCCGTTTAGACGGCCAAGGCCACTCATTTTAAAGCCGCCTTCTTCGAACTCATCATGGATCCTTGCCCAGTTATTGATCCACACCGTGCCGGCATCCAGCTTTCTGCTCACCCGCAGCGGAAGATCGACGTGGGGACTCCAAACCGACGCTGCAAGCCCATATTGATTGTCGTTGGCCAGGGCAATCGCTTCTTCCGCGGTATCAAATATCTGTACCGTCGCTACAGGGCCGAATGTTTCTTTCTGCACGATATTCATTTTGTTATCGGTAACCAGCAATAAGGCCAGCTGGTAAAAGGCACCTTTGGCTAAAAGTCCCTCTTTGATCTTTCCGCCGCGGAGGAGGATCTTTGCTCCATTCGCGATAGCTTTTTCTACCACGCTGTCCACACGGTCTGCATTGGCCCGGTCGATGAGCGGGCCCATATCGCTTTGCGGATCTGCGGCCGGGCCGACCTTGACCCTAGCCAAAAGATCCGTCAGTTGTTCAATGAATTGCTCAGCGATGTTCCTTTGTACCAGTATGCGGCTGCCTGTCATACAGAACTGGCCTGCGAATAGCGTGATCGATCTGACGATTACCGGTATCGCCTCTTCAAGGTCAGCATCATCAAAAACGATCATTGGGGTTTTACCACCTAATTCAAAACCAAACCGCTTCAGGTGATCGGCACCGTTCTTCATCATCAGTTTACCGGTGGCCGTACTGCCGGTATAACTGATCGATGGCACATCAGGTGAACTGATGATATGTGCCGCACCCTCATGGCCGCTTTCGGTAAACTGGTTGATCACACCGGCAGGCAGGCTTTTGACCGAGCTGAATACTTCGCAAATCGCGGCGTTGACCTGTGCGGTCTGTCCCGGCATCTTGATAATGACCGTGCAGCCTGCCGCCAGTGCCGGCGCTAATGAGCGTATCAGGAGGATAACCGGGGAATTCCAGGGGGCAATAATGCCTGCTACGCCGACAGGTTCTTCCAATACCATACTAAAACTGCCGGGACTTGTTTCCAGGGCACGCCCGCTTTGTGTCAGTACGAGCGCGGCATAATAACGGAGTTTGGAGGGTACGCCACCTACTTCCATTCTGGCTTCACCGTTCAGTTTCCCGTTCTCCAGCGAAAGGATGGCGATCAGCCTTTCGGCATGTTCCTCAAATGCCGAGGCCAGTTCGTTCAGTACCCTTGAACGTAACTGGCGGTCCGTTTTCCAGTCACTGTGTTTAAAAGCTGCTTTTGCAGCCGCGATGCCATCTATTGCGGCCCTTAAACCACCATTGGCATAACGCCCGATCGCATCTCCGGTAGCCGGGTTTACGCTATCATTATAGATCCCGCTGTCCGACCATTCATTGTTGATCCAGTTCAGTTTAGGCTCGTGGCCTGCTGTTATCAATGGCTTTCTCATAGACCGGAATGCTGTTTTGAACGACTGTTATTGCGGTTTATCTTCTTAATCTCATCAGCGATCTTTTCTGCGGCCATAATGACTGTAATGTTGGGTCCTGTCGAAACAAAATCCGGTAAAATGGAAGCATCAACAACACGTAATCCCTTTACGCCGTAAACATTGCCGGTACTGTCAACAACTGCTGCCGGGCTTCCCTCAAGCCCCATTGGAGCGGAAGCGACTGGGTGGTTATAAGATTGCAGCGTTCGTCTGACAGAATCCATGATCAGCCGGTCATCCGTGATCAGCGGGCCGGGTATGAGTTCGGTCACGGTCAGATTCGCTAAGGGTGCTGTTCTGGCCAGTTCCCGCGATAGTTTGATCCCTTCGAGCAATCTTTGGCCGTCTTCTTCGATACCCAGGAAATTGAGATCGATCTCCGGTGGTTCTTCTGCATGCCGGCTGGTTATCCTGATCGTACCCCGTGAACCGGGGTTGGTCAGCGCTACACCGATGACGTAACCTGCGTTCGTCGGACTTTCTGCGGGATCGAATAAATGCCCTGCCGTGATATGGATATCCAGTTCATCCTTTCCGGCATATGATGATCGTGTCCACAGGTTCACCCCCGTAACAGGAGATAAACGACCGATCTTTTCGGGATCAGCGGCGTAGGTATTGAAGTAAAAAGGATGATCCAGAATGTTCTTTCCTACGGGTAGGTCTGCAATTACGGGGATCTCCAATTGCTGAAGTATCTCAGCCGGGCCGATGCCGGAACGTTGAAGTATACTTGCTGTACCATAGGTACCTGCGGATAAAATGATATTGTTAGCGATAAATACCCGCCCATCGGACAGCAAAACACCTGCTGCTGTGCCATTGTTGAACAGCACCTTATCTGCCAGTACATGGCCGATAATGGTCAGGTTCGTTCGTTGTCTAACTTCAGGGCTGAGATAGGTCATGCCGGTATTCATCCTGATACCATTAATAATATTGGCAGGATAAGCACCGACCCCGTATTGTTTTTCCCCGTTAAAATCTGTGATCTCCTCGTAATTCCTGGCCTTGGCTGCCTCCATAAATGCTATTTGCATGGGCGAAAGGTCAGACCGGCGCAACTGGTTGACCGGGAAATAGCCACCATGGCCGTGCCAGCGTTCATCATCCAAGTTAGATATTTCCAGTTTTTTGTAATATGGCAGCACGTTCTCCCACGACCAGTCCGGTAGCCCCATATCAGCCCAGCGCTTAAAGTCATTGGGGATGCCCCTGACGGCTACGGCACCGTTAACTGCTGAACTGCCGCCAAGAACCTTGCCCCGGGCAATATGGATGGAATGGCCCGTATCGTCCGGTTGGGTCTGATAACCCCAATCATACCTGTTGTCACCATTAGCACCCAGTATCTGGCTGTTGGCAATAACTTCCGGGTACTCCGCTTGGCCGAAGGGGGCGCCGGCTTCGAGCAATAAAACATGTAAAGAGGGATCTTCACTCAGCCGGTTGGCGAGTACCGCCCCTGCGGAACCTCCACCAATTATAATATGGCTGTAGTCTGCACTGTAATGCTGATCTTCAGTTATCTTGTTTACTTTTTTTGTTGACATTGAAGTTGATCTATGGTAAATGAGCGACAGCACAAAAGTTTAAAATCAAGGATCAAGATCATATGCTGAAATGGCGCATAAGTATATCTGATCTGCGCTTTTTAAGTTTGAATGACCGGGTTGGTGGTAAATTGCTTTCCTTAAGAAGAGCAGAATTAAAGTTACCCTGCGGCTTTCTAATAGAAATGCCCTGATCTATTTAAGATCGGGGCATTTCTATTACGTACAGATTAATAGCAATATCAAAATGTCAATTTGGTCAGCCATTCAGCAGTTTCTGCGTCACGGTGATTAAAGAACACACTCTTGCCGGTATCCAACTTGATAATAGCATCCATGTCTTCTTGGCTTAACTCAAAGTCCCAAATGCTGTAATTCTCTGCCATGCGTTCTTCACGCACTGATTTTGGTATAATCGAAATGCCACGTTGAATGAGCCAGCGAAGCGTAACCTGCGCAACCGATTTCCCATATTTATGACCAATGGCAGTTAGGATGTCGTTGCTGAAGATATTGTTCTTGCCTTCGGCAAAGGATGCCCATGATTGCGTCAATATGTTGTGCTTTTGCATCAACTCGTTCTCAGCCTCTCTTTGGTAAAAGGGATTTACCTCGATCTGGTTAACCGCCGGTACGATCTCGTTATGCGCGATCAGGTCAACCAAACGGTCGGGGAAAAAGTTACTAACGCCAATGGCACGTATCTTTCCTTCCTTGTAAAGATCCTCCATGGCGCGCCATGAGCCATAATAATCGCCCAAAGCCTGGTGGATCAGGTATAGGTCAATATATTCCAGTTGCAGTTCTTTTAGCGATCTTTCAAAAGCCAGTTTGGTTTTTTCGTATCCTGCGTCCTGTACCCACAGTTTTGTAGTGATGAACAATTCTTCGCGTGGAATTCCGCTTTTTTTAATGGCATTGCCTACAGCCGATTCGTTCAGGTAAAATGCTGCGGTATCAATCAGGCGGTAACCGGCTTTGATGGCGGTCAGCACGGTTTGTTCACATTCGTTCAGGTCTGGTATCTGGAAAACACCCAGGCCCAGCATTGGCATTTCTATGCCGTTGTTCAATTTAATTGTTTGCATGTTTGTTGAATTATAAGAATTGTTATCAGGTTAATGAGTTAGTAAGGATCTGTGACGGGTGTTTATTGTGATAAGTCCTTCACCAGCCAACGTGTATCCATCGGGCTGGTGACGAAAAAGTCTTTCATGGCAATGCCCAGTTGTTTGATAAAGGGATGTTTCATTTGTGCTTCATGGTCAGCTATGGTTTTCCAACCTTCCAGCAAAACAAATTTGTTCGCATCTTCTGCATACCGGTAAATATTGAACTCCAGGTTACCCGGTAGTTTACGGGATTTTTTAGCTACATTGGACATCAGATCGATAAATGCTTTCCGCTTTTCAGTCTTAACATCAAACAACACGACCACATGACGGGTGAGCTTCGGCTTTTCAGAAAGTAAGGGGATTTTGGCAGGTATCTTGTTAAGTTCTTTTAAATAGATAGACCGTGCTTCACCCTTTAATGATCTTTTGATCACCTGCATAGCATTTTTGAAATGACCTTGTTTCATGTGCGCATTATGGGTAGCGGTATCTTTATACCGCTCGAACCAGATGGGTTGCAGTTTTCCATCCTCGGGCTGGTATAAACTAAAAGCCTGATTGCCTTCTTCTTTTCTCGACCACCGAATGTTGTTTTGTATCGCCTTTACAAATTCAGGCCATTGTTCCTGTTTAATGTCGCCAAAGAATCCCAGTTCCAAATAGGTTTGGTTTGTATCAATCACAGGTAAAATAGCAGCCTTGACCAATTGTTGCGCTCTCGACTCGGCTGCGGTGCCACTCCATAAAATTATGCTGATCCCGCAGATCATTAGTTTGATCAAGGACCTGAGAACAGTTGTCATGTTTTTCCTTGTGTAGATCATAGTTGTTTTATTTTAAACCTATCGTTCCAAAATGATGCAAAAAAATATCAGCCTACTGTACTGATCAAAATTTCGGCAGTTTGTCTGGTTAATTTCTCATCGCCAAAAAGGATGTGGGTATTGTAAATGGACACCAGTCCAGAAACCAGGAAGTTGGCCAAAGCAGGTATTGATCTTTCCGTTTGCAATTCGCCACGCTCTTTTGCTTTATTCAGCAATTCTTCAAATAGCGTGACCGCATTTGATGTTTGATTTGCCAGTATCGCTCTCACTTCTTTGTCCGTTGTGCCTAATTCAAATACTGTATTGGTGAACAGACAATTATTATCCTTTAATGCCGACTCTAAGACAGAATGTATGATGTTCCTGATAGCGCTTAAAGCGTCTGTCCCTCTGTCAGCGGCCTGGCGATATTGCTTATCTTTTTTCTGAATATAGTTATTCAGGGATTTCAAAAAGAGATCATGCTTGTTACCATAGGTAAGATACAGGCTGCTGCGATTGATCTTCATCCCATCCACCAGGTCATTCAATGTAGTTGCGTTATACCCATTTTTCCAGAATAGATCTCTTGCCGTTACCAGCTTCTCATCGTAATCGAATTCTTTATTCCTTGGCATGAGGCAAATGTATATATTAAACCTATCGTTCCAAAATAATAATGTAATATCGATGTCATGATATAAAATATGTATAACGCATTGTTTTTTCGGAAGTGTACAATTGCTAGTACTAATCATTTTTCAATATACCTTGTCACGATCCGGCGGCTTTACAATATTTGCGCCCATGAATAACATCGAGCAACCTATGCTGATCCATCCCACATCTAACGGCCAGCAATACGTTTATGAATATGCTAATGGCCGTAGGGTATTGGTTGAAATTGATCCGGTTACCGGTCATATCGGCTTTCTCAGGGAAGTTTAAAGTGATGTTTTTTTTCAGAACCACTTTGTCATTCATTTTCGCCTTTCGTTAATCATTAGCCTTCGATAGGCCGGATGGCAGAACGAATTTGGGATATCAAAGCGGTATCAGGGTATCGGACATCACCGGTTTTGCTTAGATAATCGTTTTTTATTTATTTGAACGGTATACCTCCGGATTCAATATCTGCGGCATCTTCTCATCTTTCATAGCGGCCATGATGTTTTTAGCCGCCACAATAGCCATTTGATCCCTGGTTTCTACCGTTGCTGACCCTATATGCGGCAACACATAAACATTAGGCATGGTTAAAAGCGGGTTTTGCGGGCTCATTGGCTCTGGATTGGTGACATCAAGGCCGGCTCCCCAGATCTCCTTCTTGCTTAATGCTTCGATCAGGTCATTTTCCTGATGCAAGCCACCTCTTGAAGTATTAATGAATATGGAAGAAGGCTTCATTTTACGGAATGCATTGGCATTGAATAAACCTTTAGTTTGTTCAGATAGTTCGGCGTGCACCGTAAGAACATCGCTTTTTGCCAATAGGTCATCAAAGGAAACATAAATGGCCGAAAGTTCTTGTTCAACCTCCACTTTGCGGGATCGGTTATGATAAATAATATCCATCCCGAAATACGATCTGCACTTACGGGCCAGGTCTGAGCCTATTCTGCCCATACCAAATATCCCCAATGTTTTTCCATAAAGTTCCTGGCCCAGATTTGCGGTTGGCTCATAAAAGCCCCATTGACCGCGTTGAATACTTTGGCTTTGATAAAAGGCATTTCTGGATACTGCCAGCATCAGTAAAAACGCGGTATCGGCAGTCGTTTTTGTCAATACATCAGGTGTATTGCTAACCGGGATGCGACAATTAGTAGCTGCCTGCAGGTCAACCTTATCATAGCCCACACTCATGAGCGCGATGCCTTTGAGATAGCGGTTATGGCTCAAAAAATGTTCGTCAATAACATTAGGGCCCGAGCTGAGTAAAGCATCTTGAGATTGACATAGTTCAATCAATTCCTCCTGAGGCAGTTCACGTTTTTCTGAATACTGAGTGATGGCTAAACCCGCATCTTCCAAAAGTTTGATGCCGGCATCAGGAAGTTTTCTTGTTATTAATACCCTTATCTTTCAAGTATAGTATTTAATTGCTTAACGTAACATTATGCTTTAATAAAACATGAAAGATAATTGGCTTTTTTACTATCTCTTTCAGCTTAGAAAGATATCTATTATTTGGTTCGGCCTATGCTTTTTATAGTAGCATTGTTACAATTAATTCAGATGCTTTTAAGAGAAGTTAGTTTAGGCTTGATCACCGGTCAGGATAGAGCCTTTTGATGTAAGAAGAATTCTTTTTTCTGATCTTTAATATAGCGTCTCGTTTGATCTGCCGAACCCGCTCCGGGGAAATTCTGAGCTCTCGCGCGACAGCGTCTATTGATGACGGAATTCGATTTCTTAGTCCAAATGTCATTTCCAGGATCTTACGTTCACGACCTTTAAGAGTTGATAAAATATGATCTACACTTATGTCCGCAGGAATTCTGTAGATTTTTAGCATTCCATTGGTTTAAGGCGGTCAGGAAAAGGCCCGGTTATTTACCGGCCGCGGTTACCTTGCTGCTATCACGAAGGCGTTGTATACCTTCTGTAATTACCTTATCGCCCTCGTTAATGCCATTAAGCACAATAACATTGGCGTTTACACGCGGACCAAGTGTTACTTTATGTTGCAGCGCTATACTATCCTGCGCGGTAAACACAAAGAACTCACCCATTTGCTCAACTACCGCTTTGTAGGGTATTTGTATACGATCGCCCGAATCATTGTTCAATACCTGTAACACACCACTCATACCATCCTTTAACTCCTTATTAGGATTAGGGAACTGTACCCTTACAATAATGCTACCTGTCTGGTTGTTCACACCACGGTCCACAGCTAATATTTTGCCTTTACTGCCGTACATCCTGCTGTTTGAAAGTTGCAGTTTAAAGGTGCTGCCGGTGCTGCTATTCATCAGTTTATAAAACCTGTCAAGCTGCTGCTCGTTGATGACTACTTGAACACCTATCGGATCTTCATCCGAGATGGTATTTAACAAAGTTGTGCCCGGTGTAACCAGGTCGCCCACACTAACTTGTGATATCCCGATACGACCGGTAAACGGCGCAACAATGATCGTGTATGAAAGATCTGCGCGGGCCATTTCCAGGCCCGCATTGGCAACAGCAAGCTGGCTTTTGGCAGTTTCGTAGGTAGCTGATGCCTGGTCAAAAGTTTGGCGGGCGATCGCGTCATTTTTTAACAACATACTGTAACGATCCATATCCTTTTTTGCCAATACTAAACTCGCTTTTGCATTAACGACATTGGCTTGTGCCTGCTGATATGCCGCCAGGTGTTTACGGGGGTCTATCTCATATAAGGGCTTTCCTTTTTTAACGATCTCGCCTTGTAAAAAAAACTTACCGGTTACCGTGCCCGATACCTGGCTGAATAATTCAACAGTGTTAAGTGATATCACTATTCCCTGAAAATTATCGTAATAGAACGCGGGAGTTTTCCTGGCTTCAATTATGCTTACTTGTGTTGCAGATGGTGGGGCTGCTTTTTGTTGTTTGCTACCACAAGCCGACCATATTAATGTGGCGGTTACAGCCAACATACATAAATAGTTTTGTTTCATATTTAAGTTATTCTGGCAGATATGTATTCCATTTTTTTGATGATCGGGGAAACATAAACGGTTGTTAAAATGCCTGACCAATGCCGAAGAAGAACAATTTATCCTCTTTCGATAAGCCGTAATCGAAGGAGATGATGGTCGACTGGTTCCAGGCAATGCGCGCACCTGCCCCATAGGAAGTTTTAATGTTTTTAAAGCTGAGGTCCTGCCAGCGGTCGCGCACGGTGCCCGCATCAAAGAACGGCGCCACGCCAAAGCCAAAGCGTTGCTTGCCAAAACGTGCTTCCGCTAACCTGACCCTAAGTTCCAGGTTAGCGAACCAAAGTGATCTTGCCAGGAACCTGTTGGCGCGGTAGCCCCTCAACGATTGTTTTCCACCCAAAGAATTGATGCTTCCATCGGGCGACCATTGATCCTGAAACTCAAAGAATGGTGCGTTGTTACCGAATATATTGCCCACCGCAGCACGTCCGGCCAAAATGGTACGCTTACCAAAAGGAAGTTTTTGATAATACCTGCCCTGGATAAATACCTTATCGAAAGAAAATTGCGACCCGATGATCTGATCAGAGAACTCGTTGGCAAGCTCCACATAAGCACCTCTTGTAGGATCAGGTTCAAAATCACGGATATCATAGATCAGCGCGGTTTGTATCAGCGACACCCATCCACCATTGAGGCCTGATGCCCGTCCCTGATCGAAGTCCCTTTGCAGCAGCGAAAATCCGTTAGGTGCTTTTACAGCTTCTCCACTTCCCGGTTGAATGGCATCGGTTTCAAACTGTTCAAATGTTTTATAGCTTAGGTGCTGAATTTCATATCCGCCCATCACCCGGAACTTTCCTTTTTTACCTAAAGCATAGTCTGCCTTCAGGTTCAACATAAATTCCGTTTCACGAAAACGGTTGGAAAGTGCATCAGTTACCTGCGCAGCCTCACCGGGGCCGCCGGGGCGTAAGGTTTTCCGGGCATTATCAAAATCCTGATACTTACCGAATGTAACGCCCGGATTTGATGGTAGCCTGAGATCACCAAGGGTTTGTTCGGTAAGGCCAAAGTAAAGATTGGCCGGATTTTGCTGAAGTTTAAGATCGACCCGGAAACGCCAGCGGGTACCTTTATAGTACGGTACATCAAGCCCTAATACCAGCTCTTTTGCATTAGACGTATAGTAGGCCGCATTGGCTTTCAATTTCATCAGGTATGCCGTATAAGGAAATAGCGGGTTATCTTTCCGGCCGTTAAAGAACACATTGGTACGAAGGCCAATACCAAAGCCGGTAACCGGATCAGAGGACAGATCGGGCAGGCCGGTAACAAATGTGCCTTCCCTTTTTTTCTCGAGATCAGCATCTGACATCCGTTTGGATTTGATGAACGATAAGCTATCGGTAGTCTGCGCCATTACCAAAACCGGGAAGGCGAGCATCAGGAAAATAATAAACAGATTTTTCATAGGATCTTAAATTAGTTGATCCTAAGCTCACAGTTGAATTAGGAGAAATTCTGAATTTTTGCGATGTAATTAAAAATAGTTCAATAAAATAGCCAATAATTTACAATTATTAAAAATATATTAGATATTATTAAGAAAGTGATTAGAACTAACGCGGGAAGTAAAGGGTAGCAGTAAATAGCTAACTTAAATAATGATCGCTCTGGGCTCTGTAGTGCCTGGCCGGAAAACTTATACATGGACAAATAATCAGTAAAAGCCTTATCAGTGCAGATCTTACAAATTATAGACAGCCATTTTGAATTGTTTTATTACGGTTCATCGCTATTGACCGAACAACTCCCCATTAAATAAGGTCTTTCCTGTCCTTAATTTACTTCTTAGCTTATTTAATTTGAGTTTTTTTTCGTTCAAAGTGATTGTTAATCACGGCAATACTTAGCGCGCCTGACGTTGCTTGCAGAGCGTTTGCAAATGTCAGGCTATTTTCTGCCCGGCTATTATCATCAGTGCGAGAAGCGGATAAAGTTAAACTGCTGATAGTATTAGTGTTTCTGCCATACACGTTCAACGTTGCTGAGTTAACAGCACAAATATTCGCAAGCTAAAATTTTAAGCAAGATGATGTAAAATAGTTATTAATTGTTGAGCTTTCGATGATCAGCGAAGTATCGCTACCATAAATAAGAATCTAACTGCAATTGAATTACTCGCGCTGTTTAAGTAATTAATTATATTTGATTTTTGCAAACCCAACAGAAATGGATACAAAAACCCTTGATGATTTTTATAAAGAGGCTTCTGCCTTCCTTAACGCCGATCTTAGTAAGATACTTCCGGACGGCATTGATAAGGAAGTAGGACACTTTAATGTTATTGATATAGCTGCTGTATTAAAGATACTTAAAGTGCGGCCAACCGCCAAAATGACTTATAACAGACGGGCTTATTACAAGATCAGCCTCGTACAAGGGCGGAACCGTGCGGAATATGCTGATAAGGTAATTGAAATAGAAGATCAGGCGTTAATGTTTGCATCCCCAAAAGTTCCTTATCATTGGTTTCCTGTGGATGATGAGGCCGACCGGGGCGGCTTTTTTTGCTTGTTTACTGCTGAATTTTTAGCGAAATCCAAGAGCGGGATAGTACTGGATGATTTGCCAATTTTTAAGCCCGGAGGGTTCCCCTGCTTCCATCTGTCCGAACAGGATAAAGACGAAATTGCTGTTATATTCAGAAAAATGCACAAAGAAATGCGATCGGATTATGCTTTTAAGTATGACTTGATACGCAATTACTTAATGGAGCTGATCCATTACGGACAAAAACTGCAACCCGCAACTGACCTGTACAGAGAGCATAATGCTTCCGGCCGTGTTTTTTCATTATTTAATGAATTATTGGAACGCCAGTTCCCTATCTCATCGCCTTTGCAAAGCCTCAAATTACGTACTGCGCAGGATTATGCCAATCAGCTTTCCATCCACGTAAATTATTTGAACAGAGTATTGAAAGAGCAAACCGGCAATACGACCAAGAATTTGATCAGTAACCGTATTGTTCAGGAAGCGAAGATAATGCTTAAGCAGACCGATTGGAATATTTCGCAGATCGCTCATAGCCTTGGTTTTGAAGAAGTAGCACATTTCTCCAACTTTTTTAAAAAACAGACAGATTCCTCGCCTTTAACCTTCCGCCACTAAAAGGTTTTGTTTTTGCAAACATTGTTTTGATTTTTGCAAAGACATTATAGTATACTCTCCTCAACTTTGTTCTATCAAATTAAAAGCAGATGGAACTTAGTAAAAATACAGTGTTGATCACCGGCGGAACAAGTGGTTTTGGTTTCGAATTTGCCTCCAAACTTGTAGCTCTCGGTAACACGGTGATCATCACCGGCCGGAATCTTATTAAGCTTGAAGAAACAAAAACACTCCTGCCGGGTGTGCATGCCATTCAAAGCGATGTAAGCAAAAAAGAAGACATCATTAGTTTATACGACAGTGTTGTTGAGCAATTTCCTGATTTAAATATCCTGATCAATAATGCAGGGGAAATGAGGAAGATCATACTTCATGACCACTACGAGTTGCCCGATATTACCCGCGAATTGGAGATCAACCTGATTGGCCCTATGCGGATGGTGCAACAGTTTTTGCCGCACCTCAAGTCAAAATCAAATGCTGCCATTATGAATGTCACCTCGGGCATCGCTTTAATGAGTTTGCCTTTAGCGCCGGTTTATAGTGCCAGCAAGTCTGGATTGCGCTCCTATACGCAATCCCTGCGGGTGCAGTTAAAAAATACTAAGGTTAAAGTATTTGAGTTGGTCGCACCAGGTTCATCTACACCCTTGAATGACAGATTTAGAAGCGAGGCGGGACCCGCCGCAAGCGGCATAGTAGCCCCTGGAAAAATTGTGCAAGAGGGTATTGACGGATTGAAGAACAATAAATATGAGATCTACCCCGGCCCTTTAAAACTACTCCGTTTTATTATCAGGTACTTTCCCAAATTTGTGCTTTCGCAGGCGAGCAAGTACGGCGCTAAAGATATGTTTGGCCAATAGTACTTTATTATTATTCAACTGAAGCTTTATCCTCCTGCCTCTGGGCTAAACATTAGCTCAATACCAATCACCTACACAAAAAATTATTAGTATGAACGATCAAATATCTTTATCACCAATACAGCCAAAAGTAGAACTGATGAGCGGCTGGCGCAGAACGGCTTTAATTATTGTCTTGTTTATGGTCAGCGCTTTTAGCCAGATTGACCGCATACTACCTTTTATCCTCGCTGAATCTATTAAAGCGGATCTGCATCTGAGTGATACGCAACTGGGACTGATTACGGGTATAGCATTTGCCGTGATCTATTCCCTGGCCTCCCTGCCACTGGCGCGTTTAGCCGACCGGGGAGCATCGAAACAAGTGTTGGTGTGGTGTATATTAATATGGAGCGTGATGACAAGCCTGGGAGGATTGGCCGCAGGTTTTGTAACCATGGCTATTTCCCGCTTTGGAGTTGCACTTGGCGAAGCCGGCGGAACGCCAGCCGCGCATGCGATGATCGCAAAAAATTTCCCGGAGCATCATCGTGGGCGGGCTATCGGGATATTTTCTATGGGTATCCCTTTAGGTACAATGATTGGGTTTGCTGCCGGAGGCTGGGCAAGTGATCATATTGGCTGGCGCGTTGCACTATTTGTAGCAAGCGGCATCGGGCTGTTGTTGGTTGTGCTGGTAATGACATTTGCAGGAAAAACTGGAATATTACCACAGCATAGTAGTAACAGCACTGGCAATATTTTCACCACCGGCCGGGAACTTTTGGCCAAACCCGCATTTTTATGGATGTTCATAGGAGCAAATTTTTTAGGTTTTGCCGCGGCTCCGTTTTATTCATTTACAGCTCCGTTCCTGATCAGGACGCACGGGTTAACAGCCAGCCAGGTAGGGTTATCATTTGGCTTATTACAAGGGCTAATGGGCATCATCGGTACCGTGGTTGGCGGCCGGTTATTTGACAGAGCGGTAAACCGGGGTGCCAACCGCTTGCTTCATCCGCCCGCTTTGCTTTTCGGCGTAGCAGGAATCACCACCGTGGCGGGGCTTTTAGCGCCAGAAGGCTGGATGGCCATAACCCTTTTCGTACCCGGTATGCTTGCATTTGCCTTCCTGCTTCCATTTGCCTTCAGCGCAGGCCATCTAATTGCCGGGCCCGGTAAACAGGCTTTATCATCCAGTCTGCTTATGATCGCTTCGGGGTTGTTAGGTCCGGCATTATCACCGCTGCTTGTAGGAATGATAAGTGACGCGGTCGGCGTAATCAAAGGCGTTAACGGTCTTCGCTGGGGAATGATGGTCATTCCTGTTGCCAGCATATTTAGCAGCATCGCAATTTTTATCGCCAGTAAACAGGTCGGCTCATTAATGTCCGGAAAGCGAGGCATTGAACGTGTTCAGACTCCTGGCAATAATTAAACACACCAACTATTGTTTAGCCATGACCATGGCATAGGGATAGTCAACAAGTCTTTTTACAGAGTAAAAAACGCTTAATAATTATAATCCGGCGATGTTATTCAAAGCGAATGATTTTAAATATAATATCTTTAATTACAATTTTCCGTTATATCAAATCAATCCTCTGCTCACAAATGAAAATTACCGATTCCTGGCGTATCCTTGCAATTTTTTTGTTGTTTATCTTACTTTATATTCCCTTCGGTTGCGGGATCGTACCATCATTGGGCAAAAATCCTGAAGACGAGGCGCTGGACGTAATCCGCAATCAGCCCAATTATAAAAATGGACAATTTCAAAACTTATCTTATGATGACGATACAACCGCAATCAAACGCAGTGGTATTTGGAAGCAGTTTTTTAATAAGCCTGATTCAGTATCGCCGCCCAGGCAGCTACCATGGGTTAAAACAAATTTAAAAACATTGCCTGATGCCAGGCCAGTTGTAGTTTGGTTCGGGCATTCATCTGTATTAATCAAATATCGTGGCATCAATATGCTCATCGATCCCATTTTTAGCAGTAATGCGGGCCCTGTCCCTGGTTTGATAAAGGCTTTTAACGGAGCTACACATTATAATGTAGAGGATATGCCGCCCATTGATGTGGTTATTATCTCGCACGATCATTACGATCATCTGGATTACCGCACCCTCAAAAAGTTGCGCAATCAGGTTAAAAAAGTTGTGGTGCCATTAGGCGTAGGTTCGCATTTAAAGTATTGGGGCTATAAACCTGAACAGATCGTTGAACTTAACTGGCACGGGTCGTACAAGCTACCCGACGGTTCGAGTGTTACTGCAGCACCGGCAAGGCATCGATCGAACCGCACTTTAAAAATGAATCAAACTTTGTGGGCCTCCTATGTAATTAGGATCGGAGATCACCGGATCTTCTACAGCGGCGATAGTGGTTTTGGGCATCACTTCAAAGCCATAGGTTCGCAATATGGTCCATTTGACCTGGCAGTTATGGAATGCGGGCAATACGGGCCAAACTGGCCACACAGCCACATGTTTCCGACTCAAACAGCCCAGGCAGCATCAGATTTGCAGACTGATATTATGCAACCGGTACACTGGGCCAAATTTGCCGAAAGTTCGCATATCTGGAACGAACCGGTCAGGCAACTACTTCCGGCGGCGGAAAAGTTAGGAATCACTGTGATCACCCCTTACATAGGAGAACCTTATGTGATAGGTACCACTCCTGTACGCAAAATTTGGTGGGAACTATAGCGGCCCTGTCACCTGTAAAATATCAGTACCGAGATAGGCAACGATTCTGGTAATTTGCTCCAATCATATATAGTTCCAAATGATCAATGATCTTTTTCTATATTTGATTCTCGCAAATAAAAATATGAAGATCACCACAGTTGAAGGGTTTTATAAAGAGGCATCAGCATCTTTAAATAAAGACATCAGCCAGCTATTACCCGAAGGGCTTACTAAAGAGGTGGGGCATTTCAATGTATTTGATGTGAGCGAATTGGCCAGGCTTGTTAAAGTAAGGCCAAACATGACCTATAACCGGCGCGCCTATTATAAGATCAATCTTATTGACGGCCGTAACAGAGCCGAATACGCGGATAAGATCATTGATATCGAAACGCATGCGCTGATGTTTACCACGCCCAAGGTGCCTTACAACTGGATTGCACAAGATATGGATCAGCATGGTTATTTTTGCCTTTTTACTGCTGATTTTCTGGCCCAGTCAAAAAGTGGAGTGATACTTGATGACCTGCCGATATTCAAACCGGGCGGCTATCCGTGTTTCCATATTACGGATCAGGAGAAAGAAGAGATCAAAGTGATATTCAAAAAAATGCATAAAGAGATCAACTCTGATTATGCTTATAAATATGACCTGATCCGCAACTATTTAATGGAGTTGATCCATTACGGGCAAAAACTCCAGCCTGCCACAGATCTTTACAAGGAACATAATGCCTCGGCCCGCGTGTCTTCTTTGTTTGCCGAACTTTTGGAGCGTCAGTTTCCAATTGCCTCGCCATTGCAGGGGCTTAAGTTACGTACTCCTAAAGACTACGCCGATCAACTCTCCATTCATGTGAATTATTTGAATAGGGTATTAAAAGAACAGACTGGGCAGACCACCAAAAATCTGATCAGCAGCAGAATTGTACAGGAAGCCAAGATACTGCTCAGGCAAACGGAGTGGAACGTTTCAGAGATCGCGTTTAGTTTGGGTTTTGAAGAAATCGCTCACTTCTCTAACTTTTTCAAGAAACAGACCAATACCTCACCACTGTCTTTCAGAAATTAGCAAAAGGTTTCTTTTTTGCAAACATTGTTTTGATTCTTGCAAAGTACATCTGATCTGTTCTCGCCAACTTTGTTCTATCAAATCAACAAAGATGGAACTCAGTAAAAACACAGTTTTAATAACCGGCGGAACAAGCGGCTTCGGCTTCGAATTTGCCTCAAAGCTTATCGGGCTCGGTAATACGGTGATCATAACCGGAAGAAATGCACAAAAGCTTGAGGAAACCAAACAGATGCTCCCTGCTGTACACATTATTCAAAGTGATGTAAGCAAGATTGAAGATATTTATGATCTATATGACCAGGTTATCAAAAAATTCCCTGATCTGAACATTTTGATCAATAACGCCGGGGAGATGCGAAAGATCTTCCTTAATGAAGAGCGTGAACTCTCTGATATTACACGTGAAGTAGAAATCAATTTAATGGGCCCGATCCGTATGGTACAGGAATTTTTGCCATACCTTAAACGAAAGCCCAACGCTGCCATAATAAATGTTACTTCGGGCATCGCTCTGATGCCTTTTCCTATAGCTCCAATTTACGGCGCCTCAAAATCCGGGCTGCGTTCATACACCCAATCATTGCGTGTCCAGTTAAAAAATACCAATGTTAAAGTATTTGAACTTGTTGCTCCCGGAGCGACAACGCCTTTGAATGATAAATTCAAAAATGATGAAGGTTTTAACGAAAAGATGTTAATGGCTCCGGGCAAACTGATAGACGAGGCGATCAGGGGAATGAAAAACGATTCCTATGAGATCTATCCGGGCTTGGCTAAGATCATGCGCATTGTAACGAGGGTGGCTCCAAAATTATTACTTTCTCAGACCGCTAAAATGTACGAAAAGGTCGCATCAGGCAAATAAAATTTCCCTTACTCATTTATTAATAATTATTTATGAAAAGAATAACTCTTCTCACTGGTATGCTATTGCTTATGGTTACCGGTTTATTCGCACAATCTCAACCTGCAGATAAGATCCTGGGGGTGTGGTTTTCTGCAGACAACGCCATGAAGATAGAAATCTTCAAATCCGGCAATACTTATTCAGGCAAATTGATAGAAGCAAAATTCATGTTTGAGGCTGATGGTAAAACGCCTAAAAAGGATACGGAAAACCCTAACGAGAAACTCAAAAGCCGCTCCCGGCAGGGCCTTGTGCATATTACCGGGTTAGTATTTATAGATGGAAAATATAGTAACGGTGTTTTATACAGTGTAGAGAGTGGGGGAAACTATAGTATAAAAGGTGAACTGAAAGGCCCCAATGATCTTGAAACACGGGGCTACAAAGGTGTTCCGATGATGGGCAAAACGTTCAGGTGGACGCGCGTACAATAGCCGATTAGTAACAGATTTTACATTTAGACCAAAACAAACACGATGAAAATTTTATCGCCTTCCACCCTCGAAGAACTCGCCGTAATTGAATCAAAGACTCTCGCAACAATTGATGTAATATGGAATTTTGGAAATAAAGTACAGGTGGATGTAAGATCACGGTTAGAAACTGCCGTAGAAGCAGCTATCAGCAGATATAATAATGAAAGCAATAGCATTATACTTAGGCGCCGCGATGAGGCTGATGCCAATTGCCTGAAGGTTGATTTTTTACAAGGGAAATTTGTAAGCAGGAAGGATAGAACCCTGGCTTATACGGTTAATTTTTTAGGGATGGTGATTATGCCGGTTGTTGGTTATTTGATAGGTTTCCCTGGTCCGCTTGTACTCAATTATTTTCCAAGAAACCTGATAAAGTCTGAGCTTACGATATCCTCAAGCAAGCGTTTGATCTTTAAAAAATTTAAGCGTGTTAATGTCTGGACCTGGGTGCTGTTTGTCAATTCAACCCACAAGGAGGATAAACTGGTTGCCGACTATTCGGAACGTCTTTACATGGCCTTTAAGGGGCTGCAAATGCAGAACGTTACAACTTAGATCAAAATACACCGGTCAATATCTCCGTAACCGGATCTCGCAAATAACACTTCGGTTCATATCAATCAATAAGGCATTTACAAACTATTACAATACAATTCAAAATGAAAATAATCAGTAGTATACTCATTATTATAACCGCTGTGCTAAGCATAAAGCACGGTTGGGACGGCTTCCATATCGATGCGAACCCCGAGCAGGCAAAAATGGCCGCGGAATTGGGCATTGGGAGGTCCGTTATACTTGTTATGAGCGTTGTTGGCATCGCTATAGGTACTGCGGTTCTTTTTCCGCAAACATACTATATCGCATGTGTAGTAAACGCGATAACTATAGTTTTGATCATGGCATTATCTCTCAAGGCTGGAAACTATAAGACAGCTTTGATAGAGATTCCCTTTTTACTGATGCCGCTGCTGATCATCTATTTGGGGCATCCTCTTAAACGGTAATGGATAGCGAGCACTTTGAAGCCTTTTGGTGGCCGACAGGACAAGGGGGGAGTGGTAAATTGCTTGTTTACGAAAAGCAGTTTTATGTATGTCTTAAACTGAATATGGCCCAAAAGCCAACCCTTATATTCTGTTGCTCGAAAGATTTGGAGTGGGATGATAATGACACAGGGTATTTATTATCATTTAACAAGCCGTTTTTCCCTAAAGGTGTTTGGTGCAATTTTGAAGGAATTCATCTTTTTAAAAACATCAACCCAATAAGTATTGAATTGGAAGATGAAGATGTAAAAACGCTGTCACCAATTTTCGATAAAGTGTTTAACAGCGTTGAATTAGCTTATATCTACAAATATGATCTGATAAGAACCTACATTTTTCAGATCATCCATCTTTCGATCAAAATACATCTTCAAAGAACCGATATCGTCAAATCACCTATTCGCTATGCTCGTTTGACCACCTGCGGTATAGACATGTTCGTAAGGATAAAACTTGGTCATAAACAATAAAACATTCACAATCAAACTAAGCAATTATGTTCAATCACAATTTTTCAATTTCAGGTTTCCTTAGCTCATCTAAGGAAACTTCAAGCCGGTTTAAAAGCTTAATGGCATTTATGGTATTTTTGATCATGCCATTCTTTGTCAAGGCGCAAAGTCAAGATAGTATCGTGAAAAAAGTTACCAGGTTCGCTGCCGATAAGTTTACAGAACAGAGGCCTTTCAGTATAGATTTTAAACAGTATGGAAATTATAACTTCTCATCTAATTTACGAGATCGGGATCTGCCGGACGGTGAATTTAGCAACTGGTCGCAGTTTACTGCCAGCGCTAATGTTAATTTACTGCAAAACCGCCATTGGCTGTTACAAGCCAACGGACTTTACCGCTATGTTTCTGTTAAATCAAGCTTTTCGGCAGCAACACCTGGTATTCAGCAAAACTACAACGAAGGCCACCATTATCATACTGAGGGGCTAAACCTGAGTTACTTTTCGAAACTGTTTGGTAAAACGGCTATCTACACGGCAGGTTTTGCACTGGACGGCAGCGAAAAAAGGATAGAAAGGGTACGCGGGATATTTAGTGGGGTTGTTATACTAAAAGCTAATGAAACAACGACTATGAGCGTCGGGTTAGCAGGTACAACAGATCCCGGTGCGCAAATTCCGCTTGCCCCTATATTTATTTATCAGCATAGGTTTAATGATAAGCTAACGGCAGATCTTACCCTTCCGCGATATGCTTATTTACGCAGGCAGATGTCAAATAACAGCAGGCTTTCGGCAGGTTTTGATCTTGATTTTTACACCACATTTTTTCTGTATGATCGTGATGCTGCCAATACCACTTACCAATACCGGCAGTTGGATGGCAACGTAGGCCTGGTTTACGAGCATATTTTACCGGGTAGTATTACCCTCACTTTCAAAACGGGTTATCGTATAAACCCAACAGTAAGAGTGCTTGAAAAGAATAATTCCTTCAGCGATTATACGTGGGAGGGGCACACCGATCCTGCTCCATACGTTAATATAGGTTTATCATTCAATCCCTTTAAAAAGCATAAAAAGTAAACTTTGAGCTGTAGCAATAACTGTAATTATTCAGGATTTTTATCATTAACGATCCTCTGCCCAAAACAATTTACGAAGGGCCTGCCGTAATCAGGAAAGGCTCAGAGGTAATAATTGACGCGTTTTGGGCAGAGAATCGCCTGGACACCAATATGTTCTGATTGTTTTGTTTAGAAGGATGAAGGTACTACGCCGAATGCTCTTTTAAAAGCAATTGAAAAATGGGATAAAGATTCAAAACCGAGGTCTATATAAATGTCTGATGGTTTTCGCTTTTCTTTTTCCAGCAGGAAATAAGCTTCCTGCAATCTTTTTTTAACTAACCACCGGCTGGGTGTTTCGTTAAATACGGCTTTAAAATCACGCTTGAATGCTGATAGGCTACGCCCCGTAAGAAAAGCAAAACGTTTGAGGCTTACGTTGAACCTGAAGTTCCGGTTCATGTAGGCTTCTAAATTGATTTTCTGCGGTATGCCGAAGTCAAAGAATATGCCGGAAAGCTCCGGCTTGGTTTTGAGCAATATGATCAGCAGCTCTTCATATTTAAGGTCTTCAAATGCCTCATCCAATTGCATTGCTCCCTTGTAATAAGGTTTTATCGATCTGATAAACTGTCGATCAGGTCTGCATGATCAACCTTGATGATCGCAGGTTCTGACACAGTATTCACTGATTTGCTTTGGTGCTTTTTTTGAAATTGACGCAAAAACGCTTCATCAAAACAAAACATAATTGGTTCAAATTCATTTATCCGACGGTTCATCATGAATTTTATAAGATGGTTTTTCTGTGCGATACAGCATTCGCCGGCTCGGTAAGTGTAGCTTTCATTACCGTCAAAGAAACTAACCTCTCCCTTGATGAGGTACAGGAATAGGTGGTCGGGAATGAACTGCTCCTTTAATACATCCGTCTTAATATTATCAGCTATCGCTCTCATTTTATCGGCATTGCATTGTCAGTACCCGCGCTTCTTAACGGATGCCCTAAATATATCAGCAGTAAAGGCAATAGTAAAAAAGGGATTTCGATTAGCGCAAATTTATAATTACCTGCTTTTAATACCAAAGCCATCATCAATATGAGTTGTATTGCCCGAAGCGTGTTTCCCCAAAAAAATGTAGCAGGAAACACGGTGAGTAAAGCGGCTGCTATAGCCCATAAACCGAATACGATACGGACCGGATCAGTAATACCCAATGATAACATCATTTCTGCATACGCTGCTGAAGGTTTTCTAAAGACCCGGCTCCCATGATTTAGGCCAATATACACGGATATCGCGATCAGTATCCCACTTAAAATTTTCATATTATATATTTTGATCAATGAGGTTATACTTTACCATACTATCTACTGCGGCCAATAAGGTTTCTTCCTGTGTGGCTATGGGCTTCCAATTCAATATCGTTTTTGCTTTTCGGTTACTTATATTACGGTTCATATTAATAAACATTTTTCCTTCTTGTGCGCGGTAACTAAATAATGCACCCAACCGGATAACCCAGTTCGGCAAAATTTTGGAGGATACTTTTTGAGCTATTTCAGGTTTTTCCTTTCGTAATATTGCAGCTATTTGCGGCAAGGTAATTTGCCCGTCGGCAGTGGCAATAAACCTTTGCCCGCTTGCCGCTGGGTTGGTCATTGCCCGAATATGCAGATCAGCGACATCTCTGACATCAACTATATTAAGCGGAATATTGGGAACCACTTTCATGGAGCCGTTTAACAGATTTTGCAGCAAATGGAAACTCCCGGAAACATGCGCATCCAGTGATGGTCCCCATATGGCGACTGCATTGATAGTAACTAATTCCGGTTTTCCGCTTTCGGAATTTATAAAACCCCACGCGGCTTTCTCTGCAAGTGTTTTTGATTTTTCATAAACAGATAACCCTTTAGTTTGCACGTCTGTCCAGTCCGCTTCGGTGGTTTCTCTGTTTTTATCGGTTTGTGAAAATCCTACTGCCCCGAAATTAGATGTCATGACCACACGTTGCACGCCTTCTTTTTGCGCAAATCTTAAAACGCGTAAAATGCCATCGACAGCAGGACGAATGGCTTCTTCTTCTTGCTTAGGCTTATCGAAAAATACCGGGGAAGCTACACTTAGCACATACTTGCAACCTTTCATGGCTTCTGCCCAGTTATCATCCGTGGTCAATTCAGCCTCCGTAAATGAAAGATAATCAAGATTAGCAATGTTGTTTACCCTAAGCGTATCTATCAATTTGTCTTTACTTTTTAAATTGCGAATTGTTGTTCTTACCCTGTAGCCCTTTTGTAGTAGCTGCGAAATAATCTGCATACCCACAAAGCCTGTTCCGCCCGTAACCAGAACCGTTTCTTCATTTTCCATACCTGTTTTAATAATTATATAAGTAACAAAGTTGCTTGAAAAATGCATATAGAAGTTACTTCAAAAGTCCAGTTTGCTTTATTCAAAAGTCCAAAAGCAGAGAACAATTTACTGAAGTAGTGGTAACCGTGTTTGAGAACAAAAACTACCACTGTGCACAAACAACATTAGCACTGACCGGCATGATCTTTAGAAGTAAATTTAAAGGTACATCGCCCGAAACAAACATCGATTTAAGTGATCGAGATAAGATCAAAAAAATGATCTTATTTGCAGACATTGAGGCGGCGTATAGATCATATAAAAATCATTATCAACTCAGCAAAACTGTGCCCGCCTTAAGATTCAAGAATACAGTCTTTTAGATCTGTGTAAAAAATGTACCTGAAGCCAATTGTTAAGACATGAAGATAATTTGAGCCCCAACATAACGGATATATAGTTTAACACGTTAAGCAGCAATAATCCGGTTTTTAGCCTAATTTTCTAAATCAAGCTATTGACTATTAAAACACGTTAATGGCGTTGCCACGTAATTGGAAGTCGTCGTTTACTCATTAGTTTTTAGCGATGAGGGTAGTGGCATATTAAAGTAAACTTACATTTTACTATTATTTAAATCGTTTAAATATTGGGATGGCGTTTTGCCGAATTCTTTTTTAAAGGCCTTTGTAAAATAAGCCTGTGTTTGTATACCAACCCGCGATATTACCTCGGCAATCGATATTTCTTCATGTGTAAGTATGTGCTTTGCCTTGTTAAGCCGCACGGAACGGATGAATTCTACGATAGATTGCCCGGTAAGCTGCTTTATCAACTCGTAAAGTTTAGTGCGGCTCATATTTAAAGTATCGCACAGGTACTGCACATCCAGCAGCGGGTCGGTAATCCGGTTTTCAATAATCCTGATCAGGTCACTTACAAATTGTCGATCCTTTTCTGTCCGTGCAGCGTCCTTAGCTTCAATGGCGTAATCTTCAGTATAACGGGTTTTGAGATTATGCTGCCGATTAAAGATGTTGTTGATAGTCAATACCAGTAGATTTAGACTCACAGGTTTTGGCAAATAAATATCAGCTCCGGAACCCACGCCCTCCAATTGTGCTTCCAAGGCATCCCGGGCAGTGAGCATAATAAACGGAATGTGCTTCGTACGTTCGTTCAATTTTATAACCCGGCAAAACTCAATTCCATTCATCTCAGGCATCATTACGTCGCTAATAATCAGTTCGGGTATTTGTTTTTCTGCGTGTAATAACCCTTCATGGCCATTGCCGGCCACTGTAATCATGAAATGTTTTTGCAGCGAATCTTGTAGGAAATTACGTAACTCGATATTGTCATCAACAAGCAAAATGCTCTTTAAATGATTACTGCTGCTATAATTATCTGTCAGCCCAATCGAGTTTTCCTCGGTATATTCAAGATAATCATCATTACTGAAAAGATCAGCCACGTTATCGGCATTGCCGTGAATTTGTTCGGAAGTATCATAATCTTGTTCTGATACTGGCAGGGCGATCAAAATTTGGGTACCCTTATTACGTTCGCTATATACTTTTATGTACCCTTTATGCAGCAATGTAAGCGTCTTAACAAAGGCCAGCCCTATGCCCGAACCCAAGTGAGCGGATGTGATTCGGTAGTAACGTTGAAAAAGATTGGGCATCGATTCAGCCGTGATACCTATCCCTGTATCGGCCACCTCAATATACATATATTTTTTACCCAAATAGTTGTTTTCGACTTTTAATTCGTGTGCGAAATTGGGGCTGAACTTGCTCAGTTCAAACAGCAGTTTTACTGAAATCTCGCCGCCATTGTTAGTGTATTTTAAAGCATTGTTTATGAGGTTCAATAATATTTTTTCAAGTACCTGCTTGTCAAATAAAACCATTTTTCCAACTGCGCCTGCATCAACGTAAAAGGCAATTCCTTTTTGTTGTGCCCAGTTGGTAAACTCGTCGGTAATTTCCTGTAAAAACAAGCTAATGTTACCAGGAGCTACTTTAAGGCGCAATGCTCCCGACTCGGCTTTGCGAAAATCCATTAGCTCGCTAACCAAATGCATCAGCCTTTTGGCGTTGCGGTAGATGGTGCCATGAGCCTGTGACAGTTCGGTACCTGGTTCTTGCTGCTCGCTGTTGATGAGATTTTCAACCGGCCCTAAGATGAGGCTCAGCGGCGTTCTGAACTCGTGAGATATATTAGTGAAGAAATGCAGCTGGGTTTGATGTATTTCTTCCCTTTTTTGCTCCTCAAGTCTTTTGAGCTGTTGTTGGTGCCTGTAGCGTATGTAGGCATAAACTGTTGCACCGGCAAATGATGCTATGAATAGTTTAAACCACCAGGTTTGCCACCACGGCGGCGTAATAATAATGGTAATATTAACTCCTTTATTATTCCACAACCCATCATTATTCGCAGCCTTTACCCTAAACGTATAAGTGCCCGAATAAAGATTAGTGTAAACGGCTTTATTGGCTTCGGTGTAAACCCAATTTTTATCAATGCCTGAAAGTTTGTAAGCGTATAAGTTGTTTTGTGGCGCTATGTAGTTAAGCGCGGCAAATGTAAAAGATATACTTGATTGCTCATAATTCAGACGCACCGTTTTGGTTATGCTGATATCTTCCTTTAACGCTGATCCCGGACCAACAAAAACATCTTTGTTAAATATTTGAAAGCCAGTTATATATACCGGTGGCAAATAAGGATTATCTTTTATTTTATCCGGATAAAATGAATTAAATCCACTTATACCCCCGAAATACATTTCGCCATCTCGGGTTTTCATAAACGCATTCGCCTCAAATTCCATGGCTTGTAATCCATCGGCGGTGTTATAAGTAGTAGCCTCTCCTTTTTCCGGGTTAAAACGCAATAATCCGTTTGAGGTGGATATCCACAGCTGTCCGCTATTGTCTTCGGTTATGCCTTTTATAAATACGTGATCGAGTCCTGCATTTTTGGTAACGACACGAAATGTGTCAGCATTTTTATCAAATACATATAAACCCGACTGACCAATCCATAATCTTCGTTTACTATCCGAAAAAATTACCCGTATATCGGGCATGCGCAATCCTTGTTTAAAATAGTGCTTAAAAGTGCCGTTTTTTTTATGATAACGGTTTAAGCCGCCGTCATCGGTACCAATCCACAGGTCATCGTAGGCATCTTCATTTATAGATACAATGTTGTTGCCACTCAAAGCGGAATTCCCGGTGCCTTTTGTTATCCGGCTAAACTTACCGCTTTCAGGTTGGAAGACATTCAAACCACCAAAGTAGGTACCCACCCATAGTTTGCCTTCATTGTCCTGGTAAACCTTTTGTACAAAGTTTGATGACAGCGAATTCGTGTCACCCGGTTTGTTTATATACTTTGTGAAGCTTTGCGTTCGCGGATTAAATACATTTAGTCCGCCTCCCCAGGTGGCTATCCATAGGCGGTTTTGTTTATCCTCGGTCAGGTCGAGTACCGCGTCAGATCCAAGGCTCGCCTTGTCATTAACCTTATTGTTATAAACCTTAAAGGAATCGCTAGCTTTATCAAACAAATTAAGTCCGCCGCCATCAGTGCCAATCCATATACGACCTAAATGGTCTTGCTCAAAACATTTTACATCATTATAACTAAGGCCCTTACCAGAAGGTTGTTGCCTGTAAATTTTAAACTTACGCGCCTTCGGCGAATAAACATTCACGCCTCCTCGATGTGTACCTATCCAGTAATTGCCCTGCTTATCCTCGAACAGCGCGCTTATGGTGCGCTGCGATAACCCATCTTCACTCCCCGCGTGGTAAGTGTGTTTTTTGAAGCCTTTTGTTGCCGGGTCAAAGATATTAAGGCCACCATTTATGGTACCAACAAGAATTTGTCCCTTTTTGTCAGTAAGTAACGCCAAAACCAAGTCGCTACCCAAGCTGTTAGGGGCGGCATCATTGTGGCGGTAAAAAGTTTTTTCATTATTGGTAATATTATAGCTGATCAGCCCATTAGTTTTCGTGGCGACCCATAAATTGCCGTTATTGTCCTGTTGTATATCGCTGACTGCAGTGTTAAAAATTGGTTTTCCTTTAGCTGTATAATTCACGAGGCCGCCCTCTGTGCCAATCCAAATATTATTATCCCTATCCTGTAAAATGGAGTTCACGGCGCTGCCGGTATACATCAGTTTAAAAGTGCCGCTGGACCGATCCATTAAGTTTAGCCCGGCGTTAGTACCAATCCATAGCCGCTTTTGCGCATCCTCAAATATGGAATTTACCCTGTTCCCATGTATGGCAATGCCCGATCGATCATTGCTCACATATGCCCTAAATATGCGCAATCGGTTGTTGTATTGATTAAGGCCGTTGCTGGTACCTACCCAAAGATTATCCTCATGGTCGGAGTATAAACAGGTAATAAAATTATCGCTAAGGGTGTTCAGTCTGCCTGGCACGTTCCTGAAGATAGTGATCTGCCTTCCGTCATACAGATTAAGGCCATCGCGAGTACCTATCCACATGAATCCCCGCTTATCCTGAGTGATGGCCTGTATAGTGCTGTTTGATAAACCGTCTTTATTGCCGATATGATCAAATACCATGTCCTGCGCTTTAGCGGTAATTACAATCAGCGCTAAATATAGCCAGGTACATGTAACGTACATAGCTCCAGTAATCATTTTTTTATATAGAAACGAAGGCATTCAGATTTTATAACCTGCCTAAGTTAGGTAACATTCTTTTAAATATGCCCAGATGACGGTAACGGTAATTAATATTATGTCAAAGTTCAGCCAATGTTATACAATAATGCTGTTTTAAGCTCAAATTAAGTTAATACGAACAATTATTAAGACGATTTGAACAAACGGAGAACAATATTATCCAGCTATTATTGTAGTCCAATTATAAACGTCGCATTACCAATTAAACCATTTTTAAATGAGAAATTTTTATTTACGAACAACTTTGTTGCTCTTGTTTGCTATGGCCGTAAATTTTGCATTTGCGCAATCAGGCAGCATTAGCGGGCAGGTGCTCGATGAAGAAGGCCAGCCACTGCCGGGTGCTTCAGTACTGGCGGGCACGCGCTCTACAGCTACTGATTTAAACGGTAAGTTCAGACTAACAGGTTTGCCGGTAGGAGCAGTTACATTAACAATAAAATTTTTAGGTTACCAGGAGCTGACCCAAAGCGTAACTGCTAATGGCCCGGCAATAACCCTTACCATGAAACCCGCGGGTGCGTCAGCCCTTAATGAGGTTGTGATTATAGGTTACGGCAGCCAGCAAAAAAAGAGTGTAACAGGTGCTATTTCTACCGTTTCATCAAAAGATTTTCAGAAGGGCAGCATTACCACACCCGAGCAGTTAATTGCGGGCAAGGTACCGGGGGTTACCATAACGCCAAATGGTGGCGCGCCTGGCGCGGGTAGTACAATCCGCATAAGGGGTGGTGCTTCGCTTACCGCGAGTAATGATCCGTTGATTGTTATTGACGGGGTGCCGTTGAGCAACAACGCTATATCCGGAGCTTCAAATCCACTTAGTTTGATCAATCCGAATGACATCGAATCATTTACGGTATTGAAAGATGCATCAGCCACCGCTATTTATGGCTCGCGCGCATCAAACGGGGTAATCCTGATCACCACCAAAAAAGGTGCATCGGGTGCGCTTAAAGTAAACTTCAGCTCGCAGTTATCAGCTTACAAAGTGGGCAAAAAGGTTGATGTACTTACTGCCGACCAGTTCAGGGCTTATGTAAACGAAAAAGGCAATGCCGATCAGAAAGCGTTGCTGGGTAAGGCTAATACGAACTGGCAGGATGAAATTTACCAAACCTCATTGGGTACTGATAACAATATCAGCGTAGCAGGTTCATACAAAAATATACCGTACCGCGTATCTGCGGGATACCTTAAGCAAGTAGGCATATTGGTTACCGATAATTTGCAGCGTACAACCGGTGCCATAACCCTTAACCCTAAGTTTTTGGATAACCATTTAAAGATTGATATCAACATAAAAGGCGCTTTGATGGATACCCGCTTTGCTAACCAGGGCGCAATTGGTTCGGCAGTCTTTTTTGATCCGACCCAATCGGTATTCGCTAAAAATACATTCGGCAATTACTTTGAATGGACGAATTTTGACAATGTAGGCAACGCAATTCCAAACCCTAACGCGCCCCGCAATCCTGTAGCCTTGCTGGCACAAAATACGGGTAAAAGCCAGGTAAAAAGGAGCTATGGTAACGCGCAGTTTGATTACAGTATGCATTTTCTGCCTGAACTGCACGCCAACCTAAACTTGGGTTATGATATTTCAAACGGCAAAGGGACTACTTATGTGCCTGCCAACGCGGCGCAAAGCTTTGCTGTGGGTGGTGTAGACAACCGCTATCAGCAGGATGTAACTAATAAGGTTGCGGAGTTTTACCTGAACTATACCAGGGATCTGAAATCAATAAATAGTAACATTAACGCTACTGCAGGTTTTGGATACTATGATTTTTTAACTAAGATATACTATTATCCGAGCTTTAATGCAAACGGGCAGGTAGTAGCCGGTTCGCAACCGCTTTTCCCGTTTGACAAGCCGCAGAATACGTTGATATCATACTACGGCCGTTTAATTTATACCCTTGCCGATAGATATATTTTAGCGGCGTCGGTGCGTACGGATGGATCATCTAAATTCGCGCCCGAGAACCGCTGGGGTGTTTTCCCTTCGGTTGCTTTAACCTGGCGTATCAACGAGGAGTCGTTCCTGAAAGAGTCAAGCACATTAAGCGACCTGAAGTTACGTCTGAGCTATGGTATTACCGGACAGCAGGATGGCATTCCATATTATTCATATCTGCCAACTTACGCGCTTAGCGTTGCATCGGCCAAATATCAGTTAGGCGATACATTTTATAACATGTATGCACCCGCCGCTTATGACAGGTCATTAAAATGGGAGCAAACCGCAACCTATAATGCCGGTGTGGATTTCGGTTTCCTAAACGGGCGTATCAGTGGTGCGGTTGACGTGTATTTTAAAAAGACCAAAGATCTTTTAAATAGGATACCGTCTCCGCTGGGTTCAAACTTCAGTAACTTTATTACCACCAACGTTGGTAATATCGAAAACAAAGGTGTTGAGTTCAGTATCAATGCGTCACCAATAAAAAACAAGGTGTTTAGCTGGGATATGGGTTTCAACTTTACCTATAATAATACCCGCATTACTAACCTTACCGCGGTTAATAATCCAACCTACCCGGGCGACCAGGTGGGCGGTATTTCAGGCGGAACGGGCAATACCGTGCAGATCAACTCGGTTAGTTACAGGCCGCAAACCTTTTACCTGTATCGCCAGGTGTATGATGCCAACGGCAAACCAAAAGAAGGTATTTACGAAGATATCAACGGAGATAACATCATTAACGAGAAGGATCTGTATCGTGTAAAAGCCGCCATGCCGAATTTTATTCTTGGCTTCAGTACACAGCTTAATTACAAAAAATGGTCGCTTTCAACCGTATTGCGCTCAAACCTGGGTAACTATGTGTATAATAATACCAAGGCCAACGTTGGTGTAACACGCAGTATACTTAACCCTGCAGGTTATTTGGGCAACGCAAGCACCGAGATATTCAAATCGGGTTTTGATAATAACCAGTACCTGAGCGATTATTACCTGGAGAATGCTTCGTTCCTGAGAATGGATAACCTCGGTTTGGGGTACAACGCCGGTAAAATATTTGGCGATAAAGTTGGTTTACGCGTTAATGCCAATTGCCAGAATGTTTTTGTGATAACCAACTATACAGGCCTCGACCCAGAGATCGCCAATGGCATTGATAATAACTTTTATCCGCGCCCGCGCACATTCGTTTTAGGTGTTAACCTTGATTTTTAATTACAAACATGAAAGCATTTAAATATATAGCAGGTATAATAATGCTGGCAGCAACGGTGAGCAGTTGCCAGAAAGACCTGGACCGTGTGCCAACAAACGCACTCACAGCTGATAAGGTGTACAGCACACCCGAAGGCTACAAGCAATCGCTTGCGAAAATTTACGGAGCATTTGCGCTTACCGGCAACGGAGGCCCTGACGCCGGTGAAGGAGATATAGCCGGTATTGACCAGGGCACGTCAGACTTTTTACGATTGTTCTGGAACCTGCAGGAGCTTACTACCGATGAAGCCGCGATCGTATGGAACGACCCGGGATTACAGGATTTCCATGTGATGAACTGGACATCAACCAACGTGATGATCCGTGGATTATACAGCCGTTGTTTATATCATATCACGGCGTGTAACGAGTTTATCCGCGAATCGACCGACGATAAGATCGAATCGCGTAACATCAGCGGTGCCGAGGCTGATAATATACGCCGCTACCGTGCCGAAGCACGTTTTTTACGTGCCTTTGAGTATTGGGTGCTGATGGATTTGTTTGGCAACCCGCCGTTTGTAACCGAGAATGACCCGATTGGTAAATTTACCCCATCACAAACTACCCGTGCTAACCTGTTTAACTATATCGAAAGCGAATTAAAAGCAATTGAAGCGGAACTGGTAGCGGCTAAGCAAAACGAGTACGGCCGTGTGGACCAAGCGGCTGCGCAAGCCCTGTTGGCACGTATTTACTTGAATGCCGAGGTATATCTTGGATCAGGCAACAATAAGTATAACGAGGCGATAACTTATGCTGATAAGGTAATTAACTCAGCCTATTCGCTTAACGCATCATACCGTAGCTTATTTTTGGGCGATAATAACGTATCTAATACCGAAACCATTTTTGCTATTGCCTACGATGGGGTAAATTCACAAACCTACGGTGGTACTACTTATCTGATTAACGCTGCGGTAAGCGGCGCGATGGGTCCTGCTACTTTTGGTGTACCTAATGGCGGCTGGAGCGGTATGCGCAGTACACGTAACCTGCCTGAAACTTTTGGCGACTACAGCGGCAATACCGACAAGCGCGCCATGTTTGCAGGTAACAAAATAGAAATGGATGACATTACCATTTTTACTGATGGTTTAGCGGTAGCTAAGTTTAGTAACATTACATCAACCGGCACTACGCCGCCATCACCTAATGGTGTATATGCTTCTACCGATTTCCCATTGTTTCGCCTTGCCGAAATGTACTTGGTATATGCTGAAGCGGTTAAACGCGGCGGCTCCGGCTCTGAGGCCACAGCAATCGGCTATATTAATTTGCTGCGCCAGCGGGCCTACGGTAATAACAGCGGTAACATAAGCAGCTACACACTTAACGATGTGCTTAACGAGCGTACCCGCGAGCTTTACTGGGAAGGCTTCCGCCGGAGCGATCTGATTCGTTACGGCAGATTTACCGGCAGCAGCTACCTGTGGCCATGGAAAGGCGGCGCACGTAACGGGCGTGCAGTTGAGGCGTTCCGTAATCTTTTCCCGCTACCTTCATCTGATGTAAATGCTAACCCTAACCTTGTGCAAAACCAAGGCTATTAAACCTTATTTAAATGAAAACTTATATAATTAAAAGCTTATTTATAGCTATGACCTTGCTGGTAATGCAGGCCTGCAAAAAGGATACGGTGACAGTAAGGTCAGCTGCCGAGGGCACTGCATCAACCCTTAAAGCCAGTGCTACCGATGTGCAATTAAGCAGCGAAAAAGCTGACAATAACGCCGTAACCTTTACCTGGGATAAAGCCGATTATGGCTACAATGCTGCAGTGCAGTACACTTTGCAAATAGACAAAAAAGGCAACAAGTTTGCCGCTGCCCGCGAGTACGCGCTTGATGGTACTGCCGCGTTCGAGCAAAAATTCACCGTTGGTGATTTTAACAATTCACTCGTATTAATGGGTTTTACACCAGGAGCAGCTGCAGAGCTGGAAGTGAGGGTGAAATCAGAATTACGTCCCAATGTGGATACCTTGTTTTCGAATGTGATTGAAATTAAAGCTACGCCTTACGCGGTTATTGTGAACTATCCATCGTTATACGTACCGGCCGCCTACCAAGGTTGGTCTCCTGCGACTGCCGAAAAGGTTGCATCGATATTTGATAACAAAGAGTATGAAGGCTATGTGAATTTTACTGATCCATCTAACCTGATATTTAAATTTACTAACGATGTAAACTGGACAACAACTTATGGATGGGCGAGCAGTACTAACACCGATAGTAAATCCGAAGGTACCTTTGCGTCCGGCGCGAGTGGTAACCTTTTCGTACCTTCAACAGGATATTATATATTAAAAGCCAATACCAAAAATAATACTTGGGAAGCGCAAAAAACCACCTTCGGTATTGTAGGTGATGCTACTCCGGGCGGATGGGATAACGACACCAACATGAGCTTTAATGCAACCACCAAAGAGTGGACGGTAACGGCGAACTTATCGGTAGGTAAGCTTAAATTCAGGGCTAACGGGAACTGGACCATTAATTATGGCGATAACAATCCTGCAAATGGTTTTCTTAAATTAAACGGCGGAGATATCCCAATTACTTCGGCAGGCAGATATGCCATAGTTTTAAACCTGAGCATAGCTGGCAACTACACGTATTCTATCACCAAACTTTAAAATTAAAATGAAAAAGAATTATATACTGACCGTACTGGTATGTGCCTGTTTAATGGCTGGTTGCTCTAAGGATATAAGCGCGCCGCAGTTTCCGGATGAGCCCATAAACGCAGGTTTTGCCAAAGGTGCTGATGTAAGTTGGGTAAGTGAAATGGAGGATGACGGTATCAAGTTTTATAATAATGCCGGTGCCGCGCAGGATTTGTTTACCATTTTGAAAGGCAAAGGCATGAACTCAATCCGTTTGCGTGCGTGGGTAAACCCAACCAATGGTTACAATAACACAGCCGATATGGTAGAAAAAGCAGTACGTGCTAAAAACGCGGGTTACCGCGTTATGCTCGATCTGCACTACAGCGATATATGGGCTGATCCGAGTAATCAAAACAAACCTGCCGCCTGGACTAACCTGAACTTTGTGGCTCTTAAAACCACCGTTAATACTTATACCGTTGGCGTAATGAATGCACTAAAGGATAAGGGCATTACACCTGAATGGGTACAGGTAGGCAATGAAACTAACGACGGCATGCTGTGGAATGATGGCAAAGCGTCAGTAAACATGAAGAATTTTGCAGAGCTGGTAAACGCCGGGTACGACGCGGTAAAATCTATTAGCAGCAGCAGTAAGGTTATCGTCCATCTGTCAAACGGTTATGATAATGGTTTATATCGTTGGATGTTTGACGGCCTTAAAGCCAATGGCGCCAAGTGGGACGTGATAGGCATGTCGCTTTATCCAACAGCGTCAACATGGCAAAGTCTAAATAAACAGTGTCTTGCTAATATGAACGATATGGTTGCCCGTTACGGAAGCGAAGTTATGCTGTGCGAAGTAGGTATGCCCGCTACCGAAGCCGCTGCATCAAAAGCGTTTTTAACCGACATTATTTTGAAAACTAACAGTGTTGATGGTAAAAAGGGTCTTGGCGTGTTTTATTGGGAGCCCCAGTCATATAACGATTGGGAAGGCTATAAGCTTGGTGCTTTCGATACCAGCGGGAAGCCAACTATCGCATTAGATGCATTTTTGACCGAAAAATTTTAATTGATGAAACTACTCTTGCTAACAGGCTTCATGCTGCTTTTTGCCTTGCCTGGATTTACCCAGCGGAATGCTGACGGTAAAAGGGGCAATGAAATTTATATTGACGGCAAAGGTATCATACGGCACTCCGTAAACGATAAAGAAGCCGCTTTTTTTGGTGTTAACTATACTTTGCCGTTTGCTTACGGGTACCGCTCGCACAAAATACAAAGCATCAATATGGAGCAGGCTATTGATAGAGATGTATATCACTTAGCGCGGCTGGGTGTTAACGCATTCCGTGTGCATGTATGGGACACCGAGATCAGCGACTCGTTAGGTAACCTGAAGCAAAACGAGCATTTACGCCTGTTTGATTATTTGCTGGCCAGGTTAGAGGAGCGGGGCATACGCATTATTATTACCCCGATAGCCTTTTGGGGTAATGGTTATCCTGAACGGGACGAACGTACCGGTAGCTTTAGCGATGTATATGGAAAAGACGGAGCGCTTGTACAGGAAAAAGCCTA
This sequence comes from Mucilaginibacter sp. JRF, assembly GCF_015223065.1. Lineage (GTDB taxonomy): Bacteria > Bacteroidota > Bacteroidia > Sphingobacteriales > Sphingobacteriaceae > Mucilaginibacter. Next base: position 641,249 of record NZ_JADFBY010000001.1, read on the forward strand.
CGTGGCCCAGGAGCGTTACCTGAAGCAGTTTTTCAGTCATGTAAATTCTTATACCGGAAAAACCTATACTAAGGATGCGTTTATAGTTGCCACTGAAGTAAATAACGAGCCGCATCATAGTGGGCCAAAGGCCCGGACTACCGAATATGTAAACCGTATGGCAGCTGCTATAAAGAGTACCGGCTGGACAAAGCCCGTATTCTACAACATCAGCGAATCGCCATGGTATGCTGATGCGGTAGCCAAGTCGGTTGCTGATGGTTTTAGTTTTCAGTGGTACCCTACGGGCTTAGTTGCCGGGCATCAGCATAGAGGAAATTTACTGCCGCATGTTGATCATTATATTATTCCGTTTGATACCATCCCGGAGTTTAAGAATAAAGCCCGGATGGTATACGAGTTTGATGCGGGCGATGTAATGCAGCCGTATATGTATCCAGCTATGGCGCGGAGTTTTAAAAAAGCCGGTTTTCAATGGGCAACACAATTCGCATATGATCCATTGGGCAACGCATTCGCCAATACCGAATATCAAACACATTACCTTAACCTGGCTTATACGCCCTCAAAAGCCATTAGTCTTCTCATAGCCGGTAGGGTATTCCGCTCGGTGCCTGTGTTTAAATCATACGGTAAATTTCCTACTGATACCTTGTTTGGGACGTTCAGGCTTAGCTATAAAAATCAACTAAGCGAGATGAACAGCGATACTGAGTTTTACTACTCCAACTCAACTGACACGAAACCTGTAAAGCCATCAGCTTTGGCGCATATTGCGGGTATTGGTTCATCGGCAGTAGTTAAATATAATGGTACGGGTGCTTATTTTTTAGACAGGCTGCCCGATGGAAGCTGGCGCCTGGAGGTGATGCCAGATGCTGTTCCGGTGAGCGATCCGTTCGCTAAGGCATCACTATCCAAGCATGTTACCCGCATTTTTAGCAACGAAAGGCAAATGACAATTAAGCTTCCCGGTTTGAGCAAGGGCATAAGCGTTACACCGATCAATGCGGGTAATTCATACATTCCAAAGATTACAGCGGCGGCTTTCAGTATCAAGCCGGGCACTTACGTTGTTACAGCATCCGGTAAATCTTACAAAAGCAGCAACACACTTGTTAACGGCAATATTAAGCTTAATGAGTTTGTAGCACCTCCGGATGATAGCCTAAAAGTTGAGGTAGATCATCAGGCTTACTGCAGTGTTGCAGGTAATATACCATATAAAATAAAAGCTGTTGTAGCCGGAGTATCTGAAGGTGACAGTGTTCAGATACTGGCAAACCTATTAACCGGTGCCTACCGCGTTATCCATATGCAGCAAACCGGCTCTTATATTTTTGAAGCTATGCTGCCTGCCGATTTATTGAGGCCGGGTTTACTGCAATACCGAATAGTGGTCACACAGAAAGGTAAGAGACCGGTTATATTTCCGGGTTGTCAATCCGGAGATCCATTTGCCTGGGATTATATCAACCAAAAGTATTATCAAACCATTATATCCGCTCCGGGCAGCATAGTTAAACTTTACAATGCCGAGCGAGACGTAGACAACGTGATCGTTTATTCGCCCGAGTGGAAAACCGACAGCTATGAGTATGTAACGAATAAAGATGGTAATCTGGCCATTAGCCTAAACCACAAACCAAGCAATAATGAGTTGGGCGGATTAGAACTTTTTGTTAAAGATGAAATTTTAACAAATGCCGCTAATCTGGGTCAATTTAGTTTTATAACCGTAAAAGCAGAAGGTAACATGTCGGCAAAAATTGTATTAATTGATGCTGAGGCAAATGCTTGGAGTGCCGCTATTAATATTGGGAATGGGATAGTCAAGGTGCCGCTTAGTGCTTTCAAACCCGATTCCTTGGTATTGTTGCCCCGTCCGTATCCAGGCTTCCAAAGCCTGCGGTTTAAATCGGCAGCGATATCAGACTTTTCTTTGTTGAATGTAGAACAGATCCAGCTTTTGCTCACTGGCGATAACGCTAAGGCATATAATACAATAATAGAAGGCATAAGCCTCGAAACCAAATAATATTAAACTAATGAATATCGTGTACCGCGGCTTGGGCTGCCTGTTTTTGCTTCTTGTATCCATACAACTTTTTGCGCAATCTCCACGCAAGCGGCAATTATTTAATGAGGGTTGGAAATTTCACCTTGGGCATGCTTCCAATGCTGAGAAAGATTTTAACTATGGTTTATCAAACATCTTTGCAAAAACCGGCAGGGCCGAAAAAACAGCCATAGCGGTTGATTTTAATGATGATGAATGGCGAACAGTACAAATACCACATGATTGGGCTGTAGAATTGCCCTTTGCTTACAAGGATAACGATGATTTGAAAGACCATGGGTACAAGACCCTTGGTGGTTTATTCCCTGAAAACAGCATTGGCTGGTACCGAAAAAAATTTCGTGTAACCTCAACTGATTCAGGTAAGCGTTTCAGTATTACCTTTGATGGGATTTTCAGAGATGCTAAAGTTTGGCTTAACGGGTTTTATATTGCCGCTAACCAAAGTGGTTATGTTGGTTTCACCGTTGATGTTACAGACTACATCGACTTTAAAAAGGATAACATACTGGTTGTTCGCGCTGATGCCACACAGTCTGAGGGGTGGTTTTACGAGGGTGCAGGTATGTACCGCAAAGTTTGGCTGAATACATACGATAATTTGCATGTGACAGATGACACATTTGTGCATAGCATTACCCAGGCAGATGGCACGGCGATGATAACTATTGCGGCCAATATCGAAAATGTTGGTTTGCGAGCTACCGAAGCAACGTTTTACGCATTAGTTAAAGACCGTTCGGGTAAAGTTGTTGCTAAAACTGCGGGGCAACGCTTAAACGTAAATAACAACGACATAGCGCCGGTTAAACAGGAAGTTTTGATTAATAAGCCCGTCTTGTGGTCAATTGAGCAGCCGTACCTTTATAACGTAGAAACCGTGGTTAAGCAAGGTGATACCGTGGTTGATAAACGCGATGTACGATTCGGCATCCGCAGTATTGATGTAAGAGCCGATGGTGTTTACCTTAATGGTAAGCATATAAAGATAAAAGGCACCAATAATCATCAGGATCACGCCGGCTTGGGCAGTGCTTTGCCTGATTATTTGCAATATTATCGCATTAGCTTGTTAAAGGAAATGGGATCTAACGCGTACAGAGCAAGTCACCATGCGCCCACGCCGGAGCTGCTTGAGGCTTGTGATAGCCTGGGTATGTTGGTGCTCGACGAACAACGTTTACTGAACAGCAGCCCGGAATATATGGATCAGTTTGAGCGATTAATAAAGCGCGACCGTAACCATCCGAGTGTTTTCCTCTGGTCGATTGGTAATGAGGAAGGGTATGCGCAGATAAACGGTTTTGGTAAACGTATTGCGCAAACTCTGCTGGCAAAGCAAAAGCAACTTGACCCAACACGTACAAGCACTTACGCGGCTGATCTTGCTAATGTATTTATAGGTGTTAATGAAGTTATACCGGTGCGCGGCTTTAACTATCGGCAGTTTGCAGTGGCCGATTATCATAAAGACCATCCGCAGCAGCCTATAATAGGTACAGAAATGGGTAGTACGGTAACCACACGTGGCATTTACGTAAAAGATACCGTCAGTGCTTATCTCCCGGATCAGGATATCACCGCGCCATGGTGGGCCAGTACGGCTGAACAATGGTGGCCTCTTGCTGCAGAAAATGATTTTTGGCTGGGTGGGTTTATATGGACAGGTTTTGACTATAGAGGAGAGCCGACGCCATATAAGTGGCCCAATATCAGCTCACATTTTGGTGTAATGGACGTTTGCGGATTTCCTAAAAATATTTATTATTACTACAAATCTTGGTGGAAAGATGAGGACGTTCTTCACATTTCTCCACACTGGAATTGGCATGGTAAAGAAGGGCAGAACATTGATGTTTGGGTAAACTCTAATGCTGATAATGTCGAATTGTTTTTGAACGGTAAAAGCCTCGGAAAAAAGGACATGCCACGCAACAAACATTTACTATGGAGCGTCGCATATAGCACAGGTACGCTCAAAGCAGTGGGTTATCGTAATGGTAAAAAGTTGCTGACCGAAATTAAAACTACCGGTAAGTCTTATAAATTAAAGCTTACTCCTTCCAAAAAATTATTGTTGGCTGATGGGCGGGACGCGGTTGTTGTCAATGTATCTGTGGTAGACAGGTATGGAACAGAGGTGCCCGACGCTTTCAACGAGATCAATTTTAATTGTACCGGAGATGTAGGCATAATTGGCGTTGGTAACGGCGACCCGAGCAGCCATGAAAATGACAAAATACATAATGGGGTCTGGAGACGAAGACTCTTCAACGGCCGTTGTCAGGTAATACTTCAAGCAGGCAAACAAGCCGGAATTGCAGCTTTGAAAGCTGTATCTGATCGCCTCATTAGCAGCGAACAAGTTTTTGAACTTAAGTGAAACAGGAGGTTAAATATAAAAGGTTTATCATCTCAAAACTAAACAGTTCAGGCAACGATTGAGTTTACAGGTTGTTCACATTATGAAAGTATTTGTAAGTTATCCTGTTAGATTTGGTAAATAGTCTTTTCATCCGATATGTATTACAGTGAGCGATCTATTTATTGCATTGTTTATTTGTAGGAGAAAAAGCACCATCTACATATTGCTATAACGGCCTATTTGTTGGAACTTGTAATTACCTTAAGTTAAATAAGTCAGAGCAAAATTAATCGAATAATGGTGTACTATCTCGATCTAATCCTCTATAGCATGATCTGCCGGAACAGCCTCGCCATTCCATATTTTTTTAGCTGTCCAATCAGCATCCTTATCTATCCAAAAAGCATTGTTAGCGGGCAAACCCAATATCAGGAATGCTTCTGAACACAGGTATAAACTCCCTGTTGAAATGTATCCCTCACCAATATCAGCCTGATGGCCATATAAGCCTATTTGCAACCATCCCTTATTATCAAAAGTGCCCGGGGCTTCTATTTGTCGCCTGATAACGGTGTATAAGGCCGATCTTACCTGTGCAGGTTTTATATCAGCGGGTAACGCACCAAGCTGTGCAACCTTAGCCAATAATTGAAATGCACCAAAGCGATAAGCCAGCGATCTGCCTATGGGCGGGTAAGTTCCCTCCGGTGATATCAATCGTTCCTGAATAGCGGAATATCGCTGCGCCCGTTTTAATATATGTTGGTAGTTAGCGTGGCGGGCATTGGTTTTGTCATTATCTGCCAAAACCTGAGTTACTTCAAGCAACATGGGTTGTATCACAAAACTGTTGTAATAATCCCAATGAAAGGCCGGGCCATCGCCATAAGCACCATCGCCTTTGTACCACAACTCGTGTGATCTGAGCGCGTAATCAATTCGCATACCATCGCACTCACCAGTAAACTTTAATAATGCAGCCTCAATCTCGGCACTAAACAACAGCCAATTGCTATAACCCGGTGTTATAACGCGGGTTGATTTAAGGGCTGTAATTACATTGGTTTTGGTACGGGTATCCAGCCTACCCCAAAGTTGGTTTGGCGAGCGCAATAATGCCTGGGCCAAAAAGGCAGCATCAACCAGCGCCTGACCGCCTTTATTAAAATTCATAAAGTCTGCCGCCTGCGGGTTGGTAGCATTGTGGATACCGGCTAATGATAGTTTAATATATTTCTCACGCAAGCGCCCCTCCGGTGTGTCATCGGGTCCCAGCTCCAACCAGGGTGCCATACCGGCCATCAAACGGGCAAAAGCTTCCAGGTGCGAAAACTCCGCACGCCCTGTGCTTTTAGCCTCAACCGGCATCAGGGCGTGCAGTTTATTTTTACTAAGCGCGTTAAGTACCGGGTTGGCTATTTTGGTTAGTGTTTGCACTAAAAACTTACGCTGGGCTATGCCTCCCGTGTCTGTAGCTGATACAGTCGCTCCACGCACCGCCATAATGGGCAAACATTGAAAAACCAAACTCAATAGCAAACCGATACCTGATAAACGCTTAATCATTATTAGTTGTTAAGGCTTAAAAATAGTTTATTTTTTGTTAGCACGTCAGACAGTTCGTTGAACAAGTAACACACACGGCTTACTATGACTTCTATGTAAAGATCCATAAACAAATAAAGGCAAAAGGTAAGCTTGGGTACATAGCGACAAATTTGAGAGATTGACATGGTATGACTAATGATTTCTTAGAATGATCGTTACGATAAATTGTTAAAAAGGCTGATACTATATGATGAAACGCGGCAATAATATCATTGGTGGCATTACCAGCTCCGTTGCTCTCAAATAACACCAACCGTTTAGTAAAAGAACCGGATCATGGGGCGCCCTGTCTTACTCTGGCTAATAAAGAAGCTTTGTCAAAAAAAATATGGTTTTAATCACCGTTTCGCCAAGACTTATTCTTTACGATGCTTGCCGCAGACTTATTGAGTAATGCTTTTTACTATAGCCTGACTGGCTACACAAAATGGAGTATCTGCCATTAATTGGCACGGCGAACAGATTACTGGCGGGGTAGCGGCTTTAACACTGAACAAACTGCAAGCTTTAAAATGGCGCACTGTAACCTGCACCTGTAAACTAAATATTTACCGTAGCCTCGTATGTGATTGGCGGCTTGATAGCGGGTTCTGCAATTGAAGTATTACGTAATAAAAACTTAAATGAGCAGGATATATAAAGAGTTTGGCCCTTTTTATGTTTCCAGTTCTTCATAGGCCCTGCATATATAGAATCGGGTACTGCTTACTGCCACCTTTGTAATTGACATAATGCAGTGTCTGCCTTCTGAAAAGAACTGCCTTGGCTGTGGCGCGGATCGCTGTATGTGAGCAATTGTGTTTGCGACATTTGACGCGTGAATCGAATGGTCATAGCCTCGATGAGCCTGGTGGACACTTTATGGCACTTGCCGACATACCAATGTACGCCGGCAAGTGCAGGTTGTAATCGATACAATAATGCAAATTAGCTTTATGTAAACTGAGTTCAAAATGTTACCGGACTGCATGCCCGGTAATCGGCTAAATCTTTTACAGGTAACTTATGAATAAAACAACCAGGCTATTTAAAAAACTTTATTAACTCTTCCATAGTAATTTCCTGGGACGGCCGGAATTTTTCGGAACCTGCGTATTGGATGAGGCTGCGTTTCAACTGTCTTGCTGCCGGACGGTTATCCAAATCATGCTGAATGTCCATAGTGCAAAGTAATAGCTTGCCATTACCCGTTCTGAACTCCATCAGTAAACCAAGGTGCCGGTTTCGAAAAAAGTTATCTATCACCCGCACAATAGGGTCCTGCCGGGTAACAGATCCGTCGAACTGTACGGAGCGTGATCGGGTTACAAGATCCCACCACTGCCAGTCGCTGTAAGTACTGGTCGGAAAGTCCGTCAGCGCCGGATGCTGATCGTTGATTAGCAGACCAATACTGCCGGGCTGATCCGGAAAGTGTACTGAGCTCCAGAACACCGGCGCGAACCAGCCGTCGATGCCTTTTATATGAGCGGTATCGGGGTTTAACACAACGGTCTTACCGGCCCTGAGTAATTGCACCGCTGAATCAACGGCAGTGGTAAATTCTACGTCAGCTACATTCGTTTCCGGTTGAACAGGGTAAACCCATATCTTCCGCTGGTTGCGGTACCCCGATTTGGCCAACTTTAAAGTTACGGTTAGTTCTTGTGCACGGTGTATGCTACGCAGTGGTACGATAAATTTGCCAAGCGAGCGGCCATTTCCTCCGGGCAATTCTTTAGTACCAAGGGTTCCCTTAAAAAGCGTTTTGTTGTCCTGAGTGGAATCGTCCATAATAGTTCATCCTTTAGTGCCTTGTTCAGGTAGTTAGCGATCTCAGCGGTCGCTTCAAAGGGTTCAGTATTAGTATAACTGGCTTTGTCAAAGCGGAGCAGCGGAACGACCGGTCCGCAAAACTGACGGAAGGCTTCTGGTTGGATGATGCCTTTACTCTCCCAAAAAGCGTTCAGTATACCTACTAATGCAGTGCCCTGTCCCGGAAAGTCATGCAGGTCCAACAATTGAAACCCGCCAACACCTGGTGTTTTCAGTGCTCGCTCGATCTCCTCCTTATATAAATTAGCCGACAACTTACCGCTGGCTTTCAGATAGGGGGCAGCTAATCCAAGCATTCCCTTTTTGCGCAGATCATGACGGACCGCTGAAAAATTGGCTGGTACCAGCACTCCGGTATATTTTTCGATCTCCTTCAGATCAGGGTATACGGAATATTGACCGACCTCATGGATTACCAGCGGGACGGTAGTGCCAGAAACTGCTTTACCATAGTCTGTCTTAAAGTCGGGCGGGTTCGTATTGAAGATACCTTGTCCGCGTACCCAGCCCTTATCGGTATACTGGGTGATAAAAAAGTCATCCGCAGGTTCCGGCAATTTGCCATGACCTTTCTGAAAGCTGAAGGTGGTGGTTGTATAAAGGTGGCGATTATCTTGTTGCTTTAGTTTTTTAACCAGATTCCCTAACCAAGCAAAATCGCCTTCCAGTTCGTTTCCCATGCTCCAAAAACAGAAAGACGGGTGATTACCATAATTCTTGATCATCTGCTGTGCCTCATCCTCCAGATACCGAAGGGTAGCGGTATCTTCACCCACCTTAAACGACCAAAGCGGAAGCTCCACATGCAGGTAAATGCCCAATGAATCTGCAACCCTGAAGGCGGCCTCCGGTGGGCACCAAGAGTGGAAGCGTAAGTGATTTAGACCGTATTGTTTTGCTGCGATGAAGACTTTTAGCCAACCTGCACGTTCCATGGGCGGATGGCCTTGTATTGGGAAAATGTTGCATTCCAGCGTTCCTCGCAAAAATAGCGGACGTCCGTTGATATTCAGGTTGCTACCTTGCGCGGCAAGTGTTCTGAAGCCAAATTGCTCTGTCCTGCTATCCAATACTTTGCCGTCACGGTCGGTCACCTCGAACGTCCACGTATAAACATTGGGGTTAAACTCATCCCATTCCTTTACCTGGGGCAGATTAACCTTGGCCTGCTGTACGGTTCCGGATCTTAACGGAACTCTTGGAGATGATTTAACCGTTTTACCTGCCAGAAAGATCCTGTGCTGTAAATAAAGATCACCGGGCGGACGGGAGGCCAGTTGTATGGCCGCCGTAGCTGTTTTGCCAGTAAGTGAAGCTGTAACGTCGATCTGTGCGAAGGTTGCATAACCTTTATCGCTGATTTCCATGCGGCCGATGACACCGTTCCAGATGATCTGCGTACCGTCGGTATATGCATGCGCAAAATCATTAAAACTGATATCGTGCTGTTTTCTGTTATCAATCCTTAGCGTGATCACATGTTTTCCCGGCGATAGTTTGCCCAAGGAGAAATGCTGCGGGGCGATCAGGCTTTCGGCCGAACCGGCTGGCTTGCCGTCAATCCAGCAGTTTGTTTTCCATATCACCCGTTCGAGCAGTAGCTGCGCATTTGCCATTCCTTTGCCGATAGTTATCGATCTTTGATACCAGACCGGACCTGTATACCTGACCCGGCGCGAAAGGCGGAGCATGATGTCTTTGGACAACACACTCGTATCCGTATTTACCGGTTCACCAATATGCACGTCATCCAGTGTTCCCGGAAGCTTGATCACCCGGGTGAATCGCTGATTGAACCACTTGCCGGCGACCCCCCGGTCTGTAGAGTCCAACTTGCTCGTCCAGCTACCGGCCAGGGAAACGGGAGCACGCTGCGCATGGGTATAAAAACAGGCTGACAATAGCATAGCCAGCAAAAGTGCTTTTTTCATGAGTTATATTTTATTGATAGCTACCCGTTATCGTCGTAACTGACTTGCCTTCCAAAACGATATCATAGTGTTGCTTACCTTCTTTTGCAGGCTCTTCGAAGCGCTGGTTGTGTAAGATATCATATCCTGACCGGGTTTGAAATTAGTTATATCAAATTGATAGGTTTTGCTGTTGCCCGTCATGTTGATCAGCACGACCGCAAACTGCTTTTTACCGGCGTCCTTATAGGCAGATACCATAAATGAATCGGCAGCGGCAGCCGGATCGTTAACATCACTTAGCGATGCATTTACTCGCATCATACCGGGTCTGATAAAGCGCGAATAATTTCCGAGGCACCATAGTTGCTTAGAATCGCTGACAATACCATCTGTCTTCATCGCGGCCAAATCATAGCCGCCTGCAGGATCGTTAATATATACCAGCCCGTCACTGTAGTTGTAGGTATCTACCGCCAACCACCACTGCCAGGAGGTCACATTGGCGATGGTCAGGTCATGATGGATAACCTTGGCTACGTATAAGCCATAATCTATGCCTGTGTTTTTGGGATACCCACTGAGTTGCCCGCAAATGTCTCCCAGGATGCCAAACTCCGATTGCCACATTTGTAACGATGGATCTACCGCGTTTTTTTTGTTAAAGGCGTTGGTGCGATAGGTGATCAGGTCATTATTAGGACAGGTGGTGAAATAGCTATGCGCCGAGATCAAATACTCCATCGACGGAACGCTGCCGACGTAATTGGCCGAATTAGCGTTGAAGAATTGGTTGATCTGATCACCCCGGCCGTCGCTGTTATTGCCATCAAGTGAGTTCCACTGGTTCGCTTCGCCCAGGGCAATCGTTGTTGCTAAACCTGCTGCTTTTATTTTTGGGCCTAACAGCCGGATGAATGCAGCGATCTCTGCATTGGTTGCACCGGTACCTTCCTGGCTCGGCTTTTCGCCCCAGTTCCATTGCGGCTCGTTGAATGGGCTGAGGTAATTGAAAGGGGTTCCGGAGGACGCAAAATGTTTAGCCACACTGACCAGGAAATTTGTCTGCGCCTTGTACCGCTTCTACCAGGGTATGTAAAGCAACTTTCGATTCCACTTACGATCCGAATACGGCAAGCAGCTACAACGATGCGATCAGCCACGCTGTTTCCATTGATGTAGCGAATGGTTTTAGCAATTAAGTTTTGTAAGGCCATCTTAAGTAAAAGATGGCCTTTGCATTTTTTTGAGATATACCTGCCCATTTATAAGTATTTCAACCAGCGGATCAATGATTTGGAATATAGTGACTAAATTTAGAAGAAGTCCTGGCCGAGTGACTGATGTTTAGAGAAAAGTGTCATCAAACTTTTAGTCTGGTTGCTTTTTTGCCGGTTATCGGCCGAGATTGCTCCAGTTGTTGTTTTGCGGATTGACATCCGCATCGAAATCATTACCAAGGGATATCCTTTCCACCTCCTCGGTGGCTTTGAATGGTACGACGAACTTAACACGGTTCTGTGACCATATCTCCGCCGTTCTTGTTATATTGAGCTTTCGGCCACTTTTTAAAAGCACTGTTAAATGAACTGGCACAGGAGCGGTGCCGACATTAGTGACTGTGATCCGATAGCTTAGACCATAACGTTGAACGTTGCTGATAGCGAGATCGGGAATGGCCTTTTCAAAGTACCATGCCTTCCAAAACCAATTCAGATTTACACCAGCCCCTGCGTTCATGCTGTTAAAAAAATCGAAAGGGGATGGATGTTTTCCCGCCCATGAGCGTATGAAGTGACGTGTAGCTTCCGAAAACTTCCGTTCGCCCAACATTTCTCTGAGGTAGAAAAGGGCAAGCGCAGGTTTAAGGTCCTTATCAGCAAAACGCGCTTTGCCGTAAAGTTGGGCAGTGGGTGTCATTACAGCTACATCCTCTGCAAGGCCTGCATAGTCATTTACTGAACTCAGATCATATTTTAATTCAACATCAGGATCCAACAAAGGGTGGAACAGAAATTCCGTCATCGTTGCCCAGCCTTCGTCCATAAAAGAATACTTGGTTTCGTTTGTGCCTACGTAAAATGGAAAGAGTGTATGAAAAACTTCGTGCGCGGTAAATTCCACCACATCCTTTGGGTCTTCAAAAGGCATGTTATTAACCATCATCGGATACTCCATCGCATCTAAACCATCAAAAATGGTCATGTGCGCATATGGAAAAGGTACGCCCGGAAAATGATAACTCATTTGCTGCACGGTTTGCCTGATATACCTAGTTACCGGAAGATAGGTATGGTGTTTTGGGTTGAATACGGCGTCAACACGGGCTCGCCGCCCGGTGCTTGCATCAACCTTTAGGCTTGATGATTTCCAAACGTAATGATCGCTAACCGCAAAGGCAAAATCGGTTACATTGGTTACTTTAAATTTCCAGGTATTGAGTTTACGGTCTTTAGTGATATGCCCGCGTTCAATATCAGCACTGCTGATAATATCTATAATACTGTCCTGCAACTCTGCCTTTGCAATACGAGCAGCAAACGCCGGTTCATATACCTCTGTCGTGTTTTTCAGATCACCGGTTGCCCATACCTGGTAATTGCCGGGTACAGTAATGCTTACGTTAAAGCTGCCATAATCATTATAAAACTCTTCCTTGCCCATGTAAGGGTATTCATTCCAGCCGTCAATATCATCATACACAGCCACCCTTGGAAAACAGTAAGCCACAAAGCAGGCTCCTTTTTCTACCTGGCCTGTGCGGTTAAACGATGTTGCATTGAGCCGGTAAGTGTAGGATATCTTGATAGAGGTGTGTTTGCCCGGTGCTATCTTTAAGCCGCGGATGTACATATTGGTACCATTGACACGCCGGCGAGCGCTATCGATCAATGAGTCATCAATGGTCATAGCGCTTATCTTAACGCCGGGACCCAAGTCTGAACCTGCTACTACCGTATTCCTCATAGCATTAGTTTTATATAAATTAGGGTATAGCTTAAACAGCATCATGGAAAGCGTATCTGGACTATTATTGATGTATACAATCTCCGCTTCCCCGGTCAGTTCGAGGGTTTTAGGATCGAAATGAATATCAAGCTTATAATCAGCCGAGTTTTGCCAATAGTTTTTACCCGGGACACCTGTTGTGGTCCGTGTTCCCTTTTTTACCCCCTTTTGCGTATTTCGGTCTAAAGGCAACATTTGCCCGAGACAAACGTGGCCGTAAAAAGTAATGAATAAGAGCAGTATAGAAAATGATTTGAAGTAAATATTAGATGCTTTGAATGAAGACGATTCTGAGTTCATGAGATATAGTTAGGGGCCATGGATTATTGACAGTTCCGCGTGCAAATGTATTGTAACCCGTTATTATTCTATAATGCAATTTGATCAAAGATTTAGGTTTGGATTAAGTATATGGTATTATAAACTGGCAATAGTAACCGCGTCGTTACAACACCTCTATTATAGCGGTGATCCCAAATTCTTCCATGCGGGTTATTATATTATCCGAAGGCAAGATGGTTTCGGGAAGATAAAGACCGCCTGCCGGGATGCCGAGACGATCACCTAAACCGAGTATTCTTTCAGTTATCAGAAAAATACCGACGGCGGTGAGGTGGCCGTAACCCTTGGGGTCGGAAATGATCGTACGTAATTTGCCTTTCTCTCCGGATAACAAAACGCCTTCTATATCTATATACAGATCATGCGATGCGGCAAGACCGTTATGACTACCTATAGATTCACCTGTGGCAAAATCGAAACGCACATTCGGAGAATTGGTGATGGCAGCTAAACTCGGTACATCCAGAGTACCCATTGGGTAACCGGTAACTTGCGTGCCGTCCTTTAAAAGAAAAAGCCTCGGGTTTTCTTTAGCATCAACAAACAACCACTTTCCCTGATCACATAATAAGGCGTTACCAACAAAATTTTTGACCTGCTTTGCCACCATTGGTCCGATGGGATCCCGCTCGTCATACAAGCCTGCAGTTTCTATTCGGGTTATCTCGCTAAACTTTGTCGAAACCTGTTTGGCTACCAATGTTATTATTCCTGCCTGCCAATGGCTCGCTAATACGATAGGTGCCGGGAAAGCTTTATGTAGTGATCGACATAATATCGGTGAAATATCTTCAGCCATCTCAGTTATCGTGATGCAGGCAAATCCATTTAAAATGGCTGCCTCCTGCAATACGTTGCTACGATCCTCTGTTGCTGCAATGACCAGATCGATAGCGCCATATTGTTCCTTTTTAAACCTTGCTTTTAGATCAAGATGGGCGGTTTTTGCATTTCCCAGCTCCCGGGCTAACTGTTCTCCATGCTGCGGAGTTCTGCCCGCCAGGATAAGTTCAACATCCTTATAATGCTTTCTGATGAGGCGGGCGGCGTTACTTCCTACTAATCCGTAACCGCCGGCAATTAAAATGCGTTTTTTCTTAATTTCCATATCGTTAGATTGATCATAGATAAAAGCTCATCCGACCTCAACACCGGCCGAATGAGCATTGTTCGCTTATTGTTTTTTTAAAGATGAACAGATACAAGAAGCATCAGAAACATCTTACTTAAAAAATGTTTGCTTAGCTGTTGAAGCATACTGCTACAAAATTTTAAGACGAACGTCCTTCCCATAAGTTTACCTCACCAAGACGGTCAGCACCCTGGGTATCTATCATCCATCCCGGATATTCAGGCGGCAAGGTGCTCACCTCATCCAGTTGTCTGATCTCAGCTTCAGATAACTGTAATTCAATAGCCGCAAGATTATCCTGCAGTTGCTCGTTACGTTTTGCACCTATAACTATAGCTGTAACCACCTTTTTTGATAACAACCACGCCAGCGCGACACGGGCAGCGCTGCAATTATGTGCTTTTGCGATTGGAGCAATAACATCTAATATATTCCAGGCTCTTTCCTTATCAACGATAGGAAAATCAAAGCCCGACCTTCTGGAGTTTTCGGGATTTTGGTTCTCCCTGCTGAACTTGCCTGAAAGTAAGCCACCTGCCAGCGGACTCCAAACCATCAGACCCATTTTTTCATCTTCCAGCAATGGAACGATCTCGCGCTCCAGATCTCTGCCGGCGATGGAATAATAGGCTTGCAGCGAATCAAACCGGGCCAGGTTTTTTGCGGAAGATATCCCCAGTGCTTTTGCAATTTTCCAGGCCTGCCAGTTTGAGCAGCCTATATAACGTACTTTACCGGAACGAACCAGGTCATCCAATGAACGCAGGATCTCCTCGGTCGGCGTAAGGATATCGTTCGCGTGGATCTGGTATAGGTCTATGTGATCTGTTTGCAGGTTTTTTAAGCTGGCTTCAATACCATCCATGATATGCTTTCGTGATGCACCTACATCATTCCGGCCGGGCCCCATACGGGAATAAACCTTTGTAGCAATAACGACGTCTTTTCTGGCTATATTCAGATTTTTGAAAGCCTGACCGAGTGTCCGCTCGCTTTCACCTGCAGAGTACACATCCGCGGTGTCAAAAAAGTTAATGCCTGCATCAAATGAATTTTTGATCAGCTGGTCGGCATCGGTTTGGCCAACGTTGCCAATATGTTCATAAATACCCGTACCCGGTCCCATGGTCATGGTGCCCAAACAAAGCCGCGATACCAGCAGCCCTGTGTTCCCTAATGTTTTGTATTCCATTTTATTTTTTTGAGTAATAAATAATAACTCAAAGTTAAGGTGGGTGAAAAAAACTCAAGCTGCGGTAATCAAACCATAAACTGCAAAAATCAAACCCTGTGAGAATACAGACAAAAAGTCTAAGGTGTTTCGTATTCGCAACTTTCGGTTTGATTTGTGCAGGTGATGACAGTTATGGCGTTTTTACTTTTGTAGGTGACATGCATAGGTTCAAATCCTGATGTAAAGGTTGTTCAACTATATAGTATATAAATTAAGAACATGAATATAAACGAAGCTAAAGTAATTGTAACCGGAGCAACCGGTGGAATAGGTTATGAAACAGCAAAAGCACTTCGCAGCTTAGGAGCCGAAGTAGTTATTTGCGGCAGAGATACCGAAAAGGTAATTAAAGCCGCTGATGAACTTAATGTTTATGGCATTGTAGCGGATGTAAGTAACGAAACAGAAATAGCAAATCTGTTCAGTTTTGCCATGCAGAAAATGGGCGCTGTCAGTGTACTCATTAATAACGCCGGGATCGGCCGGTTTGCTTCCCTGACAGATACTACCGAAGAAGACTTTCAACAGGCTTGGGAAACAAATGTAAAAGGCCTGTTTTTGGCAGGTAAAGAAGCTGCAAAACATTTTATCGCGCAAAAGCATGGCAACATCATTAATATAGGGTCAACGGCCTCTCTTAGGGGTTATGCAAATGGCTCTGCCTATGTGGCCAGCAAATTTGCAGTATCCGGACTTACAGAATGTTGGCGCGCCGAGTTACGTCCGCATAACATCAGGGTGATGCAAATTAACCCAAGCGAAGTAATTACTGATTTTATTGCCAAAGCGGGAATGGAGGTTCAGAATGAAGAACGGAAATTGAAGGCCTCAGATGTGGCACATGTAGTGGTAACCATGCTGGGCATGAATGATGTTGGCTTTATACCGGATGCGTCGGTGTGGGCCACCAATCCATGGTGAGTAAAAATTAAATAAAGGATTATGGGAGCTTTAGCAGAACTTGAAAAACATGCCTGGATGCCCGATCATTTGCAGAGGGAGATGGGCCATTTCAATGTTTTTACAATACGTAATACACCCGGCAATTATATTAATTGCCAGCCATATAACCGGAAAGGGTTTTATAAGATCAGCCTGCTTAACGGGCATACGCGTTTATTTTACGCCGATAAGGACCTGGAATTTAAACAGAGCGCCTTGCTTTTTTCAAACCCATATGTGCCGTATTCATGGGAGCATTTAGGTAATGAACAAACGGGGTTTTTCTGCATATTCACAGAAGCTTTTTTTGACGAGCACCATCAGGTGAAGCAATACCCGGTCTTTAAACCTGGCGCCAATGCCTTATTTGAGCTATCTGCCGCGCAGGTGAGTGAGATCAGCAGCATATTTCAGCGTATGCAGGAAGAAATTGATACGGACTTCGTATACAAATATGATATTCTACGCAACCTTACGCTTGACCTGATCTATAAGGGACTTAAAATGCAACCTGCAGAGAGCCGGCCAAACTCTGAATCGAATGGATCGTTAAGGGTTGCGGCTCTGTTTACCGAACTGCTGGAACGGCAATTCCCTATTGAATCGCCGGGTCAGCGTATACGGCTAAGGTTTCCTGCAAAATATGCCGACCATCTTTCTGTACACATCAATCACCTTAACCATTCCTTGAAAAAAGTGACAGGGCAAACCACATCGCAACTCATCGCAGCAAGATTAATGCAGGAAGCACGAATACTTTTGCAACATACCGATTGGAATATCTCGGAAATAAGCTGGTGCCTGGGATTTGAAGAGTTGCCTCACTTCATTAACTTTTTCAAAAAGAATGAGGTTTTAACGCCGAAGCATTTTCGTAATTACCATTGACTAACTTCAAAATTACCATGAGAATAAAGGAGTTCATTAAAACCTTTATTTTCATGGTATACCTTAACAATTCTAAAATATCTTTTTCCTTATCCGGCTTAAAGTTTCGGGCTTAATGCCCAGGTAAGAAGCAATGTGATGCTGGGGTATCTCCGCGATAATATTAGGATGCTCGGTAAAAAGGTTGAGGTAGCGTTGCTTAGGCGTATCATAAATAAATGAAACCTGCCGTTTAATACTTGCGCGCAATGAAGCTTCGTAAATAAGAAAAAAGCCCTTTAGCAGGTTAGGGTATTTAAATGCCAATTTTTCTACCTCGAAAAAATCAGCCTCGAAACATACCGAATCTTTCATTGCCTGGGCATTCGAAAGTCCGGGCGAACTATCTCTTACAGAATCCAGATCGGCGAGCATGTATGGATTGAAGAAAAAGTTAGACGTATGTTCCTCTCCATCATTCATATAGTAGCAACGCAGCGCACCCGAGTGCAGGAAATATAAACTTTTTATGGGCTCTCCCTCCCGGTAAAGGTGATCCCATTTTTTCACCTTTACTACGCGGAATAAATTAGCATATTCATTAAATTCTTCTTCACTTACGGGCGACATGAAGTTTGTGAATGCCCTTAAAGATTCTCTTATTTCCTGATCTTCCATAAGCTCAAAATTATGATTAAGGTTTAAAACTGCAATTTGTAACCAAAGTCGGGGAACAAGCCTATCTGATCTGCCTGATCCACATTATTGGTAAGGCGATTATATCGACGTACAAATACATTCTTTTTATTGGTTACGTTTTGCAGATCAATATAAAACTGGTGCGATATTTTTTTACGGCTGCTGTTCAGTTTCATCCCCAGTTTTATATCCATACGAAAGTAAGCGTCGTATTGTCTGCTGAAGGCATTATTATCCTGCAATATCTCATAACCGGCCGTGCGGCTGGCTGCCAGGTCTACCGGTGTATAATAGCGGCCACCAGCCGTGCTAAGTCGTGTATCGGCAAAAAATACATTCCGGCCGCTACCTACCTTAAACTCTTTTCCGGAAAGTACGTTCACTACGTACCCATTATTAAAAGGAGAGTTACGTTCGATGCCGTCACTTCCTTTATATTTCGCTTCAAATACCGAAGCCGTTGTAAGGCCGTACCAGCCGTTCGATAAAAACTTCTCTATGGTTAGCTCAACGCCTGTGTTGCGGCCAGTGCCTTTGCTAACCAAACCAAACTTATCTATACTGAAGCCAAAGGTTGCACCTTCGGTAAGCGAAGAATAACTGCTTGGGGTGGCTTCAACCGCTGCCTTGCTGATGCTTTGGTAGTAGGCTTCAATTTTGGTACGCCAGCCGCTGGCCGGGCGCACATCATATCCAAGCACATAGTGGTTGCTCTGTGCCAGATCGAGGTTTTTGTTGCTTTGCACCGGGCTTCCGTTTACGTACTGGTTAAGGAATAATATAGGTGCGGGAACATTTTGATGGTGCAGGCCGTAACCAAATGAAATACTGTGTGCGGGAGCCACTTTCCAGCTGAGTGAGGCACGCGGCTCGGCCACAAAAGCCTTGTTTAATGAAAAGTACTGCCCATGCAAACCGGCATTTAGTGTCAGGCTTTCCAGCAGCCGGTAATGTCCCTGCACATAAGGTTGAAAAACAGTATAGTTGTTATCGCTATTAATCAGGTTAATATAATCAGGATAGCTGTCACCATTAGCGTCCCCCTGCCGTTCGCGGGTAGTGAGCTCAGCGCGCAACCGGTACTGCTCTAACAAGATACCACCCCGCAACGTAAAGCGGTTATTATAACGGGCATTATAAACCGACGAAAGGGTAATGCGCCTTTCGTTATTATCAATGTTGGTAAAAGGCAACGTATTGTGCTGCGCCGTGTTGTAATTAAAAATGCGTTCACGATCTACTTTTTCGGTACTGGATGAACCGCCGATGGTGGTTTTGATGGAGGAATGATCATTGATAGATATCTGGTGCTTTAAACCAAGCACGCCAAACTGGGATTTTACATCCGTATTCTCATCTTTTGCAGCAAACAGATCGGACTCGTCAATACCATCGCCCCTGAAA
Source organism: Mucilaginibacter sp. JRF (assembly GCF_015223065.1). Lineage (GTDB taxonomy): Bacteria > Bacteroidota > Bacteroidia > Sphingobacteriales > Sphingobacteriaceae > Mucilaginibacter. The sequence goes on from NZ_JADFBY010000001.1 coordinate 660,656, forward strand.
TCTATGTTGGAACTGGCTGCTATGCCAAACAAAGAGAAATTACCGATCTTAGTTTTTCCCAGATCGAAGTTGAAGGACAGATCCATATAGTTTGGCTGGGCGGTGGTACCGCCGGCGCCAAATAGTCCGGCTAAGCCATAACGCCCGGCAACCAGGAAAGAGCCCTTCTTGCCCAATGGCCCTTCGGCCATGGCCTCGGCACCTGTAAATGCACCGGCAGAGAGGGTGTATTCGTAAGCATCCTTATTTCCTTTTCGGAATGCAATATCAAAAACACCACCTAAGGCATTGCCATATTCGCCCGGAAAGGCCGAGGTGATAAAATCGGAGTTCCCCATCACATTTACGTTAAGTGCTGATACCGGGCTACCGGTGGTACCCAGACTTGAGAAGTGATTGGGGCTGGGCACGGGTATGCCCTCAATGCGCCATAATACACCTGTAGGTGAGTTGCCGCGTACGATGATGTCGTTGCGGCTGTCATCAGGGGCAGATACACCGGCAAAATTCGTTGCCAAACGGGCCACGTCGCTGCGCCCGCCGGCAAATTTTGAGATCTCTTCAGGGCTTACCTGCCTGGCGCTTACCGCAGCCAATTTATTCAATGGCCTGTCTTTTGGCGGGCCCGCACTGATCACCACTTCGGCCAGGCTGTTAAATTTTTCTGTTAGCTTAACATCAGCAACCACATCCTTACCGCTGCTTACGTCAACATTGGGTATTGTAGTTCTTTCATAGCCTATAAAAGTGATGATGAGTGTTTTGCGGCCTACGGGCACATTGCTTAACCGGTAGGTACCGTCTGGCCCTGTAGTGGCTTTAAGTGTACTATCTTCTGCGATCGTTACCGTTGCATTTTTCAGCGGGTTATCAATACCGGCATCGGCAATGCGGCCACGTATGTTACCAGTTTGAGCAAAGGCATGCGAGGCCAAAAAAATAAAGACACCAAAAACTGAAATAAAAAGGGTCAAATTTTTCTTGTTCAGGGTGTTGGTCGTTGTAAAACATTTCATTTTATGTGTTTTAAAAAGTGATGCAGCAAAAGTATCCTGACGAGAAAAAACGCAACGTTGACTTTGGTCAAGAAATGGTTTGTGTTGCAGGCAGATGTTGAATAACCGGTAGAATCAGGCCAATAACACCAGTTTGCCCCCGGTTACTACACGCTAAAATGTTTGATTTTTACAGTTTTTGGTTTTGTATTCGCAGCCTATAGGATTGAAAGTCAGTTAATTTTGATTTCATAATACCTAAAAACACAAAAATGGAAAACGACAAAAATTTAACTGTACTGATCACAGGCGCAGGGTCAGGAATGGGTTTGCACACCGCCCAAACATTAGCCTTACTGGGTTATAAAGTATTTGCGGGTGTCAGAGATCCGCAAGGCCGTAACGCGCACAAATCCACACGGCTCCTTGAGCCTGTAGAAAGCCAGGGTAAAAGCATGGAGATCGTGGATCTGGACATACTTTTGGAAGACTCGTGTGAACAGGCAGCAAAAACCATCATTGATAAGGAGGGCTCCATCGATGTTGTCATTCACAATGCCGCTCATCTTTTTATCGGTTACTCAGAAGCTTTTAAACCGGAACAGATCGCCAGTTCATTCAATACTAATGTATTAGGTGCGCACCGTTTGAACCGGGCTGTTTTGCCCTACATGCGTAAGGAAGGAAATGGGCTTATTCTGTACGTGGGTAGCGGCATTACCAATGTGACAGCGCCTTTCATGGCTCCTTATGTACTTGGAAAGGCTGCCCTTGATGCACTGGCCGAGAACACAGCTTATGAGATCGGCCAGTTTGGGGTAGAGTCTACCATATTAATGCCTGGTGTGTATATGGATGACACTTCGCATTTTGACACTGCAGAGTTCCCGGCAGACGAAACAGTTCTGAAAGCGTATGACCGCCTTCAGAAAGACTACGATCATTACGAAGACGGCCTGCGGAATCTGTTCCGTTTTGGTGATGCACCAATACAAAGCGTTGCCGAAAAGATCGCAGAGATATTGGCACTGCCTGCCGGTGAAAGACCTTTAAGAACCACGGTAGATTATTCGGACTGGGTGGCAGAACCCGGTAACGGCGTAAGGGAAGCACTTACCGAAAGAGCTTTTAAGATATTAGGGTACAGTCACCTTTTAAAAATTAAGAAATAATTACTTTCCGGGATGTGACAGGTCCCGGAGCTATAAGATCAACTTATGGAAAATCATAAATATATAGGGATGTGGGTAACCGCTGACGGCTACATCCGGCAGGAACTGTTGCCTAATGGCCGGTACGATGAAGCCCGCGGTAACAGGCAGAGTGCTTATACATGAAGGTATGAGATCAGTGGTACCCATATAGAATACTGGGATGATACCAATTTTACCGCTGACGGTGATTTTACTGACGATAACACACTGTCGCACGGTGGATATATCTTTTATCGCGAAAAATAACCGATAAACACCGAATTAGCGGACAAACATCCTTAGCTATCCACATCATGCTATGCTTTTAAAACAATTACGATGAAAAATATCATAGGCCTATTATCTGCCATTATGCTTATGGCGTTAATTACCGGATGCCAATGCCGGGAAGAAAAGTTAGTTGCATCGAATAAGAAGCAGATAGAAAGCGCGTTTGACAACTGGAAAAAAGGTAAGGGAACTGTATTTGATCTGCTGGACGAAAATGTGACCTGGATAGTTGCCGGGGCAAGCCCGGTATCAGGCACATACCGTAATAAGAAAGAGCTGTTAAAAGTAGTCAAGCAGATCAACGCTAAACTTTCCGGCCCGATCGTACCTGAAGTAAAGCAGGTCATTGCTCAGGACAATGTGGTTGTTGCGGTATGGCAGGGAAAAGCACCTGCAAAGGATGGCAAAGTTTACAGTAATACCTATTCGTGGGTGATGACTTTTAAAGATGATAAGATCATCCGTGTGACGGCTTTTCTCGATACTTATCTCTTGTCCCAATTGTTAGGAAAATGAAATGGCTCACACGATCCTATGGATCTTTATCACAAACTATAAGCCTGTCCGGGTTGATTCCCAGACAGGCTTAATTATCCAATGCAGTTTGGTTGATATATACCAATGCGACCGCTCAGTTTTTTACATTACAAGTGAACCATTATTACAATTGAATGCGGTTCACAATGTCGTAATAGGCATCAAGGTCGAGCCATTCTATCCCGGAGACGACCTTGCCGTCCTTAATGGTCATGATATACATGTATTCATTCCCGTAAGGTCTGCCATCAATGGCCTCACTCGTGCTCTTTATCCTGGCAAATACCTCGTTTCCTTCTGCCCATACGCCTATGGTTGTAACAGCTAATGGTTTTGCTAATCGCTGATACAAGGCATCTTCCGCTTTTTCAAACAGTTGTTGCATTCCGTAGTAAGTTCCTGCAACAGGCCCATGGCCGGCAATGGTCCATTCAACATCTTCAATAAAAAGATCTTTAAAAAAGATGGTAAAGTCTTGCGCTGATCTTGCCAATGTGTCCTTTACTATTTGTTTATTTAATTCTTCCTGTGCTATATTCCTTTCCATAATAATAGTTATTTATTACAAAATTAGAATCGCTTTAATTTATCCATTTGTGGTTATGAAACCAAAATTTGTCAAATTCAAACCTACCGGAATGATGATGGATTGAGCCCGGTATTTTTTTTAAAGAAGTTGTTAAACTGGGCCTGGTCTTCAAAACCCAGCACATAGCTTATTTCTGATATGTTCCAGTTGGTATGCCTGAGTAATGCTTTTGCTTCGGTTATCAGCCGTTCAGCGATAAGATCGGTCGTGGTTCGTCCTGTGGTTTTCTTGATAGCACGGTTCAGATAATTTACGTGTACTGATAATTGTTCTGCGACTGCATTGGGCGAGCGAAGCTCGAAGCGATGAGTTGTATTCACGATCGGAAATTGCCGTTCAAGCAGTTCAGAGAACACTGCGGCAATACGGGATGACGCGTCGGGATGCTGGAAAGTTGCATTCATCGGCTGAAGTTTCATTGCCGTATAGATCAGTTCACTTACGTAGTTTTTGATCAGTTCATGTTTATAAATGTATTCAGAATCGATCTCGCTGAACATTTTCTCAAACGCTGTTTTGACGATCAGATACACTTTATCATTTAATGGAAATACAGGCTGCGCTCCTGCACTAAAAACAGGAAGACCGTTAAGGTCGATACGGAGGCTGTCTTGAAAAAGATCATCTTTAAATACACAGAAATAGCCTTTGGTTTGTGGCCTGAGCGGATCAGAAGTGTAAGGCACTTTCGGATTAAAAAACAATAACGTTTTACCGCTTACCGCGATGCTTCTATCACTATAATGAAATACATTCTCTCCTTCGAACAACATGATTTTATAAAAATCTCGGCGGATGTATGTGGGTGTAGAAGAGCCTTTGTTTATCCAATCCTCGATACGAAAAACGTCAAAATGACCAACGTTCATGACAAGTCTTTCCTCCGTAACGTTGAACTTTTGCTTATAAAATTCCGCTAATGATTCTGTTGTTTTCGGCATGCGGTTTAAAGTATTTGATAGATCATAATAATCAGTTCGCACTCATATTTGTTTGTTTTGAATACTTGTATGATGAAGAGTAGCCAAAGCAACAGCTTAATATTAAGTCTGAATTGATCATGATATGGCAGCCTACATCGTAAGGTAATATGTGGCAAGATCGGTGTTTGAAAGATCAGTGAAGCCCGATGAACGCAATAAGGTAACCAGTTGTCCGCGATGGTAAGTAGAGTGATTGATCATATGGGAGAAGGTTTGCCAAAACTCCATCTGTCCTTCGCCGCCGCGCGGATAAACAAAGGTTACCTTACGCTCAAATTCATCCTCCGGGTAATTTTCCAGGTGAGTTTTAACATCTTTTGAAGCCTTTTGCCATATCTCGATCAACTCATCTTTTGTGCCGTTAAATCCTGCTGACAAGTATACATGCTCAGGAACCTTTGTCCAAAAGTCTGCCCAGATCTTTTCTGCACTGGTAATATGTATAGCCGTTTCCCTGATGCTGGCGAAGCTACTGGTGGTTTTTCGTTCCCACTGCTCCTCATCAATTTGTTTTAACCAGCTTATCGCCCTGTCGTTTGCCCAGCTATTGTATTCTGCCAGCTTTAAAAAATATGCTTTCATGTCTTTCACTTTTATGTTTTTTAAACAATTCAAAGGTAGAGCGGGCGAACTAAGCAGTTGATCGCTTTCCGTTCAGAAAGTATCGGCGAACGTTCAATTTAAAAGTTGATATTGTTTTGGAGTGATACCATGTATCTTCTTAAAAGACTGGATAAAACCGGATAAGTTTTCGTAACCCAGTTCATAATTGATCTCGCTGGCCTGGTGCTTTCCGTTCTTCAACAGATCGGCGGCTTTTTGCATTCGCTTTTCAAGCAGCCATTTATTGGGAGAACTGTTATAGATCCCGGCAAAGCGCCGCTTAAAGGTAGAAACGCTCATATGACAAAGAAATGCTAACTGCTCTACGGTGACGGTATTGTCGATGTTGGCCGTAACAATTTCACGGATCAACAAATCATTGTTAGCTTGATAGCTGTAAGTGCGCAATTGCTGAATGGTTTCGGGATAACGCGCGCTTAGGTAAAGCAACAGTTCCTCCAGTTTTACTTTTTGAATATCCGCAGACAGTGGTTTGCCGGAATCCAGCAGTAAACCGAGTGAATCTATGAAGTTCGTCAGGAACGCATCTTTACCAAATACCAGGAAAGGCTCATTTTGCCCTTTTTTAGTTGAAACGGCAGCAACGATCTGATGACGGCTGAAAAAATCTGCCAGCAGTTCATTGTCAAAAAACAAAAGCATGCTCCTGTAACGATCGCCTGCTGCTGCGATCTTCTCGCTCATCAGGCAGTTGCCGCAAGAAAGCAGGTAAAATTGGTCGGGCTTGATTATTGTGCCGGTACCCGCATATTGAATACCTTTTTCACCTTCAAGCAAAAAACTGAAAAGGTTTTGTTGTAAAGTGATCTGGGAGTTCCTGCTGCTTTTATCTGAATCGTACCTAATGATCGAGACTTTATTCGTCATATTCATAAGTTGAACGCATTTTAATCCACGGCTAATTTAGGATGTTTAAGATAGTCAAGCGCAGGCCGAAAAAACAGAATCGGAATTATAATCTCTTCAATTAAAACACTTAATATTCTTAACTGTTCTTAAACGGACTTCTTACAAGGTGAAGTGATGCCATTTTGCAGGTATCATGTAAAAGCCGGACTTATCGACAAGGTAATAACGAAAAATTATAAAGAAGCGAAATGGAAAAGGCTTGGGGGGATGTGCATGAATTGTAAACACACAAAATAGGTTGCTCCGGTTAGAACATCCTATTAAGATCATCATAAAACAAGATAACTATGGAAGTTTTAGCCGAACCTATCAAGAAGGATTTATGGATGCCCACCTACGATCAACGAGCAATGGGACAGTTCAACGTTTTTCCTATTAACCACACGCCGGGCAGTTTTGTCAACTGCAAGCCCTACAACAGAAAAGGTTTCTATAAAGTAAGTTTACTTAACGGAAATACCCGTTTGTATTACGCAGATAAAGACTTGGAAATAAAGAGAAGTGCTTTGTTATTTTCAAATCCCTTTGTACCATATTCCTGGGAGCATGTGGGTAAAGAGCAATCAGGGTTTTATTGTGTATTTACAGAGGCCTTTTTTGATGATCACCACCAGATCAGGGAATATCCTGTATTTCAGCCCGGCAATAATACTCTGTTTGAATTATCAGTTTCTGAAACTAACGAAGTAAGCCTTATCTTTCAAAGGATGTTAGAGGAACTGGAAACAGATTTCGCCTACAGGAGTAACATGCTCCGCAACCTGATATTAGAACTGGTTTACAAAGCATTAAAAATGCAGCCCTCGGAAAGCCAGCCATACCCGGAATCTAACGGGGCCATCCGCGTAACTACTTTGTTCACCGAATTACTTGAAAGACAATTCCCGATCGAATCACGTGGTCAGCGAATCCGTTTAAAGTTTCCGGCAGCATATGCAGATCATTTATCTGTGCACATCAATCACCTGAACAGGTCAGTAAAGAAGGTAACCGGTAAAACAACTTCACAAATGATCGCAGCCAGGGTAATGCAGGAAGCACGAATTTTGTTGCAACATACGGACTGGAACATTTCAGAGATAAGTTGGTGCCTCGGCTTTGAAGAGCTTCCGCATTTTATTAATTTTTTTAAGAAGAATGAGGAGCTAACGCCCAAAAATTTCAGGAGCAAGCACTGCTAATCACTTTCAGCAATATTCTGATAGCTATCGCCAGTTATTTTACAGGTCAGATCCACTATGACCTTATGGGGCGGATGTGACCTTTTGGGTGAAACAAAATCGGTAACTGTTTGATTTTTGCAGTTTTTGGTTTTTTATTCGCAGTACTGAACCTCGAAAAACGAACTAATTTTGAATATCATCAAAAACCAATATCTATGGAACAGATCAAGATCGAAGGAAAAGTAGTTGCCATAACCGGTGCAAGCAGCGGTATAGGCGAGGCCATTGCCAAACACCTGGCCGAATTGGGTGTAAAGGTTGTTTTAGGCGCAAGACGGGAGGATAATTTAAAAGCAATTGTTGAATCTATTACGTCTAATGGCGGGCAGGCCGTTTACATGGCCGTTGATGTTACTAAACCGGAAGACGTAACGGAGCTTGCCAAATTCGCTGTAGCACAATTTGGCACCCTTGATGTTTTTGTCAATAATGCAGGCCTGATGCCATTATCCATGATCAATAGTTACAAGGTGAAGGAATGGCACCAAATGATCGACGTTAATATTAAAGGTGTACTGCACGGTATTGCTGCCGCGTTGCCCATATTTGAGGCGAAAGACAGCGGCCAGTTTGTGAACATTACCTCGGTAGGTGACAGATGGGTTGGCCCAACTTCCACGGTGTACAGTGCAACTAAGTTTGCGGTACGTGCCATTTCTGATGGCCTGCGTCAGGAAGTAAGCAATAATATTCGCGTTACACTGGTTGCACCCGGCGCCACGGAGTCAGAGCTGGCTAACACTATTTCCGATCCCGGCCTTAAAAAAGAGGCGGTCGAACGCTTCCGAATTAACCTCTTGCCAGCTGCTGCTATTGCAAGGGCTGTTGCTTTTGCTATCGAGCAACCTTCAGATGTAGACGTTAATGAGATCGTTGTCAGGCCGACGGCTCAAAAGGCTTATTAAATCAATTATTGTGTCTTATCAAAGGGAAATAAAATGGGGAATTTAAGTCATAAAGTGATCCTGATAACAGGTGCCTCAAGAGGGATTGGCGCTGCCATTGCTGGTAAATTAGCCAATGCCGGGGCCAGAGTAATTGTTAACTATGCTGGTGGTAAAGCAGCAGCAGACGGAGTTGTCAGCGAGATATTAACGGCCGGCGGTGAGGCTGTCGCAATACAGGCTGATGTAAGTAAAGCCGAAGATGTTAAAAATCTTTTCGATCAGGCCATCGCACATTACGGGCGTGTTGACGTATTGGTAAACAACGCGGGGATCATGATCACCAAATCGATCAGGGATACCACGGATGAAGATTTTGATCGACAATTCAATATTAACGTGAAGGGTGTTTTCAATACATTAAGAGAGGCCGCTACAAAATTGGCAGACAATGGCAGTATCATCAATTTTTCCACATCGGTCAATCGCATCATGCTGCCAGGTTATGCAACCTATGTAGCCACTAAAGCGGCTGTGGAACAATTGACCCGGGTATTTTCTAAGGAAGTGGGCGGCCGTGGGATCAATGTCAATTCGGTATCCCCCGGCCCAACCAATACCGAATTGTTTACCAATGGAAAGCCGCAGGAGGTGATAAACCGTTTGGCTTCTTTGTCACCGTTCAACCGTATAGGTGAGCCCGATGATATTGCCGAGATGGTATTATTCCTGGCAAGTGATCAGGCAAAGTGGATCAACGCGCAAAACATTGGTGTTAATGGTGGCATGGCTTAGCAGAAATGAGTACACTTTTAATGTAACGGTTTTAGCTAACGTCGATCAATTTACTTAGTGATCTTTCTTGTTTAGCTGATAATCAGCATTTTCCGGTAAATGGTGCTGCACCGCAATAGTTTAAAAAGTGGATCATTCACTGTTGCGAAGTATAAATATTATGTAAGACAATGCTGGGTGTGCCCTGGTCTGATGCCTTTTGCTCGTAGGTGACTCTTTTAATGATCTGATCAGCAATGATACATCGGTTTTAAGCACAAAAAAATTGATATTAATAACTGAATCAGGAACGCCTCACTTTTAAATGAGGCCTTCTTTGTTTATCTCGGATTTTGTGCGATGCCGCTTGAATTGATCTCGTTGTCGGGTATTGGAAAAAGATACCGCAGAGAATTAGGTGCGAGCGTATACTCAGTCCCGCCAATATTCCTCTTGAGTGTCACCGCGAACCTGCTATCCTGATTTAATCGCCGGAGATCAGACCATCGTATGCCGCGCGCCACAAGCTCTTTTCGTCGCTCCGTTAAGATTTTCCTGAGAACAGGTTCTGGGTTAGTGCCTGATATAGGTACAAAGGTTCCGGATTTGTAACGATTGAATAGTAACAAATTAAGATCTCTTAGTGCCTCAGGGATTTTTTGCGAACGAATATTCGCTTCCGCGCGTATCAGATAGATCTCATCCGTCGCGATTCCGGCAAAAAGGCCGTAAGAGAAAAGGTCTCCGGTATAACTTCCTTTAAAATTGTAACCTGTACCATTTGATTCAAGAAAGACATTTCTTCTAAGATCGTTGGGTTCATACCCGTTAACGAGTTCAGTTGCGATCTCAGTGCTGGGCAAGTAGTAAAAACCATAAAGACTTGTCGTATAAAAGATGATTTCCGGATTCTTATTCTGAATGCCTGCAGGCATCGGCGCACCGGATGAAGGATCAAGTGTGTTATAATCCAATAACTTATTATTGATCTCAAGGCATTTATCAGCTATACTTGCTGCTTCTGCATATTGCTGCATATTGAGATAAACTTTCGCAAGTAAGGCATATCCCGCCGTGCGGCTCGGGCGGGTCGGAAGCCCGGCGCTGATCGGCAACAGATCAATGGCCGTGCTAAGATCTTCCGTGAGTTGCCCGTATATTTTATCGACAGTACCACGTCCAGGGCGGTTGCTCACGTTTGAAGATAATGGCATCGGTACACCGGGGTCGCTCGCTGCCGTCTGCGGATTGTATGATTTGGCAAATAGTTGGAGCAACTAATATAGCGCATAGCTTCGGTAAAACAACGCGCTCCCGCGAAGCTGCCTGGCCTGATTGCTTTCGTCATTCAGATCCTTTAGTCCATCCAGTACAATATTTGAATAGAATATTTGCTGATAAGGCGTATCCCAATCCGGTGTCACTGCAACACCTTCATAAACATCTGCCGCCCGTAGGTAAGCGTTCTTTTCAAGAGGAAGTTCAACTTGTTCCAGGCCATCGGCAGTATTGTCCAGATCATCGGAGGCAATTATATTCATGCCCGGGGCATAATTCATCGTATTGCTGTTATCCAGTATTGCCTGATAGTCACTCAGCGTGGTCGGTACCAACAGCGATTTATCAGGTTTTTATCTAAAAATTCTTTTTGACACGAGGTCAGTCCAAGCGCGATCATCAGAATCAGCACAACACGAGGCGGAATGTAGTAAACAATATTCTTCATCTTTTCCTTATTTAAAAGTTAAATTGATACCGGCCGACAAGGTCAGCGGTGGTGTTTGATATGCCCAGTCCGGGTCGATATCTACTTTGGTTTCCTTCCAGATCAGACCGATATTGTTGGCGTAAAGGAATACTTCGGCGTTTCGGGCCCAGCCTTTGGTCAGGTTTGCGCCGGGCTGCCAGGATAACCGTGCATCCTGCAAACGGATGTGGTCGGCTTTTTCGACCAGTGCAGAGGAGTATGTATAGAACAGGTCCCGGTTGTTGTTGCGGTTTTGCGGGGTCGAAGGAACATTTGTTCCTGTTTCGTCACCTGGCGTTTGCCAGCTGCGCGCGTAGTCACCATGACCATTGGTCAGTCCCATGTTGTTGCCGTAGACGATCGAGTTCAGGCGGAAATAATAGCCGAGCCGGTAGCTTACCGATGCCGATAGCGTCAGCTGTTTCCAGCGCACTGTATTACGCTAGGCACCGAACCAGGTCGGTCTTGCAGCACCATGATAGATCACTGCAGGTTCACCGTAAGTAAACCGCGATCTCCCGCTACATAGTGATCGATCAGGTCGATGTTCGGACGGAAGGCCGCATGGAAAGCAGCACCGAAAGATTTAAGCGCATCAAGGCCGGTGATGTCGCGACCCGCCGGGCTGTTCAATTTTACTTCAGGATGGATAAATTCATCCCATTTATCCAGGTCATTATGAGCAAATGCCTTGTAGATTCTTAATGCTAGTTGACTGACGTCTTTTATCTTCGTTTGCCATGATATTCAGATTTGTTATTAGGATCAAAGGTCTGTATCAAATCAATTTTCTATTTTGCCGTATTGCGGTATTGCATTGCCAAATTGAGCCTGCTAATAAAAAGCGGCCGCCAACATTCGTCGGCTGCCGCTCTCATTTCAGGATTATTTTAGATCAGCGATTGATCTTACCTGTGATCCTAATACATGGTAACAGGTTAAAAATGAAGTAGCAAACTGTTTATTCTAAACAGCCAATTGCCCATGCCACCGCAAGCGGCTAAACTCTCAACAAACCTAAACGGATTAGTATTTAGCTACAAAATATTAAGATCGCGGGCGACTTGATAGCTTGGCACCAACGGACGAAAACCGGTCTTACTACGTAGTTTCGAAATATCCTGTACTCCCTGGAAAGGGTCATTGAGCAGATCTTCCGCTTCGTCAAATGTTTCTTCTGCTTTCCCGACAGAATCAGCCAATTCATACAGCGTGATCGGGGCGTCGTCGGCGACGTTGAATATCTCCCCATCCAACCCTTCAGTGGTAAGCAGCAGGATCAGTGCCTGCGCAACATCGAGGTGATGTACCATGTGCATGCGTGAACCAGCCCGCATATTAAGTTTTTTGATATAGGGAATGATCTCAGCGATGTGCGGATCTTTGTCGCCATACACGAAACCAAGTCGCAGGACACGTACGTCGAATCCAAGGTTCTTCTGCATGCCGATCAGTTCTCTTTCCGCCGCGATCTTGCTGGAAGCATAAGCACGGGGATCGTTAATATCTACTTCCTCATCTTCTCTTGCAGGTCTGCCGTAGCCTGAACCATAAACGTTGGAAGTACTGGTAAAAACAAAGCGCTTAACACCGGCTTCCCGTGCGGTTTGGGCTAACGCAATACTACCTTCCCGATTTGTTTTGACAATGCCTTCGTTGTCGGTAAATGTCCGGAAAAGTGCCGCCAGGTGGATCACGGCATCCATGCCCGCCACAGCTGGTGGTAAAGTGGATGGTTCAAACAGATCGCCGGTAATAGCTTTAGCACCCAGCCCGATCAGCTCAGCTGCTTTTGATCTATCCCTTACCAATATTGAAACGTCATAGCCTTTGGCTAATAAGCGCGGCACAAAGCGACTGCCTACTTTTCCTGTTGCTCCTGTTACTAAAATTTTCATTATGGATGATTAAATGTTACAGTGCAAAGTTGCGGCGGAAATGTGAGTAAGACCAATCAATATCAAACCGATAATTATGATTTTCAAACCTTCCTGAAGGAGTTGGGCGTGCTGCCGGTCAGCCGCTTGAAATAATTGTTAAAGTAGGCCGGGTAATCAAAACCGAGGGCATAAGCGATCTCTGCAACGCTCCAGTCACTATGCTGCAAAAGCGCTTTAGCTTCGGCAATTATCCGCGCTGTTATATGCGCTGAGGTGGATCTTCCTGTTGTTTCTCTGACGGACCGGTTCAGGTAATTAACGTGTAACGTAAGGTGGCTGGCATAGTCCTGCGGGCTGCGTAATCGAAGCGGTTCGGTACTTCGCTCTATGGGGAATTGCCTTTCGAGCAGATCGCTGAACAGATGCGCGATGCGGCTTGCTCCGTTTTTAAATGCAAAAGTATGCTGTGCGGGTTGTATTCGCAGGGCCTCGTGGATAATAAGTGAAATGCAGTTTTTGATGAGGTCGCCCTTATGTAAATAGTCCCCCTCGTAAACAGCCAGCATTTTCTCAAACAGCGCGGTCATAAACCCGGCTTGGTCGGCATTCAATGGTACTACAGGGTTATCGCCGGTCCGGAAAAGCGGGGAATCCTGTAGTTCACGTCCGGGGAGAAAGCTTTCGGTAAAAATGCAGGCGTAACCTCTGGTGCGGTTGATACGGCGAACAAGAGCATGCGGAACCCTTGGATTAACGAAAAAGAGAACGGTTCCCTTGATGTCCAGGAGTTCGCCACCATAATTGATGGTCATGTCGCCGTCGACCAAACCCATTTTATAAAAGTCACGCCGTCCTGCTCTGACCGGAACATCTGTTGATGCAGGTATAGCATGGACTTTGAAACCTTTAAGTCTCAGGTCGGCCAGGTTAAGTCCGGGAATTTCAATCGCATCTTGATCTGCCATCCGGCAAAGTTAACAAAATCAATCTTTTGCTTTTTAACCTCGGGGCGATGCGACTGACCCGTGCAAAACGATTTTAAGCTTACGATTATAAGATCTTTCGATCGCGATGCTATGCGGTCTCCGGTTATTCAACAGATCAGCAAGCAGAAGTAAAAGATTGACAAATGTCACTCTCAAATTGCGTCAAACTACTTCGTTTTACTTACGTCTCTACCTGCAATTTTGTGTCATGCACTTCAAAGGAAAGCGCACATTATTTAACATCAATAATTAAATATATGAAAACGACATCAGGCAATAATGCCCCTTTATTCTACCAGGATGCAAGTTCCCTGGCTGAACTAATCCGAAAAAAAGAAATATCTCCCGTTGAAGTGGTGAAAGCACACCTTGATCGTATCGCAGCACTAAACCCGGAGATCAATGCGATCGTTTCCATCGCGAATACAGCAATTGATGAAGCCAAAAGAGCGGAAGCAGCAGTAATGCGCGGAGATGAATTAGGCCCTTTGCATGGCGTACCCTTTACCGTTAAAGATTCCATTGACACAGCAAACACCCTTACACAGCGAGGTTCACCTATCTTTAAAGGTCGTATTCCTCAAGAAGACGCCACAAGTGTGGCGCGTATGAAAAAGGCAGGAGGTATATTATTAGCAAAAACGAATTTGCCCGAATTTTCTTATTGGATCGAAAGTGATAACCTTTTATCGGGAAGATCAAACAATCCCTGGGATCTGTTACGTACACCTGGCGGCTCCAGTGGTGGTGAGTCAGCCGCAATAGCAGCAGGCATGTCACCGATAGGTTTGGGAACAGACCTCGCGATCTCGGTTCGTGGCCCGGCTGCACAAACAGGTATCGTCTCGCTGAAGGCGACCCTTGGCCGTATCCCGATGACCGGGATCTGGCCAAGGGCGCCTCGCCGTTTTTGGCACGTTGGTCCGATGGCAAGAAGTATTCGCGATCTCGGATTAGCCTTTTCACAATTAGCTGGGCCGGATGGTCATGATGCCCTTTCTTCCACCAACGCGAACTACAACATTGGTATAGCGCAGTTCCCGTATCGCCCATTACGTATCGGCTGGATGGTGGGGCCTGGATTTGGACCTGTAGATGCAGAAGTTACGGCCACGGTAAGGGCTGCTGCAAAAGCGTTACAAGATCTTGGTATTTTTGTAGAGGCCGTTGGTATACCGGCTTTGGAAAAAGACTTCGCTTTGGACGTTTTTAATCGCTTGCACGTGATGGAAATGAAACCCGCTTTCCGCCAGGCCACTGCCGGTCGCAGCGATAGTGAAATTTATAAAATGGCCAAAACGATGTTATCATTGCCAGTTACCAACATGGATGATTATATCGATGCTGAACAGGCGGCAGAACGAATCAGGGATGGTTACGCAGAATATTTTCAACGCTATGATGCTTTGATAACCCATGTTTTGCCGATACCGGCTCACAAACATGGCGAGTCTGAATTCGTGATCGATGGTCAAACGGTAGATGCAACCTACTTACAAGGCGCTACCGTTCCGCTAAATGTTACTGGTTTGCCCGGCATTTCCATGCGTTTCGGAACAAGTAAAGCAGGATTACCCATCAATATACAGATCGTGGGAAGCTGGTTAGCAGAATCAACGATCCTTCACATTGCTTCATTGTTGGAAAGCGTCAGTACAGTTCGTGATCTGCATCCGAGTTTATAATGTGCTTATAACGCTGCGCAGTGTTCTTTTAATATCAAAACCCTTCGGGTCAAACCGAAGGATTTTTTGTTCGCTTAACAAAATCCTTTCTGATCCTGCTGAGTGTTTCCCTGGAAATACCCAAATAGGATGCTACCATGTGTAACGGAACTTTATTGAAAACTTTTGGATACGTTTTTTGAAATTCTAGGTAGCGTTCTTCGGCAGGACTGCTGATCAGCGAAAATATCCTTTGCTGACTTGTTTCAAATGCTTTCGCGTTCAGGCGGTCATAAAACAGTTTAAATGGCGGGATTGCGGTCAATAACTTCTCCCAGTCTTCTTTATTCCATACGATCACCGTGCTGGCTGATAAAGCTTCAATATTATATTCAGAGGGTGTGCCGTGATTATAACTTTCCGGATCGGTCATCCACCAGTGCTCCACACCAAAACGTACCGTATGGTCGGTGCCATTTTTGTCGTAACGATAGAGCCTGCAACATCCGCTTGCAATAAAGCACATGGATCTCCAAACCTCACCATCGTGAAGTACTGATTGCCATTTGCGGATATTTTTTATCTGCGCAACCTTTTTGATCTGATCTATTTCCTCGTCGGAGATGTCAGCAAATTCACGCAGATATTTCTCGAAGACCTCGAACATATGTTCAAAAATAAACAATAGGTTGCATCACAGGTAATCATTAATGAACTTAGATTCTTTACCAATGCTGACGGTTCATGCTGTTGATCATACCGTATGCGCCTGGTCAGCTTTGAAATTCAGCTTGTACCATCTTGATTTTCAGTTTGCTACAATTTGCTTTTATATTAAGGTAGCCGTTTAGGTGTCGAATAAAGATAATTTATTTGTATAACGAACAATAAATCAATGCAATAGGTAGATAATCATAGGTATTTTGGCATTTCAATTACGGTCTTAACCTGAGATATTTTACCAGCGAATACACAACGGGACAACGTACCTATAAAATGTGTTTTGATCGCGGGTACCATATTGATGGCAATATCGTATTCCTAATCAACCTCATCGACGAAGTCCGTTTCAATTAAGATTGCACGCAACGGCCATGATTTTGGTCAGCGCAAGGTAGGCGCTAGCCTCCTGCGCTGGCGAAGCGCAACCAAAACCGCGGCGGTTGCTCCTGCGGGGAAAAGCGGGTGAATCGCAGCGACGTGCGCGATAGCGCGCATAGCGCAGGTGAACCAGCTGTCCCGCACAATCCAGCCTCTCGCAAGCTATTACTTCTAAATTTATCGAAAAAAACTTAATTTGCAGCATGCAGCTGAGCTGGCCAATACCCAAAGCACGTTGGCGATCCATTATTATTTGGTCGATTGTCATCCTTATCGCGGCCGGTATTATCCAGGATTACATCCAGGCCCGCCTGCTTAACCAGGGCTTTTACCTATCCGAATCACTCTTATTCAAAGCCTTTTGGCTGCCCTTTATCATCGGTATCCCGCTGGTCACCCAAACGAAACGCATCCAACTCCATTGGTGGCTTATGCCCCTCGTCGCGGCAATGATGCATGTCTTCACCTACGCGGCCATCGTCTTTCTCATCTCGTATACCACATTTACGCATACCTATGGATTGATCGAACTGATCAAACACGCGCTGGCTGAAGATACTTACAAATACCTGGCGGTCTATATAAGCCTGGCTCTGGCATTCCGCTTTTTGAAAACGACCTACCCGGTAAATGCGAAGACAATTAATGTGACAACGGAATATCCAGAAAGAATGACCTTTCAGACCGGCAAGCAAAATATTACTCTAGATGTAAAAGATATCAATTTCATTATAGCCGATGATCCTTACATTGCCGTACATAACCAAAGCAAAAAACACCTCATCAGTTCTTCCCTGCAAGCCATCCAGACCCAGCTTGATCCCGAAAAGTTCGTCCGCATACACCGCTCCACTATTGTTAATTTACAAGAAGTCGAAAGCTATACCTCCCGCCTAAACGGCGATTACGACCTTAAACTGAAAAACGGCACCATGCTCCGCATCAGCCGCAGCTACAGCAAAACTTCCGTCAACGACTGGGCCACTAAAGTCCTCCACTCAGCCAATCCGCACACGATACCGGCTCAAACTCGCCTTGAAACGCTTTAGGTTTGCGGCATGAGATCACTACGAACTATATTCATTATTCTAACACTCGGACTCGCCACCCAAACGCTCAAAGCCCAACACCAACTCAAAGGAGGACCCTGTGAAGGCTGTGAAGCCGTATTTGAATACGGTAACAAACAGCTAAACCCCATCGACACCTTACCCGACTACGACCGCCCCGGCCCTAAACTCAAACTAACCGGTACCATCTACCAAAGTGACGGCAAGACACCCGCCACCAACGTCATCCTCTACATCTACCACACCAACCAGGCCGGACTTTACGCCAGAACAGCCAATGCCACCGGCTGGGCCAGACGCCATGGTGAACTGCGTGGCTGGATCAAGACCGACAGGAGCGGGCGCTATATTTTCTACACGCTCAAACCCGGTACGTATCCATCAAGGAGCGAACCCGCTCATATCCATGCCACAATATTCGAACCTAACGGCAAATATTACTACATCGAGGAGTGGCATTTTAAAGGTGATGCATTACTCTACAAACTCAAAAATCGTAAGCTGTATGGGGGAGAGGACACCCTGCTCATAACCAACAACACCGTCAACCGAGACATTATCCTAGGCTTAAATATCCCCGACTATGACTAAACTATTCATCCTGCTCGCTTTGTGCTTGCAGATCCGTACCAATACGCAAATCGCCGCTCAGACTAAGACCAATGGCTCAGTCGTCTATTGGAAAGGCACCAAACTCCGCGGTATCGGCTCACACGAAGGCATACTCAAATTTAAATCTATCAAACTCGACACCAGGCAAGACCACCTGACAGGCAGTCACTTTGTGATCGATATGCGCAGCCTGCAAGTCACCGATATCCCGGCACACGAGACCGTACCCCTCAACGCCCTGACCAAACACCTGCATGAAGAATTGGAGACCGCCACGTATCCAATGGCCAGCTTCGTCATTACCAAAGTAAAAGGACAGCAGATCAGCGGCAACCTTACGATAAGGAATATCACCAAATCCATCAGCTTTTTCTATCGCCAAACCAATGGCCAGTGGGAAGCCACTTTCAACATTAGCCGTAAAGACTTCGGTATCGGAAAGAACGCCAGCTGGCTGGAAAAGAAACTCGTCGATGATCTCATCCAGTTGAACGTGTATATCACGCTCAACAAATAAGAACAGGCCGGGCTATGCCACGACGATGACAGATCATCAAAACTATTTGCCCGATTTCAGGTTTGTAGCAGCATGGAAAACACACTCACCAAACCTAACCGCTACTCAGATACCGAACTCAGCGAATTCAAAGCCATTATCCTATCCAAAATGGCTGTCGCCCAGCAGGAATACAAGGATCTTATGGCCACATTAGATGCAGCGCCAGCAACGGCGATGATAACGGCGGAGCCTATGCAGCCCTTGAAGACGATGCAGCGACCTTAGAAAAAGAAACCGTTTATCAAATGGCCGCCCGTCAGAAGAAATTCATCGAACAACTCGAAGCCGCACTCGTGCGCATCGGCAACAAGACCTATGGCATCTGCCGCTCGACCGGTAAGCTTATCCAGAAAGAACGCCTGATGGCCGTACCGCACACTACCCAGAGTATGGAAGCCAAGCTGCGCCAGAACTAATGCCCAAACCCAGCTATTTGGACTTCGACAATAGCGCTTACCCGTGGAAAGCGGATATCGATTACCGCGCGCACCCGGAACTGTACTGCGTCGGCAAAGGCGAACAGGGCGTGCTGATCTGCGAACCCTACAAAAGCGAGATCGGCACGCACTGGCGTTTCAGAACTCCCGAGATTGCGACCGAAAGCAGCAAGGCTATCTCCAAATTGTTCGAAGCTTACCTAAAAACAGGCGACTTCGTCGGTGCCGATATGGCCCGCAAATACTTGCAAATGGGTTATACCCGCGCCAGACGCTACGCCAATTACAAAGGCGGCAAAAAGTATGATAAAGAGCAGGACTATAAGCGACTACAACGCGGCACCGGCGAAACCGAAAAAGCCGAAGGCGCAGCTATCTTCTATCGAAGCTGGAAAGCAGCCGAAGCAAACCCGGTCTACGCCGCTATGAAAAAACGATGGAAAAATGAAAGGGGTTAAAAAACGCGATCTTCCGCAAAAGATCTGCGCCGTTTGCGGCCGTCCTTTCAGTTGGCGCAAAAAATGGGAAAAAGTATGGCACGAGATCAAATACTGTTCGGCTAAATGCAGAACAAACCGGACATCTTCCTTGAAGACCAGATGAGCGAAACCAGCCCTTTTGTGACGCGCAGCGTAAATAGTATTTTCCATAGACTTTTTTTGTATCTATCAAACAGGTAAACGGCTACATATCACTTGCCCGCCACGTGCTGTGTCCGGAACTACTAATCTTGGCGTTATATAATTGTTTGAAGGCTGCAATATATAGGCTGATTTAGGAGAGGGATGTATATCTAACGACATGCCTTCAATGAAAATTCCGCCCTTTATGAAAAGCGTCTGAAACAGGAGCCGTCGACCGGCCATCATAATCAATCGGTTTGGTAACCTCATCACCGCGCGCCAGGGTTTGCGGCAGATCAGCGCTCGTCAGGCCGCTCAGCAACGCCGTCAGGTTGAAACACTGTTTGACCACCAGGTGCGTTACCCCGTTAGCGACCTGTAGCTTACCGGCAACCATCAATAATTTGGACTGCACGATCTCCTTGCGGTATTTATCGAACAACTGCTGCCAGACCACCAGGTTCGCCGAGCCTGTTTCATCCTCCAGCGTCATGAATAGTACGCCCTTGGCCGTACCCGGCCGTTGCCGTACCGTGATCAGGCCCGCCAAACGCACGGAATCACCATCCTTATAATTGCTTAGGTCACTGACCCGGATATTGCGGAAACTCGCCAGCTGCACACGCAGCAGACCCACCGGGTGATCCTTTAAAGATAATCCCGTCGATACATAATCCTGCACAACATGTTCGCCGCGGGTCATTAGCGGCAGGGGAACGGTTTCTTCCAGTACGGTTTCCGACAACTGCCCGTCAAACAAGCCGACGGGCCGGTCGGCCAATGCGGAAACCTCCCATAAGGCTGTGCGGCGATCAGCGCCCATGGAACGGAAAGCATCCGCGTCCGCCAGCTTTTCCAGCGCCGCTTCCGGTACGCCCGCGGCACGTAACTGGTCAATATGATTATAACCTTCATAACGCATGGTAACCAGCGCCAGCATATCTTCCTCCTTTAAACCCTTGACCTCGCGGAAACCCAAGCGAACTGCCAGGTATTTGCCGCCCTTTTGCTCCAGTGTGTTATCCCACTCCGAATAGTTCACATCTACAGGCAACACCAGTACACCGTGCCTTTGGGCATCCTGCACGATCTGCGCCGGCTGGTAGAAACCCATAGGCTGGCTGTTCAGTAGCGCGGCGCAAAACACATCCGGATAATGATATTTGAGCCAGGAGGATATATAGACCAGCAAAGCGAAGGAAGCCGCGTGGCTTTCCGGGAAGCCATAACCCTCAAACCCCTGCAACTGCTTAAATACCCGTCGGGCGAAGTCCTCTTCATAACCCCGTGCGGTCATCCCTTCCACCATCTTCTTTTCATAGAGGTGCAGTTTCCCGTTCGCTTTAAAGGAAGCCATGCTTCTCCGTAACTGATCCGCCTCACCCGGGGTGAACCCCGCCGCGACGATCGCGATCTCCATGGCCTGCTCCTGGAATAACGGTACACCCAGTGTGCGGCTTAATATTTCCTCCAGTTCCGGCTTAGGATATTCCGGGTCTTCCTCCTTATTACGCCGCCGCAGGTAGGGGTGAACCATATCCCCCTGTATCGGCCCGGGCCTTACTATCGCCACCTCGATCACCAGGTCATAGAACTCACGTGGTTTCAAGCGCGGCAGCATCGACATCTGCGCCCGGCTCTCGATCTGGAACACCCCGATCGTATCCGCCTGGCAGATCATTTCATAAACCAAAGGGTCATCCTGCGGTACATTGGCCAGCGTCAGTTTTCTGCCATGATGCTGCAGGACTAAATCAAAAGCCTTACGGATCATGGTCAGCATACCCAAACCCAATACATCCACTTTCAGGATACCCAGATCCTCCAGGTCATCCTTGTTCCATTCCACCTGAGTCCGCTCGGCCATCCGCGCATTCATGACCGGGCAGAGATCCGATAGTTTTCCCTCGGTGATCACAAAACCGCCGGTATGTTGCCCCAACTGCCGGGGAAACCCAATAAGCTGGCTGGTCAGCTGCAATACTTTATAGATGAGCGGATCTTTAGGGTTCAATCCCTGGTCGCGCAGGCGCTGCTCATCAAAACCCTCCTCGGAAAAATCCCAGATCGTCCCGCCGATCCGTTTGATCGTATCCTCCGAAAGCCCCATCGCCTTACCCACATCCCGGATGGCGCCCTTATGCCGCTCCTGCGTCACCGTGGCCACGATCGCCGCGCGGTCACGCCCGTAGTCATTATAAATAAATTGGATGATCTCCTCCCGCCGTTCATGCTCAAAGTCGACATCGATGTCGGGCCATTCATCCCTTGCATCCGACATGAAACGGGAAAAGAGCAAACGGGATTTGGCCGGGTTCACAGCCGTAATACCCAGGCAATAACAAACCGTCGAATTAGCTGCCGAGCCACGCCCCTGGTGCAGGATGCCCAGGTCTTCCGCCTTTTGGGTATACCGGTAAACCCGCAGGAAATACCAGGCGAGCTTTCGCCGCGCGATGAAATCCAGTTCGAAGTTGATCTGCTGTACCTGTTTTTCCGGAACCGGGTCGCCAAAGCGCTCTTTGGCGCCCGCCCAAGCCAGCCGCTCCAGGCGCTGCTGGGAACTTAGCCCATCAACCGGTTTTTCTTCCGGTTCCAGGTATTTCAGTTCATCAAGTGAAAATCGGCAAAGGTCAGCGATAATCAGCCCGTTATCCAGCGCTTGAGGGTAGCGCAGGAAGAGCCGGTGCATTTCATCCCGTGGTTTAAGATAACGCTCCGCGTTAGGATGGAGCTTAAAGCCCGCGTTATGGATGGTGCATTTTTCACGTATACAGGTGAGGACATCCTGTAATTCCCGGCGTTCCGCTATATGGTAATGAACATCACCCGTGGCCACCAATGGTACACCCGTTTCTGCCAGGCGGAACAGGCGTTTGGCATCCTGCCCTTCATAGGTAAAAGAAGTGGACAGGTACAATGAAGCCCCGAACTGCTTTCGATATTCAGCCAGATCCGCTAAAAAACCGGCATCCAGTTCAAACCGTGCCCCCAGTTTTTCCGGCGGAATGGCCATGAATAACATGCCTTCCGCATGCTGATAGACATCAGCCTTATATAAGATGCACTTTCCTTTCTCGGCGCGCAAGTTGCCCAGCGTTAACAAAGCGGACAAACGCGCATAGGCCGCATGATCGGTCGGGTAGGCCAGTAAACTGCTGCCATCCATTAGATCCAGGCGGCAGGCGGGGATAAAACGGATGCCCGCTTTTTTCGCCGCCATGTGCGCCCGTACGATACCGGCCAGTGAATTACGATCCGTAATGGCGATAGCGGAATATCCTAAAACCAAGGCTTGTTCAACCAGTTCCTCCGGGTGCGAACCGCCGCGCAAAAAGCTGAAGTTCGACGTGACCTGTAATTCCGCGTAATCCATCATTATTTATTGCCCCCTTTATCTATTGCCTATGCAAAATATCCGTGCAGGTACCAGCGGGCATCCCCGCCGTCATAATGCCCCGAGCGGAACAGCCAGTAACGCTGCCCTGCGTTGTCTTCTATTACATAATAATCCCGGTGTTCACCGCAGTCCTGCCACCATGCCCGCCCGATGCGTTCCGGGCCGTCCGCTTTAGCGACGATATGCCTTTTGCCTTTATGTACAAATACCTTTGGCGGATGATCCGGTATCAACGCCATTACTTCAATGGGTTCCGGGTTCCGAAGCAAACGGATAGGCCGCATCGCCCGTGGCCAGTCCGTTTCCGGCTGTTCGGTCAGTGATGAAGCCAGCTTAATCGACCGTTCCGGCCAGTGATGCTCCACAGGCAAAAACCGTTGTATGGCCTGTGCGCCGACCCGTCCTGCGATACGGTCCAGCAGTTCCGCCAGGGCGTCATCGCCAAGACCTTTGGCTTCCGCCCAAAGCTGTTCCTGCACCGTTTCCATGGGTTCAACGCTGGGCGCTTCCAATACGAATAGCTCGATACCGAGGGCGGGGTCTATCTTACCGATCTGTAACTGGAATAATTTAAACAGATGTGAAACACTATGAGAGCCCTTGGTGGTAGAAATGCCTACTTGAATCTTTTTACCATCTATACGATGACATTTTAAAAAGGCTTTACGCAGACCCATGCCTTCAGCCTGCAAACGGGAACATAAGGCTGACAGTAGTTTTTCTATAGCGATCTCTATCGCCTGTGCCGTGCGGACCGGTTCCAGGCAGGGGAGCCGTTCGGCATAAGGCACCGGCGGCACCAAAGGCTCACGGTATTCTTCCGCACGTCCCAGCGCTTGGTCGATACGTAGCAGCAAACCCTGTCCGAAACGCCGCCGCAACACTGAAGTGGGCAAGTCCAATAAAGGCCCCGTATGTTTAAATCCCAGCTTTTGTAAGCGATCAAATACATCATCTTCCAGCCGTAAAGCTGCGGGTGATAAAGTGGAGATGGCCGCCGCCTGCCCGCCGGAAGGCACAACAGGATGCTTTAGACCGAACCGTGTTACAGCCCAGGCGGTACCGATGGTATCGGCGATCGCCGCCCGGGCATCAAAGCCTGCCGCGCGTAGTTTCAGTACGATCTCTTTCAGGTATTCCCTTTCACCACCCCAAAGGTGCGCGCAGCCGGTAATGTCCAGTATGAGCTTATCCGGCAGGTCGACCGAGACGATAGGGGTATAGCGTATACAACCCAAACCCAATAAACGCAGGAGTTTAAAAGCTTGTCCGGGCAGCTCATCCATAACGAGCAGGTCCGCAACCGCCGCCCGCGCATCAGCGACCGCCATACCGGTAAAGGCGCCATCACGCTCCGCCAACAAACTGGCGGCTATAATGACCATACGGTTCTTTTGCGGCGCAGCCAGCACAAAAGGCAGTTCCCTGAGTTCATGCCGTCGCTTCGCCAGTCCGTCCGTCAGCAAATGCCGGAACCAGATCACCATAAATCGCTTTTGCATTGCTCAACCTACCTGCCTTTCTTCCTGTACTACGATCTCACTAACAGGAACGAATTGTCCTTCCTGCCATTCCAATATCCAGCGGCCGGTCTGCCCGTTACGCACCTTGAGCAGTTCCACCTGCCAGCGGATAAACCCTGTACCCGGCAGGCCGTCCAGCTCCGCGCTGGGTAGGGAACTGACCTGCCAGCGCGCGGCACAGGCTGTCGAACCTGGTTTGGCTGCCGCGTTACGCAGCACGAAGCCCGTCACCCGGCTATGTTCCACCGCTAATTGGAAACGCCGGGACTGGCGGAAATCCATATCACGCAACTCGCAGACCACGGCTGTCAGTCCCGGACACTTAAGCGCTTCTTCCATCACCCAAAGTATATCCTTATCATTAAGCAGATCAATAAAGATCACCTGGTGTGGCAGGACGCCAAAAGGGGAGAGGGCAGGGGCGAATAAACGCCGGTCCCGGCCGATCCATACACAAACACCTCCCGGCGGCATCAGCAGGGATAACATCCCCGAAACAAAGCCGCCGGAAGCCGCGGCCTGTTCGCTGCTGGCGCAAACGAGTTCGTGTACGCTGCCTTTGGGAAAAACTCCATTAGGGAAAACACTTTCCAGCGGGCCAAGCCCCAGCTGCCCGCGCTGTCCGCTGACCGGTGGCTTATAGCCTTCCCATTTTAAAAGCGCCTGCCGAAGCTCACTGATGATCTGTTTGCTGGTTTCCATACGCTCATCAATTTAAAGTGGGGTTACGGAATTGTGGGATGAACAGACCCATGTAAGCCGTCAGGCTCACGATCATATGGTTGCTGATCGCCGAACCGATCGCTTTAACCTCATCCGGGCTTAGCAAGTAAAGTTCATCGGTAGACCATATGCCACTTTCCAGTTGCAGAGTGAGTGTAAGGAAACCCGCCGCGGTGTGGTATTCAATGATGAATTGCGGAGAGCCGGGCATAGCCCAGGCCTCGGGTGGTACCTCATCCACCTGTATCCGGGTCAGTCCCCGGTGTAATTCGACATCGATATAAAACTCCTGCATGATAATACAGGTACAAATATAATACTAAAAATATTAGTATTATATATTAGGGTTAGATTTTTAGAGATAGGGATATTAGATTCCGATCGATTGGAGAATATAGTAAAGCATTTTTAACAGTGAAAACGGATTTATGGACGATGAAATTAATGAAGACAAACAAAAATATGTTCAAGTAATACCTGCGTTAAAGGTAATGATTGACATTAAATTTGACCAAAGGCCATACAACCAGAATACAGACCATTTTAGTATTCAGCCGCTAAATTGTCTGATCATATTAGTGCCGGTGTATCAGGCAGATGCGTTTGCCGATGCCTGATAGAACAAACTTGTTTTTAAGCATGTTCTAACAAGAAGTTGGCGTCGATATGAAGCTGTGCGTGTACCGCCTTTAAAAAGTCAACACCCGGTTTTTGTTTCCCGTTCATGATCAGCGAAAGTTTGGAATCGCTTATGTTCAGTTTTTGTGCGAGGTCGCGTTGTTTGAGTTTCATCTCGAACATCTGCATCTCTACCATACCGATCAGTGTTGTCGGTACTTCTACAAGGTATTTCCGCTGTTTAAAGGCTTGTGCCTGTTTAGCAAGTTCCCTGAAGTTCTTCTTTCATCCCCGGCTCTATGCACGTATGTAATAAAAATATGAATTTTCTCACTTACAGCTATCCAGTCACCCGTAACCTTCCTACGTATGTTGTCGGTTAATAGCCCATCATAAATGAAATTATCATCAATGACAAAATATATACCTCATAATATCACTCTGGTTTTCGACGTAAAATACTAATTGAGGGACTTATCTTTTCGTTCGTGGGATTATTTAAGTTTAATCAATCATCATTTCTTTTTTGCAGGTATGGGTATAATTTTAGATACTGTTGATTTTTCGGACTGATAGTCGGAAGTTGATTTTTTACCATTAACCGCCGGGGCTTTTTTAACGTTTTTACTGCCTTTATCTTTACTCATATTAAAATTAATTATTTAATGTTCATTTCTCTTTCGAGCTTTCTGATGTTGCTGTCAATTAGTGTAAGGTTAAGTTCAGTATAATACTCTTCCCGGTATTTTTTTAGAGAGTTTATGCCGATAGTTATTTGTGTTGTTAATGCATTGATATAACGTAGCGCGTTTTTCTTGGCTTTTTCCATCGCGTTAATCTTATCTGTGTATTCGTAAAACCTGTCTTTTAGTGGTAAAAGGGAGTACTTATTAATTATCCGGTTATTGCCTTTTGCCATTTTTGTAGGCATTCCATTATTAAACCGTACTTTTAAAGCAGGTTTTAAATCAATAACAGATATCTCCTGAATAGCAGGAGAATTTTCAAAAACGCGATAATATTTGCAGTGAATATTTTTCATTTGCTTGTTGGTAATTAGTAGCGTAAAGCTTAAAAATTACAAGTCAGCAAACCTGGTAAAGTCTAAGTAACAGTAGATGGGTGAGAAGTGGTTTTTTATAAAGATAGGCTAAATAACCGAATTACCTAACAATATACAAACTATATAAAACTGATGCTGCATAAGTGATTAGCAATGAAACTCATTGTTGGTAAAAAGTAACCCGTTCTGTTACCCAATCAATAGATTTTGACACGTTGATGTAATCGCCGCCTTTTATTTTACCTAAGATTAAGCCATTTCCGGCAAACTGAAGTTCATATATTCTAAAATGATACTTCTTCTCTTTATTATATACCAGCGAATCTTTATCAAGAAATAAAACGTGTCCGTCAAGCCTGAATTCTAATGGTTTATCACAATGAATTAAGGGGCATACTGCCCGGATGTTGTTTTCTAAATTAATTACAGAAATTTCTTTTTTTTCGGAATTGATGAAGATTCCCGTAATTACCTTATTATTTTCCATTGCTGTGAAGTTTATGAATTCAGGGAAGGTAAATTCGGGTGGGGGATTTAAAACCGATACTTAGATTCAGAAAATTCTGATATAAATTGTTTATTATGCAACGTCTGATAACGCTCAATGTTTTAGAGATGAGAGTATTAATTATTAAAAAATCAGAAACTTGCATTTTTGTATAATTTCTGTTTGAAATGAATTTTATCAGTATAATAATATTATAAACTGAACGGCATTTTAATAGTTATTTATTCATTAGAAATAAATGAAAATGGGAAATGTAAATTATAATGAAGTTTTGATACACGCGGCCCGGAAGGGTGAGATTGAGGTGATGCAGGAGTTGTTGCAACATGGTGCGGATTTAGAATATCAGGATGTTAAGGGTTATACGCCGCTAATCATCGCTTGTTATAACAATCAAATCGAAGCGGTCAGTTTTTTATTAGACCATGGCGCAAATGTGAACGGTACAGATTTTGGTGGTAATACTGCGCTGATGGGGGTTTGCTTTAAGGGTTATGAGGACATTGCCCAATTACTCATAAATAGGGGAGCTGACCTGAATCAAATGCATGGCAATGGCGGGACAGCCTTAATGTTTGCCGCGATGTTCGGTAGAAATAAAATATTGCAGCTATTGCTGCTTGCCGGAGCCGATAAATCGCTTACAGATATACGCGGATTAAATGTTTATGACATTGCCGCCCAACAGAATAATGAAGAAGCGTTACGGATATTAGGATAAAAGAAAAGCCCGTACGGGCTTTTCTTTAGGCTGGTATCTTTCTTGGCTTTTCGCGTTCCCAAAAGCGATGCTTCTTGATTGCCGCTATAAATTCAGTCGCAAGTTCAGTCGGACTTATGCCGACGATAACACCTTCATCATTTTCTATCTTCTTGCTAAAATAGGTGCTTTCCAATACTTGCATCGCACCCGTGTCTGCTGCAATAGGCTTGCAGTGTTTAAATGCCTCATTTAAAAAATGGACGGCGTCGGCTTCTGCTTCTATCGATGCAACACTGTTGGCCCCTGCGGGCACGTAAACCGCATCGAATAACACTGAAGCGGCCGTTAAAAAGCTTTCGTCAACCTGTATTTGCTGATCGTTCACCGACGTAACAAAGCCTAGCCTCGGAGCGATAATGTTAACCGTGCCGCCTTGGGCTTCTATTGCCTTCTTCATGATCCCTAAAGATTTTTCATCCACGCCATCCGCTGCGAGTATAGCCACTTTACGGGTCCGGATGCTATCTTTTATCGTACCGGCCATGCTTAATGCATCTGATTGGGTTAAGGTACTTTCAACCTGTACCGATTCATAGTCCTCAACTAGCGCATCAGCGGGAATACTTTTATTGATGGGGAGTTCCGGTATAGGTATGTGTAAGCCCAAAGCATAGGCCACTTCTGCAGCAAGGCTTTTATCAATCAGCGATAATATGCCTAGCATTCGCTCGCGAATGGCTATGGTTTTAACCTTACCCAATTCAAAGCTTAATGCATCAGCAATGTGATTTTTTTCAGGGTCCGACTGGCTGTTGAAAAACAACCTGGCCTGGCTGAAATGATCCAAAAAGCTTTTGCTTCTTGCCCTTATCTTGCTGGCGTCGATACGCTCGTTGTAACTTACAAAACCACCTTCACTCGCTTTAGCCTGATCCGGCGAATTTCCGTTAAGACTATTAGGGTGATAACTCGTTTTGCCGCTATTGATCGCCTGTCGCATATGCCCGTCGCGCTGGTTATTATAAACAGGTACAACGGGTCTGTTTATCGGAATTTCCTGGAAGTTCGGACCGCCTAAACGCAATAGCTGGGTATCTGTGTAAGAGAATAAGCGGCCCTGTAGCAATGGGTCATTAGTAAAGTCAATACCGGGTACGATGTGGCCTAAATGAAAAGCGACCTGTTCTGTTTCGGCAAAGAAATTATCCGGATTTCTGTTTAACGTCATTTTACCGATACGTTGTACTGGTACCAATTCTTCAGGTACTAACTTGGTTGAATCCAACAGGTCAAATTCAAATTTGAACTCATCAGCTTCTGGTATGATCTGTACGCCCAGTTCCCATTCAGGGAAAGCGCCACTTTCGATAGCGTCCCATAGATCGCGACGGTGGAAATCCGGATCTTTACCTGATATGTTTTGCGCCTCATCCCAAGCAACGGCGTGTACACCGAGTAATGGCTTCCAATGGAACTTCACAAAACTGGCTACGCCGTCTGCATTTACAAACCGGAAAGTATGCACGCCGAAACCTTCCATCATACGGTAGCTGCGGGGTAATGCCCTGTCGCTCATAGCCCACATGATCATGTGAGCGGATTCAGGCATCAATGAAATAAAGTCCCAGAAAGTATCATGCGCTGATGCTGCCTGCGGTATTTCGTTATCCGGTTCCGGCTTAACCGCGTGGATCAGGTCAGGGAATTTTATAGCATCCTGAATAAAAAATACAGGCATGTTATTGCCAACAAGATCAAAATTACCTTCCTGCGTATAAAAACGTACAGCAAAACCACGTACATCCCTGGCAAGATCGGTTGAGCCCTTGGAACCGGCCACGGTAGAGAAACGTACAAACACGGGTGTTTCCGTTTTCGTATCATTTAAAAACAATGCCTTGGTAACCGCAGATTGGCTTTCATACAACTTAAAAACCCCATGCGCGCCCGAGCCGCGGGCATGTACCACCCGTTCCGGAATGCGCTCATGATCGAAATGTGTTATTTTTTCGCGCAGGATAAAATCCTCAAGCAACGAAGGGCCCCGGTCGCCCGCTTTCAGTGAGTTTTGATCATCATTTATCCTTGTGCCGGTGTTTGTGGTCATCAATTGTCCGCTGGCATCATCTCTGAACTGGCCCAATTGTTCGCTTTTTAAGTTGTTAGGCTCAATAGCGGGTTTGATATTTTTTTTGACCATGGTTATGCTTTTTTAATTATCGTTTTGGTTACATCAGTCAATTTTTTGTCTGCAGTATTCTCCTCTGTCAGGGTATTGTTAAGCAATCCGGCTACGTCGACGAGGCCTAAGTGAGTTGCCAACGCAGCCAATCCTCCATAGGTAGCAATTTCATAATGCTCCACTTTTTGTGAGGCCAGGATTATTCCTATATCCCGTGCATCAGTGCCTGCCTCAGTGCTTTCAATTATTCCTTCCCCTTCTTTAGTTAAACCTTCCATCGCATCACACTTTTTCGCCAAAACTTTTTCATTCAGCAAACCGAAGATATCTTCCAGTCTTGCTACATGGGTTTTCGTTTCTTCAAGGTGATTTTCAATAGCCTTTTTTAGGTCTTTGGAGGTCGCAGCTGCGATCATCTTTGGGAGATTTTTTACCAGGTGATTTTCGGCCCAATAAATGTCCATGATGCCGTCCTTGAATAATTCCAGTATGGCATTATCATCTTCGGGCGTTTCCAAGGCATTGAATTTCGGTTCAGTTCCAGTCTCTTTTTTCATAGATATTGTTGATTTTTAATTTATATATTTAATATATAATTAAATATATCTTTACAACCCAGCGGGTTATACAATGTTTGGAGTACGACAATATATAATCATACTAACTGAATTTTATTTATTTAACCACTATGCTCATGTCAATAATCTTCGTAGCTTACCGTGCATTATTTCCCCATGCATTAATTAATGGACCATTGTTCTCGAGCCCTTAAACTTGCTATAAAGGCTAACCGTAGGTTTGAACGCAATGTTTATAAATTTTTGTGTAGATGGGTTACCGAAGGGGAGAATAACACCTTGCTGCTATTTAAGCAACCTGTAGTTAAATACCTTGCTGATGATGCATTGCGTGATTTCTTTTTGAGCACCCATCACCCAATGCAGGAATTGCTGAAAAACCAAGCCATCGCGTCACACTTAGGGCGGAGCGTTGAACAGGTTTATTTCGATCCGATAAATGGCGAGCCGTTATTGGCTCGGGTGGAGCAGCGCATATATAATCTCGCACGCAGAATGGAAAGTGAACTGACGCATGTCCCTTTTCGCTCCGTTCAACCCAATAAACAAACCGAAGCAGGGGATATTGCAGATATTAGCACCTATCCGGCCGATTCTGAGTTGGTAAGATATAACAGTGGTAATTATTTTGTGAGCAGGCCGGCCAACGGAAATGTTTTTGACGAAAACAGCAGGCGTTGTACAACCGAAGTTAACGGTAATTTACACGTGCTTTTTAAACGGGGATTTTTGGAAGAACGTTTGTGTGAAATTAAGCTATTAATGGCTGGCTTAAAGGATCAAGGTAAAACCGACCTTCAATTTTTTGTGATATATAGCAGGCACTCGGCTCATGAGGGGCATTTTGGGGCTTCCCTGGTAATTATGGACCCGGTAAACCCCGATTTTCCTACGCGTGTTCTGGTGTGCGATACCCTGCTAAAAGAACTGCCGCAACACCCACGATGGTGGAACCATTTTATTGCCGAGTATTCGAATGTATTTGGGGATGCAATAGCTGAGATAATTGAAGATCTGTCGCACCCGTTGCAAAAAGTAAATATTAAAGGGGATGCTCCTTATCGCCATGATTGGGACTGTCCGTATTATGTAGCGAGCATGGCAAATGCATTGGTTGATCTTGTAGTATCCAACCATCATGTGATATTAGAAGGAACTACATCTGATATCCATAATGCGATGAAAGCCGTAATGACGGATTACTATCAGCCCGATCTCGAGATCAAAAACAGACCGGATATAAAACGGATAAATCAGGTTAAAAGATGGAATAGTGGCTGTGCGTTGCTTACAGATATTGGTAAATATATCAGCACCAAATCATTACCGTACAAGGTCTAAATATTGTATTATAGATTAACGAATTCCAGGCCCAATCCGATCGCCGAATTGCCGGAGCAGTAATTGAAGTTTGGGATAAATGATGTTGCGGCAGAATGGTTTGTCCGGGTCTCGGTAATAATAGTCCAGGTACTGTTCCTCGTTCAGTTTAAATTCACCGAATGGAATTACTTTCGTGATGATCGGTTCTTTAAATTCTGCTTGCAGATCATTGATAGCTTTTTTGGCTGTAACACTTTGGGTGTCATTAAATGTGTAAATGGCTGAGCGGTATTTATCTCTCATAGAATGCTGAGCGGTACAGCTATGGGTATATAAATGCACCTCGATCAATGTCGGGAGCGATATAATGGCTGGCTCGTAATGAACAATAACAGCTTCTGAAAAGTCTTTACCATCACCATCAGTGGCAATCCACCCTTGTTCTACCTTCTCTACCCCGCGCAGGGAGCGAAAAATAGCTTCGGTACACCAATGGCAGCTTCCTCCAAAACCTGTTAATTCCATGTATACTAAACACGCAAAAATGTTGGTGGTTTTATTTACCATGGCGTGAAAATTGTTTTGCTATGGTCATGAAAAGAACAGTACTGGTAATTGAAAATGAGCCGATCATTGGAGAGGTGATGTATATCTTAATGGGAAATAGAGGGCTACAAGACATAAAACACGTCTGCTCAGCCAATAGACAAAACAGTGCCCATAATGCGTGAACAATTACTGCATTGGATTAAGTGCAAACATCAAAGGCAAATGGTTCGGGGTACAGATCGGCCTTATGAAGAACATCTGATGTTTGTGGCTGAAAGGGCAGGTGCGATCGTGCCTTTGGGATATGAGATCGGCCTTTGTCATGACTTACTTGAGAAAACAAACGTTTCATCAGAAGAATTACATACACAATTACTCGCCTTTGGATATACTCGTTTTCAGGCAGTACATATTACGGGCTGTGTAAATGAATTAACGGATGTTTTTACTAAGCAGGCATTTCCGAATATTGGTAAAAAAGAACGCAAGAAATTAGAATCGCAAAGGCTGTCTGCAATAAGTGCCGATGCGCAAACAGTTAAGTATGCAGATCTGATTTATAATATTCATTGGGTAATGCTTTATCAACGGCATAAGGCATGCGCATATTTGCGGAGAAAACAGAAGCTCGTCATCTCGATGGAAAAGGGTGACCCAGAGTTGCGTCATGAGCTATTATCCCTGATTGAAAGAAGTTTAAAACGACTATAGGTTGCTTCGACTTTGATAAAAACAAACTAAGTATCCTATAAATTTATATTATAAGGCCAAAGTGATTTTATTTAATCAGCAATCATGCTGTATTAGCCAATTCCTGGGCCCAAAATCTAACCATTTGTTTATCTACACAAATCTGGTATTCCCATCGTATGGTTTCCTCATTTCTTAAATGGCAATTATTGGAATGGAAATAATGATCAATCGTAAAATTGCAGATGAGATTCCCGGCTAACGAAGTCCTATCGAAATTAGTAAATTCTAAATCGAAATTTTTAATCGTTACAAACCCAATATTGTTGCAATGATAATAAAGACAATTGGTCTTCAATACCTCGTCATTTTCTTCGTCCTCAAACAAACTTCTGATTAAGTCTTTGGGTTCAAAATCTGAATCACTTAATCTCCGCAAATCATCTACAGGTATGGCTATCGCAAACTCGTCCTTCATAATCAACAACCTCAATGTTTATTACGTTGTATACGCATACGCTTTAAGTAGGTTTACACATTTAGGTAACAATTAAGCACTAAAAATTTATTTGAAGTTTATAAGGTATAATTGAAAGCCCCACACAACGAGTTTTTTGAGGCTTTTGTTAATTGCGGCTTTCGCAATCATTCAAGTCGTGCTAAAGCTTGCTTAAATATTTTACGAAGTTTCGCAGATCATCGGCCAATAATTGCGGTTGTTCCATCGCCCCGAAATGCCCGCTTTCAGAATTATTTATGAATAACATATTTTGTGAGTATCTATGTTATCGTTGGGTTAGCCGGAATCCGAATAATTCTACAGACAGGCATAAACCGAATCGGCAACGCACTAAGCCAACACGGTAACACATCACTATCGTTATAAAACCTTTGCTTTTATATATTGTTAAGAAAGTAAGTCAATTATAAATTAAATCCGATGCGGTATAAAGCATTTCAGGATGATCAAAAAGTGAATTGTTTAATCATGGGAACAGCCCCACTTCAACGCTTTATGGAGGCACAACAAAGTGACTATGCCATTGCACTGGAAGAAGTTCGTAAAGGCAGGAAGCGCACACACTGGATGTGGTATATCTTCCCGCAACTGAAAGGCTTAGGGGTTAGTACCACATCGCAATATTACGGGATTAAAGATATGGAAGAAGCAAAAGCTTATTTGGACGACCCTGTGTTGGGTTATAGAGTTGTACATATCTGCCAGGAATTAATAAAGCTTGATAGCACAAATGCAACCCTGATTTTCGGAAGCCCTGATGATATGAAGTTAAGATCAAGTATGACTTTGTTCAGCGCTGTACAGAGTGCTGATCCCGTGTTTTTACAAGTTCTACGCAAATATTTCGGTGGCGACCCGGATCTGAAGACATTGCAGATGATCTCCGGAGAAGCCGGACATCGTACCTGAAAAGGCTAAGTTAATAGAGGAATAGGAGAGGGGAAATAAAATGAAGTTTAATGATGCCACGATAGTAGATTGCTTCAAATCACCTCAGCCGGTGATATTGCTTCGTGCCGACGCTCCAAATTTTACTATCTTGGCTTATAATAATGCCTATAAAGAAGCTACCTATACCCATTTCAGGGACATCACGGGGTGGTATCTGTGGGAGGCCTTTAACCCTAATTTTGCCGGTGGCGACGGCGCTGCTATCCTCATCGAAGCACTTGATACCGCACTGTCGACTAAAAATCGACTATCCACCAAAGTATTCCAGTATAATATTCCGCTGGATAATTCCGGCCACATGGCGGAGTGCTGGTGGCAAATCGAAATTTTACCGGTTGAAAATGTTTCAGGTGAGATAACGCAGCTGCTTATCAAAACTAATAAAGTTGACCTTGCTGCCGAATAATTAATCAGAAGGTGTTGTATTTGTTGTTTTTGACCGGGCATTCGCCTTTCGGCTACAACCTTACGACTTTTGCACACATCCCGCCGCACGCCATGCTGCAACTTTGCTGTAACAAAAAACAGCAAATATGGATCTACAAAACAGCACCGTCCTGATTACCGGCGGGACCAGCGGGATCGGTTTAGAATTGGTAAGGCAGCTTACTGAACTCGGGGCCAATATTATCATTACCGGCCGCGATCTTGATAAACTGCTCGCTGTTCAGAAGCGATTCCCGAAGGTCAATATCTTTCAAAGTGATGTCAGCGATCCGGAAAATATCAGGCAGCTTTATTATAATGCTATACTGCAATTCCCCGATTTGAATATCATCATCAACAATGCAGGCGAAATGCGGCTGCTGGATCTGCAGGAAGCTGAAAAGAGCATCGAGAGCATGACCCGCGAGATAGATATCAATCTTTCAGGAACCATCCAAATGGTGCATCAATTCTTACCACATCTGATCAAAAAGCATTCG
This sequence comes from Mucilaginibacter sp. JRF, assembly GCF_015223065.1. Taxonomy (GTDB): domain Bacteria; phylum Bacteroidota; class Bacteroidia; order Sphingobacteriales; family Sphingobacteriaceae; genus Mucilaginibacter. The sequence goes on from NZ_JADFBY010000001.1 coordinate 696,594, forward strand.
GCAGCCATCGTGAATGTTTCCTCCGGCATCGCTTTTATGCCATACTCTGTAGCTCCGGTCTACAGCGCCTCCAAAGCAGGGGTACGTGCGTACACACAGGCTTTGCGTTTGCAATTAAAGGGTACAAACGTAAAAGTCTTTGAAATGATACCGCCGGGTGTGAACACCAACCTACAAAACGATTGGGTATTACCCACCAACCCGTCCATGATGATGGATGTCAACAAAATGGTAAGCGTCGCCATCAAAGGGTTACAAAAAGACAAGCCCGAACTCAGGCCATTCCTGATCGGCGTCATCAAATGGGTAAGCCGGATCATCCCTGGCACCCTGATCAACTTCGGGCACAAAGAATTTGAAAAATTCAAGCGATTAAATAATAACTCAAACTCTAACTAACATGAAAAGAACAATTTTTGCGGCTATGCTGCTGCTTTCAACGATGGTATCGTTCGCTCAAAAATTACCCGCCGATCAGATATTGGGCACCTGGCAATGCAGCGACTACAAGATCGAGGTGTATAAGGCCGGTAGCACCTATTCAGCCAAACTCCTATGGTCAAATGAGATGTTCGAGGCCGACGGGAAAACATCTAAAAAAGATATAAAAAACCCCAACGAAAAGTTAAGAAGCAGACCGGTAGAAGGCCTGACCCACATTACCGATCTCGTTTATAAGGATGGAGCGTACGTGGACGGCAAGCTATATAGTGTTCAGGATGGTAATACCTACAGCCTGAAAGGAAAATTAAATGGTATTAACGACCAGGAAACGCGGGGGTATAAAGGTGTACCTATGCTGGGAAAGACATTCAAATGGAAACGTGTACAATAAGAAACCTAAAAGACAACGATATGAAAGATATACACGACGACAAGCTGTCGAGGTTTTGGTTCATGGTTTGTAATGCCATACCACCTGTAGGTTTTTTCCTGTACTTTAAACACAGGAAGCAATATCCCAACAAAGCAAAAAGAGCATTAACCAGTGCCATGATCGGTATACCGCTGGCATTAATAATGGGTTATATCATCAATACACATATCCTGAAATGATCATGGTCAAAAATATTATCTCTTTAGCATTGCTGGTGGTTTCCGTATCGCTCAGCTTTAAACATGCGTGGGATACCGCGCATTATCAGAGTAATCCGGCATCGCTTACCATGATGACCAGCTTGGGTATCAACAGGTCCGCTGTTCCTGTCTTTGTGTTTTTGACGGTGGCCGTTGGCATACTTTTGCTTATCCCAAAAACATTCTTTTTGGGGAACATGCTGAATGCCATGTCTATTGTCATGATCATGGGACTGGCTTTACACGCGGGTAATTACCGGATCGCATTGATCGAGATCCCGTTCTTAGCCATGCCGCTGATCATGACCTGGCTGAAATATCCCTTTAAAAATTAACTAAATTGCCACATGTCCAAGGCTACGCCAAATAGAATAAGTTCGATAACAGAGATCCACCGTTTAATGGGGCTGCCCAAGCCTCACCATCCGCTGATCAGCATTGTTGACCTCGAAGGATTTAAAAATGACCACGACATCGATGCCGTGATATTCGACCTGTATGTGATATCTATGAAACGGGGCTGCGACAATCTTTTTTACGGGCAGCAGAAATATGATTTTGATGAAGGTTTAATGGGGTTCATGGCTCCGGGCCAGATCCTGCGTGGTGAGGAGAACGGCGTGCCGCCAAACCTGGAAGGCTGGATGCTTTTTATTCACCCGGATTTTCTATGGAACACATCGCTTGCATCCAAGATCAGGAAATACGATTATTTTGGTTATGCCACTAATGAAGCACTTTTTTTATCTGATAAAGAAGAAACCGTTATCAATGACATTATCAGGAACATCAGAAATGAGTATCATTCCAACATCGATAAATTCAGTCAGGATATTATTATTTCGAATCTGGAAACACTGCTGAACTATGCCGAACGTTTTTACCAACGCCAGTTCATTACCCGCAAGATAACGAACAGTAAGATACTGGACCGGTTAGAGGAAGTATTGACCGGGTACCTCAATGATGAAGCTTTGCTTTTTAAGGGAGTACCTACAGTGCAATATCTTGCTGATACACTGAATATCTCCTCTAAATACCTGAGTAGTTTGTTGAAACAACTTACCGGGCAAACCACACAGCAGATGATTCATAAAAAGCTGATCGAGAAAGCCAAAGAGAAGCTTTCCACCACCGAACTATCAGTGAGCGAGATCGCCTATAGTTTAGGCTTTGAACATTCCCAGTCATTCAGTAAATTATTTAAAAGTAAGACCAAACTGTCGCCGCTGGAGTTCAGGGCATCTTTCAATTGACTTGCGTCATTAGACCCGTTCGTTGCTATGGAGGGTTAACGAAGAAAGCAATTTTAAAGTCATTTCATCTGATCTGATTATCAGATCAGATGAAATACCGCTTCCTCCGTTAGATCCACGCAACCCTTTTTGATTATATAACGGTAGTTTCTTTCGTGACCAACATAACAACTTTGCTTTCATCAAAAAAATTAGCGTGATCCGGTTGAACAGTTTTCAGGAAATTCTCTGAGGAAAAAAACTGGTGATAGTCCTTAAAGGAGTCGAAGTAGATATCTGTCATCGCGTCGTAAGAAGGTTCCGGAAAACCCGGTTCAATGATCGGGTGGCTTACGACATACCTAAGAACGTATTGCTGCGTTTCAGGTATAGAGGAGAATAACGGGGCATGCTTGTTTTTGTGATGATCGACAAATGCGTCCAGACTCATCCCTGGCAGCCTTGTAATTAAAAATGAAAATTTGATCATATCTTTGTTTTTTTAAGGCAAAACTATCGCAACTCAGCTTCAGGGTCAAGTAAGCACAAATTAATCACTATGCTGATCAGGGGATATAACACAGGGAATTATGTATGAAAAAAAGATCCCGCTTAGGTTAGATTGTGGCCTTCACCTGTTCAAAGAATTATTGAATGGTAAATGGAAACTTATGCTGATCTATTACATTTCAGCGGGGCTCAAACGGCCAGGTGAGTTACAACGAAAGATAGGCACTGCGGACAGGCGTGTGTTGACGAACCAGCTGAATGAATTGGTCAGGCACGGGTTTGTCGACAAGAAAGTCTTCGATACAAAGGTCCCCAAAGTGGAGTATGTACTCACCGAATTGGGGCAAAGCCTGGTTCCCATTATCGTTACACTTGAAACATGGGGCGAGGATAACAGAACGGTTCTGGAAAAAGCACTTCAGGAACAGGTTGAGGATGATTAATGAATGCCGATATAATCTGTAAGCAACTTACACGGACAACAATTTTATAAAATGAGATTTAGATACAAAGCACCCCCAAATGCTTATTGAAGGTGCTTTGTGATAAAAGATAACCCAATTGTGATTTATAGCGTAAGTTTATTAACGGTATTATAATAACTGCTGGTAAAGTAAAGGAACCTGCCGCTGTTTGCTAAAGCAAGGTATGACGCTTTGGTACGGATGGCCAAAGTGGTCTTTTTTATCTGGCAGCGGTAACAGTTCTCAATCATTTTAATATCACCATTCTCAATAAAATATATTTTACTGCCATCTTTTGAAACCACAATATCACCTAAGCCTTTGAAGGTAAGATAGGGGAACAATGTAGAGTGGCTTCCATCCGCATTCAGCGCATAAATGTTTTCGTAGCCGATTGTATATTTTCTGCCATTAGCGCAAGCGGAAACAGAGTAAAGCGGGTCATAGTCAGTGTCATTAACACTATATTTTGCTTCCCACACATTGTTTCCTTGAGTGTAGCCCAATTTGTAATTATTAGTGAACCAAAAATACGATCCATCCGGGTTAGCATCAATGTCGGTAATTGATTCATGAAAGTTAGTGATGTAATGGCTTAGGGTGTTGTTGTTGGGTTTATAGAACCATATCCCGTTGCCATCGGTCATTCCAACGGTACCGTCATTTAATGCAGCGATTCCATCCGGACCCGAAAGTGATTCGTTGTTACTGGTTTTGGGTACGTTTAAAGTGGTGACAACGGTGTCAGATGTTAATTTCCTGATCGCGTCATTGCTGTGATCCGCAACCAGCAATGAACCGTCCTTGTTTACCCAAATCCCCCGCGGAGAATTAAAACGCGCCTTATTGCCATTGCCGTTTTGGAAGCCGGATTGACCTGAAGCCCCAGCTATTACTTTGTAAGACGCATACGTAGCATCAACAGCTAATTTGCTGTTTTCATTAGCCGCATCGGCGCTGGCTGGTTGAACATCATTGTTTTTTTTGCAGGCGGTGAATAACAGTGCGCTTAAGCATAATACTGAGAAAAAAATTTTCATGATTTTGGTGTTTTTAATAGTTTGTTTTTTTGTAGATTAATTAATTCTTTATCAGCGAACCAACAATCCAAAATTGAAGCTAATTGGCTGGAAAATAAGCAGTATGGCTACGGAATGTGATGCGTAGAACTACGTATATATTTTGCGTAAGGCTACGCTAAGTGATTGCCTGTGTTTGGGATAAATTAGATAAGAATAGTACCCCATAGATAACATCGGCCGTCTAAATTATAAACATCTAAACACACCATAAATAATGATCACCATTAAAACCTCAATCGCTTTTTTATGCCTGGCATTTTCTGCAACATTAATGTTCACAGGCTGCAACACACCAACTCCCGACTCCGGTACAATTCCTTATGACGAACGTAACGCATCAAAACACGTGATCTCTGTACGCAAAGCGGCGCAATTAACAGCGGGCTACCGTTTGGGAAAAATGAAATTGATCAGACAACTCGGCGGGTCTGACTATCTTGATCAAAATTTCAACCTCCCCGATGCTGAGCTCTTTAACCGTGACGCGATAGCGTTATTGCTTAATCAAAAAGGTACTAAAGGTGTACGTATATATCTTGGGCAGGATGATAAAGGACTGATCCGCCTGGTGCTGGTTGGGGTTGATGATAAAGGTAATGACATAACAAATAGTGAAGGGTCAACTCCTGATGGGGCGGTTAAGTCGGCCATGGTATTAGAGGCCGGACAACGGTGCCCAACCATGTGCAGCGCCACCGGGCCAATCAAATAAATTATACTGGCCATGAATACGGTGTTCACCTTTGTGCTCAGCGAATCGGTTTTAATACCAATTGCTACCGCTTTACTGATGGCGAGAAAACTAAAGCGCAACTGGTTGCCCTTTTTTTTAATGCTGATGCTCGCATTTATAGCAGAGGTAAGCAGTTTTTGCATTATAAAATATCTGAACATCAGCAATGCGCCGGTCATCAAAATTTATAGTTTATGCGAGTGTTGCTTAATCGTTTATCAATTTTACCTGTGGCAAAATAAACGGTATGGATCGTTCTGTTTAGCATTAACTATAATATGTGTATTAGTTTGGTTGGTGGAGAATATCCTCCTACAAAATCTGTACAATTTTGTACCGTATTTCAGGGTATTTTATGCATTTATTATTGTGCTGTTAAGTATAAACCTGATCAATGTACTTATGGTAAATCAACGAAGCGCACTATTGCGTAACCCTGTTTTTTTGGTATGCCTGGCGTTCATCGTGTTTTTTACTTATCAAATTATATACGAGGCTTCATTTTTTGTAGGTGCGGATAAGTATTTAGTAGCTAACCAGATCATTACTTTATTTGCCTATGTAAACGTGCTTATAAATGTGGTTTACGCTGTAGCCATATGGTTGTTAGCAAAACAATAGTAATTACAGGAGAATATAATGGAAGATAGATTATTATATACTGTAGTAAGTACATCCATTATCCTTGCCTTGATCATCGTGTTTTTTGTGGTGTCTGTAATCAGGTATCACAGGCGATACATCAGCCTGCAAAAGGATATGATACGTGCCGAGATAACCATGCAGGAGCTTGAACGCAAACGCATAGCGAATGACTTGCACGATAGTTTAGGGCCTTTGCTCTCATCTGTAAAATTGTATATGCAGAGTTTGGAAGATATCGGCGAGGATAACGAAGCCTTACTTGATATTGCCAATACCCATATTGATGAAACCATTAATGGCTTGCGGCAAATATCTTATAATTTATCGCCCGAAAGTTTAAGCAGAAATGGCTTGGTAAAAGCGACAAGCGAATATTTATCCAGGATAAACAGTGACCGTTTGCTTGAAATTGATTTTAACTCTGATGACGACGGGATGTTGCCGAAAGATATTGAGATACACCTTTTCAGGATCATCCAGGAAATAGTTAACAATACCATGAAACATGCCCGGGCAACGAAGCTAAAACTCATTATTGCATCAACAGTTAACCAAGTTACGTTACGATCAACAGACAATGGTATCGGCTTTGACGCCCAAAATGTTGAGAAGAACAAAAGAGGGTTGGGGTTAAGTAGTATTAAGAGTAGGTGTGAGATATTGAATGCCCAACTCTCGGTTAATTCGGCTGTTGATCAGGGTTGTAGCTATGTAATTAAAGTGCCTTTTTGATATTATAAATAATAACACACCAACACCGATGTATCATAACATTGATATAGTGATCGCTGACGATCATGAAATTTTTTTAGATGGGTTAGCCATGATGCTGTCCCGGCAAAAAGGATTTAACATAGTTGGCCGCGCTATAAACGGGCAACAGTTACTGGAAACAGTTACCGAAGTTAAGCCTGATGTAGTACTGACCGATATTAAAATGCCTGTTTTGGATGGCATAGCAAGTACACGGTTAATGATGCAGGTGCAACCATTCTTAAAGGTGATAGCCCTGTCCATGTTTAATGAGGAAAACCTGATCATTGAAATGCTGGAAGCAGGGGCGAAGGGATATGTACTTAAAAATGCCCATAAAAATGAGATCACCGAAGCAGTGGTAAGCGTATACGAGAACAAGAATTACTATTGCGCGCAAACTACATCGGCACTGGCAGGCATGATAGTAAGGAGTAAATTTAAAGGTACAGCTACCGAAACAAATATTGATTTAAGCGAGCGCGACAAGACCATTATAAAAATGATATGCCTGCAAAATACATCTCAGGAGATAGCCGATAAGGTATATTTAAGCAGACGAACCATTGAAGGTTATCGCATCAAACTGCTTGAAAAGATCAAAGTGAAAAATTTAGCCGGTTTGATCGTTTTCGCGCTTAAACATCAACTTATTAATGAGGATGAGTTGATCTAATATGAGGCTATGTCGTAAATCAATTATTTGTTTTTGCCATAATTAAATTAATCAAACGAGATACCTTTATAGAATACGCAATTACTCACTCTCACTTTTAGCCTTTTCGCTTGCCTCAACCAAATTTACTGGGATCGGATTTTTCGTAAGCAGATCAGCGAACCAGGCCAGGTTAGCTGTCATATATCTTAATGTTTTGTTGGTATACAAATACCTTTCGCCGCCCGCTTCCACATAATCTTTCTCGCCGCCTGCCATACCTACCCAGTAAGCGTTCACGTTAGGAGGGATGGTAAACCCTATTTCCTGCATGGCCCATAACACCTGAGCCGCGCAACTATGTGCGCCATCCTCATTGCCTGTTATTAAACATCCGGCTACTTTATTATAAGGCATAAACTGACCGTTGTTCGGATCAATAAGTGTTTCATCCCGAAATATAGCGTCCAACCGTTCAATCACCTTTTGTGAAGTAGAGGCCAGGTGCCCCATCCAAACAGGCGTGGCGATAATAAAGATGTTACAGCTTTTGATCTTTTCCAATATCAACGGCCATTCGTCGCCATCGCCTTCATCTGAGCTGTTACCCGTAAGTACATTGTAATCATTCAGCCGGATGATTTCTGTTTCCACATCAAGTTCGTTGAATAATGCGGCTGTTTTTAGCGCCATAGCGCCGGTGTTTGAGAATTCGGGTTTCCTTTTAAGCGTGCAGTTAATGATCAGTGCTTTCATGTTGATTTATTTGCCTTGTTTTTTTGTTCTATGTGATTTGTTGAAAAGCATTTACGGCTGCCCACCACCACCAGCCGCCCCATAAACCTGACCGGTGGAATAACTGGCATCGTTTGCGGCAAGCTGCACATAAATTGAAGCCAGTTCGGCTGGTTGACCTGGTCTGCCCAATGGTGTTTCACCACCAAAATTCTTTTGCTTTTCAGGCGATGCGCCACCTTCCTGTACCTGTAAAGGCGTCCAGATAGGGCCTGGAGCCACCGCGTTTACGCGAATACCTTTGGGGCCTAACTGTTTGGCAAGCGATTTAACCATGTTAACTGTTGCCGCCTTGGTAAGCGCATAATCGAACAGGTCGGGCGAAGGATCATATCCCTGTACCGACGCGGTACCAATAATTGAAGCTCCCGGTTGCAGGTGTGGCAAAGCAGCTTTGATCAACCAAAATGGCGCGTATATATTAGTTTTAATAGTCCAGTCAAATTGTTCGCTGGGGATATCAGCAACCGAATCATGAATCTGTTGCCTTGCAGCATTGCTTACCAGAATGTCCAGCCCGCCAAGTTGTTTCACGGCATCGTCAACCAACTTTTTGCAGAAGTTTTCGTCACGCAGATCACCCGGAATAGCTACGGCTTTTCTACCCGCTGCTTTTATCAGCTCCACCACTTCGCGTGCGTCCGGTTCTTCGGCAGGTAAATAGTTAATAGCGACATCAGCGCCCTCGCGGGCATAAGCGATGGCCGCCGCTCTGCCCATACCGGAGTCGCCGCCGGTGATGAGCGCTTTGCGGCCGGCTAAACGACCGGAGCCCTTGTAGCTTTTTTCGCCATAATCAGGCACCGGGTCCATTTTACCGGCTAAAGCAGGCCAGGGTTGTACCTGATTTTTAAATGGTGGTTTCGGGTATTTTGTGGCGGGGTTTTCTAATGCACTGCTTATCGCATTGGCATTAGTACCTGTTGCCGAAACAGGTATCACCGGCAATATAGTCGCGGCGGCAAGACCCGCCCCAATGCCCCCGATCAATTTTCGTCGGAATAATTTATCTTGATCATTCATAGGTAGTAGTATTTATAGGTAGAGGGAATAGATGAGTTATATTTTATGGCTGATTACTTTATGCGATGTGCCTTTTAGTGCCCAAAGCACCAACAGCGGCTGAAAAAATAAACGGGCAAGACGCTTGCTATCGCTATCCAATCCAAAGGCATCACGGTGGTGGGTGTATTGAGCAATATTGCCGGGAAATACCGCGGTAAAAAAGCCGGCAGCTATCTTACCCACCGTTTTACGGTATTTTTTTGGAGCTAAAATGAGCGTGCTACCCAGGGCTATTTCGGCGATGCCTGAATAAACTACGGTATCATCCTTTTTTAACGGCACCCAGTTTGGCACCTGGGCCCGAAACGCTTTTCGTGCAAACGTAAGGTGACCGATACCGGCCAGGATCAGGTTAGCACCTAAAGCTATGCGGGCAGTATTTTCAATGGTTGATGTTTTCATGCAGATGAATGTGCAAACACCGTTCCATAGCCTCTACTTTGCCCGGCTTACTTACTATCATATATTGATTAACATTGAATTTGGCTTGTGCTTTGCTCAAACCACAGTATGAAAGTAGAAATAGAAGTAAGCTGGAAGCAATTGAATGCCTTAATTGGTTTGATCGAGGGTGATTCGGAGTTGGAGATCATCAAAAAACAATTATTGTTCGCCAAACAAAATGCTGACGATAGTCAGGCCGGAGAGGTGCCCGAAGAAGGCGACAATGCCATTATCAAGCGTATGGAATAATAGATGGTTCGGCAATGAACCGGAAGTTCCCTGTTTAAATATTTGACAGGAGCTATTCGTAACTCCATTTCATAGCATTAAGTTTCCTGCTACGGAACAATTTTTAGCTTTAGACTGTTGCCAGCAGAGAGATATTCTTGTATAACGATTTATTTATGGAAAGTTTCGATTTAAACCGGATGCTGATGAACGACTTGCCGCTGCACTTTCTGCTGGAAGTTGCATTGCGGACCTTTGTTATGTTTGTCGTTATCCTGATTACTTTACGTGTGTCGGGTAAACGGGGAATCAAGCAACTATCCGTGTTTGAATTGGTACTGATCATCGGCTTGGGCTCAGCAGCCGGTGATCCGATGTTCTATGAAGACGTGGGGCTATTACCGGCATTCGTGGTGTTCGCTATGGTGATTTTGCTATATGTACTGGTTACCAAGATCACTGATAAAGTAAGGTGGGCAGAAAAACTGCTTGAAGGAGAGCCGGCATACCTTATGAAAGATGGAAACTTGCTGGTAAAAGAACTGGAGCGCTCAAATCTGTCCCGGGAAGAGCTGTTCGCCGAATTAAGGCTGTTAAATGTGGAACATCTGGGTCAGGTAAGAACAGTGGTGCTGGAAACTTCCGGTGAGCTAAGTGTATTATTTTATGAAAAGGATGATGTAAAATTGGGTTTGCCTATTTTTCCCGGTGAGGGAGAACTTCTTAAAAACGCGGTTACAATATGCGCATGTAGTAATTGCGGTTATGTAACTATATTAAATGATGCTGTCAACTGCCCCATGTGCAATGAGCAGGATTGGCGCGTTGCATATAATACTAAGCGGGTTAGTTAGCAAAAGTAGAAATACCATCAGCAACTTTCCTGTTTCTACTGCACACGGTACGGCCTGATCAAAGTTAGTCATGTAGTAACCGCTGCGAAGGATGGCCAGCGGTGTATCCAATTGCTTTGATTCCTGTTCAAGATCATATAAGACACCGAGATCATATAGGGTTCATTCTTTTGAGCTCCATAGGTGGAAGCTACTACAATTTTTTGCGGGCGAACGTCTTTTAAAGCCAAATGATGGAATCGACCTGACCTCTTTCGATCACATCCGTATCAGTGTCAGAAGGAGCAGGGGGGGGAAGGATGAAAAGCCTTTCCGCCTGCCCTACAGGGTGAGGCTGATTGAACACAGGCTTCGTTTTAGCAATAAATGGATTACCGAGATTGCCGAAGAATTTGGTTTTGCCGACGGAAGTCATATCAACAAATTCTTTAAGAGGCATACAGGCGTCAGGTTAAAAACCTACCAGGATCAAAAAGATAAAATACCGGCACGCACATTTTAATTCTTAACAAAAGACAAGAAGAATTCATTATCATCAGTAATATACAAGTAGCAGCCCGTTTACCGGTATCAAATCTATCCAGGCTTGTTTGATGAGATCTTTATAGATGATTCCCTGATTATAAGTTCAGGTTTTAATATTTCACGAAAATTCTGAGTTCGTTTACGATCCTCATCATTCATGCGCTTAAACAATACGCTGATCAGCTTTTCAGATAGCGCTTTCATTGGTTGGGCAACAGCCGTAACGGGTGGGTTAAAAACTTTGAAAAAAGTATGGTCATCAAAACCGATCACGGCTACATCGTCGGGGATGCGTAATTTCAACTTATTTAATGCTTCAAAACCCTGCAAAGCCAGGTAATTAGTGGCAAAGAGTATCGCATCTACCGACGGATTTTGTCTTAAAAACTTTTTAATGCTCTGAACCACCTGCGCCGGTGATAACGAAAATGGTATTCTGAGCACATACGATGGGAGGGATGTCTCGGATATTGCCGATTGATAACCGTGCAGCCGTTCTGTCATTTGTGTTTGATCAGAATCAAGCGTAACAAAGGCGATCTCCCTGAAACCCTGACCGGCAAAATGTTCAATGGCAATCCGGGCTCCCTGGTAATTATCGATGCCTACATAATCAGCATCTATTTCAGGCAGATAACGGTCAAACAAAACAAAGGGAGTTTCTTCATTTAACAGCGATACTACCTCATTATCAATTCCTTTTGGCGCGGTAATAATATAACCATCAACATGCCGGCTTTTAAACATATTTATCAATTCGGCCGTTTTCTCAGCGTCGTCTTCGGTACTGCAATAAATTATCTTGTAGCCTTTTTTATAAGCCCGTTCTTCAATTAACCTGGCAACGCCCGAAAAAAATGCGTCGGCTATATCCTCCACTATTAAACAAATAATATTTGATTTTCCGGTACGAAGGTTTTGAGCAAGGGTGTTACGGTTGTAATTCTTTTCTTTCACATAATCAAGCACCCGGTTAGCCAAGGTATCACTTATACGCATTTCTTTGGCTTTACCATTAATAATAAAGGAAATGGTTGATTTAGAGATGTTAAGATCTCTCGCAATATCGTCCATTGATAACCTCTTTCTCATAAATGCCTTTAATTAAAGGTTTATAGCTTGTGTGCAAATATAATGTAGCATAAACAAAATTATAAAAATATTTGCTAAACCCGTTTAGTTTTAATAGATTTGATACACCATTATTAACCGTTTCCATTCTTCCCCTGTTAACCGCTAACTTAAATTGTTGATAGCTTTTCATTATCAGTTGTTTAACTGTTAATTTTTTTGCCTATGAAACACAAATTCTATTAAAATTCTACATATCGTGGAATTAAAAGCCGCAATTCAAACCAAAAAAATAATAAACCTATGATTACTAACTTTACAATTATCATCCGGCGGAGGGCTGTGTTATGCAGCCTGATCCTGCTGTTTTGTACATACTTGTCGGGGTATGCGCAAAATACTCCCGTTACCGGAACGGTGAGTGATGCCAATACCGGTGAAACCCTGGTAGGGGCAACAGTACAGGTTAAGGGCACTACTACAGGTGTTGCTACCGATATTGATGGCAAGTTCAAACTATCGGTTGCTGCCGGTGCCGAGCTCGAGATCAAAAGTGTTGGTTACACACCGCAAACCGTTACTGTAACAGCCGGGCAAGCCCTGGTGATAAAACTGCAACCGGCAAGCAGTGCGCTAACTGAAGTATTGGTTGTGGGCTATGCCACGCAAAAAAAGGCTGACCTGACGGGCGCAGTATCGAGCATCAAAAGCAGTGATATCGCTAACCTTCCTGTAGGCGGTGCCGATCAGATATTGCAGGGTAAAGCGGCCGGTGTTACCGTTACACAATCAACCGGTGCGCCGGGTGATGGTATTAACGTGCGTATACGTGGTATAGGTACCATTAATGATAATAACCCACTGTATGTAATTGATGGTATACCTACCAAGGATGGGATAAACCAGATATCCCCAAATGATATTGAATCCATCAGCGTACTTAAGGATGCATCATCCGCCGCCATTTATGGCGCGCGTGCATCAAACGGCGTGGTGATAGTTACAACAAAAAAAGGCAAAAGCGGAAAGCCCAGGGTTAACGTAAATGCCTACACCGGTGTACAAACTTCGCAGCATTTAATTAAAATGGCCAACACCAGCCAATATGTAGCCGCATATAACACAGCAGCCACTGCTGATGGCCGTACACCAATATCTCAAAATATTATTGACGGCCTGCCCGATGTAGACTGGCAAAAAGAAGTATTAAGGCCTGCTCCGATAAGTAATATTCAGGCATCTGTAAGCGGCGGCGGCGAAAATTCTACATACATCGTATCTGCCAATTATTTTAAGCAGAATGGTTTGATCAAAAACTCAGCGTTTGATCGCCTTAACCTTCGTACAAGCATCAACAGTAATTTATCAAATTATGTAACCCTGGGTACAAATATCAACCTTGGATATTCAAAAAACAGGCAGGTTGGTACTTCCGGCGATGGTTTTGGTGCAGGCAACCCTGGGGCGAGTGTTTTGCGCTACGCGCTTTTCCGCACACCGGCCACACCTGTTTACCGTGCCGATGGGCAGTTTGTTGATATACCCGAGCATCCGGAGTTTTTTGGCGATGGCCTGAACCCGGTAGGTTTTGCCGACAACTTTAATCGTAACTTTTATGATTACTCTGTTTTAGGTAATGTGTTTTTAGAAGTAAAACCGATAAAAAACCTGAAGCTGAGAACAGACTTCGGTACCAACTTCCTGATCACCGATTACAAACAGTTTTTTGCTACATGGGGTGTTGATCGGTTTTTAAATACACCGAATAGCCTGGCGCAATCAAACACCAATCAGTTTGATTATAACTGGACAAATACCGCTACCTACGACCTTACGCTCAATAAACATGTATTTAACTTTTTAGCAGGTACCGAACTGGTTAAAAGCGATACAAGGGTTTTAGGCGCTTCGCGAACCTTGTTTTCCGATCAGGGCGAAACGTTTCAATATCTTGATAATGGCTTAGGTATTCAGCAAAATGGTGGCAATCAAACCCATTGGGCGTTGCTTTCTGTATTTGGCCGGGTTAATTATACGTATGATAACAAGTACCTGGCTACCTTTAACTTCCGTCGTGACGGCTCGTCCAGGTTAGATCCATCAAACCGTTATGGTAATTTCTACGGAGGATCATTAGGCTGGCGTATTGATCAGGAAGAATTTATGAAGAACGCCGGGCCAATAAGCGCTTTAAAATTAAGAGCAGGTATCGGGCAACTGGGTAACCAGGAGATAGGTAACTTCAGTTATGCCACTTTGGTCAACACATCGGGCTATTATCCCTTTGGAGGCGCCGGCAATGCAGGTTACTCTATAAACACATTAGGTAACCCCAATGTACGCTGGGAAAACAGCACCCAAACAGATGCCGGTATTGATTTGGGCTTGTTTGATAACGCGTTGAACATCACTGCCGACTACTATGTGAAAAACACTTCGGGTATGTTGTTGCAACCGGCGCAACCAACCAGCGCGGGCGGCGCGGCCAGCGCCTTTGTAAATGCAGGCAAAATGCGCAATCAGGGTTTTGAGTTTGAACTGAGCTATCGTAGCCCGGCCAAGCAAAAATTCAGGTATGAGCTGATCGGTAACCTTACTACTAATAAGAATGAGGTAACATCATTAGCTGATGGTTCGCCATTAGTAGGTGGTCGTATTGATAATAATTATTATGCTACCCGTACTGCTGTAGGTCATCCGGTAGGATCATTTTACCTGTTACAGCAAGAGGGCATCTTTCAAAACGAGCAGGAAGTATTTACACATGCCTATCAGGGGCCGGGTATACAACCGGGAGATGTAAAGTTTAAAGACATCAGCGGCCCCAACGGTACGCCCGATGGTATTATTGATGAGTACGACCGTACTTATGCAGGCAGCCCGATCCCTAAGATTACTTATGGTTTAACCGCCAACTTATCATACAGCGGTTTTGATCTGAGCTTATTTTTTCAGGGTGTTCAGGGTAACAAGCTTTATAACCAGATCAATACAGATATTGAAGGATTTTATCGTGCCTTTAACATTACCGAGCGTGTAGCTACACAAAGCTGGAGCGGGGAGGGCTCAACCAATGAATTCCCCCGTTTATCATGGGAGGGGGCAACCAACAATAAGCGCCCCTCAACACGTTTTTTGGAAAGTGGTTCGTACCTGCGTTTAAAAAACGTCCAGTTAGGGTATTCTTTTAACGATCGTGTTTTGAAAAGCATCCGGTTATCATCATTCAAGGTATTTGTAAGTGCGCAAAACGTGTTTACAGTTACCAAATACACCGGTATCGATCCTGAAATATACACTAACAGTAATTCGCAGGGTGATGGGGTAAGGGCTGTGGGTATTGACTGGGGTACCTATCCGTCTGCACGCACCTTTACTGTGGGTATCAACGCTAACTTTTAATCAGTAACAATCATGTTTAAGAAATATATATACATAGCATTAGCAGGTGGATTGTTGTTGCCTGCCGCGGGTTGTAATAAAGTGCTCGATCAACCCATTTTAGG
This sequence comes from Mucilaginibacter sp. JRF, assembly GCF_015223065.1. GTDB lineage: Bacteria > Bacteroidota > Bacteroidia > Sphingobacteriales > Sphingobacteriaceae > Mucilaginibacter. The sequence continues at coordinate 712,236 of NZ_JADFBY010000001.1, forward strand.
CACGTACGAAGCCGGTAAATATTTTAATTCGGTAGGTAATGCCAAGGCTGCTGTTAACGCGGCATACGTACCACTTAATTTTGGTGACGCTTTCGCCAATCAATTATGGGTTTTGGGCGATGTCGCGTCAGACGATGCCGTGAAAGGTGGCCTGGCTGGCGATCAGGCAGATATTGATAACATCAATAATTTTAACATCCTCACCAGCAATGCGGCGGTTGAGGGTGTGTGGAGCCGATATTACGATGGTATATCAAAGGCGAATTTTGTGACGCAGGGTCTTACAGCTGATAATCAGGCAGTGTCTGATGCTGATAAAACAACTGTTATAGGCCAGGCCAAGTTTTTAAGGGCGTACTATTACTTTATATTGACCAATTGTTACGGCGATATTCCGTTACGTTTAGAGGTAGCCACTGCGGATAATCTGCAATCTCCCGCCGTTCCGCAAGCGCAAATATATGCCCAAATCGAAAAGGATTGCAAGGAGGCTGCCGAAGCCCTGCCCGAAACCTGGACAGGATTGGACCAGGGACGTGCAACCAAGGGGGCCGCGCTGGCCTTATTAGCCAAAACCTATTTGTTCGAGAAAAAGTACACCGAGGCCGCTACTACTGCCGCGCAAGTTGAAGCGCTTGGTTACCAGCTAACGCCATTATTTACCGATAACTTTAACGCGAAAACCGAGAATAATACCGAGGTGATCTTCGCGGTACAGCATGTTGCCGGTTTGAGTCCTAAACAGGGGAGTGGTCTGAATCAGGCTTTCGCGCCACGCGGGGCATTAAATGGTTATGGCTTTTTTCAGCCGACGCAAAGTTTGGTTGATAATTTTGAACGGTCGCCTGATGGTGTTGTTGACCCACGACTCGACTATACCGTTGCGCGAGAAGGGCACACTTATTTTGATTCCACATTTGATCCGGGCTGGACGGCCACCGGGTATCTTACCAGGAAACAAATACAGCCCCTATCTGAAATTCCGGTTGCTACAAAAGGCGACGCTGACCTGAATACCGAAGTGCTGCGCTTTGCCGATGTATTGCTGATTAAGGCCGAAGCATTGAACGAGTCAGGCCAAAGCGCACAGGCATTGGTACCTCTGAACAAAGTGCGCAAGCGCGCAAGGGAAAGCTATTTGAATGATAGTAGTTTAGGCAGCGGCACGGTACCGACAGGTTTGTTGCCTGATGTTACCACTACAGATCAGGCTGATCTGCGCGCAATCATCCGCAGGGAGCGCCGTTCAGAACTGGCGCTTGAATTCGGGCGTTTCTTTGATATTATACGCTACGGTAGCGCTTATGCCACAAACGCTTTGAGTGATATACCCAACTTCAACTTTGATCAGCATAAGTTTTTCCCGATACCTGAAAGCGAGCGTCAAACCAATAAATTGTTAGGCAGATAATTTTGAAAACAATGAAAACTTTGAGAGATAAATTAAGTATAGCTGTTTACGTAATTGCTTTACTTACCCTGCTGTCATCCTGTAAAAAGGATAGTGACAAGAGAGATACCACTCCCGGTAATGTAAACAGCATTACCACAACCATAACATCAGCTACCGAGCTTTATGATAATGCTGTTGAAGGCAAAATGGCAGGCAATTACGCTGTTGGCTCAAAAGCCGATTTTAAGAAATCGATAGATCTGGCGACAGCCGTAAAAAATGCCGGTACTTACAACCAGCGCGAGGTAGATAATGCGGTGGCCAGTTTAGAGCGTGCCATTACAGCTTTTCAGTCGCGCATTATACAGGATGTTTCGGCGGATAACCTGATAGCGCAGTGGCGCTTTACCGGCGATGCCAGCGATGCCTCGGGCAATGGCCATAACGGTACATTCATGACCGGTATAATAGGCCCCGGTACAGCGCCGGTTGATGGTAAAACTATGCCTAAACTGATAACCGACCGTTTTAATGAGCAAAATAGTGCACTTGAGTTTGACAATGGCGCTTATGTTGAAGTGCCTTACACAGCCGACCTGAATCCCAAGGCCTTTACCATAAGTTTATGGATACGCAGGCGGGTGACATTTAACGATAACTACATGTTCTCGCTTAATACCTATAACGGCTTTAAGTTTCAGTTGCAGGGCAACAACTTCCTGTTTTTAACTATACATGCCGATAATGGCTATAAGGATGTTGACAGCAATCCGGGAGTTATCCCTGAAAATGTATGGACATTCGCCACAGTATCCTACACCAACGGAGCCATGAAATTCTATGTTAATGATAAACTGGTAAAAACCGCGCAGGTAACCGGCACACCTGTAACTTTAACCACGCCGGTTAACCTCGTTATCGGCCAAAGTTTGCCCAAAGGCATTTTGAATTTTACAGATCAAAGCAGTCCATTCTATTATTGGGGGCCTGCCTACTTTAAAGGTGATCTGGATGATATACGCTTTTACAACAAAGCTTTGTCGGATGCCGAAGTTTTATCAATTTACACTATGGAAAAACCTGATTGATCCTTTATTATTCTTTTTATAAATGAAAAACAATATCAAACTAAAATTCGCATTTTTATTACTGCTGGCAGGCAACTATGCTTTTGCTCAAACCACAAAAAGCCGACTGCCCGATTGGGCATTAGGCGGTTTTGAGCGGCCTGCCAATACCAACCCCATCATCTCGCCCGATACTACTACGAGGTTCTTTGATCCGGTTTTAAAAAAGCAGGTAGGTTGGGAATCGAACGATACCTTTAATCCGGGAGCAGCCGTACACAACGGTAAAATTGTGGTGCTCTACCGTTCCGAAGATAAATCGGGCGTTGGGATAGGCTACCGTACCTCCAGGTTGGGTTATGCCGCCAGTACCGATGGTTTGCATTTTACACGCAGTAAGGTGCCGGTATTTTATCCGGGCAATGATAGCCAGAAAAAATATGAATGGCCGGGCGGTTGCGAAGATCCGCGAGTGGCTGTAACGGCAAATGGTACATACGTTGTTTTTTACACGCAATGGAACCGCCATACACCAAGGCTTGGAGTAGCTACCTCAAAAGATATGAAAAAGTGGGTTAAGCATGGACCCATATTTGAGGATGCCTATAAGGGTAAGTTTGTAAACATCCCGCACAAATCAGCATCTATAATAACCAAACTGGTTAATGGTAAACAGGTTATCGCCAAAATAAACGGTAAATACTGGATGTATTGGGGCGAGCTAAGCGTGTATGCCGCCACATCAACCAATCTGGTCGACTGGACACCCGTGCTGAACAGCGACGGTACATTAAAAGCGCTGTTTGCACCACGCAAAGGTTATTTCGACAGTGAGTTAACCGAATGCGGCCCACCGGCAGTATTGACAAACACGGGTATAGTGTTGCTATACAATGGTAAAAATAAAAGCAATGGCGACGGTGATTCACGTTTCACGCTGAACAGTTACTGCGCCGGGCAGGCATTGTTTGACAAAAATGATCCGCTGAAATTTAAGGAAAGGTTGGATGTGCCGTTTATGCGCCCTATGGCCTCATTTGAGAAAAGTGGGCAATACCCTGCCGGAACGGTGTTTCTGGAAGGCCTGGTCTATTTTAAAAAGAAATGGTATCTGTATTACGGCGCAGCCGATTCAAGGGTTTGTGTAGCTGTTTATGATCCTGCTCACCCGTCGGCTCCTGATCCGATATAGTTACAGCTTGTTCATATTAAGCACTATTACGCCCCCTAAAGCCTCTCATGAAAATGAGAGGCTTTAAAAGAGTTTTTTACCAATAACTTAGTGTTTCCTCCTCTACTAACTAAGATGATTTTGATGTCGCTCTTATCTGTTGCCGGAATTGATCGGACGTAATTTTACCTTAATCCTGCTTTTCCTGTCTTATAATATTTGTCGTGTCAGCGTAACCTGCCGGTCTTCCAGCAAAGGCACTATTTGCTTAACTACAATATCCTGATAGTATGCCGATTCACGATGCGCCGTTATAGCTGCCTCATCCCTGTAAGCTTCTGAAAGCACAATTACATCCGGCTCAGAACGATCCTGATAGATGTGATAGTAAATGTTACCTTCTTCCGCCGTACTTTGAGTCGTAAGTTCTGGGAGCAATTGCAAAACAATTCCTATATGCTCGGTTTTAACCTTCCATTTTGCAAATACGTGTATGATAGCTGTGTCCATAATAATTAAGCTTTTACAGGTTCAAGAATAGCTACTATTTTCTCTCCAACACCTTTAGCTGATGCCGGGTTTTGACCGGTTACCAGTTTACCATCAGCAATGCTGTTAACAGACCACGGCTCGGCTTCATGAAATATCGCCCCCTGGGCTGTTAATGCAGTTTGCAGGTCGAAAGGAACGTCGGGTCTGGCATAATTGTCCTCCTCAGCGGTAGTAAATGACGCGATGTTTTTGCCATTAACCAGGAAAGAACCATCGCTCAATTTAACGTTCAATAAGGAAACCGGACCATGACAAACCGCACCAACCATAGCACCACGTTCATACATTTCGGCGATAACTTTTTTCAGCAACGGAGCTTCCGGCATATCTACCATTGGTGCCAGCCCCCCGGGAACAAATACGGCGTCATACCTGGCCACATCTACCGTATCCAGTTTTACCGCTTTTTGCATATCTGCCCAGCCTTTGCCTGTCAGAAATTTCAGGTTCTCCGGATCATCAGCCAGGTTAAGCGCATCCAGGTAAGGGGTATCGCCGCTTAAGCTGGCAAAGTCTGTTTGATAACCGGCTGCTTCAAAAACCGCGTATGGATGTGCTACCTCCGGTAAAAAAGTACCTGTCCTTCTGTTATTAGGGCCAATGGCGTTAGCGTTTGAAACGATAATTAAAATGTTCTTTTTCATGACTGTAAGTTTTTGTGTTAAGTGATTTACAGTACAAATTTGCATCGAAAAAGAGGGCTATCGTGAGGAAGCAAATCACTATTATCGTGTGATTTGAATCACACTTTTAACCGGCATATAAACGACTGAGCGTTTCGCGGCTCACACCCAGATATTCAGCGATCAGTTTTTTGGGCACCTGCTGGAGCAAGTCAGGATAAAGCTTTGAGAACTCCTCGTAACGTTGCTGCGGTGTGCTTGATAACAGGAGTTTGATACGCTGCTGCTGAGCCACATAACCGTTGGTTAGCTTAACACGGAAAAAATGCTCCATTTTGTGCAGCTCTTTTGACAGGCGTTCTCGTGTTTCTAAGGTCGAATATAAAACTTCACCGGGTAAAATACATTCTATGTACATGCCGGCAGCTTTTTGCCTGAAAAAGGCCTCATAGTCAGACATCCACCAGTTTTCCCTGGCGAATTGAACAATGTATTCCCTGTCCTGTGCATCCACATAAAAAACCTTATAAATACCGGATAGTACCAGAAATTCGTGTTTAGCTTCATCACCTTCATTTAGCAGGTACTGATTCTTGCGTGCCTTTTTTAAGGTGAAAAATGATTTAACATGATCAAATTCAGCATCGGTCAATGATATTACCTGCTCAATATGTTTGCGTAGTTTGTCCATTAAGCAGTAAATTTAATGAATTATCACAAGCTTGGGTCGGGCAAAAAATAGTAAATATGTAATTATGATAAGGCTCACGTCCGCCCTCACTTCTGATGCAAATTTGTACTGTAAATATTCACCTTTGAAACTTACAGTCATGAAAACGAATATTTTGATCAATGTATCTAATGTAAGTAGCATTGATTCGCAACACAGATATGCAGGTGCTTTTTTAACTAGAATTGTAACACTTACAACCTATTCTGTAAGAGCAGTCACTGACTCATACTGGTTTCCTTAACCGGTAATATCTTTTATTAGACTATAGCATTGCCGATGCCTTTCTGTTAACGGGTGCGCATCTGGCTCCGGCTAAAATTGTATTTGAAGATCATATCGATTCTGTAATCTAAAAGTGATTAAATATACGGTTATGGACATTTTACCTATCTATATTTTTGCTAAATGGCAGGTTAAAGCGGGATTCACCCGGCAAGTATTAGATCTGTTAGATGCGGCGGCAACGGAGAGCCGCAAAGAGAAGGGCAATCTGCATTACAATATTCAGCAAAGTGAAACTGACCCGGATACGATCATATTATTTTGAAAGCTACATTGACGAGAATGCTTTGACAGCGCACCGCAATTCTACACATTTTCAAACGATCGTAACCGGAAAGATAGTTCCCCTGTTGCTACATTGGGAAATGATCATGGCCACACCGCTCAGAGCAGGTTTATAACAAAAGATCCGAAGGGGTTTACCGGTCAAATGATGTATCAGTTTTCAACATCACAACAGGCGCGTTCCTTTCTCTTCAATGCAAGCCAAATGTCTGATGTTGAACCACTGGAAGAGTTCCTGTCGAAATTGGACACAGGCGAAAAAATGAGCCCGGTAGAAAAAGCCGCCAAACTCATCGCTGATAGTGGTGCAACCATCATCGAAGGTGGCCAGGAAGCCTATTATGACAAATTAAAGGATGCCATCTTCATACCGGAAAAATCAGCGTTTGAAAATGAGCAGAAGTATTATCAGGCGGCGATTCATCAACTCGCGCATTGGTCCGGTCACGAAAGCAGGCTGAACAGGCCTATGAACGGTAAGTATGGGTCAATGGATTATGCAAGGGAAGAAATGCGCGCCGCCATTGCCGCTATCATGATCGGTGGACAGCTTAAACTTGGACATGATTTTGGACAGCACAAAACCTATATGGGCGCTTTTTCTAAAATATTGAAGGAAGAACCATTTGAGATCGCAAAAGCAGCCAGGGACGCGCAGCGTATCGTGGGTCTTTTGACGGGAGAAAGCCGTGACAGGGGGCAGAAACAAAGTAGTCCAAAGGCCGTGGTATTTGAAAAGGGTGACGAGATCGCTTATATGGATACGGTCTACAAAGTACTCGAGGCATACAAAAATAAAAGCATTAGGGTTGAAGATGCCGATGGTTCGCGGAGGATCGTTAAACCAAGCGATAATCTGTACAGCTCACTGCTTGAAGCCAAAACTAACCCACGAGAACGGGAAATGGCGGAAACAGAAGATATAGAGCAGGAGGAAACCTTTAAAATAAGCCGGTGATATGAATCTATTAGGTATTAAGGAAGATAAATTGCCTATGGGCGATCTGGAAGCTATTGGCCTCGCTGCTGGAGGGCAACTGTTGCTGAATATGGATGACCTGAAGGCATTACTGTCCGGCAGACGAACAGGGTTGCTGGAGTTGAAAAATCTGGAAGCAGATAAAATCAGGATCAGGTCGCTGAATGCGAAGATCTCATTGTATTCGGGTAATGACGGTAAGGTAGACCTACTCATCCATCCTATTTATCGTAAAGCGTCAGCCCCTGATTTTTTGGACGCGAATCAATCACAACAACTCCAAAACGGAGAAATTGGCAATTTAGTAAGTACCACGATTGATGATTGGGGGAATAAGACAGAACGCCTGGTTGAGTTCGATGCCGATACCCGCGAATTTATAGTTTCGGACACAGAAAAGATCCTGGCGCCTGATATGGTAAACAGTGAATTTCTTACCCGCGCCCAAAAAGTCAAATACAGGCGGGGGGAAGAGCTGGAACTTTCGGATAAAACCAGGTTTGCATTTTCGTCTGCAGATGTTCAGGGTATCCGGTCCAATAAGATCGCATTAGTGGCCTCCATACTGATTGATGGAGGGCTTACCTATGTGCTTTACAAGGGCCTCAATGCGCTGTTCAACCAATCCCGGATACCGGAGGATGCGGAAGAATTAAGTCCCGGTTATTACAACGCCGTTTCCGATATGGAAGATCAACTTAAGGAAAAAGCCTTGGAACAATCCCGGAGGACTTACATGCGAAACGGAAGTTCGCGCTAATGGATGGATTTCTTGATAGGCTCGGTATCTCTAGTGAGATACTGGCCTTTTTCCAATCCCCGGATTTAAGTTTTCATTATGGAGAGGATGAGGAAATATTCCGTCCGGGTTTTCATTATGTACCTACAACCAGAAATTTGTGGGTTTCCGGCAATCCCTATGCCCCGGAGGTAGTCATTACCAATTCGGCGATGGAGGCTGTTTCATGGTTGGTGTGCAACCGGACGAGATTTAAGAACCCCTTTGCGTTTACATTTGTGTCCGTGGGCAACCTGCCATGTGATTTACAAATGAAATGCCTGGTAAGGGATTTTCGCGGCAGAAAGTTTTCATTGGTATTTGGCAATTGTCTTCTCGGCAGAATCACAGATATCAGCGTCGCGCTGCAGTTAAGAGGAACAAATGTCGAGTTACGCCGGCGAAATAAAATAACTGCCGTTAGCGCCAAAGGATCAACTTGGTTTCTCCACGATTATGATTGCAGCTTGAACCACCTTGAAAAAATATCCGGTATACGCACTGGAGTGCGCACGCGAAAGCCCAATAATGATGTGACATTTTTCGATAAATTAAAATATAATGGATGCTCCTTTAATTATTTTGAAACCGACGGGTAGCTATGCATTCACCCGTGTACTTTCTTTACTGATACTTGCGATATTATTCCTGTTACTCGCAGTTTTCTCTAACCTGATATTCTTGTGTTTTTGCTCGTTTTGATTATTAATACTATGGTATAGGTTTCGATATATAAAAAACATCACATACGAGATTGGTTCCAACAGGATCATTATCTCAGAAGGAGTGTATTTCAAAAAGCGTAAACACATCTGTCTTGAAGATCTGAAAACGTATTCACAAACTCAGACTTATTTACAGATCGCATTAGGCGTTATGGATTTGACACTTACCATAGTAGATGGTAGATCCAAATTTGTTTTAAAAGGGTTGCCGGTTTGCGATGTTGTGGATGTATTGCGGCAAAGGATAAATATTGCAAGGTCTGGTGTAAAGGTAGAAGAACCTAAATTTCAATTAGCTAAAAATATTAGTATTTTAGCTATGAAGTAATGATTTATGAAAAGTCTGGTCGGTATATTATTCGTATTTCTTGTTTCGACTTTAGCTATGTTCGGCGCGTTAGCTAACAAAACTAACCCCTGGCCATTTTTTGCCGTTTCTTTTGGTGTATGGATACTATACTTATGGCGATGTTGGGTTCGTACAAAAAGAACAGCGATAAAAAAGTATTACGAAGAGTATAGATTTAGAGAATTTATGCGGGGCAGACGGTCCCGTTAAGTAATGGTTGTCAACGTTTTGGAAATCTTAACAAAGCGTGTATATTTCCATGCAATCATAAACAAGATTGCCATTAAAACTACTGCGGTGTAGAAATCGGTATCTTAACTACTAAGATTACGGTGGACTAACTACCCGTTTAAAACTAAATTGTATATTAAATTTACGAGATTCTTTTTTCTTAGCGAAATTTCTCTATTCCAGCGTTTTGTCATGCAGACTGCCTTTCCGCCAAGCCAAGATAAGTAGATAATGTGGCTACCGTTTCCTGATAGGTTTTGTTCTCTATCATCGATAGGAAAGCTATAGGACCACCTTCTTTACCGCATCCAAAGCATTTAAATGCATTTTTGTCAGGCAGCACCATCAGGGATAAACCACTATCTTCATGAAAAGGACAACTACCTTTTAAGGCTCTTCGGCTTTCCTGTAACGGCAGGTATTTTGACACTAATACTGCAAGATCAATCTTACTCTCTATCTGTGCTATGAGTTCTTCTGATGGCATGGATTTTTGATAATTCCAAACATACTCCATTTTGTTTTCAGCCTTATACAGTGTTGATAAAAAGCATTTATCAACACTTTAGACGTAATGCAACTATAACGCATCCTCACTTAAACCGTTAGCATAATACTTCCAATAATTTAGGAATCAAATCTATTCGCGACAAAAACTTCCGATAAAATGGGAAACGCGAAATAAATACACATCACGAGATGTGTAGAGATAATGTGGGTACAAGAGTGCCTTTGAAAATAGCCGTTCAGTTATGAAATTTGTTGAAAAAAAGGATATAGCGGTTAATAATGATAAAATAATCAAGGATATCGATAACATCGAAACGGAAAAAGAAGAAAAAATGCTAAATTTAATAGCAGAAATCATTGTTAAATCTACGCTGAAGGAATATTATGAAACGTGCGATTAGATATTTACGGTTCAGTCGTATAGGACAAAGTGCCGGATCCATTGAACGACAGGAGTTGTATACTGACCAATGGTTAGAATATAATAAAGTAGGCAACTATATACAAACGTAACCAATCCAAATAACATTCATTAGCCTACCTGATGAGCCGTGTTGCGGCGAAACATAGCAGTAGCTATGTCGTAGGTATTAAAAACTCCTAAAGGCACGTGGTAAAGCTGTCCCACGGTGAACGCAAATAGCGAGATCGATTAACAGATATAACAAAGAACGGCTTGCGGTCATGCGTCCGGTATGTTATTACCTGTCCGGTGTAATGCAGCCATTGGTATTCAATGACAGTTACAAGCCTGATAATGCAGAGTACACCAAATTGATTAGATTTGCTGAAAGATATTTAAGATGACGGTATATCTCGGTGGTTAGCTATTTTGGTTAACTGCCGGGATGATACTAATCTGATTCAAATCCAAAAACCATCAACAGTTTTAGTTTACACTTAATTATTTTGATTCTCATCATTTGTACATAATTTTCGGTATAAACAATACGAATTTCTTTGTTCTTAAACCTAATGTAGGTTAGTTGCTGATCTTGGCTAAGTATTGCTTCCTCGCTGGTGTCTAACTTGGCATGTGCGATAACGTTTCTATCCTTAATTAAGGATATTAAATCGCCTTTTAACTCCTTATATTTAGATAAGAACTCGGGGCGGTATGTTGTTAACAAATAATCTAATATTTCTCTTTTTGTATCGAAACTGATTCTATCAGTAGCAAAAAAGAATTTCATTAATTCATCCTGTTTGGTTTCATCATCACTGAAATGAGTAACTAAATAAATGTTTATTGCTTCTTCGATTCCTGATAGTTTCTCAATTATTTCGCCTCTAAATCTTATTGATTTGTCTATTAATGATTTAAGATCTTTTTCCATTGTGATAAAGTAAGTGTTGCCATTAGCAATATACAATAAAACCAACCATAAAAACCTAAATATTGAGTAGATTAGTTTAACCTTTTAACACTGTCTACCATGTTAGCCGCTACTGAATTTAAAACTATCATTGATGTAGTTACCCGGTTTCCAAATGAAAAATCGTGTCATCAATACTTAGCTTCTCGCCGTTGGAGTGATGGCGTAATGTACTGCCCTCACAATGGCTGCAATGGCACACAGGCTTATGTATTCGCAGATGGCATAAGATATAAGTGCAAGTGTTGTAAACGCTTGTACACGGCTAAAACAGGTACATTTATGGAAGCCAGTAAAATATCTACAATGAAATGGTTTGTTGCTCTGTACCTTGTCCTGCACAAGAAAGGAGTTAGCAGCATACAACTGTCTAAAGATATTGGCACCACGCAAAAAACAGCGTGGTTTATCTTGCAACGCATACGTGAAACTTGCAGTAATGAAGCACCCGAACAACTGGAGGGCACCATAGCAACAGACGAAACTTTTGTAGGTGGGAAAAACAAAAACAGGCACCACGATAAAAAGGTTAAACAAAGTCAAGGACGTAGCTTTAAAGACAAAACACCCGTACTTGGTTTAATGCAAACAGAGCAGCGCCACTACATCAAGCGTGAGCATAAAGTGATAGCTGGCCGAACAGTTATAGAAAAAATAATTGATAAGCATGCGCGATTAAAATGCTTTACCGTTGCCAATACTAAAACAGGCACTATACAGCCCATTGTACGCAATGTAGTGAAACCTGGCAGCACCATTGTGTCCGATGAATGGTCGGCTTACACAGGTCTTAAATGCCTACCAGCACGAGGTTGTAGATCACGGGAGAGGGCAATATGTTAATGATAATGGTTATACCTCAAATGCCATGGAGTGCGGGTGGAAGCACTTTAAACTTACGATCATCGCTACGCACCATCAGGTAAGCCGTAAGCACCTTAACAAGTATGTTCAGGAGTTTGCATTCAGATACAACTACAGGCATTTAGGGTCACAACAGCAAATAGATTGTGTTATCGCAAATATGGAATGTCGTTTGAAGTATAAAGACTTGGTTGCATGATAAGATATATTGCCGTAACTTCGTATTGGCAACACATTCATAAAGCATCACATTATGAAAAAAACAAAAAAGAAAGTAGTTTCACCTACTCAGGTGCAGCAACCCCCGGTTAAACAAACAAGCGGCGACAAAGCATTTGATGATGCTATTGACCGAATGTTAAAAGTCAGGCCTCAGCCTACTCCAAGTAAGTAAATAACAGAATTATATTAACGTAAGCCACTACCGAAAGGATAGTGGCTTTTTATGTTTAAAATCATGTGGATAGCAAGATACATTAATAAAATCTCTATTGAGTTGGATATGCCTGTTTGGGCGATGTTCCTTTGTTTATGGCTGACGTTAGTGTTTTCCGCAGGATCGGTAGCTCTCGTAGTAGCGTGTCTAATCGCTTTTCGGTCTTAATGCTATTAACTGAATCAGATAAATAATTTGATTGGGCAATTGCGTATGTTTTGTTTGATATTTCAAAAGTAAGATAACTTGTAACACCAGTGAAAATGGAAAATATTAGTGTTATTATCAAACTAACAATAATTGAATAATTTGCCAGTTTTGAGATTTTAGAAGCTTCGCTTTCATCTAAATAATCTAAACCCTTTGATGTTAGCCTATAAAACAACTTCTCATTACTAAATGAAATTATCATTTTTCCATTTACTTCATCATTTCGCCATGCGCCATAATCTTTTCCATCATCATTTTCAATAAAACCTCTGTTAACTAAATCATCAATAAAAAACATTATTCTTCCAGAATGTATTGATTTATTAGCAACGTTATATTCGAAAACAAAATTTTTAGCTATGAAAGGAACCACATCAAAATTAGATCCAACACCATTAATTGCCATTAACTTTATCAGTTCAAGATGAATTCTTTGTTTCATTATTAGGATAGATTAATTTTACTGCTCTGAAGCGTTATTAGATCTTCTTTCTTCTTTAAGTTCTTCTTCTTTTTTACGAGTTATATAATACCAATGAAATGATAACACCATACTGGCAGGTACAAAGTATACTGCGTATGGCGAACTACATATCATGTATATACCTGAAAAAAAAGCAATGGCAACACAACATGTAACTATTGCTAACCAAATATTGTACATCATGCCTTATTTATTTTGAATGATGATATCAGGTGCACGTTGTCCTTCGTCAACCTGTGTAAGCTCATTATTCACGAAATAATAGAACATGCTTTTGTTGATCCGGTTGTTATGCGTGTTACATCTGTGTATGTAATTACCGCCTGCTTGTGCAGCTACCAAATCGGCGTTCGGGTTAAGCCGGGTAACTTCATTCACCTGCATACCCATCGTAAATTTCGTAGTGTGACAGCTGACTAAAAAAGCCATAGCTATCGTAATAAGGAATAGTTTTTTCATGTGTCGTAATTAGAGTAAAAGAATATGGCGTAACTGCAAATTCTTCAGCTACTCAGGGTTACGACGCCCTCCACGCATAAAGACACAGCTACGCCATGACGGCGTACTTTATCATTTATATTGCGTGGTGCTGAGGTCGTAATTCGAGCAGCAATAAAAGAAAGAAGTACAGTATTGTTATTTAATCAAATTCATTAAGTGTTGCCGAAAGTAAAATTACAGCATAAGTTTGGCATAACAAAATAGGCCATTGTATCAGTTTGGAAATAAAATATTTTGGACTTAGGCTATTTTTTACTATAAATTTGTGTTGTGTCAAAGACAAAACTAACCATAGATGTTAACCAGCGTGCTAAAAGCATTGTTGATGTGGCTACTGGTAACAATAAATCCAAACAACAACTTGCTTGGGAAGAAACCATTAAAGACTCTCATTTATTTATACACAAGCCTAAAATTATTGAAGTTTCGTCGCTATTAAAGCCTGAATCTCGGCTGAATAAGTAAGCATTCTATCGCGTATTGAATTTGCTAATTCATCTTCATCAATTTCAGGATCTATCTTTTTTACGAGCAATATTTGTGTATCCAAAATCGCACGCAATATAGCTTGATTCGTCACCACATTATTTAATATCTGATTTAAGACCTTGTCCGGGTCTGCCTCATAATTATTCAGATTATCTTCTATGTTTTTAATATCCATGTCTTAAAAATAGACATAACTTTTTACTCACACACAGGCATATTTTGAGTTATTAAAGTACTGCTTGAAAATATAATAACAGAGAATATTAAACACAAAAAAAGCTAACCGCGGTGGTTAGCTTTGTATATAATTACCATAAAGTATTGTTGGTCGATACTTTTATCGATAGGGGCCAAAGCGCTAAAACATTCGATCGTCCTGATTTTATTAAACTACAGGAATTTATCGCGAAACATTACAAAACCGTTGATTATTTGCTTGTAGATCAGATGGATCGGTTCAGTCGCGACGCTGGTGAAGCAATGAACATGGTGAAACAGCTTCAGAGAAAGTATAGCATTCAGATAGTTAGTGTGACCGAGGGTATAACCTTTGATTATGATACACCTGGTAGCTTTTTTCGCGCAGGTTTGCAATTGCTTTTGGCTGAGGAAGATAATATCAACAGAAGTATTAAGATAAGAGGAGGGAACTATACTTCTCGAGCGAAAGAAGGCCGCTTTCTAAGTAACCTGGCACCTTTCGGTTACAGGAAAGTTGGAGAAGGTAAAAAGCGAACACTCGAAGTTGTAGGGGATGATGCTTTAGTTATACGGTATGTCTATGAAGCATTTTTACGAAATGTCCCGCTTTATAAGATCAAAGAGCAAGCTGTCACGATGGGGTTCAACCGAAAAGGGAATACCGCGATAGAAAAGGTGTTGCAAAATCCGGCTTATGCCGGTATGGTTTACGCGAAAGCATTCAAAGATCATCCTGGCGGTTTGTTTCCGGCCATACATGAACCCATCATAGATGCAGTGACCTGGCGATTTGTTCAGAACAAAATGAAGAAAAATACGCGTACCAAAACGATCATCAATGATAATATTCCCTTTAGGGTATATTAAGATGCCATTGTGGTCTACCATTAACAGGGGCTGCTTCACGTGGTCGTCATGGAGGGTACTATTATTACTATAAATGTAAGATATCAGGACATAATACGATCAATGCCAACTTTGCGCGTGAACAGTTTTTGAAAATTTGCGATTTGATCAGTCTAACAGGACGACAAGTAGAAACTATTAAGGCAACTGCTGAAACACTAATAACCAATGAACTCGCTGGTAACAAAAGGCTTCTATCGGAAAAAAACACGCAGCTAAATGAATTGCAGGATAAAAAGTTAGCACTTGAGGAGAAATGGATTCATGACCAAATCTCAAGGGATACCTATGACAGATGGTCGGGAAATTATGATAACCAGATCATTTCCCTTAAAATGGAAATACAAAAACTGGATAAAGATCATTCACCTGCATTTAAGATATTGACTAAGCATCTGCACTTACTAAAAGATCTAAGATCCGTTTTTATGCGGGCTGATACACTTCAAAAAAGGCAATTCTTAGAGCAGGGGTTCGATAGCAACTTGTACTATGAAAAAGGGGTCTATCGAACCCCTACAATGATCGAATTTTTATCACATAACCACTTGAAGATGAGAGAAAAAGGATTGTTGATTTATGAAAAAAAAGGGGATTTTCTTGCGAAAATCCCCGCGGGTGGAGCCGGAGGGATTCGAACCCTCGTCCAAACATGGTATAAGGTAAGCTTTCTACATGCTTAGCTTCTGTTAAATTGTCGGGAAGGGGAAGGTCAGTTGCTTACCTGTACCGTCTTCCGTAGGTGCTTTATCTCGCCTGCTTATCACACCCTAAGCTGGCCAGTTCCGTTTTTCGATGCCCCGATTGCCGATTCAACAGAACGGAAAACCGGCGGGACAAAAGCTATGCTAATTCTAAATTAGGCAGCTAAGGCGTAGTTATTTTCGCCATTTATAAGTTTGAGCGTTCAGATTAAAGCGCTAATTCACACAACGCGCTGCATGCTTACCTACTTATCTCCATCCTGTCAATTCCGGTCGACCCCATTTTACTGAAGTTGCAAATTGCATTATGCAGCTGTAGCCTGCAAATATACACATTATTTGTGCCGCAGGTTATTAAAGTTTGCAGTTGGCAGTATTCAGTTTGCAAATATTGTTTTAGTGCTTAACTGCATACTGCCAACCGCAAAGTGACTTAATTAGTTCTGCCAGGGTAAACCTTCAGGGCTTCTTCCAAGCAAACCATGGCCTCTTTCAGGTCATCATTGTTTAGCACGTAGGCTAAACGTACTTCGTTAAGTCCGGTGCCTGGGGTGCTGTAAAAGCCGGTGGCGGGGGCAAGCATAACGGTTTGGTTGTTGTACTCAAAGCTTTCAAGCAGCCATTGGCAAAACTTGTCGGCATTATCTATTGGCAGGCGGGCAACAATGTAAAACGCACCGCCCGGAGTAGGACAATAGACGCCTTCCATATTATTTAATGCAGTCACCAATGTATCACGACGCGATCTGTATTCAGCGTTAACCATTTCAAAATAGCTATTCGGGGTATCAACAGCGGCCTCACCGGCAATCTGTTCAACCATGCCGGGGCTCAGGCGGGCTTGTGCGAATTTCAGGGCTGTGGTCCATACCTCTTTGTTCTTGGTGATCAGGCAGCCTAAACGGGCACCGCAGGCACTGTAACGCTTGCTCACAGTATCCAGTACGATCACGTTATTCTCCAAACCTTCAAGATGCATAGGCGAAATAAACTCGCGGCCATCATAGCAAAACTCACGGTAAGCCTCATCGCATAACAAATAAAGGTCGTACTTAAGACAAAGCGTTTTCAATGCCTCCAATTCCTCACGTGTGTATAAGTAACCGGTAGGGTTGTTAGGGTTACAAATAATGATAGCCTTGGTTTTATCAGTTATCAGCTTCTCAAATTCGCTGATAGGCGGCAGGGCAAAATCATTCTCAATATATGATAATATGGGCTTCACTACCACATCGCCCTGGCTGGCAAAGCCATTGTAGTTGGCATAAAACGGCTCGGGAATGATCACTTCGTCGCCCGCGTCAAGGCAGGTCATCATGGCTATGGTTATAGCTTCTGATCCACCGGTGGTCACGATCAGGTTTTGCGTATCGATGCTGTAACCTAATTTGTTATAGTATTCGGTCAGTTTTTTACGGTAGCTCAATGTACCTTCAGATGCCGTGTAGGCCCAAATATTAAAGTCGATATTTTTAACAGCCTCAAGCATGCCTGCCGGGGTTTCAATATCCGGCTGACCGATGTTAAGGTGATATACTTTTTTACCATCCAGCTTTGCTTTATCAGCAAAGGGCGTTAATTTACGAATAGGAGAGGCGGGCATACGAAGCCCTTTTTGCGAAATTTTTGGCATCCGCAAAAGTACAAAAATCTGTTACGCGGTAAAGTAACAATGTGTTTAATAAGCCACGTGTTATAATTGGCTATCTTCGCATCAAAATTTGTTATAAAATGAAGGCTGTTTGTGTGTATTGCGGCGCCAACTTTAATGGCGATACCGATCTGTTAAAAGCTATTGAAAACCTATCACAATACTTTGTTGACCATAATATTACGCTGATTTTCGGCGGCGGTCGTGTTGGCGTGATGGGTTTAATTGCCGATGCCGTATTAGCCAAAGGTGGCAAAGCAGTTGGCGTTATACCGAAATTTTTAGCTGATAAAGAGGTAGCGCATACCGGCCTTACCGAGCTGCATGTGGTACAAACCATGCACGAGCGCAAGCAATTAATGGTTGAGCTAAGTGATGGCATTATAGCGTTACCGGGTGGTTTAGGTACGCTGGATGAATTGTTCGAGGCACTTACCTGGTTGCAACTGGGTTTGCATAAAAGCCCGGTAGGGGTACTTAACCTGAATGGTTTTTATGATATGTTGCTAAAACAACTCGATCTGATGGTGGAGCAAAAATTCCTGAAACCGGCTAACCGTACAATGATACTTTCGGCAGCTGATGTTGACGGTTTGATGGCGGCCATGGAAAAATTTGATGCTTCGCCAGAGGAAGTGTGGTTCAGGAAATAGTATTGCCAGCTTTTTAGCGCCTTGTATCCCTGTTGTTTAACATTTGTTTATAATATGATAAACCAATAGCTTTAGCGCATTGTAAATTAATTTGATAACGATGGAAAAACTGGTTACCGGTTTCGGCGGATTCTTTTTCAGGGCTAAGGATGCAACGGCGCTTAGCGTATGGTACGAGGAGCATTTAGGCATCAATTCCCTGCAAAGTGGTGAGGTGTGGCAGCAGCAGGCCGGGTCAACCGTGTTTATGCCCTTTAAGCAGGATACTACTTACTTTGGCAGTCCGTCGCAACAATTCATGATCAATTTTAGGGTGAGCGATATGGATGCTTTATTAGCTCAATTAGCAGAAAAAGGTGTACGTATCGACGAAAATAAACAGGACGATGAATACGGCAAATTCGCCTGGATATATGATCCCGAAGGGAACAAAATAGAGCTTTGGCAACCCCTGTAATTATAACGTTAGGGTATGGTAAGGTGAAGGTTAAATAAACCTGCCGGTAAGTTAATTGAAAAAGTTTTGTAACAAAAAGTTGACCGTGGTATCAAAAAACTGCGCATACTTGCGTTATATACTGCAAAATACATCAACTTACCTTACTGCCGTTCATGTTAAAACGACACATTTACCAATTCACAATCCTTTTTTGCCTGCTATCTGTGCTATCCGCTTCGGCGCAAAAGCGCTTTACCGTTAGCGGCACCGTGCGCGATGCCCAAACCGGCGAAACATTGATAGGCGCCACCGTACGCATACAAAATGCAACAGGGCAATCAGCAACAGCTACCAACACTTACGGTTTTTATTCGCTAACCAACGCCGCGGGTAATTATACGTTTACCATAACGTATACCGGCTATCAGCAGGTTACGCAAACGGTTAACCTTACTGCCGATACCAAGCTGAACATCAACCTTAATAGCGGTGCCGAACTTGCCGAGGTAGTGATCAGCGCTGCCGACCGCAAGAATGAGAATGTGCGCAGCCCGCAAATGGGTTTGGATAAACTGAATATGAAGGATCTGGATAACATCCCCGTAATATTTGGCGAGAAGGATGTGCTCAAAACCATCCAGTTACTGCCGGGAGTAAAATCAGGCGGGGAGGGTACCACGGGTTTCTTTGTTCGTGGTGGCGCTGCCGATCAGAATTTGATATTGCTTGACGAGGCTACGGTATACAACTCATCGCACCTGCTGGGTTTCTTCAGCACCTTTAATGCCGATGCTATTAAGGATGTAAGCCTGTACAAAGGAGGTATGCCCGCGCAATATGGTGGCAGGTTGTCATCTGTGTTGGATGTGGTGATGCAGGATGGTAATAACAAGCAATTCGGTATGGAGGGCGGTATCGGTTTAATAGCCTCGCGTGTAAAAGCCGAGGGGCCGATAGTTAAAGATCGTGGCTCATTTATGATCAGTGCACGCCGGACCTATATCGACTTACTGTTACAGGCATCACCCGATTCATCGGTAAAAGGCAATACCCTCAACTTTTACGACATCAATGCCAAAGCGAACTACAGGTTTGATGATAAGAATACCCTGTACGTATCCGGCTATTTTGGGCGCGATAACATCGGTATAAAAGATCTGTTCGCTAATCAATGGGGTAATACCACGGCCACCATACGTTTGAACCATGTGTTCAATAGCCGGTTGTTCTCAAACACCAGCTTTATCTTCAATAAATATAATTACAGCATTAGTTTGTTGGATGATGATAACAATGCCAACGTAACCTCGCTGATACGTGATTTTAACCTGAAGGAGGATCTACAATATTTTAGCGATAAGCATACCATCCGTTTTGGTTTTCAGGGAACGCATCACCGCATTGCACCGTCAGAGATCACCACTAATGGTAACTCCAGCTTTAACCCGCTCTCTATCGAGAACCGTTACGGGTTAGAAATGGCGGCTTACGTATCCGACGAGTGGAAACTGACCGATAAATTCAACCTGTTGTACGGTTTAAGGTTAAGCAGCTTTTCGTTATTAGGCCCCGGTACTTTTAATACTTATGATGCTGATGGCGAGGTATCATCAGCCTATAAATATGGCAGCGGCGAGTTCGTGAAAACTTATTTTAACCTTGAACCCCGTTTGTCGCTCAGCTACAGTCTAAACGAGGAGAACTCCTTAAAAGCGGCTTATAATCGTAATACGCAAAATATACACATACTCACCAATGCAAGCACCAGCTCGCCAACCGATCAGTATGTGATGAGCAGCAACAACATTCAGCCCGAAATTGCCGACCAGGTGGCCATCGGTTACTTTAAGAACGCTAAGGATAACACCTTTGAATTCTCGGTTGAAACGTATTACAAATGGCTGCAAAACCAGATAGAGTATAAAAACGGCGCGCAACTGATAGCCAATGCTAATGTAGAATCGGAGTTGTTGTATGGTAGCGGCAGGGCTTACGGTTTAGAGTTTTATACCAAGAAAACAAAAGGCAGGCTTACCGGCTGGATAAGCTACACACTATCAAAAACCGAGCGTAAATTCTCTGAACTGAATAACGGAAACTATTTCCCGGCCCGTCAGGATCGCACGCACGATCTGGCATTGGTAGGTATCTATAACCTGAGTAAACGCTGGTCCGTATCGGCAAATTACATTTACAGTACGGGTAACGCGGTTACGTATCCGGCAGGTAAATACAATGTCGGTGGCTTAACAACCTATTACTATACCCAGCGCAATGCTAACCGTATGCCGCATACCGAAAGGCTCGATTTGAGCGCTACGCTAAAGGCTAAGGAAACCAAGCGTTTCCGTTCAAGCTGGTCGTTTAGTTTGTATAACGCGCTTAACCGTAAAAATCCGTACGCTATCCAGTTCCGCGATAAGCAAAACGACCCGAACCGTACCGAAGCCGTACAGATATCGTTATTCGGCATAATACCATCAGTAACCTGGAATTTTAGCTTTTAATACCATGAAAACAACATATATACATTTTTTAGGAGCATTGATATTATCAGCCATTGGCCTTACCTCGTGCGAGAAGGTGATCGATGTAGATATAAAAGATTCGGCCAGTCAACTGGTTATAGAGGGCACCGTTGTTGATAATGCCGATATGCAAACCATCAAACTCTCGCGCTCGGTAGCATACACCGAGGATAATACTTACCCGCCGGTTAGCGGAGCGCAGGTAGTAGTTACCGATAGCCGTGGTTTTGAGCATAATTATGTTGAACGATTACCCGGTGTATACATTAGCTCGTTCAAAGGCGAACCCACAGTGACCTATAATATGCTGGTAAAGGTTGACGGGAAGGATTACACGGCTAAATCAACCATGCCGCGCCCGGTTGAGCTCGACTCGTTAAGCGTTACTGAAGTTACTTTTGGTGGTGAGGACAGAAAGATAGTGGCCGTGCATTATAAAGACCCGGCCGAATTTGTTAATCAATACCGATTTGTAATGTGGGTTAACGGCATACAAACCCGCCGTGTATATGCCAATAACGACAGGCTTACCAATGGTAATGATGTTAAAGATGAGCTGTTTTATAGCAGTGACGATGATAATAAAGAGATAGTTGATGGCGATGCGGTAGAAATTGAGATGCAAAGTATTGACGAACCGATGTATAAATACTGGGTAACCATTGCCGATCAAAGTCAGAATGGTCCCGGGGGAGGTGTTACCCCTGGCAATCCGCCAACTAATGTTAATAACAACGCGTTAGGCTATTTCAGCGCGTATGTATCACGCAGAAAAACAATTACTATACGCGAAACCGGTCAGTAAGCATAAGCCTGCATTTTTCCGCATGAGCATGCGCAGTTATTATCGGTAGCGCCCAGTTGCTTTAAAAAGTGTTGGTAAAAACCGATACGATCCTGCATATTTTGCAAGTCATCACCTTTGCCGCATTCTACAGCACCGTTAATAATGTTTATGGTGCTGCCAAACCCCGGTACCCGGCCTTTGGCTTTTTCGGCGGCTGTGGGCTGCCATTTGCCGGTTATGGCATCATGTGCCGATGGTTTTGATGATTGTGGTGTCATCCAAAAATAGATGGCTGTTTTAAAGGCTAAAACGGCATTCTGCTCTATCAACTCAGGTTTGTTTAACAAAGTTTCCTTATTGCCGAATATGCAATGCGAGGCATAACCGTAATTGCCATTATAGCTCAACTGTAAAGGTCCGCGGCCATAGTACTTTTTACCCGCAACTGGTGGGTATTCATCGTTAGCTACCACATATGGCTGACTGGTATCAGCTTCGGTTTTTAGCATCAGGCCATCATCAAATTTACCGTTAACACCGTGCCGGGTTTCGTGGGCTATGTGCGCAAAAAAGGCGGCCAGTTCGCGCTTGTTTATGTTCGCGTCCGTTTCGTGGCAAAACTGGCCGTAATCAATGTAGTAAACACTATCCGGCTTTGAGCGCGCCCAATCTTCATTAAAACCTTCATCCTGCCTTACAACAGTGCTTTTACCTGTTTTTTTATCAGTGCGTACCATTTGCAGTGCCTGGTATGCCCGCTTGGTTATTTTTATTTTAACGCCGGCCATTTCATTTATGGCCTGTATAAATGCCTTGTAAGTATAGAATTTATCCCGATTAGGGAACAATGTGTTAAACTGTTGCTCGGATATGATAGCGGCAGGAGTCGAATTGATATGCTCATTCTCAGATTTCGCAGTGCGGTTGCCGCAGCTAAATCCAAATGCTATAAACAGGATGGGTATCAGTATATAGGGTTTATATGATGTTTTTGGTGTCATTGTCGGCCTTTATCAGCAGGTTAAATGTAAACATTTGCCAAATTATTCACATTGATAATAATAACAGCGGGTAAATTGTTTAATTGCATTATTGTTATGAAGATATATACCAAAACGGGCGATAAAGGCTATACATCCCTAATTGGCGGTACAAGGGTGCCAAAACATCACCTGCGTATTGAAAGTTACGGAACCGTTGACGAGTTAAATTCGTACGTTGGTTTGATACGAGATCAGGCTATAGATGTTCATTATCAGGATGTGCTCAAAACCGTGCAGGACAGATTATTTACCATCGGCGCATCGCTGGCTGCTGATCCGGAAAAATCGAAAATGGTACTGCCCGATATTGAGGAAGGTGATGTTGAATTATTAGAAACTGAGATTGATACCATGAACGAAAAGTTGCCGCCGTTAAAACATTTTATATTGCCCGGCGGTAGTAATGCGGTATCATTTTGCCACCTGGCGCGCTGTGTATGCCGCCGTGCCGAGCGGGTAGTTGTACACCTGGCTGATGAGAGCCACGTGGATGATAAGGTTGTAATTTACCTGAACAGGCTGAGCGATTACCTTTTTACCCTGGCCCGAAAGGTTGGTTTTGACGCACAGGTGCCTGAAAGCCAGTGGTTGCCAAGGGGTTGAAAAATGTGAAAAAAAATATTGATAATCAATTTTAAAATATTATACTTTTGCGAAATTGTTAATAACATTAAAAAACCTATATAGATATGTATTGGACACTTGAACTTGCATCGCATCTGGAAGATGCACCATGGCCGGCAACAAAGGATGAATTGATTGATTACGCTATACGCTCGGGCGCCCCGGTTGAAGTGATCGAGAATTTACAGGCACTTGAAGACGACGGCGAGCCGTATGAGAACATTGAAGAAATATGGCCTGATTATCCTACAAAAGACGATTTCTTCTTTAACGAAGACGAATATTAATATTGATCAGGTATAGCTTAAGCCTTTCATAAATATTTCAAAAAAATCAACACTTTTTGGAATTATTTTAGTTTGATATATTAACAAAACATTTATCAACTAAAACTTATAAACATGAGAGGTTTATTATACATTATCGCAGTCATATTAGTAATAGGCTGGATATTCGGTTTCTTTTTTAACCATGCAGGTAGTTTGATTCACGTGCTTTTAGTAATCGCTATCATAGCGTTATTATTAGGCATCATCAGGCGAGCATAAATTCTAAGGAATTTATAAAGATAAATTAAAAGCCATCCTTGGTTACAGGGATGGCTTTTTGCTTAACAGTAGTTCGGCAATGGCAATATCATCAGGGAAGGTGATTTTGATGTTGGTGTCATTGCCTTCAACCAGGTTAATTTTATATCCGGCCGCTTCAACCACGCTGGCATCATCAGTAAAACCATCGTTATATGGTTGCTGATAAGCTTCCTGCAATTGTTTATAGATAAATGTTTGCGGAGTTTGTACCAGGTATATCTCATCACGTATCAAAGCTGTCGATATGCCATCCTTAACCCGTCGCACCGAATCACGGCTCTTAACGGCCACTACGGCGTTACCGTGTTGTGAGGCGTATTCGTAGGCGTTGTCTATCACATCGGCGCTTGTAAGCGGTCTTACAGCGTCGTGCACGGCAATTACGGCGTTGGTATCCTTAATGGTATCAAATCCATTTTTTACCGAATGAAAACGGGTACTGCCACCGGCTACCAAAGCGTGCGGCAGGGTGAATTGGTGTTCATTGCATAATTCAGCCCAATGTTCATGAAAATCGGGGTGCATAACCACGATCAGTTTAGGCTGAGCCTTGCTGCTGTAAAATGCCTCTAAAGTATAAAACATTAATGGCCTGCCGTTAAGCGGTAAAAACTGCTTTGGCATGGCCGATTTCATTCGCGTACCCGAACCTCCGGCTACTATTATGGCGTAGTTTGTTGCTGGCATATTTTAAACCGGGCTAAGCCCATGCAAATATGTGTAAACAAAAAAAGAGAGATGGTAAGCCATCTCTCTTTTTTATCAAATAAATTGAAAATTATATGATCAGCATGGCATCGCCGTAGCTGTAAAAACGGTATTTCTCTTTAACTGCTATTTCGTAAGCATTCATTACATGCTCGTAACCACCAAAGGCACATATCATCATCAACAGGGTCGACTCCGGTGTGTGGAAGTTAGTGATCATTGAGTTAGCAATGCTAAAATCGTACGGAGGGAAAATGAATTTGCTTGTCCAGTCGTTAGCCGCTTTTAAGCTTTTATTGGCCGATACCGATGATTCAATGGTACGCATACTGGTAGTACCAACGGCGCATATGCGTTTTTTACGCTCTATACCACGGTTAACTATATCAGCTTGTTTTTGCTCGATAATGAATTGCTCCGAGTCCATTTTGTGCTTGGTCAAGTCCTCAACCTCAACCTGGCGGAAGGTACCTAAACCAACGTGCAGGGTAACCTCGGCAAATTCAACACCTTTAAGTTCAAGACGTTTCATCAACTCGCGGCTAAAGTGTAAACCGGCAGTAGGGGCGGCAACAGCACCTTCGTTTTTAGCGAATATGGTTTGGTAGCGCTCCTTATCCTCAGCTGTAGCTTTACGTTTGATATATTTTGGAAGTGGGGTTTCGCCTAAAATTTCAACATTACGACGGAATTCCTCATCGGTACCATCAAACAAAAAGCGGATAGTACGGCCACGTGAAGTAGTATTGTCAACAACTTCGGCAATCAGCAGATCGTCATCACCAAAGTAAAGTTTGTTACCTACACGGATTTTACGGGCCGGATCAACCAATACATCCCAAAGGCGAAGTTCCTTGTTAAG
Organism: Mucilaginibacter sp. JRF; assembly: GCF_015223065.1. Taxonomy (GTDB): domain Bacteria; phylum Bacteroidota; class Bacteroidia; order Sphingobacteriales; family Sphingobacteriaceae; genus Mucilaginibacter. Next base: position 737,970 of record NZ_JADFBY010000001.1, read on the forward strand.
TTCGCGAAGCAGGAATACCTCGATAGTAGCGCCGGTTTTTTCTTTGTTGCCGTATAGACGGGCAGGGAATACCTTGGTATTGTTCAGGATCATTACGTCCTGATCATCAAAATAATCCAATACATCCTTGAATATCTTATGCTCAATTTTGCCTGTTTCGCGGTGCAGCACCATCAATCGCGACTCGTCGCGCTTCTCCGATGGGTTGTGTGCTACTAATGATTCGGGTAAATTGAATTTAAACTGAGATAATTTCATATTAATATTCTTATTGGATTTTCAGGGCGCAAATGTACGAAAAATTTTATTAGTAATGTTTAACAGATGTTTAGGTGCTTTTGTGTGAGCTGAGTATATAATTTAATTTAAATTTACTGTAACCAAACAGCCGTGTTCATGTCTAAAAAGTAATTATCGCCATTATGCTATTTTTAAAACTGTTTCGCGAGAGTTTTTTGTTTGCTTATGATGCCCTTACGCAAAACAAACTGCGCACCTTATTATCCCTGTTAGGGGTAACCATTGGTATATTCACTATTATCGCGGTATTCTCGGCGGTTGATACCCTGCGCGATAATTTGCAAAAGAGTGTTAATAAACTGGGTAACAATAGTATATATATACAAAAATGGCCATGGATATTTGGTAATGATTACCCCTGGTGGAAGTTCATTCAACGCCCGGTACCTAACATGAACGATTACGAGGAGCTGAAAAAACGCAGCCAAACCGCCGCCGCGGTATCGTTTGAAATATATATCGACAGTCGCAAAGTAAAATATAAAAGTAACACTGTTGATGGGGCTACATTGTACGCCGTATCGCACGAGCACTCTCAGGTGTATAATTATGAATATCAGGATGGCCGATATTTTACCGATATGGAATCACGCTCCGGTGCACCGGTTACTGTGATAGGGTATGAGATAGCCAGCCACTTATTTCCGGCAGGCGATGCCATGGGTAAAAAGATCAAGATAATGGGGCGATATGTTACCGTTATCGGGGTATTTAAAAAAGAGGGTGATGATATGCTGGGTATCTCGGCAGATAAGGAGGTGCTGTTGCCCATGAATATGGTGCGCAATCTGATTGATATCAAAGCCGAAAAATATCAACCGCAGATCGTGGTAAAAGGCAAGGAAGGTGTAGCCGAGGCCGAGGTAGAAAGCGAGCTTCAGGGGGTGATGCGTTCTATCAGGCGTATAGCCCCGGGTAAGGAGGATAACTTCGCGCTTAATAAATCAACCCTGTTGTCAAACCAGTTAGATTCGCTTTTTGGTGTGCTTAACAAGGTAGGTTTATTTGTTGGTTGCTTTTCTATTTTAGTAGGGGGATTTGGTATCGCTAATATCATGTTCGTATCGGTGAAAGAGCGTACCAACATCATAGGCATACAGAAATCATTGGGTGCTAAAAACTATTTCATATTATTGCAGTTTTTAATTGAAGCCTTGGCCCTTTGCCTTATGGGGGGTATAATAGGTTTGATGTTGGTGTATCTGCTATCGTTACTTGTTGGCTTAACTGGTTTTGAAGTGGTGATCGGTATGAAAAATATATTGATAGGAGTTTTAGGCTCATTAGCTATCGGTGTAATATCGGGCATAGTACCAGCACTGAGCGCGGCAAGGCTAAACCCTGTTGATGCCATACGTTCAAACTAATTTAAGGCTGATAAACTCAACCCCAATGAAAAGATATTTTATTACAGCCGCTGTGGCTGCTATGTTCATGGCTGCTGCCTGTAACCAACCGGCCTCAAAAAGCACCGAAGAAACAACAACTACCGACACTACCGCCGTAGCTGCAAATGCTACCGACCCGGATAAGAATAATGTGAGCGAAGTGCTGGCCTCCTACATCGCTCTAAAAAACGACCTTGTAAAATCGGATGCTGCCGCGAGCCAAAAAAGCGCGACCAAGTTGCAGCAGGAGCTTATTGAGGTTAAAGGCTGCTCAGAGGCCGCGACACTGGCCGGCGATATTGCCGCTACTGATAAGATAGCCGATCAGCGTAAGGCATTTTTAACATTGAGTAAGGATGTTATCACACTGGCGAAGGGCATCAAAACCGGTAAGCCATCATTCGTGGCGTTTTGCCCTATGGCTAATGAGGGTAAAGGCGGCTATTGGCTATCAGAAGCTAAGGAGATCAAAAACCCATACTATGGCGATGATATGCTGGAGTGTGGCGAGGTTAAAGAAGAACTAAAATAACATCAGTTACTTACACCGCGCATGTTGCGGTGTTTTGATACTTTTTCAAAAAGCGTTTCGGGCAGGAAGGGTTTGGTTAAATAATCATCCATTCCGGCCTCAAACGCTTTGTTGTATGTATCGGGCATAGCATCGGCAGTAAGCGCGATAATTGGTATATGCGGATGCGTACGCTTAATAATACGCGTTGCCTCAAAGCCATCCATAACCGGCATTTGCAAATCCATAATGATCATGCTGTAGGCCTTGGTGTTTGTCAGGTCCACCGCCATTTGGCCGTTAATAGCCTCATCAACATTAGCCTTCCACTTTTTAAGGAATTTTGAGGCGATAAGCAGGTTCATCTTGTTATCGTCAACCACCAAAATGTGTATATCGCTCAAATCCTGCGATGGGGCAGGAGCCGGTTTGTTTTGTGCGTCATGCCCGGTATCAGCAACCGCTTCAAATACAATGTCGATAGTGAATTTAGTGCCTGAGTTAAGTTCGCTCACTACATCAATACTGCCGTTATGCAGGTTTACCAGGCGTTTGGTAATAGCGAGGCCAAGGCCGGTACCGCCAAAAGTATTTTGATGGTGCATATCCTGTACAAACGGATCGAAAATATCGGGCAGGCTTTTCGGGGCTATGCCAATACCGGTATCGCTTATGGTAAAACGGATGCCTGTTGTGTTGTCATCCTCAGTAGTTTTATCAACTTTGATGGTTACGTTACCCTTATGGGTGAACTTTATACTATTACCTATCAGGTTGTTCAGTATCTGGCTCAAACGCACCTGATCGGCCATAATAAGACCGGGAATCTCACTATCCGTTATAAGCTTCAGTTCGATGCCTTGTTGTGCCGCCCTTGGTAAAAAGGTTTGCCAGATGTTTTGTGTAAGTTGCTTTAAGTTTACCGGGTGTTTGATCAGTTCGAATTTACCGGCCTCTATCTTGTTATAATCAAGTATATCATTAATAATGGCCAGCAGGTTATCGCCCGAAAATTTGAGCGTGTGCAGATACTCCAATTGTTCCGGCCTTGGGCTATCGGCCAAAAGCAGGTTGGTGATACCTATCACGGCATTCATCGGTGTGCGTATCTCATGGCTCATGGTCGACAGGAAATCCGACTGGAATTTTGACGAACGTTCGGCATCTTCCTTGGCCGTTATCAGTTCCTGCGTGGCTTTCTGCCTGTCGGTAATATCCTCACCAAGTGATGTTATCTCTATCAATGCGCCATGTTCATCAAAGCTCATGGTGTTTTGCCAGCTTATTATGGCTTCTTTACCATCCTTACAAATTATTGGGTTAATATAATGGCTTTCGTAATTGGTACCATCCAGCCAAACGTTCAGCGTGTTTCTGAATTGCTCGGGCACAAAGGTGTTTATCCAGTTAAGGCCAACAACATCGGCAGGGGTACAGCCCAGTATGCCTGCCAAATGGCTGTTACAAAAAGTAACAATGCCATTTCTGTCAACAGTTAATGCAACCAGTTTTATACCCTCAAGCACCAATTGATACTTGTTTTTAGTGCGTTCAAATTCAAGTTCAGCCTTTTTACGCTCGGTTACATCCTGTAAAGTGCCTATAATTTTACGCAGGACACCATCGCGGCGCATTACTTTACCTATTATGAGGCTTAGGTGTTTAATAGTGCCGTCAGTACCAATTATGCGGTACTCAAACGAGCGCCCAACTGCCGACGACGGTGTTTTTAAAAGCTTGTGAAGCAGCTCACGATCATCAGGATGTACGTGTTTAAAGAACAACCGTACAAAGTTTTTGAGCGCTACGTGCTTTTTCTCTATCTCGTATATGTTGGCTATCTCGTCAGACCATGAAAAACGGTCAAGGGCCTGCTCGTTTTTCCAGTTGCCAATTTTGGCTATGGTTTGTGCTTCTATCAGTTCGGCACGGCTTATCTTGGCCGATTTTTCGGACAAGCGAATTTCCGTAATATCCTGGATAATACCTGATACCCGTTTAAGGCTGCCATCATCATTAAGACTGGTTTCGCCACAAATTATCTTGATATACTTTAAATTTCCCTTGGCGGTTACAATTTTATGCTCAAAGGTTTTGCGGCCATCAAGTCCCAGGTTTTGTATAAAGTTTTTGGTGATGGTAAGATCATCAGGGTGAACACGTGACTGATAGTATTCCTCATGAGTTAAACCATCAGGAATGCCCTTTATCTCCAGCATTTTGTATGCGTTGGGCGACCAATAGGTTTCATTAAGGTTGGCATCGAACCACCAGTTGGCCATTTTGGCTATGCTCTGCGCCTCTAAAAGCAGATCCTGATTATTTTGTAGTGCCTGTTCGTAGTTTTTTTGGTTGGTAATATCAGTAACCGCTACCGATACGCGTTTGGTGTATTTTCCCTGCCTGTCGTGCACCGGGGTAATCTTGGCCGAAAACCATTTATCAACACCAAATATCGATCGAAATTCAATGGTTTTAGGTTGATGATCATTGATCACATGTGTTATAACTTCTATCAGCGGGGCTGCCTTTTCACTGTTGACCACATCGGTCAGCTTGTTCTGAAAAAATACTTTTGGGTCAAAGTGCAATGTTTTTTGCTCGTTGTACCATACATTAAGCATGTGGCCATCCTCGTGTATCTCAAAAACAATATCGTTAATGGAGTTAATGAGCGAATGCAATTGGTTGCGGCTATCGCGCAGTTTTTGTTCGCTTAATTTAAGTGAGTTATTGGTTTTGGTGAGATTATCAACCGCCTTTTTAAACCGTAGGCGGTACACCATCCGCACGATGAAAATAATATAACCCGATGCTGTAAATATAGCCAGTAACCCGCTTAACCACAGTGTGGTTATGTTATGGTTAGGCGTGTTAATGTATGCCGTAAGTACCAGTGCGAGGTTAATGGCTGTAATGGCAACAAACTCGTATTGCTTAATACACAAAAAGGCCAGCCCCATAAATATTACCAGCGAACCAAATATGTATAACGGACTAAACTGCGTAGAACTTAACAACAAATAATTATTGACAACTAAATGCGTTATGATGGTGACGTAAAGGCTCAGCCTGAAATAAATTTTGCTTTTAACAAAGGATAGTCCAATGGCGGCTATACAGGTCGCGCTGCCAATCATCCTGATATACAGCGGGTCAGCATAATCCTTATGACAAAGGAAGTAAAGGGCAGGGCTGGCAATGCACAAAACCAGCAACAAAAGCCGGTATATGCTCCTGTCATTATGTATCAATAATACAAGCCTGCTATTGAGCGACATTGGTCAGTTAACGGGTAAAAAACTTAAACTTAAAATATAAAATGCGGGTTTATGAGTTTGTTAATTAAACATAAAAATTACATTACATAACCCTTATAGCCGATAATAATACACAGATTTATTTACATTTGCTGCACTTACATTTTTTTCTATGTCAGAAATAGCACAACTAATTATAGGCGATAAAACGCACGACCTACCGGTAATAACGGGCTCTGAAGGAGAGAAGGCAATCGATATCTCGAAGCTTCGCGATCAAAGCGGATATGTAACACTTGATATTGGGTATAAAAACACTGGCGCCACAAAAAGCGCCATTACTTTTTTAGATGGGGAGAAAGGGATACTTAAATATCGTGGTTATTCAATTGAAGAACTTGCCGAAAAATCAACCTTTATTGAGGTTGCTTACCTGTTGATATACGGCGAGTTGCCAACTACTACTCAACTTAACGATTTTCAATATCAGCTAAGCCGCCACACACTGGTGCACGAGGATATGAAGAAGTTTTTTGACGGCTTCCCTCAGCGTTCGCACCCAATGGGCCAATTGTCATCATTGGTATGCGCCATGTCGGCTTTTTATCCTGAATCATTAAAATCAAATCAAACTACCGAGGAGGTTAACCTGAGCATTGTTAAAATGCTGGCTAAAATGTCAACCCTGGTATCATGGATCTACAAAAAGTCATTAGGCCATCCGTATATCTATCCTCAAAACAAATACGATTACGTTACCAACTACCTGCACATGACCTTCGGGCAGCGTACCGAACAGGTGGAGATCGATCCGGTAATTGTAAGCGCCATGAACAAGCTGCTTATTCTGCATGCCGATCATGAGCAAAACTGTTCAACATCAACAGTACGTATCGTAGGTTCGTCAGATTCAAATATCTATGCTTCTATCTCAGCCGGTATCTCCGCGCTTTGGGGCCCGCTGCATGGTGGCGCTAACCAGGCGGTTATCGAGATGCTTGAAAAAATACAACAGGATGGTGGCGATACCGATAAATGGATAGCCAAGGCAAAAGATAAGAACGATCCGTTCCGTTTGATGGGTTTTGGTCACCGTGTGTACAAAAACTTTGACCCACGCGCCAAGATCATCAAAAAAGCATGCGACGATCTGTTAGAGAAACTGGGTATTAACGATGAGGTGCTCGAAATTGCCAAGAAACTGGAAGAAGTAGCCTTGAAAGATCCATACTTTGTTGAGCGTAAGCTTTACCCGAATGTGGATTTCTACTCAGGCATCATCTACCGTGCATTAGGTTTCCCTACTGATATGTTCACTGTATTATTCGCACTTGGCCGTTTACCGGGATGGATAGCGCAGTGGAAAGAAATGAAAGAGAACAAAGAACCTATCGGCCGCCCTCGCCAAATATACGTTGGCGAAACCGACAGAGCTTTTGTTGAGCTTGAAAAACGCTAATAACTTTAAATACAGATATGTAAAGCCGGCCTATAAGCCGGCTTTACTTTTTATACGTAATACCGTTCTCCGTCTGCCTTAATACGCCCGGAGTCCAGCAACTCGCGCAAGGCACCTATCTTTTGGTTATCGTTTCCTTTTTTTAGGGATGATATTAGGGTATTAAGGGTCAGAGGTTCAATACTTACCAGTTGTAATATCTCGTCTGCAAGCACTTCGCCAATGTTTTCGTTATCGTGCTTACGTTTTTCTTCGAGGCATACATCGCATACGCCGCATTTGCGGGCATCATCCTCATCAAAATAACCCAGCAACATTTGGCTGCGGCATTTTTTGTGGGTGGCATAGGCTAAAACAGCCTCTACTTTATTACGATATATCTTTTTACGCTCCTCAATATAAGCGCGGTTAATGTACAATTCGGCAGCTTGCAGGCGGGGCTTCAAATAAGTTATTTGCGGCTGATCAGTTTGTTGCAGGTAATTGATGATCTTGTATTCCTGAAGTTGCTTTAAGCCCTCAATAACCTGTTGTACACTCATGTTGGTACGGCGGGCCATTTCAAACTCCTTTACACGCACGTAATTATCAAACGAACCACCGTACGATCTGAGCAATGTTTTTATAAAGGCATCCCAACCCTGGTTTGCTATCTGGAAACTGTAAAGCGTGCTATGGTCAACAATAAAGCGGTAGCGAGAGGGCAGGTATACACTCTCGTTGAATGAAATATATTCATCCTGCTCTAAAAACTTAAGAGCATTAAGCGTTTTAAAAATATCGAGCTTAAAGCGATTACAAAAATCGGTTATATCAAAATCAAAACTTAAACCCGCGCCCGCGCTGTAAGCTATCTGGTACTGATTGGCTAACTGATGATAAACCAGCTTTATTTCATCAACAGATGGAAAGCTGGTTTCAAACTTGCGCTCCTGCTTGTAACGGTCGTTATTATTGTAGAGCAACACGCCGTAGGCTTTTTGTCCATCTCGCCCGGCACGCCCGGCTTCCTGGTAATAAGCTTCGAGGCTTTCGGGTGCATCCTTGTGTACTACAAACCTAACATCGGGCTTATCAATACCCATCCCGAAAGCGCTGGTGGCAACAATAACACGTATGCGATTATCCTTCCATTCCTGCTGATGCAGAGCACGCTGGTCCATCGGCATACCGGCATGGTAGTTAGCGGCAGATATACCGTTATCATTAAAAAAACGGGTAAGCTCAACAGTTTCCTTCCGGCTGCGTACGTATACAATACCGGTACCATTAACACCATTGGCAATGCTGAGCAGTTTGCGCAGCTTATCCTCAGTTTGCTGTACCACATAGCTGATGTTGGGCCGTTCAAAACTTTGCTGAAATACCTTGCAGCCGGGTTTAAAAAGCAGGCGTTCCTTTATATCGTCCTTGACATCGGCAGTGGCTGTTGCCGTAAGGGCTAATACGGGTACTTCGGGTTTAATATCGCGCAGATCGGCAATGTGCAAATAGGGCGGACGAAAATCATAACCCCATTGCGATATACAGTGCGCCTCGTCAATAGCGATCAGGTTCACTTTCATGTACGATACCCGCTCACGAACTAACTCTGATAACAGCCTTTCAGGCGATAGGTATAGAAACTTTACCTTACCGTAAATACAATTATCAAGCGCGATATCTATTTCCCGCTTACCCATGCCCGATACTATGGCCACCGCTTCAATACCTTTGGCCTTCAGGTTCTCTACCTGATCTTTCATCAGCGCTATCAGCGGCGATACCACAATGCAGATACCCTCCATAGCCATAGCAGGCACCTGGAAACATACCGACTTACCACCACCGGTGGGCAACAGCGCGAGCGTATCATTACCCGCCATTACCGAATTGATGATATCCTCCTGCATAGGCCGAAAGGTATCATGTTTCCAGTATTGTTGTAGTATGGTGTGGATTGTCATGCAAATATGGCAAAGCTAAAAACAGTAAATCGTTTCAATATAATTAAATTCGTGGCTTCAATAATTTGACCTTATGAAAAAAGTTTACCCCTTTCTTCTGCTTATCCTGTTAAACCTATCGGCCAGCGCACAAAAATGGAACGTTGAAAATACATCGGGCCAGCCTAAAAAGGTGAATATCACCACCGATGAAGGTACCTGGATGAATGTTGACATTAGTCCCGACGGCAAAACTATAGTTTTTGATTTATTAGGCGATATTTATAGCATGCCCATTACCGGAGGCCGTGCAACCATACTGGCCGGTGGCAGAGCCTGGGAGGTACAACCCCGCTTTAGTCCGGATGGTAACTTTATTTCGTACACCAGCGATAAGGAGGGGGGCGATAACATATGGATAATGAATGCTGATGGCAATAACAAGCATTCTATCACCAAAGAGAATTTCAGATTATTGAATAACGCTTCATGGTCGCCTGATGGTAACTATTTGGTAGCCCGTAAGCACTTTACAGCAAGCCGGTCATTAGGCGCGGGCGAAATGTGGCTGTACTACCGCACAGGTGGCGAGGGTGTACAACTTACCAAACGTAAAAATGACCAGCAGGATGCGGGTGAACCTGTAATATCGCCCGATGGTAAATATGTTTACTGGAGCGAGGATATTACACCCGGCCCGTTCTTTCAGTATAATAAAGACCCATATCCGGGTATATACGCCATTAAACGCCTTAACCGCCAAACCGGCGACATTGAAACCGTTACCGGTGATGCAGGTGGCGCTTGTCGCCCGGAGTTATCGCCCGATGGTAAGTTGCTGGCCTTTGTTAAGCGTGTGCGTTTAAAATCGGTATTGTACCTGCGTAACCTGGAAACAGGCGAGGAGTGGCCGGTTTATGATAGCCTCTCGCACGATCAGCAGGAAACATGGGCCATATTTGGCGTTTACCCCAGCTTTAGCTTTACCCCTGATGGTAAGGGTATTGTGTTTTATGCCAAAGGTAAAATATGGAACCTTGACCTGACGACGCTTAACGCCGTGCAGATACCATTTGAGGTAACTACGCAGCAGGTAGTATCGGAGTCATTGCATTTTCCGCAAAAGGTATTTCAGGAGGAGTTCACTGCCAAAATGATACGCCAGCTCACCACATCGCCTGATGGAAAACTGGTGGCATTTAACGCGGCGGGGCACATCTACATAAAGGAATTACCAAGCGGAAAACCGCAACGCATAACCACTACGGCTGATATGGAATATGAACCCAGTTTTAGCCCGGATGGTAAAACTTTGGTTTATGTAAGCTGGACGGATGAATTGAAAGGTGGCATCAACAAAATTGATCTGGCTACTAAAATAGTTACCCGCCTAACCATTGAAAAGGGCTTTTACTATTCGCCTAAGTTTAATAACAAAGGCGATGTAATTGTGTTCCGCAAGGGCGAGGGTAATCAGGATCTGGGATATGCCTTTGGTATCAATCCCGGTATATATGTTATGGCAGCGGCCGGTGGTACACCAAGGCTGGTGTTGGATAATGGTATCCGCCCGCAGTTTTCGCCTGATGATCAAAAGATATATTACCAAAGCAGCGAGGGCGGCAAAAAGGCCTTTAAGGTGATGGATCTGTTTGGCGGTAATCAGCATACGCTGTATACCTCAACTTATGCCACGCAGTTCAATCCAAGTCCTGATGGTAAATGGATGGCCTTTACTGAACTGTTTAACTGCTACATTACACCGATGACGCAAACCGGTAGTCCGCAGGATCTATCGGCAGGAAACAAGGCTTTACCGTTGAACAGACTAACCCGCGATGCAGGTACTTACCTGCATTGGAGCAAGGACAGCCAAAAACTGATGTGGACGTTAGGGCCAAAGTATTACGCCCGCGATATCAAAAACGCTTTCCCGTATTCAGACGCCAATCCTGATAAGGCACCGGCACTTGATACCAATGCGACTGCCGATATCGGCCTGAAACTGAAAGGCGATCTACCAACCGGAAAGATAGCCTTTACCAATGCCCGCATTATTACCATGAAGGGTGAGGAGGTAATTGCGAAAGGCAACCTTATTGTAGTAAATAATAAAATAACCGCGGTAGGTAAGGCTGCCGATGTTGCCGTACCTGCCGACGCTAAGGTTTACGATATGGCCGGCAAAACCATTATACCCGGCCTGATAGATGTGCACGCGCACCTGCATACCAGCCCCGACGGTGTAACGCCACAGCAGGATTGGAGTTACTACGCCAACCTGGCCTTTGGTGTAACTACCTCGCACGATCCATCAAGCAATACCGAGATGGTATTTAGCCAAAATGAAATGCTGCGCTCGGGGGTAATGGTGGGGCCGAGGGTTTACTCAACCGGTACCATACTTTACGGTGCTGATGGCGATTTTAAGGCCGTAATAAACAGCCTGGATGATGCCCGCTCAAACCTGCGCCGACTTAAGGCGGTAGGGGCGTTCTCGGTTAAAAGCTACAACCAACCACGCCGCGAGCAAAGGCAGCAAGTAATTGAGGCTGCCCGCGAGTTGCAGATGGAAGTAGTGCCCGAAGGTGGCTCAACATACTTTACCAATATGACACAGGTGATAGATGGGCATACGGGCATTGAACATAATATACCCGTTTATCCCGTATACAAAGATGTACGCAGCCTGTGGAACGCTACCAAAGTAGGTTATACGCCAACCCTTATAGTAAGCTATGGTACCCAATTTGGCGAAACTTACTGGTATGACCGTACTGAGGTTTGGAAAAATGACCGACTGTTATCATTCACCCCGCCATCAATGGTTGACGCGCGTTCGCGCAGACGTTCTACATCTGAGTATGGCGATTACGGGCATATCGATGTATCAAAGGCTACCAAATTTATTGCTGATGGCGGTACCAAGGTTAACCTGGGCGCGCATGGCCAAATGCAAGGCATAGGTGCCCATTGGGAGCTGTGGATGCTGGCACAAGGCGGTATGTCGCCAATGCAGGCTTTGCGTTGCGCTACCATTAATGGCGCATCATACCTGGGTATGGATAAGGAGATAGGCTCGCTTGAACCGGGCAAACTGGCCGATCTGGTGGTGCTGGATGAAAACCCCTTAGAAGACATCCGCAACAGCGAAAGCATAAAGTATGTTATGCTGAATGGCCGTTTGTACGATGCCGACTCGATGAATGAAATAGGTAACCGTGAAAAACCACGTCTGCGTTTTTGGTGGCAAATGGGTCGCGGTGGCGATATGCTTAACCTGCCTGTAAACAATACCGAAACGTATTTATACGGCACACAGGATTGTGATTGATCTGCATAAGCAAAAAACAAAAATCCCGTTTACGTAAGTAGCCGGGATTTTTTGTTGTACATAAGCTTGTGCACAGCACATAAAAAAGCCCCTGTTTGTAGCTTATGCAGCATAAACACGGGCCTTTTAAACTTTATGTAGATTTACCTCGAATTTTAATTAATTAGGTGTAGTAAAGGTGATCTTGCGGATGCGCTGGTTTGCATAATCGGCAACGTATAAGTTACCTATCGCGTCAATAGTTAACCCTTGCGGGCTGTTAAACAAAGCGCTGCTTCCGGTACCATCAGCATAACCCGCCGTTGCTGAACCTGCTATTACGCTAAGTACATTATCTGTACCCAGCTTTAATATTCGCCCGGTTGCATCACTTATGTAAAGGTTGCCGCTGGCATCAACAGCTAAGCCGGTAGGGTTGCCAACAACACTTGTATTTTCAGGGCTGCCAACTATGGTACTTACATTGCCGTTAATATCTATCTTCCTGATATCATGGTTAGCAGTTTCGGCCACGTAAATATTGCCCGATGCATCAATAGCCATGGCATTAGGTTTATTAAGCGCTGCATCGGTACCTGCACGATTTATCAGTCCGGTAGTAAGGTTGCCTGCAAAGGTGGTTACTACGGCGGTCGGGTCAATTCTGCGTATCAAACTGTTGCCATTATCAGCCACAAATAAATAACCTGTTGAGGATAGTACTATACTTGCCGGGGTATTGAATGATGCTGATATGCCTGTAGTGTTTTCGCTGCCCGCCACACCGGTGCCCGCAAAAGTGGTAACGGTATTACCGCTTATCTTCCTGATCATGTTATTGCCACGGTCGGCCACGTAAAAGTTGCCGTTGTTATCGCCTACAATACCCGAGCAGGCGTAAAACTGCGCATCGGTCAGGCTGCCATCCAGGTAGCCGATTGATCCCTTACCCGTAAACGTTGTAACCTCGCCTGTTGATGTTACCTTACGGATAGCGCTGTTGTATGAATCGGCTACGTAAATATCACCCGTGTTGTCGGCCCAAACACCCATTGGGTAGTTAAATGATGCTGATGTGCCAGTGCCATCAACAAAACCCGCCGCCGAGTTACCCGCAAGGGTAGTAACCTGCGCATCAATAGTACTTGCCGCGGGTATCTGTATCGTGTAAACCTCACCGTACGATGTGCCTGTGGTGTTTGCGGCATAGGCCCTCACATAACAGGTTGTACCGGCGGTAATATCAGATATAGAACTTGCGAACGCCAGTCTGTTCAATGTTTCGGATGTTTTTGAGTCGGAGATGGTAGGAGTAGAGTTAGTAGTACTCCAGCAAATACCATAGCCCGATATATAATAATCATCACCCGGTACATTACCACCCGACCACACTTTGCCGGTAGCGGCCTCGAAAACGGGTTGCACGGTTGTTACTTCAGGTAGATCATATTGCGTGCTTTTGCTACAGCCCGCCAATGTGAAACCGGTTAGCGCGGTCAGTATTAAAATTTTATATAGATGCTTTATCATGATATGATATGTGATTTTATTGATTCACTGTTAATTGTATAGTGTCGGCTTGCATGGCGGTGAATATGCCATAGCCGTTGGTAATGTTGCCCGGCGGGTTGGTAAGCTGTTGCGATGAGGTATTGGCGTTGCTGCTCAAAACATCATTATACTCCTTGTTAACCGTGAAAAGTATCACCTTATAGGTGCCTTTGTAATTGAGTGTGCGGTAATACAGATCGTACCCGGCCGCTTGCTTACCGTTAATGGTGAAGTTGGCTTGCGCATTGCCCCGTCTGCCATCCAGAATAAAAGGGTATAGCTCATCATTTTTAAATACGAGCACATGGTACAGCGAGTCGGGGTTATTCCATCGGTACACCACGGCAACCGAGTCGGTAGTGCCCGCGCTCGGGAAGTCATCATCAACAGGTACTACAATGGTTGTTGCCGATGCCGTAAAGCCCGTGGTTTTTACAGGCACGGTTGTAGTTGCCGTAACGGTTTCGTTATTGTAGCTGAATGTTAAGCCATAAGTTTTACCTGTTTGTATATAGGCTGCATCGCTGTAAGTGTAGGTGCCGGTAGTAGTTTCCTTTAACGATACCGAATCGGTACCGTTTGAAAGCGTAAGCTTTAAGCCCGAAACCAAGGCACCGTACGATGCCGTATCATCAAAAGCCTTTTGCTGGTATATTTTAACCGATGGTGCTTGCCCCGGCATCAGGTAGGCCACTACCACCGCGCGATTGGCCACTACGGTATTGTCCTCCTTTTTACAACCGAACAGGGCTACGGCCAATAGTATAAAGGCGTATATGTGTTTAAATTTCATGTTATTTTAAATTAAGGCTTAGCGTAACGTTAGGGGTAAAGCCCAGGTATTTTACCACCGTGGTGATCACCTGGTTGTTGCGTATGTAATACTCGTTGTACCAGGTGTTAACGTGGTTGTAAGCGTTGAAGAAAGAGAAACCCAGGCTGCCTTTCTTACTGCCATCGGTACGTAACAGATCATAAGTGGCTGATAGATCGAGGCGGTGGTAGGCAGGCAAACGCTCACCGTTTTTAGCACTTACTGACAGGTAGTTGATCTTGTTACCATCCAATGTGTTGATGGTATAAGTACCCACCGGCGCGGTATACGGGTGCCCGGTGCTGAATATGAATGTTGCCGCGAAGCTCCAGCGCTGCCAGTGATACATGTTCACGGCCTTAAACTCATGGGTAATATCCTGATTGGCCGGGAAATAGTCGGTGCCATAGTTGTCGAACTTGTTTTTAGCTTCGGCAAGGGTATAGCTTAACCAGCCGTTGTACATGCCCGCTTTTTTCTGTAACAAGAACTCCAAGCCTTTGGCATAGCCCGATCCGTTGTAAAAGTTCTCGGTAATTGTGGTAGTGGTATTGCCGCCGCCAAACGGACCACCCATACCCATGCCGCCGCCTTGCTGGCGTATAGAGTATTCGGTTAATCCGCTAAGCTTTTTGTAATAGCCTTCTACATCAAAAAGCCAGTCGTTGGTTTCGTAACCAATGCCACCAATAAAGTGATCGGCTTTGCCAACCGGAATGTTCTGGTCATTGGCCAGTACCCAAAAGTTTCGGTCGCCGCCGGCAACATCCTCACGGGTTACTTTGCTGGTAAACTGATAATAGCGGCCGGTAGCGCCTTTTACAGTTATCCTGTCGGTAAGTTTGTAGGTTAATGACAGCCTCGGCTCATAATACATTTTAGCCGTTGGCGTAAAGTATGTGGTACGGAAACCCGGTTGAATATGCAGTTTATCATTAGGGTCTATCTCCAGCTCAACAAAACCACCTGCTGTTATACCGCTGTTGTGCTGATCGATCAGCGAGGTAGTATCATTTTGAACATAGGTATAATCAATAGATTGCCTTGTTGCAAAGCCGCCAAAATTGACTTTTAATGGTGATACTATCTGCCATTCCCAGTCTGATTTCAGGCTGAAATCGCGCAGCTTATTTTTTTCGAGGATGCCATTGTTAATAGTAGTTGTGGTATTACTATCAGTAATAGTACCTGTAGTACCACGGTTACGATCGCTAAAAAAGCCCGAGTAGCTGGCCACTGTAGAGCCAAATAATTGCCCTGCCGATGTAGTCCATTTTAAACTGCTGCCGGTATTGCCATAATGGGTATTATCGTTAATGTTAAGCGACCCGCCCGATGATGTTTGGAAGGATGGAAGCGTCATCTCCCGGCTATTATCCAGCTTATCGGCGCCGTTATAAAAACTCCAGCTTATATTATTTGAGCCATTGATGGCGTAGTTGTACTTGGCATTCAGATCGTAAAAGTAGGATGATGGGGTGGTTTGGTTGGCGAACCCGCCCGGTCCGCCTCCCATTCCTCCACCCGCTCCGCCGGTAGGGCCACCACTCCCTCCGGGGCCATTGTTGGCAGTTGAAGTATTGAACTGTCCAAAAATTTTGTCGTATAGCGGTCCCTGATATGATCGCCTGAAGGCTACCAATGCCGATGATTTTTCGCCGATAGGTGTTTCGGCATAAATATTAGTGCTCAGTAAGCTCAGATCGCCGCCTATGTTGGCTTCCTTTTTATTGCCATCCTTACCACGTATTTCGGTCACGCTGGATAGGCGACCGCCGTATTTGGCCGAGTAACCGCCTTTGTATAATTCCACATCTCGTACGGCATTGCTGTTAAAGGCACTGAAAAAGCCATATAAGTGATCAACCTGGTAAACGGTGAAGCCATCAAAGGTCACTAGGTTTTGATCGGGCGTACCGCCACGCACATAAGCGCCTGATGATGACTCGTTAGTAGCGCTTACGCCAGGCATCAGCTGGAAGGCACGCATAATATCGCGCTCGCCAATGTTGGGTAATTTGTTAAGCGCGGCAGGGGTAAGTTGCAGTACGCTTACTTTACGGCTATCGGTATTCAACACTCCTTTCTTTCGACCGGTAATGTTTACCTCACTAATGGTATTGTTCATGGCCGGGAACAGGCCATAGCTTACCTGCCTTTTAACGCTGCTGCTATCCAGCCTGAAATAATCGGGTTGATAGCCCACAAAGGTTACCTCAACTACCGATGTATCTGATGGTATATTCAGAATAGTAAAGTTGCCGCTGGTATTGGTTTGTCCGGCCAGCTCGGTACCTCTAACCTTTACGGTAGCGCCCGGCAAAGCCTCGCCTGTTTTTTGGTCGGTAACTCGCCCGCTAAGCGCGAACATGAAATGCTTTGGCGCATGTTTAGCTTCGGGTATGCGTTTTGGGGTAAAATTGCGGGCTGTTTGCTGTAGTTTGTATAATTGCTGTAACCGGGGCAGATCGTCGGGCTGTTGCAGTATATAAACCGTGCCGTCATTCTCTATCCAGTATTGCAGATCGTTTTCGCGGCAAACCTGTTTGAGCACCGCCTGCATAGATTCGTTAAAGAAATGCTCATTGACATCCATCCTGGAGAGCGAATCGCGCTCAAACACGATGGTAATATCGAGCCTGTTCGCAATGGTATCCATGAACTGGTCGAGCGAACAGGTAAAGAAATGGTCGATCTTGGTTTTCTTTAGCTTATCCTTAGTAGTTTGCTGCCCGTAAGCAACGGTGGTGGCTAAGGCGTAAAAAATGGAGATCAATAGTAGTTTTTGCTTCATCAACTTATCAGGGTATGCCCTAAGTTGCAGTTAAGCAGTACTACTATAAAATAAATGAGATAAGGCAGCTTTTTTTGTAGACGAATAAGCCCCTTGTGCCGCAGTTTTAAACGGCTTTTCCCGTCATTCTGCCGATAACATCACGATAATTGTCGCTGTAAGGCACTTCGGCAGTACCTATCTTAATGCGCCCTTTACGTATGGATTGTACATGATCAAGGTTAACGATAAATGACTTATGGGTACGATAAAAACGATCAGCAGGTAATTGCTCCTCCAACGCTTTGATGGTCATGCGGGACAGTAGGGGCTTGGGCTGCCCTTCGCGGTATAGTTTTACGTAATCCTTTAATCCCTCAATATGCGTTATCTCGTGGTGACTTAAACGTACCAGGTTATAATCGGCATATACAAAAAGATGATCGCGGTTTTTGCCGGCTATATCATTAGCCAGGCGACGTTGCTGATCAAAGATGGTTTGAGCCTTGCTGCATGCTTTTAAAAAGCGTTCAAGCGGTACCGGTTTAAGCAGATAGTCGACCACATCAAGCTCAAAGCCATCAACAGCGAATTGGTTGTAGGCGGTAATAAATATAACCAGCGGCTTTTGCACCATACTTTTAACGAGTTGCAAACCGGTGATGCCGGGCATTTGTATATCGCAAAATATCAGGTCTATCTGCTGCTCGTGCATTACCTGCATAGCCTGCGCTGCCGAGCGGCAGCTTGCCACCAATTGTAAACCATCAACATATTTAATGTTATCCTCAAGCAGTTCAAGGGCCAGTGGCTCATCATCAATAATTATACAACGCATACCTACAAAAAGTTAATAAGCCAAAGTAAAAGCGTTTGGCGCACATAAACAGATGTTTTAACATTATTTAACGTGTTCGTCGCTACAATGCTGCCTTTCGTCGAGTATGTTAGCATCTGCAAATCATTATAGGTTTATTTGGATAATGGATAATAATATTACGTTGAAACCCGGTGTGTATAAGATGCTTCCGTTGTTGGTATGGGTTTTATTGCTGTTGCTGCCGTTGGCTACTTCGCCCCTAAACGTGCCCGAGGCTATCAGGTACCGCTTTATAACCCATGTGGTAATTCTTAACAGTTTATTGTTGGTGGTTTTTTACCTGCATACGTATGCCGTTTATCCGCTATTGCAGCGTAAAGGCTGGTTTTTATATATTTTAGGATTGCTGGTACTGTTTGCAGCCTATTGGTTTTGCTGGTACACCACCCGCAGCGAACCACCTAAACCCAACGAGGAGTTCATACGCCACGCCGAAGAAGGTATGCGCCGTATGCAGCCGCCATCGGGCATGGATCAGCCACCCCAACAACACTTTGGGCCACGCTGGGGAGGGCCTGGCGCTTTTATACCCATACTGTCACCCTTTATAGCGGTGTTGTGCAGCTTTTGTTATTTGGTGTTGCTCAATAATG
The DNA here is from genome assembly GCF_015223065.1 of Mucilaginibacter sp. JRF. Taxonomy (GTDB): domain Bacteria; phylum Bacteroidota; class Bacteroidia; order Sphingobacteriales; family Sphingobacteriaceae; genus Mucilaginibacter. The sequence continues at coordinate 756,737 of NZ_JADFBY010000001.1, forward strand.
CCGAACGCCAGCAGGCTTTAAAGGAGCGTGAAACAGTGCACCTGCGTACCGAGCTGAACTTTTTACGCTCGCAGATCAACCCTCACTTTTTATTTAATATACTGAACAACCTTACATCGCTGGCCCGCAAACGGTCGGAGCAGATGGAACCCGCCATTATCAACCTGTCGCAACTGATGCGTTATATGCTTTACGAAAGCGACGATAACAAGGTGCCATTGGTAAAAGAAGTAGAATACCTGAAAAGCTACATCGATCTGCAAATGCTTCGCTTTGGCGATGAGGTATCAGTAGCTACCGAACTTGACGAAAATTACGGAGACAACATGATAGACCCCATGCTGCTCATCGCTTTAGTTGAAAACGCCTTTAAACACGGCACCGAAGAAAACGAAAACGCAAGCATCCTGATACAATTAAAAGTAAATCAGCAAACCAATACGCTGCATTTTACAGTGATCAACAGCTTCATAAAATCAGAAAACAAAGAGGACAACAGCGGTATCGGACTAAAAAATCTTCGTCGCCGTTTGGCTATACTTTACCCGCAAAAGCATAGTTTGCGTATTGAAAATAACGGTTTGTTGTTTACCGCGCAGTTAAATATTGAGTTGGAGTAAACCCCTCCTAAATCATCCCCGAAGGGGAGGACTTTAATATCCGCGTCATTGGAGAAACGAAACAATCCTCGAGCGACTTGTCTTGAAGAATGTCCTAAAGAGATTGCTTCGTGCCTCGCAATGACGTGTTTTTTATTTCAATTTTGTCATTTCGACGGAGGAGAAATCTGCACACGTTAATAATCAAGCGACAGATTTCTCTCTCGTACCTCGTCGAAATGACACAAAGTACAATAAAAAGAGCGTAGGCCTGGCAGAAAACCGGGCCAAGGAGTATGGCCTGTGGGTGGAAGGTTTTTTCTGCCTTGACTTTTGGTTACTTTGTGTCTAAGACAAAGTAACTGGCCTCTGCGGCCAAGAGCAGGCTAACTTTCATTAAAGTATAACCCTTAATCAAAGCACTATCTAAAATCGCTTCATTACCTGTCCTGAATTTCTTTTGAGCGATCAAAAGAAACAAAAATCGCCGGCTACGCCCTGCCCGGTGAAAGTTTCTGCTTTGGCAAGGCTTCTGCTGCTCCGGGCATTTCTGATGCCGGTAATAGAGGTTATTTACGGTTTGTGCTGGTGTAAAGTATTATAATCAGTTCAATAATAGAAGCTCCAAACTTAACCACCCCATCATTGTTACTACATTATCAAACTAACAATGAACCGTCTTCAACAAAAACTCGAAAAAATTGGTCGCGACCCAAAGGTGACCGCTAAGGCTGTGGGCTTGCGATATGTGGCTGATACTATGCCCGGGTACACACGTAAGAAATCGGGTAAGGGGTGGAGTTATTATGATGTAGATGGCGCATTAGTTAAGGATAAGGAGCTGATAACGAGGTTTACCAAATTGGTTATACCGCCTGCATACACCAATGTATGGATATCACCTCACGAAAACGGACACCTACAATTTACAGGTGTTGATGCCGCGGGCCGTAAGCAATATCGCTATCACCCGGAATGGAATAAGATACGTAATCAATCAAAATACTATCGCCTGCAAACCTTTGCCGCGCATTTACCAACTATACGTGAACAGGTAGATAAAGACCTTGCCCGCCGTAATCTGGGTTACGAAAAGGTGGTGGCTCTGGTTGTACGGCTGATGGAGCTGACCAGCATACGTGTAGGTAATGAATCGTACAAAAAGCTATATGGTTCATTCGGACTTACTACCTTGCAGGATAAGCATGTGAAAATTGAAGGCTCGAATATGCGTTTTGAATTTAAGGGTAAAAAGGGCGTCTATCAAAAAATATCACTACAAAGCAAAAGACTGGCAAGGCTGGTTAAGCAATGCCGGGATATACCGGGCAAGGAGCTTTTTCAGTTTTACGATGAGGATGGCAACCGCTGCACCATTGATTCGGGCGATATTAATACCTATCTCAAAAACATTACTGGTGAGGATTTTACCGCTAAGGATTTCCGTACCTGGGCAGGTAGTGTGAGTGCGCTGTTCGCTTTTAGGCAAGCGGGGGAGTTTGATAATGCTTCGGAGTGTAAAAAGAAGATAGTTAGTGTGTTGGATGAAGTGGCAGTTGTTTTAGGTAACACCCGTACGGTATGTAAAAAGTACTATGTGCATCCATCGGTAATTAAGAGCTATGAGGATGGTACCTTATCAAAATACATCAGCCATTTGGATGAGGAAAAAGATGTAAAGGCATCAGAACTTACCACTGCCGAAAAAGCCCTGCTACATATACTCGAAAACGAAAAGCTGGCTCAGGCAAGCTAAACAGGCAGATAGCCTTTATATTTACTTATCACAATTTAACATCCATCCATTGGCAGCAATAACTACAATAATAACCGGTGCAACATCAGGTATTGGTAAAGAAACAGCCCTGGCTCTCGCAAAAAAAGGACATGGCTTATATCTTTTAGTTCGGGATGTAGTACAAGGTGATGAATTGGTGCGGCAGCTAACCGAACAAACCGGCAACAAGGAAATATTTTGTGTTAAGTGCGACCTGGCCGATTTGCACAGTATTTATACCGCTGCCGAAAAACTGAAAAGTAAACTGTTTGCCATTAATGTATTGATCAACAACGCCGGGGGCATGTTTCCGCAGCGTGAGTTGAGTAAGGATGGTTTTGAAATGACTTTTTCCGTAAATCACTTAGGCCACTTTGCCTTGTTTCAGCATTTGTTGCCTTTGTTAGAGAAAGGGCAGGCGCGAGTGATCAGCCTTAGTTCAGAAGCGCATCGAATTGGCAAACCTGCTTTTAACGATATTAATTGCGAAGCAGCTTATTCACCCATGAAAGTATATGGTACTGCCAAGCTTTACAATATCTACTTCACTAAATCAATCGCCGAAAAATATAAGGATAAAGGTATCACGGCATTCGCGGTGCATCCGGGTGTGGTAAATACATCATTCGGTACTGGCACTAAGGGTATTGCGGGGTTCCTGCTTTCGCTTGCCCGTCCGTTCATGATCTCGGCCGAGCAAGGCGCGGAAACATCGGTATACCTGGCTACTCAAAATACCCTGCACGCTAAAAGCGGCTTATACTTCAAGAAATGTAAACCGGCAAAGGTATCGTCAATTGCTAATGATGCTGCCGCGCGCGAAAAACTATGGCAGTTAAGTCTGCAATTATTAGCTCAACATCAGTCATTGTAACAGTATTGGTATATTTATGGTATCGGGCTTAAAATTGCGGGTAGCTTATTATATTTACTTCTCAATCACACCATAATATGTTTATCAGCAAAAAAGCATTTATCACCATTGGTTTACTGTCGGTTGTGGCGGCTACCTCCATGATGTCGTTCAGAACAGAAGCTCCCGCCGAAGAAAAGAAATTCAAGAACCTGAAGGTATTACCCAAAAACATTACCGAAGACCAAATGCACGAGGTAATGGAGGAGTGGGAGCATGCCCTGGGTGTACGTTGCAGCTTTTGCCACGTGCGCGATACAGCAACCAAAAAAATGGACTGGGCCAATGATGCCAAGCCCGAAAAGGAGATGGCCCGCAGCATGTATAAAATGACTGCCATGCTTAACAAAAAATATTTCCACGCTAAAAAGAATGAGCTGGGTATGATGGCCGAAGAAGGCGTGAACTGCAATAGCTGCCACCGTGGCAATGCTCATCCCGAAGTTGAGCCTGCTAACAAGAAAAAAGATTAAGCAATAAGTTTTGCCTACGTAGATAATTTCGTATACGGATCATTAATTAGTAGTAAAAAACTAAAACAACGGGCGTGTTAAACAGGTTATAGTATATATAAAGCGGCCATCAACCAGGTTGCTATATTATCACTAAACATACACTGCCATGGAAAACTACGAAACATTAGTGGATGCCACTAACGATCTGTTAAAAAGAGGATATACTGCTAACCTGAGTATGGATGAAGACTCAGTAAATGATAAGGAACGTGGCATTGAAATGCTGCCCGATGAGTTTGAGATTGATGAATTTTACCGTTTTGAGGGTGCCAGTAACCCATCGGATACATCGATTGTTTACGCCATCAGTTCCGAAAAATATAACTTAAAAGGCGTATTGGTAAATGCCTATGGTGTTTATGCCGATAACGCCACCTCCGGGCTGATCGCCAAGCTGCACCACAACCAGGTGAGTGAGCATTTGCACGGCGAGGACAGACCTAAAGCCTAATGCTTCAAACTGAAGCTGAAAAATAAAAGGGCTTTATTAATAAAATAGCGACGGGCATAACATCCGTCGCTATTTTATTTTACGGCTGTTGAGTTTATTCAATATCATTTTGCCGCGTGCTTGTATGGCGGTTGTGCCATCGCGCATTAAAAACTCCATTTGGTTGGCCAGTTCGTCGGCTATCCAATCATAACGGTTGCTCATGTTAAGCAATGCTTCTGCCGATGATGCTTTAACCGCGACCAGTATTTGCGGGTCAATCAACCAATCAAAAAGCTTTTCAACTATAGGTTCCAGGTTTTGTTCAGCTAACATTGCCTTTATGCTTGCCAGAGCTTTTGAGCCTGTTAGCCTGATCATGATATTGGCAAAATGCCGCTGACTGCTGGGGTAGTTAACTTCAGGGAAACGTTGAAGCAGATAGGGCAGATCATCACAATAGTGCTCAGTATCAGCTATCAGTAAATTTTCAAGCAGCCATGATGCCCTGAAGGCGATATTTTTATCCGAATGAAAGGTAACATCTATCAATTCGGGCAACGGGAATTTATGCTCGCGCATGAGTTGTGTGAGCGATAATACCCGTGCTTTGCCGATGGTGCCCGATATGTGTTTAATAAGTTCGCTTTGTGTAAGCATGATACTTGCCTCTGAACCCAATATTACAAAAATCTGCTAAAAACACTTTTGATAAATTGGTAAATTGCAGGTGCATTTATACAACATCGCCATGTCAAACATCAGCCTCATTATTGAAGAACGCCCCCGCAATATTGGTAACTTTTTAGTAGGCCGGTTACTGCCTTTTAGTAGTAAGCGTATGGTTGGGCCATTTATATTTATCGATCATATGGGGCCTGCCAAGTTAAGTGAATATCAAAATTTTGATATCGCTCCGCATCCGCACATTGGCCTGTCAACATTAACTTATTTGTTCGAGGGTGCTATGATACATAAGGATGGCATGGGTACCGAGATGGAGATAAAACCCGGCCAGGTAAACTGGATGACTGCCGGTAAAGGCGTAGCCCATTCCGAACGTACCCCCGAATATCTCCGCGCATCCGAAAAGCAATTGCACGGCTTGCAGATCTGGGTCGCTCTGCCTAAACACCTGGAACAAATGGAGCCCGAGTTTTACCATGCGGAAAACACCGACTTGCCTGAATGGGAGCAGGATGGAGTGCATTATAAATTAATTGCCGGTGAGTTTGCCGGTAAAACATCGCCGGTACCGGTTTATAGTCCGCTTTATTTTTTAGAACTAAAAAGCGATAGTGAGCAAGCTGTAAAAATTAGCGATCAGCTTTATGGCGAATGTGGCCTGTATATTTTAGAAGGTAGTATTTCAAGTGATGGCACCACCTATCAGCCTAAAGAGTTATTGGTGGCTAAAAATAGCCAGCTATGCGAGTTCACAATGGCAGCGGGTACAACCATTTACTTTTTTGGCGGAGAGCCATTCCCCGAAGACCGTTTTATATACTGGAACTTTGTAGCCACCAGCCAGGAACTGATAGACCAGGCCAAGCAAAAATGGCGCGATCAACAGTTTGCCCCTGTGCCCGGTGAAACAGATTTTATACCCTTACCGCCCGAACCAAGGGGGATAAAGTTTAAGTAAGCTTACTTAAAATCTAAAAAAACGTTGCTTACCCATTTATTGTCCATAGCTATGCGGCTCCAGTTATTCTGCTGTTCAACAGTAAATAACTCCTGCCCCTTAGCGAACGCGCCCGATTTATCAAATGATGTGCCCGGTCCGCTGCGCACGTTCAGGGTATTGGTTGATACGGTGGCCAGCTTAGCATCAACCGTATATTTAGCCGCCACCCATTGTTGCTGACTTGTTGATATTCGGTACCAGCCATTCTTTTCCTCATAAACACGTAATACCGCGCCTAACGTAACGGCTGCCCTGTCGGTAACCTTGGGGCTGTTGGCATCGGGTTGGGTGCGTATATTCAATGTATCTGCGGTAACCATAGCGTATTTAATGATCTGCCCGGTTAGTTGTGCCGTAGGCTGAGTGATTATTGATACCAAGGGCAAAAACTTATCCTGGCAATCGCTCACCTTATTGCCGCCAAAAAACGCGGTACCGGGGCAGCTTTTGTTGTTCTTGCTACCATTGTTGCGCTGGCCGCTGCTCAGGTCAAACCAATGGTGGTATACAACGCTGTTGGTATTTACCGGTAAGCTAAAGCGGGTACAAAGCTTGGCCGTCATGCGTACTATGGTATCGCGCTGCTCAATGGTCATGTTGTCTTTACCGGTATCAAAATTACCCAAATGCTCAATACAAATAGCATTGGCATTTTGACCGGTTATGCAGGCCGGTGATTTTTCGAGCGAGCGCCCGGTAAGTATCGTTCCATCCGGAAAGGTGGTGAAATGCTGCCCGATATCAGCCCAGCCATTATGGTTAATGTGGTAATCTTTCATACCCTTTTGCAGTTCAAAGTGATTGTTCCCTTTAAATTGAGCATACGCGGGGTTGTAGGTGTGATGCTGCTGTACAGTAAGTATGGTGCGTGCAACCTTTAGTGAGGTTATCCAGGTTTCAAACTCCTGAATATCCATTTTAGTGAATCCGAGTTTAGTGGTCATGATGTGTAAGATAATAAGTAAAAAAAGCAGGGCGAGCCCTGCGAGTAATGATATAAAGTTTGGGTTGGTAACGTTTGGGAAAAAGGGGGCAGAATAACCGGTTGTAAATTGTAATGCTAATATACTCAAAAAATGGCCGTTTGCCAAAGTAAAAACACGCTTATGGCACCGTGTAAACACGGTTATTTCGCTGTTAACATGGGTTAACAAAACCTTAATACCCAGAGGTAATTAGCTTAACAATGCGCGCATAGTTTTGGTGTTTAACTTTAAGTTCAAACTATGAAATATCCTTTACTTTTTATCTCATTATTAGCTATCGGCTTTGTAAGCTGTAAAAAAGAAAAATCTGATTCGGGTACTGAGAAGCCGGAGGAGGAGTTCTTTGTGAATGAGGACCCGGCTACCTTTACCGAAATCGGTTCAATTGATATTGGCGACGTAGGCGCTGCCGAGATATCAGCGTTCGATCCATCAACCAACCGTTTATTCGTTGTAAATAACGATGAAACCAAGGGCGATGTTAATCGCATTGATGTACTTGATTTCAGCGATCCGAAGAATATGAAACTGATCCACTCTATTAGCATGCAGCCTTACGGCGGCGCGGTAAACAGTGTGGCGGTTTTTGATGGTAAACTTGCTGCCGCTATTGAATCAACCGATAAGCAGGCCAACGGTAAGGTTGCTGTTTTTAAAACCAGCGATTATACCGAGATCAAAAAGGTAGACGTAGGCGCGTTGCCTGATATGGTTACCTTTTCACCTGATGGTAAATTCATACTGACTGCTAACGAGGGCGAACCTAATACCGATTTTACCAATGATCCGGAAGGTTCAATATCAATTATCGAGGTTGACAATAACTACGCGGTAACTACCCGTAATTTCGCATCATTTGCAAGCAAAGAAGCAGAGCTTACCGCTAAAGGCTTCCGTATTTTTGGCCCGGGCGTTACTAATGATTTTGCCAAAAACATCGAGCCGGAATACATCACCATATCATCTGATTCAAAAACTGCCTGGGTAACATTACAGGAGAACAACGGTATAGCCAAGATCAACCTGACCACAAAAACCATTACCGATATTTTTCCGCTTGGTTTTAAAGATTATAATACTGATGGTAACGAGATCAACGTAAGTGATAAAGATGGCGGTAGCATGGCCTTAGCTAAATGGAATGTTAAAGGTGTTTATATGCCTGATGGTATCGCTTTATATGAGTCGAACGGTACGCCATACCTGTTCACCGCAAACGAAGGTGACGCACGTGAGTACGATGCCTTTGTTGAGGCTGAGCGTATAGGTAAATTAACGCTTGATCCCGCCGCTTTCCCTAACGCTGCTGACCTGCAAACGGAAGCAAAATTAGGTCGTTTAAACGTAACTAAAACCCTTGGCGATGCTAATGGCGACGGTAGGTACGAAGCGCTATATTCATTCGGTGCACGTTCTTTCAGCGTATGGAATGGTAATACAGGTGCCCAGGTTTTTGATAGCAAGAACGAGCTTGATGTTAAAGCCATTGCAGCCAATGCTTATGATGATGGCCGTAGCGACGATAAATCAGTTGAGCCTGAAGGTATAACCGTTGGTAAGGTTGGCAACAAAACCGTAGCCTTTGTAGGCATGGAACGTGCTGATGCTGTTGCGGTTTACGATATTACCGATCCAACCAAGCCATCATTCCTGCAATTCTTTAAATGTGGTGATGCGCCCGAAGGTGTATTATTCATCCCGGCTAAAAACAGCCCTACCAAAAAGAGCTTGTTAGTAGTGAGCAGCGAGAACGATGGTGTAGTAAAGGTTTACACCCCGAACACAATTTAATATACTTAAACCTTATATATAACTGAAAAATGCCCGTGTAATGCGGGCATTTTTTGTATACGGATATTTAGTTGCGCACAAAGGTTTTCTGATATCCTAACGGACTTTTACCCGTTATTTGCTTAAAGTATTTATGAAAGCTGGCAAAGTTATAAAAGCCGCTTTCGTAACATATCTCCTTAACGTTGAGTTGATTGTCGATTAGTAGTTTACAGGCGTGGCCAACCCGTATCTCATTAATAAATTGCGAGTAAGTTTTATGGCTGCGCGATTTAAAGAAACGGCAGAATGAGTTAGGACTCACATTGGCAATGGCGGCTATCTCATCTAACTTGATTTTGTTTTTGAAGTTAGCGATGGTATAATTATAAATAGCATTGATGCGATTCTTCTCCGCTTCCTGAAAGTTATAATGAAAGCCCATTGAGGCCAGTGCCTGCCGCTGCGGGTGGCTGCCCAATTCGGTAAGTACCTGCATCAGCAGCATTATTTTGGCAGGCCCTTCATGGTGTATGATCTTTTCTATCAGCCTGCCTATCTGTTCATCCACATCATCAGTAAGCCTGATGCCGCGTTTGGCATTATCAAGCGTTTGTTTTATGGCCTTATTCTCGGGCAGGTTCAAAAATACATCGCCCCAAAAGTTCTCGTTAAAGTGCACCACAAATACATCAGCTGCTGATGGGCCTTCGGCAAAATATTCGTCATCAAACTTCCAGTAGTGGGGCAGGTTAGCGCCAACCAGCACCACATCGCCGGTTTTAAAATGTTCAATACTGTCGCCTATAAACTGGGTGCCGCTACCGCTTTTAAAATAAACCAGTTCGGCCTCCTGGTGGTAATGCCAGTGGCTGTTTACATCGGGCTCCGTATCGCGCCGGGCGCTAAAGGAGTGCACAATATTGGTAGATACTTTTAATAGTTGGGGTTTCATTACGTTATGATAGATTCATAAAGGTATAAAATAAGCGTAAAATACTTGCTAAACAAAAACTAAACCTTGTGCGATACAATATCGCTTAATAATAGGACAAAAAACAATAACTTTTAATTTAGGCCTTTACCTTTATTTGTAATGTTACTTTTATAAAACCTCCCTTAATAATCGGGGTTATTATTAAACCATCCACAAAACACGTGAAAAAATATTGCCTTACTATTGATCTGTATGACGATGCCGGCCTGATAGCAGCTTATGACGATTGGCACAAAAAAGTTTGGCCGGAAGTGTTAGACAGTATTACCGGCAGCGGGATCATCAACATGGAGATATACCGCTTTGCCAGCAGACTGTTCATGATAGTGGAAGCCGATGATAACTTTAGTTTTGAAGCGAAGGCAGAAGCTGACGCAAATAATCCAAAAGTACAGGAGTGGGAAAACCTGATGTGGGAATTCCAGAAACCCATGCCGCAGGCAAAACCCGGCGAAAAATGGATGCTGATGGATAAGATATTTGAATTGAAGTAAAAACACCAAAATGCCCGACAGTAATTATATAACCTATATACAAATACATCCTGCCGATAATGTGTTGGTTGCCTTAACCGACCTTGCTGTTGATACGCCTGTACAGTTTAACGGTAACATTTTTTTGCTTGCTACCCCGGTTGCTGCCAAACATAAGTTTACCATTAGCGATCTGAATGTGGGCGATGAAATATTTATGTACGGAGTGCTGGTTGGCAAAGCTAATCAACCCATACCAAAAGGCACAGCCATTACGGTTGACAATGTGATACATGCCGCGGGCGAATACCAGTTAGGTGACCGTAAAACCGAATGGCACAAGCCGGATGTATCTGCGTTTGAGGAGCGCACGTTTATGGGCTATCACCGTGCCGATGGCTCGGTAGGTACTGGCAATTACTGGCTGGTTATTCCGCTGGTATTTTGCGAGAACCGTAACATCAACGTGCTGAAAGAAGCCCTAACCGAAAAGCTGGGTTTTACCAAGCCGCGAGGGTATACCAGCGAGGTTGATAAACTGGTTGATATGTATCGCACCGGCCAATCGGTTGAAGAAATATTACAGGCCGACCTGGAGTTGACTCCTGAAAATAAAACGGCTAACAAGCTGTTTGCTAATATTGATGGTATAAAATTCATCAATCATGATATGGGTTGCGGCGGCACACGTATTGATTCGGATGCGCTTTGCGGACTGCTTGCAGGGTATATAACACACCCTAACGTAGCAGGTGCAACGGTGTTAAGCTTAGGCTGCCAGCATGCGCAGGCCAGTATTTTACGTAATGAGATAGCTAAACGCGATGCTAACTTTAGCAAGCCGTTATATATTTTAGAGCAACAGCAACTGGGTACCGAAAGCACCTTATTGCAGCAAGCCCTAAAACAAACCTTTGCCGGGTTAATTGAAGCCAACAAAGCTGAAAGACAACCCGCACCACTATCAAAGCTTTGCATAGGCTTGGAGTGTGGCGGTTCTGATGGTTTTTCGGGTATATCGGCTAATCCAACGCTGGGTTATTTGTCGGATATATTGGTGAGCTTGGGCGGGAGCGTTATTCTGGCCGAATTTCCGGAGTTGTGCGGGGTTGAGCAGGAGCTGAGCGACCGTTGTGTTGATGTACCAACGGCCGAAAAATTCATGCACCTGATGCGTACTTACAACGCCCGCGCCGAGGCTGATGGTTCAGGCTTTTATGCCAACCCATCACCGGGTAATATAAAGGATGGATTGATCACCGATGCCATCAAATCAGCAGGTGCGGCTAAAAAGGGTGGCACATCGCCGGTAGCAGCAGTGCTTGATTATCCAGAGAAGGTAACCAAACCAGGCCTTAACCTGCTATGCACACCGGGCAGTGATGTAGAGAGTACAACCGCCGAGGTAGCCTCGGGAGCGAATGTTGTGTTATTTACCACCGGTTTAGGTACGCCAACGGGTAACCCGGTAACGCCGGTTATCAAGGTGGCTACTAATACTGCCTTGTACAAACGCATGCCCGATATTATTGATATTAACTGTGGTACCATCATTGAAGGGGAAGAAACCATAGCGCAGGCTGCCGAGCGTATGCTTAACTATGTAATAGATGTAGCCAGCGGAAATATCATGCCAAAAGCTGTAAAATTAGGTCAGGACGATTTTATACCCTGGAAAAGAGGGGTATCATTATAAATTATAACCATGTTCAGTTTAAAAAATAAAATAGCGGTAATTACAGGCGGCGGCAGCGGTATAGGCAAGGCCATATCATTGTTGTTTGCCAAACAAGGTGCCGCCGTACATATCATCGAACTTAATGCCGATGCAGCTGCCGGTGTGGTTGCTGAAATAAATGAGGCTGGCGGTTTAGCGCAAGCTCATGCCGGTAACGTAACCGATCAGGCTGCTATCACAGCAATTTTCAGCAGCATAGGCAAAATTGATATACTGGTAAATAACGCGGGCATTGCCCATGTAGGTAATCTGGAAAATACCAGCGAGGCTGATTTTGATCGTATTTACCAGGTGAACATAAAAGGTGCTTACAATTGCTTGTACGCAGCAGTTCCGCTGATGAAGCAAAACGGTGCTGGCGCAATATTAAACATGGCCTCAATTGCCGCGCACGTTGGTATTACTGACAGGTTCGCTTACTCTATGAGTAAGGGCGCTATTTTCGCCATGACCTTATCTGTAGCCCGCGATTATCTGGCTGCTAACATCCGCTGCAATAGCATATCGCCGGCAAGGGTACACACCCCTTTTGTGGATGGTTTTATAGCCAAGAACTACCCTGATAACCAGGCCGAGATATTTGAAAAACTATCAAAAAGTCAACCCATCGGCCGTATGGCCAAACCGGATGAGGTGGCATCGCTCGCCTTATATTTATGCTCGGATGAATCGGGCTTTATAACCGGCACCGATTACCCTATTGATGGTGGTTTTATAACATTAAATAATTAGATCTGATCTGCATATATGAAATTAATAAGATACGGTGCCGCCGGTCACGAAAAAACCGGTGTACAAATTGATGGTGTTAATTACAGCACTGCCGGATTTGGGATTGACTATAACGAACAGTTTTTTGAAGCAGGTGGTATTGAATCATTAGCTGCTTATTTGAAAGATAATCAGGATAAGCTTGAAAAAATTGACGACAGCGAGCGCCTGGGTAGCCCGATAGCACGCCCATCAAAAATTGTATGTATAGGCCTTAACTATGCCGATCACGCGCACGAAACCGATGCGCCGCTACCACCCGAGCCGGTTATCTTCTTTAAAAGTACCACCTCATTGGTTGGTCCGTTTGATGATGTGGTGATCCCTAAAAACTCTGTAAAAACCGATTGGGAAGTAGAGTTGGCCGTAGTTATAGGCAAAAAGGCATCGTATGTTGAAGAAGCCGAAGCGGCTGATTACATAGCCGGTTACGTGCTGCATAATGATGTATCTGAACGTGAGTTTCAACTGGAGCGTAACGGTACCTGGGATAAAGGCAAGGGCTGCGATACATTCGCGCCAATGGGGCCTTTTTTGGCTACGTCCGATGAACTGGGCGATATCAATAACCTTAAACTATGGCTTAAGGTAAACGGCGAAATCATGCAAAATGGCAGCACATCGAACCTGATATTCAATATACCGTTCCTTGTATCGTACGTAAGTCAGTTCATGACTTTGCTGCCGGGCGATGTAATTTCAACCGGAACGCCAGCGGGTGTAGGCCTTGGCTTTAAACCGCCTGTATACCTTAAACCAGGTGATGTGATGGAGTTGGGCATTGATGGCCTGGGTTCAGCAAGGCAGCAAGTGGTGGCGTATGAAAAAAATTGATTCGCACCAGCACTTCTGGCTGTATAACCCGGTAAAGGAGGCCTGGATAACCGACGACATGGCGGTAATTCAGCGCGATTTTTTACCTGCCGATGTATTGGAACTATTGCAGTATAACAATATTGATGGCTGCATTGCGGTACAGGCTGATCAGAGTGAAGCGGAGAACGAATTTTTATTGGATCAGGCAAAAACAACTCCTTTTATTAAGGGGATTGTTGGTTGGGTTGATTTACGGGCAGATAATATTGAAGAAAGATTAGCCCATTATCAGCAATATAAATTGATCAAAGGTTTCAGGCATATTGTACAGCCCGAGCCGGGTGGTTTTATGCTTACCTCGGAGTTTAAACGAGGCATATCAAAACTGGCGGCATATGGGTTTACTTATGATATTATCATCGGTAATAACCAACTAAAGGAAGCTATTGAATTGGTAACCGAATTTCCGGAGCAAAAGTTTGTGGTTGACCATTTGGCTAAACCCAATATTAAGGCCGGAGAAATTGATGAATGGAAAAAGGATATTGAAGCCATTGCGTTGTACAATAATGTATATTGCAAGGTATCAGGTTTTTGTACCGAGGCCGATTGGTATCATTGGAAACTGGAAGATGTTGTTCCTTATCTGGATGTGGTGTTTACCGCGTTTGGTGCTAACAAGGTGATGTATGGGTCAGACTGGCCGGTGAGTTTATTAGCCGGTGGTTATAACCGCGTTATACAAAGCCTTAAAACGTATGTGCAGCAACTTACCCCGCATGAACAGGATTTGTTTTGGGGAGGTAACGCTGCCAATTTTTATAATTTAGATATATAAAGCTGACCTTGATGGATCTGCAACTTAAAGATAAAGTAATTATAGTAACCGGCGGTGCCCGGGGCATAGGCAAGGGCATTGCTTTGGTATTAGCCAAGGAGGGCGCCACCGTAGCCATTGTAAGCCGCACAGAAACCGAGAACCTGAAAACACTTGCCGAAATTGAAGCGGCAGGGGGCAAAGGTTTCCAGGTTGTGGCCGAGCTGTCAAACCCGGAAGCCAGCCAGCAAGCCGTTGATGCTGTTGTTGCCGAGTTTGGTCGTATTGATGGGCTGGTAAACAATGCCGGTGAGAATGATGGTGTTGGCCTGCAAAACGGCAATTACGAAAAGTTCATGCAATCAATGCATAAAAACCTGGTTCATTATTATATGATGGCGCATTATGCTGTGCCTCATTTAATTAAAACCCAGGGTAGCATTGTAAACATCAGCTCCAAAACTGCCGATACCGGGCAGGGGGGGACATCAGCCTACGCGGCATCAAACGGTGGCCGTAACGCGCTTACCCGTGAGTGGGCGGTTGAACTGCTGTCGCATAACATCCGTGTAAATGCCGTAGTAGTTGCCGAATGTTATACTCCGCTTTACGAACGCTGGATACAAACGCTGGACAATCCGGAAGAAAAATTAAAAGAGATCACCTCAAAAATACCGCTGGGTAACCGCATGACCACTACCGAGGAGTTAGGTAATACCGTGGCGTTCCTGCTGTCGTCGGTATCAAGCCATACCACCGGGCAGTTGATCTATGTTGATGGTGGTTATGTGCATTTAGATAGGGCTATATCATAAATAATTGTGCCGATGAAAGTTGGGTTATTTGTTCCGTGTTATATCAATCAGTTTTATCCTAAAGTGGCTATCGCTACCTTGGAGTTGCTTGAAAAATTAGGGCTGGAAGTGGGTTATCCGCTTAACCAAACCTGTTGCGGGCAGCCAATGGCTAATTCAGGTTATGAGCACTTGACCGGTTCAACCAACGAATTATTTACGCAGAATTTTGCGGGGTACGATTACATCGTTTCGCCATCGGGTAGTTGCACGCTGCACATTAAGGATCATTTACACTCAGATAAAGTACCCGCCGAGGCTAAAAACATACGCTCCAACATTTATGAGCTGACCGAGTTTTTGACCGATATAATGAAAGTGGATAGCATCAAAGCCAGCTTTCCGTACAGGGTAGGTGTGCACCAAAGCTGCCACGGGCAACGCGGCCTAAAACTCGCGCAAATGACGGAGCTTACCGCGCCCGCTTTCTCCAAACCCGAGCAATTGCTTAAAATGGTTGACGGCATTGAACTGGTACCCTTAACACGTGCCGATGAATGCTGCGGCTTTGGCGGTACCTTTTGCGTTGCTGAGGAAGCTGTTTCTGTAAAAATGGGTAAGGATAGGGTGGCCGATCATATTAAAAACAACGCCGAATACATTACCGCTGCCGATATGAGCTGCCTGATGCACATGGAAGGCATCCTGAAACGCCAAAAAAGCCCGGTTAAAGTTGTACACATTGCCGAAATTTTAAATGCTGCCATGGTATGAGTACAGTAAAGGATCATGCGGAATTAGCCCAGGTTTTTAATAACGATGAAAAGCGGGTAGACTGGCACGATGAAACCCTGTGGTTTGTACGCGCCAAGCGCGACCGCGCCAGTCATGGTATTCCCGATTGGGAGTTATTGCGCGAAACGGCATCGCAAATAAAACATAACGTACTATCAAACATGCACAACTATTTGGTGCAGTTTGAGGATAAAGCCTTAGCCAACGGAGTAAAAGTGCATTGGGCTGCTAACGCAGCAGAGCATAATGCCATCGTGTTATCAATCCTGAAAGAAAAGGGTATTGACCGCATGGTGAAAAGCAAATCAATGCTTACCGAGGAATGCCACCTGAATGATTTTTTGCAGGATAATGGTGTGGAAGTAATTGATTCTGATCTGGGGGAGCGCATAGTTCAGCTGGCTAAAGAGCCGCCGAGCCATATCGTATTACCCTGCATCCACAAAAAGAAGGAAGAAATAGGCGACATATTCCACGAGCATTTGGGCACAGCGGCCGGTGAATCTGACCCGCAGATACTGACCGAAACTGCCCGCCAACACCTGCGCGAAGTTTTTTTAACCCGCCGTGCAGCATTAACAGGCGTAAACTTCGCCATTGCCGAAACCGGCGAGTTTGTAGTTTGCACCAACGAAGGCAATGCCGATATGGGCGCACACTTAGCCGATGTGCACATAGCCAGCATGGGCTTTGAAAAGCTGATACCGCAGCGCAAACACCTCAGCGTATTTTTACGCCTGCTTACCCGCAGCGCTACCGGGCAGCCCATCACCACGTATTCAAGTCATTTTAAAAAGCCGCGCCCCGGCCAGCAAATGCATATTATTATTGTTGATAACGGGCGCAGTATACAGTTAGGTCGTGAGGATTTCCGTAACTCGCTAAAGTGCATTCGCTGTGGGGCTTGCATGAACACCTGCCCGGTTTACCGCCGCAGTGGGGGGCATAGCTACCATACTGCCGTGGCAGGGCCTATCGGCTCTATACTGGCGCCAAATCTAGATATGAAAAAATATTCTGATCTGCCGTTCGCTTCAACGCTGTGCGGGTCGTGCTCAAACGTTTGCCCGGTTAAAATAGATATTCACGATCAGTTGTATAAATGGCGACAGGTGATCGTAAAAAATGGCTACTCAACCAAAACTAAAACAGCCATGATGAAAGGCATGACACTGGCTTTATCATCACCGGCAATATTTAACTTTTCGGGTAAAGCAGGGCGACTGGCCTTGAAGTTTATTCCGTTCGCTGTGAATAACGGTCTTAACCCGTGGTACAAACAGCGCGATATGCCAGCACCGCCCGAAGGCTCGTTTACCGACTGGTACAAAAAGAACCGGAAAGGAGAGAAGTCATGAGCCGCGAAATTATACTGAACGCCATCAAACAAAATCAGCCTGAATTGAAGCCTTTACCCGCTGATGTTGATTTCTATTATGAGCAGATAGATGCCGCCGAAAAATTTAAGCAGGTATTGGAATTTATTGGCGGGAAATTACATACCGCTGATAGCTTAGCCGACGTTAAGCAACAACTGGAAACCGCTTTTCCGCAAGCTGAGCGATGGATAACCGCGATGCCTGAATTCGCGCAGTACGCAACATTGATTCAACCAGCTGATCCGCATACTTTGGAAAATGTGGATGTAGCCATTATAAAAGGCCATTTTGGGGTTGCCGAAAACGGTGCCGTTTGGGTTACTGAAGATCTGTTGGGTGCACGGGCCTTGCCATTTATCACGCAGCATTTGGTTATCTTACTAAATAAAAACAGCATAGTACCGCTTATGCAGCAGGCTTACCAATTAATTGGCGATGGTGATCATGGTTACGCTGCATTTATTGCCGGACCCTCTAAAACTGCCGACATTGAGCAATCATTAGTTATTGGCGCGCATGGGCCACGCAGCTTAACTGTTTTCCTGATAAATGATCTGGCTTAATATTTCATAATCAATTTTTTATAGGATATTGTAAAAAATATTTCTGTTAAATTTTTATATTTTAAAAATTAATGTAAATTTGACAGTTAACACAATTATATGACCGTAACAGATATTTTCCAACAAATTTTTGAGGCGGAGCCGTTGGTGGTGCAGTCGCCGGGCCGTATCAACCTTTTAGGTGAGCATACCGATTATAATGAGGGCTTTGTATTGCCGGCTGCGGTAAACAAATACGCAACAGTTGCCATCAGCGCTAATAATACCGGTGATATTGTAATGCACTCGGTACAGTTTGATAAAACCGTAACAGTGCCCTTAGCTGAAATTGCCCCGCAAACCGAAAATTCATGGACAAACTATGTATTAGGCGTTACTGATGGTCTGATACATGGCGGTAAAAAAGTATCCGGTTTTAACATTGCTGTTGATGGCGATATTCCTATTGGTGCCGGTATGTCATCATCGGCAGGTATATCATGCGCGGTAGGTTTCGCGCTGAATGAGTTGTTCGGCTTGGGTTTAACCCGCGAGCAACTGGCACGTACCGCACAATGGGCCGAGCATAACTATGCCGGTGTAGCTTGTGGTATTATGGATCAGTTTGCCAGCTTGTTCGGCAAGGCTAATCACCTTATTCAGTTAGATTGCCGTAGCATAGAGTATAAGTACGTTCCTATCGAGATGGAGGGTTATGCATTGGTATTATTCAATACCAACGTAAAGCATAATCTGGCCTCAACCGAATATAATCAGCGCCGCAAACAATGCGAAAAAGGTGTTGCCCTGGTTAAAGAAAAATACCCGCAAGTAAACAGCCTGCGCGATGTAACTATGGATATGCTGCGCGAGTTGGTAGAGCCGGTTGATGTATCAACCTTTACCCGTTGCAAATACGTGGTTGAGGAGAATGATCGCCTGCTTACCGGTTGTGATGATCTGCGTAATGGCGATTTAGTTGCATTTGGTAAAAAAATGTTCGCTACGCATCATGGCTTATCGCAGGAGTATAGTGTTAGCTGCCCTGAGCTCGACTTTTTGGTTGATGCTGTTAGAGATAATGCTGATGTTTTAGGTGCCCGTATGATGGGTGGCGGCTTTGGTGGTTGTACCATCAACCTGATCAAAGAAGAAGCCATTGATAACATAGCCAAAGACCTCGCGCCTAAATATGAGGCCGCTATGGGCAAACCACTTACCACCTATGTGGTATTAACCGGCGATGGTACATCAATAGTATCAAAGCCTGTTGTTGCTGCATAACCCACTTAACTAACAAATAATAAAGGCCGGATGCGTAATGCATTCGGCCTTTTACTTTTATAAGGTACGAGGTTTTACTTAGCCTCGTTTATTTGTAATATCACACTGTTGCGGCCTGCCTTAACATCAGGGTTGTAACCAATGGTCATCAGGAATTCGCCACTGTAGGTTTTAGTAGCATCCAACGATGAATTGCTACCCGGATACAAGTTTATCTCCTTTAAAGTATAGCGTTTTGCGGCATCAAGCCCTTTAAGTTTAACAGGTAATTTGCTGCCCTCATCATAACGGTTATTCACCAGGTAATTGAACATCACACAGCTGCTTTTAGCCTCATCAACATACATAATTGATGCTACGCTGTTTTTGCGAGGATCGGCCAGGCGGTATTGCTCGCCATGCCAAATAATATCCTTTAGCTGATTGTAGTTTTTAATAGCTTCCTGGCAAAACTTAAGTTCATCGCCGCTCAGCTTGCTTACTACAATATCAAAACCAAGCTTACCCATCATGGCTACATCCACACGGAATTTTATAGGTTGCTTACCCCAGTCGGTTACGTGGTTTGAGCTGGTAATGGCAGGGTAGAAGTAGGAGTATTCCCACTGTATAAAAATACGCTCTAACGGATCAGTATTATCGCTTGGCCAAAACTCGGTAAAGTATTTAAGCGCGGCATAATCAACCCGGCCGCCACCGCCCGAACAAAGCATCATAGGTACTTTAGGGTATTTGGCGCGTATGCGCTCCAATACTTTGTACAGCCCGCGCATATACTCAATATAAAAGTGCGACTGATTTTTAAGATGCGCCGAATAAGCATTAAATATCACCGCGTTACAATCCCATTTTATATAAGCCAGTTCAGGGTTTTTGGTGAAAAGGTCATCAACTATACCAAACACAAAATTTTGCACCTCGGGGTTAGCCAGATCAAGCACCAATTGGTTACGGAAGTAATGCTCATCACGTTTAGGTTGTTTAATAACCCAATTTGGGTGCTTCTCGTAAAGCTCACTTTTAGGGTTCACCATTTCAGGTTCAAGCCAAATACCAAACTTAACGCCATTGGCAGTAGCCTCTTTAACTAATGATGATACACCATTAGGCAGTTTCTTTTTATTCTCCTGCCAATCACCCAAGCCGGCATTGTCGCCATTGCGGGGGTATTTGTTGGCGAACCAGCCGTCGTCGAGCAAAAACATATCAACGCCCAGCTTCTTGGTGTCCTTTATCAATTCAAAAAGCTTTTGCTCGTCAAAATCAAAATACGTGGCCTCCCAGTTGTTAAGCAGGGTTAGGCGGTTACCGTTACCATCAAGCACACGGTAATTGCGTGCCCAGCGCTGTAATTTACGACTGGCATCGCCCTTACCCTTATCGCTCATGGTATATAAAAAGGCAGGGGTAGTGAAAACCTCATTCGGTTTTAAGGTATATGCTGATGCATAGTTGTTGGCACCGGCAATAACACGCAAATTATCCATGTTATCAAGCTCCAGATCGGTGCGGAAGTTACCGCTCCATTCAACCGAACCATATAGTACAGTTCCTTCATCCTCAGTAGCGGGCTGATCTATCGAGATCATGAATACTGAGGGCTGAAAAAGGTTGGCGCGAGTACCCAACTTTGTATCCAGGGTTTTTATACCGTGGGTTATCAGGCTTTCTTCGGGTTGCATTTCTTTGGCCCACTCGCCGTGGTATTGGGTAAGGTAATATTTTGCAGCCTTTAAGTACAAATTAGCCGAGGCGAATTTATGTAACACCACATTGCCTTTTTCGCTGTGCTTAATGCTGCTCCACTGTTCAACCACATCCTCATTAAAGTATGATTTATAGTATAGCGTAACCTCAAAATTATAAACCGGGTCTTTAAGCACCACACTAAGCAGCGACACATTATTATCAACCTTAGTAACCTTGTGGCTTACATAGCGCAAATCAAGCGAGTTGTTACCATCGGAGTGGGTAACGGTAACGGCAGGCTCAAAATAACCGCGCGAACCCGAAGTTGAATAAGCGGAGTTTGATGTGTTATCGGTATAGTCGGCGGTTTGCTTGTATACTGATGGTATTTGCGCGTAAGCGGCGGCATCGTTCAGTTTTTTGCCGAGGTAGATGGTACCTATATCCTTTTTACCGTCAATCTGTAAAACAAGTGCATTGTTTTTGGTTTCAACGGGGATGGTAATGTTTTGCGCCCACGCCGTGCACGATAAGCCAAGGGCAAGCGCGAACGTAGTAAAGGTTTTTAAGTTGATAATTGGTTGGTTAGCATTCATTCTATAAAAATAATATTTAATAGGTAATTAATGTCATTTGTACGGATAATTGGTTGGCTGCTTTTGACAAGCATTTACTTAGGCCGATGACGGCATCGGGCATGCTCAAACCTAACACCTGCAGCACAGTTATAAAATGGATAATTCTATAAAATGAATGGATTATTTGGGCATGTTTTTAACTGTGATATACCGTTTTGTTTGAAAATTCCCTTTTTATGGAATGGTATAGTCCATCAAAAAAAAAGTATTCTCTATTCTTAATACTCATGGCGGGCCGTTATTTTGAGATCGTCAACAAACCAGTTTAACAAACCAATAATAATCAGGTAAGTATTATTTCAAAAGCTATCATGGCGTTGCCGTGCTACTACCTTGTTGGCATTTTCGGGATGAACAATAATATTTAAACAAGCATTTAATGCAGTTATTAAAAGATAAGGTAGTTTTTTTAACCGGCGGTACCGAGGGTATAGGCTTTGAATGCGCAAAGGTGTACCGCGCGGCAGGCGCAGCCCTGGCCATCGTGTCAAACAACAGGGAAAGTATCGCGAAGGCATCGCTCACTTTATTTGGTGATGATGTACTTTACCTGCATGCTGATGTATCAATAATGGAGCAGATAGCGCAGGCGGTTGATGCCGCCGTGGCAAGATTCGGCAAAATTGATGTAGTGCACAACAATGCCGGAATATCCGATCCTTCAAAAAACCTGCACGAAACAACCGACGACGAATGGCAACGCCTTTTTGATGTGAATGTGAAGGGCATATTCAACACCACGCGCTATGCCATAAATCAGCTTATAAAAAATAAGGGTAATATATTGAACACAGGCAGCATGGCCGGTGAGATAGGGCAGGAAATACATGCTGCCTATAGTGCAACTAAGGGTGCTATCAGCGCGCTTACACGCTCAATGGCTATTGATTACGCCCCGCATGGTATCAGGGTAAATGCTATTGCCCCCGCCGGTGTTTGGACACCTATGCTACGCAGCTGGAGCGAGCAGCAGCCCAGCCCGGCATCTATCGAAAAATATCTGGATAGCATACACCTGTTAGGTTATTGCCCCGATGCCGATGTTATAGCCGATGCTTGTTTGTTCCTGGTTTCGGCGCCTTCACGGTTTATAACCGGCTGCATATTACCCGTAAGCGGCGGCGCCGAGCTGGGTTATCGTCGTAGTAATTAATCCCTTTAACGTAAATTTTATGATCAAAAATATTCAGGTAAAGGATGTTCGCTATCAGTTAGATGGTAATGCCGGTAGCGATGCCATACATCGCGATCCGGTATACTCCTACGCTGTAACTCAATTGCATGATGATAGCGGACTAACAGGTACCGGTTTAGCCTTTAGCCTCGGCAAAGGGAACGAACTGGTTTGTGCTGCCGCCAAATTTTATGCTGAAAAATTAAAAGGATCGGACATTGAGGTATTGATGCAGAATTTTGGTTCGCTATTCAATCAAATGGCTAACGAGCAGCAATTCAGATGGCTGGGGCCGCACAAAGGTGTGGTGCATTTGGCGCTGGCATCGGTAACTAATGCCTGTTACGATCTGTGGGCTAAAAAGCTTGGCGTGCCATTATGGAAACTGTTGATCGATCTCTCTCCCGAAGAAATTGTTAACACGCTCGATCTCACCTATCTGGAAGATGAATTGACCACGCAGGATGCCATAAAGTTAATAACCGAACAACAAACCGGCTTGCGGCAACGCGAGTTGATAACCAACGTTGGCTACCCCGGTTATGATACCTCGATAGGCTGGTTCAATTACAGCGATGATAAAGTGCGCGAAAATTGTTTAAAGGCTGTAGATGAAGGATTTACCGCTATGAAGTTAAAGGTTGGTTCAGCTGAAGCTGAGCGTGATATACGGCGAGCGCACATTGTACGCGAAGCAGCCGGAGATGCCGTAAAGGTAATGCTTGATGCCAACCAGCAATGGAATTTACCGCAGGCCATCAGCATTTGTAATCAACTAAAAAGTATGAACCCATACTGGATCGAGGAGCCTACGCACCCTGATGATGTATTGGCGCATAAAACCCTGGCCGAAGCTATTGCCCCTGTTAGGTTGGCATTGGGTGAACACGTGCCCAACCGGGTGATATTTAAAAATTACCTGCAAACAGGTGCCGCCTCATTTATTCAGGTAGATGCTGTGCGTGTGGGTGGGGTTAGTGAATTTATTACAGTTAGCCTGCTTTGTAAAAAGTACGGTATACCTGTGGTGCCGCATGTTGGCGATATGGGGCAATTGCATCAGCATCTGGTTTTATTTAATCATATAAAATTGGGGCACGAAGCCTTATTTTTAGAGCATATTCCGCACCTGCAAAAGTACTTTGTTAACCCGGTGCTTATCGAGAACGGATTATACCAAACACCACAGGCACCCGGCAGCAGCTGCGACCTGAAAGCATAATAAACCGATAGCATGATAAGTTCAGCAGATATAATTATTACGGGGCTGTATATTTTGGGTATAGTTATTATCGGCTTATGGTCGGGTATACGGCATCAGCATAAAAACAAAAACAAGGGCGCGGCGGGCGAATATTTTTTGGCCGGTAAAACGTTGCGCTGGCCAACTATAGGGCTGGCGTTGTTTGCTACCAATATATCGTGTGTGCATTTGGTAAGCCTGGCCCAAAGCGGGTTTGATACCGGGCTGCTTAACGGCAACTTTGAGTGGATGGCAGCCTTTACGCTTATTTTGTTAGCGCTGTTCTTTGTGCCTTTCTACATCCGTTCGGGTGTTACCACATTGCCTGATTTTCTGGAAAAGCGGTATGATCGTGCCAGTCGCGATTGGCTGGCTTTTGTGTCTGTCATTTCAGCCATCATTATACACATCGCCTTTTCGCTGTTAGCCGGTGGCATTGTATTACAAACCTTGTTCGGGGTTGATATGTATACCAGCGTCATTATTATATCGCTGCTTACCGCCCTGTATACCGTTGCCGGTGGTTTAACGGCGGTGGTGGTTACAGAATCTATACAAACCATTGTTTTATTAGCCGGAGCCGTAATTATGTGCGTGGCAGCCTGGATAAAAATGGGCGGATGGGAGCCTATGGTTGATGTTTTGCAGCAGCAGGGCGAAATGAGCAAACTATCAATGATGCGGCCGCATGGCGACGGTAGCGGTATGCCCTGGTACTCGGTGTTTTTGGGTTACCCGGTGCTGGGTATATGGTATTGGTGTGCCGATCAAACTATTGTTCAACGTGTTTTGGGCGCTAAGGATCAGGATCACGCCCGTGTAGGATCTTTGTTTTGTGGGTTTATCAAGATACTGCCTGTATTCATTTTCGTATTACCGGGATTGTTTGCCTATGCGCTGTCGCAAAAAGGTTTGCTCAACGTATCGGCACTACAAACTGTGGTTGATGGTAAGCAGGTAGTGAACAGTAAAGGCATTTATACTTTGATGATAACGCAGCTTATTCCCAAAGGGCTGGTAGGTATTTTAGTCGCCGCGCTTTTGTCGGGCTTAATGAGCCAGATATCGGGTGCGCTGAATTCCATATCAACCCTGGTGAGTTATGATATTTACAAGCGATACAAACCCCAGGCAACTGATAAGCAATTAGTTAAAACCGGCAAAATAGCGGCTGGTGTAGCCATGCTGGTATCATTATTAATGCTGCCATTGCTCAATAATTACGAAAGCATTTTTAACGGATTGAATGACATCATCGCCCACATTGCGCCGCCAATAACATGTGTGTTTTTGTTAGGCATATTCTGGAAAAAGGCATCAGCTACATCATCAAAACTTACTTTGTGGTTGGGCTCATTATTAGGTGTTGTGGTGTTTGTAACCTCAAAACTGATGCCTGCATCTACTATAGGGCAGGTGCCATTTATGATGATGGCCTTTTATCTTTTTTCTGCCTGCGTGCTGATGCAGGTGATATTCTCGTACATCTATCCCGTTCAGCATACTATTGATAGCGAAAAGCTTTACTGGAATTCGCCATTCGATGCGCTTAAAGGCCATAGCTGGAAGGGGATAGGTAATTACAAAGTACTGTCGGTGCTGTTGCTGCTCATTATGTCGGTACTGTTTTATTTATTCAGATAATGATTAAAAGTGTTTTTTATAGCATAGCGATTGGTTTGCTGATGTTATTTGCAGGTTGCGATAAGTCACCAGCTAAAGTTGTTCGCTATGGTATGGTTACCGGTATAAAACCCGATAAAATAGCTTATTACAAAAAGCTGCACGCCGTGCCGTGGCCGGGTGTTGTTAAAAAGATAGGGGAGTGCAACATTCATAACTATTCTATCTACCTGCAAAAAATTGAGGATAAATATTACCTGTTCAGTTACTTTGAATATACAGGCAATGATTTTGATGCCGATATGAAAAAAATGGCTGCCGACAGCCTTACCCAAAAATGGTGGAAACAAACCGCCCCCACTCAACTGCCCTTAGCCCAGGCTTTAGCTAAACACCAGGTTTGGACTAATATGGACGAGGTTTTCCATACTCCCTGATAATTTTTCAATGTTTAACGTTTTAGCACTTTTAGCATTTAATTACGCAATCGATTTGTGTTAATTATGGCTAAAATTTTAGCTTGATTTTTAACTGATATGGAAAATGCTTTTACCATAATCGAATAATCCATTATAATAAAAGGATACGTCATTTACCCCGCTAAGTAGTTGGTATACATTTGTTTTATAAGCCAAAATAAATAACAACAATTTAATGTAAAGGCATTGCCACCGGTAATGCCACCCTAATGTGGGCTACAAGCTTGCACAGGCGTTTTATTGCGTTTTTTAACCAATTATTCACCCTTTTTATGAGTAAACTTTACAAGTTGAGCAAACGCCTTTTGGTGTTAAAGATCCCTCAAAAACTATTGCCTGTTGCCTGTGGCTTGCTGCTTTTCGCGGCGCTGATGGCATCGGCACAAAGTAGTATCGCACAAAACCGTGTAACCATTACCGGTACCGTTACCGATACAACCGGCGGAATTATTGCCGGTGCTAACGTAACGGCGCTAAACAAAAACGGCAAAGCAACATCAACAGATGCCAATGGTAAGTTTGTGCTGGATGTTGAAGTAGGCACTGTTTTAAAGATATCGTTTGTAGGTTATCAGGATCAGCAGGTCACGGTATCGGCTGATCAGCGTACCTACAAAGTTATCATCAAAGAGAATGTTGCCCTTGCCGAGGAGGTTGTGGTTACCGCTTACAGCCGCAAGCAAAGTCGTGAGGCGCTGGTAGGTTCGGTTACTACGGTAAAGCCCGGTAACCTCAAAATACCATCAAGTAACCTTACCAACGCGCTGGCGGGGCAGGTGGCAGGTGTTATAGCCTACACACCAAGCGGACAGCCGGGACAGGATAACGCTACCTTCTTTATTCGCGGGGTTACCACCTTTGGTTACAAGCGCGATCCGTTGATATTGATAGATAACGTGGAGCTTACCGCTTCAGATCTGGCCCGTTTGCAGGTTGATGATATTGAAAGCTTTTCGATACTTAAGGATGCCAGCGCGACCGCCCTTTATGGCGCGCGTGGTGGTAACGGCGTAATTTTAGTAAAAACCAAAGAGGGTAAGGTTGGCAAGGCACAGATCAATTTCAGGCTGGAGAATTCTATGTCGCAATCAGTAAAAACCATTGAGCTGGCGGATCCGATCACTTACATGCGCCTGTTTAATGAGGCTACCATTACCCGCGATCCGCTTGCACCAAGACCCTTTACCGAGAACAAGATACTGAATACCCAGGCTACCTTGAACAACGCGCCGGGCAGTAACGCCTTTGTTTATCCGGCTGTTGATTGGATCGACCTGTTGTTCAAAAAGCGCACCAGCACACAACGCGCCAACCTTAACATAAGCGGCGGTGGAGGTGTGGCCAAGTACTACATTGCCGGTTCGTATTCAAATGATAATGGTATTCTGCGTACCGATATTCGCAACAATAATAACAACAATGTTAAGTTCACCAACTACCAACTACGCTCTAACGTTAACGTAAACCTGACCGATAAAACGGAGTTAGTAGTGCGTTTATCGGGTACGTTCAATGATTATAATGGGCCATTGACCAACGATGCCTCTTTCTCAACCGACTTGTACAATGTTGCCATGCACACCAGCCCGGTGCTGTTCCCGGCTTATTACGAGCCGGACGAGGCTAATATGAACGCGCAGCATATTCTGTTTGGTAATACGTTAAGTTCGGGTGGTTCGCCGGCCAATAATTCCATCGGGCAGATAAACCCTTATGCCGCCCTTTTGCGTGGTCACAAAAATTTTGTGGAATCGCGCATGCTGGCGCAATTGGAGCTGAATCAAAACCTGAACTTTATTACCAGCGGCTTAACCTTTCACGGCTTGTTCAGCACCAACAGGTACTCGTATTATACCTCGGATATGAGTTACTCGCCATTTTATTACAATGTGGCATCGTATGATAAGGCAAGCAACCAATACACCCTGCAATGGTTAAACCCGCAGCCTACAGGCAATAACGTAGCTACTGAATATCTTACCTACAATCGTAATTTGGGCAGCGATAATATCAACACCTTTATTTACCTGCAAGGCGTGGTTGATTATAGCAAAACCATCGGCAAAAACCATAATGTAAGCGGCTCGCTGATAGGTACCAGGCAACAACAGGTATACTCGGACGCTAAGGACCCGCGTACCAATACAACAACCTTACAATACTCTTTACCATATCGTAACCTTACCCTTGCGGGCAGGGCAACATACTCATACAAAAGCAAATACTTCCTCGAGTTCAACTTTGGCTATAATGGTTCCGAAAGGTTTTCAGAAGAACATCGTTATGGTTTCTTCCCAACAGTAGGCGCGTCATGGATCATCTCCGAAGAAAAATTCTGGGGTGATCTGTATGATGTGTTTGATCGTGTGAAGATCAGGGCCAGTCATGGCTTAGTAGGTAATGATGCTATCGGCGCGCAAAGGTTCTACTATCTGTCGGATGTTAACCTGAATGGCGGTAACTCAGCTGTGTTTGGCACCAATAATGGCTATGGCCGTAACGGTGTAAGCATTCGTAACTATGAAAACCGTAACGTTACCTGGGAAACCTCGCAGCAAACCACCCTCGGTTTAGAATTTACGCTGCTTAAAAAGTTCAACGTAATTGCCGAGGTATACAAAAATCACAAATACAATATTTTACAGGATAGGGCATCGATCCCGTCAACAATGGGGCTTGAGGCAGCTATTGCCGCCAACATAGGTAAGGTTGATTCAAAAGGTATCGACCTATCAGTTGATGGACGGCAGAATTTTTCTAACAACTCGTGGGTTGCACTGCGTGGTAACTTCACCTTCGCCGAAAATAAGTTCACCCAGTTTGAGGAGCCTAACTATCTCGAATCATACCGTTACAATGTAGGGCAATCGCTTAACAGGCAGTATGGTTATGTGGCTGAGCGTTTGTTTGTTGATGATAACGAGGCGCGCAACTCGCCTCAACAAATATTCAGCACCAACGGCCAGCCGCCAATGGGTGGCGATATAAAGTATCGCGATTTAAATAACGATGGCCGTATTGACGGCGCCGACCAAACCTTTATAGGCAACCCCACTGTGCCGCAAATAGTGTATGGATTTGGTATTACTTCGGGCTTCAAGAATTTCGATCTGTCGGCATTCTTTCAGGGGCAGGCCAGGGTGTCATTCTTTATTGATCCGGCACGTACAAGTCCGTTCATTCAAAGTCCTGATTCATGGTTGCCGGGCAACACCCAACTGTTAAAGGCTTATGCCGATAATCATTGGTCGGAGGAAAATCAAAACCTGTACGCCCTATACCCACGCCTGGGCGCTAACGGCGCGCAGATCGAAAATAATCGCCAAAACAGTACCTGGTGGATGCGCGATGGAAGCTTCTTGAGGCTAAAATCATTAGAGATAGGCTACAGTTTGCCGCGTAAACTGCTAAGCGCCATTAAAATGCGTAGCGCCCGTATTTACTTTAACGGCCTCAATTTGTTCACGGTTAGTCCTTTTAAACTGTGGGACCCTGAGCTGGGTGGCAACGGGTTTAACTATCCCATACAAAAAGTATTTAACCTGGGCGTGAACGTGAATTTATAACCTGAGATGAAGATGAGATCATATAAAATATTAATATACCTGGCTGCCATTACTATGCTGGGTACATCGTGCAAAAAGTTTTTGGATGTAACGCCCGAGAACATCGGTACTATTGATTACGCTTTCCGTAACCGTAACGAGGCGGAGAACTACCTGTTTTCGTGCTATGCAACCTTGCAGCAGTTTCAATACCCGCAAAACGACCCAAGCTTTACCAGCTCGGGCGAGATCATATTTCCGAACAACCTGACCGATAACCAGGGCATCGACCCGACGGGCTTTAACCTGATTCGCGGCACGCAGAACGTGCAAAATCCCGGCCTTAACTATTGGGATGGTGAGAATGGCGGACAGGCCATTTTTAGGGCGTTACGCCGCTGCAATACCATGCTCGAAAATATTGATAAGCCGATAGACCTTACCGCGTCAGAAAAAGCGCGCTGGATAGCCGAGGTGAAATTTTTGAAGGCCTACTATCACTATTACCTGTTCCGTATGTACGGGCCCATACCAATTACGGATAAGAATTTACCCATTACCAGCTCGACAGAAGAAGTAAAGGTGAAGCGTGACCCGGCAGATTCGGTAGTAAACTATATGGTGCGTTTGCTGGATGAGGCCGCGCCCGATCTGCCGGTGGTTATCCAAAATCAGATACGTGAACTTGGCCGCATAACCCGCCCTATAGCACTTGCTGTAAAGGCCGATATTTTGGCAACAGCAGCCAGCCCCATGTTTAACGGTAACCCAGACTTTGCCGGGCTTGCTAATAAGGATGGGCAAGCGCTGTTTACCAATACTTACGATGCCACCAAGTGGGATAAAGCATCAGATGCCTGTTTAGCAGCCATACAATTATGTGAGGCTAACGGTATCGCGCTGCATACCTTTAATGCTCCGGCTAACATACCTGCAACTTTAACTGATTCGCTAAGGCGTGTGCTTACCCTGCAAACCGCTATCACCGAAAAATGGGAGCTTAACAGCGAGTTGATATGGGCGCTAAACCCGGTATTTGGCTATGGCAGGCAGGAGTATAATATGCCGCGCTTAACATCACGAGCTGCCGCTAACCTGATAGCCCAGGGCACATTTGCCGTGCCTATTACCCAGCAGGAACTATTTTATACCAATAACGGAGTACCTATTACTGAGGACAGAACATGGGACTATACCAACCGTTACAACCTGCGCACCGGCGATGATGCTAATCGCTTTTACATACGTAACGGCTACCAAACCGTTAATGCCCACTTTAACCGTGAGCCCCGTTTTTACGCCAATGTAGCTTTTGATGGAGCGATATGGTATGGCAACGGCGTGCTCAATCCGGAGAATGCTTTGTATGTACAGGCAAGAAGCAGTAGTTCATTCGCAGGGCCAAAGGATAACATCCGCATAAACGTTACCGGTTATTGGGCTAAAAAATTGGTTAACTACCAAACCGTGTACGATGAGAATATGACCTGGGTAGATTTCCGTATGCCGATAATAAGGCTGGCCGGGTTGTATTTGCTGTATGCCGAAGTACTTAACGAGCAGGGCAGGCCTTTTGCCGAAGTGGTACGCTATGTTGACCCTGTGCGCCAGCGCGCGGGTTTGCAAGGTGTGGTACAGGCATGGACCAATTACTCGCGCAATGCCTCAAAGTATGCCACGCAGGATGGTATGCGCCAGATTATTCACCAGGAACGCCGCATTGAGCTGGCCTTTGAAGGGCAAGCCGGGTGGGACTTACGCCGCTGGAAAGAGATACAGAACGTAATGAGCAGACCCATGCAAGGCTGGAATATTTACGAGGAGCAGCCGCTTAACTACTATCGCCCGCGTACCATACTTACGCCGGTATTTAACGTGCGCAACTACCTGTGGCCTATCAAAAACAATAACCTGATAGTTAACGGTAATCTGGTACAAAACCCTAATTGGTAACAGGCAAACTCAAAACAACATGAAACGAATTCAATATTATATAGCAGTTACAACCGGCCTTGTTTTGCTGGTTGTTGCTGCCTGCAAAAAAAATGATGGCTACAACACCAGTCCCATATCCGGAGATACAACCAAACCGGGAGTGGTAACCAACCTTAAGGTAGATAACTTTAATGGTGGGGCGTATATTACTTATGATCTGCCTAACTCCGAGAATATATTGTATGTGCTTGCGCAGTACAATATTCGTAACGGCGTAAAGCGCGAAACCAAATCATCATACTATACCGATACGGTTACAGTGAATGGCTTTGCAGCATCGGCAGATTATGATGTTACGCTGTACACCGTATCGCGCGCCAACGTAATGTCTGACCCGGTTAAGGTTACCGTGCATCCGGATACACCTATCTATCAGTTGATCCGTCCATCGGTAGATATCAATGCCGATTTTGGCGGGGTGAATGTGCAGGCGTTAAATCCGCTTAAACGGGAGGTTGGCATTATCATCACCGCGTTCGACCCGACAACCAACGCCATGGAGGTACAGGATCAGTTTTTTACCAAATCCGACACGATAAATTATTCCATCAGAGGATATACTACCGATGCCCGCGACTTTGGTGTATATGTTACCGATCAATGGGGCAATATATCCGATACGCTGAAAAAACAGATCAGTCCTCTATATGAGGAAATGCTGAACAAAGGCCTGTTCAGTGCCTTTAACCTGCCCACGGATACGCCTATTGGTTACAACTGGGTATTGCCCAACCTTTGGAATGGTACCGAAAATGGCGATGGCTGGCATACCTTGCCGGGTAACAGGCCACCGTTTGTATGTTCGTTTGATGTTGGCCGGGTGTACAAGTTAAGCCGCTTTGTAATGTGGGAGCGTTTTGGCGAATGGGCCTACGGCCACGGTAACCCACGCGATTTTAGCTTGTGGGGAACCAAGGTAGCCAACCCGCGCGATGCGCAATTACCTGTTTCGGCACCGGCCGGCGCGGTGGTTGGCGACTGGATAAACCTGGGCAATTTCCATTATCCTGATCCGCCTTCAGGCTCGCCACCGGGAGCTGTAACCGCTTCGGATGAGGCATTTGTTAGGGCAGGGGTAAACTTTAATGTTCCGTTTGACGCGCCTACGGTTAGGTTTATCCGCCTGGCGGTTAACAGAACATGGTCGGGCGGTGATATAGCCCACGTAATGGAACTTTCGTTATATGGCAATCCGCAGTAATAATCAATTAAAACGAATTAAGATGAAGACGATAAAATATTGTTTAATTATCTGCGCCATGTTTGCCATAATTTATGGCTGCGGCAAAAACGATACGGAATTCCGTAGTTTTTTTGATGGCAAGGAGATAACCTATACCGGCGCTGTTGGCGATGTTACTTCGCAGCCCGGCGATCTGCGGGTTGGCCTTAAATGGAAAGCCAGTACCGACCCAAGCATAACCAAATATGTAGTATATTGGAATAATAAGGCCGATTCGCAAGTGGTGAATGTTACTGAAAAGAAAGATACCATCAGCACAGTGATCAGCGGCTTGCGTGAGTATGTTTACTCGTTCACTATTTACTCCTTTGATGCTAAGGGCAATAAATCAATAGCTAAGGAGGTGAACAACGTAAAGGTTTACGGCCCCATCTATCAGGGTACATTGTTGAACAGGGCTTACGATGCGGTAACACCTTATGTATTGAATGATAACGGCTCAGTAACCCTTAACTTTATTACGCCCGATACCATTAACATCACCACCCAAATAATGTACACCAGCAATGCGGGTACCGAGGTAACAACCAGTTTAGCGCCCGATGCCAACAGTATCACCCTGAACGATTTTAAGTTAGGTACTATTATCAAATACCGGTCGGAGTACATACCCGAGCGTGGCTCTATCGATACCTTTCAGGTAGCTGCCGCTGATGATTATCCGTACATCTACAGCTTTGTGCCATGTGATAAATCCATATTCGCGCAAACCAATTTACCAAATGATGTTTATGCCGATTTCGGTACCGCAATAAATAAACTATGGGATGGCAGCACCACACCGCAAGGCTATCCAAACATATTCCACTCAAATGAGCGGGCATTGCCGCAGCAGCTTACTATTGACCTGGGCAGATTGTATGACAATCTGGGCCGGATGGAAGAAACAGGCCGCGATTGCTGCCATAATCCTGATCAGTTTGAGGTTTGGGGTATAACTGATATAAACGGGCACGATACCAGCTTGCCTGCTAACGATGCGGGTTGGAAAAACGAGGCCATCTCAAAAGGTTGGGTATTGCTTAAGGATGTTGTACGTACCGGTGATGGTAAAAATCCATACAAGTTTGATCTGGATAATCAGGGGCAACCTATACGCTACATCAGGCTACGCATCAAACATAACTCAAACGGCGAAGCCAATTACAGCAACATGAGCGAGATAACCCTTTGGAATAAACAATAATTTGATCACAAGCCTGCGCATAATTATGTGCAGGCTTAATATTTTGTTATGCGTCAACTATTCATTCTGCTATGCCTGTGTTTTAATATGGGTGCGTATGCCCAAAGCAATGTAAGCACTCCCGCGTCGGCTATCCATAATTTTATGGACAAGCGTTTTGGCATGTTCATACATTTTGGCCCGGTAACCCTGCGCGGTACCGAAATTGGCTGGAGCCGGAATAAGGAAGTACCCGCAGATGATTATGATTCGCTTTACCGTGAGTTTAACCCGGTGTTGTTTAACGCTGATGAATGGGTGAAAACAGCTAAAGATGCCGGTATGAAGTACCTGGTGATAACCGCCAAACACCATGATGGTTTTTTGCTTTGGCCATCCGGAGTATCTGCATATAATATAGCTAATACTCCATTTAAAAAAGATATGGTAGGCATGCTGGCAAAGGCCTGTAAAAAGCAGGGTATATCGTTTTGTATATACATGACGGTGCTTGACTGGCACGATCCGGATTACCCTATCCATAGTCCGCATGATACATTGCATAACGTAAAAGGCGATATGCCGAGGTTTGTAACTACCATGAAAAGCGAGCTTACCGAGTTAATAACCCGCTACAAGCCCGATATGCTTTGGTTTGATGGATACTGGAAAAGCCCTGGACAAATGCTTATGGCCGTGAAATTTATCAGCATATAAAAAAGCTTGACGCACGTATTGTGGTAAATAACCGGTTAGGTAAGGAGAGCAAAAAGCTGAATGAGAATTCGGTAGGTGATTTTTTAACGCCCGAGCAGCGTATAGGTAACATTAATATGCTTGAACCATGGGAGAGTTGTATCACCATCTGCAATCAATGGGCATGGAAGCCTAACGATCAGATGAAATCATTAAAAGAGTGTATTCAAACTTTGGTAAAAACTGCCGGAGGCAATGGCAATCTGCTTTTCAATGTTGGGCCTATGATGGATGGGCGCATAGAGCAGCGGCAAGTTGACCGGTTAAAGCAAATGGGCACATGGCTTTCAAAAAACGGTGAAGCCATTTACGGCACCAAAGGAGGCCCTTATGCACCGAATGACAGGTATGCCGCTACCCGCAAAGGCAACAAGATATACATCCACATATTTAAGCCAGTTGATAGTGAACTTAATTTACCCGCTTTACAGGGTGTAACAATAAAAAGCGCTACAGTTTTGGGCGGTGAGCCGGTAAAATTTACACAGGTTGATGGCGTACATATAAGTTTGCCAGCCCAATTGCCTGATGAAAACTGTACCGTAATAGCCCTTGAATTAAACAGCGATGCCGAAAAACTACCGGTTATTAAGTAGCCGAAACAACATCGCGCCTTGCCGACGACCGGTATTGCTCGGGCGATACGCCCATGAACTTTTTGAATAGGCGCGAAAAATAGTATTGATCCTCATAACCCAAACTGTTGGCTACGGCTTTTATCCGCACCTCGTCCGAAAAAAGTAACTGGCAGGCCTTTTGCATTTTTAGGTTGATGAAATAATCAATAGGTGGCATGCCGGTAGCTTTACGGAACAAAATAGAAAAATAGGAACTTGATAATTTATGTTGATTGGCCATATCATCAACGCTTAGCTTTTTATCAAGGTTGGCGCGCATGTGGTTAATAGTAAGCGTTATTACATCGGTGCTTTCATCACGTGCAACGGCAATATGCCTTTCGGGGAATAAAAAGTTGGCAATAAAGTTATATAGGCAAAAGTTGGCATTGCACAGGTTCTCGGTACTGTAACCCATTTCAAGGCTATCGTACATATTGTTCCAAAGGTCAATAGCCTTTGAGTTAAATGGGATGGTAACCGCGCCTTTGTTGTTGTTAACATTCAAAAAACGATTAAAGCCGGGTATGTTGATGCCGTTAAAATGCACCCAATAAATGGTCCACGGTGTTTCTGAGTCGGCCCAGTAGCGCATGTACTTATCGGTGGCTGCAACCAAAATATACTGGTTGGCATTTACCTCGTAACGCTTATCATCAATAACAAAGTAACCGGTGCCTTGTACGCAGTATATCAGTATATTATCCTCGCAGCCTTTGCGCCGCTCGCGGTAATGGTATGATGCACGCGGAAAGTAGCCGATCTGGGCCACATATATCTGGAAAAAGTCAGGATCTTTCTTAAAAACATCCTTCCATATTTTGGGTGGAATGCTAATAATTTTTTCACCCTCAAAGCCATCTCTTCTCTTGAAAGCGGTGTTGTTCATTCAATATTTCGATTTAAAAGCGGGGGATGCCACGCAGGGTTTATGGCTGCGTGCCGCTATTATAGCATATTTAAACCTATCGGGCAAAGGCTTGATGCCGCTTTTGTTAAAATTAAATAATAGATGGAATATATCGCTTATTGGTGATGCCTGATGTTGCTTATAATTGCATAAAGGATAGTATAATCCATCTAATTTAGTGGTTTATCCATTTTGAGGATTAACGCCTGCCCATAACTTTATCTGAACCAATATGACCATCGATCGCCAAAAAATGCCCCTGTACCGCGGGTTTGCTTTACTTGTTTTAATAGTTGTGCTTTGCAGTCCGTATGCTCAGGCGCAAACTACTACCTGGAAAGGCTTTGCGCAAACGCGTGTAAACATTGCAGGGCATAAGGCATACTATGTAAAGCCGAGGGTAGCCTTACCGGGTAGGCCTTGGGTTTGGCGGGCATCATTCCCCGATTGGCATACGGGTATTGATAGCTTGCTGCTTTCGCGTGGTTTTTATGTGGCTTACGTTAGCGTTGACGATCAGTACGGCAGTCCCTATGCTATGCAGGTGTGGGACAGGTTTTATAATTACCTGACCGATGCCGTTCAGCTTGCACCCAGGGCAGCGCTGGAAGCTGTTAGTCGCGGTGGCTTATATGTTTTAGGCTGGGCCAAGCGCAACCCCGACAAGGTAAGCTGTATTTATGCCGAAACTCCGGTTTATGATATTAAAAGCTGGCCGGCAGGGAAAGGCAAAGGCTTAGGAGATAACGGAGCATGGCAGCAACTGAAACAGGTATATAAATTTACTGATGCAGAAGCATTGGCTTATAATGATAACCCCGTAGATAATCTGGAAGGCCTGGCATCATTCAAGGTACCTATACTGAATATGATAGGTTTGGAAGACAAGTTTGTGCCGCCTGCCGAAAATAGTTTGTTGTTTGCCGAAAGGTACATAGCAGCCTGTGGACCGGTAACTACTTACCCGGTAACCGAAGGGCCGCAGCAATTGAACGGGCACCATGTACCCGATAAGCATAACGATGAGTGGGCTGATTTTATTTATTACAACTCGTACCCCGTAAAAAAGGTGTTGCCTTATGCTGATTATTATAAAACGCGCAATGGGCTGAATAATTTTTATAAAATCGCTACTACAAATAAAAAGGCAACGGTAGCATTTTTAGGTGGATCGATAACCTTTAACCCCGGCTGGCGCGATAGGGTTTATAAATATCTGAAAGAGCGTTTCCCGAACACAGAGTTTCGTTTTATAATGGCCGGGATACCCTCGTTAGGTAGCTTGCCGCACACGTTCAGGTTACAGCGCGATCTGTTGGACAGCGGCAAGGTTGACCTGTTGTTTGTTGAAGCTGCCGTAAACGACAGGGTGAACAAAACCGATAGTTTGACGCAGGTAAGAGCGCTGGAAGGCATCATTCACCATGCACGCAAAACCAACCCGCAAATGGATATAGTGATGATGGAGCTTGCCGATCCTGATAAAACCAATGACTACACCGCAGGGAAACAACCCGTCGAGATCAGAAACCATGAATTAGTGGCCGAGCATTATGGCTTGCCATCCATCAATATAGCCAAAGGTGTTAAGGAGAAACTGGTTAATAAGGAGTTTGACTGGAATGATGATTTTAAGGATCTGCACCCGGCGGTATTTGGGCAGGAGTTGTATTTCGCCTTCATTAAATCGTTGTTGACAGATTGCTTTAATGATCCACCTGCGAAAGCTAAAAAATATAAATCGCCTAAGCCGCTTAATGAATATTCGTTTGAGCGTGGGCAATACTATAGCATAACTAACGCAAAACATGATGATAAATGGCGAATTGACCCCAACTGGCACCCAACTGATGGGTTAGGTACACGCCCCGGTTTTGTTAATGTACCGGCATTAATTGCTACTGAACCGGGCGCTGCCTTAACCCTTAACTTTAATGGTAACGCGGTAGGCATAGCCATAGTTTCGGGTGGCGATGCAGGTATTATTTCGTTTTCAATTGACGGTGCGCCGTTTAAACAGGTAGATCTATATACCGAGTGGAGCGGCTTTTTGCACCTGCCGTGGTATGTGCTGCTAAGTAGCGGCTTGCCTAATGCAGAGCATACATTACAAATTAAGATAAGTGCCGATAAAAACGCTAAAAGCAAGGGTAATGCCTGCCGCATAGTCAACTTCCTGATCAATAAATAAACCCCATAACTATAATATGAGAATTTATAAAAGAGCTTTATGCTTTATTTCTTTAACCTTTTCCCTCGGCATAACAACAGTTAACGCGCAGTCGCTAAAGCTTTGGTATGATAAGCCCGCACGCGTGTGGGAAGAAACCCTGCCGCTGGGTAATGGCCGCTTAGGTATGATGCCTGATGGCGGCGTAAGCAACGAAAAGATCGTGCTGAATGATATCACGTTATGGTCGGGTGCGCCGCAGGATGCCAATAACTACGAGGCCTACAAATACCTGCCCGAAATACGCCGCCTGCTTGATGAGGGAAAGAACGACGAAGCGCAAGCACTTATCGATAAAAACTTTGTGTGCAAGGCCCCTGGTTCGGGTGATGTGCCTTTTGGTTGTTACCAAACATTCGGCGATCTTAATATTAAGTTTAATCATGGCGATGGAAAGGAACCGCAGTATAGCAATTACCGGCGCGGATTATCTTTAGAAACTGCTATGGCATCAACAAGCTACATAGTAAACGGTGTAACCTATACGCGCGAGTATTTTACCGGCTTTGGTACCGATGTAAGTGTAATCCGCCTTACGACAGATAAAAAGGGTATGCTTAATTTAAGTATATCGTTAAGCAGACCCGAACGCGCAGAGGTAAGCGTGAACGATAATACCTTGCAAATGCAGGGTGGCGTCAAAAGCGGTACAGACAAACCCGGCATGCAGTTTTTAGCTAAGGTAAAAGCTGTACTTAAAGGCGGCACACAAAGTGCCGCAAACAATACGCTTGAGATAAAGGATGCCGATGAGGTTACTATTTTTATATCAATGGGCACTGATTATAAAAATCCGGCCTATAAAAATAAACTGAACGCGTTGTTAGATGCTGCCATTAAAAAGCCTTATGAATTGCAAAAACAACAGCATGTAGCTAAGTATCAAAAAATATACGGTCGCCTTAACCTTACATTGGGGCAAAGCAAGCAGGCTGACAACTTGCCTACCAACCAGCGTTTATTAGCTTTTCATAAAGATCCCGCGGCTGATAAAGGGCTGCCGGTGCTGTTCTTTCAGTTCGGGCGATACTTGTCTATCAGTAGCACAAGGGTAGGGTTATTACCACCAAATTTGCAGGGCTTGTGGGCCAATCAGGTGCAAACCCCGTGGAATGGCGATTACCACCTCGACGTAAATGTGCAAATGAACCACTGGCCGGTTGAGGTTGCCAATCTTTCGGAACTTAATTTGCCGCTGGCCGATCTGGTTGAGGGTATGATAGAACCGGGTAAGCGCACCGCCAAAGCCTATTATAATGCCGATGGATGGGTAGCGCATGTGATCACCAATATATGGGGTTTTACCGAGCCCGGCGAAAGTGCCTCATGGGGCATTACCAAAGCAGGTTCGGGCTGGTTGTGTAATAACTTGTGGGATCATTATGCTTTCAGTAACGACAAGGCCTACCTGAAAAAGATATACCTTATACTCAAGGGTTCGGCGCAATTTTACAGCAGCATCCTCACAAAAGATAAAAAAACAGGCTGGCTGGTAACTTCGCCATCTTCATCGCCCGAAAATAGTTTTTACCTGCCAGGTGGTAAACATGCCAGTATTTGTATAGGTGCAACTATTGATAATCAGATAATCCGCGAGTTGTTCAATAATGTTATCACAGCCTCAAAAACTTTAGGTATTGATGCCGCTTTCAGTACGCAATTAAAGGAAAAATTGAAAAGTCTGCCCCCGGCGGTAAATATCGCTAAGGATGGTCGCGTGATGGAATGGCTGGAAGATTACAAGGAAACCGACCCGCAGCACCGCCATATATCACATCTGTATGGATTGTACCCGGCATCACTCATTACGGCAGATGGCACACCAAAATGGGCCGAGGCTGCCAAAAAAACGCTTGAAGTTAGGGGAGATGATGGCCCAAGCTGGACCATTGCCTATAAACTCCTGTTTTGGGCACGTCTGCACGATGGTAACCGCGCTTATAAACTGTTTACCGAAATTATGAAACCAACCGAGCGTACCGATATCAACTATGGCGCGGGTGGTGGTATTTATCCCAACCTGTTATCTGCCGGGCCACCGTTTCAAATAGATGGTAACCTTGGTACCACGGCCGGTATTGCCGAAATGCTGATCCAAAGTCATGAAGGATATATCAACCTGTTACCTGCCATTCCGGATAGCTGGAAGGCTGAGGGCACAGCCAGGGGCTTTAAGGCAAGAGGCAACTTCACCGTGAATTTTACCTGGAAAGATGGCAAGGTTGTGAGCTACAAAGTAACATCGGCAACACCAAAAGCGGTAAAGCTTAAAGTAAATGGTAAATTCATCACTACAAAATCGGTAAAGGCTTAAGTATGTTCATCAACCTGAAAAATATATTAAAAGCGGCGTTTATTTGCTGTGTTGTGATGCTGTCGGCTTTGGCTAATGCACAACCAAAAATCATAAAGATACCTTATGGTACAAATAAATACATCAGCTATAACCTCACAACAGGTTTGTATGATGTCTATCAAAAAGGGGAGAAGATCTTTACGCATATATCAGCATCGGTAATTGTTAATGGGCAAAGCTTATCATCGGCGAAATATACAACCCGCACATACGCCAAGGCAGCTATAACCACCGGGTTTGGCAAGGGCGTAAAGCATACAGTTACTTTAACGGGTAATGGATTACCAAGTATGCAACAGGTGTTTTATAACTATAATACCGATAGCTTTTATACACAGCTGATACTTAAAGGCAAAGTCATATCATCCAATAATATGGTGCCGTTTGAAGGCGGTTTTAAGCAAGTTAAGGGTGATGTATACTCACTGTTTATGCCTTTCGATAACGATACCTTTATCAGTTATAATGCCAAGCCATTTAAAGGTAGCGAGAAGGTAACCAGTGCCGAGGTGGGGGTGGTGTATGATAATACCTCACGCAACGGATTGGTTGTTGGCTCGGTTGAACACATGCAATGGAAAACGGGAGTGACCACCACTGCCGGGAATGATAACGCCATAAAGGTAACTGCCGGATACACTGAAGAAGCTGTAACCCGCGACAGAATAGCACACGGAATGATAAGTGGTAATGAGGTTGCTTCGCCGCTAATATTTGTTGGCGATTTTGCAGATTATCGAACCGGGCTTGAAAATTTTGGCAAAGCTAACCGCACTGCCGAGCCGCCTTTTGTAGCTAAATGGACTAAACCCACACCCGTTGGCTGGAACAGCTGGGGTGTTATTCAGGGTGATATAAACTTTGATAAGGCCATTAAGGTGGCCGACTTTTTTGCCGATAGCCTGAAAGGGTTTCGTATAGATAGCACGGCTTATATCGATCTGGATTCGTACTGGGATAATATGCTGGTGAACAAGAACGGCGAACGCGATTTTTCAAAGCTGAAAGAGTTTGCCGACCATTGTAAGGCCAAAGGTTTGCAGCCGGGTATCTACTGGGCGCCGTTTACCGACTGGGGTTTTAAATCGGGCCCCGACAGAAAAATGGAAGGCAGCGACCATACCTGGAGCGAAGCCTGGACAAAGACAGGGGATCAATATCATGAATTGGATGGTGCCCGTGCTATCGACCCGACGCATCCCGGTACGCAGGCACGCATTAATTACATGATAGATCACTTTAAAGCATGTGGTTTTACCATGATTAAGATCGACTTTTTAGGTCATGCAGCTGTGGAGTCAACCGGTTTTCATGATAAGAGTGTTACCACCGGTATGCAGGCATATCGTAAAGGTATGGAGTATTTGATCAAGCGGATAGACGGACAAATGCTCATCTATGCCGCTATATCGCCAAGCCTGGCCAGTGGCAGATATGTGCATACACGCCGTATAGCCTGCGATGCCTTTAAATCCATAAAAGATACCCGATACACCTTAAACAGCGTAACCTACGGCTGGTGGCAAAGTTATGTGTATGATTACATAGATGCCGACCACATTGTATTCTCTACCGAAAGCGAGGGAGCCAACCGTGCCCGCTTATTATCAGGCATTATTACAGGCACATTAATTACCGGGGACGACTACTCAACTAATGGCCCCTGGAAAGCACGCGCCAGAGAGTATCTGCAAAACCCGGAATTATTAGCCATCGTAAAAAATGGCAAGGCATTTAAACCGGTTGATGGCGATGTTGGCGATGGCGCATCGGCGGTATTTGTAAATAAGATAGGCAAGAGATATTATGTAGCGGTGTTCAATTATACTGATAAGGAAACCGATATGAATCTTGATGCCAAGCGTTTGGGCATACCGGCGGCAAGCACGGTTACTGAGATATTGGGCAAGCAAAAGTTAGGTTCATTCAGGAGTGAAATGAATGTTTCGCTGTTACCTGCGGATGCTATTATTTACAGGTTTGATGCTGACAAGTAACCCCTCCTAAATCCTCCCCGAAGGGGGAGGACTTGATGAATATCTTAGTTGTGGTGTGAGGTTAATCTTCGTGGTAAAGTTCACCTGCCTTTTCGG
Organism: Mucilaginibacter sp. JRF; assembly: GCF_015223065.1. GTDB lineage: Bacteria > Bacteroidota > Bacteroidia > Sphingobacteriales > Sphingobacteriaceae > Mucilaginibacter. The sequence goes on from NZ_JADFBY010000001.1 coordinate 799,576, forward strand.
CTGAGAACTTGATGCCTTTTATCATGGCCGAACTGAAGCCGTGGTGCTCCATCTCATTTAAGCCGGCAATTGTACAGCCTTTTGGTGAGGTTACCTTATCAATTTCCTGCTCAGGGTGCGATGATAATTGCAACAGCAGGTCGGCAGCGCCTTTGGCGGTTTGCGCGGCCATGCGTAAAGCATCCTGTGCATGGAAACCGATCTCAGTACCACCCTGTGATGCCGCGCGTATCGACCTTAAAAAGAATGCTATACCACAAGCGCAAAGCGCCGTGGCCGAGGTCATCAATTCTTCGTTGATCTGTATGGTAACACCAACGGTGTTGAATAATGAGCGCACAATATTAACATTTTTAGGTGTACCGTTATCGGTAGCGATACACGTCATGGATTGGCCAATAGCAATGGCCGTGTTAGGCATGGCCCTTACTACCTGTATGTTCAATTCCAGGTAACGGCGAATATCATCACAGCTAACGCCCGATATTACTGATACCAGCAGTTGTTTCTCTGATTTAATGGCCGGTTTTATCTCATCCAGCAGTTTATTCAATTGCTGTGGCAAAACCGCCAATACCACAATATCAGCCTTTTTAACGGCCTTTATATTGGCCGATGTGGTTTGATAACCCTGTTCTTCGTACTGCGCCAACGCCTCAATATTACGGCGTGTAAGTATAACCTGCGATGGCTGGCATATATTGGCGGTAACCAATCCCTTTGCTAATGATAACCCAATATTACCGCTGCCTAAAATGGCAATTTGCTGATTTGCATTCATAATTAATTACTTAACCTTGTCCCAAATGGTTGTTTCTCTTGCAGACGACCTAAATCGTCCGACTTCCCTATAATCACTGATCTTACTCCGCAGGCAATGGCCGAAAAAGCATTATCAAGCTTTGGCAGCATGCCGCTATGTATAATTTGTTGTTCCTTTAGTTCCTGATATTTTTCAGGGTTGATGTCGCGGATCACCGAATCCTCATCATTAATATCATGCAATACACCTGCCTTTTCAAAGCAGTATATCAACGTTATATCGTAAAGCTTGGCAAGCGATACCGCCAATGCCGATGCTATGGTATCGGCATTAGTATTTAGCAACTGTCCCTCACCATCGTGCGTAATGGCGCAAAAAACGGGTGTAAAACCCGCATCAAGCAATCGGCTGATGTTGTCAGGATTTATAGATTGTGCATCAATATCACCCACATAACCATAATCGATTGTTTTTACGGGCCTTTTTTTAGTACGGATAAAATTACCATCGGCACCGGTAAGCCCTATAGCGTTTGTGCCGAACATTTGCAGCTGCGCTACAATATTCTTATTTATCAATCCACCGTATACCATCGTCACTACCCGTAAGGTTTCAATATCCGTAATCCTGCGCCCGTCAACCAGTTTAGCTTCAATGCCCAGTGTTTCTGATAGCTGTGTAGCTACCTTGCCACCTCCGTGAACCAATATTTTATCACCCTCAAGTGCTGTAAAGTCCTTTAAAAAGCGGTGCAGGTTTTCTGAGTTATCAATAACGTTGCCGCCGATCTTTATTATATGTAATGATCTCAATGTTTTTCTAAGCTGTTTACGGTCACTGTGATAACAATGAAATCCGTATTGAAAATATTAAAAATATATGTGCAAAAATAACAAATGGAATGATTTTATTATAAAATGTGGTGTTTTCAATAAATAAATGACGATAATTAGAAGATTATGACCTTGTTTTGAACTGTATGTTTGACATTATCTACGTATTAGGTCAATATTTCAGTAAAAATGCTTGTGATTTGTTAATTCTATATTAAAAGTAGCTAAAACCTATTAAAATATAATTTAGGCAATATTTATGGCTTGTATTGGGTCGATATAGTAAAGCGTGGGTATTACGTGCTAAACCTTTTAACAATAATGATGTTAGGGTTTAAACATCTATCAGGCTAAATGGAACTATTTGTAATTATTTCATTACTCATTATTTTAAGCGCGGTATACTCATACATCAATGCAAGGTTTATTAAACTACCGGGTACCATTGGGGTAATCGCTATAGCCATCGTTGGTTCAATAGGGATAATCATTACCAATAAACTGAACCCTGCGTTGGCCAAGCATTTAACCGAATTGGCACATAGTATTGACTTTTCGCGTACGGTGCTCAACATTATGCTCGGTTTTTTACTATTTGCAACCGCTTTCAGGATAGATACAGCTAAGCTTAAGCAATACTTTAGGCCGGTGCTGGTACTGAGTACAGTTGGTGTACTACTATCCACAGCTATTTTTGGTTGCCTGATGTATTATGTTACACAGCTGCTTGATCTGAATGTGCCGTTATTGTATTGCCTGACCTTTGGCGCATTGGTTTCACCCACCGACCCGGTAGCGGTATCGGCCATTATCAAGGAATCAAAACTACCCAAGAACCTCGAAACCATTGTTTCCGGTGAGTCGCTTTTTAATGATGGTATAGGGCTGGTGCTTTTTATAACCCTGCTCGAAATAACCGACGCCGGTGTTAAGAATACCGATTTTAACAAAGCTTTTGTAATGTTTGTACAGGAGGTATTTGGCGGCATTGCCCTGGGCGCTTTTACCGGTTACCTGGCATTCAGGTTGATGCGTTCAATTACCGATTTTCAAACCATTGTACTGGTATCATTCGCGCTGGTTATGGGTATTTCAGTTATTTCTACATATTGGCACCTTTCAATCCCGCTGGCTGTGGTAACCGCCGGGTTATTTGCAGGTAGCAGATCAATTAATATTGATAAAAACGAACGCTCGCACCAGGAGCTTGAGAGTTTTTGGGAGCTGGTGGATGAAATGCTGAATACCATCCTGTTTGTAATGATAGGGCTTCAAATGATCAACATACCGGCCATTGATAATTACTGGCTCATAGGTAGTGTAGCAATAGTAATATTGCTGATGGCACGCTGGCTGAGTATTATGCTGCCGATAACCTTTCTGCGCAGATCACTCAATGTAAATTATGGTAGCATCAATATCATGACCTGGGCAGGGGTAAGGGGCGGTATATCCATAGCGCTGGCGCTTACCTTGCCGGCATCAGCGCATAAAGGGATTATCCTCTCGGCAACTTATTTCATAGTGATATTCTCGATAATTGTACAGGGCTTAACCCTGAACAAAGTTATAAATGCCTGGTACGGCGATAAGAGTTGAGCACGTGTAGAATAAAAAATCCCCTCATTCTATATTTTAGAAGGAGGGGATAATATCTTACTCAACAGTAAATTAAAGCGCTTCAAGCATCTGCTTTAATACCGCCTGTGCGGCCCATTCACGGTTGCCAGCTTCGTGCACCACTACGGAGTTTGGTCCGTCCAATATCTCGTCAGATAACTCAAGGTTACGGCGCACCGGCAGGCAGTGCATAACGTTGGCATCATTGGTTAATTGCAGTTTTTGGTTATTCAGCATCCAGTGCTCATTGCCGGGCAATACCTTACCGTAAGGCTCGTAAGCCGACCAATTTTTTACGTAGATAAAATCGGCGCCGTTTAATGCCTCATTAAAGTTGTTAGTGATAGTAGCTCCGTTAGTGAAATCGGTATTCAACTCATAGCCTTCGGGGTGAGCGATGGTGAAATCAACATCAGCCTTGCACATCCATTCGGCAAATGAGTTAGGCACAGCTTGAGGCAAGGCTTTGATATGCGGTGCCCATGCCAAAACTACTTTCGGACGCTCGGTTTTCTTTAACTCCTGAATAGTAACCAGATCGGCCAGACTTTGCAGCGGGTGGCGTGTGGCTGATTCAAGACTAACAACCGGCACACCACAAAACTCTACAAATTTGTTAAAAATGGTTTCGCTATAATCCTCCTCACGGTCTTTTAGCCCCGGGAACGAGCGTACACCAATAATATCAACATACTGCCCCATTACGGCGGCCGCTTCGCGTATGTGTTCAACGGTAGTGCCATTCATGATGGCGCCGTCTTTTAGTTCAAGTGCCCAACCTTCTTTGTCAACATTAAGCACCATAACGTTCATGCCCAGGTTAAGCGCGGCCTTTTGCGTGCTCATTCGGGTACGCAGGCTCGGGTTTAAGAATACCAGCCCCAAAGTTTTGTTTTTACCCAAATGCTGATGAGCAAAAGGGTTTTGCTTAAGCTGTAAAGCTTCGGCAACAAGAGCATTAACATCGGTTACATCGTGAACAGAAGTGAAAAGTTTCATGTATGGGTTGACTTTTTATATGGTACAACTTGTGCCCGTGGCGAGCTGCTCACCACAGGCACAGTAAAATTAATTTTTTAAAACAGTTGCAAACACCTCTAAAAACTGATCGGCATGTGCTTTGGTTAAATTAAGTGCCGGTAATAGCCTTACCACGTTCGGTTTGGCCTCGCCGGTAAATATGTGATGCTTGAAAAGCAGATTTTTACGCACATGGCTTAATTCTTCAGGCAGTTCAATACCTATCATCAAACCACGACCGCGAACTTCTTTTACCTGCTCAAATTTCTTTAACTCTTGTATCAGGTAACCACCCACTTCGGCTGCGTTTTGCAACAGGTTATACTGCTCAATAACCTCAAGCACGGCTAAGCCGGCAGCGCAAGCCAAATGGTTGCCACCAAAGGTAGTACCCAGCATGCCATAGGCTGGTTTTATTTTAGGCGAAATAATGATACCACCGATAGGAAAGCCGTTACCCATGCCCTTAGCCATGCTGTAAATGTCGGCATCAACACCGGCAAAATCATGCGAGAAGAATTTACCTGTGCGGCCGTAACCACATTGTACCGAGTCGGCTATAAATACTGCGTTATGCTCATCACATAATGTTCTGATCTTTTTCAGGAAGCTTTCGGTTGCTACCTGTATGCCGCCTACGCCTTGTATGCCTTCAATTATTACCGATGATATTTCGTTATTGGCGAATGCTTGCTCCAGGGCAGCTTCATCGCACCAGGGCAAAAATATCACGTTGTCGGTTTCGTTAACCGGGGCAACAATCTTAGGATTATCAGTTACCGCGACAGCCAATGATGTACGACCGTGAAAAGCTTTGCGGAATGCGATAACTTTCTTTTTACCATTGTAGAAAGAAGCTAATTTCAAAGCATTCTCGTTAGCTTCTGCACCCGAGTTACAAAGGAAAAGCTGGTAATCTTCCTTACCCGATACATGACCCAGTTTTTCGGCCAGTTGCTTTTGCAATGGTATCTCTATGGAGTTTGAATAGAAACCGATCTGGTGCAATTGATCTTCCAAACGCTTTACATAATGCGGGTTGGTATGACCGATGGAAATTACGGCATGGCCACCATACAGATCAAGATACTCGGTGCCCTTGTCATCATATACAAGGCTGCCGGTGCCTTTAATAATATTTATTGGGTTGATAGGATATACGTCGAACAGATTCATTTATCTATTAAGGTTAAAGGAGAAAGGTAAAAGGATAAGGGTCATTTTTCGTTTCGTAAAAACTTAATGAAGGCTATTAGCATCGCCTTTACCTCATTTATCTCCTGATTAATAATATCATACTTGTCTTTAGGAATGTATCCCAGATCGAAGATCAGATAACAAGTATATTCTACTTCATGTGCTGAACCTAATGCATTATCAAGATAGTGCGCAAAGTCCTTATTGGTATTCTTACCACAACCTTCAACTATATTTAAAGGTATAGAGTAAGTTGATTGTCTAGGTACGATCTCTGTATAAACTTGTTTGGTAAGCAAATGAGCTTTCAACCAAACATCCAGTTTTTTATAATCTCTCATAACCTTTTTTTATTCCTGTAGCTACCTTTTCCCTTTCACCTATATCCTTTTGCCTCATTTAAAAGCCTATCGCTTTCAATCGTAATCCGGCGCGTTCATCCAGACCAAAGAGTAGGTTCATGTTTTGAACTGCCTGGCCTGACGCGCCTTTAAGTAAATTGTCTATAATGCTTATTATTAATAATTTATTGCCGTGTTTTTTAACCTGAATAAAGCATTTGTTGGTATTCACTACTTGCTTTAAATCAATATTACGATCAGCGACATGCGTAAACTCCTGATCTTTGTAATAGTCTGTATATAGTGCCAATGCTTCCTCTTGCGTAAGATTGCTGTCAGTATATATCGAGGCTATAATGCCACGCGTAAAATCACCACGATAAGGAATGAAATTCAATGCACCCCAACCGTTTGAGGTAGGTGTGAACTCTGACTGCAACTGATCAAGCGACTGACCTATTTCATTTAGGTGCTGATGGTCAAATGCCTTGTAAACAGATAGGTTGTCATTTCTCCAGCTAAAGTGTGAGGTGGTTGAAAGGCTTTGCCCCGCACCGGTTGAACCTGTTGTGGCTGTAATATTAACCTCGCTGGTAATTAAACCCTTTGATGCAAGCGGCAACAAACCCAATTGCAAACAAGTAGCAAAACAACCCGGGTTGGCTATGTTTTGAGCCTTGCGTATGGCATCCCTGTTAAGCTCAGGTAAACCATAAACAAAGTTTTTACTGCCAATGGTCGCCTTTGGCTTTAAACGAAAATCCTGACTAAGATCAATGATCTTTACAGTATCCGGGATAGGGTTAGCTTCTAAAAACTTACGCGCATCGCCATGGCCAACGCATAAAAACAGCACATCAATATCTGTTAATAGTTCGGATGCGAATTTCAGGTCGGTATCTCCAAACAGATCGGTGTGTACCTCATATACATAATTGTCCGCATTGCTGTTGCTATGCACAAAAGCAATTTCAACATTTGGGTGATTAATGAGTATACGTAGCATTTCGCCACCGGTATAACCGGCACCGCCTATGATTCCTGCACGGATGTTAACCGAGGTTTGTTCTGTCATTTTTTGTAGATGGATATGAGTACAAAATAAATTCCAGGTCGGCATCCCATTTATTACTGATGTAATGATGCTGACCCGGTTTAATTTCAATGCCCTGCTGCTCGCGCAGTGTATGCTCGGCACCGTCAATAACAAAGGTTGCCCTGCCTTTTAATATAAAGAACAGTTGCGTTGCCTTTTCATGGTAGTGCAACTGTTCGGCAGTATCAGGGGGCATCAGCTCCTGTTTAACGGATAAATCGTCAGTATCAACAAAGGTCCAGCCGTGGCAATCATCGCCCCATGTATAATGATTAAGGCATTCGCTTTTTGAAAAAATAGGAGCCCCCCAGCCCCCTAAAGGGGGAGTAGTAGTAGTTACGTTAATATTTTTATCAGTATTGCCCATTATTTTTGATTAATTCCCCCTTTAGAGGGTAAGGGGGCTATGGGTTAACTTTATGATAGATCATTACCTGATTGCCAAATATTTTTGAGAAACCTTTAACGTCCTCACCACTCCAGGCATTGTTCATTTCACCGTAGCTACCAAATTTGTTTGACATCAAATCGTGATCTGATTCAATACCTACTATTTGGAAACGGTAAGGGTTAAGCTGAACGTACACTTTACCGCTAACAGTTTTTTGAGTATCTGTTAAAAAAGCTTCCATGTTACGCATAATAGGGTCGTGGAATTGGCCCTCGTGCAACCAGTTACCGTAGAATGATGCCAACTGATCTTTCCATGATAGCTGCCATTTGGTAAGCACATGCTTCTCTAAAGTATGGTGAGCCTTAATGATCACAACCGGAGCCGCAGCCTCAAAACCTACACGGCCTTTAATACCTATGATAGTATCGCCCACGTGAATATCACGGCCAACGCCGTAGGGCTGCGCAATAGCTTGCAGTGCCTGTATGGCTTTGGTCGGGTGATCGTAACGCTCACCGTCAATAGCAACCAGTTCGCCTTTTTCAAAGGTTAGCTCCAGGTTCTTTTCTTCGGTAGCGGTTACTTGCGTAGGCCATGCTTCCTCGGGTAAACCCAGGTTTGAGGTAAGGGTTTCTTTACCACCAACTGATGTACCCCAGATGCCTTTGTTGATCGAATATTTGGCTTTCTCAAAATTCATTTCAACGCCGTGTTTTTTAAGGTACTCAATTTCCTCCTCGCGGCTCAGTTTAAGATCGCGGATAGGGGTAAGTATCTTTACATCCGGTATCAGGATGTTGAATATCATATCAAAACGTACCTGATCGTTACCGGCACCGGTACTGCCATGGGCTACGTATTCGGCACCAATTTCTTTGGCGTAATTGGCAATGGCTGTAGCCTGGCTAACACGCTCGGCACTTACTGACAGGGGGTAGGTATTGTTTTTTAATACGTTACCATAGATCAGGTATCGCACGCAGCTATCGTAAAAGTTGGTAGTTTCATCAACCACGTGATGGCTGGTTACGCCCATTTCAAAGGCGCGCTTTTCAACGCTCTTTAATTCTTCGTCGCTAAAACCGCCTGTGTTTACAATTACCGAGTGCACCTCTAAGCCAAGGTCGCGGGTTAAATAAATGCAGCAAAACGATGTATCTAAACCGCCGCTGTATGCCAATACTACTTTTTTCTTCATTATATATGTTTGTTCAACCGGGTTAAAAGTTTAAACCTTTGCTAATAGTGATACAATTTTTGATGATCCGCGCAGGGCATTCTCAATACGTTCGAGCAGGGTAGCCTTGTGGGTTATCTTCTTTAATTTATTCTCAGCCTCTTTGGCTTTATCGGCCGGATCGTAAAGCATGGCGGTGCACATGCAGTTTTTACGCCCCTTGCTCATTAAAATATCATAGTTAACGCAGCTGGTGCAGCCTTTCCAAAAATCCTCGTCCTGCGTAAGCTCTGAGTAGGTTACAGGCTCGTAACCAAGGTCAGAGTTGATCTTCATTACAGCCAGGCCGGTAGTTAAACCAAATAGTTTAGCATCAGGATATTTGCTGCGCGATAGTTCGAATATTTTTTCTTTGATAGCCTTTGCCAGGCCCACTTTACGAAAGTTGGGGTTAACAATAAGACCTGAGTTGGCAACAAACTGCCCGTGGCTCCATGTTTCAATATAACAAAAGCCGGCCCAGGTGCCATCCTTATGCAGAGCTATAACAGCTTTACCTTCAAGCATTTTGTTAGCCACATACTCGGGCGAACGCTGTGCTATACCGGTACCGCGTGCTTTAGCAGATTCAGCCATCTCATCACATATCTGCTGCGCAAAATCAACGTGCTGTGCTGATGCAACTAATATATCAAAATCGTTTATGGTCATTAAATAATAAAAATGATTGCTGTGAACCAAATGGTTAACCATGTAACCTATTAAGTAATCAGATGATTTTTTGTTGACGGGTTTTTAAATAAAAACACATCAGAGGGTTGTAGTAGTTTAAATTAAACCCGGGGGATAAACAATCGTCGTCGTGACGGAATACACATAAAAATAACTGTAACCAAAGCATTGGCAACAGGAGCAAAAATTGCTCTTGTAACTGGCTTATATAAGCTTTGCTGGTTCATTTATACAGTATTTATTGCGTTTTTTAAATTTTGTGCAAAGTATCGTATTAATTTTTATTTATGCAAGAAAAAAGTGCACGAATTAATAACTTAACAATACATAATTACAATTGGTTGAAAAATGCCAATAACCTATCAAACCATCAGGTAGTTAAGCCATAAAAACTTTATGACCAAAACAAGTGTTCCTCACAGGTAAATACAATTGTTTTGCACAGATACCTGAATGCATTGTTCAACTTTCAATCCAGGCGATACTTCTGCCCGAACTGATATTACAAACGTCAGCCGGATGAACAGGGTAGTTATAACTGCGAGTGACGAACTTTCGGTAAATAATGATGTAGAATTTGATTTAAACTTCAACAACTTCTGCCATTTTAGCATTCAATTTTTTACCGGCAAGCTTTCCCCATTCTGCCATCGTTTTCAGCATGGGTTCCATAGTATGGCCAAATTGTGTTATCCCGTATTCAACCCTCGGCGGAACTTCTGCATAAACCAGCCTGCGTACAATGCCATCCTGTTCCAACTCACGCAGCTGTGCTACCAGCATTCGTTCAGATATACCTTCTATCGCTTTTTTTAGTTCGTTATAGCGCATCTTGTTATACATCAAACGGCACAAAATGGCAGGTTTCCATCTGCCACCAACTATACGTAAGGCTACTGCCATGCCGCATGTATAAATAATGCGTTTTTCGTTCAATGCGTTGGTTGAGGTTTCTTTTCTCATTTCTTACTTTTTTGTTAGTACCTGACAATTTATTGCCAGCTATCAAATTTAAAGTATTGGAATTAGGTTTGTGTCATACAAGAAAAACAATATCAAAAATCATCATGAAAAAGTTAGCAAATAAAGTAGCCCTTGTAAGCGGTGGCAGCCGTGGTATAGGCGCTGCAATTGTACGCCGTTTAGCGGCAGATGGCGCAAAGGTTGCCTTTACCTACAGCCGCTCGGCCGAAAAGGCAGACGCTATAGTTGCCGAGATAAACGCGGCGGGCGGTAGTGCTATAGCCATAAGTGCCGACAGTTCTATAGCTGCCGATATTATTAACTCGGTAAATAAAACCGTTGCCGAATTTGGCGGCCTGGATATATTGGTTAATAATGCCGGTATCTATATAGGTAAAGATTTTCCGGAGCATACCATTGAGGAGTATGATCAGGTTATGGATGTGAACGTTAAAGCGGTATTTGTTGCAGCCTTAGAAGCTGTGAAACACCTTAAAGCCGGCGGACGCATTATTACCATAGGCAGCAATATGGCCGAAAATGCCATTGGCCCGCAAACAACTTTATATACAATGAGTAAATCGGCATTGCAAGGCTTTACACGCGGCCTTGCTCGCGATTTGGGCCCTAAAGGTATTGCCGTTACGCTGGTACAACCCGGTCCAACAAATACCGATATGAACCCCGACAATACCGAGCAGGCAGACTATGCACGCAGCCGCATGGCATTGGCAGAATATGGCACGGCTGAAGATGTTGCCGGGCTGGTGTCTTTCCTTGCCGGTGACGAGGGTAGGCAGATCACCGGATCGTGGGTGACTATTGATGGCGGTTTTAACGCATAAGGTTCTTATCACCCAGTTTTGAACTTATAATTAAAGGCGATATGCTATTTAGCAGGTATCGCCTTTAATTTTTTCATAAACTCGCCAAAGGACAATATTTTTTTAATGGTGAATTAAACAAAGGTTGACCATAGCCGCCCTTTGTTTAATTATAAATATTACCATTGTTTTATCGCCATCCAAGCCCGGGTGCTACGTGTTCAAGTATTGATGACAGTACATGAACATTATAGTCAACGCCTAAAGTATTAGGGATCGTTAATAGTAAGGTGTCAGCTTCCTGAATAGCCTCATCCTGGGCTAATTCCTTTATCAATTGATCAGGTTCGGCGGCATAGCTTTTTCCGAAGATCGCCCGTTTATCCGCCTCAATATTGCCAATCTTATCGGCACTGCCTGCTTGTTGCCCGAAATAATATTTATCCTGATCGTTCACCAGCGCGAAAATTGAACGGCTGACAGAAATCCTCGGCTCTCGAGTATGCCCGGCTTTCTTCCAGGCTTCTTTATAAAGCCTGATCTGTTCTGCCTGCTGTATATGGAAAGGTTTGCCGCTTTCATCGTATTTTAACGTTGAACTTTGCAAGTTCATGCCCTGCTCTGCTGCCCAAACAGCTGTAGCGTTAGAGGCAGCGCCCCACCATATCCTTTCACGTAATCCTTCTGAATGAGGTTCTAAACGCAACAACCCCGGAGGATTCGGAAACATAGGATAGGGGTTTGGCTCGGCAAATCCTTCACCGCTAAGTTTATTCAAAAAATCCAAGGCGTGCCTGCGGCCCATATCGGCATCGGTTTCTCCATCGGCCGGTTCGTAACCAAAATGTCGCCAACCATCGATCACCTGCTCCGGCGAACCCCGGCTGATGCCCAATTGTAAACGCCCGCCTGAGATGAGGTCAGCCGCACCTGCGTCTTCAACCATATACATCGGGTTTTCGTACCGCATATCAATAACGCCTGTACCAATTTCTATTTTATTTGTTTTAGCCCCGATGGCTGAAAGCAGCGGAAAAGGTGAAGCCAGTTGGCGTGCAAAGTGATGTACCCTGAAATAAGCACCATCCAAACCCAATTGCTCGGCAGCCACAGCCAAATCGATCGACTGAAGCAGCGTATCGCCTCCGGTCTGTGTTTTATATGCCGGGTGGTTTGACCAGTGTCCGAATGATAAAAATCCTATCTTCTTCATAATTATTCAAATATTGAGTTTGAAAATTAATTTAATGGAAAGAATGTATTTTTTTACTTATCGCTTATATATAATCATCACATGGTTCGGCGCTCATGGTATAATTCGGCAGCTAAATAAAGCAACAGGGTAGTGCCTTTTAGCAGTGCAGGTTTTTCGGGCAGCTGCAAGGCTTTTTGTTCTTCATAACTCAAATCTTTTGCCGATAAATATCGCAAGGCGGTATCTAAGCGATCAACAGATGGTTTTGCATCCTTTTTTCTTGAGGCTAAAAATATCGAAGTAATGATGGCATTGATACGGTAATTCAAAATTTGCAGCTTATCTAATGCTATTATATTATGCTCATGGGGTTCGGGGCGGGCGTGGCCAATGGCCTCGGCCAGCTGAGCCAGGCGTTCGTGGGCAATTTTTCTGGTCAGCCAAATATCCCGTTGATTGGGACTGTTCAACACAGCTTCCAAATAAACGCGGTTACCTTTAATCGCTCTATCCAACAACTCTTTTAAACGTGAACCCACCCAAGCCGGGAAAATGTACATACCCGCAACGCCCAGCAAACACCCCATAATGGTATATACTACCCGTGCCGAAAGTATGGCCGTCAAAGCACCATGATACAGGTTAAGGCATAGCACCACGCATACGGTTACACAAACAACGCTCCAATCATATTTAGGCCGGTTCCAAACAAAAAAGCCAAGCAAGGCAAAGGCAGCAATGGTTAGCAATACCGGTGTGTAGGGTATAACTATTATTAAACCGAAAGCAATACCCGCGCCTACCAGTGTACCCACCACCCGCTGTATGTTGCGTTGCCAGGTAACAGCTAACTGCGGGCGGGTAACAATAACAATGGTCAGCAAGCACCAGTAGCTATACTGATCGGATGAAAATAGGGTGATGATCAGGTAACCGGTTAAAAGCAAAGCGCTTAACCTAAGCGACATACGGAACACAGGCGAGTACCAATTTAGATGCCTCAACAGGCGATTTTGCCAGGAGCCGCCCAGTGTCAGGAAATCCTGTAAAGCAATTGCTTCGGCCGGTGTATCTTCAGCTTTATGTTCTTGTATAGCGTTTAGTTGATCATGTATAGCACGTACATTGGTCAAAATACCTTTAACTACAGCTGCTTCTTCTGCGGCGAGTTTTTCAGTAAGTGTGTCTAACTGTTTGTAATGATCATTAAACTCTGGCACTATGGTTGACTCAGGGTTTTGGTATGGCCATTTGCGGCCTACATAGCGTGCCTGAGCTGCCAATAGCTGTATCAGCTTTTTGCTATGCTCTAATATACCCAATTTGTTTAGCTGTTGCCTTACCGCATCATAATCGTAATGCATGGCTGTAACCAGCTCGTACAAACCAATAATGCGGATGGAAGCGTTGACCAGATCTTGCAGTTCTGCCTGTTGTTTTCGTATGGCACGCCTGTCGCTTAATAGTAATTGCCTTATGTTTTCCTGTTTTTGGGCGATGTTGAGGTGAAGTTTTATGGTGCGTTTATAGCTATCCTCGAGTGGGATGGAGGTATCATAACACATGGCTTTGGCTTCCAAAACATTGGCGGTAGCTAATAGTGCCTCCCGCAAAGCCTGGTGCAGTGAACGGAACGGCAACAAATATACCTGGAGCAAACTAATGCCGTAATACCAGCAACAGCCCTCTAAAATATACAGACTAAAATATAGCGGATTAGCCGGTTTTAAACCTAATGTAAATATCATCAGCGCAATGCTCATGGTACCTGTTGCTGCCGAACGTGCGCCAAAAGCCGCTAACAACGCCAATACAAAAGTGAAGACGACCAATGCCGCCCCGCCCCAAACCGCCTGACTTACACAAATAGAAAACAGCAGCGCGGTAACAAAAAACACCCCAATGTTCCATAGCGCGTTTTGAGTTTTGTGCCTGCGATGGCCGGGCAAATCGGTAAGGCTAACCAGCAGGGCACCAACCGTTATACCGATACCCGTTTGCGGGTATTTGTTATACAGTAATAATAAAGGTAATATCACCGCTACCGTATTCCGTAGCGCATCGGCCATCGGTTCGCGGAAACGTATTTTAAGTTTATTGGTCACCCGGCAAAGTTAAGCATACCTATTGTAAACCAAATGCCACGTTCAATGCCTCGTATTTGCCCAATTAACGTACATTAAAAATAAAAACCCCAAAGCATATCCGCTTTGGGGTTTTTATTTTGATTTATTCTTCAGGGAATTATGGCAATAATATCCTGTTAACTGTATTGTCGCTACTTGCGTAATACAAATAGTTTTCGCTATTGGCTAATACGATAGCTTTTGCATTAACGCCGCTTATTATGGTTTCAAGGGTGTTATTTTTAATTCTTTTAATGGTTCCGTCATAATCAATAATGATGTAAATTTCGGTACCGGCCTTGTTGACCGCAACATCAGATATGGTGGCATTTGGGTTAAAGCTCGGATACAGCTCGGTTGTAGCTGATGAGGTTACTTTGAACAAACGGCCGCTGATAGCAACATACTTTGTTGAATTTGAATTAGCTTCAAGGGTAAAAGCATTTTTAGTTGATGATATAGTCTTTAACTCACCTGTAATAGCGCTGCTTTTGATTACACCAAGTCTGCTGCTGTATTGCTCGGCAGGTACATTAACAGAATTGGTAATAAAGTTAAAATAAGTACCGTCATGTCCCTCGTCAATACTTCCGAAAGAGCCGGTACCAAATGTTTCAAAATGAGGGAAGTACTTAGTGACAGCACCGTTTTTATATAGAACAATGCCGTTTTGTGATTGCGCGCCTACATTACCGTTGTTTAATACCGCTACTGAACGCGGACCGTTACCATATTCCGGGTCGTCAAAATAATCGGCGCTAATGTTGAGGGTAGTTACACGGTTATAAATACTGATCTTTCTGATAGCCGCATTGTTGTAATCGCAAACATATATTGAGCCGTCGCCATCAACAAATAGGTCATAAATATTATTGAAACGGGCGGCATTCCCTACGCCGTTCACAAATCCGGATTCGTTTTTTTTACCGGCCACAAGTTGTGGTGTAACAGCGGCGGTTTTTAAAGTTTTTGATTGATCCTGAGATTCAGGAACGATAGCGGCTTCGCGCTTACAGCAAACAAGGCAAAGCAATAACGCTCCGCATAGCAGTGTAAATGTGTTTTTCATGGTATAGATTTGATTTATAATTAATTAAATCAAATCTGCGTATATAATTTCAATTATAATTTTTCAATAATTGTCATGTATACTAAAGTGTGAAATACCTCGTTTTTGGGCAATCAAGTGAAATATATCATCTATTAATTTACAGGCACGGCTTTACTTTTACGATGCTGTAACGGACTTAAACCCGTTTCCTTTTTAAATAGTCTTGAAAAATGAGGTACGCTCTCAAAACCGAGAGCATAAGCTATTTCTGAAACATTACTTTCATCAAGCATCAAACGGTTTTTAGCCTCGGCTATCAGGTGGATATGTATCAGTTCGGTGGCAGTTTTACCGGTTTCCTGCTTAAGCAGGTCACTCAAATACCTGCGCGACATGTTCAGTTGCGATGCGATGTGCGCAGGGCTGGGCAAACCTTTTAAGGTCAGCATACCATCGGCCATGTAGGCATTCATTACCGTGTTGAATTTAGTAACTGTTTTACCGCTTAACTCCTTACGGCCAATAAACTGGCGTTTGTAAAACCGTTGCGCATATTTTAATAACGAATCAATATGCGCCAGGATGATCTCGCGACTATATTCGTCAGGGTTATCACGATACTCGCCATCTATTTTTTCAAAAATATCCCACACTAATTGCTCCTCACGTGGCGATAGGTGCAAGGCTTCATTGGTTTCATAATCAAAGTAAGAGTATTTTTCGATAAGGCTATGCAATGGGTGCCCGTTAAGATAATCCTCATGAATAAAAATCACAAAACCATCTTCCTCATGCTCCAGATCTTTAAACTCCATTATTTGACGGGGTTTAACAAACATCATGCTCCCGGTATCGTGGTCAAACCTGGTACGACCATACCTTATGATACCCGCCCGTAGTTTCTTGAACCCGATCATATAAAAATCAGATGTAAATTCACGGTCGCCCAGGGTACAGGTGTGCGAGCATCTGAATATACTGAACAGGGGATGGGCAGGCGCGGGCATCGCATTATAGCGGTGCATATTTGCCAGGTGTTTAAAGTGTTGCATTGTGTTGATTGTTAAAACAAATCTACGCCATAAACAGGCGCAGATCTGTCAACCTTGTTTCATTTATTATTTACCTTGCGCGGTAGCCGAAATCTCTCTCCAGTTTTCCCACTCGGCAAAACGGCTATCATAAACCTGTTTAACCCAAGGCAAACCCTGGTTGCCTAAGAATAACCTTAACGGAGGGTTTGGCTCGTCGATCAATTTCAGCACTGCCGGTATGGTAGCTTCCGGAATACCCCACATGGCATCGTTAGCGGTACCGTCAAAAAATGCCTTGCGCACATCATCGTATGCAGGCAATGTTTCGGTACGCAGGGCTGATGCACCGCTCCAATCGGTAGCGAAGCCATTAGGTTCTATCAGGGTAATGTTAATGCCAAAGTCTTTCACCTCAGCGGCCAGTGTTTCGCTCAGGCCTTCCACCGCGAATTTAGAGGCATTGTATAGCCCCAGGATAGGTAACGTTACCAAACCCAACACGCTTGATAGTTGGATGATATGGCCATGGCCTTGCTCGCGCATTACAGGCAATACCGCTTGTGTAAGCCACAGCAAACCAAAAAAGTTGGTTTCCATTTGTTCGCGGGCTTGTTGCTCGGTGGTTTCTTCAATGCTGCCGAATAAGCCGTAGCCTGCATTGTTTATCAGCACATCAATACTGCCAAAATGTTGCTTGGCTTGCTGTATGGCCGCTATATCCGCCGCGCGGTCGTTAACGTTAAGTTCGAGGGGTAAAATACGGTCGCCATATTTGCTGATCAGATCATCCAAAGTACTCAGGTCACGTACGGTAGCTACTACGTTATCGCCTCTTTGTAAAAATGCTTCGGCCCAAAGCTTGCCGAATCCACGGGAAGCACCGGTTATAAAAATTGTTTTTGCCATTGTTTTAATTATTAATATGTAGGCAAAGCTATAGTGCTTACAACGACGCTTCTTGTCTGAAAGTAGGAATTATTTGCCTGCTTATACATAGTTGCAGATGGTGGCCATATATTTTAAAGTCTTCAACTACCTGAACTTTTTTCCGGCCCCGGCCCACGACCTTTGGGGTATGGAAAACATAAAAAATATAGAGCAAACCATTCTCACTTATACAAGTGCATGGAATGAAACAGAACGCGAAGCCATTATGGCCAAGATCACCCAATGTTGGGCACCCAATGGTACTTATACCGATAGGTTGACGGATACCATTACAGGGAAGGATGCCATTGCCGACCTCATCATCAGCTCATACGAGCAAATGGGCCCACGCAAATTCAAGGTACTGGCCGAGCCGCAGGTGCATCATCAAAGCGGTCGTTTCCGTTGGCTGGCTATCCGGCCCGAAGGTTATCCGATTGAGGGTATGGATTATGTTGAGTTTGATACCGAGAACCGCATCACCCGCATTGTTGGATTTTTTTAAACCCTGAAGATCATGAATATTACATTTCCGGATATTGAAACAGGCCAGGGGCCTGTGCTCATGTTGAATATGGTTAAGTTTAAGGACAAACAGATATACTATGAACAGTATATACCGGCTTTCGGGCAGGTAGTGCAGCAGCTTGGTATTGAGGGCGTAAGTGTAAAATTGGTCAGTAAAGTAGTAGCCAATATAGTTGCCGACGAAGGTGATGATTGGGATGAGATAGTATTGGTGGAATATCCCAGTGCCGAAGCGTTTAAAACCATAGCGCAAAGCGAGGTCTACCACCAGATAGCCAACCCGCTTCGCGAGGCTGCTACGGCCGAACTGAAATTACTGATGACGCGCAAAATTGACTTTTAAAGGTTATACTTGCTTACATGTCTGAGTTGATATTATCAAACTTTGCTATGCACATAGCACTTGCCCCTGATGAGCAGGAGCAAGTGCTTGCCTTGTTGCAACGCAAAACCGTTGCTAAACGCAGTATACTGATACAGCCCGGCGAGATAGAACGGTACATTTATTTTGTTGATAAAGGTTGCCTGCGCATGTACCATACTGATAAGGACGGGCAGGAGCATAACCTCTGCTTTTATCCTGAAAATTGGTGGGCTTGTGATATTGTTAGCTTTTTTAAGGCGAAGCCTGCCACCAACTCCATCCAGGCGTTGGAGGATACTGAAGTGTGTTATTTTAGCTTGCCTGCTCTCGAACGGTTATTTACCGAGGTGCCGAGGTTTGAGCGCTTCTTCCGAATCCTTACACAAAACGGGTTTGATATGTTTCAGCGACGGGTAACTTCCAACCTGTCAAAAACCGCCGAACAGCGTTACCGCGAGTTTCGCCGGCATTACCCGGGACTTGAACAGCGCATATCGCAAAAGCAAATTGCCAGCTATTTGGGCATTACCGCTGCATTTTTGAGTATGATGCGTAAGGAAAAGGATCTGTAACGATCATCCAATTGTCATGATGTTGATGCCTGCCGCATACAGCATTACTTGAATCCATTTTGGTTACAAGTATCCTTGATTTGGTTACAAGTACGTATTGATGAATGATCACTTTTGGTTATTAAATAATCATTTATTCGTATGGAAAATCAAAACGGATCATCAAACAATAATCAACTCATTGCCCTTGTTACAGGCGCTAACCAGGGGGTAGGTAACCAAATTGCTAAAGAACTTGTAGCCAATGGCTACATTGTATACGTAGGCTCAGGCAACCTGGCTAACGGCGAAAAAGCCGCTACCGAATTAGGCGCTAACGCACATGCCATCCAAATTGATGTTACACAACAGGCAACTATTAACGCGGCTGTCGAGCGTATTGAAAATGAACAAGGCAGGCTTGACCTGCTGGTGAATAATGCCGGTATTGCACATGCCGGTAAACCGGGCCGCACGGTTGAGGAAGTGATGGAATCGGGTAGGGCGGTAAATGTATCGTTAGATGAGGTACGCACAGTTTGGGAAACCAACGTGTTCGGTGTTATTGCCGTTACGCAGGCTGCTTTGCCACTGCTGCGCAAATCATCAGCGGCACGTATTGTTAACGTATCGAGCGGCTTGGGTTCACTTACCTGGATATCTGACCCGGAATGTTGGGCACGCCCGCACTTCGGCATTGTTTACGCCGCATCAAAAACCGCGCTTAATGCTGTAACCCTTGCCTTTGCTTTAGAGCTGGAAAAAGAAAACATTAAGGTAAATGCCACCAGCCCGGGTTATACAGCAACCGCGCTAAATAACTTTCAGGGTACTGATACACTTGAGTTCGGCTCGCGCGAGCCTGTACGTGTATCGCTGGAAACTGATGGCCCTACAGGCGGCTTTACCGGCCCTGATGGTGTACTGCCTTGGTAATTATCTAAAAAATAGTCTGAATGTAATTTATAACCGGTCGCTAATTGGTGGCCGGTTATACTTGTTATCTTTAAAAAATGAAAAGCGAGGCGCCTAAGATCACCAAGATAGAATCAATAACCGAGATACACCGCATGCTGGGTATTCCCAGCCCTTTACATCCGTTTATCAGCCTGTTGGAATCAATACAACTGATGAACCTGTGCCAGTTGCCTGTGAGCTATGCCATCGGTTTTTATAAGATCACCTTTGTTACCAAGCTGGGCGGCAAGTTCAAATACGGCCAGGGATATTATGATTTTGATGAGGGCAGCCTGATGTTTACCGCGCCCGGCCAGGTAGTAGGACATATTGATGGCTACCAGGATAATGAGGGCCTGTCGCTATTTATTCATCCCGATTTTTTTCAGGGATACCCTTTGGCGGCAAAGATCAAGCAGTTCGGTTTCTTTTCGTATGCCTCGAACGAAGCGCTGCACATTTCGGAGCAGGAGCGGGCAACCATGCTATCTATATACAACATAATCCGTGAGGAATTGAATAGCCGTATTGACGATTTTAGTCATGAGGTTATCATAGCGCAAATTGAGCTGTTGCTGAGTTATGCCAAGCGCTTCTATAAACGCCAGTTTTTAACCCGGCAGGTGGTACATAATGATCTGCTACAACAGCTGGAAAATTTGCTTGATGCCTATTTTAAACAAAACAAGCCGATCAGCAACGGCATCCCCACGGTACAATACCTGGCAGAGCAACTGAACTACACACCCAATTACCTGAGTGACATGCTCCGCTCACTCACCGGACTGAACGCCCAGCAACACATTCACCAAAGATTGATTGAACGGTCAAAGGAATTGCTATCAACCACCAGCCTCAGCATCAGTGAGGTGGCTTATGAGTTAGGTTTTGAGCATTCGCAATCATTCAGCAGGTTATTCAAAATAAAAACAAAGGTATCTCCGGCGCAATTCAGGGCTACATTTAACTGGTCGCTAAATTAGCAGCATTACTATTTTGTGAGGATATATACATAAAAGCACCTGTGTATATATAGAACGCAGGTGCTTTTTATTATCTATAATTCAAATTATTTGAATTGTATTTTACGGATAGAACTACCGTTTGAAAAGTATATCTCGTTCTCGGTTTTACCCATTGCTAATGATCGGGCGTAAACATCCGCCTGGCGACCAACACCATCGTTACCGCTATTTGTACCGTTAGGGCCGGCTATTATGGTTAGTTTACCGCTGTCAATACGTTTTATGTAGCCATCGGCAGCAATGTACATGGTGCGGCTATCGCGATTAAGTATAATGCTGGTTATTTTGCCCAGGTTAAGATTGCTGTAAATGCGCTGTAATTTGCCTCCATTGGCAAAACTATACAAGTGATCGTCGTACGCAAAGTAAAACACACGATTATACCCAACAGCAAGTGCAGTGATGTTTGTGTGGCGTTGTTCGCTTTCCGGGTATTCTAAAGAGCCACTGGTAAATATTGCCTGATCAATACCAATATAATCATGTTCAGGGTTCGCCAAAAATTTAACTATGCGGCCGTTCATCCCAATCCACGCATAGTCATTATAAGGATCTTTAGCCAATGAGCCGTAAATAGCATAAAAATTTGCTATGGCAATATCAAGTGTGCCATCAGGTTTATAAATGCGCGCTTCGCTAAAGCCTTCTTCAACCCAGGTATGTAAAATGCTTACTACACCTGCTTTGTTTACGTATACATACTCTGGCTCAAAAAGTGGCGAGGCACCGGCTTTAGGCACATCTAATGTAGTTACTACGCCTTGTGTGGTAACCTTACGTATTTTGTGATTCTGTTTGTCGGCCACGTAAATAACGCCATCGGCATATTGAATGCCCCACGCGCCGTTAAAGCGAGCATTAGCGCCGGTACCATTTTGGTAACCCGCATTATTACTGCCGGCAATGGTAGTAATGGTATTGGGCGTTACGGCGTTAACGTTTAAATTGTTTGAACCGGCCAGTTCATCATTCAACTCAGGTGAGTTTTTTTTACAGTTGGTTAGCAGTGTAACCAATAGCAAAAGCATAGCAGGGTAAATGAATTTTGCTTTCATGGTATTTAGGAATTTAATTGGTTGGTTATAATAAAGTTACGGTATATTCTTAATAAGAATATACCGCAATATTTTTCCCGTATTTGGGAATACCTACTAATAACATTCGATGAAAGCGAAATACTGACAATTAGTAGTAACACGGCCATGCTAATAAGCTGTTTTAAGCCGGGGCTCTATGTTTTCTACCTACCCGTTTTATTGCCAAAGCGTTTATAATATATAGTACCCTTCGGGAACACTTTGTGCGTATCGGCCCATTGTTGCCATTTCTCGTCGAGGTCTTTAACCACGTCCTTATGCTGGGCGGCTATATCATATCTTTCAGTGCGATCCTGTTCCAGATCATATAATTCCCATGCGCCGTCAGGCAGGCGTTTTACTCCTTTCCATTTGCCGTGCCTTATGGCGCAGTTTTCCTCGTGTTCCCAATAAAAATAATCGTGCAATTTACCGCTGCCGGTTTTCCATGCCGGTAACATGCTGATGCCCTCATTAGGGATGATAGCATTGCCGTTGTAAGTTTTAGGATAATCTGCACCGGCCAGCTCTAAAAAGGTAGGCAGCATATCAATTACATGATAGGGGGTATTGGTCCATTTACCTTCACGACCTTTTAGTCCGTTAGGCCAGCAGGCAATAAACGGAGCGGCCATACCACCCTCATAGGTTTGATTTTTCCACTTTTTAAAGGGAGTGTTTGATGTATTGGCCCAACCTGTTCCGTATGATATGGCGCCATATTTCAGCGGATCGTTGATCTCCTCCATCTTTCCGCCGCCAAGCTCCTTGTAAGGTTCGGCACAGCCGCCATTGTCTGATAGAAAGACGATCAGCGTATTATCAAACTGCTTTTTAGCTTTCAGTTCTTTTAACAGCCTGCCAATATTTTGATCCATACGGTATACCTGCGCGGCATATACTGCCATACGGTACGATACCTTGTCCTTTTCCTCCTGCGTTAACTCATTCCAGGGGCGCATTTCGCTTTGCGCGGTTCCCCACTCGGGCTTGGTAAGCCCCATTTGTATTTGCTTGCGCAGGCGCTCGTGTTTAATTGAATCCCAGCCAACCTTATATTTTTCGATGAACAAGGCAATGTCTTCTTTTTTAGCTTGCAGCGGCCAGTGTGGCGCGTTGTAGGCTAAGTATAAAAAGAAAGGTTTACTGTCTTTTTGCTCATTAATAAAGCTGATGGCCCTGGTAGTGAAGGCATCCGTAGTATAATAATCATCCGGAAACTCAAATTGCATATCGCCATTACCATCCGTAATACCACGTGGCGCAAAGGGGTGAAAGTAACTCGAAGCGCCCTCCAACATCCCATAAAACTGATCAAAACCCCGTTGCATGGGCCATTTCCATTTACCGTGCATACCCACATGCCACTTGCCCGACATATAGGTATGATACCCGGCTGTCTTAAGCACCTCGGCAATGGTAACGGTGTTTTTGCTCAGGTAACCACGGTAGCCGTCAACACCCTCGTCATGCTCTTTGATGTTGCTTTCCGGGTCCTCACTCATTCTACCGATGCCCGCCTGGTGTGGGTGCAAACCGGTGAGCAAACTGGCACGGGTAGGGAAGCAACGGGCGTTGTTGTAAAACTGTTTCATGCGCACGCCTTTTTGGGCCAGCTCATCAATATTAGGTGTAGGTATCTCGCCGCCATAACAACCAATGTCCGAAAAGCCCATATCATCGGCCATAATAACTATGATGTTTGGCTTGTGTGCATTTTTAGTTGTTTTTACAGATTGTGCTTGTGTAGTATAGAAACTAAAGGCGATCGCTGTAAAAAGTAGAAAGTGTTTTATCATCAGCGTATAGGTAAATGTTTTTAAAAGTATGAAACAGCTTTCATTATCACAAAGTTATGGTGAGTATAGTGATACCTTATGTGTGATAAAATTCACTATCAAATCAATGTTAATGTGCCTTTATTGTTCGCCCTAAATTGATGCTTGAGCATGATAATTGAATAGATTTAACTGGTTTGATCAACCCAGTTTTTAATCAATAGTAGTCCTTTGGGTCAGCGAGTGCTCCAAAGGACTTTTTCTTTTTATGGCAGGAGCGAACAAGTATCATCAGAACAATCAATGATGCTGAGTGTTAAATAATTCAGCACCAATTGTATTTGTTATTTCGGAGGCTCATTAAATAGAAATCAGGTATGTATATATCAAATAAGTTAAGGCATATTTTAGGATCGATATTATTGACGACATTGATTTGTCTGGCTGTAACCGGCTGCTCAGATAAAAAAGATGATGTTGTGGAAATTAAAAGTAAAGTATTGGTTTTCAGTAAAACCACTGAGTTCAGACATGCCTCCATTCCGGCGGGAATAAGCGCGATACAAACGCTTGGTGTACAAAATAATTTTGATGTAGATACCACCACCAATGCGCAAATGTTCACGGCGTCAAATCTTAAAAACTATGCCGCCGTAATATTTTTAAGTACCACAGGTAATGTGCTTAATAATGATCAGCAAGGCGCGTTTGAATCATATATTAAAGCCGGAGGCGGGTTTGTGGGCATCCATTCGGCTACCGATACCGAATACGATTGGCCCTGGTACGGAAAGTTAGTAGGTGCCTATTTTAAAAATCACCCTGAGTTGCAGGATGCTACTCTTGAAGTTAAAGATGGTGATCACATATCAACCCGTCACCTGCCCGAGCGATGGGAACGGTTTGATGAATGGCATAATTTTACCTGGAACGCTACCGATCTGAATGTATTGTTAACCATTGATGAGAGTACTTACACCGGCGGAGATCACGGTGCCGATCATCCAATGGCGTGGTATCATAGTTATGATGGGGGACGGGCTATTTACACCTCGCTTGGGCATACTAATGAGTCTTTTCAGGAGCCGCTTTTTCAGCAACACTTGCTCGGCGCTATAAAATATGCTATGGGTGAATGATAGATGATCGCATCACTTTACTATCGCTTTAGCTAAAATGATTTAATATGCAATTTTCATGAAGTCTTAAATTTCCTGTCAAAAACAGAACCAAATTGATTCAAAAATCAATATGTGATACAAATAGGCGAAACCTTGATACTATATGTTGTTTTTTAAAGCATTAGGTATCGTATTTTTAGGCCGTCTATCATCAAAGATTTATTGAATATGAACCAATTTTACAAATTTAAATTTCTGGGCTTGCTTGCCATTTTGTTTTCGGCCGGTCAGGTTAACGCGCAAGAGCGAAAAGCGCCCGCTTATCCGCTTATTACACATAATCCTAATTTTAGTATATGGTCGCAAACTGATGACCTGAACGCGTCAACTACCAAACACTGGACCGATGCCGATCATTCGCTTTTAGGCCTCATCAATGTTGATGGTAACATTTACCGTTTTATGGGTAAAGAGGAAGCCAACTACAAAATGATTCTGGGTACATCAGACGAAACACCATACACCGTTAACTATACCGAAACCGAACCACAAGGTGATTGGACATCGGCAGATTATGCCGCCACTGGCTGGAAATCGGGCTCGGCACCAATTGGTGATGATGCTAACAATGTTAAAACACTCTGGAAATCGCATGATATATGGGTTCGCAGAGCGTTCAATATTGCCAATCCAGCAAGTATTAATGATCTGTTACTGAAAATGAACCACGATGATAACGTGGAGGTTTTCCTGAACGGTAAAAAGGTATATGAAAAGGCTGGCTGGACAAACACTTTCCAATACTTCCCGATCAGCAAAAGCGAATTGAAAGCGGGTAAAAACATCATCGCTATTCACCTGCTGAATACCGCCGGTGGCCGTTTCCTTGATTTTGGTTTGGTTGATAAAGAAAATGCAAGCGCTGCCAAAGTACAACTGGCTCAGCAAAAGGATGTGGAAGTTACTGCTACACAAACCATCTACAATTTCACCGCCGGTAAGGTTGATCTGAAACTTATATTTACCTCGCCTTTATTGATGAAGGATCTGGCTTTATTGTCGCGCCCGGTATCATACATTACTTACAGCGTGCAAGCTAATGATGGTAAATCGCACGTGGTAAAAGTATTTTTGGGTGCTTCGTCAAACATCGCGGTGTTCAGGCCATCGCAGGAGGTAACCGCTAAAAAATATGCTACCGATAAATTATCTATCCTGAAAACCGGAACCGTTGAGCAGCCTATACTACAAAAAGGCGCCGACGATATGCGTATTGATTGGGGCTACTTCTATGTAGCTGCACCTAAAGCCAGTGGCGCTACACAATTTATTACAACAGCAGGGCAGGCTGCGGATGCATTCAGAAAAGGATCGTCAGTATCAACAATAGCTAAAGGTAAATCACTTTCATTAAATACAGTGGTGCCTTTCGGTTCGGTTGGTAAAGCACCGGTTGAGCGCTTTGTGGAGTTGGGTTATGATGAAATATACGCCATTCAATACTTCAATACCAATTTAAGGCCGTGGTGGAATAACTCAGGTAAAGAAACCATTGAAGGCCAGTTAACCAATGCCGCTGCCGATTATAAAACAGTTATGCAACAGTGTGCTGCCTTTAACAAAGAGGTTTACGCTGATGCGTTAAAATCAGGTGGTAAAGAGTACGCGCACCTGTGTGTACTGGCTTATCGCCAAAGCATCGCGGCACATACATTGGTGAAAAGTCCGGATGGTGAGATACTGTGGTTGTCTAAAGAAAATAACAGCGGTGGTTTTATTAACACGGTTGACGTAACTTATCCATCCGCACCATTATACCTTATTTACAAACCGGAACTGCTGCAAGGTATGCTTAACGGTATATTTTACTTTAGCGAGAGCGGTAAATACCCGCACCCTTGGGCGGCGCACGATCTGGGTACCTATCCTAAAGCTAACGGCCAAACTTATGGTGAGCCTATGCCGGTTGAAGAATCAGGCAATATGATCATACTTACCGCTGCTATTACTAAAGCTCAAGGTAATGCGGAGTTCGCTAAAAAGCACTGGAAAACCCTTACTCTTTGGGTTGATTATTTGGTAAAGGAAGGTCTTGACCCAAAAACACAGTTATGTACGGATGACTTTGCCGGTCACTTGGCGCGTAATGCCAACTTATCAGTTAAGGCAATAGTAGGTATTGCCTGCTATGCACAAATAGCCGAAGCATTAGGCGAAACCGAAACGGCTAAAAAATATCGTGCTATTGCCGAGGGCATGGTGCCTAAATGGATGGAAATGGCAGAGGCAGGCGACCATTACGCGCTTACCTTTGACGACAAGAATACCTGGAGCCAAAAATATAACCTGGTATGGGATAAGGTGTTAAAACTAAACTTGTTTCCGCAAAAGATATATGATACCGAAACCAAGTATTACTTAACTAAGCAAAATAAATTTGGTATACCGCTGGATAGCAGAAAGGCATACACTAAAAACGACTGGATATTATGGACCGCTACATTTGCCCCAACCCGTGCAGAGTTTGAGGCTTTGGTAACTCCGGTTTACAGACATGCGCTCGAAACACAATCGCGCGTACCGTTGAATGATTTTTACGATTCAAACACCGGCATACGCGACAATTTTAAAGCACGCAGTGTAATAGGTGGCTTCTATATGAAAATGCTGGCAGATAAACTGAACAGTAAGTAAACAGATTGCTTAGCTCTTTTTAAGAGTCAATAAAAAACGATAGGCCGGAAGTAATAATTACTTTTGGCCTATTGTTTTTAACATATAACCATATAAACCAATGAAATTAATCGCTTCTCTACTATCGGTTTCAATATTATTATCAGCCTGTGCCGATAAAAAACCGGCAAAAGATACAGCCACTGAAACCTCGCAAATTGTTGGTACCTGGAAATTAGTATCAGCCTTAACAATTACTAAAGGTGATACAGTGAAGGATTATCCTGTTGAGGGACAGGAAATGATAAAGATATTGAACGCCACGCACTTCGCTTTTTTAAGGCACGATCTGCAAAAGGGTAAGGGCAAAAATGTAGCCTATACTGCCGGTGGCGGTACTTATGATTTTAAAGGCGATACTTACACCGAACATTTGGCGTATTTAAATTACCGTGATTGGGAAGGCAGGGATTTTGTTTTCAACGTGAAGTTCAATGGAGATACGTTGGTACAAAAAGGAATTGAAAAAATTGATAGTTTGAATATCAACAGGGAAATTATTGAAACCTATGTAAAGGTCAAATAGAGATATATTGATGTGAAAGTATATGAACGGATTTTACATCGCTAAACTCATATTCATCTACCAAAAACAAACCTATGAAACAATTGATCCTGATATTATTTTTAGCGACTATTTCGCTGAATGTATCCGCGCAAAGCAAGCCCAAAATGTATTTCACCGATACATCGGGCAATGATATTTTCATAGCTAAAGATCCGGTTGTGGTTAAGTTTAAGGGGCGATACCTGATGTACTACTCCAAGCAAATGTTCCAGAACAAAAATGATGGTATGCAGGGATGGAACATTGGTATAGCCGAAAGCAGCGATCTGTATAACTGGAAAAAGATAGCCGAAATAAAGCCTCAAGCCGCTTACGAACAGCGCGGACTTTGCGCACCCGGTGCCATACTAAGAGGAGGGAAGGTACACCTGTTTTACCAAACGTACGGAAACGGACCGAAGGATGCGCTGTGCCATGCATGGTCGGCCGATGGGGTGAACTTTACACGCGACGAAACCAATCCAATATTCTTCCCAACAGGCGACTGGACAAATGGCCGGGCCATAGATGCTGAGATATATCAGTACAAAGATCGCTACTTTCTATATTTCGCCACCCGTGATAAGGCTGGTGAGATTCAAAAACAGGGTGTAGCCGTGGCGCCATCATCAACAAATTTTAAAAAGGATGACTGGCAACAGGCCAGCAACAACTCCATACTCGAGCCTGAATTGGCCTGGGAGGGTAAATGTATTGAGGGTGCAAGCATCATCAAACGCAACAATAAACTGTATATGTTTTATGCAGGCTCATACAATAACATGCCCCAACAAATTGGTGTTGCGGTAAGTAGCGATGGTGTTAAATGGAAACGCCTATCCGATAAACCCTTTCTGGCTAATGGAAGACCCGGAAGCTGGAACAGCAGCGAGTCCGGCCATCCTTGTATTTATGAAGATGATAACGGCGATACCTACCTGTTCTATCAGGGGAATGATGATAAGGGTAAAACCTGGTACCTGTCAAACCTTAAAATAGGGTGGAACAGGAAGGGGCCATACATTATAGGTGAGTAGGGGCTTGAAAAGTTCTTTAAAAAAATAAGCGGGCATGCTAATGTACCCGCTTAAAATTCTTTGGCAATGATAATTACTTTCTGTTTGGGATATAGCTCTTAGAAAGTATCACCATTGCATTCACAACCACCAGGGCTGAAATAACAATTTTCACCATAAAGTTAAACTTAGATACTGCTTTCTACGGAGATATTTTTTAGAATGTTTTAGTAAAGCAATTCCTATTTGCTATTAAAATAACCCGTTTAGGAATATTGTGGTTTGTAAATTAACCAAGCCATTATTCCGGATACTCACTGCTCCATTCGTCATCTGAATATAAATTATCTGTGATCATACTTAGGTGTTAAAAACAGTTTATATATTTGTATCGTAAACGATATAATCTTAAGCGATTTAATTTATGAAAACATTGTATGAAACCAGCGCCACCGCGGTAGGTGGCCGTAATGGTAAAGTAACCAGCGAAGATGGTGTGTTAGAATTGGAAGTACGTATGCCTAAAGAGTTAGGCGGAAATGGCGCAGGCTATACTAACCCCGAACAATTATTTGCATCGGGTTATGCCGCTTGTTTTGATAGTGCGCTCAACCTGGTATTAGGTCAGGCCAAAATAAAACCGGAATCAGCTACATCAGTTAAGGCTACTGTAGGTATAGGCCAGATAGAAGGTGGCGCTTTTCAATTAGAAGTGAAGCTAACAGTAACTATACCGGGTATTGAAAAAGAGCAGGCCTTGCAATTGGTTGAGCGTGCTCACCAGGTTTGTCCGTACTCGAACGCTACCCGTGGTAATATTGATGTTGAGTTAGAGGTAGCCTAATTGAATTTTTTATACAAAGCGTCCGTTGTTTGCGGGCGCTTTGTATATTGTGTTTAAGTAGAGCGAAAACATGAGCAAAAAAACCGAACCCATTGATATGATGAAGCTGGAAAACCAGCTTTGTTTCCATTTGTACGCTGCATCGCGCACGGTAACCAAGTGCTACCAGCCTGTGCTTGATGAGTTGGAGATAACTTATCCGCAATATTTGGTGTTGATGGTACTTTGGGAGAATGATGGTGTTAACCTGTCGTGGCTTGCCGGTAAGCTGATGCTGCAATCAAACACCTTAACGCCTTTATTAAAACGCATGCAGGAGCTTAAATTAATAACCCGAGAACGATCAGCCGTTGATGAGCGGAGTATTGTAATATGCCTCACCGAAAAGGGAAAAGCATTAAAAGCCGAAGTACCCCGTATGCAGCAACGCCTTAGTGATATAGGTATAACCTGGGATGAAGCCATGCAATTAAAAACCCTGCTGGCTAAAATATTGGCTAACGCAGAGTGATATTTCGCTATCTACCTAAAACAATATGGTAAACTGATGCCTGCCATCCTCAAATGAGTAGGAGAGCTTAAAGCCATAGTTATCGCATATCTGCTGACTGATGGTGAGCCCCAGCCCTGTACCCTCAGAAGCTGAAGCTTTATGAAAACGCTGAAAAATATCCTGCGATATCAGCGCCTTGTTATCACCGGTGTTAATTACACGCAAGGCCTTTTTGTCAAGACTTACACTTACTTGTCCATCAGTTTTATTGTGTCTTATGGCGTTGCCAATTAGGTTATTAAGCAGTATCTCCATAAGCGGCAGGTTGGCTTTGATGGTATGGTCATGCAGATCAGAAGATATTTCGATGTTAAGATTATCGGTCAACTCCTCAAATTGCGTAATCGTATCGGCTGTCAACTTTTTCAGGTTTATTTCCTTTTCATCGTTAATAAGACCGTTCTCTATTTTTACCAATAGCAGCATTGCTTTGTTGAGGCGTGTAAGCCGGTTCAATGAGCCATAAACATCATTCAGTATCTTACTTTGGTTATCAGTAAACTCACCGGTTTGCACAAAACTATCCAGCTTTGAATTCATGATGGAAATAGGCGTCATTAACTCGTGCGATGCATTTTCGGTAAAAGTTTTCAGGGTATGGTAATCATCCTTAACTCTTGCTGCCATAATACTCACAGCCGAATCTAATTCCCTGAACTCATCAATGTTTGAAGCTATAGCCGGAATGCCTGTGTTCTCGGCAACTTTAAAGCCTTTCAATTGATTTAAAAAAACATAAAAAGGCTGCCAGATGCTGGATAGAATGAACCTGTTAATAAAAAATAAAGCCGCCAATAGTGTGAATATCAATCCCGAGGTGATGCCGAATATCAACTTAAGCAGGTCCTCGGTTTCCACTGTTGATTGTATAACCGTTACCAGGTAATTTTGCCCGGCAACCTGTACGTTGGTGTACAATACCCTGGCCGGTTCAATCTCGTTACCTTTAAGCTCCTGGTAAACGGTATCACGTATGGCTCGTGGTAATTTATTGGCTGTTTTAGTAAATGTTACGGATTGATGGTTGGTGGTAAATATGTGTGGTAGAGCATTATTTACCGCTACATATTCCTGCACCTCATTTTCTTCCACTATCAGGGCTTTATCTACCTGTTTTGATAGTACCAGCGTTATGGTAAAATAGTAAACTACAGCGGCAACCACCATTATCATGATGGTAACCATAATGGTTAGCCGGTTATAGCGAGTCAGCAGTTTCATATCGCTGTAAATTTATATCCGAGGCCGTAGGCCGCCTGAATATAATCATGTCCGCCCGCTTCAAGCATTTTTTTACGCAGATTTTTGATATGTGAGTAAATAAAATCGAAGTTATCGGCCACATCCATGCTATCGCCCCACAAATGTTCGGCAATGGCGTTTTTTGAAACCACCTTGTTTTTGTTAGTGATAAAGTAAAGCAGCAGGGCATACTCCTTACGGGTAAGCTTTAGGGGAGTGTTGTTTATTTTAACCTCCTTGCCCAGCAAATCAATATCTATTTCATTAAAACTAAGCTCATTATTGCCGTCAAAGGCTTTTCTTCTTACTATCGCCGCCACGCGCGAACGCAACTCGGACAGATGGAATGGTTTGGTTAAATAATCATCAGCACCCAGATCAAGCCCTGTCAGGCGGTCATCCAGTGAGTTTCGTGCTGATATGATGAGAATTCCGTCGCTCAGTCTTTCTTTTTTTAAATGCCGGAGTATATCGAGGCCGCTACCATCGGGCAGGTTAATATCCAGAACAATGCAGTCGTACCTGTAGAGATTTACCTTTACCATTGCCGATGCGTGATCGTGCGCCATTTCGCAAATGCTGCCCTCATCGGCAAAGTAATCGCCGATACTTTCCCGCAAGGCCTTTTCGTCTTCTATAACAAGCAGTTTCATTCCAGATTTTCTCCAAATTTAGGTTGTAATTTTGGAGAAAATCTGAACATCTAAATTAAAAAAAGTTATGTGGTGGATATATGCACTCCTGTCCGCGGTGTTTGCCGCGTTAACGGCCATTTTGGCCAAAGTGGGTATCAGCGGAGTAAATACTGATTTGGCTACGGCCATTCGTACCACGGTTGTTTTGGTACTGGCCTGGGGTATCGCATTGTTTAAAGGAGAAATATCCGCCATTGGCAGTATGACCAGGGTGAATTGGTTATTCCTTACGTTATCCGGCGCCGCTACCGGGTTATCGTGGATATGTTATTTCAAGGCCTTGCAATTGGGTAAAGTAAGCCAGGTTGCGCCTATTGATAAATTGAGTGTGGCGCTTGTTATCATTTTTTCGGTGATCTTTTTAAAAGAACCACTTACCGTTAAACACGGCATAGCGGCCTGTTTAATTATCGGAGGCTCGTTGATGATGATCCTGTAATTTGACGGGGTTAAAGATCATGAACAATAAGGCGACTATCTTTGATAAAATAGGCCTCGTACGATGTTCGTCCCCAACCATAAACTACCTCAAGCAACACAAGTTTGCCGGTTTGCTGTAGTTCTTTAACCCGTACTTGTTTGTCGGCTGGCAGATTATTAAAGCGTATCGCTTTCTCAGCCTCAAATCCGTCATCAAAGGTAAACTCAAGCGTAAAGCTCCGCTTTTTCCAGTTTAGTTTGGTTTCCATGCCTTTGTCTAACTTTTGCATGGATAACCGCACATTCTCCTTATTATAAAGCGTATACCCTGAATTAACCAGCATGATAATACCTGAAAGCACCATTGCAATAAAACCGGTGCGCCTGAAACCATTTTCTGAAATATACTTCAGCAAACGTTTCATTAACCAGGCCGATATTATAGCCGCTGCCGATAGTGCGAAACCTGCCCCCAATGCCTGCGCGGTCAGTAAACCGAACATGCCGTATAGCACGATCTTGATGAGATGGAGCAGTAACTCGTTAGCCGCCCGTGTGGCAATAATTTCCTCTTTACTGAGGCCGTAAGTGAGGTAAAACCTATTGAAAAGCAGTCCGACTGCACCTGTTAAACCGGAGATAAACCCGGTGCCAACGCCTATCAGCAGCAATACCCATTTGGGGTTTCGGCCTGATGATTTTTTCTCCTTGCGGAAGATAAGCGGGAGATTAACCACCAGAAATAGCCCGATCAGGAACTCCAGCAAAACCGGATTAATGTTGCTGAGCAATTTAGCCCCAAGCCATACCGCCGGCAGGGCAGGAGGTACAAACCAGGCTACGATATCCCAGCGTACATGTTTTTTGAAAACCATAATGCGTGAAACACTGCTCACGGCGGTACCAATTGATAATGCCGCCGGAACTTGCAACCCCGGCAACAACAAACCAAGCGCAGGCAACAGTATAAAACTCGCACCGCCACCGCAAATAGCACTGATGCCAAAGGATATAATGGCTATGATGAAAAGAATAATATACATGGAAATTTTTTAGGCAAGGATAGCCAGGGAATCTGGAAACATTTTGGAGCAAAATGTAAGGCCGAAAGTATACTGGTTGAAATGCTTAGCAGAGAGAATCTTTCAAATGAGGCTTTGTTTAATCGATTTATAATCTATTTTTAAGGAATTATAAACGCAAAGGTTTAAAAGCTATCCTATGAATCTTTTCTACAAAATACTGACCGGTGCAAGTGTATCTTTAATTTCATTAAATGCTACAGCCCAACAGCGTAGCGAACCATCGTTTAATGAAATTGGTGCCATCTTCACTACCGCGCCCGATACCATCCAAACCAGTGTTTATTGGTATTGGATATCAGATAATATCTCGAAAGAAGGGGTGATAAAAGACCTGCATTCCATGAAGAAAATGGGTATCAACAGGGCATTCATTGGCAACATCGGCCTGTCCCAGCAGGAAACACCCTATGGTAAGGTTAAAATATTTACTGATGAGTGGTGGGATATTTTGCATACGGCTCTGAAAACAGCTACTGAACTTAATATAGATATCGGTTTGTTCAATAGCCCGGGCTGGAGCCAATCGGGCGGCCCGTGGATAAAGCCGGAGCAATCCATGCGCTATTTAACAGCTTCGCAAACAAAGGTTAAGGGTGGTAAGCAGTTAGATATGATACTGCCTAAACCCACTAACCAATTTCAGGATCAGCGGCTGATCACTTATCCTATACCCGATGCTGCAATTGCAGTAAAACCCACATTAACAGCTTCGCCCGCTATAAATGGTATAAACGATCTGTTGGTTGATGGGAATAGTAAGGACATAGTGTTTGATAAAAGTGGCAAGCAGGAAATAGAATTGACCTTTCAAGCAGAGCAGTCTATGCAAAGCCTGACCATTTATCCACCTAAGCACGCGACATTTGCCAAAACTACATTGCAGGCCTATGTAAACAATAGCTATCAAACAATAAAAGAGTGTAATATTGACAGGCAGAACGATGCGCTGAACGTGGGCTTTGATCCCTACGCGCCGATAATAGTATCATTCAAAACCGTAAAGTCAAAAAAGTTCAGGCTGGTATTTAATGGTTATAACGAGGGGAGTGGTATAGCAGGTATTGAATTATCGCCCATACCAAAAGTGGAGCGTTATCCTGAAAAGGTACTGGCAAAAATGTTCCCTACACCTTTGCCTTACTGGAATGAATATCAATGGCCGGTACAAGCGGCGGCTGATAACAGCGGATACGTTGTTTCGCCCGATAAGGTGATCGATATTTCAGCGAACATGGATACCAGTGGCATGCTGCGCTGGAAAGCACCAAAAGGTAACTGGCTGATCATGCGTACAGGCATGACCTCAACTTTGGTAACCAATTCACCGGCATCACCGGCGGGTACGGGCCTTGAGGTTGATAAAATGAGCAAGAAACACGCGGCTTACCATTTTGACAGCTACCTGGGCGAGATAATGAAACGCATACCGGCGGCAGACCGAAAATCGTGGAAAGTAACCGTGCAGGATAGCTATGAAACCGGCGGCCAAAACTGGAGTGATGATTTTATAGCGGAGTTCAAGGATAAATATAATTATGACCCGGTTCCATACTTGCCTGTGTTCAAGGGCACAGTGGTTGGCAGCCAGGATCGGTCTGATCGGTTTTTGTGGGATGTACGCCGCCTGGTGGCTGATAACGTGGCGCACAAATACGTGGCTGGTTTACGTGAGGTAAGCCATCAGCATGGGTTAATCACCTGGTTGGAAAATTACGGGCATTGGGGCTTTCCCGGTGAGTTTTTGCAGTACGGCGGGCAGTCTGACGAAATAGGCGGTGAGTTTTGGAATGAGGGCGATCTGGGTAATATTGAAAACCGGGCGGCTTCATCATCGGCGCACATTTATGGTAAACGAAAGGTATCAGCCGAATCATTCACGGCAGGTGGCGGAACTTATGTACGTTACCCTGCGCTTATGAAGCAACGCGGTGATCGCTTTTTTGCCGAAGGTATCAATAACACCCTGTTGCATGTATACATAACCCAGCCATCAGAGGATAAAGTGCCTGGAATTAATACCGGTTTTGGCAGTGAATTTAACAGGCACAATACCTGGTACTATGAAATGGGCGGTTTTATAAAATACCTTAAACGTACGAACTACCTGCTGCAACAAGGCTTATACGTAGCGGATATAGCTTACTTTATAGGTGAAGATGCCCCGAAAATGACCGGTATACAATCTCCGGCCTTACCAAAAGGTTACTCCTTTGATTATGTGAACGGCGAGGTGATCATGCACCGTTTTGCGGTAAATGATGGCCGTTACACCCTGCCCGACGGTATGAGCTACAAAGTACTTGTACTCCCCAAACTGGAAACTATACGACCGGAGCTTTTGCAAAAAATAGCCGAGCTGGTAAAGAATGGCGGTGTGGTTTTCGGGCCAAAGCCGTTACGTTCGCCAAGTTTAGCAGGCTATCCGGCTGCCGATGACAAGGTAAAAGCCCTGGCTGATGAGTTATGGGGAACCGGGCAAACCGATTCACTGATGCGCCCCTACGGTAAAGGTATGGTGATCAACGGTAAAGACTTGCGATCGGCACTTAATGGCCTGAAAACTGAACCTGATGTAAAATTGGGTACAGATTCCGTAGCCTTTCTGCACCGCAAACTGGCTGATGGTGATGTTTACTTTTTAACCAATCAATCCACCGGGCGTATCAGCATAAAACCCGAGTTTCATGTAAGCGGTAAAGCGCCGGAGCTATGGCAGGCAGTAACAGGTGCCCAAACGGATCTGGTTGAGTATATCGCGAAAAATGGATATACCAGCGTTCCGCTTGAGTTAGATGTTAATGAGAGCGTGTTCATCGTATTCAAAAAACAGGCAGGCGCGGCTCCTGTAGCTACAGCTAAAAACTTCCCGGCGCCAATAAAAAGCATACCGGTAGCCGGAGCGTGGACAGTTAAATTTGATGAAGCGCAACGTGGCCCTAAAAAGCCGCTAACTTTTAATAGCCTTACTAATTGGGCAGAGTCAGCAAATGATTCAGTAAAGTATTATTCAGGCGCTGCGGTATACACCAAAATGTTAAAAGTTGATGCCGTTAAACCCGGCCAGGCCGCGTACCTCGATCTGGATAAACTAACGGCTGTGGCTAAGGTAAAAGTAAACGGTCAGGATGTGGGCAGCGCATGGACAGCGCCTTACCGTGTAGAGATAAGCAAAGCTTTAAAACGTGGCCAAAATACCATCGAGATAACGGTAACCAACACCTGGGTTAACAGGCTGATAGGGGATGCGGCTTTGCCCCAGGATCAAAGAAAAACATGGTTATCATACAACCCATATAAACCAACCTCAAAATTGCAGACCTCAGGATTATTTGGGCCGGTTGTGATCAATATCTATCAAAAATAACTTGCGATAGCCGGGACATTAATACTGTTCCGGCTGTTGTTTTCTTAGCCGTGGGCGAATATTGAATATGATCACCGAGATAAAGATGATGCTATAAGCGATAATCTGTAGCTGGTCAATATGCTCTTTAAATACTGTTACGGCAATAATAAACCCGATGATAGGATTGATATTGAGCAGCATACCTACCGTTGATGAGGTAAGAACTTTCAAAGCATACAGGTTTAAAAACAACGGGATGATGGTAAACAACACTGATATGATGCCGATGTATATATAAAACTCCATGCTTGTTGGTAATGCCTCGCTAAAAAATGGATAAAGTGGCAACAGCAGCAATGCCGATACCAGGAAATGAAAGGTGAGTACCAAAGTTTTATCGAACCCTACATTACGCCGCTGACTAACGAGGTACAAAGCGTATGATAAGGCCACGATCATGCTGAATACCATATCCATTAAATGCCCCAGCGATAGCAGCAAGCAACCTGCCGCGCTGAGTAGTATGGCTGCCCATTGCAACCTGTTCAGCTTCTCCTTTAAAAATACAAAAGCGAGCAATGTGGTGAGTATGGGGCATACAAGGTAAGCCAGCGATGTAGCCTTGATGCTGATGTGGTTCATCACATAAATAAAGAAGAACCAGTTACCCGTTAAAAAGATACCACCACCAATATTCAGCATAAGGTTGTTTCTTTTCTCGGATGCAGGTAGCGATTTGAAATGCTGTATGTTCTCGGCAAGTACGCGGCGCTTTGCTGTAATAGCTATAACAAGCATTATGGCAGTGCATAAAAACACCCGGTAAAACAAAATATCTAACGAGGCATAAGCGTGCAATGGCTTCAGCACAAAGCTGAAGAAACCCCAGATAGCGAAAGCGACTATGCCTGCTGTGTAATATTTTATATGGCTTTGTTTTTCGCCTGTCTGATTATTCATCGGGGCAAAGCTGTCAAAATATCTTGAATTGTAGTGTACTGTTACAGATATTTACAGTGTGCCTACATAGGTACACCCTAAACCGGTTTCACCATTTCAATATGCGGTATACCGTCCTCATCATATGGTTCGCCAACCTCCTCAAAACTAAGCGACCTGTAAAATTTTAAGAGGTAAAGCTGAGCGCCAATGCGTATGGGGGATCGACCGAACTTTTCATAACAGGCATTAATGGTGGTAGTCATCAGCTTTTCGCCCAGTCCCTGGCCACGAAATTGGGGTGAGGTCACCACACGGCCTATTGATACTTCATTGTAGGATACACCCGCGGGTAACAACCTTGCGTACGCGGCCAATTGGTTATCAACATACAGCATCAGGTGATAGCATTGCTGATCTTTATCGTCAGGATCAAGGTAAGGGCAATTCTGTTCCACAACAAAAACTTCGCTTCTAAGCTTAAGAATGTTGTATAGTTCGGTTGTGGTAAGTTCGGTAAAGTGTTTTATGATAGTGTGTTGTGCCATGAGTTAAGATGGTATAATATGCATATAAGCATGTTGTATTACTTTGTAAAGATAGAATGCCCAAAGTTATAATGATGGCAAAAGCTGCTTTTCAAAAGATTTTACTAACTTATGCTTTAGTAAGATAATGTGCGATTTAATACACTTAAACACTGATTTACTATGCGGAAACTTTGCGTTGTTATTGCCCTTACAGTTCTTTTTTCGGAATCACTTTTTGCCCGTAATGATCATAAACATCCGTTACCCCAAAAGCATTCCTCAACGCAAAAGCTCCCCAAAATAGCCATTGCCGGGTTAGGTATTGAATCGAGCACGTTTTCGCCTGCATTAACAGATGAGGCTGCTTTTCATGCCACCTATGCTGCCGATGTTTTTTCAAGGTATCCCTTCATGGCTGCCGATTCAACATTGTGCCAACAAGCTAACTGGGTGCCAACCGTAGTAGGTAAATCGCTGCCGGGTGGCGCGGTTACCCGCGAGGCTTATGAATCTTTAGTGAACAAAACCCTCGATTCACTGAAAAAGCATTTGCCTTATGATGGGTTGTACTATGATATACATGGTGCCATGAGTGTTGTTGGGTTGGATGATCCGGAAGGTGATTTCATCGAGCGCATTCGTAAAGTAGTGGGTTATAAAACCATTATATCAACCTCTATGGATCTGCATGGCAATGTTTCAAAACGTTTGGCCCAAAATACCGACCTGATAACCTGCTACCGCATGGCACCCCATGAGGATGCCATGCAAACCAAAGCCCGCGCGGTTAAAAACCTGATCGATCGTATAAACAGTGGCAAAGGTAAACCGGCTTACAAGGCATGGATACCTGTACCTATATTGCTACCCGGCGAAAAAACAAGTACCCGTATTGAACCCGGAAAAAGCATCTATCAGCAAGTTGCACCGGCGGCCATACAACCCGGTATAATTGATGCCGCCATTTGGATTGGCTACGCCTGGGCCGATGAACCACGCAACCACGCGGTAGTAATGGTTACGGGTGATGATCAGCAAAAGGTAAAGGCCACTGCCGAGCAATTGGCCCGCAGTTTTTGGGATAAGCGCGATGAGTTCGCATTTGTAGCCCCAACCGGAGATCTGAAATACTGCCTTGATAAGGCCGTGACAAGTACCAAACATCCATTTTATATTAGTGATTCGGGCGATAACCCAACGGCTGGCGGCGCAGGTGATGCTA
Organism: Mucilaginibacter sp. JRF; assembly: GCF_015223065.1. Lineage (GTDB taxonomy): Bacteria > Bacteroidota > Bacteroidia > Sphingobacteriales > Sphingobacteriaceae > Mucilaginibacter. Next base: position 839,441 of record NZ_JADFBY010000001.1, read on the forward strand.
CCTGGACGTTGACCGAAATATTAAAACGGCCTGAGTTTAAATCGGCCAACGGTCAGTCGCTCATCTATGCATCCATACCCGGTCCGGAGCTGGTTGAAAAGGCCATAGCGGCAGGTGTTGGCAATCCTGTAAGCGGCAAGGCGGGCGCTGCCGTTGATGCGCGTTATGCTCCGCCGGTATTACTGACAGGTACGGTAGAATCCATTGTTTATGGCGATAAGGATGCCGAGGTTGAAGTTGTGGTAAAAGTTGGCAGCGTAAACGTTATCGTTACCAAAAAGCGCAAGCCCTATCATAAAGAAATTGATTTTACCCGCCTTGGCCTCAACCCACGCAAGGCCGATATTGTGGTTGTTAAGATAGGTTATCTGGAACCTGAATTGTATGCCATGCGTGCCGACTGGCTGCTGGCCTTAACGCCGGGCGGCGTTGATCAGGATATTGAGCATTTACCTTACAAGCGTATAATCAGACCGATGTTCCCGTTTGATAAAACAATGGCCGACCCTGATCTGTCGGCAAGGTTCATCCCGTTATCGGGTAAGTCAAAATAATTTTTTGTGTCTGATCAGCCTAAAGAAGAATATGACGGAAAATATCGATCATATTCTTCTTTATCTTGAATTTAATGTGCTACATTTATATTTATTGCAGAAAGGGTAATTTGCTGTTTGTTAGCTAATTGTCTGCTTTTTTAGTTATTCCCGATTTAAACCATTGTTATAAGCCTGATACTACTTTTTTGCCGGGTACACAGTAACCATAATTACTAATTAATCCGTTATGCAAGCATTTAGTAACCAACAAAGCCAAGCCGATAGTACTAAGGCATTTGTGCCCAATAAAGCCAGTGATGCGGCTGCTGTTACGTCAGCAATACAGCGTTATGGCATACAGCCTAAGCTTACAGTAAACCAACCCGGCGATGTATATGAGCAGGAAGCCGATGCCGTAGCGGAAAAGGTGGTTAAAGGTGCTGATACAATCCCCTGGATAAATACGCATACACAAGCCGTTGTTCAGCGTAAATGCGCCGCATGCGCTAAGGAGGAGGAAGGAGAAAAGCATATTCAACGCAAATGTGCCGAGTGTGAGAAAGAAGAACAAGGCTTGCAACGTAAAGAGAACGGAGGTGTAGGGCAACCATCTTTCTCAAAAGTAAACCAAACACTGCAATCGCCCGGGAATTCGCTTGATAATCGTACACTTTCATTTATGGAATCGCGTTTTAGACAAAGTTTTGGTCATGTTCGTATCCACACTGATTCAGTAGCGGCAGAATCAGCACAATCAGTAAACGCGCGGGCTTATACCGTGGGCAATAACGTGGTATTTGGTCAGGGGCAATTTACGCCCGATACCACAGCCGGTAAGCAATTAATAGCGCATGAGTTAACGCATACCATACAGCAATCATCCGCAGGCAATACAAAACTTCAAAATAAGCTGACCGTAGGAGAAGTGAATTCACCCGAAGAAGCAGAGGCCGATCTTGTAGCCGAACAGGTGACTCAGGGCACAAGCAAACCGGTAATACAAACAGGAGCTGCGCCCGCGTTAAGGCGCCAGGCTTTGCCCGAACCAGCTACAGATACATCAGAACCCGATTTTAAATCGCCGCAACAGCGGGGTGCCCAACCAAGGGCTACCTTTATCCCGATAGGTAAACGGGGAGAGGATGAGGTTAAGATAGCCGTGATTCGTTACATGTGTACTTGCCGGTCACGTAGTGTTTCAAAATCGAGTGCCTCAGTGCGTTATCAACCTAATCCCGGTTTTACAATTGTATACTGCCGCGGGCGTGTAGTTGCCAAGCTTGAAGGTGATATAAAACCCAGCAGCTTTACAACCGGCGAGGCAACTTTAAAAGGTAATATAAATATTGCACCTAATGCACCGGGAGGTGTTGGGGCGAATATTGCGGTAGAAGGCAGCGCTAAAAACACCGGCTCTGAACCCGAAGTAGGGGGCAAAGCCACCGTAAGGGTAGGTAACGACAAAATACAGGGCGGTGCAGGTGTAGATTTAACCAAAGGCCTTGATACCGGTAAATTACAGGTTGACCCAAGTGTGGGTTTGGATATAAATGGCTACAGGGGTACAATTGGCGTGAATGATGTAACGGGCACCCCAACGCCAACTATAACATTTGGAGGCAATTTACCCGGGCAGGATGTTAGTAAAGAAACCTGCCGCGAATGTAAATGCCCGATAGTTTACGAATGTATTGAAGATGTTGAACCGCGCGATTACGAAGAAGAAGTTACTTATAATGTAGATGAATATAGTCCGTTACGGTATTATTTTAGCCTTGATACCGCGAATGATACTAATGAGCCAACCCTCAAAACCCAATCAGCCCAAATGCTGGGCGAGGTTGAAAGCCGGGTAAAGGATGGTGCACGTATAAGCTCCATAGTAGGTTATGCCTCACCAGAGGATAATATGGATAAACCCAAACCTAATATGCAACTTTCATTTTCTCGCGCTAAGCGTTTGCATGGTCTGCTGTCATCAAAAGTAGGTTCACGTACAAGCTTGCCCGAACCGGAGGCAGGTGGCGAATTGCTTGGCCGTACAGCGAGCCCTGGCATTGATAGTAGCCTTTCTGACGCTATAATAAGCTCAGGTTTTAAAGGGCCGGAGGATGTTTCTTTATTCCTGTTTGGCGATGATATACCTAATGCAAAACTTGCAGAACAGTTTTTGGCGTTGCTGAGAACTGAAAAGCTGCAAAGCCCTGCCGCGCGACTGTCCTTGTTTGGTATAGCTGCTGATTCGCCTGCCGCGCCAAGATTGTTAGCCGCCATTGATGCCTTTATCGCAACCGAGGGCAAGGGTCAAAGACCGTGGAGAAACCTGTTTGGCTTCCTGCGATTTGCCACTGTAAACCTGGTTGAAACCAAACAAAAAAGCTACAAGGAATCAAAACGAACATCAGGCTCATTAACCAAAATGGGCGATACGGCTTGTAAACCTTACGCAAAACAAGCGGAGGATAACGGTGGTTTCGGCCCGTATCAACCTGAACCAGCATCTGATTCAGCTTGTGATGATAGGGGAGGCAATACCGATAAAATGGGCGATAAATGCGATTATAATTAAGTTTAAAATTTAGGCTTTTGTCATTAAATCATCATTAACCAATAACCATTAAAATATTTGTCTGCGCCGGTCGTCTGCCTCAATAACAATTTATATTTTCATTTTAAATGGCAAAACGACTTCCACTCATACTTATACTGTGGTTATTTACTGATGTTTATTTCTTCCAGGCGGTAAAGGTACTTACCGAAAACCCGTTGATACATTGGGCTTACAGGCTCATCGATCTGATAATTATTGGCGGTATTGCTTCACTATTCTTTTTGCGCAGGGGCGAAAAGTTCGCGCAGCTTATCATCACCGGCTTAATGGCGTTGATGTTACTCATCTTTGTGCCGAGGCTATTCTCGTTACCGGTTTTATTGGTTGAGGATATTACGCGCCTTTTCAGGGGCTTTCCACCCCGTGCATTTTGGGTGAGCGAACTTACTATGGCTGTAGCTGCGGTTATATTTTTAGTAGTAGTATTCGGCATTACCCGTGGCAAGCATTACTATCGTGTTCGTCGCGAAACATTATATTTCCCTGATTTGCCCGAGGCTTTTGATGGCTTTACCATTACTCAATTATCTGATATCCATTCGGGCAGCTTTAGCAATGCGGCTGGTGTACAAAAAGGGCTTGATCTGGTCAATGCGCAAGCCAGTGATGTTATCCTGTTCACGGGCGACCTGGTAAACAATAAAGCATCCGAGATGGACCGCTGGATACCGGCCTTTGCTGGACTAAAAGCCCAATACGGCAAATTTTCAGTATTAGGTAATCATGATTATGGCGATTATGTGCGCTGGGATAGTGAAACCGATAAGCACAATAACCTTATTCGCTTAAAGCAGGTACATGCCGATATCGGCTTTAAATTATTGCTCAATCAATCTGTCAGCATTGAAAAAGCCGGACAAGCCATTAACCTGGTAGGGGTAGAGAACTGGGGCAAGGGCGGCTTTCATAAATACGGCGATCTGGATAAGGCTACCGCCGGGTTACCCGATAATAGTTTCAATATCCTTCTCTCGCATGATCCATCACACTGGGATGCCGTAACACTTGGCCATCATCAGCATATACATTTAACCCTGGCAGGGCATACGCATGGCATGCAGTTCGGTATCGAGTTTTTAGGCTTTAAATGGAGCCCTATAAAATATGTGTACAAACAATGGGCGGGCTTGTATGAACAAGCCGGTAAGTATCTGTACGTAAACCGTGGCTTTGGCTTTTTGGGCCTCAAAGGTCGCATTGGCATGTGGCCCGAAATTGCAGTGATCACATTAAAACGTAAAGCCCAATAATTTATGTACGCCACACTTTTAGCCTTACACTCCTTAACCCGCTGGCTGATACTGATAAGTTTGTTGTTCGCTATCTTCCGCGGATATCGTGGCTGGCTGGGTAACAAACCGTATTCAAAGTTTGATAATTCGGTTAGGCATATTACCGCCACCATTGCGCATGTGCAACTGCTAATCGGGCTATGGTTATATTTCATCAGCCCGATAGTGAGCTACTTTCTACAGCATTTTAAAGAGGCTATGCACATTCGCGATCTGCGTTTTTTCGGGATGGAGCATATCACCATGATGCTTACCGGTATTGTACTCATCGCCATCGGCTCATCAAAAGCCAAACGTAAGCTTACTGATAAGGATAAATTCAAAACCCAGGCCATATGGTTTACTATTGGTCTGTTGGTTATCCTGTCATCAATACCCTGGGCATTTTCACCGTTGATCAGCAGGCCCTGGTTCCGGTCATTTTAAAAACCAAAGGCTGATATTGATCAATATCAGCCTTTGGTATAAATAGAAATGTATGTTATTAGAAAGTATAACCTATTGATACCATTGTATTACGTGGCGCGCCGGGGAATAACCTGTTAAAGTCAAATCCACCTACCCAATAAGTTTTATTAAATACGTTGTTAAAGTTAGCTTGCAGCTTAAACCTGTCAATAGTATAATAAACCGCCGCGTTGCTCACCCAATAAGCCGGCAATTTCAAAGCCTCGTTATCAGTATTACGTACCGATGCATAGTTAGTACCCAAACCAATACCGAACCCATCAAGAGCACCTCTTACAAAGTTGTAACGCATCCAAAGGTTGCCCTGTGTTTTTGGGGCGTTGAACATTTGCTGTCCTATTTCATCCGGGTCATCGCTCTCGGTTATTTTGGCAATGTTGTAGGCAAAGTTACCGGTAATGCTAAAGTTAGGCAGTATTTTACCATAAGCCTCAAGTTCAATACCTTTTGATTGCTGCTGACCTATCTGGCGTAACAGATCCGGGTTGTCATCAGCATTAGCATTAACCAAAATGTTGTTTTGTACAATACGATATACCGATGTGGTTACGAACAGGTTTTTATGGAAGAAATCCATTTTAGCACCGGCCTCAACCATGTTGCTGATCAGCGGATCAAACGGACCGCCAAAAGTTGCCGGGTCGCCAATGGTACCTGCTGATTGCGGCTGATAACCCTCAACATACGTAGCATAAAAACTTACCGGCTCAATAGGGGTATACACTAAACCCACACGTGGTATAAAGGCCTTTTGCTGCACATTACGCTGATCGGCCTTGGTATAATTGAGCTGATCGGTGTAAAACTCCTGTCTGAAACCTAAAAGCATTTGCAGTTGTTTCCATTTCAATTGCTCCTGTACATATACACCATTCACAAAGTAACGGCTTGGAGTTTCCTGTGCCGATGTATTGATGTACTGCGATATTTCGGAAATAGAATAATCAGGATTAGCCAGATTGAAATACGGTACGTTTGGTACCGGCACGCCGTTTCTGAACTGGTAACGCTCAGGGTGTGTCGGGTCATAACGACTGATAGTGCCAGTGCCTGCCGCGTTGAGATAACCACCCGCGTTGTAAGTTGAGTTACCCAACGGGAAACGCTCGCTTATGCGATCATATCCTACCAATACCTGGTGCGAGAAATCGCCGGTGTTAAATTTAAGGTTGAAGTAGGTGCTAATGTTATCTACATAATTCTTACGTAAACGGCGAATGGTTTGCATCTCCATCAGCGTAGGTATGGTTACACCTGCCGAGTCCATTGCGTAACGGTTCGAGGTACGGTGCTCCAGTAAGTCCTCATCATACATTGATTTTAGGTACGATGCGTTGAAGCTGATATTCTCCGAAAACTTATGTTGTAATGATATGGTGGAGAATAGGTTAAGCTCGTTCTGGTAATCGTTACGGCGACCAAGCGCGAATGAGGTCGGCGTTGAGTACAGATCGGCTGCCGAGGTGGCGCCAAATATAGGCTGACCGCGATCTAAACGGCCTTTGTTGTATTGGTAAACCAGGTCGAAGTTAACGCGTGTTTTTTCATTCGGCACAAATGAGAATGATGGCGCTATAACCATTGCCCAGCCATCCTGCAACATACGGAACGAACCCGCGTTTTGATAAGCAAGGTTTAAACGGTAAAGAATGGTTTTCTTATCATTCATCGGGCCGGTAAAGTCAAAACTTGTACGGTAAGTATCAAAACTACCGGTAGTAAAGTTTACCGAACGACGGTTTTCATCCAACGGTTTTTTGGTGATGGTGTTGATGGTTCCACCCGGGTCGGTATTGGCAAACAGGGCCGAGGCTGGGCCCTTTATAACCTCGATACGCTCAACATAAGGCAACAGGTTTTGAGCCCAGCCACGTGTGGAGATACGTAAACCGTTGATCAGCGTATTACTCGCCCTAAAACCACGCAAAATAAAATCGTTATTGTTGTATGATGCCTGGTTAACACCGCTGATGTTTTTTACCGCGTCGCTGGTTTTAAAGGCCAGCTGATCGTCAAGGGTTTCTTTGGTAACATAGCTTATGGTTTGCGGTGTTTCCTTGATGGATGTTGCTGTTTTTGTACCAGTAAATGAGGTAGTGTTTTTATAACCACTCTCTTTACGGCCGGTTATCTCAACGGATTGTAAGGCGTATGATGATGCCTTTAAACTAACATTAAGCTCTATACGCAGGCCGGCTTCAACAGTAACGGTTTGCTCGGCGGTTTCATAACCTATAAAGCTGAAAAGCACTTTGTACTCGCCGGGCTCAAGCTTTAATTCATAGGTACCGCTGGCGTTAGTGGTTGTTGATCTGGAGCGATCCTGTATGGTAACGGTTGCCCCAAGTATGGTTTCGCCATCGGGCGAGGTGATGGTTCCGTAAATTGAACCTTGTGGTGTTTGTTGCGCTTGGAGGGGGAGTGAGCAGCTAAACAAACATAGGAGTAGTAAAAAATAGCGCATAATAAATTTGTGATGGTAATGTTGCGCAAAGAAACTATTTTAATCTTATTTAGACTAATTATAATTAATTTTAATGTTTAAACACATTACGGTTTTTTTAAAGCAATGGTTGTGCTTTTCTGTGGTAGTAATCTATTATCGTTATAATAAAACCATTATCTTTATGCACTGTTTCTCCCTAATTATAATGAACCAAAACAAGGTATTGGGTAGTGATGCCCTGCTAAAAGTATTGGCGCAATCAAAAGACGCCATGGCTATTTACAGCGATGAGCAATTACATATTGCTTTTGCTAATGATGCCATGATCGCTATTTGGGGGAAAGACCAGACAGTTATAGGTAAAACATTTGAGGAGGCTATTCCTGAAATGAAAGGCCAGCAATTTGCTGGATTGCTGCAAAAAGTTTGGCGTACGGGTGAAAGCTTTATAGCTAAGGATTCGCCTGCCGATATTGAGGTTGACGGAAAAGTACAAACCTTTTACTTTGATTTTGAATACCGCCCGATATTAAACGATGAAGGGCAAACATATAGTTTATTACATACCGCTACAGATGTTACTGAGCGTTTAAAGGCCTGGAAACTGGTTGAGGAGCGCGAACGGATTGAGCAGCAATTGAACGATGAACTTGCTGCTACCAATGAAGAACTGACCGCAATTAACGAGGAATACCAGTCAACCAATGAGCAACTACAGTCGCTGAATGAGCAGCATTCGGTTACTAACGATGAACTTGCGCTTGCAAACGAAGAATTAACCGCCCTAAACGAAGAATACCAATCAACTAATGAGCAATTATATTCTCTGAACGAGGAGTACCTGGCCACTAACGAGGAATTGGTTACTACGAATGATGAGCTGAAGAGTACTTACGAGCAGCTTAACTCTGCTCATGATGAACTTGCCATTACCGAAGCTAAGGCACGTATATTATTAGAAGGCGCACCGGTAGCAGTTGGTGTTGTTGATAGCGGAAACTATAATATTGATACGGCAAACTCTCGTTTACTTGAACTTTGGGGTACTGATGAAAAGGCGATCGGCCAAAATTTAAATGATATTTTGCGTACTGATGAGGCGAAAGCGCTTATCCAAATATTGGAACACGTAAAGCTTAGCGGCGAATCGGTACTGGGGTACGATACTGTTACAGGTATTGATTATACCGATCAATATGGCTTCGGTTTTCACAATTATGTGTATCAGCCTGTAAAAAACTCATCAGGGCAGGTGATCAGTGTAATGATCGTTGCGAATGATGTTACCGATCAAAACACACTTAAAAAACAAATAGAATACAGTGAGCATCGCCTCACTCAAATGATCATGACCGCGCCTGTGGGCATGACCATAATTAAGGGTCGCAACCTGGTTGTTGAAATTGCTAACGAGCCTATGCTGGCCATTTGGAGCCGAACCCGTGAGCAGATTGTTGGCAAGCGTTTAATGGATGCTTTCCCTGAGCTGGCAGATCAGCCGTTTCCGCAAATGCTTAAAAACCTGTTTGATACAGGCGAGCAACTAAATGTGCCTGAGATCGAAGTCTTTATATCAGACGTTGAAGGTAACCTGAAGCAGGTATATGTTAATTTTACCTACAGCCCCCTGTTTGATCCTGATGGTAGTGTTGAAGCCGTGATGGTATCGGTGATAGATATTACCGAGATAGTTGATGCCCGCAAAAAGCTTGAACGTAACGAAGTTCAATTGCATGATTTTAACAGCGAGCTATCGGCAATTAATGAGGAGCAGGAGGCGGCTAACGAAGAATTGCTGGCCACGAATGAGGAACTCGCTATTACGCAATCACAATTAAAAAACTCTAATGACAGGTTGGTTGAAAGCGAAAGCCGCTTGTTGGGTATTTTCGATCAGGCTCCTTTGGGGATTGCCGTACTTGCCGGCCCCGATCATGTTATTGAAATTGCCAACTCAAGCATCCTTAAAATATGGGGACGAAAAGAGGAAGATGTTATCAATAAACCGCACCACATAGCCCGGCCGGAACTGGATGGGCAGCCTGTTTATCAATGGCTTGATGATGTATATAACACCGGCATCACCAAGGTAAACAACGAGTTTAGGGTGATGCTATTAGATGGCGATAAACTCCGTGAGGCTTATGTAAACTCCATCTATCAACCCATACGCAATGCCGGGGGAGAGATAACCGGTATAATTGTTTTGCTGGAAGAAATAACAGAAAAAATGATTGCCCGCCAGCAAACCATGCACATGCAGGATATGCTGAACCTGGCAGTTGATGCCGGTGAATTAGGTACGTTCTATTATGATCCGGGTACAAACCGTTTTTCAGGGAACGATCTGCTAAAATCATGGTTCGGTTTGCAGCCCGCTGATGAGATAGACCTCAACCTGGCTACTGATGTTATTGCCGATAAGGACAGAGACAGGGTGATCAAGGCTATACAAGGCGCGCTCAGTTATGAGTCGGGCGGTAATTATGATGAAGAATATACCATCATTAATCCGGTAACCTTGATGCCACGTATTGTTAAGGCTAAAGGTAAAGCCACGTTTAATTTGCAACGCCAGCCTATAAGTTTGAACGGCACCTTGCAGGATATTACCGAACGTAAAAAGGATGAGCAGCGCAAGGATGACTTTATCGGGATGGTAAGCCATGAGCTTAAAACACCGCTTACATCAGTAACCGCGTATATACAAATGTTGCAGATGCACGCCCGTAAAAACGATGATGAGTTTACCGGGGGCGCGTTAAGCAAGGCCAGTTTGCAGATCAAGAAGATGACCGCCATGATTAATGGCTTCCTCAATGTATCGAGGCTGGAATCAGGAAAGATATATATTGATAAGCAAATCTTTGATATAGCCAAACTAATGGACGAGGCCAGCGAGGAATGCAACGCAACCATATCAACCCATAATATAATTTTTGATCCTATTGAAAGTGTTATTGTTGAAGCAGATAAGGATAAAATAGGCCATGTGCTCAATAACCTGATAAGTAACGCGGTAAAATATTCTGACCCTGGTACAACCATCTACGTTACCTGCACGCAAAACAATGGCAACGTTCAGGTAAGTGTGCGCGATGAGGGTATGGGTATTAAACCTAATGATATATCAAAACTGTTTGACCGTTATTATCGCGTAAGCGGTAATCAAATGAAATCCATATCAGGTTTTGGTATAGGGCTTTACCTATGTGCCGAGATCATTCAGCATCATCACGGAAAAATATGGGTGGATAGTGATTTTGGACATGGATCAACCTTTTACTTTAGCATACCCTTGCAATAAGTGTGTAAAGTAAAATGAATAACGCTTATTGTGTTTCCACTTCCCGTATCCAGTCCTGATACTTTTTATGCAGCTTTTTAACCACGTCCGGGTGTTGCGCGGTAATGTTAGTGGTTTCAGCGCTATCGGTTTTCATATTCACCAGCATTAGCTTTTCGGCATCCAGTTCACTTTCTTTTGATTCTAATGGACTGTGCAATAACTTCCAGTCGCCTTCGCGTACTGCCCATTGCGGGTTGGTTTTTGAACCCTGACTTTGCCAGTAAAATATTGGGTGCGGTGATGCGTGCCTGGCTGAGCCTATAACTTTTACCAAACTTTTGCCATCTAATTTGCGCTCAGGTAGTTTAATGTTGCAGTATTCGGCAAGGGTTGGGAACCAGTCGATATTTGCGGCAAACTGGCTGCGCACGGCATTGGCCTGAATGTGCCCCGGCCAGCTGATAAAAGCAGGTACTTTTACACCACCCTCAAACAAACTGAACTTTGAACCACGATAACGGCCTGCATATCCGCCACCGCCAAAGGTACGTTCCTCTTTTGAATGCCCCTGATCGGCCTGAAAAACAATAATGGTATTGTCGACAATGCCCAGTTCATCCAGTTTTTTTAGTAGTAACCCTATCTTCTCATCCATGGTTGATATATATGCCGCGTAAAGTTTACGAGGCATCGGCAGATCCTTATAATGCTCAATCCACTTCACCTCGGGCTGCAACGGGTAATGCGGACTATTAATGGCGAAGTACATAAAGAACGGCGCGTTCTTGTTTTCTTCTATGAATTTGCCGGCTTCGCTCACCATCATATCCGGAAAATATTTGCCGGGCTCCCATATCTCGGTACCGTTACGCCATAGGTCGTGGCGGTTGGGGCCGGCCCAATAAAAGTAGTGTGAGTAGTTATCAATACATCCGCCCATAAAGCCAAACGAGTAATCGAACCCTTGCTGGTTAGGCATAGTTTCGGGCGTGTAGCCAATGTGCCATTTACCAATGTGCGCGGTTTTATATCCGCCTTGTTTAAATAGTTCGGCCATGGTGAACTGGCTGCCCGGCATACCCGCCTCATCGTGCGTGCTGCTTGCGTTGCCTGCCAGTTGGGCTCGTTGCGGGTATCTTCCTGTAAGCATCGATGCCCTTGAGGGAGAACATACCGGCGATGCCGAATAAAAGTTAGTAAAGCGTGTACCACGCCTTGCCAATGCATCAAGATTAGGCGTTTCCAGATCCTTTGCCCCGTATATATTCAGGTCAAGCGTGCCCTGATCATCAGTATATATTACAATAACGTTGGGTTTGGCAGCGGCTTTCGGTTTATCAGCCTTTGCAGACTGGCTCGGAGGCATCAATAACCATGCGCCTAAAATTAGTATAACAGCTACAGGAATACCGTATTTCATGATTAATAGCTTAAACGGGTTGATGTGCTGCAAGATAGTTTTAATATTTATTGGCTAAAGTATATTGTTTGTTACATCGATGCCTGTACAGGTAGTTAACCATTTCATAACATTCATTGCTCGTCAAATATAATTTGTGCCGATAGCTTTGCCGGATAGTAAATATCAACATCTATCCATGCAAAGACGATCGGTACTAAAAACCATTGGCGCGGCCTTGTTAGCGCCATCCATAACATTCGCTGCACCCAACCCGGCACGTAAACGGGTATTGCGGGTTGCGCATTTAACTGATATTCATTTAAAGAATGAGCTTGGCGCGCCCGCTAAGTTTGCCAAGTGCCTGCATCACGTGCAGCAACAAACCCCAAAGGTGGATATGATATTGAACGGTGGCGACATCGTATTCGATATGAACAAGGAAAGCATGGACACCATCAATGCCCAATGGAAGTTGTATAAAAATATGCTGAAAAACGATTGTAGTTTGCCTATGACTTACTGTTTAGGTAACCACGATATTTGGTGGAACGAGAACAACAAGGGCCAGGCTGTATACGGCAAGCAATACTCGCTTGATCAGTTACAACTCACCAAGCCATACTACAGCCTGATAAAGAATGGCTGGAAATTCATCATACTGGATAGCGTGAATCTGGATATTGATGGTACCTGGTATATCGGTAAGCTTGGCGATGCGCAATTTAGCTGGCTGGAGCAGGAACTGAAAAATACCGATGCTAAAACACCGGTACTCATCATGTCGCACATACCGATATTGACGGCCACTAACCTGATAGAGGATGATATTGTTAACCGATGGCAAATGCTGGGTGGCGATATGCATACCGATGTATCAAAAATTATCAAATTGTTCTATCAGCACCCAAATGTAAAGCTATGCCTGAGCGGGCATATCCACCTGCGCGAGCGTTTGGAATATAATAATGTAACCTATATATGCGATGGTGCGGTAAGCGGCGCCTGGTGGGATGGCATTCTTAGGGAAACCCAAAATGGTTATGGTTTGATCGAACTGTATGATGATGGTAGTTTTGAGGAGCGTTATGTGAATTATTTGTAGTTTGTCTGAACCAGAATTTTCAGAATTTGATAATTTACAGAATTAATTTTGATTACAAAAGAAAATGGCCTGTCACCCTGAGCTTATCGAAGGGTGAGCGTGGGCTTAACTAAGCGGCGAGTGCTTCGACAGGCTCAGCATGACATAATAGGTTGGATAATTTGTAAAGGAGAGAATTGGTCAAAAAATCCTGTTCATCCTTAAATCCTGAAAATTCTGATCAAGGATGTACCTTTGCGACCATGCATCGTTACATATCAGCACATCTAAAAAAGCTTTTCTTATTTATAATTTTAACTGCCGTTTCAATCACGGCCTTTGCCCAGTTAACACCATTCGAAAAAAGCAACGACAAAAACTATACTGCTACTTATGCCGAGGTTATAGCTTATTACAATGCGCTGGCTAAACAATATCCTAAACAATTATACCTGATAAATTATGGAACTACAGATGTAGGTAAACCGCTTACGCTGGTGGTGCTTTCAAAAAATGGGGTTTTTGATCCTGCTGTAATAAAAAAGCAGAATAAACGTGTCTTACTCATCAATAATGGTATACATCCCGGTGAGCCGGAGGGTATTGATGCCAGCATGATGCTTACCCGAGATTTGCTCAAGAATAAAAAACTACCCAATGATGTGGTGCTTTGCTTCATCGCCTTATATAATATTGATGGTAGCCTGAACAGGGGAGTATCACGCATCAGCCAGAACGGACCACGGGCTTATGGTTTCAGAGGGAATTACCGCAACTTGGATCTTAACCGTGATTTTATCAAAGCCGATAGTCGTAACGCGCTGGCTTTTATGCAGATATTCAATACCTGGCAGCCCGAAGTTTTACTTGATAATCACGCGAGTAATGGTGCTGACTATCAGTATGTAATGACTTTGATAGAAACTCAAAAGGATAAGCAGAACCCGATACTGGCCGACTATACATCCAAAACGCTATCGCCCGAATTATACAAACGAATGGCCGCCGGTAGTTATGAAATGACGCCTTATGTGGAAAGCATGAAAGAAACACCCGACTCGGGTATTGTAGCTTTCCTCGAAACGCCGAGGTTTTCAACAGGGTACGGGGCACAGCATAACGTAATCAGTTACATGACCGAAACCCACATGCTCAAGCCTTACGATAAAAAGGTATACGCGACTTATACTTTTATGCAAAGCCTGATAGATATTTGCCAGCGTGATGCCAAAAAGATAGGCGAGCTGAAAAAACAAACCGATGCCGCTGTAGCCCAACAGCAAAGCTATGCCCTTAACTGGGCACTTGATGCCGATAAGTTTGATATGATAACCTTTAAAGGTTTTGAGGCCGGCCATAAACCAAGCGATATAAGTGGGTTGCCAAGGTTGTATTACGATAGGAGCAAGCCATTCTCAAAGCAGATAAAATATTACAACACCTATAAGCCCACGGTAACCGTACAAAAGCCATTGGTTTATGTTATTCCGCAGGCCTGGGGTAAAATTATTGAGTTGTTTAAGCTGAATAAGGTAACCATGCAGCAGTTACAGCACGATACCACGCTTACTGTGCAAACGTATTATATAGCCGATTACAAAACCCGGCCCAAACCTTATGAAGGCCATTATCTGCACTATGATGTATCGTTAAAAACGGTGGATAATAACAAGGTGAGGTTTTACAAAGGCGATTATTTGGTTTATACAGATCAGCCTGTAAATCGCTACATTGTTGAAACTTTGGAGCCGCAGGGTGTGGATTCATTTTTTGCCTGGGGATTTTTTGATTCGATGTTGGGGCAAAAAGAACACTATTCGGATTATGTGTTTGAGGATATCGCTTTCGAGTATCTTAAAACACACCCCGATATGCAAAGAAAGTTGGATTCGGCAAAAACTGCTCAACCTAAAATGGCAGAGAGTGCGGCTGCACAGCTGGAGTTTATTTACCAGAATTCGCCGTTTTTTGAGCAGACATTTTTACGTTACCCTGTAGGGCGATTAATGCAGCATGTAAAATAGTAATTGCTGCACTGTCAGCACTGTATAAAATTATCTGCATAGTGTGTATATATTACACTTCTAATTCTATTTTTGTGGTTGATACGATTAGTTTTTAGCCTGTAAAATTTAGTGGCACACTTTTCGTTGTTATTCTGATATAGCAAACACACATGACGAAACTTTTTATCGTGGGTATTCCCCGCGACATGGAGGAGGCCGAGCTTTCTGAAATATGCCACCAGTATGGCCACGTGGCTTCTGTTAAGATCATTACCGATATTAATAGCGGACAAAGCAAAGGTTACGGATTTATCAATATGGTTGATGAACTGAGCGCCGCTGCCGTAATCAAGGCTCTTGATGGCGGTACAATTGACGATCGTACTATAAGCGTACGCCTGGCCGACAGGCAACAACCGCCTCAGCAATCAGCGCCGCCACAGCAGCAACAACAAAAGCGTAAGCCCGTGCGTCCGGCCGGTTATGCGGTAGCTGCCGTTGCCGAACGCAGGGGCAAACGCCCGAGGAGAGCTTCCTGATTTTAATTTATAGGTTCGGTAACAGGCTCCAAACCGGCAATCACTTCGCGCCACTCATTAAGTTCTGGCACGCCAGGTTTGCGTTTACCAAACATTTGTAATATCATATCGCCATTCTCATCATACAATTCTATCGAATTTACATCGCCATCGGTTGATGGTTTTATAACGTGCCATGTTTCGGCAATGGCATCCATGCGCAGGTGCAGGTTAAATTCCGGATCGAGCACGTTATACCAGGGCCCCATTTCAACCAGCTTGTTAATGTTGCCGGTATGTATCTGTATACAACCGTGATTAGGCACAAATATCATCACCGGTACATTTTCGCCAGAACATAGTTCGCAGGCTTTCCTGAAATTCTCTGCATTGAGTTTACGGGCAAATCCCTCAGGTGCTAAACGTAGCGCTTGTGTGCGCGATACATTGAACTTTTTAAGCAAGCCGAAGAACTCATGGCTGTCGCTCATGCCTTTCCACGCGGTTTGAAAATCGCCTATCTGTACGGCATCATCAGGCATTTCGGTATTAGGTCTGCTTGTTTTGGCGGCAACCTGTATAGCTTGCACGGTGTTATCGGTAAAGTCGTTCAGTAAAGTTTGATAAGCTTGTTCATTGCTTTTATCTGTTAGGTAGATCTTGTGCAGCGCTGTACCGGCTTTATCAAAAAATTGCAGACTGCGCCTGTCATTCTCATTAACAGCAAAGCCGAACTGCCAGTTCTGCATAAATAAGCGCAGATCAATATCCTCACCCAAAACTAAACCGGCATGCGGGGTGAATGATATTTTTTCGTAAACACCCTTACGCTCGCTAACACAATATTCGTTACGGGTAAGCGCCATTACATAACCCAGATCGTGCACGCGTTTAAGTAATTTCTCAAAGTCTTTTTTCAGGGGGATAGCAGTTTCACCAATGCCGGTGGCTACCAGTTCAGCCTCGCTAACATTAAGGTCGGTTGCTATTTCGCGTATGCGTTTCTTAGGGTTTTCGGCCTTGTATTCAGTGTACCTTTGTTTCAAGGCGTTTTGTGTTGATTCCATATCCGTAGGGTTTAAATTTTGTTGTTTATAGTTGAACACCACTTCGCGCGGCATTATCATTTGTTTTAATGTTGATGGGTTGATCACAATATCGGCCTCAACCTCAAAAATTTCGTACACGGGCTTGGGCTGTAATATTTCCTGCGGCGTACCATCATACCATTTGCGGCCGTTTTTAAGCATCAGCACACGGTCGGCGTAATGGGATGCCAGGTTCATATCGTGCAATACACATACCACCATGTGCCCTTTGCGCGCCATTGATTTTAGGATAGCCAGCGTTTGCTGCTGATACAATATATCCATGCCCGTAACCGGTTCATCCATCAGTAACAGCGCCTTTTTTTGCTCCCATAATTGTGCCAGCGAACGTGCCAATTGTACCCGCTGCTGTTCACCACCCGACAGGGTAAGGTATGATCGCTCAGCCATCGATGTAATACCCGCAGCATCCATCACCTCATTCACAATATCCTCATCATTTTTTGATGGCGAATTTTTAAAGTAGGGGTAACGCCCCATCATTACCAGTTCGCCTACGGTAAATGGCAGACTTACATTGTTTTGCTGATTAAGTACCGCGCGGTGTTTAGCCAGTTCGGTTGTGGAGTATTCGTTAAGCGCTTTGCCGTTAAATACTACATGGCCTTTAGCCGGTTTATGCATCCCCGCCAGCATTTTAAGCAGGGTTGATTTACCGGCACCGTTGGCACCTAACAAAGCCACCATTTCGCCCGGCCTGATACTGAATGATACATCACTCACCAATGTGCGCTGGCCTGCATAAAACGATATGTTGTTTACTGTAAGCATGTTGTCAGATAATGAGTTTACGTTTATCGCGTATCAGTATATACAAAAATACCGGCGCGCCAATTAAAGCGGTTATTACACCAATAGGCAATTCAATAGGGGCGATTATGGTTCTGGCTATCAGGTCGGCAATGGTAAGCATTAAAGCGCCTAATAAAGCCGATGCAGGCAGCACATGCGTGTTATCAACACCAATTACCAGGCGAACAATATGCGGAACCAATAATCCCACAAAGCTGATAATACCAGTGAGCGATACCGCCGAACCTACTGCCATGGTTGATAATAGTATCACCCGCTTTTTAACCTTATCTACATCGATACCCAAATAACCGGCCTGTGCCTCACCAAGCGAAAAAGCATTCAATGCCTTGCCCGAAAAGGGTAACAAAATAGTAGGTATCAGCACAAAGGGTAATAAGGCGATTATGGTTTGCCACGTAGCGCCCCCCAGGCTGCCCAGCAGCCAAAAGGTAATATTACGCAACTGCTGCTCAGAAGCAAGGTAGGTGATAAGACCGGTTAAAGCCCCGGCTAAGGCATTAATGGCGATGCCAGCCAACAACATGGTAGTGATATTTGGCCGCCCCTCGTGTTTTGATATATTGTAGATGATGAGCGCGGTAACCCCGGCCCCGGCAAAAGCGCCGAATGCCAGCAGGTAGTAACCAAGCAGGTTACTCAACCCGGCGAACAGCACGCCCTCAAGCCCGATAACCGCTACAGCAGCTAATGAAGCCCCGGCCGATACACCGATCAATCCCGGTTCGGCCAATGGGTTACGAAATATACCTTGTATAGATGCACCCGAAATGCCTAATGCCGCACCGGCCAGCAAGCCAAGCAGCAAACGGGGTAGGCGTACTATAATTACAATGGCCTCGTGCTGCAAATTAGCCTGGTCATCCTTAACACCCAGCATCTTATTAAAAAGTAATGTAGCTACTTCAACAGGAGGGATGCTTACCGCCCCTAAGCCAACTGAAAGTATACCCGCCAATACTATCCCTGCAATTACTAATGTATAAAAGAGCTTTTTATTCATCAGAATTTGCTATGGAGTTGGAGTATAGCCTGATCAAGCCGAGTACTGAAACCTACCAACAGGTTTGAATCCATTTGTACAATGCGCTTGTTTTTACCGGCGTTGGTTTGCGCCATGCCTGGCATTTTTAAAGTGCTTTCAACACCGCCTAAACTGCTGAGGCCAAAATCAAACATCAGTATCACATCAGGGTTGGATTCAACAAGGGCCTCGGTAGTGTAAGGCTTAAAATCATCAAAACCAGATACCGCGTTTTGTCCGCCTGCTAAACTGATCATGGCATCAACGCTGGTATTCTTTCCGGCTACCATCATTACACCGGTCCCGCGGGCGTAAATAAATAATACCTTAGTTTTTTTAGGGTGCTGTTTTACAAAGTTTATGGCCTTGTTCACTTTGGCTTGCAATGTTTTAACAAGGGCTTCGCCTTTGGCTTGTACTTGCAGGGCGGTAGCAACATCCTTTATTAGTTGATAAGTTCCCGCTGGCGAATAGGCCTGTTTAATTTGTACCACTTTAATATTTGCCGCGGTTAGTTGATATTCAACCTCTTTGCTAATGCTACCATAGGCTGCAAGCACAATATCCGGACTAAAAGATAACAGCCCCTCTGCCGATACCGAACGGTTGCGGCTTGCCTTTGGTAGTTTTTGTACATAAGCGGGGTAAATACTGGTAACATCTACCGCGACAAGGTTTTTACCAAGCCCTAATGCATCAACTGTTTCGGTAAGTGTATTATTCAGGGTGATGATGCGTTTTGGCACAGCCGCTATAACTGTTTGCAACGTGGCCAGCAACACGCATAAAATAATGAAATGCTTTTTCATGATGCTGTTAGTTGGCTTTGTTGATGAACGCGTACCTGAAGGTGTAATGACTTGGGTCGCCATCGCCGTTTTTGTAATAGCTCAATATCTCGACTTTGGCATACTTTCCCGATGCGGTTTTTACTACAATAACGCGTCCGGGAGCAGGGTTAATGGTATGATTGGTCATATCGTATAAATACCAGCCTTTGCCGGTGCCCGGTGGCACGGCCTTGGCTTCTGCCGAATCTTCAATATATCCATCGGCCGGAGCTGCGGTTACCTTATCAAAGGATGTATCCTTTAATAACTGCGCTGTTGTTATACCCTTGCCGCTGGTGCCGCTGTTCACTAATATATTGGTGCGCTGTATAGCGATATCCCAGTTTGCCGAAGCGGTATCTGCCCCGGTTACTACGGTGCCTTTGTCTATGCTGAAATAAACTTTTGAGATAGCTTGTAGATCTTTAACAACTTTAACGTCCTGTGCTTTTAAGGCGCCGTTTGCAAACAATAATAAGCCTAATGTTAAACATAAGCTTCCTGTTGCATTTTTAATGTATGATTTCATGCCGCAAATGAACCGCTTATTTATAAGCATTCCAAATAGAGGGTGTCTGTGTTACGGAATTGGGATAGGTATGGAGGAAGGGTTGATTTAAACTGAATTGTATTTATGTTTTTTGTAAATATTTGAAAATCATATAAATAATTGTTTTTAGTGATTGAAATGTATTCTGGATTTATGGTATTTGATTGTTTATTTAGCTTAATGTTAGTCCCAAAGTCGTAAAAAATAATCCCGATTTCGGTAATGAATTATCGATTAAACTATACACCTTTGTTTGTTGGTTATTTAGACTGATTAAAAATAGTGTAGGTGAAGTCTTTATTTCATAAGACATCATTCCCGCATAATATCATCTGATGATTTTTTGAATCGGTGCTCAGCATTGGTGAATATCATCACATTACTGATTAATAGTTAATTAATATACATACACAACCTCAAGTCACTAAACAAAAAAAGTCCTGCCAGCCCGTGTTTATTTGTGTGGGCACGGGCACAGCAGGCGCAACTATTATTAAATGCATATAAAATCAAAAATAGAGGGGTTTGAAGACTGGCTGTTTATTGAAGAACTGCCCGATACATTTAACGCGAACACACCGCTGGCCGAAAAACGCATGACCATTAAGCGGCCGCCGGTTCAGGAGTTCTCGAATTACATGCTAAGTTCGGGCGGTATGTTTTTGATGCATGCTAAAATGCAGTTTGATGAGCAGGCAACCATCCTGTTCGAGATAGAGGGCGAAACCATTAATTCGCAATTTATATTTTACGAGAATGTACCCGTAACTGATGATAAAGACAGCAAAAAAATGCGTGGAGGCGCACGCCATAACATCAGGTATATACCATCACTATCCGGAAAATATGAGCTGACTAAAGGCGTTAGCTATAGCTATTTTTTGGTGGTGCTTTCAAAAGAATATTATTTCCACCTGATCAATAAAGACTCCATTCTTCATGCTGATTTTGTGGAGGAGATAAAGAACGGCAAATACACTTCTATTTCGGCAAAGGATCTGTTGGTATCGCATGAGATGAGGCAGATTATCAATGATATTGTGGAGTGTCGCAAAACAGGCGAGATAAAACGCCTTTTCACTGAGGCTAAGATATTGGAGCTGCTAATGCTGCAAATGGAGCAGATACAGAACGACCAGTTAAATGAAACTAATACCTTTACACCCGTTGAGCAGGAAAAGGTAGAATATGCCCGAGATTTGCTTGATGAACAGTTTGTTAATCCGCCTGTACTGCCCGTACTATCGCGTTTGGTTGGGTTGAATGAGTTTAAACTGAAGCGTGGTTTTAAGGCCTACTTCGGTACTACTATTTACGGTTATGTTACCCGCCTTAAAATGGAGCATGCCCGCCATTTACTGATAGATAAAAAGCTAACCGTGCGCGAGGTTACTTACGAGGTAGGTTTCAAACATCAATCGCACCTTTCAGAAGCATTCAAGAAATACTACGGTATTTTGCCGAGCGAAATAAAGCAATAATTTTATTGTTGTTGAGCACTGTTTTTGCTACCCATCCATAACAGGCTGTTGATGATCAGCTGATCTTCAACTTCACTATCAAACGTGTGCGATAGTGTTTCGTTGGTGCCGTGTTCGTAATCCATATCGTTATGGCCCATGTTAAAGTACACCATTTTATACTTTGTGTTGGTCCATACTACAGGGTAATAACCACTATGCCATATTTCCTCGGGTTTTGGCCCGGTGCCCAGCGGAAAGCTACAACTATCAATAGCGCAAAGTATGCGTATATCCTTATTTTCACGCAGATCCTTCTCCCAACGATACCACTCGTTAGGTGCCGATCTGAACATTACAGGCATGCCTTTGGTTACGGGGTGGTTGCGGTCTTCAATTTTTATGCTGGCCGATGTTGGTCGCCAGGTGTTGCTTTTGTAGCTGCCTGAGCCCAGGAATTCATTATGATACCAATCCCAATTCTGCGGATAATCGGAGGGTGTAAGCGCGAATGCCGAAAAATGGAAACCCAACCAGCCGCCGCCATTACGCATATAAGTTTCAAAGGCGTCGCGCTGTGCTTTAGCGTCGGGACGACTATCTAAAAATATTACGACCTTGTATTTCGATAAAAATTTAGTGTTCAGTTTAGCCCAATCACTGGTGGCATCATACGCGAAGTGATTTTGGGCGGCTGCCTGTGCAAACCATTTATTAGCTTCTTCAACAAAGCTGATATGGGCCTGATCGTTCTTGGCAGTATAAAAGGCGATAACCCTGAAATCCGGTTGTGTTTTTTGCGCAAAGCTTAAGCTGCTTGTAAGCAATGTCGTCAAAAAGAAGATGAATATCCAACCAGTTTTAAAACACTTAGTCATTATTAGTAATATTTATTTGGCCGATAGGTGACGGTATTCACAACCCTGTTCGGCGCTACTTATTGCCTTTGTTTGACAGCATGTAAGGTACATTATTTTTTGCTAAACTTTAGCATAAAACTCAATCGGTGAGTTTATGGATGCTGTTAGCAAACAGTAATGTTAAGTAAGGTAATGGCAGATAGAAAAGGGGAGAAGTAAATGATTTTTAGAGGCCAACACTCTGATCATTAAAAGTTAATGCAATATAAATATCAGCCCCAAAATAAAAAAGCATTCAGTTTAAACTGAATGCTTTTTGGGTATTAATATTTGTAATCGTCGTCGTCATCATCATAACTATTGCCTAACGAGTCATAATCAAGCTCATCAAGGGGCTCGTTAAATTCGTCGTCATCGTCATCATCAATAAACCTTTTTTGCGGTTTGGAATTATTAGCCAGTCCGCTTGATTTTTTATCGCCGGCAGTTTTAGAAGCAGGCTTTTTGTTCACTGGTTTCTTTGGCGTTCCCATCATTCAAACAATTGGTAATATTTAATTCAAGTAAGTTATATTAAGCTGTTGGCTATTTAATCAGGGTTAAATTGCGTTCAGTAAAAATAACGAAAATCCATTTTCTTATAAAAAAAAGCGAAAATTTATTCGGTAGCCTCACCAATGGTTGAGCTCTCGTTTGTAAGTTCTTTTATCTGAGGCAATTCATTAGCCGAGTTAATGCCGAAATAATCCATAAACAATGGGCTTGTGCCATATAATATCGGTCGACCGACGGCTTCAGCCTTTCCAACAATGGCTATCAATTCCTTCTCTAATAGCTTTTGTATCGAGTAATCGCAGTTTACGCCGCGTATCTGTTCAATATCAGTTTTGGTTACCGGTTGCTTATAAGCAATTATGGCTAAAGTTTCCATAGCGGCTTGGCTAAGTTTCTTTTTAGCACGCCGCGCCTGTAGCATACTTACTACGGCATGGTATTCCTTTTTAGTTAAAAACTGGTAGCCATTATTCAGTTTTATAAGCTCGATGGCAAAATCATCCTGCCGGTATTTTTCGCGGATATTATCTATATGAGCCAGTACTTGTTTATCCTCAAAATCCTGCTCAAAAGCACCCTGAAGGCAATATAATATCTCCTCGAGCCGCAGGCTTAGCTCCGACGAAAATATCAATGCCTCAATGTATAACTCAATTTTGTTCATGTGTAATTTTCTGTGTTTAAACAGATTACCCGCCCTGGTTGTAAACAGATTTTCGATATAAGAAAACCGCCGACCAATAAAAAGGGTATGTACAATTATAAACCAAAAATTTTATATCCAGTATTATGAAAACAGAAACAAACAACCTTAGTAATGCAAATATGGCAAGGCGGGCCTTTTTGCGTTATGCCGGGGCGAGTACTGCTGTTGCCGGTATTGTGGCAATGCAGGCCTGCTCTAAAGACAACAGTGCCTATGAGGACGTAGGCGGTGGCGATAGCGCAACAATTGATGTAGGATCAGGGGACCCGGGTATACTAAATTATGCCTATGCACTTGAGCAGTTAGAGGCTGCATTCTACATACAGGTAGTAAACTCATTCTCAGCTGATTTTACCACGGAGGAAAAGTTACTACTTACCGACATTCGCGATCATGAGGTGGCTCACCGTGAATTTTTTAAGGCGGCATTAGGTTCGGGCGCTATTAAAGGCTTAACTCCTGATTTTAGCAAGATCGATTTCAGCAGCCGTACCAGTGTACTGGCCACAGCGAAGGCATTTGAGGATTTAGGTGTAACAGCTTATGATGGTGTTGCTTCAAAAATTCAGAACAACGATTATTTGGTGATAGCAGGTAAAATTGTATCGGTAGAGGCAAGGCATGCCGCCGTGATCAGCAACTTGATAACGCCGGGAAGTTTTGTTGATTCAGATCAGGTTGACTCAAATGGCTTGAATATCACTATGGGCCCAACTAAAGTAGTGGCTACAGCCAACCTATTCCTGAAAACCAAGATCAGTGCAAAAAGCTTTAACTTTTAACCCACAGCTACCATGAACTTATTTGATGTAATTGAAAATATAGAGAAGATCGATCCGGAATTGGGCGATCGTATCAACCCGCGCCGTAGCGCGATAAGAAATATGGCAAGCTTCGGCTCAAAAGTGGCTGTTGCCGCGTTGCCATTCGCATTCGGCTCGTTGCTTAAAAAAGCTTACGGCCAAACATTGCCATCAGGCGTTGTTGAGGTGCTTAACTACGCCTTAACGCTTGAATATCTTGAGGCTGAATTTTATAATCAGGGTGTAGCCAAGGCTAACCTTATCCCAACGGCAGATAAAACAAACTATTTTGCCAAGATAGCCCGTGATGAAAACAACCACGTAACGTTTTTACAAACCGCGTTGGGTTCATCGGCCACACCAAAAAGCGCCTTTACGTTTGACTTAACGGCCAATGGTACTTTTTCGGACGTGTTGACTAACTACGATACCTTCCTGAAAGTATCAGTAGCGTTTGAAGATACCGGTGTGCGTGCTTACAAAGGTCAGGTTACAGCCCTGAAAAGCGCACCTGATATTCTGACTGCTGCCGTATCTATCCATGCGGTTGAGGCTCGTCACGCGGCAATTGTGCGTTACGTGCTTAACAAAAAACTAAACCTTGGCCTAAAACCATGGATAGTCAGTAACACCAAAGGTAATGATACCGGTATTGCTGTGGTTGATGGTAATTACGCAGGTGAGGATAATGTGATGCAAGGGCCTGTTGATATTACCAAACTGCCTGCTACAGGTACAAGCGCGAGCAAAACTTCGGCCACTGCCGCGTTTGATGAACCGCTTACCAAAGATGCTACATTGGCGCTGTTGGTAGGTTCGTTCATTAAGTTGAATGGATAATTAAATTTGTTTTAAACAGAACAGGCCCCGCAAAATGCGGGGCCTGTTCTGTTTAATATAGATTGATCTTAGTAATTGATCACTTGTTCTTCAATTTGAGTTGGAATTTCGCGCCACTCGTATTTTTGATTGCGTAGCTGTGGTTCAAAACCTGCTTCGATAATGGATTCCTGTATACCCTTTGCCGTAAAACGGTGAGGCGCACCCGCGGCTGATACTACATTCTCCTCGATCATGATTGAGCCAAAATCATTAGCGCCGGCGTGTAAACACAATTGTGCTACTTGTTTACCCACGGTTAGCCATGAGGCTTGTATATTTTTAACATTAGGTAGCATAATGCGGCTCAAGGCTATCATGCGGATATATTCGTCGCCGCTTACATTATTGGTTATGCCGCGAACTTTGCGTAGCAATGTACCATCATCCTGAAAAGGCCATGGAATAAATGCCGTAAAGCCATAATGACCCTCAGGTTTTTCTGACTGTACCTCGCGTACCCAGACCAAATGCTCAAAACGTTCTTCAATAGTTTCAACGTGACCGAACATCATAGTGGCCGATGTTGGCAGGTTGAGTTTATGAGCCGCACGCATCACATCCAGCCATTCCTTACCACCACATTTGCCTTTTGATATCAGTCGGCGAACACGGTCGTTCAGTATTTCGGCACCTGCGCCGGGTAATGAATCTAAACCGGCCTCTTTCATGGCTTTCAGCACATCGTAATGGCTCATGTTCTCTAATTTAGAAACGTGGGCAATTTCCGGCGGACCGAGCGAATGTAGTTTAAGGGTAGGGTATAGCTCCTTTAACTGGCGGAACAGCGTGGTATAAAACTCCAAACCCAGGTCAGGGTGGTGACCGCCTTGTAACAGCAACTGATCGCCGCCGTACCTGAAGGTTTCCTCTATCTTGCGTTTGTAGGTTTCAATATCGGTTATGTAGCTATCCTCGTGCCCCGGGCGACGGAAGAAATTACAGAATTTACAGTTGGCAATACAAACGTTGGTGGTGTTAACGTTACGGTCGATCTGCCAGGTTACTTTGCCATGCGGCACCTGAATTTTACGGAGTTGGTTGGCTACATGCATTAACTCGGCAGTAGGGGCGTTGTGATAAAGGTAAACGCCTTCCTCCATACTCAAAAAATCAAACTCCAGTGCATGCTGCAACAGATCGGCTGTATTCATGCAAGCAAATATACATACTTATTAAATTCAATGCCTACACCACACCAAGATTGACAATGGGATGAAACGCGCTAACCAACCACTTCTCCCTTTTGCAAGCGTAAAACCTTATCAACGCTATCGGGTATCTCATGCTGATAATGGGTAACATATATCAGCGTAACCGGGGTGTTATGGCATATCTGTTCAACTACACGTTTAAAGTGTGCTTGCTGGTGGGTATCAAGTCCCTGGCAGGGTTCGTCGAATATCAATAACGGCGGGTTTTTAACCAATGCCCTTGCTAACAAGCAAAGTCTTTGTGCCGATGCCGGTATGTTTTTAAGTAAGGTACGGGCATATTTATCAATCTCCAATACCTTCATCCACTGCAAAGCTTTTTGCTGATAAGCTGCATTTGATGGACGGAATAATCCCAAAGTATCATAAAATCCCGACTCGATCACCTGTAAGCAACTGTTATCTGCCGGGAAATATTGGTAAAACTCAGGCGATACATAGCCTATCCGTTTTTTAATATCCCAAATGCTTTCGCCGCTGCCGCGCTTTTTATCAAATAATACAATATCATTAGCGTAAGCCTGTGGGTTATCGCCATTAATTAAACTTAACAGGGTTGATTTACCCGCGCCATTAGCACCTAATAGCGCCCAATGTTCGCCGGGTTTTATTTGCCAGCTTACGTTTTTCAATACCTGGTTTTCTCCATAACGAATGTTTACATCGTTCATGTTCACAACGTATTCGTAAGGCGCAGGCTGTGTATTATTGGTAAGGGCAGCTATGGCATCGCCATCAATATAGCTTTGCGGATTGAAATTGTATTTACCTGCATCGAATTCATCCCGTTGACAGGTTTCAATAATAGCGCCATCCTTTAGTACGGCCACATGCGTTATGGCCGACGGAATCTCATCAGGCGCGGCGGTCATGATCACCGTAGTACCTGCTTCAGCAATCTTACCAATAATGTTATTGAACTCTTGCCTGGTATTTACATCAAGCCCTGCCAGCGGATTATCAAGCAGCATCAACGCCGGACTTTTTATTAATGCCGATGCAATGCGTAGCCGCTTGGTTTCACCGTTGGATAGCATGATGAGTTTTTTGTGCAGTAATGGTTGCAAATTAAGCAAGCCAATAGCCTCATCAACACTCCAATGTTCGCGGCCTTTTAAGGGATGGATTCCCTGTATATACTCGGTCACGGTAGGCGAGTCGTCCGAATCAGAGGAATTAAATCGCTGCTGATAATAAAAATCGGTAGTATTAGATAGATTTTTAAAATGATGCTTTGATTCCAGCAGCGTAATCAACTGATGAAAAGTGATCTGACTGTTTTCAGGCTGCTGTTGTATGTATTCCTCCCAAAAGCTGTACTTAATATCGCCATTGGTAATATTCAGTTTGCCCGCTATGGTTTGCAACAAGGCGCTCTTGCCCGATCCGCTTTCGCCAACCAGGGCCCAATGCTGGCCTTTTTGTAGAGTAAGTGTAAGATGCTGAAATAAAAGTTTATTGTAGGCGCGTACGCTTATATTATCGAGGTGTAAAAAGGTATCTGCTAAATCCATCGGCGGCTAAAATAAACATATCGGCCAATAAATAATATCCGTAAGTAAAAACATAGCATGCGCTGCTTATGTTAACAGTTCAATAACATCAACAAAAAATCATTAACACATTATGAGGAAATTGAATATACTGGCCTTTATGCTGGCCATTATGAGTTTAAGCAGTTGCCAACTAATAGGCGATATTTTTAAGGCAGGCGTTTATGTTGGTATTATAATTGTAATACTGGTAATAGCCATCATTATCTGGATAATCAGGAAGATAGCCGGGTGATGGTAGCGGTTTAAAAACGCATTACCATGGAAAATACAAGAGCAACAGTTGATATTCTGAACGATCTGGTTCAGATCAATAACGACCGAATCAGGGGCTTTCAGCATGCATTGAATGATGTAAAGGACGGCGATACTGATATTCGCTACCTGTTTACCAATTGCATTGGCCAGAGCCATCAATTTAAAATGGAACTGGCTACCGAAGTGCAGGCGCTAAGCAACCCGAAGGATGTGCAAAATAATTCATCGGTACCAGGCGCATTGCATCGTACATGGCTCGATCTGAAGGCTAAATTCAGCAGCCATACTACGCATAGTATTTTGGAGGATTGTGAGTTTGGAGAGGATACCATTATCAAAACCTACACATTGGCGCTTGATGAGGATTATATCCCGGCTTACATACGCGAGATGCTAACCAAGCACAAAGTTATTCTGCAAAAATCTCATGATGAGGTAAGATCGTTGCGGGATGCGGTTGCACACTAATATTGAACGCAAGTAAATATAAAGCACTGGTTGTTAAACCGGTGCTTTATATTTTTATACCCACGGTAGCCGAGATGGTTCGACCGTCCGACGGCCATACACCCGGACCAGGGTAAAACTGTGGCCTCTTGGTAAAGTATTGCTTATCAAAAGCGTTGTTAAGGTTTAAACGCAGGTTTAAGTTACGTGTAAGGTTAACCCTGGCGTTCAAATCAAAAATATGGTACGATGGCACCAAGCCTGCCGAACCTGTGGCGTTTGGTGTAACCGTATTCAACGCATCGGCAAAAGTGTTGCTAGTATAGCTATGCAATACTGTAATGCTATAACGGTTGAATTTTACAGTAGCACCGTTACGGCTTTGCCATTCGGGAGCGCTCTCCACCTTGTTGCCGCTCACGTCAATATTGGTTGTGCCCGAGCGTACTGCCGCGTTTTGGTAAACGGCATTCATGTAAGCCGTTGACGTAAATAGGGTAAGGGCGGCTTTGCTGCTTAACCTGATATCGGCCTGAGTGAAGAATTCAACACCGTTGTTTACCGAATTACCAATGTTGGTACGGTAGATAATATCATCGCCATTATCATTCTTCAAGGCTACTGTACCCAGCCTGTTTTTGTATAACAGGCGAAAATAGGTTACATCCCAGCTTAAAATACTCCAGCTGCCTCTAAAGCCACCTTCAAGGTTATAGCCTTTGGCATCCTTCAAATTCTTGTCAGATACTTCGTAAACCGATGCCGGGATAATATCCTTAAATATCACCGGGCGGTAAGCCTGCGACCAACCCGCGTACAAATTCATGAAGTTATTAAGCTTGTACTGCGTGCTCACTCCAAACAGCGGGAATTTGTGCTTGATGGTATTGGGCACATCTGCAGGGTTTAAGTAGTTGATGGTACCGGTAAGGTCGGTTGTGCCTTGCTCCACACGGAAACCGGTATTCACACTCAGTTTTTTTGAGAGCGTCCATTTGTTTTCGGCAAACACGGCTACGTTACCGGTTTTGTAGTGCATATCACGACCAAAGCCCGGCGTTACCAGCGTCAAATCATAATCACTACCCGTAGTGCCCTTGCCTAATTGCTGGCGATGCAGGTTGTTGTTCATGTATTGCACACCGCCTGCAAGGGTATTGGTATTGCCGAAAAACTGGTAGTTGTGCAGCACTCTTAACTCCGATGTATAGCTGTTAAAGTGATCAATATCTACCTGGCGGTTGTTGTATTGCAGGGTTTGGGTGTTGATGGTATCACCAATGGTGGCCTGCTTATCATATAACACACTGTTACGCGAGCCAATAATAGCTGATGTGGTCAGCAATACACGGGTGTTTTTACCCGGCTGCCAATCAAATGTTAACGATGGTATGTTGATGATGGGGTTATAATAGTTACGGGCACGTGTAGACATTTGCGGATCTTGCTTAAACATGGCATCCGTTAATGGCCCTGCCAGATGTATGGTATAGTCTGATCGTGTCCACTCAGCTTTAACGAGCAATTTTGGCGAGAACTGGTACATCAAAGTAACATTTTGCGAGTTATACTTTGAGTCGCCGTTATCGCGATAGCCGTTATTGCTTTTGTTATTGAACCAGGCATAGTAGCTAAACTTACCCTTAGTGCCGCTAACCGAATTAAAGGTGCTCAACAAACCATACGAGCCAACGGTATTGATACTCTCGAAAGAGAATGGCGTTGCAGCGGGTTGCTTGCTGATGTAATTAAGCATACCGCCAAACTGCGCACCGTATTGTAATGAGCCGGTACCGCGCACTAACTCTATACGCTCCACGGCCTCCATCGGGATGTTGTAGTGACTGGCCGGGTAACCATACATATCCGAGTTGGTTATAATGCCATCCTTACGCATGTTGAATTCCCAGCCACGGTGCGGGTCGAGGCCGCGGGTGGCAATGTTAACCTGGTTGCCGGTGCCGTCCATATCGTAAACAAAAACGCCGGGTATCTTGGCGAATATTTGTCTGCCGTATTTTTCGGTAATGGCAGCATCAAGGGCCGGTACCCTGATCACCTCGTTTTTTTTACCGGTGAAAATATAGGTGCCCTTGATGCTATCCAAACGGGATATATTACCATTCCGTTTTATTTCGGATATGGTTACCTCGCTCAATGTGGTTGAGGTATCATTTTTTGATTGGGCGAAAACACTGTTAGCAGACAGAACTAAAAAAGATATATATAAGGTAGTACGTAGTCTTGTCATTATAAGTATTAGTTAGCGCCGTCAATTTTTGCACGTTCAACGGCATAATTGCCTACTTTTTGGCCGGTGATCAAACCTTCTTCACAATCTGAACGGTAGTGAATACCACCGTACATGCGCGACATAGAAGCCTCGTTAGCCATATCCTCAAAGCTTTTGGCTTTTGATGGAACTAGGTAGGCCAGTATAGTTGCCGCGGCACCGCTAAAGGTGGAGTGGCCTGATATATAAGCCGGGAAGTTAGGCACGCCGGTCAACGTTTTTATACGTCCATCAAGCTGGCATGGGCGGGCGTTAAAATAATAATACTTAGTATTCCAGCACACAATAGCGGCATCCATAAGGGCGGCATTAAGTAAGGCATAATTACGTGCCCAACGTACTTCGCTGTATTGATTCTTTACAAACTCGGTGGTAGCAATTGCATTCCAGTGGCCCGGTGGGGTGTAGGTACCAACGCCATCAGCCCAATAGTTAACAATGCGCATACGCTCGCGGGTAGCATTCTTGGTATAATCTAACACTTCTGCTACTTCCTGTTTCATTTTTTCAGATGTAGTTGCCGGTGGCGCCGGCGGGCGAATGCCTGGTACATCGGCCGCGGTGAACATCATCGGTTTTACATTACCGAATACAGGCAACATTGGCGGCCTTTTAGGTATCTCTAACGAGTACCAAGGGGTTTCACCTTTGGCTATACAATCATCTTCAAGTTTTTTCCATATATCAGGATTACCAACAGCGGCACCCATACCATCTGTACGGGCGCGGCCCACAACCTTGCGTGCCACCCAGCGGCCTAACGAATCGCCTGCAATAACATCGCTGGCTACGTTTGCACCGGCTAACATGCGGTATTGTTTTTCTTCGTTAGCTTTTAGTTTGATGTATTCAACATCCGCAGGGAAAAGCAATTTCATTATCTCGAAAGATGCACCTGCAACCACAGCATCCTCAGATGGGTATGATGGCAGATCATTTTTTGGTACCGATACGGTTATACCCGCATCAGTTTTATAAGGGGCCTGACGATTGTATTTGTATTTGAAATGCCATGCAGCTACCAAAGCATCATATTGTGCGGCGCTTACATAAGCATAAGCACGGGCCGCATACGGCGGGTTTGAGAAAGGGAACTGCGGATACGAGAACGGATTAGCCGCGCTTGGGATAGGGTAGGTGCCATCCGGATTTTGGTAAGGTGGCAGGTTGTGTTTGGCCACCAGTTCGCGTAATATCTCGTTCCAGCGTAATACACTGCCCACTTTCCAATAGTTAACAATATTTTGCTGTTCGGCGCTTAGGTTGGTAGCTAATGCTTTTATATCACTAACTTCCTTTTTATAAGCGGCCGAGCTGGTTGCTTCCGGCTCGGGTAAATTGAATTCCTCGGTTGAGGTAATTACCAATGGTTTCCAGTTGCCTGCGGTTTCATCGAGTTTAGCAGGACTAAGCACCGGGAAATCTTCATTATTTTCTTTGATATCCTTGTTACAGGCTGCGAATGATGAGGCTAACAGAACAAGGGATGCGTAAGTAAAAAGTCTTTTCATAAATCAGGATAATTATTTTGATTTAGCCACATTTAAAGTATAAAGTACACCTGCCATAAAGCCGGTTGCCTGACCAACGTTACGGCCTTCAAGGGTGCGCCATGCGGCGGCATGTATGCCCAACTCACGTAGTTGCGGCAGGTAGTATTTGCCCTCGAAACCTACGTTGGTGCTGTTCATGGTATTGCTTACAAAAGGCATATCGTTACGGCGAATATCAAAACCGCCATAAGTGCGCATATGGTCAACATAAGCCTCTGCAATAATATATGGGGTACGGTAACCCGTGCGGAATTGGTAAACACCCGCGTTCGGCATCTGCACCTGGTTCGAGTTGATCTGGCGGGTGGTGTAATAAGCAGTACGATCAATTTCCACATTGCTGCGGTACAGATATGAACCTGATGCAGTAGCGAAGAATTTGCTTAACTGGTAATCAACAATTAAACGACCGGTAGTTACATTACTGCCCATACCTATTGATACCGGCATCAGATCCACATTATAATTATGGCTTGGCGCGCTGTACCCGCCCACCGCGAATACTGATAGTTTTTGGCTGCCGAATGTTTTACGTACCGGCCTGTACTTTATGTAAAAACTCACGTCCTGTAATCCACTCATGCCGCTTAATGTACCATCCGATGTTTTGGTGGATACATAGGGTAATGACACCATGATATTCAGGTCGTCGCGCAAGCCGTAATTGAGCATCGCCATAAATGATGACGACGAAAATGTACCGATGTTAGCATTGTCGCGTTTAAGGCTGCCTTCCCAGTATTTATCCCATGAGGAATAAGAATACCCGGCGGCGATACATAATTTGTTTCTTCCCATCATTAACGCATCGGCTTCATTTTGTGCGCGGGCAGTTGTTGCCATTAAAGCAAGCCCCGCAATGGTAATTGCAAGTGGTTTTAATAGAGGTTTCATCAAGCTTAATTAGGTTAGCTTTAAAATTTGTGTGTAAGTTAAGTAATAATTTTATTACAAAACAATAACTTATTAATTTTTTAACAAAGTATCCACCGTTGTGTAAACGGCTCATTTATAACTGGTAAAACAATAATCTAATTTAAAACTCTTATTTGGTTTGGCGAGTAAGTTTGACGCTTTTTTATAATAGATTGATAAAATAGTATTAATGCTGATTAACGCACCGCTGTAGTTTTGATAACAGTAAACCTGACGGTTATTTGGCTTTCGTTTTTTCTTGATAGTTCAAAATAAAATTAATCCTTTGGAAAATACAGATCAATTGCTGCAATATGGCAAACAGGTTAAGGCCGAACATGCTAACATCCTTAACTTTTGGAGTAACCATGCGGTTGATGATATCAATGGTGGTTTTATTGGCCGGGTTGATCATCAAAACATATCCTATCCTGACGCACCCAAAGGTTCGGTAATGTATGCCCGGATATTGTGGTCCTATTCGGCAGCTTACCAACTTCAGGCTGATGATAAATACCTTGAAATGGCTAATCGCGCTTATCAATATATACTGGATTATTTTATTGATCGAGAGCACGGTGGTATTTACTGGACGGTAGATTATCAGGGTAATCCGCTCGATACCAAAAAACAGGTATACGCGAATGCGTTTGTTATTTACGCCCTTGCTGAATATTATAAAGCTGTAAATAATGATGAAGTAAAACAGCAAGCCATTGAGCTCTACCATTTATTAGTTGAGAAAAGCTATGACACGATAAACTCTGGATACTTTGAAGCCTACACCCGCGATTGGCAACCCATAGCCGACCTGCGCCTGAGCGCCAAGGATGCCAACGAGCAGAAATCAATGAACACCCATCTGCATGTGCTCGAAGCCTATGCAAACCTGTACACCATTTGGCCCGATGCGGGATTAAGGCAACAGATCGTCGGGTTACTGAATAATTTTAGTGAGCATATTATTGATGCTGAAAGCGGCCATTTGGTATTGTTTTTTGATGAGTATTGGAACCGCCGCTCAACTACCATATCCTACGGGCACGATATTGAGGCCGCCTGGTTGTTGTTAGAGGCAGCGGAAATCATAGAGGATGAACAACTGACTGTAGAGTTTAAGGATCTCGCTATAAAAATGGCTGATGCCGCGCTCGAAGGTATTGATACGGTAGACGGTGGCTTGTGGTATGAATTTGATGACACGCATGGTGGCCTAATAAAAGAAAAACACTGGTGGGTACAAGCCGAAGCGATGGTAGGCTACCTCAATGCCTGGCAACTTACCGACGAATGGAAATACGCGGATATCTCCCTCAAGCTTTGGGGTTTTGTGCAGGCGCACATAATAGATAAACAAAGAGGAGAGTGGGTATGGGGCATTTACGCTGATGGCAGCCTGATGGCACACGAGGATAAGGTAGGTATATGGAAATGCCCGTATCATAACAGCCGTACTTGTATCGAGGTGTATAAACGGGTATTAAAGCAATTTACTCCGGCTTCAAAATGGTAACTTATATGTGTTATCGGCTAAAATAGGCGTAAGCGGCAGGTGGGCTATGTTGTATATTGCCACCGTTTACAATGTATAAACCAAATAATTACTGATATATCTTTATCATGAAAAGTATCTGCAAATTCAGCTTAGTAGTGCTTGCTATGTTCGGCAGTCAGCAACTTATCGCGCAGCAAAAAAACTACACCGTTACATCGCCCGATAAAAAGGTTAAGGTTACGCTTAGCGCGGGCAAACAACTTAGCTGGTCGTTATGGTACAACGGTACCGAGATCATTCAACCATCTGTTGCTGCCCTTAAGCTTGGTGGTGGCGAGGTGCTAGGTAATGATGTTAAGGTATCATCAAACAAAAGCATTACGGTAAACTCCAAATTCGATGCTTATAATTATAAAAAGCGATCGGTAACAGATAATTACCAGCAGCTAACCCTTAACTGCAAGGGCGGCTATAGTTTTGTGGTACGAGCCTATAATGATGGTATTGCGTATCGCTTTGTACTCAACAAAAGTAAACCAGTAAAGGTTGTGTCCGAGGATGCCAACTTTAAATTCGCTGATGACTATAAGGTGTTCATCCCTTATGTGCATGATCCGCGTTTGGCCGGCGATCAGTATCAAACATCATTTGAGGCTTTGTATAATGAGGTGCCGCTATCAAAAGTAATTGCCGATTCCCTGGCTTTTCTGCCTATGCTGGTTGATCTGGGTAACGGTGCCAAAGCTGCAATTTTAGAAGCCGGACTGGAAGATTACCCCGGTATGTATGTAGTTAAAAACAAGGATGAACAACATGCCCTCAAAGCTGATTTTGCCCGCTACCCGGTTAAGGAAGAACCTAAACGTCTTAACGCTATAGTTACCGAGCGCGCCAACTACATTGCCACTGTTAATGGTAAAGCCGCCCTGCCGTGGCGTACAGTTATTGTAGCACCTGATGATAAAACGCTGCTAAATAATGATATGGTGCAAAAGCTTGCAGGCCCGTCGCGTATTAAGGATGTGGCCTGGATAAAGCCCGGTAAGGTAGCCTGGGACTGGTGGAACGACTGGAATATATCGCATGTTGACTTTAAGGCGGGCATTAATACCGCTACGTATAAGTATTACATTGATTTCGCAGCGGAAAATAAACTGGAATATGTGATACTGGATGAGGGGTGGAGCAACTCGGTAGATATGACCAAGCTGAACCCCGAGGTTGATCTGCAAGAGATAATCAGCTACGGCAAGCAAAAAAACGTTGGCATTATACTTTGGGCCACATGGCGCGGTGTAACAGCCGATATGGAAGGGGCGTTCAAAAAATACGCCGACATGGGTGTTAAAGGTTTTAAGATAGACTTTTTTGACCGCGACGATCAAAAGGTAACATCATCAGTTTATAAAATAGCCGAAACTGCTGCCAAATATCATTTACTGATCGACCTGCATGGTATGTATAAGCCGGATGGCATTCAGCGAGTATACCCGAACGTGTTGAATTTTGAAGGAGTAAAGGGTTTAGAAAATGCCAAATGGGCGCCAAATGATGATGTGCCGCGTTATGATGTATCAATACCTTTTATCAGGATGTTAGCCGGGCCGATGGATTACACACCGGGAGCTATGCGCAATGCTAACAAAGCATCATATCGCCCTATAAATTCAAACCCCATGAGCCAGGGTACACGCAGCCACCAATTGGCCATGTACGTAATATTTGAAGCGCCGATACAAATGCTGGCCGATAACCCGTCGGCTTACCGGAAAGAACAGGAATCGACCGACTTTATCAGTAAAATACCAACCGTGTTTGATGAAACCGTGCCACTGTTAGGCAAGGTAGGCGAGCACGTAGCCATAGCCCGACGCAATGGCGATGCATGGTATGTTGGCGCCATGACCAATTGGGATGCACGGGACATGGAGATCGATCTGTCATTTTTGCCAAAGGGAGCTTATGAGGCCGAAATATTTAATGATGGCATAAACGCCGATCGTGACGCTACTGATTATGTGCGAGAGTTGGTAAAAGTATCATCAGGCGAGAAGATAAAAGTTCATATGAGCAGCGGTGGCGGATGGGCGGCCAGAATATATCCTGTTAAGTAATTGTTAAGCAGATTTGTGTTCAACGATAAAATAAACTTAAATAGTATTTTAGCACACGCTATCTGAGGGTTTATCAAGCCTCATAGCGTTATTTCTTGATAATTATATACTTGAGAAGAAACACACCATGAAAAAGAGATTTATTTTACCGGCGCTTTTTTCGGCGCTGTTATTTTCGTCGGCCTATGCCCAAACTGCTGATACAGTGCGCATGGCTAAGGAGTTAAAGCAACTAAGGTATTTGAAAGAGGATTGGGCCAACCTAAAACGCTTTGAAAAGGAAAACGCCGCTGTTCAACCACCTGCATCGGGAGAGAACCGTGTGGTGTTTATGGGTAATTCAATAACCCAGGGTTGGAGCGATAAAGACCCTGACTTTTTTAAGGATAAGCCTTACATTAACCGTGGCATAGGCGGCCAAACAACTCCGCAAATGTTGCTGCGTTTCCGTCCGGATGTGATTAATTTGAAACCAAAGGTAGTGGTGATACTGGCCGGTACTAATGATATCGCCGGTAACACAGGCCCAACGTCTGAAGAAACCATTATTGGCAACATTGAATCAATGGCTTTATTGGCACAGCACTATGGCATTAAGGTGGTGCTATCATCCATATTACCTGTGTATGATTACCCCTGGAGCCGCGGTAAAGACCCGGTGCCGAAGATCGCCTACATCAACAAAAGCCTGAAAGAATTTGCCGAAGCCAATAAAATGGTTTACGTAGATTATTTTACGCCGATGGCCGACGATAAAAAAGGCCTAAAGGGAGAATACACCACTGATGGTGTACACCCAACTCAAGCCGGTTACAAGGTAATGGAACCGCTTGTTGAAGCTGCCATCAAAGCAGCATTGAAGAAAAAGTAATTATTTAAGCAGATAAAAGAAAAGCGGCCTGTGATACACAGGCCGCTTTTCTTTTATTATATAATTTGATCTATTTCTTATTCAATACATGATCTGCCGCCAAGGCCAGGAACAGGTAATCGGTTGTTCCTCCACCTAATACGTATTCACCCTGTTGCCACAGGTATGGCCATTTCAGTAACTCCGGGAAATCCGGACGGATCAATGCTGTTCCCGATGCGCTGCCTCCCGGTATGTACGACCAATCAGCACGGTTAAAACCATAAGCTGTGGTCATGGATTGTGAACCCACGCCTGACACGAATGATGAAGTGTTTGATCCCGGGTGACATCCTAAAACAAAGTTCAGCGCGTCCAACATATAATCTGTCGGGATGATATCCGGGAATGAGGCATGCAAAAAATACTGCCTGAAACCAAAACCCTGTATGCCCCAGCCAGCACCCCAAATATCCGGTTCGTAAGGTACACCGTAAGGGGTTTTCTTGCCATCAGCCACTATGGAGCTGTACATATTCTTAACGGCGGTATTTATGGCCTGCTTGTATTTGGCATTGTTAACCAGTTTTATTGTACGGCCAACATACCAGCCGGTTTTAGCTATCTCTTTGGTTATAACATTGGTTTTACTCACCAGGTAATCGGCATATTCCTTATCGCCTGTGGTGATCAATAGTTCGGCAGCTAATTGAATGCGTGGCAGTATATCGTTTGATGCTGTATTCTTCCAAACCTCCTTAGCTATTTGCAGTGATTGAGTGGCTAAAGTGTCATTATAGCCTTTCATTACCCTGCTGGCTGCGGCAAGGTTGGCGGCAGCGCCCAACTCACGTGGTGGGTTTTGCTCGGTAAACACCCAGCGGTCATCAGCCCAGGTTTTAATACCTGTAGCATTTGCCGGTGGTTGTTTGCTATTGTAGGGGATGTTATCGCTCAAATTGGCGGCATCGCCCAGCAATACATATTGCTGCAAGGTGGGCTCAATAATACCGCGGTAAAAACGCCCTAATGTTCTGTAACCGTTAGTTACTGATAATAATCCGTGCTCTATTTGTTGCAACAGGTCTGGCTTGTTATCAGGTTCATGTATCT
The DNA here is from genome assembly GCF_015223065.1 of Mucilaginibacter sp. JRF. Classification (GTDB taxonomy): domain Bacteria; phylum Bacteroidota; class Bacteroidia; order Sphingobacteriales; family Sphingobacteriaceae; genus Mucilaginibacter. The sequence continues at coordinate 878,484 of NZ_JADFBY010000001.1, forward strand.
CGGTTACCAAAGTGGTCTGATTAATGGCGGTGTTATCGTGCTTTTCTCCGAACTCCTCGTATGCCAATGCCAAACCATAAATGGTTTCCGCTTGCGATTCTACCCGCAGGTCAAAGTCGCCCGCATCATGCCAGGCACCACGGTTAAGCATGGGTACATTATCACCGGGCTTGTATTTGGTAAGGGTTGAACTGCCCTGAATATAGCCATCAAAATGGTTCGAGTCGATAGGAGCCATGCGCGCATCATCCAGGTGGCACCAGCCATGCCAAACACGGTACTTCTCGTTTACACGCATGTGGCACATTTGCGCAGGTAAAAAGTAATCGAGCGTAGGCTGCCAAACATTCTCTTTAAATACATCGGCATTAATAGCGAATGGCCTGCTTTGATAGTCGCCATATTTTATGATGTACATGCCCGGCTTGGTGATCTTGCTAAAATCAAATTGCAAATAGTGGTAACGCAAAAAATCTCCCCATTCTTTGGGTGCCGATGTTAGCACTGGCTCCAGTCCCCCTTTTTCGGCTATGCGCAGCAGCGAAACTTGTTTACGACTCTTATCATTATGATCAAGCTCAATAACGGCAATTTTTGATTGTGCCGGATGATAGCCCACCTGTGATAGTTGTATAACCGGTTCCGACTGCCAGCCGCTTACCGCGTTAGGTGTTACCAACCACTCGATAGCGTTTTTTGATGCGCCCTTAGCCACCAGCGATCGTACCACAAACCAACCATTATTATGCTTTCCGCGGCCATCCAAAAGCTCCAGGTTACCGCCGGAAAGGTTTTGTATCGTCATGCGCTGAGCATCAAGTTCGGGCACTATGGTGAGTGTTTTGCCGCTGGCCATTGGTTTTATCTGTAGCTCGCCGTCGGCATCCTTATACATTTGTCCGTTAGGTTGCTGCGAGAATATGCCAAACTGACTATCCATATAATAAGACCGGCCGAACAATATGCCCGGAAAAAGCTCGAAGTTAAAACCAACCTTGCCTATCCATTCATCGGGCAGGGGCTTATCCAGATCAACAATGATCCGGAACGAGCTACCTTCGGGCTTAACACGTATGTTGTAAGCAAAATTCAGGTCGGGGTAAATAATAGGGTTAAAGCCCTTGCGGTTCATATCCGGGTTAGGGTACTCCATGCGCACGCTAACCTCGTTCTTTTGGCGATCGACCACGCGTTTTCCCACCTTTGGTATGGGCGACCATTGCCCCGGTGTTGGTTCAAGGCGCAGATCGCCGTTGGTGGCTGTGCGTTGCCCGTTCTGTATAACGCCCACGCCGCCCTGATGACCTTCGGGGTAAAAATCATGCGCGAGCATAACATTCACGCCCTCCAGTTCGAGATAATCTTTACTGTTGATCACCATAGCCTTTTTTTGCTGACCATAAACCGAACAAGCCGTAGCCACACCGATGAAAAGCAGAAGGGTTGATTTGTATAAAATTTGCATAGATATATTGATTTGTACAATTGGTAAGCTAAAAGTAACACGGTGCCCAACAGGCATGTAATGTATTTTTACCAAATGATTGTAATATATTGGCAAAATGTAGCACAGTCCGCTTTCTGCATTTATTTTTAAGCCTGAAACCACTTATTTAACCATGAATAAACTTATCCCTGCTCATTTAAAACTATTGTTTTCGGGCTGCCTTTTGCTGCCGCAGATGTTACTGGCTCAAACCGAAAAACAGGCTATCGCCAAACAAATGGAACGCTCGGCTCGTGTAGAGCTGCTTGATAAATGGTACCCACGTTCGGTTGATACTGCCAGCGGTGGGTTTTTGAGCGCCTTTACGTATGATTTTAAGGTAGCTCCCGATCAGCATAAAATGATAGTTACGCAGGCAAGGCACGTATGGTCAAACGCTAAGGCAGCACTTTTTTATCCCGGTGTACCGTATTTTAAGGCTGATGCCAAACATGGTTTTCTGTTTTTAAGGGATAAGATGTGGGACAAGATGAACGGCGGTTTTTATACTTATACCGACAGGGATGGTAACGTTGCCGAAAGCTCATTCGCGCCAAAGGAGGCGTATGGTAACTCGTTCGCTATATACGGACTTGCCGCTTACTATCAGGCCACCGGTGATACCGCCGGACTTAACCTTGCCAAACAAACATTTTGGTGGCTTGAAAAACATGCTCATGATCCGGTTAATAAAGGATATTTTCAGCACATGAATGAGGATGGGAGCGTGATAAAACGAACGCCGGATTTCCCGTCGACATCCGATAAAGGGTATAAAGATCAGAACACATCCATCCACCTGCTCGAAGCATTTACTGAACTGTATACTGTTTGGCCTGATAGCTTGCTGCGCGAAAGATTGAAGGAGATGCTGTTTTTAGTGCGAGATAAGATCACTACACCGAAAGGCTATCTCACCCTATTCTTTCAGCCGGATTGGACGCCCGTTTCTACCCGCGATTCATCAAAGGAGAGCATCCTGAAACATCGTTATCTCGATCATGTATCATTCGGGCACGATGTGGAAACCGCTTACCTGATGCTTGAAGCCTCGCACGTGTTAGGTTTAGGGCATAATGAGAATACCTTAAAAGTTGCTAAACGCATGGTTGACCATGCGCTTAAAAATGGTTGGGATGGCAAGGTAGGTGGCTTTTACGATGAAGGATATTACTATAAGGATCAGCCCGGCATCAGTATTATAAAAGATGGAAAGAACTGGTGGGCACAGGCCGAGGGGGTGAATTCATTACTCATGATGTCGACGCTCTATCCAAAGGATGAATTGAAGTATTACGATAAGTTCAAGCAATTATGGACGTATGTGCAAACCTATCTCATTGATCATCAGCATGGCGACTGGTATCCGGCAGGTATCGACAAAGAACCCGAAATGAAGGATGCGCTAAAGGGCCAGATATGGAAAGGTACTTACCATAACTTCCGCGCCTTAATGAATTGCATCAATCAGCTAAAGCCCGATAAAATACCGCCATCGGTACCACAAAAAGTGTCACTTAAAAAGCTGGCAAAAGGCGTAAGGCTGCAATGGGCTGCCGCGAAGGATAATCGCCAGTTTATGGGCTATAATATTTATAGCAACGGCAATCGTATAGGCTACACGCCGCTCACCTGGTTTTTAATTGATGGTAACGGCAAAAAAGCTTCCTATACCATCCGCGCTGTGGATTTGCAGGGAAATTTATCAAAGCCAAGTGTGGCTGTAAAATAAAAAATGCCGGGTTTATAGCCCGGCATTTTTGTTTGTGTTTAGTTATTGATATTTTATCTCATCCAGCGTTAAAGCTTTAGGGCGCGAGTAGTTGCCTTTAACCAACTCTTTGGTGTTGTGCGTCCATAACCAATCGCCCCAAACCATAAACCAAACCCATTCGGGCTGCGCTTTAAGTATTTCGGGTTTAGGTAGTTCGCCAACCTCGGTTAAAGCGATGGGCTTGCCCTTGGCCAATTGTAGAAGCTCATTATAATCCTTTTGCTCATAATCGACATTATAAATATCGGTGCCTAAAATATCTACATACTTAGCGCCGGGGTAATAGTATTTGTACGAGTAAGCCTCATCTTCAGGCAGATCGCGCGGGCCGTTGGCTCCCCAAACCCATATCAGGTTATTTAGTTTGTGGTAGTTGGTATAGCGGTCGTACATCATCTTCCAAAGTTTGGCTATACCATCAGGGCCTTTTTTATCGCCCCACCAAAACCACACGCCGTTCATTTCATGGTAGGGGCGCCAAAGTACGGGTACCCTGGCATCCTGTAACTTTTTTAGCCAAACGGCTACCTGGTCTATCTGTGCAAGCCAGCGTTTGTTCAGTTCAGTGTTAGGGGTTATCAGTTCTTTCCACTGTTCGGGCGTAAGTTTGGCCTGTACGCTTTCTTTCCAACCATAAGGTGGGTTATCGGTTGGTCGGCCCTGATGCCACATCAGGCAAATAAGGTAGCCCTCCTTATAGCGTTCAATAGCCTGGTCAACTATGGTTTGGCCAACATCAGTTGTGCCGCTCCAAATAAAATCAGCCCCCCAAAGGCCGGGTTGCTTACCTGTTATCGCCTTAACACTATCCAAATGTTTATTAGGTATATGCGGATAATTGTGCTGCCCGGTTATAATGTTTTTGCCCTTGATGCTGTAAATGTAGCTGAGCAGTTTACGGGCTTCAGGCGTGGTATTGGGGTTTACCGGTTCAAATTGTTGCTGCGCAATGGCTTTGAGGCCAACTATTAAAGCAAGCAGGGTTAGTTTAATTCTCATACAAATAGGTTTTAAACAAAGCTACAGTATGGTATAACCGAGGGGGTAATATTTATTTATCCTTATAATATATTTTTTGAGCGTTTTTAAAGCTTGTTTAAACATTATAGCTTTTTCGCTGTAATAATGTTGGCTGTTATACTGAAACTTATAACAGCCATTGTAGCCGATGCCTCATAATATTAGCTACCACAATTAAAAAAACATTTACATCTATCTATGGAAATAATTACTTACCCGGGTAAACCATACCCGCTTGGTGCCACATGGGATGGCGAGGGCGTTAACTTTACCCTGTATGCCGATAATGCTACAGGCGTTGAGCTCTGCCTATTCAACTCACCTGATGATACTAAGGAATCTAAAAAAATTAAACTTTACGAACGCTCGCACCAGGTGTGGCATATTTACCTACCAGGTGTAAAACCGGGGCAGTTGTACGGTTATCGTGTACATGGCCCGTATGAATCGCAGAATGGTTTGCGCTTCAATCCTAATAAATTACTGATAGATCCCTATGCCAAGGCTATCGCGGGCGCTATAGATTGGCACGACTCGCTGTTTGGTTATGAGGTTGGTCACCCGGATGGCGATCTGAGTTATAGCGAAACCGACAGTGCCCCATACATACCCAAATCAGTAGTTATTGATAACACGTTTGATTGGGGGAATGATGAGTTACCGCGCACACCATACCATCAAACTGTAATATATGAGGCGCATGTACGTGGCTTAACCATGCAGCACCCCGAAATTCCGGAGAACATTAGGGGAAGCTACGCGGCTATCGGACATCCCGCAATAATAAAACACTTAAAAGATTTGGGCATTACCGCCATCGAGTTGATGCCGATACATCAGTTTGTAAATGATCGCCACTTAGGCGAAAAGGGTTTACGTAATTATTGGGGTTATAACACTATCGGCTTTTTCGCGCCCGATGTTCGGTACTCGTCAACCGGGGTAACCGGCGGGCAGGTAAGTGAATTTAAGGCTATGGTGAAGGAGCTGCATAAAGCTGGTATTGAGGTGATATTAGATGTTGTGTATAACCATACCGGTGAGGGTAACCAATTAGGGCCAACGCTATCATTCAAGGGCGCTGATAACTCATCTTACTATCGTTTAGTTGACGAGGATAAGCGTTTTTATATGGATTACACAGGTACAGGTAATACGCTTAATGCTATGTTGCCCAATGTGTTAAGGTATATAATGGATAGCCTGCGTTATTGGATAACTGAGATGCATGTTGATGGTTTCCGTTTTGATCTGGCTTCGACATTAGCCCGCGAACTGCACGAGGTGAACAGGTTGAGTGCCTTTTTTGATATTATTCACCAGGACCCGGTTATATCGCAGGTTAAGCTGATTGCTGAGCCCTGGGATGTAGGCGAGGGCGGCTACCAGGTAGGGAAATTCCCGCCGGGATGGGCTGAATGGAATGGCAAATACCGTGATTGCATCCGTGATTACTGGCGTGGTGCCGATAGTATGCTGGGTGAGTTTGCCCAGCGCTTTACGGGCAGCCCTGATCTGTATGAGGATGATTACCGCCGCCCGACCGCCAGTATCAACTTTATAACCGCGCACGATGGTTTTACGATGAATGATCTGGTATCGTACAACGAAAAGCATAACGAGGCCAATGGTGAGGATAACAATGATGGCGAAAGCCACAATCGGTCGTGGAATTGCGGTGCCGAGGGAGATACGGATGATAAGGCTGTGAATGAGCTCCGCGCGCAGCAAAAGCGTAATTTTTTATCGACGCTATTCCTATCGCAAGGGGTGCCGATGATCGTAGCCGGTGACGAGATGGGACGCACGCAAAAGGGTAATAACAATGCTTATTGTCAGGATAACGAGATATCGTGGCTTGATTGGGGCAATGCGGATAAGCAATTGCTAAAGTTCACCCAAAAGCTGATCAATTTCCGTAAGGATCACCCTAACTTCAGGCGTAGGCGTTGGTTTCAGGGGCAGCCGGTTAAGGGGCAGGGGCTTGATGATATTGCCTGGTTTTTACCCGAAGGCAGCGAAATGAGCGACGAGAACTGGAGCCATGATTTTGCCAAATCGCTTGCCGTGTTCTTGAACGGTAAAGGCATACACTCATTAGGGCCAAAAGGCGAACGGATAGTTGATGATAGCTATTATTTGATATTCAATGCTTTCCACGAAGCCATCGACTATAAAATGCCGCCCGAAAAATTTGGTAAAAAGTGGCGTGTTGTGTTAGATACCTCGGCTTATGAGGCCGATGGCAAAGTACATAATTCAGGCGATATGATCACGGTTCAGGGGCGTACGGTTATTTTACTGGAACATCATAACAAGCATGAAAAACCCACAGATTGATAAGCGTAGCTTAGGCGTAAACTTTGAAGGTCAGGGTATAGCTAATGTTACCTTGTGGGCACCTTTAGCTAAAAAGGTTGATCTGCTGATAGGTAAGGATAAGTTAAAACTGCCATTACATTCGGCCGAATATGGCTATTGGGAGTTAACAACTGATAAGCTAAAACCTAACGACACCTATTCGTTTTTGCTTGATGATGAAAAGGAACGACCTGATCCGGCATCGTTAGCGCAACCCGATGGCGTGCATGGCGCATCACAAGCGCTTGACCTAAATGGTTTTAAATGGACGGATTCAGAGTGGAGCAACCCAAAGCTTAATGATTATATCTTTTATGAACTGCACATAGGCACATTTACTCCTGAAGGGACTTTTGAGGCAGCTATAGGCAGGCTTGATCATTTGGTGGAACTTGGCATTACTGCGATTGAAATAATGCCTGTGGCTCAATTTCCGGGCGAGCGAAACTGGGGTTATGATGGCGTGTTGCCTTATGCGGTTCAAAATACTTACGGTGGCGCCGAGGGGTTGATGCGTCTGGTTGATACCTGCCATGCTAAAGGTTTGGCTGTGGTGCTTGATGTAGTTTATAATCACTTAGGCCCTGAAGGAAATTACTTTAATGATTTTGGCGCGTACTTTACTGATAAATATCATACTCCCTGGGGTAACGCCATTAATTTTGATGATGCCTGGTGCGATGCCGTTCGGCTATATTATATCGAGAATGCCCTGATGTGGTTCAGGGATTTTCATATTGATGGCTTGCGGATGGACGCCGTGCATGCTATTAAGGATTTTAGTCCGGTGCATATTCTTAAGGAAATTAAGCAGCATGTTGATCAGTTAATAGCGCACACAGGCAGGCAATACCACCTGATAGCTGAACTTGATCTGAATGATCCCGTTTATATAAATACTTTAGATAATAATGGTTATGGTATTGATGGACAATGGATAGATGAATTTCATCATGCCCTGCGCGTAACCGCCGGTGAACCACAAACAGGTTACTATTCCGACTTTAACGGTATCGAACATCTGGCAAAATCATACAAAGATGCTTATGTGTACGATGGCATTTATTCGCCGCACAGGCTAAAGGTTTTTGGTACCAGAGCTGATAAAAATACCGGCGATCAGTTTGTGGTATTTTCCCAAAATCATGATCAGGTAGGCAACCGTATGCTGGGAGAGCGCACCAGCCAATTGGTAAATTTCGAGATGCAAAAACTGATGGCGGCGGCGGTAATGGTTAGTCCGTACATGCCAATGCTGTTTATGGGCGAGGAATGGGGCGAAACTAACCCTTTTCAATATTTCATTAGCCATACCGATAAGGACTTGATAGAAGCTGTACGAAAAGGACGAAAAGAGGAATTCAAGGCTTTCCATGCTGAAGGCGAAACACCTGATCCACAAGCGGAAGAAACCTTTAAGCGGTCGAAGCTGCAATGGGATTTATTGTCTAAACAAAAACATAAAACCATGTTCGCTTACTATCAGGAATTAATTAAAGTAAGAAAGCGATATCCGGCACTTAAGTATTTAAAAAGAAGTGATTTAAGGGTTGAGTTTGATGCGAAAGATAATACCCTTTTATTAAACCGCTGGCACGAAGATGAACAGATCTGCTGCGCTATGAACTTCTCCAAACAGCAACAAAATATTCAATTACCCGGCGGACAAGATTGGGCTATCTTGCTCAATAGTGCCGATGAAAAATGGGGCGGACAAGCTCCGGAAACTAATCCGGGAATCGTACAACCCGAATCTATCATTATATACATCAATCACCATGTTTGATCCTGTAGCTACATATCGCATCCAATTCAATAAGGATTTTACCTTTTCGCATCTGGAGCAGATCATTCCTTACCTGAAAAAGTTCGGTATTAAAACCCTGTATGCCTCTCCAGTTTTTGAAGCCGTGCCGGGCAGCACACATGGGTATGATGTTACCGATCCGCACCGCATAAATCCGGAGATAGGTAGTTTAAAGCAACTCAGGCAAATAAGCTTTGCATTAAAAGAGGCAGGAATGAATTGGGTACAAGATATTGTACCTAACCATATGGCCTTCGATACCAGGAATAAATGGCTGATGGATGTGCTGGAGAAAGGGAGCATGTCGGCCTACTCCGCATTTTTTGATACAGCCGGTACAAGCGAACTGTTTGAAGGCCGCATCATGGTGCCCTTTATTGGTGCTCCGTTAAGCGATGTGATCAATAAAGGCGAGCTTAAACTAGTTTATGCAAAAGGCGGCTTATCGTTAAGCTATTATGATAATCTGTACCCGGTCAATTTGCCCGGTTATCAATGGATGTTCTCGGCTATTAAAAATAAGGATGAAGCATTAAAGAAGCTATTGCAACAAATTAAACAAGTACATCAAACAGAAGATGTAAAATCCTTTGCAATAGAGTTTAATGAGTTAAAAGTTCAAATCAATTCATTATTCTCTGATAAGCAGTACAGCACTTCATTAGAAGAAGCTATCAGCGTTATAAATAGTAATAAAAAGAAGCTAACCCAGCTTGCTGATGAGCAATATTACCGCTTATGCAACTGGCAGGAAACTGATAGCCAGATCAATTTCCGTCGTTTTTTTACGGTGAATGGTTTGATATGCTTAAACATGCAAAACACGGATGTATTTGCGTATTACCATAAGTTTATTGCATCGTTATTAAAAGAGGACGTTTTCCAGGGGCTACGGGTCGATCATGTGGATGGTTTGTTTGATCCTGCCGGATATTTACAGCAACTCCGCAAACTCGCAGGTAACGAAACTTATATCGTTGTAGAAAAGATACTCGAAAAAGGCGAGAAGCTTCCTGCCGAATGGCCAATACAAGGCGCTACGGGTTACGAATTTTTAGCTGCTGTAAATAATTTGCTGACTGATGGCTCTAACGAAAAACAGTTCACATCGATCTACCAAAAAGTTAGCGACAAATCTAAGTTTACCGAAAGCGATATTTGGGATAAAAAGGCATACATTTTGCATAATCACATGGCGGGCGAACTTGCCAACCTTACCAAATACTTTTGTGAGCTTAACCTGATCGACGAGGAAACCTATCAGCAGATATCTCATGATAAACTTAAGCAGGCTATCGCCAAATTCTTGATATACTGCCCAATCTATCGCTACTATGGCAACGCCATGCCGCTACAGAGCGACGAAGCGGATAGTATAGAGCGCATATTAAAACAAGTAAAAAACAGCGACAAAGAACTCAAGCCAATTGTTAACTTATTAGAAGTAGCCCTGCTCAAACTCCCTTCAGAAAAAGGCCGAGAGTATGCCGCTAATGCCCTCAAGTTTTACCAGCGATGTATGCAGCTTACCGGGCCGCTAATGGCAAAAGGTGTGGAGGATACGCTGATGTATACCTATAACCGTTTTGTTGGCCATAACGAGGTGGGTGATGCACAGGATGCTTTCGGTATGTCGGTTGATGATTTCCACGTGCTGATGAAGGACAGGCAACAACACTGGCCACTGGCCATGAACGGCACATCAACCCATGATACTAAGCGTGGCGAAGATGTGCGGGCAAGGTTAAACGCACTTAGTTCGATACCCGATGTGTGGAGCAAGTTGGTTGAAAAATGGCTTAAAGAAAATTTGCAATCGCCCGAAGATAAAAAGCTTGATATTAATGATATATACCTGATATTTCAAACCATAACAGGCGCTTACCCAATGCCGGGCGAGGGTGATGATGATTTTGAAAATCGCTTGCATCAATACCTTGAAAAAGCCCTGCGCGAGGGTAAACAACACTCGCAATGGTCCGAGCCGGATGAGGAATACGAAACCGCGGCTAAAAATTTTGCATCAAAATTATTAGATCGAAATTCCGCTTTTTGGCAAAGCTTTGAGCCATTCTATAAACAGCTTGCCGATCATGGTATTATCAATTCATTGGTACAGGTAGCACTCAAATTTACCGCGCCCGGCGTGCCTGATATTTATCAGGGTTGCGATCGTTGGGATTTGAGTCTGGTTGATTCGGATAATCGCCGCCCGGTTGATTATAAGCTGAGCGAAGAATTGCTTACTAACACAAATCAATCCCCTGATGAATTATGGGAAAACAGATATAATGCCGGCATCAAATTATGGCTCACCAATAGGCTATTGGCTATTAGAGCCAAGTATGCTGATCTGTTTGCTCAGGGCAAGTATATCCCGCTAAAGGTTAAGGGTAAATACAACAATCACATTATTGCCTTTGCGCGTCAACAAAAAGGGCAGTGGTTGATAACAGTTCTGCCGCTTCATTTACCGGCTATTCAACCCGATTTTACAAAAGATGGCATTAACTGGGCATCAACAAGGGTTATCCTCCCAGCTACGGTTACTGATAAATACACCAACCAAATTACAGGTACAATCGGCAGGGTTGAGGATAGTGAATTATATATTAAGGATATATTCAAATCGGCGATCCCGATAGCGGTGCTCAGCTTTGAACGGCCGGAGAATCCACGTGGTTCGGGTTTGCTGATGCACATTACATCGTTACCCTCAAGTTTCGGGGTGGGCGATATGGGGCCGCAAGCTACGGCATTTGCCGATGCTTTAAGTAATAGTTTGCAAAAATACTGGCAGTTACTTCCGCTTAGTCCAACGGAGATGGTGAATGCGCATTCGCCTTACAGCTCGTTCTCAAGCATGGCCGGGAATACATTATTGATCAGTCCTGAACTGCTGGCTGCCGATGGTTTGTTATCCGCTGCTGATTTAAAAGAGAATACCTTGCCATCAAAAAATGAAGCGGATTACGAAGGGGCCGAGCGTATTAAAAAGCATCTGTTTAATATTGCCTGGGCCAATTTTAAAAAGCTTGACGGCGTTTTACAAAATGATTTTACCGTATTCTGCCGTGAGCAATCGGCCTGGTTAGATGATTTTGCGCTATATGTAGTTATCAAACAGCAACACGGTGGCAAACCCTGGTTCGAGTGGCATCAGGATTATAAACAACGAAACCCCAAAGCGCTCAAAGCTTTCGCCCGCAAATATTCGGATGATATATTGAAAGCCCAATGGCTGCAATTCATCTTCGCTAAGCAGTGGAATGGTTTGCGTTCGTATTGTAATAGCCTCGGTATAAAGCTGTTTGGTGATCTGCCTTTTTATGTGAGTTATGATTCGGTTGATGTATGGGCAAACCGCGATATATTCAGTTTAGATGCCGATGGTAAAATGCAAGGTGTAGCCGGTGTGCCTCCCGATTATTTTAATGCCGATGGTCAGCTTTGGGGTATGCCTGTTTTTTGCTGGGATAAACTGAAGGAAACCAATTTCAAATGGTGGATCGATCGAATTAAAAAGAACATGGAATTGTTTGATCTGCTGCGTTTAGATCATTTTCGCGCATTTGCCGCTTATTGGGAGGTACCTGCCGGAGAAACAACAGCAATTAATGGTAAATGGCAACAAGGCCCCGGCAAAGATTTTTTCGAAACCCTAAAAACCGAGCTCGGCGACCTGTCGCTAATTGCCGAAGACCTTGGCGATATTGACGACGCGGTTTACTATTTGCGCGATGAGTTTGAACTTCTCGGTATGAAGGTTTTGCAATTCGCTTTTGGCGATGAGGTTGCGAACTCAGCTTATATGCCTCACAATTATTCAGATAATTTTGTAGCATACACCGGTACGCATGATAATAATACCACCGTTGGTTGGTATAGGCAGGATGCCAATAAAAAGATAAAGCGACAATTAACCGATTACTCAGGTGTAAAAGTAAAGGAATCAAACGTTCATGATGCTTTAACTAAACTGGCAATGGCTTCGGTAGCTAAAATCGCCATCATCCCTGTACAGGATGTATTGGGGCTTGATGAACATGCACGCATGAACACTCCCGCATCTACAGAAAAGAATTGGTTATGGCGACTAAAGCCGGGACAGTTAGATGAAAAATACATCCAAAAACTACTTAAATATACGCTGATGTATAACCGTGTTTGAAATTGAAAAATGGTTGCAACAATTTGTAATTTAGTGTGTTAAATCTACACACCACGTCTGCAATTAACCAATTTTCAACTTAAGTTTTACGGCCATGCAAAACCTTGAACCATTCAGCAGGAGGAGTTTTTTAAAAACATTATCAATAGGTGCCGGTGCTTTGGCGCTAACACCAACGCTACAGTCGCTTATATCAAGCGATAAAAAGTTAGGTATAGCCCTCGTAGGCCTGGGTGGGTATAGCAGGGGGCAACTTGCCCCGGCATTGCTCGAAACCAAACATTGCTACCTGGCAGGTTTGGTTACCGGTACACCATCAAAGGCTGATGAATGGTCGAAGAAATACAATGTGCCCAATAAAAACATCTACAACTACTCGAATTTTGATGAGATAGCTAAAAATCCGGATATAGATATTGTGTATGTGGTGTTGCCGGTATCCATGCACAAGGAGTTTACCATTCGCGCAGCCAAAGCTGGTAAACACGTTATCTGCGAAAAGCCTATGGCGCTTAATGCCGCCGAATGTACCGAAATGATAGCTGCCTGTAAAAAGGCTAAGCGTATGCTATCCATAGGTTATCGCCTGCATTTTGATCCGCATAATATGGAAATGATGCGCCTGGGTCAAAAAAAGGTATACGGCAAGGTTACCGCTATTGATACGGGCAATGGTTTTGTTTATCGGGGTGATCCAAATGCCTGGCGCCTGAAAAAAGCTTTATCCGGTGGTGGCGCGCTGATGGACATGGGCGTATACTCCATACAAGGCACACGTTACACGTTAGGGCAGGAGCCGCTGTTTGTAACAGCTACTGAAGTGAAAACCAACAACGATCTGTTTGCCGAGGTTGACGAAACCATCAATTGGAAATTCGAATTTCCTGGCGGGTTGGTCACAACCGGTAAATCAAGCTACAATAATAACTGGGGTTACCTGAAAGCCACTGCCGAAAAAGGAAATTTCTCTCTTGAACCTGCTTTTGGTTACGGAGGTATAAAAGGCAGCACTCACCTTGGCGTAATGGAACTGCCGCAAATAAATCAGCAAGCCGCGCAAATGGATGATTTTGCGTTATGTGTGATGAACAAAAAGCCGACCCGTGTACCCGGCGAAGAAGGATTGAAGGACATGAAAGTGATAGATGCTATTTATCGCAGCATCGCATCAGGAAAAAGGGAGAGGATAGTGTAACATTTACATATCATTTATATTACTCAATATTGCCTGCCGAATAATATTTTATCGTTAAAATAAATTAAAGTACAAAATACTTCTGTATCTGAGCAAATTGGAATAAAAAATCAATTATTTATCATTTATATAGCGTATTTGTTGCAAACATATTTGAGTTGCCAGCGTTTTTTTGCTAACTTCGTAATTGGAGGTTATGCACAAAAGGTTCGCCTACATATTGTTAGCTGTAGTATGCTGGTTCAGCATCGCTATTGTATTGCCTATTTCCGGCGCACTACTTAAAAACCAATATGTTGTAACGGCTACCAATAATTACGACAATGATCAGGTAAGTGCCGACCACATCAGCACCGTTTGTAATGACGATGCTTCCGAATCTACCAATCAAAAAAGGCTTGTCGCCCGTTTCCGTGTTCGCTTTTTAGTGAACCGTTCATTTGAACTTAATGCTGTCCAGCCAACAGGCGGAATTATCCCCGGTTTTATATCGGCACATATAAAGCATTTATTTACACGTTATTCAGTACGTAAAGCCACATTGCCGGCTTATTACGGTTTTCTCTTCAGGCTCAGTCCATTCTAATACTGTTTCTTTTTCTATCCACTAACGGTTTTGCCGCTGGTGTGCTTTGTTTTGCGCTTATGCGCGTAGTTTTTATACCAACTTTACAATCCAAACAATGAAAAAGATTAAAGTTTTAGGCTATGCTATAGCCATTTCCGCGGCGGCATTCGCTGTCACGGGTTGCTCTTCAAGTGCCGCTACAGATGAGAGTGCGGAAAATACCGACACGCTTCAGTACCCTGTAATGACTTTGAAGACCACAGATACCGTACTCAAAAAATCATATGTTGCCGATATCCAGGCACATAAAAATGTAGAGATCAGGGCCCGTGTAAAAGGTTTCCTTGAAAAAATATATGTTGATGAAGGTAAACCGGTTAAAAAAGGTCAGCTTTTATTTAAAATTAACGATCAGGAATTTAAGGTAGAACTCTCAAAGGCTAAAGCAGCACTAAGCAATGCCATGGCCGATGCCAAGGCTACCGAGCTGGAAGTTGATCGTGTGAAAATGCTGGTTGAAAAAAAGGTGATCTCTAAATCAGAACTGGAAGTAGCGCAATCAAAATTAACAGCAGATAAGGCAACTATTGATGAAGCACGTTCTATGGTGCAAAGTGCGCAAAATCAGGTTACCTATACCCAAGTGCTTGCGCCTTACGACGGTATAATTGACCGTATACCACTAAAATCGGGTAGTTTGATTGATGAGGGTACGTTACTCACCAGCCTGTCAGATATTAGCTCTATGTACGCTTACTTTAGTTTTCCTGAAAATGAGTACCTGCGCTATGTGCGTACCATGAAAACCTCGCCTGATAAAACAAGCAGCCAGGTCACATTGGTATTGGCCGATGGTGTAGAGTTCCCTCAAAAGGGGCAGATAGAAACCGTTGAGAGCGAAATAGAGCAAACTACAGGTTCAATAAACTTCCGTGCACGTTTCCCTAATCCACAGGGTTTATTAAGGCACGGCGCTACCGGTAAACTATATATTTCTACAAAGGCCGAAAAAGTGGTTATGATACCACAGCAATCGGTATTTGATATTCAGGATAAGAGTTATGTTTACGTGGTTGATAAGGATAACAAACTGCACATGCAGGCGTTTACCCCGTTAACCCGTTTTTCTCATTACTACATTGTAAAGGATGGCCTAAAACCGGGTGACAACATCCTGTACGAAGGCACACAAAACGTACGCGACGGAATGGTGATAAAACCAAAACAAGTTGCTAAGGATGCTTTGATTGCAATGCAATAAGCAAAGCATCCGGTGCTATAATTTGTATTTGCGCCCTTTGTTAAAAAGGTGCGCCTGAGTTTATTGTGTACATCTTTCTGAAACTGATATGTTTGAAACCTTTATAAAGCGGCCTGTGCTGTCGCTTGTTATATCCCTTATAATTACATTATTGGGTGTGCTGGCCCTGGTTACGCTGCCGGTTACCCAGTTTCCTGATATTGTGCCGCCATCGGTTACGGTAACCGCCAATTATACCGGTGCCAATGCCGAGGTTTGTGCCAAAGCCGTAGCTACACCGCTTGAGCGGGCCATTAACGGTGTGCCGGGCATGACGTATATGTCCAGCGTGTGTAGTAACGACGGATTAACCGTTATCCAGATCTATTTTAACGTAGGAATTGACCCTGATCAGGCCGCGGTAAACGTGCAGAACCGTGTGTCGACCATTATAGATGAGATGCCCGAGGAGGTGATCAAGGCAGGTGTTACCACCGAAAAGGAGGTAAACAGTATGCTGATGTACCTCAACATCATGAGTGATGATAAAAATATGGATGAGAAATTCATTTATAACTTCACTGATATTAACGTATTGCAGGAGCTTAAGCGTATTGATGGGGTAGGTCGTGCCGAGATAATGGGTGCCAAAGAATACTCGATGCGTGTATGGCTTAAGCCTGATAAAATGATGGCCTACAAGGTATCAACCGATGAGGTTATCGATGCTATCCGTGCGCAAAACGTTGAGGCTGCTCCGGGTAAAACAGGCCAAAGCTCTGATAAATCTCCACAGATGCTGCAATATGTACTGCGCTATCCGGGTAAGTTTTTTGATCCGAAACAATACGAGAACATTGTTATTCGTGCCGATGAAGGCAGCGCTGTGCTGATGCTGAAAGAAGTAGCAGATGTGGAGTTTGGCTCGCTTACCTATAGCATGGTATCAAATACCGATGCCCGCCCGTCTGCCTCTATCATGATCAAGCAAAGGCCAGGTTCGAACGCGCGAGATGTAATTAATAACATCAAAAGCCGTATGGCTGAGCTGAAGGAAACATCTTTTCCAACGGGTATGACATACAACGTGAACTATGATGTATCCCGCTTTTTAGATGCATCGATACATGAGGTATTACGCACATTGGTTGAAGCCTTCCTGCTGGTGTTTGTTGTGGTATATATCTTTTTGCAGGATTTCCGGTCTACATTGATACCTGCGCTGGCAGTACCTGTAGCCTTGATAGGTTCACTGTTTTTTATGCAGATGCTGGGTTTCTCCATCAACCTGTTAACACTGTTTGCATTAGTACTGGCCATTGGTATTGTGGTTGATAACGCCATTGTGGTGGTTGAGGCCGTCCACGTAAAAATGACCGAAGAACATTTAAGCCCTATGGATGCCACCATTAGTGCCATGCGCGAGATAAGCGGGGCGATTGTTGCCATAACCCTCGTTATGTCGGCCGTGTTTGTGCCGGTGGCGTTCATGTCGGGGCCTGTGGGGGTGTTTTACAGACAGTTCTCGTTAACGCTGGCTATATCCATTGTTATATCGGGTGTAAACGCGTTAACCTTAACCCCTGCGCTTTGTGCTTTAATGCTGAAGCATAATCATGTTCCGCAGAAAAAAAGCTTCGTTCAAAAGTTCTTCGCGGGCTTTAATAAGCGCTATGATGGTTTGCAAAACCGTTATGCTAAATGGATGAATTATCTGTCGCCACGTAAGGGCTTAACGCTTATTATACTGGCTGGTTTCTTCATCCTTACCTGGGGAACTAACGCCATATTGCCAACAGGCTTTATCCCGACAGAGGATCAGGGTATGCTATACGTAAACGTAACCACCCCTGCGGGTGCCACCGTTGAACGTACTGAGCAGGTTTTGAAGCAGGTTGAAGCGCAAACCAAATCTATCAAATCAATCGAGTCGGTATCAACGCTGGCAGGTTATAGTTTGGTGAATGAGATAGCCGGTGCATCATACGGCATGGCCATGATCAGCTTAAAGCCATGGGAGGAGCGTGAGGAATCATTAACAGATGTTATCAAATTACTGGAGGAGAAAACCCGTAACATCAGCGATGCTTCGATACAATTTTTCCCGCCGCCTACGGTACCGGGTTTTGGTAATGCCAGCGGTTTTGAAATACGTATGCTTGACCGTAGCGGTCGTGGCGACTTGCAAAATGCGGCTACAGTGACGCAGAAGTTTGTAAAGGCCCTGAATGACGCGCCCGAGATTGTAGGATCATTCACCAGTTTCGATCCTAACTTTCCGCAGTATATGATCACTGTTGATCAGCAAACGGCGGCTAAAAAAGGTATCACAATCGATAAAGCTATGTCGACCCTGCAAACGCTGATGGGTAGCTATTATGCCTCGAACTTTATCCGTTTCGGGCAAATGTATAAGGTGATGGTGCAGGCTGCGCCCGAGTATCGTTCTAAGCCTGAAGATGTGCTTAATCTGCAAGTAAAGAACAATAAAGGCGAGATGGTACCATTTGCCACATTCATCAAGATGGAAAAGGTATTCGGGCCGGAGCAGCTAACCCGTTATAACATGTACACCTCGGCCATGATAACGGGTGATGCCGCGCCGGGCTATAGTAGTGGTGATGCATTGAAAGCCATCCAGCGGGTAGCTGATGAAACCTTGCCAAAAGGCTTTGAATTTGAATGGTCGGGCATGACGCGTGAGCAGATACTATCCGGCGATCAGGCCATTTACATATTCGCTATATGTTTGGTGTTTGTGTACTTATTGCTTGCCGCGCAGTATGAGAGCTTCCTGCTACCACTTCCGGTTATCCTGTCATTACCTACAGGTATTTTCGGTGCGTTCTTCTTCCTCAAAATATGCGGATTGGAGAATAATATTTATGCCCAGGTAGCGCTTGTAATGCTCATCGGTTTATTAGGTAAAAACGCTATCCTTATCGTAGAGTTCGCCATTCAGCGCCAAAAACAAGGGTTGACCGTTGTTAAGGCCGCTATTGAAGGTGCCGTATCCAGGCTTCGCCCGATATTGATGACCTCACTGGCATTCATCGCCGGTTTAATACCCCTATGTATAGCCAGCGGTGCGGGTGCTATGGGGAACCGTTCAATCGGTACGGCATCAGCAGGGGGTATGCTTTTAGGTACCATCTTCGGGTTGGTGCTTATACCAGGGCTGTATGTAATATTCGCCTCAATGGCCAATCGCGGTAGCAAAAAGCAAGAAAAAGTAGAGCACGCTGAAATGCTCGACCCAATCAATCACTAAAATTTAAGAGATCAAAAAATGCTTAAAAAAGCAAATCAATATATTATACCTGTAGCTTTTGCAGCCGTGTGTTTTGCCGGTTGTAAAAATTACAAGGCTACAACGGCCGAGGCCAACATCAAAATGCCCGATACATTTACGGGCAGCGCCGATACAACCAGTATAGCCAAGCTGCCATTAAAGGAGTTTTTTACCGATCAGAACCTGATAAACCTGATCGACTCAGCACTTGGCTCCAACCCTGATATTTTGACCGCCTTGCAGCGTGTTGAGGTTGCCCGTGCCAATGTGCGCTTTAATGCCTCAAGGTTATTGCCGCAAATAAATGCCACCGCTAATGCCGGGGTTGAAAAATATGGCGACTACACGCAAAACGGAGTAGGTAACTACGATACCAATTTTTCGCCCAACATTAACGACAAGCAACGCATCCCTGACCCGGTGCCTAATTATTTTCTGGGTTTTCAAACCTCGTGGGAAGTTGATCTGTGGGGTAAGCTGAGTAATCAGAAAAAGGCTGCCTATGCCCGTTTTTTGGCAAGCCAAAGCGGTTACAGGTTGGTAATAACATCGTTGACGGCACAAATAGCACAATCATACTATCAGTTGCTGGCGCTTGATACCGAGCTGAAGATCATCAAAAAGAACATCGGTTTACAGGATAAGGCTTTAGAGATCGTCAAGATACAAAAGCTGGGTGGCCGTGCTACCGAGCTGGCTGTACAACAGTTTCAGGCGCAGTTGCTGCGTACCAAAAGCTTGGAGTACAGCACCCGCCAACAAATAAAGGAAACCGAGAATCAGCTGAATTTTTTAACCGGCAATTTTGATAAACCAATCAGTCGGGATACTTCGATAAACACAGCTACATTGCCGGGTGTATTATCTGCCGGTGTGCCAAGTCAGTTATTGTTGAACAGGCCTGATGTGCAGGCGGCTGAGTTGGAATTAGCGGCCATGAATGCCGATATAAAAACTGCCCGTCGCAGCTTTTTGCCATCTTTGACACTTACACCTTATGTGGGTTACAATGCATTCAAATCATCATTGTTGTTTGATCCGGGGAGTTTAACATGGGGTGTCTTAGGTGGACTTACCGCGCCGATATTCAATCGCAAGGCCCTGAAAGCCGATTTGGAACGTACCATAGCCGAGAGCAAGGTAGCGGTTTACAACTATCAAAAAACCATACTTTCCGGCTTTCAGGAAGTGAGCAACGGCTTAAATGGCATTGAAAATTATAACAAGTTTTACCAGTTGAAACAGGAAGAATTGAAATCGCTTAACAATGCCTTGTCAGTAGCTAATGACCTTTATCTGGTTGGCCGTGCTAACTATTTAGAGATCATTACCGCCCAACAAAGTGTGTTGGAGGCCGAACTTGATCTGGCTAATACTAAACGAAATATATTCTTGAGCGCCGTTAATCTCTACCAGGCGGTAGGGGGAGGCTGGCGCTAAGTAAGGTTTTTTTTATCTGTGTGTTTTTTGTAAATGATAAGTGCCGCTGCAAAGCGGCATTTGTCGTTTACAGCGATTTTTTGAGGATGAGAGTATCGCTATTAGTATCCTGTTTTATAAAGCCAAGTTTTTCAACAAGTTTTATGGCGGCGATATTATCAGGTGTGGTTACACCGTATATGGTTTTAACGTCAATGGAATTTTGTGCGTAATTTAGTACAAGTTCAAATGCTTCACGCATGTAACCTTGGTGTTGATAGGCTGGCAGTAGTGAGCCACCTATTTGTATCTCATTATGCTCTGTATCAAAATGATGTAATGCGCAATCGCCAATTATTATATCCTTGTTGCTGATCAATCTGATACCCCATACGATATTGCAGGCCGAAATTATCCTGTTGGTGAAATCGGTAGCTGTTTCATTGGCTAATATGGCATCGGTATGCTCATAAAGCTTGTAATAAGCTTCAGCATCCTGATCGGTAAGCGGCACTAATATTAATCGGTCTGATCTAAGCACTGGCGCAGTTTTGTTCGGTAATAACATCAACCGGCTGTTTGGCCTTGCGGTATTTAGCCAGGTTGATCAGTAATACACTGCTCAAAATAATTACCAGGCCACCTATCTGTAAGGTAGTGATCTGCTCATGCGCGAATAATATGCCTAACAGTACTGCTATAACAGGGTTAACATAAGCATACGTACTTACCTGCGTAGCTGGCCGAACTTTCAGTAACCACACGTAGGCGCTGAATGCTACTATCGAACCAAATACAACTAAATAAGCCACCGCCCACCATGATGTCGCTGGAATTGAACTCCATTGCAGGCCGTTGAATTCATTATGAGCTATGCTGCATGGTATAAAGGCTACACCCGCGGCCAGCATTTGCCAGGTAGTATTTACTGTAGTTGATGTGCCTGAAGCTTTATATTTTGAATACAAAGAACCTGCCGACCATATTATCGAGCCCACCACCAATATACCCATATAAGGTAGTTTTGATGCTCCATGCGAGTGTATGGCGCTGCTTAACTGCTCGCCGAACAGCATTACAACACCGCCAAAACCTATCAGTAACCCCATGATTGTTGATAGGCTTTTCAGGTTTTCCTTCCAGTGAGAGGCATCCAGCAGCACGAACCATATAGGCGCAGCCGATACCAATATGGCCGATACCGCGCTTGGTACTTCCAGTTCGCCCAAAATAAGCGCCCCCGTACCGCCAAAAAGCAGCAGCAAGCCACTGATCATGGCATGTTTGTTTTGTTTAAAGTCCCAAACCTTTTCGCCGGTTATTATGCACCATATCAGCATTATGGTACCGGCCAATAAAAAGCGGGCGGCTCCCAAAAAAAAGGGCTGCATGCCTTGAAGGGCTAATTGTATAAAGAAATATGTTGAGCCCCATACAATGTATACCAATGCAAAGGCTACAATAACCATTATGGTTGATGGCTTGTTTTGTGAGGTTGACATAGATATTGGTGTTTAAAGTATTGTATTAAGCTTCGGGTATTACCAGTTGCTGTTGTTCTTTCACGGTTTCGAGCACTATGGTAGTGCGGGTGCTCACTATGTTGGGTATTTTGCTTAGGTGGTTACGCATAATATTCATCAACGATGCAGAATCATAAGTACGAACCTTTACCAAATAGCAATCATCACCGGCAACATGGTGAACTTCCTGCACCTCGGGTATTGCCGCCAGATGCTTGGTTGCCTCAATGTTAGCCGGGCCTTCGTTTGCTTTGATAGATATAAAGGCCAGCAAGTTCTGTTTCAATGCCGACGGATTGATAGCCGCGGTATATTGTTTTATTACCTGCTTCTGTTCCAGTTTCTTAACTCTTTCGAGCACACCGGATGGCGCCATGCCCACTTCGCGCGCAATATCAGCGTTTGAAATACGTGCGTTTTCCTGCATTAAGCGAATAATATGCAGATCGGTTTTATCAAGAATCAGATCGTTTTCTAACATAATTCTCAAATATAAACACTAATCAGAATAAAATTCAAAAATAATACAAATTAAATGAATTTAATTCTTTGTGTGATCTGATAAATATTTATGAATATTATTTCATTGCCAACATATATATTTGAAAAACCAATTAATATTTTCTTAACAACCAATTAATACACCTAATGATTAAAAGATTTACTTTTTGCTTTATTGTAGCGATAGCTGTGTGGAGTTGTAAAACAACCAAGGAAACCGACCCTATCCCCGAACCTGTACCCGAGAAGGTTGACACTGTGATGCTTACCTCGGTGATTATCGAAGCCAAAAACAACCCCGATCTTTTGACTACCGATGTTAAGGCAACCATAAAGGATAATGAAATAACAGCCCTTATCCCATCCATTAAAAACAGCCGGAAGCTTGTAGTTACATTCACAACAAAAACGGCCGGCACCGTTGTTAAGGGGAATGATACCTTATTAGTAAGCGGCACTACAAAAACTGATTTTACAAAATCGGTTACCTACTCGCTTACTACACCCAAGGGTTTAACCCGCGATTATAAATTCAAGGTTCAGAATTTCACAGGCATACCAATTTTTTACCTCACTACTACAGCGCCTGTTGACTCAAAGGATTATTACGTAAATGGCACGTTGGTAATAAATACCAATGGCGAGTTTGAGCAGGAGAAACTAACCATACCACTACAAATTAAGGGTAGGGGTAATTCAACCTGGGGGCATCCTAAAAAACCTTATCGCTTAAAGTTTACTGATAAGGCAGCTGTGCTGGGCATTGGCGCGGCTAAGAATTGGGTTTTACTGGCTAATTACTCCGACAAAACATTGATGCGTACCAGCCTTGCTTTTAGCCTGGGTAAAAAGCTGGGTGTTGGCTTTACGCCCGATAGCCGTTTTGTAGAAGTGGTTATGAATGGTGAATACATAGGTAGTTACCTGCTCACCGAGCAAGTTGAGGTTCACGAGAACCGGGTGAACATCCCCGAACTTAAAAAAGGCGATGTATCCGACGATAAGATTACCGGTGGTTACCTGCTCGAGTGGGATCAGCGTTTGGATGAAGCATTTTGGTTCCGTACCTCGCACGACATTCCTTTCACATTGAAATCACCGTCGGATATTCCTGAAGCGCAATTCAATTACATTAAGGGTTACGTACAGCAAACCGAAGATGCCATTTTTGCTGATAATTTTGCTGATGCA
This sequence comes from Mucilaginibacter sp. JRF, assembly GCF_015223065.1. Classification (GTDB taxonomy): domain Bacteria; phylum Bacteroidota; class Bacteroidia; order Sphingobacteriales; family Sphingobacteriaceae; genus Mucilaginibacter. The sequence goes on from NZ_JADFBY010000001.1 coordinate 902,032, forward strand.
AACGAGGGTTATGCTAAGTACATAGATGTAAACTCGTTCGTTAATTACTTTATAGTTCAGGAGTTGATGAAGAACCAGGACGCGAAGGATTTTAGCAGCATATTTTTTTATAAGGACAGGGGCGGTAAGCTAACGCTTGGTCCGCTGTGGGATTTTGACCTCGCCATTGGTAATGTCGATTATTCGGAGGCTACACAACCAACAGGTTGGTGGGTTAAGGATGGGCCTTGGTACTCACGGTTGTTTGAGGATGCCACTTTCCGCAAAAAAGTTAAAGACCGCTGGAACCAGATCAAAGGCAATGAAATAAAGGGGGTATATACTGATATTGATAGTAATTATAAGTATATCAATCTATCGCAACAACAAAACTTTAAGCGCTGGCCAATACTAAATGAGTACGTATGGCCTAATCCGTTGATATTAGGAACCTACAACAATGAGGTGGCTCAGATAAAAAAATGGCTTAACACCCGTGTAGCCTGGATGGATGTTGAGATAAACAGATGGTAGGCGATTATTGAATTGATGGCTGCGCCGCAATAAATGTTATGAATACATTAATAAAATTTATAATAATTTATTAAAATGTTAAAACCATTTGCTATATTTATATGTTACTATCCTTACACACTAAATTTTTGAGTACTTATGAATACCGAATTGTTACTAAACCCTATAATGTTTGTAGCAACTTATTGGGGAGCGCCAGCTTTCATAAAAGTTATCCAGGATGGAGATATGTTTGATCTTTCGATAAACGATCAGCATATGGCCAAACTTTCGTACACTAATGAACAGGAATTAACGGATACAGAGGAGCGCTTAAGCGGTTCGGAGATGCTTAAAGAGGTATCGCGTCGCATTCGCGAAAGCCTGGTAGCGTAGTTAACTTAAACTTTATCACAATATGCTTGTTGTTTTGCCATGGCTAAACTTCAACGTAGTGTACTTGTACTTTTTCTTTTATTTCTGCTTATCAGCGGGCTGTATTTCGCGAAAGAGTTTTTAGTTCCTATCACCATATCGGGATTGTTTGCCATGTTGTTTATCGGCTTCAGCAATTACCTCGAAGGCAAAGGTGCATCCCGTGGCTTTTCGGCGTTTCTGTCGGTCTTTACACTGGTTTTTTCGGTTGGAATTATTCTTTACTTGCTATCAATTCAATTAAGCGAATTTGCCAGCGATGTTGATGTAATGAAACAGCGCCTGGCCGAAATGCTCTTAAATGTCAAGCAATGGCTCAATAATAAGGTAGGTATATCCATTAAACAACAGGAGGATCTGCTGAAACAACAAACACAATCAGGCGGGGCAGGTAATGCAGGTAGTATGGCAGCCGTGGTGGCCAGTTCAATAATGGGTGTTGCTGTAAATTTAGTGCTGGGTTTAGTGTATATGTTCCTGCTGTTGTATTATCGTAGTCATATCAAAAAATTCATACTCAAAATAGTACCTGATGAACAACTGAAACGCACGGATGAAGTAGTGCATGAATCGGCCCGCGTAGCACAAAAATATTTGAGTGGCTTAAGTTTGATGATCGTGATGTTGTGGATACTATACGGCATAGGTTTTAGTATTGTAGGGGTGGAGAATGCCATATTTTTTGCCGTACTATGCGGATTGCTGGAGATAATACCCTTTGTGGGCAACGTTACCGGTACATCGCTTACTGTGCTGGCGGTAGTGGTACAAGGCGGCGATGGGGGCATGGTAGCCGGTGTATTGGGTACTTATTTTTTAATACAATTTACGCAGACTTATATATTGGAACCTTTGGTAGTAGGCGAGCAGGTTAGTGTTAACCCGCTGTTTACTATAATAGCCATTGTGTTGGGCGAATTGATTTGGGGCGTGCCAGGAATGATTTTGGCCATACCCTGCATCGGTATCATAAAAATTATTTGCGATAATGTGCCCGAACTTAAACCCTATGGTTTCCTGATCGGCTCGCAAGGTAAAAAGTCGAATACCGGTATATTAGATAAGATCAGATCCATTTTTAAAAAGAATTAGCGGTATAGTTATTGTTTCACCTAAACTGATAGCGTATTGACCAACAATGCGCAATGTTAAACTAAATACCACAGTTATGAAAAAGGGACAGGATTTAAGAAACAGCGGAAACTTTCAGGGAAATTCCATTGCCGACAGGGCTTTCACCAATAGCAGGGAGGTAGCCAAATCAAAAGGAATTACCAACGGCGGGGCACAACGGTCAGACCAAACATCTAACAGAGATAACCTCCGTAAGTACGAGAATAAACACTAATAACAAATAATGCCCCACCAAACGGTGGGGCATTATAATATAATAAGTTAAAATATCGCTTAACTAAGCGCCGAATTTATAACCTACACCTTTTACGGTTGAGATGTATTCTTCGCCTAATTTTTCGCGTAGTTTGCGTATGTGAACGTCAATTGTACGGTTGGTAACGATAACCGAATCTTCCCAAATATTTTTTAATATCACCTCGCGGGTATAAACTTTGCCCGGTTTTGATGCCAGCAGGTAAAGCAGTTCAAATTCCTTTTTAGCAAGAACTATCTTTTCGCCGCTTTTAAATACCAGGTAAGCCTCACGGTCAATCACAAGGTCTTCTATCTCCAGTTTGTTGTCAACTACTTCTTCGGCAGGAGCGTTGCGTCGTAAAATAGCGTTAATGCGGCTTACCAAGGCACGTGGCTTAATAGGTTTGGCTATGTAATCATCAGCGCCAACGTTAAAACCTGCAATTTCAGAGTATTCTTCGCTACGGGCGGTTAAAAATACCATAAAGGTATTTTTAAACTCAGGCATGGTACGCATAATGCGACAGGCCTCGATACCATCCATCTTAGGCATCATAATATCAAGTACTATCAAATCGGGTAGGGTTCTTTTAGCCTCGGTAACAGCCTCCTGGCCATTATGTGCCAAAAACACCTGGTAACCTTCTTTTTTTAAATTGTACTCTATCAGCTCTAATATATCCGGTTCGTCATCAACAATAAGAATTTTCTGTTTAGTAGCGTAGCTCATCAGGTTAAATTTTTGCTATAAAAGTATACGCTTAATTATAGTAAATGGTTAATGTAATATTAATTAATTGTTAAGCGTTACTTTGGTTTAACAATTTATTGAGGCTTGCTAAAAGTTTTCTTTAAAAATTCTTCAAGTTGAGGGCCGGTAATATTCTTGGCAACAATAACTCCGTTAGGGTCAATTATAAAGTTTGATGGTATGGCCGTGATCTGATACATACGTTCAACAGGGCCTTCAAATCCTTTTAAATTTGAGGCATGCGCCCAGGTTAAACCATCCTTTTTAATAGCGGCTTGCCATTTGGCTTTATCATCATCAAGAGATACGCCCAATATATTCAGGCCTTTTGATTTATACAGATTGTATTGTTTAACCACGTTCGGATTTTCCTGGCGACATGGCGCACACCATGAGGCCCAAAAGTCTATCATCAGGTATTTGCCTTTATAATCAGCCAGGCTGATGTTTTTACCATCAATATTAGGTATAGTAAAATCCTGTGCTTTTTGACCTACAGATACGGGCTTAATAGCTATCATTTGCGCAACGAAACGCTGAATGATGGGATTGTCCTTAAATTTATCTTTTATGGCCTCAGCATAAGCTATTAGCTGTTGTTCGTAAGTACGTGGGTCGACAGAGGTTGCGGCGTAAAATCCGGCTAATGAACTTTTGTTGGCATCCGCAAAATCCATAGCTGCTTTATTATAATCAGCTAAATTTTTCAGGAATGCAGGGCGATAGATGTTCAACAACGAATCAGACTGTTTGCCCAGCGCCTGAGATTTTGCTTCGAATTCCTCAGATAATTTGGTGTTGCGCTCAGCAAAAACACCTGTTTTTTGGTGGAACTCCTTTAGCTTTTCCGATTCTTCTGAACCCTTTATTTCGTAGCCATTTTTGGTATCGGCAGCTTTAAAGGTTATTTCCTCGCCATTTTTCGCGATCAGGTCGTACTCATTTTCGCCAACTTTTAAGCGGTAAAATGCCGCGTATGGCGATATGCCTTTTACCTCGAACTTACCATCCTGTATGGTGGCCGAATCAACCGGGCGCAGCTCGGTGCTATCCATTTGTAACAGCTGAACTTGTTTGGCATCGCCGGGATTTTTGATCTCGCCGGTAACGGTGAATGATGCTGAATCTTTATTACTACAGGCAAACATAAATAATGTGCCTGCCATTAGTGTATATTGTGCTAAACGGAATTTCATTTACTTGCTTCTAATTGCTTTATCAATAACTGGTTAGTTTTTTGCGGGTCTATCTTACCCTTTGAGCGTTTCATAACCTCGCCCATAAATAAACCCAAAACGCCTTTTTTACCCTTATGGTATTCCTTTACCTTGTCAGGATACTTGGCCAGCGCTTCGCGGATGAATTCTTCAACCTCATTACCATCGGCAGTAATAAGCAGGTTAAGTTCCTGTGCTAATTGCGCGGCTTTTTTGGCTGGTTGCTCAAGCAGGGCAGGGAATAGCTTATGCGCGGCAACAGTATTGTTTATTTTACCTTGTTCTATCAACTCAATAATACCGGCAATATGCTCAGGCGTTACGGCCAAAGTGCTAATTGAATGCCCTTTCTCGTTAAGGTATGATTTTACGGGGCCCATTAACCAGTGCGCGGCCGCTTTGTAGTTGGTGGTCTTTTGCGTTAACTGCTCAAAAAATAAAGCCACATCATGGTCGGCGGTAAGTACACCAGCATCATAATCACTTAAGCCAAGCTCGTTAACATACCTGTTATATAACTGTTGCGGCAGAGCTGGGAGTTGGGCTCGTATTTGCTCCACATAATCCTCGGTTAAAACCAGCGGTTGCAAGTCAGGCTCCGGGAAATAGCGGTAATCATTAGCCATTTCTTTGCTACGTAATACTGATGTTTCACCGGTATCAGCATCAAAATTCAAGGTGTTTTGGTCGATATGGCCACCAGCCTCAATAACACTTATCTGGCGTGCGAATTCATGCTCGATAGCGCGCTGCACATTACGGATAGAGTTCAGGTTTTTCACCTCGCAACGGTTGCCATATTCGGTTTGCCCATGTAAGCGTACCGATATATTGGCATCGCAACGCATACTGCCTTCTTCCATATTGCCATCGCAAATATTCAGGTAGCGCAATAATCGGCGAACCTCGGTCAAAAACTGACCGGCTTCCTCAGCGCTGCGAAGATCGGGTTGTGTTACTATCTCTAATAAAGGCACACCGGCACGGTTAAGGTCAATCAAAGAGTCGGTATGGTGCCCATCGTGCGAACTTTTACCGGCATCTTCTTCCATGTGGATATGGTGCAGGGCAACATTTTTACTTGACCCATTGCTTAGTTTTACCTGCACATAACCGCCCAGGCATATTGGTGCCTGATCCTGCGAGATTTGATACCCTTTGGGCAGATCGGCATAAAAATAATTTTTACGGGCGAATGAGTTGTGTTTATTGATAGCGCAATTACAGGCCAAACCCATTTTTACGGCATATTCAACCGCGGTTTTATTAGTAAAAGGCAATGTACCCGGATGCCCTAATGATACCATACTGATATGGTGGTTGGGCTCGGCACCGAATGCTGCTGAATCAGCCGAAAACATTTTGCTTTGTGTAGATAGCTGGGCATGAACCTCTAAACCAACTACCAGCTCGTATTTATCGCTCAGGCCGTCTGTAAAACTCGTCATATATTATTTAGTATACCGGTGGCAAAAAGCCAAATATATAAAGTTAATATCATACTTGGCCTTAAATGCAATTTCAATAACCCGTTTCGCATTTTTTTATCATCTTTACTACCATGAATATCGCCCTGTTTCCCGGTTCGTTTGATCCTGTAACCAAAGCTCACGTTGATATTGTTAAACGCTCAGTAGGCCTGTTTGATAAGGTTTATATAGGCATAGGCGTAAACAGCAGCAAACAAAGTTTTTTAAGTATCGAAAAAAGGCAGGAAATGCTAAGGGCCGTATTTGCTGATCAAGCTAAAATAAATATTGTAGCCTATGAAGGCCTTACGGTTGATTTTTGCCGCAGCATTGATGCCAACTACATGATCAGGGGGATACGTACTGTGTCCGACTTTGAGTACGAAAAGGCCATAGCCCAAATGAACCACACCCTGGCGCCTGATATTGAGAGCATTTTTATTGTAAGCAAGCCAGGTCACTCGGCCATAAGCTCAACCATAGTGCGCGATGTTTTGCGCCATGGGGGAGATATAAGCCAGTTCATCCCTAAAGAAGCACTGGCCTTTCTTTAACCAATTTTGTTTTTACCAGCACATCAATAATTGATGGAAAAGTATTTTGCAATATAGTATCAACCTGGTTCTTTTTAAACCAGCGTACATCGGTAATGCCTTCCTCTTTTTGTGGCTTAAGCTTTTCGTTGCCCTTATGTTTCATGGCATACCAATGTGTTTTCTTTAAAACCACCTGGCGTTTTATGGTATACACATGATAGGTTTTGCAGATCTTATCGCCCAGCTTGCTTACCGTAATGCCGCATTCTTCTTCTACCTCACGTACGGCACCTTCCTTACGGCTCTCATCTTTTTCGAGTTTGCCTTTGGGCAGATCCCATTTATCGTTACGATAGATGAATAAATAGTTACCCTCATCATTCTTTACTAAGCCACCCGCAGCCTCTATCAGCGTAATGCTTTTCTCTACATTCCTGATAAATTCCTTAGCATCCTCACACACCACATAAAACTGGCCTATGTTGTATTTGAGTATCTTTGGATAGATTGTTTTCAGATTAAAGGTTTGACCGTCAATTAATTGATGGTTCTCTACATTCTCGGGGGCTTTTTCTGTTATCAGAATAACCTTTTCGTTAATATAAATTCTGTATTTTTGGGCCATGTTTAATTATACTGAGACGGAACAGCAGGTAGCCGAATTCCTGTTGCAAATTAAAGCAATTAAATTACAACCTAACAATCCTTTTACATGGGCGTCGGGCTGGAAATCGCCAATTTATTGTGATAATCGTATTACATTGTCACATCCGTCAATTCGTACCTACATCCGGCAAAGACTTTCAGCGTTAATTCAGGAAGAATTTGGCGCTGTTGGTTGCATAGCCGGTGTTGCAACGGCAGGTATTCCGCAAGGCGCTTTAGTAGCGCAGGAGTTAGGTTTACCATTTGTTTATGTTAGAGCCAAGGCCAAAGAGCATGGTCGTGGTAATTTGATTGAGGGTGATGTACTTACCGGTAAAAGGGTAGTGGTTATCGAGGATCTGATATCAACCGGCAAAAGCAGCTTGCAGGCTGTTGAGGCTTTACGCGATGCTGAATATGATGTAGCCGGCCTTGCCGCTATTTTTAGCTATGGCTTTGATGTAGCAACCGAAAATTTTAAAGAAGCACGCTGCCCGTTCTTCACATTATCAAACTACGGGGCACTGTTAAAATATGCCGAAGAACATCAGTACATTTTACCTGCTGATGTAGAATTGTTAAAGCAATGGCGTAGTAACCCTGAAAACTGGGGACAATAAGAAATTTTTATATATGACCGTTTTTGAAAGCGTAGTACATGTTGAAAGGCCCGTGGCCGAACTATTTGCTTTTTTAAGCGATATGAATAACCATCAGCAGTTGATGCCGCCACATATTCAGAATTGGCGCTCAACCGCTGATGAGATCAGCTTCAGCATACAAAACATGGCCAACCTGCGCCTTGTTGTTGATCACCGCATCGAAAATACCGAGATCAGTATCACGACCGTAGACCAGCCGCCATTTAAAGTTAATTTTAAATGGTTACTCGCGCAGGAGGCAGGGTATACCAGTGTACAGTATACCATTACCGCTGAACTTAATATGATGATGAAAATGTTTGCTTCGGGGCCGTTACAAAAACTGGCTGATCACGAAACTACCGCGTTAGCGGCACTATTTTCATAATTGGTTTGTTATTAATAAAGGCCTCTGTGCGAGGTTGACTTACGTGATAGTACCAACAATACGTTGACAACTACCAAACCTATAATTAAAGCTACCATAACGTTAATATTAAAAAATCTGCTAAAAAAATTAATTACTGCTTATAGGTCAAAGCTTGTTCCAAATTGTAAGTAAAAGTTAAATCGGTTTATAATTACTGTTATAACGCCCAATATGTGCATTTAGTTTCGCAAAATGTCGATTTTAAGTCATTTAAGCACTATAATTCAACTTTTGGTTGTGAAATATTTTCCCACATCGGGGAAGTTTGAGGTATAGTAAAAATTAAGAAATTCCCCATTTTTTAATTTTTAAATAAATTAAAGATGCTTTACCCAATAAGCATTCAAAAAACGCTGTAAAACGTTATCAAATACTTAAAAATTAAGTAATTAATAATTGTTAATAACCGCCTTGTTTGGCAATAACTTTTTAGTTGCATTAATTAACCGTATTTTTGCGCCAAATAAAGGCGCATACATGATCACAGTATCAAATTTAACTTTACGGTACGGCAAACGTACATTATTTGAGGATGTAAATCTGAAGTTTACCCGCGGCAACTGCTATGGTATAATAGGAGCGAACGGTGCAGGTAAATCAACATTCTTAAAAATACTTTCAAAAGAGGTTGACCCAACTACAGGCTCAGTAAGTTTTACTCCCGGCGAACGCATGGCGGTATTAAAACAGAACCACTACGAGTTCGACGAATTCCCGGTGATCGAAACCGTGCTGATGGGCCACAAGGAGATGTATGCCGTAATGAAGGAGAAGGATGCCATTTACCTTAAAGAAGACTTTAGCGATGCTGATGGCGAGCGTGCCGGTGAACTGGAAAACTTGTTTGCCGAAATGGATGGCTGGAATGCCGAAAGTAATGCGGCTACCTTATTAAGCAACCTCGGCATAAAAGAGGATCTGCATCATAAACTGGTAAAAGAACTTGATGGTAAGCAAAAAGTACGTGTGTTATTAGCACAGGCGCTTTTTGGTAACCCTGATATATTGCTGCTGGATGAGCCTACCAACGATTTGGATATTAACACCGTGAGTTGGTTAGAGGATTTCCTTGCGGGATATGAGGCTACGGTACTTGTAGTATCGCACGACAGGCACTTCCTGGATTCGGTGTGTACCCACGTGGTAGATATTGATTATAGCAAGATGACCATTTACACTGGTAACTATACCTTCTGGTACGAATCGAGCCAGTTAGCGGCCAAGCAACGCGCCGATCAGAACAAAAAATTGGAAGATCGTGTGAAGGAGTTACAGGAGTTCATCCGTCGTTTTAGCGCCAACGCATCCAAATCAAAACAGGCAACCAGCCGTAAAAAAGCGTTGGATAAGATCAACCTTGACGAAATACAACCATCAAACCGTAAATATCCGGGAATTATATTCAATAACCTTGGTCGTGAGGCGGGTGACCAGATATTACAGGTTGAAAAATTGGGCAAGTCTGTTAACGGTGAAGTGTTGTTCAACGATGTATCGTTCATGGTTAACAAGGGCGATAAGATCGCTATCCTGTCGCAAAACAGCTTGGCAACAAGCGCATTTTATGATGTGTTAACCGGCAGAACTGCCGATTTTACAGGTAGCTTTAAATGGGGCGTAACTATCAGCACGGCTGATATTCCGATCGAAAATGCCGAGTACTTTGAAGGCAAGAACGAAAACCTGATCGACTGGCTGCGTGAATACTCACCGGGCGAAAAGGATGATCAGTTTATCCGTGGTTTCCTTGGTCGTATGCTTTTCAGTGGCGAGGAAGTACTTAAAAAATGTAACGTACTATCAGGTGGCGAAAAAATGCGTTGTATGTTCAGTCGTATGATGTTGCAGCATGCCAACGTACTGCTGTTTGATGAGCCCACCAACCACCTTGACCTGGAATCGATCACGGCGTTGAACAATGGTATCCGCGATTTCCGTGGTACGGTATTGTTCACCTCACGAGATCATGAGTTGGTTGAAACTGTTGCCAACCGTATCATCGAAATAACTCCTGGTGGTGTTATTGATAAGCTGATGACCTATGATGAATACATCAACAGCGAAGCCGTTAAAAAACAACGCGAAGAATTATACGCTACAGCGTAATTAAATACAAGCATTAATTAAACCCTGCCGGTAACCCGCGCAGGGTTTTTATATTTGTTACTGTGTCGTCAATAGAAAATATCCGTAAAGCATTCCCCCATGAACCTACTGAGCAGCAATATGAGCTATTCGGCGTGTTGCATCGCTTTTTGCTGAGCGATGATGGCGACGAGTGCTTTATTATGAAAGGATACGCCGGTACTGGTAAAACCACCATTTTAGGCGCGCTGGTAAAGGCTCTACGCAGCTACAACTACAAGTTCGTGCTGTTGGCGCCTACGGGGCGTGCGGCAAAGGTGATAACGGGTTACTCGGGGCGAAAAGCGTTTACTATCCACAAGCGTATCTATCGTAAAAAATCGGCTTTAAATGTTGATGAAAGCTTTAGCCTGGCCGAGAACATGGCAAGCAATACCATATTTATTGTTGATGAGGCTTCCATGATATCTGACGAGTTGAACGGCAATAACCGTGAAACTTTGTTGAATGACTTGGTTAGATACGTTTATAATACCAACAATTGCAAACTAATGCTGGTTGGTGATACGGCCCAGCTTCCGCCTGTTGGTTCTATGGAAAGCCCGGCATTGGATGTGGAGTTAATGAGGGGGCAGTACGGATTAACCATATTCAGTTATGAACTTACGGATGTACTCCGCCAGCAAAAAAACTCGGGTATATTGTATAATGTAACCAACGTGCGTAACCAAATACGATTGGAAGATACCCAGATGCCCCACATTGTTACCAAAGGCTATAAGGATGTTTTTAGAATGGGGAGCGATAGGTTGGAGGATGGCCTTAACTACGCCTACAGTAAATACGGGCACGAGAGCACGCTGATCATCTGCCGGTCAAACAAAAATGCCAACCTGTATAACCGGCAAATACGTGCCCGCATATTATGGCGCGAAGAAGAACTTACCGGCGGCGACCAGATAATGGTAGTGAAGAACAACTATTTTTGGCTGAACGATAAGGAGGAGGGAAGTACAGGTTTTATTGCCAATGGCGATATTGCCCGTATACGTAAGGTGCGTGGTATTGAAGAAATGTACGGCTTTCGTTTCGCTAACGTGCAACTGGAATTTATTGATTATGCCGAAGACCCGATAGTTGATTGTAAGGTGTTGTTAGACACACTCTATTCCGAATCTCCGGCACTGCAATCAATCGACCAAAAGCGCTTTTACCTGGAGGTAATGAAGGATTATGTGCACCTGCATGGCAAACGTGCACAGCACGAGGAACTAAAACTCAACCCATATTACAATGCCCTGCAAATTAAGTTCGCTTACGCTATAACCTGCCATAAAGCGCAAGGCGGCCAATGGCCGGCCGTATTTGTTGATCAGGGTTTTTTAACTGAGGAAATGGTAAATATGGATTTTCTCCGCTGGTTCTATACGGCCTGCACCCGCGCGACCGATGAACTTTATCTAGTCAACTTTAACGAAAAGTTTTTTGGCGGAGAGCCGGTTAGCGATTAGTTGCTTACGGGCAGATTGATAATAAAGGTTGATCCTTTACCAACTATACTTTCCACTACTATCTTCCCCTTGTGTTTTTCAACTATTTGTTTTACAATGCTTAAGCCTAAACCGGTTGATTGTTCGCCACGTAAACCGTTACGACCTGCTTTTGAGAAACGATCAAAAATAAGTGGTAATATCTCTTTCGGAATACCCACACCATGATCTTTTACCCCTATCTGTAATTGCTTGTCGCTTGCCCCAAGGGTTATATCTATGGTATCAGCATCCTTTGAAAATTTGGCGGCATTACTAATCAGGTTATCTATCACCCGCTGAAATTTCTCGGTATTTATATCAGCAAAAGCATTTGTTGGCGATGAGGTGAATATAACCTTATTAGGTATGCTTGCCGAGCTGTTCCATCCATCTGCCAGGCGTTTTAAAAAGCCGTTTAGTTCTACCCGGTTAACTACAAGTTCATCAGTATTATCATTCCGTGCGGTTTCTAACAGATCGTTAATAATGCTGCGGGCCTTCTCGCACGATTGTTTTACCATGTCGATGTTCTCGCGCATGTCGTCGTCGGGTTCATCAAGTTCCATCAGCATCGTGATAGATTCAATAGCCGCTATCGGGTTACGCAGATCATGTGCTACAGTGCCCAGCACTTCGGTTTTAAAATTGCTGGCTTGTTCAATTTCGCGGTTCTTTTTATTGATCTCAACCAACTGTAAAAAATGGTTGGCTTTGTAGGTATAATTATATCTCGATATAAAAAAGAAACCGGTTAGCAGTATACAGCATATCAGCTCGTTATATAATATCTCGGTACTGCTGTTTGATAACGATGCAAGCGTTAAGGTGAATACTATGCCGGTGGTTAGCGTAATAAACATGGTTTGCCCAAACTCAAACACGCAGATTATGCCCATAACCGTTAAAGCTATCATAAAACCTATCAGGTTATCACTGGGTATGTAGGTTACAATAAAGCTTGATGCCATTCCGCTGAAAATAATATACAACGCGAACATTATTGTAAATATGGACATGGCTATTGTTGACTTATGGCTAACCCTTATCTTATTATAAAACCAAGTAACCACAAAATAAAATACAGGGCATAGTATAACATTTACCCAAACGCTCATGCTAAACTCAGGGAAGTTGTGGGCGTGTGTTATTTTATCAGGAAATACTGAAAGGAAAATTCTGAACAATAAGTTGAGCGCAAAAAATATAAGGCAGAGCATCTTTATGCTCTTAAGGTTTTGCAGCATGTAATAGTTACGGAACTCCGCACGACTTTTTACAGCTACCGTACTGGTGATGTCAGGGTTCAAAGTTTATCAAATAGTTGGTCGGGAATTCAAATGTAGTAATAAAAGCGTATTGCAAACAAGCATATTAAAACCTGAAGTATTGGCGGATTGTTATAGGATTAGTAGCAGGCTTTTCAGCCAAAAAGTCGGCTTAAATTAATTATAACCGCCATTTTTTCAGAAATGATTGATTGGTAAGTGTTTTGAACAGATGTTATCGCTATGAATTTTAACAACTTTACAATCAAAGCTCAGGAGGCTGTACAAAAGGCCTCAGAAATTGCCACCGGTAATCAGCAGCAGGCCATTGAAAATGCGCACTTGCTTAAAGCATTACTGCTGGTTGATGAGAACGTTATCAGTTACTTATTAAAAAAGCTGAATGTTAACCTGAACAGGCTTGGCGAAGTGCTTGACCAGCAGATCGCGTCATTCCCGAAGGTAAGCGGCAGCAACATATATTTATCATCAGATGCTAACAGCGCTTTGCAAAAGGCGCAGGGATACCTGAAGGAGTTTAAGGATGAGTTTGTATCGGTTGAGCATATTTTGCTCGGTATCCTCGCATCTAATGATAAAACAGCCAACGCGCTTAAAGATGCGGGTGTAAATGAAAAGGATCTGAAAAAAGCCATTGTAAGCTTACGTGGCGATAATAAGGTTACCGATCAGAACGCTGAAGCTACCTACAACGCGCTAAACAAATACGCACGTAACCTGAACGAGTACGCTGAATCGGGCAAACTTGACCCGGTGATTGGCCGTGACGAGGAGATACGCCGTGTGATACAAATATTATCTCGCCGTACTAAAAACAACCCGGTATTGGTTGGTGAACCCGGCGTGGGTAAAACCGCTATTGCTGAGGGTATTGCCTTCCGTATTATTAAAGGGGATGTGCCCGAAAGCTTAAAATCAAAAACGGTTTATTCGCTGGATATGGGCGCACTGGTTGCCGGTGCTAAATACAAAGGTGAGTTTGAAGAACGCCTTAAGGCCGTAGTGAAAGAAGTAGTGCAGAGCGATGGCGAGATCATTTTGTTTATTGATGAGATACACACCCTTGTAGGTGCAGGCGGCGGCGAAGGCGCTATGGACGCGGCCAATATACTGAAACCAGCCCTTGCCCGTGGCGAATTAATGGCCATTGGCGCTACTACCTTGAACGAGTATCAAAAGTATGTAGAAAAGGATAAAGCATTAGAACGTCGCTTCCAGAAAGTGATGGTTGATGAACCTGATCCGCAGGATGCTATATCAATATTACGTGGATTAAAGGAACGCTACGAACAGCATCACAAGGTATATATAAAAGACGAGGCTATTATTGCCGCTGTTGAAATGTCGCAACGCTATATATCCGACAGGTTTTTACCGGATAAGGCTATCGACTTAATGGATGAAGCTGCGAGTAAATTACGTATCGAAATGGATTCTGTTCCGGAATCGGTAGATGAATTGGAACGCCGTATTATGCAGCTGGAGATAGAGCGTGAGGCCATCAAACGTGAAAAGGATGAACGCAAGGTATCTGAACTTAGTGAAGAAATAGCCAACCTGAGTGCCGAACGTGATTCTATCCGCGCTAAATGGCAGGGTGAAAAGGATTTGGTGGATGGCATCAATCAAAAGGTTGAGCAGATAGAGAACTTTAAGCTGGAAGCCGATCAGGCTGAACGTGCCGGAGATTATGGCAGGGTAGCTGAGTTGCGGTATGGCCGCATTCGTGAAACACAGGATGAGATCGAGAAGCTGAAGATCGAACTGCAAAAACAGCAGGTTGACAGCCGTATGTTGAAAGAGGAAGTTACCGCTGACGATATTGCCGGTGTGGTATCACGCTGGACAGGCATCCCGGTTTCAAAAATGATACAGAGCGAGCGCGAAAAACTGCTTCATTTGGAAGAAGAACTGCATAAACGTGTTGCAGGACAAGAAGAAGCCATTGAGGCCATTAGCGATGCTACACGCCGCAGTCGTGCCGGTTTGCAGGATAAACGTAAGCCTATCGGTTCGTTCATATTTTTAGGTACTACCGGTGTTGGTAAAACAGAGCTGGCTAAGGCATTGGCCGAATTCCTGTTTAATGACGAAAGCGCGCTGGTGCGTATTGATATGAGTGAGTACCAGGAACGCCATGCGGTATCACGTTTGATAGGAGCGCCTCCGGGATATGTGGGCTATGATGAAGGCGGTCAATTGACTGAAGCTGTACGTCGTAAACCATACAGTGTAGTATTGCTGGATGAGATAGAAAAAGCGCACCCGGATGTATTTAACATTCTGTTACAGGTATTGGACGATGGCAGGCTGACCGATAATAAAGGCCGTGTGGTGAACTTTAAAAACACCATCATTATCATGACCTCGAACATAGGCTCAAATATAATCCAGGAAAACTTTACCGACCTGGATGATGACCGTGACGAGATCATCGCTAAAACCAAGAATCAACTGTTCGATTTGTTACGTGTAACTATCAGGCCTGAGTTTTTGAACCGTATAGATGAGATAATCATGTTCACTCCGCTTAACCGTGATGAGATAGGCGATATCGTCAAACTGCAATTCAGGCAGGTACAACAAACGCTGGCCGAAATGGGTATCACCATCGAAGCCACCGACGAAGCGTTGGATTGGCTGGCACAGTTAGGCTATGATCCGCAATTTGGTGCACGCCCGCTTAAACGTGTTATTCAGAAAAAGATATTGAACGAATTATCCAAACAAATACTTGCCGGTAAGGTAGATAAGGATAGTGCCATTAAGCTGGATATGTTTGATAATCAGTTTGTTTTTCTGAATACAAAGGAGAGCAATGAAGTTGCCGGTTAACAGTCTGAAAGGCAAATGTTAAATACTGTTAAGGCGTTAAACCATTTGCCTGCGGCTTACTCAAACAAACATAATAACTCCATCATATAGTAATAGAGCTGCCTACGGGCGGCTCTTTTACATTTAAAACCGTACTTTTGCACCTTGTTATGAAAATACCCAAGTTTGCCGACCAAATACTTTTTGAAAACGATGATGTTATCGTAGTGAACAAGCCGCCATTTATCAGCTCGCTTGATGAGCGTGGCGAAGGCAGCAGTGAAATAAGTATGCTAAAGTTGGCGAAGGCTTACAGTGATGACGCGCAGATATGTCACCGTTTGGATAAGGAAACATCAGGCGCTTTGATATTCGCCAAGCACCCGGAGGCTTACCGTTCAGTATCCATGCAGTTTGAGCGTCGTAAAGTAAAAAAGGTATACCACGCGGTTATTGATGGTACGCACGTTTTTGAAGATCTACAGATCGATCTGCCGATATTGAATATTGGCAAAAGCAGTGTAACCATCAGCAGACAAGAGGGTAAAGCCGCCGAAACGTGGTTCAATTCACTAAAATACTACAAGCATTATACATTGGTGGAGTGTCGCCCGGTAACCGGTCGTATGCACCAGATACGCATACACCTGGCCACACAACGTGCCTCAATAGCCGGCGACGAAATGTACAAAGGTCAGCCAGTATTTTTATCGAAACTTAAACGTAAATACCATTTGGGTAAGGATCAGGAGGAGTTACCTATTATGAAACGCTTTGCCCTGCACGCCTACGAAGTAACCTTTAAACTCCTGAACGGCGAGGACATAACTATCCACGCCCCATATCCTAAAGACTTTGAAACTTTATTGAAGTTGCTGGATAAGTTTGATAGTTAAATTATTAAAATTCTCTTTAACCGCGTCATTATTGGCTGGTTTATAATTTTTGAATTTTAAAAAATAAGAGCGGTGGCCTGGCAGAAAACCGGGCCAGGGAGTATGGCCTCGTGGGCGGAAGGTTTTTTCTGCCTTGACTTTTGGTTACTTTGTGTCTAAGACAAAGTAACTGGGCTCTGCGCCCAAGAGCAGGCTGACGATGTTTAGAGCACAACCTTTTCAAATCAAGCACAAACTATAAAAGTTTATTACTTGTCCTCAATTTCTTTTGAGCGATCAAAAGAAACAAACCTTAGCGATAGCGATCTCATGAGCACCAATAAAAAACAAACAAGAGCGAATAAATCGCCGGCTACGCCCTGCCCGGTTAAAGTTTCTGCTTTGGCAGGGCTTGTGCTACTCCGGGCATTTCTGATGCCGATAGGAGAGATTATTTACGGTTCGTGCTTCTGTATTTTTTTATACAATTTTGTCATTTCGACGTAGGAGAAATCTGTACGCGTTCAATAGCAAAGCGACAGATTTCTCCTCGTACCTCGTTCGAAATGACATTTTTTTTTATAGTTTTCATTAACATCCTCTCCTTTAGGAGAGGGTCGGGATGAGGTATATTACTGCCAAAACCCATGCGCCTTTATCTGGTTTGAACCATACCCTTGGCTTCGCAAAATTTTGCGGAGTTGCGATACCATGGTGGAGTTGCCTGCCAGATAAAATATCGTGTTCTCCAGGTTTTCGGATTGTTGCAACAGCCATTGTATCAGTGGTTGATGACCGAAACTGTCGGCACGTTCTACAGGTTGTAAAGGCGTTCTGAAATATTCGGTGAATAATTTACTGTTGGCATTGTCGCCCATAAGCACCGCGCCTGTAAAACGTGTAGACGGTTGGGTTAACTGTTGCATGGCCAGCATGTGGCCTATTGCACTTTCATCGCCCAGGCAAACAATGGCCGATGTATTTACCGGCGTGTGTTTGGTAGTTGCTATACCAAGATACTCAACAACATCGCCCTTGGTTAGTTTTTTAGCCCATTGTGCACCGGGGCCATTGTGGTTAACATCAATATATAAAGTACATGTTTGTGTTTCGGCATCCCATGCTGATGGGGTGTAGTCGCGATAGGTAAAGTCGGCAACCTTGCATTTCATGTGCTGCACCTCGTTCCATTGCATGGTGGCTGATGGTAAGTGCAGATCGATCTCCACAATATCTTCAGTAACCCATGTGCGGGCTTCAAGTACGTAGCCCGTTTTCAAAAACTGATCTTCTAATATTTTGGTGGCTTTTTGTTTTATGCGTGATAATAGTAATGCGCTCATTGTTGTAAGTATTTATACTTACAAAGTAAGGCCACAATTTACCGATCTAAAATAGACACCTTAAGGTAAGTATTGGACTATTTGTGGTACTCAGCCCTAAACTCCAGTGGTGTTTGCTGAGCCGAACGTTTAAATAATCGCGAAAAATAGGTATGGTCATCATAGCCTAAAGTATGGGCTATCTCCTTAACATTCAGTTGGCTATAATGTAACAGGCGCTTAGCCTCAAGTACGATCTCGTGTGTTATCCAGTAGGTTACAGAAAATCCGGTGGTTTTTTTCAATGCTTCGTTAAGGTACGATTCGCTGATCATCAACTGATCCGCATACCAGGTCGGGCTCTTGTTCTCTACAAAGTGCAGCCTCAACAACTTTTTAAACTGCTGGGTTATTTGGTATGGGCGAGAGGCTGTTGCGCTATTTTGATTGCTATTGCAATATCCGGTAGCCACATACCCTATAAAAGTATTTAATAAGGAATAGAGTAGTTGGGTATAGAATGGTTGTTCCCGATCGCTTTCAAACTGCTGGTGCAAAAGTTTTGCAGTGCTTTCGCATTGCTTAAACTGTTCATCGTTTAATGGATAGGGTTGCTGTATACAAAGCTGGTTCTCAAATATCTCGCGATAATGAGGCGGCACAAGCGAAGTATCGGCAGCAACAAACCATCCCGAAGCATGATAAGCATTCAATACATGATGCACCTGTCCCGGCAAAATATAATACAATGCACGCCCGCATATGTTGATCTCCGTAAAATCAACGGTCAATGAACCTTCGCCTTTTTCGGTTAAAAAGAATATATAATGATCATCGCGATGTATGCCCAAGGTTTTGCCCTCATCGTGCACCTTCATCTCACCAACACAATGTATCTCCATACCAATATTGGTTTCATTTTTAATACGATGTATGGGGATGTGCTTCGTTTTAGTCATCAGTTTTAGTCATTGGTGAGTAGTCAGTAGTCAGTGTTATTGTGATCTGATATTTAATGATCGATCAGTGTATAAAAACAAAGGAGCGGAAAAAATTTCTTTTCCCACTCCTGAATATCATAGTATGAATGATCAATGACTAATGTCAATTGACCAATGACCAACTACGCTGTATAGCCTAATATTTTCAATACTTGCTTACTATTTTGCTCCTCGCCAAATACCTCAAAGTTGAATGTTTCATCGCGGTTACGACGAATGATAACATGCTTAGGCGATGGCAGCAGGCAATGGTGAATACCACCATAACCGCTCAACACTTCCTGATAAGCGCCGGTGTTAAAGAAACCCAGGTATTGTACCTTACGTGTTTTAGGCATGTACACACTGTTCATGTGAGCTTCCTGGTTGTAGTAATCCTGCCCGTCGCATGTAATACCGCCAAGGTTTACACGGTCATACTCCGCATCCCAATTGTTGATAGGCAGCAGGATATATTTTTGGTTCAAAGCCCAAACATCAGGCAGGTTGGTAATGAATGAACCATCCAACATCAACCATTTTTCACGGTCGTTTTGTTGTTTACGGCCAATAACCTTGTATAGTATGCCCGAAGCTTCTGCCACGGTGTATTTACCAAACTCGGTAATAATGTCCGGTTCAATGGTATCGTTAATGGCGCAGATCTCTTTTATACGGCTCACGATCTCGTTGATCATGTACTCGTAATCAAAATCAAATACCAGCGAATCTTTGAAAGGCATACCACCACCAATATCCAGCGTATCCAAATCGGGATTTACCTTTTTGAACTTGCAATATAGAGTAACGTATTTCTCCAGCTCGTTCCAGTAATATGGTGTGTCAGATATACCTGAGTTGATGAAGAAGTGCAATAATTTAACCTTGAAGTTCGGGTTCTTCTCTATCTTGTTATGATAAAAGTCGATCACGTCCTCCATACGTATGCCCAAACGCGAGGTATAGAACTGCGAGTTTGGTTGTTCCTCTGATGCTATGCGTATACCCAGGTTACAAGGCTCGTCAAGTTCAATTTCATCATCATAAATGTTGAATTCCTCCTTGTTATCTAATACCGGGATGATGTTTTTAAAACCATCGTGCAGCATATCAACAATATACTGCTTGTATTGGTAGGTTTTAAAACCGTTGCAAATAACGGTGATATCTTTAGATACCGTGCCTTTTTTCTCAAGCGCATCAATCATTGGCATATCAAAAGCTGACGATGTTTCAAGGTGAATCTCGTTCTTTAACGCTTCTTCAACTATATGCTTAAAGTGCGAGCTTTTAGTACAGTAGCAATACTTATAAGTGCCACGATAGTTGTTTTTTATAATGGCCTGCTGAAATAACAGCTTGGCTTGCTGCACTTTTTTCGAGATGATAGGCAGATATGTAAAACGCAGGGGAGTGCCGTACGTTTCAACCATTTCCATCAAATTAAGATCGTGAAAGTATAATTCATCGTCAATTATCTCAAAACCATCTTGCGGAAAGCCAACACTTAGGTCAAGAAATTCCTGGTAACTCTGCATGCTTTAAAATTTTGGCAAAAATGTAATTTTTAAACGGAATTCTTCCGAAAAATGTTGAAGCAATTTATGTACCGAATGTAATTTGTTATTTGGGAGTTAACGCGCGTCTAAATCATTGTTAGCAAAAGGTTAAATTCTGCGATTTTAGTATCGCTAAAAACAATTTTGTCCATTATTGTGGTTATCTGTTAAAACAGCATCTATGAAACAAATACTCTCCCTGATAATTTTAGCCGCTACCATGTTCAATGCATCAGCCCAAACGCCAAAATACCATAGCGATAAACTGATACCCGTTGCCACCTTTGGCGACCGACGGCCGATAGGTGTAAAGGTATCATCTAATAACAGACTGTTCGTATCATTCCCAAACCGTGGGGCGAGTTATAAGTATGGTTTAGTGGAGATTATGAACGGTAAGGAAACACCTTTTCCTGATGATACGTGGAACCTGACAACAGGCGATAATAATAAGCATTTTGTGAATGTACAGGATCTGTATATCGATATTAACGACAAGCTTTGGGTGCTTGATTCCAAACCATCATCCGGTGGTTCCATATTTGGTAATGATGGTGGTACACCGGTGCAGGGTTACTTTAAACTGGTTAAGATAGATCTGAAAACTAACACGGTTGATAAGGTGTATACCTTTGACGATCTGAATAAGGCACATTCCGGACTTAATGATATCAGGGTTGATACCGAGAAAGGGCTGGGTTATCTGTCAGACCCCGGGCAGGCGGCCATTGTAGTGCTCGATCTGGTGAGTGGAAAAACCCGTAGCGTATTAAAAAAGCAATCCTCAACACTGGCTGATACCAATGTGGTGTTAAAATATGATGGCGTTGAAATGCGCGATAAAGATGGCAAGCCATTCCGCTCGAATGTGAACGGCATCGCTTTAACTAAAGACAATAAGTTCTTTTATTTTAAGCCGATAAACCAGGAACATTTGTATCGTGTAGAAACCAAGTATTTGGCAGATACCAAATTAAGCGACGATGAACTATCCGCCAAAGTGCAGGACATGGGCGCGGTAGGTATAACCCACGGATTGGAAGCTGATCGCAAGGGAAATGTATATTTAACCACTTCAATAGATTATACCATAAAATATATTTCGCCTGATGGTAAGCTGAATACATTGGTTCAGGATTCGCGCATCATCTGGCCTGATTCGATGGGCATAGGTACCGATGGTTATCTGTACTTCTCGTGCGCCCAACTAAACCGTGACCCGCAATGGAATAATGGGCAGGATAAAACAGAGCTGCCATATTCAGTTTATAAGGTGAAGTTGCCGTAGTGCTAATTGTCTGAACCGGAATTTACCGAATTTGATAATTTACAGAATTTTTGCTGGTTCGCTGTAAAAGTGTGTTTTTACTTCGATGGACTCTATGACAAAGTACTGTTAACTATTCCTTGGCAAATGCACTTCGGCCATCATACATCTGGCGCTGCCGCCGCCGTTGGTTTCAATGGTGCTGATATCGGCATAAAGTGGTTTACTGTAGCTTGATAATATTTCACGTTGTTCATCATCCAGTGAGTTCCACGCGCTGGCCGACATCACGATCAGACTTTCGCCTGCCTGGTTCTGTACTTCGAGCATGTTACCCGCAAAGTGGTTCATTTGATCCGGCGTGATATTGATGATCTCTTTACCGCTCGATTCAATAGCATCTATTACTGCTTCCAGTTGTTCGTCGTCGGTTATAGTATCAAGGCATATCACTACATATCGCGTGGCCACGGCCATCAATACATTGGTGTGGTAAATGGCTTGTCCGTTGGCGTCAAAGGCGTTAAATAATACGGGTTTGTATCCGGCCTGTTCGCAAAAGG
Source organism: Mucilaginibacter sp. JRF (assembly GCF_015223065.1). Classification (GTDB taxonomy): domain Bacteria; phylum Bacteroidota; class Bacteroidia; order Sphingobacteriales; family Sphingobacteriaceae; genus Mucilaginibacter. The sequence continues at coordinate 924,302 of NZ_JADFBY010000001.1, forward strand.
TACGTAATACATCCTCATCCGTACGAGGCGAGAGGCAGGCATAAGCTATTTTATTATCCCTATCAAGCACCATGCTGCCTGTAGCTTCTAAAAATTTATTTTCTGCCTCAAACCTGCTCAGGTCGGTAATGTGCTCTATCTTAAAATCTTCCTGCAAGTCACGGATGATATCTTCCCGACGCTCCAATCGGCGGTTTTCGGCCTGCATAGGGTAGAGGTACACGCTACCATCAGCATGAAATGATACCCAGTTATTCGGAAATATCGAATCGGGTGTGTGCGGCTGTATAGTATCATTTACTACAATAACATTCACGCCATTATCGCGAAGCAATTGCACAAAGTTGTCAAACTCCTGCAAAGCTTTTTGCTGAACATCAGCCTGTTCCGCATCCCGGTTTTGAAAGGCGTTGTTCCCGGCGGTCTGCTCGTTAAAGCCAAAAGCCACCGGGCGTATCATAAGTATATTTGATGTTGTTTGCATGTTTTTAGTCGATGGACTATAGACCATGGTCCATAGCTTTTTTGTAGATTAAATAGCTTTAGTTGATAATCGATATTAGTTTTCTTTTTTTACTATGGTCTATTGACCATCGACCATGGACTACCCGATCGCCTCCCTCCACAGCGGCATACTCATACAATGGAAGCCGCCACGTGCGCGCGATAGCTCCGCTGAGGGTATTAGTACAAGCATATTGGTCAACGATTGTGGATCTAACTCATCGTGCTCAAATTTTTGGAGTAATTCGGCTACGGGTATTATATCGAAGCCTTGCTCTTTAAAGGCTTCAACAGTTTTATCATTACGGTCATAACCCAATACTACACCCTCTTTTACGGCCAGCAGGTTGCACGAGTCCGTCCACTGCTCGCGGGCATCAAAAGGGAAGGTGTTATTGCCCGAGTATATGAATTTTACTTCGCCCTCATAACCCAGATCCTTATGGCTGATGTCGGTCAGCAGCTCCTCGATGTTATCAAAGGTCTTAGGTTTTTTACCTTGCCTGAATTGTACTATCTCAGTTTTCTCTTTGCTCTTTTTATCCGCGAACCATGCCGCAGGACCTGCCTCTTTCTCCGGTTTTTCGGCCACGGCTAACGAGTGTAGTACCACCCACATATCCCGGCGCACCTGGGTAAACACCGTATCAATGTGCATGTAATCGCGCTTGTTAGGTATTTTAACTACCGTTACCTTTTTTACTACGTTGTTCTCAAACAATAGCTTAATAGCCTCATCGGCACCGCTGGTTGAGGTGCGCTCGCTGCAACCGATTATCAGGTGATCAGGGCTTACCATCATTACGTCGCCGCCCTCCAAAGTGGTTTTCTGCTCATTATCCTCGCCGGGGCGTAAAAAGTGGTGTACAGTTTCAGGTATCTCCAATATATTTTCGCGGAATTTAGCGAACAGCGGATGGTTAAAGAAAATATAACGCATCAGCAATGTTTCGCGGAAACGGGCTTTCTTAGCAGGCTTGTTAAGCAACACATAATTATTTATGGCGATGCCAATATCCCTCGAGAATATCAGGTTGGGTATCGGCGCGAATATCATCTCGTCATCATTTAACGCGCCCGATATAAATATTTTAGCCAGGTTTATCGGGTCGGTATCTATCAGTTCCGTTTGCAGACGGTAGCTGCAACCCTCAATAGCACAAACAGATGCTACCAGCTTTTTGCGGATATCGTTCTCCTGCAAAATATCGCTTAATAATGTTTGCAGTTCAAGTACCTTGGTAGAGGCATGAAAGTCCTTATTGTCAGGCTTAAAAAATGAACGGTCACTGTCAACAGCTGCCAGTTTACCCTTTATCTTATCTGGATCAAGAAAGTAAAGCAGCAGTTTTATATAATAATCATATTCCTTTTTGCGGAGGGTATCCAGGTGAACGATGTCCTCAAAAAGCCAATCCTGCGCTTTGGATGGTACCACCTTGCCCAGTCCGCTATCCGGACTATGGATCAACACCGCGCGCAGGCTGCCTATCTCTGAGGTTACATCTATCCTGAAATCTTTATCGTTAAGCGTCATAAAAGGTTATAAACAACAAATCTATCACAAAATATGGTATACTAATTGGTATGTGTTAAAGCAGCTTCTAAAATGGTTTCCAATTAGGGTCTTTTATGTCATGCTTATCAGCTTTAAAAACGTGTCTTTTCATATCGTAATCTGAAACACCGTATTCCATGTAGTTTTTTTGAGCTTGCCGTAATATGAATTTATTTGTTCCACTATCGTAATCAGGATTGTTGCGTTGAACTGGGTCATCCTCCCAGTAACATATAAGGCACACATTGTATTCTCCAACATTGCTTAAAGTTATGTAACCACAACATGGACATGTAACGTCTTTCATGAAATAAATATAGAAGTAATTATTATGCCTAACTCGCATCATTTAATTAATTTTGGCGGATGAATTTTATTACTGATGCCGCCATTAAGGCCGTTAAGGAACTTTATAATACCGATATAACCGCTGATGCCATTAGCTTGCAGGAAACCCGCAAGGAGTTTGAAGGCCAGCTAACCATAGTAACATTTCCGTTTACCCGTTTTTCACGTAAATCGCCCGAGCAAACCGGTACCGAAATAGGCGAGTACCTTAAAGCTAACGTTAACGAGGTATCGGCATTCAATGTAATAAAGGGATTTTTGAATATTTCTATTGCTGACGAATACTGGCTGAATACGCTGTATAATGAAATATTATCCGCTGATTTTGCCGAACCGCAAGCCAACGGACAAAAAGTAATGGTAGAGTATTCATCACCCAATACCAATAAGCCGTTGCACCTTGGGCACATACGTAACAACCTGTTAGGTTATTCGGTTGCGCAAATATTAGGCGCGGCAGGCTATGAGGTAATCAAGGCTAATTTGGTTAACGACAGGGGTATACATATCTGTAAATCAATGCTGGCCTGGCAAAAGTTTGGTGAGGGTGAAACACCCGAATCATCAGGCTTAAAAGGCGATCATCTGGTGGGCAAGTACTATGTAATATTCGATAAGGAATATAAAAAGGAAATAGAAGCTTTAAAAGCTGAAGGCCAAACAGAAGACGATGCCAAAAAGAATGCTCCGCTGATTAAAGAAGCTCAACTAATGCTGCAAAAATGGGAGGCAGGTGATGAGGAAGTGATCAGCCTTTGGAAAACCATGAACAGCTGGGTATATGCCGGTTTTGATGAAACCTACAAACGCCTTGGTGTTGATTTTGATAAATTCTACTACGAATCAAACACCTACCTGTTAGGTAAGGATATAATTGAGGAAGGTCTTGAAAAAAGCGTATTCTTCAAAAAAGAGGATGGCTCGGTTTGGATAGATCTGACCGAGGATGGCCTCGACCAAAAGCTGGTACTCCGTGCTGATGGTACATCGGTATACATTACCCAGGATATTGGTACCGCCCTGCTAAAATATAACGACTTTGGTATGGATAAATCGATATACGTTGTAGGCAACGAGCAGGATTATCACTTTAAAGTACTATTCCTGATACTGCAAAAGCTGGGTAAGGCTGATACAAATAGCCTGTTCCACTTATCATATGGTATGGTTGATCTTCCATCGGGCAAAATGAAATCGCGCGAGGGTACGGTAGTTGATGCCGACGACCTGATGAGCGAAATGGAATCCACCGCCAGGCAACGCACCGAAGAATTGGGCAAGGTAGAAGGCTTCAGCGAGGAAGAAAAGAACGCGCTGTACCACACTATAGGTATGGGTGCTTTGAAATACTTTTTATTAAAGGTTGATCCTAAAAAGCGTTTGTTGTTTGATCCTAATGAGTCGGTAGATTTTCAGGGACATACCGGGCCGTTTATACAGTACACACATGCCCGCATCAAATCGGTACTAAACAGGGCAGGGGTTGATTTTACGGAGCGTACCGGCGTTAGCACGCTTGCAGCCGAGGAGCGTGAGCTGATCGTTTTGCTTAACCAATTCCCGGAAATAATCGCGCAAGCAGCCGAAGCTTATAGTCCGGCAGTTATTGCTAACTATGTTTACGAACTGGCCAAGGCCTACAATAAGTTTTATCACGAACATTCCATATTGCAGGCCGAGGATGAAGTATCTAAAAAGTTCAGGCTGCAATTATCAGTAGCATCAGCTAATGTAATTAAGAAAGGCATGGCGCTGTTGGGCATTGAGGTGCCGGAGCGTATGTAATATAAAAGGGGCGTAAGGCCCTTTCTTGTTTTAGTTCAATTGATATTCTTCCAGCTTACGGTATAAGGTAGTTAACCCGATACCAAGCACTCGGGCAGCTTCGGTTTTGTTGCCGCTGGTATATTGCAATACTTTTAAAATATGCTGCTTTTCAACACTGGCCAAATCGAGCGAAGTACTTGTTGTTCCATCGGTATTGAACCTGAAATCCGACGGTAGCAGATCGGCAGTAAGCGTATCTCCCTCGGCTAAAATAACCGCGCGTTCAATGCAGTTCTTTAACTCGCGGATGTTACCTTTCCAGTGATGATTGTTGAGCAGGCTAGTAAACTGTTCGTCCATCTTGCTGATGCGATTATTCACCTTAGCGGCGAACTCCTGCACGTAGTGTTTGGCCAATAACTCAATATCGCCCTTACGCTCATTAAGCGATGGCAGCGTGATAGTAAATACCGATAAACGATAAAAAAGATCTTCCCTAAAATGTCCTGCTTCAGCCTCTTTCATCAGGTCGCGGTTAGTGGCTGCTAAAATGCGCACATTCACTTTAGTAGTTTGTGTGTCGCCTACCTTAATAAAGGTTTTGCTCTCCAATACGCGCAGTAGTTTGGCTTGTAGTTCCAGGCTCATTTCACCTATCTCATCCAAAAATATGGTGCCGTACTGCGCCTCCTCAAATAGGCCCTTTTTATCCTTAACAGCCCCGGTAAATGCGCCTGCCTTGTAGCCGAATAGCTCACTCTCTAATAATTCAGGCGTAAAGCTGCTACAGTTAACAGCCACAAAAGGCATTAACCTGCGTTCGCTCTCGTAATGTATGGACGACGCAAAAACTTCCTTCCCCGTACCTGTTTGTCCTAATAGTAACACCGTGGTATTGGTAGCGGCAACCTTTCGGCCTAATGCTATGGCTTCGGTAATTTGTTTTGATTGGCCTATAATGTTGGCAAAACTGTATTTCCTGCTCAGCTTGGTTTCAAGCTCGTAAACCTTAAGTTGCAGGGCTGCTTTTTCAACCGCCTGGTTAAGCAGGGGTATTATCTTTTCGTTATCATCACCTTTAATAATGTAATTGAAAGCGCCGTTCTGTATGGCCTTTACTGCATCGTTTATAGTGCCGTAAGCGGTAAGGTTGATCACTTCAACGTATGATCGTACTTCCTTAATGTTTTTTACCAGGTCAACGCCATTTACGTCGGGTAACTTAACATCACTCAATACAGCCATTATGTTTTCGCGGGCGAGTATTTTTAATCCGTCTTTGCCGGTGGCTGCCTCAAATACCTCAAAGCCCTCTAATCCGATAATTCTTGATAATAAACCTCTTAGTTTTTCCTCGTCATCAATTATCAAAACCTTCGGTTTCATAAGTATATTGTTTGTGCAAATATATTGTAAAAGCACAGTTTTGAAATATATTCACAGCATTTCAAACATTATTTGCTAAACCGATTTTATAATTAGCGGGTAATTACTATACTTGTGTATGACCAATTTTAAACAAACCTTTATTTATTTATGCAGTAGTGTGGCCTTATGGGGAGGCAGCATGCAAGCGCAAACAACTCAAAAGCCTGATGATAATCGCTTTACCAAAGTGATACTGCAACCTAAGCTGGAGGAGCCCATGCAGTTTCAGATACTGAAAGATGGTAGCGTATTGTATGTTGAGCGCAAAGGCAAGATCAAACTTTACAACAACGTCACGCATAAAATGGATGTGATAGGCGAGATACCCGTAAGTACCGAATATGTAAGCAAAACCGGTGAGCACAGCGAAGGAGAGGATGGCTTACAAGGCATCATACTCGACCCTGATTATGACAAGAACCACTGGATATATATTTATTATTCACCAACTGATGCGGTGGTTAACCGCCTTTCGCGCTTTGTGTGGAAGGGCGGCAAGCTGGACATGAGCACCGAGAAGAAAGTGCTTGAAGTAAAGGTGCAGCGTGAGGAATGCTGCCATGTGGGCGGGGGTATGCTGTTTGATAAGGACAGGAATTTGTACTTAAGTACAGGTGATAATACTTTCTCCCGGTCATCGGATGGTTTTACACCGATCGATGAGCAGCCCGGCGAATCTCCGCGCGACGCGCAAAAATCATCATCCAATACTAATGATCTGCGTGGAAAGATACTACGCATACACCCTGAGCCTGATGGCAGTTATACCATACCCGAAGGTAATTTGTTTGCCAAAGGCGAAGCGCAAACCCGCCCCGAAATATATACCATGGGTAACCGTAACCCCTGGCGATTAACCATTGACAGCAAAACAGGCTGGTTATACTGGGGCGAAGTAGGTCCCGATGGTTCAAACTCGTCCGATTTACGGGGGCCACGCTCATACGATGAATTTAACGTAGCCAAAAAGGCAGGCAATTTCGGCTGGCCATATTTTAATGGTACTGAGGCATATCGCTATTATGATTTCGCTACCAAAAAATCAGGCGAATGGTGGAACCCCGCTAAGCCAACCAATAATTCACCCAATAACACAGGCTTAAAGGTGTTGCCTCCAACCGTAAATCCGCTGATATGGTATCCTTATGCCGCGAGCGATAAGTTTCCGGATATGGGCAGCGGTGGCCGCAGCGCGGTGGGTGGGCCTATATTTCATGCTGACGATTTTAAGAATGCTAAATATCAATTCCCGACATATTACGAGGGCAAATGGCTGATAACCGATTGGGTGCGCGGCTGGATATTGGCTGTTACGCTTGACGATCAGGGTAATTATGTATCAATGGAGCGCTTTCTGCCTGATCTTACCCTGCGCGGGCCTATTGATATGAAGTTTGGCCCCGATGGTAGCTTATATGTGTTGGAATACGGTAACGGTTATTTTAAGGATAACCCCGAAGCGGAATTGATCAAGGTAGAATACAATGGTGGCAACCGCAAACCTGCTGTACAGGCATCGGCTGATAAAACGGCAGGTGCTGTGCCCTTTATGGCCAAGTTATCATCAAAAGGTACAACCGATGCCGATGGCGACAAGCTAACTTATAAATGGAATGTAACACGCAATGGTGTACTGGTAAAAACCAGCACCGAGGCTAATCCGCAAGTGGTTTTGGCCAAGCCGGGTAAATACAGGGCAACGTTAACAGTTAGTGATAGCCACGGCGCAAGTAATAGTAAAAGTATTGATCTGTCGGCAGGTAATGCAGTGCCTGATGTAAGGTTTTTGTTCACCAAAGGCAATTCAAGCTTCTTCTTTCCGGGGAAAACCGTTGCCTATAAGGTTACCGTTAATGATAAAGAGGATGGTAGCCTGGCCAATAAACGCATACAGCCATCGCAGGTATCGGTATCTATAAATTATCTGTCGGAGGGGTATGACATGACGGCCATCGCCCAAAAGCAAAATAACTTTGATGCCTCGGCGCAATTTGCTACAGCTAAAATGCTGCTAAAAAAGAGTGATTGTTATGCCTGCCACGCGGTTGATGCAAAATCATTAGGTCCATCATTTACACAGGTGGCTATAAAATATAAAGGCGATAAGGGCGCCGAAGACCGGTTGACCAAAAAAGTTATCGCCGGTGGTTCAGGAGTTTGGGGCGATGCCATGATGCCGGCACACAGCTCAATGCCCGAGGCGCAGGTTAACGCCATAGTAAAATATGTATTGAGCCTGAGCGAAAAAAAAGCAGCGCCTAAAAACATGCCGGTGACAGGCACATATGTAACCAACGAACAGCCGGAACAAACCAACAAAGGCAGCTTTATATTCCGTGCCGCTTATCGCGATAAGGGTACTAAGACCGCCTCGCCACAAATAGGGGAAAGCATAGTGGTATTACGAAATCCACTGATGCCAGTCGCTGATGCTGATGGCTTTAAAGGCATGGATGTTGACAAGGCTGCATCGGTAGCTAAAGTAATAGATGCCCAGGCCTACATTCAGTTAAAGAATATTGATTTGACGGGTATTAAAACCATTAAACTGCGAGGCGATAACATTAACAGCTTTACAATACACAGCGGTAGCCCAACAGGTAAATTATTGGGCGAAGCATCTAACGGACAAGCCAATATTGCCACTACCGATAAGCAGGATATTTACTTCGTGTTTAGTACCAAGGGCGGGCAAGTTAAATCAATACTGTTTGGTGATTGATAACGACAGTCAGTAGGTAATTTATTAAAGCCGGTCAGATAAACTCTGACCGGCTTTTTGATTTCTATAAATGAGGATTTAAACTTATATCGAACAAATCAGGAGGCTTAACGTTAAAAATATAGGTTATCAAAATAACTTAATATTTAATTAGTCTAAATAAAAACATAGTTCAAAAATGAGCTTTTTTGGCTATATTCGCGGGCTTTTAAAAATTATCGACGTTGACAAAAACAATATTTATCGCATCAGCCGAACCATACAGTGGTAAATCCATTGTAACACTGGGTATAGTTGACATGTTGCTGGGCAAGGCTCAAAAAATAGGCTACTTTAAGCCCATCATTAATACCGATCCGGCAGAATCAAAGGATGTACATATCCAAACCATCCTGTCGCATTTTCAATTGCCATTGGCCTTTGAAGATACTTATGCCTTTACCCGTGCCGAAGCCCTGCAACTATTAAATGAGCAAAGCCAGGGCGAAATGATCGATACCATTATTTCCCGTTTCAAAAAAATAGAGGAAAACTACGATTTTACCGTTATTGAAGGTAGCGATATAACCGGTCAGGGAACAGGGTTTGATTTTGAAAGCAATATGCTGATAGCCCGCAACCTGAATGCGCCTGTTGTACTGGTTGTATCAGGCGATAGAAAATCAATATCTGAAACTATACAGGATGGCCTTAACCTGTTTCATGCCTATCAATCGCGCGAGATACAGGTGCTGGCAGTGGTTGTCAATAAGGTACAGCCCGATCATGCCGATGATATTCGCAAGTTGTTAGCTTCTCAATTGCCGAAGGGCGTGATCAGCGCGGTTATTGCTGCTGATAAGGCTCTGCAAAACCCTACCGTTAGCGATATATTTGAGCATCTGGATGGTCGTCTGCTTTTTGGTGGCGAACATCTTTCAAACCAGGTAGATAACTTTGTTACCGGCGCTATGCAGGTGCCCAGCTTTTTGAGCTTTTTAAAGGAAAATGTATTAATAGTAACCCCGGGTGATAGGGGCGACATCATTATCAGCTCATTACAGGCCAATATGTCGTCAAGCTATCCGCGTGTATCAGGTATTGTTCTAACAGCCGGTGTGGTGCCCGAGGAGCCTGTTTTGCGCCTGATAGAAGGTTTGCAGAATGTGGTGCCAATTATAGCGGTTAACGGCGGAACCTTTGAAACTACTAATAAAATAGCCTCAGTAAAATCTCGTATTACGCCTGATAATACCAAGAAGATACAGTTAGCCATTGATACATTTAACCGTTGTGTTGATACCGGCGCGCTGGACGAAAAGATGGTTACCTACCACTCTGATGCCATGACGCCGCACATGTTCCAGTACCAGCTGAGCAAATGGGCTAAAAGGGAGATAAAGAATATTGTTTTGCCCGAGGGTAATGATGACCGTATTATTTTAGCAGCAGGCAGACTGATTGCGCAGCAGTTGGTTAAGCTTACGTTGCTGGGTAACCCTACAGAAATAGCGGCATCCCTCAAACGCCTGGGTATCGATCTGGATATAAATGATATTACTATCATCGACCCGGCAAATTCAGGCCATTATGAGGATTATGTAGAAACCTTGTATGAACTGCGTAAAAGCAAGAACCTGACCATGGAAATGGCCCGCGACTTGATGACGGATGTATCATACTTTGGTACCATGATGGTTTACAAAGGTCATGCTGATGGTATGGTATCGGGCGCTGTACATACCACGCAGCACACCATTCGCCCGGCATTGCAGTTCATTAAAACCAAGCCAGGTATATCAACGGTATCATCTATTTTCTTTATGTGTTTGGAGGATAGGGTTTCGGTATTTGGCGATTGCGCGGTTAACCCGAATCCAACAGCAGAAGAACTGGCGCAGATAGCCATTTCATCAGCCGATAACAGCATGCGCTTTGGTATTGAGCCACGTATCGCAATGCTATCATATTCATCAGGTACATCAGGCGCGGGTGAGGATGTAGAGAAGGTACGCCGTGCAACCGAACTGGTTAGACAGCAACGCCCCGACCTGAAAGTTGAAGGCCCAATACAGTATGATGCCGCTGTTGATCCTGTTGTTGGTCAGCAAAAACTCCCCGGATCAGAAGTAGCAGGTCAGGCCAGCGTGTTGATATTCCCCGACTTGAATACAGGTAACAATACCTACAAAGCCGTACAGCGTGAAACTGGAGCATTAGCCATTGGCCCAATGCTGCAAGGCTTAAATAAACCGGTTAATGACCTTAGCCGTGGTTGTACGGTTGACGACGTATTCAACACCGTTATTATTACAGCGATACAAAGCCAAAACGACTAAATACCATTCGATTTTTATACATGAACATATTTGTAATTAATTCGGGCAGTAGCTCTATAAAATATCAGTTATTTCACAGCAAGTCAGTCGACCCGGTATGTAGCGGTTTGGTTGAGAGAATTGGTCTTGGCGATTCGCTGATAAAGCATGCCGTATTCATCAACGGAGAAGAAAAGGTAACAAAATTGGAACTGGATATACCCGATCATGAAGCGGGTATGTACGAGGTTGAAAAACTTTTGGTACAGCCGGGTATAGCCGTAGTGCACAATCCGGATGATATTCATGTAGTGGGCCACCGCATTGTACACGGCGGTGAAACCCTTACCCAAACCACTATAATTACCGATGAGGTAAAGGAGAAGATAAAGCAACTCTATCCGCTTGCGCCATTGCATAACCCAGGCCACATAAAAGGTATTGAGGTAGCGCAAAGCATCTTTAAAAAAGCTACGCAAGTGGCGGTTTTTGACACGGCTTTCCACCAAACCATGCCCGAAAAGGCTTACCGTTATGCCATCCCCGAAAATTTTTATAAGGATTATGGTATCCGTGTATATGGTTTCCACGGCATCAGTCACAAGTATGTATCAGGAAAGGCAATTGAGTACCTGCAAAAGCCTGATGCTAAAATTATAACTATACACCTGGGTAACGGTTGCAGTATGGCCGCTGTTAATGCCGGTAAATGTATTGATACCAGTATGGGGCTTACGCCTTTAGATGGCCTGATCATGGGTACACGTAGCGGTAATATTGATGCATCGGTATTATTGTTTTTGATAGAGCAACAAGGTTATGATGCTTCTGAACTGACCGCTTTACTCAATAAAAAGAGTGGCATGTACGGCTTAACCGGCTATAGCGATATGCGCGACATCACCAAGATGATAAACGAAGGTAGCGATGCCGCCGCTTTAGCTTATGAGATGTATGCCTACCGTGTCAGGAAATTTATAGGCTCGTACACCGCCGCCATGAATGGTTTGGATGCTATTGTATTTACTGCCGGCGTTGGCGAGAATGATTACCTGGTGCGTGAAATGGCTTGCCGCGATATGGATTTCTTCGGCATAGAATTAAATGTTGAAGAAAATGCTCAGCGTAAGCCGGGTATCCGTGAAATAAGTACCGCATCATCAAAAGTAAAGGTGATGGTAATTCCAACTAACGAAGAACTTGAAATAGCGCAACAATGTAAAGTGCTGCTTGAGGAATAGTATTTTCCATTAAAGTATTCAAAGGCCATGATCAATCATCGTGGCCTTTTTAGTTTGATTTAGTCGCATTAGCAAAAACGTTTTATTTAACTAACAAAACTTTTACAGCATCTATCAAAACATATTTCGATATTGGGGGCACTAAAATCCTTTTATCATAATTTGTTAGCTAAAACCTATTGCTGATGCTTATAAAAACAACCCATCCAAAACTTAACCGGCTATTTGTAGTATTGATAGCTTTTGCTCTGAATGTAAATTTTGCTAAAGCGCAAACAGGCGCTGTAAACCTGCAATGCGAACACCTGGTTTCTCCGGTTGGAGTTGATGAGGCGCAGCCTCGCTTGGCCTGGCAACTTGCCGATAAGCGTCAGGGTGCATTGCAAAGCGCGTATACTGTTGTGGTATCAAAAGATCCGGCGCAGTTGGCATCAGGCAGTGGCGCGGTTTGGAATACAGGTAAGGTAGCATCGCAAGCCGGTTTAATTACTTATAAGGGTAAAGCTTTAGAGCCTTTTACCCGTTACTACTGGGCGGTGCGCACCTGGGATAAGGATGGCAAACCACTTGGCCAAAGCCAAACCGCCTACTTTGAAACCGGTATGATGAGCCAAACCAACTGGACCGGCAACTGGATAAGCGACCGCAAAAGTATTAACGCTTTAGAAGCGCCTTACTTCCGCAAGGTGTTTAATGCCGGTAAAAAGATACGTTCAGCACGGGCATATATCGCTGTGGCAGGTTTATATGAGTTATTTATTAATGGCACTAAAATAGGCAACCACCGCCTCGACCCGATGTATACCCGTTTTGACAGGCGAAATCTTTACGTTACTTATGATGTTACCCCTCAATTAAAGGATGGTGCTAACGCTATCGGCGTGGTGTTGGGTAATGGTTGGTACAACCACCAATCTATAGCGGTATGGAACTTTGACCGTGCACCGTGGCGCCAAAGGCCAACCTTTTGCCTCGATCTGAAAATAACCTATGAAGATGGCACTAAAGAAACCATTTTTACCGACGAAAGTTGGAAAACACACAGCGGCCCTATTGTATTTAACAGCATTTACACCGGCGAGCATTACGATAGCAGTGAGGAAATACCCGGCTGGAATACTATAAATTTTGATGATAGCAAATGGAATGGTACCGGATTGCGTTCGGCACCGGCAAAAAAGGTAGTTAGCCAGGTAATGGTACCGATCAGGAATGTAGAGGAGTTCGCCGCCAAATCAATAATAAAGTTTAATGATACTAATTACGTGTTCGATTTTGGACGGAACTTTGCCGGTGTTACCCGTGTAAAACTTCGTGGGGATAGCGGTACCATAGTAAAGCTAAAACATGGCGAAAAGCTGTACACCAAAGAGGGAACACCGAAGGGACATGTAGATATGTCGAACATTGATGTTTACTATCGCCCTAAAGATAAAAACGATCTTTTCCAAACCGATGTGGTGATACTGAATGGCAAAGGCGAGGTTGATTTTATGCCGAGCTTTAACTATAAAGGGTTTCAGTATGTAGAGGTAACCAGTAACAAACCTATAAAAATGCAACAGCCCGACCTGAAAGCTTACTTTATGCATAGCGATGTTGAGGAGGCTGGCAAACTGAATACATCAAGCGATCTGGTGAATAAATTATGGGCGGCTACAAACGCGTCATATTTATCGAACCTGTTTGGCTACCCAACCGATTGCCCGCAGCGCGAAAAGAATGGCTGGACGGGTGATGGACATTTCGCTATTGAAACCGGTTTATTCAACTACGATGGTATCACCGTATACGAGAAATGGCTGGGCGATCACCGCGACGAGCAGCAGCCCAATGGTGTGTTACCCGATATCATACCTACAGGCGGTTGGGGTTACGGCACTGCCAACGGTACCGATTGGACAAGTACCATCGCCGTTATTCCGTGGAATTTGTACATGTTTTATGGCGATACCAAGCCCCTTTCTGATAACTACGAAAATATAAAGGCCTACGTAAATTATGTAAGCAAGATCAGCCCTAATAACCTAACTACTTTTGGTCGTGGTGATTGGGTGCCAGTTAAATCATCATCGTCTTTAGAATATACCTCATCAGTATATTTTTATGTTGATGCTACCATTCTATCAAAAACGGCTGCATTGTTAGGCAAAACGCAGGATCAGCAATATTACTCAGCCCTTGCAGTAAAGATCAGGAAAGCCATCAACGATAAATACTTTGATAAAGCCAAATGCACATACGGCAGCGGTGTGCAAACAGAGTTAAGCATGGCCCTGCAATGGAATGTAGTACCCGAAGAATATCGCCTTAAACTGGCTGAAAACCTGGCCAAACGTGTAGCTCAGGATAACATGCATATTGATGTTGGTGTATTAGGCGCCAAAGCAGTGCTAAACGCCCTGAGCGACAACGGACAAGGAGAAATAGCATACAAACTGGCTTCGCAGGATACCTACCCATCATGGGGATGGTGGATCGTTAGTGGCGCTACAACCTTGCAGGAAAACTGGGATATGGATGCCCCTCGCGATATATCACTCAACCACATGATGTTTGGTGAAATTGGCGGCTGGTTTTTTAAAGGTTTAGGAGGCATTAAACCTGATGAAAACAAACCGGGTTTCAAGAACGTACTACTTAAACCAAACTTTGTACAGGGACTGAACTATTTTACATCGAGCCATAAAGGGCCTTACGGTAACATTGTTTCATCGTGGAAAAGGGAGCAAGGCAAAGTTGTTTATGATGTGGTTGTGCCTGCCAATTCAACAGCCGATATTACTTTCCCGGCAAAGTCAACAAACGTTACCTTAAGTGGAAAGAGCATAGTTGCGAACAAGCCATATCATGTGGCTGCCGGTACTTACAGGTTTATGGTGCAATAATTAATAAACAAAGTTTAATTATTTTAAACTTAATACATCGTTAAAGTTTAAGGTGAATTGATAGTATACATTAGCTTTTTTAAATAGCTATGGCTGATACACGCAGAGAATTCATAAAAAAGGCAACCATGCTGGCCGGTTCAACCGGGTTGTTTACCGTGCTGCCCGAGTCGATACAAAAGGCATTGGCAATTGCCCCTGAAAAGGGTACTACTTACCTTGATGCCGAGCATGTGGTTTTCCTGATGCAGGAGAATCGTTCGTTCGATCATTGTTACGGTACGTTGCAGGGCGTTCGTGGTTTTGACGATCCGCGTGCTATGCGTCTGCCTAACAACAATAAGGTATGGCTGCAAAGTAACAAGGCGGGCGAAACTTATGTACCCTTTAATCTTGATATAAAAAACTCCAAGGCCACCTGGATGCAATCGTTACCCCACTCGTGGGAGAACCAGGTTGACGCGCATAACAACGGCAAGATGGACGGCTGGCTGGAAAGCAAAAAATCGGGAAATAAGGAGTATGCGAAAATGCCGCTAACTCTGGGGTATTACGACAGAAAGGATATTCCGTTTTACTACGCTTTTGCCGATGCATTTACAGTTTGCGATCAGCATTTTTGCTCGTCGTTAACGGGTACAAGTTCAAACCGCTCATACTTTTGGGCAGGTACCATCCGTGAGCAGCAGGATGCAAGCTCACCGGCGTTGGTATACAACGGCCAGATAAACTATCAGGATCTGACCGCAAAAACATTCCCTGAACGGCTTGAGGAAGCTGGCATCTCATGGAAGATATATCAGAATGAACTAAGTTTAGATGTTGGCTTTACAGGCGAGGAAGATGACTGGCTGAGTAACTTTACCGACAATAACATTGAGTTTTACAAGCAATACAATGTGCGCCTGCACAAGGCTTTCAGAGATAATTTGGTTAAGGCCGAAGCCGCGTTTCAAAAGGAACTGGATGAACTGAAAGCAAAACCTCAAACGCCGGAATTAGTTACAAAGATCAGTGAAAAGCAAAATCGACTTAATGAGATAAAGAAAGACCGTAAAGAGTGGACGCAGGAACGTTTTGATAAGCTAAGCGATCATGAAAAAAATATTCACCTGAAAGCCTTTGTAACTAACGTTAGCGATCCAAACTATCATCAACTTGAAACATTGGTTTACGATGAGGATGGAGAAAAGCGTGAGGTTAAAGTACCAAAAGGAGATATACTCTACCAATTCAGGCAGGATGTAAAAACCGGTAAGCTGCCAACGGTATCATGGCTGGCGGCGCCATCCAATTTTTCTGATCACCCGTCATCACCCTGGTATGGGGCATGGTATGTTTCGGAAGTGTTGGATATACTTACCCATAACCCGGAGGTATGGAAAAAGACCATCTTTATTTTAACCTACGATGAAAATGATGGTTACTTTGATCACGTTGCTCCATTTGTACCGCCGCATTCCGCCAAACCTGAAACAGGTAAAACTTCAGCCGGATTAGATACCGCCACAGAGCATGTAACCAATGCCGAGCAAGCCGAAAAAGGTATATCCGAAGAAGATCGCCGTGAAAGCTCTATAGGTTTGGGTTTCAGGGTGCCGTTGGTTGTGGCTTCGCCATGGAGCCGTGGTGGATGGGTTAATTCACAGGTATTTGACCATACCTCATGCCTGCAATTTTTGGAAACCTTCCTGAGCAAGAAAACAGGCAAGGCTATAAAAGAAACTAACATAAGCGATTGGCGCCGTACTGTATGCGGCGACCTGACATCTATCTTCAGGCCATATAATGGTGAAAAAGTAAATTACCCGGTATCCCTTAACCGCGATCAAACCGTAAAGGATATCTATAACGCGAAATTCAAAAAACTTCCCGGCAATTTTAAAGCTTTAGGTGCTGATGATGTCGCCGCAGTAAATACCGCGCAAGCAACGGTTCAGGCTTTCCCTAAACAGGAGAAGGGCATACGTAACTCATGTGCATTACCATACCAGCTTTTTGCAGATGGTGGTTTGAGTGATAATAAAGATAGCTTCACCATAAACATGAGATTGGGTGGCAAGGTAGGCGCTCCATTTAATGTGTGTGCTCCCGGAAATTATCAGCACGAAGGCAAGACTGCCGAACTAATGCCTACCTGGGCGTTTGCTGTAAAAGCGGGTGATGAGATCAATTATTCATGGCCTGTTAAATCATTTAACGAAAGCCGCTATAACTTAGAGCTATCAGGTCCGAATGGTTTTTACCGAACCTTTGCCGGTGATAAAAATGATCCCGATCTGTTGATAAATACCAATTATAAAACTAATGGCGATATTGAATTGGTTTTGGTAAACAAAAGTAAATCAAGTGCTTATTCTGTTCATTTAACTGATAGGTCATACAAACAGGGAGATCAAAAGCTCAGTATCAAACCAACGCAAACACTTCGCCATATCATCAGTCTGCAAAAAAGCAGATCATGGTATGATATAGAATTGAAAGTTCAGGATCATGATGTTTTTGCCAGGCGCTATGCAGGTCGTGTTGAAACAGGCAAGCATGGAATTACCGACCCATTAATAGGAGCATAAACTCTTAGTATGATTTCGATATCAATGTAAAGCCTTGTTTAAATAATGAGGCTTTACATTTTTGCCATAACATCAAATTAACATACACCCACCTTACCCGTACTGCTTTTTTATTAATTAATTGATGTAACTAAATTGTTATGTCAGTAACGGGTAAAATACCCGAGTTTAAACACGCAATCGATTTTATTATGGTTAAATTTGCAGTGTCAAAAATATTAAAGCACCCGTCACAAGGCTGCTTTTAAAAATACTTCTTTTGGTTAGAGGTGATTGTTTTAGAGTGATTGGTTCAGGCCGGGTTTTCCCGGCCTGAGTTTTTTCAGGCCACCGTGGTATAAATATCAATATTGCCTGTAAGTATTTTATGGATAGGGCAGTGGTCGGCAATTTGCAAAAGCCGGTCTATTTGTTCCTGTATCAGTTCGCCTTTAAACTTTAGCATCCGCTCTATCAGTACACCGTTCTCGGTTCTAAACAGTTCAAGGTCAACAGTTATTTCATCAACTATCCACATCTTTCGGTCAATATACATGCGCAGGGTAATACTTGTACAACTGCCAAGGCTGGCTAATAATAAACCAAATGGGTCCATACCTGTGTCCGCACCGCCTTTATCAAGGGGCTCGTCAGCAATAATGGTGTTGTTACCACTGTTAATAATGGTTTGGTAATTCTCTTTCTTGGTGATTGATCGTGCTGTTAGTATTGATTCCTTTTGTTGGGTCATTATATCAAATTTACTCCAGGTTTAACCCCTGTAACTCCCAATTGTTGGCTTTGGTTGCCAGGCCTCCATTATATTTTATCCTTATTTTGAAATATTGGCGACTTTGGCTGCCATCCGCATTAGTAACATCAGCGTACGAGCGTATCACATAAACAGAGTCAGATCGTTTACCAAACTCAAAACCATCATCGCTAAATTTGGCATCGCTGCCTTTGAGTGATGGCTTTATAATGCCTTTGGCAACCTCATACGCGGCTTGTTTTGATGGCAGACCGGTATTGTTACTTTTAGAGTTTGAACCCGACGTGGCAAAGCGTATCAGTATCAAGCCAAACAATATGATCAGGATGAGTATCACCCAAACTCCTAAACGCGCGGTTTTACCTTTGTCTTTTTTAAGCTGATGATAATCGTTGCTCATGATTTACAATTGGCAACACAAAACTATCTATTTTATCAATAAAAATCATAGCACCTTAAGGCACCATTAAATTTAAAGTTACTGTCGCCATCGCCAGGGGTTTCGTAAACTACGCTTCCCTCAGTAGTGCCGCTGGTGCCGCCGTAGCTTAGTTTCGACATAGGTACATCATGGCTCACTCCAACACGAAGCCTGTCGCCGGTTTCACGGTTCTTAAAGATGTCGAATATAAATGATACCACTACGGCATTAGGGCCATCGCCGCCGCCACGGTACCAAAGCCCGGCATTTACACTGCGGCGTTTGTATTGTATACCCGCACTGTACGAGTTAATGTTGCTTTGTTTGTAGTAAACTACCGATGGTATCACGAATGATTTTTCGTAGTCATCCAGGTTATCATACTTATTCAGGTCGATACGGTAACTGGCGTGAGTACTGATGCGCATAGGTAATTTAACCGGTGTGCCGGTGAATGATTCGTTAGGACGATTAAGGTGGAACGCCGCCGCGCCAACCATAAAGCCGCCGGTAACCAGGTTTATACCGAAGCTTGAATCAAAGTAAAAACGACTGTTATAGGCCAGCAGATCGGCAGAGGTTTGCTGACCGGGAATAATGCCATAGTTAGGGTCTATCTGATCACCGAACACAAGCTTACTCATATCAACCGAGCGGTTAGTGGCACCGGCAGCTAAACCGAACGATAACACATAATCGTCGGAGCCTACACTGTACGAGTATACACCCATTATACTGTTCTTACGTAAGTAAGCCGTACCCTCGCTGCTGCGGGTAAACATTAAGCCGAAGCCTCCACCAAAGCGGGGGATGTTATAATCAATAGTAGCTGACAAATAATTAAGGTTGCCCGGAATGGTTGAGTACTGATTACGGTAGGTAAGGCTCATGCGCAGCTGGCCTTCAAACTGTCCGTTAAGTGCCGGGTTTAAATATACCGGCGCGTTAAAAAACTGCGAATATTGATGATCTTGCGCAAAGCCCTTTGCAGCTGTAAGCAATAAAACAAGAACCAATAATTTGCTATATATCTTCATTTATAGTAGAGCTCTATTTGTTATATTTTTTATCTGATCAGGTTTATTACGCCGTTACGTTTTGGCGATGATGTACCGTATGACATGCCTTTCCACTCGGAACCGTTAACAAATGTTGCCGATACCTGCCATATATAAGCACCTTGCGGCGCCGGAGTGCCTTTATAAGTGCCATCCCAACCCTCAACAGGTTCACCGTCGGCGCCAAGCTTGGTGGTTTCCCAAACCAGCTGCCCCCATTTGTTGAATATTTGCATACGCCAGGTTTTTATCCCTACACCTTTTGCCATAAAGGTTTGTAATACGCTGCTGCTATTTGATGGAATGAAGGCATTTGGTAAATACAGTGAACCAGGTGTGCCCGATATAGTCACCGTTTTTACAATAAAATCAGTACATGGTGTACCATCAGGGTTACGGCGTGTAATGGTCAGCTTCACTTCGTGCGAACCTATATCTGTTTGCGGATATGTATACTCCGGATTGCGTTGTGTGGAGGTAGCGCCATTGCCAAACTCCCAATACCATTCGCTCGGGTTGCCCTGGCTGTTATCACGGAACGAAAAATGATAATCAGGTATAGTGATCTCCTGACCCGGCGAAACTGCGAAGTCTGCTTTCAGATCGGGCTTAACTATTATCGGTTGAGTGATATTGCCACCACAACCCAAAGTGTTTGTTACGGTTAGTTTAACATTGTATGTGCCGCTTGCCGCGTAAGTATGGCTTGGCGCCGGATCATTTGATGTACTACCATCACCAAATTCCCAAGCGTAAATGTAGCTGCTGTTTGTAGCTTCTACAGGAGTGAAAACAACAGCGCTGCTGCAATTTTGTGATGCACTTGTAAATGTAGCCGTTGGTGTGGCATATACTGTTATCACGTTAGCATTATAGTCTGATGGAGCTGCATCACCACAACCTTCACTGGTTGATGTTACGGTAACGTTGTATTTTCCTGGCTCGGTAAATCTGTAGGGTGATGAGCCCAACGGAGCACTAAACTCGCGGTATGGGGTAGGGTTATCATCCTTATAAATAGTGTATTTAAATGATGCCCCTTGCGATCCGTTTTGGAATACCACTTCCTCGTTAACGCAAGCCTGTCTTTTACCGCCTTGAATAGTCATCACCGATACGCCTGATACCGAAACATTGATAGGCCACCTGAATGGTATAGAGGCTGAATTACCACAACTGTTAGTGGCGGTCATGTTTACATAATAGGTGGTTGATTGCGTTGGCCTAACATTAAATACCGCGTCGGTTTTATCTGTTTTTGAAATTTGATTTGGCGATGCTATGGTAGTAGCCACCAGGTTTCCCTGTTCATCCTCAAGCCTGAATAAATAGGTTTCATCACTGCCTCTCGAATCATTTTTAACGGTCAGGGTAAACGAACCGCAATCGCTTGATTTTACCGGCGCATTGGCAATAAGCGGTACCGTGTTGGCAGGCTTTACACGGATAGATTGTGCCGGTGTAGTTGCAGGCGAACAGGTATTCTGTTGCGTCATGGTGATCTGGTACACACGGTCAGATCCATCACCATTGGTAAATGGTTGAAATGTACGGGTAAACTCGGCATCGTTTATCTCAACCAGTCCGTTGCCGTCGCCAAAATCCCAGGTAAAGGTGCCTGTTTTTGATGGCGATGTATTGCGGAAGGTAATAGTAGTAGCGCCGCAACCATAAGTATTGCCAACTATCTCAAATTGCGGGCGAGGGGTAGGGTCAACCCTTACAGTAAGGCGGTGTATGTTACCTGTACAGTTGCCGTTTATCGGTGTTATTTCATAAACTACGGTACCAATATCGGTAGAGTTGTTTACCAGTACATCGTTAATTCTGTTTGATGTGCCTGATGCCGTAAAGCCTGATATGGATGGCGAATTGCTTATTACCTTCCACTCGTATGTACTACCTGCAACCGGGGATGTAATAGTATAGTTAACCGCGGTATTGGTACATATATTTTTAGCGGCGGCGCTGGTTATATCATTAACCGGCCTGATGGATACCACCAATGGTGATGATTCAATGGTTTCGCATCCGCTGATATTGGTAGTGATAACTAACTTAAGAGTGGCCCTGCCGGCAGCTATTTCGGCGGCAGATGGTTTATAAGTGGTTACAGCGCTTGTGTTGTTGCCAAACGTTCCGTTAGCATCACTACTTTGCCAGCGTAAGGTGTTGTATGTGCCAGCCGTAAGGTTTGCATCAAGGTTTGATACATCATCCGGGCATATCAGCGCGGTAAATTTAGGGTCGAGTTGCGGGGCGTTACGTAAAGTGATCTGTTGTGAACGCTCAACCAGTAAACCGCAATTGTTTTTATGGGTTACTTTAACCACATAGGTACCCGCACCATCAAAACGTATGGTTGGGTAACGTGTGTTTTTGGTTGAGCTATTGATGAACACCGGCTGAGCGGCCCCGGCAGGTACGGTCGTGAAACTCCACTCGTAATTGGTTGACTCGCTTGCGGCGGTACCTGTAATAACGGTTTTTGTAGCACCCGATGTTTCATTGAACGGTATATCCAACTTGGTTTGGCAAAACGTTACGGCGTTTGACATGGTGATGGTAGGCGTTGCATCAACAGTAATTACCTGCGCTGCCGATTGTATGGCATCGCAACCACCGGTAATAGTTAAGCGTACCGAATACCTGCCCGCCTGACTAAACCTGAATACAGGGTTTGGACTTGTAGCGCTTGTGTTTGAAGCATAAGTGAAACCCGTAGCAGGCGAAACCGTCCAGCGGTAAGTGGGGGTTATGGTAGTACAAGTGCTGGTGTTATCGTAAGTGCTTGAGTTTACTACCGCTATGTCAGTACTGGTACATCCGGTAGCGGGGATGGTAAATTTAGGTACCGGCGGATTTACGATACATATAGTCTTAGAGTAGTTAGCAACATCACAACGGTCGCTTGAGCTTGGTTGGTAAATAAGCGTTACGGTATGCACACCCGGGGTGGTAAATATATGCGTAACACGGTCAGATATTTTCCGGTTGGTTAGCTCAGTGCCATCATCAAAACGCCAGGTATATAAGGCATTCGGATTATCGCACGAACCTGTGGTTGATGTTGGGCTTTGGCCGGGATTTGAGCTATTGGTAAACTCAACGGCTTTGCCTACACAACCCGTTGCAGCCACTTGAAATTGGTTTACCGCAGGTTCCAATACTTGTGCAAATTGCGGTGAGGTGGTACCTACGTTACCGCAATACGGACTAACACTTTGCAGTTCAACCCTGAATACGCCCTTTTTATCGCCACCGGCATCAAAACCACAGCTCGATTGTGTGTAGGTATGGGTAAGCCTGCCTTCGCGGTTTCTGATGTCAAAAAAGCTAAAGGTTTCAACAGCAGTGCCATCGCCATAGCTTATGCGGTAAGTTAAACCGGGATAGTTATTTTGTATACCAGCGCTCGATTCATAATCGATAAAGAAAGGCAACTCGGTATTATCATTCTTACAAACAATATTGGTACCCGATGTACCCAGGTTAGTGAATACCCGGTTATTGATCAGCGGATAAGCTTTTGTGGCCACAACACCAGCGTTCTCGGCTCTGGCAATAATGGTATAGTTGGTTGTTGAGGCGGTGAAACTGGCGCCGGGCGCGAATAACAGATCGGGCAGGGCGGTGTTGTTGCCCTCGTTATACATCTTGGCGGTCATCAGCGCACCGCTGGTAGCATTGGTGAAATTGAATGTTCGGTTATTGATGCCCTCGCAAAGCCCGAAGATATTAGGATCAGACGCACCCGATGAATTTTGCAGATAAGCTGACGATGTAACCGCCGCGGTAAAGCCGTTAGCAGTTACAATGGCGAATGTGTTTGATACGGTACTGGTAACGCCCGGACTATTGGCAACTATCCTTACCCTGTAATTTGTACCTGCCGGAGTATTTGACGGAATTACACCGTTTATATAACTGTTGTAAAATCCTGTATATGAGCCTATTTCTACCTGGTTGCCGAAGTTGCCGTTAGCATCGGATAGTTGAAGCCTGAAGGTATTGCCTGTGCGGGTAAAATAGCCGCTTGTATAATCAATTTTGAATGATACACCAATGCTTGATCCTCGTCCGTAGGGGCCAGGATCAACAGGACGTAACGTAATGGTTTGTGCCAGAGTAACCGTTGCACTAAATACAATTATACTCAGTAATATAAAAAACCGGGTAAAAAGTTTATCCATAAAGTCCGTAAGATAAAAGCGATCTTGCCGGTCTGTAAAACTTGTGCTTGTGTTTTTACAGGCGGCAATTAATGTTCTTTTGTACGGAAAATGGGGCGGATAGTTACAAATTTAAAGTATCAGGCAAAGAAAAGGTAGCATACCAATATGGCGGTAATAACCCCGGCAAGGTCGGCCAAAAGGCCCGCCGGTATAGCATAACGAGAGCGTTTTATACCTACCGAGCCAAAGTATAATGCCACAATATAAAAGGTAGTATCGGCAGATCCGTTGAAGGTACTGGCCAACCTGCCGGCAAAACTATCGGGCCCAAATGTTTTTATTACATCGATCATCATACCCTTTGATCCTGAGCCGCTTAATGGTTTCATGTAGGCTACCGGCATGGCGTCAACAAAGCGGGTATCGGCATTAAATTGGGTAACCACCCAACGTACACCATCATTAATATAATCGAGCGCTCCACAGGTGCGGAAAACGCTGATGGCAACCAGCATGGCCACCAAATAAGGTATTATCTTTACCGATGTTTCAAAGCCGCCTTTGGCACCCTCAATAAAGGCATCAAACACGTCGATTTTTTTACGTAATCCACCTAAAATGATCACCACGGGTATCAAAAACAGCAAAAAATTGCTCATTACGTTTGATGCCAGGGTTATCTGTTCCTTACTTAAATGGGTGGTAACGTACCATATAAAAGTGGCTATAAATGCGGTTAGTCCGCCAATCCAGCCTAATATAACCCGGTTAAAAAGGTTTATTTTCTGCCTGATGGCTACCGCGATAATGCCCACTACGGTAGCAACATAAGTAGCGATAATACAGGGGATCAATACATCGGCAGGGTTGGCGGCACCTAATATGGCACGTTGTGCTATAATGGTAACCGGCAGCAATTGCAAGCCCGATGTATGCAGCACCAAAAACATGATCTGCGCGTTTGATGCCGTTTCTTTATCCTTGTTAAGCTCCTGCAAACTACCCATAGCCTTTAAGCCAAGGGGAGTGGCCGCATTATCAAGCCCCAGCATATTGGCCGAAAAGTTCATCAGCATTTGTCCGGTGGCCGGATGGTTTTTTGGCACTTCAGGAAACAGCCTCTGGAAAAATGGCCCAACAATGCGCGAAAGAAAATTGATAGCGCCTGCCTTTTCGGCAACGTTGAGTATACCCAGCCAAAAGGCCATATTGCCAATCAGGGGCAGGGCAATGTCCATAACAGATGATTTGGACGAGTTGAACACGCCCTCAACCATGTGCTGAAATATCTCGGTATCACCTAAAAAAACAAGTTTAATGAGCCCGATTACAAAGGCGATCACAAAAAAAGCTATCCAGATGTAATTTAAAACCATTCGATATTTGCTATAGTGGGGTGAATATAGCGTTTTTATTAAAATTATTGAGAGTGAGAGGAAGCAGGTTCAGGAAGCACCATAAATAAAAAAGCCCCGGATTATAGGGGCTTTGATTATGTTAAACTCTTGCGCTCATTGTTGTTAAAACCTGATTGTATTTCTCTAACAGGTTGATGTATTTATCTTTCCAATCAGATGAATCGGCATAAGTACTTATCTCGTTTGCTGAGCGAACTTTATCGCTGCTGAACATATCGCTGGTAAAGTATTGCGGAAACTCAACCGAAAAATCGTGGTTGATGGCTAAGCCGATCCGGTAGATAATATTATTCTTTAAATAAGGAGACTCAAACCAATTGTAAATGGTTCGTCTGTTTACTTTAAGCGAAACCGCGAGTTCAGTTAAGCTTATTCCTTTTCTTCGCACAGCATATTCTAACAGCTGTCCGTAGTGTGCGTTGTTTGTCATTTTTTCAGTAGGTTATAGATTCATTTAACGTTTTTAACATCAAATACTCATTCAATGTTTTTTGAGATAAACGAAATGAATGCCATGTTGGATTTTGTTATTTATAAACATTTTTAAGTTTTATTAACAAACTGCAAACTTTAACAGTTTATTGTATTTTAACATATAGTTTATTTTTTAGTAGGTACTGATAAAAATGCCTTGGTGCTATTAATCATTGCACAGTAAAACTGTTTAGGCGGGTGTTATTAAAGTCTATTAAATCACTGTATAAAACCAGTAAATTCCTAACTTAGCTGCTTTAATAATACACTATGCCTAAAATAGAACTTTCGCGCGTTCATGGCGATTATGGCTTTGAAGCGTATGACGAGAACGGACACACCGTACGTATGGATACCAGCCCCGAAAGCGGCGGCGATAATTTTGGCGTTCGCCCGATGCAAATGTTACTGATGGGTATTGGCGGCTGCTCGGCTATTGATGTGATCAGCATCTTAAAAAAGCAGCGTCAGGACGTTAAGGATTATAAAATGGTGATCAACGGTGAGCGTGAGGCAGGCAAAGAGCCATCATTATGGCAAACTGTGGATATTGAATTCCATTTATACGGCACCATTGATGCCGATAAGGCGCAGCGTGCCGCCGAACTTTCTATCAATAAATATTGTTCGGTAGCGGCTACTTTAGAAAAAGCCGGTGCCGCAATAACCTGGCAGGTGATCATTCACCCGGCCGAGTAGTGTTTAATTTTATTACGTTATTTTTCTCATGTCAGATCAGTTGAACCCGATATCAAAAGCTATACGAATACAAACTTCAAAAACTTCTCAAAAGGAGCATTCTACACCACTTTATTTAACAAGCAGTTTTACGTTCGAGAACGCTGAAACTATGCGTGCGGCTTTTGCCGACGAGGTGGATGAAAATATCTACAGCCGTTTCAGCAACCCTAACGTTGATGAGTTTATCAACAAAATGTGCGCCCTTGAAGGTGCCGAAGATGGCTTTGCCACCGCTACAGGTATGAGCGCTATCTTCTCATCTTTCTTCGCCCTGTTGAAGCAAGGCGATCACATGATATGTTGCAGCTCGGTATTTGGCAGCACATTTACTATTGTAACTAAACATTTTCCGCGTTATGGTATCAGCTGTACATTAGTGCCTGCTGATGATAAGGATGCCTGGGAAGCAGCCGTACAGCCTAATACCAAAATGGTTTATCTGGAAACACCAACCAACCCGCAAATAGGTATTGTTGATTTGGAATGGGCCGGTAAATTCACCAAAAAGCACAACCTGATATTAAATGTAGATAATTGTTTTGCCACCCCGGTTATACAGCGCCCCATTGAATTTGGTGCCGACCTGGTTGTGCACTCAGCTACAAAATGGATAGATGGACAAGGACGTGTATTAGGTGGCGTAATTGTTGGCCGTGCCGATCTGATCAAGGATATTTACCTGTACTGCCGTCATACCGGGCCTGCTTTATCTCCCTTTAACGCCTGGGTTTTAAGCAAGAGCTTAGAAACCCTTGACGTACGTATGGAACGCCACAGCAAAAATGCCTTAAAGGTTGCCGAAACATTAGAGCAGCATCCGGCGGTATCATGGGTTAAGTATCCGTTTTTGCCAAGCCATCCGCAGTACGATATCGCCAAAAAGCAAATGAAAGCCGGTGGCGGTGTACTTTGTTTTGAGATAAAAGGTGGTTCGGCAGCTGGTGCCAAGTTCCTGAACTCTTTAAAAATGCTTTCGGTTACCGCTAACCTTGGCGATACCCGCAGTATAGCGGCTCACCCGGCCAGCACAACACATTCTAAATTAACTGAAGAAGAACGCCAATCAGTAGGTATTACACCGGGGTTGATACGTATTTCAACCGGTTTAGAGCATGTTGATGATATTATAGCTGATATCAATCAGGCTTTAGAGCAAAGTACAAAATAACAAGCATGTAATTACAATGAGTAGCCTGATACCAATACCCACCTTGCATTTATTCCCGGTGTTGGACAGGCTGCTTATTGACATGCTGCGATCACTATCACCTGTCGACTGGCAACGCCCTACGGTTTCCAAATTATGGACTGTTAAAGATGTTGCTGCCCATTTGCTTGATGGTAACATGCGTGCCATATCCGCCTCGCAAAACTACAGCGGCAAGCCTCCTCAACATATCAATTCATATCATGATCTGGTTAGCTACCTCAATCACCTGAATGCAGTTTGGATTGATGCGATGGATAGGATAAGCCCTCAGCAAATAACCGATATGTTGGAAAATACAGGCCCGCGATATCATCAATATTTTTCATCGCTTGATCCATTCGCGCCGGCCATGTATGCGGTAGCCTGGGCAGGAGAGGAGCAATCGCCCAATTGGTTTCACATAGCCCGTGAGTATACCGAAAAGTGGCACCATCAACAGCAAATACGCCAGGCCATAGGCAGTGATGCCCTAATGACACGTGATTTGTTTCATCCATGTATTGATACCTTTATGCGTGCATTGCCGCACAATTATCGTGATGTTGAGGCTGAACAAGGTGTTGTGCTGGCCATCAAAATAAATGGTGATGCCGGTGGTATATGGTATTTAAGTAAAGCCGAACCCGGTTGGCAATTGATAAATGAATTTATCGGAGTACCAGACGTAATAATAACCCTCGTACCCGAAACTGCCTGGCAAATGTTCACCAAGGCTATAGTGCCACAACAAGCTTTTGAATTATCATCCATAAATGGAGATGAGCGAATTGCCAAACAATTTTTCAATACCATAGCTGTAATGGCTTGAATCCACTATGCTACAAAGTGTATTTTATAGTGTGCATAACTGTGCAATTAGCCTATGCAGGCCACTCAGTATTGCAATACCCATTGCTATATTGATAATTTGAGTAGGTTATTCACTATAATTCAATGAATTAATTTTAACATTTCATTAAAATTTCATTAAAGTTCTCAATTGGAGTTATTCCTTAAAGATTGATTTTCTTGTGGATGGCATCTTAATTGGACAGGGTGTGTGGCTTGTTCTGTACATAGCCACTAATTCTTGATTAATTATGAAAACAACTTTAAAAAAAGCTTCGCTGCTGATAACAGGCGTTATGGTGGGAGGCAAATTGTTCGCACAAACTCCTGATACTACCATTTCGTCAGCAAATTATGCAGAGCCGTTTTCGGGTGGCGATAAATTACGCACATGGTCAATAGGTTTCCATGGCGGTATGTTATCACCATCAACCATATTGGTAAATATGAGTCGCCAGGATTTTAGAAGCCCTCGCGAGAATATTGGTTACGGCGCTTACATCAAAAAACAACTAATGCCATCATTCGGCTTACAACTCGATTTCCTTCGCGGTAAACTTGAAGGTGGTGTAGGTCAAGGTACAACCAACTCATTCAACACACCACAAAGCTTTAGTACCGATTTAAACTGGTCGGCAGCATTAAGCGGACAGTTCACCCTGGCCAACATTAACTGGAGAAATAAGAAAAGTGCTATCCAGCCTTACATAACAGCAGGTGGTGGTGTTATTGCTTATCGCCCAAACAGGGTTAATGTTGATGGTTCCGTAAGTTCATTTAATGATGGCGGTGGTAACATCCACAAAATGTACATCCCGGTAGGTGCCGGTGTTAAAGTTAACATGGGCTCCGGTATCAACCTTGATTTGGGTTACCAGGTAGGTTTTGTTAACGGTGATGATCTGGACGGTTACACATTTGCACGTAACAACGATAAATTTTCATACGCTCACGTAGGTTTGGAATTCTCGTTAGGCAGCCGCAGCAAACCTGAAATGGCCACATACAACCCGGTAAACTCAATGCGTACCGAATACCTGCGCAAAGCACAGGATTTGCAAGGTCAGCTTAATACTCAAAAAGAAGAAAACGCTAAACTGCGTACAGACCTCAACGCTACTAACGAAAACCTTGCAAAATTAAGTGCCGACTCTGATAAAGATGGTGTGCCTGATATGTACGACAAATGTCCGGGAACTCCGGCCGGTACACAGGTTGATGGTTCTGGTTGCCCTATCGGTAAACGTGAAGTTAAGGTTTACGTAACCGAAGAGGATAAGAAAGTTGTTAAAGACGCGATCAATAACCTGGAGTTTGATTTTGGTAAAGCATCTATCCGCTCAAAATCATACCCAAGCCTTGATAAAGTAGCTCAACTATTAGTTGACAAAAACTTTAGCCTGAAATTGGCTGGCCATACTGATAATGTAGGTTCTGACGCAGCAAACCTGAAACTTTCAAAAGCACGTGCCGAATCAATTAAATCATATTTGGTAAGCAAAGGTGCTAATGCATCAAGAGTTGAAGCTACCGGTTATGGTAAAAGTCAGCCTATCGCCAGCAATAAAACTGCCGAAGGCCGTCAGCAAAACCGTCGTGTAGAATTCACTTTATATTAATAGCGACGATGATATAAACTAAAAACGCCGCATGGTTCAATACCATGCGGCGTTTTTTTTATTGAAGTGTTATTTAGTTCACTGCAAAGAAATCGGCAATGCCGCCAAAGTAACTATCTGTCCAGCCTTCAACAATGTCATCATATGCATCATCCGGAATATTGGTGTGCTTTAATTCAGCCGATGTACCGTGTTTGTCGGCATGTAGCTTTATAGTTACTATAGATGCTTCTTCCTGCTCGCCAAAATACCATTGCTGCACTACCTTTTTACCATCCTCAAACTCAATATTCTTGCCGGATATGCTGCCATCCCACATCGAAAACTCAGTACCCGGCTCGGTCGACATTTCTGCCGATTCGCCGGTCCAAAGTTCAATAGTTAGTGGGTTAGTTATGGCCGCGTAAACCTCATCAGGTGTGGCGGGTATGATATAATATTTTTTAAAATCTTTCACGGCTGCAAGTTAGCTTAAATCCGGCTATTTTGCTACGGGACCCAACGGTAAAACCACACGCCCGTAAACCTCATTCAGTACCTGCGCAATACCGGTATATATGGCTGATGCACCGCAGATTATTCCCTCATAGCCTGCAAGGTGTTTAATATTCTCATTTCCCGTAGCATCGCCCCAAACCAATAAACCGAACAGTATAACTAACGAACCGAATACAAATTGCAGCGCCTTACTCAGCCTTAATGTACCGAAGAATAATAGTAGTGTGAACAATCCCCACATGGCCAAAAATGCTACCAGGGCATTATTTGCGGTTTTTTCGGCAAGACCGAGTTTGGGTAAAAAATTCATACCCACAAAGGTTAGCCAGAACATACCATACGATGTAAATGCGGTCAGGCCGAAAGTGTTGTTCTTTTTAGCCTCGATAATACCGGCGATCACCTGAGCCGTGCCACCATAAAAGATACCCATGGAAAGTATCATGGCATTGATCTCAAAAAAACCGGCGTTGTGAATGTTCAATAAAACGGTGGTCATGCCGAAGGCGCATAAACCCAGCGGCGCCGGGTTGGCCGTACTATCAACCACTGATACGGGTGTAGTTGTACTCATAATTGTAAATGAAGTTAAAAGGTATATTATTGGATACCTGCAATGTATGTTTTAAAAAACATTCGGCAAAATTTTTTAAACCCCTATGGTGTTTTGCCGTTGTAACATTAATTATGCAGAAACTGGTTTTGCTTCGTCATGGCGAAAGCGTTTTTAATCAAGAGAACAGGTTTACCGGTTGGACAGATGTCGATCTATCCGAAGAAGGCTATGCCCAAGCCCGCCGTGCCGGGCAGATATTGGCTAAACATGGTTATAATTTTGATGCCGGATATACATCGGTATTAAAACGATCTATCAAAACGCTGCATATTGTTTTGGAGGAGCTGGATCATTTATGGATACCGGTAACCAAATCGTGGCGGTTGAACGAGCGTTTTTACGGAGCCTTGCAGGGCTTGAACAAGGATGAAACCATCGCTAAATATGGTGAGGATATGGTGCACAAATGGCGCCGCGACCCTAACGAACACCCGCCTGCTATAACCAAGGATGACGAGCGTTACCCGGGCCATGATATACGCTATAAGAACCTGACAGGGCGTGAACTGCCATTAACCGAAAACCTAAGCGAAACTATGGAGCGTGTTTTACCTTTTTGGGGCGAGGTGATAGTGCATGCCATGCGCGAGAGTAAGCAGGTGATCATTTGCGCGCATGGTAACAGTTTGCGGGCATTAATAAAATATATCGACCTGATGAGTGATGAGGAAGTAACCGATCTGGAAATACCTACAGCAACACCCTGGGTTTATGAGCTGGATGAGGAGTTGAACCGCATAAGGCATTATTACCTGGAATAAAAAAGCGGCAGTGAAAATCACTGCCGCTTTTTTATTATTCATCTTCAGCGCTGTTCTTCATTTTCATCAGTAGCGCGTAAGCATTTTTGGTGACAATGCGGGTGGCGCTGTCAATACCGGCACCGTTAATTTCTTCCCGGCCTCCGTTTACCTCGCCGGGGGTAACTTCGCTCATGCGGTAGGTATTGTTGCCGCTTTCTTTAAATACGTAGTGTTTGTTTTGCCAGCGTACCACGGCATCCTCATTCACGGTAAGGGCCTTTTTGTTTTTAACGGCAACCTCCGCATTCATGAACATGCCCGGCAGCAAGCTCGAATCAAACTCCTCAAAATGGCAGTGAACTGTAGCCATACGATCCTGGTCAAGATTTTTGCTGATCAGTAATATCTCAGCCTCATATTTTTTTTCAGGATGATCATTGGTATAAGCTATTACACGCTGACCGATGCGTAACTGATTAACATCTTTCTCGAAAACATTAAGGGCAAGATGAATATCTTTTGGGTTCACCAATTCAAATAGTACATCGGTAGGTGAGGTGTATTTGCCTATATTCACATTCACCTTGGCCACAAACCCATCAATAGGCGATAGTATGTTCACGCTTTTTGAAATATTTGCAGGTGTAAGTCTTGCAGGATTAATGCCGATCAGGTTCAGCTTTTGAGCCAAGGCCTGCATGGCAATGCGTTGGCTTTCCATTTCGGTTTTGCTTTGTTGCAGTACCTTATCGCTGCTGGCTTTACTGGCATTTAGCTCTAACTGGCGTTTATGCTCTGCTCCGGCAAACAGATATTTCTCTTTAGCCGAAAGGTAATCCTGTTGTAGCTGGATGAATTGCATATCCTCCAACACGCCAAGCACTTGACAGCGCTTTACATGCACTCCGGGCAGCAGCTCAGTGCTTTTTAAATATCCACCTAACGGAAAGCTTACACTGATAGTGCTTTGTGGTGGTACATCAATACTACCTTGTAAGATGAGCATGCCGCTTATTTCGCCATGTTGTGGTGTGCCTGTTTCAACGCCTGCGTTTTTTATTTGCTGCGGAGTAAGTTTAACTATGTTGGTATCGGCAACAGTTTCTTCCTGTTGTTTTTCGGTATCCTTATTATTGCCGCACGCGCTTATCAGCAAAACGGCAAAACTTAATATCGGGATGTATTTTTTCATTGTATTAAGATGCTATAGGTTGTTAACTTTTTGCGCCTGTACAACCGCCTGGTTATAGTTATTAAGGGCATCAAGGTATTCGCTTTTAATGTTTATGGCCTGGTCTATCAGTATTACCCATTGCAGATAATCTATCTCACCGCCAACAAATTGTTTATCGGCCGTACTAATGATGGTATTGGCATTGTTTAATCCTTTGGCTTCAAAGTAATCAACACTGGTGGCATACTTTGTAACCTGCTTGGCAGCGTTAGCTTGCTCGGTTTGTACCTGGAGCAGGGCAAACTGTGTACGCTTTTGCGATATCTGCCACTCTACCTTAGCAACAGATGCTTTAGCTGATTGCGCGCCGAAAAACAGCGGCACGCTAATGCCTGCGCTAACAAAATTGAAACGCCTGCTGGTATTAAAATAGGCATCCTGACCTTGCACCACCTGGTTGCCTGCTATGCTTTGGTTGTTGTATCCTACAAAAAACTCCGGGAGTAAACGGGCCTTTTCGGTTTTCCAGCGCCATTTGGCCGCTTCGGTCTGATGATCCAGCAATTGTAACTGAGGCAGATCGGCGGTGTTATTGTTGGTCGGGTTATAAACTAATCTTACTGTATCAACCGCAGGTACATAATGTACGCTATCGCCAAGCCATATATTAAATTGTGCCAGGGTTATATCCATATCGGTTGATAGCATACGTAACTGATTGGCTATCTGTTG
Source organism: Mucilaginibacter sp. JRF (assembly GCF_015223065.1). Lineage (GTDB taxonomy): Bacteria > Bacteroidota > Bacteroidia > Sphingobacteriales > Sphingobacteriaceae > Mucilaginibacter. The sequence goes on from NZ_JADFBY010000001.1 coordinate 958,086, forward strand.
GCGATGTGCTTCGGCAGTAGTTTTTTCAAGTACGTTGGCTTCGCCTACTTTGAAACGCAGGTTGGTCTTTTTTTCGAATAACGCATACAGGCTATCAGCATATTGTAATAGTTTTTGCTTTTGATACAGCAATACCCAATCATAATACAGTCGCCTTACATTGCTTTTTACTTCTTGTTTTGATAACGCGGTTTGAGCCTGGGCGCTTAAATAGTTCTCATTGAGCGCGCGCCTTTGGTTGCTATAAACTGTAAGAAAGCTGATAGCCTGACTTACGCCAAACTTAGTATCATTCAAAATGCTGTTTATTTGGCCATACTCACCGCTAATTTGTGTTTTAGGCAGATCGAATGATGTTTTACGTCTGATCTGTTCGGCCCTCTCATTCAATGCGGCACCCTGAGCTTGCAGGTTTTTTTGCAAGGCAGTATTGATGGCATTGCTGAGGCTGATCGGTTCATGGCCATCCTGTGCGTTAGCGCTAAAAGTACATGCAATAAGTACAACAACGGTAGCAACCACATTTTTATTTACGCTGCGCTTTTTATCAAACAATAGGTACAAGGCCGGTAATACAAATAAAGTTAGCAGGGTAGCGGTGATCAAGCCACCAATTACCACAGTTGCCAGCGGGCGCTGAACTTCGGCGCCTGCGCCATTGCTTAAAGCCATTGGCAAAAAGCCTAATGATGCTACTGCGGCCGTCATCAACACCGGGCGTAAGCGGTTACGGGTTCCGGTTTTTACCAGTTCGAGCATGTCGGTGATTTTGCCCTCGCTCTTAATCCGGTTAAATTCAGATATCAGTACGATGCCGTTCAACACCGCCACGCCAAACAGCGCTATGAAACCTACACCTGCCGATATACTAAATGGCATCCCTCTCAAAGCCAGTGCGAACACGCCGCCAATAGCCGAAAGCGGAATAGCCGTGTAAATAAGCGCGCCCTCTTTTACTGATGAAAATGCGAAATAAAGCATAATAAATATCAGCAACAGTGCTACCGGCACGGCAACACTCAAACGTTTTTTGGCTTGGGTAAGGTTTTCGAAAGCACCGCCATAAACAATGGTATAGCCAGGTTCGAGCTTAACTTTTGCATTTACTTTTTGCTGCAACTCCTCAACTATGGATTGCACGTCGCGCCCGCGAACGTTAAAGCCAACACTTATACGGCGACGGGCATCCTCGCGCTGTATTTGGTTAGGGCCTTCAACCTCGTCAACATTAGCCAGCTGATAAAGCGGTACCTGGCTGCCTGTCGGCGTATTGATCATCAGGTTACGTACATTCTCAATGCTTTTGCGTTCTTCGCTGCCAACACGTACCACCAGGTCAAAACGTTTTTCGCCCTCGTAAACCTGTCCGGCGGCGGCACCTGCAAAGGCTGAGTTTACGGTGCGGTTTATATCGTTAATGTTTAGGCCGTATTTAGCTATTTCGGCGCGGTTATATTTAATAACTACCTGCGGCATACCGGTAACCTTTTCAACATACCAATCGGCAGTGCCATCAACAGTTTTGCTGATGGTGCCAATTTGTTCTGCATAGCGGGAGAGGGTGTTCAGGTCTTCACCGAATATCTTGCACACTACATCCTGCTTGGCGCCGGTCATTAGTTCATTAAAACGCATCTGCACCGGAAACTGAAAGCTTTGCGTAACACCCGGCACGGCATTTTGCACCACGGCCGACATTTTTGAGGCTAACTCAGGAAAGCTCGACGCGCTTTTCCATTCATCCTTGGGCTTCAGTACCACGATCATATCACCACCTTCAATAGGCATAGGGTCGGTAGGTATTTCGGCAGCGCCAATACGCGAAACTATTTTCTCTATCTCCGGAAAGTTGTCTTTTAATAAAGTAGATATCTGGTTGAAACTTTTAATGGTTGTGCTCAGGTTGGTACCTACCAATAAGCGTGTTTCTACCGCGAAATCGCCCTCCTCTAATTGCGGGATGAATTCACCACCCATGCGCGAGAATATAAATACCGCTACCGCGAACAATCCAAAAGCTGTTGCCACTAAAACTTTGCGAATGGTAAGCGCGCGGGTAAGCAAACGTTCGTAAACGTTTTCGATACGGGCCATCACTCTGTCGGCAAGGTTGGGTTTGTGGCTTATTTTTTTGCTGATAAATATAGAGCTGATCATCGGCACATAAGTAAGTGAGAGAATGAATGCGCCCAATATGGCAAACGCTACGGTTTGTGCCATTGGCTTAAACATTTTACCCTCAATACCTGTGAGTGATAATATAGGCAGATAAACGATCAGGATGATGATCTGTCCGAATACTGCGGCGTTCATCATACGTGATGCTGAGCCGGTTACTTCTTCGTTAAGTTCCTGCTGTGTAAGCTGATCGGTATTTTGATACTTTTTGGAGAAATGCAGGTGATGCAATATAGCCTCAACTATAATAACAGCTCCGTCTACTATCAAACCAAAATCGAGCGCGCCAAGGCTCATCAGGTTACCGCTTACACCAAAGGTGTTCATCATGATGATGGCGAACAGCATAGATAGCGGAATTACCGATGCTACGATCAACCCTGCGCGCAGATTGCCTAAAAATATTACTAATACAAATATCACTATCAATGCGCCTTCGAGCAGGTTATGTTCAACCGTGCCAATGGCATTGTTCACCATCTTGGTACGATCCAGAAAAGGCTCGATCTCCAAACCATCGGGCAAGGTTTTCTTTATCTCCTCGATGCGTTGTTTAACATTTTTAATTACTTCGGATGAGTTTTCGCCTTTGAGCATCATTACTATAGCACCGGTAACCTCGCCAATAGGATGATAGGTTAAAGCACCGTAACGTGTAGCCGAACCCAATTTTACCTCGGCAATGTTCTTTATAAGCAGGGGAGTGCCCGCCGTTGTGGTTTTTACAACAATGTTCTCAATATCGGCAATACTACCTGCAAGGCCCTCACTGCGGATATATAATACGGTAGGTCCTTTTTCGATGTAGGCTCCACCTGTATTCTGGTTATTATTTTGCAGGGCATTGAATACATCGGCTATGCTTAACCCCATTGATTTTAACTGCATGGGGTTTACCGCTACCTCGTATTGTTTAAGTTCGCCGCCAAAGGTTGATACATCGGCAACGCCTTTGGTGCCAAGCAACTGGCGGCGCACCAGCCAATCCTGTACAGTACGCAGATCGGCCAGGGTATATTTATCTTCGTAACCTGCTTTTGGGCGCAGCACGTACTGATAAATTTCGCCAAGACCGGTTGATACCGGTGCCAGTTCGGGTTTATTGGCGTTCTCGTTAATATCTATTTGTTGCAGCCTTTCGGTGACCTGCTGGCGTGCCCAGTATACATCTACACCATCCTCGAACACAACAGTAATTAGCGACAGGCCGAAACGTGATAAACTGCGGCTTTCTTTTAAATGAGGAATGTTGCTCATGGCCTGTTCAATAGGGAAGGTAATGAGGCGTTCAACATCCTGCGCGCCTAATGATGGCGCGGTGGTAATGATCTGTACCTGATCGTTAGTTATATCGGGCACGGCATCAATTGGCAAGCGGCTAACTTCAAATACGCCGTAAACTATCCACAGCGCTATGAATATGCCAACCGCCAGTTTATTTTTAACTGAAAATTGAATGATCTTATTAAGCATGATTTGCCTGTTAAGTGAAACAGAACGGGCTTAAACAATAATTACAGCGTGCACATTTACATGTACGCGTATGTTATTAATACCCGGTTAAAGAAATAATGGGAGGCAAGATCAGGCGCAGGGCGGACGGAAGGGGGCTGCGAGGGCAGGGTCGGGAATAAAACTTTGCCTGTATAAAGGATAAGCTTTGTTTAAAGCTTCAAAGTGGCTTTTAATGGTGATGGTACGAACTACCGGTAAAAAAAACACATGTGCCGAATGCGCATCCATCTTTTTAAAGGGCAGCTGCATATCGCGGTCGTTATCATTATCGTTCAAATCATCGCCCCAATAATGCATGGATAGGAAATCCATCAAACTTACGCTTTCGTCACGTTGCTTATGCTCGGCAAAATGCTCAAACAAAATAGGCAGCTTAAAAAGCTGGTGCAGCTCGGTAGTATCGGCCGCTATAAGCAATAGCAATATGTAAACGTAAAGTTTGTTCACCATTGCAAATGTAATGTTTAAACATTCTTAAGCCAAACCTTAATTAAAGCCATTTGTAACAATTTAAAAAAATATTCTATAAATTCTATGTGATTAGTAGAATATATTTGTATGTTTGCATTGTTGTTCTTTTAAATACTTATCCAGAAAGACGGAGGGAAAGGCCCTATGACGTCTTAGCAACCTGTACTATAAAGGTATAAGGTGCTAATTCCTGCCCGGTAACATGCCGGGATAGATAAGATGATGTTGTGTTTCACGCTCGACTCCTGGATAAGTTAAACTGTTTTTAAATTAATTTATAAAAGGAAATATATACCATGAGCATCTACTTTGATAACGCAGCCACAACCCGTATTGATAGTGAAGTATTCGATCACATCACCCCATACCTCATTGATAATTTTGGCAATCCATCATCAGCGCATCAGCATGGCCGTGCAGCCAAGCAAGCTATTGAACAATCGCGCGAAACCATTGCCGGTTTAACCAACGCCAACCCATCCGAGATTATATTTACCAGCGGCGGCACCGAAGCCGATAATACAGCATTGTTATCAGGCATTCGTTTGCAAAACATAAAACACGTAATAACTACGCCGTATGAGCATCATGCGGTATTGAATACCTTAAAAGCTTTGCAAGCAGCCGGAGAGATAGAGTTGAGCTACATCAATATTGACAAGGCTGGCAATATCGATCACGATCATTTAGAGCATCTGCTGCAAAGCAAAGGCCGTGCTTTGGTATCGGTAATGCATGCTAATAACGAGATCGGCAATATCAATAACATTGAACTGATATCGGAACAGTGTTGTAGGCACAACGCCATATTTCATACCGATACCGTACAAACCATGGGGCATTACAAGCACGATCTGAAAAAATTGGGTGCACATTTTATAGCGGCATCTGCACATAAATTTCACGGGCCAAAGGGTATAGGGTTTTTATACTGTCGTGATGGCATTGGTTTAGAAAAACTGATACATGGGGGTTCGCAGGAGCGCAGATTACGTGCGGGTACCGAAAATATCCCCGGGATTGTTGGTTTGGCTAAAGCGTTAGAGATAGCTTACAGCCATATTGATGAGCATGCGGCTTACATACAGTCAATAAAAAACACCATGATCCACAAGTTGACCGATCTTATACCTGATGTGCAATTCAATGGTAACTCAGCCAATGCTGATAAAAGTCTGTACACCGTATTAAGTGTCGCTTTCCCATTAAACTTTGCAAACGGTAATCTCATTGGTTATCTGGATGATAACAATATATCAGTGTCGGGTGGTAGTGCTTGTTCAGCAGGTTCAGCGTCGCATGTGTTGCAAGCAATAGGTGTCGATCCATCAAAGCAAACCATCAGATTTTCGTTCAGTAAGTTTAATACTGTTGCCGAGGTTGAGCATACCGTAAGTCTGTTAGCCGCATTGCGCAATACGCAGGCAGCCTGATAATAACAAAATAGTCGCGTGACCGAGCGGAGAGGTGAGGGTCTGCAAAACCTTTAACGGCAGTTCGAATCTGCCCGCGACGTCTATTTATAATGCATATTAATGGTTGTGCATTTACACAATTAACCTGGCCTTAACAGCCGGGTTATTTTGTGTAAGTAATTGTGTTTAAATAGTATTAAACATTTGTTAAAAAATTCGTATCTTGAAACATTGATTCGCTCCATGCGTTTATAAATCAAAATAACGAACCTAAATATCTATTAAAATGCATTGCCAAAAGAGGAAAAGGAAATTTGTGAGGTATCCGTATGGCTCCCGTAATGTTACATTCATATTGGGCGTAGGCGTTGCTATGGCCGCCGCGGTAATACTATCTATTATAACAGTCGGTAAATAAACCGACTGTTATTGTTTTAACTCTGATCGATCTTAGCTACTCTGCTATAGCAGCATGTTTTGTTTTGCTTCTAAATCAGAGTCCAAATAAACTCCTTTGTAACAAATTTATGATAATATTAAGCTACAAGCGGTTAATAACCTGCGGCTTAATGGCTTTTGCTATGATTAAATTTGTTAAATAAGGGAGTTACTATAGATACTTACACTCCCTGATCATTAATTGTATTTAATGCAGCCGTTTTCGGTTCATAAATATGATCAGTTAAAAGTTGGACAAAGCACCGCCGCGATGGAGGTGCTTTTTTAGTTTGATATTGCCTGTGTAATGAAATAGCTCATTATTCACTACACCCAAAAGGCATCAAACACTACTTGAATTATATTTTAATATAGTATGTGTATGTATTCTGATTATCAGATAGTTGAAAATTAAAACTACGGGTTGTGTGACACGGTGAAATGTATATAGCAATATATTATCAAGTGTTAACAGAATATTATCAAAGTGTGGTTAATTGTTGTATGGTAGGGGTAATTAACTGTAAATTGTACAGTAACTATTAACTCTCTAACTCATTAACGATGAAAGTACTACAATTCACCATCCCTATGCCATACGATAAAAGTGTGGTAGTTGAAAAAGTGTGCCTTCCGCATCATTACCCCTATTTGCACCGCCACAAAGAAGTACAGTTAACCTGGATACAAAAGGGGGAGGGAACACTTATTACCGGCAACAATATGCACGATTATTCGGCCGGCGACGTGTTCTTTATTGGAGCAAACTTACCACACGTTTTTAAGAGCAATCCGGAGTATTTTAATGCAGGCAGCGGTAAGCAGATCGAGGCATTGACGATCTTTTTTAACCCTGAAGGTACGTTGGCGCCATTGTTCGCCCTGCCCGAAATGAAGTTTAATTCCATGCTATTGCAACAGCACCAGCAAGGCTTTAAGTTTCCGCATTACATAGTTAACGAAATTATGCAGGTAATGTCATCACTGCAAAAAACTGCGGGCCAGGATCAATTGGTTGAGTTTTTTAACCTGATGAAGTGCATGAGCGCCATAAAAACCAAACTCGAACCGCTATCAACCTACGGAACTTTGCCCGGAATTACCGATAGCGAGGGTATACGTATAGGTAAAATATACAACTACATTATTCAGCATTATGCCGAGCCGCTAACATTGGAGGATGTTGCCAAAGTTGCTTACATGACTCCCGAATCATTCTGTCGATATTTTAAGAAGCATACCGGCCATACGTTCGTATCATTTTTGAATGAGATACGCATTAATGAGGCCTGTAAAAAACTAATATCGCAACGGTTTGAAAATATAAATATCATAGCCTACAAATGCGGCTTTAAAAGCATCACTAATTTTAACAGGGTTTTCAAGTTTATAATCGGTAACTCGCCACGCGGGTACCTCGATGCTTATAACAATAACCTGATAAACCTAAACCGTGCCGCAAGCTGATCTATGAACACTCCTATAAAAAAACGAACACTCATAAGGTATTATATCAGGCAAACAAAAAAATCTAAACTATATCCGTTCACTGCTTTATGTGCATTGCTGGCTTTGCCCGGCAATGCACTTGCACAAACTGCCGAGCTGTATGAACAGTCGAGCGAAATGGCAGGCCTTATTATACAATACGAGCAGGATATTGACGCTATACGTGATTTTTACTCTCCGTACGAAGTTAGCGAACGCAGCGATTACCAATACAAAATGCGTGTGGTTAACTCGCCTGAACAACTTAGCCGGTTAATGCAGATGGATAGTACTTATCTGGCTGATATTAAAAAAAGGGATTTCGGCAAAATGAGTGTGTACGGGCAGGTTGATTACCTGATGCTTAAAAAAGAGATCAACAAGCATTTGGCTGGTTTAAAGGATGAAGCCAAAAAGTACGGCAGCATTAAGGAATACATAACCTTCGCCACTGATATTTACGCACTCGAACAAAAACGCAGACGCGGCGATTGGGTTGATGGCGAAAAAATAGCCAAACAACTTGATGAACTATCAAAAAAGATAGCCGCCGATTCGGCAAAGCTGAGCAAGGTGCCAAGTATGGATATGCCTTTGGCTAATACCTTGCGCGAAGCTGCATCAGGGTTGAAAGCCCGACTAAAAAGCTTTTTTGATTTTTATAATACTTACGATCCTGATTTTACCTGGTGGGTGCCTGCGCCGTACAAACGCGTTAATGCCCAGTTAAGCGGCTACGCTGATATGGCTGGTACAAAAGGTAAGGTTACAACTACACAAAATGATGATGGTAGCGGTATCAAAGGCAAACCTATTGGCAGGGATGCACTGATAGCACAACTGCATGAGGAATTCATCCCTTATACGCCCGAAGAATTAATAACGCTTGCCAATAAGGAGTTTGCCTGGTGCGATAAGGAAATGCTGAAAGCATCGCGCGAGATGGGTTTTGGTGACGACTGGAAAAAGGCGCTTGAAAAAGTGAAGAACAGCTATGTGCCGCTTGGCCATCAGGCTGAACTGATCGTTAAATTATACAACGATGCTATCGACTTTATTAAAGCCCGCGACCTGATCACTGTACCGCCTTTGGCCGAAGAAACCTGGGGCATGATCATGATGTCGCCAAAGCGGCAATTGGTGAACCCGTTTTTTACCGGGGGGAAGGAGATCAGCATATCATACCCAACAAATACTATGGCTTATGATGATCGTTTGATGAGCATGCGTGGTAATAACCCATACTTCTCTCGCGGTACCGTGCAGCACGAATTAATACCCGGCCACAATCTGCAATATTTTATGAACAGCAGGTATAAGCCATATCGCCATGAATTCTCTACCCCGTTTTCGGTTGAAGGCTGGTCGTTATACTGGGAGATGCTGTTGTGGGATCAGGGTTTTGCCCAAAAGCCCGAGGAGCGCATAGGTATGTTGTTTTGGCGCATGCATCGTTGTGCACGCATTATATTCTCCATGAGTTATCACCTTAATAAATGGACACCACAGCAATGTATCGACTTTTTGGTTGACCGTGTTGGCCACGAACGCGCCAATGCTACAGGCGAGGTGAGGCGGTCATTTGAGGGTGGATATAGTCCGTTGTACCAGGTAGCTTACCTGCTTGGTGGCTTACAATATATGGCCCTGAAAAAGGAATTGGTTGATAGTGGTAAAATGAGCTATAAGCAATTTCACGATACGGCCATCAAAGAGAACCTGATACCTGTTGAAATCCTGCGAGCCATTCTAACCAAACAATCCCTTACCGCTGATTTTGAAACTAAGTGGCGTTTTTACGATCTGAAATAGAAAACAAGTTACTTATTATGAACGCCCCATAAAAACGGGGCGTTTTTTTATGCGCTGTATTTTTCCCATAAAAAAACGACCTGTGCAATTAAGCACAAGCCGTTCACTATCAAACTGTATAAATATTAACCTTTTTTGGTTACGTCCGAAAATTTTACCTGGATAACATAAGTACCTTCAAGCTTTAACTGCCATGACCAGCGTGGGTTAACCGAGAATGCACCTAATGTAGATGGGAAGCCATCAATGGTTACAAACTGGCTTGGTATACGGTAATACATCAGGAAACCCCAGTCGGTAGTTGGCGTAATGTATTTTGTTAGCGGGAAAGGGGCTATCTCAAAATCGCATATCATGGCCGTATCTGTCAATGTTACCGGGTTAAATTTGGCATAATTTTCAAACACCGGCCTGTCGCCACGCTGAATGATCTCTCCAGCGCGAGGGTTAAATGTTCTGCCATTTTTGTCAACCATCTTAAGTATAGCCCTGGCACCCTCGTTTGATACCTTGGTACATGTAATTGTCGGGTTCTTCATAGGGGTAGCTACACCTGTTACATCATGAAAAGCGTTCGATACGTTGTCGGTAATAGTAAAGAGGTCATCGCTTGTAGGCTCAACTACGTTAATGGTAGCTAATGATGGATAAAGCTTTGTACCGGTTGGATTGGTCATCTCCACATCAAATACATACCTGCCTAATGGCAGATTGGCTGATGCGCGATTAAATGTTAGTTGCCCGCTTGTTTCATTGAACTCCATTGGTAGGCGCTTTACGGTTTCGCGTTTTTGGTTAAGCAGTTCAATGGTAGTATCAGTTTCTGCATTGAATGACATGCCCGGCTTAAACAAAGTTATCTCGTACTCGGTATTAAATTCAGCAGGTAGTGCGCTGCCGTCTTCACTACGCAGGTTCAACATTTTGTATTTGTAAGGTGGGGTAGAGCCATCAGCGTTTATTCTGTCCGATTGAAACAATATAAGACCGCGCTTGGCATAAATATTATTGTCTTTATAGCGAATGTAATCACTCTGAAAGCCATCGTCTATCTTTTTACAGGCAACAGCGCTTACCATGATACATAGGCCTATGATAATTTTTTTCATCGTTTTAATTTTTGAGTTAATGGATGATTAATTCCCAAGGGATTGTGCGTTGAAAAATAACCTGTGGTTACCATCAATTACATGTACAACTCCTGTTCGTGTAATAATGCCTGATGTTTGGCAATCAACAGCCTGGTCTTTTTGATTGTCAGGTATAGCTTCCGGGTCGGGCTCCTGATCATCGCGTGTACCACGTATCTTTACATAGTTTACGTAATCCACATGATCTAAAAAGCTGCTATAATCAAACGTGCGGCGAAATTTGATCATGTACGTAACATTGCTTGGTGGGGTGGTTAGCAACGTAGGGTATACCTGCCCCGATACGGTGATCACATCACGATTGATCTTGCCCTCAAAAAGATACGTTTTCATGGAGTCGGCTAGTTCGGTTGCCGGTATATCATTAATACCAAACTCAAAGTTTTCATTACCTATCTCTATGGCCTTTTGATTCTTTTTTGCAGATACATAAGGTGCAATACTGTAATTTGTGGTGGCAAAAAAGGTAACATTGCTGTTCACCACATCCTTTAAGCCGGCATGGTCAATTATTTTAACCAGCGAGTCAAACTGTGGTTTTGATTTCAAAAAGTCATACGTGGTCATATCAACATAGGGGTTGCTTTTGCCGCCATCATTCTTGTAATCATCTTTTTTACATGCGCTCGTCAGGGCCACCATCGCGCATATCATTAATCCTAAATATTTTTTCATAACTATATTCAATTAAGTTAATGTTATACTCTGCCTAACCAGTAAGTAGTTTGTTTAAGGTTAGGGTTTTGCCTGAATAATGCCGGGTCAATAGGGAAGTAGTAGCCCTCTAATCTGAAGCGCTGCTCGGTAAGCCAATCTACAACGTTGCCGTATTTGCGGGTGCGTAACAGATCGTAAAACAACTGCCCTTCCAAATACAATTCGCGGCCGCGTTCAACAATGTATTCATCCATAACCTCATCTTTAGTAAGATTGCTGGCCAGCAGTGTAGGGGTGGGGCTATGTTTGGTGCGCGATGCGTTGATGATGTTTATAGCGGTAGGTACATCATTTCTGTACAGGGCTATTTCTGCCTTTAACAGGCTAATGTCGCTCAGGCGAAACACGATCATATTGTTACTCAGGAATGGATCAAGCTTTTGGCCGGGGTTACGATAAATAATGTTGGCGTATTTAACACACATCGGTTTTTCGGTAGTGGTTAAGGCGAAGTTCTTTTTAAAGCGAACATCAGTAGTATCATTATCCGGAAAATGTGAGCGTAAAAAGCTCGGGGTTACAAACATGCGCGGATTGTTGGTGCCATTGTTTATGTAGCTTGAGTTAAGAAAGTACATACCAATTGAACCCGATGAACCCTCAAGGGTATTCTCGCTCATGTTTATCTCAAATATCCCTTCAGATGAACGGCCTACAAAAATATTCTTGTAGTTAGCAGTGTCAGTAAGGGTATAACCACCGTTGGCAACCAAGGCATTGATGGTAGTATCGGCGCTGTTAACATCGGTCATGTTCACGTTGTCAGTACTTACATCAAGCATGGTTGCACGCCACAGGTACAGGTGGGTTAGTAAGGCATAAGCCGCACCACGGTTGGCCGTTACTTTAGCATCGCCTACGTTATCGTATCGCCAGGTTAGTAAATTGATGGCACGGTGGCAATCATCCTCTATCATTTTCATTACCTCAGCTTTAGGGCTGCGTGGTAATTGTGGCGCATTGATCGGGTCGTCATAAGCCGCGGTAACAACAGGCACATCGCCCCAAACACGTACCATCATAAAATAACTCAGCGCACGTAAAAAATAAGCCTGGCCCATTATGTTGTTACGGAAGGCGGTGGGGTTGTCAACATCATCAAATTGCTCGTCGGTCATCTTCTCAACGTTTTTGAGCACGATGTTCGACATGGCTACCGACTTAAAATACAAGGTGTAATTAGCCAGCGAATTCAGATTATATTGAAAGGTGAAATCGCCACCCTGTATGCCCTCTAAACCATCGCCGGTATACTGTATGGTAAAGTAGTTTTTGGCAATAGCATCGCCATACATGTAATAGCGGTTGGCTTTATTGCTCATGGCATTACGCAACAAGGCATAGTTACCTGCAATGGCGTTACGCGCATCTTGCGATGTTTTCCAGTAAACATCAAGGTATGTTGAATTTTTGGGTTCCTGTTCGAGTAGTTTTTTACATGAACTGAAGGTTGATAATGCCGCTATGCAACCTATCACACTTACTGCTTTATATATTGTTCTCATCATGATCATGTTAATTAAAGTTGAATATCAAGGCCTAAAGTGATCTTTTTGGGTATTGGGTAACCAGCGCCGTTGTACTCACCATAAGGGTTTACAGCTTCGGCATCAGGTAAGCGGCTTGATTGCTGGAACATTTTAACGTTATCCATAATGCCGTATACCCTTAATCGGTTTATGCCTATCTTTCTTAAAAATGTAGGTTTAAGATCATAAGACAGTTTTACACTCTTGATACGGAAATAGCCACCTTTTTCAAGGAAGAAGGTTTGAGCGCCTGTATAATAGTAGCGGTAGGTGCCTATATCGTATTTAGCGTATTGGGCATTATCTCCGGGCATGCGCCAAATGTTCAGCTTGCTGAAATCGGGCATCGAATAATAGGCAAACCTGTTGATTGGGTCACCGTCAGTCGTGTTCGAAAACCTGTCAGACTCGAACAGGTTAAGCACATCCCTGTCAAAAGTAAAGGTTGAGAAAATGCTTAAGCTGAAATTCTTGTAGTTAAAGTCGTTTGTCCAACCGCCGGTAAATTTAGGGTTAGGGTCACCTATCGGCACTTTATCCGGGTTTATGCCATCGTTAAATATGTCGATGAAGTAATCACCGTCCAGATCGGCCAGGTAAAAGTCGCCCGCGTTGTATGTGCCGTTGCTGTTGCGATAGCGCTCGCCGGTGTAAGGATTAACAGGGATGCTCTCAATGTTAGGGAACACACCTAAAGTTTGGTATAAGTAAAACGCGTTAATTGGTGAACCTACTGAAAGGATGTGCGATTTATCAAACCTGTCGCCGCTCATTACCAGGTCACGGTTGCCATTCGGCAAATTCATAATGCGGTTTTTGTTGTAGGTAAGATTCAGGCGCGAATACCATCTGAAGGTACCTTCGAGCGGATTAGCCGATATGGTTAAGTCGACACCCGAGTTACGTACACCAATAGCGTTGGTAAGTGCCAGATCATAACCGGTTGTTACCGGCAGATCCACACTGAATAGTTGTAATGACGATTCCTTATTGTACACATCTAACGATACCGCGTACTTACCGTTCTTGATCTCGATATCTGTACCAATGTTCCATTGTTTTGAGCGCTCCCAGCTTAGGCTGCTTTGTGCCGCGCCATCATAAAAGTTTGGTGTAATGGCTGTAACACCGTTGTATGATGTAGCGCCGCCATTGCCTTCAAAGCCGCCATTGTTTACGTTGTAAAGGTTGTATTGCAGGTAGTTGCTTTGTGGTAAACTACCCGATGTACCGATACTGGCTCTTAACTTTAATAGCGTGAACGGATTGTTCTCATTATCTTTCATAAATGCTTCTTCAGAGATCAGCCAACCCACCGAGGCAGAAGGGAAGAAACCCCATTTATGATTTTTACCAAAGCGCGATGAACCATCGGTACGTGCGCTGGCTGATACCATGTAGCGGCTATCAAAATCATAACTGGCACGGCCGTAATATGATAACAGACCGTAAGCCTGGTAATCAGAACTCGCCCCAATTTTTGATTGCTGGAAACCACGTACGGTTTGAATATTATCAGATGGACCATTGTAGCCTGAAGCTATTGTAGTTTGAAACTGATTATACAAAATATCCTGACCGGCTACACCGCTAATGGTGTGTTTGCCAATGGTATTGTTATAGGTAAAAAATGTAGAGGTGCTTGCCTGCATACCCGCATCGGCATAGCTGTAAGCATAGTTACCCTGGCCATTTTGCAGCAGGCTGCTGCGGCTAAGATCGCGGCGGGCATTGGTTTGCAGGAATGATGATTGCGAATTCAATGTTAAATGTTTGTTGAATTCGTAAGCAAGGTTTAAGTTGAAAGTTAGCTGGTTGCTTATGTTTTTATCAAGGTTAGCATTATAAGCACCTAAGTAATAGTCTTTTTTATCGTCAGATAAATTAAATAACGATGATGGCATACTGCCAGCGCCCAGGCTTATTGGGCTTGCGTTATCACCATTACCACGCGCTTTGTCTGACCGTGAATAGGCAATGATCGGGTTAATCATCAGCTTATTGTTCATGGCATGTGAGGTTAGGTTTAACCTGCCCGAGTAGCGTTTAAAGCCCGTAGCTTTGATAATACCTTCCTCGTTATAATAACCACCGCTAAAGCGATATACCATGTTACCGGCACCGCCTCCGCTTAAACCCAGGTCAACGTTAGATATTTTACCGGTTTGGTAAAAAAGATCCTGCCAGTCGGTATTGCCATTATATGCTTCGTTCAAGCTGTCGGTAAGCATGTAGGGTAATTGCCTTAACTGATCGTAATTCAACTGGCTTTGCAGTATGGCCATTTTTTGGCGACGTTCCTCGGCACCTAAAGTAACATCCCTTAATTGAGGGCGCTGGGTAATACCGTAGTAGGTATTCAATGTTACTTTCGGATCACCCGATATACCTTTTTTGGTAGTGATCAATATAACGCCGTTTGCCGCGCGCGAGCCATATATCGCCGCTGCTGATGCATCCTTCAATACGTCAATGGTTTCAATATCATTAGGGTTTATACCCGCCAAAAAGTTGGCACCTGTACCTGTACCGGGGCCAACGTAATCCTCGGTAGGTTGTGGCACGTTATCAACCACGTAAAGCGGACTGTTAACCACATTATATTCGTTATAACCACGGCTAACCAATGAGTTGCCACGAACAGATACTGTTGGTGTGGCACCCGGCTGGCCTGAAAAGTTTTGCACGTTAACACCCGATAAACGGCCTTGAAGTAATTGATCAAAACTCGCGGCCGGTAGGTTGGCTATCTCTTTTGCTGAAAGGCTGGATACCGCCGCGGTCGATTTTTTACGGGCTATTTTTTGATAACCGATCAAAACCACCTCGCTAAGCTGCTGCGGGTTATCTTTTAATGATACTTTGATGGTTGTTTTTGAGCCCACCTCAATTTCGGCGGGTAAAAAACCAACAAAGGTTACCAGTATAACCGGGTTGGATGTTGTGGTTTTTAAGGAAAACTCGCCTTGAGCATTGGTTGAGGTAGTGGCTGTGCCGCCTTTTTCTTTTACGGTAGCTCCGGGTACGGCAAGGTTGTCTTTATCAACTACCGTACCTTTTAACACCGTTTGCGCCATTGTGCTTTTGGGGATCAACCAGCACAAAAAGCCGCACACAACCAAGAAGCTCTTGAGAAATGTAAATCTTTTTGTCATAAATTAATTGTTGCGATGGTGAAAGATTTTTGAATTATTATCTCAAATCTATCTCCGTACGCATCCAATTTTTTTGAGAATATTATCTCAAAGTGGCTCTATCTTAACCATTTTGTTACATTTCATTATTCGATATTAACAATGTGATAATATTTAATTACTTAGGGATAAGAAATTGCTATAAAAAAGATAAAACGAATTATCATTTGTAACAGGTATGATACAAATCGGGGCGTGTTATAGTAAGAGAATTACAATCAAGCGGATCGTTTTATGTAAATATGGTGGGAGTACGTATGAATACTATTTACAGGGTAGCTCAAAATGTTTGGCTTACCTGTGTTTGAGGATAATCTACCTTGGTGGTTTTTCTGTTGCCGTTAACAGTTATATGTACAATATTCATCTGATCATCGTACATATCATACAACAAATTAATATTGCCATCAACACGTTTAGGGGCGGGCGCTGTGTCCGATTCAAGGTAAACATTCACAACTTCCTTAACCTTTTCAAAACCAAGGTAATTGAATTTGGTTGTTGCAGCGTTATTCTTTAACTGTACATGATGAGCTACGTAGTCACTTACCAATTTATCCATCGCGTCGTGTACTTTAGGTTCGGTCAGGTCCACTTTAACCTTGTATTGTTTGCTTAGCACGGCTTCAAAATCATCGGTAAATATGGTGCATATCACTTCAAACTTTTTATCCTTGCCATTATAGTTTACATCAGTAGTGCTAACGTGCAGCGGATGAAAGGCTGTGTTAAGTGCTGATTTTGTGGCAGTGGTGCCAAATATCATGTAACAAAATAATAGCGATTGGATAAATAATGCGTACATACAGCCTGCTCCGGTTCCTTTTTTAACAAAAACCGTTAAATTTAGGTTTTATTATTTAGTTAAAGCCGATATTTCAATTTGCAGGATCTCTATTTTTATTTTGCTTTAGGCTGGGAGCACATCATCAGTGCCGGTGCGCTCGATCATCAGTTATTTATTTTAGCCTTAGTAGCGGTATACACCTTTGCCGATATTAAAAAGGTATTGATATTGGTAACGGCCTTCACCATAGGCCATTCGTTAACGCTGGTGCTCAGCGTGCTTGATGTTTTCAGGTTTGATAGTAAATGGGTGGAGTTTTTAATTCCCTGTACCATTTTTATAACCGCGCTCAACAATCTGTTTAATCTTAAGGCTGCATCCAACGGTAAGGCACGATCAAACTATTATCTTGCCCTGGGCTTCGGGTTGATACACGGTATGGGCTTTGCTAATGCCATCAGGGTAATGCTCGCTAAGGATCAGGCTTTGGGCTGGGGGCTTTTCGGTTTCAACGTCGGCCTTGAAGCAGGGCAGATAGTTGTTGTTGCCGTATTGCTGACAGTAACCATGTTGGTACTTCAATTCAGCAAAATAAAAAGGCGCGATTGGGTGTTTTTCCTGTCGGCAGGTGTTTTCGCTTTAACATTGCAGATGGCGCTTGAACGATTGCCGTTTTAATTTACTTAATTTGCATTAACTGAACTCATTAATATACACCATGAAGAAACTATTTACCACAGTAGTTATCCTTTCGTCGATAGCAGGGGCAACCTTCGCTCAGGACATACAAAACAACCCTGGCAGCAACCACGGTAATAAGTTTGAACAATTGGGCACTATTTTAACAACACCCAACGAACAACGTACAGCAAGCGGTGCACCGGGCGTAAAGTACTGGCAGCAACGTGCCGACTACAACATTAAATGCGAGCTTGATGAAAAAGCGCAAAAGCTTACCGGTACCGAAACCATTACCTACTTCAACAACTCGCCCGATCCGCTGGATTATATTTGGATGCAGTTGGATGAGAACGAGCACAATAATCTTAAAAACGCCAACTACCAGTCGAGCTCATCAATGCCAAGGGCTGCAACCCTGCAAATGATCGATAAGGGTATCACTTCGGCTAAAGATAATGGCTATGGCTTCAACATCATTAAACTTACGGATGCTACGGGTAAAGCCTTAAAATATACCGTTAACAAAACCATGATGCGTATTGATCTGCCGGTGGTTTTAAAACCAGGCCAGCAATATGTATTCACCGTTAACTGGACGTATAATATATCTGACCGGATGACCTATGGCGGTCGCGGTGGTTATGAATACTTCCCGGAAGATAAAAATTACCTGTTCACTATGGCGCAATGGTATCCGCGTTTGTGTGTGTATAGCGATTTTCAGGGCTGGCAAAACCATCAGTTCACCGGTCGTGGCGAGTTCGCATTAACCTTTGGTAACTTCCGTGTACAGATGACTGTTCCGGCTGACCATATTGTTGGTGGTACGGGTGAATGTATCAACTACAGCGCGGTATTAAATCAAACACAACTGGCTCGTTATCAAAAAGCCAAAACAGCTACCGCGCCTGTAGAAGTAGTAACCCTTGCCGAAGCTAAAAAAGCTGAAACATCGCCGATTGCAACTAAAAAGACCTGGGTATTCCAGGCCAACAACGTTCGCGATTTTGCCTGGACATCATCACGTAAATTTGTATGGGATGCCATGGGGCAGAAAATCGAAGGCAGGAATGTGATGTGCATGAGCTACTTTGGTAAGGAGGCTTACAATCTGTATAGCAAATTTTCAACCCGTGCCGTAGCGCATACCATCAAAACATATTCTGACTTTACTATTCCTTACCCTTACCCTGTAGCGCAAAGTGTTGAGGCGGCCAACGGTATGGAGTACCCAATGATATGCTTTAACTATGGCCGTACCGAAAAGGACGGAACCTACAGCGAAAGCACCAAGAACGGTATGCTGGGCGTGGTTATACATGAGGTTGGCCACAACTTTTTCCCGATGATTGTTAACAGCGATGAGCGCCAGTGGACATGGATGGACGAAGGCCTTAACTCGTTTGTTGAGTATTTGACCGAAGAACTTTGGGACAACAAATTTCCGGTTAAAAAAGGGGCTGCTTATACCATTGTTGACTACATGAAGCTGCCAAAAGATGAACTGGAGCCGATCATGACAAACTCTGAAAATATTGTTCGTTTTGGCCCTAACGCTTATTCAAAACCGGCTACAGGTTTAAATATACTGCGCGAAACCATTATGGGGCGTGAGTTATTTGATTACGCATTTAAAACATACGCTAAACGCTGGGCATTCAAACACCCAACACCAGCCGACTTATTCCGCACAATGGAAGATGCCAGTGGCGAGGACCTGGATTGGTTTTGGAGAGGCTGGTTCTACGGTACCGATCCGGTGGATATAGCGCTTGATTCAGTAAAATCAGCCCGTGCCGATCTGGCTGCTAAGCAACTCCCGGGTGGTGGTATGCGTCGTGGCCCGGCCAAGGTTGATCCACCTGCCGTAAACAGCTTCGAGGATATATCTAAGATATTGAACCGTCAGGATAAAGGCATCAAGTTCTATACCGACCGTGATACTGCCGCGCGCGATTTTTACTGGAAGTATGATCGTGGTTTAGCGTCGGTAGATACTAATAAATATAACGATAAGGTTAAAGCTACCGCCGCAGCTCAATCGCCATCAAGCATGTTAGATACGCCGACTGATGAGGATGTACAGAAATATGGCAGCAAATATTTTTACGAGCTATCATTCACCAATAAAGGCGGTATGGTAATGCCGATCATTGTTGAGTTTACCTTTAAGGATGGCAGCAAACAAACAGACCGTATACCGGCACAGATATGGCGCCATAACGAAAAGCATGTAAGTAAATTCTACGTGCAGGATAAAGAGGTGGCATCCATCAAGCTCGACCCAATGCGCGAAACTGCCGATATTGATGAAAGCAATAACTACTGGGGTTCAATGCCGCAGCCATCAAAATTCCAGCTGTTCAAGCTTAAATCAGGTGGGCCGGTGCGTGGGCAATCAACTGGAGTTAACCCAATGCAGGTTACAGCCACTAAGTAATATTTTATGCTATGATATTAAGCCGCCGGTACAGCTACCGGCGGCTTTTCTTTTTGATTGTAAGTTGATTATATTTATCAAATAATCCCTTAAGCCAATGAGATCACTCATCACCACCGCACTACATAGTGCAATCTGTTTAGCTTTAATGTCGACCGTTGCAATGGCCCAAAATGAGCCGGATACCGCGGTTTTTAATAGAATTAAGACGGCAGAGTTAAACAGCTCGCAAATACCACAGATAGCACATTATCTGACTGATGTATCCGGCCCGCGTTTGGCTAACTCTCAAGGGTATAAACGCGCAGCTAATTGGGCGGTATCAACCATGAAAAAATGGGGATTAGCGAATGCCGGCCTGGAGGAGTGGGGTGAGTTTGGTAAACAGTGGGATATAGATGATTTTAGTATAAATATGAAAGTGCCTTATGTGGCTCCGCTACGGGCATATCCAAACCCATGGTCGGCCAATACTAAAGGTGTGCAGCAAGGGAAGGTGCAGGTGTTATCGCCACAGCAATATACGGATACCACATACATAGCCCTACACGCATCTGAATTTAAAGGCAAATGGCTGCTTGTCGCGGGTAATGCACCAAAAAGCGACAGTAAGTTTAAGCCGGTTGCAGGCAGGTTAGCTGATACAGCTCTCGCCAATATGAAAGATACCTACATGGTAAAACGTGAGGAGATAGAGGGTTTTGTAAAATACATCGATATATACAAAAAGCTTGATAAGATGATCGAGAATAGTGGTGCCCTGGGCGTGATCACCGCGGGCAGATCAAATGCGGATGGAGCGGTGTTTGTGCAGGCATACGGCGGGTACCGTGTAAACGATCCGGAAGGGATACCTCAACTGAGCATGGCTGTAGAGGATGGGCAACGCATTAAGCGCCTTATCGCATCAGGGCATCCGGTAGAGGTAGCCATCAATATAAAAAGTGTAACATCTACTGCCGATACAAAGGGGTATAATGTTATTGCCGAGATACCCGGTACTGATCCTAAGCTAAAATCAGAAGTGGTAATGCTGGGCGGTCACCTCGACTCGTGGCAGGCCGCTACAGGCGCTACTGATAATGCCGCAGGTTGTATTGTGATGATGGAAGCCGTGAGGTTGCTTGATTCATTGGGCCTTAAACCTAAACGTACCATACGTATAGCTTTGTGGGATGGAGAAGAACAAGGGCTTTACGGCTCGTACGGTTATGTGAAAAAACACTTTATGGATGCTGCCAAGTTCAAGGCAAAACCAGAGCAGGCAAAAATTTCTGCTTATTTTAACCTTGATAACGGTACAGGTAAGATACGTGGCATTTTTACGCAGAACAACAAGGATGTTGCCCCAATATTTACACAATGGTTAAAGCCATTTAACAGTTTGTGCGCATCAACTGTAACATTGAGTAATACCGGCTCAACAGATCATATATCATTCGATTGGGCAGGCATACCGGCTTTTCAGTTTATACAGGATGAAATAGATTATGAAACCCGCACACACCATAGCAACCTTGATGACTACGACCATTTACAGATCGACGATCTGAAGCAGGCGGCCATAATAGTAGCTTCGTTTGTTTATCAAACCAGTATACGCACGCAAATGCTACCGCGTAAACCATTAAAAAAAGAAACCTTTGTGTTTGAGGGGTTATGATAAACGGTTTGATAGCAGCTATGCTTTCATATAGCTGCTATCATGCTTCCAATAATTCAGTAGTCGACATTTCCTTTTCAAAAATCTCCTCAATTTGTTTTATTTCTTCGGCGTACATGGTTTTTTTACGGGCGGCGAAATACAAGGTATTCTCAATAATATTATGCCCCTGCCATAGCGGAAATATCTGTCCTTTTTCGATCTCTCTTTTTGACAGAAAATCAGGTATCACGGCCAAACCCGAGTTACCATTCAGGCAGCGTATTATCGAACTCAAATTAGGCACAATAAAGTTGGGCTTAAAACCCGGGCGCTTACCAAAGTTTTGATGCCAAAAGCGGCGCAAGTGTTCCATATCTCCGGCGGTGCCGTACCAGGTTTGGGTTTGCAGCCAGTCTTCGGCAGCGCTGTAATTGGCGGCGGCAATGTGTTGTTTAAATATCGTCGCATCGGTTTGGTTCCCTGCTACCAGCATTATGCGTTCTTTAGAAAATGCTTTGAACTGCAAATTCTTGTAATCTCCTTTTTGCGGGGTAATGATCATATCCAGCACGCCATTATCCAGATCGCTCAACATCTCTGGGTATTCGCCAAACTTAATAATAACGTTAAACGGCAGCTTGGGTAAATACGGCTCCAATGTAAACTGGAACGTTTCAAAGCACATACCTATGCTGATGGTTGGCTTCTCCTTTTCGGTTGTACGGCTAAACAGTTCTTCAGCTTTTTCAAGTTTTAGCATTGGCTCGAGCACAAAGTTGTAAAGCACTTTGGCGCGCTCGGTAGGCACCATGCGCCTCGAACTACGGTCGAACAATTTATATCCCACATAATTCTCCAATGAACTTAAATGTAAGCTTACACCGGGTTGAGAAATATACAACTTGTCGGCTGCTCCGGTAAGTGAGCCGGTTTCATATATCGCCTTAAAGGTTCTGAACCATTCGAGATTGGTCATGTCTGTTATTATTTTAATAATACAAATGTATAAATTATATTATTTTAATTATGAATTAGCTGTAGGTAACTTTGTTCAACAATCAAAGTAAAAATGGAAACTAAAAAGATATTCATTATAAACGGTGGCCAGGTATTTGGTCATTCAGGCGGTCGTTTTAATAAAACATTGTTCGAGGCAACTAAGGCTTTCTTTAATAACAAACCCGAGTTTGAGGTTCAGTATACCGACATAAATGAGGCATACGATGCAAGGGCAGAGGTTGATAAATTTGTATGGGCCGATGTAATCATTTACCACACACCTGTTTGGTGGTTTCAGTTACCTCACGGTTTCAAGCAATATATTGATGAGGTATTTACCGAAGGCCATGCCACGGGTATTTATCATAGCGATGGTCGCTCGTCAGCCAATCCCGAGATAAATTACGGTACCGGCGGCATGATGCATGGTACAAAGTATATGCTCACCACATCATGGAATGCCCCGGCTACAGCCTTTACCTTACCCGGCGAGTTTTTCAATGAGCGCAGTGTTGATGACGGCCCGTTATTCGGCTTTCACCGCATGAATGCCTTTACAGGCATGGAACCTTTGGAGAGCATCCACTTTCACGACGTTGAAAAGAATGCGGACATACCAGGTGATATGCAACGCTACGAAGCGCATCTGAATAAACTATTCATAGCTAACGATGCCGAAGTTGCAGCTTAATTCTATAGCGTAAAATTGTTAATGTGTGATAACAACAAAGCCCGGACTTATTATAAGTACCGGGCTTTGCGCTTTATGTAGTAATTAGTATTAGCTACGCATATTGATGTATTGCAAGGGCTGGCCAAAATCGCCACCGCGACACAGGCTGATCACGGCTTGCAGGTCATCCAGCTTTTTGCCTTGTACACGCACCTGGTCATCCATTATAGATGCCTGTACTTTCAGGCCGCTGTCCTTTATTGCCTTAACGATCTTTTTGGCGGCTTCTTTGTCAATACCTTCCTTAACCGTTATCTCCTTACGTATCATGTTACCGGCGGCATAGTGCTCTTTGCCAAAGTCTAACGCTTTAGCGTCAAGGCCCTGCTTCATCATACGGCTAATGATAGAGTCGGTTATGGCCTTAAGGCGCATATCGTTCTCAGTAACAATGGTTATCTCATTGGTTTTCTTATCCAGATCAACGGTGCTTTTCGAGTCGTTAAAATCATAACGGTTCAATATCTCCTTTTTAGCGTTGTTTATCGCGTTGTCGAGGGTTTGCCCGTCTATCTTACTTACAATATCAAATGATGGCATATTGGTAGTGTTTAGGCTGCAAAAATAAAACAAAAACCCGACTATAAAACTTAATAAAGAACGATACTAACAATGAGTTAATACTAAATTAACAAATAAATAAGCACATTTGTCAATTCGGCTGCGAAGCCGGGTTGTTTACTATATGGATGCCAAACAGATACCTTTAACTAATCGTGAAATAAGCTGGTTATATTTTAATGACCGTGTGTTGCAGGAGGCCGCAGACCCAACTGTACCGCTGATAGACCGCATCCGATTTTTGGCTATCTTTTCGTCCAACCTTGATGAGTTTTACCGTGTACGTGTAGCTACATTGAACCGCCTGGCTAACCTCAATCAAAAATCAAAACAGATATTAGGTTACAATCCCAAAAAGCTGCTTAATCAGATAAAGAACATCGTAGTTAAGCAGGAACGTAAATTCAATAACCTGTACGAGAATATCATCATCAAACAACTTGCCGAAGAAAAGATATTTATACTTGACGAAAAGCAATTGAACGTAGCCCGCGGTAACTTTGTTAAGAGTTACTTTCGCGAAAAGCTGCTATCAACACTGGTGCCCATTATGCTTATTGATGGAGCGCAGTTACCGGAGTTAAAGGATAGGGCTATTTACTTTTTTGTAAAGCTTACTAAAAATAAAAAATCGCGCTACGCGCTTATCGAATTTCCAGATAACCTGTCGAGGTTCGTGGTGCTGCCCGAAACTAATAACTTAAAGTTCATTATCCTGCTGGATGATATTATCAGGTACAATCTGGAGGATATGTTCTTCATATTTGATCATGATAGTATTGAAGCCTATTCTATACAGCTAACCCGGGATGCCGAGCTGGATCTGGATAAGGAATTGAGTGAAAAGTTTATCGACGCGTTATCAAAAAGCCTGGTAAAGCGTAAAAAAGGTAAACCCATGCGTTTACTTTATGATACCGATATGCCTGCCGATATGTTGCAGCACCTGGTAGGTAAAATGGGTTTGCATGGCGAAAGTATGATACCCGGCAGCCGCTATCATAATTTTAAGGATTTTATAAAATTCCCCAATGTTGGCAGGCCGGAGTTGGAGTATAATAAATACCCGGCATTACCGGTAAATGATCTGTCGTTCGGCAAAAGTTTGATGGGGCTTATCGCTAAAAAGGATTATCTGATAAGCAACCCCTATCAGTCGTTTGATTATATTATCCACTTTTTACGTGAGGCGGCTATTGATCCGAAGGTAAAGGAGATCAGCATATCTGTATACCGCTTGGCTGATAACTCAAGGGTTGTACACGCGCTGATAAACGCTGCCAAAAATGGTAAAAAAGTAACCTGTTTGGTTGAGCTACGTGCCCGTTTTGATGAGCAGAACAATATACACTGGAGTAACCGTTTAGAGGAAGAAGGCGTACGGGTAGTATACGGTATACCAGGTTACAAAGTACACTCAAAAATATGTTTGGTTACCAGGCTTGAAAAAAGTAAGCTGGTACATTATGCCTGCCTTTCAACGGGTAACTTTAATGAGAAAACAGCCCAGATATATGCCGACCATACGCTGTTCACGGTCAATAAAAAAATTACTGATGAACTCGCGGAGGTTTTTAAGGGCATAAATAAAGGCATTTTGCCTAAAGGCTTTAAAAACCTGATAGTATCACCTATAGATTCGCGCCCTGCCATTTACAGGCTTATTGATAACGAGATAAAGAATGCCAAAGCAGGCAAAGAGGCTTACATGATATTTAAGATGAACAGCCTTGCTGATGAGCAAATGATCGAAAAATTGTATCAGGCCAGCAATGCAGGAGTGAAGATACAGATGATAGTGAGAGGAATGTGCTGTTTGGTACCGGGTGTAAAGGGATACAGCGAAAACATCAGCGTGATAAGCATTGTAGATAAGTATCTTGAACATGCCCGCGTGCATGTATACTGCAACGGCGGTAATGAGTTGATCTATCTGACCTCTGCTGATTTCATGACCCGTAACATTGATAACAGGGTAGAGGTTGGTTTCCCGATATTTGATGAAAATTTGAAAAAAGAGGTTCGGGATATTATAGACCTGCAATTGGCGGATAATACTAAATCGCGCGATATAACATCAACTAACAGCAATAAATACCATCGTACACGGAACGTTAACCCGCACCGTGCACAAATTGACATATATAATTATCTTAAAAACAAAAATATCTAGAAGTGAGATACGCCGCTATTGACATAGGATCGAACGCAGTACGATTGCTCATTGCCGAGATCGTTGAAAATAACCATTCGGTATCATTCAAAAAAAACACCCTTGTGCGTGTACCATTAAGGTTGGGCGACGACGCGTTTTTGAATCAGCATCTTTCTGAAAGAAAATCAGCCGATCTGATCAAAACCATGCAGGCGTTCAGTAACCTGATAGATGTTTACAAGGTAACCGATTACATGGCATGTGCTACATCGGCCATGCGCGAAGCTAAGAACGGCCCGGATGTGGTTGCACAAATAAAAGAAAAAGCAGGTATTGATCTGGAGATAGTACACGGTCAAAAAGAAGCGAAGATCATTTACGATAGTCATGCCGAGCAGGAGATAGATAAAAGCAAGAACTATCTTTATATTGATGTAGGTGGTGGTAGTACCGAACTGTCGTTATTTTCGGCAGGGGAGCTGATCGCTTCGCACTCATTCAACCTGGGTACCATACGCATACTCGATAATCAGGATAAGGAAGAAACCTGGGAAGAAATGCGCGAATTCATCCGTAAGCATACCCGTGGTTTTAAGGATATTGCAGGTATAGGCACAGGCGGCAACATCAACAAATTATATCGCCTTGCTGAGCAGAAAGATAAATCGCCGATGCCTTTCAATAAGCTGAAATCGCTGTATAGCTATCTGAGCTCATTCTCGTTGAAAGATAGGATAAATGTATTAGGCCTGAACCATGATCGCGCTGACGTTATTATCCCCGCCTGTGAGATATACATAACAGTAATGAAAACCGCTGGTATTAAGCAAATTTACGTACCGAGTGTAGGTATGGTTGATGGTATAATTCAAACCCTGATAGAGAAAAATTTCCCTCAATACCGATAAGAAATTATTTGAAAATAAATTATTAAGTTATTGTAAAAATCTTAGTATATTTGTGGTACCCTTTAATAGGGTATGTTTTTCATAGGTAGATGTAGGGTCGGGTACTTAGTATTCGACCCTTTTTTTGTGCCCGCAACTTTATCCCGCTGCATTTGTTATACTTGCATCCAGTTATGAAAAAGAAGATAGTTATAGCCATTACAGGTGCAAGTGGAGCCATTTATGCCAAATTGTTGCTGGATAAATTGCAGCAATTACAGAGCCAGGTAGCCGAGGTTGGCATCATCATGTCTACAAACGCCCAAGAGGTTTGGCGTGTAGAGTTAGGTAATGAGAGCTATCAAAACTATCCATACAAATTTTATAACAAGTACGATTTTAGCGCGCCCTTTGCCTCCGGCTCCGCTAAATTTGATACCATGGTTGTGGTGCCATGCTCAATGGGTACGCTCGGTCGAATAGCCAGCGGCGTGTCCGACGATCTGACCACCCGCGCAGCTGACGTGATATTAAAAGAACGCCGCAAACTCATCTTAGTGGCTCGTGATACCCCGCTCAACCTGATACAAATACGCAACATGGCCACCGTTACCGAAGCTGGTGGAATTATCTGCCCGGCCATACCATCCTTTTACAGCCGCCCGCAAACCATTGAAGAAGTAGCCATGACGGTAGTAAACCGCGTGATAGATTTGATAGGGTTGGAGGATGATAGTTTTAGATGGGGGGAGGAGTAGTCTTGAACCCGAATTTACAGAATTAAGGAATTTTTAGAATAAAGCTCATTCTGTCAATTCTTCAATTCGGAAAATTCCGGTTCAGATATATTCTATAAATTCTGGTTCAAGACAAATACTTTCTGTCATCAAACTCTGATTTCTGAAAATTCCCCTCACTCCAAAATAAATTCTGGTTATCTTTGCCGATTAATAATGAACAGGAAGGTAGCATTTTATACACTGGGCTGTAAGCTTAACTATTCGGAAACATCGAGTATTGGCAGGTTATTTAACGATGCCGGTTATGATACGGTTGATTTTACCGATACGCCCGATGTATATGTGATCAACACATGTTCGGTAACCGAGAATGCCGATAAAAAATGCAAAAAGATAGTTAAGGAAGCTTTAAAGGTTTCTCCTAACGCTTACATTACCATTGTTGGTTGCTACGCTCAATTAAAACCAAAAGAGATAGCCGAAATTCCGGGTGTTGATATGGTGCTTGGCGCTGCCGAAAAATTCCAGATCATTGATCATATTACCGATCTTACCAAGCAGCCCAAAACATTAGTTTACAATCAACCGGTGTCCGAAGCTAATGAGTTTGTACCCGCCTATTCGTTTGGTGATCGTACCCGTACCTTCCTTAAAGTTCAGGATGGTTGCGATTATTCTTGTACCTTTTGTACCATACCCTTAGCGCGTGGTGCAAGCCGTAGCGATACCATTGAGAATGTTTTAGATCAGGCTCGTAAGATCGCGGAATCAGGTGTTAAGGAGATCGTATTAACAGGCGTTAACCTTGGCGATTTTGGTATCCGCAATGGCCAGCGTGAAGATAAATTCTTTGACCTGGTAAAAGCACTTGATGAAGTTGAGGGTATCGACAGGATACGTATCTCATCCATCGAACCAAACCTGTTGACCGACGAGATCATTGAGTTTGTAGCTACCTCAAAAAGGTTTGTGCCGCATTTCCATATTCCGTTACAATCAGGTTCCGATAAAATATTGGGCTTAATGCGCCGTCGTTACAAACGAGCGCTTTATGCTGATAGGGTAGCAAAGATCAAAGCCATAATGCCCGACTGCTGCATAGGTGTGGATGTTATAGTAGGTTTCCCTGGTGAAACACGTGAGGATTTTATAGATACCTATAATTTTTTGAATGATATGGATATTTCATATCTGCACGTATTTACCTATTCAGAACGTGAAAATACCCTTGCCGCCGAAATGAAAGGCACTGTACCGGGCTCAACCCGTGCCGACAGGAGCAAGATGTTGCACATACTATCCGATAAAAAGCGCCGTGCCTTTTACGATACTCAATTAGGAAAGACCGAAGAAGTACTATTTGAGGGTGATATTAAGGATGGTTTTATGCATGGCTTTACCCGTAACTATGTAAAGGTGAAGGCTAAATACGATCCTGTATTGGTTAACGAGCTAAAATCAGTTCAATTAACAAATATATCACCCGACGGTGATGTAGAAATTACAGAAGCAGTTGAGGTATTAGTGCATTAAAAGCATATATTCGTCCCCAAAATACTGCTTATGTTTCCTACCATATCCGAGCTGATACATTATCTTACCGGGTTAAACGTACCACCATTACCAATACAAACATTTGGCTTTTTTGTAGCGATTGCCTTTATGGCCGCTTATTGGGCTTTTGTACAGGAATTTAAACGCCGCGAAAAGCTTGGCGAGATACATCCGCTGCACAAAACAATAACTGTTGGCGAACCCTTGTCGACAGGTGAAATAATAGGAAACGGTATTTTTGGATTCATTATTGGCTTTAAATTTCTTGAGGCCATACTGCATTATAAAGATCTGATCAATGATACGCAGAGCTTTCTGCTATCAACCCGAGGTAACCTGTTGGGTGGTATAGTATTGGCCGCGGTATTCATTTACTGGGCTTACGCCGAAAACAAGAAGCAGCGTTTACCACAACCTGTTCAAAAACGGGTACTGGTGCATCCGCACGAGTTAATGGGTAACATACTGCTTTGGGCAGCCGTGTTTGGTTTTGCCGGAGCGAAGCTATTTAACGGACTTGAGAACTGGGATGCCTTTATGGCTGATCCGGTAGGTATGCTTATCGGCACCAGCGGCTTAACCTTTTACGGTGGATTAATATGCGGTGGCGCTGCCGTACTATATATAGCAAACAAAAATGGTATTAAGCCATTGACGATGCTTGATATTGGCGGACCCGGCATGATGCTGTCCTATGGTGTTGGTCGTATTGGTTGCCAAATGGCCGGCGATGGCGACTGGGGAATAACCAACCTTGCCCCAAAACCAGGCTGGTTAAGCTGGGCACCCGATTGGATGTGGGCCTTTAAATACCCTCATAATGTTAACAGCGAGGGGGTGCCTATAGCCAATTGTCTTGGAAAGTATTGCAGCGAACTACCTCAGCCGGTTTTCCCTACACCGTTTTACGAAGTAGTGATGTGCCTTATACTTTTTCTGGTGATATGGGGCGTACGTAACAAAATATCAAAGCCTGGTGCATTGTTCGGTATATACCTGATATTGGCCGGTGTTGAGCGTTTCTTTATTGAACTTATCCGTGTAAATACCAAATACCATTTATTCGGTATATCATTTACTCAGGCCGAGATGATCTCGTTATTTATGGTTGTTGGCGGTGCTGTTCTAATTGCGCGCACCGAAGGTAAAAAAACACAGATCGTTCAATAATCTTATCTAAAACTATACGCTGACATGAATTTACAGGAGGTTGTATTAAGTACAGTTGAGCTTGCTAAACAGGTGGGTGATTTTATCCGTCAGGAGAGAAAGACATTTAGTATTGATAAGATAGAGTATAAAGGTCTGAACGACCTGGTATCATACGTTGATAAAACCGCCGAGCAGCAGTTAGTAGCCGGACTTGAAAAGATATTACCCATAGCCGGTTTTATCACCGAGGAAAAAACAAGTATCCGTTTAGGTCAGATATATAACTGGATCATTGATCCGCTGGATGGTACCACTAACTTTATACACGGCTTGCCAACGTTTTCTATCAGCATCGCTTTAAAGGAGTATGATGAACTTGTTGCCGGAGTGGTGTATGAAATAAACCTCGACGAATGCTTTTACGCGTGGAAAGGGGCACCTGCATATTTAAACGGCAACGAAATTAAAGTAAGCAAAGCGCCGAGCCTTGAGCATAGTTTGTTAGCAACAGGATTCCCGTATTATGATTTTAGTAAGCAGGATCAATACATAGAACTCTTTGCCGAACTGATGCGTAGCTGCCACGGTTTACGCCGTTTGGGCTCGGCCGCGGTTGATCTGGCTTATACTGCCTGTGGTAGGTTTGAAGGTTTCTACGAGTATAACCTTAATGCCTGGGACGTTGCCGCCGGTATAGTTATCGTTAAACAGGCAGGCGGACAGGTAGTAAACTTTAAAGGCGGCGATGAAGTAATTGAAACCCGTGAGTTATTAGCTACTAACGGCAATATTACAGCGGAGATGTTGCAGGCGATTCAAAAATTTTTCTGACCATGATTTATTGATTTCCTTGATTATGGGATTTCATTTTGAGATTTCACTGATTTTAAGAGATCGATTCCACAGATCGTTATAAATAAAAAAAGTCCCATAGATTGACCTATGGGACTTTTTAATGCGTATTATTTATCTGTGTAATTTCAATCTAATCGGTGAAATCACAAAAAATAATCAGTGAAATCCTATCATTAATAAGCTTCAGATACTACTTCGGTAACACCTGGTACCATGCGTTTAAGCAGGTTTTCGATACCGGCTTTAAGTGTTACGGTTGATGATGGGCAGCCGCTGCATGAACCGCGAAGCTCAACAGTTACAATACCTTCGTCGAATGATTTATAGGTGATAGCGCCGCCATCCTGCTCAACAGCCGGGCGAACGTAATCGTTCAGTATTTGCTGAATTTTTATTTCGGTATCGGTGCCTTCAAAATCAACTTCTACGTGTTCTTCGGCTTTTACCGTAAGTTCCGATTCAACTGCGCCTTTTACAAACTCCTTAAGTATCGGCTCAATATCAGCCCAATCGGTACCCTCAGTTTTGGTAACGGTTACAAAGTTGCTTGCAAAGAATACGCCGTTAACAAACGAAAATTTATAAAGCTCTTTAGCAAAGGTTGAGCTTTCAGCGCTTTCTTTAGTGGCATAATCAACACTGCCGTTTATCAGCAACTTGTTCACTATGAACTTCATAGTTGCCGGGTTTGGTGTAGCTTCGGTATATACGTTGATATTCATCTTTTTCGGGATTGTTATTTGTATTTATAACAAATTTAAACAGCTTTTTTGTTAAATGCGCAAACCAATTTAGTTATGACCGCTTAATGACTTTGACGATACACTTAAATACCCGTATAATTCGATGGCGTTATCTGTTTAAGCTCAGCTTTCACACTATCATTTACATCCAACGTATCAACAAATGCAGCTATAGTTTCCGCATTTACATGGGTATTGGTACGGGTAAGTTCCTTTAACGCTTCGTACGGGTTAGGGTAGGCCTCGCGGCGTAGTATGGTTTGTATAGCTTCGGCTACTACTGCCCAGTTAGCTTCAAGGTCGGCGTTAATGGCGGCCTCGTTCAATAATAGTTTATTTAAACCTTTAACTGTCGATTTTATGGCGATCAATGTATGAGCCACAGGCACACCTATATTACGCAATACTGTGCTATCAGTAAGATCGCGTTGCAGGCGAGATACTGGTAACTTAGCCGCTAAGTGCTCAAATAATGCGTTAGCTATACCCAGGTTACCTTCCGAATTTTCAAAATCAATAGGGTTAACCTTATGTGGCATAGCTGATGAGCCAACTTCGCCGGCCTTGATCTTTTGCTTAAAGTAATTCATGGAGATATAGGTCCACATATCACGATCCAGATCGATCAGAATGTTATTGATGCGTTTCAGCGCATCGCATTGAGCAGCGAAATTATCGTAATGCTCTATTTGTGTAGTGTATTGCGAGCGGCTTAATCCTAAAATGTTATCTACAAAGTTATTCCCAAAGGCTTTCCAGTCGATAGCCGGATAAGCGATATTATGCGCGTTAAAATTGCCTGTAGCACCACCAAACTTGGCTGAGAAAGGCACCTGTTGCAACTGCTGTAATTGTTTTTCTATACGTTCAACAAATACACTGATCTCCTTACCCAAACGGCTTGGAGAGGCTGGTTGCCCGTGCGTATGTGCCAGCATGGGTATATTTTGCCAATCGGAAGCGTAAGCTTTAAGCGTATCAACCAATTCTGTAATAGCAGGGTAATAGCTTTCAACAAGTGCCAATTTGAATGAGTACGGGATAGCGGTGTTATTAATATCCTGCGAGGTAAGGCCAAAGTGGATGAACTCCTTGTATTGCTCAATGCCCAACTCATCAAATTTTTGCTTGATGAAGTATTCAACCGCTTTAACATCGTGGTTGGTGGTCTTTTCTATTTGCTTAATGCTCTCAGCATCAGCTTCGCTAAAACTTTTATATATGTCGCGTAGTTTATCAGATAATGATCTGTCAAAATCAGCTAACTGAGGTAACGGGTGTTCATATAATGCTATAAAATACTCTATCTCAACAAATACCCTGTATTTAATTAAAGCATATTCAGAAAAATAAGCGGCAAGGCCTGCGGTTGTATTGCGGTACCTGCCGTCAACAGGTGATATTGCTGATAAAGCGTTTAGCTGCATAGTATATATGAATTTTTGGCAAAGATACCATTTTTAAAACACAGTTAACACGACACTCGTAAAACCAATAATTGAATAAATAGGCAACTATTTGACAATTTGATAACCATTGGAAACTATATATTCAAAAAACGTTTCCTTAGTTTTGCTGACGTTATGGAACAGGCAGACAGGATATTACAAGGAGCTGAAGACCTTTTTTTGCATTCGGGCATTAAAAGTATTACGATGGACGACATTGCCCGCCACCTCGGCATGTCAAAAAAAACCATCTATCAATTTTATAAGGATAAGAATGAGCTGGTAATAAAACTGGTACGCAAAAAACTCGAAGAAGATATTAATGAGATTAATAAGATCATGAAAAGCGAAGGTAACGTGGTACAACAAATGCTCGACATGATGAAATGCTCAGGCGAGATATTATCACAGGTAAACCCTGTAGCCATACACGATCTGCAAAAATATCATCCCGAAGGATGGGAATTATTTAAGGGCTTTAAAGGTCAGTTTTTAGTTGAAAAACTGGAAGAATTACTAACCAAGGGCAAGGAGCAAGGCTATATACGCCCCGAGGTAGATGTGCGCATAATAGCCCGCATGCGGGTAGCGCAGGTTGAGATGGGGTTTGATACCCGCTTGTTCCCAACGTCGGAATTTAATAGCTGGAAAGTGCAGTACCAGTTTTTGGAGCACTTCAATTTTGGCGTATGTACACTTGAGGGCTACAAACTGTTGGAGCAATATTGTAAAAATATTATACCGCAATATTAACTGCTGACATAGGGCTGTCAGGCCCCGTGCGGTTATTTGCAATGAAAAACAAAATAGCAATACATCAATCACTATATATACATGAACAAAAGGGGTAAATTTTTAATGGGCTTGTTGGGCTGCCTGTGGTGGTCAAACGGGTTCGCGCAGCAATCGCCGCCGAGAGATAGCACGGCACACAGCTTTAGTCTGGCTGATTGCATTAATTACGCTTATGAACACCAGGATTCGGTAAAAAATGCCGCGTTAGATGTTAAGAGCGCCGAATATAAGGTAAAGGAAACCATTGGCATAGGGTTGCCACAGGTAAATGGTTCGGCCCAATTTCAGGACTACTTTAGGGTTCCGGCTCAGGTAGCTCCAGGTGATTTTTTTGGGAGGCCGGGCGAGTTAGTTCCGCTGAGGTTTGCGGTGAAGTATAGCACAACCCTCACTGTACAAGCCACACAGTTATTGTTTGATGGTACTTTTTTAGTTGGACTACAATCAGCTAAAGTATTTAAGGAGCTCTCTCAAAAAAGCTTTACCCGTACCAAGATCGAAACCAACTCCAACGTAACTAAGGCTTATTACCAGGTACTGGTAAGTTACGAGCAGATCAAATTGTATGATGCCAACATCAAACAGTTAAAACAACAGCTTGACGAAACTACGCAACAAAATAAACAAGGATTTGTAGAAAAGATAGATGTTGACCGTTTAGCGGTGCAATACAACAATTTGGTAACCAATCGCGAAAATGTTGAAGGAGGCATTATTATCTATAACCAAATGCTCAAATTCCAAATGGGCATGCCTGTAGATGAGCAGCTAATACTTACTGACAAGTTGGAGAGCGTTAATTTTAGTGACAAGCCCGAGGCTGTTACTGATACTGCCTTTTACCGCAACAGGATAGAATACAGCTTGCTCGAAACCAATAAAAAACTAAATGAATTTGATATGAAAGAAAAGAAGGCTCGTTTCCTTCCTTCGCTGTCGGCATTTGGTAATTTATCCACCTCGTTTTATGAGAATAATTTTAGTCGTTTATTCAATAACAACTATCCATTCAGCTTTGTAGGATTGAGCCTAAACGTGCCGATCTTCAGCGGAGGTCAGCGTACCAATCAATTAAGGCAGTCAAAGATCAATGTGCTCAAATCTCAGAATGATCTGCATAATTTAAAGAATGCTTTAATGTTACAAGCTAATACAGCTAACATAACTTATATAAACGGCCTTAAATCGCTTAACAATCAACGTAGCAACCGTGAATTAGCACTTGAGGTTTTACGTGTCACCAAAATAAAGTATCAGCAAGGTGTAGGGTCAAGCATTGAGGTTTCGCAAGCACAAAATGAACTTGAAAGCGCCGATAACCAATACATACAAGCGCTTTACAATGTACTTGTAAGCAAGGTTGATCTTGATAAAGCATACGGACGTTTAAACTAAATCATTCACATTACAACACGCAACAAATGAAGAATTTAATATATATAGCCGCCCTGATGTTCCTGGCATCGTGCGGTGGTAAAAAGGATAAAAAAACGGAGCTTGCCGAACTGAAAAAACAGCAGGCTGAGCTTAATTCAAAAGTAGCCAAATTACAGGCAGAGGTTGGTGGTAACGATTCGGCAAAGGTTATGGATGTTACCGTTTACAAACTTGAACCCGGCCAGTTCAATAACTATGTAGAGATACAAGGACGTATTGACGCGCAGGAAAACGTTACCGCGTTTTCGCAGGCACCGGGCACTATTACCGCTATTTATGTAAAACCCGGTCAGCATGTAAGCAAAGGGCAGGTACTTGTTCAATTAGATAATGTGGTATTGCAACAGCAAATAGCACAGGCCGAAGCAAAGGCTGAATTATCACGTACCTTATTTCAACGCCAAAAAAACCTGTGGGATCAAAAGATTGGTACCGAGGTACAATATCTTCAAGCTCAAACTACTTTACAGGCTGATGAAAAGGCGCTTTCGGCATTAAAACGCCAGTCAGATCAGTACCGTATTAAATCGCCTATCAATGGCTCTATCGATCAGATGGATCTGAAATTGGGGCAAGCCATTTCACCTGGTCAGCAGGGTAGCGGTATCCAGATAGTTAATGATGAGATACTGAAAGTTAAGGCTAACGTACCCGAGTCATACTCGGCAAGCGTAAGCACCGGTAACAATGTAAAAATCGTTTTTCCGGATATAAAGGATTCATTATCTACCAAAGTAACTTTCGCCGCTAAAGCTATCGACCCTACATCACGTAGTTTCCCGATAGAGGTAAAGTTACCTAACAGCAAAAGTCTGCGCCCAAACATGACGGCCGTACTTAAAATAGCCGATTATACTAAGGCTAATGCCTTGGCTATCCCGTTAAAGGCAGTTCAAAAATCAGAAGGCAGCGATTATGTTTTTGTAAATGTTAATGGCGTTGCCCGTCAAAAAACAATCAAACAAGGCGCTGTATCCGGCGGTAAGGCCGAGATATTATCGGGCCTTAAAGCGGGCGACCAGGTAGTTGTTGAAGGCGCCGCCGATATTGAGGATGGCGACAAGGTGAAAATATTACAGGGCGTAAACTAATAAACACTAAACCGGTCTGTTATGAAAGATGCTGAAAAAGAATTCGGCCCATCCAGTTGGGCTATTGATAATAAAACGGCAATATATGTGCTGGTATTCATCATAACCCTGTTGGGTTTGGTGAGCTACGTTACATTGCCGAAAGAGAATTTTCCGGATATTGCCCAATCAAAGGTATTTGTAACCACGCAATACCTTGGCCAATCGCCCGAAAATATTGAGCTGCTGGTAACCCGGCAGATAGAAAAGCAATTAAAATCACTCAAAGGCTTAAAAAAGGTAACATCCAACTCGTTGCCTAACGTATCGGTAATTACGGCTGAATTTAATGCCAATGTTGATATACGCGATGCCAAGCAGGATGTTAAAGAGGCGGTTGATAAAGCCAAGCCCGATTTGCCCCAAAATGATAATAACCTTAAGGAGTCCTCAATATCTGACATCAATGTTGCCGACTTACCCATACTTTACATCAACCTTTCGGGTAATTACGATCTGAAAAAGTTGAAGGAGTATGCCGATAATCTGAAGGATGAGATAGAGAGTTACAAGGAGATATCAAAGGTAGAGACGGTGGGCGCGCTTAAGCCCGAAATTGAGATCAATGTTGATATCAACAAAATGACGGCCGCGCAAATAGGTTATGGCGATATCATTAACGCTATTGGCGGTGAAAACATCATCGCATCGGCCGGTACCATTAAGATGGATGGTGTGCGCAGGAGTGTAGACATCAGGCAGGATTTTAAAAATGCCGAGGAAGTTGCCGCCATGGTGATCCGTAACCCAACAGGCCGAGCCGTATACCTGCGCGACATTGCCGAGGTGAAGGATGGCTTTGCCGAGCAGGAGAGTTATGCCCGCTTAAAAACCAATGAGCAAAAGAACTTTAAAAATGTAATTACGCTCAACATCAGCAAGCGATCAGGTGAGAACCTGATCGAGGCGTCGGACAAGATCAATCAACTCATCGAACTAAAACAAAAGAGCGAGTTCCCAAAAGGACTGGATATTACCGTAACCGGTGATCAGAGTGATAAAACACGTGTAACTATTAATGATCTGGTAAATACCATCATTATCGGTTTCGTGCTGGTAACCATTATCCTGATGTTCTTTATGGGTACAACCAATGCCATATTCGTGGCCTTATCGGTACCGTTATCATGTTTCATAGCGTTTTTGGTTATGCCGGCCATTGGCTTTACGCTGAACATGATCGTGCTGTTCTCCTTCCTGTTAGCGCTGGGCATTGTGGTGGATGATGCCATTGTGGTGATTGAGAATACACACCGTATTTTTGATAATGGTAAGGTACCTATTAAACAAGCTGCCAAAATAGCCGCGGGCGAAGTGTTCCTGCCTGTATTCTCAGGTACCATGACCACGTTGGCCCCATTTGTGCCATTAGCATTTTGGAATAGTTTGATAGGGCATTTCATGTTCTTCCTGCCTATCACGCTTATCATAACGCTGCTTGCATCATTATTGGTGGCCTACATCATTAACCCGGTTTTCGCGGTCGATTTTATGAAGCCACACATTGAGGGTGAACATGATAATCCGAAGTTTGACCGTACAGTTAAACGGGTACTAATTGTGATGGGTATTATAGCTGTTTTAGGCTATCTGATTAATGTTGGGCTTGGAAATTTTGTGGTTTTTGCGGCATTATTATACTTGCTTAATCATTTTGTGCTTATAAAATGGATCGACAAGTTCCAAAAAAACGCCTGGCCGAGTTTTCAAAACTGGTACGGCCGCATGATAGAAAAGGCGGTACGCAGGCCATGGCAAATATTGCTGGGTATTATTGTACTGTTCTTTTTAAGCATTGGCTTCATGGTTGTACGGTCGCCAAAGGTGGAGTTCTTCCCGCAAGCCGACCCTAACTTTGCTTATGTATATATCACGATGCCTACCGGTACCGATCAGGCATTTACCA
This sequence comes from Mucilaginibacter sp. JRF, assembly GCF_015223065.1. GTDB lineage: Bacteria > Bacteroidota > Bacteroidia > Sphingobacteriales > Sphingobacteriaceae > Mucilaginibacter. The sequence goes on from NZ_JADFBY010000001.1 coordinate 996,642, forward strand.
ACGAGGTTACCCGCAAGCTTGAGCAACGAGTCGCATCTACAGTTGAGCCGTACAAGCACATCGTATCGTCCATAATATCAAACGTTACGGTAAGCGTTACCGATCCGCAGGATGAAGACCAGGGCGATTATCCGAACAAGGGTAAAATAACTGTAGCCTTTGTTGAGTTTGGCGAGCGTGATGGTACTGATACAAAAGAGGTATTGGCAAAAATACGCAAATCTGTACGAGGTGTTGTGCCAGGTGCGCAAATATCGGTAGCGCAGGAGAACGGAGGCCCTCCAACACAAAAGGATATCAGTATTGAGTTAGTTGGCGATGATCTGGATACGTTGACCAAAGCCGCCGTTCAGCTTAAAAACTATATTGTTAAACAAAACATAGGCGGTATTGAGGAGTTAATGCCAGATGTACAGGATAATAAACCACAGATAGTTTTTGCCGTAAACCGTGAGCGTGCTAATCGTGAGGGAATCAGTACAGGGCAAATTACTCAGGCCTTGGGGGCTACCATTTATGGTGCTAAAGCTGCCGATTTCCGTAACACTACTGAGGATAATTACGAGATAAACGTACAGGCCAAAGAGGAGCAACGTCATGATATTGACGCGATACGCAACTTAAAGATAACCTATCGCGATATGGCTACCGGTGGTACTGTAAGGCAGGTGCCTATCTCGGCCTTTGCTGATATTCAGTATAAAAACACCTATAGCAATATTAAGCACAAACAGCAACGCAGGGTAATCACATTAGGCTCAAACGTTATTAAAGGCTTTAATGCCAATGAGGTTAACCAGCAAATATTGCAATCTATCAGCAACTACAAATTGCCGGAGGGAGTCGTTGTACGTCAAACCGGCGGTCAGGAAGATCAGATAGAAGCCGCGACATTCCTGATGACAGCTTTAGGAATATCATTTATGCTGATATTGGTTATCCTGATGATGCAATTCAATTCCATCGGTAAAACCTTTATCATCATCAGCGAGATATTGTTCAGTATAATCGGGGTATTCCTCGGTATCAGCATTTTCGGTATGACGGTTACCATCGTAATGACGGGTGTAGGTATCATAGCCCTTGCTGGTGTGGTGGTACGTAATGGTATACTGCTGGTTGAGTTTACCGACTTACTGCTTGAGCAAGGTATGAGCCTGCATGATGCCGTGGTTGAGGCTGGCCGTACCCGTATGACTCCTGTAATTTTGACCGCTACAGCGGCAATATTAGGTTTGATACCGCTGGCCGTAGGTTTCAATATTGACTTTGTGGGATTATTTACCTCCTTTGAGCCGCACATTCACTTTGGTGGTGATAACGTAGCTTTTTGGGGCCCGCTATCATGGACGATGATATTTGGTTTGGCTTTCGCGACCATCATCACGCTGATACTGGTGCCATGTTTATACCTGATACGTACCCGTATCAAAGACAGGCTTGCCGGTAAAAAGCATGATGAAGATGCGCCAACCGAACCTCATATAATTGAAACAAAACACGCATAATAAATAATAAGGCCCGCTACATGCGGGCCTTATTATTTATTATAAATTCTAAAAACTAAGCTCTAAATTCTAATAGATAATTGAAATAATATAAAACCAAAGTTCTCGATAGCTATTCTCCACTAACCACTAACCACTAACCACTAACCACTAACCACTAACCACTAACCACTAACCACTAACCACTAACCACTAACCACTAACCACTAACCACTAACCACTAACCACTAATATGCCAGTTAATAGGTTGCTTGCCTTCTTTGCTTAATATCTCGTTTGTTTTTGAAAAATGTTTGCAACCAAAAAAACCGCTGTCGGCGGAGTAGGGAGAGGGGTGGGCTGCTTTCAGGATGTGGTGTTTACCGGCATCTATCAATTCAGCTTTTGCTTGCGCGAATTTGCCCCATAGTAAAAATATGATGCCCTCTTTTTGGTCGGATATGGTTTTGATCACCGTATCAGTAAATTGCTCCCAGCCTTTTTTTTGATGTGAGCCCGGGCTGCCTGCACGCACTGTTAAAGTAGCATTGAGCATCATCACGCCTTGCTCGGCCCACTCGGTAAGTTCACCGTGCGATGGGATGGTAAAGCCCGGTACATCGGTAACCAACTCCTTATAAATGTTTTTTAATGATGGCGGCGGATTGATGCCTTTTTGTACGGAGAATGATAATCCATGTGCCTGATTAACGCCATGATATGGGTCTTGCCCTAATATAACCACCTTCAGTTTATCAAAGGGAGTAGTATTAAAGGCGTTAAATATATCGCTGTTTTTAGGATATACTTTTTGCCCGGTTTCCTTTTCAGTTTTCAGAAATTCACGCAGCTTAACCATATAATCCTTCTGAAATTCGCCGCCTAAAACATTCAGCCACGAAGGCTCTAAATCTATCGCCATAAATATTGTTTGCAGATGTTGATTAAGAGTGCAAATAAACGGATATTTGCGCTTCAAATTGTTATTTTACAAATTATGTCAAATATTGTTCGCTTAGTAATAGCATGTGTTATTATGGGTGCAGGTGTAACCTTGTGTGGGTTTGGCTTTTGGGGCTGGGGCATACCTGTATTTTTATTTGGTGGCATGGTGCTGCTAACTTTCTTTTTTAATGAGAACATGATCATAGCGCAATTCTTTTTGCGTAAAGAAAATACCGAAAAAGCCGAACAGTGGCTTGGCAAGATCACCGATTACGAAAAGCAATTGCACCGTAAGCAACACGGTTATTATAACCTGCTGGTAGGCTTGATCGAATCGCGCAAGGCACCGTTAAAGTCAGAGAAATTCTTTAAAAAGGCGCTTACGCTGGGCATGGGCATGTCGCACAATATCGCGCTCGCTAAGATCAGTCTTGCAGGTATTGCCATGGCAAAACGTAACAAGCGCGAAGCGCAAATGTATTTACAGGAAGCCGCTAAGGATGATAAGAATAAGTTACTTGCCGATCAGATAAAGATGATGAAAGCGCAAATGGCGCAAATGGACAAGCAACAGGTGGTACGTGGTGGTTACCGCCAATTCTAAACAAAACAAAAAAATTGACGAAAAAGAAAAGCGGTACAAATAATGTATCGCTTTTTATTTTTCGTCGATAGTGCTAAAGTAACCCGGCTCTGCTGAACTGCCTTGTACCGGCATGTAGCGTCTGTCAGGGAAACTAAAATCATCTTCCGTTGGGTTTGAAACCTCAACCATTTTCAGAATATTCCTGATAAGCGACAAGTCAAATGTGCTCTTATTTAATTTTATCAGGTATTCGTTTTCCGTTATTTCAAGGATTGAACCAGTCATAATCTTTCTTCTTTAAAGTAGTTAACCATAAAATTAAACAACTGTTTTAATACGAAAGTTTTATGAATTTTAAGGTTTCGTTAAAGATATGTTATCAATAAAAATTTAAGGTACAGCAACACAGTAATTTATTAAAGAAATTTGCTGTGTTGCTGTACCTTAAGTTTATAAAAAGATGTATCCTGAACTACAAATTATAGCTTAACATCATTCAGTCTGTTAATTCCTAAATTCTACAAATTCAGGTTCAGAATATTTATGCAAACCAAGCCATCACATCATCTTTGGATGGCATAGCAATATCAAGCTTCATTTTTTTACGCATGCCTCCAAGATCGTTGAATACCTTGTTAGGGTTGGCTGCCTTTAGTTCTTCAATGGTGTTAAAGCCCATTTTATTCAATACCGGCACCCACTCGGCAGTAACGCCAATGTTTACAAAATCTTCAACCGAAGCCACTTTTGCTTTCTTTTCAGGGCGCATCTGCGGGAAGAATAATACTTCCTGAATGGTGCTTTGATTGGTCATCAGCATCACCAAACGGTCAATACCAACACCCAGGCCTGATGTTGGCGGCATACCATATTCTAACGAACGTAAAAAGTCATCGTCCATAGCCATGGCTTCTTCATCACCACGACCGGCCAATATCAATTGCTCCTCAAAGCGCTCACGCTGATCTATCGGGTCATTTAATTCTGAATAAGCGTTACCTATTTCTTTGCCATTAACAAACAACTCGAAACGCTCTACCAGGCCATCCTTGCTGCGGTGCTTTTTAGCAAGCGGGGTCATTTCGATAGGGTAGTCGGTAATAAAGGTTGGCTGTATCAGGTTGGCTTCAACTTTAGCGCTGAATATCTCATCGATCAACTTGCCTTTACCCATTGATTCATCCACCTCAATAGCCAGGTCGGCACATACCTTACGTAAACCGGCCTCATCCATTTGCGATACATCGATGCCGGTGTATTTCAAAATAGAATCATACATGGATAGCTTTTCGTACGGGCCTGCAAAGTTGATCTCGTTAGCGCCAACCTGTACGCTAGTAATACCATGTACGGCTTTGGCAACAGTTTCCAAACATTCTTCCAACATACCCATCATCCATACATAATCCTTGTAGGCTACGTAAATTTCCATAGCGGTATACTCCGGATTGTGCGTGCGGTCCATACCCTCGTTACGGAACATCTTGCCAAACTCATAAACACCATCAAAACCCGCTACGATCAGCCTTTTCAGGTAAAGCTCATTAGCAATACGCAGATACAAAGGCATATCCAGCGTGTTATGATGCGTCATGAAAGGCCTTGCTGCGGCACCGCCGTGTATTGATTGCAGTATCGGGGTTTCAACTTCCATCCAGCCTTGCGCGTTAAAATAATTACGCATAGTGCTGATCACTTTTGAGCGGTTGATAAATATCTGTTTAAATTCCGGGTTAACGGTCAAATCCACATAACGCTGGCGGTAACGCAGCTCAGGATCGGTAAATCCATCATATATATTGCCATCCTCGTCACGCTTAACTACCGGTAACGGTTTAAGCGATTTTGAAAGGATGGTAAGCTCCTGTAAGTGTACTGATATTTCGCCGGTTTGGGTCAGGAAAACAAAGCCCTTAACACCAACGTAATCGCCAATATCAAGCAGCTTTTTAAATACGGTATTGTACAAAGTTTTATCCTCGTCAGGGCAAATGTCATCACGTTTTATATAAACCTGTACACGACCGGTGGTATCCTGTATCTCAAAAAACGATGCGCTGCCCATGATACGGCGCGTCATGATACGGCCGGCAATGGTTACCTCTTTATAGGCATCAGGGTTGCTGCTAAAATTTTCGTTAATGTCCTTAGCCCATGCAGTGATCTTATATTCCTCAGCCGGGTAGGGGTCAATACCTAAATCGCGTAGATCCTGTAACGATTTGCGACGTAAAATTTCCTGTTCGGATAGCGCAATGCTCATAGTAAAAAGGTGTTTTTATTAAAGGCTGCAAAAATAGGTATTTTTTACGTAAGGCCATATTAAACACGCAACCTTATATTAAACACATAAATTCGGCAACAATAAACCGATTAATAATTACTTTTGCACTCCAAAAATATTCAGTATACATGACAGCTAACGAGATACGCAAAGCTTTTCTTGATTTTTTTGCATCTAAAGGCCATACCATTGTGCCATCGGCACCTATTGTAGTTAAAAACGACCCTACACTGATGTTCACCAACGCGGGTATGAACCAGTTTAAGGATATATTTTTAGGCGAGGCCCCGGCGAAAAGCTCACGCGTGGTTGATACGCAGCGTTGTCTGCGTGTATCAGGCAAGCATAACGATCTGGAAGAAGTGGGTATTGATACTTATCACCACACTATGTTTGAGATGTTGGGTAACTGGAGTTTTGGCGACTACTTTAAAAAAGATGCCATAGCCTGGAGCTGGGAGCTGCTGACCGAAGTATATAAATTACCCAAGGATAGGCTTTATGTAACCTATTTTGAGGGCGATGCCAAAGAAGGCCTTGAAGCAGATACCGAAACGCTGGAACTTTGGAAACAATACGTTGACGAGAGCCATATATTGCCCGGTAATAAAAAGGATAACTTTTGGGAGATGGGCGAAACCGGTCCATGCGGCCCATGTTCAGAAATCCATTTTGACAGTCGCCCGGATAACGAGCGTGCCGAGGTGGATGGCGCTAAATTAGTGAATGCCGACCACGACCAGGTGATCGAGATATGGAACAACGTATTTATGCAGTTCAACCGTTTAAAAGATGGTTCGCTGCAACAATTACCTGCCAAGCATGTAGATACCGGTATGGGTTTTGAGCGCTTGGTGCGTGTTCTGCAAGGCAAAACATCAAATTACGATACGGATATTTTTCAACCACTGATTCAGTTTATTGCTGATAAAAGTGGTAAACAATATAACGCTGCCGCAAAATCGGGAGAGGAAGGTTGGAACGAAGCGGTTGCCATGCGTGTATTAGCTGATCACATTCGTGCTATCAGCTTTGCTATTGCCGACGGACAATTGCCATCAAACAACAAGGCCGGTTATGTTATCCGCAGGATATTACGTAGGGCAGTGCGTTACTCATATCAATACTTAGGCTTTAAAGATCCATTCATCAATCAATTAGTGCCTGTATTGGCTGAGCAATTTAAAGGTGTGTTTGATGAATTGTGGGAGCAGAAGGATTTTGTTCAGAAGGTGGTAAAAGAGGAGGAAGTTGCATTTTTGAGAACGCTTTCATCTGGTATCAAGAGATTCAACGAAATTACTTCTGTGCCTTATCTCGGACAAACAACTGTACATGAAGATGGTTCACAAACTCATGTAAATCATATAAACAAAGTAGATGGTAAACACGCATTTGAATTGTCAGATACTTACGGTTTCCCTATTGATTTGACAGAGTTGATGGCTCGTGAAAAAGGCTGGGCTGTTGATATGGTGGGTTTTGAAGTTGCTCTCCAAGAGCAAAAATCTCGCTCCCGTGCTGCCACCGCCATTGATACCGGCGACTGGGTTGTATTAAAACAAAACGACGCCGTTGAGTTTGTAGGATATGACGAAACCGAGGCTGTTGCCCATGTGATAAAATACCGCAAGGTAACGACTAAAGGTAAGGAGCAATACCAGATAGTTTTAGATAAAACACCTTTCTATGCCGAAAGTGGTGGCCAGGTTGGTGATAAGGGCGAACTTGTTTTTCCGGATGGAGAGATTGTTTATGTAACCGATACCAAGAAAGAGAACGGTTTGACCGTACACTTTACCGATACCTTACCCGAGGGCATAAGCGATGCGCTAACAGCCATTGTGGAGCCGGCTTTACGCCAAAGCAGCGAGAGCAACCACTCGGCTACGCACTTATTACATGCCGCGCTTAAGCAGGTATTAGGCTCGCATGTAAACCAAAAAGGCTCATTAGTTAATGCCGATTATCTGCGTTTCGACTTTTCGCACTTCGCAAAGGTAACTGATGAGGAATTGGCACAAATAGAAGCCATAGTGAATGCCAAAATACGCGAGAACATCGCCCTGAAAGAAGAACGGAACGTGCCTTATCAGCAAGCTTTGAATAGTGGCGTAACTGCGCTGTTCGGCGAAAAGTATGGCGATTTTGTACGTGTTATTACTTTTGATGATGACTTTAGCAAGGAGCTTTGCGGTGGTACGCATGTAAAAGCAACCGGCCAAATAGGCTTCTTTAAAATAACCAGCGAAAGTGCCGTAGCTGCCGGTGTTCGTCGTATCGAAGCCATTACCGGTATCGCTGCCGAGAACTACATTAATGCGCAAAGCTTGTTGATCAATCAGCTTAAAGAGTTGCTTAAAAATCCGAAGGATATTACTAAGAGCATCGAAAGCCTGATCAGCGAGAATGCAGGTTTGAAAAAAGAACTTGAAAAAAGCGTACTTGAAAAAGCTGCCGGTTTAAAAGATGATCTGGCCAAAACAGCCGAGAATATTAACGGCATCAACTTCATCGCCCAAAAAGTGGCCTTGCCTAATGCCGATGCTATCAAGAATTTAGCTTATAACCTTAAGGATATAGTAAGCGACCTGTTCCTGGTGTTGGCTGCCGATATTGATGGCAAGCCAAGCCTTACGGTTATGATAGCCGAGAACCTGGTAAAAGATAAAGGTTTGAACGCTGGCACCATAGTACGCGAATTGGCCAAAGAGATACAAGGCGGTGGCGGTGGTCAGCCATTTTATGCTACCGCGGGCGGTAAGGATGTTACCGGGATTGACAGGGCGCTTGAGAAAGCGAAAAGCTTTGTAGCTTAACAAAATATCAGTATAAAAAGAAATGGTCGGTTACTTTAGGGTAACCGACCATTTTTTGTATCTATCTAAATATAATTTATAGTAAACTTTCAATAGCCAGGCGGTACGAATCCATACCAAAACCGGCTATAACACCTTTGCAATTTTTAGCCAGCATTGATGAATGCCTGAACTCCTCGCGTTTATATACATTGCTGATGTGTACCTCAACCACAGGCGTATTAATACCGGCAATAGCATCACCAATAGCTATAGAAGTATGAGTGTACGCTCCCGCGTTAATAACAATGCCATCAAAGCTAAAGCCAACTTCATGCAGTTTATTTATAATTTCGCCCTCCACATTGCTTTGGTAATAGCTTATCGTAATATCAGGATAGCGGGCTATCAATTGTTCAAGATAACTCTCAAAACTGGCATCGCCATAGATGGATTTCTCGCGCACACCAAGCAGGTTTAAATTGGGGCCGTTAATTATCTGTATATTCATGGTGCCCAAACTTAGGTATAAATTAATAAAAGTAAAATTCAGGTGAACTGGCAGCAGGCAATAAAAAGTTTTCAGGCGTATTTAAAGCTCGAACGATCGTTGTCGGCTAACTCAGTTGAGGCTTATACCCGTGATATTGATAAGCTGGCGCAGTTCGCTTCGGTTGATGCTGACAATACCATTCATCCCGATAAAATAAGCCTGGCCGATCTGCGCCGTTTCCTGATATGGGTAAATGAGTTGGGTATGCTGCCATCATCACAAGCACGTATACTTTCAGGCATTAAGGCTTTTTATAAATATATGCTGATGGAAGACCTCATGGTTGCCGATCCATCCGAATTGCTCGAAGCGCCCAAGATTCAGCGCAAGTTACCAGATACATTAAGCTATGAGGAGATCAATCGCATTATAGCGGCTATTGATCTTTCCAAGCCTGAAGGCCCTCGCAACAAAGCCATATTTGAAGTATTATATAGCTGCGGCTTGCGGGTATCAGAATTAACGGAACTTAAAATATCAAACCTGTATCTTGATATTGAATTTATAAAAGTTACCGGTAAAGGCGATAAAGAACGATTGGTACCCATAGGTGGCGAAGCTATTAAAGCCTTAAAAATATGGCTTGATGAAGTACGCGTTCACGTGTCGATAAAAAAAGGGGAGGAGGACATGGTATTTCTGAATCGGCGGGGCAGCAGGATAAGCCGGATTTATATATTCATGTTATTGAAGGATTTGGCGGTGCTTGCCGGCATACACAAAAATATTAGTCCGCATACTTTAAGGCATTCATTCGCAACACATTTAGTAGAAGGGGGTGCTGATTTGCGCGCTGTACAGGAAATGCTTGGTCATGAAAGCATTACCACAACCGAAATTTATACCCATCTGGATAGGGATTTCTTACGATCCACCATTAATCAGTATCACCCAAGGAGATAATATTGTCGATCATCAATCAGAGCGATGTAACGTTTCTGGAATGAAAATGTTTTGCGGTGTCAACTAAAAATGATAATTATCTGATAAATCGTTCTCGAGATTAATCAAAAATCATACTTATCATGAAGATTTATTAAATAAAATCGTAATGCTAAAACAATTAAGTTTGTAATTTATCTAATACAATATCAAAAAAGGTCTATAAAATTGTAACAATCGTAATATAAAGGTTGATTTGATGATATATTCTAAAAAGATTGATTTTTTAAAAATAATATTTTGATAAACCGTTTTTGTTGGTTTAATTTGTTTTACCGATTAAATAAACGTCACCGACACAAGTAAAACGTTCAGACTTGTGATCGATACAATAAACGCTCTTTAAACAACCATTTATTAAACTTCTAAACCATTATTCTATGCGAAAAATTTTTACTTTGCACATTCCTCTTACGGCTTAAGCTGAAATTTAACTTCTTGTTAATCAGGGCTATACCGCGCCGCGGATAATCATTTCTTTTATTTCAACAATCTAAAATATCCATTAATATGCGATACTTATGGCTGTGCTTTGCGGTTTTTTTCGTAACTGCAATCAAAGCATCAACAAGCTTGGCTAAGGGTAAAAGTGAAGGGATAGGCAAATTTGAATTGTTTTTACAACAGGACACTGTGCGTAAAGATACCTCTGCAAAAGACACCTTATTAAAAGACAGTTTAGTTGGCATGCAACGGAACCTATATAACCGTTTTGCCGATACTGTTAAAGCTAAACCGGATGAATTAACCACCTTTCCTGCAATTTCCCTGCAACAATATGTAAAGGGACAGTATGCCGGTTTATACATCCAGGAACCATCAGGCGAACCCGGTACGGTTCAAAACATGTTTATACGCGGTGCTTCAATGCCGTTGCTTTCGCGTAAGGAGGTATATCAAACCCAACCATTGGTTGTGCTTGATGGTATTCCGTTAATTACCGAACACCCTTTCGCGTTCGATCTTCAACAATATGATTTTAACAGGCCGGGCCCTGCAACCAATGTTTTTGCCGGGGTTGATATGAATAATATCGCCTCGATAGAAGTATTGGGCGATCTGGCTTCTGCCGCTGTTTATGGCCCCCGCGCTGTAAACGGTGTTATTGTGCTTACCTCAAAAAAACCGGGCAATATTCGTAGCATCAGCTTTAACTCATACATTGGCTTAGCTCAACGCCCGTCGGTTACTACCATCAACGGTAAATACGAGAACGCGTTCAGGCAGCGCTTTTACGATCTGTATACTACCAATGGCCGTTATTCAGATGATGAAAATTATCCGATATACCTAAGCGACTCACTAAACAACGTATATAGCGGCCCATCAAACTGGACCGATCTTTACTATCGTAACGCTTTAGTACATGGTATAAACTTTGGTATTTCGGGTGGTACAAGTCGTGCGAACTTCCGTTTCTCGTTAGGTAATACTAAAAGCCAGGGTGTAGCTGATGATACCGGTATTGACAGGTACAGCGCTATGTTTAATATCACCATGAAGCCGGTGCCTTGGTTGGTATTCTCGGCCATGGTTAACGCTAACCGTTTAGAGCGTGATCGTAACCGTTACTTGCGCGATCGCTTTGCTCAGGTTAACTACTTCCCTGATATGAGTGCGCCGCTGCCGCCTAACAAGCAATATTATGCTGATTATCTGACTCAATACGATAAAGGGTTTGATGATAACAAAACAAACCTTGTACAAGGCTATGCCCGTATTGGTGTTGAGCTGGGTAAATTTAGATGGAATACCACTTTTGGTGTTGATTATAACGAAGGTTACCGTGATGTGTTTTACGCACGTACATTATTACAAGGCAACAGCTACGCATCAAACTACTACGGCTTTAACCAGCGCCTGATGCTTGATAACAAAGGTACCTATGATTTTAAACCGGCCAAAAATCAGGATCTGCATTTTGAGATAGGTCAGTCAATTCAGTGGGATACCTATAAATATACTAATGCTTACGCCTACAAAGGTGCTAATGATTACATCAAGATAAACCTGCTTGAATCAGACCCTAACAATGGAAACTACCTTAATCCGGTTGCTTTCCCTCGTGAGTTAACTTATCGCTTTCTTGACAGAACAGGTGATAACCTGATATCATTTTACGGTAAAGCCGATTATTCAATAAGCGATAAATACATGTTCTCGGCAACAGTGCGTACTGATGGTTCATCAAACGCGCAGCCTACTGATCGCTGGTTTATATCGCCGGTACTATCAGCTGCCTGGAGCATGAAGAATGAGTTTTTACAGGATAGCAAAACCTTTAGTGAATTGATCCTGCGTGCAAGTGTTGGCCGTATGGGTCGCCTGAATGCTTATGATAACTATGCTCAAGGTCCTCAGTACACTGCTACCACTGGTTACACCGGTAACCTTACCGTGCCGGGTTACAACGCGATCGCGGTATTAACCAGGCCATACTCAGCCGGTTGGATAGGCTATGGTATTCCATGGTCATACTCAAACCAAATAAATGTTGGTATTGACGCGGGATTGCTTGCTAACCGTTTACGCTTATCGGTTGATGTTTATTCAAAAACAGAGAAGGATCTGATACTGGGTGTGCCTGATTTTGCTGAATATGGTTACAGCCAATCGCTTGAAAGCGGTATGTCAGTAAATAACATGGGTATTGATCTTACCATCAAAGCCGAAATCATTAAGCAAAACAACTTTGGTTGGTCATCATCATTAAACCTTAATCACAACAAAAACAAATTAAAGGCCCTGCCACGCGGTTTGGATGAGTTGGTGATAGGTAATCGTTTGTTGAGAGTTGGTCAGCCGTTTGATCAGTATTGGGTGTTACAAAACGATGGTATTTACACTACAACCAGTGAGATACCTGTTATAGGTGGCCAGCCACTTAAATACAACGGTATCGCTTTACAGCCCGGCGACCCACGCTGGAGAGATATCAATGGAGACAATAATATTGATAATAGCGATAAAGTATTAGCAGGCCATTCACTGCCAACTGTTTCGGGTGGGTTTGATAACAACCTGCGTTACGGCAGCTGGAGCCTTAACCTTAACTTTTACTTTAACCTTGGCCGTAAGCTGATAAACCAGGAAATGGCTAACCGCTTTGATTTTATAAACCGCGAAGGTAACAGTAACATAAGCTCGGTAAAAGAGATCACTTTTTGGGAAAAACGCGGTGATTACTCAAAATACCCGCTTTATAATCCATGGAGTACAGTTATTCCTTACCGCACTGATCAGGACCTATTCCTTGAGAATGCATCATTCCTGAAACTGCGCACTATAGCATTAGGATACGATCTGACCAAATTCCTGAGCAAAAAGAACGTAAAGGTTAACCGCATATACGTGTATGGTTCGGTACATAATGTGTTCACTATTACACCTTACACCGGTCAGGACCCCGAGTTGGTTAGCTATGATGGTTTTGATACCGGATACGGCCAGCCTATACCTCGTACCTACACGCTTGGTGTAAAAATGGATCTATAAAACAGGATGTTAAAAGAAATCTGAAGCACACAAAATGAAAAAGATATTATACATAAGCCTGCTGTTTTTAGTCGCCCTTGCCGGTTGTAACAAAATTCTGGATAAGGATTCGGTACGTGTGGTTGGCGAACAAAACATGTGGAATAAATTGGAGGATGCACGTGCTGGTATAATGGGCGTTTACGCGCTTACCAGAGCAGCACTGTCTGACAATAATCGCCATTGGATATATGGTGATGTACGCACCGGTGAGTTTGTTAGCCCTAACCGTCAGGATCTGAAAGCGGTAACATCAAACCAGTTGAATGCCTCATACGAAACTATTGATGCCCTATCAGACTGGACTCGCTTTTACGCTATCATAAACTCAGCGAACATATTTTTAGAGCGTATTGATGAAGTTAAAGCCGCCGACAGGCGCTATACCGAAAACAACATGATAGTTGATAAGGCACAGGTACGTTTATTACGTGCTTTTGCATACTTCTACATGGTACGTATTTGGGGCGATGTGCCTTTCATCGTAACCTCTCACGATGGTAAGTTTGAAAATAAACCACGTGAGCAGCAAGCTAAAATATTAGTTTGGGTTGAGCAGGAACTGCTTGCCGCCGCTGATGATCTGCCATTTATTTACAGCGCAAGTGATGAGCAACAACCAGGCGCATATTATGGCGAAAGTGATGGCAGATGGGGTGGCGCGCTTGCCACAAAAAACTCAGCATACGCCATACTTGCACACGTAGCTGCATGGCAAGGTAACTATGATGATGTTGCTACCTATGCAAAATTTGTTGAAGATAACTATGGCCGTAGCCGTATCGGTTTTTATTCAACCAATGACCTTACACGTTCAAACGGTTACTTCTGGAATAAAAACTACAGCCAGATGTTTGGCTTTAACTCTGACTGGGGCCATATTGATGGTTCGGTAACCGGCCACATTGAGGAGCTGACTCTGGCACAACCGGTTGTTACCAAAAATGTACCTGACATTTACATGCCGAAGGATACTATTATTAAAGTGTTTGATCAAATAAATGATGAACGCTTTAGTTTAGATACCCTTGGTCAACCCCGTAACGAGAACTACTTCACTAATTTTAATGGTAAGTACCCAATTTTCAGCAAGATAAAAGTAATTCAGGGCGGTAGTACCGATCCTAATTTCAGGTACTTCACCAGTGCATTGATATTCACCAGGTTAGAAGATATTGTTTTATTGCGTGCTGAAGCTCTGGCTGTTTTGGGCGATCAAAACGGAGCTTTAAATGAGGTGCTTAATATCATGACTCGCCGTGGAATAAATAGTATTACAATAAATGGAGAGATCATCGATATGGTTTTTGAGGAACGCCGCAGAGAGTTGATGGGCGAAGGCCATCGCTGGTACGATTTGGTACGCTATAATAAGATCAAGCAAAATAATCCGGCATTTATGCAACTTATTAGTTCGCAAGGTATTTACTGGCCTATTTCGCGTAAGCTTATTTCACAAAACAATCAATTAACTCAAAATCCATACTGGAAATAAAACAGACATATATGAATACTATAGAAAAATATATGAAAGCTACTATGCTGCTGTTTTGTGTGGCAGCAATATCAGTAGGCTGTAGCAAAGATGGTGGCTACTACGATGCTGCTGATAATGATCCGCAGTTTGCTGGTAACACTTATGAGTACCTGAAAAGCAAGCCGGGTGTTTATGATTCGCTTGTGGCAGTTATTGATCGTATGGGTTTAAAAGAAACCCTTACCGACAGTAGCGTAACCTTATTCGCGGTTACAAACCCAAGTTTTCAACTGGCTATAACCAACTTGAATACACTACGCCGCCAAACTGATAAAGACCCGCTTTACCTGTCAAACATTGATGGCGTACATCTGGATACAATGGCCTCTTACTATATCATCAGAGGTAAATACACGTCTGATTCGCTTACGCTACAGGATGGACTTGATCTGCCAAGTGTGCGTTTCGCTTTCCCGATGCATGGTAAACTGATCAGAAATTCAGCGTCAGGCAATGTAGGTGCAGGCCCTGTAGCGGTTGAGTTTAGTAACACCAAACGCAGCAAGTTCATACGCAATTGGTCAACCACTACAACCGGTTCAAACAACATACTAACCAGAAATGGTGTGGTACACGTAGTTAGTCCTGATCATATTTTCGGGTTCGATGAATTTGTTACCCGCTTAACATTTGTACCTCCGCCACCAAACCTGATGCTTGAAATTGGTGGTAAGCTTACCGTATTGCGTGATAACGCCGGTGGTGCCGATAACGGTGAAGGTTCTAAAAAGGTTATTGACGGTGACGACCACACCAAATTCCTAGCTGAATTTCAGGGTCGTATATGGATGCAGTACGAACTTAAAGAACCTGCTGTATCAGGAGTATACACACTTATATCGGCTAATGACGCGCCAGACCGCGACCCAAGAGCATGGACATATGAAGGCTCAATGGATGGAAAAACCTGGGTTGAGTTAGACAGACGCAGCAACTTCTTTTTTGAAGAAAGGTATCAGCAAAAAGTATTCAGATGTGATAACACAGTTGCTTACAAATACTACCGTGTAGATATCTCAGAAATTAACGGTAGCGGTGCATTCCAGTTAGCTGAGTGGACAATTAACCGTGCGAATTAAGACATGGGTTTTAAAAAATATAACATGATTCCTGACATGCATATAGAAGTTAAAAAACAAATTGCATTGCTGCTACTGGCTTTTGTAACGCTAAGTAGTTGTAAAAAGATATTTAACCTGCCCGAAGAAAAGGACTATTTAAGCTCAAATGTAAATTACAGCAATAAGATTTTTGATCCGATCATAGGCCGTAATTCTTTAATGGGTGGGTTTAACGGTGATAATTCAACTCAACCTATAAAGTTTGAGATAATCAACGCCCGTTTCGGAGATGGCCGTCCGGTAACCGACTTATTTCAGGTTAAGCCAACCTACGTTTGGACAAAGGCTTACACCGGGCTTGAAAAAAGCATTGAGGAGATAGAAGCAAAGCGTAAACTTGAAGATCACCCACTGTTTGAGGTTCGTCAATCAGGCGAATTTATTATGTGGGCTTCAACAACTAATGAGCTGTTAACTCCACGTTCATCCGATAGTACTAACTTTCCGCAGGATACACGTTTTTTTGATGTGCGTATAACTAATACTGGTGGTAGCACAATAATTCGCGATCTTCAGGTACGCCCATTCCGCGAGCGCCCTTATGAGCCATCTGATGACTTTAATATTTATTCGGGCGGACCGGCACCACATCCTAAAAGCCCTTACAATCCTAACAGCCGCAACTATATTCGTCCGTTTTTGAATAACGTTATTGGCGACCAGACAGAACAGCCGCTACGCAGCA
Organism: Mucilaginibacter sp. JRF; assembly: GCF_015223065.1. Lineage (GTDB taxonomy): Bacteria > Bacteroidota > Bacteroidia > Sphingobacteriales > Sphingobacteriaceae > Mucilaginibacter. Next base: position 1,013,114 of record NZ_JADFBY010000001.1, read on the forward strand.
ATGACGATTATAAAGAGGTTGTAGTTTACATACGCCCATTCACAGGTGGTAACGGTAACTCTATCCGTTTCAAATTCCTGGATAAGGATTCAGTAGCCATAAACCCTGCGTTGTTTAATGAAACAAAGTGGGATAGGATAGTACACGGTTTTGATATGGAAAAAACCAATGAGTATGTACAATACACCGTAGCTTACCCGATACCATTAGTTGAAATACCAACAAATTATGCACCTGGCGGAAGCCGTGATCATGCTGAATTTAGTTATTCCAGAATAGGCTTTAGTGGTGTGCGCGTAATCGCAAGTTTCGGGATCGATTTTGCTATATACAAAAAGGGCGACTGGGAAGTTGTTTTCCATTTCCTGAAAGAGAATCCAAAGTTTGAAGACGAATAAAAACCGATAAAGCCATCACAATGAGAATACTTAGACTATTTTATACAGTGCTTCTTGTTTGCATGATATGCGGCACAAAAGTTTATTCGCAAACAAAAGTTATTACAGTTAGCGGTACCGTTTTAGATAAAGCCGCCAATATTGAGCTACCGGGTGTAACGGTTGCATCAAACGGCAAAGGCTTGATACAAACTGACGGTAAAGGCCGCTTTACAGTAAACGTACCCGAAAATGCAATACTGTCATTTTCATTTATGGGTTACGCAACCCAAACAATAAAAGCCACCGCAGGCATGAAAAATGTGGTGGTTAATATGGGCGAAGATAAAAAAGCCTTAAATGAGGTAATTATCGTAGCCTACCAAAATCGTACTAAAGAAACAACCTCGGGTTCAACTACTATTATATCAGGTAAAGAGGTGCAAGATGTTCCGGTTGCTAATATTGAGCAATTACTACAAGGTAAAGTTGCCGGTTTGAACATCCAGAACAACACCGGTGCACCGGGTTTCCGTGGTTCGGTTCAGGTGCGTGGTCTTTCAACCCTGAGTGTGCAGGGTAGTGGTAACGAATCATTCTTACAGCCAACATCGCCATTATATATTATTGATGGTGTGCCGCTGGATGCTGATAAGGCATCTGAGTTTGGTTTCCAAACCCAGGGACCGGGTGTGAGCCCGCTATCATTGATCCCGCAAGAGGATATTGAGAACATACAGGTAATGAAAGATGCTCAGGCAACTTCAATGTATGGTTCGCGCGGTGCTTATGGTGTAATTATCATTACCACAAAAAGAGGTAACTCAAAAGTGCCACGTGTACGTTACACAACCAACTTCTTTGTTGAGGCGCCGCCAAAGCTGCGAGAAACATTGGGTGGTAATGCTGAGCGCCAGGCAAAAATTCAGCAGATATTATCAAATGCGCGTACTGTGCAGCAATTAAGGCAGTTAGGTTTAACTGACTTCTTGGCCGACAGTTTGAACGCGTACTGGAATAACTCTACCGACTGGCAATCAGTATTTTATGCTACCACTTATAACCAAAGCCATAACCTTGCGCTTGATGGTGGTGATCAACGCTTTAACTACAAAGCTAACGTTGGTTATTTCTCGCAAAAAGGTGTAATTAAAAACACTGGTTTTGACAGGTATAATCTTAACATGAACATGGAATTTAAGCCGAATGATAAGTTCCGCTTCTTTGGTTCATTATTTGGCTCGGTAGGTAACCAGGCTAAGGGCGATGGTGTGGGTCTGTTACAATCAGGTGTGGCCACAAACGGGCAAGCATCAACCTTATTGCCACCACCATCATTCTACTTGTCATCAAACGGGGTAACATCGGCTTTGCGTACGCAAAACAGCAATAGCTCCCGAAATTTACGTACCAACGTTGATGGTAGGTATGAATTTATACCCGGCCTGGCATTATCATCAAGTATAAGCTATGATTATACATCTGATGCTGAGGCTACATTTACACCGGCGGCAGCCAACTCACAATACGCTAAGGTGTATGATTTTGAAGGCCGCAACTTTACTTTATACAATCGTAACGCTATAACTTACGCTAAAACCTTTGGTACTGATCATACCATATTTGTAAACACCTTTAATGAGATCTACAAGCAAGGCGCGCAAAGCGGTATCATCCGCCAGGAGCGTACCCCGAATGATCAGTTACAAGGCCCTGTAGGTTATGACGCTTATTATTCGCGTGGTGGTGGTGTGTTATCAAACTACCGTAACGCAACTATCGCATCTTTCGCAGGTTCATTCACTTACGATTACAAGAAAAAGTACGTTGCCGAGTTCTCATACCGTCTTGATGGTACATCATCAAACGGTTTGGAAAATCCATACTCAAAAAATCCATCAGTGGGTTTACGCTGGAACTTTAACAAAGAGAACTATTTAAGTGATCTGCCATGGTTAAGTTTTGGTAGCTTGCGTTTAACCTGGGGTCAAAACATTGTACCAAGCGGTTCGCTGCAAAGTATATATGGTGTGTATAACCTGAATGGTAACTTTAACAACAACCCAACCATTGGTATTAATTACGATTTTATACCAAATCCATCATTAAAACCTACTACTACTACACAATATAACTTAGGTTTTGATCTGGGCTTGTTTCAGGAAAAACTTACTCTGGTGTTTGATACTTATTACAAGCACGTTGACAACTTATTGTTTGACAGGTTTTTGGCAAACACAACAGGTTTTGGCAGATTGGCCAGTAATGATGTAGGTATTGCCAACTATGGTTATGAGTTAATGATCACAGCAAGGCCTATCACTAAAAAGGATTTTACCTGGACAATATCAGTTAACGGTGCAATAAACCGCGATATGTTACTGAAATTACCGGTTGAATACAATGGACAGTACATACGTTTTGATAATAGCGACTACCGTCAGCACATTGTTTATCGTGTGGGTAAAAATACTCTGTCAAACTATTTACGCATAAACGAAGGTGTTTACGCTTATGATACCGATGTACCTGTTGACCCGGTTACCGGTAAACGCTACCAAACTAATGGTACTGCTTTTGAAGGTGGCGACCCTAAATTTAAAGATGTTAATGGTGATTATATACTTGATGATCGCGATTACGAGATCACAGGTAACTCACAACCATTGGTAACGGGTGGTGTATCAACTAACATTACTTATAAAAGCTGGGGTTTAAATATCTACGGTACATTTACCGCTAACAGAACAATATTGAACAACGCTTTGTCTGACCGTATGGCCATCATGCGCGACCCGTTCTCCCTGTTAGCAGTTGTGCCACTATCAAACCTTAATATTTGGCGTAATCCTGGTGATGTAACCAGGTACCCTAACCCTTATGATTTCTCGCGCTTTGGCCAGATACTTCCATTGCGCCCTGATCAAACACTGTGGGCTGAAGAAGGTACGTACTTCAAGTTAAACAACGTAACACTATCGTACATGTTTAACAGAAATGCTATCAGACGCTATGGTTTTAACAGCTTAAGGGTGTATTTCTCAACTAATAACCTGGTTACATTCTCAGGCTATTCAGGTCCTAACCCCGAAAACGTGACCACGTTAGGTCGCGATATTTCAAATGGTTACCCTGTGGCCCGTACCTATAACCTTGGTTTAAATCTTGAACTTAATACAGGTAAATAAACACAGCAGTCATGAAAAAGATCATCATAGTTATATTGATAATTACAGGCAGCTTTTGTTTGCCATCATGTAAAAAATTCCTGAATATACAGCCAATTGACAAGCTGACAGGTAATAACTTCTATCAATCAAAAGAAGACGTAGTAGCTAACATCTACGATATGTCGAGAAGGTTTTTTGGCAAGATCAATGAAACCCACTTTATAGGCGCTACCGGCGAGTACCGTGCGGGCGAAGTAATGCACGAAGCGCAGGCTGATAACGGACCGGCTCGTGAGTATGTTGAGGTGCTTGGCCGTAACGATCTGATATTCCTTTTAAGTGGTGGCAGGCCTTGGGATGGTTTCTACAATTTTGCACGCATAACCGACTGGACAGGTTATTACCAGGTTATACAAAGCGCCAACATACTTATTGAAAAACTGAACGAAGGGGTACCCGGCGTTAGCGCGACCGAAGCTAACCAGTTTAAGGCAGAGGCAGCTTTTATACGTTCACTATCGTACTTTTTTATGGTGAGGTTATATGGTGATGTTGCTTACTATACTGATGCCTTTCAGTCAGAACCGCTGCCTCGCGAAAACATGGTATCGGTACTAAACAAATCAATTGCCGATCTTAAAACCTATAAAGACTTTTTACCATGGACGTATTCTGATCCGGCATTAAAAGGTGTGCGTGCAAGTAAAGGCAGTATCATAGCTCTGCTCATGAATATGAATATGTGGAACGCTGGTTTTGACAGAGCTAATGCTAATAAATATTGGCAGGAAACTGCTGACCTTGGCCGTGAACTGATACGAAGCAATGCTTATAAGTTGCTACCAATTGAACAATGGTCAACAGTAATAAAAGGCCGTTCGGATGAGAGCTTGTTTGAGTTTTACCGCAGTATAAACTACGGTGATCAAAATTCGGCCGTAGCGCCTTTTGGCGATATGTTTTTGCATTACCCATACAAACGCCCGGAGTATACACACCGTGTTAGCTTTGCTTATTACCGTGGTGAGTACATGCAAAAGTTGTATCCTGATGCATCAGATGCCCGCTCACGTATTTGGTTTGATGAGGATATATATGCAGATAACGGCCGGTTTATGATGCTCAAATTTGCTGCTAACTCATTTGCCAGCGGTGAAGAAGATGCCAACCCCGATAATACCTTCATGATATTCAGATACGCTGGTGAGATATTGCTTTGCGCCGAGGCCTTGGCCGATCTGAATGAAGATAATGAAGCCATTGAGCTGCTTAATCTTGTACGTGGCAGGGCCGAAGCCGGTAGTTATGATGGTGGTGGCGGTCAGGATCTTAAAGATTTTATTTTTCTTGAAAGATCTCGTGAGTTAATGGGCGAGGGGCATCATTATTTTGACCTGGTACGTACCCGTCGCATACTGAGCAGTCAGTGGTCATACAACGTTTTAACGTTGGACAAGTTTAATCGTGGAGCATGGACATGGCCAATAAGTACAAGCGCGATGATCAACAATCCATTCATGACATTGAATGCGTACTGGGTAAATGGCGGTAATTAATTAACTGTAAATGAAAAGAAATATGAAAGCTATTTTGATCGTTTTTGCCGGCCTCGTGATTTTTTTGGCCGGATGTAAGCGCGACGAATATTATATAGATGGCGGCAAAGCGCAGGCCGATTATCCGGGTAGCATGATGGAATATCTGGAACAAAAACCTGTTCCGTTTGATACCATCGCCCAAATTGTTAAGCTGGCCGAAATGGAAGACACCTTCCGCAATGCCGACTTTACATTTTTCGCCCCGGATGATGATGTTGTTAAGCGTACAATAGGATCATTAACAAACGGCGGCCTTAACGCAGACCTATATCGTTTAGGTCGTGATACCGTAAGGCAACTTTCAGACATTAGCCCGGTTATATGGCGTAAATTTTTGACACGCTATATGTTTGCCGGCATTAATCGTTTGAAAGATTATCCGCAAATTGATCTTGGTTTACAAAGCCAATATCCTGGTCAGCTTTATTACAGCAACAGTAACGATGTATTTAACATAGGTGTTATATACGGAGATGCCAATGGTGTAAGGTACATAGGCCCACGCCGATTACATATTATGTACATACCTGATATAGCCAGTCCTACGGCAACATATTCACCAACATATATATCATCATCAGATATTAAACCACGAAACGGTGTGGTACACACACTGGCCTATTCAGGCTCTTATTTTGGTTACAATTACGGTGAGTTTTTTGATGATGTTTACGTAACAGGATTAACATCAAGCAATTAATGGCAAATTATAAATTATGAAAAGACATTTATATACAATCATATTATTGATCGCCATCATTGCATCGCAAGGATGTCGTAAAGAGAACGTTGAGCTGGTTGATCCGTATGCTGATGGTAAAGCACCTCTGGGGATCAACTTAAATAAGGATGCTGATCCGGTACCGGCAATCGGAGGCCCGGGTACCGAGGTTACTTTTAAAGTAACCGGTCTTAAAGAATATGACGGCACTGCCCGCTTTTTCTTTAATGGCGAGGAGGCTGAAATAGTAACAATAACTGATGCTGAGATCAAGGTTAAAGTTCCGCAATGGGGCAGTACAGGTATCACATCAATTGTTGTTGGTGATCAGCTTGTGCTTGGCCCCGAATTTAAAGTAACCGGCTTAGTTAATTTAGATCCCTCATTCCGCACAACAGCTGGCACCAATGGTCCGGTAAGCCAGGTATTTCCGTTAGTAGACGGTCGCAGCCTGGTAATAGGCTCATTTACAAATTATGATAACAAGGGTGTTATTACACCAATAAACCGTATAGCAAGAGTATCGGCAGACGGTGATTATGATCGTAGTTTCCGCACGGGTAAAGCAGCAAACGGTAGTTTATCAAGAGTTATTGAGATCAATAATAAATTTTATATCTCAGGTGGTTTTAGTGGCTACAATCAACGTACCGAAAATATCAGTAATATCACCGCGCTCAGTAATACAGGTGCTGTAGATTCAATCGGTATAATGGTTTATAAGCGCCCAACATCAAGCAGTTCAACTATTGATACGCTAAAATGGTTCCCACGATTTAATGGCGGTACCAATAGCTATATTGACAAAATATATAAACATCAAAATAAAATATTAGCTACAGGTAATTTCAGATATTATGTAAAACGTACCTATGGTAAGCCTAACTATGATTTTACACGTGATACTGTTATTGTTGATAGTACCGAGATACGTCAGGTATTACGCTTTAACCTTGATGGTTCACTTGATAAAACATATCGTTTTAATACCTCAACCAACAAAGGTATGGTGTCAGCAAATGGCTATATATCATCATACATGCACACCGAAGGTGCTAATTTTGAGAAGCTGCTTGTATTTGGCCAGTTTACAACCTTTGATGGTAAAACAGCCGGCAACATAGTTCGCTTAAATGTTGATGGAACTGTAGATGAGTCATTCCAAACAGGTGTTGGCGCTGATAATGGTATATCATCATTAACCTACAACAGTGTCACCAAAAAATATCTTATTACAGGAGCATTTCGTAACTATGGTGGCAGGCCGGCTATTGGCATAGCTTTGCTTAATGAAGATGGCAGCCTTGATAATTCATTCCAACCTAAAGTATTTGATAATTATTTAGGCTTTGCACGTCAGCTAAATGATGGTTTGATCGTACTGTCAGGCGGATTTAAAAAATACAATGGCGTAACTCGTAATGGTTTTGCCATACTTACAGCCACAGGTGAGCTTGCCGACGGTTATAATGCAACTGGGCCATTCAGAGGCAGCTTATATGATGTTGTGGAAACGCAATCAGCTGATGGCAAACGTGCTTTATTACTTATGGGTAGCTTCTATAAGTTTGACAACGAGGATCGTAACAATATAATAAGGGTTACAATTGAATAATACACCAAATTATAATATACCAAAACAGATGAGTAAAATGAAAACAACAAAAGCAGTAGCATTGCTGTTCATCTGCGCTTTGTTAACCGCAGCAATTGTATCCTGTAATAAGGATTTTGCCCGGGTGCTGCCAGATAAAGAGTATAATGATTCGGTGAATGTTTTATACGGTAAACGCAAAGTGCTTTACATAATTGCTGATGGCGCTCGTGGCACATCAGTTAATGCGGCCAATGTGCCCAATATAAAATCGTTATTACCAACGGCTATATATAGCTGGGTTGGTTTGAATGATCCAAATTCAACAACCGATGTACACAATTGGGCCGATATGCTTACAGGTGTTAAAAGTAGTAAGCATGGTGTTGTAACTAATGATTTGGAAGGCAACAATCTTGAGCGTTATAAACCAATGTTTGAGTACGTTAAAGAAATTACGCCAACCATTAAAATAGCATCATTTTCAGCATCAAATGTATTTAAAACAAGCCTTACCACTGGTGCTGATATCAGTGAAGCTTATGGTACCGATGCCGAAGTAAAAACAGCGTTAGTAAGCAATATTGAAACAGATACAGCAAGTTTAATTATCGGCCATTTTAATGATATTGATGATGCCGGTGCTCAGTATGGGTACGATAACTCATTTCCGCAATATAAAGCAGCTATCGAAACATTTGATGGTTATGTTGGTGAAATACTTAATGCTGTAAAATCTCGCCCTGATTATGCCAATGAAGATTGGATGATAGTTATTGCATCAAGCGGTGGTGGCGCGTTCACCATACCGCCAAATCAAAACGATAATACGGTATTTAGTAATACAGCGGCTAATACTTTCACTATATATAGCGCTTTAAAGTATAACCCACGCATTATTACTAAACCGTTTACCGGTAACCGCTACTTGGGTCGTACGGTACGTATGTATGGCCAGTCAGTTAGGGCTGAGATTGATACTGCCGATGTATTTAACCTGGGCGATACTACCGAATTTACCATCGAATTAAAGGTTAAAAAGAATGAGGAGAAGTTTTATTGGCCAAGTGTCTTAGGTAAACGGAACGAGTGGTCAAGTGGTCACCCATCTGTGGGATGGGTAATTTACCTTGAAGATAAATATTGGTACTTTGAAATGCGTGGTACAAAAGATGTTAATGGCTACAGACAGTGCCGTGGTCGCGACCTTGAACCCGGTCAGTGGAAAAACCTTACAGTAAAATGTGAGATACGTGCAGGTCGCCGCTATATACGTACGTACACAAACGGCCAGTACGATAACGAAATGGATATCACCGATGCCGGTAGCCTTGATAATCATAACAAGTTAAAACTTGGCTACTTGAATGGTAATGGTCACGGTGAGCCAAATGTGTACCTGAGTGATATAAGGTTCTTTAAAACAGATCTTCCAGACGCGACTATATCTCAATATGCTTGCCAAACAACTATCGATGAAGGCCACCCGTACTATACATTCCTTGCGGGTTACTGGCCATGTACAGATGGACAAGGCGACTTGATGCGTGACTTTGGCCCGCAGGCTCGTGATTTTAAATTACAAGGAGATTATCAATGGGAAGATTTTAACGACCTGATCTGCCCGCCATCGGCAGCAACACTTGCGCAATATGTGCCGCAAACAACTGATATACCTTCGCAAATATTTAACTGGTTCAGGATAGCAAGCCGCCAAAGCTGGGATCTTGATGGTAGGGTATGGATAGATCAATAAACCAATAAAGAAGAGAGAGATAGCTTAATATAACCATTATGAGAAAAGTTATATACGTTTTGACCATACTTTGTTTTGCAGGGGTCATCATTGCATCGTGTAGTAAAAACAAGCTCGATAACGTTGATCCGCTTAGCAATGAGCAACGCAGCGTATCAGGCGAAGGGATAATTGCCGAGGGGGTAGTAGCTGATAACGAATCAGTAAGAGTGCCATTTAAAATTACACTTAACGCCCCGGCAAAAAAAGCGTTTCAGGTTGGTATAACCTTAAATAACGATACTGTTGTAGGCTTGATAAGTAATGGTACACTTACAAATACCATTGTTATGCCGGCCGGTGCTGTTGATTACCCAAGTGTGATCAACGTACCATACGGAGCAACAAGCGCGGTAGGCGAGGCTGTTGTAAGGTTGAATGTGCTTGAGAAAAATTACGGCAAGGATATCGCATTCGCCTTTAAACTTAGTGAACCAGGTAAAGGCAATCAAATAAGTGCCCAAAATTCAAACATCCTGGTAATTATGGATAGCGATGCCCTTATCAAAGAGAGCGATATTCATTACATATCCATACAAAATGGTGGTGGTATACTTGATGTTGATTTTCAAAAAAATTACAGTAAAACAATATGGCAAGGAGGTATTACTATACCTATAGCTATTAATCTGGCAGGTAAACCAGCCGGTGCATTCAATGTGAAAATAGAACTTGATACAGATTCATTACAAACATTAATTGATAATCACGTTCTGCCGGCTAATACTATCGCGCTTAAACCCGAAGAATTTACACTTGATACTAATATACGTGTAGTATCAGGTGCAAGTGGCGCAGTAGCTCGCTTAGCAATAGGATGGCCTGTATTTGATGCTAATATTGCGGCCAATAAGCGTTTTGGTTTCGTGCTCAAAATTACTGATCCAACAAAACACGTTCTCGATCCGGTAAAACACAACGTTATTGTTTTAGTACAACCAGAGGTTAACCTTGATAATAACTCATACATCACGGGCAATGGTACAGGATTGAAAGCTGAATACTTTTCTGACTACCAGTTCCTTGATCAGGATGGACGAAAGCCAACATTGGTACGTATCGAAGAAAATATTAACTGGACAGGTGATGGCCCATGGCAGGATGCTACTCCGGGTATAAGTCGTGATAATTTTTCAACCCGTTGGACAGGTGAATTCCTTGCACCGGTACGTGGCGAATACAAATTTTATCAAACAGAGTGGGATGACGGATCTCGCTTATATGTAGATGGAAAAGCGCTTATCAATGATTTTACCGATAGGTGGGATATTCCTGAACGCGTAGGTATAATTAACTTAGAAAGAGGTATACGCTATAAAATTGAAGTTCATCACCGTGAGAATGTAGGTGGCCAACGTGCTATACTGGCTTATGAAGTAAAAGATGTATTTAGTAAACGTGTGGTACCGATGAGCCAGTTATATCCGGCACCATTAAATTAATCTATCAGATAAAAAATATGAAAAAGTTATTTAGCATTTCGTCAGCCATTGTACTGATAGCTATGCTGTCTGTAGGCTGTAAAAAAGAGAAAAATGTCGCTGTAGATGTGGTTGAGGAGGCGAAGCCAACAGCAGGGTTTACTGTTGAGGTACCTGATACGTTAGATTATAAAGCCTTTAAATTCACCAGCACATCAACTAACTTTAAAGAGATATTATGGCAGTTTGGAGACGATAGTACATCAACGGAAGAAGCTCCATCTCACAGATATGTATTTGATGGTGACTACCACGTAGTATTAACCACGCGTAATTCTCAAGGTTATTCAGCAAGCCGTGAAATTGTCTTGAAGGTAGCCGACCCTAATTTTGACCCGACCAAGGTGGGTGAAAACTACTTTTTAACGATTGGTGGGGTATTAACCGTATCGCGCGATAATGGTGCCGGACCTAACGGTGGTGAGGGTTCAAAGAAAGTGGTTGATGGCGATGTGAATTCCAAATTCCTTCAATCGGGTTTCGCAGGCGATTTAGTGATGAGGTTTGAGCTTGATACTCCTGCTGTCGCCGGTGCTTATACCATGACATCAGCAAATGACTCACCAGACCGTGATCCAAAAACATGGATACTGGCAGGTTCAGAAGATGGTATTAAATGGATTAACCTGGATAGCCGGTCGGGTATAAATTTTACGGCTCGTTTCCAACGTAAATTATATCACTTTAATAATAATGTGGCTTACAAACATTACAGGGTTAGCATCAAGGCTAACAATGGTAGCCGCGATTTCCAGATGGCTGAATGGACAGTAAATAAGAAACAACCAGATTAAGTTACTCTATACTTAAATCCATCACAAAAAAGCCGCTTAGTATTAAATTAAGCGGCTTTTGAATTTTTAAGCTCTCAAGTAAACGTTATTTGTTGTTTGCTATTTGCTCAGCAAGTTCATCAACCCATCCCGAAAAATAAGGCTCGCTGCCCGCCACGCGTTCCCAATGGCCACGCTCGTTACGGGCAATAATAATTTCTAAGGTGCCATCAATTGATCTGAAGATAAATCCTTCACCAACCTCCTGATTTACTGAGGTAACAATGCCGTCAATTAGCCCGTCCGAGCCGGTTAAAATGGCTTCAAATTCTTCGTTCATGGTAGTAATGTTTAAAGTATTGTTATGATAGCAATACTGTTGAATAATATTTGTTGTTGCATTTATTTAACAATACAATTCGTAATTGTTAAATGTGTAATGCTTTTTATTAAAACCATTAAATAAAAAGCATTGTTTGTATATAATACATCTATTTGAATTATGAGGAAAAAGACCAATTATTTTCAGGTTGCCCAAAATGTGTGGGGGATGAAGGTAACCTTTGTTAATGTTTATATGATAGCCAACAGGCGCGGGGCAGGTAAGGGTTGGGTATTGGTTGATGCTGGCTTACGTGGCACAGCCAAACGCATTATTGCCATGGCCGAAAGTATTTTTGGCCCCGGTACCAAACCCGCTGCTATAGTACTTACACATGGCCATTTTGACCACGTGGGGGCTTTAGAAGAATTGCTGAAATACTGGAATGTGCCGGTATACGCTCACCCGATGGAGTTACCATACCTGACGGGAAAATCCTCTTATCCGCCTGCCGATCCGGGAGTAGGTGGGGGATTAATGAGTTTAATGTCGTGGTCGTACCCTAACAAACCGATAAACCTGGGTAATAAAGTTATACCGATAGATAAATATGAAGGTATACCTGAATTGCCCGAATGGAAAGTGATACACACGCCCGGCCATACTCCGGGGCACATCTCATTATTTTTACCGCTGAACACCACGCTTATTGCCGGTGACGCTTTTACCACTACGCATACCGAATCAATGGTGAACGCGCTCAACTTTAATAAACATCTATCAGGCCCACCAAAATATATGACCACCGATTGGCATGCCGCCGAGCGTTCAGTACGTAAATTGGCTGCTTTGCAACCTCGTATAGCAGCAACCGGGCATGGTTTTGTGATGCGGGGTAAGGAATTGCAAACCGCATTGAGCTATCTGGCTAATAACTTCAGAGAATTGGCAGTACCAAAGCATGGCCGCTATATTAAACGTGCTGCCATGGCCGATGAAACCGGTGTAAAGTATGTACCATCGTACACAGAAACCGTCAACCTAAAATTAAAAACAGCAGCTTTTGCACTTGGCGCAGCAGCCGTTGCATTTATTATAACCAAGGCGGTAGGTAAAAGATAGTATATTTACCGGGTGGAAAATATTGTACCCGATAAACAAGTGCTGATTGATGCAGTGACCATGAAAATGCCGTTCGGTAAATATAAAGGAACTTTGTTGTGTGATCTACCGGTTTATTATCTCGAATGGTTGCACAATAAAGGCTTTCCGCCGGGTAAATTGGGGATGGTGCTATCAACGATATTCGAGATAAAGACCAACGGAGTTACGCCTATATTAATGCAAATAAAAGCGCATGTAGAGCAACAAAAAAAGCGATAGGTACATAACCTATCGCTTTTTTGTTGGCTAATGTTTTAGTGATCACTCACCACGTTTTAAGCCGTATTTTTCAATCTTGCTGTATAAGTGACTTCGCTGAATATCAATATCATCAGCTGTTTTTGATACATTCCAGTTGTTTTTTTCCAGTTTGAATTTTATGAATTCGCGCTCGGCAAAATCCTTGTATTCCTGGAAGTTTTTGAACTGATTAAAATCTGTTTGCGGTGCAGCAGGCTGTGCGCCGTTAACAGGGGCAGCCGGTGCTGATGGGTTAGCGAATGAGCGTACATCATTCTCGGTAATCATTTTATCACTCATGATAATCAATCGCTCAACCATATTGCGCAGCTCGCGTATGTTACCTGTCCACGGCAGGGATTTCAGTGCTTCCAGAGCGCCGTCAGATATACGTTTGGTAGGCATGCCGTACTCACCACATATCTCATCTAAAAAGCTTTGGGTAAGCAGTGGTATATCGTCCTTACGTTCGGCTAATGGTGGTACGTGTATCAAAATAACGCTCAGGCGGTGGTACAAGTCCATACGGAAGTTGCCGTCCTCAATTTCCTTTAACAGATCTTTATTGGTCGCCGCGATAACGCGCACATCAACATCAATTTCTTTTTCGCCGCCTACACGGGTTATTTTACTCTCTTGCAAGGCGCGTAATACTTTGGCTTGTGCCGAGTGGCTCATGTCGCCAATCTCATCCAAAAACAAAGTACCGCCACTGGCTGATTCAAACTTACCTATACGTTGTTTTATAGCTGAGGTAAACGAGCCCTTTTCGTGGCCGAAAAGTTCGCTCTCGATTAATTCAGATGGTATAGCAGCACAGTTTACTTCAATTAAAGGAGCATTGGTACGATTTGATTTTTCGTGTAACCAGCGTGCAACCAATTCCTTACCGCTACCATTGGCACCGGTAACAAGCACACGGGCATCAGTAGGGCCTACGCGTTCAATGGTTTCCTTTATCTTGCTGATGCCCTGCGAATCGCCAAGTATAGGACGAACCTTTGATACCTTGCGTTTTAACGATTTGGTTTCAACCACCAAACTACCACGATCGAGCGCGTTACGAACAGTGATCAGTAAACGGTTAAGATCGGGTGGTTTTGATATGAAATCGAAAGCGCCTTTTTTACTGGCTTCAACAGCGGTTTCAACAGTGCCATGGCCTGATATCATGATGAATGGCAGATCGGGCTTAATTATCAAACCTTCCTGCAATACTTCCATGCCATCCATGCGGTTCATTTTAATATCACACAGTACAAGGTCGTAATCATTATTCTGGATCATCTCCAGCCCATCAATGCCATTGTCTACATCCTCAACCTGATAATCTTCATATTCCAGAATTTCGCGCAAGGTGCTGCGGATCGCCCGCTCATCGTCAATAATTAAAATTTTAGCCATTTGTATAAAAGTTCAAAAACTTACTCGGTATTTTAAGGTGTGGATTCAAAAAGAATTTGTATGCTAATATATGTATACAAAAATAAACACTTTTAGTTTTTTGAAAATAAAAAACCCCGCTGTGTAAAACACAACAGGGTCATTATCAGCAGCAAAATTATAAGCCGGGTTCTGTTCCATAATTGCTTATGGCTTCTATCATTTATCTGGGCCTGCCATTGCTAACAGGCTCGTAAGCAACCTACCCATCCTGATGCCCGATAGTAAAACCGGCACGGAAGCGAGCAACTTCACTGATCAGGACCTATTTGGTCTTTCAACTCCTGAGGTTTACCGCGATCCCGGTCGCCCGGAAAAGCCGTGAGCTCTTACCTCACGTTTTCACCCTTACCCTTGCGGGCGGTATATTCTCTGTGGCACTTGCTGTCGCCGGCTGCCGGCGCCTTCCCGTTAGGAAGCAGGATGCTCTGCGTTGCCCGGACTTTCCTCCCCGCCTAAACGGAGCGATAGAACGTTTTGCAGGCGTAAAGATAGGGTTTTTAGTTTAGTTCATGGATCATAGTTGATAGTTCATAGGGAATTGATGGGAGCTAAAACATGTTTCTATTAACCATGAACCATCAACTATGATCTGAAATACTACTTACATTCCTTCAAATCCTTCTCAACCTGTTCAACACTGATCAAGCCGGTTTTGTTACCGAATGAGTTACCCAGGTAGGTGGCAACCTTAGCAATTTCAATAGGAGAGAGGCCGGATGGGGGCATCTTGTTATCGTACATCTTTCCGTGTACACTGATAAAACCGCTCATGCCATTTTGCATAATACAGGCCAGCTTAGTGCGGTTTTTGCTGATGTACGCGGTATCTGTAAGCGGGGGTATCAATGCCGAAAGCCCTTCGCCTTTGCTACCATGACAATTTTGGCAACTTTGCTGATAAAGCAACTTGCCTCCGGTGTAATAACGGGTGTATTCAATCTGTTGTTCATTTTGGCAGGACGCCGCTATGATGATCACAGCCAACAAAGTTGTAAATATTACCCACGCTTTTTTCATTTACCTTGCTGTTCAGGTTCGGCACGTAGGGTTTGTATATCTTCTATCAGTTTGGCCACTTCCTTTTCGTCAGTACCGATGTATGATCCACGGATGCGTTTTTGCTTATCAATCAAAATGAAGTAACCATCATGAATGAACTTCTCCTTAACATCTTCGCGAGGTGTAGTAACCAGGTAGCTTTTGGCTAAGCCATAGGTTTCGTCTTTTTTACCCTGAACCAACCACCAACTGTTGCCTGTGATGTTAAGCGCATCTGCATACTTTTTCAGTACAGGCACACTATCATATTTAGGATCAATGGTAAATGATAATATGCTTACATCACCCACATCCTTAAATTTATTGTACACGCTAAGCATATTACGATGCATAACCGGGCAAATTGATGGACAGGTGGTAAAGAAAAAATCAGCCACGTAAATTTTACCTTCCAAGCTTTTATCGGTAATGCTATCACGATATTGATTTACAAAGCTGAATGATGGAATGGTATGATAGACCGTATCTGTTTGTTGCTGGCCGTTAACCGTTTTTGTAACGGCTTCGCGCTCGCCGAAAATAGGCAGTTTCTTATTTTCTGAACTGTTGAATTTACAAGAGCTCAGCGCGACTACAATCGCTAAAGGAATAAAAAAATACTTGATCATTATTTATGACTTGATAAAAACTGCCACGATGCTTTGATGGCTTTTTTAGTTACTGAATCAACCTCGGATATCTTTACTTTTTGCCCGGCCAGGTATCTCATTGTTTCATCGTGAGGCTTAGCAGAATAATCAGGCTCAAATTTGTGCATCCAATCGGCCATGGCTTCATCGGCACCGGCGAGATTCTTACTTAACAATATTGCAGAATCCTTAATAGCAGGTATGTTAACCACTTTTACAAAGCTATCCAGCTTGGTTTTGTTCTCGAGTATCATACCCTCGTAATTCATTACCTCGTTATGGATCTCTATCACCTCATCAAACAACTTTTTTTCCTGCGCTTTATCATCTTCCTGATTACCGCAACCGGCAGCCAAAATTACAAGCAAAGGCAAAAAACAGATTTTCTTCATAACAAAATTCTCAGGCAAATATAGGCAAGTTATTCTCTGATGAAAGCAATGTAATCGGTATGGGGTAATTGTACATTATTCATATTTTTTAATAGCTGACCTATTTGCGCGCGGTGGTGCGTACCGTGATTAACCACATGGGTTATTATATTGATCAGACTATCAGCATAAGGTACACCTTGTGTTGTTTTGTAGTTGATGATCTCGGTCCATTGATCATCCTTCAGGTTTGATAAGAACACCGTCCAGTCGTCATGGTTCTGATTTAGAACAGGGCTGAATGTTACCGGTTTCCAGGCTGGCCATATCTGCACATCAGGCGGATTTTCAAGCCCTTTGCAGCGGTTTAACCAGGTATGTTGAGTTACCAATAAGTGAGCCATTATTTTTACAGCCTGTGTTGAAGCATTAGGCTGCATCAGCATAGTATTAAATAGGGTATTACAGTTATAATCGTAATCAAATAAGGTTATAAAATACTTCTTTAAATTCAGCATAGGGCAAATGTAATCAGGTAAGGATGTTTGAACTGCCTTAATATTGTCAGTATTTTGCTTATTAACAATCTGATAACAGGAATTGTACAGTAATTTGACAAAAGCCCCGTAGCTTTATATAACTAAATGCAACTACTATGAAAGCATTAAAATTCATAACCTACCTGTTCGGCCACTTGCGCGAATGGATGGTTTTAAAAAGTATGCGCTCATCGTTTATTCATTAATGTGTTACAAATTGCTTTGTAAATACAATTTAAATACACATTTTGAGCTGCTTTATAGCTCAAATTAATGGATACGTCTACCCAAAATATAAAACTGCTCAGGCAATCATTTGGTGATGATTTTGCTTGGGGGGTATCTACTGCGGCTTTTCAAACCGAGGGCTCATGCTCTGATGATGGAAAGGGTGAATCAATATGGGATAATTTTACCGCCAAGAAAGGTAAAATACTCAATGGTGATCACGCGCAAACAGCCTGCGATTTCTATAACACTTACCAGCAGGATATTGATTTGATCAAGCAACTCAACATCCCAAACTTTCGTTTTTCCGTAGCCTGGACACGTATTTTGCCTAACGGAACCGGCGAGATTAATCAACAAGGCATAGATCATTACAATCGTGTAATTGATTATTGTCTGCAGGTGGGTATTGAGCCTTGGATAACTCTATATCATTGGGATTTGCCGCAGGTGCTTGAAGATAAAGGCGGCTGGACAAATCGCGATGTAGTTGATTGGTTTACCGAATTGGTTACCATTTGTGCAAATGCATTTGGCGATAGGGTAAAAAACTGGATGGTGATGAACGAGCCTGCTGTTTTTACCGGAGCCGGATATTTTTTAGGCATACATGCCCCTGGTCGAACAGGTTTAGGTAGCTTTTTACCGGCAATACACCATGCAGTGCTGAGCATTGTTGCCGGCGCTAAAATACTGCGTGAGTTATGCCCGCTGGCAAATATCGGCACTACATTTTCCTGCTCACACATTGAGCCGTACTCCACACATCCACGAAACATTAACGCGGCAAAGCGTGCCGACGCGCTTATTAACCGTTTATTTATTGAGCCCATACTTGGGTTGGGTTACCCGATGGATGATTTGCCGGTGTTAAAAAAACTGCACAAATACTTTTATCCTGGTGATGAGGATAGACTAAGTTTTGATTTTGACTTTATCGGTATACAAAACTATACCCGCGAAATTGTAAAATATTCATTCTTTACGCCATACATAGGCGCTAAATTAGTAAAAGCCGAAAACAGGGGAGTGCAATTAACTGATATGCGATGGGAGGTATATCCACCTGCCATATACGAGGTGATCAAAAAGTTTGATGCTTATAAAGGCGTCAAAAAACTGATCATCACCGAAAATGGCGCTGCCTTTCCGGATACGGTTAAGGATAATGAGGTACACGATCCTAAACGAATTGAGTACTTACAAACCCATCTTCAGCAAGTGTTAAAAGCTAAAAACGAAGGCTGCAATGTTGATGGCTACTTTATATGGACTCTTACCGATAACTTTGAATGGGCCGAAGGCTACCACCCACGTTTCGGGTTGATCTATATTGATTTTACTACACAACAACGCATTGTAAAAGGCTCAGGCAAATGGTATGCTGACTTTTTAGGAGCATAACCTAACCGATCACTTTTTGGGTATACGTACAAAAAATATAGTACCTGACTGGTCGGCTACATCTTCAAACCATATATTACCATGATGCTTTTCAACTATTTGCAGGCAGATAGATAATCCCAGTCCGGATGAACTTTCACCCGCTGTACCATCTCGTTTAGCGTGTGTGAACGGGTCGAAAATATGCGCGCGTATCTTATCAGGTATACCAATACCTTCATCCTTAACACTTACCAAAACATAATCGGTTAAGTTACTTACCGCAACATGTACATTTTTACCATCCTCAGTAAATTTGATGGCGTTGCCAATAATATTGCTGAATACGCGTGTTAGCTGCGCTTTATTTACAACAGCTTCGGCAGCAGCATGGCTGGAGTCGAATGATAGTTGTTGATTTTTTTCGAGCGCTTTATATGTTAACGGATCAAGCGCTTCAGATACTATCTCATTAATATCGCAAAGCTTCATACTGTTGGCTTGCGATTCAATATTGGCTGAATAGATCACGTCCTCGGTAAACTCAAGCGAGCTGCATGATATTTTGCGTATATGGTTAATGTATTCCTTTATCTCCTCGGTAAGCTCGCCTCTGCGTAGTACAAGCTCAGTTAATGATATAATTGCCGCAAGCGGATTTTTTAGATCATGAGCGATAGAATACAGCGTTTTGCTGCGATCTTTGCTTTCGGGCTGCAAGTTTAAAATTGTTGCAGTCTTACTTTCCTTTTTGGGAGTGCCGGGCTCTTTCATGCCATTGTGCCTAATATGCTTAAAGCCGCCCTCTGCGCCGCTAAGTACCGAAAATGAATTAACGAAATTAGCTTCCATAAGCTATTGGTTTCAAATTTTGTTTTAACACATAGGGATATATACTTGCGTATACGTTAAACCATGCGTTAAGGTTTAACACAACATTAATAAAACGTATACTTTGTTGATAAATTTTAAGCCGCAGCCGGAGTGGTAAGCAATTTCACATAAAATGTGGTGCCTTTTTCGCTGTCGCTTTCAAACCAAATACGGCCGTTATGCTTCTCTACTATCTGTTTACAGATAGATAAACCAAGGCCGAACGATTTTTCGCCACCGGTGCCGGGGCGTTTGGCATCAGTGAACATGTTGAATATCTGATTTTTAAGATCGTCAGGTATGCCTATACCACGGTCATTAACCGATATATTTATACCATCGGCATCCTCGGTAACATATACATTTATGGTTTCACCAAACTGACTGAATTTGATGGCGTTGCTTATCAAATTGCTTATCACTCGCCATATTTTTTCACGGCTAATGCACAGTTCTGTATTATGGTCGAGCAGGTGTAATTCTATATTTTGCTTCTTTTCTGCCGCTTTAAAGCGTAAAAGCTCAACACTATTGCTTACAAGCGAGTTTATTTCAACCTGCTCCATTTTCAGCGGCTTGCTGCTGTTGTTGGCTATCTCCATTATCTCGTTGATCAATTCAAGCGAGTTATACGAGGTTTCCTTAATTAATTTAATAAGCTCCTGCTGATCGGTAGTGAGGTGCCCCTCATCTATCATTATTGTGGTTAATGAAGCAATTCCGCCCAGCGGATTGCGAAGATCGTGCGCTACGGTACGCAATATCCTGTCCTTTTCGCGACTGTTGATATTGAGTTCGGTAAGTGCTTTGGCCAGTATGTTGTTTTGCTCGTTGATCTGCTCATTCAGCTGGTTAACCACCATATATTCATGGCGAGAGCGTTTCCAGTTACGATAGATCAGGAATACGACCAATAATAACAAAGCGCCGGTTATTATAGCGGCAATTAAATATATACGCTGCGATTTGTTGTTATTGCTTAATGAGGTGATCTTGCGCTGATTTTCATAATTGATAACCTGCTTAGTAACATCACTGGCGATTAGGTCGCTTAGTTTTTTATTGATCGAATCCTTTTTAGCATCATAAATCTCCAGGTATTTGTAAGCTACATCAAACTTTTGCTGCCTTAAATAATACTTGGCCATCAACTGGTTCCAGTCGGCAATGGCTTCTTCATTCTTTAAGGTATCAAATTGTGATTTTATTATATCCAGTATCGCTTTGAGCGAATCAATCTCATTACGTTGAAAATATAACTTGGCGAGTTTTATCTCCGTAAGCTGAGCATCATTACTATCGTTTCCTTTACGTAGGTTGATCGCTATGCTCTTTTTTAGTAGCTCCGCGGCTTCGGCAAGTTTGCCCTGGCGTTGGTATACCTCGGCCATGTTGCCATAAATAACACCACGAGCCACATCAAAATGATCGCCAACTACTTTAGGCCGGTATACAGGCTGCCCATCATTACCACGGTAATACGGCTCATTATCATTAATGTACTTCAGTGCTTTGTTGAAATACTTTAAGGCTGCGTTATTTTGCCCTAATTTTTTGTAGCAAAGGCCAATATTATCAAGTATCTCCTGGCGGCGATAAAACAGGTTAAATTCACCATTCTCGTAGCTTTGGTTATAACTGTCCTGAAAATACTTTTCGGATAAACGGTAATTGCCCTGCCTGAACATGATGAGGCCCATACGGTAAGTAAATTCGCTTAGCGTAATACGGTTAAGTGAATTTTGTCCTGAAAGATAAGCTTCATAATACTGATGATACGCTTCGGCATAACGTTTCAGGTCAAATAATGCATCTCCCTTTGAAAAACTTGCTTCAGCAAGATTTTCCGCATAAAATTTATCGCGCTTATCACGGGTAGCATATTGCACCATTGAATCAGCATACGGCAGACTTTTTTCAACCTCGCCCTGGCCACGACGTAATACCATATAATGTAAGCCATATTTCCTTACATTATCGCCAATGGTGGGCGATTGCACGGTTAGAAATCCAGAATCAATATATCGTAAGCCTTCGGTGTTTTTACCGTCCTGTAATAATTTGGTGCCTTGATCTAAAACTTTTTGAAATTCGGGAGAGAATCTTTGGTTGCTTGTTTTGGGTTTTGGCTTGCACGATGTTATTGCGAAAAATAACGCACAAAAACATAACTGCAAGTAAACGCAGTTTGCCTTAGGGTTTAAATTTTTTAAACAGATAGCCAAGGAGATACAACCAATAGTTTGTAACAAATATATGTATTTTATAATTATTACTAATAGTTGTATTTAAAAAAAGTAACTAATATTTAAAATATTTCGAGGGCGTTATTGTACGTAAAAACTTGATACAAGGTTGTGGTAGCCCACGATTTTAATTATTGTAGAATAGTGTACTTAACAATTTTTAATTTTGCCCGATGCTTACAGTAAGTTTAAACGGTGTTGAATTTTTTGCCTACCATGGCTTTTATCAGGAAGAACAATTAATAGGGGGGCGGTTTATCGTCGATCTTTCCGTTGCGTTTAAACCTGTCGACGAATTATCTGCTGATGATATAACTCATACTGTTAACTACGAAACCCTTCATTCCATTTGCCGCAGCGAAATGAGCGAAACTCGTAAGCTAATAGAAACCGTAGCACAAGCTATTATCAACCAGGTTACTACTCAATACCCATTTGTTGAACAGGTTGATGTATTACTTAAAAAGATGCATCCACCGCTTAGTGGCCCGGTTAACCACTCGGCTGTGCGAATAACTTATAACAAAGGCGATAATTAATTAGTGTTTAATATTAACGGAGGTTCGTCATACTCTATCATACGCTGGCGTGCGCTTAGTGGTATAGCTACTGATCTGTTTGAAGTATAGTCATAACTGATACATACTGTTTTGCCGGTTGTGCATATTTCTTCGCCGTGGGGTGTATGCTTCACCAATACATGCATCATATCAAAACTGCTGTTGCCTATGCGGGTAGTACGTACGTAGCACGATATCTTATCATTCAACGTAAGCGGTTTCAAATAATTGATCTCTGATCGGCCCAAAATCACCCCGGCCATTTTTTGATCCCATCCAATAGCTTCACTCCAATAGCTTGAACGTGCTATCTCAAAGTAGGTAAGATACACGGCGTTATTTACATGCCCGTACGCATCAAGATCCGAAAAGCGGATTGGGATGTCTGTTTTAAAGCGATAGTATGATAGATTTTCAGTCATTATTGTCAAAAAGTCAGATAGATATTGGTATTAACCGACAAAATGTCGGCTGTGTATGCCGAAAACTGAGTTGGTATAACAGTTGAACATACAGCAACGAAGTTAATATAAAAAAATAAAAACACTTAGGAGGATATAAAAATGACTTTAGTAAAATTTGGCAATCACAAAACACGTCCGGTAAGCCCATTCTTTAGCGATGTATTCGATTCATTTTTGAATGATGCTTTTGTAAGCGATCGTTTATCATCACGCGTTCCGGCGGTTAATATTGCCGAAACCGAAAATGAATTTCACATTGAATTAGCTGTACCTGGTTTAAAGAAAGAAGATTTTAAGATCAATCTGGATAAGAACGTACTGAGTATTGCTGCTGAGAAAAAAGCGGAAAATGTTGACGAAGGTAAAAAATACAGCAAACGCGAATACAGCTACAACTCATTTGTACGCTCATTTACCTTGCCTGAAACTGCCGATCAATCACGCATTGAAGCTGATTATACCGATGGCATCCTGAAACTTAATGTGGCTAAAAAAGAAGAAGCCAAAGTACAGGCCAGAGAGATCGCTGTAAAATAATAAGTTTTGTTTTTCATAATAGAGTTGGTTTGATGTGGGGGCCACCTGAGAGGGTGGCCTCTTTTTTTGTGTCTGTCGTCATGATAGTATCATTATCTGTAGATGCTCAGAAAAAAATCCATAGAATTTGTAGATATTCTATTTAAATCAATATAACTTAGCATCAATAAACCCAAAATACATTTATCATGAGCTTACGATTAGGAGACAAAGCGCCAAACTTTAAAGCGCAAACATCAGAAGGTGAAATAGATTTTTATGAATATTTAGGCGATAGCTGGGGAGTGCTATTTTCACACCCGGCGGACTATACACCGGTTTGTACAACCGAGCTTGGCCGTACCGCATCGCTAAAACAGGAGTTTGACAAACGCGATGTTAAGGTTATCGCCTTGAGTGTTGATGGTGTTGAATCGCACAAGGGCTGGATTAACGACATAAACGAAACACAAAATGTGGAAGTAAATTTCCCGATAATCGCGGACGAAAATCGTGAAATTGCTGAATCGTATGATATGATCCATCCTAACGCATCATTAACCGCGACAGTGCGTTCGCTGTTCATTATAGCGCCCGATAAAAGTATTAAACTGATCATTACTTACCCTGCATCTACCGGCAGAAACTTTCAGGAAATATTACGCGTGATAGATTCATTGCAACTTACCGCTAACTACAGTGTAGCCACCCCGGCCGACTGGAAAGAAGGGGAGGATGTTGTAGTTGTGCCCGCTATTAAAACTGAGGATATACCTGCGAAATTCCCGAAAGGTTACACAGAAGTAAAGCCATATTTACGTTTAACTCCACAGCCGAATAAATAATTTTATTTGGATTAATAATTTTTTATATTTGATAGATAGATTTGTCTATTCCGCTCTGATTATCAATCCGTTTTATATTCAGTTTGGTTTTAGTAAAAATTCTTGTCACTATAACTTAATACGATATTTTATATGAAAACTGGAAAAGTAAAATGGTTTAATACACAAAAAGGATACGGTTTTATTATTACCGAAGAAGGTAAAGATCTTTTTGTACACTTTAAAGATGTTCAGGGCGGCGTAAACGCTATTAAAGATAATGATTCTGTAGAATATGATGTGGAGGATGGCAAGAAAGGCCCGCAGGCCGTCAAAGTAAAAAAAGTATAAGATATTTCTTTTCATATTTAGTAAACCTCTGTGCTATATGTACAGAGGTTTTTTTATGGAAAAATTTTAAGTTTACCGCTCAAACACACCAACTCGAATTTTAATGGCTGATGAACTTTCGCGCAAGCAATCGCGCAACGTTGTATTCCTGGTACTGGTGGCCGCGCTGGGCTACTTTGTTGATCTGTACGATCTGATCATATTTTCAATTGTACGCATACAAAGCTTAAAGGATATTGGCGTACCCGAAGCGGATATACAGCACGAAGGGGTATTCATCATCAATATGCAAATGCTCGGTTTACTGCTTGGCGGTATTGTTTGGGGCATAGTTGGCGATAAGTTTGGCCGTATAAAGGTTCTGTTCGGGTCGATACTGTTGTACTCGCTGGCCAATATTGCCAATGGCTTTGTGCACGATGTAAATACGTATGCCATCATCCGCTTTATTGCGGGCATTGGCCTGGCCGGTGAGCTTGGGGCAGGCATTACCCTGGTAACCGAAACATTAAGTAAGGAAAAACGCGGCTATGGCACAACCATAGTGGCCGCCATAGGCTTATTTGGCGCGGTTGTGGCCTCATTGGTAGGCAAGGAGGATTGGCGCACGGCATACTTTACAGGTGGCGGACTTGGCTTCGTACTCTTGCTGTTGCGCATGGGTACATTTGAATCGGGCATGTACAAACGTGCAGAGCAAAGCTCGGTATCAAAAGGTAACTTAATGATGCTGTTTAATGATCGTAAGCGTTTCTTCAAATACATTTGCTGCATACTCATAGGCGCTCCGTTATGGTATATAGTAGGCGTACTCATTACTCAGGCGCCCGAGTTTGGTAAAGAGCTGGGGTCAACCGAGCCACTAAGCGCTGGTACGGGTGTAATGTTTACCTACATCGGCCTTTCTATAGGCGATATTTTTGCCGGTGTGTTGGCGCAGATTACCAAATCGCGCAAGCTAACTATGCTGATCTTCCAGATAGCATCAACCATTAGTGTGGTGGTTTACCTGAATGCCAAAGGCATAACACCCGATAAATTTATGTGGCTGAGTTTTGTTATCGGTTTTTGCATAGGTTATTGGGCTACATTTAATACCATCGCTGCCGAGCAGTTCGGTACGAACATACGCTCAACGGTGGCTACAACGGTGCCTAACTTTGTTCGTGGGGCGTTGATACCTATCAACTTCGCGTTTGATGCCCTGGTGAAAAATTATGGCCGTATAACAAGTGGTTATATTATGCTTTTTATACTGATAGGCCTGTCGCTTTTCGCGTTGAGCCAGTTGAAGGAAAGCTTTAATAAGGATCTTGATTATATGGAGAGCTAATTACACCATTAGCTCAAAATGCTTGTTCATTTAACAAAATAGTTACTTTTGCCCTCAATGATAAGCAAAGAACAAATAGCGGCAGACTACCGTATCATCCAAAATGAGATTTGCCTTGCCTTAGAGGCTGTTGATGGCCAAAGCAGATTTGAGGAGGAGCAATGGCAACGAGATGGTGGTGGTGGCGGTATTACCCGCATTATGCAAAACGGAAGCATTTTCGAAAAGGGCGGCGTGAATTTTTCGGCTGTATACGGGCAATTGCCTGATACTATGAAAAGGGCGCTTAAGGTAGAGAATGATGAGTTTTTTGCTACGGGGGTATCTATCGTTATTCATCCTAATCAACCCTGGGTGCCTATCATCCACATGAATATCAGGTATTTTGAAATGCCAACCAATGATCCGGACAAGCAACCTTTGCGCTGGTTTGGTGGCGGTATCGACCTAACACCGCATTATGTGATAGACGCCGACGCGCGATATTTTCATGCTTATCTAAAATCGGTTTGTGATTCGTGCCATCCCGAGTTTTATCATCGCTTTAAACAATGGGCCGATGATTATTTCTTCATCAAACACCGTAACGAAACCCGTGGCGTAGGCGGCATATTTTACGACAGGCTTACCGCTACTGACGAAGTAAGCTGGGAGGATATATTTGAGTTCTCTAAAAATCTTGGTCGCTCATTCATTCCTATTTATACTGAATTGGTGGAGCGTAACCGTAATACACCATTTACCGAAGAAAATCAGTTATGGCAATACCTGCGCCGCAGCCGTTATGCCGAGTTTAACCTGGTGTATGATGCCGGTACCAAATTCGGCCTCGAAACCAATGGTCGTATCGAATCAATATTAATGAGCCTGCCGCCAACCGCTAAGTGGGTTTACAACCATATCCCGGCAGCCGGCAGCAATGAGGAGCACACCTTATCGTTATTAAAAAAAGGAATAAACTGGGCCGAGTAATGATAAAGCGACTGATAGTTTGTGTGGCTATAATGGCCGTGTGCAGTTCATTTAATGATGCATCATTAAAGGGTGTGTGGCAATATTGCGGTGGTATGTTTAACGGCAAGTTATCGGCAGCGCCAACTGAGTATACCTTACAGCGTAAATACAAAAAGAAAAACTTTGTAGCTTTTGTGCACGAATCCGGAGAAAAGGCGGTTAAATATGAGGTGGGCGAATATCAACTAAAAGCCGATACTTGTTTTGAAACCCAAACGTATTGCAGCCAGCCATCGCAAACATTAAATAAAACCATAGTTTATACCTATATCATAAGTAACGATACGCTGAAATTTAAGGGTACATTACCTAATGGTGCAGCTGTTGAGGAGTATTGGAAAAAGGTAAAGTAACCCTTAACCTTATGCCTTACAGCATATTGTGCACATCGGCTGTTTTTACTAACATCCGTGCCAAAAATCATATTAATTCTTAACTTCGCAGGTCGCCGTAATTTCAATTACAAGCGG
This sequence comes from Mucilaginibacter sp. JRF, assembly GCF_015223065.1. GTDB lineage: Bacteria > Bacteroidota > Bacteroidia > Sphingobacteriales > Sphingobacteriaceae > Mucilaginibacter. The sequence continues at coordinate 1,040,655 of NZ_JADFBY010000001.1, forward strand.
CGAATAAGAGAAGAGTTCTACATATAACATAAAATGGCTGACGAAACAGGAAACGACAATCCACAAAACGAAGACCGTATAATTTCGATTAATATTGATGAACAGATGCGATCGGCCTACATTGACTATTCAATGTCGGTTATCGTATCAAGGGCTCTGCCCGATGTGCGCGATGGTTTAAAACCCGTTCACAGGCGTGTACTTTATGGTATGCTTGATCTGGGCCTGGCCAGCAATAAGCCGTATAAAAAATCGGCACGTATTGTTGGTGAGGTATTAGGTAAGTATCACCCGCACGGCGATACATCAGTTTATGATGCCATGGTGCGTATGGCGCAGGACTGGAGCCTTCGCTACCCGTTTGTTGAAGGCCAGGGTAACTATGGCTCAATAGATGGTGACCAACCCGCGGCAATGCGTTATACTGAGGCAAGGCTGCAAAAAATTGCTGAGGAGATGCTGGCCGATATCAATAAGGATACTATTGATTACCAGTTAAACTTTGACGACTCGCTGGAGGAGCCAACCGTTCTTCCATCAAAAATACCTAACCTGCTGGTTAACGGTGCATCGGGTATCGCTGTAGGTATGGCAACCAATATGCCGCCGCATAACCTTACCGAGATTGTAAATGCCACTGTAGCACTGATTGATAACCGCCAGATAGAAGTTCCGGAGTTGATGCAATACATCAAAGGGCCTGACTTTCCAACGGGTGGTATAATTTACGGTTACGAGGGTGCCAAACAGGCCTTTGAAACAGGCCGTGGCCGTATTGTTATCCGCGCCCGTGCCGAAATTGAAACTTATAATAACGACCGTGAACGCATTATAGTTAGCGAGATACCTTACCAGGTAAACAAAGCGGTAATGATTGAACGTACCGCCGAGCTGGTTAACGAGAAAAAGCTTGAAGGCATTTCGGCTATACGTGATGAATCAAACCGCGAAGGTATACGTGTGGTTTACGAGATAAAACGTGATGCCAACGCAGCTATCGTATTAAACAATCTTTATAAATATACTTCACTGCAAACATCGTTCAGCGTAAATAACATCGCGCTGGTACAAGGCAGGCCAATGCTGCTCAACCTGAAGGACATGATCCATCACTTTGTTGAGCACAGGCACGAGGTTGTTATTCGCCGTACAAAATATGAACTTGCCGAGGCCGAAAAGCGCGCGCATATTTTAGAGGGTTTACTGATAGCGCTTGATCACCTGGATGAAGTTATCAGACTGATCCGTGCATCATCAACACCTGATGAAGCCCGTGAAGGTTTGATAGAGAAATTCGGACTGAGCGATATTCAGGCACGTGCGATATTAGACATGACCCTGCGCCGTTTAACCGGACTGGAGCGTGATAAAATTAAAGACGAGTACGCTGCATTAATGGAGCAGATAAACTACTTAAGATCGGTACTTGCTGATGAAGGCCTGCGTATGCAAATCATTAAAGACGAGTTACTTGAGGTTAAGGAGAAATTTGGTGATGAACGTAAAACCGAAATGGTACACTCATCAGCCGAAATGCAGACTGAGGACTTTATTTCTGATGATGATGTTGTAATAACCATATCTCACGAAGGATATATTAAACGTACCCCACTTACCGAGTATCGTACTCAGGGCAGGGGTGGTAAAGGCTCAATAGGCAGCAACAGCCGCGATCAGGACTTTATTGAACACCTGTTGGTGGCATCAAACCATAACTACATGTTGTTCTTTACCGAAGCCGGTCGTTGTTTCTGGCTGCGTGTATTTGAGATACCTGAAGGTACACGTACTTCAAAAGGCCGTGCGCTTCAAAACATCATCAATATTCCGAAAGAAGAAAAGATCAAGGCTTACATCAAGCTTACCAGTCTTAAAGATCAGGAATACCTCGAGAATAACTACATCATCATGTGTACCCGCAAAGGTACTATCAAGAAAACCTCTTTGGAGGCATATTCTCGTCCGCGTGCTAATGGTATCAATGCCATCAATGTTAACGAGGGAGATACATTGCTTGAAGCAAACCTGACCAGCGGAAGCAGTGAGATAGTTATGGCGCTTAAATCGGGCCGTGCTATACGCTTTAACGAGTCGACTGTTAGGCCTATGGGCCGTACGGCTACCGGTGTTCGCGGTATATCGCTTGATAATGATAATGACGAGGTTATCGGAATGATCAGTATTGATAACCCTGAAACTACTGTATTAGTGGTATCAGAAAAAGGTTATGGTAAACGTACCGATATTGACGACTACCGTGTTACCAACCGTGGTGGTAAAGGTGTAAAAACTTTAAACATTACTGAAAAAACCGGAAACCTTGTAGCCATAAAAGGTGTTACTGATGCTGAGGACCTGATGATCATTAACCGTTCGGGCGTTGTAATACGTATCGCCATTAACGAGTTGAGGGTTATGGGCCGTGCAACGCAAGGAGTGAGGCTGATCACCCTTAAAGGTAACGACGAGATAGCCTCGGTTGCGAAAGTAGAGCATGATCCGGAAGAAGAGATAGCGGAATTGGAGGGAGCGGAAAATACCGGTACTGAAGAAAATACAGAAGGTACAGAACCCAAAGCCGGAGCTGATAATGAAGCGCCGGAAACCGATAACGAATAACAATTTGAATGCATTGCCGTAAAGTAACACTAACCATTTTGATAATGTTGTTTGCCTCACCATTAGCTTTCAGCCAGTCTGAAGCGCTAAAGGTTGTGGCAAACAGCCTTGGTTTTTTCCAACAAACAAAGGATATCAACTGGCTCGGCAGAGCGAAAAAATCAATAGACAGCTTAATTACCAGCCGTAAGGATTCAAATAATATTGAGAAGATAACTTATCGCGGCCTGGTATATGCATCTATATTACAGGTTGATACCACTAATAAACTCAACCAGCCGGGTGATTTCTTTAACTCTACAGCTGAATTTGTAGATAATAAGTTAGCCAAGCACCCCAAGATCAATCGTTATCCTGACGAGCTGAAATTCATTCGCCAATGTTTGGCCAATGCAGCCATTCGTATTGGCTTTGATTACATGAACAAGTCGGATTTTACCAATGCCGAGAAGTATTTTAGCCGCGCTAATTACTACGATCCGACTTACAAACCCCTCAATGCTTACTTAGCTTACTCAAATACCAAATTAGGTAATTTACAGCAGGCTGCCAGTTTTTATAATTCGCTGATTGATGGTGATAACATTAAACCGGAGTATATACAAACCGCTGCGAATATTAATATGGCGGTTGGTGATACCGCTAAGGCGCTTGCCATTATTAAAAGAGGTAAAACAGCTTTACCCGGCGATAAATACCTGTTAATGGATGAGGCTAACATATATAACAACAAAAAGGATTATAAAGCGTTAGAACCATTATTGCCTAACCTTATTGCCGAATACAAAAGTAATCCGGATGTTATATTTGTTGCTGCTAATTGTTACGATCAATTATCAAAATACGATAAGGCCGAAGATCTTTATTTGCAAGCCATTGAATTAAATAGTGTAGCTTTTGACCCTGTATTTAACCTTGGTGTGCTATACTACAAAAAAAGCGCTATCGATAAAAAGGATGATGACGTTTTGAAGGATATATATTATGCTTCAAAGTGGCTGCAAAAGGCTGCCGAAATATTGCCAACTGATGTAAAAAGCTTGCAATTATTACAGCAGATATATCAGCGTACAGGTAATACCAGGCAATTAAACAAAGTAAATATTAAACTTAAACAGTTAACTGATAAAGTATCTTATGAAAATTAAACTTTTAACGGCTGGTTTGCTGGCCCTTGCTTCAACCACAGCCTTCGCACAAAAAGGGGAACTTAACAAAGCTAAAGAAGAGTACCAAAAATATGAAAGTACTAAAGAGGGCCTTGTTACAGTTGCTTTGAAAAGCTTGAACGATGCTAAAACAGCGATCGATAAAGCTGCCGCTCACGAAAAAACCGCTAACTTACCATTAACTTTTGCTGTTAAAGGTGTAATATATGCCGCATTAGCATCTCGCGATAGCGTTGAAACTACAGCAGCTCCGTTGCAAACTGCCGCTTCAGAGGCATTGAAAAAAGCACAAGAACTTGATACTAAAAAAGATGATAAAGAACTTACCGAGATCATCAATAATGGCAATCGCTACCTTGCTCAATACTCTTTAAATCAAGGTGTTAAACAATACCAGGGTGGTAAATACGCTTTGGCTTATACTTCTTTTGACGCTTACCGCCAAATTTTGCCTGAAGATACTAACGCGATCTATTACACAGCATTATCAGCTGCGAACGCGGGTAGGGAAGATGCTAAGTTTTTACCTATGGCGATAAGTGGTTACCAAAAATTGCTTACCACTAACTACACCAAAAAGGAAGATATTTATAACGATTTGGCAAGCACTTACTTGATGAGCAAAGATACTGCCGGTGCTTTAAAAACAGTTTCAGAAGGTGTACAAAAATTTCCGAGCAACGCCAGCTTGCGTTCTCGTGAAATTGAGATAAACCTGGTGCAAGGTAAAGAAGCTGATGCGGTCTCAAAAATTGAGGCTGCTATAGCAAACAGCCCTAAAGACAAAAACTTGTACTACTACGGTGGTATAACTTATGCTAAAGTAGCTGACTTAGCCGCTAAAGATGAAAAGAAAGCAAAAACTCCGGCTGCTAAAGCACCTTTGTCTGCTAAAAAGGAACAGTCTTTCACTAAGTCTGCTGAAATGTATAAAAAAGCGTTAGAGATCGATCCTAACTATGCTGATGCTGCATTAAACCTTGGTTTTGTGATGGTTAACCCGGCTATTGAAGCTTACAATGCTGCTAATGCGTTGCCGGTTAACAAACAAAAAGAATATGAAGCAGCTGTTGCTAAAGCGAACAAATTATTTGATGCCGCTAAGCCATATCTGGATAAAGCTGTTACATTGAATCCAAAATCGCCTGAAGCATTAAATAACCTTAAAACTTATTATTTAGGTAAAAAAGACACAGCTAACGCTAATAAGATCCAAAAACAAATTGAAGCTCTTTAATTAGACAGCGATAAGGGAAGGCCGATTTTTGTAATCGGCCTTCTTAAAATACATATTACTTAACATAATATTAATTATATGATTATATAAATTATTTTAAATTGGACTAATTACATAGATTGAGATAAATCAGCTAAAAAATGTATTGTTTAAAACAAATTGTGTCGCCTTGTTTAAAACAAATAATGTCTTTAATTATTTATCGCTGTGTCTGGATACCAACAAACCGAAATTGAAAATATAATTATATACGTCTCCTAAATGATAGCTATTTGCAACAATAAACCTTATCAATGAGGAGTTTGTAATTCCATATATTTTACATATTTCTCTTTTTTCAGCAGCTAACGTTTCTTGAAGTTCAATCCAAATATTAATACGGCGCATCAGTTCCTGGATGCCTTCAATTCTTTTTTTCTCAAGCGACAAAAGAGTCGTTTGAAAGTATTTTGGACCTGCGATTATTATACCGGTATTCTTTAAAACAGAATCTCTTAGATCGTGTAGATAAAGTAGATTTCGATGACTAAGTTTACCAGCTTCATCTATTATTAGCAAGTTTTTACTGGTGGATTGACTTAGGTAGTATCCTATGCTTTCAATGATATGATATAAAGTACTTTCCTTATAAGCATTTTACCATCCAGCCGTTTGCAATATTGTATTGTATAAACTTTTTGGAGTCATACTTTTCTTGACTACTATATAATAAACATTCTTATTGTTGTTTGCGAAATATTCTAAGGCTTTAGTTTTTCCGAAACCAGGCTCTCCGATAATTGCTGTCATTCTGGAGTATCTTAGAGTGTCCTGACAGGCACCTATGATAGTTCTGAAATTTGAGCTTTCAATAATTTTTTCAATCTGATAATCCTTAATTTTATCTAAATCGAAATCGTCAATACAAAACTTATAATCTTCCATCAGTTAATAAGTTTATTGCTTCCTGGTAAATTAAACATCTTGCCTAATGATAAATTAATTAAGGGAACCGACTCATCAACCGTTTGATTGTAATTGATTTTTAGGGCTTTTTTTTTCTTTTTACCCCCAGGTAATAAATATTCCTTCACGGAATTTGTTACGAGCTCTTTTGAATCGTACTTCTCCGATATTAATTCAATAGGAAGCGCTTCTTCATTATTTTCTTTATTCTCACTTTGCTTGGAAATGTTTAATAATTTTTTCTTCATAGCGTATCTTTTTAGGCTAAAATCCCTTATTCTATTCCTGTCCTCTTCTGTTTGAGATACTTGCGCCAAAGGGAAATTTACATGAAGATTTAATGTAGCAATATGAAAAAATGAATCCGTTGGGTATAGATAAATTACATCCATATTCAACGGATTGTAACGTATAGTTATTTCTTTATTAAAGTATTTATGGAAAAATGGAATGTTGTCTGTGTAGATTAGGTATTCATGCAGTTTATTATTGACTTGAAGTCTGATACCCGCTTTCGTCAATTCACAGGTCTTTTCTTTAAACAAAATTATCCTTGACAAACTTTCATCTACTTTTTTTCCATTTTTTATAACTGAATTCGCGAATAACGAATTAGGTGTAGAGTTTTTATATTCGCGTGTCGAATTATATTCGATAATCTTAGCCCTTAATAGCTCATCTAATTCCCTTTTGGTACGAAGCTCTCGTTTCTTTCGATACTTTTCTATTATATCTGAATTTGGTTTGCCATCCTTTCTTTTGCTTTTGATACCATCTCCTAAAAATCCCGGAACATTTTTTAAAAAGAGTTGAGAAAACGTTCCAAACCAACTTTCTATAAAAGATTTATCAGATGGGTTCAAAACGGTATGTTGTCTGATTAACACGCCGCATTTTTTTAATTTAGATAAATAGACAACGCTTTCTTTACTTTTCAATGCGGGGGAGATTATCTGAAAGTATCTCAGCTGGTAAAAACCCGGTTTCCTTTACTGATTGAGATATAACTTGATAATAGCTATCGAAATTTTCACTTTTTGTAAGAGTATATCCCATTATTTTATTTGAATACACATCTATCAATGCGACCAAAATAAAAATATCGGGCCTCCCCTCCTCATTTAAAAATGGAATATTGAGTCTTGTGCCATCAATTTGATATTGATCGCCAGGAAACTCAGGTTGGATTCGAGCAGGATGAAGTAGTAAATCGTTTATGGCTTCCGAGCCGTTACGCTGCAGATACATTATACCATAGTCATCCATATTTTTTATGGCTGAAATAACTGTTTGTAACGACACCTTCCTTTCCCCCCTACTAAGGCGATTGGTATTTAGACTACGCATGAGAGTTCTAAAACTTTCCTTGAACCCGTTCTTATACCCTTTCAAAATTTCAATATCTACATCATCAAATTTTATTGAGGCATTTTTATTATTGTAATTGCCGTGAATAAAAACGCTCCAACCTTTTTTTTAAAACTAGATAGCTTATTTTTAAACACATTCAATGAATTTGTAACAAAGAGAGGAGCTATATTCTCTGGACCTTTTGTTATTAGTCTGTAATAAAGGAAGAATTTATCCTCAATTGTAATTGTCTTAAGATCAACTAAAAAAGTAAATGCTTGTATATTGTTTATTAGCCCATTGAAATCTCTATTCAACCGAAATTCTGCTACCCTCAATAGTTCTTCAATATTGAAGGACTTATGCATTTCGACTTCTAATGAGTGATATAAATATATTAGGTGATTGTTTCTCTGTTGGGCCTTAGGGAATAATGCGAAATATTTGGCCTTTACTTCTAACTCGTTTATATGAAATTTAGCTCTAACGTCTTGAGGTATTGAAGATAAACTAACCCAATAGTGATTTGATACGTTTAAGACATTCGTAGTCCTGATAACTGCGATTATTTCCAATTCTACGAGATTTTTATTCAAATTGAGAATAAGATGTAAGTCACTTATTTTTAGAAATACATTGTCAATCGACAGTTTTATGGATGAATTACTTCTTTGTAACACGCTCGTTGTTTTCCGTCCCATATTGCTATTTTTTGGATACGTCGTATACATTAAAATATAGGTAGATATACTTTAATGTGTGTTTTATAATAAATTGATTTTTAGTAAATTAGATCATTAAATATAAAGAGTTTATCTAATATAACAAGAAAGAAAAAAGAGTTAAATACATGGAACGTTTTGGAGAAAGGTTGAAAAAGATAAGGTTTGAAAAGAGCCTGACGCAGATAGAATTGTCCAAGCTTTCTGGGATTACCAATGTGCAAATAGCTCGGTATGAGAACAACACGGCCAAGCCCTCTATGATTGTATTGAAGAAACTGAATAAAGCGCTTGATATAGATATTGAAAAATTAGGGATTGATATGTTTAAACCTGAATTAAATGTTGACGAGTTGGATGACAGTATCAACCGGATGAAAGAACTCCCACATAAGGATCTTCTGGTAATCAAGGAAGTTATTGACAGGTTCATCGAATCAAGAGAAACCAGATCATTTGTTATAAAACAAAATTCAAAGACGACACGATATTGATTATGTTTGTAAAATAAAAAAACAGCGTAGCTGAAAAAATATTGAATGCTTTGCGTTCGCTAAGAATCTCGTGTTAGAAAACTGGTAATTTTAAGACAGACGGGAGAATAAGCGCAAGCTCACGCTTTGGCGTGGGCTTGCTTATTTCGTTTGTCGGGTATACCAGTACCTCTAACACGGATAAGTACTGACCCGCGCCATATTTATTTGTGCCCGGTTGATATAGAGTTACTATCTAATGTCAAATGAGGTTGAAGACAACGGAGGAGACAGAATTTGTTCATTTAATAATTGAGGATAGATTTTACATCGTTCATCTGTTAAGTGATTCTTTATTGTATTTGCACAGCGATCTTTATTGCCATCCAGACGAGGTTAGCCCCGAAAGATATCATCATAAGTTAAGAATGTTAAAACTGGAGGATGATCGAAACTTTCATTTAGTTATTATCAGTTTAAGTTTTGCAATAAATACAGTTTGGATTTTAGTGATAAAAGCTGAATCGTGGTTTAAAAAATTTGGCATTGAAGATTTCAGGCATCATTTTAATTTGACGTAGCGTTTAAATATTATAGTTCCATAAAACCCTCGTTTTTCCGATATAATTTAAAAAAAATCATTTTAATCAAATTCTAAATTTATCCAACTATAAATGCGAAATAAGCGTTCTCAAAAAAACGTACCATAAATCATTCTCATTTTATTTATATTTGATTAAGTTATTGATATCTTTTAGCAAATTAGAGCTATGATCATTGGATATGCCAGGGTAAGTACCCAAGAACAAAATTTAGATCTACAAATGGATGATCTTTTGAAAGCAGGCTGTAATAGGATTTTCAAGGAGCATATTTCCGGCAAAAATATCCAAAGACCCGAGCTTCAAAAAATGATCAGCATTCTACGACCTGGCGATAAAGTTATGGTTTGGAAACTTGATCGTTTAGGAAGATCACTTCGGGATCTATTGATCTGGTAGCCCAATTTCAAAAACTCGATGTAAACTTCATAAGTTTAAATGACAGCATTGACACCAGTACCCCTACCGGACGCTTCACTTTTAACTTATTTGCCTCTATCGCAGAATTTGAGCGGGATATTATTAGGCAAAGAACAAACGCGGGCTTGGTAGCTGCAAGAGCAAGAGGAAAAGTTGGTGGCAGACCCAAAGGTCTATCCAAAGAGAAATTAGCAAAAGCTAAGACAGCAACACTATTATATAATTCAGGAGAAAAAACGGTTGATGAAATTTTAACTGAGTTGAATATCGGCCGGGCAACCTTTTATAGGTATCTAAAAGCAAATCAATCTGCGAAATTAACAAAGTAACGTTATGGAAGAAGATGAATATCCTATATACGATCCTCTTGGAATAGAAATATTCGCTATCGATGAAACATTTGAAAGTTTATTCAATGGCTTAAAAGGTGTATATTTTCGTTTATTTTACAAAGAATCTAAACGTCCAGACTCAATAAGAGATCTTGAAAAAGAAGCATCGTTTTATAAAAGGTTTAAGGAAATAGGCCGACTAAAAAAATCATATAAATATAACGACTGGGAGTTAAAAGGCAAGGCTGTTAAGCTTTATTCTAATGAGTTCAAAGAAATGATTGACACTGAACTAATTGAATACCCCACATTAAACAGTATCGGTCTTTCTAAAATGTAATTGGCAAGCTATTCAACCTTTATCGGGAAATTATTGTACCCTATAAGTGAAGGTAGATCCGGCTTGATTTATTCTAATTAGATCGATAATAAAACTAGCTTAAATAAGTCACATATAATTTTAGCTCCACCATCGATAATAAATAGTTATCCATTGTTAGGCAATGAAAGGAGTAACTCAGCTCATACTAACGGTAATCGTAAGATCTTTCGTAGCGCTGCCAAAGCAGATATGAAAAACTTGTTTGTCACTGATTTTACGCTTAGTCACAGTCAATGATAAACTGGTGTAATCAAATTGAAATGGCTATCCGATATTACGTGGGCCGAATCAAATGATTTTTTCATAAGCGACGACAAGTAAGATTATAATTGAAAAAATATTGGAAAATTAAGATTGACGGGGTAGGCGCAAAATCTTTACCTTTATATTAAAATATATACTTGTGCCCAAAATTTCAATTGATATTCCCCATAAATTAAGTAAAAACGATGCTCGAAATCGAATCAATAAATTTGCTTCAACGGAACTAAATAAGAGTGATTTGGGCCTTTCTGAATTAAATGTCAAATGGCACGATAAGGGCGCGAATTTTAGTTTCAAAATCACAGCCGTTGGAATTAAAGGTGATTTGCTTGTCGAACAGAATTTTGTTAATATTACCAGTAATATCCCATTTATATTTTTCCCATTAAAAGGCCAAATAGAGAAAATAATAAGGGATCATGCAGCCACAATTCTTAAATAATAAACCAACCTTATAACAATGAGCCTTCGAATACTGCACATATCAGATATACATTTCCGCGATTATAAAGACCACCAGGTACTTAACCTGGATAATGACATTCAAAATGAAATAAATATTGATCTTGAAGCACATGTAAAAAAACATGGTAAAATTGATATAATCCTATTAGGTGGGGATATCGCGTTTTCAGGACAAGAAAGTGAATATAAAGTTGCAGATACATGGATAAAAAATATTTGTAAAATATCTGGTTGCCAGGAAGAAGACGTTTTTTGTGTACCTGGCAATCACGATATTGACCGTACCCAAATAGATCCTATGTTAAAGGATATTCACAAAATTTCAAAGGGTTACAAAGCCGACGTGAAATTGATTACAAAATCGGTGACTATCTCTTAAAACCATCATCCACTACTTCATTATTATTACCACTTAATAGTTATTTTCAATTTGCTGAAAAATATGGTTGTGTCCCGATGGCCGGAAACAACTTGTATTGGGAAAAAGATTTTTCTTTAGACGATATCATACTCAGAATACGCGGTGTAAATTCAGCCCTAGTATCTAATGATACTGATCATCAGCAAACATCAAGATTGGTATTAGGATCACATCAAAGTTCTCTTACTCGTAGCAAAGGTGTGATTCATATGATTTTATGCCATCATCCACCTGATTGGCTTATAGACGGTGAGGATGTTCGTAAAGACTTTAAATCGCGTGCAAGAATTCATTTATATGGGCATAAACATTCTTTCGATGTTGAGCTGATCAATAATGAATGCATTGTACTTTCTGCTGGTGCTATGCAGCCATCAAGGGCCGAATCAGGTTGGGAGCCACGTTATAATATTATCGAACTAAATACTATCCCCATGGCAGATAAACCCACGCTTAACGTTAGACTTTATAAGCGTGTATGGAAAAAAGCCACTAAGACCTTCATTCCAGATTTTGAGGCCGCAGGTGAAGAATATGTTGAATATCCTATGGTACTAACTGATTTAGAAATTAGTACCAATATTGCACATAAAAAAAAGGGTGCTCCGGAAACAGTTGTTGGTGAACTTAAATTAGCACCCATGGTTGAACCAATAATTAACCTGAATATGCCAGATCCTAAAAGACGGTTGGCTTATCTATTTTTAGGTTTGCCGTACCACACAAAAGTAATAATAGCCGCTAAGCTAAAACTAATTGACGACAGTGATCGCAATTTACCTGAGTCTCAAAAAACCCAATTATACTTTAAACGAGCAACAGAACAAGGAATTTTAAGCACATTATGGGATGAGGTATCCGCTGTTTCTGATGTTGGTAGTAAAAATCCATTCATTCAAAAATCATGATTCAACAATTACCCAAATGGTATCGCATTGCTGCGATAGCTGATTTAAAAGAAGAAGTACTTGAAAAACGCAGCGCTGCTATTACAAATGTTGCAACCGGTAAAGATTATCCTCTAATTTACAATTGTATCCGTCTATTTATCGGATTGCCAATTAAGGATAATGATTTCAATGAAAAATTGGTTGCCGCAATAATTAATACAGATATAATGTTTGTTGATGAAAATGTAGAATTAGAGAAGCGAATACTTGCAGGCGCTATCGTTCACGAATCATTGCAAAATGCAGTTGTGTCGACTAATATAGCATTATCAGTAAACTCCGCCATTTTTGGAATTAATCAGGAGACCTTTATTAATATAGATATCATTCAAACGGTATTAGACTACTTAGGAAAGGCTGCACAAAATGCGAGGCAACCGGTTGCACGTGTTTTGACTCCCATTAAATATACTGCCCCTAAAGAAGTTGATATCACCGACGAAAATTATGCGGTAAGTTTCACTTCACTTGCAACAAATTTTAGGCAACTACTTATAAACAGCAACAATTCCTTGATTCGACGACTAAGTGTAATGGAGGAAGAATCAAATATTCATTGGTGGCTTTTTCGATCTTTTAGTTCAATTGCGCATAAAAACGCCAGTGAATTATCATCAATCGAGGCACCAATTATATTCGGTTTGGAATTGAGTAATTTGATCACTCTTTATCCACCACCTCAAAATTGTTCAGCATTTCTTGAAAAAATGCTATCAAATGTTAATCCGGCTGGCGATAACAGTAGCATCAAAACTTATCTTGATTACGCTTTTGATCATGAATATGGATCTGAATTAAATGATGATATTGAGAAATGGGGGAATCTGGTTCCTTTACATACTGCATTTTCAAAGATTATCGAAAATGGTAGCAAGGATGGCTGGACTAATCTATTCGAAAACTCATCTGCTGTAAAAGCTTCAGATACGTTTACGCCAATTGAATTTGCTATTCAAATATTTAACGAACGTGTATTATTGAATTTTAATCGATAAGTATGGCAAGTTGCGATGAAGAAGGATGCAAGGTTGCAATCAATGGCAAATGCATAAATAATTTACCTTTAGATACCTGCCCACATTATAATTTTGACGAGCCCAATAGTAATGAATTAAATAGCCAGACTATTGAAAGTGATGTTACCAATGAAACCGAGTTGCCGCCAATTGACAAAGTGGTAAATAAATTTCTTGAAGATGTGGTAGATGTTTATTCTGGTAAAGCATTGGAATTATACGATGTTAACCAAATTTCTCTTTCGGGAGTTACGAAGTTAATTATGTTAGCCGGTATGCCCGATGCGGGAAAAACTACATTGATATTAAGTTTGATGCATTTGTTTCAAACCCAACCGTTCTTTTCGGATTTTATTTTTGCTGGAAGTAAAACACTTTTGGATTTTGAGGAAAAGGCCCATCCTTCTAAAATTGATTCTGACAATGATGAGCCTGAAACTAATCGTACTCCCGATATACCACCACAATTCTTACATATTAAGCTTCAGAATACGAAGTCTCTTAAGACAAGTAATGTATTATTTACTGATATTTCAGGCGAAAAATTTAGAGCTATCAAAGACTCTACCGAAACAGCCAAAAAATTTAAGTTAGCACTTCGTGCAGATAGTTTCGTGCTATTTTTCGACACCAAAAGAGTTACATCTTTTGAAGAAAGAGCAAGTTCAAAAACATCGGCTTTAGGAATATTAAGAAGTTTAACTGAAGCACAAACTTTATTGCCTCACACCAAAATTCAAATTGTTTTCTCTCGTTGGGATTTATTTTCTAATGATGAAGATGAAGCATTACATAACGAGTTCATTAGCCTTTTAAAGAACGATATCGAGAAATTACTTAAAAGCAATTATAACTTGTCTTATTTTGAAGTAGCCGCGCGACCTTCACTCGGTGAGTACGAGTTTGGATATGGAATAGAAGATTTGTTAAAGGCTTGGTTTGAAAGCGATATGTCTGTGAAAATAAATGAACCCTTGAGGAAATCTGTAGAATTAGATTCTTCAAGACAATTTTTAAATTATCAATTTGTTCAGTAGTATATGGGATACACAGGTAATATGCGATGCATGTTTATGGGATTGCCAAATTCAGGTAAATCCTCTTTTATTGGAGCTTTTTGGCATGTTGTTGATTCTGGAGAAATCGAAGATTCCTATACGGTAGATGTTCAACCTAATGACAGAGAATATTTAAATGAGTTACGCGATAGCTTTTTAGGCTGCAAGGCTCCTGAACGCACCAAAACCGAATTTGTAAAACAAATCGATTTAGACGTTAAAGACAATTCCACTGGTAATAAAGCGACTTTTACATTTCCTGATTTATCAGGAGAAACTTTTGAATCGCAATTTGAATATAGAAAAATCACCAAAACCTACTTGGCTGATATTGAAGAATGTGATTCAATAATACTATTTGTCAATCCAGAATTCTTGAAGAAGCCCAATTTAATTACAGATGCCGATGCTATGCTTGACGAATCAGAAGGCGGCATTAGTCAGGAAGAGGCAGAGGTTGTCCAAAACGTAGAAGTAAAGGAAGAAGCCAATTTAAATACCAATCAGTCTGTAGATGAGGCATCTGGGCAAGCGGAGGCATCCGATTTAAAGAATGATGTTAAGGAAATTGTTGAATGGACGCCAAAAATGTGTCAATCACAAGTTATGCTTGTTGATTTACTTCAAATTATTGAAAATAAGTTGATAAAACCTTGTAAGATCAGTATCGTGATTTCTGCATGGGATTTAATTCTTGAAATTCCAGAAATTGTAGAGCCGCGAAAAACTCCGAAGGAATGGTTGGCAACAAACTTGCCGTTACTAAATCAGTATTTAACTGCCAATTTTGAATTCTACACGTTCAAAGTTTTTGGGATAAGTGCCCAAGGAGCAGCCTACAGCAAATTAAAAAATGGCAACAAAAAATTGCTTTCCTTTGCAAAGCAATCTGAAAGGATAAAAGTTCAAGATGGCGAATCTATAAATAATGATATTACAATACCCTTTAAGTGGTTAATTAATGGCTGAAAATCCGATTTTCCTTAATCAAGTTCTGCATGGATATCGTGATGGCCATACCTTACTCGCTTCCTCAATAAATTTACCACCCGAAGCAAAAAGGTTAATGCTTCCTATATCAGATTTATCAGGTGGGCGAATCATAAGAGGTTTTGATGAATATATTACCGGATACCCACTTAAACATATTCATTCATACGCATTAGCCAAAACTTGGTATGCTGGTGAAATGAAGCGACCAGGATGTGTTTGGACACAGACTTTATTAATTGATTTTGATGACCTGCCGCGAATTAACGATATCCAGTCATTACTTGCGCTTTTTGAGCGACCATCAGAGTCTGATCCAGTGTTTTCAAATTATAACCAAAAACTGATCGCTCAAAATATTGATACACCGATTCTCGAAAACTCATATAATTATCAATTTTCATTGGATTTTCAAGATGTGGTTATTTATAACTTATATGAATATCCCGATTCGTCAATACTTTTAGGGGCCACCGAAAGCTATTTCTTTGAAGATTTATTTCTCAAAATTGGATGCAACAATGGCCACGTTTAAAGAGAAATTTTAGTTTCTGTACAGGTGCCATCGCTCCAAGAAGCTTTATGGGCAAGGCGCTTGATTTACAAGCCACCCCTATTCAATTAATTGATCCCAGTAAGACTACTGAATATAAATTTATAAATATTCGGGAGGAAAAAGACAATAACTATTCTGGGGACAGCTGGGTACAATTGGCTTCTGCGTCCTTAGACAATCATAATGAGCAGCTCTTAAGTTTTTTCCGACTGTTCGGTTCAGACGCACAAGGAGAACGCTCTGCTTTTAAGCCATTATCAGAAGCATATCTGTTTCTGACAAAGCTTAAACCGCAATTACAAAACTGCATCCAAAAAATCTCAGAATTATTTAATGAACCTTCAAATGCTAATAGTCTCAAAACCTATTTATTGGGGAGCAAAGGAAGAAAAAGTGAAAAATATCTGCCGGTATATGATGAGCTTGCAGTTCTTTTCTATCTATCCATAACTGAATACAGTTTCTCATTTGACTACCAGCGATTAGAATACGAAAAGCGATTTGTTGACCTTTTTTTTATGATGAAAGGCGAACAAATGGAATTGTTAAAGCAAATAATCAAGATTGGGCCTAACATTCAGGGTGAAGCGGCCTTGATTGCCTTAGCGAATGAACTTTCGGAAAGTAATAATTTAAATATATTATGGAAGGACAAACAGCTGTCTTTAACATTTATTCTTTTAAATCCAATTTTGGTTTATGACAGAGAGTTTTGGAAAGTCAATTCAGATCATCATGGCGAAATAATTTATTACCTTTTACAATCGCCCGATTTGGCATGGCAATGGGATAAAATTTTGTCTATACTGATTGGATTGAAATCAAATATCGATGTAGACGATATAAACTTTGATACTTCCTACATTGTAGTTTCAATTTTAAATTCGGTCAGTTACATTGGAGCGGGAACATTGCCAGAAAATTGGCTTCGGTATCTTAGAGCCCATGAAAAAGATGTTTTATATTGGTTAAAAAATGTAGACTACATCGAAAATAAAACAATTGAGATTTTAGTTTCAATCCTTAATCCCAATTCATCAGCGGTCAGTCAGGCTGGGGCTGAAAAATGGATAAATTACTTTGAGCAATTTTCTCAAATAGGATTAAATTCAGTACCGTTAGAAATACATGCATTTAGCATTGCTTTAGCGTTAAACTCAAAAAACGCCTCATTTATTAGACTTTACAATTTTTCCCTGGAGATAGTATATTTTGCGTTAGCAAAGGAAATTTTAAGTCACAATGCCTGGCGTCGAATCGAAATTCACACTAAACCACTTGGGTTATTTAAAGATTGGGATCGGTGCAAAAAACTCGTCAATGCTGTAGTGGATCATTTTATTGAAAATCAGTGGAATATTTACTTGGTTGCAGACCAAATTCAAAGTCTTGACATACGAGACAGATTGATTAATAGGTACAAAAAGAAAAGTAGAAATTAGAAATTCCTGAAAAACTTTAAATAAGTTAGGGCATTTAAAATAATTAAGTTACTAGTAAATACAATTTGAACCGTTTTGTGGACGAATTGATACAAATAAGCAGTTTTTTAGAAATTTGATAAATGATTGCATAGTGCATTACAAGTCCCACGGGTCTAAAACTTGCAGAGTCTCGTCTTCCGAAAAACTGAATGGAAAGGTTTTTGGTCCGTCTGAGAAATCATTGCTCCGTACAATGAGTTCAATTTTTACCTCTGCTGGCTTTGAAAAAATCAAAGTAATTTGACCGTTAAAGATATCCGTTTCTGTCCCTTTCTGTTTTACACGAAGGGCTGTATGAGTGCCTTTTTTAGGAGTAATTTCGTAGATAGAATAAGCCGCATGTTTTTTAAATTCTACATTCATATCCATGAACAAATGTGGGGGTAACATTTTTTCTGAATATTGAGTGTAAGCGAATAGGCTTTTATCACGCCTATCCTCGGCAATCTTACGTTCGACATCTAGTGTACAGTGAGCGCTAACACCGCCGTTATTATAAATTTTGGCCTCAACGTCTAGGTCGATAGAAGTATTTGATAAATTTGTCACATCAACTTGCAGATGTCTATACATAGTGCTTCTCAACTCTGAAGACTTGAATCCGCCAAGTGTTATTTTAAAATCTATTTCTTTGCTACGGTCTTTAGTGGCAAAGCGTTCAGAATATATTTTTTCAAAATCATCTCGTTTTAGTTCTCGTGTTGAAGTTCCTGTCCTAACAAACCCTGTACCGATTCGATACTGATTTCCTTTCGGCTGAGTGTCCTTATATTCTTTCTTGAATAAATATGGTCTTTTATTGTTGGTAAAGAGTCTGAAGTAAGCTAAACGATTTCCTTGGTGTATAATCTCTTTGTACTCAAAATTTATTTCAGGTTCTATATATTGATTTAAAAATTGTTGATATGATGCTTGGTCATGCAATACATCAATAGGTTTAAAACCAATTGCAATGCCATTTTTTTCTTCGGCTCCTATAATAATAAACTTATCCTCTTTACTAAGAAGGTTTGCAAATGCGCACATATCTTTTAAAAATTCAGCTTTCTTAATATTGCCTTTTTCAATAGGATACTGCTCTATCTTAAAATCTAATCTGGTGTTTTCACTTTCGTTTTCAATCAGATTGATGATAATTTCTTTCATGCTTTTCTATTCCTAATAAATTTACAAATTTTTCACCTAAGAATTGCCAAGGCCTCCTGGTGATTGTACACGGACGGAAAACTTTAAAATTGTCTGTTTGGACGCTGTTATCAAATGGGTGGAGAGGCTATAATCATCAAAGATCTTCCGACACAGGCAAAAATTCAATGGGGTCAGCCGCGTTCAGGTTTATGCAATTCGGTTTTCAGGTCTATTTCCGCATACTGCTGGAAGTTTGTTTCCGCCAGTTTGTCGAACAGTTCTAAGTATTCCTTTTGTATTTCATCATCCAGCGCCGGATTCTCCGCCACCAAACTGCGGTATTCAGCTGGCGCATCAAACATCTCCATCACCTCTCTATGTATAAAAGCCTGCGAACGATCACGCATGTCTTGTTGTATGCTGAACTTCAAAAACTCCTTCGGGTCTTTATCAGCAAGATACTGTTTCATTTTATTAGCCAATGAAGGCTCGAAACGCCATTTTTCATAATATGCGCCTTTTTCATCAGCAGGAACACGATAATGCTCCCTGGCACCATAGAACAGCCATAGCGTATCTTCGCTAAGCCCGTGCCCACTATCGGCCATTTGCGTAAAATAAGAATATTGATGAACTGTCATTTCATTAAGCGATATTACAAAACCCTCGCCCTTTTTCTTAAGCTGGTAGAGCAGCTCATTTTCAAAAAGGAACGGCGCAATTGCAGTCCCGAACAGGTGATCGATGAACCGTTTGTAGGCATCAACATCTTTTTTGTACAATTTATCGGTAGTGTTGTTGTGGTAATTATAAATCTTATCGACCAGTGCTTCATAGTCAAAACTAAACTTGCTTTCCTTTTGCACGTAAGTCCGTCCGAAAGCAAATATCCAGCGAATGACCTGCTCAAAATGCCGCCTGTCCTTATTGATGTCTTCCTGCATTAATCTAACCATCAATTCCTTGTGCAGCCCGTGACTGGCGCAATAGTCCATATATTCCCGCATGTGTCCCGAAGCCAATGCCGCTTTAAAATCCTTATCGGAAAGGTCACGCTGGGACAACCTGTACCGGAAATAAATCTCGAAGTATAACGGATAGGAGATCGAGTTCTTGGAATCGGGATGATGATAAAGGCTGCCCTTGAACAATGCCATGAACAGCCCATCCAAAAGCGACACCTCTTCAGGAGATAGCCAGCCTAGTTTTTCAATATGAGTTTTAAACAAGGAAACCTCATCAGAACGCTTCGTCGATCCTTCGGCCTTCACCATCACCGGGGAATAATATTGCTGGTGGCTTGAACGCAAAGGTTGTTCGTAGAGAAAAACGTCATGCTGCACATAGAGCAGTTCGTATATAGCGGGAAACCGGAACTTGATCATTTCCAATAGCACCAGACATTCAAAATCCACTTCTTCGCCGATCAGTTTGTAAATGATCTTGAACCCATTGATAAAACGCACTACGTCTCGCCCCTGGCGTAACACACCGCTGTAGGCTTTTTCGTAGCGACTGCGGAAACCATTAGGGATCATGATATTTTCAAAGACCGCATAGTGTTCAGGCGTTACCATTTCTTTCAGACGTTCCTGTAGGGTGACGAGTAGGTCATCTTCCTCACGCTTTGGCAAAGGTATTTCTAACTGAAAAATTTTGTCGAGATAATCCAAACTACCGGCATCATTCAAGGTTTTGATCGCCCCCTGCACATAGCCCTTATCGTACCCGACAAGATAGAACACATTTGAAAAATTCGCGGTATTACGGATGAGCTTCAGTACCTCCATAATTTCAGCCGGGTGCAAACGGTCAAGATCATCGATCGTGATCACAATCTTGCGACCAGTCGAACTGATCATTTGGTTGATCCGCTGGTACTCACCGGAACTCTGGACAGAACCCTTGTTGCCCAAAAAGCCTAGCCAGTTCAGTAGTGAAAGCGAACGTGCATCAAAGCCCGCTAACCTGCGTCCATAGCTATAAATCAGCGCCGACACGCTCAAATCAACTTCGGCAACCTTGCTGGCCAACAAATCGAAAAACTCACGCCGTATGGTTTCCGGACTGCCCGCACTCCACGGGTCAAAAGCAATCTTCAGCACGTCATTACGGCTCAATTCACCGTGTATCAAGTTTAAAAAAGAAGTCTTACCACTGCCATATTCCCCAAGAATGCCTATTGCAAAAGACTTCTTGTTATGGGTCAACTTAACCAGTCGTGCAATTTCTTTAGCTGCAATACTTCGCCTGAAATGGTCATCCTCCACATCCGTAACCGCATTATCCTCTATAAAGCCTTCATTGTTTGCTGTAGCACTATGGTTGCTTTCTTCTTTTAAAACATAACTTAACGGCAATAACAGCAACAATGTAATAGCGAACAAATCCCAATAAACAAGTTCATCAAAAGTTGACAGTCTGTAAAACACCCAATAACTATTGGTGCGTTGCAACACATAAAAGACCAGGCCATACAAAACCAACCGATATAGAAAAATACGCGCCTGGCTTTTTGCTGTCCAGCATGCCAACAATAGTAAAACGGCATACAGTACCAAGTCAGTCCATATACCGGCTTCTACATCAGCGAACAGGGGCCTTACCAGTAATACATCTAGCAGACGACTCACTGGTAACCGGAAAAAGAACAATAAAGCTGCCAACAAGGAAGCAACAATGACAGGTAAAGAATAGCGGTTTAATTTCAAGTTCAGATTTTTAGCTAAAGATAAAACATCCCTTTAACCTCATCCCAAAAAACTTTCCACATCAGTATCTCTGAGAAGGGAGTGCTGCAATATCAGGTAAGTGATGTCAGTGTATTTTCTAGGCTTACAACTGTTATCATAACTATTTTCAATAAATTAGACTTCTGTCATTAGCGAAGCTTCCAATTTGGCGCCGCAATGCGCCGCGCGCAAAAAAGCCCTTCCATCAGCCTGGTCGCTGATTCTTAATGAGAAAGGGTTGCTCTTTTGGAACAACCCTTTCGAAAATCAGACAAAAATCCTATACATACACTACACCGGAATCGAACCGGTGAATAAAAGATTCTAAGTCTTTGAGCTTAAACGTCTGTATTGAAAAATATGTTTTTTCCAACTTATATACCCGTTGCACTGAATACCTTACTGTTGAAGAAATCTATTTAGCGCATTGAGGGATAAAACCATAGATGAGCTTGTACGCATAAAATACATTATTAAAGCGATTCTTTAATTGTAGTTGAACAAACACATCAATCAAGAAACCAATAACCGCTGTAAAACACTGAAAAACAATGCATTCAAAATAATTTTTGGAATAATTTGTTTTATCAACATTCAAAGTTTTCCAAAAAAGGAATAATTTGTTTTAGACACTTAAAGTATAAAAGTACTCTTTAGAGTTCGAAATCGCATATTTAAACAAAAATCTATACTTTTAAAAAGGAACAATTTGTTTGGAACAATCCAAAAATGAAACATCGTAATATTGATGTATGTGCTTATTAAAGCATATTTGCCACTCCAATAATTAACCAATTATTATGAGTGATATTAAAACTGATCTTTTAAAAACTAAACAACATTTTCAAACTCTTGATGGCCTCAGAGGAATTGCCGCTATTGCCGTGGTCATTTTTCATTTTATGGAAATTGCGGTGCCTGATTACAGCAATAGTTTTATAGCTCACGCATATTTGGCTGTCGATTTCTTTTTTTGTCTTTCAGGCTTTGTGATCGCTTACGCGTACGATGAGAAACTAAAGCAAATTGGTTTAGGCAATTTCTTCAAACTTCGGCTTATTCGATTGCATCCATTGGTGATAATTGGTTCAGTTATCGGCTTGGTTGCCTTTGTGTATGATCCGATGAGTAATCTGTATCAATCGTATTCGGGTAAAATATTCTTGATGTTTCTAACCTCGTGTTTAATGATACCGTATCCATTGGTGCACGAGCGCTATTTTAATTTATTTCATCTCAATCCACCCACATGGTCGTTATTCTGGGAATATGTGGCTAATATATTTTACGCGCTTGTAATTATCCGCTTAAAAAAGTTACCGCTTTGGATATTAACCGTTATAGCCGCTATAGCCTTGTGCTACGAGTCGCACAGATCAGGATTTTTGGGTGTTGGCTGGGGCGGCGATAATATTATCGGCGGCGCCATCAGGGTATCATTTTCGTTTTTGGTCGGCGTGCTTGCTTATCGCTCGCAATGGATAATTCGTACTAACATGGGCTTTATCGCAATAGCGATTTTGTTATTAGCCTCTTTTTTAATCCCGTTTAACCCAAAATGGAATTGGTTTGTTGATCCATTGATCGTGATTTTATACTTTCCGTTGTTTGTAGCCCTGGGTGCTGGTGCTCGTTTGGGTAATGCTACAGGTAAGCTATGCAAATTCTCGGGCGACATCTCCTACCCGCTTTACATGGTGCATTATCCGTTTATTTGGCTGTTTATGAGCTATGTAGAAAAAGAAAAACCTACGATTAATGAAATGATCCCCATCATGATAGCCGGAACCATATCTATGATCATATTGGCATATATAGTGATGAAGGTTTTAGATATACCTATCCGTAGGTATTTAAAGTTAAAATGGATAGATAAGGCATAAAAAAGTCCCGGTATATATACCGGGACTTTTTATTACATTTTTGAAGTAGTATCCTTCTTAGTTGTATCTACCGGTACCGGCGCCGAAGCTGTATCAGTAACCGGTGTCGCGGCTGATGTATCTGTAACAGCTGTGGTCGAATCAGCAGCAGTGGTGTCTGAACCTGTTGCTTCGCCTTGCGAATAACAACCTGTAGCTATGGCGCCAACAAAAGCGGCTGCAATAGCAAAATTTAAAAATCGCTTTTTCATAGGTATATGTTGAATGTTTAATTAGTAATATCAACAGCACAACATTAAGTGTAATGATATTGTTTAAACATTCATTTAAAAAAGCACTCATTGTAACCTAAATAGTTTATATGTCACACGAAATTCAATGTTAATTTCTGTAGCAATAGTTGATAAATATTTAGGGATATTATAACCCCTTAATGTTATATTTAATGCATTATGGTTGTGAGCGAAAATACCCTCAAATGGGCAATGCGTTTTTACCCCCCTCTCCTTTTTCAGCGTATCTGGTTAAAAAAAGTAGAGCCCGGCTTTACCGGCTTAAGTGTCCGTATCAACAAAAGCATACTCAACAAAAATTATAACAAAACCATTTTTGGCGGTACAATTTTCGCAGCTGCCGATCCGTTTTATCCTGTGCTTTTTCATCAATTATTTAGTCATAAAGGCTACAAAGTTATAGCCTGGCTAAAGTCATCGGCCATACAATACTTAAAGCCTGCCCGTACCGATCTTAATTTTAGTATTAAGCTTACAGATAACGATATCGCTCTTGTTGAGCGTGATCTAAAATACAATGGTAAACATGTAAAAACCTATGCTATTGATATGTACGATATTAATAATGAACTATGCGTATCGCTCACAAACGAGATATATCTGCGCGATCTGAACTTTGTTTTTGAGAAGGAGGCCGCTAAGTGACCACCTTAATGAACGATACCTACTTCGCCAATAAAGGCTATGAAATATCCACCGATAAAGACCATATAAATATTGATGTGGTATATAATTACCTGAACAATGAATCGTATTGGGCTAAGGGAATGCCATTTGAGAAATTGAAAATAGCCATAGATAATTCCATGTGTTTTGGCATTTACAAGGGTGATGATCAGGTTGGTTTTGCCCGTGTGGTTACTGATAAGGCCACGTTCGCTTACTTGTGCGATGTTTTTGTATTACAGCAACATCGTGGCATCGGTTTATCAAAATGGCTGGTTCAAACTATATTAAATAATTCTGAGCTGCAAGGTTTACGGCGCTGGACCTTAGCTACTGCTGATGCGCATGGCCTTTATAAGCAGTTTGGCTTTGAAGTGATCAATAACCCCGACAGATGGATGGGGATCTATAAACCTTATACAACAACTACTGAATAACAGAAAGGAAGTGAAATGAACTTAAAAAGATTGATTCTTGAAGGTGAAGGCGTTTCACTTGATTTTAAAAAAACCATTACCCGGTACGAGAAGATCGCCAAAACCATGGTGTCATTCGCTAATAATAAAGGTGGCAAATTGCTGGTCGGCGTTGCTGATAATGGTGCTATACTGGGTGTAAAATCAGAAGAAGAAGAAAAATACATGCTCACCAAAGCCGCGCATCTTTATTGTCGCCCGGCTATTGAACCTGTTTTTGAGGAAATATATATCGACCAAAAAGTAGTATTGGTGGCCGAGATCCCTCCCAGCGATAATAAACCACATTATGCCCTTGCTGAGGATGGCAAATGGTGGGTGTACATCCGTGTGAAAGATAAAAGTGTGCTGGCGAGCAAAATTGTAGTTGATGTATTAAAACGATCAAATGAGGATCAGGGTGTGTTGATCGAGTACTCATCGAAAGAAAAAGCATTGTTGGAGTATCTGGATGAAATGGGCCGCATCACCGTAAAACAATTCTGTACTTTATTAAATATTGGCCGTCGCCGGGCGCAACGTATATTGGTTGACCTGGTATTGTCGGGTGTTATATTGGTGCACACTACCGAAAAAGAAGAATTTTACACCGCAGCGTAACGAGTAGCTTATTACCGGCGTATTTACTATTTTTGCCGCCCGTTACAGCCGTACGTTATGAAACGGATCTATTTAAAATTTAAGCCACATTATCAGGATACATTAAAGCTGGCCATCCCTATCGTAATATCGCAGGTGGGTCACGTTGCAACGCACCTGGCCGATAGTATTGTGGTTGGGCATTTTGTGGGTACTGTTGCATTAGCTGCGGTATCATTAGTGGGCAGTATCTTTATCATTCCGATGCTTATAGGTATCGGAATATCCTATGGTATAACCCCGCTTATTTCCCAGGAGAACGGTCGTGGCAATTTTGAAGAATGTGGGCGATTGCTTTCAAACAGCCTCATCATAAACATAATTACCAGTTTGATTTTATTTATGGCGATGTATTTCGGCTCGGTTTACGTACTTGATCACCTGAATCAATCGCCCGAAGTTGTTGCTCAGGCAAAGCCATTCTTTATTCTATTGGGCTTTTCCATTATTCCGCTGCTAATATTCAGCACCTTTAAACAATTTGCTGAGGGGCTTGGCTTTACCAAACAGGCCATGCAAATATCTATTTGGGGTAATGTTATAAATATCATATTAGGATTGACATTTGTTAAAGGATTATTCGGTATTGAGCCTATGGGAATACGAGGTGTAGGCTACAGCACATTGATAGACAGAAGCCTGATGGCTGTAGTGATGGCCATATATGTATTGCGGGCCCCTCGTTTCAAAAAGTATCTCAAATCTTTTGTGATAACTCATATTGATAAAGTTCGCAGTGCAAAAATTCTGAAGATCGGCATACCTGTATCATTACAAAGTACCTTTGAGGTAAGCGCGTTCGGTGGCGCTAATATCATGATCGGCACTATTGGCGCTATTGAACAGGCCGCTCACCAGGTGGCTATCAACATGGCCGCGGTTACGTTTATGGTTGCCACCGGATTATCATCTGCGGCGGCAATAAAATCCGGTAACAATACCGGGGCAAGAAACTATAATCAGCTACGTTTATCAGCCTTATCAAGCTATCACATTGTGCTGATATTCATGGCTTTTACAGCGGTATTGTTTGTGGTCTCTAATCCGTGGCTGCCCTGGATAGTGACTAATGACACTCAGGTAATTGCTATTGCCTCACAATTGTTATTACTTGCGGCAGTATTTCAAGTATTTGATGGTGCTCAGGTTGTTGGCTTAGGCGTGCTGCGTGGTATGGGCGACGTAAATATCCCTACCATTATCACTTTTATCGCTTACTGGATTATCGGCTTACCTATTGGTTATTTGATCGGTATTCGCTTAGGCTATGGTGCGAATGGTGTTTGGTGCGGCTTGGTTTGTGGATTGGGTGCAGCGGCTATAATGCTGTATTTCAGGTTCAATAAATTAAGTAAGAAACTGGTGCTAACTAATTAATTCAGAAATAGATATTGTTAGCTATGCGATAGGTGTTGCAATGCGCCTCAACTATGTCAAGTATTTGAGGCGAGTAGCCCCCTCCCATGCTTACCTGTACCGGTATGCCCCTGCTGTGGCATTGCGCGAGCACAAAACGATCGCGCTCCACACAACCTTCACGGGTTAGGCTTAGCCGCCCTAATTTATCAGTGGCCAATACATCAACTCCCGAAAGATAAAAGATAAAATCAGGCTGATGCTGATCAATGAGTTGTGGAAGTGTTTTTTTTAAAATTGAGAGGTATTCTTCATCCTCTATTCCATCAGGCAGATCGATATCCTTGTCAGACCGCTCCTTTCTATATGGAAAATTGTTTGCGCCATGCATCGAGAAAGTGAATACCCGAGGCTCTTGCTCAAATATCTCGGCAGTGCCATTGCCTTGATGCACATCTAAATCAATTATTAAAATAGATGTTGCTAATTTTTTATTTAACAGATAGTTAGCCGCGATAGCCTGATCATTCAATAAACAAAATCCTTCGCCCCAGTTACTGCCTGCATGATGCGTGCCACCGGCAACGTTAAAGGCAATTCCGTTCTCGAATGCGTAATGGCAGCCATCAATAGTGCCCTGCGCTATCCGTATTTCGCGTTCTACAAGCTTCGCGGATAGAGGGAAACCCGTGCGCCTGATCTCTTTTGGTGATAGGGTTAGATCGCGCAGGTTAGTCCAATAATTGGCATCATGTGTAAGCAGAATAATGTCTTCGGGGCATTCTGTTGGCGAGAATAAGTTTTCGGCTGAAATAAGTCCCTCATATAGCAATTGCTCAGGTATCAACTCATACTTAAGCATCGGAAAGCGATGCCCTTCGGGCAGCGGATGGATGTATACAGGGTCGAATGCGATCTTCAGCATTAGTAAAATATTTCGCCAACGTGTTGCCTTATGTTATCGCTGATGTTTTGCAACGGCAGATCGTTAGCATCAAGCCCAAATGGATTCTCTATTTCTTCGGCTATCAGCTCAATGCTGGCGAATATATAAAGGATGAATGCTATAAATGGCACAGTGTAATAACCCAAAGTATAAGCCCAGGCAAAGGGCAATGTCATGATATAAGTGAAGATGAACTTTTTAATGAACACGCTGTACGAAAACGGTATAGGTGTTTTTTTAATACGTTCACAAGCGCCACAAATATCTGTAAATGAAGTTATTTCGGGGTTTAAGCTCAATAATTTCTCCTGATTGATAATGCCCTCTTTATTAAGCTTATATATCCGTTCAATAATTGCTGATGCTATTTGGTTGGGTACATGTTTATTTGGATTGATGTTGATCATATCCTGTTCTTCAGGATGATATTTATCCCGCAAATGATGCATTAATGAGCGTGCATATAAAGGAATGGTGAAATTAAAAAAGGCTACATCTTCCGGAGTATTCACTAAACATTTCAGTTTAATAGCCAAATTACGACTATTATTTACCAAGCTACCCCAAAGTTTGCGACCTTCCCACCACCTATCGTATGCTGAATTGATACGGAAAGCCAGCAACAAAGAGAACAGAAAACCAATAGTTTGATGAACGTAAGTGATCTTGGTCAGGGTATTATCCGGTGTTATTTTGATGAGGTGTGTTAAGATAAATTCAACTATGGCCGCGTAAGCCGAAACAGTCAATATCAACGGAAAAAGCTCGCGCAAGGTATCAGCGCGATTAAATGAAAATATAAATCGAAACCACTCTTTCGGATTGTAGTTTATCATATAATAAATTAAATATCAATAACTTTTATAACTTCATTTAAAGCCAGATAAGCCGTGTGCACATCATTAAATGTGTTATATAATGGCACCGCGCTAAGCCTGATCACATCAGGTTCGCGCCAATCACCAATAACGCCTTTGCTTACTAAAAAGCTGAATATCTCTTTTGCTTTGTAATTGCAGATCACTGATAACTGGCAGCCCCGTGCTTCAGGCGTTGTAGGCGTAATTATCTTATATATTTCACGACCATGAGTTTCATTTATATTGTTGATCAGGAATTCAAAGTAACCGGTAAGTAAAATGCTTTTCTCGCGAAGTGCAGTAATACCACCCGCTTGTTCAAATACATCCAATGCGGCCTTGTGCAAAGCCAATAGCATGATCGGGCTGGTACTTACCTGCCAACCCGCGGCACCAATGGCCGCGTCGAAGCCTGGCTGCATCAAAAAACGTTTATCTTCCCGATAACCCCACCAGCCGGCAAAGCGTTTTAATGATCGATCCTGATGATGTTTTTCATGGACAAATATCCCGCTTATACCGCCAGGACCGGAATTCATATATTTATACGAACACCAGCAAGCAAAATCAACACCCCAATCATGCAATTGCACCGGAACATTTCCGGCGGCATGTGCCAAGTCAAATCCGGCATAAGCACCGGCAGCATGAGCCGCTTTAGTTATGGCAGGCATATCGAACACCTGGCCGGTGTAGTAATTTATACCTCCAAACAATATCAACGCTAATTCATCCTTGTTTTCTTCTATCGCTTTAAGTATATCTTCAGTGCGTAAAGTGTATTCGCCTGCACGTGGTTTTACTTCTA
Source organism: Mucilaginibacter sp. JRF (assembly GCF_015223065.1). GTDB lineage: Bacteria > Bacteroidota > Bacteroidia > Sphingobacteriales > Sphingobacteriaceae > Mucilaginibacter. The sequence continues at coordinate 1,069,897 of NZ_JADFBY010000001.1, forward strand.
AAATGGCATCCTTAGGGTCAAGGTCATAAAACTTCACCTGGCTCTCAACAGCATATTGGTCTGACGGAAAAGCGCCCGACTCCATCAATATTTTAAAGCGTTTATTGTTTGGTTTATAGAAACTTACAAGCAGTAAATGCAAATTTACTGTAAGTGAATTCATAATGGTTACTTCGCTATCATTAGCGCCAACAATAGGCGCTACCAGCGATGCGACTTGTTTATGATAATCAAGCCAGGGCTTATCGCCATCAAACCAACCCTCAACAGCTTTGGTTTGCCATGTAGCTAATTGTTCGGTAAGATATTGCTGCGCTGCCTTGGGTTGTAAGCCTAATGAATTACCGCAAAGGTAAATAGCATCATGGCCGTTATGCTGAGGTATTAAAAACTCATTTCTGAAGGCCGAGAGTTTATCCTCAGCATCAAGTTGTTGAGCAAATTCGGCGGTAGTTTGGTAGTTCATGCAGGCCAATAATAGCAAAAACTATCTTAACAAAAATTTTATTTGTTTGGTTTGCTAACGTACGGATTACCTTTCAGGTAAAAACGATAAGGTAGCAAGGCATCATCATCGGCATAAGCAACACCAATGCGTGGGGCAGCTTTTATATCATCATCGTTAAATATCAAACCCCTATCTTCTATCCATATTGTATCACTTAACAAACTGACATTGTTTATCTTGCGCGATATACATAATGCCTTAGCTACCGAGCCCGGGCCTGCGGTAATGTTAGGTTTAAGCACGGGCATATTGCGCCTTAGCTGCATAATATCAATGCCCTCAACAGGTACAATAGCCCTTATGAGCACGGCATGCGGCACGCCATCTACAGCGGTTACAATATTGAACATTTCGTGTATGCCATAGCAAAGGTAAACGTATGAACGGCCCCCTTCCTGAAACATGGTTTCTGTACGGAGCGTGCGTCTGTTGCCAAAGGCGTGCGAAGCTTTGTCGACCGCGCCATTGTAGGCCTCTGTTTCAACAATATAACCTCCGGTAAGCAAGCCATCAATATTGGTAAACAAGTATTTACCTAATAGCTTACGGCTTATATCAACAACGTCATGACTTAGGTAAAACGAATATGGTAGCTTCATTCGGTAAGTATCTTTTTGAGCAATTGGTTTATTTCTTCGGCACGGTCAAATATCATAATGTGGGTGCCTTTTTCAATTATCTGAGCTCCTTTAGCTTTGCGACAGTTAAATAACAGATCGCTGCTGCCGGTTATGTGATAAACGTTTGGAGGTATATTTATGTTATTCCAATTAAGTATAGCACCCATTGCCCATTTAACAAATGCAGGGGAAGACTTTTTAAGCATGTCCTGAAAAAGCGCCTGGTCATCCGGCTTCATTCTACCAAAAACAAAACGCACCAAAGGACCAACAGAAGTAAACAATTTTGTTGGTATTAGTTTGTATATGGGGATCGTCCTAAAGAAACCAAAGTATGCCGAAGCTTCATCACAGGTTTTAATGCTGGATATAATTATGGTCTTACTCATGGGCATAATATTGGCTATTTCAACCGCCACCATCCCTCCCATTGAGTTGCCTATTAATATAGAACCTGGTTGTATATCATATTTATTTATAAGCTTTTGTGTATAGCTTGTTAAAGTATCTGTACTGGCTGGTTCTATCCAGTTTACATGGATTACATTATGACCGGTAAGATCAATATTCTTATAAATACGACAGTCGGCGCCTAAGCCCGGTATCAGGTAGATACGGCTCATTTAGAAGTTTATCAGCTTGATGATCTGTTCAAGATATTTGGCGTCTGCTTCATCGAACTCATTAAGTTCAGCGCTATCAACATCCAGCACACCCACCACTTCATTATCTGCATACAGGGGCACCACTATCTCCGACCGGGATAGTGAGCTACAGGCAATATGACCGGGGAATGCTTCAACATCAGGTACTATCAGTGTTTTTTGTTGCTCCCATGATGAACCGCAAACACCTTTGCCTTTGGCAATGCGTGTACAGGCAACAGGTCCCTGGAACGGGCCAAGCACCAACTGACCATCCTTAACTAAGTAAAACCCCACCCAAAACCACTTGAACTGCTCTTTTAACGCGGCGGCAATGTTGGCCAGGTTTGCTACCAGGTCTGTTTCGCCATATAGTAAAGCCTCTATTTGAGGTATTAACGCTTCGTATCGTTCTTGTTTGGTGCCTTGTTCTACTATTTTCAGATCTTCTGCCATGCGGCAAATGTAAATAAGCTTGCTGTAAACTAAATAAGGCTATTATCATAATTTAAAGTTTTAATTTAGCCGCTGATGATGGTGAGCCTAACTATTGTGCGTTACAAAAAGGTGTATATGCCGCTGGCCTTATTTGCTATGGCCATACATCGGTTACCATTAATGCTGCAACGAGGATGTAGCTTTTGGAAGCTGTTGGGTACCGGGCGAAACGGCACATTTGACCTTAACCCCGATTGGCAGCAATGGGGATTATTAGCTGTTTGGGATAGTCAAGCTGATTTTGACCGTTGTCAAAAGAACTCTTTTATAGCCAAATGGTGGCGAACATTTTGCACCGAAAGCTGGACTTTGCTATGCGAACCCCTGCAAAGTCATGGCAAATGGGATGGCAAAGAGCCGTTTAAAACTACTATTGCAGATAGCGAATATCAAGGGGCTATCGCAGTGCTTACGAGGGCTACAATACGCCTTAACAGGCTCAAAAACTTTTGGGCTAATGTTGATGGAGTAGCTAATTTGATGAAAGACGCGCCCGGGTATATTATGTCGGTTGGTATAGGTGAAGCGCCGGTATATCGTCAGGCTACGTTTTCGCTATGGCAAAGTGAAGAACAAATGAAAGCCTTTGCCTATAAAAGCCGGGAGCATGCAGAGGTGATCAAGAAAACAAGGCAGGAAAACTGGTACAGCGAAGAACTTTTTGCCAGATTTAAACCCATTGCCAGTTACGGCACAATTAACGGAACAGACCCTTTGAAAAATATATTATAGAACATGAGAATTATTGCAGAATTACCCCACCCGGATTTTAAAATATCTATCCTGAACATGAATAATAAATTCATAGTAAAGATAGAACAAGGCACTTTAGAACAGAGTTACAAAATACCCGAAATGGATTTAACAGATGGCGTTAATAGTGTATTTGAGGTGCTTGACGAGGAGTTTTTAAAGGCAGTTGCAGCCCGTTTTACCGAAATGCGTAAGGATTTTAAGAATGCTTATTTTAGATATAACTACTGATAGCCTTACTATCGATAATCTTTACTTATAGTTGAAAATTAAATATTTATATTTTATAAATTAATCAAACAGAATTTTATTTGGCACTATTTCAAGAGTTGATCAGCCAATGAAACTACTCCTATTGATGCCTTTTCTTGAATACGCACCACATTGCGGATGTAAACTTCGGGAATCTTTGGATCGACAACATATTTGGTAACCTCATCGGGTACGTAGTCAATTAAACCTGCTGCCGGATATACGGCTAATGAGGTACCTACTAATATAAATATGTCGGCTTGTGCGCAAACTCTGGCAGCTGGTTCAATCATGGGTACAGCCTCGCCAAACCATACTACGTGGGCACGTAACTGCGAACCAAGCTCGCACTTCTCTCCCATTTTAATTTCCCAGCCATCAATCGGATAGGTCAGATTCGGATTGAGGCTACTTTGCGATCTGGTGATAACGCCATGCAAATGCATAACATTGGTTGAGCCGGCACGCTCATGCAAATCGTCAATATTTTGTGTTATGATGGTAACCTTGTATTTACTTTCCAGTTGAGCCAATGCGAAATGTGCCGCATTAGGTTCAGCCTCTAAAACAGATTTACGGCGCATATTGTAAAACTCCTGCACCAATTCAGGATTACGGCGCCAGGCTTGCGGTGTGGCCACTTCTTCAATGTTATAACCTTCCCACAGGCCATCGCTATCTCTGAATGTTTTAAGTCCGCTTTCAGCGCTTATACCGGCTCCTGTTAATACTACAATATGCTCCATATCTCCAAATATAGGTAAACAAAAAAAGCGACCCGAATTCGAGTCGCTTTGCTTATAATTTTTCCATCAAATTACATAGCCAGCTCGTGCTTGTTACGTAAAAAGGTGTATTTGTTTTTCGCTAATTCAAAGCCACCATAAAGCAATAAACCAAAGATCGCATCACTCATGATCATGTTACGTAAAAATGGTAAGGCGTTGGTTAATGATGTAATATAACCGCTCATATCATGCGTATAAAAGTTTCCGTACAAGAAAGGCATATCTGTTATCAGCCAAAATAATACTGCTGATAATACTGAACCTGCCAATACATTCAGCACATTTACCTTTTTGATGAAAGTACCGATAAACACAGTAAGCGCGAAACATGAGTACGTTACCAGATCAAACCATGAGAACAAGGTAACCTGACCAGTATACAGATAATTGATACCTATGTTACTAACAAACAATATCAGCAATGGCAATAAAAACGATTTCCATTTATCGGTAAAGTAAGTGCCCGCAAACAAAGCCACCGCACCAACAGGTGTAAAGTTGCTCAGTTGTTGAAATTCAAAAGTAACAAAGCGCATGGCTATGGCGCCAATTATCATCAGTATTAATACAGTATTGCGGGTGTTCATGTTATATGCAGGCATCGCTTAATTAATTATCATGCGAAATTAACGATAATATAGCAATTTGTAAACTCCCCCAATTAGTTATTAGTGAATACAATTTTACCCGGGTTAAGGCCAACAACCGCGCTATCTTTAACCGCACCATTGCTGCCGAATATATATAGCTTACCATCGCCTGTGTAGTTCTTGGCATCTGTAATGTAAACCTCGTTAGTGCTTGTTTTAACCGCTATTGCATAAGGGGTAGCAATTTTAAAGTTGCCTGTAATAAAATTATCATTGCTGATGGCATCAGTTTCGGTATTGTAAACCTGTATTTTACCTGAACCTGAAATAATGTAAGCCAAATTACCTGAAATAGCTATCGGGCTGCCGTAACCAACATCGGCTGTAGCGCTTGATTTTACAACATCGGTAGTGCTGTTAATGATAGTAAGTGCGGGCATTACATCTACATAGTTACCATTTGAAATAACATAAATATCACCACCCGCATCAGCAGCAAGGCTTACCGGGTTGGCAGGTACTTCAATCTTTTTGATCTCGGTATTGGTGTTCAGGTCGATAACTGAAACTGTTTTATCGGGATTCCCGAAATCAAGTCCGCCCGAATTGGCTACATATAATTTGCCGTTCGCAATGGCCATTTGCTCAGGGTTACGACCTACAGTTATGAATTTTTCGATCTCCAGGCTTGTGGTATCAAGCACAGCCACGGTATTATCGTAAGAGGTGATGTAGGCTTTATTTTTATAGAAAGCCACATATCTTGGCTGGCGGTTGGTGCTGCCATTCTTCATATCGATATGTTTAATGAGCTTGCCATTTTTAGGATTGATGATCTCCAGTGTGCTCGACACGTTTACAGTGATATACATTTTTGAACCGTAAATGGCACCATCATTAGCAACTGAGCCAAGGCCGGTAATATTTGCTGATGAAAAAATATCGGCAGTAACTTTTTTAGTGTCGGTATTATAAAAAGTTAAAGTTGCGTTGCTTGCAGAAAAAGAACCCTGGTTAACAATGAAAACTCCATTGCCAATGTTGTCATCGGGCGTAGGGCTTTCATCATCTTTACTACACGATGCCACCAATAATGACAGTGCTGATAAAACCAATAAGTAGCTGTGTTTAAATGATCTCATGTTGATATATTAAATTGTTAATTGAAATGTTAAGCGGATAGATCGTGGCGGCATCGGGTAACCGTCAATAATGGAATAATTGTTACTAAAAAGGTTATTCACCTCAGCCGCTGTATGTATTTTGCGGCCGTATAATTTAAAATCATAGGTTACTGAAGCATCACTTACGTTATAGCCGGGCACATAATATTGCGGACTATTATTGCTTAAATAATATCGGGATGATGATAGGATATGATTAAAGTATATGCCCAGATCATTATGCTTCACTCCCGCATTCAATGCTAAAGTATGCTTAGGCGTATAAGGTATCTGATCCTTATAATATGAATCACCTGAATTACTTACATCAATAGCTCTTTGAAATGTATATGCCGCGTTAAATGAACCCGCCCATCCATGTACCGGTCTGAATTGTGATTTCAGATTTACATCCAGTCCGCGGATATCAACTTTACCCAAATTGCGTACACTTATGATCTCTGCCGAACGACCGGGAAAAGTGAATATTTTATTATCAATATTATAGTAATAGGCATCAGCACTTAATATAAGTTGCTCAACAAAGCTATTATAAGCTTTATTATAAACAGCGCCTACGTTGTACTGTCGGGCTTGCTCTGGTTTAAGGGTGCGGGGCTGAACAGCGTAGTAATATTGCTCAGAGAGATTAGGGTAACGATACAGGTTTTTATAAAAAGCCCTTAAGGTCAACCCTTTTTTGTCGAGAACATCGTAATTCAATATAACAGTGGGTGTAAATGCCAACTGTGAACGTGCAGCTACAGGCGTTTGGGTATTATCATTAATGTAGGTGTTCAATAAACTACCCTGTAAAAAAAATCGGCCCAGGCTTAAATTACTCGCCAGCACATTGTATAATGATAGCCTGGTTGGATAGGCGTATCTAAATACGTCAATATCAACATCAGCTAATGAAAAATCTGAAGCGTATGAGATTTCCCAGTTGCTGGTAGGCTTGTAGGCCAAAGCAGCCGATTGATATATTTCACGCTGTGTATAATGCTCGTTAGCGCCGCCATTGTTGTTCAGGAAAGATGCATCGGTATAATGCTGATAGTTATGTGATGCCTTGGTGCTTAATAATAGATGCAAACTACTTTTCCAAATACGATCATACGAAGCCTGTATAAAAGCATCCTGATTAACAAGGTGCTGATCTTTATAAACGGCATTTAGCACCACGGGCCCCGGTAATCCTCGGTCAGTATTATTGTAATTGAATTGCAGCCTGAATTTGCTACTGTCGTTTTTGCTGTAATAAATACCGCCGTCAATTTGTTGGGTTGATACATCGCTGTTAACCCGTTTGCCAATGGTGTCGCGTCCGCCAAAATTATCTTTAAAACGATAATTGCCGTTAGCGTTTTGCGTATAGCCATTTACAACGAATGCCCATTTATCATTTATCCGTTGCTGCCATTGCAAATACGGATTAATAAGGCCAAAGCTGCCCGCACGTACACCAGCAGTTATTTGATATGGCTTTTCAGCGGTCAACTTTGGTTGGGTGGTAACCAATGATAATACCGCTGAGTTGGTATATGATCGTGCCGGAAGACAGATGTTTACAGGCTGCGCTACATATAGTACTATCTCCTGCAAGTTCAGTAAGTTAAACCTGCCCAAATCTATCTGCCCGGTTTGCGCATCGGTAAGTAAAATACCATCATATAGCACATTGGTGTAGTTAGCGCCCATACTACGTACTGATACGGTTTTTAATCCACCGATGCCACCATAATCGCGTACGTTAACTCCCGAAAAATTACGCACGGCATCGGCCACGTTAAAAGCGCTGTACCTCGAAAAGTCCGCTGATGAAATGGATTGAATAGGTAGCTCAGTTTGTAATACAGGTATAGTTGTGCCTTGTATATTAACTTCTTTAAGGCTTTTGGTTGTATCGGTTTGTGCAAATGATACTGAACTTGTACCGCCAAGTAAGCAAAATATACCTAATCCTTTTGCAAGGCGACTATGTTTTAAAATGCAAGGTACACTGATCAGCATTGGTGCTATTAAATATTATTGCAGAGGAAATGCTTTGATGAGATACGCCGTTTTAGGGGTACGCCATTCAAGCCTCAATCCCCGAAAGCTTTGAATAATTATAGCTATTGGCAGGTCTTCTGACTTACTCCCCTTTGCCCCTGCCTTCCCACAGTGTTAGCTGTAGTGGTATTTTAGATGGGGCTTTGGTTGCGGAGCTTACAGCTGCGGGACAGTTGCGGAGTTACACCGTATTCCCTTTTAATTCGTGAAGTTTAATGAGTACATCAACACGAAACCAAAAGCTCACAAATGTACAATAAATAGCTTCATGTTTTTATTCAGAATACGCTTTGCTTTATGTTGATGCTTTTTTAATTAAAACAAAACTCATTTTCGTGCAGTGTGTTATTAATGTATCTACTTAAAACGTAAAAACATTATGTCGAACGCAGCATTACAGTTGGCAAATCGCTATCATGGTACCGCACCTGAAGTTGAGCCCATAAATTTAACCTGGCCCGAACGCTATATATCCATTGCATCCGGTGTAAAGTTGGGCATATCAGGATTCAAGAATCTTTTTAAAAGCCCATTTTCGAGCATCTTAAAGCTTGGCGCAAGTGGTTATTTGCTTACCCGTGGTTTTACCGGCCATTGCGAATTATATACCCGCATCGGCAAAACTACTACTGATGATGTGGTTAATGTAAACATCCGCTCATCATTTGTTGTAAATAAGCCCCGTTACCAGGTGTATGATTTTTGGCGACAACTGGACAACCTGCCACTGTTTATGAAACACCTGGAAAGCGTACAGATATTGGACAATAACCGTTCTCACTGGGAGTTAAAGTTGCCTGCCAATGTTGTTAAGGTAAGTTGGGATGCCGAAATTGTGAAGGATGAACCGGGATATATGATAGGTTGGAGTTCGTTACCGGGCTCAATCATTAATAATGCAGGCAAGGTGCGTTTCAGGGATGCAGAAAATGGGGGTACCTTGATTGATGTTGTGATCAGCTATCACCCACCTGCAGGCGGTTTTGGCGCAAGTATAGCACACGTGCTCAATCCGGTATTCAAAAATATGGTAAATGCCGATGTGCAGAATTTTAAGCAATACATGGATATTGATAATGATACCCGTGAATTGTCGGACAATGTTCTGCCAATATCGGTATCTTAAAAAATAGCATGCTCAATTTTTATAGGGTGACCCGGTAGGTGTTCACCCTTTTTTATATCAAATTAAATGCACGGGCATACTCCGTAAATTCAAAGTTGCTTGATATACCCAGCTTTTGTTTGATATTACGGCGATGTGTTTGCACAGTTTCTGCCGAAATGAATAATTCCTCAGCTATTTCGGGCGAACTTTTACCCTTGGCAACCAATTGTAATATGCTCACTTCGCGCTTGCTTAATAAGGAGAATTTATCAGCATGATCTTTCAGGAAGATGTTTTCCTGTAAAATGCGTTCAGCTTTGGGTTCAACCTCTTTCATGCTGTCTATTGGTAAGGCTACCGTTATGGTAAGTATAGGCTTGCCCTCATCATCCCACATAAAAATGCCGGTTGATGTCATGTGCCAGGTCCATTCGTTTTTCTCAGCAAATTTTACTTGCTGAAAATAGCTGAAGCTTTCATTCGCTTTATTTTCACGCAGCAGGGTTTCCATTTTGGGTAGAATGCCTTGCATATGTTCCATATTAAAATAACGCGGATAATATTCGGTACCCATTTCGTGCAATTCCTTAACGGTAACACCCAAAAGTTTTTGGCCCTTGGAGCACATATACACTACAGAAAAATCAACTATTTGATGAATGATGATCACGCCCGGCATCATTTCAGCATAGGGCGCAAAATCATTGATCTTATCAGTGATCGGTTTAGTAAGCTCCATTTAATTAGGGGGAAATAAAATTATTCCTGAATATTGTGAAATAATTTCAGATTGTAAAAAATTTAAGAATAAAAAAACGCCCGGCAAAAAATACCGGGCGTTTTTCAATGTAAAACGTTGCTAAACAGAACTATTTTACTGCGTCAATAATTGCTTTGAATGCATCCGGGTTGTTCATAGCCAGGTCAGCTAATACCTTACGGTTTAAACCGATCTCTTTAGCGGCTAATTTGCCCATTAATTGCGAATATGAAATTCCGTGCTGACGGGCACCAGCGTTAATACGCTGAATCCATAAAGCTCTGAATTCTCTTTTCTTGGTTTTACGGTCGCGGTAAGCATACTGTAAACCTTTTTCTACTGTGTTTTTAGCAATGGTATAAACCTTGCTGCGTGAACCCCAATAACCTTTGGCGAGGTTCAAGATTTTTTTACGCCTTCTTCTCGAAGCTACTGCGTTTACTGAACGTGGCATCTTGTTGTGTTTTTGGTAGTGAGTGCCGCTTTAACACGAACTTTTGTACTCTAATACCTGGTTAAAAATTTAAATTAATTACTTGCCGATACAAAGCATACGTTTAACGTTACCCATGTCAGCATCAGACACTAAGCTGGTGTGACCTAAGTTACGCTTACGTTTGGTCGACATCTTGGTTAAGATGTGGCTTTTGTATGCGTTTTTTCTTGCAATTTTACCTGTTCCAGTAAGCTTGAAGCGCTTTTTAGCACTGGAATTGGTTTTCATTTTTGGCATAACTCTTATTTGTTTGTGTTTAGACGTTTTCGCAACGTTTTATTTTTATCCCGAATATTGAATGTTCAATTTCGAATTTATCTTTTCTATCATCTGCACATTTGCATATCCACGCATCTGCACATCTAAAAATCACTATTTCTTAGCGCCTTTTGGAGCAACCGTCAGGAACATACGTTTACCTTCCAGTTTTGGCAACTGCTCTACTTTGCCTACTTCTTCAAGGGCTTGTGCAAACTTCAGTAAAAGTATTTCACCTTGCTCTTTGTATACAATTGAACGGCCTTTAAAGTGTACGTAAGCACGCACTTTTTCGTTCGACTCTAAGAATTTGATGGCATGCTTTAATTTGAACTCAAAGTCATGATCATCAGTATTAGGCCCGAAACGGATCTCCTTGATAACGGTTTGTTTGGCATTACTCTTTATCTCCTTAAGCTTTTTCTTTTGCTCGTAGATAAACTTATTGTAATCGGTTACCTTACAAACCGGCGGATTAGCATTTGGCGATATTTCAACAAGGTCAAGCTCCTGCTCATTGGCTATGGCAAGTGCATCACGTAACGAATACACGCCTGTTTCCACATTATCACCAACAAGACGAACCTCTGGTGCCTTGATGAACTGATTGATGTTATGTTCGGCCTCTTTTTTCTTGAAAGGGGGCCTTGGTCCTCTGTTGAACGGTCTGTTTAAAGCCAAGTTATACTGTTATTTCTTTAGTTATCTGTTTTATAAATTCCTCTACGCTCATGCTGCCAAGGTCACCTTGACCATGTTTACGAATTGAAACTACATTTTCAGCAGCCTCTTTTTCGCCTACTATCAGCATATAGGGGATCTTTTTAACTTCAGCATCGCGGATCTTTCTACCGATCTTTTCATCTCTGAAGTCAATTAGCCCGCAAATATCGGAATCTTTTAACACATCCGAAAGTTTTTTTGCATAATCTTCATATTTTTCAGATATAGGAAGAATTATGTATTGCTCCGGCGAAAGCCACAGCGGGAAGTTACCTGCGCAATGCTCAATCAACACAGCCACAAAGCGTTCCATTGAACCGAACGGTGCACGGTGTATCATTACCGGGCGATGTTTTTGGTTATCGCTGCCTGTGTATTCCAGCTCAAACCGCTCAGGTAAGTTATAATCAACCTGAATAGTACCCAACTGCCATTTACGGCCAAGCGCATCCTTCACCATAAAATCCAACTTAGGGCCGTAAAATGCTGCCTCGCCAAGCTCAACAACGGTTTTTAAGCCTTTTTCATCAGCTGCTTCTTTAATGGCCGATTCGGCAAGCGCCCAGTTCTCGTCAGTACCAATGTATTTGGTTTTGTTCTCCGGGTCGCGCAATGATACCTGTGCGGTATAATCCTCAAAGCCAAGCGCTCCAAAAACATATAATACCAGATCAATAACCTTTTTAAATTCTTCCTTAACCTGATCAGGGCGGCAGAATAAGTGGGCATCATCCTGAGTAAAGCCACGTACACGGGTTAAGCCATGCAATTCGCCGCTTTGCTCGTAACGGTAAACGGTACCAAACTCCGCATAACGCACCGGAAGATCCTTGTACGAACGTGGTTTTGATTTATATATCTCACAGTGATGCGGGCAGTTCATTGGTTTTAACAAGAACTCCTCTCCCTCCTGTGGTGTCTTTATAGGCTGAAATGAGTCGGCACCATATTTTTCATAGTGGCCTGATGTTACATACAGATTTTTATGGCCGATATGCGGAGTAATAACTTGCTCGTAACCTGCCTTAGTTTGTGCTTTTTGCAAAAAGTTAGTTAAACGCTCGCGCAAAGCGGTACCTTTTGGTAACCACAACGGTAAGCCCATGCCTACTTTTTCGGAGAATGTAAACAGCTCCAGTTCTTTACCCAGCTTACGGTGGTCGCGCTTTTTGGCTTCCTCCAGCATGTGTAAATATTCAGTAAGCTCGCTTTGTTTGGTAAAGGTTACACCATAAATACGGGTAAGCTGCTTGCGGCTTTCATCGCCACGCCAGTAAGCACCGGCAACACTCATTAGTTTAACCGCTTTTACAAAGCCAGTATTTGGAATGTGCGGGCCACGGCAAAGGTCGGTAAAGTTACCTTGAGTATAGAAAGTGATAGCGCCATCGGGCAGATCCTTGATCAGGTCCAGCTTGTATTCATCACCTTTCTCGGTAAAATATTCAATAGCATCGGCTTTGCTAACAGGTTTGCGGATGTACTCTGACTTTGCCTTGGCCAGCTCGATGATCTTGTCTTCGATCTTTTTAAATTCTTCGGACGAGAATTCGCGGTCGCCAAAGTCAACATCATAATAAAAGCCGGTTTCAATAGCCGGGCCGATACCGAATTTTGTACCCGGATACAAGGCCTCAAGTGCCTCAGCCATTAAGTGGGCTGATGAATGCCAGAAAGTTGATTTACCATCGGCATCATTCCAGGTAAGGAGTTTTACCGCGCTGTCATCCTCAATAGGGCGACTGGCATCCCAAACCTGGCCGTTAACTACGGCCGCTAATACGTTACGTGCTAAACCTTCGGAGATCGACTGCGCGATCTGCATAGAAGTGATTCCTTTGTCGTACTGACGAACGGAACCATCAGGGAGTGTAATATTAATCATCTACAACTATGATTCGGCCTTTTCAATATGTATTTGATAGGCCAGTTTATATAAATATGTTTTTAAAAGATCGCCTACTAACGCGACCTGTATGTTATGCAGCAAAAATATGATTTATTTAATAGCTAATGTCCTTGTTGAAAAGAAAATTTACAGGCTGATAAGAATATAGGAATCAAATCATTTACCGTATATCTTCACAATATCAGGCACCTCATCAAGCGTTATGATCAGATCGTGATTGTAAACACGCTTAAGATATTCTTTGTCGATAGTGGTTAAATGTTCGGTATGCCACTCCATCCACCACGACCATATAGTGCCTTCAGCCACACATTTATCCGGATCGGGCGGTACGCCGCATTCGTGGTAAGCAATTGGTATACTACGGTTGCTTATTGCTTTAGTTAGCTTATACATTTCGGTATGAGGACTATCATCACCATAGTCATCTGCACCCACAATATCTACATATTCATCACCAGGGTACCAGGTGCTGTCGGGCTTGGCGGTATAACCAAATACCCATATCAGGTTGTTAAGCTTTTCTTCTTTAACAAAATAATCGTACATGGTTATCCAAAGCCTTTTGAATGTTTCGGGGCCCTGTTTACTCCACCAAAACCAATTACCATTCATCTCATGAAACGGTCGCCAAAGTACAGGTACCTTAGCTTTTTGGAGTTGTTTCAGCAAACAGGCCTTCTGACTTAGTTCAGCCCAAAATGCTATATTTTCGGGTGTGCCTTTCTCAAAGCATTTATTTATGTCGATCTCTTTTTTCGAGTTATCGTATCCCTGCCCCATGGTTGGTGCACCCCAATGCCACATAATGGTTGGTATACCACCTTTGCGCCACCAATTAATGGCATGGTCAACCTCATTCACGTTCTCTGTGCTATCCATAAAATCCATACCACGTATGGCAGGCTGCTTACCCGTAACATCCTGAATATACTTTAACTCGCTATCGCCCCATTTAACATCCATTTGGCCCGATAATGTTTTTTTACCGTTGATAGCCAGCAGGTAATTATAAAGCGCACGAGCTTCTTTAGTCGCTTTTTTGTTGGATAGTTTAACGGGTTGCTGCGCCATTGTCAATGAATTCATCCCGACAATTAGAGATAAGCTGAATAGTATTACAATATGTTTTTTGAGCGACATGCTGAGTATTACAAAAACTCTCAAATATAAGTTTGCAGTATCAGCTATGCTAATAATATTTTATGGCATGATTATGCCTCATTATCATTGCTTTGGAACCTCATACCACCGGGTTGATAGTCTTTAGGTAAATATTCCGGTGGTATGGCTGTTGTGTTTCCATCCCTTACAGCATTATATCTTGGCGACATAAGCTCTATACCGGCCTCGTTAAATACATCCTGAATATTAGCATGTAATTCCGAATAAATTACTGCCTGCTTATTGGGCGATTTGGTGAAAGCGTTAATTCGGTAGCTCACATAAAAGTCATCAAGACTGGTTTGCAATACATAAGGCACAGGTTCCTTTTCAAGCATTGATGTACGCCCTGCGGCCTCTATAAGTAATTGGTGCACCTGTCGCCAGGGTACATCGTATCCGCAGGTTACTGTAGTATGAACTATTAAACCTTTATGTGTAGCATCGCTGCTGTAATTTACCGTATGGTTGCTCATTACGGTTGAGTTGGGGATGGATATGATCTCGTTCTGTATAGTGCGGATTCGGGTAACCAGTAAGTTCTTTTCGATGATATCGCCGGTAACTTCGCCTATCTTAACCCTGTCGCCTATTTTAAAGGCCCGCATGTAAGTAAGTACCAAGCCTGCTACCACGTTACCCAATGCACCGGCCGATCCAAAAGTGAACAACACACCAACAAATACCGAAACGCCTTTAAATATTGGCGACTCATTACCCGGCAGATATGGAAATATGACTACCAGCATAAACGCCAGTATCAATACCCTTATAATTTGATACGTTGGATTAGCCCAATCTGGGTAAAAGCCGGGGATGGTTAACTGGCCCCGTTCTATTTCAAGTTTGATAAAATTGAAGAACCTTAACACGTATTTGAACACTATTACCAAAACAATAATAGTGATCAGATTGGGGATGTAGTTCCAGATGGCTTCGCCTATTCTTCGTAGCGGACTTAATATATAACCCAACAAAGCGGTTGATATATCGCGTGTGAATGGAAATATACCAAACAGTATAGTAAGCGCGAAGTAAACAGTTATCAGGATGATTACCCATCGAATTAATCCGATAGCGGTATTCAATAATCCCAATTGCCTTGCCGGTGTAAGTAGCTGATAATTGCGAATGTGTACGCCTTTTTTTGATACCCTATCGTTAAGTGCAAGCTTACCGGTGAACCATTTGAACAATCGGTTTATTAAATAAATGAGCAGGCTTAATACTCCAATTACCAACAACGCGAGCAGACCTTCTTTAATGAGGGTTTGCAGGCTCGTTTCATCACGATGTACGGTTATGGCAGTGCCCATAGCTACGCTTAGCTTTTGGGCAAGCTTTTCGCGGGTTGTATTTTCCCAAAGGGCATCCATATCTGATACCGACATGATCAGCTCATCGGCATAAATAATATCAGTAGTTTGTTCGGCATCGGTTGTTTTTAATGAATCGGCACTAAAGCGGTAGTTGTCGGCGAGCTTTATCAAACGTTGTTGAATGGCTTCTGCCCTATCTTTGGCGGTAAAACTGCCCTGTTTAAGGTATATCGAGAAAACTGTATCCTTAAACGGCGCAACAGCGAAACCCTTAACAAACCTGCGCAGCGAATCAACCTTTTGTTTTTGCCTGATGATACGTAGTGAATCCTTCTGTTTTAAAGCATTAAGCTCGTTTACAAGCATCGAGCGCTGATCATTATTACCGGTAAGCTGAGCTACCTTAGCCTCAAGCTCGGCGCGTTTTAACGAGTCGGCTACCCGTTCGGCTGATAGCTGCTGGACACTGTTTAACTGATTTTTTACCTTATCGTTATGCGTAGTATCGATTTGATTTGTAGTAGAATCAGGCGATTGTGCTAAAGCTACATTTATCGAAAACAGGGCGAGAAACAGTGCAGGTAAATATTTGATCATATACAAACTTAATTAATCACAAATTAATGATTAACATATAAAG
Source organism: Mucilaginibacter sp. JRF (assembly GCF_015223065.1). Taxonomy (GTDB): domain Bacteria; phylum Bacteroidota; class Bacteroidia; order Sphingobacteriales; family Sphingobacteriaceae; genus Mucilaginibacter. The sequence goes on from NZ_JADFBY010000001.1 coordinate 1,086,145, forward strand.
TGAATTACTGTTCCATTGATTGAATTAGCCCCATATACAACAAGAGCCGCCCGTAAGGCAGCTCTTGTTGTATTAGATATGTATTTATTATTACACGGTTATTGTTTCGCCTATAGCCGGCAATAGTAAAGTTATGCCGGCTGCTTCAAAACGTTTTTTAGCATCTTCGGTATCTATCATAATAAAGCCAAAAGTATTGTAATGTACACCGATAACGGTTTTTACATTCACCATTTTCGCGGCCTCAATGGCGTCATCAATCCCCATGGTCAAATCATCGCCTATAGGTAGTACGGCATAGTTAAGGTCGGCCCAGCGAGGCACCAGTTGCATATCCATAGTTAATGCGGTGTCGCCGCTGTAATAGAAGTTACCCTCGTCGCTTTTTAAGGCAAAACCTGTGGCTACGCCGCCATAGCTGCCATCGGGCATACTGCTTGAGTGTACCGCGGTAAAGCATTTAACCTTACCAAAATCAAGCGCCAATTGCCCGCCCGGATTTAGCGGATGCGTATTGCTGACACCGTTGTTGTTGAACCAGCTGTGAACTTCAAAGCTCGCTATTACCTTAGCACCTGTACGGGTGGCAATAACTTCGGTATCGTTCATGTGGTCAAAATGCCCGTGCGATACAAAAATGTAATCAGCCGGTACGGCGTTTACATCAATAGCTTTTGCCAGCTCGTTTGGCGTGATGAAAGGATCGAAAAGGATATGCTTGCCGCCTATTTTAACAGCGAAACAGGCATGGCCATAATAGTTAAATTCCATAGTGATAGTTTGTTTAATTATTAAATCAGACTCCCGTTTGTTAAACAGGAACTGCGGTGTTTTGTTGAGTGTTTCTTTAACCAAACCGGTAATGTATGGGTCGGTAAAATCGGCAGCGAAATGCAATACATTATCCAGATAGCTGAATTCTTCAGCTTCGTGCGTAGTGGTCAATATCACGGTTTTCATACCGGCGTTCGCGGCTGCCTCCGCTCCTTTGGGTACATCTTCAAATACCAGGCAATCCTGCGGAGCAACGTTCAGTAATTCAGCAGCCTTTAAAAATGTTTCGGGGTGTGGTTTGCTGATGCTCACATCATCGGCACTAACAACCACGGGGATGTATTTGCGTATACCGAGCCCATCAAGCACAAAATCAATATTAAAGGTAATGGCTGCCGAGCCGATAGCCATTACAATGCCTTTCGCGTGCGCTTGTTCTAAAAACTCATGCAGACCGGGCAGAAGCTTCAACTCCGGTAAAAAGGCTTTTTGATAGCGCTTTTCTTTTTCGAGGGATAGTTTATCCATCTCCTCAATACTAAAATGATCCTGCCCGAACATGCGCACCAACAGCTCATGGTTTTTACCGTACATGTTTTGCTTAACCTGTTCGCGGGTAAAGTTACCGCCAAGATCGTTGTTCAAAATATCTTCCCAGGCTAAGGTATGGTACCACATATCGTTGATCATGGTACCGTTCAGATCGAATATTATCGCTTTCATATATATGCGCAGTAGTGTCGGGCTAAGGTAGGTCTATTGCGGTAAAATGACCAATATAAGTTTCAACATTTATTTAAATATGACAATGACTTATTGGTATCAATTGTGTTATTTAATGATTATGAGGCTAAGTATTTCTTTGTTAATTTGTAATATAGCATCAACCAACACATTAACCTATGCAAAGCTTTTTGAACGAGAACTTTTTGCTTACCAATGATACCGCTCGTAAATTATATTATGATTACGCCGCCCATCAACCCATAATTGATTATCACTGCCACCTGCCGCCTGATGAAATAGCACAGAATAAAGTGTTCAGTAATTTAACTGATGTTTGGTTAAAAGGCGATCATTATAAATGGCGGGCAATGCGCACCAATGGCGTTACCGAAGATTATGTTACCGGCAAGCGCGGTGATTACGAAAAGTTTGAAAAATGGGCCGCTACCATCCCCTACACCTTACGTAACCCACTATACCATTGGAGTCATTTAGAATTACAGCGATATTTTGGTATTAGCGAAATACTCTCACCTGCCACAGCAAAGGGTATTTATGATGAATGTACAGCTATGTTGCAACAGCCTGAATTTAGTACACGATCACTCATTACCCGGATGAATGTAGAGGTAATATGTACTACCGATGACCCGATAGATAGCCTGGAGCACCACAAAAAGCTGAGCGATGATGGCTTTACTACAAAGGTATACCCTACCTTCAGGCCTGATGAGGCGATGAATACCGGTAATCTGGTAACATTAAATACTTATATCAATAAGCTTGAAGCGATAACCAATATTGATATAAGTACTTATAGCGATTATTTGACCGCGTTGAAAACACGTCATGATTATTTCGCTGCTCATGGCTGCAAACTATCTGATCATGGTTTGGAGCATTTATATGCCGATGATTATACTGATGAGGATATTGAAGATATTTTCGACAAGATTAGAACAGGCAAACCGGTTTCGCCGCATGAGGCAGATCAATTCAGATCGGCATTGTTATTTGAAGTAGCCCGCTGGAACCATGAAAAAGGCTGGGCGCAGCAGTTTCATATAGGCGCTATACGCAACCTGAATAGCAAGAGCATGGAAACACTCGGCCCAAATACTGGTTGGGATGCCATTGGCGATTTTAGTCATGCCAGATCGCTTGCCCGTTTTTTGGATAAGTTAAACAGTGCTAATGCCCTTGCCAAAACCATAGTTTACAACCTTAATCCTGCCGACAACGAAATGATAGCCGCCGTTTTAGGTTGTTTTAACGATGGCGAGATATTGGGCAAAATGCAATTTGGTTCGGCGTGGTGGTTTCTTGATCAAAAGGATGGAATAACCCGGCAGCTTAATTCACTGTCAAACATCGGATTGATCAGCCGAATGGTGGGTATGCTGACGGATTCACGCAGTTTCCTGTCGTACCCTCGGCACGAATATTTCAGGCGCATATTATGCAACCTGTTTGCTGAGGATATTGAGAACGGCGAATTGCCTGCCGATATAGAATGGACAGGCCAGATCATTAATGATATATGCTATCACAATGCGCGCAACTATTTCAACTTTGCTTATTGAGCATCTGTAACGTCACCAAACAGACCGCTGCTCAGGTAGCGGTCGCCACGGTCGCAGGCTATAAATACTATGGTTCCGCTATCTAAGGTTTTAGCAAGATTGATTGCAGCGGTGCATGCTCCGCCTGTGCTCATACCAGCAAAAATACCTTCAACTTTAGCAAGCCGACGAGTCATGGCTACGGCTTTGGCCTCATCAATATCTATGGTTTGGTCAACACTGGCCGGATTAAATATTTTAGGCAGATAAGCCTCCGGCCAACGGCGTATACCCGGTATTGATGAACCCTCGGTAGGCTGGCAACCTACAATTTGTATGTCGGTACTTTTTTCTTTAAGGTATTTTGAGCAACCCATAATGGTACCGGTAGTGCCCATCGCGCTTACAAAGTGGGTTATCTTTCCCTGTGTATCGCGCCAAATTTCAGGCCCGGTAGTTTTATAGTGGGCCATATAGTTATCACTATTAGCAAACTGATTTAACAGGAAGTAGCCGGGTTTAACGCCCTTTTCTTCGGCATAATCACGGCAAACCTCAATGCTTTCGAGCAAGGTTACCTTTGCGCCATAAGCTTCCATAGTTAGCGTACGCTCGCGGGTGGAGTTGGCAGGCATAACCAGTTCAATATCCAGGTTATATAGGCGGGCTATCATCGCCAAAGCTATACCGGTATTGCCGCTGGTGGCTTCAACAAGCTTAGTGCCTTCCTTAATATCGCCACGCTCAATGGCGCTGCGAATCATGTTGTGCGCTGCCCTGTCCTTAACACTACCGCCTGGGTTGTTGCCTTCCAGTTTAGCATAAACCTCAACGTTGGGGTTAGGGTTAAGCTTTGCCAGTTTAACTAATGGTGTATTGCCTATAAAATCAGTAACTCCTGCCATTTCAAACTTATATTATTCTTGTGTAACGTTTTGTATGGTAATCTTAGGTATATGAAAAACGGTTGAATACGGCGCTACGCTACCGGTAAGCCATACGTTACCGCCAATTACGCTATCATGCCCTATCACCGTATCGCCGCCCAATATAGTGGCGCCCGAGTAAATGATCACCCTATCCTCAACATTTGGATGCCTTTTTATACCGGATAGGCCTTTACGCACACTTAAAGCGCCAAGTGTAACACCCTGATACAACTTTACATACTTGCCAATAACACAAGTTTCGCCAATTACAATACCCGTACCATGATCAATATGGAAATACTCGCCAATAACAGCAGCAGGATGAATATCAATGCCTGTTTTTGAATGCGCGTGTTCGGTCAGTATCCTTGGTATAAAAGCTACATCGAAATTATAAAGTATATGTGCTATCCTGTAAAAGCAAATGGCATAAAAGCCGGGGTATGTGCGTATAACCTCAAACTCGCTTTTGGCGGCCGGGTCGCCATCATATATGGCTTGTATATCAGTGTTTAAGGTATCGTATAATGATGGAAGATCATCAAAAAAGTCGGCGGCTATCTGGCATCCTGTTGCAGAGTCGGCGTGTGCGCCGGTACTTAATATGCTGGCCAGTTCATCGCGCAGAGCCGCAACATGTTCTTCCAGACCCGCTATCGAATCAAATTCAACGGTTGAATGCTCAGGGTATAATAAATAAATCACCTTGAGCGCCCAGCCCGCTATCATATCATTCGACGGGACAACCTGTTGTGCTCTCGGCTTATTGAGTAATGCTTTGTAAAAATTGTCATTCATAAAATCGGTGGTTCAGTATGCCGGTTATGGCAAAAGTACGTTTTTAGTTAGTTACCCAATGTCATGCAAAAAACAAATACAGCTAAAAGCGGCCAATTTGTTACTTCAAAACATTCAAATATCCATATCCAATAATGCCTGATACGGGTCGCCCTGCAAACCTGATGCCTTAGCAAAAGCGGGTTCGGTTTTGTATCCCTCTTTTTTTAGGGCGATTATTGTATCCCGAAAATCCTCTCCGTGTAGCAGCAACAGTTTGTTCTCGATGATCATGTGGCGATACGCGTTTTGCAAATGTGTAGGTACAGGTTGTCCAAATATTTCGATCTCCCAATCATCAGCGTAAAAATCAGCTATGATACTTTCATTATCTTGATTGTGCCCGATATTAAATTTTTTAAAGCTTTTAAAATTGGATGCTATGGTATCTTCAAATTCATCGACACTATCATAACAACATATAATATCAAGATCACTACCTGGAATATCTATACCAATGGGTACCGTGCCGGTTAATATGGGGTTAAAGTCCGCAAGCACTTCCATTATATGATACTTGACCAATGTATCGTAAGCACTTCGTTGCCTCGAATTGCCCGTTTTCAAATACTCAATGGTATCAAAAATCTGATCGCTCATTTTGTAATTATCAGGCAAAAATGTCAATTACAGGTAATAAGTGCTTAATGGTTATATAATTAATAGCACATTTAGCTGTTTAGTTAATTTTGTTAGGGTAATAAGCAATAAATTGATTTATGTTTTGCCTAAATTTGGATTCTACAACATCGGTGAGCAATTAACATTGTTATCGATTGATATTTGATGATACATCTTACTTTTATTAAGAATGGATAACCCGACTTTAAAGTCAAAAAATGATAGTTTACATGATAGCTTGCTGATACAGGTTCTTTCATCATCAGCTTATGCTACAGCAATATATACAAGCGAGAAACTACATATAGGTTTTGTGAACGATGGTATGCTGCGTATTTGGGGTAAAGACCGCGGTGTGATGGGTAAAACATTTGAGGAGGCTATACCTGAAATGGAAGGTCAGCCGTTTACCGATTTGTTAAAGCAGGTATGGCATACAGGCGTTACCTATACAGCCGAGAATACCCCTGCCGACCTGGTTGTTGATGGCGAACTGCAAACATTTTATTTTGATTTTGAATACCGCCCCATAAAAAGCGATACCGGCGATGTATACAGCATATTGCATACCGCGGTTGATGTTACTGAAGAGATTAGGCAGGGTAAAGTTATTGTTGAAAAGGAAAACCACGAGCAGGAACTATTTGAAGAACTCGCGGCATCAAACGAGGAACTTACCGCTATAAATGAAGAATACCTTGCTACCAACGAGGAGCTTTCGGCCACTAACGAAGAATTAACGGCTACTATTGAGGAACTGGCTCAATCGCAAATGGAACTGCGCTACAGCAAATCAAAGGTTGAGCAAATACTTAATTCGCTTGCCGCGCCCGTGGTTGTTTTGCAGGGGCATGATTTTATTATCAGATCGGTTAACCAGGCTATACTTGATTTTTGGAATAAAACAGTTGACCAGGTATTGGGTAAACCGATGCTCGAGGTATTCCCCGAGGTTGGCGAACAGATATTCCCCACAATATGGAAACATGTGCTTGATACCGGCGAAACTGTAGTTAAGGAAGAAGTTGCAGTATATTATAAGAATGATGACGGTACAGAGCGCCGTTTCCTGGCCGATTTCCATTACCAACCACTGCGCGATCTGGATGGAAAAGTGAACCGTGTACTGGCAACGGTAATTGATAACACCGAGCGTATACTGGCACGCAAAACCATTGAAAAGGCCGAGGAACAATTGCGCCTGGCTATCGAATCATCAAAATTGGGCACCTGGCATATTGATGCTAAAACTTATGAGTTTTTACCATCAATACGGATGAAAAGCTTTTTCGGATATAACGAGGAAGATTACATGAGTTATAATGATGCCCTGGCGCTTATTAGTGATGATTGCCGCGATCGTGTTAAAAACGCTATGCGCAACGCCATGACCAAAGGCATTCACTTCGACGAGGAGTTTAGCCTGCGTACCCGCGAAAGTCAGCAGCTACGCTGGTTTAGGGCTACAGGCAAATTATATGAGGATAAGGACGATGGTAACAAATACTTCTCGGGCACATTACTTGATGTAACAGAGGCCAAGGAAGATGATATACGTAAAAATGATTTTATAGGTATGGTAAGCCACGAGCTTAAAACACCGCTTACATCACTTAATGCCTATTTGCAAATGCTAACCGCGAAGGCACATAAGGCCGAGGATGTTTTTACAGCACAAGCATTGGGCAAGGCCGGTACGCAGGTTAAAAAAATGACCTCGCTCATCAATGGTTTCCTTAATGTGTCAAGGCTGGAATCGGGCAAGATATATCTGGAAAAACAAGAGTTTGACCTGGAGCAACTGGTTGATGAGGTTGAGGACGAGATGAAGCTGATCCATACCAGTCACCCGATAATTTTTAACCGCTGCAAACCTGTAATTGTAGATGCTGACAGGGATAAAATAGGTCAGGTAATTAATAATTACTTAAGCAACGCTATTAAATACTCACCTAAAGGCAGCCCAATTGTAGTTGAATGCTCTGAAACTGACGGCCGTGTACGCGTTACCGTGAAAGATGGCGGTATTGGTATTCAGGATCAGGATAAACACAAGCTGTTTGACCGTTATTATCGAGTTAGCAACAACCAAACCCAAACCGTTAGCGGCTTTGGCATCGGCTTATATTTATGTGCCGAGATAATACGCAGGCATGAGGGCGAAATAGGCGTTGACAGCGAGCCGGGTAAAGGTTCGGCATTTTACTTTGAGCTGCCTGCCATCAATAACAGCTAAAACAGATTTTAATAATAAAAAGGCGATACCATGCTCAAAAAGCGTGGTATTGTTATTTTTGCCGCATGGATATCGAAGAAAGAATACAACAGTCAGAAACGCGCATGTTCAGACCCATATTTCCGGGCGACACGAACCACTATGATACCCTGCATGGTGGCAATGCCATGTTCATGATGGATGAGGTGGCTTTTATGGCTGCAACCCGGTTTAGCCGTAAACGTGTGGTTACGGTATCTTCTGATCGTATCGATTTCAATAAACCTATCCCGGCAGGTACTATTGTTGAGTTGATAGCCCGTGTGGTTCATGTAGGTAATACCAGTCTGAAAGTTTTGGTTGAAATATTCATCGAAGAAATGTACTCAGAGCATCGCGAAAAAGCCATTACCGGTACATTTACTTTCGTGGCCATTGATGAGCATAAAAACCCTATAAAGGTTTTATAGGGCAGGCGGATAGGCCAGTCGCTTAATATCAGGCACTTCAATAATGGTTTTATTATAATCGCGCAGCGTGATGTTGATCATGGCATCACCAACCTGTTTAAGTGTGCTGGTGGCATTAGGCCAAAGCGCTTTAAACACCGGGAACAGCCAGCCGATATATTTATAAAGCTTAAGCGTATTCTTTAAACCCGGCGTTGGTTTCATAAATCCTGGCCTGAAATTATATACTTTCCTGAACGGGAGCTTTGCCAGATCATTCTCCGTACGGCCTTTTACACGTGCCCACATTACACGGCCGGTTTCGCTGCTATCAGTACCACTGCCCGATACATAGCAGAATACCATATCCGGATTAATGGCTGAAAGAGTTTTGGCAAAGCCCAGGGTTAAGTTATAAGTCAGATTTGTATACTCCTCCTCTCCTTTACCTACCGAACTTACACCCGCGCAAAAATAGCAGGCATTGTAATCGCTCAACTGATCGGCAATGGCAGATATATCTGAAAGATCAGCATGAATGACCTCTTTAACTTTTGTATGCACCACGCCTGATGGGCGACGGTTTATCAGCAAAACAGCTTCAACGTGTGGGTTGTTAAGGCATTCGTGCATTACGCCCTCACCTACCATACCCGTTGCGCCTGTTATAATTGCTTTTATTTTCATGTAAGTTTTATAGGTTATGTATCTGTATAAACGATTTGACAGGATTAAGATTTTAAATAATTTTACATTTTTAAGCTTTTATTATGCTCAAAGTATCGGCACTGTACATTTATCCCGTAAAATCATTAGGTGGCATTGAGCTGCAACAGGCTGAAGTTACCGACCGGGGTTTGAAGTACGACCGCCGCTGGCTACTTGTTGACGCCGAGAATCGTTTTATGACCCAGCGCGACTTTGCACCAATGGCTCTGTTAAAAGTAGCTATTACTCCTGATGGTTTGCAGGTAACCCACACGCCCGATGCTGCTACCATAACCGTACCGTTTGAACCACAAACCGATGATAAGTTTGATGTAACCATTTGGGAAAGTGTTTGCCCGGCCATAAGGGTGAGTGATGAGGTAGATGCCTGGTTTAGCCGTATATTAAACATGCCCTGCAAACTGGTACACATGCCCGAGGATACACACCGTAAGGTTGACATCAGGTATGCCCATAGCGGCGAGATCACCACCTTTGCTGATGATTATCCATTTCTATTGATCGGCGAAGAATCACTTAACGATCTGAATAGTCGTTTGGTTGAGCCATTGCCCATGAACCGCTTTCGCCCGAATATCGTGTTCAGCGGTGGTGAACCTTATGCTGAAGATATCATCAATAAATTCACTATAAACCATATCCGTTTTCAGGGTGTAAAGCTTTGTGCCCGTTGTGTTATGACCACCATTGACCAGGAAACAGGCGTGAAAAATAAAGAGCCACTTAAAACGCTTGCCGGTTATCGCCGTAAGGGACAAAAGATATTATTCGGGCAAAACGTTATACATAAAGGTACCGGAATTATCAGTGTTGGCGATGAACTGACGAACATTAGCTTACATAATGAAGAACGTTTTTTAGTATGATAAAAGTTCGTTGAATTCACCGAAAACCCTTCTTATAGCCATTATTCTACAAAAAAGGTATTCTTTATATATAACATATATCTTATATCTTTGCAAATTGTATCTTTAAACGATGCTGTCGAAAAAAACAAAGTACGCTATTAAAGCTTTGGTTGTTCTGGGTAAAAACACAGACAAACCACCTATGCAGATCTCAAAGATCGCGGAGGAAGAACGCATACCTAAAAAATTCCTTGAACAAATACTGCTCGACCTGCGAAACGCTGGTTTTTTGTATAGTAAAAAAGGTGCCGGAGGTGGTTACAGTCTTAACAAAGACCCGAAAGACATTTACCTGGTAAGCATTATGCGTATTACCGATGGCCCTATTGCCATGGTGCCTTGCGCAAGCCTCAACTTTTACCATAAATGCGATGAATGCCACCAGGAAACTACCTGTGGTATACGTAGTGTTTTTGTTGATGTGCGCGATGCTACGCTAAAAATACTCTCAGAAACAAGCGTAGCGGATATTATAGCAAGAGAGAACACGCTCATTACCAATATATAGTATGAATTGCATAATTCATGCTATTGTAATTTTGAATTAAAGTCTATTATTTCCCTATAGAATATATATATTTGTGACATTATGAAAATTACTTATATTTATATGCAATTGATGTGCTGCTGCTGGCAAAGTGCAGATAATGGGCTATAAGTATAAAACAAGCGATATTAACGCCTCTTTTAGCCAAAAGCAAAAAGAGGCTTTTTTATAATATAACCACCAACTTTTAATTATGCAAAGCTTCAGAACAGAACTGGAGAACCCTGTAGTTGAAAAAGATATTATTGATCTTGAACGGAAGATACGTCTGTTTAGGGAAGGTAAGATACACGACGAAAAGTTCAGGAGCCTGCGCCTTGCGCGCGGTGTTTATGGCCAGCGACAGCCGGGTGTGCAAATGGTGCGCATCAAATTACCATTCGGTAAAGTTACGTTTAAGCAATTGCTTACCATTGCCGATATATCCGACGAGTATGGCAGCAGCAACCTGCATTTAACCACACGCCAGGATATTCAGATACATTATGTAAGTCTTGACCGTACGCCCGAGCTTTGGGCAAGGCTTGAGCAGGATGATATTACCCTGCGCGAAGCTTGCGGTAATACCGTTCGTAACGTAACTGCCGCCCCTACTGCCGGCATCGACCCAAAGGAACCTTTTGATGTATCGCCGTACGCGCATGCTACGTTTGAATATTTTTTGCGTAACCCTATCTGTCAGGAAATGGGTCGTAAATTCAAAATGTCGTTTTCGGCTACTGATAGCGATGAAGCATTCAGCTATATCCACGATCTGGGTTTTATACCTAAAGTAAATGCCAATGGCGAGCGTGGTTTTAAAGTACTTTTAGCCGGCGGACTTGGTGCACAGCCATTTTTGGCAAGCGCAGTTGAGGAGTTTCTGCCCGAAGATCAATTAATCCCATACATCGAGTCGGTTATCCGTGTATTCGATCGTTACGGCGAACGTAATAACCGTAATAAAGCTCGTTTAAAATACCTGGTACAAAAATTAGGATTGGATGAGGTATTGCGCTTAGCTAAAGAAGAGCGTGTTGCCAACAAGGTAAAAACTTACGCAATTAACCGCGAAGCACTTCCTCAACCTGCTCTGCCTGATACTACTGTTTATGCTGATGCGCAACCGGCTAACCCGTTGCGTTACGAGCAATGGCTGGCTACCAACGTATTTGAGCAAAAGCAGGAAGGTTTTTATGGTGTATATATCAAAGTACCGGTCGGCGATATTGATACGGCTACCGCCCGTAAATTGGTTGATGTTTTAAAGCCATTAGTTGCTGATGAATTGCGCATCACCCAAAACCAAGGGTTGCTGTTAAAATATGTACGTAAAGAAGCTTTAACGGCTTTATATAATGGTTTAACTGAGTTGGAGCTTTCGGCCCCCGGTTTTGATAGCGTTGCTGATGTAACCACCTGCCCCGGTACCGATACCTGTAACCTGGGTATATCAAACAGCATGACCATGGCTCGTGTGTTGGAGAATGTGATCTATACAGAGTATGAAGATTTCATTTATAACCGTGAGATCAAGATCAAAATAAGCGGTTGTATGAATTCATGTGGTCAGCATGGTTTAGCGCATATCGGCCTGCATGGCAGTTCACTGAAAGCGGGCACCAAGGTTTTACCATCAGTACAGGTTATGCTTGGTGGTGGTACCGTAGGTAATGGCGTTGGCCGTGTTGCGGAGCGTGTGGTTAAGGTTCCTGCAAAAAGGGCTACAAGTGTTTTACGTTCGTTACTTGATGATTATAAGACCAACTCAATAACCGACGAAACATACCACAACTATTACGATCGTCAGGGTAAGGATTATTTTTACCGCCTGTTGAAACCACTTGCAGACCTGACCAACTTAACAGAAGAAGAATTTGTTGATTGGGGCCACGAAGAAACATTTGTTACCGCCATTGGCGTAGGCGAATGTGCCGGTGTGGTTATTGATTTGGTAGCTACCCTGCTATACGAATCAGAAGAAAAGCTGGGTTGGGCTAATGATGCGTATGCCGAAAGCCGCTGGGCCGACGCTATTTATCACGCTTATAGTGTATTTGTAAGTTCAGCCAAAGCATTGTTGCTCGATAAAGGTATAAACAGCAGCACACAGGCGGGTGTTATTAAAGAGTTTGACGCGCAGTATGTTGAAACAGGCGAAATTACACTTGATTCAACCTTTACTGATTTGGTTTTGCAGATCAACAAAAATGAACCATCTGAAGAGTTTGCGACCAGCTACCTGGCACAAGCCACTCAATTTTTAAATGACAGCAAAGCGAAAAGGGAGGCTTTGGTAAAATAATGACTAACAACACACAAAATATTACTCCGCGTATCACTTTAGTTGGCGCAGGCCCGGGTGATGCCGATCTGATTACTATAAAAGGCATTAAAGCATTACAAACCGCTGATGTGGTTTTGTATGATGCTTTGGTGAACGATGAACTGCTTGACCTTGCTCCTGCCCATGTTATCAAAATATATGTAGGTAAACGTTCGGGCGATCAAACACATTCTCAGGCAAGTATCAACCAATTAATGGTTGACTATGCCTTTAACTATGGCCATGTGGTGCGCCTTAAAGGTGGCGATCCGTTTGTATTTGGTCGTGGATTTGAGGAGATCAAATTTGCCGCTCAGCATAATATTCAGGCGCAGGTAGTGCCTGGTATTTCGAGCTCTATTGGAGTGCCTGAATTGCAGCAAATACCTGTTACTCACCGTGGCTTAAGCGAAAGTTTTTGGGTAGTTACCGGTACTACTGCAAGCGGTAAAATATCATCAGACCTTATAGATGCCGCTAAAAGTAAAGCTACTGTAGTGGTATTGATGGGCATTCATAAACTGGCAGAGATAGCAGAAGTATTCAAGGCAGAAGGTAAAACTAATTTACCGGCAGCTGTAATACAAAGCGGTACAACCGCTAACGAAAAAGTGGCTATAGCTACCGTTGACACTATTGTTGACGCGGTTGCCGAAAAACAGATCACTTCACCGGCACTTATTGTGTTTGGCGAAGTAGTATCGCTACACCCCGACTTTAAACAGATCAAAGCTTTGTATGACACAACTGCCTGAAGATAATAGCGTAAAACCTGTTGAGCAAAATAAAGACAAAGGCAACCAACTGTTCCCTGTTTTTATCAAGCTTAATAAATTGCATACGGTGCTAATTGGCGCGGGTAATGTTGGTTTAGAAAAACTGACAGCCGTGTTAAAAAATAGTCCGCAGGCAAAGGTTACCGTTATTGCCAAGGCAATATTACCCGAAATACATGCACTTGCGGCTCAATATCCTGCCGTTACAGTGATCAACAAAACTTTTGCCGAGTACGATCTGGATAATGCCGACCTGGTTATTGCCGCTACTAATGATAGCGATCTGAATAACTATATCTGCCAGGCAGCGCACGATCGTAAATTGTTGGTGAACGTTGCCGACAAACCTGATCTGTGCGATTTCTATCTGAGTTCCATTGTACAAAAAGGTGATCTTAAAATAGCTATCTCAACCAACGGCAAATCGCCAACCGTAGCTAAGCGTATCAAAGAATTTCTTAATCGTGAGATACCTGACGAAATAGATGATACCTTAAAGCAGATGAACGAGTTGCGAGATTCGCTTAAAGGAGATTTTGCCTATAAAGTACGCCAACTAAATGCCGCTACGGCTGTATTGGTTGAATCGAAGAAAGCTAAACCGAGCAACAGGCTTTTTGTACGCTGGCTAATTTGGCTAACATCTATAGTTTGTATTATTATCGCCCTGATCTCGGTTTGGAACAAGGAACCTGGCTTCCAAAACTATGTAGAGAATATCGACCCGATGTTCTATTATTTCCTGGGTGCCGGTTTTGTTTTTGCTATGATTGATGGATCTATCGGAATGTCATACGGCGTAACCTCGCAGACTTTTTCTATATCTATGGGCATACCACCGGCTTCGGCAAGCATGGGTGTGCATTTATCAGAAATATTAAGTTGCGGTATAGCAGGCTGGATGCATTATCGCATGGGGAATGTAAACTGGAAATTATTTAAGCTGCTGATTATCCCAGGCATTATCGGGGCTACGACAGGCGCCTATTTGTTGTCATCATTAGAGCACTACAGCCAATACACAAAGCCTTTTGTATCTTTATATACATTGATATTAGGTTTGGTTATACTATCAAAAGCATTTAAAAGTGCCACCAAAAAATCGGCTGATAAAATAAAGAAGATTGGTTTATTAGGCTTGGGTGGTGGTTTTATAGATGCTGTAGGTGGCGGTGGTTGGGGCTCTATCGTTTTATCTTCACTGATAGCAGGAGGCAGACACCCTCGCTTTTCTTTAGGCACAGTAAAATTATCAAGGTTTTTTATAGCTATATTAAGTTCAGCAACCTTTATTTTTATGCTTAGCGGCATACAATGGAATGCTGTAGCAGGTTTAATTATTGGCAGCGCAGTAGCATCTCCCATAGCTGCTAAAATATCCAATAAAATCTCAGCAAAGGTAATCATGGTTGCCGTAGGTATCATTGTTGTGCTTGTCAGTTTTAAAAATATTTATGGTTTTATTGAAAAAATACTGAGTTAAAATGAGTGAAATAACTCAATATATAAAAAATGAAATAAGCGGACTTGAACCGGTTGAAGCACTGCGCACATTGGCAGAGCAGTTTCCTGGTGAAGTAGTTTTTTCTACAAGTTTTGGATGGGAAGATCAGGTGATCACACACATGATCTTCACTAATGATCTGCCTATAAAAGTATTTACGCTCGAAACCGGCAGAATGTTCCCTGAAACCTATTACGTTTGGAATCGCACTATGGAAATGTATGGCAAGCCTATTTTTGCCTACTACCCTAACCACGCATTGGTTGAGGCTATGGTGAACCAAAAAGGTCCGAGCAGTTTTTACGAGTCGGTTGAAAACCGTAAGGAATGCTGCGGCATCCGTAAGATAGAACCATTAAAGCGTGCCCTTGCAGGTAATAAATGCTGGGTAACCGGCATTCGCGCCGATCAATCAGCCAACCGCCAGGATATGGAAAATGTGGAATGGGATGCAGGAAATAACATCCTGAAATATCACCCTATTTACAGCTGGACACTGAATGATGTAAAAGCTTACATCAAAAAATACAACGTACCGTACAATACATTGCATGACAGGGGTTTCCCAAGCATTGGCTGCCAGCCTTGCACCCGCGCCGTACAAGAAGGCGAGGATTTTCGTGCCGGCCGCTGGTGGTGGGAAGATCAATCAAAAAAGGAATGCGGACTGCATGCAGTAAAATAATATATAACCACCAAATGAGTACTAACAACCACCTGGATTACTTAGATGAGCTTGAAGCAGAAGCAATATACATTCTGCGAGAGGTGGCCGGGCAATTTGAAAAACCCGCGCTCCTTTTTTCGGGCGGTAAGGATTCTATCACTTTGGTTCGATTGGCCGAAAAGGCTTTTCGTCCGGGTAAATTCCCTTTTCCGCTGGTACATATTGATACCGGCCACAACTTTGTTGAAACCATTGATTACCGCGACAGAATGATTGAACGCCTTGGCGAAAAATTGATCATCGGTCATGTTCAGGATTCTATTGATGAGGGTAAAGTAGTTGAGCAAAAAGGCAAAAATGCCAGCCGTAACGCGCTGCAAACAGTCACTTTATTAGATACTATAGCCAAGCACCAGTTTGATGCCTGTATTGGCGGTGCCCGCCGTGATGAAGAAAAGGCGCGCGCTAAAGAGCGTATTTTCTCGGTACGTGATGAGTTCGGTCAATGGGACCCGAAACGCCAGCGCCCAGAGTTATGGAACCTATACAATGGTAAAATACACAAAGGCGAAAATGTAAGGGTATTCCCTATCAGTAACTGGACCGAGCTTGATGTTTGGAACTACATCCGTCGCGAAAAAATAGAACTCCCTTCCATATACTTTGCGCACGAGCGCGATTGTATCACCCGCAATGGCCAGTTAATGGCGGCCTCTCCTTTCCTGAATATGGATGAGGAGGATATTGTGGAACGCCGCAATGTGCGTTTCCGCACTGTGGGCGATATGACCTGTACTGCCGCTGTTGAATCATATGCTTATCATATTGATGATATCATCAACGAGATCAGCAAGTCAAAAATAAGCGAGCGTGGTGCACGTATGGACGACAAGGTATCAGAAGCGGCCATGGAAGACCGTAAGAAAGGGGGGTATTTTTAATATGGATATTTTAAAGTTTATAACCGCGGGTAGTGTTGATGATGGTAAAAGCACCCTTATTGGCCGCCTGTTATATGATAGTGAAGCT
Source organism: Mucilaginibacter sp. JRF (assembly GCF_015223065.1). Classification (GTDB taxonomy): domain Bacteria; phylum Bacteroidota; class Bacteroidia; order Sphingobacteriales; family Sphingobacteriaceae; genus Mucilaginibacter. The sequence continues at coordinate 1,102,723 of NZ_JADFBY010000001.1, forward strand.
ATTTTAGCCGATCAGCTGGAGGCGCTGCATGCCTCAAACCGTAAAAACGATGACGGCACTATCGATCTGGCTATTTTAACTGATGGCCTTAAAGCCGAGCGTGAGCAGGGCATTACCATTGATGTTGCCTACAAATATTTCAATACCGATAAGCGTAAGTTTATTATAGCTGATGCGCCAGGCCATATACAATACACCCGTAACATGGTTACCGGTGCAAGCAATGCTGGTTTGGCCATTATATTGATAGATGCGCGTAAGGGTGTTATTGAGCAAACTATACGTCACTCATTCCTGGTATCATTATTAGGCATTCCCCAAGTGGTGGTTTGCGTTAATAAGATGGATATGCTCGATTATAATGAGGATGCCTATAATAAAATAGTTGAGGACTACAAAGCACTTGCCGCAAAGGTTGAGCTAAGCAATGTTAAATTCATACCAGTCAGTGCTTTAAAGGGCGATAATATTGTACACACCTCAATAAACATGCCTTGGTATAATGGCGAAAGCCTATTAAGTTATCTGGAAAGTGTCGACATAAAAGTGGATACAGCAGCCTCGCATGCACGCTTGCCAGTACAATGGGTTATTCGCCCGCAAACTGATGAATTACACGATTACCGTGGTTATGCCGGTCGTGTGGCCAGTGGTAGCTTTAGAGTGAATGATCAGGTTACTGTATTGCCATCAGGCTTTACAAGTGTTATTGCCAAAATTGAACAGTTAGATAAAGAACCGGCAGAAGCTATCACCGGCATGTCGGTAACTATACACTTGGCCGATGATATTGATGTTAGCCGTGGCGATGTATTGGTGAGCAGCGCGCAACAACCGCACGTAGCCCAGCTAATAGAGGCCGACCTTTGCTGGATGGATACCCGCCCGCTGGATACTGCACATACTTATTTAGTACAGCACAACAGCAAGGTAACCCGTTGCCGCATAAGCGAACTGTTGTACAAGGTAAACATCAACACGCTTGAAAAGCAGTACGATGAAGATTTTAAACTGAACGATATTGGTCGCATCGTTATAAAAACAGCCGATGCTTTAGCGTTTGATCCATATCAATCAAACAAAGCAAATGGCGGCGCAATTATTATTGACAGCCGTACCAATGTTACCGTGGGCGCGTTAATGCTGCGTTCAGCGGTAGATTAGTTGTATTTATAGAGATTAGAGAGCGGTGATTGAGATCAGTTTTATCTGATTTTTGATCACTGCTTTTTATGCATTGTATTTACTGATGTTTTAATTACAGCTTTAGCTTTTGTAAAAGCTTTAACAACAAAAAAAGGCTGCACCTGATTGGTGCAGCCTTTAGCTATATATGTTATGGGTTGTAGTTTATTTTACTTGTTGAAAGTAGTATACTGCTGAAGTTGGAGCAACGCGAACTAAGATCTCGCTTTTGTCGTTTTTCAGATCAACAAAGTGTTGTATGCCATCACCGGTGTTCAGTTCAATAACCTGACCTACAGTGTAAGCTTTGTAACGTGTAGCGATCTCTTTTTGAGCACGAGCTGAAATAGCTTTGTAAGCAACTTGTCTGGTTGTACCAAGGTATTCGCCATTCAGGTTGTAGAAAGCTGTCATTTTAACACCTTCTAAAGTGAACTCAGCTTTTTGAGTGCTTTCAGTTACAGTCCAGGTAACATTTTCTGCACCACGGTAATCAGTTTTAAATTGATTGATAACAGCGTAAGACACGTTAGCGTTTTTGTCGTCGTCTGCTGCTACTTTTTTATCAGCTGCGAAAGCACCTGTGGTTAATAAACCGATGATTGCTGGTATAATTAATAACTTTTTCATTGTCTTGTTGTATTAAATTTTAAATCCATAACAAATATCGAATATTAATATGAATTATGTAAACATTGAACAACTATTATGATAAATTAATAATTATATGATTTTTGTTTTAAATATTCTAAAATAATAGGCTTTAGATAGTGTATAATTTACAATATCACAAAAATTTCACACTTATGTTAGTGTACTTAGTACAATAAGTATGTCTGCAAATTGTAAAGTACCTGTTAGATTAACAGTTTTAGCAGACTGAAAATGATCAATATTGAATTTTCCTGTCAGAAATTTTGCAAAACACTAATTTTCAAGCTGTTTTATATAGTTCAAAAACATGTGTAATGCTTCTCGTTTTTTGTCAGTGAGGTTATAATCAATTTTATTCAGCAGATAATCCTCTATATCAAAGTCGTGGCGATGTGGTAATTCTTTAAATAATTGAGGCCTGTTATCTAATCCGAATTTTAGCGTCGTGTTAAATTCTTCAATAAATTCAGCAGATATAGGTTTGTTTGATATCCAGGCCGCGAAAGTAAAAGGCAGGCCTGTGAATTTTTGCCATTCTTCAGCAAGGTCATACACATACGGATATTTGTCGGCCTTACCAAATGTTCTGTCCCCTATCTGTACAAAGGCGGTATTAGCATCGGTGGATAGCGTATAATCTTCAGCGTTATCAATCAGCTCAGGTTTTACCTTCCAAAAGTTTTTTAACAGTACGCGTGCCAGGTTATTTGAACTACGCGATTGCGGATCGAGCTGTAGGTACTTTACATCGTGTATCTCACAGTTACTGAATATAAACACCGAAGCCACCGGGCCTTCGGCACCTATACAATAATCAGATACGATGTGCCATTCAGGCATGTTCAAGGTGGCGGCCACAGGTATCAGGCCAATATCGGCCTCATCGTCAATTAGTTTCTGGGCGCAATCAGCCGGTATATCTAAACTAAGATCTATTTTATTAATGAAGTCGGTATGTTGTATACCATATATAAAGGGCGTGGTGTTAGTGTAGCTAACAGCCGAAATTCTAATCTTTTTCACAAGTAGCTCAGGCCTGCTTTAAATGCAGGGCATTATTAAAGTCAACAATCTCAAATTTTTGGCCGTCAAAGGTAACTTTGTACAGCACAAGGTTTTGGTGCGGAAAGGTGTCCATCTCGGTAAGCGGGCGCTCGGTAAGCAGGCACATCAGCAACCTCATAGCGCGGCCATGCATGCAAACTAATACGTTTTTTTCATCGGGATGCGAAATGATCACTTTCAGGGCTTCCTCCTGCCTTAGCTTAACTTCGTTAGGGCTTTCGCCGCCTTCAATTTTAGCATCGAGGTTACCATCCATCCAGTTGCGCATCAAATCCAAAAAAGCCGATTTGTTTTCGGGCGTACTGGGCTGACCTTCAAGTATCCCCCATGCTAATTCGTCTAAACCGGCAAGCTTCTCGTAAGGTATGCCCAGATCAATAAACTTTTGAATACTTTGCTGGGTGCGCTTTAATTCAGATATATAGATCTTATCAAAAGGCACTTGGTTATACGCTTTAAAAAATAAAGCGGCTTGCACACGTCCTTCTTCGTTAAGATCGGTGTTCATTCCCCTGCCCTGCACAATCCCCTGCTTATTCAGATCGGTTTGCCCATGGCGGACAATGTATAGTGTTTTTTGTATCATTCTTTTTTGAGAGCTGAAAGCGATTTTTGCTTAAAGCATATAGTCCAAAGCATAAAGCTTTTCTTAGCTTGATTTTTAATACAGCTTTTTGCTTTAAGCTTTTGCCTTTCAGCTTAATTAACTACCGGTAACTTATAAAACCTTGGTTTGCTTTCTTCGGCAAATACATGGTCGTTGTAGTCGGTAACTACATTATATAATGTATCGCGCTCAATAGGATGGCGACCAACTTGTTTTATTAGTTCAACCAATTCCTTAGTACTCATGGCCGGGGTTTGTTCTTCGGCACCTGCCATTGAGTATATTTTGGTGGTATCATCAAGTGTACCATCAATATCATCAACACCAAAGTTTAATGATAGCTGCGCGGTATTCCTGCTGATCATGGCCCAGTAAGCTTTGATATGATCAAAGTTATCCAGGTAAATGCGTGCGATTGCATAATTACGCAGATCTTCGATCACGGTTGATTCCGGCACATCAGACATTTGATTATCCTGATTGCGGAATTTCAGTGGAATAAAAGTTTGGAAACCACCCGTACGATCCTGTAATTGTCGCAATTGCTCCATGTGGTCAAGTCGGTGCCAGTATTTTTCAATATGGCCATAAAGCATGGTAGCGTTTGAGCGCATGCCCAGCTTATGCCATTCTTCGTGTATCTGCAACCATTGGTCGCCGGTACATTTATCCTTAGCTATCAGGTCGCGCACCTCGGGATGGAATATCTCCGCACCACCGCCCGGCATTGATTCTAATCCGGCATCTTTCATTAATTGCATACCGGTAGCATAATCTATCTTAGCCTTTTTAAATATATAATGATATTCAACCGGGGTAAGAGCCTTAACATGCAGGTCGGGCCTGTGTTGTTTTATGCGGGTAAAAAGCTGGGTGTAAAACGGCACATCGTATTGCGGTAAAACTCCACCTACAATGTGTACTTCGGTAACGGGCTCATCATCGTATTTTTTAACGATGTCGAGCATCTCATCCATAGTATATTCCCAACCCTCGGTACGTTGTTTTATCAGGCGCGAGTACGAGCAGAATTTACAATCGTAAACACAAAGGTTTGTGGGTTCGATATGAAAGTTACGGTTAAAATAAGTTTTGTCGCCGTGTTTGGCGTTGCGTATATAATTCGCTAAAGTGCCAAGATAGCCAAGTTCAGCTTTTTCATATAACAGCACACCTTCGTCAAAGCTGATGCGTTGCAGGTTGAGTACCTTTTGTGCAATGTCTTTTAAATCAGCAGATAAGTTTGGATCATTCAGTAATACCTGTAAACTATCTGAGTTTTGCATTCAATAAAAGTTTTATCAAAGGTAGCAAAATGCAGAAAATTTACAGTGATAAGGCGGCCTTATTCCGTAAACGTGGCCGTTATTGACAATAATTTTACAGAGGCTTTATCTCCGAAATTCTAATCCCCACAAAGCAATCATCCATGCAACCCTTTGGTACATAGCCACACATGGTAATTAAGCCGTCGTTTTTGGCCTCAAAAAACACATCATTGTCCTTACTGCTTACTTTTAGCCATTCGGTACGGTATTTATCATAAACCTGATCAATAGTTAAAGCATTGGCACCACTATGGTGGCTGCCAATGCTTGCGCTACTTTCATTCCATTGTTCATATACCTCGTATTCAGGCGCAGCTCCGGTAGTATTTTGCTTTTCTCTTTCAGCAATAAAACTTCTGTTATCAGCCTTTCCGTTGATGACCGTTAAAACTGTTTTTGATTTGTAGCCAAATACCGATCCACTTGTAACCGTGTAGATATAGGAGTTATTTACAGTGCCCTTGTAACTCAACCAGGTTTTGTAGCTACGTTCGTATGCTTTGTATTGAACAGCATTCCCACCGCTATCCTTTGAGCACGATATGGCAAATAAAACAACCACTATAGTTAATGCGCTGACGATAAATTTAGGTTTCATGGTTTAAATATGGTTTAGTTATTCTTTTTGATATAAGTGGTGGTAAAGCCATCATGTACATTATCTGCTAAAACCAAAGTATCATTAACGGCCTTAGTTATAACCAGGGGCATGGCATTAGTGGTAGTGTCAGGTTTGATGATATATAGAGAGTCGGTTGAGTAGATGGTTTTGTCCCTTGTTATATCATAATGAAAATGCTGCGTTACTTCGCCATTTTTGTAATACAGCATCTCGCTGTTCTTAAATTCGATATGCAATATATAACGTGCCGTTTCGGGAGTAATGGTGATACCGGCAATGCCTCCGGTTGTTTTCTTCCAATCCCATTGGCCGCTCAGGCTCTTGATATCGATAGGTTTTTCATCCTTTGATACCTGTGTTGCTTTACATGCAAATAGAGAAACCGCTATTAAAACAGCGAATATTGCATTTTTCATTATTCAGGTTTTTTATCAATACGTACATTTACCGCCGAACGCTACAATTATTACTATGAAGATAGAAACTATTGCCATACATGCCGGCAACCATCCTGACAAAACTTCGGGTTTGGTGATACAGCCTATTACCACATCAACAACCTTTACACGTAATGCCGATGGTGAATATCCTTCAGGTCATATTTATAGCCGTTCATCAAACCCTAACCGTACATCGTTAGAGAATGTACTTACGCAAATTGAAGGTGGTGCGGATTCAGCGGCCTTTTCATCAGGCAACGCGGCGGGCATGGCCGTATTTCAATCATTACAACCCGGTACGCATATTATTTTACCTGATGATATGTATCATGGTTTGCGTAACCAGATCAAAAACCTGTTTGCCGGTATTTTAGAGTTCGATTTTATTGATGTTAATGACGATGCCGTTTTACAGCAGCACATCAAACCAAATACAGGTATCATTTGGATTGAAACACCATCAAACCCGTTGTTAAAGCTTACCGATATTAAAAAAGTAGTCGATATCGCCCATGCTAAAGGTATAAAGGTAGTATGCGATAATACCTTTGCTACACCATTGTGCCAGCAACCACTTGCCCTGGAGGCCGACCTGGTGATGCACTCAAGTACGAAATATTTTGGTGGCCACAGCGATCTAATGGGTGGCGCACTGATCACGGCCGAAAAAAGCGAATGGTGGCAAAAGATACGCCAGGTGCAGGAAATGGGCGGCGCTATCCCCTCACCTGCTGATTGCTATTATTTAGTGAGGAGTATTAAAACATTACCATACCGTGTACGCGGGCATGTAGTTAATGCTGTGCAATTGGCTGAGTTTTTAGAGAACCATAAAAACGTTGAACAGGTTATGTACCCCGGCTTAGCCTCGCACCCGCAACATCAATTAGCTTCAAAGCAAATGAATTTGTATGGCGGTATGCTATCGTTCCTGGTAGAGGGCGGGCAGCAGGAAGCGAGCAAAGTAATAAATAGTTTACAACTATTTACCCAAGCTACCAGTTTAGGTGGTGTTGAAAGCCTGATAGAGCACCGTGCCTTGGTTGAAGGCCCCGACAGCAAAACGCCTCGAAACCTTTTGCGTGTATCGGTAGGGCTGGAACATATCGATGATTTAATAGCTGATTTGCAACAGGCGCTTGATAGTATTTAAGTGTTAAAACAAATTAAATTTGGAGATGAATGTTTTTTTAGCATACATTTGCAATAATATTTGGTAGCAAATATTTAAGATCAATCCCCTCAAAAGGTTTGGTTTATAAAGAAGCGGCGAGAGAACAGGCTCAATTACCCGCTGGCAACCCTTCAGCAAATGAAGAAGGTGCCAATTCCTGCCCCGGAAGAATAACCCCGGGAAATATAAATTAACAAACGAAATGAAAAGTTTATTTAGCATTCTCAAAAACGTACTACAGTATAATCAATATGGTTTAAACCGTTGTTGCTGTATGTGCATGTGTTGCTGCTAAGCCACACCCTACACGCGTTCCGCTTAACTATGATTGCGTGTATTTCTTTCAGGATTCGATACATCCTGTGCTAAACAACAAAACATTAACCTTTTTAAAAAATCAAATCTTAAAACCATGTCTGCTACAAACCTTAAATTCGAAACATTACAACTACACGCCGGTCAGGAAGTTGATGCCACTACAGGCTCACGCGCCGTGCCATTGTATCAAACCACCTCTTACGTATTTCATAATGCCGAGCATGGCGCGAATTTATTTGCGCTAAAGGAGTTCGGTAACATATATACCCGCCTGATGAACCCTACTACCGACGTTTTTGAGAAACGTGTAGCGGCATTAGAGGGCGGTGTTGCTGCATTAGCTACCTCATCAGGTCAGGCGGCTCAGTTTTTAGCGTTAAACAATATTTTGCAAACCGGCGATAACTTTGTTACCTCACCGTTTTTGTATGGTGGTACCTACAATCAGTTCAAAGTATCGTTTAAACGCCTGGGTATTGAGGCTCGCTTCGCTAAAAATGATACTGCCGAAAGTATTGAAGCATTAATAGATGCCGGTACCAAAGCCATCTATCTGGAAACAATCGGCAATCCTGAATTTAATATTCCTGATTTTGAAAAGATAGCGGCTGTAGCCAATAAGCATGATCTGCCTTTAATAGTGGATAATACCTTTGGTGCAGCCGGTTACCTGTTTCGCCCGTTGGAGCATGGCGCACATGTGGTGGTTCAATCAGCCACTAAATGGATAGGCGGCCATGGTACCAGCATTGGGGGTGTAATTGTTGATGGCGGCAATTACAACTGGGGCAATGGTAAGTTCCCGCAGTTTACTGAACCATCCGACGGTTATCACGGTTTAGTTTTTAATAGTGTATTTGGTATTGGCGGCCCGTTCGGTAATATTCAATATATCATTCGTGCACGTGTTGAAGGCCTGCGCGATTTCGGTCCGTCGCAATCACCATTTAATTCATGGTTGCTGATTCAGGGTTTAGAAACCTTATCGTTACGTGTACAACGCCATGTAGATAACGCGCTCGAACTGGCTAAATGGCTCGAGCAGCACCCGTTGGTAGCTAAAGTAAATTATCCCGGCCTTACATCATCACCTTACCATGATCTTGCTAAAAAATATCTGCGCAATGGCTTTGGCGCTGTGTTATCATTTGAAGTAAAAGGCGACAAGGCCAATGCTTCGGCCGTGATTGATGCGCTGCAACTGGTTAGTCATTTAGCTAATGTTGGCGATGCCAAAACATTGATCATCCAACCATCGGCAACCACACACCAGCAGTTAAGTGATGCCGAGCAGATTGCCGCGGGCGTTACACCAGGTTTGTTACGGGTGGCTGTTGGCATTGAACATATTGATGATATTAAAGCTGATTTTGAACAGGCGTTAGCCAAAATTAAACAAGCAGAACCAAGCCTCGTGTAGGCTTATTGATTATAGTTTTTTTATACTGTGCTCCCGGTGCAAAACCGGGAGCGTAATAACAACAAATGAGTACTGAGATATATAGGTATACAAATAAATTTACTTTTGAATGTGGCAAGGAGTTGCAGCAACTTGAAATTGGCTTTAATACCTATGGTAAACTTAACCCCAACCGCGATAATGTAATATGGGTATGCCACGCGCTAACAGCTAATTCGGATGTTTTGGATTGGTGGAAAGGGCTTTTTGGCGCTGAGGATTTCTTTAATCCGGATGAGCATTTTATTGTGTGTGCCAATATTCTGGGTTCTCCTTATGGTACTACGCACCCCCTTGATATTGATCCTGAAACCGGCGAACCGTATTACCTTACTTTCCCTGAGATAACCATTCGTGATATGGTGCAGGCACACCGCCTGTTGGCCGAGCATTTGGGAATAGATAAAATTGATGTATTAATAGGCGGATCATTAGGCGGGCAACAGGCTATGGAATGGGCTATTGTTGAGCCTAAAAGGATAAAGAACCTGGTTCTTATCGCCACAAATGCCAAACACTCAGCATGGGGCATTGCCTTTAACGAGTCGCAACGCCTGGCTATCAGTGCCGACCCTACATTTTACGAGAATACCCCGCAAGGTGGTGCCAACGGCCTAAAGGCTGCACGCAGCATAGCCCTGCTATCATACCGTGGATATAAAACTTACAACATTACCCAGCAGGAAGACAGCGATAGCCTGACCGATGGATATAAATCCGCCAGTTATCAAAATTACCAGGGCCAAAAACTGGTTAATCGTTACAATGCCTACAGCTATTGGTATTTAAGCAAGGTGATGGATTCGCACAACGTAGGCCGCAACCGTGGCGGCGTTGATAAAGCCCTGAGCCTGATCAAGGCTAAAACTTTGGTTATCGGTATAACATCAGATGTGTTGTTCCCGATAGATGAGCAGCGTTACTTATTTCAACACATTCCTAAAGCGGCATTCGCTGAGTTCGACTCTTTTTACGGGCACGACGGATTTTTAATTGAAACAGAAGCATTAACTAATATTATCAAATCATTCCTGAAAACTGACGTTAGGGGAAAAATTATTGAATTGCAACGTATAGCATAATGAGCAAAAAACTTACTATAGGACTATTTGGATTTGGCGTAGTTGGACAAGGTTTATATGACATCATCAAAACAAAGAACCTTAACCTGGAGATCGTTAAGATCGCCATTAAAAACCCGGAGAAAAAACGTACACTACCTGCCGAGCTATTTACTACTGACAGGGATGAAATACTGAATAACCCTGAAATTAATACCGTTATCGAGTTGATCAACGAAACTGATGCCGCTTTCGAGATCGTATCTACTGCGCTAAAATCAGGAAAAAACGTGGTATCAGCCAGCAAAAAAATGATAGCCTTGTATTTGAATGAATTATTAGCTATTCAAGAGGAATACGGTACATCATTATTATATGAGGGCGCGGTTTGCGGTAGTATACCCATCATCCGTAATTTAGAGGAATATTATGATAACGAGTTGCTGCACTCTATCTGCGGTATATTCAATGGTTCATCAAACTATATACTGTCAAAAGGTTATCTGGAAAACCTTGATTACGCCAGCGCGTTAAAGCAAGCCCAGGATCTGGGTTTTGCTGAAACCGACCCGACTATGGACGTTGGTGGTTACGATGCCAAATTTAAACTGGTTATTGCCGCTGTACACGCTTACGGTGTGGTTGTTAATCCTGATGAAGTACTGAATATTGGTATACAAAATCTTTCGGCTAACGATCTGCAATACACCCGTGAGAAGAACCTGAAGATAAAGCTGGTACCCGTAGCTAAAGAGCTTGACGAAAGCCATGTAGCCTTATTCGTATTACCGAAACTGGTGAGCGAAAGTGAGTTTTTATATAATGTAGAGTACGAATATAACGGCGTTATAGTACAAGCTGCCTTTGCCGATCAGCAATTCTTTTTCGGCAAGGGAGCCGGTGGTCACCCTACGGGTGCGGCAGTATTGTCGGATGTTGCGGCCCTGCGTTACGATTACCAATACGAGTACAAAAAAACAAAGCAAAAAGGAAGCCTTACATTTACCAACAACATTGAGCTTACCGTTTACCTGCGTTATGATGATGAAAGCCTTGTAGACGAACTGGGCTTTGAACACATCTTTGAGCGCTATGTATCTGACGGGTTTAAATATGTTATCGGAAAAGTTAACTTACAAAATCTGATCGATAACCAATCCCGTATATCTGACAGTAAAGCGTTCATCGCTTTCGCCGATCAGCTAACAGGGGTCAGTTTAGCTACGGAAACTAAGCAAGAGGCCGAATTGGCATAACCAATCCGGCTGTCTGTGAAGCACAAAAGCTCCGATTAGTCGGAGCTTTTGTTTTTTATCAGCTTTTTATCAATCGCTGTATTTCATCCAGTTTCATTAATGCCTCAACCGGGGTTAGGGTATTAACGTCGAGGTTGTTCAAAGTATCCCTTATTTTAACCAGAACCGGATCGTCAATAGAGAACATTTGCATTTGTACGGCTTGCTTTTGCACCTTGCGGATGCTTTCCTTAATATGCTCCCCTCCTGTTCGTTCGGCTTCCAGTTTCTTCAATATATCGTTAGCGCGGCTTAATACCTTTGGAGGCATACCGGCCAGCTTGGCCACGTGTATACCAAAGCTATGCTCACTACCACCAGGCACCAGTTTACGCAGGAAGATGATTTGCTGGCCAACCTCTTTTACCGATACATTAAAGTTTTTAATACGATTAAATGAGTTGCTCAATTCATTCAGCTCATGGTAGTGCGTAGCAAACAAGGTTTTTGCCTTAGCCGCAGGGTGATTATGCAGATACTCGGCAATAGCCCAGGCAATAGAGATACCATCATAAGTTGATGTACCACGACCGATCTCATCTAACAGGATCAAGCTACGGTCAGATATATTGTTCAAAATGCTGGCCGTTTCGTTCATTTCCACCATAAAGGTTGATTCCCCTGATGATAGATTATCCGATGCACCTACCCTGGTGAATATCTTATCCACCAAACCTATCACCGCGTCTTTTGCCGGCACAAAACAACCCATCTGTGCCATTAGCACTATAAGGCCGGTTTGCCTTAACAATGCCGATTTACCCGCCATGTTGGGGCCGGTAATAATGATCACCTGCTGCGTTTCTGAATCGAGGTAAACATCATTGGTAATATATGACTCGCCCAAGGGCAAGGTTTTTTCAATAACCGGGTGACGGCCACCTTTAATATCTATCAGCCTGCCCTCGTTGATTATTGGCTTGGCATAGTGGTTTTTGATGGAGATGTGCGCGAAGTTCAGCAACACATCCAATCTCGCTATCAGCTGCGCGTTAAGCTGTATCGGCTTAATGTATTCGGCAAGCGAGTAAAGCAGATCGTTATATAATTGCGTTTCAAGTACCAATATCTTCTCCTCGGCACCTAAAATCTGTTCCTCATATTCCTTTAATTCAGGGGTGATGTAACGCTCGGCATTTACCAGGGTTTGTTTGCGTATCCATTCAGTAGGTACTTTATCACGATGTGCGTGTGTTACTTCCAGATAATACCCAAAAACATTATTGAACGATACCTTTAGCGATGGTATACCGGTTATCTCAGCTTCACGCTTTTGTATCTCTAACAAATAACCCTTACCACCAAAGGCTATCTTACGCAAGCGGTCAAGCTCCTCGTTGATACCCTCGTTTATTACCGAGCCTTTTATCAGGGCTACAGGAGGTTCAGGGTAAAGCTCTCTTTCTATCTTCTCGCATATATAAGCGCAAGGGTTCAACTGCGCGCCAATGGTTTGCAATGGCTGGCTGCCCGAAGCTTCACTTATCTTCTTAATTTCAGCAATGGCTTGTAATGCTTTCTTAAGCTGACATATCTCCCGGGGATTGGCCTTTTGTAAACCTATCTTTGATATTAAACGCTCCAGATCGCCTATCTGGCGCAGGTGTTGTTGCAGGTTCTCACGCAGATCTTCGTGTTCGATTAAGTGCTCAACAACGTTAAGTCTGTCGGTAATAGGCTTCAGTTCCTTTAGCGGCATTACTATCCAGCGACGCAGTAAGCGGGCGCCCATCGGCGAGCAGGTATTATCCAGCACATCAACCAGCGTATGCGCATTCTCATTAGCCGAGCCTACCAACTCAAGGTTACGAATACTAAAGCGATCGAGCCACAGGTAACGGTCCTCCTCAATACGACTAATAGCCGATATATGCTGTAGATTGCGATGCTCGGTTTCATTTAAATAATGTATGGCCACACCTGCGGCCACGATACCCAGATTTAGTTTATCAATACCAAAACCTTTAAGTGACTGTACGCCAAAGTGTTTAAGTAATGTTTCGTAAGCGTAATCACCACTGTAGGGCCATTCATCAAGCGAATAGGTATAAAAGCGGTCGCCATAAGTATCTTTAAAATCGTGCTGACGACTTTTAGGGTAGATCACCTCACTTGGCGAAAAGCTTTGTAATAATTTATCAATGTATCCGCTATTACCCTGCGCGGTCAGAAATTCGCCTGTTGAAATATCGATCAGCGCTATGCCGATCGTGTTTTTCTCAAAATAAAGTGAGGCTAAGTAATTATTACTTTTTTGCTGGAGGATGTTATCACTAATGGCAACGCCCGGGGTAACCAGTTCGGTAACGCCGCGCTTAACAATGGTTTTAGTGGTTTTGGGATCTTCCAGCTGATCACATATAGCAACACGCTGACCGGCACGCACCAGTTTTGGCAAATAAGTTTCGAGTGAGTGGTGCGGAAAACCGGCCAACTCAATATGTGTAGCCGCGCCGTTAGCACGCTTGGTAAGTACTATACCTAAAATACCAGCCGCTTTTACAGCATCCTCACCAAATGTTTCGTAAAAATCACCCACACGGAACAGCAGCAGCGCGCCCGGGTACTTTGCCTTTATGGCGTTGTACTGCTGCATTAAAGGGGTTTCTTTTGTAGTTGCTTTTGCCAAATCTATTACCTCAGTTTTTAACCCGATAAAGTTAGCTTCTTACCCCGACTTTATTACGGCTGTTGAAAAAAGGTTTTTATTAACAAGTGGCTCTGTAAAATTGGTATTCTACGGATGCAATAGGTGTTTTCACCCTTTTTATTCCCGTATAAAGTATAAGTATAATGGGTTATTGAACTCGTGTCTGATAATGTCTTTGGTTGTAATTTTACATCGTGGTAATACCTAATACCCATCACATATAGCAGTTTTCTCTCATCTACCTATAACTACTATGTAATGCTCCGCGATTTGTGCTTGAATCGCGGCGCATACATAGAGTTCACCTCCCCTCACTTGTTAATATAACACCATGTTTTGGTAAAATAGTAATGCTGTAACAAGGTAATTTAATGGCGATCAATAAATCTGTATAAATGAAACGTCCTTACTATCTGGTTGCTCCGTTATTAATACTATTATTCACTTCATTTATTAATAATGACGAATGGGTACCCCTGCTTGATGCCAAACTAAGCAAATGGGAAACCTACCTGAGCTATCGCCATAAAAATGGTTATAAAGGCGCCATGCCTTTGGATGAAAAAGGCAAACCTATTAAGCCCATTGGTTACAATAACGATAAAACCGGTGTATTCACTATTACTAAGCTTAATAACGAAACTTTGCTGCATGTTAGCGGCGAGATATATGGCTGCCTGTATACTAAACAATCCTTTAAAAACTATCACCTTAAACTAATGGTGAAATGGGGCGACAAGAAATGGGTACCCCGGTTAAACGAACCCAAAGATTCGGGTATTATCTATCATTCTAATGGCACGGCTGGTATCGACTACTGGCGATCGTGGATGCTGGGTCAGGAAATGCAGGTGATGGAGGGCGGATGTGGCGATTATTGGTGCATTGCCTCATCTGCCGGATATATCACTGCCAAAAAAACGCCTGCTAAAAAAGACACCATGGTTTATGATCCGGCAGGGATAAAAACCTTTATGGGCGCCGGTAACAATTTTGTACAGCAAAGCCACAATTACGAAAAACCCAACAATGGATGGAATACTCTCGAACTCATCTGCTTCGGCGATAAAAGTCTGCACATATTAAATGGTCATGTAGTAATGGCCTTAAGCGGTTCATCATACAAAGACGGCAACGTATATAAACCCCTAACCAGTGGCAAGCTGCAAATACAAAGCGAAGCTGCCGAGGTGTATTATAAGAGTATCTACATAAAACCTATCCAATCCCTACCTGCTGAATATCTGAGTTATTTTAAGTAGATGATAATAATTATGATTTGCATAGATAAATAATTTTCATTTACTTTGTATTTGAAAGTACTTTTTAAATATGAAATTTAATAAATGGTATTTCTTATTATTCCTGCTAATGTTTGTGGTGGAGTGCCTGATAGCTTTGTATGTTAATGATGCTATTATTCGCCCTTATGGTGGTGATTATTTGGTGGTAATGTTAGTTTACTGTTTTGCAATGGCATTCATCAACAAGCCGCCTGTAAAGGTTGCTTTGGCATCACTGCTATTTGCTTACCTGGTTGAATTTACTCAATACCTCAACCTTGCTGTACGGCTGAGGCTTGGTCATTCAAAACTGGCCATGACGGTTATGGGCTCATCATTCAACTGGATTGATATGCTGGCTTATACCCTCGGCACCATCACCATTATAATTATTGAACAACAGCGCTTAAAAAATAAAACTGTTTTAGAAGCATGAGAACATTTGTAGCTAAAACCTCGATAGTGCGTCAAATATGGGGCAATGCCGATACTGTATTATTCATATTCGCTGGTGCGGCGGCTGAGTTCGCGTTAAATAAGGCGGTAGACTGGCTTTATTATACAGGCAAGTTACCCGCCGATCCGTTAGATAGGTTGTTTTCTACTGTGGCCTACTCCCGCTCTATCATTTTCGCCAATGAGGATGTGGCATTGCAGGCCATTAATAAGATAACGGCCATACATCAGGGAGTGGAAAAAAGCCGTGGCGCGCAAATACCTGACTGGGCCTACCGCGATGTGCTTTTTATGCTGATAGATTATTCTATCCGCTCGTTTGAATTATTGGAGCGTAAACTTACCCTACATGAAAAGCAAGATGTGTTTGATGTTTTTTATCGCATGGGTCAGCAAATGGGTTTAAAGGAATTACCGGGCTGCTATTCAGAATGGTTGCTTGCAAGGCAGTATCATCTTGCTCAAAACATGAAAAAGAGTGACTTTACTGTCGACTTATACAAACAATACAAAAAGCATTTAGGCTTTCTACGTTACAATATTGTGCTCAGCGTTCAGTACGTTTTAGTGCCACGTAGGGTAAAACGTTTGTTATCTTTAAGTAACAAAGACTGGATAAAACCAGTATTGTATTTATATAAAAACTTAAGACACATTAATCTTACGGATATAATCAAGAACATGCTATTACCCATTAAATACAAGCAGCAAATAGCTCAGTTGAATGTACGGTAGTGTCTGTCATTTGTCATACTAATTAACCGGTAAACTAAAGTATCTTGTACACCGTAAATGAGTATAAACATTTTATTGTGATGAAGAAGTTAATAGCAAATACCTTAATGGTGATCATACTTATGATAGCCACTGTAAATACCCAAGCCAAACCAAAAACCGCTACCGAAAAAGCTACCTTTGGCATGGGATGCTTTTGGTGTACCGAAGCTATATTTCAGCAGCTGAAGGGGGTAAAAAAGGTAGAGTCAGGCTATTCTGGCGGTACGGTAGCTAACCCTACTTATGAGGATGTAGGTTCAGGACAAACCGGCCATGCCGAGGTGATACAGGTTACTTATGATCCGGCTGTGATCAGTTATAAAGATCTGCTTGAGGTATTCTGGAAAATGCACGATGCTACTACCCTCAACCGCCAGGGCGCTGATGTTGGTACACAATATCGTTCGGTAATATTTTACAGCAATGCTGATCAGAAAGCCTTAGCCGAGAAATACAAAAAGGAACTTAACGACCAAAACGCTTTTGGCAAACCGGTAGTCACTCAGATAGCTGCGCTTAAAAACTTTTATAAGGCTGAGGATTATCATCAAAACTATTACAAGCTGAATGGCTCAAAACCATACTGTCGTATAGTTATTAAACCTAAAATGGATAAGCTGGAAAAGATATTCAAAGAAAAGCTGAAGCAATAAAGGCCAGTCTGTCCCCTTTTGCAACACTTTTGCGCTATATATCATATATAATTTACATATTGAGTTTCATTTATATGTAATGATATGATAAACGTTAATGAATATTTTGAGGGCGCGGTAAAATCGCTGGCCTATACATCTGCCGAAGGCAAATCAACTATCGGTGTTATTGAACCCGGCGAATATGAGTTCGGTACGTCGCAACACGAAACCATGATAGTATTAGAAGGCACATTGCATGCCCTGCTACCCGGCGATAGTGAAACCTGGTTGGCTTACACAAACGGCCAATCGTTCGAGATAGAGGCTAATAAGCAATTCAAGGTCAAGGCCGATCAGCAGGTATCCTATTTATGTAAATACCGATAAATAAAAAATGCCGTTTCTGAATACGAAACGGCGTTTTTGTTGTTATGATTATTGTATCTGATATTATTCGCAATTGACCTTATCATATACAATTGTATAATCTGCTTTAGCGTCAGTAAATTGGCGGCCATCTTTTGGGTTTACCTTATAAGGTTTCTGCATCAGCTTATCTCCCGGAAAGTTAAATTCAACAGCCATAGTATCTTTGGTACCTTCCTGGTTAAAAGTCCATACGGCTTTAATTATGTTACCCTCCTGGGTACCTTCTAAAGTTCCTTTACGGGCATCTTTTTCTTTTGGGAGCCATTGCATATCGCCGGTTACCTCACTACCCTCTATGGTCAGGTGAATTTTAGTGCTATCCTGCTTTTGGGTGCCTTCGGTAAGTAAAAAACAGGCCTGGCCGGGTGCGGCAGTGGTTTGCGCTGTAGTATCATTAGCAGAGCTATCGGCTGCAATACTGTCTGCCGTTTTAGTATTCGGGTTGGAATTACATGCTGCAAACATAGCAGCTATAGCTAAAATATGGAGCGATTTGATATTCATGTTATTCGTGGTTAAATACTCTACTCATACAATCAAGTACCGCAATTTGTTCATTTTGTTGATCAACTATAATTTGACGTATGTTAGATGTTTGGCATGGTTATAGTATTGATTAATACAAATAACTAAAAGGAAATAATATTATGAAAAGAGTAAGTTTGATAGCATTAGCAGTGAGCGCCACATGTGCGTTTGGCTATGCAAAAGTTACGACAGATCAGAACAATAATATCAACCGTACACCAATAGCATATTATCAAGTTGATCAAACACAACAGGATACTGTTCCTGCTAAAAAGAAAAGTTCAGGTGGAGCTACTGATACGGCTAAAACATCGAGCCCTGGTTCAACCAGCCCGACCACTAACCCCGTAAATCCGGCTAACCCGACTGCACCGACAACGACGCCAAATACTACGCCGCCGCCGACCAGTCCGTCAAGCCCATCTACACCTCCACCAACAACCAGTCCGACTTCGCCGACCACAAGTCCTACAAGTCCGACTACACCTCCTCCTACAACCAGCCCAACGGCACCAACTACAAGTCCAACAACGTCGCCAACAGGCACGGGCACAGGTGGTGGAATGTCACCTCAGAAATAATGAGTAACCTCATTTAGTTATATTGTGAAGCGGTGTCTGCAAGTAAGCAGTCATCGCTTTTTACTACAAATAGCTATATCGGGTATGTACACATTAATTAAAAAGGGCTAAAATTTGTTAAAAATGACCTTTTGTTCATAAAAAAGATGACAAAAATGTGTTCAACTATTCTTTTGTTTGATACAAAGGTTTATGTTTGCTTTTAACAAATAACGTCAGTATAGACATTTACTTAGTAAAACAATTTAAAATCTAGTTATGGCAACAAAAAGCGAAGGCGCAATCACAGCCTATTCAGTAAAAACCAAAACCAAAAACGTTCCTATCATTGATCCGGTAATCGACGTAAAAGCTGGTCGTTATATTGCGACTGGTAAAGATAAAGACGGCAACAAGCTTGCTGCAATACTTGGTAAGGCTAAGGCTGAAGAGCACATTAAAAATGGTGCAGCCAAAAAAGGTACTGGCTGGGAATAATATTTATTTCTAACAACACCCACAAATGCCCGTAATGTTTTACGGGCATTTTTTATTTTATGCCGTTTTAAACACTTAGAACGATTTAGCTACTCGGGAAAATAAAAGACACATAGAAGATGTGCCTTTATTATTAGGTTTGCGATTGGATTACGCTGTAAATATGCATATTACATATAATATTTACAATAGGTTAATGCAATAAATTATTATTTATTGCGTTTTAAGCAAGCTTTCATGGCAGGGTTAATACTTTAAATATTGATATTGCCGCTTAAAACTTCTCCTCTATCCCTAAACCAAACAAAGCGAAATCATATTTTACCGGATCAGTTGGGTCAAATGCTTTTAAATGTTCTGTTAGTTCGACAGCTGTTTGCCAGTCGGTTTGTTTACGATTGATCAGTAATAACTTACGAGCCACACGATCAACATGCAGATCGCATGGACAGATCAGATCAGCTGGTTTAATTCTGTCCCAAATGCCAAAATCAACACCGCAATTATCTTTTCTAACCATCCAGCGCAAAAACATATTCAACCGTTTACAGGTCGATTTTTGCGATGGGGATGATACATGCTTTTTAGTGCGATGCGGATGATCAGGCAGTGAAAAAAAGTATGCTCTGAAATAATTTAAAGCCTTCTCGGCATTCCAATCGGTTGAATGGGCCGGCACAAATGCATCCTCTAACGAATCAAAGCGCTCGTAATGTTGCCTGAAAAAAGCGATAAAGTACAGCGTATCTATATCATTAAATGTACGATGCTTAAAATTAAGTAGCTTTTTCAGGTCAGGTTCCTCATGATTTATGATAAAATCATACGGCGCCCCATCCATCAGGCTGATCAATTCCTTACATTTTTTAATGATAGTAACCCTTTGCCCCCATGCTAACGTTGCTGCCCAAAAGCCCATTATCTCAATATCCTGCTTTTTGCTGAACATATGTGGTATACTAACCGGGTCAGCTGTAATAAATTCAGGACGATTATACTGGGCGACCTTTGAATCGAGAAATACTTTTAGCCCCCCTTTCCCCTGAAGGGGGAGTTCTTGAAATTTACTTTTGAACATAAATTCTAAGTTCCCCTTTAGGGGTTAGGGGTTTAGTGCTTGCTTCAAATCCTCCAGCAGATCATCAATATCCTCTACCCCTACGCTTAGGCGCAACAGGCTGTCAACCACGCCTACTTTTTCGCGTACCTCTTTGGGTATAGAGCCATGCGTCATGGTAGCCGGGTGGTTTATTAACGATTCAACACCACCCAATGATTCAGCTAACGAAAATACTTTGAATGACGATGCGATCTTAAAGGTATCTTCCAGCGTGGCATCTTTTAGGGTGATAGATATCATGCCGCCAAAGTCACGCATTTGTTTTTTAGCTACTGCATGACCGGGAGCATCTTCAAAGCCAGGCCAGTATATTTTACCCACTTTAGGATGATCCTTTAAGAATTCTGCCACTTTACGGCCGTTTTCGCAATGAGCCTTCATGCGCAGGTGCAATGTTTTTATACCACGTAATACTAAAAAGCTATCCATAGGGCCCGGTGTAGCACCACAGGCATTGTAAATGAACCAAAGTTTTTTATACAGTTCCTCATCATTCAGCATCAATGCGCCCATTACTACATCCGAGTGGCCGCCGATGTATTTGGTTACCGAGTGCATCACAATATCAGCACCCAGATCAATAGGGTTTTGCAAGTATGGCGAAGCAAAGGTGTTATCCACCACCAGCTTTACATTATTCTCATTAGCTATTTTGCCAACAGCCTCAATATCCACTATCTGCATGGTTGGGTTAGTTGGCGTTTCAACCCATATCAGTTTGGTGTTCTCGTTAACATACTTGCGTATATTTTCCGGATCAGCAAAGCTGATAAAATGGAACTTGATGCCATAATTAGCAAATATCTTGGTGAATATACGGTATGATCCACCGTATAGATCATCACCTGTAATTACTTCATCACCCGGTTGCAACAACTTCATTACGGCATCGGTAGCGCCCATACCGCTTGAAAAAGCTAAGCCATATTTGGCATTCTCTAAAGCGGCCAAACAATCTTCAAGCGCTTTACGGGTTGGGTTGGTACCGCGCGAATATTCAAAACCTTTATTATCACCCGGCGAAGCCTGCCAGTAAGTTGATGTTTGATATATAGGCGTCATGATGGCGCCGGTTGTTGGGTCGGGCTCTTGCCCTGCATGTATTGCTTTGGTCGCGAATTTCATATTGTTTTATCTGATGTATTTATAACGTATCATCAACAAATACATTTTACATAAATGCTGACCGATACGGGATTTAAAAGTAATAAAACTGAATTATTACCTAAACAAAAAATGCCGGTGGTTAGCCGGCATTTTCTTATATGATATTTAAATTACTGTCCTTGTGCTAATGAGTAACCCGGTTTGCCGTCAAACACACTCAACATCTCTGTTGAACAAACTTTAATGCTGTCAGATAATTCGGCAGCAATGGCAAATACATCACGAGCTGTTAATGTAGTACCATCAGTTTTTTCGTAACGGATACGCGATTGGTTAACCAACTCAGTAAATATTGAACCCGTAGGCCAAACCTGTGTACCACGATTTGATATCATTACCAATTTGAATTTATCATTCAATTTTGATTTGGCTATCTCAGCTATCTCGGCTGGCTGTAAAGCAGTTTCAACAAATACGTCAACACCTTGAATTTCCTTGGTGATGTTTGGCGCGGTATCGGTTATCTTATTTTTCTCGGGGCGACTAACCGGTTTACGGGTTTCAAAATTAGGTTGAGCTACTACGCTACCGTTTGCAGGTACCTGACCTAAGTTAGCTATAATGGCATCAGCAAAACCTTGTGTATTTACTGATTGTGTTGAGCGGTCGCCAAAATCGCCGGTATGTACACCTTGCTCAAGCGTGTAAAGCAATGAGTTTTCAATAGTGGCAGCATGTTCGGTTAAACCCAGGAAACGCAGCATTGATATACCTGAAAGCAATAAGGCGGTAGGGTTAGCAATACCACGACCGGCAATATCAGGCGCGGTACCGTGTACAGCCTCGAAAATTGAAATGTTATCGCCAATGTTAGCTGATGGCGCAAAGCCTAAACCGCCTACCAAACCGGCACAAAGATCTGACACGATATCGCCTTGCAGGTTGGTTAATACGATTGATTCAAATATTTCCGGACGGGATACCAGCTTCATACATAGATCGTCAACAATAATGTCTGAC
Source organism: Mucilaginibacter sp. JRF (assembly GCF_015223065.1). Lineage (GTDB taxonomy): Bacteria > Bacteroidota > Bacteroidia > Sphingobacteriales > Sphingobacteriaceae > Mucilaginibacter. The sequence goes on from NZ_JADFBY010000001.1 coordinate 1,124,994, forward strand.
ACTTCGATCTCCGGGTAATCTTTAGCTATCTGATAAAATGTTTCAAGGAACATGCCGTCAGTAAGCTTCATGATGTTGGCTTTGTGGCCACAAGCCAGTTTTTTAAGGCCTTTACGTTTAGCCATTTCAAAGGCATAACGTATAACCTGTGCTGAACCCGGACGGGTGATTATACGACGACCAACAGCAACATCATTGGTAAGCATATGCTCGATACCGCCATAGGTATCCTCAATATTTTCGCGGATGATGGTGATATTAATATTCATACCTGCTTTTGAGAAAACGGTATCAACACCATTCAACGTACGGAAATCGCGTTGATTAGCATAAGTGTTCCATACTTTACGGGCGGTAACATTTATACTTTTAACACCTTTGCCTTTTGGGGTTTCCATGGGGCCTTTAAATAAAATACCCAGGTTTTCAATAGTAGCTTTAGCCTGCTCGGTCATGCCGGTTGAGTGTCCTGCATCAAAATATGATTTGCCCATTTCAACAAATTCATATTCTAACTGAACATTTGCCGCGTTAAAAATTTTTAATACGGCGTCCATTATCTCCGGACCGATACCGTCACCATTGGCTACTGCTATTTTTGTATTCATTGACTATTTATTTTGTTTAATTGAAACAATTAAGGTTGGAAAATTGCTGCAAATATAGGCTTTTTAAGCCTCGGATTGAAGGCCGAACGGTCAAATTAGTATAAGGTTTTGATAAGAAAATGTTAAGAAAGTATCAGATAATGATATGTTTGGCCTGTAAATCCAAATATTTTAGTGTTGTAACAAATATGTTCCAATTGTTACAATAAGAATGGAACCGCAATATATAAAACAGATGCCTAATAGCTAAACTAAAATGCTTTAATTTGCATTTTGATAATGAAAGCATTTTACGGCGATTTAAAATTAGGAATATTAGGCGGCGGCCAGCTTGGGCGCATGCTTATACAACAAGCTATAAACTACAATGTTACGGTTAAGGTACTCGACCCAGACCGTGAGGCGCCATGCCGCAAGCTTTGTGAAGAATTTACGGTAGGTTCGCTAAGCGACTACGCTACCGTTTATAATTTTGGTAAAAAGGTTGACCTTTTAACCATCGAAATTGAAAAGGTGAACGTTGATGCCCTTGAGCAACTGGAACGCGAAGGCGTACAGGTTTACCCGCAATCGCGTGTGATCAGGCTGATTCAGGATAAAGGATTGCAAAAACAGTTTTTTAAGGAGAACGACATTCCTACCGCGGAGTTCCAGATCATTTCTACGCCCGAACAATTAAAAAACAGCGTTATCCCATTCCCGTACATTCAAAAACTACGTAAGGATGGTTACGATGGCAAAGGCGTATATAAGGTAGTAAGTGAGGACGATCTGTCCGGTGCTTTTACTGAGCCAAGCCTTGTAGAACGTTGGGTTGACTTTGAAAAGGAAATAGCTGTTATAGTTGCCCGTAACGAAAGCGGCGAGATCAAAACCTTCCCGATGGTGGAGATGGAATTTAATCCGCAAGCTAACCTGGTGGAGTTTTTAATAGCCCCATCTACCCTACCATTTGAGGTACAACAGGAAGCCGAAAAGATAGCTAAAAAGATAGCCGACGATCTGAAAATAGTCGGTTTATTAGCGGTAGAAATGTTTTTAGATAAGAATGGTAAGATACTGGTTAACGAGCTCGCTCCGCGCCCTCATAACAGCGGGCATCAAAGTATTGAGGGTAATACCGTATCGCAGTTTGAGCAGCATTTGCGCGCCATCTTCAATCAGCCCCTTGGCGATACTGCTTGTTTGAATAATGCCATCATGATCAACGTATTAGGCGAAGCTGGCCACGAAGGTCCGGCAGTTTATCAAGGTATCGAAAAGGTACTGAAATGCCCCGGAGTATACATCCACCTTTATGGCAAGGCATTAACAAAACCATTTCGCAAAATGGGGCACGTTACTATTGTTGACGCTGACCGTGAGAAAGCGATAGAGAAAGCACGATACGTGCAGAAAACGCTTAAAGTAGTTAGTTGATTTGTTTAGTCCATGGATGATAGTCGATAGTCCATAAACGTAATATTAATAACTTAAACAAAGCTATGGACCATCGACTATGGACCATCGACCCAAAAATGAATCCCCAAATAGCAATAATAATGGGCAGCAAATCAGATCTTGTAGTGATGCAGGATGCTGCCGACGTTTTAAAGGAATTAGGTGTAGCTTACGAGATCACCGTTGTATCGGCGCACCGCACACCCGACCGTATGTTCAGCTATGCTAAAGAAGCAGCCGGCCGTGGTATCAAAGTAATTATTGCCGGTGCAGGTGGTGCCGCGCATTTGCCGGGTATGGTAGCCTCGTTAACGCATTTGCCGGTAATTGGTGTTCCGGTAAAATCAAGTAACTCTATTGATGGATGGGATTCTATCCTGTCTATCCTGCAAATGCCGAATGGTATACCTGTAGCTACTGTAGCGCTTAATGCAGCCAAAAACGCAGGCTTATTAGCCGCCCAGATCATCGGTACAGCAAACGAAACTGTGACTAACAATCTGATAGCTTACAAACAGGAATTAGCTAAAAAAGTAGAAGAATCAGCAAGGGAGATGGAGGGGAATTAACCCCTTCTGAATCTTCCCCGAGAGGGAAGACTTCTTAAAGCCCTCCCCTCTTGGGGAGGGTTGGGTGGGGTCAATTCAACGACGGATTTTCCGGAAAATTAGCGATATGCGCGTATCGGCTCCCCAGGCTGATCACTACCTCTCGCCATAAATTTTGTTCGCTGTTTGCAAATATCAGGTCGGCGTTTAGGCGGTTGGCTACTATCCACGTATCTTCTTTCAGTTCATCATCCAATTGTCCCTGCGTCCATCCCGAATAGCCTGCAAAGAATTTTATCTCGCTCTCATCTAACTGATAACCGTTTATCAGTTGTTTCACTTCCTCAAAATCACCACCCCAAAACATATTATCCCATATCTCGATACCGCCTGATATTTTTTGCGGACAACGATGTATAAAATGCAGCGTATTTTTAGCCACTGGGCCTCCCTCGTAAACCGGCAGATCGGAGTATGATACTTCGGGTAATATATCGCCAAGCAACATATCGGTTTGGTGATTAAGTACAAAGCCTACAGCTCCCTCCTCTGAATACTCAGTGAGCAGTATTACCGAACGTTTAAAGTTCGGGTCCATCATAAAGGGCTCGGATATTAGTAATCGCCCTGCCGCTGCTGATATCGTATTAAGCATAAGGTTTACATTTACTTAACTGTTTAACAATAATCGGAAATTTATGTTCGCACACTAAATTACACTATAACAATATGTACGGTATAATTAATTTGTAAGTTTGCATTGATGGATAACGAAAGGATACAAAATTTACGTCAGGAATATAGTGCTGCCACTTTAAACGAAGATAGCACTAATGATGACCCGATAAAACAGTTCGACAAATGGTTTAATGAAGCCCTTGCTGCCGAAATGTACGAGCCCAATGCCATGACCCTGGCAACCGCCACAAGTGATGGACGACCATCGGCACGCATAGTTTTATTAAAAGGCTATAATGTTGATGGTTTTAAGTTTTACACCAACTACCTGAGCCGTAAAGGTCGTGAAATGGCTAAAAATCCACTGGCTACGCTGGTGTTTTTTTGGGGACCGCTTGAACGACAAATTCGTATTGAGGGTACTATTGAAAAGTTGGGTAAGGGTGAATCTGAACAATATTTTCATTCACGCCCTAAAGCAAGCCAGATTGGCGCCGTAGCATCTCCGCAAAGCCAGGAAATTACAGGTCGTGAAATACTTGAAAGCAAAATGCAGCAATTAGAGGCTGAGTACGAAAGCAAAGAAGTGCCGAAACCATCGCACTGGGGTGGTTATGTGTTAAAGCCAACGCTGATCGAGTTTTGGCAGGGACGCCGCAGTCGTCTGCATGACCGCATCGTATATAAAAAGACCGATAAAAAAACGTGGAAAAAAGTACGTTTGGCACCATGACGTTTGATGACATAAAGGAATTATTGGTAGCCAAATTTGGTGACGATGTTATTACCGGCGAAGAACGTTCAGGCATGCAACCAGCATTATTGATCGCTCCTGATAGCATAGTTGATGTTTGCCGTGAACTGCGCGATAATCCCAAAACCTACTTTGATTTTCTGTCGAACTTAAGTGGTGTTGATTATGGCGTGGATGCCGGTCGTTTTGGTGTGGTGTATCACCTGGCATCAATCCCCTATCGTTTGCAGCTTACCCTTAAGGTGAGTGTTGAGCACGATAGAAACAGCGAAGAACTACCAACTTTCAAAACCGTATCTACCATATATCGCACAGCCGACTGGCACGAACGAGAAGCCTATGATATGCTGGGCATCTATTTTGAAGGCCACCCCGATCTGAGGAGGATACTATTGCCCGACGATTGGGAGGGTTACCCGCTAAGAAAGGATTATAAAACGGCTGAGTATTATAAGGGGATAAAGATTGATTGATGCCCCTAACCCCTAAAGGGGAATAAGATTTTAAATATTATCAACTGATATAATTAGAACTTTGATCACAGTAAATTCTAAATACGAACAAGCACTTCAACGTTACAACGAAAAAATAGCCGACGCTGCTACCGAGGATATGGTGCTGAACATGGGGCCGCAGCACCCGTCAACGCATGGCGTTTTGCGGTTGGAGTTGATAACTGACGGCGAGATTGTTAAGGAGGTGATCCCCCATTTGGGTTATCTGCATCGTTGCTTTGAGAAACATGCGGAAAGCCTTACATATCAGCAAACTATACCGTTTACTGACCGTATGGACTACCTGGCATCCATGAACAACAGCCATGTTTGGGTGATGGGTGTTGAGCGCATGATGGGTATTGATAAGGATATACCTAAGCGTATTGAATATATCAGGGTGCTGATGTGCGAACTTAACCGTATCGCCTCGCACCTGATAGCTATTGGTACTTACGGCATTGATATTGGTGCCTTCACTCCTTTTCTCTGGTGTTTCCGTGATCGTGAACATATTATGGGGTTGTTGGAATGGGCATCAGGCTCCCGGATGCTTTACAACTATATCTGGATAGGTGGTTTATTTTATGATCTGCCGGTTGGTTTTGAGGAACGCTGCAAGGAGTTTGTAGAGTACTTTAAGCCCAAGATGGTCGAGCTTAATCAATTGCTTACCGATAACCAAGTATTTATTGAACGCACCGCCAACGTAGGTGTATTGCCAATGGATGTGGCCATTAACTATGGTTGCTCGGGTCCTATGTTGCGTGGTTCAGGTTTAAAGTGGGATTTGCGCCGTATTGATAATTACTCCGCATATCCTGAACTTGATTTTGATATCCCGGTTGGCAAAGGCGAAATGGGTACACTTGGCGATTGCTGGGACAGATACAAAGTACGTGTTGACGAAATAGCCGAATCAGTAAAAATTGTTGAGCAGTGCCTCGAACGCTTGCAAAAAGAACTAAAACGTACCCCTGATTTTGATCCGCGGGCTAAGCTTCCTCGTAAGATCACGCCTAAAGCTCAAGATTACTACATACGTGGCGAAGGGGCTAAAGGCGAACTCGGTTTTTATTTTATTGCTGATGGGAAATCAGAGATACCCTTCCGTGCCAAATCGCGCGGACCGAGCTTTAACAATTTGTCTGTACTACCCGAAATTTCCAAAGGCGTGATGATCGCCGACCTGATAGCCATTATTGGTTCTATCGACTTTGTGTTGGGTGAGGTTGACCGTTAGATGTAAAAAAGCCCTGTACAGATAAACTACACAGGGCCATTATAACACACTCAAAAAACTCGTTATATGTAGCGGTTTATCAGGTTTTCCAGGTATTCCTGTTTTCCGCTGATCACCTGTGGCTCGCCGTTTTCGGCGGCGTAGTTCCTCAATTCTTCTAACGATAATTTGCCTTCTTCGTACTCTTTACCTTTACCGCTATCAAATGAGGCATAACGCTCCTCACGTATTTTTTTATAGTCTGATTTTTGCAGGATGTTGTCAGCTGTGATCAGTGCGCGGGCGAATATGTCCATACCGCCAACGTGTGCGTAGAACAGATCAGCCGGATCAGTTGAGTTACGGCGTATCTTGGCATCAAAATTAATACCACCGCCCTGGAAACCACCTCCTTCAAGTATGATCAGCATGGCTTCGGTTAGTTCATTAATATCATTCGGGAATTGATCGGTATCCCAACCATTCTGGTAATCACCGCGGTTAGCATCAATTGAACCTAATAAACCCGAATCAACAGCAACTTGCAATTCATGCTGGAATGTATGGCCGGCTAAAGTAGCGTGGTTAACCTCAAGGTTTAGTTTGAAATCGTTTAACAGATCGTATTTCTGTAAAAAGCCTAATACTGTAGCCGCATCATAATCATATTGGTGCTTGGTTGGCTCACATGGTTTTGGTTCGATAAAGAATGTACCTTTAAAGCCTTGTTTGCGGGCATAATCCTTAGCAGTATGTAAAAAGCGTGCGAAATGCTCCTGCTCACGTTTCATATCAGTGTTAAGCAAGGTCATGTAACCTTCACGCCCACCCCAAAAAACGTAATTCTCACCACCTAATGCAATAGTAGCATCTAAAGCTGCCTTAACCTGTGCTGCACCATGAGCCAACACATGAAAATCAGGATTGGTTGAAGCGCCATTCATATAACGTTTATGGCTGAACAGGTTAGCTGTACCCCAAAGTAATTTTACGCCACTTTCGGCTTGTTTTTGTTTGGCATAATCAACGAGTGCTTGTAAGCGACGATCATTCTCGTTCACATCATTGGTATAGTCAACCACGTCAACATCATGAAAACAATAGTAAGGCAAGTTCATTTTAGTGATGAACTCAAATGCCGCATCCATTTTGTCTTTAGCGCGTTCAACAGCGTCAGCTTTTTCATCCCAGGGGAAAACATGCGTAGCACCACCAAACGGATCGCCACCGTTACCACAGAATGAATGCCAGTAAGCACAAGCGAAACGTAAATGCTCTTTCATAGTTTTGCCGGCCACAACGCGCTCAGCATCATACCACCTGAATGCTAATGGATTATCTGATTCAAGTCCCTCAAATTTTACCTGGCCAATGCCTTTAAAAAACTCGGTATTACCTGTTACTATGCTCATAAATATTGTGTTTTATATTAGATTTTCTGTTTAGTTGGTTGCTGTAAGTTGTCTGTCTAACAATTGTTTCCATTCATTATAGATTTCCTCCATATTGTGATCGGGCTGTGGTTCAACACGCTTCAATACCTGCATATTGGTAAAGGCTTCAGCAGGTGATTTAAATATGCCCGCGCCAATACCTGCACCTAAAGCGGCACCCGCGCTGCCATCATTACTGTATAGCTCAACAGGTACGCCGGTTACATTCACAAATATTTGGGTAAACAGATCGCTCAAGAACAGGTTGTTTTTACCTGCACGGATCACCGTAGGGTTCATGCCGTTGCCGCGCATAATATCCAATCCGTAACGGAATGAACAGGCGATCCCCTCCTGTACCGCACGAAATATATGCCCGCGGGTATGAATATTCAGATCGATATTATCAAACTGAGCACCCACAAGTTTATTGGTAAGCATACGTTCAGCGCCATTACCAAAAGGTAATATTCGTAACCCGTCGCTACCTTCGGCAATCTGTTCGGCTTCGGCATTCATTTGAGGATAGCTCAACGTTTGGCCAAACATTTTTTTAGCCCAACTATACATACTGCCCGTACCGTTAATGCAAAGCAAAATGCCTAATCGCTTCAAGTCATCGGTGTAATTTACATGCGCAAAGGCATTTACACGCGATTGCTGATCGTATTCCAGGCTATCAGTAACGCCATATATTACGCCAGAGGTACCGGCAGTGGCGGCTACTTCGCCGGGATTAAGTACGTTAAGTGATAAAGCATTATTAGGCTGATCGCCTGATTTATAAGCTACCTGAATACCGGCCGGAATATTTAGTTCCTGGGCTATGTGTTCAGTTACCGAACCATGCGAAGAAAATAATGGATGTACCGGTGGAAACAGATCATCATCAAAGCCAAAGTATTCCTTTACCTTTTGTGATAATTGATCATTCTTAAAATCCCAGAATATACCTTCTGATAATGCGGAGATTGAGGTACTCACTTCACCAGTCAGCTTCATGGCGATATAATCGCCCGGTAGCATGATCTTATCTATCTTGCTGTAAACATCAGGTTCATTTTGTTTTACCCAAGCCAGCTTTGATGCCGTGAAGTTGCCGGGAGAGTTAAGCATATTGCTTAGGCAAACATCGGCACCAATACTTTCAAAGGCATCGTCCCCAATTTTAACAGCACGGCTATCGCACCATATAATACTGTCACGCAGTACGTTCTGATCTTTATCTACCAAAACCAAACCGTGCATTTGGTAAGCAATACCTATGGCGGCTATCTGTTGTGAATCATACTTGCCTGTGGCATGGCACCTGGCTAATGCCAGTTTTACATGCTCCCACCACATGGCAGTGTCCTGCTCTGCCCAGCCGGGTTTTACCGATTTTATGGGCGACTCCTCATCAGGATATTGCGCAGCGGTTATCACTGCCTGTGTATCAGCATCTACAATACAAACTTTAATGGATGACGTGCCTATATCAATACCTAATAGCAGCATTTTGGCTTGGTTTATTAATTGGTTTTGGTTAATCTGGTTATTTAGCAACGAATTTAAATTAATTTTTTATAAATGCAATCGATTGCACATAATTTTATTCATTACTTTTAGCACAACCATGAAACCAAAAAAGAGAACAACTATATACGATATTGCCGAAAAGCTTAACATTACCGCATCGTCAGTATCGCGTGCGCTTAATAATAGCAGCCATGTAAATGAGGAAACCAAAAAGCTGGTTTTAAAAACCGCCGCCGAGCTGAATTATAAGCGAAATATACTTGCCTCTAACCTGCGCAAAGGCGAATCAAAAACAATTGGTATAGTTGTACCACGCATCAACCAAAATATATTCTCGAACGTAATTGCCGGTATTGAAGAAACTACTTATAGTAAAGATTATAACCTCATCATCTGCCAGTCCAACGAATCGCATGAAAAGGAAGTAAAATCAATTAATGCGCTTATCAATCAGCATGTTGATTGTATAGTAATATCTGTAGCTGCTGAGGGTAATGATTATTCGCATCTACAAAATGTAATAGATCATGGTATAAAGCTGATACAGTTTGACCGTGTGGCTGATGAATTGGAAACACTTAAGGTACTGAATGATAATCACCAGGCATCGTTAGAAGGTATCACCCATATGATCGAACAGGGTTACAAACGTATTGCCTTGCTCGAAGGTCCTCAAAATCTCGATATATTCAGGCAGCGTAAGCAAGGCTATCTTGAAGCATTAAAGTTGCACAATCTGCCGGTAATTGATGAACTGATCATTGAAAATGCCTGGACAAAAGAGTTAGGTGCCGATGCTACACGTAAACTGTTAAGCCTTGCTGAACCACCAGATGCGATATTTGCATCAACATCGGATTTCTCTGCTTTAGGGGTATTAGAGGTTGCTACTTCAATGGGTATTAAAGTACCATCAGAGCTTGGGATTTTGGGTTACTCTAACGAACCGTTTACCGAACTAACCAGCCCTTCAATAACTACTATTGATCAGTTTAGCCATTACATGGGTAAAACCATAGCCAACTTATATTTCCAGGAGTCGGAAAATAAAGAATCGCCTGTGGTGCCGCGAACCATTAGCGTTAAGCCTAAGCTTATCATTCGCGCGTCAACCTCCAGGCGATCCTACCAGTAATAATGTCACTGACCTTTTACATTCATTTTCAAGGTATAAATACCTTTTGACGCCGTGATAAACAGCACATCCCTGTTTTTTCCGGCGAAGCAAACATTACCCGTCCATTGCTCGGGAATTGGAATATTATATAGCTTTTCGCCTTGCGGATTGTATACCGTTACGCCTTTACCGGTTAGATAAACATTGCCCTGGCCATCCAATGTCATACCGTCTGATCCTTGTTTTATGATGAGCACACGGTTGGTAAGCGTGCCATCCTTTTCAATATTGAAGCGGTAAGTTTTATTATCGCCGATGTCTGCCACGTACAGGAATTTACCATCAGCGGTACCTACAATACCGTTGGGTTGTTTAAACTGATCGTTAGCTACAACAGCTTGTTTGCTGCCTTTTTTCACGAAGTAAAGTTTTTCGCCATCCAATTCAGATGACTTATGTTGCCAGTAATCGCGCTGATAGTATGGGTCGGTAAAATACATATCGCCGTTAGGAAGCACCCAGCCATCATTAGGGCCATTAAACCGCTTGCCGTTAAAGTTTGATAGCAGTACTTCGTGCCCGCCCTTTTTATCAATTACCCATAGCTCGTTCTTTTCGTCGGCACAGGCTAACAGCCTGCCTTTTTTGTCAAAGAACAGGCCATTGCTACGGCCGGTTTTATCCATAAACACGGTCAGTTTACCATCGGCGCTGTATTTCCATATTTTATCGTTAGGCTGATCGGTAAAATATACGTCGCCGTTTTTATCGGTAGCAGGGCCTTCGGTAAATTCAAATTGGCGCGAAACTAATGTTGGCTTCTGCGTGGTATCATACAACGGCTTTTGCTGCGCTTTGCTAATAAACGGGCTAACTAAAGCGAGGCCACAAATCAATAAGGTAATGCGTCTTTTCATAAAATATATTGATATAATTTAAAGGTTCTTGATAACGCGGCACGGGTTTCCGGCGGCAAAAACATTGGCAGGTATATCCTTGGTTACTACACTCCCCGAGCCTATGGTTGTATTATCGCCAATAGTCACTCCCGGGCAAATAATAGCTCCGCCACCTATCCAAACATTATCGCCAATGGTAATCGACTTTGCTAATTCGGGACCTTTAATGCGTTCGGCAGCAACCAAGGGATGGGTTGCGGTATATACCTGAACGTAAGGCCCAAATTGTACATTGTTGCCTATGGTAACTAAGGCACAATCCAACACCACACAATTAAAGTTCATGAACAAGTTATCACCGGCTATAATATTGCTGCCATAATCGCAAAAAAATGGAGGCTGGATATCAATGGTTGAGCATTTGCCGAAAAGTTGTTTTAAAACCGCGGTTTTTTCATCCATTGGCGATGCTATCATTTGGTTGTATTGATGCAGCAATTCCCTGGCATGCTGTCGCATTTGGGTTAGTTCTTCATCTGCGGCAACATATAACTCGCCGTCGAGCATCTTTTGTAGTTCGGTTTTCATGGTAGAATATTCAATGCCCTAATATATAAGTTACCCTTTAACCAAAGGAATATTAGTTAAAGTTTATACGGAATATTCTTTCTGTACTGATTGAAAGTAAAGGATTGATTCGGCCTATTTTAAGCTGGCGCTTATTTGTTTGGCTGTATCAAGGTGGGATTTTATTTCGGGCAGATATTTTTTAGCGAATTTTTTGACCGATGATATCTTGGCATCTGCACCGCTACTAAAAAGTTTAACGGCTTCTTCGTGATCTTTAACTACCATGTTGATGTAAGCACGATCAAAATCAACTCCGGTATTTTTAGCCAAATCGGCAATGGCTTGTTGTTTTTCGAGGCTGATGGTGTCATTGCCTGAAACCATGTTTCGGGTTTGCAAGGCTTTCAGATCCTCACTCATATTCGCTTGCTGTTCGGCAAGCATGGTAGCGAACTTTACTACTCGTGGATTTTTAGATGTTGATTTGGCAATGTTTGATGCTTCAACCTCTGCAATGCCCGATTCGGCTGCTTTACGTAAAAACGCAAGGCCATCACCATCAATCATTGCATGCATATTATAATTATTTGCCCTTCGTTTATCTCTGCACGCGCTAAACCCTATTACTGCTGATATTAATAAACCGATGGCAACCGTTCTCCTCATAGTGTAAAATTGTATACGCATTAATATTACATAACAATTTTACACTACTTCGGTTTACAAAAGCATGACAATTAGTTTACATGTTATGCCAGGTTACGCCCAGCGTTAACTATACCATACACTGTCCTGATAGCCAATTTATTATACACATCAGTTAACTCGCTATTGTTATTTTTATTAAGCAGATTAAGTGCGTAATGTTGTATCACCACCAGCGGCAGAACTATTTTTTCGCGTATGGCTATTGAACGGCGCTCAACCGGATAATCGGCCATCAAAACATCAGCGCCGGTAAGGTCAAGCAGCATACTTTTGGTTAGTTCAAATTCGCCTTTCAGCATTTTCCAGAAATCGCCGAATTTTTCGTCTTTCTCTAAATGCGCGGTAACCCTGAAATCTGATTTCGACATAGACATCATGCAGTTATCCAGCATGGTACGGAAAAACCCTGAGCCGTTGTACAATTCTTTAACCTGCTCCCACTTGCCCTCATTCTTCATTTTTTTAAGAGCTGTGCCTACACCGTAAAAGCCAGGTATACTCTGTTTTAACTGGCTCCAGGCGGTTACAAAGCTAATGGCACGCAGATCTTCAAGGCGTAGTTTTGAGTCGGAATTACGTTTAGTTGGGCGACTGCTAATGTTAACCAGCGATAAAAGTTTTATCGGACTAAATTGTTCAAGATACTCGGTAAACAACGGGTGCTCACGTAACTCCATAAACAATTTATAGCTCTCATCGGCCATGTCGCCTATTAGGGCTTTATGATTAGCATCCAGCAGATCGTGTTGATTAGGATGCAGTGCCGATACAATGCCCGCATGTATCAATTGCTCCATATTGAACCTTGCAGTTTCAACCGAGCCGTATTGTGAGCTAACCGTTTGACCTTGTATAGTAAGCTGTATATGTTTGTTAGCGATCTCCTGCCCCATTGATGAATAGAAACGATGCGTTTTACCACCACCACGTGCCGGTGGGCCGCCCCTGCCATCAAAGAATGATAGGTCAATACCGTATTTACGAGCCATAGCGGTAAGTTCAACCTTAGCTTTGTAGATCGACCAGTTGGCCATCAGGTAACCACCATCCTTGGTACTGTCAGAGAAACCAAGCATAATGGTTTGTGAGTTATCGCGCTGCTTAAGCTGCTCTTTGTAGAATGGATGAGTATAAAGTTTCTCCATTACACCGGCGGCATGTTTCAAATCGTTAACGGTTTCAAACAGCGGCACAAAATCAATGGTTAGGTGATCTTTTTCCCAGCCGCTCCATAAAAACAGGTCTATCAGCTGTAAAATATCTGATGCTTGCTGACAGTTACTGATAATGAAACGCTGACAAGCCTTTTCGCCGTTATTATGCTGTATCTTTTTAACCAGGCGGATAGTATTCAGCGTATCCTTTGTTAGTTCATCAGCATCATCAGGGCAAATAAAGTCAGCCTCGTTGAATTTGATGCTCTTTAACTTTTTAGCTTCATCAAGATCAAAGTACTCAGGCTTGATGCCGGTTTCGCTGATCTGTTCGCTGCCATATTTAAATACGTTGCGTAACACACGGCTATCCTGCCTTATATCAAGCGTAGCAAAGTAACAGCCGAACAAGCGCACCTTGCGTATCATTCCCTCTACAATATCTAAAAACAGACTGTCGTGATCTTTGATCAGGGTATCACGTATTGAGTTTAACAGGTCAAGTAATTCACCTTGCACATCATGAGGGTCACGCTGCGGGTTAAAGGCATTTTGATATAATACCTTCTCCAGGTTATCTAACTTTTTTTCAACCCCACGGAAAGTTATACGGCGTTTTAAAACCCGGTAATCGCGGTAGTAACATCTGAACAGCACCTGCCTCAATATTCGTACTACCGAACGTGTGGTTTCGGTTACCACATTTGGGTTACCATCACGGTCGCCACCCGGCCAAAAGCCCAATTCAAGTATTTGGTTTTTGGCGGCGATATCTATATCAAATTCATCCTCAAGTGTGGTTTGGATATTTGATAAGGCATGGTAAAAAATATTCTCCATGAACCAGATCAGGCTGGTAGCCTCATCAACCGGTGTTGGCGATGTTTTATTGAAGAAAGGCGTTTTGCCTAATTGCTGCAATAATTCATCAATGGTATTAATATCATTGTGTTTTAAAGCTTCAATTAAATCCGTCATGATGCCAAGCACCGTACCCGGATAAAACTGAGTTGGGTGTGCGGTAAGCACTAATCGTAACGACATTTCCTTCAGCTTATCGCTGATATCCTTACGTGCCTGATCGCTGATGTTAGCTTGCTGTAACAAACTTTGTAATGTACCTGCATCAGCAGCACGACCTATCTTACCGAATGAAGAATCCTCAATGGCATCAAAAAGCACAACCTGGCGCTCTATATACTGCAACAGGCGGAACATACGGTTGATCTGCTCCTCATGATCAATATCGGGCACGTTCTTGCTAAAAAACGAATTGATGATCTCCTCGGGAGATAAGCCTTCGTTTACTCCTTCCTCACAATGAGCAGTAAAAAACGGCAGCAAAATGCCGATCTCCTTTACCTGGTAAAACGGAAGTGTTTGAAATAAACTGTTATATAACTCAAAGCGGGCAACAACCTCATTATTAAAAGTTGCTTCTCTTTGGCTTAATTTTAACGATGCGGACATAGTTATTGTTGAAAGTTTGGGGCAAAACAAGCCGGTACAGTATTGCAGCCGACCATTATCGGCGTGAATTTAAATAAATTCGGCAAAAAACGGTCAGTTTGTGAATATTTATGGTCAATCATCAATCAAAAAGACATAATTATGGTATAAATAGTATCAATAAATAAAATACTTAAATTTGCACGGTGGCACTCAGTATACCCAATCCTATTAACGATTCGCAACAACGCGAGGTAAAAAGCTTTTTTTACAGCCAATATTTTTCGGATGGGTTGCGTTATACTGCCGGTATACTATTCCCCTCCCTCGCTTTTCTTCAATTTGGTTTATTAGATGTTGGCTTCACCCTGTCATTAGGTGCACTGTGTATGTCGGTAATTGATAGCCCGGGACCGGTTATCCATAAACGTAACGCCATGGGGCTTGGTAATGTGTGCCTATTCCTGGTATCGTTAATTACAGGCTTTGCCCGGTTAAATATCATCGCGCTTGGGGTTGAGATCACGCTGTTCAGCTTTCTGTTCTCGTTACTTATAGTGTATGGTAACCGTGCCGCATCAGTAGGTACGGCGGCCTTGCTGGCTATGGTATTTATGATGGGTAAGGATACCCACCCTAACGAGGTATTACAAGTGAGCCTTACACTGCTTGCCGGTGGTGTGTGGTATATGCTGTTCAGTTTGCTATTCTTCAGGATACGGCCATATCGTGCAGCGCAGCAAACCCTGGGCGAAAGCATTGGCGACATTGCCAAATTTCTGCGTATTAAGGCCGATTTTTATGATGTTAATACTGATATTGACGAGAACTATCGCAAGCTTGTTGCTCAGCAGGTGCATGTCAGCATACATCAGGACGCTGTGCGGGAAATACTGTTTAAAAGCCGTATAACGGTTAAGGAATCAACCAACGCCAGTCGTATTTTAGTTCTGACCTTTGTTGATCTGGTAGATATGTTTGAGCAGGTGATGGCTACCCATTACGACTACGGGCACATTCGCGAAAACTTTAAGGATACCGGCGTATTGGCTGCCGTTAACAAGATCATCTACAAAATGGCTGATGAGGTAGATAATGTTGCCTTTATGGTACTCTCTAACTTGCGCAATAAACGGGTGCTTGATCTGAGTAAGGATCTGGAACATATTAAGCAATTGATTGATGAAGCCAGAACTAAAAACAACAGCGCCAGTACCCTCGTACTAAAAAAGATACTCATCAACATACGCGCTCTTAACCAAAAGATACATAACATATACGATTACTATAATTCAAGCTCATCAAAGCTATTATTCGAGAATAAGGGCAAAATAGAGTACTCAAAATTTGTAACCCATCAGGATTACGCGGCTCATATTTTCTCTGATAACCTGAGCATGAATTCATCAGCCTTTAAGCACGCGTTAAGGGTATCGCTGGTATGTTTTGTGGGTTTTGTAATAGCTAAGTTTATCGCGCCAAGCCATCACAGTTACTGGATATTGCTTACCATCATCGTTATACTAAAGCCAGGCTTTAGCCTCTCAAAAGAACGCAATTACCACAGATTAATAGGCACCATAGTCGGTGGATTGATAGGTGTTTTGATACTGGCTTTGGTAAATAACAACAATGTATTGTTCGGGCTGATGGTTGTATTGATGATAGGTACTTACAGCTTTACAAGACTCAACTACATTGTCAGCGTAATATTCATGACACCCTTTGTGCTCATCATGCTTAAGTTTATAGGCATTGGGGGCTATAACATAGTTCAGGAACGGATATTGGATACTATAATAGGGTCATCGGTAGCCTTTATTGCCAGCTATTTTGTATTTCCATCCTGGGAGTTTGAGCAGATCAAGGAGAACTTGCGCGATGTTATTCATGCTAACGCCAATTATTTGGCTAAAATAGGTTATAGCATTGCCGGTAATAATATTGATGTTACGGAGTACAAACTGGCCCGTAAGGATGTGTTTGTTCAATCGGCCAATTTATCGGCAGCTTTCCAGCGCATGACATCCGAGCCTAAGAGCAAGCAGATAAAAATCAAGGATGTACATAAATTCGTAGTACTTAATCATATCCTTTCATCGTATACAGCTACCATTGCTGCCTCAATAATGGGTAAGCCTGCGCGCCGTGCAAGGCCCGAAGCCATACGATCAGTAAAGAAAAGTATTGCCTTGCTTAATGATGCCAGTAAAAAACTGTTTGGCCCGGTTGCCGAATTCAAGATAGAAAAACAACTTACCGACGAACCATCGGGCGAGATCACCATGCCCTCAGCAGATGATAACCTGCTTAAAGAACAGCTGGACTTTATCAATAAAATAAGCAACGACGTTATTAAAATAACTGATAGTATTTTACAATAACTGCGTAGCCAGATTTGCCAACTCGCTGCGTTCACCCTTTTGCAGGGTGATGTGCGCATACAGCGGATGATCTTTAGCCTTATCAATAAGGTACGATAGGCCATTACTCTCTGCATCCATATAAGGCGTGTCTATCTGGTAAATATCGCCAGTGAATACAAATTTGCTATTCTCTCCCGCCCTTGATATGATTGTTTTTACCTCGTGCGGGGTAAGGTTCTGTGCTTCGTCTACTATAAAAAATATCTTACTCAGCGTACGGCCACGAATAAATGCCAACGGCGTAATGGTTATTTTATCGTTACTCACCAATTCATCGATCTTGGCCTGCATCTTTTCATCTCCCGCGAACTGATCTTTAATAAATTTCAGGTTATCCCATATAGGAGCCATATATGGATCTATCTTTGATTTTACATCGCCGGGCAAAAAGCCTATGTCCTTGTTACTCAGGGGCACTATGGGGCGGGTAACATATATCTGCCTGTAAAACTTACGTTGTTCGAGCGCGCTGGCTAAGGCAAGCAAGGTTTTACCTGTACCGGCATTGCCTTGTATAGTCACCAGTTTAATATCCGGGTGCAACAAAGCATGAATGGCCAGCGCCTGCTCTGTATTACGCGGGAATATGTTGAGCACAGGTTGCTCGGTTACTTTTTCAAGCTGATGATTATTGGCATTGTAAAACGCTGCCGATGATGCTTTTTTGCTATTGAATATATAAAAGTGATTGCTTTTATATATCTGTGGGTCGAGCATTCCATTTGACAGGGTTAGCTGTTTATTCAGCTGACCGATGAATTTCTCGGTAGTTTTATCAACAGCGGTTACGCCGGTATAAAGCTCGCCAACATTTTTAACCTTACCGGTTTCGTAATCCTCAGCATTAATGTTTAACGATTTCGCTTTAAGGCGCAGGCAAATATCCTTTGATACCAATACCACCTTTTTTTGCGGATATTCTTCCTGAACACTTAGCGCGGCATTCAGTATACGGTGGTCAGTTTTTTCGGAACCGAATATTTCTTCAGCATCTTTGGTGGCCTTGTTATCCATGATCACCTTAAAGCTGCCGAGGCCTTTCTTTTTAAGCGGAGTCCACTCGTTAAGCAGGTTATCGCGCGATACATCATCTATCAATCTTAAAAAGCTGCGGGCTTCAAAGTTGCGGGTATCATTACCGTTCTTTTTATTATCGAGCTCCTCAAGCACCTCTACCGGGATGGCTACATCATGCTCCTTAAAGCTCTCGAACGCGTTATGATCATACAGTATAACCGAGGTATCAAGTACGAATATTTTTTTTTGCGCAGCCTGCCTGCTCCTGCCTTCCTTTGCCATATCCTACTAAATTAGGTATTTATGTTGCAGAAAAGCAAGTTTTTAAACCGCCTAAAGGTGCATACCCTGCTCGTCGAGTTTTAGCTTACGCAGATCAACTCCGTATTGTTGTTGATATTGTTTGGCGATACTATCGCTATACTTATTCAGGCCGCCGCTTTTTAGCGCGTTTTGCCAACCTGCGTGTACCACGGCAAATAGCATCTTCATCTCCTCGCCCAGTTTAGCACGCTCATAAGCATCATGATTTATCTTTTCGTTTTGCATCATGCTGGCGCCAACCTTAATGCGGGTGGCGGCAACTGCGGCTACAGCTGGCTCGGTATTAACCTTGTTAGCTATCATCCAGTTGAGTACCTGGTAGGCTGTAACAATATCACCGGCATCCTTATAACTAAAATTATATTTAGCGGTTACAGTGGTGAATATCTTATCAAAGTCAGTATTCCTGAACGTTTCGGTACCTTCTGTTAGTTTGGCCCGTTTAAGCATGGCATCCATAACCTCGGCCTTTATTTTATGGTGCGGGTTATAAGTGAGCCTATCGGTACGTTTGGTTGCCTTGTAGTTTTTGCCGGTGATGTTTTTCATTACCAAGCCATTGATATGGCCGGTTAAATATGCTTGCTGGGTAGCAAAGCTATTATCTATCATGGTTTGCATAACATCCTGCGCCTTTATACGGGCACTACATATTATGCTCACCAATATTATTAAGAGTATCTTTTTCATGGGTTGATGATGTGGAGTATAAATTATTCGGTATCAACAAACGGATCGCCTCCAATAAATATCATGGTATTGGTAGCCTTTGGCGGTGTGCCCGATGCACCCATAGCGAATGATTGGGTGATGGTTTTGCCACCATCATAAGTGAATGTAATGCTATGTGCCGATATTTTATAAGTGCCGCCTCCCTTGGTGACTTTGCCCGCAGTGGCGTTTGGTGTTGATATGCCGCTGTTGCTACCTGTAGTGAAATGCGTGGCATCAACAAATTGTATTTTGTTGATGGTTAACGCCATGGTGCCATTGCCATAATCGCCGCCTGTGGTTTTCTTGTATTCCTTTTTTAAAGGTAATGATGGGCTGTATGCAAACGCCGGAAACCAGTTGCCTGCACCCAGTTTATAATCGTGGGTTTTATTTTTATAGTTGGTGAGGTAAAATACCGCCCCTGTTTTTTTCCAGGTGCCCCAGGCTTTTGGGCGTGCGCTTTTTGATGCGGCTACATCAATATTGTCAATTGGCTCCTCGCCTACCTCTAAGTACTCGCCATTTTTAAATAGCACAACCAGTTCAAACGTAATAGCCGCCGGGTAGCCGCTTATAGCCCTAAAGTACCAGCCCTCAACAGCCGGTGCAGCATTGTTTGTTTTGGGATAAATGTTTTTGTTAGATGAATAGCCCGGATTGCTGATTCCAACAATTAACACGAAAGCTATTAAAAAAGATAAGATGATGGTTTTCATGATATAATGTTTTGGTAATAGATAACATTATAACCATCAAACAGTTGGTTTTATTTTGTGAAGCAATAAAATCAACCTAAAGATAATATGGAGTTTAAATTGCTATAAAAAGCAAAACGGAAGCTTCCTCTGTTCGATTCAACTTCCGTTTTTAACCTCTCGCCAGCCGTAGCCGCCTCAAGGCACCAAGTTTTGTGTGATCTTTCACCGACCGGCCCTCGCTGTATACCTTCGCAGGTTACAACTACTCTCACGGTCATTACTTCGCGTCGTTTTTACTCCGTAGAGCGCCACGATCTCCGTAACACCTCGCTAACTGTACGTTTTGTTTAAATCACTTTCGATCATTAATCTGTTTGTTCAGTTCAGGTACTTCCTTGCATCTTTCGCTCCTCCTAAGATTCGCCCGATCCAATTCCGTTTTCCTGTGAGGTTGTCAAAGTACGTCGTTCTTGATAATACTAAGGTAGTCACAATGTTAACCCGTGTCAAGTATTTTTTGAATGTTTTTATTAACAGGTTATGCACAATTTTTCAAACATCACAATCAACTGATATTTAGATAGATATTGCCATTTTTGATAGCTTACAAACATCTATCTTATTCACACAAAATCAGCTTACAGCTAAAAATTGGCTCAAATGCATCTGATCAAAAAATCTTAAAAACGTTAATTTATTGAAAATCAATAGTCTTCATCGTCGTCATCAAACAAGCCAGAAGCCTGACTATAGGCAGCCTGCAATTCTGAGTAAGCATGATTGTCGCGCTTTTCGCGGGTAATGCGCATACCGGTTTGGTAAGTTTCAATAGCATCATCCTTACGGTTAAGTGCTTCGTATAATTTACCCAGATGGTAGTAAGTGCCGGTATAGCCGGGGTGATTGGTTGTCAGATCCTCATAATAAGCCAGCGCCTTTTCGGTATCATTCAATCTCAAATATTCGGTAGCCAGGGCGTATTTCAAAAATTCGTCGTTCGGCTCATTCTTTATAAATTCCAACAGTTTCTCTAACCTGCTCGCTTCCATATTATGATGATGTTTTTTATAAGTTGCTTATTTCAGTAAAGCGCAAAAATAGCTTTTAAGTACTAAACCCCGAATAAAGCAGCCCGCTTTGTCGGGGCAATTTTGTATATTCGGCTCAATTTTAGTTCGGGTAAGCTATAACAAAAAACCTTAACTGTAATTATTTTAAACAAACATGCCTGAGCATCGTTTTTTGCAAATAAAAGTATACAGTTTCGGGGCAGGTGATGGCTTGAGTTAATGCCTTAAAAAGTAAAGCATACAGATACACACGGCACAGGCCGAAGGGTTTTGCGATGGGAAACAACATGAAGAAAATTGAGCTGGATATTGTAGGGCTGTCATACAGCCAAACACAATCCGGCGCGTATGCCCTTGTTTTGGGCGAAATAAACGGCAGGCGCAGGTTACCGATCATCATCGGTAGTTTTGAGGCACAGGCCATAGCTATCGAGATCGAGAAGATGACCCCCAGTCGTCCCTTAACGCACGATCTTTTTAAAACCTTTGCGCAATCATTCAACATCAACGTACAAGAGGTTATTATTTACAACCTGGTTGATGGTATTTTTTATGCCAAACTGATATGCAGCGATGGCAAACGTACTATGGAGATAGATGCCCGTACGTCAGACGCTATTGCCATTTCGGTAAGGTTTAGCTGCCCTATTTATACTTACGAATTTATCCTCTCAACCGCTGGTATTGTTATAGAAGGCAACGAGTTTGTTTATCTTGAGAATATTAACGAGGGTGTTACTGAAGATAAGCCTACTGTTACCGCATCGGCAAGTAATTATGCATCGTTAAGTGAAGATGAGTTGCGCACCCGCTTGCAGGAAGCCCTGAACGAAGAAGCCTACGAAAAGGCCGCCAAACTACGCGACGAATTAAATCGTCGTAAATCATCCTGATAAATATTACGACATAAATGATATGATGAACGCTGCCATAATTGGTGGCGTTTTTCTTTTTAGAATAACTATTTTCGCGTTTTATTATATCGCAATATTTCGCTACTTTCCGCTTTTAAATACTTAACTGACTATTATTTTACTACTCAATACTTTATGAATATTAAGTTCCGCTTAATACTGATGAACTTTATGCAGTTCTTTATTTGGGGAGCCTGGCTACTCACTATCGGTGCATATTGGTTTCAAAACAAACAATGGTCGGGCGCGCAATTTGGCGCTATCTTTTCAACCATGGGTATCTCGGCCATATTTATGCCTGCACTGGCCGGTATCATATCCGACAGATACATTAACGCTGAAAAATTATATGGCATTATGCACATTGGCGGCGCAGCAGTACTTTTTTGCCTGCCAATGGTTACCAACCCGGTAACGTTTTTTTGGGTGATGCTGATCAATATGTTTTTTTACATGCCCACCCTTTCATTATCAATAACGGTTGCTTACTCGGCACTTAAAAATGAAAAGAAAGATGTAGTGAAAGATTACCCCCCTATCCGTTTTTGGGGCACAGTAGGTTTTATTGCAGCCTTATGGACAGTGAGCATCAGCCATAATGAAACTTCAGCCAATCAATTTTATATTGCCTGTGCCGTAGCGTTAGCTTTAGGTTTATATGCTTTCACCCTGCCTAAAGCCAGGCCAATGCTTAATAAAGCCACAGGAGTGCTTGCATCAGGCAGCTTAGGCTTAAACGCGTTCAAATTACTGCGTGATCCCCGTTTTGCTATATTTTTCGCTTTCTCCTTACTTCTTGGCGCTGCTTTGCAACTAACCAATGCTTATGGCGATACCTACATACACGGGTTCGCTGAAATGGCGCAGTATAAGGATACCTGGGCTGTAAAATATCCGGCTATCATCATGTCGATATCTCAGTTCTCTGAAACGGGATTTATTTTAGCCATACCTTTCTTTTTGCGAAAGTTTGGCATTAAATACGTAATGCTATTTAGTATGCTGGCCTGGGTATTGCGTTTCGGGCTATTCGCTTTTGGTAATCCTGACGATGGTTTATGGATGATCATCCTGTCGTGCATTGTGTATGGTATGGCATTCGACTTTTTCAATATATCAGGCTCACTGTTTGTAGAAACCCAAACCACGCCCGAAATTCGTGGCAGCGCGCAAGGTTTATTCATGATGATGGTTAACGGCTTTGGCGCGGTATTCGGCAGCCTGGCCAGCGGTTTCCTGATCGATAAGTTCTTCACCAATCCGGATAACACAAAGGACTGGCATGGAATCTGGCTAACCTTTGCAGGCTATGCTTTGGTTATAGCGGTAATATTCCCGTTTGTATTTAAGTACAAACATAATGCGGCGCTTAAACACGCTATTGAACATGCTTAAGTTGAAAATACTATAAAACAAGAAAGGCTCCTTTAGCGGGAGCCTTTCTTGTTTGCAACTGTCTGTTAAGATGGTAGATTATAGCGAGAATATCTTGTAAGCTAAAGTAAGGTTGAACAGGTTTACACGAGCGTTTGATGCGCCATCGTTGTAGGTTTGTTTAGTTAAGCCATACTCGTAACGTAGGTCGATAGATAGATCGCGGATATCAACGCCCGCACCTACCTGCCATGCAAAGTTTTGGTTTTTGATATCGGTTAAGGTTACAGCATTGCCTACGGCGTTACCAAAGCTCTGATCATCATTTATTTTGAATGACACTAATGGGCCTGTGTAAAAACGACCACCGAAACCAAATGCGCCAACCTTAGTACCAACTAACAAAGGCAGGTCAATACTGGTGAATTTTACATTATTTACGGCAGTTACTCCACCTTCGCTTTGTTCTATTTTAACGTTTTTACCGGTTAGGTAAAGCTCAGGCTGAAAGTGGAAGCCTAAACCACCTACTCTCGCCCAAAAACCGCCAAGGTAACCGGCACGGTTGCCTGCATCAAAAGTGTTGTTTGATAGATTAAAGCTCGACAAGTTGACACCAGCCTTTGCACCAAATTGAAAATTTGGAATAAGCTGCGCCGAAGCAAAATAAGTAGCCCCAAAAAAGAAGGCCAACATGAGTGTAAATTTTTTCATGAGAGGTTTTTGTTGTTTAACAAAGAGATTGAAATTTTGTGCTAAGTAACATCAAATACATGAAAAATGTGTGATATTTTGGTTGAACTATTTTATATTGATTGACATCTCTGCCAATTTGACAATGTACCCTACTTTGGAACAGGCATTGATGTTTGCCAGTTACCGATCATTATTAAAATTATAACATTATAGAATTATGCAAGAAAAAGGCACAATTTCAATCCACACCGAGAACATTTTCCCGATAATCAAGAAATTCCTTTATTCAGACAACGAGATCTTTTTACGCGAGCTGGTATCAAACGCGGTTGATGCTACTCAAAAGCTAAAACGCTTGTCGTCATTAGGTCAGTACAACGGCCCGGTTGATGACCTGCGTGTTGAGGTATCGTTTGATAAGGATGCCAAAACCATCACCATATCTGATAATGGTATCGGTATGACCGCTGAGGAGATCAAGAAATATATCAACCAGATAGCATTCTCAGGCGCTACCGAATTTATGGAGAAATTCAAGGAAGCTAAGGATGCAAATGAGATCATTGGTCGTTTTGGTTTGGGCTTTTATTCTGCTTTCATGGTGGCTGATAAGGTTGAGATTCAGACCCTATCATACCAAGATGACGCCAAGCCCGCTTTTTGGGTATGCGATGGCAGCACCGAATTTGAAATTGGCGATGGCGTTTTAGAAGAACGCGGCACCGAGATCACCCTATATATCAACAGCGAATCAGAAGAATTCCTGGATAAACACAAGCTTCAACAGATATTAGATAAATACTGCAAATTTTTGCCGGTGCCTATTAAATTCGGCACTAACGAACAGGAAGAAGAAGATGGTGTTGACGAAGAAGGTAAACCAAAATATAAAACCATTGAGGTTGATAACATTATTAATGATACCAACCCGATATGGACAAAATCGCCTAACGAATTAAAGGACGAAGATTACCTGAAATTCTATAAAGAGCTTTATCCGTTCTCTGAAGATCCATTGTTCTGGATTCACCTGAATGTTGATTATCCGTTCAACCTGACAGGTGTATTGTATTTCCCGAAACTGAAAAATGATTTTGAGATACAACGCAACAAGATCAAATTATTCTCGCGCCAGGTATTTATTACTGATGAGGTTAAGGATATCGTTCCTGAATTTTTGATGCTGCTGCACGGTGTTATTGATTCACCTGATATTCCGCTTAACGTATCGCGCAGCTTTTTACAGGCCGATAGCAACGTTAAAAAGATCAATAATTACATCACCAAAAAAGTAGCTGACAAGCTGACCGAGATATTTAAGCAAGACCGCCAGGCTTACGAAGAAAAATGGAGCGACATCGGCCTGTTTGTTAAATACGGTTTTGTAAGCGAGGAGAAATTCTACGAAAAAGCGAAGGATTTTGTATTGTTAAGCAATACCGCGAACGAAAACTTTACTCTTAACGAATACAAAGAAAAGGTTGAAGCTACCCAAACTGATAAAGATGGCCAGTTGATATATCTATACACCAATGATGCCGCCAAGCAGGATTCGTTCATTCAATCTGCCAATAAAAAAGGTTATGATGTGCTGTTGATGAACTCGCCTATTGACAATCACTTCATCAGTCACCTGGAGCAAAAGCTGGATAAAACATCACTTAAACGTGTTGACGCTGATGTTGCCGATAAGCTGATCAAAAAAGACGAGGCACCTGAAACCGTATTGACCGAGGAGCAAACCACAAAGGTCAAGGATATCTTCACCAAGGCCATTAACAAACCGGCTTACCGTGTTGAACTGGAAAGCTTAAGCCCGGATGAATTACCGGTAACCGTTACTATGGACGAGTTTATGCGCCGTATGAAGGACATGGCAGCCATGGGTGGTGGTATGGGCTTTTATGGCAACATGCCTGATAATTACAAGGTGATAGTGAACGGTAACCACAAACTGATCAGCCGTATACTGGAAGCCGAAAGCGATGATACACAATCGCAGCTGGCTAAGCAGGCGTTTGATCTGGCTTTGCTATCACAAGGTTTACTAACCGGCCCTGAGCTGACCGAGTTTGTTAACCGCAGTGTTAATTTGATATAAGCGAATAACATAATAGTGCAAAGGCCTTTCGTAATTGAAAGGCCTTTGTTTTTATATGATATTTTGTTGGTATATTTAATAGAAATCAGCCTGCCAGCAACTTATGGTTAAACCATTTGTTGTAATCATAATCTAAACAACTATAAACCCATGAAAACTACCATCAAAATATTGTTTATGGCCTTTTTAGGATTGGCTGTATACACCGGCTTCGCCCAAAACAAAAAGGCTGATAAAAAAGCTAAGCAAGAAACAGCGGTAAAAGGCAAGATCGACTCTACCAAATACACCTTTGTAGCGCAGTGGATGAACCCACTTGGTGGCAACCAGGTGTTTTTAACCCCGGCCAATATGTATGATATCAAAATACGTAAGGATTCGGTAATAGCATTCCTGCCCTATTTTGGCCGTGTGTTTATGAGTCCGCCGGTTGGTGGCGATGATGGTGGTATCAAATTCACTTCAACAAAGTTTGATTATAAAGTAACGCTTAAGAAAGACCGCTGGCAGGTGATCATCAATTTTAAGGATACCCGCAAGGCCCGCCGTTTAACTATGGACGTGTTCAAGAATGGTACCGCTACTGCCAACATCATCAGCGATACGCGCGACCCGATTTACTTCCAGGGGAATATTGATATACAGATATAATTCAGGGGAAATACTTGTCGTCAGTATCATCTTTCAAATGTACGCCCGATAAGTGCCTGCGTAATGATTGTTGAATAAGATAGTATATCTTTTCGGCAGCCAATTGTACCGGTAAACCTTGCGGACGGATATTGGATATACAATTACGGCTTTCATCGGTC
Organism: Mucilaginibacter sp. JRF; assembly: GCF_015223065.1. Classification (GTDB taxonomy): domain Bacteria; phylum Bacteroidota; class Bacteroidia; order Sphingobacteriales; family Sphingobacteriaceae; genus Mucilaginibacter. Next base: position 1,151,732 of record NZ_JADFBY010000001.1, read on the forward strand.
AACCCTGTACGTGGAGCGTACGTTATATATGCTCCCATACTATCAGCCGAGCTTAGCCCGGGGCGCTCCCCTATCAATATCAGCGAAAGTTTAGCATTCAATATCCCGCCAATATCATCAGCAATGGCTACGCGGCCTTGCTCAACCAAACACAATGGCGATAGTTTGAATTTGCCCATATTGAACATCGGTATCAAGATATCCAGCAAGGGTACAATGTTTTGATTAATGGCCGTAGCCGAAAGTCCGTCAGCAATAATTATGGCTATATCATAGTCGCCTTTGTGTGTTTTAAGTAGATCATTTGATTCCGCATCTATTCGTCTGCCCAGATCAGGCCGTTGCAGGTATTGCTCCCGGTAATCTGCCTGGCTTTTTATATTGATGATGGATAAATTATGCTTAGCTAAATCTTTATGTAACTCATCTGTATCGAGCTTTGAATAAACGGCATCCCGTGCGTGTGCATGCGCCAATTTAAATTCCAATGAGTTTTGAACGGGTATGCTATTACCCGTGCGGCCAATAGCTATACGTGCCGAGGTATATTCCTTCAGCTTATCCCACAGGTTACGTTTGTTCAACTCCTCACTCATAAGTTGGTGGCTTTGAGTAAACGGTTCCGGCTGTCGGATATCAGCCAGCCTTTATCATCGATGATATCATGCTGTAACAACCATTGTTCAAACTCAGGCGCCGGCCTCAAGCCGAGCATTTTACGGATGTACAAAGCATCATGAAATGAGGTGGATTGATAATTCAGCATTATATCATCGGAGCCCGGTATACCCATAATAAAATTGCAACCGGCTACGCCCAAAAGGGTTAGCAGGTTATCCATATCATCCTGATCAGCCTCGGCATGGTTGGTATAACAAACATCTACCCCCATCGGTAAACCCAGCATCTTACCACAAAAATGATCTTCGAGCGCCGCACGGATGATCTGCTTGCCATCATACAAATATTCGGGACCGATAAACCCAACCACCGTATTAACCAGTAGCGGGTTAAACTTTCGTGCTATGGCATAGGCACGTGCTTCGCAGGTTTGCTGATCAACACCATGATGAGCGTTTGCCGATAACGCGCTCCCCTGCCCGGTTTCAAAATACATTACATTTTGGCCAACCGTACCTCGGTTTAAAGATAACGCCGCCTGGTAAGCATCCTCTATCATGTTCAGGCTGATACCAAAGCTTTTGTTAGTCAGTTCAGTACCACCTATAGATTGAAAACACAGATCGACCGGTGCGCCGCTTGCCATCAAGCCAATGGTGGTAGTGATATGGTTGAGCACACAGGTTTGTATAGGGATTTCAAAACGTTGGCGTAATTCATCCATCAGGTTAAGCAGATTAGCGCTTATAGCCGGGCTATCGGTAGCCGGGTTAATACCAATAACGGCATCACCACTGCCATAAAGCAATCCGTCGATAATGCTGGCAGCTATTCCACGTGCATCATCCGTTGGGTGATTGGGTTGTAAACGGGTAGAGAAATGCCCCTTTAAACCAATAGTATTGCGAAAGCTGGTTACCACCTCGCATTTACTGGCGGCCGCTATCAGATCCTGGTTGCGCATCAGTTTTGATACCGCGGCTATCATTTCGGGTGTGATACCTTTGTTTATCCTTTTTAATATATCGCAATCTGTAGTATCACTCAATAACCAATCTCTAAAACCACCAACAGTTAAATGGCTGATGTGAGCGAATGCTTCCTTATCATGGGTATCAATTATCAACCGGGTAACATCATCCGTTTCGTAAGGAATAATGGCTTCATCCAGGAAATTACTTAAAGGCACATCACTTAAAGCGATTTGCGCGGCCACACGTTCTTCGTAAGTTTCGGCGGCTATACCGGCCAATACATCACCGCTTCGATATGGCGATGCTTTGGCCAATAGCTCTTTAAGGCTGTTAAACCGGTAAACTTTATCTTTTATGGTATACCGGTAACTCACGTTATTCTGATTTAATTAGTGTGGCAGGCATCTCCAGCATATCATCGTTCAATATCTTAACCTTATGCTTGCCCATCGCTATAAATATTAATATCGATAGCAACAAGCCGGCAATAAATATCAGGCTTATCATCAAATTAAAATACATAATGGTTAACAGGCACAAGGTGGATATGACGAGCGCGATGGCCGGGAATAATGGATAGACAGGCGACTTAAAAGGCCGCTCCAACTCAGGTTCTTTTTTCCGGAGGATGAACAAGCTTACCATGCTCATCATATACATTAGCACGGCTCCCATTACTGACAGGATGATGATCTGGCTGGTGGTGCCTGTCATCAGGGCGATAAAACTCACCACACCACCCGCGACAATAGCCCAATGCGGTGTTTTAAATTTTGCATTTACTACAGATAATCTTTTAGGTAAATATCCGCTGCGCGCCATAGCGAATACTTGTCGCGATGATGCCAGTATAGTGCCATGAAACGAGGCGATCAACCCGAACAGACCAATGCTGGCAAATATCTTTGTCCAGCCACTGCTGCGGCCTAAAACTATGGCTATGGCTTCGGGTAATGGATAATCAAGATTGCTAAGTTTGCGCCAATCGGTTATACCACCGGTAAGTACCATAACGCCAATTGCCAACAACACCAGGGTAAGCATGGCTGATATATATCCTTTGGGGATGTTTCGTTTAGGATCTTTAACCTCCTCGGCTACCTGTGCTACGCCCTCTATGGCTAAATAAAACCATACAGCAAATGGCAAAGCGGCTATCATCCCTCCCCAGTTCAGGGGCATGGAATTAGCCAGGTAATTTTCCATTTTGAATGATGGGGCTATGATACCCATAAAAAGCAACAACTCGGCAACTGCCAACAGCGTGATGAATACCGAAAAGGCCGCCGACTCCTTCACCCCTGATATATTAAGCAGAATGAATACCACATTAAAAAATAATGCTGAACCCAAAACAGATATATCGGGATATAGAAAATGTAGGTAACTCCCCAGCGCGAAAGCAATACCGGGTGTGGCGAATAAGAATTCAACCAACGTGGCATAACCGGCTATCAATCCCCCGAAAGGCCCCATAGCGCGATAGGCATAAGCGAAAGCGCCACCGGCATGTGGTATGGCAGTAGTAAGTTCGGTATAACTGAATATAAAGGTGATATACATTACAGTTACCACAGCGGTTGTTATCAAAAAACCAACTGTACCGGCATCCTGCCAGCCATAGTTCCAGCCAAAATACTCGCCCGATATAACTAAACCTACGGCTATTGCCCATAAGTGTATAGGTTTTAATACCCGTTTTAATTGTTCGGCCGGAGTATGCTCCATATTTTGTGGTTATGTTTGTAATTATGCCGCTTTTAAGTTAGTTAAAGCATTTTTTATAATCAATATTTAAAAAACATTTGCATAATTGTATTTTCTGCTACATTTATAAACCATTATAAATGCCCTTATGGATACTTATCAAACTGCCGCACTGGATGCCCGCATACAAAACTGGAAACAGCATTTCGCAGGTTCGCAATTAACCGAAGCTGATATTGATGAACTGGCAACCCTGCTAAAAGATACTTACCTGGAACTACGTGCCACTAATTTAAGTGATGAAGAAGCATGGTTAGTAGCCACCCATCGTGTAGGCCAACCTGAACCTGTTGTCGAACCGCTCGAAAAACCATCAGCCGGTAATGCCAACCGCAATTGGATGATGATGCTTTGGGGTGCTGTTGGTGTATTGATACTGCAAGCCATTTTTATAGTGATGCCGCAGGTTTTCAACCAAACCGTCATCAGTGTACTTCAGCCTGATGATAGCGACAGCTTTATAAAGAATGAGTATTACGCCATGGCCGTAATACTATTTGTACTGTTTATTCTGGTTACACTGCGCAGCGGATATTTTATTAACCGCTTTACCAACTCGCTTACTAAAAACGCCTCACTATACGCTATAGTGGCTATCATAGCGGGTTTATGGGCGGGCTTTTGCAGCTATATTACCTTTGTTAAATACCCTATGGCCGCCACCATTAATGGCTATAGCGATGATACCCGTACCGCCTTTAGCGTACTGATGTTCGGTTTTTATTTCCCGCTGATATTTGTTGCCGCATTCGCTACCATCAGATATTATGCGCGAGAGAGTGTATCATTCAAAGAATTCAATCGCAATATAAACTGGAAACACGCGGTGATACTTGGTTTATTAGCGCAAACCCCTATACAGTTTTCGCATATATTTAGTGGTGATGATACCGTACGCATGACCATCATTATAAGTCTTTCGGTAATATTATTCTCGATCATCGGCTGGATGCTGAGCTATTCAAAAAACGGCATTGGCAACATCGCTGCCGCTCAGGTAGCACCATTATTCATTTTATTGATGGGCTGCGTGATGAACGAAGAAGCAAGGGTTATATTCTTTATATTCTATATCACCAAGATCGTAGCCTTATTTTCAAGCTATTATATCGGCAAGTTCCGTAATCAGCCTGAAGTTTTACTGGCGCAATAACTAACAAAAAAAAGCCTTACTGTGGTGCAGTAAGGCTTCAAGGTTGCGGCGGTGTTTCTTTACATTTTTATAATGGTGAACTCGGTGCGGCGGTTCAGTTGATGATCAACCTCGCTGCATTTCACTCCATTGGCACAGCGGTTAAGCAAGCGTGTTTCGCCATAGCCACGTGCTATTATCCGACCCTCGTCAATATTGCCTTTATCCAATATATAATCAACTGCTGCATTGGCACGTTTGCGCGACAGATCCATATTATAATCATCATCACCACGACTATCGGTATGCGAGCCCAATTCTATTTGTATGGTTGGGTTTTCCTGTAATATCTTGATCAGCTTATCCAGCTCAACAGCTGCATCCGGCCTTATCTCCCAACGGTCAAAATCGTAATAGATATTTTCCAGCCTGATAGCTTTGTTCAGTACAATCCTATCCAGGTAAAGATCTTTCTTTAAGGTTTGCGAAGTGGTTAAACCACGGGTGGTAATCTGTTGGTTGTCGCTCAGATAACCTTGCTTTTCTCCACGTAAATTATAGTTGCTGTTTTGCTTGATGCCGAAGCTGTAAAAACCCGTGTTGCTGGTAATAACAATAGCACCGCCACTTAAGCCAACTTTAGCATTGTACAGTGGTTGGCGGGTACCCTTTTCGTAAACTATACCTTCAAGGCGTAAATTAAGCTCGGGCTGTTGCACAAAGCTGTAAATATCATCGCTACCCACACCGCCCAAGCGGTTTGATGATAAATACCCTGTGCGGCCGTTAAGCAGCACATACGAAAAATCATCACGAGGTGAGTTGGTAGGATATTGCAGGTTTTCAGCTTTGGCAAATGTAAAATCACCTGACTTAAGCGCTCGGTATACATCAAGTCCGCCCATGCCTATCAACCCATCAGTTGAGAAATAAAGGTTACCCTCACCATCAATAAACGGCGTACGTTCGCTACCGGCGGTGTTCACACTTTGCAGGTTTACAGGCAATTGCCAGGCTCCGTTTTCATCCTTAACACAATAATAAATATCGGTCGCTCCGGCACCGCCCGGCATGTCCGACACGAAATACAGAGTATTGCCATCTGCGGAAATGAACGGGTCGCCTACTGAATATTTTTTCTCGTTATTGAATTTAAATGCTACAGGTTTCGTCCAGTTACCGGCACCATCTTTTTTGCTCGAATATATTTCAAGCTTGAAGGTTTTAATTCCTGACAGGTCCTTATTCCAGTTTCGCGGTACACGGGTAATAGTAAAATACATCTCGTTACCATCAGCGGTGAACGAAGCCGGGCCGGTATGATAAGCGATATTATTTACTATCGGGAATAAGCGCCCGCTATCAGCAGTTGCTGATTCGTACAGGTGCAGGTAGCTGTTACCTGTCCATCCATAAGTTTTTTTATTAGGAGCCTTAGCACCATCAAACTTAAAGAAAGGCTCATCATTACGGATGGTGTTACGGCTAAAACGGCTCTCCCTGTCTGATACAAAAACCAGCTGACCATTCAAAGTACGCGCACCCCAATCAGAATAAGAACTATTCAACAACTGCTCGTTTTTAACCTGTACCGCTGTTGGATTCTTCATCCACTTCAACGCCGAATCGCACGACTCGGTCCAGAATTTGAGCTGTGTTTTATCAACTACTTTGTCTGATGAATAATACTTACCAAACTGTCTTTTGGCTTCGGCATACTTGCCATTGTTCTTTAACACCTCGGCATAACGATAAATGTTGGCATTATTACTTTCGGGTATCAATACCGTTTTTTCATACCATATCTCTGCTTCGGGATAATCGTGCATCATGCGGTATGAATTGGCCAAGCGCTCAACTATGTGCAGTGATGATGAATCGCGCTTGTAAGCATTCAGATACAGTTCTGCCGCTTTTTTGTAATTATAGAGGTTATATTGATCATCAGCCTGCTTAAGCGCACTTTGCGCACTGGCAGCCTCAACACTAAAAAGCAGCGTTGCAAAAAGTCCGATCTTAATTAATGTTCTTTTCATCTGCTTTTAGAAATATCTTGGCGTTAACATTCTGCTTTGTTTGGTTTTGAAGTAGATACCAATAGATATCTCATGCGTGCCACCATCGTAACCACGCAGCGGGCCGATAGAAAAATCGTAACCGTAACCTATACGTAAATACGGGTTCGGGAAAAATTCGGCAGCAGCAGTGATGGAGTTCAACGGTGTCAGATCATTTTGCAGATAGCTTTTATCATACAACTTTACCGCGGTACGGTATGATCCACCCAGCCAAAGTTTTTCGCCAAGCAACACAAAGGCATTAATATCTAAACTTGTAGGGCCACCACGATCATCCTTTAATAAAAAGCTTGGCTTCAGCATTACATCCTGGCTTAACGGGAAAAGCATACCACCCGTCAAGTAATAGTGTGCTTTAGGCTGCGCGATGTAACCATCCTTACGCACATTAATATGCTGAGCTATGAGGTTATCGGCCGATAGACCCGCGTAAAATTTGTTGTCAGAATAGTAAACACCTAAACGGGCATCGGGTACAATGGTACTTTGCGTACCGGTAAACATATCAGGTTCGGGATCGTTCGGGTCAAGTTTTGAGCCGTTCATGCCTAACTGCATAAAGCCGGCGCCTAAACCAAATGCTAACCGTGAACTGCCATCCTCGTTCATGCGCAAGCGGTAAGCATAGTTAGCGTAGGCTGACAGATACTCCTGCGCGCCCAGTTTATCACTCGCTACCTGGAAGGCAAAACCCACATTGCCGTTATTGGCCGTAGCATCAACCGCTAACGACATACTGCGCGGCGAACCCTCAACCCCGGTCCACTGCGAACGGTAATAAGCATGCAGGTTCAATATCTCCTTATAACCCGCATAAGCCGGATTTATATAAACACCATTGAACATATACTGACTCTGCTGTGCATCCTGCTGGGCATACACTAAGCCGGTATTGATAAGTAGTAATAATATCGTTAAAAATCTTTTCATGTTGTCTTCTTCACCGCCACATAAGTGGCAGATATATCAATCAGCTTATTTCTTTAAACTCCTCATTAATGTAACATAGCCTTTGTATACATTCCACTTACCCTGGCTATCTAATACACGTAGTATGTAGTAATAAGTACCCTCGTTTAAGCCGGTACCTGCCCAGGTATTTTGATAATTGGTGGCTTTATATACCTCGTTACCCCAACGGTTAATTATTGATAGTTTGGTTTGGCTGTATTGTTCAATGCCACGTATCTCAAATACATCGTTAATACCATCGCCGTTAGGTGTAAACAGGGTTGGTATTTTAAACGGCGCGTTGGCATTTATGGTCAGGTTAACTGTAGCCGGGTTAGTGTAGTAACCATACAGATCTTTTATCCTGTAAGTAAATGAGTCGGTACCAGTATAACCATCATTTGGCGTGTAGGTTACCGTACCATCAGCGCCTACCTGTACCGTACCATGCAATGGCTGGGTAAGTATCTCGATTGATTGCTGATCGAAGCTTGAATTGCCCGGCAGGTCATTGCGGTCAACATCAATAGTAACCGGTACATTCCTTTGTGTCGAAGCATTATCATTAACCGCTATCGGAGCCGGATCAACCGGAACTACAACACTCGCGTTATCGGTTATTACATTACCTACCGGATCTGTACTGTTAACTGACGCGTTGTTAGTTACGCTACCGGCATTCTTATCAGCCTGTGTAAGTGTATACCTGAAGGTAAGCGTTGCCGTTCCGCCGGGAATCAATCCGCCGGTAGGTATGGTAACCGCCGTATTGGTAAGCCCAAGGTTGGTATCTGTAAGCGTTACATTGGTTAATGTTGCGTTACCGGTGTTGGTGATGGTAAACGTATAAGTAATGTAGTTGGCAGTGAAAACACCTGTTTTATCTAAAGTGATGCCACCTATCGGGTTAATTTCAACAATGGTAGGGTCATCAGCCGCTGGTGTCGTCGGGTCGTCTGATTGATTATCGCTAACTGTTCTGCCTGTTTGGTCGGTACCACTTACACTTGCCTGGTTACTGTAACGGCGGTTGTTTACATCAACCTGGGTAAGCGTATGCCTTGCTGTAACCGTGCGCGATGCACCTGCCGCTAAAGTAGGTATAGTTGCCGGTGATATGCTGCCTGCATCGGCACCCACATCTGTAACTACAAGGTTAGTAAGCGGTGTTTGGCCTGTGTTGGTTACCACTAAGGTATAGTTGATCACATCGCCCGCCTTGGTGCCTGTATTGTTGGCACGCTTGGTCAGGTTAACTGATGTTGAGTAGATGGTAATGGTTACGGTAACCGGATCAGACACCACACCATCAGCCGTGGTAAGCGTGTAGGTATAGGTATCAACACCCGTATAGCCCGATACCGGAGAATAAACAACCTGCCCCTGCGCATTAACAGTTGTTACACCATGCTGACCGGCAGTGCTGGTGACCGTTGTACCCGTGCCGCTTGCACCATCGTTAGATTTTACGGTTGTAGTAACCGGAGTGTTTACCGGGGTAATATCAACATCGCTAATCGGTACCGGTTTTACTGTAACATAAACGGTTATAGGCGCCGATGTAATACCATCACGGGTTAGTGTATAGGTATAAGTATCACGGCCTATATATCCGGTTGCCGGGGTGTAAGTAACATTGCCTTGCGCATCAACTGTTGTGGTGCCATGCGTACCCGCTGTTGGGGTAACAGTAGCACCGGTAGCCGCCGAACCATCATTAGCCTTAACATTGGTGGGTATAGGCGTGTTTATATTAGTTATCGCAATATCATCAGCGCCATCCGGAGTAATATTGATAGTTACCGTGATAGGGTCAGATGCTATGCCGTCTGTTGTAGTTAGTATATAAGTATAGGTATCAGTACCCGCGAAGCCGGCCTGTGGCGTGTAAGTAACCGCACCCTGTGCGTTAACCGTAGTAGTACCACGTGTGCCGTTGGTAGCTGTAATTATAGTTGCTACAGCATCATCGCCATCATTAGCTTTAACTATTGTGGTTACCGGTGTGCCGATGGCTGTGTTATCAGTATCGTTTACGCCTGTAGGTTTCACGGTGATTGATATTAAGGCCGGTAAGCTTTCTGACCCGTAATTATCCTTAATAGTATAATTTAACGGAATGGCCTTACCTGCGAAAGACGCTACCGGGGTAAAGGTTACAGCGCCTGTTGTAACGTTTACAACATACGTGCCCTGTCCTGATACGGTAACAGTGCGTTTCTTAGTATTATCTATCGGATCGACCAGAAAAACCTGAGTGGGGTCAATGGTACCATCAGCATCCGTATCATTACTCGGGATATTGAGCGTGATCGCTACACCAGCGGTAGTGGTTCCGGCATCAGCTACAGCTACCGGTATTTGATTGATGCCAAAATTAACTCCACTAATATTAAGACTTGTGCCAGGCGTAGTAACATTTACTTGCAGGTTTGGCGTACCTGTTTCAATACCTGATCCGCTGGTGTTGTTGGTACCATAGGCTTCGCCGGATGGTTTCCAGTTTGCAGGTAAGTTAGCTGCAACAGCAGTTAGCGTAGCCCCCGAATCAACATTATTGGTTGATATGGCCACTATGTAAGCGCCATTATTATTATTACTAAGCGAATAAGCTCCGTTAGTGCCTACAGCAACTTTTTGTACCACTGTACCTGCATTTCTGTTAACCAGGTAAGCATACAATGGCGAGCCGGAAACCTGCTGTAAGGGATTGCCCGATATCTGCCCGTTATTGCCACCATTGCCATCGTTAAATACTGTACCTGAGATGGAAATACCTGTAATATCCTGCAACCTGTAATCCTCAGTTTCACCATCGGCAGCGAATGAGGTGCTGCGTTCGTCAACCGGTGTTGAGGTATCATCTATTAACTCAGTGGTAGTTATACGCATACGGGCATACAGCAAACCAACCCTGATTATACCAGCGAATTGCGAATTAGGGAATGTTATGGTAAGTGTTTGGTTATTGGTATTTGCCGGCACATTGGCACTCACCATTTCATTAGGTTCAAAAATACCGTTGCCATTAAAATCAAGCCATACACGTAAGGTAGCAGCTACAGATTTCCGGTTAGTTACCGGTACGCTGAAAACGATATTTCCAGCCTGATTTACCTTTACAGCCGGTAAGTTAGCCGGAGTTATGGTGTTTTCATCGTTATTACCGGTTGCATCATCGCTATCAGCATTTACGGTGCCTTTAGGTTCACCATCGGGGTCAACATTATCTTCACCTATAAATACGGTTGCTTTGGCAACTAAGGGCGTGGTTGGATAATTCACCACAGCGAACGTACCATCACCATCAAAATAGTTAGTTATTTGAAAATCATCCATATAATGGCCGGTATTACCATATTTCAACGGATCATCACCAAGGTCAAACGGAAGTACAAAACCAATGGCCATAGCTGTTAAACCGGAGCCCTTCATACTTACATTGGTAAGATTGCGAGCGCCACGTGCAAACATTACGGCCTGTACACCAAAGTTACCTGGCGCCAGGTTAGCGAATAACCTGAACGAACGACCACTATTACTCAACTGCAATTTGTACTCGTTATCGGCCGCGTTACTTTGCGTACGTTTATTCAATAATTGCCAGGCTATAGGATTTGGTGTGTTAGCCGAGATATATTCACCGCCCGCGTCAATTGATTCGGCGTCGGCAATGATCATACCCGGGTAAACAACATCAGTCCAAGTACCATTTATTAGTATAAATACCTTAATATCGATATCAAAAGTAGCAGTACCACCGTATGGTGTTACTATAGCTGAGGCAGCCACACCACGTGAATTGGGCTTAGGCTGATTATTGCCCGAATACATCAGATCGAGCCCGTCGCTGGCATAGCTACCCGGAGTATATGACTGCATAGGCTGGCTATCAGTAGTAGTAAGGTTACTGATGGTAGCCCTGATCTGTACGGTTGGCGAAAACTGCCAAACGTAATTACCAGCCAGTATATGCTGAGCATCGGCACCGGTAGGTGCAGTAACTAAAGTACTGCCGGTCTGGGTTCTGTCCCAGGTAAGCCAATAAACTGAATTAACAAGATTTGTACCTGCCTCTCCACCAATAGCATATTGCGCACGCGCGTCAACACTACAAAAAAATATAGCTACAAGGAATAAGAATATCTTGAATGTGTATAATTTTCTCATGAATGGGCGTTAAAGATGAATGGCTTTGAAGCGTTTTGCGGGAAAAACAACATATAAATTATAGAAAAAAACGGTTCAATATAGAACAAATAAATACGGCTCGGAAGAAAAGCATCCCCAAATAGTATCATTGAGTTAAAATTTTATCGAGTAGATAGAACCTTATACTAATATGCACATAAAATGGTTACACACTACATGCCACAATATATGTGCACTATTTCACATAATCAATATTTATTACCATTTAATGGTTTTTTCGATGAAGCTTATCAGCTGATCGGCCATAGCTTGTTGCTCGGCAGGGTTAGGGTGCCCCGGTGTTTTTTTGTATGGAAAAAAGCAGGTGTAAACTTTTTTGTCATTGATAGCCTCCGCTGCTTTTTTTATATATCCCGGCCATGGCGAACCATCCCTTGTTGCATCCATATTACCAAGGGCGCAAATAATATCAGCCTTTGGATATTTGGCACGTACCGATTTTAAGAAATCAAGGTAAGCCGTAGTGATCTGTTCGGGTGTCGGCGCTGTAGTACCGAAGCGAGATATGAACTCCTTATGTTCAGGTCGCTGTGTAAGCCACGAATCATTTTGAAAAAGATTGATGATCACCAGATCAGGCGTGTATTTTGAAAAATCCCATTTTACTGCGGCATCATTGGCATACAAACGATCATACATCTCCGGCATGACCAACGGGAACCAGCTTATGGTAATACCTATGCCGCTTTTGGATGTACTATAATAATCGGCATTAAAATGACGGGCTGTTATGGCAGCATAGCTGATATAACCATTTTCATAAGGAGCGGTGCCCCTATCCTGCCCTGTTGAATCCTCTACCGCGTAACCACAGGTAATAGAGTTACCAAACACTTCTATCTTGCGTTTTTTAGATTTCGGAGCAGCTAATACTAATGTACCCTTATCAAACGAGAACTGATACAACCAGGTGCGCCCCATTGACCATTCGGTACGTTTAAACAATTCCAGATCGTGCTTAATGTTTGGCAGATCAGCAGCGAGTATATATTCCTTTTTACCTTTTTCGGGATGCAGAACAGAGGTTATTTTACCATCAATAATTACGTTGTAGAAATTATCGCCCGCCTCATCATTTAAAAGTACTTTAACACCGGTACCTTTAAAGTTCAGCTTTACGGTGGTTGCCGTCCACGATAGCATGGTATTGCTATCGGTAACCGCTACCCTGCCGGTATAAAGTATATGCGGATCGTTATTCTTGATAACTACATCCTGCGCTAAACATGATACGGTAGTAACGGCAAATACCGTGGCGATAAAGTACTGGTAAAATTTGTTCATAGTATTTGTGATGCCATACTGGTTGTACGGCATCACAAATATAATTCACAGGTTAGATTTATCGGCGCTTAAAACAACAACATTATATGCCTGCCGATGCCGGTTCGGCTTGTTTTACGTTGATAGTGGTTCGGTTTACGTACGGATAAATAGCAATGAAAATAAGTACCGCCAATACCAGGCAACTTAACCATTGATAGTATTCCATCGCTGTTCTGATCTGCATTTGTACGTTCATACTTTTATATAAGATAGCATTAGCCGCCTGACCGGCACGGTCGGCAGATAATCCTCGTGCTTGCACCGCATTGGTATAAGCCGCGATGCGCTGACCAACATTTACGTTACCGGCTTCAATACCTTGCAAAAAGCGATTGTAATGTTGATTTTTACCATAATCGGTATAAATATTTATTAAGGCTATACTTGTACAAAACCCGGCAAACCGTATCAGTACCCCTGTGCCCGAAGCATCCTTAGCCAGTTTTTTGGGTACTGATGATACCATGAACAGTATAATAGGCACCATCAGTATACCGGCACCAAAGCCATGCAATAACAGCGGAATAATAAATTCGCTGGTATTGGCCTGCGTTGTAAAGAGTGTCATCATCCATAACTGGAAAGTCAGCAGCATTACAAAACCCACCATCCATACAAAGCGGATGTTAAGTTTCATTAATGTAAGTCGGGATGATACCAATACGCCCAAAATCACCCCGATAATATTACTGATTAGCATATAACCTGTATGTTGCGGATCAAGCCCCAACACCCCGGCAAAATAACCCGTTGTTACATTAAGCGCGCCACGACACAGGTATAATACGAACAACAGTATTACCCCTGCCCAATAGTTTTTGTATTTGAATATGTTTAATGACAGATAAGGCCTGTACAAACTACGTTGCCTGAATCCATAAACTATAAAAATAAATATGGACATAAGCACAGCCATGCTGATCAATTTATCATGAAACCAATAGCGTTGCTGCCCATAAATAAGCACAAAACCGGTTAATGCAATAGCTGCCGCGTACAACACAAAGCTCACCCAATCTAAGCCATAAAGTGGTATGCGCTTCTGTAATCTCACATTGTTAAGGATGAAGTACAGCGCTATGGTTCCGGGTAAGTATAAAAATATGACGCATTTATACAGCACATTATAGTCCGCAGCATCAATAACTGGGGCTGATATAAGTGTTGTAAACTGCGCGATCAGTTGCAAAACGCCATAAAATACAGAATAGCCTATCTCCCTCGCCCTTTCACTTTTTAAACGACTGAATATTAAACTAATACTGATACTTGTACAAGCGCAACTACCCAGGCCCTGTATAAACCTGAATATAAATAACACTATAATATTATGCGTACTGTAGCATATATATGATGTAACGATTTCGACCAGGGTACTTATGATCAGATAGGTTTTTACATCGATATAACTAAATATGCGTGTTTCAAAACTGTAAAAGCTTGCCACCGCCGCATAAAATAGTATCATGGAATACTGCACATCGGTAGGTTCAATGCCATAAAAACCGGCTGCGGCACTGCTGTTGGCCATTGACAGGCCGAACAATCCTAACGATGGCAGCATTACCAGAAATATCAGTCCGCGGGCACCCCATTCAGGCACCCACGATTTAAATACCTGCTGATTACCCTCTGCTGCCATGATGTTTAGGTATAGCCACATTCACGTTCATGCCCGACCGCAGCGGGCCGGTTATTGAGCCATCCTCAGTAAGCCTGATACGTACCGGCACACGTTGCACAATCTTTACAAAATTACCTGATGAATTATCGGGCGGTAGTAATGAAAAGCTTGAACCTGTTGCCCCTGATATGGAAACGATGGTTCCCTTAAACTGCTTATCAGGATAGGCATCGGCATAAATAGCAGCTTCGTCGCCCTCTTTCATGTCGGCCAGCTGAGTTTCCTTAAAATTGGCCACCACCCATTTTCCCGAAGCTTTATCTACAATAAAAGCCAGCGTTTGGCCGGGTTGTATGGATTGACCTTGCTGTATAGTTCGGCGCCCCATCTTACCATCATATGGCGCACGGATAACGGTATAGCCCAGATCGATATTGCTGCGTTTAAGCAGAGTCTGACGCCTTTTTATTTCGGCATTGATAACGGCACGCTGCACTTTTACATCATTAACCTTTGATAGGGATGATTCGTAGCTTTGTATCGATGCCTCATACTCCGACCGTGCTACGGCAAGCGCGGCTTCGGTATTTTCCAGTTGTTGTTTAGTGGCTGATTCTACATCGTACAATCTTTTATAACGATCATATTCTTGTTGCTTGTTCAACAATCGGGCTTTAGCGGCCGCTATAGCCGAATGGCTAACCTGCGACATGGATTCCAAAGTTTCCGCATTGCTGCCCAGCGCGCTAAGCTGAGCCTGCGCGTTAGCCAATGCCGCTGCCGACTCCTGCTTTTGCAATTCATACTCGCTATTGTCTATCACCAGCAATGTATCCCCCTGCTTTACATCCTGATTTTCATCATAATATATTTTGGTGATATAGCCACCTACCCTTGATGTGATCGGGTTAATATACTCCTGAACCTGGGCATCGTTAGTTTCTTCGTACTTATAAGTATCGTAACAAAATATTATACCCCAAACCGCAAGGGCTGCTAATACTATTAAAGCTATGCCGGCAGAAATGCGCGTTATCAGCTTATCGGTTTTTGATATATGGTCGGTCTTTTTCATTATAAGTTTCCTATGGCGTTTTGTAGTTGATAGTATTGTATCTGCACCTCAATTTTGGCTGAAGCCAGCTCAAAGCGGGTTTGCAACAAGGCGTTGTTGGCATCAAGCAGATCGGTAATAAGCGAAGTTTGATTAAAGTAAGTGTTGTTTACAATGCGTGAGTTTTCGATAGCCTGCTGCACATTGGTTTGGGCTACATTTACGCGGTGCATAGCTTCCTGCAAGCGCAGGTAATAACTATTTACACTCAAACTTATCGCATCGCGCGTGTCCTGATGCTCAATTTCCTGCTGTTTAAGCTCGATTTCGGTGGCCTTTACCTTGTGTTTATTGGTATATAACCCCGATATGGAGAATGAGGCCTTTACCCCCGCCATGCCGAAACTGTACAGATATGGTGAGTATGGATAAAACAATATTTGCGGGTATGAAAAGGTGTAGTTGGCAAACAGCCCCACTTTTGGCATATACGCACCTTTGGCCTGTTTAAGCTGTAACTCATGCAAGTGTGTTTCTTCTTCGGATATTTTCTCCTTGTAAGCATGGGCATTAGCCTGCACCAAACAGTTATCGTAAGTATCAACCTTAACCGAATCGGCCTGCACATCGCCCTGTGGGGTTATGCTGAAATCATCAGGCTCACCAATAGCTACATCCAGGCGCTGATTGGCTATGGCAATATCATTATCAATAGTATTTAACTGTAATTGCTGACGCGATAGTTGCAACTGTGCCCGCAATACATCGCTTTTAAGTACCACACCATTTTTGCGTAATTGCTCAATTTTAGCAAGTTGCTTTTGTTGCGATATAATATCACTCAGCAATAGATCCTTAAAAACAAGGCTTCGCTTTAACTGCAAAAATGCCACCGCGACGGCCAGCTTTACATCGGCCGTTGTTTGCGCGGTTTGCAGTCGGCGCATTTTGGCGGTCGTCTTTTTTTGAGCTATGTTTAAATTGGTTTTGTTGCCATTGTACAAATTCAAATAGGCATCAATACCCACACCATAGGTTGAATGCAATACAGGGTATTGCGCCGGCGCGTTGAACAGGCCTTTTTCGTAAATAGGCATTTTGCTTACACGGGCATACTCGCCGTCGGCGGTTATTTCGGGCAGCCTGTCGGTAACAGCGTCTTTTACTTCTTCATCGCTTGCATCGGTTTGCAATTGCTGAATTTGTATTCTCTTGTTGTTTTGTATTGCTTTTTCCCATACCTGGGCGAGAGTGAAAGGATGGGCAATGTGCGGTGCATCCTGCGCAACTGCCGCTCGCGGTAACAGAGATATACCGAGCGGAAGTGCCAAAAAAATTATATGTTTCATTACGGCTACAAATTTCGTAACACGGCAGCTTTCGTATTTTATGAAAATTGACTTAAATTAGCTGAATCCCGCCACGCATGAACGAAGAAGATAAAGCTTACCTACTTTTAATCGACAGCGAACCTGATTCGGTTTTTGTATTGCACGAAAAAAAGGAAAGGAAATTTGCCATGCACCGGCATATAAAAGGGCAGCTCACTTATGTTGAGGGTGGTATCGCCTACTTGCATATTAACGATAAAACGTATGTGATACCCGCCCGCCATTATATATGGATACCACAGGGCATTGAGCATCGTTTACAGGTACGTCATGCAGCCACAGCCGTTCGCAGCATTTATTTTTATAGTTTGGATGATGACCGGGATGCATTCTACTCCAAACTGGGTATCTATCCCATCACGGCCTTACTGCACGAAATGATCATATACACCAGCAACTTTAACGGCGAAAACAAACCCGATACCAACGATTACCAGTTTTTAACCAGCTTAAAGAATTTGCTGCCGCGGGTAAGTAAAATAAGTTTGCCCTTTGTATTGCCTACTACGCACAACATCAGGCTGAGGCCGGTGATCGATTTTTTGACCGATAACCTATCTCAACCGCTTACTTTGGGCAAGGTAAGCAGTCGGTTTAACATGAGCGAGCGCTCAATGCTCAGGTTGTTTCAGTCCGAATTAAGTATATCCTTTTTGCAGTACCTTAAACAACGCCGCATTATTAAGGCTATGGAAATGATGATGCAAAGCGGCGCTAATCTTACCCAGATAGCTTACGAGAGTGGCTATAATAGTTTGGCGGCCTTTAGCTCTACCTTTAAACAGGTTACAGGTATGCGGCCTTCGGAATTTGTGACGACGGTGATTTAATTCCTAATAAAAAAAGGCGCTTTGTTTAGCGCCCTTAAATATTACTTAGCTGTTAACGCCTGTCCTTCAAAGCTGATACCCGCCCAGCCATTGGCCATAAACTGCCTGATATTTTGGTGGTCGGTACCATCCGGAGTATTCAGTACGGCCTGATAATGTTCGGCAAACAGATACAGCGTATCAGCCTCGCTAAGCTCATTAAGCTGCGCGAATGCAAATACCTTAGCGCTGCCCTGATTTTGTGTAGCCTCGTTATAAGCATCACCATTTTTAAATGCTGTAGGCTGATGCTGGTAGTAAGTTTCTATAAATTCTATAACTTCTTTAAAGCTTATCTCGTTGTTTTTCAAATCGTTGATAAGCGTAATTAATTGTTCTCTCATGAATAAAATATTCGTTGCTGTAAAAGTGACGATGAGCACCAAAATTACAAGACTATTTGATCACATTTGCAAAAAATAACATCCACTCCCTTAATTTTTATGAACAATAAGCGCAGGCTTTTTTATTATATACTATTTATAAGCAGCACACTGCTAATAATCATATCGTTACTTATAGCAGGCAAAAGCTTAAACACTCACAACATAACAGAGGCTGCCACTATTCCTCTCCCTGCTGCAACACAATTTTTAAATGGCCTTGCCGAAAGCTTTTCATCGCCATTAAGTACATTATTACTGCAAATTGTAACCATACTGCTTGTGGCAAGGGTATTGGGTTATTTATGTACCAAGATTGGCCAGCCACGGGTTATTGGTGAAATATTGGCGGGCATAGCGTTAGGCCCATCGCTGTTAGGTAATTACCTGCCAGAAGTTTCAGGCATACTTTTCCCAAAGGCATCATTAGGTAATTTAGGGATGATGAGTCAGTTGGGCCTGCTGCTGTTTATGTTTATTGTAGGCTTGGAGTTGGATTTTAATATGCTGAAAAACAAAGCCAGTCAGGCAGTAGTGATCAGTCATGCCAGTATTGTTATGCCATTTATGCTTGGTGTGGCACTTGCTTATTTTATTTATGAGCATACGTCGCCCGCGGGAGTCAATTTTACATCGTATGCTTTATTCCTGGGTATATCCATGAGTATAACGGCATTCCCGGTATTAGTACGCATACTAAAAGAGCGAGGATTAGACAGTACCCCTATGGGCACTCTGGCCATTACCTGCGCCGCTGCTGATGATATTACCGCATGGTGCATACTTGCCGCTGTGGTAGGTTTGGTTAAGGCAGGATCAATGTTGTCGGCATTATACACTATCAGCCTTTCAATAATTTATGTATTGGTGATGTTGAAGATAGTAAGACCGATATTGCATCGATCACCTAAATTAAATACTGCGCTGTGTATTCTCATCCTGTTACTTTCAGGCTATTGTACCGAACTTATTGGCATTCATGCACTCTTTGGTGCCTTTATGGCGGGTGTTATTATGCCTAATGACGGCCAGTTAAGAGATACGCTTAAGAACAAAATCGAAGATGTAGCCATGAACCTATTGTTACCTCTGTTTTTTGTTTTTACAGGCCTACGCACTCAAATTGGTTTATTGAATGGCGGCGGGCAATTGGTTATATTACTATTAATACTATTAGTAGCCATTACCGGTAAATTTTTAGGCAGCGCATTAGCCGCCCGGGCCGTGGGGCAAAATTGGCGATCAAGCCTTACCATTGGCGCGTTAATGAATACGCGCGGATTAATGGAACTTGTAGCGCTTAATATCGGCTATGAGCTGGGCGTAATCACTCCGCAAATTTTCACCATGCTTGTGCTTATGGCCATTATAACCACCTGCATGACCGGGCCTGCCTTAAAACTAATTGATTCTAACTTTAAAGAAACTGCTAAACTGTTTAATTAAGCCAGTATTATCCCAAGTGCAATTTTAGCCCCGTTGTGAGCAATAAAAACCCCGTTTATTTAAATTTAAATCGATTTACTTATTCATATTTTTTACATCTATAAATAGTTTACACTCAAATATAGCTATCGGTAATTTCTGATTATCAAACACATAAACAAACAATAAACATACAAGCTATAAGGTATTTTTTGCTTTCGGTGCGCAGGGAATATAATTTGCGCCTTAATTGTATTCTTTGCTTTTCCGGAAAATCATTCCGTGGTATTGACGGACTATTGAGAATGAACTAAGTGCTTTTAAATCACATTACAAAATGAAAAAAATACTGACCATTGTATGGTTATGTTTGCTATTCGGTGTAGTTGGTTGCTTGTTCTGGTATAATGAGTACAGGTATACCTTACCTACTCCGGTGCCAGATAATTACAAGGACGTAGCCATCGGTCAGCAAATACATGCGGTACCCGGTGTAACAATGGCAAAAGACCGGCCGATGCTACTGCACTTTTTCAACCCCAAATGCCCTTGCTCCCGCTTTAATATTGATCATTTTAAAAAGCTTGTTAAAACCTATAGTGACAAAGCTGATTTTATGGTGATACTAATGGATGAAAACTACACTCCTGAAGAAGTAAAAGATAAATTCGACCTGAATGTACCCGTGCTATACGCCCCCAAAATGGCCGAGGCTTGTGGTGTATACTCAACCCCGCAGGCCGCTGTAATTGATACACGTGGCCGCTTGTACTATCGCGGTAATTATAATACAAGCAGGTACTGCACCAACACAAAAACTGAATTTGCACGCATCGCCTTGGATGCCTTATTGCAAAAACATAACCCCTTAAAATTTAACGCGCTCGCGCTTACCGCATATGGCTGTAGTCTGCCAAACTGCGACAAATAGTAACAATATGACTCCGATCAACTTTTTAAATAACGATGAACTTACGTATGATATAGCCCTTTGGAAAGCTATACGCAAAAACGCCGACCGCACTATGGATTATTTCCTGGGCTGTTTTTTTGCGGTTAGTATGATATTGGCTCTTTTTTACGATACCTGGTTCATCGCCCTATCAGTAAGCAGCCTTTGTTTATTGGCCTATTACTCCACCAAGATATTGTTACCGGAGTCTGATCTGTATCAATATGTACTGAGTGTGATACTGGGAGTATTTGTGGCGCTGTTTATTTACCAGATGCATGGCTTGTTCGAGATGCACTTTTTCGCATTCATCGGCGGGGCTATACTTATTATATACCGCAACTGGCGTTTGCAGCTACCCATATTAATTGTAGTAGGTATTCACCATGCCATATTTAGCTATCTGCAAAATACCGGGGTAAAAGGTGTTTACTTTACCCAGTTAGATTACTTTGACCTGCAAACCCTGATCATACACCTGCTGCTTACAACGGTGATATATTTTGTATCGGGTTTATGGTCGCACAAGCTTAAGCAAGCGGGTACATGGCAAATAAAGCAAACCTTGGCCATGAAAGAGCTGCAACAGGAAGCTGCCCTGAGCCTTGAGCGCAAACGAAACCAGGAGGTATTAGAAGAATTGAACGAGGAGTTGATGGTATCAAATGCCGAGCTTGATCTTTCTCGTACCGAGGCTGAAAAAGCCAACCGGGCCAAGAGTGTTTTCCTGGCTACCATGAGCCATGAGATACGCACACCGATGAATGGCATTATTGGTATGTCGTCGTTATTATCAGAAACAGCGCTGACCGATCAGCAACGTATGTATACTGATACCATTACCAATTGCGGTGATAACCTACTGAACGTTATCAATAACATTCTTGATTTCTCGAAGATAGAGGCCGGTGGTATGGAACTGGAAGCAGCCGACTTTAACCTGCGCCAGTGTATTGAAGAAGTGCTGGATATATTTGGCACCCGCATAGCCGATACCGGCATCGAGATAGCTTACATATTAGCTGAAGATGTGCCGCCAAGTGTTAAAGGCGATAAGATACGTGTGCAACAAGTATTAACTAACCTGGTAGGTAACGCAGTAAAGTTTACCCAAAAAGGTGAAGTTGTGGTAAGGGTTAGTCGCGATCAATATGCCGGCGACGAAGTAAAACTGAAATTCGAAGTTCAGGATACAGGTATTGGTATTCCTGCTGAAAAACGTGAGCGCCTGTTCAAAGCCTTTAGCCAGGTTGATTCATCAACCACACGTAAATATGGCGGTACGGGCTTAGGTCTTGTTATATCCGAAAAACTGGTGACCCTGATGCGTGGCGAGATCACCGTGACCAGCGAGGTTGGCAAAGGTTCTATTTTCGCGTTCACCGTTATCGCGCCTGTTGGGGCTACAGCATCTGAGCCGTTGTTTGAAAAGGATATGCTGAATTATGCCGGTAAAAGGGTATTAATAATTGATGATAACCTGACCAACCGCAACATACTGATGTATCAGTTAAATGCCTGGAGGCTGGTGCCCGAAACCGTGGCATCAGGGCCTGAAGCAATCGACCTGTTAGCAGGCGGCGCTAAATACGACTTGATCATTACTGATTACCAAATGCCTGAAATGGATGGCGTTGAACTAACTCGTTTAATAAAGGCTAATCATCCTTCAATTCCTGTTATTCTGTTAAGCTCGGTGGGTGAAGAACGTCAGGCTGAAAATCTTAACCTGTTCGATCATATCCTGACCAAGCCTATAAAGCATCAGATATTGATCAAATATATCCTGTCATGCTTTAAGGCTCCAAAACGTACTGATAACTCGGCCAAAGTGATCAGTAAGATACCTGAGAACTTTGCCACCTTGTACCCTTTGAGCATATTGGTTGCTGAGGACAATAAGATCAATCAGAAAGTGATATTACACATGCTTAAAAAGCTGGGGTATGACGCGGGTATAGCAGGCGATGGCGTTATGGCGGTAGCCGCGGTTATGGCGGGTAATTATAACCTGATACTGATGGATATTCAAATGCCTAACATGGATGGGCTTGAGGCCACGGCATTGATCAGAGAAAGTGAGCTTAAACAACCTGTAATTATAGCGCTTACCGCTAACGCCCTAAGTGGAGATAAAGATGAATGTTTGGAAAAAGGTATGGACGATTACCTTTCAAAACCATTGAAAACTGACGATCTGCTTAGCAGGCTATCCTATTGGTCAACTAAATTGCTACAGCGGGCAGTTTAGCGAGATAGCTTTAATATAACTTCAATATCAATTTCCGGCACATTATGTTGCGGATTGATATTGAAGTAGCAAAGCACAGAACTTTAGCGTAATTGTTGCGACAAAATTTCGTTGTATTTTTCTAACAGCGTGATGTACTTTTCTTTCCAATCACTGCCTTCATTGCCTGTAATTGTGTTTGAATAAGCGAGGGTTCGCATACGCTCATTACTGAACATATCTGATGTAAACAGTTCAGGGAATTCAACTGAGAAATCATGCCCGATCCTCAAGCCTATCCTATAAATGACATCTCGTTTTAAGTTGGGGCTTTGAAACCAATTGTAAATGGTACGTCTGTTTACGCCCAATTCTTTTGCCAGGTCGCTAAGGTTTATCCCCCGCCTGCGTACAGCTGCTTCAACCAGCTGACCATGTTGTTGTAAATGTTTATCCATTTTAATAAGGCCCGGATTTATGATGATAATAATGTGTTCATACATTATGAAAATGTGTATCAAATACACATAAACAGTCCACAAATGAACACTATTAGGCCTTAAATTGTGTTGAACATCACTTATTTAGTTTTTAACATATCTTAAAAACCACAGTTGATAATCAGATAAAACAAAAAGATTTTTTTGGTGTATTAGCGTTGGATTCGGGGTTGATCTTTATTCGACTTGTCAAACGAACTCTACAGAAAAGACAATATTAGAATTTATAATCTGATAATTAAAAAAATGTCTTTTAAATAATACAATATTCAGAATAAAGTACATTTTATTGGGCATTGATGCAATAATTTAACCAATACTACATCTTGATCAAAAAACACATGTAATTGAAAAAGAGATAATTATATATGATTTACCAATTACAACAAATCTTGAATTTATTAAAATGGCTTTTGGTATAGAGATTGAATAATCAGAAATAAGTTTTTTAATCAATAGTTATAAATCCTTATGAGCAGCGAGTGGTCCTAAGGATTTTTTTATTTTATGCTATTTCGATTACAACAAAGGTTTATCCATTCAGATCAGCCTTATCCAACAATCCTTTTAGATGAAGATATTTTTTGAGCAGATCAGCAAAAGTGTTTTCCTGCATCACTAATCTCACCTCAAGCGATAGCCCCATTATGTTGCATACTATTTCATCAATATTCATCCCACCGCGTTCATCTATTTTTTCAAGCGTTTCGCCGTAGTTGTTTAAAGCGTGTTTTTGATTAAGTAGTTCGTTAGGCACAAAATCCGGCAGGCCGAAAAGATCTTTTGTATAACTCCATTGTATTTTCATTGATTGATAAATTAGGTACTCGTAAATGTTTCGTAATAACATATGCGAATAGTGTTCCATTGACATTTCTAAGCTGAAATGATATTATACTAATAGTTTAATTGAGTATAATGATGGTACTAATTTCCCAAAGTGTGCAATAACTATCTCTCACGGTAATTTTTTTTCGTTTTAAAAAGCGCCATTATTTGCTGTAAACGCAATGTTTTTATCCCATTAAAAAATTTTCAAAAAATATAGCTAAAAGTTGTAACCATTACGAAACACCGGCGTAAAAGACCATAACTATTGATTAAAAAACACCTAATGATTAAAAACTACACCAAGAGTTTAGCAGTTGCGGTATGCGCTGCTGGATTCATCTTCGCCTCTTGCTCAAAGCAAAATGATGTTGTTCCTGCTGAAGCTGTAGCTTCAAATCAATCACAAACAACTTTAAAAACCGCGGCAGCTTCTACCCTGCAAACCGGTATCAACGGTCACCCATTTGGCGATGCACCTTACCTGGCCACACCCGCAACCCAGCAAGTACAGTTGATAAAAGGTATGGGTATGAACTGGTACCGCATCAACGTGATCACTACATCTGATGGTACTATCTCAGCTTCGTCATCAAGCTTGTGGACATCATTGCGTGATGCTGCTAAAAATGGTTCGCTTAACCTGCTGCCAATGCTTCACACCAGAACACTGGATGAAGATGATACTCCTGATTCATCGTACGAGAAAGGCCGTACCTTGGGCGCTAACTTCGCCGGAAAATATGGCGCTTACTTTGATTACTATGACCTGGGTAATGACCTTGAACTTGACCTTTTATTAGCTGGCAAAACCGGTCGTGAAGCATCACATTACGATGTAGCAAAAAGCCAATCGGTAGCTGCCTACCTTAAAGGTATGGACGAAGGTATCAAAGAGAAAGACCCGGGTGCCAAAACCATGATTGATGCCGGTTGGTTACACTGGGGTTTCTTAACCTTCTGCGCTAACTATGGTGTAAATTTCGACGCTATTGGTTACCACTGGTACTCTGATATGGAAGGTGCTGCAAAAAGTTACAGCATAAGCGATATCACTGTAACCCTTGCTAATACCTTCCCTACTAAAGAGATCTGGTTCACTGAGTACGGTTTCCGCTACAAATCAACAAACAGCCTTAGCGTTAACGAAACAAATCAAAATACTTTCATCAATAATTTTGTAACAAAATGCCGCAATAACCCAAGGGTAAAAGTTGCCATGACTTACGAGTTGTTTGATGAGCCTTACAAAAGCTACCAGGAGTCAAACTACGGTTTGTACAAATGGACAGCTCAATACACAACATGGGCTAACAAAGGTGCCACAAACGCATTCTAAGTACTATAATTTCACCATCATATAATAAATGAGCAGCCGGGGCTATATGTTCCGGCTGCTTTTTTATGATCTAAAGCGCAAGCTTACCAACTGTACTTTGGGTTGTAGTAAAGTATATATACTTCTCGCTGTTTGATAGTGCTATACAAGCAGCTTTAGGGTTAGATAATAATGTAGTAATGGTTTTAGGATAATTAGGATGGTTAGCGATCACCTTGATATCGCCACTATCAACAACATATATTTTATAACCATCGCGACTACTTACAATTGAAGATATATTAGTAAAGGTAAAATTTGTAAATATCTGCTGGCACACGCCTGTTTTGGTAAGCTTATACATACTGTGATAAGTGGCAAAGTATTTAACGCCATTGTTTGCGGCACTTATTGCATCAACAACAGTAGCGCTGCTTGGTACTGTAAATGGTGGATAAGGTGGTACATCTCCGTTTGGATATTGCGGGGTTAGTCCACCAAATACCGCGCGCCAAAAATAATTTCCGGTGGGATCTACATCAATTCCTCCAAACTTATCATGAATATCAGCCCAGGAGTGTATCAATGTACCATCAGGGCGATAAACCCAGTAATCATTTTCACCTTGTACACCAATACTGCCATCTTTAGTTGCGGCAATATCACGCCCTTCCCGGTAAACTAAGCCATCAGCATTGGGCGGAAAGTTGATTGATGTAACAACTGTATCATTCTTTAAATGACGAACAGGCCCATCAAAATCAGCCACAAGTAACGAACCATCTCTTTTAACAAATATGCCGTAAGGCCCGGCAAAGCGTGCATTAGCGCCATTACCATCAACACTACCATACTGACCGGCCTGACCGGCAATGATGCGGTATTGACCCGGGGTGAGCGCGTGGGCATAAAGCACATCAGACATGTTTACATCAGGGTCGACAGGAATAAGCGGGCCTTCCTCATCTGATGTAGCGACCTTGTTTGCACCATCTTTTTTACATGATGTTACAAATAGAAAAGTAACGATCGCGAGCGCGATCAACAGATTGTTTTTCATAGCGATACAATTTTAGGTTTTAACTGGTTATTTGGTTTGTAATTATTGGTTAAAGCAAACCTAATGTTTAAATCAAAATCATCTATTCACAAATGTGGCTACAACTGTTTTGCCCACAAATATGCCTCCTTGAGTAAAATTCACTTGACTTAATCCTAAGCAGATAAAATTGACGAAATATAACTTTCACGAGAAAAATGCACAGACTAAATCCATCAAAATTTCACATTGGTTACACAATTAATTACCAACAGAGCATAGGTACTATATACATGTAATTAAGGTAGTTATGTTTGTACAGTATTCATTCAACCCCGGTCACAATGAAAAAGTTAGTTTTACTCACAGCAGCTATATTGAGCATTCAATTTGCACATGCTCAAACCGCCAAAACAGCAGTTGAAGCACCTAAAGGTAGTTTCGAAAACTTTTCGGAAACAGCGGGCAATAAGATAAAGCAGGAGATATTTGATGTGGCCAACGTGAGGGGTATTGATTTCCAGGTGCTCAAGTTAACCAACACAACAAACAACGATTATAAGGCCGGATTACGCATTGCTGCCCGTTTAGGTTCGGGAGGTTCAAGGAGCTCGTACAATACTGTTTTAGATATGGATGAACTGAATGAACTGCAAAAAGTAATTGAAAACCTGACAACAGAGTCAATTGACAAAACCAACACTTTTGCCAACGGCGAATGCTGCTACATGTCAAAAGGCGGCTTTTTAGCTACTACATTTAACGAGTCAGGCAATAAAATGACTGGCTACCTGGTGTTACAACTTAAACAATACAGATCAGGCTCAAAAGCCTACATGGCCGCTAAGGATTTGCCTAAACTGCGAGATGCAATTGCCGCTGCAAAAGTAAAATTGCAGAGTTTGTAAGTACTTCTCCTCCTGTCACAACACCAAAAGCTAAACTTGGCTTTTGGTACTACCTGTTTAAACTTAAATGACAAAACAAGCGGGTAAAAGACTACAGTGGATAGATGCCTTAAGGGGTATCGCCGCGATCATGGTCGCTGTGGTTCATTTATCGCTATTTGTTAAAGAGAGTATTGTCACTCACCCCTCTGCGGCTTATTACTTTATAGTAACAGATTTCTTTAATTGGGGTAAGATTGGCGTCGTCATCTTCTTC
Source organism: Mucilaginibacter sp. JRF (assembly GCF_015223065.1). Classification (GTDB taxonomy): domain Bacteria; phylum Bacteroidota; class Bacteroidia; order Sphingobacteriales; family Sphingobacteriaceae; genus Mucilaginibacter. The sequence continues at coordinate 1,179,570 of NZ_JADFBY010000001.1, forward strand.
CTGATCAGTGGCTATGTTATACCTCAAAGCTTATACAGATCGAATAACAAGAATTTTATAATCAATCGCTTGTTCAGGCTATATCCGGCATACTGGGTATCAATATTGTGCTTTTGTGTATTGTCTACAACATCACCCTCATTTGAAAAGTTGCTATTTAATATCACCATGTTCCAAAAGTTTTTTGGGGTGAAAGATATTATTGGAGTATTCTGGACCTTGCAAATCGAGCTGGTATTCTACATCATTTGTATAACACTACATCACTATAATCTTTTACGAAACAGTAAATTCGTACTAAAAACCTATTACATTCTGTTGGTGCTAAGTATTGTTATGGCTGCGTTAAGATTTGTTTTGCATGTAAAATTACCCGTATCGTTATTTACAGGATTAACGATCATGTTTTTAGGTATGCTTTGGCGAAAGAATGACTCGGGTGCAAGTAACACTATTTCAGACAATGTATTGAGTAGTGCCATATTCGCATTTATTGCCGCTTTTCTACCAATATCAATACTGGCGTACTCTAAAAACTTCGGGAATAATGAAACTTGGTACAGCTACTATGTATCGTACCTAACTGCGTTGGCCGTATTCAAACTATTTTCATTAGTAAATTATCCCGGCAGGGTATTGATCTATTTAGGATCGATAAGTTATTCCATGTATTTATTGCACCCTGTATTTGGTATCATCCTGCCCCTTAAAATATGGCCAAAGACTTATCTTCAGGATCATCCATATATACTTATAATAAGTTTTTGGATATGTGTTTTAACAGCATCTTCAATCAGTTATTTCCTGATCGAAAAACCATTCATCTACATGGGTAAAAAATTGATAAGCTTATCAAAAAAGAAAAGCTTTGAAACCGCTTTATAGCATCAGAATTTCATCCATAAAAAAAACATAAGTATTAACCCTTTAATTGGAGCTAATACTTATGTTTCAAATAGTTGTGTCAATATTGAAGTTTAAGCCAAAGCCTGAGCTTTCTGGCGTTCGTCCCTTTTATCGTTAACCTGGAAGAACCATGACAGGTAAGCGCTTTTCATACAGAATTGATATACGTAATAAGGTATCACCAATCCTAAAACGGTACCTGCAACAATATGGATAGTGGGATCGCTTATCTTTAAAAATTTGCTCAGTACTATTCTTGAACCGCTGGCCACCAAAATGTGCATCAAATATATACCGATGGATGCCTTGCCATATGCTTCTAAGAAGTTGAACATCCTAATCTTTTGAGCTCTGTATGATATTTGAGCGATCAATAATGTACCGACAATGCCTGTAAACACCAAAAGCAGATCGGTTACATAAGCTGTTGTATGCTGATTGATGAAATAAAAGTATTCGGCTACGCCAAACAAAACTACCAACGGAAACGCCCATTTACCCCTTGCCAGTTTTGCTAATTGATCTTTGTTTTGGCCGATAGCTATACCAAAGTTAAAGAAGGCAAGGTATTGGAATACAGTTGTAAATGGATCAATATCAGCATGTATCACATAACTAACCAACCATACCAGGCATGATATTAGCAAGGCGAATTTAGGAGCAAACCGGTATATCAGGTAATTAATAACATTGATAAAGAACAATGTATATAAGAACCAGAATTGTGCTCGGGGAATGATCAGACAGGTAAATAGCGCTGAAAACGGTACCTTATCATTAGTGTAATTACTCAGCACTACCTGAACCATGGTTTGAATAAGCGACCAGATGATGAATGGATGCAACAACGTTTTTGCTTTTTTCAGCATAAAGCCATTGCTATCCTTCCTGAATGAGCTTTCAAAAAACAGTCCGGATACTATGAAGAACAGCGGCATATGAAAGCTATAAACAAAGGTATCTGAGATATCAAAGAAAGAGGCATTCACCATACCCGCGCTGTTTAGTCCTCTGAGTACGTGACCATAAACTACGAGTATAATACCTATACCCTTTGAATAATCAACCCATTGGAGTCGATTACCTGACAATGTTGGTTTGCTAATCATTTAGATAGTGGTGTTTTATCCGGATTTCTGTTGCAATTTTCACAAAACCGGCTGGTAAAATATTTAATTATTTTATCAGAAGTGAAAATACTACAATTAGCACGGAGAGGCGAGATGAGTCCATCACACAAACAGGTACATAATTATTGCCCATTTCTCAACAATTAATCATTATGACATATTGTGATACACAATCGTGTAACTTGTATACTATGAAATTTAATTTTCAGTGAAATAGAATTAGAAAATTATTAGAAATCAATAATCGATCTTATACCTACAATTTATCAGATAAAGTAATGCCCATTTGCAAAAAAACAAATAGTGTGTTTTTTACACTTTATTGGCAAAACATGATGTTTAAACCGCTATTTTTGGGATGATAAAATTAGCCCCACTGATGAAAAAGAGTTTATTCCCCTTAATGCTTGGCGGTTTAGGTATAGGCACTACCGAATTTGTAATGATGGGCTTGCTGCCTGATATTGCCGCAAACATGCACATCAGCATACCATCGGCCGGTCACCTTATATCAGCTTACGCGTTGGGTGTGGTAGTTGGTGCTCCCCTATTGGTTATGATGAGTAGCAATTATCCGCCTAAAAAAGTATTGCTTGCTTTAATGCTAATTTTTACGGTGTTTAACACTGTTTCGGCTTTCGCGCCAAGCCATGTTACCTTGTTACTTGCCCGTTTTTTTGCAGGATTACCACACGGTGCCTTTTTTGGTGTAGGTTCGGTAGTAGCAAGCCGGTTGGCTGATAAAGGCAAACAGGCTCAGGCTATTTCTATGATGTTTGCCGGTTTAACTATCGCTAATTTGGCTATGGTGCCGCTGGGTACCTGGGTTGGGCATACTTTTTTATGGCGATACACCTTTGGTATAGTTGCCGCCATTGGTTTAATAACATTGCTGTTCATCGCTATATGGTTACCTCCACTTTCTGTTAACAGAAGCGGCGATACCAGATCAGAAATGCAGCTATTCAAAAATCCTGAAGCCTGGCTGATCATCCTCATTACAGCCATTGGCACCGGCGGCTTGTTCGCCTGGATAAGTTATATAGCGCCGCTAATGACAGAAGTTTCTCGCTTCTTGAGCGGCAGCGTATCGGGTATATTAGTATTGGCTGGCTTTGGTATGGTAGTAGGTAATATAATCGGCGGCTGGCTGGCCGACAGAATTCAGCCTGTAAAAGCCTGCGCATGGTTGCTTACCGCTATGGCTTTAACATTGCTTTGTATTTATTTCTTCTCGGGTAATCAAGTACTTTCATTGGCATTAACATTTATTGCCGGTGCATTATCTATCGCGTTGGCATCGCCAATACAAATACTCATGATCAACACCGCCAAAGGTGCCGAAATGCTGGGTGCCGCGGTTACACAAGCTGCTTTTAACATTGGTAACGCATTAGGCGCTTTCTTCGGTGGCTTACCTATTGCGGCAGGTTTGGGTTATGCCACACCATCATTAGTTGGTATGGTGATGGCCTTGTGTGGTGTGGGTTTCGCTGTAATGCTGATAAAACGCAGAACAAGCGAAAAAACTATACTTGAGCATGTGGCTGTCGAGGCGGATTGATCAGCGCTCTGAATATTATTAAAACATCTTGTAAAATAAAGTTGCCGCTGCACAGTTTAATACTATGACGAACATCAGGTATTAAGCTGTGAGTTGATTAAACATTGCGGCATATTTATCGGTTTCTTCAATATCGCTCTTGATTATTACGATCAGGTACGATACATTTGACTAACCAAGATCATGGATGAATAGTAACAGAATTCCCCTCAGATCACCTAAATTAACCGATAAGAACTCTCTTAAAACGTTAATAGAAAACCGGACAGTATATTGCCTGGATAAGTGCGAACTAAACTTGTTTGAAACTTACCAGCATGGCTTGCTTGTGCCGCTTAAATTTAATGACGTGGTTATCACCAGCATGCTGCGTGGTAAAAAGGTGATGCATTTGTTTGATGAACCGGGCTTTGAATACATACCCGGCGAAAGTGTGCTGATACCCGGCAATGTAGGCATGGAGATAGACTTCCCCGAAGCTACCGAACAAAACCCTACGCAATGCCTGGCATTAGCCATAAGTCCTGAAAAGATAATAGCTACACTCAACTTTTTGAACGAGCGTTATCCAAAACAAAACGGTTCACATTGGGAGCTTAATTTTGATAAATACTATCTGTATAATAACACCCATCTGGCTACAACCATTAATAAGCTTACTTATGAGTGCATGAGTAACTCGGTAGCTAAAGATGCGTTGGTTGATATTACATTGAGCGAATTATTGGTCCGCGTTATTCAAAGCCAGGCGGCACAATCAGCGCCGGGTAATAAATTAGGATTAGTACATACCATAGGCGAATTTGTACGTGATCATATAACCGACAACATCAACCTTAAGAGCATCAGCGAAAAGGCGTGTATGAGCAGCGTATCAATATACCGATACTTTAAGCGCGAACTGGGTGTAAGTCCGATGGAATTTGTATTGACGGAGAAATTGAGATTCGCCAAAAACTTATTGAAAGACCCGGCGATACGCATTAATGAAGTTTGCTTTACCAGCGGATTTAAGGATTGTAATTACTTTATCCGTCTGTTTAAAAAACATGAGGGTGTTACGCCAAAGCAATATCAGCTATTGTGCAACACACAGGCATCTTAGTTAATATTATTCTTCGATGTATCGTAACGGAGTGAGGTTGCCTTGCTCCTCCTCGGTAAATAACCGCGACTCGATAATAAAGCGTTTGCCCATAGGTATCTCCAGCGAAAAACTGGCTCCCCGCCCATCAACCACGTTAATGGTAAGATGCGTATGCTGCCAGTACTCAAACTGATCGCGGCTCATCCAAAATTCGCAGCCCTCTATCTCGCCCAGGCAAACATCACTATAGCCCAATTTAAAATCTCCTTTCGGGAAACACATGGGCTGGCTACCATCACAACAACCGCCACTTTGGTGAAACATGAGTTCGCCATTACGTTCTTTTAATTCGGCTATCAGCGCTACAGCTTTCGGTGTAACATCAATTCGGTTATACTCCATAGTAAATTATTAAAAAATAACACGCCACAGGTTATACACCTGCGGCATGTTGATATTACAGCTATATATTAATTAAAAGAAGCCCAGTTTGTTTTTATCGTAGCTTACCAGCATGTTTTTGGTTTGGCGATAGTGTTCCAGCATCATCTTGTGGTTTTCGCGACCAAAGCCCGATTTTTTGTAGCCGCCAAACGGCGCATGTGCCGGGTAAGCATGATAGTTGTTTACCCACACACGGCCTGCCTTAATGGCTCGGGGTACTTGATATAGTTCATGCGCATCTCGTGTCCAAACACCGGCGCCTAAACCATACAGTGTATCGTTAGCTATTTCGATAGCCTCCTCGGTAGTTTTAAAGGTGGTAACGCACACCACCGGGCCAAATATTTCCTCCTGAAAAATGCGCATTTTGTTGTTGCCCTTAAATATGGTTGGCTGTATGTAATAGCCTCCCTCAAGTTCGCCTTCCAGGCGGTTTATCTCGCCACCGGTTAGCAATTCAGCACCTTCTTCTTTACCAATTTTAAGGTACGATTGTATCTTTTCGTACTGATCGTTACTGGCCTGTGCACCTATCATGGTAGTTTTATCGAGCGGATGGCCTACTTTAATGCCCTTTGTACGCTCAATAACCCGACTGATGAATTTGTCGTAAATATCCTCATGCACTAAAATGCGCGATGGGCAAGTACATATCTCACCCTGATTAAGCGCGAACATTACAGCCCCCTCAATAGCCTTGTCAAAGAATGCATCATTGGCATCGCCAACTGATTTAAAGAAGATGTTAGGCGATTTACCGCCAAGCTCCATTGTACTCGGAATTATGTTTTCGGCGGCATACTGCATAATCAGGCGACCGGTTGTTGTTTCGCCGGTGAATGATACCTTGGAGATACGTGGCGATGTAGCCAATGGTTTACCGGCCTCTACCCCAAAGCCGTTAATTATATTGATAACACCGGGAGGTACAACATCCTGCAACAGCTCCATTAAAACGATGATAGATACCGGAGTTTGCTCAGCGGCTTTAACCACGGTACAACAACCGGCAGCAATTGCCGGAGCTATTTTCCATGTGGCCATTAGCAGCGGGAAGTTCCACGGGATGATCTGCCCTACAACACCTATCGGCTCATGTAATACTATACTGATAGTATTTTCGTCGTGCTCGCTTATGGTACCTTCTTCGGCACGGATAACGCTTGCGAAGTATCTGAAATGGTCAACGCACAGCGGCAGATCGGCGGCAAGGGTTTCGCGTACGGGTTTGCCGTTATCAATAGTTTCTACAGCGGCCAGGTATTCAAGGTTGGCCTCAATGGTATCAGCTATTTTGTTCAATATACCACTACGGTAAGCCGGTGAGGATTTGCTCCATGTGGCAAACGCCTGATGCGCGGCTTCCAAAGCCAAATCAACATCCTCTTTTGTTGAGCGAGCAGCTTTGGCTATCAGTTTACCATCAATGGGCGATGTATTATCGAAATACTCTCCCTTAACAGGCGGAACAAATTTGCCTCCAATAAAATTGTCATACTTATCCTTAAAGGATGGACGTGCTATTATACTCATAACTGGGTTTGGTTTTAATTAACAAACCAAAGTTATCGCCCGGCAAAGTTGTACAGTAGCACTATTCTTTCAATTTGTAGCAGTAATCTTTCGCTTACAGAATTACTTTGAATTACTACAATTTGAACAATTGTTAATTTAATTTTCGAACCATCAAACTTTCCTCGATTACTGGTGTTCTATGTCAGTATTGTGCTTATGAGAGCTTAGATGAGGCGCACTGATTTGGTTCGGATGCGCCTCCATCGTCCACCAATTCCAATCAAATCTTCTCAGATTTTCCTGTAAAAACTTTTTGCGTTACGTAGTCATTTTTATCGCATCATCAGCAATAACACTGTATTGCTTTATGGCGATAAGTCCGTTTGGTTGCGGTTTACTATTCCAATGTTGGTGTATTGATAAGGCTGCCCCCAATGCCGTAGCCTGTGCAACCGATGCCGCGCAAACTTTTATATCAGGATAAGCCATAGACATTAATTGCATAAATACCCGGTTTTTGCTGAAGCCGCCATCCACAAAAATATGTTTAACCGGCGCGCCATTCATCACCCATTTTATTGACGCGGTTTGCTGTTGCATTATATCTATCAGCAATTGGTGATAGGCCTCTATATCATTAGCAAATTGTTCCAAATCACGATCATTAAAGGCTATTGGGTTAACATTACCATTTTGATCCGCTTCAACCGGAACCTTTTTATTTAACTGATTTACCAGATCTGTATCAAACGCTATATTTTGATATTTATCTGCTGATTGGCCAAAGTGTTTGGCTATACGCTGTGTTTGCACCTCGCACTCGTGCCCGGCGAATAAGCGAGATGCCTTTACCGGCAAACCCTCATACTGTATGTAATTAAGGCAATCATTATGCAAAGCCTCCGCTGTTAATGGTGTATGATCAAAAGGATTGAGGCAGATATTCCAGGTACCTGTTGAAAGCAGTACAAAAGGCTCATTAAAGCTTACCAGATAAGGTATCAACGCCGATGAACTATCGTGCAAACCGATGCCGGTTTTAATATTATGATCGTGAAATGTGGTATCAAAAATCTTATCGCCGGGTAATATCGGCGCGAGTTTATCTTCAAGGCCCTCCGCATAAATCCAATCATGATATTGATCATCAGCAAAATTCCATAAGGCGGTATGGCAGCCAATGCTGGTCATATCCGTTGCCGGTTTAGCGGTTAACAAATAGCTCATGTATTGCGGCAGATGCAACGCATATTGCATACGTTCAAATAACTCCGGCTGCTCATGTTTAAAGCGATACAGTTGAAAACCTGAATTAAGGCTACCCAATGCCGGTGAAGCCGTTTGCTCAGCTAATTGGTCTTCATCGCCATAAGTGCTATAAAATCGCTCCTTTAATTCATCCGGAAACGGTTTCAGATAGTTATACAGCTGGGTTAAAGGAGCGCCCTGTTCATCTATATAAACTAAACTGGCGCCATAGGTAGCAAAGTTAACGGCCTTTATCTCAAAATCGGGTAAGCTTAGCGCATCCTGCAAAGAGATAGTTACCCATTGGCGCAAACGTGCAAGGTCTTCGCATGGCATACCATCTTCATCCGTGATCTCGTCAAACTTTACACAGCGCTCATGTACAATCTTATAGTCATCGTCAAACAGAAAGAGCTTTTTATTGGTCTTGCCGATGTCAAAAATAGCTATAACAGGTTGCGGCTGCTTTATCATAGGCCGGTAGCTACGGTTTTCAATCCCCTTTCTTTCACCAGTTCATCGCGCACACTCAGCTTACGGAATGCCGCTATCGGATCAATAGCCCCACCTGCACGCAAACGAGCTTCGGCAAGTAATGGGCGCACATCGGTACGATAGGCTTGCTGTAATATTTCCTGCGCTTTGGCCACATCATTATTTTGCTGAGCAGCTTTAAGTTCAGCCTGATCAATCAGTAATGCCTGCGCATAAGCTATCTTGATAGCTTCTACTGATTGTAGCAGATCCTCAATAGGATCTTTAACATTGTGCGATGCATCTATCATCCAGCCTATACCTGTTGCGTGATCTAATCCGCGTGCATCCATACCCTCAACCAATTCGTTAAATATCAGGAATAGTTGATATGGGTTGATGCTACCTACGGTCAAATCATCATCGCCATACTTTGAATCGTTAAAATGGAAACCTGCCAGCTTACCCTCCATCAGTAATAGCGATACTATTTGCTCGATATTGGTATTAGGTAAATGATGACCCAGATCAACCAACGTACTTGCCTTTTGGCCAAGCTTGTTTGCTAACAGGTACGATTGCCCCCAATCGCCAATAGTGGTTGAGTAAAAGTTGGGTTCAAACGGTTTGTATTCTATCCACACCTTCCAGTCATCGGGCAGTGCATCGTATATCTCCTGCAAGCTTTCGAAAGTATTTTGAAACGCCCCGCGGAAATTTAACTGACCCGGAAAGTTTGAACCATCGGCCAGCCAAACTGAAAGTGCTTTTGAGCCAAGCTCAACACCGTACTTTATAACCTCTATATTATGCTCAACCGCCTGCCTGCGTACAGCCTTATCTACATGATGCAGTGAGCCGAATTTATAACTCAGCGCCTGATCTTTCTGATCCTGAAAGGTATTGGAGTTTACCGCGTCGAAATGCAGGCCTAACTGCGAGGCCAGGAATTTTATTGACGATGCATTATCCGGAATATCCCAAGGGATATGCAATGATATAGAATTGCTTGAACGGTTAAGGGCGTGTATCAAACCCACATCCTCAATTTTTTCCTCCAAACTGCGAGGCTCCCCCCCTCCCGAAAAACGACCAAAACGTGTACCGCCCGTACCAAGCGCCCAGCTGGGTATAGCGATATTAAATGCTTCGAGTTTCTCAACAACTTTAGCGGCATTGGCAATCTCGCCCGATATATAATTGTATTTACGCTGATGCGCGGAGAGCGCATCGCTATTCATATCTTGTATTACTTGCTTCTCTAATTGCATATAGGTATTTATTAGAATATTAGCCGGGCAGAAAATTGGTGGTTCTGCCCGGTGTAATTTACAATTTAACGCACAAAACCGGCAGCCACGCCACCATCAACATTGATCACATTCCCGGTTGATTTATTTAACAAACCGCCCGTAATGGCAATACAGGCATTGGCAATATCATCAGGCAATATAACCTCGTTAAGTAAGGTACGTTTAGCATAATAAGCCGGTAACTCATCTACAGTAATGCCATAGGCCTTGGCACGACCTTCGGCCCAGCCGCCTGCCCAAATGTTACTGTCGCTTATAACCGCGTCGGGGTTTATCACGTTCACACGTATCTTGTCGGCACCCAGTTCGGCAGCATTCAATCTACTTAAATGCAATTGTGCCGATTTGGCGCTGCCATAACCCGCGTTGTTAGGGCCGCTAACCAAAGCATTTTTGCTTACAATATTGATAACATCGCCACCTATGGCTTGTTTTTTCATAACAGCAACGGCCGCCTGTGTAACAAAGAACTGGCCTTTTACCAATACATCATACAGCAGGTCCCAATCTTTTTCGGTATGATCGGCTATGGTTTTTGAGATGGATAGGCCGGCATTGTTCACCACAATATCAACCCCGCCAAATGCAAGGGCAGCGGTATCAAACGCGGCCTGTATCTGGTCGGCTGCGGTAACGTCCATAACGGCGGTAGCATAACTATCCTTGCCAAACTGGGTTTTAAATTCCTCAGCGGCACCATCAAGGCGTTCGGCATTCATGTCGTTCAAGATCACCACGGCTCCTTCCTGCACAAACTTTTTGGCTATAGCCTTGCCTATACCGCCCGCGCTACCGGTAACTAGCGCTATACGGCCTGATAATATTTTTGGCTTAGGCATACGCTGCAACTTTGCCTCCTCAAGCAACCAGTATTCAATATCAAAAGCTTCCTGGCGTGGCAGTGAGGTATATTCAGAAATAGCCTCCGCTCCTTTCATCACATTAATAGCATTGATATAAAATTCAGCGGCAACGCGTGCGGTTTGCTTATCCTTAGCGAAGGTGAACATACCCACCCCTGGGTATAATATAACCACCGGGTTAGCATCTCTGATGGCCGGGCTATTGTCGTGCTTACAGGTGTTATAGTAATCGGTATACATTTGGCGATAAGCCTCAAACGCCGGGTTTAGTTGAGCCTTTATGGCTTCCACATCGCTCAGGTCGGCTGTTTTGTCCAGTTCCAGTACCAGCGGACTTATCTTGGTACGTAAAAAGTGGTCGGGGCAACTGGTACCCAGCGGCGCTAAACGTTCCTGATCATTTGAGTTGATGAATTCCAGCACACGTATGTCATCAGTAAAATGACCAACCATACATGTTTTTGATGAGCAAAAACCACGTAATACCGGCGCTAATGCAGCAGCCTGTTTTTTACGATCAGCCTCATCCAAACTTTCAATTTTTTGACCACCAAAAACAGGGCCTTTCTTGCCGTAGTTCTGCTCCAGATATTCAGCGCATTTTTCAATTACCTCAAGGGTATTGATATAGCTTTCGTAAGCGGTATCGCCCCAGGTAAATAAACCATGCGAGCCAAGCATTATACCACGTATACCCGGGTTAGCATCAAGGCAGGCTTTAAGTTGCAAGCCAAGCTCAAAACCGGGTTTTTTCCACTCAACCCAGCCTATGGTACCACCAAACAGTTCTTCAGTTATTTTTTTACCATCCTTTGCTGCCGCGATTGCAATTGCTGCGTCGGGGTGCAGGTGGTCAATATGTTTAAACGGTAAAAAGCCGTGCAGCGGTGTATCAATTGACGGAGCTTTTGATGACAGATCAAATATGCAATGGTTAAACAATTCAACCATCTCATCCTCAAATTCAACACCACGGTAAATATTTTTCAGGCTACGTAACCTGTCAACATATAAAGCGGCCAGTCCGCTTTTCTTTAATGTGCCCAGGTCACCGCCCGAACCTTTAACCCACATCACTTCTACATCGGCACCCGTTAGCGGATCTTTAGCTATAACCTTGCACGATGTATTGCCGCCACCATAATTGGTAAGCCGCAAATCGGCCCCTAACAGGTTGGAGCGATATATTAAAAGGGCAACTTCATCCCCGGCCAATTTAGCGGCCTCGGCTTCGTCCCATAAATAACTTACATGCTTAAATTGAGTTGTGCTGATCGACATATATTCTGTATTGTTTTATTTTACTTATTTATTTTAATGAGTTACCGTAACCAACAAATAATACCGATATAACAATGGTTAGTATACCGGCTACCAATGTTGTTACGGCTTTTTTACTTACGCCTTTCCATTCCTTTAAGGCAAGGCCCCATAAATTGGCTATCAGTATAATTGATGCCATGTGCAATATCCACGAACTGGCTCCATTACCCAGCTTACTTTCGCCCATGCCATAAAAAAAGAATTGCAAAAACCATGTTGTACCTGCCAGGGCCGAAAAAAGATAGTTTTTAAATAACGGCGTATTGCTATCAGTATAATTTGAAAATGTTTTGTTACGGGTGTTCAATATCATGCACCATATAAAGTTGGTGGTTAAACCTCCCCACAAAATCACTATATAAGTAACATTGTTTGAGAATAAAAAGTTGCCCTCCCCGGGGTGCTGCAACTGCCATGCGGCATTGGCTACATCGGCCATACTTTTACCGGCCTCAATACCAAAGTTAAAGCAGGCACTTAATACGCCCGACACAATGGCTACCAATATTCCCAGGCCAAAACGGTATTCTTTATTACCAGAATCAACCTGACCTTTTGCGTTCAGGTCACGCTCTTTTAACGTACCTGCCCTGCCGCAAATTATAATGCCCAATACACATATCAGTATACCCAGCAGCACCATTTGGCCCCAATGCGTATTGATCATTTCGGTGATACTGGTTTTGTCTTCCTCCGGGAATATGTTATAATATAACGATGGTATTATCGACCCAAATACCGCGCATAGCCCTAATATTATAGTGCTGCCTAATGATACCCCCAAATAACGTACACCTAAACCATACGTTAAGCCACCTATACCCCATAGTAGGCCGAAAAAGTAAGTCAGGAAAAGTATTTGTCCGTTGGTTTGCGCTATTATTTGGCTGTAGTTGGGTATGGTTAACCATGCTGCTATGGGTGGTACTATTAACCACGAAAATATACCTCCTACTATCCAAAAACTCTCCCAGGCCCAGCCTTTTACTTTTTTATAAGGGATGTAAAAACTTCCCGAAGCAAAACCACCTATAAAGTGGTAAATAATACCGAAGATAATTTGCATGTAGTGTTAGGTATAAATTGATTTTAATAGGTATGCCCCGGTTAAAGGCACAATGCCAAGGTAAATTTAATAAATATGCCAACTATCCTTAACTGTCCCCAATAGATGGTTTACATTCACTTTTTTATTTATTACTTTGCCCTGCACCAAACCAATATAACCTATAATTAATGCGCAACTATCTTAAAATACTTACTATTGACGAGTACAGCATTACACCTAAATACCTGCAACTGGTAAATGGCTTTATTGCCGGCATTACAGCCAGACTGATACAACCCGGTGATGTGCTGCCCTCTATCAACGATCTGAGTTTTGCGCTTGATGCCTCCAGGAATACTATTGAACGTTTTTATAATGAACTAAAGCGCAACAACATCATTGGCACCGTACCGGGCAAAGGCGCATTTGTACTCGACCTTACACTGCACCATAAGTTGAAGATACTTTTGCTATTCAACAAGTTGAGTGCCCACAAAAAAATCATATACGATGCCTTTGCTGAAACCTTGCATGAACGCGCGGCCATAGATTTTTATGTATATAACAACGATTTTTTACTATTCAAAAAGATACTGAGCGATAAGATAGATAAGGATTATAACAAGATAGTAGTGGTGCCGTATTTTTTAGATAACGAAGAAAAGGCTGCCCAATTAATAGACTCGATACCTAAAGAAAAATTGGTTGTTATGGATAAACTGATAGCCAACCTTAATGGTGAGTACGCAGCAGTTTATGAGGATTTTGAACAAGATATTTATAACGCCCTAACCGAATTACTTAGCGCGCTTACAAAGTACGAAACTATCAAGATCATCTTTCCGGAGAGCACCTATTATTCGGAAGGCATTATTCGTGGGTTTAAGAATTTTTGTGTGGATCATTATTTTGCACATGAGGTAATACCCGGTATTGAGAATGAGGTTTTTAAGCCGGGGACGGTTTACATCAATATTGTTGAGGATGACCTTGTTCTACTGATCCAACGGCTACAAAAAACCGATCATAAAATTGGTGAAGATATAGGCATCATATCCTATAATGAAACCGCTATAAAACAGATCATATTAAATGGCATAACCACCATCTCAACCAATTTCAGGATGCTTGGCGAAAAAACAGCCGAAACCATCCTCAACAATGAGCAAACACGCTACGCTATACCTTTTACCGTGAATTTGCGGGCGTCGTTATAAGGGTATTATGTTACTGAGCAGTCTTCCCAAGGCGTATCTGGATGTTGTTGCCTCCCTCTGCACGGTGTACGGAATTGACGGCACCTACTTCGTTTTCGTTAATTTCATACAACGCGGGCCATAATGTTTTGTCCCAGGCCGGGGCTACGGTTTTCCAGCTTTTACCAAGATCATTACTTATGGATATATTGCTTGAATTTGATGTCACCACTAAAGCACCGCTTTTAAGCGAAAGCACATACGGCCCACCAAGCTGATCAGCAATCTTATCGCCCAAGCCTACCGGCCAGTTAAAACCATCATCACTTATTTTGCTGTATATGTTGCAAGCTTCGGGGCCGCATATTTCATACACAACAATGTATTTGCCGTTTTTCATCTTTGTCCACACCGGCATGCCCGGCCTTGAAGCACTGTTACCCGGCGTGTGGGCTACCCAAATTTCATTACCCCAGCTTTTACCCATATCCGGACTTATTTTTTGCGAGATGATCTGGCTATATGATGGATTTTCAACCACATGTTTTTCATTGGCGTACATTACGGCCAATCTGCCATCAGCTAAAAAATAAAAATGAGGTTCGTAAATGCCTTTATCGGGTTTACCCAGTTCGCCGGGTTTGCCATGTGTTTCATCAATAATACTCAGTTTTTTCCAGTGCCTGCCCTTATCGGTACTTTTGTAAACTAGGCAACACATACGATTCCTGCCAACGTACTGACCGACATGACAGCAGGATATTCCCGTTAGGAAGTTCTATCATCTGGGCATTGTCCAGATCACGTCCCGGGTCTGATATTATGCTGACGGGTTTCCATGTACGCCCATTGTCCTTACTTTCTGAAAACTGTAACTCAAGCCCCCCTTTAGGGTCATTTTTATAACCATTATTGCGTGATATGGTATACCCGGCTATCCATCTGCCATCCTTAAGCTGCAACAAACGGCAGTATTGCGAACCATACATACCATGGCGACGGATATTAGCGCCATTGGCACCCTTTACATTGCCAGCATCTGTAAAAACGGGCTCGTTATTCACCAGTATCTTTGAATCCCATTTAATAGAATCAATTTTAACCTGCTGTGCAAATAAGTTTGCTTGCCATGTAAGTGATAACAGAAGTAATATTTTTTTCATAAGCGTATAGTTTTTGTTGCTGGCAGCCCTGGTAAATGCTGTACTTAACAAGTTAGTTTAATTGGTTTTATTGAACTTGGTTTGTTGCCTAAAATAATGGTTTTCTGATGAATTGGCACCAGCAAATAAAGCTTAAGGGTTACAAAATATAAAACAACAGGCATTCATGTGCATAGCATTTGGCATTTATCAGTATCTTCATGCACCTTTTTGCAATTACATATATGCCGGTGCCTGTAAAAAAAATACTGCTAAAAACGCTTAAAATAAGCGCTATCACTATTGTAAGTTTGTTGGCTCTGATGTTTCTGCTGCCCTACCTGTTTCCTGAAACGGTTACGCAGAAAATAAAACAATGGGCAGGCAACAGCATCAACGGTAAAATATCATTTACCGACACACGCTTGTCATTCTTTAAAAAATTCCCATCGTTAACCCTTACGCTGAATGATTTTGTATTGAACGGCAGTGCTCCGTTCACAAAGGACACATTGGTTTCGGCGAAGGAAATATCATTGGCAATTGATATTTCATCGGTATTTAAAAGCAAGATCAACATCAACAAAATATACCTGAGCAACGCGTTGTTTAACATTCAGGTTGATAGCACCGGCAATGCCAATTACAACGTGTATAAATCAACCGGGGCTAAAGCTAATAACCCGGCTGATACGGCGAGCGCATCATTAGGAATAGAGCAGATATTGGTTGAGAATAGTCGTTTGGTATATAATGACCGCTCTATGCCGATGCAGATCAATGCCCGAGGCTTTAACTATAAAGGCAATGGCGATCTGAGTAAAGACGTATTCGACCTGTATTCACATACCGATGCCACATCTGTTGATTTTTATTATGGCGGCAAGGCTTACGTGCTCAACAAAAAGGTTAACGCCGATCTGGTAACCAGCATCAATACCAAATCTTTAGCGTTTGCATTTCAAAAGAATGACCTGCTGATCAACCAGCTTCCGGTGAATTTCAAGGGGCGGTTCGAGTTTTTGAAGGATGGTTACGATATGAGTTTCAAGATACGATCTGACCAAAACAACCTGAGCGATATTTTCACCGCCATACCCGATGAGTACGCCAAACTGGCCCACGGAATTGATGTTAGAGGTAATGGAATTATTCAACTCAACCTTATCGGTAAATACATAGCCGCCAAAAACATTATGCCCGATCTGAGCCTGAGTATGAACATCAGGAATGGTTACGTGGGCAATAAAAGCACTCCTGCCCCTGTTAAAAACCTGTACCTTAATATGGATGTTAAGCTACCCGCCTTAAACCCTGATAGCTTGAACCTGAATGTTGACTCGATCTACTTCAACATCGGTAAAGATTATTTTGGTTCGGTATTAAAAGTGAGAGGTATACAATCGCCATATATTTTTGCCAAGGTAAATACCGAGATCGATCTGGAGCAATGGTATAAGGCGTTTGGCATTAAACCGTTCCAGGTTAAGGGTCGGTTTGGTATGCATCTATTGGCCGATGGCAAGTACACCACCGGCATAAAACGAACAGGCTTAAGGCAAAAGGTGGACACCGTAATAACCAGCATTCCTAAATTCACAATACGTTCAAAGTTCAGAAACGGCTACGTTAAATACACCATACTCCCCGAAGCACTAAAGAATATCAGCTTTGACCTTAATGCATCCTGCCCCGATAATGATATCTCAAACGCCAAAGTTGAGATAAGCAGCCTGAATGCCGAAGCGCTTAATAATTACATTAAAGGCTATCTCAACTTTAGCAATAAAGCGGGTGCACTTATTAACGCGGGCATCAAAGCCAAATTTAAACTGGATGATATTAAAAAATTCTATCCGCTGGATAAGAGTATAGACGTACGGGGTGATATTAATGCCGATCTGCAAACTAAAGGCCATTACATTCCGGCTCGTAGAGTATTCCCGGTTACTAATGCTCACATTGCATGGGTTAACGGTTATTTTAAAACTCAATACTACCCAAACCCGGTACAAAACATACAGGTAAATACTGATATTTATAACAATACAGGCTCGTTGAAAGGCTTAAAGGTTAACATCAAACCAGTATCATTCAATTTTGAGGGGCAGCCATTTTTACTGCGAGCCAACCTCCGCAACTTTGATGATCTGGACTATCAGCTTAGCTCAAGGGGTAGCCTTGATATTGGTAAAATATATCGAGTATTCGCCATGAAGGGTTATGATGTTAAGGGTTTCATCAGCACCAACTTTTCGTTAAAAGGCAAACAAAGCGATGCCACAGCGGGGAGATACGATAAGCTTGATAACTCGGGCAGCATGAAGGTGCGTAACATTACATTACGATCGGAATTGTTCCCTAAACCATTCGTTATAAAAACAGGAGTATTTAGCTTCAACCAGGATAAAATGAACTTTGACCAGTTCAGGGCTAAGTATGGTAAATCAACCCTGGTGCTTAACGGTGCCTTGTCAAATGTTATTGGTTATGCACTTCAACCTAAATCGCCACTTAAGGGCGAATTTAAGCTAAACAGCGATTTAATTATAGCCGATGATTTTATGGCTTTTGCAGGGACACCAGCTACAGAGAAGCCGAGCAAGACAAACGGCACAGGTGTTATTTTAATACCTGAAAACCTTGATCTTGGTTTTACCGCCAACGTAAAGAAAGTTAAATACAACGGACTTGATATTAACGATGCCAAAGGCCAGATGAACATCAGCAACGGTAAGCTGATGCTTAAAGAAACAGGTTTTACAATGATAGGCGCACCGGTAGTGATGGATGCAACCTATGGCAGCCTTAGTCCGCAAAAAGCACATTTTGATTACCATATTGATGCCAAAGAATTTGATATACAAAGAGCATATCGCGAGGTAAAATTGTTTCATGATATGGCTTCATCAGCGGCTTATGTGCATGGTATAGTATCATTAAATTACCAGTTAAGCGGTAAGCTTAATGGCGATATGATGCCGATATACCCATCATTAAAAGGTGGCGGTGTCTTATCAGTAAAAAAGGTAAAGGTGCGTGGGTTTAAACTATTCAGCGCGGTGGGCAAAAAAACCGGGCGCGATAGTTTAGGTCGTGGCGATATAACCAAGGTGGATGTTAAAACAACCATCGCCAACAATATAATCACCATTGAACGTACCAAGATGCGCATGGCAGGTTTCCGTCCGCGTATTGAGGGACAGATAAGTTTCAGCGGTAACCTTAACCTTAAATTCAGGCTTGGCTTACCACCCTTTGGTATATTAGGCATACCGATGACCATTACCGGAACTCAGGAAAAACCTAAGATACGCTTGGGCAGAGGTAAGAAAGAAGATGAATTGCAGGAAGAAAGGAAGAAGAATAAGCAACTCAATTCCATAAACGAAGAACCCTTCAGGCGATAACTTGAAGGGTTCTTCGTTTGATCACTTTTCAACCGATATAGTTACCGGGCCAAGCAATCCGCTGTTTCTTAGCGGTGCAGCTTTATCGGGGCCGCTTATGGTCCATGTTTTTCGTTGATCTTCGGGCAGGGCGGCATCATAAACCAACCTGTTGAACCAGGTACTGGTTACTTCAACCTGTAATGAGTTTTTGCCGTTAACAATGGCATCGCTAACATCCAACCGGTAAGGTGCCGACCATACCGTGCCCATATCCTTTCCGTTCAGGGTTACTTTAGCTATCATGGCAACATTGCCCAGGTCAATTGAATAATGATCTGCCTTTTGATCCGCTTGTACATTAAAGGTTGTTGAGTAGACTGCCGTACCCGAAAATGCTTTAGCTTCGGCTGACATATCCATATCCTTCCAAGGTTTTAATTCATTCACTTGTATAGCTTTTGGCGCGCCCCATCCATCCGGGAAAGCGATATTCCAACCATCTGTAAACTTTATAACGGAGGCCGTTTTCAAATTCCGGATATTGCCTGATTTGGAATTATGGTCAAAAACAACAAAGCAAGAACCCGCCTGCGGCAGATCAAGTTGCAAAGATGTTCTATCTCCGTTTACTTTACTCTCGAGTGGAGTTACCTTGCCCGTCACAGGGTCCCATAGTTCAATATTTCCGGTGTTTCTGAAACTGAGCGTTCCGGTGAATGGCCCTCCTTTAGGCGCGGTCACAAAATACCAGTCGGCACCCTCTGTTTTGCGGTGCGTCCAAAGCGCATTGCCTCCTGTAACATCAGGGCTGATATTTAACTTTACTAATGCATCATTTAAGCTCATCCGGGAGAATATCGCCCCCTTGCCTATCCGTCGCATACCTGTTGTTTTTGTATCACCCCAAATATTTTTTACAGCAATATTAAATCGCACCTGAGCTTTGATGCCACCGCTAAGGGTTACTAATTCTTTTGGAGCATTGCCAATTACAGTTGCACCGGCACGTATCAGGTCATACAGCTTTTCGAGGGTTTGGGGTAGCATGTGCGTTGTTTCGGGCAGCCACAATACACGGTATTGTATACCCTCGGGAGTAACCAGCATACCATTTGCTACGTTAAGCCTGTTAAGCAAAACATCAGGATTACAATAATCATACTTAAAACCATCCGGAAAAGGCGCATGCTGATCGGGTTTATGGCCGATCTCGTCACCCAGATACCAAAGCACATCTGATACCGGCTTGCCCCGCTCCTGCATATAGCTGCAACGGGCAAAATACGCGTTGAGTTGCGGCATATGTTTCCACCAGGTTTGCTGCCTTAAAAACGGTGTGCCGATGTTTGATCCAAAAGATGTACCCGGCTTGAGCGAATCGGCTTTGGGGTTGTGGGTGTAGGTATGATAAACTAAATGCGTCACTCCTTCAACCATATTAATGTTAGCCACCTCTTTCAGCATAGGCCACTGCTCATCCCAGGTAAGTTCAAATGAGGTAAATGCTTCGGCACCTAAGCGGGGTTTACCATACATGCGCGCTGCCGATGCTGCCGGTTTTATAGGTTTAAAGTTGAGCGAGCCTACAAAGTAATTGTTAAAGGGCTGCCAAAATTCGCACATGGGCACATCAGCGAACTTATAATACTCTAAAATATCGGCAGGAAAAACATCTCCCGCGGCTGTTTCGTAGGATACGGCCAGGTTGTTGGCTTTGGCCAATTGCGACATACGCCCGTAGAAC
This sequence comes from Mucilaginibacter sp. JRF, assembly GCF_015223065.1. Lineage (GTDB taxonomy): Bacteria > Bacteroidota > Bacteroidia > Sphingobacteriales > Sphingobacteriaceae > Mucilaginibacter. Next base: position 1,199,959 of record NZ_JADFBY010000001.1, read on the forward strand.
TTATTGGTGTACAGATCGTTGATGGTATAGCGCCAGTCGTGCAAGAAACGAAAGGTGGTTTCCTGATCCTTTAGCACATAGCCAAATATAGCGGGCAGCCACTTCCTTAGTTGATAGCCCGATATGCGGCTAAACTCAGCCTCCATATTATCCGTCCAGGTTTGTGTTTCGCATTCCCAGCTATCCATCAGCATACCCTTTAACAAACCTCCGCTCAAGGCACCATTATTACCCGAAAGCTTACCAATGTACCCTGCAAAATGAGCGTTTGCCCCAGCTTCCGAAAGTTTGTTTGATTCCCATCCGGTACCTTCCGGCGGCGCGGGACCGTTTTGCTTACCTGTGTTTACGTGGCCTATGCGCAGTATTGTCCATTTCCCTGCCGGGGCTTTCCATTTCAGGTTGCCGTCGGTATCGGTCATTTTAGTTATATCGATGATCTGCGCAGGGTCGATATATGTTTTTTTCGATTGATTATATTTTACGCCATCGCGGTCAATGTTTCGCAGCGTCCACCCGGCCTCGGCCTCCCAGTTGTTTTTGCGTGATGCCGAAAAGAAACGGATATACTTAAGCGTCATATCGTGCTTGTTCTCTATCCATATTTTAACTTTCTTAACTCCCTTTGTTTCCGAACAGGCAAGCGTAACCGGCTGCCCATCCTGAAAATTAGCCGCCGGGACATCGGTGCTCAACATCTGTGCTGTTTTGCCATTAGCCAGCAAAGCTTCAACCTTTATCCTGACGCCGGGAGCATAGTTCCAGGCATGGCTCATGCTGTTCACACTGGGCAATTCAATGGTACGGATAGTTACTGTATCGGCAAATGTGGCCTCGGCTGTATATGGTTCCCCGTTTTCGGCAGCAGCCAGGCGTACAGTTTTTTCGGTACTGCTTGTTAGTACATCGGCCCATGCAATGTTGCCGCTACCCTGTGCCTGTTGTGGCATAAGTGGTTTGCCTGAATCTCCGGCGGGTGTCGGGAAAGCCAATACGGTAATATCCTTATAATCGCGCCAGGCTTCGGTACTGGGTTGTGGTTTATCTAAATGAATGGTTAACACACCTTTGCCTCCGGTTATGTCGGTTCTGCTCCAGGCCAGATGGCGCATAGCGTTGGCCGGTTTTATCCACGGGCCACCGGCCATAGCCCAACCCGGGCAGTTTTGCATAGTAAACCGTAAGCCTAAACGCTGGCTCTCTACCGCGGCATGGTGAATGGCATCCTCCCACAACGGACTAAGACAAGCTATCTGAGGTGTAACACCCGGCCAGGGGCCACCAAACTGACCATGAAAGAGTTGTATACCCGAAATACCCGACCGTTGGATAGCCTCCAGATCAGCCGTTAAGCCCGGTTTAGAAACATTCCCGCCTATCAGGTGAAACCAGGTTTCGGGATAATAAACCTTATCGGGCGAGCGAAAGGCAATCTTATCATTATCGCTAAAAGCGCTGTTAAGCTGCGCAGCTGGTGGCACTATGGGGCTAACCTGTGCGAATAATGTGTAGGCGGTTAGTATAACTTGAAATGCAACAAATAATGAGATAATGAGCCGGTTTTTGAAGCGCATATTAGGTTATAAATTAGATAGATAATGGAGAGTATCTACCAAATATAATTATTTGATGCTTGCTCAATGCTAAAATGCTTTTCCTTTTTAATACTCAAGTATCGCCACAAACAAAAAATCTCCGGATAGAACTTGCCTACCGGAGATTCAACACACAACGCCAACATATTTACAGGTTGGTTTATCTTTCTGTATTTTATTTTGCCGAGGCTATCTTTACCTCGCTGCTATCACGTAATTCTTCTGACGCGGTTTTAATGATATTGTCGCCCGCGTTAAGGCTGCCAAAAACCTCGGTTTGATCATTAGCTTCCCTACCGGTTTCAACAGGCACCCAGTAAGCTTTACCTCCTGATACACGTATTACATAAACACCTTTGGTTGAATTAAGCACCGCCTTTGTAGGCACTATAAAAGCTTCGGTGCCATTTAGTGGCACATGCACCTCGGCCACCATACCGGGTAATAGCTTTTTGTCTTTGTTGATCACGTCCATCTCGGTACGTTGGGCACGCAGGCGTGCATCTAAAGCGCCCGAAAGGCGACTTACTTTAGCTGTAAATGTTTCGCCGGGGAATGCCTTAATGGTAAAGCTAACCTCGCTTTTACCGGCCAAAGCACCGGTGTAGCTTTCGGGCACGCTTATGGCTAAGCGTAACTTGCCTTGCTCCTGCAAAGTAAACACAGGCAATTCCGATCCCTTACCTGATGGGCCTACATAGGCACCCGCGCTAACATTACGCGCGGTTATCACACCATCAAAAGGGGCGCGTATTTGTAAATAGTTGCGGTTATCGCCCACCTCGCGATAAGCTGCCTTGGCCGATTCAAGCTGTGCAAGGTCCGAGTTTTGTTTTGCTAATGCCAGATCAAGCTCATTGGGCGATACCGTGCCCGGTGTTTTGCTGGTTTCGAGCAAACGCTCATAAGTAGCTTTGCTGGCCTGATAAACCGCCTCCTGTGAGCGCAGGCGTGATTGGGCCCCGGATAGTTGCGAGTTATATTCCGGTGCTTCCATCACAGCTAATAACTGTCCCGCCTTAACCTCTGAACCTATATCAACATAAAGCTTTTTGATAAAACTGCTTACCTTGGCATAAAGGTCCACCTGTTGGTAGGCCACCAGTTCACCCGGTACAGAGAATGAGCTGTTGAGTACGCCTTTTTTTAATGATACTATTTCCTGCGTTGCGGCTTCTTCAGTAGCGCCTTCCTTTTTCTCCTCGGTAGCATGCGACGCGCAGGACTGTACAGCCACGGAAAACGCCAGGAAACTAATTATATTTAATACTTTTAACTTGTTCATATTGTGTTGTTGTTGGCTTTGTTGGTGTTTACATAAAACTTGCTTTCTTCATCTTCAGGGTCGAGCGATACGCTTTGGGTAGTTGCCTTACCCTGCCCCCAGGCAAATGCCAGTGGTAGTATAAATAAGGCTGCGAATGTCGAAGCGATAAGTCCGCCTACTACCGCCCTGCCCAATGGCGACGATTGATCGCCCGCTTCACCTAATCCGCTAGCCATTGGTATCATACCCACCACCATAGCCAGTGCTGTCATCAGGATGGGGCGCATACGCAAGGCGGCGGCTTCGAGAGCTGATTTTGTCGAATCGCCATTATGTTTACGCAACTGCTCAGCATTGGTAATAAGCAGTACCGCGTTTGATATAGATACACCTACCGACATGATCATACCCATGTACGATTGCAGGTTAAGTGTTGACCCGGTAAGCATCAGCAATGCAAGCGACCCTAAAATTACAGCGGGCACGGTAGCCAATACCACCGCTGATACTTTAAAGGACTGGAAGTTGGCGGCCAGCATTAAAAAGATAACCACAATGGCCACTATCAAACCACTTTCTAAGCTATCCATAGTATCGGTAAGGGTTTGGCTAAGGCCTATCATTTCCACATTCAAACCACGAGGTAATTCGCCAAGGGATGCTATGGCTTTTTGAACATCCTTAGTAGCATGGCCTAAGTCCTTATCATTCAGGTTTGCTGTTACTGATAGTACCGGCATAGCACCAAGGTTGTCATTCTCACCATAAGTAGTGCTTGGTGTAATAGTAGCTACATCGCTTAGTACCGGGCGGGCTGCATTTTTTAGTAATGGAGTTTCGCCAATATCGGTCAGGCTGCTCATTTTGCTTTCGGGTACTTGTATTTGTACACTGTAGCTGTAGCCCGATTTTTCATCAACCCATATATTTTTCTCGGTAAAACGGGATGATGAGGTTGAAGCGACAAGCGAACGTGAGATATCATTCATATCAACCCCTAACTGGGCTGCACGTACACGATCAACCTCTACATTTATTGACGGGTATTTGGTTGATTGCCCCAGCTGCACATCACGCAGATATTCAATTTGCTTCAGCTTATCTATCACCTTTTGGGCATAAGCCTCATTAAGTGTTTTGTTTCGACCTGATACACGTACCTCAACCGGTGTTGGCGAACCCTGACTCAGAATCTTATCAGTAAGTTCTATCGGCTCGAATGATAGTTTAAGCTCGGGCATATCCTTACCTATACGGGCGCGGATCTTTTCTTTCAATTCATCCAAATTGGCGTGATAGTCCTCCTTTAATGCCACTTGAATTACAGCCTCGTGCGGTTGTGCCATCCATAAAAATATCGGGCTTATAGAAAACAACGACGGGTGCGTACCCACGTAAGCAGATGTTATGGATATATTTTCAGGGCCGGTAATGCTCTTTATAGCGTTAATGGCATTGAGGGTTTTATTCTCGGTTGTTTCGATACGGGTACCTTCGGCGGCACGTAATCGAACCTGAAATTGCCCGCCGTTCACCTTTGGTAACACATCACGACCAATGCTGCCCATCATTAGCCCTGCGGCTAAAATGGAGATAAGCAGGTAGCCGATAACTATGCTGCGCCTGTATGGCAGTATTCGTTCAATAAAGCTCATATAACGCTGGCGGATACGCTCAAACCGGCTTACTTTTTCTCCCTCGTTGTGCTTAAACAGCTGTTCTTTTTGCGCCCAGGTATCGTGTTCGCCATCACCGTTCAATCCGGATGCAGCGAATTCCTCAGCATCGGTCATATCCTCACCTGATGGTTTTTTGTGGTGCTTAACTGTCATTATCCAGTTGGCCATTACCGGCACAAAGGTTTGCGCCAAAAAATACGACACAACCATACTGAAACCAATAGCCAGCGCTAACGGCAAAAACAATGAACCCGGTATACCACCCATTGAGAACGCAGGCGCGAATACCGCCAAAATACAGAACAGAATGAGCAACTTAGGGAAAGCGATCTCCTTACAGGCATCCCATATAGCTAAGGCCTTGGGTTTACCCATATCAAAATGCTGGTGAATATTCTCGATAGTAACTGTGCTTTCATCAACCAAAATACCGATGGCCAATGCCAGTCCGCTAAGCGTCATGATGTTGATGGTTTGGCCAAACAAGCTCAAGAACAACACCGCCGAAATAATAGCGATAGGTATGGTCAATATCACGATACAGGCACCGCGAACATCACCCAAAAACAGCAATACCATTAAGCCGGTAAGTATAGCGCCAATGGCTCCCTCGCTCAATAGGCTTTTCACCGAGTTGATCACGTAGGTACTCTGGTCAAACTCGTAGCTTACTTTAACATCATCCGGTAGCTGACTTTGGATGCGAGGAATGGCTTTTTTAAGATTTTGAACCACCTCCCAGGTAGAGGCATCAGCACTTTTGGCTACGTTAAGATAAACCGAACGCTTGCCATTCACTAAGCCATAGCCTACGGTAACGTCGGCACCATCCTCAACCTTGGCAACATCGCGCAGGTAAAGGTTTTGTACGCCTCCTTTAAACAGCGGTATGTTCTCAAAATCCTTAATTGTATGCTCGGTGGTATTGGTTGGGGTGATATAGTTTTTATCGCCAATACGAACGTTGCCCGATGGCGCTGTTAAGTTATTTACCCGCAATGCTTCAACCAACTGATCAGTGGTCATGTTGTGTGAGCGCAGCATCTCCGGGTCGGCCTTGATCACCACTGTGCGCACGTTACCACCAAACGGAGGTGGCGCCACCAAACCCGGAATTGTAGTGAATGATGCCCTTACGTATACGTTAGCCAGGTCGAGCAACTCGTTATTACCGCGTTTGTTACTGCTCAATACCAACTGCCCTACCGGCAATGTTGAGGCATCAAAACGAATGATAAATGGCGGGTTTGATCCCGGTGGGAAGATAGCCTGAATACGGTTGGCAAAAGCGCTTACCTCGGCAGCGGCTTGCGCCATATTGGTGCCTGGGTAAAAGTTGATCTTCATGAGGGTTAAACCCTGTATATTTTTGGTTTCGATGCTTTTTACACCGTTTACAAACAGCAATATATTAATGTACTGCTTACCAAACATGGCCTCCATTTGCGATGGAGTATAGCCCGAAAACGGGTGCGACAGGTAAATAACCGGCAGATCAAGCTTTGGGAATATATCAACCTTTATGGTAGTAGCCGATTTGATGCCGAAAAACAGCAGCCCGGCCACAAGCACCATAATAGTGATGGGTTTACGAAGCGCAAAACGAATTAAATTCATCAGTATATATTAAAGTTCATTTAAAAACAGGTTGAAATCTCCATTGGCGGCTGATTTTAGTAATAGTGCCTGCCACACGTTATTGTAAGCGATATCGCGATCAGTTTCAGCACGGGTTAACGCGTATCGAGCCTGCACAACATCTACCAGATTTGATAATCCGCTACGATACATCACTGATTTTTGCAGCCAGGCATCTGATGCGGCTTTGATCTGCACCGGTACTTCGCGGTAATTAGTGAGGGCGTTAACTATTTTTTTGTCGGACAGGGAAAGCTGCGCGCTTATCTCCTGCCTGGCCAAATTATACTCATCCTGCAAGCCACGACTGATAAAACGCTGCGCTTTTACCTGCTTTGATACCCGCAATGGCTGCGTTAAGTTCCAGGTAACACCTACACCAATAAGATAGTTAGACCGAACAGGCTTGATACCATCGTAATAATTAGTAGTATAAACACTCTGATCGGATGCGTAAGTACTTGAAAAACCTGAGCCCCTTGTTTGGAATACGCCAACTAACGAAAATGTAGGATAATTGAATGTACGGTAATATGCCGCCTGCCTGTCGCTTACATCAACACGACTTTTATACCATTTTAGTAAAGGGTGATTCTCGTCGGCATCAGTACCGTTTATCCCGTTAGTAGCTGAAAGGCCTTGTGGTATACGGCCAACAAAAACGGTATCCAGTGCAAAATCCTGATTATCGCTGCCTATCAATACAGCCAAACGCTTGGCCTGCTCCTGCTCGGCATCAACGGCTTGTTGTAATACAATCCGCGCGCCTGACACTTCGGCATTAGCCTGCGATGAATCAACACCGGCTATCATGCCACCTTTGGCACGGGCTACAACAACCTGTCTGAAGGTATCGGCTCGACTTAGATTTTTTCGGTACGAACTTGTAAGGCGTTGTGCGGCAAGCAGGTTTAAGTAAGCCCCGGCAACCTTAACCTGGTGCTGGAAAATTTCCTGCTTTAAATCGTTACTGTCGCGCTGTGCAACTGCCTGTGCGGTTTTAATACGCTCGCTAAAGCGACCGAAAGCAAAGAAATCCCAGTTAACGTTAGCCAGGTACAAGGCACCAAAAGCGGCATTCCAGTTTTGATTGGCGAGTGGTAAGCCCGATGAGGCTACACCTAAACCGCCAAAACCATACAATGGGCCATTTTGTCCGTTAACAGTTCCATAGTCCTGCTGGGCACCAATGTTTAAGTTGGGCAGGTACTCGCGTTTAGCCTGTGCAACACCTGCCTTTGAGGCATCGGCATAGTTAGCCTTGGCCTTGATGGTACCGTAGTTGGCTACGGCTTGTTGCAGGGCATCCCTTAAAGTGAGTTTTTGTTGGGCTGATGCCCGGATGGCCAAAAGCATGGCCATAAAAATTAACAGTGATCTTGTGATATTCATGTAAAGCAACCAATTGCGGAATCAAGGTTGATCCTTAAGCAAGGTTACTTTACGTTTTTGAAGCAAATTTGAAGCTTGATACCAAATTGACTACCCATTTATCAATCTGACAAAAATATTACGCAATTGCTGTGTTTTTATCAAACACGATCTCCGTTTCTGTCGACTGTTCTTCTATTACCATGCTGGGTTCAGCGAATACCACATGCAGGGTGTGTATTCCATCCAAATATGTATAGGTAACGTCCAGATTATTTACAGCACATATCTGTTTAACAATAGATAAGCCAAGCCCAATACTATCGGCGCTTTGATTACTCTTTTTAAACCGCTGGAATAATTCTTCGGGTTCCGCTTCTGGTGGTAAACCGGTGTTGCTTACAGTAAGGCTGTTTTTGGTAAGTGTTATACTTAGATCGCCATTATCAATATTATAACGTATAGCATTGCTTAATAGGTTGCTTACCAATATCTCGGCCAGTACAGGATGTATCTGTACATAAACCCGTTTATCTACATTTTTAGTAACCGATAGGTTTTTCAGCTGAATCCAGTTTTCGTACTGGCTGATAACCGAATTGGTGATGGTGCAGAAACGCACATTCTCCTGCGTTTCGTACTCCTGATTATCAAGCTTGCAAAGCAATAATAACGAGCGATTTATCTTCACTAATTTATCAATAGCGTTCTGCATATCGTTTATCAGCAAGGCCTGGTTCTCATTTATCGGGGTATCGGCCAGCAACTCAAGCTTACTATGAATAACGGCTAATGGGGTTTGCACTTCGTGCGAGGCATTTTCGCTAAACTCCTTCATGTGGCCATAATCTTCAATAGCCTTGTCGGTCATTTTTTTCAGAAAGAAATTCAACTCCTTAAATTCCTTGGTATTGGTGTTCGCGAACTCTAATTTCTCTTTTTGATGCAGACTAAAATTCTGAATATTATGCAATGTTTTTTGGAATGATGACAGCACCAGTTTTGAGATCAATCTGCCGGTTAAAGCCACACATGCGGTAATGAGCAGCATCTTCCAAAAAAGCGCCTTTAACATCCCGCTGATGATCAACTCACCCGGTGCAATGTAATTATAGGTTGATACGCGGTAAACATCATTATTAATTTTATAAAATGATGCTACATCTAACCGGGTTTCGTCGCGTTTGAGGTGTTTATTGTAGAAACAGAACTTGGTTGTTTTGGTGGCTTGAGCAGGCATGCTTCGCACCTTATTAATGGCTATCGGCCTGTCGAGCATATAACGGTGAGGAGGCTGGCCGGCCTTTAATTGCTGAGCAACCTTATCATTAACATCCGTCATGCGCTCCACTTCGGAGTTATAAATATTACCGCGAATACTATTGTATGATATGACCATGCTGAGCGGTGTCGCCAAAAACAACACTACCACCAGCCAAAGGGTAAGTTTATCTACTAATTTCATAACACTGCATCCGCCGAGCGGAATTTATAGCCTAAACCGTAAATGGTATCAATATAATCGTTGCCATTCAACAGGTTTATTTTACGGCGAAGATTTTTAACATGCTGATATACAAAATCTAAATTAGCTAAATTATCAGTATAATCACCCCAAAGGTGTGCCGCAATGGCTTGTTTTGACAATACCCTGTTACGGTTCACCAGAAAGTACATCAACAACTCAAATTCCTTGCGGGTAATATCAAGTAGCTGACCATTTATAAATGCCTCAAAAGTAGCTGTGTTCAAACTGATCTCATTATAGCTGATCAGCTCAGTATTATTGCCATTGAGCTTTTTACGACGATATATGGCACGTAAGCGGGCATGAAGTTCAGAGAGATGGAAGGGTTTAGTTATATAATCGTCGGCACCGGTTTCGAGGCCCTTTATCTTATCGTCAAGCGCATCCTTTGCCGAGATGATGAGTACGCCACTTTCTATATTCTCGTCCTTTATAAACTTCAACAGATCGATACCGTTACCATCGGGCAGCATAATATCCAGCAAAATACAATCGTACGAGAATGATATGAGTTTATCTTTCGCCTCGCTAAAAGTAGGCGCAAGCTCGCAAACATACCCTTCGGACGAAAAGAAGTTGAGTATGCTATCCGCAAGCTCCCGGTTATCTTCCAGCACAAGTATCTTCATAAAATCAAAGATATATCATAAATCTGTATGAATTTTGAATTGGTTTTTATAGAAACAAGGCAATAGCAGGTCGAATATTATCATAATTCAACTATCCACTTAAAAATCGAATTCTTATTATTTTCTTAATAATTTCTAGTAATTTTTTAATACTTACAATCAATGTAAGTATATTTTACAAAATCATTAATAAAAGTACCATAATTCAGAATTTCTCCAGTATTGACCGGCAGATTAGGATAAATTATTATTCCTATGAAAAATTACTTTACACTGATCATGTTCCTGACCATTCCTATTTTGGTTAGCGCGCAAACAATCGACAGCCTGTCATTCATCAAGTCAAAACGCATGTCTGATGCTGATCTGGAGAAAAAGAAAGAGGGCAGTTTTATAACGGGTTTGCCCGATCTGTCATCCGACCCGGTAACTGGTTTTGGATTTGGGCTACGTACCAATGTGTTCTTTAACGGGCAGCGAAATAATCCGCTGTTTCCATATACGCCGTATCTGATGAAGTTAAAGGCTAATGCCGCTTATTATACCTCAAATGCCCGGGAATTAGTTTTGGGCCTGGATATACCTTATTATAAAGGCACTCGCTGGCGTTTCCGGGTAGATCTGAAACTACAACAAAACCCTGCCAATCTTTATTTTGGCCTTACTGAGCAAACTTTAAGTAATTTGAGTTTACCATCTAACCCGGGTGTAACTTTTGATAAATATGCGGATTTTGATAAAGCAAGAAAGACATTAAGACCCGGCGGACCTGGCGAAGCTACACAGGTTACAGATGCACTATCCAACCGCTTCAGGGAAACCGAATTTATGCTGAACTTAAAAGCCGACTATGCCCTGGGGCAAAAAGGCAAATTCCGGATCATGGGTGGTTATGAAATACAGCATTTGAGTTACAAAACCTTTGAGAATTTTGAAACTGGCGCTATACAACCTGATAACGGCGAAGGTTTAAAAGCACCAAATGGGTTTTCTTTATTACGTAGAGATTTTGATCAGGGTATGGCATCCGGTTTGAATGGCGGCTGGGTTTCGCTGATCCAGACCGCGCTTATTTATGATGTAAGAGATTTTGAACCCGACCCTACCCGTGGCGCTTATGTTGAGCTGGCCAACGAGTTCTCCGATCAGATCATCGGATCTCAATTCTCGTTTGACAAAGTATTTATACAAGGCCGATATTATCAGAAATTACCTTTTGGCAAACGTACAGTGCTTGCCGGGCGTGCCGCGGTAGGTAATATATTTGGCAGCAACGCTCCTTTTTTTGAATATCAAGACCAATGGTCGCCGGATGGAAGTATTAACTCGTTGGGCGGCAAACAATCATTAAGAGGATACCGGGCAAACAGGTTCCTTGCCAGATCATTATGGTTTGCAAACCTCGAGTTGCGGATCAGATTAGCGGAAGCCAGACTGGGCAAGCAACGTTTCGGTTTTGGAGTTGCTCCGTTTGTTGATGCCGGAACAGTAAGAGATCGCTGGCAGGATCTGAACTTCAAAAACATCAAAACCTCTTATGGTGCAGGTGCCCGTATTGCCTGGAATCAATCAACCATTATTTTCTTTGACTATGGCTTATCAAAAGAAGATAAATTATTCTTCTTCGGCATAGGTCAGGCTTTTTAACGCTTAATTGCTAAAACTGCTTAACTACAGAATGTTTCCAGAAAAAACACAGAATCCAGTGTTTTTTTTTGATAAAAAACAAACCATGAAAAAGACATTTCTATTAGGCGCTGCCTTACTATTATGTGCGCCATCATTTGCTCAAAAAGCGATAGTTGTACCAGCCGCTGTCAAGAGTACATTTACAAAATCCTTCCCAAATGCTAAGGCTGTTAAATGGTCGAAGGAGAACGATGCGGAGTTCGAAGCTGAGTTTACAAATGGTAGTGTAAAACAGGCCGCCAACTTTAAAACAAGCGGCACTTTGGTAGTAACCGAAACTGAAATAAAGAAAAGCGCACTGCCGGCCGTTATAACAGCTGTTGTTAACAAGGAATTTACAGGTTATAAAATTGAAGATATAGAAAAGGTTGAAAAACCCGGTAAACCGAGGTACTATGAAATGAAAGTAGAAAAAGGAGAGCAAAGCTATCTGATAGAAATATCGCCGGAGGGTAAGATACTTAAGAAAGAAAAAGAAGGTAAAGAAGAAAAGGACAGCGATTAATGGTATAAAAACCATGTTCTTACTCAAAGGCATCCTTAATCGGGGTGCCTTTTTCATATATCAAAAAAAAGCCGTTAGATCTACGATCTAACGGCTTTGAATATTAATCTGGCGGTGAGGGAGGGATTCGAACCCTCGGTACAGTTTCCCGTACGTCAGTTTAGCAAACTGATCCTTTCGGCCTCTCAGGCACCTCACCATTTTTAAGTACGCCTCGTTTTTTTGAGGTCTGCAAATATAGTAAAAGTGCATACCTGTCAAAAAAAAAAGTGAGCTTTTTTAATATTCTATTCGCACATGGTAAATACTCATCAGCATGCGCTTAAAAATCGTTTTAATAGTTTCAATATCCTTTAACGTTATGTTGCTGTCTTTCAGCTGGTCCTGATCGAGTTTGTATTTTACAATACGATCAACCAGATCACTTATCGATTTTTGATCCGGCTCTTTTATTGAGCGAGATGCGGCCTCAACTGAGTCGGCAAGCATCAAAACACCGGTTTCTTTTGAAAAAGGGATAGGCCCGGGATAGCGAAAAATGTTCTCATCGATGAATTTTTCAGGAAAATTCTTCAAAAACGATTGATAAAAATAGTCGACCCTGGTGTTACCATGATGCGTACGGATAAAGTCGGTAACAATATCGGGCAGGTTTGATTTACGCGCCATCTCGATACCTTTACTCACGTGGCGAATGATGATCTGCGCGCTTTCCTCATAAGGCAATTTATCGTGCGGATTGAATGAGGAGGTTTGGTTCTCGATAAAAAATAAAGGATTCTCTATTTTACCTATATCATGGTACAATGCCCCTGCCCTAACCAACAAAGCATTTCCACCTATAGCATATATGGCGTTCTCGGCGAGGTTAGCCACCTGTAACGAGTGCTGAAAGGTACCTGGCGCGGTAAACGCCATTTCGCGCAGCAAAGGTGAATTGGTATTGGTCAGCTCGATCAGGGTAATATCTGATGTTAAACCGAATAATTTCTCGAAAGCATAAATAAGCGGATATGCCAGCAAGGTTAAAAGCACGCTTACGGTGAATGGTATAAAATCAAGCCAGTCTATAGTAGCTATACTCCCCTGCCTGATGAATGATATACCTAAAAACGCCACCAGGTATGTAGCCGTGATGATCAGAGCCGAGGTTAGGAATTGCTCACGACGTATCAGGTTTTTGATGGTATAAATGGCCACCATACCAGCGGTGATCTGGTAGTAGGCAAATTCAAAGCTATTGGGCACAAAGAAGCCTGCTATCAGTACTACCAATAGGTGGATGTAAAGTGCCAAACGTGTATCAAACAATATGCGGATGATGATCGGCACAATACAATATGGTATATAATATAATGTAGGTATTTGCAGCATTATGGCGATGGACAGTGTGGCCAGCATTGCAGTAACCACCATCAGTATCAATCCTACCAAACGGTTATCCCCATAAATATCCCGCCTGAACAGGTATAGGAATACCATTAATAAGGTAATAGCCAAACCCACCAACAGAAACCTGCCGAACAAAACTAAATTGCCGTTACCTTCAATTCGAGCATTGTCCTCAAAAGCTTTTTTGTACGATTGCAGCTTTTGAAAAACATCATCGTTTACTACCGCACCTTTGGTTACAATGGTTTCGCCGCTTTGTACCATACCACGGGTAATGGATAAGTTATCTACGGCTTCTTTTTCCAGCTTGGCAGTAAACTTCTCGTCGAAGGTTAAATTAACCATCAGTCTGTCGCCGATCAGGTCTAACAAAAAAGCCTTGTCAATATCCTTGCGTGCATTCAATGTCTGTTCACAATAATTAAGAGCCCTGTCGCGGGTGAACAGATCATTTATATTGCGATCAACAGATATATTATTATTGATAACACTAATGTTTAACGCTTCGCTACGCTGGTGTTTTTGGTTAACCTTTATAATGCCTTTGTTATAAACATCACTAAGCAAATTAACGCCAACGGCCAGGTATTTCTCTTTTTGCACTTCGGGCAAACCGGCGGTGTGCCATTTAATTTCAAGATCATTCCTGAAACCTTCAATTTGTTGCTTTCCTAAATCCCTGTCAAAACGATAAACAGGGGTTATACTGGCTAACGCGGTTTTTCGGTCGTTCTCTATTTCCTGCGGAGTTTTTAAAATGGCAAAGCTGTAAGGAGATATCAGCTCCTTTTGATTCCATATCCTTCCTTTTTCAAACTCGTACCTGAATTGGGCCTGTTTAGGCAGGGCCGCAACAATAAGGCATACACTGCCCAGTATCATTAAAAACTTAATGTTGCGGGCATATTTACGCCATAAGGCTTTTCGTCGGGATGTAGAGATCTGTACCATTTATTGTGTTAACCTCTCAAAAATAATATAAGTTTCTGTGTTGCGTATTTTTTCTTGCATTTATCAAATAGTATTTGATATCTTTATGATATCATTTTAAAATCAAAACCAACATCATGGAAAACGAAAAAATAATCAATCCGCCATCAGGATACGCCACATTCGCCTTGTTCTTAGCGCTCATTGCAGCATCAGGCATTTTGATATGGCAAGGTATGCCGGTTATCGGCGTAATTGTATTTGTAATAGACTTTTGCCTTGTACTACCCGGACTGGTAATAGTTAACCCTAACGAATCAAAAGTGCTTACTTTGTTCGGTAAATACACCGGCACCGTAAAAAAGGACGGCTTTTTCTGGGTGAATCCATTTACAGTAAAAAAGAAAGTATCGTTACGTGCATTCAACCTAAACGGCCAGCAACTTAAGGTTAACGATAAGGTGGGCAACCCTATTGAAATTGCCGCGGTAATTGTTTGGCGGGTGAGTGATACCGCCGCCGCTGTTTTCTCGGTAGAGAATTATACGCAGTATGTAAACATACAAAGTGAGGCAGCTGTCCGTCATCTGGCTAATTCATTCCCTTATGATCATTTTGAGGATGAGGAGGCATCAATTACGCTGCGCGATGGTGCCGAACATGTTAGCATACTGCTTGAAAAGGAACTAAACGAAAGACTGGCCCGTGCCGGTATTGAAGTACTTGAAGCCCGCATATCACACCTGGCTTATGCGCCCGAAATTGCCAACGCTATGTTACAACGCCAGCAAGCCACAGCCATTATAGCCGCCCGTAAGCAAATAGTTGAAGGCGCAGTTGGTATGGTTGAAATGGCGCTCGATAAGCTATCAGCCAAAAACATTGTTGAGCTGGATGAAGAACGCAAAGCCGCTATGGTAAGTAACCTTTTAGTAGTACTGTGTGGCGAACGCAACGTAGCTCCGGTAGTAAACACAGGCACCCTTTATCATTAATATCAGGCTTATGTTCAGCAAATTTAATAACCGAAACATCAGCAAGCTATACATGCAGCGGCATGGCTGGGTAAAGCCTGAGTTTGAACTTAGGGATGATGTTTACAGCTATGGCAAGTTAACGTTCAAAACCGTATCTATAAAACACGCCGGTACTGCTACGCTTGCCGATGGTTTGTTGAATTTCAAACTCGAGGGCTTTTGGCAAAAGCGGGTTAGTGTTGTTGATGGGAATGATGTACTTGTAGGTAAACTAAAAATAAAAGCGTTTAGTTCGACAGCGGAATTTATATTGGCCGATGGCACTATCTTTTATTTAAAGCGCTCATCATTTTGGAAAGCGCGCTACACTTGGCGGAGTGATGCGCATGGCCCCTTACTGCATATACACTGCCATGCGTTTACTAAAACCGATGAGGTATTTATTGAACAAAGCACGGCTCCATTAGCTTGGGTGCCATTACTCTCGTTCGTAGGGTTTTATCTTATTATAACTAAACAACGCCAGGCGGCAGCCGCGGGTGTATAAAGTAATAATATGGCTGAAAAAAAAGCATTTATATTACGTATCAATCCCGACATGCTAAAGGAAGTGGAGGGCTGGGCAGCAGAGGAATTCAGAAGCACCAACGGGCAGATAGAATACCTTTTGCAGCAGGCCCTCAACGCGCGTAAAAAAACTAAAAAGAAAAAGGATACACCCTGAGCATTATCCTCAGACTGGTAGAGTCCATAATTACAGGCAACAATTTTCGTTTACCTTTATACGTTGCCAAGCTACATTTATGAAGAAAGTACTACTTATTATTTCGGCTGTTTTGTTAATCCCTATGCTATCAATGGCTCAAAACGGGATCAGCAGCCGCGATTTGCAACAGCTAAATACTTATCGCGATAGCCTGAAAAATCTCGGCGCCAAGTTTATTAATGATCAGGATGATATGGAGCGTAAGAATGCCAATTATCAATTCATCCGTACATTGGTAAGCGCGCTTAAAACGCCGAATTCATTTAATTACCCGTTTGATAGCGTGAAAGCCATAAGCGTAATCAACGCGCCCGACAACCGCTTTCGCATATTTACCTGGCATGTTATGAACCAGGATGGCAGCTATCGTTTTTATGGCACAGTGCAAATGAACACCGGCGGCGCGTTAAAAATGTTCCCGCTGGAGGACTACTCCCCCATGCTTAAAAACCCCGAAGATTCAGTTACCGATAACCGCAAATGGTATGGCGCTCAGTATTACAAGATCATCCCTGTAAAAAATGGCGCTACCCCACATTATGTTTTGCTGGGTTGGAAGGGCAACACAGTTGTATCTACCAAAAAAGTTATTGAAACCATCTCCTTCAACAGAAATGGCGAACCCGTATTTGGCGCACCTGTTTTTGTCGCCAAAAACAAGACCCGTAAACGTGTTGTATTTGAATACGCCCGCCAGGCATCCATGCTGTTAAGGTATATCCCTGATGAAAACATTATCGTGTTTGATCATCTTGCCCCGCCTGATCAGCGCTCGGAAGGTAAACCCGAAACCTTTGGCCCCGATTTGAGCTATGATGCTTATAAATTAACCAACGGTAAATGGACATTTACTGAAAATCTGGATATGCGTAATATCGCTACCTCACAGGATCAAAACGAATATCTCGACCCTAAAAAACAAGCCGTTAAGGATAGGCAACAGGTGCCATCAAAGCATTAATATTAAGCTTATTAAATAGTACCGAATTTTAGCGGCACTAAGTGTAACACTTTCAACATTTAATTTTGATTTCGGGTATTTATGCTATTTTCGCAAAACCTCATAAAATTTAAATGGCAGAAACATTAACCCCAGCTACAACTCCAAAAGGTAAAATACCACGCAGTATTCCTTTCATTATAGGTAACGAATTTGCGGAGCGCTTTAGCTTTTATGGCATGCGCAGCATACTGGCTATATTTTTGGTAAACCAGTTTTTTAATCCTAACAAAATACCTGCACTTACCGCACAGGCCGAAGCGCAATCAAATTACTATAACCACCTTTTTTCAACCCTGGTATATTTTACTCCATTATTGGGTGCTATAATGGCCGATTGGTTTTTTGGCAAGTACAGGGTTATATTAATGGGATCAATAATTTACACCATCGGTCACTTTATACTATCAATGTATGATGAAAGCTTAAGCGGTTTCATATTCGGCTTAGTTGTTATCGCTATTGCAGCTGGCGGTATAAAATCATGCGTATCAGCCAATGTTGGCGATCAGTTTGATCATAGCAACTCAGGCTTAATGAGTAAAATATACAGTTGGTTTTATTTCAGTATCAATGCAGGTTCAACCGTTAGTATGTGGTTAGTGCCGGTATTGTATAAAAACTATGGCTCAGCCATAGCATTTGGCGTACCGGGAATACTAATGGCATTAGCTACCGTCATATTTTTCTTAGGTCGTAAAATGTATGTTAGACTGCCGGCAAGTGGTATTAAAAAAGAAAACTTTATAACAGTTAGCTTTTATGCTTTTAGAAACGGTTGGAAAACAGCCGAACAACATTATGGCCAGGAACGCGCAGATGCTATTCGTTCAATATGGCGAGTTATGAGTGTATTTGCTTTTATACCTGTTTTTTGGGCGCTTTGGGACATGAACAGTGCAGAATGGGCTTTACAAGCGGCTAAGCTCGATCTAAACCTTGGTATATTCGGCTGGAAAATATTACCATCACAATTACAAGTTGCAAATGCCATCTTCTTACTATTATTGATCCCTGTATTCAATTACGGAATCTATCCATTGGTTGAAAAACTTGGTATTAAGGTCACGCCATTGCGTAAAATTGGTGCTGGTTTATTTGTTACAGGTTTTAGCTTTGTAGTTATCGCTCTGATACAAACCAGTCTGCAAAATGGCCATCAACCATCAATGTGGTGGCAAATATTGGCTTTCATTATTCTTTCTGCTGGTGAGGTTATGGTATCTATTACGGGTTTGGAGTACGCTTACACGCAATCGCCACCATCAATGAAAAGCACCATGACCGGTATATGGTACCTTACTTATTCGGTAGGTACATTCTTTACTACGCTGATCAACAAGAACATTTCTGAAAAAGGCTTTTTCGCATACTTTGAGGGCGATAAATACTTTTGGCTCTTTGTAGGTATTATCGGTGTTTTCTTTGTGTTGTTCTTATTTGTTAGTCCGCATATAAAGGAACGCAGCTATTTGGCCGATGATACCATTGGTGGAGCCTTAGATATTAAAGGCAATAAAACACAGGAAATTCATCCTGATAACCCGATTGTTTAAAAAATTTGTTTGCTTTGCATACTTTTTTTTAACGATAGCGTTTACCTGTAGTGCCTGATAGTATTGTAATAATTCCTACTTATAACGAGAAGGAGAACATTGAGCGAATGATACGTAAAGTGTTCTCCCTCCCGCATGATTTCCATATCCTTATTGTTGATGATGGCTCGCCTGATGGCACCCAGCAAATAGTTGAGAGCCTGCAAACCGAATATACCGATCGCCTTTTTATGGAGAGGCGGGCAGGTAAGCAAGGTTTAGGTACAGCCTACATTCATGGCTTTAAGTGGTGCATAGCCCGGCATTACGATTTCATTTTTGAAATGGATGCCGATTTTTCGCACAACCCTAACGATTTGTTAAAACTGCGCCAGGCTTGTATTGATGGTGCTGATGCCTCCATTGGCTCACGCTATATAAAGGGCGTCAACGTGGTAAACTGGCCCATGAGCAGGGTTTTGATGAGCTACTTCGCATCAGTATATGTACGCATGATTACCGGTATTGATATTCAGGATTTCACCGCTGGCTTTATGTGCTACAAACGCAAGGTGCTTGAAACCGTACAGCTCGACAAAATAAAGTTTGTGGGTTACGCCTTCCAGATAGAGATGAAGTACACCTCCATTAAACATGGTTTTAAGGTGGTTGAGGTACCAATAATTTTCACCGACCGTACTGCCGGCGAATCAAAAATGTCGACCCGTATATTTCGCGAAGCATTTTTGGGCGTGATACAAATGCGCATAAACAGCATATTCCGTAAATACCCGGAGGGTTAAAACTGATCATTCATTAAAGTAGTATATATATAAAAGTCCGTTTAATACGGGCTTTTTTGCTTTAATAAGACTGATTGTGATGCGTGAAATAAATTAATAAAAAATTATTCTGCTGATAATCTGCCAACTATAGCATATAGTATATATTTAAGTTTGCAGCCTATTGCAATTAACCATTAAAAACTTACTTTTGCATGCGCTTCAGAAAAAACAACTACTGTTTAGCAAAGCGAAGTACTTTAACATAGCAAAGCATTACATCAGGAAACTGATAAAAATGATTAAATTTTATTTTGCATTAAAGCATTAAAATTTTACCTTTGCAAACCCTTTCGGGATGTAGCGTAGCCCGGTATCGCGCCACATTTGGGATGTGGAGGCCGCAGGTTCGAATCCTGCCATCCCGACGATACCATTAAAGTATTAAAGCCTGTAGATTTTATCTACAGGCTTTTTTGTTTATCCCCTATTTTTCTTAAAACCCTTGAGTTTGTGGTGTGTTACTTCGATAAATACACTACCATGTTCAAATTCAAAAAACCAATAACGAAACCGACCATAATTAAAAAAGGCGCATTAGCCGTTGGTGCAAATGCAGCTGGTGCTATTGCTACCGGCGCAGTGGCTTTTGGCAGTTTAGCTGTGGGTGCCATAGCCATAGGCGCGCTTGCTGTTGGAGCGTTCAAACTGGGGCAACTATCCGTTAAAAGAGCCAGGATAAATAACCTGCATATCGACAAGTTGACTATTGATGAGCTTGAGGTAAAACACCAGCATTAACTACTTTTCAATAATTACTTTATTTACGTGATCTCCACCATCATACCTGGTATGCACAACGTAAATACCCTGACCAAATTTGCTACTATTTACCGTTAAAGTATTTTGCCCCTTATTTATTTTTATTGCCGACCGGTACACATTCAGCCCCTGCAATGTGGTAAGGTAAACCTCGCCATTACCGGCAGTTTCTGCTTTAAAGCTGATGTTGATTACACTGTTGGCCGGGTTCGGGTATATCTGTACGCTGTTTTCCGGCGTAATAGCTGCGGTATCGGCATCTATAGCTAAAGTTTGCAAAGTATTGGGCTGTATGTAAGGTGATAGCCTTGAACATGGAATTGGCAGCTCAGTTGTGCCATTGGGTAGTTGCCATTTTACCGACAGGTTATCAGAACCCCCATTCTCTTTATGCAATGCCTCTATATAATATTTGCGACCCGCTGTTAACCTGATAGTGGCTGATTTTTGCGATGGATATTTAGTATACACACGCGATAATGTATATGCTGTTGTAGATGCTATTTTTCTCTTGTTGGCAACGGTGGCATCCGTACTCAGCCAAAGCTCGGCAGCGTCATCGGCGGCAAGCCAAAAGGTATAATTTCCGGTAGCCGGGGCTGTAACATACCCCCTTATGCGAACACCGTAATTATCGCCTACCCCTATCGGCGCTTCAAATGATGTAAGCCTGGTTACTGACGATGGATTGTTAGGGTAATTGCTGTTACTTGTCAAATCGCTAACCTTGCTGCCTGTAATATTATTGTACTGCTCGCGGGTTATGTAAGCATTCGCATCGCATGCTACCGCTTTCGGCATTTCAACCTTCCATATTTTGGGTGATGACCCACCAAGCTCAAGCACATAAATAATATTGCCCACCATCTCGGCATCTACAGGGTTGTTGAAGCCGCCAACAATGCGTTGCGTTTGCATTTTATAGTTATCGGTAGCGGCATCATATATCAACTGGATATGCAGCAGATCCTGCCCAGGGTCATCAAACGGGCCCATCTCAACAGATGTTGGCGTAGCGCCCTTTGTCCAGCCCATCACAAAGCCGTGGCCTTTAAATTCATCCGTAAGTAAACTATCACGGTCAAACACCAAACCCAGCGGTGAGCGGTGGCTGGTGAATGTGCCGAACTTCAAGCCATCGCCATTAGCATCACGAATGGCTCCCGTTGCCGGGTCACGGTATTTATCGGCATAAGCACCAATGTTGATGATTGGCCCGGTAAAAGTTCTGTTTGGTCGTTTTGGGTAAGTTGGGTCGTTATAGAAAAAGCCTTTTTTGAACCCGGTGCTACGTGGATCAATAAGCTTATCTTTTGATGGATCGTATCCCGCGAATTGCATCGGCGTTTCATTGCCACCCATTACCCACGGGAAACCGTAAAACCTCCCCTGCCTTATCCAGTTCATTTCATCCGGGTCGTCGCGATCACCTGAGTTTTCGCAGCCGTACAGGTTTCCGTTACGGTCAAATGCCAGGTCGAAGGAGTTACGTGTGCCATCAGCATATAAATACCCCAAAGCTACCTGCTGTGCCGAATCATTAGGCAGAATGATGTTATTAGAATTTATAGGGATGCGGAATATGGCCGATGTTAATGGCTGCTCGCGCAAACCCGGTGCAAGCCCGGCGCGGGTTTGTATCTCACCATGATCGGTGCGTGAGCCACTGCTCAAAAATATATAATTACTATCCGGACTGATAACCATGCCGCTATAGCCATGATTGTAAGCAGTATTGGTATAGCCATACTTTTCGGTTGTTAAAACCGGCGACCATACGCGGGTGCCGTTGGCCTGCAATACTCCCTTAACTATCTTGCCCTCGTAACTTATACTATCGGCATTACGGTTGCCTATTAAAAAAAGTGTATTGCCCTTAAATGCCATACCCTGTAGTAGAGTGATGTTATGGTCGGCTTTGGTTGCCCGCTTTACGCTGGTGTTATTAGCCAATACCTCATACACATCGCCATTTTGGTTTACAAAGAATAAGTGTCCTGAAACAGGATCGCGTGCTAAGCGGGAACAACCCGAGGGCACGTTCAATAATGCAGTAACCTTAATATCTGACCGTGTTGCCGCCGGAACGCTTTGCGCCGATACAACGTTTGCCATAAGCAAACCAATTGCCAGCCACAGGAAGAACCTGCCCGCTTGGATGCTTTTGTAGATGTTTATCATTTTGTGGTGTGTTTAATAAAATTGGTTGCCGTGTATCAAGTATCAGCTAAATACAAAATGCTGTGATAGTTTATATTGTTCAGGAGGTGCTTAAAGTTAGCTGTGGTAAAATTTAATATTATGGGCAAACACAGGTTGTATATTAAATTGTGATACCCTGTTTTACACATCACTATTCAAACTCGTATCAACAAAAAAAGACACCCTTTTGAGGTGTCTTTTTAATTGTAAGATCAGTGTTCGGCATTAAGCCAGATCATATCTGTCCAGATTCATTACCTTGCTCCAAGCGGCAACAAAATCATTAACAAACTTGGTTTGTGCATCGCTACTGGCATATACTTCGGCAATGGCGCGTAGTTCGGAGTTTGAACCGAATACCAGATCGGCGCGGGTGCCGGTCCATTTAACTTCGCCGGTAGCACGATCGCTGCCTTCGTAAACTTCCCTATCCTGCGATGCCGCTTTCCAAGCGGTGCCCATATCCAGCAGGTTTACAAAGAAATCATTGGTCAACTGTCCGGCACGAGTGGTAAATACACCGTGGCTTGAGCCATCGTAGTTGTTACCTAATACACGCAGGCCACCAACTAATACGGTCAGTTCAGGCGCGGTAAGCGTTAATAGTTGCGCCTTGTCGATCAATAATTCTTCGGTTGATACACGCAGTTTTGCTTTACGATAGTTGCGGAAACCATCAGCAAGCGGTTCAAGGTAACCGAATGATTCTACATCGGTATCTTCCTGCGAGGCATCCATACGACCTGTGGTGAATGGTACCACAACATCATGCCCGGCATCCTTAGCCGCTTTTTCTACACCGGCGTTACCGGCCAGTACTATCAGATCGGCTAATGAAACCTTTTTACCGCCGGTTTGCGCCGCGTTAAATTCTTTTTGAATACCCTCTAACACACCCAATACTTTTTGTACAGGTGATGAAGTATTTACCTGCCAGTATTTTTGCGGAGCCAAACGTATACGGGCACCATTAGCGCCACCACGCTTATCTGATCCGCGGAATGTTGAGGCAGAAGCCCAGGCGGTAGATACCAATTCGGCTACGCTTAAGCCTGATGCCAGTACTTTTTCTTTCAGGGATGATATATCATTTTCATCTATCAAAACATGGTCAACCGCCGGGATCGGGTCTTGCCATAGCAGCACTTCTTCTGGTACATCAGGGCCTAAATAACGTGCACGTGGGCCCATATCGCGGTGTGTTAACTTATACCATGCACGCGCAAAAGCATCAGCAAAGGCATCCGGGTTCTCAAAAAAGTGTCTTGATATTTTCGAATATGCCGGATCGAACTTTAAAGCCAGGTCCGTTGTCAGCATAGTAGGCTTATGTTTTTTAGCACTATCATAAGCATCCGGAATAATAGCTTCGTCGGTTTTTGCTACCCATTGGTGCGCGCCTGCCGGGCTTTTGGTCAACTCCCAATCAAAACCAAACAGGTTCTCAAAAAAGTTATTGCTCCACTGGGTTGGTGTTTTTGTCCATATCACCTCCAATCCGCTGGTAATGGTATCAGCACCTTTACCTGAACCATGACCATTGCTCCAGCCAAAGCCTTGCTGCTCTATACCTGCGGCTTCGGGCTCTTTGCCTACATTATCGGCAGAGGCAGCCCCGTGGGTTTTACCAAAGGTATGGCCACCTGCTATAAGGGCTACGGTTTCTTCATCATTCATCGCCATACGGCCAAAAGTATCGCGTATATCTTTAGCGGCTAATATCGGGTCGGGGTTACCATCCGGCCCTTCGGGGTTTACGTAGATCAAGCCCATTTGTACGGCTGCAAGTGGTTTTTCCAAGTTACGGGAATGTACATCGCCATCGGCATCATCGTCAGACACCAGCACACCATGCCCGCTTACCCCCTCGGAGCCATGCGCATAACGCAGGTCGCCGCCAAGCCAGGTGGTTTCCTCGCCCCAGTATACTGATTCATCGGCTTCCCAAACATCCTCACGCCCACCGGCAAAGCCAAAGGTTTTAAAGCCCATTGATTCCAGCGCGATGTTTCCGGTCAGGATCATCAAATCGGCCCATGATATTTTATTGCCATATTTTTGTTTGATAGGCCAAAGCAGTCTGCGGGCTTTATCCAAACTCACATTGTCGGGCCAGCTGTTAAGCGGCGCGAAACGCTGCATACCGGCACCAGCACCTCCACGGCCATCACCTACACGGTAAGTACCGGCGCTATGCCATGCCATGCGGATAAACAAGCCACCGTAATGACCAAAATCTGCCGGCCACCACTCTTGCGAATCGGTCATTAACGCGTGCAGGTCATTTTTTACGGCCTCCAGATCAAGACTCTTAAAAGCTTCGGCATAATTAAAATCCTTATCCATCGGGTTAGTTAGCGATGAATGCTGACGCAGGATGCCAACCTTCAACTGGTTTGGCCACCAGTCGCGGTTACGGGTACCGCCGCCGCCAACATTGTGTTTCATCGCCCCATTGTGAAACGGGCATTTACTGATGTCATTTGATCCGTTTTCCATAATTAAAAGTTTATTAGGTTAAACATTAAATTGCAACTATTGATTTAAAAACGTGATAAAAGTAGAGCATTGAAAAATAGAATCACAATCAATAAATTCTATGCTAAATAGCTAAAAACTATTATAATAGCTAAGTGTTTGAGCTGCATGTAAAACACTATCTAAACATAGCTTAACAAATTTTGCAAAGGCAGCTATTTAACTAATAAGATTTATGGAAAGCGTTGAAAACCGGCAGATATTTTTGGCCTTCTGTAATTACTGTTTCACCTTCTTAGGCTGATACAACTGGTTATAAAATATAGATAAACCATAATTGGCAGATCGCCATTTGGTATCAAGGCTATCAGGTACAGCGCCGGGACTTTGGGCAAAATGCCCGGTTATAATATCCAGATCACCATCGCCATCAACATCAGCCTTTTCAAGCGTGAGCGTTTTAATGGGCGTTGCGTTTTTTGTGGTGTACGATTTAAATTTGAAAGCCTTATTATCTACATTCTCCAGGTAAATGAATGATTCATCTATCAGCTTTGTAAATTCCGGAAAGAACGCGGTAGCCACCAGGTCGGTATCGCCATCCTTATCAAAATCATCAGCCAGCACACGGGTAACACCATATATAGGGTAAAAATATTTCTCGCTGAACTTACCATTGCCATTATTTATATTGATGCGGATGCCATGATAAGGCTTTAAAATATTGGAGTAATCGGCATTGTCGCCATGTACGGTAATAATGTCGGTTTTACCATCGCGATCAAAATCAGTAAGCACCATATCAGTAGTGCCATAATTCGGCGGAAAGCGTAACACCCTGCTTGATGTGAATTTCAGTTTATCCTTTTGATAAAATACATACACACTTTCATCGCCTTGCGAAAACATGGCTACAATATCCTTTTTGCCATCACCGTTCATATCCCGTATATAGCATTTTACCGCGCCGGGCAGCTTCAGCAATACTTTTTCTGAATAGTTGCCATTAGTTTTCTTTTTGCTGAATAATGATAGTTGACCTGTTTTGTTACCGAAGCTGCAAACTACTATCTCGGGCAAGCCATCGCCATTCATGTCATCAACAGCTATACTAACCGGCCGGTGCAGTGCAGGCAAAAGCGTTGGGTTGGTGCCATTGACGTATTGAGATATTAAACCCGTGCTTAATTCTGTTGGATATAGTTTGCCTATTTGTGTGAGGTACGTAGTATCATTTTTAAACACGAAACTAACTGCCGGACTTGATGTATTAATCGTCCCGGTTACTCCTCTCCCATATTTCCACCTTAAAACTTTGTTGTTGAGTGTGCCTATCCACAAGGTTTGTTTGGCATTGTTGTACTTCAGGCCGGTTATTAACGATGGTTGCTGCCCATCAAGCACAATATCCTGCCGTTTAAATGCTTTTAACGGGGCGTTACGAGTGAGGCGTGATTCATCTATCACTACAGTATCCGGCGCGTTGCTGACAATATAATCGCTGAGCTTTTTCCAGTCCGCATCACTCATGGCCGGCTGATCAGGGATAATATAATTATTGTTCACTATCTTCTTTTCTTCGGCAGATAAGCCTCGCAGCGGATCGTATGCCGGATAGATAATACCCAGCCTGGCAGCCATAACCGGTAATACATGGTTATGCCATATCTGTTTAGTTAAACTGGCAGGATCGGGCAACATGTGGCACGCGCTGCAATTTTTTATAAATAATGCCCGCCCATCATCGTCAGCAATATGGCTATGTTGGGTATCAAAGGAAATTAGACTGAGCGAAAACACAGCAAATAAAAGACCTGCAATAATGAAAGCTTTAAAGCTCATCTATTTTATCGATGATGTGAAGTGATCACCGGTAATGTAGACAATAAAGCAGCGGCAATAGTTGTAACACCATAACATGTTTGATACAATGCACCTGTATTACAATTGCATGATAATGCAACCTTATTTTAGAAGTTATATATACTTGCTTAAATTACCCATAACTTGTTGCTTATACATCACTCCAAACAAAATAAGATGTACCAGTAATGGGTATATATTCCATAAAGCCAAGCGTTGCTGCCAGCCTGTAGCTAATGGAAAAGCATCGTTATATGCAGTGTAGAAATCATTACTGAAGCCACCAAATAGTGTGGTCATGGCGATATCAAACTCCCGGTGTCCGTAGCTTACCGCCGGATCGATCAGGTAAGGTTTACCGTTATTTGCTATGAGGTAATTGCCTCCCCACAAATCGCCATGAATAAGGCTCGGTGCTTCTTCATCAAACAGGTTAGCGAGGTTATTATACAGTTTATCGAACTGCTTAAGGTCATTATTATTAAGTAGGCTTTTATCTACTGCTAACTTAACCATGGGCATCAGGCGTTCCTCAATAAAAAAATCAGCCCAGCGGAGGTATTGTTTATTGCTTTGATGTAACGAGCCCATATAATTATTGTAGGGCAAGCCAAAGCTATCGGCACTTACACGGTGCATAGTGGCTAATTGTTCGCCCAACGCTTGCATATCACTTGCGTTGGCACTTTTAGTATCGAGCCATTCAAGCAACAGGTAACTATTATAGCCTGCATCGCTTTGTAATATTACCCGTGGGGTAGCTATAGTATTGGTTGATGCTATCAGGCTTAGTCCTTTTGCTTCGGCAGCGAACATGCCGGGGAAGCGGGTTTTGCTGTTTATCTTTATAAAGTAGGTATCGCTATCGGTATGCAAACAATATGCATCATTAATA
The DNA here is from genome assembly GCF_015223065.1 of Mucilaginibacter sp. JRF. Lineage (GTDB taxonomy): Bacteria > Bacteroidota > Bacteroidia > Sphingobacteriales > Sphingobacteriaceae > Mucilaginibacter. The sequence goes on from NZ_JADFBY010000001.1 coordinate 1,227,502, forward strand.
TCGCCGCCACTTACGGGCTCATAGCGAATTATATGTTCGTTTAATTGTTGTTCAACGGCGTTAAGTAATGCTTTCATAAAGCTAAATTTAGCGTTAATAAATATCCGTAACAGGCCGTGCAAATTTATCATTGCAAAAAGCTATTTTTGCGGTTCTGATGAAGCACATTCGTAACTTTTGTATTATCGCCCACATTGACCACGGCAAAAGCACTTTAGCCGATAGGTTACTTGAATATACTAACACCATTACCCAGCGCGAAAGCCAGGCCCAGTTGCTTGACGATATGGATCTTGAACGCGAACGCGGTATCACCATTAAAAGCCATGCCATACAAATGGACTATGAGCTCGACGGTGAAAAATATACGCTGAACCTGATCGATACTCCCGGACACGTGGATTTCTCATACGAGGTATCACGTTCAATTGCAGCCTGTGAGGGTGCCTTATTGATTGTTGATGCCGCACAAGGTATACAGGCACAAACTATCTCGAACTTGTACCTGGCGCTGGACAATGATCTGGAGATAATCCCGGTACTGAACAAAATGGACCTGCCCGGCGCTATGCCCGAGGAGGTTAAAGACCAGATTGTTGATCTGATAGGTTGTAAACGTGAGGATATTTTAGCGGCATCCGGCAAAACCGGTATGGGTGTGCACGACATTTTACGCGCCATTATTGAGCGTGTGCCCGCCCCTGTTGGTGATCCGGAAGCACCGTTGCAAGCCTTGATATTCGACTCGGTTTTCAACTCGTTCCGTGGTATCATCGCTTACTTTAAGGTGGTTAACGGCGAGATCCGCAAAAATGATAAAGTAAAATTCGTAGCTACCGAAAAGCAATACCTTGCTGATGAGGTGGGTACCTTAAAATTACGTCCGCTGGCTAAGGATGTTATTAAAACCGGCGACGTAGGTTATATCATATCAGGTATTAAGGAAGCGCGTGAGGTTAAGGTTGGTGATACCATTACCCGCGTTGACCGCCCGTGTGCCGAAGGTATACAAGGTTTTGAGGAAGTAAAACCAATGGTATTCGCCGGTATTTACCCGGTAGATACTGAAGATTACGAGGAACTGCGCGAATCAATGGCCAAGCTGCAACTAAATGATGCTTCACTGGTTTTCGAACCGGAATCATCAGCGGCTTTAGGCTTTGGTTTCCGTTGTGGTTTCCTGGGCATGTTGCACATGGAGATCATCCAGGAGCGTTTAGAGCGTGAGTTCAACATGACGGTAATTACTACCGTTCCCAACGTATCGTACATCGCATACACTACCAAAGGCGACGGTCTGCTGGTAAATAACCCGTCTGACCTACCCGACCCAAGCAAGATTGATTATGTAGAGGAGCCATTCATTAAGGCTACCATCATCACCAAATCTGAATTTGTGGGCCCGGTAATGTCATTGTGTATCAACAAGCGTGGTGTTATCGTTAATCAATCATACCTGACATCCGACCGTGTGGAACTCATTTTTGAGATGCCAATGGGCGAGATCGTATTTGATTTTTATGATAAGCTGAAAACCATATCTAAGGGTTATGCTTCGTTTGATTACCATCAGATAGGCTACCGCCAGTCGGATCTGGTAAAACTGGACATACGCCTGAATGCCGAGCCTGTGGATGCGCTATCATCATTGATACACCGCAGCAACTCTTACGATTTTGGTAAAAAGATATGCGAGAAATTGAAAGAGCTTTTACCTCGCCAGCAGTTCGAGATCGTGATACAGGCGTCCATCGGTGCCAAGATCATTGCCCGCGAAACGGTAAAAGCCATGCGTAAAGACGTAACCGCTAAATGTTATGGTGGTGACATATCGCGTAAGCGTAAATTATTAGAAAAACAAAAAGCAGGTAAAAAACGCATGCGCCAGGTAGGTAACGTAGAGATACCTCAAAGCGCGTTTATGGCGGTGCTTAAATTGGATTAGCCCCCCTGCCCCCTGAAGGGGGTGTTGTCAACGGCTGTATATTGCTTCTCATTAGGGGATTGAGGAGCCAAACTTTTATTCCCCCTTTAGGGGGTTAGGGGGCTTAATGAATTTATTAGACGGAAAATACGTATCAGAAAAACTTAAGGTGGAGATAGCCGAACAAGCGGCTGTAATTTTAGAAAAAACCGGCAGAAAGCCGCATCTGGTGGCGGTATTGGTTGGGCACGATGGTGGCAGCGAAACCTATGTGGCCAGCAAGATGAAGAACTGCGAAAAGGTGGGTTTTAAATCGACACTGGTGCGTTATGAAGATACCGTTACCGAGGAAGAACTGCTGAAAAAAGTAGAGGAGCTTAATGCTGATGCCGATATTGACGGTATTATTGTTCAGCTACCTTTACCAAAACACATCGACCCGGAGAAGGTAACCGAGCGTATTGATCACCGTAAGGATGTTGATGGCTTTCACCCGGTAAATTTGGGCCGTATGCAGCGTAATTTGCCATCATTCATTCCGGCTACACCTTATGGTATTACGCTGATGCTTAAGGAGTATGGCATTGAAACCGCGGGCAAACATTGCGTGGTGGTTGGTCGTAGTAATATTGTTGGTTCGCCAATGAGCATATTGATGGCTCGCAACACTCAACCGGGTAACTGTACCGTAACTATTTGCCATAGCCGCACGCCTGATATCAAAAAATTTACGCTGGATGCTGATATATTGATCGTAGCCATCGGTAAAAAGAATTTCATCACGGCCGATATGGTTAAGGATGGTGTGGTAGTGATCGATGTAGGCATGAATCGCGAAACATCAACCACAACAAAATCGGGCTATAAATTATATGGCGATGTTGATTTTGAGAACGTGGCGCCAAAATCATCATGGATAACCCCGGTACCGGGCGGCGTTGGTTTGATGACCATCGTCGGACTACTAAAAAACACTTTAGCTTCGGCCAATAAAGAAGTTTATCAATAAACAAAAACGGCTCGCTTTAATTATAAGGCGAGCCGTTTTTGTTATGAGGATGCACTCTCCTACTTGTAAAAGAATTCAGCAGGTATATCGGTAAACTTTGTTTTCTTTCCCACAAAAAAGGCCGATACTATACTGCCTTTATACATTCCCGTAAGCGATTTAATACTGCCGCGCTTATCCCCTTTTTGCTTTGATGATTTGAACAACTGCCTCACAAAGTTTTGATGGGCTTTGCTCACCGCCCAGGCATCCTTACGTTTACCCTCGCCCAAAAAGCGGAATAACGCCAGCAGATCCAGCCAAAAACGCAGACCAATAACAAAAGTAGCCCGGCCAAACGGCAGGTTATTCTTTAACAGCAATAGATTGTTACGGAAGTTAAGATAGGTTTTGAATGGATTTTCGGTATTTAATGTACCACCGCCAACATGGTAAACGTTTGATTCGGCGCAATACATTACCTTGTAGCCCATGTTCTTTAATCGCCAGCAAAGATCGATCTCCTCCATGTGGGCGAAGAAACGCTCATCAAACCCACCCGACTGCTGCCAATATTTCTTTTTGATGAACAGCGCCGCGCCCGATGCCCAAAAAACTTCACCCGATTGATCGTACTGACCCTTGTCCTCCTCTATCTCATAAAATATTCGTCCACGGCAAAACGGATAACCTAAGTGATCAATAAAACCACCGGCAGCACCGGCATGCTCAAACATCTTTTTATCAGCATACGAGCGTATTTTTGGCGATGCAGCGGCGATCAACTCATCGCTTTCCATTAAACGGATAACAGGTTCTATCCAGTCGGGCTGTACCTCAATATCTGAATTTAGCAGGATGAAATAATCAGCATCTACTTTATCCAACACGCGGTTATATCCGCCAGTAAAGCCATAGTTCTCATCATTTTTGATAATAGTTACCGATGGATAAACGCTCGAAACCCACTCTACCGAACTATCGGTTGAGCCATTATCGCCAAGTACAATTTCAAGGTTTTGCCATGTTGAGGCTATTACCGAAGGCAAAAATTGCTGAAGGTGTTTAAGGCCGTTCCAGTTTAAAATAACGGCGGCAACTTTTGGTGTATAATTCATTAATGCTTATCCTCCGGCTTAAATTTCCACCGCCTGTGCGTCCAAAGCCAGTAGCGGGGTTCTTGCCTTATCATGTTCTCTAAATATTTTACGTGAAGTTCAGTAACCTCATATTCGGCCGTTTGTTTTGGATTTTCGGTAAGGGGTACAAACGTACAGGTGTAATACCCTCGCTTTACCCGCTTAACATCACAAAACACCACTACCGAATTCATCATCTTGGCCAGTTTCTCCACCCCTAAAAAAACCGCTGTAGGCTGATTTAAAAATGTGGTAAAATAATGCGCCTCGTGGCGTACCGGTGTTTGATCAGCCACCAAAACGGTTATCGAAATTTGCCTGCGCACCTCGCTGAGTTTACGCAGGGTATTTTTCATGGCCACCAGCGTAGCTCCAAATCGAGATCGTACGTATATGAAAAAACTTTCAAATGTCTTATTAGTAAGCGGCTTGTAAACTATGATTCTTGGTTTATCAGTAATTTTACCTAAACGTAATGCCGACATTTCCCAATTACCGTAATGCCCTACTGCCCCTATCACACTGCGGTTTTGATCAAAGTAATTTTCAATCAACTCCATGTTTAAAATTTTGATGCGCTTAAGTAATTGCCCTTCCGAAAGAGTTATACCCTTTACTATCTCCACCATCAAGTCAGCAAAATAGCGAAAAAAATCGTATTCAATTTTACTTCTTTCCTCGTCGCTCTTTTCGGGGAAGGCATTGCGCAAGTTTTGCTGAACCACCTTGCGCCTGTAGCCTGTAACATAGTATATTACAACAAAAACAACATCAGCAATGAGGTACAAAAACCAAAAAGGCAACAACGATACCAGGTATAAAAAACCGATACCTATATATGAAAGCCCTTTGTTTATCATTTATTTCTGCGAAATTTGACCACAAACATAAAATATATGATCGATAAAGGCGCAGTACTCCCCTTGTTTTATCTACCACCGGTATCATACTTTACACAATTTAATAAGTATAAGCCCGATGTATGGATAGAGCGTGAGGAGCATTTCCCGAAGCAAACCTATCGTAACCGCGCCAATATATACTCGCCCGATGGTGTTTTAAGCTTGGTGGTGCCTGTTATTAAAGGTTCAAAAAAACATACTAAAATAAAAGATGTACGCATTAGTTATGATTTTAACTGGCAGCGTTTACACTGGATGAGCTTGCAGGCTTGCTACCGTCGTTCGGCTTATTTTGAATATTACGAGGATGATTTCTCGCCGTTTTACGAGCAAAAGATCGAATACCTGTTCGACTATAATCAGCAAGTGCTGGAGCTGATACTAAAGCTGCTGAAAATAAAAACCGATATTAAGTTCACTGAAAGCTATGAGGCGCAATATCCGGACGTTGCCGATCTGCGTGATAGCATCCACCCTAAAAAAGGATTGATCACGGATAATAAACCATATTTTCAGGTATTTGAGGAGCGTAATGGTTTTGTACCCGATCTGAGTATTGTCGACCTGCTTTTTAATCAAGGGCCGCAAGCACAGTTGTACTTGTAAGCATATTATTTATCATAAAACAATTTTGCTTTTGCTAATTTTATTAGCATTTTTGTTTTGTGAATCAAAACTCCATAGAGGCCCGGACAGAAGCGCGTGTACTGTTTATTGATATGAACAGCTTTTTCGCGCGTTGCGAGCAGCAGGTAAACTACTGGCTGCGCAACCGCCCTGTGGGGGTTTGTGTGTACACTGGTAAATATGGTTGCGTGATCTCCCTATCAACCGAGGCTAAGGAACGCGGCATAAAAGCCGGTATGCGCCTGAATGATGTAATGGCTCAATGCCCTGATTTTATCCCGGTAGAAAGCAACCCTACCCACTACCGCGATTTCCATAAAAAGATAATAAACGTTGTACGTAATTATTGCAATGATGTGGTACCCAAAAGTATTGATGAGGCCATTGTTAACCTCACCCATTACGACCATACCACGCCCTTTGAAATTGCCAAACAGATACAGCATGATATTTTAAACAAGGTAGGCGATTGGCTTACCTGCTCTATAGGTATTGCGCCTAATGCCTTTTTGGCTAAACTGGCATCGGTACAAGGAAAAAAACGTGGTGGCCTGGTAATGATAACGCCCGATAATATTGATGATATCTTACGCCCGTTAAGACTTGGCGATCTGCCCGGCATAGGCAACAATATGAGTTACCGGCTGGAACGTAACGGCATTAAAACACCGCTTGAGATGCGCTATGCTACCCCGCAAAGGTTAAAAGCCATATTTAAAAGTATTGATGGTATTTACTGGCACTATCGCCTCAATTTTATTGAAACCAATATTGTGGCGCATGATTACCGAGGCATGCAGGCCATGCGACAGATTTCTGCTGAGAAGCGTAAGAATATTGAGTATATCGACCAATTATTCATGACCTTGTGCCTTACGTTGGAGAAACGGATGGTGCATCATAAGTTTTATTGTAAGTCGATTGGTTTTACTGCCCGCTATGAGGATGATACACGTTGGGATGATGCCTTTACCATTACCACACCCGTACAGGACGCTGTTAGCCTGATGCGCATGATACGCCTGCGAATAGATAAATTCCGTGAGAAAACAGGATGCGGACCAGTGCTGAATACCTACGTTACCCAAATGCGTGTAGCCGTTACCAATTTTGTTGACAATGGCGATATGCTGTACAGCTTGTTTGAAGATATGGAGCAAAAACAAACCGCCCTGAAAACCATGCACGCCATTAAAAGTAAATTTGGTGCCGATAAGCTGGTGCGCGCTGTTGAAATGACCGACGGCAAGGTGATAAAAGATGTGATAGGATTTGGCTCGGTAAAGGACCTTACCGATCTGGATTATAAGATGGTTTAGAGAACCGCAGGCTATAAAAAAATGCATACTGTTTTTTTTACGAACCAACTAAAACGGTTATCTTAGTGTTGTTAAAATTTAAACCTTATCGGTATTTAAGAAATGGAAAGCTCTCCTATTATCCCCCAGCAAGTAAACAGTAACTGTACTGTCTGCTCCACTGCAATTGTACTCGACAACAGTTTTTGCAATAATTGTGGTTATCCCTTAAAAGGCACTGAAGAAGAACAAAACAGTTTTTTAGCCAATCGTATGTCAATGGAAATAGACCTTGACGCACATGCTGCAAGCATGAAAAAGGCTGGCAATTCATTGTACTGGATAGCAGGTTCGTTCACAATATTCGGCTTTATTATGTACTTCATGAACCAGGAAGCTGAAGATGCCGGATTTACGCTTGGACTAAACATTGTACTATCGGGCATATTTGTTTTACTTGCCCTGTGGAGCCGCAGCAAACCGTTAACAGCCTTTATAGTAGCACTAACGCTTTATGGATTGATCATTATACTAAATGCTGTAGTTGATCCTAAATCAATAGCGAGTGGCCTCATTATAAAAATATTTATCGTTACCTGGCTAATAAGAGGTATGAAAGCGGCTATGGACGCCGAAAAGATCAGAAAAGTTTTGAATTAAGATGGATCTGAATACATCCGAGATCATTCAAAATACGGAAAAACAGCTGTGCAACAATTGCATGGCTGTTGTTATTACCGGCAGCCGCTACTGCGGCGCATGTGGCCATAGCCAAACTGATGATGACGTACCCGAAACAACATACAGAATAAAACAGCTTAAACAAGTGGGGCTGTTTTTTGGCATACACTTGTTACTATGTTGCCTGATAAATTTTGTGGATTATTTTGATGATCTGTTTTGGCTTGCCATATTTGATGCAACGCTTGCCCTGGTTAATATAACATTTGTTGCCATTAACTGGCAAGTTGTTAAAACATACCTTAAGTGGCCCGATTTTTCGCTACAGAAACTTTCGCTGTATTTAGGCATCGCCTTAATATTATCAATGTTTACTCATTATACCATTACCTGGTTAAACGAAACATTGTTTGATAAAAGCATTAACTACTATTATGCTTTCGCACACTTAAAGTACGGTAAGATATTGCTGATATTGACAGTAGCAGTGTCGCCGGCACTGTCTGAAGAACTTGGCTTTAGGGCCTACCTCATAAATGCACTCTTAAAAATAGTTGACCTTAAACAGGCTATCTTTATTTCAGCAGCCCTGTTCTCATTAATTCATATGAGTATTATATCACTTTATTGGTTATTGCCTTTCAGCATTTTTTTAGCGTACATTTTTATAAAAGAAAAAACCATGTGGTACGGTGTATTCATTCATTTCGCTTTTAACCTTGTCACCTGTTTATTTGACATAAGCAGTGATTCTTTGATAGATAACTTATTGATAAAGTGACTTTAATATCATTTACTAACAAATAAATAATATTATCCTTTACGAATGAACATAGTAAATATTATTTAAATCATATAACAATAGTTAATTTGTATTAAAATTGCATTAGAAATAGTATAATTCATTATTCAAATTCGATTTTTTGTACTACTATTGTACCAGCAGACACCTGTCTGCTATGTGATAAGGTTTAGGTTTGAAGGCCCTAGCAGCGAGTGCGTGGGGCTTTCTATTTTTTAAACCTTACGTTGCGGTATCGTAACAGTAAAGACACTACCCTCGCCCGGTGTAGAGGCGATGTCCATGTTTCCGCTTAAGCTCTCTATCAAATCTCTTACTAATGAGAGGCCAAACCCATAACCATGCTCGCCAAAGGTACCATCGGTTGATGTACCTTCGCCGGCTAAAATTGACGCGATCTTATCCGGGCACATACCCACGCCATTATCGGCAACGGTAAATATCAGTGTGTTTTGCATGCCCCCCAAGTGCAGATCAATACCCACAGCCACCCCTCCACCTTGCGGAGTGAATTTGATTGAGTTTGATACTATGTTGCCGATGATCTGCAATATTTTATTTTTCGAGAATGGCACATTTTCTGTATCGGCATTAGTAGTAATAGTTAGATGTATACCCTTATTCAGCGCTTGCGGTACATAAAGTTTCTCCAGTGTATCCTTCAGTACTAACTGATTGAATGAGTTGGCGCGCGCCCTTAATCTGTATGATTCAGTATTTAATATTTCGTCGGCAAGTTCAAGTATAGAGTTACCGCTTTTTGAAATTAAATTAATAAACTTTATCATCTCATCCAGCGTATTTTCTCTACCCTGATCGGTAATGATGTTGGCCAGCCCAATGATGCCTCCTACCGGCCCTCGAATGTCATGAGCTACACGCATCTTGCTCTCCATAGCCTCGGCAGCTTCCCGTTTCAAATCCTGGGCATGTTTATATAGCTGTAAGCGACTTACAATTTCGTCAGCTATTAATTTCAGCATCTCTACCTTTTCGGCACTAAGATGCTTGGTTTCGGTATCCATTAAACAAAGCGCGCCAATATTATTTCCGTGGGCTGTGCGTAGCGGCACACCAAAATAATACCTAAGGTTTGGGGCACCGCTAACATAGGCTTTGTCCCTAAAGCGCTCGTCTAAGGTAAGGTCGCCAACCTCAAAGTTATCATCGCCCAGTATGGTATACTGGCATACACTTTCTTCGCGCGGCAATTGCTCAACAGGCAGGCCATACCTTGATATTGACCATAAGGTATAAGTGTCTATAAGATTGATCAGAGATATCTCGGTACCGGCTATTTTTGCCGCGAGGGTAGTAAGATCTTTAAATTGATCCTGCATACTGCCATAGTCAAGGTCGTAATCAGAAAGTTCAATGATCCTTTCTACCTCTTTTGCAGGTATCGGTAACGTATCAGCTTGCATAATTTAAAGTATAATAATAAATGGCTTCAATTACGTTTACGATTTGTATATGAATGGGTTGCAACATAATTGTCATTTAATCAGTTCCATAATTTAGTTCGCTTTGGCTAAAAGCCATATCAAAAATCGGCGCAAACAAAGTGCCAACACGTGTATTAAACGATAAATTATATCCATTTTAGGGCTGTAGGTAATCGTAAAAAATTACTAATTTCGTTGGCAATGAATGAGCATCTCGACCCGGCACGTGAACGTTTAAGTCCTGTTGAACGCGATATTGAAAAGGTATTGCGCCCGCAGGCATTTGAAGATTTTACTGGCCAGCATAAAATATTAGCCAACCTTAAAATATTTGTACAGGCTGCCCGCCAGCGTGGCGAAGCGCTTGATCATGTATTGCTGCATGGCCCTCCGGGTTTGGGTAAAACCACCCTATCGCACATTATCGCTAATGAGATGGGCGTGGGTATTAAAATAACATCAGGCCCGGTACTTGATAAGCCCGGTGACCTGGCAGGCTTATTAACCAATCTGGAAACCGGTGATATTTTATTTATTGATGAGATACATCGTTTGAGTCCGCTGGTTGAGGAATACCTGTATTCGGCAATGGAGGATTTCAAGATAGATATTATGCTGGAGAGCGGCCCCAATGCCCGTTCGGTACAGATAACACTTAATCCGTTCACATTGGTTGGTGCTACTACCCGTTCGGGATTGCTTACTGCACCATTACGTGCAAGGTTTGGCATCAATGCGCGTTTGGAGTATTATGATGCCAAGTTACTTACCACTATTTTGATGCGTTCATCATCCATCCTGAATACTGAAATTACAGATGAAGGCGCTTACGAAATTGCCCGCCGCAGCCGTGGTACCCCACGTATAGCTAACGCCTTGTTACGCCGTACGCGCGATTTTGCCCAGATAAAAGGTAATGGCAACATTGATACCGAAATAGCCCGCTACGCCCTTAACGCCCTTAACGTTGATGAGCATGGGCTCGACGAGATGGACAACAAGATATTATCCACCATTATTGATAAATTTAAGGGTGGGCCTGTTGGTGTAAAAACCATAGCCACCGCAGTGGGCGAAGATGAAGGAACCATTGAGGAGGTTTACGAACCCTTCCTGATACAAGAAGGTTTTTTAATGCGTACCACCCGTGGCCGCGAGGTTACCGAAGCTGCATACAAACATTTAGGCAAAATAAAACCGGGCGGCGCTCCTTCCCTGTTTTAATTATATAACCTATCTATCCTAATGAGAATGAAACATATAATTTGCGCTGTAATACTTGTATTCAGCATATTTACTTCAGCATCTGCACAACGTAAGTTAAAAGTGGTTGTCGCGGGCCTATCGCACGATCATGTGCATAATGTAATGAACCAATACCGTAAAGGCGAGGTTGATATAGTTGGCGTTGCCGAACCCAATAAAAAGCTTTGGGATAAGTACAGCAAGTTATATAATGTACCTAAAAACATTTTTTACAGCGATTTAAAACAAGCATTGAAGGCTCAAAAACCGGATGCTGTTTTAGGTTACAACGCGGTAGCACAACACGTTGATATTATTGAAACCTGTGCCCCGCTGCATATACCCGTAATGGTTGAAAAACCATTGGCCGCTACCCTTACGCAAGCGCAGCGCATACAAACACTTGCCGATCAGTATAAAATAAAAGTGCTCACCAATTACGAAACCACCTGGTACAATTCGTTCAAGGAGGTTTACGATCTGGTAAAGAGCGATAGCATAGGCACTGTACGCAAAATGGTGGTACATGATGGCCACAAAGGCCCGCGCGAAATTGGTTGCAGCGAGGAGTTTTTAAGCTGGCTTACCGACCCGGTATTGAACGGCGCGGGTGCCCTAAACGATTTTGGCTGTTATGGCGCCGACCTGATGACCTGGATAATGAAAGGACAAAAACCCATTGCCGTTACCGCTATAGCCCGCCATTACAAGCCCCAGGTATACCCCAAGGTTGAGGATGATGCCACCATATTGGTTGAGTACCCGAATGCTATGGGGCAAATTGAAGCCTCATGGAACTGGCCGTTTAATATTAAAGACTGGGAAGTTTTTGGCAGCACTGGTTATCTGCATGCCCTTGATGGTAATAATTTGCAAGTACGCTTAAAGGAGAACAGCAGCAATACACGTAAAGCCGCACCATTAGCTGCACCGTTTAATGATCCGCTATTGTATTTAGCCGCCGTGCTTGATGGTAAGATAGATGAAAAGAACGACCAGGCATCACTCGAATATAACATGATAGTTATGCAGATTTTGGACGCTGCCAAGCGTTCCATCGAACAGGGAAAACGCATAGTTTTATAGTCGCTTTTTATTTTTTACTCCTACCGGTTTTATGCGCCTGAATTTTATATTTTAGCGCCCTTTAAAATTTATTGTATTTATTTTTATGCTAAAGCAATTTATTGCTATCACCTGTTTGGCGGGCTTTTTGTTTACAGCCTGTCAATCAGTATCTAACGGTAATTTATCTACGGATAGTCTTTCAAATACAGGTTCATCAACCGATTCAATAAAAACTGTACACGCAAAACCTGCTGATGCAACAACCATACTTTCGAGGCCACAAGTGCCTGTAATTTGCTATCACCAAATACGTGAATGGCGGCCGCGTGATTCGGAAAGCGCTAAGGATTACATCATCGAACCTGAAAACTTCAAGGCACAAATAAAAATGCTGGCCGATAGTGGCTACCATACCATTTTGCCCGGTCAGTTATATGATTACCTGGTGTACGGCAAAGAGCTGCCAAGCAAGCCGGTAATGCTTACGTTTGATGATACCGACCTTGACCAGTATACCATAGCCGCACCCGAACTTAAAAAGTATGGCTACAAGGCTGTGTATTTTATCATGACGGTATCAATAGGCCGGACAAATTACATGAATAGCGAGCAGATCAAAGAATTATCTGACGAGGGTAATATCATCGCCAGCCATACCTGGGATCATCATAACTTTAAAAAGCTTACCGGCGATGATTGGAAAATACAATTAGATAAACCAACCAAACGCCTTGAAGATATAACCGGTAAAAAGATTGAATACTTTGCCTACCCTTTCGGTTTATGGAATACCGATGGTTTACCCGAATTAAAGATCAGGGGCATTAAGCTGGCTTTCCAACTATCAGCCAAACGCGACCAGCAAGATCCGTTGATGACCGTTCGTCGCATATTGGGCAGCGGCCACTGGAGCGCGAAAACATTGCATAATAACATGAAAAATAGCTTTTAACAACCAAGCCCGAATTGATTAATACTTCGGGCTTTGTTGTTTTTAGTTATCAGTTTTAGTCCGTTCTTCTACCGGAGGCCCCGGGTCGCCACTATCATTATCGGGTGTTACGGTATGTACACGCTCGTCATCATCTTTCTTTTGCTCGGTGGGTTGATTACCCTTGGCCAGATCGTGTTCATCTTTACCATTTTCAGTCGTTTCCTTTTTAGGATCGCTGTTGTGATCATTATTCTCAGTCGTCATAGGTATTTAGTTTTATATCCTTTCGGGCTATCCATTGTATAGCCTTGTCCATTTCATTCAAATTAAACTGCCTTGATATTCCGGGTATCAAAAACCTGAAAAAGCGTGTAATACTGCGTATCATGTTATCGTCGGTAACCACGGCTACCTTATTCCAACGGGCATAATATTTTATGATCAGCATGCTGTAAGCTAACATAGCTCCTACTGTAAAATCAGCCAGTCCGCTTTCAGCCAACAGCAAATAATTTACTTCCTGTTGCGTGCCCGCCATGCTGTTTAAAAGAGGCTCGAGTGTATTTTTTATATCTTTACCGGTTATCCTACCAACAGTGTGTATACCTACTACATGTCCCGGCAACTCATCTATCACACTTAACATATCCTGGTATATACTATTATCATAAACATCTGCATAAATTAATTAACCATTGAGCAAACAACATACCATTGCATGCCCTAACACGATTAATTGTAATAATTACAGATTTATGTACCTGGTAAAGGTCAACTGTCTAATTTTTCGGAGATGTTTTTGATTGCGCGATCGAGGCTTTCGGCAGAGTGATGGAGATCTTTAATAATGCGGTCACCTTCATCATTGGTAAGGCTTTTATCTTGAACCAAATCAACCAGGCCTAATATATTCGACAGGTGCCTGCGCACTTCGTGCGAATTTATAAAAGCAAGTTCCTGCTGTTTATTTTTATATATGAGTTGCTCGTAATAGCGTTTTTGCCTTACGCTGCGGTAGAACATAATGATAATGGCCACCAATAATCCGGATACAACTACGGCAAAGGTGAGCATCAGGCGCTGGCGTTTATATTGTTCCTCTCGCCGTATAAAATCGCCTGCTATTTGATCTATCTTCATTTCGGATGAAATGTTGGCTACCTGTACCATATGGTCGGTATGATCTTGCAGGTTAGTTAGCGCCAATGAGAGATATTTTGCAGCCGATGCCCTATCGCTTTCACTTAAAGCTATTTGCCCAAGCATCTGATATAAATGATGTTTAAGAAAAGGATTATGATCCTTGCCGATAGCTTTAAAAACTGTATTGATAGTTACCTTGGCCGAATCATTCATACCTGCCTTATGATAGGCATCAGCCAAGTAGATCAGATCCTCATCACCAAAACTGAATTGACTATCATTTCGTAAGGTATTTATGTCGTTAATGGCCTTCGGGTATTCACCCTCCGCCATCTCAACAAAATAGGCAGCTCTTTTCCTGAAATTATATATTCCTGTCGGTGCTCTTTTGGGGCTAAGCAGTAACCGGTAATATTTGTTCAATGAATCACGCTTATTCATCTTAAAATAGATCTCGGCCTTATTGAAATATATAAAGTTTTCGTGATGAAACTGCTTTGACCTACTGGATGTTGCCATAGCCTCGGCCTGATCGAGATATTGCAGCGATTGCGTAAACAGGTTGTTTTTATAATACAGATCAGAAATATTGATAGCCAGCAATATATGGCGGTTAATATCATCAAGGGCGATGGCTTCCTTTTGCGCCAGGCGATAATTGATCATAGCAGCGGCGCTGTTGCCCTTTGATGCCTGTATAAAAGCTTGATTGCTATGTAATGAGAATAACAGATAATGATTTCCTGTTTTTTGTGCTATAGCTATCGCCTTACTAAAGTTACGTTCGGCTTGATTGTATTTGGTGAGTCTTTTTTCAATTACGCCACTAATAAAAAGTTCAAAAGCTGCGGCGTCCTTAGAACGATATTTTTTTAACATGCCGGTCATGTAATTTCGGGCAGCAGGTATATCCGTAAATGGGGTATTGAAAAAATAGTTATTCAGATAACGGGCAAGGTCACCATCATTTGTGCTTTGCAGGTCATCAACCAGCATCTTTTTAACTAACGTAGTATCAATACCTTCAGCATGTGTATTAGCTGTTGCTAAACAGAAAAATAAGAGTATTAAATAAATGCTTTTCCGTTTTAGCATACGCACTCAATAATCACAATTGTCAGTTAAATATAAAAATATCATGTCAAGTATACATTAAAAGAACATATAGTTGTGAAAATATTTTGCTCTCACAGTAAAATAGATTTGCCTAATTTTGCTGAATAATAGTATATCCCCATCGGTACAAAAGCAATGGCATTAAATAATAAAGCCTTATATAGCAAACTAATAAAAGAAGAAGCCTTGCGGCTTGGTTTTTTGTTTTGCGGTATTGCCAAAGCTGATTTTTTGGAGGATGAAGCCCCGCGACTTGAGAAATGGTTGAATAACAACATGCACGGCGAAATGCAGTACATGGAAAACCATTTTGATAAACGGCTGGACCCTCGCCTGCTTGTTGAGGGCGCAAAGTCAGTAATATCATTAGGGTTAAATTATTATACAGATAAGTTACAAGCCGACCCTGATGCGCCCAAAATATCCAAGTACGCTTATGGCGCCGATTATCATCATGTTATTAAGGATAAGCTAAAACACCTGCTACAATTTATTCAGGAAAAGATAGGCGATGTTGGCGGGCGGGCATTTGTTGATTCGGCACCGGTGCTGGATAAGGCCTGGGCCAAAAAAGCAGGTTTAGGCTGGATAGGTAAGAACACCAATCTGATCAATAAGAAATCGGGCTCATTTTACTTTTTGGCTGAGCTGATTATCGATCTGGAGCTGGAATATGATATTGAACCCACAGCCGACCATTGCGGAACCTGCACCCGCTGTATTGATGCCTGCCCCACTGATGCCATTGTTGGCCCTTATGTGGTTGATGGCAGCCGCTGTATATCATACCTAACTATCGAACTAAAGAATGAGATACCATCGGCCTTTAAAGATAAAATGGACGGATGGATGTTCGGTTGTGATATTTGCCAGGATGTATGCCCCTGGAACCGGTTTTCGGTTATACATAACGAGCCGGCCTTTAACCCCCACCCCGATCTTTTAGACCTTTCATCGAACGACTGGACAGAACTCACCGAAGAAACATTTAAAAAGGTATTCCAAAAATCGGCAGTAAAAAGAGCCAAATTCTCAGGGCTTGAGCGAAACATCAAGTTTTTAGATGTACATGAGGTTGATAGTAAATCGAAATAAAAAACCATCATTTTCACAAACAAAAAACACAAATAAGATTGAAAAATCATCAAATAATCAATTTTTAAATAAAATTGATTATTCAAGAATATTTAAATACTCAAATCCATCTAAAATTACTTTATTTGCTTCAAAAAGACATAAATGTCGACAAAATACAAGCGAATTATAATAAAAATAGGCTCAAATGTACTTACAAGAGCCGATGGACTGCCTGATACAGACCGTATTGAACACCTTGTACAACAAATCGCCGAGGTCAAAAAAAACGGTATTGAGGTTATCCTGGTATCGTCTGGTGCGGTGGCATCAGGGCGTAGTTTAATTACTGTATCTGACAGATGTGATGCTGTCTCGGCAAGGCAGTTGCTGGCATCTATCGGTCAGGTAAAACTAATTAATACCTATGCTCAGCTATTTGAGCAGGCTGATATACTTTGCTCGCAGGTATTGGTTACCAAAGAAGACTTTAGGGACAGGCTGCATTATCTCAACATAAAAAACTGTCTTGAAATATTACTGCAACACCAGGTAATACCCATTGTTAACGAAAATGATGTGGTATCGGTAACCGAATTAATGTTTACTGATAATGATGAACTTGCCGGGCTGATAGCATCCATGCTTAACGCGCAGGCATTGATAATACTTACCAATGTGGATGGTATTTATGATGGCAACCCGCAGTTGGAAACTTCAAAGATAATCATCGAGGTAAACGGCAAAGGTGTTGATCTGTCGGCATTTGTGTCCCAGCGTAAATCGCAGTTTGGGCGTGGAGGTATGATCACCAAAACCCACATGGCGCAAAAGGTAGCGCAGCTGGGCATAACCGTACATATCGCTAACGGCACCAGGGATAATATACTCACCAGTATATTAAATGGCGATATGCCCCACACCCGTTTCATCCCGCAAAAAAATGCTTCGGGGCGAAAAAAATGGATAGCCCATTCAGAAACATCGGCTACGGGCGTGGTTGAACTGAACGACGGCGCCAAACAAGCCCTTACATCCGACAAGGCAACGAGCCTGTTGCCTGTAGGCGTTACGGCCATCAATACTGATTTTAAAAAAGGCGACATTATTAAATTGATAGATAGCCAAGGCAGTTTGATAGGTTTAGGCAGAGCCGAATACGGTGCCGAAAAAGCGCGCGAACGCATAGGCCAAAAGAACCAAAAGCCACTGGTGCATTATGATTATCTTTATCTGCAATAAAACAAACCGATGAGTTTTAACCACTATTTTGATAATGCCGTGGTGGCGAGCCGTAAAATGGCCTTGCTAACCAATGATGTTATTAATAAGATACTGACCGAAGTGGCCGCTGCCGCTATCGCTCAAACAGAGTATATTCTTGCCGAAAATAAAAAAGACCTTGACCGCATGGACAAGGACGACCCAAAATACGACAGGCTAAAACTTACCGCCGAACGCATTAAGGGTATAACTGATGATATTATAGCGGTAACCAAGCTTGATAGTCCTTTAGGCCGCATACTTGATGACCGGCATCTGGATAATGGCTTGCATATTTCAAAGGTGACTGTGCCGCTTGGCGTTGTTGGCGTTATATATGAGGCAAGGCCGAATGTTACTTTTGATGTTTTCGCACTGTGTTTAAAAACAGGCAATGTAGCGGTACTAAAGGGCGGCAGTGATGCCGATTTCTCAAACCGCAGCATCATCAGTATAATACACGAGGTTCTAAAAAGCAATGATATTGATGTTAACACGGCTACCTTACTGCCTGTCGACCGGGAGGCTACACATGCATTGTTAAACGCAGTTGGTAAGGTTGATGTTTTGATACCGAGAGGCAGTCAAAACTTAATCGACTATGTGCGAGATAACAGTAAAGTCCCTGTTATTGAAACAGGGGCGGGTATTGTGCATACCTACGTGGCTCCCTCAGCAGATATTGACAAAGCTGCTGCCATAGTGTTCAATGCCAAAACCAGGCGTGTAAGCGTATGCAACGCGCTGGATTGTTTGTTGATCGATGAATCACGCTCAGCTGAGCTGCCCACTATTGTAAAACCATTGGCAGATAAGCAGGTGATCATTTACGCGGATGAACCAGCTTATGCAATACTCGATGGCAACTACCCTGCCGACCTGCTTCAGCCAGCCCAAACAGAACATTTTGGTACTGAGTTTTTGGATTATAAACTCGCCATAAAAACAGTTAAAGGTATTGATGAGGTTTTAGCGCATATAGCCCAATACAGCTCAAAACATAGCGAAGCGATTATTACTGAAGATGATACCGATGCTGCCCGTTTTACTAATGAAGTTGATGCCGCCGCTGTTTATGTAAATGCCTCTACCGCTTTTACCGACGGCGCTCAATTTGGTTTAGGCGCCGAGATAGGCATAAGTACTCAAAAACTCCACGCCCGTGGCCCTATGGCGCTTGTCGAGCTTACCAGCTACAAGTGGCTGATAAAGGGTAATGGCCAGGTTAGAACACCCTAAAATTAACCCCTTATAAACAAAAAAGCAGGATACTACATGCCAGTATCCTGCTGAAGGTTTTTTTTGTTGGGGTAAAATTACAATAGAAAATAGTTTACCGCCACTGCAAAGCATACTACTGCAAGGATTAGGCCTTGCAACTTTTGCTCAAAAGTTAAGTTAATGGTATTCATATCTTTATAAAATTAGGGTATCACAAATCTATATTCCATTACAAATTTTGCAATAGCTAAATGCATTTTTATTGAATTTTTAATAAAATCATATTTTTAATTTTAAAGTGATTGTGCAAAACATTGTTTTATATAAAAAATTCAAAAAACAATGTTTCAATACTAACAAACGGAACATATATAGCCCTATTTTAACCGCTACCTTAAGTGTTAAAACAACACTTTGAGCAAATTTTCACACAAATTCACGCTAAATATATCGTACGTCATATTATTTGGCAGTAAAAACATTTTTCTTGTACGAGCATTTTATTCAAAAGCGCAATCAAGATGAATATTTATTCAGTAAATCCATATAACTTAAAAAGAGTAGCGAAATACGCCGCACATAACGATAAGCAGGTTGATAAAAAGATAGATCAAACACATACGGCATGGCTTAATTGGCGTAATTCGCCGCAGGCCGAACGTAGCCTCCTGTTACATAAACTATCATCGGTATTAAATGAACGCAAGGATCAACTGGCCGAACTAATGGCTTTAGAAATGGGCAAGCCATTAGCCCAAGGCATTGCCGAGGTTGAAAAGTGCGCCGCAGTTTGCGAATACTATGCTGATAATGCTCCCTCATTCCTGCAAAACCAGATCATCGAAACCGATGCCACTAAAAGTTATGTAAGCTTTCAGCCTATTGGTGTAGTGCTGGCTATAATGCCCTGGAATTTTCCGCTATGGCAGGTGTTTCGTTTTTTGGCACCGGCATTAGCGACGGGTAATTGCGGCCTGCTTAAACATGCCTCCAACGTTCCGAGTTGCGCTTTGGCCATTGAGGATATGGTTAAGGCAGCAGGCTTTCCGCAACACGTGTTTCAAACATTGTTAGTGGGTAGCGATAAGGTTGACAAGATCATCGCCCACAAACATATACAAGCCGTTACCCTTACCGGTAGCACAGGCGCAGGCATGAAGGTGGCCCAAAAAGCCGGCTCACTAATCAAAAAAACGGTATTGGAACTTGGCGGAAGCGACGCCTACGTAATACTCGGAGATGCCGACCTGGAGCTTGCCGCCAAAACGTGTGTTAACAGCCGATTGATAAATGCCGGGCAAAGCTGCATTGCTGCCAAACGCTTTATTGTGGTTAAATCAGTCGAGAAAGAGTTTACCGACCTATTCGTGAAATATATGAAGGAGAAAACCGTGGGCGCCCCATTTGCCGAAGGTACCGATGTTGGCCCCATGGCCCGTGCCGACCTCCGCGACGAATTACATAAACAGGTAAAGCAAGCCATAAAACAAGGTGCAAAATGTTTATTAGGCGGCGAGGTTACAAATGGCGATCATGCGTTTTATCCACCCACGGTACTATCAAAAGTTAAAGAAGGCAACCTGGCTTTTGAGGAAGAATTATTTGGCCCGGTGGCGGCCATTATATCCGCAAAGGATGAGAACGATGCCATCAGGTTGGCTAACAAAAGCTCGTTCGGGTTGGGTGCTGCTGTGTTTACCAGGGATGCCGCGCATGGCGAATTAATCGCCTCAACTAAACTGGAGGCCGGTTCGTGCTTTGTAAATGCCCTAGTAAAATCAGACCCAAGGTTGCCGTTTGGAGGCATCAAACAGTCGGGTTACGGGCGCGAATTAGGGTTATTTGGTATTCATGAATTTGTGAATATTAAAACTGTATTTGTAGCGTGATACTAAAATACACAGATAAAGTAATGATGAATATAATTCACATAAAAAATTGATAAACAGCCAACATTAATTTAAATGAAAATGCGGCGGAATGCTTATCAAGAAAATTCTTGACCTTTATTCCGCTTAAATCCTCTGCTAAAACTTATCACAAAATCGTCAAAATAGAACCTGCTTATAATCGAGTATAAAACATTGATTATCTTTGCGGCTAATATGAGCAAGCACGGTAGGATATTGGTGGCCATGAGTGGCGGCGTTGACAGTTCGGTAGCGGCAGTGATGTTGCACGAGCAGGGTTACGAGGTTATTGGCCTTACCATGAAAACATGGGACTATGCCTCTGCTGGCGGCAGCTCAAAGGAAACCGGCTGTTGCAGCTTGGATAGCATTAACGATGCCCGCGCCCTTGCGGTAAGCTATGGCTTTCCCCATTATATATTAGATATACGCAACGAGTTTGGCGATTACGTTATCGATAACTTTGTTGACGAATACCTTGCCGGCCGCACCCCTAACCCATGTGTGTTATGCAACACGCACATTAAATGGGATGCCCTGTTAAAACGTGCCGATAAACTGGACTGTGAATTTATAGCAACCGGGCATTATGCCAACATTCGTGAGCATGATAATGGCCGCTATGTAATATCGCGTGGTAAGGATCTGAATAAGGATCAATCATATGTATTATGGGGTGTATCGCAAAAAAATCTGGCTCGTACTAAATTCCCGCTGGGTAGTTTCTCAAAACCTGAAATACGCCAAATGGCTTTAGATATGGGCCAGATGGAACTTGCCGGTAAAAGCGAGAGCTACGAGATATGCTTTGTGCCCGATAATGATTATCGTGCCTTTTTACGCCACAAGGTTGAAGACCTTGACGAAAAGATAGGCAAAGGTAACTACGTACTTACCGACGGCACTGTTGTAGGCAAGCACGAGGGTTATCCTTTTTATACTATCGGTCAGCGTAAGGGCTTGGGTGTTGCTTTGGGCAAGCCGATGTTTGTTACCGCAATTCGCCCCGAAACCAATACCGTGGTACTTGGTACCGCTAATGAGTTAGAACGTAAGGAAGCCTGGGTTAAAAACCTTAACCTGATAAAATACGAAACCATAACCGAACCTATTGAGGCGATTACCAAGATACGCTACAAGGATGCCGGTATGGATAGCCACATAGTACAAATGGGCGAACACATGAAGGTTGACTTCCACCATGCGGTATCGGGCATAGCGCCTGGTCAGTCGGCTGTGTTTTATGAAGGCAATGACCTGCTGGGCGGCGGTTTCCTGATGTAAAAAAAAATCCGCCGCATTTTCCCGCTCCATTTACATTGTTGCATCGGGCCTTAAGTGCATGGTTTAATAGGCACTTACACACTGCCGAACAGGGTTGTAAAACCACCGTTAATACGCCGATGCCGAATGCTTAAACCGAATTAAAACCAAAACAAATTTGCGTTTAGCGTTCTTTATATTTTATTTGCAGAAAATTTAAACTGTTAATGGCTAAAAACTTACTCATAGTAGAATCTCCGGCGAAGGCAAAAACCATCGAAGGATATCTCGGAAAAGACTTCACAGTGAAATCGAGTTACGGGCACATCCGCGACCTGGTGAAATCTGAGGATGCTATTGATATAGCCAATAACTTTCAACAACGATACGAGGTACCTGCCGATAAGAAGCAGGTAGTTAGCGAGTTAAAGAAATTAGCTAAGGAGGCCGAAACGGTATGGCTGGCATCCGATGAGGACCGCGAGGGAGAAGCTATTTCATGGCACTTATTTGATACGCTTAATTTAAAAGAGGATAAAACACGCCGTATCGTATTCCACGAGATTACCAAACCGGCTATCCTGAAAGCGATAGATAATCCACGTAAGATAGATTACAACCTGGTGAATGCCCAACAGGCACGCCGTGTGTTAGATAGATTGGTAGGTTTTGAGCTCTCCCCTGTTCTTTGGAAAAAGGTAAAGCCATCGTTATCTGCCGGTCGTGTACAATCAGTAGCAGTAAGGTTAATTGTTGAGCGCGAGCGTGAGATCAATAAATTCCAAACCGAGGCCGCGTTTAAAATAGTGGCCATATTTGGCAAGGGTAAAAATGCTTTCAAGGCCGAACTGCCTCAGCGTTTTGCCAAGCAGGAAGATGCCGAGAAGTTTTTACAGGATTGCATAGGCGCCAACTTTACGGTTGATTCGCTGGAAACAAGGCCTGCAAAACGTTCACCGGCAGCGCCATTTACTACATCGACCTTGCAGCAGGAAGCCAGCCGTAAGCTGGGCTACTCGGTATCGCGTACCATGTCGTTAGCTCAACGTTTGTACGAATCAGGTAACATTACCTATATGCGTACCGACTCGGTAAACCTGTCTGATCTGGCATTGAACGCCGCAGCTCAGGAAATACGTAGCGCTTACGGAGAGCAATACCATCAGCAACGTAAATACAAAACCAAGAGCGCAAGCGCTCAGGAAGCTCACGAGGCCATCCGCCCTACATATTTTGACAAGCATACCATTGATGGCGATAACGCTGAAAAGCGTTTGTACGAACTGATATGGAAACGTGCCATCGCTTCGCAAATGAGTGAAGCTCAATTTGAGAAAACCACTGCAAAGATCGGTATATCAACACGTAATGAAGATCTGGTTGCCAGCGGAGAAGTAATGAAGTTTGATGGTTTCCTGAAAGTTTACCTGGAGAGCAACGATGACGAGGACGACAACCAACAGGATGGCGATAACGCTATGCTGCCACCATTACAAAAAGGCCAGCAATTAGAGTTACAGGAACTTTCGGCTACCGAAAGGTTCTCTCGTCCACCGGCACGTTATACCGAGGCAAGTTTGGTTAAAAAGTTAGAGGAGTTGGGTATCGGTCGACCGTCAACCTATGCCCCTACTATATCAACCATACAAAACCGTGGTTATGTAGTTAAGGAGGATCGTGATGGCAAGCAACGTAATTTCCGTGTGCTTACTCTAAAGGATGGCTCAATATCTAAACAGGAAAAATCGGAGAATACCGGTGCCGAGCGTGGCAAGCTATTCCCTACTGATATTGGCGCTGTAGTAAACGACTTTTTAGTGCAGTACTTTAATGGCATTGTCGATTTTAATTTTACTGCCAGTGTTGAAAAACAATTTGACGAAATAGCACAAGGCTTAAAGGAATGGACGGATATGATCCGTAAATTCTACGCCCCTTTCCATAAGGACGTTGAGAACACCATTGAAACAGCAGATAAAGCCCGTGGCGAACGCGAGTTAGGTGTACATCCCGAAAACGGAAAGAAAATATCAGTACGTATCGGTCGTTACGGTCCGTTTGTACAGGTTGGTGATAATGACGATGCGGAGAATAAACCACTTTATGCGAGCCTGCGCAGTGGTCAAAGTATTGAAACCATTTCGCTTGAAGAAGCCCTTGAATTATTCAAGCTACCTAAAAAGGTAGGCCTTTATGAGGAAAAGGACATGACCGTGGCTATTGGCAAATTCGGCCCGTACATTCGTCATAACAGCGCGTTCTATTCGCTGCCAAAGGGTTTAGATCCATTGGATGTAAGCGAAGATCAAGCTATCGAGATCATCAACGAAAAGCGTAAAAAGGATGCCGAAAAGCTGATCAAGGTTTTTGATGAAGATCCGGAAGCTAAGATATTGAATGGCCGTTGGGGGCCGTATATTGAATACGGCAAGCAAAACATCAAGATACCAAAGGATAAGGACCCGAATACCATTACGTTTGAGGATTTGAAGGCATTGGCTGGTGAAGCCGGTAAAGAGCCGAAAAAAGGCGCTAAAAAATTCACCAAAAAGAAGTAATAACCGGCACGTAAATACGTGTTAATAAAGGTTAAACGTATAATACTTGTATAATGATTAAAGATCTTCCCGATAATACGGTTAAGGATATTGCTATAGCGGTGGCTTTGGAGGGTGAGAATGTTGAGGGCAAAACCTGGTATGTATACCTCATCAATTTAAAGAATGAGGCTATCGAGAATGTACTGATCACTGCCAAGGGTTACGGCGAAAAAGATGGCGAACAGGTAAAAACCTCTACCCTGCGCCATATGATACCCAACGTACAGCCAAATTCATTCGCGCTTATTGAACCTATTGACGAGGAAACCTTTGGCCTGAGTAACGAATACTGGCTGAGTTACTACATTGGCAAAAACATTTTTGATAAAAAATTCATCTTTTTACCCGAGAGTATTGTGGACATGAACCTGATCAAGCTACCTGTAGTAAACAAGCCCGGCGTGATGATAAAATAATATCGCCTTTATTTGCTTAATATGATAAGAGGTTTATATTTACTCAAAATATTTAAACCTTTATTATGCAAAGTGAGAACGATCTTTTTAAACATCGCAAAAGATTAATCACTATCGGGGTAGCCCTCGTATTGATCTTCGTTGTAAGTTATTTCTTCATCCACCGACCTAAGCACCCACCTGTCGATCCTGTTTTTAGTAAGTATATTGAAGCTTATACAACAGGCATAATTTCAAAGCAAGGTGTAATACGCATCAAGCTTTCCGGCGAGGTTCAGGTTGCCCACCAGCAAGGTGGCGAACTGGATGACGAGCTGTTTCAATTCTCACCATCTATAAAAGGCAAGGCCCGCTGGGTTGATGCCCGTACCATTGAATTTACCCCGTCAGAAACAATGGACCCGGGAGAAAACTATTCGGCCGATTTTGATCTGGGTAAGATAATTGACGTACCTAAAGAATACAAGAATTTCAGTTTCGATTTTCAGATCATCAAGCCCGATTTTACCGTAAGCTTTGCAGGCTTACGTACGGCCACCAATACCTCCATCGATAAGATGAAACTGGGCGGCTGCATACAAACAGCCGATACTGAAGACCCTAAAGCAATTGAAAAAATACTGTCGGTAAGTTATTCATCATCAGCCAAAGTAACGTGGCAGCATAACGCGGCAACCAAATCGCACACTTTTACAGTAAACAACCTTGAACGTGCGTCGAATAAGGCTAACGCTCTAACCGTTGACTGGAACGGCAGCAGTCTTAATGTAGATAAGCAAGGCAGCCAGGCTTTTGTGGTTCCTGCCATTGGCGATTTTAGGGTATTAGCCGTACGCGCGGTACAAAATAATGATGAATATACCGAAGTTCAATTTTCGGATGCTATCATGGTCGGCCAGGAACTGAACGGCTTGATCAGCATCAATAATATTGGCGATGCCGCTTATACTATTGATGGCAGTGTAGTTAAGGTTTACGCGCCCGAAAGGCTGGAAGGCAACTACACGGTAACCGTAAATCCGGGTATCGAGAATATATCTAACAAAAAACTCACTAAACCTTATACAGCCAATGTATTCTTCGAGAATAGATTACCGGCGGTAACTATCCCCGGTAAAGGTGTTATTCTACCGGATTCTGGTCATTTAATGATGCCGTTTGAGGCGGTGAACCTTAACGCCGTTGATGTTACCATTATCAAGGTTTATGAAAACAATATACCGCAATATTTCCAAAATAATGGTTTTGATGGTGGTACGGAACTGCGGCAGGTAGGTAAACCCGTAGTACAAAAAACGATCCGGTTAGATGATGATAAAGCGCTTAACCTCGGCAAAAAGAACCGCTTTATGCTGGACATTGACCAGCTGTTGCGCACCGAACCGGGAGCTATTTATCGGGTGGTTATCGGGTTCCGCAAGGAGTATTCGCTGTTTAACTGCCGCACAGGAGCAACCGCCAAGGTAAATAATGAAGAAGATGATTATTACGGCGATTACGAGTACAGCAACAATACCGGCAAAGTAAACGATGAGGACGATGAATTTTGGCAACGCTATGATAACTACTACCCTGATGATTACCGTTGGGATGAGCGTAACGATGCCTGTACCAATTCGTACTTTACCAAACAGCGTTGGGCTACCCGCAACATCATGGCATCAAATATTGGTTTGATAGCTAAGCGTGGCGTTGATAACAGCATGTTTGTAGCGGTTACCAACCTACTTACCGCGCAACCTATGACCGGGGTTGAACTGCAATTACTCGATTATCAAAAGCAGGTGATCTTTAAAACCACATCAGATGGTGATGGTTTGGCCAAGTTCGACCTGAAGCGCAAGCCCTACCTGCTGATGGCCAAATACAATAACGAGCGCGGTTACCTTAAACTGGATGATGGTAGCTCGTTACCGTTAACCCGATTTGATGTAAGCGGCGAGCAGATACAAAAAGGCCTCAAGGGTTTTATATATGGCGAGCGCGGTGTATGGCGTCCGGGAGATGATATTTTCCTGACCTTTATATTGGAGGATAAACTGAAAACCCTCCCTCCTGATCACCCTGTAGACTTTGAGCTATACAATCCGCAAGGGCAGGTTTATAAACGCATCACGCAAAATAAATCTGTCGACGGTTTTTACAGCTTCCATACAGCTACCGAAACTTCATCACCTACAGGTAACTGGCTGGCGCGGGTAAAGGTTGGCGGCGCGGTGTTTGAGAAGAACATCAAGGTTGAAACCATTATGCCGAACAGGTTGAAGCTTAATCTTTCATTCGGTGGTGCCGAGGAATTGACCAAAGGCGCAGGCGAAAACGGTACACTATCGGCTCAATGGTTATTTGGTGGCGCGGCGCAAAATCTGAAAGCTAAGGTTGATGCATTTCTATCGGCACAAACAACCAGTTTTAAAGGCTTTGACGATTATGTGTTTGACGACCCTACCCTTGCCTTTAACACCCAAACACAAACCGTATTTGATGGTCGATTAAACGCCAACGGTACCACACCGGTTAGTGCCGATATTAATGTTGAGCGCCAGGCGCCGGGACGCTTACGTGCCAACTTTGTGGTAAAGGTATTTGAACCGGGTGGTAATTTCAGTATTAACCAGGTGGCTATGCCATACAACGTTTACCCCGCTTATGTCGGCATCAAAACACCACAGGGCAGCGAGCTTTCGGGCATGTTGGTTACGGGTAAAGATCATGTTATTGATATTGCCGATGTTGATACTAAAGGTAAGTTACTGCCTGGCAGCCGTACAGTTGAAGTTGAACTGTACAAAATTAGATGGCACTGGTGGTGGGATGAAACCGGCGACGAGCTGAGTAACTTTACACAGGACAGGTATAACAAACTGATAAAAACCGAAACCGTTAACCTGAACAATGGTCGCGGTAAATGGACCATGCGCATAGCACAAGCCGATTGGGGCCGTTATCTGATAAAAGTAAAAGATCCGCAAACCGGCCACTCAACCGGAAAGATCATGTATGTGGACTGGCCAAACTGGTCGGAAAGGTTGCAACAGGATAACCCTACCGAAGCGGCTATGCTTTCGTTTACATCTGACAAAAAGAGCTATAAAGTTGGCGAAGACGCGACCCTTACCATACCAACCAGCAGCGATGGGCGTGCGCTCATCAGCTTTGAAAATGGCAGCAAAGTATTGAAAACCGAATGGATAGATACCAAAAAGGGCCAAACACGCTACAGCTTTAAGGTTGATGAAAGTATGGCCCCAAACATTTTTGTGAACGTAACATTGCTGCAACGCCATTCGCAAACCATTAATGATCTGCCGATACGGATGTACGGCGCCATCGGCATACAGGTTGAAGATCCGGAAACGATATTGAAACCACAGATCACGATGCCTGATAAGATACGGCCTGAAACACAATCAGCCATTACCGTGTCCGAAGCATCGGGTAAGGAAATGACCTACACCGTGGCGATAGTTGATGAGGGTTTGTTAGATATAACCGGCTTTAAAACCCCTGACCCGCATAGTACATTTTATGCTAAGGAAGCCCTTGGCGTTAAAACCTGGG
The DNA here is from genome assembly GCF_015223065.1 of Mucilaginibacter sp. JRF. Classification (GTDB taxonomy): domain Bacteria; phylum Bacteroidota; class Bacteroidia; order Sphingobacteriales; family Sphingobacteriaceae; genus Mucilaginibacter. The sequence continues at coordinate 1,256,122 of NZ_JADFBY010000001.1, forward strand.
ACTTGTTCGACTATGTTATCGGCGCATTCGGCGGCGATTTAGAGCGCATATTAAGTATTGGCGGTGATGGTACCGGTTCAACAAATAAAAATGTATCGGTAAACCGCTTTAAGCCTGTGGTAAAATTCCTGGGGCCGTTCCACCTTAATGCCGGTGAAAAACAAACGCAGCGCTTTACGCTGCCGCAATACATCGGTTCGGTTAGGGCTATGGTTATTGCCGGGCATGCCGGTGGTTATGGCTTTGCCGAGAAAGCGGTGGCGGTTAAAAAACCACTGATGATATTGGCTACCCTGCCGCGTGTGCTTGCTCCGCAGGAGCAGATACAGTTGCCGGTAACCGTTTTCGCGCTCGAGAAGAATATCAAGAACGTTAGTGTTCAGGTACAATCAAACGCGTTCAGTAATCTTGCAGGTAACAACACCCAAAACATTACATTCACCAAAACCGGCGATCAATTGGTAACCTTTAACCTGAACGTTAAGGATTTTGTAGGCGTGGGTAAGGTTAAGATCATAGCTAAAAGCGGTAGTGAAACAGCAACTTATGATGTGGAGCTGAACGTGCGCAATCCCAATCCGCCTATTACAAAAATAATGGAAGCCGAGCTGATGCCGGGCAAATCATGGGGTGTACCTTATGCGGCTTTGGGTATGGTGGGTACCAATAAAGCGACGCTTGAGGTATCGGCAATACCTGCCTTAAACCTGTCGAAACGTTTGAGTTATCTGATACAATATCCTCACGGTTGTGTAGAGCAAACTACTTCGGCAGCATTCCCTCAATTGTATTTAAGTCAGTTGCAGGATCTGACAGATCGCCAGAAAGCCGAAGCGGAAAGAAACATAAAAGCTGCTATAAACAGGCTTAACGGCTTCAGGACAAACAACGGTGGCTTGAGCTACTGGCCGGGTTATGGCGAGGCTGATGATTGGGGCACTAACTACGCCGGTCATTTTATGCTGGCCGCGCAGGCTAAGGGTTATATGCTGCCTGTTGGTTTTATTGAGCAATGGAAAAAATTCCAAAAACAAAGGGCACTTGGCTGGGCACCGGATTCACGCAGTTTTTATGGTGCCGATCTGATCCAGGCTTATCGTTTGTATTTGCTGGCACTTGCCCGCTCGCCTGAACTGGGTGCCATGAACAGGTTGCGCGAATTCCCTTATATCAGTATTGAAGCAAAATGGCGCTTGGCTGCGGCTTATAAACTTGCCGGGCAAACCGAAGTAGCCATGAACCTGATAAAAGGCCTGCCTACCGAAATTAAGCCATACAACACGATGTTCGGCACCTATGGTTCTGATCTGCGCGACCAGGCCATGATATTGGAAACACTCACGCTATTAGGCCAGCAGCAACGGGCATCAGCATTAATGAAAATCGTGGCATCCCGCCTATCGCGCGATTATTGGTACAGCACACAAACTACCGCCTACTCGCTCATCGCCATAGCACAATATTGCGGGGTGAATAAAAACGGTGGCAAAATGGCCTTTGCGTATCAGGCAGCGGGTAAGGGTTCGGTTAACGCGAATTCCTATATATGGCAAGGCGATGCCGCGCCAAACGGCGGAAAGGTGTTTGTTAAAAATAACGGCACCAATAAATTGTATGTTCGGCTGATACAAAAAGGCCAGCCATCATCGGCAGATAATGTTGTTACCAATGTTAACCCAGGTATTTTGGATATGCGTATCGCTTACTTTACTTTAGGTGGTAAACCTGTAGACCCTACAAAATTGAAACAGGGAACCGACTTTGTAGCACAGGTAACGTTACGCCATCCGGGTAAACAAGCGCGTTATGATAATTTGGCCTTAACACAGATATTCCCTTCGGGATGGGAGATATTGAACAGCCGGATGCTGAACAATGATGAGGCATTCAAATCATCACCATCTGATTATCGCGATATTCGTGATGATAGGGTAAATACCTACTTCGGTTTAGGTGATGGACAGGAGGTTACCTATTACGTAATGCTCAACGCGGCTTATGCAGGCAAGTATTTCCTGCCTGCAACTTATTGCGAGGCTATGTATAACTCATCCATTAACGCCTTAATTAAAGGCCAGTGGGTTGAGGTGATCAAATAATTACAAGCATGATATAAACAAGAAAGGCTGCAAACTATGCAGCCTTTCTTGTTTATCAGCCCTTTAAAAACGGATTAAAATTACGGGTGCCTATTTCCATCCCGGCGGCACGGCATACGGTTTTATCGCCAAACTTAAAGTTAATATTATCCATAGCCTGATACAACCGGATGCGCTCCTCATTATCCTCAAACAAATTTATCTGATAACGGCCGGTAGCCAGGTTGCTTAACCTCACACCTATCAGTCGTACAGGGCGATGACCATTCCAGGCTTTTTTTAGCAGGTTTTTTATGCCGGGTATCAGTATATGTTCCGCCGCGGTGAGCGATATTTTCTCCTGCAAGGTATGGGTTTCAAAATTGGCGTAACGTATTTTGATAGCCAGGCACGATGACAGCTTATCTTCCTTGCGCAGTTTATACGATAGTTCCTCCGTCATGCTAACCAAAATGGTTTCCAGTGTACGGCGATCGGCCACATCAGTATGAAAGGTGTGCTCGCTCGAAATAGATTTCCTGTCGGAGTGTGGCACTATCTCGCTATGATCTATCCCCCTCGCCTTTTCCCAAATAAATAAGCCCGACTTACCGAATACAGTTTGCAAAAAACGCAGCTCTACCTTTTGCAGATCGCCTATTTTTTCGATGCCGTATTCGTACAGCTTTTTGCAGGTACTTTCGCCAAGCATAGGTATCTTGCTGATGGGCAAAGGCGCTAAAAAAGCCATTTCGCCACCGTGTGGAACTAATAATTGTCCGTTAGGTTTAGCATGATTTGTAGCCATTTTAGCCACGGTTTTGCTGGATGCCATTCCGAAGGAAATAGGCAACCCGGTATCGCGCATTACCTTTTGCCGCAGATCTGAGGCTATTTGGTAAGGATCATGAAAACGATCCATACCCGTCAGGTCAATATAAAACTCATCAACCGATGTTTTTTGATACAGCGGCACCGCATTGTGGATAATCTCCGTTACCTCACGTGATGCCTCGCCATACCGGCCGTGGCTACCGCTAATTAAAATAGCATGAGGGCAAAGTTTAAGCGCCTGCCGTGTAGGCATTGCCGAATGTACACCATACTTACGTGCCTCGTAACTGCACGATGCCACAACGCCCCTATCAGCCGAACCGCCTATGATCACCGCCTTGCCAATAAGCTCAGGATTGAACTTACGCTCCACCGAAACGAAGAACGAATCAAGATCGATATGTATAATATGGCGCTTGTTGGACATAACACAAATATCAAAATTAATATTTGCAAATACTAAATTTATTAGCAAATTTTGCGACGTAATTCTAATCCTACTACTATGCACTACGCCGATTATATGATGCTGTTATCGCCACCCGAACAGGTAAATCACGAAATAAAAAGATATAAGCAAGCTTCTGTTAAGCATATCGGCGAGTTTGAAAGTATGCACTCCAGGGCGCACATCAGCATTTGCATGGCCGACAGGCAAAAGACTTTTATCATCGAACCATCCCTGCAACGCATGGCGCAAAAGTTAAGCACAATGCCTCCTATAGTATTACATATACGGGGCTTTGATTTTTTTAAGCATGGCGATAAGAGTATGACCATTTATGCCAATATTGACCAAACCGATTCAGTAAAAAGATGGTTCAGGCTTTTGCTGCAAAGCATGAATCTTAAATTAAGCCTTACACCGCACATCACAATAGTACGCAATATACCTGTGCATCAGTTTGAAGTGCTTTGGCCATATTTTGCAAAGGCACAATACAACGATGTTTTTAAAATTGATGGCCTTACTATACTAAAACGCGACACATTTGGGCACGATCAGCACTGGCAACAGCACCAATTATTACCCTTTAACAATCGTTTTTTTAGCTAAGTTTAGCAACTTAAATAAATATTCAGCCTGATTATAAGTGTGTTAATTACACAATCGGTATTTTTTACCACGGTGCTAAAATCTTTGCTATATTTGCGGTGGGTAAGTCTTTTACGACCAGCTCCTCTTGAACTCCCCCAGGGTGGGAACGCAGCAAGGGTAGAGGGTTGTAGCGGTGCGATAAAAGTAGCTTACCCATTTTTTTTAACTCGACCTATGTTATCCGGGTATTCCTTTTATTGACCCGGGTAATTACATTGTTTTGTTATTCAACAAAATCATCATATAAAATGAAATTTTTTATTGATACTGCAAATCTTGCACAAATTAAAGAAGCACACGAAATGGGTGTTTTGGATGGTGTTACAACCAACCCATCGCTAATGGCCAAAGAAGGCATTACCGGCGATGAAAACGTTATTAACCACTACAAGGCTATTTGCGAAATTACCGATGGCGACGTGAGCGCCGAAGTTATTTCAACCACCTTTGACGAGATGGTAGCTGAAGGCGAAGCCCTTGCTAAACTGCATGAGCAAATCGTTGTCAAGGTACCAATGATAAAAGATGGCGTAAAGGCTATAAAATATTTTACCTCAAAAGGTATCCGTACCAATTGTACCTTGGTATTCTCTGCCGGTCAGGCTTTATTGGCTGCTAAGGCTGGTGCAACTTATGTATCTCCGTTTGTTGGCCGTTTAGATGACGTTGCTACTGATGGTATGCAACTGATTGAAGATATCCGTTTGATATACGATAACTACGGTTACGAAACTCAAATTTTAGCTGCGTCAGTACGTCACCCTATGCACATCATTCAGTGTGCTAAAATTGGTGCTGATGTTATCACTGCTCCGCTTAGCGCTATCGCGGCATTGTTAAAACACCCGCTTACTGATAATGGCCTGGCTCAGTTCCTGGCTGATCATGCTAAGGCTGCCGGTAAATAATAATTGCACTTGCATAACATACGCGAAGGCCATCTTGATACAAGATGGCCTTTTGCATTTCTGTTTGGTCAGTAAAGGGTAAGTAAACATAATTTACATTTTGTTGCCTACCCTATTGTTTATATTAGCGAAATATACTTTTATCTGATGCTTGATCTGTTAATTATTGGTGGCGGCCCTATTGGCCTGGCGTGTGGTTTAGAAGCCCAAAAAGCCGGACTATCATTCCGCATAATTGAAAAAGGCTGCCTGGTTAATTCGCTGTATAACTATCCGTATACCATGACATTCTTCTCCACTTCGGACAGGTTGGAGGTTGGTGGCATTCCTTTCGTAACCATTAACAACAAACCAAATCGTGCCGAAGCGTTGGAGTATTACAGGCGCGTAGCATTATCCAACCAAATACCCATCAATTTATTTGAAGAAGTTACGGAGGTAAAACACAACGGAGAGCATTATGATATAACTACCTCTAAGAGCTCCTATCAGGCTAAGTATGTAGTATTGGCTACCGGATTTTATGATATCGCGGTTAATTTAAATATCCCCGGTGAAGATCTGCCCAAGGTAAAGCATTATTATAAAGACCCACATTACTATGCCATGCAAAAAGTGATAGTGGTGGGTGCCAGCAATTCGGCTATTGATGTAGCGCTGGAAACTTACCGTAAAGGAGCTGATGTTACCCTGGTGGTACGTGGCAGCGAAGTGAGCAGCCGTGTTAAATATTGGGTAAGGCCTGATATTATTAACCGTATTGAGGAAGGCAGCATAAAAGCATATTTTAACTCAGAGCTGGCAGCCGTGCGTGAGCATGAAGCCGACATCAAAACTCCCGAAGGCATTGTAACTATCCCCAATGATTTTGTTATGGCGATGACAGGCTATAAGCCAAACTTCAATTTCCTGAAAAACTTGGGCATTGAATTATCGGAAGATAAATTCATCCCGCAATATAATCAAGACACCATGGAAACCAATAATCCGGGCATGTACCTTGCCGGTGTGGTTTGCGGCGGGCTGGATACGCATTTGTGGTTTATTGAAAACTCACGGGTGCATGCGGAGATGATAGTTAGTGATATACTGAATAAGCAGAAAGCTTAACCGTTATTCATCAACAATAAAAGTTTTCCCCTCAACAGCCAACTCCGTATCAGGGAATACAGAACGCGCTTCGTCAAGCAGATCATTCAGCGTTTTGTAGCGTGCTGAGAAATGGCCTATCAGTAATCTTTCCGCACCTGTTTGTATGGCTACATCGGCCGCTTGCAGGGCAGTTGTATGATAGGTATCCTTAGCCCTTTCGAGCATATCATTCATAAACGTTGCTTCGTGATACAATAATGTTGAACCCTTTATCTGCTCAAAGTAATGCGAGCTATACAAAGTATCCGAACAATAAGCATAAGTTTTAGGCTCAGCCGGTGGTATAGTAAGGCCCGCATTTGGGTGTACAGTACCATCGGGCGCTGTATAATCCTTGCCGGCCTTTATAGCGCTAAAGTATGCTACCGGCACCTCCAACTCATCAATACGTTCTTTTATCAGTTTGCGGGCACGTTTTTTACCACGAAACACAAAACCGGTGCACGCTATACGATGCAGCAATGGGATGGTTTCTACCGTAAAATCATGATTTTCAAATATCTGCTCAGGCTTTTCGGGGCTTGTAGCTTTAAATACCAGCGGATATTGAAGTGTGGTCTCTGAATATTTGAGCTGCATCTCAATGATCTCGATCAATGGTGCAGGACCAAACAGGTTCATGGCCTTTTTACGGCCGTTTAGATGCAGTGATGATAGCAAACCTACCAAGCCCAAATAATGGTCGCCGTGCAGGTGGCTGATAAATATACAATCGATGCGGCTTGCTTTGATATCAAACCGCATCATTTGCTGCTGACTGCCTTCACCGCAGTCAACCATATATAAATGTTCGTTAATATTTAGTACCTGGGCGGTAGGGTTTCGGTTGTAGATAGGTGTTGCCGAACTGCTTCCAAGTATAGTAACCTCAAACTTCATACCCGGAGAACAATCAAAAAGTTATTTTAGTTCCCTTTTAAGCTCTTTTTCTATCTCTTCCATAAAAATAAGGTCGATAGCTTCTTCGCAGGTAGGTACAATGCTCAACACACTCTCTAATTGTGAAATGTTTATCAGGCGATTAACGGCTTCATTCAAACCACAAAGTATAAATACACCTTCGGCATTTTTACACAAACGGTGGCCAACTAAAAGACTGCTTAAGCCTGATGAATCGGCGAATTTAACCTGCGACAGATCAAGGATGATGTTGCGCTGGCCTTCGGTATTGATCAGGATCAATTCGGATTTAAGTTGTGGAGTAACCAATGAATTTAACTTTGATTCATTCAGCTTCACCAATATGTACTTCTCGTGTTTGTCAACAGTAAATTTCATGGTCAAATTTTTATTAGCTAATATAGCAAATTTTTAATTTTATGTAAAAAATTATAAGTCAGCCAAAGCTTGCTTAACATTAGCCTCCACCCTCTTCAAAATATCATCACTTGCCGAACGGACAAATGCTTCGCCCGTTATTTTTTCATAAAGTTCAATATAACGTTCAGATATTGATAATACCTTTTCCTCGGTCATTTCAGGCACTGTTTGGCCATCCTTACCTTGAAAATTATTCTCGATCAACCATTTTCTAACAAATTCCTTTGAAAGCTGTTTTTGCGGCTCATTATTTTCCTGACGATCGGCATATCCCTCACTGTAAAAATAACGCGATGAATCGGGCGTATGTATCTCATCTATCAGGTAGATCACACCATCGGCCTTGCCAAACTCATATTTGGTATCAACCAATATCAGGCCTTGTTCGGCAGCTATTTCGGTACCACGGGCATAAAGCGCCTGTGTGTAAGCTTCCAGTTTCTCATAATCCTCGGCAGATACAATCCCTTTAGCCAATATCTGTTCTTTTGATATATCCTCGTCATGGCCTACTGCTGCTTTGGTAGTTGGGGTAATAATAGGCTGAGGCAACTTGTCGTTCTCTTTCAAACCATCGGGCAAAGCAACACCGCAAACCTCTCTACGGCCCGCGCTATACTCACGCCAGGCATGGCCGGCCAAGTAGCCACGTATCACCATCTCTACCTTGAACGGCTCGCATATACGGCCAATGGTAACACTTGGATCAGGCACGCTGATCACCCAGTTAGGTACAATATCCTCAGTAGCCTTTAAAAACTTAGCGGCTATCTGGTTAAGCACCTGCCCCTTAAACGGAATTGGCTCAGGCAGAACCACATCAAATGCTGATATGCGGTCGGTAACCACCATGGCCAGGTATTTATCTTTTATAGTATATACATCGCGCACCTTGCCCTTGTAAAAAGCATTTTGCCCGTCAAAATTGAAGTTTGTTTCTTTTATAGCGTCCATTTATGAGTTAATAGTTGATGGTTCATAGTTCATGGAAATAACTATAAACTGTAAATAGCATTGTTACCAATAATTTATAATTCATGGCACAAATATATGAACCATGAACTATTGACTATAGTCTTTCTACTGTATATCCCCGTAAGCCTCCAGTATACGCCTTACCAGCTTGTGGCGCACTACGTCCTCACCGCTCAGGTAAATAATATCGATACCCTTTATGTCGGTAAGTATACGCAAGGCGGTGTGTAGGCCTGATTGCTGTTTTTTAGGTAAGTCGATCTGTGTTACGTCGCCCGTTACAATAAATTTGGCTGTAGGCCCCATACGCGTTAAAAACATCTTTAACTGCATATCAGTAGCGTTTTGTGCCTCATCCAATATCACAAAGCAATTATCAAGCGTACGGCCACGCATAAACGCCAACGGAGCTATCTCGATAGTACGATTTTCCAGGTAAACCTTTAGTTTTTCGGGAGGTATCATATCATCCAGCGCATCATAAAGCGGGCGCAGGTACGGGTCTATCTTTTCTTTCAGGTCACCCGGCAAAAACCCCAGGTTCTCCCCTGCCTCAACAGCCGGGCGGGTAAGTATAATGCGTTTTATCTCTTTGTTTTTGAGGGCACGTACTGCCAGGGCAACCGCAGTGTAGGTTTTACCCGTACCGGCAGGGCCAATAGCGAACAGAACATCATTTTTCAGGATGCTATCCACCATGCGGCGCTGATTATTGGTACGCGCCTTAACCATAATGCCATTAGGCCCGAAAACGATAACCTCGCCTGTGGTTGATTTATCTACAGGGGCATCAATAGCCGGGGCAAGCGATACTTTTGAACCTAAAATGCGCTCAATATCAGTTATGTTGAGGTTATCATACTTCTCAACATGCTGAAGCAGATACTTAAACTTATCATTAAAAACCGACAGCTCATGCTCATCGCCAAGTACCTTTACCTCACTGCCACGCGCAACTATTTTTAACTTTGGATATTGTTTTTTAATGATCTCAAAATGATCATTATTAGGCCCCCAAAGCACTGCAGGATTGATGTTTTCGATTGATAATTTTAACTCGTTCAATACAAATTGATTTTTAGTTGCTGATTTTTATGAATTAAAAATTGAATATTTGTAGCGCTTATCGCTTGTACAAGATTAGCAATAAATATTTAAATAATTAATGGCAATAATAACTTTAACTACCGACCTTGGCGATAAGGATATATACCTTGCAGCACTGAAGGGGAGTATTTTAAAATTGTTGCCCGAGGTTAATATTGTTGATATTACCAACAGCGTTTCAACTTTTAATATACAGCAGGCTGCCTTTATTTTAAAGAACAGCTACCACTATTTCCCCGACAATACGGTACACCTAATAGGTATTGATACAGTATACAACTCGTTTACCAAATACCTGGCCATACATTACAAGAATCATTTTTTTGTGGGTGCCGATAATGGCATATTCTCGCTGATGTTTGACGAAGAACCCGATGAGGTTTATGAGATAAACATTATGCAGGACTTGAAGTTTTTGCACTTTCCGCTGGCTGATATTTTTGTTAAGGCGGCATGCCACCTGGCTAATGGCGACCCTATTGAGGAGATAGGTTTACGAATTAACGGCATCGAGAAAAAGATGAACCTGCAACCGGTGGTTGAAAGGAACCTGATTAAAGGCGCGGTGATCTATATTGATTCGTTCCAAAACGTGATTACCAACATAACCAAGGAGTTTTTCAATACCATACAGCAAGGCCGCAGGTTTACGCTATACTTTAAGCGCAACGAAACCATTAACCACCTGAGCTGGCATTACAACGAAGTACCGGAGGGCGAAAAGCTTTGCTTGTTTGGCATTAGCGATCATTTAGAGATTGCCATTAACAAAGGCAACGCCAGTGGCTTATTAGGCCTTAACCTGGGCGATAGCGTGATTATCGAGTTTGAATAAACTCGCGGACCTTGTAACATTTATTTTAACTAACTGTAAACAGCTCATTTTGGCTTAACTTAGCCGATGGAGTACAATTACTCCGCCAAGCCTGCACCGCAGGTAACTAACTGATAGTAATTTAATGAAACTAACTATACATGGTGCCGCCCGCCAGGTTACCGGAAGCATGCACTTGCTTGAGGTAAACAATTATAAGATACTGATTGATTGTGGTTTGGATTATGAGCGTGAAAGGCACCTGCAAAGTAACGAGGACTTTCCGTTCAGACCATCGGATATTGATGTAGTGATACTCACCCATGCCCATATTGATCACTCGGGCAATTTGCCTACGCTGATACGCCTGGGATATGAAGGCCAGATATTGAGCACAGCTCCCACTGCTGATCTGACTGAATTGCTACTCCTGGATTCTGTTAGTATTTTCATGAACAAGGCTAACAAGGGTCGCAAGCATGGTCGAAACCGTGGTAAGGCCAATAGCGGTTCGCAACCATTGTATCTGCAAAAGCATGTAATGGATACTATGGAGCGCTTTGTAACTATCGGCTACAACAAACCCTTTCGCCTTACTGGAGATGTTGAGCTTACCTTTATACCCGCCGGGCACTTACTCGGCGCAGCCGCGGCTGTGTTGAAGGTAAATGATAACGGCCAAGAAAAAACTATAGCCTTTACCGGCGATATCGGCCGAAAGGACTACCCGGTACTTAATGATCCGGAGCCATTGCCCCCGGTTGATTACCTGGTAAGTGAGGCTACCTACGGCGGGCGTTATCACACTAAAGATAGAACCGTTGAGCAGGCTTTGGTTGAAACCATCGAAAAAGCCTGCATCAAAGAACAAGGTCGTTTGATTATCCCGGCATTCAGTATTGGGCGTACACAATCACTCGTGTTTGCTCTTAACAAAATATTTAGCAGTGGTTTACTGCCAGCAGTTAAAGTTTTTGTTGATAGTCCGATGGCGGTTATGGCCACACGAATATTCCGCAAATACCATTATTTGGTTAATGACGAGGCTCAGGAATTTTATAACAAACAGGGCGACGAATTTGAGTTTGATAATCTTACGTATGTTGAAACCTTAAAGGATAGCAGGCAGGTATCCAATTATTTTGAGCCCTGCATCATCATATCATCAGCAGGTATGCTGGAGGGTGGCCGTATACAGGATCACTTGTTCTACAACATCCAGAACTACTATTGCACTATCCTCTTTATAGGTTATTGCGCTAAGGGTACACTTGGCCATCGCCTATTACGTGGCGATCCAATCGTCCATATTAAAGACCGTGATCTTGCCGTTTACGCCACCATCAAACAAACCGACGTACTAAGCGCGCATGGCGATCATGATGATTTGATGGGTAATATCCTATCTCAGGATAAGAGTAAACTTAAAACTGTTTTCCTGGTACACGGCGAAACTTCGAGCATGGATACTTTGGCTACTTCAATTGAGGGAGCGGGTTATAAGGCTGTGGTTCCTGAAAAGGGTGTTGATTATATATTGTAAAATATCGCGTCATTGCGAGGTACGAAGCAATCTCTTTAGGACATTCTTCAAGCAAATCTCTCGGGGATTGCTTCGTACCTCGCAATGACGTAATTTTTATTCCTTTTGTCATTTCGAAGCGTTAGCGAGAAATCTGTACGCGTTCATAACCAAGCGACAGATTTCTCTCTCGTACCTCGATCGAAATGACAAGGATTATTAAAGTCCTCCCCCTCGGGGAGGATTTAGAAGGGCTAAAAAAAGTCCACGAGCATTACTGCCCGTGGACTTTTAAATATAGTTCAATAAAACTACTATTTCTTAAAGTGATCAATGATCAGGCTGGCAAGCTCTACGCCTATTCTTTCTTGAGCCTCGTTGGTTGCCGCGCCGATGTGTGGGGTTAACGAGATCTTTGGATGTGATAGAATTTCCTGGCGAGGAGTTGGCTCATTATCGAAAACATCCAATGCCGCGAATGATACCTTACCACTGTCAAGGGCTGCAATTAATGCAGTTTCTTCAATCAAACCACCACGTGAGCAGTTAACAAGGCCTACACCTTTTTTAAGCAATTCTAACTCTGCTTCGCCAATTAAAGCTTTGTCTACAAACGGAGTATGCAGGGTAATAAAATCCGATTGTTTAAGCACTTCTTCAAACGAAGCTGTTTTTACCGGAACCTTTACCTTAGTGCCGCCACCCAAAACAATCTCTAATTCAGGATTGAAAGGATACAGATCATAGGCCAAAACTTCCATACCTACGCCGATAGCTATCTTGGCCACTTCGCGACCGATACGGCCAAAACCAAGAATACCTAAAGTTTTACCACGTAGCTCAACTCCTTTAGCGTAAGCTTTTTTAAGTCCGTTAAAGTTGGTAGCGCCTTCAACCGGTGTTTTGCGGTTGCTATCATACAAAAAGCGTACACCACCATATAAGTGACCAAAAACAAGTTCGGCAACTGATAATGATGATGAAGCCGGGGTATTGTAAACGGCTACACCCTTTTCTTTAGCGTAGTCAACATCAATATTATCAACACCTACACCACCACGACCTATCAGTTTAATGTTAGGGCAGGCATCAATAAGGGCTTTACGCACTTTTGTGGCGCTACGCACGGTGATGGCATCATATTCATTTAAACGTGCAGGTAATTCATCCTGCGGTATATTGTTGGTATCAACGGTAAAGCCAGCAGCCTCAAGCATTTGCTTACCTACCGGATCGATACCGTCATTAGCTAATATTTTCATTTGTCTTGTATGTCATTGGTCACTCCGTCATTGGTCATTGTCAGAAATACTTACCGACCGCTCACCATTGACTACTGACCATATTATTTATTCTTTTCGGCAAACTCCTGCATTGTTTCTATCAGCACATGAACGCTGGTTATTGGCAACGCATTATAAATTGAGGCTCTGAAACCGCCTACACTCCTGTGGCCTTTAATGCCAACTATGCCTTTTTCGTCGCATAGTTTCAGGAAAGGTTTTTCGTGCTCAGGGTTTTCGGCCACAAAGCAAACGTTCATGTGCGAACGATCTTCAGTAGCAGCAACACCTTTAAACAGCGGGTTACGATCTATCTCGGCATATAATGCTTTTGATTTCGCGATATTTTCCTGTTCAATAGCTTCAACGCCACCTTTTGCTTTCACCCAGTTCAGGGTAAGCATTGATACGTAGATAGCGAACACCGGAGGCGTATTGTACATTGAACCACCTTCAATTTGAGTTTGATAGTTGAACATTGCAGGTATCTTACGATCTGCCTTGCCCAATATCTCATCCTTAACAATTACCAGTGTAACACCGGCAGGACCCATATTTTTTTGCGCACCGGCGTAGATCAAACCGAAATCAGCTACGTTGATCTTGCGGCTAAATATGTCTGACGACATATCGCAAACCACCGGTACCGGCGACGACGGGAAGCTTTGCAGCTGCGTACCGTAAATAGTATTATTTGATGTTATGTGGAAATAGGCTGCATCAGCAGGTATTTCAAAATCCTTTGGTATAAAGGTAAAGTTGCTCTCTTTTGATGAAGCCACTACAGCAACCTCGCCAAAATATTTAGCCTCTTTAAGTGCTTTGTTAGCCCATACACCGGTTTCAAGGTATGCGGCCTTGCCACCCTCCGGTAACAGGTTGTAAGGTACTAACGCGAACTGTGTGCTTGCACCACCTTGTAAAAACAATACCGAATAACCTTCAGGTAAGCTAAATAACTCTTTAACCAAACGTACAGCCTCGTCTAAAACGGCTTCAAACTCCTTGGATCTGTGCGATATCTCAAGTATTGATAAACCAGTTCCATTAAAATCGATAACAGCCTGAGCAGCCTGCTTTAAAACCTCCTGGGGTAATATGCCCGGCCCGGCACCAAAATTATGTTTCATATAATTATTGAAATGTGAACGCTAAAACACTTTGGTCAGTTAGTATATTAACGCGTCGAAGTTAATTATTTTGACAAAGTATATAGAGATTATTTGCTTTTTGTTGAAAAAAAGCGACACTTTATTAACAATCAGGATGATGTGATTTACACCTCGCGCAGAGGTACCGAATTTTTAAGCGCTGATATGGCCTCAAGCTGATCTTCGGAGGAGAATACCGAACTGCCGGCCACCAGTACATTAGCCCCGGCTTCAATGAGTTTAGCGGCATTTTTTACGTCTACCCCACCATCTATCTCAATATAAAGTTCCGGATTGTGATATTCTGCAAGCGTGCGTAGCTGCTTTATTTTTTTGTAGGTATTATCAATGAATTTTTGACCGCCAAAGCCCGGGTTAACCGACATGATACACACCTGCTCAACATCAGTAATAATATCTTCTAGCAAGCTTACATTGGTATGCGGGTTTAACGCCACTCCTGCCCTGCATCCCAAATCCTTAATGGCTTGTATGGTACGATGCAAATGCGTACAAGCTTCATAATGTACCATAATGCCATCAGCACCGGCATCCTTAAAAGCTTTTAAATAACGGTCAGGATCAACTATCATCAGGTGAACATCCAACGGTTTGGTAGCATACTTTTTAACCGCGTTAATCACCGGAAAACCAAAAGAAATATTCGGTACGAATACACCATCCATAACATCAACATGAATCCAGTCGGCTTCGCTACGGTTCAGCATTTCAATATCACGTTGCATGTTGGCAAAGTCCGCCGCAAGAATAGAAGGGGCAATTAGAGGCTTCATGGCGGTAAATATAGGCATTGGTGTGGTGCGGTTTAATTTATTTAATGTAAAAAAGCCCTGTATCAATCGCAATTCAACAACAAATCGTAGTATTTTTTCATCAGCACAGTATCGTAATTTACCAATGAGGTATAGGCTTCAGACACTAACTCATTTAAAATTGACGCACCCAGCTGCCCTGCCCCGTTAGGTATCGATTCATAGTACTTAATAATATCCTTCACACGGATGATCTCGTACAGCAACAGCTGCACCAAATCTGCCTGCGCGTCAGATTTTACCCCCTGTGGGTTCTTGCTCAGAAATTCTAAAGGATCGAGGGGTGTAAAATTCATTTTTTAATTAAGCACCGAATATAGTTTACCATCTAACTATGCAGTACAATCGATAGTTCTAAAAGTTTTAAAAAAATAATATTTGTTGCTAAAACAATTAAATCACTATTCAAACTCATCTTTAAAAAAAGAAACCCTCGCTTTTAGGGAGGGTTTCTTAATGCAATTATAATAAATTATTTGCTTTCTTCAGCTGGTCTTTCCGGCTTTGGAAGCAAAGCTTTTCTTGATAATTTAAGCTTGCCTTGTTTATCAACGTCAAGCAGTTTTACACGCACTTCATCACCCACTTGGAAGATGCCGTCCATGCTTTCAAAACGCTTGTGGTCGATCTCTGATATGTGCAGCAAACCGTCTTTACCAGGTAATATCTCGATGAACGCGCCAAACGGCATGATCGATTTTACCTTACCTTCGTAAATGTCACCTACCTCTGGTTTAGCAGCGATAGCGCGGATGCGGGCAACAGCCTGATCAATAGAGGCTTTGTTATCAGCGAAAATTTGTACGATACCTTGGTTGTTAACCTCCTCGATAGAGATGGTAGCACCGGTTTCGCGTTGCATTTCCTGGATGATCTTACCACCGGGACCGATAACCGCACCAATAAATTCTTTATCAATTTTAATGGTGATGATACGCGGAGCGTGTGGTTTGTAATCTTCGCGAGGTGCAGAAATGGTTTTCTTCATCTCGTTAAGGATGTGTAAACGACCATCCTTAGCCTGATGTAAAGCCTTAGCTAATACTTCGTATGACAGGCCGTTGATCTTTAAGTCCATCTGGCAGGCAACAATACCATTTTCGGTACCGGTTACCTTAAAGTCCATATCGCCTAAGTGATCCTCGTCGCCCAAAATGTCAGACAATACAGCGTATTTAGTACCTTCAGGATTGGTGATCAAACCCATCGCGATACCTGATACAGGAGCCTGGATCTTGATACCGGCATCCATCAACGCTAATGTACCCGCGCAAACGGTAGCCATTGATGATGAACCATTTGATTCCAATATATCAGATACCACACGGATAGTGTATGGATTTTCATCAGCAACAGGTAATACTTGTTTTAATGAACGCATAGCCAGGTTACCGTGACCAATTTCACGACGACCAGCACCCCTGTTAGGACGAACCTCACCGGTTGAGAAACCAGGGAAGTTATAGTGCAGGATGAATTTTTGGTAACCGTTGATGAACGCGCCATCAATCATTTGCTCATCATCCTTAGCGCCCAAAGTAACGGTGGTTAATGCCTGGGTTTCGCCACGGGTAAATACCGCCGAACCGTGAGCAGCAGGCAAATAACCTACTTCGCTCCAAATCGGGCGTATTTGTTTTGAGTTACGGCCATCCAAACGCATATCCTCATCAAGGATCAGGTTACGTACTGCATCATACTCAACATCGTGGAAATATTTTTTGATCAGGCTTTCAGTAACCGCGTCGATCTCGATACCCAGAGTAGCGGTGAAAATATCGCGTATCTCACGTAATTTAAGATGACGCTCGTGTTTAGCTGAACCTGATTTAGCTACTTCATAAACTTTATCGTAAGTAGCTGCATAAACTTGTTTCTTTAATTCTTCGTTGCTATGCTCATGGCTGTAAACGCGTTTTTCGGTTTTACCAACTTCGGCAGCAAGTTCTTTTTGAGCTTGTACCTGTACTTTGATAGCCTCGTGAGCGAATTTAATAGCCTCAACAAGTTCTTCTTCCTGAATTTCTTTTGATTCACCCTCAACCATGTTGATGTCGAACTCAGAACCAGCCACGATAAACTCTAATGTAGCACGCTCTAAATCGCTAAGGGTTGGGTTGATAACTAATTTGCCATCAATTTTAGCTACGCGAACTTCTGATATAGGGCCGTTGAACGGAATATCAGAAACTGCTAATGCCGCTGATGCTGCCAAACCGGCAAGGCAATCAGGCATAATGTTTTTGTCTGCCGAGATCAAAGAGATCATTACCTGTGTATCGGCATGGTAATCCTCCGGGAATAATGGACGTAAAGCGCGGTCAACCAAACGAGAGATCAATACCTCATAGTCTGACAAGCGTGCCTCACGACGTAAAAAACCACCTGGTATACGACCGGTGGAAGCATATTTTTCCTGATAATCAACCGAAAGTGGTAAAAAGTCAACACCTTCTTTTGCTTCAGGCGATGATACTACAGTAGCAAGCAACATGGTATCACCTTGTTTTACTACTACCGAGCCATCAGCTTGTTTGGCCAGTTTGCCGGTTTCGATCTCAACGGTGCGGCCGTCACCTAAATCAAATACCTTTTTAATTGCGTTATAACTCATTTTGTTTTTATTGTGATGCGTTTTTCATCTTCAGGAACGCACCGGTTGTTTTATAGTGTTTAAAAACTTGCGACAAAAGTAAAAAAGCCATTCGTATTTAACGAACGGCTTTTTTTGCAATACGATTGAAGATTACTTGATAATATCCCTAAGCTGTAAAGCTTTGATGATAGCACGGTATCTTGCAATATCTTTATTATAAAGGTAAGCCAGTAATGCACGGCGTTTACCTACAAGCTTTTGCAGTGATAACTGAGTTGCAAAATCTTTTTTGTTTTTTTTCAGGTGCCCGGTTAAGTGAGCAATACGGGTTGTAAACAACGCTACCTGACCTTCTGCTGAACCTGTATCGGCAGCACTGTTACCATGTTTCGCGAAAATTTCTTGTTTCGCCTCTTTACTTAAATACATTGCTTGAATAATATTAAAGCTGTTAATACTTTATTAATTGTGGGTGCAAAGATATACTTATTAATTAGTATATACAATAGCGGCGCTGCTTGTACGCTAAATATATTTTGCAACAAAAAAACAAAGGCCGCCATTGCGGGCAGCCTTTATGTGGTAATATTATTTATACTGAAAATTACTCAGCTACAGCAGCTTCTTCAGTACCTTCAGTTTCTTTAGCTACCGGAGCTTCAGCTTTAACAGCTTTCGCTTTGGTTGCAGCTTTTGCTTTTGGAGCAGGTGCAGCTACTTCAGCTACTGCCTCAGTTTCAAAAGGGATAACTGATACGTATGAACGGTTATCAGCTTTCTTTTTGAAAACAACCTGACCATCAATAAGAGCGAATAAAGTGTGATCTTTACCGATACCTACGTTAAGGCCTGGGTTGTGTGGGGTACCACGCTGACGAACGATGATGTTACCAGCGATTGCAGGCTGACCACCGAATATTTTGATACCTAAGCGTTTGCTATGCGATTCACGGCCGTTTTTGGAACTACCGGCCCCTTTTTTGTGTGCCATTTCTTATATCTTTTTATGAAGGATAAACAACCTTCGGGATTAAACAATAATTACAGAGCGATACCTGTGATCTCGATTTTGGTAAATTGTTGACGGTGACCGTTTTTCTTTTTGTAACCTTTTCTTCTCTTCTTTTTGAAGATGATCACTTTATCACCTTTTACATGCGACAAGATCTTAGCTGATACTTTAGCGCCTTTCAAATCAGTACCTAATTTGAATTTACCTTCGTTTTCTGCTAACAATACTGTGTCAAATTCAATACTAGCGCCTTCATCTCCCTGTAAGCGGTGTACAAAGATCTGCTGGTCTTTTGCAACTTTAAATTGCTGTCCGGCTATACTTACTATTGCGTACATTGTTATAAATTATGTTTTTTAAATTTCGAGGTGCAAATATAGATATTAATCTATCAAATACCAACAAGCAACTATTTTTTATTTCGTTGCTCGGCGTCGCTTAATATACGCTGTATCTCCTTGATCAGGCGTTGGTTGGCATCGATCAACTTTTCGTTGCCCTGGTAGTTGGATTGAAATAAAACTTTTTTGCTTTTGCGCATATAGTTAAACTCAATAACATAATACGGCACTTTAGGATCACGCTTTGCACTATTCACCTCCTGCGCCGGAAAATCCCAAAAACCCAGATCGGCAGCCTTACGGTGAAGGTATAACAGATCATCCTTATTCAACTTCAATGTGGTTTTCACCAGCGAATCGCGGCCATCAATAAACTGATAGTTGTGCGTTTTTGAGTTAAATTTATTTACCAAACTATCGCCATTGCCATATTCAAATACCATGTACTGAAACTCATTGAACTTATATGGCGCATTCTTAACCATCATACCATAATAGTAAAAACAATAAGCCAAAAACGGCACCACAACACTGGCAGCAAGGAAGATCTTTTTATTTTTTAAAGTCATTTATTTACTTTGATTACACAGATTTTATTGATGACTACACAGATTGATTCTCCTGTACAAATCGGCGCGAAAATCGCTATTCGTTGGCATAGTTTGAAATCGAATAACTAAAAATTACATTTAGTCAATTTCTTTCTCCCACTTACTCACTACCGCAGTAGCCATAGCATTACCCAATACGTTGGTTGCTGAGCGGCCCATATCAAGTAATGGGTCGATGCCGATTAGTAGGGCAAGGCCAGCTTCGGGGATGTTGAACATGGCTATTGTGCCTGCAATTACTACTAACGATGCTCGCGGTACGCCTGCTATACCTTTACTGGTAAGCATCAGCACTAATAGCATAGAAAGTTGCTGCTCGAACGATAAGTGAATATTGTATGATTGCGCCAGGAAAAGCGAGGCAAAGGTCATGTACATCATAGAGCCATCAAGGTTGAACGAATAGCCCAGCGGCAATACAAAGCTTACTATCTTATTGTTACAGCCAAAGCGCTCCAGTTCCATCAGTACACGCGGATAAGCCGCCTCGCTGGTTGAGGTACTGAAGGCTACCAGCATGGCATCCTTAATATTGTTAACCAGCGTAAGTGCGCGTTTGCCTAAAACAAAGTATCCGGCCAGTATAACAACCAGCCATAATATCACTAACGAAAAATAGAACTCACTGATAAATATGGCGTAGGTTGATAAAATACCTAAGCCCTGCTTAGCAATAATGGCTGTGATAGCGCCAAATACCGCAAGCGGTGCGGCTTTCATTACGTAGCCTGTCAGTTTAAGGATAACATGAGCAATGGCATCCATTGCCTTGATCACCACCTCCCCTTTTTCACCAATGGCCGCGGTGGCTACACCAAAGAACAGGGAGAATACCACGATCTGCAAAATCTCATTATTAGCCATCGACTCGATGATACTTTTAGGAAAAACGTGGCTAATAAAATCACGCAGAGAAAGCGCGGCCTTTTGTACGCCTGTATTAATATGGCTATCAGGCAAAGGTAAATGCATGGCCTTGCCCGGCTCAAAAAAGTTAACCAGCACCATGCCTAATAATAACGATACCAGGGTAGCACTTAAAAACCAGAGCAGCGTTTTACCACCTATACGGCCAACAGCCTTAATATCGCCCACCTTGGCAACACCCACCACCAATGTGGTGAACACCAATGGCGCTACGATCATTTTTATCAGCCGTAAAAATATATCGCTAAGTACATTGAAGGCTACCAGCTTGTCCTCGCGGGCAGTATCATTAGCTTTGCGGATGATTACCTGTTCGGCGCGTTGAACTTTAAGTTGTTTATAACCGGCAACAGTGGTATCGGTAATGGCAGCCAGGCGCGTATCGATAGTTTTAATTTGCGCGTCGGCAGCGGATAAATTGGTGTTTATATCATTAATAACAAGGGTATTATATAAATACCCTGTTACCACGCCCACAACAAGGGCTATAAATATGTAAAGTGTAAGTTTGCTACGGCGCATGCAAGTCAGTTAAACCCCAAAGCTACAAAAATACACCGTTTATAAAAGCAGGGGTTGAAAACCTGCTTATCATACATCAACCTTAGCTACCTTAACCGCGGTACCATAAGCCAGCACTTCGGTAACGCCCTGCATTACTTCGTTGGCATCATAACGCATGTTTATAATAGCGGTAGCGCCAACTTCCTGCGCATGTAATATCAACAGGTTATATGCTTCCTGACGGGCTTGCTCACAAAGCTCGGTGTAAATGCTGTTACGGCCACCGAAAATGGTTTGCAATCCACCCAAAAAATTACCGCCAACGCCACGTGAGCGAACGGTGATGCCACGGATTACGCCTAAATGTTCGGTTACTTTATAACCCTCTAAATGTGTACTGGTAGTTACTATCATAATCCTTTTCTATGTTTAAAGTCAATAATATCTCTATGAAATTTCAATATAAATAGTCCGGTAGCACATACGGCTAACCCTGAATATGCAACATATGGTTTAACATGGGCAAAATATTTTCCCTGGACAAACATTAAGGATATCCCTACTACAGATAAAAAAGCCCCTACAATTAATAATTGTAGTTTGGTTAATGTTCGTGGATACAAAATCTTACTTTAAGATAACTAATGTTGTTTATTACCTCAAACATAAGTTATATCATCAATATTTAAATGAATAATAGAACTTTGTTGCCTTAGATGTTATACCTGATATGAGCGTTACTACGTACGGACTACAAAATATAAAAAAGGAACTTCAACACTTGCCCTCTACCCAAATGGCTGAGCTGTTGCTACGCCTTGCCCGCTATAAAAAAGAAAATAAGGAGTTATTGGCCTATTTGCTATTTGAAGCGAATGATGAAGCCGCTTTTATAATCCAGGTTAAAGGCGAGATCGGTTTTATGTTTAGTCAGCTGCCATCGCAAAGTTATTTCGCGGCCAAGGCTCTGCGCAAAATATTAAGGTTGATTAATAAATACGTAAAGTTCACCGGTTCAAAAACTACAGAGATCGAGCTTTTGATAAATTTTGGTGAGAATTACTTGCAATATGCTGACCGCAAAACTTCATACAAGCCCTTGCGATTGATATTTGCTAAGCAGTTAGAAAAGGTACGCAACAACATTAACAAACTGCATGAGGATGTACGGCATGATCATATACCTGATTATGAGCAGCTATTGAGCGATGCTGATAAAAAACTGCAATGGTTAAATATTATTGATTATGAGTTGTAACATAATAATAACTTTGCTATCTAAACCATAAAACAATTAACTGCAAGCGTGCCCGATAAAGAAGCAGCCTTTAAGCAAATTTTTGAAGCTAACTCAAAAAAAATATTCCACCTGTGTTATGGTTACACCGGGGATGATGATGCGGCGCATGATCTGCTACAGGAAACCTTTTTAAAGGTTTGGCAAAACCTGGACAAGTTTCGTAACCAGGCCATGATATCCACCTGGATATATCGTATTGCGGTTAACACCTGCCTAACTTACCTGCGATCTGAAAAACGCCAGGCTAAGGACGAACTGACACCGCAAATTGCGGAAACCAAACGCGAAGAACTATCTGAGAAGAACGAGCAGGTGGCCCTGCTTTATAAATGTATTTCAAAGCTGGAAGAATCTGAAAGGATTATTATAACTATGGTGCTTGATGAAATGCCCTACCCCGAAATTGCTGAAGTATCGGGAATATCCGAAGGCAATCTGCGGGTAAAAATTCATCGTATTAAACAAAAGTTAACAGAATTATACAACCAGTATGAAAGACTTTGATCATATAATGTCGGTTTGGCAGGATCAGCCAAAACGCGATCAGCTTTCGGTAGACGAGGCGCTGAAGCAGGTGAAACGTGGAGTGGGAAGCCTTAATAATAGGTTGTTACGAGGCATATTCAGTATGCTGATAGGCTCGGTTGCGGTATTGATAGTGATGCTGTTCCTGGTATTTCAATCGTGGGTAACCTATTGCGGTATTGGCATTATTTTATGTACCATGCTGCTTTATATGTTTGTAATGATAAAGGATTACAGACTGGTATCAAAAGAGGATGTCACCATTCATCCCGTTGGATATTTACAGGGATTAAAAGAGTATCAGCACCGCCGGTCAAATCTGTATGGATGGCTATATTATTTATATCTGCTGCTCATTACCATAGGTTTATCATTGTACCTATTTGAGGTACTCGAGCATTCATCACAATTATTCCGCTTTTCGTTTTATGGCTTTACCATTGTATGGTTGTTGTATGTGGCTTTCTATTTAAAAGACCGCATATTTAAAATGGAGCAGGAAAAGCTTAATTTGATCATTGAGCGATTAGAAAGGTTGCAGAATCAGTTTGATTGAATAGCCCTCCTAAATCCTCCCCGAAAGGGAGGACTTCATTTATATCACCCAAAAATCATGTCATTTCGAACGAGGTACGAGGAGAAATCTGTCGCTTGGCAATGAAAGCGTGCAGATTTCTCGCTATCGCTCGAAATGACAGGTATGTATATAAATACTATTACAATCCCTTTAAAACCTTAACCGCATACTCAATACCATCAGCATGTACATCAAGGTGTGTTACAAAGCGGATGCGGTGTTTATCGGTAGTGCCGCATTTAATGCCTTTTTCGGCGAGTTTGGCTACTATCAAGTCAGCGGGCTCAATGGTATCAAATAATACAATGTTGGTTTCAACAGGCATAACATGGGTTACCCAATTGCGTTGGCTAAGCTCATCGGCCAATATACGGGCATGGGCATGATCTACCTTTAATCGATCAACATGATGATCAAGCGCGTAGATACCTGCCGCGGCCAGAAAACCGGCCTGACGCATGCCGCCGCCTAATACTTTGCGTATACGTCGTGCTTTTTTGATAGTTTCTTTGTCGGCTAATAATACCGAGCCAACAGGTGTACCTAAACCTTTGGATAGGCATACTGATATACCATCGAAATATTTACCATAATCAACAGCGCTATCGCCTGTATGAGCAAGGGCGTTGAATATGCGAGCGCCATCAAGATGTAACTTGAGGTTATTCTCACGGCAAAGCTGGGCTATGGGTTTTATTTGTTCGAGCGTGTAGCAACTGCCCCCGCCCTTGTTCACCGTATTTTCGAGTACTACCAGGCTGGTATTGGGGTAATGTATGTTTTCGGCATTAATTTCAGGCTCTATCATTTCGGCAGTAAGTATGCCTCTGTAGCCATTGAGTAACCTGGTTGACACTGCCGAATTAAAAGCGATACCCCCGCCCTCATACCAGTAAACATGCGCGGTTTGGTCGGCTATTAGTTCATCCATAGGTTGGGTAAAACATTTTATGGCGATCTGGTTGGTCATGGTGCCCGACGGGCAGAACAAACCCGCCTCCATACCGAACAAGGCCGCGGCCTTTTCTTCGAGCGCGTTAACGGTTTCATCCTCACCAAAAACATCATCGCCAACTTTGGCATTCATCATGGCCTCAAGCATGGCCGGTGTGGGTTTGGTTATGGTATCGCTGCGGAAGTCGACCGTTATTTGCATGTTGGTTATTTTGTAGTAAATTAGCTTACAAAGCTAAGCCCTTATGCGCAAAAAAATATCATCAAATTGCACGGCTTGCAACATCCTGTTAAACCATTGTGCAAACGTTCAGTCAATCAACACAAAACACCTTAACTTATGCAATTATTTAACAGAATATGCTTATCACTTATATTAGTGATAACCACACTTAGCGCCAGCGCGCAGTGGAAAAAAGGCAGCTATTACGACTTGAACGGCAATAAAAACACCGGACTAATAAAGCGCGACGAGCAGCACATTTTATACAAACCCACCAAAAAAGATAAAGAAATAAAACTTACAGCTGCCGAAATGAGTGGATTTACTGTTGAGAAGGACAGCTTCAGGGTATCGCACGCGCCGGTATTTAACCAGGCGGTGATTGTTCAGGTGATAACCAATGGGCCAACTAAAATATATGTATCGCGGCCGTTGGTAAAAAAATTCAGCAAAGGCTCCATGGTCGGTGGTATACTTGGCGGCGAAACCGGTGCCGAGATTGGCGGACATGCCGGTGCTTTAAAAAGCTATAATGGTTATTATTACGGACAAGATGAAAACTCGCTGTCTGCCATTACCATGCAAAACTTTGTGGATATCACCAGCACCATTATGGCCGATAAACCCAAGGTTACCGCTAAAATAAAAGACAAAACATTCCGTTATGGCGATATGGACGAACTGGTGATACTTTATAACACCGGTGTTGAACCATCGCTGATAGATTAAATTTTTATAATGAAAAATTGCTGCTTAGCATTACTACTTATTATTGGCACTACATTAACCGCCTCAGCACAAAAATGGCAGGCGGGCAGTTTTACCGATTCCAAAGGCATCAGGCAAACAGGTTTTATCAACCCTAACCCAAAAGGCAAAAGTCCGGTAAAAGAGGAAGCTTTTATAGAATACAAGCTCGACGATAAAATGAATCCTATCAAACTCAGCGCCGGCGAACTACGATCATTTACCATTGGGCGCGATAGCTTTGTGGTTGCCCATGCCCCCGGCAATACCATGTGGGCAGGCAAAGAGTTTGATTTTGTAAGAGTAGTGCTTAACGAGGAAATAAAACTTTATACCGGCAAAGGAGCAGGTAAATCAGGAGGCTTTGGTATCAGACCGGGCCTGTCAGGTGGATTCGGTATGGATAGCGGCGGATACGGTGGTGTTGGTGGCGGCGTAGGTATATCGCTCGGCGGTAACGGCAATGGCGACAGACAAAAGATCGCCTATTACTTTGGCGCCAATACAGCCGAAATGATGATGCTCACCCCTATCAATTTTAACGATATTATGAGCGATATTATGGGCGATGAACCCGAGGTCGTTAACCTTATTCAGCAAAACAAGTTCAACCTCAATAATATTGATAAGCTGATAGAATACTTTAACAAGGTAAAAACATCCCACCAGCAACAATAATTCAATACAGCTAAGTTACAATTTATCGATACGTACCCATTGCATTCCGGCGGCTTCGGCGGCTTGGGTACCGGCTAAGCCATCTTCAAACACCAGGCAATCGGCAGGGTTAACACCTAATTGCTCGGCAGCGGCCAAAAAAGGATCAGGGTATGGTTTGCCATGTTCGGTTTCACCGGCGCATACTAATACTTCTACCAAATCTAATATACCTAATATACCCAGCGTGCGCTCAACCGCCTTACGCCCGCTGCCTGATACCACGGCTATGCGCACCTTACCAACATGCGCCTTTAAATGATCGACCACATAGGTAATAGGTTGTGTACTTTCAATATATTCATCATAAAACACCTGGTAACGCTTCTCGCCAAAAGCGATCGGGTCAAATGTGCTGTTGTAGCGTTTGTTTATTTCTTCAACCACGTTAATTACCGGCCAACCCGCCAGTTCATCAACAATAGCGCCGTCAATAACCAAACCGCCATCGGCAGCCACCTTTACATATGCTGCTTTGTGTGCAGGCATGTTATCGGCAAGGGTGCCATCGCAATCATATAAAAAAGCTTTGTAGGGTGCTGATATCTCTGTTAATTTTTCGAGTTTTTGTTGGTGCGATGCATCATTTATCATATGCAAATATTGCCAAAAAATAAATGCAAGCAGTTATCATAGTGTAATAAATACATTAAGCTAGTAATTTAACGGCGACGGTTTTTACATTCATCTACAATAATTCACATAAACCAAACGCTTAATCATCAAAAAATAATTATTTATTAGAAGCTTTTAGCTGATTAGTTTTTATATTTTTAAAAAACTTGTCACTATAAATTAAATATTTAAACAATTTTCGGATATTTATTTAAAATTAAGCAATTTTGCGAGTGACATACCCCCACACTAATGGTCAAAAAGAACTTAATAACCAATGATTGCACGTGTTTTTTATGCAAGCACGCTCTAAAAGAGTGGCATGCGGCAATTTTAGCGCATAAAAAAAACTTTAAAGTTAAAAAAGGAGAAAAAATATTTAAAGAGGGCGATCCTGTTAACGGAGTTTACTTTGTTTATTCAGGAACTGTTAAAGTTTATAAAAAATGGGATGCAGAGAAGGAATTAATTATACGCTTTGCTAATGATGGTGCAATTTTAGGCCATCGCGGCATTGGCAATGAAGCCGTTTACCCGGTTTCGGCCTCAGCGCTTGAGGCTGGTGTGGTATGTTTTATTGATATGGAGTTTTTTGAGGCAAGTTTAAAGGTTAACCCTGAATTTGCTTATCAATTACTGATGTTTTTTGCCGATGAGTTACGCGAGTCTGAAAAAAAGATGCGCAACCTGGCACACATGCCGGTTAAGGGCCGCGTTGCCGAAGCCTTGATACTGCTCAATAAACAATTTGGAACTTCCCCAGAAGGATATATTAATATCGACCTAAGCCGACAGGATCTTGCCTCATATGCCGGGGCTACGTACGAAACCGTTTTCCGCGTGATAAATGAGCTGGTGGCCGAAAAGCTTATCACGCTCTCGGGCAAAAGCATAGCCATAGCCAATTACGACGGACTGCTTCAGTTAACGCAGCAGGAAGCATCGGTACCCGTACTTGTATAAAACAACAAAGGCCCCTGCACGGGCCTTTGTTGTTTTTATACCTATTAATATCAACTTTACATGCCAATGCACAGCATGTTAAGCCCAAATAAAATCTCCGTTATTTTTATACCGAAAGTTATCACTAAGGAAACAAATACTGATAATTGCACGTTATTACAGTACCGATCATACAACTGAAATGATAACGAATATACTGATCATTGACGACCAGCCGGAGATGCTGGAATTGATGACTGACGTGCTTACCCCTGAAGGGTTTACTGTTACAGCATTGCTGTATACCGACGATATTACACAAACCATTAGCCTTTACCAGCCGGATATTGTATTGCTTGACCACTTGCTTGCAGGGGTGAATGGCGGTGAGCTTTGCCGTGAAATTAAAGCCAATGAGCTAACAACATCGCTACCGGTAGTATTACTATCAGGCTACCCGCGTTTACTGGAAGCTTTTGGTGATTATGGATGCGATGCCTTCATCCCGAAACCATTTGAACTTGATGAACTTATTAGCACCATAAAGCGTTGCCTTGGCGAAAGCCATTACGAACACGCTTAAAATATATAAGCCGTATATGAAGTGCTTACTCAAGCACCTCGTATATGGTTACAAGCTTAGCCTTATTTTTAAGCACTACCTCTCCTATTTTTTCGCAACTGAATGATTCCTTCGCTTTTTCGTAGGTAGCTTCGTTGATGAGTATTTGTCCCTCTTTGGATATTGATTGCAGGCGTTGCGCAACATTAACAATATCACCTATTACGGTATAATCCAACCGTTTAAGCGATGCTGAACCTATATTGCCTGATACTACTTCGCCCGAATTGATACCTACCGATACACCCGGTTTATATTTACGTTCGCCGGCAGGAATTTCGTCCATCTTCTGCAACTGATCGCGAACGGCCAGCCCGGCATCAATGGCCCTATCTAAATGGTAATCACCTCTAAAAACAGCCATTACGGCATCGCCCATAAATTTATCTACGTGGCCGCCCTGCGTTATAATTTCCTGCACTATTTTATCAAACAAGCTGTTTAACAGGTTCACTACGGTATTTGGCGGCACCTGTTCGGTAAGGGATGTAAAACCGCATACATCAATAAACATTACGGTAGCCTCAATCTGCTCGTTGGTCAGCAAGCTATTCTCGAATTCCTTGTGCGTCATAAAATTGAGCACATTTTCATCAACATACATTTTAAGTATGTTATTCTCCTTAATAGCCTTCATTGTTTCCTGCAACTGCCGGACATGCTCAATAGTTTTTTGCATGGTAACGTCCAGGTCATCAAAATCAACAGGCTTCACCACAAAATCAAATGCGCCACGGTTCATGGCGGTACGTATGTTCTGCATATCGCCATAAGCTGAAACTACTACCGCTTTTAATGTAGGGTTAGCTTCGGGCAAATGGGTAAGCAGGGTTAGCCCATCCATTACGGGCATATTTATATCACTGAGTATAATATCAAGATCAGGATGTTCCTTTACTTTCTCAAGCGCCTCGGCGCCATTTTGGGCAAAAATAAATTCGTATACATTCTCCCTTATCTTGCGGCGAAACTTTTGTTTCACCAGCAATTCTAAATCCGCTTCATCATCAACTACCAGTATCTTGGCCATCAGTCAGTAAGGTTTTTAAGTTTTTGTTTAAGCAGATCAAAATCAAGCGGCTTGGTCAAAAAATCATTCGCGCCTTTTTCCATAGCCTGTTTGTAGTTCTCCTCGTCGCCATAGGCGGTAACCATCATTACTACAGGTGGCGGTGGCGGATCGCCAAAATCTTCGCGTATGTGGCCTAAAAGCTCAATTCCGCTCATGCCGGGCATATTAATGTCCGACAGGATAAGCACTACTTCCGAATGTTTATCTTCCAGATATTTCAGAGCATCCTCGCCCGACAGGGCAAAATCAAATTCAACTTCCTGATTACGAATTTCTTTACGGAAGCGCTGTAAAAAAAGCGGTTGTACATCCGCCTCATCATCAACAACCAGTATTTTCATAGAGGTTATAAAGTTAATTATTTTTAACCGTTAGCGGAATGCTGATCATAAACTCGGTGTATTCGCCCTCCTTAGTTTGCACATCAATTTTGCCGTTATGGCCTTTTACAATGATGTCATAACTTAATGAAAGCCCTAAACCCGTACCCTCACCTGTAGGCTTGGTAGTAAAAAAGGGTTGCATTATTTTGTCCTTAATATGTTCGGGAATGCCGGTACCATTATCGCGCACAAAAACTTCTATCATGCCCTGTTTCGAGATAGTTGCCACCTCTACTACCGGACGATATTTAGGGTCGCCTTGTTTTTGCTTTTGCTGTGTGGCATAAAACGCGTTGGTAAACAAGTTCAATAACACGCGACCAACATCCTGCGGCACCACATCTACAGTTGGCAGATTTTCGCTGAAACGGGTGATCAATTCGGCGTTGAATGATTTATCCTTGGCACGCAAACCGTGGTAGGCGAGCCTCAAATATTCATCGGCCAGTTTATTAATATCGGTAGCCTCTTTAATATTATTGCTTTGGCGACTATGCTGCAACATGCCCTTCACAATACCATCGGCACGTTTACCGTGGTGGCGTATTTTTTCGAGGTTTTGTTTGATATCGGCAGCTATGGCAAGCGCTTCTTCCTTATCGCCTTTCTCAAGCTCCTCCTCCATCTCATCTATCAACTCGGCACTTACTTCCGAAAAGTTATTCACGAAATTTAATGGGTTCTGTATCTCGTGCGCTATACCCGCGGTTAGCTCACCCAATGATGCCATCTTTTCGGACTGGATCAACTGCGTTTGGGTTGTTTTTAACTCCTTTACCAGATCCTGCAATTCATTACGCTGTTTGGTAAGTTCGGCGGTACGTTCGCTAACGAGGGCTTCCAGCTCATCCTTTTTTACCGACATGATGCGCATTTCCTGCTGCTGCTTTTTGGTACTTGCCCAGCGGGCGAAGATCCATATAAAGCCAAGCAATACCGCTATCTGGAATATATCATCGTGTTCGCCATAAAACTTAGGCGCTATCAAATCAACAATAGCATCAATAAAACCAACAATAACTAATGGTATATGTGTATTAACAAAGCTGCGTACAGGCTTAAAATCAGCCTCATTTAACGCGAAGTAAACAATGCCACCTAATATCAATGGCCCAATAAATGGGATAATACTATCGGGCAATAGTTTTTCGAATACAAAAAAGGCTATGATCACGCCAAAGCTGCTCCAGCGCAATAAAGTATTCCATTTTTCAAAAAGCTCGGTAAATTTTACCGAAGTACGCAAACGGATAAGTAGCAGAAAGGCACCCAGATATACAAAAAAATACATATTGAAATAAAGCAGGCCGGTTAATATTAATGCTGGCAACCAAATATAACATTTCCGTTTATTAAACTATCACAGCCTATAAATAGAAACATTTGAATATATTAGCCATGAATTTGAAGTATTGCTATTGAACATTTGTTTTGATTGCATTTAAACACAGATTACAAAGTACACGTTTACAAACATGAAGAACCTACCACGTTGGTTTATTGATACAGCTTATACAGTTTTAGGTATACTTTTTTGCGGTTTCGCGCTCAAAAGCTTTATGATACCCAATAAGTTTTTTGATGGCGGCGTAACCGGTATGGCCCTGCTTATTCATGAGCTTTATCACCTTAACATTGCTTATGTAATTGTGGTGGCAAACATTCCTTTTATAATTATGGGTATGTACCAGGTAAACCGTGCCTTCGCTTTCAGAACGGTGGCCGCTATACTTGGCCTGGGGCTATGTTTGCTGTACGTACCGTACGAGCCTATAACATCTGATAAATTATTGGTTTCAATATTCGGTGGTGTGTTTATGGGTATCGGTGTAGGCCTGGCTATTCGCGGCGGTTGTGCATTGGATGGTATTGAGGTACTGGCATTGTATACCGGAAAGCGCATCAGCTTTACCATCAGCGAGATAATTCTGGGTATTAACATCATCATCTTCCTGATAGCGGCTATTGAGGTAACGCTACCAACTGCCTTGTATTCAATACTTACTTATTATACAGCATCGCGCACTATCAATTTTGTGATAGAGGGCTTGGAGGAATACACCGGTGTAACCATAATATCATCAGAGAGCGAAGAAGTAAAACGCCGCCTGGTGATGGAGCTTGGTCGTGGTATAACCATTTACAAAGGCGAACGCGGCTTTTTAAAGGAAAGCTTTGAGGTTAGCCATCCGGCTGATATTGTTTATACCGTAGTTACCCGCCTTGAAGTTAGGCGACTGCGTAACATGATACATGACATTGACCCCAAAGCATTCGTGTTCACCAGCACCATTAAAGAGGCTGCCGGTGGTGTATTAAAACGCCGCGCAAGGCACTAAGAATGTTTAATGATAAAGCCGACCAGCTGCTGCTGTTCGTGCTCGCTTAACAAGTCGCCTTCAAATATCCAGCTACCATCAGCAAAAATTATCTTACCCAAAAAATCGGGGTTATTATTATCTGATATATGGATGTTGCTCTCCGTGGTTTCCAGTGGCTCAGTAAATAAAAGGCTGTCGTTGTCATACGAGTTTTTGAGCAGGCGATATACCCGGGTATCGGCAAGTTCGCCGTCGTTATCTCGTTTAAGTACAGGCTCAATAATCAGTTTTCTTTCCGATCCATCTTCGGTATAAGTGTTAAAAGTAGCAGGATTGATCATAAGGTGGTGTTTTTCATGCTCAACACCAATTTTTAAAATCTGTTTTACACTTAATCACTATAACGATCATTGCGCCAGGGATATGCGGTGTTCGAGTAGCCCCGCTCCTCCCAAAACCCCAGCTTATCGGCCGAAAGAAATTCTATGCGTTTTATCCATTTCGCCCCTTTCCAGGCATATAACTGCGGGGTGATCATGCGCACCGGGCCGCCATGCTCATGTGGTAAGGGTTGCCCCTCATAGGTATGTACCAGCAACACATCAGGCTTAAGCGCTTCCTCTAAAGATAGGTTGGTGGTATAAGTATCGTAACCATAGCACATAATATGGGTGGCGGTTTCCTTTGGGTGCACCAATGCCGCCAGATCAAGCAGACTTACCCCTTTCCAGTGCATATCAAGTTTTGACCATGTGGTTACGCAATGAAAATCAGAAGTGTCTTTAGTTTGAGGCAGATCCATAAACTGTTTCCATGTTAGGCGTACCGGGTTTTCTACCTCGCCATCAATGGTAAGCCGCCATCGGTCTAATGATACATTGGGCTGATAACCCAGATCAAGCACCGGCCATTTGTAGGTTTTTGTTTGCCCTATCGGGATAACAGGCATACCATGCCTGTTGGGTTCGCCTGAGCCTTTGGGTTGATCATCAGCAACTGATGGTGTGTTGCGCATTTGCTCCTCAAAACGTGCCTTGAGTTTCATGCGGGCTTCAATGATACGATTAAGCTTATCCTGATCTTCCATAGCGGTGATGATTTACTTTTCTGCCCGCAAAAGCTTTGCCATCATGCGGCTAAAAAACTCCGGCGTAACGCCAATATAGGCGGCAATATCTTTTTTAGGCAGTTGATGTATCAATGTTGGGTATCGGCGGCAAAAATTATTGTAACGCTCCTCGGCAGATAAGCTTAAGTTATCCATCAGCCGTTGCTGATAGGCTACCAATGAGTTCTCCGTAATTATTCTGAAAAAACGCTCGAATTTCGGTACTTCATGATACAGCAACTCTTGCTTTACTTTTGAGAGTAACAATATTTCGGTTGGTTCAATAGCATCAATATTCAGCGTGCCGGGTTTTTGGCTAAGCAAGCTATACATATCGGCTATCCACCAGCCTGATGGGGCAAAATTCATTACATGCTCCAATCCGTGTTCATCAACCGTATAGCCACGGAGGCAACCACTGTTCACAAAAGCCGAATATTTACAAACCTCACGCTCCTTTAAAAGAAACTGCTTGCGGCTCAACTCTTTTGGATGCAACAGACTTATAAAATATTCCTTTTCCTCCTCAGTAAGGCCAATGTATTTGCCTATGCTTTTCAGTATCAGATCGGTTGACATAGATAGTAATTGCGATAAAGGCGCAATATACCACTTAACCGCTTCAATCAATCAAAAGTAATGAACAGCGAGCTGCGAACCTGCTCTTTCAAATTACGGCTGCGGTGCCCTTTGCCATCAGTATCTTCCATCAACAATACCTCCCCGGCCGCGAACTGCCGCCTTTCTCCCGTTGATGTTTCTATCTCCACGCCGCCATCAAGCAGTATTACGAACTGCCTGTGTGGCGCAGTATGGAAATCATCATAAGTGGGCAACACCTTGCGAAATATTAAGTCCTTCACACTGAATTTCTCCGAAAGATAGCCTATCGGCCCGCCATTATGTAATGGATAATAAATCTCATCAAAACAGCTATCGCCATTTTCATCAGCATAAACCCGGGTTACTTTAAATGCTTCCATAGTGTTAACGTTTATCGTATTTACGAAACTGCCTTGAGGTGTAAAAAGCCAGCAGCCTGTCGCGTAATTTTTTAATGAAACACATATTTATTAGCCAAATCAATTTCCTCCTGAATGATGGTATGCGGACGACCGTTGAATACAGTTACATTGACATCAGCATTCAGCTTTTTAAGCAGTTCAACACTCTCCTCAACCCTGGTTAAGGGCACATGCGGATCGGGATTACCGGTGGTGATCAATACCGGTGTACCGTTAAAATTGCCATTGTATTTGGTAACATCCAACTGCTGGCCTATCAATCCGCCGGTAAAAACTACCGCGCCACCATAGCGTTGGGCATTGCGGCTGATGTACTCCAGCGTTAAACATGCACCTTGCGAGAAACCGAGGAAGTATATTTTTTCTGCGGAGATGCCTTTGCTGATGATCTCATCAACCAGTTCACCGATAACCTCAATGGCCGAGTTAAGCGCAGGTTGATTTTGATCATCGGCAGCCATAAAACTATATGGGTACCAGCTATGGTTGCTTGCCTGTGGCGCGAATATGGCCAGATCGGTCGCATTCAATTCACCGGCCAAACTAATGATATTCTCGGCCGAACCGCCCCGCCCATGTATCATGATCAGGGCACCGCCGGCTTCGGCAATTGGTTTTCCGGCGGTGATGTATTGTTTATTATGTGTGTACATTGTTGTTAAACTAATTTTGGTAAAGTAGTTTCTAAGCTTGCGCGATATTGCTCGTATTGTGCAGGCAGTTTCAAATGCTGACCTAATTCTTCAACCGGTTCATCAACCGCGAAGCCCGGGTTATCAGTAGCTATCTCAAACAATACCCCTCCTGGTTCGCGGAAATATAGTGAGTAGAAATAGTTACGATCGATCTTCTCGGTAATATGTAAACCAAGCGCGGCTATTTTATCGCGATATTGCATTAACACTTCCTCGTTCTTAACACGGAACGCTACGTGGTGCACTGAACCGCCCGCAACATGCCCGGCAACCTCTCCCGGTACTTCAACCAGGTCAACTATGTTGGCATTATCAACCGCGTCGGTTACAAAACGGTAACGGTTAACATGCTGCTCCAATAATTTATAACCGAACACGCCGGTCAAAATATCGGCAGTTGGCTGCATTTTGTTCGTAGTAATGGTTATGTTATGAAAACCTTTGGTAGCGTTTTCAGCCTTGATCTCATCAGTTTCCCAAGGCAAGCGGTTATCGGCTGATTTTGATACGATCAGTTCCAGCTTCAATCCATCCGGATCAAGAAATGTAAGGTATTGCTCGCCAAATTTTTCGGCCACTTTGTTGTAGATCACATTATGATCTTCAAAGCGTTTTTGCCAAAAATCTAAACTGCCTTCGGGTACTGAATAACCGATCTCGGTAGCTTGACGTGCTCCGCGTCTGCCGGTCATTATATTTTCCCACGGGAAGAAGGTAAGGATGGTACCCGGTGTACCTTCTTTATCGCCATAATATAAATGGTATGTTTCAGGATCATCAAAATTCACGGTTTTTTTAACCATGCGTAAGCCTAAAGTTTTGGTATAAAAATCGTGATTGCGTTTGGCATTGCCTGCTATTGCAGTGATGTGGTGTATGCCGTTAATTGTACTTTCCATAGTGTTTAAAATTTAGTTTTTGTTTTGGGTTATTGTTTTAACACTACAAATGTACCCCGCATTTTAGACCGCCGACTTGACATAGGACAAGAAAGCATTTTTACGATATTTTTTTTCTGAAAGCAAAAAAGCGATGGGGTTTTACGCCATCGCTTTAGCTTGTATATATAGATCAAATGAGTTTTGTTAATCGTTTCTCAAACTTTTAACCGGATTGGCATAAGCCGCTTTTATAGATTGATAACTGACGGTTACAAGCGCTATGAACAATGCACAGATACCCGCTATTGCGAACACCCACCAGCTAATGGTTACGCGATAAGCATAATTTTCGAGCCATTGATGCATCATCCACCAGGCTACCGGGAATGCTACCAATAATGATGAGCCTACCAGTTTTACAAAATCGGCAGATAGCATGGTTACTATACCCTGCGCGCTTGCGCCTAATACACGCCTTACCCCTATCTCTTTAACCCGTTTTTGAATAGCAAACGTAGCCAGACCAAACAAGCCGAGGCATGATATGATAATGGACATAATGGAGAATATATTGAAAAGCATGCCCGTACGCTGCTCGGCAACATACAAGTTAGCAATATCCTGATCAACAAAGCCATAATTGTATGGGTAGTTGGGGTATAGACTATGAAATACATCCTTCAATCTATCTATCACTTGCTGATAATTGTTACCACTGGTGCGGATAACCACAAATCCTGCACGGTTATTACGCCTGATGATCAACGGCTCGATAGCCTGTTGTACCGGTTTAAAATTAAAATCCTGCACTACGCCAATTATGGTACCTTGATGGCCATTGGTTGATATTTTTTGGCCGATGGCCGATGCCGGTTTCATACCCATAATTTTCAGCGCGGTTTGATTCACCAGATACGTGCTATCGTCAGCAATTGAATTAGCATTAAACATTCGGCCGGCTATCAGTTTCATACCAAAGGTTTTCAAAAACCCGGCATCAGCACCAATATGCGGAAAAACGGTTTGCATATCAGGGTCTTTGCCACTCCATATAACATCTGTAGTACCGGTGGTAAGGTAAGTTGGCAGGTGATCAAGTATGGTGTAATCAGTAATATCATTATTAAGATACAATGCTTGTTTTAAAGCATCGTAATTCGCTTTTTGATAACCTACCTGCGGAACTTGTACATATAACAGGTTTTGCTTATTAAAGCCAATATCTCTTTTCCTGATAAAATCGAGCTGGTTGTTCACTACCAATGTACTGATGATAAGCACCACCGATACAGCAAACTGGAAGATCACCAAACCACTACGCAAGTATGAAAGTTCGCCTTTGGGAGCTTTTATGCCTTTTAACGCTTTTACCGGGTTGAATGACGACATAAATATCGCAGGATAACTGCCGGAGATCAATCCCACAATAACGGCTATGGCTAATAATTGCGATAATAACTTAATGTTTAACAGATCGATACTGATATTTTTTGATGCAAGCTCATTAAACAAGGGCAATAAGAACCAGGCCAGCAACACCCCGATCACTAATGCTAACAGGGCCATCAACAATGATTCGCCCATGAGCTGAGCGATCAGATCGATACGGCGTGCGCCGATGGTTTTCCTCAAGCTCACCTCTTTAGCGCGGGTGCTACCCAATGCGGTAGATAGGTTCATAAAATTGACACAGGCTATGATCAATATAAATATGGCTGCTACGCTGAAAATCTTAACATTTTGAATGTTACCTTGTCCCTCAACATCAAGTTGTAAACCGGAAGTAAGATGAATATCACTTAATGTTTGCAGGCTGAAACGGCTTTGGGTATTAGTATTATCGTTCTTTTGATGGATTATGTCGATTTGTTTTTCGATCGAAGCTAATGAAGATTGCGTCGCATCAAAATGCTTATCCAGTTGAACATAACTATATGCCGAAAAGTTGCCCCAATCACCACCGTTAGAGATGTTGTAATAACTGATTGGCAACAACATATCAAATTGCAAATGCGAGTTATGTGGCAGGTTTTTAAGGACGCCGCTTACCACATAATCGCTGTTATAACCATTTTCAACTTTCAGAATTTTACCTACAGCGTTATCAGTACCAAAGTATTTACTGGCTGTGGCAGCTGTAATTACAACATTGTTGGGTTGCGATAAAACATCGCCACTTCCTTGTACCAATTGATAACCGAAAAACTGCAAAAAGTTAGCATCGGCATACAGAATGCTCTTTTCATCGAATTTTTTATCGGCAACATTAACCGTAGCTGATAAAAGCACAACACGGGTTATATTTTTAACGGCAGGAATTTGCTGTTTCAGGGCATCAACAACAGGTGGAGGTGTTACCGCGGCTACCGAGCCTGATACATTTGAAGTTAGCCGGTATATTTCAGAAGCATTCGGGGTGAATTTATCGTAGCTCTTTTCATCCTGCACCCATAGCATGATCAGGATGCTGCAAGCCATGCCTGTAGATAGGCCGAAAAGGTTAAGAAACGTGAATAATTTAAACCTTTTAAGGCTGCGAAAGGCGGTGATAAAGTAATTCTTGAGCATAGTTTTACATCCAGTTAAAACTAATATTACTAAACTAATGCCAAATTGTAATCACCTTGATATAAGCATCATAACCAAACAAAGTGTTCGGTTATGATGCAATTGATGTTCGATTGCGGATAGTGTTTACAAG
>NZ_JADFBY010000002.1 GCF_015223065.1 Mucilaginibacter sp. JRF
GCCCGATTATTTTTCCTTTGTGTAAACTTTTTCGTTTCAATAGTTGTTAAGCATTAGGCAAAAAGTTATCCAAAGGCTGCAGATCACCCCATAAGGCACCATCAAAAACACAATGCACTGATAATCAGCATATTGAAAAACAAAGAAATATTAACTGAAACTTTAATCACGGGGAAACATTTTCCCCAACCCACGGGAACGGGCAAGGATATTGGGGAAATCCACAGACAATTCCCCAGCGGGAAAAACACTTAAACACAGCTTAAAACAACGTTTTGGCAGAAAAGCCACACCAAACACCTCACAACAAATAGCTAAATTCTATGGCCTATAAAGGTTAACTATGGAGAAACCCTACCTAAATCCTCTCCAAGGGAGAGGGGGTGAGGAATACCTCTTTCGTCATTGAGGTACGAAGCAATCTCTTTAGGACAATCTTCAAGATCAGCCGCTCGGGGATTGCTTCGTGCCTCGCAAAGACGTGACGGATTAAGGGGTATTTATATAATTTGAAAGCACGAACTGTTAATAACCGTTGTTACCGGCATCAGAAATGCCCGGAGCAGTACAACTCTTGCCAAAGCACACCCTTTCACCGGGCAGGGCGTAGCCGGCAGTTTTTCTTTGGTTACTTTCTTTTTTCTGCAAAAAAGAAAGTGACAATCACTAACGATCAATAAAGTACATCTTTGTGCTCATGAGCAGTGAAAGTGCTTTTACAATAGCGTGCTTAGTTCAAAGTTTTGTGCTTTTATCATCGTTAGTCTGCTCTTGGGCGCAGAGCCCAGTTACTTTGTCTTAGACACAAAGTAACCAAAAGTCAAGGCAGAAAAAACCTTCCGCCCACAAGGCCATACTCCCTGGCCCGGTTTTCTGCCAGGCCTGCGCTCGTTGATTCTCTTATTATCTATTATTATAATAATATGGAAGGGGGATCGGATACTATAATATAACACCCACTTAATCTATTACTAATCAATATTAAAGCTCCTTGAAACTATATTTGCAACGCTTAGCTAACAGCCTGAAACAAAATAGTTAAAAAGCATTTGACAGAGTTGGAATAAAACGTATCTTTGCAGTCCCGAATTTTACGGGTATAATAAACGTTTAATTAATTTAATTTTAAGCAAGTGAATACGTTAAGTTACAAAACTGTCTCAGCCAACAAAAAAACCGTTAACAAGGAGTGGGTTGTTGTTGACGCGGAAGGCGAGATTTTGGGGCGCTTGTCTTCTAAGATCGCTA
Source organism: Mucilaginibacter sp. JRF (assembly GCF_015223065.1). Taxonomy (GTDB): domain Bacteria; phylum Bacteroidota; class Bacteroidia; order Sphingobacteriales; family Sphingobacteriaceae; genus Mucilaginibacter. The sequence continues at coordinate 1,249 of NZ_JADFBY010000002.1, forward strand.
TGATCATCAGAGGAAAAAACAAGCCAAGCTTTACCCCAAACGTAGACTGCGGTGATAACGTTATTGTTATTAATGCAGACAAGGTAAAACTGACCGGAAACAAGTTTGCCGATAAGCAATATGTTTCATACACTGGTTACCCAGGTGGTCAGCGTTTCATTTCTCCTAAGGAGTTAATGGCAAAGCATCCTGAGCGCGTAATTGAAAAAGCCGTTCGTGGTATGTTACCTAAGAATCGTTTGGGCAAGGCCTTATTTGGTAATCTGCATGTTTATGCCGGTGCCGAACATCCGCACGCCGCTCAAAACCCTAAAACCATTTAACTTTTTAATTTCTAAAGGAGAAAAGAAATGCCAACAACTAACACTTCAGGCAGAAGAAAAACCGCAGTTGCCCGCATTTATTTAAGCGAAGGCAACGGCAACATTACCGTTAACGGTAAAGATTACAAAGAGTACTTCCCAACATTGCCGTTACAATACATCGTTAACCAATCATCAGAGGTTGCGGGTGTAGCAGGCCAGTACGATGTTAAGGTAAACGTAGCAGGTGGTGGTGTTAAAGGACAGGCCGAGGCCGTTCGTTTAGCTATCGCTAAAGCTATTGTTGAGCTTGACGCTGAAAAGAAACCAGCATTACGCGCTAAAGGTTTAATGACACGTGATGACCGTATGGTTGAACGTAAAAAACCAGGTCGTCGTAAAGCGAGAAGAAGATTTCAATTCAGTAAACGTTAATATTTTAAGGAGGACTCAACAATGGCAAGAACAACATATCAGGATTTACTGGATGCAGGTGTACACTTTGGTCACCTTACCCGTAAATGGGATCCGAAAATGGCTCAGTACATTTTCATGGAGCGCAACGGTATCCACATTATCGATTTAAATAAAACTTTGGCAAAAGTTGAAGAAGCAGCTGCTGCCATCAAACAAATAGTAAAATCAGGACGTAAAGTTTTGTTTGTTGCTACCAAGAAACAAGCTAAAGACATCGTTGCTGAACAAGCTAAAACTGTAAACATGCCTTTCGTAACCGAGCGTTGGTTAGGTGGTATGTTAACTAACTTCGCAACTGTACGTAAGTCGATCAAAAAAATGTCGAACATCGACAAATTGACCAAAGACGGTACTTACAGCATCCTTTCTAAAAAAGAGCGTTTGATGATCCAACGTGAGCGTATCAAACTTGAAACTTTATTAGGTGGTATTGCTGACCTTAACCGTTTGCCGGCTGCTTTGTTCCTGATCGACGTTAAGAAAGAGCACATCGCTGTTTCTGAAGCGTTGAAACTGAACATCCCGACCTTCGCGATGGTTGATACTAACTCTGATCCTTCAAACATCGACTTCCCGATCCCGGCGAATGATGATGCTACAAAATCGATCTCTTTGATCACTTCAATCATCATCAAAGCTATTGAAGAAGGTTTAGACGAGCGCAAACGCGAAAAAGAAGACGAAGCTGAAAAAGAAGCAGCTGTTGCTAAAGCAAAAGCTGATAGCCCTGAGGCTGCTGCCGAAGGTGGCAAAAGAGCACGTAAAGTAACAGCTGAGGCTGAAACTGAAACCGAAGCTCCATCTGCCGAAGCTTCAACTGAAGAATAATATTGAGTTAACAAACAGTGATGAACAATAGGCTGCGGCTTATTGTTCATCACGTGTTACTCACTAAGCAAACAAAAAACTTAAAAAAATATGTCTACAGTACAAATATCTGCCGCCGACGTAAACAGACTGCGCCAGCAAACCGGTGCCGGTATGATGGATTGCAAAAAAGCTTTAACTGAAACCAATGGTGATTTTGAAGCAGCAATTGACTATTTAAGAAAAAAAGGTGCTAAAGTAGCAGCAAGCCGTCAGGACCGCGAGTCAAACGAAGGTGTTGTTATCGCCCGTGCATCTGCCGATGGCAAAAAAGGTGTTGTAATTGAGCTTAACTGCGAAACTGATTTCGTGGCTAAAAATGCTGAGTTCATCGCTTTTGCTAACGCTATCGCTAACGCCGCTGTTGAAAAAACTCCGGCTTCAATTGATGAGTTATACCAACTTGAAATTGATACTGAAACTTCACGTATCTCTATCGGCGAAGCCATTACCGACAAAACCGGTAAAATTGGTGAGAAGATAGGCGTATCTAAATACGAGATTGTTGAAGGTGAGAAAGTAATTGGTTACATCCACGGTAACTTCCGTTTAGGTGTATTGGTTGCTTTGAGTGCTAACGCTGAAGGTGCTGAAGAAGCAGGTAAAGACGTTGCAATGCAAATTGCCGCCATGAACCCTGTTGCTATCGATAAAGATGGTGTTGATTCAACTACTATCGAGCGTGAATTAGCTATCGCTAAAGAGCAAATTCGTGCCGAAGGTAAACCAGAAGAAATGGTTGAGAAAATTGCCGCTGGTAAACTAAACAAATTCTACAAAGATTCAACCCTGTTGAACCAGGAGTTTGTTAAAGACCCATCAAAAAATATTTCACAGTTCCTGGCAACTGTTGAGAAAGGCCTTACCGTAACCGCCTTTAAGCGAGTTGCTTTAGGAGCTTAATTTTATTATCCCCCTCGTTTTAACGAGGGGGATTTTTTTTGCGATCACATTTTTTAACTACCTTATGCCGAACTTGTTTCGGCAACTTAATGTTTAATGGTCACAGCATTACACAACCTGCAATTAATAACTAACGGAACCATTGTTTCGGGAAAAGCTATTTTAATTGAGGGTGATGTTATTAAGGCCGTGACCGATGCCGGCCAACTCCCCGCCGGTGTAAAAAGCATTGACCTTAACGGGGCATACGTAGCTCCGGGACTTATCGACCTGCAAATTTACGGTGCCGGTACCCAATTGTTTGGCGGCATGCCATCAGTTGAAGCACTGGCCGAAATGGAAGATGTATTGCTTAAACAAGGCACTACAGGCTTTTTTCCTACCATCGCCACTAACAGCGATGAGGTGGTGCTGCAAGGCATCGATGCTTGCAAGGCATATATGCCGCAGGCCAAAGGCAACTTTTTAGGTTTACACCTTGAGGGGCCTTACCTTAACCCGAAGCGTAAAGGCGCCCATCCCGAAGAATATATCAAGAAAGCAACCCTGGCCGAACTTAAAAGCTGGGTTGAACGTGGCGAAGGCATCATTAAAATGATGACCATAGCACCCGAATTGCAGGATGCCGAAGTTGTTGATTACCTCGCATCGCAAAATATCATCATCTCCGCAGGGCATACTGATGCTACTTACCATCAGGCTTCACAATTTTTGAACAACCCGGTAGCGGCGGCAACGCACCTGTTTAATGCTATGCCTCAAATGCACCATCGTGAGCCGGGAATTGTTCCTGCTATTTTTGAGCAAAGGCCTTATACCAGCATTGTGGCCGATGGTATACATGTGAGCTTCCCGATGATAGCCCTGGCAAAACGTGAGCTTGGCGATAAGCTTTTTTTTATTACCGATGCGGTTACCATAGCCAGCGAGGGCGCCTACCAGCACCAGTTAAAGGGCGATAGGTATGTTATGCCCAATGGCACCTTATCAGGCTCGGCATTAACTATGTTGAAGTGCGTTGAAAATGGTGTGAAAAATGTGGGCATTAGCTTACCCGAAGCCATAAATATGGCCTCACTTTACCCGGCGCAGTTGGCATCACTCACAAAAAATGGTAAAATTGAAGCCGGTTACTTAGCTGATTTGATAATATTTAATGATAGTTTTGCGGTCGCGAAAACCATATTGCGGGGCGAAATCGTGTACAACGCAAACCAATAACTCGAAACTAACTGACAACACTATAACACATATCTGATGAAATACAAAAGGATCTTATTAAAACTCAGCGGAGAATCGCTAATGGGCGAAAGACAGTATGGTATTGATAATAACCGCGTGCAGCAATATGCGCAGGATATTAAAACCGTATTTGATGCCGGTATTGAGATTGCGATAGTTATTGGCGGCGGCAACATCTTTAGAGGATTGAGCGCCGAAAAATCAGGTATGGAACGTGCCCAGGCCGATTACATGGGTATGCTGGCCACCGTAATTAACTGTATGGCCATGCAAAGCGCGCTGGAGGATATTGGTATTGATACCCGGCTGCAATCGGCTATTAAAATGGAGCAGATCTGCGAGCCTTACATCCGCCGCCGTGCCATGACGCATTTGCAGACCGGTAAGATTGTAATATTTGGTGCCGGTACCGGTAACCCATATTTTACTACGGATACGGCCGCGTCATTACGTGCCATCGAGATAAAGGCTGATGTGGTAATGAAAGGTACCCGCGTGGATGGTATTTACACTGCCGACCCGGAGAAAGATCCAACCGCTACCCGTTATGACGAGATCAGCTTTCAGGAAGTGTATGACAAAGGCCTTAACGTAATGGACATGACCGCTATTACTCTTTGTAAAGAGAACAAGTTGCCAATTGTGGTGTTTGATATGAATAAGGAAGGCAACTTTATGAAACTTGCCCAAGGCGAGCACGTAGGTACTATTGTAAAGTAACAAACGTTTTGTTGGGCTGATGCAGGTAAATTTTAACCTGTGTTAAATGGCATTACACAGAACAGATGTTTTTACTATTTTTGTTGAAAATTTATACCAATGAGCGAACTCATTAAAAAACAGATCACCGAAGCAAAGGCTTTAATGGAAAAAGCCGTTGACCATACTGATAGCGAACTTTTAAAGATACGCGCGGGTAAAGCTAACCCGGCCATGCTTGATGATATTACCGTTGACTACTACGGTACACCAACACCGCTTAGCCAGGTAGGTAACGTTAATACGCCTGATGCGCGTACTATTGTGGTACAACCTTGGGAAAAATCATTACTTAACGCTATCGAGAAAGCTATTAAGGAAGCTAACCTGGGTGTAAACCCAACTAATGATGGTGTTATCATCCGTATCAATATACCTCCACTTACTGAGGAGCGTCGTCGTGATTTGGTGAAGAAAGCCAAAGGCGAGGTTGAAAGCGGTAAGGTTGCTGTGCGTAACATTCGTAAGGATGCTAACGAGAAGATCAAAAAGCTAAAATCTGAAGGTGTATCAGAAGACGAGATCAAAACCGGCGAAGCCGAAATCCAGAAGCTGACCGACAGTTACATAGCTAAATGCGATGTCCTATCAGAAGCAAAAGAAAAAGATATAATGACGGTTTAATAACCAACCTAATGTCAAATTAAAGGGAGTGAGCGTTTTACGCCATTCCCTTTTTTTATTTTTGCGGCCTGTATGAAACTGCTTTTATCTTATTTAACCAAACATAAATGGGTAGTGGTGCTTGCGTTAGTGCTTGCAGCTATTAATATTGGCTTCTCTTTGCTCGATCCTTTAATAACCGGAAACATAGTTGATAAGTATATGTTACCGCGTACGGACAAGGCTTATACTTTTGAGTATCGTTTTTATGGTTCACTGGGTTTAGTCGGACTTGCTATTGGTGCTGCAATGGTATCACGTATAGCGAAAAACTTTCAGGACTACTTTACCAATATTATTGTGCAAAAGGTAGGCGCACAAATGTACTCGGATGGTTTAAGACATTCGTTGCAAATGCCTTTTCAGGTATTTGAAGATCAACGTAGCGGCGAAACTTTAGGCATATTACAAAAGGTACGCACTGATTGCGAAAAATTCATAACCTCGTTCATCGGAGTGCTGTTTGTGAGCTTGGTGGGCATGATATTCGTTGTTATATATTCGCTTACAGTAAGCTATAAGGTAACTCTTGTGTATTTTGCAGCTATACCAATTATTACTTTGGTAAGCATGGCGCTTAGTAAGCGCATTAAAAACATTCAAAAGAAAATAGTTTTTGAAACCACTTCATTAGCCGGCTCTACTACCGAGTCGCTCCGGAATATTGAATTAGTTAAAAGTCTTGGCCTGGCCAATCAGGAGATTGAACGCCTAAACAAAACCACCTATAAAATACTCGACCTCGAATTAAAGAAGATAAAATTTGTGAGGAGTATGAGTTTTTTACAGGGTACTACGGTTAATCTTGTACGTAGCGCTATGGTGGTAGTATTATTAATGCTGATATTCAAGGGTGACCTTACGCCGGGTAATTACTTTAAGTTCTTATTTTATTCATTTTTCTTATTCAATCCACTTCAAGAATTAGGTAATACTATACAGTCATGGCGTGAGGCCCAAGTGTCACTTGCTAATTTTCAGCGCATATTGTCAACTCCGGTTGAGGTTAAGCCCGAAAAGCCTGTATTGTTAGAAAAGGTTGGTAATTTGGCGTTTGATGGTGTATCATTTAAGCACTTAACCGCTAATCGGAATGCTTTAAGTAATATAAATTTTGAAGTAAATGCCGGCGAAACCATAGCTTTTGTAGGTCCATCAGGCTCTGGTAAAAGTACATTGGTAAAACTACTCGTTGGGTTGTACCAGCCACTTGAAGGTGGAATTTTGTATAATGGTACGTTAAGTAAAGATATTGACCTTGACCAATTGCGTGAACGTATCGGTTTTGTAACTCAGGAAGCCCAATTATTCTCAGGTACTATCCGCGAGAATTTGCAATTCGTTCGCCCGGGCGCTACGGATGCCGAGTGTATGAATGTACTGCATCGTGCCGCCTGCCAGGGTTTATTAGCCCGTGCAGATAAAGGTTTAGATACCGTGATAGGCGAGGGTGGCGTAAAGGTTTCGGGAGGTGAAAAGCAACGTTTGTCGATAGCCCGTGCCCTGTTGCGTAACCCGGATATCTTGGTATTTGACGAGGCTACATCGGCATTGGATTCATTGACCGAGGAGGAGATTACCGAAACCATACGTGATGTATCTGTTAAGCACGATCATATTACTATACTGATAGCCCACCGCCTTTCAACCATTATGCATGCCGATAGGATATACGTACTGGAAAAAGGTAACATTGTAGAATCGGGCAAACACCTTGACCTGCTGCTGCAAAAGGGACTTTACTACGCCATGTGGCGCCAGCAGATAGGCGAGAAGGACGTAGTGGCGGGGTAGTTAATCTCTAAGATTATAATGTCATTTCGAACGAGGTACGAGGAGAAATCTGTCGCCGTATTATCAACGCGTACAGATTTCTCGCTATCGCTCGAAATGACAAGTAATAATATTAAAACCTCATAAAAAAAATACCCCCTCTTTGCATAGCAGAGAGGGGGTATTTTTATGGTGTTTAACTTAACTTAGAATTTCTCGAAAGCTGAAAAGAAGAAGCTACCTTCAATTTGCGCGTTTTCGTCAGAGTCAGAACCGTGAACCGCGTTAGCCTCAATTGATTGGGCGAATAATTGGCGGATAGTACCTGCTTCGGCTTTAGTAGGGTCGGTAGCACCAATCAGTTTACGGAAATCTTCAACCGCGTTGTCTTTTTCAAGTATAGCGGCAACGATAGGGCCTGATGACATGAAATCAACCAAAGCACCATAAAACGGACGCTCTTTGTGTACGGCATAAAATTCGCCTGCCTTGGCAGCGCTAAGCGCGGTGTATTTAAGCGCTACAATTTTAAAACCGCTTTTAGTTATCTTGTCTAATATTGCACCAATATGCCCGTTTGCAACAGCATCAGGCTTAATCATGGTAAATGTTTTGTTAGTTTCCATTCTGAGTGTTTATAGTTGCCGCAAAAATAGACTTTTACCGCATCATTTTTAAAACTTTTTGGTATAAAGGCAAAAGTAGCAGCACTTTAAGCAATGGACGTGTAAACGCGGTTTTATGGGCTTATAATTAAAAATGTTACACCTAAATATCAATGCGTTGGAAATTTATCTTAGCTTTGCAATCCTTTAAAAAAGTTTGATGTTAGACATAGCCTCGGTTGCCCGGCTGTTAGAGCAGCCACGAAGAATAGTAATTACCACGCATCATAAGCCCGATGGCGATGCGATGGGCTCGTCGTTAGGCTTGTATAATTATTTGATACAGCAAGGCCACCATGCCAGGGTTGTTGTACCGTCAGACTATCCCGATTTTTTAAGCTGGATGCCCGGAAACGAGGAGGTGATCATCTACACAGAAAATGTAGCTGTTGCCAATACGTTGATCGCTGAGGCCGAGATGATATTTTGCCTGGATTTTAATGCCCTATCGCGCATTAACGCCATGACGGACAGCGTACGTGCCAGCCAGGCTGTAAAGCTGATGATAGACCACCACCTGGAGCCGGAGGATTTTGACGATTTTCGTTACTGGGATATCAACGCCTGTGCTACCGCGCAGCTGGTGTACACCTTTATTGCCGATGCGCTTAATAACAAGGCATTGATCAATAAGGATGTGGCTACCTGTTTATATACCGGTATCATGACGGATTCGGCATCATTCCGCCTGCCAAAAACAACGGCCGAGGTGCACATGATAGCCGCCGAGCTGATCAACGCGGGCGCGGTTAACTGGCGCATACACGAGCTGGTTTATAACAGCTCGACCGAAAATCGTTTGCGCTTTTTGGGGCATTGTTTAAGCAATAAGCTCGAAGTGCTGAACGAATTTAACACCGCCATCGTATCAATAACAAAAGCCGAGCTTGAACAGTATGATGTACAAACCGGCGATACTGAAGGCATAGTAAATTTTGCACTTTCAATTGCCAATATTAAACTTGCAGCGTTTATTGTTGAGCGCACCGGCGAGGTTAAGCTTTCGCTACGTTCAAAAGGCGAGTTTCCGGCGAATGAGATATGTAAAAAGTATTTTAGCGGCGGCGGGCACCGCAACGCGGCCGGAGGACGGTCGGACAAACCGCTTAACGAAGTAATACAAGAACTAAAAGATATATTACCCAATTACAAAAAGTTATTAATACAATAGAAATGAAAAAAGGCTTCATGTTTTTTGCGCTTGCAGCGTTAGCTATGGCAAGCTGTAACGGTGGATTTAAACAAGCACCAGGTGGCTTGCTTTACAATATACACACTGATAAAGAAGGCGCTACTATTAAAGAGGGCGACTTTTTAGCAGTTAACGTAATTACCAAGAACGATGCCGACTCGGTATTGTCATCAACTTATGATGCCGGTAACTCGGCACCTGTGCTGATGCAAAAACCACAGGCAAAAGGCGATATCTACGCGGCTTTGCAATTATTGAGCGAAGGTGATAGCGCCACTATCAAAATGAATATCGACTCGGTATTCCCTAAAGGTCAGCGCCCGCCGCAACTTAAAGGTAAATACCTGGTGTATGAAATGAAGGTTGAGAAAGTTATCGCTAAAGGTAAACTGAGCGATCAGGTTTTTCAGGGCCGTATATCTGAGTACTTCAAAAAACAAGGCGAAGAACTGAAAAAACGCGAGCCTGTTTTAATGGCTAAATACATTGCTGATAATAACCTTAAAGTATCAAAAACAGCATCAGGCCTTAACTATGTAATTACTAAACAAGGCAGCGGCCCGCAAATTATTGAAGGCGATACAGCTGTTGTTAACTACACAGGTCGTTTACTGTCAGGCAAGGTGTTTGATACCAGCGTTAAGGAAGTAGCAGAGAAAGAAAAGATCGCTAACCCGATGCGTAAATATGAGCCTATCCGTGTTCCGGTTGGTTCAGCAGGTATCATCAAAGGTTGGGCTGATGCTTTGGTGTTATTAAACAAAGGCGCTAAAGGTACTTTCGTTATCCCATCAAGCCTGGCTTACGGCGAACAAGGCTCACCAAACGTTATCCCTCCATTCTCACCATTAGCGTTCGAGATTGAAGTGGTTGACGTGGTAAAACCAAAAGCAGGCGCGGCGCCAGTAGCTCCGGCACCGGCTCCGGCGAAAAAATAATTGTACATTTAAAAAATACCGGCCTTTCTGACCACCATCAGAAAGGCCTTTTTATTACTTATGAAAAAAATATGTTTAGCTATCGCGATCGCGGCCCTGTCATTCCAGGCTTCGGCGCAGGTGCAACGCACGGCCAAGGGTGCCGAGTGTACCATCGTAACTAAAAACAGCGGCCCTAATATTAAAGAGGGCGACATCATTACCTTCCAGGTAGAGCAGCTGACTGATAAGGATTCGGTATTGTTCAGTACCTACAAAGCCGGTCGCCCGGTGCAAACACAGGTACGTGCCTCACAAAGCATGATGGATTTGATGGATGTATTTACCCTGCTTGGCGCTAAGGATAGCGCGCTGGTAAAGCTTCCGGTCGATTCTATTTTTAAAGGCCATGAGGATGCTATGCCTCCGTTCCTGAAAAAAGGTACCAACATCATCACCCGTTTAAAAATAGAAAAGGTACAATCAATGGCTGAGGCCATGGCCGAAAAGGAAGCCGAAATGGCCAAGCTTAAAGAAGCCGAAACTGCCGCCGCTGCTAAATACATTACCGATAATAAGCTAACGGTTACTACAACACCATCTGGCTTAAAATATATTATCACAGCACCATCGGCTAAATTAAAGCCAAAGGCTGGCGATACCATGTTGGTAAATTACGTAGGCCGCACGCTGGATGGCAAGGTATTCGACTCGAGTATTGAAGCCGAAGCCAAGAAAGCCAACCTGCAACAGCCGGGCCGCACTTACGAGCCTATTGAGGTTGTACAAAGCGAAGGCCGTGTAATAAAAGGCTGGGAAGAAGGTTTGGCATTGCTGGGCGAAGGCTCAAAAGCTACGTTGATCATTCCATCAGCATTAGGTTATGGCGAGCGTGGTTCGCCGCCGGTTATTATGCCATACAGCACCTTGGTGTTTGATGTGGAGCTGGTAAAGGTTAAGCCAGGCAAAAAAGCAGTAGCCGCGCCGGTTAAAAAGGCAACTCCCGCTAAAAAAGCTCCGGTACGTAAAAAGACCACCGCTAAAAAGGCGACTACAACCAAGAAAACTAAATAGAGTTTATTGGCCTCAGTATACTAAGTCCGGCATCGTTGCCGGACTTTTTTTGTTTTATTAAGATTGCTCGTTAGTTTCCTTATTTACCGATAGCATCATATTGATCATTAAACAAGTTGATAATATGCTGCGCGTCTATATCACTAAAATCAGATATCACCTCCTCTGTTTCAGGGCTCAATTCGTTTGCCGTGTGCGTGGTTGATAGGCCTATCACCATCATTCCAGCGGCCTTTGCAGCGGCAATTCCTGAAAAGGAATCTTCAAAAACTACGCATCGCGACGGATCGATCATTAAACGCTCAGCGGTTTTTAGGTAAACTTCGGGGTGAGGCTTTGAAAATTGAACTTGCGAGGCATCTGTTATAACCTTGAACAGGTCGCTGATACCGGCAAGCTTCAAAACCAGGTCGACATTTTTACGTGGCGCCGAAGTGGCTATCGCAACCGGAATATTGTGCGCTGCGAGTGCCTTAACAAACTCAGTTATCCCCGGAACTAATTTGCTCTCCGTTTCATAAAATAACCCAACTTCGCTGTTTAAGAATGTGCAGTATTCAGCCAGTACATCGGCTTCTAAGGGCTTGCCATAAACCATCCTCAAGGTATCAGATGCCGTTCTGCCGAATATGTAATGATTGAACTGTTCGTCTGTCAGGGTTATATTTTGGCTATCAAAAAAGTTTTTCCAGGCTTTGATAATTACCGGGTTGCTATCAATAATAACCCCGTCCATATCAAATATAACTGCCATTGGTTGCTGTATATGTTCCATGTTTATGCAATGTTTTTGTTTAAAATGCTGTATAATGCAATATTTATGCTGCAAATGTATTTATAAATTGCAATATTATGCAATATTTATTTATTAAATTTTCATTAATATTGCAACATCATGCAGTTATTAAGTAAGGAGCAGAGATTATTAAAGCTTATTACCGAAGTTGAAAATTCCGGTAAGGTAGATATGCGTTCGTTAGGCGAGAAGTTTGACGTTTCTATTGATACCATCCGGAGAGATATCAAGGAGCTACATGACAAAGGATTGCTTAAAGCGATACGAGGCGGCGCGATAGCCCATTCGCCTATCCCCAAGCCTTTTCGTGATCGGCTGAATTTCGATTCGGAAGAAAAGAAGATCATAGCATTGAAAGCGGTTAAGCTGCTTCAAAATGATCAGACCATTATACTTGACGGAGGAACCTCGACATTGGCGTTAGCCAATAACATACCTACCGAAATACGATTGACTGTTGTAACCAACAGTTTTCCGATAGTAAACGTGTTAGAGAGCCATCCAAATATTGATATTTTATTTGCCGGTGGGCGATTAAGAAAAATGGGGTTTGATACAGCCGGCACAGAAACAATAAGGATGTATGAAAGTATCCGTGCCGATCTGTGCTTTATGTCGGTTTACAGTATTCACCATAAAATAGGCATCACGGCAAAAGAATATGAAGATGCTGAACTCAAAAGAAGCATTGTAAAATACGCCCAGAAAGTAGTGGCACTGGCTACAGCCAGCAAAACAGATACCGCCGAAGCATTTTTTGTTTGCGATATGGATGCGATTGATTTTTTAGTTACCGATGTAGATCCGCTCGACGAAAAAATGCGCATGTTTCGGGAATTTGGTTTGAACGTTATTTAGTAAGCAAGCAGATAATGTTGAATGATGGTAATTCGTGCGATATAAAATACCGGCCTTGCCCGATTAATCAGCAGGCTTTTATATTTTTGCCGCATGGTATTAACTGATACACATACCCATCTGTACTATGAAAGCGACCCGGAGAAACGCCGGTTACTGATAGAGCGTTGCATACAAAACGATGTAAAGCGCCTGTTTTTACCCAATGTTGATGCTGATTCGGTGCCGAAGGTTTACGAACTTACCGATGCTTACCCGGAGATGTGTTTCCCGATGCTGGGCCTGCACCCTTGCGATGTAAAGCCGGGTTGGGAAGATCATCTGGAAAAAATAAAGGCCTTTCATCGGCCTGAACATAAAATATATGCCATTGGCGAAATAGGGATTGATCTGTATTGGGATAAAACCTATTTAGACGGGCAGATCGCTGCCTTTAAGGCACAGATAAACTGGGCCAAACAACTCGACCTGCCTATTGTTATTCACTGCCGGGATGCCTTTGATGAGGTGTACGAAGTGCTGGCCAGTGAGGCCGACGATAAGCTGCGTGGTATATTCCACTGCTTTACCGGCACTGCCGAATACGGCCAAAAGGTGATCGATCTGGGTTTTTACCTGGGTATTGGTGGCGTGGTAACTTACAAGAATAGCGGACTTGACAAGGTGGTTGAGCAAATTGACTTAAACCATATAGTTTTAGAAACGGATTCTCCGTATCTTACGCCCACTCCGTACCGTGGTAAACCTAACGAAAGTTCGTACCTGATATACGTTGCGCAAAAGCTTGCCGATATATATAATACAGATGTAGGAACGGTGGCTGAGGTAACTACCCTAAACTCAAAAAAGATTTTTGGGGTGTAATAATTTAAACTAACAAGATAGATATTAATGAACCAGATACTGATCATCTATACCGGGGGGACAATAGGTATGATGAGCGACCCGGTAACCAAGGCGCTTGTGCCCATTAACTTTGAACAGATAATGGATAACGTGCCCGAGCTGGAGCGCCTGAACTGTAAAATAAAGGTACACTCGTTTGATACCGTTATCGATTCATCGAACATGAATCCGGAAATATGGAACGAGCTGGCCCGACTGATTAAAAAGAATTACGATTCGGTTGATGGTTTTGTGGTATTGCATGGGTCGGATACGATGGCGTTCAGCGCATCGGCATTGAGCTTTATGCTCGAAAATCTGGATAAGCCTGTAATATTCACCGGTTCGCAGCTACCCATAAGCGCGGTACGTACCGATGCCAAGGAAAACCTGATGACGGCTATTGAGATAGCCAAAGCCAAAAAGAATGACCGCGCCCGAGTGCCCGAAGTTTGTATCTACTTTGATTATAAGCTTTTTCGTGGTAACCGTGCCTTCAAATATAATTCATCAAAGTTCGAGGCGTTCCGTTCGCCTAACTACCCTATACTGGCCGAGTCGGGCGTACACTTGCGTTTCAGCATAAATGATATACGCCAATCGCAGGGCGAGGAGCCTATCATTGTACACAATATGGCCGCTAATGATGTTGCCGTGCTTAAGCTTTACCCGGGCATAAGCCCTAAAGTAGTTGAGAGTATCCTGACATCAGATGTGCGCGGTATAGTGATGGAAACCTACGGCTCGGGCAATACCACTACCGACGATTGGTTTATTGATCTGCTTAAAAACGCTATCGACAGTGGTAAGGTGATACTGGATATATCGCAATGTAAGGTAGGTACGGTTGAGCTTGGCCGGTACGAAACCAGCAAGCAACTAAAAGATATTGGTGTAACTAATGGTTACGACATGACCTTTGAGGCTGCCGTAACCAAAATTATGTATCTGCTGGGTCAGTCTAACGATCCGTTGCAGGTAAAAGAGTGGCTTGAAACCGACCTGCGTGGCGAGCTGACCATTTCCTGATATTATTTTACACCCAACATGCCGTATTTAAGAATGCAATAGATAGCGCGGAAACCATCTTTCCAGCCTATTTTTTTGCCTTCCTCATAAGTACGACCGTAGTATGATATGCCTACCTCGTAAAAACGAATTTTAGGTATGCGGGATATTTTGGCGGTTATTTCGGGCTCAAAACCAAAGCGTTTTTCGCGCAGGGTAAGGCTTTGTATCATTTGGGTATCAAACAGTTTGTAGCATGTTTCCATATCCGTAAGGTTAAGGTTGGTAAACATGTTTGATAGCGTGGTAAGAAATTTATTACCCAGCGTATGCCAAAAGAATAATATACGGTGCGCGTTACCACCCATAAACCTTGAACCATAAACCACATCGGCAAAGCCATCAACTACGGGTTTTAGCAGGTCGTTAAATTCTTCAGGATCATACTCCAAATCGGCATCCTGAATGATCAGGTATTCGCCGGTAGCCTTGCTGATGCCGGTATGTAAAGCAGCGCCCTTGCCTTTGTTAACCTCGTGCGCGTAATACATAATATTCAGATCAGGATTGGCCAGGATGTAATCGTTGATCGCCTGCTCGGTATTGTCTGTAGAGCGGTCGTTCACAATAATTACTTCTTTAGCGATGTTGTTTCGCAGTTTTACTGCTTTCACCTTATTTAAAATAAAGTGTATCGTTCGGCCTTCGTTATAAGCCGGGATAATGATAGAGAGTTTAGAGATGGGCATTTCGTCAATAGTTTATTATAGAGTTAACTAATTAGCTCAGCAAGGGTAGTGCCGCAGTATCCTCATTACAAAATGAATAGTGCGATAATTGTGTGTAAATTACAACTATTACGAGAAATTATTGAGAAAGTTTTGAGAATGTTATTATTATCGCCGATTTAGTGCATTGTAAGCAATTTTTAACCTAAAGGTTAAAAAAGGTGCAATTTAATGACGAGTTATTGTATCTGTGCAGGTGCGGTCGAAATGTAAAGTCGAACAAAAATCAATCTAAAAATACATTTTATTGTTTAAACGGTAATTAATGATATTTGCCGTTCAATTTAAACAGGTAGTAATTTATGGTACGCTTATCAGTAAACATCAATAAAATAGCAACAATACGTAACTCGCGCGGTGGTAATAACCCCGATGTGTTAAAGGTGGCTATGGATTGTGAACGTTTCGGCGCGGAGGGCATCACCGTACACCCACGGCCTGATGAACGCCATATTCGTTATGATGATGTGCGCGCTATCAAAAACATAGTTACTACCGAATTTAATATTGAAGGCAACAGCCGCGAGCAGAAGTTTGTTGACCTGGTGCTCGAAACCAAACCCGCCCAGGTTACCCTGGTGCCTGATGAACTGGGGCAGATCACCTCGAACCATGGCTGGGATACCATTGCCAACCAGGATTATCTGAAAGATACCATCGCCATGTTTCAGGAGGCAGGCATACGGGTATCCATATTTGTTGACCCCGTGCCGCAAATGGTAGAAGCCGCCGTCACAACCGGTACCGATAGAATAGAGCTTTACACCGAAGGTTACGCCACCCAATTTGCTTTTGGGCGTGAGCTGGCTCTAGCCCCATATATTGCCGCCGCAAAGGTAGCTAACGAGGTAGGGTTGGGCATAAACGCGGGCCATGATCTTGATCTGCAAAACCTGAAATACTTTGCCGCCAATATTCCCGGATTATTAGAGGTGAGCATTGGCCATGCTTTGGTATGCGATGCCTTGTATTTCGGGTTGGAAAGCACCATACAGCAATATTTGGAGCAGTTGAAAGTCAGCGCGGTTTAACGTTTTATCAACATTGAAAAAATAATGTGCTGATATTTAAATATGGGGCATGTAAATGCAATGTCAATAACAGGTTAGGTAATTGATAATCGGTGTAATAATCGTACCTTTGCGGCATTATATTAACAGGGCCATATTTCATGCAATTGAACACTGATTACCAGGAAAAATTCCAGTCGCGCCACATCGCACCCAACGATGCCGACACCGCCGAAATGTTAAAAACCGTAGGCGTAAATTCATTAGACGAGCTTATTGAACAAACCGTTCCGGCGCAAATACGCCTTAAGAACCCGTTGAATTTGCCGGCCGCAAAAAGCGAGTTTGATTACCTGAACACGCTTAAACAAACCGCGTCAAAAAACAAGGTTTTTAAAAGCTATATAGGCCAGGGTTATTATGATGTTATTGTACCGGGCGTAATTCAGCGTAACATTCTCGAAAATCCGGGATGGTACACGCAATACACCCCTTACCAGGCTGAGATAGCTCAGGGCCGTTTACAGGCATTGCTGAATTTCCAAACCATGGTGATCGACCTTACCGGTATGGAAATAGCCAACGCATCATTACTTGACGAGGGTACCGCCGCTGCCGAGGCTATGTTTATGCAATACAGCCTGCGTAAAAATCAAAAGGCCAATAAATTCTTTGTATCTGAGGAGCTTTTCGCTCAAACCATTGATATATTAAAAACCCGCTCGCAGCCTTATGGTATCGAGCTGGTAATGGGCAGCCACGAGTCGGTTGAATTGACCGAGGATATGTTTGGCGCCATTGTACAATATCCCGCTAAAAACGGTGAGGTATATAATTACAGCGATTTTGCTGCCAAAGCACATGAGAAAGGCATCAAGCTAACCGTAGTTGCCGATTTGATGAGCCTTGTACTGTTAACGCCTCCGGGTGAGTGGGGTGCCGATATTGTAGTGGGCAGCAGCCAGCGTTTTGGTATACCAATGGGTTTTGGTGGCCCGCACGCGGCTTTCTTCGCTACTAAAGAGGAGTACAAACGCTCAATGCCGGGTCGTATAATAGGTGTAACTATTGATAGCGCCAACAACTACGCACTGCGTATGGCGCTGCAAACCCGCGAGCAGCACATCCGCAGAGATAAGGCTACTTCAAACATTTGTACCGCGCAGGCTTTATTAGCTATTATGGCCGGTATGTATGCCGCGTACCACGGTCCGCAAGGGTTGAAACTGATAGCTGAGCGCATACATGGTTTAAGCGTACTGCTTTCAAACTCGTTAGAGGAATTGGGTTACAAACAACTGAACAAGGCTTACTTTGATACCTTGCAGTTTGACCTTGGCGACCTGGTTGGCCCGCTGCATGGCGAGGCTTTGAACAACGAGATGAACCTGAACTATAATGGTTCGGTAGTTACCATCACGCTGGATGAAACTACTTCGGTTGAAGATGTAAAAACTATAGTTCGCTTTTTTGCCAAGGTAAAAGGCAAAAACCTGAACGATGTAAATATTGATGAGCTGAAAGGCAACCTGCAAACCACCATTCCGACGGATTTGCAGCGTACATCAGCTTACCTCACCCACCCGGTATTCAACACGCACCACTCAGAGCATGAGATGCTGCGTTACATCAAATCGTTGGAAGCAAAGGATCTTTCATTGTGCCACTCAATGATCGCCCTGGGCTCATGTACCATGAAGCTTAATGCTACTACCGAGATGGTGCCTGTAACCTGGGCCGAATTCAGCAAGATGCACCCGTTTGCACCTGTTGACCAAACCGGCGGCTACATGCAGTTATTTGATGAGTTGGATAAATGGTTAAGCGAAATAACCGGCTTTGCTGCCATGAGCTTACAGCCAAACGCAGGCGCTCAGGGTGAGTATGCAGGTTTAATGGTTATACGTGCCTACCATCTGGATAGGGGCGATACCCAGCGTAACATCGCGTTGATCCCGTCATCAGCACACGGTACTAACCCGGCATCGGCAGCTATGGCCGGTATGAAGATCATCGTAGTAAAATGTGATGAGAATGGTAACATTGACGTTGCCGACCTTAAAGCTAAAGCCGAGCAATATAAAAACGAACTTTCGTGCCTGATGGTAACTTACCCATCAACACATGGTGTGTTTGAGGAAAGCATTATCGAGGTATGCAACATTATACATGAAAATGGTGGCCAGGTTTATATGGATGGCGCCAACATGAATGCACAGGTAGGTTTAACAAGTCCGGCCAACATCGGTGCCGACGTTTGTCACCTTAACCTGCACAAGACCTTTTGTATACCTCACGGTGGTGGTGGCCCCGGCATGGGTCCTATCGGTGTGGCTAAACACCTGGTGCCTTACCTGCCAGGCCATGCGGTGGTTGATATTGATAAGGGTAAATCTATCCCGGCTGTTTCGGCAGCGCCTTGGGGTTCGGCATCTATCCTAATCATATCTCACGCTTACATAGCCATGATGGGCGGCGACGGTTTAACCAACGCTACCAAATATGCTATATTGAACGCCAACTATATTAAAACAAGACTTAAGGTACACTACCCGGTATTATACACAGGTAGCAAAGGCCGTTGCGCGCACGAGATGATATTGGATTGCCGCTCTTTCAAAGCGCAAGGCATTGAGGTTACCGATATTGCCAAGCGTTTAATGGACTATGGTTTCCACGCGCCAACCGTATCGTTCCCGGTTGCGGGTACGGTAATGATAGAGCCGACAGAGTCAGAGCCTAAGCACGAGCTTGACCGTTTCTGCGATGCCATGATAGCCATCCGTAACGAGATAAAGGATATTGAGGCCGGCTTGTCAGACAAAATTGATAACCCGTTGAAAAATGCCCCGCACACTACCGCCGTAGTTACCAGCAACGAGTGGGAGCATAGCTATACACGCCAAAAAGCGGCATTCCCGCTGCCTTATGTGGCTGCTTATAAATTCTGGCCATCAGTAGGTCGGGTTAATGATACTTATGGCGATCGTACGCTGATATGTTCATGCCCGCCAATTGAAGATTACGCTTTTGAAGAAAGTGTAATAGAATAATAGCAAAATACGCAACCGCGAATTTAACGCATAAATAACAGCACTTAATGTGCCTGTTATTTATGCGTTTTTTGTAAAAAAGCCGTTTGTTTAGTGTGCATAAACTACACGCATGCAACAATTTAGTTGCTTGCATGTATAATATTCTGAGATTTTGTAAATTATAATAATATTATACATAGATTTAGCTATGCAATAAAAAGTGTAATTCACGTTGAAAATTAAAGCTGTAAATTTGCTGTAAGATTTTTGTGCGGAAGGATATTTAGAAATAAATTTTCTATATTTTACAACTTTTTAGAATAAAAAACTTTTTATTTGACTATACGTATAACACCCCTAATATGAGTATTCTTAGCAAAACAATAAATGTTCTGTTAGTTGACGACGATGAGATCAATAATTTCATTTCTATAAAACTTATAAAAAAGGCGATGTTAAACACAAACATTATCGCCTGTTTGAACGGTAAGTTTGCTATTGATCAGCTTGTAGAATTGCAACAAAAAGACCCCGAAAATTTACCCGATTATATCCTGCTGGATATAAATATGCCGATCATGAACGGCTGGGACTTTTTGGACGAATACAAACGTTTGGGTATCGATCCCTTAAAAAAGACCAAGATCTACATCATATCTTCTTCCGTTTTCAGTAACGATATCAGCAAGGCGCGCTCATACCCGCTCGTGCACGATTTTATTTCAAAACCGCTGAATGTTGAACGTATCAGAGAAATTTTCGACGTAGAGAAAGAAAGTTAAGCCGACTGGATGGCAAAGTGCTCGCCATCAAATGTTACCGTACCAACCGTAGTGCCCTTTGAGTGATAGAACAGGCAGCGCCAGCCATCGGCAGCAGCTTGTTTGCCATATTCTTCGCGCAGCTCCATAGCCTTGCGGCCATCATAATCGTACTTGGCAATAAAACGGCGCAGCAACTGCTCAGGCTCCGGTAATTCATCGCCACCAAAAAATACTTTTTGGCCACCATCCTCAATTAAAAATACCTGGTGGTACTGGCAATGCCCGCCCGATAGCTGGTAGGTTATGCCCGGTTTAAAAGTGCCGTCGCCCTCGGTAAGGGTAAGCTTAACGCTATTTTGCAGGGCTTCAAATATTTCGATATGGTATGATGATGATTTGCCTGATAGAGCGAATTCCCATTCGCCGCGCTGTACCACATGCTCGGCCTGCAGAAAGCTGGGTTGCAGGCTGCCGCCACGCTCAACCACCAAACCGCCCGAGTGATCATAATGCAGGTGCGACATCAGTACCAGTGTAACATCCTCCGGCTCAAAACCGGCATTGCGTATGTGCTGGTGCAGGTACAGCTCGTCGCGGGTATCTTTATAACCCAGGCCGCTATCAAACAGTATCAGGTCATCAGCCGTTTTTATCAGGAAGGGATTTACATGGATGAAAAGCGAACCGGGGCGGCTCTTACGGTCGTCGGTTTCAGGATTAAAGGGAATGAATTTCTTTGTTGAATCTACCGAGTATGAGCCTTCGCCGAGTGTAAATATTTCCATGATATGTATATGTGCTGATGTTTGAGCAAGTTCAAAATATCAGCACGGTGTTATTTTGTTAACAATAATTTAATTGGCTTTTATGTTTAATAGCCAATGTTATATATTTAGGGTTTTATCCCCTGCAAAGATATGAATAAACGGTGGGCCATAAGGCAAAAAGCGGATCATGATGAAGTAAAAAGCCTTTCAGAGGCCTTGAACATCAATGCCGTTTTAAGCCATTTGCTGATAAGCAGAGGGACTAACAGCTACGATGATGCCCGTTATTTCTTTCGCCCCGATGTGCGCCACCTGCACGATCCCTTCCTGATGGCAGGTATGGAGCAGGCCGTAGAGCGCATTGAACTGGCCATTGCCCGTAACGAAAAGATATTAATATACGGCGATTACGACGTTGATGGCACCACAGCGGTATCGTTAGTATACGGCTTTTTTAAGGAGCGCTATGATAAGCTGGACTACTATATTCCCGACCGTTATTCCGAAGGTTACGGCATATCAACACAGGGTATTGACTTTGCGGCAGCCAATGGCTTTTCGTTAATCATAGCCCTCGACTGTGGTATAAAATCAATTGATAAGGTTGATTATGCCAACACGCTCAATATTGATTTTATTATTTGTGATCACCATACCTGCGGCGACACCATCCCCGCGGCTGTTGCCGTGCTCGATCCTAAACGCCCTGATTGCGAATATCCTTACAAGGAGCTATCCGGCTGTGGTGTTGGCTTTAAGTTGCTGCAAGCTTATGCCGAAAAAAATGATATTCCCTTTGAGGAGGTATTTCAGTTTATTGACCTGGTAGCCATAAGCATTGCCTGCGATATTGTGCAGATAGCCAGTGAAAACCGCGTTTTGGCCTACTTCGGTTTGCAGAAGCTGAACACCGAGCCTTGTACCGGTATTAAGATATTGATGGAGGTTGCCGGTCGTTCAGGCAATTACTCTATTGCTGATATTGTGTTTCTGCTTGGTCCGCGTATCAACGCTGCCGGGCGTATTGATGATGCCAAGCATGCCGTACAGCTCCTTATATCATGCGATGAGGTGGATGCCCGCGAAAAAGGCGCCCTCATTAATGTAAAGAATACCGAACGCAAAGGCCACGACTTGCAAATAACCGATGAAGCCCTGAGCATGATAGGTGCCAGCGAGGTGATGATCAACCGGAAATCAACCGTGGTATTTAACGAGAACTGGCACAAGGGGGTGATAGGCATCGTGGCATCGCGCCTAACCGAAAAATATTACCGCCCGACTGTAGTGCTCACCCGGTCAAACGGGCACGTGGCAGGTTCGGCACGCTCTGTTTTGGGGTACGATCTGTACGAAGCACTGTGCGGTTGCAGCGATCTGTTGCTGCAATTTGGCGGGCATAAATATGCCGCGGGCCTCACCATGAAACCCGAAAACGTGGAAGCTTTTATTAATAAGTTTGAGGAAGTGGTAAGCACTACCATTACCCCCGAACAACTGATACAGCAAATAGATATTGATGCCGAGCTCGACCTGAAGGATATTGACGGTAAATTCTTCCGTGTGCTGAGCCAGTTTGCTCCGTTTGGGCCGGGGAATATGTCGCCCGTGTTTTTATCGAAGAATGTGTACGTAAATGGCACCCCGGGATTGGTGGGCAGCAACCATATCAAAATGAGCATTAGTCAGCCCGGATCGGCATTGTTTGATTGTATTGCCTTTAATCACGGCGAATACCTGCGCCAGATACGCCCCGGCGTTCCGTTTGATGTATGCTACAGCATCGAAGAAAATGTATGGCGCGATAAACGCTCGCTGCAACTGAATATTAAGGGCATACGCTGTTATTAATATCTCCGCCTGATCAACATCTGTATACACAAGGTTTTTGTTGCCGTACCATAAACAAACTGCCGCGCCCTCACGTTAACGAATAAACCTTTAAAAACAACATAACATGAAATGGCTCGGCAGGCGCGAAAGTAGTAACACCGAAGAAGGCAGCAGCGGCGGTGGCCGTGGCTTGGCATTGGGTGGCGGCGTGATAGGTTTAATAGCTGCCGCCATATACCTGTTTACCGGTATTGATCCATCGGCCTTGTTGAACGATGTGCAGCAACAGCAAACCGAACAAACTAATACCCAACCCGGCAGCGACCCTAACGACCCGCAGAAGAAATTTGTGCGCGTAGTGCTTGCCGATACCGAGGATATATGGGGCCAGCTGTTTAAGCAAATGGGCCAAACGTACGAGGAGCCTACCCTGCACTTTTTTGATGGTGCTGTACAAACCCAGGGCTGCGGCTTTGCCGAATCGGCAACGGGGCCGTTCTATTGCCCCGGCGACCGTAAGGTATACATTGATGTAAGCTTTTTTAACGAACTGGAGAGTCGCTTTGCCGCCGCCGGAGATTTTGCCCGTGCCTATGTGGTGGCGCATGAGGTTGGCCACCATATACAGCAACTGCTGGGCACCAGCGCAAAACTGGAACGTGCCCGCGGCAGGGTGAGCGAAACGGAATACAACAAACTATCGGTAGCGCTGGAGCTACAGGCCGATTTTTACGCGGGCGTATTTGCCCATTACGAGGAAAGCACCAAGAACGTTTTAGAGCCCGGCGACATTGAAGAAGCCCTTAACGCCGCCAACCAAATAGGCGACGACCGCCTGCAAAAACAAAGTACCGGCCGCGTAGAACCCGACAGCTTTACCCACGGCACCAGCGCCCAACGCCTACACTGGTTCAAAAAAGGCTACGAAACCGGGGATGTAAAGCAGGGTGATACTTTTGGGGAGATGGGGTTGTAAGGGGGGATTATATTCATGTAAAATCTTTTATCGTATCTTTCACCAACATGAAAGAGTTTTTTCAAGATTTACTGAATGATTATCAAGAAGCATATGGACAAAAATTTGCAGACCATCCGGTTGCTAAGCTAGTTACAAAGCAACTTCCAGATATAATTAAAGAGTCATTGTTGAACAATGAGCGATATGTTGTGAAAGGTTCGGCAGGAAAAGGTAGATGGAGTGCGAATCCATGGGTTGCTATTTTTGATATTCTTATAACCCAAACTGCTCAATCAGGTTATTATCCAGTATTCTTATTTAAAGAAGATATGTCTGGTTTTTACTTGTCTCTTAATCAGGGAGTAACCGAAATTAAAAACAAATATAAACGAGATGCAAAACAAGTATTGAAAATGCGTGCTGAAGATTTTAGAGCTCAAATAGGATTGCAATCAGGGGTTTTTAATCTACATGACATCAAATTAAGATCTAATAATAGTGTAAGCTCCGATCTTGCAAAATTATATGAAGCAGGAAATATTATAGCTAAATATTATTCAATCTATAAACTACCCGAGGATGTAGGTCTGCAAGCTGATATTAATGAAATGATACGGGTTTATGAACATCTTTCATATAATGAGGGGTTACCATCGTTTCAAGCCGAAATTGAGAATGACGAAGAATTTAAAGGAATTGAGGATATTAGAAGGTTTCGTTTTCACAAAAGAATTGAACGTAATATTCAATTATCACAAAAAGTAAAAAAGATTCAAGGTTATATATGCAAAGCATGTGGATTTGATTTTAAAAAGAAATATGGTGCGCTAGGAGCTAATTTTATAGAGGCTCATCATTTAAAACCTTTAGCTAAACTAACAGGTAGTAAAGTTGAATTAGACGCTAGACTTGACTTTGTCGTACTTTGCTCCAACTGTCACAGTATGATACACAAGTTAGATGATCCTAGTAAATTAGACGATTTAAAACAATTAATTATCTCAAGCAATAAATATTAATGATAAAAAAGTATTACCTCTACATATTCCTCTCCCTATTTATCTTCGCCACAGCCTGCTCCCCCAAAAAAGGGCCTTACGCTGTAACCAATAAGGTGTACAACGAGCAGGCCGAGGCGTTTGCGCAAACGTTGCTGCAAACCGAGCCGGTGGTGCTTACGGATAGTTTGGGGCAAAAGCTGGCCAGCGAGTGGGTGGGTACGGTGAATTTTAATTTACGCAAGCCCAACTATGTGGTTATCCACTATACCGCGCAGGATTCGGCGGCGCAAACGCTTAAAACGTTTACTATCGCCAAAACGCAGGTGAGCGCGCACTATGTTATCGGTGGCGATGGGCGCATATACCACATGCTTAACGATTATCTGCGCGCCTGGCATGGCGGTTCGGGCAAGTGGGGTAACGGTACTGATGTTAACAGCTCATCTATCGGTATAGAGCTGGATAACAATGGCAAATCGCCGTTTAGCGATGCGCAGATCAATAGCCTGGTCATCCTGCTGGCGCATCTTAAAAAAACGTACAATATACCAACGACCAACTTCATCGGTCACCAGGATCTGGCGCCTACCCGCAAGGTTGACCCCGGTAAATACTTTCCCTGGAAAAAGCTGGCCGAAAAAGGCTTTGGCTACTGGAGCAATGATGTGCTCGAACTCGCGCCCGAAGGCTTTGATGTAGCCACTGCCCTGCGCCTCATCGGTTATGATGTAAGCAACCTCAATGCCGCTATATCAGCCTTTAAAAATCACTTTGTACAGGCCGATAGTTCGCCGGTGTTATCACAGCTGGATATGAATGTGCTGTACAACGTTTACCAAAAGTATTGATCTACATGGGGGTAGGTACCGGGGCTTTTGCACCTTTGGGGAAAAAGCCTTCGTCCATCAATGTTAGTTTGCCTTTGCTGAAATAGTAAAATTTGTCGATGGTATCAACACGCGATATGGGGCTGCGGTCCCAATCCTTGTATACCGTACGATAGGCAGACATTTCTACCACAAGGCTTTGTTTATGCTCTAATTTAAATTGTTCTTCAGTCATGCCTATGGTTACCGGCGCTAACCTTTGTAATCCGCATCCGGTGGCTATGAATATTGTTAAGGCTATAAGTAATTTCTTCATTGTGATATGTTTTGCAGGTATGATGGCTAAACGGGTGCTTAGGTTTAATACCCATCAATAACAAAACTGATACACGCTGATTGCCAGCCACAAAAAAAGCGGACTATCAATAGTCCGCTTTATATTCGTGATGAAAAATACTTACTTTTTCACCCAGCCATCCTTCAAGGTAACGGTGCGGTTAAACACCAGCTTGTCGGGCGTTGAGTATTGGTCGAGGGTAAAATATCCTTTGCGTATAAATTGGTAACCCTTGCCCGGTACTGCCGTAGCCAGGTCTTCCTCAATATAGCCGGTTATTACCTTCAAACTATCCGGGTTAATGTATTCCTTAAAGTCGCCATCCTCGTTTGATGGGTCTTCCACACGGAAAAGACGATCGTACAGCCTGATCTCAGCAGTTTTAGCATGCGGAACGCTCACCCAGTGTATGGTGCCTTTCACGTTAATGCCGCTGGTATCGCTGCCCGATTTTGATTCGGGAATGTAGGTACAATGTATCTCGGTAATGTTGCCGTCAGCATCCTTAACCACGCTTTGGCCGGTAACAATATAGGCATTCTTTAACCTCACGCTTAAACCAACACCCAGGCGGAAGAATTTTTTAGGCGGAACTTCCATAAAGTCTTCACGCTCTATCCATATCTCTCGGCTAAATGGTATATCACGTCCGCCCTCGCCGCCTTCAACTTCGGGGTTGTTTTCGCCGTGCAGGGTTTCTGTTTGTCCTTCAGGGTAGTTGGTGATCACCAGCTTTACCGGATCAAGCACGGCCATACGGCGCCATGCGGTTTTATTCAGATCCTCACGGATGCAGAATTCCAGCAGGGCAACATCTATCATGTTCTCGCGCTTGGCCACGCCAATGCGCTCGCAAAACTCGCGGATGCTGGCCGGCGTATAACCGCGGCGACGCAAACCACTGATAGTAGGCATACGCGGATCGTTCCAGTCATCAACATAACCCTCGTTAACCAGTTGCAGCAGCTTACGCTTGCTCATTACGGTATAATTCAGGTTAAGACGGGCAAACTCATACTGGCGCGATGGAAAAAGCTCCAGTTGCTCAATAAACCACTCGTACAACGGACGGTGGGGTATGAATTCCAGCGTACATATCGAGTGGGTGATCTCCTCAATAGCGTCCGATTGGCCGTGGGCGAAATCATACATCGGGTAAATACACCATTTATCGCCGGTACGGTGATGTTTGGCATGTTTAATACGGTACATGATCGGGTCGCGCATGTGCATATTTGGTGATGCCAGGTCAAGCTTAGCACGCAGTACTTTAGCACCGTCAGGATATTTACCGGCTTTCATGTCCTCAAACAACTGTGCGTTCTCCTCCACACTGCGGCTGCGGTATTGGTTAGGTGTACCCGGTTCGGTAGGTGTGCCTTTTTGGGCGGCTATCTCCTCGGGTGTACTGTCATCAACATAAGCTAAACCATGGCGTACCAGGTTAAGGGCAAAGGCGTATAGCTGGTCAAAATAGTCGGATGCGTATAGCTCGTTGGCCCATTCAAAGCCCAGCCAGCGCACATCTTCCTTAATGCTTTCTACGTATTCGGTATCTTCGGTAACAGGATTGGTATCGTCAAAACGCAGGTTGGTTTTGCCGCCGTATTTTTGGGCAAGGCCAAAGTTAAGGCAGATAGATTTGGCATGGCCTATATGCAGATAACCGTTAGGCTCGGGCGGGAAACGGGTATGTACCCTGCCGCCGTGCTTACCGGCACTTATATCATCTTCAACAATTTCTTCAATAAAGTTTAACGATCTTTCTTCGCTCATGAGATCAAAAATTAACAATACGCGCAACGCGCTGATTAAAAATTATGCATAAATACATAAATCAAAAAATGTATTACGCATAAATGCTCAAAGGTAGGCAAAAAATTAGTGCTGTTTGGTCATGGTCAACTGTTTTCTTTTAGTCCGATAGTGTATAATATGTGCTAAAAAATGAGGGTAAATTTGTTATTGTGCAATTATATCCCCTAAATTAGCAGCATGCCCCTTGAAAATATACTGGTTGAGGTACGCTCGCGCATATGCTACGTTACCATAAACCGCGAAAGTAAATTGAATGCGCTTAATACCGCGACACTTACTGAACTGGGTGAGGCTGTTAAACAGGCTTTGGCTGATAGTAACGTGGGTGGTATTATAATTACAGGTGCCGGCCCCAAGGCCTTTGTTGCCGGTGCCGATATTGCCGAGTTTGCCCCGCTAAATGTTGATGGCGGTAAACAAATGGCCCAAACCGCTCAGCATAATGTTTTTGATGTAATAGAGCAGGGTACAAAACCCGTAATAGCTGCCGTTAACGGCTTTGCTTTGGGCGGAGGCCTTGAGCTGGCTATGGCTTGCCACATACGTATAGCATCGGCCAATGCTAAGCTGGGTTTGCCCGAGGTTACTTTAGGGCTGATACCGGGTTATGGCGGCACGCAACGCTTAACACGCCTTATTGGCCGCGGCCGCGCGCTCGAAATGATATTGACGGCCGATATGATCACCGCTGAGCAGGCACTACAATTCGGACTGGTGAACCATGTAGTTGATCCGGACGCCCTGCTGCCAAAAGCCGAAGAAATAATGAATAAGATATTGACGAGGGCACCCCTCGCGGTAGCGGCGGCAATCCGTTCGGTTAACGCTTCGGCAATCGATGCCCAAAAGGGCTTTGATACAGAGATAGAAGAATTTGCAGCATGTTTTGCTACTAATGATACCGGTGAGGGAATACAGGCTTTCATACAAAAACGTAAGCCCGAATTCAAAGGTGAATGATCGTGTTTTCTTGTTGGTTAATAAATTTTTGTAACCTAATTTAATTTTTTTTAGTATAAAAGATATAATGGCTTATTGTTATCTACCTATTGTATTTTTTGCCGTTTAAACACTATTTTGCTGTATGAAAAGAATTCTCATCATTGATGATGAAGTGAACGTTGCTCTGTTGTTGTCAAAATTTCTAACACGAAATGGCTTTGATGTAGTTACCGCTTCTAATGGTGCCAATGGCATCGAAAGCTTAAAAAGCGGTGATTATAACCTGGTGCTTTGTGATTACCGATTAGAAGATACCGACGGGCGCGAGATGCTTCGTCATATCAAGACGAATTACCCAAAAACCGGTGTGATCATCATTACCGGTTACTCTGATATAAAAATGGCTGTCGAACTGATCAAGATGGGCGCCTATGATTATATCACCAAGCCGCTATACCCGGATGAGATATTAAATACCATTAACAAGGCTATTGAAACGCAATACGCGCTTTTGGAGGCCGATGAAGAAGAAATTCCGGTTGCTGTACCTCAAAAAGCCGCTGCCGCTGCCAAAAGCACCGGTAAAAAACACCTGATGGGTGGCGAGTTTGTGGTAGGCACCAGCCGTGCATCAAAAGAGCTGGCCCGTCAGATAGACCTGGTAGCGCCAACCGGCTACAGCGTAATTATATTAGGAGAAAGTGGTACCGGTAAAGAAGCCGTTGCCAAAAGCATACACGTGGCCAGTCCGCGGGCTAATAAGCCATTTATAGCGATGGATTGCGGTTCATTAACCAAGGAGCTTGCCGCGAGCGAGTTTTTCGGGCATGAAAAAGGCTCGTTTACCGGTGCATTGTATACCAAGATAGGTCACTTTGAAATGGCCAACGGCGGTACCCTGTTTCTTGATGAGGTGGGTAACCTATCGTACGATATACAGGCCGCCCTGCTGCGTACCGTGCAGGAGCGTAAGGTGAAACGCATAGGCAGCACTAAGGAGATCGATCTGGATGTGCGCATCATCGTGGCAACCAACGAGAACTTGCAGGATGGCATTAACAAAGGCCGTTTCCGTGAGGATTTGTACCACCGCTTTAACGAGTTTGCCATTTACATGCCGCCACTGCACGAACGTGGGCATGATATTATAGCCCTTGCCGAGCACTTTTTACATATGGCTAATGATGAACTTGGCCGTAATGTTAACAGGTTCTCGCCCGAGGTGGTGGAGTGTTTCATGAACTATCGCTGGCCGGGTAACATCCGCGAGCTTAAAAATATTGTACGCCGTGCTACCCTGCTTACCGAAGGCGAAGAAGTGCCTTTAAAAGCCCTGCCGCTTGAGCTATCGAACTACAAAATGCCGGTGCTGGAAACCGTTGGCGCTTATGCCTCGGTATCGCACGTTGCCGCCACGGCTACTGCTGTAGCTGCCCCGCCGGTTGAGGTAAAGGAGATAAAGCACGATCTGAAAAACGCTGCATTGGAAGCCGAGTACGAAACCATTTTGCGTGTACTGCGCGAGGTTAACTTTAACAAAACCCGCGCCGCCGAGATATTGAAGATCGACCGTAAAACGCTCTACAATAAAATGAAGGCCATTAACATGGGCAAATAATATTTATGGCAGATATCCATGATGATAAAAGCGGTATGCACCTGCTAAGGCACGATGTAAACAACCAGTTGTCAAACATCAACCTTTGCCTTGAGCAGCTAAAACATGAGGTGGTTGATCAAACCGAAGATTACCGGTTTTATCTTGAGGCCATTGCCATAAGCTGTAAAAAGATACAGGAAATACTGGCCACAAAAGAATAACATTTACATTACAAGGCAAGTTAAAACAATTTGCCTTGTTTTATTATTACCGTAGCGTAAGCAAAACACGCCCCTTTGCATGTCTATTTTTAGCTATAAACAGCGTAACAATATTATACTGGTAAGCATTATTGTGCTTGGCTGTTTTTTACTGTACGCGCTTAGCGGCCTGTTCAGTTCCATATTGGGGGCCGTGGTGCTTTTTACCATATTCAGGTCAACCTATGTTTATTTGGTTGATAGGCGCAAGCTTAACGGCCCGGTTGTGGCGGTAGGCATCATCATCGTATCGCTCATAGTAATAGTTATACCTTTTTTGCTGCTCAGCTTTATGGTGATCAACAAGATCGCCGAGCTGAATACCGATTCCTTCCTGGTTGAAAAGTGGCTTAAAAAGGTGGATGCCTTTACCGGATCGAACCTGAATAAGCCCCATTTTGCAGAGGAGGCCATCCAAAAACTAAGCGATTACGCTACTGAGCTTTTCCCTTCGCTTATTGGCGGGGCGGCAAACATTATCATTATACTACTTTTCATGTACTTCATACTGTACTTTATGTTTGTGCAGATGCGTGGTTTTGAGGCAGGGTTATTGCGTTATGCTCCATTCAGGGAGCAGCATGCTTTAAAGTTTGCGCAGGAGCTGCGAAACTCTACTTACTCAAACGTGCTTGGGCAGGGCATAATATCAATAGTACAGGGCGCGTTGCTGGCCAATGGCTTTTGGATATTTGGTATACCCGACCCTATATTTTGGGGTGTGATAGGCACATTCATCTCTTTTTTACCCGTTGTTGGCGCGCCAACGCTTACCATACCCGCGGGCCTGCTGCTTATGGCCGATGGGCACGCTATAAAAGGCGTGGTGCTGATAGCCTATGGTGTGCTATTTATTGGCAATGTTGATAATGTTTTACGTATGGTGATCAACAAGCGTATTGCCAATACGCATCCGCTTATATCAGTAGTAGGGGTATTTATCGGCCTGCCGTTGTTTGGCATTTTAGGGCTGGTATTCGGGCCGCTGCTGCTTTCTTACTTCCTTTTATTGGTTGAGATATACCAAACCAACCGCATGGCCGCCGAGCGCCTTGAGCGTATACGTACAGGGCCCGATCTGTAAAAAATTTCAGGTGCTGTAAACTATAAATGGCTAAAAACGGTTAAATAATTACATATTTATTCCGATAAATCTGCGTATTGCCTTTATGGCAAAGTATTTAATTATTTTTTAAAACAAAATCGTCAACTTAAAATTTATTAGAATATGAACGACAACACAAAAACAGTAGTTGCCTTGCTGGCAGGAATAGCGGCAGGCGCGGCATTAGGGTTATTATTTGCCCCTGATAAAGGCTCTGAAACTCGTGACAAACTCAGCGAATCGTTAAAAAACCTTGGTGATTCAATTAAGGACACCGCGGCTGCTGAGATAGATAACCTGGTTGGTTTTAAAGACAAGGTTGTTCAAAACATTAAAACAAAAATTAAAGGTGCTGAAGAAGAGTACCAGGACGACCTGGAGCACGCATAAATAACAAAGTTTACCGGCCCCGCCATATAGCGGGGCCCTTAAATACTACCTCTACCTATGGAAGAAGAAAAAGATACTACCTCAACACAGCCGATCATCGATCAGCTAAAGGAATACGCCGAAACGCGTTTCACGCTTGCAAAATACAAGGCCATTGAAAAAGGCTCATCAATTATTGCAGGTATTATTATTGACCTTATTGTTGTGGTAATTGCGGCAGTAACATTCTTATTCGCAAGCTTTACGCTGGCACTGTTCCTGGCCGATGTTTTTGCTTCTTACTGGAAGGGGTTTGGCGCCGTAGCCGGTTTATACCTGCTTATCGTTATCATCATTTTAGCGGCAAAGGGTAGCTTTGAAAAGCCAATAATTAATGGTTTCATCCGTAAAATCTTCAAATAAAAGCAATGGCAGGTATCCCAATAAAAAATATCGACGATTTGAGAAGTGAGATAGCAAGGCTTACAATTGCTGAAGATGTACAATCGGTAGCGTTAAAATTGCGTTTCAGCAGCCCTTCGGCATTATTCGCTACGGCGTTATCCATATTCCCAAAATCGGCCACGCTTGATGGCGTTAAGGGCGCAGGCTTTTTTAAGCAGGACTTTTTAGGTTTGATCTCGCGCTTTTTGCTGCCGTTAACATTGAACAAAACGTTGTTCCGCAGTTCTAACTTTTTGGTTAAGGCATTGGTGAGCGTGCTCTCGCAAAAGGCATCAAACTACATTAGTGAAGATTCGGTTACCGGTGTATGGGGCAAGGTAAAAGGCCTGTTCAGCAGCTTTGGTAAAAAGAAAAAACCCGAGGTTGTGGTACAAACCGTTACCGTACCACCTGACCCAACCAAGCCGCCTTACAGCGAAACTTACTGATAAATACTTTATTAAATACCTGCATTTGCTATTGGTAACAGCGAAAGTTATTTTTGCGCTTTAATATTTTTAAGTGGGTAAAGATAAATTACGCAGGTTTGCCGAGGTGGCAACCTTTAGCAACGTATTGCAGCTTGACGAGGGCAAGGTGATGCAGGGCCAATGGGCCAAAGAGTTTTTTAAGAACGATAAGCCTGTAGTGCTTGAACTGGCCTGCGGCAAGGGCGAATATACCGTTAACCTTGCCCGCCTATTCCCCGAAAAGAACTTTATTGGTATTGATTATAAAGGCAACCGCATTTGGCGCGGCGCTAAAACCGCTATTGAGGATGGTGTTACCAACGTAGGCTTTTTGCGTATACAGATTGAAACCATACTGGACTATTTTGCCCCCGGCGAAGTAGATGAAATATGGATCACCTTCCCCGATCCTCAACCGCAGCTGAGCCGTGAAAAGAAACGCCTTACCTCGCCACGTTTTCTCGAAAAATATAAGCAGATATTAAAACCGGGCGGCTTTATAAACCTGAAAACGGATAACGACGACCTGCACGCCTACACAGCCGAAAAGATAGAAGAACTGGGCTTAAAGCTGTATGTACGTACCGAGGACTTATACCGATCGGAATTCGCGGATGAGGTGCTATCCATAAAAACCTATTACGAACGTAAATATTTGCAGGATAACAAGAATATCAATTATCTTAAATTCTCATTTTAACTAAGATATGGCCGAGGAGAACTTTTTTGACCGGGTGTACGAGGTAGTGCGGCAAATACCTGCCGGGCGTGTAACCTCGTATGGGGCTATCGCTCATTTTCTCGGTACAAAACGCTCGGCCAGGGTGGTGGGCTATGCCATGGGCGCATCGGGCGCGGCATACCCGCCGGTACCGGCGCACCGGGTGGTGAACAGTCAAGGTTTGCTTACCGGTAAATTCCACTTCGCATCGTTCGACCTGATGGAGCAGATGCTGGCCAGCGAAGGCATCATGGTTGAGGATAACAAGATCCAAAACTTTAAAGAAAAATTCTGGGACCCATCTGTAGAGCTCTCGATAGAGTGACTTTTTAACTTTTAGGTATTTTATTTAAACTATTGGCAAGGTAGGGGTGTTGTAAAATAAAACATCATTACCATGAAAAAGCTATTTTTAATACCGATAGTAGTTGCGGCCTTAGCATTTACCGCTTGCAGTGGCACAAACCAGCAAGGCGCGGGTACCGATAGCCCGCAGAACGCCAATGATACTACATTGAATACCGATACCGTAATAAAACATACCGACAGCTCAAGCACCGGCGTTGATAATTCAGGCTCGGGCGGCACGGCTGTGGTTGACAGTGGAAAAAAGGAGTAGCGTAAAACTGCTCCTTTTTTGTTGCCTGGTGATTTGTTGTGCGTTGTATTTTGTTGACAATCAGTATAATGTTAACAAATAAATAATTGCTTATTCACATTAATATGGAATGTTATAGCTTATTTTTATTGACCTATTCAGGGTCACTATAAATTTAACCTAAAACATTTTATATGACCTGGAGAAAATTCAGCGGCGAAATTATTCAAACGCCCATCCTCGACGAAGTTGAACATGCCATTGAACGCGAAACCGCGCTTGGCAACAAACTTAAGGTTTGCATTGGTACCGATTCGCAGGTTAAGGGCGCAGTGACTGATTTTGCCACCGTAATTGTGTTTTTACGCGAGCAGCGCGGCGGGTTCATGTTCATTCATCAGGAGCGTACATCGCAAAAAATGAGCATTAAGGAGCGTATGCTTACCGAGGTGCAAAAATCTATCGACACGGCCTACCGCCTTTGCGATCTGCTCGACCTGTACGATGTTGACCTGGAAGTACACGCCGACATTAATACCAACCCGATGTTTAAAAGCAACCAGGCCCTGCACGAGGCTATGGGCTATATTTTAAGCATGGGCTTTGTATTTAAGGCCAAGCCCGAAGCATTTGCCAGCTCATACTGCGCCAATAAAATGGTACAGTAACAGCCCTAAGCTTTTAGCTTAACAGCCGGGTTAAACCTAACTGCCCTTGCTATTTGCAGGCAAACTGTTATGGCAACAATTGCTATAGAGATAAGCAGCGCTATAGCAAAAGGCGCCATTGAAACATGTATGCGGTAAGCAAAGGTTGCCAGCCATGTATTGGTTACCATGAGCGCTACGGGCCACGCTATGGCATTAGCCGTTAAAACTATATAAACAAAAGGCTTGCTCAGCGTAAGCAATAACTGCTTGCCATTGGCGCCAAATACTTTTCTGAGCGCTATCTCCTTCATCCGCAGGTGGATTGATTGTGCCGCCGAAGCGAAAAACCCTAACGAAGCTATAAATACCGCCAAAGCCGAAAAACAGGTAAGCACTGATCGTAACTGCTCTTGCTTGGTAAACAACCGGCCATATAGCTCATCTAAAAAATGGTAGTTAAAATTATCGCCGTCCATTTTGTTAATGTCGCTCCATTGGCGGTTAAGGGTGGTTAACAGGTTGGGTATGGCTTTGCTTTCGGCACTTATCATTATCTGGGTTTTTTGTAAGCCACAACCGGCATTCATCAGGTAAATGGCGGGTTGTACGTTGCCCTCAAATCCGTTAGCCTTAACATCCTTAATCACACCGATAACCTTATAATTGCCACCACAGCCTGATACCACGCTGCCAAGCGGATCTGTTAAGCCCATGGCTTTGGCTGCTGTTTCGTTGATCACCGCATGGGTAGAATCAGCCTTAAATGTCGATGAAAAAAACTTGCCCTCTTTTAAGTCGATGTTCAGCGTTTCCGGATATTTATATCCCACACCAATGGTTTGCATTGAATAAGCCTTGTTATGCACCTTGTACTCATAGGATGCCGGGATAATGCCGCCGGGTATATTTGATGCCACCGTAACCGCCTTTACGCCCGGTATGGCAGCTATACGATCACTCACCGGGGCGAATTTTTCAGGATCATTATAAATACCCAAGTTATCAATGTATACCACCTGTTTGGCGGTAAAGCCTACGTTTTCTGACCGCATGTATGTTACCTGCTGACTAATCACCATCAGCGTTATTACAAACCCAATAGCGAAGGCGAATTGCAATACCGTAATTGAATTACGCACCCAGGCAAAGGTATCGCGGTTGGTGAATTGGTTGCCCTGCAATACTTCTATCGGTTTAAAGCCGGCCATAACCAATGCCGGGTAAATACCTGCCAATAGCGTGAGCAAAACAAGGGCAGTAACCAGTTGCGCAACTATGGTGAAGTTTATGCCCGACAGCAGCAGATCAACCCCCAATAATTGATTAAAGTAGGGCAAGCCGGTAACAACTATTACAAATGAGGCAGCTAAGGCTAAAAGGCACTGAAAAAATATCTCTACCAAAAATTGAAAAATGATATGCCTTTTAAGCTGACCGTTTACCTTTTTAACACCTACCTCTTTCGAGCGTTTATTGGCTTGCGATATATACAGGTTAGTAAAATTTACACCCGTTACTATCAGTATAATCAAGGCTAAAATAATGAGGCTTTTCACGATCTGATCATTAGCGTGCGAACCATAATGGGGCTTTAAGTGCAGGTTTTTAAGCGGATCTAAG
The DNA here is from genome assembly GCF_015223065.1 of Mucilaginibacter sp. JRF. Classification (GTDB taxonomy): domain Bacteria; phylum Bacteroidota; class Bacteroidia; order Sphingobacteriales; family Sphingobacteriaceae; genus Mucilaginibacter. The sequence continues at coordinate 37,547 of NZ_JADFBY010000002.1, forward strand.
TAAATGGCGGGCTTAGCCGAAGTAAGTGTTAACGCGTCTTTTGATACCTGGCTGCTATCGGCCAGCGCTGCTTGTTTGTATATTTTGTCTATCTTTTTTGAAAGCAGGGCTACATCGGTATTGGGTTTTACCAGTAAAAAGGTTTGGTATATCTGGTTGGCGTAGCTTTGATCCTTGCCCTGCGTTATATCCTCACTAAAGCCAATGCAGTCAAAATTCAGGTTGGTGTTACCGGGCGCGGCTTCGGCTATACCGGCAATGGTCATGGGCATTCCGTTTTTAGATACCATGTTCACCGTTTTGTTTTGAACGCTGCTATCGCCCGGAAAAAGCGCTTTCGCGGTTTGTTTTGATAGCAGGATGGTAGGAATGGTATTGTCCGGATTTAAGTTAAACCCTTCGGGCTTAATGCCTAATATTTTAGCGATAGAATAATCAGCCCCAACCCATTTTTTTATCAGGAACCTGGCTGTTGCGGTATGGAATGGCAGTTGAAACAGCGCGGTATTCATTCGCCCGGTTTCCTCAACTTCGGGGCACTGGCTTTTTATTTCGGCTGCCAGTTTACCGGGGGTATAGGGCGATGGTCCGTTGGGCATCTCTCGCTCCACCAAAAATATACGGTCGATGTTTTTATTCCATGTATCGTAGCTGGTTTCGTTATTAACATACAGCGTTACAAAAATGAAGGCCGCTAAGCCCAACGCCAAACCCGCGATATTTAAAAAGTTATACCATTTGCCTTTTAAAAAAGTTCGCAGCGCAATTTTTACGTCAAGATTAGTCATGGCAGATAAAAAGGTTAGTTACGCTGTAATTGGCGCATATTTTAAGCCAATATATAAACTATTGCTATTCAGTTATGTATGTATTTTAGCGTTGTGCGATAATGAACACTGCGTTCGCTTTTATAGCAAATGCTGTTTTATGCTGAGGTAACAACTATTACGGGCGTTATATGTTATAACAGCGTGAAAACATACACCTTAACATGGCAGCAGGCCATACCCATTTCGGCCGCGGAGGCCTGGGACTTTTTTTCGTCGCCGATTAATTTGGCTAAGATAACCCCGGCGGGGATGGGCTTCGTCATCACATCTGATTTTACCGAACACACTAAGATGTACGAGGGCATGCTCATCTCATACAATATAACACCACTGTTCGGCATAAAAATGCGCTGGACGACCGAGATAACCCACATTGCCGATGATAAAAGTTACTTTATTGATGAGCAGCGTTTCGGGCCGTATGCTATGTGGCACCACGAGCATCATTTTAGGGAGATTGATGGGGGCATCCACATGACGGATAAACTCACCTATGCCATACCTTACGGCGCGGTGGGCACCATCGCTAACAAAGTATTGGTGCGCAAAAAAGTGAACGAGATATTCAGTTATCGCGAAAAAGCTATCGAAAAATTATTCGGCAGGCTGTGATTCCATTAATGCCGATTTGTTTTCGGGATTCTTCTTCGGGTTTTTGATCAGGAAGTCAGACTTGCGGATGTAGTGGTTCAGTGGCTCCTCAACCAGTTTGAACAGGATGATAGATACAATGTTTAGCGCCACAAAAGCATACAGCAGGTTGATCGGGTCGTTCTCGAAAGGGGAGTACCAATCCTTGCCCCATTTGTCGTATAGTTCAAAAGCGTATTCGTTGGCATGATCAAACCAGCCGTGCATCAGGTTGTACATCCAGCCCAGGTGTATCAGGTAAAATATGTACGAGCTTTTGCCCAGCAGCTCAACAAATTTATTGGCTAATATTTTTTTGAGGATGGTGGTTTCGGTAAGCAACCCGTAAAAGAACAGCGCTATACAAACCGGCAGCAAATAGTTATTGGTGAATATACCAATCGGGCTTTGCAAGCCCGTAGGCCAGCCTTTTGGCGGAGTTTGTAGCGCCATAAGGTAAACGCAGCCAAACATCAACAGTAAACCCAGGTACGAGTATTTAACTTTGTTACTGCGCACAAAACCCTTACCCAATACGTAAAGCGCTAATTGCATCCCCACAAAAAACTCGAAACAGCGCCCTAAAAAGGTGAACAGCATCATGAAGGTGAAGTTGCCGAAAAACCCGAACCAATCCACCCGGCTAAATATTACTACCAGCAACGCGCCAAACAGGGTGATGATACCCGGTTGCAACCAAAACTTGCGGTAACGCTGCATAATAAAGAACGCAAACGGTGCCGAAAAGTAAAAGCACTCCTCAACCGTAAGCGACCAGCCCTGGGCAATGCCCGTATCCCAAAAGTTATAAAAAAAGCCGCGCACAAAGGTGATGTTCATGGCCAGCATAGCGTATGGGTTGTAGCCCTTGGTAATGCTTTGATCGCCGGTGGCGAAGAAATACACGAACGCGCCAACGGTTAGCAGGGCGTACATTGGGTATATACGTGCCACCCGGTTTTTTAAGTATTGCTTAAACCAATCCTTAGTTAAATGGAAGTTATTATAATACCGGTAAGTGATCAAAAAACCTGATAGAACAAAAAAAATGGTTACCCCAATGTGGAATTCGCCAAAGAAGCGTTGCCCAATTTGGGAAAAATTTTCACCAAATATGTAGAAATAATGGGATACAAACACAAGGTAAGCAGCCAAAGCGCGCACACCCGTAAGCGCCGGGAAGTAGTTTTGCAAGCGGTTTTGTGACAAAGCAGTACTTAAGTAAGGGTTTATTCCAAAAGTTTAAAGAAATAATACCGCAAACTAAATACCACAGTCATCAAACTATTAACAGAACTAAACTATAACTAAGCCAGATTAAACTATTGGTGCTGATATTTGATAGCGAATAATTAGATTTAGGGTATGAAAAAGGCCATTATCTTGTCACTCTTATTGTTTGTTTTTATTGTTAGAGCGAAAGCTCAGTCAACCATTAGTCAGCAGGAATTTGGCGATTTAATTGCCGTGCTTAATAAAGAAGATTGGGAAAAGGTCGACCCTGTTTTAAAGGATTATCTGGATAGGATTCCTAAGCAGAATGTGAATGATGGTCAGGCTGCTATATTGAGATATATGTATATAACAGCTCAATCCGGCTTAATGTATTCTAAAAAACTATCGAAAGACGAAGCGTTGAAAAAAGTAAAAAAATTTGAAGGCCTAACCATTTTGCGACCCTGGAATACCTTAAGCTCGAAGCAACGACTGAATATGCTTAGTCCGCATAACAATACGATCGATACTTTATTTATCACCCAAACCAATAAAGCCGGTACTGATTTATACTCATTTGAGTACATCGCTTTAGCAGAAAAACTTGACAAGGATCATTTCGATAAAATGACCGGTAGTTTGTGCCGTGTACTCGGAACTATAAATTCAATTACTGTTGAGGGTAATATGTTTCCTCGATTTAAGATGAAAATATCCGACGCCAAACTGGAGTTTAAAGAAGCACCAATGAAATAACAGATAGCATTGGTTAAACCAATGCCGAACCCTGTATTACACCTCTGTCTAAAATCTTTTTATCGATATAATATTGTATCTCCGATTTTTTGAGTTGCCAGTTAGGGGCTATAAGTAACTCACGATCGCTTAGGCCGAACAGGCGTTGTACCACCACATCCGGGCGAACGATAGGTAACAGCTCGCATAAAAACTCGGCGTAATCATCAAGTGTAAATAGCTTGAACGGGTCGCGTTTATATTTTACACCCATTACCGAGCCTTCAACAATATGCAGGTGATGGAACTTTACGAATTTTATTTGCGGGTGACGGTTTATCTCGTCGGCATAGCGCAGCATCATCTCACGGGTTTCCCACGGGAAGCCGAAGATGGTATGCACACAAATATCCAGTTTGCTGTTCTCCACCAGTTTCAGGGCATTCAGCAGATCCTCATGCGTACAACCACGGTTGATCTGGTTCAGGGTATCGTTGTAGATAGATTCCATACCCATTTCCAGGTCCACATCAAAACGGTCGGTATAGCTTTCAAGCAAGGCTATCTTTTCGGCATCTATACAGTCGGGGCGGGTACCTACTGATAGGCCAACAATATTTTCGGTATTGATGCTCAGGGCCTCATCATACATCATTTTTAAATAATGCGTAGGGGCATAGGTGTTGGTATTGGGCTGAAAGTAGATGATGAACTTATCGGCTTTATTGCCTTTTATGGCACGCTCCATACCTTGCTCAACCTGCTCGCGCAGGTTTGGCGTACTGCGCGATACTGATGGCGTAAACGAATCAACATTGCAATACGTGCAACCACCATAACCCTTTGAGCCATCGCGGTTGGGGCAGGTAAAACCACCATCAACAATTACCTTGAACACGCGCTGTCCGGCATATTTTTCGCGCAGCCATGCACCGTAGTTGTTGTATCCTTTAAATCCCTGTTTTACTTCTGCTGTTTCCACTTATCTTTTATTGCAACGTAAATTGATGTGAATTACAAAGATACGAATAATGCTTTGATGATGCAGATGCTGAAAATAATGCCAATGTCTGTATTGGAAAAATATTTAATTTGCCGCCATGTTTAACCACATTGAGGAAGATAACACATTTACCGGCCTTACAACCCTTGCCGGCCTGGCGCAAAGTTTTGATAACTGTAAATTTATTGATTGCGAATTGCCCGCTGCCGATCTATCTAACATCACCTTTATTGATTGTAAGTTTGAGGGTTGTAACCTGGAGAGGAGCGTAGTTTTTAAAACCGGTTTTCAGGGTGCGTTTTTTAAGGATTGCAATGTGAATGGTATCGACTTCAGCAAAGCATCTGATTTTTTGTTCGGGATGAGTTTTGAGGGATGCACGCTTAACAACGCTATCCTCTACAAAAAGAAGAACAAACGCGCACGCTTTACCGATTGTTCGCTAAAGGAAGCCGACCTCACCGAATGCGACCTCACCGATGCCATATTTACCAATTGCGATATGCACCGTACCGTATTCAGTTATACCATCCTCAAAAATGCCGATCTGCGTACATCATACAACTATATTATCGACCCGGATGAGAATACGTTGAAAAAGGCCCGCTTTTCGGTGCATGGTTTGCCCGGGTTGCTGGCCAAGTATGATATCCGTATAGAGGGATAAATTTTTCTTTTCCCGCACAACTAATCCGTTAGTTTGAGCGTTACTGTAGCATATATAAACCTTATGCTTAAAACGCTACTACTTGCATTAACCTTAACCATCAGCCAGCCACAGCAGCCGCAAACCGACAGACTAAGCATCTGCAACAAAATAAACAGTCTTAATACTAAGGTGCTTAACGGGACTATTGAGCGTAAGGCAGCGGTAGTCCAGTTTGGTGTGCTGATAAAACAACTGAATACGGTTGCCACCGGCGCTAAACATGCGCAATGGGTATTTCCGCTTAAGGGGTACAGGGCTAATGCCATTGGCGGGGTAAATGGTAACGGCTATATCAGCAAGGGCTATAATTATCTGGATGGTAACAAACACAAGGCACACCCCGCGCACGATATTTTTATAACCGACCGTGATCAAAATGACCTGGACGACCGCACCAGCAAACCTGTTGATGTACTCAGTGTTGATGATGGCATTGTGATAGCTTGCAGCAATGTTTGGGATGCAGGCAGCACCTTGCGTGGCGGTAAATACATTTGGGTATATCACCCGCAATACAATTATGTTACATACTACGCCCACAACAGGCAAATTTTGGTAAAGCCCGGCGATGAGGTAAAGCAGGGGCAGAAGATCGCCGAGGTTGGTCGCACAGGGTTTAGCGCGTACAAAAAGCGTTCGCCTACGCATTTGCACTTCTCGGCATTCTCGCTGGCAAATGATATTCCGGTGCCGTTCAATCCATATAGTAAACTGGTAAATGCTGCACGCTCATGAAAAATTTGATCGCCATCGTGCTTATCCTTACTTCGGTATTTACATTTAATGCCGGCGTAACTGATCGTTTTAAAACAAACAGCAGCTTTAAACGCGTGCAACCTGCGGCCGGTTCATTCGGAGCCTGGTTGCAAAACTTGCCATTAAAACCAGCGGGTACCCATGCGGTAACTTATCAGGGCAGTATAGCCCGTACCGATATGTATACCGCCGCCGTGATTGATATGAGCATAGGTAAGCAGGATCTGCAACAGTGTGCCGATGCGGTTATTCGCTTGCGCGGAGAATATCTGTATCAGCAAAAAAAATATAGCGACATCAGCTTCAATTTTACCAGCGGCTTTAAGTGCGATTATATCCACTTTGCCGATGGCTATAGGTACAGTAACGAGAAATGGGTTAAAAAGGCCGCTAAGGATTACAGCTACGCCGGTTTTATGAAGTACATGACGCTGGTATTCTCCTACGCGGGCACCTTATCCTTACAGCAAGAACTTAAACCCGTAACCAACGCCGCTGATATTAAGGCGGGTGATGTTTTTATCAAGGGAGGCTCGCCGGGGCATTGCTTTATAGTGATGGATGTAGCTACCAATGCATCGGGCAAAAAACAATTTATGCTGGCGCAAAGCTTTATGCCCGCCCAAAGTATACAGGTGCTGCGCGATGATGATGGCCCTTGGTTTAGTTTAGACAGGGTAGCTGCCATACCTTACGGCGAGCTGATAAATAAAACATATTTGAAACGTTTTTGATTAATATGGTAACATATTAAATAATATTGCGTCAATTAGTACTTATTAATTAACTGAACCTATTATGAAAATAACACACTGGGCTATGCTGGCATCGGTAGCCGTTGCTGCCGTAGCTTGTAACTCCGACAAAAAGAATGCTACGAGCGAACCACCCGCGCGTACCGTGTTTCTCGACAAAACCGCCATGGACACCACCATTAAACCGGGCGACGACTTTTTTATGTATGCAAGCGGTAGCTGGATGAAAAAGACCAAGATACCACCATCAGAAACGGGTTGGGGATCATTCTATACTTTGTATGATGATAATCAGAAAAATCTGCACCAAATACTGGAAGCCATAGCCAAACAAGGCAATGAGCAGGGTAGCACCGAGCAAAAGGTAGGCGACCTGTACACCAGCGGTATGGATACCGTAGCCATGGAAAAACTGGGTTACGACCCTATAAAACCTCTGTTGGCCAAAGTAAAGGCCGTAAAAGATCATAAGGAGCTGATAGCCCTTGCCGCTGATGGTTACAAGGATGGTGATGGCTTTTTATTAGGCTTTTATGTATCGCCTGATGATAAGGAGAGCTCAAAGAACAAAGCACACTTTGATCAGGCCGGGTTGAACTTGCCTAACCGCGATTATTACCTGAAACCAGATTCAGATAAGGTAGCCATCCGTAAGGCTTATGTTAAATACATTGCCAAGTTGTTTGAATACACCGGCGAAACACCTGCCAATGCCACTAAAAAGGCTGATGGTATTTTGAAACTGGAAACAGAGATAGCTAAATCGCACCGTACACCGGTTGAGCTGCGCGATCCTAATGCCAACTACAATAAGTTCGCTGTGGCCGATCTGCAAAAAACCGTTCCGGATATTGACCTGAAAGATGTTTTTGTGCGTATGCAACTGAGTACTGATACCGTATTGGTTGGTCAGCCCGGCTATTACAAGGCGCTGAATGGCTTACTGAAATCGCAACCTATTGATGTTTGGAAAGATAAGCTGGCCTTTAACGTATTGAACAGCGCGGCAAGCGACCTGAGCAAAAAATTCAGGGACGCACGCTTTGATTTTTACAGCCGCACGCTGTATGGTCAAAAAGAGCAAAAGGAGCGCTGGAAAGATATGGCATCGCAGGTTGATGGCGGCCTGGGCGAGTTACTTGGCCAGCTATATGTAGAAAAATACTTTACACCTGATGCTAAAGAGCGTATGCTTAAGCTGGTGAACAACCTGCAAGCCGTGTACAAGGAGCGTATTGAAAAGCTGGATTGGATGAGCCCCGAAACCAAGAAAAAGGCGCTGGAGAAACTGAGCACATTCATCAAAAAGATCGGCTATCCTGACAAGTGGAAGAAGTATGATGATGTGGAGATCAGCAAGGATGCTTACTATAAAAACTTACAGTCGATAGCGAAGCATAACTACAAGGAGATGATAGATAAGGTGAACAAGCCTGTCGACAAAACCGAGTGGGGGATGACGCCACCAACTGTAAATGCTTACTACAATCCATCATTCAACGAGATCGTGTTCCCGGCGGGTATATTGCAGTTCCCGTTCTTTGATAAGAATGCGGATGATGCCATTAACTACGGCGCTATCGGCGCGGTTATCGGCCACGAAATGACCCACGGTTTTGATGATCAGGGTCGCCAGTACGATGCTGAGGGTAACCTGAAAGATTGGTGGACAGCTGCCGATGCTACCAAGTTTAAGGACAAGGTACAGGTAATGATAAAGCAATATGATGGCTTTACCGTACTTAACAACCTGCATGTTAACGGCAGTCTTACCCAGGGCGAAAACCTGGCCGATATTGGCGGTGTGGCCATAGCCTACCAGGCATTTAAAAACACCGAACAAGGCAAGGGCGATGCTAAGGTAGATGGCTTTACGCCCGATCAGCGTTTCTTCCTGTCGTACGCGCAGGTATGGCGTATAAAAAGCAGCGATGAGGTAATGCGTGTACGCATCAGCTCTGACCCGCACTCGCCCGAGAAATATCGCGTGAACGGTACACTGTCAAACATCCCGGCATTCTACAAAGCCTTCAACGTAAAACCCGGCGACAAAATGTACCGCGCCGAAAAGGATTTGGTTAAGGTTTGGTAATGAGTTGACATTCAATGATCATAAGAAGTGCCGGTCAAGATAATTGATCGGCACTTCTTTTTACCCATCCCGGTCATTTCGATAGTGAAGCAATCTCTTTAGGATATTCTACAAGGTAGGTCGCTCGGGGATTGCTTCGTGCAATGACGCGTTTTTTATAAAATAGGATAAAACAGAGAAAAAAGAGCGTCGGCCTGGCAGAAAACCGGGCCAGGGAGTATGGCCTTGCGGGCGGAAGGTTTTTTCTGCCTTGATGTTTGGTTACTTTGCATCTAAGGTAAAGTAATTGGGCTCTGCGCCCAAGAGCAGACTGACAAGGGTAAAAGCACAACCTTTGACATAAAGCACAAAAGTTTAATAGAGCAAAGTTCATTACCTGTCCTGAATTTCTTTTGATCGATCAAAAGAAACAAAAATCGCCGGCTGTTTAATTTTCTATGAAAGGCAGTGCATCATCAGTGCTACCCGAAAATTAAAAGGCCGGAGGGGGCGGTTATTATCGGGTTATGCTTTTAATTTTATATACATTTTTGTCATTTCGAACGAGGTACGAGAAGAAATCTGTCGTCTGGTCATTGAATGCGTACAGATTTCTCCTTCGTCGAAATGACATAAAGAAATAAAAGAAACGTCTTTGTGAGGTACGAAGCAATCCCCAAGCGGCTAATTCAAGGGGACATCCACAAAGGGATTAACTCAGGACCTATATCTAATCGATCTCCAAATTCAACTTATTCTTCAACTCCACTAACTGTGGGTTTTTGGCTGCCATGTATTGGAATATCTCTTTGGCACCGTAGGGTTTGCGGTTGGCTTGTACCTCGTCAATACGGGTAATAATGTCCAGCTCAAAGTTTTTGAGGTTACTGCGCAGGTAGTTGAGCAACAAAGGTCTTTCATCTCGTAACGATGCTTCCTGTACCTTGGTTTCAATCACTATCTCGTACAGTACGGGGTTCATCATCACTGGTTTGCCGGTAAATATGGTCGATAGTATCTTTTTACCTTCTGTCTTTACACGCTCGCCGTAAAGGTTCCAGTAATGTACGAATTGCTCGGCAGTGAAAGCTTCCTTGTCCTCGCCTTTCAGGTAAGGGTCTTCCTCCTCAACGGCAATATCATCCATTGCGCTCAGGTTATTGAGCGATGGTATTTTTATAGAGGTTGATGGCGAGTGCAGGTTCGGTATAAAAACCTTGGGCTTATCAATGGCCGGGGCAACTGCCGGGGTAGCTTGCGCTACGGGCTGCACAGGCTCCGGTCTTGGTGCCGAAACAGGGGCAGCTACAGGCGGAGCAACAGGTGGTGGCGTTTTAACCGTGTTATAACTTACCGGGCTTTCGCTAACAACAGGTATGCTGTTCACCTCGGCAGGTTTGGCTGCCGGCGGAGTTGTTATTGCTGGGGTATCAGGTTTTTTTTTTACCTCCCCCTCGGGCAGTGACGCATTGGCGGCGCTGAACAGGGCGGGCAAATGGCACATCTTCAATAATGCCAGTTCAACCTGTAAACGTTGGTTTTTGCTAAGCTTGTAATTCAGATCGCACTGGTTGGCAATATTTAATGCCGATAGCATGAACGATACCGGTGCCGCCTGCGATTGCTGCAAATAGCGGTTACGAATATTCTCGCTCACCTCAAGTAGTTTCAGGGTTGATGCATCTTTGCCTACCAGCAGGTTACGCAAATGTTCGGACAGGCCTGATATAAAATGCGCGCCATCAAAACCCTTGCTTAATATCTCATCAAAGAACAGCAGAGTTTTGGCGCTATCGCCTGCCAACAGGCTATCGGTAACGTTAAAATAGTAATCGTAATCGAGGATGTTCAGGTTATTGATCACCGACGAATAGGTGACGTTGGCGCCTGAAAAACTCACTATCTGATCGAACATCGAAAGCGCGTCGCGCAAGCCGCCATCAGCCTTTTGAGCGATGATGTGCAAACCGTCGGCCTCGTAATTCACCTTTTCCTTTTCGGCGATGGATGCCAGGTGAGATGCCATATCTTCAACTCGGATGCGGTTAAAATCAAATATCTGGCATCGCGAAAGTATGGTGGGCAGTATCTTATGCTTCTCGGTAGTGGCTAATATAAATATGGCGTAGTTAGGTGGCTCCTCAAGCGTTTTCAGGAAGGCGTTAAACGCCGCCTGCGATAGCATGTGCACCTCATCAATAATATACACCTTGTAACGGGCAGCTTGTGGCGGTATGCGCACCTGGTCTATCAGACTACGGATATCATCAACCGAGTTGTTTGATGCCGCGTCGAGCTCGTGGATGTTAAAGGAATTTCCGTTCATAAACGACCGGCACGAATCGCAGGTACCGCAAGCCTCGCCATTGGGCTGCAAATTTTGGCAGTTAATGGTTTTGGCGAGTATACGCGCGCAGGTAGTTTTGCCCACACCACGTGGTCCGCAAAACAAAAATGCCTGCGCCAGTTGGTTATTCTTAATAGCGTTTTTGAGGGTGTTGGTTATATGCTGCTGGCCAACAACGGTTTCAAAAGTAGCCGGGCGGTATTTACGTGCCGAAACTATAAAATTCTCCACAGCCATAAAGGTAGCTAAAAACTTTGGTAACGGTAAACAGGTGTTGGTAAATTCAGAGAGGTGGATTACTCCACTCACCTACCAATTTCACCTTGCCACGCTATTATAAATCCGGTTAACGGGCTGTTAAAGTTTCGCTTATCTACGGCAGCATCACACCTGTTCCGGTAGGGAAAAAGCTGTTTACACTTACCGGAAGTTTGCCCATTGGCTTTATTTGCCCGGTTATCACTTTAACGGCGGCACGTTGCAACTCATCTGAGTTTTGGTAGCAGGCCAGCAGGGCGCCGCTGCGTTCAATACCCGGTAAACCGGCAATGGTATAGGCATTGGCAAATACGGTAGTTACGGTGCGTGGTTGCGCGGCCAGTTGCGCTATCAGGAACTTGATATCCGAGTTATAATCCAGCTTACTTTGCGGGCGGGTACGGGTATCATATATCGAGATGAATATCTGGTCGTATTTTTTAAGGTTCACCAACATGGCGTTCAGATCGTTAAGCGAAGTGGTTTTGCCCACAACAAACAACATGCTGTTAGGGTACCAGCGCGAAAGCTCCTGCTGAAAAGGCGTCATTTTATCTATCCCGATATTTACTATAGCTGTACGGGCCAAAGGGTTCAAACGTAAGGTTTGGGTATTGCCTTTCAGCATGGTTACTGCCGCGTCGCTTAGTTGCTGTATCAATGCCTTGGCTTCGGGGCGATTAATAAAGGGCAGCACATCACGCGTTGGGGCGGGTTTATAGCTGGCAAGCCCTGCCCAGTATTTGGCGGCAAGTACCTTTTTTACCTTGGCTTCAAACTCAGCATCGGTTATCATATCCTTACGGATGGCTTTTTTAATGAGCTTGATGGCACGTTCCGAATCTTCTGATAGTTCCAGTATATCATTGCCTGCCAAAAATGCCTGTACATCAGCCTCCCCGTTAGGGAAAAATTTGGTAACGCCTTTCATCTCCATCGCGTCGGAAACTACCAAACCTTTAAATTTAAGCGAATCCTTCAGAATGCCGGTAATTATTGGTCGCGATAATGTTGATGGTCTGTTTTTAGCCGAATCAAGCGCGGGGATATTCATGTGCGCCACCATAACGCCCGATAGTCCGGCGTTGATGGCTTCGCGGAACGGATATTCTTCCAGCGAATCGAGCCTTGAGCGGGTGAAAGGTAATATCGGCAAATCGGCATGCGAGTCCACATTGGTATCACCATGGCCGGGAAAGTGCTTTGCCGTGGTCAATATCCCCTCGTTTTGCATCCCCTGAAAATAGGCTATACCCTTACGCGCCACGTTAAAACGGTTGTCGCCGAATGAACGGTAGTTGATCACCGGGTTCGCGGGATTATTGTTGATATCCATTACCGGGGCAAAGTTCATTTGCAGGCCAAGGCGTTTAAAATCCCGGCCTATCATTTGTCCCATTTTATATATCAATGTGTTATCCTGTATGGCGCCAAGCGTCATCTGGTAAGGATAATTGATCACCGAATCCAGGCGCATGCCAACACCCCATTCGCCATCCATTGATACAATGAGCGGAACTTCGGCCGCGCGCTGGTACCTGTTGGTCAGCGCCGCCTGCCTGCCCGGCCCACCCTGAAAAAATACCAGGCCGCCAACTTTTTGCTCCTTGATCACCGTTTCAACCGAATCCTCGTAAGCGCGGCCTTTGTTGGTATGGGCACGTATAAAAAATAATTGGGCAATACGTTCCCGGGTGCTCAAGTCATCGTAAACCGAATCAACCCAGCGGTTGGGTTGCGCCAGCGATTGCACAAAGCTTGTTTTTTGAGCAAAGGTGTAATTGCAAAAAAATAATGATAATGTTAACAGCAAATATTTTATACGCGGATAATATCCTTTCATAGCTCAAATGTAGTTAATCTACTATTCCTATCAATTGTTTTGCCATTCCTGTTTTTTAAGTTACGAATAAACCTTTGCCCACGGTTTTACTCTATGTTGAGAAACCAACATGTTTTAAAAAATGAAAAAACTTGTATTTATTGCCATATGCCTGCTCATAGCAGGAGATGTTAGCGCTCAGTACTACCGCCGTAAACCGGTACGCCGCCCGCCGCCGGGCTATTACAACAACCAACGCCGCCATAACGATTTTTACCAGGTTACGGCCGGTATTAAGGGCGGCCTAAATATTGCCAACACGGTTGATGCTTACAACTCCGACTGGACAACCAACACCATTGCCGGTGCCAACGTAGGTTTTACCTTAGAAGTGCCGATCATTTACCCGCTATCCTTCGCGCCGGAGGTGCTGTGGTCGCAAAAAGGGTTCAGCGCGCAAACGGTTGACGGCGATTTTAAGCAACGTAACAATTTTATTGATGTGCCGCTGTTAGCTAAACTTAAGCTTACACCGGGGCTGAACTTTGTTATCGGTCCGCAGCTGTCATTCCTGGTATCATCAAAAAACATTTACCGTAATGATTTTGCTACCGTTATTGAGGAGCGTTACGATTACGAGGGCAACAAAACCCTTGTTGGCGGCGTGGTAGGCTTAAGTATCGACCTTAACCGCACGGTTGATCTGCATGCACGATACACCATTGACTTGCAGGACAGCAATACCGAACGCTACTCGGCCATACCCGATTACCGTAACCAGGTTTGGCAAATTGGCCTGGGCTTTAAGTTCAGGTAAAAAGGTGTATTTTTGACTTATGGGCAGCTGTTATCAATGGCTACCCGTAAGTCATCTAAATGAAAAACAATATTTCTCTGCTGGTTGGGTTAAAAAATAACCTTGATTACAGTATAAACTTTTACAAAACCACGCGTGCGCTGTATCCTTACGTTGAGATAGTTTTTGTAAGCTACGGCAGTACCGATAGTACCCACGAATGGCTTGACGGGCTGAATGATCCGTACCTGATCTACTATTACTCCGCAGAGCAAAAAACATTTTCAGACACTTTTAATAAGTGTACCGAATTAGCCACTAAGGAATATATTGTATTAGCTCATAACGATATGGTACTGGCTCCGGGTTTTATTGAAAGCCTTGAAAAGGAGTTGTCACCTCAAAAGGCGCTTGCCTATACTGTTGTAGAGCCTCCCATATTTTCAGCTGATGAGCGGCCGAATAAAATTATTAAGGATTTTGGCAGCGATCTGGAAACTATAGATGTTAACGGTTTTCAATCTTTTGTTCACGATTCAATTATTCAAACCCAGCCTATACCTTATCCGGATGGTGTTAGCTTTTTTTTATGCCTCAACCGCGATGTGCTATTAAAACTTGGAGGCTTTGACCCATTGTTTGATCCGATGTTTTGTGAGGATGATGACATAGTGCTTCGCTTACGATTGGCAGCAATATCTTTCTACATCGTTAAAAACGCAAAAGCCTATCACTTTGTAAGTAAAACATCCCGGTCATCTGAGGAATATAAGGATCGTACCAAAGCGATCGAAATAAATTCAAACAGAAACTTTATTCGTAAATGGGGCTTTAGCACCCACGCGGCCATTAAAAGCAAATACGATATTGGTTTTGTTGTAAAAGCTGCCAATACAGCCTTATTGGCTAAGATAGAACCCTATTGCACCAATATTTATACCGATGGGCCTGTTGATGAATATATTAATGCCGAGCAGGCAAACACAGCGTTTAATTTAAGCCAAAGAATTAAACCCTACAATGCAGAAAGAACAAACGATGTGATCATTACTTTTAACGGTGATAGCTTTACCGATGATACCTATGGTGCCATTACACATTTAAATGAGATAATAACCCGTAAGGCTAATAAAAAGCTCAATTTTTTTGAGCGGTTAATAGGTAAAAATAATTTTAAATTCAGGAGAGATATATTGCAAATAAACATAAGGCGATATAGTCCTCTTGAACATACATTGATAATACGTAAGTAATGCTTTTTAACTTTTATAAATACTTTGTAAGCATTACCTACGGGGTAACCGTTTGCAATGAGCATGCCGAGCTTGATAAATTACTTAGCTGCCTTGTAAGCAGTATTGACAATAATGATGAAATTATTGTATTGCAGGATGTAACTGATAAAGATGCGCATACTACCGCGGTTATTGAAAAATATAAGGATAAGATAAGGCTTATTGAAGCCAGACTTAATGGTGACTTTGCCTCATTTAAAAACAGGCTTATAACTAATGCAAGCAAAAAGTTCCTTTTTCAGATAGATGCGGATGAAATACCGCAAGACGGGCTTTTACAGGATCTAAAACGTGTACTGTTTAAGTACGGGCGCAAGCGCGATTGTTTTTTGGTGCCCCGTATAAATATTGTTAATGGTTACACTGAGGAGCATGCAGGTAAATGGAACTGGAACGTTAACGAAAAAGGGTATATCAATTTTCCGGATGCGCAGCCACGAATAATACACACCAACGGCGCTATACGTTGGAAAAATAAGGTGCACGAGGTTTTTGACGGTGTTAAATGCCCCTATCATATTGCCGACCGTAATTATACCCGCTGCCTTTTACATATTAAGGATATAAAACGGCAGGAAAAGCAGAATGATTTTTATGACACCCTTAGCTAATACCTAACTGTTAAGTTCGTGTACTAAATGCTCAAAATGCTGCTGAAAAAAGAAATCGAATGCGTTTGGTCCTTCAGGTATTACGTTGATCACCTCAAAACTTGTTTCAAGTACCCTTTTTACCTTTAAGCCTTCGGCAACAGAGAAGGGAAATGATTGATTGCCGATAAAAAATTTGCATCCGGCTATCATTTCGGCAAGTTGTAAAAAGTCATCTACCCGCACCCACTCAATTCCACTAAGCTTGGTTTTAATGGCATCATATTCGCTTTTTACGCCAACAAATACCACGTTCTTATAATCATTCAAAAATGAATGGTCAATAGTGATGTTTTGATAACGTTCGCTGCGGGCAATTATAATGGTGTCATTATATTCCTTATTAGCCTCAACAGTAAGCCAGGCCGATCCTAAATCTGGATTAATACCTGTTATGTACCCACACCACCGGGCAATGTTGCCCTTATCCAACGGCATAGGCCCGTTGCGGAAAAAATCCAGGTCAATATCAATTTCCTGGCCGGTATTAACGCCGCAATATGTAATGTAAGGTTGTTTACTAATTAAAGGCAGCAGCATATCAACCATTTTTTGGTTAAGCATTACATTACCTAACGGATGCTTGTAACCCGGTTTCAGCTCCAGTGGCTGATCGAGCTTTAAATACAGGTTAACGCGCGTGCCGGTTATCTCCTGAATTTTTTTTATGGTTGGCAGCGCGTAAATTATATCGCCCGCGTTACCGCTATGGCTAAAATTAAGCTCGCCGGTTTCCCGGGCTTTGAGGGTATATACTTCACGGTCATTTAACCGTTGTTTTTTATACAGAAATAAAAACTCATTTAAACGGCGTTCTTCCTCTAAAAAACGTTTGTAGGTTTTGTACTCTGCCTTATTGGTAACCTTTAACCAGTTTTTGCTTAAAAAGCCTCTTTTATGCATTATAAATTAGTCGGCATTAAAGGTTTGCATATCTATCAGTTTACGATAGAGGCCGTTATGTTCTATCAATTCATTGTGGCTGCCCTGCTCAACAATGCGGCCTTCTTCAAGCACCACAATAATATCGGCGCTTTGTATGGTACTTAAGCGGTGTGCAATAATTAATGATGTACGGTTCTTCATCAGGTTATTCAAAGCATCCTGCACCAGTTTTTCTGATTCGGTATCCAGCGCCGATGTGGCCTCGTCAAGCAGCATGATCGGCGGGTTGTTAAGCACCGCGCGGGCTATACTAATGCGCTGCCTCTGGCCACCCGAAAGTTTAACACCCCTGTCGCCAATATTGGTTTGGTAACCATCTTCGGTATCAACAATAAAGTTATGGGCATTGGCAATGCGTGCCGCGGCTTCAACTTCCTGTTGTGTAACCCCGGTTTTACCAAAAGCGATGTTATTGAATATAGTATCGTTAAATAAAATCGACTCCTGGTTAACTATACCCATCAATGAGCGTAATGATGTAGCTGTAACTTCTTTAATGTTCTTATCATCAATTAAAATATCACCATCTTTAGGTTCAATAAACCTTGGCAACAGATCCATCATGGTTGATTTACCGCCCCCCGAAGGCCCCACCAATGCTACCGTTTTGCCTTTTGGCACCGTAAGATTAATGTTTTTTAATACCACCCGCTCATTATAAGCAAAGCTTACGTTATTGAGGTGTATGCCCTCAGTAAATTCGGTAATGGCAACGGCATTAGGCGCATCGGTTATTTGTGGTTGTTCATCAATAAGCGCTAATACACGCTCGCCTGCTACCAGGCCCGAATGTATGTTGCTAAAGGCATCGCCCAGGGCCTTAGCCGGGCGCATCAGCTGCGAAAACAGCGCTATGTAAGCGATGAACTGGCCGGGAGTAAGTTCTGACTCGTTATTGAAAAGCAAGTATCCACCATACAAAACAATGAAGGAGATCATGATGATGGATAATGCTTCAGATACCGG
The DNA here is from genome assembly GCF_015223065.1 of Mucilaginibacter sp. JRF. Classification (GTDB taxonomy): domain Bacteria; phylum Bacteroidota; class Bacteroidia; order Sphingobacteriales; family Sphingobacteriaceae; genus Mucilaginibacter. The sequence goes on from NZ_JADFBY010000002.1 coordinate 55,330, forward strand.
CGAAGCCAGCTGTTGCCTGCGCGACATGGCTTTGCCTATTTTTGAGTAGCGCACATTTTCATCATCAAAACGTTTAATGATGAAATTGGTAGCGTTAAATGCCTTGATTATTTTAATGCCTGAAAGCGACTCATCAAGATAGCTCACCATGTTAGCATAGGAGTTTTGCGCCTCAACCGCATGGGCGCGCAGTTTTTTTACAATGCGAGATATTATGAAGCCGGCTATAGGTATTACCAGCAACGATATTAAAGTAAGCTTTACTGATGTTGAGAACAGCACTACCAGGTAAGCTATAAGTAACAGCGGCTCTTTAAATATTACCTGGAGTGTGCCGGTTACCGTATATTGTACCGTTTGAACCTCAGAGGCTACCTTTGATATAATATCACCTTTACGCTCATTGCTGAAATAACCCAAGTGGAGGTTCATCACATTATCAAACACGGCCTTGCGTATTTTTAGCAGTGTATGTATGCGCATGTTCTCCATTGTACGCTGCGACAGGTAGCGAAACAAATTACCCAATATTACCGCTACAACAATTACGGCACAAACAAATTGCAAAGCGCCAAAATGACCGTACTTATTTACAAAATCGTTAAGGTAATAAGTGAACCGGCCTGCAACATCAAAAGTTGAAATATCCTGACTTGCTTTCGCGGCTTGCTGCTGGCCGCAGTTATCGTTAACATTAAATAATGTATTTAACAACGGGCCAAGCAATGCCAATACCGAAGTACTGAATACTACATACAATATGGTGTATACTATATAGGGTATAGCAAATTTTTCGATAGGTTTTGCGAACGATAAAAGCCTGAAATATGTTTTCATTAAGAATTATAAAGGGTACAAAGCTAATAGTAATTAATAAATTAGGTTGTACAAGTGTTTTTATTGTTGCTATAAAAGCTGTTTTACCGGCTGCCAAACATCAGCAATCGCTATATTACCGATACAAGGAAACGCCTCATCGGCCTTTACAGTATAAATACACCGCCAGTTACAGTAATAACATTCCATTTTTTTAAATACAGATACCGGCGCTGTCACAAAACTTTCGGGGTAGGGTACAAACCTTTCAAAATGCCCGCCGCCAACAACACATACCGATGGCGTACCCGTGGCCGCCGCTATATGTATGGCTCCGCTATCATTAGCTATCACCAATGTTGCCGATGCTATTTTGCGGCATAGCTGCGTAAGGCTGGTTTGCCCTGTTATATTAACTATTTGCGGGGTATTAAATTGCGCTATTATCTTTTGATTGATGGCGGCATCGCCCGGTGCACCGGCTATGTAAATGGTTTCGGTGGTATGCTCAAGTAGCAGGGTTATCAATTCGGTAAATTTGTGTGGCTCCCAGGCCCGGTTGGCCAATCCGGCGCCAGCCATAATAATAATTCCAGCTCTGTGGCCATCAACACCTAACTCAAGCTTTGGTTGCGAAACGGATGTGCGCTGGTTAAGCACCGTTTCAAAAAAATACCGGTGCCGGTAAAACTCAAAGTTTACATTGCCGGGTAGTTGAAGCAAGCGGGTGTAAAAACGGTCGGTTTTGCGTTTGAATTTTAACTCAATGCCTTCGGTGTCACTTTCAAAACCGATTGTCTGTTTGGCGGCTGTTAATCCGGCAAAGCCATCGGTAATAAATGTGCGGGTGGAGTTAGGATTTAGCACAACATTGTAGCCCGCGGTAAACAGTTGCCATCCCAATTTAAATACCGCCCGTGGATTATAATATAAACTATTGGGCCGTGTAAAATAAAACCTGGTAATGCGGTCACCGTCAACCTCACGCGCCAGATCAGCCCATAAATCGTTACCTAACAAATGTATCTCGTGATCGCGGTATAGTGTTGATGTTTTTACCTGCTCAATAAAATTGCGAAATATGATATAATCGCCAATGGCATCGGCCTTAATAATAAGCAGTTTTTTACGTGTTGGCCTCAAAAACGAGATAAGCCTGAACAGGTATGGCACGCGGAGTAAAATGAAACGGGTTAGCCGGTATAAATTGCGGTTTTGCGCCATCAATACATCAGGATTTGCTTTTTAATAAGTTAATTTGCATCCCCAAGGGCAAATATAGGCATCAATACTGTAATTAAACATTTGTATGAAAACGGATACCATATCGGTAATAATAGTTACCTACAACGCGGCCAAAACCCTGCAAGTTTGCCTTGATAGTGTATTCGCGCAAGCGCATCAGCATATACAGCTTATTGTTATTGATGGTAACAGTACCGATGGTACACAACAGATAATTGAACAAAATGCCCATAAAATAAGCTACTGGCTAAGCGAACCCGACGGCGGTATTTACGATGCCATGAATAAAGGTATTAAACAAGCCACCGGCCGCTGGGTGTATTTTTTAGGTGCCGATGATGAGTTGCTGCCCGCCTTTAGCGATATGGTTGCTGTTTTAAATGATGATAACGCCGTTTACTATGGTAGTGTACTTACCCGTGGGCTGGAGCCGCTTGGCCCCGTGTCTGATTATTATTTGGCCAAGCATGGTATAATACAGCAGTCCATCATTTACCCGAGCGTGGTTTTTAAGCGGCATAGCTATAACCTCAAGTACAGATCATCTGCCGATTTCGCTTTAAATATGGCTTGCTTTGGCGATAAGCAACTACACTTTACTTATGTAGATGAGGTGATAGCCAAATTTAGCCACACAGGTGTTTCGGGCCAATCGCTGGATGCGGTGTTTGAAAAGGATAAACCCGGCCTCATCCTTAAAAACTATGGCTTTAAGCTTTGGTTGAGGTTTATGCTGCGTAAGCTCAGGGGTAAATCCTAAACGTTAAGGCACTCACGATATATCTGTAGGTACTGTTTGGCTGTATCATCCCAATTATAACGTTCGGCATATTGGCTTACATAAGCTGCCTGATTGTTTTGCTCAAAATGGTGCAACCCGTTCATCAGCGTTTGCTGCATATCCTCCGCATCAAAAGTATTAAAGTAATAGGCGGCATCACCGGCCACTTCGGGTAATGATGTTTTGGTTGACACAAATACAGGTTTGCCAAAGTGCATGGCCTCAATTACAGGCAAACCAAAACCCTCGGCTATTGATGGAAAAACAAAGGCTTTGCAGTTGGCATAATACCATGCCTTATCGGCATCGCTTACGGGGCCTGTAAGTATAAGCCTGTCGCTCACGCCCAACTTTTTAGCCTCGGCAATAACCTGATCGCGGTAAGGGGTTTCAATACCCGATATGATCAGCTGCATATTATTCCCCACTAAAAGCGGCGGCAACACATGGAAATTCTTTTTGGCCGATACAATACCTATAGCGAACATGAATTCGCCCACTGGTTTATATTTTGGCTGATGACCAGCCGGTACCGTAAGCCTGTCGGCACCATTGTAAACTACCTGTATCCTGTCGGCAATATCCGGAAAGTAGGCAAGTACATCGTTCTTGGCAAATTCAGATATGGTGATAATGCGCTCACATTTATATATGCGTTCGCCCAGCTTTCGCAGGTAGGTCTTTAACTTCTCGGCGCTCAGGTTTTCGTGTACCTGGTTAATATCATGTATGGTGAGTATCTTTTTACCGCTCCATACTTTTTTAGGCTTTAAGCGAGAGAACTGATCGGTAAAGTGAAACAGATTGACCTTGTTTTTATTGATGAAAAAAAACTTGTTATACTTTTTAAGATAGGTGCGGTGTACCGGGTCGCTGTCAAAATCAGTTGTGCCGGGGTATAAAAAGTAATCAAGGTCGAACTCATTATTTACGTGCCTCAGCAATGCTTTGCCCAGGCTGCGGCCAAAATGAAAAAGCCCGGTGTTAGGGTACCGCATGGCATCTAACGTAACTAATACCCGTGGTTTGCTTATTTGCGCCATTGTAATATATGTGTGGCCACGGCTTGCGGCGTTATACTATTTAAATTCTCCGAATCGCTTTCCAAATATCCGGCACGTTCGCCAAGGGGCGCCCATCTGCCCGGGTATATCGGCCGCACACAAGGGAATAGCCCCAACGTGTTAATGCCTGATGCCGCGGCAATATGCAACGGCCCGGTACCCGAAGCCAGCATACCATCAGCATGGTGTATAAAACTCACAAATTGATACAAATTCATTTTACCGGTAACATCAGTTACATGAGCAGGCAATATTTTTATCCAGTCAGCCAGCAGTGCTTTTTCTTTTTCCGATCCGCTGATGAAGATGTTGAACTTATCAGCCGGTAATAAATTGATCAGTTCCTCAAATTTATCCAAAGGCCATTCCACCCCGCTACCGTGCGATTTGGGGTGCAATATCAGGTTGAATTTATTTGTGGCGAGCATCGCCATAACATCATCGGGTAAGGCTTGCGTTGGCTCAAAGTTGTAATACTTGTGCACATCAGCAAGGGGCGGTACCGGCAGGCCAAGCGGCTTTAGCAATACCATATTGAGCTGCGCCTCATGTAGATCAGATTTTTTGCGACTCAGCTTTACCAACTTGTTACAGGTAAACCAATGGAATACGCGGTTGGTGGTGCCTATGCGCGTTGCTATACCGGCGGCTTTTATCAACCGTGCCACCTGTTTGTTAGGGTAAACATGAATGGCGCAATCAATATTTAGCGCCTTAAGTTTCGCGGCTTGCTGTTTTGCGGGCAGCTTTAGCAACTCATCATAATTAATAAACTGATCAACCGACTGGCAGGCCTCAATTACCGGCCGGGTATACGTACGCCCCAGGAATGATATTTTAACATCAGGATAGGCCGACTTTATGTAGCCGCACATAGGCAGGGTGAGCACCACATCGCCAATGGCATCGGTACGGCATATCAGTATATGTTTGTATGGAGTGTTGCTCAATGCTGAATATATTTAAGCAGCGATGTACTTACAGAGTTAATAACGCTTTATCACGAGCGTTATGTTTATTGATGTAGCAGAAAAATCTGCCGGCATTATTGCGTTGGCGACAGATCTCCCACATTATATACTTACTATATATACATTAACTATTCATGCTATATATACATTAACTATTCATGATTTCCTCAATATGATCAGCCTCCACCGGAATGTCAGCCATCAGGTCGATGTTGCCATCGGGAGTTATCAATATGTCATTTTCAATGCGTATGCCCAGGCCTTCCTCCGGTATATATATACCCGGCTCGCAGGTGAGGATGTTGCCTGCCTCAAATAGTTTATAGCGGCTGGCATAATCATGTACATCAATACCCAGGTGGTGTGAGGTGCCGTGCATAAAGTACTTTTTATATAAAGGCATCTTTGGGTCCTGCTTATCAACCTCATGTTTTTTGAGCAGGCCAAGGCCTATAAGTTCGCCGGTCATGATCTTGCCGACTTCCTCATGGTACTCTGCCGATAGCGTGCCCGCCACTATCATTTGGGTAGCCTGGCGCATTACACGCAGCACAGCATTATATACATCGCGCTGGCGCGGGGTAAAGCGGCCGTTAACCGGGATTGACCGGCTCAGGTCGGCATTGTAGTTGGCATACTCGGCACCAAAGTCAAACAATATCACATCACCATCGTGGCAAACCTGGTTGTTATCATTATAATGCAGCACAATGGCATTTTTGCCCGATGCGATGATCGGGTTATAGCCATGCCCGGTTGCGCGCTGGCGTAAAAACTCGTGGGTAACCTCGGCTTCTATCTCAAACTCGGTAACGCCGGGCTTTACAAACTTAAGTACACGTACAAAAGCGTCGCGGGTTATTTCGCAGGCCTTTTTGGTGAGCTGCACCTCTATGTCTGCCTTTACCGGGCGCAGATCGCGCAGTACGGTTGCCGAGCGCTGGTACTGGTGCAAAGGGTACTTCTGTTTCAGATCGGCTATCATGCGCATATCGCGGTAGGGTACGGTATGCAGGTAGCGGTCGTTCTCGTTAGTGTTGAGGTAAATATTGTCGGCGTAATTAATGATACTATGTAATATATTATCATATTCGCTTAGCCAATACACGTTTTGTATGCCCGAAGTGGCGCGAGCCTCCTCCTTAGTGTATTTATGGCCTTCCCAAACGGCAATGTGCTCGTTGGTTTGTCTTAAAAACAGTACTTCTTTGTATAGGATATTAGGACAGTCAGGAAATAATATTAGTATACTTTGTTCCTGATCGATGCCTGATAAATAAAAAAAATCGGGGTTTTGCTTAAAAATATGTGTTGCATCACCATTTCTTGGAAACTCATCATTTGAGTGAAAAATAGCTATTGATGAGGATTTTAATCGTGAAACGAAACTTTTTCTATTATTTATAAATAACTCATTATCAATGGGTAGATATTTCATGCCGCAGAAGTTAAAATTTCAATTACCTAAAACAATTACTGGGCTACAGGCGTTATGGAATTGATTTTTGGAACAAAATTTGGTTATGGTTTCAAACATAATTAGTATTTTTGAAAAAAATCACAATTAAAATCGTTTAATCTTAAAACTATGAATTATTCTACATTGAAGAAAACAGTCGCGTTATCGTTCGCTTCTTTGATGGCTGTGAGTGTGGCTTTCGCACAAACAGATTCAACCTCAACAGACTCAGCTTCTACAACGTCGACAGAACCTACTACTGCCAAAGTATTTGGTGGTTTAGGTCAGTACAGAAAATTTAGCATCGGTATCAACGGTGGTGTTACTTCACCATTCAGCGCATTGGGTGGTACTAACGACTACCTTAAATCTGATCTTAACTTAGGCTACGGTATCTCTTTCCGTCAGCAATTATCACACAGCTTCGGTTTGATCTTAGACATCCACGGTGGTAAAGTTGGTGGTAACAACAATGACATCGAGAATGCAGATCCTGCAACTTACACTCAAAAAGAATTCGAAACCCGTTTCTGGTCTGCTACTTTAGGTGGTCAGTGGAACTTCGGTAGCATCGATTTCGCACATCGTAAAAATTCAGTTAACTTCTTCCTGAATGCAGGTGCCGGTTTAGCTATGTACAAACCACAAACTACTGCAACAGCAGGTGGTGAATTACAGCCATACACTTCAGATGATAGCTACATCAAAGAATTAGTTATCCCTGTAGGTGCTGGTGTTAAGTTCCGTTTAAGCGACGTAACTGCCCTGAACTTAGGTTACACTGTAAACTTTGTTGATGGTGATAACTTTGACGGTTACAAAAGAGGTTATCCTACACGTGATAAATATTCTTACGGTTACGCTGGTTTAGAATTCACTTTAGGTTCAAAATCAAAACCGAACCTGGATTGGGTTAACCCAGTTGCTATGATGTATGACGAACTTTATGACGAAACTTTACGTCAGGAAGTTGAAGCCCTTAAAGGCCGTGTATCATCAGTTGAAACCGCAGTTAGCGACCTGAAAAAAGATTCAGACGGTGACGGTGTATCTGATCAGTTCGACAAATGCCCTAACACTCCTGCTGGTACAGTGGTTGACGGTGCTGGTTGCGCTATCGTATTCCCTAAAGCTGACTCAACTGATACTGCTACTGCTTACTCAAACATTCAGTTTGAATTTGATAGCTCAGTATTAAGAACTTCAGCTTACCCGGCTCTTGACGCTACTTCATCAGATCTGCGTTCATCAGGTGCTGTTGTAACTGTTAAAGGTTACGCTTCATCAGAAGGTACTGCTGCTCACAACATGCAATTATCTAAAGACCGCGCTAATTCAGTAAAAACTTACTTAGTTAACTCAGGTGTTGAAGCTAAAAAACTGAAAGTAAAAGGTTACGGTGAAACTAACCCGGTTGCTGACAACTCAACTGAAGAAGGACGTGTATTAAACCGTCGTGTTGAATTCAGCAAATAATTTTCTGAAAGATCAATTTTAAAAGATCATATCGAAGGCTCCGGATAACCCGGAGCCTTCTTTTTTTATTAAATTTGCCCTATGTACTTCTTCCGGAAAAAAGACCCGAACAGGCCAACAAACTTTAATTTAAAGGTGATGCATATTATTAATGCCATAGCCATCATCATGTTTGCCGGTGGTATCATCTGGAAAATTATCGACTGGTTTATACTCAAAAAATGAAGACTATAATAAACACTACCAATGCCCCAGCGCCAATTGGCCCATACAGCCAGGCCGTAAAAGCTAACGGATTCTTATTTGTATCGGGCCAAATAGCCCTTAACCCCGCTACCGGCGAGCTGGTGCTTGATGATGTAAAAACCGAAGCTACACAGGTAATGGAAAACCTGAAAGCCATACTAACCGAAGCCGGTGCCGATTTTAGCAGCGTTATTAAAACAGGCATCTTTTTAAAGGATATGAATGATTTTGCCGCTGTTAACGAAGTGTACGGCTCATACTTTACCGACAACTTCCCGGCACGCGAAACAGTACAGGTTGCCGCTTTGCCTAAAAATGTGAATGTTGAAATATCGGTAGTTGCATTGGTTGCATAACACTTAATACAATTTACATTATTTGGAACTTAGCAGGAGCACATCCCCTTTTGAAACGCCTATTGAATATTTAAAAGGTGTAGGCCCGGCACGTGCCGAAGTGCTTAAAAAGGAGCTTGCTATATTCAACTATGCCGATCTGCTTCGGTATTTTCCGTATAAGTATATTGATCGTACCCGGTTTTATAAGGTAAAGGATATAAATCCTGAAATGCCTTATGTGCAGGTGATCGTGCGGTTGCTTCGTAAAGAGATCATCGGCGAAAAGCGCACCAAACGCCTGGTAGTACAAGCGCAGGATGATACCGGGCCCATTGAGCTGGTATGGTTTCAGGGTGTTACCTGGGTTGATAAAAGTTTGCGTGTTGGCAAGGCCTATATTATATTCGGCAAGCCGGGTATGTTTAACGGGCGCCCGCAAATGTCGCACCCGGAGATGGAGCAGTACTCGCCGCAGGCCATCAAACGGCAGGGCAACTTAACCCTGCAACCCGCTTATAATTCTACCGAAAAATTAAAGCAGTTCAGCTTAGATAGCAAGGGCATACAAAAACTTACCGCTATACTGATAGAGGAACAGGCTCGCCACCTACAAGAAAACCTGCCCCAATACATCATCAACAAATACCGGTTGATGGACAGGCAGGAAGCCTACAGGCAAATGCACTTCCCTGATGATGCCAATAAACTGAACGAAGCGCAGAACCGTTTGAAGTTTGAGGAGCTTTTCTTTTTACAATACAAGTTGTTGAAGAACAAGCTGCATCGCACCCAAAAGTTTAAGGGTAATATATTTGATAAGGTTGGCCAGTACTTTAATGGTTTTTATAACGATAGGCTGCCCTTTCCGCTAACCAATGCGCAGAAACGTGTACTTAAGGAGATGCGGATAGATACACAGCGTGGCGTGCAAATGAATCGCTTGCTACAGGGTGATGTGGGCAGCGGCAAAACCGTAGTAGCGCTAATGAGTATGCTGATAGCCATTGATAACGGCTTTCAGGCCTGTATGATGGCACCTACCGAGATATTGGCCAATCAGCATTACCAAACCATTAAAAGTCTGGTAGGCGAGGGTTTGGTTGAGGTTGACCTGCTGACAGGATCGACCCCGAAAAAGCAACGTAAAGTATTACACGAGCGCCTGCTCAACGGCGAACTCAAGATACTGATAGGTACCCATGCACTTATTGAAGATGCCGTACAATACCAAAACCTGGGTTTTGTGGTAATTGACGAGCAGCACCGTTTTGGTGTGGAGCAGCGCTCAAAACTATGGCGCAAAAATATAGTGCCGCCGCATGTGTTGGTAATGACGGCCACCCCAATACCCCGCACCTTGGCCATGACCATGTACGGCGACCTCGATGTATCCGTAATTGACGAACTACCCGCCGGACGTAAACCTATTGAAACCGTACATTTTTACGAGAGCCAGCGCCTGCGCATGTTCGGTATGATGCGGGATGAGATTGCCAAAGGACGCCAGGTGTATGTGGTTTATCCACTGATAAAGGAGAGCGAAAAGCTCGACCTTAAAAACCTGGAAGAAGGTATTGAGGTGATGCAAAGGGAATTTCCACGGCCGAAATACCAAACAAGCATCGTACACGGTAAAATAAAAGCTGCTGAAAAAGAAGCGGAGATGCAGCAATTTATTAAAGGCACTGCACAAATTATGGTAGCCACTACCGTGATCGAGGTGGGCGTTAATGTGCCTAATGCTTCGGTAATGATCATTGAGAATGCTGAGCGTTTCGGGCTGTCGCAATTGCACCAGTTAAGGGGCAGGGTAGGGCGTGGTGCCGAGCAATCGTACTGTATACTGATGAGCAGCAACAAGCTGAGTAATGATGGTCGCATACGGTTGGATACGATGGTGAAAACCAATAACGGTTTCGAAATATCAGAGATCGACCTGCAACTTCGCGGCCCCGGTAATATTGAAGGCACCCAGCAAAGTGGTGTGCTCGACCTCAAGGTAGCCAACCTCGCCACAGATCAGCAACTGCTGATACAGGTACGCAAGTGCGTTGAGGAGATCTTCGAAAAAGACCCCCAACTCATCAACCCCGAAAACCAAATACTCCACCAGGCCACACAGTCAAAAAATGCAGGGCTATCGTGGGATAAGATATCGTAGGGTATCACATTATTCGTGTAACCCCTCCTAAATCCTCCCCGAGGGGGCGGACTTCTATAAAAACTTTAAATATAAAAAAGCGCGTAGGCCTGGCAGAAAACCGGGCCAGGGAGTATGGCCTTGCGGGTGGAAGGTTTTTTCTGCCTTGATGTTTGGTTACTTTGCATCTAAGGTAAAGTAACTGGGCTCTGCGCCCAAGAGCAGGCTAACGATGGTAAAAGCACAACTTCTGAAATAAGGCATAAACATTCAATAAAGCGAAGTTCATTACCTGTCCTCAATTTCTTTTGAGCGACCAAAAGAAACAAAAGTCGCCGGCTACGCCCTGCCCGGTGAAAGTTTGTACTTTGGCAGAGCTTGTGCTACTCCGGGCATTTCTGATGCCGGTAGGATAGGTTATTTGCGGTTTGTGCTTTTGCTTGATGAAGTAATATTAATTCCCTCCCTTGGGGAGGGTAGGGAGGGGTTCACAAACTGTTCCAAAAGATTGATCGGGTCTTAGTAACGCTCTATCTAATCTTGTCATTTCGAGCGTAAGCGAGAAATCTATCTGCGTTCATAATCAAGCGACAGATTTCTCCTCGTACCTCGTTCGAAATGACATTTTTTATTTTTTAAACCTCCCATTCGGACAGGCTTTAAGAAGCCTTACCCTTCTTCAACTCACTTTCTGATTTCAATACCTTGCCACCATCTTTCTGCTTAACCTCGTAAGCAGGATTATCCTTGCTGGCATTGCGGGTTACTTTGCTGCCTTTTATGGTTTTCTGTACTTTGTCGGTGTGTTTCTTTTCAACTTTGCCCTCAGCTTCGCTGCTGCCCCAGTTCCAGTGTACGGTGTCGCCTTTTTTCATGGTTGATGTTTATTGAGCAACAATACCATTGCGCATATGGTTTTACATCCCGACAGGTACAAAATAAAAATGCCCGCTTTCACGGGCATTCTCTTTTTTTCGGATAGTGAGATGTGTTAGTGACTTACCGGGTTATCGCCTTTTTTAAGCGTGCCGTTAATAAACATTATAGGCGTTACCTTTTTAGGATCGCCCTGATACACCCAAATGGTGTTACCAATATATTTGCGGAATGCGTTGTTAACCTCGTCAAGCGTTAGCTTTTTAACATCGGTAACCATGGTTAACGAGCGTTTCCAGTTATTGAACAATACCTCGTTTGATACCATTGAAGATGCCTGCGCGCTGTTGGTTTCGTTTTTATAGTAAAAGCCGGTAAGGTAGGTAACCTTCATATCAGCTACTTCGTCGGGTTTAAAGCCGTCGGTTTTTATCTTGTCAACCAGTTTGTCAAATACGGCTATATATTTATCAGGCTGAGTGGTTGATACCGAGAATCGTGCTGCTGATGTAGCACCCGCGCTGAACCATGATTGCGGCGCGTATGACAGGCCGTTGTTGGTACGTACATCCAAAAAGTGGCGGTTAGCGAAAATACGCATGGCTACGCTAAAGGCATCATAATCAGGCATGCCCGGTAGCGGACCGCTGGTTAAACCTTCTACGTAATTGGTTGCCAGATCGCGCGACTCAGCATTAAACGAATTTTTCAACGGACGGAAGAATTCCTTTTTAAAGGTATATGGCGCGCCTTGTTTTACACCGCCCAACATAGCTTTTACCTTGCTTTCAATAATGGCGCGGTCAAGGTTACCTACAACCACCACCAATAGGTGCGATTTGGTGAATACCGACTCATAATAAGCCTTAGTTTCCTGCGGACCAAGCTTGCTGATAATAGGCACACTGCCTGATGGATCTTTAGCATAGTTACGGCCTTTAAAGGCAATACTGTCGGCAAATTTATCAATGGCCGCGTCGGGTTGTGATTGCTCTGACTTTAAACGGGTAATGGCTACCTTTTTGATGCGATCAAACTCGGTTGCATCAAACTTAGGCTCGGTCATGGCCTCAACATATAAAGGCCAAACGGTATCAAAATCACCCTTAAGGCAATTCATGCGTATAACCGAATAGTTTTTGGCGGCATAGCCATACACCTGCGCGCTCACTTTATCCAGTTCGTTTTTAAAGCTGTTTTTGTCGTGCTTATCGGTACCGCACTCGGTAAGGGCTGTCATGGCCAGCGATTCAATGCCGATTTTTGATGCCGGATAGTTTTGTACACCGCCTTTAATAACGGTTTGCACCTCAACAATCTCGTTTTTGGTAGGCTGTACAATTACTTTTACGCCGCTCACCATCATTTCGTAAGCCTCGTCCTGCGCCGATGCCGGTTGTGTATATATTGCTGCCGCAGCAAGCAGTATCGCGAATATGTATCTCTTCATCGTAATAAAATTTAGGGTTTACTTAGCTACAAAAAACGAAGCTACATTGTATTGTTTACTTACTTCGGGTTGCAGTATAACGCCTGCTACCTTTGGTTTGTCGATGATGTATTTATCAATATAATTCTTGATATCCTGGCGGCTTACTTTCTGGTAGTTGTCATCCAGGTCGGTAAAGTAGTTCAGCGTAGCGGTACACCACCAGTAGGTAAGCTGGCTGGCTAATGATGATGGTTTTTCTTTACGGCGAAGGCTGTTGCGCAGCATAATGGCCTTGGCATCCTTAAGCTGCTCATCGGTAAAGTAATCGGCCTTATCCCACATGGCTATCTGTTTCATCAGCACTTCGTGGCATTCCTTTATCTTTTCAGGGCTGCTTGGCTCAATGCTAACAGTAATAGGGCCTACATATTTGCATGTGCTGTAGTTAACATCTACCGACGACGCCAAACCCTTATCAACCAATGCCTGCTGTAGTTTTGACGAGTTCAGACCCACAATGGTTGAGAATATATCGGCAGCAATAGTAGCGGCCGAATCAGTTTGGTATGACGGTCCATGCCATGAGTACATCATGTAAGGCGCCTTGGCTATGGTTGATTCCTTTACAATGAATTCATCCTTGGTAAGCGGCTTAAACGGAGGTACAGGGTATTTAACATGCGGATCAAAACCACTTGAGGCCCAATCGCCAAAAATGCCTTCGGCAAGGGTAAAGGCGGCATCGTGCTTAACATCGCCGCAAATAACCAGCACACTATTGTTCGGGAAATAGTATTTATCCTTAATAGTCATCATTTTTGCCGGAGTGGCCGTGTTGATCACCTCGTGGTCGCCAATCGGGTTTTTGCGGGTTACCAGGTCGCCCCACAATTTCTTTTGCTCCTCGTACCAAAGCTGAAAGTATGGGCTGCTTTCGGCACGCTGAAACTCACCGTCAACCACCGGGCGCTCCTTGGTCATATCTTCCTCACGGTATATCGGGAAACGGATGGCCGCGTTCATGAATTTTAAACCGGCTTTCAGGCTGTCGCGATCAAAGGTGAAAAAGTAGTTAACACGCTCCACATCGGTAGTACCATTCCAAATGGCGCCCAGCTCCTGCGTGCGTTTCAAAAATTTCTCCTGATCAGGATAATCCTTATTGGCCTTAAAAAACATGTGCTCAAATAAGTGCGACAGGCCGCTGTATTCCGGGCCTTCGGTGTAGGCGCCGTTCTTTACAGCGATCTCGATGGTGGCCAGGGGCACCTTACTGTTCTCAATTACTACTACTTCGAGGCCGTTAGGCAATTTTTTCCAAAAGTAGCCTTCGGGTAGCTTGGGTTGCGCTACGGTGCACAGGGCACAAAGCAGCCCCGCAACACTTAACGATAAATGCTTGATTAATTGTGAGGTCATAAACAGTTGATTAATTAGAATATAAATATATCGATATAATTAAAAAGCACGGGAATTTTAACACAAAAGCTTGCTCACTCTTTAATAGACGCTATAATAAAAAATACGTTACAGCTAACAGTAAAGAAATATCGTGTTTTTATGCTAATAAAGCGCTAATGAGTTGTTGAATAATTAATTGTATCTTTGTGAAAATTTACACACCCGCTCGCTTACAGGCGTATAGCCTCCATAATGGCTCAGATAAAGCACACAGCCAGCAAATAATTTATAATAAATGTCATTTCAGCAACTTAATTTAATTGACCCTATATTAAAGGCGTTACAAGCCGAGGGTTATACTCAACCTACCCCCATACAAGCACAATCAATACCCATCATACTACAAAAAAAGGATCTGTTAGGCTGTGCCCAAACAGGTACAGGTAAAACAGCGGCCTTTTCAATACCTACGCTGCAATTGCTTTACCAGCAACGCCAGCAACACCGCGAACAAAAAACCATTAAGGCCCTTATACTTACACCAACGCGTGAGCTGGCCATTCAAATTGGCGATAGCCTTGGCGCTTACGGTAAACATACCGGCTTAAAGCATTTGGTGATTTTTGGTGGTGTATCGCAAAACCCGCAAACTGATGCCCTGAAAAAAGGTGTTGATATATTGGTAGCTACTCCGGGCCGATTACTGGACCTGATGAACCAGCGCTTTATTCACCTTGACCATATACAGATGCTGATACTGGACGAGGCCGACCGTATGCTGGACATGGGTTTTGTGCACGATGTTAAGAAGATCATTGCCAAGGTGCCGGCTAAAAGGCAAACGCTTTTCTTCTCGGCCACCATGCCAAAGGAGATACAGCAACTTGCCGATAGCATTTTGAACAAGCCCGAACGTGTTGAGGTTACCCCGGTATCATCAACCGCCGAAACCATACAGCAGGAAATGTACTTTGTTGCCAAAGGCGATAAAAAAAGCCTGCTGAACTTTATACTACAGGATAAAACCATAGCCACCGCCCTGGTATTTACCCGCACCAAACACGGTGCCGATAAGGTGGTGAAAGACCTAAACAAGGTTGGTATCACTGCTGAGGCTATCCACGGCAATAAATCGCAAAACGCGAGGCAGCGTGCCCTGAACAACTTTAAGGCCCGTACCACACGTGTACTGGTAGCTACCGATATTGCCGCCCGTGGTATTGATATTGATGAGCTGGCCTTTGTGATCAACTATGAGTTGCCTAACATACCCGAAACCTATGTACACCGCATTGGCCGTACCGGTCGTGCTGGAGCAAGCGGCAAGGCTATCTCTTTTTGCGATGAGGAAGAAAAGGAATTTTTGAAGGATATTGAAAAGCTGATAGCTGTAAAAGTACCTGTTAACGATTCGCACCCTTACCCGCTGCCGGAGCTTACCAGCCAGCAACGCATATTGAACGATCTGAAAAAGCAGCCAAACCACAACAAACCATCATCAGCCGAAAGGCAGCGCAACAACAAGCGCCGCAGCAACAATAACCGCGGAGGAGCCAACAAAGGCAAAGGCGGAAGCAGCGGCATAAGCGGTGCCAGGCCTGGAGGTGGTAAAAGAGGGTAAAGGGTTTTACAATAATTTCTCCACCGCGTCCTTGCGAGGTACGAAGCAATCATCGAGCGATTTGGCTTAAGGAATGTCCTAAAGAGATTGCTTCGTACCTCGCAAGGACGCTTTTTTTATAGAGGATTATCCCACCTGTCATTTCGAGCGATAGCGAGAAATCTGCACACGTTCATTGCAAAGCGACAAATTTCTCCTCGTACAACCCCTCCTAAATCCTCCCCAAAGGGGAGGACTTTAATATAATTATGTTCTTCAAAAAAAGAGCGGTGGCCTGGCAGAAAACCGGGCCAGGGAGCATGGCCTGTGCGGATGAAGGTTTTTTCTGCCTTGACTTTTGGTTACTTTGTGTCTAAGGCAAAGTAACTGGCCTCTGGGCCAAGAGCAGACTGACGATAATAAAAGCACAGCTCTTTTCTAAAAGCACAACCACTCAATTAAAGCAAATTTACTGCTCATGAGCACAAGGATGTACTTTATGATCGTTAGTGGTTGTCACTTTCTTTTTTGCAGAAAAAAGAAAGTAACCAAAGATAAACTGCCGGCTACGCCCTGCCCGGTGAAAGGGTGTGCTTTGGCAGGGATTGTGCTACTCCGGGCATTTCTGATGCCGGTAGGATAGGTTATTTACGGTTTGTGCTTTGGTTTTATCGTGTTGGTAACAATTCCCTCCCTCGGGAGGGTTAGGGAGGGGTTTAGCAAGCATTTCTTCAAGGCACCAAACACTCATCTACCTTAACTTCTTAACCAACCCCTTTTTTAGCTCTTTCTTCCTAAACCCACTTACAACCGGCCGTTCAAGCGGTACAATAGGTTCATTACTTACCTTATCTTCCCGATAGGCAGCCGGTATCCATTCGGGGCGAAGGGGGCGGTAGTTTTTAGGATGGTTACTCATTACTCAAATTTAAGCCATAAAAGGCTAAATACTACTCAATCAATCAACTTAATCAACCTAATCAACCTTTTAGTAGTCGGTTATGGGCAAACTTTGTTATTTTCGCAACGCATTTTTTGGAGTACAGGTATATGGATTATCAATTTAAAGATATAGAACAGAAGTGGCAGCAGTTTTGGGCCGACAACCAAACCTTTAAGGTTGAAAACAACAGCACAAAGCCTAAGTATTACGTAATGGATATGTTCCCTTACCCATCGGGGGCGGGGCTGCATGTTGGTCACCCGCTGGGCTATATCGCGTCGGATATTTTTGCGCGCTACAAACGTTTACGTGGTTTTAACGTGTTGCATCCAATGGGTTATGATTCGTTTGGTTTACCTGCCGAGCAATACGCCATACAAACCGGACAGCACCCATCAGTTACTACCGAAGATAACATTGCTACCTACCGCCGCCAGTTGGATCAGATAGGTTTCTCGTTCGACTGGAGCCGTGAGGTACGCACCAGTTCGCCCGATTATTATAAATGGACGCAGTGGATATTTATGCAACTGTTCAACTCGTGGTACAACAAAGCCGCGGGTAAGGCCGAAAGCATTGAGAAACTGGTTGAGCACTTTGCAACATCGGGCTCAAAAGGTATTGATGCCGTGAGCGATGAAGATACATTGACCTTTACTGCCGATGAATGGAAGGCCCTGCCTTACAAAACACAGCAGGAAGAATTATTAAAATACCGCCTTACCTACCTGCGCGAAAGCACCGTTAACTGGTGTGCCGCCCTGGGTACTGTATTGGCTAACGACGAGGTGAAAGATGGCTTTAGCGAGCGCGGCGGTTACCCTGTTGAGCAAAAAAAGATGATGCAATGGAGCATGCGTATCACGGCCTACGCCGAACGCCTGCTGCAAGGCCTCGACACCATTGACTGGCCGGAACCGCTTAAAGAAATGCAGCGCAACTGGATAGGCAAAAGCACAGGCGCGAGTGTGAGATTTGGTATCGATAAAACGACTCTCCAATCACCGATCACTGCTGACTATATAGAGGTTTTCACCACCCGTGTTGATACCATTTTTGGTGTTACCTTTTTGGTGATAGCCCCTGAGCATGAGTTGGTGGAGGCATTGACCACGCCCGAGCAAAAGGCTGACATTGAGGCCTACATCACCCAAACTAAAAAGAAAAGTGAGCTTGACCGTATGGCCGATACCAAGACCGTATCGGGTGCATTTACGGGCAGCTATGTGCTTAACCCGCTTAACGGCGAAAAAATACCGGTTTGGATAGCCGACTATGTTTTGGCCGGTTATGGTACTGGCGCTGTAATGGCCGTTCCATCGGGTGACCAGCGCGACTATTTGTTTGCCAAGCATTTTAACCTGCCGATAGTACCCATTATCGACATACAAAATATTGAAACCGAAGCCGACCCGACCAAGGAAGGCAAATACATCAACTCCGATTTTATAAACGGATTAGCTTATAAGGAAGCTACCGCTGCCGTAGTTGCCAAGCTGGAAGAAGTGGGCGCGGGCAAAGCCAAGGTAAACTTCCGTATGCGTGATGCCATTTTTGGTCGCCAACGTTATTGGGGCGAGCCGGTGCCGGTATATTTTAAAGATGGTTTACCATACCTGATCAGCGAAACCGAGTTGCCATTATTACTGCCCGAAATTGATAAATACCTCCCAACCGAAACCGGTGAGCCGCCATTAGGTCGTGCTACAGATTGGAAACACCCGGAGGGTGAGTATGAGCTAAGCACCATGCCTGGCTGGGCAGGTTCAAGCTGGTACTGGTACCGTTACATGGATGCCCATAACGACCAGGAATTCGCCTCAAAAGAGGCCATTGAGTACTGGAAAGATGTTGACCTGTACATTGGCGGCAGCGAGCATGCCACCGGGCACCTGCTGTACAGTCGCTTTTGGAACAAGTTTTTAAAGGATATCGGCTTTGTAGTTGAGGAAGAACCTTTCAAGAAGCTGATCAACCAGGGCATGATTCAAGGCAGGAGTAACTTTGTTTATCGCCTGATAGATGCCGAAGGCCGTGGTACTAACACATTCATATCACACGGCTTACTGGCAGATCATAAAACATCACCAATACACGTAGATGTGAATATTGTTAAAAATGATGTTTTAGATTTAGATAAATTCAAAGCATGGCGACCTGAATTTGCCGACGCTGAATTTGTTTTGGAGAACGGCAAATACGTTTGCGGACATGAGGTAGAGAAAATGTCAAAACGTTATTACAACGTTGTGAATCCGGATGACATAGCAAACCAGTACGGTGCCGACACATTGCGTATGTACGAGATGTTCCTTGGTCCGCTGGAGCAAAGCAAGCCCTGGAATACCAATGGTATTGAGGGCGTGTTCAAATTCCTGCGTAAATTTTGGCGCTTATTCCATGATGAACAATGGAATTTCCGCGTAACAGATGAGGCACCTACCAAAGCCGAGTTGAAATCGCTACACAAGATCATTCGCAAGGTGGAAGAAGATATTGAGCGTTTCTCGTTCAATACTTCAGTTTCAAGCTTCATGATAGCTGTGAACGAGCTTACCGACCTGAAGTGTAACAAGCGCGCCATATTGCAGGATCTGGTGATCATACTGGCACCTTACGCACCGCACATCACCGAGGAGCTTTGGACGCTGCTGGGCAATGCCGCCGGTACATTATCGTACGCTGCATATCCAACATTTAACCCCGAATATTTGGTTGAGGATGAGTTTGCCTACCCGATATCGGTAAACGGCAAAACCAAAATGAACCTGAGTATATCACTGAGTCTTGATCAAAAAGATATTGAAGCCCTGGTTCTTGCAAACGCCGACGTGCAAAAATACCTTGATGGTAAAACCCCTAAAAAACTCATTGTAGTTAAAGGACGTATAGTAAATATTGTGGTGTAAGCTTTTTCCGTAGGAGAGAGGAATAAACTATAAGCGTTCTTGCGGGGTTATGGGGTTATTTGAAGTGAAAATAGTTATATAGAATTCCCTCCCCCTCGGGGAGGGTTAGGGAGGGGTAACCTCTCCAAAACTCCTTTGCGCTTCACAATATTCTTATAATCCCACTGTATATCGCGGGCTTTGGCGAGCCAGCGTTTAAGGTCGGTAGTGTTTATTTGTGATGCTGAGGTATAGCGGGCTTCGGCGGCTTTGAATTTGCCTTCGTTTTGCAAACCGGCCTCGTCAAATGATTGTCCGCTCCAAAACAGTAATCGCACATTACCTTTCAGTTTGCTATAACCGGCAACGGGGTTACCATCCAGAAACCAAACCGGGTGCGCATGCCATATCTTTGATTCGGCTTCGGGTAGGTTTGCTGTAATTTCATTGGCCAGCAGGTGGCATATCTCCCGGTCGGCAGAGTCTTGCTGATCGTTATAATCCAGTATTGATTGTGGAATAGCCATTTGCTTTTCTTTAGGTTTAACGTGGTACTAATTTACCCGTGCCCAATTTAAAAAGCAAATGGCTGATTTAGAAATATTTATTGCAGATCATCATCGGGCAGGTGATCGTCGTCATCCTCGTCTATCTCGTCCCAGTTGTTTTCCTGCCGTATGCGGTGCAAATCGTTTCCTGTGCCCATCAGGTCGTCAAACACTTCGTCGTCCTCATCATCCCAATCACCTTCCAGGTCGTCGTCCTCACCGGGAGTAAGCAATACGGTATTGATGATAATGCCTGAATGGCGCAATTCGATATCGTTATTATTATATAGTTGCGTTTGCATGTTTTTTAAATTCCTATAACACAAACATGCAAAATTGCCGCTGAATTTATTACAGTATATCGATGCCTTTAATTTCTTTTACTTTGTAATAACCTTTGGCAGTGGGCAGGTAAACCTCAATTTCCTCAGAAGTTATAGTTAGTTTTTTGCCTGCGAATTTTGTAGCAGCACCGGTCATGAATTTTTCAGACCCCGGGAATTGCCTTAACCACAAAAATGATTGTTCGCCACCCGGAGTTGATATCACAATATAATTAAAGCCTTTAACATCAACACGTTTAAATGTGCCCGTTATGGTTTTTGAACCAGTTTCCTGTTCGTTTTGCTGGCCTGCCATAATCATGGATAATTTAATAAATCCCTGGCATTTTTGTTTTACTAAACTGATACCTATAGACTGCCCCACTGTACGCATTGCCGGTTGATCGGCCGGATTTACGCCTTTTTCCGTTGCAACATCAATTAATTGATCAGCATATGATGAAAAGGTGTTCATGAAAAGTTCAGTAGCTTGTTGTTTTGTTTTTACAGCACTCAGATCAAGTTTGTTTAAAGCATTGCATAATGAGTCTAATAATTTTTGCTCGGCAGGGCCTGGTTTTGTTTCAGTTTGTGCCGATGCCGAAAATGCAAACGCTGATAGGATCACCAGCAGCAGGGGTAATAGTTTTTTCATTTTGATTCAGTTCAGGTTATTGTATTCCTTTAATATACCGCAAATATAACATTAGCAGCGATAACTGATTATTAACTTATTGAATATTTGATTGATTGAAAAAAACTTATTACTTTTGCAGCCCCGTTAATAGCGGGAAGATAACAAATTAACAAACAAATGCAACAGTACGAAACCGTAGTAATTCTTACCCCGTTGCTGTCAGAAGAAGTAGCGAAAGAGGCGATTGCCAAATTCACTAAGATCTTAACTGATGGCGGAGCCGAAATTGTCCAGGAGGATAATTGGGGTTTGAAAAAATTAGCGTACCCTATTCAAAAGAAAACAACAGGGTATTATCACTTAACTGAATACAAGGCTCCGGGTGATTTAATTAACAAATTGGAAGTTGAATTCAGACGTGATGAGCGCGTTATGCGTTTCCTGACCATTGCATTGGACAAACACGCCATTGCTTACAACGAGAAGAAACGTAGCGGTGCTTTCAATCAAAAGAAAACTAAAACAGAGGAGGCAGCAGGCTAATGGCAAACGATCAGATTAAATACGTTACCGCTCCAAAAGTGGAGGATAACCGTAAAAAATACTGCCGTTTTAAAAAGAACGGTATCAAGTATATCGATTACAAGGATGCTAACTTCCTTTTAAAATTTGTTAACGATCAGGGTAAAGTATTACCTCGCCGTTTAACAGGTACTTCATTAAAGTTTCAGCGTAAAGTAGCCCAGGCTGTTAAGCGTGCACGCCACATCGGTTTGTTGCCTTACGTTACAGATTCATTAAAATAATCAGGAGGTAACAAGTAATGGAACTTATTTTAAAACAAGATGTAAAAAACCTGGGCGATAAAGACGACGTAGTGAGCGTTAAGCCAGGTTATGGCCGTAACTACCTTATCCCTAAGGGTTATGCTATATTAGCAACTGTATCTGCACGTAAGGTTTTAGCTGAAAACCTGAAGCAAGCACAGTTCAAACAAGAAAAAATTCGTAAAGATGCTGACGCTATCGCCGCTAAACTGGAAGGTGTAAAACTTACCATTGGCGCTAAAGCCGGAGAAACCGGTAAAATTTTCGGTGCTATCAACACTATCCAAATTGCTGATGCATTGAAAAAAGAAGGCTTCGAGGTTGATCGTCGTCGTATCACTTTCGATCAGGAACCAAAAGTACTTGGCGAATATGTAGCCAACGTTAACCTGCACAAAGAAGTTAAGGTTAAAGTTCCTTTCGAGGTAGTAGCTGAGTAAGTACCCCACCCAACCCTCCCCTAAAGGAGAGGGCTTTGAAAAGGGATACTCATAATAATTTACACAAAGGGTGTTTGGTATTTTACCGGGCACCCTTTGTTTTGTAATTTGCTTTTTTTATGAAGCGTAAACGTGTTGTTAAAAATAGTATAGTGCGCCTGCTGCTGCGCATTGTTAAGCTGGCTTTTATATTTTTTGTAGGCGCGAGTTTGTTTGGCGTGCTGCTGTTCAAATTCGTTAACCCGCCGTTTACGTGGCTGATAATAGAGCGAGGATTTGAGCGTAAGGATGCCGGTAAAACCTGGAAGATAGACAAGGATTGGAAGGATTTTGACGAAATATCCGACAATATGAAGCGCGCCGCCGTAGCTGCCGAAGATCAGCTGTTTTTAGAACACCACGGCTTTGATCTGCATGCTATCGAAAAAGCCATTGACAAGAACATGCACAGTAAAAAGCTGATAGGTGGCAGCACCATAACTCAGCAAACTGCAAAAAACGTATTCTTGTGGCAGGGTCGCTCGTTTTTACGGAAGGGATTAGAGGCCTGGTTTACGGTGCTGATAGAGGTATTTTGGAGCAAGCAGCGCATTATGGAGGTTTACCTCAACGTAATTGAAATGGGCGATGGCATTTACGGTGCCGAAGCCGCGGCGCAGGCCTACTTCAATAAATCGGCATCAAATTTAACACAAAGGCAGGCGGCAGCAATAGCTTCCATCTTCCCGAGCCCGTTAAAATGGTCGGCCACTAAGCCGAGCAGGTATGTGCGCCACCGCCAGTATCTGATACGAAAAAATATGCGCAGACTGGGGCCATTGAGTTTTTAAAACATATATTAGTAGCATACAAAACTTAACCTTATCATGATCATCAATACCGACCTGAGCCTGAGCCATGAAATACAGGCCGAAATATTACCCGGCGAAAAACAGCTATGGGTGGGTAAACCCAAAGCAGGTATTCAGTTTCGTAAGTCGGATGCTTTGTTTATTCCTTTCAGTATTTTTTGGGCAGGGTTCGCTATTTTTTGGTTTGTGGGTGTTTTTATGTCTGGGGCTCCATACTTTCTACTTTTTTTCGGGATACCCTTTGTATGTGCAGGATTATACATTACGGTTGGGCGATTTTTTTACGACAGCTATAAACGTGGAAAAACGTTATATGCCGTTACCGATAAACGCGTCATTATTAAAAATGGTGGCATCAAAGGGCAAACGGTTACGCTGAATATTAAAAGCCTGCAAGATATCAGCATCATTGAAAAACAAGATGGCAGCGGCACCATCACCTTTAACAGCAACAATTCCTTTCCATCGATTTTTGGTCAGAGTAATTGGCCCGGCACTAAACGCCCCCAGGCACCCACGCTTGAGTTTATAACTGATGTGCGCGCCGTTTATAACCTGATAATAAAGCAGCAGATAGCTTAAGCGGTAAGTACCTGCTTAAACTGATTGATAGCCTTATTGCGAGCCATAATATACGTTCCATGTATAAATAATCTGAAGGCAGCCGCCCCGAACATCAACAATACAAAAGGCATGGGCGTAAACCTATAGGTTGTCTTTAGCAAACCGGGCACAATGGCCGCCGCGGTTACAACTACCATCCATACAGCCAATAGCCAAATAAATACACGCTGTGTGCGTGTTTCAATATCAATGTGGGTATTATTCTTTCCGTTGCCCCGGCTTAGCTGGCCACGTAGCGTACAGGCTACTCCCAGGGCTGATGATGATATGATATAGAATCCATTAGCATCAACAGTGCCGATAAATGCCTTATTGGTTTTTTCGCGTATCAGAGTCTTTTTAATGAGTGTATTATTGCGGAGCCTTTGCCTAACATCAGCCATTGCCAGGTTTGATGTAAAGTGAAAGCTGTTTCGTCCGAATGCCATGTGTAAAAGTAGACTATTATTTATATTTCCAGTGCCTTTGCTTGCCCTCGCTTATCCATTCAATGGCCTGTTCTAATCGCTTTTGCAGGGTGGCCTCGGTTTTGGCTTCGGCAAACCAGGTGATGTATTCTTTTTTGGCTGATGGACTAAACTTTTCGAACACATCCATAGCCTGCGGGTTTTTGGCCAGCAGCTCCATAAAGTAGGCCGGTGTTTCGGGCGTTGGCTGAGGTGCCTTGGCTACTACAGGCTTTTTGGCAGCGGGTTTCTTAACTTCCTGCGCATTTATGGAAACCATTTCGGCAATATACTCTATCAGTATATCATCAGCAGGCAAATCAGCAATACTGGCTATGCGGCCGAAACTACCCGCGCCGCTGCCTTCCTCTTCGTCCAATATCTTATACGGATCGCTCAACCGCCCGCTTTTCCAAAACCCGAAAGCACAATGCTGCTTAAATGCTGCTATGTAACATACCGGGCCATCGCAATCAAAAAACGGCATGCTCCACTTGGTGGTTTCCGTAATTTCGGGCACGGTACGGTGTATCAAATCGCGCAGGTGCAGCAAAATAGGCTTTGCAAAATCAGCCGACTTATCAATATAGGCGTCAATGCGTGGGTCGTAGCTGGGCATGGGGATTAGTGATTAGTCATTGGTCAGTTGTCATCAGGCATTGGTAATCAGTCAATCGTCATTTTAACTGACCATTGCCATAAATAAAGATAACAAATAGATAGTAAAGCGAAATCTATAACTAAATAAAAAACACCTAATGACAATTGGCCAATGACAGCTAACCAATGACTAATGACAACTGACTAATGACTAAAAACCCCCGCGTGCCAGCTTGCTTTAAACGGCACTTCCCATTTGGTGTTTAGTTCGGTAACGTTTTTGGCGAGGTTGTTAAATACGATGGTTTCGGTATTCACGGTGCCTTGTTTTATAAGTTGCTCAAACCCGGCACGATCGGCCGATAGTATAGCATCACCATCACGATAAGCCATGTTAAAACGGTCAAAAAGGTTAATGTTATATTCCTGCTCCAGCTGCTGCATAAAGCGTACCGACTTATCAATGGAGCATCCGCTGGCACCGGCTTGTTCCTCGTCAACTATCAATATTAAAAAGCGGTTGTAGCGTACTTCGGCACCGGCTTTAAGCTGGTTGTTGTGCGCCGTCCAGATGTTGGTAAATTCTGTTAAACTTTTTTGAATATCAACCGTTTCAGCATCAGATAATTGCCTGTTCGACTGATATATCCACACTCTCGAATTTTCGGAAAATTGCATGTGCAAATTTATTAATTTGTTAAATTAGATACCGGATTTTGTTGTCATGTTAAAACCACATATGCGCGGGCGTTTAAAGTACATGGTTACCGGCCTGTTTATGCTTGCCAGTAACGTTAATTATGGTTTTGACCCTGATGCCTCCGAGCTTAAAATGCTGGGCTGGAGCAACCGCTGCTTTACGCAATGCTATGATGCCAACGCCTCGGGCAAACTAAAAAAGTGGGAACTCACCCTAAGTTCAAACGCGTTCATCCGGATGCGGCGAACTTATCAAACCGGTAAGCAGGAGTATTTCTCGTTCCATTTACAGCGATTGGATGATATGGATTACCTGGGCACCGTAACCAGCGGAACCATTAAGTTACGCACGGCAGATGCTGATATTATAGTACAAACTTATAACGACCGTAAAGGTGGTGATGTTGATACCATGGCATCGGTACTATCTATCCCCGTAAAAAATATGGAGCCCGAAAAGTTGGATAGCTTGCGTAACGTGCTATTTTACTTCAAGAACCGAAATATGTAAGCACTTACGTAAATAATTACGTAAGTGGTATCTCAAATTTAAAAGTAGCTCCGCGGCTACTTTCACTCTCTACCCAAATACGCCCTTTATGTAGCCTGATGATCTCGGCACAAAGGTATAACCCAATGCCAAAGCCCGCTATGGTTTTTGTATGCGCGCTGTTTACCCGGTAAAAGCGGTCAAACAGTTTTTCAATATCATCAGCCCCAATGCCTATGCCCTTATCTGTTATAGAAACACCCGCAACATTATCATGGCTGTAGCTATTTATCTCGATATCGCTGCCGCGCGGCGAGTATTTGGTAGCGTTGCTGATAAGGTTATTAAGTACCTGGCTTATTTTTTCACGGTCGGCATTAATTTGGATAGGTTGCTGCGCGTTAAAAATAACATCGTGCGAATCCATAGTGATGGCCGCTTCTTCAACCGCTTCCTTTATTAGCACGTTGAGATCAAACTGTTCAACATCCAGATTTATACTGCCCGATTCAAGGCGTGCCACATCCAGGAAACCCTTGATAAGGGTATTCATCTTGTTAACCTGTAGTAACGATTTATCCAACGCGCCACCGGCAAACTTATCTTCGGCCTTGAGTGCCTTTGCCTGTAGTACCTGTATGTAGGCCTTGAGCGATGTAAGCGGCGTTTTCAGCTCATGGCTTACCATGGCTATAAAGTCGTTTTTGCGCTGCTCGTCCTCCTTTTTGTCGGTGATGTCAAGCACAATACCCAAAAAGCGTACAGGCTGATCCTGCTCATCAAAAAATACCTTGCCCTTGGCACTTACCCAACGCAGTTTTTTATCCTCAAAGCCAATAGTGCGGTATTCTATATCGTAGTTACCATTGCTGGCGGCTTTGCTGAACGAGAGGTTGATAACCTGTTGCACCCGCTCACGGTCATCAGGGTGCAAGCCCATCACAAAATCGTGCTCATAGGTAACCGGCCCATTGTGCGATACGCCGAACAGCGTACGGCAACGATCATCCCAATCCAATATACCCTCAGCAATATCCATATCAAAGGTACCCAGTTGTGATGCCTCTACCGCTAAGCGACTGCGCTCCTGCTCATGCATCATTTGCTTGCGCACTTCAACTCTATCCGTAATGTTATTCACGGTAGCCAGTATGGCCTCTACATTGCCATCGGCATCAAACAGTGGGTCGTAACTAAAGTCGAGGTGGTATTGCACAATGGTACCATCGGCCATGCCTACATCGGCGGTTATCTCGTCCATCGCGAATGGCTGCCCGGTATCAAACACGCGTTGCAGCATATCCGGAAAGGGTTGCCCTATCAACTCAGGGAAAACTTCGAGTATACGTTTGCCGGTCACCTGGTCGGTTGTACGGTTCCAGATGTTGAGCATGTTTTGGTTGGCAATTTCGATAACCAGTTCGCGGCCCTTCAAAATGGTCATGCCTATGGGCGAGGTCATAACCATGCGGTTAAGGCGGTGCTCGCTATGCTCCACACGGCGGCGGGCATATATCTGGTCGGTAACCTCGGTTGCTACCACTATAATGCTCACGGTATCACCACCGCTATCCTTTAAAGGGTGATAAACAAAGTTAAAGTAAGCATCCTCAAGCCCACGCTGGCGCACCAGCGATGCTTTTACCTCGCTACCAAAAAACGGCACACCGGTGGCATACACATCATCCAGTATCTGCAAAAACGGCTGCCCTTGCAACTCGGGCAAGGCAATGTGCAAAGGCTGATTAATAACCTCGGGGCCTTTGCCCCATATTTGCAGGATGAAGGCGTTAGCGGTATCAATGATCAGCTCGCGGCCATCAAGCACGGCAATGGCTACCGGTGCCTGGTTAACCATCTCCCTAAACCAGGCCTCGCTTTCGCTAAGCGATTGGTTTAAAAGCTGCAAACTATCGTACGATTCCTTTAGCTCCTCGTTGGTTGATACCAGTTCCTCGTTTGATGCCGAGAGTTCCTCGTTGGTGGCGGCAAGTTCATCGCCCAGGTCTTTTTCGCGCTGCCTAATTTCTATTATTTCCTGCTGATGCAATACCCGCTCGGTAACATCAACGGCGGTATGCAAAATACAACGCATTTCGCCCGATGGGTGCTTAATAGCGCGGTATTCAAAATCGAAATAATAGCCGCGCATCTTGCCATCAGCCAATAACTCTGCATAGGCGTTGGTATCTATATAAGTATCGCCGCTGAGCCAAACGTTCCGTAAAATATCCAGAAAGGGTTGGCCTACCAATTCGGGCACGGCCTGGCGCATGGGCTTGCCCATAATACTACTATCCTTGCCCCAAAAGCCTAACATGGCCTCATTGGCAAACTCAATAATAATATCCTCAGAAGTATATATCGCGGTCGCTTTGTCTGATAGTGAAAGTATATCCAGCAACTGTTGGCTGTTCATCGGTCAATAGTAATTGTATCGGCTAATATATACATTTTACACCGGCCATGCAGGTGTTTGTTAAGCTAACCTTTACGCGGTAAATTTATTTACAAGGTTAACAAGTTCGCTAACATCAAAGGGTTTCATGAGGTAGCTATCGGCCAAACCGGCCTCGGCAATTTCCTTAACATTACTTACTGCCGATATAATGATAACCGGTATATGGCTTGTTGCCGGGTTGGTTTTAAGCTCCTTACTAAGTTGCTGGCCGCTGGCATCGCTTTTCCACTCGGTAAGCCAGTTATCGAGCAAAATAATGTCGGGCTTTTCGGTATCAACGGATCGGAGCAGTTTTGAACTCTCTGAAGATAGCACCTCAAACCCTTCTTCTTCAAGCACATAAACAATAGTTTCGCGAATGTCGCGATCGTCTTCGATCACAAATACCTTTTTAGCCATGGTTCAAAACAGTAAATACTTTAATTAATGTTACAGGCGTTAATCATCACTCACAAATGCTTAACTACAGCTTATAACAATTAACAGGGGGCTTTTTGTTTTAAATTGAGGCTATAAAAACTATCAATTAACTAAAATAACAGTGTCGGCAGCGTGGCTCGTAGTGTTCGGTTTCGCCAAGCATTATCTTTTCCTCGTTTGGCGCAAGGCGGTACGAGAACGATGCCGGGTTACCGCACTTAACACAAACAGCATGTAGTTTGGTTACAGATTCGGCCACGGCCATCAGTGCAGGGATGGGGCCAAAGGGACGGCCTTTAAAATCCATATCAAGCCCGGCAATTATTACGCGCACACCACGGTTGGCCAGCGTGTTGCAAACCTCAACCAGTTCGGTATCAAAAAACTGTGCCTCATCAATAGCCACCACCTGCTCGTTATTATAAAACAGCAGTATGGAGGCCGAATTGTCAATAGATACGCAGGGAAAACTCTGCATATTGTGCGATACAACGGCGTTCTCATCGTAGCGTGTATCTGTCTTGGGTTTAAATATTTGCACGCTGAGTTTGGCTATGCGCGCACGGTTTAAACGGCGCATCAACTCCTCGGTTTTGCCCGAAAACATTGATCCGCAGATCACTTCAATACTTCCCCCGGTTTCGTTCTTACGCTTGAATATTTCCTCGTTAAACACGCTTTTTGACAGTTAAATTGGAAACTAATATCAGAATTTAATGTTATTTTTGATAGGTATTATTTATAACAAGCTATGAAGCAACAGGATGTATTTAACAAGATAGGCGCTATATTAAACGAACTGAACGAACAATACGATTACCTGAAAAAAGATACATCACAACTTAACGAGCTTGAACTGGAGCTGTTTGTGGCCAATGCCCATTTTTTGATGGATCATGCCGATATCCTCCGCAAAATTAACGCACAGATAGTTAACGAAAAACCTGCCCTGCCGCAGCACCAGCCTGTGCAGGTAAATATTGAACAGCATATTGAAGTACCTGCCTTTGAGCAGGTTTTTAATGCTGAAAAAAATACAATCCCCGCGTTTGAAAAGGTTGAACAGCCTAAGGCCACCGAATTTTTGCCACCCGAGCCTGTTGAAGAACCTGAAATAACAGAAGAACCCGAAATAACTGAGCCCGAAGTTGAAATTATAGAGCCGGAACCAATTGACGATGCTGAACCGGAGCCGGTTAAACCCGTTGCCCCAAAACCGACCGAGGTGCACGAGCAAAAGTTTTTTGAGCCTGTGGTACAGCAGCTAAGGCCCATTGTAACCAACGAACTAAAGGACACGCCAAAACCCGCGCCGTTTATTGACCACGAGGAAGAAGCACAACCCGACGACCATACCACCATTGATGCCGATGGCACCATACGCCACGAATTGGTGATGGATGATAACGATGATAACTGGGACGATGAGGAACAACCTGCTGAGGAACCTGAATTATTTGAGGAAGACGAGGTGATAGAGGTTGAGGCTGATCAGCCGGAACCAAAAATCGAAACGCCTGTTTTTGTACCTGCCCCACCAGCGCCACCCGTTGCCGTTGAGCCGGAGCCTGAACCGGTAAAACCTGCCGTGCAGGAAGTGCCACCTGTTGTTGTAGCCCAAACCATAGCGGTTGATGATAAAAAGGAGGAGCAGGTATTCACCATAAACCAGCGTATATCGGTACAAATGGCCGAAAAAAGCGCCCCGCCTGTTGGCGCGCCAATAAGCGACCTGAAAGCCGCCATTACCCTGAACGACAAACTGCTTTACGTGCAGGACTTATTTAACGGTTACAGCCTGGCCTACAGCGAAGCCATTGATATACTGAACCGCTTTAACAGCTTTGCCGAAGCCGAACGCTTTTTAACCACCAACTACGTAACCAAAAACAACTGGCAAGCCAAAGCTACAACTACCGAAAAGTTTTATGCTTTGCTGAAAAGAAGGTACGCGTAAATATTTATTATTTATTGTAGATTTAGGTTTAATTAGAAAACGAACCTAACCTATCATGAAGCTCAAAAAGCTTGTTTCAATGTGTTTAATACTGGTTGTATCAGTATTGATCCAATCGTGCGATGAACGCGAGATAATTGAGAAATATACTCAAACAATTCCAAATAGCAATTTAACTATATCTATTGTATCCTACGATAGTGGAGGAATAACCGGAAGTATTCAGGAGCGCTTAATAATTGCCGACTCAAATGAAACTATAAGTTGTTGCGATGAGGCTTTATCCGTAGGACATATTATAAAAAGACCTACCTCATCATTTATTGAGATGGTTGATATTAGTGATCCTCCGGATTTTTCAGATAAAGACCCTATTGACTCCCTTAAGCACAAACGTTCAGAAAATAGGTAATCTTAGTTTAAGAACGGCAACTTATCTAATAACATTAGGATCGCCCCTTGAAACATATGATATGGACTTTAAATTTTCTGATGTGTCAGAAAATGCTGACAGCTTAATAATATCAGGTATTGACAAAAGCAGCAATGTAAGATCATTTCCGAACAAGCAGGCTTTTGTAAAAGGCGACATCAAAGTTGTTGAGAGAGATGACAGATCTATCGAGTATATTTTAGTTCAGGAGTTTATTCGTAAAAGAGGAGATGTTTATTACCCTAAGTCGCCGTTTGAGATCGTTCATAACCGCCCCGTAGTAGGTATCGCCAGTTACTTTTTTTATCCTAAGAATAAAATGCCCGCAAGTAAAATATCGAACAACGGCATTTTTAAAAAAGCACACGTTAAGTAATTACTAAAGAGTTTTTGTAAAATAGCGCATAATAATATTGTAATACATTAATTCTTAACCTTACACTAAATAAAATATGAAATCTATTGTATTATCCTTTTTAGGATTATTTGCTTTGTTGCTAACAGCCTGTAGCGGGTCGGATACTTATCGCGGTAAGTGGAAAGGCATGACCCCGGATGGCGAGAAAGTGGAAATTACCTTCGAGGCCAAGAGTTTTAGCATAGCCGATAGCACCAAGAAAGCCACAACGCTAAGCTATTCGCAAAACGCCGTCAACATCGCTAATGGAGTAGAAACCTACGGTATTAAGTTAGATGATGGCCGGGGCTACAAAATCAACTTCCCGATAGCTAATGACGAGAGCGTTGGCTTGATCAAGGATGAAAACGACAATATCATCTACACCATTAGTCGTAAGGATTATATTAAGAGCGAGGATATTTATCGGTTGAAGTAAGCCCATTACCGTAACGTATTAAGCTATATTGTTTGTCCATATTTTGTGTAGTAAAGCCAATTAGGCAGGGTGTAAATTTGACTTACCAATTTATTCCATACCAAATTTACTCCCATGAAAAAGTATGTTCAATTAGTGCTTTTAAGTGCCTTATTATTTATTGGGGCATGTAAAAAAAGCGAGCAGCCGACATTAAGTAATGATGCTGGTTCAGGCAAATTAACAACTAACGCCAGCGTACCTCCATTATCTGTAATAACCATTGCGGGGCAGTACAATACCGATGGGTTTGTAGATGGTACCGGTTCGCAAGCCCGTTTTCATTATCCTTACGGCATTGATATTGGCGAGGATGGCAACCTGTACGTTGCCGATCTGTTTAATGATGCCATACGTAAGGTTACACCTGATGGTGTTGTTACAACGATCAGCATACCGGCCGCTGCTGATGGGCAACGGCTGCGCTATCCCGAAAAGGTGCTCTTTTCAAAAGATGGATCGATTAATATTTTAACAAGCATAGCTGTTTCGCCCGAATCACTGCACAGGCTGTGGATATTAAAACCCAACGGCGAATTACTGACACCTGCCGCGCAGGTAAACTACTATACGTATGTATATTATAGTTTGAGTAAAGATCCCTTCAGCGATTATCTGCAAATATGCGGCGACCGCTATGTAACCGGCAGATCAGGCTTGAGGCAGGGATTTATTGAAAGCGCCGAAATTGTAAATGGCGTAGCGGGCCGTCACCCCTATACCCCACCTTTAGATTCACTGAACACCCCGAGCCGGGAAGCATCGGCCATTACACGGATGTACTGCGGTAACAATGGCGTTAAATACCTTGTTACACGCGGTAAGTATATTTATAAGCTTACCAAAAGTGGTGTGTTCACGCAAATTTTCCGTGATATTAACTTTAGGGAGATAACTGATCTTGTAGCCACAAAAGATAGCCGGACACTTTATATGGTTTCGGGAGGTGAAATTGTGAGCGTTTCAAATAATAAACTAACCAAACTTGTTGGCCTTAACGGTAAGTTTTCGTCGCCGGATGGGGTAGGTAAAAACGCCTACGTTTTTGCAAATTATTTGGCCCTCTCTAAAGATGAAAGCACCATTTATTTTTCGGATAACGAAACCATAAGAAAGCTTATATTAAGATAATAAATGGCGGAGGCTATTATCAATTTAAATAGCCTCCTTCATTTTATTTAATACTTTACGCCGCAACCGCTTTTTGCCAAATAAAACAAGTGCATCCTATCGGGCGTTGTTTTATCTACATGGCAAACAACAAAACAATACTCGAACAAGCCAACGCCGCCGTTACCGCGGGCGATAATGAGGGCTTTCTGCAATACTGTACCGATGACACCCAATGGACTTTTGTAGGCGACCAAACCCTGCACGGTAAGGAAGCCGTGAGGCAATATATGGCCAAGGCTTACATTGAGCCGCCACAGTTTATGGTAGAGCAACTGATAGCCGAGGGCGACTTTGTTACCGCCATAGGCAAGATCAGCATGAAGGATGAAGCAGGCACCATGATCCATTATGACTATTGCGATGTATGGCGGTTTCGCGATGGTAAAATGGCCGAACTAAAGGCTTTTGTTATCGAGGCGTAATTGTGATTTTGGCATCAAGGCTTACAGCCTTTAACATCTACCTTTTCATCTATCCCTATTTAATGCAGCAAAAAGTAGCAGTAATTTATCAAACACAAACACCACCGGCACGTAACGGAATTATTAAACCCATGAAACCGGGAGGCTATGCCGATAGCGGCGCCGATATTGCCTACTCCCTCCGTAAACAAAACATCGATGTAATATCACCTGCTGATGAACCAGGCACCGAGGCGGATCTCGACTGGGTTTTCCCCGACACGGCGGAAGGTATACAGGCGGCCATAAATAAAGGCGCTGACACCATATGGCTCAACACTGTTTTGTACGATGGGCACCCTATCGAAAAGTTTATTGATGCAGGCATCGCTGTTGTTGGGCAGATACCCAAACAGGTAGATATTTTTGATGATAAATTGGTTACTAACGAGTTGCTGAAAAACAACCATCTGCCCATACCCCGATCAGTACTGATCACACACAATAATGCCGATACTTTTAAACTGAACTTTGGTTACCCGGTAGTGGCCAAGCCCATTCGCGGCAGGGGTAGTCAGGGGGTTTACCTGGTTAATACTCCAACAGAACTTACCGATATACTTGCGGATATGTTCAGTTCCGGTGATTATGGCGATGCCCTGTACGCAGAAGAATTTCTGCCGGGTACCGAGGTTACCATTACCGTGATGCCTCCCGGCGGGTATGTTATTGATGGCGAGGTGTTGGAAAAAGATCAACATTGGTCGTTACCGCCGGTAAGGCGTTTTAACCATGCCAACGGGATAGCGCCATACAACGGCACCGTAGCCGTGATACACAACAGCGAGGTTTTGAATGATTCCGAACTACAGACCGAGGCCATGATACAACTCTGTCAGCAATGCGAGTTGGCGGCCAAATTAGTACAAAGCCGCGCCCCCATACGTATCGATTGCCGTGCTAACGCCCAGGGCGAAAACTTCTTATTCGACCTCAACATGAAACCCAACATGACCGGCGCTTCCCGTCCCCATCGTACCGATCAGGACAGCTTAACCGCCCTGGCTGCACGAAAAATAGGCTGGAGTTTTGATGATTTGATATCTAATATGTTGAAGCAGAGTTGGAGGAAGGATGCTCAAAAGATTAAATAATAAAACCCGAAGCACAAACCGTAAATACTCTATACTACCGGTATCAGAAATGCCCGGAGTAGCACAAGTCCTGCCAAAGTAGAAACTCTAACCGGGCAGGGCGTAGCCGACGATTTTTGTCTTTTTTGATCGCTCAAAAGAAATTTAGGACAAGTAATGAAGCGGTTTTAAGATAGTGCTATTGTTAGGTGATTGTGCTTTTAACCATCGCCAGCCTGCTCTTGGCCGCAGAGGCCAGTTACTTTACCTTAGATGCAAAGTAACCAAACATCAAGCCGGAAAAAACCTTCATCCGCACAGGCCATACTCCCTGGCCCGGTTTTCCGGCAGGCCACCGCGCTTTTTTTGATATATTTCTTGTCATTTCGAACGAGGTACGAGGAGAAATCTATCGCTCGGCTAATGAACGTGTACAGATTTCTCCTTCGTCGAAATGACATAATTATTAAAGCTTTTATTAAAGTCCTCCCCCTCGGGGAGGATTTAGGAGGGGTCGAACGCGTAGAAATCTCTTGCTATCAGTTCGAAATAACAACTTAAATCTCAATAAGTATATCCAGTCCTGTTTGAATCCAGCTTAAGCAATATAAACAGCAGCGAAGTAAAACTGATCAATGATGAACCACCATAACTGATAAAGGGCAGCGGGATGCCTATAACAGGCATCAGGCCGATGGTCATGGCGATGTTGATGAGCACGTGGAAAAAGATGATGGATGCCACTCCGTAGCCGTAAATGCGGGAGAAGGCCATGTGCTGTCGCTCGGCTATTTGTATCACTCGTAATAGCAAAAACAGGTATAGGCCAATAACAACGGATGAGCCTACAAAGCCCCATTCCTCACCAACGGTACAAAAAATAAAGTCGGTACTTTGTTCAGGAACGAAAGAGTATTTGGTTTGTGTGCCCTGCAAATAACCCTTACCCCATAACTGGCCCGAGCCTATGGCTATCTTAGATTGATTTACGTTATAACCCGCTCCACGTGGATCAAATGTAATACCCAGCAATTCATCAATACGTGCACGCTGGTGGCTTTGCAGCACATTGCTGTAAAGCGGCTTTACAGCCAGTACAAACCCTAACGAGCCTACTATCCATACCAGCAAACCGAATATGAACTTGCGGTTGCGCAGGTTAAAGAAAACCAGCAACGCGCCAATTACCGCTATACCCGCCACCAGCAGCCATTGGTTAACCAATAACGAGAGGATGAATAGCGTAGCCGAAAGCGCGATAATGATCAAAAAGTAGGGCGACAAACCCTCGCGGTAAAGCACAAATATCAGCGAGAAGAACACCAGCGTTGAGCCGGTATCGGGTTGTAGCATGATCAGCGCCATAGGCAGTATAATGATGCCTGCCGTTATAAAAAACGATTCGGTATCTGTTATTTTAACATTGGTACCGCTCAGGTATTTGGCTAACAGTAATACGGTGCTCAGCTTGGCAAATTCCGACGGTTGGAGCCTGAAACCTCCGCCAAGCGAAATCCAGGCTTGGTTACCACCCACGTTACGACCTACCACCAATACCAGTATCAGCAGCAGTACAGTAACAATATAAAACGGCGGAGCCAGCGCGCTAAAAAAGCGATAATCAAGCAGGAGGATAACCATGGCCATCACCAGCGATACCGCAATGAATACGAATTGCTTGCCATAGTTAGTACTCAGGTCAACCATGCTTCGATGCTCCTCATCATACACCGCGGCGTGGATGTTAAACCAGCCAATGGTGCAAAGGCACAGGTAAAGCAGTATGGTTATCCAATCAATATTACGGAAAAAGCCGCGCTCATTACTGCTCATCGTCCCTCCTTACTGCCGGCTGGTTAGCATAGTATACTGCCGATGGCTGCTTTTTAGCTTTACGCTTTACCGATTTTAAAACAGGCTGAGGTTTTTCGGCGCTGTCGGCTTTGGCCTTTTTCAGGCTATCGGCTTTGGTTTGTTTAGCTTCCTTTACCTTGCTGCCTTTTGGTGGCGGCAACAGGTTGGCATTCATAATATATTCAACCTGGGCTTTTGGCTTGGTAATGGTATCGCGCAGGTATTCTTCAACCATGTAGCTGGCAATAGGTGCCGCCCATGATGACCCGAAACCGGCATTCTCAACCACCACAGCAATAGCTATTTTCGGGGTATCCCTTGGCGCAAAGGCCACAAATATAGAGTGGTTTTTACCATGCGGATTTTGCACCGTACCGGTTTTACCACACATTACTATGCCCGGTATACGTGCGCCAACGGCCGTACCGTGTTCAACCACCTGCTGCATACCATCAATAACCGGTTCAAAATACTGTTCATCAACACCTACAAAGTTGCGTTCGGTATATTCTTTTTTGGTGATCTGTTTATCGCCAATGGCCTTAATAAGGTGCGGGCGATAATAAAAGCCACGGTTGGCAATGGTACATTCAATATTGGCTAATTGCAATGGTGTGGCTAACAACTCGCCCTGCCCAATAGCTAAGGATATAATAGAGCTTGAACGCCAGCGGTTCTCGCCAAATATTTTATCATATCGTTCAGGAGCGGGTACGTTACCTTTTTTCTCGTTCGGTAAGTCCACATCCAATTTAACGCCAAAGCCGAATTTGTTTACCTTGGCTTTCCAGTCGATAAACGTTTGGCGGGTGCGTTTAGGCCCGTTCCGGTTGATCAGCCTGTCGAACACGTTACAGAAGTAAGTGTTGCACGACATGGCTATGCCCTTACTCAAATTAGTAGGCCCGTCAAAGTGCTCGCAACCTACACGGTGGTTACCTGCCATGTAATAATGCGGACAAAAGAATGTGGTTTGCGGATTGATGATACCCTCCTGCAAAGCTATCAAACCATCCAGCGGTTTAAATGATGATCCCGGCGGGTAGTAAGCTTGTATAGGGCGTATCAGCAGCGGGTTGTATGGGTCCTGGTACATGCGGGCCATATTGTTGCCACGTTCACGACCAACCATTTGGTTCGGATCATACGTTGGGCTGCTCACAAAGGCCAATATCTCACCGGTTGATGGCTCAATGGCTACAATACTGCCTACCTTATTGCGCATCAGCTTTTCGCCGAGTTTTTGAATTTTAAGGTCGAGAGATGATATCAGCCTCTCGCCGGCAACGGCGGCGGTATCATAAGCGCCATTGGCATAGCGACCTTTGGGTACGTTGCGCGAATCGACCATTTGGTTCTCCACGCCACGCTGGCCACGCAGCACATCCTCATAAGCCTTTTCGACACCGGTAATGCCGATGTAATCGCCCAGGCGATAGTAGCCGCCCGATTTTTCAATATCCTTATCCCTAACCTCGCCGGTATAACCCAAAAATTGCGCGGCGGCTGAATCAGGGTAACTGCGTACCGAGCGTAATTGCCCGTAAAAGCCGGGAAAGTCTGAAAGTTTTTCCTGCAATGAGCGGTATAACGATACCGACATTTGTTTTTCAAATATTGATGCCAGGTACACTGAATGGCCTCTGGCTTTTTCAAAGCGTTTATGGAAACCCTCCATATCAATACCTATCAGCTTACAAAACTCAAGGGTATCAAAAGGTTGTACCTGTTTGGGGATCACCATCAAATCGTACACCGGTTCGTTCTGTACCAGTATTTTTCCCTTACGGTCAAGTATGGGGCCGCGGGCCGGAAACAGCACTTTTTTACGGATAACGTTATTATTGGCAAAATACAGGTAGCGGTCGTCAACAAGCTGAATATAAAACAGGCGGCCAAGCAGTATAACCATAAAGGTTATAAAAATTGCCGCTATAATGTACCTGCGTTCAAAAAAACTGTTGTTCATTTACGCCCTTTTCTTCCTGAAAAATAATAAACCTGTAATCAACATCAAAAATACTGTAAATACAGAACTCATTAAAAAGCGGCTTAGTGTGTACTCCATCTCTGATAATCTAAAAACTTCCAGATTGAACAGTATAAAATGGTGCACCAGCGTAAGTACGGCCGAGTAGGTAAAGAACCACCTGAAACCCATGCCGCCCAGTGTAGGCTCAGGGTCGTTATCAAAACCATCTTTTTGTACGGTTATGCTGATGAAAAGCACACGTACAAAGGCCAGCAATACGGTTGCCGCGGCATGCAGCCCGGGCGTATCATAAAAGGCATCAACACTTAATCCTATTAAAAAAGCCAGTGGGAAAAGCAGGATGTTAGGTGTTTCAAAAGGCAGCAACATCACAAACAGGATGTATGGGTACGGCACAGCCAGATCGTAAACTGTAATGTTTTTCAGCAGAAATGCCTGGATAAATACCAGCACCACAAACCGGATGAAATTAGCGAATATAACCCTACTCATCTTTTTGTAGGGCCTCCAGTCCCTGCTGCTCCTGCGCGAATTTGTTGTTGATCACGTACACGTATTCCAGCTTGCTAAAATCAACCGAAAGCTTAACTTCCATATTCAAAAAGAAACCGCCTGTTTTTGGTTTAAGATTACTTACCCTGCCCAACTGCACTCCGATAGGGAACAGCGAGTGCTGATCGGTAACCACGGTATCGCCCAAATGCGGTTGCGCGCTGTTGGCTACATCATATAACAAACCCTTGTGCGGGTCCATATCCTCAGCCCACATGAATGAGCCGCCTTCTTTTGAGTTAGCCAGCATAGCGCTGATGCGGGTATCCTTATGCAGCAGCGAACGTATTACTGAAAAGTGTGGCGATGCCTGCATCACAATACCAACCACGCCACCATCGGCTATAACGCCCATACCTTTACCAATACCGTTAAGGCTGCCCTTGTTAATGGTAATATAGTTCATGCGCTTGTTTACCGAGTTGTTGATAACACGCGCCTCAATGTAAGTGTATTGCTGCTTGTAAACGCTATCGTTAACCTTACGGTGCCCCGCGGTATCAATATATAATGATGACATGAGCTGATTGCGCAGTAAGGCATTCTGCCGGGCAAGGCTATCGTTTATCTCCTTTAGCTTCAAATAATCATTCACGTTGCTGATGTTACGGTACAGGTTGCCCGTAAGCTCGTTACTGGTGTTGATGAATGATGCCCGCTGAAAATCGTTATAGTTTATAAAAACATACAACGCGATACCCTCAAATATCAGGAACAGGAAAAATGCGCTATACTTGGTGATAAATATCAGCAGATTACGCATATGGTGAATGGTGAGTAGTGAATGGTGAATAATAGGAGGCGAATGGTAAGCAATTCACTACTCACCATTCGCCACTCACTAAATTATTGCATTAAAAATTTAAAGTTACCTATGTTTTTAAGGGCGGTACCGGTACCGCGAACAACGGCACGCAGCGGATCTTCGGCTACGTGAACTGGTAACTTGGTTTTTGCGGCCACACGCTTATCTAAACCGCGTAGTAAGGCGCCACCACCGGTTAAGTAAATACCGGTTTGGTAAATATCTGCCGAAAGCTCAGGAGGGGTGATCTCCAAGGCTTTTAAAATAGCTTCTTCAATCTTCGAGATAGATTTGTCAAGGCAATGCGCTATCTCGGTGTATGATACCATGATCTGCTTAGGCACACCGGTCATCAGGTCACGACCCTGAACAGCAAAATCGCCCGGAGGGTCGGTTAGCTCAGGCAATGCCGCGCCAACCTCAATTTTGATCTTCTCGGCGGTACGCTCACCTATCATGATGTTGTGCTGGCGACGGATGTACTGAACAATGTCAGCATCAAAGTTATCACCGGCTACACGGATAGACTGATCGCACACGATACCTGAAAGGGCGATAACGGCGATCTCGGTAGTACCACCACCTATATCGATGATCATGTTGCCCATAGGCTCCTCAACGTCAATACCTATACCTACGGCGGCTGCCATTGGCTCGTGTATCAGGTAAACCTCTTTGGCACCAGCACGCTCGGCCGATTGATGTACCGCGCGTTTTTCAACCTCGGTAATGCCCGATGGTATACAGATAACCATACGCAACGACGGGAAGAACCAACCCTTGCCCGAGTTGATCATTTTGATCATGCCGCGTATCATGTACTCGGCAGCATCAAAATCGGCAATAACGCCATCCTTAAGCGGACGTATGGTACGTATATTATCGTGGGTTTTACCTTCCATTTGCATGGCCTGGCGCCCAATGGCAATAACCTTGTTGGTTTTACGGTCAAAAGCTACTATTGATGGTTCATCAACAACAACCTTATCGTTATGTATGATCAGCGTATTCGCTGTTCCTAAATCTATGGCGATCTCTTGGGTAAAAAAGTTAAACAGGCCCATTTGCTATATGCTTCAAATAATTTGCGGGTTATAAAACTACACTAATTTAGCTGTACTTTAAAGCGTCAAATTACGATGATTATTGTGTTACGTTAATTAATGTTTAAAATGGCGTACACCTGTGGTAACCATTGAAATTTCTTTCTGGTTAGCCATGTCTATCGAGTCCTGATCTTTTATTGAACCACCCGGTTGCAACACTGCTGTAATACCTGCTTCGGCAGCCAGCTCCACACAATCCGGAAAGGGGAAAAAGGCATCAGATGCCATTACCGCGCCGTTAAGATCAAAGCCAAAGCTGTTAGCCTTAAGTACCGCCTGCCTCAACGAATCAACCCTTGAGGTTTGACCCACACCGCTTGCCATTAACTGGTTGTTTTTGGCAAAAACTATGGTGTTTGATTTGGTGTGCTTAACAATTTTGTTGGCAAAGTACAGGTCTTTCAGCTCCTGCTCGGTTGGCTTACGGTTGGTAACCGGGTTCATTTGTTCAGGGCCTTCAATAACGGCATCCTTATCCTGCTCAATAACACCATTCAACAATGTTTTAAAGTGTTTGACAGGCAGCTCGGTACGCTGGCGAACCAATATAATGCGGTTCTTTTTTGATTGTAGTATGCTTACGGCCTCATCAGTAAAGGCAGGGGCTATAAGCACCTCATAAAACAGTTTGCTTATTTCTTCGGCTGTAGCCGCGTCAATCTCGTCGTTAGCTATAATTACACCACCAAATGCCGATACCGGGTCGCAAGCCAGGGCATCTATCCACGCCTCTTTAATTGTTGAGCGGGTAGCTACGCCACAGGCGTTGGTATGTTTTAATATGGCGATGGTTGGCTCGGTAAATTCATCTATCAGGGCAACGGCGGCGTCAACATCAACCAGGTTATTGT
Organism: Mucilaginibacter sp. JRF; assembly: GCF_015223065.1. Taxonomy (GTDB): domain Bacteria; phylum Bacteroidota; class Bacteroidia; order Sphingobacteriales; family Sphingobacteriaceae; genus Mucilaginibacter. The sequence continues at coordinate 97,505 of NZ_JADFBY010000002.1, forward strand.
ATGATAGCTCCTTGCCGTGCAGCTTGGTGAACATGGCATCAAGGTTACCGTAAAAAGTACCTTTTTGGTGAGGGTTTTCGCCGTAGCGCAATACCTGGCTGCTTTGTATGCTTTGCTTAAATACCGGTAATGCTTCTTCCTCGTTAAAGTAGTTGAAGATGGCGGTATCGTAGTGCGATGAAATATTGAACGCGTTACGTGCAAAGGCGCGGCGCTGATCAATATTGGTTTGGCCATCCTGTGTTTTCAGGATGTTCTCCAAAGTACCGTAATCGTCTTTTGAGGCTACGATAACCACATCCTTAAAGTTTTTGGCGGCCGCGCGGATCAGTGATATACCGCCGATATCGATCTTCTCGATCACATCCTGCTGACCGGCGCCTGATTGTACAGTTTCTTCAAACGGGTACAGATCAACAATTACCAGGTCAAGCTCCGGAATTTCGTACTGAGCAAGTTGTTGTTCGTCGCTTTCAAAACTGCGGCGGGCTAAAATGCCGCCAAATACCTTTGGGTGGAGGGTTTTTACACGTCCGCCCAGTATAGATGGGTAAGATGTAAGGTCTTCAACAGCTACTACATCAACACCAAGGTTACGAATAAAAGTTTCGGTACCACCGGTTGAGTAAATGGTTACCCCAAGCCTGTTCAATTCGTGAATGATGGGCTCAAGATTATCCTTGTAATAAACTGAAATTAAAGCGTTTTTTATTTGAACGGGATTGCTCATGTACTACTGCGAATTTTAAGCCGCAAAGGTAGTGATTAGCAGCCTTAATTAGGTTATCCGGCCAAACAAAAATTAAATCAGTATTAAAAAGTTTTAGTAATTTAGTGTCATGACCACTGTAATCATAAAATCTGATTCGGAAACCAAAACCGATCTGCTGATAAAATTGGCTAAAGAACTCGGTTTAGAGGCCGAGATGCAGCCTGATTTTATTGAACTTGATGCTGATGCCCTGGCATTTGGCATTGGTCGGCCCGCAACCAGTGCAGAATGGGAGCATTATTTTGAGAAACATAAGGACGATAAATTCATTGATATTGACGAGGCTTTTTCTAAATATTCAGACGACGATAAATAGGTATTAACGTTTTGAAGGCAATAATCTCTGAAAGAGCTTTAACCGCTATTGATAGCATAGCAAGGTTTGTTGAATCACAAAACACAAAAGGAAGTGGCGCCCGCTATGCCCTAAAGTTCAAAGAAGCAATTAAAAGGTTAGCTGTACCAAACGTGCAATACACTTTATGCAATCATAAAGTATTTTTGGAAAGCGATTATTCCTGCTCGCATTTTAATGATTGGGTAATTGCCTTTAAAATAGATGGCAACAAATTAGTTGTGTATGAAATAGTGCATGGTTCATTACTGGCCTGAAAGCTCACTATTCACCACTCCCAACTCACACCCTCAGCTCTTCATCTTCTTCAGCAAATTCTCCACCACGCGCGGAAAATGGTGGTGCTCCAGTTGCTGGCCTTTGAATTTTACTATTTCAAGGGTATCGCCGGGTTCAATTTTAAAGCGGGACTGGTGGATCACCTCGCCTTCGTCAAAATGCTCGTTCACAAAGTGGATGGTAATCCCCGATTCTTCTTCGCCCGCTGCCAAGATGGCTTTGTGCACATTATCGCCATACATGCCTTTGCCACCGTATTTGGGTAACAGCGCCGGATGCAGGTTAATGATCTTGTTAGGGAAAGCTTTTAGTAATGATTGCGGCACCAGCCATAAAAAACCGGCCAGTACTATAATATCAACGTTAAGGTTTTTTAGCAAACGTATCACATCATCGCCCTCGTAAAACTCCTGGCGGTTAAATACGTGCGATGGTATCTCAAAATTATCAGCCCGTTGTAAAACGTAAGCCTGCGGATTATTGGTGAGTATAATGGCAACCTCGGCATCATTGTGGCGCTTAAAGTGCTCCATTATTTTTTGAGCGTTTGAACCTGATCCGGAGGCGAAAATAGCTATACGTTTTTTCAAGTGCAGGGTATTTGGGGTTCTACAATTACTTCAAATATAAAATTTTGATCAACTTGTTTGCTATACTTAGTTATTTCTTTGCCTTATAAAGCTGTACTGCACCACGCGGCGCACGCGGTTAGGCTGGTTGGTTTCCTGAAAATCGCCGGTTTGCAGCACCATGGAGTACTGGCCAAGGTTCAATATCTTGGTATTGGTAAAAGGCTGTATACTGCCTGATGCTGATGTATCCTGACAGGTTATATCTGATATTAAATACAGCCTGTCCCTCGATAACGACCAGGTGCCCGTCGCCGTTTGATCAAGGCAACTGTAATTTTCATAAGTACAGGTATTATCGGCATTAAAACGGAATATCTGCTTTACATCACAATCAGTATTCAGCGTATCGGTTTCGCCCTGGGTGGTACCTACGTAGTTAAAAACCTGTAACGATGCCAGCTCCCACGGCCCGGCGGTAAACAGGTTGCGTATATTGGTAGGATCATCCTTTTTGCACGAGTTGTACAGCGAGATCACAAAAAATGCTGCTATGAATAATATGGCCGATCGCTTCATTGTGTTTATGCGCTCAAAAGTAAAAAAATATACCGGCTGTTGGCTATCAAATAATTAATGGCCGCCGCTGTTTGCAGAACGTAAATATTACTTTTGAATTATCTTTACCTAAACATACGCCTGTAATTTTGTTTCACATTTAACCACTACATCACCATTTATTATGATTGCAACAAAAGCTTATGCTGCTAATGCGGCAAGTGCCCCGCTGGCACCTTTTAAGTTCGACCGTAAAGAGGTTGGCCCTAATGACATTCAGATAGAGATATTATACTGCGGTGTTTGCCACTCAGATCTTCATCAGATACGCGACGAATGGGGCGGATCAATATTCCCGATGGTGCCCGGCCACGAAATTGTAGGTAAAATAGTTAAGGTTGGCGATGCGGTTACCAAATTCAAAGTTGGCGAAACTGCCGGTATAGGCTGCTTTGTCGACTCGTGCCGCCACTGCCCAAGCTGCGAGGCCGGTGAGGAACAATATTGCGATAATCACCTGTCGTTCACCTATAACAGTACTTACAAAGATGGCACCCCGACTTTCGGCGGTTACTCTGATCAATATGTTATCGATGAGAAATACGCCCTGCACGTATCAGACAAGTTACCACTGGAAGGTGTAGCACCGCTGCTTTGCGCCGGTATTACCACCTACTCGCCGTTAATGACCTGGAAAATTGGTAAAGGCCATAAGGTTGCCGTAGTTGGCCTGGGTGGTTTAGGCCACATGGCGGTTAAGTTCGCGGCATCATTAGGCGCTGAGGTTACCGTACTGAGCACATCAGCCTCAAAAATGGAGGATGCACTTAAGCTGGGCGCCCACCACTTTGTAGTAACTAAGGATGAGGAGCAGGTAAAAGCGGTTGCTAATACTTTTGATTTTATTTTGAACACCATTTCGGCACAGCACGAATATGATTTTTACTTGCAGATGCTGAAGCTTGATGGCACCATGGTATTGGTAGGCATACCGCCGGAAGCGCCACAGGTATCAGCCTTTAACCTGATCAGCAAACGCCGCCGCATTGCAGGCAGCATGATTGGCGGAATTAAAGAAACCCAGGAAATGCTTGACTACTGCGCCGAGCACGGCATCGTGTCTGACGTGGAAGTGATCAACATCGACTACATTAACGAAGCCTACGAACGCATGATCAAAAATGATGTCCGCTACCGTTTCGTTATCGATATTGCGAGTTTGAAGTAGGCGGTAAACTGCTATAAAACAAAAATGCCTCATGTAATCAATGAGGCATTTTTGTTTTATAGCGACCATGGTCTATGGTCCATAGTCCATGGACTAAATCATTCCATCAAATGCGCAAACTTATCCCAAAAGCCATCCTTGGGTAGCGGGGCCTTTATTTCAACAGGCTCATTTTTTACCGGGTGGATGAACTGGAGTTTACGGGCATGCAGACTAATGCTTTTACGCAAACTGCCGCGCGGATAGCCATATTTATTATCGCCTACTATGGGGCAATTCAGGGTTGATAGCTGTACCCGTATCTGGTGCGGTCTGCCGGTTATGGGGTTCACCTCAATCAAATAATAGCCATTAGCCTCGCCTGCCAAGCGGTAATGCAGTTCGGAGCGCATGCTGCCCGGCACTTCATGCCCATGGGCTTTGGTAACGTTTTTCTGCTGATTTTTTACCAGCCAGTGTACCAGGTCGCCGTACTCGGGTTCGGGTTTGTTGCGTACCACAGCGTAGTAGGTTTTGCGTATCTGGCGGGTTTTAAACAGTTGGTTCATCCTGTCCAAAGCCTTGCTGGTTTTGGCGAAAAGTATAACGCCGCTCACTGGCCTGTCTAACCTGTGCACCACGCCTAAAAATGCGCCGTTAGGCTTATTATATTTTTTGGCGATGTATTTCTTTACCTTTTCATCCAATGGTTCATCGCCGGTATCATCTACCTGCACAATATCACCCGCGCGCTTGTTAACGGCAATCAGGTGATTATCCTCATATAATATATCGTAATCGGTAATAGGTTCGCTCATGTTTTGCTAATGATATTGAGTTCATGGTTCATAGTTAATAGTTCATAGTATTTAGTGCAATCTGAATAGAGCTGCCATGAACTATTAACTATGAACCATGAACTACGGTAATAACTATCAACTGCCTAATATTGTTCCTTCTCGTTAGGGAAATCTGCCGATTTTACGTCGGTAACGTAGCTTTTTATGGCATCGTTCATCACATCGTACAGGCTGGCGTACTGGCGTAAAAAGCGTGGCTTAAAGCCTTTATTAATGCCCAGCATATCGTGTATCACCAATACCTGGCCATCGCAATGCTGGCCTGCGCCAATACCAATGGTAGGTATGCTCAGGCTCTCGGTAACTTCTTTAGCCAACAGGGCGGGTATTTTTTCGAGCACTACGCCAAAGCAGCCCAGCTCCTGTAGTTTAAGGGCATCCTCACGCAGCTTTTGCGCTTCGGCTTCCTCTTTGGCCCTTACGGTGTAGGTGCCAAATTTGTATATCGATTGCGGGGTTAAACCCAAATGGCCCATAACCGGTATACCAGCTGCCAGTATGCGGGTAACAGATTCGGCTATTTCAATACCGCCTTCAATTTTTACAGCATGCGCGCCCGCTTCCTTCATAATACGGATAGCCGAATTTAAGGCTTCCTTTGAGTTACCCTGGTACGAGCCAAAAGGCAGATCGACCACTACCAGCGCGCGCTTGGCGGCACGTACTACTGATGCGGCATGATAGATCATCTGATCGAGCGTTATGGGCAGAGTGGTTTCGTGGCCGGCCATTACGTTCGAGGCCGAATCGCCTACCAGTATAATATCAACCCCGGCATCATCAACAATGGTGGCTAAGGAGTAATCGTAAGCGGTAAGCATTGATACTTTTTCGCCCCTCATCTTCATCTCCTGTACGGTGCGGGTGGTTACGCGTTTTATCTCTTTGTTAACAGACATGAGCTTGCTGAATTTGATGGCAAAGGTATGTAATTGTAAAGCGCTTTTTCAACACCGAATACAATGTTAAGGCAAACCGCTAATTGCTTGGTAATTGAGCGTGGTTAACATGGTGTTAACAAGCCATTATTCAAATATTAAAAAATACAAAAACATACTTTAAAATTACACTGCTTTGCCGTATCTTTGCGGCGTGAAAATGGAAGTGCCTTACTTCATTAATTCTATAAGTTTTATCGGCGCGTCGCACCAGGCAAACCGGGTTTTTAAATCATTTAATTTATTTTATAATGACCAACTACACCAAACTACCGGCTGTATTATTACTGGCTGACGGTACAGTTTTTCATGGCAAAGCTGCCGGAAAGATCGGCACCACCACCGGCGAGATCTGTTTTAACACCGGTATGACCGGCTACCAGGAAATTTTTACCGATCCATCTTACTTCGGTCAAATTATGGTTACTACCAACGCCCACATAGGTAACTATGGCATCAGCGGCGAGGAAGTTGAATCAGGCAGGATACAAATAGCTGGTTTGGTTTGTAAAAACTACAACATTGCCTACAGCCGTAAACAGGCCGATGAATCAATACAGGATTATTTTCAGGAGCAAAACATTGTAGGTATATCAGATATTGATACCCGCCAGCTGGTGCGCCACATACGCGATAAAGGTGCCATGAATGCCATCATCTCATCAGAGATATTGAATGTTGATGAACTGAAAGCCAAGTTAGCCGAAGTACCATCAATGGATGGTTTGGAGTTATCATCACAGGTATCAACTACCGAAACTTATACCTTTGGTAATGAGGACGCGCCTTACCGTGTTGCCGTGCTTGACCTGGGTGTTAAAAAGAACATCCTGCGCAACTTTGCCGATCGTGATGTATTCGCTAAGGTATACCCTGCAAAAACAACCTTTGCCGAAATGGAGCAGGATTTTGCCCCGACAGGCTACTTTATATCAAACGGCCCCGGCGATCCATCGGCCATGCCTTACGCGGTTGCAACCGTAAAAGAGATATTGGCTGCCGATAAACCAATGTTCGGTATATGCCTTGGTCACCAATTGCTGGCTTTGGCTAATGATATCCCGACCAAAAAAATGTTCAACGGTCACCGCGGCTTAAATCACCCGGTAAAAAACATCATTAAGGATCATTGCGAGGTTACCTCACAAAACCACGGTTTTGGTGTAGTGCCCGAGGCTGTAAGATCATCAGACAAAGTTGAGATCACCCACGTTAACCTGAACGATCAATCGATAGAAGGTATCCGTGTAAAAGATAAAAAAGCGTTCTCGGTACAATATCACCCTGAATCGTCACCAGGCCCGCACGATTCGCGCTACCTGTTTGATGATTTCATCGACCTGATGAAATAGTATCATCCAACGTAAAATATACAGCGACCGGTTAATTGCCGGTCGCTTTTTTTATACCCCTGATTTTAGCTTACGGAATTTTCACCGCCAAAATTACCGTGTTTACCGAGTAGTTACCTTATGCTACCCAATAGGTGTTTGCCTGTTATAAATGTTATAGTAGTTTTATATCATCAAATAATTGTAGAGAAAACTAACATGAGCAATAATATAGAATATAAAAAAGGACCACGTAACGGCAAGGCCATCGCCGGCGTGATCCTGCTGGTGCTGGGTGGTGTGATGCTCATCCAACAACTAAATATAGTTTTATTCCCGGGTTGGTTGATTAGCTGGCCAATGTGGTTCTTAATACTACCGGGCATATATATAGGTACACGCAGCAACTTCCACAAATCAGCCTGGTTTATACTGGTGGGTTTAGGTTTAGCTTTTATGGCCAACGAAGCATTTGATAGTTATAATGTAAACGCCGATGGCGTGATATGGCCGGTAGCATTCATTGTATTTGGTATTTGGATGATACTACGCAGAGGCAACAGGCACGATGCCGCCGAATGGGATAAACTACGAAACGGTGGCCGTAAACAACCTGTTGACTTTGGCACCCCGCCTCCCTTTACGCCCGACCCGGTAGTTGATTACCGCGTAACGCCCGATGCTGAACAACCCACCACTGCCGAGCAGCCCAAAGCCGAAGCACCAAGCGAGCCTTTCACCGTAAAAGGCAAGATATATAATGATGATATACTGGACGCTACCGCTGTATTTGGCGGTGTGGATAAGATAGTATTCTCGAAGGATTTTCGTGGTGGCGAGATCGTTAACATATTTGGTGGCAGCGAGATAGACCTTACCAAAGCCGACATACATGGCCACGTTATGATAGAGGTAACCCAGGTGTTTGGTGGTACCAAGCTGATCGTTCCGCCGCACTGGCATGTAATATCTGATGTATCGGCCATATTTGCCGGGGTTGATGATAAGCGCATGCGCCATACCACCACCATTACTAACGAGAAGGTGCTGATCATTAAAGGTGTGAGCATATTTGCCGGCATCGAGATACGCAGCTACTAATTGATATATACCAACTAACCTCACAATTAATACACACAACAAACCATTTACCCACATGAACTGGTACGTAACAAAACTTATCTTCAGGATAATTAGCGGCGATGGCAACCATCCCGCTCAGTTTGACGAGCAATTACGCCTTATTAATGCCGATAACGAGCAAGCCGCCTTTAAAAAGGCCAACAGCATAGGTGTTGATATTCAGGACAGTTTCACCAATGCCCAAAAGCAAATGGTACGCTGGCAGTTTGTTGATGTTACCGAGGTAAACCCCATAAACGGACTTACCGATGGTGCCGAACTGCATTACCAGATACACGAGGCACCTGATGCCGACCTGTACATTGCCTGGGCTCACCACAGATCGGCTTTGTTAGCAATTAACAATTAATAATATAAGGGCGCACGGTTTTGGCTATCTCTAAATCAGAAATATCACGGGCTTACCTGGCTATTGCCATAGGTGGCGTTGCCTGGGCGGCATTGCAAACCTATGTTATACATAGCTTTGGGTTTGATTGGTATATGGCCATAATTGATGGCGTGGGCAGCTCGTTGCTGCTTAGCGGTGCCTGCTGGTTAATTAATAACAACCTGCGCTACTATCAACCGGGTAGGGGCAGCTACATTAACCTGTTTATTTGGTGTGTGGCCTTAGCCGCTATTTGCGCCGCGGGTGTACGCTACCTGCTGCCGCTGCTAAAACCGGGCGAGGTGTATGTTAACTTTTTGCAGCAATCGCTCATTATCCGCCTGTTCACTAACTTTTTGGCTATAGGCTGGATGGCCATGCTGAGCGCTATATGGTTCTCGCAGCTCGATCAAAAAGAAACCGAGAAACGCCGCAACGAGGCCGAAAGCCTGGCCCGCGATGCGGAGTTATATAACCTGCGCCAGCAATTGCAGCCGCACTTTTTGTTCAACAGCCTTAACTCCATTAACGCGCTGATAGGCTTTAAGCCCGATCAGGCGCGGAAGATGATACATCAGTTGAGCGACTTTTTGCGCGGTACGCTGCGCAAGGATGATCAGCAACGTATTACCCTGAATGAGGAGCTGGCGCACCTTAACCTTTACCTCGAAATAGAAAAGGTACGCTTTGGCCACCGCCTGCAAACCGAAATAAGCTGCGACCGTACCTGCGGCGAGGCCATTATGCCTGCCATGCTGTTGCAGCCCATTGTGGAGAATGCCATAAAATTTGGTTTGTATGATACTACCGGCCAGGTAACCATCAGCATACGTGGCGAAATGGATAATAACTACTTGGTACTGATGGTGCAAAATCCGTACGATCCGCAAACGTCGCGCCCTAAGCAGGGTACCGGTTTTGGGCTGCGTGGCGTGCAACGTAGGTTATATTTGTTATTTGCCCGTAACGATTTGATGGAAACTCATGCAAATGATAATATATTTACAACCATTATAAAGGTACCACAGGATGAAACGCGCATTAATTATTGATGATGAGCCATTGGCACGGATGGTTGTAATGGAGTATTTGCTTGAGTTTAAAGATCAGATAGAACTTATACAGGAGTGTGGCGATGGTTTTGAAGGTTTAAAAGCTATTCAACAACACAAACCCGACCTTATATTTCTGGATGTGCAGATGCCCAAAATAACCGGTTTTGAAATGCTCGAGCTGGTTGACCAACCGCCATCAGTAATTTTTACCACCGCCTTTGATGAATATGCCATTAAGGCCTTTGAGGCACATGCTATTGATTATTTGTTAAAGCCCTTCAGTAAGGAGCGTTTTAGCAAGGCAATTGAAAAATACCTGGCCCTATCTGCCGCGGATGCCAAACCTGCCGCCAAAACTGAGAAGCTGCTGGAAGATGTTGCCCAGGGCCATGCCCAGCACGAGCGCATCGTAGTAAAAACCGGTACCAAGGTTAAGATAATCCCGGTACGTGATATTTTGTACCTGCAAGCCGATGATGATTACGTAAGCATCATAACCGCCGAGGGCGCATACCTCAAAAACAAAACCATGAGCTTTTTTGAGCAAACGCTTGATGGTTCGCAATTTGTACGTGTACACCGCTCATACATACTAAGCGTTGCCGAGATAACCCGTATAGACCCCTACGAAAAGGACTCACACCTGGCCATCCTGAAATCGGGCGCCAAGATACCGGTAAGTAAAACAGGGTATGCTAAGTTAAAGCAGGTGTTAGGGATATAATTCTCATCATTGTCATTTCGAGCGATAGCGAGAAATTCCTGTCGTACAACCCCACCTAATCCTCCCCGAGGGGGAGGACTTTAAAAAATGATCTATTATAAAGACTGTCATTTCGAGCGATAGCGAGAAATCTAACGCTATGGTATGAACGCGGACAGATTTCTCCTCGTACCTCGTTCGAAATGACAAAAAATAGGTTAACAAAAAGCGCGTCGGCCTGGCAGAAAACCGGGCCAGGGTGTATGGACTGTGGGCGGAAGGTTTTTTCTGCCTTGACTTTTGGTTACTTTGTGTCTAAGACAAAGTAACTGGGCTCTGCGCCCAAGAGCAGACTAACGATAATAAAAGTACAACCTTTGGTTTAAAGCTTGATCCTCTCGTAAAAGCACAGCATCTTCATTACTTGTCCTCAATTTCTTTTGAGCGATCAAAAGAAACAAAAATCGCCGGCTACGCCCTGCCCGGTGAAAGGGTGTGTTTTTGCAGGGACTGTGCTACTCCGGGCATTTCTGATGCCGGTAGAATAGGTTATTTAGGGTTTGTGCTTTTGTATAAGGACTTTTAGCTCCCTCTCCTTTAGGAGAGGGTCGGGGTGAGGTTATTAAGGCGACAAATTTCTCCTCGTACTTCGATCGAAATGACAAAAGTTACAATAGTAGAGAGTAAAACTACTCCTCTTTGGTTTCTTTACTTACCATGTAAACATCCTCATTCTCTTTTTTCATGAGATACTTTTCGCGGGCGAATTTTTCGAGGTGGCGGGGGTCGGAGTTTAGTTCGTCAAGGTCTTTGGTAACCTTGTCGGTTTCGGTTTTGTAGAAGTCGCGTTCCTGTTCCAGCTTGTTCAGTTGCTGGTGATACTCGTAGCGCGAAAGCAGATCGTTGGTATCAAAAAATATCATCCACACCACAAAAGCAACCGTTACCAGGAAGAACTTGTTGCTGAACAAGGCAATAAGACGTTTCATTTTTTCGGGCGCTATAATATTCATCTAAAGCTATCTATATTTTTTGACGGATGCAAATATCATTATTAACTAATTAACATGCGTGCATAATGTTTAGCTGTTTTTGGAATGCGCTGGGTGTAAGAGAAGTAAAAATAAATCAGCGAATTTCTATTACCTCTCCTTAAATCCTCTTCTAAAGGGAAGGCATCTTCACAAAAGTTTAAGCACAAACCATGAATACGCTACAATTCCGGCCTCTTAATTTTCGGGTAGCACTAAAGAAACACTGGCTTTCATAGAAAATTAAACAGCCGGCAGTTTTTCTTTGGTTACTTTCTTTTTTCTGCAAAAAAGAAAGTAACAACCACTAACGATTCAAGTGAGTATATCATTGTACTCATGAGCAGTGAAAGTGCTGTTAAAAATCGTCAGTCAGCTTTTTTTGCACGTATTAAAAACCCCTTTATTCCTCATTTCTCAACCATTCTGTTAAATTTGGTTCATGCAATCTAACCAATTACAAACCAAACCCCATTACCAAATACTTGACGGACTGCGCGGCGTGGCGGCGCTTATTGTGGTAATATTCCATATCTGCGAGGCGCATGCTACCAGTAAGTTTGATATGATAATCAACCACGGTTACCTGGCGGTCGATTTCTTTTTCCTGCTTTCGGGCTATGTTATCGGCTACGCTTATGATGATCGCTGGACTACGCTCACAATCGGCGGTTTTTTCAGGCGCAGGTTGGCGCGATTGCAACCCATGGTTATTGTGGGCATGATCATCGGTGCCATTTGCTTTTACTCGTCTGATTCGCCGCTGTGGCCCGATATACATACCGTACCTGTTTGGAAATTGTTGGTGGTAATGCTGGTAGGCTTCACGCTGATACCCGTCCCGCTATCGTGGGATATCCGCGGCTGGCAGGAGATGCACCCGCTGGATGGGCCGGGATGGTCGTTATTTTTTGAATACATAGCCAATATTTTATATGCGCTTGGCCTGCGCAAGCTGCCTAAAGGCGCGTTATGGGTGCTGGTGATAGCCTCGGCGGTATTGTTGGTGCATTACCTGGTAACCGGCCCTGCCGGAGATGTTATTGGCGGCTGGACACCCAATTACGAGCAAATGCGCATTGGCTTTACCCGTATGTTGTTCCCGTTCTTCGGCGGCTTACTATTATCGCGCATCACTAAACCCACCTATATTAAAAACGCTTTTTTATGGTGCAGCGCGCTGCTGATAGTTACCCTGGCCATACCACGCATTGGCGGCACCGAGAATTTATGGATGAACGGTCTATACGAATCGTTCGCTATAATTTTTGTGTTCCCGCTGATAGTTTATTTGGGTGCCAGCGGACAGGTGCATGGCAAGGCAGGTAAGGGCATCAGCAAGTTTCTGGGCGATCTGTCGTATCCATTATATATCACCCATTACCCTTTTATATACGTTTACACGGGTTGGGTAAGTAAGGATAAAGGCATGAGTTTCGGCCATGCTATACCGTTTGCATTGCTAACGTTTGTGGTATCAATAACCGTTGCTTACACCGCGCTAAAATGGTATGATGAACCAGTACGGGCATGGTTAAAGCGCCGCGCGCAAAAGGCATAGTACAAATGGCCGGAATAATATCCCGGCCACTCTGATTGTTAATTGTTGGGGTTGTATACGTTATCCGTTCATGCTGAAAAGCTGGGTGGCGGGTTTGTTTTGCCACAGTCTTTCATCAAAGGCCATACATATATTGCGTAAAAAGCGTTTGCCAAGCGGGGTAACCTTAAGGCACCAGGAGTTCAGTTCTATCAGGCCGTCATCAAACAAAGGTTCGAGTCGTTCAATACTGTTTATTAGTCCGGCAGAGTGGTGGGTATGGTGGTTCCAGCAGGTTTGGCCTTTGCACATAATGTTGAGTATATGGCGACGCAGCAGCATATCTTCGTCAGTAAGTTTATGCAGCTTGATCAATGGCAGTTGCCCGGCATTGATCATCGTCATATAATCCTCCACCTTTTTGGCGTTTTGAGCATAACCATACCACGAATCGCTTATGGATGATACCCCCAGCCCGATAAGTAATTGTGTATACTGATGAGTATAGCCCATAAAATTACGGTGCAGCTGACCGTTCTGTTCGGCATGGTAAAGGCTATCGGTACTTAGCGCAAAATGATCCATACCGATATCGTGATAGCCTATTTTGCAAAATAGCTCGCAGCCCATATCGTAAAGCTTACGTTTAAGATAGGCATCCGGCAGGTCACCCTCCGTATAGCGGCGCTGACCGGGTTTTACCCACGGCACATGGGCGTAGCTGTAAAAGGCTATACGATCGGGCATCAGCAAAGCAACTTGTTGCAGGGTATCGGCCATGCTTTCTAAGGTTTGCAGGGGCAGGCCATATATCAAATCGAAATTTACCGAAGTATAGCCGATGGCACGTGCCTCGTATGTCACTTTTTTTACCTGCTCAAAGCTTTGTATGCGGTTAATAATGAACTGCACCTTCGGGTTAAAATCCTGTATACCCAGACTCAGCCTGCGAAAACCAAGATCAAACAGCGTTTGCAAATGTTCAGTAGTAGTATTACCCGGATGCGCCTCAAAGCCAAATTCAGCATCAGGATGTATTGCGGCTCCATCAAATAAGCCATCTATCAACACCCGCAAATTTTGCGCGCTGAAAAAGGTAGGGGTGCCACCGCCCAAATGTATCTCGCGTAATACGGGCTGATCATTAAATAGGGCTTTGTACATGGCCCATTCCTTCAGCACGGCTTCAATATAAGGCAGCTCAACACCGTGGTTTTTGGTGATGCGGGTATTGCAGCCGCAGTAGGTACACAGGCTTTCGCAATAGGGGAGGTGCACGTACAAACTTATGCCATCGGTATTATTGGTTTGTACAAATGATGCCTTTACCGTGCGTTCCCAATCCGTCACGTCAAAACGTGATAAATTCCAGTAGGGTACGGTAGGATAGCTGGTGTAGCGTGGCGCTGCAACATTGTATTTATCGGTTAATGCTTCGGGTACGGGCATGGCAATTACATTCGAGCTATGTTTTTAATGGGCTGCACTTCGGCGCGGCAACTGTTGGCGCAGGCACAGGCATTGCCGGTACATTTGTTTTGCTGCCACAAATCGAGGTTTTTAATGGTTTGATCGCATATTTGTTGCAGGGCCTCGTTAGTTAAAAATGCCTGGTGCGGGGTAATTAACACGTTCGGGCGCGACATCAGCTCCGTAAGCAAAGCATCCTTCAATGTATCATGCGTGTGATCCTGGAAAAACAAACCTTTTTCGTTTTCATAAACATCTAAACCTAAATAGCCTATTTGCCCGGTGTTGAGGCCTTGCAAAGCCACCGGGGTATCGATCAGTCCACCGCGCGAAGTATTGAGCAGCATAACACCCGGTTTCATTTTGGCGATGCTTTGGCTGTTGATGATGTGGAAGGTATCCGGAGTAAGCGGCGCGTGGAGTGATATAACATCTGCTTGGCGCAGCAATTCATCCAGCGGTACAAATTCAATATCGGGCAGGCGTGCGGGCTTGTTAACATCATAGCCAATAACCCGGCAGCCCAAACCCTTAAAAATAGCCGCCGTTGCCAGGCCGATATGCCCTAAGCCTATCAGGCCTATGGTTTTGCCGTAAAAATTAAAGCCTATCAGGTCGTCCAGCTTAAAATCAAAATTAAGGCTATGCTTATGGGCCACGGTAATACGTCTGCTTAATGCAAGGGCAAGCGCTACGGTATGTTCGGCAATGGCTTGTGGTGAGTATACAGGTACGTTGGCCAGCTTAATGCCCCGACTGCCCGCGGCAATTTTATCGATATGATCGGTACCTGCTGAGCGGGTAGCAATGTATTTAATGCCCATATCGGCCAGTTTGTTGATCACCGGGGCTGAGGCATCATCATTGGTGAACAGCACCACGGCATCCTTACCCTCGGCATAGGCGGCCGTTTCAATGCTCAACGGGTTTGATATGAGCGTTATATCATGCTTTTTTTGGTTGGATTTTGCCAGAAACTCCTTCTCAAAAGCTTTTATACTGTAGGCTACAACTTTCATTTTGCTAAATGCTTTGCAACAAAGTTAGCCGGGTGACATCAGCTAAAACATGCCTGCCGTCAGTACAAAAAATGATGTTCGTCAGTTTTTCATTTTTATCAGGCGGTTTATGTCCAGTATGGTTACCTGGCTGCCTTTTTTCTCTATCGAGCCTTCTTCCTTAAAATCTGTAAGTGTACGGCTAACGGTTTCGGTAGCCATACCGGCCATAGCTGCCAGCTCATCGCGAGATATTTTGAACTGCGCCGGGTCGGCCGATTGCTTGCTGAGGCGGATAAGCACCTGTGCCAAGCGTTTACGTACTGAATTGTAAGCCAGTTCTATCAGCTGTTCCTCTTTTTCGCGCACGTTATTGGCCAGTATGCGGATGAATTGCTGGCCCACATCCGGGTATTTATTGAGCAGGTTAATGGTCATATCCCTCGGCAACAAACACACTGCCGAATCCTCAACCGCTTCGGCGGTATCGGTATAGCTTTCATCAAGCAGCAGGGCATGTATGCCTAGGTAATCATCGGCCTTGTAAAGCCCGGTGAGTAATTCGCGGCCATCCTCGGCCATTTTAATGGTTTTTACACCGCCCTCAAGCACCAGGTACAGGCCTTGCGGGGTATCGCCATCATAATAAAGTATCTGCTTTTTTTTGATCTGCCGCACCTTGCGCCCGGCTATCATGGTTTTCAGTTCGGCCAAACCCTGCCCGCTGCCGCTGGCCAGTTTCTCCAATTTATCTATCGATTGATTATAGTATTCTTCCTGCCGTTGTTTCTTTTTCAGGCGCGATTCAATGGCGTTCAGCAGCTCAATATCATCAAAGGGCTTGGTGAGGTAGTCATCGGCACCCATTTCCATCCCTTTCCTGAAATCAACCCGTTCGGCCTTAGCTGTCAAAAAAATGAATGGTGTACCCGCCGTATCGGCGTTTTTGCCCAGCATGTACAACACGCCATAGCCATCCAACTCAGGCATCATAATATCGCACAGCACCAGGTCGGTTTTGTGCTGAAAGGCCAGATCAACGCCCGCCTTGCCATTGCTGGCTTGCAGAACCTTGTAGCCGCTAAGCTCCAATATTTCGGCGGTGCTTTCCCTTATGTCGTTGTTATCCTCAATTATTAATATGGTTGTCATACTCGTACCGGAAATGCTAATGTGAATGATGTACCCTGGTTTATCTTGCTTTCAAAGGCTATTTGCCCGTTCATTAATGCGGCATAGCGCGCTACAATGTTAAGCCCAAGCCCCGTGCCGGGTATGTTACCTGTATTATGCGCTCTAAAAAACGCCTCGAACAAATGTTTCTGGTCGCTTTCGGGTATGCCGATGCCGTTGTCTTTTATAATGATGATGAGCTGATCGCCGGTCAGTTCGGTATTAAATTCAATGAACGTATGCTCGCCGCTGTATTTTATAGCATTGCTGATGAGGTTGATAATGCAATTGCGCAACAAACCCTGATCAAGGCTTACTAAACTGGTGGTGCCGGTATGCTGATACACAATGTTTTGCGCCTCCTTGGCTATCATCTGCATCTCCTCGGTAATTTCTTCGGCAAACTTCACCACATCAAAAGGTGTAAAAACGGGTTCCACCTTTCCGGCCTCTAATCGCTCCAACGACAAAAAATCGTTCAGGATGCTGGTAAGGTTACCTATTGATCCCTTTATTTTGTTGATATGCTTGGTAATATTAGGGTTTTCGAGCTGCGAGGCATATTTTTCAATAAGCACGGCCGAAAGTTGTATGGCGCTCAACGGGGTACGAAACTCGTGCGAGGCCATAGATACGAACCTGCTTTTCAACTGCCCGAGTTCTTTCTCCTTTTCCAGCGATTGGCTTACTTCTTCTTTGGCTATTTGCAGGGCATCAACCGTTTGTTTGAGCGATAGGGTACGTTCCTCCACCTGTTGCTCAAGGTTAGCGGCATATTCGCGCAGGCGGTCTTCGGCTTGCTTTTCGCGGCTAAGGTCATGTATAAAGCCGGTGTATATCTTCCGCCCCGAGTATTGTACCTCGCTCACCGCCAAACGAAATGGAAATATAGTGCCGTTTTTACGCAAACCCTGCACCTCGCGCCCAATGCCTATGATGTGCGCCTGCCCGGTATGCTGGTAACGGTGAATATAATCATCGTGGCGTTCCCTGTCGGGCGGGGGCATCAGCATGGCAATGTTGCGGCCAACCACTTCTTCGGGCTCGTACTGAAAAAGCTTGCATGCCGACGGGTTGATTGATTCCACCCTGCCACGCTCATCAATGGTGATGATACCGTCAATAGCGTTTTGAATGATAGCGTTTAGCAAGGCAGCGTTCTCCATGCGGTTAAAATATGATATTGCTCACAAATATCATAATACACAGTCCTATCCTCAAATGATGATGCTCAACCCGAAAAGTGACGGCGATCATTTTTTTAGCTGAGCCTATTGCCTATTTGCCCACCCACTCAAAAACCGGCAGCCTGTTAAGCGGTACATCCTGCTCAATTTTGGCGGGGCCTTTTATGGTTTTGCCTTTATCATCGCGCCATTTGCCTTTGGGTAGGTATATGGTTTTCTTTTGCTCTTTTGATACTGCCGGGGCTATCAGCAATTTATCGCCCAACATAAACTGGCTCTTCACTTCGGCATAACCCTGATCAGGGAATTGGTATTCCATACTGCGTACTATGGGCTGCCCTGTAGCTGCCGATTGTTTGGCCAGCTGCATAATGTAAGGCGTATGTTTTTTCCTGATCTCCACAGCTTGTTTTACCAGTGCCAGGTTCTCCTTGCTCAGCACCCGCCATGGCGCTACCGAGAACTGCATCATAGGCATCAGCGCCGAACATTGTGCCGAACGAACCACCAATTCTTCGTCCAGTTTATCCTTGCCGATGAATGAGCCGTACTCGCCGCCGCCAATCATATCGGGGCAGGTAAAGTTATAGCCCAGCAAACCGGCCACCGTGATATGCGGTATCAATTTTTGCAGATCGACCCAGGTGTGTTGCTTATCGCGCAGGCGTTGTACCAGCGGCTCGCCGGCCATTTTCCACATGGCGCGGTATTCGTTAAGCGGGTAGTTCAACCCGATCTCGCCCCACAGGCGACTATGCTCATTAGGCGTAACTTTTTTAAACGAGATAGCATCCGCCGGATAAAAATCGGCATCACCTGCATCAAGCTTAAAACCATCCAGGTGGTAGGTGTTCACCATGTGATCGAGCCTGCCCTTAAACCACTCCTTAGCCTGCGGATTAGTAAAATCGAGCACGGCGCTATAGCCATTCCACCAGCTGATGATGGCCGGGTTGGTAGCCTCGTTCCAGGTCTTGGTTTTTTGATCTCCGCTGTACAGTAATAGCTTTTTGCCTAATAATTCGCGGAAAACCTCCGTATCAGGCGATACGAACGGACTTATCCATAGCATCACCTTAAAGCCCATTTTGTGCAAACTGTCAACCATCGCGGTAGCATTGCTAAAGCGGTCTTTCCTGAAATCGAACCGGCCATAGTAATCGGCCCAGTTATCATCAATCATCAGCACCCCGGTAGGGAAACCGTTGGCAACAATATCATGCGCGTATTTAAGTATGTCGGCCTGGTTTTGGTTGTAAACCAGTTCTATCCAGGTGTTATATTGCGGTCGGCTAAACAACAAGGTATCCGGCAGTTTGCCTTTTGTGGGGAAGTGTTTTTTATTGGCATTGATAAATGCTTCCTTTAAATTATGCCCTGTGGAGTCGATCTCGACAGGTTGGCTGTTGCCTGATATCAGTAATTTTCCGCCGCTTACCGTAAACTTAAAAGGCTCATCGCTCCACACATATCGCCCTTTGGTTGATAGCAATAGCGGGCTTGCCTGGTTGGTGCCCGTATTAGCGAACAGGTCAAAACTATAACCATCCTTAAACGGCATGGTATGCGCCTCGTTAACCACGCCACCGTACCATTGCTCACCTTTTTTAATATCAACAGTAATGTTTTGGGCTGATGCTTTACTCGCCATCAACATAATAATAACAAGTTTTGATATTGACCGGTAAAACTGGATGGATAGTATAGTTTGGCGCATAGGTAGTTAAATAAGGGTTAATTGTGTTTTAATAAATATGAACCAAAAGCACGACTAAAAAAAGAGGATGGCGGCTCATAGCCAAAAAAACATCAACACAAACGTTTGCATAAGCTACGCAAACGTTTGTGTTAATTGATGCGGATAGGGCAGGTAAGCGCTGTTTTCGGCATTCTGCAATACTGGCTATTGATTAAGTTAAAGTGGCAATTTTTAAGGCGGATAGCTTAGCGGAATAAAATGCCGCCGAAATGTGCATCATCCGTATGCCAAAAAAATGTATAATTGAGCTGAATAAACCATTGTAATTCTTGATAATAAGTATGATAAGAAGAATACTCTACAGCTTTTTATTATTGCTGGCCTGCAAGTTAACCTATGCCCAGCAGCCCGCGCCCAATGCTAATTTATTGTTGTGGGATGATAAGCCCGCCACCGCCTGGATGACCGAAGCTTACCCTATGGGTAATGGCCGTGTTGGTGGTATGGTGTTTGGCGGCGTTACCGAGGAGCATATACAGTTTAACGAAATAAGCTTGTGGACGGGCGACGAAAAGGAAACCGGCGCTTACCAGGCCTTTGGTGACCTGTTTATCAGTCTGAAGGGTACCGGCCAGCCCGAAAATTATCGCAGGCAATTGGATTTGAGCAGGGCTACACAACAAATTACCTATACTGATAAAGGGATAAACTTTAAGCGTGAGTACTTTTGCAGTTTCCCGGCAAAGGTGATGGTGCTGCGGTTTACGGCTGATAGAAAAGGCGCGTACAATGGTATTATTAAATTAAACGATGCCCACAAAAGTGTTGTTGAGCCTGCCGATATGGGCATGCGTTTTAGCGGAAAACTTGAAAACGGACTGGCTTATTATGCCGGTTTACAGGTTAAAACCGAAGGCTCGGGCTATATGGTGGTAGGGCCTGATGGCAAGGGCGGTACGCAGATCAATATTAAGGATGCCGATTCGTTCACCATCATACTTTCGGCAGCTACCGATTACAGTAACCAGCGTGCCAGCAAATGGCGCGGCGAAGCTCCCGAAGGTAAGGTTAAGCAGGTGCTGGCTGCCGCTGCGAAACAAAACTATCAGCAGTTGCTGGCCGATCATTTGGCTGATTATCAAAAGTTGTTCAGCAGGGTAGCTATTGATTTGGGTAAGGGCGATGCGAAAACCGCGGCTTTGCCAACCTATCAGCGCATTATCAATTACAAAAAAACACCTGATGCGCAGTTGGAGAGCCTGCTGTTTCAGTTTGGCCGATACTTGCTCATCAGTTCATCGCGTAAGGGTGGCTTACCTGCCAACTTACAGGGACTATGGAACGAAAGCAACAACCCGCCGTGGCGCAGCGATTATCACTCCAACATCAACATACAAATGAATTATTGGCTGGCCGAGCCTACCAACCTTGCCGAATGCCATTTCCCGTACCTCGATTACATTAATAGCATGCGCGAGGTTAAAAAGGATAACACCAAAGAGCAATACCCCGGCGTACGCGGCTGGACGGTGAAGACCGAAAACAATATTTTTGGCGGCGAAAGCTTTTTATGGAACACCCCCGGCAGCGCCTGGTACGTGCAGGATATTTGGGAGCATTACGCCTTTACAAGAGATAAAGCCTATCTTAAAAACTTTGGCTACGCTATAATAAAAGAGATAGTAGAATTTTGGGATGATCACCTGAAAAAACGCCCCGATGGTACATTGGTAGCGCCTGACGGCTGGTCGCCGGAGCATGGGCCGCATGAGGATGGCGTTACTTATGATCAGGAAATTATTTATGACCTGTTCACCAACTACATTGAAGCCGCGGATGTGCTCGGTGTTGATAAACCTTACCGCGATCATGTGGCTGATATGCGCGCGCATCTGCTAAAACCTAAAATTGGTAAGTGGGGTCAGCTACAGGAGTGGGAAACCGACCGAGATGATCAGCAGGATAAGCACAGGCATGCTTCGCATTTATTCGCGCTGCATCCCGGCAGGCAAATAAGTATCAGCACCACGCCCGATCTGGCCAAGGCCGCCCGTGTAAGCCTTGAAGCAAGGGGCGATGAATCAACCGGATGGTCAATGGCATGGAAGATGAATTTTTGGGCACGCCTGCACGATGGCGACCACGCCTATCGCATACTCAATAACTTTATTACGCTGGTGGGCGGATCGGGAGTGGATTATAACGAGGGCGGCGGTATTTATGCCAACCTGTTTTGCGCGCATCCGCCTTTTCAGATTGACGGTAACTTTGGCTACGTAGCCGGTGTTGCCGAAATGCTTTTGCAAAGCCAAACCGGTACGCTGGAGCTATTACCCGCCTTACCAAAAGCCTGGCAAACAGGCAGCATAAAAGGTTTACGCGCCCGTGGTGGTTTCGAAATATCCGATATGCAATGGAAAGCGGGTAAGCTAACCCGGCTGGTCATCAAATCAACCACAGGTGGCGATTGTAAACTGCGTTTACCTAACGTGTTAAAGTATGGCGGCAAAGCCATTGGTAAACAATACAGCTTAAAAACCAAACCCGGCGGGGTTTACACTTTCAGCAATTAATACAAAAGGGGCTCAATAATTATTGAGCCCCTTTTGTATGTGTCAGTTTGTGATTTTTACTTGTATTGATGTTATACAGCCTCGGCAGCCAATTGGTAACTGCTTGGGTTATGGCCTGTATACTGTTTAAAAAAGCGACTAAAGTGCGATGGGGTATCAAAGCCCAGTTTATCCGCCACCTCTTTAACCGTATATTTCGCGGCTGATAGCCAGTACTGCGCCTCGCGAAATAAGTGCTGATGAATATGATGCAAAGGGCCTATACCAGTTTCGGCCTTAATTACTTCGCTTAAATACTTAGGGCTTACAAAAAGGCGGTCGGCATATTCCTGTACGGTGCGCATCTCCAAAAAGTGGGCATCAACCAAAGCGGCGAACTGGCGGGTGAGTTGTTGTGCCCGGGTTTCGTGCAGCTCGGCGGCGGGTTGGTTATGGCAAAAGCGGTAGCCTTGCAGCAGCAGTTCAATAAACGTTAGCTGTATCATTTCGGCCTGAAATTGCTTGGGCAATGCCAGTTCCTTCTCCAGTTTAATAAACAGCTCTTTTATGGCATGCTGCCTGTCGGGCTGTAACTCGCATTGCGGCGCGGCTTTTTCACGTTGACTGAGCAATTCCTCAATACCGGCCTGCTTTACCAAGCCCTTACGCAACAATCCCGGCCCGAACGACAGGCGGTAACCCCGCAGATCAGCCGATGCAAGGGTGAAATCAGGTATATGTCCCGGCGGTAACAATAAAATGCTGCCTGCATGCAGGTCGTAGGTTAGGTCGCGGGCTACAACGGTGCCGTGTCCCTGAAAAATAAAAATGAGGTGGTGGTCAATAAGCGACAGATCAGCAGGCAGAGCCTCAGTAAATTCGAGGCGTGATAGCGTAAGCGGGCTGCTTACATAGTGCTTGGGTAACCTCGGCACAGCCAATGTTTCGGACTGATGGTATATGCCCGGTTGCCTGTCTAATGCTATCGCATCAGTTTTGTAGAGTTTACTCATATATAAATATTACAGGTAGCAAAAGAAGCGGCTTTGGGCAAAATAATGGTAACAGAAAATTCATAATTGGGTTAAAGTAATGTCACGGCTCACAAAAAAAGCCTGCCGTTTTATCGGCAGGCTCTCCTTTCATAGGTATTAGTTTAGCGAGAATTATAAGCCAAAAGTGTAAGCTACACGCAGTGCAAACAGGTTGTTGCTTTTACCATTGTCGGTAAATTTGCTGTTGCCCTCAAAACGTACACCGGCATCAAGGTAGTTGTTACCGCCAACGTTAAACAGGTAACCTACCTGCGGCGCGTAAACAAACGCTGCTGATTTGGTTGCGCCAACATCGCTTTTGTTAGTTAAGAAAGCGGCACCGGCCTCACCCTGTACGTAAAAGTTACTTACCGGGAAGTATTTTAAACCTGCTTTAGCTGGTATAAGTTGCAGATCTTCGCCGGTTACGCCATTAATTTCTTTAGCGAAGTAGTTTTGAAAACCACCATTAACGGTTACATAAAGTTGCTCTTTCAGGATAGGGAATTCAGCCTGAACCGAACCGCCTAAGCTCCAGTTAAAGCTATCGTGAAAGCTACCTACAGGCAAACCAAAATCGGGGCCAACGCTTAAGCGTATACCTGAACCTGTTGTGGTTGATTTTGAGCCACCATCCTGAGCTTGAGTAGAAATTGTTAATAATGATACGAATGCAAGTGTCAGTGCACTTAGTTTAATTAAATTTTTCATTTTGTGTTCTTCTATTAGTTGCTTCTCCTTTTTAATGGGATCGGCTTTGTTTTTAGGTAATGTTGCGGTGCCGGCCGCCGCGTATTACCTGGTTTTATTAGCAATTGTGCTATGCCAATTATTTATTGACGGTACAAAGGTATACCGGCCCGGCAGGGTGGGCAATTCCTAAAATCCGGTTTGGCTAACCAATTTTTCCGTAAAGTGTCAGCAATTCGTAATCACCGGGCTAAAACGTTATAAAATGATGGGATGGCGGTATTAAAAAATTTTCTTAACGGTAATTTAACACAACAAGCCTTAGTGTATAATTTACAAAGCGATACCTTTGCGCCCGTGATCGCAATCCCTAATACTGAATTTAATGAGCTGTTCGCGGCGGTACAAAATGATGATACCATCGCTTTTAAGCAGCTCTATCAAAAGTATTGGAAAGCGCTGTACATATCGGCCTGCAAGCGTATTGATGATGATGCCGCGCAGGATATGGTGCAGGAAGTAATGGTAACCTTATGGAAACGCCGTAATGCCATCACCATTGAATCGGCTGATGATCTGGAGCGCTATCTGCACACGGCGCTTAAGTACCGCATCGTATCGTATTTTGCTTATGATGCGCAGGTTACCTCCATTCCCGAATGGTTTGATATCACCTTTGACCCACATATTGAATCGGCCTATGATGCCCGCCAGCTACAGGAGGTTATCAACAGCGAGGTTAACCTGATGCCCCAGCGCATGCAGCTTATATTTAACCTCAGCCGGCAGTACGATCTGTCCATTGCCGATATTGCCTCTCAACTCAACCTCTCCGAACAAACGGTAAAAAACCAGCTTACCATGGCCATGAAACGCCTGCGTGTAAGCCTTAGCCGTTACCTGCAAAATGATCTGGCTATATGCTCGGCCATTGCCTATCTGCTTTTTGGAGTTAATAATTAATTAATATAAAGTTTACGTACTTGGTATGGTACCAAAATCTATTTCCATGGATATGGATGTATAGATAATGGAAAAAATCAGGAAGATATTTAAACGTTACCTCAAAGGCAAGGCTACCCCGGCACAGCAACAACAGGTTGACGACTGGTACCAAAGGCTTGGCGAACAAAAACAGGTAAACCTTACCGGCAGCGATGAAAAGCTGCTGGAAGAAAAAATATGGCAGCGTATTGAGCCGCAGCTGCAACCGCGGCACCAGGTGCGTTCGCTGTATTTCTATCTTAAGGTTGCCGCCAGTATAGTTGTGGTGGCAGGTGCAGGCTTATGGCTGGGTATGGATAAACTGAAGCCGGGCAACGCATCCGCGCAGCTAAACTACCAGGAGTATGTTACCGGTATTGGCCAGCGCAGGCAGCTAACTTTGGGCGATAGCTCGGTAATTATACTTAACGCTGCATCAAAGCTGCGTGTGTACGATGGTTATGACACCCTGCGCCGTATAGACCTGGTTGAGGGCGAGGCTTTTTTTGATGTACACCACAATCCCAAAGCACCATTTTATGTACATACCGGCAATGTTACCACCCGTGTGTTAGGTACCGCTTTTGATATTAAGGCTTACAAAAAGCTTAACAAACTTTCGGTATCGGTACTGCGTGGCAAGGTGCGGGTTTATGATACTGAGCACGATCTGGCTATGCTTATCAAGCAGCAGCGTGTTACCTACAACCTGCTTACCGGTAAAAGTGATGTGCAAACCTTTGGCGAAGATGTTACCGCCTGGCGCGATGGTAAGCTACTTTTTAAGGATTATGATTTTAATGAAGTGGCCCTGGCCATGGAGAATTACTATGGGGTAAAGGTTATAGCTGCCGATAAGCGCGTAACCAAAGGCCGTTATACCGCTACTATGCCAAACGCGCTCACGGCCGAAAAGGCTGCCGAGGTGCTGGCATCAATACATCATTTAAAAATTAAACACAGGAGGGACACTATAGAATTTAGCCGATAGACTCAAAAAAAAGAAGGCTCTGCTGCAACAAAGCCTTCCATAGTAAGCCGCTGCAACGGCTTAACGCTTATAATTCATTTCACAAACTAAAGCCATACAATGTATGAATAAATCACGACTTATTAGTAATCAAAGTAACGATCTTATCATCAAAGCAATGAAACTCACATTTGTTTCGATAAGTTTAGTGCTCACTACGTCGCTCATGGTTCCGGCCATAGCCAGCAACGGTCAGGAGCTGAGCAAAAAAATATCAGGCAGCATAAATAAAGGCACGCTTGAGGATGCTCTTAAACAAATTCAAACGCAAAACGATCTAAATTTCGCGTATGACAGGGAACTGGTACAACAGTTCAGGGCCTCAAAATATAACTTTAACAACGAGCCCGTTAATATGGTGCTCGATCATTTATTGACGCCCAAAGGTTTAACCTATGCTGATGTAAATGGTGTTATAGTTGTTCGCGCCATGACCAACCGCGAAATGGCTGCCAAGCAACAAAGCAGCATTCGCGGTACAGTTACTGACGAATTGGGTATGCCATTACCGGGTGCAACCATCCGTGTGGTTGAGCTAAATCGTTCAACGGCCAGTGATGGTGAGGGTAAATACTCCATATCGGTAGCGCCGGGTGTGTACACCATTGAGGTAACTTATGTAACCTTTAAAACACAGCGCTTCCAGGGCATAACCGTTAGCGGCGATCAGTCAGCTACGCTTAATGTGGTACTTAAGGCCGATATGGCTACCCTTAACGAGGTAGTGGTTGTAGGTTACGGTACACAAAAACGTGGCGAGATCACATCGGCGGTAGCATCAGTACAGGCTGAAGATTTTAACAAAGGCGGTATACGCTCACCTATGGAGCTTATTCAAGGTAAGGTTGCCGGTTTGAATATCACCAAAACACAAGGTAACAACCCTAACGCGGGTGCATCGTTACAATTGCGTGGTGTAACCTCGTTAACCGGTACAACTACTCCGCTTATTGTTATTGACGGTATACCGGGCGGTAACCTCGATCTGTTACAGCAGGATGATATTGAATCTATCAGCGTGCTGAAAGATGGTTCGGCGGCGGCTATTTATGGTACACGCGGTAACGCCGGTGTTATTTTGATCACCACCAAAAAAGGTAAAAGCGGCGACCCTAAGTACGATTACAATACCTACTTCCAGCGCGATTATGTTGATAAGAAACCTGATTTTCTGTCGGCAGCCCAATTCAGGCAACGTATAGGCGAGGGTATTATCCCGCAAACGTCTGATCTTGGCGCTTCAACAGATATGTATAATGAGCTGATCAACAAAAAGAACCTGAGCCAGTACCATAACTTCTCAGCATCAGGCGGATCAGAAAAATCAAACTACCGTGCATCATTATATTATAATGATTTTCAGGGTATAGCTAAAGAGAACAGCCGCGAGCAATTTGGTGGCAGGCTGAACATTAACCAGCGTGGTATGAATGATAAGCTGGCCTTACAGGTAAACCTCGCCGCTAACATGAACAAGGCTAACCTGCTTGGCGGTGGTACCGATAGCTTTGAGCAGGCTGTGGTATGGAACCCAACCGCGCCTATCTACAAACCTGATGGTACTTTTTACCAGGTGCAGGAGGGTGTTAACCCATACTCACGCTTATTTACCCGCGAGAGCGAACGCGATCAGCAAACCTTCTCGGGCGATGCTAAGTTCACTTTCTACGCTACCAAGCAAATTTCGGTAAGCGCATTCGGTTCATACCAGCGCGATAATTTTAACGACCGTGGTTTCCGCTCAATGAATGATTGGGATCAGCGTGTGGGTACCTCATACCAGGGTATGGGTTACGCAGGTAAAGGCAACAACCTTACCTGGACAAAAACCTTTGAACCTACCATTAACTTTGATCAAACCTGGGATAAGCACAGCGTAACAGCGGTGGCAGGTTACAGTTACCAGTATTCAACCCTCGAATCATTCAGCGCCAACAACAACGGTTTTACTACCGATGGCTTTTTGGATTGGAACCTGGGTGCAGGTAGCGCCATTACCAATACCGCGTTACCAAGGCCGGGTGTAGGTAGCTTTAAGGAGGATAATACCCTTATCGCTTTCTTCGGCCGTGTTAACTACTCGTTCGATAGCAAATACTTCGCGCAGTTCATCCTTCGTCGCGAGGGTTCATCACGCTTTGGCGCCAACAACAAGTGGGGTAACTTCCCGGCGGCATCTGTTGGTTGGACGTTGAGCGAGGAGGATTTCATAAAAAACATCAGCGTTATCAATAACCTGAAGCTGCGTGTTGGTTACGGTGTTACCGGTAACCAGGGCATCCCTAACTATCAATCGTTAATTACGCTGAGCACCGGTGGTGTATATCCGCAAAATGGCGTTTACTACCAAACCTACGGCCCTTCACGTAACCCTAACCCTAACCTGCGCTGGGAGAAAAAAGCCGAGTGGAACTTTGGTTTAGATTACGAATTGCTTAACCACCGTTTAAGCGGTGCTATTGATGTGTACTCGCGCAATACCAGCGATTTGTTGTACAGCTATGCCGCGCAGCAACCGGCCTTTGTGCTTAACAGCTTGTATACCAACGTTGGTACCATCAGCAACAAGGGTGTGGAGATACTTATAAGCGGTGTGCCTATCAAAAACAAAGATTTTCAATGGAATATTGACCTGACCGCCAGCTCGCAATCAAACAAACTGGCTAAATTATCAAACGATCAGTTCAAGGCTACTTACCTGCAATTTGCCGATATCCCTAACCCGGGAGCTATGGGCCCAGCCATCCGTTTAGATGAAGGCGGTAAAGTAGGTAACTTCTATGGCAAACGCTTCGCGGGTTTTGCTGATGACGGAACCTGGTTATTTTACAAGGCTGACGGCAGCAGGGTGCCTGCATCGCAGATAAACGAGAACGACCGTACCATTATAGGTAATGGCGTGCCTAAATATAACCTGGGCATCAGCCAAAGCTTCCGTTACAAAAACTTCGACTTGACGGTAATGCTGCGTGGTAAGTTCGGCTTTGATATATTGAACCTTCAGGAGGTATTTTACGGCAACAAAAAATATCTGCCAAATAACATCTTCAACAGCGCGTTCACCCGCCATGCCGCCCTGAATGATGTGCCTCAATATTCAGACTACTATCTGGAAAAAGGTGATTTTGTTAAGCTTGATAACGCCACCCTTGGCTACAATGTTAAGCTGAAAACACCTTACCTGCGTAACCTGCGCTTTTATGTAAGCGGCCGCAACCTGTTAACGCTTACCGGCTACAAAGGTCTTGATCCCGAACTGGAAGATACCGGCTTTAATACCGGTGTTGACTCGCGTGGTTTTTACCCGCGTACCCGCTCATGGACGCTTGGCTTGAACGTAGGTTTTTAACCCTCAGCAAGCCCAAATAGTAAGTAATTAAATATCAACTGCGGGCAAGGCCATATCGCTTTGCCCGTATCTGAAAAAACGGAAGAAAAATGAATACATATAAAAAAGTAATATACTACGGCGGCCTGTGCCTTAGCATGATAATGGGCGCCGGTTGTACCAAGCTCGACGAAACGGTTTACAACAGCTTATACAAATCAAACTTTTATAAAAGCCGTACCGAGGTATTGCAGGCCGCGCTAAGGCCGATGACGCACATGCAATCGTGGATTGCGCCTATACGTGGCGATGGTTATTACTACCATGCCGAAATGTGTTCGGATCAGGTGGCCTGGCCGCAAAAGGGCCGTCACGCTTATGATAATGGCGACCACATCCGTCAGCACTACCATAGCTGGACTGACAATGAGGGCCGTATGCGTAACGCCTGGGCCGGTATGTGGACTGGTGTAGGCTATTGCAACGCCGCCATTGAGGATATCGAGAAGCTGGATTACGCCGCCATCAACATGCAACAAGCTGAGGTGAATACCATTTTGGCTGAGCTGCACGTGTTGCGCGCTTTCCATTACATAAAACTGATGGACCTGTGGGGCAATATTCCAATTGTTACACAGGTAGGTTTACCGGCTAACCCGCCAACAGCGCCGCGTGCCGAGGTGTTCAACTTTATAAAAACTGAGTTGGAAACTTACGTGCCTCAGCTGGCTAAATACTCTGCCGAATATACCGGCCGTGTAGCGCAAACCGGTGGTTACGCCATGCTTGCCGAGCTTTACCTGAATGCCGAAAAATGGGCAGAAACCCCAATGTGGGATCAGTGTATTGCCGCTTGCGATAAAATTATTAATGGAGAAGCTGGTGGTGTGGCTGGTACGCCACGCCTGGCGCCAAACCTTACCGAAACCTTTGCCAACACCAACCGCACCGCGCCCGAAGCATTATTTCAATATGCATACAGCAACAAAGGTGGTTTCGTGTGGGATTGGATTCCGCTGTTTGGTTTCAGCAACATGAGCGCCGCGCTTGATGTTAACTATGCCGGTAACAACGGTTACGTAGTTATCCCTACATTTTTTGATACCTATGCCGCTAACGATCTGCGTAAAAGTGAGTGGTTCCTGTTTGGTCCGCAATATAAATACGGTACTACCGAGCCAATTTTAGGTACTGAGGAGTATAATGGTAAGCCATTGGTTTACGTGAACTACATCCGTCGTGCAACCGAGGGTGAAACCACCGGCGAAGGTGGCATGACCAAGGGTGAGGAGAACAGCGGTGCCCGTTTCAATAAATACAAAACCGGTCGCCAAAGTGATGCTAACTACCGCGAAAATCATTTTATGATCTATCGTTTAACGGAGATCTATTTTGACAAGGCCGAAGCATTGATGCGTAAAAACGGTGGCGTTGCAACACAAGCGGCGGTTGAACTGGTAAATGCCAGCCGCAAGCGTGCCTTTACTGATGCTGATTGGGCACAGGCGCAATATACCGTAGCCTCGTTAACGTTAGATGAGTTTTTGGCAGAGAAAGGCCGTGAGTTTGTTTTTGAAGGCAGACGCCGTACGGATATTATCAGGTTCGGTCGTTTTAATCAGGGTACATGGTGGGATCACCGCACCCCGACCAATGATCCTAACCGCGAGATATACCCTATACCATCAACACAGTTAGCTAACAACCCTAACCTGAAACAAAACCCGGGTTATTAATTATACCTTATCATTTAAGTGCAAGGCAGTCCTGTTTACAGGGCTGCCTTTTTTGTTTATGTACGATGTTTTGACTCTGTTTTAATTTAATAAACGTACTATTTACAATTAAAATGGAAGATTTTAACTTTTTTATTGAGGTATATGAACTTAAAGTTACTCGTTTTAGCATATATCTAAACTAAACGCAATCGATTGTAGTTGTAAATTATTCCAAAAAATATTTTTTATTGTTTTTTTTACAATTAAAAATATTCATATATATTTGGTTCATAATCAATTGTAATAACCAACTTTTAAATCATTTTTTCATGGAAAGATCTGTACTTAGGCTTAAGTGCTATCTGCTCTCATCGGGTTATTAGTCAACGCTGGTTCAGCAAGCTTTTGTGGCATTGGCTGAGCAATGATGTAATAACCGATTAGATACACCGGCTGCCTGCATTCTATTATTCGCGAGCCTACCGGTTTTAATAACTGATTATACCAATTATAATTCGGAATGGGATGCCTATTGCCCGTTGTGGAACCGGTATGTGCTGTGGTGTAGGGACTTTTTGGCAAAGTATTCCGGGCTTTATTTTATACAGACCTTATTATTTAAACGATGATGCCACCTTGAACATAGCTCTCCCGCGATACCATCGAAATTATCGCGCAAGCCAATAACCACTCGATCACTAACCAAATCAATCTGTAAACATATGAGGAAAAATTACTTTCGTTTTTTAAGAAAGCTACCCATCCTGCTACTGTTTCTGTTAACGGCCATGTTTGCTAAAGCGCAACAGGTAACCGTACAGGGCATAGTGCAGGATACCGTTGGCGGCATTCCGGCTGCCACCGTTACGGTAAAGGGGGGCGGACAGGGCGCTAATACCGATAACCTGGGCCGCTACAAATTAACGGCACCGGCTAATGCCACGCTGGTTTACTCAACCATTGGCTACAAACCCAAGCAGATCATGCTTGCCGACTATAAGGCCAACGCCGCGGGCATCATAAACATTACGGTTACGCTTGAGGTAAATACCACATCGCTTGAGGAAGTTGCCGTAACCGGTTTTGGTAACACGCAAAAAAAGGCCAGTCTGGTAAGCTCCATCACCACGGTGAATGTTAAGGATCTGAAAACCCCATCATCCAACCTAACCAACGCTTTGGCGGGCAGGGTGGCCGGTATCATTGCCTTTCAGGGCAGTGGCGAGCCGGGTTTAGGTACTGATAACTCTACGTTCTACATCCGTGGCCTGTCCACATTCGGCTCTGGTAAGCAGGACCCACTGATACTGATCGATGGTGTTGAATCATCATCAACCGATATGGCCCGCTTGCAGCCCGATGATATATCTGACTTTTCGGTACTGAAGGATGCTGCCGCCGCTTCCATTTACGGTGCGCGTGGTGCTAACGGCGTAGTGCTCATCAATACCAAAATGGGTAAGGATGCCGCGCCGCAGTTCAACTTCAGGGTTGAGAACAGGCTATCGCGCAATACCCGCGACTATGAGTTTGCCGACAATATTACCTACATGAACATGAGTAATGAAGCCGTGCTAACCCGTAACGTTAACGGTATTGAACCCTACACTCAAAACAAGATAAACAGCACCCGCGCGGGCGAGGATGAGTATTTGTATCCTAACAACAACTGGTTAAAGCAATTGATAAAAAACTATACCATAAACCAGGGCTATAACCTCAACATCAGCGGTGGCTCAAACCGTGCAAGGTATTACATAGCCGGTACTTATAATAAGGATAACGGCATATTAAAGGTTGAGCCTATTAATGATTTTAATACCAACATCAACCTTAAAAATTACTCCATACGCTCAAACGTTGATTTTAGCGTAACCAAAAGCACCGTACTTATTGTGCGCATGTATGGCCAGTTTGATGATTATCAGGGTCCTATAGGCGGGTTTAATGAAAGTGGCGTACGTATATCGGGCGGTGAGCAAACCTTCCGTAACGCGCTTAATGCTAACCCGGTAATGTTCCCGGCGGTGTACCCGGCATCAAAGCTGCCGTTTATTGAGCACCCGCTGTTCGGTTCTGCACAAACCCGTAACTCCGATCTGAGCCTTAGCTCAACCATGTACGTAAACCCTTATGCCGAAATGGTAAAGGGCTACCAGGTTTACAAAACATCAAACCTGCAACCGCAGCTGGAGCTTAAGCAGGATCTGGGTGGCTTAACACCGGGCTTAACCGCGCGCGCTATGGGTTATTTGCGCCGTATATCATTTTACAGGGTAAACCGCAGCTATGTGCCGTTCTACTACTCGGCTACCATCAACCCGCAGGATCAATCGTACAGCTTAACCGCGCTTAATGATGGTTCGGCCAATTCATTGCAGCCTGTTGGTCGTGAGTTTTTGGATTATAACCAGGATGCCAAAGAGATTGACTCAAGGTTTTGGCTGGAAGGCTCGGTTAATTACAACCGTACATTTAAAAATAAACACGCCTTTGGCGGTATGCTCGTATCCTACATGTCGAGTTATGAGAACGCCAATGCTTCGGATGTGATACAATCTCTGCCTGCCCGTAACGCGGGTGTATCGGGTCGTTTCTCGTACGGGTATGATGATCGTTATTTGCTCGAGTTCAACTTTGGTTATAACGGCTCCGAGCGCTTTAACGCGAGCAACCGCTGGGGTTTCTTCCCATCAATAGGTTTGGGTTACCGCATCTCACAAGAGAAGTTCTTTGAGCCGATACGCGGCGTGGTATCAAACTTGAAACTGCGTGGCACATACGGTATAGTGGGTAATGATGCTATCGGCAGCGTTAACGAGCGGTTCTTCTACATGTCTAACGTTAATCTTAACAATCCGGCCTTCGGCTCAACCTTTGGCCGTAATGATGGTACGGCGGTTTACTATCGCGATGGTGTATCAATAGCCCGTTATGCCAATACCGATATTACCTGGGAGCGCTCAAAACAAATAAACCTGGGTGTGGATCTGAGCATTGCTAATTCGTTCGATCTGATAGTGGATGCTTATAAGCAGGATCGCTCAAACATTTTGCAACCTATATCAAACATTGATAACGCCGCGGGCTTAATGGCCATACCATTCTCCAATTTTGGCAGGGTTACAGCCAAGGGTGTTGATATGTCGGGCACGTACAAGGTCAACCTATCCCGTGATTTCTCTATCAACGCACGTGGTACATTTACTTATGCCACTACACGTATCGACAGGATAGACGAGCTGCCCTACTCAAGCGATCTGGCTTACCTGTCGCGCAAGGGATATTCCATCAACCAAACATGGGGCTACGTTGCCGAGCGTTTATTTGCTGATGATGAGGAAGTAGCTAACTCGCCGGTACAATTTGGCAATACCAACTTAAGGGCGGGCGATATCAAGTACCGTGATATTAACCAGGATGGCATCATCAACAGTGATGACCGTGTGCCTATCGGTTACCCAACCCAACCCGAAATAATTTACGGCTTTGGCTCGAGCTTTTATTACAAGAATTTTGATATGAGCTTTTATTTCCAGGGTTCATCACGTTTTTCATTCTTTATCAACTCGGCGCAAATACAGCCATTTTACCAGAGTGGTGGCTACCAAACCGGTTTGCTGCAAGCCGTGGCTAATGATTACTGGTCAGAAAGTAACCCTAATATGTACGCCTTCTGGCCTCGTTTGAGCACCTATCGTATTGATAATAACAACGAAATATCAACCTGGTGGATGCGTAACGGCAGCTTTTTACGCCTCAAAAATTTTGAGTTCGGCTACACCTTTGATAAGCTGAAGAAAGTAAAGATGCAACGGGCGCGCCTGTATTTTTCGGCCACCAACCTGTTCATTATCAGTGGATTTAAGCTTTGGGATGCCGAGATGCGGGGCAATGGGTTAAACTATCCGCTGCAATCGCTTTACAACCTTGGGGTACAAGTTAACTTTTAACCATCAGCAACAACCAATGAATACACTTAAAAATATTAACAACGCCCGCGGTGCATTTGCAAAAGGCATCAGCAGGGTAATATATGGCAAAAAAAGCCGGTTTATAGCTGTTGCAGGTTTATTTGCCATAGCGTCGGGCTTATCGGCCTGTAAAAAATATCTGGATATAGTGCCCGATAATGTGGCCGTTATTGAAAACGCCTTTAAGCTGCGTACCGAGGCCGAAAAATACCTGTTCACCTGCTACTCGTACCTGCCTAAAAATGGCGATGGTTGGTTTAACGCGGGTATGATGAGCGGCGACGAGATATGGCTACCGCAAAGCGACCAGGCACACTGGCACCCGGCGTTCCGCATTGCGCAGGGGCAACAAAATAAGGACAGGCCACTGTTTAACGAATGGGGCGGCGACCTTAAAGGCGGCGACGGCAGGTTCAACTACCTGGTTATGTTTAGGGGTATACGCCATTGCAACATCTTTTTAGAGAATATAAAGGATGAAACCAAGGTGCCCGACCTAAGCCGCTCAGAAAGGGAAAGATGGATAGGCGAGGTAGAATTTTTGAAGGCCTACTATCATTATTATTTACTGCGGATGTATGGCCCGGTGCCTATTATTGATGTTAACGCGCCCGAATCATCAGCGCCCGAGGACTTGTACTACAAACGTATGCCGGTTGATGAGTGCGTTACCTACATATCAAACCTGCTGGATGCCGCTGTTGCCAAACTGCCGCCACGTATTGTGGATGAGAATAAGGAGCTGGGCCGTGTTACCCAGTCGATAGCTTTGGCGGTAAAGGCCAAACTGCTGTTGATGGCCGCGAGCCCGCTGTTTAATGGTAACAGTGATTTTGCCGGCTTTACCGATAAGGATGGCGTCGCTTTGTTCAACGCAACCATTGATCAAAGCAAATGGGAAAAAGCTCGCGATGCCGCCAAGGCCGCTATTGATGCCGCCGAGGCTAATGGCAATGCCTTGTACGAGTATCGTAATGATGTTTATAACCTGAGCGCCGAAACCAAAACACAGCTCAACATTCGTAACGCTATAACCGACAGGTGGGGCACCGAGGTGGTTTGGGGCTTATCAAACAGCTATTTCGTGAACGAAGCATTATGTATGCCACCGCTGGTGCGTGGCAGTAATGTAGATAGGTTTCAGCTACAGGGTGTTTGGGCGGCGCCTATCAAAATAGCCAAAATGTTCTATAGTAAGAACGGAGTGCCTATTGAGGAGGATAAAACGCTTGATTTTACCAACTATACCCAAACCCGTACTGCTGTTACTACCGAGCAGTTTTACATTGAACCCGGCTTTGCCACCGCGCGCCTTAATTACGACAGGGAACCCCGCTTTTATGCCGACCTGGGTTTTGATGGCGGCCGCTGGTACATGAAGGATGGTACCACCACCGGCAGCGATGTTAACGGCATGTATGTGCAGATGAAGAATGCGCAGATATCCGGCTTTGGGCACTTTACCAATTGGAACGAAACCGGGTATTTTATAAAAAAGCTGGTGCATTGGGAATCAACAACCAATAGTAACAACGCCCCGACCTGGAAAGCCTACCCATGGCCTGAGATACGTATTGCCGACCTATACCTGATGTATGCCGAGGCCCTGAACGAGGTTGAACCGGCATCGCCCATGGCGATATCGTACCTCGACAGGGTGAGGCTGCGTGCCGGTTTACGTGGGGTGGTTGAATCGTGGAGTAACTTTTCGCGCAACCCGGGCAAGTATGGTACACAGGATGGCCTGCGGTCAATCATTCAGCGTGAGCGTATGATAGAGCTGGCATTTGAGGGTCAACGCTTTTGGGATCTGCGCCGCTGGAAGCTATCAGCCGAGGAGCTGAATAAGGATATTACCGGCTTTAGCATACTGGGTAAAACCACCGAGAGCTACAATATTGAGCGTACCGTATTCGGCCAAACCTTCATCGCCCCGCGCGATTATTTCTGGCCTATTGGTAACTACGAGATAAGGCGTAACCCTAAGCTGGTTGAAAACCCGGGATGGTAAGTATTAATATTAAATAGTTGAGTTATGAAATTGATCAGATCAATAAGATATATAGCCTTAGCAGTAATGGGCCTGTGGCTGGCAGCCTGTAAGGAAGACCTTGATTTTAAAACCCCCTCGGGCGGTGATGGTTCGGTGCCGCAGGTGGTAAGCAATGTAAGTGTTGAAAATTTGGCCGGTAAGGCCCGGATCACTTATAAGCTGCCTAATGATAAAAATCTGCTTTACGTAAAGGCGGTTTACAAACTATCAAACGGTGAAATGGGCGAAACCAAATCATCGTACTACAAAGATACACTTACGGTTGAGGGCTTTGCCGATACTGCCGAGCATGAGGTAAGCCTGTATTCGGTAAGCCGCAGCGAGGTATTATCATCGCCCGTGGTTGTTAAGATAAGACCATTGGAGGCGCCGTTTAAAAAGGTGTTTAAAACCATTGAGGTGCTCAATGCCTTTGGTGGTTATAACCTGAGCGCGTTGAACCCAACGCGCGATAACGTGGCCATTATAGTAATGCGCCGCAACGCCTTTAACCAGTTTGAGGTAGATAACTTTAAGAGCGTGTACACCCGTACTGATGAGATACTATCGAAAATCAGGGGGTTGGATACCACCACGCAGGAGTTCGCTATTTATGTTAAGGATAAATGGGGTAACAGCTCTGATACCTTGTACCAGAATGTTAAGCCTATTTACGAGGCCAAGCTCGATCCTACAAAATTCAGGGGTTATGTTTTGCCGGGCGATGCGCCGCAGGTAACCAACGGCGCCCGCCTGGAGTATGCCTGGGATGGCTTGTTAGGCTGGCCATATGTAAGCTTTACCGCCCAGGTAACCGGCGGCCCCGACCCACACATGATTACGTTTGATACCGGTGTATCAGCCAAAATAAGCCGTATATGGATACGGCCTTTCCCCGAAGGGACAAGGTTCTACTACCTGTCAACCATGCGCAGGTTCGAGATATACGGCTCGTCAAGTCCGTCACTCAACGGCGCGTTGGATGCCAGTTGGACGTTAATGGGTACCTACGAAGTTAAAAAGCCATCGGGCTTGCCCTATGGTAATGATAATGCCGAGGATCAGGCTACCGCGGCGGCGGGCTTTAGCTGGGAGGTTGACCTTAACGCGCCCAAGGTACGCTACATACGTATACGCTGCCTCGAGAATTGGGCGGGCGGCACGGCGCAAAGCATCAATGAGTTAGAGGTTTATGGTTCAACGCTTTAAATTTATTAAAACTGAAAATTTATGAAACCACAACTTCAACATAAAATAAAAATGGCGCTGGCAGCGGTGAGTATCTCCCTGCTAACCTTCTCCTGCTCAAAATGGGATGAGTTCAAGAAATATAAGGAGGGCGGCGAGATCATTTACACCGGCAAAGCCGATTCGGTTAAATTCCTGTCGGGCAACGAGCGTATCAAGATCAGCGCTATGCTCAAAGCCGACCCCAAGATCACCAGGATGAAGATACTCTGGAACAGCGGCAAGGATTCGGTAATGTATGACATAAACATGGCTACTGATCCGCGATTGTTCGAGCGCGTATTCCCGCTTGAGGAAGGCATCAAAAACTTTACGATATACACTTATGATGCCGATGGCAACAGCTCGGTAGCGGTTAATGCAGTTGGGCAGGTGTATGGGCCGCGTTACATTAACTCCTTAAGTAACCGTGTGGTAAGCGGCGCGGCGGTTTTAGGTGCCAATACCGAAGTAGAATGGTTGCCTATCGATCTCTCGGCAGGGCCCATTGCTACCGAAATAACCTATCAATCAACCACCGGCGAAAAAACCATCAGGGTGCCTATTGATGAAGATAAAACGGTGTTTAGTGATCTGGCATCGAGTGCGGTATCATTAACGTACCGTACGCTGTATTTGCCGCAAGCAACCAGTATTGATACCTTTTACACCGCGCCGGTACAGGTGGGTATATCAAAAGAGGTAACCTCGCAATACCTCAGCAATACCAAAGTGCCGTTTGAAACCAGCGTGCGTGGCGACAGGTGGGGCATCCCTAAAGATTGGATAACTAATGCCACCGTGTTAAACTTTACCCAATCGCCGGGTGTGAAATTTGGGGGTGTTGATTACTGGTTTGGCGGGCCGCAGCTGGCCATGGAGGCCGGCTGGTCTACAGATAACATGACCACCATTACCAACGGTAAAATATACCAAACCGTTAACCTGCCGGCCGGTGTTTATACCCTGGAGATGGATATACCCGATTGTACACAAAACGGTAACTTTTATACCGTTGCCGCCGCGGGCACAACCATTCCGGATATCGAGAATATAGCATCCTCTTTAGGTTATGCCAAAACAAGCCTGACCGGTACGCATAAAATAAGTTTTACGCTTACCTCGGCCCAGCAGGTATCATTAGGCTTTGTGGGTAACCTTGAAAATAAAGGCTGTTGCGACGGCACCTTCTGGCGAATAAGCGCCGTAAGGTTAAAACAACGCCCCTTAGATTGATAGTTATTTAAAACAAAAAACCGCCGGAGTTAACCGGCGGTTTTTTTGTTTTTCATGATAAGGTAGCTTAATACTTTATATCCGGAAAATCAGTTTTGGCTTTGTCTAATTGAGCCTGCCAATCATTACCCCACTCATCCTTGTCGCCAAAGGCGGTAAGGGCAAGCTCTTTCAGGTCGGCACCGGCAGCGCCGCTCCAAAAGTGTATAAATTCACCGTAGTTCAGATCGCGAGAGTATTCAGGATAGGTTTGCTTGCCATTGTTGTACGTGCGTTTAGGGAAGTACTTTGATAGCAGGGTGAAAAAGCCTGTAAGCGTTTTGGTTTTACCATGTTCGCTGTAAATAGGGTAAAACCAGTCGCGGTACCAATGTGTGCCCTGGCGCGGAAAATCATCCGTGGTTTGCTGTTTCAGGTTATGCCAGCGTACGGCATCATCATTACGGCCAAGGCCGAGGTATACATCGTACTGGTATATTTCCATCCACTTACTATCATGCCAAATAGCAAATGCCGGCGAGCCATGCACACCCTTAGCGGCGCCTTCAACAATGTGGCCTATCTCATGCGTGGCCAGATCAATATCGTTACCCGCGCCGCTTACCCAGGCATTCATGTCGCCCGATCCGCAATCGGTAACGTTATGGTAATCGTGGCTGGCATCCATATAGGTTGATGGGTGGCCACCAGAGTATTTGCCTGAATGAAATACGGCGTATAAACGCGGATCATCGCCAAATGCACCATAGGTTTTTTTGGTGTACACCCATGCTTGTGCCATATAGGTTTTAGGCCATACAATATCACGGCGAACATCTTTATCGTAGTAAATAACCACATTATCATCATATGATATACGGCTTAGGTTTTGCGCATGCTCAAACCAATGTTCCTGCCAGGTAAGGGCAGGGGCATCGGCAGGTTCAATGTTTGCGCCTCCGGTATTATTGTTATTGCTTGGTGTAACGGTTGTTTTTTTGCTGCAACCCACTGTAGCGGCAAGGCCCAGCACTACGGCAGCTAAATATGCTTTCTTCATTTTTTTGCAGATGTATAATTTATAATTGGTTTGTTGTCAAGATAGAAAATCGTTCTTAAAAAAACAGAACACGGTTTACGTTTTCCACTACGCATAGCCGTGTTCTGAAAAAAAAATTAACTGTTCTTACAGCTTAACTATAAAATTAAGCTGCCCGTAACCATAAGCATTACGGGCAGCCTGTTTAATTTACCATCCGGGGTTTTGAACTAAGTTATTGTTATTTAACATCTCACTGTTCGGTATCGGAAACAAATAATCACGATCTCTACGGAATGAGCGCGTTTCAATCAATACTCTATTATAAAAAGTGTTATCATTTTTGCTCATATCCATACCATAGAACGGACCACCATCGGTAGTTTCGGCTATCTTCCAACGACGGGTATCAAAGAAGCGAACGCTCTCGAAAGCAAGCTCTACACGGCGCTCTTTGCGGATAGCTTCGCGCATAGCAGCCTGACCAGCAGGAGCAGGCAGATCTGTACTGCCATATTGTGGTACGCCGGCACGCTGACGGATCATATTAAGGTACGTTAATATATCAGCATTACCCGGGTCAGACTCGTTAAGCGCTTCAACATAATCTAAGTAAATATTGGCTAATCTTAATAATACCATACCTCTGGCGCCATCACCGTTAGTTACGTTTTTACGTACGCAGTAACCTGTTGGCGAAACGTCTGATATACTATGTACCCTGCCTGAGTTACCATTGTAAAAGAAGTTGGTGATCAATGCGGCGTTGTCACCCAACCTGTTAAGCCATGCGCTGTTATTGTAAGTAACACCTACATAAAAACGCGGCTCACGGTTTGCCCATTGGCTGTAAATGCTTCTTGATACATCATCCATAGGGGCTTGGTAGCTTGTAAAACCGGTAGATACATAGCCTGATGCCGGATCATCAATTGAGCGGCCGTTAGCTGTAAAATAAGCATCAACCATGGTTTGTGTTACACCCAATGAACCTGCACCCTGAAAACCGCCATTGGTTTCTGGTGAACCTACGTGTTTAGGTGTACGATCATACTGTGAATAACTGCCGCTGTTTGAACGGGCAAATATCCACTCGCTGTTCCAATCAGTAGTTACCACATTGCGGCATGCCAAATAAGCAGCTGTAAACGGGTCGCTGTTTGATACAGTGTAGAGGCTGTAGGTGGTTGGTACAAACTCATCTATAAACTCTTTAGCCGCGGTAGCTGTTGCTGCCCATTTTGTAACATCGGTAGTTTGGCTTATAAGCTGTGTGCCATCAGCGTTTCTTAATGCGGCATACTCCGTATTGCCATTGTATAACGGGCTGGCTTTGTATAACAAGGCTTCAACCTTGTACGCTTTACACATGCCTTTGGTCATTCTGCCCCACTGGCTTGATGTTGGATTTACCGGCAGATATTTATAAGCCGTATCTAACTGGCTAACCACATAATCAATGCCCTGATCAAATGGCGCACGCGGCAATCGCAAGGTTTCTATAGGAGCGTTTACATCAAGTACCTCTTCACCAATAATTGGCACCGGGCCATAGGTACGTAGTAACCAAAAGTAATATAAGGCTCTTAATGCACGCGCCTCAGCTTTGTAGCGTGTTTTAACAGTTTGATCAAGTTCTAATGGGTTCGCATCCTCTATATGTTGTATAAAGTAAGTAGCATTACGTATGGCACGGTAGTAATTTGCCCAAAAAACAGCTACACTGCCGTCATCGCTTCTCCAGGTACCTGATATCATGTTGTTAGCATAATTAAAATCCCAGGTATATTTAGCCTCATCAGATGCTGCGATCCATGGGCCTGAGTTTTCAGAACCGGTAAAGCGTTGCTGTAGTTCGTTAGGGATAGAGTTGTAAATATTCGCCAAAAAATTATCTGTATTATTTCTTGTGTTAAATATCTTATCCTCTGTAAGTACATCATCCGGCACCTGGCTCAGATATTTTTTGCAGGAGCTCATGCCTACCAGCAAAATCAAACCTGCATATATAATCTTTTTCATATTGCTTAAAATATTTCTTTGTTTCTAAGTATGCTTAAAAGTTAGCCTGTAATCCTAAAGTAATTGTTCGGGTATTAGGGTAAGCAGTACCATTCCCTGTGTTGAGTTCAGGGTCCCATAATTTGAAAGGGCTCCAGTATAGTAAGTTGTAACCTTGCGCATATATACGCGCGCTTTTCATACCTATGCTTTTAAGCGTGCCTTGTGGC
Source organism: Mucilaginibacter sp. JRF (assembly GCF_015223065.1). Classification (GTDB taxonomy): domain Bacteria; phylum Bacteroidota; class Bacteroidia; order Sphingobacteriales; family Sphingobacteriaceae; genus Mucilaginibacter. The sequence goes on from NZ_JADFBY010000002.1 coordinate 139,797, forward strand.
AGGTTGTAACCAAAATCTGCTGTTTTCAGGCGGATAAAATCAACATCCTTAACCCACCACGTTGATGCTACAGAGTTATTTCTGTTAGCGGCATTACCATACGCTAAACGTGGGTAAAAAGCATTCGGGTTAGGATTTTCAGGTGTCCAGCGGTCCTCAGCAATAGCAAAAAGGTTACTACGTTCAGCACCGGTACTGTTATTAAAAGGGATTATACCATCGCCACCTAACAGCCTTTGAGCGCCGCTGGTGCCTTGGAAGAATAAGCCAACATAAAAACGTTTATATTGTAAGTTAAAGCCTAAACCAAATATGGTAGTAGGCACATCACCATTACCAATGCGGGTTTGGTCATATTGGTCAATAACTCCGTTCCCATTTAAATCTTTATACCTGATATCTCCCGGTCTAACAGTGCCTAACAGTGTTGATTGGTTCGGTGCAGCATCAATTTCTGCCTGGCTTTGGAAAAGGCCTTCAGCAACATAACCAAATGTTGACAGATAGTTAACACCGCGGCGTTCCATATAAGGATAAGGCTGCATAGGCTGGGCATTTTCAATTACCTTATCACGATTGTAGGTAAAGGTACCACGCACATCTAATGTAAACTCACCTAATTTGGTAGGGTTAAGCTGCACTGTAGCGTCAATACCTTTGTTAGTTAAAACACCAACGTTACCTGTAGGTTTAGAAATTAAGCCTATTAAATCAGGCAGGAAGGTTTTTGGAAGCGATACGTCTGTCCGTTTTTCATGGAAAAGATCCACAGTTACGGTCAAATTTGAATTTAAGGTGTAAAATTCAATTCCTAAATCCCTTTTATGTGATTTAGCCCATTGAACTTCAGTGCCATAATCAGATATTGCAGTGCCACCATAGCCTGTATTGCCATTGCCATTACCAAAGGTATAGCCACCAGCACCGGTATTTATTATGGTTAAGAAACCAAACCTTCTGCCGCCGTTACCACCATCGCCTACTGAACCATCAGAGTAACGTAACTTAAAGTATTGGAATGTGTTTTTCAAAGGCTCAAAGAATTTCTCTTTTGACAATATCCAGCCTACACCAAATGCCGGGAAGAAACCGAATTTTTTGCTTGGAGCAAAATTTTCTGAACCATTGTAGCCAAAACTTGCTTCAAAAAAATACTTATCATCATAAGAGTATGAGCCACGGCCAACTAAACCCTGGCTACGATATGATAATGATGAGGTAAGATCATTCGCAAAAGCCTGTGTTCTTTCGCGTTGATTAAATAAAGCCAAACCGGTTACGTGATGTTTTTCTCCAAAAGTACGGTCATAGTTTAATGATGCCTCGGTGTAAAACTGGCGGTTAGCATCATTAGCTCTTGCAAAGCCTAATTCATCGCGTCCTTGCCTAACAATGGTCAGGTTTGCAGAGCCGTCCGCATTATAAGGATTTGCCCTGTTAATGCTGTAGCTACTGCGCTCTCTGGTACGTGCTATGGTGTGTGAGCCAAATACGTCAAATGAGTATAGGGCTGAAAATGTTAAACCCGGCACCCAAAATTTCAGATCCTGTGTTAACCTGGCATTTGATAATACCTGGTTACTAAACATGTTTTGGTAACCTGTTTGAGTGATCTGCGCGTAAGGGTTTGGCTGCGCACCTGCTTGACTAATACCCGGAACAAAATTACCCGGATACATGATCGGGTATAAAACCGGGTTGGTTTGCATTACATTAGAAAAAGCATCATTAGGGCTTACACCAGGGTAGTTCAGGTTTTGAATGTTACCCTGAACACCCAACTCGAACTTAGTAGTACTTGTCCAGTTGGTGGTAACGTTTGATGTAAAGTTATAACGCTTAAATTTAGTTGATGCGTTGTAGCTCTGTAAAGCATCGGTTCTTAACAAACTTTCCTCATCATAGTAAGCCGCCGAAATGTAATAGGTAGAATTTTCGCTACCACCACGGGCGCTAAAATTCGCTCTGCGGTTTTGTGAGGTATTTTTGAATAAAGCGTCCATCCAATCCACGTTAGGGTATAGGTTGGGGTCTTCATTCAGTATAGTTGAGTTAATATAATTATTGCTGTATTGTTTAGACTGATTGCTCGCCAAAGCAGCCTCATTACGTAAAGTCATGTAAGTAACACCATCAGTAAGCTCGGGGCGTTTGGTAAATTGAGTAATACCTTGGTTGTAGTTGAACATCAGGTTGGTTTTGCCTGTGTTACCTTTTTTGGTATTTATCAATATAACACCATTTGCACCGGCCACACCGTAAACTGCTGTAGCGGCAGCATCCTTTAATATGGTGAATGATGATATATCCTCCGGGTCAATGTTGTCAAGATCACGACCCTGTACTCCATCAAGCACAATAAGTGGCGCTGCTGAGTTGTTAGCATTGAAGGTAGATATACCGCGTATCCAAAGGTCGGCACTGTTTTGGCCGGGTAAGCCTGATCGTTGTACACCAACCAAACCGCTTATGCGGCCTGCTAATGTAGCACTCAGGTTTGCTACGGGTTGTTTAATATCCTCCAGGTTGACGCTTGATTGCGCGCCTACAAGGCTCGATTTTTTTTGCTGACCGAAACCTACGATCGCAACCTCATTTAAGCTGTTTGATGCGGCTTGCAAGGTAACAGTGATATTAATAACATCTTTTACGGCTGTAGTATATGGTTTAAAACCTACGTAGGTTACCGAGATTGAATCGCCACGTTTAGCCTGGATGCTGAATTTACCGTTAACATCAGTCATGGCGGCTTTATTGCTGTTCATGTTGGTAACGGTTACACCGGGAAGGGTTACGTTAAATTCATCCTTAACGGTACCTGAAACCTGTAGTATTTGCTCTTGCGCGCTTGCTTTAAAGGCCATAAGCATACATACCATTATGAATGCTATGCGCTTACCATCTTTCAATCCGGCACTCAGAATATTATAGAGTCGATTTAGGGACATAATTTCTTTTTTAGTTTAATAGTGATAATTATTGATCTAATAAGGGGATTGCGATCACACGCCACTCGGCCAGCTGAAATAGTGTTGAACCACCATTGGCGGTAACATTCATGCGGTAATAGGTATAAGCTGTGCCGTTTTCAAACTCGTATGTTTTTGTTTCTCTGCGGGCAGCAAAGGCTTGGTCGGTCTGTGTATCAAGTGTTACCCAGTTCTCGCCGTCGTTTGATGCTGTTATGGTCCAGTTTTTTGGATCACGGGTAGGCGCGTCATTGGCTGATGTTAATGTGTAAGTAGTAACACATTGCGCCTTGTTAAAACCTAACTGCATATACATTGCAGCGTTGTAGTTATTCAGGAATTTAGAGTCAAGATCCCCGTCAATAACCTTTGGCGATCCTTCATTAGCGGTAGGCCCGCCCGAGTTATCGTAATTCACCGTTATGGTAGCCGTGCTGGTTACGTCTTCCGGATCAGGTGGCAACAGGTCATAATGCCTGGCCTCATCCTTCTTACATCCCGAGCAGATCACCAACGACAGGCATAGCATGGTAAATGCCCGGCTGGTTAACTTCATTAGATTCATAAGTTAATTTGTTAAAAGTTTAATAGTTAATTGTTTAGAAGAAATATGCCCCGTAAAAAAGGCACAAAAAGTTACCAGCGCGCCTAAAAAGGCACGTTATTATTATGCTTTGATACAAAGGCTTTAAGGCCTTCGGTACCAATAATTACATCATTAAAATTTTTGCTATCGACGCAGTAACTATATAGATAACTGAGGTTTACTCAGTCGTGTTACTGTCAGCGTCGGTAGGGGTAGATAGGTCAAGTGTTTTGCCATAGGCATGCCGGTTTAAATTAATTAAATGATAAAAGTTAGAATTTTAGTAACGATATAATTAAAACGTTTTATCTAACAACCAGCACTTTCCATGTTTTAATCGTCGTTATCGGTAAATATAAATAATTGTTTTTACAAAAGGTAAAGCGATTTATCAAAAAATTTAATTTTCTTTTGATATTATCTTAACTTCTGAAAAATGAGGCGGGTAAATCAGTGTTTTACGAAATAATTTATTGCAAATTATGAAAATGGCAATTTTGTAACACCCGTAATGTTATAACACCGGTGAGTTTTAGTTGATTGGACGAATGTATGATGTATAATATATTAAACAAATGCTGTGTTGAATATAAATTCAGCTTTGCATCTATATAAAATTAATTAAATGGCTTAATGCCAAATATTAATGTCCTCAAAACAGCCGAGCGGGTATTTTAAATAGAATAAGCGCATTTACCACTCCCCGCTCATCTCGGCACTATGTGCTTTTACCCACGCGGCGGCCGCCTTATCAACACTTTGGCTTATATAATTGGCAAAGGCGGGCATGCGGTTGCTTTGTGCCAGCTGCGCATAGTGTGTGGCCAGATGGTTAAAGAACGGCGCGTCGGTTGATCGTTTTTGAGTAATGCCGCCTATGTTTGTAAATACCGCGCTTAGTTGTTTGCTCAAGAGTGCTGCCGGGGCTTGTTTGCCTTTATCAACAGTGCTTACCGCGGTAACTATCGCCTGGTTAAGCTCACGGGTTTGGGCGTCAATAACGGGTGGTTTTTCGCCGGGGGCAATTTTAAGCGAACCGCCTTTAAGGATGCTTTGCAGGTTGCCGTAAGCCTCGGCACTGCTGGCGCCATCGGGATCGAGTGATAAGAAATAACAGAGCGCCAATAACGCCGGTGCCCGTTTGTTTTGGTGAAAGGTTACCAGGGCATATAAACGTATACTGCCTGTGTGTTTGGGTTCATGGGCTAATACCTTAAGTGCGCTTTTTTCCGCCTGAGCATATTGCCGGGCGCGGAAATAAACCAGTGCTAAATTATAATGCAGCTTATAATTTGCCGAATCGGTTTTTATGGCTTGCAGGTAATTATCGATCGCCGGTTTGGGCTGCGCACTTTTGTCGTAAATGTTACCCATCAGGCTGTAAGCCGATGATATTACCGCCGCCGAAGCATCTGATGTGGTTACTTTTTGCGCGTATGGTATAGCCTCCTTAGCCTTACCGGCCGCATTCAGGCTAAAGGCCATTTGGTAGTTGGCGGTGCTGTTGTTGGGCTCCAGGGTTAGGGCCGCCTTGTATTTTTCGATGGCGTTAGTGTATTGTTTTTTATCGGCCAGTTCGCTGCCTTCTTTTATCAACGTGCGGGCATCCTGCGCAAAGCAGGACAGGTCAGCTATAAGCAACACGGCAATTATCAGATGTTTTAACATAGGCTTCATTATCCGAAGATAGGAAGGAGGGGTGAGATTTGGAATTTCGGACAGCATTGAATTAGAATATGGTATACATATTAAAGAGGGCGTTGTTTAAGGTTTTAAAAATATGTATGTTTAAACTAATCAACTTTAGAAGATAATGAGCATTGTTCATTTTAGTGCAAAGTTTAAATCTCACTTAGACCTTTTTAACACAAGCCCTTACCTTTTTATTGGATCTGGTTTGTCTCGCAGGTATTTAAATTTGCCTACTTGGTATGATTTATTGTCCGCATTTTCAAGACGATTAGAGCTTCCATATGAATTTGGCTTTTATGCATCTCAAGTTGAGGGTGACTTGCCAAAACTCGCAAGTATCTTAGCGGAACATTTTCATAAGATTTGGTGGACGTCAGAAACATTTGCAGCCAACAGGGAGAAATTTAGTCGACAAGCGCAATTAAGTGTACAACAGCCTTTCAAAATTGAATTAGCACAGTTTGTAAGCGAAATGGCTGTTCTCAATAATGATTACAATGAAGAAATCGATTTGCTGCGCTCAGCAGTTATAGATGGTGTGATAACAACTAATTGGGACGAGTTTACGAACAGTTTGCTTGAAGATTTTGAAGTTTTTATCGGTCAAAATCAATTGTTGTTTTCTGATAATACTGCAATTGGTGAGATATATAAAATTCATGGGACAGTTGGTCAACCTGAAAGCATAGTAGTCACTACTGAAGATTATGTTTCCTTTCATAAAAAAAACCAATTTCTTGCAGCAAAATTATTTACCATATTTGCCGAACATCCTATAATATTCTTAGGTTACTCATTATCTGATTCGAATATTATAAGTATTCTCAACTCGATTGTAGAATGTGTCGATAACAGTAATATCGAAAAGTTACGTGACCGTTTAATATTTGTAGAATGGTCACCTGACGTTGAAGATATGCAAATGCTCGACGGGAATATAGTTATTGAGCGTATGCCCCTGCCAATCAAACATATTAAGCTTAATTCATTTCTACCACTGTATAAGGTGTTAGCAAGTCTTAAACAAAGATTGCCAATTAAGGTGCTACGGAAATGCCGTAATGCTGTTTACGAGCTAATCAAAACAAATAATCCAGTTAAAACTATGCTGGTCGGGGATTTGGACAATATTAAAGACGATGATGATGTTCAGTTTGTAATAGGTGTGGGTGTTGCAAATTTATATTCCGAGCAGGGATATATTGGTATATCCAACGACAATATTTTTGAAGACATCATCCATGATAACAAAGGATGGGATGCGGAAATTGTTATAAAAGATGTATTGCCAAAGTTATTTAAAGGAAATACTTATTTACCGCTATATAAATATCTAAGACAAAGTGGTGAACTTGACGATAACGGTCAATTGTTCGAAACTGGGAATTATGGTGTGAAGGTTGTTAAAGCAGTTAAAGAGAACACTGTTAAAATATACTATCCTAAAAGTATCACTTATCTTAGAAAGCATACAGAAATAAAGGACAATTGCACAGGAATAGCTGATTTAGTTACCAAGTATGGCAATAAACACGCTCTTTACTATATTCCATTTCTAAAAAAGGAAAATATAGATTTGGACGAATTACTTGAATTCTTAAAAGATAATTATAATGAAGACAACAAGAAGAATACAGACATTAGAAAAATGGTTTGTTTTTATGATTATCTAAAATATGGAATTCAAATAGATATTATTGATCATGCAGTCGCTGTTGAGCAAACTACTAAAATAGCATCTGAAAAGTAAGCCCCAAATGAATAAGTCAATCTACCCCTTTCAATTAAACGCCCGCCTAAACTCCAGCGGCGACAGATTGGTTTTTGTTTTAAACAGCTTACTGAACGATTGCGAATGCTCAAACCCCAGCGCGTAGGCTACTTCACTTACCGATAGGTTGGTGGTTGATAGTTTTTCCTTGGCCTTTTCTATCAGCTTATCGTGTATATGTTGTTGGGCGTTTTGTCCGGTAAGGGAGCGCAGCATATCGCTTAAATAACTTGGTGTTAGGTTGAGTTGTTCGGCAAGGTAGGCCACGGTGGGTATGCCCCGGCTTAGCGCGTTCTCATTGTCAAAGTGGTTGTTCAGCAGGTCTTCCAGCTTTTGCAGCAAGTCATTGTTCAACGGTTTGCGGGTAATGAACTGGCGCTTGTAAAAGCGGTTGGCATAGTTAAGCAGCAACTCTATCTGGGCAATCACCACGTCCTGACTAAAATCATCTATCCGGCTGCTCAGCTCGGTATCGATCATCATGAATATGGACATAATGGTTGCCTTTTCTTCTTCCGACAAATGCAGCGTTTCGTTGGCCGAGTACGAGAAAAAGCCGTACTGTTTAATGGTTTTGGCCAGCGGGTAACCCAAAAAGAAATCGGGGTGAATAAGCAGTGTAAACGCCGAGCACACACTGGCATCGTTATTATTAGCCCCTATAATTTGCCCCGGCGAAGCGAACAGCAGGCCACCCTCATCAAAATCGTAATAGCTTTGGCCATACTTAAGCTTGCCGCCCAGCTTGGGCTTGTACGATATTTTGTAGAAGCTGAGCACATGGTTTTGGTGCGGTACCAGCATGGGCGAAATATCGTCAGGACCGTTCAATACCCCAATAAGCGGGTGCTTTGGTTTGGCCAGGCCAAAGGCCCGGTAAGCATCAGCCAGCGATTCAAATTTATGCGGAATGTTATCTTCTTTCTTCATCATCAAAAACCAATAAAATGATAACCGATATTATGTTTAAATATCGGTTATCATTTGTGTTTAATCAAGTACGGTGTGGGTTTTACTTAGGCTGCCCTTGTGCCGATACGGCTACATCCTGCCATTCGCGCCACGAGGCCAGGCGTTGGTTGTAAGCGCCCTCTGTCCATGCCAGGTTATTGGCGCCCAGGTTAAAGCGCAGCGGCGGGTTTTCTGAGTCAACCACCTTAAACAAGGCATCAGGGGTAGCGTTCGGGTCGCCGCGTTCCATGTTTTTCAGGCTTTCAAAAAACTGGTTCTTATAGTCGGTATAAATATCCATACCGGCGGCAAATTTCAGCGAATCTTGGCTGCCAAATTCGGTAGCGTAAGCGCCCGGCTCAATAATGGTAACCTTAATGTTAAAGGCTTTCACCTCCTCGGCCAAACTTTCGTGTATGGCCTCAAACGCCCATTTTGATGAAGCGTAGTAACCAATAACCGGCAGGGTAACATGCCCCAGGTTGCTTGATGTACCCATTATGTGGCCGTAACCTTGCTCGCGCAGTAAAGGCAATGCCGCTTGTATCACCGCCAGCGGGCCGAATATATTGGTATCATACATAGCCTTAACATCCTCGGCGCTTGCTTCTTCAATTGTACCTACCAGCGAGTAGCCGGCATTGTTAAGCACAATATCCAAACGGCCAAAATGCGCGTGTGCTTGCGCGATGGTGCTTTTAACCTGCTCGGTATTGGTAACGTCGAGCTCGAGGGTTAAAACGTTGTCGCCATATTTATCTTTTAGTTCGGCAATGCTATCCAGCTTGCGGGCGGTAGCTACAACCTTGTCGCCACGTTTAAGGGCGGCATCGGCCCAAACGCGACCAAAACCACGTGATGCGCCGGTAATGAACCATACTTTATTTGAATGTTCCATAAATTGATATTTTAAGTTTTAATACAACAAAGGTGGGCTTATATGTTTGCCCGCTTGTAGTCTAAATGGGGACATTTGTAGCCTAAATGAGAAACGCCCCCGGCTGTTATCTTTTTACAGGTCAGGATGTGCCCGTAACCAATGTTGGCGCGTAGCCAAAATGCTTTTTAAACGCGAACGAGAAGTGAGAAAGATTCTCGAAACCCGCCTCCAGGTAAATATCAACGGGCTTACGTTTTTGTTCGCTTAACTGGTAATGGGCCAGCTCCAGCCGCTTTTGGGTTAACCAGCGTTGCGGACTAATACTGAATGCCTTTTTAAAATCGGTTTTAAAGGTGGTGAGGCTGCGCCCCGTAAAGTAAGCGAATTTTTGGAGCGGCATGTTAAACATAAAGTTCTTCTCCATAAAATCGGGCAGGTCAATTTTACCGGGTATCGAAAAGTTGGCCAGGCAGCGGTCAATATCCGCGTCGAGGGTGCGTAGTATGGTTATCGCCTCCTCAATTTTTACGCTGACGATAGGCGGCGGTATCTCACCATCCAAACCAAAATAGGGCAGTATGGAGCCGAAGAAACTCTCCAGCAAAGGGTGATTATTATATTGCCTGATGCCGTGATGATGTTTGGGTACCGGCGCTATGTTATGGCGGGTATAAAAATCCTTCAACCGCTCGGCCCGCAGACTGATCATGATGGAGCTGTAAGGCTTGCCATCCTTTGATGTTTTGATGAAGGTACACAACTGGTTACGCGGACAAAAAAAGGTGTCGCCCGCGTTAAGCACATGCGTTTTTTCGGCAATAAGCACGTTTACCTCACCGGATATGATGCGGCCAAACGAATGATCGCCGGAGATGAGCTCCTGCTTAAAATACTTCTCCTGTATGCAGGGCAGCATGATCTCGTTGGGTGAGCTCCAGTATATCGACATATTGATAGCTATGTTTTATACAAAGAAACGCATTTATCCGGCTACGAATAAATGCGTTCCCTTTTTAAAGAATGAGGATTAATCCGCGTTGAATTGAACGCCGGTTAATTGCTCGCTCAGTGTCCACAGTTTTTGGGCGGTTTCGCCGTTAACAGCTTGTGCTGTTACCCCTTTGGTTATAGCGAAGTGTTCAGGATCAAAGCCTTTCCATTCGGTATCAATTTCGGCTATCTCTGTGTTTTCGCAATAAACGCCGCCAATGTTATCCAGCTTAGGGCTGGTAGCGCACCATACGGTGGTTGAAGCGCCCTGCTCCACATTTTTAAAACCATTATAAGGGTCGTGTTTAACATTGCCATCTTCATCATAAACCCCGAATGATTCCAGGGCCTCTTTAGGCACATCCCTGCTCAGGTCGGTATCAAATATAGCGCCCGGGTGCAGGGTATAGGCGCGTACATTGTTGGCTTGTCCGCGTTTATCCAGCTCAACTGTAAACAATACATTGGCCGATTTAGCGCGACCATAAGAAATTGAAGGATCATATTCGCTGGTTTCAAAATTCGGATCGTCCAGACTTACCTCCGCTATATGATGCCCCCATGATGATACGTTGACCACACGCGCGCCATCAGCATTTTTTAAGGCAGGCCACAAACGCGCCGTAAGTTGAAAGTGCCCCAGGTGATTGGTTGAGAACTGTGATTCATATCCGCGCGCGTCGCGGCGTAATGGTGCCATCATGATACCCGCGTTGTTGATCAGCAGGTGTAACGCATTGTTCTCTGCCAAAAAGCTATCCGCGAAAGCGTCGATAGATGCCGGGTCCATCAGGTCAAGTTCAACCAGGGTTACATTAGGTATACCTTCTAAATTCTTTTTTGCCTTTTCGGGAGTACGGGCAGGTATATATACCTGTGCGCCCGCGTTGGCCAAGGCTTTTACGGTTTCAACACCAATGCCCGAGTAGCCACCGGTTACGATAGCTGTTTTGCCGCTAAGGTCAATGCCTTTTACAACATCGGCCGCTGTTGATGCTGCATCAAAGCCTGAACCTACAGGGTGCTGTAGCGCGCCGTTGTAATTATTTGTTATGTTTTCCATAGGATGATATGTTTTTATTTAAGACAAATGTATGCCTGAAATCAAAATGTTTGCTTTGTTGAGAAGGCGAAATGTGCTTTGTTTAAAAGGCGGTGTGTTTCCTGACATTTGGCTGATAATGACGTCGTAAACATTAAGCATATCTTAGCGTTATCAACCAAAACTTGTATATGCCGTTTCAACTACGCCCTGCCGATGGCGGTATGCTTTATACTGAAACCGATCTGCATCACTACCTGCCCGAACCGCTTAACATGATAACGGCGGCACTGTTTTTTATTCCGGCTGTTTATTGGCTTATAAAATTAAAGGGGTTTAACAGGGAGCATGTCTTTTTGAGTGTTGCCACTTATCTGTTGCTTATTGCCAGTATTGGCGGTACCATTTACCACGGCCTGCGCCAGTGGCGAATTTTTATTTACATGGATTGGGTGCCCATCGCTTTGCTATGCCTTATGGCGAGCGTTTACTTTTGGCACAAGCTTTTAGGCAAATGGTATTATGGCATGCTGGCCTTACTGATATTTATAGGCGTGGTAACCGGCATCCGCATGTTTATGCCCTTGCGGGATATTCAATTAGCCATCAGCCTTAACTATGGTGTAATGGTAGTAATGGTGGTACTGCCGTTGGCCTTATTACTTAATAGGATGCAATGGCGAAACGCGGGACTGGTAGCGGCATCGCTGCTCTCATTCGCTGTAGCCCTGTTTTTTCGGGTGGCCGATAAATGGCAGTGGGTGAGCATCGGCACGCACTTTTTATGGCATTTTTTCGGCGTGGTGGCAACAGCTGCCATATTCGCTTTTATTTACAGGCTGAACGATCCGGCAAGTAGTGAAAGTGGAAAGAATGTCAATGTCTCGATTTGAGTATTTATTAGACCAACTATGAGTTCCACAAAGTAAAAGCCAATGACCTGAATTTCTTTTATTTTAGATTCGAAAAGAAGCTGAAATGCAGGTTGTTTATATCTCTAAAAGATTTGCGATTAATAAAAGTGAGGCGATGGCCTGGTTTAAGCCATTTTGTGAATCGGAGGATCTACATATATACAATGATTTTAATTTGGCTAAAGAGTTCTTAGAACGAGTAGTTGAAGGGCAAAAACACATTGATTTTATTATTACAGATTGGGAAGTCAATGTAAGTTTCGCAAATGAAATTGTGAGTTGGCTTAGAAACTCTGAACATATATATTCATCTAAAAATTTTCAATTAAGAGCCCTACCTATATTATTAATTGAAGATGATGATAAACAATCCAGTGCTGTTAGGGCAGATTTTGATCAGGTAGTAAGTGATTTCCCCACAAATCCTTTAAAACTCCGGACCGCAATTAAATCAGCAATAAAGAAATGGAGATATTCTCTTGCTAACGATTTAGATTTAATAGGATTAGATCCTAAAACATTGACTTATCACCCCAATGACCGAAAGGCGTTTATTTCATATTATAGATTAAAGGTTCTTACAAAAGATTTTGTTAATGTAAAATCAAAACGGCTCAATTATATATGGGCAAATAGCGATGCTCAGTTGTTAAACCAAAGAAACGAGCAGTTTGAGAAACACATATATCGGGCAACTTATAATCCATCTAAATATATGGAGAAGGAAACGCACGACTTCCTTAAAAACAATAATACGTTGTTATTAGGTGAAAATTACTCAAAGCCTATTTACGAACCCCGTTTATATAAATTGGGAAATAAAATAGATATTCCCGACTTTATAAATACACCACACGAATACTCCCTGAGATCACCAGAAATTTTCGAAGTAAAGCGCTGGTCGCAGAAAATCATTCGAAGTAATGAACGTTTTATTAGCAAAGCGAAAAAGAGTTTTGGACAGGTTAAGAGATATCAATCTTACATGGAATCTGAAAACTCTAATAATCTTAAATATATCAGCAAATATCTGAATAGATTATACGATAACTATGAGTATACTTTGTTTATGGGATCGAAAAGTGAAAAAGAGGATCATTTAGATTTAATTGAGCAGCTAAAAAAAGATTTTGATTTTAATGATATAAAACTGTTGACTTATGAGGAGCTCCTTGAAAGGCATATTCGTATGTGTGACAGGCTAAGTGATTTCGATATCTTCAGATGATTTTCTATTTTTCGTGACATATAGCACTCATATTCGCTTTTATTTACAGATTAAATGATTCTGCGAGAAAAGAGGCATAAATAATACCCACAGATCACTCCAATATTCGGGCTGCTTTGGTGTCTTCTTTTCGTAGGATATCAATAATGTTTTTTACGCTCTTGCTTTCCATCCACAGCACGGGCTTCAATATAAAGCTCACCCAAAAGCCGGGACTGACTATTCTATTGGCCAGCAGCAATACCTTATCATCCATCAGCTTAATATGCTGCTCTTTATCGGGGGATGACTGATAGGCTAACAACAAGGCATTTGTCCATGCCGCCTTACGTGCTATGCCGATGCTGAAGTTGAGTATGGCATCCTCGCGGTTATTGCTTATTTTGGTGAGCAAGCGCAAGGGGAACCATATCTGGCTCAGCTTTTCCTGTATGTTGTTGCTCAGCTCGGCTATTACATCATTTATCTTATTAAAATCATTTTCGAGCTCACCGATGCTATCACCGGGGCAACACTCGGCAGCGGCAATACCCAGATCGAGGTTAATGTGGGTGTTTATGCCTAATATGAGGTGCTGTAAAACTATCAGGTTGGTTGTATTACAGGCATCGAACGCCGCGCACCACGAGTTGCTGCAAGGTTGCTTGCTATTATAAGCATGCCACGCGCTGATGTAGCGGTTAGCGAAGATCACATCCAGCCGCTCCATTCTGCGGGCATCCTCAAATGCGCCATTGATCATGCCTATTTTTACGGCCAGTGTCATTTGCCGGTACAGCACGGCAAAGTAACCCGCACGGCTATCGCGGTTTCGGCAATCGTTAATAATGCTATCTAAGCTGATAAGTACCTCATCTACAGTGGTTGGCAATGTCATATACATAGTTAGTAAAAAAAAATAATAACCTATGTATCGTTTTGCGTACCGATCTATTGAGGGGAGAGATGACAGGAGGGGGAAGTATCAGGATATTGAGTTAGCGGCCCGGGCCGCTAACTCAATAGGTTTTTGTTATACGTTTTTGCTGCTGTAAATTAAATGCAGAACCGGATCGGCAGAGTAGGCTGCCCAAAGTTCATCAAGCGTTTTGCCCGACAGATCTTTCCAGGTGCTATCCTTAAAGGTGCCGTTTCTCAGCTCTTTGTCAATCTGCATAATAATACCCGGTTTAACCTTTTGGTCTATCCACTCAAAAAAGCGCGCCGTGGTACGGTAGCTGTCGCGGTAACCTTTGTCCTTAGCCTTGAACGATGGCAGAAACCATTTCGACCCTACATTGTCAACGCCATATTTATAGCGTACAAAATCGGCAATGCCCTCAGTTAACCACACCAAATCGCGACCGTAGCTGTAGCCGTAGCCCTGCACCAAATGCATGCCCTCGTGCGTTACCACGTCAACATCAAACGGAAACTTGTTCATGTACTTAGTAGCAAACAAAATGCGGTTGCCTGATGCTTCGGCCACGCCGTTGTAGGCCGTATCGGTCACAAAAACCACATCGTGCGTGGCCTTATCGTTAAACATGCTCACCAGTTTGGGGTAAACCTCAAAATAGGTTTCTATCAGGTTCTTTTGGATGGTGGCATCGAAGTTTGAGTTTTTGTTGATGAACACCAGCGAGTAGCCATCTTTTTTAATGGTATCAACCGATGTCCAGTTTTTATGCAGGGCATCATTCAGCAATTGCTGAAAAGCGGCCAGGTTCTTTTTGTTTTTAAGCCATTTACCGTTCGCCACAATTTCGCCGGGTACAGCTTTCATGGTGAAAGTTTTAGCGGTATCAATAATGCGCATGGTTACCTCGCGTTTGGTGCGGTACCCATCAGCCACAGCGAACGGCGGGTACACACTCCTGAAAGCCGCGCCAAGCTTGGCGGTATCAATTTTGGTTTTGGCGGCATCAACAACCGTTAAGGTAAACGTTCGTGGCTGGTTACGCATGCGCTGCGGCGCTTTTTCGTTTTGCGCCGGTGCGGTAGTTTGAGCCATAGTTGCTGCCGATAGCAGCACAGAAAATGCAAATGTGGTAATACGTTTTATCATGTGAGGCATAGTTAATTGCCCTAAAGATAGTGTATGCAGAGATAGGGTTTTGTAAAAAGGGTGTTGCTTTGGAGGGGGGAGCATTTATTGATGGCCACAAGTGGGATTAATGATAAATCGAAGCCGGATATTAAAAAAGCTATAACACTATTTAACAAACTTTATAAATTGTAGATGATTTGAAGAACTATTATTATTCTGATTAACACGATAAGTGAAACAAATAAATGACACAAATTAAATTTCTAAATACTTTTTTAAACCGTATAAAATTAAGCCAAGTAATTAGTTGGATTAGTATCTTGATGGTAGTCTTCCATTCGTCGCGTAAGTTTTTTGACTTTCACTACAGTCAAAATGCAACAAATCGTATAACACAGATACTTTTGTATTGCATAATTGTAGGCGTTTTTTTATTTGTATTGCGACCAACACCATATCTCGGAATTGTAAAGTTGTTAGTCACCACTTTTGGTTTTACCGTGTTAATGGCATCAATTATATACATCGTTGGAAAAATTATCAAATCCACCCGACAAGGTTATCTCGATGTTTTGTCATATGTGTTTATCACTGCATTGTATGGTATCTTTTTTACTTATTTTTTCAATGACTTATTTATCACTAATGAAGACTATACCTTTCGTTTTATAGCAAATTGCTTCACTAATTTTTATTTACTGGTTGCATTATTTGGATATTGGATTATTACAAGAACAAATGCCAAGAAGACAATATTTGCTTTATTGTTAACAGTGTTGATTATGAATTTGATGTTAGCATTAGGCAGTATTGTGACGATTGATGAATCGAATGATTCACCTGAAATAGATCCATTTATTGCGGAAATAAATCGGAGCATTGAGGATATTAAGGATGCACCCGGTTTACCTTATACTCGAATAATAACATACGAATCGAATAAAGGTAAATTTGATTCTGTTACATTTATTAATATTGGGCACGACACCCTTTTTAAATATGATGAAGTAGGGATAAAAGTATTTAAGGAGATGGCCTTAGCTAATATAAAAAAAATTGATAGTGCGAGTACTAAGATGCAGTTTAAGAAAACAAAAGATATGTTTCGGTATCTAAGAGAATACCATTTTCTTTATGCTACGATGTTCGACTATCCTCCATGCGATAGTTGTTTTGTGAGTGGACTTAGAGTTATGGATAAAGACAGTACGCTTGTTAAGATCTCAAAAACATATATCATAGATTCAGTGTATTTGCGAAATAGAGTGTAAAGCCGATTATTATATAACAAAAAAGCCTCTCAGATTTCTCTAAGAGGCTTTCGGTGTGGTGCCAGCTGGAATCGAACCAGCGACACAAGGATTTTCAGTGCTACGCCTCTATCAACTTCGCTCGTTGATTATCAGTGCATTACAAAGGGTTGTTAAAATCATAACCGCAAGATCAATTAGCAAAAAGTCTGTAAAACACCTCAAAATAGCGGTTGAACTGTCCCCCGTACTGTCCCCCGAGAATGGTATGGAATTGATCAATCAATCAACGTTTTACGATTATTATGGAAGTCAATATATATTTGAAATCCCCAAATTCAAATGCTCCAAGTCCTATTTTTGCAAAAATCTATTATCACCCGGTATCGTTTAAATATTACCTTAACGAGAAGGTACACCCAAATCAATGGGATAGGTCAAAGGAAAAGGCCAAAGCCTTAAAAGGGCTTGATAATGGTTCAGTTGCAGAGTTAAATGCTCGAATCAATGCTATAAAAAACGATATCCAGGACGTTTACCGGCGCTACTTTAATGACAATAACCACGAACCTCCTACTAAGGACCATTATAAATATCTATTGGATTTACATTTCAAAAGAATTAAGCCAGTAGAGGAAGTAAAAGAGGAAGTATTGCTAGTCAATGATTTCTTCTCAGACTTTATTAAAAGATGCACCGATGGTACGAGAGTACAACTGAAAAGTAGTAAACCAATAACCGAGAACACATTAAAAACCTATCGAACAGCATTCAAACATTTTAAAGCCTATCAACAGCTAAACAATCTACAATTAGTATTTGACGACCTTGATTTACGGTTTTATGAATCGTACAAGACGTATCTCATGAAAACTTTGCAATTTGCTAACAATAGTGTTGGTAAGTACATTCAGCTTCTAAAAGCTGTCATGGCTGACGCGTTTGAACTAAGCATACACAGTAATCAAAGTTTTTTAAAAAAGGGCTTTGCAGGTTTTCGAGAGGATACAGATAATGTTTTTCTTACAGAATATGAATTGCATGAGCTTCAACTCATTGATTTATCAGCTAAGCCTAGTTTAGCTATAGTACGTGATTATTTCTTACTTGGCTGCTGGACTGGTGTACGTTATTCAGACTACTATCAAATTGTACCACAACGAATGTTTAATAGTATAATACAAATTCGTCAAACCAAGACTAAGCAATTAACCGCAATTCCCATTGACAATAGGGTTAAACAAATCTTTTCCAAGTATTTGAATCAATTACCCAGGCTGATAAGTAATCAAAAAACCAATAAGTATCTTAAGGAACTACTAAAGTTGGTTGATTCAATGCATGCTGAAGTAACAATATCCTATACCAAAGGTGGGATTCGATTGGAGCAGGATGTACCGAAATGGTCCATGGTATCAACTCATACTGCGCGTAGGTCATTTGCTACTAACAAGTATTTGGAAGGAGTGCCCTCAAAAACTATAATGGCAATTACAGGCCATCGTACAGAACAAGCTTTTTTCAAGTACATTAAGTTACATCAAACTGATCACGCTAATATCATGTTAGAGCACATGATAAAATCGCAACAGTCTTAAGCTTCTAAAGTAGCAGGATATATTGTCCTGCTACATCATATTATTAGTTTTGCGCTATGACCAACTTCTTAGTTAAACCCGATTATCATCTGTTATCGAAATATTATAGACTGTCAACGGAGCCGGATATAATGCAAGAGAAGTATAGCGGTGGTTTAATAGTTGAATTAATGATGTGCACAACTAATGAACAAGCAAGCGCTATCAGACAGGGTTTTGAAACCATTGTAAACAAGTACGACTTGTTTGCCCACCTAAATAATCTACTATATTTAGTATTTAATAAAATTAATATTATTGATTCGGTACTCTACGAATATGATTGGGCATATAGTTATGCTAAGCGTACTCGCGAGTTAGCACAATACTTATTAGCTTTTAAAGAAAGTGATATAAGTAGAAGAAATGGTTTGATCTTGAAAACGCAGACCAGTACTGCAAAAATCGAAGATGCGAATTTAATTGAGTTAATCGGTAATAGTTTGATTAAGGCTTTAAAGACCGGCAATGTTCCACTGTCAGTGATAGAATATAACACAATTGATCGTTTCTTCGACCAGGATGGCAACGACTTAAAATTGAGTTTAACGAAATTGCGCAGAGAGGCAAACACTAATCTTGAATCTCCCAAAAAACGTTACAATGAACAATTAATTGAATTTTGCTTGTATCTATATCCATATCTTACTAATGAAACCAGTATTAAGCCATCTGAAAACACATTGGTTTCCGATGCGCAGCTAAACTTCTATTTTGATCTCCTCTGCCTATTTGAATTCTTATCGCCTGACAACATATCATCTGAACCTAAAGACTACATGCGGACGTTATTAAAGAACAAATTCAAAAAGGATATGCTTGTAAGCCAAGGAAATAAACTGATTTAAAAGTGGTATCTCAGTATTTCCTCTCGCTCCACGAATCATGAGCAACTTTGTTTTGTCAAGACAATGATGTCTGACTTAACAAAAAACAAAATGTTTATAAAAATTTTAGAAGAACAAAACAAAGTAAATTTTGCGAAGGCTCAAGTAGTAAATGCGGGTTCAATGACTCCAAGGGTTGGGTACTTGATTGTCAAAAGCATTTTTTATAGAAAAACCTCGGGTGAACGCGCTGTGATGAAAATTTCTAACAGTGATTCAACATGTGCTGTTTGCGAGTGGATTCCTTTAGATGGAAATAAATTTATAGAAAATATAACTTTTGATGTAGAAATAGGCAGTTTATATCATGCTGAATCCATTGGGCCAAAAACAATACAACCTCAATTGCTCATCGATAAAATCGTGCACATCAAGTCCATTACTCAAGCAAAAGGTGTATTAAACAGAGAAATAATTAAAGTTGAATGGGATATTATCAACAAAACACCTAAATACCAAGATTTTAGAGATGCCTTGGTAATGACTTATAAGCGCGCCAACAAAACTTTGCAAGATATCTATAAAGATTATGAGGATTCTGTAGGTACAGAATTGGCTGACGAACTAATTGAATTAGAGGGTGATTTAAGCGCTGCTGCTACAGACATTGACGTTCCTGAAGCTGATACCGAAGCTAACGACGGGAATCCGAATGACGACGACAGCGATAAAGGTGAAGCTGATAATACTTCAAAGTAAACGTTCCATGAAAGATCAATTAATAGATGTAAAAAGGGTTACCTACACAGGTAACCCTTACTTCAGTGAAATACAAGAGGTATATCCAATACCTACAAATTCAATCATTCACAAGTTCGTTTGCGGGTTGGGTGCTACACATAGCGAGATTTTGGCACCGCGAAATAGCATTATTGTTTTTCCCAACATATCTATCATAAAGGGCAAACATGAATCGCTGAGCCAGGATTCAGCAGCAGATCACAATACATTTCCAGTTTACGGCACTATAAGCGTCAATAAGATTTACAATTATCTTGTCAAAGACAATAAACGTAAAAAGCTGTTAACTACTCCTTATGGTTTAAAAAAGATCATGCGGGCTTTGAGTCGAATCAGCGCTGTTTACAAAGATGATTATTTCTTATTGGTTGACGAATGCCACAAGCTAGTCAAAGATGCCTCATATCGAAAAGATATGACAGAGATGATGGATAGCTTCTTCGCTTTTAAAAACAAAGCCTTGGTTTCTGCTACTCCATTACTTCCAAGTGATCCCAGATTTAAAAATGAAAAGTTTGAATTGATTGAAGTTGTACCTGATAAAAGACCACTAACACCAATTAGATTAATTGATACAAACAATGTGACTAGCGCTTTGCAAAATTACATTGCAGCTAATCCACTGGATATGTATTTAATCTTTTTCAATACTGTTTCAGGCATACTCAACATAATTGATGAGTTAAAACTTACTGATTACAAAATTTTCTGCTCTGGCGAAAGCATGGATCTGTTAAAGCTAACTGGACAGACTAATACCAGCGACTACTTTAATGAACCTGCAAAATTCAATTTCTTCACATCTAGTTTTAATGCAGGTCTTGATATAATCCTACCGAATCATACTAATCCTGATATCATCATGATAAGTGATTGTGGCTACCGTAAACATGCTATTATAGATCCATTCACCGATACTAAACAAATTATCGGTAGGGTAAGAGATGTCATTATCGATGATGAGCGAACTAAGAGTTATCGTAACATTATTCATATTAATAACACGAGCAAGTGCGTTAATGTCGTTGATGAAGATGAAGAACAAAAATCTTTTCAAGATAGCAGGGGTGCCTACGAACTTATGAGTACACTCAAAACCGCGTTTATAGATCAAGGCTATCTATCATTCTTTGAAGATGCTATAAGCCGTATGCGACCTTATTATAATATGTTAAATGACGAAAAGTTTTCGCATTACTTGTATGATTACCATCTAAATGAAAACCGTGTCAGGCGCTATTACTCTCACTCCACCAATCTTAAAAATGCTTATCTTGATACTAATAGCTTTTTACTTATACCTGAATCTGTGAGGATTCCCAAGGAGGATATTGCCAAATTAAAAAATATAGAGATACGCTATACAAAAGAGAACATCGTAAACATTCTTGATCAAGTCATAGAACTTGAAAATATAATGGGCACTGATATATATAATAATGCAATTCATCAAATACAGCAGCGGTTTCCTTACGTCTTAGAAGCGTATGATCGTATGGGATATAAATCCATTCAGGGTTTGCATTTCGATATCAAAAAGATCAAGAAGAGGATTAAGGAAATGGATATTGAGGAAGGGCTTAACCAATTACCTGTTATCGATAAGATATACGATAAAGTTTGGCTGAACCAACCGTATCTATCAAAAGATATTAAACCACTCCTACAAAAGATATTCGATGAATTTCAAATTAACTATACAGCTAAGGCTACGGATATAGAAAAGTATTTTAAGTTTAAAAAGTTCGACAAGCTAAAAGGCAAGTCTGCACGAGGCTACATTTTGATTGAGTATGTTTACAATAGGTATCGTTCAACAGATACACATTTTTAGATCGAAGACTATTGCTTAATACCCTTAGAAATAAAAATGTGTAATAACATTAGGCAATCTTTAATTTAATCTTAAGATTTTGAGCTGATTGTTGAACTATATCCTTTTTGGGAGTATAGTCAAATACCCAATCTATTTTATCGCTAAAAAAGAAACGTTGATGTGCTTTATCACTGTTCTTATGAATAATGAATTTTCGGTCGATGTAGCCTTTGGTAATCAGCCCAGTTAATTGGGCATGAACAGTCCTGTAGCTAACTCCTATCAATTCCGCCATCTTTTCAATACTCATACTGCACTGTAGGAACCCTTCAACGAACAATGGCCTTAAACATATCAACATGGCTTTTTGATTAGGTGTAAGGTCGCAGTCAAATATCTCATAAGGTATACATTCAAAGTAGGGCAATTTCTTTTCAAGTGAATATGAATTACAAACGTGCTTCACTTTAGAGCGTTTTACTTTTAAATACCCGGCATTTTCAAGCCTTTTGATGGATTGGGTAACAAAAGTACGTCCCATACCTGAGCGTTCAGCGATGGTTTCATAAGCGGGATAACATTCGTTAGTATCTGAATTATTAAATGATCTAATGGTTATATAAATAAGTGCATCTAAGTATTTAAGTTTTTCCTTTTGTAGTTGTAAAAACATAGGCATAGCAACGAATCGTCCGTTGTTTGGCATAGCAATTTGTCATTAAATTTTCGGCTAAGTATCTGGGGATTTGAGGTTATCTAAGATTGAATATCTTTGATTAATAGCGACTTATCTAACATAAAGATACGAAAAATCCAGATCATTTCCTAACGTGAATGCTAACTACTTTTACTTATATATTGTATAGTTACGATACACTTAGGGAAAAAAATAAACTTGGATTATTGGTACCTGATATATTGAATGAGAGTATCAAAATTTCCTAATCCGTACACTAACTATACTATATATATTACTTACTGTATAGTTACGATACACTTCAGGTAAATCATTTGGTTCGAGCAGATTTGAGCTTATAATGCGATAAGTTTTGCGTATATTTATATATGTCTGTTAGCGATAGCACACAATATTTTCGGCTTGAAGGACAGGTCCAAAACCTGTCTTTTTTTATATCCTGGTTAAGGTTTGACCCTTATTCGATTTACGACTTACTTCTATGAGGATGAGGCTCATAAATGAAGTCATTTGGCTTTTAAACCAGCCCATTAAAGTTCACTTTTAGTTGCGTTAGTCAGGATTTTTAGGTATCTTTATGCTATATAAGAATCAGACTTACAATCGCTTAAGTCACTTGAAAGATGCTTCCTCCCTCAAGATCTAATTCGTTAAAATCATAGTAATTAAAGAAATGCAAAATGAAGATTATATCCAGCAAGTGGATATTAATGAACAGGCCAATGAGCTAATAAGCTCTTTACAGATCGACCAAAAAGATAAAGCTGATATAATATCAGAACAAGAAACCAGTGATATGATTACAGATCTATTATTATATGTGGAAATCAGGTTCCCTTATTTGAATTATGATTGTAAAAAAGACGTTTTACAATTGCTAAAAAGAATTCAATCAGCAGATGATATACTTACAAAGGCTTATCTTATGATTAAGGTACTATTGATAATAAAAATTGCAGATTTTAAACAAATAGAATCGATAGAAGCAGATGAATTTAACAAAGCATATCGAATGCAAAAAGTATTAGATAAAATACAAGCTAGTTTAGAACCTGCTTAGTGCAGCTTTCTTTGTTTATGAGGTACAAACTAATTGTTATCAAATGAGTTATATATCCATCAGGCCATGTGGTCTGTATAGTTAATTAATGCGCATCCGAGTTGTGAAATTCCGATGCGTTTTTTTTATTACAGCACTACAACTTTTGGGAACATTCATACGTAAATGTAGATAAGAGCTATTGTATTATAGCTCTGTCTACTAACTATTGGGCGCATCCTTTTACGTTGAGGTACAAGGGATGCGCTTTTTCATTATATCAAAACTGTTTCAGTTTAATGATGTTGAATCTAAGGTAACTATACATATACATCAGGATGAGACGCACTGGCGAAAGCCGGCTGCGTCTTTTCTTTTATAATATATTAGCTGATGCAAGCTAATGTTTTATATACACCTCCCTTATCTCATTAAAAGTAAAGAAGCCATGAGTAAATCGTTATATTCGCTTGGCCTTATTACTACCTATAATGTATAGCCTCAAACTGACTATGAAAGCTCAGTTTAACAATTTATAAAGCTGCTTCGCGCAGCTTTTTTTCCTTCATTAAATTCCCCATCTCGGGCAATTAAATCCATACTCATTACCCAGTTATAATAGTTTAACTGCTTAAATAAGCTATATTCTTATATGGAATGATTTTCGTTTTACGATCAATTGATTATCTATTAACGAAAACAATATGAAAGTACTTTGGAGCTACGTAAAAGATCAATACAGTTTACCTGACGAAATCCCTAACGAGTTGTTAAACGAGCGACACGCACTGCAAAATTTTGGTCAATCGCTTAGGCATATTGATCAACGCGGTGGAATGAGTGTAGACGAGATAGTTTGCAACCTACTTGGTTATTCACCAGAAGTGAAAATGGTAACTAATGAAAATGCTTTTGGTGAGCTCCTTAAAAATTATTTAAAACTAAAAAAGATATCGCTATCGAATTAAGGAATTGAGTCTATAATAGTCTTCATAATAAAATTTCAGGTGGCCTGAAAACAAAAAAGCCCTTCACATCACTCGCTGATCTGAAGGACTAACTATTGATTAAAAACTGTAATCCCTTTTACAACAAATATGCCCACTATTATTTACTGTGTCGTTGATAGTAGGCAATTCAACATAAACTATTGTATATCAATTATATATATTAATAATATTCTCAACGTGTAGGTTTAGGTCTGTGCTGCACCCTAAGTTATCGTATATAAATTGATACAATAATTGTTTTCTTTTAAGAACATTTGTATAACTATTAGTACAATTATTCAATCAAAGGCGCCATCCTCTAAGCCTTTTAAGCAATCAAGCCGTGGGTTCAACCCTGCATGTCCAACTCTAAAATAAAGCCCCCCCATTACGTAAATTTAGCTTCAAAACGTATATAGAAGCCTTCTTATAAAAAAATGTGAGTGTTAAGAGCGCGTAAGGCGCTACGATTCATCGCCCCACCATATCAGGAAATAAAAACGAAAAGTTTTCTGTGGATCGGCCTTACAGCTTCTCCTTCAAATCAATTTTCAGTTCCTGAAAATCCGATTCTCTGTTTCTTCTTAAACTTACGCTAAGACTACTGCCTTATCGGTTTACGCAGGCCGCAGACCAACCAAGAAAACTCACCATTCACAAACTTTAAATCCACAATAATTATGAAAGAGATCAAAGAAAGGGTTAATAATAACCCTATCGCTAACATTCGAGGCACCAAAAGATGGGTGCAAGCTAAACGTATGTCCAATGGAAACAGCCTCTTAAAAGTCCGTAATGAGCTTGTAGAAGATGGTTACATGCGGATCGTTGAAAAGGTGAAATTGATGTACCAACAGCTAAATCATAGCACGATAATTTTTGAACGTGACTACCGCAGAGATAAATCACAAGGCTTATTTGGCATGCACAGCTTCATTACACCACATTTTTATTTTTATTTAGAGTGCAGGCTTACATTTGATTTTATAATTGAATACGACTTCTATAACTGCCCATTTGAGGATGCCATACGTCACATGATGATTGGTTACCCTTACAATGAAGTTGCTATACATACACCCAAACAGCCCAACTGCACTAAATTCTACGAAAGCGTACTTAAAGTCCAAGACCCAATATATCAAACCACAATTAAACCGAACACTCTAAATTTTAAAAGATGAAAACACAACAGTTAACGGCTTATAACAAAGCTGTAAGGGACAGCTATGCCCAAATTCTAAAGCAAGCCAGGCAAATGCTTGGCTCTATTGAGCAAGAAGAACTACGCTTTATGCTAGTGCGTGAAGATAAGTTCAGCGGAATCGGGACAGTCATAAATGAACTAATAAACCCATTGTTATATATCCGCTTAGAACATCATACTGATGATACCTATGCCATTCATTTTGGGTTCGAGCAGATCAGTAAATCAGTTGAGCTTAGTACGGTGACAACACAATTTGTACGCTTGCTTTACAAGCAAACAAGCCGGGACAGCACTGCTGTAAACATTGAAGATTGTGTTAGAACGGATTGGTTCGTCAACAGCCCAAGTGAAATGTACCAGTACATTGAGGAAAGAGGTTTGAGGCATCACACTTTCAAGCAACTACTTTATAAACCCAAAACCGCTAAAAGAAAGTTGAAAGCTGTCGCTTAAACCTGATGTTCATTAATTAACTTTGTGATTAAACAAAGGAGGAAAACATCAACATAGCTATCATCTGACACATATAGTTTAATTAAGATATAAAGCGTTAAGCTTTGTTTGTTCTACATTCAGAAACCTAGGAAATTTCAGTACAGTAGGAACAAGCGAGTTCAACGTCCACGCGAGAGCGTAGGGCGAAGACTTGTTTGTTGCTGTACGGGCTTCCTAGGGCCTCTGAAGTGCAAGCTAAGTTAGTAGTCCTGCGCTTTCGTGCTTCTAAACCTACCATAAGGATTACAATGGTACGTTATCACAAATGAAAAATCTTTATTCTGTTTTACAACTTGAACCACCATCTAATCCTGAAGAAATCAAGAAAGCATTTAAATTTTTAGCTACAAAATTCCATCCTGACAAGCATAATAATGACCCTTTCTTCGCTGAAAAGTTTATTGAGATTTAAGAAGCTTATGATATCCTGAGCAATTATTCTAAAAAAGAAGCTTACGACAAACAGCTTTACGATTTTTTTAATCCAAAGAAACAACAAGAAGCCAGGGAGGAGCCACAGACTAAAAAGCAATCAAAGCCAACCGAAGAACACGATGTGGTAAATGATTACATCTATTGGGCTCAAGAGTGGTTTAATAAAGGCAATTGGGCGAAAGCATTGGAAGAAATTAGTAAAGCCATAAAGCATTCACCAAATGATGGGTTTCTATATCACATTCAAGGCGACATCTATCGATCCATAACACAACCGCAAATTGCTTTAAAAAAGTATGGTAAGGCTGTCGAGCTTGGTTATAAAGACTCGAAACATGAAATTTTTGCAATTGAGTCAGTAAAAGAAGAAGCTGTTGAAAAATATGAAGCCGTATTGTATAAATGCTTTGGGTTTCATTTCGTAATTGCTGTTCTATCTGCGCTTGCTGGTGGCCAGATCCAGTTTAATGTCATCGCTTCCGTTTGCGGTCTCTTAGGTATGATTTTGATATTGCGGCTGAGTGTTTCAAAATTCAGCAAGGAGGCTAAAGCATTACTTAACACATCACTATCGGTGAACATAATAGCAACAATTCTACTTCTCTCATTTGTGGCCTTACCATTCATACTAGGATTAACATTATGAGAAAACTGAAGCTATTACTACTGCTTGTGTGCCTGTCGGCATGCAAGCAGATACCTTTCATCGGTACTCCCTTAGTTGAATACGATAAAACAAAAGGCACACTCACCGTAAACAACTTTAAATGGAGTTATGGCACAGTAGGGATTAATAGCTTCAGTGGTGACATTGAAACGTTAGATAAAGCAGTTTATAAGGAACTTAAAGGTAGCTCCGGCTCATGCTTTGTATATTTCAGAAATGTTGATAAGAATAAATATGGAGAAGACAGTATAACTGTTGATACTATGGGCTACATCAACATTGATGAACTCAATAAATTTCAGGGTTGGGAGTATTGGCATAAAGCAGGTGGTATTCAAAAAATGATCTATGCAAAATATATCGCACCCCAGGAAGCAACTAAAAGAACAAGTACTGATACAGCCGAAGTTTACAATGCCGAACCTTACGAACGCTTATATCAAGACATAAACCCATCCGACAGCATTAAAAGCAAAGAAGTTTATTTCGCTTATAGTGATCTATATCCGATAAAGGAAGATTATGATAGTGTTGCACCTGATGGCCCATCTTATGAGTTTGATGGTACTATAACCGACGTAAAAACATTTGATAACGGAACACTGATCGTTATAAGCATTAAAAAGGGTGAGTTTGTCGGCAGTGATGCTTACGTAATATTCTATCCTTTAAAGTGTACTAATGAAATTGCAACTAAGTTTCAGAGTTTGGCAAAAGTCAATACTTCTATTGTCGCAAAGTGTGTTCAGGGTGATCATGATACATTTGATTTGGTATCTGCTTCGATTTATATAAATTAAACAGGTCTGCCTATTGGGGCAGACCTTTAAGGCTTTAATAAATATTTGAAATTAAGTTGGGTAAGTGATTAGACTTTTTTATTTGCCTATAATTCTCAATATATTTAAGGATGACTAAAACCTTAAACCATTCCATTGAAAATATATATATCCAGGTTGGACAATATGATCGATATGCTATTTTTGATTTCTACTACAACTCGTCTGCCTTTCTAAAGTACGGATCAACAGTACATGGTTTAATAATTTATACACCATTGGAGCGAGCAACTCTTGAAGAGGCTATCATGCCTGGCAATAACAGTAATAATGATGGCCTTATAAAGCTGGATGTCGTTGAAGATAATCCCTTCTATAAAGAGTTGAGAACTAGTGGATTTTATGCTCGCGATATTTCCCGGCTTTCAGCCCTTGATTCACGACCGATAGAAAAAGTTTACAAGAGCAGTCTTATCAAGGAAATACCTAACACAGTTGAAATAAAATTTAAATCTAATCCAAGTAAACTTCATGCATTAGAGCACTTAAACTTCACAAATAGGATTGAGCGAGGATTGCCACTCCTTCCCAACGAAAAGCAACGATACACGTGTTTGAATTTTTTAATACATCCCAACGAAGCAACATGGGCAGAAGTAAAAAAGATACTTGACGACAATAAAACCAATACAGTTTACGATGATGTTGTTATCACTATCTGGTCATACTATCACAACTTTGTTGATAATAATGATAGCTCCGCTAAGCTGCTTCTAAATACTTCTTTAAAAAAGCGAAGAGTCCAACGTACTGAATTTATATTAAAACACCTGGGAATATCTATCAAGGTTCTAGATGCTTTTAAAGGATCAAATTATGATTCATGGAAGGAACTTATGGGCGTTGTCATGTCCTTCGAAACTACTGTAATTGATGTATGGGGTTGGACGCATCCAGTATGGTGGGACTTTGAACGGTTCATACACATCTATTTGCGCCATTACAAAGGTTTCTTTCTAACTGGATCAAGCAAAGGTCAAGGAACTAGTTTTCAATATCATTACAGAGATATTCGAAGACTCATTGAAATAATCATACGTAATCATAAGATTGAAATCGAAAATTGCCTTAAAGCCAATAAGCCTTACAATAGATATGATGAACAAGGTTACTATTATAATGGGAATTATTATACCTTCCGCATAGACAAATCAGGTAGATTAATGCAGTTTCATCCCCAGGAAAATTAATATAAGCTACGCTATCCCCAACCCGCTTTTGGTTGCTTACAACAGGTTATGGATAGCTCTGCTTACATCCTGTCGCTTGATTAGGCCACCACACCAGGTCCATCGGTATTACGAACGCCTAAGCTTTTCAAACCCTGATGCCAGATGCTGTTACGTTTAAAGATTGCTACGCAAACATTAAACTTCACTGCCCCAACACTCATAAGCCATACACATTTTTATTTCTCTACCCTTACACTAATACCCACAGTGAAAAAAATGTGTCTTTAGCTTATATAGCCTAAACGCTTCTGCAATCTGTCACGAGGTTTGATCTAAAGCAAAGTTGTTCTCCATGAAACTTTTCTCTGCCTCCAATAGCATTACGCTTCGCTTCATTACTCTTGAATGCAAGCAGTTTCCTTGTTAAGCTCGCCTGCGCA
Source organism: Mucilaginibacter sp. JRF (assembly GCF_015223065.1). Lineage (GTDB taxonomy): Bacteria > Bacteroidota > Bacteroidia > Sphingobacteriales > Sphingobacteriaceae > Mucilaginibacter. The sequence continues at coordinate 169,163 of NZ_JADFBY010000002.1, forward strand.
ATCGTTCGGGCTTCAGTATTGTCATGGCTTTTGAAACCCAACACACAAGCATTATAAGCCAAAAGCAACGCCAATACTTTGTGAAGCATATCTGTGAAGTCGCCTTTCGGCTCTCCCTTCACAGACCCTCACTTAACTCGCAGCGGCTTCGCAGCCACGAAAGTGCATATTGGTTAAAAATGCAAGTTCAGATACTTTATTAGTTGGGAGTAGGTTTAGGATTATATTGAAAGTCAACACCACCAAGAATTGTTTCTGCCTCATCTCTTGCTTTTAATAACTCAGGCAATTTTATAATATCAGCTTTATATCGAGCAAATGCGTAATGGAGATATCTCCATCCTTTCCTACAATTGTTTGCTTTATTTCCCAAGTTAAAAGCAGTAATTAAAGTAAGTGAAGCTGTAGCAGCAAATGAAACGTATGGCAACGCATCTTTGTATACTCCCGACTGGAGCGATCCTGAAACAAATGTGGTAACAAATACAGATGATGATATTGCTATCAAACCCAACACAACATAAATACTATGTAGTTTAATCGCCATACTGTGATACACTTTGAGAGCTTCTACTATATCTTTCTCAATTTCTGAAATTGACGCGGGAGTTCCTGAATTACTCATGATATGTGCTTTTATCAAATATATTAATAATACACTGTTAATCAGTGAAATAAATTATTGTGTGTAAACTTTGATATTAGAAAGATTTGATATCATTACTTCCAGCGTAGCGTCAATGATTCGCGAAATTCTGAGTGATCGTCTTGCGATTCCCTTCACTCAGACGTTGACCTCAACTCGCAGCGGCTTCGCTGACAGCAAATAGTAATTCGTATGATCTAAATATTTTTCTAACTTTAACTCTCAAGTTAAACCTATCATGACAGAGATTGACATATTATTACACCTTAAATCCACCTATTCTAATCGAAGCCTCAATGAATCTGACACTCGTTTCAAAATTATTGATTGTATTCTAAAAGATGTTTTGAAGTGGCCAAGTGAACCTATTTACACAGAAGTAATCGTAAGCGGAACCAGAGCAGATTATGTATTGAAGGGCAAGAACGATAAACCGGTGTTAATAATTGAAAGTAAAAAAAGTGGCAAATATTTTGAACTTCCAAATAAGAGCAACTCGGATAAAAATTATCAAAAAATAATTCTTGAACAGATATTAACAGAAAAATATGTTAAAGACGCAATTTATCAAGTTAGAGATTATGCTGAAGATTTAGGATGTCAATATGCAGCGATTTGCAATGGGAGCACATGGATATTCTTTAAAGTTTCTAGTTCACAAAAACCTTGGAAAAAATTACCGGCCTTTGTTATTAAAAGCTTAGATTATTTTATAGAAGATTTTACCGAAGCTATAAATATTTTTAGCTATCACAATGTTGTGAATAATAATTCTTTGTCACAAAACATCGGGATCAGTAAAAAAGTATTTCATGAAATATTTTATCCTAAAAACAGTATAATTGGTTATAACACTACGGTTAACAGCAATAAATATGCTGGTCCACTCGCAACTATCGCAAACAAGTATTTGGGCATAATTCCTGAGAATGATCGGAATTTTATGAACCACTGTTATGTTAGTAATAAAGGAAAATACGACAATTTACAAAAGGACGTTCAAGGGTTTATTCATGACTCATTAACGCCATATTTTAAAAACATTGGATTTAGAGAATTTACAGATGATAAGCAAGGTGGAGCCTTCGGCATTAGGTTATCAAATCTTGTTCAGCAGCAAGGTTTGAACAACGTCTTAATTTTATTTGGCGGACGTGGAGCTGGAAAATCAACATTTCTAAAGCGACTCCTTTTTCATATTAAACCACGTGAGATAGAGATGTATTCAGAAGTGGCCTTAATAGGTCTGTTATCATCGTCTCAAACCAAAGAAGAACTGACAAATGAAATCTGGGAAAAAACTTTAGCAAGCATTGATAAAACGAAAATTCGTGCAGGATCTAGAGAGGAACTATTGAATTTGTTCGAAGAAGAGTTTGAAATTTACAAAAAACAAATTCTAGTAGGGTTAAAAGAGGAAAGCGACGATTATCAGCGCCTATTAAGAGACTTTTTATTAACTCACACAAAAAACACGAAATTATTTTGTGAAAAACTGAGTATAAAAATTAAGTCAAAAAATAAAGGTTTAATAGTTTTTATTGATAACGTTGATCAGCTAACAGAAGACTTACAAGACGTTTGTTTTTTGACTGCGGTGGAAATTTCGGAAAGATTAAGCTGTATTGCTATAGTTTCAATGCGAGAGGAGCGATATTATCAAGCAAAAATGCGAGGCGTTTTAGATGCTTACAAGAATCCTGGTTACCATCTATCATCACCAATAATTCCAGAAGTTATTATAAAACGTATCAACTACATTTTAGACCAGCTAAAGTTTACGGCAGATGTGGATCTTGAATATGGGATAAAGAATACATCAGACTTGAACGTCTTAAATGCCTTTTTTGAGATCTGCAAATCTCAACTCAAGAAAAACGGTTCCCCTTTAAGTTCTTTTTTAAGATATGGTACACATGGTGACGTTAGAATGGCCTTGAATTTTTTTGAGGGTTTCATTACATCTGGATACACTAATATATCTGAAATGGCGGCTCATGCGGATTGGTATATTCAGGTTCATCAAGTGATCAAACCAATGATGATTCCTGACCGTTTTTTCTATGATGAAAAAAAGAGTAAGATTCCAAATCTATATCAATTGAGAAATGATGCTAATAGTTCACATTTTACAGGACTAAGAATTTTACAATTTCTACATAATAGCAGTGGTAATTCTAAGTCAAATGGTTTCGTAGATGCAAAGTACTTAATTCAAATTTTTGATTCGACATACGGTGCTAAAGAAGATTGCATAGGTCATTTAATATTGTTCTTAGAAAAAGGTTTAATTGAAGCTAATAACCGCTTAGAAATTTTTTCCGATGAGGTAGACTCAGTTAAAATAACGGCTCTCGGTGAGTATTTATTCAATTATCTAGCTTTTAATTTTGCCTACATTGATTTAATATGCGTTGATTGTGCAATATTTGATGAAACCTTAAATAATCAATTAGTTAGATCATCTAACATGGAGCTAAGGTATTATCAAGATAAGGATTTCATGTCTCGAATCAAAGTTCGGATCGAAAGAATTGATGCTTTTATCGCTTACTTAGCAAAATTGGAGGGTCAGGAATTCATTGATTTAGCATTGGGGTCTACGGAAGTACGATTTACTGATAAATTAAGAGCCGAGCTTGATAAACAGAAAGAGATTATTATGAAAAGTGCTAATAACAAAAAAGCACTTGAAAATGAATACTTATAGATAGCAAATGCAAAGCCTAAGTTTATTTTAACAAACAGGAGTAAAAATGTTAGATATCACAGTTCGGACAGCAAAAGCTTTTTGCTTCAAGGTTATATTTCTTGAAATATCCCAATATTAGCTAAGTGCAAGTTAATAAACATTTACTCAAAGCTTTAATTACACTACTTGTAATTGATGTTGGCTTGTTGGCTGCCTTTATTTGGTGGATGGATGCAACACCAGATGTGTCTATTGCTGAGTTATTAATTGTTCCTACAATCTTCATTGTTAATCTTATCATAGGGCTCGTCATATACTATAGCACTAATTATAGAGTGATTGGTAAGGCATTCGCCTATAATAGCGTAGTCGCTTCATTGGTATTTCACAGTTTATTCTATACATGGTTCCTTTATTACGATCGAACCCATTTCGACACTTTCTACTTCAATCAAAATGGGAAGCAATTTGAAGTGTTGCTAGATAAGCGAGATACGTCTTACAGCATGTTTGAAATTGGCGATGGTTCTACATTAGAATTTAATAGTGGGAAGTATGAGGAGTATCAGGATACTATTATGTTAGGTGATAGCACACGCAGGTTATATATCTACAAAACACATCTTGTCGGTTACCCTAAGATTGGTGATAAGGTTATTTTGAAGACCGAGGGAAGATGAGCTAATTTTCTCCCCAAAGTTAGCTGATCCATCCAACACACAGGTTACTTCGTTCAAGGTAGTATATCGTAATTGGGTATCCCTTTCGGGAGCCTCCACAATTACTCTATCTCCACCTTGCCTTTAGTGTGGCTGTCCAGCAGTGAGTCTGCTTCGAGAATTCACTCGAACTTAAAACTTACTGTTATGACAGACTTTAAACAACTGCTTACTGCCTTTGAACGCTTTGCCTACGGACAATCCCTACACACAGCATTTGTAGATATGCTCGACTGGATGCTACTACCTTTTAAGTTGCATAATGACTCTGCCAGTCAGCGTACATCATTAGAAGCCTATAGAGGCCATAAGAAGGCCGACAAGCTTGTTCAACTTATAAAGTTGATAGGTGATCTATCAGAGAACTTTAGCGACCCTTTAGGCGAACTGTTCATGCAAGCTATATCCAATGGCCATAACGGTCAGTACTTCACACCTGAACCAATCTGTGATATGATGTCAGCGATAACCATTGGTGCTTTGGAAGATGGTCAGACAGTTTGTGACCCGGCTTGTGGTAGTGGTAGGATGTTACTTGCAGCAGCTAAGTTAAACCGACATGCAAAGTTCTACGGTGCAGACCTGGATATCACTTGTTGTAAGATGGCTCTTGTAAATATGCTACTTAACTCACTTACAGGTGAGATAGCGCACATGAATACGCTTAGCAATGAGTTTTACACAGGTTACAAAGTGAACACCACCTTAGTTGCTGGCTATCATCAACCTTACTTCATGGAGTTCAGCAAACCCGAAAATAGCTATATCTGGCTTAAGCCTTTAAAAGCTAAAGAAGCTTTCGACAAGCCTTTTGTGCCTGTAAAGTCAAGCGTTGTTATCAATGGTGTACAAGGAAGCCTGTTTTAAACAGGCTATTTAATCGTCTTAATTACCATTAATCCTGAACTATAACAATATCACCTTACACATTATTGGAATATTTTATGCAATAAGTAGATAGTTATACATAATTATATACAGCATATATCTTTGGCAATCAGATATATAAACAATCCATTAGATTTAAATATGAGAAGTTTAACTTACATATATATTATTGTTGCCATTTTAGTTCTTTTCGGAAGGTCGGCGAAGGCGCAGGATGATTGGCTCATGAAGACTGCGATTACTGATAGCGTTCCTGTTCCACAAGAATGGAAGGTGCTATGTAAAACAGATAGCGGTAGGAGAATGATTATGGAGTCTTTGCCTATAGTAACTAAGCACGATATTAAATTCCAATGGCTAGGCATCAAAATGCAGGACTCATTACGATCTGTATCTGTTGGCGAAGTTTTTGATAACGCGAAATATAAGCCGACTTTAGAAGAATTCTATATGAAAACTATTGAAGGAGGATGTACTATTCGTCCAGGTGGAGAAACAATAAAAATAATTGACCCTAATAAAATGATTTTCTATCATTCTGGTACTCTGTGGTGCTCTTCTAGAAATAGTGGTGGTGATACAAAGTATGACTGCAATGAAAAAATACCGCTCATGTTGCCAGAAGGATGGCAAGTGTGTAAATTGTTCTTTGAACAAAAAATAGTTCGACATGGCAGGTTTCGATTTGAGCCTATTTTTAAACAATATGATTCTCAAGTTCCTGCAAGAATCATAGGCCATAATTTATATTTGACAGGCCATGGTGACGTTGGAAACCCATCTAGCGTATATATCAGTAACATAAAGGTTTATGCGATAAAGTCTAATCTCGACAATAAATTTAGAGAAGAATGCGGTTGTGACATGCCTCTACCAATAACCCAATCTGTTTCAAACCCAAAACCTGTTGAGACAGCTGTTACGCAAACAGCGAAAATAAGCTCCGCAATAATCAATATAAAAGGAAACAGAGCGGATTTTGTTTACAGAAATGAGGGAGGTAAGTCTGGAGTTTTGTGTTATAAAATAATTTGGTATGATACCGACATCCGTGATTGGAAACGTGATAGAGAGGGATGTGTTGAAATTTTACCGAATACGGCATTTATTATCGGCCTGCATCACTGGACTGCATCAGATTATAAATTCGAGTATAATATCGTACAATAAGCAAAAAAAGTCATGAAACACATTAAGATCAATGGTGTAGCTTATGAAGCAGTACAAGCAACTGAAGAAGAAATATTGAATAATAATTTAATCATAGAGCCTGGAGAGCCTTGCGGTCGACAAGAATGCAGATATGGATACATTTGGGTTTATATCGATGATCTTGACATTGGAGGATGTAAATGGTATAAAACTAATGCTCAATGTAATGAATAGTAAATAAATATTGATAAATAAACCCTAAATATATGCTGTAATCACAGTTAATTTTTCAAATTAAAATGAATTAAAACTTTTTATTAGACTTTGTTTTCAGACAGGATTCAAAATAAGATCAAGTTTAACGCCAGGATTAATAGCTTGGCGTTTCTTGTTATATAGCTTTGTGATGCTTAAATAATCCTTCCAGTGTCGTGCATTAATGCTAAAATTAATGCATAGTAATCACTCGATATAGCTAATTGCCAATTTGATATACAGATTGTTATACATTTAAACAATAAGGCAATACTGAGAGATATCTTTTGATAAATTGTAGACATTAAAAGTATCTAATTTCATAATAATGGCCACAAATAGTAGGTTACCTCAAACAGAAGCACTAATACAAAAGTCTATCGCAGAGCTAAGTGATTTCTTAGAATTTGTGCCAGCAGAGGAACATCATAATTGGTTAAGGCAGTTGCATTCACACTATAGTGAAAAGTTTCTGCAAGACAACAATAGGATATGGTCAACCGCATCAATATTAATTCCCTTATCATTGGCTGGGCTTGCAACTGTTAAAGATGCGCCTCCTTTGAGCGTTATTCCAATAGCCTTAGCATCTATATCTCTAATGTTGTTTTGGGTTATCTTTGCAGAACATCATCGAGCTTTTCAAAACAGATCATCAGCATATATTCAAGCTATTGAAAGACATATCCATATTCACTTTGTTCCTGGAAAGGCAGACGGTCACCCGATCACAAAGATAGGCAACGTGCAAACTATACGCTGGGCAATGTTCTATCTGATTGTGTTAATTTGGACACTGGCTCTTGTATTTTCAGCTTTGTAGTTTAACCAGCGCTTTTAAATTCTTTAATCTCACTGGTATATAAATTTTTCATTTGACTAGATGGAAATAAACCAATCTCCATTTGCCTTTTATAGAATTGAGATGACTATTCATTGTATTGAACCCCAAAATGAATAAAGTTATAAATTACTGTAGGAGTGAAGAATAATTATTGCAGCAAAGTTAGGGCTTATCTCGAACACAATGCAAGGAACTACGACATAAACACAACCTCTCCACAACCCAACATTTATTTCGTTCCTCCTTGCTTTTAGTTCCATCTAAAACCTGTAAGAGCTTTATAATTATTTATTCACTTAAAACATTAAACGTTATGTAGGAAAAACTTAAACACTCGCACAAGTTGCAGTAGTTATCGTTAAATTAGTTGGAATTTAAACCTTAAAGAAAGGAGCTAAAGACATAGTAAGTAACTATCGAATTTTACAGAACTGTCCCCTATACTGTCCCCTGATAATAAAAAAAGGCCTCCTGAATGTTCAGAAAGCCTTTTAAGTGGTGCCAGCTGGAATCGAACCAGCGACACAAGGATTTTCAGTCCTTTGCTCTACCAACTGAGCTATGGCACCGCTCCCGTTTTTGGGTCTGCAAATGTAGCTTGTTTTTTTGTTTATGAAAACTTTTTTTGAAAAAACATCTACAGTACGGGTTAACTGTCTGTAAGGCAGCTGAAATATTTTTTACGGAACGTAGCTTTCCAATATTTTAAAGCCACCCTCAGTAGTAATTTCAACGTTATTGATGTTTTTTGGCAGCAAAATGCTGTCGCCCATTTTAACATCAAGCGTACCGCCATCGTACTTAATGGTGTATGCACCGGCCACACAAACATGTATCACAAACGAGTCGATACTGCTGTAATCGCGCGTGGTGCCTTCGGTAAAGTCAAGCACATTGGTGGTGAAGTACTGGCAGGTAACGGCTTCAACGGCCTTGTTTGGCGTGTGCTCGTAAGCTGTTTTATATTCAGGGTAAAACTTGTAGTCAATAGCGGCTAAGGCTTCCTCAACGTGCAGTTCGCGTTTGTTGCCTTTGTCGTCGACACGGTCAAAATCGTAAATACGGTAAGTAATGTCTGATGTTTGCTGAATTTCGGCTATCAGTAAGCCCGCGCCAATGGTGTGCACACGGCCGGCAGGTAAAAAGTAAATATCGCCCGCGGTAACATCCTCACGGTTCAGGATATCGGTAAGGTGGCCGCTGGTGAATTTTTCAAGATAAACCTGCTCGTTCACTTCCTGGTTAAAGCCGGTGATCAGCGTAGCGCCCTGATCGGCCTCAATAACATACCACATTTCGGTTTTACCGAATGAGTTGTGGCGCTCCTTAGCCAGTTTATCATCAGGGTGAACCTGTATTGAAAGATCCTCATTGGCATCAATAAACTTAACCAGCAGCGGGAAGGTGTTGCCAAAGCGCTCGTAAACCTTTTCGCCTACCAGTTCGCCTTTGTATTCCTCAAGCAAATCGGCTAATGAGCGACCCTCAAGCGCGCCGTTTGCTACTACCGATACATCACTCTTTACGCCTGATATTTCCCAGGTTTCGCCGCAGTTTGGCAGGCTGCCAAAATCTTTATTTAAGTAAGTCCTGATTTTTTGACCACCCCAGATTTTGTCTTTATAGATGGTTTTAAATTTTAGTGGATATAGTGTTGACATGATCTTAAAGTTTGTTGGCCGCTAAGTTATCAGTAAATACCGAAAAGGGAATTATTTACTTTAAATATTGCGTGTTTAAAGCCCTGTATTTAACCTCAAACGCCATATTTATTAATTTGAGATTATGGCCTAAGCTTGTATTTTTGTGGCCTGAAACTTTATCGCATTATGAATTTTTTATTTGCTAAACTTTTTGATGAATATCAACGAAAAGGTGATTCGCCGATATTTAGTATAACCATGTATATAAGTACAATCTATTTCTTTGTGCTTTTTTGCATATACCTTTCGGTTAGTGAGGTTTTGAACAAGATTTATTTTGCGAACAGTATCAACTATAATAAAATAGCAATGTCTGTGACAGTAATTTTGGTTATGGTTAGCATCACTGCTGCTGTGTATGCTATCTATATTAAAAATAGATTAATATTCAGACTGTCAGAGAAATATAAGACAAAAATATTAAACAAGATTATTTTATACGGATTTGTAATATTTCTCCCAATATTACTATTATTTGTTGCTACTACTTCTACCGTGTTGTTGAAAGGAGGTATAATGTTTGGCCTGAATATTAAAGGCGTGTTCTAATAATTGCTTTTTAAACTATATCTACTTTTAATAGTTACTTTTTCACCACCACAAAATAGCCGCTCTTTAACGAGTCGGTAAAATTTTGCTGGTTGTATTTAAAGGCCGTGGTTTCAAATGAGGTACAGCAATCCTGCTGCAATTCGCGGTTTGCCGCTGATATGGTATCCTGATCGGTACTGTTAAGCTTTACAATTAAATTGGTTTGTCCGCCAAACGGGGTACTGAACCCTAATTTTATCCTGCTGGGATTTTTGCCTGATCCTTTGGGTACGATGCCTACGTTGCCATTGTTCAATTCCTTGATCCTGGTTGTATCATAATAATTGGGCGTTGCCGGGTTAAGCAAGTCCCGACCAATGGAATCTCTTAGCTCAAACACAATAGCCGGTGCCGGGGTAAAGCAGGCCACATTACCACAATTATTACGTACACAGCCTGTGCCTGCAATAAGGGTGGCAAAAAGTGCGAACAAATGTTTTAAGCGTATAGGTTTCATGGTTTTAAATATAATTATAAAAACAAACAGGCCGCAATATTAAATATCGCGGCCTGCTCAAATATAATTATTGTGCTGTAATTACTTACCTAATTTAGCTTTCAGGTTTTCATCAATAGCGGCAAGGAATTCCTCAGTGTAAAGATAATCAACACCGTGCTCAACCTTAGCTTTAGCGGTGATAGCTAAATCCTTGGTCATTTTGCCACTCTCAACAGTTTCAATACAAACCTGCTCAAGGGTGTGGCAAAAATCAACCAGTTCCTGGTTGCCATCCAATTTGCCACGGAACTCTAAACCACGGGTCCATGCGAAAATTGACGCGATAGGGTTGGTTGATGTTGGCTTACCGGCCTGGTGATCGCGGTAGTGGCGGGTTACGGTACCGTGTGCAGCCTCAGCCTCCATAGTTTTACCATCAGGAGTGATCAGTGTAGAGGTCATTAAACCTAATGAGCCAAAGCCTTGTGCTACAGTGTCGCTCTGTACGTCGCCATCATAGTTTTTACAAGCCCATACAAAGTTACCGTTCCATTTAAGGGCGGCGGCAACCATGTCGTCAATCAGGCGGTGCTCATAAGTAATACCAGCAGCGGTAAACTTCTCTTTGTAATTGCTTTGGTATATCTCCTCAAAAATATCTTTAAAACGACCATCGTATTTTTTAAGGATGGTGTTTTTGGTTGACAGGTACAACGGCCAGCCTTTCATCAGCGCCTGGTTAAAACAAGCGTGCGCAAAGCCTTTTATTGATTCGTCGGTATTGTACATGGTCAGGGCCACACCGTCGCCTTTAAAGTTATATACTTCGTATGATTGCTCCGGGCTACCATCCTCTGGGGTAAAAGTTACTGTTAGCTTACCTTTGCCTTTAGCTAAAAAGTCGGTAGCGCGGTATTGGTCACCAAACGCGTGACGGCCTATACAGATAGGGGCTGTCCAGTTAGGTACCAGGCGCGGTACGTTGCTCATTACAATAGGCTCGCGAAAAACGGTACCATCTAATATATTACGGATAGTTCCGTTTGGCGATTTCCACATTTGTTTAAGGCCAAATTCTTCAACACGTGCCTCATCAGGCGTAATGGTGGCACATTTAATACCTACACCATATTGTTTAATGGCGTTAGCGGCATCAATAGTAACCTGGTCGTCGGTTTGATCGCGGTACTCAATACCCAGGTCAAAATATTTTATATCCAGATCCAGATACGGGAAAATCAGTTTATCCTTGATGAATTTCCAGATAATGCGGGTCATTTCATCGCCATCCAGTTCAACTACCGGGTTTTCTACTTTAATTTTTGACATAACTATCTGTTATTAGGTTTTTTTAAAGGTTTCAAATATATAAAATACCCATTACGATGTTTTAAATAAATAACTATTTTAATACTTAGCGCAATCGATTATAAAATATGCCTGTGCTTATTTACCTTTAAGCCAAACTATAATTAGTGTTCTGCCGTTTAAGGGGTTGAATACTTTACCACAAAGCTCCACATAATGATAATAACATCTACCCGGATATTATTACTTGCGATGTTTTTTGCCATGGCAACCTTTACGGCAAAAGCACAACTTGGTTATAATTTCAGTCAGCACGATCTTGGTTTTGGCATCAGCAACAACCAGGTATACGGCGATGCCGAAAAAACAACCTCAACCGTATCCGGCCATATAAATTATACTTACAATGCTACACCGTTTTTAAACTACATTGTGGAGTTTCAGGCCGGATCATTAAAAGGGGGCGATTCCATTGCTTACCGCTCGGGCAGGCAGTTCAAAAACAATTTTATAGCCGGTACATTCCGGGCGCAGTTGCAGGCCGGTGAGCTTATTGATTATTCAGGCAGCCCGGTAATGGATGTGCTCAAAAACTTTTACGGCTCGGTAGGGGTGGGGCTGGTATCAAACCGTATAAAGGAAGTATCGCGCTACTCAAACACCATATCGGGCTTTTACACACCGGGTAAGGATGAAAGCACCGAGTTTTATGTCCCGCTAAAGCTGGGTTACGAGTACAAAATATTTAACAGTTATAACGAGCCTGCCGTAAAAATTGACCTTGGCTATCAGATAAATTTAATGACCGGCGATAACCTGGATGGTTTTGAAGCCGGTTCGCGCAAGGATGTATGGACACAGATCACCCTGGGCGTAAAGTTCTCTATAGGCGGCTTAACCTCATACCGTAAACCTATCAATAATAATTGATAGCGTAGCGCACGGTAATCTTATTGGGCTTAAAACTTTGGCAGGGTTTTTAGTGTTATTTAGTTGTATTAAAACTATAACCTATGGACGCTAAAAAACAATATCCGGGCTTTAATGATGACAGCGCGGACAACGATAACGACTTGCGTAATGATCTGGATGCGGATACCAACCGTGATACAGATGTAAACAACTCGACCGACATTGAGGATCTGAAATTTAATGAAGATGCCGACAGTTTTGAGTACGACGTTGACAGCGAAGACCCCGACTATGATCATCCCGACCCATATAATACCTCATCAAAATTTGGCAACGATATTGATTCGACCTATGATGAGGCCAACCCTTACGCGGTAGACGAATACATACCGAACGAGAATCTTGAAAAGGATGTAGACAACCTGGGTATGCACATTGATAGCGGCCGCATAACCGAAGTTGACCCGGTTGACGAAGCCATATCACGCACCCCCGAAGATGACCGCGACGACCTCGACGAAGAAGGTTATCCTAAGAATGATGGGGAATATTTGAAGTAGAAATATTTTTTTCTTGTCATCTCGAACGATAGTGAGAGATCTGCCTGCGTTCATAATCACGCGCACAGATTTCTCCTCGTACCTCGTTCGAAATGACAATTTTTTATTCTAAAAGTCCTTCCCCTCGGGGAAAATTAGGAGGGGTTCACCGCCATCCACAACTTAACCGCCTCTACAGCTTCCTTAACATCGTGCACACGTAAAATATCGGCATCTTTGGTAAGGGCTATGGTGTTGATTACGGTGGTGCCGTTCAGGGCTTCGGCGGCGGTGTTGCCCAGCAGTCCGTAGATCATTCGCTTGCGCGATACGCCTGCCAGTATCGGTAATTCCAACGGGGCAAATTCATCCATGCGCTTTAGCAGGGCAAAGTTTTGTTCGCCTTTTTTGGCGAAACCAAAGCCGGGGTCTAATATCACATCGTTAACGCCCAACTGCTTTAGCTGGTGGTATTTGTCAACAAAGTAATCGAATATCTCGCCAAACATATCATCATACTCAGTTAGCGTGGCCATGTTTTGTGGATTGCCACGCATGTGCATCAATATATAAGGTACCTGTAAACGGGCTGCGGTGGCAAACATATCGGCATCCAGTTGCCCGCCCGATATATCATTAATTATATGCGCACCCGCTTTTACGGCAGCCTCGGCCACAGATGCTCTGAAGGTATCAATAGATATAACAGCTTGCGGAAAAGCAGCAGCAATAGCTTCTACAGCAGGGGTAAGCCTGTCTGTTTCCTCCTGCACGCTGATGTCGGCAGCGCCGGGGCGTGATGAGTAGGCACCCAGATCAAGAAAGGTAGCGCCATCGGCCATCATCTTTTCGGCTTGTTGCACGGCATCGGCAACGGCGGGTTTACGGCTGTCCTCAAAAAATGAGTCGGGCGTGAGGTTAATGATGCCCATAACCTTTGGCGTGCTTAGGTCAATAAGTCTGCCGCCTGCATTTATGCTATCCTTTTTATTAAAAAACGTATCTTTTAACATTATTTTAGGGGAGTATGTTAAACATTAGAGGATGTAAAGTTACTTTATATCTTTGCAAATAGTATTTATCCGTTAATTGATAGACACCTTATAGGAGCAATGTGAGAACGGTGCGCTCTGCAATCTATCAGTATCAGCAATGCACCATACATCTTAGTGACAAACACCGCAGCAGAATACGACGCAGTTATAACCCTTTGCAGGGATCTTTTCATCAAAAAAACGCGCGACTACGGCACCGCATGGCGTATTTTACGTATCTCATCCATCACCGATCAGATATTTATTAAGGCCCAACGCATCCGTACGCTCGAAGAAAAAAAGATATCAAAGGTAGGCGATGATATTACCGGCGAGTACATCGGCATAGTAAACTATTGCGTTATTGCCATGATGCAGCTGGATTGCACGGACGAAACCCCGCTTGAGCTGCCTGCCGACGAGGTTGGTGTGTTATTTAACGAGCGCGTGAACGAAACCAAGGAACTAATGTTCGCCAAAAATCACGATTACGGTGAGGCCTGGCGCGATATGCGTATCAGCTCGTTAACTGATTTGATACTGATGAAACTGCTGCGTGTAAAACAGATAGAAGACAATCAGGGCGAAACGCTTGCATCCGAAGGGGTAAAGGCCAACTACCAGGATATGCTTAACTATGCTGTATTCGCGCTGATAAAATTGGAGGTAAAATGAAGAATGTATTAGTGTGGGTTTGCCGCATACTGGTTGGCCTGCTGTTCATATTCTCAGGGTTGATCAAGGCTAATGATCCGCTGGGCTTTTCGTACAAGCTGATCGAGTACTTCGAGGTATTCCACATCACTTTTCTGGATAGCCTGGCAGTAGGTATTGCCGTATTGCTTTGCGCTCTCGAGATGATCATGGGCTTTGCACTGCTGATAGGCGCCCGTGCCCGCGCTACAGTTTGGGGCTTGCTGCTGCTTATAATCTTCTTCGCTTTCCTTACCTTTTACTCGGCATTTTTTAAGGTGGTGCAAACCTGCGGCTGCTTTGGCGATGCTATTCCGCTTACCCCGTGGGAGTCGTTCGGTAAAGATCTGGTATTGCTGTTGTTAACGCTGGTACTGTTCTTTAATCCGGATAAAATAAAACCTTTGTTTAGCCGTAAACCCGGCGATGTCGCCTTGGCTATCGCTACTGTGTTGGCGTTAGGCGTCGGTTTTTATACCTATAACTTTTTACCGGTGATAGATTTTCTGCCCTACAACATAGGCGCTAACCTACCCGATGAAATGAAGGTGCCCCCCGGTGCTAAGCCCGACGAGTACGAGCTTACCTATAATCTGAAAAATAAGGCTACCGGCGAAACCAAAACCATGACCGATAAGGAGTACATGAGAACCGGCATCTGGAAAGATAATAACTGGGAAGTTGTAGGCAACCCCGAAAGCAAACTGGTTAAAAAAGGTTTTACACCAAAAATAGTCGACCTGAATATTACCGATATGCAGGGCAATGATTACACGCAGGAGATCATCAGTAATCCGTTCTACAACCTTATTATTGTAGCTTACGATTTGGGTCATACTAATGACGAAGCCCTGCAAAAACTGAGTACTATCGCGTTGAATCTGACCGAAAACTACAACGTACGTAGCGTAATGATAACCTCGAACTCGGCACAGGATGTTTTGGAGTTGGAGAAACGTTACAAACTATACACCGAAGTTTTCTTTGCTGATGCCGTGCCGCTTAAAAGTATGGTTCGCGCTAATCCCGGTGTAATGTTGTTGAAGAATGGCACGGTGATCAACAAATGGCATTTCCATACCATGCCATCTTACGATGAATTGGTAAAAGCATACTTTCAGGAATAAAACAGAAAAATGATCAACTACCTCATCCGCAAAACGGGGTATGCCATGGCAGTAATGCTGGGCATAGTGGTAGTGGTTTTCTTTCTGTTCAATATATTACCGGTTGACCCTGCCCGCATGACGCAGGGGCAGCGTGCCGATGTTCAATCGCTGGAAGCCGTACGCAAGGAGTTCGGTTTGGATAAGCCTGTGCCGGTTCAATTCTTATATTATCTGAATGATCTGTCGCCGCTTGGTGTGCACGTTAACAGTGCCGATGAGCAGCAGCGTTATGATTACCTTAAGCTGATACCCGTGTGGGGCAATAAAGTGCTGGCATTAAAATGGCCTTATCTGCGCCGCTCATACCAAACCCATAAGGATGTATCGGCCTTGCTGATGGATGTGCTGCCTAATACCTTGTTGTTAGCCGCCTCGGCAATGGTATTCGCTATAGCGCTTGGTGTATTTTTAGGCGTTTTATGTGCGCTGCATCAAAATTCATGGATCGATCGTTCGCTGATCAGCTTATCTACATTAGGTATTTCCGCCCCCTCATTTTTCGCCGGTATCATCATCGCCTGGCTGTTTGGCTTTGTATTGAACAAGTATACCGGCCTTAATATGTCGGGCAGTTTATATAGTTATGATCCGTTCAGGGGCGAGGTGATCACCATCAAAAATTTACTGCTGCCCGCGCTGACGTTAGGCTTGCGCCCGCTGGCCATTATTGTACAGCTAACCCGTAATGCCATGCTCGATGTTTTGGGGCAGGATTACATTCGCACTGCCCGAGCCAAGGGTTTAAGTAATAACGCGGTGGTGTATCGCCATGCCCTAAAAAACGCGCTTAACCCGGTTATTACCGCTATTGCCAACTGGTTCGCATCGCTGCTGGCCGGGTCATTTTTTGTAGAATATGTATTTGGTTACAACGGACTGGGCAAAGTAACGGTTGATGCGCTCGAAATGTCGGATTTTCCGGTCATCATGGGGTCCATATTATTTATTGCCTTTATTTTTGTGGTGATCAATATTTTGGTAGATATTCTATATGTTTGGATAGATCCGCGTGTAACCATCGCCTGATCAATTTTTTTATTTTACCGATGAGCCATTCTGCAACTGATAATACAGCATACAATCCGCACCGCATATTTTTTACCGGCTTTATGGGCTGTGGTAAAACCACCTGGGGCCGCAAGCTTGCCGCACACCTGGGCTACGAGTTTATTGACCTCGACCACGCCCTCGAAGAAAAGGTGGGCATGCGTATTGCCGAATATTTTTCATCATTTGGTGAGGATGCCTTTCGTAAGCTGGAATCGGCTATGCTGAAGGAAGCTGATTATCCTGAAAAGGTCATTGTATCTACAGGTGGTGGCCTGCCATGTTTTTTTGATAATATGGATTGGATGAACAACAACGGTAAAACCCTCTACGTAAAGCTCTCGCCCAAAACCCTGGCCGATAGATTGGAGAACAGCAAGACCGTTCGCCCGGTGTTGCAAGGCAAAAAAGGTGATGAACTGGTTGAGTTTATTACCGGTAAATTGGCAGAGCGCGAAGGTTTTTATTTGCAGGCGCAACACGTAATTGAGGGTATATCGCTCTCAGTAGAGGCTTTAGAGGCAGAACTGAATAAATAAGTATCGCCCTCAAAAATATCCGAAACTATACCCAACTTGCTTTGTTAACAGAATATTATGGACCATAACGTATATCTGTTAGCTACCGATCCGAACGACCCTTGCCGAGACATTATCCATTCAAGAGATACCGGCCTGAAGGTGCGTGTTTTTTGTCTGAGCAATGATCCATTTACGCCCAATAAAAATGAGATACAGCTGTTTGGCTATGCCCACAGTAAGTTGTATGCCTTTGAAACCATCAACATAACATCCGAAGACGCGCTCGATGTAGTAAGTGCCATACAGTGGTATGCCGAGTATGTGGATTATCCGCAGATGGAGATACTCCCTGAAGACCCCCGGCCCGGCCACGAAGTAGCCATGTAGCAACGCCGGCAATGCCCGGCGTTAGTTGTTTTTATGGAGCTATATAGCTGTTTAACCACCCGATTTTAAATTTTTGCCTTACAATTTCGGCATTCTGTCGTTATAGTTAATATGAGGAAGCTATTTATATTATGGTTGAGCATTATTAGCTGCACCGCATTTGCACAGGTAAAAACACCCGCGCAGCTTTATCCCGAATTATTTAACCGGATACAAATGGAGCGTATTTATGCGGATGGTAAAACCTTTCCGGATGTGGTGCCGCTGGCAAGTGCCGAGGTTATTAATAAGGAGTATGCGGCACAAAAAGGCAAGGCAGGTTTTAGCTTGAAAGCTTTTGTAAATAAATACTTCCAGGAGCCGGTAGCCAATACGGATATCTTTAAAAGCGACCCATCAAAAGGCGTTGTAAAACATATTGATACTTTGTGGACGGTACTGCAACGCCATCCGGATACAGCCAAAGGTACATCGTTGTTAGCCTTGCCTAATCCATACATTGTGCCGGGTGGCAGGTTTAGAGAAGTGTATTACTGGGATTCGTACTTCACTATGCTGGGCTTGCAACAGGCCGATAAAATTGATGTGATACAGGATATGGTAGATAATTTTGCCTGGCTGATAGATAAGTACGGGCATATACCGAATGGTAACCGTACGTATTACTTAACCCGGTCGCAGCCGCCATTCTTCGCCATGATGGTGAAGTTGCTGGCTGGGGCTAAGGGCAATGCCATATTTAAAAAGTATCAGCCGCAATTGTTAAAGGAGTATGCCTTTTGGATGGATGGTGCCGCTAAGCTTAAACCCGGACAGGCACACAGACACGTAATTAAATTGCAGGGTGGCGAGGTGCTTAACCGTTATTGGGATGATAGCGATCAGCCCCGCGAAGAATCGTACCGTGAAGATGTATTGGAAGCCGCGCACAGCAAGCAACCCAAAGCTGAGTTTTACCGCAACATACGCGCCGCTGCTGAATCGGGATGGGATTTTAGCACCCGCTGGTTTGCTGATGGTAAAAACCTGCACAGCATACAAACTACCAACTTAATTCCGGTTGATCTGAATTGCCTGGTGTACAACCTCGAAACCACTATTGCCTTAAGCTATCGTGCCGAAGGCAATAAGGCAAAGGCAGCGGTTTACGAAGCCAAAGCCAAAGCCCGCCGCATAGCCTTAACTAAATATACCTGGGATGCCGGACAGGGATTCTATGTTGATTATAACTGGAAAGCCAGAATACATTCACCCGAGCTGACCATTGCCGCCGCATTCCCGCTGTTTTTTAATATAGCAAGCAATGCTCAGGCTAAACAGGTATCAGCCAAAATAAAGAGTCGCTTTTTACATACCGGCGGTGTATCAACCACGCTAAAAAACTCCGGCCAGCAATGGGACAGGCCAAATGGCTGGGCGCCCTTGCAATACGTAACCATTATAGGTTTACGCAATTACAAGCAAACGGCATTGGCCAAAACCATAGCCACCGGCTGGATAAAACAAAACACCACCGCCTTTAAACAAACAGGCAAACTGCTCGAAAAATATAATATTGAACTTAAGGGCGACGCGGCCAAAGCCGGCGGCGGCGAATACCCCCTGCAAGACGGCTTCGGCTGGACGAATGGTGTGTTGCTAAAGCTGCTCAGCATCTACCCGCAAAATAATTAAGGTACATTGTAGTGGGTGTACATGGTAAAGCCTAAAAAGGTCTTATCATTATTTACACCAAATGCGGGTTGTGGTAACGTGGTTAAATAATTAAGATTATTGTTAGAGAACGCGCGATAGGCTACTGCTATGCCGGGGTAAACTTCTTTAGTAGGGTTGCAATAATCGCAGCCGTTAACGCCGCCACCGTAGGCCTTTTGCATAAAGCCGTACCCTTTACGTAAAAGGCTTCCATATTCATATAACTCGGTCGATCCTGATTGTATCTTATCAATATCGGCAGCCATGGTAAAGCCGGTAAGTGTATATTGAAAGTGCACACAATCAGCTCTCGAACAGTATTCACGCATCGTGCCGTCTTTGTCTATAATTTTAGGCATGATGTTTTTAATCAGATCGTACCCCGTATTGTACGATGCCACATCATTTATAAAAACACTTACCGCCATTTTAGCGTAGGCCGCGCTTACATACCAGTTGTTAATATAGTTTATCGCGAATATTTTGTCCGAGTACTCGGTCATCATTGTACGCAAAAAGCCTTCAAACTTGGTTATAGCGGCAGGTTTCCACAGGCTCGCTGTAGTGTCATTAACACCATGCCAGCGAATGATCTCGCCTGCTGCTGCAAACGTAGGTATCACCCAAGCTGCTTCCAAATACCTTTGTTGTTCAAAAGTGCCCGCTACGGTTTCAATGCTCTTAAAATTATCGGCCCAGTTATTTAATATGGTGATGGCTTGCAGGGCGTAGGTTGAATCTTGCGTTTTTGCCCACTTTAATGCAAGCGCATAAGCCAGCTGAGGGTCGGTACGCATCTTGTTTTCGGTAGGTGTACTGCCCGATGCCTTTACATAAACTACATCAGGGTATGTTGCTGTGATGTTGTTTATATTCCGCTCAATATATCCATCAACGGTATTGTCAAACATCTCCTCGCGCCATGATCCGGCGGTGTTGGCATCATTACTTATAAAATTCAGGCTGGCAGTAGTATTCAATATCCCTGGGTGTGTAAACGTTGTCACTCCCCGTGGGTCGCGATCAGGACTATCGCCATTTTTCTTACAGGAATTAATGATCAGGCTTAAGCAAATTAATAATGCACAAACAGAGTACCGGCTAAAAAATGAGGTTGAGGATAGGGGAGTTGCCAAAACTTTTTAATTTTATAAATAGCGGAATGTTATTTTAACGTTAATAAGTTGTAATTATCTATTAATCAGTTAAAACAATGGCAACAAATTAGCTTAAAATATGTAAATATGCAACCGTAACTTGTTATTAACTAAAAAAACCTAACACCTGCCATGTTTTTAGCGACTGACTTAAGTTGGTAAGTATGCACATCATTTTATTGTCACTTGCGGCCTAACCGGCAAACCTTTTCGGAATGGTGAAGTATGTATAACAGGCAAGGCCGGATCTGCTGTATAGTGAATTTAACATCCAGCTTACAATACAAGTTGTAACTTTATATTTATCTGAAAGCAACTACTATGAAAAACAACACAATTGAAGAATTAAGTGTAAACACCATTCGTTTCCTGTCAACCGATATGGTTGAAAAAGCCAACTCCGGTCACCCCGGTTTACCTTTGGGCGCCGCGCCTATGGTTTATGTACTTTGGAGCAAATTTTTAAGGTTCGACCCAACTGACCCGAAATGGCCAAACCGCGATCGTTTTGTGCTATCGGCCGGGCACGGTTCGGCATTATTATATAGCTTGCTGCATTTATATGGTTATGATCTGCCGTTGGATGAGCTTAAAAAATTCAGGCAGCTGGGCTCAAAAACCCCCGGCCACCCTGAATCGGTATTAACACCGGGAATAGAAGTAACTACCGGCCCGTTGGGTCAGGGTTTTGGTAACGGCATAGGCATCGCCATTGCCGAGGCATTTATAGGCGCCACCTACAACAAACCCGGCCATACCCATACGGACCATTACACCTATGCCATTGTGAGCGATGGTGATTTGATGGAAGGTGTAGCATCTGAGGCCGCATCATTGGCCGGTCACCTGCAATTGGGTAAGCTTATTTATTTGTATGATGATAACAAGATATCGTTAGATGGTTCAACCGAACTGGCCTTTACCGAAAATGTAGCCGCCCGCTTTGATGCTTATGGCTGGCACACCATTACTGTTGAAGACGGTAATGACCTGAAATCGATTGAAGAAGCTATTTTAGCCGCGCAGGCGGTTACTGATAAACCATCATTAATATCAGTAAAAACCATTATTGGCTATGGTAGCCCGCAGCAAGGCACCAACAAGGTACACGGTAACCCACTGGGTGCCGATAACCTGAAAAAAACCAAAGAGTTTTTTGGCTGGGACCCTGAGCAAACCTTTGTTATCCCTGACGAGGTGAAAGCCCATTTGGCCGAAGCCGGCCGAAAAGGTGCCGACCTGCATCAGCAATGGGAAGACGAATTTAAAAAATACGGCGAAGCTTATCCTACAGAGGCTGAGCAACTAAAAATAGCCGTTAAAGGCGAACTGCCCGAAGGTTGGGATAAGGAGCTGCCTGAGTTTAAAGCAGGCGAATCATTAGCTACACGCCAGGCATCGGGCAAGGCGTTGGATGCCTTGCGTAGCAGCATCCCGTGGTTAATTGGTGGTTCTGCCGATCTGGCCAGCTCTAACGAAACTCCAAAAGATGGCGGTTTGAGCTTTCAGCCCGGCCGTTACCAGGATACCAATATCTGGTTTGGTGTGCGCGAACATGGCATGGGTTCAATACTGAACGGTTTGGCATCATACGGCGGTATTCGCACTTATGGCGCAACGTTCTTAACTTTTAGTGATTACATGCGCGGCTCTATCCGCCTGGCAGCACTTACCGAGGCGCCGGTTACCTATATATTTACACACGATAGTGTAGCACTAGGCGAGGATGGCCCTACCCACCAATCGGTTGAGCAGGTTACCTCATTGCGTACCACACCAAACTTAACGGTTATCCGCCCTGCGGATGCTAACGAAACCGTTGCCGCGTGGCGCATAGCAATATCAAGGCAACATGGCCCGGTAGCATTGATATTGTCAAGGCAAAAACTGCCGGTTATTGATACCGCCAAGTATGCTGCCGCTTCAAACACCGAAAAGGGTGCCTATGTGCTGGCCAGTTCGTCAGCCACTCCCGAAGTTATACTGTTAGCTACCGGTTCAGAAGTTCAACTGGTTATCGGCGCTTACGAGAAACTGGTTGCCGAGGGTGTTGCCGCAAGTGTGGTGAGCATGCCATCGTGGGAGTTATTTGATAAACAGGATCAGACTTATCGTGATAGTGTGTTGCCGCCATCAGTACACAAACGTTTGGCTGTTGAGGCCGGTGTTACGTTGGGCTGGTACAAATACATTACCGCCGAGGGCGATGTTATCGGTTTAGATCGCTTTGGCGAATCGGGCCCGGGTGAGGAAGTACTGGCACACTTCGGCTTCACTATTGATAATGTATACAACAGGGCTAAAGCGCTCTTGAATAAATAATATATCTATCTATGAAAATTGGAATAGCGGCCGATCATGCCGGTCTTGATCAAAAACAGTTGCTTTTAAAACAGCTGCAAAGCGAAGGGTATGACATAGTTGACTATGGCGCCTATGAGTATGACGCTGTTGACGATTACCCCGACATTGTTGTGCCCCTGGCCAACGCCATTGTAAGCGGCGAGGTTGAAAAGGGCATTGCCGTTTGCGGCAGCGGTGTAGGCGTATCGGTAGCGGCCAATAAAATAAAGGGTATCCGCGCGGCACTTATTACCGAAAGCTACTCGGCACACCAGGGCGTTGAGCACGATGATATGAACCTGATGTGTATAGGCGGCCGTGTATTGGGCGCATCATTAATAACCGAACTGGCGCACGCGTTCATCAACGCTAAGTATGATGGTGGCGAGCGTTTTCAGCGCCGTTTGGATAAAGTTCTCGCATTAGAAAAAAATTAAAGCATATGAAAAATCCACTGCAAAGAGTATCAGATTACGGCCAGAGCATCTGGCTTGATTATATTAGAAGAAAGTTTGTTCAATCAGGCGAACTAAAGAAATTAATTGATGATGGAGAGCTTAAAGGCCTAACCTCAAACCCGGCCATTTTTGAAGAAGCCATTGCTAAAAGCGATGATTATAATGAATCGATACTGGAATTGACAAAACAGGGCAAAACACCCGAAGAAATATTTTTGTCGATATCTGTTGAAGATGTACGTGCTGCCGCCGACCTGTTTAAAGGCGTTTATGAAAACACCAACGCGCTTGATGGTTATGTAAGTTTAGAGGTATCGCCAACATTGGCACAGGATACCGAAGGGACTATCACCGAAGCCCGTTCATCATGGAAATTGCTTGATCGTAAGAATGTGATGATCAAGGTACCGGGTACCAAAGAGGGTTTACCCGCTATTGAGCAACTCATCAGCGAAGGTATCAACGTAAACGTTACCCTGTTGTTCAGCCTTGACCGTTACCGCGCGGTAGCCGAAGCTTATGTGGCTGGTATCGAGAAACGTTTGGCCAATGGCGAGGCGGTTGATAAGGTGGCTTCCGTAGCCAGTTTCTTCCTAAGCCGTATCGATACTATGGTCGATCCATTAATTGAGGCTGTTATCAATGATAACCCGGCCAAAGCCTCTGCTGCACGTAAGGTATTAGGTAAGGTAGCCATTGCCAGCGCGCAAGCCGCTTACCAGATATATAAGGATATATTTAAAAGCGATCGCTTTAAGGCCCTTGAGGCCAAAGGCGCTAAACCGCAGCGTTTACTGTGGGCAAGTACCAGCGCTAAAAACCCGGCTTTCAGTGATGTTATCTACGTGGAATCATTAATAGGCCCTGAAACTGTGAACACTGTACCGGTTGATACCCTGAACGCTTACCGCGATCATGGTGACCCGGAATCGCGCCTTGATGGTACTTATGAGGAAGCTCACTGGGTGCTTTACCAACTGGAGGATGTAGTTGAGATAAGCCTGCCCGAAGTTACCCAAAAGCTGGAGGATGAAGGTATCCAGAAATTCATCAAGCCTTTTGATAGCCTGATGAAAACCATCGAAAATAAAAAAGGGGAGGTGGCCGTATGAGCCAACCCGCTGTAAAGGCACTCTTTCTTGACCTCGGCGGCGTATTCCTGACCAATGGTTGGGATCGCAATTCCAGACAAAAAGCCGCCGAGGCTTTTTCGCTCGATTTTGCCGATATGAATGAGCGCCATCGCATAATTTTTGATGCCTACGAGGCCGGTAAAATGACGCTTGTTGAATACGTTAACCTGTTGGTTTTCCATCAGCAACGCGATTTTACACCGCAGCAGTTTATTGATTTTATGTACGAGGAATCAGCCCCGTATCAGGATATGATCGATCTGGTTTGTCGTTTAAAGAAAAAATATAACCTCAGAACGGTGGCCGTTAATAACGAAGGCCGTGAATTGAATGAATACCGTATAGATAAGTTTGGTCTTACGGGCTGGATAGATATATTTGCTTCATCGTGTTTTGTGCATACCCGCAAACCCGATAAAGATATTTACCTTTCCGCGCTCGACCTATCGCAGGTAAAGCCCGAGCAGGTGATATATATTGACGACCGTAAGGTATTTACAGAAGCGGCCGCGGCGCTGGGTATACGGGGCATACATCATACCAAATTTGAAACAACAAAACAGGCGCTTGCCGAATTTGGCTTAATTGAAACACTTTAATCTGAACACAATAAAATAAAACACAAAAAACTATGGCTCAATATGATTTTGGCATTGTTGGTTTAGGCGTTATGGGCAGGAATTTACTGCTTAACGTAGCTGATCATAACTTTGCCGCCGCAGGTTTGGACGTTGACGCTGAAAAAGCGAGCGCTTTTGAAAAGGCCGCTAAAGAAGGTCAGCAGGTAAAAGGTACCACCTCGGCCGAGGAATTTGTAGGTTCAATAAAAACGCCGCGAGCGATAATGCTGCTGGTACCTGCCGGTAAACCGGTTGATGCCGCTATACAAACCCTGTTACCATTTCTTGAAAAAGGCGATATTGTTATTGATGGTGGTAACAGCTTTTTCCCTGATACCGACCGCCGTGTTACCGAGCTTGCCGATAAAGGCATTCACTTCTTCGGCATGGGTATATCAGGTGGCGAAAAAGGTGCCCGTTTTGGCCCGAGCATGATGCCGGGTGGCGATAAGAACGCTTACGAGCGCCTGCGCCCTGTATTTGAAGCTATAGCCGCTAAGGTTGATGGCGAGCCATGTGTGGCTTACCTGGGCAATGGCTCGGCCGGTAACTATGTTAAAATGGCGCACAACGGTATCGAGTATGCCTTGATGCAACTGATATCTGAAAGCTATGACCTGTTAAAACGCGGTCTGGGTTTTGAGGATGCCGAGCTGCAACCCATTTTTGAGGAGTGGAACAATACCGAGCTTAAATCATTCCTGATTGAGATAACGGCTGATATTCTGGCCAAGAAAGATGATAACAGCGACGAGCTGCTGGTAAACTTCGTGTCTGATCGCGCCCGTTCAAAAGGTACCGGTAAATGGACATCGCAGGATGCCATGAACCTACAGGTTCCGGTTCCGGTTATTGATGCCGCTGTTACCATGCGCGATCTGTCGGCCTATAAAACCGAGCGCGTTAAAGCTGCCGGATTATTAAAAGTAGCCCCAACCGAAATTGGCGCTGTTGACAAGCAAAAGTTTGTAGCCCAGCTTAAAAATGCCTACTACTTTGCCATGATAAACACTTACGCGCAAGGTTTGGCTCAGCTGTTCGTAGCTTCAAAAGAGTATAACTACGAGCTTAATTTGGACGAAGTAGCTAAAATATGGCGTGGTGGCTGTATCATCCGCGCGGTATGTCTGGAAGATTTCCGCAAGGCGTTCCAAAAACAACCGGGCCTGCCAAACATCCTGCTGGATGAAGAAATTGGCGCAACCCTGCTGGCAAAACAAGGCGATACCCGCGATATTATTAAGATAGCTATTGATAAAGGAATTCCGGTACCGGCGTTTATGGCCTCATTAAGCTATTTTGATGGTTACCGCAGTGCAACCCTGCCAACTAATTTAGTACAGGCGCAGCGCGATTACTTTGGCGCGCACCAGTACGAACGTACTGACCGCGAAGGTGTATTCCATACCGAGTGGAAATAGTACGAAAAACAAATTCATACCAAACAATCGCAAAAAATGAAAACGGTTAATAAAAATGACCATCCGGTAATAATGGTGATATTTGGCGGTACAGGTGACCTTGCCAAACGTAAACTTATACCGGCATTATACAATTTGTACCTTGAAAGCTGGCTGCCCGATAATTTCGCTATTATAGGCCTGGGCCGTACCGAATTAACGGACGACCAGTTCAGGGAGCGCCTGCACGAGGGTTTAGGTGAATTTTCGCGCAGCGGGGCACCTGATCCTGAAAAATGGGAGGCCTTTAAGGAGTCTATCTCTTACTTTCAGTCAAACATCAACGATGCTAAATCATACGCCGATCTGAACAAGAAGATGGAAGATCAGAGCAAGGCCTGGGGCGTACGTGCCAACAGGTTGTTCTATCTTTCGGTAGCGCCGCAGTTTATTGAGGCGGTTACCGTAAACATTAAAAAGGCAGGTTTGGCGGCTGATACCGCACGCGACCGCATGGTGATCGAAAAACCATTTGGCCATAATAAAGAAACCGCTATTGAGCTGAACAAGCTGCTTACTAAAACCTTTCACGAGGAGCAGATCTATCGTATAGATCACTACCTGGGTAAGGAAACCGTGCAGAATATCCTGGCTTTTCGCTTCGCAAACTCATTGTTTGAGCCGCTTTGGAACCGTAATTATATTGATTACGTGCAGATAACCGTGGCCGAACAGGTAGGTGTTGAGGATCGTGGTGGTTACTACGAAGGCTCGGGCGCTTTGCGCGATATGATACAGAACCACCTGTTGCAGATACTTTGCATGGTGGCTATGGAACCACCGGCATCATTCAAGGCTGAGGAAGTACGTAACCGCAAGGTTGATATTATGCGTGCCGTGCGCCGCATGAAGCATGACGAGGTGCACAAATACGCCGTGCGCGGTCAGTATGCCGAAGGTTGGCTGCAAGGTAAAAAAGTACCGGGCTACCGCCAGGAGCAAGGGGTAGATAAGCACTCGAATACGGAAACCTTTGCCGCTATCAAATTCTTTATTGATAACTGGCGCTGGCAGGATGTGCCGTTTTACCTGCGTACCGGTAAACGCATGCAGGAGAAAACCTCATCAATCACCATACAGTTTAAACCGGTGCCGCACTCCACTTTCCAGGAGCGCCAGTCGGATAACCTGATGCCGAACAGATTGACCATCAATATTCAGCCGCAAATGGATATTCGCTTACGTTTTATGGCCAAAAAAACCGGCCTTGAAATGGAGCTGAACCCGGCCGAGATGATATTTGATTACGATACCTGCTCAACCCAAACACCGGAGGCTTACGAAACCTTGTTGCTTGATGCCATGAGGGGTGATGCCACGCTGTTTATGCGATCTGACCAGGTAGAGGAAGCATGGGATGTGATCACCCCGATACTGGAAACCTGGGAATCGCGCGACTCGCTTGATTTCCCTAACTACGCCGCCGGATCATGGGGCCCTGAAACCTCTGAGGCTTTGATAGCCCGCGAGGGCCATGTTTGGGCAATAAACATACATGCTAACGACCGTAAGAAAGACTGCTAACATGATAAGTATATTTAAAGATAATGTAGAGCTTTGCACCGCCCTTGCCGATCTGTTTATCAGCACCGGTACATCGGCCATTGCTAAAAATGGCAGGTTTACGGTGGCGTTAACCGGTGGTTCATCACCGGTGGCGCTGCACAAAATACTGGCCCAGCCTGAGTACCAGGAACAGCTTGACTGGAGCAAGGTATTTGTGTTTTGGGGCGATGAGCGCTGGGTGCCGTTAACAGATGAGAAAAGCAATGCCAAAATGGCTTTTGAAACCCTGCTTAACCATGTGCCTATCCCAAAGCAAAACATCTTCCCGATGTGGAGCGATGATAAGGATGCCAAGGCTTACGCTGCCGATTACGAGCAAATATTGCGTGGTTTTTTTGGCGAAGATGAAGCCAATTTCGACCTGCTGATATTAGGCATGGGCGATGACGGGCACACCGCTTCATTGTTCCCGCATACCGAGGTGCTGCACGAGCGTACCAAATGGGTGGATGCCTATTACCTTGAGCCGCAGCAAATGTACCGCATCACGCTTACCGAGCCTTTCATTAACAAGGCGCAAAAGGTAGCGGTGCTGGTATTTGGCGCCAACAAGGCACCGGCATTGCACGAGGTTTTAGAGGGTGAGCGCAATTTTGAGCAATACCCATCGCAATTGCTTAACCCAGCAAGCGGCAAACTGATGTGGATGGTTGATGAAGGCGCGGCCTCAAAACTGTCTGACGAAGCAAAAGCATCTAAATAATTACACTTACTACAAGGAATGGCTACAAACAAAGAGATAGTTATAGGGATAGACGTTGGTGGAACCAATACCAAGTTCGGGCTGGTAGACAGCCAGGGAAACATACTTGATGAAGGGCGTATAAAAACCACCGATTATGCTACAGTTGAATTGTTTGTTGATGCCTTGTACGAGAACATTACGCCCCTGCTTAAAAACCATACCGATAAAACGGTAAAAGGCATAGGCATGGGCGCACCCAATGGTAATTTTTACACCGGCTGTATCGATCATGCGCCTAACCTGCGCTGGGGTGAGGAAGTGCCCTTAGCCAAGCTGATGACTGATAAGTTTGACCTTACCTGCATACTTACCAATGATGCCAACGCTGCCGCCGCCGGCGAAATGCAATATGGCATAGCCAAAGGTATGCAACACTTTATTGAGATAACACTGGGCACAGGTGTAGGCAGCGGTATAGTGGTTGATGGTAAGCTGCTTTACGGCTGCAACGGTATTGCCGGTGAGCTGGGGCATACCATCATCAGGCCGGGTGGGCGTAAGCACTGGTCAACTGGTTCGCGTGGTTCGGTTGAGGCATATTGCTCGGCAACGGGCATTGTTATTACCGCTAAGGAGCAGCTGAAAAAGAAGGCGTATCCTGATAGTAAACTGCGCCAGGTTAAGGTTGATGATATTACCGCCAAGGTGATCAATGAGCTGGCCGTGCAAGGCGATAAGCTTGCCCAAAAGGTTTACCAGATAACCGGTAGAATTTTAGGCGAGGCTTTGGCCAACTTTGTAATGTTTTCGTCGCCGCAGGCTATTGTGCTGTTTGGTGGTGTTATAAAGGCAGGCGATTATTTATTAAAGCCGGCCAAAAAGTATATGGAACTTAACCTGCTCCCTGCTTTCAGGGGGCGGGTTAAGTTACTTTTGAGTGATTTAAAAGAGGCCGATGCCGCTATTTTGGGCGCGAGTTCGCTGGTTCAAAAAAGCAAGGCTACCAGGGCTGTCCACCCGGTTTGATGATTGGCGCCTAAACCCTCACCGGTTTCGGGATTAAAGTATTCAAAAAACGGAATGTACTGTTTAAACTGTTCATCAAAATTGAACTTTAAACGGCCGCCGTTAACCGGGCGCTCTCCGCGCTCGTTAGTTAAAAACAGGTTTTGCAGGCGCTTGCTCAATTCATCGGCTATTTGTGCCAGGGTTAAGTATTGGCCCGACCGTGTTGGGTATTCCACCTTAAATTCATCGGTATAATACTCATGAAAATGCCTTAACGAGCAAATAATGAGGTAATTCAGCGGAAACCATACCGGCCCGCGCCAGTTACTGTTACCGCCGAACATGAACGAGTCGCTCTCGCCGGGAATATATTTTACCGAATAGCCTGAGCCATTTAGCGTGTATTGATAAGGCTGCTGCTCATATTTTTTTGACAGGGAGCGTATACCATAATCCGACAAAAACTCCTCCGGATCGAGCATCCGTTTCAGCAACAGCTTCATGCGGTGGCCACGCAGCAACGAGAACAAATGCTGATCGCCATTAACATCTCGCCAGCGGCTTACTAAGGCTACCAGATCCGGGCGTTGTTCCTTAAACCATTCTAACCGGTGTATCAGTTCGGGCAGTTGCTGCCACTGGTTCTCTTTAAATACACTCACAGCAAATAGCGGTATCAGCCCGACTATCGAACGTAGCTTCAAGCGTTCCCAACTGCAATTAGGTTTGCGCAGCAGATCGTAGTAAAAGCCATCCTCATCATCCCACAAACCGTCAGATTCCTCGCCCATATTGGCAATAGAGCCTGCTATGTACATAAAGTGCTCGGCAAATTTAATGGCCATGCTCTCGTAAGCCTTGTTGGTTACGGCCAGTTCCATGGCCATGCGCATCATGTTGAGGGCGTACATGGCCATCCAGCTGGTGCCATCGGCTTGCTCTAAAAAGCCACCACCGGGTACGGGTTCGCTGCGGTTAAATATGCCTATGTTATCCAGCCCCAAAAAGCCACCCTCAAAAATATTGTTGCCCTCGCTATCCTTACGGTTAACCCACCAGGTAAAGTTGAGCAGCAGTTTTTGAAACACGTTTTCTAAAAACAGTGTATCGCCCTTGCCGGTAGCGGCTTTGTCCATTTCATAAACCTGCAAGGTGGCAACCGCCTGTACGGGTGGATTGGTATCGCTAAAATCCCATTCGTAAGCAGGTATTTGCCCGTTGGGATGCATGTGATTTACGCCGATCAATATCTGTAACTGAGCCTTAGCCAGCCCCGGATCAATAGGCGCTACAGCTATACAATGAAAGGCGTGGTCCCAGGCGGCAAACCAGGGGTACTCCCATTTATCGGGCATCAGCAAAATATCCTCGGCCACAAAATGCTTCCACGATGTGTTTCGCCCTTTTCTGCGGTTGGCAGGTGGCGTTATATTACCGGCATCGCCATCAAGCCAGCGCTTAACGTTGTAGTTGTAATATTGCTTGCTCCATAATAAACCCGCCCAGGCCTGGCGCTGTACCAAACGCGCGTCGGCCGATTGTACGGTGGTTTGTTTGCCCGCGTAAAACGCATCAGCCTCGGTTAAGCGCAGTGCCAGGGTATCATCAAACTCCGTGAAAGGGGAGTTGGTTGCCACACGGCTCAGTCGTAAACGGATGGTTGCCTTGCCGCCCGCCTCAATTTCAAAATGATGCCAAACGGCCGCCTTGCTCCCGGTATGGTCGGGGTTTATAGCATCGATGTTGCCTTTTACAATGCGCTCGTTAAAGGCATCCTTAACGTAAGGCGTTTTGTTATCTGTTTTATATAAGCGTCGGCGGTTGGTTTCGTTATTGGTGAAAAGGGTATCGGTAGGTTGCTCAAAGTATAGGTAGTAAGTACCCGTTGCTGCCGATGTAAGCTCAAAGGCATCCTTGCCGCTTTGCTTAATAACCGGGCGGGCATCACCTCCATGCCATGTTTTACGAAACCATATTTGCGGCAGCAAATCAACCGTGCTTTTTTGGCTGCCGCGATTGTGAACGGTGTATTGTATCAGTATATCATCAGCATCAACCTTGGCATATTCAGCAAATACATCAAAATAGGCATTGTTGTCAAATATGCCTGTATCTATCAGTTCATACTCGGGTTTGTCCTTACCGGCGGCGGCGTTTTTTTGTATAAGCTGATCATAAGGGAAAGCCTGCTGCGGATATTTGTACAGCATCTTCATATACGTATGCGAGGGCGTATTATCCAGATAGTAATACAACTCCTTTACATCCTCACCATGATTGCCCTCGCCATTAGTAAGGCCGAACAAGCGCTCCTTCAGTATCGCGTCATGGCCATTCCATAGTGCAAGGCTTACGCAAATGTGTTGTTTATCATCACAAATGCCTGCAATACCTTCTTCACCCCAGCGGTAGGCTTTGCTGCGGGCCATATCATGCGTTATGTAATTCCATGCATCGCCATTGGCGCTGTAGTCTTCGCGTACCGTTCCCCACTGGCGTTCAGATAAATAGGGTCCCCATTTAAGCCAGTTGGTCTTTCCGGTGTATTGGTCGGCTACGCGTTGTTCTTCAATGTTTTCAGGCATAATTAAGCTAATAGATAGGTTGTTGGGCAATAATAGCTAACCTTATTGTAATAATCACGTTTACATGGGTATCAAATATCATTAAGTTGTCAAAAATCCCCTGATTTGAATTTGGAATTCTTGTTTAAACTAAATGTTTAACAATTTTGTCAAACAAATATGGCAACACGAGATACAGGTACCGAAAAATTGATCAAGGATACCGCCAAACGTGTTTTTTTTGCTGAAGGCCGTTTGCATGCCACCACCCAGGATATTGCCGACGCCGCTGGTGTTAACCGAACATTGGTTAACTATTATTTCCGCTCAAAAGATACGCTGATCACCCAGGTTTACGAGGAAGGGATGAATGACCTGAGCCAAAGGCTTGCACAGGTTATGGAAACTGAAAAACCTTTTAGAGAACGTATTGAAGATTTTATTGATGTATTCATGGCCGATTCGATGGAGTTTCCTTATCAGGAAACCTTCCTGATAACGGAGATGAATACCCGGGGAAATTTATATCACAAAGAGAACATGAGCGAAAAGGTGGAGAATTTTTCAAAGCAGATACAGGCCGAGATGGATGCGGGCAGGCTGGAGAAAATGGACCCTATACATTTTGCCATGAACATGTTTTCGATGATGATCTATCCGCTGGTAATGAAACCCATGTACAAGCAATTTTACAGCATGGACGATGAGCAATTCAACAGAATGATGCTGGAGCGTAAACAGCTGGTTTGTAATATGCTTTTTAAAAAATGAAAATAATTTTAACAAATTTCAACCAAACTAATCAAACAATCAAGTCACTAAATATCATGCACATATATCAATTTTCAAACATTACCATGAGGACCAAAGCGTTTATAGTTGCCGGTTTAGGTTCGGCAGTGCTGTTATTATCAGCATGTGGCGGCGGACAGCAGCAAGGCCAGGCAGGTGCCGGCGCTCAGCCCCCGCAAAGTTTCCCGGTATTTAAGATCACGCCGCAAAATACGGAGATCAATGCCATTTACCCCGCTACCCTTGAAGGGCAGCAAAACATCGAGATACGTCCGAAGATTGACGGTTACGTTGATCAGATCTATATTGACGAAGGCAGCGTAGTTAAAAAAGGCCAGCTATTGTTCCGCATTAACGCGCCGCAATACGCGCAGGAAGTAAACACCGCCGCTGCCGCTATTGCCAGTGCCGAGGCTGATGTTAACGCCGCCAAGCTACAGGTTAACAAAACCCGTCCGCTGGTTGAGAAAGGCATCATCAGTAAATTCGAGCTGGAAACAGCCGAGCTTACCCTGCAATCGCGCGAGGCCGCGTTAAAGCAAGCTAAAGCGAGCCTGTCAAACGCTAAAACAAATTTGGGTTACACCACAGTTACCAGCCCGGTTAACGGTGTGGTAGGTGCTATCCCTTACAAACTGGGTAGTTTGGTAAGCAGCACAACTGCGCAGCCATTAACCACGGTATCAAACATTGGTAAGGTTTACGCTTACTTTTCGCTTAACGAGAAGCAACTGCTTGATTTTGCAAGGCACAACAAAGGCAAAACCCTCGATGAAAAATTAAAGCAACTGCCACCCGTATCATTAACATTAGCTGATGGTACCGAGTATCCGGAAAAAGGTAAGGTTGAAACTGCTAATGGTTTAATCAATACCTCAACCGGTTCATCGCAATTAAGGGCGACGTTCGCTAACCCGTTAGGGCTTATCCGCAGTGGTGGTAGCGCTAACATCAGCGTACCGCAAAAAATTACCAATGGTGTACTGGTTCCGCAAAAATCAACTTTTGAGTTACAGGGCAAGCGTTTTGTTTACGTGGTTGATAATGCCGGTAAGGTAAAAAGCACCGAGATAACAACGGTTGAAGCTCCGGCGGGGCAATACTTTGTAGTTACCGAAGGTGTTAAGGCCGGTGAAACCGTAGTGTTTGATGGTGTGGCCAACCTACAGGATGGCATGACCATACAGCCTGATACCAAAGGTGGCGAAGCCGCTTACAAAGACGTAAAGTAATAACGAATTATTAAGGGTACCGATGTGCCCTTGCAACCTCAGCACAACAACTATATGTTACGCAAATTTATTGAAAGGCCGGTACTCTCTACCGTTATATCGGTCATCATAGTTATACTGGGTATACTGGGGCTAACCACGCTGCCAATATCCCAATACCCCGATATCGCGCCGCCAACGGTGCAGGTTTCGGCATCATACACCGGCGCTAATGCCGAGGTGGTGATGAATAGTGTTATTGTACCGCTTGAAGAACAGATAAACGGTGTGGAGAACATGACCTACATGACCTCTAAAGCCGCCAATGATGGTACAGCAACCATTACCGTTTACTTTAAACTGGGTACTGATCCCGATCTGGCAGCGGTAAACGTGCAGAACAGGGTATCAAAAGCTACCCCATTGCTACCTGCCGAGGTTACCAAGGCGGGTGTTACCACCAGCAAGCAGCAAAGCAGTATGGTGATGGTGTTCGCGCTGCAAAGCTCAAACAAATCATTCGACCAGACATTTTTGCAGAACTATGCCGCCATTAACGTATTGCCACAGGTAAAGCGTATCAATGGTGTGGGTGATGCCATCTCTTTCGGATCGCAGGATTACTCGATGCGTATTTGGCTTAAGCCTGATGTTATGGCTACTTATGGCCTTATACCAGCTGATGTTAACGCCGCCCTTGCCGAGCAGAATATTGAAGCCGCACCGGGTAAGGTAGGCGAAAACAGCAAGCAATCATTCGAGTACGTACTTAAATACAAAGGCCGCTTAAAAAAACCTGCCGAGTTTGAGAACATCGTTATCCGCTCAGCAGGTAACGGGCAGTTTTTACGCCTTAAGGATATAGCACGTGTTGAATTAGGCGCGTTAAGCTACAGTGTTACTACCGAAACCAATGGCGAGCCATCAATAGCGCTGGCTGTATACCAGGCAGCAGGATCAAACGCGCATGAGATGATTCAGCAGATTGATGAAACGCTTGTGCAGGCAGCAAAAACTTTCCCGCAGGGCGTTAAGGTAACGCACATCTTTAGCGCTAATGATTTCCTTGACGTATCTATCGAAAAGGTAATTCACACGCTTATCGAGGCATTTATCCTCGTGTTTATCGTGGTATTCATCTTCCTGCAGGATTTCCGCTCAACGCTGATTCCGGCCATTGCCGTGCCGGTAGCTATTGTGGGTACATTCTTCTTCCTGCAATTGTTCGGTTTTACCATCAACCTGTTAACCTTGTTTGCGTTGGTGTTAGCCATCGGTATTGTGGTGGATGATGCCATCGTGGTAGTTGAGGCCGTACACGCCAAGCTGGATAACGGTGCCAAATCAGCCAAAAAAGCTACCGTAACCGCCATGAACGAGATCAGCGGCGCGGTAATATCTATTACCCTGGTTATGGCCGCGGTATTTATCCCGGTAACATTCATCACCGGTTCATCGGGTGTGTTTTATAAACAATTTGGTTTAACACTGGCTATTTCCATCATTATATCGGCGGTTAACGCGTTAACGCTGAGCCCGGCGCTGTGTGCCCTGTTATTAAAACCGCATCCGGAAGGAGAACATCATAAAACAGGTTTACTTAACCGCTTTTACGCGGCCTTTAACGCCGGTTTTGATGCCGTTACCGAAAAATACAAACGTTCGGTAGGCTTCCTGTCTGTTAAAAAATGGATAGCGGTATTGGGTATAGCTGTGTTTGGCGTACTGTTCTGGTACCTGTTAAAAACCACACCAAGCGGTTTCGTGCCCGATGAGGATCAAAGCTTTATCATGGCCGATATCAGCCTACCTCCGGCGGCATCGTTGGAGCGTAGTATCGAGGTATCAAATCAGGTTGGTAAAATGGTACAATCGCTACCCGAGGTTGAATCGGTTACACGTGTTGCCGGTACAGGCTTGTTAAGCGGCGCGGGCGGTTCATACAGTATATTGTTCATAAAACTGAAAGATTGGAAGCTGCGTGAAGGTGCCGAGCATAGTGTTTCAGCCGTTACAGGTAAGATGTTTGGCATGACGGCCGGTATCAAAGCCGCCAAGATCATCTTCTTCGCGCCACCATCACTGCAAGGTTTTGGTAACAGCAGTGGTTTTGAGCTGCAATTGCAGGATCGTACCGGCGGCAGCATCGAAAATTTCATGGCTGTTAATGGTAAATTCCTGGGTGCTTTAAATCAGCGTCCCGAAATTCAATACGGTGCTACCTTCTTTAACACCAACTTTCCGCAATACGAGGTTGATGTAAACGTAGCCAAGTGTAAGGATGCCAATATTGGTGTTGATGCCGTGTTGGGTACACTGCAAGGTTATTTTGGTGGTTTGTATGCATCAAACTTTAACGAGTTTGGTAAACAATACCGTGTAATGATACAGGCTGATGCGGGTTTCCGCGGCACGCCTGAGAGCATGACCAAAATATTTGTGCGTACCAATGATAATGTGATGGCGCCGATATCAGAGTTCGTGACCCTGAAAAAAGTTTACGGTCCGGAATCTATCAGCCGTTTCAACCTGTTCACATCCATATCAATAACCGGTGCGCCTAAGCCTGGTTTTAGTACGGGTGATGCCATCAAGGCCGTACAGGAAGTTGCCGCGCAAACATTACCAACCGGTTATGGCTACGAATTCTCTGGCCTTAGCCGTGAGGAGATATCAAGCGGTAGCCAAACACTGTTCATCTTCGCACTGTGTTTAATATTCGTATACTTCCTGCTTAGCGCGCAGTACGAGAGCTATATTCTGCCATTCGCGGTATTGCTTTCACTGCCTGTAGGTTTGGCCGGCGCGTTTGTGTTCGCCAAAATATTCGGTGTACAAAACAACATCTATTTACAGATCACGCTCATCATGCTCATCGGTTTGCTGGCCAAAAATGCCATCCTTATCGTAGAGTTCGCGGTGATGCGCCGCAAAGGTGGTTTGAGCATTATTGATGCCGCCATTGAAGGTGCCGTAGCCCGTTTACGCCCTATCCTGATGACATCGTTCGCGTTCATCCTGGGTTTGGTTCCGTTGATGCTGGCCACCGGCGCGGGTGCCGAGGGTAACCGCTCAATTGGTACAGGCGCGGTAGGCGGTATGCTTATCGGTACCATATTCGGTGTGTTCGTTATCCCTACGCTGTTCGTAATATTCCAAAGCCTGCAAGAACGCATTAGCGGTAAAAAAGCGCAGGAAGAAGAAGATGATGAGGACGATGAAGTTGTAGTGGCTAAATAACCGTGTTGTAATTTATTGAGTAAAAAGATAATTATCATAACAATGATCAAGAGATATAAATGGCCGGTACTCGCAGCGCTTGCAGCAACGATGATCATTTCATCGTGTGTTACTAAAAAGTATAAGCAGCCCGACCTTAACGTACAAACGGATAAGCTGTATCGTGATACTACCATTAGCGATACCACCTCGATAGCCACTGTGCCTGTTGAGCAGCTATTTGCCGATACCGTTTTACAAGGCCTTATAAAAGAGGGTATACAAAATAACCTCGACCTTAAAACGGCTATGCAGCGCATCAACTCGGCGTATGCTACGTTGCAGCAAACCAAGGCCGCGTTTTTCCCGAGCCTATCGGGCAACGCGCAGGTAACCCGTAACAAGCAATCACTGGCAGGTTTGAACTTTCCGCCGGAGTTTGCAAGCTCGTTCATCCTGACCACCACTACCCACCAATTGGGTTTAAGCAGTAGCTGGGAGGCCGATATTTGGGGTAAGCTAAGCAGTTCGAAACGTTCGGCGTTGGCAAGCTTTTTCGCGAGTGAGGCCGGTAAGCGTGCCGTGCAAACACAGCTGATAGCTGATATTGCCAACAACTACTACAACCTGCTGGCTTTAGATAAGCAATTGGCCATAACTGAGCAAACGCTTAAAAACCGCATTACCGATGTGGAAACCATGAAGGCTTTGAAGGAGAGCGCCATAGTTACCGGTGCTGCCGTGGTACAAAGCGAGGCCAACCGTTATGCTGCCGAGGTTACCATACCTGATCTGAAACGCAGCATCCGCGAAACGGAGAATGCTTTGAGTATACTGCTTGCCCGTGCTCCGGGCGCCATAAAACGCACCTCGTTAGATGAGCAAAAGCCTTATAGCGATATGCAGGTGGGTATACCATCTCAATTGCTAAAAAACAGGCCCGATGTGCAGCAGGCTGAGTTTGCCTTCCGCAGCGCGTTCGAGAATACTAATATGGCACGCACCTATTTTTACCCGGCCTTAACCATAACGGCACAGGGTGGTTTGTCGTCATTAAAAATCAAGAACCTGTTTGATAACTCTATATTTTACAATATAGTTGGCGGTCTTACCCAACCTATTTTTGCCAAGGGCGAGAACCGCGCCAGGTTACGTACAGCAAAGGCTAATCAGGAGCAGGCTTACTATGCTTTCCAGCAATCAATATTGAATGCAGGTTCAGAAGTATCGAACGCGCTGTATGCTTATCAAACAGCTATGGAGAAACAAAGCTCACGTACCCATCAGCTGGAAGCATTACAAAAGTCGGTTGATTTTACTAAGGAGTTGCTGCGCTACAGCTCGGCAACTAACTATACTGATGTGTTAACATCAGAGCAAAGCCTGCTGGCCGCGCAGCTTAGCAGTGTAAGCGACAGGTTGCAACAATTACAATCCATAGTGAACCTATACCGTTCATTAGGTGGTGGTTGGAAATAAAACACGGCATTGTCAAAAAGTTAGCAATATTTAACATTGGCTTAAAATATTGCAAAGCAATGTTCGTCTACAATACCGCGGGGATATTTACCCTGCGGTATTGTAATTATCTTTGTGCGCCTTTTTGCCGCGAGGTAAATTGAGTGAATATAAATATGAATATCATAATACAAGTAAGTAAGAAATTAAGTTTATTGGCAGTAGCTATGTTGCTGACCGTGATGGCCTTTGCGCAAAATACTGTTGTGCAGGGTACCATTCGCGATGCAAAGACCAAAGAAACACTGCCCTATGTTTCGGTGGCTGTTGTGGGTACCACACAAGGCGTAAATACCGATATGAATGGTCGTTACCGCATCACCATTAACGGCACCTATACCCAGTTGCAAGCATCATACGTAGGTTATAAAACCGTACTAAAAAACATATTGCCCAGCCGCGAGCAAACCGTTGATATTTTAATGGGCGACGATGCCAAGCTACTGAGCGAAGTAGTGGTAAAAGCCGGTAAAAAGAAGAAATATAGCAACAAGAATAACCCTGCTGTTGAACTGATCCGCAAGGTTATTGCTAACAGGGATAAAAACCGCTCTGAAGCATACGACTATACCCAGTACAAGCAGTACGAAAAGATGTTCTTCTCGCTAAGCAACCTGTCTGACAAGTTCAAGAACCGTAAAATGTTCCGTAACTACCAGTTCCTGTTCCAAGAGCAGGATTCAACCGCCATTGGTGGCAAGAATTTGCTGCCGATGTATATGGAAGAAAAGCTGTCTGACAATTACTACCGCAAAGATCCTGAAAGGAAAAAACAAATAGTTACCGCCCACAAGCAGGTTAAGTTTGATGAG
The DNA here is from genome assembly GCF_015223065.1 of Mucilaginibacter sp. JRF. Lineage (GTDB taxonomy): Bacteria > Bacteroidota > Bacteroidia > Sphingobacteriales > Sphingobacteriaceae > Mucilaginibacter. The sequence continues at coordinate 208,943 of NZ_JADFBY010000002.1, forward strand.
AACTTTATTGATAACGAGGGCTTGCAGCAGTACTTTAACCGCATGTACCAGGATATTGAGATATATGATAATAATATCTCCCTGTTAAGCAACCAGATACTTAGCCCGATAGCCAACTCTGCACCGGCATTCTATAAATTCTTTATTACCGATACGCTTAAGGATCAAAGTCCGCAATTGGTTGAGCTGAGCTTTACGCCGCGCAACACTACCGATATGCTGTTTGAAGGCCGCATATACATCACCCTTGATGGTAACTATGCTGTTGAGAACGCGGTATTATCAGTCAATAAAAACATCAACCTTAACTTTGTGCGCCAAATGATGGCCACGCTAACCTTTGCCAAAAATCCCGATGGCCGTTACCACCTAAGCGGCAGCGACCTGAAGATGGATTTTGGTATCAATAAAAATAAAGGTGGCGGTATTTTTGGCCAGCGCACCGTAACTATTCAGGATTTTGCCATTAACCAGGCCCAGCCAAAAACTATCTATGATGGTCCGGCAGTGGTAACATCGTTGGATGCGGAGGATAAGAGCGATATGTTCTGGCAGTCAAACCGCCTGGATACGCTTAGCGTGCAGCAGCGCGATATTTATAAGAATATTGATAGCCTGCAAACCATACCATCCTTTAAACGCACTATGGACCTGATTACCCTGTTCATTGCCGGTTACAAGAATTTTGGTCCGTTTGAGGTTGGCCCCGTAAATACCTTTTACAGCTTTAACCCGGTTGAGGGTTTCAGGCTGCGTTTAGGTGGCCGTACCACTACCGCGCTGAGCGAGCGTTACTATTTTGAAACGTACGGCGCTTATGGTTTTAAGGACGAAAAGTTCAAGTACTTTTTAAGTGCTACCTACTCGTTAAATGATAAGTCTATCTATCGTTTCCCGCAAAACTATATCAGGGCAAGCTTTCAGCACGATACAAAAATTCCGGGTCAGGAGTTGCAGTTTGTGCAGGAGAGTAGCTTCCTGTTATCATTTAAACGTGGTAATAATGATATGTGGTTGTATAACGACATATTCAGGTTAGATTATGTACATGAGTTCCGCAACCACTTCTCGTACAATCTGGGCTTTAAAACATGGTCGCAAAGCCCGGCCGGTGCCTTGTATTTCCAAAATAATTTGAACGGTCAGCCTAACAACGTGCGTACCCTAAGCACTACCGAGCTTTCGTTACAACTGCGTTATGCCCCTCACGAAAAGTTTTATCAAGGCAAACTATACCGTACACCGATACCTGATAAGTATCCCATTTTTATGGTGCAGTATAACCAGGGGGTGAGAGATCTGTTTGGTGGCGATTATAATTACCAAAGCATTACGGCTAACATTAACAAACGTTTTTACTGGTCGCAGTTTGGTTATACCGATATTTGGTTAGAGGGTAACAACATATTCGGGCAGGCACCATTTCCGTTGCTGGATATACACAGGGCCAACCAATCGTACGCGTTCCAGTTCCAATCATACAACTTAATGAACTTTTTGGAGTTTGTGAGTGATCATTACGCGTCAATAACTATCGATCATAGCTTTAATGGTTTCTTTTTTAACAAGATACCATTGCTTAAAAAGCTGAAATGGCGTGAGGTTGTTGACTTTAAAAGCCTTTGGGGTGGCATCCGTAATCAAAACAACCCAGCTCTGCATCCGGAGTTGCTGAACTTCCCTGTTAGTACCGAAACAGGCTTGCCTATCACTTATTCATTAGGCAATGACCCATACATGGAGGGTAGTGTGGGTATATCAAACATATTCAAACTATTAAGGGTTGATTATGTTAAACGTTTCTCATACCTCGATAATCCGGGTATTGCCAAAAGCGGATTTAGATTCTTTGTTAAGTTCGATTTTTAACGAAAATTCTTAACTCAATATATATGCAAGAGGCCCGTATTTGTTACGGGCCTTTTCTGTTATTAACAGATTTGGATTTCTGAAATATCCATCGTAATATTGCGATTGATATGGGGATTACACGTACCGAGATATTTACTGATGAGCAAAACCACTTGGCTGTTATGCTTAAGGCTATCGCGCACCCGGCACGTATAGCCATACTTCAGCATATTATTAAAGCTGATGCCTGTATCTGCGGCGATCTGGTTGAGGAGTTAGGGTTGGCTCAGGCCACCATATCGCAACATTTAAAAGAACTAAAAAACGCGGGACTTATTCAGGGCAGTATTGATGGCGCGAGTGTTTGTTACTGTATTGAACCTAAAGCATGGAAAGCGCTTAACAGTTTATTAAATAATTTTTTTGAATCATATAAGGGATCAGCAAATACCTGCTGCTGATTTTTTTTGAAAACAACTATCGTAATATTGCAATAATACAATTAACATGGAAACACTAAACTGGCAAACATTTAAGGATACATTGGTGGCTAACAAGGGGCTTACCCTACAGTTTCAGTACGCCGAAGGGCAATGGGTTGATGCATCATACCATATAACCGAAATAAAGCAGGCGCCGGTAACTTCGGTTGATTGTGGTGGTGTAATGAATGCCTGGACAGAAGTGATAATACAACTATGGGAGCCCGTAAGCGAGGGCAATCGCGAAGCCATGAAGGTTGATAAGGCACTCGCCATAGTAAACTTGGTTGAAAAAACTATGCCCCTGCATCCGTTAGCTATGGTAAAGGTTGAGTTTGGCAACCAGCAGTTTGATACCCGCCAGCTTATACCCAAGGGTTTTATTATTGCCGATGGCAATTTGGTGGTTGACCTTCGCCCCGATACCGTACAGTGCAAGGCTATTGAGCGTGGCGGTAATTGCGGCACCCCGGGGGCTGATGATAGTGAACAAAGAACAGGCATACAAAATTTGGCAGCGGCATCATGCTGTACACCGGGTGGTGGTTGCTGTTAATTATAATTTAACATGATCATACTATCGGCAAAACCCTACAGGCAACAGGTAACCGCTCTGCTGCAATCGCAAAACTTACCTTATCAGGATCTGCCTGATGATATGAGTGATTTTTATGTAGCTATAAATGATAACAGGATAATAGCTGTGGCCGGCTTTGAGAGCTATGGCAGTTATGGCTTGCTGCGCTCGGTTGCCGTAGCGCCCGAACATAGGGGTAAGGGTATTGCGGCCAGCTTGTTATGCGTAGTGAATACGCGTGCCATACACAAAGGCATAAAGCAGCTATGGTTATTTACCGAAACAGCTTCGGGATATTTTAAGCGATCGGGGTTTGATGAGGCTCGGCGCGCCGATGTGCCTGCCGCATTGCAGCTCTCAAAACAATATAGCTCGGTATGCCCGCAAACAGCCATCGTAATGTTTAAAACACTTTAACAAACATCAGTTTGAAAAACATATTGATACTATGTACCGGTAACAGTTGCCGTAGCCAGATAGCGCATGGTTACCTGACACATTTTGCAGGTAACAAAGCCAATGTTTACAGCGCGGGTATTGAAACACATGGCGTTAACCCTAAAGCCATTAAAATTATGGCTGATGAGGGTATGGATATATCCACCCATACATCAAACCATGTGGATGAATACCAACACATAGCCTTTGATTATGTGATAACCGTTTGCGACAACGCAAATGAGGCATGCCCTTACTTTCCGGGTAATGTACACCGGCTGCACCACAACTTTCCGGACCCGGCAAAAGCTACCGGTACCGAGGTGGAGGTTATGCAGCAGTTTAAGGTTGTAAGGGATATGATAAAACTTTATGTAAAGAATTTCACGGAAGAACATCTGTTTGTAAAAACAACAGAGGTTTGATTTTGTTATTTTCGACAAAATGTGTATAATTGTCTAATGATTAAAGCCGAGGCTCTGGATAGTGTACGTGAGGATATAATTACCGCTGCTGAAGAGGTATTTAAAAAGTATGGTTACCTGAAGGTAAGCATGCAGGATATTTCAAAAGCCAGTGGTAAGGGTAGGAGCACGCTTTATTATTACTTCCGCAATAAAATGGAAGTGTTTGATGCCGTTGGTGTGAGAATGTTCACCCAGCTGCTGCGCGAATGCCAAAAGGTGATAAGCCCCGAGGCTACCTTTGTTACCAATATTGAAAAGTACTATACCGTTAAGCTGCGTAACCTGAAAAGGCTGGTATCATCATACGAACTGGTGACCGAAGATTTCAGGCAAGATCCATCGCTACTGGCATCAAAAACGCATACACTACAAAATAACGAGATAGCCCTGCTGAACAATATTATACAATGGGCCCAGGCCAATAAGGAGATAGCCCCGTTAAGTACCGACGATAGTATGTTTCTGTCGGAGATATTTGTGACGGCCTTTAAAAGCTTTGAGCACGAAATAGTATTATACAACAAGCTGCCAAATTTTGAAGAAAAAATAAACTGGTTAGCCCAGATTTTATATAAAGGATTAAAGTAGAATTTTTTTTGATCATAATTCGACATAAATACGTAAAGTGTCTATATGATTATCGAAGTTTCTGCGTTATAGCAATATCACAATTCATTCTATTACAGATCAAATCAACCCAATCATGATAGCAAGAACCGCGCAAAGGCAAACATCAAAAAGTAAGGAGCAAATTGTTGATAGTGCCATCAGGCTTATCAGCAAGTACGGTTTTGAACAGCTAACGCTCGACCAGGTGGGCGTTGCCGCCAATGCCAAACGCTATGCCATAGTAGCCAAATACGGTAATCTGGGCAACCTGATGCAAGTTTGCCTGCAAGCCAGTTTGGATAGCCTGGCGCTCTTTATGTCGTTACGCTCGTACCGCAACGACTATCGTGAACATAAAACCGAAGATTTTTGGGCTTTGCTGGTAGCCTTTAACACGCACAATGCCGATAAAGCCAGCGTTATTTGCCGCTATCTTAAATCGCCGTCAATTTTTCAGGCGCAGGATTTCAGGACCGAGCTGGTAAAGTTGCTTAACCCGATATATGATCATTTTGAGCAGGGCCTGCTGCAAAACAGCAATGTGCATATCAGGTTCATATCATTCAAATACCTCTATCAATCGGCCTGTGCTTATGCCGAGAGCAGGTCATCCGCATCAACATTGAGCCACACGGCATCGCTAAGTGTTTATTATAACAACAAAGTAGCACCGGAGTTGGAGCGTATATTAAGGCTGCCTATCAATTAATAAGGCAGCCTTAATGTAATGGGAGTTGAGGGATTATTTCAATCCCTCAATTTCGTGCAGGGTTTTGGGCAGGTATTTGCCTAATAGCTGATGGCCGGTATCGGTTATTAAAAAGTTATCTTCAACACGTATGCCGCCAAAATCGCGGTAGGTGTTCAGCACATCGTAATTAATAAAATCAGCATACTTATTTTCGGCCTGCCAACGGTCAATCAGTTCAGGTATAATGTAGATGCCCGGCTCAACGGTTAGTACGAAACCGGCCTGCAACTCACGCCCCAAACGCAACGATTTTAAACCGAAAATACTGGTTTCCTTCTTCAGCTCGTCGGTATAGCCAACAAACTGCTCGCCCAGGTCTTCCATATCGTGCGTATCCATACCCAGCATGTGGCCTAAACCGCATTGAAAGAACATGGTATGCGCGCCCGCGGTTACCGCTTCGGCAGCATCGCCTTTCATCAGGCCTACGCCGGTTAAGCCCTCAACCAATTTTTGGCAGGCAGCTAAGTGAATATCCAAATATCTAACGCCCGGTTTCAGCATACTGATGGCATGATCCATAGCGCTGATCACGGTGTTATACAGATCGGCCTGTTTGGTACTGAATTTTTTACCTGCCGGAAAAGTGCGGGTAAGGTCGCCGCCGTAATGCAGGGCATTTTCGGCGCCAATATCGCTCAATACCATATCGCCCTCTTTAAGCTCGTGGCCATAATAGTGGGTGTGCAGGGTTTGACCTTGTGTGGTTATGATAGCCGGATAACCCAACCTTGAATTTTGGGCTATAGCCACCTGGTGCGCATGCGATACCATCTCGAAACATTTTACACCTGGTCGCGAGTTTTTAATAACAGCCAGCTGCATATCAATACTGGTGTTAACCGCTTTCTCCAGCTCATCAACCTCCAAAGCAGACTTGATAACACGCTGCCCGATCACTGTACGAACCAATTTTTCGGACACCAAACCTTTTACTTCGGCCGTAGTTTTACCGAACCACGTGGCCAGCTTGATCACATTCTCCGGCCTATAGGGTGGCAATATGTGTACCGTGCGACCTTTGCTTATGGCTGCCTGAATATAGTCGGCAACGGCGTTGTATGGTTTGGTATTGCTGATGCCCACCATCGAGGCCATTTCGTTAACGGTAGGCAGGGTGCCTGTCCACACAATATCATCAATGGTAAGCTCATTACCGTATATGATTTCCTCACCGGTTTCGGTATCAATGGTGGCTGCCAGCGAGGCTACATCAAGCCCGAAATAATATAAAAAACTACTATCCTGACGAAAAAGGTAGGCATTGTCCTTATAGTTCATGCTGCTTTCCTCGTTACCCATAAACAGCAAAATGCCATCGGTGCCAAAGCGTTGTTTTAGCACATCACGGCGGTTGGTATAAACCTGTTTTTCAAATAGGTTGATCTCCATAGTTGAAATGTATTTGTTATGCGCAAATCAAAGCAAAATTATTTAAACCCCATGCCCGCTTTTTAGCTTTTGACAGGAGGATGTTACCCCCTCGATCTATCCGATAAAAAATATTAAATAAAAAAAATAAAGAAAAATTCTTGATTTGATAAATGTTAGTTGTATACTTGCAGCATGAAAACAACAACAATACAATGTGCTATACCCCAACTGAGTGATCAGAGAGGATAGGCTATGTATTGACTAAAAAATAAGAAAATACTTTAAAATCCTCTTAGTTCATCTAAGGGGATTTTTTGTTTTAGGGAGTTTTTTCAGGGTAGTATATCAATTGGTCAGATTACCACATTTGGGATGTGGAGGCTCCCGGTTCGAGTCCGGGTTACCCTACAGTAATTAAATGGAAATATGGCTCAATGGTGAGAGCAACACCCTTATACGGTGCCGGTTACAGGTTCAAGTCCTGTTATTTCCACAAATAAAGGTCGGTTGCCCGAGTGGTAAGGGTATCCTCTGCAAAAGGATCGTTCACAAGTTCGAATCTTGTACCGGCCTCCGTGTTTTAAATTTTTCTGTGGTGCAATGGTAGCACGTCTGATTTTGGTTCAGAAGATCGTGGTTCGAGTCCATGCAGAAAAACATTTTTTTGAAAATTCAGGTCACCCCGCCCCGCCCGAGAATCATCATCCGGGCGGGTAAGGGGGGAGTGTTTTATATAAAGAAATTTCTTTATATAAATTGTTGTGCTTTTTATATCTGGCTGTTTGATACTCTAACTATACCATAGCGTGCAACTGTGCCTCGCAGGTTTGCAGCATGGCTTGCATCTCCTGCAAATATTCGCGGGTTTGGTTGCTTATTTGCGGTATCAGCCCTTTGTAATAGTCGATGCCTTGTTGCAATTGCTGCCTAAATTTATCTAAGTACTTTTCCTTTTTGCTGTTTATGTTATTTACCGAGCGGGCTACTTCCTTATTCAGATAATCAATATACAGGTTAAGCTCGTTGATGAACAGGTTGGGGCGGCTTACATTCTTCAACAGGTTTAGCTTGCCGTAAATATGCTTCACCATTTCATCTAAGGAGTACGTCGCTTTAAAATAAGCCAGGTTAGGGCCGGGGCAAATGGCTACGGCCTTGTTTTCGCGCGGTTTGAGGATGTCGTTTTTAATATAGGCCGATACCGCTAATCCTTCGCAAAGGCATACCTTTTCGGTTACTTCCCTTATCTGATGGGTTATCTTATCAATCGGCAGATCGGAGGCCATCAGCTGCTCAATTTTAAGGTGCTGATACTGGCGCGATGCCGTACATATTGGCTCGCTGGTGAATTCGGTATTGGTACACAAATACTTTTTAGTACACGGGCTACCCGGCCGATGGGCCATTATGCGTTTTAAGCGTAACTGCTGTATACCTGCCGGTCTGAAATTATTGAACAATACCCCCAGAGGTGATGCCGCGCTCACGTAAAAATCATCGGGATGGGCATTAGTAAGTTGGTGTAGTGTTTCTTCATCCACATTGGTAGCCTCGGGTACTAACAAAAACGGACTACCCCAGCCGGTAGCATCCAGCGCGTAATGATCTAATAAAAAACTATTTTCGGCAGCGGTGCCTATACCACCCTGCACACTTACGCGGATAGATGGATTATTTAGGGTATGATAACCCTTGCCATTCAGCGCATGCAAGTATATCTGTTGCAGTTCATCAAACATGTCCTGTCGCTTTTCGCTAAATTCCTGCAAAATGGGGCCAAGCAGCAAACCATCGGTAGCAAAGGCATGGCCGCCGCAGTTAAGACCCGATTCGATACGGAATTCATGCACCCATATACCTTTTTTAGCCAAAAACTTAGCCTGTATCAAAGCCGACCGGTAATCGCTCACCTTCAGTATCACCCGCTTACGGATATTGCCATCCTCATCCGGAAAAAAATCCCTGAACTGTTCGAGGTAGCTATACAGCCTCGGGTTCATCCCTGCCGATAATACCACTGAGCCATGTACAGCACTTTGGGCAAAGCCACGCAGGGCGGCAAGCGCATCGGTATTCATATCTCCGGTTGGCTGGCCATCCTTATCATAATTCATCTTATCAACCTTAGCCATAATATTTACATCAATGCTGCCGGGCTGCATTTGGCAGCGTAGCTGTTGCTCTAACCTGTGCTTAAGTTCAGCATCGTCTGTTTGCTGCATCAGCGTATATTTTTGTTTGAGGCGCGAGCCATCGGGCAGCATATCAAAATAACGGTCAATATCGTGCCCCTCATTAAATGGCTGTTGCTTTATGGCTACCATTTGCAGGTTAACATAAGTGTTCAGCATATCCAGGTAGGCCGTAATGCGGCGGGCGCGGTAATCGTGCTCGGTTTTATGGATGGGGATGTACTCATCATTATGCTCGCGGATGTGGAATTCACGCATGCGTTCCGTAAGCTCATCATCAACTATTGAAACTACCGATGATATACCATAACGTGCCACCTTTAGCGGCGTATCTATTGAAAAGGCCAGTCCTAAAACCGGGATATGGAAGTTGTGCATATTAATAAGGGAAAAATTGTTATTCAATAAAAAAAGCGGCTGACAAACCGCTTTTTTTAATCATACCACACTAATCTTGTTGTTAAACTATTACAATGATGATCATTGCCAGATGGATAAGAAAGCTGGCCGCGAACAGCCTGAGCACGGTACGTATACCGGCACCGGCCATATTGGCGATCAGGTTTGCAAAAAAGCAGATCATGGTGATGGCCAATACTGCGGCAGAACCGTCGAAGTAGTAGCTTAGCACTGCCGGTATGGGTAAAAATATTACGCCATGCACCATCAGCACTAAAAAGAACCATAAGGTTTGCTTGCTTTTTTGCGCGTCGGCAAACTCATTAAACTTGTCCCACAAGTTAAAATGCCGGGTTGCCGGTTTATTGTCACTTACAAAATGCGGGGTTATTGTTTTAATGGTTGCCATAACTTTTATCGTTTTGTTTACAATTCAAAATTGCCGATAAAACCCTGCCCCGGCCATGATTGCCGTCATGGCAAAAAGTGATCGTGCGCACATTTTTTACTTGGGCGATTACTTGCAAATGGCTGGTGCATCCATGCCCGCCGGACTAAGATAAGGCACATTCAATTCCAGCCCCCGCAGCACAAACCATAACCCCAGGCACAGCATAAAATAAGGTACTATAGTATTCAGCTTTCGCCTGAGCGATACGGTGAAAAAGCCACTGCTAAATGCCGCGGCGAACATGAGCGGCAGCGTACCCATTCCAAACCAAAACATAAAACCTGCGGATGCCAACACCGACCCGGTATTTACCGCGCCTACCAATGCCAGGTATACAAAGCCGCAAGGTAGCAGGCCGTTAAGCATGCCTGTAAGTAAATGCCCGGCACGTTTTTTTAATGCCCAAACCAGCATGGTATTAAACGGCCGCGTTAATTTTATGGCGATGCCCGGGCTTTTAAATGAGTGCTTGAATAAGCGGGATAAAGCTGCCAGTATAATCAAGGCACCGCTTACAATACTCAATCCGTTTTGAATATTGGCCAGCCATATTTGCTTGCCGATAAGCCCGATGATCAGCCCAAGAATAACATAGCTCAGTGTGCGGCCTAACTGGTACAACAACTTATCGAAAGCCAGCAACCATGCCGAGCGCCCGTTAAAGGGCACGGCCAGCATTAATGGCCCGCACATGCCAATGCAATGCACGCTACCAAAAAGACCTATAAAAAAAGCTACCTGCCAATCGCTCATGGTATCATGATCTCTTGCTTGTACAGATACTCCTTACCGCCCTGCTGCCAGCTGATAATTAATTGCCAGCGCCCCTGTGCAAAATCAGTAACAGGCAGGGTAAACAGGTTACCGGCATCGGTTTTAAAGTTTATGGCCTTATCAAATTTTTGCCCTGTAGGGCGAATAAAGCTCGCCCTACCGTTTGCCGCGCCGGTAAATTGTATGCCAAGCGTGTTGCCTTCAACCTTAATGATGGGTTGAGCATGATCCTGCTCCGTACGCTTTAGTTTAGTGTATTCGCTATTGTAGTCGAGGCCTTTTTCGTAATAGCTGTTGTCGTAATCATCAGCAGGTTGCCTTAGCATGTAAACGGCCATGCCAATAATAAAGAGCATAAAGGTTACCATGCCGGTAACCAGCCATTTGCCCCAGTTCCAATTTTTAATTGCTTCCATAAACCGGTCCTATAAATGCTGTTGATATGGTGCCGAGCGTTTCATGGCCCCGCATCACTTTAATTTCAATATCTGTTTTAGCGCTTTTTATCTGGTTGGCAGGTATCATTAAAAAGAAAACAGCCTTGCCCTCGCTTTCGGCCTTAAGAGTACCGGGCGCCTGGATGTATTTTATTTTGATGGCCGGATCATCAGTAACCAGGCTAACCTGTTGCGGAGAGCTGGTTTTGTTGATAAGATCGGCATTGTAAATATTGCTGATGTAACCGCCCGGTTGCTCCTGGTACAGCATACCCGCCGAGCGTAGTATGGTAACATCAACCGCGCTGCGCCTGAGCACGAACGAGGTGAGCACACCCAGCAACACAACAATAACCGCGCTGTAGGCAACCATGCGGCCATTAAAGGTGCGTTGTTCCTTTTGGGCGATGCTTTGCTCCGAGTAAAAACCGATGAGGTTGAGCGGCTTGTTGATCTTGTCCATCACCTGGTTGCAGGCATCAATACAGGCGGTGCAGTTAATACACTCCAATTGCGTGCCCTTACGTATGTCAATACCCGTGGGACAAACATCTACACATAAACCGCAATCCACACAATCGCCTTTTTTAGTTTGATCCTGCTTTTTAGAGATCTTGCCGCGCGGTTCGCCACGTAAAAAGTTGTAGGCTACTACCAGCGTGCTCTTATCTATCAATACACCCTGCAAACGCCCGTAGGGGCAAACCACTGTGCACACCAGCTCGCGCATTTGGCTGTACACCAGGTAAAACACCACTGTAAATACGCAAATACTAATAAAGCCCGACCAGTGCAGCACAACCGGCTCGGTAATGATATCGATCAGCGCATCCTTGCCGATAATGTAGGCCAAAAAAGTATTCGCTATCAGGAAAGAGAGTACGATGAATATGATATGCTTCGCTGATTTTTTAACAAGCTTTTCGCGGGTTAGCGGGCCTTCATCCAACTTGCGGCGTTTTTTAGCATCGCCCTCTATCCATATCTCAATCTTACGGAAAACCATCTCCATAAAAATGGTTTGCGGGCATATCCAACCACAAAACACCCTGCCGAACGCTATGGTGAACAATATGATGCATACCAACCCGGCCAACATAGCCAGCACGAACAAAAAGAAATCCTGCGGCCAAAATACCTGCCCTAATATTACAAAGCGGCGCTCCATCACATTTAGCAGCAACATGGGGTGCTCGTTTATGCTGATGAATGGTCCGGCAAAAAACAGCAACAGGTAAGCATAACTTAACAAACTGCGGTACCGGTACAGCTTACCCTTGCGCACAACCGGGTACATCCATCGGCGGCCGCCACCGGTGGTGGTGTTGGGTTGTTCGGTAATGTCAGCGGTAAGCATGTTCGGTTAGTTTTTATAGTGATGCCGTGTTGGCGGTACTTGTGGCGGCCTCCTTGTACTCATCGCCCTGCGGTTCTTTAGCACCGGCAGGGTGCGTACCGTAAATAGATTTGATGTAGTTAGCCACATCGGCAATTTGTTTAGGGGTTAACTGTTTCTCCCAGTTAGGCATACCCTTGGCTTGTACGCCGTACTTAATGGTCTTGAAAAGATCGTTTATTTTACCGCCGTGCAGCCAGTATTCATCCGTAAGGTTAGGGCCAACAATACCCTGCCCATGCTCGCCGTGGCAGGCGGCGCAATACGTTTTAAAAACCGCTGCACCTGATTGCAGCACCGCGCCATCACTGGAAAGCGTGACCGTATTTTCATCAACCCGGTTGGCTGATTTCGCCAGAAAAGCCTCCTTCTCCTTATTGGCGATGCTCATTTCGGTTTGATATTCCTCGTACTGCAACTGCCCCACACCAAACACATGGTAAACCAGCAGATACCCAACCGCAAACACAATGGTGATGTAAAACAAACCCATAAACCAGGCAGGTGTAGGATTGTTAAGTTCCTTAATGCCGTCAAAATCGTGCTCGGTAAGTAGCGATTCCTCCTCGGCCATTGGCCTTAGCGAAAGCAGTTTGTTTACCAAACTATTTTTAGGCTGAGCCGGAATTACCTCAGCTTCAACCTCGGCAGCGGCATTTTTAGCCTCGGCACCCATCAGCAAACGGGTAAGTATTTTGAATGTGCGCAGCAATACCAGCATGGTTATCACAAACAATATCAGCATCAGCATAATAACGCCGTAGCCAATGTAGTTCATCATATCAACAGGTATCAGGCTGTCATCAGCTGCCATTGCAGGGGCAGTGCCTAAAGCTGTTATCAGCAAAAAAGCGGTCAGTATCTTTTTCATAGCTCCTGTAAGTTTAGGTGATCGGCCTGGGCATCATTCAGCGGGATATCGCCCATATAATCGGCATGTGGTTTTTTTATGCGGATAAGCATTACCGTTACCACGATGAAAAACAGCAGAAATATGGCTAACGAGGTGATGAGGTAAACCTGGTTACCATCAATACCCTGTACAAATTGTTTAAACATGGCGCTTAATTGTTATTGGCGGTTTTAGTCACTTTAATATCAGTACCCAGGCGTTGCAGATAGGCTATCAGGGCCACTATCTCACGGTCGCATTGTACCTTGATTTTGTCTTTAGCCAAATTATCGGCAATGCCTTGGGCTTGTTTATCCAACTCGGTATTGGCCAGTTTTTCGTAACCGTTGGCGTAGGGTACACCTAATGTGCGCATGGCATTTATTTTAGCCGCGGTGGTGGTGGTGTCCAGCTTTTGGTTGATCAGCCAATCATAATTCGGCATGATACTGCCCGGCGACATCAGCCGTGGATCAAGCATGTGGTTATAATGCCAGGCGTTGCTGTACTTGCCGCCCTCGCGTTGCAGATCGGGCCCGGTACGTTTTGATCCCCAAAGGAAAGGATGGTCGTACACAAACTCACCGGCCTTGCTGTACTCGCCATAACGCTCCGTTTCTGAGCGGAAAGGCCTCACCGTTTGCGAGTGGCAGTTAACACACCCTTCGCGTATGTAAATATCGCGCCCCTGTAACTCCAGCGGGGTATAAGGTTTTACACTGGCGATGGTAGGTACGTTTGATGAGATGGTCATGGTAGGGATCAGCTCGATGATACTGCCTATCAATATTACCAGTAGTGATAATACCATGAGTTGTATCGGCCTGCGTTCCAGCACACGATGCCAAAAGTTATCGCCCTCGTTATGGGCTACAAACACTTTCTCTAATGGCATGGCCTCAGCCGGTTCCTGCGCTACCAACTTGCCTATGGCCATAGTTTTAGCCAGGTTATAAGCCATCGCGATAACACCCAGCAGGTACAAGCCCCCGCCCACGGCGCGCATTACATGCATCGGGATGATGCGCAGCGTGGTTTCAAGGAAAGTCGGATATTTCAGGATGCCCTCGGGAGTAAACTCCTTCAGCATCAGCCCCTGCGTAAAACCTGCCCAATACATCGGCACGGCATAAAACAATATACCCAGCGTACCTATCCAAAAATGGAACGAGGCCAGTTTTTTAGAGTAAAGCTGCGTGCGGTAAATTCTCGGTATCAGCCAATACAATATGGCGAAGGTTAAAAAGCCGTTCCAGCCCAACGCGCCAACATGTACGTGGGCTACTATCCAATCGGTAAAGTGGCCGATGGCGTTTACCTGTTTAAGAGATAGCATCGGCCCCTCAAAGGTGGCCATGCCGTAGGCTGTTAACCCAACCACCATAAATTTAAGTACCACATCATCACGCACCTTATCCCACGCTCCGCGTAGGGTAAGCAACCCGTTGATCATGCCGCCCCAGCTTGGCGCTATCAGCATAATTGAAAATACAATACCCAGTGATTGTGCCCAGCCCGGTAAGGTGGTGTACAACAAGTGGTGAGGACCGGCCCATATATAAATGAATATCAGCGCCCAAAAGTGCAGAATGCTCAGTTTGTATGAATACACCGGGCGGTTAGCCATTTTAGGCAGAAAGTAATACATCATGCCCAGATATGGCGTGGTTAAAAAGAAAGCCACAGCGTTGTGGCCGTACCACCATTGCACCAGCGCGTCCTGCACGCCGGCATACAGGTAATAACTTTTTAAGGCTGATATAGGCAGCTCGAACGAGTTGACGATATGCAGCACCGCTATGGTAACAAACGTGGCGATGTAAAACCATATAGCTACATACAAGTGCCGCTCGCGGCGTTTAATAATGGTACCGAACATATTGATACCGAACACGACCCATATCAGCGTTATGGCAATATCAATGGGCCATTCCAGTTCGGCGTACTCGTGCGAGGTAGTGAACCCCAGCGGCAGGGTGATGGCCGCCGCCACAATGATGAGCTGCCATCCCCAAAAGTGTATCTTGCTGAGGGCATCGCTAAACATGCGGGCCTTTAACAGCCGTTGCAGCGAGTAGTAAACGCCCATAAAAATGGCATTGCCCACAAACGCGAATATCACGGCATTGGTGTGCAGCGGACGTATGCGGCCAAAGGTGGTGTACTGGTTGCCCATATTCATGCCGGGTTTAAACAGCTGCATGGCTACCAGTAGCCCTACCGTCATGCCGATTATTCCCCAAACAATGGTGGCAATTCCAAAATTTCGTACAATCTTGTTATCGTAGTAAAATTTTTCGGGTTGCATAATATTGCGGTTAGTTCAAATAATTAATGGTGTAAAATTACCCGCCCCGGTGCGGCGGGCGAGTGATGCCCGTTAGCCCCAAACATGATGTATATCATTTTTCGGCTTCGCCGGAGGTATCGTCATCCAGCAGTATGCGTACGGATGGGGTGTACAGGTCATCGTGCTGACCACGGCGCTGCGCCCAGAAAAAAGCGCACAAAAACCCCAGGGCCAGCAGTATGCTGCACCCTATCAAAAAATAAATTATGCTCATAATAACCTGCGTTTTTTGGCTGCCACATGCGTGGCGATACTGGTGAATGATATAATGGTGGCCGTACTCAGCGGCATCAGTATAGCGGCGGTAAGCGGCGATAACTTGCCCGTTACCGCGAAGCTTAACCCGATGAGATTATAAGTGAGCGATATAAAGAAGGAGATATGGATAACCCGCACGGCATCCTTAGCGAACCTTAAAAACCGGGGGAAATTTTTGAGCGACCGCCCATCCAAAATAGCATCGCTGCCCGGCGAAAAATTGTTTACGTTATCGGTAATGGCTATACCCAGGTCGCTTTGCTTTAGCGCCCCGGCATCATTCAGTCCATCGCCCAGCATAGTTACTTTTTTGCCCTGATTTTGCAGGTGTTTAATAAAATCCAGCTTTTGCTGTGGCGATTGTTTGAACAGCATATTACTGTCGTTATTAAAATAGGGCAGTAATTCCTTGCGCTCATGATCCTGATCGCCTGATAAAAGATAGAGCTCATATTTTGGCGATAATGCGGCTACCTGCTGCAAACCATCCCGGTATTTGTGGTTAAAGCTGTAATAACCACAATAAGCATCGTCAATAACTACATGTACCATGGTGGCATTGCTTAGCTCATAGCTGCCATTCAACACAAAATCGCTGCTGCCTATAGCTATCAAATGTTCGCCCACCACAGCGCGGATGCCCTTACCCGGAATTTCTTTATAGGCTGATACCGGCAAAACTGTACCTGTACCCCAATAAGCGCAAATCTGCCTGCTGAGCGGGTGCCCTGAGTTGATACACACGCTTTGTACCAGTTGCTTTTGGCTTGCCGATAGGGTGGTATGATCGGTAAGTATTTTATTATTGTTACTGGTGATGGTTCCTGTTTTATCGAACACCAAAGTATCGATACGGGCCAATTGCTCAACCACAGCGGTATTTTTGAGATAGAAAAAATTACGGTCGAACACACTCAATGCCGCCGACATGGTAAACGGCGTACTCAGCGCCAAAGCGCAGGGGCAGGCCACGATGAGCACAGCCGTTAAAGCCGACAAACCGCGCTGCCAATCCAACGGTAACCAAAACAGCAGCGAACCAAGAGCAATGACCAACAGCACGATCGAAAAATGTTTGCTCACCCGCTCGTTAAAGGTTTGCATGCGGTTATCCTGGTGCCGGGTAAAGGCCTCGTTGTTCCATAACTGGGTAAGGTAGCTTTGCGATACGGGCTTTACGATCTCCATTTCCAAAGCCTCGCCCATTTGGCGGCCACCGGCGTAGATGATCTCGCCCAAAGTTTTATTTACCGGTGCCGATTCGCCCGTTACAAAGCTAAAATCAATCATGGCGTTGCCTTTCAATAAAATAGCATCGGCAGGAATGATCTCGTTATTACGGATGCGGATACGCTGGCCAACTTTCAGATCGGCCAATGGCAGGGGCTTTTCCTCCTCATCAATTATTACCTGTACCGCCACAGGGAAAAACGACCGGTAATCGCGCTCGAAAGACAGATGGTAGTATGTTTTACGCTGAACAAATTTACCCACCAGCAGAAAGAACACTAACCCGCATAGCGTATCGGCAAAACCGGGACCGCTATGGGTAAGTATCTCGGCAACGGTGCGCGCAAACAGCACGGCAATGCCTAAAGCCAGCGGGAAATCAATATTTAAAACCTTATTTTTCAGGTTATGCCAGGCTGATGTAAAATACTCCGTACCGCTGTAAAACACCACGGGCAGCGAGAATACAATATTCAGCCAGCCGAAAAAGCGCCTGAAACTTTCCTCGTGCCCGGCCAGGCCTAAATACTCCGGAAAGCTGAGCAGCATTACATTGCCGAAGCAAAAACCGGCTACGGCTATTTTGCGCACCAGGTTATCCTTTGGTGTGGCCGATTGTTTTTTCACTACATCCTGCAAGTTGATCAAGGGTTCGTAGCCGATATCAAACAGCAGTTCAACCACCTCGCGCAGTGTTGCCTGCTCGCTATCAAAACGAATGTTTACCTGCTTTTTCAGGAAATCGATACGACTATAATATATAGCCGGGTTAAGCCGGTGCAACTGCTCCAGCAACCAAATGCACGAGCTGCAATGTATATACGGAATGTAAAAGGTAACAATGGTGATGCCGCCATCCATAAAATCAACCAGATCGCTGATGATCTTTGGCTCGTCCAGGTATTCAAAGCGTTTATCGGTACGGGCGCGGTTAGCGCCGGGGTGCTCGTTGTAATTGTAGTAGTTGCACAATCCGCTTTGCGAAAGTACCTGGTACACGCCCCGGCAGCCCACGCAGCAAAACTCCTTTTGGTCAAATTGATAGATCACGTCATCGCAATCCTGCCCGCAGTGGTAGCATGTTGATTTTGCAGTGGTATTAACTAACATAATGGCTCGCTTTAGTTAATACAAAAATGTGATAAGCGCCCCGCCGCTCAAGTGATACAAAGAGGCCTTAAAAGTGACGTGTATCACATTTTAAGGCCAGGGGTATTTATATGTATGTTAAAAATTAGGGGCGATGAAACGTTTTCCGGCACAAGGATATACCAGCAACGGTATATCAATATGCTTGGCGGCGTGGTGGCTATGGCTGCGGTTAAACAACCTGTCGAAAAAGTTATGCTGCTGATGTACAATGGCCAGCATGTCAACCAAACCATGTTCGGCTATCCACTCCAGGCCGGGGTTAACGCCCGTGCTGGTTACGTGCCTGTAAAATACGTTACTGTAATTTATGCGGTTGGTAACATAGCGCAGGTAGGCATCTATCTTGTTGCCATACTCCGCGGCCTGTTTGTCATCAGTTACGTGGAACAGTACCAGTTCGGCATTAAAGTAGCGGGCTAAACTGGCTACTGATTGTATCACCTCTACCTCGTGCTCACTCAGATCGGTAGCTATGGCGATGCGGCGGATGGGCTTGAACCGGTATTTTGGCGGCACAAGCAGCAGCGGTAAACGTGTTTTGCCGATCAGATCATTACTTGTACTGCCTAAAAAGAATTGTTGCACATCGCCCGCGCCGGAGGTGCCCATCACAACCAGGCATGCCCGCTCATCGATAGCTTTATCGCTGATCATTTCGGCCACGTTGCCTGCCGAGTTTTCGCAGTCGGTGAGTACATCCACAGCGCGGCTATCATCCTGATTGGTGAGCTTGTTGGCTAATTTGTTCAGCTCGGCGTTAGTGCTTTCAACAATGGCATCATAATCATACAAAGGCCATGCAAGCTGCGGTGCCAGCGGCGAGGTGGCCGCCACCATAAACACGTTGAACAATTTAACACGCGCGCCCGTAGCCCGGGCAATGGCCAGCGCGTACTGCGCGGCATTTTCGGCAGCGGCCGAAAGATCAGTAGGGACGAATATGGTTTTCATAACGATGAGTTTTTAATTCGTACACGGCACCATGAATGCCTGCACAAATATCAACTCACGCGTTGAGGGATGGAATGATGATGGTCAGGAGATTTTGTGATGGGGAGCATAAATGGGGGAGGATGTGCCTACAGTTGTTAATACTTTTGTATATATTCACGGTACGCTGATTTATTCTATAATTAAGCCGATGAAAAAAACCATAATCTATATTTTATCACTCTTTTTTTGCTTTTTATCTTTAAATGGATTCTCTCAAAATCAATTAAACGATACTGACACTCCTGAATTCAAAAATCAAGGTGAACAGGAAGACTACTGGGCTCAAAAATTCTTTCAAAAAGAATACAAGGAGTTGAAGTATAAAGCATTTGCCGGTAATATTACTCACATCGATAACGTATTCATATTCGGACGAGATTCTATAATCGTATCTGATTCTGATGAAAAAATGAACTTGATATTCTCAAAGGGGCTGCTTTATCCTGAAATAATATTCGGCTACCACGTAAGTGATATAGAGGAGCTTGATTTTATAAAGACCTCCCCAAAGAAAAGAAGATTCAGATTTTTGCTTTACACAAAGGGGATGCACAATCCTACGGTGTGTTTTTTTGAATTAAGCAATCCCAAAGCAAATGGAAATATGGACATGCGAGATTTTATCCAAAATTCTACGCTAACATTTTTTAAACGAGGCTGGATAATGATGTGATATATCTTATCATGCTGAGCCTGTCGAAGCACTAACAAGCTATGATAGCTAACCGCCGCACATTCTGTAAATCACCAAATTCCAAAAATTCTGGTTCAGACCACCGCACGCACCCTTCGACAAGCTCAGGGTGACAGGCCATCCCTTCTATACATCATCCGCACATCTGCATATTCGCACATCTGCACATCTAACTCACTCCCTCACATAATGCAGCGCCACATGGCCTGATTTAAAGGGGATGGTATCAACCAGTTTCAGGTTAAGCTTTTGCTGGAGGCTGCCGGCAGCCAGTAGCGGCCTGCCCTGGCCAACGATTACCGGGTGTACCACCAGATTAAATTCATCAATAACATCGGCGGCTATCATCTCCGGCAGCATACTCACGCTATCCATTGTAATGTTTTTGCCGGCTTGCTGCTTTAATTTCAGGAGTTCGGCCACGGGGTTTTCGCGGATGATGCGGGTATCCTCGCGTGCATGTTGCAATGATCGTGAAACAACTATCTTATTAATGTCGGTAAACCTTTCGGCAAACCGGTTCTCGGCCGGGCTGCCCGACTGATCTCTGGCTACATCAGCCCAATAGGGGAACATCAGCTCATACATTACCCTGCCAAAAAACACCAGGTCTACATCGTGCATAGTGCCGGTAAAATAATCAAGCAGTTCTTCGCTCGGACTCATGGCCGTATGGTCGCAATAACCATCAAGACTAATATTTATACCGAATTTTACTTTTCTCATTTTAAAGGTTGTTAAAGAGATATATCAAAAGTAAAGCATAACATTATACCCCAACAGGGCAATCCGCGACAAAAACAGAGGGGTTTAGGCCACTTGTAGTCCATGTGTACGCATCCATGTCATGCTGAGCCTGTCGAAGCACTAACAAACTATTACAGCTTACCGCTACACATTCTGTAAATCCTTTAATTCTATAAATTCTGGTTCAGACAATCACATCAAATACTCCATTTTCCACCCATAATTATATATTTGGCCCCATGCAATCTAACCAATTACAAATTAAACCCCATTACCCTATACTTGACGGACTGCGCGGTGTCGCGGCCATTATAGTTGTTACCTTTCACCTTGCCGAGCCTTTGGGCACCGGTCATTTAGATATTATTGTTAACCACGGCTATCTCGCTGTCGATTTTTTCTTCCTGCTATCCGGCTTCGTTATCGGCTATGCTTATGATGATCGCTGGGGTAAAATGACCGTTGGCAATTTCTTTAAACGCCGTATTGAACGCCTGCAACCCATGGTTATTCTGGGCATGACGATGGGCGCCATCGGCTTTTATTATACCGATTCCACACTGTGGCCGCTCATTCATACCGTACCGCTGTGGAAGATGCTGCTGGTGCTGTTTATCGGCTATACCATATTGCCCATCCCCTTATCGCTTGATATACGTGGCTGGCAGGAAATGCACCCGCTGAATAGTGTGGGCTGGTCTTTATTTTTTGAATACATTGCCAACATACTGTATGCCGTATGGATCAGGAAATTCTCTAAAGCGGCGTTAACCATCCTGGTGGTTATCTCCGCCATAGCGCTGGCTCAACTGGCCATCACCAATGGCGACGTAAGCGGCGGCTGGACACTGAACGTAGAGCAGGTGCGCATCGGCATAACCCGTACCATTTATCCTTTCTTTGCTGGTTTGCTGCTATCGCGCATAGCCAAACCAACCGAAATAAAAAATGCCTTTTTATGGTGCAGCATATTAATTGCCGCGGTACTTTACATGCCCCGCATTGGTGGTGCCGAACATTTATGGATGAACGGGCTTTACGAGTCGGTATGTATCATCATTGTATTCCCGCTTATAGTATACCTGGGTGCCAGCGGCGTGTTGCAAACTCAGCGAGAGAACAGGATATGTAAGTTTTTGGGCGATATATCATACCCGCTGTACCTGGTGCATTATCCGCTGGTTTATTTTTATGTAGCCTGGATAAGCAACAACAAAGGCATAACCATAGCACAGGTATGGCCTTACGCCCTGCTTATTTTAGTAGGAGCCATAGTTTTAGCCTACGCTGCATTGAAACTGTATGATGAGCCGGTAAGGAAATGGCTGCGGAAAAAGCTTGCTTAGATATGATCCAATAAATTGAGATTCGCCTTCATCCCCGATTCCAAAAAGCGACTTATGCTTTCGCCAACTCTTTGAGCAATAACGTTAGCAAAAAAGCCAGTAGCAAAATGAGGAGGTAGCGGACAGTAGTGCGGTTAAAAAGGTTCTTCATTACTTTATGGTTTAATGATCGGATTATTCATACCGCAGGGCCTCTATCGGGTCGAGCCTTGAAGCCTTGAGGGCAGGGTAGTAGCCAAAGAAGATGCCGATGAGCGTGCAAAAGGAAAAAGAGATCAGCATCGGGTAAGTTAAAGCAGCCACGGGCCAGTGCATTAGTTTTTCAACAATGAGCGCATTGAGTTGGCCGAGTATAATACCCGTTATGCCACCGCTCACGCTGATGAGCACAGCCTCTATCAGGAACTGGCTCAGGATATCCCGCCCTCGCGCGCCGATGGACATGCGCAAGCCGATTTCACGCGTACGTTCCTTAACGGTTACATACATAATATTCATGATGCCGATGCCCCCGATAAGCAACGATATACCGGCTATGCCCATCAGCAGAATGGTCAGCAAACCGGTAACGGTGTTTAGTGTGCGCAGCATCTCGACTTGTGTAAGCACTTCAAAGTCGTTGGATTCTTCAGCTCTGAGCCGGTGGGTCAACCTGAGCAGATCGACGATCTCTTTGGTCGCCGCGTCAGAAAGTGCTTCCGATTTGGCCGAAGCGTAGATACCACCAAAGTAAACCGAGGCGGTCACCCTTTTTTGTACTGTGGTGTAAGGTGAGAGAATGACGTCATCCTGATCCTGCCCGAAAGCGCTTTGCCCTTTAATATTCAGTACACCGATCACCTGCAAGGGCAGTTTACCAAAACGAATGATTTTACCTATTGGATCAATCCCTTTAGAAAAAAGATGATTGACCACCGTTTGCCCGAGCACGCAAACCTTGGCATAGGTCTTTACATCCTTTTCGGTGAACATGGTGCCGCTTTTTAATGACCAGTTCCTGATCGGCAGAAATTTTTCGTTAACACCTTCAATGGTGGTCGGCCAGTTCAACGCCCCGTGTATCGCCTGACCTTCGGATTGTGATGAGGGGGATATGGCACTAACGTACAGACTTCTTTCTTCAATGGCCTTGATATCCTTTAAGGTAAGCGTTTGCAGTTCTTCACTCTGTAAGCGTGTGCCGCCCGGGTCGTTACTAAGCGGCGTTACCATGATCAGGTTGGTACCCATGGATGCCAGGGTAGCCTTGATGGAGTACTTGGCACCCTCACCGGCAGCACCGATAACAATAACAGCCGCCACACCGATAACAATACCCAACATGGTGAGTATGCCACGCATCCTGTTGCGCATCATGGCCTGGTAAGCCAGTTGTATGTGGTTAAATATTTTCATTTTTCAATAATCATCCATAAGTGGTAACTCCTCCAGCATTTGTCTGGCGGGGTGTATATCGGGGTTGTCATTGTCTTTTACTATGAGCCCGTCCCTTAGCACAATGGTACGGCTGCTAAAGGCGGCGATATCCGGCTCATGGGTTACAAAAACAATGGTTTTGCCCTGTACAGTATTCAGTTCCTGCATCAGTGCCATGATCTCGTATGATGTTCGTGTATCGAGGTTTCCGGTCGCTTCATCAGCCAGTATCATCACCGGTTCATTAACCAATGCGCGTGCTATAGCTACCCGCTGTTGCTGCCCGCCTGAGAGTTCGTTGGGCGTGTGCTGCATCCGTTCCCTCAGCCCAACCGCTTCCAGCGCGGCGGCGGCACGCTCTTTACGTTCCGAAGCACTGATAGCAGGATTGTAGAAAAGGGGCAGTGCCACATTATCGAGTGCGCTTGTTCGGGGTAGCAGGTTGTAGGCCTGAAATACAAAGCCGATTTTGCGGTTACGCAAGCGGGCCAGTTCATCGCGACTAAGCAGCCCCACATTGGTACCATCAAGCAGATAAGTGCCTTCCGTTGGTTTATCCAGACAGCCCAGGGTATTGAGCAAGGTTGTTTTGCCCGAGCCGCTGCTGCCCATAATGGTCACGAATTCCCCGGCGCCTATGTGGAATGATATACCTTTAAGTACACGAATCATATCATCTCCCCGCCGGAAATCCCTTTTAATATTATCTAATACCAGTATATCGTTCATCATTTTTTCTTTTGTACTGGAACTGATGTGATCTGCTCGGCAATAGTTGATCCCGGAGCAGGCAGGGAGGTAACAACTTCATCGCGCGTACTCAAACCGGATAGCACCTGCACATAAGCGTTATTATTTATGCCGACCGTGATCTGTCGCTCGGTCAATGTATCTCCCTTTTTTACCCATACATATCGCTGTGCGGGGCTTTTAGCTCGTACCTGATCTGTCAGCGGAATGATCTTATACTGATTATCCAAAGCTGAATCAGGCGAAAAATTCAATGCTTTTGCCGGGATGCGTAAGGCTCGCTGAAGCTCTTTAGTGTAGACGATGATATTGGCGGTCATGCCCGGTTTTAGTTTCATGGCCTCATTGGGCGCATTGATAATGGTGGAGTAAGACACCACGTTAGAGCTTACCCGAGGCTGTAACCTTACCTCGGCCACCGTGCCTTTAAAGTTATCATCCATAAAAGCGTCAACAGTAAATAGGGCCCGCTGCCCTTGGCGCACCTGGCCAATATCCGCTTCGTCAATTGATGCCTGCACTTGCATTTTGGTAATATCCCTGGCGATGACGAACAAGGTAGGGGTGTTGAACATGGCCGCCACCGTTTGCCCGATGCTGATGTTACGCGAAAGCACCACACCATCAATAGGCGAATAAATATCAGTAAAGGAGAGATTTCTGCTTGATGACCGGAGCTGCGCTTCCGCGTTCTCTACTGCCGATGCCGCGGCATTGTAGGCGTTCAAAGCCCGTTCATACTCTATTGTACTGGTTGATCCGGTGGCGTAAAGTTGTTTCTGGCGTTCAAAATTGCTTTTGTCAAAGGCCAACTGGCTGCGCTGCTGGCGCAGGGTAGCGGCATTTTGATCTAATGTCGCTTTTAAAAGCGTTCTGTCCAGTTGTGCCAGTAGCTGCCCCTTTTTTACCACCGAGTTATAATCCGCGTTCAGCACACTGATCACGCCCGATACCTGGGTACCTACCGATACGGTGTCCAGCGGTTGAATGGTGCCTGTTGCGGTAACGCTTTCCGCTATATAGCCATAGGTCGGTTTTTCGGTGGGCAGCGGTAGCGCTTTTTGTTCATCCCGAAGAAAAAAGAACCAGCCCAATGCTCCGCATAAGAGTATAATGACCACCCAAACTATTTTAATGCCTTTCGTCATGTTTTCAATATTTATTGGCCCGACTGTTTGTAGAACTCATAGATTCGTTGGGTTAAACCCGCTGTGTATTTGGCTTGCAGGTATCTTTGCTGCGCTTGGAGGTATAGCGTTTTTTGTTGCAGAAATTCTACCATATTGATCAGCCCCGTCCGCAGTTGGTCAACAGCCACACGGTAAGCCTCGTTGTTATAATTAAAAGCCGAAGCAGCAGCCTTGAACTGGTTTTTAGCGCTGATGAGGTTGTAATAGGCCCGTTCAATGATAAGCAATAGGGTGGTTTTGGTTTCGGTAAGCCCCAGCTGCGCCTGTTCCCTGCCGATGCGGGCTTTCGCTACATTTACCGAATTAAGCTTACGGGTAAAAATGGGCACCGATATGTTAACACTTACCTGCTGGCTAAAATCATCTTGTACCTGCCTGGGGGCGGTAGTAGAAGAACCAAAATATCTCGACCCAACGGAACCCGATAAACTGATAGTTGGCCAGTATCCTGCTTTGGCCTTAGCCAACCCGGCATCCGCTATAGCGATACCAAGGCTGGCATTTCTGATCTCCGGCCGGTTTTGGAAAGCCTCCTGTTGAACGGTGGTTATACTTTCGGGTATGGTGAGCAAGGGGGATGGGTCGATCACTACAATGTCAAGCCTCGTACTAACGGGTAATTGCAGCAATTGCTTTAGGTTGATGAGATCCTGCTGCTGGGCGTTCTCTGAGGTGATGAGCAGGTAACGGTCATTAGCCAGTTGCGCTTCCAGTTGCATCAGCTCTTTCTTGGCGATGCTGCCCGCGGCGAGCTTTAGTCGCGCCTGATCTACCTGTGCCGCCGAAGTTCCCGTTAATGTGCGGGCATAGGTAATACTTTCCTTATCCAGCAGGGTATTCAGGTATTGTTGAATAATTTGTAGCGTCAAATCATTCTCTTGCTGCATAATAGTTAGTTTGGCCGATTCTACCTGTAAGCCTTTCTGCCTGATATCGTTGCTCATATATCCGCCGCGAAACAATGTCCAGGTCGAGCTCATGCCCGAGTCGCCCTCGCCGCTCCACCCCGACTCACCAATAAGCGCAGTGTTGCCATGATCAACAAAACGGGTTGCAGAAAAATACAGGTCGGGCCAGCGGGCGGCACGGGCGAGGATAAGATCCTGATCGCTGGTGCGCTTATCCAGTACCCTGCGCTTTAGTGCTATGTTATGCTCCTTTGCATAGCGGAGGCAGGTTTCTAGATCCCAGGTAACTACGGTGTCTTTCAAAGTTTCCTGCGCGCAGCCCTTACCTGCCACTGCTGTGATCATCAGGATAGTCAGTATCATACGGATCAGGGCGGCGGCAGGCAGGAGCAGGAAGAAATGGTCATACCATCGCTGCTTATTCACGTTGGTATCGTTATCGCCAAACAAATCATTTATTGATGATAGCCTGGCTATTATTGGCGTGATCATTTTTAATATCTTATACTTTAAGCAGCGTATCATCCTTTATCAAAGTGTAAGTATTTTGCGCTGAATGAGATGAAGCAGGCAGAAAAACTCCTGCCTGTTCACCGGGTTATATACCACACCCAAAAGCGTGTGTGGGCAGATATAGGGGTACTTAACTTAATCAAGGCGTTACCACGGTAGTCTTCCGCTGCACGGTATGCGCAGAGAATATACCATACGCAGGGTCGCCCTTAATATTTGATGGCGGGTTAGTAGGCGTTGTGTTATATGGTCCGTCAGAATTGAATTGCGATAGCGTAAAGAAATACAGGTAGTTGTTCCTGTCGGTACAGCGAAATTCCAGTTCCACAGTATCGCCGGCATTGATCTCCGCGCCGGGGTCGAATAAGATATATTCATTCTTCTGACCATTAAATGTATTGTCATTCAAAACAAAATACTCCGTGTTCAGCGTGTCGTTTACCCGCATAATGAAGCGGTAGGTATTGGCCACATTAGCCGGGTCTGTGAACTCCGGCAGGGCAGAATATTCCGGTTTGCCCGAATCACCTTTGCTGGTAAAAAGCTCGAACTTGACATTATCCAGCACAACGGGCTGTGGCATGGTTGAGGTGGCGTTGTAACTCTTGCCTTCAGCCAGCATATTCAGCGTATAGGTTCTGCCGGGTGTACCAACAAGCGTTGCTGTTTGGTAAACACCGGGAGAGGTTTCGGTCAATGTATCGATCGAGCCTGCATCGTCAGATATGGTTACGGTAGCGCCCTCAACCGGAGGATAGGTATTCTTGTTATTAAAATCTACCGTTTTGCGGAGAAGCACCGTATACGGACCTTTCTCGTTGGTAATATTGCCTTCGATAACTATTGTCGGCGGAACTGTTTTTAAAGGCAGGTTTACTTCTTTGGTACAAGATATAAGCAGCAGGGCAGATGCCGCGGCCATGATAAATATATTTTTCATGATGTTTTGTTAAAATTTAAAGTTGTAGGTAACAGAAGGGACGAACCGGAAAAGCGAGGTCTGTTTAATTACCGTTCTTGATTTATCGGTTTCATGGTCCTCAAAAATGGTTGTGTAAGCGTTAGCCCGGCCGTAGGCATTGTACAAGCTGAAGTTCCAGGATACCTCGCGCCCTCTTTTGGTTTTTTTAGTATAGGTTGCACCCAGGTCCATCCTGTGGTAGGCCGGTAGGCGATCGCCGTTTCTGTCGGTATAAATAAATACACTCTTATCGCCTATCTGGTATTTACCTTTCGGGTAGGTAACCGGGTTACCCGTGCCATACACAAAAAGACCGGAAAGTGACCATTTGGCGCTCAGGTCGTAAACGCCGACCACAGAAATATCATGCGTACGGTCCTGGCGGGCGTTGTACCAGCGGTTGTTGTTGATCCCGTTGATCTGCCTTTCGGTTTTGGATAGCGTATAACCCACCCAGCCTGTAAAACGGCCCTGCGTTTTTTTGACCAGAAACTCCGCGCCATAAGCTCTGCCTTTACCAAACAGCAATTCGCTTTCCACATCGCGGGAGGTATTAATGTCCGCACCATCTTTGTAATCTATCTGGTTCTTCATGTCTTTGTAATACACCTCCACACTGGTTTGGTACTTGCTGTTATTGAAATTGCGTGAATAGCCCAGGCTGAACTGATCGCTAACCTCCGGTTTAACGTTGTAGCTGTCACCAAACCATTGGTCGGTAGGTGATGAGCTGGTACTGTTGCTCAATAAATGCAGGTGTTGGGAGTTGCGGGCATAGCCACCTTTAATGGCGCTCACATCATTTATGGTGTAGTTGAACTGAACACGTGGTTCAGGGTTGATGTAGGTTTTTCCCGTTTTGCCTGATGCCAGTACCACACTATCTGTTTGAATACCGTTGTTATACATGCGGTAAGTATCGCCACCCAGTAAAGTATAAAATGAGAAACGCACACCATGGTCAATGGTCAGCCTGTCGGTCACCAGCCATGTTCTGTTAACGAACAGCGCATTCTCGTATGCCGAGCGCCCTTTCTTATTGCCGGTTACAGTATTTCCGGTAGTGGTTCTGGTCGGTATCAGGTTATGTTTTATTACGTTAAAACCAAATTTGATGGTATTCTTAGTGTTGAGGTACCATGTCATTTCCTCTTTCAGGTTAACGTCCTGTATCTTTGATCTCAGCTCGGTGGTTTTACTGGTAGAGCCAAAATTCATCTTGTAATTGTAATTGCTGTAGATGAATGATGTGTTTGAGAATAATTTAGGGCTGATCTCATAATTCCAGCGTAAGGTAGCTGTTCTGTTTCCCCAGTCAACCAGAAAGGTTTTACCGAAGCCCAGCACGTCCTGCCCCATGTAGCCTGAGAAGAAGATGCGGTTCTTATCATTAATGCGGTAACTGGCCTTGGCGTTCAGGTCATAGAAATACAGCTTATTGTCTTTGTCTTCTTCAGATAGTTTCAGGAACATATCCACATAAGTCCTCCTCGCCGAAATAATAAATGAACCACGGTCCTTAGCGATCGGGCCTTCAAAGCTTGCCCGGCTGCTGATCAGGCCGATACCGGCAGAGCCATTGAACTTTTGGTTGCTTCCGTCCTTCATTTTTACATCAAGCACGGATGAAAGGCGGCCGCCATATTGTGCGGGACTGTTGCCTTTGATAAGGGTAACATCCTTTAGCGCATCGCTATTGAATGTACTGAAGAAACCCAGCAGGTGCGAGGCATTATACACCGGCGCTTCATCCAGTAATATCAGGTTTTGGTCGGCCGCGCCACCACGTACAAAGAAACCGGCACCGCCTTCACCTGCCGATTTTACGCCCGGCAATAACTGAATGGTTTTGATAATGTCCTTTTCACCAAAAATGACCGGAATTTTAGCTACGCTGGCCGGTGTCAGCTTTTCAACACCAATGCGTGCTTCGCGGATGTTATCATTATCTTTTTTCGAGGTTACCACTACTTCGGTCAGCGCGGTAGAGTTGTCGGCCAGTGCATGGTTAAGCTTTACGTTAGCGGTGAGGTTAATGGTTACTGTATCGTTTTGGTAGCCAACCATACGGAATACAAGCTGATGTGTGCCGGCAGGGAGGGTTAGCGAATAAAAACCGTAAGCATTGGTGGCCGTACCGCTGGCGTTGCCCAATGCATAAACAGTTGCGCCTATCATGGTTTCACCGTTCTTTTTGTCGGTCACCGTTCCGTTTACCGTGAACCGGGATTGTGCCAGCGATAGTGTGGTGCAGCATAGTAAGAGGAGGTTTAATGCGATTTTGTGCATGATCGTGAGTTAGCGTTTTTAATTGATGTATATTGTTCTGTGTTTCATTGCGTTTGATGGTCAACGGAACAAAGGTGTTTTCAAAAACCAGCTCACAGAAATTAATGAGATGAACGATAGGAATTCTGCGAAGAACGTCAGGATATGGAGTGATCAACAACGCTTTCTGATCATTACAAATACAAAAAAAATGCCCCGAGCCATTTGGCCCGAGGCATGTATTGATCAAGTTTTTATAACAATATTTTCAGGTATTATACCGGGCAAAGAACTCCTCAGCATAAGTTTTACCTATGGGTATTTCCTGCCCATTCAGCTGGATCATGGCACCGCGTACACCTTTCACTTTTGACATGGGGATAATGAAGCTGCGATGCACCCTGATAAAATCATTGGATGGGAGTTTGTCTGCCATCTCCTTCATGGACATTCGGGCGACGATGGTCTTACGGCCATTAATGTAAATACGGAGATAATCGGCCAGACCCTCTATGTACATTATATCCGCAACGGGGATCTTCACCAGCGTAAAATCAGCCCTCACGAATATATGCTGATCCTTAACCGGCTCCCGCTTATCCAGGTAATCCAAATACTCCTGCGCTTTGGCGATGGCCTGGGTAAACCTTTTCTGGTTGATCGGCTTCAGCAGGTAGTCTATCGCGTTAAGCTCATAGCTAACCGCCGCGTATTCGCTAAAGGCCGTTGTAAATATCACCAGTGTTTTTTGCTCGAGGGATTTGACCAGGTTTATCCCCGTCATTGCGGGCATGTGTACATCGCAAAATATCAGGTCGGCAGGAAATTTTCGCAGATGCTTTAGCGCTTCACCGGGCTGTGTAAATGTTTTTTGCAGGTTGATGTCGGGATGTTTTTCACATAGGGATATGATCACCTTTAAGGCAAGCGGTTCATCATCTATTGCTATAGCGTTGATCATTGCAGGTCAATGTGTAAGGATATTGAAAACTGTTTTGCACTGTCTTTTATCACCAGCAAATGCTTTGATGGATAAATGAGCTCCAGCCGGTGCCGGGTATTCTCTATGCCCAGGCCGCTTTTTTCGGTGGTGTCCTTTTGCACATCTACCTTGTTGTTTACCACGTTGAGGCGCAGTTCAGTCCCTTCAACCGTCAGCGTGATCCTGATCAGGCTTTTTTGTTCCGAATTAACCCCGTGCTTAAACGCGTTTTCGATAAACGGGATAAGCAACATGGGGGCTACCTGCAACGGCGGCACGTTTTCAGGGATGATGTATTCAAGTATCACGCTTCTGTCCAACCGTAGCTTTTGCAGCTCGATAAAGTTGTTGCTGTAATTGATCTCATCCTCCAAGGGCACAAAATCCTGTTGTATATCGCGCATGGTATACCGCATCATTTCTGATAATTTATCAACCATGTCGGCCGCCATCGGTGAGGTGTCAATGGCGGTGGCGTAAATATTATTCAGGGTATTGAACAAAAAATGAGGATTGATCTGCGATTTGAGTGAGGCGATCTGCGCGGAAAGGCGTTCACTTTCTGTTTGCTTCAAGCGGTTATAACCCATCCACAGGATAGAGGAGATGATAGCCAGGAACCACAGGGATATAGCGTTGATGATTATCACCGGTATCAGCTTCTCAACAATAGGATCAATTGTAGCGAATGTTTTTGAATCCAGATCAGGTAAAAAGAACAACCCTCCGGATACGGAAAGTACAACCACTATGGCCAGAGCGAGATAGATAAAATATTGCCCGTACTTTTTGCTGAGCAGAAACCGGGGTATCAGATAAAGATAATTGATGTAAAAGGTGCTTAACAGTACGATGCTCAGCATCAGACAGAGCAATAAATATTTCAGATCTGATTCAGGGTCGAGCGCCCTGAAAACCTGGTCGGTAGAGGCATAGGGCAGCACCAGCAACAGCAGCCAAACCAAACAGTGTATAGCAATGGTAAATTTTTTAAATTCCATGAGTTTTTGCAAATAATCCGCAAACCAATGCAATAGCCCAAGCTATTCAAAAAAAATGAGATGAAGTAAGGGTTTTTGTAGAAGAAGGATAAAAGACAGGGCTATGTAGCTTTGTATACAAACAGGGTTGCTCTTTTGGAGCAACCCTGTTTTAGCCATTATGGAAATTGCCGGATGATAAAAACTTTCTTACCGAATAGTGATCTCGAGATGATGTTATTTACTTAGCGCTAAACAATCCCGGGTAAAGTATCCCATCCACACCCTTCATATCAATACCTAAAAGTTTGGCTATAATGGGGGCTATATCTTCCTGACCTATGAGTGGTAATACCACGCCCGGTTTTATGCCGTTACCAAAGGCTACAAAACCGGTTTGTATCTGCTTAAAATCAGTAGGCAAATAACCGTGGGTACCACCTTTGGCCGCGGTAAGCATGTTACCTTTTGCCGCCGCGCCAAAGCTAACGCCCTGGTATGCCGCTAAAGCCAATGCTGCGTTAGGGTCGCCCTGTGCATCGGCAAGGGCTTTTTTATCAAGCACATGGAATAGTTTTTTTACACCATCAGGTAGTTCGGCTAATGCCTTGTTCACTTTCTCTAATGTAGCTTTATCCTTCGGGTTGCGCAGGTGCAGGAAGGCCGAGCCTCCGCTGGCCTGAAAATAAGCTTTCCAGTTTTCTTTGTTCTCATTATCATACAAACCAATACCGGCCAGCATAACGTTGGGGTTAAACTGCGTATGTATGTCAACAAAACCATGATCACCGGTGAGTATAAAGGTTGTGTTCTTGGTCATGCCGGCCATTTCAACGGCATCAATAATGGTTTTTACGGCTACGTCAACACCCACAACAGCTGAACGTACCTTATCACCATCACGACCCTGCTCATGCTCAAAATGATCTGTCAGGCCAATGTGTATGGCTAAAAACGCGGGTTTATATTTACGCAGAATATAACCAGCCATGCGGGCCTTGTTCTGATCGTTATTATAATAATCAAGCGTTGCGCCAAACTCACTAAACTTGCCTATAGCGTTTTCCTGCACCTCATCAAACAGCGCTTTCGGGTTCGATTCATTATATAGCGCCTTGATCTCGTCTTTCTTTTCGCCCTTATTTTTAGGGAGGATAACGAATTCAGGCAGGTTATAATCTATGGGCGCGCCAACGGTTACCGGCCAGCTTACGCCGGCGGTGGTTAGTCCGGCGGCCTTAGCGGCCGTCCATAAAGTAGGCACCTTAATATCCTTATAATACCAAAACCATTTGCCCGATATACCTAAAGGCTCAACCGGTGTGTTATAATAAATGCCATGTTTTGCAGGTAATACACCACTTACAATGGTGGTGTGCGATGGATAAGTTACCGTTGGGAAACTGCCGCGTACCCCCTCGGCATACGAGCCGCTTTGCATTCCCTGGCGAATGTTCACCATTCCCCACGATGGGTCCATATAAAACTCTGGGCGCAAGCCATCAATGCTAATAAGTACCACATGTTTCTCCTGTGCCTGCGCAGCCGTGCCAATAAATAAGCAAGCAACAAGGCTTATAAATAATTTTTTCATGATATGTTCTTTAAAATAAAGGCACTGTGAATTTACTGTCGCCATCAGTTTCTTCCTCATGGGTGTAAGGCGAAAAGGTGCGTACGCTGATGGTGTTATTTTTTACCGAGAAGGTATATAAACGCATCAGTCCGTTACCCCCACCCGGGCGACTTTGGTAATCGTTCAAAAAGGTTTTAATGGTATGCCCGTTATAAATATCGGTACGGTAGCCTTCGCCATTAGCGCCTACGTGGCCGCAAAGCATCATAAATAGGTTGGGGTTACCTTTCAGGCTTTCATATATCGCTTTGCCTTCGGCATTAAGGGGTGCCTGTGGTTCGTTCGACCCTTTTACCGGGTTATAAAACAGGATGGAATGGCTTACCACTATGGCCTTGCGCTTTTCGTTCTTCTTTAATACCTCATTGGCCCAGGCATACAGGTTAGCCTGATCCTCGTTATGCGCGTCAAACTCCAGGAAAACTACAATAAAATCAACACCACCGGCAGTAAATAGGTCATAATGGCTATCGTTATTTTCGCCGTAGTGGCCACCATAGTATGGCCTGCCCTCAAAATGTTTAACACCAAAATACTGGTTGTAACCAGTGGTAGTACCCTTTACCGGGTATTGCGACGGAAACTGATCATGATTACCCACAGCCAGTCCGTAAGGTATGCTTACCGGAGTTTCTAAACCGTACAAGGCCGTTTTAGCCATATACCATTCAGCCCGGTTGGTTACCGGGTTATCGCCATGCTCGGTAATATCGCCCATGTGGGCAACATAGGCTATATTCTCCTTTTGCTGATTATCCTGTATCCACTTTATCTGCGCCTTAAACATATCAAAGTTGCCGCCCAACTGGGCTTGGGCCAGGTAGTATTGCGTATCAGGCAATACCGCTATCGAAAAATTGCCGGGTTTGGTAGTGGCCGGTTTGCCCGGTGTATTTAAAACGGTTTCGGGCGGGGTTTGCGCCGTTGCTATGCCGGTACCGGCTAAAAGGCTTACAAGCGCGGCGGTGAGGGTTAATTTTGTTTTCATATTGTGAGAGATCAAATCTTAAAGTAAAAAAGAGTAGCGGTAATGCCTGCCGCTACTCTGTGTTGTGAAATATCAATAACCCGGGTTTTGCAACATTTTGCCGGGATTCATATCAATTTCGGGTTGGGGTATTGGGTAAAGCAACTTGTAGTCGGTTACGTTGTAGGCATCGGGTGTAAGGTAGTTTACCTCCTGCTTAAGCCTTTGGCCAAAGGCATTCATTACCTGTACAGCCTTGCCGCCGCGAACCAGATCGTGCCAGCGGTGGTTCTCAAAGGCCAGCTCAACACGGCGCTCATGCTCAATTATGGTGCGCAGTTCGGCCTGGCCGCCGGTGGTTATATCGTCCAATCCGGCACGGTCACGCACGGTATTCAAGGCCGCGAGCGGCGATTTGCCCTGCTCGTTTTGTGCTTCGGCCAGCATCAGCAAAGCATCTGAGTAACGGTATACCGGGAAGTTATCGCTCGATCCGGTTACAGCCGCAAAAGGTTGATGGATGTATTTTTTGATGTAAGGTACACCAACTTTACCATCGGCGGGTGTATAGTTGATAATGCTTTTGTTAGCTGAATAAACAAACAGATCGCTGGCATTATAAGTACCCTCTGCTATACCTATTGATGCATCCAAACGCGCGTCATTAGGTTCAAAGTCATCTATCAGATCCTGAGTCGGAGTATTCCAGCCGCCGGTCGAGCTGTTATTGATAGCTATGCCTGTTATGATGGCTGTATTGGTGCTTCGCGGTAAAAAATGGAACGGCAGCGGGTTTGGCGTTACGCCAAGTACGGTACCACCCAGGTATTGTACCTCAAATATCGACTCCTTGCTGTTTTTATTGGTTACGGCAAAGGCATCGCCATAGTTAGCATTTAGGGCATAACCCATGGCTGGCAGGGTGTTCAGCAAGGTTTCGGCTTCGGCCCATTTTTTTTGCGTCATGTACACCTCGGCAAGCAGCATAGTGGCCGAGCCCTTGGTAGCCAGGCCCGATTGCGGGAACTTAGCAGGTGGCTGTAATTCGGCAATGGCGTCCTTAGCATCAGCAATGATCTGATTGTAAACCTCATCGGCAGTTGAGCGGATCAGGAAAGCATCCTCGGCATTGGTAACTGTTTTAACAAACAGCGGTACCCCACCGTAAAGGCGCACTAACTTAAAGTAATAAAAGGCGCGTAAAAATTTGGCCTGCCCGTCAATAGGCGCTTTTACTTCGGCGGCGAAGCTTGCATCGGCAAGCTTTTCAATTACCACATTTGCACGCGATACGCCCGAATAGCAGTGCTCCCAAACCGCATTCACATAACTGTTGGTTGAGGTATTTGTAAAATCGGGAATGTTTTCGCGGTGTATGTAAGCCGTACCGCGGTTGCTTGGGTATGGCTGGTAGATGGTATTGTCTGACCGCATTTCGCAAGTGAAATAATCATTCAGCATTACATCCCTTAGTTTAACATAGGCACCTATAACAGCCTGGTTAAATTGCTCAGGAGTTTTGTAGAACGATTCATCTGTATATTGATCCTCCGGGGCAAGGTCGATAAAGCTTTTTTTGCATGCCGATGTAACGATCAAAGCAAGGGCAAGCAGTATATATATCTTTTTCATTTGTACGTTTATTAATGATTAACCGATTATTTAAATGTTGCCGAAATACCGAATGAGAAGGTGCGTGGAATAGGGTAGGCGTTCTCGTCAATACCTATACCCAGCGTTGGGTCAAGTCCGGCAAAGTTTATCTCGGGGTTCATGCCGCTGTATTTGGTTAATACAAATGCTTGCTGAACTGAACTGTAAACGCGCAGGCTGCGAAGCACCGATTTGCTTTTCAGATCAAAACGGTAACCTAACGATATATTCTTAGCGGTTAAGTAAGAGCCATCCTCAACCCATTGGGTATTTACCGAACGGCCTATACCGGTAGTGCCGGTTTTGGTACGCGGGTACACCCCCGAGCCCGGGTTTTCGGGCGAGCGCCAGTGATCAGCAGCGGCGGCTAACATTACACGCGAGCCATCAAGGTTAGTTTGGTACGCCCATTTAGCGGCATTCAAAATATCGCCACCTACCGAAAAGGCCATGTGGATATTCAGATCCCAGTTTTTATAAATAAAGTTATTGGTTAAACCACCGGTGAGTGATGGGGTCGGGTCGCCAATAAAGGTACGGTCGTTAACATCATCAATAACACCGTCGCCGTTAAGGTCGCGCATTTTAAGCGTACCCACGTCAGACGTGCTGCCGTATTTGGCCGAGTTAGCCAGATCTGCCGCATCCTTATATAATCCATCATTAATAAAACCATAAAACTCACCAAAATGGCGGCCTTCCTGCTGGCGATAGTAATCAGAAGTAACCGTATTATTTCTGCGGATAAAGCCAGGGTCAACCAGGTCTTTAATAATATTACGGTCGATAGAGATATTCAGGTTAGTGCTCCATTTAAATTTACCTGTAGTGTTAACAGAGTTTACGGTAAACTCATGGCCCCACAATTCTACAATGCCCACGTTATCTAAAATACTGCCATATCCCGAAGCTTGGGGTATCGGCCTGTTCATGATCAAACCGTCAGATACCTTGTGATAATAATCGTAAGTGAACGATAGGCGGTTATTCAGTATAGCCAGATCTAAACCGATGTCAAACTGTTTATTACGCTCCCAGCGCAGGTTTCTGTTAGCCAGCCTGTTGTTGGTTTGGCCGATAACTGAAGCGCCATCCAAAGCATAATAATATTTACCGATAGTGGCCTGTGCCTCGTAGTTATTGGTGAAAAAGTTATTACCTGTTATACCATAGCTCGAACGGATCTTCAACATATCTAAAAAGCGGAAGTTTTGCATGAATGCCTCATCGCTAACTATCCAGCCTGCTGATATGGATGGGAAGGTACCATACTTACGATCCTCGCCAAAGCGCGACGAACCATCGCGGCGCATGGCAGCCTGTAACAGGTAACGGCCTTTGTAATTGTAATTTAAGCGGGCAAAGGTTGATAGCAATGAGTAAGCATTATAACCGCTGCTACCGCTTGAAATACTGCCCGCTGCCGATAGGTATGGAATATCATCATTAGGGAAACCCAAACCGGTTAAGGTATTGCTGGTGCCGCTGTATTTTTGTGCCGAGTAACCTACCAGCGCTTCAAAGTTATGGTCGTTAGCGAAGGTTTTGTTGTATACCAGGTTTCCCTCAGCTGTGTACGATCCATTATCGTTGGCACTGCTGGTACCGGTTGTTTGCCCCTCGGTTGAGGTTACTAAGCCCGATTGAAAATACTGACGAGTTTCATTACCCTTATCAACACCCACATTGGCTTTAAAGCTAAGACCGCTTAAAAACTCGTAGTTTAAATAAGCGTTAGCTAAAATGCGGGTTGTTTTATAATCATCATTAGTGAGGGTGAACTGCGCCAGCGGGTTAATATAAGCCACCATGCCCGGCGAACTGGTGTTACGGTCAAGCGTGCCATCCTCTTTATAGGGGGATTTTAACGGACTGGCCTCGAATATACGCTCGAACAAACCACCAACGCCATCGGTATTTAAACGCACGTTATGGTCAAGTCTGTAGCTTGGCGCCAGGTTAAAGCCTACCTTTAGCTTATTGTTAGCTAACGACAGATCCTGGTTCATACGTAACGAGAAAAGGCGGGTGCCGGTGTTTATTAATACGCCCTGCTGCTCCTGGTAGCCGGCCACAATGGTTGAGGTTGATCTTTCGCCTGCTGATTGTATGGTGAGGTCGTAATTTTGGATAGGCGCGGCACGGGTGAGTAACTTAAACCAGTTGGTACCTTCGCCATATTGTTCAGGGTTTTGGTACTCGGCAGGTGTAGCGGCAGTGCTGCCTTCGTACAGGCGTGCATCTTCAAACTTTTCATTCATGTACTGGGCAAAGCCGCGCGCGTCCATCATTTTGGGCACACGCTCACCCGGAATTTTTTGAACGCCATAGTTGGCATTGAACACTATTTTGGCATCGCCGGGTTTGGCATGTTTGGTGGTAATTAAAACAACACCATTTGCCGCGCGCGAACCATATAGCGCCGTTGCCGAGGCATCCTTAAGTATACTGAAGCTCTCAATCTCGGATGGGTTGATGTTGTTGATGCTACCCGTAACAGGCATACCATCAATTACAAAAAGCGGCTGATTGCTGGCATAAAATGATGCCGCGCCGCGTATACGAAAATCAATACCCCTGCCCGGCTGCCCGCTGCTTAGCGCTACCTGCACACCGGCAACCTTGCCCTGCATTTGTTGCGAAAACTGTATCACAGGCATATCCTGCAAAGGCGCCGCGCTCAGTTCAGCTACCGAGCCGGTTACTTCGCGCACACGCTGTTTTCCATAACTCACCGTAACCTCTTTTAACAGGCTGCCGCCGGTAAGGGTAAAGTTTAGCGAGGTTGTTTTATCGCCCTTTATTTCAACATTATTAATGGTTGATGTTTGGTAACCTATAAATGATGCTTCGAGGGTATAGGTACCTTCGGGCAGTTGAAGGCTGTAGCTGCCATCAGCCTTTGTAGCCGCGCCAATGGTAGTACCTTTGGCGCGTACGTTAGCGCCCGGTACAGGGGTGCCATGCTCATCGGTTACAATACCGTTAAGCTTGCCGTACACCTGGCGGTAAAGTACAACGGTGCCTGCCTGTTCGCGGTAGCCGATATCGGTATTGCTTAACAGGTTGCTCAA
Source organism: Mucilaginibacter sp. JRF (assembly GCF_015223065.1). Taxonomy (GTDB): domain Bacteria; phylum Bacteroidota; class Bacteroidia; order Sphingobacteriales; family Sphingobacteriaceae; genus Mucilaginibacter. Next base: position 248,101 of record NZ_JADFBY010000002.1, read on the forward strand.
TACCTTATCTAACGATTGTGCTGAAAAATCAGCACGCTTTACTTTCTTTTTGTTTAGTTGTAAAAACTCCTCATCATACGCAAAGTTGATATTTAACTGATTTTGTATCTGCTGAATAACAGATGACAGGCTTTGGCCCGACGCGTGAACGTCAACTTTTGTTTGCAGCACCTGCGCCTTACTATCAGTAGCCTTAACCGTTACAAGGCCTACCGTGAGCAGTATGCAGGTTGATAAAATGGTGATACGCATAAAATGCCTCCATAACTTTGTACAGAAATTCATATTTTTATTCGCTTTGTAATTTTTTGAATGGGATTGCTTAGCATAAGCAAGCGCGGGTTGCCGCCCGTAGCTTGCTCTTTATATATCTTGTTCCGGGTATGTTTTTATTGCCCGGTTATTATCTCGCTTTAATAAATAACTATATCATTACCCTCCTTCCTGTAATGGGTGTTATGCATTTGTGTTATCATTTGTAAGGTTTGTTCGGCCGGTAAATTGGCCTGTATGGGTAGTGTAAAGCGGTAGCCGGTAATTTCAGCGCTGCCCGCTTTTATGGTTATACCCAGCTGGTTTTTTATTACCGCTGCCAACTCGGCAAATGTTGCCTGCCTTAAGTAAATAATGCCGGTTTTCCAGCCCTGGGCTGCATTAATATCAACCTTATGCTGATTGTATTGGCCAGTGCTGGTGTTATACATCAACTCCTGCCCGGGGGTAAGGTAAATGGTGCGCCCGTTTTTAGTGCTTACACCTACTTTACCTGTGGCTACCATCACCTTAAGCTCGGGCATGTTATGGTAAGCATTAATATTGAATGATGTACCCAGCACATGCACCTTTACCTTTGAGGTATGCACTATAAAAGGCTTTTTAGCATCGTGCTTAACATCAAAAAAAGCTTCGCCTTCATCTAAATATATTTCGCGCAGGGTGCCGTCAAATTGCTCGGGAAAACGTAAGCGGGTTGCGCTGTTTAGCCATACTGCCGAGCTGTCCTGAAGCACAAGGCGTTGTATCTGTCCGTTTTTGGTGGATGCAAGACTGTAAACAGTCGCCGGTTTGGGTTTTAGTTTATGGTAAGCTACAGCGCCTATCAAAGCGAATACCAATACAGCGGCAGCTACCCTGATATATTGATATAACCTGCGTTGAGGCGCGATAGAGATAGCAGGCTCAATAGCCGAATTTATATTGCGCAGCAGCTTTTGCCTTACGCCATCAGCCAAAGGTTTATCCTCGGCCTGGGTGTACGACGCGTACCAGGCCTCAACCAAAGCGCGCTCGGTTTCGTTAGCCGAACCATCCTGATAGCGCTTAAGCAGCCTTTTAAATTTGTACCTGTTCATTTCGTGTATTTTCAGCCTTATGTCGCTAAAAACACCTTGAGGTACTTTTAAATAAAGTTATAGTTATGTTAAGAATATATGAACAGTATAGCTATAAGCCCTGCATAACCAGCATATTTTTCAGGATATTTTTCCTTGATTACCACACGTAGTCGGCGCGATACTTCCGAAATATAATTTTTAACCGTTTGCTCGGCCAGGCCGGTTTCGGCGGCAATATCCTTTATGCTGTAATTATCTATACGCAGTTGGTAAATCTTCTGCAAAGTTTCGGGCATGTGGCTCACCTCGTATTCGAGGGTGCGCTCCATTTCGTAATAATCGGTATGGTCGGCTATGGCATTTTCCAATATGCTCATACGTTGCATAGCCTCCTGCAAATACTCCTCGTTAGCTTTAAGCTGGCGGTAGTGGCTTATTACGCCAAACCTTACAGCGCTGTGTAAATATCCACTTACTGATGTTTCAATGTTTAAGGAATGCCTGCGCTGCCAAATTTTAATGAATATATCCTGAACAATATCCTGCGCGGGTAGCTCATCATCACCTAAACGAGCTAATGCGGTACGGTAAAGGCTCTCCCAATACCTGTTAAACAATTCGTTAAAAGCATCATGATCATTAGCCTGCATCATTAGCAGCAGATCTGTATCAGCAATTTGTCGCATACCGTGGTGGCCAAACTTAGCACACCAATGTTAACAAATGTTTAAGCGAGGGTTTATTTTAATTAAGGTGTGATGTGAACCCGCCACGTCATGCTGAGCCTGTTGAAGCATTAACACAAATTACAGCTAACCGCCACCCATTCTGTAAATCCATAAATTCTACAAATTCCGGTTCAGACCCACCGCGCATACCCTTCGACAAGCTCAGGCTGACAGCCCGCGGTACTTTATATTACCCGCCATGTCATGCTGAGCCTGTCTAAGCACTAACGCATCTAATCACCCCCACATCCTATAAACTCCTAAATTCCACAAATTCCGGTTCAGGCCTTCCGCTGTAAAAATTCCGTCAATTAGGTTAAAAAATTGTGCGAATGTCAATAATGTATGCCATTTTTACAGCATGGAAAAACAGCCTATTATCAGCGTAAAAAACCTGGTGAAAAACTATGGCGATTTTGCGGCTGTAAGGGATATAAGTTTTGAGGTTTACGAGGGGGAGATATTTGGTTTATTAGGGCCAAATGGCGCGGGCAAAACCACCACGCTCGAAATTATTGAAACCCTGCGCGATAAAACTTCGGGCGAGATAGTGGTTGATGGCTTTTCGGTTGATACGGATGCCGAGCGTATTAAACAACGCATTGGTGTACAGTTACAGGCCGCGGGCTATTATCCAAACCTTAACCTTTCTGAACTGATCGATCTTTTCTCAGGCTTGTACGGTATTAAAAAGAAACCCTTAGAGATGCTCGAGATGGTGGCACTTACCGATAAAGCCAAGGCCAAATACAAACAACTTTCGGGCGGGCAAAAGCAGCGTTTTTCTATCGCTACAACGCTCATTAATAATCCGCGTATTATATTTTTGGATGAGCCTACCACGGGGCTTGATCCGCAGGCACGCCGTAACCTGTGGGACCTGATCATCAAGATACGCGACAGCGGAACCACCGTGGTGATCACCACCCACTATATGGATGAGGCCGAAGTGCTGTGCGATCGTGTGGCCTTTGTTGATGGCGGCAAAATAGTAGGTATTGATACTCCTGATAATTTTATCGACAAGCTGGTAGCATCGGGCTTTGAACGCAGAAAAGAAGTTAAGGCAGCCACGCTGGAAGATGTATTTATCGACCTGACAGGCAAGGAGTGGAGAGGGTAGTTTAGTTAGTGGTGAATAGTGAGTATGGGCAGTTGCCGGTTTGCAGTTTGCTGGAATTAGTTAGATATTATATTAATCAAGATATATTAAAAAAGTCCTTCTCGTTTGGAGAGGGGTTGGGATGAGGTTTATGAGTAAATACGATCATGTTGGGGCCACGCTGGCTATTGCCAGGGCAAGTTTAAGATCCATCCTGCGCAGTCCCTCGTCGGTGGTTTTCACGTTGGCGTTCCCGCTGATATTTATTTTGGTGTTCGGCTTTATTGGCGGCGGCGGTGTAAAGGTTGATGTTGGCGTAGCGCCGGGTACTGATACCGTTAACCCCATCTACAAGGCTCTTGAACAAACAGCTATCATCAAACTTCATAAAGGCTTAGATACTCAATCGCTTAATAAAAACCTGTCAAAAGGTAGTTTGGATGCGGTATTGAAGATCAAATCCAACGGTTACATCAAAAGCGGCGATGGTAAAGCGCATCTTACAGGCGGCAATGCACCATACACAGTTGATGTAAATTATACCACATCATCAGCCAAGGGCGATATATTTAAATCGATAATCACCAATATTAAAAATGAGGTGAATATTAAATTTATGCAGGAGGTATTGTCAAGCCGTAGCGGGACTAATGCCGATGATGCGGTACGTGCCGCCACCAATTTCCAAATGGCCGAAGTGCGCGAAAGCACCATAACAGGCCGCGCCTACAAAACCATCGATTTTATTTTGCCTGGTCAGTTAGGTTTTTCTTTGCTGAGCACAGGGGTGTTTGGTACCGCCTTCGTGTTTTTGAGTTTGCGCATTACGCTGGTTATTAAACGCTTTTTTGCTACACCGGTTAAACGGGCAAGTATTGTATTGGGAGAGGCTTTGGCACGTATCTGCTTCTCGCTCATCGGGGCGTTGTTCATTATCATTATCGGTCACTTTGCTTTTGGCTTTACGCTGGTGCACGGTGTGGTCACTGTAATTAATATGCTCATACTGTCGGTCATCGGGCTTATTGTGTTCATGGGCTTTGGTTTCACCGTATCCGGCATCGCCAAAAACGAGAGTTCGGTGCCGCCTATCGCTAACATTATTACCCTGCCGCAGTTCCTGCTGTCGGGCACCTTTTTTTCTATTGATAATTTCCCGGCATGGCTGCAACCTTTAAGCAGGATATTGCCCTTAACGTACCTAAATGATGCCATGCGCAAGGTAGCCTTTGAGGGCGCTGGCCTGGGCGATGTTACCCATCAGCTGTTAATATTGCTGATATGGGGTGTAGTTATTTATACCATCGCCGTTAAAACCTTTAAGTGGGAGTAATCGAATTAACATTAAAATAATATTAGGAACCTTGCACTTAACATCAAGGTAACATTGTCGAAATACTTTTGTGGTATAATGTTAATCTGATGTTAAAAAACACCACTTCAGGCTTATTCTGGTTTCTGATATTAATTTTTTGTTCGGTAAATGTTAAGGCTCAAAATAGCAAAACAGGTACCTGGGGCATTGTTACCGTAGTTTTACCCGGCGATAGCGCGCACAAATGGGGGGGCTATATCGAGCTGCAAACCCGTACCAATTCCCTGTTTTATAACCAGGCCTTTTATTACGAGGTAAAGGGCGGCATCAGTTACGATATCGCCAAAAACTACACCGCCCTTATTGGTACCGGCAGGTACATAACTTACGATTACGAACACCTTGACGAACCACCAACCGCCCTTGAAACCCGCCTTTGGGAGCAGATGACAGTAAATCAGTTTCTGGATCGTATTAAGATAGAACACCGTTACCGTGTAGAGCAACGCTTTTTTGATTCGGGCTACCGTAACCGTTTCCGTTACAGGCTTAACCTGGCCATACCGCTAAACCACCGCAAGGTTGATCCTAAAACATGGTACGTGGCCGTTTTTGATGAGGTTTTCTTTAACAACAAAGCACCGCATTTTGAGCGTAACCGCTTTTCGCTGGCCCTGGGTTATCAGTTTACCAAGGCATTGAACATACAGGCCGGTTGGATGAACCAGTATAACTACAGCCTAACATCGGCAGGGGCAAAAAATAACCTGGCCATTAACGTGCAATACCGTATAAACCGTAAAAACATTAAGCCGAGGGAGCATATACCGTCAATCCACGATTAAATAATCATTAAATACTAAATTGTAATTGCGTTTTAGCTAATTAGCTTTAACTTAGCGCAGTTTAAAGTTTTATCAAAAAACGCTAATAATAACTATGAGTATAATAATTGATGTTCATGCACGCCAGATACTTGATTCGCGTGGTAACCCTACAGTTGAAGTAGATGTATTAACCGAAAATGGTGCACTTGGCCGCGCCGCAGTACCTTCAGGCGCATCAACCGGTGCCCACGAAGCTGTTGAATTAAGGGACGGCGACAAGGCTGTTTACCTGGGTAAAGGTGTTTTAAAAGCAGTTGCCAACGTAAACGAAAAAATTGCCCCTGCATTAAAAGGCGTAGATGTATTTGAGCAAAATACTATCGATGACATCATGATCAAGTTAGATGGTTCTGAAAACAAGGGTAACCTGGGTGCCAACGCTATACTTGGTGTATCATTAGCGGTAGCTAAGGCAGCAGCGCAAGAGAGCCGCCAGCCTTTATACCGTTACGTAGGTGGTGTTAACGCTAACACTTTACCTATCCCGATGATGAATATTGTTAACGGTGGTTCGCACTCTGATGCGCCTATCGCTTTCCAGGAGTTCATGATCATGCCTATCGGCGCTACTTCATTCTCTGAGGCTTTACGTTGGGGTGCTGAGGTGTTCCACACACTTAAAAAGATATTACACGATCGTGGCCTGTCAACCGCGGTAGGTGATGAGGGTGGTTTCGCGCCAACCTTTGGTGGTACTGAAGATGCTGTTGAAACCATCATTCAGGCTATCGAAAAAGCAGGTTACAAAGCAGGTGAGCAAATTTACCTGGCGTTTGATTGTGCTGCTTCTGAGTTCTACGTAAACGGTAAATACGATTATACTAAGTTTGAAGGCGATAAAGGTGCTATCCGTACCAGCGCTGAGCAAGCTGAATACCTGGCATCATTAACTGATAAATACCCTATCGTATCAATTGAAGATGGTATGGCTGAGGATGACTGGGATGGCTGGAAATTACTGACCGACCGTATCGGCAAAACAGTACAGTTAGTAGGTGACGATTTGTTTGTTACCAACGTTAAGCGTTTGCAAGATGGTATTGATACCGATACTGCTAACTCTATCCTGGTAAAGGTAAACCAAATTGGTTCGTTAACTGAAACCATCAACGCGGTATCATTAGCGCAAACTAACGGTTATACTTCAGTAATGAGCCACCGCTCAGGCGAAACTGAGGATGCTACCATTGCCGATCTTGCTGTTGCCCTTAACTGTGGCCAGATCAAAACCGGTTCAGCTTCACGTTCAGACAGGATCGCGAAATACAACCAGTTACTGCGTATCGAAGAAGAATTAGGCGAGAATGCCCGCTTCATCGGTAAAAACTTCAAGTTTTTGAAAAAGTAATCTCCCTCGCGAGATTTAATTATAAAGCCGGCTAACTCAAATTAGCCGGCTTTTTTGTTAACTGCCACATTGAATTCATATTATCTTCAAACTCATTTCTTACATTTCGCATCTAAATCCTATCTTTGCCCATGCAAGAAAAAATCCTCATTCTTGACTTCGGTTCGCAGTTCACCCAATTAATAGCGCGCCGTGTCAGGGAGCTTCGCATTTACTGCGAGATCCATCCCTTCAATAATTTTCCTGAAGTTGACAGCAGCGTAAAGGGTATCATCCTTTCGGGTTCGCCTTATTCAGTTCGTCAGGACGATGCGCCGCACTTTGATTTCGCCAAATTTCATGGCACACTGCCTATTTTGGGCGTTTGCTATGGCGCGCAGTACCTGGCCCATTTTAACGGCGGCGAAGTATTGCCATCAAGCACGCGCGAGTATGGCCGTGCCAACCTGCAATACATCAACCACGAAAACCCGTTGCTGAAGATGATCCCGGCTGATTCGCAAGTGTGGATGTCGCATGGCGATACCATTGCCCGCCTGGCCGATAATTTTGAGGTAATTGCCAGTACCGATAGCGTACGAGTTGCCGCTTACCATGTAACCGGTTCGCAAACCTACGGTATACAGTTTCACCCCGAGGTAACCCACAGTGTTGATGGCAAGCAATTGTTGCACAACTTTTTAGTTGATATATGCGGATGCTCGCAAGATTGGACCCCCGATTCATTTGTTGAAACTACCATCGCGCAGCTTAAAGAAAAACTGGGCGATGATAAGGTAGTGCTTGGTCTTTCAGGCGGTGTTGATTCATCAGTAGCTGCCGTATTGCTGCACCATGCCATCGGCAAAAACCTGCACTGTATATTTGTTGATAACGGCCTGTTGCGCAAGGATGAGTATGAGCTGGTGCTCGACTCGTACAAGCACATGGGGCTTAATATTAAAGGCATTAACGCCAAGCAACGTTTTTACGATGCGCTGGCCGGTTTAACCGATCCTGAACTAAAACGTAAAGCCATTGGCCGCGTATTTATCGAGGTATTTGATGATGCCGCGCACGAGGTTCAGGATGTAAAATGGCTTGGCCAGGGTACTATCTACCCGGATGTTATCGAGTCGGTATCGGTTAAAGGGCCATCGGCAACCATTAAATCGCACCACAACGTAGGTGGTTTGCCCGATTTTATGAAGCTGAAAGTAGTTGAGCCGCTAAACACCCTGTTTAAGGATGAGGTGCGTAACGTGGGTAAGGCTTTGGGCATTGATCCAAATATTTTAGGTCGCCACCCATTCCCGGGTCCGGGCTTGGCAATTAGGATATTAGGTGAGGTAACTCCCGAAAAAGTACATATATTACAGGAGGCCGATGCAATTTACATCAACAATTTAAAGGCTGCCGGTGTTTATGATAAGGTTTGGCAGGCAGGCACCATATTTTTGCCGGTACAATCGGTAGGGGTAATGGGCGATGAGCGCACCTACGAGAACGCGGTAGCGCTGAGAGCGGTTGAATCAGTTGACGGTATGACGGCCGATTGGTGCCATTTACCGTATGATCTGCTGGCCAAAATATCAAACGAAATTATCAATAACGTAAAAGGTATAAACCGGGTAGTATATGATATCAGTTCAAAACCACCGGCCACAATTGAGTGGGAATAAGTGGTTGCTAATTTTAGTTATTGCGCTTGTTGCCGCGTGTTCGCCAAAAACGCGCCCGGTTGGTAAGGGTACAACTAAACCAACTGATAAAACTACCGGAACTACCGATAAGGCCGAAAAAGATAAAAAAGAGGACAAGGATGCCAAAAAGGTATCTGACAAGAGGGTGTCAACCGTTGCGATGATACTGCCTTTTGGCCTCGACCATTTAAACCCCGGCGCTACTTACAGCGCCGCGGGTTTAAAAAAAGCTTCGCTATCGTTAGATTATTACCGTGGCTTTAAGCTCGCGCTTGATTCGCTTACCGGCGAGGGCGCTAACTATCGCCTGCAATTGTTCGACTCAAAGGACGAGCCATCGCAATCGCACAGCCTGGCGTTAAACCCGCAGGTTAAGGGTAGCGATTTGATAGTAGGCCCTGTATTTCCGGATGGGATGAAGGTGTTTACTACCGTGCCGGGTAATAACAAAAAGCTGATCCTTTCGCCGCTGTCACCATCGGCACCAACAACTTACAATGCCGAAAATCTGGTAACTATAATTCCTCCGTTGGAATACCATGCCCTGCGTGCCGCTGAGTTTGCCGTGGCCAAGGCCAAAACCAAAAAGGTTTTCGTGCTTACTTCGGGCTATAGTGCCGAGTTGCCTTACATCAAATACTTTAAAAAAGCGGTTGACAGCCTGAGCAAAAAAAAGGTTAAGGTGGTGCAGCTAACCGTTGCCCGCGGAAACCTGAGCCCAATTATGGCGCAGCTAACCAAGTTCGACCGTAACTTTATGGTTATTCCGTCAACCAATCAATCGTTTTTAAAGGTTACCTTGTACTCGCTTGATACTTTGGCCAAACGTTACCCGGTAACGCTGATCGGGCACCCCAACTGGGAGAAATTCAGTTTCCTGAAATCAGACCAGATGCAGCGTTTGAACGCCTACATCACCTCGGCCGACAGGGTGAACTACAAGGCGCAAAGTACCATAACCTTTGTGCGTAATTACCGCCGCCTGTACCGTGCCGAACCATCTGAATATGCCATTAAGGCGTTTGATGAGGGCATGTTCTTTGGTCAGTTATTGGCTGATGATGGCGATAAGATAAAAAACCTGGACGATAAGGAATTTACCGGGCTGCACAACAGCTTTGATTTTATTTATAAAAAGGGGCAGGGCTGGGTAAACAAGCACGTAAACCTGTTACATTACGAAAACTTTGAATTAAAGCAGGTGGAATGAAGGCACTAAATCAGCTAAAAACGTTTCTACGTATTTTGGATGAATATCCGGCTGATACGCCTTTAGGTAAGTTTTTACCGGGCTTTTATCGCCTCAATAAACAAATGGGCTCCACTGATCGTAAGGTGGCGGGGCGCTTGGTTTATAATTATTTCAGGCTGGGCAGGGCCTTACCCGCTTTACCGCCTGATGAACGTTTAATGGTAGCCGAGTTTTTATGCAACACGCAAACCAACTCCTTTCTGCAGCATTTTAAGCCCGATTGGGCTGCCTGCATTGGCTTTACTATTAGCGAGAAGATAGCCCTTATAAAAACCAATTACCCCGATTTTAAGGCCGATGATGTTTTCCCCTGGACCGATCAGCTATCGGCAGAGGTGGATAAGGATAAGTTTTTGCGTTCATTTTTTATTCAGCCCGATCTGTACATACGCGTTTTGCGCGGGTATGAGCCACAGGTAAAGGCCGAACTGACCAAAGCCGAGATTAACTTTAAGGATGATGGCGATGGCTGCTTTTGTTTGCCTAATGGTACCAGGCTGGAAAACATATTTCCGCGCCAGCAGCATTTGTATGAGGTGCAGGATTATTCATCGCAACAAACAGCTAAGTTTTTTAAACCCGAACGCTGGGATAAATGGTGGGATGCCTGCGCGGCCTCGGGGGGTAAATCGTTGTTATTGCACAGCTTACAGCCTGATCTGAAGCTGGTAGTGTCAGACGTGCGGGAGTCTATCCTGGCTAATTTGGACGAGCGCTTTCAGCAGGCGGGTTTACTCAAGTACCAAAAAAAGGTACTCGACCTTACCCAAAACCCTGATCAGGAAATGCACGATTACGCTTTTGACGGTATCATATTAGATGCGCCATGCAGCGGCTCGGGCACCTGGGGGCGTACGCCTGAGATGATCAGCCAGTTCAATCCGCAACGTATAGCCTTTTTTCAGCGTTTGCAGCAGAGTATTGCCCGCAATGTGGTAAAGTATCTTAAACCCGGTAAGGCGCTTATTTATATCACCTGCTCGGCCTTTAAGGCAGAGAATGAGGATGCCGTTGAGTTTTTAACCACCGAACTTGGGCTAAAACTCGAAAGCCAGCAAATATTAAAAGGTTACGAACGCAAGGCCGACACCATGTTCGTGGCAAGGCTTATCCGCCCGGAATAAGCCTTTACAGCCCGCTATTGCTCCTGAATAGTTTTATCGCGATAGCTAACAATATAACACCAAAGGCTTTGCGCAATATGCTCAATCCTGCTTTGCCCAACAGGCGTTCAAGCCATTTTACATTTTTAAGTACCAGGTAAACTATGGTGGTGTTTATAACTATGGCTACCAGTATATTCTGTGTTTGATATTGTGATTTTAGCGATAGCAGCGTGGTCATGGTACCGGCACCGGCAATCAATGGGAAGGCAAGCGGAACTATCGATACTGTTTTGGCCATCTCCGGGTCGTCCTTAAAAAAGGTAATGCCCAACACCATTTCCATCGCTATAATAAATATCACGATTGAACCTGCTATGGCGAACGATGATATATCCAACCCGATAACATCCAGCAGCTCATTACCCACAAATAAAAAGGTTACCATAAGCACCAGTACGGCAATACTCGCTTTTTCAGATTGTATGTGCCCCGCGCGCTGGCGCAACTCAATAATTACTGGTATCGATCCTAAAATATCAATAATAGCGAACAGGATCATGGTAACAGATAGTACCTCTTTAAATATAAGTGGCTGCATAAATTATAATTAAGGTCAGTTTCAGCATTCCTGGCGTTTTAGCTTAAAGCTGAGGGCGAAAGCTACCAGAATGTACAAAGATGCTAAAAAGAAAATACTATGCAGTGATATGGCCGTAACAAAACCTGCCGTTATTGGCCCCAGTGTTTGTCCTATGGATATGTACGATTGATTGATGCCTAATATCTTTCCCTGTTCATGGCTGCCTGTTTTGTCGGCAATGATGGCGTTGAGCATGGGGTTGCGCAGTCCGTTAAATAGGCCGTAGATGCCCACCGCCGTGGCGAATAATATCAACCCTGTTGCCAGGCCCGCTACTATCATGGCCCCCAAACATATTAAGGTGGAGAATAGCAGTATAATTGATTTGGAGCTGCATATTTTAGTGAAGAACGGTACCAGCAACTGCATAATAATGCCGGTAATGCCAAAGCCCGCATAAAACACACCCGTTTGAGCTGGTGATAGCTTCAACTCATCGGTAGTAAAGGTTTGGAAGCCTACTATCATGGCAAACTGCGCCATGGTAAGCAGAAAGCTGATGAAGATGCTTACGCCGATGGTCTTTTTTTTCAGGATGGTAGCTAACGATACAAAGCTGAACTTGTAGGCTTGTTGCTCGCCGCTTTTACAATGGGTTTCCTTTAACGCGAATATGGTAAGCAGCACACCAATAAGCGCTATACCCGCCGCGAAGTAAAAGGGCACGTGCATACCATATTTGCTAAGCAGGCCGCCCAATGCAGGCCCGGCCACAAACCCGAATCCAAAGGATGAACTTAGTATACCAAAGTTCTTTGCCCTGTCATCGGGCGATGAAACATCGGTAACCATGGCTTGCGCTACCGATATGTTGCCACCGGTTAATCCATCCAGTATACGGGCGGCAAACAGCATAATGATACTGCGTGCCTGCGCGAACAGAATGAATGATATACAGGTACCAATAAGGCTGATAACAAGCACCGGCTTGCGCCCCCACCTGTCGGATAGGGAACCCAGCAATGGCGTGGCAAAGAATTGCGCTATGGAGAAAGCCGCGGTAAGCAGGCCCAGCGTTTCGCTGGTTACACCAAACTTTTTGCCGTAGCTGTACAGCAGCGGCACCACAATGCCAAAGCCCATGGAGTTGATAACGCAAATAACAGCCAGTATCCACAGGCCTTTCTTCATTCAGTTTACATTTTGGTTTATGTAGAAGTGCTAAAAACAAAAAAGGTTCTGAAAAATATTTTCAGAACCTTTTTTAAGTATGATCGGGTAACCGATTATTCAGTGTACTTCGGGTTTGGCGGATCGTTAGGCAGGTTAAGCTGGCCCTTACGGATAAGCGAGTGCTTTTTACCGTAAACCATGTAAATAACTAAACCTAATATCATCCAGATGGCCAAACGTAACCAGGTATCGCCGGGTAATGATACCATCATCGAGATACAAATTAATATACCTGCAATTGGCACGAAAGGAACCCAAGGCGTACGGAACGGACGAGGAGTGTTCGGGTCGCTTTTACGCATCACCATAACACCAACACATACCAGTACGAATGCGAACAGGGTACCGATTGATACCATTTCGCCTACCACGTGCACCGGTACAAAGGCCGCGAACAAGCTCACAAATACGGCGAACAGTAAGTTTGATTTGTACGGAGTTTGGAATTTTTTGTGAACCTTGGCAAATACTGATGGAATTAAACCATCTTTTGACATGGTATAGAATATACGCGACTGACCCATCAGCATCACCAGGATAACTGATGTATAACCTGCAAGGATAGCCAGGATGATGGCTTTTTGTAACCAGGCGTAAGGTGTTTTAGCGATAGCTACGGCTACCGGGGCAGCGCTGTCTTTAAACTCTTTATAGTTGGCAACACCTGTCATTACGTGCGAGAAAAGCACATAAAGCAAGGTACAGGCTAATAACGAACCAATGATACCTATAGGCATACCACGTTTAGGGTCTTTAGCCTCCTGAGCGGCGGTTGATACGGCATCAAAACCAATAAAGGCAAAGAATACCACACCCGCGCCACGCAATACGCCCGACCAGCCGAACTCACCGAATTTACCGGTGTTTTCAGGAATGTAAGGAACGTGGTTTGATGGGTTGATGTAACCCCAGCCCACCGCGATGAACACCAATACTACAGCAACTTTTAATACTACCAGTATGTTATTCACAAATGCTGATTCCTTTGTACCTCTGATAAGTAACAAAGAAAGACACACGATGATGAATACCGCAGGCAGGTTAAAATAACCACTCACTACGCTGCCATCAGCCATGGTAACTGTTTCCCAGGGCGACATGGTGAGCTGCGGCGGTATTTGTATGCCATATAAATGGAGGAATTTTGTTAGATACTGCGACCAGCTGATAGATACCGTTGCGGCGCCAAGGGCGTACTCCAACACCAGATCCCAACCGATGATCCACGCCATAAACTCGCCCATAGTTGCGTATGAATACGTATAGGCCGAACCGGCAATAGGGATCATACTGGCAAACTCGGCGTAGCAAAGGCCGGCAAAAGCGCAACCAATAGCGCCAATAACAAATGAAATAGTAACGGCAGGGCCGGCATTGTTGGCGGCAGCCAAACCGGTTAACGAGAATAAGCCCGCACCAATAATAGCCCCGATACCCATGGTTACTAAATTGAAGCTGCTAAGCGTACGGCGTAAAGTGCCTTCGCCGCTTGCTGCCGCTTCTTTTAGTAGTAAATCAAGTGGTTTTTTAAATCTCATATATAATGTCAGTTAATATATCAGTCCAAACCTACTTAATTTTATTGATATGATAAAGAACTGATTGCATCCGCAAAACAAAACGTTATTTTTTGTGTATGATGCTGCGAATATTTTAATATTGTTACGTTTTGAGGCTTAAACCTTAGCGCATTGGTCGTGTATTTTCACCAAAACATCGGCACTTAGCGGTTTTACCAGGTACGATTTTACAAAAGGGTAGGTTTTTGAGCGCAGCATATCGTCAGCATCAATTGATGAGCTTACTACATAAATATCTATCGGCTTGCTGATCTTACTGTGCAGGGCTTTATACTTATCTAAAAACGACCACGCGTTAATATCAGGCATGTTTATGTCGAGCAATATCACATCCGGCAATTCGTCGGTATTGTTCAGGTTTTCCTCAATGTATTGCAGGGTTTCGTAACCGTTGGTTACGTGCTTGGTGCTTTCAAAAAGACCGGTGTTCTTAAGCAGTTTTACCGCGATGAAGTGTTCCATCGGGTTATCATCAATCATTACAATTTTATTCATTTCAATATGTTATGTAAACAGTTATTCAAATACTGTTCCGCTATGCCAAATGTGGTTTAAAGTAATTATAAGCTGTTTTTTATTGATAGATGATATTAATTGTGGGGAAAAATGCGCCCACAAATTGTAGAATGTAGAAACGTTGCCTTTATATAAAAGTTGGCATGGCCGTTATTTTAATAGCCATGCCAGCGCTATTTATTACAGCCTGTGGCTTTGCGGCTTAGCTGCCGGTTTTTCAAGCGATTGCTCTTTAAGCTGATTTTGTATGCGCTCGTTGGTATTTACCTCGTGATGCAGGTGAGGCGCTATGACCAATGATACGATAGACATTAGCTTGATCAAAATATTCATTGACGGGCCCGAGGTATCCTTGAACGGATCGCCCACGGTATCGCCGGTTACTGATGCCTTGTGTGGTTCTGATTTTTTGTAATGGATAACGCCGTTGATCTCCACACCCTTTTCAAATGATTTTTTGGCATTATCCCATGCGCCGCCCGCGTTGCTCTGGAAGATGCCCATCAGCACGCCTGATACGGTAACACCTGCCAGCAGGCCGCCTAATACTTCGGGGCCAAAGGCAAAGCCGATAACAATAGGGGTGATGAGCGCGATAAGTCCGGGCGCTACCATCTCGCGGATGGAGGCCTTGGTTGATATGTCGACACATTTCTCGTACTCGGGCTTGGCCTTGTACTCCATAATGCCGGGTATCTCCCTAAACTGACGGCGAACCTCCTCAACCATTGACATGGCCGCCCTGCCTACGGCCGATATAGCCAGCGCCGAGAAGATGAACGGAATCATCCCCCCAACAAATAAACCAGCCAGTACATCGGCCTTATAAATATCAATATGCTCAATACCTGCCACGCCCACAAAGGCCGCGAACAAGGCCAGTGAGGTAAGCGCCGCCGAAGCAATGGCGAAGCCTTTACCCGTAGCGGCAGTGGTGTTACCCACGGCATCGAGGTTATCGGTGCGGTGCCTTACTTCTTCGGGCAGGCGGCTCATTTCGGCAATACCACCGGCATTGTCGGCAATGGGGCCAAAGGCATCAATAGCCAGCTGCATGGCGGTTGTGGCCATCATACCCGCGGCGGCAATGGCCACGCCATACAAACCCGCGAAATGGTACGAGCCAAATATACCAGCCGCCAATACGATGATAGGCAGCACGGTTGATTCCATACCGATAGCCAAACCAGCTATAATATTGGTAGCATGCCCGGTTGATGACTGGCGGATGATGCTCAGCACCGGGCGTTTGCCCATAGCGGTATAATATTCAGTGATGATTGACATCAGCGTGCCCACTATCAGCCCCACAATAATGGCCAGGTAAACGCCTGTTTTATCAAACTCCTTAACGCCTTCCTTTAATTCCTCGGTACCAGGAATCAGATCGCGGGTAAGGTGCATGTTGCCATTGGGCAACATCCAGTTCACTACAAAAAAGGTAGCGATGGCCGTTAGCACGATGGATGTCCAGTTGCCAATGTTCAGGGCGTTCTGTACACTGTCTGTTTCATTTTTGATCTTTACAAATGATGCACCTACTATGGAGAATATCAACCCTAAACCGGCTATCACCATAGGTAACAATACCGGGGCTATGCCACCAAAGGCATCGTTTGATACAATTTCGCGCCCCAGTACCATAGTGGCCAGCATGGTGGCTACGTACGAGCCAAAAAGATCGGCACCCATACCAGCTACGTCGCCCACGTTATCGCCTACGTTATCGGCAATGGTGGCAGGATTACGCACATCATCCTCGGGGATGCCTGCTTCAACCTTGCCCACCAGGTCGGCGCCCACATCGGCAGCCTTGGTATAGATACCGCCGCCCACACGCGCGAATAAGGCTATCGACTCGGCACCCAGTGAGAAACCGGCCAATACCTCCAACGCCTTTTCCATATCGCGACCGTTAACATGATCGCCCACATACATTTTATAAAATACGATGAATAATGATCCTAAACCCAAAATAGCTAAACCGGCAACGCCAAGGCCCATCACGGTGCCGCCGGTAAATGATACTTTAAGTGCTTTGGCTAAACTGGTGCGTGCCGCCTCGGTGGTGCGCACATTGGCTTTGGTAGCTATGCGCATACCTATGTATCCCGCGAAGGCGGATAAAAACGCGCCTATAACAAATGATACCGCGATAACCGGGCTTGACGTAGCAACCGTAGTGCCCGACCATGCCAGCAATATTACCGCTATAACAACAAAGTAGCTCAACACCTTCCACTCGGCACGTAAAAAGGCCATGGCGCCATCGGCAATATAGCCTGCCAGTTCGGTCATGTTAGCATCGCCCGAGGGCTGCTTGCTCACCCAGGCCGCTTTAACGGCCATTACTATTATACCCACAATGCCTAACAGAGGTATTAAATAGATTAAGTAACTGTTTAAGAAGTCCATAAATAATTTGGTTATAATTTGGTTTATAATGGCCCTGAAAAGAGAAAGAAGGGCTAATGCAAATTAGTAAAAAAAATATTACAACAGCATGATATTAAACTTTTTAAAAAGTTGTGAGCTGACTGTATCCTAACTTGAAAAACCGAATGTTTTAAGCTAAATATTGGTACTAACAGGATAATTTACGGGTTTTTGGTTACTGAAATTTATAACTATCTTAACCCACATATTAACTTACCTCAAAACAATTGTATGAAAGAAAACACTTCTTCCTCCGGAATGAAGCACGAACTTGGCCTGCTTGACGGCACCATGCTGGTTGCCGGCTCAATGATAGGGTCGGGTATTTTTATTGTAAGCGCCGATATTATACGTAACGTAGGCTCGGCAGGCTGGCTGATAGCCGTATGGCTGATAACCGGTTTCATGACGCTTACCGCCGCCGTAAGTTACGGTGAGCTGAGTGCCATGTTCCCTAAAGCGGGCGGGCAATATGTTTACCTTAAGGAAGCCTACAATAAGCTGATAGCTTTTTTATACGGATGGAGTTTTTTCGCGGTGATACAAACCGGTACTATCGCGGCGGTAGGGGTGGCATTCTCTAAGTTTTTTGCTTACCTGTGGCCCGCCGTAAGTGAGGATAATATTTTGTTCAGCTTTAATTACTGGGGCGATAAAACATTCAACTTTAGCGCCGCGCAGCTGGTATCTATAATACTCATCATACTGCTAACGTACATCAATACAAAGGGTGTAAAGGGCGGTAAAATGATACAAACCACCTTTACGCTTACCAAGCTGGTGAGCTTGTTCGGCCTGATCATTTTCGGTTTTATTATGGCCAAAGGCGATGTTTGGACCGCCAACTGGACCAACGCCTGGGATCTGCATAATTTGAATAAGGATGGCTCGACCGTAAGCCTCACCATGGCCGCCGGACTGGGTGCCATAGCGGCATCATTAGTGGGTTCTATTTTTAGCAGCGATGCCTGGAACAGCGTAACCTTTATTGCAGGCGAGATGAAAAACCCGCAACGCAATGTTGGTTTAAGTTTGTTTTTAGGTACGCTGATAGTGACCGTAATTTATGTATCGGCCAACCTGATGTATACCTCGGTACTGCCGCTGCATGAAATAGCCACGGCCGAAAAAGATCGTGTGGCGGTAGCCGCGTCAACCGTAATATTCGGCAATATTGGTACGGTGATCATCGCCCTCATGATCATGATCTCTACCTTTGGTTGTAATAACGGCTTAATTTTGGCCGGTGCCCGTGTGTATTATACTATGGCCAAGGATGGCCTGTTCTTCAAAAAAACGGGTACGCTCAATAAGTTCTCAGTGCCCGAGTATGGCCTGTGGCTGCAATGTGGTTTGGCTTGTATACTGTGTTTAAGTGGTACTTACGGTAACCTGCTGGATATGATATCGCTGGTGGTAGTAATATTCTACGTGCTTACCATCGTCGGCATATACATATTACGGGTAAAACGCCCCGATGCGCCTCGCCCATATAAGGCTTTTGGTTACCCGGTTTTGCCTGCTATTTATATTGTGATGGGTATAGCATTTTGCATATTGCTGTTGCGTTACAAGCCCGAATATTCATTACCCGGCCTTGTTATAGTTTTAATTGGCATACCTATCTACTATATTGCAAAGCGAAACATTAAAGAGGATGATGAGAAAACGGAGCTGGTTAGTTAGCTTTTTATTAGTTACAGGATACGCTCAAGCCCAAACGCTACAGCAGCAATTGCAAACGGCCTTTGGCAAACTACAGCAGGATAGTCAGTGCCGCTACGCATCGGTATCATTAACGGTACTGGATGCCAAAACCGGCGAGCAGGTATTTGCCGCCAACCCGAACATGGGGTTGGCCACGGCATCAACCTTAAAAACCATAACCTCGGTAACGGCTTTTAACCTATTAAGTGCCGATTACCAGTATCAAACTACCGTTGGCTATACCGGCAGCATTACACCCGATGGTACCCTGAACGGCAGCATTATTATTAAAGGCGGCGGCGACCCAACTCTGGGCAGCTGGCGCTGGAATACTACTAAAGAGAATTATATACTTAACCTGCTGGTTGCCACTATACAAAAGGCAGGTATCAAAAAAATAAACGGAGCCATTATTGGCGATGACAGTACCTACGGAACCCAGGCCGTGCCCGATGGCTGGATATGGCAGGATGTAGGCAATTACTACGGCGCGGGCATTAATGCCCTGTGCTGGCACGAAAAC
The DNA here is from genome assembly GCF_015223065.1 of Mucilaginibacter sp. JRF. Classification (GTDB taxonomy): domain Bacteria; phylum Bacteroidota; class Bacteroidia; order Sphingobacteriales; family Sphingobacteriaceae; genus Mucilaginibacter. The sequence goes on from NZ_JADFBY010000002.1 coordinate 267,430, forward strand.
CAGTTTGATATTAAGCTGCGTACCGGCGCGGTAGGTTCGGCTATTACGGTTGACCGTACCGTGCCCCTGATGCCATACCTGAGCTTTAAAAGTGAACTCACCAATGCGCCTGCCGGTACCGGCGACAGGGCGTTTATCTATCTGCCCGTTGGTGGTAAGCTGATGTATCTGCGGGGCACTTACGCGGTTGATCAAAGCAAGAAAACGGTATCGGGCGCTATACCCGACCCAGCTTTTGACGTGGCCCTGCGATTGACCGATACCATGAACCGCCTCGGCCTAAAGGTAAGCGGAGAGCCGCAATCAACCTTAACACTGGCCGTGAAGGGCGAAACCACGCCCGCGATAGCTAAGCAGCTAACGGTTATTGAATCGCCGGAGTTGAGCAAGATCATTTACTGGCTCAACCAAAAAAGCCTTAACCTGTATGCCGAGCAGTTGCTGAAAACCATCGCCCTAAAGGCAGGTAAGGAACCAACAACGCCCAACGGCGTAACCGTATTGCAGGATTTTTGGAAAACCAAAGGCATCGACGTGAGAACGCTGAACATTTATGATGGCAGTGGACTTTCGCCGGGTAACAGGGTAACTACTTTGACTATGGCGCGTGTACTGCAATCGGCCAAAGGGCAGCCCTGGTACAAGTACTTTTATGAGAGCCTGCCTGTTTATAATGATATGAAGATGAAAAGCGGCAGCATTGCCGATGTGCTTGCTTATACCGGTTATCAAACCTATAAAGGCCGTGAACTATGCTTCTCCATCATTGTAAATAATTACAACGGCACTACCCGGGGCATTAAGGAAAAGATGTTCCGCGTGCTGGATGTAATGAAGTAGCCTTTATTTGAATTTAAGGATCACCTTTTTGCCCGAAATACTTTCGAGCAGGGGTTTAAATATAAGCTGGGCGTTATCGCGCGCTTTGCCGGTAATGTTCATCTTTTTGCTTTCGTCGAGTATCTTTTTCTCGGCTATCTTGTACACATCCTCCACCATATCGCGCGCGTTGCTCGGGAACCAGGCACCGGTAATATCATACACCTTTGATTGCTGATGATCTAACCTGGCATAGCAAATTTCAGGTTCGGGCAGGGTAACGGTAACGCTGTCTTTGCTTTGGATGATGTCCTCCTCCTTTACCTTGGTAAGGTCGATACAGGCGGTAACTTCGCCAACGGCTAAAAATAATACCTTTTCATCCGGCAAAAAAGTGTGCACTTCTTTCTTCTCCACAATATCTTTCATGGCGTATTTAACCAGTTCGAGTTTGCCCATGCTGGTTATTTTTTGCACCATTACCACCTGGCTTACCTCGGTTTTGGTTTCGGTAAACTGGCGTTTAATGTAAAGAAAAAGGAATACCAAAAAGCCAACGATAACCAAAGAGATTACCAGGCTGATAGATACACGACTACGGGTACTTGACATTTTTTTAATTTGTTTTAAACTAACGTGAATTCCGGAACGCGCTACCTATAGTACTTGTCATTTCGAACGAGGAACGAGGAGAAATCTATCGCTTTGCTGAGAACGCGTACAGATTTCTCGCTATCGCTCGAAATGACAAGGAGGTAAATCCTTATCCCGAACTTCTGTTAAACTAAAAGAGCAGACCTACATCTGCTCTCTTAGTTTAATTACGTTTTATAAGATTACGCGTAGGTTACACTCAGGCTGATAGGCACGCTCAAAGCTTTTGAGATGATACAGTTTGCTTTGGCACCTTCGGCAACTTCTTTAAATTGCTCCTCAGATACACCCTCAATAACCGAAGCTTTCAACTCAAGGTGAATGGCGGTAACTTCAAGCTTAACCATATCCAGCTCAAGGATAGCCTCAGTATTCAGATCGCCGGCGGTGATGCCTTGCTGGGTTAATGTAGCGCTAACCGCCATAGTGAAGCAGCCTGCATGCGCGGCAGCCAGCAATTCCTCAGGGTTAGTGCCCACACCACTTTCGAAACGGGTTTTAAATGAATATTGAGTTTGGCTAAGGGTGGTGCTTTGAGTGCTTAATTCGCCTTTACCTTCTTTTAAATTTCCGGCCCAGTGGGCGGTTGCTGTACGTTTCATAGTTATTGATTTATGTTTAGTTGTTTTGTAAAGTTATATATTTTGGTCGATGGTCCATAGTCCATTGTCGATGGTGTTTGTGTTAATTTTTTAGTCGATAGACCATAGTCCATGGTCCATGGAAGAATAGTCGATAGTCAATAGCGAAGGGCATTTCTTACCATGGACTATGGACCATCGACTATTAACCAATTACTCCCACTTCGCGCGCTCATATTGTACCGGCCATTGTATCTCCTGGTTGAGTTGGTGGGCGGCACGTAGGGGGAAGTGTGGGTCGCGTAATAGTTCGCGGGCTATGAATATCAGGTCGGCCTGGCCGGTTTCAACAATGGTATCGGCTTGTTGGGCATCGGTTATTAAGCCGACAGCGCCGGTAAGTATGCCGGTTTGTTTTTTGATGGCTTCGGCAAATTCAACCTGGTAACCCGGCTTAAGCGGAATGGTAGCCCGTGCTACGTTGCCACCTGTTGAGGTATCAATTACATCGACACCGGCATCTTTCAGTTTTTTGGCAAGAGCTACAGAATCATCAATGTTCCAGCCGCCCTCAGTCCAGTCGGTGGCCGATATGCGCACGAAAAGCGGCAAATTGGCAGGCCAAACTTCTTTCACGGCCTCAACCACCTCAAGCACCAGGCGGATGCGGTTCTCAAAGCTGCCGCCGTATTCATCCGTACGGTGATTGCTTAATGGCGAATAAAATTCGTGCAGCAGATAGCCGTGAGCGGCGTGTACTTCGGCCACCTTAAAACCGGCGGCTAATGATCTGGCGGCAGCGGCCTTAAAATCGGCCTTTATTTTTTCTATACCGGCTTTGTCCAGTTCGGCAGGGGCTGCGGTGGCCTCGGCAAATGGCAGGGCACTTGGCGCTACGGTAGGCCATCCGTTAGGCTGATCAGCGGGGATAAGCTTGCCGCCATCCCAGGGTTTATGATGACTGGCTTTACGGCCCGCATGTGCCAGTTGTATACCGGCTACGGCGCCTTGCTCATGTATAAAATCGGTTATTTCTTTTAGTTTTTCAATGTGTTCATCTTTCCAGATGCCCAGGTCGCCATAGGATATACGGCCTTCGGGCGATACCGCCGCGGCCTCACTGATCACTAAACCTGCACCACCAATGGCACGACTGCCCAGATGCACCAAATGCCAGTTGTTGGCAAAGCCATCGGTGCTTGAATACTCGCACATTGGCGATACGGCAATGCGGTTACGCAGGGTGACATCCTTAATGGTTATGGTTGAAAAAAGTTTGCTCATTTTTACTTGTTTTCAGCAAATATGAACACTCAAGTTTTGGTATTGTTCAGCGGATTGTAAAATGCAAAGCCGGATCATGGCAGTGATCCGGCTTTAAAAGTATAGTTTACTTAAGTTTGACCGATTGGGCTTACACCAAATACTCAAACAAGGTTTGATCGCGGTTTATTTCGATAACATCAAAACGGTGGGCGGCCATGCGTTGCAGCAGGGCAGGGTAGTCGTCGGCCGATTTTAGTTCGATACCTACCAACGCCGGGCCATTCTCCTTAGCGGTTTTTTTGATGAACTCGAAACGGGTAATATCATCGCCGGGGCCAAGCACATTGTTCACAAACAATTTAAGCGCGCCCGGGCGTTGCGGAAAGCGAACGATAAAGTAATGTTTCAAGCCTTCGTACAGCAGTGATTTCTCTTTGATCTCGGCCATGCGGTCAATATCATTGTTACCACCGCTGATGATGCACACCACTTTTTTACCTTTTATCTGCTCCTTGCACAAATCAAGCACGGCAACAGACAATGCACCGGCAGGCTCAACCACAATGGCATCCTCGTTATATAGTTTAAGGATGGTGGTACAAACCTTACCCTCGGGTACCAGCAGCATATCGTTCAATACCTCGCGGCAAATGCCGTAGGTTATGGCACCTACACGTTTAACGGCGGCACCGTCAACAAAACGATCTATCTGATCGAGCGTTACCGGCTCGTTATGGGCGAACGCGCCAACCATTGATGGGGCACCTTCGGGCTCAACGCCAATAAGCAGCACATCAGGGTTTTGTTGTTTTAAGTAAGTGCCCACACCAGCAGCCAAACCGCCGCCGCCAACAGGCATTATCACGGCCTCAACATCGGGTAGTTTATCCAGTATCTCAACGCCTACCGTACCCTGCCCCTCAATTACGCGGTGGGTATCAAACGGCGGAATGAACGTCATTTGGTTGGCTTCGGTATAGGCCAGTGCTTCGCGCAGGCAATCGTCAAACGTATCGCCGGTAAGCACTATCTCTACATTTTCGCCGCCAAACATTTGCGTTTGTTTTACCTTTTGCTTTGGAGTGATCTCGGGCATAAAGATTACGCCCTTGGTACCCAGCCTGCTGCACGAAAAGGCAACGCCCTGCGCATGGTTACCCGCGCTGGCACAAACCACGCCACGCCTTAGCTGATCGGCATTTAACTGGCTGATCATGTTATAAGCGCCGCGCAGTTTGTATGAGCGTACTACCTGTAGGTCTTCACGTTTCAGGTATATCTCACACTCGTATTTTGCCGACAGGCCGGCATTGTATTGCAGGGGCGTATGGTTAACCACCCCGTCAAGGCGTTGGTAGGCCTGTTCAAAATCAAGCAAATGTTCGGTTTCAGTACTCATCATTTATTATTTTACTAAACGATAAGCCATTAAACCTTGCAGGTCGATATCATTTATATCCAGTTTGCTGTCAGCCAGCGTTAAAAAACGTTTGTATGTATCAGCCAGTTCTTCTTTGTTAAGCTGGAAGCCTAAACGCTCCAGGTGGAATTTCAAGGCATGGCGACCACTACGGGCCGTAAGCACGATGCTCGCGCTCGGGAAGCCTACATCTTCCGGGCGGATGATCTCGTAATTCTCACGCATTTTCAGGAAACCATCCTGGTGTATACCCGAGCTGTGGGCAAAGGCGTTAGCGCCAACAATAGCTTTATTAGGCTGTACCGGCATGCGCATTTGTGTACTCACCATGCGGCTCATCTCATAAAACTTAGTGCTGTTAATGTTGGTATGCAAGCCTAAAGTTTGGTGCGTTTTCATGATCATTACCACTTCTTCAATAGAAGTATTACCCGCGCGCTCGCCAATGCCGTTTATGGTACCCTCAATTTGGCGGGCACCGTTTTGTAAACCGGCAATAGAGTTGGCTGTTGCCAAACCTAAGTCGTTATGGCAATGTACCGATATAATGGCCTGATCAATATTACGCACATTCTCTTTCAGGAAACGGATCTTACTGCCGTACTGGTCGGGCAGGCAATAGCCGTTGGTATCGGGTATATTTACCACCGTAGCACCGGCACCAATAACGGCCTCAACCATTTTGGCCAGGTACTCAATATCGGCACGACCGGCATCCTCGGCGTAAAACTCAATATCTTCAACAGATTTTTTGGCGTATTTAACGGCTTCAACGGCACGCTCCAGAATTTCTTCGCGGGTGCTGTTGAATTTATGCTTGATGTGCATATCGCTCGAGCCGATGCCTGTGTGTATACGTGGGCGTTTGGCATATTTAAGCGATTCGACCGCGGCATCTATATCGCCTTTGTTGGCACGGGTAAGTGCACATACGGTAGGTTCTTTTACGGCTTTTGATATTTCAACAACACTTTGAAAATCGCCGGGGCTCGAGATAGGGAAACCCGCTTCAATAACATCCACGCCGAGCGCTTCCAGTTCGCGTGCTATCTCAATTTTTTCGGGGGTTGTTAACTGGCAACCCGGTACCTGCTCGCCATCGCGCAGCGTGGTATCAAAGATGTAGACTCGGTTGGGATCGTGTAACATGTTCTTTTTTTTAGATGTGAGATATTAGATTTTAGATATGAGATAGCTGCATCCACACCAAAAAACCAATATCAATTTTATTTCTTTTTTATCTTATTTACCGTGAGATAGATCATCTCATATCTCACATCTTAATACTCAAATCTCCTTGACGGCTATAAACCTTAAACGCTTATAGTCGGCATACCATTGTCCGCCTTCGTTGTAGTGCGGTTCAAGCAGGGCGGTAACTTCCTGCAACATTTGTCGTTTTTCTTCTTCGGGCACACCCACCAGGTACAGTGGCGCAAACATGGTGATCCATTTAGCTACGCCCTGGTCGCCATCCTGCAATGGTGTTTTACGGTCAAAATGCGCCGCGAACGATACCCTGAAACCATGTGCCTCCAGCTTGGTGGTATATTCGCCAACAGACGGGAAATACCATATCTCGCTTTTAGCTTGCTTGTGGTAGCCGTGCTGTTGCAATACCTGTTTGGTTGCCGCTATAAGGTGCTGTACGTTGCCTTTGCCACCCATTTCGGCCACAAAACGGCCGCCGGGTTTAAGGCTTTTGTACACACAATCCATCATGGCATCGGCATTTTTTATCCAGTGCAAAACGGCATTGCTAAAAACAGCATCGTACTTTTCGGCAGACTTGAATTTAGTGGCATCCTCAACAGCGAAGTTAACACCGGGGTAGTTGGCCTTGGCCTGGCGTATCATATCCGCCGAGCTATCGGTACCCTTAACTATTACGCCCATATCATGCAGTTGTTGCGTGAGGTAGCCGGTACCGCAACCCAGATCGAGTATATGCTCGCCGGGTTGGGCATTCAACAATTCAAGCACATTCTCCCCGTATTGAAATACGAAGGCATGTTTCTGGTCGTATAATTCAGCGTTCCACTTCATAGTTTACTGATTGCACTGATTTTTTATATGATTTCACCGATTGCTGTTTGGTGATTTCATTGATCATTTCTTAATTCAATTATTATCTGGCACATGTACTCATCTGCACATTTGCATATCTGCACATCTATACCTACAAATATTCCAACACCTTTTGTCCCATGGCGGTGGTGCCTAATATTTTGGCTTTGTCGGTATTGGCATCGGCAATGTCGCCGGTGCGGTAGCCGTCTTTTAATACTTTATCGATAGCGTCAGTTATCTTTTTAGCTTCTTCTTTAAGGCCGAAGCTGATCTCGAACATCAACGCTACGGATAGGATAGAGGCCAGCGGATTAGCCTTGTCCTGCCCGGCAATGTCATGTGCCGAACCGTGGATAGGCTCAAAAAAGCCCGTGCCATCACCCACAGATGCCGATGCCAGCATGCCCATTGAACCCGCGATTTGCGAAGCCTCGTCGGTCAGGATATCACCAAAAAGGTTGGCGGTAAGTACCACATCAAACTTTTTAGGGTTTTTAACCAGTTGCATGGCGGCATTGTCAATAAACATGTGTTCTGTTTCAACATCGGGGTAGTTTTTGGCTACTTCCTGCACTACCTCACGCCACAGGCGCGAAGCCTCTAACACGTTGGCCTTATCAACCGAGCACAGGCGTTTACCACGAGCACTTGCAGCCTCGTAAGCCTTGGTGGCAATACGCTCCACCTCATAACGGTGATAGATCATCAAATCCGACGCGGTGTTGCGGTCGTCGCTGCGTTTTTTCTCGCCAAAGTAAACGTCGCCGGTCAACTCGCGGAAGAACAGGATATCCGTTCCCCTTAATATCTCCGGTTTCAGGCTCGATGCATCCAGCAACTCATCAAACAGCATGATGGGGCGCAGGTTGGCATACAGACCAAGCTCCTTGCGTATCTTCAACAACCCCTGCTCGGGGCGTACCTTTGCCGATGGATCGTTATCATATTTTATATGGCCAATGGCACCAAACAAAATGGCATCACTGGCTTTTGCTTTTTCTAAAGTTTCATCAGGCAGCGGGTTGCCGGTAGCCTCAATGGCCGCATGGCCCATCAGGGCTTCGTCAAACGTAAATTCATGTCCGCCTGCCGCGCCAACCTTTTCAAGTACCGCCTTACCCCAGGTTGTAACCTCCGGCCCAATGCCGTCGCCTGGTATTACTAAAATGTGTTTTTTCATTTGCCCCCTAACCCCCTAAAGGGGGAATAAGTGTTTAATATGTATGTTATAATTATTGAATCGGCTCTCCGGTTCCCCTTTAGGGGTTAGGGGCTTTTTCAAATTCCTCTACTGCTGCCCTGTTGCTCAGTATATAGTCAATATCATCGTAGCCGTTCATTAAACACGCTTTTTTGTACGGATTGATCTCGAAGCTTTCCTGCTCGCCGGTTGATGATATTTTGATAACCTGGTTTTCAAGGTCGATATCAACCACGGTGGTATGATCGGCAAAAACGGCGTCGAATATCTTTTTCAGGAAATCGTCGCTCACCTGTACCGGCAGCAAGCCGTTGTTAAGGGCGTTACCTTTAAAAATATCGGCAAAAAAGCTGCTTACCACGGCATCAAAACCATAATCAGATATGGCCCAGGCCGCATGCTCTCGACTACTGCCGCAACCAAAGTTTTTGCCCGCTACCAGCACCTTACCGCTGTAGGTAGGGTGGTTTAGTACAAAGTCCTCTTTCGGTTGATCGTTCTCGTCAAAGCGCCAATCGCGAAACAGGTTATTGCCAAAACCCTCGCGGGTAGTGGCCTTCAAAAAACGCGCGGGAATGATCTGATCCGTATCAATATTCTCGATAGGCAGAGGCACCACGCTGGTTTGTATATGTTTGAAAATTTTTGTCATCTTAAATCAGAATTTACTGAATTATAGAATTTGCTGAATGTATGTTGGTATTATATCGTGGATTGAAGATCAGTTTATATTGAAGACTGGTGCTTCCGAAATTGATAAGCAACCCGATCGGGAAATCGTAAGCGATAGTGTAATTCTTTGCTTGTGCTAAGTGCACATCTTCTAAATTTATTATCGCCTTTAATTCTACCGTTAGTTTATCCTCAATTATAAAATCTGCTCTCCTGGTACCTACATCAATACCTTTATAATAAATTGTTTGTTCCTGCTCCCTTACAAATGATATACCTGCGTTCAATAACTCAATAGCTAAACATCTTTGGTAAATAACTTCCTGAAAGCCGTTGCCCAAAGTATTATGCACCTGCATTGCGCATCCAATTATCTTATATGTAAGTTCATCACGTTGCATGAATTCTGTTAATCAACTAATTCTGCAAATTCTGATGCCGACAACATCTCCCTAATATCAGTAACCCTACCCGTAATAGCTGCTGCTGCGGCGGTTAGGGGGCTGGCTAAAAAGGTGCGGGAGTTTGGTCCCTGGCGGCCTTCAAAGTTGCGGTTTGAGGTTGATACGCAATATTTGCCTGACGGTATCTTGTCCTCGTTCATGCCCAGGCATGCGCTGCAACCCGGTTCGCGTAGCGGGAAACCTGCCGATTCGAATATCTTATCCAAACCTTCGGCTATGGCTTGCTGCTCCACTTGTTTTGAGCCGGGTACTACCCAAACCACTACGTTATCTGCCTTGTGTTTGCCTTTTACAAAGGCTGCCACCTGGCGCAGATCCTCAATGCGTGAGTTGGTACAGCTGCCGATGAATACGTAGTCGATAGGTTTGCCTAACAACTGCTCATCATCATGCAGACCCATATAGTCAAGGGCTTTTTTGTATGAGCCTTGTTCCTTTGGTTCAAAATCCTCAGTAGCCGGTACGTGTTGTGTAACACCAATGCCCATACCCGGGTTGGTACCGTAGGTTATCATAGGCTCAATATCTTCGGCCTTAAAGGTTAATACCGAATCGAACTTGGCATCCTCGTCAGAGTAAAGTGTTTGCCAGTAGGCAACGGCTTTATCCCATTCTTCGCCTTTAGGGGCAAATTCACGGCCTTTTACATAGTCGATAGTAGTTTGGTCGGGCGCTATTAAACCACCGCGCGCACCCATTTCGATGCTCATGTTACAGATGGTCATGCGGCCTTCCATGCTTAGCGAACGGATGGTATCGCCGGCATATTCAACAAAATAACCGGTACCGCCGGCAGCCGATATTTTGCTGATGATGTAAAGTATAATATCTTTTGCGCCCACGCCTTTTTGCAGGGTGCCGTTAACTTCAATTTTCATGCGTTTAGGGCGCGATTGCAGTAAGCACTGGGTGGCCAGTACCTGCTCAACCTGTGAGGTACCTATACCAAACGCTATCGACCCGAAGGCGCCGTGGGTAGAGGTATGGCTGTCGCCGCAAACATAAGTGCTGCCCGGGCGGGTTATGCCCAGTTCAGGGCCTATTACGTGCACAATGCCCTGGTATGGATGGCCGAGGCCATAAAGCTCAACGCCAAATTCGGCGCAGTTTTTTGTAAGCATATCCACCTGGTAGCGCGATAGCTCCTCCTTTATCGGCAGGTGCTGATCCCAAGTAGGTACGTTATGATCGGCCGTGGCAACGGTTTGCTTAGGCCTGAAAACAGGTAATCCACGCTTACGCAATCCGTCAAAAGCCTGCGGACTGGTAACCTCGTGGATGAAGTGTGTATCGATGTACAAAATATCCGGGAATCCCTCCTTGCTGCTAACAACGTGCGCATCCCAGATCTTATCAAATAATGTCTTTGCCATTTTTCTTTTTGTCCTATTGTATATGTAATGTGCGGTATCAGTCAGTTAGGTTGCGCATTACATGGTTAACTCGGTTATTGCTTTTGCAATATATCCCCCTTTGCATTGCAAAGGGGGATGAGTTATTTTGGCTTTCGCCTTTATGCTTTAAGCTTTCGCCTAATGTTACGCTTCTACTGCCTGGTTTTCAGGGCGAAGGCTGCGTACAGTTTTACCTGCCTGCCATAGTTCGCTGTCGCGTAGCTCGGCAAGTTCGGCGTTAAGTTTTTCGCGGTAATCAGGCTGGCTGTTTGAGTCGATAGAACGTTGTGACTCTTTGCCGGTAGCAACGCTGTTGTATAATTCTTCAAAAACAGGTTTAGTAGCGTCACGGAATTTCTTCCACCAGTCAAGCGCGCCACGTTGAGCGGTTGTTGAACAGTTGGCGTACATCCAGTCCATACCATTTTCAGCAACCAATGGCATTAATGATTGGGTTAACTCCTCAACAGTTTCGTTAAATGCCTCAGATGGAGTGTGGCCATTGCTGCGTAATACATCGTACTGTGCAGCGAAGATACCCTGAATACAACCCATTAAAGTACCACGCTCGCCGGTAAGGTCGCTGAATACTTCTTTCTTGAAATCAGTTTCGAACAGGTAACCGCTACCTACGGCAATACCAAGGGCGATAACACGATCCCATGCTTTACCGGTAGCATCCTGGAAGATAGCGAAGCTTGAGTTTAAGCCACGACCTTGCAGGAACATACGGCGCAGTGAAGTGCCTGAACCTTTAGGGGCAACCAGGAATACGTCAACATCAGCAGGAGGAATGATGCCAGTTTGCTCGTTAAAAGTGATACCGAAACCGTGAGAGAAATATAATGCCTTACCCGGAGTTAAGTGTTTTTTAACAGTTGGCCAAAGCTCAATTTGTGCTGCATCGCTAAGCAGGTAGCAAATGATAGTACCTTTTTCAAGGGCTTCTTCAATTTCAAACAGAGTTTCGCCGGGTACAAAGCCGTCGGCAATTGCTTTATCCCAGGTTTTTGAGTTTTTACGCTGACCAACAATTACGTTAATGCCATTGTCTTTTTGGTTTAAAGCCTGGCCCGGACCTTGAACACCGTAACCAATAACGGCTACAGTTTCGTTTTTAAGTACGTCCTGAGCTTTTGATAAAGGGAACTCCTCGCGGGTAACTACATTTTCTTCAGTACCGCCGAAATTTAATTTTGCCATGTTTTTTGTTTTTGTTGTGATCGCAACTATTCAGCGATCACCGTTTTTATTGTTTAGTTTGATTTTTTATAATTTCTTAATATTTCTTGAACCAGAATTTTTAGAATTTGAGAATGGACAGAATTTTTTAATTAACTGACAGTCATTCTTTTGTTCTGAACCAAAATTCTCAGAATTTAAGGATGAACAGAATTTATTGGATTGATATTCATTCTGTTAATTCTCAAATTTTGTAAATTCTGATCAAGGACAGATAGTTTACATCGTAAACACCTTTTGCCCCTGGTTTAAATATTCGTTCTCTATCACTTCTTCACCTGGTTCAAGGCGTTCAAATTCGCGCAGCTTGGCGTTAAAGCCTTCGCTATCCTTGATGATGGCTACACGAGCGCTGCGTACAAACTCTATTAGTCCGAAAGGCTGTAGAATTTTTATCAGCGACTCGGTTTCCTCACGGTGACCGGTGGTTTCAAACACCGTATAATCCTTGCGGATCACTACCGCGCGGGCACCATTTTCGCGTAATAAGCGCTCAACGCTAACCTGCTCGGCAATTACGTTGGTTGATACCTTGTAAAGCGCCATTTCCTGCCAAATCACATCAGCATTGGTATGATAGTATACTTTCAGTACTTCTACCTGCTTCTCTATCTGGCGGCACAGCTTACGTACCACATCTTCAGTTTCGTTTATCACGATGGTGAAGCGGTGTATACTGTCAATCTCTGACGGTGAAGTGTTCAGGCTGTCGATATTGATCTTACGGCGTGTAAATATAATAGCAATTCGGTTTAAAAGACCAATTTGGTTTTCGGTATATACCGTTATGTTAAATTCCTGTTTAGCCCCACCTAAATCCTCCCCTGTAGGGAGGACTTCTTTATTTTCATTTGATGTGTTTGTCATGATCTAAATTCTTTTGAAAGTTTTATCTCACCTCCCCTTCAGGGGAGGCCGGGAGGGGCATTATTTAAGCCTGATTTCAGATACGCTGCAACCTTGTGGTACCATCGGGAATACATTGTTCTCTTTGGTAACCATCACTTCCAGCAGGAATGAACCATCGTGGTTCAGCATTTGCTCTAATGCCGGGGTAAGCTCGCTGCGGTCGTTTACAGATTTGCCCGCGATGCCGTAACCGCTGGCCACGCGTACAAAATCAGGACTTTGAATATCAACAAACGAGTAACGACGCTCGTTAAACAACTCCTGCCATTGGCGTACCATGCCTAAAAAGCGATTATTCAGGATGATGATCTTCACGTTAACGCCGGTTTGCATAATGGTGCCCAGCTCCTGCAAGGTCATCTGGAAACCACCATCGCCAATAATGGCTACCACCGGGCGATCCTGCGCGCCGAATTTAGCGCCTATGGCAGCTGGCAGGGCAAAGCCCATAGTACCCAAACCACCACTGGTAACGTTGCTGCGGGTTTTGTTGAACTTAGCATAACGGCAGCCTACCATTTGGTGCTGGCCAACGTCGGTAACAATAACGGCATCGCCACCGGTAAGCTCATTCAGTACCCTGATCACTTCGCCCATCGTCATTTCTTCGGTTGTAGGGTTAAGTTCGTTATGGATAACGGCTTCAACTTCCTTTTGGGTAAAATCATTGAATTTTGCCAGCCATTCCGTGTGCGATTTTGCATCCACCAGTTCGGTAAGCAAAGGCAGGGTTTCCTTACAGTCGCCCCATACCGGTACGGTAGTTTGTACGTTCTTGTCTATCTCGGCCGGGTCAATATCCAGGTGGATAACCTTGGCTTGTTTGGCGTATTTATCTAAACGGCCGGTTACGCGGTCGTCAAAACGCATGCCTATGGCTATCAATACATCACACTCGTTGGTTAATACGTTAGGGCCATAGTTACCGTGCATACCCAGCATACCTACGTTCAGCGGGTGATCGGTAGGGATAGCGCCCACACCTAAAATGGTCCATGCTGATGGAATGCCTGCTTTCTCAATAAAAGCCTTGAATTCCTGCTCGGCACTGCCCAATATTACACCCTGACCAAACAACACAAATGGTTTTTTAGCCTGATTGATCAGCTCGGCAGCTTGCTCAACATATTGTTTACGCACAATAGGTTTTGGCCTGTAGCTGCGTATGTGGTTGCAGGCGGTATAACCTTCGTAATTGAATTTTTGTATTTGGGCATTCTTAGTAATATCTATCAATACCGGGCCTGGGCGACCGCTGCGGGCAATGTAAAATGCCTTGGCAATAACTTCCGGAATTTCGTTAGCGTCAGTTACCTGGTAGTTCCATTTGGTAACCGGGGTGGTGATGTTAATCACGTCGGTTTCCTGGAAAGCATCGGTACCTAACAGGTGCGCGAACACCTGGCCGGTAATGCAAACCAATGGTGTGCTGTCTATCTGCGCATCGGCCAGGCCGGTAACCAGGTTGGTAGCGCCCGGGCCGCTGGTAGCGAACACTACGCCAACCTTGCCCGATGTACGTGCATAACCCTGTCCGGCGTGAATACCGCCCTGTTCATGGCGCACCAGTACGTGGTTCAGTTTCTCGTTATAATCATACAAAGCATCATAAATAGGCATGATAGCCCCGCCCGGATACCCAAAAATGGTATCGGTACCCTCAGCTATCAAAGCCTCAAGCAATGCTACTGAACCCGAAACCTCTACAGTTTCTTTGGTTTTGGCTGGTGCAGGTATTTCCTGTTGTGCAACTTCCATGGTATTTTGTTTTATTTCGAATTTCGAATGTTCAATTTCGAATGTGATTCTCTTTGTTTTTTGTATTGAATTTGTCTTGAACCGGAATTTTCAGTCTTGAACCAGAATTTTCAGAATTTAAGAATAAACAGAATGAATGTTTTTATTTCAAATTAAATTCTGCCGATTCTCAAATTCTGAAAATTCTGGTTCAGAAAAATGGTTCAGACCCTTACTCATCCGTAACACAACCTTCGGCGGCTGTGCTTACTGATTTTGCGTATTTATATAGCAGCCCTTTTGTTGCCTTAAGCGCGGGTTGTTGCCATTGTGCCCTGCGGGCTGCAATTTCTTCGTCGCTTAGTTTTACGTTCATGGTATTGTTAACGGCATCAATTTCAATAATGTCATTATCTTTTACCATAGCTATCAGGCCCCCTTCAAAAGCTTCGGGGGTGATGTGGCCAACCACAAAACCATGTGTGCCGCCCGAGAAGCGTCCGTCGGTTATCAATGCTACCGAGCTGCCTAAGCCCGCGCCAAATATGGCCGATGTAGGCTTCAGCATTTCAGGCATACCGGGTGCGCCCTTTGGCCCAACGTTGCGGATCACCACCACATCACCCGATTTGACTCGTCCTGACATTATACCATCTATCAATTCAAATTCACCGTCGAACACGCGGGCAGGGCCTACAAAGCGCTCGCCTTCTTTACCGGTTATTTTGGCTACGCTGCCACCCTCGGCAATGTTACCGTACAATATTTGTAAGTGGCCGGTAGCCTTTATAGCCTGCTCAACCGGCAGCATCACCTTTTGGGTATCAAAATCCAGTTCAGGTACTTCGGCAAGGTTCTCGGCAAGGGTTTTGCCGGTTACAGTAAGGCATTCGCCATGTAACCAACCCAGTTTTAACAGGTATTTCATTACGGCAGGTATACCACCCACCTTGTGCAGATCCTCCATCATGTACTTACCGCTTGGCTTCATATCGGCCAATAGCGGGGTACGGTTGGTCAGTTCCTGAAAATCATCCTGTGTTAATTTTACGCCCACACTTTTCGCTATCGCGATAAGGTGTAATACAGCGTTTGTTGAGCCGCCCATTACCATAATGGTTATGATAGCGTTCTCAAAAGCCTTACGCGTCATGATGTCGCTTGGCTTAATATCTTTTTCAAGCAATACTTTGATGGCTTTACCGGCCGCAAGGCATTCCGCTTGTTTTTCTTCACTTAATGCCGGGTTTGATGATGAGTAAGGCAGGCTCATACCCATAGCCTCGATAGCCGCGGCCATAGTGTTGGCTGTATAGATACCACCGCAGGCACCCGCGCTTGGGCAGGCATTTTTAACTACGCCCATAAAGTCAACATCATCTATCTGGCCGGCTATCTTTTTACCAAGGGCCTCAAATGCCGATACAATGTTTAAGTCCTCACCCTTCCAGTGGCCGGGTTTAATGGTGCCACCGTATACCATGATTGATGGGCGGTTCAACCTGCCCATGGCTATCAGTGAGCCGGGCATGTTTTTATCGCAACCCGGCAGGGTGATCAAACCATCATAATACTGAGCGCCGCAAACAGCCTCAATCGAGTCAGCAATAACATCACGACTAACCAGCGAGTAGCGCATACCTTCGGTACCGTTGCTCATGCCGTCGCTCACACCAATGGTGTTAAATATCAGGCCAACAAGCTCCTCATCCCAAATACCTTTTTTAACAACCTGTGCCAAACCGTTAAGGTGCATGTTACATGGGTTGCCATCGTAACCCATACTTGCCACGCCTACCTGCGCTTTTTTCATATCATCGTCGGTAAGGCCAATGCCGTATAGCATGGCTTGTGCCGCCGGTTGGGTAGGGTCCTGGGTAAGGGTTTTGCTGTATTTGTTTAATTCAACAGCCTGTAAAGTATCTGTAGTATCGCTCATTATCTTTTATAATTTGTTACCGATGTAGATATAATTAATCGATATTGTTAAGGTAGAAAGACCTCTTTTTTAATGCAATAGCTTTTATGAAAATTTAAATTTGATATTATATTTTATTAATTATTTTATTTCAGAATTTAATTCTGATTAATTAATAAAATTAAGAATAATATATTTAGCATATTATACCAAAGTGTAAATTGGTATTCGGTATAAAATCTATGCTTGCATAATAAACTATTCAAATTCTGCCTGAAATGGTTAAAACCCGAAAAATAAGTGCAAAAAAAAGCCCCGGTAACAATTACCGGGGCTTTGGCTTATTCTTTTAAATTTTTAGTGTGAAATACCTTCGGCCAGTACGGTAACTTTATTATTAGCGGCTTCAACAACCCCGCCTTTAATAATAAAGGTTTCTTTTTGTACCGAACCACCGCGCACTATCAGTTTACCATCCTGAAGGATAGAAATAATAGGAGCGTGGTTATTAAGTATTTCAAAAGCACCCAGTATACCAGGTACGGTAACCGAAGCAGCCTCGCCCTCAAATACTGTTTTATCTGGTGTAAGAATTTCTAAAGTCATCTCTTTTATTGATGTGCAGATATGCTGATGTGCAAATATGCAGATGTTAATTGCTAATGAGTAAATATACAATATACAGTTATCCGCACATTGGCATATTTACTCATCTGCACATTATAATTAAGCGTTAGCCTCAGCTAACAGTTTTTTACCTTTTTCAATAGCGTCTTCAATGTTACCTACAAGGTTGAAGGCTGCTTCAGGGTATTCGTCAACTTCACCATCCATGATCATGTTGAAACCTTTGATAGTTTCTTTAATGTCAACCAGTACACCTTTTAAGCCGGTGAACTGCTCGGCAACGTGGAATGGCTGTGAAAGGAAACGCTGAACACGACGAGCGCGTGATACAACCAGTTTATCTTCTTCAGATAACTCATCCATACCTAAGATGGCGATGATATCCTGAAGTTCTTTGTAACGTTGCAGGGTTTCTTTAACGCGTTGAGCAGTGTTGTAATGCTCATCGCCAAGGATAGCCGGGCTAAGGATACGTGAGGTTGAATCCAGAGGGTCAACCGCAGGGTAGATACCTAACTCAGCAATTTTACGTGAAAGTACGGTAGTAGCATCCAAGTGGGCGAAGGTTGTGGCCGGCGCAGGGTCGGTCAAGTCATCCGCAGGTACATATACTGCCTGTACTGATGTAATTGAACCACGTTTGGTTGATGTGATACGCTCCTGCATCAAACCCATCTCGGTAGCAAGGGTTGGTTGGTAACCTACCGCTGATGGCATACGGCCTAATAGTGCCGATACCTCAGAGCCTGCCTGGGTGAAACGGAAGATGTTATCAATAAAGAACAGGATATCACGACCTTTACCACCTTCTTCGTCACCATCGCGGAAGTATTCGGCAATAGTTAAACCTGAAAGTGCCACACGTGCACGTGCACCCGGAGGTTCGTTCATCTGACCGAACACGAAGGTTGCTTTTGAATCCTTCAAAGCTTCGGCATCAACTTTAGTTAAGTCCCAGCCACCTTCTTCCATTGAGTGCATAAACTCATCACCATATTTTATAATGCCCGATTCAAGCATCTCACGTAAAAGGTCATTACCTTCACGGGTACGCTCGCCTACACCGGCAAATACTGATAAACCTGAATACGCTTTCGCGATATTGTTGATCAGCTCCTGGATCAATACGGTTTTACCTACACCGGCACCACCAAACAAACCAATTTTACCACCTTTAGCGTAAGGCTCCAGCAAATCGATAACCTTGATACCGGTAAACAGTACTTCGCTTTCGGTTGATAGATCTTCAAAACGAGGAGGCTGGTTGTGTATAGCACGACCGTTTGTTTTGTCAAGAGCGGCAATACCGTCGATTGGATCGCCTACTACGTTAAATACACGGCCTTTGATAGCTTCGCCAACAGGCATTTTAATACCTGAGCCTAAATCTGTAACAGGCATACCGCGTAATAAACCGTCGGTTGAGTCCATAGCTATGGCACGTACCCTGTCTTCGCCAAGGTGTTGCTGTACCTCAAGCACAATTTTCTGACCGTTTTGTTTAGTGATCTCTAAAGCGCTGTAAATTTTAGGAAGAGTGCCTTCGCTAAAGCTTACGTCAACTACGGGACCGATGATCCGCGATATTTTTCCAGTGTTTGGCATATTATAACCTGATATTAAAATATTATAGTGTGTTGTATAGCATCCCTTTAACAGTATACTATTCGGAGCGCAAAGTTATGATTTATAACGAAATATTTATACCGTGTTAATAAGATTTTTCGATGTTGATTACAGGCACTTAGCAGAATGTGTAGTGAGTGTGTAGTGGGGGGATTAGTCTATGGTCGATAGACCATAGTCCATGGTAAGAGTGATGATGTATAATATGTTTATAAAAATACCATACACTATCAACCATGGGCTATGGTCTATCGACCATCGACTATCGACTATGGACCATGAACCATCGACCCAAATAAAATCTCTACCAAACTGCTCAACAATTTTCAATTTTGCTATCTTAGCGGGCTTTAGAGATAATGATGAACAAATTCTTCGGAACAGGGGTTGCAATGGTCACTCCTTTTCAGCCAGACGGACAGGTGGACTTCGACGGGTTAAACAACCTGATCGAGCATTTAATTGACGGCGGGGTAGAATACCTTGTTGTTTTAGGTACAACCGGCGAAAGCGCCACACTGAGCAAGGACGAGAAGAAGAAGATATTTAAATTTGTTGCCGAAAAAGCAAACGGCCTTGTGCCATTGGTTGCCGGTATTGGCGGTAATGATACCCTTGAGGTTGTTGAGCTGGTAAAAGCTTTTGACGCTACCGGCTATGATGCTATACTATCAGTAAGCCCTTATTATAACAAGCCTACGCAGGAGGGCATCTATCAGCACTATAAAGCTGTTGCCGAAGCCGCGCCGCTACCTATAATATTATATAACGTACCGGGCCGTACCGGCAGTAACATAGCTGCCGAAACAACCATACGCCTGGCTAATGATTTTAAGAACATCATTGGTATTAAAGAGGCTGCGGGTAATTTTGATCAGTTTAACCAGATACTGCGCGATATGCCCGAGGGTTTCCTGTTCATATCAGGTGATGATCCGGTAACGTTGCCGCTGATCGCTTTGGGTGGTGCAGGTTTAATATCAGTGGTAGGTAATGCCCTGCCACGTGAGCTTACCGATATGGTACGCCAATGCCTTGCCGGTGATTTTAAAACCGCCCGCAAAGCACACTTTGATTTGATTGAGTTTACCCGCCTGATGTTTGTTGAAGGCAACCCGGCCGGTGTAAAAGCCGCATTAAAACATTTAGGTGTTTGTGCCGATACCCTGCGCCTGCCATTAGTGCCTGTTAGCCCCGCTACGGAGCAGGCTATCATCAGCGAGATAAAAAAGATAAAAGCATAAAAAACAGAAAAACCGGCTTCGGCCGGTTTTTAATTGGTCAGTGCTTTAGAAGATCCTAATACTTACTCTTTGTTTTTGGTGTCCTGAACTTCCAGACGGATAGTTTGGGCTAAGTTTTTAAGATCCTGCAAACCTTTGCGTAAACGGGTGCCCGCCGCGCTATTGCCTTTACTGTAAAATTTTTCGGCATCAGTCTCCAGCGAAGACACGAGCTCTTTCAGTTCGCTAAATTTTTTCATTTTAGGTTACTCCTTTTAAAATTGATTGAGTTTAATTGTTTTACTGAGGCTAATCTAAAATTGTTTTTATTTAAAAAGAAATTTTACACATCAAAATCTAATATCAAAAGCCTTATTTTTTCCACATTTTGGCTGATTGACAGTTATTTAGACTGTTTCTGTCTAAATAGGTAACATAACATGGGTTTAACCTGCTATTTACATACCCACTTTTGGGTATATTTTTTTGAGGCGATTTTTAGTCACAAAAAAAAGCCTCTGCGGGGTGCAGAGGCCTGAATTATGTTTTGGGAATTGTTAATCTACATTATCATGTAAAAACGAGTTGTTGTTCCTGATCTCGGTTTTACCTTCATCATCAGGTAACAACGAGAAACGCGATATCTGGCTCTCGTTTGATGCAGGTGTTTGCTGTAAGGCTATCTCCTTGCGTTTGTAGGCCGGTACGTTCTCCATCTCCTGTAAGTTGCCTGAGCGTAGTTTCATACTCAGATCCTTCAACCTCATAATTCGCTCGCGCGATTTACGCAGTTGCTCCTCCATTGATTCCTCGGTCTTGTCATCGTCAGCACCGGCAACAGGTTCCGGGGTTGGTTCCGGCTCGGGTTGTACAGGCTCAACGGCATGGTATTGCATTACCGATTCTGTTACCTTAAAGGTAAAGTCGGTAGCTTCAGGCTCGGCGGCAGCTTTAGGCTCCTCCGGCGTAAGCTGATGCCTAACAACAGGGGCTCCGGCTTCTTCGGCATTACGGGCAGCGAACAGATCGAACAAACCGGTTTGCTTAGGTTCTTCCTTAGCTTTCATGTATGGCTCGGCAACAGCATCTGGCTGAACCGGGGTAATGAACTCATTAACCGGTTTAACCATTGGCGCATCTTCAGGTATCAGCATCGAAACTACTTTCTTGTTGCTGATCTCTTTCTCGCGCTCATCCTTGGTTTGGAAACCTGTAGCTATAATAGTAACCGATATTTTGTCACCTAAATTCTCGTCGCGGCAATTACCCCAAATCAGGTCGGCGGCAAGGCCTGCTTCTTCCTGTATGTAATCGGTAATTACGCTTACTTCATCCATAGTTACCTCTTTATCGCCCGAGGTAATGTTTAACAGGATGTAGCGTGCACCCTCAATTTCGTTATCCTTTAACAGTGGCGATGCCAAAGCACCTTCAACCGCTTTTAGGGCACGGTTTTCGCCATCGGCAGAACTGCTACCCATTATGGCTACGCCGCTATCCTTCATTACAGTGCGCACATCCTTAAAGTCAACGTTGATATAGCCCGGCAGGGTAATGATCTCGGCAATGCCTTTGGCGGCAGTGGTCAAAATATTATCAGCCTGGCCAAATGCCGAACCCAGGGTAAGATTGCCAAATATCTGGCGTAACCTGTCGTTCGAGATCACCAGGTACGAGTCAACATATTTTTTCAGTTCTTCCAAACCTTCCTCGGCCTGCATTTTACGGCGTTTGCCTTCAAACGAGAACGGGGTGGTTATGATACCTACGGTAAGTATATCCAATTCGCGGGCTGCTTTGGCAATGATAGGGCTTGCGCCTGTACCGGTGCCACCACCCATACCCGCTGTAATAAACAGCATTTTGGTATTGGTGCCAAGCATCTGCTTTATATCGTCAATATTTTCGATAGCTGAGTTTTTGCCAACTTCGGGTATCGAACCTGCGCCCATACCTTCGGTAAGGCTGGCACCTAACTGTACTTTATTGGGGATAGGGCTAAGCTCTAAAGCTTGTGCATCGGTGTTACAAATAATGAAATCAACACCGGTAATTCCCTGCCTGTACATGTGGTTTACAGCGTTGCCACCACCACCGCCAACACCAATAACCTTGATGATTGACGATTTTTCTTTTAACATCTCAAACTGCATATCTCTTTGTTTCAGCTAAATGTATTTTGACGATCAGTCAGAATTCTCTATCGTAATATTATAACTTTTTCCACAATGTTTTTCCACAATTGTCGATATTGTGGAAAAGTTTTCGTTTGTGAATAATTACTTCAGGAAGTCCTCATCCTTGATGTCATCCTTAATAAACTTTTTACCGCTCTCTAATATTTTACTCAGTAAGCCGTATTTTTTCTCCTCGCCGGTGTATTTAACCTTCTCAGGTTTTGCTACGGCAGGGGCGGTAAGCGTAAGCGTATCATACTCCATTTTCTGGATGCCTTTTATCAGCAGGCCTATACCTGTGGCAAAGGTCGGGCTTTGCAGCTCCTCGTAAATGCCTTTTGGTAAAACCTCGTTTTTGGCCAGGTGCTCATTAGGGTAACCCACGCGGCAATCCAGGCCGGTTACATATTCAACAAGTTGGGTAAGGTGTTTAAGCTGCGCGCCGCCACCGGTTATAACTATACCGGCAATCAGTTTCTTCTCGTAGCCTGATGATTTGATCTCGTAGTACACAT
This sequence comes from Mucilaginibacter sp. JRF, assembly GCF_015223065.1. Taxonomy (GTDB): domain Bacteria; phylum Bacteroidota; class Bacteroidia; order Sphingobacteriales; family Sphingobacteriaceae; genus Mucilaginibacter. Next base: position 289,945 of record NZ_JADFBY010000002.1, read on the forward strand.
GCTCAATGATCTCCTCCATACGAGCCTGAATAACGAATGCCAGATTTTTAACCGATATCTCCTTCGGTTCACGACCGCGCAAACCCGGTACGCAAACTATCTCGTTCTCCTTGTTCTCATCAGCCAGGGCCGAGCCGAAACGTACTTTCAACTGCTCGGCGATGTTGCGCATTACTGAACAGCCCTCGCGAATATCCTCAGTTACACTATTACCGCCAAATGGAATAACGGCTGTGTGACGGATAATACCTTCGTGAAAGATGGCCACATCAGTAGTACCACCACCAATATCAACCAATACCACACCGGCTTCTTTTTCCTCATCGCTTAATACCGACTCTGACGAGGCCAGCGGCTCCAGTATCAGCTCAGAACTTTCCAGGTGTGCCTTGTTAACACATTTTACTATGTTTTTGATAGCGGTAACTTGACCGGAAATAATATGGAAGTTAGCCTCCAAACGCACGCCTGCCATCCCGATAGGATCTTTAATGCCCGGCTCGTTATCAACAGTAAACTCCTGCGGCAATACATGGATGATCTCCTCGCCCGGGGGCATCACCAGGTTGTACATATCCTCGATCAGCTTATCAATATCCTTGCGGGATATTTCGCTTTGCAGATCGCGACGGGTTATCAAACCACGGTGCTGCAAGCTTTTGATATGCTGACCGGCAATACCCACGTTCACTACCTTTATTTCAACATTTGATTGTGTACCGGCAACATCAACAGATTGTGAAATGCCCTGCACGGTTTTATCAATGTTTGACACCATACCACGGGTAACACCGGCCGATTCCGCCTTGCCTATACCCAATACCTCTATCTTCCCGTTCTTGCTGCGGCGGCCAACAATGGCGCATATTTTTGTAGTCCCGATATCCAACCCTACAATGATCGGCGAACTTTTTTCTTGTGATAAACCCTTGTCCATTTTACTGTTGTTTTATTTGCGATGTGTCGTTATTCAGTTTCTTTGTCGTGTCCTTTTTTATGGGGGCACTTTTCTTTTTGGCGCTGTCGGCCTTGCTGTCCTCGTTCTTGATGCCTATTACCTGGTTGGTGTACTTAACATTCAAGGCCTTGTATTTATCCCAGCCCACCTTTGGCAAGGCCTGGGTGTAAAAGGCCTTCAGGTTACGGAATTTAATATCAAGCGAATCGGCATTGCCTAACAATATTTTTTGATTACCCACGCGGGGTATCAGCTCAATCTCATGCGCCGGGTTAACATATATCTGCGCTACCTGCGCATCCCACAACGAATCCTTGTGGATGTACTCGGCCGTTTTGTACAGCGATGTTGCCAGTTTACTATGCAGCGTATCAACACGGTTGGCAAAAAGCTCATCAATATAACCGTTAGCCACCACCACACGCGCGGTATAGTTGTTTGATAACGGCATTTTTAACCCATGCTGATCAACATAATAATCCTGATCAAAACGGTTAATTACCCGCAGTATGGGCTGGCGCTGGGTTATCTCAACCTTGATCATGCCGTCCATATCTGTATATACCTTGGCAAACTCCACAAAGGGGTTGCCTTTTAGCTGCGTTTCCAGGTCGTGTATGTTAATATTCTCCAGGCGCCGGCCTTCAAGCGTGTTGCTGGTGGTGTGCAAAATATTATCTACCTCCTGCCTGTCAATAAAATATTGGTTGCCGGGTATATATACCTTAATACCCTTGCATACCACTTCAGCCTTTTTTATCTCGATAAAACTCATGAGCACAACCAGGCCACCCAGGCAAATTACCCAGGCAAAGCCAACAAGTATGCGGTTCCATATACGTTTACGCGACATATTCAAGCACCTTTTTTAATGGTTGTACCAACTGGTCAATATCACCTGCACCTACCGTTAAAAGTAGCTCAGGTTTTTCATTTTCTATTATTTCTATCGTTTCTTGTTTTCCACATTTGCGCTTATTCCACAATTTCATCTTGCTGAGTATCAGTTCTGAATCTACACCCTCAATCGGCAGTTCGCGGGCGGGATAAATGTCAAGCATCAGCAGCTCGTCGCACATATCCAGCACCTCGGCAAAGCCATCGGCAAAATCGCGGGTGCGGGTGTACAGATGCGGCTGAAATATGGTGGTCAGCTTTTTATCAGGATATAATGTTTTTACCGATGATATGGCGGCACGCAACTCCTCGGGGTGGTGGGCGTAATCATCAATAAAAATGTGTTTACCGGTTTTTACTATATACTCAAAGCGGCGTTTAACCCCTCTGAATGATTCGAGCGCGCTTTTAATGGCACCGGCGCTTACCTCTAAACGCAACGCTACCTCAATAGATGCCACGGCATTTTCAATATTATGCAAGCCGGCAATACCCAGGCAAATGTTGCCGATGCTTACCGTGCTGTTTTTGAAATCGAAGTAGAAATTACCATTCTCTACACGGATGTTCTCAGCCACGGCATCAGCTTCACCGTTTATGGTATAGGTGCTGCCGTTAACTAATGGTAAGCCTTGTTTATGTATCAGCTGCCCGCCCTGTTTTATTTGCGAAGCGAATAGCGTGAACGATTCGGTTAAGTGCGAGTGATCGCCATATATATCCAAATGATCGGCATCCATTGAGGTTACCACGGCAATATCAGGGTGCAGGGTAAGGAATGAGCGATCATACTCATCGGCCTCAACCACTACTATATCATTTTTACCGAACAGCACATTGGTTTGGTAGTTGGATGATATGCCACCCAAAAAAGCCGAACAATCCTTGCCCGAATCTTTCAGGATATGGGCTATCATGCTTGATGTGGTGGTTTTACCATGCGTACCTGCCACCGCCACGGTATACCTGCTGGCACTGATGAGGCCCAATACCTGCGAGCGTTTGTACAGCGTAAAGCCTTTATCAACAAAAAAGTTCAATATAGCCGATTCCTTCGGGATAGCAGGGGTGTAGATGATCAGTGTGCTATCATCAGGCTGCTGAAAGCTCATTTGTATTTCGGCAGGCTTGTCCTCAAATATAATACAGATGCCCTCATTGCGCAGGCTATCGGTAAGGTCGGTAGGTGTTTTGTCGTATCCGCAAACAACACAACCTAACTGATGGAAATAGCGCGCAAGGCCACTCATGCCGATGCCGCCAATGCCCACCAGGTAAACCCGTATTATGTTGCTTAATTCCATCATCACTTAAAATAAGGCCCCTCTACTTGCAAAGAGGGAACCTTATTGTTTAATTGTTAATTGTTATTTGGATAACCTCTTTCGCAATTACTTCATCGGCATTGGGCATAGCCAGCTTGCCAATGTTGTTGCTTAATATTTTTTGTTTCTGTTTATCGTTCAGTAATTCCAGGGTCTTGTCAACCAGTTTGGCCTCGGCATCGCGGTCGGCTACAAACTTGGCAGCATTCTCCTGTACCAATGCTAAAGCGTTTTTGGTTTGATGGTCCTCAGCCACGTTTGGCGATGGCACCAGTATCACCGGCTTTTTAACCTCGCACAGCTCGGCAATAGTGCCCGCCCCGGCGCGCGATATAATGATATCCGCCGCGGCATAAGCCAGATCCATACGGTTTAAAAACTCGCGCACCTGTATATTGGGATGAATATTCTCGCCCAACTGCTCTATAATGCTTTTGTAGTAATATTTGCCTGTTTGCCATATTACCTGTACATCGGCATCAATAAATTTTTGCAGGCCGGCCTGTATGCTCAGGTTAAGGGTACGTGCACCTAAACTGCCGCCCAATATCAGCACTGTTTTTTTATGTGCCGACAGGCTGTACAATTCCAGCGCCTGCATTTGCTTGCCCGTAATGCTTACCGACTCCTTACGTACCGGATTGCCGGTTTTAATGATGCGCTCGGCAGGGAAGAATTTGTCCATCCCATCAAACGCAACACATATTTTTTTGGCCTTTTTACCCAGCCATTTGTTGGTTACGCCGGCATATGAATTTTGCTCCTGTATAAGCGTTGGTATACCTTTTAGCGATGCCGCGTATAATAACGGTCCCGAGGCATAACCACCCACGCCAACAGCGGCATCGGGTTTAAAATCTTTAATGATCTTAAGCGCCGCGCGTACGCTGCCTATCAGTTTAAAAGGGAACAGGAGGTTCTTGATAATTGAACCGCGCTGTATGCCCTGTATATTCAGGCCGATGATCTTGTAACCCGCCGCCGGAACTTTCTCCATTTCCATACGGCCTTCGGCACCTACAAACAATATCTCGGTTGATGGATCGAGCTTTTTCAGGGCATTGGCAATTGATACCGCCGGGAAAATATGCCCGCCCGTACCGCCACCGCTTATAATAATACGCCGCCCCCCGGCCCCCTGAAGGGGGAGGTTTGCGTTGTTTATATTTTTAGTTTGATCCATCATTTAATTCTTTTTCATTACTCCCCTTTAGGGGCCGGGGGCTCCTTAAACCGCTACTTCCCTTATCTCGCCAACTACTACTTTTTTAGGTTCATCAATATCCCTGCTTACTGATAATATGATGCCAAAGGCCACACTTGTAAACAATATGGATGTACCACCCATACTTACCAGTGGTAGCGGCACACCGGTTACCGGCCCTAAGCCCACTGCTACGGCCATATTAGCGAATGCCTGTATGGTTAAGCTGAAACTTAGCCCTGCCGCAAGCAGCGCGCCAAACGCCTTGGGTGCCTTGGTTACTATCTTGATGCAGCGGTAAAGCAGGAAAAGGTAGATGCCTACCAATACTATGCCGCCCAGCATGCCATACTCCTCAATAATGGTGGCGTATATAAAATCCGAATAGGGGTGAGGCAGGTAGTTACGCTCGGTACTGTTACCGGGCCCTTTACCTACAAAACCACCTGTGGCTATGGCTATCTTAGCATGGTCAGATTGGAACGACTTATCAGGATCGGCCTTTTCAGGGTGCATGAATGCGTTGATGCGGGATACATAAGTATCTCTGCGACCACCAAATAACATTACGCCGGCTAACAACACAACGCCTGCTAAACAAACCAGCGAAATTTGCTTAATGCTGATACGCCCTACAATAAGTAATAATATACTTACGCCAAAAAGCATAATAGCTGTTGATAAACCAGCGGGCGCGATAAGTACGAAAACTAAACATACCGAACCCATTATTGGTACGAAGGATTGTTTAACATCCTTAATATTCTCCTGCTTGCGCGATAGTGTACGGGCCAGATAGGTTATCAATGATAGCTTAGCCAAATCCGATGTTTGAAAGGTCAATCCACCAGGTAGGGCTATCCAGCGGCTGGCATCATTTACGTGGCTACCAAACAAAAGTGTATAAAGCAGCAGTGGTATGGTAACAATCATTAACAGCTTTGATATACCGGCATAGTAACGGTAATCCAGCTTGTGCGATATGTACATGAGCGCGATACCCGCCACTATCATGGCCAGGTGCTTCATCAGGTATGATTCGGCGCCGGTGCCATGCTTGTAAGCAATAGTACCCGTTGAACTATATACAGCCATCAGCGAAATAACCGACAGCACGATCACGATCAGCCATATCCAGCGGTCGCCTTTAGTGTTATTTAGTATCGCGTTTAACATTTTACCTCTCCCAACCCTCTCCCAAGGAGAGGGCTTTTAAAATTTTAATATTTAAAACTCCGGTTCCCCCTTCAGGGGGTTAGGGGGCTCTATAACTCCCTTACTGCATCCTTAAATTGCTGGCCGCGGTCTTCGTAGTTCTTAAACAGATCGAAGCTGGCGCAGGCCGGTGATAGTAATACGGTATCGCCTTTCTCGGCTAAATGGAAAGCGATCTGTGCTGCTTCCTGTGCCGAAAAGGTGTTCACTATTACATCAACATCATCCTCAAAAGCATCGTGTATGCGTTTGTTATCCTTGCCGAGGCATACAATGGCTTTCACCTTTTGCTTTACCAGATCCTTAAGCATACCATAGTCATTGCCCTTGTCAACACCGCCAAGTATCAGCACTACATCGGTTGTCATGCTCTCCAGCGCATACCATGTCGAGTTAACGTTGGTAGCCTTTGAATCATTAATAAAGCTGATGCCCGATATTTTGGCAACAAACTCAAGCCTGTGCTCAATGTTCTTAAAGTTGCCCATGCTCTCCCTCATACTCTCATTCCGTAATTCAAGCACCTTGGCTACTATGCCCGATGCCATTGAATTGTAGATGTTGTGCTTCCCCTGTAGGGCCAGATCTTTAATTGACATTGTAAAATGTTCTTGATGTATGTTGATGACAATATTGTCGTTCTCCAGGTATGCACCCGGTTGTATATTCTTCTCTATTGAAAAGGGCAGCACCTGCGCGCCAAACGTGCGGCTTTGCAAACCCTTTAGTGTTTCGGCATCATCGGCACAGTATATAAAATAGTCGTGCTCCGTTTGGTTCTGCGTAATGCGAAACTTTGATGCCGCGTAGTTTTCCAGTTTATAATCGTATCTGTCCAGGTGGTCGGGTGTTATGTTGAGCAACACCGCTATATCCGCCTTAAACTGGTACATATCATCAAGCATAAAACTGCTTATCTCTAACACATAATGGTCAAAGCTTTCGGTAGCTACCTGGTAGGCAAAGCTGTTGCCTATGTTGCCGGCCAGGCCTACGTTCAATCCCGCGTTTTTCAGGATGTGGTAGGTAAGGCTGGTGGTGGTAGTTTTTCCGTTCGATCCGGTTATGCAGATCATCTTCGCCTCGGTATACCTGCCCGCGAATTCTATCTCAGATATTACCGGCGTACCCTGCTCACGCAGTTTTTTGATGATCGGCGCCTTCTCTGGTATCCCCGGACTTTTCACTACCTCGGTAGCGGCCAGTATCTCAGCTTCGGTGTGTTGCTGCTCCTCAAAGCGAATATTCCACTGTTGAAGCTGCGCCTTGTATTTATCGGCAATAGGCCCAAAATCCGACACAAAAACATCAAAACCCTTGTGCTGCGCAAGGTATGCCGCGCCCACGCCGCTCTCGCCCGCGCCAAGCACCACAAGCTTTGCCCGTGTGTTAGGAGTTGATATGTTTTTTTGTGATTCCACTGATTTTGTTTACTATGATTTCACCGATTGATTTATGATCTCACCGATTTTTTGTTCCTATCTATTCTCTAATTACTAATCTCTAAACTCTAACCACCAATCACCACTGACCACTCACTACTGACTACTCACCATTCACCCCTCACTATCTCAGCTTCAATGTTATGATCGCTATGATTGCCAACATGATACCTAATATCCAGAAGCGGGTAACGATCTTTGATTCGTGGTAGCCCTTTTTTTGGTAGTGGTGGTGTAGTGGCGACATCAGGAATATCCTGCGGCCCTCACCGTATTTCTTTTTAGTGTATTTAAAGTATGATACCTGCATAATTACCGACATATTCTCTACGATGAATATGCCGCAAAGTATTGGCAGCATCAGCTCCTTGTGTATCATGATAGCGAATACCGCTATGATACCGCCTATGGCCAAACTGCCTGTATCGCCCATAAATACCTGGGCAGGATAGGAGTTGTACCACAAAAAGCCCACACACGCGCCCACAAAGGCACCGGCAAAAATTACCAGCTCGGCCGAGTTGGGTATGTACATAATATTCAGGTAATCGGCCATTACCGTATTACCCGACACATAGGCCAGTATAGCCAGCGTGATACCAATTATGGCCGATGTACCCGTTGCCAGGCCATCAATACCATCGGTTATATTGGCACCGTTAGATATACCGGTTATAATTATGATGACGAAGAACAGGAACACCACCAGTGTATATTGCTCATAACCCTCGCCGGTGAATTTCAATACCTTACTGTAGTCGAACTCGTTATTCTTGTAAAAGGGCAGGGTTGTGATGGTCGACTTGATATCCTGTGTATAAACCGGCACGTTATCGCGCATGTGGAATGATACCGGGGCATCATACGTTACCGGTAGTTTTACTTCCTGGCGGATGATGATGCTGTCGTTAAAATACATGGTCCAGCCGATAAAAAGAGCAAGGATCACCTGCCCGGTGATCTTGAACCGCCCTGCAAGGCCCTCTTTATTCTTTTTAAATACCTTGATGTAATCATCCAAAAAACCGATAGCACCCAGCCAAATGGTAGTTACCAGCATCATGATGATGTAGATATTCTCCAGCTTGGCGAACAACAGCGTAGGCACTATAATACCCAGTATGATAATGATACCACCCATAGTTGGCGTGCCCTGTTTTTGCATCTGGCCTTCCAGGCCCAGGTTACGCACGGTTTCGCCCACCTGTTTGTAGCGCAGGTAATCAATTAGCCTGCGACCGTATACTGTAGTAATAATTAACGACGTAATTACCGACATAGCCGTACGGAACGTGATGTACTGAAACACCCCCGCCCCCGGAATGTGGAATTTTTCGTTGAGGTATTGAAACAGGTAATACAGCATGTTTAATATTTATTAGTGAATAAGCAGATGAGTTGATTTGCGAATGTGCAGATTTGCGGATGTGCAGATATGCAGATAGCTTGGCTCATTTGTTATTTACTTAGTTGTTTAATGTGTTGATGAAATTATCTTTCCTAATACTCTTATTATTGACTGTATATCCTCTAACAAGTCTGCCTGAAACGGGTAGCTTTCGGCATGTTTACATAACCTTAGCCAATATTTAGTTTCTTCAGCTTCCTTATAAGCAATTTTGCATTTGTGTCTAAAGTCATCTTTGCTTTGTGCACCCTGAGCCTCGCTCACATTTGCCCCTATAGATGTACCGCTTCTGAATAATTGATTAGCCATGTTGAATTTTCTGTTGCTCTCCAAAAGCTCAGTAAACTCGATGATCTTCAAAGAAAAATCATAGGTGAGATCAACTATCAAATTCGGTTTACTATCCATCTTATAATTATCTATTTATCTAATCATTAACCCATCTGCACATTCGCACATCCGCACATTCGCACATCTATCACTTACACCATCTCTTTAAAAAGCGCCACCAATTCTTCCATGTCGTCAAAGTGGTTGCGTACGCCGTTTATTTCCTGGTACTTTTCGTGGCCTTTGCCGGCAAGTAGTATCACATCGCCGGGTTTAGCTAAAGTGCAGGCTGTTTTTATGGCCTCACGCCTGTCGGTAATGCTGAGCACATGGCGTTTAAATGCCGGGTCAACACCCTCCTTCATATCTTCGATAATTTGTGCAGGGTCTTCGCTGCGCGGATTATCGGATGTTAGTATAACGTTGTCGCTCCACTCGCAGGCCACCTTTGCCATCACCGGGCGTTTGGTTTTATCACGATCGCCGCCGCAGCCAATTACGGTTATCACCTTTTCGTCGCCCTTGCGTATGTCATGAATAGTGCTTAATACATTCTGCACCGCATCAGGCGTGTGGGCGTAATCAACAATGCCTATTACCTTGTTAGGCGCTACTATATAATCAAAACGACCTTCGGCACCCGGCAATTTGCTCAGGCTGGTCAACACCTTTGCCTTATCCTGATCAAGCAGCATGGCAGTGGCGTAAACGGCCAGCAGGTTGTAGGCGTTAAATGTGCCTACCATCCTGAACCATACTTCTTCGTTATCAATATTCAGCAACAGGCCGTCAAAGGCGCTCTCTAATATTTTAGCCTTATAATCGGCCATGCTTTTCAGGGCATAGCTTTTTTTGTGGGCCCTGGTGTTTTGCAGCATTACGCTGCCGTTTTTATCATCGGCATTGGTTAACGCGAAGGCGTTTTTAGGCAATCCATCAAAAAATGCCTTTTTAGCATCGCGATAAGCCAGGAATGTTTTATGGTAATCCAGATGATCGTGCGTGAGGTTAGAAAAAATACCTCCTGCAAAGGTTAAGCCTTGTATACGGTGCTGTGCTACCGCATGCGAGCTCACCTCCATAAAACAGTAATCGCAACCCTGGTCAACCATATCAGCCAGCAGACTGTTCAAAGCCACCGGATCAGGCGTGGTATGGGTTGAGGGGATGATGGTGCCGTTGATCTGATTTTCAACGGTTGACAGTAACCCGCATTTATAACCCATATCGCGAAACAGCTGGTATAACAGCGTAGCGATAGTAGTTTTACCATTAGTACCCGTAACACCAACCAGTTTAAGGTTTGATGATGGTTTCTCGTAAAAATTAGCGGCAACAATACCCAGCGCAATGGCCGAGTCGGCTACCATTAAAAAATCTACCTCGCCGGTAACGTGGGCGGGTAGTTCTTCGCAAATAATGGCGGCTGCGCCTTGCTTTACGGCTTGCTCAATATAATCGTGCCCATCAACCACGGTGCCTCTAACGGCAACAAACAACGAGCCCGGCACCACCTTGCGCGAATCAAAAACAACCGCCGTTATTTCAACGTCGGCACTGCCTTGTAATTCGGTAAATGCAAGTCCTTCAATTATATCGCTTAAATATCTCATTGCAGTTCCAGTATAATTTTAGATCCCTTTGGTATCAGGCTACCACCCGTTACCGATTGCTTTTTTACCATGCCGCTGCCGCGTGCCGTTACTTTGTAACCGGCGTTGCCCATTACATAAAGCGCATCGCTAAGGCCCATGCCGGTAACATTAGGTACCGAGCCTTTTTTAACCTTAGTATCTTCAAAGGCGATACCGCTGCTGGTATCAATGCCATTCTCTAAGCCGTTCACTGAGGCATAAAGCGGTTTTAAGCCAAGCTTGTTATATACTTGTTTAAGGGCTTTTACATTGCCTTGCTTAACATCGGGCATGCTGGTGTTGCCTACCAGGTGCTGGGTGGTGCTTTGGTTAATACGCATATCTGAAGCGTAAACCTTATCGGCAACCTCCCTGAATACCGGGCCCGATACCGATGCGCCGTAATAGCCATTCTTAGGATCGTTAATTACCACTATTAATGAGTACTTAGGGTTATCGGCAGGGAAGTACCCGCAAAACGATGCCTGGTATTTACGGTTTGCACGGTAACCCAAGTTAGCATCAGCCACCTGTGCCGTGCCCGATTTACCCGCAACCTTATATACCGGGTTATTGATGATGTTTTTACCTGTGCCCTCGGTTACAACACCCTCAAGCATAGCTTTCATTTTGCTCAGCGTAACATCAGAGCATATTTTAGGGTTGATAACTTTAGCGTTAAAATGCTCAACCGTATTGCCTAAACGACGAATTTCGCGCACGAAAATTGGCGCTACATATTTACCATCGTTAGCTATGGCGTTATAGAATGATAGCATTTTTAACGGTGTAAGCTGCATCTCGTAACCATAGGCCATTTGCGGCAAGCTCATGTTTTTATTCCAGCTGCGATTTTTAGGGTTTTTTACCACCGGCTGCGCTTCACCCGGAATTTGCAGACCCATTTTTTCGTTCAGTTTCCAATCATACAGGTGGTCGGTAAACTTTGACTGGTTATCATGATAAGCCTTATCAACCAAATAAGCTACCGCCGCGTTTGATGATTCCTCGAATGCCTTTTTTACGGTAACCACACCTATACTGCCGTGCGAATCCTTGATGGTATGTCCCTTGATAGGGTAAACGCCGGTATTTACCATAGTATTGGTATCTACCTTGTTATCCTCCAACAAAGCCATGTACGATGCTACCTTGAAAGTAGAACCAGGGTCCTGATTACCGGCAATGGCGTAATTGAATTTCTCTTTATAAACACCATCCTCAACCTTGGTAAAGTTGGCTACCGCGCGTACTTCGCCGGTATTAACTTCCATTAAAATGGCGGTACCATGGTGGGCGTCGCTTTTTATCATTTGCTTTTCAAGCGCGGTTTGTACCACATCCTGAAAGTTTACATCGATGGTCGAGATAATATCGGCACCTTCTTTTGGGGCAATATCGTAATCGCCATCATTAACCGGCATCCAAATACCACCGGCAATGCGCTGCATCAGCCTGCGGCCTTTTTCGCCATTAATGTAACCGGAAAAAGCACCTTCTAAACCAACCGGGTTTTGTATGTTATCGTTTTTGTAGCCAATGGTACGTGCCGCCAAGGTTTGGAAAGGCATAATACGCTTGTTCTTTTGCACGGCTATTAACCCGCCACGATATTTACCCATGCTGAAAATAGGGAACTGGCGAACCTTTTTAAGTTGCTGATAAGTTACCTTGCGTTTCAGCAAAAAGTAACGGGCCTTTTCGTGCCTGGCCTCGCGTAGTATGCGCGCGTACTGACGTGCCGACTTATCAGCAAATAATCCCGATAGCTTGTAAGCCAGCGAGTCAACCTTTTCGTAAAATATTTTATCGTCCTCAATGGCACCGGCAAGCATATCCATACGCAGCTCATACTCAGGTACTGATGTAGCCAGCAGGCTGCCATCAACCGAGAATATGTTACCACGGCCGGCCTCCACATCCATATTACGTACCGAAAGGCTATCGGCCATGGAGCGCCATTTTTTGCCCTGCACAACCTGTACACGGCCAAGCTGAAACACCACGGCAATAGCGAATAGCAGGATCAACCCGAAAGCAAGGTAAACCCTGAGCAGTATGTTGGTCCTAATTCCCATTTTGATCCTCCTTAACGGTTATTTTTTGAGGTGGTTCAATTGATTGTTTTATGCCGATGGTATCGGTACGTTTTGCTACTTCAGTTAATGTGCTTTTATAAGCCAGTTCGGCCTTTGCCGATTTGTAATCCCAGGTAAGCTCTTTTACTTCTTTGCTTACCTTATCAATATCGCGCAGGTTTCGCTCGGCTAAATGCCTGTTGGCTATGTAAAGCATACACAAAAACGCTACATATAAAATAAAAGGCAGGGCCTTGGTGGCATCCTCGGTGGTTACAAAGCCTTTGTTTAAAAACTGCGTAAACAAGTTGTCCGGTATTTCACGTACCGGCTTCTCCTCAACCACAAGTTGCTTTTCAACAACTTCTTCCTCAATTTCACTACGTAGGCGATTCGTCATTTCTTTACAGCTATTCTAAGTTTCGCGCTGCGCGCCCTGTTGTTATTTTTTATCTCATCCTCTGTCGCGGTAATAGCACCACGACTAACCGCGTCCAAAGGTTTTTTATCGTTGCCATAAAGGTCTTTCTCCACCTCGCCGCTAAATTTACCTTTGGCGATGAAGTTCTTTACCGGCCTGTCCTCCAGCGAGTGATATGACATTACTACCAACCTGCCGCCTGTGCCCAGCACTTCTGCCGATTGGGTTAAAAAATCCTTCAGGGCTTCCAGCTCCTGGTTTACCTCAATACGCAATGCCTGGAATACCTGTGCCAGATATTTGTTTTCCTTACCGCGCGGTATCAGGTTGCTAATGGCATTCTTTAGGTCGGCAATGGTGTTCAGCGGGGTATTTAACCTTGCTGTCGCGATGGTTTTGGCCAGCGATTTAGCGTTTTGTATCTCACCGTAAACGCCAAAAATGCGATGCAGATCAGCCTCGCTGTAGGTGTTCACCACCTCTTTTGCGGTAAGTGTATCAGCCTGGTTCATGCGCATATCCAGTTCGGCATCAAAGCGGATAGAAAATCCACGCTCAGCCTGATCGAACTGGTATGATGATACCCCCAGATCAGCCAAAATGCCATCCACCGGGATAGCATTATGCAGGCGGCAAAAGTTTTTTAAGTACCTGAAATTCTGATCAACAAAAGTGAAGCGGTCATCGTCAGGTATATTGCGTTGCGCGTCGGCATCCTGGTCAAAGGCTATCAAGCGGCCATCGGGGCCCAGGTGTTTCAGTATCTCGCGCGAATGGCCGCCACCGCCAAAGGTTACATCAACATAAGTACCGTTGGGTTTTATGGCCAGCGCGTCAATACATTCCTTAAGCATTACAGGTACGTGGTAAACGTTACTCATCGTTCCTCCTTCCGGCGCTGCCCATTACCTGTTCGGCCATAGCGGCAAAATCTTCAGGCGCGCTGTTCATCAGTTCATCATAAGCAGCAGGTGCCCAAAGCTCAATTTTGTTGAGCTGACAGGCTATTATTACTTCGTTACCGATACCGGCATAATCAAGCAAAGCTTTTGGCAACAGCACACGGCCGGCCGAATCTAACGACAAGCCCATGGCTCCACGGGTGAAAAAGCGCACAAAGTCGCGACTTTTTTTGTCGTATTGATTAAGTTTGCTCAGGTCGTTTACCGTATTTTCCCATTCCTTTTTAGTGTATATAGTCAGCTGTTTTTCAAAGCCACGTAAGATCACAAGACCCTCCCCTTCAACTCCGGGGAGTTGTTTCTTGAGGTCCGAAGGGATCATTAATCGCCCTTTGGCATCCAGCTTGCAATCATATTCGCCTAACAGGAATGACATTTATGGTATATCGACAATTTTTGTAACGTAAAAGTAAATCACTTTTCCCACTTTCTACCACTTTTCCCCACTAAAAGTTTTCAACATTTTTAGTGCGCTTTTTGTTGTGTTATTTTTTCAAATTATTAAGCTGTAAAACAGTGGTTTGCAAGTGCGGATACTGCGGTGGGAAAAAGTGGAGCGAAAATGCAGCATTTGTGCCGATGTAAACCTAATTGGTGAGCCAAATGTTATTTCGAACCCTGAAATTGTCTGCCGGGTGGAGGTTTCTCCCATTTTTTGAGAGAAGCGTTCAGTTATTATATTTGGGCGCCGGATGGCTGTATTAAAATCTCCGCGCAAAAACTCTCCATGCGGAAAATATTAACCCTCATCTTAATTACGATAGTAACCGCCGCCCTGGTTTATGTCCTGGCCAGATTCGTCAGGATGGATAGTTTTTCGTTTGCCTGGGCGTTGAACTTTTTGCTGATGATGGGCGCGCTTTCTTTTACCGAAACATTGAAAAGCGACCTCTCATCATCATACTATAATGCAAAGCAATGGGAGCGTGGTGGAAAAGTATATGAGCAGCTTGGCATAAATTTTTACAGGAAGTTATTGGTTATCATCGGCTGGGAAAAACTGAACAAAAAGAACAACCCGGTTGCAAAGGGCACGCAAACCCTGATCAACCTGCATCATCAAACCAAAAAGGCTGAATTAGGCCACTTGATCATCCTGTTTATTGTAACAGGGTTCAATGTGTTTGTTGCCCTCAAATTCGGATTTGTAAAATCATTATCATTACTGATATTGAATGTGTTATTCAACCTTTACCCCATCTTTTTGCAACGGTATAATCGCCCGCGGATAGCAAGGGCCATCAGCCTGAGCAAACGGAGGTAAGTATCGATCAAATCATCTTGCTGTTCACCGCGTAGGCCAGCGCTTCGGCAATGTTGCTTACGTTTAGGCGCTCAAAAATGCGCCTGCGGTAGTACTTCACCGTATCGGGCGATACAAATATTTTTTCGGCTATCTGGTTAATGGTAAGGCCCTGGGCGTGCAGGCGTAACACCTCGGTTTCGCGTTTGGTTAATTCGGGCTTTACAAACTTGTGCCAGGTGCCGGTTTCTATGTTCAGCTGCCAAATTTTATCGGTACCCTGCTTAGTAATAAAGGTGTTACCCGCCTGCCGGTGGTGCGATATGGATACCACGCAAACCGCCTTCCACATTTTGCCCGATGCGGTTAAGAATAGCGGGGTAAGTTTATGGTTGATGAGGATAGGTTTGCCATCCTTATTAATCAGGTGAAAATCGTAAGTAATACTGTATTGCTTGCGCTCGTTCAATGGCACCTTATCAAAAAAATCAAACCCGGCCTGGTTAATGGCGCCCAGCATTTGCAAATCCTTTTCGGGTACGTTTTTAAAGTAAAACTCGTAGCCCATTTCCAGCACTTGTTCGGCAATGTATCCGCTTAAAAACAAGGGGTTGTCTGATACATACTCAAAGCCCATCTTCTCATAATCGATCACATAAACGCTTTCGTACGTTAAGCGGGCAAACGCCCTGATGGTTTCCAGGTAATTGTGCTGTTGCAGGTGGTCGGCTTCGGCAATCTGGGTTATTTTGTTGCGGGTAAGTAATCCGGTTTTGCTGTCGGTGTTCATTAGCGAATAGGTATGGCAAATCTACACTAAAGTGTAGTATGCAGGTGCATGGCTTTTTTAATTTTTGCGGTACAGCAACAACCTTATGCAAGCTAACACCATAAATTGCGGCCATTGCAGCGCCGAAGTATCTTATAGCTATTGCCAGCAATGCGGTCAGCCCGCCCAGTTGAAACGGATAGACGGGCACTACATACAGCACGAGGTACTGCACGTACTGCATTTTGAAAAGGGCATTCTCTATACCATCCGCGAGCTATTGCTTAGGCCGGGTAAAAACATACGCACCTTTGTTATTGAAAATCGCAGCCGATTGGTTAAGCCCATCATTTTTATCATCCTGTCATCATTACTATATACTATTATCAGTCACTTTTTTCATATTGATGAAGGGTACATAACCGTGAGGGATAAGGATAACCATGCTACCGGCTCCATTAACGCGTGGGTGCAAAGCCATTACGGATACGCCAATATTATAATGGGCATATTTATAGCGCTATGGCTGCAATTATTTTTTAGAAAGAGCAATTACAACTTTTTTGAGATACTGATACTGCTATGTTTTGTAATGGGCATGGATATGCTGATATTCTCGCTGTTCGCGGTAATTGAGGGTATCACTGCTTATAAAACAATGGCTTTCTCGGCAGTTTTTAGCCTGGGTTACTCGGCATGGGCCATTGGCGATTTTTTTAACAGCGGGAAAAAGATAGGGCGTTATTTTAAGGCCATTGCTGCTTACCTGTTAGGTATGTTAACATTCAGCATAGCTGTATTGGTTTTAAGCCTGATGATAGATACGATTATAAAACACTAACCCAAATCATATTACAATTCGCGGCAAAGCCTCACCATGTGGTGAGGCTTTGCGCTTTTATATCAATTCACCTCCAGCAGATCCTTCTCCGGCAGTTTCGGGAATTTGCCGTGCGGTTCGCGCTGGTACCAGTAGGCCACCGTTATAATGTCCGATTTTTGGGCGAGGTATCTGCCGCCATCGCGCCAGCCCAGGTCCTGTATGGTTACCTTCAAATCCTTATCAAACCTAACCGGGTCCATAATATGCCAGCGGTACATGCCAAAACGTTGCTGTGCCTTGTAAGCACCATCAGGTCGTATCACCTGGTGTAAACCGGCATAGGGGGTGGTAAACTCGGTGTACTTGCCGCCGCGGTCAAAATTGTACGATCCGCAGAAATAATCCTCCGTGCCTGTGCCTGCTATGGTCGGGTATTCCTTATCGCCATCCATAAAAAATTTGATCTCGCCTTCGCCCCACCAGCCATTATTGTTTACACCGATGCCCATATACGTACCCACGTACTGACCTTTGCCCTTAACGCCATCCAATATGGTATGTAATGATGTGCTGTTCGGGTTCGAGCGGCGGTATTGGGCATGAAAGTACGCCTCATCATCGCCAATGGTAGTAAGGGTATAGTTGATCTGGTAATACAAACGCATGGGTTCGGCCTTGTTGATATTCTCCAAGGTTACCCTGCATTTTTTGCGAAAAGGCATCTTCCAGTAACAGTTAAACGCGCTACCCGGATTCACCGTTACCGGCAATGAATTTAGCGGCGCATACTCATTCCCCCAACCCATCCCAAAAAAGGCACCCACCGGCGACTCAACAGATGGTTCGGTTTCATCATCCCAATAAAAACGAAGTATGGAGAATTGCCAGTTACCGGTTGGTGTCATCCATATTTGTTGTATGGCGCCGGGGCCTTCCATTTCGGCAATGGTAATGGTTTCGCCGGGGTTTACTATAATAAATGGGTTTACCTTCCAGCCTATACCCAGATCGCGGGCCTCATTGGCGGCGTTGGCCACGTTGCGCTGCCCTTTGTTCTTAACCGGATCGGCCATGGCGCCCTTACCCTTGCCGCCGGTAAAATTCTCCGGACTAATAGAGCGAGTCTTAGCGTCGGACATGCGCGACAGATTGCCCAGGTTCATATCCAGTCCGTTAAATTTTTCGGGTTGCTGGGCTTTGGCGGTTATGCAGGTAGCGGCAGCCAACAGGGCGAGGAGCAGTTTTTTCATAAGCGGTATCTGTTAAAAATAATTGGCAAGCCGCAGGGTTAACCTTGGCTTGCCTCAAATTAACGGATATTGAAAAACTTTAGCAACCCCGCGCGGCAATCAATTAAAACTGATCTCCGTAGGGCCCGATACTCGCTCCACATGGCAGGCACATTTACCGCCTGATACTTTAACGGTATCCTTACGGCTAACATTGGTGGCACTGTCTGTAGCGGTAAGTTCAATATCGTCGCCGCCTTCTGTCAGTTTTTTAAGGTCACCATCATCAACAACGGTAAAGGTAGTGCCTGTGGTTTGATCCTTACGGGTAAGGTTTTGACCGCTGCGCAGGTTAACGGCCTTAAAATCCTTAACGGGTTTGTTGTAGGTAACGGGCACGCTGGCAAACATCATGGTGCAGGCCTTGTCGGGGCATTTTTCTTCGGATTTGTTACAGGTGTTTATAGCCAGTACGGCTAAAAGCATGATGGGTAACTTGGTCATGGTGATGGTGGGGATTAGTTAAAAAATGGCCCGGCTTATTTAAGGCCGGGCCTCACAACAATTAAACACTATTTATAGAGAATAGTTCTGCTTAGTTGAACCGCACTTCGTCCGGTACTGAAAGTTTTTCTACATGACAGACGCACTCACCGCCCGATATTACTACCGAGGTATTGTGCACCTGATCGGTAATGCTATCGGCGATGATGGCTGTCTTTTTCATAGGATGTAGGGTAGGTGTTAATCGAACTGCACCGTATCGGGGCCCGATAGTTTTTGTACATGGCAAGCGCATTTACCGCCCGCAACCTTTATGGTGGTTGCTTTGGTTTGAGTGCCTGCGCTGTCAGTCGCGGTTATCAAAATATCATCTCCGCTTTCCGATAATGTTTTGGTTGATAGATCATCAATAATAAGATATCCGCCGGGTACCATATCCAGCATAGCTGATGTACTACGGTCAACCGGTTGGTTTGTACGTTTATTAATAACGGTTATTATGCTTAACGGTTCGCCTTTGCCGTTCTTGTTTTTAAACAGCATGGTTATCATGGCGAATTCTTCAGTACAAACCTTATCCTGGCAGGTTGATACGCTCTTTTTTCCGCATGATAATAGCAGAGTAGAAGCAATTGCGAATAGTAAAATTCTTTTAAGCATATTTAGGTTTTATAGCCATTACGCATTGGCGCGCAATTACGCTACAAGCATGACTAAAAAACTTATTCTTTTGCGGGGATAACTTCAACCTCGGCCACGGGGCTAAACAGGTAGATACGGCGGGTGGCTACTTCTACGCATTTGTATCGCTTGCGCAGCTTTTCGCCTTTTTGAAATACACGGCCATCCTTTAGTTTGAACAGGGTATTCACCGCTATTTTTTCGACGGTGTGTATGGCCTCCTTCGGTTCATCATATAATCGTAGCGAACGGTACAGGTTAAGGTCAGAACAGCTTGATGCCGCCGGGTTATTCAGGTAGCGCACAATGGCCTGCTTAACATCCGCCGGAAAAACATCCTTCTCGAAAAAAGGCTGCATCATCTTCTTAAAATTGTTCTTCCACTCGGTGCCGTGGGGCTTGGCTTTGTGCTTGTGCTCGTTCCAGGTATGCAGGTGCGCGAACTCGTGCACGGTAGTAACCAAAAAAGCGTATGGATTTAAATTGAAGTTTACCGATATACGATGCCCCTTACCATCAAACGGCGGACGGTAATCGCCAAACTTACTGCTGCGCCCGCGCGATATTTTAAATTCGCATTTAAAATGATCTATCCAGCGGCCAATAAGCGGCGCGGCATCAGGGGGCATGTAACGTGCAAGAATTTGTACTTTATCCAAAGGTAACCTCTGTGTGCAAAGATACTAACCCACAGCCTATTTTAAAAGCTGGTAGGTAATAAAGGCCACGCCGTAGGCCAGCACCGTCATATAAGCGAATTGTATGGCGGGCCATTTCCAGCTCTTGGTTTCGCGGTATACCGTGGCTACCGTACTGGCGCATTGCATGGCAAAGGCATAAAACATCATGAGCGAAAATGCCGAGGCCAGGTTAAACACCGGCAGCCCGGTTTGCGGGTTACGGGCGCTTGCCATTTTTTCCTGTACGGATTGTATGTTATCCGTATCGCCCTCCACGCTGTAAATGGTTGCCATGGTACCCACAAAAACCTCGCGGGCGGCAAATGAGGTGATAATGGCAATGCCTATCTTCCAATCGTAACCCAATGGTTTTATTACCGGCTCAATGGTATGGCCAAGCATACCGGCGTAGGAGTTCTCCAGCTTTTCAGACGCGATTATGCGGTCGATATCTTCCTGGGTGTTGGTTTTTTTGTATTCGGCGCTGCTGTATTTCTGCTCTATCTGCTCAAACCTATCGCCCGGGCCGTATGAGGCCAGTACCCATAGTACAATGGATACGGCAATGATCACCTTACCGGCCTGTATAACAAAGGCTTTTGAGCGATCGTACATCGCGAAGGCTACGTTCTTCCACCTCGGCATACGGTAAACGGGCAGCTCCATAATAAAGTAACCACGCTCGCGTACCTTAAGGATGAATTTTAGTACGAATGCCACAATAATGGCCGATACCAAACTGAAAACATAGATAGCCGTAAGCACCAAACCCTGCATGTTAAATATTCCCCAAACCGAACGGTCGGGTACTACAAGGGCGATAAGCAGGGTGTACACCGGTAAACGTGCTGAGCAGGCTACCAGTGGGGTAACCATTATGGTGATCATCCTGTCTTTCCAGTTCTCGATGGTGCGGGTACCCATAATGGATGGTACGGCGCAGGCAAAACCGCCAATAAGCGGCACTACCGATTTTCCGTTCAGGCCTACCTTACGCATCAGCTTATCCATCATGAATGTAACGCGCGACATGTAGCCCGTATCTTCCAATATGGATATAAAAGCGAACAGGATAGCGATTTGCGGGATGAATACCAGTACTCCGCTTAATCCGGCTAAAACACCATCAATAAGCAGACTCGCCAGCGGGCCTTCGGGTATTATGTTACGCATGGCATCCTCAGCTAAAACAAACAGTGTTTCAATGAGGTCCATCGGGTAGGATGACCATGCGAATATCGACTGAAATATAAAAAGCAATATGGCCATGAAGATCACAAAGCCCCAAAGCTTGTGCGTTAGTATATGGTCAATTTTATTGCTGAAGGTTTCGTGCTGCGCGGCTTCGGGCGTTTTAACCGTATCGTACAGCAAATCATTTATAAAATTATAGCGGGCAACAGTTTCGGCAGCCTGCGCTTTTTGCGAGTGGAATGAATGCTCCTGCTCCAGGGTTTCAATACGGTCGCTTTGCTCGTTCGTTAAATAACGCAGGTGCTCGTGCTGGTGCGCTAACTGCAATGCCAGGTAAGGGTTATCAACCTGTAATTCATCGCTTATTTGCCCTATCAATTCCGGCGCGAAAACATTTACGTCGATACTATCAGGTTGCAGGGCAATTTTGTTGGCGTAGGCAATGGCTTGTTTTAGTTCGGCAATGCCCTCGCCTTTGCGCACAGCCATAGGTACTACGGGTACGCCAAGTTTTTTTGAGAATTGCTCAACATCAATTTGTATGGCCGATGCGCGGGCCATATCCATCATATTGAGGGCCACGATAACCGGTATCTTTAAATCGGCTATCTGGGTATATAGTAACAGGTTACGTTTAAGGTTGGTGGCATCCAGTATAACAACCACCAGATCGGGGCGGGCGGTGTCTATCTTATCGGCCAGTACCGAAAATACAATGGATTCGTCTTTACTTTTTGGGTAGAGGCTATAAGTGCCGGGCAGATCCACCACTTCGGCGTGGCGACCATCGGGCAGTTGCATTGTGCCTGTTTTTTTATCGACAGTAACACCCGGAAAATTGCCTATTTTTTGATTTAAGCCGGTAAGTACGTTAAATAGGCTTGATTTACCTGTGTTGGGGTTTCCGGCTAATGCTACGCGTATATCGGCTTTCAAATCGTAAAAACTATTGTAAAATGATGGTTGATGCTTCCAGCTTGCGGAGGCTTAACTGGTAGCCTGAAACAGTTATCGCTATAGGGTCGCCAAGTGGGGCAACGCGGGTAACCTTTATAGTTTCGCCGGGCAGGCAACCCATCTCCATCAATTTAACCGACATTTCCAGATCGGTAAATTCCTTTACTACGCCGGTTTGGCCTACTTCAAGCTGCGATAAATCCATCATAGTTATAAATTAACCCTGCAAATATAGGCTTATTTATACCTGATCCAAATAAGGAGAGCCTTTGTATATATAAATGTTATAGAATGATCTATGAATGACGTTCGGCCTTAGTTTGCACATACCCAAAATGCGGGCAATTGCATTCCTTTTTAAATATACCGCATGATGACAGCAGGAGCGCGGCACAGGCCACAGCCAAAATATATAGTTTATTTTTTTGCATACTTTACAGCGTAGCTGGTAACTAATATACTGAACATGCCCATACAAATACCTACGGTATCGGCAAAAAGGTCGTTCCAGTCGGCACTGCGCCAGGTAAATATGTATTTTTGCAACAGCTCAATCGCTCCGCCAAAAGCTACCATACCCAGTGTTACCAGCACTGCTGTTAATACGGATAAACCTGCCTTTTTGTTGTAATGCAAATACCCGTAGCAGTATAAAACGGTACTGGTAAAAAACAGGCCGCAATGTACCAACTTGTCAAAACCCTCAAAAAACGCGGGCGAATCGCTAACGCCGCCCATCTTCACGTTGCAGATAAATAAAATAAAAAAGGCCCACAAAATAGCGGGCCAATAACTTTTAAGCATCATATATAATTAAGCGCCTACTAAGCTTTTATATTCATCGGCTGATAAAAGGCCATCAATATCGGCCAAATCAGCAGGGGTTATCTTTACAATCCAGCCTTCGCCGTAAGGGTCGGTGTTAACCAGTTCGGGCTGGCTATCTAGAGCAGCGTTAACCTCGCTAACGGTACCGGTTACTGGGATGAACAGGTCAGATACGGTTTTAACGGCTTCAATAGTGCCAAAAACTTCTTCTTTAGCTACTTCCTGTCCAACGGTGGTAATATCAACATAAACTATGTCGCCAAGTTCGCCTTGTGCAAATTCGGTAATACCAATAATTGCTTGGTCACCCTCAACTTTTATCCACTCGTGGTCTTTAGTGTATTTTAATTCGGCCGGAAATTCCATTTCAGTTAATATTTAAATGTGCCCAAAAATAAAAAAACTTTGGCTTTAAAAAACACAATGAGGGTGTTTCGCGAAAATTAAATAGTGTATGCTAAGCAATGGTATAAATATTGTTAACTATTAACAAATAACATATACTACCATGAAAAAACTAAGTTTAGTAATGATGATGGCGCTCGGCGCTTTCACTTTCCAGGCCTGTCAAAACCAAAGCGGTAACAAAGATGCCGTTGAAACTGCCGACAGCCTGAACACCAGTACCGACACCAGTACCAGCGCATCAGATGCCGACAGTGGTACTATTGCCGATATTGATTCAAAATTTTCGACCGAAGCCGCTAATGCCGGCATGACCGAAATAGCCCTATCTGAACTGGCCACAAAAAAATCAACCAATGCCGATGTTAAGGCTTTTGCCGCCGCCATGATCAAGGATCATAAAGCCGCTAACGAAAAGCTGAAAGCATTAGCTACCGTTAAAAACATTACCCTGCCTGCCGTAGTAGGTGAGGATGAGCAAAAAGTAGCTGCCGATCTATCAGCCAAAGCAGGTGCTGAGTTTGACAAGGCTTATGTTGATGAAATGGTAAAAGACCACGACAAAGCCGTATCATTATTTGAGGATGCCTCAAAAAATGCCAAGGATGCCGACCTCAAAGCCTTCGCTACCGAAACACTGCCAAAGCTTAAGGCACACCAGGAGCATATTAAAGCTATTAAAGATAAGCTGAAATAAGCCCACCGGTTTACAGGAATATAGAGCGGCAAGCGTAATGGCTTGCCGCTTTTTTTGCTTTTAACAGACAGAACAGCTAAGCTAAAATTGTATTATTGCATTATGTCATCACCTATAGTAGCCGGTTTACTGGCTTTCGGCATGTCGGGCAGGGTGTTCCACGCGCCGTTTTTAAATACAAGCGAAAACTTCAGGCTAAAGGCCGTTGTTGAGCGTAACCAAAAAAAAGCACACGAGTATTATCCCGATATTATCAGCTACAACGCTACTGAAGAATTGCTGGCTGATGATGAGATAGAGCTGGTGGTGATCAACACGCCCAACTATACCCATTACGATCTCACCAAACAAGCCCTCAACGCGGGCAAGCACGTACTGCTCGAAAAACCTGCCGCGGCAACCACTGCCGAGGTAAAGGAACTGTTCGATCTGGCCCGATCAGTAAACAAGCATTTGCTGGTATACCAAAACCGCCGTTGGGATAGCGGCTTTCTATCGGTAAAGGAGGTGATAGAGAGCGGCCGCATAGGTGATCTGATCGAGGTGCATTTCAGGTTTGACAGGTATCGTGCCGCCATCGGCCCAAAAACCTTTAAAGAGGGTAAGGATATGGCGGCTAATGGTATTACATATGATCTGGGTCCGCACCTGCTGGATAACGCCATCGCCCTGTTTGGCCGCCCGCTTAGCTGGCATAAAACCACGGGCAGCTATCGCGAAGGTTCGCAGGTGGATGATTATATTAATCTGCACCTGAAATACCCTAACCAGGTAAACGTATACTTAACCGCGGGTTTGCTAATTGCCGAACATTTGCCGGCCTTTGTGATACATGGTAAATTAGGTAGCTTTGTTAAGCCCCGTACCGATGTGCAGGAAGATCAGCTTAACGAAGGCATGATGCCAACTGATACCGCCTACGGTATTGAACCCGCGGGTAGCGAAGGCAAACTGGTTACTTTTGACGAGCAGGGCCAGAAAGTGGTTGAGCAGGTGCCATCAAAAAAGGGTGATTATAAAAATCTTTTCAAGGCGGTATATCATACCATACGTGAAGGAGCGTTATACCCGGTAACAGAAGAACATATTGCCTGGCAGATAAAGATACTGGAGGCCTAATTATAATATTACTAATGAAGAAATTAATATACGCCGCTTTAATAATTATTACCGCTATTGGCTGCATTCAGGCTAAAAATAATAATGCCGATGATGTGCAGCAGTCGCCCATACGTAATACCGAAAAGCTGGCACCGATAAAGATACTTACTACCGATAGTAACAACTTTACCAATAAGGATTTGAAACCCGGCAAGCCGGTGATGCTGATCTATTTCGCGCCTGATTGCGGCCACTGCCACGATTTGATGAAGGCTTTGAAACCTCAATTTAAACAATTAGCAAAAGTGCAGGTGGTAATGGTTACCTGGACGCGGTTTGAATCGCTTAAGCCATTTTACCAGGAGTTTGAACTGGCCAAATACCCTAATTTTACAGTAGGTACCGAGGGTTACGATATGCCGATACAAAAGTACTACCAGATAGCCCAAACCCCGTTCACCATTTTGTACGATAAAAACGGCAAACTGGTAAAGGCATTCGCCAAGGCGCCAACAGTTAATGAGCTTTTAGCCGAGGTTAAAAAAGTTTAAGCGTTATTGCTGTAACTGTTTTTCCTGCTGTTGCTGCTGTTGTTGCTGCTGCATTTGTATCATTTCCATGTAGCGCTGGTAGCTGTTCTTGGTAAATTCAGTTACCTGATCGGCAATCGGCACTTCAATAACCTGGTGCTGACCCGGTGGCAGGCTTTCCTGATCGACCGATACAGTCACGCTAAGCTTATGGTTTGATGAACCTTTGTACACCCCCTTAACCGGCGAACAATCCGAAAAGTTACGGCCTACAGCCAAACGCACATGGGTGTCATTAGCTATGCAATTATTGGTAGGGTCTATACCCAGCCAGCCATAATCGGGTATAAAAGCCTCCACCCAGGCATGGGTAGCGCCCTCGCCGCGCATGCCGTTGCTGTTGGTGCAAATGTACCCGCTAACGTAACGGGCAGGTATTTGTAATATGCGCAGCATCTCTATCAGTATATGGGCAAAATCCTGGCAAACGCCCTGTTTCATTTTCCATATTTGGTCAAGCTTGGTATCAACCGTGGTAACTCCTTTTATATATTCAAAGTTATCGAACACATACTGGCAAAAACGTAGCACAATCTGGTAGGGGGTATCATCGCTGTTACGCTCTTTGTTCACTACTTCCTGCAATTCATCTAATCCTTCAAAATACTCCTGTTTTAAAAAATCAATATAGGGTACAATGGTTTGCAGGCGTTTCAGGTCCTCCCACTGGTGCGATGGGAAAATATCGTTAACAGGCAAGGTGCGATGCTTGGTAGTTACCAGTACCCGCGAGTTGATCACCATTACATTATGCGGATCGGTATAGGTAAAGCTGCCTATCTGGTTGCCAAAGTAATCGGTATGTACATCAACATCGGGGTTGCCGGTTATGGTAACTTCCTGCCTAATTACTTCCTGGTAATCATCAACAATAGGGTATAGTATTACCTGGTTGGCGCTGTCGCGTACGGTCCCCTCGTAAATGTATCGGGTGGTGTGTTGTATCTCGAATTCGGGCATGATGTACAGTTTTAAGAGTTGGCAAAATAATACTCGTTCATGGCGTTGCCGATGCCGTAAAGCTCGCCGCGTATTTGCGTTAAAAAGGTGTGCAAACCCTCTTGCCGTATGCTGCGTACCGAGTTATACTTAATGCGGCTTTGCAAACGACCGATCTGGAACGACATCTCGCGAAAATTCTCTAAGTTGTTATCATTCTTTAAACGATCAAAATAACGCTGTATGTTATTTACCGAGTAGATAACCGAGCGAGGGAAATCGTTATTCAAAACTACCTGCTCCAATACATTCTCGGCCTCAAAGCCCTCACGGTAGGTTTTCAGGTACAACTCATATCCGCCTAATGATAGCAGTAGGTGTTTCCAGTAGCTGGTATCGGTAAGCAGGTCTGGGTTATCATTGATGGATACAAATTTCATATCCAGTATATCTACCGATTGTATGGCACGTTCCAGGTATTTACCAATATTCATAAAACTGCGGCCCTCGCCACGCTCCATAGTAATTTCAACGGTGCCGTAGTATAGCATTACCTGTTTTATCAGCACATCCAATATGCCGATAGGGTCTTCGCGCTGCAAGGCACGTTCCAATCGGCTATCCTTTACGGCATGGTAATACTCGTTAAGGCACTGCCACAAGTCCTTGGTGATGTGTTCCTGCACGCTGCGGGCATTCTCGCGGGCGTGAGTAATAATATTGAGGATGCTGTTAGGGTTGGTTTTGCCCGTAACCATGTACTTTAATACCGCGCGGGTATCATTTTCCAATGTTTGGGCTTCCTCATCATCCAGGCCTGCAAAAATGCGTACCACCGGCTCCCAGGTAAACTCCTGTATAGTATCCTGCGATGATGCGTAATTTATTTTAAGCATACGTAAAATACCATCGCTACGCTCAATATAACGGCTTAACCAATAAAAACTTGCTGCTACTCTACTTAACATTTTTGGCCCCCAGGCCCCCTAAAGGGGGTATATATTTTTATTCTGTTATAATTAAATCATGTTTCAAAAACTCCCCCTTTAGGGGGGCGGGGGGCTTAAGCCAACACCCACGTATCCTTACTGCCCCCGCCTTGCGA
Organism: Mucilaginibacter sp. JRF; assembly: GCF_015223065.1. Lineage (GTDB taxonomy): Bacteria > Bacteroidota > Bacteroidia > Sphingobacteriales > Sphingobacteriaceae > Mucilaginibacter. The sequence continues at coordinate 317,564 of NZ_JADFBY010000002.1, forward strand.
GCTGTTCACCACCAGCGAGCCTTCTTTAAGGGCTACGCGGGTTAAGCCGCCGGGCACTATCTCAATACCGCTTGGGCCAAACAGCGCGTACGGCCGTAGGTCAATGCGGCGTGGTGTAAGTTCGCCTTGCATATAGCATGGCGCTGCCGACAGGTTGATGGTTGGTTGCGCTATAAAATCGCGCGGGTTTTTGATGATCTCCTGCTTGTAATCTTCAATCTCCTGCTCAGTTGAAGCATGACCCATCAGCATCCCGTAGCCGCCGCTACCATTGGTGCGTTTTACCACCATTTTATTGATGTTGCCAAACACATGCTCACGCTCATCGCGGTTACCCAGCTGATAGGTGGGTACATTTTTAAGTATCGGCTCCTCGTTCAGGTAATACTTGATCATGTCGGGCACGTAGGCATAAACGGCCTTATCATCGGCCACGCCATTGCCTATGGCATTTACAATGGCTACGTTGCCTTTACGGTACGCGCCCATTATACCCGCCACACCCAGCATGCTCGATGGATTGAACACCAGCGGATCAAGATAATCATCATCAACACGACGGTAAATTACATCAACCTGTTGCAGGCCGGTGGTGGTTTTCATGTATACCTTATGGTTGTTCACTACCAGATCGCGCCCCTCAACCAGTTCAACACCCATCAGGCGGGCAAGGGTGGTATGCTCAAAGTAGGCCGAGTTGTATATACCCGGACTAAGCAGCACAATGGTTGGGTTATGTATTTGCCTTGGCGATAGCGCCAGCAGGTTTTTGTATAATATAGATGGATACTCGGTAACACTGCGAACGCCGCATTGCGGCAGCAGATCGGGGAATAAGCGTTTGGTGATCTCCCTATTCTCCAGCATATAGCTCACACCCGATGGTGTGCGCAGGTTATCCTCCAATACATAAAAAGTACCATCATAATCGCGTATCAGATCGATACCCGAAATATGAATGTAAATATCATGAGGAACCTGCAAGTTATACATCTCACGCAAAAAATGCGGACAAGAGTAAATAACCTCTATCGGGATAATGCCGTCCTTTATAATGAATTGGTTGCTGTAAACATCCTTTAAAAACAGGTTGAGGGCGGTGAGGCGTTGCTTGATACCACGCTCAACAAAGGCCCATTCCTGCGCGGTTATGATACGGGGAATAATATCGAACGGGAAGATCTTCTCTATACCCTCGCCGCTGTTGTATACGGTAAAGGTAATACCCTGACTCATGAACAAGCGCTTGGCCAGATCTTCCTTTTTGTTCAGATCATCGGCCGATTCGCGCGAGATATAGTCGATAACCTTGCGGTAATGATCGCGAACATTGCTATTCTCGCCATACATCTCGTCCCAAACACCATTTATGGGATTGTATTTATTAAAATATGCCGATTCCTCCATAAAGTGCCCGCTGCGATTATGTTAAATTTTTAGATTTATGTATTTAAGTATCGTAATTTATAAAGTAATAATGATAATTGGCAATTGTTTTTCAAAAATTTGTAATTAAATGTGGCTATAAATATGAAATATCTAATAAAATATTGCCGATTAGGCCGTTACTGTAATTAAAAATTGTTTGTAAGCTAAAAAAGCACCGGTAATTTCCGATGCTTTTTTGTAGAAAGGTGTTAGTATGGATCAATTTTCGGCCACTACGGTGTATTTTAGTGTGGCTATGGTTGAACCTGATAAGTAAATGGTATAAATTTTACCTACTTGTACGGCGGTGCTCATATCTAATTCAGCCTGGGTTGAACCGGCTCCGTATAAAAAGAACTTGGTATTGGCGTCAACTTCCTTATACGCTGATGCTGCTTTGTAAGCTACATCGGTAAATACTTTGTTGGCGGCGCTCAGGCCTACATCAACACTGCTGGTTACTGCCGATGCCAGGTGCACAAAGCGTACTTTAGCTTTGCCTGATGATGGGGCGGTGGTATCGTCCTCAGTAACTACTGATGTTTTTGATTCGGCATTACCGGTAAAGTATACGCTGTAATGCTTGTTGTTTTGCAGCTCAAGGTCGAAAGCGGTACTGGCCGTTGCCGAACCTTCGTTACGGAATTGTGCCTGGCGGTCGCCGCTATTGGTTTCAATATAGCTTGAGGTATTGCCATAAGCCACGGCGGATGTGCTGATTTTATTACCATCCAAATAAAGCTCCTGCGAGGCTGAGCCTTCAACGGCGTTGGTTATACGGATCTGCGCTTTGCCTGATGTAGCGTCGTCATCATCCTTATCGCATGATGATAGTGAAACGGTGGCCAGTACAATTAGTGATAGTGATAAGATCTTGGTGTTCTTTAGTTGATCAAAAATTTTCATAAGTTATAAAATAGAATTTTGTACGATCACACTATCCAACACAAGGCCATATTTATAATAAGCTCATAATAATGGGTTTAATAATGTCATGATACCTGACATTTGTATGATAAATACAACAATTTGTACTTGATGCTAAACTTTTTCATTAAAATTTCATGCATAAAAAAAGCGCCCCGGTATTGTCGGAGCGCTTATGATAGTATGATATTTTAATATTTATTGAGCGTGATCGTGCACACCTTCTTCCTTAAACAATTTGGCGTTGAAGAAATCATTATTCATACGGCCAATATTGGTAAGGCTGATCTCTTTAGGGCACTCGGCTTCACAAGCACCGGTGTTGGTACAGTTACCAAAACCTTCTTCGTCCATTTGCGCAACCATTGATTGTACACGGCTCCAACGCTCAGGCTGGCCTTGCGGCAACATACCTAACTGCGATACCTTTGCCGATACGAACAACATGGCCGAAGCATTTTTACATGCCGCAACACAAGCGCCGCAACCAATACAGGTAGCTGAGTTAAAGGCCTCGTCGGCAATAACTTTAGGGATGGCTATCTCGTTAGCATCAGGCACACCACCTGTGTTGATAGATACATAACCACCGGCTTGCTGTATACGATCAAACGCTGAACGGTCAACCGCCAGATCCTTAAGTACCGGGAAAGCGGCTGCGCGCCAAGGCTCAATAGTGATGGTTTCGCCATCTTTAAAAGAGCGCATGTGCAACTGGCAAGTGGTAATAGCGCGCTTAGGGCCATGCGGACGGCCGTTAATATAAAGCGAGCACATACCACAAATGCCCTCGCGGCAATCGTGATCAAAATATATAGGTTCTTCACCTTTTTTGGTAAGGCTTTCGTTCACCACGTCAAGCATTTCAAGGAATGACATGTCTTCCGAAATACTCTCAGCTTTGTAGGTCACAAACTTACCCGAGGTTTGTGCATTTTTTTGGCGCCAAACTTTAAGCGTCAGGTTCATATTTCCGTTACTCATCTTTATTGAGATTGTAGAATTAAGATTCAGGAATCAGGATAAAGAGTTAAAATCTTGCCTCTTGATTCTTGCCCCTCAAATCTTATTTATAGCTCCTCTGTGTTAACTTAACATTTTCAAATACCAGCTCCTCTTTGTGCAGTTCTTCGGGTTGGTTTTCACCTTTAAATTCCCAGGCTGCCGCAAATGCGAAGTTTTCGTCGTCGCGCAATGCTTCGCCTTCTTCAGTTTGCGATTCGAGGCGGAAGTGGCCACCACATGATTCCTTACGCATCAGCGCGTCGGTAACCATCAGTTCGCCAAGCTCAATAAAGTCGGCAACACGTCCGGCTCTTTCAAGCGCCGCGTTGATCTCCTCATTCTCGCCGGTTACGATAGCGTTTTTCCAGAAATCAGCTTTAAGCTCTTGTATCAGACCTTTAGCTTTGGTCAAACCTTCTTCGGTACGTGCCATACCACAGTACTCCCACATAATGTGGCCAAGCTCGCGGTGGTATTCAACCACGCTTTTGTTACCCTTAAGGGCAAGCAGCTTGTTTACATATGCAAGTGTATCCTGTTTGGTTTGCTCAAACGCAGGGTGGTTAACATCAACCGGTTTAGGGCCGATGGTAGCCAGGTAATCACCCAAAGTGTAAGGGATAACAAAGTAACCGTCAGACAAGCCCTGCATCAACGCTGATGCACCAAGGCGGTTAGCGCCGTGGTCAGAGAAGTTACACTCGCCCAGGGCATATAATCCCGGTACGTTAGTGCTCAGGTTATAATCAACCCAAAGGCCACCCATTGTATAGTGTACCGCAGGGTAAATACGCATTGGCTGGCTGTAAGGGTCTTCGGCAGTGATCTGCGCGTACATATCAAACAGGTTACCATATTTGGCGGCAACTGTTTCCTGACCTAAACGCTTAATAGCATCAGCAAAGTCAAGGAATACGGCAAAGCCCGATGTACCTACACCACGACCTTCATCGGCCATTTCCTTAGCGTTACGTGACGCCACATCGCGCGGAACAAGGTTACCGAAGGCAGGGTATTTTCTTTCAAGGAAGTAATCGCGGTCGTCCTCTTTAATATCGCTGGCTTTTAATTTGCCTGAGCGTAATTGCTGAGCGATCTCTACTGTTTTTGGTGCCCATACACGTCCGTCGTTACGTAACGATTCAGACATCAGCGTAAGCTTTGACTGATGATCGCCGGTAACAGGGATACAGGTAGGGTGAATTTGCGTGTAGCAAGGGTTAGCAAAGAAAGCGCCGCGTTTGTGTGCCCTCCAGGCCGCGGTTACGTTTGAACCGATAGCGTTGGTTGACAGGTAGAACACGTTGCTGTAACCACCGGTACATAATAAAACGGCATGGCCTGCATGTGTTTCAATTTCGCCGGTTTTAAGGTTACGGGTAACAATACCTTTAGCCTGGCCATCAACAACAACAACGTCAAGCATTTCGGTACGGGTGTACATTTTAACCTTGCCGTGGTGTATTTGGCGGTTAAGTGCTGAGTAAGCACCTAAAAGTAATTGCTGTCCAGTTTGGCCGCGGGCGTAAAAGGTACGTGATACCTGCGCGCCACCAAATGAGCGGTTATCCAGCAAACCGCCGTACTCGCGAGCAAAAGGCACACCCTGAGCCACACACTGGTCAATAATATTTACTGATACCTCGGCCAAACGGTGAACGTTGGCTTCGCGGGCACGGTAATCACCACCTTTAATGGTATCATAAAACAAACGGTAAACACTGTCACCGTCATTTTGATAGTTCTTTGCTGCGTTTATACCACCTTGTGCGGCAATAGAGTGCGCACGGCGTGGGCTATCCTGAAAGCAAAACGCTGTAACATTGTAACCAAGCTCGGCCAAAGTAGCCGCGGCTGATGCGCCTGCCAAACCCGTACCCACAACAATAATGTTATACTTACGCTTGTTGGCCGGGTTAACCAGCTTAAGGTTAAATTTATGCTTGCTCCATTTTTCGGCCAAAGGGCCCTGGGGAATCTTAGCATCTAAAGTCATCTCTTACAATTATATTTTTGATCGGCCTTGCAGCCGCATCATATCAACAATAAACCTTATCTACAGAAAAAATAAACTACCGGCATTGCCGCGAAACCAAGCGGAATAATCACAGCGAAAAGCCAGGTGCCGATAAAGTAAATGATCGGTTTGTATTTACGGTGAACCCAACCCACAGTGTGGAACGCACTTTGAAAGCCGTGCAGTAAGTGGAATGATAACGCGCCTAACGCAATTACATAGAATGCCACATACCACCATTGCTTAAAGGCAATTTCAACGGTTTGGTTAAGGTCTTTAGCTACCATGGTTTCAACACTGCCTTCGGTAAATACAGCGTAGTGGTAATCGCCCGGAGGCAGATCACGTGCCGAAAGCTGCTCGCCGGTTACCAGGTCGGTTTTGTACTCCTTAAACGGAATAACGTGGGTGCTTTTGCCTGTAAAATCATCCTGGTGGTACTTAAACCAAAAATCTTTCATGTGTATCACGATGAAAAGAAACAGGATAGAACCCAGCAAACCCATGTTTTTTGACGACCATGAGGTTGGTGATTTTGTTGCCGAAGCATAACCGACAGGACGGGCTTTACGGTTTTTAACCGTTAAAACAATAGCATAAATTGTGTGCACCAGTATTGACAGGTACAACAGGTACGATACCACCCTGATAGGCGGAAAATGCGTCATGAAGTTAGCGTAGGCATTGAAAGCCTGGCCGTTATCATGTTTAAAAAGTGCAAGGTTACCGCTAAGGTGAACAATTAGGAAAGTACACAAAAACAAGCCTGTTAAAGCCATGATCAGCTTCTTGCCCAGCGACGAGTTAAAGGTTTGTTTAAATTCGCTCATTATGAAGTTTTGATTATTTCGGCAAAAGTATCTATTAAATAGTAAAACCGTGTAAATGGTTCACATAATATGAGGCTTTAATAGCTATTTAGAAACAATCTAAGCACTTATTTGGTTACACAAAATTTACACACATAAGTCTATCTTCGCCTGTTATATATTGATGAACATGAAATATTTATACCTGTTACTTATTACAGTAGTTTTTTCGGCCTGTAACCGTGCCGACCGAGTGGAGATAGAGGGCACCGCGCCCGGTATTAAAAATGGTGTTTTTGGCATTGTTGATGTGCTGAACAAGCCGCTTTATGGCGATAACATTGTTGACGGTAAATTTAAAATTAACGAGATACTGGAATATGCCGGTTATTACCAGATAAAGGTGACCAATATGCTTGATAACAAGAAAACCCATATACCTTATGAGGTATACCTGGAGGATGGCAAATACAACATCGAGATAAATGGTAATGATCTGACCAAGTATCCTAAGATCAAAACCGATTCAAAAATTCAAAACGAGTTATCAGCCTATTATACCCTTGCTGATGAATTGGTGGCTGACATTGCCCAAAAGGTAAAGGATGAACGCGCCTTTTTAAGAAGCAGCGAAGGTAAGAGCCTTGAAGGTGCCGCTTACCTCGAAAGGGTTGATAAGTTAAAGCAGTTACAGCAGGAACAAGTAGCGGTTGAGGCTACGGTGATTGAAAAATTCATCGAAAAATATCCTAAAAGTACCATAGCGGCTCACTTTATAAAAAAGGTTGATTATAAGGATGACCCTGCACGCTACTACGCGCTGTATAATAAGCTGAGCGATGAAGCCAAAAATACCGAGGAGGGTAAAGAGATAGGCCCCAAGCTTGCCGGTTTAGCCAAACTGGTGGCCGGCCAAACAGCGCCTGATATTTTTGGTACCGATGCCAACGGTAAAGCCTTTGACCGCAAGGCATTCGCCGGTAAAAAAATAATACTGATCGATTTTTGGCGTGCCGGTAACGAGGTTAGCCGCCAAAATCACCTGCAAATGAATAGCAAGTTGTTTTTCCAGGTGAACAGTAGTAAGGAGTTTGATATCATCAGCATCGATCTGGATGAGAATAAGGAGTACTGGCTAAAAGCTATAAAAGAGGATAACATGAAGTGGCCTCAGTTTTCAGATCTGAAAGGTAACGAATCAAAGAACGTGGAAGCATGGGGCATCAGCCGTGTACCAACCTATTACCTGCTTGATGGTAACTGGAAGATATTAAAGCGCGACATCCCGTACAACGATATATCGTTCGAGATAACTGATTACATGGAAAAAAAATAGCCCAATGTTAAAACTGTGGGGATTTGATAATGTGCCTGCCGAGAGGTTGCAACAATTGGCCGATAACCCCAATATTGCCCGTAACCTGCGCGATATTTTTCCGCACCCTTATACCATTGCTGATGCCGGGGAATTTATTGAGGCCGCGGTAACCGGAGCTATACCTCATGTGTTCGGTATTTTTGCGGATGATGAGTTTATTGGCGTTGGCGGCATAACCGTAAAAATAGATATTCACCGCAACAATGCCGAAATAGGTTATTGGTTAGGCGAACCCTATTGGGGCAAAGGCTATGCCACTGAGGCTGTGAAGTTACTGACGGAGTACGCGTTCAATATCGGCCTTATCCGGGTATTCGCCGGTGTGTTCGCCCATAACAAGGCATCGCAACGGGTGCTCGAAAAGGCGGGCTATACCCTTGAAGCAATACTACGCTCAGCCATTGTTAAAAACGGCGAGGTGATGGATGAGCATTTGTACGCTATCATAAAAAGTTAAGCATAGCATCATTATAAAATAAAAAGGCATTTACCAAGCGGTAAATGCCTTTGTTAGTTAAAGGGGTTATATATAGAGTGATTGGTTGCTATTATTCGGACCGCAGGTTTTTTATCGGGTTTACCAGCGCCGCGCTCACTGCCTGCCAGCAAACGGTTACCAGGGCAATAATGATAACTATTATGCCCGATATGGCGAAGATATCCCAGCTGAGTTGTATACGGTACACATAATCCTCCAGCCATTTGTTCATGGCCAGCCAGCCGATCGGGATGGCGATAACCAGCGATATCAGCACCAGCTTAAGAAAGTTGCCCGTAAGCAGCGCGAACAGGTTGGTTACCGATGCGCCCAGTACTTTGCGTATGCTTACTTCCTTGCTGCGCTGCTCGGCCATAAAGGCTGCCAGTGCGAACAAGCCCAAACAGGCCACCACAATGGCCAGTACCGAAAAACCGGTGAATATATATTGCGTGCTTTTTACATCGCTGTACATGGCGGCATAGCTTTGATCTAAAAAATCGTATCGCATGGTTTGGTGTGGTTGAAACTGTTTCCAGGTGCTGTTTATGGCGGCAATGGCGGCGCGCATATCACTGCTTTTTAGTTTTACTGATACCATGCTGTTGCTGTTGCCCAATATCATTACTAAAGGTTCAACCTGCTGTTTTAACGATTCGTAGTAAAAATCATCAACCACACCTATAATGGTGAGGTGCTCATAACCATTGGTGATCACCTTACCCAGCGGATTCTTCAACCCCAGTTGCTTAACCATTGATCTGTTCACGATGGTAGCCTGCGAGTCGGTAGGCATATCCGTACGGAAATTGCGGCCATCTGATAGTTTAATACCCAGGGTAGCCAGGTAGTTTTCATCAATAACCCAATGCTGGCTGCGTATAGGCGCATCCTGTTTTTCACGGCCCTCGTTGTAAAACGAGTTGCCGTTACGCTTGGTGCTGTTGATAGGTAAAAAGTCGCTAACGGTAACATTCTTTACAAAAGGCAGGTTAAGTAGTTCTGCCTTAAACGCTGCCGTTTGCGGGCCAAGGGCATCAGCACCCTCAATGGTTACTACCTGCTCTTTATCAAAACCAATTTTTGAATTAAGAATGTACTGCATCTGCTTAAAAATAACCGCCGTGCCGATGATAAGCACAATGGATACCGTGAACTGGAATATCACCAGTCCGCTACGCAAGCCCGAGTTGCGGGTACCCATGCTGATAGAGCCCTTTAGCGTAGTTGCGGGTTTAAAGTAGGATAGGTAGAACGCAGGGTAAATTCCCGCTATTAAGCCTATAACAATGGCGCTGCTTATTAAGGCAGGCAGCAACCACCACTCCATCCATGGCAAAGCGAGCTGCGTGCCGGCTACATTGTTAAACACCGGCAAGGCCGACGCGGCCAGCACAACACCCAGCACGAACGAAAAGAAACTGTACAATAGTGATTCGGTTAAAAACTGCCTGATCAGGTTGGCGCGGGTTGAGCCGATAACCTTGCGCACACCCACCTCGCGGGCACGGTTGGCAGACCGTGCTGTGGATAGGTTAAGGAAATTGATACAGGCCAGTATCAGTATAAAACCGGCTATGCCCGCAAAAAGCCAAATAAAGCGTGCATCGCCATGTTTAATATGATCCTCCTCAATATTGTACGATTTTAGGTAGATGTCAGTAAGTGGTTGCAATATCAGGTGGGCGTTTTTCCTTACCTCGGCGGTATTGGCCTGCCCATTTTGCTTCATGCTTGGTATCACATACTCGTCAAGTATATGGTCGCTCATTTTTTTGCTGAATGCATCGATATCCACTCCCGGATTCATTTGCAGGTAGATGCCGTAGTTGCTGGAGTACCAGCTTTCCTGCTCACCATCCCAAAAACCAAGGCCCGATAGTGATATAAAACCCCTGAACTGCATATGCGAGTTAGCCGGAAAATCCTGCATTACGCCGCCTATGGTTAATGGTTTTTGGGTGTTGTTGTTAAATATCAGCGTTTTGCCTATCGGGTTTTGTTTAGGGAAGTATTTATCGGCCAGGCTTTTGCATATTACTACCGTATTGGGTGCTTTTAAGGCGGTTATATTGCTGCCGTAAACCATCGGTATATCCAGTATATCGAGTGTTGAACTATCGGCAAAGCAAAAGCCGGCTTCGTAGTTGTTGTTTACCTGGTCGGTGCGGCGTATCTGGTTCTCGGTGCCGCCAAACAGCCTGTTGTGCATAATGCGACCAGCCTTTTTTACCTGCGGAAAATCGCTCAGCAAGGCTTTTGACATGGGCGGCTGAAAGCTTGTACCATAAAAGGTAGTGCCCGCCATGGTCATTTTACCAAGCACGCGGTAAACGTTCTCTTTATTGCGGTTGGTTTGGTCGTAACTGGTTTCGTTACGTATGTATATCGATATTAAAATACAGGCGGCAATGCCAATGGCAAACCCACCGATGTTGATAGCGGCATACATTTTTTGCTTCTGCATGTTTCGAAAAGCTATTTTAAGGTAATGTGTTAGCATGATACGGCTGATGAATATCGTTTAAAAAATAATAGGTAATACTCGCTTAGATGAATAAATACTATTTATGTGCCATGCGTGTAAGTTGTTGTTTATTAGTTGTTTGCGTTGATTTTAATTGTTCGGGGCGTTCGCTTTCGTTACACTTGGTGTTCGCTTATGTTTAAGTGCTGATGCCAAATTATATAACAAAAAACGTTTGACAATAAGCCCGATAGCACTATATTTAAATATAAACCGTTAAACATTTATCGTGCTTAAAAGAGTAATGTTTTGTGTGATGATACTGCTGTGCGGCACCTTTGCCAAAGCGCAAACAGTTGATAGCGCCGCTGTTTTTGATAGCTACCTCGATCTCAATATGGCTATGTTTGAGGGCAATACCGACAATGCCGAACGCGTATCCGAACAAATAATGGCCGATACCGCCGCACTGCCACCTAAAGCCCGTGTTAACTACTATAATATATTAGGGAAGCTTTACGAGGAAAGGCAACCTGCCGAAGCCAAAGTGTATTACGAAAGGGTAGTGGCGCATGTGCCCAATTACTATGTGGCGCACCTTGCCCTGGGGTACATTTATATAAAGGAGGCCGAGGATAACGAGAAAAAAGTTCAGGCTAATTCAACTCCCGATACCCGTTGGGCACACATTACATCGGTAAAAAAAGCTATAGCCCACTTGGAAAAAGCCCAGGCCTGCGACCCGAATGAGGATACCATGAACACCATTACCTCGCTCTACAAAAAAATAAATGATACCGCCGGATTGGCCGGAATAAAGGCCCGCCTTGCTACCTTAGCCAAAAACTGCGTCGATCTGCTCGAAACGCAATAATTAGAGTTCTATTCGCTTGCCCTGTTGGGGGAATATCAAATTCAGGCCTAACGTGTTTTGCTGTTTAAGCTGCTGCTTTAACTTTTCGATGTTTTTTTGCGGAGGCTTAACGTGAGTAACCACCAGGTTAAAGCCCTTTAGTTTACCCTCGCCGGTAAGGCTTTGTAACACCTGCATCTCCTTCATCAGCCAGTTAGGCGTGAGGTGACCGAATAAGCTTTTATCAGGCTGCTCGTTAGGATATGATACCTCTATCATAATGCCTTTCAATTCCCCCTTGCTGATCAGCGGGACAATGGCCTGCCATAGTTCGCGCAGTTTGGTACTTTTCTCTACCTCATCGGGTCCGGTATCGCCCAGGTAAAGTACGTAAGCATCATTGTTTTTTACCAAATAGGCAGCCCCAACAAGGTTAGAGTGACTCAGCGGAAATACCTGTACGCTTAGCCCCGTACCATCAACGGTAACCGGTTTACCCGGTTCCATAGGTTTATACGAGTATTTTTTGAGTGCCGGTTTCTCGCCGTCATCGGCAAAGTTGGCCCAGCTTGCCCAGGTAAAATAGTGGGTCTTGATAGTTTCGAGGCACGATGGTAGCCCGTAAATGCTTTTGGTGCTATCCTCGGGCGAGTTGATGATGAGGCCCGACACATGATCGAGGTGCGCGTGCGAAATAAAGTAGCCCTTGATGTATTGCTTGAGTATCGTTTCGGCTGGTACCTTAAAGGTGTGCTTGCTCACGGCCTTTTCAATACCCGAGTGCAGCGTGCCGGCATCCATACATATATAGTTATTGCTGCCTGCCGCGCTAACCATATAGGCTGATAGGTTGCTCTCGTCAATACCACCCTTAACACCTAACGGAATGATGCTGAATGATGGTGCTTTTTTTTGTGCCGATGCTGACATAAATAACAGCATCGCGATAGCCAATAACCTCAAAAATTTACCGGGCATAGTATTATTTGTTGATGCGCAAAGCTACATCAAAACAGGCTATTATTCGGTTTTCAATTCTTTTTGGGCTTTGTCCTCATACTCGTATTCGCCGCCAAGCAGGTAGCCCCAAGGTTTAAGGCTCGGCACACGGTCAAATATGATCTTGAAGATGGCGATGACCGGGATGGAAAGGAACATACCCGACAGCCCCCAAATCATCTCACCCACAATAATACCGATAAAGGTAATCAGCGCGTTCAAGCGTACTTTTGAGCCTACGATGATAGGTAGCAACACGTTGGCATCCAGCGCGTGTATACCAATTACCGATACGGCAACCGTAACCGTTTGCTGCACACTGCCGGTAGCGAAAGTTACAATGCAGCTTAACAGCAATGCTGTAAATATGCCTATATAAGGAATGATGTTGAACAAGCCTACAATAATGCCCAGCAGCACGGCGTACTTAACGTTCAATATCCAAAAAACGGCACAGGTTATACCCGATACAACTACCATCTCCAGTATTAAACCAACAATATACTGGCGTAGTATTTTTTGGATGTTCTCCACCACATCCATCACGGTGGTTGAATGGTCATCGCTGAAAACGCGCATAATAAAGCGTATCAGCAACCTGCGGTAAAACAGTATAAAAAAGGTGAATATCAGTATAAATACATAGAACAGCAGCAATGACGATACCGCCCCGAAGGTAGTACCCAGCACCACAGTACCCGATTCCATGATCTTTTGTGTGGTATCGTGAACGTAGTTCATCTGCTTGTCGGTATTGATGTGGAACGATACCTCAATCCAGCTTTGAATGCTATCTATTGATTGCGTGATCTGGGTTTTTAGCATAGGCCAGTCTGATGCCAGCGATGATATTTGCGAACCCACCAGGTAGCCCACCAAGCTGATAAAGCCAACAAACAGAATGATTGCCGCGAATGACGAAATACTGCGCGGAAACCTGAGTTTACGCTCCAAAAAATCAGACACGGGCAGCAGCAGCACTGCAAATAAAAACCCGAACATAAGCGGGTCAAGTATTTCTTTGCCTAATATCACCAGGTAACTGAGCGATATGATGCCGATAAGTACTAAAGCAAGTTGTTCGTAAAAAGGGGGGAGTAATTTTCTGCCGGTCATAACTGTTGTTAAAGTTATGAACCTAACAGGATTTTGATGCGAATGTTTTGAATATTGTGCTTAGTGAAAAATATTGTGTAAGGGGCTGATAAACAGTAATTGTAACGATGTTATTTTGCCCTTAATTTTTTTTGCAAGTAAGCCGGATACCCTGTTGAGCCGCCTGCCGTAAGGCTATCGCCCATACAAACTACAATAAGGTATTCATCTTCGGTAAAGTTTTGCTTTATATATGCAGCCAGGGTATCAGCAATAAACTCTTTGCCTGTTATAGTCAGGTGTATGCCATCGGGCTTTGAGGCATTGTTTATGGCGTTATATACCATGCTGTTTTTGGTAGCATTTGGGGTTCCGGCATCCTTAAAGGCCTTGTTGATGTTTAGGTAATAGCAGTTCAGCTCGCGAGCTAAGGAGTCGTTAATAGTTTCAATGGTATCGTTACGGTCGTTCAAAAAATAATCGGGACTTGTAATTACATCAATGCCTCTTGGTGGCGGGCTCATCAGTAAAACCCTGGCTCCGGCATGCTTAATACGGCCTATAATGTGTGTAAGGTTATCGGCATAATCACTATAGGGCCCCATGCGCGATACATCATTGGTACCTATCATCAACACCACCAGTTTGGGCTTTTCGGTTAACATGCCATCAACTTCGGCGGCAACATCGGCCGAGGTATATTTAGGGATGCCCTCATTAATAACCTTTACGCGACTGGTTGATGATGCATCATCATTCGTTTTACGGCACGATGCAAGTAGCAGAAGTAAAGCAGCGGCAAAAATAATTTTCATGTATGATAGGGGTATTGCGAGGGTACGTTGCGGCAAAAGTATCGCGCTAAAAGTATGCCTGTTAAAAATACAATTATTATGGCAAAATATCCGCCAATAGCGGGATATACGGTTATAAAAACCATGCTTGGTGATGGTGGAGGCAAAAGTTTTAAAGTGGATGATCAAAACTTCCATATTAGCCGGGTGTAGGTTCGGATATTCTTAAAGGTTTTGCCTTTTAATTATAAGTTATTCGAGCCTTTTTACTGTAAGTTTTGCTAAAAGGTTTAACTGTAACGGGAATATTACAAAAAACTTCATTTCGCTGTAAATAAAACGGTTTATCAATTTTTTGATGCGTTTAAGTGTTATTTAAGCCATTGTTTTAAATGTGGAAAAATATTTTTGTTGTGCTTAAATAAATAAAGTTATAGGTTAGATGCCGATTTAAACTATACTGCACGTGCCTACCCTCGGCATGTGGTTTTACACACCTTATAAATTTATCTTATGAAGATCACTTTTAACCTGGCGGGGGTGCGTCCGCATGTAAAAAAATGCACATCCAATCAGGGTCCACCCCTGAAAAAGCTCACTTTCTTTTTAGCTGTACTATTCAGCAGCATGTTATCACTTCAGGCCTTTGCGCAAAAGCAAATTACCGGTACTGTAGTTGATAAGCAAAAATTACCACTACCCGGCGCCACTATAAAAATTAAAGGCACAACAACAGCCGTAGCCTCAGATATGAATGGTAAGTTCAAGATCACCGTACCTGGTGATAATGCAGTACTTACCGTAACCTCAATAGGTTTTACCTCAAAGGATGTAGCCGTAGGTACCCAAACTGATATTAACGTAACCCTGCTTGAAGAATCGCGCGGATTGAATACCGTGGTGGTAGTAGGTTACGGTTCGCAAAAAAAGGGAGAGATCACCTCGGCCACGGGCCACGCCGATACGTCGGACTTTAGGCAGAGCGGCGCGCGTAACCCAATGGATCTTATTCAGGGTAAAATTGCTGGTTTGCAAATAAGCCGCTCGGGCAGTAACCCTAATACCGGTACCAGCATACAGCTACGTGGTGTTACCACTTTAACAGGTAGCGCATCGCCATTGGTGGTAATTGATGGTATACCCGGCGGTAACCTCGATCTGTTACAACAGGATGATATCGCGTCTATTGACGTATTGAAGGATGGTTCGGGCGCGGCTATTTACGGTACAACCGCCAACGCGGGTGTAATTTTGGTAACTACCAAAAAAGGTAAAGAAGGCCCGGCACAGTTCACTTACTCTAACTACTTCCGTAAAGAGTACCTGGCCCGCATACCTGATTTTATGACGGCAGCGCAATTCAGGGAACGTTTAGCCTCGGGCCAGATAACCGGTACCGATTACGGTAACTCGTCAGACTTTTTTGACCAGTTGGTTAACCACGGTAACCTGTCGCAAAACCACAACTTTGCCATGACTGGCGGTACCAGCAAAACAAACTACCGCGCCAGCGTTAACTATCGCGATCTGCAAGGCTTTGCTAAGGAGAACGGTCGTAAGGAATACACCGTACGCTTAAGCGTTAACCAAAAAGGATTGGATGATAAGCTTAACGTAGCCGTAAACCTGGCAGGTAACTTTGCCAAGATCAATCTTTTGGGTGGCGATGGCTGGGAAGATCAGCTTATACGTAACCCAACATTATCAAACTATAATGAGGATGGAACTTTCTACTTTGAAAATACCAGTACTAACCAGTTTGCCCGCTTACAGCAGGAAACTAACAAACGCCAGCAGTCAACCATATCAGCTGATGGTAAGGCCGAGTACGAATTTATACCAGGCTTAAAAGGTTCGATATTCGGATCGGTACAGCGTAACAGCTATATTGATGGCCTGTACCGCAGTATATACGGCGAGTTCTCGCGCGAGAATGATATTTACCAGGGTGGTGGCTATGCCGAGCGCTCAACTCAATTAAGCCAAAACTATGCTTTTGAGCCAACCATCCAGTTCAACAAAATAATTGCTGACGACCATAGCATCAACGCCGTATTAGGTTATAGCTACCGTTACAATGTTTACGAAGGCTTTTCGGCAGCCAACTACGGTTTCCTGAATGATAGGTTTATGGAGAACAACCTGGGCGCGGGTAACCAGCTGCAATCAGGCAAAGCCACCATGTCAAGCTTTAAAAATGATGATAAGCTTATCGCTTTCTTAGGTCGTGTTAACTATGCTTATAAAGATAAATACCTGTTACAGGTGAGTTTACGCCGCGAGGGTTCGTCGCGTTTTGGTGCCAACCATAAATGGGGTTACTTCCCGGCGGCATCAGCAGGCTGGACCATCAGCGAGGAGGATTTTATGAAGGATGTAAACTTTGTAAATAACCTGAAACTGCGTGTTGGTTACGGTATTACCGGTAACTCAGGCTTTAACAACTACGCATCGCTGGTTACTTTAGGCACGGGTGGTATATACTTGTATCCTGATGGCCAGTACCGAGAAACCTATGGCCCTGACCGTAACCCGAACCCGAACCTGCGTTACGAGAAAAAGAAAGAGCTTAACATTGGTGCCGATTTCACCTTGTTCAACAACCGTATTACCGGTGCGCTCGACCTGTTTCAGCGTAAAACGGTCGATCTGTTAGATTCATACGTAACTCCGCAGCCACCTTACGTGCGCGATAATATCTACGCTAACGTGGGTACCATATCAGCAAAAGGTATTGAGTTGGCCGTAAGCTTTGCAGCCATTAAGTACAAGGATTTTGCATGGAATATGGATGTTGCGGCAAGTACAACCAAAAACACATTGGATTCATACTCTGATGATATATTCAAGGTTGATATGCGCTCATTTGGTGGTATTGGTGGTGCCGGTGATCTGGGTAACGCTATACGCACTTACGAGGGTGGCCCGCTTGGCCAGTTTTGGGGTAAGCGTTTTGCCGGCTTTACTGATGATGGCAAATGGTTATTCTACAACCGTAATGGCGAAAAGATATCAAATGCCGAGATCAATAACTCGCCATACCGCGATCAAACCGATCTGGCACCAATTGGTAACGCTATACCAAAATACTACGCCTCATGGACCAACAACTTCAGATACAAGAATTTTGACCTGCGTGTATTTATGCGTGGTAAATTTGATTTCGACATCCTGAACACTACAGCCCTGTCATACGGTAATAAAGTATCGGGCGGTAACCTGCTTAATGATGCCTTTACCAAATACGCTCAGATCAATGATACCTACATGTATTCAGACTATTACCTGGAGAATGGCTCATTCCTGAAAATTGATGAGGTTACTTTTGGTTACAATTTCAAGCTTAAAACTAAAAAGGTACGCAGCCTGCGCGCTTACGTAACCGGCCAAAACCTGGTAACCTTTACCAGCTACAGCGGTAACGATCCTGACTTTGTGCCTGATACAGGCCTCGGCCCGGGTATTGATGGCCGTGGTCCGTACCCAAGCACACGCTCGTTCTTATTAGGTGTAAGCCTTGGATTTTAATTAACCTCTATTCACATAAAAGAAAGTCATGAAGATCAAGAATAATATATTGAAGATCGCCGTAGCGGGTACCATGCTGTTATCATTAGATGCCTGTACCAAGCTCGACGAGAGTACGTATGATACGCTAAGAAGCGATCAATTCTATACCAACCGTAACGAGATAATTTCGGCCGTGTTAAGGCCATATACACATGCCAATGCCTGGGGAACCCCATCAGGTCAGGATAGCTGGTGGCGCGCTGCCGAAATGTCGGGCGATCAGCTGGCATGGCCAACCAAAGGCCGCCACGGTGAGGATGGCGGTAAGTGGAAACGCTTTCACTACCACACCTGGACAGTTGACGAGGGTGGCCTGAACCAGGCATGGGTACTGATGTACTGGGGTATAGGTTTGTGTAACGTGCCTATCCAAAATATTGAAAAACAGGATGCCGCGGTTATCGGCTTAACCGAGGAGGAAAAATCTCAATATATAGCCGAGTTAAAGCTACTGCGTGCTTACCATTATCTTAAACTGATGGATCTGTTCGGTAATATTCCGATAGTTACCGAGAGCCCATCAGAGCCGGTACCAACTGATCAGTATCCGGCTAACTCAACCCGTAAAGAGGTGTTCGATTTTATTGAGAAGGAAATATTAGACAACATTGAACAGGCGCCAAAACTATCAAAAGGTATGTTGGGCCGTATGAGCCAGGCCGGTGGCTACGCTATGCTGGTTGAGCTTTATCTTAATGCCGAAGCATGGACAGGCACCCAGCGTTGGGATGATTGTATTGCCGCTGCCGATAAGCTGATCAATAACGAAGCCGGTGGTTTGAATGGTGCTATGGCACTTGATACCAACATTCTTGACGCGTTTAAGCCTGATAACAATCTGTCAAAAGAGAGCATATTCTCTATAGCTTATGAGTTTCAGCAGGCTAACTTCCAGCCATCGTGGACAGGTGAGTTCTTCCACTTTCAGCAACAGTATATTTATGGCGGTAGCCGTAATGGTAATGATGGTATTGTGGTTGTACCGGGTAACTATACCAAATATGATGATGAGGATCAGCGTAAATCAGAGTGGTTGTTGATCGGTCCGCAGGTTGATTTTCAAACTAATGAGCCTGTAATTAGCCGCGGTGGTAACGAGTACGATGGTCAGCAACTGGTGTTTGTTGATAACATCCGTCGCAATAAATCGGGCGGTACATCATCAACCATGAGCGATGGTGAGGAGAACAGCGGTGTGCGTTTCAACAAATATCGTTTAGGTAACCAGTTTGCTGGTTTTGATGGTACGCCGCCAAACCCTAACTACAATAATACCGACTGGAACCTGTACCGCTTAACCTGGATATACTTTGCCAAAGCCGAAGCTTTAATGCGTAAAAATGGTGGCATAGCTACCGGCGAGGCAGTAACCCTGATAAATGACTGTAAGAAACGCGCCTACAGCGCTGCCGACTGGACAGACCATGCCTACACCACAGCAACGCTTACCTTAGATGAGTTGCTTGACGAGCGTGGCCGTGAGTTTATTTTTGAAGGCTTCCGCAGGGATGACCTGATCCGTTTCAATAAATTCACCACAGGCAGCTGGTGGGATCATCAGCCATCGCAGCAATTCCGTAACCTGTATGCTATACCATTGCAACAGGTAATACTCAATCCTAAATTAACTCAAAACCCGGGCTATTAATAACCACGGGTATATTCAACAAAAAAGCAGGCCTACAAGCCTGCTTTTTTGTTATTAAGGGCTGCGAGTTGTAGCTCAAATAATTCCTTTTTGAACTTGAACGTACGCTCGTTTATTACATCAAAGTAACTGACCAATGCACCCTCAAGCGCGCCAATGGCTTCATTGTCATAATTGGGATGTGTAAAGTATGTCCATTTATTTGATATGTATTTTTCAATGGCTTCCGCTTGTTCAGGGGTAGTAACAGCCTTGTATATGTTGCTGTTGGCTATCTCGTTCAGGCGTTCCTTTAAGCGCTTTTCAACTTTGTATAGCTGGTTAACTGCACGCTCAATATCAGCATAAGGCATAGTATTGAACAACGGCGATAGCGCCGCCCATGTATTGCTGTATACCTCATAGTCATTACTATCCTGCTCCTGGTATTTAAATAACAGGGCATAATCATCTTTTAGCTTTTGTTGTTCGCCAGCATCAGCATTGGTGTAGGCCGTAATAAACAGTTGCTTATCCAGTTCCTTTATCTGGTTTTCGGCATCTTGCTGCTCCTGTACCAAAATATCCTTAACAGCGCTTGCTTCAATACTTTTGTATTTCGATCCTTTAAAGTCAAAGGTCTTTACGCTTTTTTCAACACGCTTTTCAATAATATCATCCAGTTTGGCAATATCATCGGCAAGCGAGTTAACACGTTTGGGCAGGTTGCTTTTCTCGTCGGTAAAAATGTAGGTAAATGTAAGGCCGGTGTTGGTGTTTTGCGCTTGTTGTATGGCTTCGTCAATATCAAAAGTATTTACCGGGCGCCTGTTATAATAGCCCCGGTATTCGGGTTGATAATTGTCATCATCAACCTGTTTGTAATAAGTTGTTTTAAAAGACGCGAAATCAACTTTTACAAACTGGTTGCTATCGTTAATAGATGAGTACATTCTATCCGTAAACTCACATTGCAGTTGTTCGGCGTGGTTAAACAATGTCCAGGCGCTGTCGTCCTCAACGGGTTGCTGAATGTTCAGTGCCTCAAGCGCAGCCTCCCTATCCTTGCTTGAAGGGTGTGATGCCCATTGATCTTCAATAACTACCTGCTCGTTATCAAGCGCGGCAATACGATGGCTTACCACTGGCAGCCCGTTAGCATCAAACGCAAGCTGGTTATGTGCCGAAAAATGTTTAATGATTTCGCTATGTTGCGGGTAGAAGTTATCGGCCCGTTTTTTATTATTTATCTCGGCATTCCAATAGTTTAGTATGGTATTGTAGCACATGCTGCCAATACCAATTCGCCTTGATGCGGTAACGGCATTGTTTGAGCCTGCAACATAAGCCGATATAGCATCGGCATGAAACTCCATTTGCCTTGATAAGCCCATGTGGTTCTTGTTCAAAAGCACATATACTTTTTGAAGTATAAACTGTATGCCTTT
Organism: Mucilaginibacter sp. JRF; assembly: GCF_015223065.1. GTDB lineage: Bacteria > Bacteroidota > Bacteroidia > Sphingobacteriales > Sphingobacteriaceae > Mucilaginibacter. Next base: position 338,459 of record NZ_JADFBY010000002.1, read on the forward strand.
AATAATTTGCACATTTAGCCAAGCCGTGGCTCTAAAAAAGGAGTGGAAGCCTGCCCATTTATCAATAATGCGTTCGTAGCTTTCGTTATCATACAGCATGTTGTATATCACCTTGTTCATGTTATATACATAGCTGCCGAATTTCATGCTGCGTTGCGAAAAGTGACCGAACTCGTGCGCCAATACCGATTTAAACTCCGACCGGTTAAGACTGTTCACCAATCCCAGGCCGATAGTAAGATTTTTACGCACCGGCAAAAACATGCTCCAAAAGCTGGAGTTGTAGTGAACCGAAGCATTAACCTCTGGCGATAGGTAAACGTGTTTCGGGAAATCGGTACCTGTTTCGGTGGTTAACTGCCTGATAAAGCTGAACAGTTCGGGCTGGTCGGCCTCGAATATTTCGTAACGGCCATCAGTATCCTCACCGGTTTTTTTGAAGATGAATTTGATAACAAAGTAAACCAGCATCAGCCCCGAAAATATGAGCCCAAGGCCAAGCGCTAATGTTACCCAATGTATTTTTAATGCCATAAGGCCCACGCCCAAGGCGCCAAATATTACGGCACAAACTATTGCGCCTAATAGTAATAGCAGGTAAACAATAACAAACAGCACAATGGCATTTACCGAGCGCATTATTTGTTGCCTGAAAGCTTTTGAGGGTTGAATTATCGATCTGTCGGGTTTAGGATGTGTTGTGGTATTCATGAAATAAAGCAAAGGTTATTACCGGCTCAAAATAATAAGTTTTGGGCTAATACAAAAAAAGGCTATGTAATTATTACATAGCCTTTCCATTAATATTGTTAAAACCGTTATTTCAGTATGCTTTCAATACCGGCCAGTTCATCTGCCGAGAATTGGATATTATCCAGCGCTTTCAGCGAGTCGGCTAATTGCTCGGGTTTGCTGGCGCCTATCAGTACCGATGTTATGCGTTCATCCTTCAGCAACCAGGCCAGGGCCATTTGGGCCAGACTTTGACCACGTTGTACGGCAATATCATTCAACTGTTTTATTTGGCTGATGCGTGCCTCGGTAACCTGATCCTTCTGTAAAAACCCGGTTGATTTTGCCGCACGAGAATCCTCCGGAATACCATTCAGATATTTGTTGGTAAGCAGCCCCTGCGCCAATGGCGAGAAAGGGATGCAGCCTACGCCGTTATCTTCCAAAACCTCCAGCAAACCGCCCTCAACCCAACGCTCAAACATAGAGTATTTAGGCTGATGAATAAGGCATGGCGTACCCAGCTGCTTCAATATTTTGATGGCTTCTTCGGCTTGATCTGCCGGATAGTTGGATATACCGGCGTACAATGCCTTACCCTGACGCACGATCAGATCCAACGCTTGCATGGTTTCTTCAAGCGGTGTTTCCGGATCAGGGCGGTGATGGTAGAAGATGTCGACATAATCCAGCTCCATGCGTTTCAGGCTCTGATCTAAACTGGCTACCAGGTATTTTTTTGAACCCCAATCGCCGTACGGACCATCCCACATGGTATAACCTGCCTTGCTCGATATGATCATTTCATCACGATAGCCCCTGAAATCGGCTTTCAATATCTTACCAAAATTCTCCTCGGCCGATCCCGGAGGCGGGCCGTAGTTGTTTGCCAGGTCAAAGTGAGTGATGCCACTGTCGAAAGCCAGGTGCAGTATTTTTTGGTAATTGCTGTAAACATCTACATGGCCAAAGTTATGCCACAGGCCTAATGATATAGCGGGCAGCTTAATGCCGCTTTTACCGCAACGGCGGTATTGCATGTTCTGATATCTGTTTTTTGCAGGTTGATATGTCATTATATTTTAATGAGTTGGTTGGCGGTAAAAATAGGCTTTTGAGGCAAACGCGGTATTAAATTATCACGTTTTTTAACGAATGAGCAAAAGTGTGTGCTGCGCTACTTAACTATCTCGGCCACCACAAAGGTGCTGCCCCCGGCAAATACCAGATCGTTAGCCCCGGCCGCTATCTGCGCGGCATTGAGCGCCGATGTTACCGATGGATAAGTATCGCCCGTTAAACCAAAACCATTGGCCATAACCTGCAAGTCCTCCGCGGCAAGTCCGCGCGGAATATCAGGTTTGCAGAAGTAATAGTTGGCATCCTTCGGCAGCATGGCCAGTACCTTGCTTATGTCCTTATCGTTCACCATGCCTATTACAAAGTGCAGTTGCCGGTACTTAACGGTGGCAATGTTTTTCAGTACTTCCTCAACACCGTCGGGGTTATGGCCGGTATCGCATATAGTTAGGGGCGAGGTGCTGAGTACTTCCCAGCGACCGTGCAAGCCGGTTAATACTTTTACCTGTCTAAGGGCTTGTTGTACATGCTCATCGGTTATTATAAAACCTTGCGTGCGCAACTGTTCAACCGCTTGCAAAACGCCTTTTATGTTTTTTTGCTGATAGGTGCCGGTAAGGTCAATATCCAGTTGATATGTTTGGCTGCCGTTGTTAGCGGTAATGTTTTTATGTATCAAGGCATCATCCTGTTGCCCGGTAACTTCTACCTGCCACACATCGGCCGCGAAGGTGATATGGGCATTTAGCTCTTGAGCCTTTTTGATGAACACATCGGCCACCTCATCCTGCCGTTCGCTGATGATGACGGGGATATTGGGTTTGATGATGCCCGCCTTTTCGCCAGCAATCTCTGGCAGGGTATTGCCCAGCATGTTCATGTGGTCCCAACCTATGTTGGTAATGAGCGATAGCAGCGGCGTGATCACGTTGGTACTATCGAGCCTGCCGCCCAAACCTACTTCAACAATGGCTATATCTATATTCTCTTTAACGAAAACATCAAAGGCCAGCGCTACCGTCATCTCAAAAAATGAGGGTTGTATGCGCTCAAAGTCGGCCTTATAGTATTCTACAAAATCAACAACTGTTTGCTCGGGTATCATTTGGCCGTTAACGCGGATGCGTTCCCTGAAATCCTTTAGGTGAGGGGAGGTGTACAGTCCGGTTTTGTAGCCCGCGGTTTGTAATATGGCGGCCAACATGTGCGATGTGGAGCCTTTGCCATTAGTACCGGCAATATGTATGCTTTTGAATTTTTTATGCGGATCGCCCAGCAGTTGGCAAAGGGCAATGGTGTTATCCAGATTATTTTTTATGGCCGATGCCCCAATGCGCGTAAACATAGGCAACTGACTGAACAGATAATCGAGGGTTTCAGCGTAGGTCATATGGTCAGTAGTCAGTAGGCAATGGTCATTGGGCATTAATCATTTGACAATGGTCATTGGTCAGTATATTATAACGATCGTCAATATCTGACAGCAGTAATTGTTTTAATGAATATTCAGTTCACAAATGTCAAGTGACTAATGACCAATCTCCAATGACTAATCACTACTGACCACTCACCAACTTATTGATTCTTAAATACAAATACCTGGGTGTATTTACGGCCATCTGCTGTGCTTGATGATGGTGTTACTTTGGCGTTGCGTACGGCCTGTATACATTTGGTTACCAGGGCATCATCTAACAATGTTGAACCACGACCAACACCGGCACTAATTACGTTGCCGCTATTATCTACCGTAAATTCAATAACTACCTTCCCGTTAAAACGATTGCCCACATCCGGTTTTGAAGGTGCTCTTTCCCATCCCGGTGCTGATGTTGCACCGCCGCCACCGCCTGAGCCTGTACCATCGTAGCTGTTGGTAAGCGTGGTACCGGTTGTTTTGCCCTGGTTGCCCGGGGTGTTGCCTGTACCATCGCCGCTGCCGGTGCCATTGTTGGTTTTGCCCTTAAACAAAGCATTTTGGTTTACCACCGGTTTGGTTTCGGTTTTGTTGGGCTTGGTGGCTACCGTTGGGCTTGGAGTTTTGGTATTGGCGGCCACTTCGGGCGCGTCCTCGTTATTTTGGGTAACTACATTTTTGTCGCTGTTATCGGCCTGCACCTTTTCCTCAGTTGGTGGGGCAGGGGTAACTTTGTCGGGGCGGGTATTGTTCGCCTTTTCAGCTACCGATGGTTCTTCCATGCTCATGTAAGCATCGCCCATACCTTCGTCAACAGTACCATAGTTCACCAAAATACCCCCGGTGCCATCCTCCTGCTTGGGCAGCGAATGCAGCACTATAAAGTAGCTCAGCGCAAGCACCACAGCCAGTATAATGCCCGTTGCCAAAAATGCCTTGGGATAATTATTTTCTTCGCGGTAATCCATTCTTTTCAGTGTGCAGTATTCAGTTTGCAGTTTCCGGTTGGCAGTTGCCAGTTTTCAGTTACCAGTTCGCGGTGGGCAGTTTGCAGTTATCAGTGTCGTTATTAGTTTCCGATTCTCAATTTGCATTGATATAAGTCAACTGCAAACTGTGCCAACTGCAAACTGCCAACTGAGCTAACTGAACTATCCTTTCTTCTCCGTTGCTAATACCAGTTTAATGTTCAGTTTTTGTGCTATGTCCATTACCTGTACCACATCCTGTATGGCTACGGTACGGTCAACATATAAAACTATGGTCAATTCTGTTGCCAAACTTTTGTAGCCGCCAAGGGTAGCTTCCAGCTGATCAACAGGGGTTTCCTTTTTATCAACGTAATATTTCAGATCCTTGGTTACCGATACCGTGATGGTTTTTTTAGAAACCGATTGGCCTGATGATGATTTTGGCAGCATCAGCTTAATCACGTTCGGGTTGGTAACTGTTGACGCGATGAGGAAGAACAGCAGCAGGAAGAACATGATGTCGTTCAGCGCCGAGGTATGCACCTCAGCCGTTACGCGTCCGTGTCTTTTTCTCAGGTTCATTTGCTTGGTTCTTCTAACAGGTCAATAAATTCAATAGCGTCGGTTTCCAGTTTCAGTATCACTTTATCAACCATCATGTTCAATACGTGGTGGCAAACGTAAGCTACGATACCCACAAACAAACCTGCTGCCGAGGTTACCATTTTTACGTATAAACCGCCTGATATTACACCCATGCTGATGTTATCAGTTTTTGAGATGTTATAGAATATCTGGATAACACCCGCGATAGTACCCAGGAACCCGAACATGGGCGCTATACCGGCTACTATACCTATGATGCCGATATTTTTTTCAAGCTTTGATACCTCAAGCTTACCCACGTTTTCAATAGCGCCTTCAATATCCTTTATCGGCCTGCCTATACGTAATAAGCCTTTTTGCAGCATACGGCCAAGCGGTGTATTGCTGTTGCGGCATATAGCCACGGCCGATTGCAGGTTGCCCGACATAATGCTGGCACGTACCTGCGCCATCAGGCTCGATTCATCCTTAGCGGCTTTGCGTATGGTGAAATATCTTTCAAAAAATATAACTAAGCCTAACACAGCTAAAATACCAATGGGAATCATCACCCAGCCGCCTTTCAGTATCAGGTCGCCAAAGCGCAAATCATCAGCCGGTACAGTAGGTACTGCCGCGTTGTTCACTGTATCAGCCATTTGTGCAGCCGTATCTGCAATCTGTAGTAATAGTGTCATTGTTTTTTAGTGATTTCCAGGGGATATAGATCATCCCGTACTTTTTTTGATTGTTTGAGTTTATTTATTTCTTTATATGCATCTGCAAGTGATTTACAGGTAGCTATTACAACCCTATGCTTTCTGCCATGACCCGGCTCTGCTAAGATGTAGGCGTCCATGCCTATTTTTTTATAATTAACTATGCACTGCTCTGCTTCTTCAATTTTTGTGAACGAACCACCAATAACAACCGCGTAAGGGTAAGCCATTTTCAGCGGATTTGTATTTACTGCTGTTGTTGGTTTAGCTTTTTCCGGCGATGTTTTCGCGGGTTCTTTAGTTGCCGGTTTTTCGGCCTCCGGTTGCTTTTCAGTTTCCGGCTGCGGATTTATTACGGTGGTTTTTACCGTATCGTTCAGGCTCATGTTTTGCTGAGCCTCGCCCTGTACATTGGTATCGGCCGCCTTGCCTGCCGGTGCCACACTTGTGGTATCGGTTTTTGGCGTATCGGCCTGGTTGGCCAATGTATCGGTAACCGGTACCGGTACAGGTGCAGCCTGTTTGTTGCCCATGCCCAGCAGCTGCGGGTTGTACATATATAAACCAACGCCCGCTACACCCAACAAGGCAATTACTATAGCCGTAATTACCCAAACGTTTAAACCGCGTTTTTCGTCTTCAACATATTCAACCTCCGAGTTATCCATTATAGGGTCGGTGAATTGCGTGGCGGGTTCCAACTTAATCTCGGTAACCTCAGCAGGAGGAACAATAACAGGCTCCGGTTGCGGGGTTACAGCGGCTGGCTCAATTACCTCGGGCTGCTCAACTACAGGTGCTTGCTCAACTACCGGCGCTTCTTCAACAACCGGTGGTAGGGCAGGCTCCTGCGGTTCAATAATAACCCTTGGCGGAGGCTGCAAAATAACCGTTGTGGTTTTAACAACCGTTTGGCCTTTTTTAGGCAGATCAATTGCCGGTAAACCAAAGTAGGCTTTGCTGCCCGCGGATTTGTCGGCATTCCTGAAAACTATTTTGCTGCCCTCGTTACGCAGCCAGCCCTTATCGCCAATGGCAAAATCACGAATGGCACTTTCCAACACAATATCATTTACATAGCGATCAACAAAATACTTTGCCGATGCCATGGAGATGTTCTTTTTTTGTGAGATGAATTCGGCAAAGGTATCATTACTGCTTACCGGCCGCTGTTCAAACTCCAGCGATTGGCCCGGCGGGTAAACACGTGCCTCATCATCATTATAAAAGGCATTTGCCCGTGCATAATAAAAACGACCCAAGCCCGGTATACTCACCTCGCCACGTTGCCCCAGTAATTCTATCAAGTAGTAGGCTAAGTCCATTCCCGTAAAAGTACAAAAAAACTAAAACGCGTAACCAACGCCGCCAAAAATATTGAAAGCATAGTTATTATAATACAGCCACGTTGGGTTTGTATTGTTAAGTATGTTATTTACCTGTACAAATACGGTAAATTGCTTGTTTACCTTGTACTCGGCGCCGCCATTAAGGTCAACAAACGATTTTATCTCAACACGTTGAAAATCATTAGCTACGCTGCTTGTCGGGTCAAATATCCTGTCGTAAGCGTTGCCGCGTATCAGTAACGAGCCGTTAATGTTCACCTTATCACTAATGCGGATGATGGTACCGGCGGTCAGTTTAAACTTAGGCATGTTCCAGGCCTGCTCCTCGGTGTTCATCTTGTAATCCTTAAATTCGGCACGGCCAAATATATTCAGATCGTCAGTAGCCTTAAAGTCAAGCTCGCCGGTAAAGCCGCTAACAGTAGCGGTACCGTCATCATAAATTACGTTGAATTTATTGTTTGCGCCAATGGTTGAAAAGCCGGCCACGAACAGCGGCATATCCTTAACACTGTTGCGGAAGAAGGTAGCCTTAAAGCCCAGCCCCGGTGCCAGTGTGCCTTTTAAACCCGCGCTTAACGCTAAGCGGTCGGCAGAGTTTTTAAGGGTGATGTTTTCGTTGATGAACGGATTGGTTTCTGCAAAATCGCGGATGGATGCTTTGTTGATATCGCCCTTCGCTTCGGCAAACAAACGCACATATTTAGGTATCACCTGGAACTCCAGCTTAGCCGCCGGGAAAATAGAGAAACGGCTGCTCAAACCAAACTCCTTGGTAATGTTTACACCCGCGTCTATCTTATAATTCTCACCCTGGAATTTAATGTAAGGGTTCAGGCGGATGATGCTGTTGCTGTACGAATACAGGCTATCCTTTTGCGTACCCAGATCAAGCGATGCCGCCAAACCCGCGTAAAACTGCTTAACGGTTTGGTTGATAAAGCCCGACAATACCAGGTTATTCTCCTTAGCGTTGAACGAGTTGTTGAACACGTAACCGTTCAGTTTTAAGGCATACGTAAAATCATTCTCTACATCACGATAGTTCTTGGCCAGTTCACCCTCGGCAGACAGGGTGTTGAACGCTTGTTTTTGCGGATCAAACTGCGTTGGTGTTTCCAGATCGCGGTTGTAGCCGTAAAAATTCACACCACGGCGTTTGTAACCAATGGTACCACGCATGGTATGCTCATCAGTAATGCTTTTGCCAAATACGCCCAGCTCGTTACGGCTCTCATTTTGTTTGTTGAATGATGATGAACCTTGCGAAAAGTGCTTGATGTAACCACCAACCTGCAAAGCCTCGTCGGCACCGTTTGAGAAGTAGCCCTCGCCAAAAGTGGTTTTCATGCTACCCAAGCCACCCTTAACATAGTTATTGGTCGGTATCGAGTCGCGCTCAGGCGGGCGTTTCATGGCCTCGAGCTGTTGTATCTCGTTATCCTTAGTTAAACGCTTATCAACCGAACTGTAGGTTAACGGCGCCTTAAAAGGTGTCTTATCTTCCAGATCAGGGTTACGGCGTATCTTCACCGCGTCGGCCAGTACCGGTTTGTACGATGTAGTTACCACGATCTCCTCAGATATGGCTCCACCCTCGTTAGGTTTGTTGTTTTGCCCTGCTTTCTTGGTAGTATCCTGTACGGTTTTTGATGCCGCGTCGCCCAGTTTTTTGGCATTGTTTTGCGATGCCGGTGTGGCGGTTTTTTGCCCTTTTTTAGTAGTGTTCTTAACCTGCGCGCCGGCCGGCATAACGTAGCATGCTGTTAGCGCGGTGAACAATATATAGGTGTATCTTAATTTCATGTGTCTGTTGCTCGTTGGTTCTCGTTGATGGTTCCTGTTATTGCTGGGTGGTGTCCTGCACGGCAGTGCCGGTAGTATCGGTACTGTCGGTTTTTGTAGTTTCAGGTGTTATCTTGATACCTTTAAGTTTAGCCAGTTTTTGTTTCGCATCGGTTAGTACATCATCCTTAACAGCGTAATTGTCAACAATACTTTGCAGGGTGGCGGTAGCCTGGTAATTATCCTTTAGCTTGATGTAGTTATCAGCCAGCAAAACAAATGTTTTGGCGGCCCAGTACTCATAGTTCTGGAAATCCTTGGCTATCTCAAAACATGTTTTTTGCGATGCCTTGTATTTACCCTGATTATATTCAATTAAAGCGATGTTGTACTTAGCCTCGGCCGCAGCAACGGTTTTGGTGTTGCTGATAGTATAGTTGAACTCCTTGATAGCGGCATCAGTATTACCCAATTCAAGGTTAGCCTTACCGGCATATAAACCTGTACGGAATTTATCTTCCTGCCCGGTCTTTTCATTCGCGCGAACAATGCCCACGTATTTCAACACATCGTCAGACATCTGCATCTGATCGTAGCAGTACAACAACGTGTTAACCGCGTAGGTATAATCGGCCTTGTACTCCGAGTTGGTTTCCAAACGCTTAAGGAATACCACGGCATCATTATATTTCTTTTGTGAGATATAAAGTTTAGCCATGCTGATCAATGATTTTTCGGTATAAGCACTGGTCCAGTCGTTCAGGATGAAGTTGTAATCAACCACAGCCTCCTGTGTACGGCCCAGGTTAGCCAATCCCTGCGCACGCAGGTAACGGGCTTGCTTGTCATATATCTGCTTGGTAGGGAATTTATCCAAGTAGGCATTCACCGCGTTCACCGTTCCCTGCCAGTCGCCTTTAAGGTACAGGTTGTTGGCAGCGGTTATCATGATGCTTTCCTGCTCGGCAGTGGTATAGTTACCGATGGAGGTGGTACCCGCGTAGTTAATGAATGTTTGCGCGTCGCCCTTATCGGTATAGATCTTCTCAACCTGTTTCAACGCCTGCTTAGCCTCATCGCTCGATGGATAGTCGGACACTACCTTCTTGAACGATTCAACCGCTACATCATCCTGGTTGCCGTTGTAGTCTATCAAACCAATGGTAACAATGGCACGTGGTACGTAGCTGCTTCGCGGGTACTTCTGTATCATGGCTTGCAGATCAGTTTTGGCGCGTACACCATCATTTTTCAGGAAGTAAGTATAGGCTATCTCGAACGAGGCGTCATCCGCGTAATCTGAATTAGGGAACTGCTGCAACACATCATTCAGGGTGGCTATCTTGGTATCGTAGTTACCCTGCAAACCCTGTATCACACCACGCTGAAACAAGGCGTAATCCTCACCCTTGGTTTTTTGCGCGATAATGCGGTTATAATACTCCATTGCCTTGCCGTAGCTTTTCATTACAAAATAGCTATCGCCAATACGGGTGGTGGCATCATTAACCGTATTAGGATCTTTTTCGGTACCCTGTAAAAAGCGCTCGAAGTATTTAGCGGCCTTACCGTATTGCTCATCATAAAATGCGGCGTAGGCAAGGGCGTAGTTAGCGTAGTTGCTCAGGTTGGTTTGCTTAGCTTCGGGCATGGCCAAAAACTTCTCGAAGTTCTCAACCGATTCGCCGTACTTACGCACCTCGTACATGGCCTCGGCCATCCAGTAGGTGGTAAGCGCCTGTATCTGCGGATCAACAGGTGCTGTAAGCGAACGCAGAAATACGCCGATGGCATTCTCAAAAGCACGCTCGTTATAAAACTCCAAACCACGATAATAGGTTACTTTTTGGTAAGCCGTACGTGCGCTGATGGATTTATTAGGGATAGGCTCCAGTATCTCAACCGCCTCACGGTAGTTGCGTGCGTTAAGCAATACCTCGCCCAATAATATCTTAGCCTCCTCGGTACGTGCCGAGCGTGGGTAATTCTTTAAATAAGTACGGGTAGCCTCAAGCGCTGCCGTGTTAAAGTCAAGCTCGTACGATAGTTTGGCGTAGTTAAACAACGCGTCCTCCTGTATCTGCTTATCAAAATCAAGCCTTGATGCGGTTTGGTAAGCGGTACGTGCGCCCTGCTTGTTGTTTTGTTTCAGGAAGATGTCGCCCAGGGTATAGTTACCGCTTTGGCTGTAAGTATCGGCCTGGCCAACCAATTTCTTTAATTCGGTAGCGGCCTTGTTAAGGTTGCCGGTTTTGTAGTGGGCGTAACCTATTTGGTAGCTATCCTGCGTATTCTGTGTTTTGTTCTGGTCGCGATCTTGGAAACGGTTATAATAACTCACCGCCTGCGGATAGTTGGCCTTAGCAAAGTACGATGCAGCTATGATGCGCAGCATCTCGGTTTCGTTTTGCTGCTTGGTGTTGTTTACAATAGGTACCGCATAGCTCAGCACATCATCATAACGTTTATCTAAAAAGTAAACCGCTGTGATATAATATGGGTAGCTGGCTTCATACTTTTTTGAGTTTTTTAATTTCTCAAAATTGGACAGCGCCAAATGATAATCCTTATTTAAATACGCTATGTAGGCAAAATAGTACGTAGCATCCTCAGTAAAGGCTGAGCGTTTGTTCTTTACGTCGGCAAAAAGCTTTTGGGCGTTCACCATATCGCCGGTGGCGAAGTAGGCGTAGCCCTTACGAAATTTGTACTCGGTATTTTCACGGCCATTCAATTCGCCTGCCTCAACTTTGTTGAACCACTCAAGCGCTTCCTTATACTTGCCTTGTTTAAAGTACGATTTACCTACCTGGAAAAAGGCCAGCTTTGAAAGCGGGTTCTCCGGATGCTCTTTTATAAAGCGCTGAAACATGCTCTCGGCATCGTCGCTGCCCGATTCAAGGGCGCAAAGCGCTTCGTAATAGTGTGAATTTTCTTTGATTAATGAAATTTCTGACTCAAAGCCCGGCTGGTTGCTGGTGCGGATCTTTGAGGCTTCAACAAGCTTAAACTGCTCGGCTGCCGCAACATATTTGCCCTTGTCTAACAAGTCAAGCGCGGTGTGGTATGTTTTATAAATATGGAACGACGGATTTTGCTGAGCCTGGGCCTGTGATACTAAAAATGCTGCTGTGGGCAGCACAATATATTTAAGTTTTATCATACGGTGCGTACTTACGGTTGCGCTAAAATAGCTAAACGGCAAAGATGCAATCCACCTTAGTATTTAACAAGTGTGGAAAACATTTTTTTAACGAAAGTATACTCAGTATGTTGCCGGTGTGGAAAAATATAGCCCTAAAAAGCGGCTTAGGCAGCCGCTATGTTTGATTGTATGGTACCAACCAGATCGCTAATATCAAATGGTTTGGCAATAAAGGCATTAGGCGCGCCCTTTCTGTTTTGTGCTATACTATCAGCCATATTATGGCTTGCCGATATCAATACTACGGGTATATTGCTGGTTTCGGGACGATTTTTAACCTCCTCGCAAAGTATGCGGCCATCCATATCGCCCAGCATAATATCAAGCAAAATCAGGTCGGGGTTCATCTCTCTAATTTTATCAAACAGGTGGTGCCCGCTTGTTAGTGTTTCAACCTCATAGCCACAATCTTCAAGTATCAGCTCAATAACTTCTAATATATCTCTGTTGTCATCAACAGCCAGTATCCGTGTCATATATAATATCCCTGCAACCTTATTCTCTTGCTTTTCCTTAAGTAGCAGTTAACAAATTTTATACCAACTATTATTGCGTAATATTATAAGTATCAAAGTGTATAATAATACACACGCTTTTAATTTTTTTCGGGATAAACATAGTGCGAACGCTGGCAACGCGCGCAGAAATACTTTTTAAAAGGCTTAAATATTGATAATATCCGCTCAAAAAAGTTACGATGTAGTTGGAAATGAAATATATGGCCGCAGTTTTTACAGCGGTATTCCTTTTTTGCTGAGTATGATTCGTCCAATTTAATCAGATTTAGTACATGCTAATGTCCTAAATCTGGTGGGAAAAATCATAAAATAAGCTTCCCGTATTAATATACAATTAATATAGGTATTAAAAGTTTAAAGCTATTATCTTTTAGTTAATCCAGATGTAGCTTTTTTTGCTGCACTTGTAGCACAGGTATCTTTTTAAGGGTAAAAAGAACAGGAAATTTTTTACAAAAAATCCGCGGTGCACGCGGTCGCCCGATAATTCATTATGGCAATGTGGACATATATGTGCTTTTTTTAGATCTGCCTGACCAATTGCCTGATCATTGATTTGCTTTTCCATATTAAATACAATTTTAGGGGTAGTAGATGTATTAATTCGGGGGTATCCAAATATACAACTTTGTAATTGTTTTAATATTAAGAATGTATTAGCAAGTTATTTATTATCAAATATTCAAAAGAATTGCGAATTTGATAATTTAAATACTTTATATAGTAAATATTCTCAAAAGGAGTAATGGATTTGATCGCTCAAATAACATTATTGCAAGGCCCGAAAGACCTAATCAGAAAGAAGTGTAGTTTATTGGATAAGATTGTTCACCTTATCAACTAATTCGCCCAAATCAAAAGGCTTATTGATAACGGCATCGCAGCCATAAGCATTCAATTCGCCATTGCTGTTTATGTAGGCCGAGAAGATGATAACCGGAATATCGTTATAGTCAGGATGAGCCTTGATCTGCTTGCAAATTTCGCCGCCGTTCATGCCCGAAACGCGGTAATCCAGTATTACCAGGTGAGGTTTAAAATCCTGAATAAGCGGAAGTACTTCTTCGCCCTCTGCGGTGCTTTTTACCTCAAATTGCTCGTACGACAGGGTTTCCTGAACAATCTCAAGGATGTCCTCGTTATCGTCTAATACTAAAATGCGTTTCAAATTATTTCTTTTTTCTGCTGATTCCGAAAAGGTTAAACGAACATTCAGGAGCGGGATAACTTTTGTATAAAATATGCAGCGGCTGTAATTCTTATTCGGTTTTTAATGCTGCAAAAGTAGTAAAATATCTTTAACCAATGTTCAATGTACTATATACGCTACAAAATGAGTTTCAGATTATAAATATACACTTATTATTAAATTATGCGGGTTGTGCCGTTTTTTTGGTCACTCCAATTTCATATCATTAATAAATCAATCGAGCTACGGCTTAAAAAACTAAATTTGTGGTCGCAAATACATGATCTCTTTGAACAGGACACTCATAATAGGAACCCGCGGAAGCGAACTCGCGCTATGGCAAGCCAACTTTGTTAAGGATAGTTTGGCGGCAATAAACATCAATGCCGAATTAAAGATCATCAAAACCCAGGGCGACCGTATCCTGAACTTAAGTTTTGATAAACTGGAAGGCAAAGGCTTTTTTACCAAGGAGTTGGAAGAAGAACTGCTTGCAGGCACTATTGACCTTGCCGTGCACTCGCACAAGGATCTGCCTACCGAGAACCCTCCGGGGCTGATCATAGCGGCGGTATCTGAACGTGAAGACCCTGCCGAACTGCTTTTAATATTAAAGGATTGTGTTGATGTGCGCCAAAAGCTGTCGGTTAAGTACGGCGCTATTGTAGGTACATCATCAAACAGGCGTAAGGCACAGTTACTGGCCGTTCGTCCCGATCTGGAAATTGAGGATCTGCGTGGCAACGTACCAACCCGCATAGGTAAACTGCGCGATGAGGATTACGATGCCATTATGTTGGCCAAAGCCGGTGTTGCCCGTTTGGGTTTGGACCTAAGCGAGTTTCATGTTGAAGAATTAACGCCTACCGAATTTATACCGGCCCCAGCCCAGGGTGTGCTGGCCATACAAATACGCGAAAACGACCCGGAGCTATACAACGCACTGCAAGCCCTGCACCACACCCATGTTGCTGACGAACTTGCGGTAGAGCGTAAGGTGCTTAAGCTATTTGGCGGTGGTTGCCATTTGCCGTTGGGTTGCTATTGCCGTAAGGATGAGGATAAATTCCAGGTGTTTACCTCAAAGGCCGATACCGGCGAGGGTTTCCCTGACCGTTTATTCATTGAGGCTGATACTACCGAAGGCCTGGCCGAAAAGGTGGTAGCCAAGTTTGATAAGGAAAGAAAGTATCCGGCCAAAGTGTTCATCTCGCGCGAGGTGAGCGAGAACAGCTACTTCCGCAAGGCATTGTCAAAAAATAGTATTGAGGTTGAGGCGCGTTCGCTGATACGTACCGTAGCGGTGATCACCAAGCTCGACCCCTTTATACTGCGTAATACCGACTGGGTGTTTTTTACCAGCAAGAACGCGGTTGAATATTTCTTTAAGCTCGATCCGCAACTGCCTAAAAAGGTGAAGTTCGGGGTAATGGGTTCAGGCTCTGAGGATGCGTTGCGTCGTCATGGTCACTTTGCCGAGTTTACCGGCGAGGGTAATGATACTGCCGATGTTGCTGCCGAGTTTGCCAAGCTGGCCAATGGCACAACCGTAACTTTCCCCGGCGCGGCAAGCCCAATGCGGAGCATACATCAGGGACTATCAGCCGATACGAAAATTATCGATCTGCCGGTTTACGAAACCGTGCTGGAAGAAGATGTTGAAGCCAGCTCGGCAGATGTGGTGATATTTACCAGCCCATCAAACGTGGATGCCTATTTTGCCGATAACCTGCTCGATCCGCACCAAAAGGTGATCGCCATCGGCAAATCAACCGGAAAGAAATTTGAGGAAATGGGTGTACGCTACACGCTACCCTTCTCGCCCGACGAGATAGGCCTGGCCGAAGCGGTGTTTGGAATTTAGTCCATGGTCCATAGTCGATAGACCATAGATATTTAATAAAACAACAAAACCATGGACCATCGACTATCGTCCATGGACTGAGCTATATGTTACAACGACCAAGAAGAAACAGGAAAAGCGAGGCTATACGCCAGATGATACAGGAAACGCATGTGAGCGCGGCTAACCTTATTTTTCCGTTGTTTATTGTAGAGGGTGAGAATCAGAAAACAGAGGTGGCTTCGATGCCGGGCATTTACAGGTACTCAATTGATAACCTGTTGCGCGAGGTAGAGAGCTGCATGAAACTGGGATTGACCTCTTTTGATCTGTTCCCTAATATTGATGAGGCGCTGAAAGATAAATACGCTACCGAAAGCCACCGTGAGGGTAGTTTGTACCTGCGTGCCATCAGCGAGGTAAAAAAGGAGTTCCCTGAATCTTGCGTAATTACCGATGTAGCTATGGACCCATACAGCAGCGATGGCCACGATGGTATTGTTGAGAACGGTGAGATACTGAACGATGAAACGCTTGAGGTATTAGGCAAAATGGCCCTGGCGCATGCCCAAAGCGGTGCCGACATTATTGCCCCGTCGGATATGATGGATGGCAGGGTAGGGTACATACGCCGGGTGTTGGATGATAACGGTTTTAAGCACGTGAGCATCATGTCGTACTCGGCAAAATATGCCAGCGCGTTTTATGGTCCGTTTAGGGATGCCCTGAACTCAGCACCAAAGTTTGGCGACAAAAAAGGCTACCAGATGAACCCGGCCAATCAGCGCGAAGCATTGATCGAAGCCCGTTTAGACGAAGCCGAGGGTGCCGACTTCCTGATGGTTAAACCGGCATTGCCATATCTTGACGTGATCAAGTTATTAAAAGATAGTACCGAGTTGCCCATAGCGGCCTATAACGTAAGCGGCGAGTACGCCATGATCAAAGCCGCCATACAAAACGGCTGGCTAAACGAGCAGCGCGCCATTACCGAGGTACTCATGAGCATCCGCCGCGCCGGTGCCACAGCCATATTAACCTACCACGCTAAAGAGGTGTTGGAGAATAAGTGGCTTTAATTTTTTGATGTGCAGATGTGCGGATATGCAGATGGCTTCGACAAGCTTAGCATGACAGGAATAATAAAGCCGTCATTGCGAGGTACGAAGCAATCTCTTTAGACCCACCCAACCCTCCCAAAGGGAGGGCTAAAGAAAGGAAAGTCCTCCCCCTTGGGGGAGGATTTAGGAGGGGTTCACGAAGACGAAAAGTAAACTAAAAAACAAAAAGCTTTAAGCCTTATGCTTTCAGCTTTCAGCAAATAAAAACAATGTTCGATTCAATTAAAAAGATGTTTTCAGATGACGAGGGTAAGCCGGTAAGTACTACAGCTAAGCCGGATATAAGCAGGGAAAAATCTGCCGAATTGTATGAGAAAGCCAAAACCTACTTTCCGGGTGGAGTTAACTCGCCGGTAAGGGCGTTTAAATCAGTATATGGTACACCGCTTTTTATACAAAAAGGCGATGGCTGCCATGTGTGGGATGCCGATGGTAACCAATTTATTGATTTTTGCTGCTCATGGGGACCACTTATTTTGGGCCACAACAACACCAAGGTGCGCGAAAAGGTGGTTGAAACTATCCAGAACGGCATGTCGTTCGGTGCGCCAACGGCTTTGGAGAATGAACTGGCCGAACTCATCTTGAAAAATAATAAATACATTGAAAAGATACGTTTTGTAAGCTCGGGTACCGAGGCGGTAATGTCGGCCATCAGGCTGGCAAGGGGTTATACCAAGCGCGATAAGATATTGAAGTTTGAGGGTTGCTACCACGGCCATTCAGATTCATTGCTGGTTAAGGCAGGTTCGGGCCTGGTAACCTTTGGTGAAACATCATCAGCAGGTGTACCCAAATCATTCGCTGATGAAACCATTGTGGTATCATTAAATGATAAGGAAGCGCTGCAAAAAGCCTTTGAAGAATTTAAGGATCAGATAGCCGCTGTTATCATCGAGCCTATCCCGGCCAACAACGGTTTGCTGCTGCAACATAAAGAACACCTGCAATTTTTACGAGAGATATGTACCGCCAATGGCACCATGCTGATATTTGATGAGGTGATATCAGGCTTCCGTGTTGGCTTTGAGGGTGCTGCCGGTTACTACCAAATTCAGCCGGATATTATTACCTACGGTAAAATCATCGGTGGTGGTATGCCTGTAGGCGCTTACGGCGCATCGGCACAAATAATGGATCATATATCGCCGGTGGGTAGTGTTTACCAGGCGGGTACATTATCGGGCAACCCGGTAGCTATGGGTGCCGGTATTGCGCAAATTACCGAGCTGCTGCGCATGGGCTTTTACCGCGACCTGAACAATAAGGCGCAGGAGTTTGCCGAAGCCATACAACGCTTTGCTACCGCGCGTAACTATAAACTAAAGGTATTCAGCATAGGGTCGATATTCTGGTTCGCTTTTACAGATAAGGATATTCGTACGGCCGAAGATATTGAGCCTGCAAGCATGGAGAAATTCAAAAAAATGCACCGCGAGTTATTGAACAGGGGCATTTATTTTGGTCCATCGGGTTATGAGGTTGGCTTTATTTCATCGGCTCATACAAAAACTGATCTTGAAAAGGCTAAACGTGCTATATTTGATAGCCTGGATGTAGTGTTCAGGTCTAATAATTAATAAATTAGCGGTACCAATATATAAACAAACGCATATATAAGATTTAGAGAAATGAAAAGGTCATTGGTTATATTTTACGCGATAATAACCTACGCGGTCGCCGAGCTGATCTGGTGGGGATATATGCTGGTTAAGCTACAGCCCGAGCGCAGTGGCATGATCATGGGCGAGGGATGTATGTTTGTGGGCGTGTTTTTTTTAGGCGCGTTCTACCTGCATAAATCCATGAACAGGGAGCGCAAGTTGCAGGAGCAAAAAAAGAACTTTTTGTTATCGGTAACGCACGAGCTTAAATCACCATTGGCATCCATCAAACTATTGCTGCAAACCATCCAAAAGCGCGATCTTACCAAAGCGCAGGTGCTTGATTTTATTGATAAATCGCTGAACGATATTGAGCGTTTGGATGATATGGTGGAGAACATGCTGCTGGCCTCGAAGATTGAGAACCGCTCATACACCTTCCCGAAGGCGAGCTTTAACCTATCGAACCTGGTTGATAATATTGTTAACCGCTTGCAGATCAGCAAATGCGATTGCAATCAGCAGATCATCAATGCCGAGATTGAACCTAAGATTGAAATAACCGGCGATAAATTCGCGCTTACATCAGTAGTTACCAACCTGATAGAGAACGCTGTAAAATACTCAAAGCCCTGCCAGTCTGTTGACGTGAGGCTTTATCGTAGCGAGGGCCAGATACTTTTTGAGGTGGCCGATAATGGTATAGGTATAGCCGATATTGAAAAGGCACGTATATTTGACAGGTTTTACCGCGTAGGCAGCGAGGAAACCCGCAACACAAAAGGTACAGGTTTGGGGTTATACATTGTTAAGCAAGTGCTTGATAAACACCAGGCCAGTATTAAGGTGAAAGACAACAACCCATCGGGTAGTATATTTGAAGTTACTTTTGCATAACCTAACATATAAAACATGCAACATAAAAAACGTATTTTATTAGCAGAGGACGAAGAACACCTGCTCGAAGCTATAAAACTTAACCTTGAGCTTGAGGGCTACAAGGTATCAACCGCTAAAAATGGTAAAAAAGCGCTGCAACTGTTTAAAGAGGAACGCTTTAACCTGATTATACTGGACGTAATGATGCCCGAGATTGATGGCTTTGTGGTTGCAGAAACCATCAGGCTGGAAAACAGTGAGGTGCCTATCATGTTCCTGACCGCTAAGAACACCAATGAGGATAAAATATCGGGCCTTAAAAAAGGCGCTGACGATTACCTTACCAAGCCTTTTAACCTGGAGGAATTGATACTGCGTGTTAACAACCTGGTAAAACGCAGCCTTAAGGGTGAGGACCTTAAAGAATTTAACAGCTACAAAATTGGCGACAAAACCATCCACTTCAACTCGTTCGAGCTGATTAATGAGGATGGATCGATCACCGCCCTTACCAAAAAGGAAACCATGCTGCTTAAGTTGCTGATAGAGCGCCGTAACGAGGCCGTATCGCGCGAGCAGATATTGGAAACCGTATGGAATTATGACGTATACCCGTCAACCCGTACCATTGATAACTTTATACTTACCTTCCGTAAGTATTTTGAGCCTGATCCAAAAAATCCGGTTTATTTCCACTCAATACGTGGGGTAGGTTATAAGTTTACTGAAGATCATCACTAATGTTCACTAACAAGGCGCGTATAATAGTAACGCTTTTGTTTTTGGCTTTGGCCGGTGTTTTTGCCTACTACCATACCTATCAGCTTAGTGCGCTTGCCGTAATGCTGGGTGGTTTGGTAATATGGGGATACTTTAAGGAGGGTACGGTAATTTTAGCTGCCAAACAATTTCATAATAAGGAGTTTGATAAGGCCGAAAAGCTGCTGCTGCAAATACGTAACCCCGACTATCTGGGTAAAAAAAGACGAGGCTTTTATGAGTTCATCTTCGGTAGTATATGCCTGCAAAAGCGGGATTACGAGGAAGCCGAAAAGCATTTTGAGATAGCCGCCCAATACCCGTTGCGTACGGTTAACGATCATGTAGCGGCATTAACGCATGTGGCCACCATAAGCTATCGCAACGGTAATTATGAAAAGGCCACCGCGTTTTTAGAGCTGGCCGAAAAACATCGTGACAACATCACCGCCAAAATGCGCGAGGTGCTGAACACACTAAAACAAGAGTTAAACAATAAAAAGAAATAGTACCTGCCATTATTAAGATGACAGGAAAAAAAGTCCTCTCCTTTGGAGAGGATTTAGGAGAGGTATGAAAGATTCGTTATTTATAAAGGCAGCTTTATCTGAAAAAACAGAACGCCCACCGGTGTGGATGATGCGCCAGGCTGGCCGTTTTATGAAAGAGTATTGGGACATCAAGAACAAATACTCGTTTTTAGAGATGTGCAAAACGCCCGAGATCGCCGCTGATGTTACTATGTTGCCGGTTGATCTGCTGGGTATTGATGCCGCTATTCTGTTCTCGGATATACTGGTTACCGGCGAAGCAATGGGTGGCGATTTGAGCTTTACCCAGGGTGTAGGCCCTAAGTTTGCCAACCCGGTACGTACCGCTGCTGATATTGACGCGCTGGAAACCGACGTTACCCACCGCCTGCAATACGTTGCTGATGCTATTAAAGTAATACAGCAACGTTTGGATGGTAAAATTCCGCTGATAGGTTTTGCCGGTGCGCCGTTCACCGTAATGAGCTATTTGGTAGAGGGCGGCTCGTCGAAAGATTTTAAGCTGACCAAGCTTTTACTACATAACGAACCTGAGCTGGCGCATCGCCTGCTTTCAAAAATAGCTACCGTAACTGCCGATTACCTTAACCTGCAAATCGCAGCCGGAGTAAATGCCGTGCAAATATTTGACAGCTGGGCGCTGGCATTATCATGGGATGATTATACCGAATTTTCGCACCGTTACATTACCGAGATCATCAGCAAACTTAACCGTAAGGATATCCCGGTGATATCGTTCTGCAAAGGCAGCTCGGTATTCGCGCCGCTGATGGCGGAGGCTAAACCTGATGTTATCTCTATCGACTGGAATGTTGACCTGAAAGATATAAAACAACGCCTGCCGCAAGGCATCGCTGTACAGGGCAACCTTGATCCGCATATTTTGTATGCCGATAAAAAGGTGATCAAAGAGCGTATTCACCGCCTGTTTGAGCGCATGCGTGGCGAGGACGGCTTTATATTCAACCTCGGCCACGGCATTATGCCCGATATTCCGTTTGATAACGTGAAATACGCTGTTGAGGTGATCAAGGAGTTTAGATATTAAAAGCTCGCCCCCTAACCCCCTGAAGGGGGAACCGATTTGCAGATGTGTGGATATGCAGATGATTGGGGACTGTAACCCTGAGCTTGTCGAAAGGCGGGCGAAGGGATTACAAAGCGACGAATGCTTCGACAAGCTCAGCATGACAGAGGGAACAAACCCACTCGTCATTGCGAGGTACGAAGCAATCTCTTTAGGACATGTCTTAAAGCAGACGTGCGAATAAAATAGGAGCGGGCGGCCATGTCACCCTGAGCCTGTCGAAAGGCGAGCGGGAGGCGCTAACAAAGCGACCAATGCTTCGACAAGCTCAGCATGACAAATTGGTTAATGAGCGACATTAAATAATAAATAAGGAAATTGAAAAAACTCCCCCTTTAGGGGGCCGGGGGTCACATGTACGATTACATAAAAGCCATACACATCATATTTGTGGTCTGCTGGATGGCGGGACTGTTTTACATTGTGCGCCTTTTTATTTACCATACCGAAGCGCAGCAAAAGCCCGAGCCAGATCGCCGTATACTGTCTGAACAATTCGAGATCATGGAGCGAAAGCTGTGGTATATCATAGCCGTGCCATCAATGGTGCTTACCCTGGCGGCGGGTATTACCATGCTTGTTATGGTACCGGCCTGGTTACATCAGGGTTGGATGCACATCAAACTCACCTTTGTTTTAGGGCTGATAGGCTATCACCACATCTGCCAAAGCAAGATCAAGCAGATGCGCAAAGGCATCTTCAAATGGACATCAACCCAACTACGCATCTGGAACGAACTGGCTACCATCTTCCTGTTCGCTATAGTGTTTTTGGTGGTGCTTAAAAATTCATTGAACTGGATATTCGGTGTAATAGGCATCATCGTTTTTTCGATGATCATCATGTCTGCCGTTAAGATCTATAAATACTTCCGCGAGAAAAGATAAAATCTATCTTTTTTTTCTTACCCCTTGCAACCATTTCACCCAAACATTCATCTTACCTTTAAATGATGTTTTTGGAGCCAACCTTTACAATTGATGATATGATACAGCGCTGCCAATCGGGCGACCGTAAGGCTTGCGAGATGCTGTATAAGCAGTTTGCTTCAAAAATGCTGGCTGTGTGCATGCGCTATGCGGTGGATAGGATGGAGGCCGAGGACATGTTGCAGAACGGCTTTATCAAGGTGTTTAAAAACCTGGCGAACTATCGTGGCGAGGGATCATTTGAGGGGTGGATACGCCGCATAATGGTGCACAGCTCTATTGAATATTACCGCAAGCATCATAAAATAATGCAGGTGGTTGATATTAGCGAACACGGGCACGAGCAATCGGTAAACCCGGCAGCGGTGGCTAATTTGGACGCTAAGGACTTAATGGGCATGATACAGCAGCTGGCACCCGGTTACCGCATGGTGTTCAACCTGTACGCTATCGAGGGTTACTCACATAAGGAGATAGCTGATATTGTGGGTATCACCGAGGGGGCATCAAAGTCGCAACTATCAAGGGCGCGGGCTATTTTAAAGGAATTAATTGCTAAAAGCGATGGAAAAAGATATGAAAATGCAGGATAACGAACTCGACGATCTGTTCAGGAACAAGCTGGATGGGCTGGAGGTTGAACCATCCGGCAACGTGTGGGGCAATATATTGGCCGGGCTTGACGAGGATAAAAAGAAGAAACCGCTTTGGGCTTACATCAGCGCCGCGGCATCGGTACTGGTAATTGCCACCGCCGGTTTGTTGCTGCTAAAACAACAAGAGGTTAAGCCGGATGATAATACTCAACGCATAAGCAAGGTACAACCTGCAAAAAGGGTGGCTGATAATAATGAAGTTGCCGAGCAGCCTGCCCTAACTCAAAACACCCAAAAGGAACAAGCCCCGGTAGCTGCACCGGCTGCAAGTAAGGATGCGGAGAAGGCTGATACTACACAAGTACAAGCGGCTCCGGCTAAAATAGCCAAAACCCGTGCTACCCCTTTAAAACCGATAGCGGGCATCAAATCTAAGCCAATACTGATAGCCGCCGTTGTTGATCAGCCGCGGGAGCAGATAAACCCTGTACTGCCCGATGCTGATGTAAAGCTTAACGAACAAACAATTTCGCAGGAGCCCCAACCATTTAAAACGCAGCCTGTTGTTATTGCTTCGGCAGGGTTGTCGCAGGTGGCTAAAACGGAGGTTCAGCAACCTGAGAAAAAGAAACGCAGAGGGTTTGGCGGTTTGCTTAACTCCATCGTATCAAAAATTGATAAACGTAAGGATAAGATAATTGAGTTTGAAGATAACGGCGACGGCCAAAGGCTAACCGGCATCAACCTCGGCATTATTAAAATAAGTACTGAAGAAGAAGAATAGATCAACCTTAAAAAATAACTACACAATATATATGAAACGCCTGATTTTTACCCTGATAACTGCCGGTTTTACCACAGCCCTGTTTGCGCAGGACAAAGCCGACAGCGTGATCACCACCACTACAACCATAACTACTACCACCACAGCTAACGGCACGGTTACTGATACCGTTGTGCGCAAAAAACGCAAGCTACGCTTTAGCTTTAATACCAATAATACCGATACCGTGTACAAGGAGAGTTCAAAACACCCGGGATGGACATTCCGCCCAACCTTTTCACGTGTTGATATTGGTTTTGCTACGCTGGTTGATAATGGCAGCTTTGCCCTATCGCCCGAGAATGAGTTTTTACGCTACCGCTCATGGAAAAGCAGTAACTTTGGTGTCGACCTGTTTGAGTTTGGATACCGTTTTAACAGCTCATTTAAGATATACGCTTCGGCAGGTTTCGACTGGACACGTTTCCGCCTGCGCGAAAATATTACTCCACTGCGTTTCCAGGATCAGCTGAGTTACAGTGTTGATGATGTTGATTACAGCAAAAATGTATTTTCATCAACCTACCTGCGCCTGCCGCTATCATTTTACTGGAGGAGCAAGAATGATAAGGCCGGTCACCGTTTCCATGTTGTAGCAGGCCCTATATTCGGTTTGCTGATCGATGGGCACGTACGCCAAAAAAGTGTTGAGAATGGCTCACAACATTACAGGGCTGGTTATAACCTGGCACAATTTAGGTACGGTGGCTTTTTACGCGTTGGCTACGGTGGCATAGGCGTGTTTGCCAAGTACTACGCTAACGATATGTTTGAGGATAGTCCGGCGCAAAAAGGCTTAAAGAATCTTTCGGTTGGTGCAACCATCGGTTTCTAACTAAAAATACTATTTTACCATATAAAGGCTGCCTGCGGGTGGCCTTTTGTTTTATGTATATTTGCCGGTAATGACTGATAATTCATTTTTGCAGGCGGCAAACGTAAGCATGCGTTACCCCGGTGTGCATGCCGCGGGTGTAAACAATGTAGACCTGCACGTACAGCCCAATGCCATTACGGCCATAGTAGGAGCCAGCGGCAGCGGCAAAACCACTTTGCTAAGATTACTTTATGGCTTAATGTCGCCCGATTCGGGGCTGATCACATTTAAGCGTGAGCGCATTTGGGGACCCGAGGAAAAGTTGATACCCGGGCACGACAGCATGAAGATGGTAACCCAGCATACCGACGACCTCAACCTGTTTGCCAAGGTAGCCGATAATGTTTCCATATTGCTACCCAGCACTAACCTGAAAGCCAAAAAGGAAAAAACGGAGAAGGTATTACAGCAACTCAATATGCTGCACCTGGCCGATAAGCGTATAGCCGACCTGAGCGGCGGCGAAAAGCAGCGTGTAGCCATAGCGCGTGCGCTGGTTACCCAACCCGAAGTGCTGTTTTTGGATGAGCCCTTTAACCAGGTTGATACATCATTCAGAGATGGTCTGCAGCGCGACATCAGGCAGGTGGTGAAGGAAACGGGCATTACGGTGGTGATGGTATCACATGACCCGGCCGAAGTACTCTCTATGGCTGATGTATTGGTGGTGATGAGGAACGGCGAGATCATTGAACAAGGTTCGCCGCAGCAATTATATCAGCATCCGGGTAGTTTGTATACGGCTAAGCTTTTGGGTAATTGCAATGTACTTACCTTGGCACAGGCTAAACTGCTCAATATATCGGCACAAAAGGAAACTGTAGTTATTTACCCTGACGAACTGACCGTTACCAGCAGTTGGAGTCACCGTGACTGGACGGTTACTGAGATACTATTCAAAGGTTTTTACGAGGAATTGTTATTAGAGCGCGATGGCGTGGTAATACATTCCTACAATCCCAAAAAAGGAAGCCACCACGTGGGCGAAAAACTCCATATAAAAGCAAACAGGTGGCTTGAATATTAAACCATCTGTTTGCTTTAAGTTATTTCTTTTCTATCACCCTTACCTTTAAAAAGCTTGGGCTTGCCTTTGAGGTGTATAGCTTGTGGGTAGCCTTTTTAAAGTCGCCATCCTTAGCCTTCATAATATCCTGAAACTGTTGCGTATTCCTGTCAATAAGCGGGAACCAGGTGCTTTGTACCTGCACCATAATGCGGTGCCCTTTTTTAAAGGTGTGCAGCACATCCTGCAACTCAAAATTTACCGGAGTTACTTCGCCGGGCTTAAATGGTTCGGGCTTTTCAAAGCTGTTGCGGAATTTGCCGCGCATGGCCTCGCCGCGTACCATTTGCTGGTAGCCCGACATGGTTACGCCCTTGCCGGTAAACTTATTGCTGCTTGCCGAATCGGGGTAAACGTCTATCACCTTTACTATCCAGTCGGCATCGGTACCTGTGGTTGATACTTTCAGGTTGGCCCATATATCGCCCGCCAGGGTAACATCATCGGTTAATACATCGGTTTGATAAACCAAAACGTCGGGGCGTTGGGCGGCAAAGCGCTGGTCGGCGGTCATGTATTCGCGGTCCATATCCAGGCTGATGTTGTTTACGAATGGTACCGGCTTGTTAGGGTCTGATACGAACTCGTCAAAACTCTCCCCGGCAGCAGGCTCCGTGAACGATAGCTTGCCGTTAGGTAAAAAGTACAGGTTTTGCTCGGCAGCCTCCTTTGGTGGCCAGGTGCTGTAGGTATTCCATTTATTAGCGCCGGTTTCAAAGGCGTTTATTTTAGACAGATCAAAATTGCCGGTACCTTTCAGGTAATGGCTAAAGAATTTGAACTCTATGCTCTCGCGATAGAACGGCCCTGTTTCTCCGCCAAAATCAACATCACCTAAATGATCGCCCGCGCCACGTGCCCAACCGCCATGCACCCACGGGCCGATAGCCCAGTAAACCGGTGTTTTAGGGTTGTTTTTGGCTAACACTTTATAGGTGTTTATGCCGCCGTACAGATCCTCGGCATCGTACCAACCGCCGGTAACCAGTACGGCTGTCTTGATATCGTGCAGGTGGGTGAGCACGTTTCTGTCCTGCCAGTGTTTATCGTAATTGGGGTGATCCATCATCTCGTTCCATAGGCGAATGGTATCCTTAAAGTACTTTACGTTGGTGTTGCGCATCGATCCCATTTCCAAAAAAAACTTATAGCCATCCTCGGTACCAAAATCAAAACGGCTGCCACGGCGCTGGGTAGGTTTATCATCCTGCCGGTTGGTAAAGCCCGGGTAAAAGCCAAAGTTGGCCACCAGCATAAACGCGCCGTTGTGAAAGGCATCATCACGGTACAGATCAGCAATGGGTGCCTGCGGCGATGCGGCCACCAACGCGGGGTGACGGCTCAGTAAGGCCGTGGTGGTGTAAAAGCCGGGGTAGGAGATACCCCAAACGCCCACTTTGCCATTGTTGCCCGCAACGTTTTTAAGCAGCCAGTCAATAGTGTCATACGTGTCGGTGCCCTCGTCAACGTCCTTTTTGCTTTTATGCTTTTCAAGCTCGGGCGTCATCTCCTCGTAAATGCCCTCGCTCATGTTACGGCCGCGCACATCCTGGTAAACAAATATATAGCCGTCCTTTAAAAATAATGGCGAGGGGCCGAGGCTGCCTTTGTACTTATCGGCACCATAAGGCGCTACGCTGTACGGCGTACGATCCATCATGAAAGGGTATTTCTTCGATTTATCCTTGGGTACATATACCGAGGTAAACAGCTTTACCCCATCGCGCATGGGGATCTGGTATTCAAATTTTTGGTAGTTGGCCTTTACGTATTCGGCATCGGGGTTATTGGGCTGAGCCTGTAAGCCCGTTACGCCAAAGGCCAAAAGCATCAGGCATAAAGCTATGGTGTAGCGTTTTTTCATGTATAAGAGAGGTGTGTTAATAGCGCGTTAAAAATAAACAAAAAAGGCGACCATGTGGCCGCCTCCCGTTTATCTCGATTTGCAGATATTACTCGTTGATAGCTTTTACGCCCGGTAACTCTTTGCCTTCCATATACTCAAGCAAAGCACCACCACCGGTTGACATGTAGCTAACATCATTTGACAGGCCGAACTTGGTTACAGCAGCTGCTGAATCACCACCACCTATCAATGTAAATGCGCCATTTTCAGTAGCTTTAACTACGGCGTCGGCAACGGCTTTAGTGCCTTTATCAAAGCTTTCCATCTCGAAAACACCCATAGGGCCGTTCCACAATACGGTTTTTGATTGTTCGATCACCTTAGCGAATGCTGCACTTGATTCAGGGCCGATATCCAGACCCATCCAGTCAGATTTAATGGTATTGTTTGGAGATACCGCTGTTTGCGCGTCGTTAGCGAATTTATCGGCAACTATACAATCAGTTGGCAGTATCAGGTTAACACCTTTCGCTTTAGCTTTTTCAACCAGCTCGTTAGCCAGGTCAAGCTTGTCAGCTTCTAATAGTGAAGTGCCGATTTCGCCGCCTTTAGCCTTAACGAATGTATAAGCCATACCACCGCCGATGATCAGGTTATCAACCTTATCAAGCAATGATTCTATCAGTTGTATCTTGTCAGACACCTTGGCACCACCCATAATAGCAGTGAACGGGCGGGCCGAATTGTTCAATACCTTTTCGGCATTGTCAAGCTCGGCAGCCATCAGGTAGCCAAAGTACTTAGCTTCAGGGAAAAACTGTGCTATAACAGCGGTTGAGGCATGCGCGCGGTGAGCGGTACCAAAGGCATCATTCACGTAAACATCACCTAATTTTGAAAGCTTTTCGGCAAAATCCTTATCGCCTTTTTCTTCCTCTTTGTAAAAGCGCAGGTTCTCTAATAAAAGCACTTCGCCTTTTTCAAGCTCAGCGGCTTTTTCGGTAGCCTGTGCGCCAATGCAATCATCAGCAAACTCAACTTGCTGGCCCAGCAGGTCAGACAGGTGGGCAACAACGTGTTTTAGAGAATATTTTTCGGTCGGACCATCTTTTGGTCGGCCCAGGTGCGACATCAGGATTACTGAACCGCCATCCTTCAATAATTTTTTGATAGTAGGCAATGCCGCGGTGATGCGGCTATCGTCGGTAATTTTATAATCGCCATCAAGCGGAACGTTAAAATCAACCCTAACAAGGGCCTTTTTGCCCGAAAAACTTATCTGATCTATTGTTTTCATATTCAAACTGGTTGTAAAATTCAGCAGTGCCGCAAAATCAGCAAATTATTTCAATTACGGAACGTAAAAGTTAAAAACGCGCCGGGTTTTTGATAAAATTCATTTTGTGTTAACAATGGGCACTCCTCCTAAATCCTACGATAGGGAGAGAATAAAAAGCACAAACCGAAAATAACCTATCCTACCGGCATCAGAAATGCCCGGAGTAGCAGAAGTCCTGCCAAAGCACATACTTTCACCGGGCAGGGCGTAGCCGGCAGTTTATTCGCTGTTTTTTGTTTTTCTATTGGTGCTCATGAGATCGCTATCGCTAAGGTTTGCTTCTTTTGTCTGCACAAAAGAAGTTGAGGGCAAGTAATGAACTTTGCTTTACTGAGCGTTTGTGTTTTATTTAGGAGGTTATGCTTTTACCATCGTCAGCCTGCTCTTGGCCGCAGAGGCCAGTTACTTTGTCTTAGACACAAAGTAACCAAAAGTCAAGGCAGAAAAAACCTTCATCCGCACAGGCCATACTCCCTGGCCCGGTTTTCTGCCAGGCCTACGCGCTTTTATTTTTTAAATTTTTATAGAAGTCCTCCCCTCGGGGAGGATTATTTGCATGTTATTAGTGTTTTCAATGGTGCTCATGAGGGCTACGCCGTTTAGGAGGGGTTGTACGAGCAGGAATTTGTCGCCAGATTATGAAAGCAGACAGATTTCTCGCTAATGCTTCGAAATGACAAGATGGATAAAAAATCACGTCATTGCGAGGTACGAAGCAATCCCCGAGCGACTTGTCCTACAGAGATCGTTTCACTATCGAAATGACGTAACGAAACGCTATCAATCAGACGAAGTAGTATCCTTTTTACCACCACCTTTCGGGGCATCAACCGGGCCTTCTTTTTCATCCTCCAGTTGATCGGCTTTACCACCTTCAGGTTTTTCAACTTCGGTGATCAGCATGGCATCTTTGATGTATTTTACCGCGGCGCTGCCATAGCTCAGGAATTTCTCGTTAAACTCCTTCAGGCGATACTTGTCGGCCATTTTTTTCTTGTATTCCTCGCGCAGTTGTTTTATTTCGTGGTAGCCGGTAAAGTAGCTGGTTAGCTGCACGCTGCTTACGCTAACGCGTTTCCATTTGCCCTCGGCCTCGGCCTGTTGCTGGAATGCTTCTTTGGTGAGTAGTTTCAGGGCTTGTTCCTTGGTCATGCCGCTGGCGTGTACGCTGTAATCCAGTATGGCGTTGCATACGGTGCGCAGGTTCCATTTGCACCACATCAGGCGCATCTCGGGCTCGTTGCCGCCGTAGCCTGCATCAAGCATCATCTCCTCGCCATAAACTGCCCAGCCCTCAACCATAGCGCCGTTACCTAACACAGATTTTATAAGGCTTGGCGCTTTGTTGGCGTATATCAGCTGTGTATAATGGCCGGGTATAGCCTCGTGTATGTTCAATATCTGTAAGGTGTAGTTGTTGTACTCGCGCAGGTAACTCTCGGCGCGCTCTTTATCCCAACCCTCAAGACTGCCCACATTGTAATACGTATTACCATTTTTTTCGTACGGCCCAGGCGATGATATCGATGCACCGGCAACACCCGCCATGTACGCAGGCTCACGACGTACCACCAAAGGTTTGCTTGGGTCCATCGTTAATAAGTCCTTCTCCTTAACAAAGGCGCTCAGCTTAGGTATCTGCTTCTCGATTGCCGATTGAAATTGCGATGGCTCGGCATATTTTAACGATAGTTCGCCAATAACCTCCTCAACTATGGCCAGCGAATCCGACGGCATTTTTTTATCGCCCATGTGTTTAGGCCAAAGCTCCTTGCTCAGCTTTATCATCTCCTTGTGCAGTTTCTTTTTACGTTCAACCGCGGCGTTGAACATTTGCTGCGAGGTAAGTGCCGATTCTATTTCGTAATTAAACTTTTCATCATACAATGATTTACCCAGCCTAAAGCTTCGACCCTTATCGCTCTTAATGGTTTTTAACCAGGCAGTAAAGTTGCGTACAGCGGCGGCACTGGTTCTTGCCCTTTCACGCATCAGCTTTTGCTTAACATCGGGCACGTTGCTTTTGGTGAGCGAATCAATAAAATCCTTCTCGATAACATCGGCACCTCCGGTCATTTGCTCAATAGCCAGGTCGGTAAGCTCAGGTACCGGGTTTTTTACCAGCTTTTGCGCATCCTTAAAATAAGCCGGGATGGCCTCCATCTTGTCGTAAAAGCTTTGCAGTCTTTGGGCAAGCGGCTCGTACTTCTCATTCAAAATATAAGCAAAGCCACCAATGATGTTGTAAGTGGTTGGGTCCCACTCGTAGGCCTTAAGCGAGCCGTATGTCCATTGTGTTTTACGCAGATAGTTTTGGATGAGCAGGTAATCCATCTTATTGCTCGCGTTCAATTCATTTTGCGGGTAGTGGCTTAACGAGTCGAGGTTGTTTTTAGCGAAGTCGACCAGCTTTTTTTTCTGTTCGCTGGGCAATACCAACACACTATCGTACATATGGTAACCTACTGATGTTGCCCAATCAGGGTTAAGTTTCCAAAGCTCATCTAAAAATTTGCCCTCGTAACGGGTGAACGATTCGTTATTCTTTTCTTCCTGGGTGAGTTCGCCGCCCATGCCATCCTTTTTACAGGCTGATAGCACAGTGAAGCCGCAAATAGCGGTAAGCAATAATTTATATAAGGTGCGTTGCGTAACAATCATGCGTATAAACTTAAGGCATTTAGTTTAATTATCAGTGCAAACGTAAGCAAAGGTTTAAAAATTAGTCAACCTTAAGCTATTGCGATTGTTAACTTATAAAATATCACGATATATTATGAATCCACACCACGATACACTGCTGAATGAGCTGACCAATTTTTTAACCGGCAAAGGCGCCCACGTAAGTTTTGCCGAAGCTGTTGATGGCCTGCCCGCCAACCTGCGCGGCGTAAAGGCCGATAATATGCCCTACAGCATATGGCAACTGGTTGAACATATACGCATTGCCCAATGGGATATGCTGGAATTTAGTCGTGATGCCAACCACCAATCGCCAAACTGGCCCGAAGGCTATTGGCCCGATGAGGCCGCCCCCGAAAGTGATGAAGCCTGGAATGCCTCACTCAAAAAAATAGAAAGCGACCTGCAAGAGTTTATTGCCCTGCTGAAAAGCGCCAAAGATATATACGCCCCCTTTGCCCACGGCACAGGCCAAAACCTGCTGCGCGAGGCCTTGCAAATAGGCGACCATAACGCGTACCATACCGGGGAGATACTGGCAGTAAGGAGGGTTTTGGGAGCGTGGGCATCCTAATCCCCCCCCGAGGGGGAGGACTTTGTATGATCCTTTTTTTAAATTTTGTCATTTCGATTGAGGTACGAAAGAGAAATCTGTCGCTTTGTAATGAACGCGTACAGATTTCTCGCTATCGCTCGAAATGACAAGTTTATCAGGCATTAAAAAAATCACGCCATTGCGAGGTACGAAGCAATCCCCGAGCGATTTGTACACAAGAATATCCTAAAGAGATTGCTTCGTGCCTCGCAATGACGTAAATATTAATTCCCTCCCAGGGGAGGGCAGGGAGGGGTTCTTAAACTATTCAAAAAATATCAAACTACCGAATTACTACCATTCAATGGAAATTCAATAATTCAATCACCCAATAAATCAATAATTAATTTCCCGCTCGTTCGCTGCGCTCGCTGAGTTGTTTGAGCACTTCGTCGTTGAATTGCTTTTCGCTTTTGTAGAGTTCGCTTACCTTTTCGGCAGGCAGTATTTTCATGAACTCCTCATTGTAGCGCTTGTGGATGTTAACCAGTTCGGTTTCGTAGTACAGTTCTTTGTTAATCTGCTCGGTACCGTTGGGTTGGGCGCTTGAGTTATTTAGGCGCTTAAGGTGGCGTATATTAATAAGCTGCTGCTGGTACTGGCGGTACAGCGGCCAAAACTTTTTTGATTCGGTAGCGGTTAGGTTCAGCTGCCTTTCAAAATATTCCTTTTTGGCATTGGCCAGCTTGGCAAAGCGCGATTGCGTTGCCGCATTGGTTTTATTTTGCTGGTAACGCAAACCACGGGCATTATCAGGCACCTGCGCTTTAGTATTTAAGCACACTCCCAGCACAAACAATATGATAATATATACTACTCTGGCCAGATTGCTCATTATTAAAGTTCAGTATTTATATAGTCCAACAATTCCTCGTCGCTAACGTTTTCGCTGATGTACGATTGTGTTTCGCTGGCGTCAAGGTTTTGTTCGGCGTAGCCACGTATCTCATTCAGCGGAATGTTTGACAGGCGACTGTGTAAAAATGAATCGGCATGCTGCGGGTTAGCTTGTGTAGCCGCCGAATGCGTATCACGGTTTAAAAAGAAGGTTGCACCAATAGCAATGGTAACACACGCCGCTGCCGCGTAACGGTACACGCCCGAGCTTATGAACCTGCGTACCACCCCGCGCTGTTGCGCCGGTTGCTGTTCGGTTTGCTGCGGCTGCTCATCGGCATCAACTGTTTTGCTTAAAATGGCGGCGTTAAGTTTTTCAAAATAACCGGCAGGCACGGCAAAAGGCTCGTCGGCTGTTACGGCCTCCTCAATAGAAATGCGCGCGGTGATGTTTTGCTGTAAGTTTTCAAAGTAACCTTCGGGCACCTCAAACCCTACGCTTTCGCTGCCTGCTGCCTCTTCAATGCTTATGCGGCTTTGAATGTTGTTGCTCAGTTCATCAAAGTAGTTATCAGGTAAAATAAAGCCTGTATTTTCTACACTTAATGAGCCGGCTACAGTAATGCGGCTGCTAATGTTGCCGTTCAGCTCCTCAAAATAATTTTCGGGAACGGTAAAACCGGCTTGCCGTGCAGTTATATCATCTAAATTTTTAAGGGAAAGAGTGCGTTCGCGAAGGTCATCGAAATAGCCTACGGGCACCGTAAACGGGTTATTTGGGTTAACCTGTTTAAGTGTTGTAAATTCGTTTAGCCAATCTCTTGTTTCCATATCGCTCTTCATACCCTCATTAGATTATAACTTTCGCAAAAGGTTTAAAGTAACTTTAAAAAAATTATAGGTTTGATGATAAAATGAAAGCCTCTATCTTTTTTACCGCCAGGTGGAACGATGCTTTCAACGCCCCCACGCTGGTACCCAGCACTTCAGATATTTCTTCGTACTTCATATCATCAAAGTACTTCATGTTAAACACAAGCCTTTGTTTTTCGGGTAAGGTGAGCAAGGCCTGCTGTAGTTTCAGCTGGGCCTTGTCACCGTTAAAATATGTTGAATCGGCCAGTGTTTCGGCCAGTTCATAGGCTACATCATCCAGCGGTACATTATTCTTCATTTTCTTTCTGTTCAAAAATGTAATGCACTCGTTGGTGGCAATGCGGTACATCCAGGTGTACAGCTGCGCGTCGTTCCTGAAACCCGGCAGGTTCTTCCATATCTTCACAAAAACATCCTGCGAAAGATCGTCGGCATCGTCGTGGTCAATAACCATACGGCGAATATGCCAATAGATCTTTTGCTGATACTTTTTTAGTAACAGATTGAAAGCCTCATTCCGGGTGCGTTCATCGCGGAACTTACTTAATATTTCTTCGTCTTCAGCCTGTGCGGCCATATCAAATCTTTAACCCTAAAATAAAGAACTTAGCTGTTTTGTTTTTTGCGTGCTATTACTTTTTTAGCAGCGGCGATGATGTGCTCAGCATCTAAACCATATTTGGTCATTAACTGAGCAGGTGTACCGCTTTCGCCAAAGCTGTCGTTCACAGCCACATACTCTTGCGGAGTAGGGTTGTTTACGGCAAGTAATTGCGCAATGCTATCGCCTAAGCCACCTAAACGGTTATGCTCCTCGGCAGTTACCACGCAACCTGTTTTTGCTACTGATTTAAGGACAGCCTCAGCATCCAAAGGTTTAATGGTGTGTATATTTATGATCTCGGCATCAATACCTTCTTCGGCCAGTTTTTCGCCTGCCTGTATGGCTTCCCATACCAAGTGGCCGGTAGCGAAGATCGATACATCAGCACCCTCGTTAACCATCCATGCCTTACCGATCTCGAATTTTTGATCAGCATCAGTAAAGATAGGCACCACCGGGCGACCAAAACGCAGGTATACCGGGCCATGATGCTCGGCAATAGCGATGGTTGCTGCCTTGGTTTGATTATAATCGCAAGGGTTGATCACCGTCATACCCGGTAACATCTTCATCAGGCCTATGTCTTCCAGTATCTGGTGTGTAGCGCCATCCTCACCCAGGGTTAAGCCCGCGTGTGATGCGCAAATTTTTACGTTCTTGTCAGAATAAGCTACCGACTGGCGAATCTGATCGTAAACACGACCGGTTGAAAAGTTAGCAAAGGTACCTGTGAACGGAATTTTACCGCCAATGGTTAAACCTGCCGCCATACCTATCATGTTTGCCTCGGCAATACCGGTTTGGAAAAAGCGCTCAGGAAATGCCTTGATAAAATCAGCCATTTTTAACGAGCCTACCAAATCGGCACAAAGTGCAACCACTTCGGGGTTACGTTTACCGGCTTCAAGCAGGCCATCGCCAAAACCCGAACGGGTATCTTTTTTATCTGTGTAAGTATATTTTTTCATTGTTTACCTCACCTAAATCCTCTCCAAAAGAGAGGACTTTAATATTTTATTGTGATATGATATTATTTAGATCAAACTATCGCTGCAACTGCAACTCCCCCTTCAGGGGGCCGGGGGGCTTAATAATCGCCCAGTGTTTCCTCAAGCTGAGCAAGGGCTGTAGCCAGCTGCTCATCATTAGGTGCAACACCATGCCATTTGTGGCTGCCCATCATAAAGTCGACACCGTAACCCATGCCTGTTTTAAGCAGGATAACGATAGGTTTACCTTTACCTGTCAGGCTTTTGGCTTTTTCAAGTACAGCAACTACGCTGGCCATATCGTTACCATGCGGCTCCTCAAGCACTTCCCAGCCAAAGGCCTCGAATTTTGCTTTCAGGTTACCTAATGATAATACCATTTCGGTAGGGCCATCAATTTGCTGACCGTTGTAGTCAACCGTAGCTATCAATCTATCTAATTTATTGTGCGGAGCAAACATGGCGGCTTCCCATATCTGGCCTTCCTGTAACTCACCATCACCATGCAGGGTGTAAACAATGCTGTCGTCGCCGTTTAAGCGTTTAGCCAAAGCAGCGCCAATAGCAACTGAAAGGCCCTGGCCTAATGAACCCGAAGCGATACGCACACCCGGTAAACCCTCATGCGTAGTTGGGTGGCCTTGTAACCTTGAGTTTAATTTACGGAAGGTACCCAGCTCGGCTTTATCAAAGTAACCGGCATGTGCCAGTACGCTGTAAAATACCGGCGATATGTGTCCGTTTGATAGGAAGAACAGGTCTTCGCCCTTGGCATCCATGTTAAACGACGGATCGTTTTTCATGATGTTGAAGTAAAGGGCTACCAAAAAATCGGTACAACCTAATGAGCCGCCCGGGTGACCTGACTGGCAGGCATGTACCATCCTTACGATGTCACGGCGCACCTGCGATGCGGTTTGTTTTAATTGCTCTATGTCTTGTTTCATTAAATGATAGGTTTTATTGCAATAAATTTAAATTTCGGCTAAAATAAATATTAATCTGATATATAGGTGTTATTTCAACACATCTAATACCTGTTGCGATGAGTTTTTGGTATCAACCTTATCAATAATTTGAGTGATAATGCCATCGCCGTTAATTAAAAACGTTTTACGCGCGGTGCCCATATATTTTTTGCCATACATGTTTTTTTCAACCCAAACGCCGTATGCTTCAACAATTTCTTTGCTTTCATCAGCAATAAGGGTAAATGGCAGGCTGTATTTGCTCTCAAACTTTTTGTGCGATTTCTCGTCATCGGTACTTACACCTATCACCTCAAAGCCTTGGCTCAGCAGCGATTGGTAGTTATCCCTAAAGCTGCAAGCCTCGGCAGTACAGCCGGGGGTATCATCCTTTGGGTAAAAGTAAAGTATCACGGTTTTGCCTTTAAAATCAGCCAATGAAACGGCTTTGCCGTTCTGATCTTTGGCGTTAAAATCGGGAGCTTTATCGCCTGCTGCTAATGTTGCCATGTTTTTCTATCGGTAAAAGTTAGCCTTAAATTGCGATGCGTTATCTTTAGCATCGGTTACGGTTAGTTCAAATGTATGTTTTCCGTGTTTAATATCCTCATCAAAATAATATCTTAATAATTTGGTCTTGTAATCGTGCTCAACCAAAACCCACTTGCCGTCAATTTTACCCACATAGCTTTTCACGCCCGACAGGTTATCGCTCATGCGTAGTGTAATACTTTTCGCGGCCGATAGATTACTGCCCTCACGAATGTTCACCGGTGTAATTACCGGCGGCACGGTATCAACCCTGATGTAGTAATCGCCAAAAAAGCGGCATTGCCCCTTTACATAACCATCCTCAAACTTACCGATAACCAGGTTGCCGGCAGTGTTGATCAGCACGGCCTTATCGGCATTATCGCCAATGGTGCTATCGGGTTTTATCCAAAGGCTAAAGGTTTCGTGGATAGGTGTAAAGCGGTTGTGTATGCGGTGAGTTTCTGAATAAGCGCCCGGCTTGCGTGGCAGGCGGGCATAGTTAAAGTCGAGGTTATCGTACAGGTTGCCCGGCTCAACAATCACCTTTATCTTATCGTTATTAAACTCATTGGTTTTATCGTACAGAAAAAGCGGCCCTTTAGGTACGAATGGTTTAACATCATTTTTTGATGATTTAACCTTTACGTTCAATGTGGAGGTATTGCCCGCCACATCGCGCACTATGTATTGTACATCGTGCATGGCATCGTCATCAAAATTGATGATACCACGGTTTACTGATTGCGGGTATAACGATACGTTGCTGCCCGGCGGTACAAAGCATTTCTGCATCCAGCGGCGCGAGGTAAGGAAGGCCGGATAATCCAGGTAAGCATTAATGGCCCGGGTTTGATCGAAGCCAAAACGCTCAACCGCGAAGGTGTACACCGTATTACCATCCAGTTTTATCTCTACCGAATAGATGCCGTTATGGTTGGGCGATACGCTATTCATATCATAAGCCGTTAGGCCGAAACCAACTGCCCCGCTTAAATGTATTGGCTGATTGTTTTTTAGGCGATATTGCCCATTTGCACCAAACACAGCCATAAACATATGCGGCGTTTTTTCGCTGAATGGCGCGCCATCGGCAAAATGGTAGGTGGCAATGGCTTGCAGGGTTGGTGGCACCTCATCGGGTATGGTAAGGCCGAATAGTTGCGGGTTGATGGTTTGCTCGTTCTTGCTATCGCGAAGCTCAAAATGCAGGTGTGGTCCTGCCGAAGCCCCGGCATTACCCGTCCATGCGAAAATGTCGCCTTTTTGAAGCGGGAGTTGAAGTGGCAGCAATTGAAAATCAACCTCGTAGCTTTGCTGCTGCATCTGGTAGTCGCGTATCAGGCCCTCAATAGCCGGACTAAACCTATCCAAATGCCCGTATACCGACGTAAACCCGTTGGGGTGGGTAATGTACACCGCCCTGCCGAAGCCGCCATACTGTATGCGCAGGCGCGATACAAAGCCATCTAAAATAGCATGTATAGGGTAACCGGTGCGCTGGTTGGTCTTAAAATCTAACCCGGAGTGAAAATGGTTGGGCCTTAGTTCACCGAACGAGCCTGCCGTGCTTGGCGGCAGATCAAGCGGGTAGCGAAAAACATCCTTTGGGTAAAAACTGGTTTGTATAACATCCTGCGCGGTGGCTACAGCGCACATTAATATAAGGCTTAACAGCGCCCCAAGCTTTTTTAGCATCATCCGGTATTATTTCACGTAAAAATCAAGCATTTTATCACTCTCAATAAACCCTTCCAGGTGGTCGCCTATGGCTATGGGGCCTACACCCTCGGGTGTGCCGGTAAAAATAAGGTCGCCCTTTTTTAGGGTAATGTATTGCGATACGAATGCTATGATACGTTCAAACGAAAAAAGCAGATCCTTTGTATTGCCTGCCTGCCTCTTTTCGCCATTTATACTGAGGCTGAAGTTGATATTATACATATCGGCAAACTGGCTCCTGGGCAAAAAGTTGCTGATGGGTGCCGATCCGTCAAAGCTTTTGGCCAGCTCCCAGGGCAGGCCTTTTTCCTTGTGGCGCGCCTGGATATCGCGGGCGGTAAAATCAATACCCAAACCTATCTCATCATAATAATTGGCGGCAAACTTCTCGCTGATGTGCTTACCTTCCTTGCATATCTTTAACACAAGCTCAGCCTCATAATGCACATCCGTCGAAAATTCGGGATAGTAGAACGGCTTATTCTCCTTAAGCAAAGCCGTATCAGGCTTCATAAATATAACTGGTGTGGTTGGTATCGGGTTATTAAGCTCCTTAGCGTGCTCGGCATAGTTGCGCCCAATGGCAATAATCTTCATAATAGCAATGGTAAAACGTCAAAGCTAATTAATTTGGTTCAGAGATTGGTGGTTGGAGGTTGGTAATTAGTGGTCAGTTGTGAATAGTGAGTGATTAGTAGTTAGTGGTTGGAGATTAGTTGTGAACAGTGAGTGGTCAGTTGTGAGTGATTAGTAGTCAGAGATTGGAGATTAGTTGAAAACAATATCAACCATACAAACAATAACTAATGACTATTGCCCAATGAAAAGACCCAATGACTAATGACCACTAATCACTGACCTCTAACCACTAATCTCTATAAAACAGACAATCTCTTAATAGTAGACTCCGTGCCGGCGATGATGCGGAGGAAGTAGAAGCCGCGGCTGAGTTTGTTGTTGATGATGTAGGTGAACTTTTGATCGCCCGATTCAACACGTTGCTGAAAAATGGTAGCTACATCATTACCCAGCATATCAACTATCTTGATGGTAACATTGGTGTTGCGTGCAACATCATAACGCAGATTGATCTGGTCGGTAACGGGGTTGGGGTATATCTGTACGTTGCTGAGCAACTTATCGTCCTGGCGGTTAACGCTAAGTTTTGTGGTTGATACGGTTCCCGGTTTTAAGGGCGGCAAGGTGAATGGCAAACCGCTTTTTAAGTACGATGTTTTGCCCTTTTTTTTCAGGATAAGGCTATCCTGAACCATGGTTGTACCTGCAAAAGCAAAATTCATGGTCACCGCTATTGCGATCACTATAGTCCATAAATTAAGATAAGTAAATTTTTGCTTCATACAGTTACACTGCTACAAATGTATAAATTACACCAAGCCATTTCAAAAAGTTAAGCTTTATATTTAATACTTTAACAATTTTTAACAAAATGGCTGTAATATTGCACTAATTTATATACTGACTTATACGGTTTTTATAAGTTTAAGTTTGTAGGTAAAATATTTATAATGTTGCATTTAATACAATATAGTGTCAAGTCATAAAGACCTTCAAAAACTGACAGTCCCCGGGCTGCTTATTAGTTTAGGGATCATCTACGGCGACATCGGTACATCACCGTTGTACGTATTTAAAGCAATTGTTGGCGCGCAAGCCATAAACGAAAGCCTTGTACTGGGCGGCGTATCATGCATATTTTGGACGCTTACCCTGCAAACCACCGTAAAATACGTATTAATTACCTTATTGGCTGATAACAAGGGCGAGGGTGGCATATTCTCGCTATTCTCGTTAGTGCGGCGTAAGGCCCGGTGGCTCATTGTGCCCGCCGTGGTAGGCGGCTGCGCCTTGTTGGCCGATGGTATTATTACACCACCCATCACCATATCATCAGCCATTGAGGGTTTGCATACCCGTTTCCCGCAAATGACGCTGCCTACGTATCAAATAGTGCTCATTATTATAGCCATGCTGTTTATTATACAGCAGTTTGGTACTTCGCTGGTGGGTAAGGCATTTGGGCCTATCATGTTTTTGTGGTTTACCATGATGGGCGTATTAGGCATCCTGATGGTGGTACAAATGCCGTGGGTGCTTAAGGCGCTTAACCCGTATTACGCTTACGATTTGCTGAGTAATAACCCCAATGCCTTTGTGATATTGGGTGCCGTCTTTCTGTGTACCACTGGTGCCGAAGCCCTGTATTCTGATCTGGGGCACTGCGGCCGCTCAAACATCCGCGTAAGCTGGATATATGTTAAAAGCTGTTTGGTGCTTAACTATTTAGGCCAGGCGGTATGGCTTATTAACCATAATGGCGAATACCTGGGTAACAAGAATCCGTTTTATTTAATTATGCCCGAGGGCTTTTTGATATTTGGTATCGGCCTGGCAACGGTAGCGGCTATTATTGCCAGCCAGGCTTTGATTTCCGGCTCGTTCACGCTGATAGCCGAGGCCGTTAGGCTTAACCTTTGGCCAAAGGTGCGCATTAATTACCCTACCGATCAAAAAGGTCAGCTATATGTGCCCAGCATCAACTGGATATTGTGTGTTGGCTGTATCATAGTGGTTTTACTGTTCGAGAAATCAGAAAGAATGGAGGCCGCATACGGTTTAAGTATCACTGTAGCCATGCTGATGACTACCATACTGGTATCAAAGTTTTTGCAACGCCGCAAGGTTCCGGCTTATTTAATAGCCTTGTTCTTTTTGGTATACCTGCTTATTGAGGGCACCTTTTTATTAGGTAACCTGGTTAAGTTTGTACATGGCGGCTGGTTCACGCTATCAATAGGCTTTATGCTGTTTGTAGTGATGTGGACGTGGCATACCGCCCGCAAGATCAAGAACCGCTATGTTAAATTCATCGAGATAGAGGATTATTTCCAGATCATAAACGAGTTGAGCGATGATGAAACCGTACCCAAATATTCATCGCAACTGGTGTATTTAACCAGCGCCAACTTTAACTCGGAGGTTGAATCAAAAATAATTTACTCCATACTGCAAAAGCAGCCCAAGCGGGCCGATATATACTGGCTGGTACACGTTGACGTGGTTGATGAGCCTTATACCCGCGAATACGAGGTTGATTTTTTAGTGCCGGGCAAATTGATCCGTATCGATTTTAAGCTGGGTTTCCGGGTTGAGCAGCAGATAAACGTATTGTTCCGCCGCGTGGTTGAGGATTTGGTGAAGAATGGTGAGGTGAACATCACCAGTAAATACAAATCACTGGGCAAGCACAACATTGTTGGCGATTTCCGCTTTGTGGTGATCGAAAAAACACTGTCGCGCTCGCATAACCTGTCGTTTTACGAGCAGCTGATAATGGATATCTACGTGCAGTTGAAAAAGGCCAGCTTATCCGAAGAACGTGGCTTTGGCCTCGACCTGAGCTTTGTTACGGTTGAAAAGGTACCGCTGATGCTCACCACGCCTGATAATGTGGATATGATAAGGGTACAATAAAACACCATAAAAAAAGCGGGAACTGATGAAGTTCCCGCTTTTTTGTTGTCCACTGTCTGTTAGTTTTATATTCCGTCTGATTTTAGTTTATCGATCAGCTCGTCCATATCAACCTCAACAAATGATGTTGAATAGTCGGACAGGCCATAAGGAATGATCAGCTTATTTTTATTCACAATCGATCCGCAGGAGTAAATCACGTTAGGTACATATCCCTCACGCTCATCACTATTTGGTATAATTAATGGTTCCTTTAAACGGCCTATCTCTACCGACGGATCATCCAGTTTCAGCAGGCTTGCACCCAACACATACCTGCGCATAGGGCCTACACCGTGTGTTATCATGATCCAGCCGTGCTCAGTTTCAATGGGCGAACCGCAGTTACCTATCTGTATAAACTCCCAGGTAAACCGTGGTTCCTGCAACAGCACCGGTTTCTCCCAGATGTTTATCTTATCCGAATACATGATGTAATTGTTGCAGCCATCAATACGTGATATCATGGCGTATTTGCCGTTTATTTTACGCGGAAACAGTGCCAGATTTTTATTTTGCGCGCCATCGCCATACAAAGGCATAATGCGGAAGCTATAAAAATCGGTTGTTTGCAAAAGCTTAGGCATTATCAGTGCGCCATCATAAGCCGTATAGGTGGCATAATAGGTGCGGTTGCCATCATCATCGGTAAACGTAACAAAGCGGGCATCCTCAATACCCTTGCGTTCGTATTCAGATATCGGGAAGATAACCCTGTCGGATATATCGGTATCCAGCGAAAAAACTATTTCGTAGTACGAATCGGCCAGCCATAATATTTTATCGTACTCCAATTTATGCGCATCGTTTTCCTGCAATTTTTGCGAATCGAGAATAATGCGGCGCAGGTTTGAATACTCAAAATGATGGTCGAGCTTTGATTCCAGCTCCTTCAGCACATCAATATTTATTTGTGTGGCTACAGCTTTTTCAAAAAACAATTTTTTGTTGTAGACGGCATTGCGTACTATCTCGGCCTCATCAATATAATTGCCCGCGGGTAATACGGTAATGTTGTTCTTTTCATCAAACAAAGCACGGCGAAAGGTGATGGATGATATGTGCCCTTCACCTACAGCTCTGAAACTCATGATGACACGGCGCTGCCCTTCTTCCAGTTCGGTTTGATCCGGGTCGTCAACAATCGACGGGTTAAAAAAGGCGGCCGACTCAATAGAATATTCATGCGTAAAATATGAGCCTATCAGCAACTTACGATAAACCGAAAGCGAATCAAAATCAATACCCAGCTCCTCAAACAATGGCTTTAACTTGCTGCAATGGCGGTTAAGCACACGGGTAATATTACGGTGGCGTTTTGAATACTCTTGCAATATGGGCGATACTATACCAAAGGCGGCATCTTCACTTATCACCATCACTTTTTGTATTACCTGCTTGGCACGGTCATTACCATTGAAAAAAAATCTGGCTATTACGCGCCTCGAATCAGGGTTTACTCGTATTGGCTTGCGTACAATAGGAAGTCTCATATATAATAGATAAGTTTTATCACTAACAGCTATACAGGCAATTTGGTTGCACTATTTTCACTGTTTTTTAGCTAAAAAGATAAAATATGTTGCAACTACCACTAAACACAATTCGCAAAACGATTGGTTTACTTTTTTTTATAATAGTCAGTGGGCAATGGTCATTAGTCATTAGAGTTTTCATTGGAATGGTCATTAGTCATTGTTTGTATGGTTGATATTGTTTTCAACTAATCTCTAACTACTAACCTCCAATTACCAACCACTAATGTCCAATGACTAATGACCAATCCCCAATGACTATATCATCCTATTCCTCTTAATAAGATAAGCCTTCAATACTTCGTTGTAGCCTGCGCTGATGTCGGCATCAACCAGGTCGATGTTGTATTGGGCGCATTTGAGTTCGAGCTGGTGGCGGTATTGCTGCAATGAGGCGCGATAGGCATCGCGGATGCGGTTGGGGTGCACCTTTATTTCTTCGCCGCTTTCCATATCAATAAAATGGTGGGGGCGGTTATCAAACTCAAAATCGAGCTCGTGTTTTTTATCGGTAACGTTAAATATTATCACCTCGTGCTTGCAAAACTTTAGGTGCTGTATGGCGGCAAATAGTTTTTGCAGCTTATCATCGTCAACATTGTTTTCGAGCATATCGCTAAAAACAATAATAAGCGAGCGCTGGTGCACCTCGGCGGCAATATGGTGTAATACACCGGCAATGTTGGTGGTAGTATTTAGCTGGGTGTTGGCGTAGGCTTTCTCCAACTCGGCAAACAGATAAAACAGGTGTGTACCGGTTGAACGGGCAGCACTTAAAAAATTGATCTGATCGGCAAAGGCGCATAAACCAAAGGCATCGCGCTGTTTTTTGAGCAGATACATGAGTGATGCCATGGCGTATATAGAAAATTGCAGCTTGCTGGTGCCCTTTT
The DNA here is from genome assembly GCF_015223065.1 of Mucilaginibacter sp. JRF. Taxonomy (GTDB): domain Bacteria; phylum Bacteroidota; class Bacteroidia; order Sphingobacteriales; family Sphingobacteriaceae; genus Mucilaginibacter. The sequence continues at coordinate 383,096 of NZ_JADFBY010000002.1, forward strand.
CCGGGTAATTCATGGATGATGAAGTATCCAGCAGTAAATAGCAGCGCAGGTTGGTTTCCTCCTCAAACTGTTTTACAAACAATTTATCGGTACGGGCAAGCAGCTTCCAGTCAATGTTTTTAACCGATTCGCCATTGTTATACAACCGGTGCTCGGCAAACTCTACAGAAAAACCATGAAAAGGGCTTTGATGCAGACCGGTTATAAACCCCTCAACCACCTGCCGGGCCAGCAGCTCAAGGTTAGCCAGTTGCCTGATGTGCTGATCGTCGCTTAATTTTGCCATTGCACTAAAGTAGTTATTTGCGTTTACCAAACCATAACGCATAAAAAAAGCGATGCAATATGCACCGCTCTTTCTATATTAAAAAACGACAGGAGGATTATACCTGAGCGCTTAGTTTATTTGCTAAAATTGATTTTGGCACCGCGCCGATCTGTTTGTCAACGATCTCGCCATTTTTGAAGAACAACAGCGCTGGTATATTACGGATGCCGAACTTCATTGAGATGCCGGGATTGTTATCAACATTTACTTTACCTACAACAGCCTTGCCATCGTATTCTTTAGCCAACTCCTCAACTACAGGGCCTACCATGCGACAAGGGCCGCACCACTCTGCCCAAAAATCAACCAAAACCGGTTTGTCTGATTTTAATACAAGTTCTTCGAAGTTTGCATCAGTTATTTCTAAAGCCATGATCTTTTCTTCCTTTTTATTTATGTTATACAAATATATGCTAATCAATTTGCTTGCCACAAATACAGTACTGACAATGTGACAATCAAATTATTTACACCTGCCAGAGTAACTTTGGGGTGACGCTAAAGGTAATGGTTTATGCCAAAAGGTCGTAAGTTTTTTATTAACAAGAAGGGGGGGCTTGTTAATTTCTATTTACGAAGCTTTACTCCTTTTGGTTTTATTGGTTGTTGTTTTTATTGCGATAGCGAAAAAAAGTATACCCCTCCTAAATTCATTCTGAATACTTATAACTTTTACGCCATTGCGAGGTACGAAGCAATCTCTTTAGGGCATTCTTCACGATAAGTCGCCATGGGGTTGCTTCGTACCTCGCAATGACGCGGGTTTTATACTTATACGTTTGTCATTTCGAGCGATAGCGAGAAATCTACACGCGTTCATAACAAAGCGACAGATTTCTCCTCGTACCTCGTTCGAAATGACAAAAAAGCGTGTAGGGTTACTGACTACAGCATCAAACTCATCTGCACCGATTGTACCATTGTGCTAAAATCGGCTTTTTGTCCGTCAACCTTATAAACCGCTGTTTCAGCGTAGCGGGAGGCCACGGCTACGTGTACATCTCCGGCATGTTGGTTGAAAAGTTCGTGGGCCAGCTCGGGTGAATTATTGTCTTTAGATAAGTGCGCCAGCAGCAGGTGCGACATGAATGGCGGCCTGTGTTCAATAAACAACTGCAAGGCCTGCGCGTTTGATAAGTGCCCCTTACCGCCGCGAATGCGTTTCTTCAAAAAATATGGGTACCGGCCGCTGTCGAGCATCTGCTCATCATAATTAGCTTCGAGAAAAGCGGCGTGGCAAAGCTTAAAGTAACGGGTAAGGTTGGCGCAAACCGCACCCAGATCGGTAAATATACCTATGGTGATGTTGCCGTTGCTTACTACAAAGCTGTAAGGGTCGGCGGCATCATGTAGTTTGCTGAAAGGGGTAATGTTCAAACTGCCGATGTTTACCGGTTGATGATCGGTAAAGTTCATTACACAATCAAGCATCAAACGGCCATGCAGCATAGTACCGGGGGTAATGTACACGGGCAGCTTGTATTTGCGGCAAAGTACGGCCAGGCCGCTGATGTGGTCGCTATGCTCGTGCGAAATGAATATGGCTTTTACCTTGCCCATATTCAAGCCAAGACGAGCCATGCGCCGCTCCACCTCACGGCAGGATATACCCACGTCTATCAACACGGCTTCATGCTCGTTACCAACGTAATAACAGTTGCCGTTACTGCCCGAATTTAATGCTGCAATGTATAATGACATTGCAGCAAAAATACCGGTTTGTTTTTTATAATGATAATTTTTTTAGCAAGAGTTCAGCTCTTTTTGCCGTACTGCTTGCGCCCCTGTTCAAAATTCTCATCGTTCTGTTTAAGGCGAATGGCAACTATCTCTTTCACCACATTGGCAGGCAAACCTTGGCTGGCTTTAAACTGTATGGTGGTGCCGTTTATCTTGCAGCCCGGCAGCTTATCCATGTACTGATCAATAACCGCTTTGCTTACACCGTAAAACCCGCAATGGTTTTTAAAGGCGGCAAAATGCACCAGCATGCCCTTGTATTTGTAAGTAGGTATCTGGTAGCTAATGCATTCCTCGGCTTGTGGGGCAGCTTCGCGTATGGCTGCCCGCAGGTTGGCAAGCGCGGTTTTGGCAGGCTCGGGCAGGGTAGCCAGATATTCGTCTACCGTTTTGGCTACAAAGGGTTTGTCGTTGCTGTTCATGGTGTTAACCGGCGTAGGCCTTTTCCAGTTCGGCAATATCTATCTTGATCATGCTCATCATGGCCTGAGCTACGCGTTGCGCCTTTACCGGGTCTTTGTCCTGCATCAGCTCAATCAGGCGGGTAGGGGTGATCTGCCACGACAGGCCGAACTTATCCTTCAGCCATCCGCAGGCTGATTCGGTACCGCCATCCTTAATAAAGGTATCCCAGTAATAGTCAACCTCGGCCTGATCCTTACAGTTAACAACAAATGATACAGCCTCGTCAAACTTAAATTGCGGGCCGCCGTTCATGGCGCACAACTCCACGCCATTCAGTTCAAAATAAGCTACCAGCACAGAACCCGGCGCACCAGGCATGCCATCAGTGGCGCGCATTATACTCAGTTCTTTTGAATCCTTAAAAACTGAAAGGTAGTAGTTCATGGCTTCTTCGGCATTATTGTTGAACCAAAGGAAAGGTGTGATCTTTTGCATAACGATATTTTTTATTGGTTAGATGATATTATAATACAAACATACCGCACCACAAGTTTAACCGTGCTGTGCAAAAGCGACATATAAAGGGGCTGGTTGCGACAGGGGCCTCAAAGAAACCTCACCCCAGCCCTCTCCAAAGGAGAGGGAGCAAAAGAAAAGTCCTCCCCCTCGGGGAGGATTTAGGAGGGGTGCCAAACTTTTACTAAATTAGGCTCTCCTTAATCTAATACTATGAGCATAAAAAGCAGACGAAACTTTATAGCAACTACAGCAGTTATGGCAGCAGGAACAGCAGCATCAGCATTACCGTTAGCATCGGCAAAAAGTAAATATCCGGTTGTACACCATGTGTTTTTCTGGCTTAAAAATCCAACTTCCATCGAGGATAGGGATAAACTGGTGGCGGGTGTAAAAGCTTTAGCTAAAATTGAAACCATTAAGCAGATACATGTAGGCATAGTGGCCAGTACCGAAAAGCGCGACGTGGTTGATAATAGCTGGGGTGTATCAGAGCTGATGTTCTTTGCCGATCTGGAAGGGCAGAAGACTTATCAGGATCATCCCATCCATCAGGAGTTCATCAAAAATCATAGTCACCTTTGGGAGAAAGTAATTGTGTATGATGCTGTTGAGGCGTAGTTATTAAACTATCCTATCAATTAAGTTACATAATAATAAAGTTACAGAGTATCCTCGCCCCGCGCTATTAAAAAGGGCAATTTTGCAGCATGAGAATGTTGTTAAAGGGAATCCTGACTGTTTTATTATTTGCTACAACCAATTTATATGCCCAGCAAACCGGCTCGGTTACCGGCCTGCTTACTGATGCCGAAAATAATAAGCCTGTAGAGTTTGCAACCGTAGGTTTGTTTGATAAGGCCACCAACCAACCGGTAAAAGGCGTACAAACCGGGCTCGATGGTAAGTTTACCATTAACGGCCTGGCCGATGGTGCTTACCAGGTACGCATCACATTTGTAAGCTATACCAGTTTTACAAAGGATAGCATCGTTATCAGCCCAAGCCAAAAAGCGGTTGATCTGGGTGCTATAAAACTGGCCCGTGCTACCAGTGTACTTAAGGAGGTTGTGGTTAAGGCCCAACCCAACACCATACAGCTTGGGGTTGATAAAAAAACCTTTAGCGTTGATCAAAGCCTGGTAAGCCAGGGTGGTTCTGCTACCGATCTGCTGAGCAATGTGCCATCGGTACAGGTTGACGTGGATGGCAACGTAAACCTGCGCGGCTCAAGCAATGTAAGAGTGCTGATCAACGGCAAGCAATCGGCATTAACGGGTGGCAGTGTGAGCGATATTCTGCAATCGTTACCGGCAAGCTCTATCGAAAACATTGAGGTGATCACCAACCCCTCATCCAAATACGATCCGGAAGGGCAATCGGGTATCATCAACATCATACTTAAAAAGAACGCACGTGTTGGCTTTAACGGGCAGGCGGCGTTTACCGCGGGTAATTATGATACCTATAACGGTAACCTTAACCTGGGCTATCAAACCCCGAAATTTAACCTGTACACCAATTATAGCTATCGCCACGGTAAACGGGTTGGCAATGGCTATACCAACAGGCAGACTTTTATTGGTGCCGATACCCTGTTCCAAAACCAAACGCAGGATCAAAGCTTTGTGTTCGATTCGCACAACATACGCGCGGGTATCGATTGGAACGCGGGCGATAAAACTACCATCAGCCTGTCGGGTAACGTTAACACCCGCCAGCGCGATCGTTACCAAACCGGCTCAACCGATCTGTTTGGCCAAAGTGGATTAACCCAGCAAACCATTCAGGATAACGTAAGCAATGGCAGCGGTACCAACTATGATATTAACCTCGACCTCGACCAAAAATTTAAACGCAAGGGCGAGCAACTGACCGCTAATATTGGCTACTCAAAGGGTGATGAGGATAATTACGATTATCTGAACACGGCCTATCGTTATTACCAACCGGTATCGGCAACCAACTTTTTGCAGAACAACTACAACAAGGAGCGCGGCAACAACTGGAATATCCAGGCTGATTATGTGTTGCCTTTTGCCGATAACAAAGGCAAACTGGAAGCCGGTTACCGCACCACCATTGCCGAAAATGATAATGATTACCTGGTTGATACCGCCTTTACCCAAGGCATGTTTCAGCGCGATTTAAGCCAAACCAACCGCTTTTTATATAACGAATACATACACGCGGTTTATGCCAACTATCAGCGCCAGTTTGGCAATTTTGGTATACAGGCGGGTGTAAGGCTGGAGGATGCCAACATACGCACCTCGCTACAGGATAGTGCCAGCACTGTGCGTAATAAGCAGGATTATTTCAGGGTTTACCCAAGCATCTTTTTGAGTCAGAAAATAAGCGATGCGCAAACTATACAGCTGAGCTATACCCGCCGTGTTAGTCGCCCGCGGAACAGGCAGCTATCACCGTTTTTGGACAGAAGCGACCCACTGAACTATCAGCAAGGTACGCCGTTGTTAAGGCCGGAGGATACGCACTCGTTCGAATTAAGTTATATCAACTACTGGAAAGCGCTTACGCTAACATCATCATTGTACTACCGCCTTACCAACGAGAATTTTCAGCGCATAAGCGTGGCTTTGGATAGCGTGCGTACCCTTACCCGTTTCGCCAATGTTAACAGTGCCCGCAACGCCGGTTACGAATTGATAGCCAAATGGAATTTTTCGCAGGTGTTTGATGTTACCGGTAACGTGAATGTGTACTACCGTCAGATTGATGGCGATGCCGATTTGGGCTTGCAGGAAACATCCGGCTATGCCTGGAACGCCAATATTACCGGCAACATAAAACCGATTAAAAAAGTAGGCATACAGCTGAGATATGATTACCAGGGTCCGCAAGTAATAGCACAAGGTAAAATGAAGGCTATGTACGGACTGGATGCAGGTATTAAATACGATATAACCGATAAGCTGAACATTAGCGGTAACGTGCGTGATATGTTTAACACCCGCCGTTTCCGTTCGGAGATATATAACCTGGCCGGGCAGTACCCATATTATCAGGATGCATCAAGGCGTTTCTCTATGCGGGTAGTTACCTTTTCTATCGGCTACCGCTTCGGCTCAACCGGCCGCAAAGCTGCCGACAACAAAAAACAAAACCGCGATCAAGGTGATGTATCGCAGGATGAGGGGATGAGATAGAGCTTCACCACGGCCTTCTACCTCACCCCGGCCCTCTCCTGAAGGAGAGGGAGCGAAGGACTAATTCAACTCTTGTCATTTCGACGAAGGAGAAATCTGTCGCTTTGTAATGAACGTGTACTGATTTCTCCTACGTCGAAATGACAGGATTGTAGAACGCAATACAAATGAATAGTTGGAGAAACCCCTCCCTGCCCTCCCCAAGGAGGGAATTAATATTATCCAACAAAGCCCAAGCACAAAATCGTAAGTAACCTCTATTACCGGCATCAGAAATGCCCGGAGTAGCACAAGCCTTGCCAAAGCAGAAACTTTCACCGGGCAGGGCGTAGCCGGCGACTTTTGTTTCTTTTGGTCGCTCAAAAGAAATTGAGGACAAGTAATGAACTTTTCAAGCGGGACTATTTATATCCTCCCCACGTAAAAATAAACCCATGTTGCCACAAATATTTATGTGGTAACTATCTTTGCGCTTTACCTCATGACGGATAACAATACTAAACATACACTCACCCCGGCGCTTACCTGGTTAATGGCCATTGGCGCGGGTATGGTGGTGGCTAATAACTATTACAATCAACCGCTGCTTGGCAAAATAGCTGCCGAGTTTAAAGTTACAGAAGCAAAGGCCAGCATGATAGCCATGCTTACCCAAATAGGGTATGCCACTGGTCTGCTGCTCATTATTCCGCTGGGAGATATGCTGAGGCGCAAAAAACTTATCCTGATCGATTTTATATTTATTGTTGCAGCCCTGTTAGCAGCAGGTTGGGCAAAGAGTATTACGCTGTTGATGGTGGCCAGCTTTTTTATCGGTTTAACATCGGTTATTCCGCAGCTATTTGTGCCGCTTGCCGCGCAGTTAGCCAAGCCCGAGGAAAGTGGTAAGGCCATTGGTACTGTGGTGAGTGGCTTGCTTATCGGCGTGCTTACCTCGCGTACATTAAGTGGTTTTGTGGGTGAACATTATGGCTGGCGAGCCATATTTTTTATAGCCGCAGGTTTAATGGTTTTGCTGTGGATAGCCTTGCTGGTAAAACTGCCCGATGTACGGCCGAATTTTACCGGCACTTACAGCTCGCTAATGCGTTCGTTAGTTCATTTTGTACGTACCGAACCGGCTTTGCGTTTGGCTGCCGCGCGTGGCATGCTGGCCTTCGCCAGTTTCAGCGCGTTTTGGACCACGCTGGTTTTCCTGCTTGAAGGGCCGCCGTTTTTTAAGGGGGCTGATGTTAGCGGGGCTTTCGGCATCATTGGTGCCGGGGGAGCTATAGCGGCATCAGTAGTGGGCCGGCTTAGCGATAAAATGAGCCGCTCGTTCATCATCACCATTACGCTCATCATGATGGCGGCATCGTGGTTGGTGTTCGGCGTATATGGTTATTATTTTATAGGGTTGATCATCGGCGTTATCCTCCTCGATCTGGGTTTGCAGGCTATGCACATTACCAATCAGGCTATTATATTCGCGTTACATCCCGAGGCGCGTAACAGGCTGAATACAGTTTACATGGTATGTTATTTTGTAGGCGGAGCCATGGGCACCTGGCTGGGTGGCATCTGCTGGCAAACCTGGAAATGGACGGGCGTATCAGTATTAGGAGGCGCACTTGTGGTAGCAGCGCTGTTATTGCACTTTGCCTTTGGCCGAAAAAAAGTAGTATAAGCCTTATCCAATTAATTGGATAGTAATTTTATCGCCCCTGATGAGGTTCCGTTCAACAAACCGTTGTTGCAGGCGATTATTTTTTTGCCGGGCTTACAGATCAAAAACAGGAGTAGCAGATTTTTCGATACCGTGTTTCTTTTTGTAAACTGAAATGCCAACGGTTAACACAGCTATGCAAATAAGCAATGTTGTAACGATGATCAAATGCGTTATGGGCATCGAAATCGATGCTGAAGAACCGGTTAAGTACAACCCAAGGTCCGGGATTAGCAGGCCTAATAACGGGAAGCTTAAAAATATTCTGAATTTTATAATATCTTCCATAAACAGATGTTTTTGTTATTACATTACAAATATATACACTAATTTGTTGTGAGTTAAATAAAAAAAATAAAATATCCTTAAAAAGGTGTATTTCTTGTATTGATACACAGTGTTTTAACCCGATTTTAATTTTTACCCGCTTTTGGGTAGTGTTTTTGTAGTTAAATGGTTGGTATAGTTAAAGGAAAATTATACATATTAGTAAAATGAAAAAGTCAATATTAGGTTTACGAACCACTATATATAGAGTGCCTGATCTGCAAGCCGCTAAAGCATGGTATACCAAGGCCTTTGAGGTTGAACCTTACTTTGATGAGCCATTTTATATAGGCTTTAACATAGGTGGCTACGAACTTGGCTTGCAACCCGATGAAAGCACGTTGGGCGATAATGTGATCACCTATTGGGGAGTTACGGATATCAATACAGAATACAACCGCTTTATTGCCGCCGGAGCAACCGTGCACGAAGAACCGCAAAATGTAGGTGGTGAAATTTGGGTATCAACCGTAAAAGATCCCTGGGGGAATGTGATCGGCCTGATCTATAACCCTGAATTTAAGGCGGAGTAGTAATTATTAATTACTTGAACTTGATATCGAACTTGCCGGTTACTTTGTAAAGTACGGCATCCTTTGTAGTGTCTGATGCCAGGAAGGTAGTGAATGTACCTTTGGCGGCTACATCATCTTTTTCGTTAGTATATTTTTTAAGCGATAGCTTACCCAGGTCAAGTTCATGGGCTGATTTACTCAGGGTATAGCTTGGCGCTACCTTTTCATCATTAAATAAAAACTGGCTGCCCTCAACTTTGGTGGTTGCCTTGCTAACCGCTTCGCCCAATCCGCTGATGCCAAAGCTCATGGTATGGTCATCATTAATGGCGGTAATGCCAAAATATTTATTGCCTGCGGTATCAACACGCACAAAGGCAATGCTGTCTGTTTCGGCATCAAAAACGTAAGTGCTATCGTTAAAGGTAATGCTTAATTCGCCGGTGGTGGCTATAAAACTGCCCGATGATGATGAGAGGGCGGTACTGTCTTTACCGTCCTTATTAAAGCTTTGCACATCTTCGTCCTTACGGCACGAGCTGATAACTGCCGAAACAAGCAACAAGATCGAGAAAAATAAATGTGTAAACTTGTTAGTTCCCATCCGGACAGATTATGTTTAAAAGTACTAATTAATTATTCAATAAAACAATAGCAAAACAGCAGCCAGTGTACATTTTAACAATATTTAACTTTTATTGCATTTTAGAGATAGATTAGCCGGTCAGGGTAGCATTTTTATCCTTTGTAGAGAATAGCTATCGAAAAATTATATATAAACCAATAATAACTAATAGGATAGCGCCACCGTAAAATTTGATGTTGTTTCCAAATTTATCCTCCCTTATATCCGCTAAAATATCTTTAAAATTTTTGACCAGAATAAATGCCCCTATTATTAAACACACTATTCCAATTACTAAATTGTTAATCATTTTTTCAATTGCTTCTATGCTGCTAAAGTTAATTATCAACTTATAAGCACCAAATATAGTTAGAGAAATATTTTATGAAATTCTTTATATTTAAAGAAATATCTGTATATTTGTGTTGTTCTTTCAAATCTCACATAACCTATGCCTGTCAAATTTTCATCATCGGCAGCCTTTCAGCAAAGGGTCGATAATTATTTCTTACAGTTTTGTACTGATGCGCCTCCATCTAACAAAAAAGCGGATTCTCCAACTTTTTGCGGAATGATAATCTATTTAGGTTTTACCAGCAGAGAGGAGTTCGCCCTATACGAGCAGCAAGGCCGCTTTGCTGAAGCTGCCCGCAAGGCACGTTTACAAATTGAAGCCGAATATGAAAAGCTGCTCCATCTGTCGTCACCCACAGGCGCGGTTTTCGCTTTGCGATCAATGGGCTGGGGAGGTGAGCAGCAAATCGGGCCGATAAGTATCAATCAGCCTGTGTTGCAGATAGAGATACAAGGCACGGGGGCATTACCGGCCAACAACGAGCGAGAAGTAGAGCTTTAATTGGTATATTTTATGCCAATTATCATTTTAATCATAATTGAAAATCGTTATGCAAACATCTGTATTGTTTGATCATAATTATCACTCACAAGCTCATATTGTAGTTAATCAGGGTGGTACATCATCGGGTAAAACCTATGCCATATTGCAGGTGCTGTTTTGCCTGGCTTGCGAAACCGGCGGATTGGTGATCACCGTATGCGGGCAGGATATGCCTAACCTTAAAGCCGGTGCCATACGCGATGCGCTCAATATCTACAAAAGTAACCCGCCGCTAATGGCCGCCATTAAAACGTACAATAAAAGCGACCGCTTTTTTGAGTTTATAAATGGCAGCGCTATCGAGTTCAGGAGCTACGAAAATAGCCAGGATGCTAAGTCAGGAAAAAGGGATTATCTGTTCATTAACGAGGCTAATGGTATCAGCTGGGAGGTGTATAATGAGCTTGCCCTGCGTACAAAATCGCGGGTTTATATTGATTATAACCCCAATACCGAGTTTTGGGTGCACGATAAATTGCTGGGGCAGGAGGGGGTACAACTCATCATATCCGACCATCGGCATAACCCATTTGTGGATAATGCCGTGCGGCAAAAAATTGAGGCTTTAAAGCATGTTGATACCGAGCTATGGAAGGTTTACGCTCGCGGCCTCACCGGCAAAATAAGCGGACTAATATTCACCAACTGGCAAATATGCGAAGCCATACCCGATGATGCCCGGCTGATAGCCACCGGCCTCGATTTTGGTTTTACTAACGACCCTACAGCCTGCTTGCAGGTATATAAACAAAATGGCGAGCTGTGGGTGCATGAGGTTTTTTATGAACATGGGCTTACCAATACCGACATCAGTACGAAACTGCGCAAAAATGGCCTCAGCGTTAACAGCGAGGTGATTGCCGATAGTGCCGAACCTAAATCAATTGAGGAGTTGCGGCGTATGGGCTGGTACATCAGTCCGGCAAAAAAGGGTGCTGATAGTGTGGCTAACTCCATTGATATTTTACAGCGATATAAAATCAATATTACCCGCGGCAGTACCAATTTACGCAACGAGCTTGGCCGATATAAATGGAAAACAGACCGTGCCGGCCGAACCATCAACGAGCCTGTTGACGCCTGGAACCACCTGATTGATGCCCTGCGCTATGTGGCGCTAAATAAGCTGGGTATAAACAATAGTGGCGCGGTACGCTCCAAATTGCCGGTGAGGCAAAGCCACGCGGGTGCCGACCCATTGCTGAATGGCATTTTATAACACGATAAAACTAAATTTATATGATCGAAAAAAGTGTACGAACCCATCGGGGGCAGTTAAGCATACGTATGCCCGAAACTTTGGATGAAATAACCCTTGGCCAGATGATAGCCCTGCAAGCCGCCGAAAATTTGGGCGATGTGGAAGCCATCAGCATACTATCGGGCACGGCGGCTGATGATTTGAAACAGGTTAAGGATGCTTCGGAACTTTCCATATTTAGCGGGCAGATATTAAGGCTGGCTTTCGCTATCAAAAACCTGTATAACAGCGATGCGCTACCTAAAACAGTTACGCTTAATGTAGATGGTAAAAGCAAGCAGGTAAAGGTTATTGATGATCTGGCCATTGAACCTGCCGGGGCTTACTGGGCCGCCAGGGATATTATCGCTGATGAAATATCGACCCATATTAAAACCTATGGCGAGGCAGATTGGCAGGCCAATTTTAGTCCGGCATTGCAGGCATGCGGTAAGCTGCTGGCGCAATACTTTTACTGCCGGGCAACAGGCAAACCTTATAACGAGTATCAGGCGGCGGCATTTGTTGATGTGATAAAAATGATGAAGGTAACGGAGGCTCTGCCAATAGCATTGTAATATCAGTCATGGGCACATACTTCAAATTGCAAACCGATATTACCGAACTTAAAAGTCAGCAAGAAGCTCAATCCAGAGTAAACGAAATCAGGTTGAAGGTACTTGAGGAACAGGTGGCCCTGCTGCAAGAGCAGATGAAGGAAGTGACCATTAATAGAACGAAATAATTATGAAGAAGATAATAAACAGCATCATAAACTTTATCAAAAATCTTTTTTCAAATATGTCTGCCGACCTAAAGAAGGCGATCGAGATAGGAGTAATAGTAACTGAGAATCTGAAAGCTATTATTGATTTGCCGGTTGTTGATGCATTAACAGCCGTGATTCCCGGCGAAATTGATGATAAACTAAAATTATGGCTCAGGCAGGCACTGCCACAAATATTGATCAGGCTTAAGTTGGCTGTAAGTGATGATGAGGATGCTATTATTACGGCCTCGGTCGACTTAAATAAAATGGATACTGATGTGCGCAACGCTTATCTGCACAGCATATCAATACTTTGCGCGCAGGCAGCAAGCGATAATAAATTGAACTGGAGCGATGGCGTATACTTGTTAGAGTGGTATTATAAAAACAAGTATAAAAGCCTCATTTAGAGGTTTTTGAGTGCCCAGAACGAGATTCGAACTCGTACATCCTTACGAATGCCACCCCCTCAAGATGGTGCGTCTACCAATTTCGCCACCTGGGCATAACTCTTTGTTATTTACAAAAACAGATCAGCCATAAGCTGATCTGTTTTTGTTTTGGGGCGTGCCCGAGGAGAGACTCGAACTCTCAAGAGACAATTCTCAACGGCTTCTGAGACCGCAACGTTTACCAATTTCGCCACCCGGGCTTAAATGAGCCAATGGCTCAAATGAGGCTGCAAATATAATCGCTTTCGGCAAATAGTAAAAGAAAATGTTAAATCATTGTAACGCCTGTTTATATTAGTGCTCATGAACAAATACCTCAAATTTTTATACGTCGTATTATTGCTATCAGCCAGTGCGTTTACCCTACAGGCGCAAACAATTAAGCCGGTACCTCAAACAGTTACGGCAAGTATCAGGGGCATGAGCGTGGTGAACGATCGGGTTGCTTGGATAAGTGGCAGTAAAGGGCACATAGCTATTACTACCGACGGCGGCGAAAACTGGACTTGGCAGCAGGTAAAAGGATACGAGAAAGCTGATTTTCGTGATGTACAGGCATTCTCTGAAAAAGAGGCCGTGATCATCGCCTCCGGAACGCCGGCGCTGGTACTTAAAACTACCGATGGCGGACTGAACTGGAAGCTGGTTTTTCAAAATAATGATGCCGCCTATTTTTTAGACGCTATGGATTTTGCCGACAGTAAACACGGCTACATCATGGGCGACCCTATAAATAACAAATTCTTAATGCTCGAAACAAAGGATGGTGGCGATAGCTGGGCGCAAATGACCAATTCGCCCGAGGCCATACCCGGCGAAGCGGCATTTGCGGCCAGTGGTACTTGTATGCGTGTGCAGCAAGGGCACATCGTCATTGCCACGGGCGGCACAGTGTCCAGATATATTTATTCGCCGGTTAAAAATATAAAGTGGCAATATGTGAATACCCCGCTCTCTCAAAATAAAAGTAGCAAGGGGGCGTTTGGCCTAACCAAATACAAAAACAAAGTTATTGTTGTAGGTGGCGATTATGAAGTGCTTACAAAGCCGGATTCGGTAGCCGCGGTATTGGTTGGGCAAAATAAATTTAACCTTTCCGCCAAAATGCCGGGCGGTTTTCAATCATGTGTTGAGCATATTAAGGGCGATACCTTTGTGGCAACGGGTACATCGGGCACTAACGTAACTAACAATGGTGGCAAAACCTGGACGCAAATTGATAGCACAAGTTTCAATGTTTGTTTAAGATCGGCCAGCGGAAAGCTGATTTTGCTGGCAGGCGATAAAGGCAAAATAGGTATTTTAAAATTTTAGTCGCTGTACATTAGGGGGTTAATATGGCAGTGTTAAATTATTTTTAAATAGGGCTTGCACACATTAAATCATACTCCTATATTTGCACCACTTTAAAGGAAACGGATATAACAATCCAAATCACTTAAAGGATGATTCCGTAGCTCAGCCGGTAGAGCATAACACTTTTAATGTTGGGGTCCTGGGTTCGAGTCCCAGCGGGATCACTGGAAAACCCTCCAAAATTTGCAAAACCCTTCAAATGACATCATTTGAAGGGTTTTTTGTTTTCGCATATCTACAAAATATCCATTCAAATTCAATATAAAAGTGTCTAAATCGGGAGTCATCTAATTTGCTACTCTATGACTCCCGATTTAGATGGCAAGATTCTGTATATCAGCATGTTTGTACATTGAATATCTTGATTTGAAAGAACATTGGAAGTATTTTTATTCACCTTAAATGTTCAAAAAATGAAGAAAACATTCAAGATTCTGTTCTACTTAAAAAAATCAAGAACGAGCAAACAGGGGAAATTGCCTATCTACGTGAGATTGACAGTCGAAGGCCAGCGCGTAGAATGGAATACGCAAAGATTTTGCTTTGAGGAGCAATGGAATAACAAAGCCGGCCGATTAAATGGAAGCAATAAAGAAAGTCGCGCTATTAATAATTGGCTTGAACAAGTAAATGCCAAGTTGTTTGAATCTCAGCGCGATTTACTTGCAGAAGGCAAAGATGTTACAGCCGCATCAATTAAGCGTGTTTACAATGGAGAAAGTGACCCTGAAACTCCGGTTCATACTCTATTACAAGTTTATGCATATCACAATGATCAATTTGAAAGTTTGGTGGGTAAAGAGTATTCTATTGGCACATTAAAAAAGTTTAAGACAGCTTATTCTTCAGTAGAACAATTTATCAGAACTAAATACCATATCGAAGATATAGCTCTTGATAAGTTGAACCATCAATTTATTGCTGAGTATGAATATTATCTGAAAGCAGAAAAAAATATAGCGCACAATACCGCTATGGGAATGATCAAGAAACTAAAAAAAATTGTTCGGCAATGTTTGGCTAATGACTGGCTGGTTAAAGATCCGTTTGTTATGTATAAAATAAAGCTAAGAGAAACGAATAGGGCTTTCTTAACAGAATTTGAAGTAGAAAGCCTATCGAATAAGGTATTTAAAATAGAGAGGCTCAAATTGATAAAGGATCTGTTTTTGTTTAGTTGTTACACGGGATTGTCATATATCGATTTAATGGAGCTTAAACCATCCGATATAATTGTAGGTATTGACCGGGAAATGTGGTTAAGTACTAATCGAACAAAAACGGGAACACCTTCGCGAATGCCATTACTTCCCATGGCTCTGGAAATTGTGGAGCGTTATAGTAATCACCCGAAAGCAGTTAATGCAGGAACTGTCTTTCCAATGTTGACCAATCAAAAGGTGAATGCTTACCTAAAAGAAATCGCGGATGTAGTGGGTATTCAGAAAGAGCTGACATTTCACTGCGCGCGTCACACATTCGCCACCACTATCACACTTAGTAATGGAGTTCCCATGGAAACAGTTAGCAAGATGCTTGGACATAAGAGTGTGAGAACTACGCAAATTTACGCAAAGGTTGTAGATAGAAAAATTAGCGAAGATATGAACTTGTTGCGCAGTAAGCTTCTATTAAAGACCGCTGACTAGGTCGTAAGGAAAAAGCATCGAAAAGCAGGGGAGCTGCGTTAAAGAAAATTTTTAGAAGGCTTATGTAGTGGCGGGCGGTCTTTATCACCTGCCAACTACTTGCCAGCGTTTCAGGAATCTGTTACTCTACTAGGTGTTATATAAGTTTTTATGGATACAAGCCAACAACCGTTGAACCATTTCAGTGATCATTCTCAGCGATAATTCATCAACCGAAAACCCCGGCTCATACCTTGATCTTTGGTAAGCATTTTGCAGCAGTTCAAACAGGTTGACATTTCCGCATGGTCTAATTTCAGACTATCTCTGATCCTACTCGTGAATAGTAAAGTTAGTTTGACCATTCGAGACAGGTTATGCACCTGTAAGCAATAACCTAGCATTTTTTATCCCACACACTCCCCCATTGTACCGCTTAAACAACCGGCAGCCCGAAGCAGTTCAGCGGTCAAGGGCAACGGCGTCAGCCGTTGTTCATACACCCTTGACCGCTGAACGGCGCGGCTATCTTTGTGATGGCGGTGCGATGGTAAACGGACTATGCGCGATGGCCAAAGCAGGCCTGTATGAGGCACGAATACTGGCCTGCGCGCGGCGGCTAAGGCGGGTGGCGAAGCCATCCTGCCGTGCCGCTGGGACATGTTGTTCTTTACTGCTTAAACTCACCTCGAATACCCGCCATCATAACCATATCCACGTCTGCGTTTTTTACGTCTGCGCCTACCGTCATCCACCGTCTGTTCACCATAACCTTGATGCTGACCTTCCAGCAAGGTTTCTATGATGCCTTTGCTGGTTGAGGGGATCGCTTTTTGCGGTGCGGTAGATTGTCTGCTTCGCAACTGTTTCATCTCTTGCTTTTGCTCGTAGCTGCCATGCTTCAAGGTATTGGCATAGGCAAATGATTCCTCGATGTTCCGCTCGTAATTGAACAGCTGATCAAACAACCTTTCCGCTTCCTGTTTAAACGCTACCCGGTCGAACTGTCCCACCTTCTGACTGTGTGTTGTGTTCGTCCCCCTCGAGTTATTCAGCGGACTTAGCTTGATGGTATTCGTGGCGTCCTTCCGGCTCACGATCACCTGTACATGCATCTGTTCCCCGAGCTTTTGTTCCCCTCTTTTAGCTATGCCTTTTCGTACTTCCTGATCCTTGTAAGTGTAGTACCGGTACCGTTCTACTTTACCGTAATACACCAGGTCCCGGTTGGAGTTGATGCTCTCCCGTTTAAAGTTTTTGGCATAGGCGTCCATCAGGGTATTGGCATATTCTTTAAGATGGTTTTTAGCGCCCTCTTGCCCGTACTTTTCCTTCAGGTATCTCAGCTCTTTTTCACTCGGGCTGATGTTGATCAGGAAGAACTTCGCGTCGTCTTTGGAGAGCTTCGCGATGTTATTATCTATAACCTGCCTGACCTCGTAAGGCCGGATGTTCCGGCCACTGTAATTGAACCATAGTTCCGGGTGGTAATCGTTTAGCTTTTCATGCAAACGGTTCTCTTTTTCCAAGTAGGCCACCAACCGGCTACTGCTGCCTTTATTGTTCCCGGTCTCGCTCTTGCTGATGTTGATATGCATGGGTTAGTTGTCTTTGGTTTCTTGATCATTTATTATTTTTACTTTTTACTTTCTGATCGGTGATCATACCGCATCCATTTGCTGCCGCACATAAGCGGCCAGTTCATCCTTATCCGACTGTTTGTTCAGGATACCCATCTGCTCCCGATGACGGATATAATGCTCCAGTATGGCACGGCATCTTTGTTTGAGCTTTTGCCGGTCTGCCTGCAGGCTTTCCTGTTGCTTCAGATACCGGATGACCTGATCGGTCAGTGTCGACTGGCTATCGAAATATTTGCGTTGGCGATCGTTATGGCTGATGATGTCTTTTTGAAATAAGGCGGTCAGCTGTTCCTGTAGCACCAGCATTTGCTCCATGTCCTTTTTAGCCGGTATCAGCAGCTCCTGTTCCTGTGTCCTGATAAAGGCGACGATGTTATCTGTCTTACGGTTGATGGCATTCTTTAGCTGTTCATCATTCAGGTCCCTGGGATCTTTCTTCGTCTTATAAAAATAGTCTGCCATATACCGTAACAGGTCGGTCTTGCTTAATCCGCATTTGTTGGCCACGGCCTGCAACTTCTCATCGGTCTTTACCGAAAAGCGTATTGTCTTACTGTTGGTGTCCTTGTTCATAAGTCGTCCTTATTGAAAAACCGCATTCTTTCAAGATTTATCCTAATCAGACATTTTCGTTAATTAGGTATACCGCCGGGTATACTGTTTTCTTTGTTTACAATATCAGGCGGGGGGCAAAGTATACCCCAGGTATACCCAAAACCGCCGTAGCCCCGCAGGGCGAGCGGAAAAGTCGGGCTTGCCCGACTTCCGCTCGCTCCCCCGCTTTCGCGGAAGGACAGCAGCGAAGCTGCCTGTGCAGTTATTTGTATTGCTATTTATATCGTTATACCGATAGCTGAATATCCCGTTAGACTGATACATCCTGATCCTAATTTTTAGTGTCTTTGCTGTTCATGCTGAAGCTTTCTCCCAACCGGACGGCCAGTAGACCAGGCTGCCGTTCTTTGGGTGATAAGATGGCTGGTAACGGATGTAACCGTAGTCGTCCAACTCCCTGATGCACTTGTGGTAAGTGGCGATAGAGGCTATCCGGCTATGGGCCATCAGCAGTTTCCTGGTAACCGGGAAAGGGCTTTGGTAATCGTTCCTTTGCCATTGAATAAACATTCCAGTGAACAGGCTGATATGGGTGGCGTTCAGCCGCTCGTCCTTGCTCATTTTGCGCAATAGCCTGCCGTACCCGGCCAGCTCATGACCGGGCGGGTTTACCTTACCGAAATTGGGTTTATGGGTCATGGTTTACCTCCTTCCAGTAGCTTGTTGATATCATCCAGTTTGTAGTACATGATGCTGCCGATCTTCGTATAGCGGAGCGTACCATTGATCCGCAGGTTCTGCAAGGTACCGGGTGATATCTTCAGTAGTTTACGTACCTCGTAACTTTTGAGCCATTGTTTGGAAACTCCTTCACTGCCCTGTCCGGTCAGCTTCCTGATCTCAGCTAATAATTCTGTCTTCCATTCTTTCAGGTCTTCCCTGGTGATCATCTCTACCTGCATTTTTTCCTCCTTTTTTTAAGGTTGATAGTTACCGGTTCAGTAGAAAACTGAAAAGAGTTTCCCTGAACGCTATGGTTCCAAAAGTGAAGGCCAAACAGGCAAAATGAATGACCAATAGCGGCATTTGGTCAGAAATGGCGGCAGGTGCAGGGAAAAAGTAAAGCGTGCGATTGAAAAATCAAGGAAAACCGTTTCGCATTACTATAGGAATTCGGTCTTAAAACAGAAAGAAGAACTAAGCCTTACCGGTCGGTACGATGGTAAATAATTTGTCCTTGTCAGGGATGCCGATGAATTTGGCGGGTGGGTCATCTTTTTGTGCCGGGAAGTAATTGCGGGCAGTGTCGATGGAGATAGGTTTGTCACCGTGCATAAAGTATCTGGCGATCATTTTATACCAGGGTGCCTGGGTCTGTGAGCGGGTAAGTTTATTGCTGTTCGGAAGGGTCAGTTCCTGCAAGTCGAGCATTAATGAAATGAATACCGGCAGGTGGCTTTTACTGATCACGACCTTCTCACCGGGATCGTATTTGGTGGCCTCTTTGAGCTGCGTTTCCAGGACAGAGATCCGCTCGTTCAGGCGGTCGATCTCGCGCTCTTTTTCGGCGACCACTGACTCGATGGGTTCCAGCCGGTGCCATCGGTCGACCGTCTTTAAAAAAGTCAAAAAGGCTTCCAGTTTTTTGGCGCTGGCCATCCGTTCGGGATAGGCTGAGGAGAACGGGTTTTGTTTGCGGTAATGGTGCATCCTGTCGGTCACGATGCCTGTCACATGATTGAAAAAGGCTTCTTCTTCACCGACTTCTTTTTGCTGGAAATAGCGGAAATGGAAATCGTAATAATCCTTGTATTCATCGCTGTCCAGTTCGTATATCTTCTTCAGGAAAAAGTTATCAGCTAAAGCTTTGTTTTGGATGATGGGGTTACCGATCTCGAAACGGTGCGGCGAAAAGTTGAAACGGGATCGGAAGCGGAAATATGTTGTAGGTAGCGGCATAGATAAAGCGGTTTTTATCTACAACTTTTGGGAGAGTGATTGGTTTGAAATTAATCTATTTCGATACGTAATCTGCCTTAGTTAAAGCGTCGTGTCTTCTTTGAGATAATTTTGATTTATTGAAATCAGAATTAGAAATCATATTGTGAATATTGATTTAAGCCACATCAGAATCACTCTAATAAGTAATATTGTAATTTTTCGAATCATTTCATCTGCAGGAAAAGGTTTGAGTTGTTTGCAGCTATTAAATTATAATTGCATGCTTTCTCGATTAATATAAATGAGTGTTCAACATAGAAAACTTATTGTCGTATCAGGTGTTGTGTTTCAAAGATGATGTATGCAGCCTGTAAGTGCCTATAAACTAAATAATAAGCTGTATAAAGCGAAGCCTGAGAGCACTTTGCAGATAGCCGTTATCGTACCGGTAAAAAATGAAGAGGATGGCTTAATCCGTACTTTAGATGCTTTACGCAGGCAGGTGGACGAACATGGGAAGTCATTGCATTCCTCAATTTACGAGGTATTACTGCTTGCTAACAATTGTAATGATAATACCTACCTTTTTGCTGAAAGCTACCAGGCCAAGTATCCTGAATTTAATTTACACATCGCCCAAATTGATATTCCTGAACCGGATGCACACATTGGTACGGTAAGAAGATTGATGATGGATGAAGCGTATGAAAGATTCATATCTATCGGACATTTGTTTGGTATTATTGTTTCTACTGATGGAGATAGTGAAGTTGACAGTCAGTGGATACATTATATATTAATGGAAATGGCAAAAGGAAATGATGTAGTTGGGGGGCGGATTTTGCCGAGGGACACCCCGGCTTTATCAAAAATACACCATCTGCGCGATGTTAGTTACCGATATCATGTAAGCAGACTGGAATCTATATTAGATCCTTGTCATTCAGATCCATGGCCAAGGCATTTCCAATGTTACGGACCAAGTTTAGCTGTGACGTGCGATATCTATCATAAAGCAGGCCGTATCCCTGCTATTCCATATCTGGAAGACGAAGAATTCAGAAAAGCACTTTATCGAATAGATGCCAAAGTGCGAAAATCACCTTTGGTAAAAGTTTATACCTCCGCAAGGCTGATTGGCAAAGTGGATTTTGGATTTTCAGTTCAATTACAGCAATGGGGACTCATGACCCTGGAAAATCAGCAACAACAAGTAGAGCCGCTGATTTCGCTGATCAAAAAAACAACACTAAAAAACACACTTCGCCAACTTTGGAATATTAAGTCGGAGCTTTTGATAGACGACTCCAGATTGGAAGCTTCGAGTGCGGAGTTAATGCTGGATCTTCAATGGCTTTATGTGAACATAGAAAACTGCGGCTATTTCGGCGAACTATGGGAATTGATTGAAGAACAATTAGCTAAGGGTAATTGGCGAAAGTTAAACGCCCTGGAACCTATCACGCAGGTGATCAGTCACTTCAGGCAATACTTCTCGGCAATATCTTTAGCCTCATGAAAGGGATATCTGTCGTTGTTATTGTTCGTGAGAGATATGAGGCGCTTTGCCGCACCATGCAAGGATTGGCAGTTGGCCCAATGTTGCCGAATGAGTTGATTATCGTACATATGAATCAGGCTGCCTACTCATTGCCTAATATGCCCTTTCCAGTAAGGCAAATCAGTGTTTATTCCAACACAAATCTTCCTCTTGCTGCATCACGCAATGCAGGAATAGCCATTGCGCGACATAATAGAGTTGTTTTTCTCGATGTTGACTGCATCCCTGCAATGGAAATGTTAATGATATATGATCAACAGTGGGAAGATGACCAGCTGCTTTCGGGCCAGGTACGTTATTTAAGCGCAGGTTTTGGAAAAAACTTAATTACGCCCGAAAATCTGATGGCTCACAGTATTACTGATCCTATCCGATCAGGTTTGGTTAATATACCTTACGAGCTTTTTTGGTCGCTCAACTTTGGCTGCAGCAAAGTTTTGTTTACACGAATAGGTGGTTTTGATAAGCGGTTTAAAGGCTATGGCGGTGAAGATACTGACTTTGCTTTTGAAGCGCGCAAAAACAATGTGCAAATAAAAAACGTTCCTGCCATTGCTTATCATCAATATCATTCCAGCTACTCACCACCACTAAATCATCTTTCCGATATTATAACAAACGCTAACCTCTTCTATAGTAAATGGCAAATCTGGCCAATGGATGGATGGCTTATGAAATTTAAAGAAGCAGGTTTGATATATTGGGAGAATAATTTGCTTAAACTACTGCGAACACCGGATGAAAGCGAATTACAGAACTCAATGAACATCTAAATTTTTGATCTAAAAACCTTATTCGCCAATTCATCTATAACTATGGATATTTGTGAGAGCGCCTGTTCAGTAATCATTCCTTGCCAATCAGGCAAGTTGTTGCCGACTTGGTACAATAATGTATTCCAATCAGTTGTAAACAGATCTGCAGGTAGCACAACTGGAATGTTATAGTATTGTTTGATAAGTTGTGCTTTTTGTAGTTGCTCATCAAACGGACGTTTTTCCGGAATACATATAAATGCTTTTTTCAGGTCTGCTATTTCCATTACGGTGTTGTGACCGGCGTTGCCAATTACAGTGTTGCATAGTTCTAATACCATTCCCGGATCATTACTGCTACCGTGAAATGTGATATTTTCAAATGTTAATTTATTAGAAGGCAGTTCTCCAATAATATGAAAATGATAAAGAGGACAATTTTTTGCGAGATATTCAATAAAAGTTATATTAATGCTTGTACCTCCTTTACCTGTCATTACCGCTACCTGAGAGATATTATCCATTTTAGAAACTATAGTCTCAGCGGTGGTGAACTTTGAAAAACCACCCGAAAAAAAAGTTTTCTGATCCACCCATGGTAAACATTCTGAACTTAGTTTTGCAGCGTAAGGTGCCAATAACAGGGAGGCGCTTTGATAAGCCGCTAAGTGGGCGGGATCGTTGCGTTTACCGTGTTGGCGCACTATAATAGTTGGTATGCCGGACAAACGTGCAAACAACGCTATCTCAACAGAAACATCAATCACTAAAAGCATAGGGTACGAGACTACAAAGAAATCGCTTAGGATTTGATTACGAAGTCGGATACCGGCAATGTTCAGTGGTGCATAGTGAAAGCTGTCAATGGTACTTATCTCGTCCCATACCACGTCATCCAATCCCGGAATGTCGGGAGGGAGATGAATGCACCTGATTGTAGAGGGTATATTATGTTCATATTCCCTTAAACCACTCCCCAAAAAGGTCACTGCAACATTTAAGTGCGGAGCTATAGCCAGTGCGCGCATCAGGTGTCCTGAGCCGTGATGATGGATATAAAATGCGACGTTATATAGCATTGGCAGATTTGCTAAATACATTTAGCCTGTAGTCATTAGTGCGCTTAAATGAAATCGGACTAAACGCACCATCGTTAATAAATACCTGGTGTACCTGATCGCCCGTTAATGGATAATCAATTACATAATGTATCCAATGCACCATGATCAGCGTGCCATCAGGGAGCAAGCTTTCGTAGATTTTTTGTTTAGTGGCCAGCAAATCTTCCATGGAGAGATAGTAACCTACCTCGCTCAGCACAACTAAATCATATTTGCCATCGGGATAGCTATCAGGTATAGCGGCCAGCCTGAAATGAACATGTGGATGGTTTTTCAGACGTTCTTTGGCAATATCCAACGCCGTTTCGCTAATATCTATTGATAATAACTGATCGCACTTTGTGCAAAGCAATGCTGTTAGTACCCCGATGGAACAACCAATCTCGAGGGCATTTTTGTAAACTGGTTGGGATAAATAGGTGATAGTCGCTTGGTACTTTTCTTGTTCATATTCACTGGCTTCAAAGTTCCAGGGATCACGATTTTGATCATAAAGACGTCGAAAATAATCAGCGGGTAGTGTATGCTCTTTTCTAAGGCTTTTTCGCTCCATGAAGTATTCTTTGCCGGTCAGGAAATTGTTGATCATTTCCTGACTTAGCATGAACCCATCAGGATCATCACTAATTAAATTGCTTACTTGTGAGCGATGGGAGGCAATCGCCTGACGTTTTATTTCCAAAGCGGCTGTAATATCGATAAACAATAACTCACCGGTCTGCAACTTTGGAAGGTCATCCACAACAGCATTTTGATATAGCCATATCGGGTACTCCCAAACTGTGATCCCGTTGTGTTCAACCTCTTTTAATGCTGCGTTCAAAATCTGCCAGGTAGCCCGATGGTCGCGATGTGGGTCCAATTCATAGGGAACCACATAAAGCTGCGGATTTACGGTGTCAATGATGTCAATTAACCTACTACTGAATTGAGAAAAACCTTCATCATGTTTTCCAGGCAGAGCAGTATCTATCCCGTTTAGAAAGTGAATATGATCGTCAGGTATTTGCAACAAGCTTAGCGCACACTTAGTCTCCGCTTTACGTAAAGCGATACGTGCAGCTTCCGGATATTGTTTGGAATTAGGATGAGATTGACTACCATCAGTAGTTACCACAATGGTTATCCGACAGCCTTGCTGACGTAGCAAGGCTATCAGTCCGGCGCAGCCTAAAGATTCATCGTCCGGATGTGGTGCAAGTATTAAACAGCTATTGATATTGCTTAAAAAAACAGTGTCGGCCTCTATTGCGCTGTCCCAAAAGGCAATTTTATCAAATGGATTTGCCATATTTTAATTATAAAGGTTGATTAAATAATCGGCAATAGCCAGGCGGGTCGCATCGGGCGCAGGCTGACGGAGATAAAAGGTCAGGTCCCGATTTAGAAGTTCAAGCGGTGACGGAGCCATCAATCCTCTTGCTCCTACACATACGTTGCTTGATTGCATAACCCTTAAACCAATATCTTCAATTACTGTACGGGTCATATTGGCAAAGGCGATCAGTTGATCAGCATATTCCATATCATCTACCCATTTATCAAAGTTAATCCCTGCTTGTTGCAACCACAGCTTTCCTGTAGTTATATCCATTAACATGGCGGCTATTCGCGCCTTTTGAAACAGATCTCCGGTACGATCCATCTTCTCAAGATACTTCAGTGTATGATGCAAAATTGCTTCGGCACCACCAAATTGTACTGCCGCAAACCGAATTGCCCCTCCGTTAAAATAAGGTTGTTTAAGGTAATCTCCCGGTAATCCCAACAACTCATTTTCCGAAACGTGATATCCTGTAAAGTCTGTCGTGAAGCTTCCTGAAGCTTTCATACCCATGGTTTGCCAACTGTTTCGGTCAACCTGATCAGCGCCAACTTTACTCATATCCAAAATCATCATTTGCCAACCATTTCGATCGGAGTTAGCTATATTTCCGGTAACTAACGCATGGGTAACGATAGATACACCGGAACAAAATGTTTTTTCACCATATAAGGTCAAACCTTGTCCCTGATTTTTAAAATCTATACCATTTTTAGCTTGGGTATTCCATACGCCGAACAGCGCTTGCTCGTGGATAACCGCATTATACCATATTAGCTTTTGCGTTTCCGTTGCATATAGGTATATAAGGTAAAGGGCATTAATATGTCCCTCGTAAATTCGGCCAACAGAAAGGTTTGACATACCAATCCTTTTCAGAAGATCCAGAAGAGCCGCTGTGTTGGGATGGGCAAAGTCAAGAGCTTCTCCTGGTAAAACTACCTTTAGGGCCCCGCATTCAGCCAGCCATCTGAATTCAGCTACAGGTGCAGATAGCGGATCATCGATATTTGAAGCGTTTGCGGCGATACGTTCAAGGCAAACATCCAGGCCTTGTAGTTTGATACTGGATGCTTTTTGGTTTTGCATAGGCTAAGCATTAGTGTTTACAGACAAACGATCCGCTATCAATGATTCCAGGAAATTTTCGTAATGCGTTAGCATATCATCAATATTTAGCTTTGCTTCAGCATGCTCCCTTATTTTTTGACGGTTCATAGTGATTGCCTGGCGGATCGCTTTGGCCAGATCATTAGCGTCATGTGTATTAACTAACAATCCGGTTTCATTTGTTATAATCTCTGGTAGCGCACCAGCTTTTACGCCGGCTATCGGGGTTCCGCAAGCCATTGCTTCAGCTGCAACCAGTCCAAAAGGCTCCTGCCATACCGGTGTTATCAGGCAAACCTGTGCTTCACCAATCAATTTGTTCAGCTGCTGATGATTCAAAAGACCCAGCATCTCAGTATTCTCATCAAGCAGCGGCTCTATAATTTCTTTATAATATTTCTTATCGCCGATAGCACCGGCAACTTTTAACGGAATTCCTGCCAGCTTAGCTGCACGGATAGCCAGATCAAGTCCTTTATCTGGATGAATCCGCCCAAACCAGACAGCATAATTTTTTTGCAGGCCAGCTGGGTAAAAAGACCATTTATTAAGGTCAATACCATTATGAATGAATGGGCAATCTGGTACAAAATCCCTCCAACTGTTTGCGTTAGATCGGGAAACAGTTACGTATGCGATATTTTTAAAATCCTGTTCGGCCCTGACAGCCAGCTTAAGTTCATAAAAAGGCGGGGTATGCAATACCATGACCATTGGACTTCGGATTACGCCGGCCATCATGACAGGCACATAGTGTAAACTATTATTGAATATCACATCCAGGTTCATTCTATCTATTTCCGTCATCAGTTGATAATATGCATGATGCTCGGCAATATATTCAGAACTCAAATCCGGTTTCTTTATACGTTCTCCGGACATTGGATCATATGAAATATCATTAAGAATTGGATATAAGGTACCACCTGCCTCAGAAGATGAACTGGCGAATAATATTATCTCGTGGCCACGTTCCGTCAAACGATGGCTGATCTCATAAGTAAAAGCTTCGAGCCCACCGGCAAAGGGTGCCTTAATAGGGTGTTTCAGATGAGCAATTATGCCAATTTTCATAAGTTGAAGGGAGGAATGATTTAAATCGGCTTTATTGCGTTCTCAATTTTAACAAGAGGATATTAAGTTTGTTTGATGCAAGCGCTTGACTGAGCAATCAAAAGATAGAAAGCAAAAAAAAGCATCCGCTTTTTATGCGAATGCTTTTACGATATTTTATAGTAGTGTATTATATTACTTTTACATTGATCGCATTAAGGCCTTTTTTGCCTTCTTCTACATCGTATTCTACCTGATCGTTTTCACGGATCTCATCAATAAGTCCTGTAGCGTGAACGAATATTTCGCTCCTGTTGTCATTTTGCGAAATAAATCCAAAACCTTTTTGGGTATTGAAAAATTTCACTGTTCCTTCTTTTTGCATTTTATTTATTTTAATAAGTGTGCAAGGTAGATATAATATATGGTTAATTTTCTTTTTGGTAAAAATATATAACAATTAATTAACTGTTGATTTTTGATAATATCCGATTTTCATGGTATGAAAGAAAAAAGATAAATATGACATTGATGAAATTGCCTAAAATATGCAAGCTGTTGTAACACGGTCGATGATATATCAATTTGTAAAATAAAACGTACCTTGTGAGTTCAACCCTTGTTATGGAATCCATTATCAAAAGAAATAACGTTAAAGTGATTGGTAATGGTGACCAAGTCATCTTATTCGCTCACGGTTTTGGCTGTGATCAGAATGCATGGAAGTTTGTAATTAATGCTTTTACCGATGATTACAAAGTAGTCCTCTTTGATTACACCGGTTCTGGCCGATCTGATATATTACAATATAATGCAGTTAAATACAGTAAACTGGATGGATATACGCAGGATATATTGGATATATGCGAGGCCCTCGAATTAAAGGATATCGTTTTTGTAGGTCATTCAGTCAGCAGCATAATAGGTATTCTGGCAGCAATACAGCATCCAAAGTATTTCTCTAAGTTGGTTTTGATAGGCCCTTCGCCGCGCTACCTGAATGCCGAGAACTATACCGGTGGGTTTGAACAGCAGGATCTGGAAGGGCTTTTTGAATTTATGGAGAGCAATTACCTGGGTTGGTCAAGCGCAATGGCACCTGTAATTATTGGTAATTCTGACAGGCCTGAGCTGGGCGAATTCCTGACAAGCAGCTTTTGTTCGACTAACCCGGATGTGGCGAGAGATTTTGCAAGGGTAACCTTTATGTCTGATAATCGTGCCGATCTGTCTAAGCTTACGGTTAGCAGCTTAACACTGCAATGTTCGGATGATATACTTGCGCCTTTAACCGTTGGCGAATATGTGCACCTGCATACACCTGGTAATAAATTTGTTCAGCTTGCAGCCACCGGGCATTGTCCTCATATCAGCGAACCGGAAGAAACTATTTCCGCAATCCGCTCCTATATTCAGCAAAATTAGATGGAAGGCCAAGCCATCATCGATTTGGAAGAGCTATACCAGCAGGCTCCCTGTGGTTATTTCTCACTCTCGCCTTCCGGAAATATCATCAAGATCAATCAAACATTATTAGGATGGCTTGGGTATGAGCTGAATGAACTGCACGGTAAAAAATTTTCGGGACTTTTGTCTAAGGGTGGGCAAATGCATTTCGAAATGTTCTTTTGGCCGATGGCTGCTGTGAATAGGGGGGTAAGAGAACTTAGCTATGAGGTACTGAAAAAAGACGGGGTTATTTTGCCGGTGTTGTTGAATGCCTCTGCAAAATTAGATGAAGCAAACCGGCTGTTGGCTATTAATGTAGTGCTGACCGATATTACCGAACGAAAGACTTTTGAAAAAGAATTACTACTGTCAAAAAAGACATCTGAAAGAGAACAGAAACGCTTGCAGTTCATGGCTGACCTCGTACCCGAGATTATTTGGACAGCTACACCCGATGGTTACGTTGATTATGTAAACGCGCGTTTTTGCCAGTATTTTGATTGTAACGGGCAAGACACCCGTGTTTCATTTATCATGTCGAAAGTTCATCCTGATGATCGCAGGGCATTGTCAAGGGATTGGCGTGAAAGTTTGATCAGCGGTGAATCTTTTGAAAAAAGGATCAGGCTGATTGATAAAGCCGGCATTTATGAATGGCATCTGCTGAAAGCAGCATTGTTTCTGGACGAAGAAGGTAATCTCACTAACTGGTTCGGTTCCTGCGCTAATATTAATGAACATGTGCAGGATATGAAAAAAAAGGATGAATTTATTAATATTGCCAGCCACGAGCTAAAAACGCCCATTACCAGTTTGAAAGCGCTGCTGCAGTTGCTTGATCGGATGAAAGGCGATCTGACCAATAAAATGGCTCCCGGTTTGATTGAAAAAAGCAATCGCAATGTGAACCGGATTAGTGAGCTGGTTACTGATCTTTTGAGTGCCAGCCAGTTCAATGATGGTCAACTCCGCTTAAACAAAACAGAAGTCAATCTTGCAGAACTTATCGGTGATTATGTACATCATATCCGTATTGATCAGAAATACGAAATAATAACTGAAGGAGAAGGCGTTACCGTAATAGCCGATGAGGGGCGTATAGAACAGGTTTTAAGTAACCTGATAACTAATGCCATTAAATACGCACCAGAAAGTAATGTGATCAGGATCAGACTAACTCGGACATTGGAGTTTGCGCTGGTAGAAATTATTGACGAAGGGCCTGGTATTACGCCCGAAAAATTGCCTCATTTATTTGACCGGTATTACCAGGTAAGCAATACAGGCAGTCTTTATTCCGGGTTAGGGTTGGGCTTGTATATCTGTGCCGAAATTATTAAAAAACATCGTGGCGAAATAGGCGCTAAAAGCGTATTAGGAGAAGGAAGTACTTTTTGGTTCACGCTGCCTTTTAATCCATCAATAGCAAGACGTCAATCTTAAACTTATTTACTCTGTTAACTTTCGCGGTAAAGACGTTCTCAATCATCATCACTTCAAAGTCATAACGTTTCAAAATAGAACAAATCTAATTGTAAGCGGTTCGTATAATATCATATTCGACCCGAATCTGATTCGGGATTACTTTCCAGCTTCTGATACGCTACTATTTCCATTTACTCATTTCATTATGCGCAATATAATTTTTACCATCATGTGTGTTTTGCCTGTTATTGCTATGGGGCAAACAGCCAATTCGATTATCCCCGATACGGTTTCTAAACAAGATACTGCACAGCAGACCGACTTATTGGACGTTGCCAAATCACTGTTTAACATTAACTCCAAACCAGCTAAACCAAAGCGGGGCAAAAAACTTTATTTTTCGTTAATCCCCTTTGGAGGAAATGTTCCCGGCGCTAATGGCAGGGCCTTAATGACCAGTACAACCGCGAGTATTTATTTCGGGCCAATGGAAACCACCACGGCTTCCACAGCTACATTTGCCCCTTACTGGAATTTAAAAGGGCGATTTGGTTTGCCGTTACGCACCAGTATCTGGTTAGCAGGAAATTCCTGGACAATTCAAGGTGATACCCGTTTTTTACACTATCCGCAGCTAACGTGGGGGCTGGGAAGCGCTAATAAAATTGATGAAAATACTTTGGTAAATTATAATTACATACGTTTTTATCAAAGTGCTTTAAAACAGCTGAGGCCTTATCTTTTTGCGGGTTTTGGTTACAATCTTGATTTTCACTCCAATATAAAAAGTGATGATCAGAATGTTGATCTCTCACAATTTACCAATTACGCTTATGGTACTAATGGCAGTTCCGTGTCGTCAGGCGTAGCATTTAATGTATTATATGATACCCGCAACAATACAGTCAACCCTTTACCGGGAGCTTATGCTAACATCATATATCGCGTTAATCCGAAATTTTTAGGCAGTAATCAAAACTGGACTTCCTTGTATATTGATGTTCGTAAATACGTTCCGGTGAATCCTGAGCGGCCTTTACAGCAAAACACTTTGGCTTTCTGGTCTTATTTATGGACGGCTTTTAATGGCAATGCGCCCTTCCTCGATCTGCCAAGTATTGGTTGGGACCCATATAACCGCTCAGGCCGTGGAATTGACCAGAATCGTTATCGTGGCCGTACGTTATTTTATTTAGAAAGCGAATATCGTCGTGACATCACACGCAACGGATTATTGGGTTTTGTGGTATTTGCCAATGCCAATACGGTAAGTGGTTCAGGCAGTTTGTTTAAATCCTGGCATCCCGCTGCAGGTACCGGGTTACGCATAAAGTTCAGCAAAGCTTCAGGCACCAACATTGGTATTGATTATGGTGTGAGTAAGGGTTACAGTGCCATATTGCTCAATTTGGGCGAAGCGTTTTAACTTACCAGCTATGAATGATTAAGTGCAGGTTTTCTTTTCAATGGATTTTTCCACAGATCACCTTTGTGCTGTGTGGGTATATTGTCGCCCAGTAACTTGCCCCAGGGCTTAAGGCCATCAATGCGGTCAAAAATAATTTTAAGAACGGCCACAAAAGGGATAGACAGAAACATGCCCGGTAGTCCCCACAATTGATTGCCTAACAAAACAATGATGATAGACATCAGCGCGTTTATTTGTACCTTGGAGGATACTATTCGGGGGACTAAAATATTATTATCGATAAACTGAATGACAATGTAGGCGCCTATTACACCTAACTGGGTGGCAAAGCCGTCTTTAGTAACAGTAGCCATCAGCACAGGCAAAGCAATTGCTATGATCCCTCCTAAATAAGGTATCAGGTTTAAGATAGCACCTAAAGTTCCGATCAGCACAGCGTATTTTACCCCCAGTAGCAGCAAGGCTATCGAATTCATTACGGCAACAATCAATGTTTCGATAAGAAGACCGACAATGTAGCTTTGAATGGCTGATTTAGTTTCTGCCAATACCTCACTTACTTTCTTAGAATTTTCTTCAGCAAATACCTCGTAAATAAAATTCAGCAAAAGCGTTTTATAAAACAGGATAAAAAATACATAGACAGGTATCAACACTACTACAGCAAATACGCCTAACACACCATTCAGTGTCTTGCCAACCATAGATTGGCTGCTATCCAGCGCATTCTTTATCATGGTATCCTGTTTGGTTTCATTGACGCCGAACTGAGCCGTGACCCAGTGTTTGGTTTCCAGTAATATCTCTGCAAACTTTTGTTTGAGCATGGGCAAAGAATCACCAAATTGTGCTATTTGACTGGATAAGAAATAAAACAGTGCAACTACTAAAATAGTCGCCAAAACCATTGTAGCCAATATAGATACTATCCGCCCTGCACGCCAGCGTTGCAAGCGATTGACCACCGGGTTTAATAAGATCGCGAGAAATACCGCGAAAGCCATCGGTATCAGAATATCTGCCAGTGTAAATAAAGTATAAACGATGAGAATAATACCAAACAAGACGGCAGTTGCCTGTAAATAAAAAGGCTGATCTTTTATTTTGAGTTGCATACTGTAGCAATTAGGGAGTGTTATTTTGTAACAAAAAAGTTGCGAAATTGTTCTATACCTCGTTCTTTATGTTTACACATTAGGTAACGGCTCGCCCGTTCATTACACTTGAACTAATCACCTGCTTGTGAAGGGAAAATCAGAGAATCATGACCTCTACGGTGAATGATTATAAGCATTACGTTCCGAAAAGACTTTACTTGATCAATTCTCAATATAATCAGAGTTGATCATGGGGCGAAACCTGTTTGAAAATTTGGGAAAGTAAAGCCGAAAATAAGACGTAACCGGCAAAAATATAGAAACCCGCTTGCAATGATGTGCCATTATTGGTTACTACTTTTAATGAGTTATCGTGAATGTTAAGCGCAGATAACTGGCTTTTTAGAATCCCGTTCAACCCGATATAGGTCATCAGCATACCAACGACCATTACATCTGCCATATCCCATTTATGCAGTTCAAAAGTAAAGTAACGTATAACGTTATGCTGTGCAATGTTTTTTGGGCTTAACACATAAATACCCTTTGCAATTAATCTTAATAGTGGCAGAATCAGAATAAATAGCAGGATTAGTGCACCGACCACTATGGTATCAGGTTTTGATTGAGATAAGAGTGTGCCTACAATTCCCATGACGCTCT
Organism: Mucilaginibacter sp. JRF; assembly: GCF_015223065.1. Classification (GTDB taxonomy): domain Bacteria; phylum Bacteroidota; class Bacteroidia; order Sphingobacteriales; family Sphingobacteriaceae; genus Mucilaginibacter. The sequence continues at coordinate 415,896 of NZ_JADFBY010000002.1, forward strand.
TATTCTGGTAAAATAACACCTGATTTTGGAAAAGTACTTCTTCTCCAAGTAGTTTCAGTTCGAGCGATTGGATGCGGGCGTCCACTTCAATTACCGGTACAACGGTACCTGTTATTAATAGCAGCAAAGCAAATAGCAGCGCGAAAATAAATAATGTGACTTGCAACTTTACGTATTTACGCAATATCCACCATAGCGCTAAAGCAGCTGTTATGCTTCCTGCTAAACCGTACACATAACGCAATAATATTATATCAATTTGCTCGAGTTTTTGATTAACTCGCTTATTGAAAGTAATTGGGTCATTTACCTGATATTTTTTGTAAATGTATTGGGTTACGGCATAATTTGCTATCCTTACACTATCATATATCTGCCCGGTTAGCTGATCAAGTTTACTACCGGCAATACGCTTCAGCCGGCGTTCACTTTTCGGGCTGGCTATTTTCGCTACGATAGTGTTGGCGAAAGGTCGAACCTGCGCTTGTAACTCTGCCGAATCAATCAGTGCGTTAAAAGCCATTTTTTTTAGCTTTCCACCTAAGCTTTTTTGGGGGCGGTTAATTTCACTAACTGTTTTCTTGACCAGCACGTGCATTTCGTTTTCTACGGTTTTCTGCAGATCTTTTCTATGCGAAGGAGTTATATGAAATTCTTGAAGCTGATGTTTAATTACATCCGCAATACGGTCTTGCCAGGCGTCTATTGAAAACAGACCAAGGCTCACACTGTTGGAAAGGCTGTAATCTTCTTTGATCTTTTCGCGTTCAGCGGAAAGCTGATCGATACGCCATGCTGAAAACACACCGCCAGCCAGCAACATGCTAAGCCCTATCAATAAACCTATGGTATAAAACGAATACTTCATTTAATGAGCGTCATAAGGTTTTATATACTTTAATATGGTCGACAATATCAGGCCGTAGAGTACGAAGCTGATGAATACGATATAGCCGGGTTGAAGCGCAGTATTGTTTGTTGATATAAGTGTCAGATCCTGAGAACGGATATTCAGCAACGCTAATTGAGTGCTCAGCAAACCATTTAATCCAATGTACGTCATAAGTATAGCTATGACGATCACGTCCGCCATACTCCATTTTCCTGACTGAAAAGCAAAGAATTTAATAATCCGGTTTTCTGCTAAAGTTTTTCGGCCCAACAAATATACTCCTGTAGAACTCAGTTTAAGAACCGGAAACAGCACACTGAAAGACAAAATCAATATTCCCACCGCTATTGAGTCGAATTCCGGTTGCTTTATCAAAACTTTTACTACGCCTAAAATACTTTTAGTTTCGTAGAATAATACCTGGTCTTTAAAAACTACATGTTCACCAAGCAAAACAAAATCCAGGGTACTAATCCGGCAGTCTACTTCGATCATTGACGCGCTTAATCCGACACCCAACAAGATAAATGCAAAGAGGAGAGAAAGAATAAAAAGCGTAGGGTGCAGCTGCACGTTTTTACGAAGAACCCACCATAAACCCAGCACGAAAACTATGCAGGCCAACATTAAAAAGCAGTATCGATACATCTCTGTCCGAATGTTTGCCAATAATGTATCCAGCTTTAAGTTAAGTGCAGTTTTCGATCCAACCTTATATTTATGATACATTTCATTGAACATCTTATGATTTGCCCGTAAAGCACTGTCTATGGGGCGTGCCTGTTGGAAATCAGTTAGTTTGTTCATGGCAAGGTCGCTCAATTTATTTTTTTGATGAGGATTGTCCGCTTTAGCGATGATGGTCTTTGCCATCGCCGGTACCTGGGCTTTGATCTTATCAGTATTAACAAATGTTTTTACCGCCAGCTTGCGAATTTTACCTATAAGGCTTTCAGGCTTTTTATCCACCATAGCTTCAGCTTTATTGATTAGCGCGTAAAGCACTTCCTCAATTTCAGTCTGAAGTTCTTTTTTTTGCGTTTTGGTAAGCTTAAAGTGTTTGACCTGGCGGTTGATTATTCCGGCAATTTCATCCTGCCACTGATCGACCGACAATAAACCATAGGTGATACTATTGATCTCAGAATGATCAGCCTTAATTGCCTCTTGCTTCGCTGATAAGTCCTGCAAACGGTATCCGAAAAAGCATTCTGCGATCAACAATAACATTAAGCCCGTAATTAGTATAATCCTGGCAGCAGGCGAATGGGAAGTATCAGGAGTAGTGCTCAAGGAAGTTGAAGTTGATGAGTGTATTAACCCAAATGCAGTGGGATTGTTTATATCTTCAAAAGGTTAAATGCAAATTAAATTATTACGACAGTATTTTAATTATAAATTGAAACATTTGGTCTGTCTTATAGTTATAAATATATCTCCTCTAATCAGGTTACTACACACAAATTATTGGTCGGCTTAAAACAAACTGCTGAGACCAATGGCATTGTGCCGGAATGCACTATTCAAATTCAAAAAATAAAAAGTATTATAATGGAAAAGACTAATCAGCATAATGATTTAATCGAATCATCTCCAGACCTTTTAAATAATGTACAGCGTTTAAATAAGGTTAAGCAAATACATAACAAATTCAGGCAAAGTATATGGCTGGACTTTATTGACCGGCAAATTATGAACTCGGGTAAGCTAAAGCAGTTAATTGATGAGGATGGTATACGTGGAGTTACATCAAATCCGGCAATTTTTGAGCAAGCAATATCTTCAAGTGAAGACTATGATGCCGATATTTTGCATATGGCCAAAACGGACATTGATCCCGACAATATTTTTTTTAGTCTCGCTATTAAAGATATTCAACAGGCCGCTGATTTGTTCTCACACGTTTATAATGAGGAAGTAAGTGGTGCTGATGGTTATGTAAGTTTAGAGGTATCTCCAATGTTTGCAATGGACGAAGATGCTACTATAAGACAGGCGCGGGAGCTATGGGAAAAGGTTGATCGTAGAAACGTAATGATCAAGATTCCCGGAACTTTGCCTTGTATTCCGGCCATACGTACTGCAATTGGTGAAGGTATTAATATAAATGTAACGCTGTTATTTGGCCTTGAACGCTACGAAGCTGTTGCGCTTGCCTACATCGAAGGATTGGAAAATCGTTTGGCCTCTGGTCAGTCCATCAGTCAGATTGCATCCGTAGCAAGTTTTTTTTTAAGCCGAATTGATTTACATATTGATCCAATTTTAGAAGAAAAGAATCTTAATGAACTGAAAGGCGAAGCGGCGATCGCTGCTGCTAAATCTGCTTATAATTTATATAAGCAGTTATTCAGCGGTGACCGTTGGCAAAGGTTAGCCAGCGCAGGCGCCAAACCGCAGCGCTTATTATGGGCCAGTACAGGCAATAAAAATCCGGCTTACCGGGATACAAGATATATTGAGGAATTAATAGGAGAGAATACAGTTAATACAGCCCCTTTAAACACAATTGATGCTTTTAGAGATCATGGATCAGCGGAAGCGAAATTAGAAAAAGGACAGGATCACGCGCAGCGTGTTCTACAGATGCTTGACAATAACGGAATTGATATGCAAGAAGTAGCACTTCAACTTGAAAAAGAGGGTATTCAAAAGTTCGAAGAGCCTTACAAGAAACTAATGGCCGCTATCACGCAAAAAATCAGTGATAAAAAAAACTCCATGTAAATTATAAGCCATACTTAAACAATCTAGGCTCGAATATGGCATGTATTAACCAATACTTAATAAAAACAATAACAAATGAAAAAATTTACTTTAATTACAGCCTTTGCACTAACAGCTTTGAGCTTTTCCGCTAACGCGCAAATTCAAAAGGGAAATGTATTTGTGGGCGGCAATTTTGCCAACCTTAATCTGGGGTTAGATGATTCTAAGATATTTAGTATTGACGTAACACCAAAAGCGGCGTGGTTTATTCAAGACAACATTGCAGTTGGCGGTTATTTGAATTTCGGATTGCAAACTGCTAAAGAAAGCAGCACCACTACCACTTATGGCATAGGCGCATTAGGCCGCTATTATACTGGGAAAGATGTTGAAGTACTTCGCCACGGAAGAATCTTCGCAGAAGGTACAGTTGGAATAGGAGGTATTAACGTTACAGATGGTGGCGGTCATACCAACGGCTTAAATTTTGGATTTGGACCAGGATTCGCATACTTTATTACACCCAATATAGGGTTAGAAACTTTGCTGAAATATAATGGTACTACCGGTTTTGGTAACGCCGGTTATCAAAGCAATCTGAATTTATCATTTGGATTACAGATTTACTTACCCGGTAAAAGTACTGCCAACAAAGTGATGGGGGATGTAAAATAATTTAATATCAAAGCCTTTGATGGATGTCTATCGTGTAATGATCACGATAGACATTTTTTTCGTCCTGAGTAATTTACAAAATTTGCTTTTTGCAGATTATTCATATCATCTTCATACCATATCTTCTGAAAGTTCAGTAATTTACCACCAACGTTGGAGATTGCAATGGTTTCAAAGACTAACGTTTGCCGGGTAATACTATTCAAATGCTTGCAGCATTGTAAAGCTTTTCATGTGATTAAAAAATGTCAAAAAATAAGGCTGCCTTTCAGCAACCTTATTTTATAATCAATTGAATCAGGTTAAGATTATTCAGCAACAGCTTCAGTGTTCACTAAACTTTCCGCAATAGCGGTTAGCGCTTCATCAGTAGCTTTTTCATCGTCCAGTGTTTGCTGTAATAAGTCGGCAACGTCCTGATGCCCCATTGCCGCAGCTAACGTGCGTAAACCGCCATAAGTAGCGATCTCATAATGCTCTACCTTTTGCGCACCTAAGATCAATCCACAATCCCGTATCATCGTGCCTTTTTCAGTGTCTTCAATAATACCGCTGGCTTCCTCCAAAATTCCCACCATTGCATCGCATTTTTTTGCCGCGGCTTTTTCACCCAGCAGTTCGAATACTTTTTCTAAAGTTTCAACGTGGGTTTTAGTTTCTCCAAGATGTTTATCAAAGGCCGCTGCGAGTTCTGGGCTTGTAGCCGCTTTTTTCATTTTAGGCAGCGAGGTAGCCAGGTGTTTTTCAGCCCAGTAAATATCTTTTAATTCGTCTACGAAAAATTCATGAAATTCTGAATTTTCCATTTTTCCTGTTTTTGATGTTGTCGTTTTCATGGTATTGATGCGTTATTTATTAATTTGCTAGTGTTTGATAATTACTCCATTGCGCTACGCCTGAAGGTTCAGCTTGTTTCTCCTCGGCACTTTTAATTTCGCTCATTTTCCTATCAAGCTCTTCAGCTTGCTTTGATTCAGTGCTGAAATCTTCCGGTAATTTGGTTTGTCCAACACTTTCCTGAGCTTGTGTTAGAGGATCAGAAACATATACCCAATTTTTGTCCATGCCGGGCATTTCGCCCTCATTCCAAGGACCTCTGACCGTACCGGCAGACATATTATAAACATTTTGCAGATATCGGGGATCAGCGCCCAGAACGCCCGGCGGGAAATTATCCGGGATACTATTCAGTGCTGCCTCGAACATCTTATAGTGAGTCACTTCTCTTGTCATTAAAAAAGACAGTGTTTCGTGGATATAAGGATCGTCCGTGAATTTCATCAGGTGCTCGTACACCAGTTTGGCTCTTGATTCCGAGGCCAGATTTGTTCGCAGGTCAACTGTAAGGTCACCGTTAGAGTTTACATATGAGGCACACCACGGAATACCCTGGCTGTTACGGGGAGTTACTCCACCGCCAGTGATGATAGCGAATTGCGGATTGGCTGACAGAGCCGCGTGGATCACACTTTCTTTTTCTGCCTTGCCGTTCATGGCTACCATAAAGTCAGTCTGTTCAGCGGCATCCTTTAATTCGCCGTTCACACCTTTTAGTAACATCTGGATAGTAGCGCCGACGATCTCCAGGTGACTGAATTCTTCCGTGGCAATATCCATCAGCATATCGTACTTATCCGGATGCGCGGCCTTAGCGCCGAATGCCTGCGTAAAATATTGCATAGCCGCGGCTAATTCGCCGTTCTCTCCGCCGAATTGCTCTAACAGTAAGTTGGCAAAACGCGGGTCAGGGCGCGACACCCTGGCATTAAATTGTAGGTCTTTTACATGATGAAACATGATGCTCGTTTTAATATTCGTAAGTAGATGATTTATTCCAGGATAAAATCCCGGTAAGGAGAGTTTATGATGTATAAATACAACCTTCCCACATCTATTATGTTTTAACTATTGAATAAATAATTATTAAAATAATTAAATATTGTTGTGCCTGCTTTCCTGGCAGATCAGTAGTAATCAATAGTGGGGCATCCATGACTGCACCGTTATATCACAAACCCACCTCCTGGCTGAATGATAGATACTTTGATATTTAAATATGCTAATGCGCCCCTTGTTCTTCCTATCAGATCTGAAGTTTCGACGTAACCCGGTGGTTTATTTAACGAATAAATATGAATGGGGACTACTTGGGTTACTTTCAGAACATGAGCAGCGCAACCTATTAGTTCAAAAGATAGGCGCAAACATTAACCACGTTCTTTTTTCCAGGTAGCTTTCATTGCAACATAAGTTTCGTTCTGCTCCGCATCTTTCCATTTGGCATAAAAAACGGATGCTGATTTTGCTTTTTCGTCATCCCCCGTTCCTCGTTGTAATAAAGCATAATTGTTTTCGGCGTCATATTTACGGCCACCCTTGTAATTCGCGTATCGTCGGGCACGGGTGTAACCCATTTGCAAATATTTCCGCGCCATATCTGCACCTACAAAATCGCCGTAAAAAAGGTATCCTAAGAATTGAGCGTAGATCTTATTGCTGCTTTCAACAGCGATGGCCTCGGTTTTAAAGCGCCAGTTCTGACCGATCTCGCTCTTATAAGGTTCACAGATCAATACACCCTGTTCTCCTTTGCCTACGCGGTATAGTTCCGGATGTTTACGGTAATCGACGTAGGGTTTCCAAGCGTATTTTTTATTATTGAAATTCAGGTAGGACGGCGTATCTTTTCTCATAAATGTTTAGCCAGATAATGGGCCGTCCGGCTTTGCTTGTTTTTGATGATATCTACTGGCTTCCCTTCGGCTACAATTTTGCCACCTGCTTCACCTGCACAAGGCCCGATATCGATCACCCAGTCGCTTGCAGCAATTACCTCCATGTCGTGCTCCACCAATATTACTGTATTTCCGGCATCAACGAGGCGGTTGAGTTGCAGCAGCAAACGCTCTACATCGGAGGGGTGAAGGCCGGTAGTCGGTTCATCCAGGATGTAGAGGGTTTGGCCGTGTTGCGCTCGCTGTAACTCAGTAGCCAGTTTGATGCGCTGCGCTTCACCGCCGCTCAGTTCAGTAGCGGGCTGTCCCAGTCGCAGGTATCCTAAACCCACTTCACGGACTACTTCTAATGCCCGGCTGATCGCAGGCTCTTCATCAAAAAAATCGGCAGCTTCATCAACGGTCAATCCCAGTACCTCGGCAATATTCTTGTCTTTATACTGCACTTCCAGTGTTTTGGGGTTATAGCGGGTACCGCCACAGGTAGGGCAAGGTGTGTAGACACTTGGCAGGAAAAGCAGCTCCACCATGACCATCCCTTCTCCCTCACAATGCGGGCACCGGCCTTTGGCAACATTGAATGAAAAACGCCCGGCATCGAATTTACGCGCTTTAGCCGCCGGGGTTGCCGCGAATAATTTTCGTACATGATCGAACAGACCTGTATAGGTGGCCAGGTTGGAACGCGGCGTGCGCCCAATGGGTTTCTGATCGACGACCACCAACCGTTTGAGCGCTTTCATGCCGCTAACGATGCGGCCGCCTGTGGTTTCTATTTCGGTTTGTTCCAATGGATCAGCCTCGGTATCTCCCATGATATCTAACTGTAAACCGAGCTGTTCAGCTACCAGTTCCACCAATACCTGGCTGACGAGGCTGCTCTTACCAGAGCCTGATACCCCGGTCACACTCGTTAAGACGCTCAAAGGAAAGGCCACATTCAGGTTTAAAAGGTTATTGCGGCTGATACCTTCCAGTTTTAACCAATCTGTTGCGATACGCGGATCACTTACACCTTTAACCGCATCCTCATAAATATAATGACGGGTCAAAGATTCTTTGACATTCCGTAAGCCCTCCGGCAAGCCGCTATATAAAATGTGCCCGCCGTTTTCACCGGCTGCGGGGCCAACATCCACGATCCAATCCGCATGTCGGATCACATCGATCTCATGTTCCACTACAAACAAAGAATTCCCCGCAGCTTTCAGCTTATCCAAAGCCCGTAAAAGTGCTTCGGTATCGGCGGGATGCAGACCTGCCGATGGCTCGTCCAAAACATACACCACTCCAAACAAGTTGGAGCGTACTTGTGTGGCCAGCCTTAACCGCTGCAATTCGCCCGGAGATAAGGTCGGTGTGCTTCTTTCTACGGTCAGGTAACCCAAACCAAGGTCAAGCATTACCTGCAAACGTGCCACAAAGTCTTCCGCGATGCGTTTGGCGACCACTACTTTTTCCGGATGTGCAGCTGCCATTTTCTTTAGAGCAGCAGCCTCGCCCTTGGCGTAAGGCCCGAAGATAGCTGCCAGCTTATCCAGCGATAGCCTTGATAGTTCTGCAATATCATAACCTGCAAATTTGACCGATAAAGATTCCTGCCGAAGTCGCTTGCCATGACAAAGCGGGCATTCGCTGCTCAGCATATACTGGCTGACCCGCTTTTTCATCAGCGCGCTTTGGGAGTTGGCGAATGTATGCCTGACGTAGCGTCTTGCACCGGTGAATGTCCCCATATAATCTGGCTGGCGTTTGTTCTTAATAAAGCGCTGGATCTCCTCGTGTGTATAACCGGAATAAACCGGCACCACCGGTTGCTCCTCTGTAAATAATATCCAGTCCCTGTCTTCTTTGGGCAGGTCCTTCCAGGGAACATCAATATTGTAACCCATCGTAGTCAGGATATCCCGTTGATTTTGTCCCTGCCAGGCGGAAGGCCAGGCGGCTATTGCTTTTTCACGGATCGTCAGTGTATCATCTGGTACCATTGTTTTTTCCGTGATCTCATATATACGTCCCAGGCCATGGCATTCGATGCAGGCACCTTGCGGCGTATTAGGCGAAAACGATTCGGCGTAGATGATACCTTGACCTTCAGGGTAATCGCCGGCACGGGAATACAGCATCCGTAGTAAATTAGATAAGGTAGTGACGCTGCCTACTGATGACCGTGTGCTGACTGCACCCCGTTGCTGCTGTAATGCTACAGCCGGAGGCAGGCCTTCGATCTCGTCCACTTCCGGGATGGCCATTTGATTGAACAAACGGCGGGCATAGGGAGATACCGATTCCAGGTAACGGCGTTGCGCTTCGGCGAATAGGGTACCGAAAGCGAGTGAAGATTTTCCAGAGCCGGAGATGCCCGTAAATACGACCAGCGCGTCACGCGGAATATCAAGGTTGACGTTCTTCAGGTTGTGTTCGCGTGCACCGCGGACACGGACAAAGCCGGAGAGATCGGTTTCATTCTTAAACATGCCATTTAAACGAGAAAGAGATCGCTAAGTTTTTAAGGATACAAATTGAGTACTGGAATTGTATTTTATTATGAAGTAAATATTTGTCAGTCAGGTTAAATCTATTCTGTGGTTTTATTGTTGAACAAAAGCAAACACCGCGATGGATCAACTTTAAGAATAACGCACTCTCAATTAATTAAATATGCGATCAACACGAATACTTTCAATGATGACAGGACTAACGCTTATGTTATCCGCGCTATCATCCAGGGCGCAAAAAGGCCTTCCTTCGGAAACGCCCACCACAGCAACGGTTAATACCAGTTATCCGGCACATCTTGATTTTAAACAATCCATGGCTTCGAATCTAAAAGTTCCGGCAGGTATGCAGGTAAGCATAGTGGCGTCCGGACTTGGCAAGCCAAGAATGATGGCTTTAGCTGCGAATGGTGGCATCTACGTTACCCGCCGGGATGTCGGCGACGTTTTATTGCTTTCTGACAAGAACGGCGATGGGAAAATGGATGACCTGAAAACGGTTTGGTCGCAGTTCAATGATGTCCATGGCATCACGGTTCACGAGGGATGGCTGTATCTGGTTTCCAGTAAGGCTTTGAAACGCGGGAAGATTGCCGCTGACGGCATGGTAACAGATACAGCTACATTATTGAGCGACCTTCCGGATGGCGGCCAGCATAATAATCGCATGATCGCTTTTGGAAAAGATGGTAAATTATACATGACCGTGGGTAGTGATTGTAATGATTGCGGGGAAACTAACCAGCAGCATGCTACCATGTTGGTCATGAATGCTGATGGTACAGGTCGCCGCATTTTCGCCCGTGGTCTTCGTAACACTATTGGATTTGACTGGCATCCGCAAACTGGGGACATATGGGGATGTGACAACGGTACTGATTGGAGGGGTGACGAAATTCCGCCTGAGGAATTGAACAAAATTATTGATGGCGGAGACTATGGCTGGCCGCTTGTATTTGGCAAACAGCAGGTCGACCCGACCCGCGAAGAGCCGCCGGGCGGCACCAAAGCTGCTTATGCCAAAACCACGGTACCATCTGTAATGGAGTTCCCGGCACATAGCGCACCGATAGATTTTCGTTTTTTAGGTGACAAGCCCGGTATCCCGGCCGAATTTAAAAACGACGCCATTGTGGCCTGGCACGGTTCATGGAACCGCAAGAAACCGGAAGGATACAAAGTGCAGCGGATTCACTACGTGAACGGACAGCCCGTTTCGGTACATGACTTTTTCAGCGGGTTCTTAAGTGAGGACGCCAAAACCCGCTTTGGCAGGCCCGCAGGGATAATTGTAGCACAAACAGGTGCAATTTATGTTTCAGATGACGAGAACGGAAATATTTACAAGATCTCAGCAAGTAAATAACATGACAACATTCAATAAATTTATCATTGTGCTCACGCTCATATCGACAAATGTTTTATCTGTTAAAGCGCAAACACCCAGGATCGATATCAAAGTCAAAGGACTTTATCCTGAAGGAACAGTCTATGATGCCAAAGTTGGAAAGTTTTATGTGAGCTCTGTCATAGATGGCACCATTGGGGTTGTTGATGCGCAGGGTAATTACAGCAAGTTCTATGAGGATAAAAATCTGAAATCTACCTACGGGATGAAGATAGATCCTAAGAAAGGCTTGTTATGGGTGTGCGTGAGTGACGGTAATTACTCCAAACATTCCGATTCATCGACCTATAAAAAGATGGGGCGTGTGATTGCGGTTGACCTGAAAACAGGCAAAAAACAAAAAGATATTGATCTGGCTAAGCTTTTTGAAGGCAAACATTTTATCAATGACCTTACGCTGGACAAGGAAGGTAACCTATTTATTACCGACAGCTTTTCACCTGTCATTTATAAAGTAGACGCTAAAGGTGTGGCCAGCGTGTTCGCACAAAGCGATCTGTGGAAGGGCGAAGATATTGGGCTGAACGGTATTGCATTTCACGCCGGGGGATTTTTATTGGTAGACGATGGCCGCGCAGGTGTGCTATACAAGGTAGATATCAACAACCCTGAAAATATAACGAGGGTAAAGATTGATCAATTTTTTCCTGGTGCAGACGGGCTGCTATTAAACGATCAAGACCAGCTTATCCTTATTCAAAATAAAAGCGTCGACAAAGTTTTTCAATTGGAAAGTACCGATAACTGGCAAACTGCAAAAGTCAAAGCAGCCACGGCCGCTACAGATCGGTTCCAGCAACCTAGCACAGCAACGCAGGCAAATGGTAAAGTGTTCGTATTAAATTCCAAATTAAATGAACTTGCAGATCCCACCAAAAAGCCATCTCCCGAATTCTCCTTACAGGAAGTGGTTTTAAAATCAACAGATTGAATTGATATTGCCCGTCATTAATTTTGAGGGCTATAAACGATATTGAGTATTTTCCATTGTTGATACGACATTAGCCGCTTTTGGAACTCCTCTGAATACCCGGTAGGTTGCGTTTTATTTTTAAGAATAAAAGATATTCGGTCAGATGCAGTTGCTTCGCTGCTTATTGGTAATTCTTCTTGCTGACGGTGAGTAGTGTCTATATGTCTATAAGATCACCGACAACCTATCGTTTGCTTTTGATGAAGATGGTGGTAGGCCCTTCCAAAATAAATATTGTTGTGAAGTAACAAATGCGAAATGCCACACAGTAACTGTAGAATTTGACGGAATATGTGTAACGTTAACAATTTATCTTAAATGGTGTTGTAATTTACATGCAGCTCATACATCTATCAATGAATGTTATTATCAGGTTACAGATGCTCATTTTGTTGATTGGAAGTACAACAGTTGCCTATGGACAAGAAAATTATGCAGGATGGTTTTTCTTAACCAACACTCATAAGTTAACACACAAATTTGATCTGCTTACAGATGTGCAGCTGCGGAATAAGGATAAAATTGGGCATCTAAACACGCTGTTGTTGCGCGGGGCTCTGAGCTATAACTTTAATGAGAAACATTCAGCGGCTTTAGGTTATGCATATAAAGGCGATTGGGAAGAGGAGGTAGATGTCAAGTCGTTTGGCAAAGAACATCGCATTTACGAGCAATATCTATTCAAAACAAATATTGGCATAACTGAATTAAATGCACGTTTTCGCCTGGAACAACGTTTTGTAACGGAAGAAGGATCCACTGATTTTTCCCAGCGCGCCCGCGCTTTTATCAGTGCCCAGGTTCCGCTGTGTGGCGTTAATGGATTTACCCATGGACTTTATGCCGGTTTACAAAATGAACTTTTTTTTAACATTGCCAATAAACGAACAGTAAACAATAGCAATTTTGATCAAAACCGTTCTTTTGTTTCGCTGGGATATCGTTTCAATAAAATGATAGATGCTGAATTTGGGTATTTATATTGGTATCAAAAGGAAATAGAAGATAATACAACAACCAATGTTTGGCAATTAGTGTTGACAACGCAATTTTAGTGTATTTATAAATAACATACAGCAGTGAATCTGATAGGAAAAAAAGGTTTTTATATGGGCACAAGCGGTTTGCTCACACCGATACCAAAGCGGGATTTCCCGCCAGCCTTTCAGGACAAAAGCCGACTCAATTTTTATGCTTCGTTGTTCAACTCAATTGAAATTAATAGCTCATTTTATAAGCTGCCGGTAACTAAAACATTAGCCCGGTGGGCCAATGAGGTACCTGACGGTTTTCGTTTTACCTTCAAACTTTGGAAGCAAATAACCCATTGCAAATACTTGCAGTTTAATCCCGAGGATGTGTTGACGTTTCTGGAGCGTATCAGCAGCGTGGGGCAGAAAAGAGGGATGCTGCTGGTGCAGTTGCCGCCAGGCCTGAGCAGTGCTGCGTTCAATCAGTTTGCTCACTTAGTGAATATTTTGGCGGAGGTAACTCCAGATCTTAACTGGCCTATTGCCGTAGAGTTCAGGCACCGTTCGTGGTATTCGGAGTATATATATGATTTTTTGGACAATTCAGGGACAACCATGGTCATTCATGACATGCCGGCATCCTCCGCGCCATTGCGGTCATTTGCAGCACCATATATTTATTTTCGCTTTCATGGTCCCGGGGGGACATACCGGAATAGTTATGAAGATGATTTCCTATCTGAATATGCCGTTTATATGCGGGAGTTTATCGAAGACGGTAAAATGGTCTATACCTATTTTAATAATACAGCCGGTGATGCATTGAACAATCTGAAAATGCTAAATAGCATGTTATAAATAATCGACAGAATCAATCAGTGAAAGTATTTTTCTTCAGCAGAATGTGTTCTGTTTGCATAAGTCTTACATAATTTAAAATGCTTGTTACAGTCAGATTGAGACTAATGGATCTTTTTGATATTTTCTTTAAAATAAAATAGCTATCCTTTTAGATAACATTTTATCATGCGTGTTGTTGCACTTGTACACAAAAACACGTACCATGACAAATGCAACAAAAACCGAGGTAAGGTAGCAACCGCCATCGAAGAACAAACAGCCAAATTACCCTCCGACCTGTTCCTGTGGGCAGCGCTTGGTTCCATGGCAGTTATTGCTAAACCCCATAACGCATTGTTTGTGGGTCAATGGGCAGCACCCTTTTTACTGCTGGGTATTTATAATAAGCTGGTCAAGCTGGAAGGGCATGACCAGGAAAACCAAAAGTGATCAATAGCCACCGCACATTGCTTTGGCTTTGTGCGGTTATCGTCGTAAATTATTTAACAGTTTTAAAATTCGGGTTTTACCTTTAATCTGCGAGTAACATCGATTACCAAAGGGCCAACGGCCAAAACAGCATTTTTTATTTTCTTAGTTGAAACATCAAGCTCCTTTGCCCAGAAAATTAAAGCGTATTCGTCTTCAATGTCAATAAAACGGGTATCCGGCCTGGAACGTTTACGGAGTGTTGGCATAAATTAACATGATCTATGAGTTGGCTAAGCATTTTGCAGTAATCATGAGCATCAAAGATCTGTCTGCTTTTGCCTCATCAAAATTTTCGGTTAATAACTGACTTACATGATCATTGTTTAATTTAATGGCGGTCATTCGCAATAATTGAAAAGATGCCATTTCCATACTTTCAATATTAGACATGTAATACAATATAGCCAGATCACATAGTGTAGACTTTTCTGCTGTGAGATGAACGTCCGCGAAGGCGTCCTCAAACATAGAATTCATTCCTTCACAATGATTCATTGAAAATTCTGTGTCAAGGAGTGAAAAAATTTCATCCATGCGGTGAATTTGCATTTGTACATCATCAAATGTTTCTCCTATACCAAGCCTCAGATCTTGTAAGTAAACATTGTCGGCAAGAACCGGTAACTTGTCCAATAAGTGGAGTTTAACACAATACACACGACTTAGGTGACTTGTGAAAAAAACTTTTAACTCTTCAGGTTCTAAGAATCCCTGGAAAGATTTTGCTGACGGGATTGGTGATTCACTCATGAGTATTATTTAAAAAGATGTTCTATGTTTCTTATAACAATTTATTAAGCTTATCAGGCATATGTTCTTTATAAAAATGATTTCTGTAATCCCTGTAATGAGATACAGCGCCTATAGATTTCATTAACCAAATAAAATACCAGGCGAGATCTATTTGATAAGGTTTAAAGCCGCTTCTTGCACTTCTGGGATATAAATGGTGGTTATTATGCCATTCACCTGCTACCAATCCTGGCCAAAGTTGGTTAATTGATTTATCACCATGATGATAATCGATTCCTTCCCGTTGTTTATCTTTACCTTTGGCGTGGCCGTCGTAATTAAAAGTCCGAACGCCTACAGCCCATACACCCGCTGCCCCGAAAAAGCAAAACGCCAGGGCATGCCCGCCGATAATATAGAACAACAAATACCAAAAACACCAATTTAGTGCCCACGATATTACAGCGCGCCATGGATTTACATATGAGCCCCAGCTTTGGTATTGCTTATAAGTATTTGCCGTTATCCCCGTATGCCGCATTAAAAGGCAAACCCTGTTATAATCCTGTTCCGTTAGATTTTTGGCGATCGGTTGATGATTAACATCTGCAAGAAAACAATATAGAAACCCCGCCTGAGCGTTGTATGGATCTCCCGGCTGATCAGATTTTGTATGATGAACGTGATGTGATATGACATAAATTTCTTCCGGAATAACTTTTATAGTGAGGTTTTGGGTGATGAACCGCCAAAAGTTATTACGGAATTTATATGCACCATGGGTACAATAACGATGTAGCCAAACGGTGCCATGAGTTCCCATAATAATCATTCCGTAGACAAAAGCCAATAGGGCCGTCCACCAGGTTAAGTAAAATATCAAAAAACATATGAAAAAGGGAGCTAGGCAAAAAACCTTAATCCAGCTAAATAAGGGTAGCCAATTTTTTTTTGACTTAAAAATATTCAGGCGTAAGCAAAACTCGCCTAATATTTGCCGTGGTGAAGGTTTGATCAGAAAATTCTGAGTATCCTTCCAACCATATGAAGGTGGCTGTAATACGTGATCAAGGAATGGCATACCGGGTGTTTAATGATTTTCTTAAGAGTAGCTGTATTATAGTTTAGTAAAATTAATAGATGTGATTTTTACATTAACGGTGTAAATACTTGAGGTGAAAGGTTGAACTACTCTATTATAATTTACAAGCGCAATTAATAACAATAGCGGGTTTTTGCCTATTGGTAATCAATAGCAATACTTATCTTAAACAAATATTTACTTGAAATTTGCTTATCCATTTGAAACGACTATGATAAATATACTTTTGGCCGAGGACCATCATGTTGTACGTGACGGACTTAAATCCATGTTAGAAAAGGAATCTAATTTTAAACTTGTTGGTGAGGCCGCTAACGGTGCGGATGCGATGGAGTTGCTTAGGAAAGGCCTTGAAGTGGACGTTATTATAGCCGATATTAATATGCCGGTTATAGGTGGGCTGGATTTAACCGAACAGGTCAAAAAAGAGTTTACTAAAGTTAAGATTATTATTCTAAGTGCGCTTGATCATGAAAAGGTAATTGTAAAAGCCTTAAAATTGGGTGCAAGCGGTTACTTATTGAAGAACAGTAGTCCTGAAGAATTGATATTCGCGATCAAACACATTTATAAGTATAAACAGTACATCTGTGAAGAAATTACTACACGATTTTTTGATCGGATGCTCACTATTCCTGAAAACGTCAAAACTGATAACATCAGCGACATCACTTTTAGCTCAAGAGATGTCGAAATCTTAAGCATGATAGCAGAAGGATTTACTAACCAGGAAATCGCTGATAAGCTTTTTACAAGCAAGAGAACTATTGAAAATCACCGTCAACAATTAATTGATCGTACTGGCTCGCGTAATACCGTTTCTCTTATCAGATATGCAATTCTTCATGGAGTTATCTGATACTCTGCAATAATCATTTTGCTTCAGCGCGTCAATCTTTAATAGAGTAATTAACACATTGCATACCAGGTATTTGTACCTGTTTGTGGTCGAGTATTGTTAATACATTTGATTGGATATTGAATCTATCTCCTTTAATCAACTTTATCTGGTTCTGATTAAAACAAGAGTTAGGCTAACACCTTTACTTGTTTGCAAGTATGTTACCATATATCACAGTATCCAAAAACTGAATTATCTGTCAAGTTAGTACAAAGTATATGATCACTATTAATGTTAAAGAACCAAAAACCAAAAAACTTTTAACATTGGGAATTGTGGAAGTTTCGAACGCGCCGCATCCGGGATGGATCGTGCTGATTCCAGGGCGTAGAAACATCTGGCTTCATCTGGTGAATAATGAATGGAAAATAAAGCCGGACGTTATCCCTAAAAAATTTGTTCAGGCGATAGTTGATCAGATTTTGCCTTATATTCATGAGCAGCATTAAGCTCTTGGAGTTTGTTATTAGCAATTATTTATTGTGCAATAACGTGGTTAATTAATTGTAAATTACAATGTTCATTTGTAAAACCAGTTAGTTACGCCACTTGCAGTTTTTATGCCTAACAACACAAAAAAAAACAAAAAGGATCCCTTTTCAAGTCTGTCAAGTCATCATGAAGTTAGGGTAGAGGATTCTGAAAATCTTTTACAGTCGGTATTTGATACAAGTCTTATTTGTATGTCTGTATTGCAAGCTCAACGTGATGAGCATGGAGAGATAATTGATTTTGTTATCAAAATAGTTAACAAAGAACTGGAAAGGGAAACCGGTCGAACTGATCTTGTTGGTAAACTCTATTCCCAAGAATATCCTGGTATAAGAGATGTAGGCATCTTTGCGTTGATGCTCAAGGTAATGAATACTGGGATACCTGCACAGCTGGAGTATTTTTATTCTCATGACGGTTTCAATAAATGGTTTTCCTGCATGTTCGTTAAATTAGAAGACGGCTTGGTAGCAACAAATCTTGATATAAGTGCCCGTAAAAAGGCTGAAGAAGAAAGATTGAATATGGTCATAGCCCAAAATCAAAAAATTTACTGGGCTACATTGAATATTCAGGAGATTGAAAGAAAACGGATTGCTGAGAGTTTGCATAGTGGCGTAGGCCAGTTACTTTACGGTGTAAAGTTAAGCTTACTGCAGGAGTTTGATAAAGAACATTTGACAAAACCACAATTATTGGAAAAGATCGAAGAGATCAATGAGCAAACAGATCAACTTTTGAACGAAGCCATTAAAGAAACGAGGCGAATTTCGCATGAATTAACTCCTGCTATTTTGGAGGAGTTTGGTTTAAGGGAGGCCATAGATGATGTTTGTCGTCAGTTTAGTCATACCCTTCAGATCAACTGTGAGTTGGTTGGAATTATCAATCTGATTGATAAACAAATGGAGTTAGCTATTTATCGAATTGTTCAGGAACTGGTAATGAATATCATCAAGCACGCTCATGCTACTATTGCTTCAGTACGAATAGAAATATATAAGAAAGAGGTAGTAATCATCGTACGTGATAATGGCATTGGGTTTCGAAAAAGAACCTCGAATGAAGGTATTGGTTTGAAAACTATTCAGAATAAGGTAAACTTATTGAATGGTACTTTTAAACTGGAATCAAAAAGTGGCGAATATAGTTTGGTTACCATCATCCTACCGTACACCAGTTAACGAAGATCAATTTTCGACGTTTTCGGTTCTGAAATGCAATGTAAATTTGCTGCCTTGGTTTACATTGCTTTCAACGCTTATACTACCACCAGCCGCGTTGATAATTTTTTTCACCAGATATAATCCGATTCCAGTACCTTCTATGTTTTCATTCAATCTGCTGTAAATATCAAACACCTTAGAAATGCTGTCTTCTGGTATGCCTTTTCCATTGTCCTCTATCGTTAAAACAGTTTCTTCCGCAGTTAAAGTTGTATTGATTAAGATGACAGGAGTTCGCTCGCTTCGGTATTTAATGGCATTTGAAATCAAGTTATATAGGATGCTTCTCAAGTTTTTTTTCGAGAATAATATATCCTTCACGGCGAAATTTCTCAGGATTACTGCTTTTGATATCTCAATTTTATTCTCCAAACTCCATTCAATATTGTCGATCAGTTCGTCGAGGTTTACCATTTCACTGGCTAAGCGGTCATTTTCAATCTTAGCAACTGTTCCGATTTCTTTGATCATCAAGCTAAATTTTCTGACCGACGAATTAATGATCGTTAAAAACCGGTTCATCTCAGGATCTGTTATTTTACGATTTATCGTATTAATGCTAAGTTCTATATTATTCAGCGGACCTATAAGATCATGAGATGTAGCATGAGCGAAGTTATCCAAATCAGCATTTATTCGCATAAGGCTGTTGTTTTTCTTATCAACCTCAAGGTGGGCTTTCTTTAATGCAGTAACGTCATTAAATGTAATGATTGCGCCATTCTGCTTGTTTTCTGAAAGTTGAAGATAGGGCATTATCGTTACTTGATACCAGCTGCCGTTGTTGCTCTCAATTTCTTTATTTATTACGCTGGCATCCAGTATAACCTTTTCTATATCTGGAATAATGGTATCAATTTTTATGTTATTTGAAATAGTTTTCAAAGAGCGG
Organism: Mucilaginibacter sp. JRF; assembly: GCF_015223065.1. Taxonomy (GTDB): domain Bacteria; phylum Bacteroidota; class Bacteroidia; order Sphingobacteriales; family Sphingobacteriaceae; genus Mucilaginibacter. The sequence continues at coordinate 435,434 of NZ_JADFBY010000002.1, forward strand.
CCAGTATCGTTCTCTGATAAATTAAATAATTTTAATGTTCCCGGCGAAAACTTCATCACCACCAAGTTATTATCTACAAATAGCTGACCATTGATATTGCTTCTAAAATAATTATTCAAATCGTCATTTAGCTCCAGAAGCTCTTTGTTCTTTAGTTGATAATCGGTATTAATAGTGTGTAATTCTTCATTTACCGACTGCATCTCTTCGTTTGTGCTTTGCATTTCTTCGTTTGCAGAAATAAGTTCTTCATTGAAAGATTGCATATTTTCATTGGACGCGTCCAATAATTCATACGCAGAGCTTAGCTTTACTTTTAGTTCTTTTAATTCTTCCTCTAAATTATTGGTGTACTCATCAAAATAAATACCTTCATTAAATACCTTTGACGTTTCTGATGCCAAGCTACCAGATTCAGTGTCAGTAAATACGGCCAAAAATAAACGAGGATCACCCTTTTTAATGATTAAGGATCTTATAGAAATATCTACCGATATTATATTATTGTTATTATTTATAATTATGTTGCTTACGCTTGCAGGTTGATTGGTTTTAGACACATCCTTAAACAAAGTATTGTAAACAATAGCAAGTGGCTTCGGCAATAATTCGGGTAAGTTTGTATTAAAATTCTCCTGCCTAAGATATTTGGACGAGTTACCGTAAGATTTTATAACCCGATGATTTTCGTCAACGCAAATCGCTACATAACCAATTTCTTTTGCGAGGGTTCCAATTATTGCCTCAGCCAAAGTTTGATTTGTATTGTTTGCAACGATTTCGCGTGTTGGAACAGTGGTTTTATGGATTTCCATAAGCTCAGGAAGATTAAATGTTTCAAATGTTACGGCTCTTTTATGTCTCTGATTCTTGTAAATACGCCATTTTTTATGAACAACTTCCAGATCATTAAGTATTGAAACGGCATTTTCACTCGATCCTAAAAACAGGTAACCTTCTTTTTTCAGTCCAAAACGTAGCATATTAAGAACCTTCTGTTGCAAAAGTGGTGTCATATAAATGAGTAAGTTACGGCAACTGACTAAATCCATATTGCAATACGGCGGATTTTTTACTAAATCATGTTGAGCGAAAATTACCATTTGCCGTAAATCAGCTTTGATCTTGTAAAAATCGCCGTCTTTAACAAAGTGCTTTTCCAAACGTTCACGTGATACGTCATTTTCAATACTATTGCTATATATGCCTTTACCGGCATATGAGAGGGCATAACTATCAACATCCGTTGCAAAAATTTTAACAACAACATCCTTATGCTCCTGGTTCAATAGCTCATAAAGTATAATGGCAAGGGAGTACACCTCTTCGCCGGTAGCGCAGCCAGCTACCCATACCTTCAGTTCTTCGCCGGGTTTATGTCTTCTTAAAAGGTCTGGTATGACATTATTTTCAATCTGTAGAAAAGCCTCCTTATCTCTGAAAAAAGATGTTACACTTATCAAATAGTCTTTTGCCAATGCCTCAGCTTCTGCAGGTGTTCTTCTCAAAAAATCTAAATATTCGTCTAAAGAGGCTATATGATGAAATGCCGCTCTTCTTTTAGTTCTCCTGAGGATTGTAGGTTTCTTATAATCAGAAAAATCAAGAGGTGAGCTATCCCGAATTAATTCAAGAATTTCATTGATAGTGTCTTCTTCTCTTTCAGAATTTGCAACAAAAATCTGTTCGTGTTTTACGTAGTCCTCAATGGCATTTGGCATAGTTTCCGGCTCAAGAATGAAGTCTACTAATCCGGTGGCTATAGCATGCGAAGGCATGCTGCTAAATTGAGTGGTTTCTGGGTTACGAGCGATGATCATACCACCGGCATTTTTAATTGATCTGACACCCTCAGTTCCATCTGAACCCAAGCCAGATAGAATAACTGCGATTGATTTTCTTCCGTTATCTACAGCCAATGAATGCAAAAAGGTGTTAATTGTAAGGTGCGGGGCGTTGTTTTTATGCTTATCCGTTAAGAACAAACGACCATTTTTTATGATCATTACCTTATTGTGTGGGATTAGGTAAACTTCATTGCTTTTAATGCTAACTCCGTTTTTTGCTTCATTAACAATTAACTTTGAATGCTTAGCCAATAATTCAACCATCCTGCTCTTGAATTCAGCGGATAAATGTTGAACGATTACGTAAGCCACCCCATCCAATGGTGTGTGATCGAAAAATATATTAATTTCTTCCATGCCACCTGCGGATGCGCCGATAGCTATAATATATTGAGGGGCAACATTCAGCATTAGTATCCGGATAAATGTATCAGTGAAGATAGTATCAAATTTAGGTTATAAATCACTTATCCATAATTATTTGTTTTAAAGAGTATTAATTCAGGTAGCAGTCGTAAAAATTGATATCTGGTAAAAACCGTATTAATGAGGATTTATACTAAATAATGAAACTTTGTTTTGATTGCAGAAGTTAAACATCCAGAAATCTTTTTGCATCCAAACATATTCGATTCTAATTGTTATGATTAAACATCCTGTTTAATATAAATCCCTTAGTATTAACTGCTGAACAAGGTCTTTTACTCAGGCAACAAATGCATACGATATAAGGTTGAGCCGATATGATCATTTCTATTAACATTCGCGCCGCTTCGGTTCTTTCCGGAACATGGAAGTGGCTTGCGTTTCACTCTTTATTTGTAATAATTGTATATGCTGCTCTCAAATATTCAGGATTGAAAATTTCAATGACACCAATTATATCCATGATCGGGATCGTCTTATCAATATTAATGGGTTTCCGTATTAGTTCAGCATATGACAGATGGTGGGAGGCCCGGAAAATATGGGGAGCTTTAGTTAACGATTCAAGAACACTTGCCCGACAATTAATAACTATAACTCAACCTTCAGAAATTACAACAGCGCACGTGCAGAGTATGGTTTACCGACACATTGCATTTATTTATTCAATGGGAGGCCGTTTACGAAATCAGGATGTTAATCAGGTGGTTGCATCTTTTCTATATGAGGATGAGTGGGAAAGATTGATAGATAGAGGAAATGTACCCAATTTATTATTACTTCATAATGTGCACGCGTTCCGAAAAATGCAGCAGGACGGTAGTATAACCAGCTTCGATTTTTTAATGCTTAACGAAACTATTACTAAGCTTACTGACAGTGCTGGTGCTGCAGAAAGAATTAAAAATACACCTTTTCCGATCCCATATAGTTATTTTACCAGTTTCTTGGTTCATCTTTTCGCTATGCTGTTGCCGTTTGGTATGGTCGAACTGTTTGGTTATGTCTCTATTCCGATAGCAATTTGTACCATTTTTATTTTTTTGATAATTGAGCAAATCGCCATTGAAATACAAGATCCATTTGCTAACAAAGAAAATGATATACCAGTTACAGCAATATCACAGGCTATTGAAATCGATTTAAAAGAAATGCTTGGCGATTTGAACCTGCCTGACAAAGAAACGCCGAGAAGCGGTGTTTTGATGTAAAATTAATACGGTATCGTTTAAATATAAAATTGCTTTTTAGGCAATAAAAACCTATTTTTGTATCTTAATTGCTGATGCGTTTTATCCGATATTCGCCCCCTTTAAAAGGGGGCTTTATTCCTGTCCATAATGGAGTTTCGAAGTCAAAAATTTACCAAACGGAATATTATGATGTTAACTGTTTGCCAACGTACGCTGGAAAAACATTGTCATAATCAAACTAATATATTCCACTTTTTTTAATAAGCTCAAACCAATTCCTTGCTGATAGTTAAAAGCTGTTTAGGGGGCATTTATTACATTTGAAAAATGAGCCTTATAACTAAGATAATTATGTGGGTAATCGGGATAATTATTTCCTATTTACTATTAATGGAAATTATAATGGCATTCGATTTTCATGATTTAAACTCAATGAGTGTCGACCAGTATAGACTGTGATAAGGTGTTAGTCAATTTTCGAGATGATGACTATATGTCGGTTTCTAGTTGCGGTGTAAGAGTCAAGTGTTGCTCGGGTTTTAAAAGTTGAAACACTCTTATTTGAATCCCGTAATTATTGGACAAATCATCTACCAACGTTCGGCATACATTTTTACATCATTACCCTCGTCAGACCACCAGGAATCTTTATTGTGTGTGGCTATTTAAGCATTATTTTACGAATAGTATTTGTTCCATAATCCGAAAAATAAAGACTGTTTTCGTGATCCGTCAAAGCGAGGCTGTAAGCGTGAACGTCTGCTTTCATACCAATGCCGTCTTGGCCATCGGGCGTGGCACTGTTGGGCCCTGCCAATATAGTTAGTTTACCATTCTCAATTTTTTCAATTTTTCCACCTGCGGCCAGATACATAGTTCGGCTGTCCGCATTTAAAACAATACTATTTATATCGCCTAAATTTAAATTTGGATAAAGCTGCGCTGTTACACCATTGGGAGTATATTTAAAGAGGCGGGCACCAATAGTAAAATATACCACACGGTTTCTCCCTATAAATAATCCCCTGTAACTTTGCCCTCTGCCTTGCTCTTCTTCTGTTAGTAAGTTTTTATTATAGGGAACATTGTCCCTCCCGGTCGATCCATCAGGATTTACCAAATGTTTTAAGATATTATTACTACTTGAGAACCAAAAGAAATCTTCATAGGGATCTTTTGCCAAAGCGCCAAAGGCTGTATAGGTACTTTCATATCCCGCTACAAACTTTCCGGTCTTATCAAATATATAAGTTAATCCAGCCTGATCAACAAGATAACTTAACACGTGCACGTTGCCGGCGTTATCTACCCCAACTGATGTGGGGCTCTGAAGGCCATAAAATTCAGTGGTTTTTAAAAGAAGTGTAGTTACAACGCCATTGGAACTTAGTTTACGAATGGCGTTGTTATTTCTGTCAGCAATATATAGTGCTCCATCTTTAGCTAATTGGATGCCCGAAGGCCCGTCAAATCGTGCATTTCCTGCCTGTCCATCAACGAATCCGGGACTGTTCGGCAAGCCGGCAACCGTAGTAACCACATTGCGTGTTGTCAAGGCAAGAGACGTTTGATCTGAATTTATGAATTCAGTTTGTTCATGTAACTGACTTTCTTTCTTGCATTGCTGCAGTGCAATTGATCCGGCAACAAGTACAATTAGCTTAATTACTCTCAATGCATTTAACTTCATATTCAGTTTCTTGGTTAATCAAAATTAACAGTAAATCAAATCAATTCTGATTTAACCGCCATATGTTCTGATATTGTAACTATTTGTCCGCATTATGAGATGAGCCATTAAAATGCGGATCCCATTGAAAATAATTGTAATGCTTTGATGCATACTTTGAATACAGTTGTACTCTATTTGCTTAACTCATAAACTAATAGAAGGATATCCTTTCAATTAATGAACGGACAGCACAATACAAATAGCCATAGATTATAGCGAGCTTTAATACTAATATATAATTTACCTTAATAGTTAGAGCTGGTGGTTTTAAATAGTTGGTAAAAATTGTAATTAATAAGAAAGTTGTGTGAAACTAATGTATAGCCACAAGTGTTCAAATGTTACAATACATCAACTATGAAAACAAAACATTATTACACCATCCTGGCCGCCTGCGGCATGCTGGGACTTGCTGCCTGTTCGGGCAATTCATCAAAAAGTGCATCAGATAGTACAGACACTTTGTCGGCGGCCGATACTATGATGACTGACACACCCAAAACATTAAAACCTAAAGGCGCTAACCCGGCCTGGGCGCCGGATATTAAGCCTGAGATGTGGGCCGTAATTGAGAAGCTGGGTAGCTACGGCGATAAACCTATTGAAAGCCTTACCGCTGTACAAGCGCGCAAAAACCATACGCCAACTGATGCCGTAATGGATTTGATAAAGGAGAGTGGAATTGCCAAGCCGGTGTTCAATGTTGATACCATGGGTAAAGACATCCCGGTTGCCGGTGGAAACATTCATGTGCGTGTGTATACGCCAAAATCAGGTAATGGGCCATTCCCGGTAATTGTTTATTACCATGGCGGCGGTTTTGTTATTGCCAATCTGGATGTTTACGATGCAACGCCTAATGTGCTGGCCGATAAAGCCGGAGCAGTGGTGGTATCAGTTGCCTACCGTTTAGCGCCCGAAAATAAATTCCCTGTTGCGCATAATGATGCCTTTGCAGCTTATCAATGGGTGTTAAAAAACGCGGCCTCTATAAAAGGAGATGCTAAAAAGGTAGCTGTAGCGGGCGAGAGTGCCGGTGGTAATCTTGCTGTAAATACAGCAATTATGGCACGCGATAAAAAAGTAGATTTACCTGTAGCTGTATTAGCGGTTTACCCGGTTGCAGGTTCAGATATGAACACACCATCGTACACTAAAAATGCTAATGCAAAACCATTAAATAAGGCTATGATGGGCTGGTTTGTTAAAAATTACCTAAACAATATGGGCGAGGCTAAAGACCCGCGTATTAATCTGGTTGCTGCTAACTTAAAAGGTTTGCCGCCAACAACCATTATTACTGCCGAAATTGACCCATTACAAAGCGATGGTACATTGCTGGCCGATAAACTAAAGGCCGCCGGAGTGACTACCGATCTGAAAAATTATGATGGTGTAACCCATGAGTTTTTTGGTATGGGTGCTGTGGTGCCACAAGCTCATGATGCTGAAGCTTATGCTGTAAGTCAGCTTAAAAAATCATTTTAATAATTAACAAAGTGTATAAAACAATAAGGGTCGATGTATAGCATCGGCCCTTATTGTTTTATTGGCCTTACTAACACAAAATAGTTATATAAAGTTGAAATAAGATTCTATTTATAAAGTTGGCTACTCTAACGTTCTTTCTTTATGTAAATTGACTAGTGTTGAGACTGCTTATTCGTTTTGAGTAATATCCAAAAAAAACCATATCAAGAGAATTGTTTAAATGAGCTATATTTGCGAGTGATTGACTGAGATTGGGAAGGTGAAATGACAATTAAAAGTCATCGCGCAAGGTGAATTGCTTGTTTTAAAAACACCGTTAGTATCTCCGCTAAGGCTTAATAAGCATATCACTACATAAGTGTATTGCATATCCTACATAGTTGATCGTCTATACAAAAGTTTCCAAAAAAAAAGCGATGCCTGCTTTTGTCAGACATCGCATAATAGATATAAAAAGAATATTATTTTTTCTGAGGTGACATTCCACCACTACTTGTTCCGCCACTCGTTCCTGTCCCTACACCTGTGCCTGTAGGCGATGTTGTTGGACTCGTTGTCGGTGATGTAGGGCTGGTTGTCGGAGGCGTTGTTGTAGGCGTCATCGGACTTGTAGTTGGCGTCGATGGAGTAGTCGTTGGAGATGTGGGGCTTGTTGTTGGACTTGTATTAGTCGGTGGCACTGTTGGACTTGTAGGATTCGTCGTTGGCGGCATAGTATTTGGCGCTGTAGTCGGGTTTGCCGGATTCACGGGATTTGAAGTCGGATTGGTTGAACCAGGTGTGGTTGTTTTTGGAACAACGTTTCTGCGTGTGCTTTTCTTGTTAGCCGGCACTGTATCCTGTTGCGCTCGATCAACTTGGTTAAATGCAATTGGCGTATGGTTGATATTACTATTTTGACCTATTGTTTTGGCATAGCCAAACGCACATGTGGCGCTCACTGCTAATGCTATTAAAATTACTTTTTTCATAATATTATTTTCTTTACGGTTATGTATATTAATTATGTCTATAACCGTGCCAGTAATAAATTATTCGCTAGGTAATAATATGAAGCAGAACTTTGAGTTGCGAAATCAAAACTGGGTGAATTAAAAATCGTATATCATAGACAGTTTTTACATTTAATATTTGATTCAATCTGGTGATTTGCTTAACAAAACGTATTGAATTAAAACTACCCGGATTGCCTTTAGAATATTAGTGGTTGCTGTTGTCTGTTCCAGCTTAATCAATGCCTCCAAACTACTTTTTATTCGCAGCAAAGTAAAGTCTATCATCGGGCTATTCACACGGAGAAAGGAGGGACGAAAGGCGATATTGGGCGGAAAGAGTTGTGTTGACAATCGGCCAAAGCCTTCAATGGTATACTACAAACCACTCAAAAACTCAAATGATGGATGTTTCTAATTAGAAAAAAATGATTTTACCAACATGGTCTGGTAAATGGGTTTTTTAGCTTTTGAGAGGGTGTGTATAGTTGTAAGTTTAGGTTAAAATAAACTTGAAGTTGTCTGAATCCTAATAGTCGCCAAATTTAATCGCCAAGTTGTTCTTGTGTATAACGGCTTTTTATCTCCTGCGCAATTGCTTTTTGGTCAACGCTATTTAGCTCACCAAAATAGCTCCACTCGGTGTAATCATCGTTGAATGTCACAGTACCCAGCTCTTCAATGCCTTCATTAAGCTTAAAGTTGTTCATTAGCTCAATACCACCCTTATCCGAGCCTGTAGTTTCTTGAATCACCATCACCTGGCGCTGCGTTCCATCCTCCTTATCGAGAGCAATCAAAAATGCTGAATCCATAAATGATATTACAATTCATGATCTTATTAGTTTTCATTATTAATCGTTATGGTACAGCCGCATGTTACCCATTTCGCAGTCAATTCATATTTTTTAAAATTGGATATGCGTAAAGTTTTTGATTCTTGGCTATGTCATCATTATACAAATGCCTCAGCTAAATATATCTCGTAACTGTATCAAAGCTGTTCAGCCAATAAGTTGATCGACAATATTCTTTGTTGTAAATTTAAATCTGAAATCTAACACTATACTACCATGAAAATAAAAACTACTCTTTTAAAGAGTGCAATTGCTGCATTCTGCTTAGCCATGTGCATGCAAAGTTGTAAAAAAGATGATGGAGTGGCTCCAACGTCAAGTCAATCTGATGCATCGGAAATCATCATTAACGATTCCGGTTCCGATTCGACTGGAATATACGTAAGCACCGTATTCAACATTCCGTCTGCAATGATTTCCAGAATTGCAAGGTCTGCCGATGGCACGTTATATGCCACAGAGTACGCAAACGATAAAGTATATAAGGTTACACCAAGCGGTGTGGTGACTACTGTAGTACAGACAGTCAACAGCCCTAATGGTGTAAAAGTAGCCACAGATAATGATGTGTTCTTCACTTCGTACTTCGACAATAAAATCTACAGAATGGCACCTACAGGACAGGTAAGTGAGGTAACTGTCGGATTAAGCATGAGCCGCCCTACCGACATAGCTGTAGACAGCGATGGTACATTGTATATTGCTGACGCCTGGCACAAAAGAATTCTGAAACTAACCACTGACGGTACAACAACAATATTGGCAGGTAAAACAGATGCTTATGGAATAGTTGATGGTAAGGGTAACACTGCTCGCTTTAACTATGTAACATCGTTGAAATTAGGTGCTGATGGCAACCTGTGGGCGGTCGATGGTGATGAAAAAGGTGGAAGCGGATTGTGCGTACGCAAGATTACTTTACAGGGTGTAGTGAGTACTCCTCTGAAACTGACATCACAATACAGGCGAATTTATGACCTGTGTCCTGCTAAAACAGATGCGAACTTTGCCGTTACTGGCTATGGCAATCTGTTCATCCTATACAATGATAATTCAATTACTCACCTGAATACGAAAACTAATACAGAGTCTCCCATAACATTAACCAAAGAACGTGGGCAAGTAGACGGTCCAATTGTGAGCGCAAGATTCAGTTCGCCTATGTCACTTTCGTTTAGGCAGAACAATCTATTTGTTGGCGACAATAGTGCTATCAGGAAGATATATAGAAAATAATTACGGTCGTTTATAATGAATTACGTGACGAACGGTGATGAGCAAATGGTAGATGACTCATTCAGTAGCTTTGTTATTAGTTGTTAGCATTTTGAATGCTTATATGAATAAGATTCTGTTGAAACAAACATATTATATTTCTTCATCGCCAAAAAAGATCCAGCCAAATAACTCCAGGCCTTAAGCCAAGCGGTTAAAAAGCGATAATCTGGCAAAAGTGAATATTCGAAATTCCATCTTCAGCAATGATTCGAAATGAAGTAGAACATAATAAGCCCGTTTCACTTGCTGATCACGGTTGTGTTTCGTCAACTTACTTCTCGATAAACAAACTACTCGTCATTAAATTAATATGCTGTTTCTCGACTGACCTTAATAACTGCATTGTTTGGAAGAAGTATCCGGGAAATGTATATTAGAGCCTATGGAACAAACGATCAATTGTCTGGTCATCGATGACGATCCGGAAGTTAATGATTACGTCTGTGAAATGGTCAGGCAAACGCCTTTTCTGCGACTGATCGGTACTCATGCCTTCGCACATTCAGCGCTAAGCGACCTGGAGAAAAAGCAAATTGATTTGCTGATATTGGATATCAATCTTCCGGGTCTTGATGGGGTCACTTTTGCCCGTATGCTAAAAACAGCCTCAGGTTTTGTTCCGCCCAAGGTAATTCTGATCAGTGGTTCGCGTGAACATGCATTGGCCGGATATAAGGTCGATGCTATCGACTACCTAGTAAAGCCATTTGGCTACGAAGAGTTTTACGGAGCAGTTATTAAAGCACGCGGAATGATGAGCCCGCCGACGTTATCATCGCAACTGCGTTCTGACCACCTTTTCCTAAAAGTAGAGCATGACCTTACTCGTGTTAACATCAGCGACATCCGGTACCTGGAAAGTTTTAAAGATTATGTAAAGGTTTTTACTTCTGACCAAATGATAGTTGCTTTATCCACCCTTAAAGGATTAGAAGAAAAACTAGCCAGCCACCGCTTTATGCGCATTCACCGTTCATTTATTATAAACTTAGATAAGATTGACGCTATTCAGCACATGACAGTTCGGTTTGGGCGAACAATAATCCCGGTAACTGAACAGTACCGACAAGCTTTCCGAGCCGAATTTAGTGATTGGCTTTAACGGACGGGAAGGCGTTTTTATCGTCCCAAAGCCGGATTTGGCCGAAGCGATTTTCAGCCCTTGAAGACTTGTTGTTCATTTGTTAAAAACAAATAAATAACGATGAAAAATTTAATATGGATAGTACTGATTTTGGGTTTTGGTACCACAGTCAAAGCAGAACAAAGAGATACCACTGGAAAAGATACTGCGAAAATCAATAAACAGGTTAACAAATTGAATGAAAAGCTAACCGAACTGCAGGAGGAACTGACAAAAATACAAGCACGTTTGCCTGAAGAGCGAGCCACTGCTGAAGAAGCGCGAGGCAATTCTAATGAAGCGCAGGAAAAGAGCCGTAAAAAAGCTGCTTCGGCGGTAGGTGGAGATGCTGATGATACCCGTAAAGCGGAAAAGGCAGCCAAAAAAGCCGCCCGAGAAACCGGGGATGCGGAAGATGCAGATGAAAAAGTGGAAAAAGACGAGAAAAAGATCAAAGACCTTAATAAGGATCTTGAAAAGACAAGAAAAAAGCTTGCCGATCTACAACAGGCGAACGATTAAAACTTTGGGTATGTTTTGGTGTTTTACCTCGGCAGAACCATGAAGACGAGAAAGAGCAAATACGGAGGTTTACTAAATAGTATTCTCATCATATTCCTGTTGTTCACATTTATTGTGACAGCAGGATCTTTTTTGTTGCGTCACCGGATTACAGTTAGGTTAGAAAAGCTTGGCAGTCAGCTTGAACCCGCTTCCGGCCAACAAAGTATTGCTGACTTATTGGTTGATTTGGACATGGCTGAAAATGAATTTCAAAAAGCTAGTTCTGACGGCCGGCCAGAGAATTTAGAAGCTTATCAGCTTGGCCTGGATACGATTTTTCGCCGCCTGAACAGTATAATTTCCCATTACTGGCAAAAAGGAGACCCAGCCCTTCCGGAGAGCCGCGCGAGGTTTGAGAATGGATTGCAACAGAAGATTAAATTATCAGGAGAACTCTCAGCGCTGCGTAAAAATTTTGATTCGCTTTTGCGGGTGACGACCTATTCAGGACTACGCCGGAGGCTAAAAGCCGCTCCGTCTGCAACCATCAAAAAGCAAATAGATACCCTCGTTTCTACCCGTCAGGAAGCCAATCGTACTAGTTTACTGCGTCGTTTAAAAGATGCACTGCGGCCTGTACATTCGGTGAAAGTATTGACTGTCCGGGAACACGAACAAACAAAGGGGGGGCCGACAAATATAGATTCCAGAAAATTGCTCGCTTTGCTTGGTGTGGAATACAGCCGGTTATCCACGTCCAGCCAAGCACTAACCCTGGCCAATCTGGATCTTCTAATAGATTTACGACAGCTTACCAAACAACTTCAGATCATAGATCATCAGATTTATGAATATAAAAGATTAGCCACATTAAAAGCTTACACTGCAGCCGTGCGTGATCTGAATACGTTTACGGGGATAGCGTTGGCCGCAGTCCTGCTTTTCATTATTTTACTGATCTTTTATATTCGGCGAGCCGGTTTTGCGGAGCGGCGCCTGCGTGTCGAAAGCCAGCGTGCCATTAAACTCGCAGGACAGAAATCGGAGATCTTAGCCATTATGAGCCATGAGATTCGTAACAAGCTTATGGCGATTAACGGTGCGGTGTTTATGTTGAAAAAAACCACACTTTCACCGCAGCAAGAACAAAAGGTTGGCGCAATTAATCTTGCTTCGGGCTTGGTGCTGGAAACCGTCAATCATGTGCTGGATGTTAGTAAATTGGAACAGGGATATGCAGAAAGCCGCAAAAGCGGACCTTTTAAACTGCTTGAGGCCATTGTGGATGCGGTTGAGGCCATGCGCTTCATGGCAGAAAATAAAGGTATCACTTTAAGTCTCCAGCCTTCTGGCGTCGATGATAGATATGTTTACGGGGACAGCTTCCGGCTGAAGCAAATCCTACTCAACCTGCTTAGTAATGCGATAAAGTACACTGAGGTAGGTGGCGTTACCCTAAGTGTGAAGCTCGCATTCGAACATCCGGGTTTTCGTTTGGAAGTGGCAGTGAGCGACACGGGTGTAGGTATTCCTAATAGCCTCCAAAAAAAACTCTTTACACCTTACTACCAGATTCCTGGGGGCAAACCAGGTACAGGCCTTGGATTGTATCTATGCCGGCGGCTGGTTCAGCAAGAAGGCGGTGCGATAGATTTGGAAAGCTCTTTGGGAGAAGGTACAACCATACGTTTTCATCTTCCGTACGAAAGCGTAGCGGGTAACCCTAATTACGCCGTCTGAGTTTGTTGCTTTTCAAAAATTGCTGAGTCTTGATGTTCTCCCACATAACCAGTTTTTCCTCTATCCTATAAAACGCCCGGATGTCCCCGTCTTGAGAAATCACCAAACCCAAGCTGCCAGGATGATTCCAGCAGTATGCTATCATAGAGCGGTGGCGAGTGCCGAAATGTCCGGGATCGACAGCGACCAGTGATTTAGGGCTGGCTGTGGCTGCGGATGATACAAAGATCCGTTTGGGCATTCTTCTAGTTTTCAGGACGCCACCAAAACCTTGTGAAACCATGTCGCGGGAGAAAAGCAACACTCCATCCACACAGGTATGTGATGCTAAAAAAGAAATACACCCCTTGATTTCGTCTGCGATCTCCTGTTTGGCCAGCAAGGCGCGCGATTCTTCAAGATATCTGTGTTTACTGATCGCTCTTTTACCCGAAATGAGATGCTCATCGATCTGCATTTCAGCCATGTAATGATTAACAGTCTCCTTTGCATAATTGCTGATCGCATGTTTAAGGCGGTCATAACGAACCGCGTACTTAATATCGATCCCGTCATGCTCGTCAGTTATAAGGATTGCGCCGCCATGACGGTAATTCTGTATCCGCAACAGCAATCTCGATATTGCCTGTATCCAGATGCCATCCATAAAAGTTTCCCAGTCCTCAAAATGTTCTCCTGCGTGACTATCCAAAAGAAATGACTTCAGTTCATCTTTCAGATGTGCGGCATTGGCTTTCAGTATTTTCGAAATGGGACCAATTGTAAACACATCAAGATAACGTGGTATAAGTTTATTCTGCTTTAATGTGGCTAGTAGTTCATAGTCAAACAACACGTTAAGGGTTCCTATATCGTTGATGCTGACTTGGAACAGACCAGGTTGTTCCGAACCGGACTCTGATTCATAATTCAAAAAACTCTGGTAATGAATCGCCTGGTCAATCATTCCCCAAATAAACAGCTTCCCCTGTCGGTCATGATACACGGCCAGTGAAGTGCTTGACGGATCAGAAGCTTTCGAAAGCTTAACTAATGCCTTAATAGTCATTTGCAGGGGGACATCAAATTTGATACAGCTCCATCGTTCGGCCACAATCCGCCGTGGCGGCCTTGGATCAGGGTTATCGGGATCAATTAATGTAATAGTCACTTTAACCAAATCGCTTTCCTCCGTCTGCATACTGGTGAAAAAAAGGCATTCGAAAAGATCCTCTAAAACACCTATAGGCGGGATATCGAAGTATAATCTACTGTGCTGAAGCTTCTCCAATACATGCTGTGCGAGGTCTTTCGGCTGAGCGTTTAACATTGCCATAATGTGAATTAGCGGTAATACCCTGCTTAACAACTCTGACCGATAAAAGTTGTTGCTGCAAAAAGATAACGTGATGTAACTGTTAGAAATGGTTCGAACGCGAAAAAAGTCGTCGTTAATCATTTGTATAGAAACAATAAGGGTATGACGGTTTAACTGAATTTTTAACTTTCCATAAAATAGTTATATCACTTCCGAAAGTTAAGTTCTGATACTGATGAGTTTAAATGCGAAAGTACATAGTTGACAAATGAAGACTTCAAGTTAATCGTAATATTTTTGTAATAAGGACAGAATGGCCGAACATTTGTTATGTTCGGGGAAATATTAAATAATTATACATTGGACAGCTTAAAAAACGGCGAGTTTACTTTATCCGAAAACTCGATTAAACAAGACCTTTCTTTGCTTATTCAGGCATTGGATTCGTCCATATCCGGGATCATATTAACAGATAATCAACAACCTGATAATCCGATAATCTATTGTAATAAAGCATTCGAATTTATTACTGGATACAAACGTCATGAGATCATCGGTCACAATTGTCGTTTTCTGCAGAAAGAGGATCGTGGCCAAAAAGAGAGATCTATACTACGTAAGGCTGTAGAAGATGGTGCTGAATGCGTTGTTGAAATGCGAAATTATCAAAAAAACGGGACGTTGTTTTGGAACGAACTCTATATGTCGCCAATTAAGGACGAACAGGGTAATGTTTGCTATTTTATCGGTGTTCAGAACGATATTACGCGTCGCAAAAAAGCTGAACAAGAATTATTGCACCAGCAAAATATAATGGAATCACAGATCCAAGAGAGAACCAAGAGCCTTAAGGAAAGTGAGGACTATCTTTCAAGTATTGTTCAAACCGTCCGGGAAAGTCTTGTGGTGTTAAACCCCGAATTTGAGGTTTTGAGTGTTAACGATCATTTTCTCAAAACTTTTAAAGTTTCCAGGGAAGAAACTGAGGGTAAATTATTGTATGAGCTCGGAAATGGTCAATGGGACATTGGGAAATTAAAGGAGCTGCTGGAAAATATTTTACCGACGAACAACCCTGTAGAAGAGTTTGAGGTAGAGCATGACTTTCCTCATATAGGCAAAAAATTGATGTTGCTGAATGCACATCGTATAGAACTGGAAGGGCAATATAAAGACCGGATTTTGATCGCTATAGAAGACATTACTGACAGGCGCGAGATTGAGCGACGTAAAGATGATTTTCTTTCTATTGCCAGTCATGAGTTGAAAACGCCGCTTACAACAATTAAAGGCTACATTCAGGTAATGCAACGCCTCTTGCCGGACTCTGTCGGTGATAAACTTAAAGAAATATTGAACAAGACCGGCATATACGTAGAACGTTTAAACTCTTTGATCGCTGAATTGCTGGACATGTCAAAAATACAGACCGGCAATATCGAATTGCATAAGGAAACATTTGATTTCGACAAAGCTATACATGAAGCTGTAGAAAATATGCAAGCGGCTACCAAAACTCATCATATTATTATCAGAGGCCATGCAACAAATAATTATACGGGTGATGAGTCGCACATTATCCAGGTTATTAACAACTTGTTATCAAACGCGATCAAGTATGCACCAGACTCTGAGGAGGTACAAGTTTATTTATCACGGGTAAGCAACTTTTTAAAGGTATCGGTTTCAGATAAAGGAATGGGCATAAAAATAGAAGAACAAAAGAAGATATTTGATCGGTTCTATCGTGTTGGTGAGATACAACAGCGTTTTCCGGGAATGGGTATCGGACTTTATGTTTGCGACCAGATCATTAAAAACCATGGTGGTACACTTTGGGTAGAAAGCGAACCAGGAAACGGGTCAACTTTCAGTTTCACACTTCCATTAGATGAAGGGAGATTTAATGAGCAATAAAACAATATTGATCTGTGATGATGATGAGGGAATCTTGGATATGCTTGAGTTGATCTTGGAGGAAACAGGCTACAAGATCATTCCTATCAAAAACAGCCTACACATATATGATGAGATTGAAAAACAAAATCCTGATCTCATATTGCTAGATCTTTGGATGCCGGTATTGTCTGGTGACCAGGTATTGCGAACTTTGCGGAAGAATCCGGAAACAAAAAGTTTACCAGTTATAGTCATTTCGGCCAGCCGTGAGGGAGAACGAATCGCAAATGAGGCCGGTGCTAATCTTTTTTTGGCAAAGCCATTCGATCTGGACATCTTAATCGATCGGGTTCAGGAAATTATAGCAGCTTAATGATCGTAAGCATTCTGCTCTCACCTCTTTTTTATCCAAATTTTGTTAGGAGGTTGAAAAAAGATTTAAGCATATATTATGAAAGGAATCATGTAACAAACAGATGTGAAGAATTCATACATTACCTATTTTAAAAAGTTGAACATAGTGAGATTTAACGTGTAATAATTATTTTTTGTGTAAATAATAGCTTAGCAATTTGTATCTTTATTAAAGTTCTTTCTATCAAGCTTTTTTAGGTGTCTAAAAAGGGAGTTGTACATTGATTGGATTTATCTCACTGATTATTAGTAGTTAAAAAGATATTTAGTGATCCCAGCGGGATCACTGGAAGACCCTCCAAAATTTGCAAAACCCTTCAAATAACATCATTTGAAGGGTTTTTTGTTTTTATACCTCTACAGAATATCTATTCAAATTCAGCAATAAGTTGTACAATTCGGGGGATAGATTTACTATCGCGGCAATCAAGTTTGGCCGTAAGTATAAAATGGTATAGATTTTAGTATTTGTCGAATAAAGGCTTGTCCCTTGGTGTCCATAAACATGCTTTTTGTCCGCTGGCTTTTAGCGCGTAATTTGCCCAGGTATTACAGGTGTAAAAAAAGTTGTATCTTCTTTTGGCCTCATAAAAAGCATCATGATCGCCATAATTGGCGGTGGTTTTTATATTGATCACATGACCCATTGAATCCAGTTTTATACTGTTCTCAATATATCCTACAAGTCTTAAATATTGTTCCCGGCTAATGTGGATCTTTTTACATGATGAGCTTTCGCGCAGGTTTTTGTAAAACGTTGTATGCATGGCAGAACTGCTTAAACCGAATGCAGCCTTAAATGCGACACTGAATTTTAGCTCTGCCCAGGTAGGGGTGTTCAAATAAAACCCCTTGTCGCCCCAGCCGAAGGCTACCAATGTAGCGTTGGTGTCGGGCCTAACTACATTTTTAAAGCTAATTTCCTGGCTCCAATCTTTATCTGCTGTTCTCAAAGGCACCACAATATCCGTATGCACACCGTTTGTGAGTATGTAGATAGTAATATCTTTATCTGTAACTTTTTCTGCCGAAACGCCAATGACAGGTACAGTAAAGGCGGCAATTAAGTAAATAGCCACAAACCCAATCAGGCTTATCGCGGTGTATAAAATAATTTTAAGCAGCTTTTTCAAATGTTTAATTATTGGTATAGCTTAATACAGGTTTGTAGCTAAGGTAACCCACACATGCATAAGGTGTATACAAAGTTCAGTTCCGTGCGATAATAGACTTGTATTATCGATCACCACTCAGATAAAAATTCAAATTGAGCATCTGTTTGAAAAGTCTGTTACTGAATTGAGCATTGCAGACCTGAAATGTGCTATTATTGGTATTGATTCCGAATACAGCCCGTATAAATTTAATCAACCAATTATTTATAGTTACCAAAAGTGTGTGGTAGATTCTCAAGAATTAATTCGGAATGCATATATCGACTCGCTTACATTTTTATCGATAAGATCTGGCAAGCTGTTTATCGGATAGGAAATAAGCTAAGTGTTATATTAACGAAAATGGTATCTGAGTATTTATTCAAACGCGATGTGATTTAAAGACCAATTTAAATAATTAACCTATCATGAAAAGTCAAATTGTAAAGCATTTCACGGTATATGCTGGCCTGTTGTGCGCAATTAGTTACAGCAGCTGTAAAAAGGATGCCGCAACAATCATTCAGGATAATGAAAAGGTAAACAGTGATTCTTTAGTTGCGATGGCGGCCACAACAAATTATATAGTAAGTACGGTGGTGGGCAGAGGGGAACTGAATTATCCTTATATCCCTTATCCGTATCTGATATGCAGTGCCTCAGATGGTTCTAAATATGTAAGCTCTAATAACGATATTTTCAGGATCGATCCGCAGGGAGGCTACACTAAATACTTTACCTATTACAACCCAACGGGCATAAAAGCAGGTGCTAAGGGGAGTATTTACTTTGTAGGCAATCGTCATGAAGGAGATGGCAGCGCAGACAGCAGCACGTTCGTAAAACTGGACTGGAATAAAAAGCTTACGATATTGCCGGTTGGAGAAAGACTGCGGTATATAGGTGACATGGCCATTGGCTCAGATAGCAGCATCTTGATCCCTGACGGCGAGAACCATCGCATAATCAGGTACAGTAAAGATGGGGTTACGAGTGTACTTGCCGGAAAAAAAGACGTAAGGGGTTTTGCAGATGGCGTAGGTGATAAAGCTCACTTTACTTCGCCAACACTTGTAAAATTTGGTGAGGATGGCAACCTATGGGTGGTGGACGGAACTGCTTACAACATCGGTCAGAGTATTAGGAAGGTGAGTCTGAGTGGTAGGGTCACTACGGTATTCAAATTAAACCCTCAGTTCACTAATCCGCACAGCATCATTAGTTTCGCGGTAACCAGAAGGGACAAAAACTATAATCTTACACCATATCAAAATGTTTTCTTTTTTGTAAGATCTTTTACCAAAGACAGAAAAATAATATCAAACCAATTATTTCACTTATCGCACAATAAGGTATTGACCGCGATCACCGGAGATATACCTGAAGATTTTAACTATCAAGACGGGCCAGCGATGCAGGCTAACTTTTATTTACCCATTGGGTTAACTGTAACTCCGGATGGTATTTATGTGGCTGATACTGGAACGGCGTTATAAGGAAAATCGCTAAATAGTAAATTCTGTAATATGTGGAACACCATAAAAGTGACGATAATAGTTGTGGATTAATTTATTTAAACTAAGTCTAAATAAATTAAATAAAATATATCTTTGTGCCGACTATTAACTAAACTATAGCCGTGCACGCATTACGTTACTCACTAATTTTTTTGATCGGGCTTTTTTTGAGCAGCCCTTTGATGGCTCAAAACACTACAGCCGTAGTAACCGGAAAAGTAACAGACGATAGTGGCAAACCTGTTGAGGCAGCCAATGTTTATTTGAAAGGGACACGCTACCAAACCATGTCGTTAAGTGATGGTAGTTTTGAGTTGAAGGCCAAAGAAGGCTCATATACTCTTATTATTAGCTATACAGGTTCAAAAAGCCATTCACAATCAGTAAAACTTCAGGCCGGGCAATCTTTGACGATAGCTACTGTAACGCTAAGTAACGCTACCGAAATGCAGGAAGTTAATGTGCAGGGCAAAACCACATCGCAAAACATACGGGAGCAGGGTTTTCAGGTTAATGTTATTGATCTGAAAGCGCAGTACAATACCACTTCAGATCTTAACCAGGTTTTGAACCGAACAACCGGTGTGCGCATACGTGAGGAAGGCGGCCTGGGTTCATACTTCAACTTCTCGCTTAATGGCTTTACAGGCAACCAGGTAAAATTCTTTTTGGATGGTATACCGATGGATAACTTCGGCTCATCATTAACACTTAATAACCTGCCTGTTAATATTGCCGAGCGTATTGAGGTTTATAAAGGGGTAGTACCTGTTAGTTTGGGTACTGATGCCTTGGGCGGTGCTGTTAATGTGGTAACACGTAGTAATGCTAATTATCTGGATGCATCGTACTCCATAGGCTCGTTCAATACCCATCGTGCGGCTGTAAGTGGGGCATACACAAATCCAAATACACACTTTACTGTAAAAGCCAACGCGTTCTACAACTATTCAGACAATGACTACAAAGTAAATGTAGCACCTATAGACCTGTTTAGCAGGCAAACACTGCCCGCGCGTGATGTTCGTCGTTTTCATGATAATTATGAATCTGCCGGTGGGCAGATCGAAGCCGGTTTTACAGGTACCAAGTTCGCCGATAAGTTATTGATAGGCATGTTAGCCTCGGGTAATGACAGGGATATACAAACGGGTGTTGTTATGGAGCAGGTATACGGCGCACGTACAGCACGCAGCCACTCATTCATCCCGACACTTAAATACAAAAAAACAAATTTGTTTATACCCGGGCTTGATGTAAGCATGTATGGTGCTTACAACATGAGCACCAATCGCTTTATTGATACCTCAAGCCTTGTTTATAACTGGCTTGGTCAAAGCAAGATAGATTCGGCAGGGAGGGGCGAGCAATCACTTTCGCAGCGTAAAAATAAGGATAACGAGGGCCTTGTAACCACTAATCTTTCGTACCGATTAAATGAGCACCACTCTTTTTCATACAATTACATATTGACAGATTTTAAGCGAAAAGCAAGTGATGTGGAAGACCCGACCAACCCGACATTCTTATTGCCGCAAAGGCTGCGCAAGCAAAATATGGGTTTAAGCTGGAAAACTGATTATGGTAATTTCACAGCTACAGCCTTTGGTAAGTTGTATTTATTCCATGCCGAATCATTTGAAAATGTTTCTCAGAATAATACACCTGATTATCAGACAACATCACTAAACAGCACTCATTACGGTTATGGCTTAGCTACGGCTTATTTTATATTACCGCAATTACAAGCCAAAGCTTCGTACGAGAAAGCTTACAGGTTACCAGAAGCCACGGAGATATTAGGTGATGGCTTATACGTAGCCGCCAACCCCAACCTGAAGCCCGAAAGCAGCCACAACTTTAATTTAGGCGCGGTATACACCTTACAACCATCAAACAATCATAGGTTTGATTTTGAAGGAAACTTTATAATGCGTAATGCACGCGATTACATTCGCCCGTTCCAGGGGCAGGTACAACCGGTGGCCCGTCAAAACACCAACGTTGGTAAGGTAGCTACAAAGGGTGCGGAGCTTGAAATTAGATACGCCTGGAAAAAACTGATATTTGCCAGTGTTAATGCTACTTATCAGGATATTGTTGATAGCACTGAATTTTTAAGCAGCACCAATTTAACGGGCACTATCGTAACCAGAAATTTAAATTATGGTTATCGTTTACAAAACATTCCTTACCTGTTTTGCAATTTGAACCTGGGTACCCGTATTCCGGATGTTGGCGCGCGCAATAACCAGTTGGGTATTAACTACAGCCTTAATATGGTTGAAAAATACTATCTCACACCCAGCCAGTTAGGTAACAATAATCAAGATGTTATACCACGCCAGATAGCGCATAACATCTCTGCCGATTATGCCATGCAAAACGGCAAGTACACCATAACACTTGAGTGCCGTAATTTAACCGATAACATGCTGTTTGATAACTTCAGGTTGCAAAAGCCGGGACGTTCGGTATTTCTAAAACTTCGTTATTTCATTACCAAATAATACAAACAATAATTTATTAAAGATCATGTATAACATCAAACAACTCATCAAAGCAAGCTTGTTCTCAACGCTTGCTATCGCGGCGGCATCATGCAGCAGCAACGATAACGATAACCCTCAACCTATTGACGGTGAAAAGGTATACACCCTTGGTTTAGGTGTTACCACAACAGAGGCCACAACAAATTATGTTTTAGGCACTAATGACCTGATGACCGGTACATTAAGCCTTACTAACAATGGTTTGCTACAAACCGGTTACCGCGATTTCCTTTCAGTTGGTTCAAGCTTTTTCAGCATAGGCGGTTTAGGTGTTACTGATGTTAATGTTATCAGCCTTGACGCGTCAGGCAACCTGACAACCAAAAGCGGCTTAACCTTCCCTAACGCTGCAACTGATATTAAGGATGTTGACGGTCAGGGTAAAACTTTGTTGGCAACCTTTGCATCTGCATCATTAGTTGCTGATGCGAAAGCTGAGTTTTATACCGTGAATGTAGCATCAAACAGCATTACCAGCACTAAAACCGTAACTATGCGCAGCTTATACCCAAGCAATACCGAGTCATGGTTACATACCGGTATTGTTGTTAGAGGTACTAACGCTTTCCAAACATTTTACCCGATAGATCCGGCTACTTATGCTACCAACAATACTGATACCGCTTATGTAGCTGTTTATAACTATCCCGACTTTACATTGCAAAAAGTAATTAAGGATGTACGTACCGGTCCTGCCGGTTCATTCGGTACCCGTTCAGGTATCTTTGTTACCGAATCTGGTGATGTATATACTGTAGCACACAACGGTTACGGTTATTCAAAATCAACCAAAGAAGCCGGTATCCTGAAAATTGCTAACGGTACAACTGAGTTTGATGCCAACTACTATTTTAATACTGCAACCGCAACAAACGGTGGCCGTATAGTACACGCAATGTACATTGGTAACAACAAGCTGTTTGCTGAAATAAGCACTGGTACACAAGCCAGCCAATGGGTTGATGGTAACCTTAAATTCGCAATTGTTGATCTATCAGCTAAAACTATTACTGCTGTAACTAACTCACCAACCTTTACAGGCGATGGTGGCCGTAGCTTTGCTGCCTTGTATGATGATGGTAAAGCTTATGCTGCCGCCACAGTAAACGGTGTATGCAACATTTACCAAATTGATGTAGCTACCGCTACTGCAACCAAAGGCGCTGTAGTTGGTGCTACGTTTGTTGGCGGTATAGGCAGGGTTAAATAATCAGCTCCGAGTACCCGTTCTTATTTTTTCTGAAATTTTAATACTAATGGACCTGCCGGGAGAAAATGATTTCTCTGTCTGGTCAGGTCCATTAATTTTTTATATCGTATTTGATGGCTCTATCTGCTAAAAGCAAAACTAAAAAAAAGCGTTCCCTGTTTTACCGTGTATCAGCATGGCTGCATTTGTGGCTGGGGCTGGCAAGCGGTATTGTGGTTGTTATAGTAAGCCTTACTGGGGCTGCGCTTGTTTTTGAGCAGGAGCTGAGGGTATGGTTACAGCCTTATCAAACGGCCGAGTCGCACGGTAAGGAGTTCATCGAACCATCAAAATTGAAAGAGGCCGTGATGAAACGGTACAACCTGCCCGCGATATCAGCCGTGGTATACCAGGGGAAAGACCGTTCGGCGGTGGTGCCTTATTATGGTGATCGCTCAAAGTTTCAGTTGATATACGTTGACCCTTACACGGCAAAAATCTTACACTACCAATTGCTCGATAAGGATTTTTACCGCATTATGCTTTTAGGGCATTACAACCTGTGGCTGCCCCGCGAAATAGGCAAGCCGGTAGTGGCTTACTCCACCCTGATATTTGTTATTACGCTGATTACCGGCCTGGTATTATGGTGGCCCAAGAAATGGACAACCAACACCCGCGAACGCGCCTTTTTTGTAAAGTGGAGCGGTAATTTTAAACGGGTAAACCACGATCTGCATAACGTGCTGGGCTTTTACTCGCTGGCCATTGCCCTGGTTTTAGGGCTTACGGGCATGGTATACGGTATGAAATGGTTTTCGGACGCGGTGTACTGGACTGCATCAGGCGGACAAAAGTCTGAAAGGTTTGCCCGTCAACAGTCGGACACCACGCTGGTAAAGGTTTCGAACATTCCCGACGAGGATATTCTGTTTAAAAACCTGAAGGCCAAAGGCGAAGACCTGAATACCCAGATACTCACCATTGGTTATCCTTTTGGCAAGGCCGGGGCCTGGTCGGTATCATTAATTCCCGAACTTGGCCGTAGGATGAATGAAAGATCGCAATCATACGAGCAGGTGAGCCTCAAAAAGCTCGATAAGAAACCGGATAACGGCGGCGATAAAATGATGCGCCTCAATTACGATCTGCATGTAGGCTCGGTAGGGGGGATATGGACAAAGATCATCGCATTATTAGTGTGCCTAATATCAGGCAGTTTACCCATAACCGGGTTTTTTATTTGGTGGGCTAAAAAGCAACCAAAAAAACAGAAAGAGGCCAAAACCAAACCTACACGGCAAATGGTAACTGCTTACCGTTCAGTATAAAAGTTTTCTGCCCACAAAGCGTATAACCCAACCTTTGCCGTTGTGGTAAAGGCCTTCACTTAATTCTACCTCCTGTTCTGTAAGTTGTAAAATGTCATAACCGGCAAAATCTGTCAGGAGTTCATCTGCCGAGAATAGCGAGGCCAGATCGCGAGGGCCGCCTATTTTTTCGTTTTGCAAAACATATTCCAGATGGTTTTTGGCAAAGGCCTCCAGTATCAACAGTCCGCCGGGTTTAAGGTAAGTTGATAGTAACTGATGATATGCTGATTTAATGTGCGCTGGAAAATGAGCGTATATCAATGCAATAGCATCAAACTCCCCGGCAAGGTAATTCAGCTCGGGCAATTCTCCAATACGGTAATCAATGCTAACGCCATGCCTGGCAGCCAGTGTATCGGCTTTATGTTTGCCTTGGATACTGATATCAAAAGCCGAAACATCCCATCCTGATTTGGCCGCGAAGATAGCATTGCGGCCTTCGCCCTCGGCAGCAAACAATATTTTTGAAGGTTGAATAAGCGATAGCTGTTCACGCAAAAATACATTCGGTTCTTCACCAAAGGCGTATTCGGCAGCGCTATACCTTTCGTCCCATCTTTGTAGCCATGTTTTATCGTTTGTCATTTAGGTAAGGGTGGTGATAATTTGATCATTAGCGCCTGATTTACCCGCGCTGGATATTACGCGGGTAAACAGGTCTTGAAATAAACAGATCAAAAAGTGTTAAATGATACGGATGCTGCAAATATATTGTTTAGAATAATTCTAAACAATAGTTGATTGAAAAAAATTTGACCTTATTTTAAAGTTTGAATTTAACACCGCCATTTATCACAAAGCCATCCAGCGGTGCATAAATATCTCTGAAAGTGGGGTTGGTTATAATGCCTGTATAAATTGTGTCGAAACGGGTTTGCCTGGTATCGGTGAGGTTCTCAAAGTTTATAAAGATGGAAAAACGTTCCCAAAGCTTTTCAGCCATCAGGCCGGTGGTCCAGTAAGCTTTGCCCATTGCTCCGTCGTTTAGCCTTTGCGGACTAAAATAGTAGGCTTCTATGCCTATTTTCCATTTGTCCTCAACTTCGTACATCAGCACATTATTTAACCTATGGCGCGATACTAAAGGGTATGATGTATTAATAGAGCCATTGCGCTGATCAACATCAGCAAAGGTATAACCTATAAAAAGCTTAAAGTAGTTATAGGTTAACTTGATGTTGGTTTCCATGCCCTTAGTGTTGAGGCTGCCTGTTGGTTGCAGGTAAGCAAAAGAGCCATTTGCTGTGGCTGTAAGTAATATAGGGTTACTTATACGCGTATAGAAAAATAGCTGGTTAATGCTAAAACTAACATGTTCATTAAACAAAGTCGTGCGGTAATTAATGTCATAATTGGCACCGTATGATCGCTCGGCCCGGGTGCTATTCACATCAATAGGCAATACATTTCTGAATTGTATACGCTCGGCATCCTCGGTAAATACTGTTGGCGCTTTATAACCCAGGCCACCGCCCAGGCGGGTAGTAAAATGCTCATTGATCTTCCATAAGGCTGATACTCTTGGCAAAAAGAAAAAGCCATACTCGTTATGATGATCCGCACGGATGCCGCTCTCTAAAGTTACCTTTTCAGTAATATCCAGTGTATTTTGTACGAAGCCGCCTATGGTGGTAAAACTATAATTCCTTAACGGGAAGTCACTTTGTATATCCTCATCAAATCTATCCGTCAAAAAATTGATTCCGGCTACCCAGTCGCTGTTCGCGCTGTTGCCTGAGTAAGTGGCTTCGCTGTACGATGATATTTGCTCGCCCGAAAACCGGTAATCGGGCAGGCTGATATTGCGATCAAAATAGCTTACGCTGTTTTTAAACGTGAGTTTTTCTTTTTTATTCAACACATGATCCAGTTGTAGCTGGCTGCTGTAGCGGTTGGTTTTGTTACGCTCAAAATACGAGTGAATTGCGCTGCCGTTACCTTTAATATATTCCACATCACCTCCAAGCCGGTTCTCAACTGTGGCATTTATACCTACGTTCAGGGTAGTGCGGTTGTTAAAATACATCCATATTTTGGGGTTGAGCGTAAAGCGGTTAAAGCGGGGAATGGCCGTAAGGCCAACATCTGCCGGATCATACGGGTTACCGTGATTATAGGCCGCATAAATGGTTGTACCGATCTTGCCGAATTTTTGACCATAAAACATGCTGGCATCAAGTCCGCGTGCCGACGTACCATTCAGTAAAAAGTTTATCTGCCGGTTTTCAGTAGGTGTTTTTGAAACCAGGTTTACCAAACCCGCGATGGCACCACCACCATACAATGTAGATGACGAGCCTTTGATCACCTCTACCTGTTTCAAATCAAGCGGAGCAATTTGCAGCAAGCCCAAACCGCCCGAAAACCCGGAGTACAAAGGTAATCCATCACGTATCATTTGGGTGTAACGCCCATCAAGCCCTTGTATGCGTATGGTAGCGTTAGCGCTGGTGGCTGATATTTGTTGGGTTTGAATGCCTGTACTTTCAGCAAGCAGCATGCGTATGTCGCCGGGTTTCATGTTCCCTTTTTCGTCGAGTTCTTCACCGGCAATTACTTCAACACGGGTAGGTATGTTGGCTATAGTACGGCTGCTGCGCGTTGCCGATATGGTTACTTCCTCTAACTCGTCATTTTCATCATCGGGCATGAGTTGTATTTGCGTAGGCTCACTATTTGCCAGGGGAAATGAGAGTGTATCAATACGGGTTTGGTAACCCGTAAAGCTGAGCATTATAACCTGTTTGCCATTGGGTACATTGGTAAGGGTTACCATGCCATTTGTATCGGCACTTGCGCCATTATTACTGCCTTGCAGCAATGCTGTAGCACCTGCCAACGCTTCGCCCGACCGGCTATCCTTAATAATGGCTTTAAACGTGTTTTGAGCGTTGGATATAGTTGTTATGCATAGCGCCGCGAACAGCACATAAATATGTTTCATCCAAATAAAATTAAGTTAATACAAGCAAGAATAATTTAGCCATGAGTATGGCCACAAGCGTAATTAACTTAATTGGGGCGGCTGCCAGATATCGATATCAACCTCTTTAATTTCGGGCTGATGATATGGTGTAACACTTTGTTTTTGATGCAACGGAAATAGCGTAACAGTTTGAATTACTGATTTACGCATGATAAAACCCATACATGAACCACAGCTAAAAAAGGGTGAACAGCCCCGACAATCTTCATCGTGCGATTGCTTGCCGCTGCTTTGTTCATGTTTATTACCAATTTCATCTTTGCAGGCATCCTCCGCGCAGCATGGCCTTACTGATAGCATCAGCACAAAAAAAGATATGATCAGGCAAAAGAGTTTCACTGCCTAAAATTAGCGATAGCTATAATATTGTGCAAACGGCTAACAGTCTTTCTTAACTCATTTACTCGCCGGTATTAGTGCCGTTGTTCAACACACCGTTTTTCTGTGGATATATTATCGAACAACAATCATAAAATAGCTGAACAGCTATCGCAAGAATATTGAATTCATCGTAAGAGGTATTTGAAGCCACTCTACCATAATGAAAATGACCCTTCCAAAATGGAAGGTTTTTTTTGTGCCTGTTATTTCGATTCAATCACAAGGTTCTAATAATCAATCAATTGAAATAAATTCTATCTCGCTGGCATCTGCTTTGGCTATAGCTTTTCAAATAATTAAAAAAGCTATGATAACCTTTTTACTTCTGCTGGCCATTGTGATCTGCATGTGGCTATTCTATAAATCAATTGATTGGTTCGAAAAAATCTGAAACTCATGATCGCATTATTCATCATCGCCATTGCCGTATTCATATACATGATATACGTGCTGCTGAACCCCGAAAAATTTTAACTGACAAAAAATGAACTCTGAAATTTTAGGCGTAGTCGCCTCTTTTTTGATCACCCTGCTCATAGCCATTCCCCTCGGCAAGTACCTGGCCAAAATGTTCGCGGGTGAGCGTGTGTGGACAGACTTTTTAAAACCCCTGGAAAGCGGCTTGTTCAAGCTCGCGGGCATCAGGCCGGGTGAGCCTATGGACTGGAAACAGTTTTTAAAGGCCATGCTTACCATTAACCTGCTGTGGCTGGTATATGGGTTTTTTGTGCTGATATACCAGGATAAATTACCTTTTAACCCCGACGGCAATCCCGGCATGACCACCGACCTTGCCTTTAATACCATCATCAGCTTTGTGGTGAACTGCG
This sequence comes from Mucilaginibacter sp. JRF, assembly GCF_015223065.1. Lineage (GTDB taxonomy): Bacteria > Bacteroidota > Bacteroidia > Sphingobacteriales > Sphingobacteriaceae > Mucilaginibacter. The sequence continues at coordinate 464,209 of NZ_JADFBY010000002.1, forward strand.
ATTTGCAGCATTACTCGGGCGAGAGTGGGTTGACATACCTTACCCAGCAGATCATCGTCATGTTTTTGATGTTTACCAGCGCGGCCACGGGTATTGCGGCGGCGGTTGGTTTGTTCAAGGCATTTCGCGATAAAACTACTACCAACCTGGGTAACTTTTGGGATTTCTTTGTTAAAGTCATCACCCGCTTGCTGTTGCCGCTATCATTTGTAGTGGCTATCATCTTAGCATTTAACGGCGCAACGGCCAGTTATAAGGGTAAGGATCAATTCATCTCTCTACAGGGCGATACCGTAAACGTATCTCGTGGCCCGGCCGCGCAAATGATCGCCATAAAACACCTGGGTACCAATGGCGGTGGCTGGTACGGTGCCAACTCGGCACACCCGCTTGAGAATCCTAACTACATCACCAACATTACCGAGATAGTTTCGCAAATGATAGTGCCTATGGCTATGATCATCGGGTTCGGTTACTTTATCCGCCGTAAAAAGCTGGGCTGGGTAATATTCGCCATGATGATGGTGGGTATGTTTATGCTGCTGATACCAACCATAAGCAGCGAACTTGGCGGCAACCCTGCACTTACCAAATTAGGCATAACGCAAACCACCGGCGCCATGGAGGGCAAGGAAGTGCGCATTGGCCCATTAGCCACCGGTTATTGGAGCACGCTGACCACTATTGTATCAACCGGATCAGTAAATGGTATGCACGATAGCACGATGCCGCTTACGGGCGCATGGCAATTGCTGGGCATGATGATCAACGGCTTTTTTGGTGGTTGCGGTGTGGGTATACTCAACTACTTTATTTACCTCATCATAGCGGTATTTATTTCGGGCTTGATGGTTGGCCGTACACCTGAGTTTTTAGGCCATAAGGTTGAGGCCCGTGAGGTAAAAATAGCCGCGATGATCACCTTGCTAAGTCCGTTCCTGATTATGGCGGGTACTGCCTTGGCTGCATTTGTGTTCAACAATTATGGTGATGCTGACTGGGCCGTTAAGCCTGCCAACTGGCTGAATAACCCGGGCTATCATGGTTTTTCGGAAATGTTGTACGAGATGACCTCGGCCAATGCCAACAACGGTTCGGGCTTTGAGGGATTGGGCGATAACAACATTTTCTGGAACGTGGCTACGGGTTTTGTACTGATACTGGGCAGGTTTCTGCCGATCATTGGGCCGGTAGCTATAGCGGGTATGCTGGCCAAAAAGAAATACATCCCCGAGTCGGCCGGTACGCTTAAAACCGACACATTCACTTTCGGTGTGATGACGCTGGCTGTTATATTGGTGCTTAACGCCCTGTCATACTTCCCGGCGCTGGCACTTGGCCCTATCGCCGAATATTTTTCAATGAAGTAAAGCCCCACCAAACCTCCCCTTAAGGGGAGGCTTAACTGAAACGAACAACAAAAAAATCCACATATAAAATCCGCTCCCAAATTAAGGAGAGGATTTAGAGGAGGCAAAATGAAATCACAATCCAATAAATTATTTGAGCCGGCGTTGGTGCAAACCGCCCTCAAAGAATCATTCATAAAACTTAACCCAAAGGTGATGTTGCGCAACCCGGTAATGTTTACCGTGGAGATAGGCACGCTGATTATGGCTTACATGAGCTTTTACAGCTTTACCCATACCGATCAGGGTTCATTCATCTATAACTTTATCATATTCATCATACTGCTGCTTACCCTGCTGTTTGCAAACTTTGCCGAGGCTATTGCCGAAGCACGTGGCAAGGCACAGGCCGATAGCTTGCGCAAAACACGCGAGGAAACTCCGGCAAAGGTGCTGATGAAGGATGGCTCGATAATTAGCCGTTCATCCAATGAGTTGCGCAAGGGCGACCAATTCATTTGCGAACCCGGCGATACCATCCCTACCGATGGCGAGATAGTTGAAGGTTTGGCTACTATTGATGAATCGGCCATTACGGGCGAATCTGCCCCGGTGATACGCGAGGCTGGTGGCGATAAATCGTCAGTTACCGGCGGTACCAAAGTACTGTCAGACAAAATAAAGGTTGTGGTAACCACCGAGCCGGGCGAGAGCTTTTTGGATAAGATGATCGCTCTGGTTGAGGGTGCATCGCGCCAAAAAACACCTAACGAGATAGCACTTACCATTTTGTTGGCCAGCTTTACGCTGATATTCATCATAGTATGTGTTACGCTGAAACCCTTTGCTGATTACGCTAATACCCCTATTACCATTGCCGCCCTTATCTCCCTGTTTGTTTGTTTGATACCAACCACCATCGGCGGCCTGCTATCGGCCATTGGTATTGCCGGTATGGACAGGGCCTTAAGGGCCAATGTGATCACCAAATCGGGCAAGGCGGTTGAAACAGCGGGAGATATTGATGTGCTGCTGCTGGATAAGACCGGTACCATCACTATAGGTAACCGCAAGGCTACACACTTTTGGCCCGCTATTGATGTATTGCCCGATGATCTGATCAAGGCGGCGGTATTATCATCACTGGCTGATGAAACTCCCGAAGGTAAATCCATTATCGAGCTGGCCGCGCAAAGTAAGGTGAGCATATCGTTAAAAGCGCCGGAGGGTTCAGAGTTCATCAAGTTTACGGCCGAAACACGTTCAAGCGGCATTAATACGCCCGACGGTTTGCAGATACGCAAAGGCGCGTTTGATTCGATGCGCAACCTGGCGCAAAATACCGGCAATCATGTACCTGCCGATGTGGAAGAAAGGGTAAAAACCATATCCTCAAACGGTGGTACACCGCTGGTTGTAGCACAAAACGGAAAGGTGCTGGGTACTATTGAGTTGCAGGACATTATTAAAACAGGTATTGCCGAACGTTTTGAGCGCCTGCGTAAAATGGGTATTAAAACCGTAATGGTAACCGGCGATAATCCGCTAACTGCAAAATTTATTGCCCAAAAAGCCGGTGTAGACGATTTTATTGCCGAGGCCAAGCCCGAGGATAAAATGAACTACATAAAGCACGAGCAGCAGGAAGGCCGCCTGGTAGCCATGATGGGCGACGGTACCAATGATGCCCCCGCGCTTGCCCAGGCCGATGTTGGCGTGGCCATGAACAGCGGTACCCAGGCCGCCAAAGAGGCCGGTAACATGGTCGATCTGGATAATGACCCCACCAAGCTGATCGAGATAGTGGAGATAGGCAAGCAGTTGCTGATAACCCGTGGTACGCTTACCACCTTTAGTATAGCTAATGATGTGGCCAAGTACTTCGCCATTGTTCCGGCGCTGTTTATCGCTTCGATACCGGCATTGCAAAGTATCAACATCATGAGGTTGCATAGTCCGGAGAGCGCGATACTGTCGGCGGTGATATTCAACGCTATTATTATCCCGCTGCTCATACCGCTGGCTTTAAAGGGCGTGGAGTACAAACCGATAGGTGCCAGCGCGCTGCTGCGTCGTAACCTGCTGATATATGGTGTTGGTGGTGTGATAGCGCCTTTTATCGGTATTAAGTTGATAGATCTGGTGATTAGCCTGTTCATCTAAACGCCACCCCTCCAAATCTCCCCGAGGGGGAGGCTTTAAATAAAATACATACAGTTCAAAAAGTTCTTAAATCTCATTTAAAAATGAAAAAATACATCATACAGTCAATACGCTTAACCGTTGTGCTAACTGTATTGCTATGCGTAATATATCCGTTGCTGGTGGCCTTTGTAAGTAAGTTTTCGGCAGGCAAGGGTAACGGCGAAACCATCACCCTGAACGGCAAGGTGGTAGGCTATGCCAATGTTGGGCAAAAGTTTGATCAGCCTCAGTATTTCTGGGGGCGCCCATCGGCGGTAGATTATAATGCGGCCGGTTCGGCAGGGTCAAACAAAGGGCCTACCAATCCCGACTATCTGAAACAGGTAAGCGACCGTGTGGATACGCTATTAAAATATCACCCGTACCTTAAAAAAGGCGATATACCTGCCGATATGGTAACCGCGTCGGGCAGTGGCCTCGATCCGGATATTTCGCCGGCCGGTGCTGCCATACAAGCCAAACGCGTAGCGCAAAACCGCGGCCTTGATGCCGAGCAGGTAAGCCAGTTGGTTAATGAGCATACAGAAAAACACCTGTTTGGCCCGGCAACCGTTAACGTGCTCAAACTCAACATAGCTTTAGATCAGCTTAAAAAATAACGTCACCTATTTGTATAAATACCCTGTTGCAAGGCGGGTAATAACATTCGCCCTGCATTATTCCATTCATCCATATTTACATGAAAAATCTACTAATTGCTGCCGGTATATTAGGCAGCGTTGTAACCGCCCAGGCTCAGGATACTGTTAAAAAAGCCGGTAACTTAACTATTAGCGGTTACGCCGAACTTTATTATGGCTTTGATTTTAATAAACCTGCCGATAATAACCGTCCGGGTTTCGTGTACTCGCACAATCGCCACAACGAGGCCAACCTGAACCTTGGCTTCATCAAGGCGAATTATGACAATGGTAGCATACGCGCAAACCTTGCTTTTATGGCCGGTACTTATGCTAACGCCAACCTGGCTGCCGAGCAGGGCGTACTAAAGAATGTGTTTGAGGCCAACGCCGGTATCAAACTATCAAAAACTGCTAATTTATGGTTAGATGGTGGTATCTTTTCATCGCACATTGGCTTTGAGAGTGCTATATCAAAAGATTGCTGGGTACTTACCCGTAACATCTCGTCAGATAATACGCCTTATTACGAATCGGGCGCTAAACTGACCTATATCACTAATAATGGCAAACTTACATTGGTAGGTTTATACCTTAACGGCTGGCAGCGCATTAACAGGCAAAACGGCAATAGCAAACCCGCCGGTGGTTTACAGGTGTATTACAAACCAACCGACAACATCACCCTTAACTACAGCAACTACCTGGGTACTGAAGGTGCCGACTCGGTTAGGGTTCGCCGCTTTTACCACAACTTTTACGGTATATTCCAGCTAACGAATAAGTTTGGGATTACCGCGGGTTTTGATTACGGTACGCAAAAAGTGGCCAAAGGCAGCAGCGAGAGCAAACACATTATATCGCCGGTTGCTATAGCACGCTACCAGTTTGCTGATAAATGGGCGCTGGCAGGCAGGTTTGAATACTACCAGGATAAGAACGGAATGATCATAGCCACAGGTACAGATAACGGATTTAAAACTAAAGGCTACTCGTTAAATATTGATTATGCACCGGTAGCCAACGCAGTGATACGTATTGAAGGTAAGGTGTATGATAGTAAGGACAAAATATTTGCACGGCAGGATGCCCTGGTAAACTATAACTCATTAATAACAGCAAGCTTTGCAGTAGCATTTTAATAACTGATAAAATACTGCACACCGGTAAGGCAATTTGCTTTACCGGTATTTATTTTTACGACAGTAAACACTATGGCGGTCAATAATGATAATTCGGTAAAAGAGTTCATCGAGCTGGTAAAACGGTCGCGGCGGGGCAAGCTAAAGGTGTATATTGGCATGAGCGCCGGTGTAGGTAAAACCTACCGTATGTTGCAGGAGGCACACGCGTTGTTAAAAAACGGCATCGATATACAAATAGGCTATATTGAAACCCATATGCGTGCCGAAACCCATGCCCTGCTTGATGGTTTGCCGGTTATTGCCCGCCGCACAACATTTTACAAAGGCAAGCAGCTGGATGAAATGGATGTGCAAGCCATCCTGAACCGCCACCCCGAAGTGGTTATTGTAGATGAGCTGGCGCACAGCAACATTGAGGGTAGCAAAAACGGCAAACGCTGGCAGGATGTAATGGATATCCTGGAGGCAGGCATCAGTGTGATAACGGCCGTAAACATTCAGCACCTGGAAAGTTTGAATGAGGAGGCTGAGGACATAACCGGCATCACCATAACCGAACGTATACCCGATAAGGTATTGGAGCTTGCCGATGAGATAGTGAATATTGACCTTACCGCTGATGAACTGATAGAACGACTGCGTGCCGGTAAAATATACGATAAGAGCAAGATTGAGCGTGCGCTGCAAAACTTTTTCAGGAACGATAAGATATTGCAACTGCGGGAGCTGGCACTGAAGGAGGTAGCCCATCACCTGGAACGGAAGATAGATATTGAGGTACCTAAGCAGATTAAGCTGCGGCCCGAGCGCTTTTTGGCCTGCATATCATCAAACCACGAAACGGCAAAAATAGTGATACGCAAAACAGCAAGGCTGGCTTCATATTACCGCTCGCCGTGGATAGTTTTGTATGTGCAAAGCAGCAGTGAAAGTATGGAGCGCATTAAGCTTGATAAACAACGCCACCTCATTAATAACTTTAAACTTGCTACCGAACTGGGTGCCGAACTGATGAAGATAAAAAGCGACCAGATAACGCAAACCATTATGAATGTGGCCGAGGAACGAGAGATAACCACCATTTGCATTGGTAAGCCGCACCTCAGCCTTTTTCAGGTGATATGGCGTACCACCGTGTTTAACCAGCTATTGAACAAGATAGCCATTACTGAAACCGACTTAGTTATACTGTCATGAAAATAAAAACCAAATTACGGCTGGGCTTCGGCTTTTTGTTTGCCGTAGTGATATTTTTTGGAGCGCTATCGCTGTTCTACATCAACGAGATAGCCAAAAGCTCGCAGGTGATACTGAAGGATAACTACGAAACCCTGCGCTACGTGCGCGAAATGCGCCGTATATTGGACGAGCAACCTTTGCCGCTGGATGCCGCTTCGGCCACTAAATTCAGGCAGCAACTCATCCGCGAAAAAAATAACATTACCGAGCGTGACGAACAGGCGGCGGTTGACAGGTTGAGCGCATTATTCAATACCCTTGTTGCACCCAATACCCCTTTAACTGTGCTTACCAGTACGCAAAGGCAGATACGCGCCACCCTGATGGATATTGAGGACGTTAACATGCGGGCCATTGTTCGCAAGCATACCGCGGCACAGGCATCGGTACAAAAAACAACTATTTTGCTGGGCTTCGCGGGTACTATTACCTTTTTGATACTGTTTAGTTTCAGCGTTAATTTCCCGGGTTTTATATCGGGCCCGCTGCGTAAGTTACAGGAGGGTATATCCGAGATCAGCCGTAAAAATTACTCTACCCGGTTAGATTTTAGGCAGGATGATGAGTTTGCCGATGTGGCGCAAGCCTTTAACAACATGGCTACCCGCCTGCGCGATTGGGAGAACAGCAACCTGGCCACCGTACTATCAGAAAAGCGACGAATTGAGGCCATTATTGAGCAGATGCAGAACGCCATTATTGGTGTGAACGAAAAGCAGGAGATACTATTCATCAACACCGCGGCAAAAAAGATATTGAGTTTGCATGATGATCGCCCGGAAGGGAAACTGATCAGCGAGCTGACCAGTCAAAACGATCTGCTGCGATCAATTATTGATGAGCAGGTAAAAGGCAAGCCCTTTAAAATTGTGGTAGATGGCAAGGAAGCGCACTTTCAACTGCAAACCCGCGAGATAAGCGTGCCGAACATGAAACCCGCCAATACCGAGGGCATCAACATAGCCAGTTACCCGGCCGGTAAGGTTTACATACTGGAGAATATTACCGAATTTAAGGAGCGAGATGAGGCCAAAACGAATTTTATCGCCACCGTATCGCACGAACTGAAAACGCCTATCGCATCCATTAAAATGAGCCTGAAGTTATTGGGCGATAAGCGGGTAGGGGAAATGAACCAGGAACAAACGGACCTTGTAAAACATATAATGGACGATAGCGAGCGCTTGTTAAAAATAACCAGCGAATTGCTCGACCTATCAAGCGTTGAAACCGGAAACCTGCAATTGCAGTTTAGCCCGGTAACACCTGATGTAATTGTTAACTATGCTATGGACGCGGTAAAGTTTCAGGCAGAGCAAAAGAATGTTCGCCTTGAACTGATCAGCGCTAAAATGTTGCCATTTGTAATGGCCGACACTGAAAAGACAGCCTGGGTGCTTATCAATTTTCTGTCGAACGCGTTGCGCTACAGTCCGGAGAGATCAAAAATTGTGATACAGGTAACAGAGCACGGTAATGCCGTTGAATTTTCAGTTAAGGATCAGGGTAATGGCATCGATAAAAAATACCAGCAGCGGTTGTTTGACCGCTATTTTCAGGTACCTACCGATGGTACCCGCAGGTCGGGATCGGGGTTGGGCTTAGCTATCTCTAAGGATTTTATTGAAGCCCAAAACGGCCGTATATGGGTAGAGAGTGAAATAGGCGAAGGCAGCAAGTTCAGTTTCTCGTTACCGGTTATGGCTGAAAATAAGTAGGCGTAATAAATTGTAGAATATCCGAAGGTAAAAGTGAAGCTTCTTTTCGCGAATTGAAATTTATATTATTAGGTAATCCTTTTTACAAGCCACGGCCCAACTTCACGCTAAGCCACGCCACAAATTCGAAAGTATTTGCAACAAATTCGAAAGTTTGTTTTGCTTGCATATTGTTTATTTGCTCCCTGCTTTACTGATGGGTATCACCCGTTAGCCTTGCTTATTACCCGCCCCTGTATTAAGCAATTATTGCCTGTAAAACATCAAACCTAAAACATATAAAATGAAACGAGCAACTTATTTACTAAAGGTACTAACTGTATTAACTGCGCTGTTATTGAGCGTTGGTTGTAAAAAGGACAAGACCGTTAAGAACGTCGATCCGGCGGGGGAGTATAGTTTTTCAAATACGGAATATACCGGCATTGCAAACGTAGGCAATCATTACTATCCGCGTCCGCTATCCTTACGGTTCGGGGCTAAGGATAGTGTTACCGCGTGGTCGCACCTAACGCTTACCCAATGGCGTCGTGGCGATGTGCATGGCAAAATTACCAAGGTTGAGGAGGATGCTCAGGGGCAAACCCAGGTTACTATACTGTTTGATCTGCCGGGCGATGAGCAATTCAATTCGCCGCAGGTTTACACTATCTCTGCCGATAAATCAAAGATCACCGGTGGTAGTTCGCCCATCATATCTATGGTTGATATGAAACTTTTCCCCAAGGATGCGCCCAGCGTTGTAGGTACCTGGGAGCAGCCAGAGCACCCCGAATGGTTTCCGGATGTGAACGCTATTATCTTTCTTAATCCAAGTGAAACTATACCAGGGCAAACCTTATATATCCAAAACGGAAATGTAATATATGCCACTGGCGATCAGTCTTTACTCCATAGGGTAAATTACAAGCAGGATGGCTCACGCATAACTTTTTATGGAGCCCACCCTACATTGAGTGAAATTTATAATATCCCGTATTATGGTGTGCTTTCGGCAGACGGCAAAACATTATACGTTGACCCGTATGAATTTACAGCCGCCAGGATCACCACAACATTGAGCACTTTTGAATGGTACGGCCCAAAAGGCAAAACACCCTGGTTAATACGGAAGCAGCCATAGGTTTATTGGATAATATGTTGGATGGCTGCTCGGGCGGGTAATCTTGGTTTCTGCGTCCTGAATAATTTAAAGTGCCCACAAGTGGGACGTTTGCGGGAGTGGAGGAGGCTTCGTCTGATCTACTATTTCTATTAGTAGATCAGTAGTTAAGTCAATTCAGTTTTACGCCAGGATTATTTAATGTAGATAAGTGTACAGATCCTATCAATTCTTCTCCTCGCAGTACTTCATAAGTCACTCCTATTTGCACAATATTGATAACCAAACTAATTGCAGTAAATGCCATATTTACTGCAAATGGTTCATCATATCTGGCTGATTGGGGATCTATGATCTTATAAACATAACTGAAACGCTTATCCCCAATTTTAAGAAATAACCAGTTATTCAGATCGTCTTTCGGGGAACAACTGTCTTCCAAATTAAAACTTCGTGATATTAACATTTCACCTATTGAATGGTATTCTCTATCGTAACTAAGCATATTAATGGACTGTGATGTAAGGTAATAAATCTTAATTAAACATGTGAGCTCTTGTTACCACAAGCGGGACGCTTGCGGGAGCGGAGGATCACCAAAGCATTAAGCACTTTTAATGGTACGGGTCAAAAGGAAAAACGCCTTGATTGATACGGAAGTAATTATAGGTTTATTAGTTGACATTGATAATTAAATACTGATGAATGAACAGTAAATTTGTTAATGATAAATAATGAAATCGAAGATGCCGAATCGAGTAATAAGCCTCAACCAACGGGTTGTATAGATTTATCCGAAAAAGAAAATGAAGGCAAACAAACAGAGGACTCGACCACTAAAAACAAATTTGATGAGAATAATTTGCCTTGGAATATTGATATTGTCAAAGCTGAAATATTAAGTGCATTTGAAAAAAACTCGGAAGTTGACCTGTTGAAAGTTCTTAAAGATAACAGCTTTCTTTTCTACGATTTGTATAGTCGAAAGTATGGTATACAGCCAATTTTTAGGGAATTAAATTTCGGCACTGAATATAAATGCGATTTTGCATGGTTAAATGACAACTCATCAGGGCCGGAATGGGTATTGATAGAAATTGAAGCTCCCAAAATGCCCTTATTCAAAACTAATGGCAAGCCTACGGTTAAATTGTATGATGCCATTGAACAGGTGCAAAGCTGGGAACAGTATTTTGAGGAGAATAAAGGAGAAAAGACGCGTATATTCGGTGCAGTCGCTCAATTTCGATATATATTAGTCACAGGCACAAAAGAAGATTGGGAAAATGAGAATGCCAGTCGTTGGCGAATTCAGAATGGCAAACGTTTGAAGATGGAAATTCGATCAATGGATACATTTATGAAATCAATAAAAATTGCAGAAACTGATCCAGGAGAATTGTGGAGTTTTGCTGAGCATCCGCTAACACTATCTCATAGTAATTTACAAGATTATTGGGCAAACTATGGCTACATGGATCGTTGGAGAAAGGTCATTGATTGAGAGAAAGCACAAATACCGCTCCCGCAAGCGTCCCGCTTGTGGTAATCTAACCTCACCCCGCCACATCAGGGTCATAATCAAACAAACGGCGTTCTTTAATGATGTCGGCTACTTTTTCGGGTACGTATCCTTCCCAGCCGGGGCGATGGTCTTTTATCAGCTTTAATACGTTGTCGGTTTCTACTTGCAGGTTTTTGGCGTTATAGTCGCGTATGTCTTCTATCTTGTCATTGGCCACCAGGTATTCATACAGATCGATGAGTTTAGGTGGCAGGGTAAATTTGGCTACGTTATATATTTCGCCGTTGCGCAGGGTAGGGTATATATATAGCTTAATTTTGCGGCTAAACAGGGTGGAGAATGATTCGAGGATGCCGCCCGGCAGGTTGGTATAATGTTCTTCGGAGAAGATGTACTCCAAATTCGGGTAACCCAAAACTATACCTATTTTTAGTTTGGTAATGCTGGATAGATAGGAGGCCAGCTTATAATACTCATGAAAGTTTGAGATCATCACGTTTTGGCCCATGCTGCATAAAATGTCCACACGGTCTAAAAAGTCCTTCTCGTCAATCAGCCCGGTTTCGTCGGCATCCCTTTCCTTGAGCGATCGTAATGTGAGTTCAGACAATACCACAATATTATCCTTATCAATATCAGGCTCCTGGGTAAATTGCTGTAAGCCGCGTTCAAGCATCTCCAGGTGAACATTGATCAGCGGACGGAATCTGCCCCTCACAACCACAATATGCTTTTTGTAAAGTATCTCTGATGGTTGCTGGTTTTTGCCGTTAGGGCCAAACAGTGCCGCGTCCGAAAAGCCATACTTAACCAGGTAAAGGCTCATCAGGCGGTTATCTATCTTCGCGAAATCAGGCCCTTCAAAATGGATCATGTCTATCTGAATGCGATTAACGCTGAGATCGTGCATCAGCGATAGCAAAAAATCCTGCGGCGAATCGCGGTGATAAAAGCAGGCATACAAAAAGTTTACCCCTAATACGCCTACTGCCTGTTGCTGCAAAATATTATCGTTATCCAGCAGCTTTACGTGTAAAATAACATCGTGCGGCGGACCGTTAGGCTCTGTTTGAAAGCGCACCCCTATCCAACCATGCCCCTCATTGGTTTTATGGTAGTTAAGCGCCGAAAACGTACCTGACAGGGCGAAGAAGGTAGTATTACTACCACGCTGCTCGGCAAGGCGCTCTATAAGTAACTGATACTCATGGTCGAGCATGGCAACAAGGCGCTGGCGACTAACGTACCGCTTGATCTGCTGTGTGCCGTATATCGCGTCAGAAAAGGTCATATCATAAGCCGACATGGTTTTGGCTATGGTACCCGCCGCGCCGCCTGCCTTAAAAAAATGGGCGGCAATATCCTGCCCGGCACCTATCTCGGCAAACGAGCCGTATATCTTAGGGTCGAGGTTAATGGCCAGGGCTTTCTGTTTGGTCGCGATATAATTGACTTTCATAAACTGTTTCTATTGGGTAAAATGCGGCACGTTTTGATAAGGATCTATACGCTGACACAAGTATAACAAATGTTCGTTAAATCAGTGTTATTATGGGCACATACCATGTTAAAAGCCCGTTTCTGATCATGTCAAAAACGGGCTTTTGTGAATATTTTTCTCAATAAAAGGTTATTTGCCGGTTTCTATCTTCCCGCTGTTAGCCGCCTCAACCTCAGTGGTATTATCCTTACTGTACACATTGGTTTTTATGAATGATGAAGCAGTTATATTATCCAGCTTAATGGCAATTTGCGGTTTTTGGCCGGTCGCGAAAAATTTAACGTTTTGTAGTCGCAGGTTTTCTACGTTGGCCGCGCCTAAAGCCCATGGGGCCTGTGTGGTGGCGTTGGTGGTGTAGCTTACCTTAACGTTTTTAAACAGGATGCTTTTGTAACCATAGCCCTTGTCGCTGTGTATCGCTATCGGGTTTTTTATCGAGTCGGCAGTTACGTTCTCAACCGTAATATCATTGGCGTTGTTACCATCGTGCAGCTCAAATATGAATGGGTTGTTCATGTTGTGCATCTTCAGGTTTGAAATGCGTACACCCTCTACATCGCCCTTAACCTTGCCCCAGCCTCCCGGCTGTATGTAAATGCCTGCCAGCATATTGGTACGGTTTTGCGCGCCCGATGTACGGTGCGGATATTTACCCGGCCCAACAAATTTCGAGTTGGTTACATAGAACCCATTTACCGGCATAATAACCCTGATGCCGTTACACGCTGAGTTGATCACACAATCATCTACCTTAAAATTCTCCCAAAAACCACCGGCAATGGCATCGTCGCCGGTTTGCAGTTCGCATTTTTTAAGCAGTACGTTCTTACCACCACGAATGTGTATACCATCCCAGCCTTGCTGTATGTGTACACCTTTAAAAACGGCGTTCTCAATATTATAGGCTAATATGGCGTAGTTGGCAGCTTTTTCTATGGTAATGTTCTCTAAGCTGATGTTGCTGCTATTCGCTATAACAATGGTGTGCGGGCCGCGCATGTTTTCTTCACCTTTAGGGTTAAACACGTGCTCGCCGCTAATGGTTCCCTCGCCGTATATCTTCATGTTATTGGCACCTTCAGCAATAATAAGGGCTTTCATCCACACGGTATCGTAAGCGCTGTTGGAGTTATTGCCCTCGGTGCTTATGGTGCTGTATTTTGAAAGATCTTTTACAGGAATGTACGATTTATAAAGATTAATATTTGATGTTCCCTTTAAAACAGCGCCCTTTTGCAGGTTGATGTTCACGTTGCTTTTAAGGTAGATGGTTGAAGTTACAAACACTCCCTGCGGAACAACCACCGTACCGCCACCCTCATTAAAACATTGGGTAATGGCCTTATTAATTATATCGGTATTCAGGGTCTTGTCATCGCCTTTAGCACCAAGCTGCGCTATGTTATAAGTTTTGTTTTGCGCGAATGTTAGCGCGGGGATAATGAAAAGTAATGATGTGAGAACGATGCCGGGAAAGGCATTTTTGATAGTGCGGCTAATATAATTCATAAATCAATTAATAGGGGGTATGATCAACAATTAACCAAATCTAACAAAAAATGAATAGGGTGTATTGCTAAATCGTTTTTTGTTATTGATGGATATTAGCCATTTAACTATACCGCATATAATTCTCGTAAGCATGGAAATAATGGTATAGGGCTTATAAATCGATATTATACATGTTATCACACATTTTACACAGTATAATTAATTAAATGTGAATAAAAGTGTGAAATAATTGCAACATTTTATTTCTGTCCACGTAAAAGACTGCAACTATTGATTAATTAAACCCTAATGATTAAAAGTTTCGCAAAGAGCCTGACGGTGGCTGTGTATGCTGTCGGCCTTACATTGGTGTCATGTTCAAAACCCAATGATGTTGTTCCGGTTAATGAAACGCCGGTAGCCACAAAGCCATCACAATCTACTCCGGGTGTTACTCCCGACAATTCCGGAAAAGATAATGACACAACTACTACCACAAATCCTGTAACTCCAACTGTACCTCCTGTTACTACCACGCCCATTACTACGTCGCCAACTACACTGTCATTAGGTGTAAATGGTCACCCGTTTGGCGATGCGCCTTATTTGGAAACACCGGCCACCAGGCAGGTTGACATGATAAACCAAATGGGCATGAACTGGTACCGCATTAACGTGCTAACCCAGTCTGACGGTACAATATCAGGTAACCGCCCGGGCTTGTTCGAAGCCCTGCGCGATGCTGCCAAAAGCGGGTCAGTAAATCTGCTGCCAATGCTTTACCTGCGTACCTTTAAATCGGCCGATAGCCCTGAAACGGCTTACGAAAAAGGTAGAACCCTTGGTGCTAACTTCGCCGCTAAATATGGCGAGTACTTTGAATATTATGATCTGGGTAACGATCTGGAGCTTGATCTGTTACTGCCCAATACCGACGGCCGCGATATAGCCGACTATAACCCAACCAAAAGCAAGGCCATTGCCTATTACCTTAAAGGTATGGACGAGGGTATCAAAGCTAACGACCCGGGTGCCAAAACAATGATAGATGCCGGTTGGCTGCACTGGGGTTTCCTGACCATTTGCAGTAACTATGGTGTTCAGTTTGATGCCATTGGTTACCACTGGTACTCGGATATGGAAGGCGCTGCCAAAAAGAGCTATAAAATTGATGACATCACCACAAAAATTACCGGTTTATTCCCAACCAAGGAGCTTTGGTTCACCGAGTTTGGCTATCGTTACAACTCATCAAGCAATGTGAATGAGGATAAACAAAGTGAGTTTATAAACAGCTTTGTAGCCAAATGCCGCAATAACACTAAAGTGAAGGCTGCCATAGCTTACGAATTACTCGACGAGCCTTACAAAAGCTACCAGGAATCAAATTACGGTTTGTATAAGTGGTTAACCCGTTACACATCTTCAGCTAAAAAGCCTGTAGTAAGTATTTTCAGATAATAGTTTATATATAAGTTCACGACGATTTTAATCCTGAGCCGGAATCGCCTTTATGGCGTTCCGGCTTTTTAGTTTTTGGGGCTATATCACACATTCTCAATATATGGGGCAATCAACCGCCCGGTAATGATATTTTTTTGCAAGAAGTTTAACTTGTACTAACAATTATAAGGCTGGATAACGCCCTGATCATCCGGCCTCAATTTTTGCAGACTTAAACTTGTTCAAAAAATATCATCATCATGAAGATAGCCATAATAGGAGCAGGGCCTGCCGGCCTTACCATAGCCCATGAGCTTTCTAAAAACGGTATTAAGGTTGATGTTTACGATCGCGCTAACGAGGTGGGCGGCTTTGCCCGGTCAATATCTTTATGGAATAAAAATGTTGAGATCGGTCCGCATTTCTTCAACGTAACCCGTTTCCCTGATGTGCGAAAGCTGATATTTGAGTGCCTCAACGGGCGTTTCAGGCTGTACGCGCGTAAAACCTATGTACTCACCTTAAACAAGTTGTTTATATACCCGCCTGCTGTTTTTGATGTGCTTAAAAAGCTCAGCCCCGGCCAGTTTTTAAAAGCATCAGCAGCATTTATCAGGCAGATGATAGCACCATCAAAGCCGGATGGTTCGGCAGCACCTATGGCTAAAAATTTACTGGGCGGTTATCTGTATAAACACTTCTTCGCTAATTTTTGCCGTAAAATATGGTCGTTAAATGCAGGTGAATTATCCGAAGTATTTGTGCGCTCACTTATCGGCTTAACCGGCAAAGTGTCGGCCACCACATTGATCATCCGTAAAATAAAACAAAGCTTCGGGGCCACCAAACCGAAGGATGAACATATTTATCCCGATGGCGGCTTTTCAACCCTGTGGGCAGCCATGCAAGGTAAGATAGAAAGCCGGGGCGGTGAGTTCTTTCTATCCACCACCATCACCGAGTTAGAGCGTTCAACCAATTCGGGCGATATACAGGCGGTCGTTTTAAACGATGGCACCCGGCGGGAGTACGATATGTTTGTTGCCACCATACCGGTTTTGCCGTTGCTGAATTACCTTAAAGATGCCTATGGAGAGGCTGTAAAGCCACAGTCGCAGATCAACTTTCGTAATGATGTGCTGGTATACATGCAGGTTACTTATGATGAAGCCCGGCCAGGCCAGTGTTTTTACATTTATGATGATAAGATCAGGATAACGCGGGTAACTAATTTTAACGGGTTTGATGTAGAGGGCGATAAGGCACCATTTGCCGTGATATTGGTTGAGTATTGGTGCGATAAGGATGATGCCATGTGGCAGGCCAATGATGATGAATTGCTGAGCTTCACCACATCCGAACTGCATAAAACCGGACTATTCACCGGGCTAAAGGTGATGGATAAGGTAGTTAAAAAGGTGAACAACGCCTTCCAGATACCTGATCTTGATCTGCCTGCAAATCAGGAGATATTGTTCAGTCAACTATCAGCCTGTAACAACCTGCTGATAGCCGGGCGCAATGCCTCCGTAAGTTTTAGCTATGGTATGGAGAATGCCCTCAACGATGGTATTATACTGGTGAATGATCTGTTGCCCGCCATCAAAGCCCGGCAGTCTGCGCCGATACCTGTTAACCTTATCGCCCAATGAAAACAGCCATAGTACACGATTTAACGCTGGCCACCGGCGGGGCCGATAGTACCCTGCAATCTATCGTGGCGGTTTATCCCTCCACAATTTATACGTTGGTAGCCAATCAGGAGGGTATCAGCAGGTCGCCGTTAAAAGATCAAAAGTTCGTTACCTCGTTCATCCAAAGGCTACCCTGGAGCAAAAAACGATACCGCATGTATTTGCCGTTTTATCCGCTGGCTGTTGAGCAGTTTAATTTGGATCAGTATGATGTAGTGCTATCATCATCATTCATTGTAGCCAAAGGCGCCGTAACCAATACCGACCAGTTGCATATATGTTATCTGCATAACCCCATACGCCCCGCATGGGAGCTTTATCAGCGGTTTTTGAGCCATAGCAACAGCAGGCGCGGTATCAAGGGCGTTTTTACCCGATTGGTTTTCCATTACCTTAAGTTATGGGATGTAATTTCGGCCAACCGGGTCGATCATTTTATAGCCAACTCGCATTACACGGCCGATCGTATCCGCAAGCTATACCGGCGTGAATCCACGGTTATCTACCCGCCAGTTGATGTGGACGATTTTACGTTGGAAGAAACGAAAGACGATTACTATGTTACCGCATCCCGACTGGTTTACCATAAACGTATCGACCTTATTATTGAAGCCTTCAGATCAATGCCCACCAAACGCCTGGTAGTTGTTGGCGATGGCCCAGAACTTGATCGACTTAAAAAAATAGCCCCCGCCAACGTTACCCTAACCGGTCACCAACCCCAGGCCAACCTGATAACCTACATACAAAAGGCCAAAGCTTTCATTTTTGCCGCGCACGAGGATTTTGGCATATCGCCCATTGAGGCCATGGCTTGCGGTACGCCTGTTTTGGCCTATGGCAAAGGCGGTTGTGCCGAAACTGTGCTGAATGGTGAAACCGGTTTGTTGTTTACCGCGCAAACCGCGCAAGCCATTGTTGAGTGTGTAAATGTGTTTGAATCCGGTGAGTTCTTCTTCAATGCGGCACACATCAGCAGCTATGCGGGCACCTTTAGCAGGCAGCGTTTCGAGAGCGAATTGCACACTTTTGTAGAGGCTAAAAAACAGGCTTTTTTTGGCAATAAGCAAACATTGCAACCTCAGCTCAGCTGCCGTTAATACACATCTGTTTTTTCTTTCTCGTTTTGATATACAACCCTTTAGCGTGCCGTTGGCAGGCATGCCGATATGGTATATTTGGTATATGGCACTCGCTTGTGTGCCCAATGCACCAAATTCTTTTTTCTCCCCGCTTATTGGGATTAATTAACGTATTAACTAAAAACTTAAACCATTAAAACTATGAAATGTGTTGTACTTGGCGCGTCCGGTTTTTTAGGAGCCGTGATTGTTAACGATTTGTTACAGCGTGGCGATGAAGTGATCGCTTTTGACAGGGGCTTGCGTAAACGTGACGTGATCACGGAGGCTTTTTCCCGCAACTACAAATTTATTGAAGGCACCATTATGGACAGGGAAGCCCTCACCTTAGCCTGCGAAGGTGCCGATGAGATATACCACCTGGCCGGGCAACTGGGCACCTCCGAGCTTGAATCGGCCATGAGGGGCGCTATCGAGGTGAATATTATGGGAGCCTTAAACGTGTTTGAGGTGGCCATAGCTTGCAAGGTGCCGAGAGTTTTCCTGGCATCAAAGCCTAACGTTTGGTTAAATACCTACACCATTACCAAGCATACCGCCGAGAAGATTGCCAACCTCATGACGAGGTATCACCCTATCCGCATCAGTGTGTTGAGGTACTTTAACCTTTACGGCGCAGGGCAAAAGCTGTACCCGGTACGTAAAATATTACCAACGTTTGCCATACAGGCTATGCGTGGACTGCCGATACAGGTGTATGGCGATGGTACGCAAACCGTTGATATGCTTTATGTAAAGGATGCCGCCCGTATTACGGTTGATGTAATGCGTAACAAGTACAATCCTAATACGATGGATTGCGGTACAGGCATTGAAATGTCGGTATTGGAAGTTGCCGAATCAGTGAACCGTTATTTTGGCAATACCGCCGGTGTTAAGCACATGCCTATGCGTATCGGCGAAACGCCGCACACCCGCCTGGTGGCTGATACCGCCGAGCTGGAAAAGGTTATCGGTAAAATAGATTATACGCCTTATGATGAAGCCCTTGCCGAATCATTATCCTACTACGAAAATATGGAAGCCCATAATGTAGATGCCGCGTTAAACTTTTATGGTTTCAGCCAACCGTTTAGTATGGCATGGTAGTTACGGGTAAAAACATATTAGCCATTGTAGCCCACCCTGATGATGAAACCATAGGTTGCGGTGGTTTTTTACACAAGGCATCAATAAACAATGCCAATTGCCGCGTGCTGCTGCCCTTGAAACGGGGAGATGAGCGAGGCGTAACACATTGGACAGATCTGGTTAGTCAGTTAACTGATGCCTGCGATATTTTGGGCGCTAAGCTGGTAATGCCTGCCGATATGGTTGACGACCTTACGGCCGAGCTTAATGTGCAGGCTATAAATCAAATTATTCACAGCCATGTGCAGTGGGCCGATATTATTGTGACCCACTGGCACGGCGATTCGCACCAGGCGCACCGGGCTTTGTACCGGGCGGTTGAGATAGCTACACGCCCCTTTAGGGTACATAAAACGGTGATGTTTTTTGAAGTAGCCACCTCAACCGATCAGGCATTTATTTATAATTTTTCGCCCAACTTTTTTGTGGGATTATCGACTGAGAATGTCGCCAAAAAAAAGACCGCGATGGATAAGTACAATACCGAGAACGAATTAGGCCGAACGCCTGAAAACCTGGAATACCTGATGCGTTTACGTGGCAGCCAAACCGGGATGGAATTTGCCGAAGCTTTTATGATAGCCAGACATTTTTGGGAATGATAGATCTGTTGGTACGCATACTGTGTTTTTTGATTTTGGTGTTGATAATGCCCCTGTTGCTGTTATTGGGCCTCATCATTAAAATAAGCTATCCCGGCAAAATATTTTACAGGCAGCCCCGCGAGGGTAAGCATGGCAGGGTTTTCAGGATATGGAAACTGCGTACTATGCGCGCCAATGCCGACCGGATCTTGGCCGATCTGTTAAAGAATGATGAGCAGAAAGCCCGTGAGATGCAGGATTTTGGTTGCTTGCGCGATGATCCCCGCATAGCGGGTAGCGTAGCCAAACTTGCCCGCCAGTTAAGTATTGATGAGCTGCCCCAGCTCATCAATATTGTAACGGGCGATATGACGCTTGTAGGCCCCCGCCCGCTTGAACTTTTTTTGGCCGAAAGCCTCGATGCCAAAAGCAGGGCTATACGCAATGCTGTAAAACCCGGCCTCACCGGGCTGTGGCAGGTAGGCCCCCGCAGCGATATCAACATCAGGCAAATGCAGTTTTATGATAAGCTGTATATCAAAAAAAAGAGCCTTCAGCTGGATATGTACATCATCTGCAAAACAGCGCAGGTGGTTATAAAACGCACCGGCATGTAGTTAAACGTATTTGGCCACGGCATTAAATAAAATGCCCGCGCTTTTATGCCAGTTAAAATAGGCGGCTCTGTCGTACCCGGCTTGTTTTAACTCTTGTAAACGTGTCGCGTTATTTAGCAGCCCCTTAATTTTGGCGGCCATATCGTTTACGTTTGTTGGGTCGAAATATGCCCCCGCGTCGGCAATAACTTCGGGCATTGATGCCGCGTTCGAGGCAATTACCGGGCAACCCAGATTCATGGCCTCCAACGGCGGAATACCAAAGCCCTCATACAACGATGGGAAGATGAACAGATCGGCATTAGCGTACAAATGCTTTAGCTCGGCATCGGTAACATAACCTAAATAAACCAGGTTATCCTTAGCTTCAGATGTTTCTAAGGTAGCCAGTTTGCCGCCCGCTATCAGTACGTTGTGGCTGGTTATGTCGGCAATTTTTAAGGCCTTGCTTAATCCCTGAAAGTTTTTGTGGAATGCCAAACTACCCACGCTCAGGCAATAGGGTTTATGTTTCTCAACCTTGTCAATAAATTCCTGACTTGGTTTTTCGTAATCCAGTATATGCTCACCGGCGTTGTACATCACCGTCATGTCCCGGCGGGCGGGCTTGAGGGTTTTATGCAGCTCCTGCTTTGAAAATTCAGATACCGTTACCACATGCTTTGCCCTTTTGTTAATAAGCGGCACCGCGAAGTTGTACCACTTGCTAAACGCAGGCGAAAAGTACTGCGGGTTTATCAGTACCGATGCATCGTGAATAACAGATATTTGGTTTGATTTTAGCAGCGGGGCAATGGTGCAAAAGTTAATAAGCATTTTACCCGCGGTATACAGGGGTAGTTCAAGCTGTTCCCACAAATTGCCTTTGAGTATGCCGCGCTTGGTAAGCTTGATGTGCTTTAGCTCAACGGGGTTGGCAATCTCGCCCGAATATAATATCTCGAGGGTGTATTTATCTTTATCTATCGCGCCCGAATCCAGCAGGTCATCCAGTGCTTTTATAAGCTCAAAAGCGGTACGCCTTATGCCGTTTAAAGGCACCGTCAGGAAGCGGCCATTGAGGTAGATGGTACGTTTCATTTAGTAGAGTGTTGGTGTGTTATAAGCAAGATAAGGCCTTATTAAATAACTAAATCGGGCTAAAGATATCGGTTTTTCGCTTTGCTTGCGCCCTAACAGCGTCAGGTTGTGAAGTCTATGTAAAGTTTTGTGAAGTATTAATAGCGCATTTCTCGCTGCGTAAATCTAAACCATAAGTTGGTCATCTGTACAACAAATGCGCCTGCTGATTGTCTTTATCATACAAAACATTTACCTGTATGAACGACGAGCAATTTCGCGAACAACACCAGCCGCTGCATGTACCGGCGCACTATGATAAGGCCGCGCCCTTAAAGGAACGACTGGCTTTTGCCCTTGCCGATCTGGGAGAGGGTACGGCCAATGAGGTGATTGACCACCTGCTTAAATTAGAGGGTGATACCGATGATGCCACCCTGCAAGCAGAGGCAAAGCAACAGCTTATTGACTGGAGCAACAACGGCTTGGTAACCGTAAATACCGAGCATCCCGAACTGCGCTACAACCTGCACAAAATAACCGAGGCCAACAGCGGCAGCGTAAATCCGCGTTTGTTGGCTCCGGGATTAGATTAGCGGTTATTTCTCGTTCGGGAAAGCATCCTGCAAGGCTTTGGCCTCCGCGGCTGTAAGCGGCGACAGGCTGCCGTGGCGGGCATCGGGCGGCAGGCTGATATCTTTCTCGATCGTCCAATGCAACAGATCGGGCGATGATGATATGCCGTAGTCGTCGGCCATCGGGTAATCATAATATAACAGCCAGGCTTTACTATTCAGCGGATCGGCCATTACGCTCGGGCCTTCGGTAATGGTGGGGGCTATCTGGCCTTTATTCAACGGGCCTTCAAACACCTTGTATGGGCCTTCCAATTTTTTTGATGTCGCTACGCGGATACCCCTGCGTTCGCAGGTTTTGGCGCCAAATTCTTCCTCTTTATGAAAAAGGTAGTACGTTCCCTTATGCTTTATCAGCGTACCATCAATCACCGAATACGGTGGCGCGAACAATACTTTTGCTGGGGTAAACGATTGCCAGTCCTTAGTTTTACAATACCACAACCGGCTTTGCTGCCAGCCCTCACTCTTAAAGGTTGACGACCATAGCAGCGTGTACTCCTTAGTCGCTTCATCATAAAAGTACTCGGGTGCCCAAATGTTGTTCACCAGGGCACCGGTTTCGTCGCGTACGTCTTTCATCAACGGCAAATACTTTTCAAACTGCCAGTGTATCAAATCCTTTGAGGTAGCATATATGCAGCTCGGGCCGAATGTTTTACGGTCGGGTGCATCCTTACCGCCGCCGGTGGCTACCAGCCGCCAAAGTCCGTCGGCACCCTTGCGGATGAACTGGTCGCGCATGTGCTGGTCCCACAGTGGTTTATTGTTGTTGATGGGTGTCCAATGCCTGCCATCGGTTGATAGGGCAATATGCAGCTGCGCCACCAGCATAGGGTTAGGTAAAGGCACCTCAACGGTTTTGCCCTGCGCGTCAATCTCTATACGGGTAGGGTAGCGCTGCCTGAAATAGGTAAGCATCCACACATCCTTTGATTGCGCTATGGTAAATTGTAGAGTTACGATGAACAGCATACCCGTTAGCCACAAGGCTTTTACAACAGGCATACAGCTTGATGGGCGGTGTGCTATCATATCAATTTAAGTATTGGTAATAATTTAATTGGTTGCTTTTGGCAATCTAAAAATAAATTATTGAACCCGCTTAAACTGTAATAATGCTGATACCCGGCAGAAAATTATTTCTTAAAGGCGGCCAGTGTTTTTTTACCCGCCATTTGCACGGCAACAGCTAACAAACCGGCTATGAGGCCTAACGCGAATTCTTTTAGAATGGCCGGCATTTCAGGGTAAAGATGATGGATGAACTCGATATTATGCACAAATATGCCTCCCGAAACCAGTATCAGCGCTATGGTACCCACAACGCCCAGCACACGGATAATTATCGGCAGTAATTTGATCAACCCTGAACCTATGGCTGATATAATGCCTTTATTGTTCGAGCTTTTCATCAGCGAATAACCGGCATCATCCATACGTACTATAAGTGCCACTATGCCGTAAACACCGATGGTTGCTAATAAGGCTACAATAAACACGGTAGCTATTTGCACAGTCAGGCTTTCATCAGCCACGCTGCCCAGGGCTATGATCACTATCTCTACAGATAAGATAAAGTCGGTAGTTATGGCCGATTTGATCTTGGTCTTTTCGGCATCGCTATTATCCTGTTGGGTTTCCTTAACCACTTCGTGTCCTTCCTTTTTGCGATGAAAAAGGAATTCGATGATCTTTTCAACACCCTCAAACGCCAGGTAAAAACCACCCGCTATCAAAATATACTTTATCGCTATCGGGAAAAAAAAGTTGAGCAGCAGCGCTATCGGGATGATGATAAGTTTATTGATCAGCGAACCCTTGGTAATGGCCCAAAGTACCGGCAACTCGCGGGATGACAGGAAACCGGTTGCCTTTTCGGCATTTACGGCAAGGTCATCGCCCAATATACCGGCGGTTTTGCGTGTGGCTACTTTTGCTGTAACCGCAACATCGTCCATCAATGCAGCTATATCATCCAAAACCGCGAAAAAACCTGAAGCCATGTGTAATTAGAGTGCTAAAATACGTTCAAACAATATATATCAATTAATATTATTGTTAAATTAAGCCATGTTAATTTGTTTTACTGGTTAACTCTGATACTTTTTAAAAGTTTGTTCTGTTAAATAAAGGTTATTTAAGCAAATGTTAAATAAATGGCTATAAGTTTTCTGTACCGGGCAAAATTTCTAAAAAGCAGGAGGTTATTATTAAATTTGCAGAGATGACCGACCTCAACGAATATGAATGCGAAATGCTGGATACCCTGCTCGAAGCATTCGGTATACCTGACAGCCTGACACGCAGGCAAATACTGGCCCTTTTTGATCAGGATGAAGCATCAGCATTTGCTATGGTGCAGGCCCTGCTGCGCGAGGAGCTGGTGGTGGTATCAGGCAGTTATGGCGAGTTTGAACTACCCGAGCGACTGATATTAAAGCCCAAAGGCGAAAAATTTTTGAAGGAAGGTGGCTTTATGCGCCGCTACCAAATGGAGCAGCAAAGGCAAAACGAGGTAGGTGGCACACTGGCTAAGCTACAACAGCAAAACATGCGCCTGCAAAACGAAAAGCTGGCCAACCAAACGCAGATCATCAACCAAAATAAAGCCCTCAACGTGCTGAAACTACGCATGTACATCAGTTGGGCGCTGATATTGGTAGCACTGATCATCGGTTATTTTATAGGCCACGCGGGTAAGTAAATGCCTTGTAAGGATGCATACCCTCAGAGAACATATTGAAAAGGTAGTGCCCTTAACCGACGAGGAATTTGCCTTTGTGCAGCAGCACTTCATCAGCAAAAAATATAAAAAGCACCAGTTTGTGATACAGGAGGGCGACAAGGTAATTTATAATTACTACGTGGTTTCGGGTCTGTTAAAGCTGGTACATACCGATGCATCTGCAAAGCAGCACATTATGGCCTTTGCCATGGAGGATTGGTGGGAGAGCGACCTGCTGGCCTACTATACCCAAACCCCGGCAACCATGAGCCTGGAGTGTATTGAAGATACAGAGGTGCTTAGCCTGTCGCTCCAAAATTTCCGCACTCTGTGTGCCGCCCTGCCTAAAATAGAACACTTCTTTCTCGAAAAATCCATTTATGGCTATATAGCCTCACAACGGCGTATACTGGAGTTAATGACCTCGACAGCGCAGGAGCGTTATGAGCAATTGCTAAAACAACGCCCCGCCTTACTACAGCGTGTACCTAAAACCCAGCTGGCCGCCTACCTCGGCGTATCGCGCGAAACACTGAGCCGTTTGGTGTGATGTACCTCACAGTATAATGGTGCGGTAGGTCACGGTTGTTTACGGCCAATTCTACGGAACTTTGTAATGTTTAATTAAAAAAGTAAAGCAATGGAAAAACGCATCATAAATCCGTGGGAGTGGCAAAACGGCCGCAACTATGTACAAGGGGTTGAAGTTAAAAATGTTCAAAGCACACTATACTGCGCCGGGCAGGCCGCGGTGGAGGCCGATGGTACCTCAAGCACCGGCGACATGGAAACCCAGCTTAAACTGGCCATACACAATTTGGAGCAGGTGATAAGCCAGGCAGGTTATGAGCTGAGCAACATAGTACGCTTAAATGTGTATACCACATCGCACGAAGAATTCTTCCCGCTCTTCCATATTTTGCAGGATTGGATAAGCCAGCACGGCATTAAACAAGCCAGCACCTTTTTTGAAGTGAAAGTACTTTTTGAAACCTTAAAGGTAGAGCTGGAAGCAACCGCGGTAAAGTAATTATCGGGTTGAAGTTATTGAAGAACGGAGTAGTATTACAGATGCTGCTCCGTTTTTTATGGTACATGGCCTAAAGCGCTATCTTCCACACCAGGTCAATACTGATCAAATGCTCATACCGGTTGGCGCCAGAAAAACTTATGAATGTTGGCCTGTAAATAACCCCGATGTTAAACGCGGGAACTATCTCATAATAAGCAGATGACACCAAACCCACCGAATACCTGTTTTTGCTGGTTTTGCCAATGTATGCCGACCGGTGTGTTACAGAATCAGTTTGCGTGCCGCTATCATTGTATTGAAATATGGTCCAGTTGTTTTTTGCGTAGGCGATGCCATACCCTAATGATAGCGCGCCTATTTTGTGATTGTTTGATACACTGCCATATATGGAGTGCATTTTGGTATGCGTGCTCCGGTAATCAACCCCAATCGGTACAAAAACCTCATTATCCATCACCGCGCTTATGGAGGCGTTAATGTATTGGTTGTTGGTATGGTAATGATCAAAACCTACTGCAATGCCCAAAAAGCCGGTGTTTATTTTAACACGCTCGTTGTCGGGGCTTAGCCTAAAGCTGTTGATATACGGCAGCGAAACATGCAGCAGGTTTTTACCCTTTTTGTTCTCCCTGTTGTGGTGGTAATACCTACTCAGCGTATCTGCCGAATTCACATAGATGTACGAGGGATATGAATATCTTTTGGATGATCTCATATCTACAAGCATACCCACGCCAAAATTAGCCGGAATGTTTAAATAATAAGCCCCGGAGTTATGGGCCTTAAGCGTAATGTTCTTGGTTATGCTATCGCTAACTATTTTTACTTTCACCGGTGCTTTGCCGCGGCGTAATACTATTTCGGCCTGGTTCTCGCTGGTTAGCAGCGAATCGTTATTAAAAAATAATTTTGAAGGCCGGGTAGTATAAACAGTTACCGTTTTATAAGGGCTGTTTATAAGGCGTGCGCAGGATGTAAGCAGGCACAGTATTACAGCAACAACAAGGTATGGTTTAAATGTGAGCAGGTTCATTGTATAGATTGAGCCTGTAATTTACGCTAATTCATCCGCAAAAAACAAATGGTAATTCCTGATGAATCCTTTGATAATGTGTTGTTTAAAATAGCGTAACCTGATGCGCTTAATTAAATCTGTCCTCGCCACTTATTACCCTATACGGTGTTTTAAAAAAGCCCGATACCACACGGTTAAATTCATCCTTGTAATTAACCAGGGTTGAGTGCCCCGAGTTAGGGATGATCCACAGGTACGATTGCGGGATGTGTTCGGCTATCTCAATGGTATGTTTGGTGGGTATGGCATCATGGTCGCCGCCAATAACCAATACTTCGCAACGTAATTTATGCAGATCGGCCAGTATGGTTTTAGGTTCAACCAGCATCATGTGGTTCACTTTGTAAGCATTTTTAAGGGCGGGTTTGTTGCTGATTTTTTTTAGCGAATCGCTGTATAGCTTATCTGTTTGCGCAATTACATCGTACACAAACGGATGCAGCGTTGTAGTATCGGGGCGAAGGTTGGCACCGGTAATGGCCAGTTTGCCCACTTTGTCCGGGTGCCTTAAGGCCAGGGCAAGGCCATTGATGCCGCCATCGCTCCAGCCTATCAGGTTAACTTTTGTAATGTGCAGGGTATCAAGCAAGGCATTCAGGTCGTCGGCCATCATATCATAGCTTAACGAATCGGCCGGGTCAACAGACTTACCCTGCGCGCGGCTATCAACCGCTATCACCTTATAGTTTTTAGCGAAGTACGGTATCTGGTTAGCAAAGGCACTGATGGAGCCGCCGTTGCCATGTACCAACAGCAGAGGTTTGCCGCTGCCATAGGTTTCGTAATACATTTTAAAGCCACGTATTTTTACGTACTTGCCCGCGGCGCTATTGCTGCCATATTTTTGCGCCCTGGCGGTAAAGGTAACACCGCATAAAAGCAGCAGTAGTAATAGTATATTATAAACGCGTATCATGTTATGCTGCTTAATTAAAACGTGCCTCGCCCTCAATTTTGCGGTAGGGTTTCTTGAAAAAATCGCTAAGGGTATTGTTAAACCAATCCTTTTTGTAGATGGGTGTCGCGTGGCCCGCGTTGGGTATTATCCACAGGTAGGAGTTGGGTATATTTTCGGCTATTTCAAGCGTGTGGCTGTTCTTGATCACGTCATGATCTCCGGCTATAACCAGCACCGGGCAATTAATTTTATGCAATGCCGATGCAGGTATATTGGGTTGATATGATAGCAGGTGCATCACCTTTGCCGTATTTTTCAACTGTGCCGATGGTGGTTTCATCAACTTAAGCGAATCTTGTATCTGGCGGTTCCAGCCCATGGCCATGCTGTATACCTGCGGGTCAACAGCGGTAGTATCAGGGCGAAGGTTAGCTCCGGTAAGGGCCAGTTTTTTCACCTTATCCGGGTGGCGCAAGCTGAGCAGCAAGGCATTGATGCCGCCATCGCTCCAGCCAAAAACATTTACGCTTTTAAGGTGCAGGGTATCCAACAGGGCATTCAGATCGTCAGCCATCATTTCATAACTTAATGAATCTGATGTGTCGACCGATTTACCCTGTGCACGGCTATCGGCCACAATAACCTGGTAGTTTTTGGCAAAATAAGGTATCTGCAAAACAAAGGAGCTTATTGAGGCGCCATTGCCGTGAATAAGCAGCAGCGGTTCGCCCTTGCCATAAGTTTCATAATACATTTTAAACCCGCGTATGCTGGCGTATTTCCCCGTCGCTGTGTTGCGCCCGTAAATGGTGGTATCCATCTCGGCTATCTGCGAATAAACACTGCCCGAGGCGAAAAGTAATATCGTTAATAACAAAAATCTGAGTGGGGGCATATGGGGCGGAATTGATGAACCTTTGTTGTTTATTATCGGTTAAGTATAAAGATAGAACATGTTTATATTATTTTACATTGATATGGCATATTAATTTAACAACTAAAGCGTGATAGTTTGTTATCTGTTAATTGAGCATATTTTGCAGATATTAGCTTTATAATTATAAACCCCGATGCCTGTTTAAAAGGTTCGCTTAAATATTCAGGATATGAGATTTGATGAGAAAAAACCATTGGATGTGTTGCTTAACGATCTGTTTGATCGCTATAGTGAGGGCGTGCCCGCCGTTAAGCAAATAACCGCCGCGCTGGTTAATAAGGGCGTGGTAAATTCGCAACAGGATATTGTGAACGATCATGTTGCCTTTCGCACTTTAGGGCTGCCGCACCTGGGCATAGCCTCGCTTGGTAAGATATTTTTGCATTACGGCTATACGCAGCGCGATCATTATCATTTTGAGAAGAAGAAATTGGATGCCTACTGGTTTTCACCACCCGAGCCTGTTTACCCGCGCATATTCATCAGTGAGTTACGTGTAGAGGAGCTATCGGCCGAAGCGCGGCAGATTATTCAAAAATATACCACCGCAATACACAGCGACCCGGTGGATGCGCTCGATCTGGATAATGGCGCCGAGGTAGCGGCATTTTTCCATCAACCTTTATGGCAACGCCCAACCAAAGCCGATTATCAGCAATTGCTGGCCGAGAATGAGTATGCCGCATGGGTAATTTACAATCGTTATTACCTTAACCACTACACCATTAGCGTGCATGCGCTTAAGGATGGTTACAATACTATTGAGGATTTCAATACCTTCGCAGAGGGTTTAGGCATCAGGCTGAATACCGAGGGCGGCAAGATCAAGACCAGCCCTGATGGTTTGCTGAGCCAAAGCAGCACCGTTGCCGAAATGAAGGAAGCGCTGTTTGCAGGCGGCGAAACGCTATCTATCGCAGGTAGTTACGTAGAGTTTGCCGAGCGCCGCCCGCTGCCCCAGTTTAGCCACATACCGGCAGCACAGCTAACCACCGCGCAACGCCGCGAGGGTTTTGAAACCGGCAATGCCGATAAGATTTTTGAAAGTACATACACCAATCAAACCAAACAATAATGGTTGATATACAACAGATATTAAGCAGATTACAGATAAGCGATATTAACCCCGCCTATAGCACCGGCAGTATTTGGGCCGATGTTAATAGCGATGATGCCCGCACCATATATTCTCCGGTTGATGGTAAGGCCATCGCAAAGGTAAATATGGCCTCGCAAGCCGGGTATGATACCGCCGTTGAACAGGCGCAGCAGGCCTTTAAAAGCTGGCGCACGGTACCCGCCCCCCGCCGTGGCGAAATAGTACGCCAAATAGGCAATGCCCTGCGCGAAGCCAAGGATGACCTGGGCGCGCTGGTAAGCTATGAAATGGGCAAAAGCTTGCAGGAAGGCCTGGGCGAGGTGCAGGAGATGATAGACATCTGCGATTTTGCTGTTGGGCAAAGCCGGCAACTATACGGCCTCACCATGCAATCTGAAAGACCGTTGCACCGCATGTACGAGCAATACCACCCGCTGGGTGTGGTGGGTATTATATCGGCCTTTAACTTCCCGGTAGCGGTATGGAGCTGGAATGCTATGCTGGCGCTGGTGTGCGGTAATACCTGCATCTGGAAACCATCCGAAAAAACACCATTGACGGCCGTGGCCTGTCAGCATATCATCAGCAAGGTATTTAAGGTTAATGATGTACCCGAGGGCGTTTGCGGCCTCGTTATCGGCGACCGTGAGGTTGGCAGCCTTATGGCTAATGATACACGGGTGGCGCTGGTTTCGGCAACCGGTTCAACCCGAATGGGCAAAGCCGTGGCAACCGCCGTGGCTGCACGATTAGGCAAGGTATTGCTTGAACTGGGCGGCAATAATGCCATCATCATAACGCCCGATGCTAATTTAGAAATGGCGCTTATAGGCACCGTTTTTGGCGCGGTGGGTACGGCTGGGCAGCGTTGCACATCAACCCGCAGGCTCATTATCCACAGCTCGGTTTATGATGATTTTAAGCAGAAACTGGTAAGCGCCTACAAGCAAATAAGGATAGGTAACCCGCTGGACAGCAACAACCACATGGGGCCGCTGATAGATACCGATGCAGTGAAGAACTACCTTGATGCCATTGAAAAATGCAAAGCCGAGGGTGGCAACTTTGTAGTTGATGGCGGTGTGTTAGATGGTGAGGGGTATGCGTCAGGCTGCTACGTTAAGCCCTGCATTGCCGAGGTGGAAAACAGCTACGCCATCGTTCAGCACGAAACATTCGCGCCTATTTTATACCTGATAAAGTACGATACTTTGGATGAGGCCATCGCCCTGCAAAACGGCGTGCCGCAAGGCCTGTCATCCGCCATCATGACCAATAATTTGCGCGAGGCGGAGCTGTTCCTTTCCGGCGCGGGATCTGATTGTGGCATAGCCAACGTGAACATCGGTACATCCGGTGCCGAAATTGGCGGCGCGTTCGGTGGCGAAAAGGAAACAGGTGGTGGTCGCGAATCAGGCTCTGATGCCTGGAAAGCGTATATGCGCAGGCAAACCAATACCATTAATTACTCAACCCAGCTGCCATTGGCACAAGGCATAAAATTCGATTTTTAGGGAATGCTCGATCACGGACTTCGGGAATTAAGGGAGGCGTTAACAGGCGAATTGTACACCGACGAACTAATGCGTGTACTCTACGCCACGGATGCCTCCGCCTACTCCGAAATGCCGCTGGCCGTAGCTATGCCCCGGGATGAGGGTGATCTGAAAAAGCTGATCGCCTTTGCCCATAATTATAAAACCTCACTTATACCCCGCACCGCCGGTACCTCATTAGCCGGGCAGGTTGTAGGCAAGGGTGTGGTAGTTGATGTATCAAAACATTTTACAGAGATAATTGAAGTAAATACCGCCGAAAAGTGGGTGCGTGTACAGCCCGGCGTAGTGCGCGATGAACTGAACCGCTACCTGCGCCCTTACGGTTTATACTTCGGCCCCGAAACTTCGACGGCCAACCGCGCCATGATAGGCGGCATGGTGGGCAACAATGCCTGTGGTTCCAATTCGCTGGTGTATGGCAGCACGCGCGATCATACATTGGAGGTTAAAGCCTTATTGAGCGATGGCAGCGAAGCGGTTTTCAGATCGATGAATTTTGAGGAGTTCATTGCCATGGGCGAGGGTGACACGCTCGAAGCATCGTTATACCGAACCATCAGGCAACAGCTTGGCGATTGGGAAGCGCAGCAGGAGATACGCCGCGAATTCCCGAAAGCCAGTATTAATCGTCGCAACACAGGCTACGCTGTTGATGTGCTGCTGAACAGTAACCCATTTACTGCCGATGGCGATGATTTTAATTTTTGTAAGCTGATATGTGGCTCCGAGGGTACGCTGGCTTTTATCACCGAGATAAAGCTGAACCTGGAAGAACTACCTCCACAAATAACCGGGCTGCTTTGTGTGCATTGCCCATCTGTTGACGCGGCCTTGCATGCCAACATTATCGCCCTTAAATATCAACCACGCTCGTGCGAGTTGATAGATCATTATATACTGGATTGTACGCTCGATAATCCATCCCAAGCACTTAACCGATTTTTTGTACAAGGCAGCCCCAAGGCTATTTTGGTGGTTGAATTATCGGCACAAAATTATGATGAACTGAATGCCATTGCCGCCGGGCTGGAGGCTGAATTGCGGCAGGGTGGTTTGGGCTATCATTTCCCGTTATTAACGGGTGCTAAGCAAAATTCGGTATGGTCGTTACGCAAGGCGGGGCTTGGCCTGCTAAGCAACCTGCCCGGTGATGAAAAGGCCGTGGCCGTTATTGAAGATACCGCCGTTGATGCCGCCGACCTGCCCGCTTACATAGCCGAATTTAATGAGATATTAGAGAAGCACGGTCTGTACAGCGTTTACTATGCCCACGCCGGATCGGGGGAGTTGCATTTGCGACCGATGCTGAACTTAAAGACCGCTGAGGGCGTGCGGAAATTCCGCATTGTAGCGCAGGAAATAGCCGGACTGGTTAAGAAATATCGTGGCTCGCTAAGCGGCGAGCATGGCGATGGACGCCTGCGTGGCGAATTCATTCCGCAAATGATAGGGGAGAAGAATTATAGCCTGCTGCAAGCCATCAAACAAACCTGGGACCCACAGGGCATCTTTAATCCCGGCAAAATAACCGGTACGCCACCAATGGATGAGTACCTGCGTTACAAACCCGGTCAGCAGGTGCCGCATATTGAAACCGTGTTCCGTTTTCGCGGGCAAAATATATTACAGCATGCCGAGCAGTGCAATGGCTCGGGCGATTGCCGTAAATCGCCGCAGGCGGGCGGTACCATGTGTCCATCGTACATGGCCACCCGTAACGAGCAGGATACCACCCGTGCCCGTGCCAATACGCTGCGCCATTACCTCACCAATTCGGCCAAGCTGAACCGTTTTGATCATCCCGAAATAAAGGAGGTGATGGATTTGTGCCTGAGCTGCAAGGGCTGCCGCTCGGAGTGCCCGTCAAGCGTGGATATGGCCAAGCTGAAAGCCGAATTTTTGCAGCATTATTATGATGCCAACGGCACACCCATGCAGGCTAAGCTGATAGCCGCGTTGCCCCGGCTCAATAAGTTGGGCATGGCCTGGCCGGGCTTATACAATTTCTTTACGGCTGATAATGCTATCGGTAACACACTCAAAAATAGCCTCGGCTTTTCGGCAAAACGTACTCTGCCCTGTCTTGCCCCGCAAACCTTGCGGCACTGGCATAAAAAGCAGCGTGATGGAAAGCAGAACGGCAAGCGTGTTTACTTCTTCTGCGATGAATTTACCAACTATAATGATGTAAGTATCGGCCAAAAGGCTATTCAATTATTACAGGCGCTGGGTTACGAGGTTATCATTCCGCAACATCTGGAAAGCTCGCGTACTATGCTCTCCAAAGGTTTATTAAGGCAGGCCAAAGCGGTGGCCGAACGTAATGTAGAATTGCTGGCTCCATTAATTAATGATGATGCGCCGATTATCGGTATCGAGCCATCGGCCATATTAAGCTTTAGGGATGAATACCCCGATCTGGTTCGCGAAGACCTTTTGCCTCAGTCGCAAACCCTCGCGAAAAATGCCTTGCTGTTCGAGGAATTCATCGCCCGTGAAGTAAATAACGGCAACATAACCGGCGAACAATTCACTGCCGAACATAAAGAAATACTGTTGCACGGCCACTGCCAACAAAAGGCCTGGAATGTACAAGCTGCATCGCAAACTGTGTTGGGTTTGCCGGTTAATTATAAGGTTGATGTTATTCCGTCGGGTTGTTGTGGTATGGCGGGTTCGTTCGGGTATGAGGATAAGCATTACGATGTTTCAATGCGCATAGGCGAATTGGTACTGTTCCCAACGGTGCGCAATGCCGGTGCCGGTACCATTATAGCCGCGCCGGGCACCAGTTGCCGCCATCAAATTAAGGATGGTACAGGCACCGTAGCCCTGCACCCTGCCGAGGTTTTGTGGGATGCACTGAAAAAGTAGAGCATTCTATACAATATGTCTACTAAAATATATTACTAAGAAAACAATTATACTATTAGATTATTTTAATAATGTCTATTGAATCTTAGAAGTGTAAAAAATACTAACAAATATTAACAACCATACTGTGAGCCTTAAACACACGCACCTCAACATCGGCATTATAGGCGGCGGGCCGAGCGCCATGTTTCTATACAAACGCCTTGTTGAACATGCCGACCCAACCGTTACAATCACCATCTACGAGAAAAGCGACCGGCTTGGCGCGGGTATGCCCTACAGCGCTTCGGGCGCTAATGATGAGCATATTACCAACGTATCGGGCAATGAGATACCGGAACTGGTAACTACCGTGTCCGACTGGATATGCACCGTGCCTAAGGATACCCTCGATAAGTTTAAGATAGACCCCGAACGTTTTAACGAATACAAAGTGCTGCCCCGATTGCTGTTTGGCCAGTACCTTACCGAGCAATTCAGGCTGCTGATGCAGCAGGCAAAGGAAAAGGGCATTGAAACCATTGTGAACTACAATACCGCCGTGGCCGATGTGGTCGACTATCCCGATGAGGATAGGATACAGGTAGTTACTGCCGATGGGTGCAAAGTTTATCATCACCGTGTGGCTATTTGTACCGGACATTTCTGGCCAAAAAAATACGAAGGCAAGGTTGAGGGTTATTTTGACTCGCCTTACCCACCTTCAAAACTCACCTTTAAGGCTGACCATGAGGTGGCTATACGTGGTTCATCATTAACGGCTATTGATGCCATCCGTACGCTATCAAGATACAATGGCAGTTTTGATAAGGATGCCGATGGAAAGCTTACCTATGAGGGATATCCTGATAGCCAGAATTTTAGGATGGTGATGCACTCGCGCAATGGTTTGCTGCCTGCCATGCGTTTCCATCTGGAAGATTCGCACCTGGGTAAAAATACGGTATTAAGCGCCGATGAGGTTAAGGCCGAGCGCGATGCCAACAATGGTTTTTTGCCGTTGGATTATGTGTTTGAAAACAACTTTAAGGATGGCATCAAACAAAACGATCCTGAGTTTTACGCCCGTATTAAGGATATGCAGATGGAGGAATTTGTTGACTTGATGATGGGTATGCGCGAACGCCGGGATGCCTTTGAGCTGTTACAGGCTGAATACGATGAAGCCGAGCGATCCATAAAAAAACGTGAATCCATTTACTGGAAAGAGATGCTGGGTATATTAAGTTTCGCGATGAATTATCCGGCCAAATACTTTTCGGCAGAGGATATGCTGCGGGTGCAAAAAACGCTGATGCCGCTCATATCTATCGTAATAGCTTACGTGCCACAAAGCTCTGCCGGTGAGATGCTTGCGTTACACAGTGCAGGTGTGCTTGATATTGTAGCCGTGGGCGATGACAGTACTATTGAACCTGCCGAGGGTGGAGGCGTAACCGTTACGTATACAGATGAGGACGGCGGGCAAAAAACCAAACACTATGCAACTTTTGTTGATTGCATAGGGCAGCCGCACCTTGCCTTTAGCGATATACCCTATAAAAGCCTGGTTGATGAGCGTGTGCTGACACCCGCAAAGCTAAAATTCAGTGACCCAAATGCGGGACAGGACGCACTTGCCAAAAACGATAGTAAGGTGACCAAAGATAGCACCGGCGATTATTATTTGACCGTGCCGGGAGTGGCCATAAACGATAGCTTTGAAGCGGTGGATGGTTATGGGGCTTTCAACGGGCGCATTTATATTTTAGCGGTGCCATACATAGGTGGTTTTAACCCCGATTACTCGGGGCTTGATTTTGGTGAAGCGGCATCGGCACTGGTAATAAAAGCCATGATGCGTTGAGGCTGGCACAGTGATTGCAACCTATCAACCAAACATCAAAAAACTATGGAAACTACAGAAAAAGCAATTGACGTGTTGAATGATCTGATCGAGATCAATAACGATCGTATCGCGGGATTTGAAAAGGCGATTGCCGATATTAAGGACGAGAACATCGACCTGAAGGAGCTGTTTCAAACCTATGCTACACAAAGCCGCAAATTTAGCCAGGAGCTTACCGCCCTTACAGCTGCACGCGGTGGCGACGTAGAAACAGGTAACAGCGTAAGCGGTACCCTGCATCGCGCGTGGATCGACGTAAAATCATTGTTTGGCGGTACCGACCGTGCAAGCATTTTAAGCGAAGCCGAGAGGGGTGAGGATGCCATTAAAAAAGCATACACCACTGCCCTTACCGAAGGTGGCCTGAGTGGCGAACCATTGGAAACAGTAACAGCCCAAGCTCAGGATATACAATCGGCGCATGATAGCATCAAAGCCCTGCGCGACGCGGCTAAGTAATGAGCCTTTGAATCTTGGATGAAAATAAAAATGCCCGGCATAAGTCGGGCATTTTTATTTTATACCGCTTGCTGCCCCGGCAGCTTATCTCTTAATTCGTGTAGTTCAATTTCGTAGGCGCGCATGCGGGCGTGTAAAATATCAACCTCGGTACGCAGCATTTGTATTTCGGTAATGAGTTTGGCGCCGTCGGCTTTGTTGATCTTCTTATCGCCGGTACCCAATATTAACCATTCGGGAGAGTATTTGAGCTGAAAGCATAGCTTGCTGATGAGGTAGTAGCTCATCTCCTGCTTTTGGTTGATCACCTTGCTGATAAAGCCCTGGTCAACCCCAATGGCCGATGCCAGGCCAACCTGGCCGCCATGCTCCTTTACAATTACCTTAAGCCTTTTTACAATGCCGTCATCACTCATGATGATGCAATTATAAACATTTTGGCAATGAGGCCAAGCCTAAAGCAGTTTTTTAATGCCTAAGCTTAAGCGGCGTGCGGAGCGTGTTTTTTGATGTAGTTAAGTATCAGATCCAACTTGTTGGCATACTCGGGCAAAGGCATTTTGCCGGTATTGTAATCGTTGGTGGTTTCGTCGAGCTTTTGGCTTACCTTGTGGTAAAGCGGAGTGTTAGCTTTTTCAACGTTCGATAGTACGGTTTGTACCTTGTATAGTTTTGAAGCGGTTGCCTGCTTCATCAGCAAAGGCTCAAAGCCCTGGCTTTTCTCTAAAATATTGTTGAATTTTTTGCGCTGGCGAATATCAAATATTAATATTAGCAAAAGTATAACTGCGCCTGCGTATGCGTATGGAATCAACTCGTTCATGCGTATAGGGTATTTTACTACCTTTACGAATGTTGCGCCTAAATGGTTTTATATGAGGGCCTAAAAAATGAAAAAAATTTAACTTAGTGTTTTTTCATAGCAAATAAAGCGCAAGCCTGGTTTGTTGGCAAGATCAATTTCGCCCATATTTTTATACCCCGATTTTTCAAGCAAGCGTTGCATGGCCTTGTTTACCGTGTTGGTATCGGCCTGTGCCTTGTTTATGTTTTTCGATTGGGCAACTACATCCGCATGGGCAAGCAACGCCGCCGCTATGCCCAACCCCTGAAATCGCGGACTAACCGCCAGCCTGTGCGTAACCACCGCGGGTATACTGGTATCAATACCCGCCTGCGCGTAATCCGGCTCCGATTGGCTGGTGATGGCCGTAACCCCTGCAATTTGTCCCTCATGCTCGGCAACCCATAGTTGTTGCAGCTCTATGTCTTTGGCAAAAACTATGCTGTTGGGGTAGGCATCGCTCCATTGTAAATTGCCTGATGCCTGCATTAATGGCACCACTTCGGTAACAATGGTCATGATCTCTGATATATCGGCAAGTGTGGCTTCGCGTATAGTCATAGTAAATTAAGTAGATGTAAAAAATGTATTAGTGATTGTGTTTTTTGTGAATATCCTTTACCAGGCACAATTTCTTAATGTCGGCAATCTTTATCACAAAGGGCGCGTACTTAAGGCGGTTGCCTACCATTTCGGTGGTATTGTCTGAGTGGGCTATCACCTCGTCGGCAGTATCACCGGCAAGCAGGCGTTTATACATACGGTAGTCGCCCCATTCAATATAGTATACCTCGCCGGGCAATATTTTCATGTCGTGAATTATTTTCAGCGCTACCCAGCAACCATTCTCCAGGTAGGGGTACATGCTATGGCCCCAAACCGGTAAGGCAAAATCGCAATCCTCAATACCCGGAAAGTTCATGTGGCCAACCGGGTTGCTGTCATTTATATCGTTATAAACCTCAACTCCGGTGGCTGTGGCTATCACTTCGTACATGGGTATACCCTCAAATGGCCTTTTGGTGGTAACAACTGCCGTACTATTTTCTTTATTCTTGGCTGGAGATAAATATTCTTGATAGATTTCTTTAAAAAGTTTTAATTTTTCTGGATCGATGTTTTGTCTGCTTTTAACAATCTCCGTAATTGTGCTGGCCGAGTTATAGCCAAGCGCCTCAGCTAATTGCGTGTTATTATAAAATGCCTTACCACGAAGCTGTGTGTAGAGTATAATGAACTCTAAAGTTTCGGGTCTTACCGTTTTAATCTTGTTGGGTTTTGCAGACTGATCCATAAAGAAAGATTTTGTAAATATTTCTTGATATAAATACAGAAATATCTTTATATTTGTTTCGTTGTTTGATGCTAAGCTAAACTTAATTAATTAAACATCCAAACATCTTATCAAGAATTTACAGTATTTAAAGAATTGTAGCATGTATATAGCCTACCTATCACCCGAGCTTTTGCCTGTTAAGGCTAATCAACAAAACCACATGCCTGCTGATGCTGACGAGCAAACCTTCCACAATGCGCGGATGGAGGGTTACACGGCGGCGTGTGCAAGATTGAGTAAGGAGATAGCAGCAATTCAACAATACCTGCCGGGCTGGCTTCCGGAACGGCCCGGGCTCAAGTAAACCAATTAACCGCCCTGCACGGGCAAACATTTAATCAAATCTGAATCCCTGTAGTTGCTGCCTTGCCGCGCTACCGATTAACACAAAGCTCCTCCTGAAGGGGGTTGGGGGGCATATGTCATGATCAAATTATCACAAAAACTAAAACAGCAACTATGGTGGTTAATAATTTCGGTTGATTATAACTACAGTCGCATTGCCATTGCCGACCACGACCTTACCGACGAGGCTATGACTCTATGGCTTGAAGATAAACAGGATTACAAGAACACTCTGGATGAATGCCTGCGCCTCGACCTGCCCCTTACCCGTTTTGCCCGCCTTATAAAAAGCGAAGGACTCAACAGTTACGAGGGCACCAAGGTACACGCCAAAAAAGGCTACCTATATAAAACCCGCATCGAAATAAACGAACCCATAACCTGGTACCGCGACGATGCCACCCTCACCGAACAACAATGGGCCCGCGAAGCCTTATTAAAAGCCATACTTACACAGTTAGTGGAAAATGAGGTTTATGATGGTAGTCTTTCGTAAAAGCAATTTCACTGCTAATGAGTATAGGGGGGGATGTAGACGGCTTTGTTTTATAAGGTGCTTTTTTAATTCCCTCCCCACGGGAGGGTTAGGGAGGGGTTTCGCAAACCATCGCTTTTAAGATCTTGTCATTTCGAGCGACAGCGAGAAATCTGCACGCGTTCATAGTCAGGCGACAGATTTCTCCTCGTACAACCCCTCCTAAATCCTCCCCGAGGGGGAGAACTTTAATATAATTATGTTCTTCAAAAAGAGCGTAGGCCTGGCAGAAAACCGGGCCAGGGAGTATGGCCTTGCGGGCGGAAGGTTTTTTCTGCCTTGACTTTTGGTTACTTTGTGGCTAAGACAAAGTAACTGGGCTCTGCGCCCAAGAGCAGGCCGACTTTCATAAAAAGTACAACCACTTAATAAAAGCACTTTCTCAAAATCGCTTCATTACCTGTCCTAAATTTCTTTTGAGCGACCAAAAGAAACAAAAGTCGCCGGCTACGCCCTGCCCGGTGAAAGGTTATGCTTTGGCTGGGCTTGTGCTACTCCGGGCATTTCTGATGCCGGTAATAAAGGTTATTTAAAGGTTGTGCTTTGGTTTTGTTAATCAATACGTCATTGCAATGACGTCGTTTTTTAAAATGCCTAATAAACTTGTCATTTCGAAGCGATAGCGAGAAATCTGCACGCGTTCATTTGTCAAGCGACAGATTTCTCCTCGTACCTCGATCGAAATGACAACACATTTATTAAAATCCTCTCCCTCGGGGAGGATTATGAGGGGTATTTATAGGCACTTTGTGTAATAACTCCACAACTTTTTTAGCCGCACGAATCTGGCACGTCAACGGCAAAATAATTATAAAATAAATTTAAATATCTGATAATTAGATACTTAAAATGTATTTCAAATGGGGTTTATTGTGCTTTTAATGATGCTTTTAGCAGAGTGGTAGTCTTATTGTATGTTATTCAGTAATTGTTTGGTATAATAAATAAAGTAATTAAAATTTAAAATCCGAAAACTATGAAAAAGCTATTAAGCGTGCTGGTATTGTCAGCCTTCACTTTAGGTTCATTTGCTCAAACTGCTCCTAAAGATACTGCAAAAACTACAACTAAGACAGATACTGCAAAAACTGATACTACTAAAAAAGATAAAAAGAGAAAATAATCTCTCGCTATCATTTAGTGTTGATTTAGCAGACCATCGAGTCTACTAAGATAGAAACCCATAGCTAACATACCTATGGGTTTTTATTGTTTTATACGTAAGCCGAAAGTTCATAAAACTTCCGACTTTTGTTGTTTTATAGCTATCAGATGGTAATACTTTGCCCTATCTGGTACACCTCGTGGAAAGTGATGCCCTGCTTCTCAAAGTGCTTTTTGTAGTTGGCGTAGCGTTGTAATATAAAAAAGTCGCGGGCGTAACCA
Organism: Mucilaginibacter sp. JRF; assembly: GCF_015223065.1. Classification (GTDB taxonomy): domain Bacteria; phylum Bacteroidota; class Bacteroidia; order Sphingobacteriales; family Sphingobacteriaceae; genus Mucilaginibacter. The sequence continues at coordinate 505,405 of NZ_JADFBY010000002.1, forward strand.
TCATGTACGGGCAGTATTTGCTTGGGCTGCATTTTATCGGCAAAGGCGGCAATGCGTAGTTCGTTGGCAAAGGGTGCCATGGTTACTAACAATAGCAGTTCGATGCCTTTGTAATCGAGCAATTCATCGCCGAGGGTATCAACTGGGTAAAGCACTCTGTCGTTTATAACAAAGGCCGTCATTTGTGGTATGGGGTTATCCAGCAATGGTTCGTGAGTAACCGATATGGCTTTCAGACTGAACGGCCCTATCGTGATATCTCCCTCCTCTATCAATGTAAAGTCTAACCCTGCCTTGTTGAGTTGTTCCCCAACCTGGCTGTTGGTATGTAGTTTTGCATCGGTAACGGCCAAAATGCTTTTCAATATATCCAGGTCGAAATGATCGGGATGTATGTGCGTGATCACGATGCTGTTAACCCCGGCAAACATATCGGCAGTAACACGCCCCTCGGCAAAGGAGAACTTACCCGGATCAAATAACAGTTTATGGCCCTCGTGCTCAAACAACAGGCACGAGTGCAGGTATTTGCTGATCTTCATATTAAATAGTGTTTATTTATATAATTCCTGTTCGTCGGTATAGTAGGTTTTGCGGCTGCCATCTTTTATCCTGATCTCGGCACCATCGGGGCTGTGGGTTTTCCGGGCATTGTGTATCAGCATAAAATCCCTTACCTCGCCATTTATAATATCGGGGTTGCTTTTCAATATCTGCTTTTCGGCATCGGTAAGTACATCCCGAACGGTTTTGGCTAAAACTTTCACTTTATCGGCCGGTATTTTATTACTTGCCGAAAACGGGGATATCCGCGCATGCCACAAAATTTCATCGGCATAAGCATTGCCAATACCCCTTATTACCTTTTGATCAAGCAATATGGTTTTTACAGCCGATCTGCTTCTGCCTAACACTTCTTTGTAAAACTCAAGGTCGGCAGTTTTGTCCAGCGCGTCGGGTGCTTCCTTCTTTTCAGGATTGAGGGTAGGAGTAGCCATTTTTTGAAAATCGGTAAGTGTAAGTCCGCTATCGTCGGTAAAGTTGATTTCAATTATGGGATATTTGTTGGTGTTCTTTTCCTCAAATAAAAACAGCTTTCCGTGCAGCATCAGGTGCAGGCCAAGCACATCGCCTTTATCGAAACGTATGTGCAGCTCCTTACCATCGCGGTATACCTCGTCAATTTTTTGGTGTTGCAGGGTGTGGTTCAACTCATCGGCACTAACGTTGAGCTTGCCGGTGTGCACAACAACATCTTTTACGGTTTTGCCTTTAAACTTTTTGTTGATGTTATGGCTAAACGCCTGTAGATCGGGTAATTCGGGCATGGCTTATCAGTTTTGTATAAAAAACAAAGGCGCCAACATTATGTTCAGCGCCTTTAATATTTTGCTCGCGCGATAGCTTAAAAATCGGTATAAATGTTACGGAAGGTGCTGCGCAAGCCAATAGTAAGCAGCGTGGTATTTGATGTACCCACGGTGTTGCTCAACTGACGATAGATGCCGCCCACCTCAAGTTTCAGGTTATAGCGCGGGTTTAGAATAAAGCCAACCGTGCCCTCAGCGTATTTTAAGGTAGTACTTAAACCCTGGCCTGTGCTGGTGCCCGGTATATTGTCGCCGTTAAAGGCAAGCAGAATATTTTTGCCGTTATTATCGGTAGCGGTGGCATCCAAGCCGTATTTTGCGTAGATGACCTTCCCTTGCAGATCAAACCTGCCTACAGAGTAATTCAGTATACCCAAAGTTTCTCTAAAGTTAGCGCCGAATGGATGTGCCAATGGTTCGCTAAAGGCAGTATAACCGCTCAGTCTTTCGGCGCCGCTGTAAGCGTATGGTTGAGCGGTATTGTATTCGGCCAGGTAATTCAGGTTGGTAACGCCGAACAGGTCAGCCCCGCGAACGCCCGCCTGCCAGCCTGTAGTGGTGATGGCCTTGCCCTCGTTGCCTTGCACACGGTCGAACATGAATTGCCCGTAAATGGCATGCTTGTTCAGGAATTTATATTTACCGTTAAACCCGGCAATGGAGTTTCCCGGTTGACTTGACGGGCCCAGCGAACTGGCAAAAAATACGGGGTTAATAAAGTTAACATCAAAGCTGCGGTGCACGCCCTGCTTGTTAGCTTCGGGCGCTATGTAGGCGTTGAAAAAGCCTAACGATGCCCGGTTGCTGATGGTCCAGTCGATGTAATGAAAGGCTGCCCATTTGCGGCGGTTATCGCCAAAGGTATCAAAACGGGGTTCCTGCCTGTCCTGCATGTAAGCCCACATGGCCATGTATTGTATTGGCCCCAAAGTTACCGTAGTGCGGAAGAAGGGGTAATTGGTCGCGAAATCCGACAATAGTAACGACCGGTATCCATCGCCAATAAAATTCTTATCCTGCCCTAAAGTAAAGTTAAGCTGCTTTATGGGGGTGTATGATATTACTGCCGTAACGTACGACCAATCCTTGGTTTTTTCCCTGCCGAATTTACGGTCGTATGATTGGCCGGAGATCATGCCGGTACGGTTTACATAAGCATCATAATAATCGGCAAAGCGGGCCTGATTTTCAAAACCGCTGGTATAGAATGAGAATTTAGTACCTATGGTACCGCCGATCTGGAAACCACGAGTGTTAAGCCAGGTGGTGTTACGGCCTTTAAACTCGCGGCCAATGGTAAGGTCGGGCAAGTAATCGGCATAAAAGGTATAATCCTCCTTGCGCACATCAAACAAATGCTCACGGAAAAGCTTGCGGTAAACCCAGCCCTTGTGGGTGGTATCGTTACCGTAATTCATCAGCGAATCGTACCGCGCGGTAAGCGAACTATCAATAAGCAGTGGCTTTAGCGCGGTGTGTATGTTGTTTGATGTTGAATAAACATCGGCATTAAATTTTTGGTAGAACTGGTACTGGTAGGGCAGCTGTACTGATTGCGCATTGGCCACATTGCCGCAAAATAAAGCGGCGGCCGCGGCCAATATCAACTTACAGCGTTTAACAGTGTAGATGTTTTGCATTTACATTAATTATGGGTACAAGATATAAAAATTGCAGGCCAATTTTTATTATGTTGATCAATAAGGCGTAGCAGGCATTGGTAAACATACCTAATGTAAAACCGGCAACTATTGTTTTTAAGACTGTTATGATTATTTTTACCGTGAATGAACTATAAAGCTAAACCTGTTACATACTCAATAATCTACTACATAATTACCTGGTTATTGATATGGGTATTTAATTCATTTGATACCTTCAAATCGGGGCCTTGTACTATGGGGCTTGATCTGTTTAGTGTATTTTTAGCTATCCTGATTAGCTTAGCTATTATTGTTATCACGCTCATTAAGGCCATTATCAGGAGGAAAAGGCTAAACTGGAAATATCTGCTGGTAAACGTATTGGGGCTGGGTAGTTACTTTTTTATAGTTTGGTTATTATGGTAATTGTCTTAACGCTCATTTAACACTTCCTGTTAAAAAAGGTTAATGCCCATACTACTCCCCGTAAAAAGCGGATATTTACGGCATTGAAGAAACTTTTACATCACTCCACCATGCCTTATACTAAAATTAACAACCTGCTGGGTTGGCTTTGCTTTGTAGTTGCCGCTATAACCTACACGCTCACGCTCGAGCAATCAGTAAGTTTTTGGGATTGCGGCGAATTTATCTCCTGCGCTTATCGTTTGCAGGTATCACACCAACCGGGTTACCCGCTTTTCGCCATGATAGGTAAGGTGTTCTCACTGCTATCCTTTGGCGATCGTACCAAGGTAGCCTACTTTACCAACCTGTGTTCGGCCATTGCAAGCGCTGCAACCATCATGTTTTTGTTTTGGAGCATTACCGCTTTGGCCAAAAAGCTCACCGCCAAAACTTATGCCGATGCCATGCCCCAACAAAGGCTCATCAGCATTATGGGTGCCGGACTGGTAGGCGCGCTGGCCTTTACTTTTTCGGATACGTTCTGGTTTTCGGCTGTCGAAACCATTGTGTTCGCCCTGTCATCACTATGTATAGCCCTGGTATTTTGGGCCATACTGAAATGGGATGCCCATGCCGATGAACCCGGTGCCGACCGCTGGCTGGTTTTTATTGCTTACGTTATGGGCCTATCCATAGGTATACACCTGCTTAACCTGCTTACCATACCGGCGCTAACCATGGTGTACTACTTTAGGCGATATAAAAACGTCACCTTTAAAAAGGGCTTTATGGTGTTTTTATTAGGAGTAGCGCTGCTGGCCTTTGTGCAATACGGCATTATACAATACACGGTTAAATTTGCCGGTTGGTTCGATTTCTTTTTTGTGAACTCGCTTGGCTTAGGCTTTAATAGTGGCGCCATTGTTTTCTTTATCATACTTATCGGTGGTATTGTTTGGGGTACGCTGTACAGCATCAAACACAAAAAATATTACGTGCATTTGGCGCTGATGTGCCTGTCGTTTTTGTACCTGGGTTACAGTTGTTTTATGTATGTACCTATACGCTCAACGGCTAACCCAACGCTTAACAATACCCACCCGGATAACGCCTTTACACTGGCCAGTTACCTTAACCGCGAGCAATATCCGCCAAGTCCGTTACTGTACGGGCCATATTTTGATGGGCAGGCTATTGACCAGGTGCAAGGCAAGGCCCGATACCGCAAGGGCGAAAAAAAATACAAGAAAACCGGCTACAGGCAAACCGTGGTGTACGATCATAATACCATACTGCCTCGCATGTTTAGTGACGATGGCGACGACCCGCAATTCTATCGCCAGTGGATGCAGATGGACGATGGCCATACGCCGAACTTTGCGGATAACCTGGGTTTTATGTTCAGCTGGCAGATATACCAGATGTATGCCCGCTATTTTCTGTGGAATTTTGTAGGTCGTTATAACGATATGGACGGCCAGCAAAGCATGACCAGTCTTGACGGTAACTGGACGAGCGGTTTGTTTGACGGCATGAAACATCTGCCTAAATCAGTTACCGAAAGCCCATCGTACATGCCATTATATGGTCTGCCGCTTATTATTGGCTTAATTGGCATGTACTACCATTTTAAGCGCCGCAAGCGCGATGCACTGGTGATAACCCTGCTGTGGTTTTTTACCGGTATCGCCATTGTGCTGTACGTTAATCAGCCATCCATACAGCCGCGCGAGCGCGATTATTCGTATGTGGGCTCATTCTACGCCTTTGCCATTTGGATAGGTTTGGGCGTGGTAGCCATTAGCGAATGGGTGCAGCAACGCTTTAAGTTCCCGAAAGCATCGCTTGCCGCAACCGCACTTTGCCTGTTATGCGCCCCGGTGTTGATGGCATTTAAGGAATGGCGCGGGCACGATCGCTCCACCAAACTTACCGCGCACGATATGGCTTATAACTACCTGATATCGTGCCCGCCAAATGCCATTTTGTTTACCTATGGCGATAATGATACCTACTCGTTATGGTATGCGCAGGAGGTAGAAAACATAAGGCCCGATGTGCGTTTGGTTAACCTGAGCCTGTTCACCAGCGATTGGTTGATCAAGCAAATGCAGCACAAGGTGAATGAGTCGGCACCGCTGCCTATCACCATGCCTTATGATAAATATAAGGAGGGTGTGCGCGACATTATTTACTTTAATGATGAGCACATCCCCGGCCACATAGAAGTAAAGGAGTTGTTTGATTTTATTACTTCAGACGATCCGCGAACACATGTAAAATATCAGAGTGGTTTGGAAGCTAATTATCTGCCTACCAAAAACTTTAAGATAACCGTAAAACCCGATGATGTTATCAAGAACAAGGTAGTAAGCGCCAATCAACATAAAATGATAGCCGATAGCGTGGTATGGAAATACAACTCAAACCTGATAGTAAAAAACAACCTCGCTATTCTGGATATGCTGGCGCACAATAACTGGAAGCGCCCTATATGCTTAACCGTTACCGCGGGCATGAGCAACATGATAGGTTTGGATGATTACCTGTACCGCGAAGGTTTTACTTACCGCTTGTTACCCTTAAAACCCGATACTGCCTTGAATGATCAGGGTGATAAGGTAAATACCGCAGTGATGTATGATAACGTGATGAACAAGTTTAAGTTCGGTAACTTTAAGCATGCCCGTTTTCTTGATCAGCAATCGGTAGTGATGTTTTACCCTACGCTTACCACCACTTTCCTGACCCTGGCCGATGCCCTGATAGCCGACGGTAAAACTGATATGGCCCGCAAGGTTTTAAACCGCTTTGATGAGGTACTGCCCAACCTTGACCCTTTTGTGGATGTAGCCAACCGTAAGGCGCACATGGCCGAGGCTGCCTACCATGTAGGCGACTACAAACTGGGCAATAAGCTAACAGGAAATATTTATGATTATCTTACGGATGAGCTGGACTATAATGCCACAGTGTTTGAGGATAGCCCGAACAGTGTGGATGTACGCACGGTGAACTTCGGGGTATACATCCTGAACAACATGGTTCGCTATACCAAAGCTGCCCACCAGGACGCGCTTGCCACCAAAATTGAAAAGCAAACCCGGGCATACGAGCAAAAGTTTGCCCCTATACTACAACCCATGGAGTAGTAAAAACAAAAGCGGGTAATGCAATGCATTACCCGCTTTTGTTTTTATGAGGAATTTGAATCTCTTAAAGTATATCTCTCAGCTCGCCAAAGCTTGATATAGTGGCTACCTGCCCGCTCTCTACCTTACCAAAGCCATAATTACAGAAAATGAAAGGTACGCCCGCTTTAACAGTAGAATCGTAATCGCCCTGGGTATCGCCTATGTAAACCGGCGCTTTCAGGTCAAAATCATTCACTATATCTACAATATTCTCTGCCTTTGGCTGCCCTTTGGTGCCATAGCACTGAAAACCCTCAAAGTAATGGTTCAGCTTGCTGAAATTAAAGAATGTTTCGGCATAACCATTTTGGCAATTACTTACTATGAACAGGCGATAACGCTCCTTTAAATATTGCAGCGTTTCTTCCAATTGCGGGTAAAGCTCGCCGCCCAGGGCATTAAGCGTTTCAAGCTCACTTACCGAACAATGCGCTTTAAATTCATTACGCTGTGCATCATCCAGATAAGGCAGCAGCTTCACAAAAATGGCATCGTAAGCCATCCCGGTAATTGAACGAACATCAGCCTGTGTAATATCATCCCTAACAAAATCAACCTTTTGCTTGGCAGCCTGCCAGGCCACGGCCACATTAGCGGTACTATCCCACAAGGTACCGTCGAGATCAAAAATTATGCTGTCGTAAATGTTTTTTAACGATGTTGGAGTATCTGCCATAGGCGGCAAAGGTAGTAAAAGCAAGGGTGCTTATTGTCTGGAAAATGCTACTTTCCTTATGTAATTATCTTCGTGGGCACGGTTTTTAGCCAATTACGTCATTGCGAGGTACGAAGCAATCCTCGAGCGATTTGTCCTGAAGAATATCCTAAAGAGATTGCTTCGTACCTCGCAATGACGCGTTTTTTATGTGTTATCCACAATGTCATTTCGACGGAGGAGAAATCTGTACATGTTCAATAGCAAAGCGACAGATTTCTCCTCGTACCTCGTTCGAAATGACAATTTTTTAAAATCCTCCCCAAGTGGGAGGATTTAGGAGGGGTTCCTGTATACCCTTTATCCTCTTTTCAAAGTCAACACCGTTATCTCCGGCCATATGCCGAGCCTGCCGGTGAATGCCAGGAAGCCGAAGCCACGGTTTACGTATAGTTTACGATCATTTTGCTCGGCGAAGCCTGCCCATTGCAGGTAGCGGTATTTCACCGGGCTCCAGCGGAAGCCGGGCGCCTCAATGCCAAACTGGGCTCCATGCGTATGGCCTGCCAGGGTTAGGTGTACCGGATTTTTGTGGTAACGGGTTACATATTCCCAATGGGTAGGGTCGTGCGATAGGAGTACCTTGAAGTCATCCTCGTTCAGCCCGATCAGCGCCTTGTCCAGATCGCCTACCTTAACAAAACCGTGACCCCAGTTTTGTACACCTACCAGGTTTATCTTTTGTCCGTTTTTTTCAAGCGGTATGTTTTCATCCAGCATCAGGCGGAAGCCCATTTCATGGTGATGTTTTTTCAGGGTTTCCAGATTTTTGGCTTTGGCCTGCTCGCTGTCCCATTGTATATAGTCGGCATAATCATGGTTGCCTAAAACGGAATACTGCCCGTATTTAGCCCTGATCTTACCAAAACGCTCAATGTACGGTTCTATCTCCTCAGCAACGTTATTCACCAAGTCGCCGGTAAAAACAAACAGGTCACTATTAAGTTCAATTACCTTGTCGATACCCTTTTGCACAGCATCGATATTGTCAAAACTACCGGCATGAATGTCGGATAGTTGGGTGATGGTAAAGCCATTAAATGCTTCAGGCAGATCCTTAAAGTAAACATCGTGGCGATGCACCCTATAATCATACTTACCCTTAAACATGGCATAGATAAAGCCGCTGAAAGGCAAAGCGGCTAACAATACCGCTATCTCGCTGATGAACTTACGCCTTTGCGGAAAGTAAGGCCGGCTTTGCTCAATGCCTTTTTTGCCCGCATTAGATGCAATGCCCGTTACAAATCGACCCAGATCGCCAAGCGACAGCACGATCACAAAAACTATCTTGGTTACAAAAAAGGTAAGGAACACGCTAAGCGACCACATGTGGAACTGCGATAGTCCGCGTGAGGTATCGGTCAGCGTTATACCTAATACAAAGGTTAATGTAACGGCAATTGAAATAACGAGATAGCCACGGGCAAGCAAATTACTCCAGCGCGATTGCCAACCGGTGGCCAGTGTGCGCAGACCCGAAAATACATACCAGTCAAGCAGCAAACTTATTGCCGCGAATATCAGGAAGGAAATAAAAAAACCGCCTCTGTGCATATTATATATTTATCGCAATTTACTTAAGCTACGGTAATTGCTGCGTAAAAATAGTTTAATGTGGGGATGAGAGGACGTGCAGATATGCAAATGTGCAAATGTGCAAATGTGCAGATGATTGAATGTATAGGCAGTGATATTTATAAACAAAAAAGATGTGCAGACTTAATAATCTGCACATCTCCTCATCTGCATATCTGCACATTTGCATATCTGCACATCTACATAATTAGCGGTGCCTGTAGTATGCTTTTTGGTGGATCAGACCACGTTTGCCGTGGCCTTTGTAGTATTTAACATTGCGGTACCTTACATGGCGATCATGGTAAAACACTGTGCGCGGGCGGTAAACTACTGCGCGGCTATGGTATACTACCGGTCTTTCAACAACTACGGTACGTGGGTGATAAACAATTGGGCGTTCGTAAACCACGGGTTGCTCAACTACTACCGGTGGGGCATAGTAGCGTACAGGGGTGCCAAAGTTGGCGCTAACACTAACATGTACCTGGGCGTTAGCAGCAGTTACGGCTCCGAAGGTTAATATGGCAATGGCAAATAATTTTAAAGTTTTCATCTCTTTTCAAAAGTTTTAGTTTGACATAAGCAAACAACCACCGGGCGCTAAAAAATTATCAATCATTATCGGCAAAATAAATGTTGCGCCGGCGGTTGTTTAAATGTTAAACTCGGTTTTGGGGCGAGGGTTTAACAGGTTAAGCTAAATACAACCTAAATGTTTATGATTGATAACCCGGTGATTTTGAGTTTTAGAGATGTAAATATTTATAAATTAATAAGATGAGCCTTGTATGGATAAGCTTAAATTGCTGTGCCGGAAATTTGTAACATTCATGTTAATGCACATGATCATGCGGCAGATCGCCGGATAATTCGGGGCGGTATTTGGCGCTCGGTGTCATCCAGTAAAGCAGTATCACCCTTGAGTAACGAAGGTTAAACGGCGCTAACACCAGTATCGACCCTAATAATAAACCCACATACAACCACGGCGATTCAGACCCGGTGAGGATGATGGTTGCCACGGCAATGGTTACCATTTCGGCTACGTTAAGGGCATAGCTTACATACATGGCCACATAAAAATACCCTGGCTCGCGCTCAAAGGTAAGGCTGCAATGCGGGCATTTGTGGTACATGTTTTGGCCTGTCAAATTATACATGCTGTTGGCAAACATATTGCCACGGCGGCAGCGTGGGCATTTAGCCTTTACAAAGGCGCCAAACTGCGGTATATATTGTGTGTCGGGTTTTAATGTTGGGGTAGCCATAGTATTATTTGTTAAAGTTCTTTCTGAATTCGTCGGGAGTTAGTCCGCCCTGTTTTTTAAAAAAGCGGGTAAAGTACGAGTTATCGGCAAAGCCTAAACGGCCGCCAATATCGGCAACGGTTAGTTTTGGGTTGATCAGCATACGCTTGGCCTCCAATATTATGCGGTTACGTATCACCTCACCGGCCGATACGCCCAAAATATCATTACAAAGAGCATTTAAATGGTTGGGGGTAATGTACAGCAGCGCGGCGTAATCCTTTGGCAGCTTAAGCGTGTTGTAATGCTGCTCGATCAGTTTACGAAAGTTGGCCAGCAGCGTATGGTTATACGTTGGCGTTACAACCTCAGCATGCTTTTTATGTTCGCGTGCCACAAGGGTGAAAAGGCGCATCATGGCAGTGCGTATCATGTCAAAGCTGTAACGATCATGCTGTGTGCTTTCCTCAATAACGCTTTCAAACAATGCAATAACCGCCTTTTGTGTTTTGGCGTTAAGCTGAATAACGGCATCATCAGTATTGCCGCTAAAAAATGGCAGAGAATCCAAGTAATCAGGCCTCAGTAAAAACGAGGTGAAGAACGCCTGCGAAAAATTGATGATATATCCATCTATCTCCCCTTCAAAAAACCAGCTGTGCACCTGGCCGGGTATCATAAAATAAACCTGACCGGGTTTAACATCATACGTTTCAAAATCAATAACGTGTGTGCCGCTGCCCCTGGTAAAATATACTAAGTGATAAAAGCTGTGCTTATGCGGAAAATGCAGCTTATCGTGCTTTTTCAGATAGTCGCCAAAGCGGTCGGCCAGCAGGTCATGTTCCTGTTGGCCACTTAGGGTGCAAATATCATATACCGGGTAACCGCTTATCATACCAACAAAGGTATAGGTTATATACCATTACTGATGGTGATAAACGGGGTATATGTGGTACTTTTTACAGATAAGTAAAATGTGCTATGTTTATTTTTTTTGCAATACCTGCATGTTAAAGTCCATGCCTGCCACCGGTATCTTCTCCCAATCGCCTGTGGCGGTGTCTTTATGGTAAGTGCCGCCGTTAAATAAACCGATAGAGAATGCAACCTCCGGCCCCGGCGAGCTTTTCAACCACTCTATGCTTACTAAAATATCGCCGCTAACTTCAATATTGTATGTCGACAGATCAACCACCTGGCGAGATTTGCCATGTGCCATTGCGCCCGTAATTTGCTGCTTAACCAGGTTTTCGCCCGCTTTTTCATCAGTAAACTGGTAAACATTTACCTTGTATGCAAGGCTATCGTTTTGGCGGTTCTCTACATCAAAAGTAAGCTTAAGCAGTTGAACGGGTTTTTTACCGGCCTTCATTTTTATGCCAGCTTCGGCGCCTTTCACTACAGAGAAGGTGGTATTTGATGTGCCCGAACGTAGCTTGTTGCCTATGGTTTTTATTTTTTGCGCTTGCGCGGATAAGCCAAGCGAAATGATCAGTACTGTGATGAATGCTTTAAGCGGAAATTTAGTAACGTAGATTTTTGATAGCATAATTATGAGGTATGGGTTATATAAAATGTAGACGGCATTAGTTTGATAATGGTTGCAAGGGCGGGTAAATTTTCTCGAAATTATGAAAAAGGATGATAAACAAGTATCGGTAAGGGCTGTTATATTATCAATCAAAATATTGAATTATGGCAAGCTTTCAGGATATCATCGCGTCAGAAAAACCCGTATTAATCGATTTTTCGGCCGAGTGGTGCGGCCCTTGTAAAATGATGCCGCCCATATTACAGCAGGTAAAAAATGCCATGGGCGATAAGGTTACCGTTATCAAAATTGATGTAGATAAAAACCCATCAGTAGCCAATGCCTACAACGTGCAAAGCGTACCCACGTTGATGGTTTTCAAGAACAGCGAAAGCAAATGGCGCCAATCCGGTGTGATACAGGCCGGGCAGTTGGAGCAAGTGCTCAATCAGTTTATATAGTTGATGATGAGTTGCTTTTGTTGATTTTTGCGCCGGTGCTTTAAACCATTGCACGGCGCAACCCTCTATTGTGTATAAAACTTACACAAAATGAAAACTAAATTCAACACCATACGCAACGATCTGTATAATGTATTAGTAGAGGGTAACGGCAACAGGCAACAAATGGCCAGGGTATTCTTTTTACTGTTTATTCCGCTGTTTACCCTGTACTTCTCGTTTGGGCATTTAAAGTTTATATAAGTATTAATTTGTTTTGATAACCCGCTTCACAATGGTTTGGTCGTTTTGCTTAATTGATACCAGGCAAACTCCCTGCGGCATCTTACTGATGTCAATGGTCTGCGAAAAATCATTGCCCGGTTTACTGTAATCCTTATTGCTGTAAACGCGACCGCTTATGGCATCGGCAACGCTAATATTAACCACATTTTTGCTATCGTTTTTAAAGCTCACGTTAACATAATTGGTTGATGGATTAGGGTACAGCGTAATGGTATAAGCTTCGGCGCTGTTATCAACCGAATCCGTTTTTTTAACCGAGTTAATACCTTGTTTAAGCGACATTACAGCGTTGGCTGCTACATCTACCTGCTCCTTAACAACAGGTATCACAAAAACAGGTGTTTCGCTGATGTTTACAGTAAACTGCCCGTTATTTACTTTACGCTTGCTAACAAGCATAGTACCCGCCTGCGGCGTGTAGATACGGGCCGAATCAATACCTGGTAAATCAAGCGTGTATCTACTGGTAAGGCCTTTTTCATCAGGTATGTACATTACGTAAGCCGAGTTGCCCTCAAACTCATAACGGTCAATCACCGGCGTACTGCTTAACGATTGCTTGTAGGTATATTTACCGATTATCTTGTTAAACTGATTCAAATAATCGGCCGCCAGTTTACGGGTACGGTTAGGGTTTAGCAAGCCCGATGAGCTGTACTGTACCGGGCTTTGAATATTATCGTCATAAGCCTGGTAGAAGAACAGACGTTCAACACCGCTGCGGGCATATAACAAAGCGGTGCGTAAAATCCAGTCGGCTTGCGTTTGTTCAATGGTTTTGTTGCCGATAGGTATGGCACGTATAGGGCTGTTGGGGTGAACATCGTAACCGGCCTCGGTAACCCATACCGGCATGCCGCCGCAATATTTATTGGCCATCTCCACAAAGTCCTTAGCTTTTTGCATGGTGTTGTTCACCTCCGGCGCCATGCCACGGGTAGGTACCGAGTTAGGTATCATCTCGGCATCGTGCGAGTACCAATGGTAATTGATCACATCCCAGCAAAGGTTTACGGTGCCATCGGCCTTGTAACCACGGTTAATGCGGCACCACTCAATCATACCCATAATATACTCGGGATTAGCGGCAGCCAAACCACCCATTACCACCAGCATTTTCGGGTCGGCATTTTTTACGCCGACACCTGCGCCCAGTGTTTTTTTATGCCCATCGTAAAATGCCGACATATTAGCGGCATACTCATAAGAGGTTTGGTATGCCTTGCGGCCTTTCCACCATTTATCGCGCTCGTTATCGCACTCAATGTATTTTACGTAGTTCAAACCAACCTTTACTTCGTTGATCGGGTCGTCCGTCCAGCGTGGAGTAGCGTTTACTGACAGCAGGCTCTTGTTCACCCACTTATTGCTGCCATACCTTGCCGCGTATTGAAAGGCTACTTTAGCTTGTTCGATGTATGATTTTGGGTCCGAGTAGTCAGCGCCATATTTAACCGGGATATTCTCCGAGTCGCGCTCATCTTCGGGGTACGATTGCAGTAGCCAGTTGGGCAGCGTTTTCAAATCGCCCAGTATCATAATGTTGTTATCAACACAGGCCTTATACATGGCATCGTAATTCCAGCCGCCGCTATGTGTTGGGGCATAGGTAAAACCACCTTGTTGCGATTCCAGCTTCTCCCAGTCCATATAATGCCTTACCTGCGTAAAGGTGCGCATTACCGCCAGTCTTTTGGCCTCGACAGTGAACGGCTCCACCGGATCTTCAAAATCCCACTCAAAAGCATTTACACCCATAAAGTTGCGCAGCTTGTAAGTTTTGTCTGCTACCTCGCTGCTATCAGCAGGTTGGGTTGTAGGGCGACCGGGAGTTGCGGTATAATTACCATAAAGCTCAATCTCCGTAGGGAATTGATACCAGCAATTCAACACAATGTATTTTATGTTGGTAACTACAGTATCCAGCGTGAATTTATCGGCACGGTCAGGGTAGGGGCCAACCCACCTGTTCCAGTAACCGCCACGGTAAGTACCAATGTTGGTGCGTTTACCATTGCTATCAATAACGGCAACAGTAAGCGGGTACAAGCCCAGGGCTCCGGTATAATTAAAGAATTTTATTTTTGCTATGTCGATATGCTCGCCTTCGGGCACGGGATAGTAGGCATCGTAATTGTTGAACAGCTTGCCCCAGCCTGTGGTTACTTCCTTATCGGTAACACCATCAAATAAACCCTGCAAACCATCGCTCACGTTATTAAGCTGATACCAGCGGCTTGGGTCAAGCGGAATTTTTACGTAGCTATCAGCCGGTTCGGTAACCGGTGGGGTAGTAGGGGTTGTTGGGGTGGTGGGTGTAGTATTAGCAGGTGTATCGTCGGTTAGTGTAGGCACCAGCTCAATACTTGCCGATGTTGGCTTGCTGATATCCTCGGTACCATAGGCGAATACCTTTTGCGGAATGTTATTGCTGTATTTATGAACAATAATGGCATCAGCCTCAACCGCCGCGGGCAGATCAATTATTTGAAACACCGCGTAAGCAGGGCCGGTAAAGGTGCCCAACAATGTGCGTTGGGTGCCGTTAAGGGCATATATTTCGGCGGGTTTATCTTCAAATACGCCGGTATAATCATACAGTTTAATTTGCGATATGCGGCTGTGGTACTTAAACCTCAGCATTACATCGGCATATACAAAGTTGTTTTGCCATGCTTCGGGTACCAGATCGTTAAGATCATCAACCAACCACGACGAATAATTTTGACCGGTATTTTTATTTGTTGAAACGGAACTTACCTGTATGCGCCCCGCGGAAACCTGGGCATTTGCCGATACTGAAAAGGCAAGCAATACAAACAGAATGGCTGTTTTTATAATGTGAAAAGCAGATCGAACGCACAAATTCATAATCAACACGTTATACAACACAGCCAGGTAACGTACCCGCGGCATTGTTATTTAAATTAAGGGTATACGGTGTTATACGTATAAGTATCAACTAAGTTACAAAACCGGGACATTAGCTATAGCCTGACAGCCAATGTGTTTACGCATGTGTATAATTTGAGAACAGCGGTACTCTGTGGGGTTGTAATGGTGTTGTTTAGCAGAATATCATCAAGATGTAATATAATAGATGTTTAAACAAATATTTTTTCGAATGACTAAACTATCCTTACATTTGCTCATCTTAAAAAACGAAAAGAATAAAATAACAATAACACAACGATGAAAAAAACAATTATCCTTTTAGCGGCTGTATTAATGCAAACTGCTGTTTTTGCACAGTCGTCATGGAAGCTTGACAAGGCTCACGCTAACCTGAAATTCACTACTACGCACATGATGCTGTCAGACGTTGACGGTCGTTTTAAAGATTTTGACGCTACCATCACTTCATCAAAAGCTGATTTTAGCGATGCTACTTTTGATTTTACCGCACAAACAGCTTCAGTTGATACTGATAACGAAAAACGTGATGCCCACCTAAAAAGCGGCGACTTTTTTGATGCTGCAAAATACCCAACCATCACTTTCAAAAGCACTAAATTAACCCCTGCCGGTGCCGGTAAATTTAAAGTTGCCGGTAACTTAACCATGCACGGTGTTACTAAACCAGTAACTCTTGACCTATGGTTCCGTGGTGCTAAAGTTAGCCCGATGACTAAAAAAGACGTTGCCGGTTTCCAGGTTAATGGTACCATTAAACGTACCGACTTTGGTGTAGGTTCAGTACCTGCTGCCGTAGTAAGCGAAGAAGTTGAATTTAAAGCTAACGGCGAGTTCGGCAAAGCTTAATTCTATATTCGATTAATTAGTAATTCGATATAAAAAGCTCAGCATATTTATGCTGAGCTTTTGTTTTTTTATAGCATTTTGTTTTAAGACAATATTTTGTATAATTGCTCATTAAGTAATCTAATACACTAACAAAAACCTTATCACAAAATGGATTTCAAAGATGCCATATTGCAATTTGCTGCACGTGTAGATAAATTGTGTCCTCAAATTCAAACTGAAGAAGCTACCAAAAACGCTCTTATTATGCCGTTTATCCAATTATTAGGATATGACGTGTTTAACCCTTTTGAAGTAAGCCCGGAATTTATTGCAGATATCGGAATTAAGAAAGGTGAAAAAGTTGATTATGCAATTTTAAGCGAAGGAAATCCAATTTTACTTGTTGAGTGCAAACATTACACACAAGATCTCAACCCACATAACTCTCAATTATTCAGATATTTTCATACAACTGCTGCAAAGTTTGCATTGCTGACCAATGGCGTCGATTATCGTTTTTATACAGATTTAATTACTCCAAATAAAATGGACGAAAAGCCATTTTTTGAGTTTAAAATTACAGATATTAAAGAGAACGAGATTGCTGAACTAAAGAAATTTCATAAGTCATATTTTAATATTGATAATATTACCAATACGGCCAGTGAGCTAAAATATCTAAACCAGATAAAGCATCTTTTACATCAGGAGTTTGGTGACCCGAGTGATGATTTTGTTAAATATTTTGCAAGAAAAGTATATCCAAGCACAATTACCCAAAAGGTTTTATAGCAGTTTAAAGCTATTACTAAAAAGGCTTGTTCTGTCTATTCAAGCGACCTCATTAATGAAAGATTAAAATCTGCCTTACAAGTTGAAAAAGTAGATGAGGTAGTTGAGCCGTTAAATGAAGCTGCATCTGTTCAAGATTCTGAAAGCAAGATAGAAACAACCGAAGAAGAAGTATTTGCTTCGATGATCATAAAATCTATTGTGAGTGAATTGATCGATCCTAAGCGTGTTATTTTAAGAGATGCGCTTAGTTATTGTGCTATTTTGTTAGATGATAACAATCGTAAGCCAATCTGTCGTTTATTTTTCACTAAGAAAAAATTAAGTATTGCTTTGGTTGATGAAGCCAAAAATTTCGTGAAAAAAGATATTGAAACGCTTGATGAAATATATTCTTTCAAAGAATCTCTATTGAGTACTATCAAGAGTTATTTATAAAACAAAAGCGGCGCTTCATTTGGAGCGCCGTTCTTGTTTCAGGCTATTTTACCCGCCTGAATATCATCGTTCGGCCAAGGAGTTTTACGTGCCAGTAGCCTTTTACTTTTAACACATCATTGCCATCAAGCTTGGCGGCGGCGCTCCAGGTTTTGCCGCTTTTGGCTTCGTAGATGGAGCCGCCCTCGTAACTATCGCCTTTATGCACCAAACCGGTAACTACATCCATACCTAATAATTTACGTTCGCGAAGTTTGGGGTCGGGGTTGTGCTTGTCGGTCCATTGGTCCATGGGTTTGCTGTCATCATCCTTAAACCAAACCATTTTGCCGCGGTACTCATCGCCATGTTTATACATCTGCACAACAAGTTTTTTATCGTCTGATGTCCATTTGCCTAATATGGCATCGCCGTTGTTTTGGGGCGTGCTGTTTAGGGTTAGGAGTAATGTTATAGCGGTTGTGAGGAGTGTTTTTATCATGGGGAGGTAGTGTATAATTAAGCGTCATTGCGAGGTACGAAGCAATCTCCGAGCGACTTATCTTGCGGATCGTCCTACAGAGATTGCTTCGTACCTCGCAATGACGTGATTATAGTTTTTTGTCATTTCGAAGCGCCAGCGAGAAATCTGTCTGCGTTTAATAACAAAGCGAGAGATTTCTCCTCGTACCTCGTTCGAAATGACATGTTATTTAAATAGTCGGCCTTGCTATCAATGCCTCTATCTTCCCTAACAAATCATTCATCTCAAACGGCTTGGCCAAAAAATCATCGGCGCCGGCTTGCATGGCCGAATCCTTGATATCCTTACTGGCCGATATCATGATCACCGGGATGTGCTTTTTGGTAGCATCGCCCTTAAGTGAACGGCAAATATCACGACCGTCCTCGCCGCTCATCCAAATGTCAAGCAGCAGCAAGTCGGGTAAGTTATCCTGTAGTGCAAGTACTGCCGAACCCTCAACGGTGGAGGTAACGGCGTAGCCCTCAAATTCAAGCAGCATCTCAACGGCATCAACAATCCCGGGGTCGTCATCTGCTATCATTATTTTTTTATGTTTCAGGCTTGTCATTGTAATAAAAGGTAAAAGTATCTGTATAAAAATATATTGTTAATCATTTTCGGGCGGCACGGGCAGGCTAAAGTGAAAGGTTGATCCTTTGCCTTCAACACTGTTTACCCACATTTTGCCGCCTTCGCGTTTTATTATTTCTGAGGAGATATATAAACCGAGCCCCAGCCCCGGAAAAGTGTGTTGCTTATTACCACTTACACGATAAAATTGCTCAAACACCTTGTTCTGTTTATCATTTGCAATACCGATACCAAAATCCTCAACGCTTACCGTTACGGTGTTGTTTTCGCGATGCGTGCGCACAATCACCTCACCCTCAGCAGGCGAATACTTGATGGCGTTGCTGATCAGGTTTACTATCACCTGGCTCAACCTATCACGATCTGAGTAGATATTTCCGGTGTGGGAAAAATTTTCCACAAGGGTATGCTTCATGGTGGTATGTTGCAAATCGTCCATCACCTCTTTAACCAGATCATCCAAACTAAACCACGTTTTGTTGAACTGCAACCTGCCCGAGTTTATCTTGGTAACATCAAGCAGATCGCCAATGAGGTTGGTGAGGCGGTTTATCTGGCTATCCATCCGGGTAACCATCGCGGCCTTGCTGTGCTCGCCCTCTTTAGTAAGCATGGCGCCAAGCACCTGGGCGTAGGCTTTTATACTGGTAACAGGCGTTTTTAATTCATGACTGGCGATGCCTAAAAAGTCGTCCTTTTGGCGTTGCAATTGTTTATGCTGATCAATATCGGTATTGGTGCCAAACCATTTAACCATATTGCCCTCGCTGTAAAAAGGCAATGCCCTTGATAGGTGCCATTTATAAACACCCTCAGCATTCCTGATCCTGAATTCTACCTGGAAAGGTTTGCCCGTATCTAATGATCGTTGCCAGGTATGGTTAATAACAGGCATATCATCAGGATGCACAAATTTTTGCAGGTTTGAACCCAGTATATCTTCGGCCTTTACACCGAAATAGTCAACCATGCCGTGGTTCACATAATCAACCTCACCGCTAAGATCGGTTGTCCATAGCTGTACGGGCATAAAATCGGTAACAAACGAAAACTGGTTCATTTGCTCGGTAAGCTCGCTGTTGGTTTGTTGCAGCTTTTGGTCTATCAGGGTTTTCTCGGTAATATCAGTACATGAACCTACAATACCCGCGAACGAGCCATCGGCATAATGTTGCGGGTTGCCCTTAGCTACGCACCAAATAACTGCTCCGTCCTTACGCTTTAACCTGAAGTTTGATACGTATGCAGATCGATTGCTCAGGCCTTCGGTAAAATCCTTAACGGCTTGTTCTCGGTCATCCTCATAAATAAAGTTTAACCAGCCGCCGGCTAAAGCTTCTTCGTAGCTTTGACCTGTCCAGTCGATCCAGGTTTGGTTAACATAGGTGGTATTGCCATCCTTATCGGTCATCCACAACACGGTGGGCGATGCTGATGTAATGTTGTACAGCAGGTGCTGACTTTCCAGCAAGGCCTGCTTGTCGGCAATTTCCTGCCTTAAGTCGCGCACTATACTGGCACGCCCGGCGGGCTGGCCGGTTATAGGGTCGTACACCAATATGGTTTTGCCCTCAACGGGTATAAGTTCGCCGGTTTTAAAATGCTTGTAAACCACCTTGCCGGTCCACATGCCGGTTTCGGCCATACTTTTACGGTAGCCGTCAATTATTTTTTCCATCTGGCCGGGTACTACATAGTCTGAGTTTTGCCTTTGTGCATCCTCAATACTATCAAGCCCTACCATATCACGCCCATAGGTGTTCACATAAGTAACAAAGCCATCCAGGTTTGATAGCGCTACAAAAACGCTGCTGTTATCTATCAGCGCCAATAACTTGTCCTTTTCGCTGTTAGCCATAATCTCGGGCCGCATATCACGACTTACGGCTGCCAAACCGCTGGGCTTACCGGTTATCGGGTCATCAATACGAAACGCGTTGATATGTACAGGCACAGGCTCGCCGGTTAGCTGATTGCGATGCCGCATTTTGCCTTTCCATTTGCCGGTTTTAAATAGGGCAGGCAAAGCCTCGCGTTGCAGGCGCTGCATATCATCGGGCATAAAAATTTCGGTACCTAATAAGCCCGCGGCGTCAGTTATGCCCAGTACATCCTGCCCTGTTTTGTTAATGTAGGTAAGCCTGTTATTTAAATCGGCAACGTAAATAATATTATCGCTGCCGGCAACTAATGCCGTTAACTCGCGCTGCTGTTGGGTGTCGGCCACCTCACGGGTAATATCCATGGCAGTACCAGCAAAACGGTAGGCAGTGCCCCCGGCATTAAAATAAGCCTTGCCCTTGCAGCGCAGCCAGCGCAAGCGCTTATCGGTAGCGCCAATGGTGCGGAACTCGCAAAAGTAATTTCCTTCGGCACCGGAGTTAATATCCAAGGCACGTTGTACCGCCTCGTTAACACGCCCGGCATCATCGGGGTGCATATTGTTGAGCACCTCGGCATAAGTGGTAACATCATCCTTCGGGAACCCATACAGCTCCTTGCAACGTTGATCCCAGGTGATGATGTTGTTAAGCGGATCAAGATCCCAGGTACCAAGCTCGCTGGCGTACAGGGCAAAGCGGGTGCTTTCTTCGCTCTCGTTCAGTTTTTTGCGGGTGCGTACAAGTTCAGATACATCGGTAGCGGTATTGAGTATGCCCCATACCTTGCCGGCAGCATCCTTTAAAGGCTTGTAAGTAAAGTTGTAGTAAAAGGTTTGTAAACGGCCATCAACTACCAGATCGACCCGATCCTCGGTAGCCTCGTAAGGCTCGCCGCCGGTAAAAACATCATTAAGTAAGCCATGAAAGGGTTGGCCTTCCAGCTCGGGCAGGGCCTGGTGCAGGGTTTGGCCAATAACATTACTGCCTTTGCCCCAAACCTTAAGCATGGCATCGTTAGCAAGCTGTATACGCATATCGCGGCCAACATACAACCCTACGGCCGTTGGCGACTCCTCAATGAGGGTGCGAAATATGGTATCATCAAAATTGGCCTCAGATGGGGTGTTGCCAGTCATTCGTCAGTTAAAGCTTGTAAATATATGCCATTCTGCATAAATTATTTAACTATATAAAATGAACAGAGAGAGAGATTTGTTTTACAAATTTGCAATTAACGGAAGCTTTAAAATTAACTTTTGGTTAATGTTGATTTGAATGATTACAAATCAGTAAGGCGGGTACGGGTACGCTTAACGTAGTTGCGGATATCAAGCACTATGCCTGCGAAGAAATAGAATATCAGCGGGAAACCTACCGCCAAAAACGACGAGTAGATAAAGAATAAACGGATTTTAGCGATAGATACATTGAAGCGGCTGCCGAGGTAGGTACATACCCCGAAAGAGTAACGCTCAAAAAAGGTGATTATCCTCTGTAACATATCAGCTTAGCTTTAGTATCTTATTACCAACGGTGCAATCAAGGCATTTCTTATGGTCGCAGTAATTATTTTTTAGTTCGAGCAATGCCTGGCTTTCAAACGCTGTTTTTATTTTCAATCCTAAATTAACAAAATCCGCGGTAATATTGTTCTTTTCGGCAGGTAAACTTTCTAACAACTTTAGCGCACGGTTTATATGGTACTGCTGCCTGTGCTGCTTGCCATAGGTAAATAAAAACAGCGCTACCGTATTAAGCAACAGCACATCGGCCGAGGCTTTGCCCAGGTTTTTGGGCGATGGCTTGCTTTCGGCATCAAAGCGGTAATGGTTTTCCCAGTAAGGGTTGATGCTGATGCTATCAAACAAACTCCGCAGAATATCCACCTCACGTATCTCCAGTATTTTACTTAGCAGATGGTTTGATTGTACAATTAACCCGGCAAATTGCGCCAGCCTGATGGTAGGAAAGTTTTGCGGCCGCATACGCATAAACTTCCATAGGTGGTTATCAATAGGCTTAAGGCCGTGCTTGTGTTTAAGGTATTGATACTCGGTTTTTAATTTCCGCGGATAATCATCAGCCATATCGCCATCCAAAAAACCGGCCTGCCCAAATATGAGCGCCTCAATTTGCAGCGGATTGTTTTTGTGCTTGGCGAGTGTAATTTGCGGTAGCGAACGTGCCAACAACTCAAACGGCAAGGCATTGGTTTTAAAGCCGAAGTTGGCCGCTAAAAACTGGTAAAAAGTTTCTTCCCAATCGCCACGGTTGGTGGCAAGGGCGGTCAATACCGCTTCCGACCGTTTTTCGAGCCTCTCGATCAAAATGCGCGATAGCCAGGTACTCATGGACAGGCTGTCGACCCCGGCCATATTAGCCTCGCAGGGGATAAATTGCCGCTCGCCAAAAAGGAGTTTATGGTAGCGGTTATACAATTCGGGCGCTATGCGGTTATGCAGTTCGAGTGTGGGTATACGCCTGCCGTTGGGTAGGGTAACCGGCGCGTCATCGCGGTAAACTACATGCAGTATCACACTATCATAAGCCTTATCGGTATTGTGACCGTGGCGCTGCCAGTCGGCCGAGGATATGTGCAGCTCTACATTACCTGCCCAGGTAGTTTCGCCAATGCGCAGGCGGGCGTTCTGAAAATCGGGCCCGGCATGTTTGTTATGCAGCCCGGCGGAGAATACCTCTATCTCATCACCCTCAACCGTTTTAAGTTCGGCGCGGTCAAAAAGCCTGAACTTCCATACATAGTGCAAAAAATCCTCTGTGATAAGCATGCCGCAAAATAATGGTTTTGCATGAATTGAACAATTAAGCCATCATTAACTAAACCCACTCGCTCCAAACCCTTATCCTTTAACCTTTCAGCTCAAAACTCATCACTCACTCCAAAACCTTTCTCCTTTTACCTTTCAGCTTTAACCTTTCAGCTTTCACCATAAAAAAAGCTACTTTTAAACCATGAGCCAAACATCTGCACCGCACACCACTGCCGAACGCCTCCGCTCCATTATTGGCGGCTCCATGGGTAATTTGGTAGAGTGGTACGATTGGTATGCCTACTCGTCGTTCTCGCTATATTTTTCGGATGCCTTTTTTAAGGACAGCAACCCCACCGTACGCTTGCTGAATACGGCAGGCATATTCGCCATAGGTTTTTTAATGCGACCAATAGGCGGCTGGCTGATGGGCATGTTCGCCGATAAAAAAGGACGGAAAACGGCGCTCACCTTCTCGGTATTGCTGATGAGCCTGGGTTCGCTCATCATCGCCATAATACCATCGTATGATAGGATAGGCATTTTCGCGCCGCTATTGTTACTGCTGGCCCGCATGCTGCAAGGCCTCAGTGTAGGTGGTGAGTACGGCACCAGCGCCACCTACCTCAGCGAGATGGCCGATAAAAAACACCGTGGTTTTTATTCGAGCTTTCAATATGTAACACTCATTATGGGCCAACTGCTGGCCATGGGCGTACTGGTATTGCTGCAAAGGGTTTTCCTGAGCGAAGATCAGTTGCATGATTGGGGCTGGCGCATTCCGTTCGTGGTAGGGGCTATGCTGGCAATCATCACCATGTACCTGCGCCGCAGCTTAAAGGAATCATCATCATACCAAAACCAAAAGGATAGTGCCAACCCATTAAAAGGTACACTTAGTGCTTTAGCGCAGCAGCCCCGGGCGGTATTTACCGTAGTGGGCTTAACTTTAGGCGGTACCGTTGCCTTTTATACATTTACCACCTACATGCAAAAGTTTTTGGTTGATACCAGTAAATTCAGCAAGCCGGAGGCATCCCTTATATCAACCCTCTCACTGGTGTTTTTTATGTTGCTGCAACCCCTGTTTGGTTTGCTGAGCGATAGGATAGGGCGCAAGCCACTATTGGTCGCTTTTGGTATTTTAGGCACGCTGGTAACGGTGCCCATACTAAACAGGTTGAGTAACACGCATGAGGCTGTGCCCGCGTTCATGCTCATTATGCTGGCGCTGGTAGTGGTAAGCTGCTATACCTCCATCAACGCGGTGGTAAAGGCCGAGCTTTTTCCGGCTAATGTGCGGGCTTTGGGGGTAGGCTTTCCGTATGCTATCGCAGTATCGCTTTTTGGGGGCACGGCTGAATATATCGCCCTGTATCTAAAAAGCCAGGGCCATCCCGAATGGTTCTTTTACTACGTTACGGTATGCATATTTATATCGTTGCTGATATATGGTACCATGAGCGATACCCGCAAGTCGTCAAAAATTGAGGATGAATACATCAACGAGGTATAGCTTTTCTAAAAATTAATAATCAGCAAAAAAGCTTATTTTTGCGCCTTACCAAACGGGATCGTTCCGTGATTTATATGACCGATAAACAGCATCTTTTTCAGCAGGCGGTACAGTTGCTTCAGCAACTGATCGCTACACCTTCATTCAGTAAAGAGGAAGACCGCACTGCCGACCTTATAGAACAATTCCTGAAACAGCACGGCATCGAAGTGCACCGCAAGCTCAATAACCTTTGGGCATGGAATAAACATTTCGACCCGGCTAAGCCTACCATATTGCTTAACTCGCACCACGATACCGTAAAACCCAACTCAGGCTATACCCGCGATCCATTTGATGCTAAAATTGAAGATGGTAAACTTTACGGCCTGGGCAGTAATGATGCCGGTGGATGTTTGGTATCGTTGATCGCTGTGTTCCTGTACTTTTATGAGCAGGAGGGTTTGAAATATAACTTTTGTTTGGCTACCACTGCTGAGGAAGAAATATCAGGCGTTAACGGCCTGGAGCTGATCATCCCTGATTTGGGTAAGCTTGATTTTGGTATTGTAGGCGAGCCTACCCTGATGCACTTGGCCATTGCCGAAAAAGGATTGATGGTACTGGATTGCACCAGCCACGGCAAGGCCGGCCACGCCGCCCGCGAGGAAGGCGACAACGCCATTTACAAAGCGCTTACGGATATTGAGTGGTTCCGCAACTTCAGGTTTCCGAAGGAGTCGGAAGTGTTTGGGCCGGTGAAAATGTCGGTTACCATTATCAATGCCGGTTCGCAGCATAACGTGGTGCCCGCCAGCTGTACCTTTACGGTTGATGTGCGCGTTACCGATGCTTACCGTAATGAGGAAGTGCTGGATATTATCCGTGAGCATGTAAGTTGCGAGGTTAAGCCGCGATCTATCCGCCTTAAACCATCATCAATAGATAAAAGCCACCCGATCGTTCAGGCCGGTATTGCCCTTGGCAGAGATACCTACGGCTCGCCAACCACGTCTGACCAATCATTGCTCGATATACCATCACTCAAAATTGGTCCCGGCGATTCGGCGCGATCACACACTGCCGATGAATTTATTTATGTGAATGAGATAGAGCAGGGGATAGGGATATATATAGATATGCTGGAGCAAATTTGCTGATGTTAATTATTCACCCGCATTGTGCTCTTTCAAAATATCATCTAAAATTTTAATGGCGTCGGCCTTTTTTATGGTTGATCGTTCTGATTTGTCGTAGATCGACATCATTAATATTTGAATACCATCTTCAGTTTTCTGGAGATGGTAATACATAACCCTAAAGCCGCCTCTTTTACCAACTCCTTTGCTCGGATCTGCCAGTCTTACTTTAAAAATATCATGACCATAGGCATCCCCTAAGTAAGGATTGTCCGTTAGGTTTTTAACAAGCTTGTCTAAGGATTCTTTTAACGATTTGTATTTCTTTGCTAAAGGCTTAACCTCCCTTTTAAAGGCGGCAGAAACGAAAACGGAATTATTCATCCCACAGATCAGTATATGGGGTTGCTGTGGTTTTGCCTGTTTTTATTTGCAGGGCTTCTTTGTATGATTCCTTTAAGAGCTCAAATTCTTTCTCAGAAAGATCGTGCTCATTTTCTAAATGGATCGAGGCACCGGCCTTTTTTGCCTCCTTGATAATGCCGGATATCGCAGCAGCGGTTGCGTTATCAGGAAATTCCATTATTAAAGTTGTCATTTCTATGCGATTAAGTACACTATATCAAATGTACAAAATATTCTTTTTAAAGTTCACCTTACACTCATGCGTTCAAGCTACATTGTTTAGATTTATCGTGCATAAAATATTAAGCTATGAAGTTTAACCTGTCGCCCACGCTGCAAAATGCCAAAGTAATATTACGCCCCCTGCAACCGAGCGATGAGGCCGAACTGCAACCCATAGCCAATGATAAGGCATGTTGGATGTATAGCCCCACAGATCTTTCACAGCCCGGCGAACTACGTAAATACATAACCGAAGCCATTGCCGAACGCGAAGCGGGAACCTGTATGGTTTTCACCATTATTGATGTCGCCACCAACTGCATAGCAGGCACAACCCGCCTCGCCGAAATATCATGGCAGCACGAGCATGCCCACCTGGGCTGGACGTGGATAGCCCCCGAGTTTCGCGGCACCGGCCTCAACAAAGCCATGAAGTTTGAGATATTGCGCTACGGCTTTGAAGTGCTCGGCCTCAACCGCATCCAACTCCGTGCCGATGAACGTAACATCCGCTCGTGCAAAGCCATAGCTGGTTTAGGTGCCAAGTATGAAGGCACCGTGAGGCAGCACTTAAAATTATACGATGGCTTTCTGCGGAGCTCTGCTTACTATAGTATTTTAAAGAGTGAGTGGGCTGATAGTCCGTTGTGGATGACTTCTATATAATCTCGTTATTGCAATGACGCGTTTTTTATATTTACTCACCCTGTCATTTCGACGGAGGAGAAATCTGTACATGTTCATTAGTAAAGCGGGAGATTTCTCCTCGTACACCCCCTCCTAAATCCTCCCCGAGGGGGAAGACTTTTATAAAAACTTCAAATAAAAAGCGCGTCGGCCTGGCAGAAAACCGGGCCAGGGAGTATGGCCTTGTGGGCGGAAGGTTTTTTCTGCCTTGACTTTTGGTTACTTTGTGTCTAAGACAAAGTAACTGGGCCCTGCGCCCAAGAGCAGACTGACGATAATTGTAAGCACAACCTACTGAATAAAGCACAAACTCTTAATAAAGCATCGCCGGCTGCGCCCTGCCCGGTGAAAGGGTGTGCTTAGGCAGGTATTGTGCAGCTCCGGGCATTTCTGATGCCGGTAGGAGAGGTTATTTAAGGGCTGTGCTTTTTTATTTTAATCTTGTCATTCCGAACGAGGTACGAGGAGGAATCTGTATACGTTCTATAACAAAGCGACAGATTTCTCCTTCGTCGAAATGACAAAAATAATAGGAGAAAAGTTAGCCCAGACCATGTCACCCAGAGCCTGTCGAAGGGCGATCGAGAGCCTTACCAAGAGGCGAGTGCTTCGACAAGCTCAGCATGACAAAGCGGTAAGTCATAAAATCCGATACGTTTCTTAGTCTTTAATTCCCTCCCCACGGGAGGGCCAGGGAGGGGTTAACCATGCGATATGTTTTCATCACTCCACTTCCACAACAGCTCTATTTTTCAATATCAGCACTATTATTAAACCCCTGTTTCTACCATGTACCGTCGGGAGAAAACAAAAAATCAATAGGTGTATCTATTTCATAAAGCCATTGATGACCTGCTTCAGCTTCTACACAAAATGGTTCTAAAAGGTTGACCATGTTTTCATATCCACCTTTAGTTAAATCACAAATAAAATCAGCTTCATCAACCGCTATTATGCCTGTATCAGTATCAGACAAATGCAGGGTTAGATCACAATTAAAGTGTTCAATGAATTTAAGCTGTGATAACTTAAGGTCTTCGCCACGTTGAATGATCACACTTGTTATTTCTTGTCTTAAAGCATCTGCTTGTAAGCTATCAAAATCATATAATCTTATCAGTTGATCGGTTACAACTTGCGGGAATTTTCCACCGTCGCTTACATCATTTAAGAATTCAAGTTTCATGATTGTATTTTTATATTTAAATCTGACCAAACCCGACACCTTATCACCAAAATAAAAACATTTTCCCGCCCGTGCTGCTTATCATTTACATAAACCAACGTTATGAACAGAGTTACCGGAATTATATTGATAGTTATAGGCGCAGCCATGCTGATATGGACAGGATTTACCTATACTAAGAAAGAGAAACTGATTGATGCGGGGCCGATTCAGGTATCGGCAGATAAAGAGAAAACCGTAAGCTGGCCGCCGTATCTTGGTGGGGTGTTGCTGGTGGGCGGCATTGTTATTGTAGCTACTTCTAAAAAGTAATATGCTATCTTTTTTTAACCAGCAAAGGCACCTCGTAATTGGGTGCCTTTGCTGGTTGGTATAAAAAGTAAAATAATGTTAATCTAAACCACCACGACGCGTTGGCGAGGTTTGCTCAGGCCACTTAGCCTGTTCGCCGGTGCGTGGGTTAATTGGCATAACACTTTTTTCGTTAGATGTTTTAGCCGGATCTTCGCTGGCCAGGTAGGCCAATATGGCGGCCAGCATGGCGTTGTTGCGCAAATCGTCGAACACTATCTTATCATACGTATCGCGGTTGGTGTGCCAGGTATAGTTACCGTACGACCAGCTGTTCGAGCTCAGCGAAAATGCCGGAGCACCTGCCGCTACGAAAGAGGCAAAATCAGACCCACCACGGCCAGGCGCACCCGGGAACGAGGTTTCAATTTGGGTACGGATGCTATCAGGCACCTTGCTCAGCCAGCGGCCCAGGTAATCATAAGCATTCAGGAAACCCTGACCGCTTAGGTTAACCACACGGCCGGTACCGTTATCCTGGTTAAATACGGCTTGTATGTTCTTTACAATCTCCGGGTGATCCTCAACAAAAGCTTTTGAACCGTTCAAACCCTGCTCCTCGCTGCCCCAGTGCCCTACCAAAATGGTACGCTTAGGGTTTGGATATATCTTTTTCAGAATGCGCATGGCCTCCATCATGGTCAGTGTGCCGGTACCGTTATCGGTAGCGCCGGTGCCGCCATCCCACGAGTCGAAGTGGGCCGACAGGATCACGTATTCGTTAGGTTTCTCGCTACCTTTAATTTCGGCAATGGTGTTAAAGGTTGGCACTACGCCATTTTCTTTTGATTCGGTTTGTACGCGGATCTTCGGTTTATGGCCCGATTCTATCAAACGGTACAGCAAACCATAATCCTCAAGCGCTACATCAATAGTAGGCACTTTTTTGGTGTAGGCGCCAAATATTTTATCAACCCCAAAACCTGCCGACCAGTTGTTGATCACCACACCGGCGGCACCTGCTTTTTCTAAAGCCAATGGCAGGGTACGGCCATTGTAGCCGGTTTTGCGTATGCGGGCTGCCCATGCCTCGGTTTGGGCGGTACGCTCTTTCTTCATTTTCTCGAATGATTCGGGCGTGGCAAATTCCTTCCAGTTATAATCGGGGCGGCCGGTTGGCTGTACCATTGATATTAAAACAAATTTGCCCTTAACGGCAGGTAACCACTTTTTAAACTCAACGGAGTCGGCCACATCAGGTATGATCACCAGTTCGGCAGTAACGCTCTTTTTCATGCCGGGGCTCCAGGCTAACTGGGTAGCCTCAAGGGTATGCACTCGTGGCGATATCATATCAATGTGCGATATGCCGCGCTCCCAGCCGCGCCACTCGCCCCACTTTTCGTTACGGGCGGCAACGCCCCAGCTTTTGTACTTTTCAACCGCCCAGTTGTTCGCTTGCTGCATTTGCGACGTGCCTACCAGGCGCGGGCCTACAACATCAAGCAATTCGTGGGCAAGATTTTTAAGCTGTGAGTTTTCGTTAGCTTCTTTTACAATGTTATCTACTACGGCATCCTTGGTTTGCGCGTAGGCACCATAATTACTTAAGGCACCCGAGATTAACAATGCGGCCGCGAGGGTTTGGGCCGGTTTTAAATAAAGGTCAGTCAGTTTCATGCCGTTAATTTATGAAAGATTAAAAACACCCCGAACATGCAACAGGTATTTTACCAAAAAAAATGCCCTCCGTTTCCGGAGGGCTCCCACATTAAAACCGTATAAAGAACGGGTACCTAAGTTTATAAAGATGGTTTTAATAACATTATACTATGTTGTCTTGTAGAATTTCTTGAAACATTTTGTACACATATAGTGCTTCTTATTTTCTGAAAAAAGCATTTTTACTATTGTACCACGCGGTATACGTTCACACTGTTCATTACTGCAACGCGGGCATTTAACAATAGCTTTTGGTTTAGGGGCAGTAACCATACTCGTTAAATTTTGCTCGTTAATTAAAATATTCATGATGGGGGGTCAATAGTTTCGTTGTTCCAAAAGTGTGCAATTACACAGTAACAAAACGGACATTTAGCTTGACAAAGCTGCCAATTGAGCAAATAACAAAACGGACAAGAAAAATTTAACTACCAATAAATCAACTAAAAAGAAAACAGACAGGTTGTAAACTACAGCAGTTCGTTAACATCCCGGCCATAGTGGGCCTTAAAAAGTTTGGAGAAATAGGCAGGAGTATCAAAACCGGCCACGTACGAAATTTCGGCAACAGTGCGATATTTCCCACTCTCAATAGCCTCGCGGGCTATTTGTAAACGTATGGCACGTATGTATTTGTTAGGTGTAAGGCCCGTAATAGCCTTAATACGCCGGTTCAACTGCCGCTCGCTGATGGATAACTCGTAGCTCAGCATAGCAATATTCAGATCGGTTTTACCCACATGCCTTCGTATAAGCGCTTCCAGTTCGGCAAGCCAGGCCAGGTCAGCAGGTGATGATGTTACTTCATCGGCTTCGTCCTCATCCTCATCCGGCTCATCCCCGCTTACAACAGCTACGGCTATCTCACGGCTCAGCACGTTGCTCAGCAAGTTAGCTACCCGCGCAAGCAATTCAGGACTCAAGAATGGTTTGGTGATATAATCGTCAACCCCAATATTTAAAGCCTTCAGTTTGTTTGAGGCATCGGCAAGGGCGGTTAACATTACCACCGGTATGCGATAATAGGTGCTATGTTTTTTAAGCCGTTCGAGCAATTCAAAACCATCCATCACGGGCATCATCACGTCCGACACGATCAGGTCCGGCGGTTGCGGCATTGCTTCCAGTTTCTCTAATGCCTCGGCGCCATTGTTAACCGTAACCACATGGTATATGGGTTTTAATATGGAGGTAATATAGTACGCCATCTCGGCATGATCCTCAACCACCATAACCGTGTAAATGGCATTCAGCGTAGCCAGTACGTCCTGCTGGGTGGTATTGGCTTCTTCTTCGGGCAACAAAGGCGTTTCATCCAGTATGGTCAGCGGTAAATTTATCCGGAACACCACGCCACGCCCCCAGTCATTCTCTATCTCGATGGAGCCGCCAAGCAACTCGGTAAACTCGCGCGATATGGCCAAGCCTATGCCTGTACCACCCTCGGCAGTACCTTTGCCGCCTTGATAGTAGCGGTCAAAAATATGCCCCAGATCATCAGGGTGTATACCTGTACCCGTGTTGGCTACGGTAAACTCAAAATTACCGGCCTTTTCTTTGGCGTTTATGTAGATAGCACCCTGAGCAGGGGTGAACTTAACCGCGTTTGATATCAGGTTGTTGATCACCTTTTCCAGTTTTTCGCGGTCAACCTCAACAATCAGCTTATCATCAATATTGCAAATTATAGAATAACGTATCTGCCGGTGCTCGGCCGCGGCCGAAAAGCCCTGGTACAGCATACGCACAAAAGGCAACAGCTGTATCTTTTGCAATCGTACCGGCAGGTTTCCGGCCTCTATCTTACCCAGATCGAGCAACTCATTTACCATGCCCAGCAGTTTTTTGCTGTTACGCCAAACGGTATCCAGGTGTACCTTGCGCTTTTCCTCACTCAATATTTCCTGGCTAACCAGTACATCAAGCGGCCCCATAATAAGGGTAAGCGGCGTTCGGAGTTCATGGCTTATATTGGCAAAAAAGCTGGTTTTCATGGCATCGAGCCGGGCAAGCTGCTGGTGTTCCTTGCCCAGCATCATGGTTTCGCGCTGCCGCTTGTAGTAGTACCAGCGGTAAGCTATTATCAAACCAATTACAATAATTACCGCTATAATAATGCTGAAGTTACGCTGCTGGGTAGCCATTTTTGATTTAGCTTCCTCAACCAGTAAACGCTTATCCAGCTTATATTTCTCATTAAGTTCGGCCGAGGCATTGGTGAGGCCGAGGTTGGTGATGGTATCGCTCAGGTTACGATATAGCTTATAGTATTTAAATGCCTGCTTGTAATCCTTCAACCCTTCGTAAGCATCACTTAAACGGTTGTAGATGTTGCGCTGCATCATGCGGCTGGTTTGCGCGTCAGATTGTATGGCCAGCGCCCGGTTTGACAGATCGATACTTTCACGGTACCTGCCCTGGTCGTTCCGTAGGGTGGCCAGTTCGTTAAGCGCGTGCTTTTCAATCGTCGGGAAGTTTTCTCGGTGCGATAGATCGATAGCTTGTAATAGTACCTTGCTTGCCCTGTCATACCGTTTCTGCATCTCGTAAAGGCGACCGAGGTTACTGAGGTAGCGCGCTTTTTCAAACACGCTAAGTTTACTCACGTAAGGCTCATTCAATATCACCTCCATATTTTCAACCGCCTTGGCAATGTTGTAGGTTGACTGAAAATTGCTTTGCGAATATATGTTTGACAGGGTACTAAGCGTGGTAATGTACATGGCCGTATCCTTCGAGGCCTTCATATCGGCAGCGGCTGTTTGCGCATGATTGAGCGCCTGCGACGGCCGATCCATCGAACGATAAATATCGGCAATACAAATATGGCACTCGGCGCTCAGGCGTTTCCATCCGTGCAGTTCGGCTTGTTTTAAGGCTTTAAAGGCTATCTTCAGCGCGTCAAACTCCTTATTGTGCCTGCTTTGCATGTAGGCTATCATAGTAGCCGATTTAATATAGATAACCGAATCGGTAGATTTGACAAGAACATGGGCCTTGCGTGCCAGATCAAGCGCCTTAAGTTCGTCGCCATTCATATACACCCTGAACGATTTGCCATAAAGCGCCCTCGCCTGATATACATTATCCTTTCGCAGTTTGCCAACCTCTATCTGCTCATCGGCATATAGCATGGCCGAATCATTATCCTTAATGGTTTTGATTTTTTTAACGAGGCTGTCAACAGGTAGCTGCGCAATAGCGCCCCCATGTACAAAGATCAGCAGGATGATTGTAACAGTTAAATAAATTAGGGAAGTAAAGCGATTATTCACAGCTATTTGCTACTAAAATACAAATAAAAGGAGTAAAACGTTATGAATTTTGTGTTAAAAATAAACTTTCATTTAAATGTTCATAATTTAACGTGCGGTTAAATTAATTCCCAATAATTGATGGTCATTACCAGTGTGTTATAGAATGTTTAGTAGTTTTGGCAACAATGAGCAATAATTACAGCATAAGTATTTTGGGCTGCGGCTGGTACGGGCTTGCATTGGGGCGGTTATTAGCAAGCAAGGGCTTTGAGGTTAAGGGATCAACTACCTCGGCAAATAAAATGACCACGATAGAGGCTAACGGCATCAAACCATATTTAATAAACTTTGATACCGAAGGCACCGAATCCGATGCTGATTTTTTTAACACCGATGTGCTTTTCATCTCCATACCACCAAAGGTAAAAAGCGGCGGCGCGCACGAGTATCCCGCACGGATACAGCAAATTGTGAATACTGTTAATGCAAGCCCTGTAAAACATGTAATCTACATCAGTTCAACCGGGGTTTATGGCGATAACAATAAGGTAGTTACCGAACTTGATTTCCCCGGCCCGACAACAGAATCGGGAAAGGTGTTGTTAGCAGTAGAGGAATTATTGAAAGCGCAAACCCAGTTTGATACCACCATCATTCGTTTTGGCGGCCTATTTGGACCGGAACGTAACGCGGGTAGATTTTTTGCCGGTAAAAAGGATATACCTAACGGACAAGCGCCGGTGAACATGATCCACCTGGATGATTGCATTGGTTTGAGCCAGGTGATATTAGATAAAAAAGCTTTCGGGCATACATTCAATGCCTGCTCGCCGCAGCATCCGCAAAAGGCAAATTTTTACACTAAAGCAGCCGAAACATCGGGATTGCCCAAACCTGAATTTTTAGATGAGCTGAATGAATGGAAACAGGTGGATAGCGTAAATGTACCCCAACTGTTAAACTATACTTTTGTACACAACCTGATATAAAACAGAAAGCGGGCTTTCGCCCGCTCTCTTTCTCACTAAACATAATCAATCTACCACATCAAATCAACCTTGCACTTTACCAGCTTTATCGGCTTTTCTCGCTTTCATCTTTTCAATCTTCTCGGCCTTAAGCTGGTTATATTTTTTAGCCTGATCGGCATTCAGCACTGCTGATATTTGCTGATCAGTTGTTTGCATTATAGCTTTCATAGCTTTGCGGTTACCATGTTTTTTACCTGTATCGGTATTGGCAGCCTTTAAACTATCAACACGGGTGGCCTGCTTTAACAATATGGCATGTACCTTGGTTGATTGCTCCTGGTTCAAGGCCAGCTGATCCTGCATTTTTTTACTTAACAGCTCCGCTTTTTGCTGCGCTGTTTTATGAGGTTTTACCTGTGTTTGCGCGTTTGCCACCATGCCTATCCCGGCCACAAATGCTATCATTATCATCAATCTTTTCATATCAAGTATTCTATCGTTGTTTGTATAAGTATGACGATGCCTGTAGGCGATAGTTTAATCCCGCTCAGCTATTACCCCTGTAATGACACGCGGCAGACAATACCACACAGGCAACAAAAAAGCCGCTGTACCTTGGTACAGCGGCTTTGCTATGAAGAATTAATTTACTTAATGCTTATTTTGATTCTTCTTGAGATTTGCGTGCTTCGCTTTCAGCACCTTCCATCTGTTGTTTCAATTGTGCAAGTACGCTAAGATCACCTAAAGTAGATTTCTCAACTGAATCTTTCACTTTTTTCACAGCATTGCTGGCAGCTTTAGCTTCTTTTTTGCGGTTCTCAAAGTCTTGAACGCGTGCTTCGGCGCGTGCTTCTTCCCAGATACGTGAGTGAGAGATAACGATGCGTTTGTTCTCTTTGTTAAACTCAATGATCTTGAATTCAGCAGTTTCGTCAGCCTTAACGCTTGTACCGTCCTCTTTAACCAGGTGTTTGGTTGGCGCAAAGCCTTCAACACCGTAAGGTAAAGCTACGATAGCACCTTTGTCAGTTACTTTCAATACTGTACCTTCATGTATCGAGTCGATAGTGAATACGGTTTCGAAAGTATCCCAAGGGTTTTCTTCAAGTTGTTTGTGGCCTAAGCTCAGTTTACGGTTGTCGGTATCAAGCTCCAGAACTACAACGTTCAGTTTCTCGCCAACTTTAGTAAACTCGTTAGGGTGATTTACTTTCTTAGACCAAGAAAGGTCAGAGATGTGAATCAAACCGTCGATGCCGTCTTCCAGTTCAACAAACACACCAAAGTTGGTCATGTTTTTAACTGTAGCTACGTGTTGAGTACCAACAGCGTATTTCTCGGCAGCTTGTTGCCATGGATCAGGCGTTAGTTGCTTAATACCTAATGACATTTTGCGCTCCTCGCGGTCTAAAGTAAGAACCTGAGCTTCAACCTCGTCGCTTACTTTAAGGAATTCTTGTGGGTTACGCAGGTTTTGTGACCATGACATTTCTGATACGTGGATCAAACCTTCAACACCAGGGGTGATTTCAAGGAATGCGCCGTAATCAGCAACGGTAACAATTTTACCTTTAACTTTTGAACCAACCTGGATGGTTTCATCAAGGTTTTGCCAAGGGTGTGGGGTAAGTTGTTTTAAGCCAAGGGCGATACGTTTTTTCTCGTCATCAAAGTCAAGTACAACAACGTTGATCTTTTGATCAAGCGCAAGTACTTCACGCGGATGCTCGATACGGCCCCATGATATATCGGTAATGTGCAGTAAGCCGTCAACGCCACCAAGGTCGATGAATACACCGAAGTCAGTAATGTTTTTAACGGTACCTTCCAATACCTGGCCTTTTTCAAGGCGTGCAACAATCTCAGTTTTTTGGTTCTCCAGATCGTCCTCGATAAGAACTTTGTGAGATACCACAACGTTTTTGAATTCGTGGTTGATTTTAACAACTTTGAATTCCATAGTTTTACCAACGTACACATCGTAATCACGGATTGGTTTGATATCGATTTGTGAACCTGGTAAGAAGGCTTCAACGCCCATTATATCAACAATTAAACCACCTTTGGTACGGCTCTTAACAAAACCGGTGATGATTTCATCGTTATCTAAAGCAGCATTAATGCGCTCCCATGATTGTTGTGTTTTTGCACGTTTGCGTGAAAGTACTAACTGACCGTTAGCATCTTCCTGCGATTCAACAAAAACTTCAACTTTATCGCCTACTTTAAGGTCAGGCATATCACGGAATTCAGAAGCCGACACTAAACCGTCAGACTTGAACCCTACGTTTAACACAACATCTTTGCTGTTAATGTTAACTACAGTACCTGTAATGATTTCGCCTTTGGTGATTGAGCTGAATGTACCATCGTACAATTGCTCAAGCTTTTGGCGCTCTTCGTCATTGTAGTTACCGAATTTTTTGTCATCAGCATCCCAGTCAAAATCTGCCGATGGGGTTGCCAGTTGAAGTTTGATGTCGTCAATAGAAAATGAATCAGCTTCTGATTCAATTGTTTCTTTTTGCGCAGAGGCATTTACTGAATCAAGTTCAGCTTGCTTCGCTTTTAATTCTTTTTCTGCTTCTTGTTTTTTTGCCATTAAATAATTTTTCTCCTTTTCCCAATTATAAATTGGGACTGCAAAGGTACAGATATATTTTCGGTACAAAAAAATTTATTTAATGTTAAATGTTGATTTTAAGGGAGTTTTTATCAACATCACATCATTTTCTCGGTATCAGATGCTAATCCCTCGCCTACAACATCAAATACATCTATGTAATTATTGACTATCTTTTGGCGATAGGTTATCAGCACCGCGTCAATAGCCGCCTCCTGCGCGGGTGTAAAAGGCGTAGGCCACACACGCATACATATACGTTTAAGCGCATAGGCTATATGGTGGGTTTCGGCATAGGTATGCAGGTAACGGTCACGCTTAAAATGGGCAAAGAAACTCAAAAAAATTTCAGGGTCATCCATGCCGCTAAAGCGCAAAAACTCAGTTATTATATCATCCTGGCAGGCATTCAGGTGATCGTAAAATTCATCAGGGGCAACCTCGCCGGTGGTTATCAGCAGGCTATCCAACAATAACTCAATAGCTATATGGCCTAAAAAAAAGGGTTTTACCTGTGTGCCTTTAATAACCGGGCCCAGTTCAAGTTTAAGCGCATGTGAGTGTTCCAGGAAAAATTCAGCAGAGTGAAAGTGGCGGTCAACCTCAAGGTGTTTTTTCCATCCGGCTATCAGGGCGCTCACCCGCGGGTCGGGGTGTTCCAGTCGTTCGGGGTGGAGTACTACATTTTTATCAGCATTCTTGAGCAGATCGGGCAATACAGTGCCCAACACAAAATAGCAGTTTGTGTTATCACGCTCGTAATAGTAATGCGACAAAAAATTCATAGGTGGCGTTTGAATTAAATTTTACGCGATCATCCCAATTTACTAATTTTTAATGAGAACGGTGGCAATAATGTTATTATTTTATCTTTGCAGCTTTTGAAAATCAAGTACAATGAACTTTGTTGAAGAATTACGCTGGCGTGGCATGCTGCATGATATCATGCCCGGAACTGAGGAAGAACTGAATAAAGGTATGGCTTCGGGCTATATTGGTTTTGACCCTACCGCCGATTCGCTGCACGTGGGCCACCTTACCCAGATCATGACGCTGACGCATTTCCAAAAGGCAGGCCATAAGCCTTATGCCTTAGTAGGCGGCGCTACCGGCATGATAGGCGACCCAAGCTTTAAAAGCCAGGAGCGTAACCTGCTCGACGAAAGCACACTGCAAAAAAACGTAGCGGGCATAAAAGCCCAACTGGAAAACTTTTTGGACTTTACCGGCGATAACAGCGCCATAATGGTGAATAACTATGACTGGTTCAAGAACTTCGGCTTTTTAGAATTTATACGCGATGTAGGTAAACACATTACGGTTAACTACATGATGTCGAAAGATTCGGTAAAGAAACGCCTTGAAGATGGTTCGGGCTTATCATTTACTGAATTTTCATACCAACTGCTGCAAGGTTATGACTTTTACCATTTATGGAAAAACCATAACTGCGTTTTACAAATGGGCGGCAGCGACCAATGGGGTAACATAGTTACCGGTACCGAATTTATACGCCGTAAGGATGCCGGTTCGGCATTTGCCTTAACTACGCAGCTTATCAAAAAAGCCGATGGTACCAAATTCGGTAAAACCGAAAGCGGCGCGGTTTGGCTTGATCCTGAACGTACATCGCCATACCAATTTTACCAATTTTGGCTTAACAGCACCGATGCCGATGCCAAAAGCTATATCCGCATATTTACCTTGTTAGACAGGGAAACCATTGAAGCCCTTGACGCCGAGCATGATGCCGCGCCTCACCTGCGTGTATTGCAAAAAGCTCTGGCAAAAGATATCACCATACGTGTGCATGGCGAGGCCGCTTACGAAAAAGCCATTAAATCATCTGATTTTCTGTTTGGTAACGTAGGCATTGAGTTTTTAAGCGAACTGACCGACGCCGAAGTAAAAGGTATTTTTGAAGGTGTACCTAACTTCAACATATCGTTAGCAGAACTACAAGAAGGCATTAACGCTACCGAGCTATTAGCAGGTAAAACCGCGGTATTCCCTTCAAAAGGCGAAGCCAAAAAAATGATTCAAGGTGGTGGCGTATCAGTAAATAAAAATAAAATAGCTACACCCGATGATATTTTTAACGCCGATAACCTGATAAACGGCAAATACCTTGTAGCACAAAAAGGCAAGAAAAATTATTTTTTAATAATTGTTGGATAGATGAAATCAAAACCGACATTTTGTATGTACATTTGTATAAATGTCGGTCAAGATGAAAAAAGATACCAAAAATGAATTGAATGAGCCGATGGTAGCCTACATGCCATCGCCTACCCCATATTACAACCTATTGGGTAGCAGCAAATCATTAAAATTTAATACCGAGTTTGATGTAGTCACTTTGGCAAGGCAGGGCTTCCCGAAGCACGTGTTGCTTAGCCTTGCCAAAAAAATATCGCTCAGCATTCAGGATCTTGCCAATATACTGCACATCTCTGAGCGTACCCTGCAACGCTACGAGGATGATGCCATCATCAAAAAGGAATACGCCGAAAAGGCCGTTGAGCTTGCTCGCCTGTACAAACGTGGCGAGGAGGTTTTTGGCTCTGCCGATAAATTCAAACAATGGATAAAAATGCCATCGTACATATTTAAAGGCGAGGCTCCGGTATCTTTACTTGATACCTCGGCAGGCTTTGATATGGTATTTCGTGAACTTGGCCGCATTGAGCACGGCATATTCGCGTAAACCTGCATGATAGTATACCGTATTACCAGTTGCGATTACGGCCGCGACCTTGCCGGAACCGGCGCCCGCCTATACGGTGGCCGCTGGAACAGCGAAGGCCGACCGATGCTGTACACCGCCTCATCCCGATCATTAGCCGTACTTGAAGTGCTGGTGCATTTACCGCCTTTATTAGTGCCCGATAATTACTGCCTGGTAGAGATCGAAATACCCGGCGACAGCATACTGCATATTGACGCCCAAACCCTGCCGGATAACTGGCATGATGATATATCGGTATCGACCCTGACACGGCAAATGGGCGATGCCTTCCTGAAAAAGCAAGAGTATTTAATAATGGCCGTACCATCAATTGTAGTACCTGCCGAATTTAATTACCTGATAAACCCACGCCATGCGGATATGGACAAGGCCCGAATTGTGAATGTAGCCCCATTCAGGTTTGATGACAGGCTGCTGTAAGGCCTTAGCTCCTGTAATCTGAAGTTATCAGCGTGTTGGGCTTCAGATACAGCAGATCGTGCTGAAAATCAAACACCAGGTTAAAGCGCTTAAGCAGATCATTACCTAAGTAATTCATTTCAAAACCCACCGGGTTTTTACCGGTTAACATGAGTGCCGGCACATTATCAAGCCTAAATTTGCCTAATTGGTATACAGGAGTAAACACCGTTTTAACCGGATATTTGTTCCCTCGCGGATCAGTTGCCTCCAGCAGTTTGGCCACTTTTAAATTCTGAGGGAAATTATTGCGGCTTATCCAGCCGCTATCTAATATCATAGCCCTGTCTGAGCCTGTATCCATTAAAAAATCACCGGCATAGCGCTTGCCGTTTATCAGGAAAGTACCGCCAACACAAACAAACGAGCGGATGAATTTCAGCTTCAACTTATCGTACCCGGTTAAATAAGCGGGTAATTTTGGATGGATAAGCAACAGATGTTTATCATAATTCACTTCAACCACTTTACCTTCAAACAGGTTCCAGCCAAAACGGCCATCCATTTCGTGGGCGGTTTGTAGAGTAGTGGCAACCTCCGGATCGGTCCATACCATGTTACCCATTTGTATTTTACTGATCTTCTCAGCCTTGCTGAAATCGGGCTTGGCGGCATCGCGCTGCCCTGCAAGTAGCTGCGTTTTTTTGAGCATGGCATCCCGCGTGATCCTAAAGTCAAACGAGCCTACATCAAAATGGACGTTAATAGTATCAGTGCCGTTTATTAAACATTTAACCTTAATGGCGTTAAATGCAGTGAGCTCAAAAGGGATGGTATCAGTTGTTGCTGTTAATTGCTTTTTTTTTGGCGGAATGGCGCTGGCTATTTGAGTATAGCATGAATCGGTACCGTTAAGCAAAACCACAAAGTTGAACCGTGTACCAGGCTTAACTTTCACCCTGATAGAATCAATATCGGTATAAAAGGTAACCCATTTGATTTCGCGGGTTCTGTCGGCCGTGTAAACGTCGGGCCTTATTTTAGGCGAGAGGTTCCAGGCATTCTTATCCAAAAAGTCACCATCCTTAATGGTAACGCTTTTTGAGGTAGCCTTTATAACAGGCAGCTTTTGTTGAGCTAAGGCCGGGCTAAAGTATAATACAATTATCAACAAATAAATATGCTTCATACCTACACCGGCCTTAGCTGCGCGATCTGCTTACAGATCCTTTAATAATTCCAGTTTCTTTTGGTTGTATTCTTCCTGCGAGATGAGGCTGTTATCAAAAAGCATTTTTAATTTTTTCAGCTTTTCGGTCAGCTCATCAGGCTTGGCTACCGGTTCTTCCTTAACAGGTTCAGGAATAGGGGCAGGCTCAGGGGCGGCAACCGGTGCAGGTGCTGGCGGCTGTATAGCCACATGACCTGGACTATCGATCATTACCGCGCCCGATTCGGCACGTTTTTCTTCCAGTTCGCGTAGGCGGCGGGCTTCACGCTCAGCCTCTTTACGCTCCTGCGAATATTGGTAAAGCTTGCGGGCTTGCACTTTTGGCAGGTAATCAACACCCATTTCGGCACCGTTAACCGTTTTCACAGTGAATACGGCGCCAATAATTTCTTCTTTGGTATGTACGTCAACAATGTCCTTCCAAACAAAATCAATAAATTTAATGGAAAGACCAAGGTTGGCCGGGGTAAAGAAAAGCACACGCTTGTTAGTAAGCGCTATACAATCCGGAAATAAATTTACCAGCGGCTTTTTTTGTACGGCTATGTATAATATCTCCTCGCCGGTTGTAAGTAAGTCGACAAGGCGGGTATATACTTTTTCAACGGCAGCTGCATCTTGCTGATCGTTTAGAAATTTCTCTATCATATGTTTAGCTATTAGGCTTTA
The DNA here is from genome assembly GCF_015223065.1 of Mucilaginibacter sp. JRF. GTDB lineage: Bacteria > Bacteroidota > Bacteroidia > Sphingobacteriales > Sphingobacteriaceae > Mucilaginibacter. The sequence goes on from NZ_JADFBY010000002.1 coordinate 547,616, forward strand.
ACGCAAAAATAGCAAAATACTGATAGCTGCAAATTAAGTTTAGGCTATCAGCAAATTACAGCCGCGAATATCCGAATTATCAAAGCGCCCCAGTATCTCGAACGAGCTATCGGCATAAACTTTACCCAGATCCTGAGTGGCAATGAATGAGCATGAATTGATGTTGGCCAGATCGATAATATTAACGCCGCCGGTTTGTCCGGTACCTATTAAACTCAATGGGTCGTTAGGGTCGCGGGTGATGATGCGCATCCAGGGCGGGCAGTTAAATATACCCTCGCCTTTGGAGTAGGCTTGCGACAGCAACTCCGTCATGCCATACTCCGAATGTATCGAACTCACACCAAAGCCCTTGCAAAGTGTGGTATGTAATTCCTCGCGTATCATTTCCTTACGGCGGCCTTTCATTCCCCCGGTTTCCATCACTATCAGTTCGGGGAAATTCATGGGGTACAGCTCAATAAAGTTCAGCAAGGCAAAGGTTACGCCCAATAGCAAGGTAGGCTTTTTTAGCTCCTGTTGTTTTTTAAGCTGATGAAACAGGTCGGCATGATTATACAAGTAAAAACCGCTATCGGGATTATTAGATTGCTTGATCAGATCATCGGCCATATAAATGAGTGATGATCCCTCACGTTCCAGGTATGATGGCAGCAAGGCCAGCACCGTATAATCCCTTATATCGCCATAAAATAAACTGAACGCCTTGCGAAAGCTATCCACATACCAGCTTACATCGGTTACGTGGTGGCGACTGGTGATCATGCCTGTAGTGCCCGAGCTGGTAAAGGTTAGCTCAATATCGTCGTGCGAGGTAACTACCGCCTGCGATTTAAAGAATTCAACAGGCAAAAAAGGGATGTTACTTACCTCCGTTACCGAGGCGGCATCAACATTCAATCCGCTTAGAAACTCCTTGTAAACAATGTTATGCTCAGCCTGATAGTTGAACACCTCAAGCGCGGTACGGTTAAACTCAGCCTCGTTGGTTATTGAAAATACTTGCTCTTTACCCGGTTTGTTCATCGCTGCAAAGATAATTAATTGCCCGGCCATGCAAATTAAGCATACCCTATGCCTATCATATTAAAGTAAAATGCACGTTTAGTAAACAAGCTATATAGTTAATGGTTGTAACATTGCAGCTAAATACATAGATGATATAAAGAATTTGAAGGACTTATGAAAACGCTAAAATTTTTAAAACTCCCGCTTTTGTTAAGCGTGTTTTTTATACTGACATCAGCCGCTGATGCAGGCAAGGAAACTGAAAGAATAACCAAATCAACCGAGGTATTAACCGCCTTTACCAACATGAAGGAGAGCATACCGCACGAGCTTTTGCAGGAATACCAGGGCCTGGTAGTAATACCTAAAATGATAAACGCCGGTTTTGGCATTGGCGGCAAACGCGGAAAAGGCGTAGCCATGGTAAAACTGGCCGATGGCAGCTGGAGCGACCCGGTATTCATTACCCTTACCGGTGGTAGCATTGGTTTCCAGATAGGTGTACAATCGGTAGACCTGGTATTGGTATTCAAGAGCAAAGGTGTACTTACCAAAGTTAAGAACGGCGATTTTACCATAGGTGGCGATGTATCGGCAACGGCCGGTCCGGTTGGGCGTAGCTCAACTGCCAGTACCGACCATGAGCTTGATGCCGAGATATACTCATACTCGCGTAGCAAAGGCTTGTTTGCCGGTATAAGCATCAACGGATCAAACCTGGCTATCGATAAAACATCAATAGCTAATTTTTATGGTGCCAAAGCTACATCGCAAGAGATATTCGCGGCATCAAAAAACCAAAGTGAAGCCGTTAAAACCTTGAAAGCTACCTTAGCTAAAATGTAAGCAGCGAACTAAAACGCATATACTGAAAGCCAGTCCGAAAGGGTTGGCTTTTTTAGTTTGATACCAGGCCCGAAACTATGTTGATGCTGAGGGCAACAATAGCGGTATTGAATACGAATGATACCAGGCTGTGCACCAGTGCTAAACGACGTATGCGGCGCGAGGATATTTCAACATCAGATACCTGGAACGTCATCCCGATAACGAAGGAGAAGTATACAAAGTCGATGTAATCGGGCAGTTCCTCATCCGGGAATTGCAGGCCGTGGGTATGGTCTTTCTCCTTAATATCATAATAAACATGGGCATAACGCATGGTGAAAATGGTATGCACCAGCCACCACGAGGTGATCACCGCACCCAGGGCCAGGAACACGTGGGCGGCAACTTCCTCGTCTGAATGACCTTTGGTTGATTTGAGCAGGATGTAAATAGCCGACAGACTGATCAGTGCCGAGCAAAGCGTGATGATGAATATGAGCGTTCGGCTTGAATCTTCAATACTGGCTATCTTGCGTATCTCACGCGGATGGGCACCGAAAAATACCACCCATTCCAGTATGATAACGCTTAGGGCAAAACCTATCCACGTGGTTAGTATGGTAGCGGGTACCGACTCGCCCTTAAAAATAAAGAATGCCCCACCGGCCACCAGCAGCGAAAACAGCAGGCGGTAATGCGAATCAATACGCAGAAAGAAACCCTTGGGTGTACGCAGTTTGGATGGGATGCCGCTCATATATCAAATATGGATAAACAACGGCAAATATTATATGTGTTGATGATGAATTTTAGTCGCCGATTATTTCAGCTACCCGGCCAACCTGCCCATCCTCCAGCCTTACCTTTATACCACGCGAGTGAAAGGCGGCGCTGGTAAGTAATTTTTCGACAATGCCGCGTGTGCGTTTGCCGCTGCGCTGATCTTTTTTCAGGATGATATCCACCTCTAAACCGGGATAAATATCCTCACGGCGCTGGCCGTTGCTGCCGCCGCCCTCGCTGGTGAGCCTGAATGTTGGAATACCTGCCATAACCTTAGTGTGATGATACAAATTTAAGCCCCACAATTGAACTTATCAGCGTAGCTATAAAAAATAAGCGCCAAAAGCTGGCCGGCTCCCTAAAAAATATAATACCGATGATCACCGTACCCACAGCGCCAATACCTGTCCATACGGCATAAGCCGTACCCAGCGGCAAAGTTTGGGTAGCCTTGTATAACAACAACATACTCACCGTCAGGAAAAACAGGAAGCCGCCTATCCACCACCAATACAAACTGCCCGAAGCTTCTTTAGCCTTACCCAAACAGGTAGTAAAACCCACTTCGCACAGGCCGGCAATGATCAATATTAACCAGTTCATTTTATTCAACCAATTTATTTACAGCCTGTTCAACCTTATCAAACTTAAAGTTTGAGAGCAATTCGTTGAACGTCGCCGTGATATGCTCATTACCCAGGTTGCCAATGCTGCCCTCGTGGGTGTGGTTCACTGTTTTTTCGGGGTTAAAGTTGCCTTGCTCAATGGCTAAACCCACCTGCTTGTAAGCATCGCGGAATGGCACGCCGTTAAGCACCTGTTTGTTCACTTCTTCAACGCTGAACAGGTAAGCGTATTTGGCATCATCCAGTATATTGGTTTTTACCTCGATGTTTTGCAGCATAAAGGTGGCCATGTGCAGGCAATTCTTCAGCTCGGTAAACGCAGGGAACAATAGCTCTTTTAATAGCTGTAACTCACGGTGATAGCCCGATGGCAGGTTGGTGGTCATCATGGCTACATCATTAGGCAGGGCTTGCAGGCGGTTACATTTACCACGCATGATCTCCCACACATCCGGATTTTTTTTGTGCGGCATAATACTGCTGCCGGTGGTCAGGTTTTCGGGGTAGCTTACAAAGGCGAAATTCTGGCTCAGGTACAGGCACTGATCCATAGCCATTTTAGCCAGTGTAGCCGAGATAGACGATAGCGCCTGCGCGATAATGCGCTCGGTTTTACCACGGCCCATTTGGGCGTAAACCACATTATAATTTAAACGCTCAAAACCCAGCAACTGCGTGGTAAGCGTACGGTTAAGCGGGAACGATGAGCCATAACCCGCCGCCGAACCCAGGGGGTTTTTGTTGGTGATCTTGTAAGCGGCTAATACCAACTCCAGGTCATCGGCCAAACTTTCGGCATAAGCGCCAAACCACAGGCCGAATGATGATGGCATGGCCACCTGTAAGTGGGTATAACCCGGCAGTAAAACATCCTTATGTTTTTCGCTTAGTTCAATGAGTTGTTTAAACAGGTTCTCGGTTTCGGTAACCACCTGCTGCAACTCGTGGCGAAAAAACAGTTTCAGGTCAACCAAAACCTGATCGTTACGTGAACGACCGCTGTGAATTTTTTTACCGGCCTCGCCAATGCGGCGGGTAAGCAGCAGTTCCACCTGCGAGTGTACGTCCTCTACATTATCTTCAATAACAAAATCGCCGTTGGCTATTTCCTTGTAGATGTTTTTTAGTTCGGCTTGCACCAGATCAAGGTCCCCGGCGCTCATCAGGTCAATACTTTGCAACATGCGGGTATGTGCCAGCGAGCCAAGCACATCAAAAGCCGCCATCTGCCTGTCGAACTCACGGTCGCGACCTACGGTAAAATCTTCTACTAACTGGTTAACGTTGGTTGTTTTTTGCCAAAGTTTGCTCATGCTGCAAATATGGTAATTTTAGGGGAATGTGAGGGTCTTAAAGAAGAACCTCGCAAGTGAGTGAATTTTGCAAATGCACAAACCTTAAATAACCTCACCAACCGGCATCAGAAATGCCCGGAGTAGCACAAGTCTTACCAAAGTAGGAACTTTCACCGGGCAGGGCGTAGCCGGCAGTTTTTCTTTGGTTACTTTCTTTTTTCTGCAAAAAAGAAAGTGACAACCACTAACGATAAATAAAGTACATCCTTGTGCTCATGAGCAGTGAAGGTACTTTAATCAGTGGTTGTGCTTTTGCCATCGTCAGTCTGCTCTTGGGCGCAGAGCCCAGTTACTTTGTCTTAGACACAAAGTAACTAAAAGTCAAGGCAGAAAAAACCTTCCGCCCGCAAGGCCATACTCCCTGGCCCGGTTTTCTGCCAGGCCGACGCTCTTTTTATTTACACTCATTATTGTTTTTGTCATTTCGACGGAGGAGAAATCTGTAGGCGTTCGATAACTAAGCGACAGATTTCTCCTCGTACCTCGTTCGAAATGACAAAATTTAGTAGTTACTGAAATAGATCGTAACAAAAAAAAGGACCGACATTTTACTATCGATCCCTCAGTTGGCTCAGGGCGTTTACTCCTGATATTTGAAAAAATTATTAGCGTGCCAGGTAACCACCATCTACATTGTAGTAGGCGCCGGTTACAAATGATGCCTTGTCTGAACTTAGCCACACCACAAGCTCAGCTACTTCATCAGGCGTACCTAAACGACCGATAGGGTGCAGGCCAACCAGTGCGTCTAAGGCGTCCTGGTCAAGGCTGCGTTCAACCAGCGGGGTTTTGATGTAGCCCGGGCCTACCGAGTTTACGCGGATGCCTTGTTGTGCGTATTCAATAGCGGCGGTTTTGGTAACACCAACTACACCATGTTTAGCAGCTACATAAGCGCCTGAGTTGGCAGTACCTGCCTGCCCTAATATGGATGCCATATTGATGATAGAGCCGCCACCTGATTGCAGCAACGCCGGTATCTGGTAACGCATGCCATAAAACACACCCGACAGGTTGATGGCGATCACTTTATCCCAGCCATCAACAGGGTAATCGCCAATTTGCGATAGGGGGCCACCTATACCCGCGTTGTTGCAGGTTATGTGCAGCGCGCCGTAATGTTGTAGTATCTGCTCAACTAATTGCTTGTTAGCTTCGGCGGTTGAGGTATCAGCTTTAATGAAGATGGCTTCGCCACCGGCGGCTTTAATTTCGTTAACGGTAGTATTGCCGGCATCCTCTACAATATCGCTCACAACAACCTTTGCACCTTCGGCGGCATATTTTAGTGCAACCGCTTTACCAATGCCCGAACCGGCACCGGTAACCAGGGCTACTTTATTTAATAATAACGACATGACTTTATTTATTTGTTTATGTATATATAACGCACAAAGTGCCTTATTGAGTTAAATAACCATGCGCACAATATGCCCTAATGTTAGCACGATTTGGAAGATGACAAAAACACAAAAGGCCATGTATCGCTACATAGCCTTTTGTAAATGTTATAATGGTTATATTTTAATTAAAGATGATCAGCATGCAAACTGCCCATCGCAAACTGTTAACAGCAAACTGTTAACTGCTCACCGCAAACTGATTAAAACGGATAACCGATAGCCAGGTTGAACACCAGGTTCTCGTGCCTCCAGGCGCTGCTGCCAAAGTCTATCTTGTCAATCACCCAGCGCTGGCCTTCAGGCAGCCACGGTTTGCGGATAGGGAAGCCAAGATCGGTACGCAGCACCAGTACTGTTACATCAAAACGTAAACCTATACCGGCATCCACGGCCAGTTCTTTATAAAAGTCTTTGCCGAATGTGGCACCGGGTTGAGCACCGTTGTCGCGCATAAGCCAAATGTTACCGGCATCAACAAATACGGCACCACGTACTATGCTGAACAGTTTTGGTCGCCATTCAACGTTACCTTCAATACGTATATCACCGGCCTGATCGGGCAGGAAACCACCATCTTCGGGGCGACCGGCATAGTAAGTACCCGGGCCAATTGAACGTGCCCGGAAACCACGTAAGCTGTTTGAGCCGCCTATAAAGAATTGCTGGCTATAAGGCATCACCGTTGAGTTGCCGAATGGTACACCCACACCAACCATCAAACGTGTAGCTATCGAACTGTTTTGGCCTGTTTTATGGTAAAAGCGCAGGTCGTTCTCAATCTTTACGTATTGATTGAATGGCGTGCCAAACAGGTTTTTAACATTACCAGCCAATGTATCAGCACCCGAAATTAAACCGGTTAGCACTGCCGATGAACTTATACGACCGTTGTAGAACAAAGTATTGGTACGATATTCCTCGGTAGTATTAGTAAATGTGTAGCCATAGCTTGGGCCAAAGGTAAATTGTCTGTCAATAACGTGTTGCAGGGCCGGGTTATTAGTGCGGGCAATACTATCACGATATAGCTGAGTTACGTTAGCCGGATTAACAAAATTGATGTTCAGGATGTTCAGCTCATGGCTTCTGTGTACGTTTTGTTTCCAGTCGTACCCGAATGACCCGTTGAAGGAGTTAAGGGTATACAGATTAGTACGGTTAATAAGCGTATAACCCAAAGTAAGGTTAGTATGCGGTATGTACGCGTTATCCGACCGTATGTTTATCGGGGCGATGAACCTTGGCCAGGTCAGCTTCATTTCACCACCCACCTGGTACACGTTAAAGCCACCACCCTGGCCGGAGAACTGCACATCCGAACTTCCGAATAAACGCATGGTTAACAACTCGGCACCCTTAAAGGCGTTGCGGTGTTTCCAGTTCAAGTTTATTTGGGTACCCGTAAAGTTGGCCGAGTTGGTACGACCAAGCAGATCTAACTGAATAGACTTTTTAGGGTAGGGGGTTAAAAAGTAATATGCATCAAGTTTTGATGAATCGCCTGCGGCAGGCTCAAACCTGTTCTTTACAAATTTGTAAGGCCCCAGGTTCACAAAGCGGTTAAGCGAATTATTATGCTGGGTACGATTGTACACATTACCCGGCTGCATCAACACGGTATTTTTAAACGCGAACGGGCGAATGGTTTTCCTCCTGTCTACCACGTTATACCAACGGTATGATACCGCGTCGTCCAGGTGCAGGGCTGTATCAGTAAGCGAATAGTTTGGATATACATACAGCTTGTTAATGGTATATATACGGCGGTCGCGGTCATTAACCTCAGGCTTAATAGCCACAAAAATATCAACCTGGTGATTGTTCACCGTGCTGTCTATCCGCATAATGATATCCTCCGGGGCGAAATAGAAAAAACCTTTTTCTTTCAGCTTGGCATCAATGCGCAAACGCTCGTTCTTGATAATATCCAGATCGTATTTTTCGCCCGGTTTAAGCAGTGTTTCGCCGGCTGTGCCCGCAATGGCGGTATCAAGGCTCTCATTACCTTTCGGGAAGGTTACACTGCGAATTTTGTATGCCGGGCCGGTACTAACAGTATATTCAGCACTGGCGGTTTTGTTTTTACTGATGGTATCGCCGCTTACCGTTGCCTGGAAATAGCTTTTGTTTTGCAGGCGGTTTTGCAATATTTGGCTGTTTTTTTCAAGATTAACCTGGCTGGCCAATACAGGCGGCTCGCCAAACTTGGTGTTAAGCCAGTGCTTAAAGCCCTTGGTTTTGTTAGTACGGGTTTTATTATAGATGTAGAGCTTAAACCTTAAACCTAATAATGATGAATTTGGCTTTGGGCGCAACATAGGGGTAAGGTCGGCCTCCAAAGCTTTGCGGTCGCTTTTTTTAAGGCTGTCGTTATCCACTATTTTAACCTTGCCGCCGGTATACAGCTTTTGCCCCGGTTGCAGGTATTTGGTGTTACTACAGGCGCTTAAAAATATGCACAGTACTAAAATATATTTTATGTGTTTTATCATGAGTTTAGTTTGTAGGTTGCTCTTTCTTTTGTTCTTGTTGCTGTTGTTGCTGCTCATCCTTAAGTTCAAGAGCCTGGTTGCGTTTGTCTTCTTCCTCTTTTTTGCGTTTTTCTTCCTGACGGTATTTACGACGCATGGCTTTTTCTTCTTCGGTGCGTTTGTGGAATATCTCGCTAAAGCGATTGTAATCCATAGTGAGGGTAAAGCCTAAGCCGGTTTCAACTATCTGACCCTGTATCACCACAAATTCATCCTTACGGTAAGCCCTTAAGGTGTAGCGACCATCACGGCTCAGCTTATAATTAACCGACACGTTACCGGCAATATTGGTGGTTTTTTGCCCGGCCTGTGCACCCTCCAGGTTAAAGTTATTACCTACCGATACCGTGAGCCTGTCGCTCAGGAACCGTTTGGATACACCTACGTTCAGATCGGTTCGGTTTGTTGCCGTACCGGATGAGTAGTCCTCGCCGGATGATAAACCAAAATCAAGATCAACACCTGATACCAACCCACCTGCAAGGTTATTCAACTGATCGGTAAGCAGGCCGCTTACGCTGTTACGGATGGCGCCCTCAACACCGCCGCCACCACCCTGGCTTTGCAGCGGGTTATCGCCTATAAAGTGGCCGAGTATCAATACGCCTAATACCTGTTTATTAAGCTCGTTAGGGTCTTGCCTTACCTGTGCCAGCTTGTTCTCAACAGTAGTGAGTACAGTTTGCGGCATGGAGTAATTGCTGTCGGGCAAAATAATATCAAAGCTGATGTTTGGTTTTAAAAGCTCATTTTTAAGGTTCAAATTAACATTGAACGGTAGCTTTTGCTTGGCCATTACCAGTGTTTGCGCATCGCTTTGGCTGGCGATCAAATCAACTGGTGGTACATTGGCAACATAGATGGCCGTCAGGTCAATATTAGCGCTGGTTGGGTCGCCAGTCCATTGTATGGTACTGCCGCTCTTGAACAGGAACTGGCGTTTAACCGTAGCGAACGATAAGTTGTACGAACCATGATTTACCGTGTAACTACCGGTAAGGTTGATCTTACCGCTTGGATCGATACCGCCATTCAAACTGGCTTCGCCGCGCAGGTCTTTCACCATATCGCCACTGCGCTCATCAACTACTATGTTAAAGTTGGCGTTTTTATGTACGTTGATAGTTGCCGATACGTCCATACCCGTAACGTCAGATTTACGGAGTGAATCCAGCTGACGGGCCAGCAATATGGAGTCGAGTTTTGGCGCGTCCTTATCAATAAACTCAACTACGCCTTCGCGATCCTCAACGCTTGGGTCGGCGGTTGGCAGTACAAAGGTCATGTCGGTTTTTTCGTTCACGGTGAGGGTAGCATCAACCACAGGCGAGTTCATGTCGCCGCGTATCTTCACATCAGTATCAATGTATAGTTTACCCCAAAATAGTTTGTTATCTGCCTGTGTAGAGTTGATCACCCTGAAGTTATCGGCATTAATATTCATGCCGAAAGCGAAGTCGGTATAGGTCTTGGTATAAACACTACCCGATACCACGGCCTTGTTCCCGGTTGAATCAACCAGGGTAAAATCATTAAAGCGGATGCCTTGCTCATTAAAGGTGATGCTCTCCTGCGGCATACGGAAGTAGGAGTTAAGCATCGATACATTGAAGCCAACCTTATTAAAGTTGATATCGCCGCGTACTGCCGGTGCCGTTGGGGTGCCCGTTATTTTTAGTGAGCCGGTAATATCACCGGTGGAGTTACGTATAGCGCCAAAGCTAAAGCCCTGTATGCTTTTCATATCCAGCTTCACAATGTTCAGCGTCATATCCATACGGCTATCAGGCGCGGTATAGTACAAGCCGCTCAGATTAACCTGATTACCTTTGCCCGTAATGCTAACATTGGCGGCATAGGCATTGGCGGTTTGGTTGTCAACCTTAAGGGCTATGTTGCCCACGGTATCGCCTTTAAAGTTAAAATCGTTAACGTTGATGGCGGCGGTAAATACCGGTGATGCCTGGAAGTTGCTGATGTTGGCATCGCCATTAATGGTACCGCCCACCTGTAGCGAATCCTGCTGAGCCATCTTGGTCAGGGTTTCTATCTTAAAGTTGCGGAACTGCACATCAATAGGCGAATTAGGCTGCTGCGGGTTACTGTTAACGCTTAGCACCTGGTTGGTATTGGTTATGGTAAAGTTGTGCGCCAGTATGCCCTTGTTGCCAAAGCTCAAGGCGTTATCGGCATTAACAGCCCAAGGCATATAATCCAGCAACAAGCCATCCTGCACAAAACTGAACTGATATTGTTGTGGCAGCACGCTCAAAGTACCGGCTATGCGGTAGCGTTCCTTTTTATCGTGGTCGCGTACTTGCAGGCTGGTGAACAGTTTATCATTTTTCAGGTTTCCCGATATGGTGGTGTACAAAATATCAATAGATGGCGACACCTTCACCTCATCAACAGATAGTTTGTAGTTCAGCGCGCTGTCGGCAGTGTTAATGTCTAAGGCCATGTTGTTCACTATCTGTTCGCCGTAAACAATTTTAGGCATGGTGCCCTTAACCAATAGCTCGCCGCTTGTACTGTTAAAACTACCGTTAATCAATACCGGGTCAAGCGTTTTTAAATCAGGCGCGAACTGCTCTATCAGCGGCGTTTTAACAAAGCGCATGTCAAATTTAAATTGCTGCGGCGGGTATTTAACCTTTGGCGCGGGCTTGGCGCCGGTGGCTAATGCCGCGTTAAAGTATTTAGCTATCATGTCCTGCATGGCAGGGGCAATGCCGGTTAGGGTGTACTTGCCGCCCATGTGCGCGGTAAGCATCGGTGTTTTAAGCCACAATGAACTGCTGTCTGCCGTAGCGGTAGATTTAAGGCTTACCGTATCCAGCTGAATGCGTTGCGCTTTTTGTATCAGCACCATATCGGTCAGCATAATATCGGCATTCAGGTAATCCGGGTCGGCGGTAGGTACATCAGCCACCAGCTTGCCGTGAAAACGCATCGGGTCTTTAGTCAGCTTCAGGTTTTGCATGTTGATGCTATCAACCAAAAGCGTAGCATTTACCGATGGATATTTTTTGTTCATGTTGGCCGTAGCATCAAGGTTAAAGTTGATGTTCGGGTCCTTCATGTAAGCTTTGGCTACGTAGCTGCCGTTGCTGGCGCTGCCTTCCATTACCAGGTTTTGATAGTTGTAACCCTTTACATAAGCCTTGGCTACATTGCCGTTAAAGCTTAGGCTGGCACGTTTAGGGTCGAGACTTACGCCTTTTATATTGGCCGACATACTTACCATGCCCACCATTTGCGGCTGTTTGGTAAGCGCTCCCACATTCAGGTTAACCGCCCTTATATTGGCCGAATATTTTTCTTTGCCCTTACGTTTGCCGCCGCGCATATTGGCGGTCAGATCAACCGCGCCATAACTTGAGCGGAGCGCCATTTTGGTATCAAAATCTGTCATGCTACCTTTAAAGGTACCCTTAAGGTTGATGTTGGCCGGTATGCTCACCGTAGGCGGTATCATACCTGCCGATGCCAGTTTGTATATGTCGGCACGGCTGGTATTAAATTCTTTCAGGTTTACATTAAAGTAGGCCTTGTTCATATCGGGCAGGCCACGCATATCTGCCGAGGCACGGATGCGGGTGGTGCCAAAGCCCAGCAATTCTAAGTCACGAATGTGCAGGTCGCTCACCTTGCCATCTATCTTACCATTTATGCGGAACACGGCATTGCTCAGGTTGCGCATTTGCGGCATGGTAGCCATGGCAGGCATCAGCAGGGTAACATCCTTCATACCCAGGCGGCTGCCATCCAGGTTGGCATTAACACCCAATGAGCCTATATCCTTGCTCAGGGCATCAATAGATGGATAGCTAACCTCAACTGATTTTTGCAGCACGGTATTCGGCGTTTCTACCAGCAGGTCTTTCAGGTAAGCGCTTTTTGGTCCGTAAAAAAAGTCGGTATTGAATTTTTTAAGGGCGAAGCCGCTTTTCTCGTTAAAGGTAACAGCATTGATGCGGCCCGATGAACTATCAGGATTGTATGATACATTCTCGATATCAACATTCAGGTTTTTGATGAACATGTGCGCCGGGTCTAAACCTGCCTTAAGCGGCTTTTGCGCATTGTTATCAAACTTAATATTGTTATTGGTGATGGTGAATTTCTTTAGAGTTACCGCCCATGCTGATTGTGCAGGTGATGATACCAGTGTATCAACCGTTTTAGCCGCTTTTTCGGCAGCCTTGGCTACGGTTTGCGGTTTGGCAAAGGTTACGGTAGCGTTGGTTTGATCTAAGGTGATGTTGGCTATGCCTACCTGTTGTTTCTTCAGGTCTATCTTATCCATAGCTACCAGCAGTTTACCCAGGTCAACCTTGGCGGCCATTTCGCCGCTGCGGTAATCAACCTTTACTTTTGATATGTCTACCTCGCCCAGGTCAAGCTCCATATTTAGCGGCTCGGTGGCTGCGGTATCGGTTGCCGCGGTTTGGGCCACACTGCTGCCCATTGGTGTTTGTATAATGGTAGCGTTAATGCCCGATAGGTTTATCTTCGGGATGCCGAACTTCATCTTATCCAAGTCAAAATCCTTAATGCGGGTATCAAAGTGGCCTAACAGGAATTTAATGTCGTTACCCGTGGTGGCATCCTTGTATTTTATGTTGATACGGTCGAGGATGATATCGCCTATGGCAAACTTCATGGTTGATGTGGTATCTGTAGGCTTTACCTCCTTTTTTTGCTCACCGGCAAAAGCCTTCATTATATAATCAAAGTTGAAAAGGCTATCGGGGCCACGGCTAATGTTGGCGGTTATGCCTTGCAGGTTTATCTCGTTTATTTCAACGGTATTGTCCAACAATTTAAACAGGCTGATATCTACCTTTAGCTTATCGCCCGCTATCAGGGTATCACGTTTCTGATCCTCAAAATATACATCCTCCAAAACAATAAGCTTTGGCAAGCCTAACGACAAATGACCTATCGCTACTTTGGTGCCTATTTTATTTTGTAAAAAAGTTACCGCTTTATTTTTGGCGAAGTTTTGTACAGCGGGTACCTGTATCAAAATAACTACAAGCAGTATTAAAAATATAACACTTGCAATTATCCAAAGGAGGGTTTTAAGGGCGATGCGTCCAAATTTTTTCAAAATTGTAATGTATTTTAGGGTGAAGCAAAAACTTCGTGTTTAACAACAATAAACGTGCAACCTGAAATTTTACCGCGGGCAAACAATCCGGAAATAGTGATAAAAAGGGGTTGACAGAGCATAAAAGCAATTTTTGCCTGCGCAAATGCGGTCTTTTGTTTTTTCAACACTCGATGGGTAGAAGTTGTTTTTTAATAACTTTGTATTCTGCCTTTAAAATTGATTTGGAGTTGTTGCTATGCCCGATTTTTCTCACTTACACGTACATACCCAGTTTTCACTACTTGATGGTGCTGCCGATATAGGCAAGCTTTACAAAAAGGCTGCTGCCGATGGTATGAAAGCCCTCGCCATTACCGATCATGGTAACATGTTCGGTGTGTTCAAGTTTGTGGCGGAAGCAAGCAAGCACAACGTAAAGCCTATTGTAGGCTGCGAGTTTTACGTGGTTGAGGACAGGCATATTAAGCAATTTACCAAAGAGAAAAAGGACATAAGGCGCCACCAGTTACTGCTGGCCAAAAACCCGGAAGGATACCGTAATCTGGTCAAATTATGTTCGCTGGGTTACATGGAGGGCCTGTACAGTAAATGGCCGCGTATTGATAAGGAATTGATACTGAAATATCATAAAGGCCTTATTGCTACCAGCTGTTGCATAGGTGCATCGGTACCGCAGGAGATATTGAAGAATGGTGAGGAAGCCGGTGAGCGTGAGCTGAAATGGTGGTTGGATCTGTTTGGTGAGGACTTTTACATCGAGCTGCAACGCCATAACATACCCGAGCAGGAGATAGTGAACAACGCCCTGCTTAAGTTCGCTAAAAAGCATAACGTAAAAATAATCTGCTCAAATGATTCGCACTATGTGGATCAGCAGGACTCGAACGCGCACGATATTTTACTGTGTGTGAACACCGGCGATATGCAGAGCACGCCCATAGCTACAGACGAGGAGGGAGGCAAGGGCTACCGTTTCGGTTTCCCGAACGATCAGTTCTATTTTAAGACACAGGCCGAGATGGGCAAGCTGTTTCATGACCTGCCCGAATCATTAGATAATACCAACGAGATTGTTGACAAGATTGAAACGCTGAAACTAAAGCGCGATATCATGTTGCCCAACTTCGTTATCCCCGAAGAATTTAAGATACACAACACGCCCGATGCTGATACCCTGAACCAGTGGGAGTACCTGAAGCACCTTACCTTTATGGGTGCCAAGGAGCGTTATATTGATATTAGTCCGGAAGCTGAGGAGCGTATTAACTTTGAGCTGTTCACCATACGTACCATGGGTTTCGCGGGTTACTTCCTCATCGTGGCCGACTTTATTAAGGCCGGGCGCGATATGGGCGTATTCATTGGTCCGGGCCGTGGTTCGGCAGCGGGATCGGTGGTGGCATACTGTATCGGCATCACCAATATCGACCCGATAAAGTATAACCTCCTGTTCGAGAGGTTCCTGAACCCTGATCGTAAGTCAATGCCCGATATTGATACCGACTTTGACGACTCCGGCCGTCAGCGTGTTATTGATTACGTGGTTGATAAATATGGCAAGAACCAGGTAGCGCAAATCATTACCTACGGTTCAATGGCTGCCCGTACCAGTATACAGGACGTTGGCCGTGTGCTGGATATGCCTTTGGCCGATGTGAGCGCCCTTAAAAAGCTGGTACCCGAAACGTTGGGCATCACCCTGAAACAAGCTATTGAGCAGGTGCCCGAGCTGCAACTCATCTATAAATCAAACGATATAAAAGGTACCGTACTTCGCGAGGCCGAAAAGCTGGAGGGCTCGGTACGTAATACGGGTGTGCATGCCGCGGGTATCATCATCGCCCCGGATGACCTGACCAATATTGTACCCGTTGCCACCGCCAAGGACTCCGACCTGTTGGTTACCCAGTTTGACGGGCGCGTAATTGAGGATGCGGGCGTAATCAAGATGGACTTTTTGGGTCTTAAAACCTTAACCATTATTAAGGATGCCCTGCGCCTCATTAAGCAAAATCACGGTGTTGAGATAGATATTGACTATATACCGCTTACCGACCTTACTACTTTTGAACTTTACCAGCGTGGCGATACCAACGGTACGTTCCAGTTTGAAAGTGACGGTATGCAAATGTACCTGCGCGATCTTAAGCCCGATAAGTTTGAGGATTTGATAGCCATGAATGCCCTGTATCGCCCGGGGCCGATAGAGTACATCCCCAACTTCATCAAGCGTAAGCATGGCCAGGAGCCGATTACTTACGATTTGCCCGAGATGGAAGAATACCTGGCCGAAACCTATGGTATTACCGTTTACCAGGAGCAGGTGATGCTTTTGTCGCAAAAGTTGGGTGGCTTTACCAAAGGTGACGCCGACGTTTTGCGTAAGGCAATGGGTAAAAAGCAGATAGAGGTATTGAATAAAATGGAAGCGCAGTTTATGGATGGGGCTATGGCCAAAGGTCACCCTAAAGATAAACTGACCAAGATATGGAACGATTGGAAGGCCTTTGCGCAATACGCGTTCAATAAATCGCACTCTACCTGTTATGCCTTTGTGGCCTACCAAACGGCTTACCTGAAAGCGCATTACCCGTCAGAATACATGGCCGCGGTATTGAACAACCAGAACAGTATCGATAAGATTTCCTTTTTTATGGAGGAGTGCCGCCGCATGGGGGTGGTTGTTTTGGGGCCGGATATTAACGAGTCAGAGATGTCGTTCGCGGCAAACAGGAAAGGGGAGGTGCGTTTCGGTTTGGCCGGTGTTAAGGGCGTGGGCGAAAAGGCCGTTGAAAGTATTATTGAAGAACGTATGGCCAACGGGCCGTATGAGTCTGTTTACGATTTTGCCCGCCGCTCGAACGTGCGCAGTGTTAACCGTAAATCCTACGAGAACCTGGTTTATGGCGGTGGTTTTGATGCCTTTGGCTATAACCGGTCGCAATTCTTTACTAAAACGGAGAATGGGTTGCTAACAGGAGTTGAGCGTTTGATCAAGTACGCTAACGATTATCAGAATACGCAAAACAGCTCGCAGGCATCACTGTTCGGCGGGTCGGTAGCCTCATATATCCCCGAGCCACCAATGCCCGAGGCTGATGAGTATGGGCTGATAGAAAAACTGAAATACGAACGTGAGGTAATCGGTATATATCTTACCGGTCACCCGTTGGATAACTATAAGCTGGAGCTCGAAAAATTCTGCAACACCAATGTGTCCGACCTGAAAACGATGCAAAAGGCACGCTCAGGTGAGGGCGGCGAAGATATAATGCAAGCCTTCGCGCAGTTGCGTAAACGCGGCGAAATATGCATCGGCGGTTTGATGACATCGGTACAGCACAAAACCACTAAAACCGGTAAGCCATTCGGTACCTTTGTGCTGGAGGATTATAATGATTCGTACGAGTTTGCCTTGTTTGGTGAAGATTATGTAAAGTTCCGCAACCTGCTGGTTGATGGTTTCTTTATGCACATCAAGGGTAACATCGAAGAGAAATTCAGACAAAAAGATAACTGGGATCTGCGCATCACGGTAATGAGCCTGCTCTCCGAAATGCGCGACAACCGCAGCAAATCCATCGAGGTGCCGCTAAGTCTGCACGATATTAACGGACAAATGATCCACGCGCTGCTCGGCATCATTCAACAAAACAACGAGAAATATCCCGTACAAAACTGCGGCCTGCGCATCACCATCAAAGATTTTGAGGACGACCTCATCACCGGCGGCACATCAAAGGTATTCAAAGTAAACCCCAGCGATGACCTGATGGAGGAGATATTCAACCTAACAAGGGTGCAGCCGGTGTTGCATACTAAGTAAGTTGGTGCTGTAGTTTTTTGCGGTTGTTGAAATAAACAGCGCAGCTGATAATACCCGTGATTATTATCACGATGGTATTAATTATAACCATGAGAAACGCCAAGGACATTGGCCCGGTGCCGCAGCGAAATTTATCGGATGGTTCTCCAATATAACTCATATTGCTTGTTACCAAATTGAGGGCAATAATGTACAAAACAACACCCGCCAAAAATATAGCTGCTGTTATACTTCCAACAGAAAATCTTATGCGATTTTTTGTCCGCCTTGCTGACAGTACTAATTGTACAATAGGGGCTGTAAAATAAAGTATTAAGGAAGTTGTGAATAAGACCAATTCCATGCGATAATGGTTTTACTATTAATACTATTGTATTAAATAGGTAACCCTATTTAATATTAAAGCGATGGGTTTATCTCGGTTAAACCCCTCTTAAATCCTCCCCGAGGGAAAGGGTTTTCTCTTATACTATTAAAATTTTGTCATTTCGACGGAGGAGAAATCTGTACACGTTTACTAATCTGGCGATAGATTTCTCCTCGTACCTCGTTCGAAATGACAAAAGTTTTTTAAATCCTCCCCCTCGGGGAGGATTTAGGAGGGGTTCGCAAATCATATAAAAATCAAGAAAAGCTAAAGCAACGGCATTTAATCAACTAATACCTATCTTTACCGCCCACAGGCCATGAGCAAAGTAGTTACTCCATACCAAAACGAGCAGGTTACCAAAAAAGAGCAGGTAGCCGATATGTTTAACAACATATCAAAAACATACGATTTTCTGAACCATTTTATGTCGCTGGGTATTGATATCATCTGGCGTAAAAAGGCTATTAATGAACTTAAGCACGATAAGCCTCAGCATATATTGGATGTTGCCACCGGCACCGGCGATTTTGCCTTTGAAGCCTTATCTATATTAAAGCCCGAAAAAATTACCGGCGTTGATATTTCAAGGGGTATGCTTGATATTGCCGAGCAAAAGATAGCGAAGCGTAATCTGGGGCATAAGTTTTCGGTAAAACTGGGCGATTCGGAGAAGTTGCCTTTTGGCGATACCGAGTTCGATGCCGTTACGGTGGCTTATGGTGTACGTAACTTCGAGAACCTGGAAGCAGGCATGGCCGATATTTTCAGGGTATTGAAACCGGGTGGTAAGGTAGTGGTGCTGGAGTTCTCTAAACCACGCACATTCCCGATAAAGCAGCTTTACAATTTTTATTTTAAATACATTACCCCGGGTATAGGTAAACTATTCTCAAAGGATGCGAGGGCGTACTCGTATCTGCCCGAATCGGTTGCCGCTTTTCCGGATGGAAAGAATTTTACCGCCGTTATGGACAAAGTAGGTTTTAAGAATACCAAAAACCGCGCTTTAACGTTTGGTATCTGTTCAATTTACACAGGCGTTAAATGATAAAAACCTTTTACACAGCGTTTATATTTATTTTTTGCTTTACCGGATTGGCTTTTGGCCAACGCCCGCCCGCATGGGGTGGCGGCGCCGATCTGAACGATTTTAGTTTTGGCTTTTCATTCAGCTACATCAGCAGCTACCTCAAAATTAATAAACAGCCCGATTGGACGGTTCCTTTTAATGATCCGGAAACCGGGATGCCTTTAACCGGTAACTTAACCAGTGTTAGCTCGCCTAATTCGCCGGGTTTCGCGGTGGGTTTTTTGGCACGATACAGCCTGACCGATCATCTTGAAGCACGGGTAACACCATCCATTGTATTTGCCGACCGTAAACTGATCTACACCTACGATTCGCCCGACCCGGAAACCCAGGTTGTAGAAAAGCAGATAAACACCACAGGCTTTGATATTCCGCTGCAATTAAAATTAAAGTCGGATCGTATTGGCGATCTGCGTGGTTACCTGATAGGCGGCGTTAAGCTGAGCCAATCGTTAGGGCGCAAAAACCCGGATGCTGATAGAGGACTGCTCGAAAAAATGGTTAAGATACAACGTTTCTATGCCTCTTACGAAGTGGGTTTGGGTTGCGATATCTATTTTGAATTCTTCAAATTATCCCCCGAAATAAAAATATCCAACTCCTTTGGCAATGTGCTGGTGCCCGAAAATCACCCGGCTACATATCCGCTCAGCGGCCTGGGTATGCACACGGTACAGTTCAGTTTGTACTTTGAATAATACCATATCATTACCCTAAAGCGACATATTGTTACTTTGAAAAACATAATTTCGCTGCCGATAGTTATACATACTTATGGCAAAAATTGCATTAATAACAGGGGCTACCGCCGGCATTGGCGAAGCGTGTGCCCATGTATTTGCCCGAGAGGGATATAATCTGATACTTACCGGTCGCCGCCGGGATAGGCTTGAAACCCTGGCATCGGCAATAAACACACAATATAATGTAGAGGTGGCTACCGCCGCGTTTGATATCCGCAACCGCCAGGCCGTGATCGACAATCTGGAGAATCTGCCGGCCGAATGGAAAAAGGTGGATGTACTGATCAACAACGCAGGCCTTAGTCAGGGGCTTGACCCATTGCAGGATGGTAACCCCGATGATTGGGATACCATGATAGATACCAATATTAAAGGTTTGTTGTATGCCAGTAAGGTGGTATCAAACTGGATGATCGCTAACGGATTTGGCCACATCATCAATCTGGGCTCAATTGCCGGTAAAGAGGTTTACCCGAATGGTAATGTATATTGTGCCACCAAGCACGCTGTTGACGCGCTTAATAAAGGTATGCGCCTCGACTTATTGCCGCACGGCATCAAAGTAACGGCTGTTCATCCCGGCGCGGTTGAAACGGAGTTTTCTGAAGTACGCTTTAAGGGCGATAAGGATCGGGCCAAAAAAGTTTACGAGGGCTTTGAACCACTGGTAGCGCAGGATATTGCCGAAACCATCTGGTTCGCGGCATCGCGCCCCGCGCATGTAAATATTAATGAACTTACCGTAATGCCAACCGCGCAAGCAGGTGCTACGAGTATTTATAGGAAGAATGTGTAGATGAGTTTGATGTGCGGATGAGTTTGATGTGCAGATGTGCTAATGTGCAGATATGCAAATGAATTTGATGTGCGAATGTGCAGATGTGCAAATGAATTTGATGTGCGAATGTGCAGATATGCAGATGAGAAGATGAATCAATAAATCGATAATTCACTAATCCAATAATTAAGAATAGTGTAAATTCAATAAATCACTAATTCATTAACTCAATAATTAAACACAATCAATAACTCAATAATTCAGTAAATCAATAATTGATTAGCTTTGCAGCTTAAATCCGAAATTGAAAATTCGAAATCCGAAATAAAGAAATGTCATTATCAACCCAAATAGATCAGGATATTAAACAAGCCATGCTGGCAAAGGATGCCGACAAGCTGCGTGGCCTGCGTGCTATAAAGTCAGCATTATTATTAGCTAAAACCGAAAAGGGCGCTGCCGAAGAAGTAAGTGAAGAAGCGGAGATCAAGGTACTGCAAAAGCTGATCAAGCAACGTAAGGAGTCGGCTGATATTTATAAGGCGCAAAACCGTGAGGATTTGTACGAGATAGAGGCTGCGGAGATGACCGTGATTGAGGCTTACCTGCCAAAGCAAATGGACAGGGCCGAATTAGAGGCTTATTTAAAGGATGTAATTACCCGTGTTGGCGCAACATCTGTTAAGGATATGGGCAAGGTTATGGGCACCGCCAACAAGGAGCTGGCAGGCAAAGCCGATGGCAAAACAATATCTGAAGTAATTAAACAGATTTTAGGATAATTATTGCCCGCTATTGCAACTACACGGCAATAAACTATTTTTACAGCATAATAACAGCAAGATTAACTAAACTTGCAATTATAATTAATTGATCAGGCAGTATATATATGAAGTTCGCACTTAAACAGGAAAAAGATTTTAACTATATTGAAGAGGGCGAAGGCGAGGTACTGCTAATGTTACATGGTTTAATGGGAGCCCTTAGTAACTGGGAAGATGTTATTGAGGAGTTTAAATCTCAATACCGTGTAATTATACCTGTTTTGCCTATTTACGATCTGCCCCTGCTTACCACCGGTGTTAAAACCCTGAGTAAGTATGTGCATAAGTTTGTTAAACATAAGGGGCTAACCAACTTTACCGTTTTAGGTAACTCGTTAGGTGGCCACGTATCGTTAATATATGTACTGTCGCACCCCGAATATGTTAAGGCGATGGTGCTTTCAGGCAGTTCGGGTTTGTACGAGAACGCTTTTGGCGGTTCGTTTCCGCGCCGCGAGAGCTACGATTTTGTGAAGGAAAAGGTAGAATTCACCTTTTACGACCCAAAAACGGCTACAAAAGAATTGGTTGACGATGTTTTTCAAACAATAAATGATCGTAACCGCGTTATCAGAATACTGGCCATGGCAAAATCAGCCATCAGGCATAACATGGCTAAGGATCTGCATAAGATAACCGTGCCGGTAGGTTTGCTTTGGGGCAAGAATGATAAGATAACCCCGCCGGAAGTAGCCGAGGAATTTAACCAGCTGCTGCCGAATGCGGAGTTGCACTGGATAGACGAATGCGGCCATGCCCCGATGATGGAGCAGCCGGAGAGATTTAACATACTGCTGAGGCAGTTTTTGGATAAACTAAAAAAGTAAAACATGTTTGCGATTGACCTGATCGGGAATGCCATACCACCACTCCACACGTCTGACACGGTGCAGAAAGTGATGGACAGGATGGCCGAGTTCAAGGTCAGTCACCTGCCTGTTGTTAACGAGGAGCAGTTTCTGGGTCTTATATCTGAGGATGACCTGATAGAAGAACCTGATTACGAAACACAGATAGGTTCGCTATCGCTATCGCTGGTAAACCCGTATGTATTTACTGATCAGCATATATATGATGTGATCAGGATGTTCCATGAACTAAAGCTCAGTGTGGTACCCGTGCTCGATAAAAAGAACAATTACCAGGGTGTGGTATCCATTAACAGCATGAACGAGTACTTTGCTGAGCTTACATCGGTATCGGTACCCGGCGGCATTATTGTATTGGAGATCAGTAATCGTAACAACTCGCTGGCGCACATGGCACAAATAATAGAGTCGGACAACGCGCAGGTGCTGAGCTCATACATCCGCACCTTTCCCGATTCAACCCGCATGGAAGTAACCCTCAAGATAAATAAGCTGGATATATCAAACATAGCCGCTACTTTTTTAAGGTATAATTATGATATAAAGGCCACCTTTAATCATCACAATCAAAACGATAATTCAATGGAGCGCTATGATTCGCTGATGAATTATCTCAATCTATAATTCCCCCGCAAATGAAAATAGCAGTATACGGCAGGCCATTTAGTGATAATGAGGTGCTGCCCTTTATACAGCAGGTGTTTGATAACCTACAGCAACACGGGGTTGAAATATATGTGCACAGCCGCCTGCACGAGTATCTGCAAGATAAGATAACCAAAGTTGATTACACTGTACTTGCCGAGGGCCAACCATTTAAAGGGTTGATCGACATATTTTTGAGCCTTGGCGGCGATGGTACCATGCTTGATACCGTTACCCTGATACGCGACAGCGGCATCCCGGTTATAGGCATCAACTTTGGCAGGCTGGGCTTTTTGGCCAGTATTAATAAAAGCGATATAGCGGCAGCCATACATGCCGTAGTTAATAAACAATATACGCTTGATAAGCGGGCGCTGCTCCGCATCGACTCGGAAGTTAAGCTGTTTGGTGAAGATAACTTCGCGCTGAACGAGATCACGATACATAAGCGCGATGATTCGGCCATGATCACCACCCATGCCTTTCTGGATGGTAACTTCCTGAACTCGTACTGGTGTGATGGTATTATCGTGTCGACAGCTACAGGTTCAACCGCTTATTCGCTGAGCTGCGGCGGGCCTATCATCTTCCCGGAGTCAAATACCGTGGTGCTGACGCCTATCTCTCCGCATAACCTTAACGTAAGGCCGGCCGTACTGCCCGATTGCTGCACACTATCGTTTGATGTGGAAACCCGTAGTGCCAATTACCTTATATCGTGCGATTCGCGCATTGCCGTGCTCGATCAGCCGGTACGCATTAATGTAAGTAAGGCCGATTTTCAGCTTAATCTCATCAGGCTGAATAATGAAAACTACTTATCAACGTTAAGACATAAGTTGTTGTGGGGCCTCGATACCCGTAATTATTAGCCTTACCGGATGCAAAAATATTTACTTACACTATTAATTCTTTTTACCACCATAACGCTCAAAGCCCAAACCTGGGAAGTAGGCGGAGGTATAGGCGGTGCCGGTTACATGGGCGATCTGAATCAGCATAACCCTGTACAAATAAGCGGGCTTGCCGGTAACCTGTTTTTTAAGCGCAACTTTGATGGCTATTTGTCGGCAAAACTACAGTTTACTTATGGTAAGATAGGCGCTGCCGATAGTACATCAGGCAACCGCCAGCAACGCGACCGTAACCTGAGCTTTAGCAACCGCATAATGGAAACCAGCCTGATAGGCGAGTTCAATTTTATGCATTATATCCCTGATGCCGGTAAAAACGTGTTCACCCCGTTTGTATTTGCCGGTATAGGTTTAGCGAGCCATGCCCCCCGTACCGAGCTTAACGGCAGGCAAATAGGTTTACGAGCCTTACGTACCGAAGGGCAGCAAGATCAATACGCTGGCACCGTACTATCAGTACCCTATGGTGCAGGTGTAAAGTATAACATAGGCGGTAAATGGACGCTGATAGCCGACTTAGGTTACCGTTGGGCTAATACCGATTACCTGGATGATGTTAGCGGTGTATATGCTGATAAATCAGCCCTGCCTAATCAAACATCGGTTTTATTATCGGATCGTACGGGCGAACGAACCGGAACATACACAGGCACGGCAGGTACGCAACGTGGCGATTTCCGGAAGCGCGATACCTATCTGTTCCTAAATCTCTCAATATCATTTACTTTCGTTACAGAGAAATGTTATTATCAAAATTGATTTTATAAAAGAATAAAATTTTATAAAATACATATAATAAAAAATATAATTTGGCGTAATAGATATATTACATATCTAAACTATTATTTATTATGGCCGAATTAAACACATCTGCCGCCGGATCAGGCAGAAAACCAACCCGCAAACGCGCATCAACCCGTGTAGATCTGACAGCTATGGTTGACCTTGCTTTTCTTTTGATCACCTTTTTTATGCTCACCACCACGTTGAGCAAGCCCAAAATGATGCCGATAATTATGCCGGATAAAAATGGGGATGTTGTGGACGGGGTATCAGAAAACCGCACACTGACAGTATGCCTGGGTAAGGATAACAAGGCACTTTGGTATTTGGGGCGTGCAGAGCAAACCATACTTAAACCTACCGTAGCGGGTTATGGCAAAAACGGCGTTCGCAAAGCTTTGCTGGATGCAAGGGCTTATGTGAAAAAGAACTACGGCAAAACCCTGATGGTAATTGTAAAACCTGCCGATAGCTCCAAGTACGAAAACCTGGTGAACACCATTGATGAGCTGGATATAACGCAGGTACCGGCATACGCCATTGCCGATATCGCCCCGCATGATATTGAGCTTTTAAAGCAAAAGGGTATATATTAACAAGATGAACTTAACCATACAGCCGGGCCCGCAAGCCCGGCTTTTTTGTTGAAAAAAAGCTTATTTTTTCTTTTATGCCGTCATACTAAAAAAATACAAAGTAAGTTTTACCTTTGTAGCCTGAAAAAACAGGCTTATTTTAAATAATTTAAATAGCTGAGCGCTTACTTATTACAATTGCGGCGCCCATTAATTACCGCTATTTAACACGGCAGGAATGAAAGACCAGATCGATTTGTTGAAATTGCCCGCGCATATTGCCATTATTATGGATGGTAACGGCCGCTGGGCAAAAACCAAGGGGAAACTCCGGGTATTTGGCCATCATAACGGTGTACTTGCCGTACGGGATGTAGTTGAGGGATCGTGCGAGTTGGGCTTAAAGTATTTAACGCTTTACGCTTTCTCGGCCGAGAACTGGAACCGCCCCAAACTGGAGGTAATGGCCCTGATGGAGCTTATGGTAAGCACCATTAATAAGGAGATAAGTACCTTTATGGATAACAACGTGCGCCTTAACGCCATTGGCGATCTAAGCATGTTGCCTGCCCGTAACCACCGCGAGCTTACCAAGGCTATGGATAAAACCGCGGGTAACACCGGCCTGGTACTTACCCTGGCATTAAGCTACAGCTCACGTAACGAGATGGTGCATGCCGTTAAAAGCATTGCCGAGAAGGTTAAAAGCGGTGAGCTTGACCCTGCCGATATTACCGAGCAAACATTTGCCGATAATTTATATACCCATAATATGCCCGATCCTGAACTGATGATCAGGACAAGCGGCGAACACCGTATAAGCAATTACCTGCTTTGGCAAATGGCTTATACCGAGCTGTATTTCACTCAAAAATTATGGCCCGATTTCAGGCGTGAAGATTTGTTTGAGGCTATACTTAACTACCAGCAGCGCGAGCGCCGTTTTGGTATGACAAGCGAGCAGCTTAACTAAATTTTTACTTTTAACACTATTTAACAACTGTTTAAATTATTTTTAGCCCACTAAAATATCCGAATGTATAAATATATAGTTGCTGTATTTTCTTTGCTGATAAGCTCTGTAACCGCTATGGCGCAGGTACCTACCGAGTCGGCGGATAGCTTGAATTATCTTAACCCAAAAGAGTATATTGTTGGTGGTGTAACCGTTACCGGCGCTAAAAACCTCGATAAGGAAGTTCTCCTTACCATATCAAAACTAAACAAAGGCGACAGGCTCATTTTGCCCGGCGAAGCAAACGCCCGTGTAGTTAAAGACATGTTTGCCCAGGGATTGTTTGATGATGTTCAACTTAATATCACCAAAGTAAATATGGATACCGTATACCTTGAAATTGCCGTGGTTGAAAGGCCGCGTTTATCAAGGTTAAAAATTACCGGTATTAAAAAGGGCGAGATTGAGGATGTTACTAAAAAACTGAACGACAAGACAGGTAAAATAGTAAACCAAAATCTTATCAATACTACAACAGGTATCATCAAACGCCACTTTAACGAGAAAGGCTTTTTGTTTACCGAGGTTAAGATGGACCCGCAGCCCGATCCTGGCGACTCAAGCTCAGTAATATTGAACGTAAAGGTTGACAAAAAAACCAAGATCAAGGTACACAGTATTGACTTTGACGGCAACCAGGCATTTACTGATAAAAAGCTGCGTAAGTTTTTAAAGAACACCCGTACCAAAAAATGGTATAACATATTCGGTTCAAAAAAATTCAAGGATGACAAGTATCTGGAAGATAAGCAAACGCTTATTGAAAAGATGCAGGCCGAAGGTTATCGCGATGCGCAGATAGTTGATGATACTGTTGCCAAGCATGATGAGCGTACCGTTGACGTAAAGATAAAAGTATACGAAGGCCCTAAATATTACTTCGGTAACATCAAATGGTCGGGCAATGCAAAGTATACCTCGGAGTTTTTGAACAGGATATTGCGCATTAAAAAAGGCGATATATTTAGCGAGGAGGAGCTGACCAAAAGGTTATCAGGCCCTACGCCGAGCAATGATGATATATCAACCCTTTACCTTGATGATGGATATTTGACCTATAATGCCGATCCGGTACAGGTGCGTATCTACAACGATACCATCGATCTGGACATCCGTGTATACGAAGGCCCGCAATACACCATTAACCGTGTATTGGTTAAGGGTAATGATGTAACTAACGATAAGGTTGTACGCCGTGAGATACGTACCAAACCCGGTCAAAAATTCAATAAAACCTTGTTAATTCGTAGTACCCGTGAGCTTTCGCAACTGGGTAGTTTTGACGAGCAGAAAACCGAACCACGCCCAACCAACATTAACCCGGCGGAGGGTACGGTAGATATTGTTTACAACGTGGTTGAAAAACCTTCAGACCAGATCGAGCTATCCGGTGGTTTTGGTGGTGGCCAGCTGGTGGGTACCTTGGGCTTATCGTTCAACAACTTCTCGCTGCGCAACCTGTTCAACCTAAAAGCTTACAGGCCGCTGCCAAAAGGCGACGGACAAAGGCTGAGCATACGTGGCCAGTCGAGCGGTCGTACTTATCAAAACTTCTCGTTCACGTTCTCTGAGCCTTGGCTGGGTGGTAAAAAACCAATCTTCTTCAGCTTATCGGCTTATACACAAGGTAGCTCAACAGGGCAGTACTATCCAAAATCAAGCCCTTACTACAATAAATTACGTATCAATGGTATTGGTGTAACCCTGGGTAAACGTTTAAACTGGCCTGATAACTACTTCCAGTTAAACTATTCGGTTAACTTTGACCATTACTTCCTTGATAACTACTCAGCGTACCTGTTCCGTAACGGTACCTCATACAACATTAAATTTACTCAGGAGTTAAGCCGTAACTCGTTAGATGCGCCTATCTACCCAACATCGGGTTCAAACATCAGGTTCACGGTACAGGCTACGCCGCCATACTCGTTGTTTAACAATACCAACTACGCTATTGCCACACCAGAGGAGCGTTACAAATTTGTGGAATACCATAAATGGAAGTTTGACGCGCAATGGTTCCAGCGTATTACCGGTAAACTGGTATTGATGTCGCAGGCACGTTTCGGTTTCCTGGGGTCGTATAACTCACAGGTTGGTCCTTCACCGTTCGAGCGCTTTAAGTTAGGTGGTGATGGTATGCAAACCTATCAATTCCTGCAAGGTAGCGAGATCATCGGTATGCGTGGTTATCAAAACTTCTCGATAGTGCCGGTAGGTTCGCAATATACTGCTAATGATAACCCGGGTAACGCTATCTATAACAAGTACACCCTTGAGCTTCGTCACCCGGTTATCGCGAGCCAATCAGCAACCATATTCCTGCTGGCATTTGCCGAAGGTGGTAACACATGGGATAATTTTAGCCGCTTTAATCCGTTTAACGTTAGACGGTCGGTTGGTATGGGCGCGAGGATATTTTTACCTATCTTTGGCTTGCTTGGTTTGGATTACGGTTATGGGTTCGACCAGATACCTGGCCAGCCTGACGCGGGTAAAGGACAATTCCACTTCTCTATATCACAGAGCTTACAGGGTGGATTTAATTAATTGTGTAATTATTTTATGAAGAAGATAATTTTTACAGCCTTATTAACGTTTTCAGCATGTTTAGGTGCATTTGCACAAAGGTTTGCTTTTGTTGACTCTGATTATATTTTGAAACATATACCGGAGTATTCATCGGCACAAAAACAACTGAGCGCGCAATCACAGCAATGGCAAAAAGAGGCTGATGCTAAGTTTCAGGAGATTGACCGCTTGTACAAAGCCTACCAGGCCGACCAGGTTTTGATGACCCCTGAGATGAAGAAACGCCGCGAGGCCGAAATTGTAGGCAAGGAGAAAGCCGCTAAGGATTTTCAACGCCTTAAGTTTGGCCCTGATGGTGAATTGACACAAAAAAGCAATACGCTGATTAAACCAATTCAGGATAAGGTGTCAAAAGCGGTACAGGCAGTGGCCGAAAGCGAAAACCTTGATATGATATTTGACAAGAACAGCGAGGTAATGATGTTATATGCCAACCCACGCTATGATAAGAGCGCGGCGGTAATAACCCGTTTAGGATTAAAACCAGGAACATTTGCCCAATAAATTTATATTTTATAAAATAGCGAACTATTTATATTAAACACACACAGAACGAAAAAATGAAAAGATTATTTAAAGTTGCTTTGGTTGCGGTATGTATGTTATTTGTGGGGACGTATGCAAAAGCACAAAAGATCGCGCACATTAATTTTAACCAGCTGATTGAGCAAATGCCTGAAACCAAAACTATCAGGACACAAATGGAAGCTTACCAAAAAACTTTTGTTGACACTTACACTACTATGGGTAATGAGTTTCAAACTAAAGCACAAGCTTACGAGAAAGATAAAGCTACAATGAACGATGCTACCCGTTCAGCTAAAGAAACTGAATTGCAGGATCTGCAAAAACGTATTCAGGATTTCCAAAAGGATGCGCAAGGTAAAGTTGAAGCTAAAAGCAACGAGTTAACCAGACCATTATTTACAAAAGCACGCGCTTCAATAAGCAAAGTTGCTAAAGCTAAAGGTTATACTTACGTGTTAGATTCATCACAAACTGAACTTTTAGTATCTCCGGATGCTGATGACCTGTTAGCTTCAGTAAAAGCTGACTTAGGTTTGAAATAAGAAATTAACAAGATAATGAAACTGAAAGCGCCCGCATTAACGGGCGCTTTTTTTATTTTTGCAAAGTGTCAGCAACAAAACCTATAGGCATATTTGATTCGGGCTACGGTGGCTTAACCGTGTTTCGATCCATTGCCGATCAGCTACCTCAGTATGATTATATTTATTTGGGAGATAACGGTCGCTCACCTTACGGTAACCGATCGTTCAAAACCATACATGAGTATACGTGGGAGTGCGTGCAATGGCTTTTTAAGCAGGATTGTCCGCTGATTATACTGGCATGCAATACCGCATCGGCAAAGGCCCTGCGCACCATACAGCAGCAGGATATGCCTGGTAAGTATGATGATAAACGTGTGCTTGGCGTTATACGCCCCACAGCCGAGGTAATAGGCAACTATACCCAAACCGGCGAAATAGGTGTGTTGGGCACAAAGGGCACGGTACAATCACAATCGTACCTGTTAGAGATAGAGAAGTTTTTTCCGCAGCTAACCGTTCACCAGCAGGCCTGCCCCATGTGGGTGCCGTTGATTGAAACAGGAGAATATGAAAAACCCGGTGCCGATTATTTTGTAAAGGAGTACCTGGATGCCATACAAGCGCAGTCCACCAATATTGACACGCTTTTATTAGCATGTACCCATTACCCGCTATTGCAGGACAAGATAAAGGCTCACCTGCCCGACACCATTAAGGTAGTCGCCCAAGGCGATATAGTAGCCACCAGCCTTGCCGACTACCTGCAACGCCATCCCGAAATTGAAGGGCAGCTAACCAAGGCCAGCACTAAACAGTTCTACACCACATCCGACGATACCACCGACTTTGACCACCATGCCTCCGCCTTTTTCGGCGAGCCTGTTGTAGCGGAGTATGTATCGGTGAAGTAACCCCTCCTAAATCCTCCCCGGGGGGAGGACATTGGAAATCGCAATGACGCGTTTTTTATTCCAATTTGTCATTTCGACGGAGGAGAAATCTGTACACGTTCATTAGTAAAGCGGAAGATTTCTCCTCGTACCTCGTCGAAATGACAAAAAGAAGTATTAACTAATGCGGGGTGGCCTGGCAGAAAACCGGGCCAGGGAGTATGGCCTGTGGGTGGAAGGTTTTTTCTGCCTTGATGTTTGGTTACTTTCGCACCAAGGGAATTAACTGGGCTCTGCGCCCAAGAGCAGACTGACGATTGTAAAAGCACAACCTCTAAAATAAAGTACAAATTCTAAATAAAGCAAAGTTCATTACCTGTCCTCAATTTCTTTTGAGCGACCAAAAGAAACAAAAGTCGCCGGCTACGCCCTGCCCGGTGAAAGTTTGTGCTTTGGCAGGGCTTGTGCTACTCCGGGCATTTCTGATGCCGGTAGAATTGGTTATTTACGGTTTGTACTTTTATTCTATGCTTATTTATCCCTCCAAACCCAATATCTTTGCACAAAAATCAATAATTCAATAATTCAAAACTCTCCACTCATACCTCCAAACCCAATATCTTTGCACCAATCAATAATTCAATAACTCAATAATTCAAAACTCTCCCCCCTCATGCCCACCCTACGTCAGCTATTTTTATCGCACAATGCACAAACTACTGATTTTCCGCTGTTGTTGGAGTTTGAGCGTGCCGAGGGTTTGTATATGTATAATGCGGAGGGCAAGGCGTATATGGATCTGATATCGGGCATTGGCGTTAGCAGCATCGGGCACAGGCATCCGCGGGTGGTTGAGGCTATAAAAGATCAGGTTGATAAATACATGCACCTGATGGTTTACGGCGAGTATGTTCAAACCCCGCAAGTACGCTTTGCCGAGAAGCTGGTATCCATATTGCCTGATCATTTGCAGTCGGTATACTTTGTAAATTCAGGTGCCGAGGCTGCGGAGGGCGCGCTGAAACTGGCCAAGCGCCATACTGGTCGCACGCAGATCATCGCCTGCAAAAACTCTTACCATGGCAGTACACACGGCGCGTTGAGCATTATGGGTAGCGATGAGTTTAAGCGTGGCTACGGTCCCTTGTTGCCTGATGTTGATTTTATTGAGTTTGATAACCTGGCCGATCTGCAACAGATAACGGATAAAACCGCCTGCGTAATTGTTGAAACCATACAGGGCGAGGCGGGCATACGTGTGCCCGAAATACAATATATGCAGGCCCTGCGACACCGTTGCGACAAAACCGGAACACTGCTTATACTGGATGAGATACAGGCAGGCATGGGGCGTACGGGCAAACTGTTCGCGTTTCAGCATTATGGTATTGAGCCGGATATTTTGCTGCTGGCCAAGGCGCTGGGTGGCGGTATGCCGATAGGCGCTTTCATATCATCGAACCAAATAATGGGCGCCTTAAAGGATAACCCGATACTGGGGCATATCACCACGTTTGGGGGGCACCCGGTAAGCTGCGCCGCGGGCCTGGCTGGGCTCGAAGCCCTGCTTGATGAAAACCTGACCGAACAGGTTGCCGAAAAAGAGCGGTTGTTTAAGGAGTTACTGGTTCATCCGGCTATAAAAGAGGTTCGGGGTAAAGGATTGATGCTGGCTGCCGAGTTTGAGGATTTCGACCTGAATAAAAAAATAATCGACCGCTGTATAGAAAATGGTATAATTACCGATTGGTTTTTGCATTGTTCTAACTCCATGCGCATCGCTCCGCCTTTGATCATCAGTCATGCCGAGATCAAAAAAGCGTGTGCTATAATACTTGAGGCTGTTGAATATTATAGCTAAGTAGTTCACGCACATATCACTTTTCATAATTCATTCTTACGGCAGCCCCTTCAGCTGCTTGTTGGCTATTTGAGTTTTAATTAAAACGAGTGTGTTTTGGTACGCTTTGTGCAACATAGCTTGTGCTGATGCCCTATGATAGATTTATAGCCTTTAAACGCATCTTTTTGACGATTCCGTGTCCTTTTTTTAAGCCGTTCGCGTAGACACATTGTATCATTAGCACATTCAACTAAAAATTAAAATCAACATATACCAATGAAGATCGCCTACATATCAACCTATCCGCCGAGAGAATGCGGGATAGCTACATTCAACCAAAACCTGATGCGCGCCATAAATGCTAACTTTTCGGAACGCAAAAAGCCCTCGGACGGTGGTTATGTAGTTGCCCTGAATGACTCGGGTGATCTGGAAGAATATGAGTACCCCGAGGAGGTAAAATATGTAGTGCGCCAAAATAATCAAAAGGATTACATCCGTGCCGCCAACTATATCAACACCAGCACGGTTGATGCCTGTATATTGGAGCATGAGTTCGGTATTTTTGGCGGAGAAAGTGGAATCTATATTTTACCGCTCATCAATCGTTTGGAGAAACCGTTGATCTCGATATTACATACTGTACTAAAAGAACCCAGCTATGTGCAGCGCATCATCATCCGCGAGATAGCCGAGCAATCATCAAAGGTTGTGGTGATGAGCCAGCGCGCGGTAGAGTTTCTTACATCGATATATGATATTCCGGAAGAAAAGATACAGATCATTGAACACGGTGTGCCTGATCTGGAAGCACCCGCAGAAAATCCGGTAAAGTCGCTTTCTTCATTTAAAAACCACCGGGTGTTGCTCACCTTTGGTTTGTTAAGCCGCAATAAGGGTTTGGAAACGGTTATCAAAGCCTTACCGAAAATTGTAGAAAAGCACCCTGATGTGATGTATGTTATTTTAGGTAACACGCACCCCGGCGTACTTAAAAACTCAGGCGAGGAATACCGCGATTCTTTAAAAAGCCTTGCCGCTCAATTGGGCGTTTCAAAAAACCTGGCGTTCATCAATAAGTTCGTATCTGAGGAGGAATTGATCAATTACCTTACCGCCTGCGAGGTGTATGTAACGCCATATTTAAACGAGGCACAGATCACCAGCGGTACATTATCATACGCTGTTGGTTCGGGTGCGGCGGTGGTATCAACACCATACTGGCACGCGCAGGAATTGCTTGACCATAACCGTGGCCGTTTGTTCGATTTTAAAAATTCAGAAGCCCTTGCCGATATTGTGAACGAACTGCTTGATAACAGCATTGTATTGAATGAGCTGAAAACAAACGCTTATCAATATGGCCTGCACTTGCGTTACCCCGTTATTGGTGCCGAATTTATTAAGGTAGCGCAGGAATCATGCATGAGCCATGACTTTAGCGACAAGATACTTAAGAACAGCATTGTTGACCCCGAGATATTGCCAAAATTCAGCTTAACACATGTTTTGCGCTTAACGGATGATACCGGTATTGTTCAACACGCTAAATATGGCATTCCTAACTTAAAGGAAGGTTATTGTTTGGATGATAATGCCCGCGCGCTCATTATGGCGCTGATGGCTTATCAGCGTAATAAAAGCGAAGAGGCCTTTGAGTTATTGCCGATATACTTGAGCTACATTCACTACATGCAAACTGATGATGGCAACTTCCGCAACTTTTTGAGTTTCGACAGGAGGTATCTGGATGAGATTGGTTCTGAGGATTCATTCGGTCGTACCGTTTGGGCTTTGGGTCATTTAATAGGCTGCGCGGCCAGCAACTCGTATCGTGAGTTCGCGCTCGAAATATTCCAGAAATCATACCCGCATTTTCGTGCCCTTAAATATTTGCGTGGAATGGCCAATACCATTATCGGCATCAGCCTCTACCTGCAAGCAGTACCTGCCGACGAAGGTATGATGCAGGAACTGGTAAGGCTAACACAACCATTGGTTGACGCGTTCAACAATACCGCAAGCGACGATTGGCAATGGTTTGAGGAAGGCATGACGTATGATAACGCCATCCTGCCATTAGCACTGCTACACTCATGCGAGATTACCGGTAATGAGGAAGTACGTGTAGTAGCCATGAAAGCCATGTCGTTCCTGGATAAACTGACTTTATCTAATGGATATTTAAGCCCTGTGGGTAACGATGGATGGTACTACCGTGGTGGCACCTTCCCTACTTACGATCAGCAGGCTATTGAAACCATGGCCATGGTATTAATGCACTTCCAGGCCTACAAAATATTCCGCACGCCGGAGTATATCGAAAAAATGTTCCTGAGCTATAAATGGTTCCTGGGCGAAAATACGTTGCGCGCACCGCTTTACGACCATGAAACCAAAGGCTGCTGCGATGGCTTACTGCCAACGGGCATTAACCGTAATCAGGGTGCCGAAAGTACATTGGCTTACCTGATATCGCACCTTACTGTATTGAAAGCCTTTGAGCTGGAGTACGAGTACAACAAGTTTGGCCACAGCGTACAGATCTGCTAAATGAAGGTAGCGGTATTAGCACCCGTAGCCTGGCGCACACCGCCCAGGCATTACGGGCCGTGGGAGCAGGTAGCATCAAACATTGCCGAGGGCTTGATAAAGCTGGGCGTTGATGTTACCCTTTTTGCCACGGGCGATTCAATTACTGCCGGTAAACTGGAAGCGATATGCGAGCAAGGCTATGAGGAAGACCGCGGCCAGGATGCCAAGGTTTTAGAGTGCCTGCACATTAGCAACCTGATGGAAAAGGCAAGTGAGTTCGATTTGATCCATAACAACTTTGACTTTTTGCCGCTTACCTATTCGGGGTTGATCAAAACACCATTGATCACTACCATACATGGTTTTTCATCGGAGAAGATAATCCCGGTTTATAAAAAATATAATTCGAGGGGGCATTATGTGTCCATCAGTAATTCAGATCGAAGCGCCGAACTGGATTACCTGGCCACGGTTTACAACGGATTGGATGTAAAGGATTTCGCTTTCAACGCCGAACCTGAAGATTACCTGCTTTATTTTGGCCGCATACATCACCATAAAGGCACTGCCGAATCTATTGAGATAGCCAGGCGTAGCGGCAAACGTTTGCTGATAGCTGGCATTATTCAGGATGAGGGCTATTACCGCGAAAAGGTTGAACCACATCTTGATGATCAGATACAATACATTGGTCATGCCGGGCCGGATAAACGAAAGGAGTTATTAGGCAAGGCATCAGCTTTGCTGCACCCCATAAACTTTGATGAACCGTTTGGCATGAGTGTAGCCGAATCCATGCTTTGTGGTACACCGGTTATCGCATTCAATCGTGGCTCGATGCCGGAGTTAATAAAACATGAGCAAACAGGTTACCTTGTAAATAACGTTGACGAAGCCATAAAGGCCGTTAGTCTGCTACCCAACATTAAAAGGAATGAATGCTACCAATGGGCAGCCTCACAGTTCTCGTGCGATAAAATGGTTGGCGATTACTATAAACTATACCGGCAGATACTGGGCGCTTAAAGTGTTTTATTATCCGGCAGTTCAATTGGATTTTTCCCCAACGCGCTGTTTTTATAGCTGTAGGTAAAGTAGATCACCAAACCGATAACCAGCCAGGCCAAAAAGCGCAGCCAGTTGATATAGCCAAGCTCGGTCATGAGGTAAAGGCAACTTAACAAACCCAGTACCGGTATTAGCGACAGGTTTTTAATAAATGATACTACAGCTATACCCGCGCTTACAATAATGAACAATATCAGCGGGAAACGCTCGTGCACGTTCTCGCCCGAAAGTAATTCAAATACTGGTTTGTGAAAGCCAATAACCGCACCAATAAACAAGGCAGGTACAATAAACTTACCATTGATGTAAGGTAGCTTAAAGCGCCCTTGTACAGCAGCCTCTTTAGGTAAAAGCAACACACCACCGCAAACCAATACAAAGGCGAACAGTGTGCCGATGCTGGTTAGGTCGGTAACCTCGGTAAGGTTCATGAATAGGGCTGGTATGGCCACAACAAAACCGGTAACTATAGTAGCGAATGATGGTGTTTTGAATTTAGGGTGAATGCGTGAAAATACCTTTGGCAACAAACCGTCACGACTCATGCTCATCCAAATACGAGGCTGCCCTAACTGGAATATCAGCAATACGCTGGCGGTAGCAATAACCGCGCTTACCGAAATTACATAGCTTATTTTAGGCAAGCCTACCTTAGCGAATACAAACGCCAATGGGTCGCCTACCTGCAAATCTTTATAGCTCACCATACCCGTTAATACCAGGGCGATCAGCACGTATAAAACAGTACAAATAATTAGCGAATAGATCATACCACGAGGCAGATCGCGCTGCGGGTTCTCGCATTCTTCGGCTGTGGTCGATATGGCATCGAACCCGATATAAGCAAAGAAGACACCCGATACCCCCTTCATCACACCACCAAAGCCGTTAGGCATAAATGGGTCCCAATTGGCTGGCGTAACGTAAAAGAAGCCTAACAATATAACGGCTATCACTACAGCAATCTTTAACATCACCATAGCATTGGTTGCTTTTTTAGTTTCGCGTATACCGATGTATACCAGGTAGGTTATGGCTACTACAATAAGCAGTGCCGGTATGTTGGCTATCAGCTTAAAATTACCTGCACCCGGCGCGTTGGCGAAGGCCGCGGCAGCATGGCGCATTTTGTCGGTTATATCGGCAATGTGGCCTCCGGCTGTAAGTTGTTCAATGTCCTCGTGCGCTTTAAGGGCGGTATAATAATCCATGGTGAGATATGCCGGGATGTGGATATGAAAACCCTCCAGCAAATTCACAAAATAGGTACTCCATGATATGGCCACGGCAATGTTACCAATGGCATATTCCATTAATAAATCCCAACCTATTATCCAGGCCACCAGTTCGCCAAACGAAGCATAGGCATAGGTATAGGCACTGCCCGCAACCGGTATGCGCGAGGCAAACTCGGCATAGCATAATGCCGAAAAACCGCAGGTAATGGCTGTAATAACAAAAAGGATACTTACCCCCGGCCCGCCATGAAAAGAGGCTTCGCCAATGGTACTGAAAATACCGGCGCCAATTACGGCGGCAATACCCATCAGGGTCAGATCCTTTACTTTAAGTGCTTTGGTGAGGTGGGTTGCGCCGCCTGAATGCTCGCTGTCGCTGAAACCGCTTTCAACATCGGCTAAAATTTTTGAAACGGATTTTCTACGAAATATACTTTTCGACATTTATTAAATGCTTTTATGAGGCCAATCAACCCCAAACATAACCATTTTTTTGCATAGCACCTGTATAAGGTTTAATTTGCACCCATGAATATAGGAATAAAAGATGTGCTGCGACGTATTGATATTTTTTTTGTCCTGTATCTGTTATTTTTAGTCATCTGTTTGAGTCTTAAATTCATTTACTCGCGCGAGGAGATCTATTTCGCGGTAAATTCCCAGTATAACGAGGCTGCCGATCTGTTCTTTCGTTTCTACACCAACATTGGCGATGGGCTTTTCACCATCGCGATAGCTGTTGTGCTGGTATTGTTCGTAAGTTACCGAAAGGCCTTTTTGTTGGCGACAAGCTATGCCGTATCATCAATTATAGCCCAGATATTAAAGTTCGCGTTTGATGCCCCCCGCCCCAAACTATACTTTGCCGAACGTTTACAGGGTATACACTTTGTTAAAGATGTACATATTTACCTGGTGCATAGCTTCCCTTCGGGGCATTCGGTTACGGCATTTTCAACGGCTGTAGTACTTACCTATTTTTCGCGACAAAAGGCCTGGGGTGTTGTGCTTTTTGTTTTGGCGGTATTCGCGGGTTACTCGCGCATGTACCTCAGCGAGCATTTTTTTGAGGATGTGGTAGCAGGTTCGGTAACGGGGGTAATAACCACTGTTTTATGGCTGAGCTTTATTGATAACAAGCAATTTTTGCATGCCCCTAAATGGCAGAACGCGTTACTTAAAAAGCAGGCCGCCTAAATATCATCACCATCACGGGTAAGGGGTGTTTCGCCCTGTAAAAAGATGGCGCTTTTTATCTCGTCTATTGTGTAATCCCAACTAATGGTATTGTTCTCGCCGCTTTCAATACCCGAACAGGTAAAGCTATAATTCACCCTGAACCTGCACCTGAATGATCCCGACAAACCATCAGCAGCAGGCTTCACCAACTCAACACTAAACGCCTTAACCTCCGGACTGGTACCCATACCCCAATGGTAACGCTCTAACCGGTTACACATCAGCGCGTGGTTTTCTTTGATAGATAGCAGTTTATTGAGGAATTGCTCAACGTGAACATGGTTATCAGGGATAGTAATGGTTAGGGGGAATTCTAATGTTTCGGGCACGGGGTAAAGGTAGTAAATCCACTATCGTAAAAGGATACTAAAAACGCGACATTGCGAGGTACGAAGCAATCCTCGAACGATTTTCGACCGTTTTGTCATGATGAGCTTTTCGAAGCACTCGCCGCTTAATTCACAACTCGTTAGCCCTTCGACAAGCTCAGGGTGACATGGCCTAAGCTATTTTATCTTAACATTTGTATATCCCAATCATCCAACGCAAATCCCAAATTCAACATCCGAAATTCAAGATCAAAAAACCCTCTCCCGAATTCATAAATCAAAATCCTATTATAATCTACCAAATACATAGAATATTTACGGCGCATTTGCTAAGTTTGCAGCCAAGTGATTTTTTTGGACGTTGAGTAATTACCTAATATATTTTCTTGTAGCTGTCGGACTATTCGCCTTTGCCGCCCTGTTCGCGCTGTTCGGGGTATATGCCGAGCGTAAAATATCGGCTTATATACAGGATAGGCTGGGCCCTACAGAAACCGGAAAATTCGGTACCCTGCAAACCTTTGCCGATATATTAAAGATGATCCAAAAGGAGCTCATCATCCCTGCCAAGGCCGATAAATGGCTGTTTGTGCTGGCTCCGGTAATCATTTTTGTAGCCGTTTATATGGGCTTTGCCGCGCTACCCTGGGGGCCGGGTTTGGTGCCATCAAAAATTAACATAGGCCTCTATTATGTGTTCGCCATTATCTCGATAGAAACATTGGGTATATTGATGGCGGGCTGGGGCTCAAACAATAAATACTCCATATTGGGCGCTATGCGTTCGGCCGCGCAGATAATCTCGTACGAGATACCGGCGGGCTTCGCCATCATATCGGCGGTAATGATAGCCCAATCGCTAGATCTGCAAGTTATAGCCACCCAGCAAGGTGTAGCATCGGCAGAAACGGTTAAGTTTTTGGGTTTTTGGGATGTTACCAACATTGGCGGCATTTTGAGTTGGAACATTTTTAGGGCACCACATTTAATTGTGGCGTTCGTTATATACTTTATAGCATCGCTGGCCGAAGCGAACCGTGCCCCGTTCGATATCCCGGAAGCGGAATCAGAGCTGGTAGCCGGTTTTCACACCGAGTATTCGGGCTTGGGTTTCGCCTTTGTTTTTTTGGCCGAGTATTCGATGATGTTCCTGGTATCAATGATAGGCGTTGTACTATTTTTAGGTGCCTGGAATACGCCACTGCCCAACATTGCAGGGTTAAGGTTAGCCGACTGGACAACCGGCATATTCTGGGGTATATTTTGGGTAGCCATAAAAAGCCTGGCACTGGTTGGCGTACAAATGTGGATACGCTGGACGCTACCCCGCCTGCGCGTGGATCAGCTGATGAACCTGTGCTGGAAGGTACTTACCCCACTGGCTTTTGCCTGTATACTAATATCAGGCGTATGGCGGTTGTGGTTGATGTAGTTTTGTGAGCGGGGAGTAGTGATTGGTGAGGTGGGGGGTAGAGATCAGTGGTTAGAGGTTGGTGATTTGTGGTTAGAGATTAGATTAGTATTTAGTGTTTAGGATTTAGATTTTAGTGTTTAGAATTTAGATTTTAGTATTTAGAAATTAGCACTTAGAGTTTAGATTTTAGGATTTAGAAATTAGCACTTAGAGTTTAGATTTTAGGATTTAGAAATTAGATTTTAGAATTTACAAAGCATGTTTAAAAGCGCGATAAATGGCTTAACTACTGCATGGAAGGGGATGACCCTTACCGTGGGCCACTTGTTCGCGTCGAAAAAAACACGTGAGGTTACCCGGGTGAGTGATGATAATTACTTTAAAAGGCTTGAGGGAACCAATACTATACAATATCCAAAACAACAGCTGCCCGTGCCCGAAGTGGGGCGATACCAGTTGGATGTGGAGATGGACGACTGTATTGTGTGCGATCTGTGCGCTAAGATATGCCCGGTTGATTGTATCGATATTGTATCGATAAAGGCTACGGAAGCTATCGGCCAAACATCTGATGGTACCACCAAGCGACTGTATGCCGCCAAGTTTGATATTGACATGGCCAAGTGCATGTACTGCGGCTTGTGTACCGTAGTTTGCCCTACCGAGTGCATCACCATGACCAATACTTACGACCGTACAGTGTTTGAACTGAGCGACCTGGTATACGAATTTTCGGACATGACGAAGGAGGAGGCCGACGAAAAACGTATGCTCCTTGAAAAACAAAATGCCGAAAAGCAAGCCGCCAAACTTGCCGCCATGAAAAAGAAGGAGGAAGGGCAATGACGTTGGTAAAGATTATGTTCTACATCCTGTCGGCCATTGCGCTGGCTTCGGCGTTGTATGTGGCGGCGGCTAAAAATTTGGTGCGTTCGGTATTCATGTTCTTTGTTACGCTGTTCGCGCTGGCGGGTTTGTATGTGCTTGCCCTGGCCGATTTTGTGGCCGTTACCCAAATAGTAATTTATGTAGGGGGCATCCTGGTGCTTATCCTGTTCGCCTTTATGCTGTCCGGTCGCGAAACGTTGGAGGTTATCCAGAGCCAAAAAAGCAATTTTATCAACCTGAGTAAGCTGCCTGCCGTGTTGCTGGCGGTTATGTTTTTTGTGGTGATGTTTGTTGCCTTAAGGCAGATCAACGTGAACGAAGCCGATTGGGTAAAAACCGCCGTAGCCGAGGGGAACGTGATCAAGCCTGATACGGTATTGATTGAACACATCGGCATAAACCTGATGACGCGCTACCTGTTGCCCTTTGAGGCTATCTCCATACTGCTGATGTTCGCGCTGGTAGGGGCGGCACACTTGTCCAGAAAGGAGCCGCAGGCATGATCGGCTTAAATGAGTTTTTGCTGCTTAGTGCGGCGCTGTTTTGCATAGGCCTATACATGGTTGTGGCTAAAAGCAACGCCATACAAATACTGATAGGCGTTGAACTGATGCTGAATGCCGCCATATTAAACCTGGTAGCCTTTGGGAAGTACGATAAAATTAACAATGGCGGCCAGGTGTTCGCCCTGTTTGCCATAGTGCTGGCCGCGGCGGTAACTGCCGTAGCACTGGCCATTATTCTGAATGTTTACAGGCAGTACAAAACCATTGACCCATCTAAAATTAATAACCTGGGAGATTGAGCATGATAAGGATATTTTACATTGTTTTTATGCTGATGGGTGTATTCGCGGGTAAGGCGTTTGCTCAAAAAGTGATATATGTGCCCCATATTGTATCAGCTGATGGCGCGATAATTCCTTTAGCTAAAGAGGGAGCGGTTGATTCGACCGGGTTGGTCGGGTTGTGGACTGTTAAAGGTGATTTTGAATACAAAAAGCCTGTATCTATTATTATCAGCCCAAAAGAAACTGATAACCGCCGCGTCAGTGTATTTGACACATCTGAAACGTTATTAGAACATATTGATCCTGATTATTTACAGAAAGCTAAAGATGGATTAATCGATACAAATAAATTAGGAACCGGTAAAAAACCTGTACGATTAGTTTGCTTAAGTACGGTAGCTCCCGGTGATCCTTTATTGCTGGTTGATGGCGTTGAAAAGAATATCAAAAAACTCGAAAAAATAAAGCCTGAAAATATACAGAAAATCCAGGTGCTTAAAGATGTTGCGGCAACTGCTGTTTACGGCATAAAGGCTTCTCATGGTGTGATCATCATAACTACAAAAAACAAAAAGAAAAAAAACTAAACATTGATACCCGATCAGGCCCATATAGCTCATATACAAACGTTCCACACGGTGGTGGCGGTGGTATTGCCATTGCTTGCCGCGGTTATCAATAACTTTATTCCTAATAAGGTAAAGATCACCGGGTGGATATCAACCATCGCCATATTACTGAGCGCTGTGTTTGCCATCAGTGTTTTTGCCGCCATTTGGAATACTACTACCGTACATACACAGCAACTTTGGTTTACCATTGGCGCTACTAAGGTTTACGCCGGTGTATGGCTCAATAACCTATCGGTAATGATGTTGGCCTTGGTGCCTGTTATCGCCCTGCCGGTACACATCTACTCCATGGCTTACATGAAGGAGGATGAACGCTTTAACCGATACTTTACCTATCTCAGCTTCTTTTGTTTCAGCATGCTGGCGCTGGTAGTGGTTGATAGTACTATACTGCTTTATGCCTTTTGGGAGTTGGTGGGCTTTTCATCATACCTGCTTATAGGTTTTTGGTTTACGCGCGATAAAGCGGTACAGGCCAATAAAAAAGCCTTCATCATGAACAGGATAGGCGATGTGGGACTATTATCGGCCATCATCATCCTGTTCGCGCAATATGGTACGTTTGATCTGGTTCAGCTATTTGGCGATGGCGGCCTGGTTTCACGGTCGGTCATCGAAAATGGTGTATGGATAGCACCCAATGGTCAGTTGCCTGTATTTTGGCAATATGTGGCCTTTACGGGTATATTTTTAGGCATGGCGGCTAAGTCGGCGCAGTTTCCGCTGCATACCTGGCTGCCTGATGCTATGGAGGGCCCAACATCTGTATCAGCCTTAATACATGCCGCAACCATGGTGGCCGCCGGTGTATTCCTGTTGGGCAGGGCATATCCATTATTCACGCCCGAAGAATTAAGCGTGTTCGCCATTATCGGCTGCTTTACCGCCTTTATGGCCGCGAGCATCGCCCTTACGCAAAACGATCTGAAAAGGATATTGGCCTATTCTACCATATCGCAGCTTGGGTTTATGGTGCTGGCTATGGGAGTAGGGGCTTATGCTTCGTCGCTTTTCCATTTGGCTACGCATGCTTTCTTTAAATGTCTGCTGTTTTTGGTGGCCGGTATTGTTATCCACGAGATGCAGCACATCAAGCACGAAAATCATCTCGACATCGATCCGCAGAATATATTATACATGGGCGGGCTGCGTAAAAAACTGCCTTTAACTTTTATCACGTCAGTAATAGGCAGCTTGGCGTTGATCGGTTTACTATTCACATCGGGCTACCTGTCAAAAGATGGTATACTGATACAGGCCTTTGAATGGGC
Source organism: Mucilaginibacter sp. JRF (assembly GCF_015223065.1). GTDB lineage: Bacteria > Bacteroidota > Bacteroidia > Sphingobacteriales > Sphingobacteriaceae > Mucilaginibacter. The sequence goes on from NZ_JADFBY010000002.1 coordinate 591,485, forward strand.
CGAAGGCAAAGCCTGGTACTTTCAACTGGTGCCCGCGGGTGCATTGTTAACCAGTTTGCTAACGGCTTTTTACGTAAGCCGACTGATAGTAAAAGTATTTTTCAGCAAATTCCGTTTGCTGGATATTAAGCCGGATATAAAGCTGCACATTAGCGATGGCGGCTGGAATTATAAACTGCCGCTGATATTGCTGGCGCTTTGCAGCTTGTTCCCGTTGTTCTCTTTGCATCCGTGGTTGTATGAACATGCCTGGCTGTACGAGGGTTTCCTGCCATCAAACCATTTGGAAAGGATGAATATTTACCATACCATGATCCCCATAGGGGTAAATATTTTTAGTGTGATGGTGATATACCTGGCCTATGCCATGTATGTAAAACGCAATTATGTGGCGCGGCAAAACGGCTGGCTGTTCAAACTATCATACAACCAATGGTATCTTGATGTTGCCTACAACAAGCTGTTTGTAAAGGGCGCGCTGGCATTAGGCAACCTGCTTTATTGGTTTGACCGTACCGTTGTTGACGGCGTGGTGAACCTGCTGCGCAATATCGTCGGCCTGCTATCATCACTTGCTGAATGGGCCGATCGCTATATTGTGAACGGCATTATTTATATGATCACCGTACTGGTACGGCGCATTGGTAACCTGGTGCGGTTGTTTCAGGGTGGTAAATTGCAGTACTACCTGTACAGCATGCTGGCGGTGGTGCTTTTAGTGTTTATTTTTAAATTACTCATCTGATAACCTGATGAACCTTTTAACGATACTGATATTCATACCCATAGTGTTCGGCGCGATAATATTGCTGCTGCCGTCATCACTACGGGCAAGCTATAAATATATTACCCTGCTGGCTACGCTGGCACAGTTCGCGTTGAGTATTTGGATGTACCTCGACTTTAAAACAGGAGCGGGCTTTGGCGGTATTAACCACGAAGATCAGTTTCAGTTTGTTCAAAAACTACCCTGGATACACCTCGACCTTGGCTCTATGGGTACCATGCAGATCGATTATTTTGTAGGGGTTGATGGCATATCGGTACCGTTGCTGGTAATGAGTACTTTGGTTATGGTGATAGCCACGGTAGCATCATGGGAGATAAGCAGTAATGTTAAGGGCTTTTTTGCTTTATTTTTACTGTTGGATATGGCCGTTATCGGCGTGTTCTGCGCGTTGGATTTCTTCCTGTTCTACCTGTTTTATGAGCTGATGCTGTTGCCACTATACTTCCTGATAGGGATGTGGGGCGGCGTTAGGCGCGAGTACGCGGCCATCAAATTCTTTCTGTATACATTATTTGGTTCGGTATTTATGCTGCTGGTGATGGTAGGTTTATACCTGTCCGTTACCGATCCATCTACAGGTAGTCACACATTCAACATAGTACAGATGATGAACCCTGCCAATTACAGTGATGGCTCGGTATTTTCGGTTGCCGCGCAGCAAACCATATTAGGTATACCTGCCCGTGTATTGGGTTTTGTAGTGTTGTTTGTAGCCTTTGCTATTAAGGTGCCTGTGGTGCCGTTGCATACCTGGTTGCCGGTTGCCCACGTAGAGGCCCCAACCCCGGTATCTATCATACTGGCAGGTGTGCTGCTTAAAATAGGTGGCTATGGTATCATCCGTATATGTTTGGGCATCTTCCCGGAGGTGGCATCTTCCGGAGCGTTTTGGTTGGGCTTGCTGGGTGTGATATCCATATTGTATGGCGCGCTTAATGCCCTTGCCCAGCGCGATCTGAAACGTATGATAGCCTATTCATCCGTATCGCACATGGGTTTTGTGCTGCTGGGCATAGCCTCGCAAACTGCCGAAGGTATCAGCGGTGCGGTGTTGCAGATGATCAGCCACGGCTTTCTGTCGTCAATGTTATTCTATTTGGTAGGGGTGGTGTACAATCGCGTGCACGACAGGGATATTTACAACTTCCGCGGCCTGGGTACCATTATGCCGAAGTATACCGTATTTGTGATGATCGCGTTTTTCGCGTCGCTGGGTTTGCCGGGCTTTTCAGCATTCGTTGCCGAGGCATTCACGCTGGCCGGTACTTTCAAATCATCAACCACAAACGGACTGCTGCCTTACTGGATGGCCATTGGCGGTTCAATAGGCATATTATTAAGCGCGGCCTACTTTTTATGGACGCTGCAACGCATGTTCTTCGGCCAGCCCCTGTTAAAGGGCGGCGAAATATGGCGCACAGCCCTCAAGGATATCAACACCCGCGAAACATTAACGCTGGTGCCCTTAGCCATTATGGCCCTGGCGCTGGGCATATTCCCATCGCTGGTATTGGATGTGGCCAACGGCAGCGTGCTGGCTTTGGTGGAGTTTTTAAAGAAATAAATAAAAAACTGCCTTTTCGTTATGGAAAGGCGCATGATCGTGCATCTTCTGTACATAACAACAACAGAAGTATTCATCTAAATCTGAAACGATCATGCTAAAAAAATTATTTATGGTTGCCTGTATGCTATTTGCTGTGCAACTGGCAAAAGGCTACGAGGGGCAAAAAATAAACTCAAAGGTTACCAGGGTAACCGTGTTTTTAAACAGCGCGCAGGTAATGCGTACGGCAGCGGTTAGCATAACGCCCGGAACATCAACATTGGTTTTTGATAATATATCGCCCGATGTTGATGTGCAAAGTATACAGGTAAAAGCGGCAGGTGAGTTTACCATACTGTCGGTTAAGCATGAGCTTGATTATTTAAACGAACAAACGAAAGAAAAAAGGATAGAGGAGTTAGAGGAGCAAAAGAAACTGATACAGGATAAGCTGGACATGCAGAACAATTTATTGAACATATACCAGGAAGAAAGTGCCATGCTGTTAAAAAATCAGCAGGTATCGGGGCAAAATAACAACCTCGATCTGGTAAAGCTGCGCCAGGCCCTGGAGTTTCAAACCACCCGCTTAACCGATATCAGGAAAAAGCAGCAGGCTATTAAAAATGAAATAGCCACGCTAAACATCCAGTTGCGCAAGTTTGATAAGCAGATCAACGATATGGATGCAGGCAATAGCAAAGCTACCAGTAATGTATTGGTAACTGTGTCATCAACCAAAATATTGCAAGCGGCATTTACCCTTAGCTACGTAGTTAAAAACGCGTCGTGGTTCCCGGTTTACGATATCAGGGCTAAAAACGTTAACAGCCCTATCAATATAGTTTATAAAGCCAATGTATCGCAACAATGCGGCGAAGATTGGCGTAATGTAAAGCTTACCCTCTCAACAGGCAACCCAACAACCAGTGGCTCAAAACCCGAGTTAACACCGTATTATTTGAATGTTGGCATGTACGCTTTAAATAGCACAACCAGCATAACCAAAGTAACCGGCAAGGTTTTTAGCGGCCGCGAAATGTTGATAGGCGCAACTGTTAAAGTTAAGGGCACATCAATCGGTACGGTTACTGATGCTTCAGGCTCATACTCATTACAAGTACCTGCCGGTAACCCGGTGTTGGAGTATAGCTATATTGGCTATGAAACACGTGAGATGACGGCCACACAGCCGGTGCTTAACGTGAATTTAAATGAGAATAAAAATACCCTGAACGAAGTGGTAGTTGTGGGCTATGGCTATAGCAATAATGCAGATAAGGCGCTAAGAGGCAAGGTTGCCGGGCTTGCCGTTGTGGATAGTAGCATTCCTATAACTGTTAAGCAGATTGAAAATCAAACTAATATTGAGTTCGCTATTCAAAACCCCTATAATATTCCGGGTGATGGCAAACAATATTTGGTTGAGATAAACAGCTTTGAGCTGCCTGCAAACTATCAGTATTATGTTGCGCCCAAGTTGAGTACCGATGTGTTTTTAACCGCAACGCTGACCGACTGGAACAAATACAACTTTTTATCGGGCGAGGCTAACCTGTTTTTTGAGGGCACGTTCATCGGTAAATCATTGATTGATACACGCTCAACTAATGACACGCTCAGCCTGTCGTTAGGTGTTGATAAAAGCATACAGGTTACCCGCACGCTGCAAAAGGATCTGAAAGAGAAAAAAAGCTTCGGCTCAACCCGTAAAGTAACCCGCGACTGGCTCATAGCTGTTAAAAACCGCAAAAGTCAGCCGGTTAATTTGTTGATAGAGGATCAGGTTCCGGTATCGCAAAATTCATCAATAGGGGTAGATGTGCAGCAAACATCCGGTGCCGAAAGCGATAAACTTAACGGTAAGCTTTCATGGAGTTTTATGCTAAATTCGCAGCAGGATAAAAAATTGCAGGTTAAATACCAGGTAAGTTACCCTAAAGATCAATCCGTTATTATAGAATAAATGCACGACCTGTTACCCACCATATCCCAGCAGCTAAGCAGTATATTAGGCGACGTACACTATTTTGTGCCCGAGCTGTATTTGAGCGCGCTGTTTATTTTGGTGCTGCTTGCCGATCTGTTTATAGGTAAGCACTCCGAAAGATACTGCCGGGCTATTGGTATAGCAGGATTGATCATTGTATTCTTTAAGGATTATGACCAATGGTGGATGCTTTTAAAGGGTAGTGGTATGCAGCCGCTATTTAATGGCATGCTGTTGCTTCATCGTAAAACGGTATCATTTAAAGCGGTCATCGATCTGCTCACGATGTTGCTTATGGTTTATTTCCCTTGGGATAATAAGCTCGCCTCGCACAAAAAAGGATTGTCTGATCTGTATACCATCACCATAGGCTCGGTACTTGGGTTGCATTTACTTGCCATGGCTACCAACCTGCTGTCCATCTTTTTGGCGGTCGAGATGGTATCCATCGCATCATATTTGATGGTGGCATACTGTTCTGAAACTGGTTTGAGTGCCGAGGCTGGTTTAAAATACGTGTTATTCGGTGCGGCATCGTCGGCTGTGCTGCTGTATGGCATATCATTACTGTACGGCTTTACCGGCTCGCTCGATATTTGGGACCCTAAGTTTATGGTGAACCTCACCGCTACCGGCAGCGCCGGGGTAGGGTTAGCCCTCACATTGGTGTTGATAGGTATAGGCTTCAAACTATCATTTGTACCCGTGCATTTTTGGGTGCCCGATGTTTATGAAGGTGCCGCTACGCCTGTTACGGCCTACCTTTCAACCGTGCCTAAAATTGCGGCCTTTGCCTTGCTGATAAACTTTGTGAATGCCTTTGTAGCCGTAGTGCCTCATCCCGATTTTGATTTCAGGCTGGTGCTGTCGGCCATAGGTGTCATCACCATGATAGCCGGTAACTTTGCCGCCGTGGCGCAGCAAAACGTAAAACGTATGCTGGCCTACTCAAGCATAGGGCATACCGGTTTCGCGCTGATGGCGGTGGTAACCTATTCGCCGCAGGGGTTAAATTCACTCATCTATTATTTAGCTGTATACGCCATTGCCAATATTGCCGCGCTGCTTTTGGCCAGCTACTTCAGCAACCAGGCCGGTGCCGAAAAGGTAACCGAATACAAAGGCTTAGGCTTTAAATACCCCATAGTATCGGTTTGCTTTGTAATTGTATTGATATCGCTAACGGGTTTGCCGGTTTCGGCGGGATTTACGGGTAAGCTTTTCGTTTTCTCGTCGGTTTACAGCGTTTATCAGCAAAATCATGATGTTTGGTTGCTTGCTTTAATGATAACCGGTGCCGTTGTTACCGTGGTATCGCTGTTTTACTATATCAAAATTCCGCTTAACCTGTTTTTAAGGAAAGGAGCCTCATCATTTGAGCACGACTATTCGGATAAAAAAGTGATTTTTTTAGGACTGGTGTTGTCGTTGTTGCTTATTTTGTTCGGTATTTTCCCAAATTGGCTGTACGAAGTATTGTAAAGATCATACTTTGTTTCAAAATTTTTCAAAAACTATAAAAATAGTAGTGATTTTATAATAAAAATCATATTTTCACGCCATTCTAAATTTAATTGTCTGAAAAATTAATGAAACGGTACTTTCCCTTCCTTTTAATCCTGATTGCTTTAGTACTCACCTTTATTTATCCTTCGGTTGAACTGAATACCACTGAGAAATCGCAATTCAACGGTGCTGACATCGCCTGGATGCTGATGTCGACGGCTCTGGTGCTGATCATGACACCTGGTTTAGCCTTTTTTTATGGTGGTATGGTCAACAAAAAAAATGTGATTTCAACCATGCTGCAAAGCATCGTATGTATGGTTATCATCACGGTTATTTGGGGTATATTCGGCTTTAGTTTAGCTTTTGGCGAAAGCATAGGCGGGGTTATAGGCAACCCATCAACCTTTTTTATGATGAAGGGTATGCTGGGCACAGCTACCTGGCCAATGGCACCAACCATTCCATTGCTGTTGTTTGCCATGTACCAGTTAAAGTTCGCAATCATCACCCCGGCATTAATTACCGGTGCTTTTGCCGAGCGTATCCGTTTCAATTCATACATCATCTTCCTGATATTATTTTCCATATTCATATTCTCGCCGCTGGCACACAGCACCTGGCACCCTGATGGTATACTGGCCAAAATGGGTGTGCTTGATTTTGCCGGTGGTACCGTTGTACACATGTCGGCAGGTTGGGCGGCCTTGGCATCGGCCATCTATTTAAAACGGCGTAACGAGGCTACGCACTCACCGGCGCGCATCACGTATGTTATCATCGGTACAGGTTTGCTGTGGTTTGGCTGGTTCGGCTTTAATGCAGGTTCGGCTTTGGGCGCAAACGCTTTGGCGGTAAGCGCGCTGGCAACCAGCACAACAGCGTCAGCAGCGGCAGGCATCACCTGGATATTTTTTGATATGTTGCGCAAGCGCAAGCCATCGGCCATGGGTACCTGTATAGGCGCTGTGGTTGGTTTGGTGGCTATTACACCGGCCGCGGGCTTTGTATCGGTACCGCACTCGCTGGCAATTGGTATCATATCAGCTGTGGTAAGTAATCTGGTAGTAGAGTGGCGCACCCGTACCTCAATTGATGATACGCTGGATGTATTCCCTTGCCACGGTGTTGGCGGTATGGTGGGTATGGTGCTTACCGGTGTGTTCGCTCATCAAAACGTTAACCCGGGTATTGCCAACGGTAACGGCCTGTTTTTTGGTGAAACTAAATTGTTCATGATACAGATGGTAGCCCTGGTAGGTACATCAATATTCGCGTTCTTTGGTTCGTTATTATTATTAAAGGTTACCGACCTGATATCGCCATTACGTGTATCAATGGAAGAAGAAATTGTTGGTTTGGACGTTAGCCAGCACGGCGAAAAACTATAACAAACCGTTTACATACTAAAATTTTAAATGCTTATGACTACTTTACAGGTGTCATAAGCATTTTTTTATTTGATGAAACCACATTACCCTATATTGGATGGATTGCGGGGTACGGCCGCCATTCTTGTTGTTATCTTCCACATACTTGAGGTTAACTTTCCGCCCGAAACACACCCCATGAACCACGGTTACCTCGCGGTTGATTTCTTTTACCTGCTATCGGGCTTTGTGGTAGGCTATGCTTATGATGATAGATGGGGGGGGAATATGACGGTATGGCAATTCCTGAAAATAAGGTTCGCGCGCCTGCACCCCATGGTGATATTCAGCATTACCGTGGGCGCTATTGCTTTCTGGGTCGATCCGTTTCGCAGCAGTTCTTTTGATATCAGCCTGATCAAACTCATTGGCGTCACCCTAATCAGCTATACCATTTTACCCGCGCCGGATGTTCGCGGCTGGGGCGAGATCCATTCGCTTAATGGCCCATGCTGGTCGTTATTGCAGGAGTATATCGCCAATATCCTTTACGCGGTAACAGGCCGAAAGTTAAATAAACCGGCATTGATCGGTTTGGTAATTATATCGGGCATAGTTTTAATTGTGACAGCCCTGTATCAAAACTATTTAGGCTTAGGCTGGAGTTTTGAAACATTTTGGGCAGGCCCGGTACGCATGGTGTTCCCGTTCTTTGGGGGCTTACTGCTGTTCCGTATGGGTAAGCTGATCCGTATACCCATGACCTATCCGCTATGCTCGTTACTATTGATCGTATTATTTTTTATGCCGAGATTCCAGCTTAATGGTTTATATGATGTAAGCTGTATCATCCTGATATTCCCGTTAATGGTAGCCGCCGGGGCAGGGGGCAGGGTAAGCGGCAGGTGGGCGGCCGTTTGTAAATTCGCAGGTGATATATCATACCCGCTTTACCTCATCCATTACCCGTTTATCTACATATATGGTTATTGGATAAGTGTTACCAAGCCAACTGCCGGGCAAAACGTACCCATAGCCATTGGCTTATTTGTGTTTTTTATATTATTCGCTTTAGCGGCCTTAAAATGGTACGATGAACCTGTGCGCAAATGGTTGCGCAAAAAGCTTGTTCCAACACGTGCCGTTTAGGGTGATTAAATAGATGTTAAATTAATATCAATATTAATGCTTTTTTAATGACAATAGGATAGGTGATTATCGCTAATAAAAGTTTACTTTTGCAACCTCATTCCAAATCATGAGCGATCAGATTAAACATGAATGCGGTGTGGCATTTATCCGCCTAAGAAAGCCACTCTCTTATTATCAGCAAAAGTACGGCACTGCGCTGTACGGCTTAAACAAACTGTACCTTTTAATGGAAAAACAACACAACCGCGGCCAGGATGGCGCAGGTGTTGCTACCATTAAACTGGATATTGAACCGGGTAAGCGCTACATTAGTCGCCACCGCTCAATGGCCTCAAACGCCGTTGCTGATATTTTTGAGTACATCCAGAAAAAATTTGCTGACATTGAAAAGGAGTTTCCTGAAAAGCTTGCCGATGCCGAATGGTTAAAAGAGCATGTGAGCTTTACAGGCGAGGTGCTTTTAGGCCACCTGCGTTATGGTACGCATGGCAAAAATAGTATCGAAAACTGTCACCCTTTTCTGCGCCAAAACAACTGGAAAACACGTAACCTGGTAATTGCCGGTAACTTTAACATGACCAATGTTGACGAGCTACTGCAACAGCTTTACGATTTAGGGCAACACCCTAAAGAGAAAGCCGATACCGTTACCGTGTTGGAAAAGATAGGTCACTTTTTAGACACCGAGAACCAGGGTTTGTTCGATCAGTACAAACGCGAGGGACTGGATGATAACGTTGAGATCAGCAAGCTGATAGCTAATGATCTGGACGTTGCCAAAATTCTCCGTAAATCAGCCAAAAACTGGGATGGTGGTTATACTATTGCCGGTATAATGGGCCACGGTGACGCGTTTGTAATGCGCGACCCTGTAGGTATACGCCCGGCATTCTATTATTATAACGATGAGATAGTTGTTGCGGCATCTGAGCGCCCGGCTATCCAAACCGCCTTCAATATTCCGGTTGATGAGATCAACGAGATCAAACCCGGCCACGCCCTGATCGTTAAAAAGAATGGCGAAGTATCTGAAGATATGTTCAGCGAGCCATTGGAGAAAAAGGCATGTTCATTTGAGCGTATCTATTTCTCGCGCGGCAGCGATTCATCTATCTACCGTGAGCGTAAGCAATTAGGCAGGTTGTTATGCCCGCAGATATTGGATTTTGTTGATCACGATATTAAGAATACTGTATTCTCATATATACCCAACACTGCCGAGGTTGCCTTTTACGGCATGGTTGAGGGTGTGCACAAATACATTAAAAAATACCAGCGCGACAGGCTGCTTAACCGCGCCGACAAAATTAGCGATGAAGAACTGACCGAGGTGCTGCAATTAGCTCCACGTGTAGAGAAGATCGCTATTAAGGATGTTAAGCTGCGTACCTTCATCACCCAGGATGCCGACCGCAGCGAAATGGTTGCCCACGTTTATGATACCACTTATGGCTTGATAAAAAACGGAACCGATCAGCTGGTGGTACTGGATGATTCCATAGTTCGTGGTACTACGCTTAAGCAAAGCATCCTGAAGATACTTGACCGTTTAGGCCCTAAAAAAATAGTGGTAGTGTCATCAGCTCCGCAAATACGTTACCCGGATTGTTACGGTATCGATATGTCGCGCATGGGCGAGTTTGTGGCTTTTGAGGCGGCGGTAAGCTTGCTTAAGGATGCCGGTAAAGAGGATGTACTATTAAAGGTTTACCAGCAATGTAAGGATAGCGCCAAGTTGCCTAAAGAGCAGGTGGTAAACTATGTAAAGGCCATTTACGAGCCATTTACCGATCAGGAAATATCTGATCGTATTGCACAGATCATTACTCCAAAAAATACAAATGCAGAGGTAAGGGTAATTTACCAAACACTGGATAACCTGCACATTGCCTGCCCTGGCCATACCGGCGATTGGTATTTCTCGGGTAACTACCCAACTCCGGGTGGCAACAAGGTGGTTAACCGCGCTTTTGTTAACTGGATGGAAGGCAAAAACCAACGTGCTTACATGTAAGCCTTATTTGGTTATAACCTGCACACAATTTACAGAACGCTCCGGAAACGGGGCGTTTCTTGTTTGTGGGGTATAAACAAGAATGAGCGTGGAGTTGATATATTTGAAATGCTTAGAATTGATATTTATGAATCGTGAATTGAAGAATGTATTGAATTTTATAATGATCGCGATTCTGAATGTTTTGCTATTTATCTTATTGCAAATAGCTTCTCAATTCGTTCATTTCTTTATTTACGGTGAGGGAGTATCAAGTGATAAGTATACTCTAAGAGTATCAACGTTTTTTGCGTTGCTACAATTGATGATAGTGCTTTTATTGTTTTATAAAAAGACGATCATTAAAACATATATACAGTTGATCTTAAGCGTTGTACTTATTATCGGATTGTATATTTATTATCTGTTGTAGCCACATATTGCTTAAATGGTATTTTACCAATATGAATTTCGGGAGAGTAAGAAACCTTATCTGACTTAAATACAATATGGCTGATCAGCCTGTCGAACAGAATAACCGAGGCGATGATGAGCGCTATACCCGCCACCTGGTTTAGTTTGTGTACCAGGGTTACTGATATACGGTCGCGCAGTTTGTTGGCGTAAAAGGCCTTGAGCGTATCTAAGCCGAACTGCACGATCAGCACCGTTAAAAACATGATAGCTATTTTTAAGCGACGATCGGGAATGCCCTCGTGGTAGGTGGTACTGGCGGTGCCGATAACCATCATCCAGTGAAACAGGATGGTAGGGTTGAAAATACACATAAAAAAACCCTTCAAAAAATAACCGGTACGCTTAAGCTTTGATGGGGTAGAGTTGTTGTAGTTAACATCGGCCTTTTTAAATATATAGTAGATGCCAATAATAAGCAGTATGGCACTGCCCACCACACCCGCGTAAATTTTGGTTTGCGGGGTAATATCTATCAATTGTGAGCCAAAAAGTATGGCACCAACAAATACAACATCTGTTGATACTACACCCAGCGCGAAGGCAACACCTGCCTGAAAGCCCCTTTCAATACTCACCTTTATGAGCGAGAAAAAAACCGGCCCGGTTATAAAGGTTAGTATCAACCCTATACCGATTCCTGAAATAATGGCGTCTATCATTAACTATATCTTGGGCGGCATTTTTTGAACATGCGAATATGCAATTTTATCTCATAAACCGTACAAAAATCTATTGGCCGCGGTAATAAATGTAATCTTATAACAGGAAATTATAAAAATTGATTTATGTTAGTGCTTTAAACTAAATTCGTACAACCAAGTTATAAAATGGAACAAAACAAAACGAAAAGCTACGGATCGGCATTGTATACCATTATTACAGTGTTCTTTTTCTGGGGCTTCCTGGCAGCATCAAATGGTATTTTCATACCATTTTGTAAAGCACATTTTAACCTAACGCAATTCGAGTCGCAATTGATCGACTTTACCTTTTACGGTGGTTATTTTATGGGTTCACTTATCCTGTATTTTGCCTCAGCAGCATCACGTATTGATATACTGAACAAAATGGGATATAAGAATGGTATCATCGTTGGCCTTATCATCTCGGCCATTGGCGCGTTAATTATGGTACCGGCCATCAACTCAGGCTCGTTCGCCTTTATATTGGTTACCTTCTTTATTATAGCTTTAGGTTTCTCGTTACAGCAAACTGCTGCTAACCCGTTCGTTATAGCGTTAGGTAGCCCCGAAACAGGTACCCACCGTTTAAATTTTGCCGGTAGTATCAACAACTTCGGCAGCATCATGGGGCCCATCATTGTAAACATTGTATTGTTTGGCTCAGCAGCGGCTAAAATACCTGCATCTGAGGTTAAAATAGCTTCGGTAAACAGCTTGTATTTAATATTGGCGGGCTTGTTCATAGCGGTAGCTATATTCTTTTGGATATCAAAATTACCAAGCGTAACCAGCGATGAGGAAATGGAACCAAGCAATAAGGCTAATAAGCCATTGGGCATCCTTTTCGTGGCGTTCCTGCTTATCTTGGCGGCTGATCCGCTGAGCACCGCTACCGGTGTTCCGCAACCTTACTTTGTATACGCATCGCTTGCTATAGTATTGTTAACATTGATAGGTTCGGTATCGGCATCAAGCAAAAGCAAAGCTGGTTGGGGCGCTATGCAGTATCCGCAATTGGTTTACGGTATGCTGGCCATTTTTATGTATGTAGGTGTTGAGGTAACCATCCAAAGTAATATGGGTGCCTTGTTAGAGAGCCCTGCATTTGGCGGTTATACTACCGACCAGGTTGCGCCATTTATATCACTATACTGGGGTAGCTTAATGGTTGGCCGATGGACAGGTGCCATCGCGGCATTTAATCTTTCAAAAACTGCTAAATTGATTTTGACCATCATTGTGCCTTTTGTTGCCTTTGGTGTTATATTGGGTGTTAACGGTGCTACCGGTACTGATGTAAGCAACCTTTACCCTTACGCAATTTGTGTGGCTATACTGATCGTAGGCTTCCTTATCGGTCAGCAAAAACCGGTGCGTACATTGGCCTTATTCGGTATTTTAGGTGTTATAGCAATGGTTGTAGGTTTAATGACTACAGGCATGTTCGCTATCTTCGCTTTCCTGAGCGGTGGTTTATGCTGTTCAATTATGTGGCCGTCAATCTTCTCATTGTCAGTTACAGGCTTAGGCAAATACACCAGCCAGGGCTCAGCATTCCTGATCATGATGATATTGGGTGGTTCTATCATCCCGCCGGTACAGGGTATCCTGGCCGATTCGGAAGGCATCCACCTGTCATACATCGTACCGGTTATCGGCTTCGCTTACCTGGCATTCTTTGCCTGGAAAGCAGGTGCCATACTTAAATCACAAGGTATTGATATTGATAGTGTAGAAACCGGAGGCGGGCACTAATTTTTAGTACAAAGTCATTTTTCATTGGTCAGTTGTCATTAGTCATTATTTTTGTATGCTGATGATAACTGGCCAATGTTGTTTAATAGGGTATTAAAAACATCCCAATGACTATTGGCTAATGACAAATGCCCACTCACCATTGACCACTAACTACTCACCAAAATGCGTCCCAGTTTCGATAATATTTTCATGAACCTCGCAACCGACTTAGCACGCCGGTCGCATTGTATTAAAGCGCATGTGGGTGCGGTATTGGTTAAAGATACCCGCGTTATTTCTATAGGCTACAACGGCCCGCCCGCGGGAACCCATAACTGCGATGAGGAATGGCCCGATACAGGCTGCCCACGCGACGCGCGCGGAAGCTGCTCGTTAGCATTGCATGCCGAGGAGAACGCTATACTGTATGCTGTTAAAAATGGTGCTAATTTGCAGGGTGCCACATTGTATACCACGCTATCGCCATGCCTGCCATGTGCCAGGCTGATATTTTCGGCAGGCATAAAGCATGTATTCTTCAATAAATCGTACGCGGCGTACAAGGGTTTGCCAAGCGATGAGGGGGTGGATTTTTTAAACCGCTTCGGCGTGGTTGCCGAGCGGTTTGAGGGTGATATTATGCCTTAATAAAAGGTGTTATCTTATCCAGCGCGAAGGCTAATTGCTCGTCGGGCGTGAGGTAACTGTTATCTAAAACAATAGCGTCATCGGCCTGTACCAATGGGCTTTCCTTACGGGTGGTATCGTCATGGTCGCGCAGGGCAAGGTTGTCAAAAACCTCCTCCATGGTAATATCGGGCTGTTTAACTACCAGCTCCTTGTAACGGCGCTCGGCACGTATCTTAGGGTCGGCGGTCATAAATAGTTTTACCTGCGCTTCAGGGAATACGGTAGTACCAATATCGCGGCCATCCATAATGATATTGATAGATTTGCCCATCAGTTGTTGCTGCTTAACCATAGCATGGCGCACGGCGGGTATAGCGGCCACCTTGCTCACGTTCGAGGCCACATGCATCTGCCTGATCTCCTCAGATACATCTTCATCATTTAAAAAAAGGTTGGCCTGGCCATCCTTAGTTTTAAAGGTGATATGAATATTGCTTAAGGCGGTTTCAACCTGGGTTTGGTTGGTCAGGTCTATCTCGTTACGTAAAAAATACAGGGTAACGGCACGGTACATGGCGCCGGTATCAATGTAAACAAAATCAAGTTTTTTGGCTAAGGCTTTGGCAATGGTGCTTTTTCCGCACGACGAGAAACCGTCAATGGCTACTACTATATTGTTATTCATAATGTGCTTACAAGATACAAAATATAAGCTTTGCGCCGCCAAACAATTTATATTTGCCGCATGAATGCAAACAAGGCCGAGCTGCAAAAGGAGGTGATCTATAAAACCTCAAGGAGTGGCGGCAAGGGCGGGCAAAACGTTAACAAGGTATCAACCAAAGTAGAATTACTTTTTTCGGTTGATGATTCGCTGTTGTTTAATGATGATGAAAAGCAGCTGATAAACACCCGCCTGCAATCGCGCTTTAACAAGGATGGCTTTGTGCAGGTGGTGTGTGATGAAGAACGCAGCCAATACCTCAATAAAGAGAAAGCGATTGAAAAGCTTGTCAACCTGCTAACTAAAGCCCTTATAGTTGACAAGCCCCGCAAGGCTACCAAAGTAAGCCGCTCCATTAAAGCCGCCCGCGCCGAAAACAAGCGCCAGCAATCAGCCAAAAAAGAAAGCCGCAAACGTAAATTTGATTATTAATTAAAGCGGTACAATATGGTTGCCGATCCCCATTGATGGGCTTTGAGCATCTCCTTGGTATCCTTTGTCTGGAAGATGGCCGATAGGTCAAATATCCAGCGCTCACCGCCGTAAGTAATGCCGAATTGCTGGCTGAAGACCACAGGCTTGCGGGTAAGCCTTACCTCAACGCCGTCGGCACTATTGTTAAACAGGCTGCCCTCTATAGTAGCATCATAAGCTACATAGCGCAAAGTAGGGCGCAGGTAAAAGAAAAATTCATGCTTATTAAGCGGCTCAAAGCCACGTTGTTTAATGGCGGTACTTTGTGTACTTACCGAGTTGAACAGCTGATTAAAGTTGCCTAATCGTACCAAAAAACCCGCGCCCGCACCGGTAAAGCCAGTACCCAGGTTGGCATAGGTATTTAAGGCTACATCCACATCCTTACCCGCACGGGCAAGCAAGCGGTTATATTCGCCCGCTAAATTGAACTGGAAGTTATTACGTATCTGATATTCCCAACCCTGCAACTCATAAAAGCCGAAGGTGTTATGGATAACCTCCTGCGCCTGGCGACCAAGCGCTGCCGGGCCAACCATGCCTACTTGCGCGCCCAGTTTAAGGTTGCTTTCGTTGCTGTATAAAAGGTTGAGGTTGGCGCCCGCGTACAGGTAACCCGCAAAGGGGCGGTCAACCATGTTACGATCGGGCATTTGACCGCTGGCGGGGTTAAATATCTTTTGGCCCAGCTCAATGCCTAATACCTTGTTTTTAAAGCGAACGGTATCATCAACATTTAATCCTCGCCTAAAAAATACGAACAGGCCATTGGTATAATATCGGTCAGACCCTTGAGCCAGAAAGGAGTCATTATCGCTTTGAAAGCCAAACTCGTTGCGGTGAGTTTGCGCGAATGATTGCATGCCCAACAGCAGGCACAGCAATAGCAGTGTATTTTTAAAGTTCATTAATATTACAGGGGGAGTGTAAATTAAAAAAGCCGGATGGGTTTGCATCCGGCTTTAAAGGTAAAGTATATTTTGCTTAAAATTTAATTCAGCGCAGGCTTTAGTTCTTCTTTTATAGTGAGGTCGATAGGCTCTTTTACTGTTTCGTTAAGCAGGGCCAGGTTGATCACCTCGCGCATATCGGTTACGTAATGGAAGTTAAGGTCTTTAATATAGTTTTCCTTGATCTCCAATATATCCTTCTTGTTTGATTTGCACAGGATGATATCCTTGATATTAGCGCGCTTTGCAGCCAGTATCTTTTCCTTAATACCACCTACAGGCAATACACGACCGCGCAGGGTGATCTCGCCTGTCATGGCCAGATTTTGCTTTATTTTACGCTGTGTAAAGGCCGATGTAAGGGCAGTAAGCATGGTGATACCTGCCGATGGACCATCCTTTGGTGTAGCGCCAGCCGGTACGTGAATGTGCACATCCCACTGATCGAACAAACGGGCATCAATATTAAACTGTGCCGCATGCGCGCGCAGATAGGCTAATGCTATCACTGCCGACTCCTTCATTACATCACCCAAGCTACCGGTAAGCGTTAGCTTGCCTTTGCCGGGACTCAGACTGGCTTCAATGAACAGGATATCGCCGCCTACTGATGTCCAGGCCAGGCCTGTAACTACACCGGCAACGTCATTACCTTCGTATAGGTCTTTATCGTAAATAGGAGCGCCTAATATGGTTTCAATATCCTTTTTGTTAACGTTGGTGTTATATGGCTCCTCAAGTGCTATGCTTTTGGCAATGCCACGTACTACCGAACCTATTTTTTTCTCCAGCGATCGTACGCCCGACTCACGGGTATAATCCTCTATCACCTTTTCTAAAACATCACTTTTAAGGGCGATGTCCTTCGCTTTAAGGCCGTGGGCTTCGCGTTGCTTAGGTAACAGGTGTTGTTTGGCTATTTCTATCTTCTCCTCAATGGTGTAACCGTTCACCTCGATGATCTCCATACGATCAAGCAAAGCAGGCTGTATAGTGCTCAATGAGTTAGCGGTAGCGATGAACATTACGTTCGACAGATCGAAATCCAGCTCAACATAATGATCGTAGAAAGTGCTGTTCTGTTCAGGGTCGAGCACCTCAAGCAGGGCTGATGATGGGTCGCCCCTAAAATCGTTACCTACTTTATCAATCTCATCCAATATAAATACAGGATTGGCCGCGCCTGCCTTTTTTACCGATTGTATGATACGGCCCGGCATAGCGCCAATGTAGGTTTTACGGTGACCGCGAATTTCGGCCTCATCACGTACGCCACCCAGCGCCATACGTACATATTTACGCCCCAACGCTTTGGCTATTGATTTACCCAAACTGGTTTTACCCACACCCGGAGGGCCAACAAGGCACAGTATAGGGGCTTTCATATCGTGCTTTAATTTAAGCACGGCCAGGTATTCAATAATGCGGCGCTTAACCTTATCTAAACCAAAGTGATCCTTATCCAGCACCTTTTGGGCGCGTTTAAGGTCGAAATTATCTTTGGTGAATTCGCTCCACGGCAAATCGAGCAACAGTTCCAGGTAATTTATCTGTACCGAGTAGTCGGCAGCGGCCGGGTTGGTGCGGGCAAGCTTTTCAAGCTCCTTGCTAAAATGGTCTGCTACCTCTTTGGCCCATTTCTTTTTGGTGGCACGCTGGCGCAGGTTCTCAATTTCCAGATCAGGGGTGTTACCGCCCAGTTCTTCCTGAATGGTTTTCAGTTGCTGATTCAGGAAATAATCGCGCTGCTGCTTGTCAAGGTCAACACGTACCTTGGTTTGTATCTGATTTTTCAGTTCAAGCATTTGCAGGTCGAGCGTTAAATGCTCCAGCACCATATTGGCACGATCGCGCAGGTTTGAAACCTCCAGCAAACGTTGCTTGGCCTCCATATCGGCATTCATGTTTGATGCGATGAAGTTGATCAGGAAGGCAATGCTCTCAATATTTTTTATGGCGATACCGGCCTCGCTCGGTATGTTTGGCGATAGCTGTATAATGCTCATGGCCATATCCTTAACGGATGATATCATGGCCTTGAACTCCTTATCCTCCTTGCTTGGCAGATCGCGGAAAGGTTCAATAGTAGCCCTTAAGTAAGGCTCGCTCTGTAATTCCTCTTTTAATATAAAACGCTTTTTACCCTGTATAATAACCGTGGTGTTACCATCAGGCATTTGCAGTACTTTAATAATAACAGCAACCGTACCTACATTATGCAGCTGTGTAAAAACCGGATCTTCAATAGATACATCCTGCTGGGCCACAACGCCTATCATGCGGTCGCCTTTATTGGCATCACGTATCAGTTTTATTGATTTATCGCGCCCTACGGTAATAGGTATAACCACCCCCGGAAAAAGCACAGTATTACGCAACGGTAATATGGGCAATGAGGCGGGGAGTTCTTCGTTATTCATCTCCGCTTCGTCTTCGGTTGACATTAGCGGGAAGAATTCCGACTCATCATTTATTATCGGTAAAGTGTTTTTAAAGTCAAAAGGGTCGTAACTCATCAATATAAAATTTTAGCGCCATATTGTCAGCCTGATGTATAAACGGGCTTTTAAAACGATGCTTCTAAACAGATAGTATACATGGTTCAACACTTGTGCCAATAATCGTGATAACCACAGTAATATAGCTTTAAGGTGTTAACGTGCTGTAAACAAGCTAAAAAAGAAAGCTTGTATTAAAATATAAATACTATGTATGTTATTACTAAGTGCTGAAAAAAAGTCACCCGGTGTTGCTATTTATACCGGGTATAAATTTCATTATTAGTGCAAGAGCGCATAATATTTTGTTGCAAAGTTAGTTAATGTTATACTAATTTTGTTCACCCGCGCAGCTATTGTGAGATTATCGGCCATTATATCGTTACTACTGGTATCAACCATTGAAACCTCAATGGCACAAAGCGCCTATGTAAAATTGGGTGAGCAGGCCTTGTTGGATGGTAATTTCAAATCGGCCGTAAAGCAATTAGAGAAGGCTTGCCTGGTTGATTCAACCAACGCCAACGCCCTTTGGATGCTGGGTTACTCTTATTACCACAGCGAGAATTACAAAAAATCGATTGTTGCTTACACCAAGGTGCTTGCCATTAAACCGGTTGATGCTTCGGCGTATTATTACAGGGCGCGTTCAAAAAGCTTTTTAGGGCGTGATGTATCACTCTCGGTACAGGAAAAGGAAAAGCATTTGTTAGGAGCCATTCAGGACCTGACCAAAGCCATAGGCATCAGCGCCGACCCGAACGATATGAAATTGTATCAAAATCGTGGTATAGCTTACCGCGAGTATGGTATGTTCAAATTGGAGCATGCTGCCAACGGTACAGACAGGAATCGCGGTATCAACTCACTGCGCGCCTCAATTACCGATCTGGAAAAGGTGATGGAAAGCAATCCCGCCCGCAGCGATATATCAACGCTTATCGATCTCTCAAAAGAAAAGCTGGCCACCGCTACCGGCAAGCGCAATTAATTAAATATACTGTCAATATCGTAGCTGTTTTCGCCAAGCAGGCGTACATGCTGCACTTTGCTGATATGGTAAGCCGAGTCGGGGTAATAATTCAATTTCTCGGTACTGGTGTACAGCAGGTTGCTGGTATGATTAACAATAAGTATGGAGCTAACCTTATCGCCATTATTGGTAACGGTGATCGATTGGGTTTTAAGCTCAGGTAATTTAGCTTTGTAGATGGTGGTATTGCCGCGTTTGGTAACCGAGTAGCTGCTGCGCCAGGCCGGTTTATTAATGTCCGATCCGGTGAACAAACCCAGCTCATCCTTCCAGCTCGAAATACCCAGATCGTGGCTTTCGCTTTCCAGATTATGCTTCACAGTTTTTTTTACGTGCGGATGCTTTTGCGTCAGCCGGTCAACTTCGTTTCCAAAATAGCCCTTAACGTCAAAATACTGCTCGCCATTAACGGCCACATCAGGCTTGCATTCGCTAAAGCCTGATGTGATCGCTATGGATAATATGAATGTTCTGAAATGTTTATACCAATACATCGCCCGTCATTTCTGCCGGGATATTAACGCCCAGAATATTAAGTACGGTTGGGGCAATATCGCCAAGCTTTCCGTCTTTTACAGTTTTAACATCGCTGTCAATAATAACGCAAGGTACCAGGTTGGTAGTGTGCGCCGTATTTGGCGATCCATCCTCATTTATCATAAAATCAGCATTACCGTGATCGGCAATTATGATGAATGAGTAACCATTTTGTATGCCGGTTTCAACAACCGCTTTGGTGCAGGCATCAACTGTTTCGGCAGCTTTAACTACGGCCTCAAATACACCAGTATGGCCAACCATATCGGTATTGGCAAAGTTAAGGCATACAAAGTCAGGCCATTTTTGCTGCAATTCAGGGATGATGGCATCTCGTATACCCTCGGCGCTCATTTCGGGTTGCAGATCATAAGTAGCCACTTTTGGCGATGGGATCAATAAGCGTTTTTCGCCCTCGAATTCCTTTTCACGCCCGCCTGAGAAAAAGAAGGTAACGTGCGGATATTTCTCTGTTTCGGCAATACGTATTTGCGTTTTACCGGCATCCTGTAACACCTCGCCAATGGTTTTGGTCAGGTCCTCCTTGCGGAATACCACCTCAACATCCTTGAACGTTTCGTCGTACGATGTCATGGTTACATACTTTATTTTAAGCGGATGCAGATTGTATTCAGGGAATGGCTTTTGGGTAAGCGCCAAACTGATCTCGCGGCCACGGTCGGTACGGAAGTTGAAGCAGATCACCACATCGCCTTCTTTTATAACCGCTAATGGGCCGCCTTCGTTATTTGTTTTTACTATCGGCAATACAAACTCATCGGTAACGCCTTCGGCGTACGATTGCTCAATGGCTTCGGTAACACTTTGTACCGGCTTGCCGGTGCCGTTCACCAATAGGTCATAAGCTTGTTTTACACGCTCCCAACGGTTATCACGGTCCATTGAATAATAACGACCGATTGCCGATGCCAGTTTGGCCGAAGTAGGGGCTATGTACTGCTCCAGGTCGGTCACAAAACCTAAACCCGATTGCGGATCGGTATCGCGGCCATCTAAAAAGGCGTGAATATATACGTTATCCAAACCATATTGCTGGCTAACATCAACCAAACCCTTAAGGTGGTAAATGTGTGAGTGCACCCCCCCGTCAGACACCAGGCCGATGAAGTGCACATCCTTGCCGTTTTGTTTGGCATAATCAAAAGCATCCTTAATTACCGGGTTGCCGGCAAGTTCATTCTCATCAACCGCTTTATTTATGCGGCCAAGCTCCTGGTAAACCACACGGCCCGCGCCAAGGTTCATGTGCCCAACTTCGGAGTTACCCATCTGTCCGGCAGGTAAACCAACGGCTGTTCCTGAAGCTTCGAGTTTAGAATTTGGATATTGCTGTAACAGCGAATCGAAAAATGGCGTATTGGCTGTATATATAGCGTTCGACTGATCCTGGCGGCCATATCCCCAGCCGTCAAGTATCATCAGTACAAGTTTTTTGTTATTTTCCACATCGCAAATATAAAGGCCTTGTGTAAACTTTAATACTTTATAAGCAGTAATATGCTTGTTTTATTGTAATAATTTATTGTAAATTGCTAACGAGGATTATGAAAAAGCTGCATTTTTTGCCGGTATTAATTATTTTTTATCTGCTGCCAACCGCCGCGCTGGCCGACCAGATAGATACAATTGCCGAGCTGTTTAAACAAGGCAACGCCACCGACCTGACCAAGCAGCTGGCGCCCACGCTTGATGTTTCGCTGCTGAAAAAGGAGGATACCTACTCTAATACTCAGGCTGGTGCGCTATTAAGTAAATTCTTCACACAAAATAAGCCCAAAAGCGTTAAGGTTCTACATCGTGTAAATACAAGCAATACCTACCGGTTAGGTGTTTTACTGTTAGATACCGATAAAGGCGCTTTCCGTATATCTTTCACCCTGAACAGTGTTAAAGGCACGCTACAGATAATTGATCTGCGGATTGAAGCCGAAAAAGCTTAATAATTATCAATTGTTTTTATTTTTGGGGGCACTAAACACGCAATTTTGGACAAAGAACTGATCAAAGACTTTATAACCAACTCATTACACGAAGATGTAGGCGACGGCGACCATACCTCGTTAGCCACAATTCAGGCCCAAACCACTGGTAAGGCGCGTTTGCTGGTTAAAGAAGATGGAATACTGGCCGGTGTTGAGCTGGCCCTTTATATATTTAGTATTGTTGACCCTGAGCTTAAGGTTACCACCTTTTTAAAGGATGGCGACAGCGTTAAGGTTAAGGATGTAGCCTTTGAGGTGGAGGGCAGCGTGCACAGCATTTTGGTGGCCGAGCGCCTGGTGCTTAACTGCATGCAGCGCATGAGTGGCATTGCCACCCGCACCAGCCAGATAGTTGACCTGCTTAAAGGCACCAATACCAAAGTGCTTGATACCCGTAAAACCACACCGGGCATGCGTTACCTCGAAAAATGGGCGGTACGTATTGGTGGCGGCGTTAACCACCGCTTTGGGTTGTATGATATGATCCTGATCAAGGATAACCATGTTGATTACTCGGGCGGCATAAGGCGGGCTATTGAAAATGCAAGGCAATACATCGGCACATATAAAAAACTGGCCATTGAAATTGAGGTGCGTAACCTTGACGAATTGGAGCAGGTATTGCAAACTGGCGGTGTTGACCGTATATTGCTTGATAATTTTAAGTTTGATGTACTTAAACAGGCAGTTAACATTATTGAAGGCCGGTATATTACCGAGGCATCGGGCGGTATCACTATTGAAAACGTGCGCGATTATGCTGCCTGCGGTGTTGATTATATATCAATGGGGGCTTTAACACATTCGGTAAAAAGCCTCGATCTGAGCCTGAAAGCAATTAAATAAATGATAATAAACTATACGCTTAACAACTTTATTCACACGGCGGGTATATGATATCCATTTATTCAATTACAGCACTTATACTGGCTTACCTTTGCGGGTCTATACCAACGGCTGTTTGGATAGGTTTATCATTTTACGGCATTGATGTGCGTGAATATGGCAGCGGTAATGCCGGTGCTACCAACACTTTCAGGGTATTGGGTAAGCAGGCGGGCATCCCCGTAATGCTTATTGATATTTTAAAGGGATGGACAGCCACTAACCTTGCTTATATTATAGGTGTATCAACCACCGGGCCTCATAATTCTGTAGCCTTTACCAATTACGCGCTGGCCCTGGGCATAGCGGCGGTAATGGGCCACCTGTTCCCGGTATTTGCCGGTTTTAGGGGCGGCAAGGGCGTTGCAACATTGTTTGGAATGATATTGGCTATAAACCTGCACGCGGCCCTGCTTTGTGTAGTGGTGTTCATTGTTGTGTTGCTGGTAACCAAATATGTGTCATTAAGCTCAATAATGGCTGGTTTTACTTATCCCATCGGTGTGGCATTCATATTTCCGGTGTATATAAAATCGGTCATTATATATGGCATGTGCATTTGTTTGCTGGTATTGGTAACGCATCAAAAAAACATCGAACGCTTATTAAAAGGCAAGGAGTCGAAGGTTAATTTATTTAAAAAAAAAGTCACTTAAACTCTATGAAACCGTTTAAACCAATTGCAATGCTGGCCTTAGTAGCAAGTGTTGTTATTTATTCATGTTCAACCGTACCGCTCACCGGCCGCAGGCAGCTCAGCCTGGTTAGCGATGATCAGATAAACCAATCGGCGGCAGCCAGCTACCAGCAACTACTGTCAGACCCAAAAACAAAGGTAATTAGCGGCACAAGCGATGCTCAGCGTATAAAAACTATAGGCAACAAGCTGGCCGTAGCTATCGAAAAATATCTGAAAGATAATGGCTATGCCGATCAGTATAACTTTAAATGGGAATTTAACCTGATACAAAGCCCTGAAATTAACGCGTGGTGTATGCCGGGCGGTAAGGTGGCCGTATACAGCGGTATACTACCTGTAACTAAAACCGATGCCGGTTTGGCCGTTGTAATGGGCCACGAGATAGCCCACGCCATTGCCCGCCACTCGGCCGAGCAAATGTCAAAACAAATGGCCGCGCAGGCCGGTGGTGCCGTAGTAGGCGCTGCCTCAAGCGGACAATCGCAAGCCGCGCAGGCTGTAATTGGTCAGCTATATGGTGTAGGCGGTCAGCTGGCATTGTTGAAGTATTCAAGGGATAATGAATCAGAAGCCGATAGATTAGGTTTAACCTTTATGGCCATGGCCGGTTATGACCCTAACGAGGCGGTAGGTTTTTGGCAACGCATGGCGGCATCAAAAGAAGCCGGAGGCGCGCCTCCTGAGTTTTTAAGCACTCACCCTTCGGATGCTACCCGTATCCGAAACATACAAAACCGCATTCCCGAAGCGATGAAGTATTACAAGAAATAAAGTATTTTACATCCCGCCCCTCATAGGGGCGGGATTTTTTTTGATAATGGCAAAAATTAAATTCCTTACCGCTACGTGGAAAAACCTGGTGATGCTCAATTACGAGGTTGATCCGCAGATTTTGAAACCTTACCTGCCTGCCGCAACCGAACTTGATTTTTGGCAGGGCAAATGTTTGGTGAGCATGGTGGGTTTTCTGTTTAATAATACCCGTGTGTTAGGCGTAAAATGGCCCGGGCATGTAAACTTTGAAGAAGTAAACCTGCGCTTTTATGTACGGCACTTTGATGGTACCGAATGGAAACGCGGAACTGTTTTTATAAGTGAGATAGTACCGAAAGCGATGATACCCCTCATAGCCAATACCCTGTACAAAGAGCATTACCGCTGTTTACCCATGCGGCATGCCATCAATAAGGTAGATGCCCAGCATACGCAGTACCTGTACGAATGGCGACTAAATGGCTACTGGAATAAACTCGGCGCAACGGTAAACAACAATTTTGTGCCGATGACACCCGGCAGTGCCGAAGAATTTATATTAGAGCTTTACTGGGGCTACAACAGGCGTACGGATGCCGACTCGATGGAATACCAGGTAGAACATGTATCCTGGAGTACAGGCGAGGTGACGGACTTTGTGTTCGATGTAAATATTAAGGAATTATATGGCGACGCGTTCGTGCCATACCTGACGGTAAAACCCTATTCAGTTTTCTTTGCCGAAGGGTCGGAAATCAATGTAAGGGCTGCGAAACGGGTGCTGATTAATCGTGTAACTGTTTAATTGGGTTTTGTACTACCAGCGCACATAATTTAGTTGTAAATGAAACAGGTACTTATTGTCATAATTTTAATAAGCAACTGTTTGCAGTTGAGGGCTCAAAAGCAACCTGTTGATGCAGGCACGCTGTTGGAAAACATGTCGGCTGCTATATCAAGAAACGAATACCCGGGAATACATAGCATTTCCGTTTTGGTTGCTGATAGTTTAATATATGAGCAATATTTTAATGAATTTAGCCCTGATTCATTGCATGATTCCCGTTCTTCATTCAAGTCTATAACAGCCTTGCTGCTGGGTATCGCCATTGATAAGGGATTCATAAAAAGTACCGATAAAAAGGTTTATGACTTTTTACCTGAATATGCTTCATTACTAATCAATGATCCTCTGAGGAAACAATTAACCATACAACATTTGCTGGATATGCAATCGGGTTTTGATTGCGAGGAGTTTAACGGTACCAAAGATTGTGAAGATGAGATGGCCGGAAGTAATAACTGGGTTAAATTCTCGCTGGAGCGACCGATGAAAGATACACCGGGTAAAGTATTCGCTTATACTTCATGCAATCCGGTAATTATTGGTGGTATCATCTCCAGAACTACTAATATGTCAGTTATGAGCTTTGCCAGGCAATATCTTTTTGATCCTCTTGGCATAACTGATTACAAATGGACTGTAGACCCAAGTGGTAACGGAATGACCGGTGGTTCGTTCTACATAAAACCTGCGGACTTGTTAAAGATAGGCCGCTTGGTAAGGGATGAAGGTAAATGGAACGGCAATCAGATCGTTTCAAAAAAATGGATAAAAGCGGTGAATAATGTTGGAATACCTATCCCCCAATTTTCCTTTGCCAAAGTGAGCCAAAGTTCTTTACTGATACCGCAGCAAACGTTTTATGGTAATTACTGGTACCGCGAAGTTTTGGAAACGCCCAATTTGCACGAGGAATTATTATTTGCATCAGGCAACGGCGGCCAATACATTTTTGTTATTAAGCGATTAAACGCGGTAATTGTGTTTACACAGGGAAACTATAGTTCGTGGAAAGCCAAACAGGCGTTTGAACTGCTGGGCAAGTACATTATACCTGCATTAAGAAACAGCCGATGAGTTCAATACCTCCAAAATAGCTTTAGCCTTCAATAAACATTCCTCATATTCCTGCTCTGCATCGGCATTAAAGGTGATGGCGCTGCCGGTTTGGAAGGATAGATATTTGTTGTTGGCGTTGTACAGCAAAGTGCGTATCACTACGTTAAAATCAAAATCACCATCCGGGCTAAAATAGCCTATAGCGCCGGAGTATACGCCGCGTTTACTGCGTTCGTATTGTTCCATCAGTTGCATGGCGCTTACTTTGGGTGCGCCCGTCATGCTACCCATCGGGAAGGTGTTTTTTATGGCCTGCACATCGCTTATGGCTTCATCCTTTTGGCATACCACGGTCGATATCATTTGGTGTACCTGCTTAAAGCTGTACAGCCCGAACAGTTCCTCCGTTTTAACAGTACCCGGTTTGGCCGAGCGTGTCATGTCATTTCGTACCAGATCAACTACCATTACATTCTCCTGTAACTCTTTGGTGTGTTGCTTTAAGGATGCTTTGTTGGCTTCATCCTCGGCTGGGTTATCGCTACGTTTGGCGGTGCCTTTTATGGGTTGCGATATCAGCCTATCACTACGCCTGGCCATAAAACGCTCGGGCGAGGCGCAAATAATGTACTTATCCCTCAACTTAAAATAGGTAGAGAATGGGTTGGGAGAGATGCTGTTCAGCTTATTGTAAATATCCAGGGCATCTATTACCGTATCCTCAGCATAAAACTCATGGCAAAAGTTGGTTACGTAAATATCGCCACGGGCAATATGCTGCTTTATTTTGTTGGCCGTTTGCAGGTATTCATCTTTACTGAAACGCGTTTTTACATTGGCCGATACCGGCAGATCAGTTGCATGTAATGAAGTTTGCTCGATGTTCTTTAACACATCATCCGCATTATTGCTGATCACCTCAGCTTCATTACTTTTAATTACGATGATATGCTCTGGCGCAAAGAAATACATATCCGGAAAGTTCAAACCATCCTGATTGGTGGAGGACAGACTCTCCACCTCATTCTTCAGATCGTACCCAAAAAAGCCGGTTATCCAACCCTGATGCTTTTTCCTGAATTGTTCCAGCTGTTCAAAGGCATTGCCTGTGTTGGCGCTCAGTTCATCTTTTACTCCGACGGCTATCAGCGCTTCAAACCTGCCGTATTTATCGGTAAAGTTATTGGAGTTAAGGCAGCAGGCTACATCAAAGCTGTTGGCCCAGGCAAGTGCTTTTTGTTTAAATTCTTCCGGATTGTTTAGTGTGATAATCACTATGCAAAAATAGTAAAAACAAAAGGCCGGGAGTTAACCGGCCTTTCAATGTATCTGTATTTTGTTAGATGATACTTAGTGTAATATCAAAGTTTGTACCCTGTCTGGTCCAACAGAAAGGTATTTAACCGGAACACCCAGTTCAGCTTCCAGAAAATCAATATACGAGGCCAGTTTGGCAGGTATCTGGTCAAGCTCAGTAATACCGGTGATATCCTCGTGCCAGCCGTCAATTTCCTTTAAAACAGGTTTCGGTTCAATGGTGCAAATATCATACGGCATGTAGTCGATAGTTTCGCCGGCGTAATCATAATGCGTGCAGGCGTATATCTTCTCAAAACCGCTTAATACATCGGCCTTGGTCATTACCAGTTGGGTAACGCCGTTAAGCATAATGGCGTATTTTAAAGCAGGCAGATCAATCCAGCCTGTACGGCGCGGGCGACCGGTAGTAGCGCCAAATTCATGGCCTATTTTACGCAGTTCTTCGCCGGTTTCGTCGTGCAATTCGGTAGGGAAGGGGCCGCCACCAACGCGGGTGCAATAAGCCTTGAAGATGCCTATTACATCACCAATTTGCTTAGGAGCGATACCTAAACCGGTACACGCACCGGCAGCGGTAGTGTTTGATGAGGTAACAAAAGGGTACGAGCCAAAGTCGATATCCAGCATGGCGCCTTGAGCACCTTCGGCCAATACTTTTTTACCTTGTTTAATATGATCGTTCACTAAATGTTCTGAATCAACCAAAGGGAATTGTTTGATCAGGTCAATAGCCTCAAAAAATGCTTGCTCGCGCTCGCTGAAATCAGCCACTTCGCCGTAAAGCGATTGCAGCATTGATTTGTGTTTTTCAACCAGCTTATTGTAACGTTCCTTAAAATCAGGCAGGGTAACATCGCCAATACGCAAGCCGTTACGGCCGGTTTTGTCCATGTAAGTAGGGCCGATACCTTTAAGGGTTGAACCAATTTTACCTTCGCCCATTTTCTTTTCAGACGCGGCATCAAGCAATTGGTGGGTTGGTAATATCAGGTGCGCTTTTTTAGCGATCACCAGGTTCTTTTTAGCCAGCAGATCGTGGCCGGCATCTTTTAACTTATCAAGTTCCTTTTTAAGGGTGATAGGGTCAATAACCACACCGTTACCTATCAGGTTAAGGGTGTTATCAAAGAAAATGCCTGAAGGGATAGTGTTCAGTACAAATTTCTTACCATCAAATTCCAGCGTGTGGCCGGCATTGGGGCCGCCCTGAAAACGCGCTATAAGGTCGTATTCGGCGCTTAGTACGTCAACTATCTTACCTTTACCTTCGTCGCCCCATTGGAGGCCTAATAAAACATCAACAGCCATTATTTAAATTGCAATATTGTGTGAAAGGCGGCAAAGTTAAACTTTTCTGTCACAAACACCTTCTTTTAATTTAACACAATTTCCGTAAAGGTTAAGTGAGTGGTGTTTTATCTCGAATTTAAGGATATCGCCCATCATGCTTTGTATTTGCTGTATGCGCGGGTCGCAAAACTCAACCACCTTGCCGCAGTCAATACAAATAATATGGTCGTGCTGTTTAAAGCCGTACGATTTCTCAAACTGGGCCATGTTCTTGCCAAACTGGTGTTTGGTCACCAAATCGCATGATACCAGCAATTCGAGCGTGTTGTAAACCGTAGCGCGACTAACGCGATACTTCTTATTTTTCATGTGGATGTATAACGATTCCACATCAAAATGGTCATTACGAGAGTAGATCTCCTCTAATATAGCGAAGCGCTCAGGTGTTTTGCGCAGGCTTTTATTTTCAAGATAGGCCTCGAATATCTTCTTTACCAGTGCTATAGTTTCCTGTTGGGGCATAATTAGTAGTGCAGTAAAATAAAAAGTAAAGGTATTAATAATGGGCGAGAAAATAGTTGATTAGTGATCAGTTATTAGTGATTAGTTATTAATTATGATTTTGAATTGAAAATTGAGCGTTGAAATTCTAAATACTAATTAGGATTAAATTCTAAACACTAATTTCTAAATCCTAAAAATGTAGCTGGCAAAAACCAATCACCAACTACTAACCTCCAATCACTAACAAACTCATTTCTCCCCGCTACCTACCGTGGCTTTTTCAACGGCCGAGTCAAAGCGATCAACAGAGGTTACGCCGCGTACCTGTTTCAGTTTCTTCACCAGGTCTTCCAGGTGTTGGGTATCGTTCACGTAAACCATTATTGAGCCTTCAAAAATACCATTATCGCTATCAACGGTTATGGAGCGCATGTTCACCTTAAAATCGTTTGATATTACGGTGGTCAGCTTATTGATCAGACCTACATCGTCAATACCACGTATGCGCAAACCGGTTAAAAAGGCCAGTTCGTGCTGGTTTGTCCAGCGGGCTTTAACAATGCGGTAGCCGTAATTGGCCATCAGCTTGGCGGCATTAGGGCAGTTGGTACGGTGTATCTTGATGCCCTCGCTCACGGTAATAAAACCAAAAACATCATCGCCGGGGATAGGGTTACAGCAGTTGGCCAGCTTGTAGTCTATCT
This sequence comes from Mucilaginibacter sp. JRF, assembly GCF_015223065.1. GTDB lineage: Bacteria > Bacteroidota > Bacteroidia > Sphingobacteriales > Sphingobacteriaceae > Mucilaginibacter. The sequence continues at coordinate 621,637 of NZ_JADFBY010000002.1, forward strand.
TCTGCATATCTTCACCTATCAGCAGCATATCGCTGTCCTTAGCCTTAATGCTCTTGATCAGGTTTTGTACCTGTTCGGCCTCTATTTTATCCTGCGGTTTGTTCTCAATTATCTTTTCAGATGCCTGGTACTCGCGCAGATCTTTTATATCAATAAGCCCTTTGGCCACATTATAAAACAGATCCTGAGTAGATAGCAGCTTAAAGTAATAGCTCAGCTTATGCAGGTTATCGGAGTTATAAGTTATCTTAAGCGATTTAAGCTTACGCTCCAGTATCTCTTTGCCATCTTCGGCAATCTTACGTTTTTCTTCTTTTAAGGCCGATTTTATCTTGGCTTTAGCCTTGGCGGTAACCACAAAGTTTAGCCAATCCTCTTTAGGTGTTTGCTTACCCGAGGTAATGATCTCCACCTGATCGCCGTTTTGCAGCTTGTAGTTAAGCGGCACCAGTTTATGGTTTACCTTAGCGCCTATGCAGCTTGCACCCACGTCTGTATGTATCTCAAAAGCGAAATCGAGCGCGGTGGCGTTAAGGGGCAATTGTATAAGCGCGCCTTTTGGGGTAAAGATGAATATCTCGTCCGAAAAGAGGTTCATCTTAAAATCATCAATAAAGTCGAGCGCGTTCGAGTCCGGGTTTTTCAATAGCTCACGCACCTTGTGTACCCATTGGTCAAGCCCGCTGTCTGTGCTCGATTCCTTGTACTTCCAGTGCGCGGCAAAACCCTTTTCGGCAATCTCGTTCATGCGGGTGGTACGTATCTGTACCTCAACCCATTGGCCGCGTGGTCCCATTACTGTTGTGTGCAGCGATTCATAGCCATTTGCCTTCGGCGATGATATCCAGTCGCGCAGGCGGTCGGGGTTAGGGCGATACAGATCGGTAACGATAGAGTAGGCCTTCCACGAATCAGATTTTTCACTCTCCGGCGGACTATCCAGTATAATGCGTATGGCGAACAGATCGTACACCTCCTCAAAAGGTATCGACTTTTTCTTCATCTTGTTCCAGATGGAATGGATGGATTTTGGTCGCCCGAAAACATCAGCGTGCAGGCCTTGGCCTTCAAGCGTGCGTTTTAGAGGCTCAATAAAATCGCGGATGAATTTTTCGCGCTCAGTTTTTTTCTCGTTCAGCTTACGCTTGATGAGCTGGTAGGTATCCTTCTCCATGTATTTCATGGATAGATCTTCCAACTCCGATTTTATGGCATACAACCCCAGGCGGTGGGCGAGGGGAGCGTACAGGTACACGGTTTCTGAGGATAGCTTGAGCTGCTTATCGCGCGGCATGAATTCCATGGTACGCATGTTATGCAACCTATCAGCCAGTTTTATCAGTATCACCCTAACATCATCAGCCAGGGTAAGCAGCATCTTACGAAAATTCTCGGCCTGTAGTGAGCTGTTGGTATCAAACACGCCCGATATTTTGGTGAGCCCGTCAATTATCTTGGCTACCTTTTTGCCAAACTCGCGCTCAATATCATCTAACTGTACATCAGTATCTTCAACAACATCGTGCAGTAAGGCGCATACAATTGATGTGGTACCCAACCCTATCTCCTCGGCGGCTATTTGCGCTACGGCTATAGGGTGGTATATATAAGGCTCGCCTGATTTGCGGCGCATATCCTTATGGCTTTCAACAGCCATTTCAAAGGCTTTGCGTATCATGCGCTTATCTCCCTTTTGCAGGGTTGATTTGCTTGCACGCAGCAATGCCCGGTAACGTTTTAGTATCTCATTTTTCTCAGCTTCCAGGTCAATCACCAAATCTTTCATGTATAGCCTTGCAGTGTAAGTATTTATAATTATTTTGTAACAAAAAATGTAAATTGCCAGTAATAACCAATTAGCTGAAAATTTGCACTAATTTTGCATACAAGTAAATATATGAAATTTATCGGTTTTATACTGTCATCCATTTGTTGTTGTTTGCCTATGCTGGTAGCAGCGCAAACTGATGGTGCCAAACCGCAAATGGTTTTAGGCAAAAACGATACCATCAAAACTTACCTTACCGAAAATAATGGTGAGCTGATGCCGTGGATAGTTTTGCAGGATATCAAGATAGTTGATACCCGTATATTTGCCAGCGAAGAAGATCGGCTTAAATACAAACGCCTGCGCTACAATGTAATGAAGGTTATGCCTTATGCCCGCTATGCCGGCGAAAGGTACCGCCAGTTGCAGCGCGACCTTGCACTAACATCCGACAAAAAGAAACAAAAGGAGTTGGTAAAGGCCTGCGAAAAACAGATAAAAGACCTGTTTAACCGCGAGATAAAAAACATGACCATTAGCCAGGGCGAGGTGCTGATAAAACTGATTGACCGCGAAACCGGTAACAGCAGTTATGCTATGCTCAAAGAACTAAAAGGCGGCCTGAACGCGTTTATGATGCAGTCGGTAGCGCGAATATTTGGGCATAACTTAAAACAAGAGTACGACCCTGAAGTTGAAAGGGATATTGAGGAGGTTATCCGCACATCCGGATACGACAGGGCTTATTATTAAAATGACCGAGAATACTATCTACCAGTACGACATTCAAAAGCTTAACGGCGATCATCTTAACTTAGCAGCATTTAAAAATAAGGTTTTACTGATCGTTAACACGGCATCGCAATGTGGTTTTACCCCGCAGCTTAAAGATCTGGCTGCCCTGAAACAAGAATTTGCCGGGCAGGATTTTGAGATACTTGCCTTTCCATCAAATGATTTTGGCCGACAGGAACCACTTGAAGGCGACGAACTACTCGCTTTTTGTGAAGCGAATGTGCCCAACTATATGGTGTTTGATAAGCTGCGTGTACGCGGCCCTTATGCGCACCCCCTGTTTAAATTTTTGGCTGATAAAAAGCAAAACGGCGTTTTAACGTCGACCCCTAAATGGAACTTTCATAAATACCTGATCGATCGTACGGGCAGGGTGGTCGACTTTTTTTATCCGTTCACCAATCCCACTTCATCCAAGATCCGCAAAAAAATTACCCGGTTGTTAGAGGCCGGTAAAGTTTAAAATATATGTTAAAATTAGATATACTGGTATTGTCTGTACATCCTGACGATGCCGAATTAGGTTGTGCCGGTACCTTGCTTAAGCATATCGCTTTGGGTAAAAAAGCAGGCATTATTGATTTGACCCTTGGCGAACTGGGTACACGCGGCACCGCCGAAATACGTGCCGCTGAAGCCGCCGCATCTGCCGAAATACTGGGCCTTGCCGTACGCGAAAACCTGGAAATACCTGATGGCTTTTTTGAGAATACCAAGGAGTACCAGCTAAAGGTTATTGAGGCCATACGTAAATATCAGCCTGAAATTATCATTACCAACGCTTATCATGACCGCCATCCCGATCATGGCCGGGCTAACCAACTGGTTGAGGCATCGGTGTTTTTATCGGGCTTACGCCGTATAGAAACATTTAGCAATGGAGAATTGCAGGATGTATGGCGCCCAAACCTGCTGCTGCATTTTATACAGGACAGGTATATACAGCCTGATATTTTAATTGATATTACCGAACATTGGGATAAAAAGGTGGCGAGTGTAATGGCTTTCGGCTCGCAATTCCATAACCCGGATTGGGACCCGAACGAGCCGCAAACCTACATATCATCTCCTGATTTTATTAAGGTGGTTGAGGCACGCGCTCTGGAGTTTGGTAAAAATATTGGCGTACGCTATGCCGAAGGTTTTACATCAACCAAAATACTGGGGGTTGATAACCTGTTTAATTTACGTTAAGGCTTAAGCCTTAACGTAATCAAAGCGGTTGTTATCGCGGCTTTTTTCGCGGCGTAATTTATCTTCATTCACCAGCTTAAGCAATATGCCTGATAGCTCGGATGTTTTAAAGTCTGAGTCGTAATGCTCCTTGCAGTAGTTAGCTATTGATGATATAGAGCGCGGTACATTGAAAAAATCGGTAGCAAGCAATTGGTTAAGTACACGGGTAGCGCCCGGTTTTTTGCGGATAGGCAGACCGTGGCTGCTTTCGCCATCGTTTCTGTAACGCTGGCCTCTGCGTCCAAACTCACCATCTTCAAACCGGTCGGCATCGATAAGCACATCAAACAGCTTTTCGGCAATCTTTACCTGCACGGCTTCTGATTTAAAAGTGTTCACCACCTCCGATATTTCGGTAAGTTGCTTCTTCAGTTTTTCCATTTGTTTGTTCATGACAGGATAGATCTGTTTGTTAGTTTCACATACCTATAAACAGTATGCGTGCCAAAAAGTATATGTATATAATAAGTGCTTTATAATCGTTAATAATACAAGTATAATAACGTGTTGTAACGATTATAGTACTTTTGAAATAAAAAAAGTGCCTTTTTAACGTCAAAAAGGCACTTGTAGCAATATTATTACACTATGCTTATAATTTAAGGCAATATTTTTTCGAGAATGTTTAACCCCTCGTCTATCTCTTTTTGCTCAATAATAAGCGATGGCCTGAAACGAATAGTACGTTCACCACAGCCTAAAAACATAACATTATGGCTCAATCCATCCTGCAAAAAGTTGTTCCGGGTTTGCTGATCGGCAAAGTCAAAAGCGGTTAATAAACCCTTGCCACGTATATTGCTTATTACCGATGTTTTTTGGGCTATGCGTGCCAGCTCGCTTTGCAAATACTCGCCCATTTTAGCAGCATGATCGCACAAGTTATCCTCCTCAACTATCTCCAATATTTTAGTAGCACGCACCATATCGGTAAGGCTGCCACCCCAGGTTGAATTTAATCGTGATGAGGTATTGAAGGTGTTATGCTCAACCTCGTCAACCCGGGTACCGGCCAGTATACCGCAAACCTGCATTTTTTTACCAAAGGCAATAACATCAGGGCGGGCTTTCTCACCAAAATGTTCGTGGCATCAAAACTTACCGCTTAGGCCAACGCCGGTTTGCACTTCGTCGTATATCAGCAGGGCTTCGTATTCGTCGGCCAGTTGGCGTAGCTGCTCGGCAAATTCACGGCGCATATGGTTGTCGCCGCCCTCGGCCTGTACAGGCTCCACTATAATGGCACATATATCATCCTTATTATCCTCAAAGGCTTTACGTATTTGAGCAACGGAATGGGCTTCGCGTTTCAGCAATTCATCCATACTTGCATCAGTAAGCGGGTAGCTTACATAAGGGAATGATACCCTGGGCCAATCAAACTTAGCGAACCATTTGGTTTTAACGGCCTGGGTATTGGTTAAACTCAGTGTATAGCCCGAGCGACCATGAAAGGCGTGCTCAAAGTGCAGCACTTTGTGGCCTTTCTCCTGCGTGTAACCACGGGCAAAGTTCTTTTGCACCTTCCAGTCCATAGCCACCTTCAGGGCGTTCTCAATAGCCAGTGCACCGCCCGAAATAAAGAAGGCATGTAGCAGATAGTCGGGCATGCCTACACGGGCAAAGGTGCTTACAAACTGGGCGTATTGCTCGGTATATATATCAGAGTTTGATGGATTGGTAAGCGCGGCCAGCAACAGGTTCTTTTTAAACTCCTCATCGTTCAGCATTTTAGGGTGATTATAGCCTAATGGAACGGACGCGAAGCAGGAGAAAAAATCGAGCAGGGTGCGTTTGTTCTTGGAATCGTAAATGCGCACGCCGAGGCTTTTCTCCATATCAAAGGTGAGGTCGAAACCATCAGCCAAAACATGCTGAGATAAAACGTTGTGCACGTTCTCCGGAGATACTTCTAAATGGTACATAACTTAGTAGGTTTATAAACAAACTTACTAAAAACGCCCAAATAATGAAATTTAAGCGGTTTTTGAACCGATGGATATAAAAAAATGGGTTTAAATGGTTTAAACCCGTTTTTTATAGAAAGGAGGATGATTTACAAGATCAATATTGTCGAAATATCATTATTAATAATTACCCGAAAGTGATTATGTGTTGATATGGTTAGATGCCGGTGAGCGAATTATTCGTTAGGTTTTGTATCTGATGTGAAAAGAAATGCCAAAGCCCCAACTACTATTCCCTGTAAGGGAGTCAGAAAATAATTAGATATAGAGAAAAGCTTAATAGGGTCTTCGTAAGGGCTAAAGGGCTGCATTAACATAACCAGGGTAAGCGCTATTAAATAAGCATATGATGTTGCTTTTGTGAGCGCTAAAAAATTCCCTTGTACCATTCTATCCTCTTTGGGTTTCATGGCAGCCGCGCCAATAACACTTACCATTAAAGTAAGCGTCGGAAAAACGGCAGGTATAAACCATGTCCATGCATCCTCTACATTATCGCCGTATTTACCGAGTATTGATTGCAGTATCAGTAAAACAAATGGTATACCGCCGCCGATGAACCATATTTTTGCCAGTTTATTTCGGGCTGTATCTAAATGAGTGTATTGGTTCATAACATTATCAGGCTTGCTATTGATGATCAAAAAGCTTCATTAATTTTGATTTTATTAAATGATCGGCCCCTGTAAGCGTACCCGGATTTAGCAGTTTGGCATCTTTTGAAACATCTTTTTTAAACTCATATATCAACACTGTGCAGTTGTGGTTGTTGCTTAGTTTATTTTTAGCTATTGGGTCGGGCAAAACATTTAAACCATCATGCAGCCAATTCATAGCTGTGCTTTGGCTAACGCTCCTACCCGAAGAATTAAAAGGCTGATCAGTAACCGCGAAAACTATTATCCTAAAGTGTCCATCCGGCGGAAACAGGAGCGCTTTTATATAAGCGGGAAAGCTCAGATTTTTCATTGGGCTTGCCTTTACGCTCCATCTTTCAGGCGGGTTAAGAGATTGACCGTCTTTAGTAATTTGCTCTATACGGGTTACCAAAGCAAAGCCATTAGGAATATAATAATATGATCTGTCGCTGTAATTTAAAGGGTCTAATACATTCTCCAGGGTTTTATTCATATCCCCGAGTGTTTTATCATCCTTAAAATATTTCTTTTTCAGTACGTGTCGTGCTGAAAATTCGGGTGGCGGCCATGGAAATAATGGTGTTCCATTGTCAATTTCTAAAGCGTAATTGTTATCGTCACCACCTAAATGCCCTGCCATTTGGCATGGCTTGCTGCACTTCCATGCTACACGCATAGGGCTCCAGATACCTAATGTTACAACAGTGATGAGCGAATAACCTAAGTTATTTTTAACGGTTACCTCGGCCATGCCTTTTGAACCCAATGAATCGCAAAGCGGTGTCGTAATGACTTGTGGTTTATTAACTAAGCCCCAAAATAATGAATGAACAGTTTTAGATCTAACTTCAGTTCCGGGCCCGGATTTAGTTTCAACTCGCGTAGTGTAACATCCGCTTAAGCATATCAATACGAGTAAAGAGATCAATAAATTGCAACTGCAATTGCGTTTTAAATCAATCATGGCAATAAGGTTAAAAAAAAGGTAGTGATTTGGATATTATGGGTTACATAAATGTAAACCTAATTTGCTTAATTGGTTGACCTATTGTGTCTTATGTGTAAAAAACTGTGCTTGTATAGTGCTTTTACGGTGTATTTATCTATAATGTGTTACGGATGTGCGAATGATAGAAGATTTCAAAACTTATCCTTCATCCCCAAAATGCCCATTAAACCACCTGTATGAACGGCCAGTATGCGGCTGCCAGGCGCGAATTGACCTTGTTTTAACCTATCAAACAAGGCGTACATCATTTTGCCGGTATATACAGGTTCTATCATGATGCCGGTGCTTGAAGTGAACATCTTTATAAAATTGATCAGTTCCGGTGTTGTTTTGGCATAGCCGCCAAAATGGTATTGGGTGTGCAGATGATAGGGGGCAGATGCATCGAGGTACTGATCAATATCGGCCCTTAAAAACTCGCCGCCTTTTAATGCCGCTATGGCATGGAATTCGGTATGGTGCCCATGTTTAGCCAGGCCATTTATAATGCCTGCCGCTGTGGTGCCGGTACCGCAGGCGCAAAAAAGGTGATCGAAAGCTGATGGTAATTCATCAACCAGCTCGCTGCAACCCAGCGCCGCCTCGGGCGATGCGCCGCCCTCGTCAATAAACAAGGCATCGGTATCATCAGCATAATGCTTGCTAAATATTGTCTGCTTATCGCGATAGCTTTCGCGGTCGGTAAATATTAGCTGCATGCCGTGCAGTCGGCATAAAAACAGGGTGTCGTTCTGCACCTCCTCGCCGCGCACAAAGCCCGTAGCCTTAAAGCCGAATTTAGCCGCCGCCGCCGCGGTTGCCAGCAAATGGTTTGAGTAAGCGCCGCCAAAGGTTACCAGGTGGGCTTTGCCCTCGGCCTGTGCCCGTTTTAACAGGTACTTAAGCTTACGCCATTTATTGCCCGATATAAGCGGATGGATCAGGTCGTCGCGCTTAATGAATACTTCCACGCCGTGCTGCGTAAACAACGGCAAACGCACCTGCTGTAGCGGACTAAATATTTCCAGATCCAAACTCATAAACTATAATACGGCAATAATATCAAATTGCAATATTAGCTATATATCGTTCGCCGTGCTAAATTTATTTGTCGGTTATGGGCACATCCTCGCCCACAAATTGTATTAGTTGTTTTGATTGGTCTATCTTAAATATCCACTTAACGGTTTCGCTCCATTCCGAATTAAGTTTTGACCCACGATGCCTGTGTTCTACCGTAAAATTACAAACAATGCTCCCCTTTAAGTTTTGCGGGTCAAAGGCATCGGTAACTATGTTAAAATCGGCTATTTCAGGTTCACCGCCTTTGTTGTGGTGATAGTAAAGGCAGCTTGTTTGCAGCACTTCGCTGTTCTCCTCGTCAAGAAAAACAGACCGGATAAATTCATCGGCGCTGATATTGGAGTCCAATAAATTGGTTAAATCGTCCTCTGATAATGATATGGTAAATTCTTCTTTCACAGTGATGCGGTTAAAATGGTTGTGGTTAAAAATGATTTTACGGCAGGCCGGTGATCAAGGTTACAAACCTTAAACGAATGCGCAACAATGTGTGTAAAAACGGTTACTTTTGCACAAATGGCCGAAGATATAGAATTGATAGAACAGGACGAGCAGGATCTGTACGAACACCTGCGTATAGTGGTTGATAAAGGTCAATCGCTGTTGCGTATTGATAAATTTTTGATGCACCGTGTTGAAAACGCGTCGCGCAACCGCATACAAAACGCCATTGATCTGGGTAATGTGCTGGTTAATGATAAGGTAATAAAATCGAGCTACAAGGTTAAACCGGCTGATGTTATATCGGTAGTATTGCCTCACCCGCCGCGCGATACCGAAGTTTACCCTGAGGATATACCAATAAACATTGCCTACGAGGATGATGATGTATTGATAGTGAACAAGGAGCCGGGCATGGTGGTTCACCCCGGATATAATAATTATACCGGTACGCTGGTTAACGCGCTGGTGCATCACTTTCAGCAACTGCCTACCATGCCGGGTAATGATGGCCGCCCGGGCCTGATACACCGTATTGATAAGGATACTTCAGGCTTGCTGGTGATCAGCAAGAACGAACGTTCTATGAGCTACCTGGCCAAGCAATTTTTTGACCACACCATCTACCGTAAATACATAGCCTTGGTTTGGGGCGATGTTGCCGAGGATGGCACCGTTACCGGCTACATTGGCCGCAGCCATAGCGACAGGCGTGTAATGAGTGTTTATGATGATGAGGAGAAAGGAAAATGGTCTGTTACGCACTATAAGGTGTTGGAACGCCTGGGTTATGTTACGCTGATAGAATGCCAGCTGGAAACCGGCCGTACCCACCAGATACGCGCGCATATGAAACATATTGGTCACCCACTATTTAGCGATGCTACTTACGGGGGCGATAAGATATTAAAGGGCACGGTATTCACCAAGTATAAGCAGTTTGTTGACAACTGTTTCGCCCTGATGCCTCGCCAGGCGCTGCATGCGCAGTCGTTGGGCTTTAAGCATCCTGCACAAAAAAAACAGGTGAGCTTTGAGGCGCCGTTGCCTGCCGATTTTGTAGCGGTTTTAGAGAAATGGCGTAAGTATGTAGCCACCGCCAATCATGATAACTTGTAATTTGCCCGAAACAATATAAGGCTATCATTGTCTAAAAACTCATATCTAACACCAAAACGCAATTACAGGGCATGCCTTTATACATCAATTTTAATGGTGAAATTGTACCGGCCGATACCAAACTTTTAACTACGGGCAACCGTGGTTTCAGGTATGGTGATGGCCTGTTTGAGAGCATGCGCCTAATGAAAGGAAAGCTAAAGTTTGCCGACCTGCATGCCGACAGACTGCAACGCGGCATGAAAGCACTTAAGATTGACGGCTACTCGCAAACGGATGCCTGGTTCCTGAAAAATAAGGCCGAAGAACTGGCTACCCGCAACAAGGTAAAGCACGCGCGTTTGCGCCTAACGGTTTATCGTGATGCGGAGGGGTTGTACACGCCATCGCAAAACAAAATGGGTTACTGCCTGGAGTTGCAACCGCTTGATGAGCCACGCTATTTTTTGAATGAAAAAGGGCTGATCATGGATGTATATACCGATCTGCCCAAGCCATCTAACTACCTGTCAAATATCAAAACCTGCAATTCGCTCATTTATATAATGGCGGGTATTTATAAGGAGCAAAACCGGTTGGATGATGTGTTTCTGCTTAACCAGAATGGTTACCTGTGCGAGGCCAGCAGTTCAAACATCTTTATTTGGTATAATAATCATCTGTACACTCCGGCTTTAAGCGAGGGTTGTGTGGAGGGTGTTATGCGCCAGGTTATTATCAATGTGGCCAAGGCCAACAAAATTGAGGTTACCGAGGCGCAGATAAACCCCGAGATATTGTATGAGGCCGATGAGGTGTTCCTAACCAATGCTACCCGTGGCATACAATCAGTAATGGGTTTTGGCGTAAAGCGCTATTTTAACCGCCTGAGCAAAGGCCTGATGGACGAGCTGAATAAACTCTAAACTTATTTAAAGCGGATGGCCTTAACAGGCTGTATCTTGCTCACCAATGCTGATGGTATTAGCATAACCAGCAGGCAGATAACCAGCGTGCCTATATTCAACAGAACTACATCCATTACATTAAGCTGTACCGGTACGAATGACATGTAGTACGATGCCGGATCGAGCTGAAAGAAGTGGGTTTTAAATTGAAACAGGCTCAACCCCAGGCCGAAAATATTGCCTAATATCAAGCCTAAGCCTATCAGGTAAAAGGCGTTCAGTAAAAATACTTTTTGTATGCTCCAGTTGTTGGCACCCAAGGCCTTGAACATACCTATCATGGAGGTACGCTCCAGTATCATGATCAGCAGGGCTGATATCATGTTGATCACCGCTACTATAAGCATTAGCACCAGCATTACACGGGCATTAACATCAAGCAGTTTAAGCCACTCAAATATGGTAGGGTAGTTTTGCTGTATGGTGTATGATTTTAAGCGGACAGGTATTACAGTATCTAAAAAGGCGTCGGCTTTCGCCAGTCTGTCAAAGTTGGCTACGCGCACTTCATAACCGCCAATTTCGTTGCTTTCCCAGTTATTCAAACGCTGTATCAGCGCCAGGCTGCCGATTACGAAGGTTTTATCAACCTCATCAACCCCCGAACTGTATATGCCACTGATAACCAGCTTACGCTTGCGCAAGGGCTCCTGCACAAAATACATCAGTATATCATCGCCCACCTTAAGCTTTAGCCTGTCGGCCGTTTGGCGCGATACAATGATCTGCTCATTAGCCTTTACCGAATCGCTAAAGTTGATCACATCACCTTCGAGCAAGGTTTTTTTGAATACCTGCCAGTCGTAGGTTTTATCAACGCCTTTCAGTACAATGCCCTCAATTTCGTCATTGGCCTTAATAATGGCCGGTTTTGTAGCAAAAGGCTTTATGCTGATTATCTCTTTATTATGGAGCGCCTGTTTTACAAAATGATCATCCTTTACAAATGGGGAATTTTCGTAGGAGTTGTTGAGGTCGAACTTTACTACCTGCATATCTCCGGCAAAGCCGCGTATCTTTTCGCGTATTTCCTGCTTAAAGCCCTTTACAATGGCTAATGAAAGTATCATTACCCCGAGGCCGAGCATAATGCCCACCACGGCAATACGCACGATCAGTTTTGAGAACGTGCGCCTGGACTTAAAGGTGATGCGGCCGGCAATAAACGACGAAAAATTCAAAGCAGTATGATTTTTGTAACTTCGCAAATATGCGGTTTTGTCGCTAAAAAACGTTTACTTAAAATAACCAATAGAAAAACATAAAATGATACATACTACCATATTTTTACGTTTGGCTACCACGGGCATGTTGCTGGGCGCTACTACCTGCGGCCAGCCGACCACAGAAAACCAGACGGCTACCGTTAAAACCGATACCGTTGCCGTAAATACCAATGCCCCGGCAACCATAGTTACCGCTGCCGACCGTACCGATGCCTACATAGATCAGCTTAAGGGTAAGAACGTGGGTATGCTTATCAACCAAACATCTATCATTGGCACCAATGGCAAGCTTACGGTTGATAGCCTGCTGAAAAGCGGCATCAGCATAAAAAAGATATTTGGCCCTGAGCATGGTTTTAGAGGCAACGCCGCCAATGGCGCCAAGGTTGGCGATGAGGTTGATCCGTCTACAGGGTTGCCGGTGGTATCGCTATACGGAAAGCACTACAAACCCACTCCCGAGGATTTGAAAGGCATTGATATTATGGTGTTTGATATTCAGGATGTGGGCGCGCGTTTTTACACCTATATATCAACCCTGCACTACCTGATGGAAGCCTGCGCCGAAAACAAGATACCGCTTATGGTGCTTGACAGGCCTAACCCAAACGGTTTTATAATTGATGGCCCTATTATGGAGCCTGCCTATAAAGGTTTTGTGGGGATGCACCCTATACCCATTAGTCATGGTATGACAATGGCCGAGTATGCCCAAATGATAAACGGCGAAAAATGGCTCAACAAAGGGATACAATGCGATTTAAAGATAGTGAAGATGGAGGGCTATACCCATCAGTCAGATTATACTTTGCCTGTACACCCATCGCCCAACCTGAATACGCAGCAATCTATTTTATTGTACTCAAGCATTTGTTTGTTTGAGGGCACTACGTTTAGTTTGGGCAGGGGTACTGATTTTCCGTTCCAGGTGGCGGGGCACCCGTTGTTAAAGGGTAAGTTCGATTTTGAATTTACGCCGGTAAGCATCCCGGGAGTGAGCGATAATCCGCCGCAAAAGGGTAATGTTTGCTATGGTATCGACTTGCGAAAATACGATGCATCGATATTCAAAAAAACAGGCAAGCTTAACCTGAGCTGGGTGATTGATATGTACAAGGTTTTTCCGGATAAGAGTAAGTTTTTTAATGCTTATTTCCTGAAATTGGTGGGCACAAAAAACTTACAGCAACAAATTGTGGCCGGTAAAACCGAGGCCGAAATAAGGGCCAGCTGGGAGCCCGGCCTGAGCAATTTTAAGCAGATGCGTAAAAAATATTTGCTGTACCCTTAAAATGGCACAAAACTGAATTTTGTTGCCAAACAATTCGAGCCAGTTGCTTATTTTTATGCAATACATCTAAAATAATATCTACCATGAGAATTGTATTTATGGGCACACCGCAATTTGCCGTAGCATCGTTAGACGCGTTAATAACAGCCGGTTGCGATATAGTGGCTGTAGTTACAGCCCCTGATAAGCCCGCCGGAAGGGGGCAAAAGGTAAGCGAGAGTGCCGTAAAACAATATGCCGTAGCTAACGGAATTAAGGTATTACAACCCGAAAAGCTAAAAAGCCCCGATTTTTTAGACCAGCTTGCCGCCCTTAATGCCGATTTGCAGGTGGTGGTAGCCTTCCGCATGTTGCCGCAGGTGGTTTGGAGTATGCCTGCAAAGGGTACTATAAACCTGCATGCCTCGCTGTTACCGCAATATCGTGGTGCCGCGCCTATAAACTGGGTGCTTATTAATGGCGAAAGGGAAACCGGTGTAACCACCTTCTTTTTAAAACATGAGATAGATACCGGCGATGTATTATTCACCGAAAAAGTAACTCTTACCGGCCAGGAAACCGCCGGCGATCTGCACGACCGCCTGATGAATAAAGGCGCGGGCCTGTTGGTTAAAACAGTTAAGGCCATTGAGAGCGGCCGCTACCACGAACATCCGCAGCATCAGTTAGCTACCGGCGAGGAATTGCAACACGCCCCAAAACTAACTAAGGAGTTGGGCGCGATAGACTGGACACAACCTGTAGCAAAAATATATAACCTGATACGCGGCCTCAGCCCTGTACCAACCGCTTACACTACCCTTAACGGCAAGGTATTAAAAATATACAACGCCGAATACACCGAAACCGAACCCGGCATACAACCCGGCGGCTTTTTAAGCGATGGTAAAACCAACCTTAAGTTCGCTGCGCCCAACGGTTACATATCCCCAACGGATGTACAGCTGGAAGGTAAAAAGCGAATGGGCATCGAGGAGTTTTTGCGAGGGGTGAGGCTGTAGTTTCCTGCTTATTTCTTCAGCTTTTTGATGTGGGCCTCGGCCATAGCCTTTGTTTTGGCATCTAAAGCGGCAGCGGTGCTGTCAAGCCGTTTAACATTCTGGAATTTCGAGAGATTGCTGTTTTGATATTTCTCTAACACAGCCAAAGTTGCCGCGATTTTCAAGGTAGTGTTATAATTTTGAATGCTGGTATCGTGCCTGGCGATGCTCAAAACAGTTTCATTAAGTGCCTTGGTTTTACTTTTGTATTGCTGCTCACTTAATGCGAGTATTTGTAATGAGCTTTTCTTTAGAGCACTGTCTGTAATCTCTTTCGCGGCTATCTTTCCGGCAACATAGTAATCGGTTGATTCGCCATTGAATAGCCTGTAGTTTTTCAGACTATCGTATTTAGTTTCCTTAAAACTGATTATCGCCATATTAAGATCATGCAGATCTGAATCTTTTTTAAGCAGATCGTTATATATCTTATCAATCGGGCTTGAATATTCCCTGCTGTCCGAAAGTCTTGACGCGTATTGTTCGTCTATTACCGGTTTAACCGCTTGTTTATTATTTTCATCATTTGATGAACAAGAAAAAAGCGAGGTAATTATAAGTGTGTAAAAATGATTTGTGATAACGGTTTCATGCATTAAAAATAAAAAAGCGATGGCAGTAATACCATCGCTTTGCTAAAATTATTTTGAAGATGAAATACTTACGATCCCGTGCGTTCTTCAACATCACTATCCTTATCACTGTACATAGGCAGCACAAGGGCTTCCTCTTTCAGGTGTTTCAGGCGTTTCTTCATGTAGGTAAAGCCGTTTAAGCGATAGATGTACAGGAAGATGAATGAGGTGGCTATGGCGCCAAAGGTATGCCATAAAAAGTGTGTGCCCATCGGCAGCAAGGCCTCGGTATCGATTATCCTGAAAAACAGCGCGAAGCCAAAACTTACAAAGGCCGCCGCTACTAATGATCCGTTTCGCCAGCGGGTTTTGATGAGCAGCATCAGCAGGGGCACTACTATCATCAATACCATCACTCCATAATTTATGCTGAACATAATGTGCTTATCGTACAGCATGTATAACTGCTTTAAGCCAAGTTCAACCAGGCCAAATGCCGCTACCGCAACCGCTGCCGACTGCCATTTACCCGTAACCTTAATAATAAAGAACATGCTGGCCAGCATACAAAGCAGCGCGATAGGCACCCAATCCAGATACATAAAAAAACGCCATTGCCTAAAGCCGTGGTATACCGTGCTGCCAATGCAGCCGGTAAGCATTAAAAAGGTAGCTAAGCTTAAAAAAGCATGGCGCTTGTTAAAGCCTTTTAATTTAATAAGCCAATATATACCGGGTATCAGGAATAATGCAGATGAAACCATGTTCCACGGCTCAGGGAACAAATTGTGCATATTGGTTTCAGTGTATAAGGCTGAACCATCGGCTGGTAATATCTCTGTTAGCATGTAAGGGCAGTTTTATATTTCAACACTGCATTTTAAAAAATGTTGTGCAAATATCTAATTTATAGCGCTTCGGAATAATGACAATCAAAAAATATTTAAGGTGTTAATTTTGCCGCATGAAGTACATGGACAGGATAGAACAATTAAAGCAGGCCATAGCCCCTTTACGTGCGGAATTGATAGATCATGAGTTGTATAAACAAATGCAAAGTGCTGATGATCTGCGTGTTTTTATGGAGCATCATATTTTTGCCGTGTGGGATTTTATGTCGCTTTTAAAAGCCCTGCAACAAAAACTAACCTGTACCAATGTGCCCTGGGTGCCTGTTGGCAGCGCCAATACCCGCTACTTAATTAACGAAATTGTTACGGGCGAGGAGAGCGATGTTGACCAGCACGGCAACCGTGTAAGCCACTTTGAGCTGTACCTGCAAGCTATGGAGCAGGCCGGTTTTAATGTGCAGCCCATAAACAACCTGCTACAGCAATTGGCCCAAGGCAAAAACGTTACCGGGGCCCTAAATGCCGAAGGTATACCTGCCGCTGCCGCCCAATTTGTAAAGCATACTTTTGAGGTGATAGCCACAGGGCACGAGCATTTAATAGCTGCCGTATTCACCTTTGGGCGTGAGGATTTGATACCGGGTATGTTCATCAGCATGGTGAAGCAGATAAGCAACAGTGCCCCGGGTAAGATAGATACCTTTGTTTATTATTTGGAACGTCATATTGAGGTTGACGGCGACCACCACTCGCACCTGGCGTATGAAATGACAGCTGAACTTTGCGGCGACGACGATGCCAAATGGCAAGCCGCTACCGAAGTAGTTAAGCAGGCCCTGCAAGCACGTATCGATCTGTGGGATGGTATCCTGAGCGAAATAAACGCTTTAAAGCAGGAAGCGTAATTAAATATCTTTTTTGGCGGCTGTGAACAGTGCCTTAAGCTCGGTAGCATCATCGGGGTGCATACGGCCGCCAAGTATCAGCCTTAATTGACGGCGACGTAACGCGCCCGCGTAAAGCTCCAGTTCCTTTTCGGTTTGCGGCTCAATTTCGGGCACGGCTATGGTGCGGCCATTTTCATCAAGCGCTACAAAGGTGTAGTAGGCCTCGTTACATTTAATGTTAGTGCCCGATGGCATGTTTTGCGCCCATACATCCAGCTTAACTTCCATAGAGGTAGTGAACGCGCGGGTAACCTTGGCTTCAATATTGATCACATCGCCCAGCTTAACAGGCTGCTGAAATGACACATTATCAACCGATGCGGTAACCACAATGCGGTTGCAATGCTTTTGCGCCGATATGGCGGCGGCAATATCCATCCAATGCAACAGGCGGCCCCCCATAAGGTTGTGCAGGTAGTTGGTATCATTAGGTAATACCAGCTCGTTCATTATGGTAAGCGAGTCTTGCGGGGTTTTTAAAGTCATATTACAATCGGCGATGTTTGCTGCAAATATAGCAAAATACAAGCCGCTACCGGTTTTGGTTTTTGGCGGTGCTTATTTGCTGCATGCCGGCAAGCTCCTCCCAACGGGCGCCAGGGGCACGGTAGTAAATAAACAGCTGGTATTCATTCCCGGTTTCGTAATGGCTGCCCTCTATCACGGTATCATCAGCCTTTTTGGTGGCGTTGTTCACCCAAAGGTATTCATAATCGTACACGCCTTGTTTTAGCTGTAGCATGGTTACAAACCTGCCGGTAGCCGCATCAAACTTCAGTACGCTGTTGGCATCAGGCTTAAAGTTGTTAAACCTGCCGATAACGTAAGGCGTACCCTCGGCAGCATCCTTGCGGGCATCCAAACTAAAATATACTTTGGCGTAATCAGCATCAATCCGCGGGTCGCTGCCATCCTGATTCAAAATGTACCAATTGCCATTATTATCAAACTGAAACTCATAAGGCTGGCCATTGCGGTTAACATCGGTATTCAATTGAACCGAAAAACCCGTATCCCGGTAAATGCGGTTGATGCCATGTGCACCGGCCTTAAGCGTACGCGTATCAAAATAGCGGAACTCATTACGCCCCGGAAAATCGTTAGCGTTAACATCATTATAAACCAACTGAGTGCCGCGTATGCTCATTGGCTCACGGTTTAAAATGGTGGCGTCGGCACGGTAGTTTTGCATAACAAGCACACGCATATCCGTAGCCGGGTTTTGTATGCGTAGTGTGCCGTAGTCAATTGTAAAATTCAGCTTTTGGTTGGTTTGCCTGTATTGTACATTGTTTGATGGCACCATGGTAGCCGATACCGATACCCGCGAGTTAAGCACATACATTTTACGGGTAAACACCAGCTTTTGCTGATCGCCACCCTCATAAACCTTTAAAATATAGTTGCCCGCGTATTTGGGTATAATGTTGCTGTTAGGGAAGATGATCTCGTAATGCACATATTTTTGATATGTGCCCGATGAATATTTATAGTTGATGATTTGATCCTCGGTAAAGCTTTGCAGGTACTCGGCAGGGGATAGGCGCGATGAATTCCACAGCGCGTCGCAATGCTCAAGGGTATAATAAAAATTGCTGGTTTGGCCTGTAAGGTCATCAAACCCCAGCACCAGCTTATCGCCCGAGTTAAGGTTGATAACAGGCAGAGAACCCGCTTTACCCTGATTATAAAGCTCAATACTTTTTATGTTAGTGCGGTATACGCTATCAGTATATTGCTGAGCATAAGCAGTTAAGTGAAGAATAAAAAGTATTAAAGTATAGATCGTTCTCCTCATAACTGTTTATAATATGGTTAAATCTCCTCCCCTTTAGGGGAGGCCGGGTGGGGCTTTACTCCAACTCCAATATCTGCTCGGCCAAAGCCTCCCATTTATCTTTTACAGCGCCCAGTTCATCCTTTTTCTGCTGGTAGGCGGTGTTGGTTTGCTTTAACCGGTTTTGGTCCGAATAAATTTTATCGTCGGCCAGGTCGCTTTCCAGTTTCTTTACCTCGGCTTCAATATCGGCAATTTGCTTTTCCATTTTGCCAAGCTCCTGGTTAAGCTTTTTAAGCTGCTGGGTTTTATCGTCGCTTTGTTGTTTAACCGGCTCGGGCTTCTTTTCTTCCTTTTTAGGCTGAGGCGTGGGAGTGGCTTTATCAAACTTACGTTTCGAGTTCCATTCCTCGTACTCTGCATAAGTACCGGGGTAGATCTTGATCTTTTGATCTTCAATGTACCAAATCCTGTTAGCCACATTATCCAGAAAATACCTGTCGTGCGATACTACTACCACCGTACCTTCGTACTGCTGTATAGCCTGTATCAGTATGTTTACCGATTGTATGTCAAGGTGGTTGGTAGGCTCATCGAGAACCAAAAAGTTAGCATCGGCGGTAAGGGCCTTGGCCAATGCCACGCGCGATTTTTCACCACCCGAAAGCACCTTGATCTTTTTAAACACATCATCGCCCGTAAACAGGAACGAACCCAATATGGTACGCAGCTCGGTATCGGTATGTTTTGGCGCGAATGATTGCAGTTCGGCCAGTATCTCGTTCTCCAGATGGAGTGATTCCAACTGGTGCTGCGCGAAGAAGGTTGTTGAAACGTTGTGTCCTGTGGTTACCGTACCGGTATAGTCCTTATCGGCATTGGCAATGATACGCAACAGGGTTGATTTACCACGACCGTTAGCACCAATCAGGGCTATCTTATCGCCTTTCTCAATTACCGCCTCGGCACTATCCAGAATATCAATAGCCGGGTATTTCTTGGTAATATCCTCAAGGGTTACCACGTGCCTGCCCGATTGTTTAGAGAACCTGAACGTGAAGTTAACCGTTGGGTTGTCATCATCCACATCATCTACACGCTCCATTTTATCGAGCATTTTGATGCGCGATTGTGCCATTTTAGCTTTGGATGCCTTGGCACGGAAACGCTCAATCAGGCGTTCTTCCTGCTTTATTTTTGATTGCTGGTTTTTAAACTCTCCACGCTGAATTTCCTCACGAAGGGCTTTTTCTTCCAGATAGAAAGAGTAATTACCCGCGTAAACGGTCAGTTTACCCTTGCGCGATTCAACCGTACGATTGATCACCTTATCCAAAAACCATCTATCGTGCGATACGATGATCACCGCACCGTCAAAGTCTTTCAGGTACTGCTCCAACCATTGTATTGATGGTAAGTCCAGGTGGTTGGTAGGCTCATCCAGCAGCAGTATATCAGGTGCCTGTAACAGAATTTTAGCCAGCATAACACGCATACGCCATCCACCCGAAAAGGTGCTTAGCTTGCGGTGTGTATCGGCCTCGCTAAAACCTAAACCCGCCAAAATTTCGTGGGCTTTGTATTCAATATTGTAACCGTCAAGCGCCTCAAATTCGGTTTGCTTGTCGCTTAGCTTGTGTAATAAGTCTTCGCTGTAATCTGTTTCCAGTTTTTTGAGGAGGTTCTCAATTTCGGTATGCAGCTGGTTTTGGCGCTCAAAGGCCTCCATAGCCACGTGCAGTATGTTCTTGTCCGACGCGTAGGATAACAAATCCTGGTTCAAATAACCCAGGGTCAGATCCTTCGCCATTGATATAGTGCCCGATGTAGGTTTGTATTCGCCCACTATCATACGCAGCAGCGTGGTTTTGCCGGTTCCGTTAGCGCCTATCAGGCCTATTTTTTCGCCCGGTTTAATATGCCAGTTAGCCTCGTCATACAATTTCCTTGCACCTATCTCAAACGTCAGATTATTTATTGCGATCATTTGGGCGCAAAGATACGATTTTTGGAGCTTAAAGCTTAAAGTCTATAGCTTAAAGCGGAAAGACCAAAGCAGAAAGCTTTAGTATTTTGTAATTGCCAAAAGAGCTTTCAGCTTTAATCTTTCAGCCTTCTGCTCTATTTTCTGCTTTCAGCTTTGGTCTTTCAGCTTTCTGCTCTATTCGCTTTCGGCTTTAATCTTTCAGCCTTCTGCTCAATTTTCAGCCTTCAGCTTTGGTCTTTAAGCTTTCTGCTCTATTCGCTTTCAGCAATATCACCATAATATATACCTTTGCGGCATGTATAGTTTACTTAAACCATTGCTGTTTCAGTTTGACCCGGAGAAGGTGCATTATTTTGTTACCCGCAACCTGCGCAGGTTCAATAAATTTCCCGGCGGGGCGGCCGTTAGTCGTGCCACGTGGGATTTGAAGGATAGTCGACTGGAAAAGGAAGTATTCGGACTAAAATTTATCAACCCTGTTGGCCTTGCTGCCGGGTTTGATAAAAATGGCGAAGTAATAGCCGAAATGGCCAATCTTGGTTTTGGTTTTGTTGAGGTAGGAACCGTAACGCCGCTACCGCAACCGGGTAACCCCAAGCCGCGCATGTTCCGCCTGCCGCCTGATGAGGCGCTGATCAACCGTATGGGTTTCAATAACCTGGGAGTTGATGTGGTTGCCGCGCGTTTGGCTGCCTACCGTAAAAACCGACCAAAAGGGCAGGAGGGCATTATTATTGGTGGTAACATCGGCAAAAATAAGGTAACACCTAATGAGGATGCCGTAAGCGATTACATAAAATGTTTTGACAGGTTATTTGATGTGGTTGACTACTTTGTGGTGAACGTAAGCTCGCCCAACACACCCGGTCTGCGTGCCTTACAGGAGAAGGAGCCGCTAATGCATATATTGAACACGCTGCAACAGCGCAATAATAAAAACGGCATAAGCAAACCAATCCTCCTTAAAATAGCACCTGATTTAACCGATGATCAACTGAATGATATTGTTGAGATAGTTACCGAAACTAAAATAGCGGGTGTTATAGCTACCAATACTACTATCAGTCGTGAAGGGTTAACCGGCACGCATAAAGCCGAAACCGGCGGATTAAGCGGCAAGCCATTAACGCAGCGTTCAACCGAGGTTATTGCTTATCTGCATAAAAAATCAAATGGCGCTTTCCCTATCATTGGGGTGGGGGGCATACATTCGGCTGAAGATGCCGTGGAGAAATTGAATGCCGGGGCATCATTGGTGCAACTTTATACCGGCTTTATTTACGAGGGGCCATCGCTTATAAAGCGTATCAACAAAAAAATCCTGTCGGTATAACCAACAGGATTTTTTTATTTTAAATAAGATCTTTTAAACTTATTTGGTCAAAGAAGCTAAAACTTCGTTGTTTTTAGCTAACTGATCTTTAGTTGATTGAGCTGAACGGCTGCCTGGTTGCAGGTTAGTAGCCAGTTTCAGGAATTGAACTTCCAAACGTGAGAAAGTTTTATTTCTTCTATCTTTTCTTTTTAAACGAGTAACGCCCATGATACTTAATTTTTTAATACTTTAATAATCCTGTGAGGTCGGGAGCGGATTCGAACCGCTGTACGAGGTTTTGCAGACCTCTGCCTAGCCACTCGGCCACCCGACCATTTTTTAAGGAACGCAAAAGTAGCAAATATTTTTGTTGACTACCAACTTTATTTCAATGTATTTCTTTTTATTTCTGAACAAAATATGGCGGTAGCTATGCCAACGTTCAGTGATTCAGCCTGGCCTGCCCTTGGTATGGTGATGGCTTTTTGTATCAGCTTCTCAACAGCCGGCCTTATACCGTTGCCCTCATTGCCCATAACAATGAGGCCTTCGCCGCCAAATTGAGTTTCGTAAATGTTTTTTCCGTTAAACAGGGCGCCAAATACGGGCAGTTGCGTGCGCTTTAAAAACTGTTCAATATCAACATAATGCAGCCTGGTGCGCGATAGTGAACCCATGCTGGCCTGTACCACCTTGGGGTTATAGGCATCAACCGTATCGGCCGAGCAAATAATATCGGTAATGCCAAACCAATCCGCCGTGCGAATGATAGTGCCCAAATTGCCGGGATCTTGTATGCCATCTAAAACAATTGAAAACTTTTTGCTTAACGTATCGTTACTAAGTGCGGGCCAATCGGGTATCTTTATCAGCGCGACAACATCCTGTGGTGTTTTTAACGCGCTGATCTTTTCCAGATCGTTCAATGATATTTGCTGGCTGTTTATTTTTTGCGATAAATTCAGCAATTTTGGGTCGGATGTATACGTTTGGAAAACGGTATCAACCTGGTATGCCGAATTGGCAAACTCATTAACCGATTTGTGGCCCTCAACAAGGAACAGGCCATGCTCGGTACGAAACTTTTTATGTTGTAAGGATTTTAATAAATTGATCTGAGATTTTGAAAGCATACACTTATCCTGCTAAATATCGCCTTACAATATTAACTATTCTTTTGCTCATAATATCCTCGGGCTGTAGTTTAACCCGCAAACTTAAGGACGACCAGGCACTTGTGCGCAAGGTTACCATTAAGGGTATTGATGATGATTATAAGGATCTCGCGTTAAATTATGTTGATAAAGAGCAGCAGCCCAACAACTGGCTTAACCTGCAATTTTATTACCTGTTCAGTAAAAACGGTAAAAAAAATATTGGTGAGGCTCCTTCTATTTTAGATAGTAGCCTGGTTGAGTATTCGCGTTTGCAGATCGAAAAATTCCTGCAAAATAAGGGCTACCTGAAAGCTAAGGTTAAGGATAGCATCTACATAAAAAAGAAAAAGGCCGAGCTGATATTCACTGCCGAAGAAGGCCCGATGTTTAAGGTGCGTAACTTTACCGATAGCATTGCCGATGGTCGCGTACGCTCGTTGTACGAAGGTTACAAAGGCAAAGCCCACGTTAAGCCGGGCAGCCGGTTTGACAGGGATAGCCTGGCTTCTGATCGTGATGAGATATACACGGTGATGAAACGTAATGGCTATTTTGATTTTTATCGCCAATACATCAGCTACGATTACGATTCGACCTATAACAGCAGCGTGGTCGATCTGAAAGTGGTAATCGATAATCCTCCGGGCAAAAAAGATCACCCGATATATAAGATCAACAACACGCTGATTACCATTGCGCGCAGTACAGGCCGCTCTACAGGGCAGGCCGATACCTTGCAGGTTGATTCGCAGTTCAGGTTTGTTGATTACTCGGGCCGGTTTAAGTCACGCACAGTAACCGATTATATCTTCCAGAAAAAAGGAGAGCTTTATAATATTGATAGGCAGCAGCTCACCACTGCCCGCCTTTCGGAGTTGAACGTTTTTCGTAACGTGCCCAACCCAACTTATACTAAACTGGCCGATAGCAGTAACAGGCTCGATACCCGTATCGACATCATTCCGCTGAAAAGGATGAATGACCGTATTGAGGGGGAGTTTCTGTTTAGCAGTGGCCGGTATGGTTACAACATTGGTAACACGTTTACCAACCGTAACATGTTTAAGCAGGCTGCAACATTACAGCTTAAAATAAACTGGAGCGTATTGTTTGATAACGGCAGCAACTCAGCATCGCGCGGAAGCATAGAAAATCAGGATTTTAAGGTAGGTTTAAGCCTGAGCTATCCTCGATTGATATTGCCGTTTAAAGCGCCCATATTGGGTAAATACGGGGTGCCGCATACTACTTTTGCCAGTAACTACCAGTTGTTTTATCAAAAAGGATTGGTTAAGCGGCAAAGCTTTGTAAACTCCATTACGTACGACTTTTTTGAAACTCCCGATAAACGCCACACGGTTACGCCGTTGTTCGTTGAGTTTTCGCGCGGTACTATCGACCCGAACGCTTACCGGTTATTGCTGAGCCAAAACAGGTTCTCGTACATATACCTTATCGGGCGTACTATATTAACATCGGGTAGCCAGTATACTTATCAGCTTAATGCCAATAAACTGAACTGGCTAACCAACTTTATGTATTTTAGGGGGAGCATTGATATTGGCGGCAACGCGTTCAGTTTGTTAAGCCATGTGTTTAACACCAAGCCCGATAGTACCGGCAAGCGCACCTTGTTTGGTTACAACTACGCCCAGTACGCTAAAACTGAAATAGATCTTCGCTTTTACCGCACCTTCTCGCACGAGCGCCAGTTCATCTTCCGTATAAACCCGGGTGTTGGTATACCTTATGGCAATAGTGACGACTTGATATTCGAGAAGAACTTTTATGCTGGTGGCGCTAATGATATAAGGGCATGGTTGCCGCGTACGCTTGGCCCCGGTCAGTTTAACCGTGCCAGCTATGGCACAAGCAGTTTGGCCGATACCCTGCGTAGCCAGTTAAGGTACATTGATCAGGTAGGCGAAGTTAAACTGGTAGGTAATGCCGAGTATCGTTACTTGCTGGCCAATAACTTCTTTGGCTCAAAATTGAAGGGTGCCTTTTTTATGGACTTTGGTAACGTATGGCGCCTTAAAAATGAGGAGGATAACCCGAAGGGACAGTTTAGGCTGGGTAACCTGTGGAACTCAACCGCTATTGGTATTGGTACCGGCCTGCGTTTTGATCTGCAATTCTTTGTGTTCCGTTTTGATATCGGCTTGAAATTTAAAGACCCACAATTCAATGGCTCCGACCAATGGGTGCTCATCAAACATGGCGATGAAATATTCCGCACCGGCGACTTTAAGCGTGCCTATCGCGAAGCCAACAAAACCGGTGTTGATACCGATGGTAATATATTGGGCGAGGGTTACAGCTTTATGCAGCTTAACTTTGGCGTGGGCTTACCTTTCTAAAAAAGGGTATTAAAACATACCTTTCAGGCCATCAACAATACTCTCGAAAAAGCGGCTTACGCTTAACCCATTGTGGTGGTTAAAGTAGAAGAAGATAATGAATATAATTACCGCGATGATGATAAAACGCTTAAACATATAAGCAAGCAATATCAGCGCGCAGGGTATAGCCAGCAATAAAACCCAGCTGATATGCCACGGAGCTAACTTGCTGCCGTTTTTATACACATAATATAATATGGAATGCGTGCCGTTATCATTTACATGCTTGGCGTACAAAAAGGTCGATTTTTCTATTTTATGCCTGTAAAATGCCGTCCCCTTATCAAACTGCAATGTTTCGTTAAAGCCATTCATCGAGAAATTGAAGGTGCCATTAACATCCTCGCGCACTTTGCCTAAAGTATCGGTTGCCTGTATGGCTACCTCATCCTGCGCGAAGGGGTTTTCAACCACGGCGAAATGATCGATAGATACCGTATCGGCAAAAGCGGGTGCAAAAAACAGCAGGGTTAGGCAAACAAGTAAAAGTTTTTTCATGAAAGGGGGCCGGTTGATTTCGGCAAATAAAAATAGCGTTTTGTGCTATTTGTTGAGCAAATAAACGCTAAAATTTAATATCGATGCAAAACTTACCCAAAGCAGGTAGGGCACCATTAACCAGGATGCTGCCTTATTGAACCTTGAAAAATTAGCGATACAGCTAATTATACTGATCAGTAACAGTACTATAATTACAAAGGCGGCCAGCATCTGGTGCATACCAAAAAACACCATCGACCACGAAAAATTCAACACCAGCTGTGCGATGTATATATTGCGTGTAGTAGCATACAGCTTGCTGCCATCGCGCCGTTGCCATACCAGGTAAGCGGCAATACCTATAATAATGTACAGGCTGGTCCACACCGGGGCAAACAGCCAGTTAGGCGGACTAAACGATGGCTTTTGCAAGCCCGCGTACCAACCTGGTATTTCGGGCCGGGTAAAATAAGAGGCCGTGAAGCCGATAGCCAAAGTAATTAATATGCTGATTATGAGTGCGCCTAAATGCGGGCTGCGATGTGGTTGTGCTACAGTATTCATGATACAGCTAAGCAACAATTGCAACTGATGATAAGTTTGCGCTATTATTGTACTTTAGCGGCAACCTTACTGATAATGATAAAAGCTATAAAATTATATACCGGCCCTGATGGCCATTCACACTTTATAACAGGCACTTTAGTTGAGAATGAATTACATAAGGCAAACAGTATACGCTTTCGCGAATCGCCGGCAGGTTCATCATACGATTGGCATAATGCCCCAACCGAACAATACGTAATAAGCCTTACCGGTACATTGGAGTTTGAAACCCGCCTGGGCGAAAAGTTCATCCTTAAACCCGGCGAGGTACTCATAGCGCTTGATACCACAGGCTCGGCACACCGCTGGCAAATGATCGATGATCAGCCCTGGAAACGCGCCTATGTAGCCTTTGATAAAAATGATGAGATAAACTTTATACCCGACGAAGCTTAACATCCTCCTTCGGCAAATAAAAAAAATCAGCTTATGAAGATATTTAACATAGTTTTCATCGTACTATTCGTTATATCGGCAGGCTTGCAGTATAACGATCCTGACCCATACCTGTGGGTGCCCCTTTACCTTTACGCCGCTTTATTATGCTTTTGGGCTGTAAAAGGTAAGTATTACCCGGTAACTTATTACATAGGCCTGGTGGGTTATTTAGCTTACGCGATATATAAGATATTTGACAGCAATGGCGTAATTGATTGGGTAACCCAGCACGATGAGGAAAGCCTGGTACAAACCATGAAAGCCACCAAGCCCTGGATAGAAGAAGCCCGTGAATTTTTTGGCCTGCTTATCTGCTGGATTGTGCTGCTCATCAACTTTATATATTACCGCTTTAGTCAGGGTAAGCTGCCTAAAAACAAATACAAATTTTAAAAGTAGCTGATGCCTTGCAGGCTGTTGGGCGCGTATTGAAACGGTATAAAAACCTCATCGGCAAAAGTGCAGTTAACCAGCATGGTGTTAAAATCAATTTCGCCAAATATGTTGGCAATGGCGGCGTCGGCAGCGTCGCGGCCGGTGGCTATTTTAACCAAACCATTTAGTGGCACCAGTTTGGTGGCATCAAACAATACCCATTGGCCGCCCAGGTAAGCCTCAAAACAGGCATGAAAATCGGCCGGTTGCAGTTTGTAGGCATAGCCCGTAAAGTAACGCGCGGGTATAGTTAAGGCGCGGCAAAGGGCAATGCCCAGATGCGCGAAATCACGGCACACACCCGATTGCTCTGTAACGGTATCAAAAGCCGAGGTTTCTGAATTGGTTGAGCCACTCAGGTACTGTACATTGGCATGTATCCACTCCACCATGTTAAGCACCGTAACAAACGGATTGCTGATCTCCCCAAACATATTATGCGCCAGCCTGAATAACTTGTCCGACTGGCAATACCTGCTTGGGTGCAAATACGGTAACACCTCGGCAGGCAGCGCATGTACCGGTGTTTCCACAAGGCCATCCATATCTACCATTTTCCAGGCGTTAAATACAGTGGCGTGGTAGCTTATGGCAATATTGCCGGGTTCTTCAACATTTAAGCGTATTAAATGATTTTCGCCGTTAACATTAAGCAGTTGTTCGGCTGGTATGTAAGGCTGTATGTTTAAATGCTCTTGCAATACTGCCTGGCCGGCATTATTATGCAAAGCGTGGATGTTTAGTATGAGTGTACCGGCGGTATTTGCCGTATAGGTCATGTCAGCCTGTACATTAAACTTCATATAGTGTGGTTAACTTTCGTTTTCATTTGTGTCCTGTAATTTATCAAAGGCAACTTCCATCCAGTCTTCTGATACGTTGAGCAAGGCATTCTTCAATTCATCATCCCATTGCGAGGATATAGCTGCAAGATCGCGCGACTCGTACCGCTGCTCAATAACCTCGTACGAATCCTTTTTGTACAATATCACATCAATCGGGTAATCAACATTATTTGAGCTTACCCGGGTCGAATCAAAAGAGAGGAAACCAGCCTTTAATGCCAGCCTCATGCTCGAGTTTTCGCTTAGCACACGGTTCAGTATGGCTTTGCCGTGGCCGGAGTTACCTATAACCACATACGGTGCGCCCTGCCCAAGCTCCACCCAGTTACCTTCGGGATAGAGCAGATACAGTTTATGCTCGGCATCATCCTTTAGCTGGCCACCTATAATGGTGTGCAGATCAAACTTTAGTCCGGCCTTTTCAAGGGCGGCGCCATCCTCAAGGGCGGCGCGTTTTACCTGCTCGCCAAAGGCGTTAACGGCCTTGTATACCTTGTTGTATTCCTGTGTTTCAAGTAATTCGGTAAAATACTCCATCGCCTTATCACGTACCGAGCGTAACCCGCTGGTCATGATAAAAAGCGAAAAATTATCTTTTTGTTGTATGCTAACCTTCTTTTTGTTGGTGGTTTCGGTGCCCGATGTTATGCGGGTATCGGCAATGGCCACCAAGCCTTCCTTCACTTTTATACCTAAGCAATAAGTCATGATAAAATACTATGTGGTGTACAACGGCAAAGTAAGCAATTAAGCAATACAAAAGGTAACGTAATGCAGGCTTTGTAACATTTAAAAGGGTGTGCTATCTAACATAAACTGATTTTACCGGTAATGGTAATGGAGGGAATACCCGGCTACATAAAAAAGTAAGCCGGGTCAGGCGGGACCCGGCTCGGTTATTTGTGCTTTTATGAAAACAGAAAAAACACATACAAATATACACAACAGCTCTTTTTTCGCCCAAATGAATTTATATTTTTACATATGAAGCATATTCTGATACTTTTATTAGATGTTGTGTTGGCTGTTCTGCTTTTCTCGTGGGCTGCGGCCAACATATCAAAACCCAGCAATTTGTATGTAGGCATAGGCATATTCCAAGCCGTATTGGGCCTGGTGTTCGTGTTTTACATCATTCGCTATATTTATCGCAAATTAACTTAACAACACATACTTATTAATGGAACCTAACAACCTTAAACGTGTATTCCGCATAGGTGGGATAGTAATTGTACTTATTGTAGCCTTATTTATTCAGCCTTTTACTTACGAGAATATTGATGCTGGTAACGTAGGCATCAAAATAAACCTGTATGGTACCGACAGGGGCGTGGATAATATTACCATTGTTACCGGCCGTGTATGGTACAACACCTGGACAACCAAGATAGTTGAATTCCCTACCTATACACAGAATGTGGATTACGAGCCATTTGTTGTAACCACCAAAGATGCCGCCGAATTTCAGGTTGACCCTAAACTGAACTATCATGTTAACCCGGCCATGGTGCCCAATATTTACCGCCAGTACCGCAAGCCGCTTAACGAGATAGAGCAGCAGTTTATGCGCAACACTATTTACGATGCTTACCGCATTGTGGCCAACAGCTTTACATCAGACAGTGTGATGAGTAACCGTGAGCGCTTTGAAGATAAGATTCAGAACCTGCTTACCAAAAACCTGGCTAAAGATGGCTTTGTGTACGATCAGCTGACATCGGCCATTACGCCGCCAGCATCATTAAGGCGCATGATCGACGAAAAGAACGCATCTATACAAGCCCGCTTAAAGGCCGAGAACGAGGCCAAACAAGCCATTGCCGAAGCGCAGGTGAGTAAAGCTAAAGCCGAAGGTGAGGCTGCCGCCTTGCTAATTAAGGCACGTGCTGAATCAGAAGCTAATAAGCTAAGGCAGCAAAGCCTTACCCCGCTGCTGGTGCAAACCCGTATGATAGAAAAGTGGAACGGCCAGTTGCCAACCTACGGCGCAGTGCCACAGCTGTTTAAAGATATTACTAAGGACTAAAAGGATATTATCAGTATTGTTGAAGGCCTCCGGTTAACAGCCGGGGGCTTTTTTATGCGATGATGGGCAGCTCGAACGAGAAGGTGGAGCCTTTGCCTAACTCGCTGCTTACCCGCAAACGACCCTGATGCCTGCTGATGATCTCGTTGCAGATGTATAAGCCAATGCCAAGGCCTGATATATGATCGGCAATATTATCAACCCTGTAGAAGCGTGAAAATATACGTTCCTGCTCATCCTTTGGTATGCCGATGCCAAAATCCTGTACCGAAATTACGGCGTAGCCATCACGCTCAACCAGTTTTATAAGCACCTTATCAGCATCGGGCGAGTATTTTACCGCGTTGGATAGCAGGTTGATGATCACCTGCTCAATACGTTGCTGGTCGGCCTTGATGAGTATGGGTTTATCGCAATGCTCTATCTGTATAGCATGGCTGATGTGCGTTTGCTGCAATACATCAACCGATTCAAGCAATAACTCCTGCAAATTAAAAACGGTGTATGATAGGGGGAGTTTGCCGGTGATGATCTTTGATACATCCAGCAAGTCGGCAATAAGTGCGCTGAGTTTGCTAACCTGCATACGTGCCTTGGTAACAAAGGCCGTATTACGGTCGTTACCGGCTAACGATCGTTCAATGATCTGTAAGTAACCGTTTATGCTCGTAACCGGAGTTTTAAGCTCATGGCTCGCCAGGCCGATGAATTCATCCTTCTTGGCGTTCAGCATGCGTACTTCCTCGTAAAGCTTGGCATTATCAAGAGCGATAGCCGCTTGCGATGCTACGCCTGCCACCAAATGCTCATGCTCATTAGTGAACCTGCCCGCTTCGGGGTGCCCGTACAGCAAGCCGCCAATTACCAGCCCGCTTTTTGAAATTACAGGTACGGCCATGTAGCTAACCACCGGCAAATGCCCTTTAGGCATACCATGGTGCGGCGCGTTTTTGCCATATCGGGCATCTTTGGTTATATCATCAACCCTGATGATGCCTTCACCCTTAAAGGTGGTTTTAAAAACATCGGTGTTGCGGGGCATGCCCAGTTTCTCGAAAGCCTCCTTTGGCGCGCCCGATAGCGTGTAAAGCATATAAGCCTCGCCATTTTCGTTCAATTTATTATAAAAGAAAGCGCCGAACTTGGCACCCGTAAGCTGTGTAGTAGCATCAGTAACCTTTTGCAGGATGCCCTGAACATCCATATCCTCTGATATGGTTTTGCCAAACGAGTTCAGTATCTCCAGGTTACCGGCGTAGTGCTGCAACTGTTCTTCGGCCATTTTTTGGCGACTAATGTCGCGCGCTATCTTTGATGCGCCTATAATGTTGCCCTTACTATCCTTAATGGGCGATACAGTGAGCGATATCGGGATGAGGTGTCTGTCTTTATGTTTCCTCAGCGTTTCAAAATGCTCAACGCTCAGGTTGTTGCGTACACGGTCTATGATCAGTTCTTCTTCAATCAACCTATCATACGGTATCAGCATAATGATGGATCGGCCTATGGCTTCCTGTTCGGTATAGCCAAACAGGCGCTCGGCGCCCTGGTTCCAGCTGGTAATAATACCATCGAGCGTTTTACTGATAATAGCATCCTGTGATGATTGTACAATGGCCGCCAGCATGGCCTGCTTATTCTCATCGAATTTTTGGGCGGTAATATCAATCAAGGTATTGGTAATGCCGGTTATCTCGCCATCGTTATTATAATTTACAGATGGATGATGCACCACGTATCGCCTGCTGCCATCCTCCCGCTCAACTATCAGCTCCTGGCTTGGTGCCGATACCCCGGTGAACATACTGTGCGCTGCCGCGTTTTTTTCGGGCAATAGCAATGTATCATCAATGGTGTAAGTTTTAAACGCGCCGCACCATTTAGTTTCGCCAATTATGGGTGTGGTTGCCCATAGCTGCTGGGCGGGTTTGTTGTAAGCCGTGATATAGCCATTGGTATCGCAAATGTAAACAGCTACCGGCAGGCTATCTATCAATGCCGATACCGGGTTAGGGGCACCAACTTTATCATCGGTTTCTATCATCTTATCTGCTGGTGAATGGGCTACAACGTGTCGTTGTTGTAAATATAATGTATAATATATGAAATAAAAAAAACAAGGCATCCGCCGTAAAGCGAATGCCTTGCTACAGGTATTGGTTAAGCGTTATATTACACGCCCAGATCCTGCATTATATTATCAATCTTAGCATCAAGCTGTTCTTCGGTAAGCTTGTAGGCTTCCTTGCTTTCCAGCTTGCCGTTAACGCTGCAATAAAATTTAATTTTAGGCTCGGTACCTGACGGGCGTGCTGATATAATGCTGCCATCCTCGGTAATGAACTGCAATACATCCGACTTAGGCAACTCAATAGGCTGAGTGGTATTGCTGATCAGGTCGGTTTCAACACGCAGTTCATAATCTTTCAAAGTAATAACCTTTGAGCCACCCAAAGTAGCAGGTGGGTTGTTACGGAATTTCTCCATCAGGGCCTTGATCTCCTCAGCACCGGTCTTTCCTTTTTTGGTGATGGATATCAGCTTTTCTTTATAGAAACCATACTCAACATAAGTATCTAACAAGGCCTCGAACAAGCTGCTGCCTTTATCCTTGTAATAAGCGGTCATCTCGGCAATAAACGCTGCTGAAACAACGGCATCCTTATCGCGCACAAATTCGCCAACCAGGTAACCGTAGCTTTCTTCGCCACCACCAATAAAGGTTTGCTTGCCCTCAAACTGAGTCATCAGCTCGCCAATGTATTTAAAGCCGGTAAGGGTGTTGTAAAAAGTTACATCCTTAGCGCGGGCAATGGCTTCTATCAGGTTCGATGTTACAATGGTTTTAACAATGTACTCCTTGCCGGTAAGCTTGCCTTTTTCCTGCCATGCGGTTAACAGGTAGTTGATCAGCATACTGCCGGTTTGGTTACCGTTAAGCAGTATAAACTCGTTATCGGTATTTTTTACGGCGATACCCACACGGTCGGCATCAGGGTCGGTTGCCAAAACAAGGTCGGCATCCACTTCCTGCGCTTTTTTAAGGGCGAGGGTAAGGGCTTCTTTCTCCTCCGGGTTAGGGTAAACCACGGTAGGGAAGTTACCATCAGGGGTTGATTGTTCATCAACCAATACCACATTTTCAAAACCAAACAGTTCCAAGGCCTTTGGGACCAGGGTAATACCTGTACCATGTATAGGCGAGAACACGATCTTCAGATCCTTTTGGCGTTTGATAGCCTCCGGCGATACCGAAAGCGTTACTATTTTATCAAGATACTGCTCGTCAATATCGGTGCTTATCAGTTCAATATTGCTGTCAACACGGTCAAACTTAACCTCGTCAATGCTCTTAATGGCAGCAACCTCGTCCATAACGGCCGCGTCGGCAGGTGCTACGAACTGGCCGCCATCCTCGCCATAAGCTTTATAACCATTGTACTCTTTAGGATTGTGCGATGCGGTAAGCATTACACCACTTTTACAACCCAGCGTACGTATGGCGAAAGATAGTTCAGGCGTTGGGCGCAGCGCCTCAAAAAAGTAAACGTATATGCCATTGGCCGAAAATACCTCGGCAGTAATGCGCGCGAACAGATCGGAGTTGTTACGGCTATCGTGTGCAATGGCTACCTTAACCTGCTCGTTAGGGTAGGTTTTTTTAAGGTAGTTGGCCAGGCCCTGCGTAGCCGAACCGATGGTGTATTTATTGATACGGTTTGAACCCGGACCCATAATGCCGCGTAAGCCGCCGGTGCCAAATTCAAGGTCTTTATAAAACGAATCGGTAAGCTCGGTATAAGCTTTATCGTCAAGTAATTTCTGAATGTCCTGCTTTACCTGCTCATCGTAATTACCCTCGAGCCAGGTGTTAACTTTTTGTAGAATGATAGGATCTATTTCCTGCATATGGTGATGTTTTTGATTATTGTTGATGATAAGCCATTTGTTAAAAAGCTATCGGCCAGTGGAGGTGCTAATATGGCGAGTTTTTTTAGCTTTTAAAAGCAATAACAATCACGTTTTGAATTAAGTTTTTGTGAAAAAAAGTAAAATAGATGTGAAACCGGCAAGCGACCTTAAATAGCGCCCTCCGCTTTGTGGAGTACATAAAACAAAAGCTCCTTATTTATCTCGAATCCTAAGCTTTTATAAACGGTGATGGCCCTGTCGTTATCGTGCTTTACATGCAGAAACGGAATGCCCGATGCAGCCGTTACCCGATTGATGTGATGGTTCAGTAACATACGGGCATAACCTTTGCCCAAATGATCGGGGTGGGTACATACCGCGCTGATCTCGGCATAAGGTGATGGATTAAGGCGCTGCCCGGCCATGGCTACCAGTTTACCATCGGCAAACACACCACGGTAATGGCCAAACTCAATGGTTTGCATGGCGAACGGCCCCGGGTTGGTTAATTTTGTTAAGGCTAGCATATCGGGTATATGGCTCTCGTTCAATACCGTAACCTCATCATCATAAGCAGACGGTAGGGCCGAACCTTTCCACACCATTTGGTAACAGTTAACGCAAGCCACTACCTGCCAGGGTGCAGGCACATTCACCTCAACCGGACTAATAAATAAACGGATGCCCTCCTCGTTATTCACCATGTCCGCCAGCTCAATAAAACTATCCTCGCTGCTATCTTCAAGCCCTACAAAAGGCGAAACACGTTCATCAAAATACTTAACCCTGCTATTACCCAGCGCAAGCCGTGCATTCCCTGTGGTTAGGGCATACCAGGCCGGGTTGCTCAATACATCAATCATGCGGCAAACCTATAAAAAAATGCAATGCCGATGTGTGTGGTTTATCTAATTCCTGCCCTACGAATATTAACAACCCCATCCCGATCACCAGCCACATTAACCATGCGGCCTGCGTAGCTGAAAGTTGTATTGCCGATGCTTTTCATTTTACCTATATCCTCATTAGCGCCAAAGCGGTCGTAATAAGTAAAGTTTATGGTGTCTATTGATCTTACCTTGCCTTTCAGTTCATCCCATCCAAAACGGTCGTAATAGGTGAGGTATAAATTACCTATTGATTTTATTTTGCCTTGTAGTTCGTCAAAACTAAAGCGATCGTAATAGGTAATATAGGTTTTGCCTATGCGCTTTATCTTGTTCCGCAACTCGGTCCATATATAGTCGGCAGGGTAATATTCAACCTCGTTGCCCAGGGCTGATGTTTGGTTATCATACACGGCATCGTAATATTGGTCGGTATCATACAAATAAACATCGTGCAGGCGGCCAAGGTTATCCATAAAAATGGTTATGCCTTCATCTTCCAGGTATACCGATGTTATGCGGGCCTTGCCACCGGATATATTGGCATTTATCTTAAAATTACTTTGCGCCTTACAGTAGTTGCCTATTACAAAAAATAGAGAGAATACGGTGATGTGTTTAAGTATGTTGTTCATGGTTTTGGTTGTGTTATACAGGTAGGAGTGTTGGCCGCGCTTTTGGTTTAATCAGAAATCAATAAAGGATATCGAATCACTTATAAGTGCTTAAAAAATAACTTTTTATAGTTGCTGTAAATGGGTTTCGTTTTGTATAATTGTTTCAACATAAACCTTTACAATGTCTGCCAACCAATCACCCTTATCAGTTTGTACAACGTTAAGCAGAGCTACCAGATCGCTTATGTTTTTCATTGTATTGACATTCGGATGCACGCTATCATCCGCAGCACAATCAACCCATTTGTTAACCGGTAAACTCACCGACAGCCTGAGCCGCCCCATCCCATCCGCAACAGTATTTATTGTGGGCATGACCAAAATGACCAGCACCGGCAAGGATGGTACCTTCCGCTTTGATGGATTGCAGGCGGGTACTTACCAGCTATCAGTATCTATGATGGGGTTCGCCAAACACACCGAAACGGTTATTTTAACTGAACCTGTAATAGACCTGAAAATAACCCTGCACCCCACAGATATTTTATTGACCGAGGTGATTATAAGCTCCGGAGGCAATAAAAAGGATAGGGAGGAGAACTACAAAATGTTTCAGAAGGTGTTTTTGGGTGGTTCGGTCAATGCCAAAAAATGCCGGATACTTAACCCCGAAACGTTGCATTTAAAGTTTGATAAAAAAGCGGACATGCTCACAGCTTATGCTGATGATCTGATCATAGTAGAGAACGAAGCGCTGGGCTATAAGGTGCGGTATCTGCTCAATAACTTTAGCTACCATGCCACGCAGGATCACGCGAGCTTTTCAGGTAACAGTACTTTCGAGGAGCTGCCGGGTAACGACAAGCAAAAAGGTATTTGGGCCGATGCCAGGGCAAAAGCCTATCAAGGTTCGTTAATGCAGTTTTTCAGGGGATTATATAACAGCAACGCCCGCGAGGAGGGTTTCCTGATACACCAGGCTTATGAAAGGGTGCCCGTAGTCGGTGGCGGCGACGATCGCGAGTATGTTAACATTGACCCGAATGAGATCGATCTGTATACCATATCAAAACTTGGGCTGGATAGTTTAATGCGATTGCAGTTTACCAAACTGTTTATTACATACGCGCCCAAGCAAGCCGCCAAACAACGGCTGTTATATGTTGATGCCCGCAAAAAGCAGGTGCCTATCACAACTAATTGTACGCTCATGTATCTGCTAACCGACGGTGCCATGATAGACCAGAAAGGCGATGCCTCCGGCCAGCATAACTTTACCATACAAGGCAATATGGCCCTGCGCCGTGTTGCCGATCAGTTGCCGTTTGAGTATTATCCTGCAAAACCTGGTCAGCCT
Source organism: Mucilaginibacter sp. JRF (assembly GCF_015223065.1). GTDB lineage: Bacteria > Bacteroidota > Bacteroidia > Sphingobacteriales > Sphingobacteriaceae > Mucilaginibacter. Next base: position 658,790 of record NZ_JADFBY010000002.1, read on the forward strand.
ACAGCAAAATTGTAGTTTTATCCTGATACAAAAAAAGCCTCTCTTTTAATTAAAAAGAGAGGCTTTTTAACCGGTGTTCCCGACGAGATTCGAACTCATATCAGCTGAACCGGAATCAGCCATTCTATCCATTGAACTACGGGAACAATGGCGTAAATATATGGTAAATTACCAAAACGGCTGTACCTTGTTGTTCAATTGGGTTTATTTTTCTTTTTACCGGGCGTACCAGTAGCTGGTGGCTGTTACGTCGGCTGTGCCATTGTCCCAGCCCAGCATCTCCAGGCTAAACCTGAAACTTTTGTCGAACGGTACCGCGTCCAGATTACGGGTGCGGGTAAAGGTGTTCTCGCCGAATGAATCAGGCTGATCGGCACGTACAGCATTGGCGAACGGGGTTTGATAAAGTACCACCGGCGCCCATGATGTATTGTAGTAATCTTCCAACCCGGTACCATATTCGGATGGAAACGGCTCACCATCAACCCAAAGCTTTTGATCGCCCTCGCCATACCATTTGTGTATGTGGTTGTCTATGGCCAGGGTTTCGCCCATAAATACGCCTTTGCCTGTTAGGTTGAGCAAGTCCCACTCCAAAGGTTTATCGGCCTCTGTGCGGCGGATGGGTACATCCTTTTGCGCCCTTGTGGCCGCGTTAAAATACATACTGCGTGATGTCCATTTGTAAGGCTGAGAATCCGCTTCAAGATGGGTATGCAGCATGGTATCGCCCATATTTATTATACTGATACGTACCGACCGGGTATAAGGCATAACCCACCGGCATTCCAAAACATCGCCGCTTGTTACGGTACGATACCAGCTTTGTATAGCGTTATTGCCGGCACCGCTGCCAAAAAAATCACTCACGGGGCAGTTGATGGTGGTTTTGCCATCAAACTCAGCTTTAATGTATAGCGAGCGCAAATTCTTATCGGTATAAGCGGTCGAATCATCCAACCATACCTGGATGAAACCGATAGCGGTATTGCTGCCGCCTAATTTTAAAGGCAGTTCATCACCAGGTTTTAAGTCTTTAGCCACCTTATGCACCAACCTTATTGACGGTGAATGCTTAGGATTTAAAAGCTGCTCATTTACCTGTGTTATCAGTTGGGTGTTACGTGCAAATACTTCATCGCTAAAGGTTTCAACACGGGTGCCTTTGGGGTATCGCCTAAAGTTTATCTGGTAGTAACGAGGCTCTTTGGCGGTACTGTCAGCCTCCTGCCAGGTAACCTTGCAATGCTTGCTAAAGGGTAGAGGCAGGTATAAGGTACTGCCGCCTTTTTGCAAAGGCTCGTAGCTGGAGTGCGGTGCCAGCAGGGCCTTACCCGCCGCGTACGGGAACTTCATCAAATCGTACCCATCTATGGTGATGCGGGCATCGGTTTCATTATCAAAGTAGATGCGCAGTTTGCCGGGGCGTTTAAAGGTAGTTTCCCAAAAGCGTACAATAGCGCCGGGGCCATCCTCATCAAGCATTACCTGTTCGGTACGGCCGGAGTTTACTTCCTTACGGATGTAATGGGTATGATCATCATTGGCAAACCACCCAGGCTTGCCAGGTGCTATGGAATGCCTGTCGTAACTGCTGGTTTGCTTTAAAATATAGGCCGGTTTAGGCATACGGGTAACCGCTTCGGGGTCTGTCATCTCTTTGAGTAATGATGCCAGTGTAACCTTATTTTGGCCGAAACTATTAAGGGTGGCCAATATTAGCCACCCTGTAATACATAGAATTTTGCTTTTCATAGCCGATGATTTTTATAGGATCATGCTATTCCCATATTGATTTTACGGTATAAACCTCCAGGTTCTTTACATCGATGTTAGTACCCCAAAAATGGAAACCCTCGGTGTTTTTAGCATCCGCCTTGCGCTGGAACGAGTAGGAGTAAGCCCCGTTATCAATAAATACTTCAACCGATGTGCGGTCAATGTAAATATCGGCGGTCAGTTCCATGCTGGTCATGTCCTCTGGCGAGTAGAAGGTGCCGTTAATGAGGTTCATGTTCATATCGTAATCAATAATATGCTGACCGAACAGGTTAAGCCCCGCGCTTGTAGCGTGCGATAGTTTGACGGTTGTTTTTATACGCAGGCGATCGCTGGTGTTATATGTTTTCAGCTTATCGTTAGCGTCGGCCTCTTTAAGGTTGCTCCACTGCCCGGCTTTTTCAAACAGCTGCTCGGTTTCCTTTACCGGTGTGCTGAACAGGCGTATACCATCCTTGGTAGTTTTCAAGGTAAGCTCGGTAGGCAACAGCATCATACCATTAAATGGCATGCCCGGGTGCGATAAACGGCTCCAGCCTATCTGTATCCTGCGGCCGTCACTCTCCGGTATATTGGTTATGGTTTGCGCGGCGTAAATAGTACCCGTAGTAAAGTAATGCTTGCCCGATTCAGGCGTGAATTTTTTACCATCAAACGAGCCTATCATATATGTGTCCGAAGCGCCGTACATCACCCATTTGCTTTTGCTCTTGTCGCCATCAACAGGTAGTTCAAACAGATCAGGGCATTCCCAAAAACCGGTTGTATGGCTTTGAAAGGTCCAGTCTTTAAGGTTGGCAGAGTTGTAGATAGAGTGACCATCACGCTCGTTCAACACCAATACCCAGTGCTTGCCCGGCTCGTACCAAAATACACGCGGGTCGCGGGTATCGCGGCTGTTCCATTTCTCCTTTGAGTCAATAAGCGGGTTGCCTTTATACTTGGTCCAGATGCGGCCTTTATCAAGGCTGTAGGCCATGCACTGTACCTGCTTGTCGTGCCCGTCAACCGTGTAAGTAGCTATCATGGCCGGGGTTTTGCCTTTGTTAAAACCGGCGGTATTATTATAGTCAATAACAGCCGAGCCCGAGAACATGGTACCCAGATCATCAGGGTGAAGCGCTACCGGCAACTCCTGCCAGTGTATCATATCCTTACTCACGGCATGGCCCCATGACATGTTTTCCCATTCCTTTTCATAAGGGTTATGCTGATAAAACAGGTGATACTCACCCTCGTAAAATATCAAGCCGTTAGGGTCATTTATCCAACCACGACGGGTGCTGAAATGAAACTGCGGGCGGTTCTTTTCGTGGTACATGGAGTCCTGCCCGGCTATCTTGTCATCCTGATAAATTTTTGAGAGGCCCGCGTTATCGCCATCATAGCTAATGGTGATGGTTTTGCCCTTATACTGCGTCATATCACAAAATACCCAGTATTCAGGCTCGCCGTTTGCCAGGCGTATCTTAAACTCACGTTCTTTTTTGCCACCTATTGAGAATTTCATGTTCCCCCTTTTTTGCTCCTGCGATATGGGGAAATTCAAATAACGTTTAGTGATCTTGATGGGCAGATCGGCAGCCTGGGCCTGTAGTATGCTGCAAGCGGCAATACAACAGGTAAGCATAGCTTTAATAGTAGTATTCATGGTTCAGTATTTTTATATTAACAAGTTTATAATGGCATGGTAAGCCCGCGGGCTTACCATGTGCAATTTACCATCCGGTATTTTGTTTGTAAAGCCCTTTACTAAAGTTTACCTGGTTTAATGGTATAGGCAAATACTCGTCGCGGTTCTTTTTAAACAATGCATCATTGAGGTGGGTAACCCGTGTTTTCTCTTTGGCAAAGTACGCATTCATGTATTCAGCCGCAATACCCCAGCGCACCAGGTCAAAAAAGCGGTAACCTTCCATGGCAAACTCTACGCGGCGTTCGTAGCGCATGGCCTGGCGGGCATAATCATTGGTCCAGGTGCAGTTTACGCCGGGCTGATAGGTGTTGATCAGGTAATTTGATGTAAATGATCCATCAGTCATTTTCAACCTGCCGGTACTGTTGGCCGCACGTGTTCTGATGGCGTTGATCAGCGGCAGGGCTTCCATCTCACGGCCCAACTCAATAAGCGCTTCGGCTTTCATCAGCATCACGTCCGAGAAGCGAATGATCATCCAGTTCTTTGAGCTCGACATAAAAGGAGGGAAACGTTTAAATGCCGGGTCATCAAACAATACGGTTTCTTTCATGCTCAGCATCGGCCCGTAAATTTGCGGCGCGCGCGACCATGTAGACTGATAAATGAACGACGGACGGTATTTATATGGGTGCCCCGGTATAGCGGCAGTATGGTCAAGTCGCGGATCGAACGAGTGGGTATCGTAATCGCCTTGTTTGCCTATTTCGTTGTTGTTATAGTTGGCAAAATCAGGCAAACCCTGTGTTGTGGTAACAAAGGCGTTGATCAGGTTATAACTTGGCACGTGGAAACCGCAGCAGCCATACTCCTGGTTCATGGGGTAATTAAGCGAGTGCCCGTTATCAATACGGCCAAACTGTGTACCATCATTCTGCGAGTATTGTATAGCGAATACCGATTCAGAACCGTTTTCAAACTGCGATAAAAAGTTTTGGGCATAATCCGGGAAAAGGGAGAAAGGGCCGGCTATTACATCGTCGCACAAGCTGTTTACCTCGGTAAGTTTAGCCTGATCAATGCCGGTTACGTTGTTGTTCTCATCCTGCGTGTAAGCCTGATAAAGTAATGTTTTAGCCAAATAAGCCTTTGCCGACAGTGATGTTGGGCGACCTTTATCAGTCTGAGTACCCGGCAGGTTATCCGCCGCGAATCTGAAATCATCGGCTATCTTATCCCAAAGCTGGTTGCTTGAGTACGATCGGTTTGATACCGAATCGTAGCTTGCCTTATCCATATTTTCGTCAATGTAAGGTATGTGCTTGTAAAGTATCTTAAGCAAAAAATAGAAGTGGCCTCTTAAAAAACGAGCCTCGGCCTGGCGCTGAACCTTTAGCGGGTAAACATCTTCGGTCAGGTTGTTGATCCTGGCAAGGGCATCATTAGCACGGCCAACACCAACATACAGTCTGAACCAGGTAACATCCGACGCGCCGATATCAACACGGTTAAGGGCGAATGTTTCGTAAGCGTGAAAGTCACCCACATCACCCGGGCCATCACCACCTTTGTAAGCATCACCGCTACGCACACTACCGTATGACCATAGGTTGCTGTAAGGCGCGGCAAAGGCATCGTTACCCAATGCTGAGTATGCCGAGATCAGCATTTTTTCAACGTTTTCGGGCTTGTTCAATAATTCATCTGATGCAAAGCCTTGCGGTAATTGATCAAGATTCTTCTGACATGATACGGCTATCAACGTAACCGCAATCAGCAATAGAATATATTTTTTCATGTTGATTTAATGTTTAAAAAGTAATATTTAACCCAACTGTAGTTATTACCGGGATAGGGAAACCGTTGCCCGGGTTTTCCGGATCGGGCGCGGTGTACGACGATGATTTTATAGTAAGCAGGTTGTTGGCTTGTATAAATATCCTCGCGTTTTGCACTTTCAATTTTTCTAAAGCGTTGCGCAGGTTATAACCTATCTGCACATTACGTAATTTCAGGTACGATCCGCTTTCAATAAAATAGGTTGAAAAACGGCCTTCGTTATTTCTGTCAACCGTGGTAAGCGCCGGTATGGTTGATGATGTGTTTTGTGGTGTCCAGGCTTGTAAGGTGCGTGAGCCCCAGTTAGCACCCGGTGCAAGTGATGAAAAATCACTCAATCCTTTGTAGGTATTGTTTACATCATTACCCTGCACGCCTTGCAAAAAGAACGACAGATCGAAATTCTTGTAGCTGATGTTGGCATTAAAACCATACATAAAGTCAGGGTCGCCACGGCCAATGTAATCACGGTCGCGATCGTTGATCACGTTATCGCCATTTAAGTCCTTGTAGCGGATACGGCCAACACCTTTACCCGGCTGCGCGGGTGAGGCATCAACCTCGGCCTGGTTTTGGAAAATACCATCAGCTACCCAACCAAACATGGAGTTAACTGATCGGCCAAGGATATTTTTATCGGTACCATTACCCGGGTATGAGGTTAATATCTCCGCAGGTAATTCAGTTATTTTATTACGATAGGTTGAGAAGTTACCGGTTAGGTCAACGCGCCAATCGCTAAACGAGGTCGAGTAGTTCAACACCATCTCAAAACCTTTGTTATCAACAGTAGCGCCATTGGCGTAACGGTCGCCGCCGTTGCCCTTTACAGCAAGGTATGCCGGCCTGATCAATATATCGCTGGTGGTTTTTGTAAAGTAATCGATAGAGCCTGTTATCTTGTTATTCCACAAGCCAAAATCGATACCGTAGTTGTTTTCTACCTTGCTTTCCCATTTCAGGTTAGGGTTGCCGGTTTGCACCATCACAAAGCCCGATGGGAGCTGACCGGTACCACCGCCACCTATATCGTAAGCGGCGCCGCCATCAAACCCGCCTGTAGGGTTGGTGCCATATATAGCCGAGTACAGCGTTTGGGTACCGTAGTCGCCAAACTCCTGGTTACCGGTTTTACCCCAGCCGTAACGTACTTTCAAGTCCGAAATAAATGGCAGGTGATCTTTAACAAATGCCTCCTCGCTTACACGCCAGCCTAATGATGCTGCCGGGAATATACCATACCTGTTGTTGGCGCCAAATCTTGATGAACCATCGCGACGAAGCGTAACAGAGGCTATATAACGATCATTATAAGAGTAGTTAACACGACCGAAAACTGATAATAACGCATTGCCGGTACCGCCGCCGCCATTCAACTGATCGGATGCGCCCACGCTAAGGTAAGCGTAGCTCATATCCTCCAGGGCGAAACCCTGGCGACTGCCCGAGTGATTACGGTTCATTACACTGATCTGCTCATGGGCGATGAACATATCCAGTTTATGCTTCTTCATCTCCAGGTTGTATGATAACTGGTTTTTCCATATCAGGTTACCATCGTAAGCACTGTTGGCGGTTACCGCGTTTGATGGATCGACCAAATAGCCCGAAACGTATGATTTACGCAGCGTACGGTTAAAGTTCACAGCATAATCAATACCATAACTGGTTGAAAATTTAAGGTTTGGCAGTATAGACAGATCAGCATAAGCATTACCGAACACACGGCCCAGGTGGTTGATGTTTTGCTTGTTATCCTCTATCAGCCTAACCGGGTTTTGCCTGTCGGCCATACCGGCCACCGGGCCACCCCAGCCACCATCAATGGTACGTACCGGCAGTATAGAGAAGTTGATCTGCGATAAGCCTGTAATATCGCCCAAAGGCAACATTGGGTTACGGATGTATGAGCCTGAGAAGTTCTCGCCAATTTTTAAACGTCCGCCAAATAAACTATAATCAGAGTTGAACCTTACGGTCATTTTTTGGTTACGGGTTTCTTTGATGATGCCTTTATTATCATAATAACTAACTGAGAACAGGGAGTTGCTTTTTTCGGTACCGTTTGATACATCAAGGCCATATTGTTGAATTACTGATGTTTGCGATATTTCATCAAACCAACGGGTATCTGCCGGGCGCATGGTTTGCGCGGCATCCAAAAACTCAGGTAATACCACACGTGTAAGTGCAGGATTATCAAAATTGTTATTCCACTCATATTTATAGGTTGAGTTAAGGTTAGGGTCTTGCCTGTCGTTAACTGCCGCTTGCCAGTATGCACGGCCACGGTCGTTAGTGTTCAATACATCAAGCTTTGAGGTGTTGAATTGCAATGAGGTTGACCCGTTGAATGATATACGGCTTTGGCCTGCTTTGGCGCGTTTAGTAGTAACAATAATTACACCGCTTGCCGCGCGCGAACCATAAATTGATGCCGATGATGCATCCTTCAGTACTTGTATCGATTCAATATCATCAGGGTTAAGCTCCTGCAAACCGCGCTTGGTTGGTACTCCGTCAATTACGTACAATGGGTCGTTATTATTTAACGTACCGATACCACGTATGCGCACCGTAGCGCCGCCACCGGGGTTACCATCAGTAGTAATGTTAACACCGGCCACACGGCCCTGTAATGCCTTAACCGGGTTACCCAGCGGAATATCCTTAATATCCTTAGTGTTTACTACCGATACGGCACCCGTTAAATCCTTTTTACGTTCCTTTTGGTAACCGGTTACCACCACCTCGTTCAGGTTGGTGTTGCTTACCTCTAAAGTAATGGTAAGCTTATCGGTACTGCTAATTTTACGGGTAACGCTTTGCGCGCCCATATAGCTAAAATTCAGGGTTTGGCCCACGGCTGCCTGTATGCTAAAGCCACCCTTAGCATCAGTGATCATGGCCTTTTGTGTTTCGATCACGGTAACGGTAACGCCCTCAAGCGGCGCCGAATTTTGATCGGTAACGTTACCGGTAATGGTTGGCGTTTGTGCCAACCCGCTTTGCGCCAGCGCTGTTAGCAGGCAGCAAAAAAGTAATAGTTTTCTCATTGTTGGTTTTAATTTGGTTTATAACTGTAGGTGTAAGTTCAAAAACTCGTGCAGTTCGGTTGGTTGGTAGGCAGGGCAGCCACCTTTTTTTGAGGCCACAAAAGCGCCCATGGCTACGGCGTTATCTATAATGGTTTGTGCGGGTTTACTCTGATTATGGTTGTAAATAAAGGCAGCTAAAAAAGCATCGCCGCTGCCAATGGTATCGGCCATTTTTATGATCGGCGGATGCGCCTGGAAAACATCGCTGCCATTAAAATATAGTGCCCCGTTGCGGCCACGGGTTAGTATTATCTCGCTCAGGCCGAATTTCTCCTGCAAAAAAAGTATCTGGCTATGGTTATCATCCGGCGCGCCGAATAGTTCGCATATAATGTTGATCTCCTCCTGGTTACATTTCAGTATATCGGTTTTCAAAAGCAGATCGTGCAGCAGGGTAGGTGTAAAATGCGGCGGACGAAGGTTAACGTCAAACACCTTTATGGCATCTGTTTCAAGCAGTTTAAAAAGGGTGTCGCGCGAGGTAGCCTCGCGTGATGCCAGGGTGCCGTAAACCAGGTACCGCGCGGCGGATAATACCTCTGTTTGCTCATCGTTATACACGATATGATCCCACGCTACGGGCGATACTATGGTATATTTTACCTCCTCGCTACCGTTAACATCGGCTATAACCACGCCGGTTTTGTAAACGTTGTCGGTTTGTATCAGCCCGGCAGCAATACCGGCCGATTTGATCAATGCCATCAGCTCGCGGCCATTCTCATCATCACCAATGCGGCTGATCATGCCTGCCGGTAGGCCCAACTTATTGAGGTGATAGCATACATTGAGCGGCGCGCCGCCTGCTTGTGGTCCATCGGGTAAAATATCCCATAATACTTCGCCGTAGCAAACAGCTAAATTTTGTTGATGTAACATAGCTTTCGGGATTAATGCGTGATAAGGTTGGTTTCAATTTGTTCGAGGCTGCGACCCTTGGTTTCGGGCATAAACTTCCATACAAAAATGAGTTGGCACACCATCATGGCGGCGAAGAACAGGAAGGTGGTTTGGCCGCCCAGTTTCTCGGCAAAGTAGGGGAAGCAGAAGGCTATCGCCGCCGCCATTATCCAATGGGTAGAGCTGCCCAGGGTTTGCCCCTTTGCACGTACCGAGTTAGGGAATATCTCGGATATAAATACCCATATAACCGCCCCCTGCGAAAAGGCGAAAAAGGCGATAAATATCATGATGTATACCGGTATGGAGAACCCGCTTTGCGCCGCGTTGTTAAATGAGAATGCAACCAATAATAACGAACTGATGAGCCCGAATGAGCCAATGAGCATCAGCGTACGGCGGCCAACCTTGTCAATAATATTAATTGCCGCCAGCGTAAACACAAAGTTAATAACGCCAATACCCACGGTTGATAGCAGCGAGGTATGAGCCCCAAGCCCGGCCATTTCAAATATCCGCGGAGCGTAATATATAATGGCATTGATGCCCGATACCTGGTTAAAAAAGGCGAACAGCACGGCCAAAACTATTGGCGTACGGTAATGGCCCGATAATAAATTATCCTGATGGCCGGGAGTTGAATGGGTTGATGCCTTTATGGTTTGCAGCTCCTGCTCGCTGTTTAGGGGGTCAATAATATCTAATATGGCTTTGGCCCTGGTAAATTCTTTTTTATGCAGAATGAGCCAGCGCGGGCTTTCGGGGATGAACCTGATCAGTACAAGAAACACCAATGACGGCACGGCCTGTACACCCAGCATAAAGCGCCAGCTATCGTCGCCCATTTGGCTGATGAGGTAGTTTGACAGGTATGATACCAGGATGCCCAGCACTACATTAAATTGAAAAAGTCCTACCAGCTTACCCCGCCTGTCGGCAGGCGATACTTCTGAAATGTAGATAGGAGCCGTTACCGATGATATGCCTACACCCAAGCCACCCAAAAACCGGAATATCAGGAATATGGTCCAGTTATTGGCGAATGCAGTACCTAATGATGATAGCAGGTAGGCAGCGGCCACAAAGTAAAGCGTGTTCTTACGGCCAAACATATCCGACGGTTTGGCGCCTAACAATGAACCGATCACTGTGCCTATTAAGGCAATGGATATGGTGAGGCCGTGTTCAAATACGGTAAGCTCCCAATATTGCTGTATGGCCTTCTCGGCTCCGGAAATTACGGCGGTATCAAACCCGAACAGGAAGCCGCCAAGCGCCACGACCATTGACCAGGCCAGCACAGAGTTTTTGTTCATAAAGTATAGTTTTATTATTGGTTACTGCCGCAAATTATGTTGCCGGGTAGGGTGCAGGCTGCAATCTTCTATCAAAAAGCATTAAAAATGTAACATTTGTTAATGTGTTGATTTTTAGTATTTTGATGTTTTGATGGTGCGGTTTATTTAAACCGATGTTAGGTTTTGTTACTATGTATGTTTGGTTATGTTACATAGCTGTAGGGGTGTGTTTAATACACCATTAAGCACACCTTAGCGCTAATTATGGTGCTTTTTTATGATGACGGTAATAGTTTGCCAGGTTTACCCAACGCTGCAAAACAAAAAAGGCCGGATTAACCGGCCTTGAATAAGTTTTATGTGTTATATATTAAACCTGAGTTTTGCGCTTGTACTCGCTGGGGGTACAGTTGTATTTGCCCTTAAATACGGTGGCGAAATAGTTGGGGTTTGAAAAGCCTACGGCGTAGGTTATTTCGGCAATGGTCATGTCTTCGTTAAGCAGCAGGTAGGTGGCTTTTTTTAGTCGCCTGTTTAAAATATAGTCGGTAATGCTGCAACCCAGCAGGGCCTTAACCTTGCGGTACAATTGTATGCGCGATACGCCTATCACCTTGCATATATCATCAACATTAAATTTATCGTTCGATAGGTTTTGCTCTACAATACCGGCAAAGTCATTCAGGAATTTCTTGTCTATTTGCCTTGAGCCTGATGCGCGTTCAAGTGGCGTAATATCGCTGGTGAACCTATCCTTAAGCAAGCGGCGGTTATGCAGCAGGTTATTTACGCTGGCCTGTAAATGCTCCATGTTAAATGGTTTGGTAATGTACAGATCGGCCATGGCATTAATGCCCGATATTTGCTGCTCCATGCTGCCCTGCGCGGTAAGCAGTATAATAGGTATATGCGATGTGCGCACATCCGACTTCAACTTTTCGCACAGCGTTTTGCCTGATACTTCAGGCAAAACCACGTCGGACAGAATAAGATCAGGCACCAGCTCATAAGCCTTGGTAATGGCATCGGTACCGGTGGTGGCGGTGAACACCTCATAGTCTGCCGAAAATTTATCTGCCAGGTAATCCAGCAGTTCGGTATTATCCTCAACAATAAGTATGGAGTGATGCTTGGGCTCATCAAACGGACGGTTATCAGTAACCTTTACCGGCTCCTTAATATCGGCATTATATATGGCCGATCGTGTTTCCATCCCCGCCCAGTTGCCCGGCAGTACTGATCGTTCATCATCGCTTAAATGCGTGTTACCTAATGGCAGGCTTACAGTAAAGGTGCTGCCATGCCATTTTTCGCTGGTTACGTTAATGTGGCCGTGGTGCAGGGCTACGATCTCCTTTGACAACGAAAGCCCGATACCCGAGCCATTCAAAGGTATGTGATCGCTCTGATAAAAATGATCAAAAACAAGTTTCAATTCCTCAGTGCTCATACCTACGCCGGTATCCTGCACGTCAATTTCTACATGGTCATTTAACCGGGTTATCTTTACCTTAATGCGCCCCTTTTCGCCGGTAAATTTTATGGCATTGGCCAGCAGGTTAAAAAATACCTTTTCGAGCATGGCGGCATCAAACCAGCATTTTATATCACTCTCTGCCGATGATATGGTGAGCGATATATGCTGCTTTTGCGCATGCATCCTAAAGTTATCAACCACATCGCGCACAAAGGCTACCAGGTTACCCTCGGCGGTTTTAATGCTTTGTTTATCGTACTCTATTTTTCGGTAATCAATTATCTGGTTAACCATGCGCAGCAGGCGGTGACTGTTCTGATGTATGAGGCGCATGCTTTTGCCCTCCATGGCCATCAGTTTCTGATTGTTCATCATATCTTGCAAGGGCGATAATATCAGCGTAAGCGGCGTACGAAACTCGTGCGATACATTGGTAAAAAAGTTTAGCTTGGCCTCTGTAGCTACCTCCGCACGTGCCGACATTTCGAGCAACTGGTTTCGCTGCGACATGATCTCCCCGTTCTTGGCATTCAGGCTTTTGTTGATCTTGCGATTCTCGTTAAGCGAGTAAAATGCCAGTCCGCCAAATATTACCGTAAGCACCAGGGCTATCACAATAATATCGAGTACTATTTGCTGGTTGTTGTATATGTTTTGCTGCTCGGCTATCAGTAATTGCTGGTGCTCAATATCCTTTTGCTGGCTTTGCACCTTGTCCCATTGCAGGTTCATGAGCTGCACGTTGGCCGAGTCGATCACCAGCGATTTAAGGATGTTCTCGCGTGAGAAAGGTTCCTTATTCAATATCTTAAAAGCGGTGGCAATAGCTTCCTTACCGCCGGTAGGGTATAGTACGCTGGCATCAATAACCTTACCGGCTATCATTTGCAAACCACCACCCTGACCGGGCAGCGCATCAACCCCTACAATACGTGCTGCCGATGCGGTTTGCAGCGCCTGTAACGATTCGCTAACGCCCGAAGCCATTACATCGTTATGGGCAAAAACGGCATCTATACCCGGTAGTTCATCTTTTATGCGGGCCAGTTGCCTGCGTGTGTTGGGTTTTAGCCAGTCGCCATAAACCTTTGTGGCGATATGCACATCCGGAAACTGTTTCAATCCATCCCGAAAACCCCTGTCGCGTTCAATAGCGGGCGATGAACCGGGCAGTCCCATTACTTCTAAAACCGATGCTTTGCCCTTTGAGGTAGAGCCAATATACTCGCCCGCCATTTTGCCCAGCTGATAGTTATCGGCCCCAACATAAGCCGTATAAAGTGCCGATGATGTTTTACGATCGATAATAACTACGGGTATGCCTTTATTATAAACTTCCTCAACAATTTCGGTAAGGGGTTGGGCTTCGTTAGGGGAGATGATGAGTAGATCGATACCCTGGCGCAACATTTTGCGTACATGCGCTATTTGTTTGCTGCTGCTGTTTTGGGCATCGGTATAAATGAATTTTGTACCGGGGTGCAGCGATAGCTCTATCTTCATTTCATCGAGCATGGTTTTGCGCCACAGATCGGTACCCACACATTGCGAAAAACCTATGCGGTATGCCGTGCGCTCTTTTTTATTTTGACAGCCGGTAAACAGCATTAACGGCAATAGCAATGCCAGCAATATATAAGCTGTATGGATCTTTCTCATTGAATGTAAGTGCAGGTTTAAAACTGGTATGCCCGATAGGATACAGGATTTTAAGCACTAAATCTAAGAAAAAATAGGGTAAAGGCAAGTTTAATATGCTGATTTAAACAGCTGACTACGCTCTGTTAGCCCGCTATTTTTGACGGCGGCGTACCATACATCTTTTTAAACGAGAACGAGAAATGCGACAGATCCTCAAACCCAACTTCGAGGTATACGTCAGACGGAGTGCGGCCTTTCTCGCGCATAAGGTAATAGGCTTCCTGCAGGCGGCGTTGCTGTAACCAGCGGCTTGGCGAGTTGTGGAAGATATGTTCAAAATCGCGCTTAAAGGTGGCCAGGCTGCGCCCGGTTAAGTAAGCAAAGCGGTTAAGGTGCACGTTAAAATGGAAATTCTTGTTCATAAAAGCTTCCAGATCGATTTTACCCGGCTCACTAAAATCAAACAGAATATCCTTCATTTCAGGGTGTGAGCGCAGCAGTAGCATGATGGCCTCACGCTGTTTCAGTACTTGTAGCTGTTGGTCGGCAGGCTGATCGCCCTCAATATAAGGCATCAGCGAATCCATAAAGCCTTTTAAAAAACTATCGCCGTTCAGTAATATCACCGGGTCGTTGGTGAAGGGCTTACCATGTAAGGCATCATGGGCGTATTCGCGACTAAAATTTTGCAGCGCCATTTGATCGAGATAGATGGATACCGATTTGAACACACCGCCCTGTGGCGGCTGCTTGGTGAACTTTAGCAGTTGGTTGCGCCTCACAAAACGGAAATCGCCCTCGTTAAAAATAAAATCCTTATCGCCATTATTTACGGTAAGTGTGCCCGATATCTGATAGCTCAGCACGTGCTCGGGCACAAACTGCTCGCCCGAACGGTTGCGGCTGTAATAGCACGAGTAGGTTATGGGTGAGCTTAGCTTATCGGTTTTTGTATCGGCCATTATTTTCAAATTTACAAAAAAGCAGGTAGCACACGGTGTTTGCCAAGCCGTGCGCTACCGCTGCAAAATACAGATACCTGTTTTTACTTCTTATTGTTTTTGGTATACCACTGGCCTTGCGGCGAGTTTAAAAAGTCGGCAGCCTCATCGTGGTCGGTTGAAAGGCTTACGGGCAGCCATGTTTCCATTTCGGCATCACGGGTTTGGTTGGCATTTTTGAGTATGCCGATAGCCTCGCTGCCTAACACCAAATGCACCGGCGGGGCGGGGTGTACAGCCAGATCAACCATTACCTGGGCCGCCTTGTCCGGATCGCCCACGGGTACAAAGTTGCCGCTCTTAAAAAAGTCGGTACGCTGTTTAACAGTATCGTAGCCCTCAATTTCGGGAGCGTAACTCATGGATGCGCCGGCCCAATCCGTACGGAAACCGCCCGGCTCAACACTGGTTACATAAATACCCAGCGGGGCAACCTCTTTAGCCAAAGCCTCGGTAAAGCCACCCAAACCAAACTTAGCGGCCTGGTACATGGTTAACCCCGGGTTGCCTACCCGCCCGCCTACCGAACTGATCTGCAATATGCGGCCGCTGCCTTGTTTGCGCATGTAAGGCAATACCGCGCGGGTTATCTCGATAGGGGCATACAGGTTGGTTTCCAGTTGGCTGCGTACCTGCTCATCCGTATAAGCCTCGGCAGCGCCAATGATGCCAAAGCCTGCATTGTTTACCAGCACATCAATACGGCCAAAATGCTTTATGGTATCGGCAACGGTTTGGTATACCTGTTCGTAATTGGTAACATCTAATTTGATGGGTAATATCTGGTCGCCATATTGTTGCACCAGATCATCCAGCTGACTGATGTTGCGTGCTGTGGCGGCAACTTTATCGCCGCTTTTTAATACCGCTTTGGTAAGGCTGCGTCCCAATCCGCGGGAGCTGCCGGTTATGAACCATATTTTTGTCATTGTATTTTTTATTTGATTACAACACAAAAGTATGGCACTTTTAAGCCCGGCGCTTTGTTGTATGGCTCAAGTTTACTTTGTTAAAAAGCTCATGGCTTAATTGTACCTGCGCAGCCAGAATTTATACCAACCCTTATTTTTAGGATAGCTACGGTGCGAAGTTGCATTATTACAAATTACCGCCACAAAAAACAGTATCAGCACACCCGACAGTACCGGGCTCAACACATAAAAGTATCCCAAAGCCTGTATTTTAGCCGAACCAATGTTGGCGATCAGCGCGGTAGCACCGCCGGGTGGGTGCAGGGTTTTGGTGATCTGCATGGTAACTATGGCTAACGAAACCGAAAGAGCCGCCGTGAGCCACACCTCACCCGGTATCAGCTTATGAATAGTTACACCAACAATGGCGCAAAGCACATGGCCGCCAATTAAGTTACGCGGTTGCGCCAGCGGACTATTAATAGCCCCGTATATCAATACCGACGATGCCCCGAACGAGCCTATCAGGAAAAGATTATCATAAGCGGTAAAGTGTTGGCTGCTCAAAAAACCGATAATACCGATACCTAAAAACGATCCGATGAATGTCCACAAGTGCTCCCTGAAATCGACAAGGGTTTCTTTATAGATGATATATTTAGCTCTTTTGGCGTGATGTTGAATTGCTTTCTTCATAAAAATATTGCGAATTTAATATTTATGAAGTGTTTGGTTAGGATAAAGTGTATTTCGGGATGGTTTTTATAATGCTTCTGCTGTAGTAGTTGATTCACATCACCCGCATCAAACTAAAAAGGCAGCCCTGATATTTCAGGAACTGCCCATTACTTAGTTAAGTGGAACAAAAGACTTTTTTACCAGAAGCGTACGTAAAGCGCTGCTATAACCAATAAGGTAACTACAATAAGTGCCATGGTTGATGGCGCTACCCTGAACATCGATGTGTCCAGCACAAAGGCTTTCGGGTTTACCTTTGGTCCGCGTAAGCTGATCAGTACCATCACTATCATGGTGAACAAGAATGATAAGCCCATACAGATCAGGAACGGTATTTCGTAACCACCCTTGCCGTTAGGGTAGGCGGTGTACAAAAAGGTTTCGTTACCGAACAGGGCAGGGGCGTAGTTGTTAAACAATACCGACATGCCAAAACCGGTAAGTATACCCGCGATAGCCGCAGGGCCTGTAGTACGTTTCCAGAACATACCCAGCAGGAACATGGCGAATATACCCGGACTAATAAAGCCCGTATATTTTTGGATGAAGGTAAAACCACCCTCACCGCCAATGCCCAGCAAATCTTTCCAGGTAAGCAGGATAGAAAGTACCATGGCTGCCAAAATGGTTAATCGACCTATGATAACGAGTTTCTTTTCACCGGCTTCTTTATTAATGTATTTCTTGTAGATATCTAATGTAAATATGGTTGATATACTGTTGGCCTTACCTGCTAATGAGGCTACAATGGCCGCGGTTAATGCCGCCAATGATAAGCCCTTTAATCCCGTAGGTAAAAAGCCCAATATGGCCGAGTAAGCATTATCCGCATTAAAGTGACCACCCGGTGCCATTTCGTTTTGTATACCGCCGTTTTTATACAATACATAAGCGGCAATACCCGGCAGCATCACAATAACAGGCATACCCAGTTTTAAGAAACCGGCGAACAAGATACCGGTACGTGCAGTTTTCAGATCGGCACCCAGCGCGCGTTGGGTAATGTATTGGTTACAGCCCCAATAGTTCAGGTTCACTATCCATTGGCCGGCAAAATACATGGCTATGCCGGGCAGCATCAGGTATTTATTGATCTCGCCCTGCGTTGCACCCGGTTTTGGTTTTTCGATGATCATTTTAAAGTGATCGGGCGCATCCTTCATCATGGCGGTAACGCCTCCCCAAACATCCTTACCCAAACCAAATTGCTCGCTCACCAACGTAAGGGCAATGTAGGTTGTAGCTAAACCGCCGATGATCAATACCAATACCTGTATCACATCGGTAAATCCAATAACCTTCATACCACCCAGGGTGATAATGAGGGCGAACAGGGCCATTACGATAATAATTAAATGGAAATAACCGCCGCCTGCAATGTTGTCAATAGCCAAAGCACCCAGGTAAAGGATGGAGGTAAGGTTTACAAATACGTACAAAAACAGCCAGAATATGGCCATGATAAGGCTCACCGTTTCGTTGTACCGCGTTTCGAGGAACTGCGGCATGGTGAATATCTTGTTTTTGAGATAGACAGGTATAAACCACACCGCCACAATAATTAGCGCTATGGCAGCTACCCATTCGTAGGCGGCAACGGCAATACCTACCACAAAGCCATTACCACTCATGCCGATGAATTGCTCGGCCGAGATGTTGGAGGCAATGAGCGAGGCACCGATGGCCCACCAGGTTAATGACCCCTCGGCCAGAAAAAAGTCTTTTGAATCGGATACGCCTTTGTGTTTTTTTAGGCGATACACCCATATTCCGTATCCTGTTACTACAATGAAGTAGATAACGAACACAACAATATCAATAGTTGAGAATTTACTCATAAAAATTAGGGTTTTATTGATTTTAAAGGCCGACAATAAAAGCCCATCTTATATTGTCGGCCCGCTAATATAATTATTTGTAGGCTACTTCGTTCCAGCGAAGTTCATTACGGAAACTTTCTATCGTGGTGTCCTTGCCAATGCGCAGGAATTCGATGTCGGCCATGTCGGCAAAATCCTGTATCATTTCGGCGGTCAGGTTTTGGCTGTAGGCGGTATGGTGGGCGCCACCGGCATATATCCACGCGGCACAGCCGGTTTTCATATCAGGCAGTGGTTTCCATAACACACGGGCTACAGGTAGGTTAGGCAGATCATTCTGCGGTTCAACAGCCTCCACCTCATTCACCAACAAACGGAAACGGTTACCCATATCAATCAGCGAAGCATTTAAAGCCGCGCCGCCTGATACGTTGAAAACCAGCCTCGCCGGATCGGCCTTGCCGCCAATACCCAGCGGGTGCACCTCTAAGCTTGCCTTGCCGTTAGCCAATGAGGCATCAACCTCCAGCATGTGCGAGCCTAATACCAGCGCGTTATTCGGGTCGAAGTGATAGGTATAATCTTCCATAAAGGCGTTGCCACCCGGCAGGCCGCTGCCCATCACCTTAAAGGCACGTACCAGGGCCACGGTTTTCCAATCGCCCTCACCGGCAAAGCCATAGCCATCGGCTAATAAACGTTGTACGGCAAGGCCCGGTAATTGTACCATACCGTGCAAGTCTTCAAACGTATCGGTAAAGCCCTTAAAGTTGCCATCAGCTAAAAACTTACGCAGGCCAAGCTCAATTTTAGCTGCCTCGTACACCGATGAATGCTTTGCACCGCCGCGTTTCAAATCATCAGCAAGGGTATAAGTGCTTTCATATTCACTGATCAGTGTATCGATCGCTTCTTCGCTAACGCCATCGATCAACGCCACCAGATCGCCAATACCATAGCTGTTTACCGCGAAGCCAAATTTAAGTTCGGCTTCTACCTTGTCGCCATCGGTAACGGCAACGTAGCGCATGTTATCGCCAAAGCGGGCAAATTTCGCTCCCTGCCAATCATGCCAGCCGGCGGCAGCACGTGTCCATGAACCTATCTGGCTCAGTACTTCTTCATCCTGCCAGTGGCCAACTACCACCTTGCGGTTTTTACGCATGCGCGATACCATGAAACCAAACTCCCTGTCGCCATGCGCACTTTGGTTCAGGTTCATGAAATCCATATCTATCGAACTCCACGGAATATCGCGGTTGAATTGTGTATGCAAATGCAGCATCGGTTTTTTGAGGATGCTTAACCCGCGAATCCACATTTTGGCAGGCGAAAAGGTATGCATCCAGGTAATGATGCCTATTACGTTTTCGGCAACGTTGGCCTCTTGTATGGTAGCGTAAATTTCTTCGGTAGTTTTTACCGTAGGCTTGAACACCACACGCACCGGAATTTGCGCCGCGCTATCAAGCGCTGCCGCTAATTGCTTTGAGTGCTCGGCAACCTGGTTCAGGGTTTCCTCGCCGTATAGGTGCTGACTGCCGGTTATAAACCAAACTTCAAATGTTTTCAGATCTATCATGTTCTTATTGCGTATTTTAATCAGTTTTTCGGTTGTTTATTCTAATACCAGTACAAAGCCGCCATTGCCCTTCATGGTGATTTTTGCGGGTTGATCGGCCGGTACATCGCTTTGCGTAAAGCTTAATGGTTCAGCACCGTCAGTTATCAGTTTGGCTTTGGTAGTTTTGAAATCCTTAAGGTTGATGGTAACTTCCTTACCTTCATTTTCGCCGTTAATACCTGCTATGTACCACTTTTTGCCACTTTGGCGGGCTATTACTACTGATTTGCCCGGGTAGCCATCTACAAAGCGAACATCATCCCAATAGTTAGGCAGTGTTTGCAGGAACGATACCACGTAATCAGGCACATGCGTCATTCCCTCCGGCGATTCGGCATAGTGCTGTATGCCCGACAAAAACAGCACGCTGGTAGCCAGCTCAAAGGCACTGGTAGTTTTGCGTTTTACATGCGTGTTTATTTTGTACAGGTTCATGGGCGTAAAATCCATCGGATCGAACGCGTTGCGGGTAAATGGCAGCATGGCGCAATGGTTGGCCTGTTTATCGGCACCAACCTGTTCAAAGGTCACCATTTCAAAACCTTTAACGGCCTCGGTGGTCATCAGGTGCGAGTAGGTGCGGGCCCAGCCCCTCGGGAGGGTAGCGCCATGAAAGTTCACCAGTAAACCATGTGTCGCGGCATCCTTTAAAATATCTACATAATACTGTATCATCGAGCGGCCATCGCCACCAAAGAAATCGATCTTAACGCCCTTTATTCCCATTTTATGCAAACGGGCAAACTCCTTATCCCTGCTTTCGTGTGTCAGTAATTTATCTTTAGGTTGATATTTTACCGTGTTCCAATCACCCGCGGAGTTATACCATAATATGATGCCTACGTTTTTAGTAGCGCCATAATCGGCCAATTGCTTTATTTTGTCGTAACCTATCTTGCTATCCCAGTTAACATCCACAAGGCAGTATTGCCATTTCATTTTGGCAGCCAGGTCAACATAGCGTATCTGCTCGGTATAGGTAATGGAATCATCCTTGCTGGTTATCCAGCTCCAGGCAGCTTTGCCGGGTTTTACGATTGATTTATCGGGCAAAGAAATATTATGCGCAGCTACATCGGTACCCAGGGTTGATTCAACAATGGTTTTTAAACCGCCTATAGCGATAACGCGCCAAGGAGTATAAACAACGTTTTTAGGCAAGGCATCCTGCCCTGTAAAAACTTCAATCTTGTTAGGGAAATTGATATGGTAAGTGCTGCTTAACGAATTGTTTTTTAAGGTAGTACCGCAATAGCTGCCATCCATACCCGCCTCAGTTATCAGTGCCCATGTATTTCCGCTTTTAAATAGGGCAGGGTATATCCAGCCGTTTTTAGCGTAGTTGCCCGCCTTAACATCCTGCTCGTAATATTCCTCGTACGATGGATTGCTTTTTTCCCAGCCGCTTTGCGCGTCGGCCTTGGGTTGCAGCCATGTTTTGGTTGATCGAGCAAAGCGGTATTCGGTATATTCCTTATTGATAACAGCGCCATTTTTACCACCATCCGGAAAGTAATAGCGGAATGCCACTCCATCATTTGATACCTGGAATATCACATCCATTTGCTTACCTGTCTGGTTGGTAAGTTTGTAAATAAATTGAGAAAAATTATAGGTGATGTGATGCTTTTTGGCGTTCACCATAGTATACATCTGACCGCCCAAACTGTTTTTGATGCCTCTAAGCTTTAAGCCGCTGTAAAAGTTGCCGTTGCTTTGCGCTATACCCAAAGCCGACTGTAATATTACCGGTGTGCCCTTATAGCTTACCGAGTAAACGGGTTTACCCGCTTTCAGACTAAAATTAACCGTGATGTTCTTGTCGGGACTGCTAACAGTTTGCGCATTGGCACAAACCGCCAGCATACTGATACATATTAAAAATATATATTTATACATAGTAGGGGGCTTTAGGTTATTGGCCGTAGTATGAGTTTGGGCCGTGTTTGCGTTCAAAGTGTTTTTGTATAAGGGCATCTTTCATGCGGGGGGTAAGCGGCTTTATCTGCTCGGTGAGGTATGCCATTTGGGCTACGCTTTCAAGCACGGCGCTATTGTATACCGCCTTATCGGGCGTTTTGCCCCAGGTAAAGGGGGCGTGGTTGCCTACCAGTATCATCTCCACATCCTCGTAACTCAGGCCTTTCTCCTTAAAGCAGTTCATGATCTGGAAACCGGTTTCATGCTCATAATCTCCCTTTATCATATCATCATCCATTGGCGGGGCGCAAGGCACATCAACCGTTAGATGATCGGCATGGGTGGTACCGTAAATGGGTATATCGCGCTGGGTTTGCGCCCAGGCGGTGGCGTAGGTTGAGTGGGTATGCACTATGCCGTTAATGTTCTCCCAATGTTTGTATAAAACAGCGTGCGTTTTAGTGTCCGACGATGGCCTCAGATCGCCCTCAATAGTATTACCGTCAAAATCTACTATCACCATTTTTTTTGGCGATAGCTTTTCGTAAGGTACGCCGCTGGGCTTTATGGCAAATACGCCCTCGTTGCGGTCGGCGGCGCTAACGTTGCCAAAGGTGAACAGCACCAGCCCTAATTTGGGTAGTTGCATGTTGGCCTCGTAAGCGCTTTCCCTTATATCGTTATATTTTTTGCTCATGCCGTTACGGTGGTTTTTTCTTTATCGGTTATCTGTTTGGCAATGTCGGCACCCAGGGTTTTATATTGCTGATAGCGGTCGGCATAAACGGCGGCATTGTCAGGGTTTGGCGTGTACTCCACATCAAAACCACGCCCCATAGCCTCCATCGCTTCCTCGGTAGTAGGGTAGATACCCGAAATTACCGTGGCAAACATGGCCGCGCCCAGCGCACAGGTATGTTTAAACTGATGGATACGGATAGGCATACCCAAAATATCGGCCATCATTTGCATAACGAACGGTGATTTTTTAGCCACACCACCTATACCGATGATACCCTTAACCGGGATACCTTCCTCAATAAAACGGTCAACAATACTTTTCGCGCCAAAGCAGGTAGCCTCGGCCAGCGCGCGGAAAACACGGGGTGCATCGCTACCTAAACTTAACCCGGCTATGGTGCCGGTAAGCAACTGGTTGGCATCAGGTGTACGGCGACCGTTAAACCAGTCGATAGCCAGTTCGCTGTCATTTTCAATAGGTAGTAAGGCTGCCTGGCGACTTAGTTCGGGGATGATCTGGTCGGCTATTTCTTCCTTCAGTTTTTCGGCGGTAGCCTCGTCGATCACTTTTGAGTTTGCCAGCAGGTTATTCAGCGGCCAGCTCAACAGGTTTTTAAACCAGGCATAGGTATCGCCAAAGGCAGATTGCCCGGCTTCGAGGCCGATCATGCCGGGTATTACCGAGCCATTTACCTGCCCGCAAATACCGCGTACGGTTTTGCCTTCAATATCGGCAGTGGGTACCACCATCATATCGCAGGTTGAGGTACCCATTACTTTGCTTAAGTAGTAAGGTTCAATTTGCCCACCCACGGCACCCATGTGCGCGTCGAAAGCGCCAACGCCAACCACCACATCGGTTGGCAGGCCTAACCTTTCGGCCCAATCGGTACTCAATGTTCCGGCGGCAACGTCGGATGTATAGGTGTCTGCAAAAAGCTTCCCTGTAATGCCGGTCAGCAAGGGATCAAGGGATGAAAAGAAATCATCAGGCGGCAGGCCGTCAAATTCCTCAGCCCAAAGGGCTTTATGGCCCGCGGCGCAACGGCTGCGTTTTATCTGCTTAACATCATTACCGCCGGTAAGCAAAAACGGAATCCAATCGCAATGCTCAACCCACGAGTGCAGGGCACTGTTCACCTCCTCATCCGTACGGATAACGTGCAGCAGCTTGGCCCAAAACCACTCGGACGAGTAGATGCCTCCTACATATTTAAGATAGTTGGTATCGAATTTTGTAGCATGCTCGTTTATTTCGGCTGCTTCGTCAACAGCGGTATGGTCTTTCCATAAAACAAACATGGCGTTGGGGTTCTCCTTAAACTCGGGGAGTAAGGCCAGCGGATGGCCGGTGGCATCAACCGCTACCGGGGTTGAACCCGTGGTATCAACTGATATACCTTTTACATTGGCGGCAATATCGGCACCGGCCTGCTGCAAACAATCCTTAATGGTGGTTTCCAAACCCTCAATATAATCGAGCGGGTGCTGGCGAAATTGGTTTTCGGCGGCGTTGCAGTACAGGCCTTTTTGCCAGCGCGGGTAATTATATACCGATGAGGCTATTTCCTGCCCGTTGGCGGCATCAACAATAACCGAGCGTACAGAGTCTGACCCATAGTCGACCCCGATCACGTATGCTTTATTACTCATGATTAGATTTATAATTAGTGTCGAATTAACACTTAAATTTTGATAAATAAAAATTTTGCAGAACTTTTTTTTAAAATTCTGCATTAGGGGATTATTTAATCAAAAACGAAATGCCTGCGCGCTAAATTGTATCAGGATGCCGAAATGCTGTCGGGGTTAGGTATGAAGTTCATAAACGCCTGGAATTTAGAATAGTAGTTGTGCATATTTAGCTGGTAGTAATATGCGCCGCGTTTTGAACCTGCCTTATCCTTTTCGTTAAGCTTAATAAGTAAACCTGTAGCCAACACCCTTTTACTAAAGTTGCGTTTATCAATAGAGGTGTTAAACACATTCTCGTACAGGTTTTGCAATTGCGGAATGGTGAATTTTGATGGCAAAAGCTCAAATAATATAGGGTGCATAGCGGCTTTATACCTGATGCGTTTCTTAGCCATCTCCACCATTTCCTGCTGATCGAATATCACTTTGGGGGTGCGTTTAAGCGTGAACCACTCGGCATGATAATCGTCATTTATCTGCTTTTCGTACTTATTAATATCAATCAGGGCAAAATAAGCTACTGATACTGTGCGCTCAATCGGGTCGCGCTGCGGGTCGCCAAAGGTATGCAGTTGTTCAAGGTAAACCCCTTCAAGGCCGGTAAGCTCCTTTAGTATGCGGTTTGATGCCTGGTCTAAACTTTCGTCGGGCTGCACAAAGCCGCCCATTAAACTCCAGTTGCCTTTTTCGGGCTGAAAGCCTCTTTTTATCAGCAATATCTTCAAAGCTTCACCGTCAAAACCGAAAACAATACAATCTACCGCGAGTAGCAAACGGGTCTGTTTTGAATATTTCTGCATATTTAATTGGTATAAAAGGGCTTTAAGCTAACCGCAAATGTAATTAATCGAACTATAAAAAATAAAAATGTTTAAGAGGCCGGGCTTTTGTACTAAAAGTTCGTTTTAGCAATAATGTTTGTCATGCCCTCATCAGGTTTACATGCGATAAATTTAAATTTTTTTAAGTGTTTTTATAACAATTAAATTTTTATTTATACTTTCGAAGCACTGCTTGGGCGGCCGACCAACCCATGCGGTACCGCTCCAATTATAAAACTTATAACCTGTTTATTGTCCGTTTTTATGAAGAATACATCTATACAGATAATTATGACCTTAGTGATAGCCACAGCCATTACCGCCTGCGGAGGCCCTGCAAAACAACAAACCGACAACACCGATACCACCCGTACCGATAGCGCGACCTTTGATATTAAAGGCAATGTTGACGGTAAAGCCGTGAGCCTTTATACCCTAAAAAACAGCAATGGCGCCAAAGTAGCCATCACCAATTATGGTGGCCGGATAGTTAGCCTTTGCGTGCCCGACCGTGAAGGGAAACTGACCGACGTGGTTTTGGGTTACGACTCGTTAAAGAGCTATCAAAAAAAGGGCGAGCCATATTTTGGCGCGTTGATAGGTCGTTATGGCAACCGCATAGCTAAAGGTAAATTTACGCTTGATGGTAAGCCATATCAACTGGATATTAATGATGGCGTGAATACCTTGCATGGTGGCTTTAAAGGCTTTTTCGCCCGGGTTTGGGATGTTAAAAAAGCTGATAATAAAACGCTCGAACTAAGCTATGTATCAAAAGATGGTGAGGGCGGCTATCCCGGTACGCTTACCGTTGATGTTACTTACGAACTAACTGATGAAAATGAACTTAAGATAGCCTACAAGGCAACTACCGATAAGGCTACCGTTATCAACCTTACCAACCACGCCTACTTTAACCTGAACGGGCATAACGGTGCCGAAATTACCAACCACCAGTTATACATAGCTGCCGACCGCTTTACCCCGGTTGATAGCACGCTGATACCAACCGGTAAACTACAACCGGTAAAAGGCACACCGTTTGATTTTACTTCGGCAAAAGTGATTGGGCATGATATTGATGCTGACGATCAGCAATTGAAATACGGCAAAGGGTACGACCATAACTTTGTACTTAACCAGCACGATTTTGAAAAACCGGTAGCCACCGTATCCAGCCCGGAAACGGGCATCAGCATGGAGGTTTATACTACCGAGCCGGGTGTACAGTTTTACAGCGGTAACTTTTTAAACGGTGCCGATCAGGATGGTAAAGGCGGTATTGCTTACAAGCATCGCTCAGCATTGTGTTTGGAAACACAGCACTTTCCGGATTCGCCGAACCAGCCAACGTTCCCTACCACTACCTTAAAGGCGGGGCAGGAGTATAAAACCTATACTACCTACAAATTCTTAGTAGCCAAGTAACCAATCCAACCAACTTATAACCATTAAATAAACCTGAATTATGAACTTATTTGGTAAACCGGCAAAGGTGTTACTGCTGTTGCTGATAAGCGGCAGCAGTTATGCCCAGCAGCAAAATACCATTACCGTGCATGCTGCAAAGGATAAAACCACCATCAGTAAATACATTTACAGCCACTTTGCCGAGCATTTGGGCCGTTGTGTTTACGGCGGCTTTTACGTGGGCGATACCTCAAAAATACCCAACACCAATGGTGTGCGTAATGATATTGTGGCCGCGCTTAAAAAAATGAAGATACCATCGCTGCGCTGGCCGGGTGGCTGCTTTGCCGATACCTATCACTGGAAAGACGGCATTGGCCCAAAGGATAAACGACCGGCCCTTGTAAATAAATGGTGGGGCGGCGTTACCGAGGACAACAGCTTTGGTACGCACGACTTTTTAAATATGTGCGAATTGCTGGGTACCGACCCCTACCTGGCCGGTAACATTGGCAGCGGCACCGTACAGGAACTGGCCGACTGGGTACAATACGTAGGCTCAGACAATAAAAACCCGATGGCCGATCTGCGCCGCGAGAACGGGCGTGATAAACCCTGGAGCGTACGCTTTTGGGGGGTAGGTAACGAGGCCTGGGGCTGCGGTGGTAACATGACGCCGGAATACTACTCGAACGAGTTTCGTAAATATTCAACCTTCATGACGGGTGATAAGCTGTTCCGCATAGCATCGGGCGCTAACTCGGCCGATTATCACTGGACGGAAACACTGATGAAGAACATTCCCAGCCATTTAATGGAGGGCGTGGCACTGCACCATTACTCGGTTATTGAATGGAATAAAAAGGGTCCGGCCGTAAAATTTACTGATGATCAGTACTTCCGCACCATGAAAAGTGCCCTGTTTATGGAAGAACTGGTTACCAAACACTCGGCCATAATGGATAAGTACGATCCGCAGAAAAAGATAGCCCTGGTGGTTGACGAGTGGGGCGGCTGGTACGATGTTGAAGACGGCACCAACCCGGGTTTCCTGTACCAGCAAAATACCATGCGCGATGCCTTGATAGCCGGTGTTACACTCAATATATTTAACAACCATGCCGATAGGGTACGCATGGCCAACCTGGCGCAAGCCATCAACGTTTTGCAGGCCGTGATATTAACCGATAAGGAAAAGATGATACTTACGCCAACCTACCATATTATGGAGATGTATAACGTGCACCAAGATGCTACGCTGTTGCCGGTAGAGGTAAGCACTAAGGATTACGTGTTCGGTAACGAAAAGCTACCTGCCGTATCCGTTTCGGCATCGGTTGATAAGGCAGGCGTAACACACATCACCCTAACCAACATCGACCCAAAGAACGCGCAGGATATTGATATTAATCTTGAAGGCTCAGCCTTTAAAGGGGTAACAGGCAGAATACTCACCTCAAAATCATTACAGGATCATAACACGTTCGAGGTGCCCGATAAGTTAAAACCTGTGGCGTTTAAGGATGCCTCTGTAAAGGCGGGTAAGTTAAAGGTGAAACTTCCGGCTATATCAATAGTGGTTTTAGAGCTTAAAAAATAAAATTGAATCAGTATAAAGTTTAATAGCTAATGATGAATTTTAAAACAGGTAAAATAGCGTTGGCCGCAGGCGCGATGTGCTTATCGGTAAGCGCGTTTGCCCAAACCAGCGCTGTTTACACGATTGATCCTACACAACTGAAAGCAACCATACAACCTACCATGTACGGTGTGTTTTTTGAAGATATTAATATGGGTGCCGATGGCGGTTTGTATGCCGAACTGGTAAAAAACCGCTCGTTCGAGTTTGATAAGTCGCTGATGGGCTGGAAAATTACCGGCGACAGCACCGCCGTAAAGGTGGTTGACCGCAAGGCCGAAAGACCGGATAATCCGCATTATATTAATGTGACGGTACCATCAGCACAGGGTATTGGCCTGGCTAACGAGGGTTTCCGTGGCATGGGCATCCGTAAGGGCGAGGGTTATAACTTTTCGGTGATAGCCAAACAGGCGGCAGGCAGCAACATCAGTCTGCAAATTGAGCTGCGTGACGAATCCGGGAGGGCAATAGGCAGTGCCATTGTACAACCCAGATCAACCCAATGGAAAAAGTTTAATGTAAGCTTTGCAGCCTCGGCACAGGCGGCAAAGGGGAGTCTTTATATCACGCTGAAGGGCAAGGGTAATATCGATCTGGATATGATTTCGCTGTTCCCGCAGCATACCTGGAAAAACAGAGCCAACGGCCTGCGTGCCGATCTGGTACAGATGCTGGCCGATATGAAACCCGGCTTTATCCGCTTTCCGGGTGGATGTATTGTTGAGGGCAGATACTTGGTTAATCGTTATCAATGGAAAAAAACCATTGGCGATGTTGATAAACGCGAAACCATTATTAACCGTTGGAATACCGAGTTCAAGCACCGCTCAACACCCGATTATTTCCAGTCGTTTGGTTTAGGTTTTATGGAGTATTTTATGCTGGCTGAGGATATTGGTGCCGAGCCATTACCGATACTTAATTGCGGTATGGCTTGCCAGTTCAACAGCGGCGAGCTGGTACCGGTAGACCAGATAGACCCTTACGTGCAGGACGCGCTCGACCTGATCGAGTTTGCCAATGGCGATGCCAGCACCAAATGGGGTAAACTGCGTATCAGCCTGGGGCATCCGGCTAAATTTAATTTGAAGATGCTGGGCGTGGGTAACGAAAACTGGGGCCCTAACTATGTTGAACGCTGGACGCTGTTTCGCGATGCTATAAAAAAGAAATACCCGCAGGTAAAGATCGTGACCAGTACCGGTACCGATCCTGATGGGGCAAGGTTTGATACGCTGAACACCGCTTTTCGTGGTTTAAAGGCCGATATACTGGATGAGCATTACTACCGCCCGCCGCAATGGTTTAGGGATAATGCCAAGCGTTATGATAGTTACGACCGTAATGGTCCTAAAATATTCGCGGGCGAATATGCCGCCCACGTACCGGGCGTTAACGATGCGCTGAAAAAGAACAACCTGGAAGCCGCGTTGGCCGAAGCCGCTTTCATGACCGGCCTTGAACGTAATGCCGATGTAGTGAACATGGCCTCGTACGCGCCATTGTTTGCCCATGTGGATGCCTGGCAGTGGGCACCCGATTTGATATGGTTTGATAACCTGGAACACTACGGCACACCTAACTATTATGTGCAAAAGCTGTACTCGCTAAACAAGGGTACCAACGTGGTGCCTATACTGCTTGGCGGCCAACCTATAGCGGGGCAGGAGGGTATTTACGCCAATGCTACCATCAATAAAAACACTAAGGAGTTGCTGATAAAATTGGTAAACGTATCAGGCCAAAGCCATAAGGCAAGTTTAGATATTAAGGGTTTAAGCAGCTACCAAAGCAAGGCTTGGGTAACCACCTTAACCAGCGACAAGCCCGATGTGGTAAACTCGCTGGAGCAACCGCAACTGATAGCGCCGAAGGAGGGTAGCCTGACTGTTGCAGGCAGTAGTTTGGTTATTGATGCCGAGCCATACTCGTTTAAAGTGATCAAACTCAAAATGAAGTAGAAAATATATCATGATGAACAGAAGATCGTTATTAAAAACAGGGTTGACGGGTTTGTCTGCTCTATATATATCAAGATCAAAAGCGGGCAAGTTATTGTCGTTACAGGGCGATAGCATGGCCGATAAGTTCAAGCCAACCTGGGCTTCGCTGGAGCAATACCAGGTGCCCGATTGGTTTCGCGATGCCAAGTTTGGTATATGGGCGCACTGGGGCCCGCAATGTCAGCCCGAGTATGGCGATTGGTATGCCCGTGGTATGTATGAGGAGGGGAGTGATCAGTATAAATACCATTGCCAAAAATACGGCCACCCATCTAAATTTGGCTTTAAGGATGTTATAAACGAGTGGAAAGCCGAGCGCTGGAATCCCGAGGAAACGCTAGAACTGTACAAGAATGCTGGCGCGAAATACTTCATCGCCTTAGCCAACCATCACGATAACTTTGATCTGTACAACAGCAAGCACCAGCGCTGGAATTCAACACGCATCGGCCCCGAAAAGGATCTGCTTAAGGGTTGGGCCAATGCCGCTAAAAGGCAGGGCTTACCATTTGGGGTGAGCGTACATGCCGCTCATGCCTGGCGCTGGCTCGAGGTAGCCCAACGTTCAGATAAAAATGGCCCCTACGCCGGTGTGCCTTATGACGGTAAAGCCACCATTGCTGATGGTAAAGGAAAATGGTGGGACGGCTTAGATCCGCAGGAATTGTATGCCCAGAACCACCCTTTAAGCAAGAATAGTTTAGACGGTGGCTCCATACACGGGCAATGGGATTGGCAAAATGGCGCCTATCCACCATCAAAAGCTTATTGCGATACGTTTTATAAGCGGATGATAGACCTGATAGATCAGTACGACCCGGAGCTGATGTACTTTGATGATACCGCCCTGCCGCTATGGCCCGTAAGTGATGTGGGCTTGCAGGTAACAGCTTATCTGTACAACAAAAGCCTTAAAAAGTATGGAAAAAACCGCGCGGCTGTTTTCGGTAAGATACTGGATGAGCAGCAGCGCAAGTGCATGATATGGGATATTGAACGCGGGCAAAGCAACAAGATAGAATCATTCCCGTGGCAAACCGATACCTGCATAGGCCAGTGGCATTATGACAGGCGGGTGTATGATGGTAATGGCTATAAAACGCCCAAAACGGTTATCCATACACTGGTTGATGTGGTGAGCAAAAACGGTAACCTGCTACTCAACGTTCCGCTTAGGGGCGATGGTAGTATGGACGAAAAGGAACGCGCCGTAGTTGATGGCATCACCGCCTGGATGAAGGTGAACAGCGAATGTATTTACGGTACCCGCCCCTGGAAGGTATACGGCGAAGGGCCCGCCATGGCATCTGCCGCGCCGTTGGCCGCGCAGGGTTTTAACGAGGGTAAAAATAAACCATACACCGCCGAAGATATCCGTTTTACCACCAAAGGCGATATCGTTTATGCTACGCTATTGGATTGGCCTGCTAACAACAAAAGCTTTATAAAAACAATGGGTAACGCGGGCAAGGTTACCAATGTGCTATTGCTGGGCAATAGCGCTAAGTTAACCTTTCAGCAAACTACGGATGGGCTGAGCGTTGAGCTGCCTGCCGAGAAGCCATGTAACGATGCCTATGTTTTAAAAATAACCGGAGCTGTTTAATAAGTATTTAAATAAATGAATATCAAATTTTTAAAGGTATCAGTATTGGTGGCTTTGGCCTTTGGTCAGCTAACTGTCTTTGGTCAGGCGGCTAAAAAAGGTAAAGGAGTGCCCGATACCCTGGCGAGGAATCCCATCATCAAAAATAAATACACTGCCGATCCGGCTGCTTTTGTGTATAAGGATAGCGTTTACCTGTATACCGGCCATGATGTGCCGCCGCTTGAAAAGAATTTTTACGAAATGCACGAGTGGCTTTGCTATTCATCGGCCGATATGGTGACCTGGAAAGAGCATCCATCGCCACTGAATGTAAAGGAGTTTAAGTGGGCCAGGGATGATGCCTGGGCATCGCAGGTAATTGAGCGTAACGGTAAGTTTTACTGGTACGTTGCGGTTGAGCATGGTACTATTCATGGTAAGGCCATAGGTGTTGCCGTGTCCGACAGTCCGACAGGGCCATTTAAGGATGCACGTAGTTCGGCGCTGATCACTAATGATATGACCAAGCAGACCGGCATCAGCTGGGATGATATCGATCCATCGGTAATTATTGATGACGATGGGCAGGCCTACCTGTTTTGGGGCAACACAGTTTGCTATTATGCCAAGCTGAAAGCCAACATGACGGAACTCGACGGCCCAATACAAGCCATAACCGGCCTGCCAAACTTTACCGAAGCACCCTGGATACACAAGCGCAAAGGCTGGTACTACCTGTCGTACGCCTATCAATTCCCCGAAAAAATAGCCTATGCCATGAGTAAAAGCATTAATGGCCCCTGGGAGTTTAAGGGTATTATAAACGAGGTGGCAGGCAATTCAAATACCAACCATCAGGCTATTATTGATTTTAAGGGCAAATCATATTTTATTTATCACAACGGTTCGTTGCCAACCAATGGCGGCAGTTACAGGCGTTCGGTTTGTATCGATCAGTTGTATTACAATGCCGATGGCACCATCAAAAAAATTATCATGACCACTGAGGGCATTAAGCCTGCTAAGTAATATTTTATGAGGAAGCGTTTGTGGTATATGCTGATAGTGGCCGGGAGTTTAGCCTTATCCTGCGGAGAGGTTACAGCTCAGGGCTTACAGGCTTTCCCGGTATCGCAGGTGCGCCTGTTGCCGGGGCCGTTCATGTCGGCACAGCAAACGGATCTGAAATATATATTGGAACTGGATGCCGACCGGTTATTAGCCCCATACCTGCGCGAAGCAGGGCTTACACCCAAAGCCAAAAGCTATACCAATTGGGAAGATACCGGGCTCGATGGGCACATAGGCGGGCATTACCTTTCGGCACTGGCTTATATGTATGCCTCAACCGGCGATAAGCAGGTGAAAGACAGGTTGAATTACATGATAACCCAGCTTGCACTATGCCAGCAAAAAGATGGCGACGGCTATATTGGCGGTGTGTCCGGCGGTAAAACCATGTGGGCACAGGTTGGGGCAGGAGATATTCAGGCCGATAACTTTTCGCTCAATAAAAAATGGGTGCCGCTATACAATATACATAAAACTTTTGCCGGGTTGATTGATGCTTACAAAGTTGGCGGTAATCAGCAGGCTAAAACCATATTGTTAAAATATGCCGATTGGGCTTACCGGCTTACCTCAAAGCTAAGCGACGCGCAGATACAACGCATGCTTACCAGCGAACACGGCGGCATGAACGAGGTATTTGCTGATGTTGCCGCCATAAGCGGCGATAAAAAATACCTGGAGTTGGCCCGCAAGTTCTCGCACAAAAAAATATTGAACCCGCTGCTGCACCACCAGGATTCGCTTACCGGGGTACATGCCAATACGCAAATACCTAAAGTGATAGGCTACATGCGTGTGGCCGAACTGGCACATGATAAGGCCTGGGCAGGCGCGGCTGATTATTTTTGGCATAATGTGGTAGATCATCGTACCATATCCATAGGTGGTAACAGCGTGAGCGAACACTTTAACCCGGTGAATGATTTTTCGGGGATGATAGAAACCCGCGAGGGGCCCGAAACCTGTAACTCGTATAACATGCTAAAGCTTACGGGGCATTTGTTTTTGTCAAAGCCCTCGGCAGCGTATATGGATTATTATGAGCGTACGTTATATAATCATATCCTATCCTCACAAAACCCTGATGGCGGCTTTGTTTACTTTACGCCGATAAGGCCGCAGCATTACAGGGTTTATTCAAGTGCGCAGCAAAGCTTTTGGTGCTGTGTGGGTAGCGGGCTGGAAAATCATGGTCGTTACGGCGAGTACATTTACGCGCACAGTGCAAATGATGTTTTTGTGAACCTGTTTATTCCATCAATCCTAAACTGGGCAAATAAAGGCATAAAGCTGGAGCAAAATACACGATTGCCTTATAGTGATGAATCAACCATCAAAATCACGTTAAACAAATCGCAAACATTCGCCTTGCATCTTCGCTATCCCTCATGGGTTCAGGTGGGCGCTATGCAGATTTGGGTAAACAATAAACCGGTAAAGGCAACTCGCAATGCCGACGGCTACATAGCCATCAACCAAAAATGGAAAACCGGCGATGTGGTAAGGGTAAAACTACCCATGCAAACCAAGGCCGAGGCGCTGCCCGATGGCTCTGATTGGGTATCGTTCATACATGGCCCGGTAGTGCTTGCCGCCGCTACAGATACCTCCGGGCAAACCGGGTTGTTTGCCGATGATAGTCGTATGGGGCACGTGGCCGGTGGGCCGCTTCGCCCGTTGAATGAAGCGCCGTTGATAGTAGCCGAAAAGGATAATATAGCCGCCGCCGTACAGCCGGTTAACGAAAGTAAGTTGGAATTTAAGGTTGATGGCATCGATCAGCCTCAGTATAAAAACCTGAAGCTGGTACCATTTTATACCCTTTACAATACCCGCTACATGTTGTACTGGCCGTACACCAATAAGGCCGGACTGGTGACCATGAAGGATAGCATCCGCAAGGCAGAGGATGCCAAACTGAAGCTGGATGCCATTACCGTTGACCGCCTCACCGCTGGAGAACAGCAACCCGAAAACGACCACGCCTTTAAAGGCGAACAAACCTGGGCGGGTACTTATAAAGACAGGCATTTCCGTACTTCAAGAGCTTGGTTCAGCTACATGCTTAAAAACCCGAACGCATCAGCAAAAACCTTAATAGTAACCTACAGCAAAGCCGATAACCGTGCCTTTGATGTAATTATTGATGGTGAAAAGATATCTGCTGCAAAGCTTAACGATGCCGATGGTAAAGGCTTTTACACCGCCGAGTATACCATCCCGGTAGGGGTGAAGAATAAAAAGACTTTTGAGCTGAAATTCCAGGCGCAGCAGGGTTCATCAACAGCGGATGTTTTTGAGGTAAGGCTTATCAAATAACCTTATGAAGCTGCTTGCGAAACCGTTTGCTATACTTGCCTTGCTTATGTTCTCCCTCGCGGGGATGGGGCAGGGTTTGAAGCAGGATATATCCGTTCACGATCCGGTTATTATTAAGCAGGATAGCGTGTATTACATCTTCTGCACGGGCAGTGGCATATCGGTGTGGTCGTCGGTTAATATGGTGGATTGGAAGCGTGAGAAACTCGTTTTTGCCGAAGCTCCTCAATGGGCGGTTGATACTATCCCCGGCTTTAAGGGGCATATATGGGCGCCCGATATATCATATCACAACGGGCTATATTACCTGTATTATTCGGTATCGGCATTCGGTAAAAATACATCGGCCATAGGCGTGGCTACCAATAAAACCCTGCATCCCGATAGCCCTGATTTTAAATGGGTAGATCACGGTCGGGTTATACAATCCTATCCCGGCAAAACCAACTGGAACGCTATCGACCCAAACCTGATCACGGATGATAAAGGTACGCCTTACCTCGTGTTCGGCTCCTTTTGGGGTGGCCTGAAAATGGTGAAACTAAATGCTGGCAGGCTGAGTGTAGCGGATGATATAACTAATATACCCACCTTAGCCAGCCGTAAAAAGGATGCATCGGCAAGTGGGGCTAATGCTATTGAGGCACCATTCATCTTTAAAAAGAATAAATATTACTA
Organism: Mucilaginibacter sp. JRF; assembly: GCF_015223065.1. Classification (GTDB taxonomy): domain Bacteria; phylum Bacteroidota; class Bacteroidia; order Sphingobacteriales; family Sphingobacteriaceae; genus Mucilaginibacter. Next base: position 694,440 of record NZ_JADFBY010000002.1, read on the forward strand.
CCTGTTTGCCTCGATAGATTATTGCTGCAAAGGCCCGGCAAGTAATTATAAGATGATAGTAGGGCGATCAAAAAATATAAAAGGCCCTTATGTAGATAAGCAGGGCATCGCCATGAGCAAGGGCGGCGGCAGCCTGATATTAAAACCGGATAGTAACTGGTATGGTGCCGGGCATAACGCGGTAGCAAGGCTTAACGGAACGGATTATTTGGTGTTTCACGGGTATGACGCGCGCGACAATGGCCGGCCGAAATTAAGGATATTAAAAATGCATTGGAAAAGCGGCTGGCCCGAACTGGCAAACTAAGTATCTTTGCTGTTACAATAGCGGCTTAATAATAGCTTAACAACCTAATATTAGCCGTTTATTGCACAATTTTGACCTATTTTAACACTCTTTTTTGATATGAACGGTAAAATAGTAGTTTTGACAATTATACCTTATATTGTACATTTAAAAACCATCCATTAAACCAGGTATATAACCCTTTACTCAAAAAATGAAAAGCGAAAACCACAACTCTTCATCACGCAGAGATATGATCAAAAAAGTGGCAGCCACCTCAGCAGCAGCCTTTGTTGGCCAAAGTTTATTGAACCGCGTATCAGCCGCCGAGGCACTACTCAGCGATGATCTGAAAGGCCGCATCAACCACTCGGTTTGCCGTTGGTGCTATGGCGATATCTCATTAGAGGATCTTTGCAAAGGCGCTAAAGCCATGGGCATTAAATCAATTGATTTGACCGGGCCCGAAGAATGGCCAACCCTTAAAAAATACGGGTTGGTTTGCGCGCTTACACAAGGCGCGGGCAAAGGCATTGCCGAAGGTTTTAACAACCCCAAACTGCACGATGAGCTGGTGAAAAGCTACGAGGAAGTGATACCTAAAGTGGCGGCAGCCGGTTTTAAGCAGATCATTTGCTTTTCGGGCAACCGTAATGGTATGGATGATGCCGAAGGACTAAAAAACTGCGCCGTTGGCCTTAAACGCCTGATGCCGATTGCCGAAAAACATAAGGTGGTAATGGTGATGGAACTGCTTAACAGTAAGGTTGATCACCACGATTATATGTGCGACCATACCAAATGGGGCGCAGCGCTGTGCGATGCCGTAGGTTCAGAACACTTTAAGCTACTGTACGATATTTACCACATGCAAATAATGGATGGCGACGTAATTGCTACCATCCGTAAGTACAATAAATACTTTTCGCACTACCATACCGGTGGTGTACCCGGCCGTAACGAGATTGACGAAAGCCAGGAACTATACTACCCGGCCATTATGAAAGCCATTGTTGATACCGGCTTTAAGGGCTTTGTAGCCCAGGAGTTTATCCCGAAAAGACCGGACAAGCTGGCCTCGTTAAAGCAGGGTGTTCAAATTTGCGATGTTTAATTAAAGGCCAAACCGCCATTCATAATAAACAAGGGTTTATGTTTAAAACTGTTTACCACAAAGTATTATCATTAGTACTTATAACCGGCTGTATATCGGCCGTTTTTTATGCCTGTAAAACGGTATCTCCGCAAAAAAGCAACAAAACACCACGTATATTGGTGTTCAGCAAAACCAAGGGCTGGTATCATACCTCTATCCCAAAAGGTATTGCCGCCCTGCAACAACTGGGTAAAACCAACGGCTTTATAGTTGATACCACCAAAAATGCCGATTATTTTGTTGAGGATAGCCTGAAAAACTACAGCGCCGTAGTGTTTTTGAGCACTACCATGAACGTGTTAAATGCCGATCAGCAAGTGGCATTTGAGCGTTATATTGAGGCCGGTGGTGGTTACGCCGGTATACATGCCGCTGCCGATACCGAGTACGATTGGCCCTGGTACAATAAACTGGTGGGCGCTTACTTTAGCAGCCACCCTAATAACCCTAATGTGCGTGCCGCTGCGATTGATGTGTTGGATACTACCCACATATCAACCAAAGGACTGCCAAAACGTTGGGAGCGTACCGACGAATGGTATAACTATAAAAATATTCAGCCTGATCTGAAAGTATTGGCCAATTTGGATGAGGACAGCTACGAGGGCGGTACCAACGGTGCCGAGCATCCTATAGCCTGGTACCATGAGTTTGATGGCGGTCGTGCATTTTACACCGGTGGCGGCCATACCGACGAAAGCTATAGTGAACCGCTGTTTTTACAACACGTTTTAGGTGGTATTAAATACGCTATTGGCAGCAATGCCCCGCTCGATTATTCAAAGGCTTACTCAGAGAAAAAGCCGGAGGATAACCGCTTCACCAAAACCCTGCTTTCAAACGATTTAAATGAGCCGATGGAACTGGCTGTAGCGCCTGATGGTCGCGTGTTCTTTATTGAGCGTGCGGGTAACTTTTACGTTTACACCCCTTCAGACAATAAAACCACGCTGGTATACAAATTTCCGGTTAAGGCGGTTGATGAGTATTTGAACGGTTTGTTGGGCATGACCATCGATCCGGATTTCGCTACAAACAACTTCTTGTACTTCTTCAACACCGCGCAAGCCGATGGTAAAACCAAGCAACATATTTCGCGCTTTGCTATCAGCAAGGATAACGTGTTGGATCTGAAATCGGAGAAAGTACTGATCGAGATACCTATCGAGCTGGAAGTGAGTGCCCACACCGGCGGTTCATTAGCTTGGGATAGAAACAAAAACCTGTTCATCTCTACAGGTGATAATACTGTGCCTTTTGAGTCAGAAGGTTATGCGCCGATAGATAAACGCCCTAACCGTGTCACTTTTGATGCGGAGCGTTCGGCAGGTAATACTAATGATTTGCGCGGAAAAATATTGCGTATTCACCCGGAGGCCGACGGTACCTACACTATCCCCGAGGGTAACCTGTTCCCGAAAGGTATGGCGAATACCCGCCCCGAAATTTATGTAATGGGCTGCCGTAATCCTTACCGTATGTCGGTTGATACGGCTACATCATACGTTTACTGGGGTGAGGTTGGCCCGGATGCAGGTAATGATGGCAAGCAAGGCCCGCGCGGTTATGATGAATTTAACCAGGCCCGCAAGCCGGGTAACTATGGCTGGCCATACTTTGTTGGCGACAGCAAACCATATAAGGATTATGATTTCGCTACAAAGGTGATCGGTAATAACTTTGACCCTAAAGCGCCTAAAAATACATCGCCATACAATACCGGTTTAAAGGATCTGCCGCCAACAACCAGCGCTATGGTTTGGTATCCGTACGCATCTTATTCAGAATTCCCGATGCTGGGGCAGGGTGGCCGTTGTGCTATGGGTGGCCCGGTTTTTCATTTTGATCCTAAAATTCAATCGGCCAATAAATTGCCTGAGTATTTTGATAAGGGTTGGTTTGTGTACGATTGGATGCGTAACTGGGTATTTATTATCCGTATGGATGAAAACCATAACTTTAAACGCATGGAGCGCTTTATGGAAACCAATGGCGATTTCCGTCGCCCGGTTGATATGGAGATCGGTCCTGATGGTTCTATCTACATGCTGGAGTATGGCTCAGTTTACGGTATCGACAACGTAGATGCCCGCCTGGTACGTATCGACTACAATGGTGGCAACCGCACGCCGTTCGCTAAGATCGACGTTAAGGATACCATCGGCATCGCGCCATATAAGGTGGCCTTCAATCAAAAAAGCTTTGACTATGATGATGAGGATAAGCTAACCTACGAATGGCGTTTTAATGGCGATCAGGTAGGTTCAACCGAGCTTAACCCTACTTTTACCTTCACCAAAAACGGTACTTACAATGTAACCCTTAAAGTTACCGACAATGCAGGTAAAAGCAGCATGGATACCGTAAAGGTTGTGGTAGGTAATACTACGCCGCAGGTAGCCATCAGCACTGATAAAAACGGCACCTTCTTTACCCCTCAAACGCAAACCCTAAAATACAAGGTTGATGTTAAGGATAGCGAGGATAAAACCATCGACCCTAAACAAGTGCGTGTGGTGCTGAACTACATTGCCAAGGTACAAAGCAATAAATCGTTGATTGGCCACCAGGCTTTAACGCCAACTTACAACTACGGTAAGGAGCTGATAGCGAATAGCGATTGTAAGGCTTGTCACCAGGTGAATGCAAAATCGGTAGGGCCGTCATTTGTTGAGGTGGCTAAACGCTACGCCAATGACAAGAGCGCGGTTGATAAACTGGCCGATAAGGTTATTAAAGGTGGTGGCGGTAATTGGGGCGAGCACTCTATGGCCGCTCACCCGCAAATATCAAAACCTAACGCGCAGGAGATAGTAAAATACATACTGACGCTGAATACCCAAAAAGAGGATGTGATACTACCATCGCAAGGTACCATTACGCTGAAAGATCACCTTAAAAATCCGTTTGAGGGCCGTTATATACTTTCTGCCGCCTATACCGATAAAGGCGCTACTGATGCACCTAAATTAACAGGCGGATCAAGCCTTATCTTCAGGCCATCAAAAGTTCAGGCTGGTGATGCTGATGAGCATTACAACATGAGCATTCAGGACAAAAAGGTAGGCGAGGTACATAACAAGGCATTCCTGGTGTTTAAGGATATTGACCTGAAAGGCATCAATGAACTTACTTACCGCTACTCATCACTAAACCGCGCGGGCGCTATTGAAGTGCACGTAGGTTCGGTAAAAGGACAGCTGATAAGCACGCTCAACTTTACTCCGACCGGTGAGTGGAACAAGTACGCCGAGCTAAGCGCCCCGATAACCGACCCGGGAGGCCGCCATGATCTGTACTTTGTATTTGTTAAAAAGGACAAACCAAACCAACACTTAATTAGTGTGGATTGGATAAACTTCGGCAGTAAATAAACAGACCGCCATATAAACGAAAAGGCCTGAGTTGATAAAACTCAGGCCTTTTTTGTTTAATAAACAGATGCTTACTTAGCAGCCTTTTCCGCAGGGATAAATTCATCCATCACCGCCTGGCGTATCAGCTTGGGTGGCAGCAAACCCTGCGACAGGATGAAATCGTGGAAACGTAATGCGCTGAACTTGTTGCCTAACGCTTTTTTGGTATCCTTACGTAATTGTATCATCTTGGTAAAGCCATAAAAATAACTGTTGGCCTGGCCGGGGGCGCGGTTGGTGTAGCGCTCCACCTCCTGTTGCGCAAAGGCGTGCGATTGTACAACATCTTTCATCAACACATCCAAAGCTTGTTGCTGGGTAACCTTACCGGCTTGCAGTTCCGGATCGAGGAAGGCACGGGCGGCACGCAGCAGGCGGTAATCTAACGATACCAGTTGCCCTTCCAGCGGCATGTAAGGTTTGGTGATGTATTCGGCATACAAACCCCAACCCTCGGCATTGGTAGAGTTAAAGGCATACAATGAACGCGCGGTTGATACACCTTCTTCCACCATCTTATCAAACTGTAATTCGTGGCCGGGGCGGGCTTCGTGGGCAACCAGCGTCCATGATGCGGCATCAAAAGTAAAATCATCATACTTATCAGCCTTTTCGCCCGGTTTTGGCGGCATGTTAAGCGGCAGCACAAACACACCGCGCTGGCCGGTATTATTAAGGAATGGCGGCGGTTGCATGTAAGGAGCCGGGCGTTGTGCCGTTTCGGCCTCAGTAGCCAGGCGGATTATGGCCGGGCGGTTAGGCAGGGTAACCAATTGCTGCTTGCGGATGATATCCTCAACACCGGCAAGCGTACGTTTGTACAGCGGCATTATCGAATCGCCATGCACCTGTGCTTTTTTCAACTCGCGCATTACATCACGGTAATCGGTTGATGGCAGGTTGCGGTTCTTAGCTACCTGTACGGCAATGTCCTTCATTTGGTTCTGTATATCCGTAAAGGCGGTGTGGGCCATTTTGGCAACCTCGGCAGGAGGAATGTCAATACCATAACCCTCCAGTTCCATAGCATATTCCTCGGCAGGTAAGCGGAAATCGGTACGGGCTTTAGGGAGTATGGTGGTTTTGGTCCATTCGTCAAAAGCAAGAAGTTGTTTTTTGAGCAGGTTGTACGGTTCTTCCCAGCCTTTCAGCTCATATTTTTTACATAGCTCGGCAATACCCTCAACCACACTCGCGTTACGCGACAGATCAGTTTCCATCTGTTGCTTGTCCGGGTAGATCATGTTCGGCTTGGCCATTTGCTGCTGCGCGCGCTCCTTCAAAATATCAACCAGCGGGCGATAGCCTTTCTCCAATCCGGCATATTTGCGCAGTCTTGCCACCGCTGCCGCATGGCGCGAAGCCTCTGTTTGTTCGTCAAGCAAAGCCTCTAAACCACCGTAAACCGAGGTTGTTGGGTTGTAAAACGGCACCTTACGGCCACGACTAAAATCCTGCTGACGGAAACCCAGCTTAAGGTGATCTATCAGTATTTGCAGATCCTGCTGTACATGTATCTCCTTTTCGGTTTGCAGGGCTTTGGTGTAGGTATTTACCAGGGCTTCTTCCTCTTTACGCTCGGCAATATCATTAACCAGGGTAGGGGTGCTGATCAGTGTATCATACTCCGCCAAACCCTGCGACGAACCATACTCCGGCGAGTACTTTTTATCCAGCTCGATCAGCATCTGCGTATACTTGTCAGATGTTTTTACCCAGTCTTTATTATGCTGAGCTTGACATTGTGCTACAACAGCATGTGTGGTTATAAATATTATACTAAGTAGGTATTTTTTTACAGACGAGAATGAAATGATGTATCTTATATTCATTATAAAGTAGATTGTAATATTGATTAGAATATTACGCTTTGTTGATGTTACAAATGAAATGATTTTGCCAGATATGATACCAGGAAAAACATTAATTCGGAATAGTATTATTTGTCAATCTGTTTACCAAAATATTTATGTTTTGATTAGTTGAAGTAAATACATAAAGCGGTAGATTATCTGCGGTTTCATCAGCGCTTTTTAGCTCATGAAATCCAAAACCTTTTATTAACGCTTTACCCTCTTTTGAATAGCCAAAAGCACATAGTTTTACATCATCCGCCAAATTTCCTTCATTTACCCATTTCCTTAATGCTTCCCTTAACAATGTTTTTATAGCGTCGGTTTTTCGGTATTTCTTCTGAACAACAATATTTGTGATATACCAGTAAGGGCGTTGTTCGGTAGAATCCTTACCAATAATGGATTGCCTTTTAAGTTCCCTTTCGCGCCTGCGTCCCGATGATATTTGCTTAAAGGTGGCTTCCTTTATCGGCCACATTGAAAAATAGCCAACTATATTAGAGTTTCGGCATAAAATAAATATTCCGGCAGGGTAGCATTTCCACCATGACAATACTGTGTTGTAATCAACATTATCCTCTTGATACAAATCCTGGCTAATACGCCATATTGATCTAAGTTCAGCCTCGTTTTGTACGTAATGATATACCCATTCTTCGGATGGTGATTGTATGGCATTAATGCAATCTTGTAAGTATGCAGCTCCGTTATTGTATCTTTTGAATTTCAAGAAAAATATCAACCCACAAATTGCAAGTGCTGCCATTATAGCAAAAGCCAATATTGCTTGTGTTTTATTTTGAATAGATAATAGTCCGGCGATGCCAGAAACAACAGATAAGCTTGTAGAAAGAAAGGTAAGGTATTTTAATGCTCTCTTATTCATTTTAATTGCGAAAAGGTGCATTAAATTTAATAATAAAGTTGATGATAATCAACAAATTACTACTTGCAAAAAAAGCCACCCAAAGGTGACTTCTGTATATTATAAAATGAGTGGTTTTAATCTCTCTCTAAACTGTTGTCATTTCGAACGAGGTACGAGGAGAAATCTGTCGCTTACTTATAAACGCTGTTAGATTCCTCTCTATCGTTCGGAATGACAAGGAATTATTTTAGTTCTTTAACTCCCCCTTCAGGGGGCTGGGGGGCTTACACATTAAACCTAAAGTGCATAATATCGCCATCCTCAACTATATAAGTTTTGCCTTCAACAGATAGCTTGCCGGCTTCTTTACAGGCGGCTTCTGAACCGTAGTGCACAAAATCCTTATACTTGATAACCTCGGCGCGGATAAAGCCTTTCTCAAAATCGGTATGGATAACACCTGCTGCTTGCGGGGCGGTAAAGCCCTGGGTGATGGTCCACGCGCGAACTTCCTGCACACCGGCGGTAAAGTAGGTAGCCAGGTTCAGCAACTTATAAGCGGCTTTTATCAGCTTGTTAACGCCCGATTCGGCAAGACCAAGATCTTCCAGAAACATCTCGCGCTCCTCGTAAGTTTCCAGCTGTGCTATTTCTGATTCTATCTGGGCAGATATGATCAGTACCTCGGCGTTTTCTTCCTTAACCGCTTCGCGTACAGCCTCAACATAAGCGTTACCGGTATTTACTTCGGCTTCGCCAACGTTACAAACATACATTACCGGTTTTGCGGTAAGCAGCCATATATCAGCAATATGCTCTTTATCTTCTTCCTCAACAGGCGCGGTACGTGCCGATTTACCGGCAAGCAGGTGGTTTTTGTAGGTGGTTAATACCTCAAAGGCTTTTTTAGCTTCCTTGTCGTTACCAACCTTGGCGGCCTTTTCTATCTTTTGTATCTTTTTCTCTATCGAGTCCAGATCCTTTAGTTGCAATTCGGTATCGATGATCTCCTTGTCGCGGATAGGGTCAACCGAGCCGTCAACGTGAATAACGTTATCGTTATCAAAGCAACGCAATACGTGGATGATAGCGTTGGTAGCGCGAATGTTAGCCAAAAACTGGTTGCCCAAACCCTCGCCTTTGCTGGCACCTTTTACAAGGCCCGCAATGTCAACGATCTCGATAACGTTGGGCACCACGTTTTTAGGATTTACCAGTTCGGTAAGTTTGGTCAGGCGCTCATCGGGCACCGTAATTACACCCACATTGGGCTCAATAGTACAAAACGGAAAGTTGGCAGCCTGCGCCTTCGCGTTTGATAAGCAATTAAAAAGTGTTGACTTGCCCACATTCGGCAAACCTACTATACCACATTGTAAACCCATTTGTTTCTAAAAGTCCATAGTCGATAGCCAATGGTCCATAGCCTGGTTAAGTGTACTGTTTGCCATCGACAATGGTCTATGGGCTATGGACTTGAAAACGCCGCAAAGATAACACAAAAAAATTCCTGTATTTTGAAAAAATAAACGACTTTTGCCAGCAGAAAATCAGGTTTATAACAATGTAAAAAATAGGGCTTATGGAAGAAATGGTTGAACAGGTAGAACTAATACTGGAGCAGGAGGACGATGCGGCGCTTCAGGAGTACTTGAACAACCTGAATATATCAGATGTGGAACAGCTGATAGACGAACTCCCTGAGCATGGCCCTAAATTCATCGAGATACTCTCTGTAAACCGCGCGGTAAACGTTTTCAGGATACTGGACTTCCGCAAGCAGGAGCGTATAATCAAGAAAATTTCAGGAGGCAAGGTAGCCGAAATTATTAACGGCCTGCCGCCGGATGACCGTACAGCGCTATTTAGCGAGCTGCATGGTGATGCCGTGGCCAAACTGATATTACACCTGCCGCCTGCCGACCGCAGAGAAGCATTATCCCTGTTAGGTTATGAGGAGGATAGTGTTGGCCGTTTGATGACGCCCGACTACATCGCCGTAAAAAAGACCTGGGATGTTAACCGGGTACTATCGCACATACGCCGTTTTGGTAAAAACTCCGAAACCATTGATGTTATTTACGTGGTTGATGATAACCGCGTACTGTTGGATGATATTCGTATACGCGAGATACTGCTGGTAAAACCCGAAACCAGCGTAAGCGACCTGATGGATGGCCGGTTGATTGCCCTCCACGCAGCCGACCCGCAGGAGGAAGCCATTAACACCTTCAGGATGAATAACCGTGTGGCGCTGCCCGTGGTTGATGATGAAAATGTGTTGCTGGGTATAGTTACGGTGGATGATATCCTTTGGATAGCCAACGAAGAATATACCGAGGATATACAAAAAATTGGTGGTACCGAAGCGCTGGACGAGCCTTACCTGGATGTATCATTATTCACCCTTGTTAAAAAGCGTGTGGGCTGGTTGGTGATACTATTTTTAGGTGAGATGCTTACCGCTACCGCGATGGGCTTTTTTGAAAAGGAAATTGAAAAGGCGGTGATATTGGCGCTGTTTATTCCGCTTATTATATCAAGCGGTGGTAATAGTGGTTCGCAGGCATCAACATTAATTATACAGGCGATGGCTTTGGGCGAGGTTACCCTGAGCGATTGGTGGCGCGTTATGCGCCGCGAAATAATGGCCGGCCTGATGCTGGGTTTTGTATTGGGTTGCATAGGCTTTTTGAGGATATACGTGTGGTCGTTATTTTCGGATATATATGGCCCGCATTGGTTTTTGGTGGGACTGACCGTAGGTATAACACTGATAGGAGTAGTACTATGGGGCTCACTAAGCGGATCAATGCTACCCATACTGCTCAAACGTTTAGGTGCCGACCCTGCCACATCATCCGCGCCATTTGTGGCTACATTGGTTGATGTTACCGGCTTGGTGATCTACTTCTCGATAGCTGTACTGCTGCTGCGAGGGATAATGCTTTAAGCTAATTACTCAATCTTCTTTTTCTCGATACGTTTACGCATGCGGCTTAACGATGGGTTGGTTATACCCAGGTATGATGATATGTGGTAAGCCGGGATACGCTCAATAATATGCGGATGCTCATCCAGTAAGCGGAGATAGCGCTGCTCGTGCGAGAAAAAGATAAATTCTTCGGTACGGGTTTGGGCTATGGAGAAGAAAGATTCGGCCAGTATGCGGCCAAACTTAGCCCAGTTGGGGTGGGTGTCGTACAAGTCATTCAGATCCTTATGCGAGATAAAGAATATCTCCGAATCCTCCATCGCTTCAATAAAATACCAGCAGGCCGTTTGCGAAATAAAACTCCGGAATGAAACCACAAACTGATTTTCGGAAAAGAAAAAGATGTTCTTCTCCTCGTTAGTTTCCGGGTTGCGGTAATATATGCGGAAGATGCCCTTTACCACCAAACCCAGATCCTTGCATACCATGCTTTGCATATTAAAATAATCGCCCTTGTTTATTTTTCGCGCTTTCCAAAAGGGTTGGCTGTCAATAATATCCTTATCATTTAGCGGGGCAAATGTTTGTAGATGTTGAAATACAACATCGTTCTTATCGGTCATGTTAAGCATTTTGGTGGTTCTGTAAAGCGGTGTATGTTACAAATTTCAGCATTATGGGTCTGCCAAAATTTAACTTAAGTTAATAAAATACAGGTTGCTAAAGTAAGTTGCCACACTTTAGTATCAATATGGTAACTGCAATGCTAATGTCAGCTTTTGTTTGTATTTTAACTTAAGTGAAAAACGGGTACTGTGATAAGGCGGATTTTTGAACCAACATAAATATTTAAGAATCATGACAGCAAGTACACAACCTAACACAACAGTAGCAGGAAGCGCTGTTGCCACCTCCACATCGTTACGTAATCTTTATTTTACGCGTGCCGCATTCTCCATAGTATGGGTTATTTTGATGGCCGTAGTTGGCAAAGCCCGAACGGATATTGCCGAAATTCTACTCATAATTTATCCGGCCTGGGATGTTGTAGGTACCTTTTTAGATATGCGTGCCAATCCCAACACATCATCAAAAACTACACAATTTGTAAATGCGGCAATCAGCACCATAACTACCATAGCGGTAATATTTGCCCTGCAAAAAGGCGTGCCCGAAACATTGATAGTATTTGGCACCTGGGCAATAGGCACGGGTTTGATACAGCTGATATTAGGCATACGCCGCAAAAGATATTTAACCGGCCAATGGCCCATGATCATCAGCGGGGCGCAATCAACACTGGCCGGTACCTCGTTCATCCTGTTGGCGCACGATCCAACCAAGGGAATAACCAGCCTGGCAGGCTACGCCGCTTTTGGCGCATTCTACTACCTGTTGGCAGCATTCAGGCTGAACAAAACTGCTAAAGTTGTTGCTGCGTAAGAAGCCTAAAACGTTAATTTATACAACAAAAGCCTCACATATGGAGGCTTTTGCCATTAAAAAAGCCCCGCTGTTGCGGGGCTTAGTATAAGGAGTTTATTTTAACAAGGGTTGTTATATCTCAAAAGAGAAGTCTTCGTCGGCTTTGGCGGTTTCTGGGGCTTCGTTAAATTCGTAGCGTTTTTCGTTAACCTCCTGGTTGGCTTTTATATACTCTACGGTATCTTTCAGGCCTTCGGCAAATTTTTCAAAGTCTTCCTTGTATAAAAAGATCTTGTGTTTTATGAAAGCGCCATCTTCAAGGCGTTTTTTACTTTCAGTTATTGTAATATAATAGTCGTTTGACCGGGTTGCTTTAACGTCAAAAAAATAAGTTCTTTTCCCTGCTCTTACCTTCTTTGAGAAAACCTCCTCACGCTCTCTGTTTTCAAAATCTCCCATGTTAACAAATTGTTGTGTTTTAGAATTGACTGGGATAAATATAAAGAAAAATTCAATTAGCAAGTATTTTCTTAGCAATTATGTTAAAGTTTGAAACTTTTATTATCAATTTTTGTATAAAACGGGACAGTTTAAACGCTTTCTTCTTCCAATAACTGCTTTTCGTACAAAGCAAAATAGGGGCCCTTCTGGCTCATTAAGGTATTGTGGTCACCTTGTTCAATTATGCTGCCTTCATCAAGCACCAATATATGGTCGGCATTTTTTATGGTTGATATACGGTGGGCAATAATCACGCTGGTTTTGCCCTGCATTACCTTACCCAGGTTGTTCAGTATCTCCTCCTCGGTACGGGTATCAACTGCCGAAAGGCAATCATCAAAAACCATGATCTGCGGATGCTTTAAAATAGCCCGCGCTATGGATACCCGCTGCTTTTGCCCGCCCGATAGGGTGATGCCACGCTCGCCTATCATGGTATCAAAGCCCTGCTCAAGCTCAATAATGTTATTATAAACGGCCGCGTCACGGGCGGCCTGCTCAACACGTGGCTGGTCCATCACATCAATAGCGAATGCAATGTTGCGGGCAATGGTGTCTGAAAAAAGGAAAACATCCTGCGGTACAAAACCGGTTTGCGAGCGGTAATTATCCAGGTCGAGCCGGTTTATCGGCGTGCCATCTATCAGTATCTGTCCGCCGGTGGTATCATACATACGCATTAGCAAGTTGGCAATGGTTGATTTGCCCGAACCTGTACGCCCGATGATGGCCAGCATTTGGCCGGGTTTTATAGTGAACGATACCTCGTTAAGTGCCTTAATGCCCGTATCAGGATAGGTGAATGATACATTGTTGAACTCGATATTCCCGGCTACGGTTTTTTTAATGCCGTTTACCGAGATGATTTCCGGCTGCTCATGCAAAAACTCGTTGATGCGCTTTTGTGAAGCCGCAGCCCTTTGTATCAGCGAGGTTACCCAACCCAATGCCATTACCGGGAACATCAGCTGGCTTAGGTACACAATAAACTCGGCTATGTTGCCGGGGGTGATGTTACCGTTCATTACCTCAATGCCGCCAACATATAATACAATAACATTGCTCAGGCCAACCAGCAACAACATCAGCGGGAAGAATAATGCCTGCACACGCGCTAGCTCCATAGAGTGGGTTTTGTAATCCTCGCTCTCGGCGGCAAAGCTTTTGCGAATAAAGGCCTCACGTACGTATGATTTTACCACCCGTATACCCGAAAATGTTTCCTGCACAAAGCCCGATAATGACGACAGGCGCTCCTGTATCATCTCGCTGCGGGTATTGATGATATTGTTAACGTAGTAAATGATACCCGCCAGTATAGGCATCGGCAATACCGAATAAATGGCCAGCTTTACGTTTACGGTGAGCATGGCATATATCACCAATATAAATAGTACTACCGTGTTTACGGTATACATAATGCCCGGCCCAAGGTACATGCGCACGCGGCTAACATCCTCGGTAACACGGTTCATGAGGTCGCCGGTGTTGTGGCGGCGGTAAAATGCCATGGACAGGGCCTGGTAATGATTGTATATCTCGTCCTTAAGATCGTACTCAATATGCCGCGACATCAGGATGATGGTTTGCCGCATAAAAAACAAAAACATGCCACGTATCAAGGCCAGCACCAGCACTAGCGCTCCGAAAAGCATCAGGCTCGCGCCAAAAATATCGTAAATGATCTGCTGGCGGTTAAACCCATCGTACAGGCGGTACAGGTCGATATTCTCGGCAACCAGATCAAACGCTATGCGGATAACCTGTGCAGGCAATACGCTGAATATGTTTGATGCTATAACGAAAAATATGCCCGGCAATAAGCGCCAGCGGTATTTTATAAAAAACTTATTGAGGTAAGCGAGGTGTTTCATAAGCCCTGGCGGCAAAGATAGGCAATTTGTTATGGCATGCACGGCAATTAACTATTGCGATTTTTTAGTGACATATCCGGAACAATAAAATCGTGCTTGGCTAACACGAAAAAAACACATACTTTTGCGCCGTACAACATTTAGCAAATAAATAAGTACATTAAGTACAAAAACAAGCTGAACCAAAGATCGTTCTTACACAATGTTAAACAGAAGGCACTTACGCGTAAAGGTATTACAGTCGTTATACGGCTATCACCAGTCGAGCAACCGCGACATCAAAATCCATCAAAAAAATCTTTTAAACAGCGTTGATTCCGTGTACGAGATGTACATCTGGATGCTTTCACTTATTCAGGAAGTGGTAGGCTACGCGGCAAACGATGCCGACGAGCGCGCCAACAAACACCTGCCTACAGCCGAAGATCTTAACCCTAATCTTAAAATTCTTAATAACCGTTTCATCGCCTCGTTAGCTGCTAACAAGGAGTATATTGCCGCGGTTAAAAAGTATAAGATTGACTGGACGTTTGATCCCGAACTTTTTAAATCACTGTTCAACACCCTGAAAGCCGCGCCTGAGTACAAAGAATACCAGGACAGGACTGAGGATTCGCTGCATAGCGATAAGGATATCATCAAGTTCATCTTTAAAAAGGTGATCCTGAAATCATCATTAGCCGAGCAGGTTTTTGAGGATAAATTTATTAACTGGCCGGTTGATAAGGATGTGTTACAAGCCCTGATCGCCAAAACATTCAAAAACTTCTCGAACGATAATTATGAGCTTAACAAGCTTGCCGAGGTTACCGTTAACTGGGAGGAGGACAGGGAATTTATTATCGAGCTGTTCAACGAGTGTGTTCGCCACGATGAGGAGTACCAGGCACTTATTGCCGTTAAAACCCAAAACTGGGAGCCTGAGCGTATAGCCATGATGGATACCCTGTTGATGAAGATGGCGCTTACCGAGTTCCTGAATTTTTCATCAGTACCGGTTAAGGTTACTATTAATGAGTACCTGGAGATATCAAAGGAATTTAGTACGCCTAAAAGTAACTCATTCATCAACGGTATACTGGATAAGATTTTGGCTGAACTTAAGGCCGCTAACAAGATCAAAAAAACCGGTCGTGGTTTAATTGAGTAAATAGTATTATTGAACCAACATTCAACCAATATTAGTATAAGTAAATGAAGAAAGTATTATTTAGCCTGGCTGCCTCAGTAATTATATTGGCTGCCTGTAATCAGCGTAACTCAGGTAATACCGAAAGTATTGAATCAAACACTACAGCTACTACCGAAGTTGACTCGGCCAATGCGCCTGTAGTTAAGTTTGAGGTTGAAACGCACGATTTTGGCAAGGTAAAAGCTGGCGAAAAAGTGAATTTTGAATATAAGTTCACCAACACGGGTAAATCTCCGCTGGTAATAATAAACGCTACTGCAAGCTGCGGCTGTACTGTGCCCGAGTGGCCTAAAACCCCTGTAAAACCGGGCGAGAGCGCCGCTATTAAAGTAACTTTTGACAGCGCCAACAAAAACGGCCTGCAAGATAAACTGGTAACCGTTACCGCCAATACCATACCTGCCCAAACCGTGGTGCATTTGGTAGGCGAGGTAACCAAGTAAGTAATAAAACTATATTAATTTAAATAAGAAAAGCTATGGGTTCTAATCCACAATCATTAATAATGATGGGCCTCATCATATTGGTGTTTTACTTCTTTATGATACGTCCGCAGATCAAGAAACAAAAAGATCAAAAGAAATTTTCTGATGAGCTTAAAAAAGGTGATAAAATAATCACAACATCAGGCATACACGGCCGTGTACTTGAACTGACCGAAACAACAGTTTTAATTGAAGTTGAAGGTGGCACTAAAATTCGTTTCGATAAAACGGCCATCTCTCTTGAAGCCTCAAAGGCGCTTAACGCACCGGTGGCAACAAAATCATAAATTAAGTTGTTAAATTTATAGTGCCGTTCAGTTTTTATAAATTGAACGGCATTTTAATTTATAACGATGCCCATATTAAAATTATCACCGGCAGAACGCAGACGGCTTACGGCATTCACAACCTGTATTATACTGGCTATGGTTGCCTGGGTATTCGCGGTACTATCAAACCCGCATAGCTTTACTATGCCCAAGGTGATCATTTTTAAGAATGTACCGCAGCGCAGGGCTTTCCGCTCGCTACAGTCTGATACGGTTAACGCTACCGTGCAGGGTAATGGCTGGCAAATGCTCTTCTCGCGCCTTAATGATGATAATAACAGCATCACGGTTGATCTGCGCACGCTCGATCAGCACGATTATGTGGTGTTAGGCTCGCAGTTACGGCGCATCAATACCAACCAGCCGACAAATCGGCAGATTATCGGCTTCGACCCGGATACGTTGTATTTCGATTTCTCGAGCCGCAGGGTAAAAAAGGTACCCGTTGAGCTGATTACCTCTATTGATTATAAAAAACAGTTCGCGCAATCGGGTGATATCGCTTTAAAGCCGGATATGGTAACTATTAGCGGCCCTACCGATCTGATAAGCCGAATAACCTCATGGAATACCGATACCCTGCAAATGGATAATGTGGATGAATCGGTTAACAAGCAGCTTAAACTGCAATCGGTTAACGAGATCAACATGACTGTGTACCCCAAAACCATACAGGTAAAAATACCGGTTGACGAGTTTACCGAGAAAACGCTGGAGATACCCGTAAAGGTTACCAATAATCATAACTACTACAACGTTAAGGTGCTGCCGCAAAAGGTAAAGGTAACCTTCATGACCTCGCTTACCGATTACCCCGATATGGACGATGCCTTTTTTGAGGCCACTGTAGACCTTAATTTGTGGGAGCAAAAAGGCTATAATACGCTGCCTGTAAAACTGAAACGTATACCTCCGTATTGCCGCATCGTAAAAATTGAACCGGCAGTTGTTGATTTCGTTATAAAAAAATAATGCTTAAAATAGGATTAACAGGTAACATAGGCAGCGGCAAAACCACCGTTGCAGGCGTGTTTGAGGTGCTGGGCATACCCGTATTTTATGCCGATGCCGCCGCCAAAAATGTAATGGTTACCGATGCCGAATTGATAGAAGGGGTGAAGCAAGCCTTTGGCAGCGATGCCTATTTTGCCGATGCCATACTTAATCGTAAACATATAGCCAATATTGTTTTTAATAACGCTGATGAACTGGCCCGGTTAAATGCTTTGGTGCATCCTGCCGTTTTCAGGGCGTTTGATGAGTGGGTGCTGCGCCAAACATCGGCACCGTATGTTATAAAGGAGGCGGCGATATTGTTCGAGAGCGGGTCATACAAAAAATGCGATCAAACCATACTGGTTTCGGCACCGCTGGAGCAAAGGCTGGAAAGGGTAATGCAGCGCGACGGCATCAGCCATGACGAAGCTGCCAGCCGCGACGCCCGCCAGATGAACGAAGAAGAAAAGAAAATACTGGCCAACCATATTATTATTAATGATGGCAGCCAATTGGTTATACCGCAGGTGCTTAGCCTGCATCAGCAATTTATAGCAGTTAAGGCCTGATGATACTGGATGATTTTGTGCAGTTTGATGCCCACGGCCTCTATTGCAAATACGGCAATTTTTATATCGACCCGGTGCATCCGGTTGATAAGGCCGTAATATCACACGCCCATGCCGACCATGCTGTTGCCGGTAACCGCGAGGTATGGTGCACCGCGGGCACACAGGCTTTTATGCAATTGCGTTACGCTAAAAATGCAGGCCGTATATTTAATATAGTGACTTACAGGCAGCCATTTAATATTGGCGGGGTTGATATAACTTTTATATCAGCAGGCCACATGCTGGGCTCGGCACAAATACTAATGGCTTACAAGGGTAAAACCTATTTATATACCGGCGATTTTAAGTTGCAACCCGATGCCACCTGCGACCCTTTGGAATGGGTGAAGGCCGATGTGCTGATCACCGAAAGCACCTTTGCCAATCCTGCCACCCAACACCCCGATCCGGTGGCGGAGATCAGCAAGCTGAATGATATTAAGATAAACATCCTGCTCGGCGCTTACGGCCTGGGTAAAAGCCAAAGGCTAATTCGTTTGATCAATGATCATGCTCCGCAAAAAACTGTGTTGGTACATCACCGCATAATGCCGCTAAATAGTGTGTATGAAAAGGCGGGTTTTAGTTTAGGCAAACACCAATTGTATAATCGTAAGCTGATGAAAAATCAGGAGGACTATGTGTACATAGTGCCGCCGTTCACCTTTGATAGCTACATCAGGGCTAAGGATGTAAAGAGGTTATTTGCCTCGGGCTGGAAGAATTTGCAGGTGAATAGCCAGGATACACTCTATATATCCGACCATGCCGATTGGAATGATATTTTGGAGATGATAAACCAGGTACGACCCCAACAAGTTTGGACTCTGCACGGCGATGGCAAACACCTGCGCGAGCATTTTAATGATACCCTGTTTGTTAAGCTGTTAAACTAATGCTTAAGGAGAATATCGATTATTATTTTAACGCCGATGGGTTGATGGTTTTCACAAAAGAATATCACACAAAACGCGGTTATTGCTGTAAAAACCAATGTTTGCATTGCCCCTGGAATTTTAGGGCTAAAAAACGGTATACACAAATTAAAAAATAATAAACATATTTGCCGTTTCGGCAATTATATACACTATGCGCATAGAGGACGAGATACAAAGCACTAAGTTTGAGGATAATTACCATAAGGTAATCATCAACCTTACATACACGTCGAGCTGGATGAGTAACCAGTCGCGGCCGCATTTTGAGAAGTATAACCTTACCTCGCAACAGTTTAATATACTGCGCATATTACGCGGGCAGTACCCCAAACCAGCCACCATTAACCTGTTAAAGGAACGCATGATCGACAAGATGTCTGACGCGTCGCGCATTGTTGACCGCCTAGTACAAAAGGGTCTGGTATCACGCTGCACGAACTCAAAGGACAGGCGCGCGGTTGATATCCAGATCAGTCAGCAAGGCTTAGACATTCTCGCCAAAATGGATGTGGAATTCAAGTCAAAGGATCTGCTAAAAGATAACATTACCCAGGAAGAAGCCGCGCAATTAAGCGATCTACTGGATAAGTTGAGGGGATAGTCTGTTACAGTAAAAATCCCGCTAAGGCGATACCGATACCCAGCAACACGGCTATCATTTTGCGCAGGTTGAATTTATGATCGGCGCTCGACTCAAATAATATGGTGGTTGATATATGGAGAAATATACCGATAACCACGCCCATAATACGGTTAAAGTATTGTTGCAGGTTGCCTATGCCGCCATTGCTTAGCGCGTTGCTCAGCAGGTAACCAGCAGGTGCCATCAGCGCGAAAAGCACGATAAAAAACACGATGCGCCCTTTGCTTTGATGGTGTGCGATAAGCACACTACCCAACGCGAATGATGCCGGGATGTGATGCAGCGCTATGCCGAAAACCAATTCATGCTGATGACCTTCGGCAATAGGCATGCCCTCTAAAAAGGCATGCAGGCAAAGGCTTACCATTATACCAAACGGAAAAGCGGCATGATCGTGCCCGTGCTTGTGTATGTGCCCGTGTTCAATACCATCCGAAAACTGCTCAAGCACTATCTGAAATATAAAACCGATCAGGATGAACACGCCCACCAGGTTATCATTGCCGTGGTAAGCATCAGGTATCAGGTGTAAAACGGTGATGCCAAACAGGTATGCCCCGCTAAATGCAAGCACTATCTTTAATAATTTATGATTGCCCCCCTTAAATAAAAAAACAGCGGTACCGCCAAAAAAGGCGCTGAAAAACAGGAGTAAAAGTTGCAGGTTGCTCATTAATTTATGTTAGAAACCGGGTTGAATTTTTTTGAAAAGTTGGGCCATGCCAAAGCCTACCACCATGCCGAATAAGGCGCCGCCTATTACATCAATAGGGAAGTGTACGCTTACATATACCTGGGCAAAGCAGATGCTTGCCGCCCAAAACATGCTGATGTACCATATCCACCGCCAGCGACGTGCGAAAACAAGACTAATAAAGGCCGCCATAGCAAAATGATCGCTGGCATGGGTTGACGGGAAGCTGTAACCCGAACCACAGCGCACACGCGGAATATCTTTTTCGGCGGTAATAGGGTCGCGGCAGGGGCGTACCCGTTGTATGGCGGGTTTGATGATGCTCGCGCTCACAAAATCGGCAACACCGGCGCTGGCGACCAGCATTAATACTATTACAATACCCGCTTTACGGTACTTATAAGTGCAAAAGGCAATGATGAAAACGTACAGTGGAATCCAAAAACGAGGATTACGCAAAAGTGGCATCAGCCAGTCGAAAAACGGGTTCGATAGGTCGTGATTAATAAAGTAGAATAAATGCCGGTCGAGTTGTAAAAGTTGTTCGGGCATCAGGGTAACGTTAGCGCCAATTTTTTTGCGAGTGCAAATATAGCCAATATATTGTCGGTTAAAACATGGTGGGCGTTACATTGTGTCAGTTGAATATAATAGTTCGGGTTTAAAAATAAAATTAACCAAACTATAGCTTAGGTTTTGTTTTTTGATATATTCTAATACGTTAGATTTATAATTATAGACTAACGTATTAAATCTAAATCCCCCAAAATATTTAAACATCGAAACTTATCACTCATGAATACTATATCAATACCTGCTCCAGATTTTCATTTTCAGAGTATCATTAAACTGAAGGCCAAGAATCTAATACAGTCTTATTTAAAAATACACACAATAGCTTATGATTATAGCTACGATAGTGAAAAGATACATGAGGTTATAATAGACAACTTATATCAATTCCCTAATCAAAAACAATTGACATTTTTTATTAATGAACTAATAATTCATGTTTTTAAGATTAGAGAGGAATTTGATCGTCAAAAAAGCATGTATGACATATCAGATAATTACAGATTAGAACAACAACTTATTGAACATAGCCGCCAAGTAGACAATTTTAATTTATTGCTTTTCTTTCTATATAATAAATTATCTGAGAATGGGATCAACGTAGACGGTGATGTTTTTTCATCAGAGGAAACTTCAAATATTCAAGATGCTTTTTATTCAATTAATCAAACTCTTGAAATACTTAAAATGGGACATCACGCATTAGGGGATGAGATTCAAGATGTAAAAAATATTCTTGAAAGATTGGAAAATATTTTAACGTTAGGTAAGGAGAATTTTTTTCAAAAGGCAACTGGTATAGCTGTAAGTTTAGCTACAGAAAAGTCTTTTGAATTTATTTGGGAGAACATAAAACCTAATTTTATTAAGTTATTAAGTGAATATCTCCCCGTTGGAGCACAGAAATTATTAGAATCAAAAATTTAATGAAACTGACCATTATAGAGTGGAGAAAATGTGGTTTATGGATATGTGTTAAATATAACTACTTTTGCCCCAAAGTTAATTTATAGTGACACTGATCAAATCAATAAGCGGCATCCGCGGCACCATCGGCGGCATGGCCGGCGATGGGCTAACGCCACTGGATATCGTAAAATTCACGTCGGCCTATGGCAGCTGGGCGGTAAAAAAAGCAGGTATCAATAAGATCGTTATCGGCCGGGATGCCCGCATCTCGGGCGAAATGGTGAGCAGCCTGGTAACCGGCACCCTGCAAGGTCTGGGCATTGATGTAATAGACCTTGGCCTGAGCACCACACCCACGGTAGAAATAGCCGTACCGCTTGAAAAAGCAGCAGGTGGTATCATCCTGACCGCGAGCCATAACCCC
>NZ_JADFBY010000003.1 GCF_015223065.1 Mucilaginibacter sp. JRF
AAAAATCCATTAAATTTAATTATGCTAATCTAAAGGAGGTACGAAGCAATCTCTTTAGGACATTCTCCAAGATAAGTCGCTCGGGGATTGCTTCGTGCCTCGCAAAGACGTGGTTTTAATTGTACTGATTCAGGAGGGGTATCACACCGGTTGCAACATCCTCAATATAGCATCAATATACTCACGGTCGTTAGCCAGGCGTGGTACCTTGTTTTGGCCGCCGAGCTTGCCTTTTTCTTTGAGCCAGTTAAAGAAGGTGCCTTCAGCTACGCGGCGTACTATCGGGCGGCGCAGGGCCATGTCCTTGTAGCGCTTGGCATCATAGTCGGAATTGATCTGGCGCAGGGTTTCATCCAGTATATCAACAAAGCGCTCAAATTCCGACGGGGCTTTCACAAACTCTATCAGCCACTCGTGCGCGCCGCTTTGCTTGCCGTCAAAATAAACCGGGGCGGCGGTATAATCACGAATAATTGCGCCGGTATTTTTGCAGGCTTCCTCAAGGGCACGCTCGGCATTGTCAATAATTACTTCCTCGCCAAAGGTGTTGATGTAGTGTTTTGTACGACCCGATATTTGTATACGATATGGCGACAAGCTGGTGAACTTAATGGTATCACCTATCATGTATCGCCATAAGCCTGCATTGGTGGTGATGATAAGCGCGTAGTTCTTGCCCAATTCCACCTCATCAAGCGTGAGGGTTTTGGGGTCATCATCGTGCATGTGCTCCATCGGCAAAAACTCGTAAAAAATGCCGTAATCCAGCATCAGCAGCATATCACCATGCTCTACCCTATCCTGTATACCAAAATACCCTTCGGAGGCATTGTAGTTCTCCAGGTAATACATCTTATCGGTAGGGATCAGTTTTTTGAACTGCTCTCGATATGGTGAAAAGCTCACCCCGCCATGAAAGCAAAACTCCAGATTGGGCCATATTTCCAGCATGTTGTTCTTCCCGGTGATCTCGAGGATGCGATTGAACAGCACAATATTCCAGGTAGGCACACCGCCAATACCGGTAACGTTTACATCGAGCGTGGTTTTGGCTATCTTTTCTATTTTTTCCTCAAAATTATCCAGCAGGGCAATATCCAGGTTTGGTGTACGGCCAAACTCCGCCCAAATGGGCAGATTCTTCATAATAACGGCCGAAAGATCACCAAATGAAGTTTCGGGACTGAACTGGCTTACCTGCTGGCTGCCGCCGATAGTGAGTGATTTACCGCTGAACAGCTTGGCATCAGGGCGATTGTTATAGTAGATGGTGAGCGCATCCTTACCGCCTTTAAAATGGCATTCTTCGAGCGCTTCCTCGCTTACGGGGATAAACTTGCTCCTGTCGCTGGTAGTGCCCGATGATTTGGCGAACCAACGCACCTCCGACTGCCACAGCACATTTTGCTCGCCTTTGAGCATACGCTCGATGTAAGGCTTCAGGCTATCGTACGTTTGTATAGGTACGCGTTCGCGATAATCGTTAAGATTTTCAATGGATTTGTAATGATGCTTTTTACCCCACTCGGTGTTTTCGGCACCCATTATCAGGTTTTCAAACCACTCCTCCTGCACTTCGTTTGGATATTTCATAAAAAGCTCTATCTGGTGGATACGCTTTTTCATGAACCAGGAGATAACAGAATTAAAAATGGACATGTGTACTCACTTAGGTTAAATTGCAAAACTTTTGCGCTTAAGCACAAAGTTTGCCCCAAGATACACTTTTCTTACCATTTCATTTTCAGCTAAAACTTCGGGTACGCCCGACTCTAATATTTTTCCCTCGAACAACAGGTAGGCCCTGTCAGTGATGGATAATGTTTCCTGCACGTTGTGGTCGGTGATCAGGATACCAATGTTGCGGTGTTTCAGTTTGTACACCATGGCCTGAATCTCCTCAACCGCGATAGGGTCAACACCGGCAAAGGGTTCATCAAGCAAAATAAAGTTAGGCTCGGCAGCCAGGGCACGGGCAATTTCGGTACGGCGGCGTTCACCACCCGATAGCAGGTCGCCACGATTTTTACGCACCTTGTGCAAACTGAATTCATCTATCAGTTCTTCCAGCTTATCGCGCTGCTGCTCCTTGCTCATCTGCCCCATTTCGAGCACGGCCTTAATATTATCCTCAACAGACAGCTTACGGAATACCGATGCCTCCTGCGCCAGGTAACCAATACCTTTTTGCGCTCGGCGGTACATCGGGTCGCCGGTTATTTCTTTATCATCCAGAATGATGCGGCCCTCGTTAGGCTTTAT
Source organism: Mucilaginibacter sp. JRF (assembly GCF_015223065.1). Classification (GTDB taxonomy): domain Bacteria; phylum Bacteroidota; class Bacteroidia; order Sphingobacteriales; family Sphingobacteriaceae; genus Mucilaginibacter. Next base: position 2,263 of record NZ_JADFBY010000003.1, read on the forward strand.
CAAACCCACTATCATATAAAACGATGTGGTTTTACCAGCGCCATTAGGCCCCAGCAAACCCACAATTTCGCCCTGCGCCACATTGAACGATACATCATTTACAACAGTACGCTGCTTATATTTCTTTATTAAATGCTCTGCTTGCAGGATCATAGTGGAAGGATACTCTAAATTCTAAACGCTAAAATCTAAATTCTAAACTTAAGCTTGAAACTCTAAATTCTAATTTCTGAACTCTAAAATTTAGGGCTAAGCTATGAAATAGAAAGTTCTAAAAAGCTAAATGTTAATACCTAACTCTAACAAGGATGATTTATTGCGATTTGTTTTACAATTATGCTTTTCAAAGCCCTCCCCTCCGGAGAGGGTTGGGAGGGGTCTACGCCGTAAATGCCTCCAAAGCCTTTTCTATCCTCACCACCGTTTCATCCTTGCCCAACATCTCGGCAATATCAAAAACATGCGGGCCAAACTTGCCGCCCACCAGCATAATGCGGAAAGGCAGCATTACATCGCCTATCTTAAAGCCCTTCTCGGTAGTAAACTCTTTAAACTGAGTTTCAAGATCGGCAGCTTGCCAGGCATCGGCAGTAGTATATTTGGCTTTTAATTCGTTAAAAAAGTCGGTTTTGGCATCGGTCCATTTTGGTTTAACGGCGTTGATGTCGTACTCCGCAGGCTGCTCAAAAAAGTAAGCCCCCTGGGTGTAAAAGTCGGTTAGCAGCACGCAACGGTCTTTAACCAGTTCAATAACTTTCAGCAGTTTGGCATCATCACTAACAGTGACTCCTTTATCGGCGAATACCTGAGCAACGTATGGCTTCAATCCTTCAACGCTCAGCCTTTTTATCCATTCGGCATTGAACCACTTGGCTTTTTCAAAATCGAACTTAGCGCCAGCCTTGCTTACACGCTCCATGCTGAATTTTTCAACCAGTTCATCCAGCGAGAATACTTCCTGATCGGTGCCATCATTCCAGCCTAACATAGCCAGCAGGTTCAGGAATGCTTCAGGCAAAAAGCCTAACTCGCGGAAACCGGGCGTAAGTTCGCCGGTCTTTTTATCTTCCCAATTCATGGCATATACCGGGAAGCCTAAACGCGCGCCATCGCGCTTGCTTAGCTTGCCGTGTCCGTCGGGTTTTAATATCAATGGCAGGTGCGCCCATTGCGGCATGCTATCCTTCCATCCCAAATACTCCCACAGCAGCAGGTGTACCGGTGCCGATGGCAGCCACTCCTCGCCGCGCAGGGCATGGGTTATCTTCATCAGGTAATCATCAACCACTACAGCCAGGTGGTATGTTGGCATACCATCGGCCTTTAGCAGTACCTTATCATCAACCTGGTTGGTTTCAAAACTTACGTAGCCGCGTATCATATCCTTAAAGCTGATGCTGTCATCTTCGGGCATTTTTATGCGGATAACGTGCGGCGTACCATTGTGCAGCAACTGCTCAACCTCGTGCAGGGGCAAATTCAGCGAGTTACGCATATCATAACGGTGCCCATGCCCGTATTGAAAGTTGGGTACATCCTTACGTTTTTGCTCCAGTTCTTCGGGGGTATCAAAGGCATAATAAGCATGGCCTTCGGCAACCAGTTTTTCGGCATACTCGCGGTACAGCGGCTTGCGCTCGCTTTGGCGATATGGCGAGTACGGGCCACCCACAACCGGGCTTTCATCGGGCGTTAAGCCACACCATTGCAGGCAGTTAAGTATGTATGCTTCAGCTCCCTCAACATAGCGGTTCTGGTCGGTATCCTCAATACGTAATATAAACTCGCCGCCATGTTTTTTGGCGAAAAGGTAGTTGAACAATACGGTACGTACACCGCCTAAATGCAAACCGCCCGTTGGACTGGGCGCGAATCTTACTCTTACTTTATTGTCAGCCATGATGCCGCAAAGATAATTTTAATGAGCGATTAAGCGAACTGTTTGGCCAACAGCCCGGTTTATTATGGCGGTTGGCTGACTTGTTACCAACTTGAGCATACCAAAATATTGCCTTTTACGTTTCAACCCAATTGTGTACTTTGTGCACCTTAATATGAATCCGTATCAACAAAAACGCCGCTGGAAATACCTGTTACTCGCCTTTGCTGTGGTTATAGCCAGCGGATCGTTATTATACACCAACTATCTTGTTAAAAACATTGCCCAAAGCGAGCGTACCCGCGCGCAGGTATGGGCGCTAAGCATGCGCCAGATTTTTTTGAGTGACGATAACGATTTTTTGAACTACGTTTTTGCCGTGCGCGACAGCCTTACCGTACCCGCGCTTGTGGTTGATGACAAGGGCGAATTCAAATACAAAAAAGGCCTGGACAGCACCAAAACCTTTATTAAGCTTGAAGCCGAAGAAAACAAGAACATACAATACGATACCGCTTACTTTAGGAGTGAGCTGAACTATATGAAGGAACAGCACGACCCCATAAGGCTCGAGGTGTTCGGCTCGCAGTGGCTGGTATATTATAAGGATTCGGCATTGCTTACGCAGCTTAAATTCTTTCCGTACGTGCAGTTGTCGGTTATCGCTATATTTTTGCTCACGGCGTATACAGCATTCAGCTCCTCCCGTAAATCAGAACAGAACCAGGTTTGGGTAGGTTTGGCTAAGGAAACGGCGCATCAGCTGGGTACGCCTATATCATCGCTAATGGCGTGGATAGAGCTGATCAAGGATAAATTTAACGCCGAGAACGATCAGTTGATAGCCGAGATGGAGAACGACGTGAAGCGACTGGAAATTGTGGCCGACAGGTTCTCAAAAATAGGCTCGCGCCCGGTGCTTGAGCGCCATGTGGTGTTTGATGTAGTGAAGGATTTTATGGACTACTTTAGGGTGCGCGTAAGCGATCGTATCACTTTTAACATGAGTGGTAATACCGATGTGGAGGCCGGCCTTAACATTCCGCTGTTTGATTGGGTATTGGAAAACCTGTTGAAAAACGCCGTTAACGCCATTACCGATAAAGGCACCATCAGCATTGAAATAAGCGAAAGCAAAAAGCAGGTATTTATTGATGTTACCGATACCGGTAAGGGCATTCCCCGTTCAAAATTCGATACTGTTTTTCAGCCCGGCTATACAACACGTAAGCGCGGCTGGGGTTTAGGCCTCTCGTTAACCAAGCGTATGGTGGAGAATTACCATAACGGGCATATCTACGTAAAGGATTCGGAAGTGGGCAAGGGCACTACTTTCAGGATAGTTTTAAAAGCCATAAAAAATGATCAGCAAGCCACAGCCTAACGAGTACGCCCCACAACCGGGCGGCTACATTAAGCTTATTAATGATGATGAAAATGTGCTTGAAGTACTGCAAGCGCAGACAGACATTATACATAAGCTATTTTACAATCTTACACATGAGCAAGCCATGTACGCTTATGCCGAGGGTAAATGGACATTAAAACAAGTGCTTGGCCACTTAACCGATACCGACCGGGTGTTTGGGTTCAGGGCATTTTGCTTTTCACGCGGGCAGGCTGAACTGCCGGGCTTTGATCAGGATGTATATGTGAATAATGCCGCCTATAACGAACGCGACATTCAGGAGCTTACCGATGAATTTATAGCCGTGCGTGAGGCTAACCTATACTTTTTCCGCTCGGTTACTGATGAGCAGCAAACCCGGCATGGTATAGCCAGTGGCTACCTTATAACAGTACGTGCCCTGGCTTATGCAGCGGCAGGGCACGTAAGGTATCATTTAAACCTACTCAGCGAGAGGTATAATTTAGACTGATAGTTATTCTTTATCCAGCACTTCCTTTTTTTCGATGCGGTATGATTGGAACAAACCTAAACCACCGAAGAAAAATATAAGGCCGAAATAGATGGCTACGTTCTCGTCCTCGCCACCAGCCAATGCTGTACGTTCCAACACTCGTGTTAATACGTTTGCTAAAAACAATCCAAAACCGGCTCCTATAAAAAGCAAACCCCATTTTAGTGTTTGGTATGGTGCCGATTGAGGCTTAATATGCGGGTTCATCCCTCTCTCAATCATGGCCATACGCTCGCGGTTACGTATATAAATTATTCCGAATATTAAGGCAAACAGTCCCAGTGGTACTAAAATGGGGACTAAAATTCCAGCGTTCATAATGTTAATTGTTATAATGTGTTATAAATTATTGTTACTTAAAAACCACCTGTACAGTGTATTTGCAAGCTATGACCACATCACTTTAAAAGAGGTTACACACATTTCTGAAAAAATTTAAAATTCTAATTTCTAAACTCTAAATAGATTAAATACTAAACCATAAACTCTAAATTCTAATATCTGAATACTATAAACTTATCACTGAATTAAATTCGGAATTAGCTGACGATTTACGAAATTTAAAAAATGCTTGTAACCTGATTGTGCTAAGCCGCGTCAGATAGGGTGTTATACATGCAACACAAGCCAACCGATATTGAACTTATTGAGCAAAGCCTCGCCGGCGATCAATCGGCCTATGCCGAACTGATCAGGCGGAATCAGCGCTTTGTATTTACCCTGGCCCTGCGCTTCGCCAAAAACCGCGAGGATGCCGAGGAAATTGCGCAGGATTGCTTTGTAAAGGCTTACCGTAACTTGCAAAGCTTTCAGGGGCAATCAAAGTTCAGTACGTGGCTTTATAGTATTGTATATACTACCGCCATGACGCATCTGCGTAAAAAGCGCGTAGCAACCGACTCGATTGACGATGAGGACACTTTTATACAGATAGAGAACAAGCCATCTGGCTATGATGTAAATAATGTAGAGAATCGGTCGCGGTCGTACTACCTTAACCTGGCCATAGGGCAGCTTTTGCCTGATGATGCCGCCGTTATAACCTTGTTTTACAAGGGCGAGCAATCATTAGATGAAATAGCCCAGGCATTAAATATGGAAGCCAATACGGTAAAGGTTAAACTATTTAGGGCGAGGCAGCGTTTGAAAGAAAAGTTGGAGCGCCTGTTAAAACATGAAGCAAAGGAATTGATATGAACAGCATTGAAGAAAAACTCTGGAATTATATTGACGGCACCTGCACACCTGCGGAGCATGCCGCCATTGCTTCGCTTATTGAGCAGGATGCAATATATCGTAATAAGTATAACGAATTGCTGGCTTTGAATGCCGAGTTTGCCGGTATGGAGCTCGACGAGCCGCCAATGGCATTTACCTACAATGTAATGGAGCAGGTGCGTGCCGAGCATGCATTGAAACCGCTTAAGGCCACTATTGATGCCCGGATTATTAAAGGCATAGGCGCATTCTTCATCCTCACTATATTGGCATTGGTAGTTTACGCGCTGTTTAGCGTTAACTGGCACATGGGTAACATGGAGTGGAAAATGCCTAAGCTAAATATGCCACAACTATCGGGCTTGTTGAGTAGTGGCGTAATTAAGGCCTTTTTATTTTTTGATGCTGTGCTGTGTTTGTACCTGGCCGACCATGTTTTGCGCCGCAAGAAAACGGCCAAAGCGGCATAACGGCACACAGGTGTACAAAAATGCTGACACTTTGTGCAAACCAATACACATTTTGTGGGCGGCACGCGGCAAATTCAACTTACACCAGGCAAAATTTAAGTTCAATATACTTTGGTATAGTAATTGTATTACCTTATACGAACTGGTAAACTTACCGGTTTAATTGTGATAAGGTTTAGGTTGAAAGTCCCCCGGAGCAAGTCTGGGGGGCTTTTTATTTTTAGGAGAGTTTTCATTAACTTCATAGCCAAAACACAACCTTACACAACTGATGAAATATCTTCTTATTGTTTGCCTGCTATTCTCTGCCACTTATTGCTTCGCACAAACTGATCTTTCAAAAAAAGACTTTGATAATTTGGTGGCGCTTGCTCAATTACATTCAAAAAATAATATGGCAAGAGGCGAAGCCTTTAAAAAAAGTGCCGACTCGTTACGTACGCCTGTACTTGATGGGGTTATTGAAACGCTTATTACACTTGGCCGCGGCGACACCACGGTGTTACAACAACGCGTCCTGAAAAGACCGTCAAACGATGAATTGAAACTTTGGTATGTTTTACGGGATGTGCATTACAATAACATCGACAAAAACAAAGTAAAGTCGGCAGAGGAGGTAGCTCGCGAAACACTCAAAGCCAATATAAACGAGAAATGGCTGGTTGATAATTATTACCGTAATTTGGCAGGTGGCCTGGCTACTATGTTTAATGAAGCTGACATAAGTAAGCGTAACATTGACGTTAACCAGTTAGGATTAAAGGATGATACCGAAAAATCCATAGCGTTTTTAGATATAGCGGATGCCTTGTTAAGAGGCCGTTTAAGAGTTTTGTCACACTTGAAAAACGTTGAGCGATTAAACATGTACATAAGCCACATCCCTACCTTTAATGGCAAACCTTATTATTATTTTACTCCGGTTATTTTTAACCCGGCCGAATGGGAGGGCTATACAAAAGAAGTACCTTTTGATACTCAACGCATAGGTGGTTTGCTTGAAATACTACTCATCCATTTAAACACTAAAATGAATGCTGAGAACGCAGATATCGCCAAAGACATTTATTGGAACTCTATGCTATCTAAGCCTGAATATTTTAAACACTCTAATCAAAGCAAAGTGCTTCAGGATGTTTACGATAAATCAGGCAAAGGCAAATAATAGCAAGAATTAAACCTTCATGTACTTTTCATTTCTAATACATACCTTAGTCGGCAACTTTGCGTTTATCACAAAGCATATTTATTAATTCACCACCATGAAATTTATATCAGCTTGTATAGCTACACTTGCACTAATTACGTGTTTTAACATCAATACCCAAGCTCAAACACAACCGCCCCGTATACCCGAAGCCAGCTCAACGCAAACCATTATTCAGGATTTTGGCCTGGGTAAGATCACCCTTACCTACTCGCGCCCTAATGTTAAGGATCGTAAAATATTTGGCGGCATACAGCCCTTTGGCGATGTGTGGCGCACCGGTGCTAACTGGGCAACCACCATTACCTTTAGCGAAGAAGTTATAGTTGAGGGCAACAAAGTACCTGCCGGTACTTACTCACTGTTTACCATTCCCGGCGAAAAGGAATGGACCGTGATTTTAAATAAAACCGTTAGGCAATGGGGCGCTTATGATTACAAAAAGGAAGATGACCTGCTCCGCGTAAAAGTGCCCATGATTCCGCTGAAAGAAAAACGTGAAACATTCACCGTTGCCTTCGCTAACGTTACTACTAAAAATGCCGATCTGTATTTGTTGTGGGATTATACTGCCATCGCCATAAAAATGCAAACCAATGATAACGCACAGATTTTGGCCAATATTGATGAGTTGATGAAGGCGCCTAAAAAGCCTTACTTTAACGCCATACAATATTATTACGAAAACGATCAGGACTTGAATAAAGCCCTGAAATGGGTTTACGAGGCACAAAAAACTGAGCCTAAAGCCCCCTGGTTTAAATTATGGGAGGCCCGTGTACTTTTAAAGCAAGGCAAAAAAGCCGAGGCCATCAAAGCCGCCAAACAAGGTATCGCACTGGCTGACAGCTCGAACGATGATGAGTATGTGCGCCTTAACCAGGGCGTGGTGGATCAGGCCAGTAAGCAATAATTGAAATCTATTATCTCGATAGTTAATATAAATAAAATCTATAACCTATAAATTATTCATATTTTGATGGGCAGCCGTTTTGGGGTACATTTGCATCAAAACAAAAACATCAATATGATTACTATAGGACAGAAATTCCCTGCATTTTCAAAGACAGCGGTGGTTAGCCTTGAAAAAGGTAAAGAGTTTGAAACATTAACTTCTGACTACCTTGTTAACGATGATAACGTTTGGACTACGATTTTTTGGTGGCCAAAAGACTTTACTTTTGTTTGCCCTACCGAGATCGCTGAGTTCAACAAAAACTTCAGTGAATTCCGTGACCGCGACACTCGTTTGATCGGTGCTTCAACCGACTCTGAGTTTGTTCACCTGGCATGGAGAAACAACCACGATGACCTGCGCGACCTTAAATTCCCGATGCTGGCCGATACTTCAAAATCATTAGCTGAAGACCTGGGTATTTTAGAGCCTAACGAAAAGATCGCTTATCGCGCTACTTTCATCATCGACCCTACCGGTATTGTACGTTGGGTATCAGTAAACGACCTGAGCGTTGGCCGTAACGTTAAAGAAGTACTGCGCGTGCTTGACGGCTTACAAACTGACGAGCTTTGCCCATGTAACTGGGAAAAAGGTCAGGAAACTCTTACCGCTTAATACTGACACTTACATATGTCCCCGCACTATCATTAGGAATAATGCGGGGATTTTTTTGACCCTATAATTCATAATACCATGAGCGAAAGCACCGAAATAATAAACGAATTATTGCAAGTAGTAGGCCTTGAAAACGATTACCGTACCGAGAGCCTTACACTGCTTGAAAAAGGCGAATCGCGCTACCTGCGTGACTTGAAGCTTAACTTTACCAGCACCCTTACCAGCGAGCATTTAAGCGCTAAGGAGTGTGGTTTAATAGGCCTGAGCATTGCCGCCAATAATAACAACACCCCGCTAACAAAATACTACACACAATACAGCGAAGCACAGGGCGCAACAGCGGCAGATGTTGCCGAGTCTGTTGGTTGTGCATCATTATTAGCATCAAACAACGTGTTTTACCGTTTCAGGCACTTTACCCAAAAGGAAAAGTACACCCAAATACCTGCCCGCATACGCATGCAGCTGATGATGAAGCCTGTAACCGGTAAAGAATTTTTTGAATTGCTGAGCCTTGCCGTATCGGCAGTTAATGGTTGCGAGATGTGTGTTAACGCACACGAGGATTCATTGATAAAACTTGGCACTACCGAGGAACGCATTTTTGATGCCGTACGCATAGCATCATTAGTTACCGCTACCGGCAAACTGATATTCTAAGTAGTATTTCCCCCTATATTTTTATACTATAATGCCCCGGACTTAAAAAGCCGGGGCATTTTTTGTAAATGTGTCAGCAACCAAAATAAAGTTTGTTTTTAAGGCAAATAAAAGTAACTTTATAGCAAGATTAAACTAACCTCGGTTTCATATATATACTTGCGACTGTGCTGCTGGGGTGAAATTAATTTAATTGTTAATTTTTTGGGGAAGCCGTTCCGTATTCAGTACTGGAACGGCTTTTATTTTATAACAAATTCTTCAATTCTGCCCTTTGCAGGCTCAATTTAGTGAGCGTCGGTCACTGCCTTCAACTTCTTGAATGGTTGCAGGTAAAGCAACGGTATTGAGAACAGCATGATCAGGCCTGATATCCAGTACGCATCATCATAAGTTAGCAACATAGTTTGCCTTACAATAGTACCTTCAATAGCCCGGTAAGCCATCTCGGTAGCATCAAGCACTGATTTACCTTTGGCTACAAACCCTTGCGTAAGCATTTGCAAACGCTCGTTAAACTGCGGGTTATATGGGTTAACATGCTCTATCAGCACACTGCGGTGAAAACCCTGCCTGATGTGTATAATGGTTGTTAAGGCCGCTATACCAAATGAACCACCTAACTGGCGCATCATGTTGTTCAAGCCCGATCCCTGGCCAATTTCCGGGCCTTTCAAATCGGCCATGGCAAGTGTGGTAAGCGGCACAAATAGCAAAGCCATACCTACACCACGTATCAGCAGTGGTACCATTACATCCTTTTCGCCTGTGGCGAGGGTAGAGTTGCTCAACATCCATGTAAATACAAAGAACAGGAACATACCCGCCGTAGCCATAAACTGTGCCGGCACGCCTTTGTTAAGCATTTTACCGATGAATGGCATCATAACAATGGTACACACCCCACCAGGGAACAGCAGCTCGCCCGTTTGCTGCGCATTAAAGCCCAACAAATTTTGACAGAACACCGGGAACACGAATACCGAACCATACAACCCGAAACCCAATATAAAGGAGGTGAACATACCCACGGCAAAACTTCGATGCCGCATAATGTTAAAGTTCACCACCGGGTGGTCAGTACTCAGCTCTCGCCATATAAACAGTATAGCTCCTAATATCGCGGTAACGGTTAATACGGTAATGTATGTGGTAGCAAACCAATCCTCACTCTCACCTTTCTCCAAAATGGTTTGCAAGCTACCTACTGATATGGCCAGGAGTAATATACCCCACCAATCCACGGGCTTGCCCTCCACCTTGGGCGTTTCCTTGATAAACGTTATCGTGAGGAATGCGGCTAATAAACCCACCGGAATATTCACGTAAAATATCCATGGCCATGAGTAGTTCTCGGTTATCCAGCCACCAATAGTAGGGCCTACAGTTGGGCCTACTACCGCGCCCAAACCAAACAAGGCTGTAGCGGTACCTATTTGCTCGCGTGGCCAGGTTTCAAGCAATATGGCTTGCGCTGTTGATATTAAACCACCACCGGCAATACCTTGCAGTATACGGAATACGATCAGCTCCTCGAGCGTGGTTGCATTACCACATAAAAATGAGGCAATGGTAAATACTATAATAGATGTTAAGAAGTAGTTTTTACGGCCAAACTTATCGCCCAGCCAGCCCGACATGGGCAGTATAATTACGTTGGCCACCGCATAGCCGGTTACAACCCAGGCTATGTCCTCGAGCGTTGCACCCAGGTTACCCTGTATGTGCGGGATAGCCACGTTAACTATCGTGGTATCTATCAGCTCAAGCAGCGAGGCCATAATTACCGTGATGGTAATTATCCATTTTTTAAAGCCTGTTTCAGCCATTGTTTATTATTTTATATTAACCGAAGCGTTCACGCTCATACCAGGGCGAAGTTTGGCTAATTGTTCAGCAGTAGCGTTAATTTTGATCTTAACAGGTATGCGTTGTACAACTTTTACAAAGTTACCTGTAGCGTTATCCGGCGGCAGCAGCGAGAATTTAGCGCCTGTAGCAGGCGAGAAATTGTATACTGTACCTTCCAACTCCATATCAGGGTAAGCATCAACTTCAATGTTTACTTTCTGGCCGTTGCGTATCTCGTTCAGCTGGGTTTCTTTAAAGTTTGCGGTAACATACAGGCTGTTATCATTAACCACAGCGAACAGGGTTTGACCCGGCTGTACCAGCTGACCTACCTGAACATTCTTTTTACCTACGGTACCACTTGCCGGCGATTTTACCTGCGCATAGCTCAGTTGTAAGTTAGCGTAGTCAATATCAACCTTACGCTGATCAACACCGGTATTGGTAACCTTTAACTGGTTGCGGGTTGTACCCACTTGTTGTGATGCGGCTTTGTATTGCTCCTGCGCGGCACGGTATGATGCACGTGCTACATCCAGATCAGATTTTGCCTGATCAAATTGTTGCTGGGTTACTGAACCATCTTTTACCAGATTGGCATAACGCTCGTAATCTTTCTCTACCTTCTCTAACCTTGCAGCGGCTGATGTTACTTCGGCCTTAGCGCTGGCTGAGTTAGCGGCGGTTGAGTATATCTGCGATTCGCTTACGCCGATGCCTGCGCTTGCACCCTTTTGTGCTGCCTGGGCCTGCTCTAAACGTACCTTAAGGTCGCGGTCATCAATCTTAACTAACAACTGGTTTTTGTTAACGTGGGTGTTTTCTTCAAACAAAATGCTGTCAACATAACCGCCAACGCGTGCCACAACCGGGCTTATGTCGGCATCTATCTGCGCGTCATCAGTATCCTCGTGCGCGCTGAAATAGATATATTCTTTGATACCGAAGATGATACCGCCAAGCAATACGATGCCTAATATAATGGGTACTACTTTCGATTTCTTTTTTGGTTCCTGTGTGTCTGTATTCTGTGCCATTTCTTTGGTGATATTATATTATTTGTTTAGTGTTCCGGTTGATTTTAATAGGGTGTAGTATGCAAGGCCTGCATCAGCTTTAGCCAGCTCCAAATTAATTTGTGCCTGGTAAAGCAAGGTTTGCGCATCGGCACGGTCAACAGCTGATGCTATGTTGCTGCGGTATTTTGATTGCAATATCTTATTGTTCTCACCCGCCTGGGCTATTGATGTTTGCAGCAGCTTAATTTTTGATAGTGCCGCTACATAACCCTGGTAGCTTTGGTTAACCTCGTTCTTGATACGATCGGCCTCGATGCCTTTATTTATATCAACCTGTGTGCGCTGTATCTTCGCTTCGGCTACCTTGTGCTTGTTTGTCCATAGGGCACCAAAATTCCATGATGCGGTAAGGCCGATAGATATTGGCGTAATAAAGTTGCCTGAGCGTGGCAGCGGGTTAGCGGCTACGTCAACATAATACGCGCTCGCGGCGGCATTAAGGTTTGGCAACAGGTTACCTTTTACAGTACCAATGTTTTTATCAGCTACCTGTGCCTGCAAATCCGCCTGTTTTAATTCAGGGCGATTGGTCATGGCGGTATCAATATAGCTGGCCAGTATGTTTACGGCGCGGTTGGTAGTATCTATCTGATCGATACTGATCTCGGTTGATTCGGGCAAACCAAGCAATATGTCAAGGTTATAATTAACAATCTTACGGTTGTTCTCCAGGTCGATGCCGTTCAGTTCAATGTTTGAGCGTTGCAGTTGAAATTGCAATACATCATTCTTGGTAACCAAACCTTGCTCAAAAAAGCGTTGCGATTGTTTAATTTGCTGATCAACAGTGGCTAAATTTTGCTCCACTACTTTTTTGCCCTGCAATACCTTATACAAATTGTAGTATGAGTTAATGATGCTGTACACGATCTGATCCTTATCGTTAACCTCATCCAAACGGGCTATCTGGCTTAACAACTCAGTTGATTCGCGGGCGTATTTTAGTTTATTGCCCGAAAATATGGCTTGGTTAAGCGATGCTGTACCCAACCATGCATCGGCGTGCTTTGGCAGTGAAAGGCTTTCCTCGCCAAATTGCAGCCTGTTGGCCGGTATTTGCGCGCGGTTGTAGCCAAAGCTAACGCTACCGGTTGGCAGCGATCTGTCTTTAGCCTGGTTGTATTGCTCAACCGCCTGATCGATCTTTGATTTTGATAATTTTAATTGTTTACTGTTGGCTACGCCCATGTTTATGGCTTCGTCAAGGCTTAAAGCCTTATCCTGCGCATTGGCCGCTGTTGTTAGCAACATGGCCAGTAACGCCGCGAAGATGGCATAAACAAAAAGCTGCCGGTGTAAAAAGTGCGGGTTCGTGGTGTTATTATGTGTTGTCATTTTACAAGTAAGTAGGCTTTTAGTAATTGTTTGAGGTATGTTTTAATGCGTGGTTTTAGTTGTTGCTCCATGTAGTCGGCATCGCTTATATCATGCTTAAGCAATTTTGATGCTACAAAGGGGCTGTTGCTAATGTAATTCTTTGTACCAAAGATGGTTGCGATAGCCATTTCGACATCGGTATCCTTGCTGAACAGGCCCGATGATATGCCCTCCTCAAAAATGCGTTTGAACTCGTTAACGTTGTTCATGATGATGTCGCTCAGCTTATCGGTCAGTTCGCCACGGCGGCCCAGCCACAGCTCGCGGTTCATCAGCCTTGAAAAGCAGCTGTTCACTACTACCTTATCAATAAAGCTGTCTATACATTTTTCAAGCTTATCCCAGGCGTTCATGCTGCTATCATTACCAATGTTGGTTAACAGCGTACGGAACACTTCGATCTTACGCTCGAACACGGCCAGGAACAAGCCTTCCTTTGAGCCGAAGTAATAGTTGAGCATGGCCATGTTAACCCCTGCCTCACCGGATATCATCCGGGTTGATGCAGCATCATAACCCACGTCCGAAAAAACTTTTTCGGCAACGTCGAGTATATGATCTTTCTTATCGGTTTTTTCCTTTTCCATTTTCTTTGATGGCACAAAATTAATCAAGCGATTGATTAATTAGTGTAATCAAATTGTAAACTATATTTAAATAACTGATTATCAATGTATAAAAATTAATCAATCGATTAATTAAATAAAATTTGACACATTTTTTAACACGATTGTTATGTTGATAAATAGAAAAACTGTACATCTTTCTATATTTTTACCGCCATGAAGAGAATTCTTTTATCTGCCTCATTACTATTACTATCCATATATAGCTATTCGCAATCGGCCCCGGCGGCTGATGTTGCTTCTATTGAGCAGGACCTGCAAGGCCTGAATACCCTGGGCAGCGTGCTGTACGTAGCCGCCCACCCCGATGATGAGAATACCCGCCTTTTAGCCTGGCTGGCGCGCGAAAAACATTACCGAACGGGTTACTTGTCGCTAACCCGTGGCGATGGCGGCCAAAACCTGATAGGTACTGAGCAGGGCGAACTGTTAGGTTTGGTGCGTACGCAGGAACTGCTTGCCGCCCGCCGATATGATGGCGCTGAACAATTTTTTACCCGCGCTAACGATTTCGGCTTCTCAAAAACACCCGAAGAAACCCTGAAGATATGGGATAAGGAAAAGGTACTTGGCGATGTGGTTTGGGTGATACGTAAATTCAGGCCCGATGTTATGATATGCCGTTTCCCTACTACCGGCGAGGGCGGCCACGGGCACCACACCACTTCGGCCATATTGGCGCAGGAGGCATTCGCCGCCGCTGCCGACCCAAAACGCTTTCCGGAACAATTGAAATATGTACAGGTTTGGCAAGCCAAACGCCTGTTGTGGAACACCTTTAACTTTGGCGGCACAAACACCACCAACCCTAACCAGTTTAAGGTTGATGTTGGCGGCTATAATGTATTTATGGGTAAAAGCTATGGCGAAATAGCCGCGCAAAGTCGCTCCAACCATAAATCGCAGGGTTTTGGGGCCGCCGCTCAGCGTGGTGAGTGGTTCGAGTATTTCAAGACCATTGCCGGTGATGCCCCTAAAAAGAATTTATTGGATGGTATTGATACCACCTGGACACGCGCTAAAGCCCCTGCCGATATTACTACTGCCATTACCAACATACAAAAAGCCTTTAACCCCGTACATCCTGAACTATCGGTGAACGCGCTGGTTGATCTGCTAACAAAGGTTGAGGGCATAAGCGATGGTTACTGGCGCGCTTTGAAGGTAAAGCAGGTAAAAGATTTGATAGCCGCCTGCGCCGGCCTTTGGTTTGAAAGCTACGCTACCGACCCAACCTACGCCGTTGGCGACAGTATGGGCGTGATCAATCAATTTATTATACGCAACCCGGTACAGGTAACATCAGTAGGTATTGATAACGGGCGCATGCGCAGCGTGATAACCGGAATCCGCACACCTAATGTACCTACTAATGAGTTCCGCACAGTGGCGTTTGATGCGGTGAAGAACCGTATACCTTTTAAAAGCACCTCGCAGCCTTACTGGCTGAGTACCGATCATGGTATCGGCATGTACAGCTTGCAGGCCGATACTTTAGCCGGTTATCCTGAAACACCAAATTCATCGCCGGTAACATTTGAATTCACCATCAACAACAAAAAAATACGTTACGAGGTGCCAATATGGTACAAGTATACCGACCCTGTACGTGGCGAGGTGTACCAGCCTGTTGAGGTAGTGCCGCCGGTTACCGCTAATATCGAAAATCCGGTTTACCTGTTTAGTGGGCAACAGCCACAGCAGGTACGCATCAAACTCAAAAACTTTACGCCTGATGGCAAAGGCTCTGTAACCTTGAAACCAATCAATGGCTGGACCATCAGCCCCGAAAAAATTGATTTCGCTAATAAAAAGATGAATGATGAGTGGACGGAAACCTTCACCATCACCCCATCAAGCGCTAACCCCGAAGTAACCAGGCTGCAAGCTGTGGTAACTACAGGCGGTAAACAATGGTCGCTTGGCTTGCAGCGAATTAAGTACGATCATATACCCAACATCACGCTTTTCCCTAAAGCCGAGGCGCGTTTGGTTAACCTGGATATTAAGATAGCCGGTAAAAACATTGGCTACCTGCCTGGCGCGGGCGATAAGATACCCGAAGCCTTAAGGCAATTGGGCTACAACGTGCGTATACTAAGCGAGGATGATATTATGAACAGCGACCTGGCTATTTATGATGCCATTATAACCGGCGTACGCTCATTCAACGTTAACCCTCGCCTGGTGTTTGAGCAACCCCGTTTGCTTGATTATGTAAACAATGGCGGTAACCTGGTGGTGCAATACAACACAGCCGGTCGTATGGTGACCGATAGCATAGGCCCATACCCGTTTGAGGTAGTTAACCAGCGTGTTACCGAGGAGGATGCCAAGGTAACCATTACCGATCAGGCCAGTCCGCTGCTGAACTATCCTAACAAGATAACCACTGCCGATTTTGATGGCTGGATACAGGAACGTGGCCTGTACTTTGCCACTGCTATTGATAAGCATTACAGCGCGCCACTGTTAATGAATGATACCAGGATGGCGCCCAACAAAGGCTCGCTGATCAGTACCGATTATGGCAAGGGCAGGTTTGTGTACACATCGCTATCATTCTTTAGGGAATTACCGGCAGGTGTACCGGGCGCGTACCGGCTGTTTATCAATCTGTTAAGCAAGCCTCACCCACCGGCATCATCACAATTGCCACAATAATAAGTTGTATCAAAACCGAACAATTATTGTACGTAAGCGAACGATTAGCGAACGACAAAACCATCACAACAAATTGAATATCAAATAGATAAACAAAAGGCATAGCGTATGTAGTTTTAAAATAGCCTCTTAACCGATCATCAACATGATAAAAAGCTATTTTAAAACCGCATGGCGCAACCTCTGGAAAAGTAAGTTCTTTTCAGTAATAAATATTATTGGCTTATCAATTGGCATGGCAGCGTGTATCGTTATCATGCTTTTTGTTTTTTATGAAAAGAGCTTTGATAATTTCCATACCAAAAACATTTACCGAATAAGCGAGGTTCAAAAATTCCCGGGTATGAACGCGTCGCAAAAGGTGGCGCTTTCTATGGCTCCCATGGGGCAAAATCTGAAAAACGATTATCCGGAGATAAAGAATTACACCCGTGTAAGGCGTACGGATAAGTATCAGCTTACCAATCAAAACAAGCGCTTGTTTTTGCAGGAAACCCTTTTTGTGGATTCCACGTTTTTGGAGATGTTTAATTTTCCGTTGGTAAGGGGTGATAAACGTACCGCGCTGCAAAAGCCCAATAGCGTACTGCTCACCCAGCAAGCCGCTCAAAAACTATTTGGCGATGCCGACCCGATCGGCAAAACCATTACCCATTACGGTGCCGATACCATAAGCTACGCCGTTACCGGTATACTGGCCGATGTGCCTCAAAACTCGCACCTGCAATTTGAGGGGCTGTTTACCCTAAGCACCATGTACCAAAAGTGGCAGGGCCGATTTAACAGCTGGGGAGGCAACTGGCTTACTACTTATTTTGAGCTTGCCCCAAATACCGATATAGCCCGCCTTGAAAGTAAGATGCCCGCCTTTTTAAAAAAATATATGGGCGATGGCGATAACTGGAAATTTTACGAACTGTTTTACACGCCACTAAAAGACGTACACGCTGCCACTACCGATGTGGGCTTAGATCATATCAATTACCAAAAATTTGATGGCAGCTCAACCAACCTGTTCAGCTTAATTGCGGTTGTGGTTTTGGTTATAGCCTGCGTAAACTTCATGAACCTTACTACCGCCCGCTCGGCCGAGCGATCAAAAGAGGTGGGCATACGTAAATCCATTGGCGCGCAGCGCAACCAGCTTGCCGCGCAGTTTTTAGGCGAAACGGTAATGCTGGCCTTATTAGCGTTGGTGTTGGCCATTATAATGGTAAAGCTGAGCCTGCCATTTGTAAATCAGCTCAGCCAGCGCAGTTTGGAGCTATCAGTATTCACTAACCCGATGTTGCTGTTAGGCATTACAGGCCTGGCCGTGGTGGTTGGTTTACTTTCGGGCTTGTACCCGGCGCTGTTTTTGTCATCATTTCAACCGGTTAAGGTATTGAAGGGCGCACTATCATCAACCGGACAAGGCAAGGCTGGCTTACGCAATGTGCTGGTGGTTGGTCAGTTTTGTAGCGCGGTATTTTTAATGATAGCTACCGTTTTTGTTGTTAAGCAACTACGCTACATGCAGCACCGCGATCCGGGCTTTAACCGCGAGCAAATAGTGACCATTCCGTTGGATAACATTACCGGCCGCAAGTACGATCTGCTAAAACAGGAGCTATCAGGCAATACCCTGATCTCGGGCGTTACCGGAGCGCAGGATGTACTGGGCAGCCACCTCGATCAATCGGGCGTGGGTTATAAACCGGCTAATGGCCCGCTGCGTAACCTGGCCAGCACAAGGTTAATAGTTGATAACAACTTCCTCACCCTGTATAATATTAAGATGGTGGCCGGTAAAAACTTTACAACAGAAGGTTATGGCCGCGAATATATTATTAACGAGGCTTTGGCTAAGGAGTTGTTAAAAGATACGCCAAAGGCCAAGCTAAGCTCACTGTTGGGTCAGTCGTTCGGGTTTGATTCGGTGGGTGTGATAACAGGCATAGCTAAGGATTTCAACTTTAACTCGATGCACCACAAGATAGAAACCATGTTTATGTTCAACGTAAAGGATTGGGGCTACAGCCAGATGTCGGTTAAGATAAACCCCGGCAAAACCGCCGAAGCCTTGGCGCTGATGAAAACAAAATGGGCAAGCACCTTCCCCGATTATCCATTTGAATACCAGTTTGTGGATGATCACTTTAAAGAAGTTTACCAAGCCGATAACCAGGTAAGCCAGGTGATCAGCATACTTACGGGGCTGGCCATATTTATATCCTGCCTTGGTTTGCTGGGCCTTGCCTCCTACTCTGCCGAAAAACGTATTAAGGAAATAGGCGTACGTAAGGTTCTTGGCGCATCGGTACAAAATATTGTGCTGCTGTTATCGGGCCATTTCCTGAAGCTGGTATTGTTAGCCAACCTGATAGCCTGGCCATTAGCCTGGTATACCATGCACAACTGGCTCAATAACTTTGCCTTCCGTATAAATATTGAGTGGTATGTGTTTGTAATGGTGGCGGCGTTATCGGTAATTATAGCGCTGTTTACCATCAGCTTTCAATCGGTTAGGGCGGCGGTTGCCAACCCTATAAAAAGCCTGCGTACCGAGTAAGCCGGGCAGCTTTGTAACATATTGCTGTTTAAGAGATGGTAATGCTTAATTAATGTTGCCAATGAAAATATAATCGATATTTTTGCTGCAAAACAAACGGAGATAAAATATTATGTCACATAATCACCATTCACATAAACAAGAGGAAGAAGCTAAAAAACACGATTACATCTTTTTTATAGTAGCATTGATAAGCGGTATGTTTGTTGGCGCTATTGTTGACAGAGGCCTGATCTACATACCTGTTGGTGGTGTATTCGGTTTATTAACTGCCGCGGTATTTATTAAATTCCTGGTTAGAGGCCGTGAAAACGTCTGATAATAACGGACTACCATCATTTATACGTAACTGGAACCAGTTTTACATCCTTGTGGGTGTTTGGCTGGTTCTTCTTATTTCTGTATTTTGGCTCACCACCAAAATATTTGAATGAGCTTAACCGACTGGATAGTACTTGCCGTTACCCTGATTGCCATAATTGGCTATGGCCTGTGGAAAAGCGGCAGTAACAAAAACGTCGATCAATTTTTAGTAGGCAGCCGCTCGCTGCCCTGGTACGCTGTAGGGCTTTCGGTAATGGCTACACAGGCCAGCGCTATCACCTTTCTTTCCGCTCCCGGCCAGGCTTATAGCGATGGAATGCGCTTTGTACAGTTCTATTTCGGGCTGCCCCTGGCCATGATTGTGCTGTGCATCACCTTTGTACCCATATTTCACCGGCTTAAGGTTTATACCGCGTACGAGTACCTGGAGCAACGCTTTGATCTGAAAACACGGGTGCTTACCTCGTTCCTGTTTTTGATACAGCGCGGACTTTCAACGGGTATTACCATCTATGCGCCATCCATCATCCTGTCAACCATTTTACATATTGATATTACCTACACCACCCTTTTTATAGGCGGATTGGTAATTTTTTACACCGTTTACGGTGGCACCAAAGCGGTATCGTACACCCAAATGCTGCAAATGAGCATCATATTTTTAGGGATGTTTTTTGCCGGGGTTATGGTGGTAAGGTTATTGCCCGACAACGTTGGCTTTGTTGACGCGCTTAAGCTAAGCGGTAAGCTCGGCCGCATGAATGTGATAGACTGGAAGTTTGACCCCGACAACAGCTACAATGTTTGGAGCGGATTAATTGGCGGTTTCTTTTTACAGTTATCCTATTTCGGTACCGATCAAAGTCAGGTAGGCAGATATTTGACCGGCAGCTCGGTAGCGCAAAGCCGCATGGGGCTAATCATGAACGGACTGATCAAAATACCGATGCAGTTTTTGATATTGCTTATCGGGGTGCTGGTGTTCGCTTTTTATCAGTTTAATAAACCACCGGTATTTTTTAACAGTTACGAGGTTGACCAGGTAAAGAACAGCAGCTACGCACCACAATACAAAGCTATTGAGCAAAACCATGCCAGGGTATTTGAGCAGCGTAAGGTAGCGGCGCAAAACCTGTTATCGGCATTTGAGAGTGATGACGCGGATAAAATATCCTCAGCAAAAACCGAATTGAAAAAGGCTGATGCCGATGCCCTGCAACTTCGCCAACAGGCGGTAGACCTGATGAAGAAGAACAACGCCAAAGCTGATACCAACGATACCAACTACGTTTTTTTAAGCTTTGTTACCCAATACCTGCCGCATGGGCTGATAGGCTTGCTGATAGCCATTGTGTTTTTAGCATCGATGGGGTCGACAGCCAGCGCGCTTAACTCCCTGGCATCAACCAGTGTGGTTGATATTTACAAACGCGTAATAAACCCCAAGGTAAGCGACAAAGGCTACTTCAACGCTTCGCGATGGGCAACCGTGATTTGGGGTGTGGCCAGCATTGGCATGGCGCTGTACGCCGGCAAACTGGGTAACCTGCTTGAAGCGGTCAATCAGCTGGGATCATATTTATACGGTACCATATTAGGTGTATTTGTGGTGGCATTTTACCTTAAACGCATTAGCGGCACATCGGTATTTTGGGCAGCCATTATTACCGAAGCCATCATTTGCCTGATGGGATATTATGAGGTAGTGGCATACTTATGGTTGAACGCTATTGGGTGTATAGCTGTGGTGATTATAGCGACTGTATTCAATATGTTCAGCAAAGATCGTTCAGCGGGAGCTCCGGGTTATGAATAAGCCTGTACACCAGGTTATCCAGCAGGCGTATATACAGGTCGATACCCTCACGTATCTCATCCACAAAAACGTATTCATCAGCCATGTGTGAGCGTGCCGAATCGCCGGGACCCATTTTCATGGAGGGCACAGTCAACCAACCCTGATCAGAACTGGTGGGTGATACATAGGTTTTACGCCCCAGATCAATACCCGAAAGTACCAACGGGTGTATGTGGCTGATTGATGATGGTTGCATTACGCCCGGCCTCACGGTTATCTCGCAGTCGGTGTAGCTTTTTATGGCATCCAACACTTCATCAGCTGTGTAGCAACTGTTCAGCCTTACATCAACCGTAAAACGGCATTCGTGCGGAATAATGTTATGCTGTATGCCCGCGTTTATTTGCGTAACACTCATTTTCACCGGCCACATAAACGCCGGTTGCTTAGGGATCTGATAGGTACTGAACCATTGCACCGCTTTTAGCGCCTTGTACACCGCGTTATCGCCCTCGTTGCGGGCAGCATGGCCAGGTTTGCCATAACACACGCAATCCAACACCATGTTACCCATTTCGGCGGTGGCCATGTGCATTTGTGTAGGCTCGCCAACTATAGCGAAAGCAATGTTGCCCAAATAAGGCAACACCGCATTCAGGCCGTTATATCCTGAGTTCTCCTCCTCGCCCGTAGCTGCCATACACAGGTTGAACGGCAAATGCTCATCCTCATAAAAATACGCGAATACCGCTAACAGCGATACCAAACATCCACCGGCATCATTGCTGCCTAAACCATATAATCGGCCGTCGGTAATTGTTGGTTCAAATGGGTCGAGCGTGTAGCCCGCGTTGGGTTTAACTGTATCGTGGTGCGAATTGAGCAGGATGGTAGGCTTTGCCGAATGGTAATGCTTGTTAAAGGCCCACAAATTATTATAATTGCGGTGCACGGGTATGTGGTGCGCATCTAAAAACCCGGTGATGAGGGCGGCGGTACCATCTTCCTCGCCACTGAATGATGGGGTGGCTATCAGGTGAATGAGTAGTTGCAGGGCATCGGCAGCCAAAGCGTTTATTCTTTCAGCATCATCCACCGTGGGATGAATCAATACTTGTTCCATAATATGGGTTATTTAATTTTTTGAAGGATTGAACAGCATGGCGGTACACAGGCAATTGCAGCGGCATTTACCCTCGAGTACGTTGTGGTTAACGCAGCTTTTGCAGCCTTGCCAAAAATGTTCGTCGGTAGTAATTTCGGAGTAGGTTACCGGTTCAAAGCCCAGGCGGGTATTGAGTTTCATGATAGCCAAACCGGAGGTGATGGAGAATATTTGCGCTTCGGGATATTTCTCGCGCGAGAGGCGGAATATTTCTTCCTTAATGGCGGCTGCCACACCCAGCTGCCGGTATTCGGGCGATACGATGAGGCCGCTGTTTGATACGAATTTGCCGCTCTCCCACTCCTCAATGTACGAGAAGCCCGCCCAATGGCCATCGCCGCTTACGGCTACTACGGCTTTGCCATCGTGTATCTTTTCAATTATGCTGCTTACGGGCCGTTTTGATATCCCCGAGCCACGCGCTATGGCGGAGCGTTCGGTTTCTTCGGAGATCTGTTGCGCATAAATATCATCATCGGGTGTTGCCAGCCTTACAATGAAGGAGTCGTTTTCCATGGTTATTTAGTTTATTAAGTCGTGATCATTATGTTATTTGATCACACATCTGCCATAAACTAAATGCCAATGTAGCCACAACCTGCCTTCGCCCATCCAATGAGCTATATCACAATCAATTATATTTCAACTTTATCGGGACAGCACTCTATCTATCCTTTCAAAATGGAAAGCCTTTTATCAAATCGGCATAAAAAAAGCGCCTGTACCAATGGCACAGGCGCTTAAAATATTGTATAAAGTATTTATTACCAGAACATGCTGTACAACGCAACCAATATACCGCCGATAAGCAGCGCACCCGCGGTAAAGGCCCTTGAGGTACGGAACATTGACGATTCGATCTCCAGTCCGTTGGTTTTTACACCTTTGGACTCATCAATTTTTGAGATGATGTACATACCCGTAACACATATCAGGAATACGAAACCCATACGATCAAGGAACGGTATTTCGTAAACGCCGGTACCGTTATCCTTTGCGAAACCGTAAGGCGCCATAAACGACAGGTCGGCCCAATAAGGCAGGAATTTGAATATTACCGAGAACACAAAGCCACCGATGGTTGAGAACAAGGCCGCGTTTGATGTAGTTTTTTTCCAGAAGAAACCCAGGATGAACATGGCGAAGATACCCGGAGATACAAAGCCTGTGTACTCCTGTATGTATTGAAAACCTTGCTTACCCTCACCCATCAGCGCATCGCCAATTAACAGTGAAAGTATTACACCCAATACCATTGATACCACTACCGACCATTTACCTAATGATACCAATTGCTTATCGGTAGCATCGGGCTTAATGGCTTTTTTGTAGATATCGAGCGTAAATATGGTTGCTATACTATTGGCCTTACCCGCTAACGAGGCCACAATAGCTGCCGTTAATGCCGCGAACGACAAACCTTTTAAGCCCGAAGGCAGCAGGTTTAATAATGATGGATAAGCTTTATTAACATCAACCACGCCTTTAGCGCTCAGCATCTCCTGCTGAAACATACCTTTTTGGTACAGGTAGTAAGCCGCAATACCCGGTAATACCACAATAACCGGCATTAACAGCTTTAAAAACGCAGCGAACAATATACCGCCACGAGCCGTATTCAGGTTAGCACCCAGGGCACGCTGGGTAATGTATTGGTTACAACCCCAATAGTTAAGGTTGGTGATCCACATACCGCCTATCAGTACTGAAAGGCCCGGCAAATCCATATAGTTTGAATTCTCTTTGTTAAATATCATGTGGAAGTGATCATTCACCTCGGTATGTAACACCTTCAATCCACCTAAAATACCGGTACTGCCTGATATGCTGTTGATTTGGCCGATAGCGAGGTAAGTAGCTACCAAACCTCCTAATATCAATACAAACACCTGTATAACATCGGTATAACCAATTACCTTCATACCACCCAGGGTAATGATTATAGAGAACGCTGCCAGCAAACCGATACACAATTCCAGGTTTAAGCCTGATATACCGCTTACCGCCAATGCACCCAGGTACAGGATCGACATCAGGTTAACCACAATATACAGCAACAACCAAAACACCGCCATAATCATGGCTACGGTGCTGTTATACCGCTGGTGCAAAAACTGCGGCATGGTAAATATTTTATTGCGCAGGTATACCGGGATAAAAAATATAGCCACAATTACCAGCGTGGCGGCGGCCATCCACTCGTAAGTTGAAATAGCCAAACCCATTTTAAAGCCCGAACCACTCATACCGATGAACTGCTCGGCCGAAATATTTGAGGCGATCAATGAAGCGCCAATTGCCCACCATGTTAGTGATCCTTCGGCCAAAAAATAGTCTTTTGAAGTAGCGTCAGCGTTGTGTTTGCGTTTGTACACCCAAAATCCGTATAGCGACACGACGATCAGGTACACAAAAAACACGGTGTAGTCACCGGTAGAAAGTGTTTTCATTATTTGTTTTTAGGTTTAATATGTCTGTTTGACAATTATAGTTTTTAATTGTTGGTTTAGCAATAGCCTTAACATTTTGTTGAGCAAAATTTTCAACTTTCTAAATATAAGCGTGCAACGTTAACAAAACCGTCAATAACAGATTAATTACAAAAAAAGCCTCCGTGTGTAGCGGAGGCTTTGCATAATGTAAGTGTTTAAGTACTTACAGGATGAATTTTGTGCTGAGAAAATTCGAGTCGTTATCGTGTACTATTTCGTTGATAATTTGTTTATTCACATCATTCAGTTTGGTAGCTACCAGCGAGCGGATGGAGAATGACCGCAACGCGTCATGAACTGATAATGTGCCCTCGGCGCTATCCTTACGACCGGTGAACGGAAAAACATCCGGCCCGCGCTGGCATTGGGCATTGATGTTCACGCGGCTAACCAAGTTAACAAAGGGATCGATAAGTGATGATATCTCCTTGGCATCGTTACTAAAAATACTTACCTGCATGCCATGCGGCGAGTCTATCTGGTAGGCTATCGGCTCCTCGATGGATTCATAAGGTACAACCGGTATCACGGGGCCAAACTGCTCCTCGCGGTACAGCTTCATCTTATCATTAACCGGGTACACCACCGCCGGGAACACGAATGATTCGGCTGTTACGCCGCCATTTTCGTTCACCACATGGGCGCCATTGGCTGCCGCGTCATCAATGCACTCCTTCAAATAATCGGGCTTATGTGGTTCGGGCAGCGGGGTTATCTTTACATCTTTTTCCCACGGAAGGCCAATTTTTAGTTTGGATATACTTTCGCTCAGCAGGGTTAAAAACTCATCGGCTACTTCCTTATGCACAAATATCATTTTAATGGCTGTACAGCGTTGTCCGTTGAAAGACAGGGCGCCTAATATACATTCGCTCACAGCCAGTTTAAGGTCGGCATTTTTGGTTACTATGGCCGCGTTCTTGGCATCCAAACTTAACACTGCGCGAAGGCGGTTAACCTTGGGGTGGCTCTTTTTTAAACCATTGGCAACCTTGCTCGAGCCAATAAAGGCCAGCACGTTGATCTTGCCGGTTTGCATCAAGCCCGGGGTAACATCGGCACCACGACCGTAAATGGTGTTCACTACCCCTTTCGGGAAGGCCTCCTGAAAAGCCCTTAATAATGGGTAATGCAAAAGCGTGCCATGCTTAGGTGGTTTAAACAGCAGGGTGTTGCCCATAATAATGGCGGGGATGAGTGTGGTAAAGGTTTCGTTAAGCGGATAGTTGAACGGCCCCATGCACAGCACCACCCCTATCGGCGATCGGCGTATCTGGGCTATGATACCCTCTGCCATTTCAAAGCGCGACGATTGGCGGTCAATATCCTTCAAACCATCAATAGTGGCGTTGATGTACTCCACCGTACGGTCGAACTCCTTCGCCGAGTCGGCGTATGATTTACCGATCTCCCACATCAGCAGCTTAACCACAAGGCTACGCTGCTCTATCATCTTGTACACAAACTTTTCCATGCACTTAATGCGCTGGTCGAGGCTCATGGTGGGCCATTCACCGCGGCCGTTATCATAGGCGGCAATAGCGGCATCAAGGGCTTCAGTAGCTTCCTTTTCGGTACAAACCGGGTAGGTGCCAATTAATTTGCGTTTAAGTCCGTTGGGGGTAGGGAGGCAAACGGGCGAGTAAACTTCGGTAACATCGCCATCCCAGGGCTTCATTTCGCCGTTGCTGAGGTATTCACGCTGATGAACTTCATCTATCCTGTACTCGTCAGGTATCTGGCTTTCATCAACAAAAAGTGAACGGATCTGGTCTTGAAAACTCATGGTGTATTGTTTAGTTGTTTTATAGGCTTTAGATTGACCAACCGCACAACATCGCTTTCACTTAACGCAAGTTAAACATTAATAAGCTTACATTTACGCAACCTTTTCAACTTGATATTATAATGATAAAAGCCATAATTTTCGACCTCGGCGGTGTGTTGATAGACTGGAACCCACGCCTTTTATACCGCAAAATATTTAGCAACGAGCAGCAGATAACCGACTTTTTAACGAACATTTGCACACCCGACTGGAACGAGGAGCAGGATGCCGGGCGCAGCCTTGCCGATGGTACCGAGTTGCTGGTTAAACAACACCCCGACCATGAGGCCAACATACGCGCCTTTTACAGTCGCTGGACAGAAATGCTTGGCGGCGAAATAGCCGGAACTGTTAAGATATTTGATCGCCTTAAAAATGATGATCGCTTTAAGCTATACGCCCTCACCAACTGGAGCGCCGAAACCTTTGTGATAGCCGAGCAGGAATATCCGTTTTTAAAGGAGTTTGACGGCGTGGTAGTATCAGGCATTGAAAAAAACCGCAAGCCTCACCCCGAATTTTATAACATACTGCTTAACCGCTACAACCTAAAACCCGAAGAAACCATTTTTATTGATGATAACCTGCGTAACGTTAAAGCAGCTATTGAGCTGGGAATTGATGGTATAGCCTTTACTTCGGCAGCTGAGCTGGAGAATGAGTTACAAAAAAGGGGCATACTTTAAAGCATGTCCCTTTATATAAATTTGAGTACGGTATATTTTAATTGATAAAATAACGGAATGTTACATTAAATGAAGATGCTGATACTTTATAGTCAGCCTCAGTATTTATATAAGCAGGCATTGTATAGCCAATTGCTCCCTCAAACCGGTTATTAAACTGAATACCCAGTTGCACCGGCAACGCGATGGTCAGGGTGCCCATATCATATGTTTCATAATAAAAGCCGCTGCCATCACCCAGCTTTTCGCCACCAACTATTTTGTTTGATGAATATTTGTTATAAACAAGGCTTAACCCTGCACCCGCATGAACCTTTAGGCCAGGTTTGCTGTAAAAATTGAACAACAGGTTTGGCGTTATAAAAAACGCGTTACGCTTTATCTGGTAGTACTGGGTAGTTTTATCATCAATGGAATTGATCACATCGGCACTGTTACTTGTGCTTGAGAACTCGGCACCAAGCTCAGCCCTGAAAACTAAACGCTGTATAGATGTATTGCCGAACACATCAAAACCCGCAGCTAATTTTAATCCTGGTTTGCTATCAGCATTCCCACTGGCAAAACGTGTTTGCCCGCTAAAACTTGTAAAGGGCATAAGCAGGCCAGCGCCAACGTAAAATCTGCTACCAATTGTACTCACACTTTTTGCCTTGCTGCCATTCAGTTTATATATCATCTTTTCCAGATCAGGCTGGCGGTATTTCAGCCATTGAAAATCGCGTATGGTAAAGGTACCCCATTCAGGATGTTGGCGGGCAATATTGAATAGCTGTTGAACAAAGAATTTCTCCTCGCGCAGCATACTCTCATCAACTAATCCCCCACCCGTGGGCTGATAGTAATAATTGTACATGATCAGCTCAACAGGCTGCTCGTTTTTATAGCTGTAAAAATATCGCGGTTTAAGAGCATCGTTCACAGCGAACAGCGATAGCTGATCGGGCGCGTCAACTACCTTGCGTAAAAAGATGGTATCAATATGGGTGGTGGTATCACGCAGTTTATCAACATCCGGAAACTTGTTGTGGTTGTTGCTGATGCTGCCCGTGTAGCTTACATAGTTGTAGTTGGGCTCAGCAAAGAAAGCCTTAATGGTTTTAGGCGAATATTGTTCAGCACCGTTCCCGCTATTAAAATGGATGGTTTTTGGCGTAATGGCCCACTCTTGCAAGTCAACCTTACCGCGAATAGTATCGCCATTATTTTTTACGATATAGCCATCCTTATAATTTGATTGCGCAATGGCAGTAAAGGGCAAAGCTATGCCCAGCAAGAAAGCGTACAGTTTCATATAATTGTGTAAGGTTTAGATCAAATAGTATAATATATGTTAGTTAAAATATAGCCTCGGCAATGCGCTTTGTTGGGCCAGGGTTACCCATGGTATAAAAGTGCAGCACCGGCGCTCCGAATTTAACTAATTCCTTGCATTGGTTTATCATCCATTCTATACCAACATCTTTTACATCCTTCTCGTTTTTACAGCCTTGTATGGCATCTACCAAATTCTCTGGCATATCAATAAAAAATGTTTTTGACAGGCTAACCAGTTGCTTTGACGCGGTGATAGGCTTTAACCCCGGAATAATTGGCACGTTGATGCCATGCTCGCGACATTTGTTCACAAAGTCAAAATACTTTTGGTTGTCGAAAAACATCTGCGTTACGATAAACTCAGCGCCCATATCAACCTTTTGCTTGAGGTATTGGAAATCAGATTTCAGGTTTGGCGCCTCAAAGTGTTTTTCAGGATAACCTGCCACACCTACGCAAAAATCGGTACGCGTCATGTCGCCATAATCTTCGTGCAGGTATTTGCCATTGTTCATGTCAACCACCTGTTGCAACAAATCGGTAGCATAGCAGTGTCCGTTAGGTGTTGGGATAAACGTAGCATCACCACGGCGGGCATCGCCACGCAGCACCAGCACGTTATCAATACCCAAAAATTGCAGATCAACCAGCGCATTCTCGGTTTCATCCTTAGTAAAACCACCACAAAGCATATGCGGCACAGTATCCACCTTATACTTGTTCATGATAGCCGCGCAGATGGCTATAGTACCCGGGCGCTTACGATAGCTCAGCTTTTCGAGCAGGCCGTTATCATGCTGCTTATAAATATAATCCTCGCGCAGCGAGGTAACATCAATAAACGGCGGATTAAACTCCATCAACGGATCGATAGCGTTATAAATACCCTGTATGCTTTGCCCCTTTAAAGGTGGTATCAATTCAAATGAAAAAAGTGTTTTGCCGTTGGCGTTTTGGATATGTTCGGTGATCTTCATTAGCCCCTAACCCCTAAAGGGGGATTTTTTGGATATAGATTAGCGTTAGTTGTCAAATATAATATAATACTCCCCCTTTAGGGGGCCGGGGGGCTCCTAATAGTTAAGGTTCGGCCCCAGCCATTTTTCGGCGTCTTCAATGGTCATGCCTTTGCGGTGGGCGTAGTCAGTAACCTGATCCTTGCCTATTTTACCCAAACCAAAGTACCTTGCCTGCGGATGCGCGAAGTAGAACCCGCTTACTGACGCGGCAGGCATCATGGCCAGGCTTTCGGTAAGGTACATATGGGCATTGTCCTCGGCTTTTAACAGCTCGAACAAAGTAGTTTTCTCGGTATGATCCGGACAGGCCGGATAACCCGGTGCCGGGCGGATACCCTGGTATTGCTCCTTGATCAGGTCGACATTATCCAGGTGTTCATCTTTAGCATAGCCCCAGTAATCCTTACGCACCAGCTCGTGCATTTTTTCGGCAAAGGCCTCGGCCAAACGGTCAGCAAGGGCTTTGGCCATAATGCTGTTGTAATCGTCGTGGTCTTTTTCAAACTCGGCTACCAATTCATCGCAACCCAAACCGGCGGTTACGGCGAAGCCGCCCCAGTAATCGGGCACGCCGCTTTCTTTTGGCGCGATGAAGTCGGACAATGCGTAGTATGGCTCGTCCTTAGCTTTTTCAGCTTGCTGGCGTAGGGTATGTATTTTGGTGATGACGTGCCGGCGGGTTTCATCAGTGTATAGTTCAATATCATCGCCCACGCTGTTGGCCGGCCAAAAACCGATAACACCGTTGGCATGCAGCAGCTTCTCGTCAACAATACGTTTAAGCAGCACCTGCGCGTCGTCAAACAGTTTTTGCGCTTCCTGGCCCACAAACTTGTCGTTAAATATTTTCGGATAACTGCCGCGCAGCTCCCAGGTATGGAAAAACGGTGTCCAGTCGATATAAGGCAGCAATTGCTCCAGCGGGAAAGATTCAATAACCTTTACCCCGGTAAACGTTGGCTTGTTAGGTATCGACCCATTCAGGTTAATGTTGCACTTCATGCGGCGGGCATCATCAATGCTTACAAAGCGCTTATCGTTACGCTTATTTAAATGCGCTTCGCGGGCTTTAGCGTATTCCTCTTTAATGCCGTCAACATAATTATCGCGCACGGTGGGGTTCATCAGGTTACTGCAAACAGTTACACTGCGCGATGCATCCAGTACGTGTATGGCAGGGCCCGAATAATTTGGCGCTACCTTTACCGCGGCATGTATACGTGAGGTGGTTGCCCCGCCAAGCAATAGCGGCATGGTGAAACCTTCACGCTCCATCTCTTTTGCGAAATGAACCATTTCATCCAACGATGGGGTGATAAGGCCACTCAGGCCGATAATATCTACCTCTTGTTTTTTAGCTTCTTCAATTATTTTTTGGGCGGGCACCATCACACCAAGGTCAATAACCTCGAAGTTGTTACAGGCTAATACCACACCTACAATGTTCTTACCAATATCGTGCACGTCGCCTTTTACAGTGGCCATAAGCACCTTGCCTGCGCTGCTGCGTTGGCTACCTGTAGCGTTCCTGGCCTTTTCAGCTTCTATAAATGGCAGCAGGTAAGCCACCGCTTTTTTCATTACACGGGCTGATTTTACCACCTGGGGCAAAAACATCTTCCCCGAGCCGAACAGATCGCCTACTATGTTCATGCCATCCATCAGCGGCCCTTCAATTACCTCAAGCGGACGGGCATATTGCTGGCGTGCTTCCTCAACATCGGCATCCAGGTATTCAACAATACCTTTTACCAGCGCATGCGATAGGCGTTTCTCAACCGGATCTTTTCGCCATTCCTCATCACGAACTATCTCTTTGCCTTTGCTTTTTATGGTATCGGCAAATTCAACCAAACGCTCGGTAGCATCCTGGCGACGGTTAAGCAATACATCCTCAACCAGTACCAGCAGGTCTTTAGGTATTTCCTCATACACCTCAAGCATACCGGCGTTAACAATGCCCATATCCAGCCCGGCCTTAATGGCATGGTAAAGAAATGCCGAGTGCATAGCCTCGCGCACCACGTTATTACCACGGAACGAGAACGATATATTACTTACACCACCACTCACCTTAGCGTGTGGCAGGTTTTGCTTTATCCAGCGGGTGGCTTCAATAAAATCGACAGCATAGTTGTTATGCTCCTCCAAACCGGTAGCCACGGTAAGTATATTCGGGTCAAAGATGATATCCTGCGGAGGGAAACCAACCTCGTTAACCAATATATTGTATGAGCGCCCGCATATCTCTTTACGGCGTTCCAATGAGTCGGCCTGGCCGGTTTCATCAAACGCCATTACCACTACGGCGGCGCCATAGCTTTGTACCTTGCGCGCGTATTCTTTAAATTTTTCTTCGCCCTCTTTTAGCGAGATGGAGTTTACAATGCCTTTGCCCTGCAAACACTTCAATCCCGATTCTATCACTGTCCACTTAGAGGAGTCGATCATGATGGGCAGTTTGGCAATATCAGGTTCAGAAGCAACCAGGTTCAGAAATTTAACCATCACCGCTTCCGAATCGATCATGCCCTCGTCCATATTAATGTCGATCACCTGGGCACCACCTTCAACCTGCTGACGAGCAACCGTCAGGGCAGCCTCATAATCCTCGGCCAAAATAAGCTTCGAGAATTTTGGCGAACCGGTGATGTTGGTACGCTCACCCACGTTCACAAAGTTGGTTTCGGGAGTAAGTGTTACCGCCTCTAAACCACTCAGGCGTAAATACGGATCAATTTGCGGCAGCTGGCGCGGAGCGAATTTTTCGGCACGCTCGGCAATGCAGCTGATGTGATCAGGCGTAGTGCCACAACAACCACCTACTATATTTACCAATCCGGCCTTTATAAAATCATCAACCTGATGGGCGGTTTCGTGCGGGGTTTCATCATAAGCGCCAAACTCGTTGGGCAGGCCCGCGTTAGGATATGCCGATATAAATACGTCAGCCTTGTTTGAAAGTTCTTCCAGATAAGGGCGCATCTCACGGGCACCCAAAGCACAATTCAACCCTACCGACAATAAATTAGCATGACGGATAGAATTCCAGAACGCCTCGACCGTTTGCCCCGAAAGAGTACGGCCCGAAGCATCAGTAATAGTACCCGATATCATGATAGGCAGATGCTTGCCGCTTTCCTCCGCATAGCGCTGGATGGCAAACAACGCAGCCTTGGCGTTCAGGGTATCAAATATGGTTTCGACCAGTAGCAAGTCCGAGCCACCATCAACCAAGCCGCGTACCTGCTCATAGTAAGCTTCGGCCAAATCGTCAAAGCTAACGGCACGGTAACCCGGGTCGTTCACATCCGGCGATATGGAAGCCGTACGGTTTGTAGGGCCAACGGCACCGGCTACAAAGCGGGGCTTTTCGGGTGTTTTCTGGTTGTACTCGTCGGCTACCTCGCGGGCAATGCGGGCACCTTCGTAGCTCAGCTCATAGCCCAGCTCCTCCATGTGGTAATCAGCCAGCGATATACGCTGGGTGCTGAAGGTGTTGGTTTCAATAATATCGGCACCTGCATCCAGGTACTCGGCATGTATAGCCTTAATAATATCAGGGCGCGTAAGGTTAAGCAGGTCGTTATTACCCTTTAAGTCCGATGGGTGCGCGGCAAAACGCTCGCCACGAAAATCGGCCTCGGTAAGCTGGTACCGCTGTATCATGGTACCCATCGCCCCGTCAATAACCAGTATGCGTTTTTTCAGTTCTTCTCTAATGTCCATTGCTCAGTTTACAGTTTGCGGTGGGCAGTTACCACCGGCAATAGCATACAAGTAAAGTTTTGATATGCATAACTGCATACTGCCAACTACTAACTGCATACTATACTAAAGCTTATCTCGAAAAGTCGGGTATTCTATCTGACTTTCGCTTATCTGTCTTAACTGCTTAGTTTGCAGCTAAGTAGAATGTAGCACCTTGTAAGCACAGGTTGCTAAGACATCGCAGGGTCTAATCCCTCCGTCTTTCTCCATAAGCGTTGTAAAATTGCACAATAAGTTTATAATGTGCAACTGTTTTTACCTGATAGCCGTCAGCGCTTTGTTAAAAGTGCTATCGTTGTTATTTACGGCACGGTAATAAGCGCTATCGCCCCATTTAAAACGGGCGGCATAGGCCTTTAATAATGTTTTTATGGCTGGGGCATTGGCCAGTACATCGGTTTTGCTAACAGGTTTTATTAAGTTTGATGCGTACTGCATAAAGCTATCCAGCTCGGCATCGGTAATGGTATAGGTATTAACAAACTTATCGGCCACGGTATGCATGCGCAGCATGGGCTGCATTTTATCTAACACGTACGATGTAAAGGCCTGCGCATCTGTCAATGATATTATTAGCGGAGTGCTCTGCGTAGTATCAGCCGGAACAAAAATATCGGGCATAATGCCGCCGCCGCTAAATACCTTTTTGCCGCTGCTGGTGCGGTATGGCGAGCGCTTGTTCATGGCGCTATCGTTCACACTCATATCGGCAGAGAAAAGCTCACCCTTGCGCATCCTATCAGCCAGTTCATTACGATAGCTGGTAATGCCACGGCTGTACGATTTTTGTATCGATCTACCCGATGGAGTATAATACCGGGCAACGGTTAAGTTTACTGCCGAACCATCATCAAAAGGGAATTGCTGTTGTACCAGACCCTTACCGAATGATCGGCGACCAACTATAACCGCACGATCCAGATCCTGCAAAGCACCTGATAATATCTCGCTGGCCGAGGCCGAATATTCATCTATCAGCACGGCCATGCTACCTTCCTCAAAACTACCTGAGTCGGTAGCAAAGTAGTCGGTACGGGGTTCGTGCACGCCTTTGGTGTAAACAATCAGGTCGCCTTTGGGTAAAAACTCGTCGGCCATTTCAGTAGCCGCGGTAAGGTAACCGCCTCCATTGCCACGCAGATCGAGCACCAGTTTTTTAACGCCCTCGGCCTTTAGCTTGGCTATCGCCTTTTTAAAGTCGGCATTAGTGGTTGCAGCGAATTTACTGATCTTGATATAGCCCACCTCATTACCGGCTACATAAGCGGCATCAAGACTGCTTAATGGCACACGGCCGGGCTTTAGGGTAAATGTTTTAGGAGTTATAATATTATCAGGCAATAAGGCGCTTATGGTGATGGCATTAACCTGCTTACCTTTTTGCAACAATGTTTTAGTTACAACACTATCGGTAATACCAATACCTGCGAATTGTTTACCGTTAACGGTGATCACCTTAGTGCCGCCGGTTATGCCCGCCTTAGCAGCCGGGCCACCTGGATATACCTGCGTAATAACCAAGGTATCGCGCAGCAAACTGTATTCAATACCTAAACCTGTGAAACCACCCTCTAAACGTTCGTTAACGGCGGTGGCCTGCCTTGGCGGCAGGTATAGCGAATGCGGATCAAGCTTTTGCAGCAATTCGTTCACCGTGGCACCCTCAATGCTATCCACATTTACCGAGTCGACATAGTTATACTGAACCAGCTCCAACACTTTCGACATTTTGTCGCTACGGTTTAACGACAGGCCGAACGGCTGGCCATCCATATCACCGCCACCCAGGTACATACCCAAAACCACCCCTATCAAAATAAGAAAGGCAGATCTGAATATTATGGAAGCGGTCCGTTTCATTAGTATTATATTAACACAAAGATAATTAAATTAAGTTGTGCGTATAATTTGCGCATTACACTATTTGATGAATTTTACCGAATTTTGTTAATCTAAAATATACTATAAATGGAAGCTACTACCGAGCAAAGCTCATACTATAACGATCTGGAAAAGATGAGTGTGGGCCAGCTGCTGCAAAATATCAACCAGGAAGATAAAACCGTACCCTTAGCCGTTGAAAAAGCTCTGCCCCAAATTGAGGCACTTGTTACAGGCGTTGCGGAGCGTATGCGCAATGGTGGCCGCCTGTTTTATATTGGCGCGGGCACAAGCGGCCGTTTGGGTGTTGTTGACGCATCAGAATGCCCGCCTACTTACGGCGTACCCTTTGATATGGTGATAGGCATTATTGCCGGTGGCGATGGCGCGATACGCAAGGCCGTAGAATTTGCCGAGGATGACGACCAACAAGCCTGGCAGGATATGCTGGCCTATAATATTACCGATAAGGACGCGGTGGTTGGCATAGCGGCATCGGGCAAAACCCCTTACGTTATTGGCGGCTTGAACACGGCAAATGCCAATGGCTGCCTTACCGGCTGCATAGTTTGCAACAGCGGCAGCCCGGTTGCTGCCGAGGCGCAGTACCCGGTTGAGGTGGTAACAGGCCCCGAGTTTGTAACCGGATCAACCCGCATGAAGGCCGGCACTGCCCAAAAGTTGGTTTTGAACATGCTTACCACCAGTGTTATGATACAATTAGGACACGTTAAGGGTAATAAGATGGTGGATATGCAGTTATCAAACAATAAACTGATTGACCGTGGCACCCGCATGGTAATGGCCGAAACGGGGCTGGATGAAGCTACCGCTGCCGATCTGCTAAAGGAGCATGGCAGCGTGCGTAAGGCGGTTGAGGCTGCCGGGTTAAAACAATAATGTTAAAAAGGCCACCTGTGGCCATATTACAACAGGCAAATGCACGAAATAGAACCATATTACAAATGGCGCGATGATTATGTAGCCTCGGAGGATGAACAATCGCCTTTTTACGCTACCGAATACAGCGAATTTGAGTTTGATAAACAGATATATAACTACCTGTTGCACCCCCAATGGGATACCTTTGGCTCGAACACACTGTACCTTAAGGTAATTTTTGTTGATTACGATAAAGGCTACGCCATCATTGAGTTTATTGGCGAATGGAACGATGCCATAAACAATGATGTTATGATGCTTAAGCGCGAGCTGATCGAGCTGATGATGGATGAGGGCATCAATAAATTTATACTGATAGGCGAAAATGTGCTGAACTTCCACTCGTCTGACGATTGTTATTACGAGGAGTGGTTTCAGGAGGTGGAAGATGGCTGGATAGCGGGCATCAACTTCAGGGAGCATGTGATAGAGGAGTTCAGACGCAACAACATCGACTATTACATTAACTTTGGTGGCGAGCTGGACGAAATGGTTTGGCGCGGCCTTAAGCCCGTACAGGTATTTAAAAAGGTAGAAGAACAGCTTATTAAGAGGTTAAACTAAATAGGTTTGATCTTGTCTAAATTCATAAACAACCTAAAAATTTAAAATATAATGCAGGATAACACCCAACCTTACGTTTACAACAACGTAATTGAAATTGAAAATGCTGATGCATCGCGCAGATTCATCGCTAACGTATTTATGTGGATGTTCGTTGCCCTTGGCCTTTCAGCAGGCTTGGCATGGATATTTGGCCACGATATAACTTTATTCAAGTTATTAGTAGATTTTGAAACCGGGCAACGTACCGGCTTTGGCACCGTAGTAATGTTTTCACCGCTGGCCTTCGTGTTAGTGATGTCGTTCGGTATAAATAGAATTGCTTACCCGCTGCTTATTGTACTGTTCTTTGCTTTTGCATTGGCCATGGGCTTAAGCTTAAGTTTCATATTTGCTGTTTACGCACAATCAACTATTGCAAGTGTATTTATCACTACGTCGGTAGTGTTTGGTGTAATGGCCATTGCGGGTTATACTACCAAACAAGATTTGACCAAATTTGGCGCTATACTTACCATGCTGCTTGTGGGCATAATAGTAGCCTCATTGGTTAACTATTTTATGCACAGCGAGGGCCTGAGCCAAATTATCACCTACGTTGGTGTGGCTGTATTTGTTGGCCTTACCGCTTATGATGTTCAAAAACTTAAACGCATAGGTTCGGGCATGGAATATGGCGAGGCTTCAACCAAAAAGATGGCCGTTATGGGCGCTTTAACCTTATACCTTGACTTTATTAACCTGTTTCTGTTATTGCTTCGCCTGTTTGGCGGCAAACGCGGCAACTAATATTAAATAATTTTATATAAAAAGGAAAAGGCGGCAAGATAACTTGCCGCCTTTTCCTTTTTATTGAATCTGATATTGCTATCAGGCTACCTTTTTCTTGCGTACTTCGGTGAATATGGCACCGCCAAGTATCAGTACTAATAATACCGAACCTGCAAGTGATATGTTCTCGCCCACGTAGTATGATGTTGGGTGGAATATGAATTCTATTTTGTGGTTACCTACCGGTATCTGCGCGGCACGCAGCAGGTAGTCGGCACGGAAGTATGGAGTTTCTTCGCCATCTATCAGCATCTTCCAGCCTTTATCGTAATATATCTCAGAGAATACCGCTATCTGCGATGTGGTTGAACCACTCTCGTAAACCAAATGCTCCGGGCTATAGCTTACCAGTTTAATTTCGGCTTTCGGGTCGATGTTAAGATTCTTCTCGTTAATTAGCGATTTGTATTGCTTGTCAACAATGGCTTCCTCTTTAGGGTTAAAGCTGGTGATGGCCTGCATTTCCTGATCGGCATTATCAGCATATTTAACACTCTTTACAAACCAGGCGTTGCCGCAAGCGCCATCATTATGCTGCATACCTGTTTGGCCTGTTTTAGGGTCGGCAGTGATAATGTATTTGGTGTTCAGCATATCCAGCACATCAGAGTTGATGCCTTTTGAAAGCTGGTTTTCCATCAACTCATCAAAACGACGCAGACGTGCCGAGTGGAAACCACCCACGGTTTTGTGGAAGTATGATGTGTACGAATCGCGGAACGGATCGCCCAAACTCAGATCCATCACACGGTAATAAGTAGTGTCGCGCGAAATGATGTTATCAACCTCACGGGCCTTATAAATATTCTGATAGTCTGATTTATCAACAAAGTTGCTGTCTTTCAGGTAGCGTTTGTCAACTGTCCACATATCGGCTAACACCAGGGCAACAAATACAAAGGCCAGTAAACCTGCTTTAAATTTGCCGTTAATGTAAGCCCAAAGTATACCGAAAGTGATCAACACAAATATCAATGAACGGATAGCATCGGCTTTAGCCAGCGATATTCTATCCTGCACCAGGGCGGACGCTACAGTGTTGGCCACGCCGGTGTCGCCGTTAAAGGCTTGGGTCAGGTTGTTTACAATACTTTCCTGATTAGCGCCCTTAAAGCTGTAGAATATATCGGGAGCTATAGCCATGATCAGCAATAAACCACCGGTTATGTATAACGATATTTTAAGTTTATTGAACAATGGTTTTTTGTCCTGAGCGGTAACCACCTCGTTAATGGCCAAAAATGCCAGTGTCGGGAAGCAAAGGCTCGCGATGGCCAGTATTGATTCTACCGCGCGGAATTTGTTGTACAGCGGGAAGTAATCAAAGAAGATATCAGAGAATACAATAAAGTTTTTACCGTACGATAGCAGGATGCTTAGTAAGGTAGCACCCACTATCCACCATTTAAGGCGGTTTTTAACTACGATTAATCCAAACACGAACAAAAAGCACACTACAGCGCCGAAATACCATGGGCCAGCTGTTCCCGGCTTATCACCCCAGTAAGTAAATTGCTGTAAAAAGCCCTGCGCCTGGCCGGCGTCGACACCTTTTTCGGTAAGTACTTTAACCGCTTTTGAATCATCGCCAAGTGCAGTGTGGTCGCCGCCGCCGTAAGCGTTAGGTACCAGGAAGGTGATAATCTCACCCACACCCTCGCTCCAGTTATAGGCATAGCTTTTATCCAGACCCTGACTTGTTTCGCCCCCATCGGCTT
The DNA here is from genome assembly GCF_015223065.1 of Mucilaginibacter sp. JRF. Taxonomy (GTDB): domain Bacteria; phylum Bacteroidota; class Bacteroidia; order Sphingobacteriales; family Sphingobacteriaceae; genus Mucilaginibacter. The sequence continues at coordinate 41,679 of NZ_JADFBY010000003.1, forward strand.
TGGCGGTAAGGTTAGCCTTACCACGTATGGTATAGTGGCTGTATTCGTAGGTTGTCCACAACGTACCGGCATTGATCAATATAGCCAGCACAAACGATGCTGCCAAAGTGCCTATCGACTTAAGGAAAGCCGCCGTTTGTTTTGACTTGATAGCATGATAAGCCTCAATTGCAACCAAAATAACAAGCGATAGCATAAGGTAGTACGTCATTTGCACGTGGTTCGAGCGTACTTCCATCGCCATAAAAAACGCGGTGATAACGCCACCCCAGAGGTATTGGCCACGCAGCGTTAGCAATATACCTGCCAGCAACGGTGCAAAAAATGCTATGGCATAGGCCTGGTTGGCGTGCCCGGCCATTATATAAATAAAGTTGTATGATGAAAACGCGAAAGCGACGGCACCCGCGGCGGCCATAATCGGCTTAAAGCGCAATACGCTGAATAGCAGGTAACCACCTAACAGGTACAGCAACACGGTATCAACCGGGTTAGGGAACACGGTTTTAAGCACATCAATTACGTGCGTTGTAATGTTTGACGCGTATGGTGCCCATATTTGGTATGATGGCATACCGCCAAACATTTGGTTGGTCCATAACGGGGCATGGCCTGTTTTTTCCTTAACAGTCATTATCTCGCGCTGCATAGCCTGCGCCTGCGAAACATCGCCCTGGTAAAGCATTTTGCCTTGCACCAGCGGACTAAAGAAATAGGCAAATGAGATAACTAAAAAAGCTGCTATTACAGCTAAATGCACGCCATTGCGCTTAAACCAGTTGTTCATCAATATAGTTTAAAATGAATATTAATGCTCAAAAATAGAAATTTGACCCGGATTGTAAATTAAAGTTAAAACGAATGTTTAACAAGGGGTTGCCCTGCTGCGGAATAAGAAAAACATGGCCACCATACCCAGCAAGCTCAAAACATAAGCTATGATACGTATACGGTCAAGCTCCTCGCGGTTGCGGCGGATGATGTAGAAATTGTACAGGGCAAGGCAGCCAAGCACAACCCAAAAAAATGAATTTATTTTGGTGCACATAGCTAACATTTGTGTAGCTATAGCGAACACCACATAGTTAACGATGATAAGCATAACCGTTTCGGGAGTGTTGTTATGCTGGGGGCGACGCCTAAAAACCTGCTCGGGTACCATAGGCTATTTAACTTCCTCGTAGCTTACGTACTCGCCTTCGCTGTCGGGTACTGATGAACGCTTTTCGTGCGGAACATAGTCAACACGTATACTTCCCTCGGGCTTACGCGGAGGTTGCTGCTGACGGTATTGGTTATTAGCCTGTTGTTGTGCTTTGTTAACAATTTTTTGAAAAAACATAGGCAGCAGCAAACGTGCTATTATACGCACGATGTATAAAACCGCTATCGCTATGAATAAAAAACGTAATAATCCCATGCGAATTAATATTGTGCCTGCAAATATAAGTTAATAACGCTAAAAATGTTTGCTTATGATGCACAGTTGGTTTTTGACATTATTCTGAAAGATGTTATGCTCTATTCTTCTTATACCACATTCTGTGCTTTTTTCCATCCAAGCCTATGCCTTTAGGTTTTATAAGGCGACCGTCCACTGCAACAATATACAAACGGCCTCTTTTGAAATATAATGCTGGCAATTTAGATGTAATTTGATTTGAACCCAAAGCAGTCATCCCCAAATGTTCTTTTAAGATCACATCACGTTTGGTATCATTAGATTCTATCAGATAATACTCGCTGGCGGATGTTTTTACGGTATCATAAATTATAGTTTGATTTAAGTACACAGTATCACTTACTGTTTTCCATGTACCAATAGCCCAGCTTTTTGAACCATGCACCTGTGATGAATACCCAAACGTATTATCTCCACGCAGAGTGATGCTTTGACCTGACTCATCTGAATAATTTCCAACATATTTATCATGTGTCTGCGCGAAGCTGCTGACATAAATGAGCATTACAGATGCCAGAACACTGACCAATGACCAACGCCTAATGACCACCGACTACTTACCCCCAAACCTTTCTTCCATCATTTTTTCCAGCGCGAACATTTCGTCGCGCAGCTTGGCGGCCAGCAGGAAATCCATGTTCTTGGCGGCGGCAAGCATATCCTTGCGGGTATTGTCGATAGATTTTTTCAGATCAGGCTTGCTCATGTATTGCACTATCGGGTCGGCAGCCAGGCTAACGCTGTCCTGCTCTACGTATGCCTTTTGTACGCCACCCTTAAAGTCGACCACCGAGGTTTGCTCAATAATGGCTTCTTTTGATTTACCTACCGTGCGCGGTGTAATACCATGCTCGGTGTTATAGGCTATCTGCTTTTCGCGGCGGCGGTTAGTTTCGTCCATCGTGATCTGCATTGAATCGGTAATGGTATCGGCATACATAATTACCCGCCCCCGATCATTACGCGCGGCACGGCCAATAGTTTGTATCAGCGAACGCTCCGACCGCAGGAAACCCTCCTTATCGGCATCCAATATGGCTACCAGCGATACTTCGGGCAAGTCCAAACCCTCTCGCAATAAGTTAATACCTATCAGCACATCAAACTCACCCAGGCGTAAACCGCGCAGTATCTCCACACGTTCCAGGGTTTTTACTTCGGAGTGTATGTAGCGGCATTTAATTCCCAGCTTATCCATGTACTTGGCCAGCTCCTCGGCCATACGTTTGGTTAAAGTGGTAACCAATATACGGTCGCCCTTTTTTATCGTTTGATCCACTTCTTCCAGCAGATCATCTACCTGATTAATTATCGGGCGTATATCAATAACCGGATCAAGCAGACCGGTTGGACGTATCACCTGCTCAACCACCACACCTTCTGATTTTTCGAGCTCATAGTCGCCCGGTGTAGCGCTAACGTAAACCGTTTGCGGTGCCAGCCTTTCAAACTCCTGAAAATTAAGCGGACGGTTATCCATAGCGGCAGGCAGGCGGAAACCATAATCAACCAATGATATCTTACGCGAACGGTCGCCACCATACATGGCGCGTATTTGCGGTACGGTAACATGGCTCTCATCAATCACCATCAGGTAATCATCCGGAAAATAATCCAGTAAACAGAATGGCCTTGCACCGGGTTGACGGCCATCAAAAAACCGCGAATAGTTCTCGATGCCCGAGCAATAGCCCAGTTCGCGTATCATTTCCAGATCGTAATTCACTCGTTCTTCCAGTCGCTTGGCTTCTAAAAAGCGACTATCATCTATAAACTGTTTCTTACGGGTTTCCAGTTCTTCCTGTATAGCCCATACCGATTGCTGGAAACGCTCGCGCGGGGCAACGTACAGGTTAGCCGGATACAGCACCATGTGCGTCATCTTCTCGATGGTTTTACCCGTCGTGATATCAAACGTGCTTAACTCCTCAATATCATCACCGAAAAAGGATACGCGATAGGCATGATCCATATAGGCCGGGAAAATATCAACCACATCGCCTTTAACCCTGAAGGTACCACGCTTAAAATCGGCCGTGGTGCGGGCGTACAATATCTCTACCAAACGATGCAAAAAAGCGTTACGACTAATGCGTGTACCTACCGCAAACTTGAATACCGAATTAGCGAAATCCTCGGGGTTACCCATACCATAAATACACGATATGGACGACACCACGATAACATCCCTCCTGCCCGACATTAAGGCTGATGTGGTGCGCAGGCGCAGCTTCTCGATCTCGTCGTTTATTTGCAGATCCTTTTCTATATAGGTATTTGTGGTAGGGATGAAAGCCTCGGGCTGATAGTAATCGTAATAGGACACAAAGTAGTTCACCGCGTTTTCGGGGAAGAACTGCTTGAACTCACCGTACAATTGAGCGGCAAGGGTTTTATTGTGACTTAGTATCAGTGTGGGGCGTTGTGTTTGGGCGATAAGGTTGGCCACCGTAAAGGTTTTACCCGAGCCGGTAACCCCCAGCAGGGTTTGATACTGATCGCCATTATTAACGCCCTCAACCAGTTGCTTTATAGCGCCGGGCTGATCGCCTGTGGGTTGATATTCAGAGGTAAGTTTAAAATCCATCTATAACAAAAATACGAATAACTTATAACAGCAGAAAGGTGAGGATGTTGTGATGAAACATAACAATTGAAAAGCTGACATAAACACCACACTTTTACACCGGTGCACCAACGCATCAAACCTACTCCACCAACAAAAAACACAACCTACTGAAACAGAATACTCAATCGCACCGTTTAACCATCAACCAATTTTATTAACTATACCTATCTATCATGAAAAAACTTTCAGGACTTAGGCTCATGCTGTGGGCTATTGTAATTATTTTATTTGCGAGTTGTAAAAAGCAGGAGGCGCCGGCAGATAACCCTGCCGATACCGACACTATCAAAAAAGAAACTGCTGCATCGCCCATTTTTACCAATGCTCTGCCATCTATTGATAACGGCAGTTATTACGACCCATGGGTTATTCACGTTGGCGGCTTTTATTACTATTGCGGATCAGACGGTGGGCGGTTGTACATCACCAAATCGGCCACGTTGCAAAACCTGATACAGCAAACCAAAACCTACATCTTTACCCCACCGGCAGGCACCATGTATTCATCAAACCTGTGGGCGCCCGAATTGCATTATCGTGGCGGCCGATGGTACGTTTACTTTGCCGCTGATAATGGCAATAACGACAATCACCGCATGTTCGCGCTTGAAGGCGGCACCAACTCCGGCGACCCGCTTGCGGGGGCTTACAACTACAAAGCCAAACTTACCCCCACTACTGATCGCTGGGCTATTGACGGGCATCCGTTCGATTTTAATGGCGAACAGTATTTTGTATGGTCGGGATGGGAAGGCACCACCAACGTTTCGCAATATCTGTACATCGCTAAAATGAGCAACCCGTACACCATTACCGGCGAGCGTGTTGAAATATCTCGCCCGGATTATGCCTGGGAAAAGGTGGGCACACCAACCGTTAACGAAGGGCCAACATCACTCATCAGCGGCAGCACAGTGAATATCATTTACTCAGCCAGCGGCAGCTGGACAAATGATTATTGCCTGGGTCGACTTACCTGTACTAACAGTAATTTGATGGCTAAATCATCGTGGGTAAAACAATCAACCGCCGCATTCTCTAAGTTTGGCAATGTTTACGGGCCGGGGCATGCCTCATTTGTAAAATCGCCCGACGGTATACAGTGGTGGATAGTTTACCACGCCGCCAATACCAATGGCTCGGGCTGGGACAGGCGCCTGATGATGCAGCAATTTGCCTGGGATGGCAACATACCTTACTTCGGCATACCGATAGAAAAGGGCATACCTATACCATCGCCATCTGTAGGCGCGGCTTATGCCATGCCTGTGGCCAATGGCACGTATCGCATCAAATCAAAGGTAACCTCGCAATGTGTTGATGTACCCAGCGGCAGCACCACGCCCGGCGAGCAGATACAGCAATACACAGACAACGGCAACATCGCTCAAAAATGGGTGTTCACCAGTTTGGGGAATGGTTATTACAAGATCACATCGGCGGCATCAAACCTGTGCCTTGATAACGCGGGCGGATCGCTCACGGCCGGTAACATTTTAATACAGTGGACAGATAACAACAACATAGCCCAGCAATGGCGTGTGCAGGATATGGGCAACGGCTACTTTAAACTCATTAACCGCCGCAGCCTGTTCGCACTCAACGTACCGCAAAGCAACCAAACGCCCGGCACCAAGCTGGAGCAATGGTATGAAAACCAATACGACGCGGAACTGTGGCAGATAATACCGTAGATATTACTTAGTTTATTTAAAAGCCTCTCTGAATTAATTTGGAGAGGCTTTTAATTTTTCAAGACATTTTACAAGCTTGTTATACATAAAAACAATAATCATTCAAGCACAAAAAACATTTTTGATTTATTTGCGTGTTGATTCATTACCCGATCTACTTAAATGAAGCATCTATCAAACCTGTTAAATATCACTCACCCCATAGTACAAGCCCCCATGCTGGGCATTACCACTCCGGCTATGGTAGCTGCAGTGAGTAATGCAGGGGCTTTAGGCTCATTACCTGTTGGTGGCCTGTCGCCTGAGCGTACCCGGGAATTGATAAGAGCTACTAAGTCCTTAACAAACAGACCATTCGCAGTTAACTTGTTTGCCCACGAACCGGCACCTGAGATAAATAAAGCAGAAATTGAATTGATGCAGGATTTTTTGGCCGGGATATGTGCGGAGTACAGCATACCCTACCAGCGACAGGATGCGGACGCGTTTAAATTTTACTATTATGAGGATTTGATAGACGTGCTGTTAGAAGAAAACATCCCCATTGTAAGTGTTACTTTCGGGCAGTTAAAGCCTGATGTTATCTCGGCACTAAAACAAAACAATGTTAAACTCATCGGTACAGCAACCGGTGTTGCCGAGGCTAAGATTTTGGCACAAAGTGGTGTGGATGCTATAACCGTTCAGGGTATAGAAGCGGGTGGTCATCGTGGTAGTTTTTTACCTGAATCAGATTTACCACAAGTGGGATTATTTTCACTATTACCGCAAGTGGCGGGCGAGGTTGACCTGCCTTTATTGGCGGCCGGAGGTATTTACGACGCTCGGACTGTAAAAGCGGCATTTGCGCTGGGCACGGCGGGTGTACAGGTAGGCAGTATATTTATTATTGCCGATGAGAGCGCCGCGAGCGAGGCGTACAAACAAGCTGTGCTTAACTCCACCGACACATCAACGGCATTAACCCGCGCCTTTTCGGGCAAATGGGCCAGGGGTATACAAAACGAGTTTATGCAGCGTATGCAGGCCAGCGGTCTGCCCATCCCCTACTATACCATACAAAACCAACTGATGAGTTCGATAAGGGCACATGCTCAAAAGCATAACATTAAAGATTTTATAGCTTTATGGGCCGGGCAATCCGCCGGGAAAAGCGTGAGAGCCTCGACCCATCAAATTATTACCGCTTTAATAAATATGTTATAAATCAGACAACCGACGCAGGTCAGTCTTTCTTCATCACCCTCCTGATCACATTAAAATGATTATCCATGATGTACATCCGGTTATCATTGATACAAATACCTGATGCTCCGGCAAACAAAGCTGTATCAATCGGTCCATCATAAACAGCGAATACCGAATGTCTGGATATTGGTGTTTCTACTCCCGTAGTTGTCATGTGGGTTAGCTTGGCAATGCCGTAAGCTAAAAACAGCGATTCAACCGGTGATCTGTTAAAATTCTTATCTCGTTTTGCCACAGCCAGATCTGTAATAGACGTGTTTTGAATTTCATCATTACCATACACAAACGGAATAAGCTTAACTGTAGTAACGGCACCTTGTAATGTTACGCGGCGTACGCTTTTAAAGCGCCGTGGGCCATTGCCATCAATAACCCATAAATAACCATCGGCAGACAGCTTAATTGTAGTTACGTTATTAAATTTAGCTTTATTACCTACGCCATCCTCAAGTCCGGTAACGCCATTGCCTGCCAAAACCGATGCTGTGCCATCCGGGGTAACCTTAACAATTCTGTTATTTCCGGTATCGGCAATGTAGAGTGTATTATCAGGTGCTATGGCCAGATCGTAAGGCAAATACAACCCGTAAATTACATTTACCTCTATAGGTGTAAATACTCCGCTTTGCGATATCTTAGCTATCTTATTACCACCAACGGTTGTATATATGTCGCCATTTTTAGCGGCCTTTAGGGCAAAAAACGGCAACTTAGCCAAATAAAAAGGCTTTACAACCCCACCCGGACTAATTTTGTAAATACCCTCATAAGGAACGGTAACATATATATTTCCTGTACCATCACTACAAATTCTGTTTCCGGCTATGCTTCGTACATAGGTGCTTACCATTATGGGGTTGGTGGCGGCAAGTTTAGCGAGGGCATCATTGCTTGCCGATGTAGCTTGTGGGGTAATTGGCTCATCTTTTTTACAACCGGTGTAAACCAATAATGTGGCAATGAGCAAACATAGGGTGCTGATTTTGTAAAAAACACCTTTCATGGCATGTGTTTTTTCTTAGTTACAATTAATAACGGGGGAAGAAAAAGCACCAAGCAATTTTACGGCGTATCTAATTTATTGTACTCATAATATAAATACATCCACCTAAATATTATTGTACCATAATATGCGTATCGTCAACTTATTTGCATCACTAAAAAAATATTATCAACTGATATTACTTTCACTATATTAGCCCTTTATACGCTAAAATTACTATGATCAACAAGGCTGAAAGGCGCTTATTTTGAGCCGATAACGTTAGCGAGATAATTTGTATTAAAGTTTGGTGCGACGGATTGTTTTCCATGTTTAAAAGGTTAAATGAGGTTTGGTTTAAGCTGATCGGCAATTCGTCGGTATTTTCGTTAGAGAGCCGGATATTCCATTCCATTAGCATTGGTTTAATTATCATGTCTGTCGCGTATATTCCCTACAACTTTTTTGTAGGCATGTATGTGGCCTGCGCATCTAACTTATTGGTGGAGCTATTCTTTTTATACCAGTACTATAATTCCCGTTTTCGTTACAAATCGCACAGCACGGTAGTGTTTGCCATAACCGGGTTGCTTATTTTTTCGGTTAATTACTTTGCCAACTCGGGCATTGATGGCTCAACCGATCTGATCTGGCCGGCGTTCCTGTTACTACTGTTCGCTATTTCGCCTTACCGGTATCATTTTACCTGGCTTGTTATCTACCTCATATTTTTCACCATACTTCATATCGCGGCCTACTATCACCCCGAACTGGTTGACCACCCGTTTACCGCGGGCAAAGGCGAACTGATAGACCGCATTACCATTATACCCATACCAATAGTAGTAACCTATTTGGTAATTAAATACATACGCCGCAGTTACGATAAAGAGCGCGCCTCGGTTACCGAAAAGGCACTTGCCATTGAGGAGCAAAACCACCAGATACTTTTACAAAAAGACCAGCTTGAACAAAGCGACGCCGAAAAGAACAAGCTCATGTCCATCATATCGCACGATATGCGGGCCCCCCTCATTAACATACAAGGCTACCTGGAACTACTTAGCGAGAATGAGTTGCAAATAAGCGACCGCGCTTCTATTGAGCACGACCTGTTAGTAGCCACCAACAGCACGCTGGATATGCTGACCAATTTGCTGCAATGGTCACGATCGCAAATGCAGGGCGCATCGGTTAATCTGGCAGCTGTAAATTTGCTCAGCACACTAAAAAACACGCTGGAAATAAGTGTTGCGCAAGCCCATAAAAAAAGCATTATAATAACGCACGATATAGCGCCCGGCATAACCGTAATTGCCGATGCCGATATGCTGCAATTGGTGATACGTAACCTGATAAGCAACGCCATAAAATTCACCCCTAATAAGGGCACTATCAATATTACCACGCAGGCACTACAGCACGAGTGCAAAATAACCGTTAGCGATAACGGCCAGGGCATTCCACTTGATAAGCAGGACAAAATATTCTCCATCAACACCCAACCGGGCATGGGCACCAATAACGAAAAAGGCGTTGGCCTGGGCTTACACCTATGTAAGGAGTTTATCGAGCGCCAGGGCGGCCGCATCAGCTTTGAAAGTACCGTGGGTAAAGGTTCCTGCTTTTTTGTTTTTATACCGATGGATGGTGGGGTAAGCTAAAAAGTCTATTAAACAATATACTTAAAGAGCTATTTATAATTTGCTATTGCTTTATAAGCATTATACTGCTTTAATACGGATTCTATATATTTATCAACACCAGGTTTATTCCGGTGAGATATTATTTCTTTAGGTAGAAATAGCTTTCCTTTTCTAATAATGATTCCGGTTACCTCACAAGAATGTTTTCTGTAATGTATTTTTCTGTGATTAACAAAGAATCCATTTTGCTTCAAAGTCTCAAGTATTTGATTAGTATGCTTTTTAAAACACTCTATCGAGGAAAAAGTAAGGTCATCAACAAATACAGTAAAGGTGATATTTCTTTCTTTGCAAAACGTTTCTAAAAATTCAGCTGTTGACGAAAACACCAGATTGGCCAAAGTAGTTGAAGTAGGTGCACCTTGCGGTAGCGACCCTTTATAGGTAGTAAGATTTGTTATAGCTCTGGCTTCATTCCAAGTAAAACCTCTACTAATTAAGGTTTGATGAACTTGTGAATTAGTGATATTATTAAAGAATCCTTTTAAATCCACAGTAAAAAAGAATCTGCCGCTAATATGTTCTAAAGCATTTACTACGTTGTTCCTTTCCGTTATTCCACCATACATACAATCAGGTATTTCCAAGTTTTTGAGCTGATCATTTAATCCTCTTTGCAATACCTTTATATAATATACTGGCTTTATTATGTCACGCTTTTTAAATGAACCATCACTATTTTCCTGGGGGGTACCAAATTTCATTTTAGGCTGAGTCGTTTCCTGATAAAATTTACCGGGTGACTGTTGTAAGTGAGTGAATGTGGAACCTGGCATATTACACTTTCAAATTTGAAGAATAGAAAAATGAACCGGGGCGAGATTCAGTAAATATTAAGTCAATCAGTCGCTTGAGTAATTCAATAATCAAGATTACCAAAGTAATCTTTTTCATCTTACCCAGTTTGACAATCAGCAATTTAAACAAAAACTGATCCGCTTTTGAAAACTTTTCTCCGTTGTTTAAATAAATTTTTTCTAATTGCTTTCGAATTTGCTTACGCTTTTTCATGGCATTGGTTTTTTATTCGGAATTATTTCCGCCGCAAGTACCACCCATTACCATGTTTATGTTTCAAAAAACTTAGACCCGGTTTGTTAAAACTCATTATGGATTTTCCGCCGCAAAGCGAATAAGCCTTCTTAAAAAGAAGTATTAAATAATGGCAATGGACACAATTAGATTGTCAAAGAACTTATTTAAAGATAAGATACCAGAATAATATAGCTCAAGTCAATCTTATTAACATATTAACAATAAATGCTTTAATGCGAATTAATAAAATCTTGAGCACATAGCAAAAAAAGCCTCAAATCTTTCGACTTAAGGCCTTTTGATCGGTAGGTAGCGGGAACAGGACTCGAACCTATGACCTTCGGGTTATGAGCCCGACGAGCTACCAACTGCTCCATCCCGCACTGTATTTGGTATTGTACATAACGGGCATAACTCCGTAATGTTTGCTCCTTTATAAAAAAGAAGTCTTTTTGTTTTGCAGTCAGGCTGCTGTTTTGAAAGCAAAGGCCTTAAGTCGGTAAGACTTAAGGCCTCAAACTTTTTAGGTAGCGGGAACAGGACTCGAACCTATGACCTTCGGGTTATGAGCCCGACGAGCTACCAACTGCTCCATCCCGCACTATATTGTGCTTTTGTTTTCTTTCTCGTCATAACCTCGAAAAAGCCTTTTCAAATATCGAAATCGAAATTAAGATTTGTTTTGAATTGGACTGCAAAGATATAATTCGTTTCTTTGCAGTCCAAAAATATTTTAAAAAAAGTTTTTATGAGTCACAGGGCAGGTTTTGTTAGCATAATAGGTAAACCCAACGCAGGTAAATCAACGCTGATGAACCACCTCGTGGGCGAAAAAATGTCGGTAATTACGCCCAAGGCACAAACCACCAGGCACCGTATTTTGGGTATTGTTAACGGCGATGATTACCAAATTGTATTTTCAGATACCCCGGGCATCATCAAACCACACTATGCCCTGCACGAGAGCATGATGCACCAGGTTGAAGGCTCCATTGTTGATGCCGACCTGATATTGCTGGTTACCGATATTAACGAAAAGCACGACGAGGACGATGTGATCAAAAAGCTGCAAGGCTCGTTAGCGCCGCTGGCCATATTGATCAACAAGATCGATCAGTCGGACGCCGAAGTTGTAAAACAAAAGGTTGAATACTGGCAGCAAAAGCTTAACCCGAAGGCGGTGTTCGCCATATCGGCCCTGCACGAGCATAACCTGAAAGCCATTATGGATTTTATAATGGAGCACTTGCCCGAGCATCCGGCGTATTATGATAAGGACGCGCTGACAGACCGTAACGACCGCTTTTTCGCGTCGGAAATGATACGTGCCCAGGTATTCAAACAATACAAAAAGGAGATACCGTACAGCACCGAGGTTATTGTTACCGCCTTTGTTGAGGGCGAAACCTTACACCGCATCAGCGCCGAAATAATTGTGGAGCGCGATTCGCAAAAAAACATCCTGATAGGCAAAAACGGCGAAATGCTGAAAATAGTAGGCAAATATGCCCGTCTGGATATGGAGGAGTTCTTTCAGCGCAAGGTATTCCTGGAGATGTTCGTAAAAGTTATCCCCGACTGGCGCAGCAAAAAGAACTATTTAAAGAAGTTTGGATACGAGTAATATATAAGATATGAGATATTAGACGTGAGATTTGAGATAATCTTCCGTCCTTTGTCTTACAAATTTAGATGTAGTTAAGTATATATGTTGGCGTGCCATCTCATATCTTAAATCTCACATCTCAAATCTAAAAACAGAATGAGTAATATAGTAGCTATAGTAGGCAGGCCCAATGTTGGCAAGTCAACCCTTTACAACCGTTTAACAGAAACCCGCAAGGCCATTGTTGACGATTTTAGCGGCGTTACGCGCGACAGGCACTACGGTGTAGCTGAGTGGACCGACCGCACGTTCACCGTGATTGATACCGGTGGTTACGTAGCCCGGTCAGAAGATGTATTTGAAACCGCCATCCGCGAGCAGGTGGTTATAGCCATTGAGGAAGCCAGCGTTATCCTGTTCATGGTTGATGTTACCACCGGCATAACCGATCTGGATGATGAGATAGCCTCCCTGCTACGCAAGGGCAACAAGCCTGTATTTGTGGTGGTTAACAAGGTTGACAATACCATGCTACAGTCGGATGCTACCATATTCTACAGCCTTGGCCTGGGCGAGATCTACAACCTATCATCCATGACAGGTTCAGGCACCGGCGAATTGCTTGACGATGTGATAAAACACTTTGACGAGGAATTACCGGAGGAGAACGCACTGCCTAAATACGCCATAGTGGGCAGGCCTAACGTGGGTAAATCATCTATTATTAACGCGCTGCTTGGCCAGCAACGTAATATTGTTACCCCGATAGCAGGCACCACGCGCGACTCTATCCATATACGCTACAACCAATACGGTCACGATTTTATGCTGATAGATACTGCCGGTTTGCGTAAAAAAACCAAGGTTAAAGAGAATATCGAATTCTACTCGGTAATGCGTACCATCAAAGCGCTTGAGGAGGCCGATGTGGTTATACTGATGGTTGATGCTGTTGAAGGTTTGGAAGCACAGGATATCAACATTTTCCACCTGGCCGAAAAGAACAAGAAAGGCATCATGGTGGTAGTGAACAAGTGGGACCTGATCGAGAAGAACAGCAAAACCGTTAAGGTTTTTGAGGAACAGATAAAAGAAAAGATAGCGCCTTTTACTGATGTGCCTATCGTTTTCACTTCGGTTACCGAAAAGCAACGTGTATTAAAGGTGATAGATGTGGCTAATAAGGTTTACGAGAACCGCGCCCGCAAAATATCAACCTCAAAGCTGAATGATGTTATGCTGCCGATAATTGAGAACTATCCGCCGCCGGCATTAAAAGGTAAACACGTTAAAATTAAGTATGCTACACAGATCAGTGGCACATCGCCCATGTTCGCGTTCTTTTGTAACCTGCCGCAATACATCAAAGAGCCTTACTATCGCTTTGTAGAGAACAAACTACGCGAGAACTTTGATTTCTCAGGCGCGCCAATCCAGGTTTGGTTCAGGCAGAAATAATATAAAAAATACTATTGTGATATAAAACGAGAAAGGGCGCTCAAATGAGCGCCCTTTCTTTATGCTGTAATTTTTCTGAATTTATATCTTTTCTATCAGGCAAACGGCGTAAGCGACTACACCTTCTTCGCGGCCAATAAAGCCAAGCTGTTCGTTAGTGGTGGCTTTGATGGATATGTCTTCCTCGCTGATGCCTGCCGCTTCGGCAATATTTTTTTGCATGACCGGTATATGTGGGTTTATTTTGGGTGCTTCAAGGCATACCATAGCGTCGATGTTACCTATCGTCCAACCCTTTTCGGCCAATAGTTTGATAACATGCTGTAACAGTACTAAGCTGCTGATACCTTTCCAGCGATCATCTTTGTTGGAGAAATGAAAACCTATATCGCGCAGATTAGCCGCGCCCAGTAGCGCATCGCAAATGGCATGCAGCATTACGTCGGCATCTGAGTGGCCGTACGCGCCCGAATGATGATCTAACTTTACTCCCCCTAAAACAAAGGGGTGATTTTCACGCAGCTGGTGAACATCAAACCCGAAACCTACACGTATTTTAGCCACAATTATTTTTTGCCGCCAAAGTTAGCAGATAATGTGAAACGCAGGGTATTGGCCAGCGCGCTGTTTTGCTGATTGGCCGCCAGGTACGAAAAATCGAATGTAAAATCCTGATACTTGAAGCCTACACCCATGGTAAGATATTTACGTCCGCCTTTTGAGGCAGCCTCGTAAAAATAACCTGTACGTAAAGCGAATTGTTGGTTATACCAATACTCCAAACCCGGTGATATGGTGATCTCCTTGATCTCCTCACTAAAACCTCCCGGCGCATCTGAGAATGATTGGAAGATACCTGCCGGCACCGATACATCATCGCCATTATTAATGCTGCCATCAGGGTTAACCGTGGTGGTTGGTACCAACAGCTTGTTAACATCAAAAGCGAAGGTAACCTGGTTGGTTTCATCTAAAAACCAGGTGTTGGCTATACCCAGCTTCATGTTAGTAGGCAAAAAGTAACGGGGGCCGTTATCAGTATAACCTATTTTAGTACCGATGTTTGATATATTGGCACCAAACGCGAATATAGCATCCTTACCGAACTGCTGCGTTGGGTTTTTATAGTACATGGAAACATCGGCCGCTACGGCATTGGCAGCACGCGCGGTTTGCGATGATCCCGAAACGAACGATATGTTTGATAGGTTAGAACGTATATAACGCAATGTTAAACCCAGCGACAAATTCTCGCCAAACTTACGCGCGAATGACCCATCCAGCGAGAACTCATTAGGCGTGTACGATCCCTGGCTTGTACCGCTTTCATCAGCCAAAGCGATGGAGCCGAGGTTGAAGTAACGCAGCGACAAACCCAAGCTGTTACGATCATCCAGCTTATGGGCATAGCTCAGGTAAGCCAGGTTAACATCAGGCACTAATCGGCGCAGCCACGGGCTGTAGGATAGTGATAAAGTGTGGTTTTCTTCGAGGAAAGCCAGTTTTGACGGGTTCCAGTACGCCGCGTTCGCATCGGGCGAAATAGCTACCCCGGCATCACCCATAGCGCCTGAGCGCGAGTCGGGCGAAATGTTCAAAAACGGCACCTCGGTACGTATGGCCGTTCCCGAGCTTCCGTTCAAATTGGTTTGCGCCATAGCAGCACCGGGCAGCATTATGGCCGCGTATATTGATGCTTTAAAAAAATCAAGCTTCATTTAGCTGGTTGAGTAAGAGTTATACTCCAAATATATGAATTTAGATGACCGTCACATCTAATAAAACCACAATTGATGATTATGCATAATTATGTAACAAATTTCACCACATTTGCGTTAAAAAATCAGTAAACAAAACGCACCACACTATTGTATTAAAGGTGGAAGTTGCTACTTTTACCACTAATATATTGCTTGAAATAAACATGAAGATAACTTTTACAAGAACTGCTTTGGCGCTATTGATAGTTGGGATGGCCGTAACCGGCTGTTCTAAAAAACAGCGTTCGCAAAAAACAGGCCTTGTGTATAACGACAGATCTAACGGTGGTTATATGCGTTTCAGGCAAACGCACCCCAGTCCGGGGCCCGGGCTTGTGCCTATTGAGGGCGGTACATTTGTAATGGGTGGCAGTGCCGATCAGGATATTACCTTTGATTATAATAACGTGCGCAGGCGTGTTACCGTACCATCTTTTTATATGGACGAAACCGAGGTATCAAACCAGGATTGGCTTGATTACCTGCACTGGATCAATATCACTTTCCCTGATGATCGTGAAATGTACTACAACGCTACGCCTGATACACTGGTTTGGCGCAGGCCGTTATCATACAACGAACCTTACGTTGATAACTACTTAAGGCACCCTGCATTTCAGGATTACCCTGTAGTAGGTGTTACCTGGGAGCAGGCGCAGGAGTATTGCGTTTGGCGTACCGACCGTACCAACGAGAACATTTTACGTGAAGGTGGTTACTTAGCCAACTGGAAAGATAATGCCGCACGTAAAGGCAAAGAGCCTTTCAATACCGATATTTATACCAACAACCAATACCGTGGTGAAGGCATCGATGGTAAAAAAATGATGCCCGATCTTAACCCGAACGCTCAGGCCGGACAAGGCGGCAAAGCCGTTCGCCCGGTACGTATGGAAGATGGTATCATAAAACAAGGTTACCGCCTGCCATCAGAGGCTGAGTGGGAATACGCGGCGCTATCGCTTGTTGGTAATACCGAGTTTGAAAATATTAACGATGGCAAAATATACCCATGGAATGGCATGGGTGTACGCTCACCTAAAAAATCGACCCGTGGCTTAATGCTGGCCAACTTTAAACGTGGTGCTGGCGATAACGCCGGTGTTGGTGGTTACCTGAATGACAAGGCCGATATTACCGCGCCTGTACGTTCATACGAGCCTAACGATTTTGGCTTGTACAACATGGCCGGCAACGTAAACGAGTGGGTGGCTGATACCTATCGCCAAATGTCGTTCGAGGATTTTGAGGACTTCAACCCTTTCCGTGGTAACGAATTCACAAACAAACGCATGGCCGACCCTGCTAAAGGTGTTTATGCGAAAGATAAATACGGTCGCCCTATAAAGGATGCCGCTAAAACAAATCGCAAAATGAAGTACAGCGAGTTTATTGCCACACAACAAGGCGGTGTTACACAAAACTCAACCGGCGATGTGCAGGCTCCTGCTTCAACAGATACTACAGGCATCAGAACAAATACTGTACCTGCCGCAATTGCAGGCAAGCCATACAATAACGATTTCCGCGGTTATGTTGATACCGTTGATGCCAAGCTATACGGCACCACAACCTTGGTTAACAACCGCTCAAAGGTTTACAAAGGCGGCTCATGGAATGATATGGCCTACTGGTTAAATCCGGCCACCCGTCGTTTTATGGATCAGGATAACTCCAGCGCCGAAGTTGGTTTCCGCTGCGCCATGACGATGGTAGGTGCCCCCGAAATAAATCCACAAGGCAAACCCCACATCAGGGTTAAAAAGCCTTCAAGATAATATCTTACAGACATAAAAAGGGAAAGCCGTGATCAGTTGATCGCGGCTTTCCCTTTTTAATATAATATCATCTATTTCAAACGAGCGTCGGCCTGGCAGAAAACCGGGCCAGGGAGTATGGCCTGTGGGTGGAAGGTTTTTTCTGCCTTGATGTTTGGTTACTTTGCATCTAAGGTAAAGTAACTGGGCTCTGCGCCCAAGAGCAGGCTGACGATGATAAAAGCACAACTTTTGAAATAAAGCATAAACATTCAATAAAGCAAAGTTCATTACCTGTCCTCAATTTCTTTTGAGCGATCAAAAGAAACAAAAATCGCCGGCTACGCCCTGCCCGGTGAAAGTTTCTGCTTTGGCAGAGCTTGTGCTACTCCGGGCATTTCTGATGCCGGTAAAAGAGGTTATTTACGGATTGTGCTTGGGTTTTATGGATAACATCAATTCCCTCCCCACGGGAGGGTTAGGGAGGGGTTTCGCAAATTATTACATTCTACAATCTTGTCATTCCGAACGAAGAAGAAATCTGCATGCGTTCAATAGCGTAGCTTCGATTTCTATAATAGAAGCAAATGCTGCCGATCACGGCCTCTATTTTTATTCTGTTAAAGGATTATAATTTGTAAACCTTGTATATGAAGCATCCTCCATAATCTTCTTTTTAATTAGCTTTCGCCTTCCCAACTTATCCGTTTCGTATACGCTAACCTTGCCGTCTTCCTCGCAATCAACCCTTGCTATCTCCCTTAAACTATCCAACTCGATCTTTGCAAAAACAGTTGAGCAACTAACTCCGTAAAGGGCAAACGCGTCGATACAATTAAGGCCTGCATTATACTCCATATTAGGAAAGTCCTCTGAATTAGTAATTGATATTAGCTTTTTGCTTTTATCGTCATAAATAAAAAGCCTACGTAGCTCATTTGCTCCCCTGCCTGCAGCATTTGATGTAACAGTAATATCATTAAGCTTATCATTACTAAAATCGGAAATATCCGGCTTCAAAGCTATCGCTGAATTGGTTTCAAAAAGATAATTATTTTGAAGGCTCCAGTTTACAGATTCTTTTTTATAGAACTTAACACTTAAATATATATCCTCTGAAATTTGGTATTTATTTATTTCGACCTTTGATCTTCCCTTCTCTCCAATACTGGCACTATCCACAAACACTTCAAGAATCTCGGCTTTCTTATTTAGCGAATCTTTTATTGGTAATTTAGTCATATCGGTAACTTTTCCAACAGTATCAGCTACCTTTTTATCAGAGCTGCCCGAACACGAAGCAAACAGGAATAATAGTAATAAGATACAGGATTTCATGATTTAAAGGTAGAGAAATTACCCTTACCTCGTAAACACGTACTGCATCAAATTAGCACCCATTTTAAGGGCCTTGAGGCGGGTTTCCTGGCTGTCGCCGGGGTAGGTGCCATAATCTTCCCAGCCGTTGCCTAAGTCGCTCTCGTAGGAGTAAAAACACACCAGTCTGCCTTTGTATATTAAACCGAAGGCCTGAGGGCGTTTGTCATCATGTTCGTGCACTTTGGGCAGACCGTTGGGCATATCGTACTTTTGGTGGAAAACGGGATGGTTAACCGGCAGCTCAACAAAGTCAAGTTCCGGGAATACCTTCTTCATTTGCGGACGGATAAATTTATCCAGCCCATAGTTATCATCAATATGCAAAAAGCCGCCGCCTGTTAAATATTTGCGCAGATTTTGCGCTTCCTGTGCCGAGAAGATCACGTTTCCGTGGCCGGTCAGGAATACAAAGGGATAATCAAATAGTTGCGAACTGCCTACCTCCACAATTTCTTCCTCAGCCTGAAAATTGGTTTTCAGGTTATCGTTACAAAACTTAATGAGGTTTTGCAGGGCCGTGCGGTCGCCGTACCAATCGCCGCCACCGTTGTACTTTACCCGCCCTATTTTGTACGTAGGCGCATTAAACCCGCTGAACAGCAAGACCGCACTTATAATGGCCGACCAAAGCAATCCCTTTTTCATATACGGTTTAAAAAGTTCACTTCAAAGCAAGCCTCTAATGCTGCTGTTTCGGTACGCAAGCGGCTTTCACCTAAAGTTATGGGTTTGTAACCGGCATTCAAAGCGGCAACCACTTCACTGTCGGTAAAATCGCCCTCGGGACCAATGAGCATGGTACTGGGGCCTCCGGGGGTTAAAACCGACTTTAATGCCTCTTTATCGCCGGGGCCGCAATGGGCTATAAAACCCTGACCGTTTAATCCAGCAGTTATAAACTTATTGAAAGCCACAGGCTCGTTCAATACCGGGTGATATGCTTTAATGGATTGTTTTACCGCCGAGGTGATGATACGATTCAGGCGATCAACACGGGCTTCCTTACGTTCGGAGCGCTGGCAGATAACGAGCGATATCTCATCAATGCCTATCTCGGTGGCTTTTTCAAGAAACCACTCCAAACGCTCAATATTTTTTGTGGGCGCTACCGCGATGTGCAGGTAATGGTTGCGCTGCTGATAGCTTTCAGTTACCGATGTTATATCCAGTATGGTACGCTTGGGGTGGGCATCCTTAATGCGGGCAATATAAAAACCGCCGCGGCCATCAATAAGCTGCACTTCATCGCCAACATTAAGGCGCAATACGCGCACACAATGTTTGCTTTCCTCCTCGTTTAAAAAGTATTGCTGTACCGAAGGCTCAATATCGGGTGTATAGAACAGATGCATAGATGCAAATTAATGCAAATCTACGGTATCTTCATCATTTATCAGCAGTTCGAGTTTTACGGCCTCAATGTTTTGGTCTGATTTTTTGAGTACGGTGATGTTATATCCGTTAGCTTCCTTTTGCTCGCCAACGTCAGGTATCTTACCAAACAGATCGCCCAGCCAACCCGAAACGGTATCATAATCGCCATCCTCAGGCAGATCGTGCGGCAGGTGCTCGTTAACATCGTAAATAGAAGCCAGCGCGTTCACAATAAACTCACGCTCGTTCACTTCCTCTACAATAGGTTTTTCCTCGTCGTATTCGTCCTGTATCTCACCTACCAGTTCCTCAACAATATCTTCAAGGGTAACCATACCGGCGGTGCCGCCAAACTCATCAAGCACAATAGCTATCTGTATGCGTTTTTGCTGCAACTCAGCCATCAGATCGTTGATCTTTTTGGTTTCAGGCACAAAGTATGGTTTACGGATAATGTCCTTCAGGTTGATCTCCTCGCCTTTTACCATTAACGGCAGGATGTCCTTAGTATGCACAATGCCTACTATCTTATCAATAACCTCCTCATAAACCGGCATACGCGAGTAGCCTTCTTCGATCAGTGTTTCGAGCAACTCCTGTTTACCGGTATCAATATCAATACCCGATATTTTGGTACGCGGCACCATGATGTTTTTCACTACGCGCTCGTTAAACTCAAACACGTTCTGTATCAGTTCGTGCTCGTTACTATCCAGCGCGCCGCTTTCCTTACCTTGTTCAAGCAGGTATTGCAATTCTTCGGAGCTGTGGTGGCTTTCAGAACCATGTACGCTGATCACGCCAAAAGTTCGCAATATAAAATTGGCGAAGCCATTAAGCGCCCAAATAAACGGCCTGAATACTACAAAGAACACCCGCAACGGCACCGAAACGGCCATTACCGTGCGTATTGATTTTTGAATAGCTATTGATTTTGGCGCAAGCTCGCCGAATACGATGTGCATCACCGTAATAAACAGGAACGCTACCACGTGGCTGGCATTAATTGCCCAGCCGGAGTTGATAACCACGCCAAGGGCCGAGAACAGCTTTAGCATGAGTGTGGTTACCACTTCTTCGCCCGCCCAGCCTAAACCAAGCGATGCAAGAGTGATACCCAGCTGTGTGGCAGCCAGGTATCCATCTAAATTATGCATTATGCCACGGGCCACCTTCGCGGTTTGACTGCCCGATTTGGCTTTAATTTCTATTTGCGAGCCGCGAACCCTCACCATTGCAAATTCGGCTGCAACAAAGAAACCGTTGAGCAATACCAAAAAGAAGGTAAGGAATATCTGAAAACCGCTTATGTGTAGTTCGAGTCCGGGGTCCATGTATTAATTATTGGTAAACGGGAAAGGTAGTTTGATAAAGCTCAAGGCTTTCTTCAATTACCTTGTGTGCGTAACTTACGCCAAGCCACTTTTCAATGGTTACGTTTTTGCCTTCAAGGGTTTTGTAATCCTGGAAGAAACGAACAATCTCTTTCATGGTATGCGGCGGAAGCTCAGCAATGTCATTAATGTAGTTAACAGACATGTCATTCTTGGCAACGGCAATAATCTTGTCGTCCTGCTCACCACCATCAACCATGTGCATAACGCCTATTACTTTAGCCTCGATGATAGACATCGGGTAAACGTCAACTGAGCAAAGTACCAGAATGTCAAGCGGATCTTTATCATCGCAATAAGTTTGCGGGATAAAGCCGTAATTGGCCGGGTACATTACTGATGAAAAAAGCACACGGTCAAGCTTTAACAAACCTGAGTCTTTATCTATCTCGTATTTTGCTTTCGAGCCTTTAGGGATCTCGATGATCGCGTTTACTGTTTCCGGAACATTTTTACCAGGTGATACCTGATGCCATGGGTGCTGAGTACTCATTTATCTTATATATCTTTATTATCAATTTCGTTTTCTTTAACACTTTTACCGCTAATAAGTTTCTTTTTCAGGAAAGCAAATATCAGGGGGGCAGTTGTTATCACTAAGAATGCTAAAATAACATATTGCAGGTAATTTTCTATCTCCGGATAGCTCCTGCCTAAAAAATAACCCGCCAATGTAAGTACGCTCACCCATAAAACGCTGCCCGTTATATTGTAAATGGTGAACTTTTTAAAACTTACCTTAACAACTCCTGCAAAGATAGGCGCAAAAGTCCTGATTATTGGAAAAAATCTGCCTAAAATAAGCGCTGTGCCCCCATATTTGTGATAAAATTCCTCGGCCACCATCACATATCGCTTTTTAAAGAACCACGAGTCCTTGCGTTTATACAGCAAAGGCCCCGTTCGGTAGCCAAACCAGTAGCCCACATAGTTGCCTAAAATACCCGCTATGGCCAGCGAAAGTACCAGCATACTGATGTCAACCGGTAACTTACCCGCCGCGCAAAATATGCCGGCCATAAATAAAAGATAATCGCCGGGAAGAAAGAAACCAAAGAAAAGGCCCGTTTCGGCAAAAACAACAACAAGCAAAACGTAAAAGCCAAGACCGATTATGGTATTGGCATCAGTTAAACTTTGCAGGCTATCCCAGATGTTTTCCATGCAGTGTGGCCGTAAAACTACAAATAATTATGGTAAGTTATGTTTGGCCTTTGTCTGAATAATCAGATCAGATTGGAAATTAATGTTGGATAAACACCTATCACGATAGTAATAAGCGCAGATACACCCAGCACAAAGCCGTAATATGCCGGTACGGCAACCTCGCCCCTGTCGGTAGTTTTAAAGTACATGGCGATGATAACCCTAAAGTAATAGAATATGCTGATGATAGCGTTAACCACTGCCAGCACCACAAGCCATAACTGGTATTTCGACAATGCCTCAGAGAACATGAAAAATTTACCGATAAAGCCCGCGGTTAACGGTATACCTGCCAGCGAAAGCATAGATACAGTTAAAGTAAACGCCAGGAACGGATTTTTCGCGGCCAGGCCATTAAAGCTATCAAAGCTATCTGAACCACTTTGGCGATGCACCAGTATCAAGACACCAAAAGCGATGATAGAGGCCACTGAGTAAGCCGATGCGTATACAAATACTGAGCTATCTGATTTATCGCCCAGCGCCACAATAGCGAACAACAAGTAACCAGCGTGTGATATGCTCGAAAAGGCCAGCATACGCTTAAAGCTTTGCTGATAAAGTGCGGTTATGTTACCGATGAATAATGTTATAATGGTGATGACAAGCAATACCGGCGACCAAAAATCAGACAGGGTAGTAAAGCTGGCTGAGAACAAACGTAGGAATGCCGCGAAACCGGCGGTTTTTACCACCGTTGACATGAAGGTGGTGATCAGTGTTGGTGAACCTTCGTACACATCCGGGGTCCAGAAGTGAAAAGGCGCGGCACCTACTTTAAAGCACATACCTACAATGATGAGCAGCAAGCCGGTATAGAAAAGCGGCCCTATGTCGTGCGAATGGGTAACTACATAATTACGGATAGCCTCCAGGTTAAATGAACCCGATGCGCCATAGATGAGCGTGATACCGAATAACAGGAATCCGGTTGAGAAAGCACCCATCAAAAAGTATTTCAATGCAGCCTCGTTTGAGGCGAAATCATTTTTGCGGATACCCGCCAAAATATACAAGCTAACCGACATGATCTCGATACCGATGAACAGCATCACCAAATTATGGAATGATACCATAACGATGATACCTGCCAAAGCGAACAGTATGATGGCATAATACTCGGCCACGTGGCTGCTTATCTTCTCAAAATACCCCTTTGAAAGCAGTAATATCAATATGGTTGATAGTATGGTGATACCCGAGAAAGCGATGGAAAAGTTATCAAACAGCATCATGCCTGAAAATATGGGTTCGGCACTGTTGTTCCATTCGGTAATGGCAAAGCCCAAACCAATCAGCAAACCTATAACTGCCACAGGCAATAAAGCCTTACTCGCTTTAAATAACCCAAGGTAAAGAAGTATCAAGGGTAAAACTGATAATATTATTAAGGTGGTCATCTATATTTTTGATCTTGATTCGCTTATATTCTTATTTTGTGGTCATCGCTGACACTTTCTGACTTATCTCGGCAAGCAAGTTATTCACTGATGCTTCTGATATATGCAGCAATGGTTGTGGGTATACACCCAACACTATGATCAATGCGCAAATTATTCCTAAAACTAATTTTTCGCTACCGGTAATGTCGGTAAACAGGGCGGTTAATTCATTGGTTTCGCCGTGCATTACTTGCTTGTACATACG
The DNA here is from genome assembly GCF_015223065.1 of Mucilaginibacter sp. JRF. GTDB lineage: Bacteria > Bacteroidota > Bacteroidia > Sphingobacteriales > Sphingobacteriaceae > Mucilaginibacter. The sequence continues at coordinate 66,017 of NZ_JADFBY010000003.1, forward strand.
CAGCATGTATACCGCGCCGAATATGATGGTTAAGCCCGCAACCGCGGCTATCCAAATATTATAGTTGAATACCGCTTTCAGTAATAAAAACTCACCGATAAAGCCATTGGTTAATGGCAGAGCCACAGTACCTAAAGTAATGATGAGGAACGCGATAGAAAACTGCGGGGCAACCTTTGCTATACCACCCATCAGGCTAATATCGCGGGTGTTAAGTCGGCGGCTGATGATATCCCATATAAAGAATAAGCCTACTACGTTAATGCCGTGGTTCACCATTTGTATCAGCGCGCCTTGCATACCCTGAGTATTGTAAGCGAATATACCTGCCGCTATTAAACCTACGTGGGCAATGGATGAATAGGCTACCAAACGTTTACCATCCTTTTGGTTAAAGGCAATCAGCGATGCATATACAATACCAATTACCGCCAGTATGATCACGATGTTTTGCCATATTAAAAAGCCAACCGGTACATTGGGCAGCAACCAGCGGATAACGCCATAGATACCCATTTTTAGCATGATGCCCGAAAGCAACATGGTGCCTGCCGATGGTGACACTGTATACGTATCGGGCTGCCAGGTATGGAATGGGAAAACCGGCATCTTGATAGCGAATGCGATGAAGAACGCCCAGAATAACCAGGCCTGTTGCAGGTTGGTCAATCCCATACTGCTCAGATCGCTTAGCTCATAAGTTTTTGCCGGGCTGTGCAAGTACAGGTAGATCAGGCCTAAAAGCATGAACAACGAACCAGCGAATGTGTAGATGAAGAACTTAATGGTGATACGTACCCTGTTTTCGCCGCCCCATAATGCGCAGATGAAATAGATAGGTATCAGCGCGGCTTCCCATCCTACATAGAATAAAAAGCCGTTTAGCGCGGTGAACACCACAAGCATACCCGCCTGCATAAACAATATAAGGCCATAAAAAGCACCGGCGTTTTTATATTGATGCTGATAGGTAGTAAGGATGATCAGCGGAACAAGCACCGTGGTTAACAGAACCATGATCATGCTGATGCCATCAATACCGGCAGTAAAATATATACCATATTTAGGCAGCCAAGGGTAGCTTACGCTAAACTGTACAGCAGCATTGGGCACAAACTGACTTAAAAGCAGCAAGGCTATGGCCAGCTCGGCAACAGCAAAAAATAATGCTACATGCTTGGCTGCGCCGTTTTTAATAAAGGCGGTAATTACAGCGGCAATTACAGGTAAAAAAAGTAGAATACTAACCGTCATTTTATCAACTTAACGCTTGCGTTTTTTAATTAATTAGGGTGTAACCGTATAGCAGCACTGCCACAATACCTATAACCATCATAAATATATAGAAGCCCACATTACCTGTTTGCAACAGGCGCAGACCCTTACTTGCTTCAATTGAGCTTTTACCCAAACCATTTACCAGGCCATCAATACCCAGCAGATCAACCACTTTGTAAAAGAATACCGAAAGGGCATCCAATGGCCGGCGGATCAGGAAATCATACAATTCATCTACATAGAATTTATTGTATGACAGGTTTGACAGTATGTGGCGGTCCTCAGTATCAGCAGCCGGAACATGCTTGCCGCTGATGTATTTGGTATAAGCATAAAGTAATGCAATTACAGCCGCGCCCACTGATACGCCCATCAATATCCATTCGGTACTGTGCGAAAGGTGATGCGCCTCGCCGGTAAGTTTTGCCGAAGCCTCGAACACAGGCGCCAGGAATGTACCCAACTCGTGATGACCGCCTAAAACTTCGGGCACGCCTATCATACCACCTATCATCGATAATACAGCCAGCACAATAAGCGGGATGGTCATGGTAGCAGGAGATTCATGCAGATGGTGTTCCTGATCGTGCGTACCACGGAATTTACCGAAGAACGTAAGGAACAACATACGGAACATATAGAACGAAGTGAAACCGGCGGTGATCACCCCAATTACATACAAAGTAGTGCTATGCTCAAAGGTATGCGCCAGTATTTCATCCTTTGAAAAGAAACCCGAGAACGGCGGAATACCCGCTATAGCGATAGTACCGATAAGCATGGTATAGAACGTTACGGGCAGCTTGCCCTTCAGTCCACCCATTTTGCGCATATCCTGCTCATTACTCATGCCGTGGATAACCGAACCGGCACCGAGGAACAGCAATGCCTTAAAGAATGCGTGAGTAAGTACGTGGAAGAATGCCCCGGTATAAGCGCCTACGCCCAAACCCAAAAACATATAACCCAGTTGCGATACCGTTGAATAAGCCAGTACCTTCTTAATATCAGTTTGTGTAAGTGCGATGAGTGCCGCGAATGTAGCGGTAGCCAAACCTACTATTGAAATTACTTCAAGCGTTACCGGTGCCAGGGTGAACAATATGTTCGAGCGGGCTATCATGTAGATACCGGCGGTAACCATGGTGGCGGCGTGTATCAGTGCTGATACCGGAGTTGGGCCGGCCATCGCGTCGGGTAGCCAGGTAAACAATGGTATTTGTGCGGACTTACCGGTGGCGCCCACAAACAGCAGCAATGTAATTAGCAAAATGGTGCTATCGCCGGAGTGCATGGTGGCAGCCTTGGTAAATACATCAGCAAAGCTGATGCTGCCAAAGGTGTTAAATATCAGGAATACCGCGATCAGGAAACCAAGATCGCCAATACGGTTCATTACAAATGCTTTTTTAGCGGCATCGGCATAGCTTGGGTTATTGAACCAGAAGCCGATAAGCAGGTATGAGCATAGCCCCACGCCTTCCCAACCGATGAACATTACCAGGTAATTGGAGCCCATTACCAGCAACAGCATAAAGAAAACGAACAGGTTTAAGTAAGCAAAGAACTTACCAAAGCCTTTATCGTGGTGCATATAGCCGATAGAATATAAATGGATGAGGAAGCCTACGCCGGTAATAATAAGTAGCATGATCGAGCTCAGCTGATCTATCAAAAAGGCGAACGGCACCTTTACATTACCTACCGAAAACCACTCGAACAGGTTTACGTTGACAGGCACTCCCGATGCCTTGATCTGAAAAAAGGTAGCCACGCTTAACCCGAATGATACCAGTACCAGCAGGCTGCCAATAGCGCCAATTAAATTTTTAGGCAAAGCATTACGCCCAAGCCCGTTAATAATAAAACCGGCTAACGGCAGTAAAGGAATAAGCCAGATGTATTTGTCCATGTATAAAGCCCCCTCTAAATCCCCCTCTAAAGAGGAAGACCTGGTGATATTTTTATTTTTTTATTTTGTCCCTATCGGGATTGTATTAACTATTCGCCCTCGTTTACTATCTCCTCCCCTTCAGGGGAGGCCGGGAGGGGTTTACCATTTCAACCTGTTCAGCACATTTATATCCAGCGAGTTGGTGTTGCGGTATATCATTACAATGATGGCCAGCCCGATAGCTACCTCGGCAGCGGCTAAGGCCATAATAAAGAATACGAACACCTGCCCGGCGGCATCGCCCCTGTATACCGAAAACGCGGTAAGCAGCAGGTTAACCGCGTTAAGCATCAGCTCAACCGACATAAAAATAATGATGGCATTACGGCGCAGCAATACACCAACTACCCCTATTGTAAATATGATGGCGCTTAACAAAATGTAATGATTAAGCGGCACCGCTTGTATAGCGTTAGTAAAGCTTTCCATCAGGTTGTGTTTTGGGTTGTTTATCCTTAGTTGCCAGTAAAACAGCGCCTACCATTGCCGATAGCAACAGCAGCGATGATACTTCAAACGGCAATAAAAATTCGTTGAACAGTATTTTACCCAGGTTTTTCACCAAACCCAGCTCGGGGTTTTGCAGCACTACCGGCTGCGATATGGCCATGGTTTTTAACGAAGCCACAATAGTTACCAGCAGGCAGCCTCCGCCAAACACGGCAGCAATTTTTACGATGTTAGATTTCATGGGCTCATTATCCTTATTCAGGTTCATGAGCATGAGCGTGTACAGGAAAAGTACCAGTATGGCCCCCATGTAAACAATAAAATTCACAACGGCCAAAAATTGCGCGTTCAGCAATATGTAATGCACCGTGAACGTAAAAAAGGTTAATACCAGGTATAATATACTATGCACGGGGTTACGTGCCGTAATAACCAGTATCGCAAAAAATATGGACAGGAATGCGATGAAGTAAAATGTACTCATTGTTTAGTATTGAAAAACACCTTGCCCGCCTGTATGCCGGGCTAAGGTATAAAACTTCTTTTTTTATTGGTTTAAAGGCGCTTCCACTAATTTATCCTTGCCATAAATAAAATCCTTACGCAGGTAATCGGCCGGTACAATATCGCCATCTAAATAAATAGCTTCTTTAGGGCAGGCCTCCTCGCATAAGCCGCAAAAAATGCAGCGCAGCATGTTTATCTCGTAAACGGCAGCGTATTTCTCCTCGCGGTACAGGTTCTCCTCACCTTTCTGGCGCTCGGCGGCGGTCATGGTAATGGCCTCTGCCGGGCACGATAGCGCGCACAAGCCGCAGGCGGTACAACGCTCACGCCCGTTCTCATCGCGCTTAAGCGAGTGCATCCCCCTGAAATTTTCAGAGAACTCACGCTTTTGCTCAGGATACTTAATGGTTACCGGTTTCTTAAAAAAGTGCTTCATAGTAATTGCCAGGCCCTTAAAAATGGCAGGCAAATAAGCGCGCTCCCAAATATTGAGCGGCTTTACTTCAAGTACTTTCTTTTTATTGCTTAATGATTCCATTTAATTCGATCTCCGCATTAATTTAAAAGCGTAACAACTATACCGGTTATTACAATATTGGCAATGGCCAAAGGTATCAGGGTTTTCCAGCCCAGGTTCATCAACTGATCGTAACGGAAGCGCGGGATAGTCCAGCGTATCCACATAAAGAAGAAGATGAACGCGAATATTTTAGCGAACAGCACGATAACGCCAATTATGGTGATCCAGTTGGCCGAAAGGCCCAGGCTATCCATAAACGGAAAGTTATAACCACCAAAATATAATGTAGCCATTACCGCTGATGACACGAACATATTGATGTATTCGGCAAAAAGGTAAAAGCCCAGTTTCATGGATGAATATTCGGTATGATAACCACCTACAAGCTCGGTTTCACACTCAGGCAAATCGAACGGGGTACGGTTGGTTTCGGCAAAGGCGCATACAATGAATATCAGGAAGCCTAATGGTTGTTTAAAGAAGTTCCATGTAAACCAGCCATCATGCCAAAAGCCATGTTGTTGCTCCGCGATCTCGCGCAAGCTTAACGAACCGGTTACCAGCAGCAGGGCAATGATGGAAAGACCCATTGAAATTTCGTAGCTGATGTTTTGCGATGCCGCACGGATAGCGCCCAGCAGCGAGTATTTATTGTTTGATGCCCAGCCACCTATCATGATGCCGTATACACCTAATGATACCACACCGAAGATGTACAGGATACCTACGTTAATATCAGTAACCTGCAAATCAATAATGGTTGAACCAATGGTAAGTTTTTGCCCCCACGGAATAACCGCCGAACCGATACATGCCGTTAATATAGCCAGTGATGGACCTACGATAAACAGCAAACCACTTGCCCTTGTAGGGATGATCTCCTCTTTCAAAAACATCTTGGCACCATCGGCCAAAGGCTGTAACATACCAAACGGACCGGCACGGTTAGGGCCTACCCTATCCTGAAAAAAGGCAGCAATCTTACGCTCGGCATAGGTAGAGTACATGGCTATCACCAGGCTGATAGCGAACACTATAACGATCAGTATAACTTTTACTATGATATCTGTTAATTCCATTTACAGGCGGGTTTCGCGTTCAAATTGTTCTTTATTAGCTTCCTGCAACAGCGGATTGGTTTTTACCACCGGCAGCGGCTTCATGGTTTCGTAATGGTTAGCGCTGATAACTGATTTATGCGATACCTTGCGCGGGCCTTCGATGGTCCAGTCGGCAGTTTTCTTTGTATCAAAACGGCAGGTATTGCAAATGAATTCCTCCACCTCGCCATAAACATCCTTACGGCCTGTTACCCTGATTACATCCTCTCCTTTGTACCATAAGGTTACTTTGCCGCAGCATTTATCGCAATCGCGGTGCGCCTCAACCGGTTTGGTGAACCATACACGGTTTTTAAAGCGGAAGGTTTTATCTGTTAACGCCCCTACCGGACAAACATCTATCACGTTGCCCGAAAAATCGTTATCAACAGCTTTCTCAATATAGGTTGATATTTCTGAATGATCGCCACGGTTAAGTATACCGTGCAGGCGGGTATTGGTTATCTGGTCGGCAGTAAACACGCAGCGATAGCATAGTATACAGCGCGTCATGTGCAGTTGTATCTTATCGCCAATGTCAATCTTCTCAAACGTACGGCGGTCAAACTCATAACGGGTTTTGGCTGCGCCATGTTCATAGCCCAGATCCTGCAAATGGCATTCTCCGGCCTGATCGCACACCGGGCAATCAAGCGGGTGGTTGATCAGCAGCATCTCTACCACACCTTTACGGGCTTCAATAACCTCGGGCGATGTAATGTTTTGCACTTCCATGCCATCCATCACCGTGGTACGGCATGATGCTACCAGCTTAGGCATAGGGCGCGGATCTTTTTCAGAGCCTTTGCTTACCTTAACCAAACAGGTACGGCATTTACCGCCGCTGCCCTCAAGCTTTGAGTAATAACACATAGCAGGCGGAACAATATCGCCACCTATCTGCCTCGCGGCATTCAGGATGCTTGTTCCGGGTTCTACGTCAACAGTGATTCCGTCTATCGTTACTTTCATTTTATCACTCCTAAATCCTCACTTACGGTGATGGACTTTTAAGACCTTTTTCTTATTTCCTTGTCATGTTCGCCCTTTGACGGGCTCAGGGTGACACCCTTTTATTTTATTACGCTTCCGCCTTTTCTATCTTCGGCAACGGATCGGCGTAATGGGCCAAACCGTAGTTGCGTGTGGTAGCTTCGGCAGCGTTGGTAACATGCCATTCAAACTCATCCCTAAAGTGGCGTATGGCGCTGGCTACCGGCCAGGCTGCCGCGTCACCCAGCGGACAAATGGTGTTACCCTCAATTTTTTTAGATACATCAACCAGCAAATCCATGTCGCTCATTTTGCCATGACCATATTCCAGGCGATGCAAAACCTTTTCCATCCAGCCGGTACCCTCACGGCATGGCGAACATTGTCCGCAGCTTTCGTGGTGATAAAAACGGGCAAAGTTCCAGGTGTTACGCACAATGCACTGATCTTCATCAAACACGATAAAACCACCCGAACCCATCATACTGCCGGTAGCGAAGCCCCCGTCAGACAGGGACTCGTAGCTCATCAGCCTGCTCTCGTTGTTGATGGTTTTCAGTGTCAAATTAGCCGGCAAAATTGGCACTGATGATCCACCGGCCACTACCGCTTTCAGGCGTTTGCCATTGGCTATACCGCCGCAATATTCGTCGCTGTAAATAAATTCTTCAACAGGCACACCCAACTCTATCTCATAAACACCCGGTTTATTGATATTGCCCGATGCCGAGATCAGTTTGGTACCTGTGCTGCGGCCGATGCCTATTTTAGCATACTCGTCGCCACCCTCGTTAATGATAGGGACTACGGCAGCAATAGATTCTACGTTGTTAACCACCGTAGGGCAACCATACAAACCGGCGATGGCCGGGAATGGCGGCTTAATGCGCGGGTTACCACGTTTGCCTTCTAATGATTCGAGAAGCGCGGTTTCTTCACCGCAGATGTAGGCACCGCCACCGGGTTGTACGTACAATTCCAGATCGTAACCGGTACCTAATATATTTTTGCCTAACAAACCTACATTTTTGGCCTCGGCAATGGCTTTTTCAAGAATGCGTATCTGCGGCATCATCTCGCCGCGAACGTATATGTATGAGGTATTGGCACCCAGGGCGTAACTGGCCACTATCATTCCCTCGATCAGTAAGTGAGGGATCTTGGTCATCAGGTAACGATCCTTAAAAGTACCGGGTTCTGATTCATCGGCATTGCAAACCAGGTAACGGGGCACACCTTCGGGCTTGGCCAAAAAGCTCCACTTCATCCCCGTAGGGAAACCCGCACCACCACGGCCACGCAAGCCTGATTTTTTTACCTCCTCCACAACATCGTCAGGAGAGAGTGTTTTCAGCGCCTTTTTAACCGCGGCATAACCACCTGTTTGGCGATACCCCTGAAGGGTATTGATGCCGGGTGCATTTATATGTTGTAATAATAATTTGCGTCCCATTAGTTATTCGCCTTTGCTTTCAAGTCCGCTATTAAACTATCAACCGATTGGGTTGTTAAATTCTCGTAAAAGGTATACTCAGGGCCAATTTGCAGTACCGGGCCAAAGCCACAGGCAGCCAAACATTCCACACCGCGCCAGCTAAATAAGCCATCGGTAGTTACTTCACCCTCTTTAACACCTAACTGCTGCTCAATGTAGTCCATTATTTTTTCGGCACCTACAAGGCAACATGGGCCTGTACGGCAAACCTCCAGTACATATTTGCCTTGCGGGCGCATAAAGTACATGGTGTAAAAGGTTGCCACCTCATATACCTCAATAGGTAATATGTTAAGATACTCGGCCACCTTATCCATAGCCGGGGCACTTACCCAACCGTATTCAGCCTGTACCAGATGCAATACCGGCAGCAAGGCCGATTTTTGCTTTCCTTCCGGATAACGGCTTTTTATATCATCAAACTTAGCGATCAGCGCTGCTGAAAACTCAACAGGTGCCTGCTCAGTATTTTCAACTCTAAGCATCTAATTCTCCCGCTATAACGTTTAAACTACTCATGTTAATTATCGCGTCAGACAGTAGCATGCCCTGACTCATGGGCGCGTACATCTGGTAATTTATAAAGCTTGGCCTGCGGAAGTGCAAACGGTATGGCGAACGGCCACCATCGTTAACCAGGTAAAAACCCAATTCGCCGTTAGCGCCTTCAACCGCGTGGTAAACCTCGGTAACCGGTGTTTCCACCTCGCCCATCACTATCTTAAAGTGATAGATCAGCGCTTCCATGTTATTATAAACTTCTTCCTTTGGAGGCAGATAGAACTCCGGCACATCAGCGTGGAATATATCCGCAGGTTCTTTTTCTATCTTGTTAAGCGCCTGCTCAATAATGCGCAAGCTTTGCTTCATTTCCTCGTTACGTACTAAAAAGCGGCTGTAAACGTCGCCATTCTCTCCTACCGGGATCTCAAAATCGAAATCTTCGTATGATGAATAGGGCTCCATAGCGCGTACATCATAATCAATACCGGCAGCACGCAGCAACGGCCCGCTCCAGCTATAGCTTAAAGCGGTTTCGGCAGTTACCGGGGCAACACCTTTGGTACGATCAATAAATATGCGGTTACGGTTAAACAGTTTTTCAAACTCCTTTAAAACCGGCGGGAACTCCTTAATAAACTTGCGGATCTTGTTAAACGCGATGGTATTGAAATTACGCTCAAACCCGCCTATACGGCCAATATTGGTTGTAAGGCGCGAGCCGCATATCTCCTCGTAAATTTCATATATCTCTTCGCGATACTCCATCATGTACAAAAAGCCGGTAAAAGCCCCTGTATCAACACCCAATACCCCGTTACATATAATGTGATCGGCAATGCGGGCAAGTTCCATGATGATGACGCGCATATAATCCACACGCTTAGGCATGGTGATACCGGCAAGCTTTTCAACCGTCATGTGCCAACCCATATTGTTTATTGGCGATGAGCAATAGTTCAGCCTGTCTGTCAGCGGCGTGATCTGGTAAAACGGACGGTGCTCGGCAATTTTCTCGAACGCGCGGTGTATATAGCCTATGGTTGATACCCCGCTCACTATACGCTCGCCATCCATTTGCAGTACGTTTTGGAAAACGCCGTGCGTAGCCGGGTGCGTTGGCCCTAAATTAAGGGTCGATAGTTCGCTTTGCGGATCATTATCAAAAAATACAGGATGGTTCTGCATATGTATTATCTTCCAAAAAAGTAATCTTTCTTATCTACACGGTTCGGGTCTTCCAGCGGAAATTCTTTACGCATCGGGAAGGCCGTCATATCGTCAACATTTAAAATACGGCGCAGGTCGGGGTGGCCGTCAAACACAACGCCAAAAAAGTCGTAGGTTTCGCGCTCCATCCAGTTGGCACCATTCCACAGCACGGTAGCGGTAGGCACGTGTACATCGCCATCGGCAACAAATACCTTTACACGGATACGCACATTATTTACCAAACTATGCAGGTGATATATTATACCGATAGGTTTTTCCTGTTCAGGATAATGGATAGCGGTGATGTCTGTCAAAAAAATGAATTGCAGTGTCGCGTCATTTTTCAGGAAACCCAGCAGATCGATGATCTGTTCACGGCCGGTTTCAACAGTTAGCAGGCTATGGGGTTCACCAATTACGGTTACCTGTTCGCCAAATTTAGCGGCTATCTTATCTAAAACTTCCTGATTGGTTATTTTACCCATTACTGAATTCCGTATTTAGCTAATAATTCCTGGTACTTAGGCTCGTTGCGGCGGCGCAGCGATTCGGTTTGTACCAGTTTCTGAATATTGATAAAACCATCAATTATGGCTTCGGGGCGTGGCGGGCAACCGGGTACATAAACATCAACAGGTATAACCTCATCAATGCCCTGTAATACCGAATATGTATCAAATATACCACCGCTTGAAGCGCAGGCGCCAACAGCCATTACCCAGCGTGGCTCGGCCATTTGCAGGTATACCTGGCGCAGTACAGGTGCCATTTTTTTTGATATGGTACCCATAACCATCAGCAGGTCGGCCTGGCGTGGCGAAAAGCTTAAACGCTCGGCACCAAAACGGGAAAGATCATAATGAGAGCCCATTGTGGCCATGAACTCAATACCACAGCATGATGTTGCAAATGGCAGCGGCCATAATGAGTGTGAACGAGCCAGCCCGATTGCTTTATCAAGCGAGGTGGCGAAGAACCCTGAACCTTCAACACCCGGAGGGGCATCAACTATCTGAATATCACTCATGAACTACTATTATAAACTTAGGTTTTACCGGCAAAAAGACCGCCGGACACCACAAATTTATAATAAAATACGAGCTATACGCATTCAGAGGGCTATGTATGAGGTATTTAGAATCAATCTAAACTCAATCCCATTCAAGAGCGCGTTTCTTGATAATGTAGATAAAGCCAAGCAATAGTGTACCCATAAATATGAACATTTCTATCATACCGGTTTTGCCTAACTCCTTAAAGTTCACGGCCCAGGGGTACATAAATATCACCTCCACATCAAACAAAACAAATAGGATGGCTACCAGGAAGTATTTGATTGAGATAGGGGTACGTGCGTTACCGATAACCTCAATACCCGACTCGAACGGGGTAAGCTTATCATTAGTTACACGCTTGGGCCCTATTTTGTGGGTTACAAACATGGTTGTAAATACAAAACCCAGCGCAACTACCATTTGGAAAATGATAGGCAGAAAGTTAATTGGTAAACTCTGTGCTTCCATATTGCAAATATAATGATGCAGTTGTAATAAAAAAGGCCTCATTAAAAATGAGGCCTTTTGTTTATTTTATCGGGCAAGGTTTATTTACCGCTTGCTCCGCCTTTTTTAGAGAAGAAACTTATTACCTGTTTATTAGTAGGATCTAACTCCTTAGCCTTGGCAAAGTTTTCGGTAGCCTTGGCATTATCTTTTTCTTTGTAAGCAGCATAGTTACCTAAGTAAATATAGCTTTCGGCCAAGCCTTTTTTCGATTTATCATCAGGTGCGCCTTTAGCGTTTACTACCTCGATGTATTTTTCGTAAAAAGGTTTTGCAAAACCGCTAATGTTGTTACGGTCTTTTTCTTTCAGCTCATTAACACGTGCACGGTACAGATAAGCATCGGCAAATGGTTGTGTAGCTGTTTTTTGGATAATGTAGCTAAACGCGCTGTCAGCTTTAGCTAAAACTGAATCAGCTTCAGGTTTTTTAGCATCATAACCAAAGTAGTAGCTTAAGCCCTCGTAAAAGTAATCGGTAAGTTTAACGTCACGACCACCTTTTTGAGTGAACATATTGTAAGCATCACCTGCCTCAACATACTTTTTCTTTTGATAAAATGCCTTAGCGATCTCTGCATACACAGCGGTTTGTGTAGTATCTAACTCAATTGCTTTTCTCAAAGTATTGATACCGGTTGAATCATTACCTAAAGCAATTTGAGTACGACCTAAGTACAGGTAATCGCGAGGGATGATACGTTTTTCACCAGCTTCAGCCATGAATTTTTGCATACCGTCTAACGCCGCCTGATAGTTTTTGTTCTCAAAGTTAGCGTAAGCTTTGTAACGATATATCTTCAGGTTAGTATTTGCACCCGGAAGCTTTTCAAGTTCGGCAACCTCAGCCTGTAGCGTAGGGTAATCACCGGCGGCTAACAAAAAGTCGGCATAACGCATACGTGACTCAGCTGAACGGTCTGTTAAGCTCAGGTATTTTTTATAGTTCTCAACACCTTCTTTAACTTTAACTGATGCCATTTTGGGATCGTTGAATGCCCAACGCAGGTCGGTTTCAGCCCACTCGCGGTAAGCAGGGCCATAGTTAGGGTTGATAGCCAATGCTGCTTTGTATTCAGTTTCTGACTGCTCAAAGTTGTTGGCATATCTCCAAAGCACACCTTTAGCTACAATAGCGCTCGCTGCTTTAGCGTCAACGGTTAAAGCTTCCTGGTAGTTAGCTAAAGCTTCGCTGCTTTTTACTAACAAACGGTTAGCGTTACCCAGCTCAACCAATAAAGCGGCATCCTTAGCGTTAACGGCCTTACCTTTAGCCAATACATCAGCGGCTGCTTTAGCATCAGCAGGATCAAGCAAGTAAGCTTCACCTACGTATAAGTATGGCGTGCTGTTTTTACCTGCAAGGCTGATAGCCTGATTAAAGTTAGTAGTAGCACCGGTCGCGTTTTTCTCTAAACGGGCTACGGCACCTAAACCTGCATAGTTTAATGCTGATTTAGCGTTTTTTGCGATACCCTGGGTAAATACAGCTTTTGCTGAATCCGGATAATCCTGTAATATATATACCCAGCCCAGGTAGAAATAATTTTCATCCTTGTCGGCCTGTGTTTGGGTCAGATTTTTAAGCATTGATTTTGCTTTCTGATACTGCTCGGCGTCAATAGCTTTTTTGGCGTCGTCTAAACTTTGCGAAAAAACTGATGAACCCATAAGCATCAGCGGCAATGCTGCGGTGGCAATTTTACTGATCTCTTTCATCGATTAATTTATTTTACTCTTTCTTTATGTTTATTTCTCTACGTGGAATCGAATCTGGCAATAAACCGGACTTAAGTATGATACGTTGTCCGCGTTCGCTTGCCAAAAATGATGCAAATCCTGTGCCTAAACCTACCCGGCCGGTGCTATTTAAAATGTATAGCCCTCTGCTTAACGGGTACTGTTTTAAGACAAGTGAAGTTTGTGATGGTTTAAAATATTCCTTCGGGTATTCTTTGCTACCCTCATCACGCACGCCCATTATCTGCACTTTTTGCACATATTGCGCGTAATCCTCATCAGGGTCATTAAGCCAGCTAAAACCAACTATGCCTATAGCCCCCTCATGTTCACTTACATATTTTATAACCTCTTTGTTTGACTTAAGCGCATAAATATTCTTTTGCTTAAGCTCGCTGTTGCCCGAAAATGTCTTTAGATAACGTACGACACTGGAGTTCGGATTATCAAAAACGATATTACGGTCGGTTTTAGTCTGTCCGTTCAGCATTTTTTTTATTTCTGACACTGTGATGAGCGTATCAGCCGATGTTTTGCTTACGATCAAAGCCACAGCATCAACCGCGAACTTGTCAACTATCGGTGGTAGCTTACGTTCGTCAAATACTTTTTTCTCGGCATCAGTTAACTCGCGCGACATGATGGCTACACGAATACTATCGTTCAAAAACAAGTTTAACAACTCGTTTTCTGACATGTATTGTATATCAACCTTAGCTTTACTGAACAGATTTTCGAACACTACCTGCTCCTCGGCAACTATGGGTTCAAATGATTCATCAGCAAGAATTTTGATCTTGCCTTCGGCAAAACTGTCTGACGGGCCATTGCCATCCTGCTGTGGCGAACCGCATGCCGATAGCATTAGCCCGGCAGCAACCGAGAGTATAAGTTTAATACTATTCTTCGTCATTATCCTTTTTCAGTAAGCGTGAAAACCGGAGTATACCGTAAAAAATAAAGAATGCGCCAAACAGGTAACGCTGCCAGCCGGTAAGCGGCAGGTTCATGGCATCCCAAAACATGACCATTACACCAAGTGTAATAACACAGATAAATGTAATAACCCCTAAAATAAGCAAAAATCGCCTTTTGAGCGATTTTTGCTTTGAATTTGTATTAAATGGCATTTTATGCAATTATTCGCTTGCTAAGTTAAATGCGATTGGAACGGTGTACTGAACACGCACCGCACGACCATTCTGCATACCAGGGGTCCATTTTGGTGACTTTTTCAATACACGTACAGCTTCCTCATCACAACCACTACCAATACCGCGAAGTACTTTGATATCAGTTAATGAACCATCTCTCTCCACAACGAACTGCACGAATACACGGCCTTGTACGTTGTTTTCGCGAGCTACGGCCGGATAACGTATATTTTTAGTAAGATAATTACCGAAAGCCGCTAAACCACCAGGGAAGGTAGGTTGAGCTTCAACCGCGGTAAAGATCTCGTTAGGGTCACTTTCGATCACTTGCTTAACGTCAGAGTTACCTACAGGCTCATCAATACGTATTTCAGCGTTCGGGTCACCTTTCTGGTCACGTTGGCCAGGGTCAGCAACTTCAAGTTCCTTAACAGTTGGCGGATCTTTCTCTACAACCTGATCGTCAGGCTTTACCACCGGAGGTGGAAATTTAACCTGGTCAACCTTTGGTTTTGGTGGCTCAGGTGCTGGCGGAGGTGGTTTTTTAGTTTGATCTACGGGTGGAGGTGGGGTAAGTACCACATCGGTAACTTTAACCTTTTCGGCCTCCTTAGGAATGATGCCTTTTATAGCATTAACAATAGTAGGTAACGATATAACAAACACGAACAAAACAATACCAATAAGTAATGCTCTGCCGGTACGTGCTGAGTTTTTTTGCCTTAACTCATACGCACCATACGCTTTGTTACGTTCGGCGAATACTACGTCAATCCATTCCTGTTTTAATAAGTCTAATTTTGATCCTAACATTATTTTAGGCTTTACTTTATATAACGTATTAAACAGTTAATTAATATAAATTCTCTTTCTTCAACAGGTCAACTTCAACCGGCGATATATCAACAATACCGTATGATTGAATGTTTGTGATCGCAATCTCGTCAAGCGCGTCAACCATGTTTTTGTAAACTGATCTATCGCTTGGTTTAATGATCACGAACATGTATTTACCTGTCTTTTCCTGCACTTCCTTGCTTTTGTCAAGCAGGGTTTGGCGCAGGCCAGTTTTTCCGTAGCCTTCAACTTCAGGCGCTGATTTGCCGGGTTCGCCGATATACCACATCAGTTTATCGTCTTTACCTAACAACAGCGTCATGGTACGAGAAGCGGCAACATCAAGCTGCTGTTCTTGTTTCTCGTCCTTGTCCGGCATGGCAATATCCATCGCTTTTGGCTTTGACAGGGTGGTTGTTAGCATGAAGAAGGTGATCAGAAGGAAAGCCAAATCCACCATCGCTGTTAAGTCAACGCGTGTTGATGCCTTTTTACTTCTTACCTTACCGCCTTTTTTGCCACCCCCGCCGGAGGTATCTAATTCTGCCATCTTATCTTATTTTGATGCCCCTCTAAGGGTGGTAATTAAACTAAATTTATTAACTTTTTGGCGTTGCAAAATGGCTACAACATCTTTAACTACAGGATATTCTTCCTTGCTGTCGCCTTTTATTGATACACGCAGTTCCTGATTGTGCAATGCTTTTGCAGCTATACGTGATTCACGAATCCAGTTGAAAAGCTCATCGCTTACTGAATCGCGCGGTATACCCGGTTGCTGATAGCCTTTACGCTGTTCAGCATCCATATTCAAAAACTGCTTTAAGTTGCCTATTGGCACACCAAATACAGGTAATACCTCAAAGCGTGCATATTCTTCAGGAGTGAACTGCTGGCCGTATTTTTCGCCCATTTGTTGTAAAACCTGCCTGCGCACGTCATTACCCTCAACTGAGAAGAAAGCTTTACCAGAACCTACAGTTATCACAGCCAAATTATCGTCAGGAATGGGTATCTCTTTAACAGAGCCCGGAACATCTACCGGAACCGGGTCTTCAACCCTTGGTTTGGCAGTTAATATGAAAAAGGTAAGCAACAGGAACGCCACATCACACATGGCCGTCATGTCTATCGCTGTACTTTTTCGTGCTACTTTTACTTTTGGCATTTTCTTATCTTTTTAAAAATATTAATGGCTTTGTGTTAATTATACCAACCGCTTATTACGGCCGGTAAAGCGCATAATATTTTCTTATTTGTGTGACGATGCAAATGTTTGTACGATGCTGAAACCAGTTTCGTCAATAGCGTAAGTCAGTTTATCAATTTTAGATGTAAAGAAGTTGTACATGATGATTGATAAAGCTGAAGTGAAGATACCTAACGCAGTGTTGATCAAGGCTTCAGAGATGTGTGAAGATAGAGCAGCCTGGTTTGGAGCACCTGATGTTGCAAGCTCAGAGAACGCACCGATCATACCAACAACCGTACCTAACAGACCACATAGAGTACCGATTGATACCAGGGTAGCGATGATAGTAAGGTTTTGCTCAAGCATTGGCATTTCAAGAGCGGTAGCTTCTTCAATATCTTTTTGGATAGCTAAAGCTTTTTGCTCAGTGTCCATATTTTGATCAGCTTCGATCTCGCGGTATTTTTTCAAACCTGATTTGATCACGTTTGCTACTGAACCTTTTTGTTTGTCGCACTCAGCGCTTGCAGCTTCAATGTTACCAGCGTTAAGGAAGCTTTGTACTTTACGTACGAAAGCGTCAACATTACCTGTACCTGATGCTTTACCAATAACGATGAAACGCTCAATTGAGAAAACGATAACCATTAGCAGGAAGCTGATGATCACCGGTACAATCGGACCACCTTTGTGTACAGTACCGAAAATGTCTACAGGCTCATTAGCCGCATCACCGCCTTTGTAGTGGCTTGGGTGACCTAAAATGAAAACAAAGATTAAAATAGCA
This sequence comes from Mucilaginibacter sp. JRF, assembly GCF_015223065.1. Taxonomy (GTDB): domain Bacteria; phylum Bacteroidota; class Bacteroidia; order Sphingobacteriales; family Sphingobacteriaceae; genus Mucilaginibacter. The sequence continues at coordinate 83,298 of NZ_JADFBY010000003.1, forward strand.
ACAACTATACATAATGGAATTGCAAGTGTTGCGAAAATGCCCGATGAGCTTGAGCTTTCTTTTTTAACAGGAGTACTTGGTTTTGATGGTACGTTAGCCATTACAGTAAAATTTAGTTTTTAGTTTATGTTTAATTTTTATGTTTAATATGCTTACTCAGCGAATAACAAAATTAAAATTTTCACAATGGAAAAAAATCAAAATCTGATATTCTTAATAATTATTTAACAATTGCCGCGCAATACCCTTCAATCAACGGCGGAATACAATAACGTATCCGTGTCATAATATTGTCTGTTGCAACTATAATTTTTTACAATGAAAATTATTTTTTTCAATAATAGCAAAAATAATCCTACAAAAAGTATGTAACTAAACTGATAGAATTTGGCCGTTTCACACTATTACACGTAATATTATCATACGCTTAGCATTGATAGTTAGTATATTAACTAAGAAATTAATTGTGTATTTAACTTTTATACATTCTAAAACAAATAATATCTTTTTTTAACATGATTGCAATCGATAGCATAAAACGGTTAGCCACCCGCCTTTTTTGCCTTGTAACCATCGGCCAATAGTATGGTTAGTATCTTGTCCCTGAAGTCGCCTTGTATCAATATCTCACCATCTTTAGCACTACCGCCAACGCCGCATTTGGTTTTTAGCTTTTTACCAAGCGCTTCCAAATCGTCATCCAAACCAATAAAACCGGCAATGCGGGTAACCAGTTTGCTGCCACCCTTACGGTCGAGATGTATCTTAAGGTTTTGCTGTTGCGGCGCAAGGGTACCCTGCTGGCCGCTGTCGTCTTCGTTATATTGAAAGCCGGGATCGGTTGAGTAAACCACGCCGGTATATTTTGGGTTCTTTTTCATAAGTAGTGTATAAGGTTAAAAGAACTGTTGTTTGAACTGTGCCGGAAATAATATTATTAATTATTATTACTTGTTATAAGCGTGCCCCAGGTGCTTTTTGTTTTATCGCCCCTGATAAAGCCCTCGCCTACTATTACATTTAACGAGTTTGGTATAATGTTTATTTCGGCATCGGTACCAATTATTTGCGGTTCGCCATCCAGGTGGGCCGGGCCCTTGCCTGTGCGGGTTACGTGTATTTGTTTACCGCGGATAATTTCGACATATGGCGATTTATCAGCCGTTTTATTGAACATACGCAGCGCCATCTCCGGGAACTTATATAACGGGAACGGCTTTACCACGCAAACATCAAGCATACCATCCTGTACCGATGCTTTGGGCGATACATGCGCATTGTTACCAAATTGTGATGAATTGGCGAAACTGAGCATAAAAGCCTCCCTGTCATACTCCCGCCCATCAATAGCTATATGGTACAATTGCGATTTGTAGTTCAACACCTCTTGTAATGATGATTTAAAGTAGCTGTAAAAGCCCCGCTTTTTGGCATTTTTACCTTGCGAGAATACATTACTTATATGTGCATCAAAACCCAGGCCTGCCATATTAAAGAATGGCTGACCGTTAAACAAGGCCGAATCAATAGTTTCTACACGGGTTTTATTAAAGGTTTCAACCGCGCCGCGTACATCCATAGGTATACCCAAAAAGCGCGACAGGCCATTGCCCGAGCCGAAGGGGATAATACCCAAAGCAGTATCGCTGTTTACTATGGCTGATGCTACCTCGTTCACCGTACCATCGCCACCTACTGCAACAACAATGTCATATTGGCCGATGGCTTGTTTGGCCAGCTCGCGCGCATGGGTAATACCCTCGCTAAAACTGAATGTAGCATCAAACAGTGATGTATCAAGGTAATTACCTATCAGTTTCGGCACCCCATCCTTTTTCTTACCTCCCGAAACCGGGTTCACAATAAATAAAACTTTCTTTTTCAATCACCTGTATTTAAGCGGGTCAAAAGTAAGTTATTTTCGGCTTTGTAAAAATTGTTTTATTTTAGCCGCCCGAAAGTGGACTGATTTAAGCTGCCCAGAAGCAGCGAATTGCAACCACGTAAATAAAGTGCTAAAGTTTGCTCCTTTTTTTACCCGGTTTCCGTTTATCGCCCCTCTTTTCGGTTGTTTACATTAATATTTATTTAAAGATTTTATGCCATATTTATTCACTTCAGAATCCGTATCAGAGGGGCACCCTGATAAAGTTGCTGACCAGATATCAGACGCGCTTATTGACCAATTTTTGGCTTTTGATGCCGAATCAAAAGTAGCCTGCGAAACTTTGGTTACTACCGGGCAGGTTGTTTTGGCCGGCGAGGTAAAATCAAAAGCTTATTTAGATGTTCAAAAAATCGCCCGTGATGTGATCAATCAAATTGGTTATACTAAAGGCGAATATATGTTTGATGGTAACTCGTGCGGTGTATTCTCGGCCATTCACGAGCAATCTCCTGATATTAATCAGGGTGTTGAGCGCCAAAACAAAGAAGATCAGGGCGCGGGCGACCAGGGTATGATGTTTGGCTACGCAACCAGCGAAACTGATAACTACATGCCTTTAGCGCTCGACCTGGCACATGCCCTGTTGATCGAACTGGCAGCCATCCGTCGTGAAAACAGCGAGATAAAATATTTAAGGCCTGATGCAAAATCACAGGTTACTTTAGAATACAGTGATGATAATCAGCCGATCCGTATCGACTCGATTGTAATATCAACCCAGCACGATGATTTTGACAGCGAGGAAGCTATGCTGGCCAAAATTCGTGAAGATATTATAGGTATACTTATCCCTCGTGTTAAGGCTAAGTATCCTAAATACGCGCACCTGTTTAATGATGGAATTAAATTCCACATTAACCCGACAGGTAAATTCGTAATCGGCGGTCCGCATGGCGATACCGGCCTAACCGGTCGTAAGATCATTGTTGATACTTACGGTGGCAAAGGTGCGCACGGTGGTGGTGCATTCTCAGGTAAAGACCCCTCAAAGGTTGACCGTTCTGCCGCTTACGCTACCCGTCACATTGCTAAAAACCTGGTAGCTGCCGGTGTTTGCAGCGAGGTATTAGTACAGGTATCATACGCTATTGGCGTGGCTCAACCAATGGGCATATACATAAATACTTACGGCACCAGCAAAACAGGCCTTAACGATGGCGAGATAGCTAAAAAAGTTGAAGCCATTTTTGATATGCGCCCTTACGCTATTGAAACCCGCTTTAAACTGCGTAACCCTATTTACAGCGAAACTGCCGCCTACGGTCACTTTGGTAAAGAAAGCCAAACCGTAAGCAAAACCTTTGTTAGCCACGATGGCAGCTCAATAACCAAGGAGGTTGAATTGTTTACATGGGAAAAACTGGACTATGTTGACGCGGTAAAAACAGCCTTCGGTTTGTAATTTTATTAGCGATATACTTTATTGAGATAGCGACGGGTAATGCCTGTCGCTATTTTTTTTGATATGTATTGAAGCCCTGCCAATACTCTAAATACCTATATTTACCCTTAATGGCAAACCCAACCTTTAACCCCTGGACGATAACCGGCGAGCACGAGAAATACGATAATCCGTGGATAAATGTAACCGAGTACAAGGTATTGAACCCTGCGGGTAACCCCGGTATTTATGGCAAGGTTAGTTTTAAAAATTTAGCCATAGGCGTTATGCCTTTGGATGCGGATATGAATACTTACCTGGTAGGTCAATATCGTTTCCCGTTGGAGCAGTACAGTTGGGAGATGCCCGAGGGCGGCGGCCCGATAGGGACAGATGCCCTTGATTCGGCCCAGCGTGAATTGCTGGAAGAAACCGGCCTGAAAGCTGCCGAATGGACAGAGATACAGCGCATGCACCTATCTAACTCAGTAAGCGATGAACTGGCTATCATCTACCTTGCCCGTAACCTGGAACAATTTGAAGCCGAGCCTGAAGAAACCGAGCAACTCATTATAAAAAAACTACCGTTTGAGGATGTTTACCAAATGGTTTGCCGTGGCGAAATAACCGATAGCATGACAGTGGCCGCCGTGCTCAAGGTAAAAATAATGTTGCTTGAAGGCCAATTGCAATAAACTGAGGCATTTATTTGCAAGCATCAACTTTTAATTATTAAATTGGACAACACCTTTTATTCACCAGTAATTAAACTTAGTTGTCGGCTTTATCACAATATATATCCCGAATATTAACCGGCATTGCATTGTTAATTACCGCCGGTGCCCAGGCACAGCAAAAGCCGCAGTATACGCAATACCCTTTTAATAATTATCTGATCAACCCGGCATTTGCGGGTATTGAAAACTATATCGACCTGAAACTGGGCCACCGCAGCCAGTGGACAGGATTAGAGGGCGCACCAAAAACCACGTATCTTACCATCAACGCTCCCATTGGCGAGGGCTTTTTAAACGGAGGCGCCGGCAGCGGTAACCCAAACGAACGCTCGTACCTGCGCAACTACATGGCCGCCGAGCCACACCACGGTGTTGGCTTACAGCTGATAACTGATAAGGCAGGGCTTATATCGCAAAACACATTGGCGGGTAGTTACGCTTACCACCTGGGTTTATCGTCTACGTCAAATTTAGCTGTTGGTGTTACGGCGGGTGTGAGCCAGTACTCAATCAACAGCTCTGAGATCACTATTGAAAACCCTATCGACCCGGCCATAAACAATGGCAACAACAGCAAATGGAGCCCCGATGTTAGCGTGGGCGCGCTGCTTTACGGGCCTAATTATTACGCGGGCGCTTCGGTGCAGCAGGTTTTATCGCAAAGCATATTTTCATCCAACTCGGGCCAAAGTAAAACGGTGCCGCACTTTTTGTTTACTGGCGGCCTGCGTTTGTACATGACAGATGATCTTACCCTGATGCCATCGGTATTGGTAAAATTCATAAACCCCGCCCCTACCACTTATGATGTGAACATGAAAGTAGCCTTCCGTAATGATTTTTGGGTAGGCGGATCGTACCGCAAGGATGACTCGTTCGGCGCACTGGTTGGTTTGAACCTGAGCTCATTGATCAACATAGGCTATTCGTACGATCTGACCACCTCCAGCCTTAACACGGTAAGCCGTGGTTCGCACGAAATTGTGATCGGTATAATGCTCAATAACACCTATAATGTTAAGTGCCCGCAAAGAAGTTTTTAAGCAATTTAGATACTTTGCACAAAACCATTAACTTAGGCCGCGGCAATAAATGCCTTAAAAATCCCGTTTTTAACTTTAAACTATTTTTAAAACAATGAAATCCTTTAAACAATACGGTAGCATGCTGCTGATAGCCGCTTCGGTTGCAGCACTGCCGGCCTGTAAATCAAAAAAAGCTGTTGTAGCACCTCCGCCGCCGCCAAAACCGCCGGTTGAAACACCTGCTACACCTCCGCCGCCACCGGTAAAAGAGGAAACTCCGGCTCCGCCACCGCCGCCGGCTGCACCAAACTATAACTTTAGCAACATACAGTTCGAGTTTAACTCAGGTATACTGAAAACCGATTCGTACGCGCTGCTTGACAAAGCCGTTGCCGAAATGAAGAAAGATGAAACCGTTACTTTTAAACTTGATGGTCACTCATCTGCCGAAGGTACCGAGAAACACAACATGGATCTTTCGGTTGAGCGTGCTAACTCTGTAAAAACCTATTTAACAAACAGCGGCATCAGCGCCGACAGGTTAACAGTTAAAGGTTTTGGCGAAAGCAAGCCAATATCAAACAATACCGACGAAGCAGGCCGCGTGCTTAACCGTCGTGTTGAGATCAAAAAGCAATAGTATAATTTATACTGCATAAAAAAGGAGCGCTCACATCCGTAAGCGCTCCTTTTTGCTTTTCACGGGTATATTAAATTACTTTATCTCGGTGATGAATTCCTCAACCGGGGTACGTACTTTTTTAAGGTTAACCAGCCAATCATTAGCATCCTCGCGGTAGCCTAATGGCAGTATGGTAACACTTTTTAAACCCTGATCGGCCAGACCTAAAATCTCATCTAACTTTTCAGCTAAAAAGCCTTCCATTGGTGTGGCATCAACTTTTTGCTCGGCAGCGGCGGCAATAGCCATACCGAAAGCGATGTAAGCTTGTTTGGCGGCGTGAGTAGCTTGCCATTGCTGGCCTAATGGCTCGTACATACTCCAAAGGCGGTTATGATATTCGCTCATAGCATCATCGGGCAGGCCACGCTCCTGGGTAGTGCGTTTAAATACTTCGCCTATTTTCTCGAACGAGTAACCATCCCAGGCGGCAAATACCAGCAGGTGCGAGCAATCAGTAACCTGGCTCTGATCAAAAGCGATAGTTCTGATCTTAGCCAGCACTTCACGATCTGATATAACAAATATTTTATAAGGCTGTAAGCCTGATGATGATGGTGCCAGGTGCGCGGCATTCAGTATATAATCCAGTTTTTCTTGCGGAACAACAGCTCCGTTCATTTTCTTGGTGGCATAGCGCCATTTCAAATTTTCTACTAAACTCATTATTGTTTGCATTTTTTATGGCGACAAAAATGAAAGATTGTTTGTTTACTTTTGTCACCAAACAAACATAAGCTTGTAACATGCAGGTAACCAACTCACCACAAACCGAGCAACGCCTATCAAAGGCGGCATGCCACAAAACCATAATGGCGGTTAAGGATGCTATGTATTTGCTTGAGGGTAAATGGAAGATACATATACTTACCGTACTATGCTTTCACCCCATGCGTTATACTGATATATTACGCGAGGTTGAGGGCATATCAGGCAAAATGCTGAGCCGCCAGCTTAAGGAAATGGAGCTGAACAAACTGGTAAAACGCATCGCCACAAACCCGCAAAATACTACGGTTGAGTATCAGCTTACCGAATATGGCCACAGCTTTAAAGATGTTGTAAAGCAGCTTGCCCTGTGGGGCCAAAGGCACCGCGAACACATTTTAGCCGGGGACGAATAATTACTCCGCCCGCTTTTTGGTGAATTGCTGCTCCAGATCGGCAAGGCTGGCATCATAGCTTTTGCGCTCCATAAAGGCTGCCGGGTTATAGGTACTGCCGGGTTTATGTTTACTATGCAAATTAAACTGACTGGCGTGCGATGACAGCCAGATATCAAAGGTTAGCTTTTTCATGGCATCAAAAGTATAGGCGTAATCCTTTTCGATGTTGGGATATTCCGCTATCTCACCAAACTTCTTTTCGGTAACTATGCTGGGCATATTGGCTATCAGTACACGGTAATTGCGCACAGCATCCTTTACATCAAACATAAAACTGCACGAGCCTTTGGTATGCCCCGGGTGATGCAGCATCATCAGTTTGGTATCGCCAAGTACAATGCTATCCCTGTCATGTAATATCCTGTCGGCTTTTATGGGTACGTAGGTGCTAACGCCATTGCCTAAAGCGTAATCACTGCTACCACCATCGGCCATAACCTGGGCATCGGCCTCATCAACCATCATTTTGGCACCGGTTTGCTTTTTTATGGCGGCCATAGCACCTAAATGGTCATAGTGAGCCTGCGTGGTAAGCAATATCTTAATATCCTTTACTTTAAAGCCGAGGGTGGCAATGTTCTTCCTGATGATATCGGCCGAGTTGGCCATACCGGTATTGATGAGGATATTACCTTCAGGCGTAACAATGAGGTAACTCGCCAGATCATAAGTACCCACATAATACAGGTTACCCGCAATACGAAACGGCTGATAGGGTTTTGACCACTCGGCAGGAGTGCCGGTAGGTTCAGTTACTTTTTGCGCTTTAGCGGCAGCCATAACCAGGGTTAGGCTTGCGGCAAGCAGGGTTGTTTTTAACAGGTAGCGTAGCATATATGCAAATATAAAGCGCCATGTAACATTTATGAATAATTACATTGCATAAACTTTATAATAGCTACATTAGCTTTGCTACAATCGATAAACTACCTTAATTAATCAAAAACTTTATCGGTTTCCTGAATTATGCTGATCGTTTTAAATATCATTTTCTGCATAGCGTTCATCGGTTTCGCTTACCTTAATTTTAACGATATTGACTGGTACCTGTGGGTGCCCATTTACCTGAGCGCCGCCTCTTGCTGCGGATTTGCCGCCGCGGGTATGTATTATCCTACTATATATCTGTTACTCATCGCGTTTTATTTACTATATGCCATACTGTTGTATTTTCAGAAAGATGGCGTACGCGATTGGATAAGTAAATACAATAAACCAAGCCTGGTTGAAAGCATGCAGGCCGAAAAACCATACATCGAAAAAACACGTGAGTTTTTCGGGCTGCTGATAATTGCCGGAGCTTTATTAATTAACTTTTTGGCCGTTTAAAGCTATGTTTGGGTACGATACTGAGGCATTAAGGAATTTGCTTGCCACCATTATTCAAAATAATATAAAGCCTGATGCCTGGGCTTGGTTAAGCAACCAGGGCGATATTACCAATACCGCTACATTTAACGCCGCCTTTGCTATGATGCCCCGCAAAACAGGCAAGGCAGTTATCACCATAACGCCCGAACAGGCTCAGGAATTAAACACCATACGCCCCGGTTTTACTATTGAAGATTGGACCGCCGACCGCCTTGGCCGTGTGTACCTGCTATCACAAGCTAACGCTACTGATAAGGAGCGTTATTTCGCAGTGATAGAGAACCTGTTTTTGGCAGCCGAGATGAACGAGTTGGTAGCTTTGTATTCCGCTTTGCCGGTTTTGGCTTATGCCGACCAATGGGTAAAGCGTTGTGCCGAAGGTATACGCAGCAATATTGGCAGCGTGCTCGAAGCCATTATGTACCATAACCCCTACCCTGCCGAGAACCTGAGTGAAGCGGCATGGAATCAGCTGGTAATGAAAGCCATTTTTACCGACAAGCAACTTACCCTGATAACCGGCCTCAACGAGCGCAACAACCCTGAGCTTGCCCGCATACTGATGGATTTTGCCCGTGAGCGCGGTGCCGCAGGCCGCAGCGTGGTGCCCGAGTTATGGCACCTGGCCTCGCCATTTACTGACGCGGGCATTGTAAATGCCGTTAAACAACAATACACTACCATTTAATACACCAAATTTTGAACGATTATGTGTTGCAGCCATTCATTTGAAGATAAACCGCTACCGGGCCAAAAGCCCGAAGCATTTGATATAACCGCCGTTAAAGGCATGAAGTTTTTTGACCCGCATGTGCACATGACATCGCGCACTACGGATGATTACCAGGCCATGGCCGATGCCGGAGTGGTAGCCCTTATTGAGCCTGCCTTTTGGCTGGGCCAGCCGCGTACGGGTATTGATAGTTTTAGAGATTACTATAGCAGCCTGGTGGGTTGGGAGCGTTTCCGTTCATCGCAATTTGGCATTAAGCATTATTGCACCATCGGCCTTAACTCGCGCGAGGCTAATAATGAGGCGTTAGCCGAGCAGGTAATGGAAATACTGCCATTATTTGTTTATAAGGATGGTGTGGTTGGTGTTGGCGAAATAGGCTTTGACGACCAAACCGCCGCCGAAGAAAAATATTACCGCCTGCAACTGGATCTGGCCAAAGAGGCCGGTTTGCCGGTACAGGTACACACCCCGCATCGCGATAAAAAACATGGTACCCAGCGCAGCATGGATATCGCGCTGGAACATTGCCTTGACCCATATACCGTTATCATCGACCATAATAATGAGGAAACGGTAAAAGAAGTGCTTGACCGTGGTTTTTGGGCGGCATTTACCATTTATCCGTTCACCAAAATGGGCAACCAGCGCATGGTTGAGGTGGTTAAACAATACGGTTCAGAACGTATCATGATCAACTCGGCTGCCGATTGGGGTATCAGCGATCCGTTAGCGGTGCCAAAAACCGCAGCGCTTATGAAACTTAACGGCATCAGTGCTGAAGATATTGAGCTGGTAACCTACCGCAACGCTATTACCGCCTTTGCCCAAAGCGGACAAATTGATGAGGCCGACTTTGGCGTAAACATTGACCAAAGTGCCAAGTTTGAAGGTAACAGTATTTTACGTGGTGGCCAGCAACCGAGGGTAGATAAATCGTCCATCATTATCAGTTAATTGTTTTGAGTAAGACCATCAGTTACCTGCGCATGATGCGCCCTGCAAACATCGTTACCTCGGTAGCTGATGTACTGGCGGGCATAGCCATCACCGGCATCTTTGCCGATTCGGGTGCTTTCATGATGCTGGGATATTTATCAACCACCCTGTTATTATGCTTTTCAACCGCCTGCCTGTATGGTGGCGGTATTGTATTTAATGATGTTTTTGATGCCGAGCTGGATAAAATTGAACGCCCCGAGCGAGCCATACCAAGCGGCATCATCAGCAAGACATCTGCCGCTACATTGGGCAGCGTATTGCTTATAACCGGTATTGCAGCCGCAGTATTTTGCGGAGGCCTGTCGGGTATATTAGCTGTAGCTATCGCTTTCTTCGCGCTGCTTTATAACAAGATCAGCAAGCACCACCCATTTTTCGGGCCGCTTAATATGGGCTTTTGTCGTGGGCTTAACCTGCTTTTGGGCATCAGCATATTGCCTGATGTTTTGCAGCATTGGTATATGCTGGCCGTGGTGCCTATCATCTATATATTTTGTATCACGATGATCAGCCGTGGTGAGGTGCATGGTGGCAGCAAGGGTAACTTGTACATAGCCTCGGGTTTGTATAGTATTGTGGCGGGCATTATTGCCTACTTTGGTTATCGTAACGGTACATTATTGCTAACCGCGGTGTTTTTAATACCTTTTATATGGATGATATTCCGTCCGTTATTAAAGGCTATTCAACAACCGGTTGGCAAAAACATAGGCGCGGCCGTAAAGGCAGGCGTAATTTCACTCATCCTGATGGATGCGGCATGGGCGGCAACATTCAGCACATTTTTCGTAGCTTTATTGATAGCCTGCCTGTTGCCATTGTCAATGTGGCTGGCTAAAATATTCGCCGTTACCTGATTTTTTAACGTTTTTTTTGATTCGGAGCTGTACATGGAGCATTTACAACAGTCGTTCACTGTAAAATTTGAATATAAGGTTTTCTTCACTGCCGGGCTTTTTGAAGCAGGCAACAATGTTTTCAATGATTTTTTGTCGCAGATAAACACTGCCGTACAACGTAAAATATTTTTTGTGATAGATGAGGGCGTTACCAACACGCATCCTCAACTAACAGAAAACATCAAGACCTACTTTGCTGCCAATACCGGCGTAAAACTGGTTGATCATATCCTGGTCATTCCCGGTGGCGAGCAGGTAAAAAATGATACCTCTTATTTCGACCAGGTAGTTGAGGCTGTTCATACGTATGGTATTGACCGTCACTCGTATATCGCGGCCATTGGCGGTGGTTCGGTGTTGGATATGGTGGGTTATGCCGCGGCTGTATCGCATCGTGGCATCAAGCACATACGCATACCTACAACCGTGCTATCGCAAAACGACTCTGGCATCGGTGTAAAAAACGGCATTAACTACTTCAATAAAAAGAATTTTTTAGGCACGTTCGTGCCACCGGTAGCGGTATTCAATGATGAGCAGTTTCTGACCACATTAAATGATCGTGACTGGCGTTCGGGCATATCCGAAGCTATTAAGGTAGCCTTGATAAAAGATGCCGATTTCTTCAACTGGATAGAGGCTAACGCGCAAGCTTTGGTTGAGCGTGATATGGCCGTAATGAACCAATTGGTTTGGCGCTGTGCCAAACTGCACATGGAACATATTGCCGGTGCCGATCCGTTTGAAAGCGGCTCATCGCGCCCGTTAGATTTTGGTCATTGGAGCGCCCATAAACTGGAATACCTGAGCCATTTTGAGGTAAAACACGGTGAGGCCGTTGCCATGGGTATAGCGCTCGATACGGTTTACTCTAACCTTTCAGGCCGCTTATCATCGGCTGAAAGTCAAAGGGTAATTCAATTGCTGCTTAATTTGGGTTTTGAGGTTACCCACCCGCTACTACAGGTAAACGAGGGCAACAGCCCGATACTGAATGGCCTGGAGGAATTCAGGGAGCATTTAGGCGGACAGTTGACCATTATGCTGCTTACCTCCATTGGTCAAGGACAAGAGGTACATGAAATGGATACCGCCCTGCTTGAACAAGCGGGACATATTTTAACAGATACACAGCAGCATCAGTTGCAATAAACATCGCCTATTTACCTATGCAGATCAATAACGCGCATTTAACTTATTGCACCAACATACACCCCGGCGAAAGCTGGGCCGATCATTTTGCCTCCCTTAAACAAAACTTTCCGGAGGTTAAGCAACAGTTATCACCTGATGAGCCGATGGGTATCGGGCTGCGCCTGTCAAACCAGGCCAGTGTAGAGATACTGATGGGTGATAATATGCAGCAGTTTAAACAATGGCTGTATGAAAATAATGCCTACGTGTTTACCATGAACGGCTTTCCTTACGGTGGCTTTCATGATACCGTGGTGAAAGACCAGGTACACGCCCCCGACTGGACAACCAGCGACCGTTTGGCATATACCCTGCGTTTATTCCACATACTTACCGCTTTAGTGCCCGAAGGTTTGGAAGGCGGTATATCAACCTCGCCACTGAGCTACAAGCATTGGTTTGATACAAGCGATGCGTTGGAAGAAGCCAAACTCATCGCCACAAAAAAGATATTATTGGTTGCCGAGGAATTAAGCAACATTTACGAACAAACCGGCACCCTGCTACATTTGGATATTGAGCCGGAGCCGGATGGCATACTGGAAACCGGCCGGGAGTTTATTGATTGGTACGAGCAGGTATTATTACCGCAAGGCATTACCCGTTTTGCCGAAAAGCGCAACCTGTTAGCCCACGAAGCCGAAGCCCTGATAAAACGCCACATTGCCTTATGTTATGATGTTTGCCACTTCGCTATTGGTTACGAGCCGCATCAGGCGGTGATTGATGAGTTGGAGGCCAAAGGCATAACAACGGGTAAGATACAGATCAGCGCTGCTTTAAAGGCCACTTTTACCGGTGAGCCTGACAATAAGCAAGCCTTATTAGATGAGTTTGCCAAATTTGATGAGCCAACCTATCTGCACCAAGTAATTGCCCGCCTAAACGACGGACAGCTTGCCCGCTACCCCGACCTAACGGATGCCTTATTACTTAAGGACGATGCCAGGGAATGGCGCGCGCATTTCCATGTACCTATATTTTTAGAGGACTTTGGTTTGCTGCAATCAACACAGAGCGATATAAGCGAGGTGCTTGAAATATGGAAGAATAAGCCTTTCACCAACCACCTGGAGGCTGAAACTTATACCTGGGGTGTTTTGCCTGCGGAATTGAAAGTACCGATGGCTCAATCCATTAGTCGTGAATTGGCCTGGGTAAAAAACAAACTGAGCAATTAAACATTACTGTACCTATGAATAAAACGGTTGTTATTGATATTGTAGGCCTTTCAACCTCGGTTATTGGCGAGCATACCCCCTTCTTGAAGCAATACGTCACCAAAAACCACCTTACTACCATTGAGCCACTTTTGCCCGCGGTTACTACCTCGGCACAATCAGCCTACGTTACCGGCAAATGGCCAAAGGATAACGGCATTGTTGGCAATGGCTGGTATGACAGGGTTGATAGCGAAGTGAAATTCTGGAAACAATCGAACAAGCTGGTTAACGGTGAAAAAATATGGGACAAAGCCAAAAAGGAAGACCCATCATTTACCACATCCATGATGTTTTGGTGGTACAATATGTATTCAACCGTTGATTACTCGGTTACGCCACGCCCTAATTACCTGGCCGATGGCCGTAAAATGCCCGATTGCTACTCGCAACCGGCAGAACTGCGTGATGAATTGCAGAGTAAGTTAGGTCAGTTCCCGCTGTTTCAGTTTTGGGGACCGGGCGCCAACATCAAATCAACCCGCTGGATAGCCGATGCATCCATGCATACCGATGATCAGCACAACCCTACGCTTACGCTTATCTACCTGCCGCACCTGGATTATTGCCTGCAAAAATTTGGGCCTGATACTGCTAAGATAGCTCCTGAATTAAAGGAGATTGATGATGTACTGAAAGACCTGATCACCTTTTATGAAAAAAAAGGCGCTAAGATCATCCTGCTTTCTGAATATGGCATTGCCCCGGTTAATAACCCTATCCACCTTAACCGCCTGCTGCGCCAGCACGATATGCTGGGCATACGTATTGAGCGCGGTTTGGAATTACTGGATGCAGGCGCGTCAAAAGCGTTTGCCGTAGCCGACCATCAGATAGCGCATATCTATATCAATGATCCATCGGTTACCGAAAAGGTAAAGAGCCTCATTAAATCAGTTAAAGGTGTTGAGCTGGTGCTTGACCGTGAGGAGCAAGCCAAATACAACATTGACAACGAACGTGCCGGCGACCTGGTAGTTATGGCCGATAAAGACAGCTGGTTTACCTACTACTTTTGGCTTGACGATGCCGTTGCCCCCGACTATGCCCGCGTGGTCGACATACATAAAAAACCGGGTTATGATCCTGTTGAAATGTTCATGACCTCAAAGGCACGCGCCGGTTATAAACTGCTGCGTAAAAAAGCAGGCTTTAGGTATGTGATGGATGTAATTCCGCTGGATGCTACCCTCATCAAAGGTTCGCACGGCAGGGTTAATGTTTCGCACGAGTATAAACCGGTGTTGGTTACTCAAGATGAACTGACGGGCACCATTAACGCGCCGGATGTTTTTGATGTGATTTGGCAGCATCTTAAAGGCTAACAACATTCCTGAATAGTGTAAGCTAAGTGATTGGAATACCTTTTGCATTAAACAGGGTACAACATTTCTTAATCACGTACAACTTATGCCTAAATGGTTCAAAATCACCCTTAAAGTATTGGGTGGCATATTAGCGCTTATACTGCTTTTATTTATTGCCGCATCGTTATATATCACCTTTAATAAACAAAAGGTACTAACGCTTATTACCCAAACGGTTAATAAAAGTATTGATGGAAAGCTGGTTATCGGCGAGCTTGACCCTACCTTTTTCTCGGCATTCCCTAACGTGGCGGTGTCGTTAAAAAACGTATCGCTTAAGGATAATCAATGGCAAAAACACAAGCATACACTACTACAGGCAGGCGATGTTGAAGTAGCCGTAAATGCCCTTTCACTCATTACAGGCAGTGTTAACATACAGAAAATCAGTATAAATAACGCTTCAATAGACTTTTTTACCGATAGTACCGGCTACAGCAACACGGCCGTTTTCAAGAAAACCAAACCTACCCCCGAAACCGAGAAAAAGGATGACGATGATGAAAGTGGCGCGGCCGCTATCATTAAACGCATCAACCTGAATAAGGTGGCTTTCTCGCTGGATAATCAGAAAGCTAATAAACTATTCAGCTTTTACATTAACTCCTTAAAAGGTAAGGTTGATTACCCGAGCGAGGGCTGGAAAGCAAAGATAAACCTGGATACTAAAGTAAAAAGCCTGGCCTTTAACACTAAGCGAGGTAGCTTTATAAAGGACAAACAATTGCGCGGACCGTTCGATATTCAGTACACTGAAAAGGATGGCTTAATTACCGTAGCGCCTAATAAGTTAAATATTGGCGATGATCCGTTTATTATAGGCGCTAAGTTTGAAACCGCTAAAGATCCGGTAAAATTCACTATCAATATTAAGGTTGATGAATTGCTTTGGAAACATGCCGCCGACTTGTTGGCGCCTAATATTTCGGCCAAGCTTAATATGTTCAGCATATCGCAACCATTGGCGGTAACAACCTCATTGGTGGGCGATTTTGGTGGCGGTGGCGATCCTGCTATCAACGTACGCTGTAAGGTGAGCAACACTACCTTGAAAATACCGGGCGGTGTGATGGAGAATTGTAGCTTTAATGGCTTGTTTACCAACGGGCATGATAAGAATAAGGAACTGGGTGATGAAAACTCAGCCATTGGCCTGTATAACTTTACCGGTAACTACAAGGAGATGCCTTTTACTATGGATACCGTAACCATTGTAAACCTGGATAAACCTATTGCCAGCGGAGCTTTCCGCTCAAAGTTTGATGTAACTAAGCTAAACAATGTTTTTGAGGGCGATCCGCTTAAATTTAATAAAGGCACTGCCGACCTTAACCTGCATTATAAGGCCGACATTGTGGATTATCAATTGAACAAACCGGTATTTCGTGGGGCCATTAACATTAAAAATGCCGATATGACGTACGTACCACGCGGGTTGAATCTTAAAAACTCATCGCTATCATTATACTTTACCGATAACGATTTGCTGTTTAAAAACATAAACCTGCAAAGCGGCCATAGCATTGTGAAGATGGACGGGCGGGTGAAAAACTTTTTGAACCTGTATTATAAAGACCCTGAAAAGATGGTGCTGACCTGGTATGTGCGTAGCCCGCAATTGTATTTGGGTGAGTTTTTAGGTTTTTTGAATAAGAAAAGCTACGTACGCAAAATGCCTAAGAAACGCACCAATAATGGTAACCTTGCCGAGCAGCTTAATGACGTATTCGAAAAAGCCAATGCCGAACTGCACATGCTGGTTGAAAAGGTATACTACAAAAAATTTCTGGCTACCAATGCCATCGCCAGTGCCGAGCTTACCAACAATGGTGTTACTATTAACAACATTAGTCTTAAACATGCGGGTGGTTCACTCAATATAACCGGGCATGTGCAGCAGGATGGCGCTGCAAACTCATTCGATATAAAAACAAAGGTAAATAATGTGAACATCAGCACTTTCTTTTACTCGTTTGATAACTTTGGGTTGAGCAGCCTCACCAGTAAGAATTTGACCGGCTACCTTACATCCAACGCCAGTGTAAAGGGGCGAATTACCAATGATGGCAGTTTGGTGCCCCGATCAGTATATGGTACGCTATCGTTCGATCTGAAAAATGGTGCCTTAAAATCATTCGACCCGATAAAGAGTGTGGGTAAATTCGCGTTTCCTTTCCGTGATCTGGATAATATTACCTTTCCGCAGTTGAATGGCACGTTTGATCTGCGTGGCGAGAAGATCAACATCAGGCCGATGCAGATCAGCTCGAGCGTGCTAAATATTGATATGGCGGGTGTTTACTCGTTAGGCACAGGCACCAACATAGCCATTGATGTACCGCTGCGTAACCCCAAGGATGACTACAAGATAACTGACCCTGAAGAACGCCGCAAAAAGCGCATGAAAGGCATCGTAATATACCTGCTTGCAGCCGATGGCGACGATGGCAAGATCAAGATTAAACTGAACCGCAACCGCAAAAAAGATAAGGACAAGGATAAAGACGACGACAAGGATAAAGAGAAGGAAAAGCAGGAAGAAGCTAAGTAAGAGCTTAAGCTATAACCCTGCTCCACTCCGGGTGGCGCTTTAAAAAGCCTTGTACATATACGCATAATGGTACCACCTTGGCATTTTGGCTTTCGATATATTGAAACACCTTATCAACCAATGCGGTGGCTACACCCTTGCCCTCAAGCGCTTGCGGCACTTCGGTGTGTACCAGGTAATATTTTTCGCCTTTTTTAAGGTAATCAACAAAAGCGCGGTGCCCTTCAACATACAATTCAAAATTGTGCACAGCCTCGTTATTAATGAGTTCGATCTCTGTATAGGATGACATAAGCAGATAGATTGGTTATTCAAATGTAGTAATGCTAAGCCTTTTACCAAACGGAAAATATCACAAAAAGCAGAAGGGCCTTGTGAATTACAAAGGCCCTTCTGCTTTTTATATAAGGATATATTGTTTATTCTTCAACGACTTCGCTGTTGGTACTTACCGGTTCGGGCTCCTCATGCTTAAAGTAGCGCTTTTGGAATATCAATATCATAATAACACCTACTGATATAGCCGCGTCGGCCAGGTTAAATATCGGGCTAAAGAATTCAAATTCCTTTCCTGCCCATATTGACGACCAGTCCGGATAATGCCCTCTGATCAACGGGAAGTAGAACATATCAACCACCTTGCCATGAAACCATTTTTCGTAACCAAATATTTTACCGTAAAAAACGCAATCGATAATATTACCCAGCGCACCGGCCAATATCAGGGCCACGTTCATGATCAGGCCACGATGGTATTTGTGTTTTATTAAATGAACCAGGCCAAAACCTATAGCTACTACCGCTACAATACGGAAAAGTGTAAGGGCCAGTTTACCCAACTCGCCACCCAGCTCCATACCGAAAGCCATACCGTTATTTTCGATAAAGCGCAGCATGCCACGGTCGCCTAAAAAATGTATTTCCTCATTAGGGCCCATATTGGTTTTCACCCAGATCTTGATGATCTGATCAGCCAATACTACCAATGTGGCAACAAGAAAAGGTTTAACGTACGATGCCTTCATTAATTTTGTCGAAGTTTAGCTTCCATGCTCAGCGTGGTGTGCGGCACAGCGCGCAAACGCTCTTTTTGAATCAGCTTGCCGGTTTCGCGGCAAACACCGTATGTTTTGTTCTCGATGCGTACCAGGGCAGCATCTAATTGCTCAATAAACTTTTTTTGCCTTGCAGCCAATTGGTTTATCTGCTCTTTCTCTAAAGTAGCCGAGCCATCTTCTAAAGTTTTATACGTACCGGCGGTATCGTCAGTGCCGTTCGCGTTTGGCGAACTTAATGATGAAGCCAACGCGTTAAGCTCCTCTTTAGCAACACGTATCTTATCTAAGATGATGTCTTTGAACTCCTGTAGTTCTGAGTCAGAATATCTGGTCTTTGTGGTTTCGTTAGCCATTATATTTTACTTAAAGAAATCAATAATTCGTTTTCGTCAATATTTGTTACTTCACCTTCGCTAAGCTCATTGGTAAACTCAATGGTATCAGCAAGTATCTCGGCCTTGATGTACGCCA
Source organism: Mucilaginibacter sp. JRF (assembly GCF_015223065.1). Classification (GTDB taxonomy): domain Bacteria; phylum Bacteroidota; class Bacteroidia; order Sphingobacteriales; family Sphingobacteriaceae; genus Mucilaginibacter. The sequence continues at coordinate 102,103 of NZ_JADFBY010000003.1, forward strand.
GGTTAGCGTTCACGGCATCGATAATCGCGGTACTGTCAGTCTTGATGCGCACGTTAATTTTATCGGTCACCTCAAAATCCTTGCTCTTGCGGAGGTTCTGAACACGGTTTATCAGCTCGCGCGATAAACCTTCTTTTTTCAGTTCGTCGGTTACTGTAACATCTAAAGCAACGGTTAGTTTGCCTAAATTTGCAACCTGCCATCCCGGTACATCCTCAGCTATGATCTCAACATCGGTTATTGCGATCTCGAAAGCCGAACCATCAACCTCAAAAGTTGTTTTGCCATCCTGCTCAAATTTTGCAAGCGCCTGCTGATCCAGGTTTACAATAGCGTCGGCAACAGCTTTCATGTGCTTACCTGCTTTTGGCCCTAATGCTTTAAAGTTAGGTTTTACCTTCTTTTTAATAAAGCCGGCAGCGTCGGTAATATATTCAATATTTTTGATATTCGTTTCAGAAAGTATCAACTCCTTAACCTGCTCTACCTGGTGCTCAAAGTTCCTGTTCAGTATCGGCAATAATATCTTGCTCAGGGGCTGGCGCACGTTTATGCTGATCTTTTTACGCAATGATAATACCAATGATGATATATCCTGCGCTAACTGCATACGCTCCTCCAGTTCCTCATTTACCAGGTCGGCATGGTATTCAGGGAAGTATGCCAGGTGCACCGATTCAAACTGCTCCTTACCGGTAACCTTATTTAAATCGTTATACAAACGCTCGGCAAAGAATGGTGCCACCGGCGATATCAGTTTTGATATGGTTACCAAACAGGTATACAATGTTTGGTAGGCCGATAGCTTATCCTCAGAGTTTTCTGATTTCCAGAAACGCCTGCGGCTTAAGCGGATGTACCAGTTGCTAAAGTGCGCATCAACAAAATCCTGTATGGCACGGGTAGCACGGGTTGGCTCAAAATCGGCATAAAAACCGTCAACCTCTTTGGTTAAGGTATTTAATAACGATATGATCCAACGGTCTATCTCCGGTCTGTCGCTCAATGCTATCTCAGGTTCGCTGTACGTGAACTTATCGATATTGGCATATAGCGCGAAGAATGAATAGGTGTTATATAATGTGCCGAAGAATTTACGGCGCACTTCGTCCAAACCTTCCAGGTTAAATTTCAGGTTATCCCATGGCGACGCGTTGCTGATCATGTACCAGCGGGTAGCATCGGCACTGTATTGGCCTATGGTTTCAAACGGATCGACGGTATTGCCCAAACGTTTCGACATTTTGTTGCCATTCTTATCCAGCACCAAACCGTTTGATACTACGTTTTTAAACGCGATACCTTTATTGCCCACCTGCTCGTTGATGGCCTTAACCTCATCGCTGCTTTCGCTAAGCATAACGGCTATGGCGTGCAGGGTAAAGAACCAGCCTCGGGTTTGGTCAACACCTTCGGCTATAAAATCGGCCGGGTAAGCGTTTTTAAACTCGTCCTTGTTTTCGAACGGGAAATGCCATTGCGCGTAAGGCATGGCGCCCGAATCAAACCAAACATCGATCAGATCAGGTTCACGGAACATTTTGTTGCCGGCTGCTGAGGTCAATACTACATCGTCAACATACGGACGGTGCAGATCGAATGTTGAATTATTGAGTGATTGAATTATTGATTGGTTTTTCTCTAATTCTGCATCATTCAATACGCCACTATCAACCGCTGCTATCAAGGCGGCTTTTAGTTCCTCAACCGAGCCGATACATTTTTCTTCCTTACCGTTCTCCTCGCGCCATATAGGCAGCGGGGTACCCCAGTAGCGTGAACGCGACAAATTCCAGTCCACCAGATTTTCCAGCCAGTTACCAAAACGACCTGTTCCGGTTGATTCGGGTTTCCAGTTGATGGTTTTGTTCAACTCGGCCATCTTATCCTTTAACACCGTAGTGCGGATAAACCAGCTATCCAGCGGATAGTATAATATCGGCTTATCGGTACGCCAGCAGTGCGGGTAGCTGTGCTCGTATTTCTTTACGTCGAAAGCTTTGTTATCTTCCTTTAGTTTGATGGCGATGAGTACATCTGTAGGCCTGAAATCAGACTGGGCACGTTCCTCATCGGTAAAGTATTCCTCTTTAACATAATAAAGCGGGAAATCACTCACCTCCTCAACAAAGCGGCCTTGCTTGTTAACCAGTGGCACATCCTTACCGGTTTCGTCCTTCACCATTACGGCAGGCACACCGGCTTCTTTGGCCACCCTAAAGTCATCACCACCAAAAGTTGGGGCAATGTGTACTATACCGGTACCATCCTCGGTAGTAACAAAATCGCCCGGTATTACACGGAAAGCATTTTGCTCCAGATCGGCATTGGTTACGTAAGGCATCAACTGGTGATATTTTACACCTACCAGTTCCTTGCCTTTAAAGCTGGCCTTAACCTGCCACGGTATTAGTTTATCGCCGGGCTTGTAATCCTCAAAAGAGGCATTCTCAGCTTCAGCCTTAAAATATTTTTTTACCAGATCCTTAGCCAGCACTACGCTAACCGGCGCATAAGTGTATTGGTTAAAGGTGCTGATTTTAACGTAGTCAACATTTTCGCCAACGGCCAGGGCACTGTTTGATGGCAGCGTCCACGGGGTGGTTGTCCATGCTAATATTGATGTTTGCTCATCGGCATTATCAAACAACTGCGCCAACAACGGATGCTCCTGCTCCCTTTTTACATGGAACTGCGCCGTTACCGTAGTATCTTTCAGCATACGGTAAGTGCCCGGCTGGTTCAGCTCGTGCGAGCTTAAACCCGTACCCGCCTTTGGCGAGTATGGCTGTATGGTGTAGCCTTTGTACAGCAAACCCTTGTTGTAAAGCTGCTGCAATATCCACCAAAGGCTTTCAATGTATTCGTTCTCGTAAGTGATGTACGGGTTTTCAAGGTCAACCCAATAACCCATCTTTTCGGTAAGATCATTCCATACATCGGTATAGCGCATCACCTCTCTGCGGCAGGCATCGTTATACTCCTTTACCGATATTTTTTTACCGATATCATCCTTAGTGATACCCAATGATTTTTCGACAGCCAGCTCAATAGGCAGGCCGTGGGTATCCCAGCCACCTTTACGCTTTACGCGGTAGCCCTTAAGGGTTTTGTAGCGGCAAAAAATATCCTTAATAGCGCGCGCCATAACGTGGTGTATGCCGGGCATACCGTTAGCCGATGGCGGGCCTTCGTAAAAAGTATATGGATTATCGGCAGGGCGGCTGCTGATACTTTTCTCAAATATGTTGTTCTCTTTCCAAAACTCCAGTATCTGTTTACCGGTTTCGGATAAGTTTAACTGTTTATATTCGTTGTACATCAATGTGTTCTACCTCAATTTTTGGAGGTTGCAAAAATACGGATTTTTTAGTTTAGAAAGTTATATATTACCTGTTAAATAGCTATTAAGTAGTTCAATTTTTACATGAAAAAGGTTATACGCAGCTTTGGCTACGCTTTTAAGGGGATACGTTATGCTTATGCTACCCAACTGAATTTCAGGATACATAGCGCCGCCACTGTTATTGCCATAGCGGCAGGTTTGTTTTTAAACATCAGCGCTGCCGAATGGCTGTGGATAACCGTAGCCATAACCCTGGTTATTATTACCGAAATGCTGAATACCGCCCTCGAACTGCTTACCGACCTGACATCGCCCGAATACAATCCCAAAGCCGGACATGTAAAGGATATTAGCGCAGGCTGTGTGGTTATTGCCGCCGTATTTGCCCTGATAACCGCCGCCGTTGTATTTTTGCCGAAATTAATTTTGTTAATTAACCATGCTGCATAAAACCCGGGGCATCATTTTCAGAACTACGGATTACAGCGAGAGCAGCGTGATCGTACAAATATTTACGGAGAAATTCGGACTACAATCATACATCATTAACGGGGTAAAAAAGCCAAAAGCCAAAATACCGCGCAATATGCTGCAACCATTGCATTTGGTTGATATGGTGGTTTATCATAAAAATACGGGGAGCGTGCAGCGGATATCTGAACTTAAAACATCGCCGGTTTTGTTAACCATACCTTACGATGTGATCAAGAGTTGCATCGCTATTTTTTTGAACGAGGTATTGTATAAAGCAGTAAGGCAGCAATCGCCCGACGAGCAATTGTTCGATTTTATTTTCAATTCCATTGAGTGGCTCGATCATCAAACTGAAGGGTTGGCCAATTTCCACCTGTTGTTTTTGATACAGCTAACCCGCTACCTTGGCTTTTACCCTGATAGGGCCAATGCAAGTACGGCGGCATATTTTGATATGAAGAATGGGGTATTCTCTAACTGGAAACCTGAGAGTGCATTATACTTATCGGCACCACACACCCAAAACTTTTACAGTTTATTGCAGAGTAATTTTGGCAACGAAGCTCAATTAGTATTTAATAACAGCGAACGCCGTTACCTGATAGACAAGATGCTGGAATATTACGCCCTGCACATTGAAGGCTTCGGCAACATCAGATCGCACGAAGTGCTGGAAGAAGTTTTAAGCTGATGCTTTGACCATGCGCCAAAGCATCAGCCTGCTTACATGCTTAACCAAGCACGCGTTTCTTAATATAATCTAACGTTGATGCCGGTACAGGCGCTCCATCGGTTTGCTCTACCGAGCCATCCTTGTTTATCTTAAAGTCTGAATGCAATGTTTTATCAATAGTCACGTGCAAAACATCCTGCTCCTTTTCAACCTCGCAAATCAGCTCGCGTTCTGAATATGATATAGTGAATTGATATTTGCCGTCTTTTTCGGCTGGGGTAATGTCAGTCATAATATTTGGTTTTTTGTATGTAACGCCTGTAATAGCCGATATGTTTATACGAAAAACATAAATTATACATGTTTGAACATCAATATCGTCCGGACATAATAAAAGAGAAAGCAGCAACTTTCTCTTTTATATATTAACTGACCTCATAAAATTTACCATAAAGAACGTATTGTGTTAGGACGATAAATTATACGGATCAAATATACATTTTAGATATTTAAAAAAACTAATTTTTTATACACTTTTAACACATATTTAACACACAATTCTTCAAAAAAGTCATTTTTATAGAATATCCGCGTTGAAGAACCTCAAAAAAGAGATTTTCTGTCGATTATTTTTCAAAAAATAAATTTTCAATGCTTTTTCTTAATAAAATCTAACATCCGCTCAAAAAACCAGACTTTTTAACATTATTACACTTATTAACAATTTTCGCTGGGCATATCCGTCAAATAGGAGTTATCATTCTTTTTTGGGCCGATTGCAGGAAGCATAGAAAACCCGCCGTATGCTTCAGAAACTGCATTTTAAAATTAATTCATTGGCTATCAATTACTAAATAATTTTTTAAAAATATTTTTTGAATAAATAAAAAAAGACCCTATGTTTGCAGTCCCAAAACAAAGGAACGCTACTAAAGCCAACCAAAGTTGAAAAGGGAGCATAGCTCAGCTGGTTCAGAGCATCTGCCTTACAAGCAGAGGGTCACAGGTTCGAATCCTGTTGCTCCCACTTAAAAATGAAGCACTTATGTAATTAAAATCATAAGTGCTTTTTTATTTCACAACAATTTCAACGCAAACGATAATTTACTTTATTGTTATCGCCATTAAACTGTACAGTTACGCCGGTGAAATTACAAGTTTTTTGAAATAAATTTTTATTATTGGTATTCGAAAATTAAATTTGTAGCGTATTAATAATTACAGACTAATACATCCTTAATCAAGTCTAAAACTTGTTTAAAAATCGCAACTGTAAAATCGGAATTTCATTTTTAATCTAAAATTTAGATGAAAGAATTTCTTTCAGTTGCAGAACTCTGTAATTTATTGAACTTGTCAAAATCAACAGTCTACAAAATGTCTTGCAAAGGCATTCTCCCTATTTATAAGCCTAAAGGTTCTAAATTAATTTATTTCAAGTATTCTGATATTATCAATTATTTAGAAAGCGGCCGAATTGACTCGGTTGACGAGATAATTGAACAAACTCGGATGTCATTAGAGACCTTCAAATAACCTACAATTTGTAGCAAGAATTACATCTTATATAGAGTTTTTTAGCATAGCTTGAATGCCAATTGGAATAAATATGGTATTAAAGCTATGCTCGGAGATTCTACCAGCTTTAGATTTACAAAGCAAATTAGTAATTTGATACCAACGTAAAATCGCATAAATAAAAATCGGTTGAGGACACATGTTGTGCCTAATCAATCAATAAAAGATAAACACAATTACAATCAGTTCACTTACATAATTCCAGCAAATATTTTAAAAACACTTGAAAAATTAGCTGAAGAAAATAAAGACTTTAAAAATCCTGAGAGGGCATTTCTAAAATACTTATATGTATTAAACATGATATCTCGTGACTTAATAAATAGCCATAAGGACTGCTCCGATTATCAAAGTTATAGAGGAATCGCACTAAATATGCAAACTCTAACAAAGATTTTTGGAACAAAAAACAACGTTACTACTAAGATTATAAAAGATTTAATTTCTAATAATCTTATTAGTCGTGTAGATGTATATATTCCAGGTTGTCAGTCATTTAAATACAAGTTATGCGACACTGAGAATTTAACTTTCGACTCATTTACGTTATATCCTAAATTTGATAAAATTAGTACTAAGATTATTGAAAAGCATAACGATATATACTACAATGATGATACTGATTTGATATTATATAAAAGTTATATGCTTAAATTAAGTATTTATGGGTTAAATGATTTTATAAAGGATAGTTGTTTTGTGTTGGATGACTCTTCCCCTATTATATCTCTTATGATGGGGGAATTAAATGATGAGACTAAATATGGTTATTTGTCAAAAAATCTCAATTTAGTGCTTAACTCATTGATTGAAATTCATAATTCACGGCTGCACATAAGTAGGAAAGACCCGCTTTCGAGAGTGCACACATCGCTAACAAATTTGAAAAGAGAAGCGAGGTCGTTAATCCGTTATGATGGCAAAAGACTTATCGAGTTCGATATCAGAAATTCTCAACCCTTATTAGCCTCTATTTTGATAGTAAATTACTGGAAAGATAAGAGTTACGATGTCCCCGAAGACGTAAAAAAATATATCAAAGATTGCGAATCAGGTGTTTTTTATGACTATTTCATGGAAAAAGAAGGCACCAAAGAGAGCGAAAGGTCTCAATTCAAAAAGAGATTCTTTGGAAAACTATTTTTCAGTAAAGTATCTAAACGTAAAAGTAAACTAACAAAGTGGTTTGAAGAGAAGTATCCCAATTGTTATAAAGCCATATGCGATATTAAAGGCGGTGTAGGCTCTGATTCTTACAAACAATTTGCTGTAAAGCTGCAAAGGCAGGAAGCACAACTTATTTTTGATGATGTTAACATGAGTTTATTAAAAAAAGGAATTCCAGCATTTAATATTTACGATTCAATATTGTGCTTGGAGGAAGATGCGGATTATGTCAAAGAATGTATTTTAAAAGCGTTTAGACGAATTAATTTAACACCAACGCTAAATATTAAGAATTGCACGGAAGATAAACCTATAGAGGCTGTATTAAGGTCAATCAGCACCAATAATTAACACGCTTAATTATTCATAAATACAAATAGAAAGGTCATTACGCTATACAGTCAAGAGTTAACATAATCAGATTTGAATTGAAAGATTTATATGTGTAATGGCCTCTATTTAGTTTACAATGAGTACGAATTGCAATTTCCAAATAGATGAATATACCAGAGTGTTTACAGACCAATTTGGTCAGGAGTTCTAAGGGGTTACTTTCCTCTGATACCAAGAATAACCACAACGATTCCAAATAATATAAGTAAAGTAATTGGGAGGTATTGCATCCTTGATTCCATATCAATATCAGCAATAACAACTTCATCTGTTTCCAATGAATGTTTGACATTGATAGAATCACCAATTTTGTGTTGCTTGTAAAAATCCCGGTCGATTTGTTCTTTACTCGTTTAACCTTGAACCTTAACTTCACACCACCACTTTCGACCACCTACGTGAGATATTGAAAGATTAGTAATCTCTGTTTTAACGGTCGTGGCGTTTTTCCAAATCTCCAAGTCTTTCATTTTATCTTGTAGGCTTAAAATTGGAATGGCGATAAAAAGAATGCCAATTAATATGGTTGAAATCTTAATCTTAATATTCCTCGGCAATTTTTTTTTGATTCAAGGGTATGTTAACCCCGATTTTTAAGATTTAATAGCTTATCAAAATCCCGTTTTCAATCCTGCAAAGATTCCACGATTAAAAAGGAAATTACTAAGAATTAGCAACGGTAATTATTATAGCTTCATTGTTGACTTGTTTGGAAGCGTAATCCATTTTAAGCATCAAATCTTTGTCAATAAAGAAATTATTTTTTCTCTTTTCTTCAAACATTAGATTAGCTATTTGTTCTTGGTTTAAACCTTTAAACAGGGCTGGGTTTGCTTGTCCAAGTCCCAGGAAATGTTCAATTGTTTTCACCCTGTCGTGGTTGTTGATATCGTCAACCGTTTTGATATATTCTTTTAGAAATTCATCATCTACGTTAGAAACCCGATATACAAATTCTCCAAAATCAGAACTTTTACCAAATTTTCCGTCTATTGGGATTCCGCTCGAACCTAAATATAATTTAACTGAAAATATCTCTGAACCCATGTCATTTGGGAAGTTTGAATAATTGTAATTTGGATATTTACCAAGATTGAATTTTTCATCTCGTAAATAAATATTTAATAGATACAAAGCTGACATTGCATCGAAAAGATATTTTAACGAACCGAATTTAAGTGAATTGGCTCTGTCGTGTTTTATATTTTGATATGCGTTATTCCAACTAAATGTTAAATCTTTTTTTCCTGTTCTTGTTTCGGATTTTTCAAATGGGAAATACCGTTTTTGAGATTGAAAACAATATATGGAACTTAATTCAATGACTTTAAGAGATAAAGCAAATATATCCTCCAAGTAGCTAATTCCAATGTCATCATATCTCTTATGTCCTAATTGATTACCGGAATGTCGCTTATAAAGGTCTTTCGTGATAGACTCAATTTCAACAACACACCTCACTATCAAATTAGCAATTTTGGGAGAATATACATTCAATTGGTCATCATCTATATGTATATAGAACATAATATCAATTAATTCCTTTTCAAGATTTTTATATACAGACCAGTAAAGATTTTGCATTTTATTTGAGTTTAGTTAGGATTAATTTCGATGCTTCTCTAATAGAATTAACAGTTGTTTTATAAAACTTGTAAGGATGTTGATTTACGAAGTGGTGATTAGGGAAGATATAAGCATCCGTTATATCACCGTATTTGATGATTTTCCAACAAAACATTGGTACAGTTACAATGCCCATTTTTTCTTTAAATGCATAACTACCACACCATATTTCAACCTTGCCATATTCTTCAACCAATTTACGTGTATCATCTTCTAAGTCACCCCAAGTATTTTCATTCAATTCTTTTGTTTGAGGGGTCATATTTGAGAAGTAAAAACTTTCTTTCATCTGTTGTAGGTCGCAACTGTTATCAGCAGCGTTCATATTATGCCCACGCTGGTAGCCACTTTTATCATAGTACCGTTGTAGTAAGGTGTATTGCCTTAGTTGCGGGTCACTTCTGAATGATGCAGATTTCCTTTCAATTCTACGAGGTTCGCCGGGGCTACATATATCTGATGGTGTAACTATCCAATGAACTAATACCGGATAACGTAATGTTTTATCAAACGTGGTTGAATACCTGATGTGATGAACGGTTACTGTGTCTTGCGCTAATATGCACAAAGAATACAACATACAGGTAACGGCTAATATCAGTTTTCTCATTTTGTTTAAAGTTTAAGTTGTATTTATGCTAATAATATTAGCAATTTTGTAGTGTGAATACTTCGGCTAACATATCAGTCTATAAATTTAAACATTCCTCAACGGGGTTGCCTCTTTTTTTATCTACAATTCAATGCGGTTTCCCATCACCGGCAGAGGATTATTTGGAGGAAATTTTAAGCCTTGATGATATATGTATCAGCAACCCTGCCAGCACTTTTTTAGGCAGGGTTTCAGGTTCATCATTAAAAGATATTTGCATTTATTCCGGTGATATTGTGGTGATTGATAAAAGCCTAAAACCTGAACATCGTGACTTAGTGGTCTGCGCTATTGATGGTGAGTTTAATGCCAAAATATTGCACATAGACCCGTTACAGAGCGTACGGCTGTTATCGGCTAATCCTGATTTTGCACCGATTGAGATAAAAGAATTGACAGATTTTAGAGTGTGGGGTGTTATTACGTTTGTGATACAAGATATCAAGAGCCGGAGCAATGATTGGAATTATTGATTGTAATAATTTTTATGCTTCGTGCGAGCAAAACTTTATGCCTTCATTGAATGGGGTGCCTGTTGTTGTATTTTCTAATAACGATGGAGCTATCATAGCACGGAGTGAAGAAGCCAAAGCTTTAGGGATTGACATGGCGGTTCCAATATTTGAGGTTAAAAAGCTGATGAAGCAATATAACATCAAAGGGTTTAGCAGTAACTATACCCTATACGGGGATATGTCGAAGCGCATTAAATCAATTATAAGGAACTTTTTTCCAGAGGTGGAGGACTACAGCATTGATGAATCTTTTGTTAGCTGTAAGGGCTTAAAATATCGTGACTTGCTTGGTTACGTAACTGATGCACGGGATAAGATTTCAAATTGGTCAGGTGTGCCTGTATCGATTGGTGTAGCATCAACAAAAACATTATCGAAACTTGCAAACCGTATAGCTAAAAAAAGGTACAGAGATATTGGGGTATACATTATTGATAATGATGAGAAACGCATCGAAGCTCTGAAATCAACCGAAATAAAAGATTTGTGGGGTGTTGGAAGACGTATCTCCGCAAGGCTCAACAAGTTTGGAATATTTACAGCATATGACCTATCATTAGTTGATAGTGATTGGGCTAAAAAGAATTTCAGTGTTGTATTACAGCGTACGGTTTATGAATTAAATGGAATAAGTTGTATACCATTGGAGTTAATAGAACCAGCTAAACAAAACATCGCTTCACAAAAAAGCTTTGGAAAGTTTCAAACCGATTTTGAACCTATGGCTGAAGCTTTGGCAAACTATACTGCAAGGGTTGCTGAAAAATTAAGGCGACAGGGTTTTGTTGCTGGGGGTATTACTGTATGGTTGGGCACTAATAATTTCTCGAAGACAGATGCCCAATATTTCCCGGAGGTAAGCACGGTTTGTAGCGTGCCGACAGATTACACCCCATACCTAATTAAACGAGCTGTAGAGAGCTTAAAATTGATTTACAAGAAAGGTTATTTGTATAAGCGAGTTGGCGTAATGCTAACTGATTTACGTACCAATGATGATGGAACACAAAATCTATTTCATTCAAACAATCGAAATAAAGAAATTGAGATTATCAAACGGATTGATAGAATAAATCGTTTGAATGGCCGTGACACCATTCGCTCAGCACAGCAAGGTTTTAATCATGAATGGAAAATGAGGCAAGAAACGTTAACTCCTAAGTACACAACACGATTGTCTGATATTATAATAATTAAGTAGATTCTTTTATGAATGTATTTTTAAATAAAGTTATTCGATATCTGATGGTAAAATTGCCTGGAGAATATTCAAGATATCTGAAGCTTAATGGTAGTATTTTCAAATTTGTATTACCGATGAAAGTAGATTTTAACGCTAATTATACGAGCATATATGAGGCAATTTGTAAAGCGATTAGCCGTACTGCGCACTGATGAACATTGTTTGTTAGTCAAGAAAGCTTAAATATTTTCCGACAGTTATAACACAATATTTATATGATGTTGTAAGTAAGTTGTTATCAAAATTGATTAGTTGACGTACTCAATCACAAGTACGCCACCAATCAACATCCTGTTTTCATAATTGCCTGATTGATATACGTACGGGATGTAAGAAAAGATTTGTGGTTTAAATCTTTTAAATATGGTAAACCATTTTCATAAAGTCTTGGTACAATTTAGGGTTTTGGCACTTGAGCTTAACTAAAAATAGATTGGGTATTTCAATAGTGGTATCATCTAACTTGCTAACTGTAGGTGGCTCAAATCCCTTGGTTTGAAAGAACAACCCGATATCTTCAATGACGCTTTCAGAAGCATTAAGTGTTTCCAAAATCATAGATTAAATATAAAGGGTGCAAAGTATCACTACCGTTGCACCCTCTGTAAAAGCTTTAAATACCCCTATTTTTAGCTTTAAATTAAATGCGTTGCCTTACTTGAATACGCATTCCAAATTTAACAAATCTTTCAAACTTATTAGAAAGTTATTAAACAAATAAGACGCATCAGATTTTTCCCTGTGCGCCTTATTTTACTATGTTAAATTTTATCAAAGTATTTAACGAATTGTAACCCGTGTTGGTTTTGTTTATCTATATTATTTTAACTCAAACATAATCTTGTTTTATTGGTGCTTTAAATATGGAGAAGATAATTAAAGTAGGTGATGTTGTAAGGTTGAAATCGGGAAGCCCTCAAATGACAGTGATAGCCATATCAAATAATTATGCAACAGTAAGCTGGTTTGATGAGAATGCCCCCAGGGAAACATAGTTGCTGCTGGAAACACTCAAATTGGTTGAATCGGATAGTCAATAGAAAAGCGCACCCAGATAACCACAAATGGATGCGCTCAAAACAATATCAGGTAATTGCAAGACCTGTGTAATTTTAATTAACTATTAAGCGAATTTATAGTTTTATTTTAAATAAAAAGACGTACCAGAAAAACTGATACGTCCAACTAATTAATTATAAAATTCAAAAGAATCCATGTCATTAACGATGCTTCTTTTCCTGTAGTACCTATACTAACTTAAATTAATTTTGAATCACTAATCGAATTAAGCAAATATTGAGAAACTTGTTATAAAAAATTCTATCGTCAGTGTATAGGAATATTGCAAACAATCTCGTGGGGTAAACAAAGGATTTCAGTGTATTAACCTATCAAGTATTATATAATTATAGGTATTTATGGTAAATGTTTTAGTTGAATCCTTTGTAGCCTATCAAGTTATTTAACCGTTCTTCCATTTCTGTAACCGCACATGAATTATTCTCAAGCAATTCCCTATTTTCAGAAAGAATTTTAAAAGCTAAAGTAAGTGATTCTGTTAGCTTAATTATTGTGGTTACATGGTAATTATGGTGAACTTGCAAATCATTTACTAAGTGCTCCAGCTCTCCAATTCTATATTCCAAAGACATTTCTTTCTGATTAATATATTGTTAAACAACCAAAAAGGAAAATGTTGTGGGTGTATGGTTTAATAGTAAAAGGCCTGAGTTTTTTAAAGGAGATTTACAATGAAAGGAGTTAGGTATTTAGCATGAATGTATTTGATATTGGTAACAGTTGATGGTCGGTTTGCAATGAAAAACTAAAGTCGAAATTCAGAAGTTTATCACCAATGAAGATTTTACAGCATGTTGAGATTTTATATTAGCCGTCAATCAGTTTAGGGAAGCTGATAAATGTTTCAAGTCATCAAGATTAATATAAACTTTTATTTAGAAAACAATTTAATCAGGTATTTTGACTGCCCAGTAGTTATACCTGAATTTTTTGTAACCTAAATAATATGCTAAACCTGCACCTAAATAAATCCCTAAAAGTGGAGCAGGGAAGTAATTATCATTTTGAACTTCAACTGGCAAGCTGTCTGTCAGCTTAAAATATAATTGTACACCGATAACTACAGTTGCAATAATTATGCAGCCAATAGCACCAAACTTTTTTGGTTTGGGAACTATTATGATTGTTGAAATCGCGGCAGTAAATCCACCAATCGCACTTAACAGGGCACCCATTATAGCAGCAACAATATCATCATGTACACCAGTATGAAAGGTGTACATGAAATCGCTTGTAATAACTACAACGAACAGGGCAATGATAATCGAAAAAGGTAAGGCGATAATCCACCGCAAAAACTTAAGGATATCAAATTTCACTTGATGTAGTTAATGGTTTAGTTCTTTATATAGATAGTTAAAATATCTTTACCATCAAGTGACCGTAGCAATGAATCATCATCAGTCACGATATACATTATACCACCGATTACCATCACGATAACGATTAGCCATAATATTAAATGCGATTCTAATTCATCTATCTTTTCCGGTGGAATTGATTTCCACCAAATTAATTTGTTAGCGAGTGCTTTAATTATCCAAGCATTGTCGGGCAAGCCATAAGGCTGTTTTAGTGTCATTTGGGTTTAACTGGTACTCAAATATATCAATTAGAACGAGAGGATAGGAACAAATAAATGTTTTAATGCAGATTGTATACAGCGGAGCAAAATGTGAGTAATAAACTGTCCTAAAAGCTATTAAACGGCACTTTAATACTCACATCACCCTATTATTGATGGGGGTGAATACTGATAAATTCTTTGCTTCGATTCGTAAAAACCTTTTTAACGGTGCGCTTAAACAATCACAAGTTGATGGCTTAAATGCTATTCTATCAGCTACCAGTGAGGCTGGAATTATTGATACCCGATATATCGCTTATATGCTGGCTACCGTGTTTCACGAAACCGCCCGAACTATGCAGCCTATTGAAGAATATAGTAAGGGCAGGGCTATGATTATGGCAAAAAGCTAAAGCGCTCCCGTAAGGCATATACATATATCTATTGCTGCTTGTGACCTCGTTACAGGCGTTACAAAGGCATTAAAATGCAAAGAATATATATCAGCATCCAAACTATCATTAACGGTCTATAAGTTCATTTTACAGTCTGGCAATGATACTGGCTTTTCAGGTTGATACGGTGTTGTTTTCAGCTATCAGCCTGATATTAACTCATATGGTGGGCTACTATATCACCTTAATAGAGTTTAAATCCAATATTGAAAATATTTCAAAAATCACCAATACCAAATTAGGCGCAGCCTTAAAGGATGAGATAGCAGAACTGCTAAATACTAAATTTAAAAAATCAGATAATGAAAATAGCTAAGATATTGCGCCTGATAGCACAGTTGATTCCAACCGTGCTGGATGCGTTTAAGAAGAAATAATTATTGATTAAGTTGGTAATGCGATTCTATAACACTGCCTACCAATGTAAGAATTGTAGGGTCTAACGGTACGGATGTTTCTTGTTGCCATTTATTTTCTGATTTGAAAATTATAAACCGGGAGAATATATCAGTAATTTCAAATCTTCTTTCAGAATCGCTATCCGTGGTGATTTCCTTAACATCAAAGCCTTTTTCTTTTCCGTCGTGATGTATACTTAATCTTTCCATATTCTTTAATGGAGTAACGGCATAAATTTCAAATAGTTCTAAATCTTATAAAATTACGTAAAATACTAAAATAGTTAGCAAATTTGCTGGGTATTTTGAATTAAGATGACCGAACCACGCATATACACGGATGCTGAATTGAAAGCAAAGCAAGCACAGGATATGGCTGAATCTGTAAGGGAGCATGAACAGTTAAAGCGGGAAAAAGCCCAAATGATTACAGCGCAAAAGATTTTTGATGCTGCAACAAATATGAAAGCTTGGGTTTACGACCCGGAACAAAAGCAGTGGTATACCCCGGAAGAATTCTTGAAAAATACCAGAGGTCTTATAATGACCATCCTTTATTCAAACGGGTTCAGTTAAAGAATCCGCTGGAAGGGGTGGAAGCCAGATTTAAAAAGCTAAACATCATTCAAAGTAAGTTACAATCATTTTATGAAAGGGTGATAGCTTACTATGCTGCTAAGTAATTGAAAAACATTATCTGAGTGTGAGAGAATACTCTTTAGAATTTCGTTAGTGTATTTTTTACACATTTTGCTGTACACCATTTTTTGATACTGTAACAATCGATAATTTTGTTGACCTAATAAATTGAAATGAGCGATTATTTACGAATGGTACTGGTTTACCTCAAACAAGAGTTGCCCTCTGCTATATCTGATATACTGGAACTTGATGGGTGGGTTTTTAAATTTACCGTATCAGATAGCGATGATTTTAATGAACGGTTCAAGGAAATTCAAAATATTACAGAAAAGTACATCAGGGCTATAAGAGAACGAAAAGCTGATTTGAATTTTACTGTTTGGAAGCCGACGCAATCCAGAGATTTTATTGTGTACAAGTGATGTGCTAAAAATGCTGCTAAAGGTTTAGCATATTTTATCTTATATTTGCATTAATGTAAAGCGGAACCCTCCGCTGTTATGTGATAAGGTTTAGGTTTGATGCCCCAAGCAGCGAGTGTTTTGGGGCTTCTATTTTTTGACCCAATTATGGTTAACAGCGCATCAAATAATACTCAGATATCAATATATCTTTGAGTTTCATATTATAAAATTAGTTTTTTATAGAAGCCCCATACATAAATTGTAAAGGGGCTTTTATTTTTTAAACTCTGGTGTGCATTGAAGCAAGTATCTGGTTATACTTTTCAAGCAGGTCAATGTACTTATCTTTCCAATCAGGCTGATTAATGCTAACAATTCCGTTGTTTTGAGCAGTACGTATTTTATCGCTGCTAAACATCTCAGAAGCGAAGTATTGAGGAAACTCAACAGAAAAATCGTGATTGACTGCAACACCTATGCGGTATATGATATTCTTCTTTAAAAATGGGGTATCAAACCAATTGTAAATGGTTCTTCTGTTAACGCCCAACTCAATAGATAAATCAGTTAAGCTAATCCCTCTCTTTCTTACAGCATACTCTACAAGCTGCCCGTTATGACTATTGTCCATCTTTATAATGTTTTAAAAGTAAAATGTAAATGTGGGTGTTAGATGTAAAGGAGTTTCTCAGAAGGCGATGCAAAGGAACAGTATAATTCTCATATTTTCAAAGTTGTGTGTATTGCGTAAACTTGAAAATCATATCAAAATGTTAAGAACTCAAATCAAACAAAAATTTAATAATAACCAGTACAGGGAGCATTTGAAGCTAAATTATTCAGTTTTTATTTTCGCAATCGATGTTTATTATCATTGAGATATTCTAAATAATGTTGATAACTTCTTGTAACCTTTTTAAAATGATGCTCTCAAGAGAGCAATTTTACAATTTTCAATGCCCACAATTGGAGTTTTGTAAAACCTTTTAGTTCTAATTTATAATTGTTCGTTCGAGGAAAATCGAACTAATAAAGTAATTTAGAGGCTATTTATTTAATATTTGATAGTAAGAGCCTATCAAAGTTTTGGTATGAAGCCCTTAACAGCGATTGTTGCAGGGCTTTTTTGTTTTTTACGTAACCTTGAAATTTATTTATTCGTATATCAGATTAATCAGATAATAGATTCATTTTTTTTCATCCCCGGATAGGTGGGTATTCGGGGATATTCTTTGTAAAAGCCCTGTTAGCACGTATAATGTAATATGTGTAATATAGCCCTTAGCCTTAAAACAGCTAAGGGTTTTTAGTTATCTATAGCCATACGTTGTATTTGCCTTTGACGCTTGTGAATGAAAAACTTTTAAGTAATTTTATGAGTGAAGGGGTCACCTTCAAGCAAATTAGGAAAAGGCTTTGAGCAGCGAGTGCTTTGAGCCTTTTTTAATTAGTGGGTCAAGACAATTGTATCCGGTTCATCATCATACTTTTCAAGCAGATTGAAAACTTTTAGGATGCTGAAAAATAAGAAAGCCCCAAATTAATGAGGCATTTCTGATTGTTATAGAGGGATGTTGATTACCTCATTCACAGCGTAAAAGTAACGTCTACCTCCGATATTTTTCTAAAAAATAAATTATTAAATTAGCATTAGAATTTATCACAAGCGCAGTTTGCATTTGTGATGGTGTAAGATACAAGCAATTGGAAAGCCCCGGCAGCGAGTGTAGGGGCTTTTTTATTTCACAGTAAAACTTAATTGCCAAGTAGGTTGTTCCAATGATGGTTGTTTTAATAAGATGATGAGTGTTTGTGTGATTATGAGCAACATTATTTATTAGCAGTCATTCAGAATTGTAATAGTTTGAGGCTTTGAGCAGCGAGTGCTTAAAGTCTTTATTTTTTAAGAACAATTATTATTTTAGTAGCGAAGGTTTTGCCTTCAAGCATATTAAGGATACAGGTTTTAAGCAGCGAGTGTTTTGAGCCTTTTTTAAGAAAGAATTTGGAAGCCCCGAGACAGCGAGTGTTAGGGGCTTTTGTTTTTTTGTCGGAGATAGATAGAAAAGTAAACCTCTAAAAAGATTTTGACTGTATTAGAATATCCGAAAGCGACTTACAGCAAACGTGGTAAATAAAAAAATTTTATTTTACGATAGTTAGAAAAATCGTATGAGTGATAGTGATACCATTCGTTTGGCACAGCAAGGTTTTAATCATGAATGAGGCAAGTAACATTAACTCCTAAGTACACAACACGATTGTCTGATATCTATTGGAACCTTAAAAATAGTATTAGTCCAGTTTTATGATATCATCAACCACAATTTCATTATTCAGTAAATCTTTTTCAATATCACCTCTGTAGTCTATAATATTCTTTTGTAACCTGATTAATTTTTCTGACTGTGACAAAGTTAAAATGGATTTTTTATAGAATATATCACCACTGTCGGAAACATAGTAATCTTTACTTTCAGTTAGTTTTAGATTAACAAGGTTACTATTTGGGATATTTAATACTCCGTCATGGAAAGTGTAGTCTAATCCTGTATTTGAAAGCTGCTTCAATGCACGAATAAAAACAGCATTGGCTTCATTATTTTTACTTACGACCTTTGGTTGATAACAACATAACCACTTAAAAGAAACGTTCTCCTCGGTCTTAAAATCAAGCTCAAATTGAGCAATAAATGGTTGGTCTTCTACCCTTTTGAATAAATAAAGTTTCTTTCCGACCAAATCATCCTTTTTAAATGGATTGCAACTTACCATAGTAAGTGTTATTGCAATCGTTAGAAAGATTCGTTGAATATTTAAAGTGATTAAGAAATGTGATAGAAGGTTGTTAAACATGTTTCGTGGTCTTATTAGACCACGAATATAAATTATATCAGTGACACTTTTGGTGATGTTCGATAAAAAGGCCATAACCAAAACTGTGGGACTCAATTTGAGAAGGTTAAGGACTGAAAAAAATTTATCGATGCAAGACTTAGCAACATTGGCCGAGATGGAAAAATCTCAAATCTTCAAAATTGAAAACGCTAAACTTGACCCACAGGTATCTACTATATCTAATCTATCAAACGCATTAGGTGTCGAAATCATAGAGTTTTTCAAATAAAATTGTAAGGACTGTTTAGTAACAAAAAAAGGGCCTTATAAAACAAAAAAAGGCAACTTTTGTAAAGTATTATAAATTCAAAAAACAAGCTATATTTTACTGAAATTCAGCGTTTTGTATAATTTTTTAAATTTTACAAAAACTAATAAATTCTGCAAAAAACTATGTGCTGGTAACGAATTGATTTTTTTGGGTAAAGATAATCATATTTTAATTAATCCACTTGCATTAAAAAGCTTTAACATTTTGAAATTCAGTTTATTAAATGTAATTTCAAATACACTAAAAATAAACAGAGATGATTGGGCGAAATGATTATCAAGATGGACTTGAAGGAAAACCCTTCAATAAGCCGGACAATCCTTTTGATTATCATCAAGCTAAAGCTGACTATGATAAAGGGTCATTAGAGCGCTGGAACCGTATAAGTAATGAAACACCTTTATATCAAAAAATTATTGTTTACTTGATTAAAGATTTCGTTCTTTCAATAATAATTATCTTGTTAATAGGAAGCTTTTTTAATCCGAATTCTTTATTTCCTTTTGCTTATTGGGTGATTCCTCTAACGATTCTTATTACTACTATAGATGTATACAACCGATATTATTCAAAGCATCGGACAGGTCGCCGTTACAGAAATGATGAATTTGATGGTGTTAAACCTAAGAAAAGCACATCTGAATGGCTTGGCTTAAACTCTCCGTCAAACATAATTGCAGCGATTATTTTGGTTTTCTTCTTTGGATGGTTAATGAAAAACGTGTTTCACTTGTACTTTTTCCATTTACCATTAGATGTATTTTTATCGTTGATTACAATGAGAATTTCAATGATTGCATCAAGTGCTTTTAATAAGTTTAAATGATTTTTAATGACGGAACACTAATCATTTACATCTATCTCATTAGGTTGAACTAAAGCTCCTTTGGATGAAATTAACAAGCAATATTCAAAAGGAGAATCTTCATTTTGATAAAGATGCGCGCCTTGGACAAAATTAGCTATGCTTGAGTCTTCAGATGATTGAATTACAACAGGTATATCCTTTTGTAGCAGTAATAAATGAGCGAGCTGGTGCGTGGTCATTTTAGATGAGTTTTTTTACTTTCATTATAGTTCTGGTCGAAACACTGAGAATACTACTTATATCACGTACAGGTTTACCCTTTTTTAGTTCTTTGATTATCCTTTTCGAAGAATCTTTCTCTAAGAATTCTTTTTCACTTTCTGTAGCACCTTTTGGTCTGCCCAATTTTCCACCTTTTTGAACATATACAATACGGCCAGCTCTGGTTCTCTCTTTTATGTTCTCAAGCTCCAACTCGTATAATGATGACATGGTAGCTGATATTAATTTCCATATCGGATTGGTTTTCCCATTAGGCCGAGATTCAATGCCTAAATTTTTTATCTTGACGTTCACACCTTTTTCATCAAGCCATGAAAGCACATTAATAACATCACCGGTGTTTCTACCGAGGCGTGAAAATTCTTCCGTAACTAATTCTTTAATTAAACCCGATTCAACAAGCTTTACTAATTCTTTGGCCTCAAGACGCTCTTTGAATGGAACACTACCTGATATGGTATCGAAAAATTTTTTATCATAGATTTCATTATCCAGAGCAAACCTATTACCTGATTGCTGTAATGTAGAAACCCTATCGTATTTAATTTTCATGTTGTAAAAATAATCACACAATAAAAGTAATACATTTTATACTTAAATCAATTAAGTATTCATGAAAATTTCGTGTTCATTTTTATTATGATTAATAATGCCACACACCACAGTTTAGCGATTTTGATTAGTCAAAAACTAACACTTGCTAATACTTGTGAAAATGACTACCAATAGCTATATGAGATTTGCCTTCGATTTTTGAACTTTCAAAAAAGAAGATATATTTTTTTGAAAGAGCTAATAAAAAGCAGAAAATGAAATTGATTTATTCACTAAAATCTTTAGTCAACATATTAGTTATTAGTATTTTATTAACGGCCTGTAAAGGAAATACGAGCAGCGTTAATTTGGATGATTCCATAGCTAATTCAATTTCTCAACGTTACAATACGTATTACAGTTCTAAAACTAACATTGAAATTGATGATATACCAATAGATTATGGCTCTGCGGTTAAAATTGGCAAAGGGGTGAATTTAGAAAACCCCAATGACCCAATAGCAATGAATAAAGATTTACTTGATGTAAATGAGCATGAAGCTTTAGCAAACCTTTATGGAGTAAGATTGAAAGCAGACACAACTAAACCTATTGATTACGACGAAGCAAGGAAAAAAGAAGTTATCAACTACTATGAAAATGAAAATGAAGATTTTCTTGCCTTTATGCTGCAAGCTAAATTTGGTGTTAAAGCTGGCTTTGCGTCATATGGAGCAAGTTTATCTTTTGTAAGACAAAAACGTAATGAGGGCAAGTTGATAATATTTGACGCAACAAGTAGAATTCTTAGAGGTCAAGATATCAAAGATTTAAATATTAAGAATTCACAATTAAAATCGCTAAAAGACATTGAATCGCTTAATGACGAGGCGGTTCGTTATGACAGATTTGTAAATCAATTTGGAACTCATTATATCAACTCGATAACTTATGGATATTCAATATCAATTTTTGGCTCTATTAAAACTACTTCCGAATCAGTTAAAACACAATTTTCTGCATACTTCCGCAATTTAGCCGTTAGAGCTAATATTGATGCGGCGATGGAAAGCTTTTTCTCTAATCAAGACATAACTATTAATGCAGCAATAGACGCAGGTGGAAACTCATCAATATTTTATCTTACAACGTTTCCTCAAATTCGTGATTTCTTCGACGGCTTAAATAGTGGTAAAATAAAATTATATCCCACAGCTGTTGCATTCAAAGCTACTTCATTTAGGCCATTAATTAATCCAAATGAGTTTCCTAAGATTTATACAATGATGTTGCCATATCCGGGGGAGAAGGCCGCATCCCCTTTTGGAGTACCGAAAGGAACAATCATAGCATATAATCCTATTAATATACAAAATATTATAAAAAGTAATTCTCCGGATAAGGAATTAGAAAATCAAATTCCAGATGGATGGGCGATATGCGATGGTAGAGACGGTACTCCTGATTTACGAAACCGTTTCATTTTAGCTGCGGCTGATGCTAAGGAGTTGTCCACAATCGGTGGACAAGCGGAGCATTTTCATACAGGTACCACTGACCAACAAAATGATTTAGGGGGTATTGAAAAAGGAAATGATGCAGAAGCTCCTGGCCGTCATACGCATACATTTAAAACAAACCCGGAAAGTAATATTCCTCCATATTTTAAGGTGGTTTATATTATAAAGCTTTAAACCCTAAAACTTAAAATTCTATGAAATTTAAATTCGGGTAAACCAAATCTTACTTGCATAATAGGATACCCTACATCAATTTTAAAAGTTTTACTAACAATACACAATTGAATATTGCCTGAAGTTTAAAAAAATGTTTTTGGCGAGTGTTGGAAGAATTATCCCCGTTAAATGAATGACATAACCCCAGATGTAATTACCAACACAAGCCAAAAACCATATTAAGAATATATAAAACGGCTGAATGTATCATCCGTAGAATTAGGGTAACGTCCTAACAGAAGACTAATAATAAGCCGTTTTATAACAATTAATGGCAGGTGCTTTATCGACCTTCAAGGAGCAAGCCCTAATGATGGAAATAAAACCCTGCTATTTTATAAACTTTACGACAGGATATCGAATTACAGTTTATCTGAGGTTAAAGACCTAAAGCAAAATATAAAAACCTGTCGTTACTTATTTCTTAAGCTGAGGCAATGGTTATTAAGGATAAGAAGTTCACTTATTTTATAGGCATCGATGTATCACGCAACGAACTCGATTTTGCAGTGTTGCATTCCGGAAAATTCGTTTTACATAAAGAGGTTTCCAATTCAACTGATGCAATTGCATTGGTGGTGAGTGAACTGAAGTTACTTCCCAGACTAATGATAAGTAGAACTGTGTTTTGCATGGAAAATACCGGGCTTTACTGCAATCATATATTAACAACACTAAAGAAATTTAAAGCACACATAGTTCAAGAGAATGCCCTTCACATACGCAATTCTTTAGGTAATATAAGAGGTAAGTATGACAAGATAGATGCTATTCGTATTGCGCAATATGCATATAAAAACAGGGACGAACTAAAATTGTGGACTCCAAGACGGAAAGAAATACAACAGCTTGCACATCTGACATCTCTTAGGTTTAGATTAATTGGTCTTCAATCGGCTTTAAAAACACCTTTAAATGAGCAGCGTAGCTTTGTAAATAAAGGAGTCCTTTCCGAGAGCATTCTTCTTTGTAAAAGAAGTTTGGATGCAGTAAAATTAGATATAGAAAACGTTGATTTACGTATCCTTGAGTTGATAAAAAAAGATGAAAAGTTAAATCGTTTACATAGTATAATCACTTCAGTGCCCTGCATAGGTACTGTTACTGCTGTTCAAGTAATCATTCGAACCAACGAATTTTTAGATATACGTACAGCAAAAAAATTTGCCTGTTATGCTGGTGTTGCACCTTTTAGAAAAGAATCAGGCTTGGTAACGCAAAAAGCAAGGGTCTCTCAAATCGCTAATAAAAAAGTGAAAGCATTACTACATATATGTGCGCTTGGTGCGATGCGCTTCGACCCTGAAATCAAAGCTTATTATGTCAGAAAAGTTGATGAGGGCAAACCCAAAATGTCAGTCGTTAATGCAGTACGATTTAAATTGATTAATAGAATATTCACCTGCGTTAATCAGGACAGATTATTTGAAAAGGAATATAAAAAAGGACAATTACTATTAGCTCATCTTTAATCGATACATTCTATCTACCGTTGGTAGCTATTATAGTTAATTACCTATAATACAATTTATTAATAACAACAAAGCTATTTTGATGTATAACTGAGGCCAGATATCACAAGCATTCCTAATCCTACAGCTAACCAGCTGTAAATTCCTGTTACAAATAAGATTACAAGACTTTTTAACCTACTAACATTATTGATTATTCGATAAGCGCCCCAGCTACATAAAGTCCAAATACTACACATAATTATGGTTAAAAGGTCGATTGTTAGTCCTACTATAAACACATTGTTTTCTAAAATATGTGAATCCCATTTTTTCGTTTCTTTTATTTCAATCAGTTTCTTAAACAATTCTAAATCAAAGGTTTTTATAAATCCGTCTGATATTACTCCTCCTATAGAGTAGAGTAAAAACACTAACCCAAATTGGTAGCTATAAATTATAAAATATTTTATAAATGCTTGTTTAGTTCCAAATGTTAACCAACCTAAATAAAAGGCAAATCCACTGAATGTGATTCTTATCAAAATAACTACAGCATTAGTTCCGATTTCTATCATTTCAAGCTTTAGATGTCCTTTTTTGAGAGCACTTAATAAAACGATTATTACATAAGCAATCATAACAAATGTTAGAGCCTCTGTCAAGCGACTTAATTTCTCGTTCTCATTTTTAGGCAACTTATTAATTGGAAATTGTCGGGGGGAACCGATAAGAGTAAAAAAACTGATTAGAAACTGAGGAATAGCCTTGAAAAGCTCTTGGATTACTTTTTCCATCTCGCAATAAGTCTTAGTTCAATTTGTAATAGATATATAATACTGCTCAAATTTGCTCAAGGTCATGATTCAACCCTCTAATTTACTGGAAATTAGATATTTCGAGGCAGGCCATTGTTTGTTGGTATAAAAATGTATAAATGGAATTTTAATATAAATATTGGTAAATTTATTGATGTAAAATAATATGCTAAAATTGCCTTTATCTCTGATTAGTGAGGTGTATTGCTTTATTACTTACCGTTTCCGTGCATCAATCAAGGACGCTTCCTTTATTTTAAATTTTAATAGCTTGGTAATAACAAATCATGAATTAATGTAAGCCATGTTGGCTAAATTATATTTGGTACATTATTCATTCGAATTAAAAATTACAGAATTTTGTACTTAACTTGTCAATTCAATAATTTTCAATATACCTTATCATTATGGATAAAATCACAAAAAGTCTTATTACAGAATTACTAATAAACCAAGAATTAACATCTGAGGGTGACTCAAAAGATTTCGAAAAATTGGTTAATTATTCAATAATTTCAAATGAATACTCAAAGACTTTTGATATTAGTTCAATAATGGTTGGTGATGGAAATGACACCGGTATTGACGGCATAGCCATAATCGTAAATGGGCAACTAATTGAATCTACCGATGAAATTAATGATTTATTAGAAACTAATAGTTCGTTAGAAATTACATACTTGTTCATACAGGCAAAGACGTCATCAAATTT
Source organism: Mucilaginibacter sp. JRF (assembly GCF_015223065.1). Taxonomy (GTDB): domain Bacteria; phylum Bacteroidota; class Bacteroidia; order Sphingobacteriales; family Sphingobacteriaceae; genus Mucilaginibacter. Next base: position 127,826 of record NZ_JADFBY010000003.1, read on the forward strand.
CGACGGAAGCGCTATCAACAACTTCATATTCGGCGTAAACGATTTTTTCGAAGACCATCCGCAATTAGTTCGCAATCTTGATATACAGCGATTCGCAGAGATATCTGATTACCTATACGGCAAAGCTCCAAGATTTCGTGATAACCCTACCCTAAAGCTATTTTATGTAACAACGGGAAAATGGTCTGATGATGCTAACCTTCTTGCGATAATCAACACTGGCCGAAATAATTTAGAGCAAAAAAACTTATTTAATAGTGTAGCAATTACGCCTTATGGAGCAAGAGAACTTGCCAGCGCGTACAGAAAGACAAAAGAATCCATTAGTACTACGATAAATTTTTCTAACAGAATTACAATGCCTCCAATTAATGGCGTATCTCAAGCATATATTGGATTATTGCCTTTTGAGGAGTTTAGAAAAATCGTTTCAGATGATGAAGGTAACTTATTAAATGTTTTTGAAGACAATGTAAGAGATTTTCAAGGTGAAAATAATGACGTCAATGGCGGGATTTTAAAAACACTTAACAGTCCAGATTCAGAAATTTTTAGTGTCTTAAATAACGGCGTAACAATCGTAGCAAGTTCGATATCTCCAACTGGTGACAAATTCACAATTTTCGATTATCAAATCGTAAATGGATGTCAATCGAGCAATGTTCTCTATAATAGTAGAGATAGTGAATTTATAGAAAAGGTACAAATACCAATAAAATTAATTGCCACCAATGATGACGATGTTAAAACTCGAATAACTCTCGCGACCAATAACCAGACCCCAATCAAAAAAGAACAACTTGCTGCGCTCACTGAATTTCAAAGAGGTTTAGAACAATATTTCAATGCAAATCATGGTGATGATAGATTATATTACGAACGTAGAGCTAAACAATATAATAATGATAATTCGGTGGCCAAAGCAAAAATCATAACCGTTCCTAATCAAATAAAATCTTTTGCGGCTATGTTTTTAAATGAACCCCATAACGTAACAAGTTTTTTCGGGTTGATAGTACGTAGGTTAAATGAAGGTAAACATCAAATATTTATACATGACCACGCTTATGCACCTTACTACACAAGTTCATTTGCTTATTACAAACTTGAAAGTCATTTCCGTAAACGCACAATTGATTCTGGTTATAAAAAAGTGAGATTCCACATACTTATGTTGTTCCGAATTCTATTTGAAAAGGAAACCCTTCCAGCATTAAATAATGGGCGAAAAATTGAGAAATATTGCGAGCAACTCTTAAAAATCTTGAGCGATGATGCCACTTCCCTATTGGCTTTTAACAGGTGCATAGAAATAATTGAAAAAGCAGACTTTGATAAAGATGATAAGCAAGATTTGAAACTGGTTTCTAAAACTCGAAATCTTACAGAGTTTGTTTTATCGCTTAACGACAAATCCTAAATTATTAATTAAGAAAATTGCTTCAGGAAGCTAATCGGGACAGACCGTAGCCTATCTACTTCTTTTCTTAGATAAGAATCTGCTCTCAAACCTTTGGTTTCAATGAACTATGCTGATAAGCATAAAAAAAATTAAAACATTTTTTTTTCCAAATCATAACGTATGAAAAAAACGGTTTACGTTTTAGGAGCAGGATTTTCTATGGATGCCAAAGCTCCTTCACAAGAAAATTTAGTCAAGAATATATTCAAACTGTATGCAGAGAATATTCATGTTTTCAAAAAGGGTTCAGTAGAAAAATTCAGACTTTTCCTTAAAGAAACTATGCTAATTCCCGATGAGTTACATGAGAAAGTACCATTGGAAGATTTATTTACACCTTTAGATAGATGTTTACTTGACAACATATCCTACCGGAACTTAGGCAACAAAGAAATAGTTGAGATACGAAAACTAATCTACTATTTGATAGGGACTACACTTCAACATGTATTACAGGCCGCCGACAAAGAATACATTGATGTATTTGCTAAATACTTGGTAGAGGTTTCCTCAAAAAGAAAAAATTATAATTATAAAAAAGTAGATTTAATAAGTGTTATTAGCACTAATTGGGATATTTTATTAGACAATTCCATAAAAAATTACATAAACCATAATTTTTTAAATCAAGCAGTTGTGGATTACTGTTGTCATATAAGTTCCTATGAAAAAAATGATGAAACCATTTTACCTGGCCTTGAAATGTTGGGAAAAGGCGGATTTAATGTTAAATTGATTAAATTACATGGTTCGCTTAACTGGCTACAGTGCCCTAATTGTCATAGACTGTATGTCAAATTCGATGAAAAAATAGGAATGCAGTCGTTTAATACACCAAGCAATTGCAGACATTGTGACACTAATTTTGAGCCATCAGAGGCGCATCAATTAGTGTCAAATTCAATTATGCCTACTTTTATTAAAGATTTTTCCAATCCACAATATAAAGTTATTTGGCAAAACGCGGCTATAGAGATTTCTGAAGCTTCAAAAATAGTTTTTATCGGTTACTCTTTACCATATGCAGATTTCGAAATGAGACAAATGTTATCGAGGATGGTCAGGCGAAACGCAAAAATTGAAGTTGTTAGCTACGGTAAATCCAGCAGAGACCAACAAGTTAAGGAGCTAATTAAGCGATATCAAGTTTTTTTTGGTAATCGATTTAATGGAAAAGTTTTTTCAAAAGGTGCGAAAGCGTATGTTGAAAAAAAATTTAAAAAATAAACATCCCGATATTTTATCACAAGTGTAGTCATTAAAACCTGCGATTCTCAAATTTGGTCAGTTTCTGTTCAACTCTAAAATTATTGTTAATAATGTATCAATTTGCCATCTAACTTCTTCAATTCTCAAAAAGGCATAAGAAATTTCATTTTGATAATTTAGATTACCTTTACAAGTTTGTGTTCAAAAACAACATTTATAATGTCAAAATTAACTTTAGATAAACTGGAGTCTTGGCTTTGGGATTCGGCGAACATACTGAGGGGAAGTATAGATAGCTCAGATTTTAAAAATTACATATTTGGCTTGCTATTTATTAAACGCGCAAACGATGTTTATGAAGAAGAAGTAAAGAACATTATGCAATTAGAGGGAGTTAGCCGAGAAGAAGCCGAAAACGAGCCCTTTATTAAATTACCAAGAGAAGCCCAATGGTCTGAATTAAAAAAAGCCACTGAAAATATAGGTACAGTATTGGACAAAGCATTTGCATCGATAGAGCGTGAAAATTCGCTTTATCTGGAAGGAGTCCTTACAACTACTAAGTTTGGAGATAAAGACCGGTTAAGTGATGAGGTTTTACAACGTTTAATACGGCACTTTAATTTACATTCATTATCTAATAGTGATTTATTTACTCCGGACATTTTGGGTAGTGCTTATGAATATTTAATAAAACAATTCGCTGACGATGCGGGTAAAAAGGGAGGTGAGTTTTATTCTCCGCAAGGAGTTGTTAAAACGATAGTTCGATTGATAAAACCTCAACCTAAGAACAAAATATATGACCCCACTTGCGGAAGTGGAGGCATGTTGATTGAGTCCGCCAAATATATAGCCCAATTACCTGATGGAAAAGTCGGTAACAACATTAACGTTTCACTGTATGGGCAAGAAAAAAATGTCGGCACCTGGGCTATTGGTAAAATGAACATGATATTACACAATTTTGTTGAGGCTGATTTACGTAAGGGTGATACATTAACTAATCCTCAACATTTGGAAAATGATAGCCTGATGCTCTTCGACAGAGTTATTGCAAATCCACCATTTTCACAAGATGCATGGTGGGGAACTATTGAGGCAAACAGAGAGGTACAACTTGACAAAAATGGTAGAGAAAAAAAGCTATCTCCCAATTATAATAAGGAAGTAATTGATAGACACGGCAGATTTAGATATGGCATACCGCCACGTAGCTATGCAGATTTAGCGTTTCTCCAACACATGATAGCATCATTAAAACAAGACGGTAAAGCCGGCGTCATATTGCCACACGGTACGCTTTTTAGAGGCGGAGCAGAAGGTGCTATAAGAGAGAGACTCATAAAGGAAGATTTAATTGAAGGCATAGTTGGATTACCCTCTGCTTTGTTCTATAACACAGGAATACCTGCTTCAATTTGGATTATTAACAAATGCAAGCCGTCGCATTTAAAAAATCATATCATAATAATCGATGCCAGTAGGGAGTACAAAGAAAATAGTAGTCAAAACACATTGGAAGAAGAGCATATAAGTAATATTGTTCAAACATATGACCAATATTTATCTGATAATATTTTACAAAGCGAAGCCCCAATCAAATATTCGCGATTAGTAGATTTTGTACAAATTGCAGATTTTAATTATAACCTTAACATAAGCAGATATATTGATACGCACCAACAGTCCGAATCTATTGACCTTAGAGATGTTATTAGTAAAATTAAAGCTTTAGAGACAGAAGAGAAGCTAATCGATGCAAAATTAAGTAATTATTTAACTGAATTAGGGATATAGTTAAAATTTGAATATGTCAGAATCCAACTTACCTAAAGGCTGGGAAATTGTAAAGTTAGGAGAAATTGTAACTTTTTTAAAAGGAAAAGGCCTTTCAAAAAATGAATTGGCAGAAAATGGAAAGTCTTCTTGTGTTTTATACGGCGAACTTTATACTAACTATGGCAGAGTTATAACAAAAATCAAATCACGGACTGATGCAAATTCTGGAGTCTTTTCCGAACCAAACGATATATTAATACCCGCATCAACGACGACAAGTCCACTGGATATCGCTATTGCTTCAGCTATAATTGTTGATGATGTTAGATTGGGAGGAGATATAAATATTCTGAGGGACAAAAAAACAAAAAAGTATGATAATGTATTTCTCGCTTATTTTTTGACAGAGATTAGGAAGAAACAGATTGCAAATTTGGCGCAAGGTTCAACCATAGTACATTTGTATGGTTATAGTTTGTCTAACCTTTCCGTTTATCTACCATCTTTTGCCGAACAGAAAAAAATTGCAAAAATCATCTTAGTGGCCAGTGATAAACTGGATACTATAACCTCTAATATCGACCAACTAATACAACTTAAGAATAGTTTGATGGCAAAATTCTTTTCAAAAGATGAGCAATATAGACAAACTGTCAACTCTGAAAATCAACAGCTATCAAGTAAATCAGAATTAGTATTTTTAGAAGATGTCGCGAAAAGAGGTAGCGGGCATACTCCAAACAAAAGCTTCACAGCATACTATCACGGGAATATTAAGTGGATTTCATTGGCTGATTCCAGCAAATTGGATAACAGATGGATTTCAGAAACGAAAAACAAAATCTCGCAATTGGGTATAAAGAACTCGTCAGCTGTAATTCATCCCACAGGAACAGTATTGCTATCAAGAGATGCAGGCATAGGAAAAAGTGCAGTAATGAAGGAGGATATGGCGGTGAGCCAACACTTTTTAACATGGACATGCTCAGAAAAACTTAACAACTGGTATTTATATTATCATTTACAATTCAACAAACCCCTGTTTGAAAGAGTTGCAGTTGGCTCTACTATCAAGACAATAGGACTGGATTATTTTAAAAAATATAAAATTATGCTGCCTTCAATGAGTGAGCAAATCCAAATTGCGGAAATCTTAAATGTAGTAGATGACAAAATTGATTTACTTAAGAATAAAAAACTATTATATCAAAATTTGAAAACAGGCATAGTCCAACAGCTTCTGACAGGAAAACTAAGAGTGAAATTGTAATGGATAATACTATTGATAACAGATTATCTGATGCATTATTTTTATTATCACGGGATAATCACTGGGATGCTTTAAAAATTGCATATGAAATACTAATCAACGAGGTTTTTCTTTTCGCAAAAAAAACCAGAAATTATAAACAGCATCAAATTGAAGAAAAAGGCAAGGACATGCTTTGCGTTCTTCATAACATGTTAATTATTAAAAGAGTAAAAAACATATATGCTGTTCTCCATGAAGTTCGGCTGCTTACCATATTTTTCAACAACTACTCAAGGGAAACGTTAACTAATAACATAACTAATTCTAAAGTTAAAGTACTTGCTTTGAATCTTATAGGGCTGGTGAAATTTTTGAAGCAAGTTAATGACAATTCATCATACTCATTTGGAATGATAGATTCGGCATTAATAGATGAGATTCAAAATAACGTAACGGAAGAAATCTATAGCGCAACAACACCCTATTTTCAAATTAAACACGAAATTTATGAGTATTTCCAAAAAGATTTCTGGAACGAACTCGAAAGCTTTAATCCTAATGTATCCCCACTTACAATAATAGACACTGTGACTTACGAGTCGTTACTACTGTACCGAAATCTATTAGACGAACACCAGCTGATGCCTTCCAAAATAGTAAGAGATGACATTGAGGAAATCTGGAAGACGACACTAAATGTTGATGAAGTTTCAAATCTGATAAAAAATCAGTATTATCTTTTGAACGTATACAACGACTTAGAATCCTTTAGAAAATCTGATATTCAAAGTGGTAAATCCAACAAAAACACATACATAAATGAGAAAGAACACGGATTTCACAAAACTTTATACCCTTATTTAACTAATTGTAGCACTCAATACGATTTAGTCCTATCTGAACAATATTCTGCACAATGTAGGTATGATATCGTGTTGTACAAATCAACAAATGACCTTTCAGCAATATTGGAATTAAAAGTAAATGACTTAAGCAACATTACTCATGACCTAAACCAATTAATAGAGTACTTAAATGGTTGCGATGAAAAGCATTATCATTTCATGAAAGAGCCATCAGTGGGTGCTTTAATTATTTATTACGTTGGTAAAAAAGCGTTTAATACTCTAAACGTTATTGAACTATTAACCGAGTATCCAAACATTGTAAAAATATCATCGAACTTTTATGTATATTTCAACAAAGAACAATGTGAAAAACCCATATTAATCTCAATTTTAAACGGGAAGGAGAAATGAATCAACGCTTAGAGTACTTTAAGAGTGAGATTCCCTCATTAAAGCTATTTAAACGACTTGGTTACAGCCATTTGAATGGCCGAGATTTATTTGAGCACAATACTCTCTCAGAAATAATATTAAGAAGTCGATTACTCCAATCCATTAAACGTCTCAACCCTTGGATTGACGACTTTAACTTACAAAAGGCCTACGATAAAATTACCGAGGCTCAAGGCGCATCCCTTGTAGAAATTAATCATAATTTTTGGCAGCTTTTAAAAGGAGCTACTTTTTCAGTCAGACAAGTAATAAACGGCAAAGAGGAATTTATTCCAGTCAAGTACATTGAATACGATGCGGGAGGAATTCAAGAAAATGATTTTTTAGTTGTCAATCAATTAAAATTTCATGGAATATCCCGGCATTCAGTACCAGACTTGGTAGTTTATGTTAATGGCCTTCCGGTGGCGGTTATCGAATGTAAGTCACCAACCTCCCATAATGCATTTGAAAATGCCTATAGCGATTTAGATTTTTATCAGCGCAACTCGGAGAAGCTATTTTATTACAATCAAATATGCGCGGCCATTTGGGAGGTCGGTGGGAAATATGGCGCGATTAACTCACCTGCCGCCTTTTATTCTGTCTATCGGCTTAAACCCCAAGAGGAAGTCGCTGGCATAATCACCGAGCAAGATAAACTCATTTACAACCTGTTCCGTAAAGAAAGGTTACTGGATATTATCCGGCACTTCGTCATTTTTGAAATTGATGAAGGGAGGATAATTAAAAAGCTACCCCGTTATCAGCAAATCAGGGCTACAAACAACACGATATGGAGATTACAGAAGGGGCAAGGCGGCGTAGTCTGGCACACCCAAGGAAGTGGTAAATCTATCACTATGGCATATATTACCCGTAAACTACAGGCACCAGAATACGGCTTTGAGAATCCTACGGTAATAGTAATGACTGACCGCAAGGATTTAGATGTGCAGATAACAGGAACGTTCAGGAATATTGGACTCAAGAACGTTAGGCAAGCTACTTCAGTTAGGAATCTGGATAGGATATTGAGAAATGACTATGGAGGTATCATTACCACTACCATCCAAAAATTCCAGGAGGTTGATAAGGATGCTACCAACACCTCTGACCAAACAGAGGCCGAAGAAGAACGACTAAGGGTTGAAAAGCATATTAGTAACAACGTGCTATTTAAAATCACTAAGGTTGCTAAGGATGGCCGATGGGAAGAGGTTGAACGGGAAGAAATAAAACTGGAAGAGCTGTCTGATAAAAAGAACCTATATGTCTTGGTTGACGAAGCGCACCGTTCTCAATACTCATTTCTTGCGTCGTTTATGCGCTCTGTGCTGCCCCACGCTAAGTTTGTCGCTTTTACCGGCACACCAATTTCTAAGGACGATAAAAGCACGTTAGGCGAGTTCTATGGTGGTGATTATTTGGACACTTACACCATAAAAGAAGCAGTAGCAGACGGTGCTACGGTTGAGTTACTATATGATGAGGGCACAGCCAAACTTGATGTAAAGAAAGATGAACTGGATGCTGAGTTTCACGAAAAGTTCGGACACGAATCGGAAGAGAAGCAAGAGCTACTGAAAGAAAAGGCACTGAAAACTTACCAGTTCTCAGCGAGTCGAATAAATGAGATAAGCAAGCATATCATCAATCATTTTCGGGAAAAAATATATAGCAATGGTAACAAAGCAATGTTGGTTTGCGATGGTAGGTTTGGTGCGATACATTACAAGCAAACTTTTGAATTACTAAGAGCTGAGGGGTACCATGATTTTGATACTAAGGTTGTGGTGAGCATTGGTTCACCTAAAACCGACGAAATAGCCGAAGAGTACTACAAAACAGTTGAATGGAATAAAAACCACCCGCACGACACCCAACCAGTTTGGGTAGTAGCCCCAGACGATATTAAACAAGTCACCGAAGATTATAAATTGCCCTTTGGCAATGTTACAGAAGTTGAAAAATCAGGTAAGAAGAAGTTTGATAATACCGCCATCTTGATAGTATCTGACATGTTGCTTACTGGATATGATGCACCTATTGCTTCCTGCTTATATCTGGATAAGGCATTAAAGGAGCATAACCTGTTACAAGCTATAGCACGTGTTAACCGCAGCAGAAAAGGTAAGGCAGCAGGATACATAGTTGATTATTATGGTATTTCTGCTTTCTTAATTCAAGCATTGGAGATATTTTCTGGCGACATCCGTCCAAACGATATCCTAAAAAATATTAACGAAGAATACCCTAAGCTTGAACTTAACCATAATAAGCTCGTAGATTTTTTCAGACCACTAAAAGCCGATAGACTTATTGACCGCAGCCAATACGTTGACGAAGCCCTTCGTTACATTGAACCGATAGACAAGCGAGATAAGTTTAAAGAGCTGTTAAAGCAATTTAATAAGTCGGTTGCTGTAGTGTTGCCGGACGTCAAGGCTATGAAATTTTTAGATGACTTCAAACTGTATAATGAGATAAAGCTAAGGGCAAAGAACGCTTACCCTGACGATGAAGATTTAAAGGTCACTAAGGACGAGAGCCAGATGCTTCAAACATTGATTGATACGTTTTTGAAGTCGGAAGGCATTGAGTCGTTACTTAATGAACCGGTATCTATCATTGATAAAGATAAGTTCAAAGAGGAGATATTAAATGCCTCCCCGGCCACAAAGGAGCTAAAAATGCGTAACAACCTTATACATGTTATTAAGGTTGGCCTTGAGAAAAATCCGGATTTTTACCGGCCTTTGTCGGAACGGTTAGAGCAATTACTAAAAGAACGTAAAGAAGACCGAATAACGCGAATAACCCTATTGAAGGCGTTCGCTGACATTCAGGATGCAATTGTCAACGAACAACGGGAAGGTGTTTCCAAAGGCTTTATAACCGAGCAGCAGGTTGCTGTATACAACACCATGAAAATTATTTATGGTGCCGAAGATGCTGAGGCAGCTACGAATGCGTTATTTGATAGTACAACCGGCGAAATGGGAATTATTGGGTGGGAAGCGAAAGGAATGGTATTATATGAGATCGAGAAAAAAATCATCTCAGTTTTAAAGAACAAGATTGACCGCGCCTCCGCCAAGGTGAAAGCTAAAGAAATAATTGAGGTTTTAAAGCGAAATAAACATGCCTGACGTAGTTTACGGCAATAATACCATTCAGTATACCATCGAAGAAAAGGAAGGGCTTAAATCGCATTATATCAGCGTACAAAAAGATTTGGGTGTAATTTTGAAGGGTAAAGCCGTACCCCTTTATAAGGCCGACCAAATGATATTAAAAAAAGCGCGGTGGATACTGAATAAGCTTGAACTGGTTAAACAAATTCATTCTGACGAAATCGTCACCGGTTCACGTATACCCTACCTTGGCAGGAAGTATTATGCTGAGGTTATTAAAGATGCTAATGTTAAAGGTGTAATTTTAGATTTCAACCATTCCAAATTTAAGTTTACCATCAACCCTTCCATAGATATTCAAGTTGAATTAAAAAAAACTATTCAACAGTTTTATAAGTCTAAAGCGATTGACAAAATTACTCCACGAATACGCAAATGGTCAAATACAACCAGACTATCTTATAATAAACTTAAATATCTATTTTTAGATAAACGTTGGGGTAGTTGTACAAAAGAAAATAATATTGTAATCAATATTAATGTTATTAAACTGCCATTCTCGATAATCGATTATGTTATAGTTCACGAGTTAGCACATACAAAAATTAAAAATCATTCGAAGGAATATTGGGCAGAGATATCTAAACATATGCCCAATTGGAATATTCTCAACGAAAAACTCATTGAATACAGGGATTAAATTATTAATTACCTAATAATTCAATCCTCTGTAATTTCACAAGCTCTTACGCAATCTAATATCACATCAATTTAAGCTCTTCTCGTAAACCCCGTTAGTGTTTTAGTCAATTCAACCTTCGATTCATCATCAAAATCTCCCAAATAATTCTTAGTTGTTTCTGGCTTTGTATGTCCTAAAGATTCTTGAATTTGGAATATGGGAACATTTGCTTTTTTTAACATAGTTGCAGCAGTATGTCGAGCATATATCATTGTTATTTTGGGATTTTCAAATTGCAAATTTCTACAGACACGCTTGAAGTATTTATTTAAGCTGTCTGTAAATAGCTCCTTTTTTTTTGTTATTAATTCCTCTGTTTTATCAGTTTTTTCCAGAATGTCAAAAATATAGTCATCAGGCTCTTGATTTAAATTACCCCATTTGTTAAGAATAACAAGTATTTCTTCCTCCAAACTGATAGATATTAATGGCCTATTAGATTGTGAAGTTCGAAATGTTTTTCCTCGGTGATATCTTATCATATTGCCGTCAATGTTCGATACTTTTAATCTTATAATGTCATTTACATTCATGCCATTACACATGTAACTTAAAAGCCAAAAATCCTTTGCTCTATCTTCCAAAGAATACGGAATAGGCCGATGATTAAAAATTGCTTCGAGCGCTAAAGCAGATAGAGCTTTTTTGGCTTTTCTACCTCCAGGAATTTGATATTTATACTTATTAAATGGATAATCAAAGTCACTTTTTAAATATTTCTTACTGATTGCATAGTTTACAATTGCCCTCAATGCTCGGCAATAAATGCTCACAGTAGTTTCAGAGTTACCTTTTATATCAATCATCCATCTGTGATATTTATTAAGAAACGTGACATCTACATCATAAAAACTTAATTTTGACCTGAAATCTTTAAAGGAATTTAAAGCTGTAGTATAATTTACTGATGTCTTGTAACATCCCTCGTTAATTTTCATGTTTATGAATTCGTCAAAAATATGATACACATTAAATGCCTCTCTTTTTGCGCCGTAAAAACCGTCTTTAAACTTTTGAACAGAAAAGTTTTCTAAATTGGCTACAACGTCGTTTGCTTTAGCAATGATTGTATCTAATTTTAATCTGATGCCCCTATGAGACCTGGGAGGGTTGGGTAAATTCGCTTTCTCAAATTCTTCCTTTGTTAATGACAGACCCGTTTTGTAGTCTGTAGTTTTTCTTTGAAAACATATCCTCACTTTAATTGCAAACTTACCTTGCTTTTTTTCATGATTGGCAAGAATAATTCTTGGATGTACATGCATGTTTTAATAATGCTTTTAATTTCAGGTTCGATTTTTTTCAATGCGTTTTCATCGCAAAGGTAACTGTAAAAGGCAGCTAAAAGAAATCAAATGAAACTCAAATATCTATCTATCAGCATTATAACAACTAACGGAAATTATCGGAAACTATCGGAAACAATATATTTTACGCCTTACAAGCAGAGGGTCACAGGTTCGAATCCTGTTGCTCCCACAAAAAAAGCCTTTCAGAATTATCTGGAAGGCTTTTTTGTTGAATGAAGATTTTGCGAGATGCCTTTATCCTTTCAGAATGTTTGCGCAATGTTAGCGCATGAGGTGACCCAAACCCCGAATTATGGTTACCTACAAAATCTTATTAGATACAAGACGAGCGAAATCAGATTGCTCCTATCCTGTAATCATTAGAATAATATACTACAGCAAGAATACTACACTTAATACAGATGTTTTTCTGAAAAACAATTTCTGGATCACTGAGAAACCAATGGTTAACCCGAAGCATGCTAATGCTTCACTTCTTAATGGAAGATTACAGAACAGTATCTTAATATACAAAAGACTCTTTTGGAGCCAGAGCCAGTAAACGACTTTAGCTTTGTAAATTTGAAAGAGCGACTAACCAATCAGCAACCTAAGCAAACTGGTACAAAGTCACTATCCATTCAAGAGCCCTGGATAACAGAAATAAAAAAAATCACAAATTCAATGCGCCATTTAAAACCCATTGCAGTTGTAAATATTTTTATTCAACAAATAATTATTCGATTACAAATCAAATACTTATTTGTACATTTATTGCGTCTTGACTTGGGGAAGTAAAGACAAGCAATTTTTAATCATTTAATCAATAGTAATCCTTTGAACAGCGAGTGGTCAAAGGATTTTTTTTGCCCCTTTAACAATCGGTTGCACATGCTCTTTTACGGTAAAACCGGGCTATTTGTTTACTATGGCGCAAAATAAATACTGCGCCATCTGTAACTAATCAATACCCATCTCAATATCAAACAGATACAGTAACAATCAATTAAAAAACACGGCCTAATCTATCAAGAATCCATAAACAACAGTTAAAGTCAATGTTAAATAGTTAGGCAGTAAGTAAAAGAACCGTTTATCGAATATAAAGTTAAACACTGTTTTGTTTTGATTTTCTTAACTTTGAATTATGGATAGCAAGATCATACGTTCAGTTTCTGACTTTAATACCGAGCTTAAGCTTCGAGGGTTTAATGTTTTTCAGATAGAGAGCGATGGTTGCGCTACGCGCACTTACAGCCGCAAGGATTTTTATAAGATATGCCTCACCACAGGCAAAAGCGCTATCCATTATGCCGACCGTAGCTTTGAGGCCGAAGGCACGGTGCTTTTCTTCGGCAACCCGCATGTACCCTACTCATGGGAAACATTATCTCGAACTTATGTTGGCTATACGGTTCTTTTTTCGGAGGATTTCTTGAAAGCGTCTGACCGTAATGATGTATTGCAGCATTCGCCATTTTTTAAGATCGGCGGCACACCGATACTGAATATTACCAATGAGCAGCGCTTGTTTCTGAATTCGCTTTTTCAACGAATGATAGAGGAGCAGCAAAGCGACTATACACATAAGGATGACCTGATACGCAACTACATCAACCTTATTTTGCACGAGGCGATGAAGCTGCAACCGTCTGAAAATTTTGATCAGCATAAAAACGCGGCATCGCGTATAACGGCCGTGTTTCTTGAACTGCTGGAGCGCCAGTTTCCGGTTGAAAGTCCGGATAAACCCATAGGCTTAAAAACCGCGCAGGATTATGCCGGCTATCTATCCATCCACGTAAATTACCTTAACCGTATGGTGAAGGAAGCCACAGGCCGGTCAACCACCAACCATATTGCTGAACGTATTATTCAGGAAGCCTGTGCCCTTTTACAACACACCGACTGGAACATTGCCGACATTGCTTATGCCCTTGGTTTTGAGTATCCAAGCTACTTTAATAACTACTTTAAAAGGCTAACCGGCACCAACCCCACAGCACTGCGCGCCGCCGAGGTTTGATTTTCATAACTATTGGTTTGATTTTCATAAACAGGTAAAGCATCACCATGCCGACCTTTGTATTTATGAAAAGCATTTTCGACAGGTTATCCATGGCCTGTATGTAAGGTGGGCAATACCATGTGCCTGCCAAAACAATATAGTTCAATATTTATTCAATTTAAAAGAGCAAACACATCATGCAAATATTAAAGAACGGCGCACAGCCATCCGCCAAAGGCCCCGAGGCCTGGTTTACCGGCGATGTGAGGATCGATCCCTTATTCGGAAAAAAAGAAGCTACTAAGGCTGCGGGCGCATTGGTAACATTTGAGCCGGGTGCGCGTACCGCCTGGCATACGCATCCGGCAGGGCAAACGCTTATTGTGGTATCGGGCCTGGGCTGGGTACAAAAAGAGGGTGAGGCCGTGCAGGAGATACAGCCCGGAGATGTAATATACTTTGAGCCGAACGAAAAGCACTGGCACGGCGCATCGGCCAATAAAGCCATGAGCCATATTGCCATACAGGAGGAAGTGAACAGCGAGGTAGTGACCTGGATGGAAAAAGTAAGCGACCAACAATATCAAAAATAACAGCCATGCCACATTTTGAAATAAAGCTTTTAGAAGGTAAAACCGAGGAGCAAAAACAGCAATTAGCCGCAGAGGTAGTAAAGGCCGCTCAAAAGGTTATTGGGTATGGCGATGAATCGTACTCGGTAACTATTGAGGATTTCACTTACCAGGAATGGTTTGGCAAGGTTTACCCTGATGATATAATGGCTCGTAAAGAAATTCTATATAAACAACCCGGCTATACCGCTTAAACAACAACTACACTACCCATGAAAAAAGTAACACAAGTAACCATTACCGAAAATTTTGAGGGAGTTGACAACCTTGAGGAACTGCTATCGCAAGAGATGGCACAGATTGGAAAATGGAAAGAACAAGGCATACTCGAACACCTGTTTGCTAAACCTGACCGCACGGGCGCCATCCTCGTTTTTAATGAAACAGATGAGGGTAAAGTGAAAGAACTGGTAAACACGCTACCCTTCTTTCCATACTTTACAAATACAGAATCTGTAGTGCTCGATCTGCATTTTTAAAATGACCATGTAGCAGCTGCGAAGTAAAAAACAAACAATTATTAACAAAGATCAATTAAATAACCATCGGTAAAAAAACACATCAATCAACAATGGTAGAAACAACTGAAGTAAAAGCGTTTGGCAATGAAGCCGCCGACGCTCAATTAGAACAATTAAATATTAAACGCAGAAAAACCACTCCGCACGATGTGGAGATCGACATTCTGTTTTGCGGCGTTTGCCACTCTGACCTGCACACCGCCCGCAGCGAATGGGGACCAACTATGTACCCATGCGTACCCGGTCACGAAATTGTGGGCAAGGTAAAAAGCGTAGGCGGCCATGTCAGTAAATTCAAGGTAGGCGACATGGTTGGCGTTGGCTGCATTGTTGATTCGTGTCGCGAGTGCGAGTATTGCAAAGACGACCTGGAGCAATACTGCGAGCCGGGCATGACAGGTACTTACAACGCGCCCGATACGCATTTAAAAGATAGCCCAACCTTTGGCGGCTACTCTGAAAGTATTGTGGTTGACGAAAACTACGTTTTACGCATCCCCGAAAACCTTGACCTTGCCGCTGCTGCGCCCTTGCTGTGTGCGGGTATCACTACCTATTCGCCGCTGCACCACTGGCAGGTTGGCCCGGGTAAAAAGGTAGGCGTGGTTGGTATTGGCGGCCTTGGCCACATGGCTATCAAGATAGCCAAAGCTATGGGCGCGCATGTTGTGGCGTTCACCACTTCCGAATCTAAATTCGCGGAAGCTAAGCGTCTTGGTGCTGATGAGGTAGTATTATCAAAAGATGCCGAGCAGATGGCAGCCTTCAAAGGCAAGCTACACTTTATGCTCGATGCCGTATCTGCCGAGCATGATGTAAATGCCTACTTGCGCCTGCTGCGCGTTGATGGTTCGCTGGCCTTGGTTGGCGCTCCTGAGCATCCGCTGCCGGTTTCGGCATTCAGCCTGATCGTGGGTCGTAAAAGCTTCGCGGGATCGGCCATTGGCGGAATTAAAGAAACCCAGGAAATGCTTGATTTCTGCGGCAAGCACAATATTGTTGCCGATATTGAGATGATCGATATGCAAAACATCAACGAAGCGTATGAGCGTCTGCTTAAAGGCGATGTTAAATACCGTTTCGTGATCGATATGGCATCGCTGAAAGGCCAAAACTAATTGTGACATTATTAAAATCCGGGTGGTGGACAACACCATCCGGATTTATTAAAACAGCTTGCTATATTTAGCGGACAACAAATTCCACCGTATGAATTATAAAGAGCAAGCGGCGGCAGCGGCGGCAAAACTGGTAAAACCCAACCAGGCGATAGGCTTAGGTGCCGGTAATACCATCGCGTTTTTGGTTGACACTTTGGCTGCCGATGCTGCTTTAGCGGCAACGTTGCGCTTCGTATCATCAAGCACCGATACCGCAGACCGGATAAAGCAGCATGGGTTAGCGCTTATAGATGCAGGTAGTATTGATACCATTGATATTTACTTTGACGGCTGCGACCAACTGGACAATTACCTCAACGCCCTGAAAAGCGGCGCCGGTATTCATACTGATGAAAAGATGCTGGCCGGTATGGCTAAGGAGTTTATTTTATTGGGCGATGCCGCCAAATTAACGCAAAACCTCAACACTCAATATTCGCTAACCGTTGAGGTACTGCCCACTGTACTTACCGCTGTAAGCAATTCATTGAATCAGCATTTTGATATAAGATCCATCACCGTACGAACAAATAATGACAACCAATTTGCCCAAAACAGCAGAGGCGCGTTATTGCTGGATGTATACTTTAACAACCTGCCCGAACTAA
Organism: Mucilaginibacter sp. JRF; assembly: GCF_015223065.1. Taxonomy (GTDB): domain Bacteria; phylum Bacteroidota; class Bacteroidia; order Sphingobacteriales; family Sphingobacteriaceae; genus Mucilaginibacter. The sequence goes on from NZ_JADFBY010000003.1 coordinate 144,908, forward strand.
CCACTCTGAACAATATAAAGATGTGGCCGGGCATAATTGACCATTCCCTGTTCTACAAAATGGCAACCGCTGCCGTAATTGCCGGGGCTGATGGTGTGCAGCATTTAACGCCTGCCGTTGATTAATCGGGATTATATCTGCCCTTTACAATAGTTATCCCAATAGCTTAGCAGGCGCTTTTTGCCGTGGCGGGTAAACTTGGTACCCATTGATGGCGTTGGGGTAAATTCGCCGAAAACGCAGCCTTTGTAGGTGGCATAAAAATCAATACGTACAAAAATACCGTAAGCCCTGCTCAGGTTTTTTACGCAGGTTACCATATCGGCCAGGCATGCAGGGGCTTGTTGTGTTTCGGCTTGCGGATAGTTCAACTGCATCATTTCCATGCGGTTCCAATGCTCATCATAAAAACTGGCGAAACCGGTATTCGGGCTCAGCCTGTTGATCACCATAATGGTGGCTATTTCGCCGTTAAAGCAAAAGAATTTAAAGTCGGTAAGTATGCCGTACTCGTTCTTCTCGTTCTTTAAAAATTCTTCTATTAAAAACTCAAGCTTGCCGTTGTTGGCTACCTCATCCCTCAAAACTTGTTTTATTTGCTCGGGTGTGTACTCCTTGCTGTCAAAAAGGTTTTTGCCTTCGGCCATAACGAACACCATTTTTGAACTATGCCCAATGGTTGGTCTGATGACGTAATGCGGGGGCAGGGTCGAAAAATCGAACGCGTCAATATCCGATCCTTTCCAGTACAGATCGGGCACCTTGCAGCCGTTCATCTTGGCAAATTCGCGCGCGTTAAACTTGTTGCTTAGTTTGCGTTGCCAGTTATCGCCATCCTGCCATTTATGCAGATGGTCGGCCTCGTTCATGGGTATGTTACGTATATCCTCGGCTAATTCATCCTGCCAAAAAATACTATGGCGACGCTTGATTCTTCTTTTAAGTTCAACCGACTGTTTAAAGCCTTTTATTATGTGTTTAAGCATAGGTAAGCAGTGTTCAGACGTATAATCAACGCCCAAATTTAGCCGACAAGTATTTTTGAAGCCAATATTTAAGCATACTGTGTACTAAGTGTGCATATTACACACAATCAATAAACCTGAACTTCAAATTCTTACCTATTATTTAATTAACTTTATTGCATCTGATAACAAAACGTTTCGGCTACAAATGCTCTTTATACGAAACTTAAAAGCCGGGTATTTCGTTAATTACAAACAATATTCACCCAGCCGATACCCGTATGCCCTTAAAAAAAGGAGAATTTATACCTGCCATTGTTAAACGCGTAGTTCGTTATAGTTTTAAATACGGATGGCATGGCCGCTACCCCAACTGGCAGGAGGCCATGAAAAATACCACAGGCTACAATGCCGATGCCATATTTGAACGGGTTAAAGCCGCCGCCATCAAAGTAAAGAACGGCCAGGCCAGTTACGAGCGCGATGGTATAGCTACTGATCATGTTGAGTTGTTTTACCCCTTGCTATCGGCCTTGTTGTGGATAGCATCGCAAAACAATAATAGCTTAAGCTTGATAGATTACGGCGGTTCGCTGGGTACATCATACAGGCAGAATTATCCTTTTTTAAAGCACCTTGAACATTTGCAGTGGAACCTGATCGAACAAAAGATGTTTGTTGACGAGGGCCGGCTTAATTTTGAGGATGAGCACCTGCATTTCTACTATTCGCTTGATGAGGCCTTGGGCAAATCGAACCCTCAACTGGCTTTATTCTCCAGCTCGCTGCAATACCTTGAAAAGCCTTATGAACTGCTCGAACAAATAAAGCGCAGCGAGATACCGTATCTGCTGATAGACCGTACCGCCTACATCAATGAGCCCGATGACCGGCTGACCGTACAAAAAGTACCGCCTGCCTTTTACGATGCCTCATACCCCTGCTGGTTTTTCAGCGAGCAAAAAATGGTGGATTTTCTGTCGGACACCTTTGAACCTGTTTTCAAGTTTGAATCGGGACAAAAAGTAGTTTTGGGACTGGAAGAACTGGATTATACCGGTCGCCTGTGGAAACGGAAAGGTTGATAATTCACCCATCATTATTACAATTTAATGCTGAGCTAAACAGCAATTAACATTTTGTGTGTAATATTCCAATATTTCTACAGAATTGTAGACTATCATCGCGGTTATGACGGAAACTATTGCACCATGTATAGCATATTTGTGCTTTTTAGCAGGCACATTGTTTTACCTGAATCAGGCAAAGGGGTTATCAAAAACCGGTCTGCTGCTTTCTATTCCTGTATATGCTATTGCTACCTGTGGTTTTACGGCTTTTATGTTCCGCATAGCACATGTAACTCAATTGTACAGCCTATTACCGCAACTGTTTGATGGCAATAAATATTATCTGAAACTCATTGCCCGTGCTTGCTACATCACAGCCGCATCATCGGTGTTCTTTCTGCTGATACGTAGGGTTCGTGTTACCGCTATCTCTTAGCGATACTTAAATCATTAATTCTATCCTCCCTTATACTTAATCTCTGCTTAGGCTTGCTTGCTAAATCGTGTGTTAAATTTTAAATCTTATTTAGACTTAATTTAAATAGTACGTATATTCGCAGCGTTTTTCACCCTACTTTTTTAACACACCATGATGAAACATTTACACTATTGTTTAATACTGGTATTAACAATTGTATCGCAATTGGCTTATGCCCAAAACACCGGCACCATAACCGGTAAAATTCTACTGGTTGATGGTCAGCCCTACGCCGCAGCTTCAGTAACCCTTATCGAAAACAAAAAAGGTACGCTAACCGACGAAAAAGGTATCTATCATTTTTACAATGTAGCCCCGGGCAATTACCACCTTAAAGTACAGGTACTTGGCGCGCCCGAGCATATTATGGATGTTACCGTAGCAGCCGGACAAACCGTTACTTCAGACTATCAGCTACCTAAAGAGAACGTACAGGCCTTGCAGGAGGTTAACATCGCGGCCAATACCAACAAGTTCTCCAAAAAAGAGAGCCGTTATGTAGCACGCCTTCCGCTTAAAAACCTGGAGAATCCGCAGGTTTATAACTCTGTATCAAAGGAGTTGATGCAGGAGCAGGTAGCTATTGACCTGGGTAGCATTTCAAAAAACGTACCCGGAGCAGGTGTACCAATGATAGCCAACCAGGGCAGGGTAACCTTCCGCTCACGTGGTTTTGAAACCGAGCCTAACGCCCGTAACGGTGTTGCCGGTGCAGCCTTTTCAACTATCGATCCGGTAAATCTGGAGCGTATCGAGGCTATCAAAGGCCCGTCGACCACACTGTTCGGTACAAGTATTTCAAGCAGCTACGGTGGTTTGTATAATCGTGTAACCAAAAAACCTTATAACGATTTTGGTGGCGAGGTATCATTCAGCACCGGTAGCTGGAACCTTAACCGTCTTACGGTTGATGTAAACACTCCGGTTAATACTGATAAAACCGCCCTGTTTCGTCTGAACGCGGCCACTACGCACCAAAAAACTTTCCAGGATCTGGGCTTTACCAATAACCTGACCATTGCGCCAAGTTTCTCGTACCAGGTAACTGACCGTTTATCAATACTGTTAGATGTTGAGTTTAGCCAGGAAAAAGGTACATCAGTAGTACGTTTTAATCCGTTTACGGGTAATACAAAAAATGTATCGGTTGCTAATATGGGCTTCCCGTACAACAGAACCTTCCTGAGCAATGACCTCACTTACTCAACCCAAATGATGAACATTTTTGCGCAGGCCAACTACAAAATATCTGATGAGTGGACCTCGCAAACTATCATTTCACGTGCACGCTCAACCATTAATGGTTATATAACCGCACTGGCCGGCCGTACCGATAGCACCATCCGTCCGCAGGTAATTGTGGGTAACACCAACTTTATAGCTACCGATGTGCAGCAAAACTTCGTTGGCGATTTCAAGATAGGCCAGTTTCGCAACCGTATGGTAGTTGGTTTGGATTTTTATAACAACTTTAACGATTTTGACCGTGTATCAGTAAACGCACCTGATATCAATTTCCTTAACCCATCTACTTCATACCGCATCAGCCGCTTCAAGATCGACTCGTTAGCCAGTCGTGGCGGTACTCCACGTAAGGAAAAAAACCGCGACAATACCTACTCGGCCTACGTGTCGGACGTGTTTAACCTGACCGATAATTTATTAGCCATGGCCAGTATCAGGGTTGACCGTTACCAATACCTGGGCGTATACAACGTAAATACAGGCCAAACCGCCGGTGGCCTGGGCGCTAACGGTATATCAGTAGGCCCATACAAGCAAACTTCTATATCGCACAAAATGGGTTTGGTATACGAGGTAAGTAAAGATCAGCTATCGTTATTTGGTAACTACATGAGTGGTTTCTTTAACCGCAGCGGTCAATCGGCTGATGGCAGCGCCTTTAAGCCTGAGCATGCTAATCAATTAGAGTTTGGTGCTAAGTCTGATCTGTTTGATCATCGTTTATCAGCAACGGTAAGCTACTATGATATCAAGGTAAAAGATATATTGCGCGATGACCCGAACGAAACGCTTAACGGCTATTCTATTCAGGATGGTACACAGTTAAGCCGTGGTGTTGAGGTTGATGTTACGGCCAATCCTTTCACCGGCTTTAATATAGTTGCGGGTTATGCTTATAACTACAGCAAATACACCAATGCCGATCCATCGGTAGATGGTTTACGTCCGGGTTTATCAGGCCCTGATCAAATGATCAACTTTTGGATGAGCTACCGTTTACCTGAAGGTAACCTGCATGGCTTTGGTGCCGGTTTTGGTGGTAACTATGGCAGTAAATCATTCCATACCAATACCCAAACCACCAAGATCACTATCCCTGCGTACACTATATTTGATGCCACGTTATTTTACGACAACCCTAAATACCGTGTAAGCTTTAAAGTGAACAACCTGACTAACGAAAAAACATGGTCGGTTAGGTTAACGCCACAGGCACCGGCTCAGTTTATAGGTAGTGTTGCCCTTAAATTCTAACATAAAATAATTAATATAGCCATGCTGTAACAAGCTATGGCACCAGGAGGTTGCCCCATAAGGCAGCCTCTTGGTATTTAAAAGATGTATATGCGTATCACTAAATTATTAATACTTGCTTTGCTGATGCTTACAGGCAAAATGGCCTCAGCAAGCGCTTACTGGCTGGAGGTAAAAGGCAACGGTAAACCCGGTCAGCCTGTAACAGTGATTCTGTGCTATGGCAGTATGGATGATAAAGGCATCAGACAACGCGATACCGGCACGGAGCTAAAACTTACAGGCGATTTTAAATTTTGGATCATTGATCCGGAAGGAAAAAAGGAAAGTCTGACGCTTACCATGCAAAAGGATAGCTGGCAGGGAACATTCACCCCCAAAATTAAAGGCACCTACCGCATTATCGGCATGAATGATAAGCACCCGGTGGTTGATCGCTCCGCATCAGGCGGAGAGAACATCAGGCCGGTAGATTACCTGTGCGCAGCGTACCAGGTAGCGGGCGAACAACCTGTTGTAACAATGCCCTTGCAAGCTTTTGATATGATCAGTGAACTGAAGGATGGCTTTGTGACCATTAAAGCTTTCAACCGAAATAAGCCTGCTCCTGCCGGCACACAACTAAGGGTATTTAATCCTGATAACTGGGAGAAGGAATTAACATTGGATACCAATGGCGAAGCCCGCTTTTACGCGCCGATTAAAGGTTTATACATCATCAGGCAGGATAAGTTTGAGGCCGCGCCGGGTGAGTTGAATGGCGTTAAATATGCCCGCATCCGCCATAGGTGTAATTACTACTTGCTGGTTAAGTAATAAGCTATTGTCATGCAAGCCTCAAATGTATACAGGCAAACATCCGTTGGTATAAGTTTTTCGTTGATTAATATGTGATCGGGCCAGGTATCTGTTACCTGCTATCACCGGCAATTAAAAACTAAATTAACTTTGCATCATGAGGTATAAATTCATTTTATTTCTTTCGGTTATACTGTTTGCATCGGGCTTGAGGGTGAGCGCGCAAAATGCGAATGATAACAAGAATGCTAAAAACCCATATTACTCAAATACCGACATTCGCCGCATAAAAGTGAGCAATGCCGAGTGGAAAAAGATACTCCCTACCGAGTTGTACAAGGTAGCCCGCGAAGCCAATACCGAACGTGCCTTTACCGGCAAATACTGGAACAGCAATGCCAAAGGCACCTACTATTGCGCGGTGTGCGGCAATAAGCTATTCCGGTCGGATGCTAAATTTGCGAGCGAGTGCGGCTGGCCCAGCTTTTTTGAGCCTGTACGCAAAAACAGTGTGATATACGTAGAGGATAATACTTACGGCATGAAACGCACTGAGGTACGCTGCGACCGTTGCGATTCGCACCTGGGGCATATTTTTGACGATGGCCCGCCACCCACCTACAAACGCTTTTGCATGAACTCTATCTCGCTTGATTTTAAGCCCGATAAAGGCATCTAACTGGGATGATCAGCATAAAAAAATGGCAACTTAAATATATTGAGGTTGCCATTTTTAGTTTGATAGGTTTGCGGTTATATCGCCAAATAAAATATATTGCATAAAAATGCGGTACATATAAATGCGGGTTAAGGACGATATAAAAAACAGTAAGATATACCAGGCTACCATATCGCTAACCTCGCGGGTTGGTTTGGCCGGGCTAACCATGGCCAACATTGCCCAGGCGGCGGGCATTGCTACCGGCTCGGTATATACTTATTACAGCAGCAAGGTGGTGCTCATTAACGAGATCTACAAACAAACCCTCAGCCGGTACGAGGAACGCTTGTATGACGATATCGCCTTTGATGATGCTGTTGATGTTAACCTGCGTAAGGTATTTTTAAACTACATGCACTACCTGCAAGCCTACCGTGAGGAGTGGATTTTTCAGGATCAGTATTACTTTTCGCCATACGCGGTAAAAAACCATGATATGCAGCAAACTACCGATGCCATGTTTTTACCCTTGACCCAAATTTTGGAACAAGGCCAAAGCATCGGCCTGATCAAACCTGTACCCACCAATTACTTCATCTATTTGTTGCATGGTTTTGGGCATGAGGTATCGGCCGCGGTACACATGGGGCTCGAAACCTTTGATGAAATTCTTATCGAAAACAGCTTTTCGCTGTACTGGTCGGCAATAAAACAGTGATATTTTTCTAAATTGAATAATTATTCAATTTAGAAAAACTTTATTCCTTTTAATGCTATTGTATATGTGTTTAAACATTAAATGCTTATACAATGGAAAATACATTAAATGGAAAAGTAGCATTAGTGACCGGTGCCGGCAGAGGCATTGGCCAGGGTATTGCAGTAAGTTTGGCAAAAGCAGGCGCGAGTGTAGCGCTGGCCGATGTCAGCATTGAATTTTTAGCCGAAACAAAAAGTCTGGTTGAACAGGCCGGTGCAAAGGTTATCACCTACCAGGTTGACGTAACCGACTACAGCAAAGTACAAGGCGTAGTACAAAAGGTAACCGCCGACTTCGGCACGTTAGACATTGCCGTGAACAACGCCGGTGTAATTGGCATCCACAAAACAGTTGAGATGGAACCTGAAGAATGGGACCGCATTATGGATGTAAATGCCAAGGGCGTGTTTTTATGCTGCAAAGCCGAGTTAGAGGTTATGCTGCCTAAAAAGCATGGCCGTATTATTAACGTAGCATCAATAGCCGGTAAATCGGGCATGCAGTTGTTAGCTGCTTACAGTGCCTCAAAATTCGCGGTGGTGGGCTTTACCAACTCATTAGCTAAAGAGGTTGCCAAGGAGGGCATTACGGTGAACGCGCTTTGTCCGGGTATTGTGGGCACAGGCATGTGGCGTGGCGATACAGGCCTGTCAAAAGCTTACGCCCGTGATGGCGAAACCGAAGAACAATCTTGGGAGCGTAACCAGCAGGATCTGCTGCCACAAGGCGAGGCTCAAACGCCCGAAGATATGGGTCAGCTGGCCGTTTACCTGGCATCGGCACCACACGTAACCGGGCAAGCCATTGCGGTTGATGGCGGTTACTCGTTATAATTTACGATGATGAAAGAGCAGTTCTGGGAAAAATAACAGAGCTGCTTTTTTTGTTTACTCCTGATGTAAAGAGTATAGTTTTCGATTCCCCTTCTCCCTTTTATTTAAACAAAAACACCTATTGGTCGACTCTATATAGCATATGGTCGATACCGTAAATTTATATTAGTGCTTATGGTTATAATTGTATAACACACCAACATTACAATTATGAGTACTCAAAAAATATGGTCGCGGCGTAATTTCCTGACCACCATTGCCGGTACCGGTGCCTTTGTGGCTCTTAATCCGTTTGCAGCCTGGGCTACTGATGATATTGACCCCAGGGTAGCCGCTATTGTAGCCGCCACCATCGGTATCGATACACATAACCATATTGATGTACCGTTGATAACAGCAGAATTACCGGGGCCTGATATTGATATTTCCGGCGAAATGAAACGCTCTGGATTGTCAGCCATCTGCATGACCTTCGCGCTCGATTATCAGCGCTTAGATAAACCCGGCCAGGCTTACGAGCGTTTTTTGAACGGGCTATCAGTTATGGACAAGCAATTGGCTAAAAATCACATTAAGCGCGCGCTGAACTTTGCCGACATCAAGACCGCACATAAAAAGCATCAGCCTACTGTGATACAATCCATTGAGGGATGTCATTTTTTGGAAGGACATTTGGATCGGGTTGAGGTGGCTTATAAACATGGCCTACGCCACCTCGGTTTACTGCACGATAGTGATGCCTCAGTTCCGTTAGGCGATGTTTACACCAACCCACCCAATTTAGGCGGCCTTACCAAGTTTGGGGCTGATGTGATCAGGGAATGTAACCGTTTGGGTATTTTGGTTGATCTGGCACATGCCAGCGCGGATACCGTGGCCGCGGCACTTAAGGTTACTACCAAGCCTGTGCTTATATCGCACACAGGGCTTGATACGCAGTTAGGCCAAAACCCAAATATGGCCCGCATGATGCGCCCAAGGCTGATCAGCAAAGAGAATGCTAAAACAGTTGCTAATGCCGGAGGTGTGATAGGCGTATGGACACACCTGGCTGATACACCATTGGAGTTTGCCCAAAATATAAAAGCGATGGTTAACGTAGCCGGTATTGATCATGTTTGCATTGGTACCGATACTAAACTTACACCGGCTTATCGCTCAAAAGCAGCGAGCGGTTTTGGCCCCGGCCCCGGTGGGCCGGGTCCGCAGGGTGGCCCCCCTCCCCCTGGTCAGCGCCCTGAAAGTCCTCCGCCCGACAAAAAACCCGGTGGTGAGCCCAACCGAAAGCGGGCGGGCGAACGCACTAATGAAGCATGGGAAAATCAGAAAGCCGGCTTTTACTATGTTGTGGTGGATGCCCTATTGAAAACAGGCTTTACCGCCGAGGAAATAGGCAAGATAGGCGGAGGCAATTTTTGCCGTGTATTTGATGCCGCCACAGCAGGTCATAGTTAAAATCTATTAACACACCCATCTGTTATAAAGCAAAAAAGGCCCGCAATTGCGAGGCCTTTTTCTATATATATATAAATAGGGGCTACGGACAAATTTTAGTTATACGTTACCGTATGAGTTTGACTGACCACCGTCAATAGCGATGATCTGGCCGTTTACATAGCTGCAATCCTCACTTAGTAAAAACGTTACCAGCTTGCCTACTTCTTCGGGCAGACCCAAACGCTTGGTTGGGTTGGCTTGCGCATATACCGTTTCGGCCTGTTTAGGATCAGTCGGGTTAACCTGTTTAAATGCCTCGGCAACCATTGGGGTAAGTATAGCGCCCGGTGCAATGGCATTGGTTTGTATACCGTAACGGCCATACTCAAGCGCGGCGTTTTTGGTAATGCCCGATACCGCGTGCTTGGTAGCCACATAAGCGGTTTGGTTCATCACGCCCCTGATGCCGCCTACCGAAGCTACGTTAACAATACGACCGTACTCCTGTTTCTGCATCACGGGGATGATGTATTTCAAGCCATAGTAAACACCCATCAGGTTAATATCAACTACCTTTTTAAACACATCCAGATCATACTCAACCAAAGGAGCCTGGCGGCCTTCAATACCGGCATTATTGTAAAAGCCATCAATACGACCATACTCGTTCACGGTATCATCAACATATTGTTTAACCGCGGCCTCGCTTGATACATCGGCAACGGCGGTAATTATTTTAGTTTGCGGATATTGCTCCAGTATAGTAGCCTTAGCTTTTTCAAGCAGTTCGGCATTATAATCAACAAGGGTTAACAAGGCACCATTCTTAGCCGCTTCGAGCGCGCTGGCGTAGCCAAGCCCCATTGCTGCCCCGGTGATGATGATAACCCTATCTTTTAAACGTTCCATGTTTTATAGTATAATTTTAGATGTATAAGTTTTGTTAAGCCTGCGATGCGCCATCAACCAGGTTAACGGTGCCTGATACAAAGCGGCTCTCGTCTGACGCGAGGAATACCACCATATCGGCAATTTCATCGGGCTGGGCATAACGGCCAAACGGAATGGTTTTCTCCAGTTCCTTTTTTGCCGATGTGCCATCGCCGTGGCCAAAACCATCTTCTAAAGAGCGCATCATGCGGTTGTCAACCGCGCTTGGGTTAACCGTGTTCACCCTGATCTTGCGTGGAGCGGCCTCAATAGCCACACTGCGCATAGTGCCTATAACCGCATGCTTACTGGTATTGTACGGGCTGGTGCCGGGGCTACCAATAACACCCGCTACTGATGAGGTGATGATAATGCTGCCACCATCACTCATAACCGGCAATACGTGTTTGCAACCCAGCCAAACACCCTTCACATTCACAGCTATAACCCTATCAAACATCTCTTCAGGGTATTCGGCAATGGGTTTAACAACACCTTCAATACCAGCATTATTGAAGAATATATCAATTTTGCCCAATCGGGCTATTGTTTGTTCAACATAATTCTGCACGTCGGCGCTTTTGGTAACATCGGCAACTACGTAGCTTACATTATCGTTACCGCCTAACTCGGTAACGGCATTTTGCAGGCCTTCTTCTTGCAGATCAACCAAAACAACCTTAGCACCATTTGCCAAAAACTTACGCGCGGTGGCCAGGCCAATTGAACCGGCTCCACCGGTAATTACGGCCACCTTATCTTCTAATCTTTTCATGTTATAAAAAACTTTATTATAACAACTTAAATGCGTTTACAAAGTTGCGCTAATAAAGGCTGAAAGTGCCGCACAATCAGGAAGATGATCAGCACTATTTGAACATGAAACGGGGGTGATTCTACTTTATGAATTCCAGGCTATCTTTTTCCCTGAATTGATCGGGACTGATGCCGGTATGTTTCTTGAAGAAACGCGCGAAGTATGATTGATCAGAAAAACCGAGGTTGTAAGCTATCTCCTTTATAGAGTGCTGGCGATGGAACAACTCGCGCTTGGCCTCTATCAGCAGCATTTGGTCGCGCAGGCGGTTAATGGTGAGCCCGGCACGAAAGCGCAGTATCTCGTTCACCCGTTTAGCGGTGAGGCCTAACTTATCGGCGTAAAAATCGGCAGGCTTGTTTTCACGGTAATGTTCCTCAATTAATTGCACCAATTTGATCATGCGGGCATCATCCTCGGCAGTGAGCGCCGGGGCGTTTTGGGTAAAACGATACAGGTGGGTAAACAGCGCGGTAGTATAAGTTAACAGCAGGTTGCTATCGGCTTCGCCGCGATATTCCAGCAATATCAAATTGAACAGCTGGCTAAAGGCATCCAACATATCAGGCGGTATCTGTATGCCATTATCATTAAAAGGCAGAAACAGCTGCCGCAAATAAGGCTCCTCAATACGATGCAGAAACTCCGCCGAGAAAACGATATTCTTAGCCCTGGGTAACTCTAACGAGGGTATGGAATGTACCTGGTTGCGCCCTATCATATACACCATATCCTTTTTTATGGGATAGGGCTTAAAATCTATATAATGGGTACCGGCATCCTCCTGAAACCAAACCATGGCATAAAAATCAATACGATGGTCGGGGCTATGCTCACCAAAAGCAGTGCTTGTATCCGTCGCCATAAATTGGATAGACGGCAGCGTATGTAAAGGAATGCCTGGTAAGTTGTGCATAATTGGTTTATTTGCAGATGCCCGGCGGGCACCTGCAAATATCATTAACCTATGCTTACTTCAAATAGTTTTTTGTAAAAAAGTGTACTTTATTGCAAATAGATGGTTTGCGTAAAGGCACCGTTAACGGCGGCATCCCACACTTCAAGCCTTACCCATTTGCGACCTTTAAGGTCAACCGGCCAGCTAAATGTTTTGTTGCCGAAGGCCTGAGTGCTGTTCAATTCTATACGGTGGCGGTATACCTTGCTGCCATCGCCCGATATAACTTCGGCAAAGCTGAGCGGGAATGTCCAGTTCACCTGCGCGTTTACTACTACTTTACCATTGGCTGGCAAGGTTAAGGTTTCGCCCGATTGTTTGCCGTTGATGTTAAACACCGGCAACATGATCTCGCCTGTTGAAGTAAAGAACTTGCCCTGCTTAATATCATCAAGTACCGGCTGCCAGCCTTGCTTATAATCGGGCAGCTTATCCATTTTCAGGTAGTTTACGTTGAGGTGGGCATACATCTCGTTTTCCGGCTCTACGGTAAACAGATCGGCTTCGGCAATGATGTGTTTTTTCAGTCCCCAGTTGTTCATATCATCCAGCAGTTCAAACACCCGCTGGCCTATGCGTGGCTGCGACAGATCGGCCGGTATATGCTTCCAGGCACCGCCCATAAAATGATCAGACAGGAAGAATTTTTCATCCTTGTACTTATCCGGGTATCCGGTTGAACCTTTGGTGCGCGGGTGTGCTGTCCACATCAGTCCGTTCTCGGCTTCCATCAGCTTCAGCATATCATCCTTATCACCTATATGATACACCTTGCCATAGCCGGGCACCTCGCTCACAAATGGCTCATTGGCCTTGCGCGACATTACCCAATACACCGGCTTAGGGAAGAACGACAACCAGTGGCCGCCCAAAAACTCGTTAGGTTCCTCGCCGGGCAGCAGCAGGAATTTACTGTCCGAAAAACGGGCGCACATATCATGCAGGGCCTTCAGCTCGGGCAAGCGTAAACTATCCGGGCCTTTGGGGTGTGCCGTGTAATGGAACTCACCCAAATGGATAATATCGATACCTGTTTTGCGGAACACCTTAACAAAGTTAGGGCTATCGGGCACCGGCTTACCCTTGCGGATAACGCCCATCACATACTCGTTATGGAAATGGCTCGACAGCGTTTTATAGCCCGGCAATTTTGGGTAAACATCATTATGGGTGAATTTTTTAACCGCCGTTAAGGCATCCTGCGGAGAGCCTGCACTTAGCAGACAGAAGAAGTTTAGGCGTTGCTGCGTATTAGGCGGCGCATTAAACCAGGGCACAAAGCGTTTATCGCCCTCCAGCTCCTGCCTTATACCGAGGCCGTAGCCGGGCAGCATATCGCGGTAATTGTTGCCATACCAAACAAACTTAAGGTTAAAGGCTTCATCCAGCGGATAAAAATATTGGTGCGGTGCCGGGAAAACAGCCAGGTTACCGGCCTTGCCCTCCCCTATTATGGTGCGATATTTTACAGCGAGGTTTTGGCTGGCATCACCCGCAGCAACGTTGGCCGTTTGCAATTTATCATCAGTTGATGACCATGCCATGCCTTTCCATGACGGGGTTTTACTAACCAAACCGGCATCATACAATATAGCGGTCGAATCTACCGGTGTTGAAATAACCGCGGCTACGTTTATCAGTGGCGAGCCATTATAAAGGGTTATCTCTAACGCGCCGTTAAATGACGCGGCGCTCACCTTACCCAGCCTGATCACCGTACGTGAACCCGCGGTGCGTACACTGCTGCTGCTCTTTTCAAACTTTACGGGGTATGATTGATGCGGCTTTTGCGGCACCTTATCAAAAAATATGTTCCAGCCGTTTTGTGATATCAGGTCGCGTTTGCCTACGGTGAGTACAAATGCCGGATCGAGCGCGCTGCCTACCTCCTTGTAAACTTTGTTTTGGCTTACCTGCAAACTTTTAAGTAATGGTGAGCCCTGGCGCAGATCGATCAGTAGCTGACCTTTTTCGTTACCACCAACAGGCCAGTTAACCGTTAACACCTGATTATTCACCACAGCCTTTACCGGCCCTGATTTATTGAATCCGGAAAAATTTACAGCAGTTTGAGCATTAAGCAATAGTGGACACAGCCACAACACAAGGAGGATAGCTTTTCGCATAGTTTTTCAATTGGTTGGCAGCAAGATATAATTTTTCGGGCAAAACCACCAAACCATAATACCTTTTAGTTCAGGCATAAATCAGTAATAAAAGTGTTATAATTGCTTTTAGCAAACCAAGCCATCGCCAAAACCATCAATTATGCCAAACAAAACCATCTCACTTTTAAAATTACTGTTCGCCATTTTTATATTAACAGTGATAATTAAACCGGCCTCCGCGCAAATAATAAAGAATTTTGACAGCAAGGGTCGCCAGCTTATCCGTTTCAGTACCACCGGCGATGCCGTTGACGCGCACGATGGAGAAATAGCTTATTTTGACGGGCAGTATTTCCTGTACGGCACCAGTTACGATTGCGGCTTTCAATGGGGCAACAAGGGCGCGCCATTTTGCGGCTTCAAGGTATACTCATCAACCGATATGAATAACTGGACCGACCGTGGTTATTTATTCAATGCCAAAACCGAGGTATGGCAATCGCGCTGCGATGGTAAAACATATGGCTGTTTCAGGCCGCATGTGGTTTATAACAAGCGTACCAAATTATACGTATTGTGGATAAACGTTTATGATAACGTGGTTGGCTACCGTGTATTTACCAGCAAAACCCCGGTGGGCCCTTTCACCGAAGTAGCCGAGCCTAAACTGGCCGTTAACAGCACCATGCCTGCCGCCGGCTTAAACAATGGCGACCATGATACTTTTATTGATGACGACGGCACCGCCTACCTTGCCTACACCGACTGGCGTACCGATGGCACCATTGTGATAGAAAAGCTGAGCGATGATTACCTGACCGGTACCGGCGAACACATAAAGGCCGTTACCAAAGGTCGCACCGAAGCCCCGGGCATGTTTAAACGCAAGGGCACTTACTACATAGTATACTCCGACCCGAATTGTGGCTATTGCTCGGGCACGGGTACTTCATATAAAACGGCAAAATCTCCGCTGGGGCCTTGGTCTGAGGGGATCAAGATCAGCGATAATTCATGCGGCGGGCAGCCATCATTTGTATCAACCATCAAAATAAATTCCGAAACGGTTTACCTGTATGGCAGCGACCTGTGGAACAATGCCGCCAAAAACGAGGCGCTTGCCAATTACTACTGGGCACCCCTAAGCTTTACCGATGATGGCGCTATTAAGCCACTAAATTGCCTGGAAACTTACGCGTACCCAAGACCGGTAAACGGCAAGGGCAAGCTGATTGTTCGTGGTAGCAGATCGGGTAGCGAGAGTTATAGCCTGACTTGTGATATAGCAGGCGTAAAGCAACGCGCTCAGAGATTCAAAGCATATTGGGCTGGCACATTAACACGCCTAACGGTAATTGCCTTTAAAAACAACAATCCTGATGCTGACCTGAATTTATCTGTTTACAAAGCGGATAAAGATGGCCATCCAAGCGGAGATGCATTATTTACCAAAGCACTAAAAGATGGCGACATTGGCTGGTCGGCTAAACGGATCGTTGTAAATCCCAATATTAAGGTTGCCAGGAATTCAAAGCTGGTTATTGTGTTAAGCTCGGCCGCAACAACGGGTTGTTATGGAGTAGCATTGGGCGACATGGTTAACCTGCCCGGTGCCAACCCGGCCATCAGCACTGATGGCGGCAAATCCTTTACTGATGATAGCCATACCCTCAAGTTTGAGGCATTTGTAAAAGCAGGCTCACGCTAATACATTTTGCCTTATCGGGCTATTGCTGCTGATGCGTAGGGCAACTTAAACTTATATTGCTTACTTTAGCCGCTGCAAGTTCTTTACTTATCTTCATCAAACCGGTACGGGTTTTACAAATGCTAAATTAATAGGGAACCGTGTGAAAATCACGGGCTGTCGCGCAACTGTAAGTAACGTTCAAAGGTTTTTGCCATACTATGCCCACTGCCATAAAGGCGGGAAGGGCGGCAAAAATGTTACAAGCCAGGAGACCTGCCTGTTACCGAATTGACAATGCTTTCGCGATTTGAAGCAATTTGATCAGGTATTGATGTACATGTAAACAGCCCGCCTGTATTGGTTTGGCTCGCCCTGTACTGTCGTGCCCATATCTCATTTCCTTTTTTTTCTTATCGTGATCGCTTTGCGAAGCTGGGCTAAAGCGCTTTTAACAGATTTATTTAATTAATTTTTTAAAAGACATGCTAACGCAAAATCTTGGCTACCCGCGAATTGGTAGCCGCCGTCAACTCAAAAAAGCCTGTGAGAATTACTGGGCCGGCAAAATCGACCTGAATGAATTGAACCAGGCCGCGAAAACTATCCGAGAGGATAACTGGCAAACCCAGCTGGATGCCGGTATCGACCTGGTACCTTGTAACGATTTTAGTTTGTACGATCAGGTACTGGATATGAGCCTGCTTTTGGGCGCAATACCCGAGCGCTTTGCCCCTGTACTTACCGAGGTTAAAACCAATACCGAAACCGACCTGTACTTTGCCATGGCTCGTGGTTACCAGCAAAACGGGCTGGATATTACCGCCCTTGAAATGACCAAGTGGTTTGATACCAATTATCATTACCTGGTACCGGAGTTTACACAGGCACAGGAGTTTCGTATATTTTCTGAAAAACTGTTTGCCGAGTATCAGCAAGCCCGCCAGTTTTTGGGCAGCAAGGCCAAGCCCGTATTGATAGGCCCCGTAACTTACCTGTTGTTAGGCAAGGAAAAAGGCAGCCGTTTTGAACGTATCGACCTCATTAAAAAACTGGCGCCTGTATATGTTGACATTATTAACCGCCTTAAGCAACAGGGTGCGGAGTGGGTACAGATAGATGAGCCGGTACTGGCGCTTGATCTGTCGGTAAAAGAAAAGGAAGCCATTGAGTATGCCTATAAATGGATAAGCAATCGCGTTAGCGGGGTAAACATACTGGTAGCAACTTACTTTGATGCCTTGCTTGATAATACTTCGCTGGCGGTAAACCTGCCGGTAGCCGCCCTCCACGTTGATCTGGTACGCGCGCCGCAACAGCTGGATGCCGTATTAGCGCAACTGCCCGAACGCCTAAAACTATCGCTGGGTGTGGTTGATGGTCGCAACATCTGGAAAAATGATTACAAAACTTCGTTGGAACTGATAGAGAAGGCTACAGCGGCTATCGGTGCCGAGCGTATTATTATAACGCCATCGTGCTCACTGCTGCATTCCCCGGTTGATCTCGACCTGGAAACAGAACTTGATTACGGTCTTAAAAACTGGATGAGTTTTGCCGGGCAGAAACTGAACGAGATCAAAGAACTTAAAGCCATAGCTACCGGTAACGATGATCAGCAATATCTGCAAGCCAACCAACAATCTATCGAGGCGCGGCGTTCATCAACACGTGTACACAAGCCTGTCGTAAAACAACGTATTGCCGGGCTAAGCGATGCCGACGATAAGCGCGTAAGCGAATTTACCACCCGTCAGCAATTACAGCATCAGCGTTTTAAACTACCCGCCTTCCCTACAACTACCATAGGCTCGTTCCCGCAAACCGAAGACATACGCCAGCTGCGTGCTAAATTTAAAAAACGCGAACTAAGCCATACCGAATATGAGCAAGCCATTGAAAAAGCCACTATTGATGCCATACGCTGGCAGGAAGAAATTGGCATTGATGTACTGGTACACGGCGAGTTTGAGCGTAACGACATGGTGGAATACTTCGGCGAGCAGTTAGATGGCTTTGCCTTTACCAAAAACGGTTGGGTACAAAGCTATGGCAGCCGCTGCGTTAAGCCCCCGGTAATTTATGGCGATGTTAGTCGCCCGGTGGATATGACGGTTAGGTGGAGCAGCTTTGCCGCCGCGCAAACTGATAAGCTAATGAAAGGCATGCTCACCGGCCCGGTGACGATACTGCAATGGTCGTTTGTGCGTGATGATCAGCCGCGTGAGGTTACTACCAACCAGATAGCCCTGGCTATACGCGATGAGGTGGTAGCATTGGAGCAAAACGGTATCGGCATAATACAAATTGATGAACCGGCCATACGCGAGGGTTTACCGCTGCGCAAAGCCAACCGCGCCGCTTACCTTGATTGGGCGGTTAAGGCATTCCGTATATCGGCAAGTGGTGTGGCCGATGAAACGCAGATACATACCCACATGTGCTATAGCGAATTTAATGATATTATTGAACACATTGCCGCTATGGATGCCGATGTGATCACCATTGAAACCTCACGCTCGCAAATGGAACTGTTGGAAGCATTCGCCAACTTTAAGTACCCTAATGAGATAGGCCCTGGTGTATACGATATACATTCGCCACGTGTACCTACCACGGCCGAAATGGTTGCCCTGCTTGAAAAAGCCGCCGAGCTGTTACCCGCACGAAACCTTTGGGTTAACCCCGATTGCGGCCTGAAAACCCGCAAATGGCCCGAAACCAAAACGGCCCTGCAAAACATGGTAGCCTCCGCTCAGGAAGCCCGGCAAAAGGTTAATGCCGAAACAATAGCTTAAATTACATACACGGTGCGGGAAATTTTCTCGCACCGTTTTTTCTTTATAGCCCATTATCCGCAGGTATTTCACAGTTATAGGTACAAATTATGGGCATTAATGGTACTGAATTTGCATTTTACCAATCAACGCAAATAGCGGTTAATTAATACTTAATATTTAAAGCGCACATAAAAGGTGATTGCGAACCTGTTTTAGCAGGCAGAGTAACATTTATAAGCCTTTGTTGTGGCTCTACAATATGGGGTACTGTGTAATTTTTTCCCTGTTTTGGGTAAAAATATACTTAGCTGATAATTGCGCACTCTAATAACGAATTACAACTATTGAATATCTGAGCCTGAAATGAATAAATTTTTAGCTTTTATTTTTGCTTTGTGCATCAGCGCGACCATACCTGCGCAGGCATTTTGCCAAACCGATGGGCACGAAGAATCAGGCGAGGAAGAAGGCGAAGTATTTTTGGATATCAAGCCTAAGATAAAAACCGCGGTATTCAATGATCCGGCTGAAATAGCCTACGATATAAAAGTAAAAAGCACCTACAAACAAGTACAGGAAGGCCAGGTAAGCTACGAGCTTAAAACCGATTATGGCAAGCATGTTTTTACCGATTCTGTTAAAGTAAAAATAGGCGCCGGTGGCAGCAAAAAACTCAGCTTTAATATTCCCGCCAAAACACCCGGCTTTTACGAGCTGAGCTTCCGTTTCAATCTTTCGTTTTATGATGATACCGTGCGCCGGGTATTCGGTGTAAAGCCCGATCAGATAGTAACGGAGAATAACCGCCCTGCTGATTTTGTATCATTCTGGCAAAAAACCCGCGATTCGCTGAGCAAGATCGTCCCAAAATATCGTGTATTGGAGCGTAAGGATCTATCGACCCCGAAGATCACCGTGTACCTGGTTGAAATGCGATCGTGGAACAACGCGCTGATACGCGGCTGGCTTACCATGCCTAAAAATCGCCCTAAAAAATTGCCTGTACGCTACCGTGTGCCGGGTTACCTGGTAACTATGGAGCCAAGCATGATGGAGGATGACTTTGCTGTATTCTCAATAAACGTGCGCGGCAACGGCAACAGCAAGGATGCCATTAACACCAAGGGCATACAATACAACCTGTACAACATTGGCGATCGTAACAGCTACGTATACCGCGCGGTATATATGGATTGCCTGCGTGGTGTCGACTTCATTGCATCGCATGCTGATATGGGTTTGGATACCTCGCGCATCTCTATTGACGGTGGTAGCCAGGGCGGCGCTTTAGCTGTAGTTACAGCCGCTTTAGATAAACGTATAAAGCTGGTTACTACCGAAGTGCCACTGTATAGCGATATACATAACGCGGTGCGCATATCAAAAACCATGCATCCTAACGTGCAAACCCCGGTTTGGTTCATGAATAATTATGTAGGCCAAAAAACAGGTTTTACCGAGCAGCGGCTATTCAAAACCTGGGATTATTTTGATCCGCTGAACTTTGCGCCGATGGTGCGTTGCCCGGTGCTGATGGGTATTGGTTTGCTGGATGAGCTTTGTCCGCCAAGTTGCAGTATTGCCATGTACAACAAGCTGGGCACACAAAAAAAGGAGCTTTGGATAACCCCCGACAAAGGCCACGAGGTTGACGGTAATTACTACCGTTTTCAATACCAATGGCTGCGCGAATATTTTTTACTGCCATAACACCTGAACCATAAATGAGAGTTAATATACACATACTTTTAAGCGCGTTGCTTGTAACACTGGTGCAGGCCATCCCGGCGAGGGCGGGCTGGCCGGTGGGCAAAAGGCATTACGTAATATCAACCACAATATCGTTCTACAAGGCTGATAAGGGCTGGAACAACGCGGGTAAGCTTGAAAATATTGATGGCAGCTTTCAGGCGCAATCATTGGGTGTGTATGCCGCTTACGGCCTTAACCGGGGATTGGATCTGATAGTCACCCTGCCTGCATCGTACCAAACCACCACCAACCAATACGGCACCTTTCATCAAAGTGGCGCCGGCGACTTGCAACTGGGTTTGAGCGGTGTGCTTAAGCATTTTAATTATGCCAACTACATTACTTTGTATGTGGGCGGCGTGGCTCCTTTATATAAAAACTCTGATGTAAAAACCTTTGGCTTAGGAAATACCGGCATGATAGCCAAACTATCAAACTCGGGGCCATTGGGTAAAAAAACTTATTACAATGTTGATTTGGGTGGCGGGCAATACTTTGGCAACAATGCCCCGCGCCAGTTAACCTGGGATGGCCTGCTGGGTTTTAAACTTGATGATGTAAACCAGCTGAACTTTGGTTACGGCGGCATCTACTCGCAAAGCGATGATAAGGGGCTTACCCTTAACGCATTTGCCGCTCGCAATTACGCTTACCAGCGGGTTACAGCGGGTTATGGCCATTCGTTCTCAAAACGCTTCACCATGAATTTAAGTGGCTTTTATATAGTAACCGGCCGCAACACCGGGCAGGGTTACGGCGCTGCCTTGGCCGCCTCAATGAAGTTGCCTTACTACGGTAAACACCACGCAAACTATTTACGATAACATTTTACATATAACATGAAGATACTTTACAAAATAGCCATAGCATTTATAGTAGCAGCATTACCCGGCACAGTGCTGGCCGGTGGCTGGCCGGTAAAAAAGGGTAACTACCTGGTATCGGTAACGGCAAGTTATTTCAGGGCATCGCAACTGTGGGATAAGAGCGGCAAGCTGGGCAGCTATGATCAGGGCGGATATTTCGAGTCGCGCTCGTTATCACTTTACGGCGAGTATGGCATCAGCCGCAGGCTTACCGGTGTGGTATCGTTACCCTACATCATCAACGAATTTAAGCAGCAGGATATGCCCTCGGTAACATCGCAAGGCCTGGGCGATATGGAGTTTGGCGTTCGTTACTATCTTACCAACATCAACTTTAAATATTACTTCGCTATACAGGGCATGGCCATAGCGCCGCTTTATAGCAGCACCGGGCTGGGCTTTTCATCAGGCGGTGCCGAGGTTAGGGCCATAGGTTCGGGCAGCGGGAAGATCGGCTCAAAGAATTATTATATCAATGCCGAGGTGGGCGGTCGCCAGTATTTTCAAAACGCCGGCCCATTCCAGGTACGCTACACCGGTGCTTTCGGCCTTAATTTTGATAAACATAACCAGGTAGCGGTAGGCGTATCGGGTAATTACTCAACCAGTATCAACAAAACACTGGATCAAAACCTGGTGCTGAACAAAGATTTTTCGTACACGCAAGGTTCGTTCAGCTATGCCTATATCGTTAACCCTAAATTATCGTTCTTTGCGGGCGTTAATCAGTTTTTGCTTGGCCGTTCAACCGGTAAGGGCACTACGTTTTCGTTATCAGTAATTACTAAGTTTTAACATGCACAAACTCAAAATACTTTTTACCGCCGTTTTAATGCTTGTGGCAACACAGGCCTTTTGCGCTGTAAACAGTTTTTTGCAGCAACAGCATGACGAAGAACAGGAAGGCCCCGAACAAGAGGGCGAGTTCACCTTTGAGGCATTACCTAAAAAGAAAGAAGGCCTTTTTCAGCCCGGCGACAAAATTGAGTACGAGCTAAAGATCCATAACTCATACAATGTAGTACAGGAGGGCACAGTAAGCTACCTGATCACCGATTTGAAGGATAAGGAGCTCGGCTCCAAATCAATGCCGGTTAAAATTGGCAAGCATGGCAACGGCAAGTATTCATTTACGCTGCCACAGCAAAAAGATCCGGGCTTTTACAAGGTAGCGTTCATGATCAATGTTACCGAGTATGATGATACCCTGCGCCGTGTTTTTGGCTTTAACGCCAAACAAATAAAATCGACAGCACAACGCCCCGTTGATTTTGACGATTTTTGGTCGGATGCGAGGGCGGAACTGAATGCCGTTAAGCCCAACTTTAAAATAACCGAGCAGCCTGCCATGGCACAGGGCGGTACCAATGTTTATTTGGTTGAGGCGCAATCATTAGGCAACCTGAAGGTGCGTGGCTGGTTAACCATGCCTAAAAACCTTAAACCCGGTAAAAAACTACCGGTGTGGCTGGTATTACCGGGCTATGGCGGTATTGGTGTTAAGCCCATCTTCGGTAATTCTGAACTGGCTATACTCTCTTTCAACGTACGCGGGCAGGGCAATAGCAGGGATATTGTACACCCTACCAAGGATGGCTACCTGACAACTGACATCGAGAACAAAAAGAAATACATATACCGCGGCGCCATTATGGATTGCATACGCGCGGTTGATTTTATATGCTCAAGGCCTGAGCTGGACTCAACCAACATCATCTGCTCGGGCGGTAGTATGGGTGGGTATTTGAGCATAGTTACCTGTAGTTTGGATAAACGGGTTAAGTTATGCTCGGCCAATAACCCGGTTTTTTGCGATTTCAGGGCTTTACAAGGTAATCCCGATTGGCCAATGAGCGCCATTGTTACCTACAGCAAAAACAAATACATACCCATGAATAAGCTGCTGGATAATCTGGATTATTATGACCTGAAGAATTTTTCGGGAAAGCTGGATTGCAAGGCGCTGATCGGGGTGAGTTTGCTGGATAACCTGGCACCGCCATACAATGAATACACCATGCTCAACAATATAAAATCGAACCCTAAAGTGTTTGTTTATCCTGAGCTGGCGCATGAGGTACCCCCATCCCTATTTACTTATTTAAGTAGCTGGATGATGGATGAATTCGGAATTTTTTAAGACTATTGTATCACCTAAACAGGTTTTGCATTATATATGAGATACTTTTTATTGCTGTTAATGTTCGTGTATGCCCCGTTCGCGTTCGCTCAAACAAGCGAGGCTTATGTGCAGCGTGGCAATGCCAAGGCCAATGCCGGTAACCAGCAGGGCGCGGTTGATGAATTTACCAAGGCTATTGAGGCTAATCCTAAAAACATTACCGCCTATTTTTACCGTGGCAACGCCAACGGCAACATGCAAAACTTTAAGGGCGCGATAGATGATTTTACAGCCGTTATAGAACTAAAGGCCGATTACCCGAACGCTTACTTTTACCGGGCCAACGCCAAAAGCAACCTTAAACAATATAAGGATGCCATTGCCGATTTTGACAGGGCCGTGCTGCAAAACAGCCGCAATGCCGATATTTTTCACTACCGCGCCAATGCCAAACTGAACGTGGGCGACAATAACGGCGCTATTACTGATTTTACAAGAGCCATCGGCCTTAACCCTAAAAAGTACGAGCTTTTTGAGTATCGTGGCGTAGCCCGTGCCAACATTCGTGATTTTAATGGTGCCGTGGCTGATTATACGCAATCCATCAAATTGAATCCCCGTAATGCCGATGTGTATTACTATCGTGCCAATTCAAAGAGCAACCTGGCCGATTTTAAGGGAGCGATAGCTGATTTTGATAAGGCCCTGCAACTTAACCCTCGCAACTCCGAAGCTTTTTATTATCGTGGTAACGCTAAAAGCAATATTAACGACAATAAGGGTGCTATTGATGATTACAACATGGCCATTAAGCTTAACCCAAAGCTTACCGACCTGTATCATTACCTGGGCAATGCCCGCAGCAATACATCAGACAATAAAGGCGCTATTGCCGATTATACCAAGGCCATTGAGCT
This sequence comes from Mucilaginibacter sp. JRF, assembly GCF_015223065.1. Classification (GTDB taxonomy): domain Bacteria; phylum Bacteroidota; class Bacteroidia; order Sphingobacteriales; family Sphingobacteriaceae; genus Mucilaginibacter. The sequence continues at coordinate 169,346 of NZ_JADFBY010000003.1, forward strand.
TAACCCGGTTAATGCCGAGTTGTACTTGTATCGTGGTATAGCTTATAAAAACATGAGCGAGGCTGATTCGGCAATGGAAGATATTAACCGTGCTATCCGCCTTAACCCCAAATATGCCGATGCTTATTTGAATCGTGCTTACCTGCATGTGGATAGTCAGCGTTATGAGGCCGCTGTGATGGATGCCGATAGCGGACTAATATTCAGCCCGAAAAATGATAACCTTTTCGCGCTGCGCGGCAAGGCTAAGTATTACATGCAGGATACTACGGCCGCTTTAGAGGATATTAAAAAAGCACTTGAACTTAACCCGCAAAGCGAAACCGCATACAATACCCGCGCCGACCTTAAAGCCGATATGGGCCAGTATGCTGAAGCCATAAAGGATTACGACAAGGTGCTGGCCATTAACCCCGGCCGTACCGATATTTATACCAAGCGTGGCGATGCCAAGGCCGGTGCAGGCAATAACAAAGCGGCCATGCTCGATTATGAAAAGGCGCTTGAGCTTAACCCTAAAAATGAGCCGGCCATACTGAACCTCGGCATCGCTAAAGATAAGCTGAGCGATTATAACGGTGCCATTAAACTGTACAATGCAGGCTTGGCTATTAATCCAAAAAACAAATTCTTTTACCTGCAACGTGGTATTACCCGCAGCCATCTGGATGGCTCACGTGTGGCATTCCTTGATTTTGACAGAGCCATTGCGCTTGATAGTAATTTTGCCGAGGCCTACGGTAACCGTGGTTTAGAAAAGCTGCGCGACCGTGACAGCGAAGGCGGATGGGTTGACCTTAACCATGCCATACAGCTAAACCCTGCACCGGAGAATTACCTGCTGCTTGGCGGTGCCAAAATGGAGCAGAAAGAATATCAGGGCGCATTGGATTATTATAGCTTAGCCATTGAGAAAGCCCCTCGCAATATTAAGGCTTACATGATGCGCGGCATAGTAAAAAGCCTGCTGGCCGATACCGCCGGTTGCTTCGATGATTTTAATACCGCATTTAAAATTGAACCACAAAACGAGAACATTTACATAGAACGATCAAAGGCACGCCTAAACCTGCGCGACTCGATAGCCGCGGTAAAGGATTGTAATACCGCTATTGATCTGAACTCACAAAATGCTTCGGCGCATTTACAAAGGGGCGTTGCTAAATTCGCACTGAAGGATTCGCGCGGGGCTATACAGGATTATACCGAGGCCTTACGCTTGCAGGATAACCTGAAACAAGCCTACATTCGTCGTGGCGAGGCTAAAGCACGTTTGCGTAATTATGCCGATGCCATTACCGATTATAACACCGCCTTAAGCTATAACGACCGCGATAAGCAAGCCTACTATCTGCGTGGTTTGGCGCGCATATCGCAAAAGGAAAAAGAAAGCGGTTGCCTTGACCTCAGCAAATCGGGCGAGCTGGGCTTGAAAGAAGCTTACGATGCCATACGCAAATACTGCAATTGATTCGCGCGACGCAAAAACCATCCGAAAATAAAAGGGCAATAAAAAAACGAAGGATTTTTTAATTAAAATTCCTGACGGGTGCGCTGTATCATGCGCTTGCGGTCGCTAACGTTTTTGTAGGGGAAAAGGTTATCAGCAATGAGCGAATACAGCAGCACATTTACCGCCGGTATATAAAATACTGCCTGAACATCAGGATGGTCGCGGTAAAAAACCACGCACAACAGCAGGCTTAAAAAAGCCACCGCCAGATAAAAGAAGTATTTTACAAATCGTTTCATTACTTAGAGGATATAAAGATATGCAAAAGCCCTGATAATGAGAAATTAAATAAATCAAAATCAGCATAAAAACATACCGTTTAATTATCATTAGGCGGCTGATAATTTACAGGCAATAATTCGGCTATTCGTTGCTTGGCCCATGCCCCCTCATTAATAACGCTGTGGGGGTCGGTAATAACGCCATTCAAGTCAAAAGCGGCAAAGTCGCCTATAATATTAATAACAGATGCCTCGTGCCGGGGCGCATCCTTAAGGTTCATGCTCAGCCTGTCCGACTCCGAATTGCGGCGGCGTTTATACATCACGTACAGGCAGTCCTTAAATTGCATGGCAAACAGGGTGCGCACATCAGTATGCCTGATGTAATCGGTTACGTTCAACGGCTGTTTTACCAGGTATTGCGTGCGGCTTAAAAACCCGCTGCCCTTTGAGGTATCGCGCACCAGGCGCAGTACCTCAAAACGCTCATCGGCCAAACGGTTGCCAATGGCCGATCGTAAAAAATGCACCTGCGAGCCCTCGTAAGCTTTTTGGCGGTTCTTTTTCCATTTTCGTTTTTGCGAGGCTGTGCCCTTCATCTCCTGCAATAGTGTTGAACCGGCATAAAACACCAAACCATTACGTGTATCCCTGATAAATTCCTTTAGCAGATACTTGATGTTATAACCCAACTCCGGGTTTTCAATGATCAGGAAATCATCCGTTGTACCCCTAAGTACCCGGCCATTGTTGGTATAATCCAGATCGAGTATTTCCGGGTTGAGTATCTTACATTTTGAGGCCAGTTTTGATGAGCCTAAAAATTCCTTTTTAAAGATATCGAACTTGGCAAACCAGGCGGCATCGGGCCTTACATTAACCTCGTTAAGTACAATTGATTTGGATATCAGCTTAATGTCCTTTACATCAACATCCGTATTCTCCATAAAAATGCTACCCGTATAAGTTTCATACCCCACTGCCGATACTACAATTTCGTACTTACCGCCGTTAACATCATACAATATAAATTTACCATCGGCAGCGCTCGCGTTGCCAATGGTTGTGTTGTTCAATAATACAGTCGCCTTTTCAATCGGCTTGTTATCGGGAGCATTAAGCACGCGACCAATTATCTTATTTTGGGCGACACCACTCAGCGGAAAAAATAATATGATAAACAGCCAGAAACGCATACAACTAATTATTTAGTTATAAAGATATACATCCACTTAAACACTACAAATAAAATTTGCCAAAAATTATGTTAAACCTTTCGGGCTTAATTTGTTCTTACCCATATAAACACATTACAATATGAAAAGAATTTTGACACTCGCGCTATTACTTGGAGTTGTTTTGCTGGCATCATCATGCCGTAAAGAGGTAACCCAGGTTATACAGCCCAACCAAACCGTAGTATTCCCGGTAACAGCAGCATCATGGCAGTATGATGAAGCTCGTAATACATGGTACGTAAATTTAGATATGCCTGAAATAGACAGCTATATTCAGGAAAATGGTGGTGTATTGGTTTACATGAACCGTGAAGGCGATGGTTATGAGCAAGTACCATTTCTGTACGATCAGATCACTTACTCATACGTAACCTTTACAGGTGGTATACAGCTTGTGGCGCAATATTATGATGCAGATGCTTCAACTGCACCGGAGCCTCCACGCCCGGCATCATCAACCATTAAAGTTGTAATTATTGATTCGGTACCGTAACCGGTATATATTCCTTTTTTTGCAGATGCCTCCTGAACACCGGGAGGCATTTGTTATTTATAGGCTTCCTGCTTTTTTGGGAATAGTAACGAAGCCACTACGCTTATTACCAGTATACCCACTATAACAAACAGCGAGTGTATGGTATCAAATCCCCACTCCTCAAAATAATGACCAACAAGCATTTTTATGCCGATAAATACCAGCAGCGCCGCCAAGCCTACCTTGAGGTAATGGAACTTTTCGATAATATTCACCAACAAAAAGAACATGGAGCGCAAGCCTAAAATGGCGAATATGTTGGAGAAGAACACGATATACGGATCTTTAGTCACCGAAAATATAGCCGGGATAGAATCAACAGCGAATATTACATCGGTAAACTCAATAATCAACAATACTAAAAATAATGGGGTAAGCAAGGTTTTACCATCGCGCTTTACAAAGAAGCGGCCGCCCTCAAACCTGGGGTGTATACCAAAATACTTTGAGGCGAACTTTACAACCTTGTGGTTCTGCGGGTCTATCTTTTCGTCCTGATTACGGTTGATGAACATGGTGATACCTGTGTAAACCAAAAACGCACCGAACACATACAATATCCAGTGGAAATTCTCGATCAGCGCGGCACCCAAAAATATGAACGCGAAACGCATGGCCACCGCGCCCAGTATGCCCCATAGCAGCACCTTGTGGTAATACTTCTCCTCCACCCCAAAGGCCGAAAAAATAAGCACCATCACAAATATATTATCAACCGAGAGGGCGTACTCCACCACGTAACCGGTAATAAATTCGAGCCCGAGATTTTTTTGATAGATGGCCAAACTACCCTCAAAGTCGGCAGGATTGAGTTTTAGCTTGTGGGCACTTTCGATATTCTTTTTTTGCAGGTCGGCAAAGTTTTCGATGCCGTGCAGCAGGTGCCCGTATTGGGTAATGAGCCAGTAAAAGGTTAACGCTAAAATTATCCATACGCCACTCATGATGGCGGCTTGTTTAACACTTACCGGTTTGTTGCTTTTAGCAAACATACCGAGGTCAATAGCAAGCATAAGCCCTATAAAAACTATAAAGCCGATGATAAAAATAAGCTCATTTGCCATTATTTATTTCTTTCGGTAGTGTAACGCACTAATTGTTCCAAACCGGTGCGGGCATCCCCTTCGGGAAAGGTGCGGAGAATATCGAACGCCCTGTCCTGGTACTTTTTCATCTGCGTTTCGGCATATTCCAGTCCGCCGGTTTGTTTCACGAAATTAATGATCTGCATGATCTTTTCAGGCTCATCGTTATGATTTTTAACGAGGCTCATCATGCGCTTTTTTAATCCCGGTTCGGCATTTTTAAGCGCATAGATCAACGGCAGGGTAACCTTTTTCTCCTTGATATCGATACCCAGCGGTTTGCCCACATCATCGGTACCAAAATCAAACATATCATCCTTTATCTGGAAAGCGATGCCGATGTTCTCGCCAAAGTCGTGCATCTTTTTCACCACCTCGTCGCTTGCCCCGGCTGATGCCGCCCCGCAGGCACAACAGGCCGCAATAAGCGATGCCGTTTTTTGGCGGATAACCTCGTAATAAACAGGCTCATCAACATCCATGCGGCGTACCTTTTCAACTTGCAGCAACTCACCCTCGCTCATTTGCTTAACCGCTTCGGATACTATTTTGAGCAGCATAAAATCGCCATTATCAATTGATAGCAGCAGGCCTTTTGAGAGCAGGTAATCGCCCACTAAAACGGCTATCTTATTTTTCCAGAGGGCATTGATGGAGAAAAAGCCGCGGCGCTGGTAAGAGTTATCAACCACATCATCATGCACCAGCGTGGCGGTGTGCAGCAGCTCAACCAGCGCGGCCCCCCGGTGGGTAGCCTCATTGATGCCCCCGCAAATGCTGGCCGAAAAGAAAACGAACATTGGCCGTATTTGCTTACCCTTACGCTTAACAATATAATGCGTTATACGATCGAGCAAGGGCACCGAGCTCTGCATAGATGCTTTGAACTTGGCCTCGAACGCGTCAATATCGGCAGCAATAGGCTTTTTAATTTCGTTAATGCCGGGCATTTAAACTTTGGTACAGATTGATAAATACTTATAGCAACAGGCTAACAGCAGGCAAACATAAGCTAAAAAAAAGCGATATGCACAAGGCTACAAAAAATTTTAGATAGCGATTAAACTTTCGGCGCCCGGCAGCATCTAACAATACAGTGAACGTGGAATAGGTGAGTTTAGATTAGTTTTACTTTTATGTTTATGAGAGCGTAGCGAAATCGGGGTAATGGCCGGTTTCGCTTTTTTATTTAAAGCTGATTTTAATGTATTACCTTTGCTGCCCCACAAGCATAAATACGGAGAGGTGTCTGAGTGGTCGAAAGAGCACGCCTGGAAAGTGTGTATACGCCAAAAGCGTATCGAGGGTTCGAATCCCTCCCTCTCCGCCTCCGCCCGCCGAAGCGGGCTACGGCGGATGAAATCCGCCATCTTTTTGCAAGCGTTTCGCTTATTAATTTATTCCTTTAATATTTGCAATAACCACAAGCGGGACGCTTGCGGGAGCGTGGGCAATTCTATAAGCCATTAATGAGGTTAATTTTATCAATTTCTTCATTGGTATAATTATAATTTCTTCTGTTTTGAAATGCTACCTGCTTGATTCCGATACAAGGTGATACATCACCATCTATAATATTGGTTGACTCCCAAAAAGTAAACTGCTTAAGCTTTTTTAACTTAGTTAAAGCTTTTATAGAATCTATTTCGCCACAATTGTTAACTCCCAATTCCTCTAAATTCGATAATAAAGCAACTTCCTCAATTGAAGAAATTGCTTTACAGGTTAATAAATTAAGTTCACTTAATGTGCTTGATAAATTTTCGATCCCTTTTAATGAAGAAAGTTTACGATTGTAGTTAAGTGACAGCGATTTAAGTTTCAAAGATTCTATACCATCAATAACTTTTATTGGCGAACTCCCTATCTTCACACGCTTCAAATTAATTAAACCTGACAACATGGATAAGTCGTGCGCTTTATAGGCGTATAGAGTCAGATCTTCTAACGAAATGCAAGATTCCAAATTTCTGTTCTTCGTATTCCATTCAACTGAACACCTCTGCAAGTGAGGAAATAGATTAAAGTGAATACCCTGTATAACCCTTTTTGTGATACGCATTTTCCTCAGGTTATCCAAAAAATGTATACCACTGATATCGATATCTCCTCCTGGAATTATTGTAATTTCATCTACGAAAGAGTAGTGTTCCAAAAAATCAATTTTTTCTTTTGTGAAACCAGCTGTATAATTAAGTTGAATTTTTGTTATGTTGTGGTCAAGCATAAAATTCTTCGCTGATAAAGTATTATTATCATTGATCAATATGTGCCAATCAATACCATCGTAGGTAACCAAGCTAAACCCCTGTTTGTTAATAATTTCCCCCATAATAATTAATTTATTAACACCGTTATAGTTCCTGTTGAAATAACTTGATTTTTCATTTCGCTTCCCTGCTCCCGCAAGCGTCCCGCTTGTGGTTGATGAATAGTCCTTATAGTTTAAGGCCAAAGTATTGCAATTATAGGAGTAAAATTTATCAAAACCCATGCTATCGCAATCATCCCGATATAGTGCGACTATCTCAACCTGCTATATTTGTTTATGCATCACGAAATTCACATCTATTTAGGATCTGGCCGTATAGGCAAGTTGTCCAGGTATAAATTCCCCGTAGGAGAAAAACATTCATTCTTACTATATCTTAAAGCAGCGATCAACACAGATCTTGACCTGACCGATGCAGAGAAAGCTGTCGCAAATTATGGCCTGTACGAAATTGAATTTTCCAAATTTGGAAAGATAAGCCCAGACAGGGTGAACGACGACGAAACAAGGGATAATTATAATAATGCGATGGCTACAGGTTCAACTTTGATTGTGTATTCTGATCCTATTTAATTTGACCAAACCAAAAAAGCGCCCTTTCAAGCGCTTTTAATTTGTAATAAGGGTTTTAGGTGAGTTATCGTTAGCTTGAGCGTGAACTATAAGCGCGGGTTAATGAACCCCGCAGGCTTGGCGGGCAAGGCGCTGCGGGGTGGTAACCGCTACGTTACAGTTCTTTATCCTCAAACATTTTGGCGTCGCGGGTATTTTTTTGTACGGCAATGGCCGAGAACATGCTCAGGCAGAATGCCATAGCGTAAAAGCCTTTTTCGCTTAGTGTAATATCGGCATTCCACAGGCCGATGGTTAGCAGCACCATGGCGGCTATGGTGGCAAACCAGCTCAGGCCGTAATAAAGTTCAGATACCATGAGTCCTTCGGCCCTGTCCCGCACACTTTTTTGCACGGAGATTACAGCGAACAGGCCGAATAATAAGATGGTGAAATAATATCCTTTTTCGTTCAACTGTATGCTCGCATTCCATAAGCCGGTGCAATAACCCACCATTCCGGCTAATAAGGCAAACCACGATGCGCCTATGAACGCGCCGGTAGGTTTAAAGGGATTTCTGCCCTCTTTACCATGTTTTACTGTTGATGATAATTCTTCTGTTCTGTGTTGTAGCGGTTCCATTTTTGTTTTGTTTTAATGATTAATATGGAAGCAAATGTCGCTTACCAAACAGACCTGCAAAAGACATATTATGCAAAATACTGACGATATAATTTGGTAATTATACTACATTTATATACACTATTTTATCGATATGGATTCACTTTCGGAGTTGATAAACCTGCTTAACACTGCCGATAAACAACTTTTTAGGCAATATTTACAGCGAAAAAACAAACGGAACGATGTAAAGAACCTGCAATTACTTGATTTGATAGAAACTGACGATATAGCATCATTAAATAAACTCTACACATCGCAAAAAAATAATGACGCTTACCATGCCCTGCGCAAACGCTTACAGGATAGTTTGCTACTATTCTTATCACAAAAAACCTTTGAGAACAGCCACTCCGAAACTTATGACGCGCTGCGCCTGGTGGTGGTCGGGCGATTTTTATTAGAGAACGATGTCCCCAAAATAGCCTTCAAATGTTTGGATAAGGCCGAACGGCTGGCGCAGCACCTGGAGCAGTTCAACTTACTGAACGAGTTATTACTATTAAAGCTACAATATGCCCACCTGCCGGGAGCGGAAGGTTTTGAAGCATTGACTACGCGCTTTATGCGAAACCAGGCAGACATGCAGCGCGAGGCCAGGCTCAATATGGTGTATGCCGTATTAAGGCAGGAGTTGCAGCAGATACACCTGAAAGGCAAGATCGTTAACCTGACGAGCCTGATGATAGCTACGATACGCAAGTATAAAATTTCTGCGCAGGACTTGATGACTTATAAGTCCGTATATCAAATACTTTTTATAGCAAACGAATACGCCGCCATACAGCAGAATTATGGATTGATAGCACGCTATATTAGCCGAACCAAACTGTTTATACAAAGTCAGGCACATAAAAAGCAGCCTTATCTGTTTTATCATATATCCATCCTGTACCTTTTGGCCAACTTTCATTTGCGGCAAAAGCATTTTACTACAAGCGCCTCTTATCTTAAAGAGATGATAGACTTGATGAACACGAATAGCCGGTATTACACCTTGTTTTACCTGCGCCATCAGTTATTGGCCGGACTTAACCTGTTTTATACCGGCTTTGCTACCGATGCTATTGCGCTGTTGCAACGATCGCTCGCAGAGGCAAAACACACCTCCAAGCCCGAAGATATTGAGGATCTGCGGATATGCCTGGCCATGTTTTTAGCCCTGTGCAATGATCGCGGAAGCCTGAAACAACTAACCCTGTTAACACGCACCGATGCCTGGTACGAAAAAAAGATGGGCATGCTATGGACCATCCGTAAAAACCTGATGGAAATACTGGTTCAGGCGCAGTTCTCCAACATTGAGCTGGCTATGTCGCGCTTAAACAGTTTCCGCAGAAGATACAAAAAGTACCTGATAAAAACTTCGGAAGAACGCGTATTACTATACCTCAAACTGGTTGAAAAATACCTGCTAAAACCCGATGTGATTTTTGATGAGGCATACAAAAGATCAGTTACTGAAATGGCAACCCAGGCAGAAAATAACGATATATTCACCCTAAGCTTTATAGCCTGGCTAATGGCGCGCTGGGAGAAAAAGGGTGCTTATAGGGTGGTGCTGGAGCTTGTGCAGAACAAATAAAACCATTATCTCAACTTTAAAAATCTTCCTTAACCTCAAAAACTATTTTCTCGCCCGATACCGGATGAGTAAATTCAAGATTCGCGGCGTGCAGGTAAAGCCTGTCAGCGGGGTTGCCGTATAGGTCGTCGCCTACAATGGGGGCGTTTAGGCCGAGTTCGTGTGCGGCGTGCATACGCAATTGGTGGGTGCGGCCGGTTAAGGGCCAAAAATATATTCGGGTTTTGCCATCCTTAAGTTCAGCAACCTGCCATTGCGTTATGGCTTTTTTACCGAATTCAAAGCATACCAACTGGCGGGGCCTGTCGTCCAGATCGCCACGCAGGGGCAGGTTTATTTCGCCTGATGTACTTTCAATTTCTTTACTCAGCAATGCCGTGTAGCGTTTACTTACCGTACGTTTTAAAAACTGCTTTTGTATATGTTTATGTGCATCCTTTGTTTTAGCCACCACCAATAATCCGGATGTAGCCATATCTAACCGGTGAATAATTAGTGGCTCTATACCCTGAAAAAGATGCTTTAATCGCATGTAAACCGAATCGGTGATATTTACGCCGGGTACCGAAAGCAGTCCGTGAGGCTTGTTTACCACTACAAAGCTGTCGTCCTCAAATATAATATCAAGTGGTTTTAACTCGCCGGGATTGTGCAGCAGCGGGTCATCGTCCATCTCGACACCTTGCAGCATGTGCTTTAGTATTGGCTTGCATTTCCCGGTACAGGCGGGGTAAAACTGCCCGTGCATCCTGATCTCTGATTTAGGCGACGCCCCCCACCAAAACTCAGCCATGGCCAGGGGTTTATACCCGTTCAAAAAGGCGTACTGCAACAACTTGGGCGTAGCGCACTCGCCGGCAGCTGAGGGTGGCACACCAAAAACAGTTTCCTTAAAAATATCATGCAGGCTTTTAGTTTGCCGGTACTGATCAAGAAAAGCGTATTGCTCAAAAAGCTGTTGCTGCAATGCTGCCGATCGTTCTTTACGCTCCTGTTTCAGCGCATCAATATCATTATCAAATTGGGCGACACGGCTACGCAGCTCATCCAACCGCTGGCTGCATTCGGCGCTTAGCACGGCCAGGCGGTGCTTATCGTGCAAACTATACCTGATCATCTCAGCCTCAAATTCGGCATAGGCTTCGGTGCTCAGTTTGCTTTTTTGTTCGATGCGTTGCTCTTTACGCTCCTGCTTATTAACCTTAAGATGCTGTTTAAAATCTGATAGTTCCTTTTCTGTTTTCTCGGCCAGTAACTTAAGCTGTTGTTGCAGGGCGATGTAATTTTCGTTCGCCTCTATCTGCTTTACCCGGCTGTTAATATCGTTAAGTACGTACTGCTCTTTCAAAAAGAAACCATCCTCTGCCAACATATCAAAAACCGGCGGAACAAAACGGGGGTGATCATTAGAATTAGCCAGCTTGCCCGAAAAGGCAGACAAATACCCTATCCTGCCATCAGCATCCTGCACTATCAATACGCCGAACATTTTGCCTATGGCCGTGCCTTGTGCATCCTTATCCAATCCAAAATTATGATCGAGTTTAGCTTGCGTTGTGAGGTAATGTTGCAGATGATCAGCAGCTATAGTAGCCAATGGTTGCGGCTCATAAAAAAAGGGGAAGGTAAAGCGCCCGGGCAATGGTATACCCGCTATTTCGCTCTCATCAAAATATATAACCTTCCCATCCATATTGCCTGCTTTCAAATTTTGTGCAAAAGTAAATAAATGGAGATCAATTAAACACCCATTAAGTTCTTGCGGCTCCATTCGGATAGCAGGGACATTACATCCCATAACGATTGACCCTTTTCGCTCAGGCTGTACTCTACCCTTGGCGGTACTTCGGGGTAAGCTTTGCGGATAACTATGCCATCAGCCTCCAGTTCCTTTAATTGACGCGATAGTACCTTTAGCGCCATACCCGGCATTGTTTTATGCAGTTCGCCAAAACGCATAGGGCCTTTTAGCAACAGCCATATTAAGGGTGATTTCCATTTACCGCCTATTACATCAATGGCGGCGGTAATGGGGCATTCTTCGTTACTGTGAAAATTATTTACAATTTTTTGTTGGGCTGTCGACATATAAACGCAATTACTACCCATTAGTCATTACTTGACAAAAAGGTAACTACTTGACAAAAGTAAAGTATTGCGATAGATTTGCTATCTCAAAAACTAAAATAACCATGAAAATCATCATTATTGGTGCTTCCGGAACAATAGGCAAGCACGTTGTTAAAGCGCTTGAAACAGAACACGAAATTGTTAAGGTAGGCTCAAAAAGCGGCGACTACCAGGTAAATATCACCGATGCTGATTCGGTTAAGGCATTGTTTGAAAACGTTGGCTCTTTTGATGCCCTGATCAGCACCACGGGCGATGCCCATTTTGGCCCGCTACAGCAAATGACCGAGGCGGATTTCAGGGTCGGCGTAGATAGCAAACTGCTGGGACAGGTGAACCTGGTACTGATTGGTCAGCATTACATTAACCCTAAAGGTTCGTTCACACTAACATCGGGCAGTTTGGCTAATGACCCTATTGTGTTAGGCGCGGCAGTTAGCTCCATCAACGGCGCGCTCGACTCGTTTGTAAAAGCCGCCGCAATTGAGCTGGACAAAGGTGTACGTATAAATGTTGTAGCGCCTGATGTGGTTGAGGAATCACCTGCTTACTTCCCGTTCTTCCAGGGGCATATCCCGGTGAGTATGCACCGTGTAGCACAGGCTTATGTTAAAAGTGTGCTGGGCGCGCAAACCGGCCAGGTATATCCGGTAATTTAATAACAGCCTTGCATCTATCTTGATAACTTAAGGCGGCACATATAAACCGCCGATGCTATCTTTGCGGCATGAAGAATTTTTCGGTAGAGGCGGATGGCGCGCAGTTTGAATTTAACACCATGAACATACAGCGCCTGCAACTATTCCAGGTGTATGTGGTGCACAATGGCGAGGGAAAGCGTTTCCACATGCAGATCAATGGTGATGGCGATTTCAAGATAACCGACCCGCAATCGTGCCCCGAAGAATACCATCGCACCGAAGAACAACTCAGTAAAGCCATACAGATATACGGCAAAGCATAAAACAAAGGCGGAACAACATCATGTTCCGCCTTTATTATTTTAGTTAAGCGTCGTGTTCAATCGCTTATTATTCTCCATCCTGAACGCCTTGGGGCTAATGCCCTTGTTATTCCTGAAAAATTTATTGAGGTGACTTTCGTCGGTAAAGCCGAACTCGTTAACAATTTCGTTGAGGCGCTTATCACTATGGATCAGCCGGTGCTCTATCAGCGTTTGGCGGTATTGGGTAATATATTTTTGTATGGTGCTGCCGGTATGTTGCTTAAAATACTTGCCCAGATAATTGATGGATACATTAAAGTGCCCGCATAAAAATTCGGCCCTTAACTTTTCGGGATAGTAAATATTGGCTTGTATAAATTTCAGAATGTTGGCGGCACGCTGCTCGGTATGTTCGGTTATTTCCAGTTGCTGATACTTGGCAATGTTGCGGGCTACCAATACTATCAGCGTATTAACATACTGCTGTATCAGCTCCTGGTTATATACATCCTTATTGGCATCCTCGCGCATAATGGCTTCAACCAATGGTTTCACCACCTGCTTGTCGGTCAGGTTTTTAAGAATGCAACCGGGCTTATGGTTAGCATTGCTCAAAATAAACTCGAGCCGCTGTATGTTTCCGTTTGATATACCCGACTCGTTAATATAAATATCATTAAACCGCAGGTAAAAGAATGTGGTTGTACTGCGTACATCAAACGAATGGCAATCATCAGGTGTTATTAAAAACATGTGCCCCGGCTGGTACGCGAACTGGCTTTTGTTAATGCACTGCATACCCGTACCATCCATAATATAAACCAGCTCGAAAAAAGTGTGCTTATGCTCGGTAGCCGGGCTTTGTTCCAATGTTTGGTAGGCGATGGAGAATGGCTCGTGCAGGTTTTCCTTTTTCATAACATGTACTGATTTATAGCAAATATATACCTAATAAATCAATTATAACAAGTATAAATTTGCTAAATAATAATTCAACACATTAAAAACATGAAAGCGATAGTTTTAAATAAACCCGGCGAAGTTAGCGAACTTCAGATACAGGAAATTGCCATACCAACCATACAGGCCGATGAGGTATTAATCAAAGTAAAAGCCATCAGCATAAACCCTGTTGATGCCAAAACCCGTGTGGGCAAGGGCGTTTATGGCCGGATAAAAAATGAGCAGCCACTGATCATCGGCTGGGATGTATCGGGCACGGTTACCGAAACCCGATCCGATCGTTTTAAGGTAGGCGATGAAGTATTCGGCATGGTTAATTTTCCGGGGCATGGCAAGGGTTATGCCGAGTTTGTTGCCGCACCGGCATCGCACCTGGCATTAAAACCGGTCAACATATCGCACCAGGAAGCTGCCGCCGCTACCCTTGCCGCCTTAACAGCTTTACAGGCATTGGTGCATAATGCCAATGTGCAACCCGGCCAAAAGGTATTAGTGCATGCCGCGGCGGGTGGCGTTGGGCATTTCGCCGTACAAATTGCCAAACAGTTGGGTGCCATAGTTACAGGTACATCATCAGCAAAAAACAAGGAACTGGTTTTACAATTTGGTGCCGATGCACATATCGACTATCATAATTATGACTGGAAAAACCACCCCGAAGAATTTGACTTTGTGCTTGATACCATTGGTGGCAGCAATATCGACCTATCGATAGCTGTGACAAAAAAAGGCGGCACCGTGATCAGCATACCTACCGGCCTGAGCGATGAGGTTACCGAAAAAGCTAAAGCCAAAGGCGTTAACGGATACTTTATCCTGGTGCAATCAAACGGTGATGATATGCAACAAATAGCCGAATGGCTTGAAAAAGGTATTGTTAAAGCCCATGTTTCGCAAACATTTAAGTTTGATGATATAGCCGCTGCCCATACCCAAATTGAAAGCGGGCGCACCACAGGCAAAATAGTAGTGACTGTATAATTAGCGTGTATAGTGTTTTCACATCAAGCCCGGCGTTATTTTGCCGGGCTTTTTTTGTGCCGATAAAAATAATGAAATAAAATTTGCGCAAGCAATCACTTGCGTTTATATTAGCAAGCAAATACTTGCACATTTATTATGGATGCCAGACGTGATGTTTTCCAGGCTATTGCCGACCCTACCCGCCGAGCCATTTTAGGTATGGTGGCCAGCCAACCCCAAAATGTAAATGCCCTTGCCGAAAAATTTGATGTAAGCAGGCAGGCCATATCGCTGCATGTTAAAATTTTGCACGAGTGCGGTTTGCTCAGCATCAGGCAACAAGGGCGTGAACGTTACTGCGAAGGCCGTTTGGATAAACTGAGTGAGGTGGCCGACTGGATAGAGCAATACCGCAAATTCTGGAACAGCAGGCTCGATTCTCTTGAGGAATATCTTAATAAAATACAATCAAAAACCGACAAACCATGACCACTCAATCACTCGTACTTACACGCACACTCAATGCTCCTGTAGCCCTGGTATTTAAAGCCTGGACAGACCGAGAGGCCTTAGCCCAATGGTGGGGGCCGCAAGGCTCAACCGTTACAGTAAAGGAGTTTAACCTTACACCCGGCGGCTTGTTCCATTACCACTTAAGCTCGCAACATGGCGAAATGTGGGCGCTGTTTAAATTCAGGGAAATTGAGGCTCCGGGCAAACTGGTATTTGTGAGCTCATTTTCTGACGAGGATGGCAACCTTACCCGTGGCCCCTTCTTCCCTAACTGGCCGCTGGAGATATTGAACATACTCACTCTTGAAGAAGCCGACGGCAAAACACTACTCACCCTAACGGCCGAACCCATCAACGCTACCGCTGATGAAACCAAGGTGTTTACTGATCTGCATCCATCAATGCAGCAAGGGTACGCCGGCACATTCATCCAACTGGAAAATTACCTGAAAAACCAATAAGCTATGCAAAACGAGAAGAACACTATTACCAGCACCCGCGAGTTCAGTTACCAGCGCGAGCAGGTTTATAACGCCTTTGCCAACCCTGAATACCTTGCACAATGGTGGGGGCCAAATGGCTTTACCAATACCATCCATACATTCGACTTTAAACCAGGCGGCGATTGGACACTGACCATGCACAGCCCCGATGGGCAGGATTTTTATAACGTAAGCAAGTTTGAGCAAGTAATACCGCCGGAACTTATTGTTTATAAACACCTCGACCCGTTACACGTTTTTACAGGTTCGCTGGCTTTGGATTATTCCAACGGCAAAACCCGTGTTGTTTTCAAGATGGTGTTTGAGAGTGATGATGAATACAACAAGGTAAAGGATTTTATTATACCCGCCAACGAGCAGAATTTTGACCGGCTCGAAAAAGTACTGAGCACCATGCCCGCCAACCGCGAGCTTATTTTTTCGCGATTACTGAATGCACCGCGCGAGTTGGTGTTTGATGTGTGGACACAGCCCCAACACATCATCAACTGGTGGGGACCTAACGGCTTTACCAATACTATTGAATATATGGATGTCACCACCGGCGGCAGCTGGAAATACATGATGCATGGGCCTGACGGACGCAACTATCCAAACTTTATGAAATATTTAGAAGTGGTAAAGCCCGAAAAAATCCGCTATCTTCATGGTGAGCATGAGGGCGATCAGGGTTCATTTACAGGATCAGTGACCCTGGAGGAAGCGGGCGAAAACCAAACCTGTCTAACCATGCGCCTGCTGTTTAACAGCGCCGAAGAACTTGAATACGTTGTGCGTGAATTTGGCGCTGCTGAAGGCGGTAACCAAACCCTGAATAAGTTAACCAATTACATAAATCAACTCGTATCATGAAAACAGTGAACATTATTTACTGGATATTCACCATACTACTGGTGGCATCCATGTTGTTCTCGGCCATTAGCGGTTTTATGCCCACACCAGAGGGCAACGCCATGATGAAACACATTGGCTTTGGTCCGCACGTGTTGCCATTGCTGAGTGTATTAAAAGTTTTAGGGTCGATAGCCTTATTAGTACCCGGCTTTGCAAGGCTTAAGGAATGGGCTTATGCCGGTTTTACTTTCGACTTGCTGGGTGCCGTATATTCCTTTATCGCCGCCGGCGATCCGCCTATGATGTGGGCTCCTATATTGCTGGGCTTTGTTTTCATTGCCATGTCGTACATCTTTTGGCACAAAAAGTTGAAGCTAAAGGCTGCCCAATCACTCCGGTAACATATCAACCATAAAAAAAGCCCGCCGTTTTAAAACGGCGGGCTTTGCTATGTTCAAAAGAATTTAACGACAATTACTTCGATTCTTCTTCAGTTGTTTTATCCTGATTCTTTTTATCGATGATCTTGATCTGGTCGGCTTCCTTGTCGTAGTCTACCTCCATTACGTCACCATCATTCAGTTCACCTTTCAGTATTTCCTCTGCAATCGGATCTTCCAGGTATTTCTGGATAGCACGTTTTAACGGACGGGCACCAAACTGTGAGTCGTAACCTTTTTCGGCAATGAACTCTTTTGCGTTATCAGTAAGCTCAATTTTGTAGCCTAAGCTGTTAACACGGCTAAACAGGTGAGCCAATTCGATATCGATAATTTTGAATATCTCATCTTTACCCAGTGAGTTGAACACGATAACATCATCAATACGGTTCAGGAACTCCGGCGCGAATGCACGCTTCAACGCGTTCTCTATCACACCTCTTGAGTGCGCCTCGGCCTGTATGGTTTTGGCGGTAGTGGTAAAACCAACACCCTGGCCAAAATCCTTCAACTGGCGTGCGCCAATGTTTGATGTCATGATGATGATGGTATTCCTGAAGTCTACTTTGCGGCCTAATGAGTCGGTCAGCTGGCCTTCATCCAACACCTGTAACAGTATGTTGAATACATCAGGGTGCGCTTTCTCAATCTCATCAAGCAATACAACCGCGTATGGTTTACGGCGTACCTTTTCGGTCAACTGTCCGCCTTCTTCGTAACCTACGTAGCCCGGAGGCGCTCCTACCAAGCGCGATACCGCGAATTTCTCCATGTACTCGCTCATATCAATTTGTATCAGCGCGTCCTCGGTATCAAACATAAAACGGGCAAGCTCCTTAGCCAACTCAGTTTTACCTACACCCGTAGGGCCCAGGAATATGAATGAGCCAATAGGTTTCTTCGGATCTTTTAAACCGGCACGGGTACGTTGTATAGCACGTGTCAGTTTCTTGATCGCGTCGTCCTGACCGATGATCTTGCCTGATATGGTATTGGTCATGGCAAGCAGTTTAGCGCTATCGGCCTGGCCAACCTTTTGTACCGGTATACCGGTCATCATGGCTACAACCTCGGCAACATTATCCTCGCTAACCGTGTAGCGTTTTGATTTTGTTTCGGCTTCCCAAACTGATTTTGCCTGGTCAAGTTCTTCAAGCAGGTGCTTTTCAGTATCGCGAAGCTTAGCGGCTTCCTCATACTTCTGGCTGCGAACAACCTTATTTTTCTCGATCTTGATCTGCTCTATCTTCTGCTCAATATCCAGTATGTTTTGTGGTACGTGGATATTGGTCAGGTGCACACGTGAGCCCGATTCATCCAATGCGTCAATCGCCTTATCAGGTAAAAACCTGTCGGTAATATAGCGGGTGGTCAGGTTAACACAAGCCACAATAGCTTCCGGAGTGTAGGCTACACCATGGTGTTCTTCGTATTTCTCCTTAATGCGGTTCAAAATCTCAATGGTTTCATCAGGCGTAGCCGGTTCAACCATTACCTTTTGGAAACGACGATCTAAAGCGCCATCTTTTTCAATGTACTGGCGATACTCGTCTAAAGTTGTCGCGCCGATGCATTGTATCTCTCCCCTGGCTAATGCCGGTTTGAACATGTTTGAGGCATCCAGCGAACCTGATGCGCCACCTGCACCCACAATGGTGTGGATCTCATCAATAAACAGGATCACGTCCGGAGATTTTTCAAGCTCGTTCATCACGGCTTTCATGCGCTCCTCAAACTGGCCGCGGTATTTGGTACCTGCCACTAATGAGGCCAGATCAAGCGTAACCACACGTTTGTTGAACAACACGCGCGATACCTTGCGCTGCACAATGCGCAGTGCCAAACCTTCGGCAATGGCTGATTTACCCACGCCCGGTTCACCTATCAAAATAGGGTTGTTCTTTTTACGACGTGACAGGATCTGCGATACACGCTCGATCTCTTTTTCACGACCAACGATAGGGTCCAAACGACCTTCCTCGGCAGCCTTGGTCAAATCGCGGCCAAAGTTGTCAAGCACCGGTGTTTTTGATTTAATGTCTGACACCTTTTTAGGCTGGCTGAATGATTCTTCTTCTTTAAAATCATCATCGCCACCTGTTGATGAGCCCGGCATCTCGTCGGTAATATCGTTTTTGTGCGATTCAACTGCCGCCTTGAATACTTCGTAATTCACATTGAACTGCGACAGTATCTGCGAGGCAATATTATCCTCATCGCGAAGGATTGATAGTAACAAGTGCTCTGTACCTATCACATCGCTTTTAAATATTTTTGCTTCAAGGTAAGTTATCTTCAATACCTTTTCGGCTTGTTTGGTAAGCGGTATGCTACCAATGTTTACGTTAGTTCCGGTTGTTCCCTTTACGGCATCTTCAACAGCACGGCGCAGTTTAGCGGTATCAACGCTAAACCCCTTAAGCAATTTTATTGCTACACCGTCACCATCGCGAATTAAACCTAACAAAAGATGCTCGGTACCTATATAATCATGCCCAAGGCGAATAGCCTCTTCCCTGCTATATTGTATCACATCCTTAACGCGCGGCGAAAATTTAGCTTCCATATATAATACCTTTCTTATGAGTGAACGTCCCTAAAATTTATCAATTCGCTATCAATAGTTAAAAAGACGTGTTTCGTATACTTTTATCAACAACACTGCCAATATTTTTCGACTATTTAAAACAGACACTGTGATGGTAATGCAATCTATAAATTTTAACCAATCCCAACAATATTATAACAACAAAAGCGGTGTTTTTCTTTCATTTTTTACAAATACGTTGTAATCCAATATATTGATACGTTGAACAGGCAAAAAGTTTAATAAATACAACCCAACGGAGTAAACTTTATACATAACGGCAAATTCGTCAGCAATTATGCCATATCGGCACAAAAACTTTATTGGCAGTTGCACGTACTTTTAATATCGCTATCTTTATCTAACTAAAATTAAACCAATTATGTTAAACCTAAAGTATTACATCGTAACAATTATGCTATTCGCAGTGTGCACTGTTAACGCGCAAACAAAAAAAGCCGATAGCCAGCCCGATTACTATGTTAACTCCACCAAGTTGAACAGGGCTTATTTTCCTTACATTAAGAGTGATTACATACAGGAGATACATGTAATTAAAAATGACGCCGATCACCCTAATGGTGTAATTTACGTTACGCTTAAGGATGAAGAAATGGTGGGGAAAATATTATCCGACAAGTTGATGTCGATAAAAGATATTCTGCTTAAAAAGGGCCTCAAAATAAATAAAAACAAACCTGCCATTTATGTTTGGGATAGTAAATTACTTACCGATACTGCCAATGTGCGCGTGCCCGAAAGCTTTTTAGTAAGTGTTGAAGTTACCCCGGCGGCAAATATGCCTTACTTTAAAACCGCCATGCCCAATACATCTGTAGTTACCGTACTTACACGGAGGGCTGATGCAGAGGTATCAGTAAGAGGCCGGTAAACCTTTGTTGCATTTTTTTGGCTAATTAATATTCATTAGCAGATATTTGCCCCTCTAACAAGAATATAATGGCAGACGAAAAGATAATATTCTCGATGGCCGGGGTGAATAAGATATTCCCGCCGCAAAAACAAGTTCTTAAGAACATATACCTCTCCTTTTTTTACGGCGCTAAAATTGGCGTTATCGGTTTAAATGGTTCAGGTAAATCATCATTATTAAAGATAATTGCCGGGGTCGATAAATCATTCCAGGGCGAAGTGGTATTCTCGCCGGGTTATACTGTGGGTATGCTAAGCCAGGAGCCTGAGCTGGACCCTGAAAAAACCGTACGCGAAGTGGTTGAGGAAGGCGTTGCCGAAATAACCTCCATTTTAAAGGAGTACGAAGACATTAACGAAAAATTTGGACTGGAAGAATACTACAGCGATGCCGATAAAATGGATAAGCTGATGGCCCGCCAGGGTGAATTGCAGGACAAGATTGACGCCGTGAACGCCTGGGAGCTTGACACCAAGTTGGAACGCGCTATGGATGCACTGCGTTGCCCCGAGCCTGATACCAAGATAGCCGTACTATCGGGCGGTGAGCGCCGCCGTGTGGCCTTGTGCCGTTTGTTATTGCAGGAGCCGGATGTGTTACTGCTGGATGAGCCTACCAACCACCTGGATGCTGAATCTATCGACTGGTTGGAGCAACACCTGCAACAATATAAAGGCACGGTGATCGCCGTAACGCACGACCGTTACTTCCTGGACAATGTGGCCGGTTGGATACTGGAGCTTGACCGTGGCGAGGGTATTCCGTGGAAAGGCAATTACTCATCGTGGCTTGACCAAAAAGCCAAGCGCCTTGCACAGGAAGAAAAAACCGAAAGCAAGCGCCAAAAAACACTGGAGCGTGAGTTGGAATGGGTGCGCATGGCACCAAAGGCCCGCCAGGCAAAAGGCAAGGCCCGTTTATCAAACTACGAGAAACTGGCATCCGAAGAAACTAAGGACAGAGAAGAAAAACTGGAGCTGTTCATTCCACCGGGCCCGCGTTTGGGCAATGTGGTTATTGAGGCTACCAATGTTACTAAAGCTTATGGCGATAAGGTATTGTTTGAGAACCTGAGCTTTTCACTGCCACCGGCGGGCATAGTGGGCATCATAGGCCCTAACGGCGCGGGTAAAACCACCCTGTTCCGCCTTATTACCGGGCAGGAAAGACCCGATGCAGGTACCTTCCGCGTAGGCGAAACCGTAGCTTTAGGCTATGTTGACCAGATGCACGATGACCTGGATGCCAATAAATCAGTATGGGAGAATGTTACCGGCGGCACCGATAACATTGTGGTGGGCAACCGCACCATCAACTCACGTGCTTATGTATCGCGCTTTAACTTTAACGGTGCCGATCAGCAGAAAAAAATCGGCGTACTATCGGGCGGTGAGCGTAACCGCGTGCACCTGGCCATCACCCTTAAAAAGGGCAGTAACGTATTGCTGCTAGATGAGCCTACCAATGATATTGACGTAAATACCCTGCGCTCGTTAGAAGAAGCGCTGGAAAACTTTGGCGGCTGCGCCGTGGTGATCAGTCACGACCGCTGGTTCCTTGACCGTATTTGTACCCACATACTGGCCTTTGAGGGCGACTCGCAGGTTTATTTCTTCGAGGGTAACTACTCTGAGTACGAGGAGAACCGCAAAAAACGCCTTGGCGATGTGGCACCTAAACGCATCAAATACAAAAAATTAGGATAATACTTTAAAATGCCGGTACTTGCCGGCATTTTTTATTTGCATACAGCGGTTTTTGTCCAAATATTTAATGCCTTTTTAATAACTACACCGCTGCATTAGCCTGCAACAAGTATCACTTTGTAAAAAAAGAGTATAATTCAGGTAACAATTGCAATGGATTTCCATTTTATAAAATCAATAATTAGATTTGCGCATCTTAAAAAAAGGTTCTTTAATAAACATGAGTTCAATCGAAATAAATAAAGACACCTACCTGATGTGGTACGAGTCGATGCAGTTGATGCGCAAGTTCGAGGAAAAAACCGGACAACTTTATGGTCAGCAAAAAATCAGGGGCTTTTGCCACTTGTACATAGGTCAGGAAGCTGTGCTTGCCGGTGCAATGTCGGTAATCCGTCATGAGGATAGTTTGATCACTGCTTATCGTGATCACGCCCATGCACTTGCAAAGGGGACAGCACCTAAAGCTGTAATGGCCGAAATGTACGGCAAAGCTACAGGCTGTTCAAAAGGTAAAGGTGGCTCGATGCACATGTTCGACAAAGAGAACCATTTTTACGGTGGCCACGGTATAGTAGGCGGCCAGATCCCACTGGGTGCAGGTATCGCTTTTGCCGAAAAATACAAAGGCACTGACAATGTGAACGTTTGCTACATGGGCGACGGTGCCGTACGTCAGGGTGCTTTGAACGAAACCTTTAACATGGCTGCCCTTTGGAAACTGCCTGTTATATTTATTTGCGAAAACAATGGCTACGCCATGGGTACATCAGTAGCGCGTACTACTATTGAACCGGATATTTTTAAATTAGGTATACCTTACGGCATCCCTTCATCAGCAGTTGATGGTATGGACCCGGTTGCGGTACACAACGCTATGGACGAGGCCGTACAACGCGCCCGTGCAGGCGAAGGCCCAACCTTTTTGGAGATGCGTACTTACCGCTACAAAGGTCACTCTATGTCTGACCCGCAAAAATACCGTACCAAAGAGGAGCTTGAAAGCTACAAAGCGAAAGATCCTATTGAAACGGTAAAACAAACTATACTTAAAGAAGGTTATGCCGATGAGAAATGGTTTGAGGAGATCGACGCCAAGATAAAAGCTACGGTTGATGAAGCGGTACAATTTGCTGAAGAATCACCATGGCCAGAGGCATCAGAGCTTTATACTGATGTTTATGTGCAACAAGATTATCCTTACATTTTAGACTAACCGTTATACACACAAATATAATATGGCTGAAGTAGTTAAAATGCCAAAAATGAGCGATACCATGACCGAAGGGGTATTGGCTAAATGGCATAAAAAAGTTGGCGATCAGGTAAAATCAGGCGATGTATTGGCCGAGGTTGAAACTGATAAAGCCACTATGGATTTTGAATCATTTCAGGACGGTACACTGCTTTACATCGGTGTTGAAGAAGGTGCCGCTGTACCGGTTGACGCTGTTATTGCCGTTTTAGGTAAAGAGGGCGAGGACTACAAAGCTGCACTTGACGCTGAAGGCGGTAGCGCCCCGGCCGATAAGAAAGAGGAAAAACCAGCCGAAGATAAAAAAGAAGAAAGCAAACCAGCGGGCGAAAGCAAACCAAAGGTTGACCTTTCAAGCATACCTGCCGCGGTAATACGTATGCCTTTACTGAGCGATACCATGACCGAGGGCGTTATCAACAAATGGAACTTTAAAGTAGGCGACAAAGTAAAATCTGACGACTCACTGGCCGATGTTGAAACCGACAAAGCCACTATGGAAGTTGTTGGTTACGAAGAAGGCACCCTGCTTTACATTGGTGTTAAAGAAGGCGAAGCCGCCAAGGTTAACGACATTATAGCCATTGTGGGTAAAGAAGGCACCGATATTCAACCATTATTAGATGGTGGAGCTGATACTGGTAGCAGTAGCACCAGCGATAGCAGTGAAGAAAAAGCTGACAAAGAAACCGCAACTGCTTCTGCAACAGCTACTAAAGAAGAAGCTGCTTCTGCTACTAACGATGACGACAGCCGCGTTAAAGCTTCTCCGTTAGCACGTAAGATCGCTAAGGATAAAGGCATCAACCTGAACGAGGTTAAAGGCACTGCCGAAGGTGGCCGCATTGTGAAGAAAGATATCGAAGGCTTTACCCCATCAACTAAAGAAGTTCAGGAAGCCGCTAAAGATGCTGCTCCGGCTGCTAAGGCTGAAAAAGCTATCTCATTGCCAACTTACACCGGCGAGGAGAAATTTACCGAGAAACCGGTTACGCAAATGCGTAAGGCTATCGGTCGCCGCTTGTCTGAAAGCTTATTCACCGCGCCGCATTTCTTTGTAACCATGTCTATCGATATGGATGCAGCCATTGCAGCCCGTGTTAAAATGAACGACATTGCCCCGGTTAAAATATCATTTAACGACTTGGTGCTTAAAGCCTGTGCCGTTGCATTAAGGCAACACCCGGCCATTAACTCAGCCTGGTTAGGCGATAAGATCCGCTTTAACGAGCACGTACACATTGGCGTAGCCGTAGCGGTTGATGAAGGCCTGTTGGTACCGGTTGTTAAATTCGCTGATGGCAAATCATTAAGCCACCTGTCGGTTGAGGTAAAAGAATTCGCTAAGAAAGCTAAGGACAAAAAACTTCAGCCTAACGAAATGGAAGGCTCAACCTTCACCATATCAAACTTAGGTATGTTTGGTGTTGATGAGTTTACCGCCATTATTAACACACCAAACTCATGTATATTAGCGGTTAGCGGTATACAGGCAGTACCGGTTGTTAAAAACGGCGCTGTAGTACCGGGCAACGTAATGAAGGTTACCTTAAGCTCTGACCACCGCACAGTTGACGGTGCCTCAGCAGCGGCCTTCCTGCAAACCCTGAAAGCACTATTAGAAGAACCGGTAAGGTTACTGATATAATTTTTTGATTTCGAAATTCGAATTTTCAATTTCGAAATTTTGAAAAGCGATGGGTTTAGGCTCATCGCTTTTTTTGTATATATTTATATAAAACCTTGTTACAAAATGAAACTGTTATTTTTTCTTCTTATAGCCGTATTAACTGTGTGTTCTGCTTGTGATAACTCCTCTAACAGCAAGAAAGATACACCTAAAGTTGACAGTGCCGTTTCTTCAACCACCAATCAGTCAAAAGGGCTTGTTGATAATAAAACAATCCCTGATAAATCTTTGCCTGACACTACTGTTACTATTAAATTTCCCGAAATATCACTCAATATCAATCGATTAGTTTTATTTGAGGACACTATAACAACTAAAGATGCCAAAGCAGATACGATGTATTTAATTGCCGGTTTGGGCGAAACAATTGAAGGACAGCTTATATCAGTGAATTCTGATAATTTGCTTAATCTGAAATTGGAACAGCGTTATGAAACAAGCGTAACTATACAAGATGAAGGTCCGCATTGCGATTTGACTGAATGGAAACATTACGATTCGGAATGGAAACCTTTACCTAAAAACAAGAATGGTCAATTTACTTGCTTATCATATACCGAAGATGAGTGGCAAAAATTTCCGGATGTAAGTATTGCCGAATTAAAAAAAGCTGTTGAAAAACATTGTGGTGAGAGATGGAGCAACCACATAAAAAATGTAAAATCACCAACAGATTATCCAAGTGCAGTTAGTGTTAGCCGCTATTTTTTGAGGATAACGGGACAGCAAAAGAGTTCAAAAAAAGAGATTGAAAAATTAATTGTTATAGAAATACTGATGGGTTGCTAATAAACCTATATTTCGAAATTTTGAAAAGCGATGGGTTTAGGCTCATCGCTTTTTTTGTTTTGTTGTAATTAGTCCTTAATATTATCCCCATGCTCTACATCGCCATCATCACTGCCATCATTATCTCTTACACCCTATTTCAGCGTAAGCACAAACGGGAGCTTACACAGGTTATACTTAATGATGCGCAAAAGAAACTACTGGCTCAGCATATCGATTTTTATAATACATTAAATGATACCGATAAGCTTTATTTTGAGGATAAGGTGGAGCAGTTTCTGGATGCGGTGCATATTGAGGGCGTTGGTTTGGAGGTTAATGATGTTGACCGGTTGATGGTGGCATCGAGCGCGGTGATACCCATATTCGCTTTTAAGGATTGGAGCTACCGTAACGTTACCAATGTGCTGCTGTACCCTGATACATTCGACGAGCAGTACCAGTTTGAGGGTGATAGCGGTCGCAACATTATGGGTATGGTGGGCAGCGGATATATGAACGGGCAGATGATCCTGTCGCGCGCGGCATTGCAAAAAGGCTTTTCTAAAAACTCGGGCGCGGAGAATACCGGTATTCATGAGTTTGTGCACCTGTTAGATAAAGTTGATGGCGCTACCGATGGCATCCCCGAACATTTATTACCCCACGAATTCATCAAACCCTGGGTACGCATGATGCACCAGGAAATACGCCGGATAGAGGAAGGCAAATCTGATATTAACCCTTATGCCGCCACTAACGAGGCTGAGTTTTTCGCCGTGGTGTCCGAATACTTTTTCGAGAAGCCCGACAAGCTACAGGCCCGCCACCCCGAACTGTATGATATGCTGAGCAAAGCGTTCGGGCAGGATCCGGCAGCTAATTCATAACCACATTCACTATCTTGGTCGTAAATTTGCTGTGCAATTGCCGTAACCATGCAAAACAGATCGAACACAGGTATAATCATCGCGCTTATTGTTATTGGCTGCTGGGCGGTATCTATCACCCTGTTAATGCAATGGGCGGTGGATTATACCAATCCGCTGCTTTACCTGTTCATCCTACTGCAAATGCACTTGTACACCGGCCTGTTCATCACCGCGCACGATGCCATGCACGGCACGGTATCATCTAACCAAAAAATAAATAATGCCGCTGGTTTTATAGCTACTTTTCTGTACGCCTCGTTCTGGTACCCGCACCTGTATAAAAAGCACCACATGCACCACCGGCATGTACATACTCACGATGACCCCGATTATCACCAGGGCAACTTTTTCAGTTGGTATGTTCGCTTCATCCGTAATTATTTGTCTACATGGCAAATTGTGATCATGGCGGCGCTATTCAACATTTTAAAGTTATGGATACCTGAGCCAAACCTCATTTTGTTTTGGGTGGTGCCATCACTGTTGAGCACCCTGCAACTGTTTTACTTTGGCACCTACCTGCCGCATAAGGGCGAGCACGATAATCATCACCATGCCCGCAGCCAAAGCCGTAACCATGTTTGGGCCTTTGTGAGCTGTTATTTTTTCGGCTATCATTATGAGCACCATGAATCGCCGGGAACGCCGTGGTGGAAGCTTTGGAAAGCCCCTTTACCGCCTGCATCGGCACATAACACTAAATAAAATTTATACTACATACATTACACCGCCGTTAAAAAACAAACCACTGCTTATGCTTAGATCGATACTATCATTATCTATAATTTCTGTTTTTTCGCTAAGTGTATTCGCGCAAACGGATAGCACCACTAAACCATCGGTAGTAAAAACCCTCAGCCTTAAACAATATGATGCACTGCAAAAGGGTGATGATATGTATAACATGGCAGCGGCAGCAGTATTAAACCACTACCCTGCCCCCGATCAGGTATTAAGTGTTAAGGATAAATTGAAACTGGATGATGCGCAGGTAAGCAAAATAAGCACTATCAATACCGAGCTTATCCGCAAAAAAAAGGAAATGGGCGTGTTCATTATCCGTAACGAGCGGGCAATTGACAGCCTTTTCCGCATAAAAAAGATAAATGACGGCAACCTGATCTACTACACCAACCGCTATGGTATATACCAGGGCGAACTCAGGAACGTCATTTTACAAGCCTGCCTCAAGACGCAAAAGCTGCTTACGGCAAAGCAAATAAATAAGTTTGAACGTTTACAGGAGAACAAGTAACAATTTGCCATTGGTTTTATTTAAATTTGGCGCCTGATTGATAGAGTTGTATGAAAATTTCATTTGATTTTGAGAAACCGCTGGCCGAACTGCAACAGCAGATCGACAAGGTTGTACAAATAGAAGATAAGAACAAGCTGGATATGTCGGCCACTATTGCCGAGCTGGAAACCAAGCTTGAACAAGCACAAAAGGATATTTACGGCAACCTTACCGGTTGGCAAAAGGTTCAAATATCGCGTCACCCGGAGAGGCCTTATACCCTACAGTATATTGAGCTGATGTGCGACGATTTTATTGAACTGCACGGCGACCGTACCGTTGGCGATGACAAGGCCATTGTAGGTGGTTTTGCCACCCTTGGCGGCCAAACCGTAATGATCATCGGCCACCAAAAAGGCCGTAACACCAAGGAGCGCCAGTACCGTAACTTTGGCATGGCTAACCCCGAAGGTTACCGCAAGGCTTTACGCCTGATGAAACTGGCCGAAAAATTCAACAAACCGGTTATTACCCTGATCGATACCCCGGGAGCTTACCCAGGCCTTGAGGCTGAGGAACGCGGACAAGGTGAAGCCATTGCCCGCAACCTGCTGGAAATGTCGGTACTTAAGGTGCCTGTTGTTTGCGTTATTATTGGCGAGGGTGCATCGGGCGGCGCGTTGGGTATTGGTATTGGCGATCGTGTGCTGATGCTGGATAACTCATGGTACTCGGTTATATCGCCAGAGAACTGCTCAACCATCCTTTGGAAAACATGGGAGAACAAAGAGCGCGCGGCAGAAGTGTTAAAGCTGACCTCTACCGAGATGCTAAAGAACAAACTGATTGATGGCGTAGTGAAAGAGCCTCTTGGCGGCGCTCATCAGGACCCAGTGGCTATGGCTACCATCCTGAAAAAACAATTGATCAAGGAGCTTAACCAGCTTAAACAAAAGGACATTAACCAGGTGGTTAACGAGCGTATCGAGAAATTCGGCTCAATGGGTGTTGTTATTGAGGATGAACCCGAGGTAACCGAAGCCCCTGCTACAGCTAAGCAAGCCGAGTAATTTATTACCGGCTATAATAAAACAAGAAAAGCGGCTTATGGCCGCTTTTCTTGTTTTATACAAGTACCTCCGCTTATTGCTGAGGTACTCCGAATTTGCTGCTAAAATTTTTAAGCTGATCTGAATAGGTTTTGTTCAGCGTAGTTTGATGGAAATCCTTAGTTAAACCAACCAAGCCATTCAGTAACGACATGGTGAACTGTATATCCCTATCTGAGCCTGATGAATCTCCGTTTTGCATCGACTCATATTTGTAGTTAAGCATGTCAACTAAATAATCATCTATCTGCGCGGCCAGCTTGTTGCCGATTTTGGTTTCGCCAACACGGTAAGCGCTTTCAAGCAGGTAATATTTACGTACGGCAACTTCCTGCACCGGTATATCGGCAGGCATTTCGGCATCGTATTTAGCTATCAGCTTTTTAACCTGCTCGTTTTTACCTTCTTTGATCATGTTATCGGCCAAGTTCATGTACATACGCGAAATAAGCGGGTAGAACATGGTTTGCGATTCGTGATCCAGATACTTGGCGGTTTTAAAGTTGCCGTATTTGAATTTGTTAACCATGTTATCGTACATCTTGTCGCTGTTGGTAGCCTCAAGCGCGGCAACCGTAGTATCAGGCTTAAGCGGCATCAGGTGATAGGCAAAACCCTCGTTATACAGGTAACGGTCAAGGCCGATCATGTTCTCGCTACCAACGGTAACGGCGAAATAGATAGGGCGTTTCCAATCGTTATGGGCCAAAATATCTAACAGGGCCAGGTTATCTTTAGTGATGTAGTTACCCGGATATTTCCACTCAATAGCGGTTTCGGCCTGAGCCTCTTTGCCGGCGGGTATAGCGCCTGATTTTTTAGCCTCGTTAACATCAACCGATAGTTTAAAGTTTTTAGTTGGCAGGTAGTTGGTTTTGGCGCCGCTTTGCAGCTCGGCCATAGCACGCGGATCATCCGAAGTAATAAAGTCAAACAACTCTTTTACATCTGTTGATCCCGGTACGTTGCCATCGCTGTAATAAATAACATCGCGTACACCGGCCTGGAATTTCTCGTTAGGCATGGTGATAGGCAGCGGTGCCGATTCATTCATTTTACCCTTCATCTGGCGGATGTACCAATCGGTACCCAGCAAGCTCAGGTTAACAATGCGCACATCGGGCCTAACGCCTTCAACTTCCTGAATGTACCACAGCGGGTAAGTATCGTTATCGCCATAAACAAACAGTATGGCATTCGGCTCGCACGAGTTAAGGTAGTTGTAAGCCATATCATGCGGTGTAAGCTTGGTTGAGCGGTTGTGGTCATCCCACTCCTGGCTGGCCATTAATGCCGGGGCTGCTAACAAACATACCACGGTTGATATTGCCGCCGCTGTTTTAGCGTTCAGCCTGCTCAATATTTCGGCGATGAATAATACGCCCAGGCCTATCCATATCGCGAAGGCATAGAACGAACCCGCGTAAGCGTAATCACGTTCACGTGGTTGTAATGGGTCCTGGTTAAGATAAAGCACAATGGCCAAACCTGTAAAAAAGAACAGTACCCCCACAATACCCGCGTCCATTTGGTTACGGCGGAAATGGTATACAGCACCCATTAAACCGATAATTAACGGCAGGGCGTATAAATGGTTGTATGACTTACTTTTAGTTACCGAGTAAGGTAATGGCTGGTTAGGCCTGAAACCAGTTACCCAATTACCGTCAACACCATTAGCGTCTATCTGCCCATCCTGATCGTTGGTACGGCCAACAAAATTCCACAGAAAATAGCGGGTATACATTTGCGTAACCTGCCAGGTCATGAAGAACTTGAAGTTGGTCACAAGATTAGGATGCTCCTCGGCACCTAACTGCGCCCATTGGCGGTAAAACTGCGCATGGCTCGGCTTATCGCTGAACATACGCGGGAAGAAGGTATTACGATCGTATATATTCTTGATCTTTCTGCCTGCTATCTCATATTTTTCCTTACCACGACGATATATAGCGGCACCTTCTTTCTGATCGGTAAGTTCCGAATCAAAGAACTGGCCATACATTAAAGGAGTATCGCCATACTGATCACGGTTAAGGTAGCTGTTAAGCGCGAAGGCATCCTGCGGATCGCTATTGTTAAGATTAGTACCGGCTTTTGCACGGATAACGATCATCACGAAAGAGCTGTAACCAAACAGAATGAATGCCAAACAAACCAAAAAGCTGTTAAGCGCGAAACGCTTTTCGCGGATCTTAACCACATACTCCAAAAATGCTAATACGGCAATGGCCACTATTAAACCAATAATACCGCTGCTTATGCCAGCAAGTAGCACAAACAATACCGCGGCAGCTAAAATGGCCGGTTTAACCGGGTTAATGGTATAATATATACCGGTTATCAGCAATGCTACCAATAATACAAAGAAGGTAACGGCACCGGTACCAAAACCCATGCCCAATGTATTTACAAAGAACAGATCAGAGAACGCGGCACCTTTTACCGTGAACTGTATCACTCCCCAAAGCACAAAGGCTACAGCCACGATACCACCAAAGAACCATAAAAGCGCGCCACCTGAAGTAGCCTTTTCGGTTTTGCGGAAGTAAATAACCAGCGCTATGGCAGGTATAACCAGCAAGTTTAACAAGTGTATACCGATAGATAAGCCCATTACGTAGGCTATGAAAACTATCCAGCGGTTGGCGTGAGGCTCATCGGCGTGGGCTTCCCATTTCAGGATGGCCCAGAATACGATGGCCGTACATAACGATGATTCGGCGTAAACCTCTGACTCGACAGCCGAGAACCAGAACGTATCTGAAAAGGTATAGGCCAGCGAACCTACCAAACCCGCTCCAATAATCAGGATCAGGTTGGCCGTGGTTATTTGTACGCCCGGTTTAACCAATAGCTTTTTGGCCAGCGCGGTTATTGTCCAAAACAGAAACAATATGGTAGCGCTGCTTGATAAGGCCGATGCCATGTTGGTAAAATACGCCACCTTGGTATTATCGCCCAATGATAGCAGCGAAAAGGCTTTGCCTATCATGGTAAACAGCGGCGCGCCGGGCTGGTGGGCCACTTGTAACCGGTATATACAGGCAATAAATTCGCCGCAATCCCAAAAACTGGTTGATGGCTCGAGCGTTAAAACGTAGGTAATGGTGGCTATCAAAAAGGCCAGCCAGCCAAAAAGATTGTTTATCTTGTTGTAATTCATCGTTAAATGATATAAATACTATACAGCTTTATAAGCTGCCGAAAATAACAAACTATCCTTAATGTTACTATTAAAAACTTAGCAGTTAACATATTTTAACGCCGTAAAGCCGTGCAGCAAAACAGCTTGTAATTTTTTTTCAAAAAAATTTTTACCATTTCAAAAATCGTCTTACATTTGCATTCCGTTCGGAAAAGCAATTATCCAACGGAGATTGCCTGATAGTATAATGGTAGTACGACGGTTTTTGGTACCGTTTGTCTTGGTTCGAATCCAGGTCGGGCAACAACAAAAAGATTCGGATTTTGAATTTTCAGTTTCGGCTTAAACCGATAGAGAATTTGAAATCCGAATTGTGTTTTTAAGGTTTTATACGGGCGCGTGAAGTATCTCTAAATGATGTATCAACGCGTTTGAAATCCAAATAAAATGCCGTTACAGTTTAACCCTGTTAAATTATTCTCAGGATTA
This sequence comes from Mucilaginibacter sp. JRF, assembly GCF_015223065.1. GTDB lineage: Bacteria > Bacteroidota > Bacteroidia > Sphingobacteriales > Sphingobacteriaceae > Mucilaginibacter. The sequence goes on from NZ_JADFBY010000003.1 coordinate 202,176, forward strand.
GGTTCAAAAGAGCTGGCTACCGAAATATCGGCAAGCTATGGTCGTGAACTTGGTGAAGTTATCCTTTCACGCTTTAGCGATGGCGAGTTTCAGCCTCACTTTAATGAGTCGGTACGTGGTTGTGATGTATTTCTGATACAATCAACCAACCAGCCTACTGATAACCTGATGGAGTTGCTGATGCTGATTGACGCGGCCCGCCGTGCATCAGCCCACTACGTAACCGCTGTTATACCTTATTTTGGATTGGCCCGTCAGGATCGTAAAGACAAGCCACGTGTGGCTATCGGCGCCAAGCTTGTTGCCAACCTGTTGGTAGCGGCAGGCATCAACCGTATCATGACCATGGATTTGCACGCAGCGCAGATACAGGGCTTTTTTGATGTTCCGGTTGATCACCTTGATGCCTCGGTAATATTTGTACCGTACATCAAAAGCCTGGGGCTCGAAAACCTTACCATCGCGTCGCCTGATATGGGTGGCTCGTACCGCGCACGCACCTTTGCCAAGTTTTTTAACGCTGAGGTAGTTATTTGCGACAAACGCCGTAAACGCGCTAATGAGATTGAATCAATGACGGTGATAGGCGATGTGGTTGATCAGGACATTGTACTGATAGATGATATTTGCGATACAGCAGGTACCCTATCAAAAGCAGCAGGCCTCATTATGGAGCGTGGCGCACGCAGTGTAAGGGCGGTATGTACACACCCGGTATTATCTGGCAAGGCTTACGAAACCATCGAGAACTCAGCCTTAACTGAGCTGATAGTAACCGATACTATTCCGTTAAAGCAGCAAAGCAGCAAAATAAGGGTGCTATCAACAGCTGACCTTTTTGCCAAAGCGATAATGAACGTGAACGAGCATGGCTCAATAAGCCAGCTTTTTAAAGTAGATTAAAAAAAGCATATAGTTCATGGTTGATGGCTCATAGTTATCAGCATGAATTAATAAAGACTTTGTGGCGGCAAGCGCCACGGAATAAACAATAAATAAATACAAAAAATGAAATCATTTGCTATTAGCGGTTCTCTAAGAGAGAACGTAGGGAAAAGAGATGCTAAAGAGCTGCGCTATGAAGGCCAGGTGCCGGCAGTTCTGTACGGAGGTGAAACTCAAACTCACTTCTCAGTATCCGCAGCTGATTTGAAAGCCGTTGTTTACACTCCGGTTGTTCATTTCATCGACCTTGACATTGCCGGCAAAAAAGCGCAGGCTATTATTAAAGACATTCAGTTTCACCCGTTAACTGAACAACTTTTACACGTTGACTTTTTACAGCTTGACGAAAGCAAACCAATCGCTATCGAGATCCCTGTACAATTAACCGGTACTTCTCCGGGTGTTAAAGTAGGTGGTAAACTGGTTCAAAAATTACGTAAGCTACGTATCAAAGGCTTACCTAAAGATCACCTTGATAACATCGAAGTTAGCATCGAGGAGCTTGAAGTTGGTAAATCAGTACGCGTTCGCGACATTAAATTAGACAACCTTGCTATCACCAACGCTCAGGAAGATACTATCGTATCAGTAACCACCTCACGTGCATTACGTCAGGCTGAGCAGGAAGCTGCAAAAGGTAAATAATCAGATAACATGATCTGTTAGCAATAAAAAAAGCGGTGAGGATATCCTTACCGCTTTTTTTTGTGCCTTACGTTTTAACGCTACTTAGTTTTCAGCACGTTGAATTTATAGGTATATGTGAGCAGGAAATATCTTTTAAGCGTATTATTCTGCCCGTCAATAAGCGCGTTGGTAGTGGTAAAGCGGTATATATTGATATTTTGATCGAGCAAATCATACACCGCCAACTTTATCTCTCCCTGCTCCTTTTTAAACATCTGCAACGCAACTGACGCGCTTAGTATATTATTACTCTTGCGGAAACCATCAGCTATCTGCGAGTTGTAGGTAAATTCCTGCTTACCCTCCCAAACCACCTTTTTAGGCCAGCGCACATTAATGTTGTTTTGCATGGTAAAGCCCTTCAGGTTTTGGCTTTGGCCGCTGGCGTAATCATACCTCGTCCAGTTGCGGAAGTAGGTAACATTAGTATTAAACTCTATCTGATCATTCCATGCAACATCTCCGCCCTGGGTAAATGTCGCTGTCCAGTTACGCTCCTTGCCCGATTCATCGTTGATCATATTGATACGCTCACGATAATTAGGACCAGCACTGCTGCGCAGGCCGAAACGCCATATCTTACTTTTTTTAAACTCCTTACCAAACGAGAACGAGCCGTACATATTTACACTTTGCCCCGCGTTAACCGGTGTAGTGGTGTGCACGCTATTGCTGGTAATAGTGCTTTTATGTATTACGGTATTTTGTGTTACCGAGTAGTTAAACCAGGCATACATGTTTAGCCCTTTCTCAAAATTGTAATTATAATAGTTGAGAGTAAAACGGGTATTTGACGATGGCTCTAACCCGGGGTTACCTATGAATGATGATTGCGGACTATACACAATGGTAACCGGCCGCAGATCGGATATGGAAGGCAGGTTATACCCCTTATCCATTGATATGGAGATACGATCAAACAACTCTAACCTTAACGTCGGCATTAAAAAACTGTACGATCGCTTTACCGTGCCTACATCAAAAACATCGGTAAGGTTTTGCCATTGCTGTGTTACCCCTGCAATAATTGATATTTTTTTCGACATACGCCAGGTAACGCCAGGTTTAACATTTTTTGTCCAGGTGCGGCGGTTAAGGTCGGCACTTTGGTCGGGGAGTAATATGCTATAGCGATTCGTAAGGGTATCCCTATCGTACACAAATTGGTTTTGATCAGCATTGTTATAATCGGCCGAGGTAACCACATCAACCACCAGTTTTTTCGATAGTGGGTAACGATAGCTTAATGAAAGGCTGCCCGATGAGTTTTTGTTATCGCTGGTATTATACCTGTCCAACAAAAACGATGGCACTGTTGATACATAACTTGTGGTGCGGTTCATGTTAAACCCATCTGTTTTGTTGGGGTTAAAACTCAGGTTATGCGTCAGCGTGAACGATTCTTCGCGCCGCTTTTTACCCCTGCGGTTATATATCAGGCTATGGCCAAAGGTTGATGAATTGCCGCTGTTGGTTCCTTTGCTTTCATTATCATTAACCCGGGCATTAAAACTGTTGTAGCTGTTACCGTTTGATGAATTATCGCTGCTATTATTATTGAACGACAGGTTGGGTCGATAAGTAAGACTGTTTACAGTGTCAGGCTTCCACTCCACCAGGCCATTAATATTATGCCCGAAACTTTTACTCTCCGAGCCGTACGCATTACGGCTAAACAATGTGGTATCCCTTATATACTGTTCCACAAAATTGCTGCTTTGATTGATGTTGCGGGTTTCGTTATAAAAGTACATCAGGTTAAGCTTAAGCTTTTTACCGTAATCTCCATTAAGGTTAAACCCGCTCGATGTTACTTTTTCAATACCACCCCAGCCACGGCCCCCAAGCTGCACCGAACCGTTCCATAAGGCATCGCCCCCACTGCGGTCAAAGCCACCATTGCTGTACAATTCCTGGCTGCTAAAGCCTGTTTTGTTGAGGTTATTGCTCATGGCTATAACGCTTAGCTGCAAGGTATCTCTAAACATATTGAATAATCCGCCGGTTTCATACCTGTCGCGCGAGCCGCCACCGGTATACACCTTGCCAAATATGCTGCGCTTTATGGCCCGTTTTAGTTTAATGTTCACAATCTTGTTAACATTTACCTCGCTCACCAGGTGGTCGGGGTCGTTCTCCCTGTCATCATATACCTGCACCTTATCCACAATAGAGGCGTCGAGGTTCTTGGTGGCTATCTTAGGGTCGTTGCCAAAAAACTCCTTGCCATCTATCAGCAGCTTACTCACCGTTTTACCATTTACGGTGAATGATCCATCCTTATTCACCTGCATACCGGGTATCTTTTTCAGTAATTCCTCCAGCATGGCATTTGGGCGGGTTTTAAAGGCTTCGGCATTAAACTCTATGGTATCCTTTTTCATTACAATGGGTACACGCTCGCCCTTGATCACCACCTCCTCCATCATACTGCCGGCCATAATAATTTTGCCCACATCGGTTACTCCTCCGGTAGTAAAATTGAAATTTTTGCGGAATGATTTATAGGTTACAAAGGTTACCAGCAACTTAACATCGCGGTTTAGCGGCAGGCCCGATAGCTCAAAGCCGCCATTAGCCCGGCTAAGGGTATAGGCTACCATTGATGAGTCCTTAACATCGATAACGGTAACGGTGGCATGTTCAAGCGCCGTGTTACTGGCCGAATCAATTACAGTACCCTTTAAGGTAGCTTTGTTTTGTGCCGATGCCGTGGTAAAAAATAGCAGGCAGCACAAAAGTGATAAAAAGGTTGGTTTCATTAAATTGTGACAAGAGTGAAGTTTATAGTTGCGATTTAAACGCAAGTAAAAGCTTTTATTTCACATTTTTATATGTCATTAACACATTTTAACAAATTGCATCATGAATTTTACTCAGGCCCGCTGATTGATGGTGCCGGGCTAAATCTATATCTTTGCAAAAAAGTTTTTTTCAAATAAAAATTGCAGTTTACTGTAACGTTTTAAATAATTAACCGTCTTTTCTCCTAAATGAAATATTTGATAGTTGGGTTGGGTAACATAGGCCCTGAGTATGCCGATACACGACATAACATAGGTTTTATGGTACTTGATGAGCTGGCTCGACAGGATGGGGTGAAGTTTAGTATGGGACGCCACGCTTACCACACCGAAACATCTTTTAAAGGCCGCAAGCTGCATTTAATAAAGCCTACTACCTATATGAATTTGAGCGGGAAAGCGCTTAGCTACTGGATGAACGAACTTAAGGTACCTTTAGAGAACGTTTTGGTTATTGTTGATGACCTCGCGTTACCATTAGGCACTCTGCGTTTAAAACCCAAAGGCAGCGCGGCGGGGCATAACGGGTTAAGGCACATTGAGGCTACCCTTGGCCATAACAACTACGCGAGGTTACGCTTTGGTATAAGCGATAACTACCCCAAAGGGCAGCAGGTTGATTATGTGTTGAGTGGCTTTGATGCTGACGAAATACCGGAATTACCAGCCCTTGTTGATCGCTCGATTGACATGATAAAAAGCTTTGCAACCATCGGCACCGAGCTTACCATGACCAGGTACAATAAGTAGCGAATGTTAAAATTTAACTATTGCTTAGTTAAATTTTGTTAAACAACCGCTTTATGTAGCATGGCATGGGTAACTTGCGCCCTAACAGAAACACACCACAGAAACCTAAAAAATGAAAGCCACTTTACTCACAATTTTATATTGTACGCTATCGCTATGCTTGTTTGCGCAGGCACCGGGAGGGAACATATCCGTAAAAGGGATAGTTATTGATTCAGCCACCAATAAACCGCTCGACTTTGTTACCGTGGCCTTGCAGGATGCTGCTACTAAATCGCCGGTAAAAAGCGCCCTCTCCAAAGGCGATGGTAGCTTTGAATTAACCGCCCCTGCCGGTAAACAATATCAACTGGTATTAGCCTTTGTGGGCTATAGCAATAAGGTTATTACGCTTGAAGCCAAACCGGTGAATGAGCTGGGCCGCATCATGTTCTCGGCATCATCAAAACAGCTGGGCGAGGTACAGGTAACAGCCGTTAAACCCGTGATGAAACAGGAGGTTGATCGCCTGAGCTACGACGTACAGGCCGACCCTGAAAGCAAAGCCTACACCGCGCTGGATATGATGCGAAAAGTGCCTTTGCTAAGCGTAGATGCATCTGACGCTATTAAGTTGAAAGGTAGTGGTGCCTACAAAATATTAATTAACGGCAAGGAGTCGGCACTGATGGCTAAAAACCCATCGGACGTATTGAAGGCCATGCCTGCTACCAACATCCTGAAAATAGAGGTGATCACCACTCCCCCGGCAAAATACGATGCAGAGGGCTTGGCAGGTATCATCAACATCATCACAAAAACTAATGCCGATGAAGGCTACAACATTGGTGTGAACGTTCGCCACAACACGGTTTGGGGTCAGGGCTTTAACCTGAACGGTACCGTTAAAAAAGGAAAATTAGGCTTTGCCGGCTACGCCGGTGCTGGCCGACAGCCGGAGAACGAGAACAGTTCAGAGAACAGCCAGCTACGTACAGCCGATCAATCGCTGTTATTGCAAAACGGCATCAATAAATTTGATGGCCGCTACATGTATGGCAACGGCGAGTTAAGCTATGAGATAGATTCGCTTAACCTGCTTACCGGCTCGTTCGAGATGTACAGGGAAAAGAACAACCAATCTAATGACCTGTTATCGCAATTATTTAACAGTGGCAGTGCCGTAACCCAGCGCTACAGGCAGTTAAGCAACAGCGTGAGCCATTACACCGGCGTTGACGCGGCGCTGAACTACCAGTTAGGCTTTAAAAAGAATAAGGAGCAGTTGCTTACTCTATCATACAAATACAGCTACTCCCCTAACGATCAGGTTACCGAGAATACTTTTAGTGAAGCATTAAATTACAACCAGGCCAACTTTTTACAGAATAACGATCAGGGTACTAAAGAGCATACTGTACAGTTAGATTACGTGCATCCGCTAAAAAAGGTAAATATTGAGGCCGGTGCCAAAGGCATATTGCGTAATAACTACAGCGAATTTAATACCGATACCCTGATAAGCCCGGGAGTTTATGATCGTAATGATTCGCAGTCGAACATATTCGACTATCAGCAAAACGTTTACAGCGTGTATAACTCCTACTCGTTGAAAGGCGAAAAATGGTCAGCCAAGGCGGGTTTGAGGTTGGAGTACACTACCATCAATGCAACGTTTGAGGCCGGTCAGCCGGAGTTGAATACCAACTATAATAACCTGATCCCGTCCATATCGTTACAGCGCAAGTTCAAAACCAGCAGCTTTAACCTGGGCTTTACCCAGCGTATACGCAGGCCGGGTATCTACCAGTTAAATCCATTTGTCGACAGGTCGAACCCGTTATTCATCAGCACAGGTAATCCTAATCTTAAACCGGAACTGAACAACACCTTTGAGCTTACTTACAGCAACTTCGCGAAAGGTTCTATCAATATTGGCTTAAGTTACGCGTTCTCGAACAACTCCATACAAAGTGTTACCAGTTTCAGAGATACGCTGATCAACAATCAATCACAAAAAATCACTACTACCAATTACGAGAACATTGGTAGTAACAGAACTTTGGGACTTAATGTGAATACCAATTACGATATCACCAAAAAGCTATCATTAAGCCTGAACGGCCAGATATCGCGCATTTGGTTAGAGGGCACTTACAATGGTCAGCTTTACAATAATGCAGGGTATATTGGCAACGCTTTTGCCAACATTGGTTATAAGTTTGAGAAAGGTTACCGCATTGGCCTGAATGCCGGTTACTTTAGCGGTTCGGTAACGTTGCAAGGTAAATCGAGGTTCTTTATGTACAACTCGTATGTAGTGAGCAAGGAGTTTTGGGATAAGAATGCCAGTATAGCACTGGTAGCTAACAATCCGTATGGTAAAAACTGGCGCAATACCTCATCAACCATTACGCCCGATTTTGTACAGAATTCCACCTATAACCAGATATACCGCCATTTCGCCATACGCTTAAGCTATAAATTTGGCAAGCTGAGCGGCGAGATCAAAAAGAACCAGCGTGGCATTAACAATGATGACAGCAGCGGGGGCAAAAGTAGTGGCGGAAATGGTTAATTTTACCGTCATGAAAGTTTACGGAATAACCAACTGCAATACTGTAAAAAAAGCCATTGACTGGCTTAAAGAAAATAAAGTTGACTACGAGTTTCACGACTTTAAAAAACTTGGCATCAGCAACGAAAAACTAACCGAATGGGACCAAAAGGCCGGTTACGAAAAGTTTTTGAACAAGCAGGGCCTCACCTGGAAACAGCTTGCCCCCGAGGTTAAGGAAAGCGTGAAAACCAATACCGACGCGCTTAAACTGCTACAGGAAAAAACCAGCATGATAAAACGCCCGGTTATTGAAGATCCCGGATACCTCTACTTCGGTTTTAACGAGGATGTTTATAAAAAGCATTTTAACAAATAATACAAAGCGGCCTACGGGTCGCTTTTTTTATTTGGGCAACCTGATAATCAGAACTCTAAAGCGTAAAATCAGTAACAATTGCTTTACTGCATAGCTCAATTACAGCTAATTGTGGTATACTTGCTGTTATTATTTTATAAAACTGATTAACATGACCTTTAAGTACGTAGCCGGCGCTATGCTGGCTGTTATGGCTTTTGCCCAAACCGGCATGGCCCAGGCTCAGGACGCATCAGCATCAAAGTATGATTATCATGATGCTTTCGGCCCTAATTTCTACACTAAAAATGGCAGCGAATACCGCGCGGCAAGCGGCGAACCAGGCCCCAAATACTGGCAAAACCGTGCCGACTATCAGCTTACTGCCAAACTTAACGACAAAACCAACGAAATTACCGGTACCGAGGTACTTACCTATACCAACAATAGCCCTCAAAAATTAGGCTTTATATGGATGCACCTTGATCAAAACCTGTTCAAGCAGGATTCGCGCGGATCAGCCATCGTGCCTCCTACCGGTAGCCGTAACGGTGGCCACGGGCAAATTTTTGATGCAGGGCATAAAATAAAATCAGTAAAACTGGTAGGCAGCGAAACTGAGCTGAAATACATCATCAATGATACCCGCATGCAGGTATTTTTGCCGAAGGACGTAGCTGCCGAAGGCGGACAGATAAAACTGCGTATCGAATTTTCATACATCAGCCCCGAGTACGGATCAGACCGCACAGGTATACTGAACACCAAGAATGGTAAGGTATACACCATAGCACAATGGTACCCACGCGTATGTGTGTATGATGATGTTTTGGGTTGGAACGTGGTGCCTTACACCGGCCCGGCTGAGTTTTATTTGGAGTATGGCGATTTCGATCTGACCATTACTGCTCCGGCCAACCACATCGTGGTAGCATCGGGCGAGCTGCTTAACCCATCAGAGGTTTACACCGCCGAGCAGCAAAAACGTTGGGCCGAGGCCTCGCAAAGCGACAAAACGGTTATCATCCGTTCGGCTAAAGAGGTTACCAACCCGGCATCACGCCCGGTAGGTAAAACCGAGCTGACCTGGAAATTCCGCATAAAGAACGCACGTGATGCTTCATGGGCTTCATCAGCATCTTTTATTGTCGACGCGGCTAAAATGAACCTGCCAAGCGGCAAAAAATCATTAGCCATATCAGCATACCCTGAAGAAAGCGATGGCAACGATGCCTGGGCACGCTCAACCGAATACGTTAAAAAATCAGTTGAATACAATTCAAAAAAATGGTTTGAATACCCTTACCCTGCCGCTACCGCTGTAGCCAGCATTGTAGGTGGTATGGAATATCCTGGTATTGTTTTCTGCGGATACAAAGCTAAAAAAGGCAGCCTTTGGGGTGTTAACGATCATGAATTCGGCCACACCTGGTTCCCGATGATCGTTGGCTCAAACGAGCGCGTTTATGGTTGGATGGATGAAGGCTTCAACACCTTTATCAACACCCTAACCACTGAGGATTTCAACAACGGCGAGTATGCCAACAAACGCCCGATGGACATGCAACGCGTAGGCGAGTTCGCTACCAAACCTGACCTGGAAAGCGTATTAAGCGCGCCTGCCAACATGAAAGAGAAGAACATTGGCATGCTGCTATATTTTAAACCAGGCTTCGGCCTTACCATGCTGCGCGAGCAGATATTGGGTAAAGAGCGTTTTGACCTGGCCTTCCGTACCTATGTGGAGCGCTGGGCATTCAAACACCCTACGCCTGATGATTTCTTCCGCACGATGGAGAACGTTGGAGGCGAAAGCCTGCAATGGTTTTGGCGCGGGTGGTTCACCAACAACTGGAGGCTTGACGTAGCAGTTAACGATGTTAAAAATGTTGACGTTGACCCATCAAAAGGCGTGCTGATCACCCTAACTAATATGGAAAAAATGGCGATGCCGGTTCCGTTAGAGATAAAATACAAAAGCGGCAAAACCGAGCGTGTAAAACTACCTGTTGAAATTTGGGAACGTAACGTATCATTCGTTTACAAACACCCGTCAACCGAGGAAGTTGTTCAGGTAACTTACGACCCTGACAAAACCCTACCCGATTACAATCCTGACAACAACGTTTGGAAAAAATAATCGACCCCATAAAACACAAAGGCCCCGAAAACCGGGGCCTTTGCTATTAACAACAAACTTAAAGAAAAACTTAAGCTCTTTCGGGCATTAAATGTGTAGTGATGGCTATGCGGTTCCACGCGTTAATGGTTACCGCGGCCATAATTACCTGTGCTGTTTTTTGCTCGCCCAATACACTTACCGCCTGTTGGTAAGTAGCATTGCTTACGTGGCCTTGTATGTTGGTCACTTCCTCGGTTAAGGCAAGCGCGGCTTGTTCTTCGGCGGTAAAAAAGTCGGTTTCGCGCCATGCGGGTAGTACGTAAATACGTTGTTCGGTTTCGCCTATCTTACGGGCGTCTTTAGTGTGCATATCTAAACAGTAAGCACAGCCGTTAATTTGTGACGCGCGAATTTTTATCAGCTCGTACAAGCTTTTTTCAAGTCCGCTTTTTTGCATATAGGCTTCAAGGCCATACATAGCTTTAAATGCATCAGGTGCTATTTCGTGTATTTTGATCCTGGTTTCCATGATATTTCTTAATTTTTAAAATGTGATTAAATGTTTGTGCCGGCGTTTACAATACAAAGGTGCATAGCCGCGGGCAGCAAAATCTTAATCTTGATTAAGAAATGAGGGAGAGGGGATTAATTCCCTCCTTGGGGAGGGCAAGGGAGGAGTTTCGCAAATTATTAATTTTTAAGATTCTGTCATTTCGATGCGGTAGCGAGAAATCTGTCTGCGTTCATTGCCAAACGACAGATATCTGCTCATACAACCCCTCCTAAACGGCGCAGCCCTCATGAGCACCATTAAAAATAAACAGCAATATGCGAATAATCCTCCCCGAGGGGGAGGACTTTTATAAAATTATGTTCTTCAAAAAAGAGCGGTGGCCTGGCAGAAAACCGGGCCAGGGAGTATGGCCTGTGGGTGGAAGGTTTTTTCTGCCTTGATGTTTGGTTACTTTGCATCTAAGGTAAAATAACTGGCCTCTGCGGCCAAGAGCAGGCTGACGATGGTTAAAGCACAACCTCTGAAATAAAGCACAAACTTTTAATAAAGCAAAGTTCATCACCTGTCCTAAATTTCTTTTGAGCGATCAAAAGAAACAAAAATCGCCGGCTTTTTAATTTTCTATGAAAGCCAGTGAATTATTAGTGCTACCCGAAAATTAAGAGGCCGGAGGATACGGTTATTTATGGTTTGTGCTTTTGTTTCATTTTTTATTCTTGTCATTTCGATGCGATAGCGAGAAATCTGTACGCGTTCATAATCAAGCGACAGATTTCTCCTCGTACCTCGTTCAAAATGACATTGCTAATAGATAAATACACAAATATCAAAAAATCATTATCTTTGCATCATCATGGAAATTACTACCGTATTTGCTTAATGCTTTGGTTCCCAGGTAAAGCTATTGCCCAATAGCCGGACCGGAGTATGTTAATTAATCTCTTTTAGTACTTGATCATTACTGCCGGGTTAAATGCCCTCTCAACATATTGCCGTATGTTATTTTGGCATGTGCATGAGTAAAACAATGCCTTTTAGTAACTTGGCATTTTGATTGTTAATCATTTTATTGAATGAAACAAAAATTTTATGATACTGCTGTGAAGCAGGAGAAAGCGATTTTGGTTGGCGTTATCACTGCCGACGAAACCGAAGAATTGGAAAAAGAATATTTGGAGGAGCTGGAGTTTTTGGTGGAAACAGCAGGCGGCAAAACCGTTAAGCATTTTACCCAGAAACTGATGCGCCCTGAGCGCGCTACCTATGTTGGTACCGGCAAGCTTGAAGAAATAAAGGAATATGTAATAGCCGAAGAAATTGATATAGTGGTGTTTGACGATGAGCTGTCGCCATCGCAGTTGCGTAACATTGAGAACGAGCTGAAGGTGAAGATACTCGATCGTAACAACCTTATATTGGATATTTTTGCCGGTCGTGCGCAAACGGCACAGGCCAAAACACAGGTGGAGCTGGCACAGCTGCAATACCTGCTGCCACGCCTAACCCGTATGTGGACCCACTTAGAGCGCCAAAAGGGTGGTATTGGTATGCGTGGCCCGGGTGAGTCGCAAATTGAAACTGACCGTCGTTTGATCCTGAATAAGATATCGTTGTTAAAGGATAAGCTGAAAAGCATTGACCGCCAGAATGAAACTCAGCGCAAGAACCGCCATCAACTGGTTCGTGCGGCATTAGTGGGTTATACCAACGTAGGTAAATCAACCATTATGAACATGCTTTCAAAATCGGATGTATTTGCTGAGAATAAGCTGTTCGCTACGCTGGATACTACGGTACGCAAGGTTGTTATTGAGAACGCACCTTTCCTGCTGTCAGACACTGTAGGCTTCATCCGCAAGTTACCTCACCATTTGGTGGAATGCTTTAAATCGACATTGGATGAGGTACGCGAGGCCGATATTTTGATACACGTGGTTGATATATCGCATCCTAACTTTGAGGATCAGATACGTACGGTTAACGAAACGTTGAAGGATCTGGGAGCGGTTGATAAGGATAACATCACCGTATTCAACAAAATTGACGCGTACAAACCTACCGAGGTTTTTGAGGGTGAGGAACTGAAACCGCTAACGCTTGAAGATTTTAAGCAAAGCTGGATGGCACGCCACAACAGCCCGGCCATATTTATATCAGCCGCCAAGCGCGAAAATATCGACGAGTTCCGTCAGCTATTGTACGATAAGGTTAAGGCCATACATACAGCCAGGTATCCGTACGATCATTTGTTATATTAACAGATCGGCCAATAAAAAAAGCGGTGTCACCTATTAGGTGACACCGCTTTTTTGCTTTATTACATTGATGCCGTTAACGGCGGCAAATTACTTACCTTTTTTTGCAGATGCTTATCCCATACGGCTTGCTGTGCGCGGTTTTGCATGTGGTTGGTATCATCCTCATAATCCTTATTAAGTTGCTGGTATTTGGCATCAATCCGGTTAAAAATATCAGCTATCACCATGCTGTAATCACGGCCGAACTGGGTTCGATTAAAAGTTCGCAGCACTTCCTGCTGCTGTAAATAGGCTATGGCATAATGGCCTTGCTCGTGTCGTAACACCTCGACCATCATTTCGGGGCTTTTAATACGGGTAACATCAAGCCATGATTTATCCTTATTCATCACCATGCTTACCTCAAAATCGATCTTGAACACGCCCTTTATGCGCTTTACCGTGTAATTATAGCTTATGCTGCAATTGGTATAGGCAACCGCCCCAAAACTGCTGCGACGCGGCATGCCCTGAAAATCATTAGCGGTAAGTGTTTTATAGCCCTGTTGTGCAAAGCTGTTGGTGGCCGAGCAAAGCAAAGCCACCAACATTAACCTGATAAATTTTGATACCATACAGCCAAAAAGTTTTACTTTTTGACCGCATCATCCTTTAAAAGGTTTAAGCCCATAGTTTCTTTCATGGTGCGTTGCAGGCCATCTACCGAGCCATCCAGGAAGATAACGTTGCCTTTTGAGTTCTCGCCAAAGTGCTTGATGGATTCCGTCCACATGGTGAATAGTATTACCGAGGTATCCATATTGGCTTCCTGCATTTCTTTGGCGGCCACCGTCATACCCTTGGCCACTTCCTCGCGGAATAAGGCGATACCCTGACCGCGCAACTGTGCAGCCTGGCGCTCGGCCTCGGCTGATATTTTGATGGCATTACCCTCGGCCTCGGCAGCCTTGGTCTTGGTGATCAGCAGGGCCTGGCCTTCGTTCTCGGCGGCAGCTTTCAGGTTGTTTGATGCCACTACCTGGCTCATTGATTTCATGATTATATCATCAAACGTAATATCATTCAATTGCAGATCCTGCAAGTGATAGCCCCAGCTTTCCAGTATATTGTCCAGCTGCTCCTTTACGTGCTCTACAATATCGCGACGGAGTATCAGTACATCTGCCTGGCGTTTGGTGGCTACAAAGGCACGTATGGAGCCCTCAACGGTGCGCACCAGAGCCTGCATCAGGTTGCGTTCGTCAACAAACTTAAAAGCCACGTTCTTGATGGTTTCTTCCCGCTGATCGAGCACCGAATAAAGCAGCATGGCCTTGAAGTAAACATTAGCCTGATCATAAGTTACAGCCTGAAACTCCAGCTCGACCGAACGGTTTTGTATGGATATACGCGAGTAGATCAACTCGATAAGCGGTATCTTAAAATTCAGGCCCGGTGTAAGTATACGGCGGTATTTACCAAATATGGTAACAACGGCTATAGTGCCCTGTTTTACGGTCACAAATGAACTGAACAGGATAACGATCAATACAACAAGTATTACCGTAAGCGAGATAGAAATATCCATAAACAACGATTAAAGGTTTAAATAAATATAGAACTAATTATTGGTGTGCAATTTGTTTTGTTAAAGCAAACACAAAATAACCATGAACTTAAAACGTACTTTCGGCACCATACTTACCCTGTTGGGCATCGCCGGCCTGATTTACACAGGGCTGAACATCATTCAAAAAAGTGGTGAAACTACTACACTGATAGTGGTAGGAATTATAGCTATGATATTCTTTTTTACAGGTGTGAGCCTGATACGCAACACGGCCGACAAAGCTGTTTAACGCATTGGTGTTATACGGCCGTCATCGGCTATATTGAGGGTTGATTCCGGGAAATCCGTCGCGATTAATGCCTTTATGCGCTTGATGACACGGTTGGCTGTATCAACACGTAAGCCTTGCGGGTAAGTTTGCCGGGTGGCAATGATCTGTCCGCCGGTAAACTCGCCCTTTTTGTTTATGGCGATCTTGAGTAAAGGCGCCAGTCCGCAAAAGCCGGTTGTGTTAACACCTTTATAGGTGCAAAAGTTACCGAGGCTGTAGGCTATAAGGCGATCATTATACAGCTCCATGCCACGGGTAAGGTGCGGGCCATGGCCTAAAACTACATCGGCACCGGCATCAATGGCATTATGGGCAAAGGCGTAAACATTGCCACGGTTTTCGCCCTTGTAAGTTTCTGTATCGCGGGTTACATGCTCATATTCGGTACCCTCGCCTCCACCGTGAAAGGATACGATAACCACATCGGCCTGTTGTTTTAATTCGCTGATGATGCGCGCGGCATTAGGCAGATCAAGCAATGATACGGTTTGGCTGTTGGGCGAAAAGGCGCAGAAACCTACCGTAATATCCTTCACCTTTAACAAAGCGGTTGGTTTACTACGCAGACCTGCATATTGTATCTGTAATGAATCCAGTATGCGCATGGTGCTTTTTCTACCTGCCAATCCAAAATCGTTAGTGTGGTTATTACCTATGCTGATGAGATCGAATCCCGCGTTCTTCAAAATACCCCCATAAGCCTCGGGCATCCTGAACAGGTATGATTTACTGCGCTGATGCAGTTTAAAGTCAGCGGCAGCACCGGTATCCAGCAACACACCCTCTAAATTACCAAAGGTTATATCGGCATTGCGCAGGTGCTCAATAATGGGTCTAAAACTATTTATAGCACTATCCCGAGGCAGGGTGGTTTTATCAGGATATGATGTGCCCAACATAATATCGCCAACGGCAGCAATGTTGATAATGTCGCCGGAAGGTATAACTGTTTGTTCGGCGGATTTATCCTGCTGCGAGGTGTTTTGTTGAGTGGATGATTTGGTACTACCGGGTTTGCAGGCGGGGGCAAGTAATACGATGAGTAGTAAAAGGTAAAGATTATGGCGCATGGCAAAAAAAAATCCTCCCGTAATTACGGAAGGATCTTGCATTTAGTATAAATAAGTTTCTAATTAGTTTCTTCTTCCAACGGAATTTCCAGTTCTTCCTGATACTGGGCGGTTAAACGGCCGCCTTTGTAAAAGTAACGGCTGTAGTAACGATCTTCCAGGTTTGAGATAGCCACACCTTTTGATGACGCGTGTGCAAACCTGCCGTTACCTAAATAAACACCAATATGCGATATACGGCGGCTGCGGATCTTAAAGAAAACCAGATCGCCTTCTTTCAGCTCGTTACGGCGAACAGGGTCAACCATGCTGAAAATATCACGTGAGTTACGTTTGATGGTAAGATTAAATACCTTGCTGTAAACCTCTTTAGTAAAGCCCGAGCAGTCAATACCTTTGCGGGTGTTGCCACCAAAACGGTAAGGAGTGCCTACCCAATCGTGTACTACTTCAAAAAGTTTAAGATTTGAGGTTGCAGAAAGCGCAACGCCCATTATCTGCGAAAGATATGTTTTAGCTAAGCTTTCCTGATCGTCGCCTGTATTATCAGCAGCGGGAGCGGTTGTAGCTGTTTTTGTTTGAGCCTGAACGCCTAATGCGCTGATGAACAATGCGATAGCAATAGTAAATTTCTTCATTTAATCTCTTTATCTTGTTGAATAGGGGTACAACAAATTGTTTATTAAATTATACAATGTGTCTATTGTTAGCTACAAATCTATCCAATCAATTTAATATTGCAAATAAATGATACATTTTTTTGTAAAAAGTGAAATTGCCCAGCCCACTTTCGCCACAAAATTATGTACCCGGTAACAATAGTTTAAATACCTGTATTTGTTTAATAAACAGGGTTTTGTGCATTCTACGCAAAAAGAGTTTTGGATGTTTCAGACGCTGAAAAATAATTTCTGTAAAATTAAAATTACCTAAATTTCATTCTGCTCCCGCGATTCCTTTTCTTCGCGCAAATTTCGCATAATTTTTGTGTAGCCGCGATGCTTATGTTCTTCATCATATAGGGGGAACACCAGGCCGGTACCCCAAAACTTTGAGCCGTCCTTACGTACATGGTTCCGCTCGTCAATGGCACGGCCTTCTTTCAGCGCTGTGGTAAGTTCGGTAGCAGGTATATTGCGGGCTACATCTTCAGTCGTAAAAAATACATCGGCGCTAAAACCCAGCACCTCGTTCTCGGTATAGCCCAATACTTTTTGCGCGCCGTTGTTCCAGCTGTTTACATTGCCCCAGGTATCGGTGGTAAAAACGCAGTAATCGTCAAGGCTGTCAAGTACCTGTCTGAAAAAGCTTTCGCTCATTCTGAAATAGCTGTCGTTATAAACAGTTGCAGGGTCAACGCCACCCTCATCAATGTTGCTATCATACTCAACCCAAACATCAATGTCTGCCAAACCACAGCACATTTGCATGGGCTCGCGGGTAATGCGGTAATAAGTTTGGTACCCATCAGGCAGTTGCTGCAATACCGGCGCTGATTTTAGCGGTTTCAGTATCAAGGGCGCATTGCGCGAGGCATCGGCCTCATAATTTTCGCTGGCCAGCATGTGGGTAAATCCCTTTTCTATCAGGTCGCCAAGTAATTGTGGTGTGAGTGCTACTTTCATGGGTACGGATGTTATATAAAAAAATCCCTGGTAAATTATATAACCACCAATAGCAACTTAATGTTTCCTGAAATAACGGAAGTGTTAACTACAGATTAATGCCCATCAGATCTAACACCGCCATAAATTCGGGCTGTAAACCGGCTTTTATGCTGATGTTTTGCCTGATAACAGGATGTACGAACGCTACGCTTTCGGCATGCAGAAACATGGTTTCAATTTCCCAGCGCTCCTTAAACAATTTGTTTTGCTTGTTGCAGCCGTGAGTACGATCGCCAATTATGGGGTAAAATATATGGGCCATGTGTTTGCGTATCTGGTGCATACGCCCGGTGCGCGGCTTTACCTCAACCAGCGAATAGCGCGATGTTTGGTGCTTACCGAAAGGAACATCCAGCTCGGCACGGCTCAGGGTTTTGTAGGCGGTAAAGGCATCCTGCAAAGTGCCGTTCTCCTTACGTAACGGATAATCGATCTCGCCCTCATCGGGCGCGAAACCACGTACCAAGGCAAGGTAGCTTTTGCTTACCTCGTTATTGGCAAACTGCTTTTGCATGGCAATCTCGCTATCCTTATCCAGCGCGAATAGTAGTAGTCCGCCGGTTTTACGGTCGATACGGTGGGCAGGGTATACCTTTTGTCCTAACTGATCGCGCAGTATTTGCAGGGCAAATTCGCTGGCATCATTAGCTATTGATGAACGGTGCACCAGCAAGCCATGCGGCTTATTAATGGCCACCAGGTATTCGTCCTGATAAAGTATTTCGAGCATGAGGTGGCAAAGGTAAGCATCTTAAGCGAACACTTACTGCGTCGGTGCCGACGGATCGTAACTGTACACCACCTGGTAGGCCTGTTTTTTGAGTTTTGATGATAGCTGCCCTATCTTCAGATCCTCGGGTTGCAGGGTAGGTTCGCATACCGAATAGGTGCGCCCCCGGTAAACTATAGGTTGCCCGATGGGTTTGTCAAACTGTACCGCTATGGTAATGTGTGTTGGATATAGCATGGCAATCATCGGCAGATCGTATATCTCTTTTACCAGGTAAAAGAACAGGGCCGCGCGGTCGTCACAATCGCTGTATTCAGAAAACAAGGTTTCTTCGGGCGACATACGTTTTTCCTTGCCGAAGTTCTGCTCATCATCCTCATATAAAAACGCGTATCGGGTAAAGCGCATCAGGTAATCAATACCCTTTTTTTGCGACATGCCCTTTACATTTTTGCGCAATGGCGGTATAAGCGACGAATAGGTTTCCCTGCTTAGCGGGATGTTAAAATAATAGCTAAAATCAACCCCCGGATAATTGGCGAAGATATTTTTAACCTCGTTATTTAGCTTCACATCAAAGTGATACATGGTGTTGCCGTATTGAAACTGCAACTGTTTAGCCACGTAGCTATCAGGCTTAAAATCGGGCAGGCGGGTTATGAGGTATGAAAACGCGTGCGTAGCCCCGGCAACCTTTATGGGTACAGGCATCGGCGGGTCCTGATGCAGGTCGGCATGAGCATAATCGTGATAATTGAGGCACATATATTTTTTGCCATCAACCATAAAAAATGGAATGTCGGCAATGTCCTCATTATTATAAACATAAAATATGATGCGGTTTTCGGGCGTAATGGCCAGGCGCGCGTCAAAACCTGAATTGCTGAGCAGGTACCATTTGTATAAGGTGTACCGGCCGTAATTAACATTTTTAGGGCTTAGCTGTTCGGCTGTTTTGCGTATAAGCTGGTAATAAAGCCAATCGTTCAGCTGGTATTTTTCGCGCCATGCTAATAATGAGCCTATCAGCGGTTTATAGTCTAAACCGTTAATGCCGGTGTAAAAGTTATTAATATCCTGCGGAGATATTTTTTGATGGATGGTGCTGTTCAGAGAAGTATCGGCCTCGGCACAAAAGGTGTTGCCATAAAAATCAAAACAAAAGGATGCCTTATTGCCCTGCCCATAGGCGGCAACTGAAAAAAATAAAGCAATAAGTAAAACAAGCGCTCTCATCACTACACCTCCTTTCGCCTAAACTGAAATTTATAATTGGTAAGTTAAATATACGTATTTTTTTAAGGGACAACAATAGCACAATTGTAATAATACAAATACAGGCAACATTTTGATTTGTATATTTACCATCTGTTATGAAACCCCTATTACTTAAGCCCTCAACATTAGTAACTGTACTAATTGTACTTACCGCGTTTGCTCAAGGCTGCAAAACCAAGGAGCCCGGTTTTTGGAAGAATGACCAGATACCTGCCGATTACACCCACGAATTTCGTGAGCTGAACCAGCAGCTTATCGCCGCCATGAAGGCCGATGATAAACAAACGCTGGAGAACATGCTATCAAAAGAATTACTGGATAACCCGGGTACCAAACGGGAGATAGAATTGGTGGCCAACCGTTTTAAGGCCGACAGCACCTATGCCATAATGAATGAGTTTTTCGTAGTGAACAAATATAACGACCGCGATACACTTGTAGCCAATAGTGATGGCATAAATGCTTACCGACTGATCTATCCAGCCTATGCCGAAGAAATGTACGTGGCTCTATTCACCCCGAAAAATGGCCCGAACAAGGAGGTTATAACCATTGTGTATGCCAATTACCAATATGGCTGGAGGCTAAGCACGGTTGATGTTGCCCCGTACATCATAAATAACAAAACCGCCCCGCAGCTTTATGAGCATGCTAAAAACAGCTATAGCAAAGGCCAAACGGTAGAGGCGTTGAATACTTTAGCGCTTGCAGTAAACTGCCTGCACCCAAGCAGATTTTGGGAGTACAAATATGAGAAACAGCTTACCGAGATCTATTACCAGGTAGGCAATGATGCCAATAAGCAATACCCGTTTCCGTATACTATAAAGGCTGTGGTTACTCAACCTAAAATATTTGGTATGTTCACAAAAACTACTTCTGAGGGTAGCTTTCCGCAGATATGCTATCAATCACAGATTGACCTGAAAGATACCATTGCTTTAAAGGCCGAGAATTTGGCTATACGCAAGGCCTTGCCAACCATTATGCCGGGTGTTGATCAGTATAAGGACTATGTATACTACTCTGCCTATAACGAGCGCCCAAGTGTAAAGTCACGTGTTAAGTTTTTTGAGATGGTGCACAAGCTTAAATAATAATGAAGAAAGCTTTTTTAATATTAGGCCTGATAACCGCTGCCATAAGCGTACATGCCCAAACCTTTAAACAACAGATAGCCGCCCACAGGCAAAAGTATATGGACGACTTTTTAGCCGAGCAGCGCTCGCCGTTAAAAAAGGACGACCTGCCTAACCTGCGTTTTTTTGATGCCGATAGTACTTACAGCGTTGTAGCCAAAGTGGAGCTGCTGCAAAACGAGCCAACTTTAAAGCTGACCACGTTTGATGGCCATAGCCAGGAATATGTGCGCTACGCCAAACTCACTTTTAGCCTGAAAGGAAAAGCGTTGCAATTAACGTTGTATAAAAGCCCCGCGCTTTCGGCCATACCGCAATACAAGGATTATTTGTTTTTACCATTTACCGATGCCACCAACGGTGGCTTAACCTATCCCGGTGGCAGGTATATGGATATGAATGCCAACGATATTAAGGATGGCTCGCTAACTGTCGATTTTAATAAGGCCTATAATCCATATTGTGCTTACAGCGATGGTTACCAATGCCCGGTTCCACCAAAAGAAAATAAACTGGCGGTAAGCGTCGAAGCAGGCGAAAAACTATTCGCGGGAGAAAAGAAGCACTAAATAGTTTTCAGAATAAGCTTAGTTGATCGCTATTGGTATCAACCTTACGTTGCGGCTCGCCAAAGTTGGAGAGGGATATACCCAGCAGGCGTACCTTCATATCATCAGTAGCCGCAAGGGCAAGTAATTGCTTGGCCAGTTGTGCGATCTCGGTAGCGGTGCTAACAGGTGTCAATACCGATTGATTACGGGTGATCTGCCTGAAATCGTGATACTTTACCTTGAGTGTTACCGTGCGGCCTTTCAGTTCATACCGTTGCAGGCGGTTGGCTACAGTTTCGGCAATACGGTCGAGCTCGGGGTTCATCTCATCCAGTTGGGTAAGATCATAAGCAAAGGTATCTTCAGCACCAACAGATTTGGTTTCGCGATGCGGCTGTACCGCCCGGTTATCAATACCACGGATGATCTGGTAATAAAACCGCCCGGCCTTGCCAAAGGCTTTGGTCATTTCATCCTCGGTAAGCCGTTTCAGGTCGGCACCGGTATGCAGACCCATGTTTTTCATTTTGGTGGCGGTTACCTTGCCCACGCCAAAGAATTTCTCTACCGGCAGCTTCTCCATAAAGGCCTCAATTTGCGATGGTCCGATAAAGGTAAGGCCATCGGGCTTGTTCATGTCCGATGCTATTTTGGCCACGAATTTATTGACGGATACTCCCGCCGAAGCGGTTAACTGCAACTCGTTCTTAATAGCATCCTTTATCTGTTTGGCTATTTCTATGGCCGAGCCTACTTCCAATTTATCGGTAGTTACATCCAGGTAGGCTTCATCTAATGATAGGGGCTCGATCAGGTCGGTATACCTGCGGAATATCTCCCGTATTTTTTGCGACACCTCTTTGTACGCAGCAAAGCGTGGCCGTATAAAAATAGCATGGGGGCACAGCTGCAAGGCTTGTTTTGACGACATGGCCGACCGTACCCCAAACTTGCGCGCCTCATAACTGGCCGTGGCTACCACACCGCCCCGCCCTTCGGGCAGGCCACCTACTACCAGGGCCTTGCCCCGGTATTCGGGGTTATCGCGCTGCTCAACCGACGCGTAGAAAGCATCCATATCAATATGGATGATCTTTCGGCGTATGTTTTGAGCATCATCGGCCATGGTTAATGTATTAGGCTTTTTCTTCCCAGATAGCGCAAAGGTGCAAAATGGTATCAACAGCCTTTTGCATATCCTGTACCGATACCCACTCCTGTTTGCTATGGAAAGCATGCTCGCCCGCGAAAATATTAGGGCATGGCAAACCCATGAATGACAGGCGCGAACCATCCGTACCACCACGTATGCTGCAAAGCTTAGCCTCCATACCCGCACGGCGGATAGCCTCTAATCCATATTCGGTAATTTCAGGATGCTTATCCAAAACCACCTTCATGTTGCGGTATTGTTCAGATACCTTCAGCGAGTAGGATGAGGCCGGGTAGTTGGCTAATACATTGTTGGCAATCAGCTTCAATGTTTCGGCATGGCCGTGCAGTTTATCTTCATAAAAATCGCGCAGTATAAACTCAATAGTGGCGGTTTCTACATGGCCTTGAATGCCAACCGGGTGAATAAAACCTTCCATATCCTCCGTCCCCTCCGGCGAAAGCTCAAAAGGCAGGGCTGCAATTATCTCGCCCGCAATTTTAATGGCGCTCTCCATTTTACCCTTGGCAAAACCCGGATGCGCGCTCACACCGTTGATGGTTAGCTTAGCACCATCGGCCGAGAATGTTTCGTTTTCCAGGTTACCGGCGCTCTCGCCATCCATGGTGTAAGCGGCATAGGCACCCACCTTATCAATATCTACCTTGTCCACCCCACGGCCAATTTCCTCATCCGGGGTGAACAGTATTTTAATAACGCCGTGTTTGAGCTGCGGGTTGTTCATCAGCTGGTAGCAGGCATCCATTATCTCAGCCACACCAGCCTTATTATCGGCACCCAACAATGTGTTACCGCTGGCCGTGATCACATCATTACCCAATTGGTTTTTCAGATCGGGATGATCAGCGAGGCGGATCACCTGCGTATCATCATCAGGCAATACAATATCGGCACCGGTATAATTTTTATGTACTATGGGTTTAACATTGGTTCCGCTGCAATCGGGCGCGGTATCCATGTGCGAGCAGAAGCAGATCACCGGCACATCCTTATCCGTATTGGCGGGGATGGTGGCATACACATAGCCATGCTCGTCCAAATGCGCATCGGTTAGGCCAATTTCAAGCAGCTCGGCAACCAGCACCCGTCCCAGATCCTTTTGCTTTTCGGTTGATGGGCAGGTGGGCGATTCCGGGTCTGATTGTGTATCGATGGTTACGTAGCGCAAAAAGCGTTCGGCAACGGTATATTTTAGTGCTGACAGATTCATAGTTACAATTATAATTATCCGTTTAACAATTGAAACCTAAAAAGGTATTTTTGACAATCAGCATAAATACCTTTTACCATGAATATTGAAGAACTGCGCGACTACTGCCTGGCCAAACCCGCTGCCGACGAGAGCTTTCCGTTTGGTGATGATACGCTGGTGTTTAAGGTTGGCGGCAAAATATTTTTATTAGCCGGTATCGACAGCAACAGCTTTAACGCAAAATGCGACCCTGAACTGGCCGTTGAACTACGCGAGCAACACCCCGAAGTACAGCCCGGCTACCACATGAATAAAAAGCATTGGAACACTGTGCAAATGGACGCCAGCCTCACCCTAAAACAACTGCACGACATGATCGACCACTCGTATGAGCTGGTACTAAAAAGCCTGCCGAAAAAACAGCAGGCCGAAATTAGTTCTGATAAATAAAATGGCTTATTAGTCTTCCATTTTTGGGATGCGTGTCGGCGTATCCTTACCGGCAACAATGCTGCGCGAGCTTAGGGCTATGGCACGTATGGTTGAGGTAATATTGCTTACATCCAGCGAGCCGAATTCATCTTTCACCGTATGATACAGTTTATCAATATCTATCTGATCGGTTGAGATGGTATGTGCCGGTACGCCATGCCTTGCCAGGGTAGCGTTATCGCTGCGGTAAAACAGTTGCTGATCCGGGTATGGGTCGGGGTGAAATTTAAAGGCGGTACCTTCCAGGTTCTTTTGCAGGATGGTGCCAAAATCCGAACGCTCATAACCCGTAATAAATGCCGAGTTGGTGCCGAATTTTGATGCCTTACCTATCATCTCGATATTGAACATGGCCACGGTTTTATCCGGATCGACTTTATTTGAAAAATATTGCGAACCGTAACCGCCAATTTCTTCGGCTGTAAAGGCTACAAATATTAAGGTGCGGGCATTGTTGTTTAGTTTTTTGTAGTATTTGGCTAACGCGATAACTGCCGTAGTACCCGATGCATCATCATCAGCGCCGTTAGCTATACTGTCCTGTTCGGTTGGCTTGATGACACCCAGGTGGTCATAATGTCCCGAGAAAACCACGTATTCATCAGGTTTTGATTTACCCTTGATCATGCCTGCTACGTTAAATAACGGAGCTTCCTCATTTTTTACCTCGTAGCTTACTTCGTAATTTGATACATTATCAAACTTGCCCAACACAAATACTAAGGCCTGGCTGCTATCCACCTTCATGCTTACGCCGCCGTCCATAGCACGGCCACGCAACCTGCCGAAAAAGTTAGCGAATGATGGGTCAACCAAAATCAGCATATTTTTGCCCGACGAGGTGTACTTGCGGTACTCGGTACGAAAATCCTGACCGGCGGCCAATGTAGCTACCTCGGCGCCGCTGGCAGCCGTCCATTTAAATGAGGCACCTGCTGAGGCAAAAGCATTTTCGGTAAGTACCGGTTTGCCATTGATGCTTACCTGTATGTTAACCGGTGTTGAACGTACCACACTGAACGATTGACGAAAATCCTTCTCGCCCGCTAACGGTTTCAGTCCGATCTTTTTAAACTCGCCCTCAATAAATTTTGCGGCCTTATCAATGCCCGGCGTAAAGCTGCCACGGCCCTGCATATCATCAGCTGCGAGGGTTTTGATGATACGACCAACATCTTCCTGATCTATCAGCTTATTTACGTTTTGAGCTTGGGTGCCGGCAGTCGCGCTAAGCAGTAATCCCGCTACTAAAAAATTCTTTATCATGATGTTATTTTACTTTTGATTGTAACCAGTTATTTCTGAATGTTTCCTGCTCCTTGGTTAATGTTTTGCCTGCCTTTTCAAAGCTCACCACTTCAAAATAAGGGTTTGCTTCGAGGGTTAGGGTGGCATCATGGTCGCCGCTACGGTTGTGGTATTTAATGGCCAACTTATCGCCCGGCTTTTTGGTGTTTAACAGATCATCAACATCTTTTGTTGATTTTACCGGCATACCATCAATAGTAAGTATCACATCGCCCGCGTCAATACCGGCTTTGTACCAGGGTGTACCCTCAACGGTTGGCAGGGCTACCAATAATCCGTTTGCCGCGTACGAGGCATGCGCCTGACCTGATTTTACACGACCGCCACCTGTTGACAGCGAACCAGCCCATGCCTTATCCGGATTTTCTTTACGTAACACATACCCGGCGTTAGCCAGTAATCCTTCGTAATTATTCTTCGCCGTACCATAAATATACTGCCTGAAAAAATCTGACGCAAAGGCCGGCTCCTTGGTAAACTGCGCCAGCGCTAATTGCAGCATTGGCACGGTGTAAGGCTTTTCGGTTTTGCCATATTTTTTCCATACAAAGCGCATGTAATCATCAAGCGTAAGGTTGAACTCGGCACGCAAACGCAGATCAAGCGCCAGGGCGGTAGCGCCGCCATACACGTAATATGAGGTAAAGATGTTCGAGTTATTATTCATGTCGATAGATACGCCCGCATCCGCGAAAACGGCATAGCGGCTCATTTGCACCGGCGGATATTTTTTGGCTCCCGGCGTATTCAATACCGAATTCACCAAACCATGCAGTACCTGCGCGTAATCATCAACCGTGTAAAAACCGGCCCTTTTCAACAGCATTTCGCCGTAGTATTGGGTAAAACCCTCGGCAAACCACAGCTCGCTGCTTTGATTAGAGTGGGTAAAATCAAATGGTTCTAATGATTTCGGGCGGATGCGCTCCACATTCCAGCTATGAAAATACTCGTGCGAGAACGTGCCCAGCACCTGCAACTCATTGCCTTCTATCTTATCTATCGGGTCGGTAATAATGGTGGAGTTGCGGTGTTCCATACCATCGCCGTTAACGGTAGAGTGCACGTTGTTGATAAAGGTATACTCGCCATAATCGTAATCGGGCAATTCGCCAAATACGGCCTGCTCCTCCAGCACTACTTTTTGCACCATTTGTGCAAAGGAGTTGATCACCTGCTGATTATCGTCGGAGTATACATTCAGGTTTATTTTTTGTCTTTTACCTGTCGGATTAGTCACCTCCCAGCTTACCTGTTTGTAACCTGATAGCTCGGTAGGGCTATCCATCATATATTGCAAATTAGGGGCGGTGTAAGTGGCGTTGCCCTCATATTTTAGTTGGGATGATACCTTCCACTGGTGCTTGTCCAGATCAATGAACTGAATTTTTACCGGGCGGCGGTCAAAACCTACGGCCCACATAAACGAGGCAGGCATGTTCAGGTGCGCCTGGCCTGCGTCAATTCCGGCATAGGTACCATCAACCCAGTTACCAAACAGGGTATAGCTTACATTTACTACTGATTGATGGGATGGTATCTCGTACAGATCGCCCTCAATTTGTTTGATGGGCAATTCAGAACCTTTGTTGGTATAAGCCTTTACGTTATAGATGTTCTTGCCAAACTCGTGCGTGGCATACCTGCCCGGAGATGAGCGGCTCATGCGTACACGCAGCGGACCTTGCGGTGCCGAGGTGAGCGTCATAACAATTTCGGCTTCGTGGTGTACCGCGTTGGGGAACGATACCGTATAATAAACAGGGCTGCTGTTGTAAACCGGGCGCGAACGGTGGCGCTTACGCTGACCATACGTTGTTGATACCGCCAGGCACACAACCGCAGTAAGTAACAATTTTTTCATGAAGTGCAGTTAAATAAATGGCCCGAAAAATACGAGTTTATAACTTAACAAACATGTAAATTATTGATTACGGCTACTATACGTTGCTATATCACCCTGTTAATCATAACTATGGCGACTAAGATCATATTCAGACTGCCCGGAGATGATCTGCTTTCGCTTGTCAATGTCTGATTCGAGGTGATGATCGTACACATTATCGGTAACGGCAATGTCGCGCTCCTTATCGCGTTCGGCGTAGTGAACATTGGCCTCGGCAATTTTAGCTACCGCCACATCATAAGGCCCTTTGGGCGACATCAGCTTTACAAACACCGGCAAACACTCAAACAAAATAAACAGGTAGCCAATAAACGCTATGGCCAAGTAAGTATCCAGATCGCGCTCACCTTTTTCGGTGTATGATAGTTGTCCCAATGCCCAGTTACGGTCAGAGAAACCGGCTACGCCGGCCAGGCTATCCAGTTGCTTATCCGAAAATAGCTTGGTGCTGTTCAACCCCTCGTAGTTTTTACGGGCGCTCAGGTATTGCTCCATATTGGCCATATCGCCGGTTACGGTTTTTAGCCTGTCCTGCTTTTCTTTCAACACGGCTTCCTTTTGCTTGGCGTAGGTGCCATAGCCTGTTATGCCCGATGTTTGGTTGGTTTTATCGCCAAATACCTCCTGATTCAACTGAAAGCGTGAGCGGTTAATATCACGTTCTAACGAATCCTTTTCCTTTTTCAGTTCGGTATTCTTGCCCAGCTCCATGGCATACTTATCCTGATAGGTTTTTTGCAAGGTATCAATTTTACGCTGCTGGCTTTTAAGGTACGATGTTTTGAGCTTGGTGCGTATCTCCTTATCAAATATCTTCAGCTCCAATGGGCGCGATATTACAATACCTATCATTATAGCCAATAATATACGTGGCGATGCCTGTAATATCTGCTGGTTGGTGCTGCCCTCTTTGTTGATGCTTGATACAATGTAACGGTCCATATTAAAGATGGCCGTACCCCACAGCAAACCAAACAGAATGGCGAAGCCAACGGCGAACGCGCTTCCGCTAAACACAAAGTACATGGCATAACCGCCTGACAGGGCGGCAAAAAGCGCCGTAAAAAATATAGTTGCCCCGATACCTATATATTTGTTATGCTCAATGGGGTATTTTTTAAGCGTATCTATATGCGCTCCTGAACAGAACCAAAAGAAGCGTGTAATTTTTTTCATCAATTATTACTGTCTACGTAAACTATTATATAAAACGCCC
Organism: Mucilaginibacter sp. JRF; assembly: GCF_015223065.1. Lineage (GTDB taxonomy): Bacteria > Bacteroidota > Bacteroidia > Sphingobacteriales > Sphingobacteriaceae > Mucilaginibacter. The sequence continues at coordinate 230,753 of NZ_JADFBY010000003.1, forward strand.
TGGGGGTGTTATTGTTACAGCTTTTACCAAAACATTTTTGAGATGGCAGGCGCTGCATCCCGGCGCTATGAACTATATGATGTACTTAGCCGTTAGTAGTTTAGCGAAGTTATTAGTTATAATGACAGCATATTGTAAAGAATTGGCCGCCCAAACCAAGCCAAACTGTTTACGTTTACAGAAAAATCATACATTTGAAAACATTATTTTAAATACCATGAACGAGATAACCGTACAGGAGCTAAAAGAGAAACTTGACCGCGGCGAGGATTTCCAACTGATAGACGTTAGGGAGGATTTTGAGTATCAAACTTCAAACATCGGCGGGCAGCATATTCCGCTGGGTGGCATCCTTGTCGAGGCCGATAAATTATATAAAGACAAACCGGTTGTGGTAATGTGCCGTAGCGGCAAACGCAGTGCGGCAGCCATTATGCAGCTTGAGCAGCAGGGCTTTACCAACCTGTATAACCTGCAAGGCGGTATACTGGCATGGCAGGCCGAAATTGACCCAACCATAGAGGTATATTAATTATGGGCAAAAAGGTAGCACTTAATACGCTTTACAATGTGGGCATAATAGTATGCCTTTTTATAGCCTACGAGGGTTTTTTGCAAAAGCACTGGAGCTGGTTGTTAGGCGCGGCATTTGTTGCCGTAATGCTTATCATTTTAAAGGTACGCCTTATAAAAGAGGTACGCCAGCTTACCAAAAAGCCATAAGCTTAAGTTAGCCCCAGGCCGGGCTGGCTGGTTAACTGCCAGCAGCCGTTATTAAGGCCGGGCATAGCGTAAGGGTTATTGGTTGTAAGCAATGGCCCATCCAGGTCGGCCCAGTCACATTGCGGGGCAAGGGCGGCAGCGGCCAATGTGGCACAGCTTGTTTCGCTCATACTGCCTATCAAAACTTTTAGCCCGAGCGATCGGGCTTTTTTTATAATCTGCCGGCCCTCATACATCCCTGCCGATTTCATTAGCTTTATATTGATGCCATGATAAACCCCGGCAGCCCTTTCTACATCGGGCAGGCGTTGCACAGCTTCATCACCAATAATAGGTATCGGGCTATGCTGGGTTAGCCAGGCGTTGCCATCCGCGTCCAGCTTATTCATGGGTTGTTCTATCAATTGCACGCCTTGTTGGTGCAGCCAAAGTATCATGTCCAAAGCCTGTTGTTTATCCGTCCAGCCCTGGTTGGCATCGGCATATAAAGGCAAATTACTTACCGAACGGATGGCTTCGATCAGCTCCTTATCATTCTCCCGCCCCAACTTTACTTTTAACACTTTTACATCGGGTGCACTAAGCACTTTTTGGCGAACAACATCGGGCGTGTCAATACCAATGGTGTAACTTGTGGGCGGCATCAACGCAGGATCGCTGCCGAACAGTTGCCAGCAGGGTGTTTGGCGCAGTTTACCATCCAGATCGTGCAGGGCAATATCAATAGCCGCCTTTATGGCCGGGTTACCGGGTGCAATATCATCCAGGTAATTGATTATCTCCCCAAAATCAAACGGATAACTGAACCGGCTTGCATCAACCTTATTTAAAAAAGCGGTGGCTGTTTCGTGGCTCTCGCCCATGTAGGGCACCATTGATGCTTCGCCGTGGCCTGTATAACCCTCATGCTCAATTTCAACCAGCATTACGGGCGTGGCCGTGCGTGTAAATTTGGCAATGGTGAACGGGTGCTTTAATTGCAGTTGATATGGGCGGTAAGTCAGTTGCATGTTATAAAATCAAAGCTAAAGTTTTGCAATCAAAATCGTGCTTATCTTTGCCCGATGCCGCAACAACTTTACAATCCGTTCAGCAATTTTAATTTCAGCAACCGCAATTGTTTTTTAACCGGCGAGGCGCTAAGCACTTCCGAAGAAAAGATACAGGTATTTCCGCAATGGCTAATGAGCCGTTTTGAACTGGAAGACAAGCCCTTTAAATTGCTTGACGAAAGCATGGCCACCTACAAGGATCTGAAACTACCCTGCTCGGCCGTGGTGAACGAAAATTACCTGGAACCATTAGAAAGCGAAATTGCCAACGCTTTTGAACAAGGCTACGAAGGTGTTAGCCAATTAAATGATGTAAAGCTTTTTCAATGGGCGGGCAAGTTGCTGTACGGTATTATTTTTAACGAGATACAGGCAGGCATAAGGCAGCAGCATGCGCAGGGCGAGGAATTCAGCATGTCGCACGCTATTATCCATAAATTTACCCAACTGCACATGATGTTGCAAAGCATTAACCTGTCGCTGGAGTTTGATGAATTTAAGCCTTTTAGCCTGGCGTTGTTCAGGGTAAACAATGCCGATGATGTGTTTGGCTATCGCGATGAGATCAATACCCTGACCTTTTCGCTGCGTATAAAGGATTTTGGGTTGATCATCTGCCTACAGGATAACGGCACCAACGCCCGCTACCATAACGAGGTGTTAGAAAAGATTGCCGGACAGCCCTTGCACCCTATCCAGTTTGAGGAGTTGAACGCCCGCTTTTTTTACTCGGCCTACCTGTTTAACCGTTTGCCTGAGTATAATATTTTACCCGTTAACGATACCATTTACCTGGAAGCCATGCCCCTGCGCGGTATGAGCAGCAAGCCGTTGTTTGACCATTGGGTGGTTAAAACCTACGGACAAGTATTGGAAAACTTCTGGAAAAACTGGGGCATCCTGCTGTTCGAGATCATCAAGAACCCGGAGGAACCCATGAGCTTTTTGTTTGACGCCGACGGTAATTTTGTACCGGCCGAAAGCATACAGTTACCGGCTTAAAGGCTTATACCGAACGCGCCTAAAAATAGCTTGATCACCTGCGGATAAACCATTATGGTGAGCAACACGCCACTCAACGCGCCATAAAAGTGCGCGTCGTGGTTAATGCCATCCTGTGCGTAGCGCGATGAATAGGTGCAATATATTAGGTAAAGTATGCCAAAAATGTATGCCGGGATACCAATAGGTATAAACATTAAATACATCTCAACTCTGGGGAAAAATAGTATAAAGCCAAATACCACGGCGCTGATAGCGCCCGATGCGCCCAAACTATAATACCATTGATTATGGCGATGCTTAGCTACCGTTGGCAGATCACTCAATACAAGACTTACTACATAGATCAGCCCGAACTGCCAGTGGCCAATTCTGGCTTCTAACGTAAAGGCGAAAAAGAAGAACGACAGCATGTTGAAGAACAGGTGTCCCCAATCCTTGTGTATTAGTCCGCTGGTGATAAGGGTATAAAGTTCCTGCCCTCTTGAAACACTGTACGGATGCAGGGTAAATTTGCGGTAAACGGTTTCGTTTGAAAACGCGTAAAGCGAGGTTATCAGCGTAATTATAAATATCATACTGGCCACGGGGGCCATCTCAATATATTCCTTCATTTAAAAACAAATATTAAAAATTGCGGGTTATCGGCACGTGAACGAAGATATGTTTTTAATACTACTTTTGCCTACATGCCCCAACCAAAAGCCATAATTATAGGTGCCGGTATTGCCGGTATTGCTACTGCCATACGTTTGGCAATAAAAGGTTACAGAGTTGAGGTATATGAAGCCAACAGTTATCCGGGCGGCAAACTATCTGAATTTGAACAGCAGGGCTATCGTTTTGATGCCGGACCGAGCCTGTTCACCATGCCGCAATATGTTGATGAACTTTTCACCCTGGCCGGTAAAGATCCCCGCCGGTATTTTAACTATCAAAAGCTTGATACCGTTTGCAACTATTTTTACGAGGATGGCACCCGTTTATCTGCTTATGCTGATGGTGAGAAGCTGGTTAATGAGTTATTCTCCAAAACCGGCGAGCAACCTGCCAACATTCGCAAACACGCAATTAATAGCCAACGGATATATGATATTACCAACCATGTTTTTTTAGAGCGATCGCTGCATAGGTTGAGTACTTACCTGCGCTGGAATACTGTAAGATCCATTTTACGCTTGCCGGGGATTGATTCCATGCGGAATATGCACACGGCTAACCAATCGTTTTTAAAAGATAAGCGACTGGTTCAGTTTTACGACCGATATGCTACCTACAATGGCTCAAACCCTTATCAGGCACCTGCCACGCTAAATATTATACCCTATTTTGAGCAGCATTTTGGCGCATACTTTCCCGAGGGTGGAATGTATTGTATTACATCCAGCCTTATTAAACTGGCTGAGGAATTGGGTGTAGTATTCCATTACAATAGTCCCGTTGAGCAAATTGTAGTTGAGGGCGATAAGGTGAGCGGCGTGATGATTGATGGCGAAGTTATCAATGCGGATATCGTGGTATCAAACATGGATGTTTGGTTCACCTATAAAAAGTTGCTTAGCCATTTGCCCGGCATCCACCCCAAAAAAATATTGCAGCAGGAATGTAGCAGCTCAGCATTGATATTTTATTGGGGAGTGAGCAAGCAATTCGCACAGCTCGATCTGCATAATATATTTTTCAGTGCCGATTATGAGGCCGAATTCAATAGCATCTGGAAACAACAAACCATTGGTGCCGATCCTACCGTTTACCTCAACATCAGCTCAAAACTAAAGCCTGATGATGCGCCCGAAGACCATGAAAACTGGTTTGTAATGATCAACGTACCGGCCAACAAAGGGCAGGATTGGGATACGCTGATAACCCGGGCCCGCACCAATATCATCGCAAAACTAAGCCGTTTGTTAGGCGAGGACATAGCCCCGCTGATACAATGCGAAAGCATCCTTGACCCACGCAGTATTGAAAGCCGCACTTCATCATACCAGGGTTCACTGTACGGCACCAGCTCCAACAACCGCTTCGCCGCGTTTTTGCGGCATGCCAATCGTTCGTCCAAATTAAATAACCTCTACTTTTGTGGCGGCAGCGTGCACCCCGGCGGGGGCATCCCGCTGTGCTTGCTGTCGGCTAAAATTGTGAGTGACTGGGTTGGTAAGCGTTAATGCCACTACTTCAGATCGATCTCGATCAAACCTATCCCATAAGTCACCTCTTTCTCCTTAACAGCTTTACCAAAGCCATGCGGTATCAGTTTTAAGGTATTGAATTTTGAGGTATAACTACCTTCGGCAACGGCGAGTGTTACCTTACCGGTTTCGGCATAGTAGCTTATCTCTCTTTTATGGAATACGCCGCGCTCGTTATCATACGTTACGCCATCATCCTCGTAATAAACAAAGGTTGAATCTTCACTGCCTTTCCAGATGTGGAGGTATAGGATGCCGTCGCCGGTTTCGTTAGTGCTTTGTATCACGCTTTGCATCGGTACTATGCCACCTGCCTTTACAAACACCGGCAGATCATTCAGCGGAGCCGGTACTGAATGCGCCATGCCACCCTCGTATGCCTTATCGCTGCCAAAGCGGTACCACTCGCCCTCGGGCAAATAAACTTCGGCTATAAGTTTGGTGCTTTCAACCGGTGCCACTAAAATAGAATTACCGAATATGAATTGGTTTTGATACCTAACGTCAAATACATTTTCATCCTGAATATGCTCAATAGCCAGTGTACGGCTTAAAGGCAAACCGTTTTGTGATGACTCATAAAAGCCGGAATAAATGTAAGGCAGCAACTGGTAACGCAGCTCAATATCCTTGCGGATGATGGCCATATTTTCTTCGCCCCATTCCCACGGCTCGCGCATGGCGGTGCCTATTTCGGCATGGTTGCGGTACATGGGTATGTAAACACCCAGTGAGTTCCAGCGCAGCATCAGTTCGGGCGTTGGGTTGCCGGTATAGCCTCCAATATCAACCCCGGTGAACGACATGCCCACCAACCCCAGACTATTCACCAAACGCTGACCGTACAGCATGTGCTCATCGCTGGCGGTATTATCGCCCGTCCACACTGCCGAAAAGCGTTGCGTGCCGCAATAGGCCGCGCGGGTAAGCATAAATGGTCGTTTATTACCTAATATCTTTCGGGTACCGTTGTAAGTGGCTTTGGTCATTTCCATACCGTAAGCATTACGCACTTCGGCCATGTAGCGGTCGCCAAATTTTACCAGGTAGGGAATGTTTTGTCCCCAGGCGGCAGGCTCGTTCATGTCGTTCCAAAAACCTTCAACACCGGGCTCGGTAAGCGCGGTAAACGCGGCACCCCACCATTCCTTCACCTCATCATCAAAAAAGTTAGGGAAGTGGCAACGCCCCGGCCATACATTGGCTACATAATTATCGCCATTGGTATAGGTAGCAAAATAGTTTTTGGCTACACCCTCGTCATACTGTTTGTAGCCTTCCTCAACCTTAATGCCGGGGTCAACAATACAAACGGTACGGAAATCAAGCGCCTTTAATTTATCCACCAGGCCTTTCGGATCGGGGAAGGCCTCGTCATTCCAGGTGAATATCTTGTAGTTGTCCATGTAATCTATATCGCAATAGATCACATCGGCAGGGATGTTATGCTCCCTGAATTTTTCGGCAATACCCAGCACCTCATCGGCACTCATGTAACTGTAGCGGCATTGCTGATAGCCAATGCTCCACAGCGGCGGCATTTCCATGCGCCCGGTAAGCCAGGTGTAATCCTTAATAATGTTGGCTACACCCTGCGCGCCCAAGAAATAATAATTCATATCACCGCCATCGGCACCAAACCAGCTCATTTCATCATCAGTAGTAGCGCCGAAGTCGAAATAGCTTTTGTTAGTATTATCAAAGAACAACCCATAGGTTAAGCCGCTGTGCAGCCCGATAAAGAACGGGAATGTTTTATACAGCGGATCGGTATGGATGGTATGTTTTGATGCATCGGTATTCCAGTTCACATAGTGCGTGCCGCGACGATTCAGATCGCCCGTTTTTTCGCCCAGACCAATAAATTTTTCATCGGCATAAAGCTTACGGTAATTAACCACACGCTCGTTTTGCCAGTTAACACCAAAGCGGGCATCATCCTCACTTAACGCTTGCCCGTCGGGAGTATAGAAACTGAAGCGTAATGGCGCTTTGCTAACACGCAGCGTTAAAGCATCGGTTGTGATCACTATTTCGCTGTCATCCTCCGAAAATTGAATACCTGATTCCGGCTGCTGTATCACTGCGAATGAGGTGTCGGGTTTATCAGGTGTTTGCGTAAGGTTTACCCGGATGATAGCCGGGGCATACACCCATATTTTAGCCGTTGCCTGGGTGGTTTGTATAGTAATATGATCGTTGTGTTGATTTACCTGTTGTGCGTTGCCTAAAACTTGGGTTTGCATACTGTTGGTTTTTGCTGATTGATGGCCTCCAATTTACACTTCATTAGTGGCTTATTAAACTATAAACGGCCTTATTGTTGTTTTGTGGCGATAAATGGAAAAATTTAGGCAGATACACGCTCTCATCTGTCCTGTTCGCACCCTTTGTAAACTGCTTAATGGCAAACTGTTTGTTGTATATATGCTAAAAAACCAATACCATGTTTAAACCAAATAGTGCATTTTCGGGCTTCTCCGTCAGCGACATTGACGAAGCCAAAACATTTTACGGCACCACTTTAGGCCTTGATGTAAACCTGGGCGAAATGGGTGTGCTGGACATCAAACTGCCCGGCGGCGGTTCGACCATTATCTACCCAAAGCCCAACCACCAGGCAGCTACATTTACGGTACTAAACTTTGTAGTGAGCAACATTGAGGATGCCGTTAAAGACCTAAAAGAAAGGGGCGTAAAATTTGAAAGCTACAACATGCCCGAACTTAAAACCGACGATGACGATATTATGCGGGGCAATGGCCCAACCATTGCCTGGTTTACAGATCCGGCCGGGAATATTTTATCGCTGATTCAGGAAGACTAAACCCCGTAAACGCCGATTGCTTATATTCGCCCAATGGCAAAGCTAAGGCGAAAGGCAATGGAATTTATTGAGCACCCATCATCTGGTGGCATATTGCTGTTGGCTTGTGTGGTTCTTTCGCTTGTTTTGGCTAACTCGCCGCTAAAAGCAGCTTTCGCACATTTGCTTGAGGCATCACCCGTAGGTAATGCATTGGGTGAAGGATTTACGCTAACCGCTTTTATTAATGATGCGCTGATGGCCATATTTTTCCTGATGGCCGGCCTCGAAATAAAACGTGAAATGGTAGAGGGCGAACTCTCTGAAGTTAAAAAGGCCGTACTACCCGTAATGAGCGCCATTGGTGGAATGGCTGTGCCTGCGCTGATCTATTTTGCTATTAACCATAATGCCGATACCTCAGCCGGATGGGGCATACCCATGGCTACCGACATTGCCTTTGCCGTGGCCATACTAAACGCCTTACGAAAATTTGTACCTGCCGGAGCCAAAGTATTTTTAACGGCGTTAGCCATTGTGGATGATTTGGGGGCGATCATCGTTATTGCTCTGTTTTATACGCAGGGTTTAGAGGTTAATTACCTGCTGTACGCGCTTGGCTTTTTTGCACTGGCGTTAATGTTTAATTATTTGGAACTGAAAAACGTCTGGTTTTACCTGGTGCCGGGCATTTTTATGTGGTACTTTATTCATCACTCGGGCATACATGCTACCGTGGCAGGGGTGCTCACCGCTTTTACTATACCGGTACGAACCAAATCAGGATACTCTCCTTTGTGCGAGCTGGAACACAGATTATCGCTTCCGGTAAACTTTTTAATTCTGCCCCTGTTTGCGCTGGCGAATACCAATATTACTTATGAGCCGGGGATGCTTTCCGGTTTACTTACACCAATGGGTTTGGGTATCATATTGGGCTTGATATTTGGCAAACCATTAGGGATATTCTTAATGTCATTTGCCGCGGTTAAAGCCAAACTCAGTAAACTGCCCGAAGGCATTAACTGGGTACACATAGCCGGAGCCGGCACTTTAGCGGGGATAGGTTTCACCATGTCGATATTTATATCGCTGCTATCATTCAGTCAACCCGAATTACAAAGTAGCGCCAAGTTCGCTATCCTCACCGCGTCGGTTATTGCTGCGGTGGTTGGGTTTGTGGGGTTGATGGGGTATTCGAAAAGGGTAGGGTGATGGGTTATTGTTATCTCGGATGATAATTGGGAGATCTATTTGGGATTATGGTTCCCTCTCATGCAACCCCACCTAAATCCTCCCCGAGGGGGGAGGACTTTTACATTCGCGTCATTGAGGTACGAAGCAATCCCCGAGCGATTTACCTTTTTGGAATATCCTAAAGAGATTGCTTCGTACCTCGCAATGACCGTTTTTTATGTGTTATCCACAATGTCATTTCGACGGAGGAGAAATCTGCACACGTTCATTGCCAAGCGACAGATTTCTCCTCGTTCCTCGTTCGAAATGACAAAGATTGTGATTGTTTTATTCCCTTCCCACGGGAGGGTTAGGGAGGGGTTAGCACAAGTATAAGTAAATCGGTTTTACAACCCCTTCACAAACTCCCTTATCGCCGCTCCCGGATCTTCTTCTTTCATAAAGTTCTCGCCTATCAGGAAACCGCTGAAACCGGCTTGTTTTAACTCTTTGATCACCTCTGTATTGCTGATAGCGCTTTCAGATACCTTTAAGAATTCATCAGGTATATGCTTGGCTAACTGGAACGAGGTGTCAACCGATACAGTAAAATCAGCCAGGTTACGGTTGTTTACGCCGATGGCATCCAGCTGGGGGTGAATGCTGCGTTCCAGTTCCTCCAGATTATGCACTTCTAACAGCACATTCAGGCCGAGGCTTTTGGCTAAAGTTGCCAGTTTGTCAATTTCGGCAGGGGTTAGTATAGCGGCTATAAGTAATATCACATCGGCACCCATGGCCTTTGCTTCAATTACCTGATACTCATCTATCATAAAATCCTTACGCAGGATAGGGATATTGTTATAGGCACGGGCTTTCTTAACGTCAACCTTTTGCCCCATAAAGAATTGCTTATCCGTTAATACAGATAATGCCGATGCACCCGCTGCCGCATAAGCGGTGGTAACCTGCTTTACGGTAACCTTGTCGTTTATAATGCCTTTTGATGGTGAACGACGCTTAAATTCAGCTATGATGCCGGTACGGTCGGGCGCCAATAAAAACTCACGGAACGAATATGTTTCGCGACTAAAATGTTCTGCTTCTTCCAGCTTGGTGTACGAAACGCGGGTTTTAGCATTTGCTACTTCCTTACGTTTATTGGCAACAATTTTATCAAGTATGGTCATAAGCCCCCGATCCCCTAAAGAGGGAGTGATTTTAAAAGTTTATCTATTTATTATCAGTATTCTCCGCCTCCGCAGCAGCTCCCCCTTTAGGGGACTGGGGGGCTGTCAGCCAGTTTTTCAGCATTTCTTTACCGTACTCCGTCAGTATCGATTCCGGATGAAACTGTACCCCGCGAACGTTGTATTGTTTATGGCTCAATGCCATTACCGAATTATCCTTTTCGTCAATAGCGGTAACGGCAAGTACATCAGGCAAGTCGTCACCATTAACTACCCACGAGTGGTAGCGCCCAACGTTAAAGCTTTGCGGCAAACCAATAAATAATGGCTCCTGCACATCGGTAACGGTTATCGGCGTGGCTATACCATGCATGGGCTGTTTCAGGTTATACAGCGAGCCGCCAAACACCTCGGCAATAGCTTGCTGACCAAGGCATACACCAAAAATACTTTTGGTAGGCGCATAGCGCTCAATTACCTGCAACAGCAAACCCGCCTCGGATGGTATGCCCGGTCCCGGCGACAGGATGATATGATCGAACGCGTCAACATCTTCCAGCTTGAACTGGTCGTTACGCCATACCTCGCATTGCAAACCTATCTCGTTAACCAAATGCACCAGGTTATAGGTGAACGAATCGTAATTATCTATTATCAGGATGTTGCCCCCCGCCCCCCTAAAGGGGGCGTTTGTATGGATTGCTGTATTTTCTGTACTCATAACTATCTATTAAAAAGCTGTACTTCCATCACCTCCCCTTCAGGGGAGGCCGGGAGGGGCTGCTACAGTTCCTCCGCCAGTTCAATAGCCTTGCGCAGGGCGGCTATCTTGTTATTAACCTCGTTCAACTCACTCTCCGGTACTGATCCGGCTACAATGCCCGCGCCCGCCTGGTAGTGTAAGGTATTGTTCTTACTCAGGAAAGAACGGATCATGATGGCATGGTTAAAATCGCCGTTAAAGCCCAGGTAACCAATAGCGCCGCTGTAAAAGCTGCGTTTTATGTTCTCGTTCTCGTCAATAATTTCCAAAGCGCGGTATTTAGGCGCGCCGCTCAATGTGCCTGCCGGGAAGGTATCGGCCACAATTTTAAATGCCGATGCACCCGCGTGCAGCTTACCGCTCACGTGCGATACCAGATGTATCAGGTGCGAATAGTATTGTACCTCTTTAAAGGCCTTAACCTCTACCTGCTCGCAATGCCTGCTCAAGTCGTTACGGGCAAGGTCAACCAGCATCACGTGCTCGGCCGATTCCTTGGGGTCGTTCTTTAGGTTCAGGGCCAGTTCAGCATCCTTTATATCATCGCCGCTGCGTTTAAAGGTGCCGGCAATAGGGTAAATGCTGGCCACACGGTTCTTGATGGTGATCTGTGCCTCGGGCGATGAGCCGAAGATGCGGAAATCGCCAAAATCAAAATAAAACAAATATGGTGATGGGTTGATGGAACGCAACGCGCGGTACACGTTAAATTCATCACCGGTAAACTCCTTTGAAAAGGCCCTTGATGGCACGATCTGAAAAACATCACCACGATAAATATGCTGCTTCATCTTCTCCACAATGGCGATGAATTGCTCATTGGTCAGGTTTGATCGCTCGTCGGCTTTGCTCTTAAAGCTATATTCAGGGAAGTTTTTGTTCTTGATCAGGTATTCCATCTTCTCGATACCACCATTATCAGTTGTACCCTCCACCTCGTTATGAAATATGTAGAGCTCATTCTTAAAATGATCAATAGCGATAATGTAGCGGTATATGTTATACTGCATCTCCGGTATGCGGCGTATATCATCCTCAACCTGCTTTAGTTTGATGGTTTCAAAATGTTCAACGGCCTCGTGGGTAAAGTAGCCGAACAGGCCGTTTGAGGTGATCTTGCCAAAGTTGCCTTCGGTTTTAAAGCATTGTAAAAAATTGTTTATCTGTTCTATCAGCTCAAACTCGCCGGGGGCAAACGTTTGCTTGCTATCATCCGGATATTGCAGTTTCAGCTCGCCCTGGGTAAGCGAAAGCCCGCCTATCGGCTCACAACAAACGTAGCTCATGCTGTTTTCGCGGCTATGGTAGTCAGAGCTTTCAAGCAGCAGCGAGTTAGGATACACATCGCGCAGGCGCAGGTAAATGCTAACCGGCGTGGTGGTGTCGGCTAACAGTTTTTTATGTGTGGTAACAATTTTAAAATTCTTCATACGTTAAAATACCTGAAAACAAAAAAACCCGTCGAATGAGTGTAATTCGCCGGGTTCCATTAGGTTTACAATTGGTTAGTAGTTGATCAATACACTATCCGGCTGCCAAAATTAAATGGTGCCACCAGTTGTTTAAAAGTGTGATTTTGATCATAATGCGAGGCAAATTTAGAAAGAAATTTGATTTGACAAACTTTTTGTAGAATTTTTAGGAGGTAAAGCCAAAAAATCCTCTTTTGCTCTGAATTATAGCCACTACAATAACCAAAATAGCCAACCCGAAAAATATTGCTATAGCCCTGTGTTTCCCTTGCGGCAAGGCGATCTTTTTTGATTTACTGTTGCCTATAGTAATTAATACTATCGCAAAAAGCATCATTACAACGTGCTCCATGGTCCAGTAACGGGTTTCGGCATTCTTCATGGTTTGGCTGGTAAACTGCACAAACGGACTCAAAAAGTACAATATCAAGCCAATCAAGAATTGAGTATGTGCCGATATCAGCGCGAACAGGTTAAGCTTGCGGTTGCCCTCGGTATAAGGCTTATTGCCAAACCAACCTAAAAAGGCATTTATAACGGCTACCACAACCAGTAATAACACAATGTACCTGAAACCCGAATGAAGATGTTTAATGATGCTGTAAAGTTCCATATATGGAGTAATAAATATTTTTTGTACGAAGATAGGTAACATTGAGTGCAATGGCCTTTAAACTGAATTTGTTGACTGCAATTTAGAATGATTGTAAATAGAGCGACATCAGCATAACAAACCAATTTAGCCTGTGGCGGTTATACTACCCTATGGCCAAGCCGTTACTTGAGTTTACTGATAGAGGCATTTATTGCAGCAAGGGCAAATTTTATATTGACCCCTGGAAACCTGTTGATGATGCCGTGATAACCCATGCCCATGCCGACCATGCTTACTGGGGGCATAAAAATTATCTGGCGCATCACCTGTCAAAAGAGGTATTGTATTATCGCCTCGGTGAGATCAACCTGCAAACGGTAGAGTATGGTGAAACGGTGATGAAGAACGGCGTTGAGATATGCCTGTTCCCCGCCGGGCATGTTATCGGCTCGGCGCAGATCAGGATAAGTTACAAGGGCGAGGTGTGGGTAGTATCCGGCGATTATAAAACGCAGGAGGATGGCATATCAACCCCGTTTGAACCGGTGCCTTGTCAGCATTTTATATCTGAGTGTACTTTCGGTATGCCGGTTTATCAATGGAAAGAGCAGGCCGATATATTTAACGATATCAACACATGGTGGTGTAATAACCAGCAAAACGGCTTATTGACCGTTATTGCCGGTTACTCGCTGGGTAAGGCGCAGCGCATATTGCAAAACCTTGATCTCAATATTGGTCCGGTATACACCCACGGCGTTATCGAAAATACTAACGAGGCCTTGCGCCGCAATGGCGTGGTGCTTAACCCAACTACCCGCATTACCGCCGATACGCCAAAGGATGAGATACGTAAAGGCATCATCATAGCGCCGCCATCGGCTATTGGCACGCCGTGGATGCGCAAGTTCGGGCCATATAGTTTTGGTTATTGTTCGGGATGGATGGCTTTACGTGGCGCCAAGCGTCGCCGTGCTGCCGACAGGGGTTTCATACTATCAGATCATGCCGACTGGGATGGCCTAATGAGCGCCATTGACGCCACCGGCTGCGAAAAGGTTTACTTAACTCACGGCTATACGGCATCATTCACCCGGTATTTAAATGAGATAGGTTTTGACGCGCAGGAGGTGCATACGCTTTATGGGGATGAGGAGTACACCCCTGACAGTAACACCGAAGATACCCCCTCTAAATCTCCCCCAAAGGGGGAGACTTTGAATGAGGTTAATGACATTGACAATAAACAAGTCCTCCCCCTCGGGGAGGATTTAGGAGGGGTGGGAGGTAATATATGAAAGCCTTTGCCCAACTTTTTCTCTCACTTGATGAAACCAACAAGACCAACGAGAAGGTACGCGTCCTGAAAGATTATTTTAACAGTGTGCCTGATGCGGATAAGATGCACATGCTTGCGCTTTTTACCGGCAGGCGACCAAAGCGGCCTATCAATTCAACATTGGTGCGTACATGGGCGGTTGAGGTATCAAACATTCCGGCGTGGTTGTTTGAGGAGAGTTACCATGTGGTGGGCGATCTGGCCGAAACCATGTCGCTGCTGATGCCCGAGAATACATCGGGCAGTAACAAAAGCCTGGCCGAATGGGTGGCCGAGATCAATGAGATAGGTACCCGCGGCGAGGAGGAACGCAAGCTTTGGCTTACCGAGGCCTGGGCCATGCTGGATAAGCAGGAGCGTTTTGTTTTCAATAAGATACTTACCGGCAGCTTTAGGGTGGGTGTATCACAAAACCTGGTGATAAAGGCTTTGGCCGAAGTAACGGGTATTGAAGCGCCCACGCTTACCCACCGCATAATGGGCAGCTGGATGCCCGAAACTTATAGCTACGAGCAATTGATACAGGCACAGGGTGCAGCCGACGATATATCGCGCCCGTACCCTTTCTTTTTGGCGTACCCGATACAGGAAACATCTGAGAAACGGAAATCGGCTGATGAGGTGGAGGATGCGCTTGGCGAGCCGCAGGAGTGGCAGGCCGAGTGGAAGTGGGATGGCATACGTGCCCAAATGATCAAGCGGGATGGTAAAATATTCATCTGGAGCCGGGGCGAGGATCTGGCTACTGATAAATTCCCGGAGCTACATCCATTTTTAAAGGCCCTGCCGGATGGTACCGTTTTGGATGGCGAGATACTCAGCTTTAGCAATGGCCTGCCTATGCCTTTTAATGTGCTGCAAACCCGCATTGGCCGGAAGAACCTGAGCAAAAAAATATTGCAGGAAAGCCCGGTGGCAGTAATTACCTATGATTGCCTGGAATACGAAGGTGAAGACATCCGTGCTAAAACACAGGCTGAACGGCGGGTGATACTGGAGCAACTGCAAGCTGATACTGAATGCCCTGATATATTCCGCATATCAACATTAATAAAATTTGATAGCTGGACAACGCTGGAAACGGTACGTGAACAATCGCGCGCTATGATGGCCGAGGGTATTATGCTCAAACGTAAAAATGCTACTTACCAGGTTGGTCGTCGCCGTGGCGACTGGTGGAAGTGGAAAATAGATCCGCTATCCATTGACGCGGTGATGATCTATGCGCAAAAAGGTCATGGCCGCCGTGCCGACCTGTATACCGACTATACCTTTGCCGTTTGGGATGGCGATAAGCTGGTGCCCTTTGCCAAAGCCTACTCCGGCCTTACCGATCAGGAAATAAACAAGGTTGACTACTTTGTGAAACGCAACACGCTCGAAAAATTTGGTCCTGTACGTACCGTGAAGCCTGAGCTGGTGTTTGAGATAGGCTTTGAGGGTATCAATAAATCAACCCGGCATAAATCGGGCATTGCGTTGCGCTTTCCACGCATATTGCGCTGGCGACACGATAAGAAAAAAGAGGAGGCCGATACGCTCGAAACTTTAAAGGCATTACTCGATCCCGTTACTACACCTTCCGACGGAGAGGTGTAGTAAATCATGTTCCATTGCGTTCATTATACTGCCTGAATCTTCACTCGTTTCTTATTGTTTGACACATGGGCTGCCCCAATGTTGTGTATTAATATACACACTAAATTACCCTCTTAGAATATATCATTTAGCTTAACTTAAGCGAAATCTTTTCGTTCTATGGATTTGTTGGTCGTCATAGAATACTTTAGCAATCTTTTCCCGGTTACAACAAATCATTAAATAACAGCCATTTTACAACATTTATAAATTCTGTTATATCTCCGTCATCTGATCAGGTTAAATCAATTGTGCTTATAGCGAAAATTAACGGTAACGAAAGTTGTGAGTTAATTCCGCATCCCCTCTCTTTTTGGCACCTATCCAGGCAGTTGCCCCGTTTGAGAAATTTATCTCACAACCTGGGAGAATATTCCCAATATTTCTACACTTTTTGGGAATGAAACTCCACGTTAAATTTAATTAAGTTTTAGCTAAAACGATTTGCATGTTTAAATCAAGGGTTAAATAATTTGGAACTTAAATTGTTTTTATTCGTATAACGAATACTAATTAATCAATATGAAAAAATTATTTACTTGCCTGTTAATACTGGGTGTTGCAGGTTTGGCGTCATGTAGAAAAGACAGTTCGAATGAGCCGACGCCTGAAGTTCCTGTAGACAAAATTGCCCCTGATGGTTTTGATTTTAAAACCAGCAAAGATGTTAACGTGAATATCACATTGCATACTAACTCAAATCAGCCTATCTCTGGCGTGGTAGTAAGCATTTACGATCCATCAAACACAGCTATTGATGCTGCCATTTTCAGAGGTGTTACTGATGATAACGGTAAACTTACCGGTAAAGTTAACGTACCATCGTACTTAACTCAATTATCAATTGACCCTGCTTACGTAGGTTTAATGCGCTATGCTACTGCCAGCATTAAAGGCAATGCCACTACTGTTGTAATTGGCGGCAAGGATGGTTATTCAGGCGATATCGTTCCTGAAAGTGTTGAGAACGCCATCCGCAACAACAGCCTTGGTACAAACGGTTTAATATCAACTGATTTTGTTTACCCCGGTACTTACACTGCCGCAAACGCATTCACCACCCCAACTAACCTTGGTGAGCCGGTTTACTTGGAAACAACTTCAGATGTTATTGATCCTTCATTATTATCATACGTTAACGCGTCGTTGCCTGAAGGTACTCCCCTAACAATTTCTCACCCTGAGTATCTGGCTTCAACTGCTGTTCAAACAATCAACGTAACTACCAAGTCTGATGTATGGGTAACTTTCGTGTCAGAAGGCGCGGGCTACCGTAACACATTGGCCTATTATACTTACAAAACAAGCACCCCTCCAACTGCTGCCAGCGGTGGTACTTTGTTGGGTGGTATTGATAAGATCACTTACATATTCCCTAATGCTTCGGCATCAGGTTCGGGCGGTGGCCTGGTAAGTGGCGACAAGGTAAAACTGGGTAACTTTGATGCCGGTACATCTATTGGTTTTGTGTTGATACAAGATGCATGGACCGGCTCGGGCGTTAACACCGGTAATACCAAATTCTACACTATGGATAAATTCAATCCTGAAACTACTACTTCATTAAAAAGACACAGTGTAATGCTTTATGACGATGTGCACAAAGTATATGTTTTAGGTTTTGAAGATCAGAACAGGCAAACAGGTGGTTCAGATAACGACTTTAACGATTTGGTTGTTTATGCTACCGCTAACCCTATAACTGCTATATCAAACACAGGTGTTGCTACTATTGATAACGGTGGCGATACTGATGGCGACGGCGTAATTGATGAATTGGATGCTTACCCTAATGATGCTACTAAAGCATACAACAGCTACTATCCATCAGCAAGCACTTATGCACAAGTTGCATTTGAAGATAACTGGCCAACTAAAGGCGATTATGATCTGAATGACCTTGTGGTTAACTATCGCTACTCATTTGTAAGCAACGCTAAAAACCAGGTTGTGAGCATGAAAGGCGAGTTTGTACCAGTAGCTGCCGGTGCATCATTCAAAAATGGTTTCGGTGTACAATTACCGGTAGCCGCTTCGTCAGTATCATCAGTAACAGGCCACAAAATTACAGGTACTTACCTGCAAATGTCATCAAACGGTACCGAGGCTGGTCAAGCCAAAGCGGTTATTATTCCGTTCGATAACCAGGATGCGGTGATCAAAAACGCTGATAACTCATTTTTTATCAATACCATGAATACAAAGGATAAAGTTACCGGTACAACAGTTACTGTTAACGTAACCTTTACTACAGCTATTGATCAGGCTAACCTTGCAGTATCAGCTTTCAATCCGTTCCTGATCAGCAATCAGCGTCGTGGTTATGAGATCCACCTGCCGGGCTTTGCACCAACTGATAAAGTAAACACTAAACTGTTCGGTACGGCTGATGATGCTTCGGCACCTGCAAGCGGTAAATATTATATCTCTACCGAGAACTGGCCATGGGCTATCAGCTATACAACAGCTATACTTTACCCTATTGAGGAAGCTAACATTACTAAAGCTTACCTGCACTTTGCAGACTGGGCAGCATCAGGCGGTACATCATATACCGATTGGTACAGTAGCACTGCCGCGGGTTTCCGTAACACAAGCTTTATATATACCAAGTAATTACTATAACTGACCGATAAGTTCAAGAAGTTGAACGGAATCCCGGCCGCTGGTAACAGCGCCGGGATTTTTTTGTCCATTAAGTGAGCAATTGGTACGCTATTCTGTCCCTTATTTTCCCCAATGGGGAAAATATTTCCTGATTTTTGAAATCCGTTGGCACACCTATTTCGAATATTTAGCTGTAAATGCACCATTTTTTAAAAGTTGGAACTTTTATTGCCTAATGGATTGCATCAACACTAATTAATTTAAAATAATAATGAAAAAGATCTACGCCTTTTTGCTTTTAGGTACATTAGCAGGCATGGCATCATGTAAAAAAGATGCTTCTACAGAACCAAGTCCGGTTACAAACACAGGTGATAAAATCGCCCCAGAAGGTTTCAACTTCAACACTACTAAAGACGTTACAGTTAACGTTACATTACGTACTAACAACGATCAGCCATTGGCCGGTGTAGTAGTTAGTGTATTCAACCCCTCAAATACTGAATCAGCTATCTTCAAAGCGGTAACAGATCAGAATGGTAAAATCAGTTCAAAAGTAACTGTTCCAACTTCAGCTACTGAATTAATAATCGACCCTGCGTACGTAGGTTTAATTCGCAACGCTACAGCAACTATCAATGGTTCAGCAACTACAGCTATCATTGGTGGTAAAGATGGTTTCGGTGGCGATGTTATCGGCAACGCATCAACCGCAGCTTCAACTAAAATCAGCAACTCATTAAAAATTGCTGCTGCTACTAACGTAACTTTGGTTTATCCTACAGGTTACAGCAATTCAGCTGAGGCAGTAGTAAACACTACAAAATATCCTTTCAGCCTTGGTCGTCCAAAATATCTGGAAGAAACAGGTGATGTTATTGACGCTTCATTATTAAAATACGTTAACGCATCATTGCCTGAGAACGTTGCTCTTACTAAATCTCACCCTGAGTATTTAACAAGCAGCGCTACTACAATATTAAAGGTAACAGCTACTTCAGATGTATGGGTAACTTTCGTATCAGAAGGTGCAGGTTTCCTTAACACTTTAGCTTACTACACTTACAAAACAGGTACTACTCCAACTGAAGCTAACATAAGCGATGCGGTTGTAGTATTCCCTAACGCTTCAGCAGTAGGTTCAGCCGGTGGTTTGAACTCTGGTGATAAAGTAAAATTGGGTCGTTTCTCAGCAGGTACATCAATCGGCTTTGTATTATTACAAAACGCATGGACAGGTAAAGGTATATCATTGACAGGTACTAAATACTTCTCAAACGATGCCCTTAACCCTGAAAGCAGCGCAAGCTTAAGAAGACACTCAGTATTGTTATATGACGATGCACACAAATTATTCCTGGTTGGTTTTGAGGATCTTCCACGTGATACTGACTCTGATAACGACTTTAACGACGTAGTATTCTACGCTACTTCAAACCCTGTAGGTGGTATATCAAATGATGGTGTTCAAGACATCGACAACGGTGGTGACACTGACGGTGACGGCGTACTTGACGAGCTTGACGCTTACCCTAACGATGCTACTAAAGCTTACGATAGCTACTATCCATCAGCTACTACTTATTCACAAGTTGCATTTGAGGATAACTGGCCAAACAAAGGTGACTATGACATGAATGACCTTGTTATAAACTACCGTTACAAATTTGTTTTGAACGCTAAAAATCAGGTTGTGAACATGGAAGGTACTTATAATGCAGTAGCATCAGGTGCATCATTCACTAACGGTTTCGGTGTACAACTACCGGTTAGCGCATCAGCAGTATCATCAGTAACTGGTCAAAAACGTACTGGTAATTACTTAACCATGTCATCAAACGGTACTGAATCTGGTCAAACTAAAGCGGTTATCATTCCTTTCGATCAGCAAGGCAGCGCACTTAAAAATGCTGATAACTCATTCTTTATCAACACCATCATGGCTAAAGATAAAGGTACTGTTACCCCGATAGTTGTAACTGTTAACTTTACTTCGCCAATTGATCAGGCTAACTTATTACCATCAGCATTCAATCCATTCCTGATCAGCAACCAGCGCCGCGGTTACGAGATTCACCTTCCAGGTTACGCTCCAACCGACAAAGCTGACACTAAGCTGTTCGGTACTAACGATGATGCTTCAAAACCAGCAAGCGGTAAATACTACTTATCAACTGAAAACTGGCCATGGGCTATCAGCTACAACACTGCTATCCCTTACCCAATTGAAGAAGCTAACATAACTAAAGCTTACCTTCACTTTGGCGAGTGGGCTGCATCAGGTGGTTTGTTATTCAACGACTGGTACAGCACTTTAACAAGTGGCTTCAGAAACACTGCCTTGATCTACACAAAATAATATAGAGAGATTAGTGATTTGTGAGAAATGCATCGTCCTTCGGGTCGATGCATTTTTCGTTTTATAGCTATTTTATAATTTATATTAGAGCGTGATAATTAACCGCGCCGCCTATGTTCAGCACCCTTATTCAGCACATCAGCAAATACGTAACCTTAACTGCCGATGAACAGCAAATACTTACCGAATATTTTAAATATGAAGAAGTTGGCAAAAAGCATTACCTGCTATCAGAAGGTGAGGTATGTAACGAGCAGTACTTTGTAGTGAATGGCTGCCTGCGCATGTACTTCATCAAACAAAACGGTGCCGAACACATTGTACAATTCGGCATTGATAACTGGTGGCTTGGCGATTATATGAGTATCGACACCAAAAAGCCATCCTCATTTTTTATACAAGCCGTAGAGAGATCTCAAATATTAAGGCTCAGCAGCACCAATCAGCAGCGATTGTTGGAACGCGTACCCAAGCTTGAACACTACTTTATGCGTGTGATGCAAAAAGGCTTCGGCGCTTTCCAAATGCGGATATGTTACTTGTTCGACATGTCGGGCGAGGAGCAGTACAACCTGTTTGTCGACCGTTTCCCCGGCTTTGTACAGCGCGTACCACAATACATGCTGGCCTCATACCTTGGTGTTACGCCGGAGTTTTTGAGTAAAATAAGGGGGAAGAAGAAGATTTAGTAGAAGCCCCTCCTAAATGATCCCCAAGGGGGAAGACTTTTAATATCGCTTTAAAATTCTTGTCATTTCGAACGAGGTACGAGGAGAAATCTGTCGCTTTGTAATGAATGCGTGCAGATTTCTCGCTATCGCTCGAAATGACATAAGCATTAGGCACTAAAAAACACGTCATTGCAATGACGCGTTTTTTTTAAGTAACTTAATTACTAAAACAAATGATCAGCACAGCAATGATCGCCAGTATCATCAATATAAAAAGGGTGATCTTAACGGCGCTGTAGGGGCGTTTGCCTATGACCTCGCCGGTGCGGGCATTTACGGTGAACTGGTATACCTTGTTGTTGTAGTTGTAGGCGCTAACCCATACAGGCAGCAAAATATACTTTATGCCGATGTTGTCATAAGCAGTGGTGCTGCTATCAATACGTTGTTCGTCGCCGCCAATGTCACGGCAAATAGCTTCGCGAATGTAGGGATCAATCATATGCTTGGCCATAACCAAGCCGGTTTCGGGAGTGTACTGAAAATTCTCGCACCTGAAACCACTCAGATAACGCTCATCAAAATGATTCAGTTGGTTCAGATCCCAGGGGGCAAGCTCGGTTAGGGTTGCCTCGGGCAACGATTCGCTTGACGGTACCAATACATCATTATAATTGCCTTCAACCGTGCCTGATGCATAGCTCCAGCGGGTTTTACGTACCTGCCGGGTTTGGGTTTGGCGCTTACCATCAACCATAGTGGTGTAGGTTTCGGTGACATAATAGTGGTCGCCGCGCTCGCCTTTGTAGCGGGTCAGGGTATCGGTATCATAACTCCAAAAGGGCATGTATACACCCTTGAGTGCCGATACATTGGCATTGATACTTTTTGATAGGTTTGATGGCGCGAACCATAATCCTTTAAGCCACTTGTTAAAATATGCTACTGCTGTTTTAGTATCAACCTTAAATGGTAGTATGTAATGCGGCCTGATCATCACATCAGCCGACTCAGACACCACCAGCGGAGATGCGCAGAAAGGACATTTATCAGCCGTTGTTCCGTCGTCGAGCTTAGTTTCAGAGCCGCAACCGCTACACTTTACAGCATGCAATAACACTGTGCTGTACAGCTTTTTATTCTCGGTTATATACTGCTCGTAGTCGAGCGCAATAATAGGCACGGCTGATGTTAATATATCTTCATCGGCCCCGCAATGGTCGCAGCGCAGCTTATTAGTGCCGGGTAAAAAATGTGTTGAAGCGCCGCAGCTTTTGCATTTAAGCAAGCCACTAACTTCGGATAGATAAGGTTCGGTACTCATTTATAAAATTAATTATACAAGCGGTGGCGGCGTGTTACCAAACAGGTCGGCCAGTTCATCAACCGATTCGGCCGCGGCCCAGTCGGTCATGCCTTTTTTCCAAACCTTGGTATCGCCGGTTAATTGCTTTTGGTTGATGATGTTTTTCAGTTGATCCAGCGTAGCCGGCCCTTCCGATTTTCCATCAATAGCGATATAATATTGTGTTTCGACTTTTATTGGCGGAGGGCCATCATTTGCCGGAGGTGTGTTATTTACCTGGTTATCCTTAAAAATATTACCTACCTGCCCCATCATGGCAGCACCTACACCCAGGCCCATACCGGCAGCACCCAGATTGCCGCCAATGCTGTTCTCGGCCGATTTTTCGATAGCGTTAGCTGCCTGAAACTGCGCATAAGCCCCCAGGTTGCCGATTATACCCATTTGGGTACGTTTATCGAGCGCGCTTTCCACTTCGGGTGGTAACGATATATTTTCAACCAATAACGATGTAAGTATCAAGCCAATCTCGGTAAGATCAGGAGCAATATTGTTCTTGATGATCACGCCTACTTCATCATAATTAGCGGCCAGATCAAGCACCGGTATTTTTGAGGCTGCAACGGTATCCATACCTCGCGATACTATGATGTTGCGCAACTGCTCGTTAATATTATCTACATTAAAATCGGCACCTGTACCGGCTATCTGCTTAAAAAACGTAGCGGCATCGCTCACCCTGAAAGCATACGAACCAAAGGCACGCAACCTTACCGGGCCAAACTCGGCATCGCGCAGCATAACCGGATTTTTGGTACCCCATTTTTGATTGGTGAACATGCGGGTGCTCACAAAATAAACATCAACCTTAAACGGACTTTGAAAGCCATACTTCCAACCTTGTATAGTGGTTAGTATGGGCATGTTTTGGGTAGTAAGCTCGTACATGCCGGGTTGAAAAACGTCGGCTATCTTGCCCTCGTTAACAAATATGGCCACCTGCGATTCGCGCACCGTAAGCTTGGCGCCCATCTTAATGGCATTATCGTTACGCGGATACTTCCATATCAAGGTATCGTGGGTATTGTCAACCCATTCAATAATATCGATAAGTTCGTTAAGCAATCTGCTGAAAAGTCCCATAAGGTAGTTTTTTGTTTAAATGTAGTGATAAGATTAAAAAACGCGGTATTTGTTACATATCAGGTGTTTTGAGCCCGCAATTTTTCGATTGCGCGTGTGGCATTCTGATCGGCTTTTCTGATCTTATAGTCCATCCATTTATCCTTGAACAATCGGCGCATGGTATTATCAAACCTACGTACCAAAAATATATTATTAAAGCCGCGCAGGCGTTCAACCGGGCGCTCGTTAAGCATACGCAGGCTAACCGAGTAGCCCTCGGTAACATATTTTATGTAATGCCAGTAGCCTGACGGTATGTACAATGTTTCGCCGGGTTGCAGATCGCACTCCCAGCCTTGCAGGTATTGCAGCGCAGGGTAGCGTTCCAAATCAGGCTCGTTCAGGTTGGCTATGCCATGAAAGTTAAAAGGCAGTTTGTATAGCAACGGCGATTGCTCCAGCGAGAAAAGCAGCACCTTTTTAACGCCCTTAAATTGGGTTAAAAATATATGCGACATATCAATATCGTAATGATAACGTACGCTCGATCCCTCGCCACCAAAAAACATATAAGGTAACCATGATACTATGCGGCCGCCGGTAGGGTCGTTATACACCAAATCCTTTTTAAGCTCAGGGTTATGTTGTAATAAGTTGAACAGAAACAGGCGTAATTCGGCCGGGCCTTGCTCTATCATATCCAGGTATTCGCCAAAGGTAGCCTTCATGATAGGCGCACTCGTGGCACGATCATTAAACTCGTTTTCACGACCGTAAAGGTTAACCTTATAATCTCCGGCTATCTCCTTAAAATACTCATAGCTCCACTTTTGCAGCGCGGGGCTATCTTTAACTAAGCTTTTAAATACAACCGGAGTTTTGGTTTGTAAATGAAGTTTTTGAAAATCAGCCCGGTCTATATCGTCAACCCGGGCAATTGGTTTTAGCAACATGGTATCAAATTTACAAATACGGGCTAATTGGCAAAGCCCAAATCATGAGCAATTTAAGGTAAAACAGGGCAACTCCAATATTTTTACCTTATGATGTATATTTAATAATATTTAAAAGATATCGCGCCTGCTATTCAGACTTATTAACGGCTTTAACCCAAACATGCACAGGTATACCGGCAATCATCAGCATAAAACCATAAAATACGGTACGTTCGCCCGCCCCTATAATAGCCCATGCGCAATAAGCGAATGCCAGTAACGCTAACACAATAGCACCGGTAATACCCTGTTTAATATTATTTTTTAGCCTGATAATAATGTATGATGCCATGGTGAACAGGTAAGGCACAAACACCGCGAATACCGACAGCAGCATTAAAAACCTGAACTGCTCTACCAAACCCTTAGTATAATTCATGGCCATAAAAGCTGATACCATTATACTATTGATCACCATACCCACGTAAGGTACACCACGTTTATTTTCGCGGGCGAATATGGTAGGGAACAGGTTATCTTTTGCTATGGATCGGGGTATTTGTCCTTGTATGAGTATCCAGCCGTTAAGGGCGCCAAAAGCGGCTATGGCAATACCGGCACTCACCCAATACCTTGCTGAGCTACCGAACATGATCACCGCGGCATCGGCATAAGGCGTAGCCGATGCTGCCAGTTTTTGCACCGGGATAACACCCATAATGCTGATGCTGCCCAGCAAATAAATTAGCGTAGCAATGCTTAAGCCTAAAACCGTAGCACGCGATACGGTTTTACCGGCATTTTCAACATCGGCTGCGGGTATGGCAGCGCTTTCAATACCCACAAACGCAAACATGGCCAGCGTGGCTGTAGCGTTAATAGCCGCCGATATTGATGTGCCGCTGCTGTTGAACGGCAAAAAGTTATCAAACCTGATAAAAAACAAACCGCCTATAGCCACAACAATCAGCGGGACTAACTTTAGGATAGTAGTAGCCAACTGCAATTTGCCTGATACCACAATGCCGCCGGTGTTTACCCAGGTAAGCAGCCATATAGCAGCCAAGCCTGTGATGATGGATGCCGTGGCGCTGTTGCCCAACATCGGCACAAAAGTACTCAGCGCGCTAACCAGCGATATGGTAATGGCCGCATTGGCGCATGACACGGCCACCCAGTAACACCACGCCACCAGGAAGCCCGCGAAATCGCCGAAGCCGCTACGGGTATAAACGTATGGTCCGCCGGATATCTGCGGCAGCAGCTTGCTCAGGTTACCAAATACCCTGGCCAAAAAATAAGCGCCAATGGCCGCGAACACCCACCCTAACAAACTCACACTTCCGAATGATGCCATTGCCGACGGCATCAGGAATACCCCCGCGCCTATCATGTTGCCTATCACCAGGGAGGTGCTCGTCCATAAACCTAATTTGTTTTTGCTTGCAGCTGATGAGGGCATAAATTGGCAGTGGTGTTTTTAAAGCAAAATAGGTATTTATTTTTTGATATTGAGTATTGATAAACCCCTCCCTGCCCTCCCCAGGGAGGGAATTAATATTACCCCTTAAAATAAATGCACAATCCGTAAATAACCTTTATTACCGGCATCAGAAATGCCCGGAGCAGTACAAGCCTGCCAAAGCACAAACTTTGACCGGGCAGGGCGTAGCCGGCGAGTTTTTGCTTCTTTTGTCTGCACAAAAGAAGTTGAGGATAGGTAATGAAGCGATTTTAAGATAGTGCTATTGTTAGGTGGTTGTGCTTTAACTATCGTTAGTCTGCTCTTGGGCGCAGGGCCCAGTTACTTTACCTTAGATGCAAAGTAACCAAACATCAAGGCAGAAAAAACCTTCCGCCCGCAAGGCCATACTCCCTGGCCCGGTTTTCTGCCAGGCCGACGCTCTTTTTTGAAAAACGTAATTATATTAAAGTCCTCCCCCCTGGGGAGGATTTAGGAGGGGTTACTCTATCACCACCGTTTTATTATTATACACAAACACCCTATCATCAAACACCAGTTTCAATGCTTTGGCTAAAACCGATGTTTCTACTTCTTTACCTGCGGTTACCATGTCGGCGGCGGTGTAGCCGTGGTTAACGGGGATGATCTGCTGAGCGATAATTGGGCCTTCATCCAGTTCGTTGGATACAAAGTGGGCTGTGGCTCCTATCAGTTTAACGCCTCGCTCAAATGCCTTTTTGTAGGGATTAGCACCCACAAATGCCGGTAGAAACGAGTGGTGTATATTGATGATACGCATCGGTAACAAACTGTTGAACCCGGGCGAAAGTATGCGCATGAATTTGGCCAGTACCACGTAATCAGGATCATTCTGCTGAACCAAATCGGTTATCTGCTGCTCGGCCTGTTGCTTGGTTTGGCTCTCGTAGCTTACGTGATGAAAGGGTATATCAAACCTGCGGCATACATCGGCTAAAACATCGTGATTACCTATAACGCATTGTACTTTAGCTCCTAATGTGCCAAAGTAATTACGCACCAAAATATCGGCCAGGCAATGGTACTCTTTGGTAACCAATACCACTATCTTTTTTTCGGGCTGCGGATTGATCTTGACCAGTGCCTCTGGTGGTAAAATGGCATATAGCTCCTGCTCCAGTGCTTCGGTATCGCTTGTATTACCATCTATCTCCAAGCGCATAAAAAACAGGTTTTCGGCAACATCAACATACTCACCTAACGATATGATGTTGTATTGATGCTTGGCCATCAGGGCCGATATAGAAGCCACCAACCCCACGCGGTCGCGGCATTGTATAACAATAATCATAGTGAGGTAAAGGTATATATTTCAAGCATTAATAAAAGCTATTCGCCGTTTAGCGTCTGCCTAAAATAAAATATCGCCCTAAAAAACGAAAGGCCCTGCAATATATAGTTACAAGGCCTTTCAAATTATCAAGAATTATTACTTTTTATCGTCTTTTACCTCTTCGTAGTCAACATCAGTTACTGTGTCTGAGTTGTCGGCTTGTGCACCGGCAGCACCAGCATCAGCACCCGGTTGCTGACCGGCTTCGGCTGTAGCTTTGTACATATCTTCTGAAGCGGCGTTCCATGCGTTGCTCAATTCTGTTTGGGCAACCTCAATGTCGGCCAGGTTTTTAGAAGCATGCGCGGCTTTCAGTTTAGTAAGGCCTTCTTCGATAGGTGCTTTTTTATCAGCAGGTATCTTATCGCCATACTCTTTCAGCTGTTTCTCGGTCGAGAAGATCAAAGCATCGGCACTGTTCAGTTTTTCAACTTCTTCCTTAGCCAATTTATCTGATTCGGCATTAGCTTCAGCTTCCGCTTTCATCTTTTTGATCTCATCATCAGTTAAGCCTGATGAAGCCTCGATACGAATCTTTTGCTCTTTACCGGTAGCTTTATCTTTTGCCGATACGTGTAATATACCGTTAGCGTCAATATCAAAAGTTACTTCAATTTGAGGCACGCCACGAGGTGCTGGTGGAATACCATCCAGGTGGAAACGGCCGATAGTGCGGTTTTGCGCGGCCATTGGGCGCTCACCTTGCAAAATGTGTATCTCTACCGATGGCTGGCTATCAGACGCAGTTGAGAAGGTTTCTGATTTTTTGCTTGGGATAGTAGTATTAGCTTCGATCAGTTTGGTCATTACACCCCCCATGGTTTCAATACCCAATGAAAGCGGAGTAACGTCAAGCAGTAATACATCCTTAACCTCACCGGTTAATACACCACCTTGAATAGCAGCGCCGATAGCTACCACCTCATCAGGATTTACACCTTTTGAAGGGGCTTTGCCAAAGAATGATTGTACCGCTTCCTGAATAGCAGGGATACGGGTTGAACCACCTACCAGGATGATCTCGTCGATATCTGATGTGCTGTAACCGGCATTTTTTAATGCTGTACGGCAAGGCTCAATAGTACGTTTTACCAGGCTATCAACCAATTGCTCAAATTTAGCACGGCTTAATGTTTTAACCAGGTGCTTAGGCATACCGTCAACAGCGGTAATGTATGGCAGGTTGATCTCGGTTTGAGTAGTGCTTGAAAGCTCAATTTTAGCTTTCTCAGCAGCTTCTTTTAAGCGTTGTAAGGCCATAGGGTCTTTACGCAGGTCAATGCCTTCGTCGCTCTTGAATTCGTCGGCCAACCAGTCAATAATAGCCTGGTCAAAGTCATCACCACCAAGGTGAGTATCACCATCGGTTGATTTTACTTCGAATACACCGTCACCCAATTCAAGTACTGATACGTCATGCGTACCGCCACCGCAGTCAAATACCACGATCTTCATATCCTTGTGTGCTTTGTCCAAACCGTAAGCAAGGGCAGCAGCAGTAGGCTCGTTAATGATACGGCGTACTTTTAAGCCTGCAATTTCACCGGCCTCTTTAGTAGCCTGGCGTTGTGCATCGTTAAAGTAAGCAGGTACGGTAATAACCGCTTCGCTCACTTCAGTACCTAAGAAATCTTCGGCGGTTTTCTTCATTTTTTGAAGTATCATGGCCGAAATTTCCTGCGGAGTATAGTTGCGGTCGTCAATAGCAACACGCGGGGTGTTACCTTCGCTAACCACGTTATATGGAACGCGCTCTTTCTCTTTGCTTACTTCAGCAAATTGGTTACCCATAAAGCGCTTTATAGAATAGATTGTTTTGCGGGGATTGGTGATCGCCTGGCGCTTTGCCGGGTCACCCACTTTACGTTCGCCGTTGTCAACAAAAGCAACTACCGATGGCGTAGTGCGCTTACCCTCGCTGTTGGCAATAACCACAGGCTCGTTACCCTCCATTACAGCCACGCATGAGTTTGTTGTCCCTAAGTCGATTCCGATAATTTTAGACATATTGTATGATTGTTATTTCTGTTTGTTAATATTAATTACCCACAGCTATTTATCAATGCGTGTGCCAAATGGCAAATGGCAGTAAAGCGTCAGTTCAGTAGTATTTGATGGATATATTTCGTCAGCAAAAGAAGACAAATTGGTGACAGGATGGCAGAATTGATGCCACTATGAAACGACATTTTATACAAACCAAAAACGCCCGACTGAAAAATCAGCCGGGCGTTTTTACCTTTTAAATTCTGTTATGAATTATTCGCCTTTTTCAGCGTTTTCTTCTTTCTCAGGAGTTGCAGGTGCTTCAGTGGCCGGAGTTTCCTCAACAGTAACTTCAGCTTTTGGAGTTTCTTCAACTACTACAGCTTCTTCAGCTACAGCGGCAGTTTTTGCTTTGCCTGAACCACCACGACGACGTGTTGATTTTTTAGCGGCAGGAGCAGCAGCAGCACCGTAAACTGTGTTGTAATCAACCAGCTCGATAATTGCTACCTCAGCGTTATCACCTAAACGGTTTTCCATTTTGATGATACGAGTGTAACCACCCGGACGGTCAGCTACTTTTGAAGCTACATCACGGAACAATTCAGTAACCGCGTCTTTGCTTTTAAGGTAAGCGAAAACTGTACGACGTGAGTGCGTAGTATCGCTTTTTGATTTGGTGATCAAAGGCTCAACGTAAATACGCAGTGCTTTTGCTTTAGCCAATGTAGTTGTGATGCGCTTATGCAGGATAAGCGACGAGGCCATGTTGCTCATCATCGCTTTGCGATGACTGTCGGTGCGGCCTAAGTGATTAACTTTTTTACCGTGTCTCATTTTGTTGTTTGTTGTGGCACGTGCATACCGTTGGGCGGCGTGTTATCGTCAAGCCCTCGGAATTATGCCTATTGTTTGATTTGAGATATTAGATGTGAGATTTGAGATAAACTCGCCGCTACAATCCAACAGCCCGTTGTTAATTATTAAAATGTTAGATATAAAAACCGAGAAAAATCTCACATCTCATATCTAACATCTCTTATCTGAATTTTATTCTTCGTCCAGCTTGTATTTAGCCAGGTTCATGCCGAAAGAAAGACCTTTTGATTTAACCAGGTCCTGAATTTCAGTTAATGATTTTTTACCGAAGTTACGGAACTTAAGCATATCAGCCACATCGTATGATACCAGATCAGCCAGGCTGCGGATGTCAGCAGCTTTTAAGCAGTTCAAGGCACGTACTGACAGGTCAAGATCAACCAGCTCGGTTTTAAGGATCTTGCGCATGTGCAGAATTTCCTCGTCAACCTCTTTGGTTTCTTCTTTAGCCTGAGCCTCCAGCATCATGTTCTCGTCAGAGAATAGCATGAAGTGTTGGATTAATATCTTAGCAGCTTCTTTAAGCGCGTCTTCCGGGTGTATAGAACCGTCAGTAGCAATGTCAAGAACCAGTTTCTCGTAGTCGGTTTTTTGCTCAACACGGTAGTTCTCAATAGTGTACTTAACGTTTTTTATCGGAGTGTAGATTGAATCGATAGCGATAACACCTACGTTAGCATCCGGGTTTTTGTTCTCTTCGCTTGGTATGTAACCACGGCCTTTACCTACGGTCAGTTCCACTTCAAGTGTTACTGATGAATCCATATTGGCTAAAACCAGGTCAGGATTAAGTACGGTAAAGTTGTTTGAGAATTTAGTGATATCGCCAGCCTTAAAGCTATCCTGACCGTTTATGATCACAAATATTTTTTCGCTGTCGCCAGATTCGCCGGTTTTCTTGAACCTTACTTGTTTCAGGTTAAGGATGATCTCGGTTACATCTTCAACAACTCCTTTTATGGTTGAAAATTCATGCGTAACTCCTGAAAAACGAACAGAAGTGATAGCAAAACCTTCTAACGATGAAAGTAATATACGACGCAGAGCATTACCTATGGTTACACCGAAACCTGGTTCTAAGGGACGGAATTCGAACGTACCTTCAAAATCAGTCGATTTTTGCATGATAACCTTGTCCGGTTTCTGAAATGCTAAAATTGCCATTTATATCCTTTTTTTAGTTTCTAATTGTATTTAAACAGACGTGAGATATACAGTATGAGATATGAGTAATTAATTAAAAACCCATATCTCATACTATATATCTCAAATCCTATATCTTATTTAGAGTATAACTCGACGATCAAATTCTCTTTGATGTTCTCAGGAATTTCATCGCGGTTTGGATAGTTAAGGAACTTACCAACTAATTCGTTAGCATCCCACTCTAACCAGCTATATTTATTGATCTTGCGACCGGCAACTGAATTGCTGATCGCCTCAAGAGATTTTGATTTTTCACGTACGGCAACAATATCACCTGCTTTTAATGAGTATGAAGCGATGTTCACAACTTCACCGTTAACAGTAATGTGTTTGTGGCCTACTAACTGGCGTGCAGCTGAACGTGTAGGCGCGATACCTAAACGGTATACAGCGTTATCTAAACGTGCTTCCAGGAATTTCAACAGGTTTTCACCAGTGATACCATCTTTAGCTGAAGCGCGGTGGAAAAGGTTTTCGAACTGACGCTCTAATACACCGTAAGTGTATTTTACCTTTTGTTTCTCTTGCAACTGAGTTGAATACTCAGATTGTTTTCCTCTTCTTTTTGAGGCACCGTGCATGCCTGGAGGATAGTTCTTTCTTTCTAACGCTTTATCCGGACCGAAGATCGGCTCACGGAAACGGCGTGCAATTTTGGATTTTGGTCCTGTGTACCTTGCCATTGTGTGTTGTTTTAAAGTATCATGCAGCCTGAAGCTGCTGAATCTTAGCTTTAAAAATTGTGTTAATTAAACTCTTCTTCTTTTTGAAGGACGACAACCGTTGTGCGGAAGCGGGGTAATATCTTTTATTGTGGTTACTTCGATACCTGTAGTTTGCAGGGTACGGATAGCTGATTCACGACCAGAACCCGGGCCTTTTACAAATACTTCTACCTTACGTAAACCTAAGTCGTAAGCAACTTTACCGCAATCGGCAGCAGCTTGTGACGCAGCGTATGGAGTGTTCTTTTTTGAACCTTTGAAACCCATTTTACCAGCTGATGACCATGATACAGCCTGACCATTTTTGTTGGTAAGGGTGATGATAATGTTGTTGAAAGTTGCATTGATATGCGCCTCGCCAACCGGCTCAACAACTACAATACGCTTTTTGGTTACTTTTTTGCCTTTAGCCATTTTATTTTTAAGTTTTTAGATATGAACTTTGAGATGTGAAGCTCACTGCCTCATTTCAAATAATTCCTACCCTATTCTTTAATCCATTAGATGTGCATGTGTGAGAAACTCACATCCCTCACATCTAACATCTTAATTCTGTTTATTACTTAGTAGCTTTTTTCTTGTTAGCAACTGTCTTACGTTTACCTTTACGGGTACGTGAGTTGTTTTTAGTACGCTGACCACGCAGAGGTAAACCTTTACGGTGACGGGTACCACGGTAACAACCAATATCCATTAAACGTTTGATGTTAAGTTGTACTTCTGAACGAAGCGCACCTTCAACCTTAACCTGGTCATTGATGATACCACGGATAGCGGCTAACTGATCGTCAGTCCAATCCTGTACTTTAATGTTTACGTCGATACCTGCTTGATCCAAGATATCCTGAGCGGTTGAACGGCCGATACCATAAATGTAGGTAAGACCGATAACGCCTCTTTTGTTTTTTGGTAAATCAATACCTGAAATCCTTGCCATATTTGTAGTTTTCCTTTTTACACAACAACCGACCGGCGGCTACCGATGTGCAATTGTTGCCAATTTCTTTTTTTATTAACCTTGACGTTGTTTGAACTTAGGGTTCTTTTTGTTGATAACGTAAAGTTTACCGTTGCGGCGGATGATTTTGCAATCAGCACTACGCTTTTTAATTGATGCTCTAACCTTCATCGCTTTATTATTTATATCTGTAAGTGATCCTACCTTTTGTCAAATCGTATGGGCTCATCTCCAGCTTCACCCTGTCGCCAGGAAGAATCTTGATGTAGTGCATACGCATTTTGCCTGATATATGCGCTATAATCTCGTGACCGTTCTCCAATTCAACCCTGAACATCGCGTTTGACAATGCTTCTTTTATTGTGCCGTCCTGCTCGATCGACGATTGTTTAGCCATACTTTATTGATTTCTACTTAATTACCCGCCCTAAAAGCGGGACGCAAAATTAATAAATTTTTTTTAATTATTATTTTTTTCTTTCAAAACATTATCAATATATGAAAATGTTGAAAGTACATCGGCTTTGCCCTTCTTTACAGCCACCGTATGCTCGTAATGTGCTGATGCTTTACCATCTACTGTTGATACCGTCCAGCCATCATCCCAAAACTTGATACCTGCACGGCCGGCGTTTATCATGGGTTCAATAGCTATCACCATACCTTCTTCCAGTTTGATGCCTGAGCCTCGTTTACCATAGTTAGGCACTTCAGGCTTTTCGTGCAGCTCAAGGCCAACACCATGCCCTACCAATTCCTTTACTACGCCAAACTTGTGGTTTTCGGCATGCTCCTGTACAGCATAGGCAATATCACCAATACGCATACCGGTAACGGCTTTTTCAATACCTCTGTCTAAACACTCACGCGTTACACGCATTAGTGTTTTAGTGGTTTCATCAACCTCACCTATAGCGAAGGTAAAGGCCGAGTCGCCATAGTATTTATTCAGGATCACACCACAATCAACCGATACCAGATCGCCCTCAACCAACACATGCTTACTCGGAAAGCCATGCACAACCTGATCGTTCAGTGAAATGCAAAGCGAATAAGGGAAACCGTGAAAGTTAAGAAAGGCGGGGATACCGCCGTTATCTCTGATATAAGTTTCAGCGAGGTTGTTAAGCTCAAGCGTTGTAACACCGGGCCCAATCACCTTTGCCACTTCGGCAAGGGTTTTTGAAACCATTTGTGCACTGGCGCGAATAAGCTCTATCTCCTCGGCAGATTTGTAGTGGATCTTAGGCATCAGTAATTAAATAGCCGGAGGTACAGTGCCCGGTGCGGCAGGTACTGCCGAACGGCCTTTTATACGTCCTGTTTTCATCAGGCCATCGTAATGGCGCATTAGTAAATGGCTTTCTACTTGTTGCAGGGTATCTAACACAACACCTACTAAGATGATAAGCGATGTACCGCCAAAGAAACGGGCGAACAAGCTGTTCACACCTACACTGCTTGCCAGCGCCGGTATAATAGCTATAATAGCCAGGAATACCGAACCCGGAAGGGTGATCTTTGAAATTACATCATCAATATAATCGGCCGTGGTTTTACCAGGTTTAACACCCGGTACAAAGCCTCCGTTCTTCTTCATATCATCAGCCATCTGGTTAGGATTAACCGTGATAGCCGTGTAGAAGTAAGTGAACAGGATGATCAGTACCGCGAACAATATATTGTGCGACCATGAGTTGTAGTTAGCTAATGACATTAAAACGCCATTAGTTGCTGTGCTCGGGAAAAACTGCGGGATGGTTGCAGGTATGAACATCAACGCCTGAGCGAAGATGATAGGCATTACACCGGCAGCATTCACCTTTAACGGGATGTACTGGCGCACGCCACCATATTGTTTATTACCAACAATACGTTTAGCGTACTGTACCGCAATTTTACGTGTACCCTGCACGATCAGGATAGTGAACATCACCACCAGGATCAATGCAACGATCTCGATAATGAAGGTTACCAAACCACCTGCACCTGTAGTACGAGAATTAAACTCTGTACCAAAAGCACCCGGCAATTGAGCGATAATACCCACCATGATGATCAATGATATACCATTACCAATACCTTTATCGGTAATTTTTTCACCAAGCCACATCACAAACAAGGTACCTGCGGTTAATACGAATACGCTGATCAGCGTGAAGTAAGGCTCATCTAAAAGCTTTGCTTCCTGGTTGATCTGCGATTTTACGTAACCGATAGCCTGCAACGCTGTAATAGCGATGGTCAGGTAACGGGTCCACTGGTTGATCTTGTTGCGGCCGCTTTCGCCTTCTTTTTGCATTTTGGCAAAATACGGTACCGCTATACCCAACAATTGCACCACGATAGAGGCCGAAATGTACGGCATCACACCCAGTGCAAAAATAGAAGAGCGGGAGAACGAGCCTCCCGCAAACATATTCAATAAGCCTAACAAACCTTCTTTAGCGGTTTCGTTGCTGATAGCAGCAGCGTCAACACCCGGAAGGATGATAAAAGAACCTACACGGTATATCAAAAGAAATAAGAGCGTGTTTATAATACGCACTCTTAGATCTTCTATTTTCCAGATATTGGAAAGTGTGGTGAATAATTTCTTCATTGAAATTTACAACTTAACGATTGTACCGCCTGCTGCTTCAATAGCTTTTTGGGCAGAGGCAGAAAATGCATGCGCTTTAACTTCTACTTTGGCTTTAAGTTCGCCACGACCAAGGATCTTAACCAGGTCATTTTTTGAAACTAAACCATGCTCTTTCAGTGTATCAAAATCAATTGTTGCAATTGAATATTGATCAACTAAACCTTGTAATGCATCAAGGTTAACGCTTACGTACTCAACACGGTTAGGGTTTTTAAAACCTACCTTTGGTACACGGCGCTGTAATGGCATCTGGCCACCTTCAAAACCAATTTTAGTGCTGGTTCCTGAACGTGAGCCGGCACCTTTGTGCCCGCGAGTTGAGGTACCACCACGGCCTGAACCAGTACCCCTGCCTATTCTCTTTCTGCTTTTGGTAGAACCAGCAGCAGGTTTAAGATTACTTAAATTCATGATATTAAATGCTTTCTATTGCTACCAAATGATTAACTTTTCGAACCATACCGATAATAGCCGGAGTAGCTTCAACCTCAACGCTATGGTTAATTTTCTTTAAGCCCAATGCTTCAATGGTCCTTTTTTGGCGCTCACTTCTATCGATCACGCTCTTAATCTGAGTTATTTTGATTTTTGCCATGATGATTATCCGTTAAATACTTTGCCTAAATTAACACCACGGTGCTGAGCCACGGTATAAGCATCACGCAGTTGCGCTAATGCTGATACGGTTGCTTTAACCACGTTGTGCGGGTTTGATGAACCTTTTGATTTTGCCAATACGTTATGTACGCCAGCGCTTTCTAATACCGCACGCATCGCACCACCGGCAATAACACCGGTACCGTTAGCAGCAGGTTTTATGAAAACAAAACCGCCAGAGAATTTACCTATTTGCTCGTGAGGTACAGTACCGTTAATGATAGGCACTTTTACCAGGTTCTTTTTCGCATCATCAATGCCTTTAGCGATAGCTTCGGTAACCTCTTTTGCTTTACCTAAGCCGTAACCTACAACACCGTTCTCATCGCCCACTACCACAATGGCACTGAAGCTGAAAGTACGGCCACCTTTGGTTACTTTAGCCACACGTTGTATGCTTACCAGGCGATCTTTTAATTCGATCTCGCTGGTTTTTACTCTTTTTATGTTGATTGTTGACATCTCTCGTTTGTATTAAAAGTTTAAACCACCTTCACGTGCACCGTCAGCCAGTGATTTAACACGGCCGTGGTACAAATAACCATTCCTGTCAAACACCACATCTTTAATACCAGCGGCAACTGCTTTCTCGGCAACTAATTTACCTACAGCGGCTGATTGATCTGATTTTGTACCGTTAGCTGAAAAATCTTTTGATAAAGATGATGCTGATACAAGTGTTTTACCGGTTACATCGTCAATGATCTGAGCGTAAATACCTTTATTGCTTCTGTACACTGACAAGCGCGGACGCGCTGAAGAACCTGAAATGCGTTTTCTGATTCCTCTTTTTATTCTGTCTCTTCTTGATAATTTACCTGCCATGACGATTATTTTTTAGATGCTGATTTACCTGCTTTTCTGCGTAATACTTCGCCTACAAACTTGATACCTTTACCTTTGTATGGCTCTGGTGCACGTAACGAACGTATTTTAGCCGCAACCTGGCCGATCAATTGTTTATCGATCGATTCAAGGATGATGGTAGGGTTTTTACCCTTTTCAGCGGTGGTTGTAACCTTAATTTCTTGTGGTAACTCAAAAATGTAGTGGTGAGAATAACCCAAAACTAAATCTAAAGTATTACCTGTGTTGGTGGCACGGTAACCCACACCCACTAATTCCTGCTCAACTTTGTAACCAGTGGTTACACCAACAACCATGTTATTTAAAAGCGCGCGGTATAAACCGTGTAACGCTTTGTGACGTTTTTGGTCAGACGGGCGTTTAACCAGTAACTGTCCGTCTTCCTGCTCAACAGTGATATCTTTATCAACTGCCTGCTGCAATTCACCTTTAGGGCCTTTTACAGTAACAACGTTATCTGCCGATACGGTTACAGTTACGCCTGAGGCTATTGCTATAGGTGCTTTTCCTACTCTTGACATTGCTTAATTTCCTCCTATTAATAAACGTAGCATAAAACTTCGCCACCAACATTGTGCTGACGGGCTTCCTTATCCGTCATCACACCTTTTGATGTTGACAGGATAGCGATACCTAAACCATTTAATACACGTGGCATACTTGAAGTACCTGCGTATTTTCTCAAACCTGGTTTACTGATACGCTGAATGCTGCGGATAGCAGAAATTTTAGTTATCGGGTGGTATTTCAAAGCCACTTTGATAGTGCCTTGAGGACCTACTTCCTCAAACTTGTAATTAGCGATGTAACCTTTGTCGAAAAGCACTTTCGTGATTTCCTTTTTCAGATTTGATGCAGGAATTTCAACAACCCTATGGTTGGCTTTAATAGCATTCCTTACTCTTGTAAGATAATCTGCGATTGGATCTGTATTCATTTTTGTTTGTTATGATGGTGGTTTCCTACAGCCACCGCGGCTGCCGACCTTCCATCGGTTAGTCTTTATTCATTATGAGTAGTGAGCAGTAAATGGTGAGTTGCAAAGTATATCACTCACAACTCACCATTTACTGCTCACAAATATTACCAGCTTGCTTTTTTAACACCCGGTATCTGGCCTGCTAATGCCATTTCGCGGAATGTAACACGCGAAATGCCAAACTGGCGCATATAACCACGAGGACGGCCGGTTAACTTGCAACGGTTGTGCAGTTTTACCGGTGATGATGCTTTAGGTAATTTATCTAAAGCGATCCAATCACCTGCTTCTTTCAAAGCAGCCCTTTTTTCAGCGTATTTAGCTACTAATTTAGCACGTTTAACTTCACGCGCTTTTACACCTTCTTTAGCCATTATTTTGATTTTTAAATGGTAATCCAAATTGTTTCAGCAACTCCAGAGCTTCAACATCGTTGGTAGCTGAGGTTACAAAGGTAATATCCATACCTTGGATTTTATTGATTTTGTCAATATTGATCTCAGGGAAGATAATTTGCTCAGTAATACCTAAAGTATAGTTGCCTTTACCGTCAAAACCTTTATCGTTGATGCCTTTGAAATCGCGGATACGCGGTAAAGCAACAGCAATTAAACGATCAAGGAATTCGTACATGGTGTTATCACGTAAAGTAACACGTACACCTACAGGCATACCTTTACGTAACTTAAAGTTTGAGATATCCTTTTTTGATTTTGAAGATACTGCCTGCTGGCCGGTAATGGTAGTTAACTCAGTGATAGTGTTCTCGATAAGTTTTTTATCGGTAGTAGCACCACCAACACCCTGGTTAATAGCAATTTTTTGCAGCTTCGGAACCTGCATAACGCTTTTGTACTGAAATTTATCTTTCAGCGCGGTACGGATCTCCTCTTTATATTTCGATTTTAATCTCGGTGTGTAAGTCATTACTTAATTTCCTCCCCTGATTTTTTTGCTACTCTAACCAGTTTACCTGCGTCATTAAGCTTACGGCCTACGCGGGTGGTGTTACCTGTTTTAGGGTCAACCAGCGCCAGGTTTGAGATATGAATTGCAGCTTCTTGTTTAACGATACCGCCGTTTGGATTTGCAGCGTTAGGTTTTGTGTGTTTTGACACCATATTGGCACCTTCAACCACAGCCCTGTTTTTTGCTGTAATCACTTCAACAATTTTACCTTGTGATCCTTTTGAATCACCGGCTATAACCTTTACCAGGTCGCCCTTGCGGAGCTTTATTTTGCCGGTTTGTGCTTTTACTTTATTATATGCCATGTTACAATACCTCCGGTGCTAATGATACAATTTTCATAAATTGTTTCTCACGCAGTTCTCTTGCAACCGGGCCAAAGATACGGGTACCTCTTGGCTCGTCCTGGTTATTTAACAAAACAGCTGCGTTATCGTCGAAACGGATATATGAACCATCTTTACGACGGATCTCTTTTTTAGTTCTTACTACTACGGCTTTTGATACGGTGCCTTTTTTTACGTTTCCTGAAGGAATTGCGCTTTTAACGGTAACAACGATCTTGTCACCAATTGAGGCATATCTTTTACCGGTACCACCTAATACGCGGATCACTAAAACTTCTTTAGCGCCGCTATTATCGGCTACGTTTAATCTTGATTCCTGTTGTACCATGTTATTTAGCCCTTTCTAAAATTTCAACTAATCTCCAGTTCTTATTTTTGCTCAGGGGGCGGGTTTCCATAATTAATACGGTATCGCCAATACCACAGGTATTCGTTTCATCATGAGCCATAAACTTGGTAGTTTTTTTCACGAACTTACCATAGATTGGGTGCTTTACTTTACGCTCCACGGCAACTACAATAGATTTCTCCATTTTATTGCTAACTACCAAACCGGTACGTGTTTTTCTTAAATTTCTTTCCATTTTTTCCCGACGTTAAAAATTAATTCGTTTCAGAAGCTGACGCCGCTGCTTTACGTTTTGTTAATTCGGTATTCAAACGAGCGATGTCCTTACGTACCTTTGTTATACGGCTTGGATTTTCAATAGCCGATACCGCGTGCGCAAATTTCAGTTTGGTAAGGTTGTTTTTTTCCTCACCGATCTTCGCAACCAAATCCTCGGTCGAAAGCTCTAAAATTTCTGAGTTCTTCATTTTATATTTTGTTGTATGCTGTAAGTTGTGAGTTGCAAGCAATATGTAACTCACAACTTTTCAACTTACAATGTTTATCCCACACTACAGGTATTCAATAAATGTTGTTTACCACCTGTAGCTACCACGTTTATGCTTCGGCGTAATCTCTACGCACTATGAATTTTGTTTGTACAGGTAATTTCTGTGCAGCAAGGCGTAATGCTTCTTTAGCAACTTCTAAAGGCACACCTTCTGCTTCAAAGATGATCCTGCCGGGGCGTACTACCGCTACCCAGTATTCAGGGGCACCTTTACCTTTACCCATACGTACCTCTGCTGGCTTTTTAGTTACAGGCTTGTCAGGGAAAATCCTGATCCATACCTGGCCTTCACGTTTCATGAAACGTGTTACAGCGATACGGGCTGCCTCGATCTGGCGGCTGGTTATCCAGGCCGGCTCGAGTGATTTTATACCGAAAGATCCGAATGAAAGCTCAGCACCACGGGTGGCTAAACCTTTCATCCTGCCTTTTTGCATCTTTCTGAACTTCGTTCTTTTTGGCTGTAGCATTTTTTTAAGCTTTTATATCTAAACGATGTCTGTCTCGACTTTGTTAATAATTATCTTCTACCTTGACCTTGTCCGCCCGGGCGATTACCGCCGCCGCGGTTGTTACCGCCTTGGCCACCGCGGTTGTTACCACCACGATTGTTACCACCCGGACCACGGTTACCGCCACCACGATTGTCACGACGTTCGCCACCGCGCTC
The DNA here is from genome assembly GCF_015223065.1 of Mucilaginibacter sp. JRF. GTDB lineage: Bacteria > Bacteroidota > Bacteroidia > Sphingobacteriales > Sphingobacteriaceae > Mucilaginibacter. Next base: position 272,327 of record NZ_JADFBY010000003.1, read on the forward strand.
GCCGCCTCTTTGGTTACGGTCACCAAATTGTGAGCCACCTTCCGGACGACCACCTTTACCACTTGGGCCGCTGTTGCTGCCAATGTTTGGAGATAGATCGCGTTTACCGTAAACTTCGCCTTTGCAGATCCATACTTTAACACCTATTTTACCATAAGTAGTTAAAGCTTCGCCTAAAGCGTAGTCAATATCAGCACGGAATGTGTGCAGAGGAATTCTTCCCTCTTTGTATTGCTCAGAACGTGCCATCTCAGCACCGCCTAAACGGCCTGACGTCATTACCTTGATACCTTCGGCACCCATTCTCATGGTTGACGCGATGGTGGTTTTCATGGCACGACGGAAAGATATACGTGCTTCTAATTGTTTTGCTATGCCTTCAGCTACTAATTGCGCGTCAAGCTCAGGACGTTTGATCTCGAAAATGTTGATCTGAACTTCTTTTTTAGTAAGTTTTTTCAACTCTTCTTTGATCTTGTCAACTTCCTGACCACCTTTACCGATAACGATACCCGGACGGGCAGTGTGTATAGTAACGGTGATGCGTTTTAAAGTACGTTCAATAACTACTTTTGATACGCCACCTTTGTTGATACGTGCTGAAAGATACTTGCGGATTTTTTCGTCCTCAACTAATTTGTCGGAGTAGTTGTTGCCACCGAACCAGTTAGAATCCCAGCCTCTGATGATTCCTAATCTGTTACCTATTGGATGTGCTTTCTGTCCCATTTCAAATTAATTGTTTTCGTTTTTACTATCCACAATAAGGGTTACGTGGTTTGAGCGCTTGCGGATGCGGTAACCTCTACCTTGCGGTGCAGGGCGCAATCTTTTAAGCTGGCGACCGCCACCTACTGAGATCTCTTTAACAAACAAGCCGGCTTCCTCAGCCTTTTTGCCTTCGTTTTTAGCTTCCCAGTTGGTAATTGCTGATACCAGTAATTTCTCAACACGAATAGCCGCTTCTTTATTAGTGAACTTTAAGATGTTTAAAGCTTCGAATACGTTTTTACCGCGTACTAAGTCAACTACCAAACGCATTTTGCGAGGTGAAGTTGGGCAGTCTTGTAACTTAGCAACAGAAGCACCTCCTTGTTGAGCTTTCGCAGCTTCTTTTTGTTGCCTGATTAGTACAGACCTTTTAATTTTTGTTGTTGCTTCCATTGCCTGTTATTTTTTCTTTTCTGCGTGACCACGGAATGTGCGTGTTGGAGCAAACTCTCCCAGCTTGTGACCAACCATGTTTTCTGTTACGTACACCGGTATAAACTTGTTGCCGTTGTGTACTGCAAATGTGTGACCAACGAAATCAGGAGAGATCATGGAACGGCGTGACCATGTTTTAACCACTGATTTTTTATTTGATTCATTCAGGACAAGAACTTTTCTTTCCAGGTTAAAATCAATATAAGGTCCTTTTTTAATTGAACGTGCCATTATTTCTTCCTTCTTTCAATGATGTAGCGATCCGATGTTTTCTTTTTGTCGCGAGTTTTGTAGCCTTTAGCTAACAAACCTTTGCGTGAACGTGGGTGACCACCTGATGAACGGCCTTCACCACCACCCATAGGGTGATCGACAGGGTTCATGGCAACACCACGAACGCGTGGCCTGCGACCTAACCAGCGCTTGCGGCCGGCTTTACCTAACACTTCGTTAGCCTTTTCAGAGTTTGAAACGGTACCGATAGTAGCAAGGCAGGTAGCCAGGATCATACGGGTTTCGCCTGAAGGTAATTTAATGATAGCATATTTACCATCACGTGCTGAAAGCTGAGCATAAGTACCTGCTGAACGAGCTATGGTACCACCCTGACCCGGGTTTAATTCAATGTTATGAATGATTGAACCCAGTGGGATGCTTTTTAATGGTAACGTGTTACCAACTTCAGGAGCTACGCTCTCGCCTGAAAGTACAGTTAAACCAACTGTTAAGCCTTCCGGCGCGATAATGTATCTCTTTTCACCATCAGCGTATACTAATAAAGCGATACGTGCTGAACGGTTTGGATCGTACTCAATAGTCGCAACTTTTGCAGGGATGTCAAATTTGTTACGTTTAAAGTCGATCAATCGGTATGATTTCTTATGTCCCCCACCGATATAACGCATGGTCATTTTACCGGAACTGTTACGTCCACCTGATTTCTTGTGTGATACTACAAGTGACTTTTCAGGCACGTTAGTAGTAACGTCAGAGTAATCGGCACCTACTCTGAAGCGGGTACCCGGAGTAACCGGTTTAAATCTTTTTACTGCCATCTCTGTTTTTATATTGTGCTATAAAAATCTATTACTTCACCGTCTTTCAACGTGATAACCGCTTTTTTGTAAGTAGCTGAGCGGCCTTGTACGGCACCAGCCTTAGTGTTGCGGGTTTTCAGTTTTCCAACGTATTTCATGGTGTTTACTGCTGTAACGTTAACACCATACATTTGCTCAATTGCTGCCTTGATCTGAATCTTATTAGCTCTGTGATCAACTTTGAAAGCATAACGGTTAAGCTTCTCAGTTAATTGAGCTACTTTTTCAGTAAGTAAAGGCTTCTTTAAAATTTCCATAATTACTTAGCTAACGCTTCCTCCAAAGTTTTAACAGTACCGGCAGTTAACAAAAGTTTGCCTGCGTTAAGCACATCATAAGTGTTTAACTGGTCGGCAGTGATCACCTTTGTTTTCTTCAGGTTTCTGCTTGATAAGTATACATTGTTATTTGCAGCAGGCAATACCAGCAATGTTTTAACGTCAGTAACGTTAAGATCGGCAACCAATTTAATGTAGTTCTTGGTTTTGATGCTGTCAAAAGTAAAGTCTTCCAACACAACGATGTTGTTATCTTTAGCTTTGTATGACAGTGCTGATTTACGAGCTAATGATTTAAGCTTTTTGTTCAGCTTAAAGCTGTAATCGCGCGGTTGCGGACCGAATACACGGCCACCACCGTTAAACAATGGCGATTTGATGCTACCCGCACGGGCACCACCTGTACCTTTTTGTTTGTATAGCTTGCGGGTTGAACCTGCAATTTCATTACGCTGTTTTGCTTTGTGTGTACCTTGGCGTTGGTTAGCTAAATAAAGCTTAACGTCAAGATAGATAGCATGGTCGTTTGGCTCAATTCCGAATACGGACTCAGGAAGCTGCACCTTGGCACCTGTTTCTTTACCTGAGATGTTCAATACATTAACTTCCATCTTATTTATCCACTATTACGAATGAACCCTTAGCTCCCGGAACGGAACCTTTAACAACTAATAGGTTTTGCTCAGCAAATACCTTTACTACTTCAAGGTTCTGTACCTTAACGCGAACGTTACCCATTTGACCAGCCATGCGCATACCTTTAAATACGCGTGAAGGCCATGATGAGGCACCTAATGAACCAGGAGCACGTAAACGGTTGTGCTGGCCGTGAGTTTGCATACCCACACCGCCAAAACCATGACGTTTTACAACACCCTGAAAACCTTTACCTTTTGAAGTACCAACCACGTCCACAAAATCGCCGATCTCAAAAATGCCGACAGTAACGGTGTCGCCTAATGTTTTTTGATCTTCGAATGATTTGAACTCAACCAGTTTGCTCCTTGGAGCAGTACCGGCTTTTTGGAAATGGCCTTTTAAAGGAGCAGTAGTGTTTTTTTCCTTTTTTTCGCCGTATGCCAACTGTACAGCAGCATACCCGTCTGTTTCAACAGACTTCACTTGCGTAACCACGCAAGGGCCAGCCTCGATCACAGTGCATGGGATATTTTTCCCTGACTCGTCGAAAATGCTGGTCATTCCTACTTTTTTACCAATAATTCCTGACATTTCTTTTAATTTGTTTGTGCCCATCGAAGCAGTAGGGCTTCGTTCAAGGCATATTATTCCCTTTTAAGGGACGGCAAAGTTAGAAATTTTACTTTAATTGTCAAATAGTTACGAAGTTATTTTTAAAATATTTATTTAGGTGTCACGCAGTTACGTCATCAGCCTCAATAAATCTCATTATTGTGCTTGGCCACAAGTTGATAATTGAATAAATTAGTTTACCTAACCTAAGCTGCATGAAACCAATTTTCACCTTAATTCTTATTACAATAAGTTCTATTGCCGCATACGGACAGCAAAATTCGGGCACGACAGATTCAACATTAAGAATAATTGACTCAAAAAGTCTTCAAATTTCTGATACAACTGAGCTGCTAATACCTGATGATAACGAAACACGACCTCAATTTAAAGGCGGCATTAAAGCATTTGGCAAATACATCGTAAACAATTTAAAATACCCTGAAGTAGCGCAACTTATAGGCATTAACGGCAAGTTGAAAGTGCAATTTGTAATTGATAAAGACGGAAGCATTGTTGATGCAACACCCTTAACCTGCATAGGTGCCGGTTGCGAGGCAGAGGCCGTAAGGGTTTTAACTAATTCGCCTAAGTGGATTCCGGGTACTCAAAGACTAAAGCCTGTAATAGTGCAATACATCATACCGATTGATTTTACTACACACAAGACAATGCTCACGATGAAGGAACTCCGTAGATCCAACTACGGTTTTCTGTTCCTGATAAAAGACAAGGTATACAACATGGATCAGGCCGAATAGGTGCTTGGCAAATCATTCCTATCAAACAGTATAATTATTGCCGAAGAACAGCATAACGAACAGCGCAAAATTGCCGGTAAAAAAAGCTACTTATTTATTGAAGATAGATGGTTAATCCATCAAACAGCACTATCTTCTGTGGCTTGCATTATCTCTGTTTCCTGCTCATTAGCATCGGTATTCCTTTTTACAAACGGATATATAGCATAACCGCTAATTATACCGGCTACCAGTCCTCCAATGTGCGCGGCATTATCAACCGAGCCTTTGATACCCATCAGCAGGTTAATGCCAATAAAAAAGGCCATGTTTGTAAGCAGAGCCTTGCGTTGAGCTGCTGTGTACATTTTGGTGGTTAACAAAGCTACATAAACACCGTACATACCAAATATAGCACCCGAAGCGCCGACGCCAACCGTTGCCGGGTGCCACCACAAGCTTGCCGCGCTACCTGCAAGGCCTGCAACTGTATAAGCTATAGCGAATTTTTTCGAGCCAATAACCGGCTCAAGCAGTAAGCCGATTAACATTAAGCCATACATATTTAACACCAGGTGCATAATACCCCCATGCAAAAACATGGCAGTAAACAAGCGCCAGTAATCGCCATCAATAACGGCAGGTCGGTAATCGGCACCCCAAGTAAGCAGGTCAGATGAGCGGAATGACAGAAAACCCAAACCGGCTATTACCATGGCAAAAAATATCGATATGTTCAGCAACATAACAACCGGTGATATACTATAACCCGGCCTTGGCCATAAAATACCTTTGACATCATTAAGCCATCCAGAATTGGATTTTTTGGAGTTTAGCTTGCGCTGATGATCATTGCGAAGCGGGAAAAACTGAATGACTATCAAAAAGATGAATGCACCTATACCAAACGAGCCAAATATCCAGCCAAAGCTTGCACCTGCGCGCGCCTCAAAGGGCTCGTAAACCGGTTTCAATAATATCGCGTCATCAGCCGATTGGGTTGTATCTGTTTGAATAATTGCTGTACGGAAATTACTTAGATTGTCGCTTTTAGGTACCTTTTCAAGATAAATAAATGTACCCTGGTCTACCTGGTCAAACTCCGTTTGTGATGCCTCAGCAAACCTGTTATACTCTTTCTCCTTATCTTCGGGCGACAGATCATTCGAGATGGTTTTCTTGTATGTAACAGCAAGCCAGGCATCGGGCTGTTCAATAATTAATGATCGCCCTTGATTATCACTACCTGTTTTTACCTCAAAATGTATAACACCATATTTACCTTTTTCGCCATACATTAAAGTTGACCTTTGAATATCTATGGTTTCCATAGATGCAATTCTGTTGCGAGGTATTCTGCTTATCTCTGCCTTAGAAGCTTCGCGCCCATTCACTATCAATAAAGCTTTTTTAAGGTTCAAATTGTCCTTGTTTTGCAGTGATAATAATAGGCTATCCACAGAGCGATCGGCAACTGTATCGTCTACCTTTGCATTGTGTATCGGCACAGCACAATAAATTGTCATATCAAAATTCTGATCGTACTTACCAGAAGTTTTAAATGCGGAATGTGAACGAACAGCCTGTTTATCGAGATAATACTGTTTCAGCTCATAGTATTTGGTTAGGGGCTGCTTTTTTATCGCACTGATGTATTCAAGCCGGGTAAGTTTACCTGTTGATGTTTCGATATAATTTAGGGCTATACATAAAGCGGCTCCTGACGAAAGGATTATAACAACTATAATACCACCTAACGGATCACGGCTTTTACTTGAGTTAAAATTTAAACGCTTTATTATTAAGCGGGTAAATATTAAAGAAACCAGCACTACCACCGCCCCCGGAATGATAAAATTTTGCCACATATCATCAAGTTCGATCAACTCAAACCTGACAAATATTAGCCAATGCAGTAAGGAGTAAGCGAGTATAGTAGTTACAGAGATAAATAAGTAAGGCAGAAACACGTGCCTCAGCTTTGCTAAAAATTGATTCATTGTATTGTGATAAGGTTTGATTATTTGTTTATTACTCCATTGTTAACCGCCTGATTAGTTCTGCGCTTTGCTTGTTGCCTTCGTCCAGCCTGTCCTTAAAAAAGGCTTGTACGTGGTTAAAGTGGTTCTTATAGCCCTCCATATCGCCGTAGCCTATAATTGACGACCACTCGCGCACGGCTGAGTGAAATTCCAGATCGTCGCCACGGATGGTTTTGTCGTACAGGGCGGTTTCTATTGATTCTTCCAGCAGTTCTTCGTTCTTGAACAGGTATTCGGCAATACCCAACCGTAAACGGAACGGCGGGGTTTGCGCTATCAGGTTATCGTACGGGCTAACGCCCAAATGGTACCAGGCATCAACCATACTCAATATACTTAAGTGCGAGTTGGGCTTACGCTGGGCGGGGCCATCGGCTAACGAGAACTCCTTCATTACGGCATCATTAAACATGATGGGTTTGCGGCTTTCGTGAAATACAAAATCGCGGGCGCGGTACAGCCTGTCGCGAAACTTTTGGCCCTCCTCCATGATCATCAGCTTAAACAGTTCTGACTCCGATTGTGCATAGCGTTTTACCTGCTGCCGCGCATACGGGTTCATGATAGCCAAACCGGCATATACGTGCGCCTTGTAGCTGAATATGCGCAGGGTAGTAAGTATCTTAACATTATCAATACCGCCATGGTACGATCCATTATCCCAGGGGAAGAAACCGGCATTGCTCCAGGCGGTGCCCATGCTTTCAAAACCCACGTGGGTTACGGCCTGTGTATCGGCCACAATGCGGTCGTGCTCGTGGTAGTCCTTTAACTCCACCACATCCGAACCTATGGCCGTGAACAGATCGAGCATGCGCTTGTAAGCATCGGCATTAGCACGATGGTTAATCAGTATCAGCTTTTGCCCTTCGGGTGCAAAGCCGGGGCCGTGCATGGCATGGAAGGTAATGATGTTGGTATCGGCAGGCAAATGTTTTTCAAAGGCTGTTATCTCGGGATGTTTTACCGAGGTTTGCCCGGCTACTATGGCGCCATATTTGGTGATAGGGCCGTACTCGGCTACTACCTGATCTATCTTTTCGGCCTCTACCGAGTATATAATGAGGTCGCAACGGTGAGCTATATCCTTACCGCTGTCTAATATTTTTACGTTATGCGGAGCAAGATCGGCTTCCAGCTTCTCGCGGTTATCGGGCATATCGCATCCGTACACCTCGTAACCTGCCTTTGCAAATGCCTTGGCGTATAAACGCCCCATATCGCCCAAACCAATAATGCCTATTAACATGCTGCTAATATAACTACGGTTGGCATATTTTGGAATGAAACATTATTTTCGTTTATTGCGCATGCTGATGCGGTTTATGTTAATATAGCCGCTGTGCAAGCTATTTTTATTCTGAAACTATCTAAAACTACACCTATGAAGAAATTATTTTTTACCCCGATAATTATTTTTATAGCGTTTTTTACAACCGCACAGTCGCAGGACACTACTAAGAAGGTAGCTGGCCCGCAAACACGCGCCCAAACCCAGGCTGCTGCCCCTGCACCGCAAAATACCGATCGCAGCCTTAACGGCCAATACCGTTACCTGCTTACCAAAACATACAATTACCAGCAACCCGTTATCGGCGCGTTTTACCGCAACGTAATGGATACCATTAAAACCGAGCGCTCGGCATTACGCAAGGCGCAGGCTACGGTTAACAGCCAGGCTGCAACCATTAAAAAGTTGAATGTTGATGTTACCGTTAAGGATGAAATGATATCGGCATCAAACGCTAAAATGGATCAGATAAATTTGTTGGGCATTGGCTTTACCAAAGCGGCTTACAATACCTTGATGTGGGGATTGGTGTTGGGCTTTGGCATTGCGTTGGCTATTGTTATTATTACCACCACCCGCTTTAGGCACGAGGCTAAATACCGCATTAAGCTTTTTAATGAACTGTCGGAGGAATTTCAGGCCTATAAAACCAAGGCTAACGAGAAAGAGAAGAAGCTTGCCCGCGAACTGCAAACAGAGCGCAATAAGCTTGATGAGCTGATGGGCAGATAATACGTACTATCCACTTTTATAATTTTTTAAAAAGACAGGCGGCAGCTTGCTTAATTATAAACGAACAGATATATTTAGGCTTTATCAACCTAATGATCAATGCCATGCCGTCATCCAAAAGGAATCACCTTTGTTATTTATTGCTGTTAGTACTGATAGTTTCGGGGCTGTGCTTTAACAGTGCCTATGCAGCAACATCATTTACTGATACCACCCGCAAGGTGCAAAGGTTAGATACGGTAATGTCTGTACGCGGCTTTGCCATCGGCGCGCCACGCCCAAAGGGACTGGATGATTTTATCAAATTCATCAATCAGGAGCTTGGCCCCCGCCATGTAAATACGCTGATATTACGGATAGATTATGCCTATCAATTTAAATCGCACCCGGAATTGGTGGATAGCTTCGCCCTATCAAAAAACGAGGTTAAACGCATTGTTAAGGCTTGCCGAGATAATAAGATAGCAATAGTTTGCCAGATCAACCTGCTTGGTCATCAATCATGGGCTAACAAGGTGGGTAAGCTGTTAAAAGCCTACCCGCAGTTTGATGAAACGCCCAACATCATCCCCCCGGCAAATTATAAATGGCCTAATGCCGATAGCCTGTACTGCAAAAGCTACTGCCCGTTGCACCCAGATGTACACAAGGTGGTGTTTGATGTGGTTGATGAGATATGCGACGCCTTTGAAACCAAAGCCTTTCACGCCGGAATGGATGAGGTGTTTTACATAGGCCATCAGCAATGCCCGCGTTGTGGAGGTAAGGACAAGGCCGCCTTGTATGCGGGTGAGGTGAAAAAGATCCGCGATCACCTGGCCGAAAAAGGCCGCTCGTTATGGATATGGGGCGATCGCCTGCTGGATGCCCGCCTAACCGGGCTGGGTATTTGGGAAGCCAGCATGAACAATACCGACCGCGCTATTGATATGATACCTAAGGATGTATTCATCTGCGACTGGCATTATGACCGCCCCGACCAAACTGCCGTGCTATTCGCCCTTAAAGGCTTGGATGTAGCCACCTGCACCTGGCGCAGTCCGCAGATAGCGGTACAACAAACGGAGGACATGATGCGTTTCCGTAAAAACTCTACCCCTGAGATGAAGGATCATTTTAAGGGAATGATATTGACGATATGGTCGCGCAATGATCAGTTTTTGGATGAGTTTAAACAGGGCAAAAGTGAGGGGTTATCGCAAGCGGAAACCTTCAGGCAGTTATTTACTAAGGTAAACAGCCTTTAAACGGCGGAAACACCTTCGCTCGTCATGATGATACGCCTGATAGTGCCATCATCATTGTAAAATAACCTGTCAACACATACCGCCCGGCGATGGCTGCCTCCGCCGGGCAATGCACCATTATGGTAAAAAAAGTAGTCTGCTTCCTTAAAGGTAACTATAGCCGGGCGATTGGTTTCGCAATTACCGGCAACCTCATTCAGTATGCCTTTAAATTGCCACAGGCCGTTAATATTTCTGCTGATGGCGTACGCCACCTTTTCGGGCTCGCCAAAGCCGTAGCACAGGTAATAGGTGCCATTGCGCTTATGTATGTGCGCTCCCTCGCTAAAGTATGGCAGGTTGAGTTTATAAATGTCGCTATCAATGCTGATCATATCATGGCTAAGTCGCGCGAAATAGCAGGTGCCCTTACCCCAAAAAATATAGGCCTGCCCGTCATCATCAATTAGTACCGATGGATCAAGGTTAGTCATTTCATCATTAACACCCGGCAGCATATCCAGATCTATCAATGCCGAACCCCGCGCATCAGTAAACGGCCCTTCCGGATTATCAGACACGGCCACCGCTATGGCTTTGCCTGTAATGGCAGCATGGGTTACGGCGGCATACCAATAGAATTTACCATTACGTTCAATCACCTTTGAGGCATAAGCATCGCCGCTTGCCCAGGTAAAATCAGTGGCGCGTAATGGCGTGGGGTGTTCGTGCCAGTTAACCATATCGGTTGATGAAAAGCAGCACCAATCATTCATCACATAATCGTCAATACCTTCGGGCGGGTCATCATGACCGGTATAGAGGTAAACACTTTGTTGGTGCACCAGCACCGTCGGATCGGCAGTAAATTTATGTTTAATGATTGGGTTACTCATGGCATCGGCATCTAATAACAATTATAACATCAACTGTTTAGTAAACTGCCCAACGCCAAAAAGGTTGACACAATTATGCGTTTATGGTATCATTATTGATGATTTTAAGCATCGCATCAGTATTTTGAACCATTAAACTATCAGGCTTATGAAAATCACCGTGAAAGAACCCTCAACAGGGGCGTTATTGAATTTAGATGCCAAGCCCGAAAAGCTTAACGGCGCGCAAGGCTATCGCATACAGCATGAAAATGGCTCGAGCTTTTTTATCAGCCACAGCGCGGGCACATGGCGATCAGGCGACAGCCATCATATTGAGCCGGAGTTTCTGGTGAACATTGGCCTCGCGCTTGAGGGTAATGAGCTTAGCGAACAGATCGACTCTACAGATAGCAATACCGATCAGTAGCGCGGGTTACTCGTGTTCTCTGTTCTTCAGGTCGGCAGCGACGCTGTTATCCGTTTTTTTGGTTTTGGGTTGTTGCTTGGCGGTGCGTTCTTCCGCTTCCTTAACCTCGTCTTTTTCACTGATGGGATGCTCTGTATGGAGTTCCTCTTTTTTATCACTATCGGTTTGATGTTGCTTTGCCATGGTGTGGTATTTATATAACTAACCTCTCCTTTCGGCCGATTGTTTAAAAGAAAATAAATTAATCAAAAAGAAACTATCTGAGATATAAATTAGTTATATTTATATCCCCGTACCATTATTGGTACCCGGCCTAAACTTCCTGGTTAAACTTAAATTATAATGTTATGGAACAGGAACTAAAGCATTATGAATTCATTAACCTGCAAACAGGTAATGTAATTTCGTACATATCGCTACCCGCGTCAATCACAGGTTTTAAACTGGAGCAACAGCTCGCTAAAAAGAAAACGGAACTGGCGATAAACAATCAGCTATACCTCGACTTGATCTACTGGCAGGATCATGATCATTGCATCAGATAGGTAAGAACAGCCTTAAAACAAAACAGCCATTTGCTTTTGGGCAAATGGCTGTTTCTATTTTCGGATCTTCCAGTACTATCACACTTTGATCTCTACTTCAACACCGCTTGGCAATTCAAGCTTCATTAAAGCATCAACAGTTTTTGAATTTGAACTGTAGATATCCAACAAACGCTTGTATGAGCAAAGTTGGAATTGCTCACGAGCTTTTTTGTTTACGTGTGGTGAACGTAATACAGTGAAAATTTTCTTTTCAGTTGGTAACGGAAGTGGTCCGCTAACTACAGCGCCAGTTGGCTTTACTGTTTTTACGATCTTCTCGGCTGACTTGTCAACCAAGTTGTAATCGTACGATTTCAATTTGATCCTGATTCTTTGGCTCATTTTAATTTACTTTTTGTGATTTCACCGATTGATTTGTGATCTCACTGATTTATTGATTGATCAGCACCTAAGAGCTATTTATTAGGCAATGATCTGTTTATTGATAATTGCACTAATTCATTCGTGAAAACACAAACGAATCAGTGCAATCATGTAAGATATTAATCTTCTTCGCCTTTTTTGCGGCCTTTGTTTTTAGCCACAACCTCTTCCTGTACGTTACGAGGAGCTTCTTCATAGTGGTCAAACTCCATGGTTGAAGTTGCACGACCTGAAGTGATGGTACGTAATTGAGTTACGTAACCGAACATCTCAGAAAGTGGCACCATAGCCTTGATCACTTGTGAACCGTTACGGGTATCCATACCTTGCAGCTGGCCACGACGACGGTTCATGTCACCGATAACGTCACCCATGTTTTCTTCAGGGGTTAAGATCTCGATCTTCATGATCGGTTCAAGCAATACCGGTTTACATTTTGGCAATGCCTCACGGTAAGCTGAACGACCGGCGATCTCGAAAGATAACGCATCCGAATCGACAGCGTGGAATGAACCATCTATCAAACGAACTTTTAAGCTTGTAAGCGGGAAGCCTGCAAGTACACCGTTATCCATTGCTGATTTGAAGCCTTTTTCAACAGATGGGATAAACTCGCGAGGGATTGAACCACCCACTATCTCGTTAATAAATTGTAAGCCTTCTTTCTCGTCATCAGCAGGAGAGATGATAACTTGAATATCAGCGAATTTACCACGACCACCGGTTTGTTTCTTGTAAGTTTCGCGGTGTTGGGTAGTACCGGTGATAGCCTCTTTGTAAGCTACCTGTGGCGCACCCTGGTTAACCTCAACCTTAAACTCACGTTTCAAACGATCCATGATGATATCAAGGTGAAGCTCACCCATACCTGAGATTACAGTTTGACCTGTATCCTGATCTGTTTGTACGCGGAAGGTTGGATCTTCCTCAGCTAATTTACCAAGAGCGATACCTAATTTATCAACGTCGGCCTGAGTTTTAGGCTCAATAGCCAAACCGATAACCGGCTCAGGGAACTGCATTGACTCTAACACGATAGGGTGTTTTTCGTCGCAAAGGGTATCACCTGTTTTAATATCCTTAAAGCCTACTACCGCGGCAATATCACCTGCACCTACGTTAGGGATAGGGTTTTGCTTGTTAGCATGCATTTGGAATATACGAGAGATACGCTCTTTGTTCTCTGAACGCATGTTGTATACATATGAACCGGCATCCAGGTTACCTGAATAAACACGGATGAAGCACAAACGACCTACGAATGGGTCGGTAGCGATCTTAAATGCAAGGGCTGAGAATGGCTCTTTAACATCCGGCTGACGGGTGATCTCCTCACCTGTTTCAGGGTTAGTACCGGTGATAGCGTCAACATCAAGTGGCGAAGGCAACAACTCCATTACATAATCAAGCATGGTTTGTACACCTTTGTTTTTGAATGATGAACCGCAAGTCATCGGAACGATCTTACCGGCTAATGTAGCCTGACGTAAAGCGTCAAGAACTTCACGCTCAGTGATAGTGGTAGGATCGTCAAAGAATTTCTCCATCAGCGTATCGTCAAACTCGGCAACAGCTTCAAGTAATTTTTCTCTCCACTCGTTAGCTTCGTCAATCAGATCGTCAGGAATCGGCACTTCGGTAAAAGTCATACCTTTATCGTGCTCATTCCAAACCACACCACGGAAGTTGATCAAATCAACCACACCTTTAAAGCCATCTTCAGCACCGATAGGGATTTGCAGTGGTACAGCGTGGCTGCCCAGCATCTCTCTTACTTGCTTAACAACTTTCAAAAAGTCAGCACCTGAACGGTCCATTTTGTTAACGAAACCGATACGTGGTACGTTGTAGTTGTTAGCCAAACGCCAGTTAGTTTCTGACTGTGGCTCAACACCATCAACTGCTGAGAAAAGGAATACCAGACCATCAAGTACACGTAATGAACGGTTTACCTCTACGGTAAAATCCACGTGACCCGGGGTATCAATAACGTTTACCTGGTATTTGTTGCTGCGGTAGTTCCAGAACACGGTAGTAGCTGCCGAAGTGATGGTGATACCACGCTCCTGCTCTTGCGCCATCCAGTCCATCGTAGCTGCACCTTCGTGCACCTCACCAATTTTGTGGCTCACACCGGCATAATAAAGAATACGCTCGGTAGTGGTGGTTTTACCGGCATCAATGTGAGCGGCAATACCTATGTTTCTTGTATATTTAAGATCTCTTGACATCTTTTGTTATTTATTGATTTGTTGAATTACTGATTTAATGATTAATAGTATGTTACTTAATCAACAATTCAGTAATTCAATCCATCAGTAATATTTTAGAACCTGAAGTGTGAGAACGCTTTGTTGGCTTCAGCCATTTTGTGCGTATCTTCCTTCTTTTTAACCGCGGCACCTTCACCTTTTGAAGCTGAGATGATCTCACCGGCTAATTTCTCCATCATGGTTTTTTCACCACGTTTACGAGCATAGCTGATAAGCCATTTCATACCTAAAGCGATTTTACGCTCCGGACGAACCTCAGTTGGAACCTGGAAGTTAGCACCACCTACACGGCGAGATTTAACTTCAACAGCAGGCATAACGTTGTTTAATGCTTTTTTCCAGGTATCTAAACCGCTTTCGCTGGTTTTCTTTTCAACAATATCAACAGCATTGTAAAAAATTGAGTACGCGGTAGATTTTTTACCATCATACATCATGTTATTTACAAACCTTGTTACCAAAGTATCATTGAACCTTGGATCAGGAAGGATAATTCTCTTTTTTGGTTTCGACTTTCTCATTTTCTATTATCCTCCTTATTATTTCTTTTTACCTTTTGCAGGTGCAGCAGCTGCCTGACCTGGTTTAGGACGCTTAGTACCATATTTAGAACGGCGCTGATTACGGCCGGCAACACCTGAAGTATCTAAAGCACCACGGATGATGTGGTAACGTACACCAGGTAAATCCTTAACACGACCGCCACGGATTAACACGATAGAGTGCTCTTGTAAGTTGTGACCTTCACCCGGAATGTAGGCGTTAACCTCTTTACCGTTAGTAAGGCGCACACGGGCAACTTTACGCATTGCTGAGTTTGGTTTTTTAGGGGTAGTGGTGTACACACGGGTGCACACGCCTCTTCGCTGTGGACAGCTGTCCAACGCTGGTGACTTACTCTTGTCTTCCAGAGCTACTCTACCTTTTCTAACTAATTGCTGAATAGTAGGCATTTCTTGCTTTGTTTCTTTACAGTTTTATTCCTATTTTAAGGACTGCAAAAGTACGGAGTAATTTTTGATTTTCAAGTACTTGATTAAAAATATTTTAGAGATGCGAAATCATCCCTTAAAAAGGTCGGCGAATTATACTGCAACAATAAATAGCAGCAGCATTATAAATTAACACTCAGAATTGTATGTGCCGCTGTTTATAAAGCGCATATCTCCCTGATACTCTCGCTCACCGGTTTAAATTCAATGCCGATAGCTTTCTTGATCTTGGAGTTATCAAAGTACTTGGTGGTAACAGCTGATTGTGCAGCTATTTTATCAAGGAATGGGTCTTTACCGGTAATGGCGGCAATAAAGGCTGCGGCGCGCCAGGCCAGGTTCATCACCCAGGGTTTGGCTTCTTTGGCGGGCACCGGTATGCCGTAGCCCTGAGCTATTTCTTCAACTAACTGTTTATACGCAAGGTTTTCGGAATTGATAATGAAGCGCTCGGCGGTAATATCGCTGTTCATCAGCGCGATCATGCTTTTGGCTACATCCTGCACATCAACCAATCCGGCGGTGCCGCTGGTGTAAAACTTCAAGCCCTTACGTACCGTATTAAATATCTGCCCGGTACCCTCATCTCCGGCATTTACACCGATAATGAGCGATGGGTTTACAATAACCGCATCCAACCCTTCGGCAATACCGCGCCACACTTCCATCTCGCTTTCCAGCTTTGATATGGCATAACCGTCGGTTTCGGTACTTACATCTAAATGGGTATTCTCTGTAATAACCTCACCGGGCTTAGCCAGGCCCAATGCCGCGATGGAGCTTACATGCACCAGCTTGCAATTATTATCAAGGCACAGGTTTACTATGTTAGCCGTACCCGCAACGTTGGCGGCAATCATCGGGTTTTTTTCCTTTTGCTTTAACGACACCCATGCCGCGGCATGATACACCTGCGTTACACCTGCAAAAGCATCCTCCAAAGCGAACACATCCAGCATATCCGCATCAAACCATTCAATAAGCGCCGCATGGGGTTTCAGTATCTCAGGTATAACCGACGATGCACGTTTAATACAACGCACACGCTCACCCTGCTTTACCAATTGCAAAGCAACCTCAGCCCCCAAAAAACCTGTTGCGCCAGTTATTAAGATCATGCTGCAAATGTGCGAATTGTTTTTGAACTATTGTCTGAACCAGAATTATCGGAGTTGTCTGAACCAGAATTTACGGAATTTGTCTTGAACCTGAATTTTCAGAATTAATGAATTAGCAGAATGTGAAGTACCCAAGAAATTCTGAAAATCCTAAAATTCTGAAAATTCAGGTTCAGACAATAGTTCAAAAACAATTCGCACATTTGCACTTCAACATATCCGCACATCAATATGTCATTAGCTGATTTTTTTACCCCGATAGACCTGAAGCGTATAACTCCTAAAAAGGGCTATTACACCAGTCAGTTAGGCGCAAAAATTGAGCATCACTCTGTTGATTTTCCTGATCTGGAGCAAAAGGTTGACATTGCCATAATTGGTGTTCAGGAAGGCCGCAATGCCGATAATAATGATGGCTGCTCGCACGGGCCGGATCATGTGCGCGAAAAGTTATATATACTTAACGAGGGTAATTACAATACCAAGATAGTCGACCTGGGTAACATCAGGCAGGGTGCCGCGGTTACTGATACTTACTATGCCCTTAAAACCGTAGTGGAGGAACTGATCAAACAAGATATCTTTCCATTAATAATAGGCGGTAGCCAGGATCTGACCTATGCCCAGTATCTCGGTTACGAAAACCTGGAACAAAAGGTAGACCTGGTGGTGATCGATTCGCATTTTGATATTGAGGATGACACCAATCACGGCACTATTGAAACCTCATCGGCATCGTACTTAAGCAAAATATTTTTGCACGAACCTAACTACCTGTTCAACTTCAGTAACCTGGGGTATCAAACCTACTTCACCAGCCAGGAAAGCCTGCGCGTAATGGAGAAGCTATATTTTGATGTGCATCGACTGGGTGAATTGAGCGGACAAGTTGCCGTTACCGAGCCCATCGTACGTAATGCCAACATGATCAGTTTTGACGTTTCGGCCATACGCTCGGCCGAGGCTATGGGGAATGCCAACGCTACGCCAAATGGTTTTTACGGCGAGGAGGCTTGTCAGCTTTGCCGATACGCGGGCTTTAATGACAAGCTAAGTTCGATAGGATTTTACGAATACAACCCGGCTTACGATAGCAACGGCCAAACCGCCATGCTGCTGGCGCAAATGATATGGTGTTTTGTAGATGGTTTTTATAACCGCAAGCGCGATTTCCCGCTCAACCCGAAATCGCAGTATCTGATATACAAAACCAGCCTTAAGCACGACGACCATGAACTGGTATTTGTAAAAAGCAAAAAATCCGACCGTTGGTGGATGCAGGTGCCCTACCCTACGCATGGCTCTATGAATGAGCGTTTCCATTTGGTGCCTTGCAGGTACGAGGATTATAAAACTGCCGTATCCGGCGAAATGCCCGACCTTTGGTGGCGCACTTATCAAAAACTCGCCTGATACAATTAGGTAGTTATTTACACGTTAATCAGTTAATGAAAAAAATTACTCTGGCCGCTGCCCTTTTATTACCGGCAATGGCTTTTGCGCAAACCGATGCGCCTTTTAAAATAAACGGAAAACTGGGCAAGCTAAACGCCCCCGCCAAAGCTTACCTGGCTTACCGCGTAGGCGATAATAATGTTACCGATTCGGCCGAGTTTAAAAACGGCACCTTTGAATTTAACGGCCGTATAATTGAGCCTACCAATGCCACGCTGTTTATTGATCGCCGGGGATTGGGTTTTGAGCGTTATGTTGATCTGAACTTTCAGGATGGGGGGCAATCAAAAACCGCCGAGATGCTGCCGTTGTTTATCGGCAAGGAAAGCTTTACCATTACCGGTACCGATTCGGTTAGTAAAGCTACCATCAACGGTTCTAAAATAAACGACGATAACAAAAAGCTGGTTGATCTGCTTAAGCCTATCAACGAGAAAGCTAAAAAAATAAATACCGAAGCTGCCGCCGCTACCGATCAGCAGAAAAGTTCGGCAGCGTTTCAAAACAGCATGCAGGCCAAATACAAGGCGCTGCAAACCGAACAAAAAACGGTGATGAAGAACTTTATTACGGAAAACCCCGACAGCTTTATCAGTCTGCTTGCGGTAAGTTCGCTGGGTGGCCCCTCGCCCGAACCTTCGGAGATAGAGCCTCTGTTCAGTAAATTAAGCCCGGAGTTAAAGAGCTCGACAGGAGGCAAGGCTATTCAGCATGCTTTAGAAGGTTTGCGCAGTACCGCAATTGGTGCCATGGCTCCCGACTTTACGCAGAACGATGTGAACGGCAAACCGGTTAGCCTGTCATCATTCAGAGGGAAATACGTGCTGATAGATTTTTGGGCCGCCTGGTGCAAGCCCTGCCGTATGGAAAACCCAAATGTGGTGAAGGCCTACTATCTGTATAAGGATAAAAACTTTACCGTGTTAGGTGTATCATTAGATCCGCAAAGTGCTAAAGCTTCATGGCTGGAAGCCATTAAACAGGATGGACTGGTATGGACGCAGGTATCTGACCTGAAATACTGGAACAACGAAGCCGCCGGACTTTACGGCGTACGCTCTATACCACAAAACTTTTTAATAGGTCCCGATGGAAAGATCATCGCCAAAAACCTGCGTGGTGATGACCTTGACGAAAAGCTTGCCGAACTGTTAGGTGGCAAAAAGAAATCGAGATAAAAACAATTAAAACAGGCTTAGGCCTGTTTTAACGCTTCAATAATTTGGCCGGCGGTTAGCTTTTGCTGTTCGCCGGTCATCATATTTTTAAAGGCGAGTTCGCCGCTTTGTATCTCCTCGCTGCCAATTAATATGGTGTAAGCTATCCGCTTATTATTGGCATAATCCATTTGCTTTTTGATCTTGGCTCCGGCAGGATAAAGCTCGGCCTTAATATCCTGAGCACGCAGTTGTTGCAGTAATGGCCAGGCGTATGCTTCGGCATCCTTATCAAAGCAGCATATCAACGCTTTGGTACTTTGCACCGCCTCGGTAGGGAACAGGTTAAGCTCTTCCATTACATCATATATCCTATCGGCACCAAAGCTGATGCCCGCGCCGGTAAGGTTTTTCAAACCGAACATGCCCGTCAAGTCATCATAACGACCACCGCCGCCTATGCTGCCCATTTGCACTTCGTTGGTTTTTACCTCGAATATAGCGCCGGTATAATAATTCAAGCCGCGGGCAAGGGTGATATCAAGCTCCAAAACCGCTTTTTGTAGAGGAGCAGTGTTGATAAAGTTCAATACCGTTTCAATTTCATCGCAGCCTTTAAGTCCGGTTGCGGATGTGGCTAAAGCCTGGCGCAGACTGGTTAGCTTTTCGGTATTGGAGCCTTGCAGCAGAATAACCGGTTTAAGCTTTTCAATATCATCTTCCGTAAAACCCTTGGTAATTAGTTCGGCGGTAACGCCATCCAAACCTATTTTGTCCAGTTTATCAATGGCTACGGTAAGGTCAATAATGCTATCGCTTTTGTTGATAACCTCGGCAATACCCGATAGTATTTTTCTATTATTAATCTTGATGGTAAAATCCTTTAGTCCGAGTTTGCTTAAAGCTTCATCATATATCTGTACAAATTCAGCCTCGTTAAGCAGCGAATCAGAACCTACCACATCGGCATCGCACTGGTAAAACTCACGGTAACGACCTTTTTGCGGCCTGTCGGCACGCCAAACCGGCTGCATCTGGAAACGTTTGAAAGGGAATGTAATATCATTTTGATGCTGCACCACGTAGCGCGCGAAAGGCACGGTTAAATCGTAACGCAGGGCTTTTTCGGAAATGTCAGACACCAGCGCGTTTGAATCAGCCTGGGTTAATTTTTCGGGCTTTACTTTCGACAGATAATCGCCGCTGTTCAATATCTTAAACATCAGCTTATCGCCCTCATCACCATATTTACCGGTAAGGGTACTCAGGTTCTCCATAGCGGGGGTTTCTATCTGCTGATAGCCATATTTGCGGAAAACCGACTTAATGGTATCAAAAATAAAATTACGCTTTGCCATTTCGGCCGGAGAAAAATCGCGGGTACCCTTTGGTACCGATGGTTTGATGGATGCCATGCGGCAAAGGTAAAAAAATTCCGCTGACTGAGCCTTGGCTTCAAGCGGGGCGCGATAATCCATATCCTAATTAAATAGTAGCTTTGCAGCCTATGAAAAAGAACAAGCCTACCATTTTGGTGGTGAACGATGATGGCATCACCGCGCCGGGAATCAAGGCGCTTATTTACGCCATGAATGATATTGGCCGTGTAGTAGTTGTAGCGCCCGATAGTCCGCAATCGGGCATGGGGCATGCTATTACCATTGGCAAACCACTGCGTTTTGATAAGGAAGAATTGTACGAGGGCATCGAGATGTACAAATGCTCGGGCACCCCGGTTGATTGTGTTAAGCTGGCCGTAAACCTGGTTTTTAAAGGCAAAAAACCCGACCTGTGTGTATCAGGCATCAATCACGGATTGAACAATTCCATTAATGTATTATACTCAGGCACCATGTCGGCCGCTGTTGAGGGCGCTATAGAGAGCATACCATCCATAGGTTTTTCGCTGGATGATTATACACAGCAGGCCAATTTTGAGCCCTGCGTTAAATACGTTAAGCAGATAGCCTTGCAAGTATTGGAGCATGGCTTAACGCCAGCCACATTGTTAAACGTTAACTTTCCGGCTGTGCCGTTAAAGGGTATCAAAATATGCCGCCAGGCCAATGCAAAATGGGCCGAGGAGTTTGATGAGCGCATGGACCCGCACAAACGCCCATACTATTGGTTAACCGGTGTTTTTCAGTTGAATGACCAGGGTGAGGATACTGATGTTTGGGCATTGGATAATGGTTACGTATCGGTAGTACCTGTTCAGTTTGACATGACCGCCCACCACGCCATACCGATACTCAACAGCTGGAAGTTTAACAATTAATTTTGCTGATATTTACCGCATGAAGTATTACCTGGTAGCCGGCGAAGCCTCGGGCGATCTGCATGGGGCTAACCTGATGAAAGCCCTGAAAGAGCAGGATTCCCAAGCCGAGTTCCGTTATTTTGGCGGCGATTTGATGCAGGCCGAGGGCGGCACCCTGGTAAAACATTATGCCGAAATGGCCTACATGGGTTTTGTGGAAGTGGCGCTTAACCTGCGCTCCATCCTCAAAAACATGAAACAGTGCAAGCAGGATATTACCCAATGGCAGCCGGATGTACTGGTACTGATAGACTTCCCCGGCTTTAATATGAAGATAGCCGAGTACGCCAAAAAACAGGGACTGCTGGTGTGCTATTACATATCGCCAAAGGTTTGGGCCTGGAATCAAAAGCGTGTACTCAATATTAAAAAAGTGGTTGACCACATGTTTTGTATCCTGCCGTTCGAGGTAGATTTTTACAAGCAATGGGGTATGCAGGTTGATTATGTAGGCAACCCATTGTTAGATGCCGCTGCCGCGTTTAAACCATCAGCCACTTTTTTGCAGGATAATAAGCTTGAGGGCAAACCCATTATTGCCCTGCTACCCGGCAGCCGCAAGCAGGAGATTAACCACTTGTTGCCCGATATGGTGGCCATGCAGGAGCGCTTCCCCGATCATCAATTGGTTATTGCCGGTGCGCCATCGTTCAACGCCGCGTACTATCAGCCTTATTTAAAAGGGCACAACATACCCATTGTATTCAACGCCACTTACAATCTGTTGCAACATGCCGAAGCGGCAGTAGTAGCATCGGGCACGGCAACGTTAGAAACCGCTTTGTTCCATGTACCGCAGGTAGTAGTTTATAAGGGCAGTACCATTACCATCGCCATCGCGCGCATGGTCATCAAAATAAAATTCATATCGCTGGTTAACCTTATTATGGATAAGTTGGTGGTGCGCGAGCTAATACAGCAGCAATGCAATCCGCAGGAAATATATAATGAACTAAACAGCCTGATCAACGACAAATCCTACCGTCGGCAAATGCTCAACAATTACAACGAGCTGGATATATGCATGGGCACGCCGGGCGCATCAGCTAAAACAGCGGCGCTTATTGTTAAGTACGCCATAAAAAAATAGAGCCCTGCAACAATTGCAAGGCTCTGCGTTTTCCATAGGTAATGCGAAAAACTTTCTTTTTTATAGGTAGATGTATATGATGGTCAGGCAGCCGACAACGTTTGTTGTACCGCTCCTTGGTTGTTGCCCATTTTAGGATTTTTAGCCCTGAATGCTTGCAGATCACTCATTAACATATTACGTAGTTCGTTATCAAACTTTGATACTAATTTACTTGCTGCCGGTTTGTTGTTGATGCTTTTCATAGGTAGATGATAATTACAGGTTGAACAATTTATTATTAGGCAGCCGACAGGCCGTTGTTGTTTATCGCACTTACAAACTGATTTTTCGCTTGTTTAATCGCTTTCAAATCATTCATCAAAAGCTCTTTTAACTCATTATCAAACTTGGTTACCAGTTTAGTTATTGATGTTTTTCTGAAGGTTTTCATAGTTGAATATTTTTAGTTTGTCAGTTATTTAGTTTTTTTTGTTTTTTCCTCGTCTTCATCGCTCAGGTTGTCTTTTCTGCGTTCGGCCTCTTTAAGCTGGCGTTCCAGTTGTTCCTGATCGCGGGCATCGGCAGGCTTTTCAGGATTGGCCGGGTTTTCCCAGGTTTGCTCCTCATCTGCGTTAGCGTTATTTTTTTTATCGATGACAACCATGATGCTGACGTTTTGTGATTGATGTTATTCCAATACAATGCCAAATGGCCAAAGCAGGTAAACCAATACAAATGCCCGGGAGCCCGATCCATTAAAAAAGAATTAAAACCAACCTTTTGAAGCTAAAAAGTGCAAGCATTAGCATACAATGTTGTATAAATTTGTGATACAACGTGTCGCCTCAAAAGGTCAAAAAAGTTTTTTTTAAGATATTTTGCGGGGAATGAAAACAGAGTGGCCGGTCAAATGGCGCCTGTCATACAATTGTCCTGAATGGTGTACAAATGTGTACAGAAGCATCAATTTTACTTACACTACCATCCCGCCGCCGTATCATCCCCACGTGGGTCGGCGCCACCTTCGTAGCTACCATTGGGGTTTATCAGTACGGCATCTACCCGGCCTATGCTGTTATCATTCTTCAGTTCGTAGCCCTTTTGTTTAAGCTGCGATTGAACGGTTGGTATAAAGGCATCCGGCTCATTGTACACCACATCGGGCAGCCATTGGTGATGGAAACGGGGCGAGCTCACGGCCTCCTGTACCGGCATGTTAAATTCAACCACATTCAGTATGGTTTGAAATACCGATGTTATAATGGTCGATCCGCCGGGGGTACCTACCACCAGATAAAGCTTGCCCTGCTTTTCAACAATGGTCGGCGTCATGGATGATAGCATGCGTTTGCCGGGTTGTATGGCGTTGGCCTTACCGCCTATTAACCCATACATGTTAGGCACACCGGGCTTTGAGCTAAAATCGTCCATCTCGTTATTCAGTAAAAAACCGGCACCTTTTACAAATATTTTTGAACCAAAGCTACCATTAAGCGTGGTGGTTATTGATACCGCGTTGCCATCCTTATCAACTATGGAGTAGTGGGTGGTTTGGTCGCTTTCGTATCCTGCAAAGCTTCCGGGTTGTATAGTACTGCTTGGGGTAGCTTTGGTCCAGCTAAAATTTTGCATGCGCTTGTTTACGTAGTCGCTGTTCAGCAAACTATCAACAGGTACTTTATAATGATCCGGGTCGCCGAGGTATTTTGAGCGATCGGCGTACACCCTCCGTTCAGCTTCAACAATTAACCGCACGGTCGAATCGGCATTATAGCCCCATCGCGATAAAGGATATTTTTCAACCGAGCCCAACAACTGCAACAGCGCTATACCACCGCTTGATGGTGGCGGCATGGTAATTATCTTATAATCCTTATACTTTCCTACTATCGGCGCACGCCAAACCGAATGATAACCTTTCAGATCAGCCAGGGTGATCAAGCCATTGCCCGAGTGCATTTCGGCTACAATCTGCTCTGCTACTCTACCCTCGTAAAAACCCGCGCGGCCTTTATCGCGTATCAGCTCCAGCGTTTTTGCCAGATCTTCCTGCACTAAAATATCGCCCTCGCCCCATTTATCCTTTATAAAGTATTTTTTACCGGGGTTTAGTTTTTTAAATGTTTCCTGCTGATTGTTCAGATCTTTAGCCAGTAGCCTGGTAACCTTAAAACCTTTGCGGGCAAGTTCGATAGCCGGTTGCACCACATCGGCCCATTTTAGTTTACCATACTTCTTGTGCGCCTCTATCATACCATCAACGGATCCGGGCACGCCCGAAGCCTTGTGGGTATACAAACTTTCATCAGGCTTAACATTCCCCACCGAATCAAGATACATATTGGTACTTGCCGCGGCCGGGGCTTTCTCCCTAAAATCCAGCGTGGCCGCATCGCCGTTAGCGGCCCGGTAAACCATAAAGCCACCGCCGCCAATATTACCGGCCTCAGGCAAGGTAACAGCCAGGGCAAATTGCACGGCAACCGCCGCGTCGACAGCATTGCCACCGCGCTTTAATATATCAATACCAACCTGCGATGCATCCGGATAAGCGCATACCACCATGCCTTTTTTGTATTCGGTGCATGATTGTGTAAGTATTATCAGGGCAGATAATAGTATACCTGTAACCGCGATGGTTATTCTTTTCATCTGTGTTTTACCTTATTAGCACCGCAATATGGTGTTTTTTGCTTAGCGTTAACATAAAATATATAATATGCCGTTTATTTGCAAAACAATTCAAATATATCCAATGAGGAAAACACTCTTACTTTTACTTTCAGCATTTACATTATTATTTGTTGCAGATAGCGCGAAGGCGCAGAGTTATACCACCGCTGCCGGACTAAAATTTGGCGGATACGAGAACGGTATTTCTGTAAAACACTTTACTAACGAGAACACCGCGCTTGAGGGTGTTTTAGGATTTAGACGAGGCGGCTTGGTTATTACCGGCTTGTACGAGATACACCAAACAGCCTTTAATACCGATGCCCTTAAATTTTACTATGGTTTTGGCGCTCACGCCGGTTCGGTAAGCGCGGGTAAGTATAAAAAACTTGGTGGGGACGAAGTTTTTGAGGACAGCAAAATACTGATTGGTGCCGATGGCGTATTAGGTTTGGAGTATGTTATACCCAATTCGCCCATAGGCATTAGCCTTGATCTTAACCCACGCGTTGAGCTTGCAGGCCCATTCTTTGACCTGGCGCCCGGCCTGGGCATTAAGTATACTTTTTAATCGGCCCTTACTACCAATATTTTCCTGGTTTCAACCTGGCTTCCGGCTATTAAGCGTAACACGTAAGTACCCGATGCCAGGTTGTTTACCGCTATCTGGGTATTAAAGTTACCTGCCGGGGCGGTGCGTGTGTTATCATACACTATACGGCCGCCAATATCAATCAGCTGCATACGTACATTGCCTGCCGATTTAATATCAACCAGTACATTTATAAAATCACTTGCCGGTACCGGGTATACGGTGAGGCCTTCGCCCGCAACGGTACCGTTCTTAGAGGTAAGCTGCCCGCCCGAAATAATGATGGAGTAATTTTGCAGCCCGCCACGTAACGTACCTTTGTTTGCTACGGTAACGGTATATGTTTCGCCCTCAACTGCTGATGGAATGTATACCTGCTCAACGTTATCAACCACGTTATCGCCGCGTGTTGCCAGCGATGATGGATTGGCCGGGTCAAGTATCCACGGCATTACAATACCTGATTCGCTGCTGCTTATGCGCACATCCAGATCATTCACCAACTTAGGGGTACGATTGTTCAATGTACCCGCGGCAGCTACTGTGCCTTCATAATCCGTCCATGATAGGGTTGCCCACAGCGGGCCGTTGCTGGTTGCGGTGAATGAGTAAGTTTCAACCTGCCCTTGTTGCAAGGTACTTTCACCCATGTATGAGCTTGTGCCGTTATTGGTGATTGTTTGGGCTGCCTTACGCATATCTAAAACGCCCCAACCAAATATATAATCAGGCCCGGCGTTACCGGCATCAAAAGCGGTATGGCATACCAGGCCTTTTAGTGTGGCGGCACGCATTACGCTATCGTGATGCAGGCGGGCAAAGTATTCCTGCAATAATATTATTGACCCTGACACATTTGGCGATGCCATTGATGTGCCCGATAAAGTGCTGTAACTGGTAGCTCCGCTGGCTGAGGTTGATACTACACTGGCGCCCATGCCCATAATATCGGGCTTTACACGGCCATCATCCGTAGGCCCCCAGCTGCTAAAGCTTGAAACCCGTACACCGGCAGCGGTTTGCGGCCCGTTAGGTAATTGGTTTACCGAGCCAACGGTAAGTATGTTTTTGGCATTGCCTGTTGTTGATATTACATCATAGGCATCATTATCACTAATATTTGCCGGGCGACCACCTTTTTCAACAATGGTTTGATCGGTACGGCTTTGGTAGCCGTAGTAGGTTGAACCTATTGAGGGGCCTGTATAAGCATGGCTGTTACCTGCCGATTCAACTATCAGATAGTATGGTGCCTCGTGAGCTATCCTGTCCCAGGCCTGGGCACGTTCATCGTAAAAACCAAACAGGTAATCCTCATCATCGCCGGGCAGGCCATACCATGTCCAGCGGCCATTATCAAAATCCCAACCGGCAATATCGCCATACGAGTGGTTTGATACCAATAAATTTGCCGCGTTAGTGCCTATTTCGGCAATATCGTTATCAAAATCAAATGATCGTAATGTACCTATACCAAAGGCCATGCCCTTAGCTACCGGCCTGATGCCTGTGGCTACCAATGTGCCTGCAACGTGGGTGGTATGCTCAATAGCGCCGGTTTGGTTGGCGCCAATAGTAATGGTTTTGTTAGCGAATTCCTGGTGATCGCGGTAAACGGTGCCGCCATCCCATATAGCCAGTTTATTAGCCAATATGGCATCAGAGCCCGAAAGGTCAAGGTCTAATTCTCCACCTGGCTGCACGGCGTTGGTGCGTGTAGCTGCCGCGGCCTCGGTATTACTGGTACGCAAAAAGCGCGGAAAGCCTAAGCTGTTTACCCCTTGTAATGATATTACCCTGCCGCCCGCGGTTATTTTACGGGTAACCCAGTTTTTTGACGGAGCCAATGCCATAGCCTTTTGCTTACCGGCCGTGTATGATGCCGATAACTGTTGCGAAAAACTCTCCAGGTTTTTCTTTTGAACTTCAGTTACCAGGTTGCGCTGTGCTAATGCCTCGCCAGCAAACAATACAGATAAAAAGCAATATAATATTGCCGGTAAAAGGCGTTTCATGCGGGGGTGGCGTTCTTTATGTTGACTTAAAACCAGTTACGAATATGTTGCAATTTAGCTGATTTTTATAGAATATTATTTACTACTGAAATAATTTAATAACCTATAAAAAACAAAGCCCCTTCGCGATAGCGAAAGGGCTTGTCAAACTAAACCAACTAAAAACTCTGCTCACTCACTTCACTATTTGAGCAGTTATATCCTATTAATTAAAAACGAAGTATTAATAACGCTTGCGGCGCTCGGTACGATCCTCACGGCGTTTGCCTGAAAAATCGCGGAAACCGCCACCACCGTTGTTATTATTTTTGAAGCCTCCTTCGCGGCGCTCGCCACCACGGAAACCTCCGCCATCGCGTTTTTTGTAGCCACCGCCACCACCTGAACGACGATCATTACCGCTGCTTTCGCCGGCTAATTCGATACGTACATCGCGGCCGTTAAAGTCAACGTTTTTAAAGCCTTCAAATACTTTGTTAACATCATCGTTGCTTACTTCAAAGAAAGAGTAAACACCTTTAACGTCGATCTTACCTACGGTACGGCCGCTGATCTTGGTGTTGTTACAGATGTAACCCAACAGATCGCCACGGTTAAACTCATCTACCGAGCCCAGGTTAATGAACAGACGGGTAAAGTCTGAACGCATACCGGTACGGTTAAATTTATCGCCTTCTCTTGCCGGCCTGTCTTCAAACGTAGCATTCAGATCAGGAGCATTTTTGTAATAGTCAAGGAAGCGGTTAAACTCTAATGAGGCAAAACGCTTGATGATCTCCTCTTTGCTCAGATCTTCAAACTCAGCCATAATGCGCGGAATGTACTGCTCAATTTGCTGCTCATTCACTGCAACATTATGTACTTTGTGTACTAAGGCAAACAATTGTTTTTCGCAAACATCAAAGCCTGTAGGTATCTCGGCCTTAACAAAGCGTTTACCTATAACCTTTTCAATCTGGCGAATTTTGCCCATCTCCTTACCGTTGATGATAGAGATAGATACACCTGTTTTACCGGCACGTGCGGTACGGCCGCTACGGTGGGTGTAATTCTCAATTTCGTCAGGCAGTGAGTAGTTAATAACGTGTGTAACATCATTAACGTCAATACCACGTGCGGCAACGTCAGTAGCAATTAATAATTGCAGGCTGCGCTCGCGGTAGCGTTTCATCACCTTATCGCGTTGTTGTTGCGAAAGGTCGCCGTGCAGTGAGTCGGCATTATAACCGTCTTTTATAAGTGCCTCGGCAATTTCCTGAGTTTCAATTTTGGTACGGCAAAATACTATACCAAAAATTTCAGGGTTAAAATCAACAATACGTTTAAACGCGGCATATTTGTCGCGGGCACGTACTACATAGTACTCATGGTCGATGTTGGCATTACCGGTATTTTTGGTACCCATGGTAAGCTCATACGGATCTTCCATATATTTTTTAGAGATCCTGCGAACTTCGGCAGGCATGGTGGCTGAAAACAGCCAGGTCTTTTTTTCCTCCGGGGTGGTAGAAAGGATATTGTCTATATCTTCCTGAAAGCCCATGTTGAGCATTTCATCAGCTTCATCCAGCACTACATACTTAACGTTCGAAAAATCAATGGCGTTACGGCCAATGATATCAAGCATACGGCCCGGGGTAGCAACCACGATCTGTACACCACGACGAATCTGGCGTAACTGATCAGAGATGCTGGCACCGCCATACACGGCTACTACATGAACGTTATTAACATTCTTTGAGTAGTTCTTAAGATCATTAGCAATTTGTAAACACAGCTCGCGTGTAGGGCATAGCACTAACGCTTGAGGTTGATTGTTGTCGAAATCCAGCAGTTCTAACAATGGCAGGCCAAAGGCAGCAGTTTTACCGGTCCCGGTTTGGGCTAATCCGACAAAATCGTTGCTGCCTGTTAACAATACCGGGATTGACTGTTCCTGGATTGGCGTAGGATTTTCAAATCCTAACTCAGTGATGGCATTAACAATATCATGACGGATTCCCAGTTGAATAAATGGGTTCATGAATTTAAATAACGTATTTGGCGACATTGCCAAATCGGGCGCAAAGGTATACATTAATATTGTCATTTCAAACCCCAATTTTAAATTAAGATTGAAATGACAATATTTAGTTTAGAAGCGCCTCTAAGTTATTTTATTTTCCTTAAATTCAGCAACATATCTTCAACCAGTTTTGGCAGGTCGAATTCAGCTTTCCAGCCCCAGTCTTTCTGAGCCTGTGAATCGTCAATTGATTTTGGCCAGCTATCGGCTATAGCCTGACGCGGATCGTTTTCTGAATAGGATAATTTAAAGTCGGGTAAGTGTTGTTTGATCTCCTCGTTCAACTGCTCGGGCGTAAAGCTTACACCGGCTAGGTTATATGATGAACGGATGGTCAGGCTCTCTGCCGGGGCTTCCATCAAACTGATAGTAGCGCGAATAGCATCCTCCATGTGCATCATAGGCAACTCGGTACCTGCCGAAAGAAAGCTTTGGTACTCGCCATTAGCCAATGCCTCGTGGAAAATATGCACGGCATAATCGGTAGTGCCACCGCCCGGCGCAGCTTTCCAGCCTATTAAACCGGGGTAGCGTATGCTGCGTACATCCAAACCGTATTTTTCAAAGTAGTATTCGCACCAACGCTCACCGGCCAGTTTGCTAAAACCGTAAACACTGTTTGGGTCCATTACGCAATACTGTGGCGTGTTTTGCTTTGGCGAGTTAGGGCCAAATACGGCGATAGAGCTTGGCCAGAAAACCCGGGCTACCTTGAACTCAACAGCCAGATCGAGCACGTTAAGCAAACCATTCATGTTCAGATCCCAGGCCAGCTTAGGCTTTTGCTCGCCCACCGCGGATAATATAGCGGCCAGCAAATAAACCTGGGTTGGTTTATACTTTTCAAATATAGCGCGCACGGCCGCCGCATCTGTTACGCTTGCCTGCTCAAAGGGGCCGTTGCTGTCGGCATTCTTTGGCGCATGAAGATCAGATGCTACAACCTGGCTATTGCCATGCTTGGCGCGTAAAGCAGTTACCAATTCGGTGCCAATTTGCCCATTGGCGCCGATAACTAAAATCATTTCGGTCATCAGGAGTTAATATGCCGCAAATGTAAAAAATAGAATTGTGATAACATTGGTAAAACGTATTATCAAATGTTATTATCCAAACAATCAGCATATATGAGTTTTTTTGCTGATATTTGAATTTGTTAACTGACCCAGTTACATTAATTTATTCAACAAACAGAAGATGTTGTGTTGCATCCATACCATCTTCACAAAAACAATTTTTTAAAAAACAATGAAAGTCGCAGTAGTAGGTGCCACAGGCTTGGTGGGCACTAAAATGTTGCAGGTTCTTGATGAACGCAACTTCCCGGTAACAGAATTAATCCCCGTAGCTTCAGAAAAAAGTGTTGGTAAAGAGATCACTTTTAAGGGTAAGCAGTATAAGGTGGTTTCTGTTGAGGATGCGATTAAACAGAAGCCGGATCTTGCTTTATTTTCAGCAGGCGGCAGCACATCATTGGCTCAGGCTCCTTTATTTGCCGAGGCCGGTATTACAGTAGTTGATAATTCATCAGCATGGCGTATGGACCCAACCAAAAAACTGGTTGTACCCGAAGTTAATGCCGATACTTTAACTGCCGAAGATAAAATTATAGCTAACCCGAATTGCTCAACCATACAAATGGTAGTGGCCTTAAAACCACTGCACGATAAATATAAAATTAAACGCGTTGTAGTATCAACCTACCAATCGGTAACCGGTACAGGTGTTAAAGCGGTTGACCAGCTGTTTAACGAGCGTAACGGCGTTGAAGGCCCGATGGCATACCCATATACCATCGACCTGAACGTGATTCCGCAAATTGACGTGTTCACCGAAAACGGTTACACTAAAGAGGAGATGAAAATGATCCTCGAAACTAAAAAGATAATGGGCGATGACAGCATTAAGGTAACTGCTACCACAGTGCGCATCCCGGTTATGGGCGGTCACTCAGAATCAGTAAACATTGAGTTTGTGAATGATTTTGACCTGGCCGAAGTACGCGAGCTATTAGCCGCTGCACCGGGTGTTGTTGTGGTTGATGATACCGCCAACCTGAAATACCCAATGCCACTTGACGCGCACGATAAGGATGAGGTATTTGTAGGCCGTATCCGTCGTGATGAAACACAGGACAATACCCTGAACTGCTGGATCGTGTCAGACAATCTGCGTAAAGGCGCAGCTACCAACGCTGTGCAGATAGCGGAGTATTTGGCTGCTAAGAATTTGATAGGACAAGGTGTAGAGGCGTAAAACCCTCTAAATCGCCCCAAAGTGGAGAATTGAAAATAAAGGAAAGGGATAGCCGGTTGGTTATCCCTTTTTTTATTGTGTTTTGCGCTTACCTAACCAACGTACCAGCAAATGATATAAGCCCACAAATAGCACACCCGCTATCACGCTTTTGATGAAAGCTACCGAGAACTGCTGGTTAAATATAAATGTGTATACACCTGCCATTATAGCGGTGTATATAATAAACATGATGATGTATTGCTTCGTCATAAACAATAATTTTTAGGAGGTGCCAATTTAATAAAGTTTAAAACCTTTGGCGGCCTTTGCCTGTAATTTATATTAGTTAATAAAATTTAATATAAATTAAAAACAGAAGGCTATTATGGCAAAGTTAAGCAATCGTAAGGTGGCTATCCTTACCGAAGAAGGTTTTGAGCAGGTGGAGTTAACCAGCCCTAAAGAAGCATTGGAGGCAGCCGGTGCCACAGTGCATATCATATCGCCCAAAAGCGGCAAAATAAAGGCATGGAACCATACCGACTGGGGTATTGAGGTAGATGTTGACGTTGAACTGAGCAAGGCCAGTCCGGATGATTATGACGCGTTGGTACTGCCTGGTGGTGTACTTAATCCCGACAAACTACGCCTGAACAAAGAGGCTGTGGCCTTCGCTTCGGCGTTTTTGGATGAGGGCAAACCGGTTGCCGCCATTTGCCATGGCCCGCAATTACTAATTGAAACCGGCATGATAAAAGGCCGTACACTTACCTCATACCCATCGCTGGAAACTGACCTGAAAAACGCGGGTGCCGAATGGGTGGATCAGGAAGTGGTCACCGACAAGGGTTTGGTGACCAGCCGCAAACCCGAAGACCTTGATGCCTTTAACCGCAAAACCATTGAGGAGATAGCCGAGGGAATACATGAAGATGCCATACAGAGTTAACATATACAGCTAAGCAAAACAAAAGGGGCGCAAATTGCGCCCCTTTTATTTTATACGTTTATCACACCGTCATGATTCTTATCCTTAGCGCTGCGGATGTTCCATATACGCTCAGCCTTGCGGCCGATAAGCCAAAATGAAAGCGCCAGTATGGTGAAGAATATGGTACGATCCATGTGATCCCACAGGTATTCAAAGTATTTGGTATAAATAAATATCAGCAAAAAGGTGATGCCGAACTCGCGGGCAATGGCATCCTTAGTTTTAAGGCCAAGCCATAAAAAACCGCCCGCTACAACGGCCGATATAATACCCCAGTAATACAGGCTGATCTGCTTTATCTGGTACCAGGCATCCACACTGCCATAGTTGCCAAATATGCTTAGCATCCACAGGGAAAGAAACAGGTAGAGTAAGCCCACCACGTAAGTCAATTCCCAAAACCTTTCGAACCATTTTTTGGAGCGAAGCACATAAACTACCGATACCAGCAATATGCCGAAAGCCACGAAACGCAGCGGATAGTTCATGCCTAAAAAGTAATTTGCCCAACGGGTTTGATAACCAGTTTCGGTACCAAACCAGCTACCCAGCGATATCAGCGCGAACAACCATATCAGGCTCGAATCCATACGCCAGGCCAGCAAGCCGTATATAAATACCGATAGCAAAAACAACAGTGAGTAGTGCCCCGAACCATTATCAAAACTTTTGCCTAAGTAAGCAATGCAGCATGCCGTAAAAAGTACGCCGGTAAATATCAGCGCCTCGTTGCTAAAAACCTGCTCGGGGAATAAACGTTCGCGTTTGCGGCCCTGGTAGTAAAATATGGCGGCGGCAGTACCGGCAATTATGCTTATTACAATATCGGGCGTGTAGTATAGTTGTTGCAGCCATTCAATAACCGCGTCGTTTATTATAAGCGACCCAATAGCTATAACACCACAGGCCAGCGCTATCCAAAAGGAGTATTTGGACAGGCGCATCCAGTCGAAACCCTTTACCTCGTATGATGAACGGAGCTTTTCGGCATGCGCGTTATCCAGCAGCCCCTCCTTTTCCCAATGAGAGATGGTGTTATTCAGAAACTCACTTTCCTGTTTATCGAGGTTCAACTTCGGCATAGGTTATCATCTAAAAATCAGAGCCGCTAAATGTAAATATTTAAATTATAATTACAAGGCCCGCCGGTTTATACCAGCAATTTCAATACCGCTTCCTGATCCTTGGCCAACTGTGCGGTAAGTTCATCAAGCGAGTTGAATTTGATATCGCCACGCACATAATGGTAAAACTCCATGCGCAGCTGCTCGCCATATATCTCGGTATTAAAATCAAATATATTAACCTCAATATTACGGGTAATGCCATTAATGGTAGGCCGCTGACCAATGTAGGCCATGCCTTTATATTCCTGATCCTTCAGTTTAACCTTTACAGCGAAAATACCATCGGCAGGTATCAGCTTATAATGTTCTTCAATCAGGATGTTTGCCGTTGGATAGCCAATTTTGCGACCGATCTGATCGCCACGCATTACCTTACCGGTGATAAAGAATTCGTACCCCAAAAATGAGTTGGCATGCTCAATATCATTATCAAGCAAGGCATTGCGTATTCGGGTGGAGCTGACGGCAATATCATCAATATCCTGTTCGGGTATCTCCTCCACATCAAAACCATACACCGGCCCCAGGCGCAGCAGATCAGCCAGACTACCCTGCCTGTCCTTACCAAAGTGGTGATCATAACCGATAACTATTTTGCGGGTACCTATCTTATTCACCAGCACATCGCGTATATATTCCTCGGCGGATTGATTGGAGAAATCGCGAGAGAACGGGGTAATGATCAGGTGGTCGATACCCAGCTGCTCCAGCAGTTCAGCCTTTTCGTGAATCGTGTTGATCAGCTTCAAACCCTCATCCTCCGGATGCAATATCATACGCGGGTGCGGAAAAAAGGTGAGTATAACCGTTTCGCCGCCTGATGCCGCGGCCAATTCCTTTATACCGGCGATGATTTTGCGGTGGCCTATATGTACGCCATCAAACGTGCCAATGGTAACCACGGCATTTTCAATAGCGGTAAATTCATCAATATGATGGTAGATCTTCATTGGGCACAAATGTAATTGATAGCCTTACTGATAGATAATGTTAATGGTAACATAATTGCAATATTAGCCTGCAACTATTCGGCCACTTGTTCGCTGTTCTTCAGGTCGCGGATGATGTTCACCATCTCCATAACCTCGCGGGCATCCTCTATTTTAAAATTACCGCTGCGGGTACGGCGCAAGCGCGATAGGTAAGCGCCATTACCAAGGGCAGCGCCAAAATCGTGCACCAGCGAACGTATGTAGGTACCCTTGCTGCATGTTACCCTAAAATCAACTTCAGGCAGTTCAATGCGGGTCAGTTCAAACTCGGCAATGGTAACTTCACGGGCACGGCGTTCTACCTCCTCGCCACGGCGGGCTTTTTCGTACAACCGCTCCCCGTCAATTTTAATGGCTGAATGCGCCGGCGGATATTGTTGAATAGTACCGATGAATTGCCCCAAAGCCGCGCGCATACCTTCAATGGATATATCGCTGATATCGAAAGTTTGGTCAACCTCGGTTTCCATATCGTACGATGGGGTTGTGGCACCCAGCACCATAGTACCGGTGTACTCTTTTTCCTCGGCCTGAAAGGTGTCTATCTGCTTGGTCATTTTACCGGTGCAGATAATGAGCAGCCCCGTAGCCAGCGGATCAAGCGTACCGGCGTGGCCTACCTTTAGCTTTAGCGGCTTAAAGGCGTTGCGCAGCTTGCCTACCACGTCAAAGCTCGTCCATTTGTAAGGCTTATTGATCAACAGCAGTTGACCCTCGGCAAATTCATTTATGTTGGTATAATTCTCTTTCACGTAATACTATCTAACAAAAATAGCGATGGATAAACACCCATCGCTATTTAATACAAATATCGGTAATTTATTTTAAATCACTTCCAGGTTATGGCCGCTCAGGTACAGGGCTATAATAATACCTCCAACCACAATGCGGTACCAGCCGAACAGCTTAAAGCCCTTACGCTCTAAAAAACTAATAAAGGTTCGTATGGCCAACATAGCAACTACAAACGCCACTACGTTACCTATAACCATTAGTTTAACCTCGTCGCCGGTAAAGCTGTGGCCATCTTTATAGTAGTCCAGCAGTTTTTTGCCGGTTGCGGCAAACATGGTTGGTACGGCCAAAAAGAACGAGAACTCGGCAGCAGCTGTACGACTAAGCTTCTGCGTCATGCCGCCAATAATGGTTGATGCCGAGCGCGACATACCCGGAATCATGGCCAGGCACTGGAAAAAGCCAATCTTTAATGCTGTCGGGAAGCTTATATCTTCTTCTTTGGTGACTACAGGGCTATTAAACCACTTATCAACAAACAGCAACACAATACCACCCAAAAACAGGGTAATACCTACTGTCAGGGCGCTTTCAAGCAACTGATCGATAGTATCGCTCAACAAATAGCCAAATACTGCGGCCGGTATAAAGGCCACCAACAGCTTAAAGTAAAACCTGGTCGACTGAAAAAAGCGCTTGAAATATAATACCACTACCGACAGGATGGCGCCTAATTGTATGACAATGGTAAACAGCTTGATAAAAGGATCAGAAGCGATGCCCATTGCTGATGACGCAATGATCATGTGCCCGGTTGATGATACGGGTAAAAACTCTGTCAACCCCTCGATAATAGCGAGGATGATGACATGTATCATATTGATCATGCCTTGGTTGCCGGTTTACGTAGTATAGCGTAAAACCCTACTCCAAAGCCTGCAAGCACAACCACGGGTGCAACAACAATTTTAGTGGTGCTGTAAATATCGGTAGTACCGGCCATCAGCACAAAACCTATGGCCACAATGGCAATAGCTATAATAAACATCACGTAATTATCTTTATTAAAGATAAAGTTAACAGGTGTATCGGGCTGTGTGGTTTTTGTCGCGGCCCTGAAAGTGGTAGCCGGTTTTGCTGGTTGTTGTGCCATGCTTTATTGTAATTTTTTTATTGAGTGATAGATTATAGTTGATTAACGGTATAGCTGGTAAATTTTTAAACGTAAAAACCTGTTAACAGCCAAATAAGTACTAAAGCCTGATATAAATACCCCCAGGCCTATA
Source organism: Mucilaginibacter sp. JRF (assembly GCF_015223065.1). Lineage (GTDB taxonomy): Bacteria > Bacteroidota > Bacteroidia > Sphingobacteriales > Sphingobacteriaceae > Mucilaginibacter. Next base: position 309,567 of record NZ_JADFBY010000003.1, read on the forward strand.
ACTCCTAAAAATATTAAGCCGAATTCGGTGTAGTTTTGCAGCACCACAAGGTCAGGTATCTGCATCTGGGCAAAGTACAGGGTGCCCATTAAAATAATGATGGCTATTAAGCCGCCTAACAGGCCATGCCATATGCCATACACTATAAAAGGCTTGCGTATAAAAATTTTGGTAGCACCCACCAGCTGCATTGATTTGATCAGGAACCTTTGCGAGTAAATGGCCAGCCTGATGGTGTTATTGATCAACGCTACTGATACCACCACGAATATGCCCGCGAAGGCCAGGATAACCAAGCTGATAGAGGTGATATTGTTATTCATATCATCAACCAGTGATTGCTGGTACTTAACCTCTTTTACCAATGGATTTTTAAGCAGGGTGGCCGTAAATTTTTCGATGCTGGCGTTGTTGGTGTAGTCGGCCTTCAGGTATACATCCAGTGAGCCCGAAAGTGGGTTATAACCCAGAAACTTCACAAAATCCTCACCCAGATCTTTTTTAAGGTGCATGGCGGCAAGCTCCTTAGTTACGTATTGGGTTTGCTTTACCATTACGTTGCTTTCAAGCTGTTTTTGCAGCTCAAGTACATCAGGCTCGTGTGCCGATTCGTCAACAAATATATTAAGTACGATATTCTCCTTCACGTAGCGCGAAAGGTTGTTGGCATGTACCAGTATTAAACCCAGCAAACCAACCATTAATAATACCATGGCCAAACCAAATACGGTTGATATGTATATCGATTTGGTTTTTTGTGCCGACGCGCTTGCTTCAAATTCTTCCATTTATTACTAACAGATTTTGTGGTGTTTTTACATAGGCGGCATTGCAACATTACACAATACCACACTGGCGAAATTAACAAACCTGCCATAAAGGTAAAAGTTTATATGTTATTAAATAAGCTATTACCCTACAACCGGCCCAGTTTAACAAAAATTAACGTGATACCACCCCTGTTAATTGCCCGCCCTGCATAAACAATATATTATAACGCCTGTTTATTATAACATGACAAAGCCAGCAAACGACCATCAAAAACCATCCCCATCAGACACGCCTACCCACAGACCTGCCGATGACGGTAACGAAGCCGTGAAAAAGAAGGAAGATAAAACCTATAAAGGCGATGAGCCCCAACAGGAGAACATTGCCAAAGAACGCGAAAAGGAAGAACAGCCTGTTGATCCTGTAAAAAATCCGCCTGCGGAAAAAGGAATGGACAAAGGCCAGGTGCAGCCTGATTAATTACGCCACTATCACGAAATATCCCGGGTAATGCCTGATGAATTTAATTGCAGATCGTAAAGTTTGCGGTAATATCCACCCTCAATACGTAGCAGTTGCTGGTGCGTACCCATTTCCTTTATCTCACCATGATCAAGCACAATAATATTATCAGCGTTTTGTATGGTCGAAAGGCGGTGGGCTATCACAATAGCCGTACGACCCTGCATCAGTTTCTGGATGGCGTTTTGTATCAGATGCTCAGTTTCGGTATCAACCGATGAAGTTGCTTCATCCAACACCAGAATAGCCGGATCGTACACCAAAGCACGGATAAAAGATATCAGCTGCGCCTGCCCTGCCGATAAGGTGGCACCACGTTCCTGCACATTATAATCATAGCCGCCCGGCAAGCGTTCAATAAAATCGTGCGCGCCAACATCCTTAGCCGCGGCAATAACCTGTTCGCGGGTGATGGATGGGTTGTTCAGGCTGATGTTATTGGCAATGGTATCGCTAAACAGAAACACATCCTGTATAACCGTGGCAATGCGCGAACGCAGGTAATTTACTTCATAGTTTTTTAGGTCCTGCCCGTCAATAGTTACCTCGCCCTGGCCTATCTCGTAAAAACGGTTAAGTATATTTATGGTTGATGATTTGCCCGCACCCGTAGCGCCTACCAGTGCCAGTGTTTCGCCGGACTTAACATGAAAACTGATGTTTTTTAGCACCCAATTATCATCATTATAAGCAAACCATACCTTATCAAAACGGATATCGCCATTCAGCACCGTCGGTTTAAGCTCGCCTTTATTTTCGGCTACCTCATCGGTATCAAGTACTTTAAAAATACGGTCGGCACCAACCATACCCATTTGCAGGGTATTGAACTTATCGGCCAACTGCCTTATCGGCCTGAACAATAGGTTAAGCAGCGTAATAAAAGCCACTATGGTACCGGTTGTAATACCTTGTTTTGATGCCGAGATGGAATTGATCTGCTCATCGGTTAGTATACGTTTACAGCCATACCAAACCAGCAAACCCATGCAAACGGCAAACAATATCTCAATCACAGGGAAGAAAATAGAATACGACCAGTTACTGCGGATGTGCGCGTCGCGGTGTTTTTTGTTAACGTCGTTGAATTTGCGGAATTCCTGCTCCTCTCGGGCAAAGTATTGTATAACGCTAACGCCCGATATATGCTCCTGCAAAAAAGTATTCAATTGCGCTACCTGTGTGCGCACCTCCTGAAAAGCCGACTTAATGGCTTCCTTAAATATAGATGTTGCCAATATCAGCAAGGGCATTGGCAGCAAAGTAACCAGCGCCAGCTTCCAATCCTGCGAGAACATGTAAGCTATGATAGCGATGAGTAGTAACATATCGCCCATGATGGAGATCAAGCCCTCAGCAAAAATATCGGCAATGGTTTCCAGATCAGACACGGTACGGGTGATCAGCATCCCGATAGGAGTACGGTCAAAATATTTTAAACGTAGGGTGGTGATGTGGTTAAATACATCAATCCGCAGATCGCGGATAACCGATTGTCCCAAGGCACTTGTAAGGTAAGTTTGGTAATACTGCGCCACAGTTTGAATTACCAATTGAGCCAGCATCAAACCCACCATAAATACCAAGCCATCATAATCGCCGGTGACAATATGATTATCCAGCGTTTTTTCGATCAATATGGGTTGCGCCAGCGCTATCACCGCCAAAAAAATGGTAAGCACCACCGATACCACAAACGTAGTACGATAAGGCTTAACATACCCCATCACCCTACCCAGCAATTGCCAGTCGAGCGCTTTTCCGGTAACGCTACCCCCGCCCCCTGAAGGAGTGGCTTTTGATCGTTTGAATATCTTAAACAATTTCATGTTGGTGGTTCAATAAATTCCCCTTTTAGGGGTTAGGGGCTAAATATGGATATTTCACCTCTGTTAAATACAAACCGCATGCAGGTACCGATGTTCCGGCTTCGCTACGGTTTTTGCTTTCAATAATGGCTCGTACATCTTCAGGCTCAATAGCCTTACGACCAACCTGCATCAGCGTGCCAACAATAGCCCGCACCATGTTACGTAAAAAACGGTCGGCCGAAATATGGAATACAATCCCCCCATCCGTTTCCACCCATTCAGCCCTGCTAATCCTGCAATTATTGGTTTTTACCTGTGTGTTCGATTTACTGAAACAGCTAAAATCAATATATTCCATAATGATCTTCGCCGCCTCATTCATCAGCCCGATATCCGGCCTGTCCTTTATCAGCCACGAATAATTATGCCTGAACGGGTCTTTGTTAAAGTGGATATGATACTGATACGACCGCAGCGTGGCATCAAACCTCGCATGGGCATCAATATGTACAGGCATTATATTTTTTATGGCGATATCGGTTGGCAAGAGGGCGTTCAGGCGAGCCCCCCAGCCCCCTGAAGGGGGAGTTTTTGCGGCATTTTCCTCAGATAACTGAAGGTCAAAATGCACGAAGAACTCTGTGGCGTGCACACCGGTATCTGTACGGCCGCAGCCGGTGGTATCAATGGGCTGGCGCAGTACGGTGCTGAGCGCCTTGTTCAAAAGCTCCTGCACGGTTACCGCGTTGGGCTGTATTTGCCAACCATGATAACGCGTACCGTCATAAGCCAATTCAATAAAGTAACGTTGGGTGGTCACGCTGGCAAAGGTAGTAATTGTTTATACGGATATTAATCTGCACGAAGTAAACTCTTGTTTACAAATAAAACTCAGGCTATTATTTAAACAATTTTATCTTTGCTGCGTAGGTTAAACATAACCTATTCATTTTTTCCCAACATGATACAACGCATACAATCCATCTATCTTTTTTTAGCCACGCTGGTACTGTTTGGCTTATACGTTTTTCCGCTTATTAACAATGTAAATATTAACGGCACCATATCAAACGTGAGCATACAAGGCGTATACCAGCAATTAGCCGATGGCACCAAGTACACCATTGAGTTTATAGCCGTGAAGATACTTGCCGCCCCGGTAGCTATTTTACCTACGCTCATCATCTTCTTCTACAAAAAACGCAAGCAGCAGGTAGCACTATGTTACAGCGCTATATTGGTAATTATTGGTTACAGCTTCTGGATGGCGCAAACAGTAAAAGGCGTTGTTCCGGGTGGTTTACAAATTGATTTTGCCAACATGGGCATCGGCATGTTCCTGAGTTCGATAGCCATTATATTGATGATCTTCGCCCTACGCGCCATACAGCGTGATGAAAAGCTGGTAAGATCGGCTGATAGGTTACGATAGATACTGAAACTTATAAAAACAGACAGGGCGGAAATGATCATTCCCGCCTTGTCTGTTTAATGTTGATCTCCGCAAAAATACAAAAAGCACAAACCGTAAATAAACTATCTCACCGGCATCAGAAATGCCCGGAACAGCACAAGCCCTGCCAAAGCACAAACTTTCACCGGGCAGGGCGTAGCCGGCGATTTTTGTTTCTTTTGATCGCTCAAAAGAAATTTAGAACAGGTAATGAAGCGGCTTTAAGACAGTGCTTTTGTTAGGTGATTGTGCTTTTACAATCGTCAGTCTGCTCTTGGCCGCAGAGGCCAGTTACTTTACCTTAGATGCAAAGTAACCAAACATCAAGGCAGAAAAAACCTTCCGCCCACAAGGCCATACTCCCTGGCCCGGTTTTCTGCCAGGCCTACGCGCTTTTTAACCCCACCTAAATCCTCCCCGGGGGGAGGACTTTAAAATAATGTCATTTCGAACGAGGTACGAGGAGAAATCTGTCGCTTTGCTATTAAACGCGTGCAGATTTCTCGCTATCGCTCGAAATGACAAGTGGGATAATGCAATAGAAAAACGCGTCATTGCGTGGTTTTAAAGTCCTCCCCCTCGGGGAGGATTTAGGTGGGTTTCACCCTCAAGAAAAAGGCGTTTACTTCAAAGCCCCCTGCTTTATTTCTTCAACCACCGCAGGGTCAAGCAATGTTGAGGTATCACCCAGATTGGAGGTATCGCCTTCGGCTATTTTACGCAGTATGCGGCGCATGATCTTGCCTGATCGTGTTTTGGGCAATCCGCTTACAAACTGAATTTTATCAGGCTTGGCAATCGGACCGATAATGCGTGATACCGTCATGATGATATCCTTACGGGTAAGCTCGGGGTTTTCGTGCATATCCGGACTAACCACATAGGCGTAAACACCTTGCCCCTTAATATCGTGCGGGTAACCTACCACGGCCGATTCAACTACGCTGCTGTGCATATTGATAGCATTCTCAACCTCGGCAGTACCAATGCGGTGACCTGATACATTGAGTACATCATCAACCCTGCCGGTAATGCGGTAGTAACCATCATCATCGCGCAGGCAGCCATCGCCGGTAAAGTACAGGTTATCGTAAGTAGCGAAGTAGGTGGTGCGGCAACGCTCGTGATCGTCGTAGGTGGTGCGCAGTATGCCCGGCCACGGGAATTTGATACATAGGTTACCGCTAACGCCGTTGCCTTCTATCTCCTTGCCGTTCTCATCAACCAAAACTGGTTGTATACCCGGTAGTGGTAAAGTGGCATAGCCTGGTTTGGTTGGGGTAACGCCCGCTATCGGGGTTATCATGATGCCGCCGGTTTCGGTTTGCCACCAGGTATCAACTATAGGGCATTTGTTATGGCCTATGTTATCATCCAGCCAATGCCAGGCTTCCTCGTTAATTGGCTCCCCTACCGATCCCAGCTTTTTAAGCGAGCTTAGATCGTGACCTTTCAAATAATCAGGCCCGAAACCCATTAGCGAGCGTATTGCCGTTGGCGCGGTATATAAAATGTTAACCTTATGCTTTTCGGTTATCTGCCACAGGCGACTTGCATCCGGAAAGGTAGGCACGCCCTCAAACATCAGCGTGGTTGCCCCTTGCGATAGCGGCCCGTAAACAATGTACGAGTGTCCGGTTATCCAACCAATATCAGCTGTACAGAAGTAAACTTCGCCCGGATTATATTGAAATACATTGGCGAAGGTATATCCCGCGTAAACCATGTAGCCACCGCAGGTATGTACCACACCCTTAGGTTTACCGGTTGAGCCCGATGTGTACAGGATGAAAAGCATATCCTCGGCATCCATTTCCTCGGCAGGGCATTCGGGATTACCTTGTGTTTCAACTTTTTTGATCTCATCTTCCCACCAAACATCACGCCCCTTGATCATTGATACCGGTGTGTGTGTACGTGTTAACACGATGGTACGCTTAACCGACGGGCACTGAACCAGCGCATCGTCAATCACGTTCTTCATTTGGATATCCTTATTGCCGCGGTAAGCTCCGTCAGATGTGATCACGATATTGCAATCCGCATCCTTTATCCTGTCGGCAATGGATTGGGCTGAAAAGCCGCCAAAAACTACCGAGTGTATAGCGCCGATACGGGCACAGGCCAAAACTGAAATAGCCAGCTCGGGTACCATCGGCATATATATACATATACGGTCGCCTTTTTTGGCGCCGTTGTTTTTTAGTACGTTGGCAAACTGGCACACCTTATCGTGCAGTTGCTTGTAGGTAAGTATCCTGAAATCTTCACTTGGGTCATTAGGTTCCCAGATGATGGCCGGGGTGTCGGCATTTTTTTCCAGATGGCGGTCGAGGCAGTTCTCGGTAATATTAAGTTTGGCCCCGTTAAACCATTTAACATCAGGGTCTTTAAAGTTCCATTCCAGAACCTTGTCCCATTTCATTTTCCATGTAAAATTCTCAGCAACACCGGCCCAAAATTGCTCTGGCTGTTCAACGCTTTGCTTGTACGCTTGCTCGTATTGCTCAAACGAAGTGATCTTCATTGGTTTAAAAAGTTAAAATTGGTTACAAAATATAATTAGCCACGGGGTTAACTAATGCCGCCTAAAATACATTTTTCAACATGCTTTTGTGTTGATTATAAAGATTTTTAAAAATTTTCCACATCACTATTGCCTGTTAATCAAAAAATTCAGATATTTGCACTCCTCTTTAAAACAGAGGTTGTAATTAATACGAATTGTCATGTCAAGAATTTGTGATTTAACAGGTAAAGGATATATGAACGGTAACAACGTTTCAAACTCGAACGTTAAAACCAAGCGTAAATTTTATCCTAACTTAAAACTTAAAAAGTTTTACATCCCTGAAGAAGATAAATGGATAACCTTAAAGGTATCTACTTCTGCTGTTAAAACCATCAGCAAAAATGGTATAACCGCTTGTATAAACAAGTTTGTTAAAAAAGGTTACATTTAATAGATTGAACTTGGTAACAAGCTGCCTGCATTTATTTGCAGTAAGTAGCTAATACCATAATATAAAAATACCATGGCTAAAAAAGGCAACAGAGTTCAGGTAATACTGGAGTGCACTGAGCACAAAGAAAGCGGCTTGCCAGGCATGTCTCGCTACATTACCAACAAGAACAAAAAAAATACAACTGAAAGGCTTGAACTAAAAAAATTCAACCCTGTTCTGCGTAAAGTAACAGTTCACAAAGAGATTAAGTAATTAGCTTGATAGCATTTGCCGGTTCCTATTATCGGCATGTTTTATCAGCATAAAATTAAACAGAGATGGCAAAGAAAGTAGTTGCAACCCTGAAAACAGGTAAAGGCAAAGAATATTCTAAAGTGATCACCGCGGTTAAATCACCAAAAACAGGTGCTTACACTTTCAAAGAACTTATCGTACACAACGATCACGTTAAGGACGCTATTAACGAAGCTAAAGCTTAATTCGTTCCCTTACGTTCTGATAAGCTACAGAAGCCGTCTTGTATTTAACGAGAGGGCTTTTTTTGTTGTACCGGAAGTAGATGAGGAGATGTGCGGATATGCAGATGTAATCACAAGCTTTATTGAAAGCGGTGAGGTGATGGAATGCTTCGACAGGCTCAGCATGACACATGGCGTACGGAAGGGACACAAATCAGCATTAAAGCTGTATGGCTGTAATGTAAAGATTTTTGCAGGTTGCGCATTTTTAGCTTTTAATCTGCACATTTACATATCTGCATATTTGCAAATAATCAATATCTGCATATAATTATGGGTTTATTTGATTTCTTCAAGAAAAAAGAAAATACCGTACAGGAACAGGAAGCGCTTGACACCGGGCTTGAAAAAACCAAGGACAATTTCTTCTCCAAAATAACCAAGGCCATCGCCGGTAAATCAACCGTTGATGATGATGTGCTTGACGATCTGGAAGAAGTGCTCGTAACATCAGACGTTGGTGTTAGCACAACCCTTAAAATAATTGATCGTATACAGGCACGTGTAGCGCGCGATAAGTATGTAAATACATCTGAGCTTAATACCCTGCTGCGCGATGAGATACAGCAACTGCTTGCCGAAAACAACAGTAACGATTTTGCCAGCTTTGAATACGGCAGCCATAAACCTTATGTAATTATGGTGGTTGGCGTTAACGGCGTAGGCAAAACCACTACCATCGGCAAACTGGCTCACAAGCTAAAGCAAGCGGGCAACCAGGTAGTGCTGGGCGCTGCGGATACCTTCCGCGCGGCGGCGGTTGACCAGATCAAACTTTGGGGTGAGCGCGTTGGCGTAAAGGTAGTGGCACAGGCCATGGGGTCTGACCCGGCATCTGTAGCTTATGATACTCTGCGTTCGGCAGTATCAAACGGTGATGATGTTGCTATTATTGATACCGCCGGTCGTTTACACAACAAGGTAGGCCTGATGAACGAGTTGACCAAGATCAAGAACGTAATGCAAAAGGTGGTACCCGGTGCCCCGCACGAAATATTACTGGTGCTTGATGCCTCAACCGGCCAAAACGCCATTGAGCAATGCAAGCAGTTTACCGAGGCAACGGCAGTTAACGCCTTAGCCCTCACCAAACTCGATGGCACAGCCAAAGGCGGTGTGGTTATCGGTATATCCGACCAGTTCAAGATACCGGTTAAATACATCGGTGTAGGCGAAGCAATGGATCATCTGCAATTGTTTGATCGCAAGAGTTTTGTAGATAGCTTGTTTAAAAGCTAAATAATAATATAAAGTCATTGCGAGGAGGTACGACGAAGCAATCTCAACCTCGCATTAAATGACAAGTAGTAAAAGAGATTGCTTCGTTCCTCGCAATGACGGGTTGGCAATATGAAGACTAAGGAAATTAACAGACAGGTAAAATCAATAAGTAAACCGCGTGTGAACGTAGTTACATTAGGTTGCTCTAAAAACATCTACGATTCGGAAGTTTTGATGGGGCAGCTTAAGGGCAATGCTTTTGATGTGGTGCATGAGGCCGATAAGGTAAGCAGTAATGATATTGTGGTGATCAACACCTGCGGTTTTATTGATAACGCCAAGCAGGAATCTATCGATACCATACTACAATACAGCGAGCTTAAGGAGCAGGGCAAAGTGGGTAAGGTTATTGTTACCGGATGCCTGTCCGAACGTTATAAGCCCGAGCTTCAGGCCGAGATACCTAATATTGATGCCTACTTTGGTACTAATGATCTTAAGGATGTATTGACTACCATTGGCGCCAACTATCGCCATGAGTTAATAGGTGAGCGTTTGCTGACCACGCCATCTCATTTCGCTTACTTTAAAATTGCTGAGGGTTGTAACCGTCCGTGTTCATTTTGCGCCATCCCGCTGATGCGCGGAAAGCATGTTACCAAACCTATTGACGAGTTAGTTACCGAGGCTAAAAACCTGGCCAAAAACGGCACTAAGGAATTAATACTGATAGCCCAGGATTTGACCTATTATGGCCTTGACCTATACGGCAAACGTAATCTGGACGAATTGCTGCGCCGCCTGTCGGATGTTAACGGCATCGAATGGATCAGGCTGCAATATGCCTACCCTTCGGGTTTCCCGATGGAAGTGCTGGATGTGATGAACGAGCGCGAAAACATCTGCAAATATCTGGATATGCCATTGCAGCATATTACGGATAACATGCTAAAATCAATGCGTCGTGGTATCACCAAACAAAAAACCATCGACCTGGTGAGTGAGATACGCGACAGGGTGCCTAACATCGCTTTGCGTACCACCCTGATAACCGGCTACCCTGGCGAAACCGTGCAGGATTTTGAAGAAATGGCCCAATGGGTTGAAGATACCCGCTTTGATCGTTTGGGTTGTTTCACCTATTCGCACGAAGAAAAAACACATGCCCATACACTGGTTGATGATGTACCTGATGAAGTAAAACAGGAACGCGCCGATGCCATTATGGAAATTCAGCAGGGCATATCATTCGAGAAAAACCAGGAGAAGATTGGCAATACCTATAAAGTACTGATAGACAAAAAGGATGGCGGCTATTTTGTTGGCCGTACCGAGTTTGATTCGCCCGAGGTGGATAACGAGGTGTTGATTGATGCTAATGTTGATTATGCAACCGTTGGTGGCTTTGTTAACGTTAAAATTGACAATGCCGAGGACTTCGACCTTTATGGACAGATTGTAAAATAAATTAAACTTTCGGTTCTTTTAACCTAATCGTTTACTTTTGGGCTGATGGATGCTAACTGTATCAGCTATAAGGATACCGGTTTCTTTTCGCAAACGGTTATTGATTACGTGGACGATGCCCCGGCGCTTCGTCCGTTTTATGGCTACCGCCCGGATATGGACGGCTTTGCCAAACTGCTGGCCGCTAAAACCGTAACTGCCGACAGGCAGGTATTGGTTGATGTGCTTACCCGCCAGTACAACGCAATTACCCATATTGACGGCGAGCTGACCCGCACACCGCTTGAACGTGTAAAAGAACTTTCATCGGCCGATACGTATACCGTAACTACGGGCCATCAGCTTAATATTTTCGCGGGGCCGCTGTATTTTATCTATAAGATAGTTACCGCCATTAAGCTTACTCAACAACTAAAAGCCCAATTTCCTGATAAAAACTTTGTGCCCGTTTACTGGATGGCCAGTGAGGACCATGATTTTGCCGAGATAAACTATACCAACATAGGCGGCAAAAAAGTACACTGGTGGTACGAGGCATCAGGCGCTACAGGCCGCATTAATCCGGATAGTATGCGTCAGGCGCTTAACCAATATAAGGGTGTTTTGGGTTTGGAAAACCATGCCCTGCCATTAGCGCAAATAGTTGAAAAGGCCTACACCGGCTTTGATAAACTGGCCGATGCTACCCGCTATTTAGTGAACGCCTTGTTCGGTCAGTACGGTTTGGTGGTTATTGACGCGGATGATATCGCCTTTAAAAAACAATTCGCGCCAATTATTGAGCGCGACATCATTGAGCAAAACAGCTTTAAACATATCAGCGCCACCAATCAGGAATTAGAAAAACTGGGTGTTGGCATACAGGTTAACCCACGCGAGATCAACTTTTTTTACCTGCTGGATGGCTTGCGCGAGCGTATAGTATTTGAGGGCGACGCCTACAAGGTTTTAAATACGGAGATAGCCTTCAGCGAGGCTGAGTTGAAAACCGAAGTAGCTGACCATGCCGAGCGTTTTAGTCCGAATGTAGTAATGCGCCCGCTTTACCAGGAGTGTATTTTGCCTAACATAGCCTACATTGGCGGTGGTGCCGAGGTGGTTTACTGGCTCGAACTGAAAGCTAACTTTGACCATTACGGTGTCGACTTCCCGATACTGATATTGCGAAACTCGGGCCTGGTGATCCCTAAACGCATATCGGCCAAGATAGGCCAGATGGAGCTCTCGCCGGTGGATATATTTAAGTCTGCCGACCTGATAAAGAATAACTGGGTAAAAAAACACAGCGAACATACCCTATCGCTAAACGAAGAATGGCGCGAACTAAAATCCATTTTTGAGAAGATAAAACTACGCGCCTACAAGATCGACCCAACCCTTGCCCCATCAACCGAGGCCGTAAGTGCACGACTTAAGCATGCCATTGATAACCTGGAGAAAAAGATGGTAAAAGCCGAACGTGCTAATTACCATATCCGCCTGGAGCAGGTAGAGCACATCAAGGCCGAGCTATTTCCTAAAAACAGTTTACAGGAACGTGCCGAGAATTTCGGATTGTTCTATGTAAAATGGGGTCAGGAATTTATTGATGAGCTGATAAAACACTTTGAACCGCTGGATTTCAGGTTTACTATCCTATCGGAGTAAGATTTTCTTTTAGTGATGATGTTTTGGCTTTAACAAATTAAGCCGGGAGATATTATGGAGTGAATTTATTAATTGTATATTCATGCCTGTAATATCCAACACATTATCACACCAACAATGAAACTCCTCGGCAAAGCAATTTTAACATTAGCTATAGCAGGTATTGGCGCTGTACAAGCCATCGCCCAAACTACTGATAAGTCACCTACTGATTACCTGAGCGCGTCGTTCCATGCGGTTAGGCGACAGGCACTGCGCGATATGATGCCCGCCAACTCGGTAACGGTAATATTTGCTTACCCTGAGCGTGTTTTCTCCAACGATGTGAACTATGTGTATCATGCCAATCCTGACCTGTATTATTTTTCGGGATATAAGGAACCTGATGCCGCCTTGCTGATATTTAAGGATATGCAAGGTGCCGGCGACAGTGCTTACAACGAAGTGCTTTTTGTACGCAAGCGCGATGCCTCCCGCGAAATATGGACCGGTAAACGCCTGGGTGTTGATGGGGCTAAGACCAAGCTTGGTTTTAAACGTGCCTACAACAGCGAAGCTTTCGCGGGTTTCCCTATCGACTTCAAAAAATTCAGCGAGGTAATATATGATGGCCTGCCTGCTGATGCTACCGGTGAACTGGCCGGATTGATCAAATCCTTTAAAGAAAAAGTAAACGCGCCTACCATTGATAGTGAACTATCAGGCGATCTGGGCTTTTTGTACGAGCGTGCCACGCCTGAGCTGATGCCCCGGGTTGTTGCCTACCTGAAGCCAAAACTGGAAAAAGAGGCTTACAAAAACAGCCCCATTATACAACAACTGATAGCCAAGCCCGATGCAGCATCGTTACAGGATGCCAAGGCCAAAATAAAAGCACTGTTGGGCGGCATGCAAAACTTCCAGAATTTTACCTTGGCGCTGCGTGGTGTTAAAACTCCCGAGGAATTGGTGTTGCTTAAAAAATCGGTAGCACTATCGAGCATTGCGCATGCTGAGGTGATGCGTGCGGTAAAGCCAACCATGTCCGAACGGGAGTTGGAGGGCATACTGCTTTACGTGCATAAAAAATACGGTGCCGAGGATGAAGGCTATCCGCCAATTATAGGTGTGGGCGGCAACGGCTGTATTTTACACTACGAAGAAAACAGCGCCATGAAGTTAGATAATCAACTGGTGCTGCTTGATGTGGGTGCCGAATATCATGGCTACTCGGCCGATGTTACCCGCACCATACCGGCCAACGGCAAATTCAGCGAAGAACAAAAGGCCATTTACCAACTGGTTTATGATGCGCAGGAAGAAGTTTTTAAGCTTTGCAAGGCCGGTGTACCTTATGCCGATCTGGAAAAGAAAACAGGTGAAGTACTTGCCGCCGGACTTATAAAATTAGGCATCATAAAAACCGAGGCCGATCTGCGTAAATATTACCCGCATGGCGTATCGCACCACCTGGGGCTTGATGTGCACGATAAGGGTGACTACAGCGGCGAGCTGAAAGAGAACATGGTGATAACCGTTGAGCCGGGCATTTATATACCTGCGGGTAGCGAGTGCGATAAAAAATGGTGGAACATTGGCGTCCGTATTGAGGACGACATATTGATCGGCAAAGAGAAAGGCACCAACCTATCGGCCGATGCCCCTCGTACCTGGCAGGACGTTGAAAAAATGGCTGCCCAAAAAAGTATTTTTGATGCTGTTAACCTCCCTGCTATCAAGTAGAAAAGGTAAACAAACTGTGCTGGCTTGCCGTATGCAGATCGCGCCATACCTGGTTAATTTCGGTATCGGGGTTGGCGGCTATTAATCCGCAGTAAGGGTATAGCTCGTCTACCACATTTCGCGCAAGAGTAGCTAAGGTATGCGCTGTGGTGCTCACGGCCTTTAACTCTTTGGCACTATCAGCCTTTTGGCTCACAGCCTGCCACGATGCATCAACCGCCTGGTAAAAATCAGCACGTGCATTGTTCAGCTTTTCTACACTTACCTGCAACAACTGCTGCACTTTTTGCTGCTGCACAGCATTATACCGCCCGCGAAAGGGTTTATCGGCAAACAAGGTTTCGCACAGATCGGTAAAGTGAATGGCCAAGCCGCTCATATTGGCGGTAAGGGTAGCCTCGGCTAATTGCATAAAGGGATAATAATACAACGCGCCGTCAACCTTAGCTGCCGAAGCATCTATTTTAAAGCAACGGTTAGCAGGTACAAAAAGGTTATCTACCCGGTAAGCATCGCTGCCGGTACACATCATACCCACATATTTCCATGCCGATTGTATATTGACATCCTCGCGGTTAAAAACAAAGGGCAATATCAACGGAGAACCATCCTCATTCAACACCGTTTCGTCGCCTTGCTTTATTACGCAGTTGGCAGTTACGTGCGTGGCATGTTGTATACCGCTGGCATATTTCCACTCGCCGTTGATGATGTAGCCATCCTCGGTAATAGTTGCAGTACCACTTGGCGCGCCGCTGCCCGCCAGGCAAAGTTGCGGGTTAGCGAATATGTCCCCGGCGGCATCAGGCTCAATAAACCCACCAAACCAACCCGCACCACTGCACAGCGTTACCACCCAGCCCAAACTACCGTTGACCCAAGCCAGGCTTTCCTCTAAACGCACCTGATCGGGCAGGTTAAGTTCGAGGCCTGCATAAGCGGCAGGTACCAAAAACTTGAACCAGCCCTGCTCATGCACCAGCGCTAATTGCACCGGGTGCAGCTTGCCCGTCTTTTCCGCTTCCGGCACATGGCGGCGTATAATATCAACCCATTCGGGTTTTAATAATGTAGATGGATGCATAGGTAATGTTTGATCAGTGAGCTACGGTTAGTTTACCCTCCAGCTTCTTCTTCCAATCGTAATAACCGAATATGGCCACCACGAACAAAAAGATGGTAAGGCAGGCAAACAAGGGCAAACTCTTATAAAACAACAGGGGCACCGCCACAAAATTGCTGATGTTGAGCAATACCCAGTTCTCTATCTTCCGGCGGGCCAAAAGCCACATCCCAGCCCAGGCGGTTGATGATACAAAGGAATCAAGTATCGGCACATCCGACGGGGTAAAGTATTTCAGCAGCACATAAAACACCGCCCATCCCCCTAAACTGATGCCAAGGGTAATATACCATTCGTTGCGGTTGGCATAGCTGATCTGCACAGGTGGCTCATCGCGCTTTTTCATCCAGTACACCCAGCCGTAAATACTCATCACCAGGTAATACATATTCAACGCCGCCTCGGCATAAAGCTGAACATCAACCAATAAATATAACGACAGCACTATGCCGATGATACCCGCCGGGTACAGTAATATATTATTACGCTTAGCCAGCAGTACCTCGGCCACACCAAAAATGGTGGCTATCCATTGCAGCAGGCCGGTTCCTTTTATTTCTTTGATGAATAGTTCTATCCAATGTTGCATATACCCCTCCTAAATGAAAATCGTTGTCATTTCGAACGAGGTACGAGGAGAAATCTGTCGCTTTGCTATTGAACGCGTGCAGATTCCTCTCTATCGTTCAGAATGACAAGTATTAAATACCCCACCCAACCCTCCCCAAGGGGGAGGACTTTTTAACTTTTTCACCCTCTACCCTCCTCAAGGAAGGCTAAACTAAAGTCCTCCCCCTCGGGGAGGATTTAGGTGGGGTCACTAAAACGCCAAACTCAACGATGCCAGGAAATTCCTGGTAGCCTGCACGTAGTAATAATTGTAATTATAAATATTGCTGCCACTCAGCCCCGGGTATGTAGCGCCGCTGGCTTCGTATTTTTTGTTGAGGATGTTGTTCACCAATAAACCAATGCCGATGTTCTTAACCGCCTTGGTGCTAAAATTGTAACGCAGACGCACATCATTAACAAAGTAGCCGCTTATTTTACGGTTGGCTGCGTATGGGTTGCTAATGCTTTCCGCATCAACCGTGTAACCCGCCGGGTTGGTGTTCATGGTGTTATCCAAAAACTGACTGCTGATGTATTTGCTCAACAGGGCGATCTCCCCTCCTTTTATTGGCGAATAGCTGATCTCGCTCGACCCGATGAACGACGGTGAAAAAGCGATGGTAGTTTTCTTTAGCTGTAGCTCAACCAGGCTGTTATCATCATAATTGGTAAAGAACTGGCCGTAGTTTTTTATCTTATTAGTACTTACGGTTGCCGTTGCACCCCAGGCCAGCTGATCGGTTATTTTTACACGACCATCAAATTCAATACCGGCACGGTAGCTGTCTTCTACATTTCGGCGAATGGCTGAGCCTACATCATTCAGCTGACCGGTTACTATCAACTGGTTTTTGTAGAGCATGTAAAAACCGTTTACACCGGCTGTAAAACGTGGGGTATTGATGCGATAACCCGCTTCAAAGTCTTTCAGGTTTTCGGCCTTTGGTCGGCTTTGGGGCGATGAATTGGTATAATCGTTACGGTTAGGCTCGCGGTTACCTACCGCGAAAGAGGCATATACGTTGCTTTGATCGTTGATCTTGTAAGTAACACCCGCCTTCGGGTTAAAGAAATTCAGCGTAGCGCTCTGCTGCACGTTATTCAGGCTAAAATCATAACCTAAAAACGAATAGTAGATGTAGCGGTACTGCATATCGGCATAAAGCAACCATTTATCCAGGTTCCACTCGGCACGGGCGAAGATGTTAAAATCGTTCTTCTTGGCATCATCACGATAGTATTCATAATTATAAGGCACATTGATGGTGTTGCTGCTGTTGATGATATTACCATAGTGCCCGCCTTTGTATTCGTTATAGGCGCCGCCCAGGGTCATATTCAATTTATCGTTAGGCAGATATTTTAAAGCGTAGGTAACGCCATAAAAATCATTATCCAACCAACGCCTGCGCACAATATTGCTGGTAAACAAAGTATCGGCACCATAAATAACAGGGTTTAAACCATAGTTCTTCACCGAATCGCCCTCACGGAATTCCTCGTAATAACCCTTGCCTTTGGTATAATGCAAGGCTCCGCTGAAAGATAATTTATCAGATATACGCTGATCAACCAATAACTGGTAATGGTTTTGGGTATAATCATCCACCTGGTCTTTGTAGGTGTATTCGTTATACTGCCTGTTGTTCAGTATCTCGTAATCGGGCACACCGTTCCAGGCCTGGTAGGTACGCTCGTAACCGGTAAAAACGTTGGCACGGATAGTGGTGTTTTTGCCATAATAAGCGCCGCTTAAAAAGTACGATTTAAGGTTAGAGAATGCCCTGTCGATATAACCATCAGAGTGTATGCGCGATAAGCGGCCATCAAAACTAAAATGGTTACCCAGCAAACCCGTACCTACACTCACGGTGTTTTTTACCGTACCAAATGAGCCTGCGGAATTGTTCAGCTCGGCATAAGCGGTATCGCGGCGGGTAGCGGTTTGTACGTTGATGCTGCCACCAAAAGCACCCGCGCCATTGGTTGAGGTACCTACACCACGCTGCACCTGTATGTTATTTACTGATGATGCGATGTCGGGAATATCAACAAAGAACGAACCCTGGCTTTCCGAATCGTTATACGGAATGCCGTTGATGGTTACGTTGATACGAGATGGATCAGAGCCACGGATACGGATGCCTGTATAGCCCACACCCGCGCCGGCATCAGATGTTACCACTACCGATGGTGTTTGGTTAAGCAGAAATGGCAAGTCCTGACCGAAGTTGTTTTTCTCAAGATCCTTTTTGCTGAGGTTAGTAAAGGCCGTTGGCGAGTTTTTACCCGCGCGGGTTGCGGTAATGGTAACCTCCTCGGTAGTGTAGTTTGATGGTACCAGGTTAAAATTAACGGTTTGGTTACCCCGCACCGCTATACTTTTAGTGGTTTGCTGGTAACCGATGTAGTTAACTACTACGCTGTAAGTACCCGTTGACAGGCTTACCTTGTACTGGCCGGAGGCATCGGTTACGGTGTTTTGTTGCGCGCTGGCAATGCTTACGGTTGCACCGGGCAATACCTCGCCGTTTTGATTGGTTACTTTTCCGGATACGGAAAACTGGGCCGATGCCAAATATGGCAACAGCAGGGCGATGATCGCCACGATTAATTTTTTCAATGTGTTTAGTACAGAAAATTTAGTTAAACCATCCGCAAGTCAGGGCGAACATGCAGTACACTTAACTTATTACCTCTCCCTACGCCGGCATTATCCGGATCAGGTGCTGCCCCCGGCCCCTGAAGGGGTGAGTTATAACTGAGCGCTCAGCATAACTCCCTTCAGGGCCGGGGCACGGGTATGATCTCAGCCTGTCTTTCAGTTTTGGCAAACCATCTGTTGATAGTTTATTTGACCAAAGCAAGGCACCCCTTGAGAATTTTTATGTGGCAAATATAGTTTTTTATATTAAAAATTAAGCCACGATTAATTTTTGGCAACTAAAAGCCCTTTTTACGGACAATTCCCTGCCTGCGCGAGGGGCGTTTGGCCTGCGGTTCATCATCACCACTCAAATCGTACCGGCGGGCCATTTTGGCTACACGTTCTTCCAGGGTTTCGGTGGTGAGCTTGTCGCGACTCAGGTTATCTACCATAATGGGGAAGGCGAAAGGTGTTGGCCTGTCAATATGTTTTAATATGATATTTTGCCCGGCGATGCGTTGTAGGGCGGCACGTAAACGAAATTCCTCTAACTGGAATGACAACGCCTCGTTATAAGCTTGCCGTATCAGCAGATTATCGGGCTCGTATTCGGTAAACACCTCGAACAACAACGAGGTTGATGCCTGCAAATGCTTGTTCTTGATCTGCTGACCGGGATAGCCCGTAAACACCAACCCGCCAATGTGTGCAATGTCCCTGAATTTACGCCGGGCCATTTCATTAGCGTTCAGGCTGCTGTGAATATCATCCAGCAGATTATCTAAGGAGAAAAAATCAGCATCCTCTAAAATCTCCTCAATAGCGATATCCTCATCGGCCAGCAGCTCAAAACCGTAATCATTCATGGCGATGGAGAAACTGGCGGGCTTTACCTTGGTTATACGATAAGCTAATATAGAGGCCATCCCCTCATGCACCAACCGCCCCTCAAACGGATAAAAAATAAGATGATGCCCCTCGCGCGATTTGAACGACTCGATCAAGAACTCATTGCTTTGCGGCAGGTGCGATATTTTGTTTTGCAGCGCGAATAAAGGTTTCAAGGCCTTAACCTCCACATCTTTTTCCACGCCGTGCGATACCTCATCCAGCTTATCCCTAAACACAGCCGACAGTTGCGACGATAAGGGCATCCTGCCCCCCGCCCAACTGGGGATCAGTCCTTTTTTGGCATTCGATTTTTTTACGTAGGCCGTCATCTCCTTAACCCGCACAAACTCCAGGCTACGCCCCGCGAACCAAAAGGTGTTACCCGGTTTCAGTTTTGAGATGAAGCCCTCCTCAATAGTACCCAGCGAACCACCACTCAGCCAACTCACCCGTATGGTCATTTCGCTGGTAATGGTGCCTATGCTTAATCGGTGCCGCATGGCTACACGGCGGCTGTTCACCTTGTACAATCCGTTCTCTACCTCTACTTTTAAAAATTCATCATACTGAGCCAGGGTTTTGCCGCCCCGGGTTATAAAATCAAGCAATTGCCCGTATTCGTTTTGGGTAATATCGGCAAAGGCGTAGGTGGTTTTTACCTCCTCAAATAATTCATCGGCACGAAAACCATCGGACACGGCCAGCGTCACCATGTACTGCACCAACACATCCATGGTGAGCAGCATCGGGTCGCGGCTTTCAAAAACACCACGTTTTATGGCTTCTTTCAGCGCCGCCCCTTCCAACAGTTCGAGCGAATGCGTAGGCACAAAATACGCCCTTGATACCGCGCCGGGATGGTGCCCGCTCCTGCCCGCCCGCTGCATAAAGCGCGCTACACCTTTAGGGCTACCCACCTGCACCACGGTATCTACCGGACGAAAATCCACCCCCAGATCCAGGCTCGAAGTACATACCACCAGCTTTAAGGCTTCGGCATGCAGGGCCTGCTCTACCCAGTTGCGCAACTCATTATCCAGCGAGCCGTGGTGCATGGCCATCACACCGGCATACTCCGGGTAATTATCTAAAATGGCATGATACCATATCTCTGATTGTGAACGGGTATTACAAAATATCAGCGTGGTTTTGCTTTTGGCCACAATATCCATCACCTGTGGCAACAGCTTTACGCCGATGTGGCCAGTCCACGAGTAGTTTTCAATATTATCAGGTATAACGGATCGTATATCCAGCT
The DNA here is from genome assembly GCF_015223065.1 of Mucilaginibacter sp. JRF. Taxonomy (GTDB): domain Bacteria; phylum Bacteroidota; class Bacteroidia; order Sphingobacteriales; family Sphingobacteriaceae; genus Mucilaginibacter. The sequence continues at coordinate 330,196 of NZ_JADFBY010000003.1, forward strand.
TCTTCTCAATATTAGCCCGCACCATACGTATACTTTCCTTCGGGAAGGTATTTCCCAGCAGCACTTCGGCCGCCTGCTCCAGGTTGCCTATGGTTGCGCTGATACCCCAGATTTTCAGTTTGCAGTTCGCAGTTGGCGGTTGGCTTGTATTATTTACCTGCTTCGATGCCTCATTTTCACTGCCCACCGCAAACTGTAAACTGCCAAGGTTCTTCAACCTGCTCAACCCCAACTCCACCTGTACGCCGCGTTTGGTGCCGAGCAGTTCGTGCCATTCGTCAACCACTACTACTTGCAGGCTTTTGAATATTTTGGGGTACTCCTTTTGGGCCAGCATCAGGTGCAGACTTTCGGGGGTGGTAAGCAGTACTTCGGGCAGCTTTTTTTTGAGGGCCTGTTTTTCGGCGGCTGATGTATCGCCGGTGCGGGTGGCTATCTTCCAGGGCAGGCCTATCTCGTCGCAGGCCTCCTGCATGGCCTTGCGGATATCGTTGGTAAGTGCACGCAGGGGTGTTATCCACATCATCAGCAAGCCATTATCCTTACGGGTTTGCCATGTGTCGGGATATTTATTGATATAACCAGCCAAAAAAGGCAGAAACAGGGCGTATGTTTTACCGCTGCCGGTCGGCGCGTTCAACAGGCCCGAATAACCATCGAGGTATACAGCCTCCATCTCTTTTTGAAACGGAAACTGCTTCCAGCTTTTTAGTTTGTACCAATTTTGTATAACCTTTTGCCCCGGTGTACCCATATAAATGTGAATAACAATATAAGGTGTAAATGGTTATTATAGCTACATCAATTCTGGTTTTTTATGAAGAAAATATTTGTAATAATGGTAGCTCCGCTGATGATGGCCTGCAATAGCCCGGCTACTAAATCATCTGTTGATAGTACTGATACTGACTCTATCGCCTTAAAGGCCGAAATAAAACCGGATCAAATGATAAAACCCGGACAAGGCATCGGGCACCTAACCATTGGTTTGCCTGTGGATAGTGCCATGGCAAAACTTGGGCAACCCGACTCGTCCGACGCGGCGATGGGCAGCTCGCTGATGGCCTGGTACAGTAAGGATACCCATAAATACCGCACCGCTGTTTTTGCCCGCCGTAATATGGGCAATGAGGAGATAAGCCGCATTAAACTGATCATGGTGAATTCGCCCTGGTTTAAAACTGAGGATAGCATAGGCACCGGAAAGCTTTTGACAGATATTGAAAAACACTACAAGTTAAAGCCGGTAGATAATGCCACTGCCACAGAAAAAGGCTTGCTGGTTTTTGATGATAACGACAAGGGCATCACCTTTGATATTGATAAACAAAGTAAAAAATGTGTAGCCATAACCGTGCATAAAGCGCACGATAGTGCCGGCTCATATCTGGATATTCACTAAAACAAAAAAGCGGCATACCTTGTGGGTATGCCGCTTTTGTTGATGCTTTTGGATGCCTTATTTCTTTTCAGGCATCAATATTAGTTTTACCAGGTTTTTACCGCTCAGGTATTTGTTGGCGGCATCCTTGGTACTTTGTACGGTAACTTTTTCAACCGTTTTTGGGTAGCGGATGATTCGGTGCGGATCTAAACCATACTGCGAACCGCTGGCCAGGTAACCTGCCCAAAAATAGTTTTCGCGCAGCTGTACTTGTTTTGAGCGCATATCCTCAGCCTTAAATTTCTGAATATCGGTAGCTTGAGCACCTGTGGTCTTGATCTTGTTGATCTCATCCATTGTGGCAGCTACCAGTTTATCTACATTCTCGGGCGCGCAACCAAAGCTTATGGTGAAAGTATAACGACCTACCGGAATTTTTTGATACATAGAACGTACACCCGGCGCGTAAACACCACTCTCCTGCTCACGCAGGCGCTCTATCAGTTTAATGTTAAGCACTTCCTCCAGCGCGTCAAGCTGCATGTTGTTCTCCTCGGTATAATCATAATCGCCACTGAAAACCAGTTGAACTGTACTTTTTTCGCCGATACCTTTGTTTACCGTTTTGGTAACAATGCCCGCAGGTGGGTACATGCCTAAGTCCTTATAAGTACTCTTGGTTGCGGTTGATGGCAGGCTGCCCAGGTAAGTAGCTAACAAAGGCTTAACGGCATCAATATCAAAGCTGCCTACCAGTGTAAATACAAAGCCGTTGGCATTGGCAAAGCTGCTCTTATAAAAATCGTAAGCCTTATCGAGCGAGGCGGTATTTAAACGGCCTACACTTGGCATCATCGCCCTAAAGTTATAGCGGTTAAGTACTGCCGATACCGTATCCTGAAACACACTGTTAGGGTCGAGGTTACGGTTAACCAATGCTGAGCGCCATTGGCTCATGTTTGATTGCCATATATCGTTATCCTTGCGTGGCTGCGTAAAGTACAGGTAAACCAGCTCCATGGCCGTACCCAGATCCTTAGTGGTGGCGTTACCGCTAAAGCCTTGTGTATAATCGCTGATGTAGGGCTCAACCGATACGCTTTTACCTGTCATCATTTTTTGCAATTGAATTTGATTGAACTCGCTTACACCGCTGCCACCAACAACACCCGCGGCCATATTTGCCGATGTATAATCCAGATCACTAACTACCGATGTACCGCCGTAGCTGTAGCCGGTCAGTATCACCTGGTTATTTTTAAAGTCGGTAGGTTTTAGCATGGCCTTAACCCCGTTTTTAAAGGTAAGGGTAGTAACGCCGATAGAATCATCACGGGTTTGATCTACGATCTCGCCGGCTTCCGGTATTTTATCGATCAATGGCTTAGTGCTCACGTTATCAACATAAGCGGTTACATTTTTACCGGCCTCGCCTATCCAGCTTAATAAAGCGGCTTCGGTTGGCAATTTTGGTTTTTCGTTATCCGGAGCCTGAACAATTATAGCACGACTTTGGCCTGTAATAAATTTGGCGGCCATGGCGTTCATTTGTTGCAGGGTGATCTTGTCAATATTATCCAGGTAGAACTGATACTCCCAGGCTATGCCCGGTATGCCTGTTCCGTTTAAAAAGTGTTGCTGGTATTCGTTCACAAAGTTTGATGAACGGGTTTTGTCGCGCTCTTTAAAGGCATCGCCCATTTGTACCAAGGCATTTTGCTTGGCACGTTCAAACTCGGTTAATGTAAAGCCGAATTTGCGGGCACGTTCAGTTTCGCCAACTAAAGTTTTAACGGCGGTTTCCAACTCCCCGGGGCGGGCCACTACTACTGATGTAAAGGCATCCTGCTTACCAATAAAATTGCCGTAGCTGGCGCTGCCATATAAAAACGGCGGGTTTGATTTTTGCAGCAGCTCATTTAAACGGGCATTCAGCATTTGGTTGAACAAGCCGGTGCGCATGCTCTGCATATAATCAGTAGTGTTTTTAACTTCGGTACCCGGCAGCTTAACAATAATTTGCGCCACGGTGTACGGAAACTCCGGATCGGTAGCGAACTTTACGCTGGTGCCTGGCGTACTGGCTACAATGTATTCGGTACGTGGTTTTGGCGATGCCGGGTTTTTAAGCTGCGAGAATTTCTCTTTTATAAGCTGCTCCACACGTTTCGGATCAAAATCGCCCACGGCAATTACCGCTTGCAGGTTAGGGCGATACCAATCGTCATAAAAACTTTTTATGGTAGCCAGGTTAAAATTCTTGATGATATCCTCTTTACCTTTTGGCAAACGGGTAGCATAGCGCGAATTGCTCAGCATAGTAGGCAACACCTGTTGTTGCAGGCGTTCCTGGGCGTTTTTACCACGCAGGCGCAGTTCCTCTAAAATAACGCCACGCTCTTTATCCAGTTCAGCCTGATCAAAGCTTACATAACCAGCCCAGTTGGCCAGTATATCGAAACCACGTTCAAACACCTTGGCGCTATCGGTAGGTAAAGGCAATTGATATACAGTTTCATCAAATGATGTAAAGGCATTCAGATCGGCACCAAACTTTACACCCGAGCTTTGCAGGTAGTTAACCAGCGCGTTTTTCGGGAAATCGCGGGTACCGTTAAAGGCCATGTGCTCGGTAAAGTGGGCAAGGCCTTGCTGATTGTCGGCCTCCAATATTGATCCGGCTTTGTTAACCAGGTATAGCTCGGCACGGTTTTGCGGCTGGGCATTTTGCCTGATGTAATAGGTTAAACCGTTAGGCAGCTTGCCTATAATAACATCTTTATCAACAGGTAATGTGCTTGCTTTAACCTGCTCGGCAACGTTGGCAGGTTTTTGTTTTGGCGATGGTGCAGGTTTCTTTTTTACCTGCGCAAAGGCTCCGGTTGAGGCTACGCAAAGGGCCAGGGCCGCAACCGATAGTTTAAAATCAATACGCATATTTAATTCAGGGACATGTATCTATAAACGAAAATCTTAGTTCCGAAAATTAGCAAATTAAACGCTATATTGAAACGAAAAGCAAAAAAGTTACCTTTTAACAAACCTTGAACATACCGCTCATAAAAATTTAACACAACAGTACGCCCCTGCCATTGTTAAACCTATAAACCACCTGTTATGAAAGAAGTAAACATATCCGAAGGCTACCAGGCCGTAATGCCTTATCTGATCTTGAAAGATGCCTTGAAATTTTATGATTTTACATCGGCTGTTTTTGATGCGGAGAAAAAGAGCCGTACCCTGCGTGACGATCAAACCTTAATGCATGGCGAGGTAAGCATATTTGGCAGCAGCATTATGTTTGCCGAGGCTACCGAGCAATACAGCGTACAAAATGCAGGCATGTTTGTATATGTGGCCGATTGTGATAATGCCTATCAACTGGCGCTTGATGCAGGGTCGCAAAGTATTATGCCACCTGCCGACCAAAGCTATGGCCGCAGCGCAGGCGTTACCGATCCGTTCGGCAACACCTGGTGGATAACATCGGCCCTGTAATAATTATTTTTTGTGCGAGAACAACCACGGCAGCAGGTCGGGCTCGGCAAAAGCCTGTGTCCAGCTGTCGTGCGTTGCATTGGGATAAACCGTGTAACGTGGGTCGCCACCTGCCTGACGTATGGCGGCTACCATTACCTCTGAATGATCCGCCGGAACTACGTTATCCTTAGCGCCATGAAATACCCATAGCGGCACTTTTTTAGCGTATATTTTTGCGTTCAAACTATTATCTCCACCACAAATGGCAAATGCCGCGGCAAAGGTTTTAGGCTGACGGCGCAGCATCTCGAACGTACCCATGCCCCCCATGGACAGGCCACCGATATACACTTGCTTCTTATTCACATAAGGTTTATTCAACAGCTCCTTTGTTAAACCCATTAAGGCCTTCATAGCTTTGGTAGGCTCGGCCTTTGCTTCCTGAAAATAGAATTTCCGTTTGCCGCTGAGCGAGTCCTTCTGAATATCAACGTTTGACCAATAACTATCCGTAGGGCATTGCGGGTAAACCACTATAGCCTGGTACTGCTGCCTTACTTCCTGCGAAAGAAAGAGCTTAGTACCATAAGCCAGTTGCGATTCGTTATTGCTGCCACGCTCGCCCGCGCCATGCAGTACAATGATCAACGGGTATTTCACGTTCGGATCAAACTGCACGGGGAATAGTATGCGGTATTTCAGCGTGTCGCCCTTTTGGGCATACAGGCCTTTATCGAATGATGTTTTGTCCTGCGCCTGTGTTAATCCGCCGGTTAAAATGGAAAGTATTACAAGTAGGGCACTTATTTTTTTAAGCATAAGGTGATGTTGAAAATAAATGATCATGCGATCAAGTGGTAAACGTAACAATAGTAAACAAAATTGCCAACAGTAAATGGTTAAGCATAACATGCGGCATTCAAATTGGTTTATTCAGGTTTTGGCTGCAAGTATTTTCCATGCTGATATTATTAAATATCGGTTGTTTGATGGTAACTTTACAGCCCACTAATTATACAACCTCATGATGCGTTTTTTAAAAGCCATTACAGCTGCATTATTGCTGTTACCGGCCACTGGCTCGGTAGCCCAAAATTCAAAACCTACCGAAGTTCAGGTAACTCCATATAAAACAACCTTTATAGCCAACGGTAAAGATGAGGCCGTTTTGCTTGTAAAGATCATCGACCAAAATGGTAAAGACCAGCACGGGGCAAACCTGCCGGTAGTATATAAAGTTATTGGCGATGCCCGTATAGCCAGCATTAATGGCAACAAAAACATTAACCAATTACGCATCAGCGATAGCACCTGGAAAACCGATTTGCATGGCACTACCCGTATTGTATTAAAAGCGGGCAACAAAATAGAGCATATAAAATTTGAGGCCAAGGTTGATAGCCTTTGGCCCGGCGCTACCGAGATACATGCCGTTAAACCCGGCAAACCGCACAAGGTTACTAACAATGTGTATACCGCCAAAACCACTACGGATAAGATATTGGGTGCCGATATTTCTTTTTTGCCTGAGTTGGAAGCCAAAGGCATCAAATTCTCGGTGGATGGAGTGGAGAAGGATGCTATTGAGATATTGAAGGATCATGGCTTTAATTACATACGCCTGCGCATTTTTAATGATCCGGCGCAGCCGAAAGGTTATTCGCCCAATGGGGGCTTTTGCGATCTGGAGCATACCAAACAAATGGCCAAACGGGTAAAAGCCGCCGGACTAAAACTGTTGCTCGATTTTCATTACAGCGATTACTGGGCCGACCCACAACAGCAGTACAAACCCAAAGCCTGGGAAGGTAAAAGCTTTAATGAACTAAAAACAGCGGTGCATGACTTTACGGTTGATGTTATGCAGCAACTTAAAGCGCAAGGCACCACGCCCGAAATGGTGCAGGTAGGCAACGAAATAAACCACGGCATGATATGGCCTGATGCGCATATCGGCAATCTTGATTCGCTGGCGCAGTTGCTATACTCGGGTGTGAAGGGCGTGCAGCAGGTTAGTCCGCAATCAATTATTATGCTGCACGTGGCCTTGGGTGGGCAGGAGCTGGAATCGCAATTTTTTTACGATGCCATGCGCGACAGGAACGTGCCTTATGATGTTATCGGCCTGTCATACTACCCAAAATGGCACGGCACCCCTGCCGATCTGAAGAACAACCTGGCGCTACTCTCTAAAAAATACAATAAGCAAATTATGGTAGCCGAATACACCATGCTTAAACGCGAGGTCAATGATATCGCCTTTAATGTACCCAATGGTAAAGGCATAGGCTCGTTCATTTGGGAGCCGCTAAGTACTTGGGAAGCTATATTTGAGAAAGACGGTAAAGCTAATAACTTGCTTAAAGTATACCCCCAGATAGCGAAGAAATATGGCATTTCGCTGTTACCCAATGTAATGAAATAAGCAAAGGCTCAAAACCCTTTCGCACTTATAACAGTTATAGTAAAGCATTAAACGCTTTGTTATGAGATCAATATGGAAAGGCTCAATAGGGTTTGGGTTGGTGAGCATACCCGTTAAATTATACTCGGCCGTGCAAAGCAGCTCGCTCGATCTGGATATGCTCGACGGGCGCGACCATTCACGCATCCGCTATCAGCGCGTAAACGAAAAAACACATAAGGAAGTACCCTACGAGAAAATTGTTAAGGGTTACAAGCTTGATGAAGACTATATCATTTTAGAGGAACGCGATTTTGAGGATGCCGCGCCCGAAAAAAGTAAGGTGATAGAGATAGAGAGCTTTGTTGACATTGCCGATGTTAACCCGATGTATTACGAAACATCGTACTACACTGAGCCCGATACCAAAAACAACAAAGCCTATGCCCTGCTGATGCAGGCGCTCATCAAATCAAAAAAAGCGGGGCTCGGGCGGTTTGTGTTACGCAGCACCGAAAACCTGTGCATTATTCACCCGGTTGATGGGGTGCTGGTAATAACCAAAATACGCTTTGGGCAGGAGATACGCAGCACTGAAGACCTGAACATTGCCGGCGAAGTAAAGGTGAGCAAAAAGGAACTGGATGTAGGCCTCGCCCTCATCAATCAGTACGCTGAGGATTTTGATGTATCGAAATTTAAGGATGAGTACCATACCGAGTTACTGAAGATCATTAAGGCGAAAGCCAAAGGCAAGCGGCCAACCATCAAAAAGCTCAAACCGCAAAAAACCAAGGGCACCGATCTGTACGAGCAGCTTATGGATAGCCTTAAAACAAAAAAAGGCGCATAATTACTCAAACAACAGGCCGCACAAATTGTAGCTTATATGATAATAGGTTATACGCGATCGGTAAAACCACTTCAACAAAGCAATAGTTTTTAGCGATTAATATGATTTATGAGTGAGCCGTTCCTGATCAGGAACGGCTTTTTTGTTGCAGGTTGTGCTCACCCGGTATTTTTTCACATCTTTAACAAATAAAAAAACCGAATGCCTTTTACAGCTGCTCATCCTGCAATAGTATTACCATTAGGCCGAATCTCTGAACGTTATATTTCTCTCACCGCACTTGTGATAGGCAGCCTCACTCCCGATTTTGAGTATTTTCTGCGGATGGATATCAAATCGTTGTACAGCCACACTCCGTTGGGCATATTGTATTTTGATTTACCTGTCGGCTTACTGTTGTTTTTGCTGTACCAAACCTATGTTAAAAATCTATTGATAGATCATTTACCCGATTACTTGCGGCAGCGGTTTTGGCTATTAAAAAACGATAATAAACAATCTGCTCCATCAGCAATGCGGTGGTTCGTTATCATACTATCATTAGCCCTTGGCGCGTTAAGCCATTTGTTTTGGGATGCCTTTACACATGTAACTGGCTGGTTTGTGCTACACATTGATTTTTTGGCAAGCAAAAGCATTATTGGTGTACATTATTTTAAGCTGATGCAGCATTTTAGCACAGTTATAGGTTTGAGCGTAATTGCTTATAGCATAATCTTATTACCCAAAACAACTGTTGCAAACAATCCCGGTATACTAAAATTTTGGAGGGATTGTGCCTTGTTATTTTTAGGTATAGCTTTATTGAGGGTAATATCCTTATTCGTATTCCCGCATTATCATATCGGCATGGGTTTAATAATAGTTTCAGCAATATCATCAGGGTTACTTGCCCTCCTGATAAAATGCATCTTTGTTCACTACACCTTAAACAAAACCCAAAACTAACCCCAACAAAAAAGGGAGCATCGCTGCTCCCCTTTGGTTAGGTTATTAAGTAATTATATTGCTGTATCGCGGCGAATAATGCCCAACAGCAATGCTATAATTGCTATTACCAATAATGCGTGAATTAAACCTGTTGCAGTGTAAGCAAATACACCTATTGCCCAACCTATTATCAGGATAACAGCAATAATATACAATAGAGATCTCATAGTTTTATTTTTTATAGTTAAACATTGATAGATAACTATACTGTACCATAAACTATGCCGAAACCCATTTATACCGATTAGACAATAAAAAAGGCCGTTAGTGAATAACTAACGGCCTTTTTTGCGAACATACTGTGTACTCTGAATTACAGGTTAAGCCATTTTTTGCGTACAGCTAATTGTTTTTCGGTAGCGTTATCAGCCGGTTCAATTTTGTATTTAACGCGGGTGCTTTTCAGCAGGGTAACCGGTAATATCAGCTGCTTACCATCGCGCGTAATCGTAACGTTTATTTTGTCGCCTACCTTTTTGCCGTTCACAATGGCGGCGGCATCAGTAACCGGGCTGCCATCAACAGCGGTTATTTCATCGTTAACGTTGATACCATCAACCCATGCCGAGCTGGCACGACTAACGGCCGTAACCACCAAACGACCACCGCCGCTTGATGTAGCTATACCCAATGCAGGCACATCGGTACCGGCCAGTTCATCAGTAACCTTGTAACCGGCGTAACCAAAGTAGGTGGCATTATCAGGGAATTCAACGCCGGTAATGTATTTCTTGTAAAAGTCGTCCAGCTTTTTGCCCGCGAATTTCTCCAAACCAAGCTTAAACTCGGCATCGGTATAACCACGCTTTTTAACCTTGTAGTACTCGTTATACATGTACTTCATCACATCATCCAACGAGTATTTAGCGTTTGAGCTGTTGATGATCTCCAGATCGAGCATGTAGGCAATGATAGAGCCTTTACCATAATATGATATGGTTGAGTTGTTCGAGTTTTCGTTAGGGCGATAAAATTTGATCCAGGCATCAAAGCTGGCCTCGGCTGCTGATTGTATTTTGCTGCCCGGCTGATTATCGTGATTGCTCAGGCTGCCGGCCAAGGTATTTACATAACCATCCGCAGGTAATAAACCGGCATGGCGCATGGCTTTAGCTTCGTAGTAAGCGGTAAAGCCTTCGGCTATCCAAAGGTTGGTGGTGTAATTTTCGTTCTCGTAATCAAACGGACCAAGCGCTATCGGGCGCAAGCGTTTAACATTCCACAGGTGAAAATGCTCGTGCGATACCAGCTCTAAAAAGCCCAGGTAACCACGCTCGGTAGCATAACCATCGCGCGATGCACCTAATACTGTTGAGCTCAGGTGCTCCAGGCCGCCGCCACCACGCTGAAAGTTATGTACTATGAATACATAACGTTTATTAGGGTTTTCGCCAAATATTTTGGTGTGCTGCTCAATTACTTTAGGCATATCAACCTTAAGGCGTTCCTTATCGTAATTGCCGCCGCCGTACATGGCTACTTCGTAGTTAACGCCTGCCGCTTTAAAATTAAATACATCCTGTGTACCTACCTCAATCGGCGAATCAAACAATATGTCGTAGTTAGGAGCCGTAACCGTGAACTGATCGCCGCCTACCTGCTCAAGGCTGGTTGATACGGTTGTCCAGCCTTTGTAAGGCACTATTTTTATGGTTGATGGCTGGCTAAGCATCCCTTGTGGGTACAAAAACAAGCCCGATGTTGACAGGAAAGCATGCGATGCATCAATAAAAGCGGTACGTACCGATACTTCATTGGCATACACACGATACTTAACCGTAAGCTCGGTAATGCCGGTGGTATTTATGCGCCAGGTATTTTTATTCACCTTACCGGCTTCAATAGCCTTGCTGCCGTTCCAGGCGGTAAAGCCCTCCACATTTTTGGCAAACTCACGCACCAGGTATGATCCGGGTGTCCAAACGGGCATTTTTAGGTTGGTTGTTTTTTGCGCTAATCCGCTCAACTTCATCTCAATATCAACATAGTGCGCTTGTGCTTCAGGAAAAGTAACCGTGTAGCTGATCTTAGCCGCAGGTGCCGCAAAGGCCGTAATGCTCATTAAATTCAGTATTAAAAAAGTATAAACTAATGATAGAAATTTTTTCATCCGGCAATTTATAAAATTTTGCCTTGTAGGGTAAAGCTTTTGTAACACAAATGAGATGTAAAATGGTTGATACATAAAACCTTTTGTGAACCAATTACGATTATTTTGGTGCAGATATTACAGGTATCAAATACACATCCTGTAGCACGTTCGCTAAGCCTGTTGAGGGGCATATTGTAAGTTATGAAGATCAGATATATTATTTACACCCTGCTGGTACTGCTGGTGGGGTACCTATTGTACAACAAATTCTTTGGCGAAGGAGCTGCTAAGAACGATGCTGCCGCGGGCGGCGGAGGTAAAAGCCGCCGGGGCGGGCCGGTACCTGTAAACGTATTGCTTGCCCATGACACCACGCTGAACACCGTTATTGATATTACCGGTACCATCAGCGCTAACGAGCAGGTTAACCTGGTAGCCCAGGCATCGGGCGATGTTACGGGTATTTACTTTAACGAGGGCAGCCGTGTAAAAAAAGGCCAGTTGCTGGTTAAAATATACAATCGGGATCTTCAGGCATCCTTAGCCCAAAACGAATACAATGTAGCGCTGGCCAAAGAGAATGAGGACCGCAACCGCCAGTTGCTGGAGAAGGAAGCCATCAGCAAGCAGGAGTACCAAACCTCGCTGGCATCATACAATGCATTAAAGGCGCAAAGTGATGCCGTTAAGGCGCAAATAACCCGTACCGAGGTACGCGCACCATTTTCGGGCACTATTGGTTTGCGTAATATTAGTCCGGGTGGGTATATATCACCGCAAACGCCTATCGCTACGCTGGTAAATATCGATCCGGCTAAGCTTACCTTTTCGGTGCCTGAAAAATACCTTTCGCTGGTTAAGGCAGGCGGTAAAATCAATTTTACTACCGAGAGTTCATCAAAAAAATTCAGCGCTACGGTGTATGCCATTGAACCATCGGTTGATGTTAACTCGCGTACCATTACCGTACGTGCCCGTGCCGCTAACCCGGATGGTGCATTAACCGCGGGCAGCTTTGCCAAAATAAGCCTCGCTCTCGACCAGATACCTAAAACCATTATGGTGCCTACGCAAAGCGTTATCCCCGATATAAAAACCAATTATGTTTTTGTGGTTGATAGCGGCATGGCCGTACAGCGCGAAGTAAAAACCGGTTTGCGTACCGATACGCAGATAGAGATAACCGATGGTTTAAAGAACGGCGATAGCGTGATCATATCGGGCATAATACAGTTAAGGCAAAAAGCGCCGGTTAAAATACAAAAGGTGAGCAGGAAATGAGTTTATCGTCGGTAAGTATAAAAAGGCCCGTACTGGCGGCTGTAATGTCGGTAACCATTGTGATATTCGGTATTGTAGGGTACCGCTATTTGGGCGTGCGCGATTTCCCTTCGGTTGATCCGCCTATCATCTCAGTATCTACGTCCTACTCGGGCGCCAACTCGGATGTTATTGAATCGCAGATCACCGAGCCGCTCGAAAAGGCTATTAACGGTGTGCAAGGCATCCGTAATATATCGTCAACCAGTTCGGTAGGTTCAAGCAATATAACGGTCGAATTCGATCTGGATGCCGACCTGGAAACCGCTGCCAATGATGTGCGCGATAAGGTATCGCAAGCGCAACGCCAGCTACCGCAGGATATTAATGCCCCGCCGGTGGTTACCAAGGCCGATGCCAATGCCGATAACATTATAACCCTGATCGTTAGCAGTAACACGCGTAACATTATGCAGATAAATGATTACGCCGAGAACGATTTGCAGGAAGCCCTGCAAACCATACCCGGCGTAAGCTCCATTAACCTGTTAGGGCAACGCCAGTACGCCATGCGTTTATGGATCGATCCGAATAAGTTAACCGCCATGGGCCTTGCCGCTACCGATATAAGCGCCGCCCTTGCGCAGGAAAACGTGGAACTGCCCGCCGGTAAACTGGAGGGTAACAATACCGAGGTTACCATACGCGCCATAGGCAAGCTGCGCACGCAGGATGATTTTAATAACATGATCATCCGCAGTGATAGCAATAAGGTTATCCGCCTGCGCGATATTGGCTACGCCGTATTAGGCTCGGCCAATGAGCAAACCGCCCTTAAAGAGGATGGCGTGCCTAAAGTGGGTTTGGGTTTGGTACCACAACCGGGTGCCAACTATGTAGAGATAGCCGACGAGTTTTACCGCCGCCTGGAGCAGATCAAGAAAGATGTACCACCCGATATTCAGCTTAAGGTGACAATGGATAATACCAAATTCATCAAGCAATCCATCAAAGAGGTGGAGGAAACGCTGATCCTGTCGTTCGTACTGGTGGTTATCATTATCTACCTTTTCTTCCGCGACTGGCTGATCGCTTTCCGTCCGCTGATAGATATACCGGTATCACTTATCGGTACATTCTTTATCATGTACACACTGGGCTACTCGGTGAATATACTTACCCTGTTGGGTATTGTACTGGCAACCGGTTTGGTGGTTGATGATGGTATTGTGGTAACCGAAAACATCTTCAAAAAAATAGAAGAAGGCATGCCCGTGCGTAAGGCCGCGTTTGAGGGTTCGGCGGAGATATTGTTCGCTGTAATATCAACCTCAATTACCCTGGCCGCGGTGTTCTTGCCTATTATATTTCTGCAAGGTTTTACCGGTCGTTTGTTCCGCGAATTCGCGGTAGTGGTAGCCTGCGCGGTGTTGATATCGGCCTTTGTATCACTATCATTAACGCCGATGCTAAGCGTTATCATGATACGTAAGGATCAAAAAAAATCAAACTTCTACCTAAAAACGGAGCCTTTCTTTGTAAAGATGACCAGCGGCTATACCGAAACGCTTATCAACTTTATGAAGCGCAAATGGGTAGCTGTTGCTATCCTGGTGGTATCAGTAGGTATAGCAGTATTCTTTTTTACCTCAAAAACCATCCCGTCAGAATTAGCTCCGCTGGATGACCGAAGCATGCTGCGCTATAGCGTTACCGGCGTTGAGGGTGCTACTTACGAGTACATGACCCATTATATGGATGAGGTTGCCCAACTGATAACCGACTCGATACCCGAAGCTAATGTAAACCTCGAGATCATTTCGCCATCGCGCGGTGGCGCGGGGGCGGCCAACTCAGGTTTTGGGCGCATAGGCTTGGTATTGCCCAATGAACGCTCGCGCTCGCAACAGGAAATTGCCGACTGGCTAAATGCCAAACTGGCCAAAATGCCTGATGCTCGCGCCCTGGTATCGCAGGAGCAAACCATAAGCGGCGGCGGTAGCGGTGCCCGCAATTCGTTGCCTGTACAATATGTTATCCAAAACCAGGATTTTGAGAAGATACGCAAGGTGCTGCCTGACTTTTTTAGCGAGGTACAGCGTAGCCCTATATTCCAGGGAACGGATGTTAACCTGAAATTCACCAAACCCGAAATACGTGTTACTACCGATCGTGATCGTGCCCGCGATTTGGGTGTATCGGTTGCCGATATAGCGCAAACCTTGCAGCTTTATTATAGCGCCGGCAGGCTCGATTATTTTTTGATGAACGGCAAGCAATACGAGATCATAGCCCAGGTTGACCGCGCCAACCGCGACCAGCCGCTGGATATGAAATCGATATACGTTCGCGGTACGCGCGGCAATCTGGTACAGTTGGATAACGTGGTAAACGTGGCCGAAAGCTCGGCACCACCGGCTATGTATCACTTTAACCGCTATAAATCGGCAACGGTACAGGCGGGTTTAGCGCCGGGTAAAACCATTGGCGATGGTTTGGAAGAAATGGATCGCATCGCCAAAAAATATCTCGATCCATCGTTCAGCACGGCACTTTCAGGTCCGTCAAGAGATTATGCCGAGGGTGGTTCGGGTATTATGTTCGCGTTCGGTTTCGCGCTTGTGCTTATTTACCTGGTGCTTGCAGCGCAGTTCGAGAGCTTCCTTGATCCGCTTATTGTAATGTTCACCGTGCCTATGGCATTGGCCGGGGCTATGCTTTGTTTGTGGTTGTTCAACCAAACGTACAACATTTTCGGGCAGATAGGTATCATCACCTTGGTCGGTTTGGTTACCAAAAACGGCATCCTGATAGTAGAGTTCGCCAATCAGCGCATGGAGCATGGCTTATCCAAATACGAGGCCATAGTTGAGGCGGCAACCTCACGCCTGCGCCCTATTTTAATGACGAGCCTTGCCGTGGTACTAGGTGTAGTACCCATTGCCTTCGCGTTAGGCGCGGGCGCTAAAAGCCGTGTATCGCTGGGTATAGTAATTATGGGTGGTATGCTGTTCTCGCTTATACTTACGCTCTATGTTATCCCTACCATGTACCTGCTGATGGCGCCTAAAAAACGCCGCGACCCCGACCATGAGCCTGAAGAAGAAGAACCAATACATCAACCTAAACTGATAGAGAACCTGTAATGATAACGATGAAGAGATTAGGCATATTTGTATTATTTATACTGTGCGCAGGCAGGTTATACGCGCAGCAAACGCCACAGCGGCTTACCTTGCAGGAGGCGGTTGAAACAGCGTTGAAGAATAACTTTAACATCAAGCTATCGCAAAATAACGCAACCATTGCTAAAAACAATGTAACTGTTGGCAACGCGGGCATGCTGCCTTTTGTTACCGGCGATGTTACCTCAAGCAACAGCGTACAAACCACCCGCCAAACCCGTGCCGATGGCACCATAAACAACATCAGCAATGCCCGTAATACCGGCATTACCTACGGTGTAAATCTGGATTGGACGATATTTGACGGCTTTGCCATGTTTGCCAATTATGATCAGCTAAAGGAGCTGGATAAACTTGGGCAACTGGGTTTGCGCGATACGGTGCAAAGCATGGTGGCCAATGTAATTACTACGTATTACAGCCTGATCAGCCAGGATGCGCAGATCAAGGCGCTGAATGGGGTACTGGCTACCTCGCGCACGCAGGCACGCTACGCTAACGATCGTTATAAGGTAGGCAGCGGCTCACGCTATGACCTGAACACTGCCCTGGTAAATGCCAACCTGGATACCGCCAACCTGGTTAACCAGATACAACAATTCAGGTTCACCAAGATACAGCTTAACCAGTTGCTGATGCGCGATGTGCAGACGGAGTTTGTGGTGGCCGATACTATTATTGTGGATGAAAAGCTAAAGCTTGCCGACATCATTAATCAAGCGCAGGTACAAAACCCATCCATTTTAGCCGGGCAAATCAACAAGCGTTTGGCCGAGATCAATTTGAGGCAAATAAAGGCTACCCGCTACCCGCAAATATCGGTTACATCGGGCTATACCATTAGCGATAGCAAGAACCCCGCTGGATTTGCCCGTGTGCAAAACAGCCGTGGCTTTAACTATGGCCTAACGGCATCGCTCAATATTTTTGATGGCTTTAACCAATGGCGGCGCGAGCGTAATGCCAAATTACAGATACAGAACGCCGAACTGAACTATAAGCAAACGCAGCAGGACATCGAGGCTACCATCAGCAATTTTTATATCAGCTATACATCGGGCCTTGAATTGATCAAGATAGGGCAATCAAACAAGGATCTGGCTAAACGCAACCTTGATCTATCGTTAGAGCGATACCGCCTCGGTAATATTACCCCGCTGGAGATACGCGAAGCGCAACGGGCCTACCTTGATGCGCAATCCAGATTTTCGGCAGCACAGTATCAATCAAAACTTGCGGAAGTAACTTTAAAGCAGCTAACTAATAGTATAGATATTAAATAAAAAATATAAAAGATATTATTTAAAAACACTAATTTTGAATAATGTCCGCCCCTTTCAAACTTTGCTTGCTGATAGATGACAATTACATAGATAATTTTGTCACTACCCGGATTTTGGATACCGCTAACTTTGCCGAGAAGATAGAAGTATACCAATCGCCGGCATCGGCTATTGAGGCATTGCGCGATGGCAAGGTGAAACCTGATGTGATATTTCTGGATATCCGCATGCCGTTAATGAGCGGGTTTGAGTTTTTGCAGGAGTATGATAAGCTGAATATTGATAAAAACAATATCAAGATGTACATGCTTTCTTCATCGCTTGATCCAACGGATATCCGCAAATCATCTGACAATAAATACATAACACAATTTATTCATAAGCCGCTTACCTTCCAGGTACTCGAGGATATTTGTACATGATATTAGTTGCTGATAGCGGTTCATCAAAAACGGATTGGCTGTTGGCCATTCCGGGCGAGGAACCCAAACCATTTAAAACCGACGGATTAAATCCATATTTTTTATCGGAAAAAGAGATCGTTAAGATCATTCAAAACCAATCCGGAAACTTATTGGCCTTTGCCGGCGATATCAAAGAGGTTTATTTTTTTGGCGCGGGATGCTCAAGTCCAGACAGGCACGAGATAGTATCGAACGCGCTTAGCCAGTTATTTACCGAAGCCTTTGTAAGTGTTGACAGCGATCTGCTTGGCTCCGCTTACGCCACCTGCGGCCGTGAGAAAGGCTTGTGCTGCGTATTAGGCACCGGATCGAACATATCAATATTTGACGGTACCGATATACACGAGGGCCAACATGGCCTTGGTTATGTACTGGGCGACGAAGGCTCAGGCACCGCCTTTGGTAAAGTGTTGGTTACCGATTACCTGTACGGCAATATGCCCGCCGATATACACTCGCAATTTAAGGATGCCTATAAGCTTACTAAAGAGATAGTGATAAAACAGGTGTACCGCACACCAAAAGCGAACTCGTACCTGGCATCGTTCACTAAGTTTTTGTATAACATACGCACAACTGCTTACGCGCAGGATATGATAAAACGCCTGTTGCAGGATTTTATCGACACCAACATAAAACCCTACCCGCAGCACCATCGTTATAAATGCCACTTTGTAGGTTCTATTGCCTATGTTTTTGCTGATGAGCTGAAAGCCCTGCTGGTAGCCAACAATATTAAGCCCGGCAAAATTATCAGGCAACCAATTAACGATCTGCTTGAGTTTGTGCTTATGCGCGAGCAGGAGCAGCAGGCTTGATACGCTTCCTGAATTTCAGGTTAAACACTACGTAAAATATCCCGATTATGGTTAATAAGCTTGCCGCTTTGGGCAGATAATCGCCATAAGTGGTATAAAATGTAAGGTCAGTGTTGAGATTGATATCCTGCTTAATAGCCGTTTTAACCCACCAGCCGGTATGCTGCACCACATCGCCACGCTGATTGATGAATGCCGATATACCCGTATTGGCCGACCGTGCTACCCAGCGCCTTGTTTCGATAGCCCGCAGCTTGGCATAATCCAGGTGCTGATCTTTACCCGAAGTATTTTCCCACCAGCCATCATTAGTGATAATGGCGATGAATTGCGCGCCTTTTTTAACCGATTCGGCAACGTACTCCCCCCAAATGGATTCGTAACAAATAACCGGATCGACACCGATGCCGCTTTGTGAATAAAACACACCGGCCTCATCCTGCTTACCGTAACCACCCGTGCTGCCGCCCAGATGCTCAAACACCGGCTTCAGGAAAGCCAGGAAATCGCCAAAAGGCAACTCCTCGGCACCAGGTACCAGTTTTGATTTATGGTAAACCTGTACTTCGGCCGAGTTTTCGATATTGAGCGCTGTGTTAAAGCTATCGTAGAACAGATTACCGCTTGGGTCGGCCGGGCGTGCCGATGCTGTTTTACGGGTGTTGTATAACTTATAGGTTTCAGCACCGCTAAGTACGTTACCATTTTTGTATTTGCTGATGAATTGCTGCACCTGCTCAAACACCGGGTTTCGGCGTATGCCATCCTCATCCATATCGCCAGCCAACGCGGTTTCGGGCCATATAAAAAACTCGGTATTGGGTTGAGCCAGCGAATCGGATAGTTGCATTAATATTCTTAATTGCTCAGGGCGAGGCACAGCGCCTGATTTACCATAAGGATCAATATTAGGCTGCACCACCACTATATTTGATGGATTGGCTTGCTCCACATAATTATAGTACCGGTATAACGAGAACGACAATGGCAGGATAATTACAGCTAACAAAGCGACACTTAATTTTATCCGAGCCGTTCCTTTCATATTTTCAGCAAAGCCGATATAGATCAGGAATAATAAAATATTCACCGCCCATATCCAGATGGTGCCTCCATAAACGCCGGTATACTCATACCACTGCACCCAACCGTGCGATACGGCAAAGCCATTGCCCAGCGTCATCCACGGGAAGTTCAGATCCCAGTTTTGGTGCAGGTATTCATAGCCCATCCAAAACACCACCAGCCCTATCAATGCCCTACCGCGTGATATTTTGAGGCGCAGCCGGTAATACATCCAGCAGGCTAACGACATCAGCAAAGGCCCCAGCGAATAAGGCACCATACTGATAAATATGGCCGCCACTGCCCCGGCATCCTTTAACGAGTTATATACCCAATAAATTGATAGCGTATTCCATATAAAAAAACCTATAAAGGTTGTCCAGTACAGTTTTTTGCCCTTATTAGTTTCGGTCGACTGGATGATATTCTCCATAGCCAGCAGCATAGGCACCATACCGGCAAACAGCAAAAAAGTAGTGTATGATGTAGGCGGCCAGGCCACCCAAAGTAACAGGCCCGATAATATGGATAGGAGTATGTTTTTTTTCATTTGAGATGCTACTGGTAAGTTAGCGTTTAGGTCAAATTCCGTCGTTGCTGTAAGGCACGAAGCAATCTCTTTAGGATATTCTGTAAGAAAAGCCGCTCGAGGATTGCTTCGTACCTCGCAATGACGCTTATATATTTTATTTTCCTGCCATTTCGAGCGATAACGAGAAATCCGCCTGCGTCCATAGCAATGCGCTGAGATTTCTCCTCGTTCCTCGTTCGAAATGACAAGGGGCGTTTTATCACTCTTTTCTTATCACCTGTCATTTCGAGCGGTAGCGAGAAATCTGTCTGCGTCCATAGCAATGCGCTGAGATTTCTCCTCGTTCCTCGTTCGAAATGACAAGGAATTTAGTTTTAGGTGGGGCGTTACTCCCTCCCCTTAACACATATTACAAACTCACCTTTTACGGGGTGGGTTTCAAAATGTGTCTTTACTTCGGTTACGGTACCGCGTACGGTTTCCTCGAACATTTTGGTCAGCTCGCGCGATACGGATATCAGCCTGTCGGCGCCAAAGTGTTCGGCCATTTCGTCTAAAGTCTTAATTAAACGGTGCGGCGACTCGTACAGTATAATGGTGCGGTCCTCCTGCGCTAAAAATTTATAGCGTGTTTGGCGGCCTTTTTTCAGTGGCAAAAAACCCTCAAAGCAAAACTTGTCAGTAGGGAAGCCTGAGTTTACCAGTGCGGGCACAAAGGCCGTAGCGCCGGGCAGGCATTCAACAGCTATATCATGTTTCAGGGCTTCGCGCACCAGGTAAAAACCCGGATCGGATATGGCGGGCGTTCCGGCATCCGAGATTAGGGCGATATTCTTTCCCTCCTTTAAAAAACGGATGATCTCGTTTGATGATTGATGCTCGTTATGCTGGTGGTGGGCAAAAACCTTTTGATGAATATCAAAATGCTTAAGCATGGGTGCCGAAGTACGGGTATCTTCGGCAAGCAGCAGGTCAGCTTCCTTAAGTACACGCAATGCCCTGAGTGTAATATCCTCAAGGTTACCTATGGGTGTGGGCACTAAAAAAAGCTTACCTGCCATGTTGCATGTGCGGCTTAGCCGGCTATGTTATGGTAAACAGCCTGTACGTCGTCGTCCTCCTCCAGTTTATCAACTATCTTAAGGGCTTCAACAGCTTGCTCCTCGGTTACATCAACAGTAGTAACCGGTATACGCTCCAACTTGGCCGATTTGGTTTCGATGCCCAGCTCCTCAAGGGTTTTCTGCATCTTACCAAAATCCTCATAAGCGGTGTGTATAACGGCAATATCCTTACCTTCTTCGTCGGCCTCCACAAACAGTTCTTCCAAACCGGCATCAATCAGTTCAAACTCCAGTTCTTCCAGATCACGGTCGCCGGGCTCAAAGGTAAATACTGATTTACGGTTGAACACAAAATCTAACGACCCGGTTTTACCCAGCGAACCGCCAAATTTGGTAAAGTAGCTGCGTACGTTGGCTACGGTACGATTGGTGTTATCGGTAGCGGTTTCAACTAATATGGCAATGCCGTGCGGGGCATAACCCTCGTATACCAGCTCATCATAATCCTTTTCATCACGGCTCGACGCGCGTTTGATAGCAGCCTCAACCCTATCCTTTGGCATGTTAACCGCCTTGGCATTTTGTACGGCAGTGCGCAGGCGCGAGTTGGTTTCAACGTTAGGGCCACCAGCCTTAACCGCCATCACAATCTCTTTACCTAAACGGGTAAACTGCACCGCCATTTTGGCCCAGCGCTTAAATTTTCTCTCTTTACGGAATTCAAATGCTCTTCCCATAGTATATATAAAAGCCTGTTGTTATACAGGAGTTTTTTGCGTGCAAATATAGTTATTTATGTGGGTTTGTATATAAACAACAAAGCCCCGGGCGCGATGCCGGGGCCTGTACAAAAATTGATCAAATTAGAAACGATATGAAACTGAAACACGGTAGTTACGCGGTGCCTCTGTTTGCCAGTAGTAGGCATTTAGCCAGCTGTAGTATGAACCACTGTACAGGTATTTGTTAAATACGTTGAATACGTTACCGGCGATGCGGATCTTGTCGCCTTCCCAAAACAGGCCTGCATCAAACTTAAAGTAATCAGGTAAACGTACGGTTGATACGCTCCAGGTATCAGTTTCGCGTTTTATCAAGCTGGTAAAACCTGCCGATACACCCGAACCTTTTAATACACCGCTTTGCAGTTTGTAGTTCAACCAACCATTAATGGTGTGTTTAGCGTAACCCGGTACTACATCACCTACGCTGATCGAGCCATCGGTAACATCGCCTACGCTGGTTACTTTTGAGCTGGTTAAAGCATAGTTAGCGGTTAAGGTAAAGCCCGGTAATATCTCGCCACGTAAATCAAACTCAATACCTTTTGAACGGCGCTGACCTAACAGCATACTCTCAGGATTAGCCGGTGTGCTGTTGGCTGTTGGTGTAGCTTCGTTGTTTTTAGTGATCTGATAAACAGCTAAGGTGGTATTCCAGTTGCCGCCAAACCAATCGCGCTTAACACCAAACTCGATGTTGCTGCCTGTAATTGGTTTTACATCGCCGCCGTTAACTAAACGAGCTGCGGCTTGTGGTATTACTGATTGATCGTAAACACCATAAAAAGATGTTTGCTTATCAGCTGATACGCTCAGACCGAAACGAGGCGTAAATTTCTTGGTGCTGATAGGGTCGCTACCGAAAGCGCTTTGCTTAACGTAGGTATAACGACCGGCAATGGTTAAACGGATCATGTTATCCAGGAAACCTAACTCATCCTGCGCATAGAAACCCGCATATTGCTGATCTTGGGTACCACCCGCGTTGATGGCGCGTGATTCAAGGTCAAGCGTACGATCCCACTCAGGGTAGCCGTTGGTTGGCGCGCCATAGTTTGGATCGGTATTCAGGAATGGAGTGCCCGGCGCATCCAGTTGATGGCTTTGCGACCAGTCGGCAAAGTATTTTTTAGTACCTACGTCAATACCACCTAATATACGGTGACGAACGGCACCGGTAGTAATATCGCCAGTTAAGGTACCACGGGCCATGGTCATTTCGCTTTTCGCATCCCAAAGGCCGGTGCTGCGGTAAACGCTATCGCCAATTACGGCGGCAGGCCACATTGATGAACCGGTTTGTGTATAGTTAAAGTATGATGCCTCAGCAGCGAATGTCCAGTTTTGGTTCAACCTATGATCCAGTTTCAGGAACAAGCTATGATCATTGATCTTAGTTGGCGCTAAGCCTGGTTGGTATTGTGTAAAATCAACCGGGTATTTAGCATACTCAGTACCAAATACGTAGAATGAACCTACGTCGCTCATGCGGGCATTTTGATAAGTATATTCGGCAGTTAACTTAGTATTTTCATCAAACTGATAAGAGATTACCGGAGCGATGCTGATACGGTTATTCTCCTCATAAGGGCGGTGCGAGCCTTTTTTCTGTCCGGCAAGATTTAAGCGGTATAGCAATTTACCATCCTTGCTCAGTTTACCATCCAGATCAAGCGTTGCGCGGTATAAACCGTAGCTGCCTGATGTAAGGCTGAATTCGCCTTTGGTTTGGCCTGTAGGCTTTTTGGTAACCACGTTGTATAAACCGGCAGGATCGCCGTTTGATACCATGAAACCGGCCGGGCCTTTAACAAACTCGATATGGTCAACAAAGCTCATATCCTCAGTTAACGGGCCCCAGTACGAGTTTACTACGTTGAAACCGTTACGGAAAGCCTGAATTTGCGAACCACGCATGGTAATGTTGGTATACATATCGCCCCAGTGCTCTAAACGTACGGCACCACTCACGTTACGTATCAAACCATCGCTCATGCTGATGATTTGCTGATCGCGGATGGCGGTGTTTGAAACTACCTGGATGTTTTGCGCAGCCTCAAGCAAAGGCTCGTTCAAACGTAATGATTGCGAAGGGTTATCGATCTTTATCTTGTTGTTCTTCTCCTTAATAACAACTTCCTGTAATTCAGAGTTGTTAACATCAAGCACAAAATCCAGAACAGTATTCTCGCCGGCTTTGATCTCTACTTGTTTTTCTTGTTTGCCAAGGTTAACTGCTGATACTATTACGGTATAAGTACCGGTTCTTAAACGGCCTATACGGTACTGGCCTTTATCATTGGTCATGTTACCGTTGCTGTGGTCTTTAACGCCTACAGATACATAAACCGCCGGGCTCCCATCGCGGGTAGTTACCGTACCACTTACTGTACCAAATTGCTGTTGAGCGAATGCTGTAGCAACGGTAAGCAGGGTAAAAATCAGGGTAAAAAGTTTTTTCATTTAATTTGGAATAAGTCTAAATCAGCCGCAAAGAAACAGAAATAATACAAATTCGTCAATATCTATTTAGAAATAATCTAAATAATGTGGCTTTTTTTAATCTCTTTCTTAATATTTATTTTTTTAAACCTTTTCATAATCAGCTTGTCATAAACGTTATTGTATAACCACGCCTATGAAAAAATACGTGAAATACATATCGGCAATTGCTGTGGCATTGCTGTTCGTTATGCCGTTATCGGCTTTTTTCAGCGCGAATAATTACGGTGCTTACGCCATAAAATTCCCG
This sequence comes from Mucilaginibacter sp. JRF, assembly GCF_015223065.1. GTDB lineage: Bacteria > Bacteroidota > Bacteroidia > Sphingobacteriales > Sphingobacteriaceae > Mucilaginibacter. The sequence goes on from NZ_JADFBY010000003.1 coordinate 354,604, forward strand.
TACGCGGCAGCCGGGTTAAGCAAGCAACAAGCAGCGGCGCATTTACTAAGCAGATTTACTTATGGCGCCACGCCCGGTCAAATTGATGAGGTTGCCAACGAGGGCCTCGAAAAATGGTTTGCCGCCCAACTGGACGCCAAGTTACCCGATGATTCATTGAACCAAATGCTAAAGGCTTATGATGCTATGGAGCTTAGCAATGCCGAGGTGGTTGAGCAATACCCCAAAAACGGACAGGTATTGCGCCGTGCCGTAAAGGATGGCGCGCTGAACAAGGATTCGGTAAAAACAGACCGTAAGCAATACCGTGATGCCCTTGCCGATTATATGGAGAAGAACGGTTTGAAGCCGGAGCGTGAGCTTTTCAGGCAGTTCATCAACCAAAAGGTAATGCGGGCTGCTTATACCAACAACCAGTTGCAGGAAGTAATGACCTCGTTTTGGTTCAATCATTTTAACGTATCTATAACTAAGGGCAACTGCGCCCAATTTGTTCCCGCTTACGAGCGCGATGTGATACGACCCAACGCCCTGGGCAGTTTTGGCGATATGCTGTTAGCTACCGCACAAGCCCCGGCCATGCTTTACTACCTGGATAATTTTAGCAGTACAGGCGAAAAAGCCCCGGGCATGACCAATCAACGACCAAAACGCATGAGCGCTGATACCACCATGATGGCTACTCCCCCTAAAAAAAAGAAAGCCGGTGGCCTGAACGAGAATTACGCCCGTGAGGTAATGGAACTGCACACCCTTGGCGTTGATGGCGGCTACACCCAAAAAGATGTTACCGAGGCTGCCCGCATACTCACCGGATGGACCATCTACCCATTGGGGCAATATAATGCGCAGGCAAAAAATGCTGTTACCAAACTAAACGACCAACAGCTGGAAAGGCGCGGCTTTGTACATGAGGGTGATTTTTTATTCGCGGCCAATAAGCACGATGGCGGTACAAAAACCGTATTGGGCAAGCAATTTAAAACTAACGGATACCAGGAAGGGGTTGATTTGCTTGGTATGCTGGCCAACCACCCATCAACCGCGAAATTTATATCGCGCAAGCTGGCGGTACGTTTTGTGAGCGATAACCCACCGCAAACTTTGGTTGATAAAATGGCCAAAACATTTTTAGCCTCAAAAGGCAATATAAAACAGGTATTAATAACGATGGTGAACGCGCCTGAATTTTGGGCTAAGGATGCCGTGCGCGAAAAAACCAAATCGCCATTTGAGCTGGCTATTGGTTCGGTACGTGGATTGGATGCTACCGTAACACAACCTTACCAATTATATAACTGGATAAACAAGATGGGCGAAAAGGTGTACTACTATCAGGCGCCAACCGGCTTTCCGGATAAGGGGCAGTTTTGGATAAACACCGGATCGTTACTGAGCAGGATGAATTTCGGTTTGGCACTTACTTCGGGACGCATACCGGGCGTAAAGGTTAATCTGAAAGCATTGAATAATAACCACGAGCCAGAAAGCGCTAAGGCCGCGTTAGCTACCTATTGTAAGCTGATACTACCCGAGCGCGATCCGGCAGCAACCATAAAACGGTTAACCCCATTACTTAACGACCCGCAGCTGGTTGAAAAGGTAAACAATGCATCGGCCAAAGTAGCGCCCAAAACTACGGATGCTATTACCGGTGCCGACAGCACCATTCGCCGCGAAACAAAGAAACAAAACCGTGCCGCCATGCAGGCCAATAACAACAGTGCTATGCTGGCACAGGTTGCAGGTATAATTATAGGTTCGCCCGAGTACCAGCGGCGATAAATTACAAGGAGAATTAACTATGCTTACACGCAGAGGATTTTTAAAGGCAGGCGGCCTATCGTTATTTGGTGTTGGCCTGATGGGTGGCATACCGGCATTTATAGCCGAAGCCGCCGCCAGCGAAAAGCGATCGAGATTATACAAAGGCAAGAAAACGCTGGTATGCATATTTCAGCGTGGGGCGATGGATGGCTTGATGGCAGTTACGCCTTTTACCGATGAATATTTGAAAAAGGCACGCCCAAGCCTGTTTATGTCGGCCGCCAAAAATGGTGGCAATGGTGCCTTGATCGATCTGGATGGTCATTTTGGGTTGCACCCTGCCATGCGGGGTTTTGAACGCGCCTTTCGTGATAAGCAGCTGGCCATTGTACATGGCATAGGTTCGCCCAATACCACCCGCTCGCATTTTGACGCGCAGGATTATATGGAATCGGGCACGCCATTCAGCAAAAGCACATCCAGTGGCTGGCTTAACCGTGCCGCGGGTTTGTTGGGACATGATGCCGCAACGCCCTTTACCGCCGTGAGCCTTACCTCGGCCATGCCACGCTCATTTTATGGCGATAACCCGGCATTAGCCATCAGCAGCTTGCAGGATTTTGCCATACAGATGCGCGGTAACCCGGCTGGCGCTAACCTTGCCGCGAAAAGTTTTGAGGATCTGTACGATCAAACCGCATCGGGGTTGTTGCAGCAAACCGGTCGCGAAAGTTTTGAGGCCGTTAAGATGTTGCAAAAAACCGATGTAAAGAATTATAAACCGGCTAACGGGGTAAACTATCCTAACTCGGCATTGGGCAATTCGCTTAAACAAATAGCCCAGCTTATTAAAATGAATGTGGGTTTGGAGATAGCCTTTGCCGAATCGAACGGTTGGGATACCCACTTTAATCAGGGCACTGCCAACGGCGTTTTTGCCCGCAACGTTACTGATCTGAGCGAAAGCATCATGGCCTTTTGGCATGACCTGGGCACCTTGCAGGATGATGTAGTAGTAATGAGCATGACCGAGTTTGGCCGCACTGTACACGAGAATGGTACCGGTGGCACCGACCACGGCCGTGCATCATGCAACTTTATTTTGGGCAATGATGTGGCAGGCGGTAAAGTACATGGTAAGTTAGATATGCTGGCTGTTGAGAATTTAGAGGATGGCCGCGACCTTGCCGTAACTACCGACTTCCGCAGCGTATTTAGTGAGGTTGTCGATAAACATTTACTACTAAAGAACGACAAGATATTATTCCCGGATTGGAAAGGCCGCGGTATTGGGGTGATGAATGCTTAATTAACCAGCTGTTTGGCAGGCTTTCTAAAAACAAGTATCAATACACTGATCACTAATAAGCCGGACAGCACTATCGATAATATTTTATACTGATCGAGCTTTTGCGATGATTGATCGTGACGTTTCTTTCGGAGTTCATCAATCTCGTCGTACAGTTTGATCTTACTTTCTGCTAACTGAAGTTCCCGGCTCAATTTTAATTCGTTCTTACTTGGGGATTTAGTGCCCGGCGCAGGAAATGTTAAAGCCCCATCTTTTGCTACTACAATAAACGGATTAGAGAAGCTTCGGCTCAATGAACAAGGCATTATCGAATAAACATTATCAGCTTTTTTAATTGCGTATACCAACCAACGCTCGCCGGCATGCATTGGCGAGGTGCAGGAGTTTTCTTCCACAATGACACTATCAGGCAAATCACCCTTTAATGCTTCAATTACTTTAGTAACTATACCACTTGCTGATGCTTTTAATGCATCACCAATAAAAATCACGCCAGCTTTATTGTAATCCTTAAGCTTAGCTTGCGCATAATTTCGTTCGTAACAATCGCATGCGAAACCATAATTTGTACCTGTAAGCACAAGCAGCAAACACAGTAATAATCTAAAATTCATTGTCGCTAATATCAGCTATTTTATGCTCTTAATGTATGCTGTTTTATCAAATCGAGGATAGCATTCAACTTATTATTGCTCAATATTTTACTCGTTTTAGCGGCAACAAACAACCATAAAGCAACAATATATAGTGTACTTTAAACAATAACTTGTAAAAATTGCGTTATTGAAAGTATAAGCTGCTTTTTTGCCTTATATTTAGGCCGGAAAATGAAATGGTTCGCTAAATTATTTCTTCCCCTTATTCTGATTCTGTGTTGCGATAGCGCTTTTACAGCCAATGCGTTTCAGGACAGCCCTTTCTTTGCCCAAAATACGCTGCAACAGGATGAGTTATTAGCAAAAAAACTTCACCTCGATCTTAAGCATTCCAAAACACTCAGCCATAAGCATAAGCCCAAAAGGCACAACCGCGCTATTGCCGAGGAATTGCAGGATGAGGGCAACGAAACATCATTCCACAAAAAACAGCTGGACAAAAACGGCTTATTCGCCATTTTTTTCAATGCCCACCCTATCAGGGGTCAATTAGCCACCACTAATACTGCCATACTAAACAGCAGTTACCAGGTATATCATACTTACCACAATAAATTATACCGTACGTTACGGGTATTCCGCATTTGATATCTTCTTTTAATGGCGTGGTAGATCTATACTGTCGCCTGTAATAATTCCCTGCATTTTTAATGTTGCAGCCGCAGCATAATGCGCTTCGCGTGTCACTGTTTTTTTAAAAACATACCGCCCACACATTATCAACACAATACCTGTCAAGGGTCATTAAAAATTATTATGAAGATAAAACTCGTAGCTACGGGCTTATGCATACTTTTGGGTTATACCGCCTGTAACTCTCACAAAGAACAAAAAGAAGAAGAGGCCAAATTGCTTGTCACCAGTCCCATTAAACTTGATACCTCCATTACCAACCAATACGTTTGCCAAATACGCTCAATACGCCATATTGAGTTAAGGGCGCAGGAACGTGGTTACCTGGAGAAAAGCCTGGTTGATGAAGGCCAATTCGTTAAAAAAGGACAAGTACTGTTCCAGATAATGCCTAAGCTTTACAGCGCTGAGCTTGAAAAAGCACAATCAGAAGTTGATTTTGAGCAGATAGAATATCAAAACACCAAAAAGCTTCGCGACAGCAACATTGTAGCGCCAAATGAGCTGGCCATGGCCAAAGCCAAACTTAACAAGGCCAAAGCCGAATTATCATTAACAAAAGTTCACCTGCAATTTACCGAGATCAGGGCGCCGTTTGATGGTATTATTGACCGCCTGCAAGTACGCCCCGGTAGCTTGGTTGACGAAGGTGACCTGCTGACCACCCTTGCCGATAACAGCAAGATGTGGGTATACTATAACGTACCCGAGGCCGAATACCTGGATTACAAAACAGCCGCCAACGGCAGCAAACCATCAGTAAACCTGTTGATGGCTAATCACGAAGTATTTAAATACCCCGGCATTGTTGAAACCATTGAGGCCGATTTTGATAACGAAACCGGTAACATTCCGTTCAGGGCTACATTCCCTAACCCGGATGGCCTGTTAAGATACGGCGAAACCGGCAACGTAATGATGAAGGTGCCGCTTAAGGGTGCTATCATCATCCCGCAAAAAGCTACCTACGAGGTGCTTGAGAAAAAATATGTTTACGTGGTTGATAAAAACGACCGTGTGCAAGCCCGCGAAATTACTATAGGTGCAGATATGGACGACCTGTACGAAATACGCTCCGGCCTTTCCCCTAATGATAAGATACTGCTTGAGGGTTTGCGCAAGGTTAAAAACAATGATAAGATAGCATACAATTTTGTTGCACTCAAATCTATCCTTTCTCAGCTAAGGCTACCGGCCGAATAGTTATCCACTTAAACTGATAAATATGTTTAATAAATTTATTCAGAGGCCGGTACTGGCAATAGTACTGTCCCTGGTTATTATATTTATGGGTGGACTGGCTATTGAAACATTGCCAATTTCGCAGTTCCCATCCATTGCCCCGCCTATGGTGGTGGTAAACGTTGCCTACCCGGGCGCGAGTGCCGATGTATTGGTTAACTCGGTACTGATACCGATGGAAAAAGCCATTAACGGTGCCCCCGGCATGAAGTACATGACATCTGACGCTACCAGCGCCGGTGAGGCTACCATACAGGTAGTATTCGACCTGTCAGTCGACCCCAACCAGGCCGTAGTGAACGTAAAAAACCGTATTGAACAGGTAACCAACAGGCTGCCCGAGCTGGTACAGCGCGAGGGTTTGGTGGTAAGCTATACATCGCCAAACATGCTGATGTATGTTAACCTCTACAGTAAGGACCCCAAAGCCAACGAGAACTTTTTGTACAACTTTGCGGGTGTAAATATTATTAATGAGCTAAGCCGCCTTAACGGTGTGGGTAGCGCCAAAATTTTGGGTAGCCGCCAGTATGCCATGCGTGTTTGGCTTAAGCCCGACCGTATGCGCGCCTACAACGTATCAACCGAGGAGGTGATGGAGGCGTTGAAGGAGCAAAGCATCATCGGTTCGCCGGGCAGGCTGGGACAAAGTACCGGTAAGCGCTCGCAATCGTTGGAGTATGTGCTTACCTACAAAGGCCGCTACAACCAGCCCGAGGAATATAAAAATGTGATCATCAGGGCCAATAAGGAGGGTGAGATACTTTACCTGAAAGATGTGGCCGATGTAGAGCTGGGTAGTGAGTTTTACGATATCTACTCGAACATGGATGGCCACCCATCAGCGGCTATCACCCTTAAGCAAACCTACGGCAGTAACGCCAGCGATGTAATTAAGGAGGTTAAGGAAAAGCTGGAGGAGATCAAGAAAACATCTTTCCCGCCGGGGATGGATTACCAGATCAGTTATGACGTATCGAGCTTTCTTGATGCATCAATGGAAAAGGTAATACACACCCTGGTTGAGGCCTTTATACTGGTGGCCATTGTGGTATTCCTGTTTTTGGGCGATTGGCGGTCAACGCTGATACCTACACTGGCTGTACCGGTATCATTGATTGGCGCGTTCTTCTTTATGCAGCTGTTCGGGCTAACCATTAACCTGATCACGCTGTTCGCGCTGGTATTGGCCATTGGTATTGTGGTGGATAACGCCATTGTGGTGGTCGAGGCCGTGCACGCTAAGATGGCCGAGGAACACCTGTCGCCTTTCAAGGCAACCAAGCAGGTATTGCAGGAGATCAGCGGGGCTATCATCGCCATTACCTTCCTGATGACGGCGGTGTTCGTTCCGGTAGCCTTTATGAGCGGGCCGGTGGGTATATTCTACCGCCAGTTCTCTATCACCATGGCAACATCCATCGTAATATCGGGTTTGGTGGCATTAACGCTTACGCCGGTACTATGTGCCATGATATTGAAGAACACCCACGGGCAGCCACGCAAAAAAACCATTATCAACCGCATTATTGATGGCTTTAACAGATGGTTTGACCGCGTTACCGACAGCTATACCGGCCTGCTGCGTACTATTGTAAGCAAGCGCGTGGTAACCTTTACCATGCTGATAGCATTTTGTGCCGGCATATACATTATATCGCAACTGCTGCCATCGGGCTTTATACCTAATGAGGATCAAGGGCAGGTATATGCCATTATTCAAACCCCTCCGGGATCAACCCTTGAGCGTACCAATGATGTATCGCGCCAGCTGCAAAAAATTGCCGAGCATGTTGAAGGCGTACAGTCGGTATCGGCATTGGCGGGTTATGAGGTACTCACCGAGGGTCGTGGATCGAACGCGGGTACTTGTTTGATCAACCTGAAAGAATGGTCAGAACGTGATCATTCGGCCAAAGAGATCATCGAGGAACTGGAAGAAAAAGCACGTGTTATACCGGGCGCCACCATCGAGTTCTTTGAACCACCGGCAGTACCGGGCTACGGCGCGGCGGGCGGTTTCTCATTACGTTTATTGGATAAAACCAACTCCGGCAATTACGAATCATTCGGTAAAGTGAATGATGAGTTTATGGCCGCGCTTAAAAAACGTAAGGAGCTTACCGGTCTGTTCACTTTCTTCGCGGCCAACTATCCGCAATACGATATTGAGATAGACAACAAAGCAGCCATGCAAAAAGGCGTAACCATTGCCACGGCGATGGATAACCTTTCTATACTGATAGGTAGTACTTATGAGCAGGGCTTCATCAGGTTCGGTAACTTCTTTAAGGTGTATGTACAATCATCACCCGAGTATCGTGCCTTACCGGAGGATTTGCTGAAACTGTATGTTAAGAACAACCGCGACGAGATGGTGCCTTACTCTGCCTTTATGAAGATCAAAAAGAAACAGGGTTTGAACGAGATCACGAGGTTTAACATGTACACCGCATCGGCCATTAACGGTGCGCCAGCCGCGGGTTACAGTAGCGGCGAGGCCATCAAGGTTATACAGGAAGTTGCCAAAAACACCCTGCCTAACGGTTACGATATCGACTGGCTGGGTCTGTCAAAAGATGAGGTTGGCCGTGGTAACGAAGCTGTTTACATCTTCCTGGTGGTATTGGTGTTCGTTTACTTCGTGTTAGCCGCGCAGTACGAGAGCTTTATCATCCCGCTATCGGTTATCCTGTCATTACCTGTAGGTGTGTTCGGTGCCTTTGCCTTGCTTAAATGTATGGGTTTGGCGAATGACATTTACGCGCAGGTAGGTTTGGTAATGCTTGTGGGCTTGCTGGGTAAAAACGCGGTACTGATAGTAGAGTTCGCGGTGCAAAAACATCAGCAGGGAGTAACGGTACTTGAGGCCGCCATTGAGGGTGCCAGGGTACGTTTCCGCCCGATATTGATGACATCCTTCGCGTTCATTGCCGGTTTGATACCGCTGTTGTTCGCCACAGGGCCGGGTGCCTTGGGTAACCGTACCATTGGCGCGTCATCAGCCGGGGGTATGCTTTTGGGTACCGTGTTCGGTGTAATTATAGTACCGGGCTTGTACTACATTTTTGGCAGCATGGCCGAAGGTCGTAAAATGATACGCGATGAGGACGAGGTGCCATTAACCGAGGACTTTACCCATACCCGCAAAAAGAAGAAAAAATTATGGTTCATTAAATCAAACAATGAGCCGTCATTAACCAACACAAATCATGACAATGACTAAAAGCACAATATATAAATGTTTAGCGGTGGCCTGCTTGTCGTTAGTTTATGAGGCCTGCAAAATACCTGATCTGGTACAACGCACCGAGAACAAGGCCGTGCCTGAAAATTTCGGCGCCACAACTCCGGCTGATTCTGTTAGCAGTGCTAAAGCCACCTGGACCACGTTTTTTAATGACCAGTATTTAAGCGCGCTTATTGATACCGCTTTAAAAAACAACCAGGAGCTTAACGTAATGCTTCAGGATATTGAGATAGATAAGAATGAGATACGTGCACGCAAGGGTGAATACCTGCCCTTCATAGGCCTTAAGGCCGGCGCGGGTGTTGATAAGGTTGGCCGTTACACCAGCAAGGGTGCCAATGATGCCACTACCGATATTAAGCCCGGCAAGGAAATGCCCGAACCGCTGCCCGATTACCTGGTAGCGGCCTATGCCACCTGGGAGCTGGATATTTGGCACAAGCTACACAACGCCAAAAAGGCCGCGGTAGCCCGCTACCTGGCAACTGTTGAAGGCCGTAATTTCATGGTGACCAACCTGATCGCCGAAATAGCTAATTCCTATTACGAGTTATTGGCTTTGGATAATCAGTTGGCTATTGTGAAGCAGAATATTGATATACAAACCAATGCCTTAAAGGTGGTGCGTATACAAAAAGAGGCCGCACGTGTTAACGAGCTGGCTGTACGCCGTTTTGAGGCACAGGTACTAAGTACCCGCAGCCTGCAATACAACATACAGCAGCAAATTGTTGAAACCGAAAACAAGATCAACTTTTTGTTAGGCCGATACCCGCAACCTATAGCGCGTAGTACCGAGGGCTTTGAAACCCTTACCCCTGTACCTGTACAGGCCGGTTTACCTGCCCAGTTGTTAGCCAATCGCCCAGACATTCGTCAGGCTGAGCTGGCGTTGGCAGCGGCCAAGCTGGATGTAAAGGTAGCCAAGGCGAGGTTCTATCCGTCGTTAGGTATATCGGCATCAATAGGTTACAACGCGTTCAGCCCATCGTACTTGTTGCACACGCCTGAATCATTGTTGTATTCAGTAGGTGGCGACCTGATGGCTCCGCTGATCAACCGTAACGCCATACGTGCCGATTACAACAGCGCCAGCGCCAAGCAGCTGCAAGCTATTTTTAATTACGAGCGTATAGTATTGAACGCTTACATTGAGGTAGCCAACCAGCTTTCAAAAATGGGCAATCTGGAAAAAAGCTACGACCTGAAATCGCAACAGGTGCAAAAGCTTACCCAGTCGGTTAATATCTCTAACGAGTTATTCCGATCAACCCGTGCCGACTACATGGAAGTATTGATGACCCAGCGCGATGCCCTCGAAGCACGCTTTGAGCTGATAGAAACCAAAAAGCAGCAAATAAATGCCCGCATTAATGCCTACCAGGCATTAGGCGGCGGATGGCAGCAATAAGCCATCCCGAAAGCATAAATAACCGAAAGGCCCTGTGATATACTACAGGGCCTTTACTTTTATATACACCTTAACCAAACACTTCTTAATATAACTTATCTATCTTAACCACCGTAAACTCGGTACGCCGGTTAAGTTGCCTGCCTTCGGGATTGTCCTTTCCATCGGGCAAAGTATTGGGCGCGATAGGTTTCCGTTCCCCATATCCTTTGGCGTAGATACGATCACTGCCTATACCTTCGGATATAATGTATTCCACGCATGATTGCGCACGGGCTAATGATAGCTTCTCGTTATACTCATCCGTCCCCTGCGAGTCGGTATGCGCGGCAAGCTCAATATGTATAGCCGGGTTTTCCCTTAGCAGAGCGATCAGCTCATTCAGCACCACTTTTGATTCGGGCCTGAGCGTAGCCTCATTAAAATCGTACAGAATATTACGTATAGGCACCGGCTTGTTCAACACAAAGGCCTGCATACAAAAATCAGCGTTCAACAAGCTATCAGCACTTCCACTACCTGATGCCGTTACGGGGATCAGTTTGGTAAAATAACCCGGCTTTTCAAGCTTGATGGTGTAGGCCCGCTGACTGGTCAGCATAAATGAATAACCTGCCGAGGCAGGGGTTACCACATCCTTATATACCAGTTTTGATACCGAATCCATAAAACTGATCTTAACGCCACCTAAAGGTTTTTGGCTGCTGCAATCCTTTACCGTACCGGCTATCATGCGGCGCTTATCGTACCCCTCAAAAATATTCATGCAACAGTCCGATTCCCTATCCGAACTAATATAGAACTTGTTGCTGTTGCCATCCTCCGGGAAATAATACAGATCATCCTTAGCCGAGTTGAACGGGTAGCCCATATTTTGCGGTGCCGACCATTTGCCATCAATATCAAAGCTTTCAAAAAAATCATATCCACCCAGGCCAACAAAACCTTTTGTGCTGTAGATGAGTCTTTTCGTTTTTACATCATAATACGGCGAATGATCATCAGAACTGGTATTAATAACAATACCCAGGTTAACCGCGTTTACCGGACTACCGTCGCCATTCAGATCGCTCACCCAAATATCATCCTCGCCCTGGCCTCCCGGCCTGTCCGACGCGTAGTATAGCTTTTTACCATCAGCCGTAACAAAAGGCTGAATGGCGTTATATCCATCCACATTTACATTATTGTTCAATTTTTTCGGGATGCCCCATTCTCCGTTTTGCATTTGCGCAACATATATCTGCTTTACGGTTTTAGTTCCCTCTTTATACCAGCGGGTATAATACATGCGCTGGCCGGTGGCATCAAAGGCGGGGGCGCCGTATTCCAGCTCCTTCACCTTACCTTCATCCTTTAATAGCACAACTTCGGGCTTAACAACACCGTTGCCGGCCATGTAAATACGGTTAACACGCTTTTTATCACCATCAACCGGGCGCGATGATGTGAACCAGTAATTACCATTATTCTTTACCACGGTATAGTCTGATCCATCGCCCGAGTTCCAGTCGCCGGTTTTCTTGGTAATATCAAAAAGCCCTGGATATTGATGCTGTTCCTTAGCGAAACGGCAGTTGGCAATTTCCTTATCAGCGATAGAAACATTGGCATTATCGCCTTTGTATGCTGCCTTAAATTGTTCCAATTGTATAATGGCCTCATCGTATTTTTGCGTGGCACGCTGGCATACGCCGTACCACAGGCGGGCTAAGGGATACTCCTTTTCATTACCCTCATCAAGCACCTTTTTATACCAGCCCTCGGCCTCAATGTAGTTTTCATATAACCGGTACGATTCGGCCAGTTGGTATGATAAGTAAGCCCTGCTTTTGCCATCCTTGTTTTCCTTTTCCTTATCACCGGCATCTGCCGCCTGGTAAGGCATAGCTACATCGCCGGTTAACTTTATACCTTCGGCAGCCTTGAGATAATAATGGGCGGCCTCATAATAATCCTGATTACGAAAAGCCTTATCACCCAGTGTTACATTATTATTTCTGCCGCCAAACTGGGCTTTTGCCGAGCAGAATAAACCGGTAAAAAATATCAGTAGTAATATCTTTTTCATACAATGCAGGTTATAACCGTGGACAAATAGGCTCAGGCCCCTGTATACGCTTGCGGAACACATAGCTCAGCGACAACTCAATACCGCCACGACTATTGGTAGCCGCGTTGAGCGATGAGGTATTAAAATCGTAGCTGGCACCAATAATAAGGCTGTTTACATGATAGCCCACATTAGCGATGGCGGCATCGCCGGTGCGATACATTAAACCCAGTATAAGGCCGTTATCGTTTTGCAACTTCATCTCGCTGTAAGCGCCAAAGGCTTTTATCTGATCCTTATTTTGCCTTACGTAGATGGCGTGGGGTATCAGGTCGAATGATTCTCCGGCCTGTATGCGTACACCTGCGTGCACATTATAACGCATGGGCAATTTGTAATTCAACCCATCCGCGGCGAAAGGGTCGCGGCTGCGGGTAAGGTGCGACACACTCACCCCACCGAAGAAATTGGCTGTGGTTGACGGATCGCCATCGTAATAAAACACACCCGCCCCGGCATCAAATATGGTAGCGCTGCTGCTCGAAAAATTCTCGAAATTGGGCATGTTAGGATTATAACCGGTTGATGGATCGTACTGATTGCCCAGCTGCAAACGGTTCATATCAAAACTACGGTTAATGAGGCCGGCCTGTAAGCCAAAGTGCAGCCTCTTGTTTCCATCTTCAGATACGGTGATACCATAACCGAATGATCCGTAAGCGGCAAAGTAATTGAACCCTGCCGAACCTGCCGCCTGGTTTACTACGTTAAAGCCGATACCCGCCTTCTCGTTCGGTTTAAAATCAGCAGATAGGGCTACCGTTCTGTACGGATCGCCAACGCTTGCCCATTGGTTTTTAAAATTGGCATTTACCCGTACATCGCCATTAATTACACCGGTAAGTGCCGGGTTAAGCCATAGCGGATAAGCGTAGTACTGCGAAAAATGCGGATCTATTTGTGCCTTTAACTGGCCGGCCATTCCTACCTGGAGCATCACCGCCATAATTGTTATAATTTTTTTCATCGTAGTAGAGTGATTGTTCCTTTTCTGTTTATTTTTTGGCCATCGGTTGTGGTAACCTCCATAACATATACATATACGCCTACCGGCACCCTCGAACCCTTAAAGGTTCCATCCCAGCCATTAGCCTGGGTATTGGTGCGGAATATCTGCTCGCCCCACTGGGTATACACCTGGAAGTTGAGCGATTGAATAACCGAGCCGTATACATATAGTATATCGTTATTACCATCGCCATTAGGTGTAAAGGCGTTAGGTACAAATATTAATTTCTCGTTCTGATCGACAGCCCTGGCGGTAACCATGTTGGAGTTAGCGCTGGTTTGGCAGCCATTTATGCCGATTGCCCGCACCACCACCGTTACCGATGAATTGGCCTGCAACCCGGTAACCGTATAAGTGGTTACATTACCCACATCGGTAAAGGTTTGCCCCTCGTTGGTACTTATCTGGTAGCCTGTGGCGCCGTTAATGCTCGTCCAGCTAAAGGTTGCTGATGAGGTACTGGTTTCACCACCTGATAATACCGGCGCGTTCAACTCAGACAGTACCAGTACCGATACCGCCGTACGCGTTGCCGACACGCAACCACCTGCATCGCTAACAGCCTCGGCGTAATAGGTGGTATTGCTGTTGAGTATTGGCGTTGTATAGGTCGATCCTGTGAACAATTCTGTGCCGCCCGTAGCGTTACTATACCATTTTACACTCACACCTGCCGGGGTGGTTACCGTTAACTCAGTTGATGTACCCGCGCAAATAGATGCCCCTTGTGCCGATACCGGCGCGGCAGGTGGCGGCGTTACGGTTACAGGCACCGCGGTACGTGCTGATGATGTACAGCCGCCGCCATTAACCGCCTCAACATAATAAGTGGCACTTGCCGTAACTACCGGCGCGTACTGCGAACCAGTGAACACCACGCTGCCCCCTGTAGCTTCCGAATACCAGCGATAGGTAAAGCCCGCATTCGGGTTGGCAATACTCAGCGTAACGGTGCCGCCGCTACAGTTGGCTGTGTTACCGCCGCCGTTTACTACAGGCGCATCAGGAGCAGGTTGTACGGTTACCTGCGCGGTAGCCATATCGCTGCTGCTGCAACCCGAAGCATTGGTTGCCGATACATAGTAAGTAGTATTGGCATTGATAGGCCCGGTAGTATAGCTGCTGCCGGTAAACAACAGTGTAGTGCGCGATGGCGAATTATACCAGTTATAAGTAATGCCTGTTTGCGGCGAACTTACACTCAATGTAGCTGTACTGCCCTGGCAAACGCTCACGGTAGCTTGTGCCAATGCCGGCGCGGCAGGCAGTGCGGTAGCGTTTATGGTGATGCCTGACCGTGTGGACGAAGTACAATCGCCCGCATTGGCAGCCTCAATATAGTATGTGGTGCTGCCGGTTATGGCCGGTGTGGCATACTGGGTACCTGTGTATACCGGCGAGCCTCCGGTAGCGGTAGTGTACCAGCGGTAAACCAATTCAGCTTGCGGATTAACAATGGTTAGCGTTGCTGATGAACCCGAACAAACCGCATTGCCGCCGCCAGCCAGTTGTGCCTGCGGCGCATCCGGAACAGGCATTACGGTAACATCAGTACGGGTGCGGGTGATGCTTGTACAGCTACTTGCTGATACCGCATCTACATAGTATGATGCATTGGCGGTAACATTGGTCAGTGTATAGCTTGTACCGGTAAACACGGCCGTACCTCCCGTTGCCGAAGTATACCAGTTATAAGTACGCCCCGCAACCGGGTTCGTCACGCTTATGGTTACAGAACCACCACTGCACACCTGGCTTGTTGTTGTGCTTAAGGTTGGCGCGGCAGGTGTTTCATTAACCGTTACGCTTGCCACGGTACGGCCGCCATTGTTAGCGCAGCCGGTTGTGGTGTTGGTAGCATCAACATAATAAGTAGCATTGGCCGTAACTTGCGGTGTGGTAAAGCTGGTGCCTGTAGCCAAGGCTGTGCCGCCTGTAGCATCGGCATACCAGCTGTAGGTTACACCGGTTTCGGGGTTTTGTATTTGCAGCACCGCGGTTTCGTTGGTACAAACAGCAACATTGCCGGCTACCAAACCAGGCGCGGCCGGGCGTGGGTTAACCGTTACGGTAGCGGCGGTACGTGCAGGACTGGCACATTCGCCATTACTTAACTCGGCATAATAAGTAGCATTACTAACCGGCGATACGGTATAGCTTGCCCCGGTGAACAGCAACGTACCATTGGTAGCGGTACTATACCACCTTACGGTTGAACCGTTGGCATTAGTTACCGTAAAGGTTACGCTTTCGCCTGCGCAAATCTGGGCACTGCTGTTATCAAGCGTAGCATTGGCCGGAGTGGCGGTAACATTGGCGGTTACAGCCACACGGTTAGGGTTGGCACAATCATTAGCCTCGCGCACGCTTTCTACATAATAAGTAGTGGTGGCGGTCAGTTCATCGGTAGTAAAACTGGTGCCGGTAAACAGCGGGGTATCGTCAGTTAAACCGGCATACCAACGGTAAATAACACCCGCACGGGCATTGCTCACCGTAAATGTTGCCGGGCTGCCCGAGCATACATTAACTGTACCTGCTTCCAGCTGAGGCAGTTCGACCTGCTTGGTAGCGTAATAAATATCAACCGTATTAAAGGTTGCCGCTGTAACGCTGTTCAGCCTAACCTCTACCCTGCTGTAAACAGCGGCGGGCACAAATTTTATAATGGCTGTTTGATCATCAATTTGTTCGATACTTACGTTGTTGCCGTTAAGGCTTGTACGATCGTTATTATAGGTTGTCCCATTGAATGACGCTATTTGTATACGTTGCAGCACATCGGCCGAGGTTAGCGATGCAGGCACGCCGATCTTTACACGTACGGTATCGCCCGCCAGGCCGCCATTGCTGAATATCAAGGTTTGCGCTACATAAGCCCCGGCTCCCGCGACAGGCAGGTTTAGCTGACTAAAATTAGTGGTATCAGGATCAACCGGGTAATTCGGGTTAGTAACCTCGCAATCAACACAGGCGGCACCGCCATTAACATCAGTTGTTTGGCTGGATGCAAAGTCGCACTCTGTTGAAAACAACGTACGCACACGGATAACCACCGCCCTGCGGAACACACTGAAACAACCTGTAGGGCCATTTTGGGCTTCTACATAGTAAGTAGTGTTTGAGCTGAGCACCGGGGTATTAAATGTAGTACCAGTATATATAGGCGTACCGCCGGATGCCGAGGTATACCAATTATAGGTAACGCCCGCGGTTGATGAACTGGCGGTAACAGAGGCGCTCTCGCCCGATGCTACCTCACCGTTTGCCGGAATAGTTGCCACCGTTGGCACAGCAGGAGCCGCGTTCACCGTAACATTTACCGGCACACGGGTAGCGCTTACGCAATCGCCCAATAGGGCATCAACATAGTAAGTAACGTTTTCGGTAAGATTAGGGGTGGTCAATTGCGGGCCGGTAAATATCGGCGTACCGCCTGTTGACCCCTCATACCACCTGAAGATAACTCCGATTACAGGTGATGTAGCGGTGATTATAGCGGGCGAACCTTCGCAGGTTTCGGCGCTCTCTAATGTTATTTGTGGTACCGGCGGCAGGGCATTAAGCACTGCTGTAACCGGCACCCGCGTGGTACTAACACAGCTGCCCGCGTTGGCCTCAACGTAGTAAGTGGTAGTTTCGGTAAGCACCGGAGTGGTGAATGTAGCACCGGTTGATACTGGTGCACCACCTGTTGGCGATGTGTACCAATTGAAGGTTACGCCATTAACTGCCTGCACGGTAAAGGTAACCTGCGAGCCATCGCAAGTATTTATGGTCGCCAGATCGACAACCGGCAAGGCAGGTAATGGTGTTACGGTAACATTTACCGGCGTGCGCACCAATTGCACACAACCACTGGCTGTACGACTGGCCTCCGCATAGTAGGTAACGCTGGCATCCAGCGCGGGGGTGTTGAATGATGTGCCTGTAAACACCGGGCTTCCACCTGTAGGGGTGGTATACCAGCGCACGGTAACATGATCGGGCACGGCAGCGGTAAGTGTTGGTTGTGAGCCCTGGCAAGTAGCAACCGCGGCAACATTGATAACCGGCGCCGCAACAGATTGATAGGCCGAGTAAACATGCAACGCGGTAAATAATCCCGCAAGGGCAGAATTTAAACGGATCTCGACCCGATCAAAATCGGTACCGGCCTTAAATGCTACCCTGAAACGGCTGGTTCCATTCAGGAGGCTAATGTTCAGTAATGAGCCGTTAACTGCAAAGCGGTCGTTATTATAAGTAGTGCCATTGTAGGTCGCCAGGCTGATCTGCGATAGCACACCCACATCTATTAGCGAACCTGGTACGCCAAGTTCTACCACAATACTATCGCCCGCGCGACCGGTATTGGCAAACCGTAATGTTTGTTGTACATAGGCATTCAGCAAGCCCACGGGCACATTCAATCTCGAAAAAGTGTTTCTATCCAGATCAACCACACCGCCTAAATTATCTACACTGCACCCCAGGCATACCAAACCATCAATATCCGTGGTTTGGCTTATGGCGGCATCGCATGGCGTCGGGCTTACACCATTATCATTCACGTTCACTATGCCCGCCGCCCTGCTTGCCGACCTTTCGCCGGTGGCCTGCACTACCGCCTCGGCGTAATAGGTTGTATTGTTGAAAATAGCAGGGGTATTAAATGTAGCTCCGGTGTAAATACTGGTACCGCCTGTAGCAGTGGTATACCAGTTAAATATTACACCTGTAGTTGTTGATGATGCCGTAAGCGCAGCCGATGCACCTGCGTTTACTGATTGTGTTGGCGGTGTTACGGCCACATCAGGTATTACAGCCGGGTTTACAGTAATGGCGATGGCCGTCCGTTCCGGGTTAACGCAGCTACCTGCTGATGCCTCGGCATAGTAAGTAACATTGGTGGTAAGCGCGGGTGTTGTAAAGCTGCTGCCTGTAAATACCGGGGTACCGCCTGTAGCGGTAGTATACCAATTAACGGTTAAGCCATTAGGTACATTGGTTGTAAAAGTAGCCGTTTGCCCGGCAGTAACGCTCGCCGTTGATGGCGTAACAACAGGCGACGCAGGCGGATCGCCAACTAAAATTTGAACAGGGTAGCGTGTGGCGCTCGCGCAACCATTACGTACGTTTTCAATGTAGTAAGTAGTGGTCGCTGTTAAGGCCGGCGTGGTAATACTGGCCCCGGTAAATGCAGGGGTGCCACCTGTAGGGGTAGTATACCAATTAAAAGTTCCTGTTGTTGGCGATGTAATATTGAGCTGCGCCGTACCGCCCGCGCATATCTCAGGCACGGCGGGGTTAATAACCGGGGTGGCATATTGCTGCACGGCATAGTACACTCTTAGCGAAGTAAGCAAACTCGCCACACCTGATGCCAGCCTGATGGTAACACGATCATAATTTGCGTTGGCGGGTATCAGTACCGCATAACGGTCGCCGCCGCCAAGCAATCTTAAGGTAAGTGTATTTTGATCGAGGCCATAGCGTGCAACCTGGGTGGTGTTATTGTACAAGGCCACCTCAATACGGCCAAGCAAGCTAACATCGGCCAGGCCAACGGGGCTTTGTAAAACGAGCTTTACGGTATCCCCCGCGAAACCGGGTTGCTGAAATACCATTGCCTGCTCGGCATAAGCGCCGGTTAGTCCGGCTAATACGCTGATGGTGGAATAGGTAGTGGTATCGGCATCGGTTGCAAGCGCGTCATTAACAACGGCGCAGCCAATACACAGGCCGTTTACGGTGCTGGTTTGCTGATTAGCGAATGAGCACGGGGCGTTGGTATCGATACTTACATTAATGGATATTGCCGTGCGCGCCGCCGATGGACAACCTGAACTATTAACAGCCTCAACATAATAAGTTGTGGTAGCGAATAACTCGGGCGTGGTGAATGATGTACCGCTAAACACCGATGTGGATGCCGTTGCCGAGGTATACCAGTTATAGGTAATACCGGTTTGCATATTACTTACGTTGATGGTTGCGGTTTGCCCGGCACTAATGGTCAGGTTATTAGCCGCGAGGATGGGGTTGGCCGGTGGCGGTTGCACTGTGGCGCTGGCTAATGTGCGGGTGCCGCTGGTACAGCCGGTCGCATTTTCGGCCTCTACATAATAATTTTGGCTGGCGGTTAATGCCGGGGTAACAAAGCTTGTACCGGTAAAAATAGCGGCGCCACCTGTTGCCGTGTTATACCAGAGATACACCACACCATTCACCGGCGCGGTTACAGTAAAGGCCGCGGCCTGGCCGGTACATACCGATACATTAGCATTTGCCAAAGCCGGTGCCGCAGGCAGCGGACTAAGCGTAACCGTTACCTGTGTGCGCGATGGACTGATACAGGCACCTCCGCCGGTTGCAGCCTCCACATAAAAAGTAGTATCGGTAGTGAGTGCGCCTGTTGTAAATGCGTTGCCGGTGTATACCGGGGTGCCGCCGGTAGCGGTATTATACCAACGCATGGTAACGCCGGTTACCGGTTGCGCGCTTAAGGTAGCTTGCTGACCAGGGCAGGCAGTTAATGCCGCGTTAGCAATCACCGGCGCCACAGGTATCGGGCTTACGGTAATAGTTACTGCCGTACGGTCGGATGCATCAGTACAACCCGTGCGCGATGCTGATACATAGTAAGTTGTTGTAGCATTCAATACCGGCGTAGTAAAGCTTGTGCCGGTAAATGCCGGGGTGGTACCGGTTTCGGTAGTATACCAATTATAGGTGGTACCTGTAATGGCTGGCACGGTTAAGGTAACAGCGCTACCCGCGCAGCTTTGTAT
The DNA here is from genome assembly GCF_015223065.1 of Mucilaginibacter sp. JRF. Classification (GTDB taxonomy): domain Bacteria; phylum Bacteroidota; class Bacteroidia; order Sphingobacteriales; family Sphingobacteriaceae; genus Mucilaginibacter. Next base: position 374,770 of record NZ_JADFBY010000003.1, read on the forward strand.
GCTGGTAGTAGCGGTATTGTTAAAGCTCACCACTGGCTTGGGTAGTACCCGCTGCGCTTCGTATAAATTCAGGCTGGTTAACACATTAGCAAGGCCACCACCTACTTTTAGTTGCACCCTGTCGTAAACACTTTGTGGCACATAGGTTACCGTAACCCTGCGCCTATCGCCATCCAGATCAAGCAAACGGACTGACAGCAGTGAAGCGTTTAAAAACTGCTCGTCGTTATTACTGGTATTACCCAAGTATGATGTTAGTGATATGCGTGTGAGCAAACCCAGATCCAAAAGCCCCTGCGGTATAGCCAGGTTAAGGCGCAGCGAATCGCCAATTACTGATTGCGATTGGAAGATGATGGTTTGCTGCGCGAAAGATCCGGCTACGCCAACCCCGGCATTTAAAGTTGAGTAGGTATTCGCATTACCATCAATAGCTAATTGCGGATTGGCAACCCCGCCCACATTCACACCCAAGCCTAATAAACCCGATGAGATACCGTTCAACTCATCAATAGCCGTATTACATGGTACCGGGTTAGGGCCATTAAAATAAGCCTCGTATACATAAAGGTTAGCCAATGCACCCACCAAACCGCCATTTACGGTGATGCGTATCCTGTCATAAATTTGAGTTGGGGTTATGGCCAGTTCTATCTGGTTGTTGTTGCTGGCCACGCCTAATAATGTTGCCGCGGTATATAAAGGCCCTACTGTATTTGTGCCATTATACGCCTGTACAGATATGCCGCCAAGCGCTGTAAGGCTAAGTAAATTATCGCCCGTACCTACTTTAAAGCGCATGGTGGTGTTTGCGGCAGGTTTGGTGCTCCCGGTAAATATCAAATCCTGATAAGTGCTCGCTGCAAGGCCAACCGTAACCGCTATGGTTGAATACGTTTGCGGATTGCCATCAACGGCATTACCAGGGTTAGTTACCTGGCAATTAAGACATAAAACCCCGGCGCGCCCGTTTGCCTGGCTGTTGGCATAAATACGCTGGGCATTAACACTAACTGTGGTTAGCGTAAGCAAAAAAATGAGAGTAAGAAGCCTGATGATAAAGGTATAGATGCCCATATTATTCGGTGTTAGGTATAACTGATACCCTCAAATTACGCTAACAGCAAATAATAAGTTTTAAGGCACTTTGTTCATTTAGGTTAAATAAACAACGTTTTGTTCAGTTGATATTTAACTTATTCACTTTGTTCATTTTATTTTAAATTAAATAGAACCAATAATTTTTATATTCGTAAAAGCTATATATTATATACCTGATACTATTATTTTTAATATTCATCCCGTTAATTAATTGATTTATGCCGGTGCTTTTTTTCCAGGCATTTTAAATGGAGCTATTGAGTTAGATTGGAATTCAGATTACTCACCAACACCTATGCCTGATTATGAATACTTTTCTGCCTCATTATTTTGAAGAATTAAAGAGCCATGTTCTGTCCGTAGCCGGAATATCGAACATAGTGCCGTACGATTGTAAAAATCTATCTACCTTAATAAGTAATAATACCCGGCATCGCGTTAGCGAAACCACCTTAAAACGCATATACGGTTTTGCGCACAGCAAGTTCAACCCATCATTATTTACGGTTGATGCTATGGCCAAGTTTTGCGGCCATAATAACTGGGATTGCTTTGTAAAAACCCATGCCGATCAGCCTGCCAACAACGCCGATCCGGCTTGCGAGGCATTGAGGTTCAATGCCGCCAAGGTTACCGGCTTTACCTTGCAGGCGCTAAAGAACCGGTCGGGCATACCATATAATCAAACCATTAAGCGCCGTTTTTTTGACAGGCATATACAAACCTTTTTTAACAGCGACCACTCGGCAACCGTAATTTCGGCTCCGGCGGGGTACGGTAAAACCATAGCGCTTTGCCATTGGGTTGACGAACAGATAGAACACCGCTTAGCCAGCGTTAATAATGATATCATCCTGTTTTTTAGCAGCAGCGCGTTGGTGAATACCATTATAAGCGGCCGCAGCATTAATGATTGGCTGCTGGCCATGCTTGGCTACAGGCCGGGGGATGATATCGCCTCTATCATTGATCAGGCTACGGGTAAAAACGCCCGCTTTTTTTTGATAATTGACGGGCTGGATGAGCACATGTTCAAGGCCAGTGAGTACCGCCGTATTACGGATGAGATAGCGCAGGTTTTCGCCCTTTACCAATCGCATCCGTGGTTTAAGCTGATCATCACTATGCGACCGGCTTCATGGTTTAATTTTAACCAGGAGGTTGATAACGGTACCGATGCCTGGTTTTTAGGCGCGATACACGACAGGCACAAACCGGTTAATGTCCCGCCGCTGGATATGGACGAAATTATGCAGGTATGTAAAAGGATCAACCCTGATATACCCTGCCAGCGCATCAGCAATCTTGAACTTGCCGAAAGGCTGAGCTATCCATTCTATCTGCAAACATTTTACCGGAGCCATAAGGATCATTTTTCGGTAAACGCGGCCAACCATACCGCAGCTTATGAATTGATAGCCAGCTTTATACTTAATAAAGTTTACAGCGGATCGCTCGCTACCGAAAAGCAGTTGCTTTTAAAGGAACTTTCAGCAGGGCTTGATATCAGCCGGAAAATATACAGCATTAACAAAGCCGATGTAAATGCCCTGTTAAAACAATACCGTAGCGCTTATAACGAGTTGCTTGGCACCGGCTTTTTACGCGAGGTGAACGAGGGCGATGAAATACACTACAGCACCCGTATACACCTGGGTAATAAGGATTTTTTAGAGTACAAACTCGCAAAAAAACTCCTGGCCGATAATGATTACGTTTTCGACGCGGCGCTTGCCCGCACCGTTAGCACCCTGTTTATACACGATGCCAAAAAGATGGCCGTTACAAAATGGATAGTATTACACGCGGTTAAGAACGATCAATTCACGGCCCTTGAAAACCTGGCCAACATGCAGCCTGATCCGACCGAAAAAGCGGATCTGGCATTTTTTATAGCTGAGTTGTTGGAGAAGAATGGCAGTGTAAAACAACTTAGTGCATTGCCTCTGCTTGACACCTTGTTAGGCATCGAACTTATCGGCCCTGAATACAATTTGTTACTAAACAAGTTGCTTGGTTTTCAGCTAACTGCCGCACAGCGCGTTAAGGCACATGTACTGCTCGCGCTAACCGCCGCGGTTGAAATGGATACCGTTAAAATGCAGCAGCAAATAACCGAACTAAAGGATATAGCATACCTTGACCCCGCCTTTGTGCAGATGCCCCTACTATGCCTCGAAACCATTTTTAACTTGCTGAACTATGGCATCACTAACACCGATCTGTTCGCGGAGATCAATAAGATACTCATAGTTACCGGCAGCAAACAGGATGAATGTATTGATCTGCTGATGCTTATTGCTATGGCTACCAGCTGCAATACCGTTAAGGAAGCGCAATTTACAGAGAGCATTTTGCCGGAAAGGAAGATGAACGAGCCACTAAGCTATTACACACAAGTTTTCAAAACAATGGCATACATTAAAGTAGGCATGCACGAAAAAGCATCGGGCGTATTTACCGAATTGCAGCAAACCTACATAACACACTGCAATACCTACACGCCCTTAATGAAAGCCGTATTCATCACCCTGAAACTGGCTTACCTGAACAGCATTGGCCAGGCACCACCAAACAACGCGTTGATATTTAATACCCAATACCCGTTAATGAGTTTTTACCTTACGGATGTATTACGCCCCAAAAGCGAATAATATGTAAAAAGCCCTTTCGGGCTTTTTTATTTTTTAGCGAAGCTACCTGCCGATGCATTCAACTGTGCCGCACTGAGCGTACTGCTGCCATTGCTGATAACCACTCGGTATTTAAATGTTACTGATTCGCCTTTTTTCAGCGTCAGGTTTTTTTCTGATTTCCCGTTGGTGAATACCTTTTCGCCAAGCGGGTTGGCGGCAAACAGCCCATAGCCACGGGCATGCCAAAAGGTTGGGTAATTAGGATTTTTAGGGTGATCAATAATAGTAACACTCACCGAGTCGGCACCTATCTTGCCAAACATTTTACACCATACGCCTCGGGTACTCCAGGCAGCATCGCCGGTTTTGCCCTCGCTGGTCAGGAAGTTGCCATTAGCCACTTTATCCGTACCACCCTTAACAACGGTTTCAATACCCTTATCATCAGTAAATTTCTGATCTTCGGTAGTTGGTATCTGCAATTCGTGCGCTACACGCAGGCCCAGCAAGCCATCTTTGGCATCAGTAAATACGGCATCTTGTACAGCTTTCAGGGTGGTGATGCGGTCAATAACCCGTTCATTCGCCGTACCACTAAACTCAAAGCGGGTGGTTTCTTCCAGTATCACATCCTTGGCCTGGTTTGTCCAGTTGGCATGGTAAACCAATATACCTGTTTTGCCGCTTTTTGTTTGTATTATCTTATCGGTGCGTATCCACCCGTACTGGCTTTTGCGGGATGCCGGTATGGCATAACTGTTATTCCAAAAGTCGAGGCCGTTCAACTTCTCAAAGTTGAACCATAGCCCAATGTGATGCGGGTGATCTGTCGGGTCGCCCTCACGCTTACTTAGTGGAAAGCTGCGTGTAACCACCAACCCATCGGCAGTATGCAGCGGGTAAAGCACCGGTTTTTCAAGCGTATCCGGGTATAAAAATGTAGTAAATACCTGGTCGCCAAACTTAATATCAACTTTTTTTTGTGTTGATGATGGCACAACACTCACCTGCTGCTGTGCCATAGCCGTTAAAGATAAAAGCGCCGAGCCCATAGCAAGCCCGGCTATTTTTAATGCTTTCATAACGTGATGGGTTTAGTATTTAAACACCTTGCCATTGGCCATCACCTCCTGCGTTGCCTCGTTAAAGGTAGCCTTGCTGCCGGTATGCGCGGCGGCAGTGGTCATGATGTTGGCTATCGAGTGGCTATAACCTGCCTCAACAGGGGCGTTAGGTTGCTTGCGGCTGCGTACGCATTCCATCCAGTTACGTATGTGGTTTGATGTTAGTATATCTCCACCCGTATTGGCTGATGCTACCACCTTTTCACTGCTTTTCAGATCCATATCGGGCAGCAGGTTTGCCTTCATGCCCATAGCCGCGGCCATTTTTTCGGTAAGACCTCCCTTGGGCGATATTTTATTGGTGATGAGGTTCAGTTCGCCACCGTTAGAGTAGTAAATTTCGGCCGGGTTTTCGTCGCCATTGTGCATGCGCGAGCCAAACGTTACCTGGAAACCTTTTGAAGCATCATCCAGCGGACCATAATCGAACACAGCCATCAGGGTATCCCAATTGCGGCGGCCATCCTTCCATTGGTAAATCCCCCCATTAGCCACCACGCTGCGCGGATGCTTTAAGCCGGTAAACCAGTGTACGGTATCAATCTGGTGGCTCATCCACTGCCCGGGCAAGCCTGATGAATACGGCCAGAACAGGCGATACTCCAGATAGATCCTCGGGTCAAAAGCCTCAAACGGGCGGTTCATGATAAAGCGTTTCCAGTCGGTATCCGCTTCCTTCAACTGGGTCAATAATTCCGGGCGGCGCCAGCGGCCGGGCTGGTTCACGTTCCAGGTAAGCTCAACCATAGTTATCGGCCCAAACTTGCCCGATTTTATAAAATCGTTAGCCGCATGGTAATTGGTACCGCTGCGGCGTTGCGAACCTATCTGCACTATCTTACCGGTTTCCTTAACTGCCTTGAGGGCGGCACGGTTATCCTCCATAGTTTCGGCAAAGGGTTTTTCAACATAGGCATCACACCCGGCTTTTACGGCCTCAATGGTATGGCGGGCGTGCTGAAAATCGGCCGTACTGATAAATACCGCGTCAACCGCCTTGGCATTATACATCTCCTCGTTATTACGATAGGCCTTAACATCATTCTGCATTTTTTCTTTCCAAATGGCGGCACCCTCCTCGCGGCGCTTGTTCCAGATGTCTGACACGGCAACCACCTCAAAATTGAGCTCCTTGTAATGGTTCATAAACGCCGGGATGTGTGAGCTGCGGTGCCTGTCGGCAAAGCCAACAACACCAACCCGCACGCGGTCGTTAGCGCCGATAATGCGTTTGTAGCTTTTGGCTGTCCAGCCGGTTTTGCTGAGTAAAATACCGGCACCGGCCAATGATGCCTGCCTGATAAAGGTACGACGAGATTTTTCCATAGGTTATGGTTAAGTAAATAGGTAAAAATTGGATCGATAGCCACTACTTGCAGCGGCTATATCTCAAATATCTATTAAAAACATTAGAAACTTATAAGAAAACCCATGAAAAAATGACACAAATTCATTACAATCAATATTTTAAGTAACAATCGTGTCAAAATAGGGCATTTTAACACATTGTTAACAGCGGGGCAAATAAGCTATTACAAATACTATCGTTATATTTGCCATAATGCAGTTAGTAAACATATTAAGAAACCAATCGCTAAGAGGACTTTTAGGGATATTGCTTATCGCGGTATTCACTATAAAATCCTGCGATCTGTTTATTGGTTACTACACTTCAGCAATGAAAGCATGCACGGTTGAAAAAGCCGAGGATGAGAGCAATTCTAACCCAAGTGAAAACAGCTTTGACAAAAGCAGCAAAAAAATATACTCATGCTTTGAGTACGGCATTAACTTTAATGCCTTTACGTGGGTAACACGCTTGCAAAACAACTTCTTTGTATATAGTTTCTCTATCTTCAAAGAGCCGCTGCGCGATGTACTCACACCGCCTCCGAACTCCCTTTTACTTAACGTTTAAGCGCTAAATATTGCCGCGGATAAACTTATTCTCGCAATAGCATAGGCTTAGTATGTTCAATTGGCTTTTGCCTTACGGCATGAGCCCTGCACAGTTGTGCGCTTATTAGGCACGGCTGCATTTTATTGGCATGGCCAATCCAACAATTAATTTATATATTATTTAACCCTCTTTTATGAAAAAGAAGAAGCATGCTGATGCTCCCACCCCGTGGCAGCGGCTGGTGCGCCTGCTGCACTACGAGCGTTCTACCATTAACTACATTTTTGTATTCGCCTTGCTGATAGGTTTAATTGGCCTTACCCTGCCCCTGGGTACTACGGCCGTTTTTAACCTACTGGCCAACGGCGCTATGTACAGCTCAACCTATATATTGATAGCCGTTGTATTGATAGGCGTTGTTATAGGCGGCGCACTACTAATAGGCCAGCTTACGCTGGTTGAATACCTCGAACAAAAAATATTTGCCAAGGCATCAATGGAATTCGCTTTCCGTTTGCCGCGCATTAAAAAGGAGGAGATGGAAGGCGAGCACCCACCCGAACTGGTTAACCGCTTTTTCGATATCCTGACCATACAAAAAGGCCTTACCAAGCTATTGGTTGATATTGTGGCTGCCGCTGTGCAGATATTTTTTAGCGCGATACTGCTATCATTTTATCACCCGGTATTTATGGTGTTCGGCTTTTTGGCTATTGTGGCTATTGGTGTAATCATCTTTCTGTATTACAGGCAAGGTGTACAAACCAGCATTGAGGAATCGGGCCATAAATATGAGCTGGTAGCCCATCTGGAAGAAGTTGCCGCCGACCTTGACCAATATCGTGGCAACACTGAAAAAATGGACGGCATATGCAAAACCGCCGACGAGATAACCGCCAAATACCTGATGGCCCGTAATGACCATTTCAGCATCCTTAAAAAATTCTTTATGAGTTCGGTTGCCCTGCGTACCGTGCTGATGGGTGGTTTGCTGCTGTTAGGTTCATTCTTTGTGGTTGAAAGGCAAATGACCTTCGGGCAATTCGTTGCTGCCGAGGTGATCATTGTACAGATTAGCTACGCCGTTGAAAAACTAATGACCAACCTGAACACCGTGTTTGACATGGTTACCGGCAGCGAGAAACTTGCTGTAGTAACCGATATGGAACTGGAGGAGGCTAAATAACATGGCTAACATATCACACAACCACATGCACAACAAACAAATGGAAGGTTTGGCTGTGCAATCAAACGATGAGCTGATCAATGCTAATGGTTCGCGTACGCTGGGGCGTATTATGAGCATTTGCCTTATAGTTTTAATAATAATACTACTGTTGCCCTGGCGACAAACCATCCCCGGTAAGGGTACGGTAACGGCGTTGAGGCCGCAGGATCGCCCGCAAACAGTGCAGAACCAGATAGGTGGCCGTATTGAGCGCTGGGCTGTGCGCGAGGGGCAGGAAGTTAAAAAGGGCGATACCATTTTGGTGATCTCTGAAACCAGCCAATCGTACTTTGACCCTGAATTGCCTGAACGTTTAGACGAGCAGCTGGATGCCAAACGCAACAGCGAAACCGCCGCCGTACAAAAAATGGATGCTACCACCGCGCAGATAAAAGCGCTGAACAGCGGTTTGCGTTATCAGTTATCGGCAGCGGAGAACAAGGTGTTGCAAGCGCAGAATTACGTGGAGATTGATAGCGCTGACCTGGTAGCTGTTAAAAACTACTTTGAAACTACCAAAGCGCGCTTAGAACGTTATGAGAAAGGTTATAAAGATGGTTTGTTCTCGTTAACGGATATTGAAACCCGCAGGTTAAAATTGCAGGAAGATAATGCCAAGGTTATCGGTCAGCAAAATAAGCTGAACAACTCTAAGCAAGGCTTGCTTAATGCCCGTATCGACTTGGATAACATCAGGGCCAAGTACCAGGAATCACTGGCTAAGGCGCAGTCGGATATGAGTTCGGCCTTGTCAAGTCGTGCAAGCGTGCGTGGCGAGATATCCAAGCTACGTAACGATATATCGAACATCAGCATTCGCCGTGGTTTGTACATAGTACGTGCCCCGCAGGATGGCTTTGTGGTAAAAACATTGAAAGCCGGTATCGGCGAAAATATTAAGGAGGGCGAATCGATTGCTACCCTGCAACCTAAAGACCCATTGGTTGCCGCCGAGCTTTATGTAAGCGCGATGGATGTACCCCTTATATTAGATACCAGCGATGTGCGCCTGCAATTTGAGGGTTGGCCATCGGTACAGTTTTCGGGCTGGCCATCAGTTGCCGTGGGTACGTTTGCCGGTAAAATATGGGCAATTGACCGTGTGAGCAGCAATGGCGGCAAATACCGCGTGCTGATACGTCCGGACAATCCGGTGCCGAAAAATGATGAGCCATGGCCAATACAGTTAAGGCAGGGATCGGGCGTGTATGGCCGTATTATACTGCGCTCGGTACCGCTATGGTATGAGATATGGCGACAGCTGAACGGTTTTCCGCCGAATTTGGAGAAGGAACCTGAAACCGCTGAAGCAGATGGCAAAAAGAAGTAAAAGCCGCCAATGTATACAGTTAATAACATCAACATGGAATTAAAACGTTATTTAGCTGCCGGCCTGTTAATACTATTAATTAAGGCGGGCGCCTACGCGCAAGCCACCAGGGCAGCGGCTGATACGGGTAAAGTATTCGCCCTTGAAGACCTGGAGGAAATAGTTTTCAAGAGCCACCCTATAGTAAAACAGGCGGCATTATTAAGCGAGGCAGCAAAGGCCAGCGTGTTGCAATCGTCGGGGTATTTTGACCCGGCTGTAAAGGCATCATTCAACCGCAAGCTGTTTGGCAATACCGAGTATTACAACAACTGGAACAGCGAACTTAAAGTACCGCTGTACGTTGCCGGTGCCGACCTTAAGGTGGGCTATGACCGTAGCGTGGGCACCTATACCAATCCTGAAACACGCACACCGCAACCGGGGCTTGCCGGGGTTGGCCTGACCATTCCGTTAGGGCAGGGTTTGCTTATTGATGAGCGACGCAGCACCCTGAAACAAGCCAAAGCCATGGTAAATTATGCCGAGGCCGAAAAGGTGAAACAAATAAACAGCGTATGGTATACCGCCGCTAAGGATTACTGGGCCTGGTACTATGCCTACCGCGAGTATCTGCTGCTTAAGGAGGGTGTTGATCTGGCGCAGCGCCGCTTTGAGGCTTTAAGAAGACAGACCCTTATTGGCGATAAACCGCCGATAGACTCGGTAGAGGCAAGTATTACCGTGCAGGACAGGCAGATACAGCTGGCAAAAAGCACTATCGTGCTGCAAAATGCAGCGCTGGTGCTATCAAACCATTTATGGAATGATGAGGGTACGCCGCTTGAGCTGCCCCGAAATGCCGTACCCGAATCTGTTAACCAGAATATTGTACTGCCGGATAATACACTGCTGGAAACCCTGCTTGGCCAGGCCGAGCAACAGCACCCGGAATTATTAAAGTTACGTGCCAAGAGCGCGCAGCTGGATATTGACAGGCGCTACAGGCAGGAGTTGCTGAAACCGAAGATCAACATCAGCGGGTCGCTGCTATCAACCCGTCGGGATTTTAACAGTTACGTGCCCGATTATTACGATTTTAATTGGAGCAACTACAAGGTCGGTGTTGAGTTTGCCTTCCCGCTGTTTTTACGTAAGGAACGTGGTAAGCTGCGCGAGGTAAAGATAAAGCAACAGGAAGTAAACTACGACCTGCAACAATCAGGGCGTGAGATCAGCAACAACATCCGCTCCTCATATAATGATCTCAGTGCATACCGCTCACAGTTAGTGGTGCAAATACAGAGTATCAACAACCAGCAGGTACTGCTAACCGGTGAGTTGCAAAAGTTTGATTTGGGTGAAAGTACCCTATTCCTGATTAACACACGCGAAAGCAAGCTGATAGATATGAAGATAAAGCGCGAAAGCATGATATCGGGCTACCAAAAAACCCTGGCCGAGCTTTACTATAAAGCAGGTATCAGGCAGGCTGATAATATGTAAGTCGCACAATTATTAATAACAAAAAATGGCCGGATTCTGTCCGGCCATTTTTGTTTTGGCAACTAATGATGCTATGAAATCACTGTCGTTTTGTATATTTAAAACAACATGAAAGTTAAACCTACCATCACAGCATTATTGTTATTAATGTTTCTGCTACCCTATCAAACATCCAAACCAAACATTGGTGTATTAAAGAAGGCTCCTCATCAGGATCGACCTGAGTTAGATGAAGTTTCTATTATATCACTGATCGCTAATCCCGAAAAATACCACAAGAAACGTGTTATAGTTATAGGGTATTTAACACTCTATTCTGAAAATTGTGCTATTTATGTACATAAAACTGACTGTAACCTTGGTATTTCCAAAAATGGAGTATGGGTCGACATGATGAGGGATAGTATGTATTTACCTGAAATACAGAAACTTAACAACAAATACGCATTAATTGAGGGTATTTTTGATAAAAACTTTAATGGGCATATGCTAATGTGGAGTGGATCAATAACAAATGTAAACAGAATTATCAGCTGGCCACCCGATATATATCCTCCCAAAAAGAAAAAAGCCACCAAACGGAAGCGGCTCCATAATTAATCTCACCTATCACATCTTACTACTTCTGTTTCTTCGTCATCTGCCATTCGCGGCCGGGTTGATCAACGCGGAAGGTTTCGATGTTCTTTTCGTCCTGTAGAGTTACGTACATGGTTTTACCGTCGGGGCCGCCAAAGGCTACATTGGTTGGTTTTTGGCCGGTTAGCTTGATCTCCTGTATCACCTTTCCTTTTGGCGATACTTTGGCTACCGTGCCTTTGGCATAGCGCGCCTGGTATATATTGCCCTTTACGTCGCAACGCATACCATCCATCCCAAAATCAGGAAACTCGATCACCAATCTTTTCTTGCTAACCTCTCCTTTGGCCGACAGGCTGAATGCCCAGATCTTTCTAAGCTCATTAACATACAAGGTCTTCCCATCCGGACTAACATCAATGCCGTTCACCGTGGCCATGCTATCTAACAGCAAGCTAACCTTGCCGTCGGTATCAATACGCCAAACTTTACCTGTGCCGGCTTTCCAGTTCGGGTCGCTGGCGTAAAGCCTGTCGTATTTATCAATGGCAATATCATTGGGTTGGGCCATCTTATCCTCGTGGGCAAATACCTGCTGCTCTTTAGTGGCCATATTTACCTTGATGATGTTGTGGTGGGTATAATCGGCTATCAGCATATTGCCGTGGCTGTCAAACCTTATTCCGTTGCCTATGCTACCGGTAGGCAGTTCAATAAATATGCTTGCCTTACCATCGGGAGTTACCTTGCCTATCGTACCATCATGGTCGAAGTTTACAGCGTACAAGTTACCATCCTTATCAACCGCGGGGCCTTCAACACCTGTGGTAAAGCTGCCGGGCGGCGTAAATACCTTGGTTGTAAAAAGGGCATCATCAGTTTGCGCATTCGCGGTAAGGGCGGCAGCTACAAGTACGGGTGTTAAAAATCTCTTTATGGTATGGTTATATCTCTTTAGCATGTTCTATTTTTTATTGGCAGTCATTTTACGAACCTTTGCTACCTCTGCCGCGGTAACAATTTCGGGTGTGTTGTTAAAGTTTGATTTGATGTAGTTAAGCACCTCGGCCACCTGATCGTCACTTAAAAAACTACCGTGGGCAGGCATCACCTCGTTATAAGGCAAGCCCTTAACGGTGATAGGGCCGCTTAAGCCATTAAGTATAATGTTGATGAGGCGGTATTTATCCCAGTTCACCCACTCCGATTGCTCCAGCGGCGGGAACCTGTTGCCATCACCCTTACCATTAACCTGGTGGCAAGCTACGCAATATGTGCTGTAAACCGCAGATGTTTTAGGCAGCTTGGCGAATAAATTATCCTTAGTAACATCAGGTGTTTTAATGTTTGATGCTGTTTGCTTACGCTTTTGCATACCGGCTAACTGTGCCGCGCCAAACTCCTTTTTATTACCGCTGTATATTACGCGCCATATACGGCCCTTTTCGGTATCGCCAATATAGAGCGAACCATCCGGCCCTTCTGAAAGCCCCATTGGGCGGTACATCGCATCGCTCACGCTGGTAATTGGGTCAACCTTGGCAAAGCCATCGGCAAATACCTCCCACTCGCCTGATGGCATACCATCCTTAAACGGCACAAACGCGATGATATACCCTGCCTGCGGATACGGCGAACGGTTAGTAGCGCCATGAAAAGCGATGAACGCGCCATTTTTATAACGCTCCGGAAATTGCTTGCCTTTGTAAAACAACAGATCGTTAGGTGCAAAGTGACCGGGAAAACCGATGAGTGGTTTTGGTAATTTGGCGCCGTTGCCTTCCTTTATCTTATCACCGCCGAACTCGGGGTTCAGTAGTTTTTTATTCTTTATCTGATCGTAATAGTAATATGGCCAGCCGCCGTCAAGTCCTTCATTAACCTTAAAAAACTCCTCGGCAGGCAGCATGGCGCTTTCCCAGGGCGAATAAAGATCAGGCCATAGCAACCTGAAATCATCACGACCGTGGTTCACCGTAAAAAGCGATTTGCTTTTCGGGTCCCAATCCAGCGCCACAATACTGCGCAGGCCGGTAGCATAGCGGGTACCGTTCAGTTGTTTTTGGTTGAGTTTGTTGGCATCAAAACGCCAGATGCCCCCATGATCTTTCAGCATGGGGTTGCCCTTATCGGGCGCAAACGGGTCGCCTACGCCTTTTGAGCCGGGCACACGGTTTTTCTCCTGTCCGGCGTTTGAGCCTGCACCCCAGCCCACATAAATATGGCCATCATCATCAAAAGCTATAGGTTTGGTTTGATGCTCGTGATACGGCGGATCATCGGCAACAATGGTATCTATCTTACCCTCGGGCACTAAGGTTTTAGGATCGAGCTTCATGCGGTAAACCGTCAGTTCTGAGCTAAAATACAGGTAGCCGTTATGTACCCTCATGGCTGTACCGTACGAGTGTCCATCGTACTTACCAAAGGGCTGTACTACATCCATACGGCCATCGCCATTGGTATCGCGCAGGGCTATGTTGCCATAACCATCATTCATGTTATGGAAACGGGCCTTTACATAAATATCACCATTGCTGTTTACGGCGATGTGCCTGGCGCGGCCTTTTAAGCTATCGGCAACTACCAGCGCACTGAAACCATCGGGCAGAAACAGACCGCCGTTATCAGCATCAGGGGTGGGCAGCTTATCCTTATACCATGTAAACGCGGTGGAGATGACCAGGCAGCCCGCGCCTATCACTTTTAGCTGGCGGCTGTTAAAAAATTTAAATAAACTTCCTCTCTTAAAACTCAGCTTTGCGAACCTCATGTATTGTTTGGTGATTAAATAATAATGTTCAGTATGTTAAAAATCTAAAAAATAACACACGCCACTCCATCAAAACAGCACGATCATTACACAGAATGGCATAAGGCAGGTAGATTCACACTAAAGACACAGTAAGTTTACATAACGACTAATGCGTATGCAAAATTTGCAAAATATTTTTTTGAGAAGGGGTTAAACAGGCCAATTTTATATGGCAATACTCCGCAACAGAGCAAACAATAATACTAAAATTGTAGATAAATTGTATTTACAAAGATCTTTTACCCGACCGGGTGATCAGCACAATAATTAATCCGGTGATGACGAACGCGCTTGTTACCACAACCGCGTTAATGAATACCCTGGTGTAAGCTAACTTATCGGCATCAATAAAAGGATAAGGGTACCAATGCACCATTGCCCCATGCACAAGCGAGTAAACCAGATATAGCAACGGAAATACAGCCCAGTAAAAACCCGATTGCCATTGTAAAGCCCCATGCGGTCTGTACAATGCCCAGTATAACAGGTAAAGTACCGGCACAACAACATGCAAAGTATTATCAACCAACCAGGCCATACCTGTTGGCGCCCAAATACCTCGCAGCACCGTGTTATACACCAAACCCACTATAAAAACATATACCGCGATAGCGCTCTGTGCAGAAAGGCCTGAAAAGAGTTTACCCACCCGTCTGCCCGGCATCAATGTTGAAAAAGTGAGGCAAACAGCCACCAGCAGGTTACATAAAATGGTAAAATAACTCAGAAAGTTTACAACACTTGCATTGCCGATACAGTATTGCACAATAACAGCAGCCCATGCAAAGGCAGCCGTAACAAGAGCGAATACTTTTTTAGCTGTTGACTTTTTAGGGATAGATGTGCTTTCCATATATATACCTGATAGATAGGCATGAATATATTGAGATTTGGCGGAGATAGAAAGAATATGTCACAAAAAAAAGAGACCGGGTAAGGCCTCTTTATATAAAGATGATCAAAGTCGGGATGAGAGGATTCGAACCTCCGACCTCCAGCACCCCATGCTGGCGCGATACCGGGCTACGCTACATCCCGAAGAAGTTATCAATGATCATTCTTTAACAGAACCAATCACTAATGAACGGTCAAATATATAAATGATATCGAAATCCGAAAAAAGTTATAAGCAGATACGTGAACTATCAAATCCTTTGCAATGCAGGGTTATTAAAAAACGCCGGGCTATTAAGCCCGGCGTTAATAAAAAAACTAATGATGAAAAGACTATTTAATGCTTCGTTTAACTCCAGTAACGCTGTAAGGCATGTTTACAGGTTCATCCCATTTTTTATCTACCGTTACTCCAAATGTAGCTTGATGACCAAACAAGTAACCACTAAATGTATAGTGCCTGTTTATTTCCAGATTGGTATAAAAATCATACTGATTTTTAGGCATTATCTTAGTAGCTATAACCTTCCCGTTCTTGTCAAAACAAGTAATAGATAATTCTCTGTAACGATAAGGCCAAACATAAACGCATAGTTCAAAATTGGATTTACCTTTATCTGCTGATTTTACATCATATACAAAATCCCGGGGTAAATATTCCTCTTCTCTCGTTCGCGGACGACCGGTACCTGTAGCTAAGTCGAAAGTTGGAGGATAATCCATAAATTGAAAAACAAGCTTAGCTGCGTTTGACGGAATAGGATCACTGATCTTGAGAGTTACTTTTGTAACCATCCGCTTTAAAACTATTTGCTTGTTAATAGGTCCGCTTACGGTGGTATCTAACGCGGCATAATACATGTCATCTTTTAAATCGGTGCTTGCCGGTGCAAACATTGGGTGCGCGATAAAACTACCACCGGTACCCGGAATTTGATCAGTGCCAATAGCACCTTTTACTTGTGTCCCCACAAAATAAACACGTTTAGGGCCATTGGTAAGAGAGTCTGTTATTTTTCCAAAGTTTGCCTGAGTGTAATCCTGATAGGCAACTTTATGAACATTTAGCGCAAAATGGTAATCAGAAACCTCACCTCTGTAGGCACCATAATGTAGATACTTAATGTCATCTTTCAGCGCGTTGGTCTTTAACCCATTTGTTGATAACGAGCCATCGGATATGCTAAAATCCTGAATACTAAATGTAGCGATGTGTGTTTGATCGCTTTGGGGCTCATCAACTTTTTTAGACCCGGTTTCTTTCTTACAGCCTAACAAAGCTGTAGATAGTAATAGTGAAAGGGCAAGGTGCTTGTTCATAATTAAGGTTTAGTCAAATATAGAAGCGCACCATAATAACAATAAGCCTTTACTAAAGCTGTTGCTTACAATGTATAACTACCTATTTATTGCATATAAATATTCCAATGGAGTGTGAATTAATTATGTTATCTCTCGGATGGATGCTCACAAAACCTTAAAGTCATTATAGCTTTGAGCAATTGCCGCTGTT
Source organism: Mucilaginibacter sp. JRF (assembly GCF_015223065.1). Taxonomy (GTDB): domain Bacteria; phylum Bacteroidota; class Bacteroidia; order Sphingobacteriales; family Sphingobacteriaceae; genus Mucilaginibacter. The sequence continues at coordinate 391,375 of NZ_JADFBY010000003.1, forward strand.
GCTCTCCCGTAAGACGATCCCCACGCAAGCCAAATCGATCATTATTGCTTCCGCTGCGCCATAACCTATCAATAAAAACGCCAGTGGTGCCAATTCCCGGCCTTTTAGGTATGATCAATTTCGCTTTATGATTATCAATGGTCACCCATTTAATTTTATTGTGCCGTACCTTTTCTAAATTTTCAGTATTTGCCTCTGCGAAGTACATCGAAACCCTGTGTTGAGGAGTAGAAGAACTATCTGTCAAATAGATGCTTCCATCGTGTACACTGTACCTATCTTGATCTTCATCTTCATTCATTGGGTCTGTATACCACCCAAGATCAAAACGTATAATAGTCCCGGTATCGATATGAATCTCACCAACATAGGAATCAATGCCTCTTGCTTTAACCTGCTGCCAACTTTCAGGAACTTCTATAGTGAAATACTTAAAATCAAGGGTCTTGACAGAGTTATCACCTCGCTCAGTTATAAAACATGATGACAGGCAAACAAGCGTTGTAAAGAATATAAGTGACAAAGGCTTCATAGATACTAATATAAAATCATTTGCTTTAAATAGTCTGTTAAAACCAAACTGTATTGTACGACATTGATAGGAGCTATATTTCTATAGATATAACTTTTTTATTAGATTTGATAAAAGCCAAAACCTTCTTATGAAAGCTCTATTTAAACCAATTATTGCGTTATTTCTATTTTCGTTTTTTGTAAATACCACGTCAGCACAGGTAAATCAAAAGGACTTTGTGGGGATATGGGAGTTTGTACAATTCGGTGCAGACCCTGAAAACTTAGGCCCATCAGCTAAAGGCGTACTTAGAATCAGCACTGATACCACATTTACTATTGTGCGCCCTGGCCCCGACGGCTTTGTTATTACCCAAAGCGGAACATATAGAGTGCCTACCACTAAATTTTATTTACAGAAGAAGCTATATCAACACCCTGTTATCGGCATAGAAGGTGTAGGCCAAGAGGAAAAAATAAACTATTGGATAAGCGAGGACAAAAAAGCCATGCGCTTCTCCTATGCAGTAGCGTCAGGTGAAATTTACTACGAGGTGTGGCGAAAATTGTAAGTAAATCCAAATAGTCTTAGTTTGAGTAGAATTCCCGAAGCAAACTCAAAATCTTACATCATTAACAACAAAGCTCCCGACATTTTACTATCGGGAGCCTTGTTGTTTAATTTTTATATCGACTACTTCAGCGTCAATTTCCTCAGTGAGTTTCTGTCTGTAAAATAGATGGTATTTTCATCCTTTGACAGGGCAAGTTGCTTGGCATGAACATCCGCTTGCGCGCCTACGCCATCCTGGTACTGCCTGCCATGATTAGGGCCAACCAATGTACGACTAACGCCATCGCTTATACTCCTGATACGGCCTCCATTGGCAACATAAATAGTCCGGCTATCTTTAGTTGCAACGATAGAGGTGATACCTTCTATACCAACGTTATTTATTATATTGAAGTCAATATCACGATATATCTGTGTAAAAACACCGGCCGGGGTAAGCTTATAGATCGAGATGTTGTTTATAACAATGTATTTTACACCATTATAGCCGCAAAAGAAACTGGTTATTTTAGGGTCAACCTTATTCTCGGCTGTTAACGAGTCAACAGGCACGCGGTATGTATTCGTGCCTATCTTTCCATTACTAATTTTAAATTTTTCAAGTATCGCGTAGGCTTTGTTATTTACAGTATCCTTTGCCTGGCCGGCCACCCATAACTCATCTGTATAGGGGTCTTTCTGTAAATCCTGATACATGTACTTAAAATCTGTTTTAGATGCAGGCGTTACCACCTCGCCCGATGGCTTTACGATCCATGTAGTTTGCGAATTTTTAAATATCCTGTCGCTGGCTATAAAGTTTATCGTTCCATCCTTTTGTATCTTTATTTTTTGGGCATCTATAACCTCCTGCCCCTGGTTACCAACTATATCAAGCCGGGTAACATAATAAGTTGGCGATACCTTACGGATGCTGCCCAAACTGGTTACATAAATGGTTCCATCACTTGTCAGATCCAGACCTTCAGCTCCGTTGAAACCCGCCTCCGCGCCTTGCCCGTCGCGGGAGCCTATTATATTTATTCGCCCTGCTAATGTTGTTACCGTAAATGGCTTTACGGTTGCGTTGGTAGTAAGTGTTGAGTTAGCTGAATCTTCAGGAGCGATCTCCGCTTTTTCCTTTTTACACGAAGCCAAGCCGACCAGCAAGGCGGCGGCCAACACATAGAATTTGTTTTTCATAAAATTGGTGTGTTTTAATTTCAAGTAAAATTATCAGTATAAACACACCATTGGGTATATCAGTTTCTCGATTTAGTAACAAGAATTTACCCAATTTGATATTTAACTTTAGCTTAAACAAAACATTACCGCTACCCGATTTTGAGCAGGTATGAGCAATAGGGAATGATGTTGTGAGATTATAGTTAAGCTGTTTCTCCGCCTTGTAATCGTCTACTTATCCACCTGCTTCTGATAAGTTGTGTAACTAAAAATGAAGATATTAAAGCAAGCCAAAGCCAATACTCATATATTAATGCCCAATATATAAATATGGGCACGATGATAACCCACTCGATCAGTACAATTGCTAATGGTTGTAGTTTCAACCTTGAAAAGCACAACAAATCTAAAACAAGCAGTGCCATGTAAAACGCTATCAGAGGCAACAAACCGTATGTAAATATCAAAAAAGGAGCTGAGAACAATATCTGTCCTACAAGCGTGCCCTCATCAGATCTGTTATAGAACGCATAGATTACTGTTACAATCTCAGTACATAAAAATATACCTAACAGGTGAAGCCAATTAGTTTTAATTATGTAGATGAGCTGTTTATGTTGAGGCATATTGAAATAAGGCCAGCAGATTAATTGAACTGACAGTGATCTCCAAAAGGCTTTCCCTCACCTTTTTACGATCTTATAATTTTTATACTCGCCTACACGCCAGCCGGTGATATCCTCTACACGTTGCAATAGCTTTCGCCTAAAGTCCATATGCTTTTGCAGGGGTTTGTCCTTAAAATCTATCTCCCAGCGTGTAGTTTCTATTCGTTTTTGCATTACCCCTGGGTGGGTGTCGTTGAATTTTATCAGCCTGTCGGCATTGCCGTAATCAAACTCATAGGTTTCGGGCACGTGTTCTTTTATCCATTCATCATCGTGGTAAAACTTATTGAAGTTTTTCACCTTATTATTTAGTCCGGTTAATGGTTTGGCCCAGCCATAGTGGTAAATGTAAGCGTCAATAAGCTTAACCTTGATCTTACGTTCATTCAACCTGAAACCCTGCGCATCTCGGTATGATTGTATGCCTTTAAGATTTTTAATTACCCTGATCTCCCGACGATACCAGCGGCGCGAATCGCCAAAGTAATCATACGACGCGTAAAAGTGCAGGTATTTGAATAGCAAACCCTCAATAGCCGGATTATGCGACGCCTGCTCCATCTCCTTAACTATTAGTGGCAGGTACTTTTCGTGAACAACCTCGTCACCTTGTATATAAAAAGCCCAATCAGTATCAGCCGAAATTGCCTGGTAGGCCTTATCAGTTTCGCGGGCAAAAACAACACCGCCCTCCTTAAGAGAGTCATTCCAAACAGAATCAATGATCCGGACCTTGGGTGAGTTGATATTGGCGATCAATTGCCTTGTTTCGTCGGTCGACTGGCCTACAACAACAATAAATTCATCGCATATGGGTAAAATTGATCTGATGGCTTCCGTTATCGGGTAGTCATTAGCAACGGCATTTCTTATAAACGTAAAACCTGAAACTTTCATAATTTTCAACAAACAAAAATGACCTAAATTTTCAGGCCATCAAATGTTTTGTTAATATACTGTATTGTTAGCTAACCAATATAGTTTACTCACAACCCCAACGGCAATGTAAACCAGAACCTGCTGCCCTGGCCTATTTCGCTTTCAACGCCTGTTTGGCCGCCGTGGCGTTCAACTATCTCCTTACAAACGTACAGCCCTATGCCGAAGCCTGATATTTGGTTGGTTTTAGCGTTGTCTACACGGTAAAAGCGTTCAAAAATATGCTTTTGGTCTTTAGGGCTTACGCCGAAGCCCTGGTCGGTTACGCTTACTGTGATATGATTGTCTTGGGCAATGCAGTCTACATTTATTTCGCTGCCCGACTGGGAGTACTTAACAGCGTTGTTAATAAAGTTCACCAGCACCTGCTCAATCTTTTCCTGATCGGCGTGTATGGATATAGCTTCAACCTTGTGAAAGATCAGTTTATGTGTGGTATGCACGGCTAACAGCTCGTGCGCGGAAATATCAAACAGGGTGGCCATATCAAACTCCTTTTTGTTGAGCCTGATCTTACCCTCGGTCAGTCGCGCTACATCTAAAAAGCCGGTAATGAGCGCCTGCATACGGTCAACCTGGCGTTTTGATTTAATGGCCAGTTCCTGCCCGGCTTTATCGTCGGCCTTTATGGTGCGGGCCAGTTGCAGCTGGGTATAGCCGCTTATGGAGGTTAGCGGGGTTTTAAGCTCATGACTAACCATGCCTATAAAGTCGTTTTTACGCTGCTCGTCCTCACGGCGTTCGGTAATATCGGCAATGGTGCCTGAGAAGTGCGCCGCCGCCGTATCTCCGCCCGATTTAAACAGGTTGCCCGTAGCCCTTACCCAGCGCAGCTTTTTATCGCGGTAGCCAACTATAGGGTATTCTACATCGTAGGCCGTGCCGTGGTTTAACGTATCCTCAACAGCATGGGCTATGCGGTCGCGGTGTTCATCGGGTATTTGGGCAATGGCGGCTTCGTAGCCCATAGGCTCGTTGGCGCTGTAGCCAAACAACTCCTTTAACTTGGGCGAAGCGATGAACTCGCGCGTGCTGGCATTAATGTACCAGGTACCCAGATCGGCCGATTGTACGGCCAGGCGCAGCTGTTCCTCGGCGCTTTCGGCAGCCAGGCGGTTGCGTACTACGGCGGTCATGTCAAACGCGGTATTTAAAATTCCCCACACCTGCCCGTTCTCATCCTTTAGCGGGGTAAAGGCGTAGTTATAGTAAAATTGCTTTATTTCGCCCTGATGCTCGTAGCTCATGTGCGCCTCGGTTTGCTCGTAGCGTATACCGGTACGGTATACCTGCCGCATAGTACTCGGAAAATCCAACGCGGCAAGCTCGGGCAGGGCCTTGGCAAACGGCATGTGGAACACCAGTTCATCCTTATCCCAGGCCTTAAGCATCATATCGTTAGCGAAGCGGATGGTCATGTCTAACCCCACGTGCAGGGCCATGGCCATGGGCGTGTTCTTGATAATCTGCATGGCCTCCTGCTCCTTGGTCATCAGTAATTTGTTGAGCCGCGAGTTACGGTTTTTTGATTCCTGTAGCTCGAGTATCTTTTTGCGGAGGGTTAGCTTATCCATCACCTGGTTGGCAAGCACTTTTAATGCCGAGCGCTGCATATCGTTCAGCTGTTTCTTTTCCCTGTCAATCACACAAAGCGACCCTAACGGATAGCCCGCGTTATCAACCAGCGGCACACCGGCGTAGAATACCAGGTTGGTATCGCCGGTTACCAGATCATTATCCGCGAAACGTTTATCGCGACGGGCATCCTCAACCTCCAGAATTTCGTTGGGCTTGTTGATGGCATGGGCGCAGAACGACAATGCCCTGTCGGTTTCAGAAATATCAACCCCTTTGCGTGCCTTAAACCATTGTCGATCCTTATCAACAAAGCTGATGAGCGCCACAGGTGTATCGCAAATGGCGGATGCCAGCTCGGCCAGTTCGTCAAAGTCCTTTTCGGTAGCGGTATCCAGAATATGGTATGATTGAAGCGACGCAAGGCGTTCTTGCTCATTACGAGGGACAGGAGCTGATGGCATTATTCAGTATAAAAACTTATTGGGTAAAGATACTAATTGTATCCGTCAGAATATAACTGTGAGGAATGGTGGTTTGTTTGGGGGAGATGAGGTTGTATGCGCCAAATGAAAAATTTATTCAAAATCGATCATATTATTTTTGAATAATATAATCGATTTTATTTTTTAGTATTTGCCATTCTTCGGTATTCTCAGCTTTGTTTTGTGAGATTAACTTTTTTATAAAATCTCTATAATTTGAAAGACCAAATTCCTGGTATATACTAACTAATAATTCTTTCCCTTTACAATACTTCTTCCAATTCTCTTCCCAATCTTCTTGTAGCTGCGTAGTTTTACTATTTACAGACTCGATAAAAACCCCCTTCCAAGTTTCTGGAATAAAATTATCCAAAGTCGATTTCAACTCTAATATCTTTTCATTAAGTAGTTCTGCGATGTCAATTGCAGAATTTGATAATCCCAAATCTTTCTTACTTAATCCAATTGTTTTAGGGATCTGTATTCCTGTAACATCTGCAATTGCGATTGCATCAATCTGGGTAAATGCCAATTTCTTGACTTTTCTTGTGAATTCAACTCTGCTCGAAGGGAAGTTTTTAGGATTACTATCTCGAATAACACTATACAAAATATCAGTATTTAGAAGATAATTTTCAAATGAATATCTATCCCACTGGATAATTTTGACATTCTCAGTATCTTTTAATTCAGTTGGTTTATTATCAAAATCCAATATAAAAATATGCAGTCCTTTAAGCTTACTTTTTCTATCACTAGATTGAAGAATTTTCACCTCATTTTCAACAATACTTCTGCCTCCTAAAGATTGAATTTTAAAATTAACAGTGTAATTTTTTAAAACTTCATTTATATATTCTTCATCAGTAGTACCTTCAAGATATATTACACCTTTGTTGAAAAGCAAATCTGCTGTTGAAACACCTAATGCTTTGATTGCTTCCGACGCTTCATTATTATCATTTTTATAGATTGGTGAAACAGTATTTGAATCTATTAAATGGAACAATTGAAATCTCTCATCTTCTTTTGTTGCGGTAAGTATTTCAGCAGAGTGTGTTGTCATTAATATTTGCACGTCTTGCTTATCCACAATATGATTATACAGAAAGCTTATAATGTTTTTACAGACAGCAGGATTTAAATGCAATTCCGGTTCATCGATAATAATAATACCACCTTTCGCAACAGTTCTGATGAGTAGAAATAATGTAAGTAACAACCCTTTCTCGCCACTGCTCAAAAAATCAATATCATAAATTGCATCTGTGTTTGTTTCTTTAATTAGCACTGAAAGCCTACTTGTAGAATCTTCTATTTTAATGCCAAATAATTCTTTTCCTGGGATTAAGTTTTCAAAAATCAATCTAAAATCATTTTGTATTGCAGAGAGATCATTGTTATTCATTAGTAAATAATTAACAATAACATTCTTCAATCTATGGAATTTCAAACTTGGTTGAATACTATAAGACTGTACTTGTTGCTGCAAATCTCCTTGCCCTAATTGAATACCTACTTCACCAGTCGGAAAATTTCTATCCGCTGGAAATACAGAAAACAAGGTTTGATTCAAGTTAATACTCCTTAAAATGAAACTAACTAATTCTTGATCAAATCCATTTTTACCAAAAATCTGAGTATATGATGCTGTTAACTCTATTACTGCTAGTTTTTTGTCTACTACAAATTTTTCTAATAAAGACTTAGTTTCATTTAATACTTGCACCTGTTGTAATTGGCCTGCTGGAGTAGATAAATAAGATATTAAATTCAATCTATTACTAGGATTTTGCCCCAACTGATTTTGCAATCTTAGTAATGCGAAATCCATAATTGAACTTTGAACTAATTGAATTTCTTCATTTGATAATTTAAAGCTTATCGTGATTACAACCTCTTTACTAGCATCATTACAAATTGTATGAAACAGAACCGAGTTTGTTTGAGGAGAAAAAATCCCCATATTCTGAAGCGTACTAGCGGCTTCGTTATCAACAGATTGAAGCAAAACCGACTTAGTTAATCTAATGGCATCTAAAATTGAGCTTTTACCTACACCATTAGGTCCGACAATAGTATTAATGCTATCCTTACATTTAAACTCAACATTAATTAGCTTCCGAAAATTTCGAATTTTTACCTCAGTCAATTTCATAGTTGAAAAATAGTCGATTTTTCTAATATTCAGTGCCTGATAAGCTTTAAAAAGATTCAACAACTCTCCTTCCCCACTTTCACCGCCAAAAAAACCACACTTACCGACAACCCGCAAGCATTAACCTATTTTACATTGGCTATTTTTACAGGGCAACGTACCTTTATATCAACAAATTAATCAAATCACTAAAAACTGAAAGCCATGTACGCACCCAACGATCCATATTACGCATTCTCGGGCATAAGCCCTGAAGAGGTTGTATTTTTACAACAGGCCACCGCCGAGCTTGACGAGCAGCAAAAAAACCGCTTTTTTGCCGTTTACTCAACCAAACGTAAAAATCCGCAGGATATATTATTAGTAAGCCTTTTAGGTTTTGTTGGCTTTGCGGGTATTCACCGCTTTATGCTGGGCCAAATAGGCATGGGGCTACTTTATTTCTTTACCGCAGGGTTGTGCTTTATAGGCACCATTGTTGACCTTGTTAATTATAAAAACCTCGCCAACGAGTACAATAAGCAAATGGCTTACGAGAGTTTCCATATTGCTAAAATGTACCAATAAATATAAATTGCAGCCATGCTGCTCAACAGCGATACTGGTAAATACCTAATATTAGCCGGCCTGCTTATTATGCTTGCCGGCTTTGCTGTTTATTTTTTTAACGGCAGGCTCAACTGGCTCGGTCGCCTGCCCGGCGATATCAGGGTAGAGCGCGAAAACTTCCGCTTTTATTTTCCGCTAACTACGCTGGTTATCATTAACCTGCTGCTGTTTATTATTATGCGACTATGGCGCTGGCTTAGTTAAGCGCGCCCGGTATTTTTTCTAATATTTCGGCCACTGTACCCACCTCTCCAATACGCGGGAAAAGATATTTCAGGCTGCGCTCATGCGCTTCGAGCACCATATCCGTCATGGCATCGGCGGCAAAGGTTACGTTGTAGCCCAGTTCGGCAGCGGCACGGGCGGTACCCTCCACCCCTACACTGGTTGATATGCCGGCCAGCACAATATTGGTAATGCTGCGCTGTTGCAGGGCATGGTGCAAATTGGTATCAAAAAAAGCGTTCCAGGTATGTTTGGTGATGAATATATCATCGGCATGGGTACTCAGTTCAGGCGTTATGGCCAGTTGCTCAGCAGTAAAAGCTACGGGTGCCTGTTTAGCATCCTTACGGTTGGTTGTCCACTTGCCGGATGGGCTTACGTTAACAATAACCGCAGGCAGTGCCGCTTTATGAAAGGCATGCAGCAGGTTGGCGGCATTGGCTATCACCTCGTTAACCGGGTGCTGCAAGGGTAATTGCACAATGGCATTTTGCAGATCAATAAGTACAAGGGCTGTGTTTTTATCAATTTCGGTGATCATATATAGGTAGTATGTATTATCAGGCATTAACGGCTTCCTGTAGTTTTACCGGAGGCGCTAACTGTTGTATATTATTCTTTTGTTTTTCCTTACGTAAAAAGTACAGGTGCAGCCCACCGATCAGCAGGGCGGCAATACCCTCGGCCAGCAGTGTGTTTTGGGCGTTGATGTATTGCGATACCGTACCAATGAGCAGTCCGCCGATGGGTTGCAAACCAAACAGCACCATAGCATAAAAGCTGATTACCCGCCCCCGCATATCCGGACTAACGGTAGTTTGTATCACCGTATTACTAATAGTAACCTGCGACATCATACCGAAACCACTCACCATAGCGAATACCAGGGCAATAGGGTAAACTTCCTCATGCGAGAACAGGGCCAGCCCCGCGCCCAATACTACGGTGTTAATAGCCAATATCAGCTTCAGGTTACTGTTCGGCTTAAGCGATGCCAGGAATATAGCCCCCGCAAAGGCACCCAGCCCGATAACGCTATCAATAACGCCAAAGGTTGAAGCCGTACCCTTAAAAATATCGCGGGCGTAAACCGGTATCAGCGTAGCAAAGGGCAGCACCAGCACACTCATCAGGCAAAGCATCAGCAATATAAAACCGATGGATGGGGTGTTTTTGATGTAGGCGAAGCCCTCCTTTAAATCGGCCACTACATTTTTGGAGTGCGGTTTTTGTTCAAACTTAGGCAGGCGCATCATCAGCAGTGAACCTATCACCGCTATAAAACTTAAAGTATTTAGGCCGAAGCAAACATCATCGCCCAGCTTCTCTATCAGTAAACCGGCAATACCGGGGCCTATCAGCCTCGACAAGTTTACCATGGATGAATTGAGCGCGAGGGCATTGGGCAGGTGCTCCTTATCATCTATCATTTCATACACCAGCGATTGGCGGGCGGGTACATCAAAGGCATTGATAATACCAAGCACTACGCTCAGGGCAATAATTTGCCAAACCTCGTAATGCTTAAAGTAAACCAGCAGGGTAAGCAGCAGCGCCTGTATCATGGAGGCTATTTGGGTGATGAGCAGCAGCTTAAAGCGATCGTAACGATCGGCGGCAACGCCACCTAAAAACGAGAGGATGAATGAGGGGAACAGGCTGGCGAACATGGTTACCCCCAGCATAAATTCGGAGTGTGTTAAGGCGTATATTACCCAGCTTACCGCTGTTTTTTGCATCCATGTGCCTATCAGTGAAAATGATTGGCCGAAAAAGAAAAGCCTGTAATTGCGGCTTTTAAACGCGTTGAATGTACTTATGTTCATCTATCTTCCTGTCCCTCCGTATTTAGTGTATCTATTCGTGTTCAATAATTTTTTTGAGCGTGTTCAGGGCTTGGTTAAGCAACTCCTGTTCTTCGGGCGGGCAAAGGTCGCTTATGGCAATGTACAGCCATTCGTCGCGCTCATTGCGTACCCGGTAAAGTACTTCACGCCCAAGGTCAGACAGGGAGATGATCACCTTCCTTTTATCCGTTTGCGATGGTTCGCGGTTAATGTACCCCAGCTCAAAAAGGTGGTTCAATATCTGCGACATGGATTGCGTGGTGATCTTTTCCATCGAAGCCAATTCGCTGGGCAGCAACTCGCCATGCTGATCGAGCAGGGCAATGGTTGAGCGCTCGGTAAGCGAAAGCTTATCACCAGTCGACGATTTTTTGCGGAGCTTTTTTATCAGCCTCGTAGTAGTTTCGCGCAGTTGCGATGCCAGTTGCCTTGTTTTACGATCCATTTTATTGTCAGCTTAACTTGTAAGTTTACCTTACAAAATTACAAACTTTATGAGGAGTGAATGTCATGCCCGCATCATAACCTCATCAAAAAATATTTTGCAGTTTATACCCGCAATACCTTTTAATAGTAATTTAGTTGGATGAAATTAGCTGAACTCACCAACTACCTTGAAGGCCTTGCCCCCCTGGCCTACCAGGAAGATTATGACAACGCAGGCCTGATTGTCGGCAGCCCGGATAAGGAAGTGAGCCAGGCCCTTATATCATTAGATTGTACTGAAGCTGTTGTTGATGAGGCTATCGCTACGGGTTGTCAGGTGATCATATCGCACCACCCCATAGTTTTTAAAGGACTAAAAAAATTCAACGGCCGCACCTATGTGGAGCGCGTGGTTGAAAAGGCTATTAAGCACGATGTGGCCATATACGCCATACATACCAATCTGGATAATATTACCGGTGGTGTTAACTCTAAAATATGCGAGATGCTGGGGTTAAAGAACACCCGCATCCTCGCCCCAAAAAACGGACTACTTAAAAAACTGGTTACCTACGCCCCCATCAACGATGCCGAAAGCGTAAAGAACGCCTTATTTGCAGCAGGCGCAGGCGATATTGGTAATTACAGCGAGTGCAGCTTTGGCACCGAGGGTACCGGCACCTTTAAGGGTAATGATGATACCAACCCCTACGTTGGCGAACCGGGCAAACGGCATCACGAACCTGAATTACGTATTGAAACCATTTACCCCGCCAACCTGGAAAGCAAGATATTGATGGCGCTGGTATTGGCGCATCCGTATGAGGAGGTGGCGTATGATCTGTATACACTCACCAATCAGCATACGCAAATTGGCTCGGGCATGATAGGCGAACTGGATGTAGCCGTAAGTGAAACCGACTTTTTGCGCTCACTAAAACAAAACATGCAAACCGGCGTAATTAAACATACCGAACTACGTGGCCGAAACGTTAAAAAGGTAGCGGTTTGCGGTGGTGCCGGAGGCTTTTTATTAAAGCAGGCCATAGCCGCCGGAGCCGATGTTTTTGTAACAGCTGATTATAAATACCATGAGTTTTTTGATGCCGATGGCAAAATAGTGATAGCGGATATCGGACATTTTGAAAGTGAGCAATTTACGCAGCAATTATTGTTTGAAATTATTCAGAAAAAATTCGCTACCTTTGCCGTCCGTTTAACAACGATAAATACGAACCCCGTCAAATATTTTATTTAATGGAACAAACCGTTGAACAAAAGCTTAAAGCTTTATACGACCTTCAGACAGTACATACTAAGATTGATAGAATACGCCAGGTGCGTGGTGAACTGCCTGTAGAGGTGGCTGACCTTGAGGATGATGTTGCCGGCCTTGAAACCCGCATCCAAAAGCTTAAGTACGAGCTTGACGATATTGAGGACGAGATCGTTAACCGCAAAAATCTGATCAAAGACGCACAAGCCAACATCAAAAAATACGAAGCGCAACTTAACGATGTTAAGAACAACCGTGAGTATGATGCTATCTCAAAAGAGGTAGAAATTCAAGGCCTTGACATACAGGTAAGCGAAAAGAAAATTCGTGAATTTGGTTTTGAAATAAGCAACAAAACCCAGGTTTACGAAAAAGCTCAAGCCGACCTTGATGCACGCAAAGCCGACCTTGACGCTAAAAAATCAGAATTAGGCACCATTACCGCCGAAACTGAAAAAGAAGAGAACGAACTGCTTGCCCAGGCTGAAAAAGCTACCGGTAACATTGAGGAGCGTTTACTTACCGCCTACACCCGTCTGCGTAAAAACGCTAAAAACGGTTTGGCAGTAGTAACCATTCAGCGCGATTCATGTTCAGGTTGCTTTAACCAGATCCCGCCTCAGCGCCAGTCTGATATCCGTCAGCGTAAAAAGATCATCGTTTGCGAGCACTGCGGCCGTATCCTGGTTGACGAGCAAATGGCTTTAGAAGCAGAAGAAGCATAATTGCTGTTTAGATATTGCATTGAAAAGCGCCTCAGTTGAGGCGCTTTTTTTGTTTTTGGGAGCAATTAATATGATACTTTATAATTTGTCATTCCGAACGAGGTACGAGGAGGAATCTGTCGCTTTGCTATGGAACGTGTACAGATTTCTCCTACGCGAAATGACATAATCGAAAATATACAAAAGCACAAGCCTTAAATAACCTATCCTTCCGGCATCAGAAATGCCCGGAGCAGCACAAGCCATGCCAAAGCACAAACTTTCACCGGGCAGGGCGTAGCCGGCAGTTTTTGCTTCTTTTGTCTGCACAAAAGAAGTTGAGAATAGGTAATGAAGCGATTTTAACATAGTGCTATAGTTATATAGTTGTGCTTTAACTATCGTCAGCCTGCTCTTGGGCGCAGAGCCCAGTTACTTTGTCTTAGACACAAAGTAACCAAAAGTCAAGGCAGAAAAAACCTTCCACCCACAAGGCCATACTCCCTGGCCCGGTTTTCTGCCAGGCCTACCCGCTTTTTCTTTATTATACTTTTTGTCATTTCGAACGAGGTACGAGGAGAAATCTGTCGCTTAGCAATTAACGCAGACAGATTTCTCCTTCGTCGAAATGACAAATTAATAAAGTTCAATTAAAGTCCTCCCCCTCGGGGAGGATTTAGGAGGGGTTGTACGAGGAGGAATCTATCGCCTTGCCATTGAACGCGTGCATATTCTCCTTTGTCGAAATGAAAAATACTACTTTATTTAAAATTGCTTTCTTCCAAAAATTCATTTCTTTTGCTTCTATTACTAACCTCTTAATATCCATGATAGTCACCGAAATCCTCACAAAACTCGAATCACTTGGTAACGAAAAGGTGCGGGCGCATAACGTGAAGTTTGGGGCTGGCGAAAATCAGTTTGGGGTTAAGATGGGCGATATACGTAATATGGCCAAGGCTATCAAAACCAACCATAAACTGGCAATGGAGCTTTGGCAAACCGGCAATGTGGAGGCAAGGCTGCTGGCCATACTGATTATTGAACCCAAGCGCTTAACGCCTGATGAGCTGGATGCTATGGTGCGGTCTGAAAGCTTTTCGCAGGTTGCGGATTGGCTGAGCAATTATGTGATCAAGGAATATCCGGGCAAGGAGGACCTGCGCCTGCAATGGATGCAAATTACCGACCCAATGGCGGCACGTGCAGGCTGGAGCCTTACCGCAGGGCGGGTGGCACGCAACCCACAAGGATTGGATATTGAAGCCCTCCTTAAGCGTATTGAAGCCGAGATGCCCACCGCGCCACCCGAAACACAATGGACCATGAACAGCACGTTGGCTAACATCGGCATACACCATCCGGCCTATCGCGAGCGCGCCTTAGCTATTGGCGAGCGACTGGGCATATACCGTGATTATCCGGTATCAAAAGGCTGCACTTCGCCCTTTGCTCCAATCTGGATCAATGAGATGGTGAAACGGCAAGGTTAATGCTTTGCCGGGAAATGCCTATCTTTTCCTACAATAAACATTGCTCAATACAAAAACATAGGCACAAAAAAACCCGCCATAAAGCGGGTTTCTTTCTTATATATATGTTGAGTTTAAAAATTCAGATATTATTCTGCGTCGGCATAAACAGGTTTGGCAACACCATTGTCATAAGCTTTAAGGTTTTTCTTTAACAGCTTACGGGCAACGTGTATGCGGGTTTTCACAGTACCGATCGGGATGTCCAGATGATCAGCGATCTCATGGTATTTGTGGCCTTCAAAGTACATGGTGAAAGGCACGTAGTATTCTTCAGGTAATTTGCCAAGGGCGCGTTTAATATCGTCCATCACAAATTTTGATTCGCCATCATTTTTAGTTGAGCTGAATACCAGATTTGGTGATGATATTTCATCGCTTTTGGTAACAAAGGTGCTCATCTTAACAAAACGACGGTAATTGTTGATGAAGGTATTTTTCATGATCGTGTATAACCATCCCTTTAAGTTGGTACCTTCTTTAAACTTATTGTAGTAAGTTATCGCTTTTAACATGGTGTCTTGCACCAGGTCGTTGGCATCATCAGCATCGTGCGTAAAATGTAAAGCGTATGAACGCAGTGAACTTGCTTGACGTAGTACCAGGGTGTTAAACTCAATCTTTGTCATAATAGTAGTTGTTTATGTGATTGAATAAAAACAATTATGATACCACTTTGCTAAACTTATAATAAAAGCCGCCTTTTAGCCGCCAAAGCGCAACTAAAACGTTTAAACACGCATAGCATTTTAATAAATTATTAACATTTGGAGGTTTTGAGTACAATTAACTGTACACATATAAGGAATTGAGTGTAGTTTATAGTAGAATAAACCATACACAGCCGGGCATACAAATGCTTGAGTGCGCATCATTGCCTTAAAACTAAATGGAGTTTTTAATTTTTTGAGGCCGGATTGCCTATAATGTGTACCTCTCGCTCCAGCTTAACGCCGAATTTAGCATACACACTGTCTATTATCTGCGACGACAGATCATACACTTCCGGCCCGGTAGCACCGCCGTGATTAACCAGCACCAACGCCTGATTTTTCCAGGTACCGGTGTTACCTACCACTTTGCCCCGCCAGCCGCACTGCTCTATCAACCAACCGGCCGCTAATTTAATAAACCCTTCGCCTGCCGGATAGTTCACCACATCGGGGTGATTAGTTATTAACAAAGCGAACTTATCCACACCGATAACCGGGTTTTTGAAAAAGCTGCCTGCATTGCCAATGGTTGATGGATCGGGTAGTTTAGAAACCCTTATGTGCGATACCACTGTTGATACATCCTTAATAGTAGGCTCACTTATACCCCGAGCGTTTAACTCCTGCTCAATAGCACCATATTTTAAATTAAGCTGCGGCGTTAACGATAGTTTATACTTTACCGATGTGATAATGTATTGCCCTTTAAGCTCGCTTTTAAATACACTTTCGCGATAGCCGAACTTGCAATCGGCATGGGTAAAGGTTTTGTATTGGCCTGTGGCTATCTCAAAGGCATGGCAGCTTTCAAATACATCCTTTATCTCTACGCCGTAGGCGCCTATGTTTTGTATGGGCGATGCGCCTACCGAACCGGGTATAAGGCTCAGGTTTTCCATACCGGCAAAACCACAGTCAACACAAAAGTTAACCAGGTCATTCCACACCTCGCCGCCGCCGGCCTCAACCGTAACCTCATTGTGGTTAATGCGATGCTCGATACCGCGGATGTTGACGCGGATAACCAAACCATCAAAGTTTGAAACCATGAGCATATTACTGCCGCCACCTAATACCAGGCGGGGTATGCTGTGCCATTTCTCGTCGGCAAATAACTCGGCCAACTCATCTTCATTACTAATTTCAACAAAGTATTTTGCACGGGCTTCAATACCAAAAGTATTAAGATGTTTTAGAGAGGCGTTTTCCTGTATTTGCAGCATGGGTACGAATGTCGGGATTTTTTTATATTAGCCACATAATCTTATCACACTGAAAATGCACTATTCCTTATATACCTTAATAAATCTATCACTCACTAATGAATTGTTTTAATTGCCTTACCCCAAACGCCGACGATGCTAAATTTTGTAAAAACTGCGGAACGAGCCTGTATTTTACAAAAACGCCAAAATCACCTTCTGATATATTGCTGATTGTTTTTATAACGATTGGCCTGATAGTAAACATAGGTCAGTTTATTATACAGCAAGCATTTGACAATTGGTATCAAGCCCCGATAAAATATGCCATAAGCGGTGCCTGGATCTTGCAATGCCTTAGCTTCATACTTTTACCATTGGCAATTAAAGATACAAGTTTAAAAACCGTCGGTTTTATACTTGCGGCTATATGGATAATTTATGGAATCTACAGCAACGTTATATTTTTGATACGATAGTTACTTACCCAACGCATCCTTAAAAGCTTTCAATACTCTCTCCCTTGCTGCCTTATGATCAACAATCGGGTTGGGGTATTTGGTGAAATCGGCGTATTCGGGTACCCATTTCTTAACGTACTCCAACTTGGGGTCGAACTTTTTTTGTTGCGATTCGGGGTTGAATATCCTGAAGTAAGGCGCGGCATCAGTACCTGAGCCTGCCGCCCATTGCCAGCCACCCACGTTGCTGGCCATTTCGTAATCCAGCAGCTTTTGGGCAAAGTAATGTTCGCCCCAGCGCCAGTCTATCAGCAGATCCTTACTTAAAAAGCTGGCCGTAACCATGCGGACGCGGTTGTGCATGTAGCCTGTTTCGTTCAGTTCGCGCATACCGGCATCAACCAGCGGGTATCCGGTACGGCCTTCGCACCAGGCCTTAAAGTGTTCCTCGTTGTTCACCCATTTAACCCTATCATACTCCGGCCTAAAGGCATGATCCATAGTATGCGGAAAATGGTGTAGCACCATCATATAAAACTCGCGCCATATTAATTCATTCAGCCAGGTTTTTTCATGGCATTCATTGGCATCAGTGGCCAACCGGCGTATACTTAGCGTACCGAAGCGCAGGTGCAAGCCAATATGCGATGTACCTTTCATAGCCGGATAGTCGCGGGTTTTGGCGTAGTCGTCCATCACATCACGGTATTTTTTATCCGGAAACTTACGGCTGCTTTTTTCAAAACCCATATCCTTTAATGTGGGCATAGCCGCGGCCCTGAATGTATGCAGGTTTTTAAAATATTTTTTGTTGGGATAAGCTTTTAAATAAAATGGCTTTAGCGTTTGCAGCCAACGATTTTTATATGGTGTAAAAACAGTGTATGGCTTACCATCATCCTTGGTTACCTCGTCGCGCTCAAATATTACCTGATCCTTGTAGGTCTTTAGTTCGATACCTTCCTTTTTTAGCAGGGCGGCAATATCCTTATCGCGTTTGGTGGCATAAGGCTCATAATCGTGATTGGTATATACTTCGACAACCGGGTATTCCTTTAACAGATGTTTAAATACCTTATCGGGCGTATTATAAAACACCAGCAGATCCGAATTGTGCTTTTTCAGCTCGGCCTTTAATTCCTCAATGGTTTGGTAAATGAACGTTACCCGTGCATCATCCTTATCTTTCAGATCGTCGAGTATCTCGCGGTCAAATATAAATATAGGCAGTACGGGGTTGCCGCTTTTTTGGGCACGGTATAAACCGGCATTATCATCCAGGCGCAGATCGCGCCGAAACCAAAATACGGATACAGGTTGCTTATCGGCCATAAATATCGGTCAGTGCTTTATCAATACTGTTAAATTTGAAAATGTAGCCCGCCTGCTCAATTTTGTCGGCGGCTACTTTGGTGCTGCCTAACACCAGCGTACTCATTTCGCCAAGGGCCAGATTAAGGGCAAAGGCAGGTACATTGGGCAGCCATAAGGGGCGTCTTAAATGCTGTGCTACATGTTTGGTAAGCTGTTTATTAGTTACCGGGTTAGGTGCAACCATATTATAGACACCCTCTAACTCCTGCTCAATGCCGTACAAATATATTCCGGCTACATCCTGCCAATGTATCCAGGGTATCCATTGTTTGCCGCTGCCCAGCGCAGCGCCAAAGCCAAACTTTATAGGTGCCGATAGGCGAGGCAATGCCCCGGCATGCTTATCCAACACTACCCCGGTACGGAATTTAGCTACACGCAAACCCAACTGCTTACCCTCATCAACCTCTTGCTCCCATAGCACACAGCAATGACCTAAAAAGTCATTGGCAGGCGGGTTTTCTTCGGTAAGCAGTTCATCGCCACGGTCGCTGTAATAACCCGTGCCCGATGCGGAAACTACGGCCTTAACCTGATGGAGTTTACGCTTAAGCAGATCATACAACAATTCTATCGATTTGGTGCGGCTCTCGATCACTACCTTTTTACGTTCGTCCGTCCAGCGTTCATCAGCAATACCGGCTCCCGCCAGGTGAATAATGGTATCAACGCCATCAATACAGACATCGTCAATAATACCTTTGCTAACGTCCCACTTAAAGGTTTGCACCCGCTTATCCTTACCCTCGCCACGGCTTAGTACGTTTACCGTATAACCCTTGCTCAATAACAGATCGGTCAATTGCCGCCCCAGGCCACCGGAGCCGCCGGTAAGTAATATCTTTTTATTGCTCATTGTAATGTTCAGGCTTTTATAGTGCGTTGATCTTCAAACTGCACTATCTGTTTGGCCATGCCGTTAAATATAAACAGGTGGAAAGGCCACATCATATACCAATACGCACGCCCCCATACGCCATTGGGCCTGAAGGTAGCTATCTGACTTAAAAACTTCTTGCCTTTTCTGTCAATTATTTTGAATTCGAGCCAAGCCTCGCCGGGTAGTTTCATTTCGGCATATAACAGCAGGCGTTTGTTCAACTTATCGGCCAATAGTACGCGCCAAAAGTCTATCACATCGCCGGGCTCAACGCTGCTGCCGCTGGTGCGGCCCCGGCGCGAGCCTACGCCGCCAAACATCTTATCTAAAAACCCGCGGATGCTCCATATCCAATCCCAGTAATACCAGCCGCGGTCGCCGCCTATGGCCCAAATATTCTTTTCTACCTTATCGCTATCCACCTCAAAAGGCAGCTTTACCTTATATTCAAGCGTACCATTTTGCGGTACTTTTATCTGATCCATAAACTCCGACTTAAGGTAGCCGTAGTTCAGCGCATCCTTCCAGCTCGATACTATGGAGTTTTGCTCTATCTTTTCAAAGGCCAGTTCCAGGCTTTGCTCATAGGTTAGGCACTGTCGGGGTACTACATCATCAATATTGTGGTTGCGCATTATGGTTTCGTTCTTCATGCTTTGCACCAGGCTATTGGCCAGCGAGTAATTTATCGAAGTAACAAAGTATAACCAGTACGATGACAGCTTGGGCGACAAGAATGGAATGGTGATCATGGTACGTTTAAACCCTCGCACCTTGGCATACCTCAGCATCATCTCCTTAAAGCTGAGCACATCGGGTCCGCCAATATCAAAGGTTTTGCCTAAAGCCTTTTCGTTCAGGATAACGCCTTCCAGGTAGCCCAGCACATCGCGTATGCCAATGGGCTGGCAGCGGGTGTTCACCCATTTAGGTACGGTCATTAACGGAAGTTTTTCCGTCAGATCGCGAATGATTTCGAACGATGAACTGCCCGAGCCGATGATGATGGATGCCCTTAGTACCGTAACCGGAGCCTTGCCCTCTTGCAGCACATCCTCAACATTCTTGCGCGATAACAGGTGTTTTGAAAGGTTATCATCATTAACGATGCCGCTCAAAAATATCACCTGGCGGCAATTGGTTTTATTCAGCTTTTGGATGAAGCTATGGGCAGACAGCGCCTCGAGCTCGGCAAAATCGGGCACCTGCGACATGGAGTGCACCAGATAGTAGGCGGCATCAATATCCTGCGGAAAATCCTCAATATCATCTTCACGCAGCAGATCGCCTTTTATTAGGGACACCCGGTCGCTAAAATCGCTCTGTTCATGAAAGCGGCGCTTATCGCGCACCAGGCATACCACGTTATGCCTCTTCTCTAACAATACAGGGATAAGCCTTGTTCCTATGTATCCGTTCGCGCCGGCAAGTAACACTTTCATGCCTTATTGAACAACGCAAAAGCCAAAAAGTGTTTGCTACCACTTAGAGCTAAACGGAATAAAAAAAGCGCTATGCAATGCACAGCGCTTCACTAAAATATTTTTAAGCTTTTATTTTTGTTTACCTAATATGGCAAAAACACCTTTTAAAGCGATGATAGTACCAACAACCATGGCGGCATTAGCTACCCATGAATATATAGCAGCTTCGCCAACAAAACGGAAGAAACATCCGAATAAACCAACAAATATTGCTACTACCAATATTTTGTAATGCCCTTCGGCATTTGCGTTTTCCATTGAATTCATGACTGAATAATTTTAATTGGCACAAAAATAAAAAAATATGCTACAATAGCCGTATCGGTTTAAACATTTTTAATGTACAGAAAAATCGTACAAAGTAACATTTACATCGCTTGATGCCTTTGGGTCTTCCGGGCGATAGCTCATCAGCGGTTTGGCCATTTTCTCCACGTGTTCGCGGAATAATAAGGGGCCGTTATTATCCTTGTAGTACCATAATGGGTCGCCAATAAAATCGCCAATGGGTATATCCATGTGGTTATGCTGAATAACCCACACACGCTTCTTACCCTTAAACGGATTCAGATCTACATCCAGCTGCTTAAAGTAGTTGTTAAAATCGGTTACCTTATGCCTGTAATCATTACCCACAATGGCGTTAAACTTCATGGGGTATATCTGCTTGTACAGGTTATATCCCGGCAGATCGTTCCAGTAAACGTACACCACATCGCCGGGTTTATAATTATCGTTCAGATAAGTTAACGCCTCGCGCTGAAATGATTTTTTATAATCGCCAAACAGGTACGGGTCTTTTACCTGGGCCAGCGTGTTTTTTATCGGACCAAATACTACCATCAACGCCAGCACAGCAAGCGCGATAGGCGAGCGGTAAGGCCTCTGCGCGAAGAAGTCAACCCCGGCAGCAAGCAGCACTATAAACAACGGCGCCAAAAACAATGTAAGCCGTTCGTGAAACGGATAAAGCTTTAGTGCCGATGCCGCGAACACAATAAGGAATGCAAAGCCGATGATCAACAGCAATTGCTTTTTGCCACTTAAAAGCTGCCATGTACCCAGCGCTGCAAGCAGCAGGGGTACAAATATCATACGTAGCAGGGTTTGTTGCAGTACGCCGGTATTGTATACATTTATCCAGCTTAAACCCATCGGGTAGTTAAGGAATGATACCATGCGCTTTACCAGCCATGGCAGGGCATGCGCTGATAGTGGCATAAACGAATCGTGATAGACGAAGAAGTATACCAGCCAGGCCGTATCACTATCCTTACTGGTAAACAGCACGTAGTTTATAATAAAGCTGCCAAACCACAACGCGAACACCGGCATCATAGCCCATATTTGCTTGTACTGCTTTTTTATGAGCAAACCTAAGCCTATTGCCCCCGTCATAGCGGCCATTATAAATATAGACGCGAAGGAGAACCATACTATCGCGGCACCCCATAAGCCCCATACCAGGCGCTCTTTCAGGGCCGACTTATCATGATATTTCAGGTACAGATACAACAGCAATATAACCGAGAATAGCTCGACCGAATATTGCTTAGCCTCAACAGAATGATAAAGGGTGATAGGCCCAAAGGCCAGCAAGGCAACAGCCACTAAGCTACCGGCCGGTTTTAACAACCTTTGCACTACCGGCACAAACAGTACTAATGATAGCACGCCACATATAAAAGGAAACAACCTTAACGGAATCTCGTGCGCGCCAAACACCGTGGTAAAGCCTTTAACTATTAACAGGTACCCAAGCGGGGCTTTTTGCTGAAAAGGTAATGGTTTGGTGGCTACATCGGTAAAGCCATATTCGGCAAAACCGGTTGAGAGGTATACCTCATCTTCCCAAAGCGAACGGTTATCAACCAAATGGTAAACGCGCAGCACTATGCCTAACGCAACAATTATCCATAGTATATTTTTACTGCTAAAAAAGCCTGTACCGGTGCTACTTGAAGATGAGTTCACATTTAATCAATTAGGGACAGCCTAAAAATAAGGCATTTATGTGTATAAAATGCAAAAAAGCGCCTTTTTGGGGCGCTTTTTTGTACAACTACAATTTGTATTAACTAATACTATACAACCGGCTTAATTGGCCCCTTATCGGCAAACCAGGCGGGGTGTTTACGCTTGTAATATTTGTATATCAACCACATAGCTACACCCATCAATACAAACACCCACATATTGGCTAACGCGATGAATATCTCAGCAACTATAAGTACACCGTTAATCAGCGACTGTTTTAAGCGCTGCAAAAAACTGATATTGTATATCGCCGGATCAGTATCGGGCATACGCTCCCTGATGATGGTATTGTTCTGGAAAAAATTGAGGCTTACGGTGCTGTATTTTACTGCCGCGTCAATACGTTTGGTGTTGATCTGCTCGTCAACCAGCGCATCCTTAAATATCAATACATCCTGTGGATTCTTTAGCTTGATAGTGCCTTGCTTTTGCTGCTTCACCAGCTCCTTACGGCTATCCATCCGCATTTGCGATTCGAGGTATTGCAGCGTATTATCCTCAATATCCATATTGCTTACCGTGGTGTATACGCCAAGGCGGTTTACCGCGCTTACAAACGTCGTTAAGTGCTCGGCGGGCACCTTAACCATCATATCGGCATAGGTATTAAATGCTGATACCCGCATTACCGAGTCATCATCCAGCTTTACCTCCTTCAACCGCTCAACGTCTGATCGTAAATGATGGTTCATCACCATGCCTTTATATTGTTGCGTAAGGGCGGTTACATCATCGCCTACTTTTCGTACATCAGTAACCTTAAAGGTTAGTCCGGCGGTTTTTATCAGCTTTTGTTGTTCCGTGTCTATACTATCGGCAGCCACCAGATCCATGTCACTACTTTCGCTTTTCAAGGTTCTGTAATCCCCATTTCCGGTGCATGAGTATAGCGTCACCGCTGCGCACAGCAGTGCAATTAAAACTTTGACTTTCATAATGTTATAGGTTTTTTATTTTAATACCTGATGGATGCAAAAGGTAACCTGTTTGCACAATTAATAACCTGAATGTTACAGATTATCAGGCACAAATAATTAAACAGCGGGCGCTGTAAAACAAAAAAGACCACCCTTTTGAGGTAGCCTTTCGGTATAATTGATGTGAATTATATTATCCGTTTGATAATGCTGCCGCGCCACTAACTATCTCGGTAAGCTCGGTAGTAATGGCTGCCTGACGAGCCTGGTTGTATGATAGTTTCAGGCTGCGTAACAACTCACCGGCATTATCGGTTGCCTTGTCCATGGCCGTCATACGGGCACCATGTTCTGATGCGTGCGAATCAAGCACGGCACGGTAAAGCTGTAGTTTGATATTTTTAGGTATCAGCTCAGCAACTATCTCCTCTTTTGATGGCTCCAAGATGTAATCAACCTGTTGAGAAGCAGCCTTAGCATCAACCTTAGTTTCCAGCTTTGGTACAGGCAGTAACTGCTCACTGGCCAGTATTTGCACAGCGGCGTTACGGAAGTGATTGTACACCACCTCAACACGATCGTAATCGCCATTAACAAAACCCTGCATAATAGCCTCGGTAATTACCGATGTATTGGCAAAGTTAAGGTTTTGGTAAAGCTCGTTATTGTTGCCAATAACGTTGTACTTACGGCGGCTAAAAAAGTCGTGACCCTTTTTACCGATAGCCACAATTGAAACATTACCGTTTTTTAACTGCTCGCTGTATTTTTCGGCGATCAGGTTGTTGGCAGTTTTAATGGCATTGGCATTGAATGCACCGGCCAAACCACGGTTTGATGATACCACAACTATCAATACACGTACCGGCTCACGCTCCTGCAGGTATGGAGATGCGCCATCTTCAAGGCTGGCTGACAGGTTAGCCAAAAGCTCCTTCAGCTTGGTAGCATACGGACGTAACTGTACAATAGCATTGGTAGCACGCTTTAACTTGGCAGCCGAAACCATTTTCATGGCCTTGGTGATCTGCTGCGTTGAGCTTACCGATGTTATCCTGTTTCTTACTTCTTTTAAATTAGCCATTTAGTTGATGTGCAAATTTGCTTATATGCAGATGTGCAGATGTTTTAGATGGCGGATATTTAAATGCTATTTGCACATTTACTCATCCGCACATCTGCACATTAAAAAATTAATATTTACCTGTCAGTTCTTTAGCGACAGTTTCAAGTACGCCGGTTAGTTTATCATCAAACTTACCTGCCTTAAGTGCCGAAAGCACTTCAGGGTGGCGTAGTTCAAGCTGGCTTAAGTACTCAGCCTCAAACTCCTTGATCTTGTTTACAGGTACGCTACGCATCAGGTTTTTAGTACCGATATATATGATAGCAACCTGTTTTTCAACTGATACCGGTGAGTACTGGCCTTGTTTAAGGATCTCAACGTTACGTGAACCTTTGTCAAGTACGCTTTTGGTTGAAGCGTCAAGGTCTGAACCGAATTTTGAGAATGCCTCCAACTCGCGGTATTGAGCCTGATCAAGTTTAAGGGTACCGGCAACTTTTTTCATTGATTTGATCTGCGCGTTACCACCTACACGTGATACCGAGATACCTACGTTGATAGCCGGACGAACACCCGCGTTAAACAGGTTCGACTCCAGGAATATCTGGCCATCGGTAATCGAGATTACGTTGGTTGGGATATATGCTGATACGTCGCCCGCCTGAGTTTCGATGATAGGTAAAGCGGTTAATGAACCACCACCTTTAACCACATCTTTTAATGATTCAGGAAGATCGTTCATCGCTTTAGCGATAGAATCATTCGAGTTGATCTTAGCGGCACGCTCCAGTAAACGGCTGTGCAGGTAGAATACGTCACCCGGGTAAGCCTCACGGCCCGGTGGACGACGAAGTAATAATGATACCTCACGGTAGGCTACCGCTTGTTTCGACAAATCATCATAGATGATCAATGCCGGACGACCGGTATCACGAAAGTACTCGCCAATAGCAGCACCGGCAAATGGCGCGAAGAACTGCATCGGTGCAGAGTCAGAAGCGTTAGCGGCTACTACAATTGAGTAAGCCATAGCGCCGTTCTCCTCTAAAGTACGTACAATGTTAGCTACGGTTGAAGCCTTTTGGCCACAAGCAACATATATACAGATAACCGGCTGGCCGGCATCATAAAATTCTTTTTGGTTGATGATGGTATCGATACAAACGGCGGTTTTACCGGTTTGGCGGTCACCAATAACCAACTCACGCTGGCCACGGCCGATAGGGATCATCGCGTCGATAGCTTTGATACCGGTTTGTAATGGCTCGGTTACCGGCTGGCGATAGATAACACCCGGTGCTTTACGCTCCAAAGGCATATCATAAGTTTTACCGCTGATAGGACCTTTACCGTCAATTGGGTTACCCAGGGTATCAACCACACGGCCAAGCATGCCTTCGCCTACTTTTAATGATGCGATCTTGCTGGTACGTTTAACAGTATCACCTTCTTTGATACCTTCGTACGAACCTAACAATACCACACCCACGTTATCTTCTTCAAGGTTAAGTACAATGCCTTGCAGGCCATTGTCAAACTCAACCAGCTCACCTGATTGTACTTTTGTTAATCCGTAAACACGGGCAATACCGTCGCCTATTTGCAATACGGTACCTACTTCTTCCAGTTCGGATTCTGACTTGAAGCCTGCCAGTTGCTGACGCAGGATGGCTGATACTTCGTCTGGTCTTACCTCTACCATTTTATTTCTTTTATTGGTGTTTTTGAGTAAATATTAAACTGTTTTTTGAGCAAAATCTTTTTTAAGGCGTTTCAGGTCGGCAGCAATGCTGGTATCAACCTGCCTGTCGCCAACGGCAAGCACAAAGCCGCCTATCAGCTCAGGGTCAACCTTTTCAACCAATATCACTTTGCTGCCGGTAGCTTCCTCAACCTCCTGGGTCAGCTTTTGCTTGTTAGCTGCTGATAGCGGAGTGGCTGAAGTTACCTTAGCCTTGATGATGTTACATTTAACGTTATATTGGTTTATATATTCGTTAGCAGTAGCCTTTAACACTTCGCCACGGCCTTTGTTAACCATAATGTTAAAAAAAGCGATAGTAAGCGCGCTTACCTTGCCGTTAAAAAGAGCATTTAAAATGGCGGTCTTTTTACTGTGCGAAATGATAGGGTTAGCCACCACCGCGCTCAGTTCAACATTTTGCTTTAATGTTTTCAGGAAGAAATCCATATCCGTTTTTACCGCATCAACCGCGTTTTGCTCCTCCGCAAGGTCAATGAGTGATTTGGCGTACCTGGATGCTACTGTTAGTTCTGACATAGTTCTTTGTATTTCGGATTTCGAATTTTCAATTTCGGATTTATAGTTGATTATTCATCCTTATTTAAAATTCGAAATTGAAAATTCGACATTCGATATTGAAATTACTTCAACTTAACTTCTTTTAACAAATCGGCAACCAGGTCGTCCTGTTTTGCCTGATCTTCAAATTGCTTGCGTAATACCTTTTCGGCAATTTCAAGCGAAAGGCTTGCTACCTGGTTCTTAACATCAGCCAGGGCGATAGCTTTTTGGTTGTTGATCTCAATTTTAGCGATCTCCAGCATACGGGCGCCTTCTTTTTGAGCAAGATCGCGCGCGTCATGTATCATCTGCTCTTTTACCTTGCGGGCTTCGTGCAGTATCAGGTCGCGCTCAATGCGGGCTTTTTTAAGCAATGCTTCGTTCTCATCGGTTAAACGGGCCATCTCCTCTTTTGCAGCTTCAGCTTTAAGCAAGGCATCCTCAATAGAACGCTCACGGTCAGTAATAGCCTGCATAATTGGTTTCCAGGCAAACTTGCCCAGTAATATCAACAACAGGATAAAGGCAACCGCTGCCCAAACCACAAATCCTAAATGGTCATTTAACAAACCTTCGAATAATTGTTCCATTATATATGTAAAAGAGATTTCGAGTAATTTTTAACTTTTAAATAAAGCCCGTTGCCAATCGCTCCGGGCTTTATTGTTTCTTTTTGCGGTAAATTATTTACCTAACAGGGCAACTACCACACCGAACAGAGCAACACCCTCGATAAGAGCGGCAGCAATGATCATGGCAGTTTGGATTTTTGAAGCAGCTTCTGGTTGACGAGCGATACCTTCCATGGCTTTGCCACCAACCTGACCGATACCTAAACCAGCACCGATAACTGCTAAACCTGCACCTAATGCAGCAATACTTCCAGTCATGTTTTTAAATTTTAAAAGTTAAATATAATTATATAATTGTTTGCGAATGATGAATTAATGATGCTCTTCAACCGCTGTACCAATAAACAGCGCGGTAAGCATGGTAAATATAAAGGCTTGCAGAAATGCTACCAGTAACTCCAGCACGTCCATAAATAATACGAACACGATAGATACCGGTGCAACGGCAATTGATTTAAAGATGAAGATGAGCGATATTAAGCTCAGCACGATGATGTGGCCCGCAGAGATGTTGGCGTACAAACGTATCATTAACGCGAATGGCCTTGATATTACACCGATCAGCTCCACCGGGATCATGATAGGGTACAGCCATACCGGTACATCGGGTAAAAAGATGTGTTTCCAGTAGTATTTGTTGGCGCTGAAATTCACTACCAGCATAACGATGGCCGACATTACAAAGGTGAACATGATGTTACCCGTAACGTTAGCGCCACCCGGGAACAATGGCACCAAACCTAAAAGGTTGTTCATCCATATAAAAAAGAATATGGTTAACAGTATTGGCATGTAGCGCTGGTAACGGCGACCAATGTTTGGCCTTGCTATTTCATCACGTACAAACATAATGATAGGCTCAACCAATGATTGCAAACCTTTTGGTGCTTTGCCTTCGCGTTTTTTGTATGATGAGGCTACACTCATGAAGATAACCAGGATCAGTGTACCTGCTATCCACATAGCCAAAACATTTTTGGTTATTGAAAAATCGTATACGTGCGATGATGCCTCTTTATCAACCTCGCCATTGGCATCAACAGCCTTAATTTTATCCTCAACTAATTTGTAGGTATAAAACTGACCCTTGTGCGCCTCGGTACCGTGGTGAAAAACAGATGATGAGAAATACTCTGTACCCTTATCAGTAAACAGGATTACAGGCAGCGGAATTGATGTTTCGCCAACCACATGCCAGTAATGCGAATCACCAATGTGTTCAAGGATGGCAGTGGTAGGATTGAAGGCCTCTGTTTCGGCATTCTTTTCCTCTGTAGCATGCTCTCCGTGTTGTATCGCAAAAGTTTTACAAGCGCAAAAAGTCAAAAAAACGCCTAAAATGAGGCTTATGGCAGTTTTTTTTGAGTTCAAAATATGGCTAAAATTCATTAAATGAGTGTTTTTCACTTTTAAATTTGGTTGCGCAAGTTACGTAACAAAACCAAAACTTCAAAGATGGTGTTCAAGAAATATACATAAAAGAAATTGAGCACAAATATCACACTATCCACCTTGAATTTCACGGTAAAAAAAAGGGCTAATGCCATGCTCAAAACCATCTTTGCTACCGTCATGATAAGAAAAGTTTGGGCATACATTTCGGGGTGCCTTTTTTGGATGAGTGATACCGCCACAATCAACATCAAAGTTAGCGCAGTTATTAGCACAAATATGCCCCAAAATTGTGGCAATATCCATGTATTATTACCGGTGTACAATAACACCACCGGCGGTATTGCCAAACAAAATGTAAAAACAAAAAAAGATATTAAGTTGCGCAGCATATCAGTTTTTAACTGCCCTTATAACCAGGTAAAGCGAAATAAACACACCCGCGAGGGCCATAACTGCCGTAACCCACTGCACCTGGTGCCGGTTAACCTCATCAATTTTATAGCCCGCGTAGGCCATACCACCAATAATAACGATCATTTGCACGGCAATGCCCGTATATTTGGCATAATTGCTCATGCTTTTACCTATTTGATCGGGCTGTTGTGGTTCATTTTTTGGCATGGCACAAATTTATTTAATATTGGTGTATAGTATTTATTTATTTTAGCAAAGCATTTGCATTTTATATTCCCTGTGCATAAAACGCCATCAATAAAATATTTAAGCCCGTTGCTTTTTCTGGTGTTGCTGGTTGCCGCCTGCTCGCTCGAGAAAAAGACACCCTTTAACAGGCGTATGCAAAATTTAACGGCGCATTACAACATCATGTTCAATGCCCGCGAAAGGTTTAACCAAAAGCAGGATGCTTATGCCGCCGCGTTTGTTGATGACTATACCGAGCTGCTGCGCGTTTACCCCGATACCACCAACACCGATGCCGAGGATAAGGACCTAACCATTATTATAGAAAAGGCCAACTACCTCATCAACTTTAAGGAGCAGAGCAATTATATTGGCGATGCCTACCTGCTGCTGGGCAAGGCCAATTATTTGGGCAAGCAGTATTTTAATGCCCAGGAGTATTGCGATTACGTGCTACGATCGTACCGTGAAAAGCCGGAGTTGTTGCAGGAGGCCCGCGCATGGAAGGCCCGCAGCCTGATGATGCTTAATCAGCACGAAAAAGCATGGCCTGATGTTGATACCGCCCTGCGCAGCATCAACCCGAAAAAGAATATAACGGCCGATGTTTACGCCACCGCCCTGCAATACTATATTGATGTACGCGATTACCCGAATGCCGAGGCTATGGCCCTGCAAGCTGTTGAGTATGCCAACACCTCGCAGCAAAAAGGCCGCTGGCGTTTTATTTTAGCCCAGTTGGAAGAACTTAACGGCAAAGCTAATGATGCCGTGGCCAGCTACAATCGTATTGTACACAGCAACGCCCCCTTTGAAATGGCCTTTAACGCCGACCTAAACCGCATACGCATTGAGGATATGCGCGATGGTGTAAAGATAAGCAGGGTTGACCGGTTGAAAAGTCTGCTTAAGAACAGCAACAACAAGGAATTTACCGACCAGATATATTACCACATAGCCCAGATATATTATAACGAGCACGATATTGATAAGGCGGTTGAGAATTACAAGCTATCAACAGCGGCGGCGGGGAATAACACGCAACAAAAAGGCTTATCGTTTTTGCGGTTGGCTGATATTTATTTTAAGGATAAGGCCAACTACCCGGAGGCTAAGAATTATTATGATAGCACCTTAGCCAATCTTTCACCTACTTATCCGGGTTACGCGGCCATCCGCAAAAAAACAGATAACCTGCAAACGCTTACCGCCAACCTGAGCATTGTTGCGCACGAGGATACACTGCAAATGCTTGCCCGCCTGCCCGAGCCTAATCGCACAAACATGATCGACTCGATGGTTGATCGTTATTTGTTATTACAGCAACTAAACAGCAAGCCATCAACCGACCCAAAATCGGCAACGGCACCTACAGCCATCCCGCTGGAGATAAGCAATGCGCAAAACCCACGGGCAAGTACGCCAACCGGGGGTAACTTCTACTTTTATAATAACGCGGCAGTTGGATCGGGCTTTGCCACCTTTAAACAACGCTGGGGCAACCGTAAACTGGAGGACAACTGGCGCCGCAGTCAGCGCAGTACGGCTAACCTCGCGGTAAACAACTCGCAAACCCTTGACCCTAACGCGGTACAAAACCAGTTGCAGCAAACTAAGGACAATAACGCATCATCAAACTACAGGCAACAACTGGTACAAACCATACCGATAACGCCGGTGATGATCACGCAATCGAACATCCGCATATATAATGCCTTGTTTGAGATTGCCAACTTTTACCGCGATGTTATTGAAGACCCGAAAGAGGCCATTGCCGCGTATGAATTGATATTGAAACGTTTTCCGGATAACCCGAACCGGGCGGCTATATATTATAGCCTGTTCCGCTTGTATACCAGCACTAACCAGCTGGCACAGGCCGATAAATACAAGAACCTGTTGCTGAAGGATTTTGCCGACTCGCCATACGCCAAGGTGATACTTGACCCTGACTATGCCAAACGCCTGAATGATGCCGACGCCAGCTTTAATGCCTTATACAATGAGGTATATGAGCTATACGCCCAACGCAAATACCCCGAGGTAATGCAGCAGGTTGATGCCTTGATGCAGCAATACCCTAACAGCAAACTGGCGGCGCAATTACTATACTTACGTGCCCTGGCGCGTGGCAGGCAGGTTAAGGTTGCTCCGCTAAAAACCGATCTGCAAAATATTTTGAACGCTTACCCTGCCGATAAGCTGGTAACCCCGCTGGTTGGGCAGCACCTTGCCTTTATTGATGCCAACAGCAATGAAATGGCTGCCCGCAAATTCGCTATTTTAGATAGCGACCCTAATTATATACCATTTGCACCCGAGGAAGTTGGTCCGTTAGTAACGGAGTTTGCACAGGTGGCTGACAAGCGGGTAGAAAAACCAAAGGTTGAAAAACCGGTGGTTACTGCCAAACCAACAGATAGCCCGGTGATTAAGAAACCGGAGCCTGTTATAGCCAAACAACCCGAACCCACTCAACCCAAAACAGATAGTGTAAGCGCACCGGCAAAACCGAAAAAGGTTTATCCGTTTAATGAGAGCGATAGCACTAACTACTATTTTGTGATAAGTGTAAGTTCGCGCACAACTAATTTGGCTTCGTCACGTTTTGGTGTAGGGCAGTTTAACCGTACCCGGTACCAGGGCGTACGCATACGGCACCAGCTTAAACAGGCCGGAGATAACCAGCTGATATACGTTGGCCGCTTTTATACCGTTGGCGAGGCTAAGGAATATGCCCGCAACATTATACCTTTGATGCCTGAGATAATGAAGGTGCCGGCAGATAAATACACTTTCTTTATCGTAACGCAGCAAAATCTGGATAAATTAGCCGACCAAAAACTACTGAGTACTTACATGGAGTATTATCAGGATAATTTTTAATAAATAAAATGATCGTTAAACTTTCACCCAAGGATGCCCGCAGGTATAACTGGTATATATGGCGCTTTGTAATCGCCTGCTTTTCTTTTGTAGTAATTATGCTGCTGCTTACCGCTTTCGGTATATTCGGGCAGCTGCCATCATTCCGCGATCTGGAAAACCCAAAAAGCAACCTGGCATCGCAGGTAATATCATCAGACAAACAGATACTGGGCACCTACTTTGTGCAAAACCGCACCAATGTAAGCTATAAAGATATATCGCCTTACGTGATAAACGCCTTGGTTGCTACCGAGGATACCCGCTTTTACGAACACTCGGGCATCGACTTTAACCGTACCTTCACCATAATATTTTATAACCTGGTAGGTAAAAAACAAGGTGGCAGTACCATTACGCAGCAGCTGGCCCTTAACCTTTTTTCGGAGCGTGCGCGTAACCCGTTCAAACGTATCATCCAAAAACTACAGGAGTGGATAACCGCCGTTAAGATAGAACGCCATTACACCAAAGAGGAGATCATTACCATGTACCTTAACACGGTTGATTTTGGCGCTTATAATGTATTCGGCATAAAATCGGCCGCGTTAACCTATTTTAATACTACTCCTGATAAGCTTACGCCCGATCAGGCTGCTTTATTAGTGGGTATGGTAAACGGCCCCGGTATTTACTCACCTATCAATCACCCCGACAATGCGCTTAACCGCCGTAACCTGGTATTACGCCGCATGGGCGAGGTGGGTTACCTGAGCGACGGGCAGGTTGAGGAATTCAGGCAAAAACCACTTGGTTTGAGCTTTCACCCAATTAACCATAACGAGGGTTCGGCACCATACTTCAGGGCTATCCTGAAAAAAGAGGTTCAGAAGATATTGGTTGAAAAATCGATATTTAAAGAGGGCGAAACACCTTATGACCTTGACCGTGATGGTTTGAAGATATATACCACTATTGATGCCACCATGCAACGCTATGCCGAGGAAGCGCAAAAGGAATACATGCGTAACCTGCAAGCCCAGTTCAATGATCACTGGAAAGGCCGCAGTTTATGGAAAGGTGTAAATAACTTTCAATTATTATTAAGGCAGGGTATGCAGCGCAGCGACCGTTATAAGGCCTTAAAACTTGCCGGAAAATCAGACGACGAAATTAAGGAGGATTTTAACACGCCTGCTAAAATGACGCTGTTTACCTGGAAAGGTGATATTGATACCACCATGAAACCGATGGACTCGATCGTATACCATAAAATGATGCTGCGCAATGCCATGATGAGTATGGACCCAACCACCGGCTATATTAAGGCCTGGGTAGGCGGTACCAACTTTGAGCATTTTAAATACGATCAGGTACGTATGGGTACACGCCAGGTAGGTTCAACTGCCAAGCCGTTCACCTATGCCGTGGCTGTTGAGGCCGGCTTTTCGCCATGTATGGAGGTAGCCAACGTACCTGTAACCATTACCGGCTACGGCGAACCGTGGACACCGCGCTCAACCGGCACCATACCGGGTGTGTTAACACTGCGCAAGGCATTGGCAAACTCGCAAAACTATATTACCGCTTATGTAATGAATGAGGTTAAGCCTCAACCGGTGATGGATCTGATCAAAAAGATGGGCGTTAATAGTCCGGATATTGGGCCTTACCCATCAATATGCCTGGGCACGTTCAACGCATCGGTATATGACATGACCGGCGCTTACTCGGCATTTGCCAACCACGGGGTATGGACAGAGCCAACCTTCCTGCTGCGTATTGAGGACAAGAACGGCAACGTATTGTATGATCACCATGCCAACGTTCGCCAGGCGCTTAACGAGCAAACTGCCTACGTAATGACCTATATGCTGAAAGGCGTGGTTGACGAGGGTACCGGCTGGCGCTTACGTTCAAAATATAAACTGACTAATCCTATCGGCGGTAAAACAGGTACTACGCAATCCAACTCCGATGGCTGGTTCATCGGCATAACGCCACAACTGGTTACCGGTGTGTGGACAGGTTGCGAGGATCGTGATATACACTTCCGCTCGACTAATTTGGGTGAGGGCGCTAATACCGCGTTGCCAATTTTCGCGCTGTATATGCAAAAGGTGTATGCGAACCAGGCTTTGGGCATTAAAAAGAATGTGGATTTTGATCCGCCAAAATCGGGCGTGGGCATAACCCTTGATTGTAATGCTTATCACGAGCAGCAGCAACAGAATACCGAGGTTGAGGACAAGCTGGAATTTTAGGCTGCCTCACCTCTTAACGGGTTGCATTCGTATCGGCCTGATGAATTTCATATTTTTGCATCAAACACAGCTTTTTGCGTTAACAATATATTTATCTGATTCCCCTTGAAAGGGGGTTAGGGGGCTAATGGAGCGATTTGATCATAGGGCAGCACTAAAGAATATACCACACCGGCCGGGTGTATACCAGTTTTGGGATAGCGATAACGAACTGATATACATTGGCAAGGCCAAGAACCTGCGCAACCGCGTTACATCCTATTTTAATAAGGATTTGAACGTGAACGCCAAAACACGTGTGCTGGTATCAAAAATCCGCAACATTACCTTTACCATTGTTGATACCGAGGTAGATGCCTGGCTGCTGGAAAACAGCATGATCAAAAAGCATCAGCCGCGCTACAACGTGATGTTGAAGGATGACAAAACCTATCCCTGGATCATCATCAAGAACGAGAACTTTCCACGCATCTTCTGGACGCGACGCATTGTGCGCGATGGCTCAAAATACCTTGGCCCTTATGCCTCGGTAAGCATGATGCATACTATATTGGATCTGATTCGTGAAACCTATCCCCTGCGTACCTGCAACCTTGCGTTAACCCGCGAGAATATTGACAAGGGCAAGTTCAAGGTATGTTTGGAATATCAGCTGGGTAACTGCAAGGGGCCTTGCCAAAATTTTCAATCCGAAGATGATTACGATAACAGTATTGAGGAGATAAAGGATATTTTGAACGGTAAGATAGGCAACGTAGTGCGCGAAATGAAAGCCGAAATGGATGCCGCCGTTACCGAGATGAACTTTGAACTGGCGCATAAGCTGAAACGCAAATACGATCTGCTGGAGAAATACCAAAGTAAATCGACCGTTGTAAATTCATCTATCACGGATGTGGATGTGTTCAGCATCGCATCCGAAGAAAAATACGCCTTTGTAAACTTTTTAAAGGTGATGAACGGTACCATCATCCAAACCCAAACCATCGAACTTAAAAAACGACTGGACGAGAGCGATGAGGAGTTGCTAACGTTGGCCATTTTCGAGTTCAGGAGCAGGTATAACAGTCATTCAAAGGAGATCATTGTTCCGTTTGATGTGCATTTGGAGGATGCCGCCATAAAGTTCACCATACCTAAACTGGGCGAGAAGAAGAAGCTGCTCGACCTTTCGCAAAAGAATGTGCAGTTCTTTAAACGTGAAAAGATAGACCAGTACGAAAAGCTGAACCCCGAAGTACGCACCGAGCGCCTGCTTGCGCTGATGATGAAGGATTTGCGTCTTAATCAGTTGCCACGACATATTGAGTGTTTTGATAACTCTAACTTTCAGGGCAAGTACCCGGTTTCGGCCATTGTGGTTTTTAAGGATGCCAAACCATCAAAAAAGGACTACCGCCACTTTAACGTAAAAACGGTTGAAGGCCCCAACGACTTTGCCACCATGGAAGAAGCCGTGCACCGCCGCTACCGCCGCATGCTGGATGAAGGCACCGAACTGCCGCAGTTGATTATTATTGACGGCGGCAAGGGTCAGCTATCATCGGCCATGAAAAGCTTGAAGCTGCTGGGCATTGAAAAGCAAGTTACCGTTATAGGTATTGCCAAGCGTTTGGAGGAACTATACTACCCCGGCGATCAGTACCCTTTATACCTCGATAAAAAATCGGAAACGCTAAAGGTTATACAGCAACTGCGCGACGAAGCCCACCGTTTCGGCATCACCTTCCACCGCAAAAAACGGGATAAGGGCACCTTAGCCACCGAACTTGAACTGATAGAAGGCATAGGCAAAACCACTGCCGAGAAGTTGCTGAAATACTTTAAATCGGTTAAAAAGATACGTGAAGCCACGCAAGAGGAGCTAATGGAAGTAGTAAATTTGAAACAGGCAAAAGCGATATTGACTTACTTTGCACCGAAGTTGCCTGAGCATACTGAGGCTGCTACTGGTGATGTGGAGGAGTAAATAGTTATTGCATCCAAACTATTATACTGAATTGTCCTAAAGAGATTGCTTCGTACTTAATGAAGTGTTTTTATATAGCATTATCCCTCCTGTCATTTCGAGCGATAGCGAGAAATCTGCACGCGTTCATAATCAAGCGACAGATTCCTCCTCGTACCTCGTTCGGAATGACAAAAACGCTCATTATAGATATTACCTATAAATCCTTCCGCATTACATAGTCATTCATAAAATACGGACCAATAGGTATATCTTCCTCGTATATTACTTCAAAGCCCATTTTTTGGTATATGCCTTTGGCTTTGTTGTAGCGGTTAACGTTGAGGTCGAGTTTGTGGGCTCCGGCATCTTTTACTTGTTTGGCCACTTCGCTGATCAAAGCCTTGCCGTAGCCTTTACCTTGCATGGCGGGCAGACAGTACAGCTTATGTAGCTTGTATACGTCCGCGTTATCCTCACGTGGCGAATAGGCAGCAAAGGCCACGGGCTGCTCATCTTCCAGTAAAAGTAAAAAGGTTTGCTCGTTATGCTCAATCTGCCTCTGTAAAACCTCGGGTGCGTAAATAACACCCAGCATGTAGTCTATCTGTTCTTTCTCTAAAATGGGCGAATAGGTAGGCCACCAAATATCCTCGGCCAACTGGCCTATGGTGTCCACATCGTTAACAGTGGCCCGGCGTATTGTGTACATATTTAATTACAAGCTTTGTCCCACCGCGAAATAGTCTTCCAGCTCGGCAAGTGTTGATGAGCTGGTGGCGATATCTTTTATAATAACGCCTTTTTCCATCAAAATAATACGGTCGCTTACATCAGTAATGTGATTCAGGTCATGGCTTGATACAATGGTAGTAACACCACGCTGGCCGCTCATTTCCTTCAAAATATTTTTTAGCCTGATCTGTGTGGTCGGGTCAATATTGGCAAAAGGTTCGTCTAACATTAGCAGTTCGGGCTTTTGCAGCAGGCAGGCGGCAATACCCACCTTGGCCTGGTTACCTTTTGATAGGTCGCGGATGTATTTGCCGCGCTTTAATATCTCGCCGTTAAAAAATTCGGCAAGAGTGGTTAAAAACTCATCTACATTGGCTTTACTTTGCCCGTTAAGGCCGCCAATAAAATACATGTACTCCTCGGGGGTAAGGTAATCTATCAAAAAGCCCTCGTCGAGGTAGGCGGCGGTGTAATTTTTCCAATGTTCGTTACCGGCAACCGTTTCGCCTTTTGATAGTATTTCGCCCTTATCGGCACGAATCAAGTCAAGCACCATACGGAACAGGGTGGTTTTGCCCGCGCCGTTATTACCTACCAGGCCAATGCTTTCGCCTGCCTTAATTTCAAGCTGAGGTACATTTACAACGGCCTTGCCGGCATATACCTTTACAATATCTTTTACTTCGATCATGAGGAATGATTATTTTGCTCTGAAGCCTTCGGCCAGTTTAAATTTCTTTTCTATAAAATCCTGTTCCAGTTTTTTGATCCAGAACGGGCGTAACGCTATGCATATAACACCAACCGTAGCCAGTACGCCTAACGCTACATTGCTGTTTACAAAATATTTTATAGGCGCGTAAAGTACAAACGGTGTTACCAATAAGGGTATTGATACCAGGAATTGTGTAGCGCCTACACCCTCCCAGTTAAAGGATGCGCCCTTGCTCAGGTCGATACGCCTATGGTTGCGGTTGGCAAAAAATAATATGATGGTTGTATTTACACCCAAATTCCACAGGTACATTACCAGGTGGATGAGTATAACACGCCAGCCAAAATATACGTAGGGCAGGGTAAGTATAAAGGCCACGGTTGATATACCGGTGAACAGCAGATACTTCGCTTTCAAAAAATCAGTGAATTTAACCTTGCTCACCAGTATGCCATCAAAGTGTGAGGCCTGCCAGCTGAACATGAATTGCCCGTAGTTGATGATGAAGATACCCGTCATGAACATACCGCAGAATATCTTGAAGCCCTCATTATTTTTCATTACCGGGTTAGGATAAAAAAACAAGCCATAAAGCATAAAAAACAAGCCCATAATAAGCGCAGATCGCGGGCGTTTATTGCGCAATATCAGCTTAACCTCGTTGGCCACCAGGTCGCCCACGCTGCCAAAGCGGTTAAGGATAGGGTAATCAGTACTGTTTTTGTATGATGATGCCTTGTTGGCGTTCAGATCCTCCAAATAAAGGTTAGCCTTTAAAAACAGGAAGTTGATGTAGAACATCACCGCCGCCAAAGCAACAGGAATGAGCGCCAGCGCGGGCGTGGTCATCATCTTACCAAAAAAGCTGTACGAAATGTCTTTTATAGAGTATATGTGCCACAAAAAATCGCCTGCGTTAATGAGGATAAGCACCGCCGATACGGCCAGGAATATCCACCCGTTAAGGTTCGACCGGCGTTTTATATACAGCGCCAGGTAGTTATTAAATATGGCAAACCCGGTTATCGCCACAAAAAAGGCCAATGCCGCCAGGCCACTATCGGGCAGTATTACTTTAAATATAAAAAACGAGAACAGCAGGTAAGGCCACAGGTTAAAGAATGACAGCATAGAGGCTGCCGACAGATACTTTACCAGCGTATTGCGCTTAACCGGCAAATGCAAATACGGCTGAACCTTTAAGGTAGGCAGCTCCTGCAATTGCAGGCGCAAAAGCAGATCGACAAAATAATACATCAGCAGTATGCCGCAAAAAGGAGCAAGTACATCCTGATTTTTGTAGATCTCCTCAAGTACTTTATCTAAGAAAAAGCCTACTACGGCAATGTTTATAAACAGGTAGAGTATCAGCAAGCCCATAACCACGCGTACGGCTATGTTTTTGCCCGTGTTTTTTGCCCGCCAAAAAGACTTTAATTCGTGACTGATAAAAGTAGAGGTCATTGCGTTAATAGGTTTTTAGTTAAGATAACAGAACCACCCCATTGTTACAACGGCCTTTATATAAGTTGATGTTTGATCAATTATTCAGCACAGAGCAGATGCAGGGGGTATTGGGTTGTTAAATTAGCAAAAAATAGCGCAATGGTTAATAATTGTACCTGTCGCCCCAAAGTTTTTTGAGTTTTTCCTTTATCTCGTGCTCTTTGGCATTGGCGCCGGGCTGGTAAATTTTGCGGCCTTTTATGGCATCGGGCAAAAAATCCTGATCGGTAAAGTTACCCTCGTAGCTGTGGGCGTATTTATAGTTTTTGCCATAGCCAATGTTCTTCATTAGTTTGGTTGGGGCATTGCGCAAGTGCAGGGGTACAGGCAGGTCGCCGGTTTGTTTAACCAGGGCAATAGCCTCGCCAATTGCCGTAGTGGCCGAATTACTTTTGGGCGATGTTGCCAGATAAATAGCCGTTTGCGACAGTATCAATTGCGACTCAGGCATGCCTATTTTATTTACCGCCTCAAAGCAGCTTTGCGCCAAAAGCAGGGCATTGGGGTTGGCATTGCCAATATCTTCTGATGCCAGGATGAGCATACGCCGGGCTATGAACAGCGGGTCTTCACCCCCTACTATCATACGGGCCAACCAATACACTGCCCCATTGGGATCACTGCCACGCATTGATTTTATGAATGCCGAAATGATATCGTAATGCTGCTCGCCGGCCTTATCATACAAAGCCATGTTTTGCTGCACGTGTTCAAGCACTACATCGTTATCCAATTCAATATTATCACCGTCAAAGGCGTTTATCAGCAACTCAAAAATATTGAGCAGCTTGCGGGCGTCGCCACCACTAAGGCGCAGCAGGGCTTCATGTTCTTTTATGGTGATGTGTTTATCTTTCAGTACCACATCCTCGTGCATAGCTTTTTCCAGCAGGTTCACCAGATCAGCCTCGGCCAAATGCTGCAAAATATACACCTGGCATCGCGACAGCAAAGCCGATATCACCTCAAACGATGGGTTCTCGGTAGTGGCGCCAATCAGCGTAACAATGCCACGCTCAACAGCACCCAATAGCGAATCCTGTTGTGATTTGGAGAAGCGGTGTATCTCATCAATGAACAATACAGGCAGCGTTTCGCCCTGCTCTTTCAATAGCGATGCCTTTTCAATAACCTCGCGCACATCCTTAACCCCGGAGTTAATGGCGCTCAGCGAAAAGAACGGACGGTACAGCGATTGCGAAATAATATACGCCAGTGTAGTTTTACCTACCCCCGGCGGCCCCCAAAATATCATGGATGGCAGCGAGCCGCTCTCGATAGCCTTGCGCAGCACAGCACCGGGGCCAACCAAATGTTTTTGACCCACATAATCATCCAAAGTTGCCGGGCGCATACGCTCGGCCAGCGGCGGCAGATTGTTCATACCGTAAAAATCAGAAAACTATCAGGTAAATCCTAAAAAAGTTAGTAATATTACTGTGGGTGAATGTTTAATCCTTCGACAAGCTCAGGATGACATATAAAACTTAAAAATGAACCGATTGATTTTATTTCTCGCAATAATCTTATTACTAATGGCTTGTAAAAGCAAACGTGATATTACAGGTCTATACTATCTTGAGGAGTCAGGCTATAGAGTCATTAAATTAAATGCTGATTCTACTTTTCAGTTTGAAGATAATGATATAAAAAAATACAATTTTGATACCCAGCAACCTAAGAACGCAAACGAACCAAACCGTTTTGCGGCTTCGGGCATATGGCATAGAATAAATAAAGATTCAATAATATTAAATAGTGTTAGTAGAAGGCAGGATACATCCGATTATTGGACTATCATTAAACAACCTAACAAAAACGGTAATTTTAAATTCACTTTCAAAGCATTAAGCGGTAATATAATGAGTGTTTTTCAAGTAGCAAAAGTTCCTGACTTCAAATATTACATTGCTATGCGACTACACGGAGGCTTTGACCATTTTGAAATAGAACCAGAGAAATTTGACACTTTATATTTTAATGATGGTCATAAAAATTTATTATATCCGTTTTGGAGTTTTGTTAAAGGAAATAATTTACCCGCTCATTATATTATGACCTTGAAACCTCCTCATGTCAACGGATATTTTAAAAATAAAATTGTTGCTATTAAGGGTAAAAAAATAACGTTCAGCAAGGATTCAGTTTATAAGAAATTCACGCCATATCAATGAACACCTTCGACCGATCAAACTTTCATGCCATTTGCGACGAGCTTGCCGGTAAGGATGCCGATTTGAAGATGGTGATCGATACCTACGGTTACCCACCCATGTGGAGTCGCCCGAATACCTTTGAAACTTTGGTGCATATTATTTTGGAGCAGCAGGTTTCGTTAGCCTCGGCACTATCGGCATTAAATAAGTTGCGTGAGCGAATACAGGAGATCACCCCATCGAGATTATTGCTGTTGACCGATGAGGAGTTGAAGGCCTGTTATTTCAGTCGCCAAAAATCTATTTATGTACGATACCTTGCCGAAGCCATGCTTACAGGCGAGATCAACCTGAAACATATTGCCGGTATGCCCGATGATGCCGTGCGCAACTGCCTCACCACCCTTAAAGGCATCGGCAACTGGACGGTGGATGTTTACCTGATGTTTGTTTTACAGCGTGCCGATATTTTCCCTTCCGGCGATCTGGCGGCTGTTAATGCCCTCAAACGAATCAAACAACTCCCGGCCGAAACCACCAAAGAAGCCGTAACACTCATAGCCGAACAATGGCAGCCCTACCGAACTGTTGCAACGATGATGTTGTGGCATTGGTATCTGTCGTGCCCTAAGAAAGGCGAAAAACATTCTGCAGAACGGTTAAAAATGTAACTTCGCAGCAATTTATATATATCAAATAACATGAATAAATATTTACTGTTCCTATTATTATTAACTTGTAAAATTGAGTTATATGCTCAAAAAATAAATCCAAACGCGCAATATTATATAGGCAAAACATTCCATGTAGATACACTGGCTGCTAAATATCAAGATCGTGGCTATGATTACTTTAGAGCAAATTTGTCGGTTAGTCTATACGATTCAAAATACGCAGCATACCCTAACAAAAGCGGCTATTCAGATTATCAGGCGCTGGCTAATAAAACCATGACTTGTACAGCTGTAGGAGAAGTTCCAGGAAATGAAAGTTACGGTTATTTAAAATTAGAGAGCTCCACAACATACCCCATACATTACGTATATTTCAAAGGCTCGTATTTCAGAAATATAACTTGCATTGAAGAGGAAGCCGAAAACAAAATACTAAAAGAAAAAGAAATAGCTTACAGAAAAAGACTAAGCGACTCAATTACCCTGGCTGCCACAAAATTAAGGAATAATCCATGCCCGCTAATAACTGAAAATTATGATGAATTCGAAAACATAAAATCATTTCAAACTCCTTGGTCATTTGAAGGCAAAATGCTTAATTGTTCAATTGCAAAAATCATAGAAAAACGAGTGCCTTATTATTATGTTTCGTTGAGTACGATAGGCAACACTGCATTAGCAACTCAAAAAGGAGTTTTTATTATATTAAAAAACGGCAAGCGTATAGTAAAGCCAAACGCTGAAATTGAAACCAATGTGGATAGGAATGCTCAATTTGAACGCACAACAACTATAAAATTAACTACTGCCGACCTTGCTTTATTAAAGTCATCGCCAATGAGTAAATTTAAACTGTATATAAATAGTGATAATATACAAGAAGCTGACCTGATTTATAAAATGCTATTGTGCTTGATAACAAAAAAGTAAACCGCTTCCAAAAATCACATAAATATTAAAATAGTTCATTCCCTACAGATATCACTTAAAACAAAAAATGGCAGCTACAATAAGCCATAAACTTACTGTAACTGCCATTAAATATCTGCTACTTTAATATTACATGTGTATAGCCCTGTTGCCGGTTGCGGCAAGGCAGGCTTCGCGCATGGCCTCGGTGTAGGTTGGGTGCGCGTGGCTGGTGCGGGTTACATCCTCGGCTGATGCACGGTACTCCATGGCTAATACAGCTTCGGCTATCATATCCGCGGCACGCGGACCTATCATGTGTACGCCCAGTATCTCGTCGGTAGTGGCATCGGCCAATACCTTAACAAAACCATCCAGATCGCCGCTGGCACGTGCACGGCCGCTGGCCTTGAACGGGAATGATCCTGTTTTGTATTTAGCGCCTTTTTCTTTCAGCTGCTCCTCGGTAAAGCCTACGCTGGCAACTTCAGGCCAGGTGTAAACTACGCCTGGTATCAGGTTATAGTTAATGTGTGGTTTTTGGCCGGCTAATATCTCGGCTACAAAAGTACCTTCATCCTCGGCCTTGTGGGCAAGCATAGCGCCTTTAACCACATCGCCAATGGCGTAAACGCCTTTAACGCTGGTTTCCAGGTGCTCATCAACAGTTATCTTACGGCCGCGCTCCTCAACGGTAAGGCCAATGTTTTCCAAACCTAAACCATCAGTATAAGCTACGCGACCTACGGCTACAAGGCAGTAATCGCCTTTAAGTTCTTTCTTTTCGCCTTTAGGGCTATCAAAAGTAACCGTTACCTCTTTACCTTTTACGGTAGCGCCGGTAACCTTGTGGCCCAGGTAAAAATCCATACCCAGTTTGGTAAGTACCTTT
The DNA here is from genome assembly GCF_015223065.1 of Mucilaginibacter sp. JRF. GTDB lineage: Bacteria > Bacteroidota > Bacteroidia > Sphingobacteriales > Sphingobacteriaceae > Mucilaginibacter. The sequence goes on from NZ_JADFBY010000003.1 coordinate 435,842, forward strand.
TGCAGCTCTTTACCCAAACCTTTATCCATAGTAGGGATAATGCCATCCATAAACTCGATAACTGATACCTTGGCACCAAGGCGCGCGTATACCGAACCCAGCTCCAAACCGATAACACCACCCCCAATAAGTACTAAATGCTTAGGTACTTCTTTAAGCGTTAAAGCTTCGGTTGAGGTGATGATGCGTTTCTTGTCGATCTTAAGGAAAGGCAGTGCCGATGGTTTTGAACCAGTAGCGATGATCACATTTTTGGCGGTTAGTTCCTGCGTGCTTTTATCATCCTTAGTAACGATGATGGTGTTTTTATCTTTAAATGAACCAACACCCTGGTGAACGTCGATCTTGTTCTTTTTCATCAGGTAGGTAATGCCGCTGGTGTTGGCGGTTACTACTTCTTCCTTACGTTTTATCATCTGGCCAAAGTCAATGCTCAGGTTATCCAGGTTGATGCCATGCGTTTTAAAGGCATGTGCGGCATTGTGGTAATGCTCAGATGAATCGAGCAAGGCTTTTGACGGGATGCAGCCTACATTTAAGCAGGTGCCGCCAAGCGTGCTGTATTTTTCAATGATAGCAGTTTTTAAACCCAGTTGGGCGCAACGTATAGCGGCCACGTAGCCACCCGGCCCCGAACCTATTACGATAACATCATATTGCATAGTAGTTGTGTTTTATTAGGTGGCAAATTTAAAACATTATATGCTGGTATTGAAACTAAAGCGCCCTTAATATGCCCCTTTTATACCCCATGCTGACAATATGGTGGCCTGCCGTATGATTTGTTTGTTACACGATGCCACCTGCCGCGCCCGCCACTTAGCTTATTGCCATATTATTATTAATTTAGTTGCATTAACTGTACACTCAAATTTTCGACCCACGTGAAAAAGCTTACCTCACTTTTTTTAACGGCAATGGCCGTTTGCAATGCCGCGTTCGCGCAGCAAAGCTATGTTAAAGAGCATTTTACCAAGAAGGACGTTTACATCACCATGCGCGATGGCGTGAGGCTATTTACTTCCATATATATCCCTAAAGATGCCTCAAAGCAAAACAAATACCCTATGCTGATGCAGCGCACCTGCTACAGCGTTGGCCCTTATGGTGCCGATAAATACCCGGCAAGGCTTGGCCCATCTGCCGAGATCATGAAAGAGGGTTACATTTTTGTTTACCAGGATGTGCGCGGTCGTTATAAAAGCGAAGGTACCTGGACCAATATGACACCCGTTATCGACAATAAAAAAAGCAAGACCGATGTGGATGAAGGATCAGATACTTATGACACTATCGACTGGCTGATCAAGAACGTTACGGGCAATAATGGCCGCGTTGGGCAATACGGTATATCGTACCCCGGTTTTTATACCGCGGCGGGCATACTGTCAAACCACCCGGCTTTAAAGGCATCATCTCCGGGCGCGCCTATATCTGATTTTTGGTTTGATGATTTTCACCATAACGGTGCTTTTATCGAAAGCTACTTTTTTACCTTCCCGGTGTTTGGTGTGCCTAAAGGCAAGGCCGATACTACGGGCGCTTCATGGTTTGCCAATAAAATGATCAACCCCGGTACACGCGATGGCTACCAGTTTCTGCTTGATCTGGGTCCGCTTAAAAATGCCGACAAATATTACAGCGACAACTTTTTTTGGCAGGAAACCATCAACCACCCAAGCTATGATGAGTTTTGGCAAAAACGTGGTTTGTTAAAGCATTTCAACAACAAATCAAAAACCGCGGTAATGACGGTTGGCGGCTGGTTTGACGCCGAGGATCTTTCAGGTCCGTTGAATATTTATAAGACCATCGAGAAAAAGAACCCATCAGCCTACAACACCATTGTAATGGGGCCTTTCGGGCATGGCCGCTGGTCGCAGGAAACAGGGCATACCCTGCACAGTAACGTGTACTTTGGCGATAGCATAGCTACCTTTTATCAAAAGGAGATAGAGGCTAAATTCTTCAAACACTTTTTGAAAGGCAAAGGCGATAAAGCTACCGGCCTGCCCGAAGCATATATGTTTAATACCGGTAAAAAGGAGTGGGCTACGTTTGATAAATGGCCTGCCGCTAATGCCGAGCACAAAAAATTCTACTTAGCTGCCGATGGCAAACTGGCCGATACGCAGCCAACCACACCGGGCTCAATGAGCTATATTAGCGACCCGATGAAGCCGGTGCCTTATACTGAGGACAACTCGACCACTATTGGTTTTACACCATTCGCTTACATGAGCGAGGATCAGCGTTTTGCCGGCCGAAGACCGGATGTGCTGGTTTACCAAACCGATGTACTGGCTGATGATGTTACCCTTGGCGGCGAGATCACGGCTAACCTTAAGATTGCTACCACCGGTACCGATGCTGATTTTATTGTGAAGCTGATTGATGTGTACCCTCCTGATGAGGCGAACCATAACTTTATGCCTAACAAAAGCGTCATCCTGAGCAACTACTGGCAAATGGTACGGTCGGAAGTGATGCCGGCCCGTTTCCGCAAGAGCTTTGAAAAACCGGAGGCTTTAGTCGCTGGCGAAAAGGCTGATGTGAACTTCCGTTTGCAGGATGTGCTGCATACGTTTAAAAAAGGCCACCGCATCATGATACAGGTACAAAGCACCTGGTTCCCGATAGTGGCGCGCAACCCGCAAAAATTTGTGGAGAACCCTTACAAAGCCGAACAAAGCGATTACATAAAAGCTACCGAAACCGTATTTAACGATAGCTTTATTGATGTACAGATCATAAAATAACATCGTCAAAAATGGCTCAGCAGAACGCTGTCTTAGAGAAATTACTCATCCGAAAGGAAAATAAGGAGCGTGTACAAATTACAAGAAAGGTAGCCAAAGGCACCTTAAAAATAACTAATGGCTACATCCTCGATCTTTCGGACGATTTAGTGTTGATACATGAATCAGATGATTTTAAGATAGACGGGTACTCAATTATTCCTTTTGATCAGATCAAAAACGCTCGTTTTAATAAGAGTGACAAATACTTTGATATGATGTTAAAAAGTGAATTGATAGCTGACAAGGCCGGAATAGATTATAAGATCGATCTTAACAATTGGAAATCAGCTTTTAGATCGCTACAGGCTCACAATAAAAATGTAATAGTTGAATGCCAGCATCCTGAGATCGACTCTTTTACCATTGGCCCGATAGAAAAGGTCAAGAGCCAGCATCTGGAAGTGCTTAATTTTGATGTTGAAGGATATTTGGATGATGAACCAACAACTATTGATTATGCATCAATAACCTATGTCGCTTTTGACAGGGAATACATTAATGTTTTCAGTAAGTATTTACGAACAAGAGATAATAAGAAATAATGAAACTTAGATCAGGCATTGCTTTGCTATGCGCGTTTATAGGTTTGGGCGCAACTGCTCAAGCCCAGTTAATGAAAAAGAAAACCGAATTTACACGTGCCGATACGCTGCGCGGGATGATCAGTCCGCTACGTGCCTGCTACGATATTAACTACTATCACCTGGATGTTAAGTTCAACATCGATCAAAAATTCATCAGCGGCAGCAACTTGTTTAAGTTTACCGCTACTGATGATTTCAGCAAACTACAGTTCGATCTGTATGCTAACCTGAAGGTTGAAAAAGTAGTTTACAAAGGCAAAGAGGTGCCTTTTACCCGTGAGTTCAACGCGGTGTTTGTTACCATCCCTAAAACCATACAAAAGGGTAGTAAGGATGAGTTTACCGTGTATTACTCAGGCAACCCAACCATTGCCAAACATGCTCCCTGGGATGGTGGCGTTGTTTTTACTACCGACTCATTAGGCAAACCGTGGGTAGCTACCGCCTGCCAGGGGGCGGGTGCAAGCATCTGGTGGCCTAATAAGGATCATCAGGCCGATGAGGTGGATAGCATGCTCATCAGCATCAGCGTACCAAAAGGATTGAAAGATATATCGAACGGCCGTTTACGTAAGGTTACCGAGTTAAAGGACGGCTATACCCGCTTTGACTGGGCGGTTAAAAACCCGATAAATAACTATGATGTTGCTGCCAATATTGGCGACTACGCCAACTGGACCGACAGCTACGCTGGTGAAAAAGGCAAGCTTGATTTGAGTTTTTGGGTATTGAGCTATAATCTGGCTAAAGCCAAAAAACATTTTGCTGAGGATGTTAAGCCGATGCTTAAGGCCTTTGAATACTGGTTTGGCCCGTATCCGTTTTATGAGGATAGCTACAAGCTGGTTGAAACGCCACACCTGGGTATGGAACACCAAAGCGCGGTGGCTTATGGCAATAAATACAAAAAAGGTTATTTGGGTATGGATATGTCGGGCACGGGCTATGGCACCAAGTGGGACTATATTATTGTGCACGAGAGCGGCCACGAATGGTTCGGCAACAACATTACCTCGAAAGATATTGCCGATATGTGGATACACGAAAGTTTTACCACCTACAGCGAGAGTATTTACACCGAAAGCCGCTGGGGAAAGCAAGCCGGGCAGGAGTACATACACGGCCAGCGCACAGGCATATCAAACGATGGGGCTATAGTTGGCCCGTATGATGTAAATAAGGAAGGCTCGGGCGATATGTACCCCAAAGGCGCTAATATGCTGAACATGATACGCACCATTATTAATGATGACGAGAAATGGCGCGGCATATTGCGAGGCCTGGGCAAAACCTTCTACCACAAAACGGTTACTTATGATGATGTTACCAACTACATCAGCAAAGAATCGGGCATTGACCTGGCGCCGGTTTTTGAGCAGTATTTAAAGCATGCTAACCTGCCGATACTGGAACTTACCGAAATACGTGGTAAACTTTATGCCCGCTGGATAGCTGATGTGCCTAACTTTAAAATGCCGGTACGCTTAAAAGTAAAAGGCGGCGAATATAAAATGGTTAATGTTGCCGGTCGCCTTGCGCCGTTAACGCTTGAGGGAGCAACAAAAGATAACATTGAGGTTGATACCTTTAACTACTACATAGGCGTATTGCAGGAATAACTCCCTGCAATTACGCTTTTACTCATTCAAAAGGTCGGGACGGCGGGTTTTGGTACGCTCCAAAGCCTGCTCAAACCGCCACTTCTCAATTTCGGGCGTATTGCCGCTCAGTAAAATATCGGGTACCTTATGGCCGTTCCAGTCGGCCGGGCGGGTGTAAACCGGGGCATCCAGCAGGTCGCCCTGAAAGGAATCGGATAGCGCCGAAGTTTCATCGCTCAGCACACCGGGAATCAATCTAACAACCGAATCAACCAGTACCGCCGCGGGCAGCTCACCGCCCGAAAGCACGTAATCGCCAATACTCATTTCGCGGGTAACATACAGATCGCGCACGCGCTGATCAATACCCTTGTAATGCCCGCAAAGTATAATGATGTTGCCTTTTACCGATAGCTGGTTAGCGATGTTTTGGTTCAGTGTTTCACCGTCGGGCGTCATAAAGATCACCTCATCGTACTCGCGTTCCGCTTTTAATTTCTCGATACACAAGGCGAAAGGCTCTATCATCATCACCATGCCGCTGCCACCGCCGTAAGGATAATCGTCGACACTTTTATGTTTGTTGGTGGCATAATCGCGCAGGTTGTGTACGTGAATTTCGGCTATACCCTTTTTTTGCGCACGCTGTAAAATTGAATGTGCAAAAGGACTTTCGAGCAGGCCCGGTAAAACGGAGATGATATCAAAACGCATGGGGCAAAGATAGTGATTGGTGGTTGGAGATTAGTGGTTGGTGGATCAGTAATTAGTTTTTAGAGGTCAGTACTCAGTTCATATATGTAATAGTTATTTAACTAATCTCTAACTACCAAACTCTAATCACTAATCTTCCTCCTCCAATAAAAAAATAACTTCAACCGGTTTTTCAAATACACGGGCTATTTTTAAGGCAAGCACGGTTGATGGCACGTATTTATTACTCTCTATAGTATTGATGGTTTGGCGCGATACGCCGATCAGTTCGGCCAGTTCACCTTGCGTCATGTTCTTGATGGCGCGCTCTACACGCAATGAGTTTTTCATATAGCCTCCCTTGTTTCAAGTGTAAGCGCCTTGTTGCTCATGTATAATTTCCACCTGAACCTGATGATGAAAAATACTAACAGGGTAAACACATTATACATAGTTACCATATAAAATAACAGGTCATAAACTATCCATATCACACCAAAAAAAACAATGTAGTTGATATATACAGCCCATTGCAGTGAGTCGAGCCGGAGCTGGGCGATGTGTTCGTCCTCTATTTTTTCGCGCGAAAAAGCGATCAATATTAATCCGATGAGCACGAGTGATAGTTGTATCTCGTTATCAAAACCCTCTGTGCCTATCAAATTATTAAGAGGCTTGTTAGAAAGGTCCGTTACATAAAAGATCTCAGTACCGAATGTTAGGCTGTAGGCAAAAAACGCTATGCCGAATAAAAACAGGATTGATCCAATTTTTCGTGAAGAAGTCGGAAATAAGAATAAGGTTTTCATTTTTGTAAAGTTTGATTTACCAAATGTAAAACAAACTTTACAAATGTCAAATATATTTGACATTTTTTTATCTCTTACTACATATACACATCCAACAAACCATCAGGCAGCTCAATGTATAGCTCGCCATCTTCTGTGTTGATGCCTTTTATAGTGGCTTCGTTAAGTGGGAACAGCACCTCGCGGTTGTTGTAACGTACTGTGGCAATGATCTGCTGAGGGTATTCCATTACATCGGTTATTTCGCCCAGTTCACCGTGGTTGTCATCAATGGCAATAAAGCCTTTAACGTCCATCAGGGTAAACTCCTCTTTCTTTTTCTTGGGTTTGAGTTTACCGGCCAGGTATACATCCTTTTTTACCAGGGTTGATGCCTTTTCAATGGTATCCACATCCTCCAGGTTAAGGTAGCCTACGTTAGGCATAGGGTATTTTATGGAGGCTACAAAGTAAGGCACCTGCTTGCCGGCTATCTCAATAAACAGCGAGTTGAATTTGATGGCATCAAGGTTATCAAATTCAACATATAGCTGTAGTTCGCCTTTCAATCCGCGGGTTTTTGATATGGTACCTATCCTGAAGTTTTCCTGCTTGCTCATGGGGTGTAAATTCAATATAACAACAATGGCGATGACCGTTTAGGGTACATCGCCATCATTTAAGTTTTGTGAAGAATAAATTATTCAGCGTTTTCGCTGGTTTCTTCAGTAGCAGTTTCAGCAGCTTCTTCAGTTGCAGGAGCTTCTTCTTCAGCTACAGGAGCATTTTTAGCAGCGATAGCGGCAGCTCTGTCTTCTTTCTTCTTAGCTTCAGCAGCTAAAGCAGCTTTACGGGCATCATCCTTAGCCGAAGCCAGGTTTGATTTTTTACCGGTGATCTTGCCTTCTTTCTGGTCAACCCACTCAGCAAATTTAGCATCAGCTTGTTCCTGAGTTAAGGCACCTTTGGTTACACCACCTTTTAAGTGTTTTTTGTACATAACACCTTTGTATGAAAGGATAGCGCGGCAAGTATCAGTTGGTTGTGCACCACTGTCAACCCACTCAAAAGTTTTATCAAAGTTGATATCAATTGTAGCCGGGTTAGTGTTTGGGTTGTATGAACCTAAACGCTCAATAAAACGGCCATCGCGTGGAGCGCGTGAGTCGGCTACCACAATGTAGTAAAAAGGCTTACCTTTTTTACCATGTCTTTGCAATCTGATCTTAGTTGCCATGTTTTAATTTAAATTATGTATTCAACATTTCCCCCGGAGTTTCTTTCAGCGGGGACGCAAAGGTACACATTTTTAAAATATGTATAATGCTTATTTTCAAATAAAAATAAACTTTAGGATAGGTGTGTTGCAACGTGTATTTTTAACACCATGGAAAGAAAACTGCGACTTGCCATTGATATGGATGAGGTAATAGCCGATACCATAGGCAAATTTATAACCGTATACGAACAGCGGCATCAAACCATAGTTAAACTGGATGATTTGCCCGGCAAAGAATTTCGCGAAGTATTGCCCGAAGAAATACGCGATACCTTGCGTGTTTATATTAATGAGCCCGGCTTTTTCAGAGATATCCCCGTAATGGAAGGCGCCCTTGAGGTGGTTGAAAAACTGCACGAAAAGTATGACCTGTACATTGTATCGGCCGCTATGGAGTTCAAAAACTCACTGGGCGATAAGCTGGAATGGCTGAACGAGCACTTCCCATTCATATCATGGACCAACATCGTTTTTTGCGGACACAAGATAGTTGATGTGGATATATTGATTGACGACCGCATAAAAAACTTTGTAAACTTTGAAGGCCGCAAGCTACTGTTCACCTCGCCGCATAATCTGGCCATACATGATTATGAGCGCGTAAACAGTTGGAAAGAGGTGGCTGATCTGCTGCTGTAAATAATAAAAAGGCTTTTGCAACATCTGCAAAAGCCTTTTTACTTTTATTAAGCTCGCTATATACTTTATAGCGATAATATCTCTACCAGCTTAACCATATTGGTGTTAAGCTTTGAGTGTTTTTTACAGGCTTGCTCAAACGGGGTAAAGGTGATCTCGCCATTGATGATGCCTACCATTTCGCCGCTGCGGCCTTCTTTCAGGGCTTCAACAGCTGCAAAGCCTACCTGGCTTGCCAGCACCCTATCCATACAGGTTGGCTTGCCGCCGCGTTGTATGTGGCCCAGTATTGATACACGGGTATCAATCTGCGGAAAACGCTCCTTAACCAGATTGCCTATCTCAAAAGCGCCACCCTCGTGATCACCTTCGGCAACTATTACTATGCGCGATGATTTGTCCTTGCGGCCATGCTCAAGCCTGTGCAGTAATGCAGGTAAGTCCTCAGTACTTTCGGGTATCAGCACCACCTCGGCACCCGATGCAACACCGGTACGCAAGGCAATAAGGCCCGAATCACGACCCATAACCTCAACAATAAACAAACGATCGTGCGATTCGGCTGTGTCACGTATCTTGTCAACCGCGTTAATAACGGTATTGATGGCGGTATCGTAACCAATGGTATAATCGGTACCTACCAGGTCGTTATCAATAGTGCCGGGTAAGCCTAAAACCGGTATACCGTATTCTTCGCCTAATAACCTGGCACCGGTAAAGGTACCGTCGCCGCCGATGGCTACTAAGGCATCTATCTTATTTTTTTTGAGCGCGTAGTAAGCCAGTTTACGGCCTTCGGGAGTTCTGAAATCATCGCTACGGGCTGATTTTAGGATGGTACCGCCACGCTGTATAATGTTTGAAACTGATTTACGGTTCATTGGCTCATACTCACCGTTTATCATACCCTCGTAACCACGGCGAATGCCGGTAACTTGCAGATCATGATATAACGCTGTACGTACTACCGCCCTGATGGCAGCGTTCATGCCGGGCGCGTCGCCGCCCGACGTAAATACTCCAATATTTTTTATCTCGCTCATTTTTTATTCTTGTAGGCAGCTATTCCGCTGTCCAAAAATTTTATGTAACTGTCAATGTTAAAGTTAGCTCCTGATGGCTGTATCTGTTGTCCGTTAGCATCGTTCATCAGGTTACCATCGCTATCAAGCAAAACATAATATGGCTGGGCGTTGGCGCCAAAACGGCTACCCTCCAAATCAAGCCATTTTGCGCCTAAGGTAGTAATTTTTTTGCCACTGAAGTCGGATTTGTATACTTCATTAGGCTTCAGGTCGGTTTTATCATCAACGTAAAGTTGTAGCAATATATAATCGTCGCGCAGGCGCTTAAAAACCTGCGGATCTTCCCATACGTCATTCTCCATTTTACGACAGTTAACACAATTCCAGCCTGTAAAATCTATCATAATGGGTTTCTTTAATTCTTTTGAAACCAGCAAGGCCTGCTCATAATCGTACCAGCTATCAATACCTCTGATGCGTACACGGGTAAACAGGTCGGCATATTTTTTTTCGCCGATGGATACCTTGGGGGCAGCTGCCGGAGCAGCCGCACCTGAGCTTTCAGACAGGTAAAAATCCTGTGTGGCCGGTGGCGGTAAAAACGCGCTGATAGACTTAAGCGGCGCACCCCATAAACCAGGCACCATATAAGCCACAAAAGCGAAAACTATAATAGCGATTATGGTACGTGGAGCCGACAGGTAAGGCAGATCTGCATCATGCGAGAATTTAAGCTTGCCGATAAGGTACAAGCCCATCAGGAAGAATATAGCTATCCATAGTGACAGGAATATCTCACGGTCAAACCAGTTCCAGTGGTAGGCCAGGTCAACGTTCGACAGGAATTTTAGTGCGAAAGCCAGTTCCAAAAACCCCAATATTACTTTGATGCTGTTAAGCCATCCGCCCGATTTGGGCAGACTTTTTAAAGTTGATGGAAACAATGCGAATAACGTGAACGGCAAAGCCAGCGCTAACGAAAACCCGAACATGCCAATTGCCGGGCCCAGGCGTGCGCCTTTTGATGCAGTATCAACCAGTAGTGTACCGATGATTGGGCCGGTACATGAAAATGACACAACCACTAATGTAGCCGCCATAAAGAAAATGCCGGCGAGGCCACCCTTATTTGAATTTTCATCAAGCTTATTGGCTAATGAACTTGGCAGGGTGATCTCAAAGGCTCCCAAAAATGAGATGCCGAATACCACCAGCATCAAAAAGAAGAAAATGTTAAATATACCGTTTGTTGATAGCGAGTTAAGCGCGTCGGAACCAAACCCGAGCGTTACCACCATACCCAACAACACATATATCACGATGATGGACAAACCATAGATCATGGATTGGCTTACACCTTTGGCCTTTGAGCCCGCTTTTTTAGTAAAGAAACTAACCGTAAGCGGCAACATCGGGTAAATACACGGCATGGTTACGGCTATCAAACCACCTAAAAAACCGGCGATAAATATTTGCCATAATGTTTTTTGAGCATCCTGCGGAGTGGCTACTGCGGTATTGGTTGTTGCCGCAGCCTTTTTTACTGTATCCTTTTTCTGCTCGGCTTTGGCAGCGGCCAGGCTATCGGCAGCGGTAGGTATGTCAGTAAATTCGAGGCCATCGGTTGATGTTGTATCCTGAGCCTTTACATTACCGGCGAACGCCAATGAGGCTACTATCAGTACAAATAATATGCGCTTGAGCGATGTTGTTAAGGTGTTCATCGTTAAAGGCACCATTATTTAACCGGAATGCTGAATGCTACTTCTTCAGGTGGCAGGCACTTCATGTCGTTACAGGTCATGTACTCCAGTTTGCCTTTTACAGTGGTGGCGTTAGCCGATTTTAGTTTTATTTTTTGCTGAAATATAACCGATTTTTCAAAGTAGGTAACATCCATGCTAAATACCTTTTCATACTTGGTGATACCTTTTGGCTCGGTAGTTTTGCCTACAGGTGTAAAATCCTTCGAGGCGGCAAAGGTGAACGATGTTTTGTTTGGGCCACCCTCTTTTACGTTTTGCGAGTATATGTGCCAGCCATCTTCCATAGTAGCTTTAAAAAATACAACAGCTTCGGTTTTGCTTACCTTTTTAGCTGCATAGCTCCATTTAACAGGGGTTTCTATCTGCGCGAAAGCGCTTGCTGATAGCATAATGGCGGCAAATAATACCAGTAATTTTTTCATGTAGTCTATTTTAAAAATTCTATTTCTTTGAGGTCAAACGTTAATTCTTCAGTTTCATTTTGCAACACAAGTAAACCATTGTTAGTAACCCCGGTAATTTTTGCGGCAAAAATATAATTATTTGACTTGTATTGCCTCGTTTCGTTTAAACCGTACAGGCATTGGGCATATTCATTACGCAGTTCATCAACTTTGCCTGCTTTAAGTTCAAGGTAAGCGGCCTCAATACCACCGCAAAGGTCTGAAAGTAAAGCTTTCAAATCATAATCCCTGTGTAATATCTGCTTAAGCGATGATGCATTGGTTACATCCTGCGGAAAATCGTCCTGATTAACGTTTAACCCTATACCAACTATGGCGTGTTTAATAGTATTTGAAAATAAAATGTTTTCAATTAAAATCCCACCCACCTTATAATCGTCATAGTATATATCATTGGGCCATTTAATTTTTAATTTATCGCCCAATATTGGTTTAAGCGCGCGCTGTATGCCTACGCTAACGGCGCGGTTAAGATCAAATTGTTTATTTATGTTTAAAAAAACGGGGTTTAATAGTATGCTGGCAGTAATATTTTTACCGGGTTGTGCATGCCAGCTATTTTGCCTTTGGCCACGACCGGCAAACTGTTCTTCTGCCATAATGACGGTGCCTTCGGGCACTGGCGTGGAATTTGACAGTAAATTCTTTAGGAATGTGTTTGTTGAGTCAACTTGTTTAAGTGTTACTAAATTTTGGCCAACAAATAATCCTGAAAATATGTTACTTTGCAATGTATAATATTCTGTATATTAAAATCGTTCAAAACTAATTCTTTTTAATGGTAAAAAATAAAGCGATAAATGAATCCGCTTACATTTCTGAATTAGCCATACACGGCATCCAGGAAAAAAAAGGGAATGATATAGTGAGGTTAGACCTTCGGAACATATTCAGTTCAGTTTCTGATTACTTTGTAATATGCCATGCCGATTCGTCAACACAGGTACGTGCCATAGCCGCGAGCGTTGAAGATGAAATATACAAGGCCACACAGCAGGAACCCTGGCGTAAAGAGGGCCTGGAATACAGCGAATGGATTTTGCTTGACTATATAGATGTAGTGGTTCACGTGTTCAGAACCGATAAACGTGAATACTACGGCGTTGAAGACCTTTGGGGCGACGCCGAAATAAAGAGTTACAAGAGCGCTTAAATTATACAACCATATTAAACCATTGCCTTTTATTTAAATATTGATTGTAAGTTTGAGCAGGTATAAAACACATGAAAGATAATAAATTGGATAAGCCAAAACCTATAAGAAGACTATCGAACAAAAAAATAACACCTAAGCCACCTAAGTTTAACCTGATGTGGCTTTACGCGGTTGTTATTATTGCATTGTTGGTGGTACCAACCATACTCGATAACTCACAAGGCAAGCGTATTGCCTACAAGCGTTTTGAAACGCAGATGCTTAAACAGCACGATGTTGATAAAGTTGAAGTTTATAAAAGCGGCGAACTGGTATATGCCGATGTTTTTATTAAGCAAGCCAGCCTTAACAAACCGGAGTATGCCGATGTTAAAAAGGACAAGCGCTCAATAAGCATTGGCTCAAACGGCCCGCAGTATACTTTTACCGATGCATCATACGAAAGCTTAAAGCAATCAATAACCGCTGCTGAGAAAGATATACCTGACGAGCAAAAAACACCTATCGTATTTGTTCAGCACGAAAACTGGCTGTCAAATTCATTATTCCAGTTTATTATAATGGGTGTGTTACTGGTTGCCATCTGGATGTTTATTATGCGCCGCATGAGTGGTGGCGCGGGTGGCGGTCCCGGCGGCCAGATATTCAACATCGGCAAATCAAAAGCTACCTTGTTTGATAAGGAAGCGCAGGTAACCGTTACCTTTAATGATGTTGCAGGTTTAGAGGAAGCTAAGCAAGAGGTGATGGAAATTGTTGATTTCCTGAAAAACCCTAAAAAATACACCAACCTGGGTGGTAAAATTCCTAAAGGCGCATTGCTTGTAGGTTCGCCGGGTACGGGTAAAACATTATTGGCCAAAGCCGTTGCCGGTGAGGCGCAGGTTCCTTTCTTCTCCCTTTCAGGTTCTGATTTTGTGGAGATGTTTGTAGGTGTGGGTGCATCACGTGTTCGTGACCTTTTCCGCCAGGCAAAGGATAAAGCGCCATGTATCATCTTTATTGACGAGATTGACGCGATTGGCCGTGCCCGTGGTAAAAACAATATTGTAGGCGGTAACGATGAGCGTGAAAATACGCTTAACCAGTTACTGGTTGAAATGGATGGTTTCGGTACCGATTCAGGTATCATCATCCTGGCTGCAACCAACCGTCCGGATGTACTGGATTCAGCATTGCTTCGTCCGGGCCGTTTTGACAGGCAGGTATCTATAGACAAACCCGATCTGGTTGGTCGCGAGCAAATATTCAAAGTACACTTAAAGCCTGTTAAACTGGCTGCCGGTGTTGATGCCAAGAAACTATCAGCACAAACCCCTGGTTTTGCCGGTGCCGAGATAGCCAACGTTTGTAACGAGGCCGCGCTTATTGCCGCCCGTAAAAACAAAGAGGCTGTTGATATGCAGGATTTTCAGGATGCTATTGACCGTGTGATAGGTGGTTTAGAGAAAAAGAACAAGATCATCTCTCCGGAAGAAAAACGCATTGTTGCTTACCACGAGGCCGGGCACGCCATCGCAGGCTGGTTCCTGGAGCATGCTGATCCGCTGGTTAAGGTATCGATCGTTCCGCGTGGTGTGGCTGCTTTGGGTTACGCTCAATATTTGCCTAAAGAACAGTTTTTGTACACTACCGAGCAATTGCTTGACGGTATGTGCATGACCATGGGTGGCCGTGTTGCCGAGGATATTGTATTCAACAAAATATCAACCGGTGCGCAAAACGATTTGGAGCGCATTACCAAACTGGCTTATGCCATGGTAACCATTTACGGTATGAACCCTAAAGTGGGTAATGTATCATTTAACGACACGCAGGGCGAGTACCAGTTCAACAAGCCATACTCAGAGAAAACCTCAGAGTTAATTGACGAGGAAGTACGTAACCTGATCGGTCGTGTATATGAAATGACCAAGCAACTGCTTAACGATAAACGCGAAGGTTTAGAGAAACTGGCTAACAAACTGCTGGAAAAAGAGATCCTCTTCCAATCAGATCTGGAGGAGATCTTAGGCAAGCGTCCGTTTGATCATCGTACTACTTATGATGAGTTTGTGAACGGCGCCGCGCAAGAATCAAACCAGGACCCGGTTGCGCAAAATTTGGTGCACGAGGGCGTTAACGACCACTCAGGTACCTTTAACCGTAACCCTGAAGAAAAGGATGCCAACGGTACTGAACCCGGTAATTAAATATTAATAACCCATAAGGCCATCCGCGTTAAAAACGGATGGCTTTGTTGTTTATACTGATGAAAGACATTACTACCTCAAAAGAAAAACTGCTTAAAAAGATCCGCAAGGCCTTGTTGGAGAAGCGTGAAAATCCGTACCCCAATTTTGAGGATCAGCCGCTTTATCCGCCTGCCGATGATATGCTGGAGGTAATGTTTGCCGAGCAATTCGCGGCGGTATCGGGCCAGTTTGTTTTTTGTGAGGATGAGGTGCAATTTATTGAGAACCTGCTAACCCTTGCCGAGGAGCGCAAGTGGCACAAGATATATTGCTGGGAACCCGCCCTGCAACAGGTGTTGCAACAATACGAATACCCGTATTTTGAAACCGATAAGGATTTTGATCAGGCGCAGGTAGGCTTTACCTTGTGCGAGGCATTGATAGCCCGTAATGGCAGCATTATGCTATCAAACGCGGGCATGGCCGGGCGCAGGCTAAGTATTTACCCGCCGGTGCATATTGTGCTGGCCTATACATCGCAAATGGTGCTCGACCTGAAAGATGGGTTCAAGCTGTTAAAGAATAAATACGGCAATAACCTGCCCAGTATGATAACCAATGTTACCGGTCCAAGCCGAACTGCCGATATCGAGAAAACATTAGTGTTAGGGGCACATGGCCCCAAAGAGCTGTTTGTTTTTTTGCTTGATGGCTAATAATTAAACTTTACTGGTAAAGCCGTACTGTTTCAGTACATCAGCCGGTACGCCTGCCCATTGCGGGTTAGGGGCGTTGCCTGCATAACCCACATCGGTCATCCCTATTTGCGAAGTGAAGAAACCGGTAGCCACCAGATCGCGCATGCGGTTAAAAAAGGCTACCCCTTGGCGCATGGCCGGTTTAGCTTTTTTGGGATAGGCTATCTGGTCAATCAATTCAATACGCTGCGCGGGCTTACATTCAGCAAATATGGCATTGTAGTGGTTGAGGCATTGCACATCCAGCCAGCGCAGGCCGCCACGTAGCGGTACCTGATGCTCGGGCATATCCTTAGCGATAAATTCAATAAAATCGGGCACCTTAGCCTCCGAAGCGCTGCATGATTTATCATCCTTCGGGATAATAATGTCTGACAGGATGGTTATCGCCGCCATCTCTGCCGAAGTAAAAAAGCGCTGGGCTTGCAGTTGTTTATCACGCTCTATCTCCCAGGCTTGCCTGCCGGGGTTGGTATCAGTTGCCTGTGGTGGTGTTTGTGGCTGTGCCTCTGCCGGAGTTTCGGCAACAACCTTTTTTTCGGGTTTGGGTTTACATGCATCAAGCAATAAGGTGGTTGATAGTGTGCCCAAACCAAGGGCCTTTAACGAGTCGCGCCTGTTCATATTCCCACTAAATTAAACGTTCAATTTTTTACGTTGCGATATAATGTATTCGGCCGTACGCATACTCAGGGCCAGTATGGTCCAGGTAGCGTTTTTATCGCCCTGTTGCACAAACGGCGCGGCATCAACCACAAAAAGGTTCTTACAATCGTGCGACTGGCACCATTTATTCAGGGCCGATTTTTTAGGGTCATTACCCATACGGATAGTGCCAACCTCGTGGATGATCTTGCCCGGGGCTTCCAAACCATAGCCCGTATCAGCGCCCTTAAACTCGGCACCTAAAGCGCCCATGTTGTGCATAATCTCCTTAAAGGTTTCCTGCATGTGTTTGGCCTGTTTGTATTCATCAGGTGCCCATTTGTAGTGAAAACGCAATACCGGTATACCGAACTTATCAACCACATCAGGGTCTATCTCGCAGTAATTATCCTCACGTGCAATTGCGGTACCACGGCCGGCCATATAAACCTCGGTACCAAAAAAGCGGCGGTAATCATTTTTTAGGGCTACGCCATAGCCTCCGGCTTCTTTCATCTTACCATCAGGCCCGGGCACTAAGCCGTTGCGGTTATGCATGCCCGCGCCAAACCCGTATGATGGCATCCGCATGCCGCCGCCATATTCAATATGGTATCCGCGCGGAAAGCCGAGCTTTTTGTTATCAAGCCACCAGGGCGAGTAAATATGTATACTGCCTACACCATCCTCGTTATAGCGTTTGCGATCAAGCAGCTGCGGTAAAAATCCCGACGCGCTTGATCCCGTAGAATCATGCAGGTATTTACCTACCACATTACTCTCATTAGCCAAACCGTTAGGGTGCGCTGTTGATTTGGAGTTGAGCAGCAACCTTGCCGACTCGCAGGCACTGGCGCCCAGTATTACTATTTTGGCCTTAACCTGGTATTCCAGGTTATCATCCTTGCTCACGTATGATACGCCGGAGGCTTGTCCGTTTTTGTCGGTCAGCACCTCGCGCACCATAGCGTTTGATATTACTTGCAGATTGCCGGTTTTCAGCGCCGGTATAACCAGGCATGACGATGAGGAGAAATCGGCATAAATTTTACAGCTTCGGCCGCATTGCCCGCAATAAAAGCAAGCATTACGATCCTTATTACCCAGCAGCGCCGCGGTAAGTACCGAGCCACGGCTTGGTATAGTGGTAACACCGGCCTTAATAGCCGCCTTTTTTATAAAAAGCTCGTTAAGCCTTGGTGCCGGTGGGGGTAAGAATATACCGTCGGGTTCACTTTCAATATTCTCTACCGTACCGAAAACGCCTATCAGGCGGTCAACCTTATCGTAGTATGGCTTTATCTCGTTATAGGTAAAAGGCCATTCTTCGGTGAGGCCGTCGGTAGGTTTAAAATCCTTGGGGCCCATGCGTAATGATATACGCCCCCAGTGGTTTGTACGCCCACCCAGCATACGCGAGCGGAACCACTGAAAATCGGTGCCGTTTTTAGTGGTGTAAGGTTCGCCCTCCAGCTCCCAGCCACCAAAGGCGGCATCAAAATCGCCAAAGGGACGGGTAGTACCCGCGCCACGGCGCGGAGATTCCCAGCTAAAACGCAGCTGGTCGGAGTTTTTAGCGGGATCGTAAAACGGCCCCGCCTCAAGCATCAATACCTTTAAACCGGCATGAGCCAATACATAACCGGCCATGCCGCCACCTGCTCCCGAACCTACGATCACTGCGTCATAAACAACGGTCGATTTTTTTATCTGAAATTCACTCATGCCTGTCCTCCCGGCAAAATATAAAAAGCTATAAAATATTAAAGTTGTTTGATCTTGATATCGCGGTAGTAAACCGTGTTGCCATGATCCTGTAAGGCTATATGGCCTTTTTTGTAGGTTGAAAACGCCGGGAACGATTTGAACTTGCTGCCTTCAACCAAAGTTTTCCACTCCGGCCCCCAAAGTTTTACGTTAACCGTTTTGCTGCCATTCATCCAAAAAGTAAGCTGGCCATCTTTTTTACGTATTTTGATAGTGTTCCACTCACCCGCCGGTTTAGCCTTTTTTGATGGAGCGATAATATCATACAATGAGCCAGCAAGGTGATTTTCCTGCTTGTTATCTTCGGCCTTAACATCATCAAGCACCTGCATTTCAATACCGGTTAAAAACGAGTAGCTGTATTTAGGGTCTTCGTTCACATCAAAAATAACACCGCTGTTACCGCCTTCGGCAATTTTCCATTGCAGGGTAAGCTCGTAGTTTTCGTACTCATTATCAGTAACCAGGTCGCCGCGGCCATCAGCACCGGGGTTAAGGGTTAAAGCACCATCAACAACCGTCCATGCGCTGCCAACCTCGCCTTTATTGTAAGTGTGCCAGCCTGTTGTGGTTTTGCCATCAAATAAAGTTATCCACCCTTTTTTGTCTTTTACAGGGGCGGTTGCGCCGGTTGTTGGTACTGTTTGGGCAAATGCGGTGTTACATAATAATACAGCAGCAATGCCCGCTAATGATCTTTTCATAGTTTATTTCAATAAGTTTTTTGTGTGCATGTAAGTGTAGGTGCGGTAAATATATTGCTTTTTTATATAGATGCTTTACAATTTGAAAGCAGGCGTGTAAAAAAGTAGATACCATTTTTTATGAACGTTAAGTTGCCGCCACAGGTATGTAAATACCTCGTTAATAGTATAAATTAATTTTTGTTATCTTGCAGCACTCACCTACATGCAAAGACAGTGACATTTCAGGATTTTAATTTTAACAGTGATTTATTAGAAGGCGTTATAAGCATGGGGTATACCAAGCCAACGCCCATACAGGAAATGGCCATACCGGTTATTATGGAAGGTAACGACCTGATAGCCTGCGCCCAAACCGGCACCGGCAAAACAGCATCATTCCTGCTGCCTGTGTTGAACTTTATTACCGAGGAACACAAACACTATACTACTGCGCTTATACTTACCCCCACCCGCGAACTTGCCCAGCAAATAGATCAGCAGGTTGAAGGTTTGGCCTATTTTACGGGCCTTAGCTCGCTGGCGGTATTTGGCGGTGGCGATGGTATTGTTTACGAGCAGCAGCGCCGCGGCATACAAAATAATGTAAACATTATTATAGCTACACCCGGCAGGCTGATAGCCCACCTTACATCGGGCGTGTTAAAGCTTAACCACATACGCCACCTGATACTTGACGAGGCCGACCGTATGCTGGATATGGGTTTTCAGGACGATATTACACGCATCATCAGCTATCTGCCTAAAAAAAGGCAAACGCTGCTGTTTTCGGCCACCATGCCGCCGCGCATACGTTCGCTGGCCAAAACGGTGTTGCATAATCCGCAGCAAATAAACATCGCCGTATCGCAACCGGCGGTGGGTATTGATCAGCAGGTATATTATGTTGCCGATCAGCAAAAAAACGGATTGGTAAAAATGCTGCTGCGCGATGGTAATTATACCAGCATCATCATCTTTTCATCAACCAAGGATAAGGTTAAAGAGGTTTACAAAGACCTTAAGCGCAGCAACCTCAAGATAAGCGCCTTCCACTCCGATCTGGAACAAGCCGAGCGCGAACAGATATTGCTTGAATTTAAGAACAAGAGTTTGCCGATCATCATCGGTACTGATGCCCTTTCGCGCGGTATTGATGTGGAGGGGATAGACCTGGTGATCAACTACGATGTACCACCCGATCCGGAGGATTATATTCATCGTATAGGCCGTACAGCACGTGCCGCTACTACAGGTACGGCTATCACCTTGGTAAACCAGCGCGACCTGCGTCGTTTTAAAAGCATTGAGGCGCTGATAGAAAAAACCATCGAGCAAAAACCACTGCCCGAAGAATTGGGCGAAGCGCCGGTGCTTACCGAAGAAAAGAAAAGCAATTTTAAGCGCAAAAAGAAACGCTTTAACAATAACAAAAAGAAACCAACCAATAACCAATGAAATTAAGAACTATACTTTTAATGGGCGTGCTTGCAGCAACAACACACTTTGCATCGGCCCAGGAAAAAAAGGAAACATCAGGCAACCCTATATTTGAGGGATGGTATGCCGACCCTGAAGCTGTAATATTTGGTAAAACGTTTTGGGTGTACCCAACTTACTCTGCACCTTACGATCAGCAGGTTAAGTTTGATGCCTTTTCATCAACCGATCTGGTACATTGGACAAAGCACCCAAGCATTGTTGATACCTCATCCTTAAAATGGGTTAAGCGCGCGCTATGGGCTCCGGCTATTACTAAAAAGGGCAGTAAATACTACCTTTTCTTCGGCGCTAATGATATTCAGAACAACAATGAGTACGGCGGTATTGGTGTTGCGGTGAGCGACAAACCTGCCGGGCCGTTTAAGGACTATCTGGGTAAGCCACTGATCGATAAGATCATCAACAAGGCACAACCTATTGACCAGTTCGTGTTTAATGATAACGGCAAATACTACATTATTTACGGCGGATGGGGCCATTGCAACATTGCCCAGCTGAATAAGGATTTTACAGGCTTTATTCCGTTTGAAAATGGCGAAACCTACAAATCAATAACTCCTGAAGGTTATGTTGAAGGGCCGGTAATGTTTAAACGCAAAGGCAAATACTACTTTATGTGGAGCGAAGGTGGATGGACGGGCCCTGATTACCGTGTGGCTTACGCCATTGGCGATTCGCCGGTAGGCCCTTTCAAACGCATAAACACCATACTGAAACAAGACGCTACAATTGCTACGGGTGCAGGCCACCACTCCATGGTGAACATTCCGGGTACTGACGAATGGTACATTATTTACCACCGCCGCCCGCTTACCGAAACTGATGGCAACCACCGTGCTACTTGTATTGACAGGATATATTTTGACGAAAAAGGCGAAATACAGCCGGTTAAGATCACTAACGAGGGTGTAACCGCACGCAAGATAAAGTAAAGTTTAAGGCAATAAAAAACCCGCTAAGCCTCGCGCCTTGCGGGTAACCAATTAAATTAAACTATACTTTTTATTGAAAAAAAGCCAAATGAATATGCCGCGTTTCCGCGGCGGATTGTGCTGCCCTGGTTTCTGATATCAGAACCGGGGCTGCGGCTATCTGATTATTAATGTTAAAAAACATTATAATCGATTGCCTACACTGCAAACATAACTCTTATTGAGCAATATTATTGTAATAATAACACTTTCTAATTTATTGTTATAAGTTGCGGTTCGTTAATAAATAAACGCCATTAGTTGTAAAAACGTTTTACGGCTTTGCAATCAAATATTGCGCGGTAAAATTTTTATCAAAATATAATTTAGAAAATCTTAAGGTAGTTGGCATGGAATTTAAAAAGTGGATGCTTTGCTTGCTGGCGATTATCAGTACGGCCAATGTTTTCGCGCAGCAAACCAAAAGTTTTGTGATCAGCGGTGTGGTAGCCAAAGAGCAAACCATTAATTTGGATTCGCTTAAACAGTATAAAGTTTACAATATCGATAGTTTGAATGTTACCAGTCACACCGGCTCGTTCAAGCATAAGGATGAAAAGCTGAAAGGCGTTTTACTGACCGATGTGCTGAGCCATACCAAGTTCAATGTAAGCAGCCCCAAGCTGTTGAGCGAGCTCTATTTTGTTTGCGTGGCCAGCGATGGCTACAAGGTGGTTTACTCGTGGAATGAGCTTTACAATACCACCGTGGGCGAAACCGTGTATCTGTTGGTTGAAAAGAACGGCATCGCCATAAATGCCATGCCCGAGAGTATACAAATGCTATCCGCTAAGGATTTTAAAACCGGTCGCCGGTATCTGCATAACCTCAGCAAGATCATCGTAGCTAAAGCGCCCTGATATTACTCGCCGATAGTTATTTCATCGCCTGTAAAAGCATCCAATTCCTGCGGATTATGGCTTACTATCAAGGCGGTCATCTTCAATTCATCAAACAGTGAACTTAACGCGGCCGTGAACCTCGCTTTGGTTTTGGCATCCAGTGCAGAAAAAGGTTCGTCCATCAGCATTAATTGAGGCTTTATAGCCAACGCGCGGATGACGGCCAGGCGCTGTTGTTGCCCGCCGGACAGATGCTGCGGTTTTTGTGATGAGAATGCTTGCATCTCGGCAATGGTTAACAATCGATCTATCCAGGCCGAATCATGGGTAGCATATTGCAGATGTTGCAACACGGTCATGTTCGGGAACAGGGCATAATCCTGAAAAACAAAGCCTGTAAGTCTTTTTTGTGGGGACAGGTTTATCCCGCTCTCTGCATCTAACCAAACTTTGTCATCAACTACAACACGGCCTTTTTCGGGAGTAGCAAGACCGGCGATTATTTTGAGCAAGGTACTTTTGCCCGCGCCTGATGGCCCCGCTATTTTAGTGACACTGTGCATGGGCATCTGTCCGGAGAATTTTAGCATTTGCCCGCCGCCATAAATATTCAGTTTTTTTTCAATGTCAATCTCTATCATTCCAGCGGGGTTTTAACCTGGTTTTTGTTGTAGATGAATACCCCCATTAACAGCGCAAAGGTGATAGCGAATAACGTTAACGAGTAGTTGGCGGCAAGGCTGTAATCCATTTGCTCAACGGCATCATAAACAGCTACCGAGGCAACCCTTGTAACACCGGGTATATTGCCGCCTATCATCAGCACTACGCCAAACTCGCCAAGTGTATGGGCAAAGGTTAGTACCGTTGCCGTGAGCAAGGCCGGTTTTATATTAGGCAGCAACACATGCCTCAAGGTTTGCCATTCGGATTTACCCAGCGTGTACGATGCCTGCGCCAACGACGGCGGTAACTGCTGCAACGCCGACCTTACCGGCCCCGCCATAAATGGCAGACTGTATATTACCGATGCCAGCACCAGCCCGGGGAACGAGAATACCAACTGCACATCAAAAACATTGTGCAGCCATTTGCCCAACCCCTGTTGCGGACTAAAAGCCAGCAACAAGTAAAACCCCAATACCGATGGCGGCAACACAAGCGGCATAGTTAACAATACCTCTGCAAGCATGCGCAACACGGTTCGTTTTTTGGATAACCACCAGGCCAATGGCAAACCCATCATCAGCAACAAAATAGTTGTTACTGTGGCAAGCTTAAGGGACAACCATACCGGTGACAGATCCATTTATTGTGTTTTGTAGCCGTATTGTTTAAAAATGCGTTGCGCGGCGGGGCTTAATATAAAATTGTAAAACTTTTTGGCAGCGGCTTGCTCTTTACCGTCCTTCAACAACACCATAGCTTGTTTAATGGGCGAGTATAGTTTGCCATCCATTGCTATCCAGTACAACTTGGTTTTAAGCTGCGGATCTTTAACCAATGCCTCCGTAGTAAAGCCTGCCTGTACAACACCGGTTGTAATGTAAGTGTTTACCTGCGATATACTCTCGCCATAAACCAATTTGGGTTTTAGGGACGAGAGTAGTTTTTCATGTTGCAAAACTTCGGTAGCGGCTTTACCATAGGGGGCAGTGGCCGGGTTTGCTATCGCGATCTTTTGAGTAGCCGCATCATTCAATAACGCTTTCCAATTTTTCGCGTCGATGGGCTTTTGGCTGCATAGTATCAAACTGCCCGAGGCGTACACAACGGGCTTGTTAATGGCAAAGCCTTTAGCATATAGTGTTTCGGCAAAGTCTACATCGGCAGAAAGAAAGATGTCATAAGGCGCGCCGTTCATGGCCTGAGCCGTTAACTTGCCCGATGCGCCGGTAATAGCCGTTATGCTGATGCCGGTTTGTTTTTTAAACTCGGTGGCAAGCGGCTTTATCACGCTTTGCAGATTGGCGGCGGCGGCTACCTTAACATCCTGCGCTAAGGCGGATAATGATAACCCGAACGATAATAGTAGCAGCCAGCATATTTTATAAACCCTCATACGTTAACAAATATAAAAGCCTGAAAACAAAAAAGGCTGCACCTGGTGGGGCAGCCGTAAATAAATACAATGGTCAGTTAATATTTATTAAAGATTCTTTATGCTGATTTCAGTTATACTTACAACTCCTCATCATGCTGGCTCACATCAAGGCCGATAGCTTCTTCCTCCGGAGTAACACGCAGTTTCGAGATCAGGTCGGTCACCTTCAGCAGGATCAATGAACCCACGAAAGCGAATATCGATACCCCGATCAAAGCGATCAGGTGCTTGGTGAACAACGAAGTCTCGCCATAGAACAAACCGTTACCGGTAGTATTGCCACCATTCACGTTCACATGGGCGAAGATACCGGTCATCAGCATACCTACCATACCACCCACACCGTGGCATGGGAATACATCCAGCGTATCATCAATGCTTGTCTTAGTCCTCCAGATCACCACCAGGTTACTTACCACCGCGGCAACGATACCTACGATCAATGAGTGCGGGATGGTTACGAAACCGGCCGCAGGAGTGATGGCCACCAGACCAACCACCGCGCCGATACAGGCACCAACTACTGAAGGCTTTTTGCCACGCAGCATATCAAAGAAGATCCAGGCGATAGCCGCTGCCGCTGAAGCGGTAGTAGTAGTACCCAGAGCGGTTGCCGCCAGCGGGTTAGCGCCCAATGCCGAACCGGCATTGAAACCGAACCAACCGAACCACAGTAAACCGGTACCTAAAAGTACGTAGCTGATACGGGCAGGAGCGTGTGCCTTATCGGTACGTTGTTTCAGATAGATGGCTGAGGCCAAAGCCGCCCAGCCTGCCGACATGTGTACCACGGTACCACCGGCAAAGTCCAGTACGCCTAATTTAAAGAAGAAACCATCCGGGTGCCAGGTAGCGTGAGCCAATGGCGCGTAGATGAATATCATGAACAAACAAAGGAAGATCACATAAGAGTTAAAGCGGATACGCTCGGCAAAGGCACCGGTGATCAGCGCCGGGGTAATTACCGCGAACTTTAACTGGAACATGGCGAACAGTACCAATGGGATGGTAGGAGCCAGCGGCCAGGTGTCATTACCCAGCATGCCCTTCATCATAAAGAAGGTAGAAGGGTCGCCCAGAAAGCCGCCGAACATGTCTTTACCGAAGGCGAGGCTGAAGCCGAACACCACCCACAGGATGGTGATGATGCCCATACAGACAAAGCTCTGCATCATGGTAGAGAGTACGTTCTTTTTGCTTACCATACCGCCATAAAAGAAGGCCAGGCCGGGGGTCATGATCAGTACCAGCGCGGTACTAACGAGTAGCCAGGCGGTATCGCCGCTGTCGATCTTGCTGTCGGCGATCGTGGTCACCTCTACTGACGGATAGATCAGTGCCAGCACTACTACTACCACCAGCAGTAAAAAGGGTAGGATTTTTTTCATCTTGTGTTTTTAGTTAGGGTTAATTTGTAATCGGGGTTAATATTTTTGAAAATCCACTCACAAAAAATCAATTTCGCAAGCTTTTCTTTTAGTTATTTACAATTCTGTAGGCCTATCGCAAAACAAAAGCAACATTATATATCATTATTTATAATTCAATCAATAAAAATGACATGTCATTTAAAGAACATTAAATTTAAGTGAAGAATTAAATCATAATTTACTCTATAAAAGAATAAATTATTGAAACAAGCACTTGAATTTCATTGCAATATCACAATAATTTCAATAGAAAAGATATTTTTTTGAAATATTTTTAAAAAATACTATTTAATGAGAGCTCATTAAGCTAAATAGGTGCATATAATTATAAGCTTTACAATTTAAGGCTATAAATATCATCGAAATACACCTGCTATAACAGGTATGATAGGTACTTCATTTTATACCTATATATATAAGGTATAAAATTTGAATGTGTGAATGCCCTATTTTTGATCGGGCAAAACTTCTTCCACATGCCTCACAATCTGGTTAACTACCTTATCAAGCTGTTTTACGGAGCGATCCAGATGATCGTAAAGTTCACGCTCCTCGCCGGTTTTGGTTTGCTGGGTTATCAGGTCGGTGATACCTATTATATTGGCCAGGGGCACCCTCACCACGTGCGATTGCATGTAGGCTATCTCCTCCAGCTTTTCGTTCTTTAACTCGATAGCGCGGGTATGGTTTATCTGTTCAGTAATATCGGTAACAATAACCAGTCGTGCCCTTTCGCCATGAAACAGGATATCGCTGCGCCTAACTTCTACGTGTATCATCTGTCCATCCTTGCGCGAATGTTGTGTTTTATATGAAGCATGTTCCGCCGCCGATTTTTCGACCGCCCGCATCAGGTCGGGTATTTGCCCGGCGTGATGAATGTCGGACAGCTTCATATTCAAAAACTCATCCTCGGTATAACCGTAGCTGCTTATAGCGGCATAGTTTACCTGCAAAAACCGCAGGGTGGCCACATCAAATATTAGCTTAGGTAACGGGCTCTGAAAAAACAAGGTACGATAATGCGCTTCTGATTCTTTGAGCAACTCGTTGCGTACATTTTTTTCCTGTAGTTCCTTTTGCAGCTCCCGGTGTAAAAAGGCTTCCTTCAGCATTGTGCGATCAAGTCCGTTCAGCAACATGCGGATCAGCATTACCACAACCAGATCCATAAATATAAAATTGACCGAATAGATGATCCAGTGGTTTAGTGATAGATTTTTGAATAATTCGGGCAGATTAAATGGTTTTAGCCAAAATATCAACGCAAAAGCCCCGCATATCAAAAAATTCAATCCCACAAAAAAGTAAGCTACCCGGTTTGAGAATTGCAGCGCGGCAAAAATACTCAGCGGAAAAAGGTAAATGCAACCCATAGTGAACGAGCCCATAAAAGCCATCATGATAATGGCGAACAGGGCAATTAGCGCGGCTATCAATATTTTGCGCAGGTGCAGGCTCAGTCGCTTATTAAAAGCAATAAGGCCAACAACAGCCAGGGCCACTATATTAAATATAACAATGTTGGTATGCCCCTCCTCCAGCTGTAATATAATACTGGGTATTAAAGCAAACAGGCTAACAGGTAAGGCATAAAAAATGGCGGTAGCAAAAAGTTTATTCTGCCAGTAAACAAGACCTTGTTCGCCGGTTGTTTTATGTATGCCCGGCTCATTTAAAAATGAGCGATACATATTGCGGAACAGCGCTTTTACTGAATTTAAAATTCGCATGCTGAATGTAGATGTAAGTAGTAATGTAATTATATCATGAGCTCTATACCGTTATTAAATACTCCGTTATTTAACTACCAATACAAACAATGCCCTTAATATACCTATTACGCAACTTTTTGCAATCAGTTTGCTTTTAAAATGAATTGATGGCCTGATTTTTTAATAGGAAATGCCTTAAAAAAGTAAAGCCTCCTGATGGGCAGGAGGCCTTTACTAACCAATTATAAACCTAAATTATGAGAAGACTATTTTGTGTTGTTGTTTCAACGGTGTAAAGATAACACTAAGTTTAATTTCGTGCAAATATTTTTTAAAAATTTTTCAAATATATTTTATCACAATTAAGCATATCGTAACATATTTAACAAACCATTGTTAATGTCATAAAAAAACAACAAAATCATACAAAAAACTCAATATTGTATATTTCACAATAAAAAATTTCTTTTTGGGCTGATTTTAGCTTGCTAAAATGTTTTTGTTGCCCGTTATGATGTAAAAACATTAAAAAGGTATAAAATATTATGTTTAACCATCAAATTTTTGATGAAATCGATTGGTTTTTTTATCTGCACAGTAAAACATTTACTATAAAATAATTGCATGGGCTTCTATTTGGTTTAGCATCATTCATCGGTCTTTTTATAAAAGCATTAAATTTTTTTTAGTTTTTGAATTTTCCTGTTGACATAGGGCTGTCATTACCGGGTAGTTACTTTGAATCAACAAACCAAAAAATGATCATCATGAAAATTATCCCAATGTTATTAAAGGAGATGGCCGAGGAAGCTGTTACCACCCGTAAAATGTTAAGCATTATTCCTGAAGATAAACTGGACTGGCGCCCGCATCCAAAAAGCATGAGCTTGCGCCAGCTATCAAGCCATATTGGCGAGCTACCAGCCTGGGTAACCATGGTGCTTAATACCACCGGGCTTGATTTTGCCCAAAACGGTTATACCGAACACAACTGCCCAAGTGTTTCAGCCGCTATCGAGTTGTTTGAGCAAGGCCTGGCAGGCGCACAGGCCAGCCTTGAAAAAGCTACCGAGGACGATCTGTTACCCGACTGGACACTGCGCAATGGCGACATTATATACGTAACCTGTAGCCGTGCCGAAATGATACGTACCACCTTTTGCCAATTGGTGCACCACCGTGCGCAGCTGGGTGTGTTTCTTCGTTTACTTGATATACCTATACCAGGCAGCTACGGCCCAAGCGCTGATGAAATGCAGGTGTACGATCTGGAAAATACGCACTAATTCATCTACCCATAAAAACAAAAACGCCCGGCATTGTTACCGGGCGTTTTTTATTCAAACTAATTAATCAATTACATTTTACTTATTGCACCTGGAACATGTTGTTAAAGCTTGTTCCGTCAGGGTATATACCTGTAATAATCAGGTTACCGTTGCGCAGGTTGGTTATCGCCTTGTCAATATCAGCAATGCTGTTAATTGGCTGCTTGTTGATATTGGTGATGATTGAACCTACAGGTATTTCGGTTTCGTAGAATAAACGACCCGGACGAACCTGCGTTACTACTACACCATTATTTACATGGAATTTAGCTTTTTGCTCTTTTGATAGCGGCTGGAAGCTCGCGCCTAATTTATTAAACAACTCCTCAGCTGATTTTGATACCGCGGCTGTTTTAGGGCTTGCGGCTTCACCCTTAAGGGTGATGGCAAAATTCTTTTCGCTGCCATCGCGCTGTACGGTGATGTTGATCTTATCGCCGGGCTGTAAACGGCCTACACGCTCTTGCAGGTCTGATGATTCGTAAACCGGAGTGCCTTCAACCTTAGTGATGATATCGCCTTTGCGAACACCTGCTGCTTGCGCGCCACCACCCTCAACCAGATCATTCACATATAAACCTGTGTTGCGACTAATACCCAGATCTTTCGCGGCATCATCATTAAGCTCTCTGAAGTTCACACCAATGTAACCACGTTTTACCGAACCAAACTGTTTGATATCATTCAATACCTTTTTAGCCAGATTGATCGGAATGGCAAAGCCATAACCTTCGTACGAGCCGGTGTGCGAAGCGATAGCGGCATTGATACCGATAAGTTCACCTTTGGTATTTACCAACGCACCACCACTGTTACCAGGGTTAATGGCTGCGTCGGTTTGTATGAATGATTCGATAGCCTTGTTCAGCTTAGGCTGAGCCTGCTGTTGGCGCATACCGAACGGGTTGCTGTTCTCCTCATTATCTTCGCTGCCGATGATGCCAATGTTACGGCCTTTAGCGCTAACAATACCCGCGGTTACGGTTGAGTTAAGGTTAAAAGGGTTGCCTACAGCCAATACCCACTCGCCAACCTTGGCATCATCAGAGTTACCCAGTTTTACTATAGGCAGATCGTTACCGGTTATTTTGATCAGGGCCAGATCGGTACTTGGATCGGTACCTACTACTTTAGCCTGGAAGGTACGGTGGTCGTTCAGGTTAACGGTGATCTTGTCGGCCTTTTCAACCACGTGGTTATTGGTTACAATGTAACCATCGGGCGAGATAATAACACCCGAGCCTGATGCCTGTTGCGGGCCGCGAGGGCGCATACGCTGGCCAAAGAAATCGCCAAACATATCGTCGAACGAATTGCCGCCGCCATTGCCTTGTGTTGCTGCGTAGGTAGTACGTATATATACCACTGCCGGGGTTACGGCTGCCGCGGCCTGTGTAAAGTCAACCGATCCGGCTGAGGATACGGTTACCGGGTTATTTGTAAAGTATACTTTTTGGCGTTCCTCAAAGGTCATATCGTCAGCACTCTTCTTGTCGAAGAACTTGTATGTGCCTAACGCCATTGCACCACCTACAAAGGCGGCTAATAATGTTAAACCAACTCTTTTCATTTTTATTTAGATAATTATTCTTTTACTTGGGTTATAATACAATGTTCAAATATAATACCATATAGACGGTAAGAACAACGAGTTGTTATTGCGAAATTTGTTAAAATATGTTAAACCTGATTTAACA
Organism: Mucilaginibacter sp. JRF; assembly: GCF_015223065.1. GTDB lineage: Bacteria > Bacteroidota > Bacteroidia > Sphingobacteriales > Sphingobacteriaceae > Mucilaginibacter. The sequence goes on from NZ_JADFBY010000003.1 coordinate 466,255, forward strand.
GGTAGATGACAGCTTTTAAGTTTATATGTAGTAATATTACGCTTAAATTAATACACTTATTGCTGTGAAGCTGCATTTCTATAAATACCAGGGCGCCGGTAACGACTTTATTTTGGTTGATAACCGCGAAAATATTGTAGATCATCATGATCCTGAACTGCTTGCGCGCCTATGCGACCGCCGTTTTGGTATTGGTGGCGATGGTATCATGTTTTTGCAAAATGCCGATGGTTACGATTTTGAGATGGTATACTATAATGCCGATGGCAACCCGAGCAGTATGTGCGGCAACGGCGGCCGTTGCATTGTGGCCTTCGCCAAGTTTTTAGGTGTTATAGAAAACGAAACCGAATTTGTGGCAGTTGATGGCCCGCATTATGCCAAAATTTCAGCAGAGGGTACCTGGGTAAGCCTGCAAATGATAGATGTTGAACAGATAACCCGTGATGGTGAGGCTTATGTGCTTAACACCGGTTCGCCGCATTATGTTACTCTTGCGCAGCAACTGAAAGATAAGAATGTATTTGCCGAAGGCTCAGCAATCCGCAATAACGAAACCTATTGTGCCCAGGGCATCAACGTAAACTTTGTTGAACCCCTTACCGATACCGACGGTTACTTTTTGCGCACCTTTGAACGCGGCGTTGAGGATGAAACCTTTGCCTGCGGTACCGGTGCAACCGCCGTAGCATTAGCCATGGCTGCACATAACAATCAAACCGGGCAAATTACCACCCCCGTAAAAGTATTAGGCGGCGACCTCAACATCCGCTTTAATTACGATGGCGAGCGCTATACCGATATATTTTTAGAGGGTCCGGCCAAGCAGGTATACGCCGGCGATATCGAGATATAATATTTGCGCCCAACCTAATTGTTTGTATATTAGTGGCTCCTAAACTTTATGGAACCACAAACTGATATTACCCCAACCGCTCAACAGGAAAGCCACGAGCATAATCCTGATCTTTGTGTACAATGCCAGGCCAAACCATTTGAGGCCGGTTACCCAATAAATTTATGTACCGATTGTCGTGCATCGCTAATTAAGTATCCTATACCTAACTGGCTAAAGTATTTCGCGGCAGGTATTTTGTTGGTTATGGTACTGAGTATTTTCCGTACTCAAAAGTACATTAGCGCAGCCATACACCTGGGGCGTGCCGAAAAAGCCATCGAACTTAAAAACTACGTAACGGCAGAGAATGAGCTGAAAAAAGTATTGGCCGATGCACCTGACGGGCTTATCGCTAATGCAAACATGGTTATTGCCTCTATCTATAACTTAGATATGGCCGAAACCGGCCCGGCATACACCAAGATAGAAAATAAGGATTTTGACGACGAAACGGAGCTGCTTAAAAATGTAGAAAGCGCGCTGGCCTTTTTAGATCAGAATATGGTTAATGATACCGTAGTTAACACCAAAGTTGCCGCCACGCCTAACACCAAGCCAGCATTATTAAAGTTGGTTAAAGAGAATAACTCATTAAGCATCCAGCTAAAAATTGTTGTTGCCAATGCTTTGTACGATCTGAAGGAATATAAAGCGGCAGACTCACTGGCGCTTGAAGCAATAAGTATTAATTCTGAATCGCAGATCGCTATACGTTTACTATCGGCCACTAAGCGCGAGTTAAAGGAGTTTGATAAAGCTCTGGCTTATTGTAATGATATGCTAAAGATAAACCATCAGGATATTTATGCCATATCGCAAAAAGCACGTATCGAACTAAAACGTAAAAATGACGAGCGCGCCCGTAAGTATGTTGATGAAGCCATGGCCATTGATCCAGATAGCGACCTTGCACTTGAGGCTAAAGCTTTAACAGATTACCTCACCGGCCATAAAAAAGATGCCGACGCGACCTTCAACAAAATTAAGAATCTTGCCACTATAAGCGGCGATAATACAATAAGAGATAGGATAAGCCCTATCCTTAACGGATCACTACAGTACAGATAATACTAATTAATATGTTTATTCCAGGCATCGTCATCAGCATAGTAACATTTCCGGGTGTAATTGTTCACGAACTTGCCCATCAGCTGTTTTGCAGGTGGTTTAAAATTCCGGTATTTGAGGTTTGCTATTTTCGCACACAAAACCCGGTAGGCTATGTACTGCACGAACCGGCTAAAAAAACCTATCAAACGGTATTTATATCGGTAGGGCCATTTATTATTAACACGCTTATATGCTTTATACTGGGCATGTCGGCCTCGCTGCAATTTAAGTTCGACTCGGCCAATATTATTGATTATTTGCTGATGTATTTGGCCATATCCATAGGCATGCACGCGTTCCCCAGCACCGGCGATGCCTCATCGTTATGGAATGGCGTAATGAAATCAGAGGAAAGCTCATGGTTTTCAAAAGCCATTGTTGCCCCTATAGTTGGTTTTATATACTTAGGCGCGCTGGGTTCTTTCTTTTGGCTTGATGCTATTTATTCGTTAGCGGTATCAATGGGTTTACCATACATTATCATTAAACTGATCGCCTAATATTTAAAACACGTCCACTCATTCTAATATTTTTCTAATAAAAATCCATCCGGATGCAGTATTTATTAGAGAATGGGGAATTTGTCGGCACCAATATTAAAGTTGGCGACGCTCATCGTCTGCAAAATCTAATAAAATTCTAATTTCTGTCTTAAATCGCTCTAATTAGTCTGTCGTAAAATTGTATTGGTAATTCACTAAGGCATAAACACTTAAAGTTAAGCCCATGCAAACCGTACTGATTCCGACAGATTTTAACATAGAGGCATTAAAAGCGATACCCCTGGTGTGCAAACAGATGAATGAGGAAAAACTCAGCTTCATCTTTATCCACATGTTCAAACTGTCCGACTCGGTTACCGATCTGCTGATGCTTTCAAGAAGAAGCCGTGAGTACGAACAGGTGAGCGATGAGTTTTATAACGGCTGCACTGCCTTAAAACAGCAGTACCCGCAAATAGCCGCCATTAAGGTGGAGTTTTTGTATGGCAGCACGCTAAGCATGTTCAAAAACTTTTTGGAAGATAACGATGTGAGCCAGGTGCTTGATGTTAAGCATTGCTATGCCGGCAAGATCAATAAATCGAGCATTGATCCGGCTGTGCTGATACAAAAAAGCGGATTACCTGTGCTAAGCTTAAAACCTAACGCGGCGGCTGTAACGGTAAATGTACCGGCGGCCGAGCAGGTGATGGTTGAGGCCCTGATTGTTTAACTTTTAAATTGTTAAGCGATGTTGTTGAAAGAGAATATTCCGGTAAGATACATCTTCGGGAAGATACGTATCGAGGTGCTAATGGTTACAATGTATGCCGTGCTGATCGCTCTACTGTATAAAAACTTTCACTTCACGCGTATATCAATACCAATAGCGGTGCCTACGCTTTTAGGTACGGTTATATCGCTGCTGCTGGCGTTCAAATCAAACCAGGCGTATGATCGCTGGTGGGAGGCACGCACGCTTTGGGGAGCCATCGTGAATGATTCGCGCACGTTAACGCGCCAGTTGTTCACCTATATTGACACCCACTACGGTACGGCTGAAGAAAAGGCTTTTTGCGAGCGCATGGCCAAACGCCAGATAGCCTGGTGTTATGCCCTAAGCCAGCAACTGCGCGGACATGACGCTATGCCCGGCCTCGACAAATGGCTTTGTAACGAGGACTTTGAATATATAAAAAGCTACAGCAACAAGTCGGTTGCGTTGCTTGAGCTGCACGGTGGCGATTTGCGCCATGCTTACAAACTGGGCTGGATCAACGAGTTTCAGCAGGTGGAGATGGATGCCACGCTTACACGCTTTTCAAACCACATGGGTGGTTGCGAGCGTATCAAGACCACGGTGTTTCCATCAACCTATAAAGTGTACATACACTTTGCGCTAATACTGTTTGTAGCCTTGCTGCCCTTTGGGCTGATTGAGTTTTTTGGGATGGTAGAGATACCTATGGTTATTGCCATTGCCAGCTCGTTCTTTTTAATTGAAAAGATGGCCATCCACTTACAGGACCCATTTGAGAATAAACCAACTGATACGCCAACAACAGCCATATCGGCCACTATTGAGCGCGATATACTGCAAATGTTGAAGCAGTATTATAAAGAAGATAAACCAGCCGAAGATCCGGCGGTAAAGAGCAAGGTGTTCTATATTTTGTAGAAAGTGCGGTGGTGTGGCCTTTCTAACCAAAATGCACCTTCGGGCATCGTTTAAATACGATGCCCTTTTTTATGCCCTTATATGTCGCGCACGCCCCCTTATATTGCCCTTTTCGCCCCTCAAAAGCAAGCAATTATTAGCCTAATTTTGGTGTATCAATTATTTTGATTGATTTTAAAAATAGCATTAGCTTTATCATAACCGATCAATTTATTAAACCCATACCAAACCAAAAAGATCATGAAAATTCTGAAAATTATCCTGCTTACTGTTGTGGCCATTATTGCCATAGCGCTTATTACAGCACTGTTTGTTAACGGCGATTATTCCATCAAAAGAGAGATTGTGATAAACAAACCTAAAACCGAGGTTTTCAATTACATTAAATACCTCAAAAACCAAAACGAGTACAGTAAATGGGCCAAAATGGACCCGAACATGAAGCCTACATTTCGTGGAACCGACGGGCAGGTTGGCTTTGTCTCGGCCTGGGATAGTAAACTGGACAGTGTAGGCAAGGGCGAGCAGGAGATCATGAAGATAGAGGAAGGCAAGCGTGTTGATTACGAGATACGTTTCATCAAACCTATGGAGGCTGTTGCGCCGGCTTACATGATAACCGATAGCATTGCCCCTACTGAAACCAAGGTGACCTGGGGTTTTGAGGAGCATGTACCTTATCCGTTTAACCTGATGTGCCTGTTTTTTGATGTAGAGCAATTAATAGGTAACGACCTGAATGTTGGCCTTAGCAACCTTAAAGGTAAACTTGAACAATAACCACTACTAAATACTATAACCATGAAATCAGCAAACCCGTATTTAAACTTTAACGGTACTACCGAAGAAGCCTTCAATTTTTACAAGTCCATTTTCGGCGGCGAGTTTTTAACACTGATGCGTTTTGGCGATATGCCAAAAAATGCCGAAGGTTGTGTTGACATGCCCGAAGCGCCGAACAACCAGATAATGCACATAGCCCTGCCATTGGGCAGCACTATATTAATGGGTACCGATGCGCCCGAATCAATGGGCTTTAACCTGGTTACCGGTAACAACGTGCATATATCCATCAGCACGGATAGCAAGGAGGAAACCGACCGCATTTTTGCAGAACTATCGGCAGGTGGTAAAGTGCAAATGAAACCTGAACAAATGTTTTGGGGCGATTACTATTGCTCATTCACCGATAAGTTTGGTATACAGTGGATGTTAAGTTATACCCAAACCAACTAAACCTGCAACGCCATGAAAATTGTACCGATTATAAAGCAGATAGAAATAGCAGCCCCTGCCGACAAGGTTTGGCGAGCGCTTTTCAATAATGAATTGAACCGGCAATGGCTGAGTATTTTTTCGGCAGGCACTTACGCCGAAACCGATTGGAGCACGGGCAGCAATGTATTATTTGTTGACGGGGCCAACGATGGCATTATTGGCCACATTGTTACCAATAACCCGCATACCGAAATGGTTATAAAGTACGATGGCTTTATTTACAAAGGCGTGCAGGATGTAAGCAGCGAGCAGGCCCAGGCCTATAAAGGCTCGCACGAGGTGTATAAACTTACCGATAAGGGTGGAAGCACGGTGTTAGATATATCAGCCGCAATGGGCGAAGATTATCTGGAGCTCATGTTGGTAGCTTGGGATGAGGCTTTGGCTAAAATAAAATCATTGGCCGAGGGTTTAAATTGATAGTAATCAATTATTTCGACTCCTTATCAACCTGAATTATAAAAAACGACCGGCTAAATACCGGTCGCTTTCTGTTGTTATAGCCGCTGTGTACGCAATACACGAAGATATTATTTAGAATGTTTAAAAATTAGATAATTTTAATGTCACAGAACAATCAAAACCTTATTATTGAGTTTATTAATTGTAAAAAAACAAAGCTGATTATACCGAATGAAAAAGTTATTAATTATCCCCGGAATGATGCTGGCGTTATTGCTTACCACTCCGGCTATAAATACAGTACAGGCTCAAAGTAAAGGCAAAAAAGCGGCTGCTAAAAAACCGGCCGCGGCAAAAGGCGCTTCCGCTGCTGATATAGCGGCAGGTAAGGCATTGATAGCAAAATCTGATTGTTTGGCATGCCACAAGGTTGATACTAAGCTGGTAGGCCCTGCTTATATTGATGTAGCTAAAAAGTACCCGGCAACCCCGGCCAACTATGCAACACTTGCCAAAAAAGTGATTGATGGTGGTTCAGGCGTTTGGGGACAAATACCTATGTCACCTCACGCAACACTTGCCGCAGCAGATGCTGATAAAATGGTGAAATACATTCTGTCGCTCAAATAAACCGAGAAAAAAATGATGGGCACAAAAAAGGCTTTGAGCATTTGCTCAAAGCCTTTTTTAATATTATTGCCAGCGATCGCCGCCTTTGTCGCGATTGTAGCCACCATCACGGCTGTAGCCACCGCCACCACCACCACGATTGTAACCACCGCCGCCACCGCCGCGGTTAAAACCACCGCCGCCGCCTCTGCGCTCACCGCCGCCGCCGCTTGGTTTTTTATTTTCAGCCTGGCTAACGGCTATTGAACGGCCTTTAACTTCGCTTTTATTCAACGCGTCAATTGCTGATTGTGCGCTTTCATCATCAGGCATTTCAACAAAACCAAAGCCCTTGCTACGGCCTGTTTCTCTGTCCATAATTAATTTTGCAGAGCTAACTTCGCCAAATGGTTCAAAAAGGGCCCTTAAATCTTCTTCCTGTAATTGATAAGGAAGGCTTCCTACGAAAATGTTCATTAAATTTTTCTTGTAAAGTGAGTAGTTGAGTTTGCCTGATTTTGTTTTTTTTATAATATATACCTACACCTCAATCCGGCTGTAATATAGGCATTTTTCTTTTTCAGAAATACAAGCATTCTACTTTCTGAAAAAAAATATTTTTTTTATGTCCACATATATAAAGTGTTACGTAAATCATACTATTAAAATGTTAAAACAATCCCCGCTCGCGCAGTTCATCCCGGCGTTGTTTTTCACGGCGCTTACGCTCCTTTTTATCTGCTTTTTCCTGCTCTTTTTCACGCTTTTTGCGTAATTCGGCCGTATCTATTTTTTCTTCTTCCTTATCGGTACTATCTTTTTTACCGCCGCCAAATAAGCGCTGGAAGAAATTTAGTTTCTTTTCGGGTTCCTCAACCGGCATAGCATCCGGGTTTTGCTGCAATATGGTGCTGTCAATAACCGCCGTAGTATCCGTCGGTGCCTCGCGCCTTAAGGCTTCTCGCAAGCGAACATTATAAAAACCATAGGCATTGGTATCGCGTGCCACTAAACCTTTGCTGGCCATTAAGCGGCCTATCAGGTTAAAGTAACCGTGTAAACCCCGTCGCAGGGTACCATCGCCGTTAAAGGCATACAAACCCGCTTTGGGGTTAGGCACAATGCTGGCCAGGTAAATACTTTCGCCAAGGGTAAGATCCGACGGGTTTTTGCCGAAGTAAAACCTTGCCGCCTCGTGAATACCATAAATATCACGCCCCCACTCAATAATGTTAAAGTACACCTCAAGCATGCGGTTCTTGGTCATTAGTCGATTATTCTCTATCAACCACACGATCAGTATTTCCTCAATTTTACGCGAGAGTGTTTTATTCCTACTTAAAAACGCGTTTTTAACCAGCTGCATAGATATAGTACTGCCGCCACGCACAAACTTCTTCTCCTTAAAATCGGTAACTATTGAGCTGCGGATAGATTGCTCCACAAAGCCATTATGTCTGTAAAATGATGGATCTTCGGCTGTCATTATCGCGTTGCGCATATCAACCGGGATGCGGTTAAGCGGCGTAAACTCCGGGTTTTCAGGGCTGATGAGGTGCGGGCCCATAGGCTTGCCCCTTTCATACGGCACATAAGTAAAAGGCTTGTTCAACTTGGTAAGGTCGGCCTTGCCAAATTTTATGATCTTGAAATCATCCTTATCCAAACGCGAATCAAATTTCAGGCTATCTACCTGGTTTTTATTCATGTAAAAGTTAAGCGCGTAGTTCAGCTTGCCCGAAACCTTCATCCCATCCAACGATTCAAACATTCCCACCGGAAACGAATCAAACACATCCTGCGCGTTCAGCCAGCCGGTATTTACTTTCAGCTCGTATATCTTAACCGGGTTTAGCGTGTATTTTATAAAAGGGTGCGCGGTTATCTTTTTAAAGTAGATGGTTGAGGTACTATCTAACGACAAATAATTTTCGCCGATAAATATATTAGCCTCGATAGCGCCATTAGGTATAACAATATCCTGTGTTGAAAGGCCCGCGTGGTTAACCAAAAGATTGCGTGCGCCCCAATAGCTGAATATGCGGGTTTCGCCGCCATCCTGCTCAACTTTGGTAAGACGGGTGGTAATGGTATCGGCATTAAGCTTGGCCTTGAACTTTTTTTCGATGATGGGCAGCTCTATCTTTTTACCATCAGCATAAAGTTTTACATCAATATCTTTATCTGACGCATGCATCTTACCCATCAAATGCCAGGTTGATTCGCCGTTGTTTACGTTGATGGTTGATTTCAGGTCGCCATCATCAATAACCGCGGTTTGCGCCAGCAGGCTCATGCGGGTAGTATCTTCCCGGTAGGAAATATTGAAATTTTTGAGATTCAAATTATCAGGCACCTTGTACAGCACCTGGTTAATGAGGTGGTATGACAGATCGGCCAGGTCAACCTTGCCTTTGCTCTCAGTATTGGTTTTCTTTTTACGGAATAAAAAATCGAAGTTTTTAACTCCTTTGTTATTGGTGAGGCTTAAAAAGCCATCCTCAAGGGTAACATCAGCCAGTTTAACATCGCCCAAAATAAGCGGCATCAGCTTAACCTCAACAGTAAGGTTATTGATACGCAGCAGGCTATCACGATCATCGGGCACAATGGATACGTTGTTGAACGCTACCTTGCTGAGCCCGGTAAAGTGCGCCGAGCCTATTTTTACATCTAAATTATAATCGTTCCTGGCTTTGGCTTTAGCTTTGTAAATAACTTTTTGAAGCAATGCTTCGCGCTTTGAATACGCAATAAAGCCACTTATTAAAATAACTATCAGTATACAGGCAAATACAATTCCGGCTATCCGGACATATCTCGGGTTAAGGCGACGCATCAGTAAATTTTATCCAAAACTAATTAATTCTTATCCGCTTCAAACGTTAAAGTACAGTAAATTATTTCGGTAACAAAACCAAAGCCAAGCGGTTTTCATATTTTTGCGATTAATATAGATAAATGACAATTACAAGAGAACAAGTTTTACAAGCCCTTAGCCATGTTGAGGAGCCTGACCTGAAAAAGGACCTGGTTACCCTGAACATGATACAGGATATACATATTGATGGCAACCGCCTCAGCTTTTCGGTAATATTAACCACCCCGGCCTGCCCTTTAAAGGGTTTGATAGAGAATGCCTGCCGCAACGCCATCGGTCATTTTATAAGTAAGGATGTTGAGGTAAACATTAACATGACCTCGCGCGTAACCTCGCAAAAGGATACCGGTGTACCGGGTGTTAAAAATATTATCGCCGTAGCATCAGGCAAAGGTGGTGTAGGTAAATCAACCGTGGCGGTTAACCTGGCTTTAGGCTTGGCCAAGGCCGGCGCTAAGGTAGGTTTGATTGATGCTGATATTTACGGCCCATCGCTACCTATCATGTTCGGCCTGGAAGGCGCGCGCCCAAATGCTACCCAGCAAAATGGCAAAACCCGTATTGAGCCTATCGAAAAATATGGTTTAAAGCTACTGTCTATCGGTTTCTTTACTGATCCTAATCAGCCGGTGCCTTGGCGCGGGCCAATGGTATCAACAGCGGTAAAACAGTTATTTAACGATGCCGATTGGGGAGAATTGGATTACCTGGTGGTGGATCTGCCTCCCGGTACGGGCGATATACACATCACCATAACCCAAACCTTCCCGGTTACGGGCGCGGTAATTGTTACCACCCCGCAAAACGTGGCCCTTGCCGATGCTAAAAAAGGTATTGGTATGTTTATGATGGATGCCATTAATGTGCCTATATTGGGCGTAGTTGAAAACATGGCCTACTTTACCCCGGCCGAACTGCCCGAAAATAAGTATTACATTTTTGGCCAGGATGGCGGTAAAAAATTAGCCAACCAGCTTGATGTGCCGTTTTTAGGAGAAATACCATTGGTAAAAAGCATAAGTGAATCGGGTGATGCCGGTGTGCCTGTTATTTTGCAGGACAATAGCGTTACCGCTAACGCGTTCATTGATATGGCCAAAATGGTAGCGCAGCAGGTTTCAATATACAATGCCCGCGGCGTGGTGGATAAAAATGTTGTAAATAATTATTAACTTTACAGTAATAATAGAATAAAAATGAGTGATTTAATTAATCAGGTTGAGAAAGCGCTGGATAGCATCCGTCCGTATCTTGAAGCTGATGGTGGGAATGTGTCAATAGAGGAAATTACTCCTGACCACGTGGTGAAGCTGAAATTGCTTGGCTCATGCGGTTCATGCCCAATGAGCATCATGACCCTGAAAGCCGGTATTGAGCAGGCCATTAAAAAAGCCGTGCCCGAGGTTACCGGTGTTGAAGCCATAAACCTAACCGATATAGACGACCCTAACGCAGTATTACCCGAAAACTTAAGGTAATTTGTTAAGTATTGTTAAAACATCCTCGTTTTAAGAAAAACAGGATATTTTTGACGTGGATTAAACCTTTTGGCACCAAAGTGGTAGAATAATAAGTGATGATGAAGTATTTGATCGGATTATTATTTTTAATGTTTACCACTGCTGCTTTCGCGCAGCAGCCTGACAGGCCTTTGGTTCAATTTTCGGGTATAACCTTTAATTCAGATAGTACCAGTATTGCCGTGCCTTATGTTACGGTAACCAATCTGTCAAACGGTAAGTCGGCAAGTTCATCGAATTATAAGGGTTACTTCTCTTTTGTAGCGCATGAGGGCGACAGCGTAAAATTTACTTCAGTAGGTTATGCGCCTATTGTTGTGGTTATACCTGCCAATACCAATAAAAGCTTTACAACTAAAGTGCCCTTAAAGCCGCAGATAGTTAACCTGCCAACTTTCAGGGTATTCCCATGGGCTACTACCGATGAGTTCAGGAAAGATTTTTTGGCCATGAAACTGGCCGATGATGATTTAGAAGTGGCTAAAAAGAATGTGAGCCGTTCATCATTAATGGCGCTGCAAAATACCCTTGCCCGCGATGGCCGGGAGATACAGACTGCCAATGCAGGCGCACTGCACAACCGCATACTTAATCAAAACTCGATGCAGCCTAACCCGCTGCTTAACCCACTGGCCTGGGGCAGTTTGATCAAACAAATATCCGACGGCGACAAAAGCCGCTCAAGCAACTAAAGATATTTAAGCAGCCGAGGGGCTGCTTTTTTTGTGCTTTAAGAATTAATATTTATTGAAAATCGCTAACTAAGAATCAAGGGGAGATCTTTCTCGAACTATTGCAATCGTCCCCCCAATGTCAAATATTTATTTCCTGTAATGCCATCGGTTAATTTTACGTTATTTTTAGTAAAATCAACAAATACCTATAAAATTTGAAACAGGGAGCGGTTTTACTCTTCGTGCTGGCATGTGTATGTGTCGATTATGATGAGGCTACCGCGCAGGATAAAAAACGATCGTGGTTGGGCAGGCAGGTTCACCGTTTGCTTAATGATACCACATCGGCCGAGCAGGCCAGCTTCACCGTATACCCCACACTTGGCTATGCACCCGAAACCGGCGTCGAGGTAGGCGCATCGGTTCTTAATTTGTTCAGGGCTAAAAACGATTCGCTTAACCGCCTGAGCGAGCTACAGGCTTTCGCCTTTGTTACCTTTAACGCGCAATACGGGCTTTGGCTTGATAACGCCATTTACAGTGATAAGGATGCATGGTTCTTTTTAGGCCGCACCCGCATACAGCGCTTTCCCTTATATTACTATGGCATTGGCCCCAATACCGGTGGCGATAATTATGCCGTGGTTGATGCCTTCAACATAAACTTTAGGCAAAGGGTGCTGCGCAAAGTGGTCGATAACTTTTTTGCAGGCCCCGAGATCGACGTTAATAGCCTAACCGGCGTTGACTTTCAACAACCCGACGAGGGCGCTTTTGAGCTACCTACCGGCGCAAATGGCTCAACCAACCTGGGGCTGGGTGCCGCTCTGGTTTTTGATAACCGGCATAATGTATTGAACGTACGTAACGGCTTTTTCAGCGAGGTATCATACCTGCACTACTGGTCGTCGTTAAGTGGGAACAGCGGTTTTAATACCATTAATGTGGATGTTCGATCATTCCACCGGGTTAGTAAGCGCAATGTTTTGGCCTGGCAGCTGCTAGCCAACTTTCAAACAGGCGATGTACCGTTCAACCAAATGGCGCTTATTGGTGGTGATATGATGATGCGGGGCTACTACCAGGGCCGCTATCGCGATAAAAACCTTGTTGCTACACAGGCTGAATTCAGGATGCTGCCATTCGCTTTTCATAAACGTTTAGGGGCTTCGGTATTCGCAGGCGCGGCGGTGGTAGGGCCAAGAGTTGGCGCGTTGTCCCTAAGAAATGTAAAACCATCGGGCGGCTTTGGCTTGAGGTATCTGCTGTTCCCTAAAAAGGATATTTATCTCAGATTTGATATCGGCTTTTCGCCGCAAGGCTCAAGCTTCTACATATTTAACGGCGAAGCATTTTAAAATTCTGACATAGCTATCCGCGCTTTAACATGCAAATGTAAAATCAGACACAAGTACTCGTAGGTATTTAGGTAAATACCTAAATTTGTTTCATGAATTTGCTGGAAGTCATTAAATCGTTATCTAACCAAACCCGTTTGAATATTCTTACCTGGTTGAAAGATCCGTTTGCATGTTTCCCGGCTGAGGAGTTAGCTGATTATAGTCCGGCACTGGGCGTATGCGTTTCAGACATCGCTAAAAAGGCTGAAATGTCTATCCCGACAGTTTCTGTCTACCTTAAAAACATGTCGACAGCTGGACTTTTGGTAGCAACCCGGAAAGATCAATGGACCTATTATAAACGTAATGAGGATGCGATACAACAGTTAGCTCAGTTGATCAAGGATAACCTATAAAAAATTTGGTAACATAGTTAGAGTTTTACCTAAATAGCTAAATAACTAAACAAACAAGTAAATAAATAAACTATGAAAGCAGCAGTGTTAAACGAGTTCGGCTCAGTTGAAAAATTTGAAATATTAGATGTACCAACCCCGAAACCGGGATTAGATGAAGTATTGGTAAAAGTAATGGCGACATCAGTAAATCCGCTGGATTTTCAGGTACGCCGGGGCGACTATAAAAATGAATTACAATTACCGGTTATCACCGGGCATGATGTTTCGGGCGTGATCGTAGAGATCGGCGCTGGTGTTAAGAATTTCAAGGTGGGTGATGAGGTATATTACACGCCCGAAATCTTTAACGGACAAGGCAGCTACGCGGAATATCATGTAGCCAAAGAAGCCATCATCGGCATAAAGCCAAAAAACGTGAGCCATTTAGAGGCGGCCACATTTCCATTAGCAGCCGGTACCGCCTGGGAAATGCTCTATACCCGGGCACAACTCAAGATCAATCAAACCATCCTGATACATGGTGGTGCGGGTGGCGTTGGCATACCTACTATCCAGATGGCAAAGGCGATGGGTGCCGTAGTTTATACAACAGCCAGGGCTGTACACCACGATTTTCTTAAAGGCTTAGGGGCTGATCATGTAATCGACTATGAAAAGGAAGACTATATTGATGCCATTTTAAAGCTGACAAATAATCAAGGCGTTGACGTTGTGATTGATACCATAGGCGGTAACACCCTTGCCGATAGTGGTAAAATTTTAAGCCAATTGGGGCAGGTGGTAACAATAGTTGATATTGAAAAGCCACAAAACCTGATACACGCCTGGGGCAAAAATGCCACTTACCATTTTGTATTTACCAGGCAAAGCAGAAACAAACTGGACGAACTCACCAAGCTGATCGAGGACGGAAAGTTGAAGCCTGTATTAAACAAAGTTTTCCCGTTATCTGAAATCGGCAAAGCACATAGCCTGCTTGAATTTAAGGAAGGCGACAAAAATTTTTACGGGAAGATAGGTATACAGATAGGGGATTTTTAAATCCGTTAGCAATGAATATTGCACTTGTCGTTAAACATAAAAGGCTTATCATCATAATAATGATAAGCCTTTTATTAGTTTAGGGATATTTACTTTTTATGTTTTAAGTAGCTTATGTTAAACGGCACCTTGATCGGCGCGTTCCACCTTTCATCAACAGAAACCTTGAAGCTTGCGCTTTGTGCGAATAATGATCCCTCGCAAATATAATGCGTGTTAATTGCTACATTAAAATAACTATCCTCATAATTTGGAGTTACATCCTTGCTGACAATTGTGTTGCCATTTTTATCGTAGCAGCTTATGTTTATACCCAGGTATCTATAAGGCCAGATAACGGTGCTGGCACTAAAGTTTTCTTTGCCTCTATCGCTTGCTGTAACCTGATAGGTAACTGCCAGGTCATCATACAAATCCTCCCTGAACCTGATTCTTCCTGTGCCTATGGCAAGGTCAAAACCCGGAGGGTAGTCGCGGTAAGTTATTACCACTTTATCAGCATTGGCCGGCATAATATCATTTATGCGTACGGTAAACATACTCACCATGCGTTTTAAAGTAACTGACTTTTTAATAGAACTGGTAACCGTTGTATCTATTTTAGCATAATATAGCTCTTTAGACAAGGTTGGTGTTTGCGGATCGTAAATAGGATGAGTTATGTAATACCCGGCCGTGCCATGTATCTCACTTGGGTAAATAATACCTGCGTTTTTAGCGCCAACAAAGTAAATACCATATCTTTTACTGTAAAGGGTGTCGGTAATAGCCCCAAAGTTTGCATCGTTTGCAGTTTGCATCAGCTGTTTACGAACCTGGTAAGCGTAACGTTCATCGCTGGGACTGCCTCTGTAAACTGCATAATGAAGATAGCTGATCTGATCCTTCAATGCATTTACTGATTTTAAACCGGTGGTTTGTAGTCCGCCGCTTTGAACGTTAAAATCGCCCAGATTAAAGTTTACTGAAAATGCGGTTGAATCATTTTGAGATGGCGATTTTTGGGTAGAGTTTTCCTTTTTGCAGGAGGTTGCCAGCACGCATAGTGCAGCAAGCATAGTACAGATGTTTTTCATGTGATTACGATTTAATTATTCAAAAGTAACCGGTTGTAAATATCTAATTATCAGTATTTTGATATTGTATCGTATATGTAAAAATGAACGGCATTTTCATACATACAGGCCATTTTCCGGCAACACCTGCTTATGCCCAATCACCCCCCTCAAATTCTATCGGGCTCTTATTTTCGAATGATCAACATTGCCGACGTTTTCTTTTATAGAATTATCATTGCCCCATACTTCATACTAACTACGATGCCCCTCGCGGGGGGGGGGGGACGGTTGAATTCTTCTTTTTTGATTTAACATTTACTTTACGTACTGCCTTTACATTTGTGTTCATGCTTACCCGTGATTACATAAATAACGAAACAGAGTTGTTGCAACTACTTAAAAGTGGCGATATGTCGGCTTTTGATCGTATTTATAATCACTACTGGAAATACCTCTATCTGTCAGCCTATAACCGGCTGAATGATGAGGAGTCGGCCAAGGATATTGTACAGAATGTGTTTATTGACATCTGGCAAAAGCGTACCGAACTGGAAATTACCAGCACCCTGAAGCAATACCTGATGGGTGCCGTTAAAATGAAGGTGCTGCACTTATACCGGTCAGAAAGTATAAAACAGCAAGTGCTGGATAACGCGCTTGAGCGTATCACACAGCTATTGCATTCACACCAAAACCTCTCAACATATTTTGATCTGGAACGGATAGTTAGCGAGGAGGTTGAAAACATGCCCGCTAACATGAAGAATAGCTTTTTGCTGCGCAGCGATAGCTACTCGGTAAAAGAAATAGCCAGCAACCTCAACCTGGCCGAACAAACCGTATCCAACAATATTACCGAAGCGCTTAAGCGATTGAAAAAACGCATCAGGGTTGAATATCCTGAACGTTATGCGGGCTGCTTTGCCCTCCTTATGTTGCTGTTCACAAAAAGTTAACGTATTGTTTACCCAAAATTGAGGTAGTAAAGCGGTAGTTGTGCAACTTGATATTAAAAGCACAATTACTGAATGACACCTGCCGAACTCAAGGATCTGTTAGACCGCTATGCCCGCAACGAGGTTACTGATGATGAAAAGCAACTTGTTGACGATTGGTATGCCTCTTACCACGATGGGCAGGAGCTGAGCGCGGTTGACGAAGAACGCCTTAAGCAGGAGATACGTGCCGGCATCAATAAAACAGTAAAGACCCCGGCCCGCATACGTACCATTAAAATTATGCGCTACGCGGCAGCTGTTACTGTGCTGCTGGTTTCGGTATCGTTATTTATCCGCAAAAAAAGTATCACGCAGTTTACCACCAATGCCGATAGCAGACATTTTACTTCTATCAAAACAAAAACCGGCGAGGTAAAAAAAGTAAAACTGCCCGATGGTTCGTCGGTATGGCTGAACGCCAAAAGCGAGATACGCATAAGTGATGATTTTCAGGCCGAACAACAACGTTACGTTTACCTGGATGAAGGCGAGGCGTTTTTTGAGGTAACTAAAAACCCGCAGCGGCCATTCCTGGTAAAAACGCCGCATGTAACTACAAAGGTGTTGGGTACATCATTCAACGTAAAGGCTTATGGCAGTTTAAAAAAGGCCAGCGTAACTGTACGTACAGGCAAGGTGCAGGTTAACTCTAACAAAAAACTGCTGGCCACACTTACCCCAAACATGCAGGTAAATTATGATGTGGATAGCGGCATAGCCAACATTACCACCGTTGATGCATCCATTGCCCGGGCATGGACAACCGGTAAAATAATACTGAGCAATGCCACATTCAGTGAGCTTGCCCTTGCCCTGCAAAATACTTACAACATTAAGCTGAGCAGTACTAACGAGGCTACTATTAATTATCAATACAATCTTAAGATCAATACACAACACACCCTTGATGAAACACTGCGCATAATATGCTCGGTGCATCAAAACCATTACAGGAGGACAGATAATGAAGTAATACTTTATTAACAGGAAATAAAAAAGCCGGAACTGAAGCAGTACCGGCCAAATGCTTGCATAGCTGACAGATTGAGCCCTAACAGCCTTGCGCCCCTTTAGATCGTTAATTAAAATTCACTAAAAGAAATCAAATGTATGAAAAAAAACTTACGTCGCTTAAGTAAAGCTATGCGTATTACGTTTCTGATATACACCGCATTAATAGCCTTTACGGGAGTGCTGAGCGCCTCGCCGTCATCAGGGCAAATATTTGATAAGCGTATAAGTGTTTCACTGAAAAATGAAACGCTTGCCGCTTCAATTAAAAAGGTTGAACAAGCTGGTCGGGTAGATTTTGCCTATGATCCGCAAATACTTAACCTCAATAGTATCAAAATAAAAAATCAGGACTTTAGTAACGAGCGCCTGTATAACATCCTGAAAAAACTACTGGGCAATACCGCCATCGGTTTTAAGGAGGAAGTGCCCGGCACTGTAACCCTTTTTAAAAAGCAGGTAAAACCGGCAGCCGCAACAGGCCGTGTTACCGGTAAAGTAGTTGATGAAAAGGGCGAGCCATTACCCGGCGCTACCGTTATGCTGTTAGAGGCCAACAAGGGTGTACAAGCCCAGGTTGACGGATCATTCAACATTGATGCCGAAGAAGGTGTTTACACCGCTGTGGTGAGTTTTATATCGTACGAAACCAAGCGTATACCGGGCGTACGTGTAAACGCTGGCCAAACCACACAGCTAAATACCATTGCCCTTAACGGACAAAGCGGTACCTTGAATGAGGTGCTGGTAGTAGGTTACGGCACGCAAAAAAAGGAAAACCTTACCGGCGCGGTTGATCAGGTAACATCAAAGGTGTTAGAGAACCGTTCGTTGCCAAACCTATCGCAAGGATTACAGGGTACCATTCCCAATTTAAACATTGTGCCTTTGGATGGTAAGCCTATCCAATCGCCAACGTTCAATATTCGCGGTATGACATCGATTGGTCAGGGTGGTAACGCGCTGGTGTTGGTTGATGGTGTTGAGGGCGACCCAAGCCGTATAAACCCGAGCGATATTGCCAGTGTGTCGGTACTTAAGGATGCATCATCGGCAGCTATATATGGCGCGCGTGGTGCCTTTGGGGTGGTATTGATCACTACCAAAAATCCATCGAAAGACAGAACAAGCGTAACCTACTCATTCAACCAGGCTATAAAAAGTCCTACCACGGTGCCCGAGTATGTTACTGATGGCTACACTTTCGCCAAGATGTTCAATGAGGCCTGGAGCGCGTGGAATGATTACTCGCAAACCCCGCAAAACATCAACAAAACAGTAAAATTCTCTCAGGATTACCTGGCCGAACTGGAGCGCCGAAACAATGACCCATCATTGCCAACTACTATAGTTAACGCCGCCGGCGAATATGAGTATTATGGCGATACCGATTGGTATAAGCTGTTGTACAAAGATCATAACAGCGCGCAGGAGCATAACCTTTCTGTATCGGGCAATAGTGGCAAGGCTGATTTCCTGATCACCGGTCGTTATTTTTCACAGGATGGTTTGTTCCGCTATAATAGCGATGATTATGGCATTTATAACCTGCGTGCCAAAGGCTCGTTACAGGTATACCCATGGTTAACCATCAGCAACAATGCCGATTACTCGAGCATGAAATACCATAACCCGCTAAACGTGGGCGAGGGTGGCAGTATATGGCGTAACATTGCCGATGAAGGCCACACCATGGTACCTATGTTTAACCCTGATGGTACATTAACCTTCTCGGCGGCTTACTCGGTTGGCGATTTATATTATGGTAAAAACGGTATCGATTTTAACAATCGTGTTTTCCGTAACACTACCAGCTTTAACGCGCACTTTTTTGATAATGTGTTTCGTGTAAAAGGCGACTTTACGTTCCAAAACACTGACAACAATCAGGATCAGAAACGTGTGCAGGTGCCTTACAGCCGCAAGCCGGGGGTGATAGAGTACGTGGGTACAGCTTATAACGATCTACAAAACATAGATCAAACCACGCAGTATTTAGCTACCAATATTTATGGCGAGTATGAGCCTAAATTAAAAGGCGGCCACTACTTTAAGGCATTGGCCGGTTTTAACTACGAGCAATCAACCTTTGAGCGCCTTGCCGCACTGCGTAACGGTTTGGTGTTTGAGGATGCTACCGATATTAACCTCGCGCTGGGCCAATCCATCACCACATCGGGCGGTTGGGAGCAATGGGCCATAGTTGGTGGTTTTTACAGGTTGAACTATACGTACAAGGACAGGTACCTGATCGAGGCTAATGGCCGTTACGATGGTTCGTCAAAATTCCCCTCCGATCAGCGTTATGCATTCTTCCCTTCGGTATCTGCCGGTTGGCGTGCATCTGAGGAGCCTTTTTTTGAGCCATTAAAAAACGCGATAAGCAACTTAAAAGTGCGTGGTTCATACGGTTCATTAGGTAACGGTGCCATCAATTCATACGTGTTTCAGGAAACCTTTGGTATTTCACGTTCTGGCCGTATAATTAATGGTGTGTTACCACAACGCACAAGCATCCCGGCGGTACTGCCTGATGGGCTTACCTGGGAAACCTCACGCACTAAAAACATAGGTATTGACCTGGGCTTGTTGAATGAAAAACTGAGCATCAGTGCTGATGCTTACATACGTGACACCCGGAATATGTATACCGTAGGGCCGACTGTTCCGGCTGTATTTGGTGCCGACCCGCCGAAGGGTAATTATGCCGACCTGCAAACCAAAGGCTGGGAGGTTACCGTGAACTGGCATGATAAATTTGACCTGGGCAGCAAGCCATTCAATTATAATGTAAGGCTTACTTTGTCTGATTACCTGTCAAAGATCACCAAATACAACAACGCTACTAAAAGGCTGAGCGATTATTACACCGGCCAAACCCTGGGCGAAATTTGGGGCTACACCACTTTAGGCTACTTTACATCGGCAGAGGAAATAGCTAACTCGCCTAAACAAATTATCACCAAGGCATCAACAACCGGCCAGTTATTACCGGGCGATATAAAATTTGCCGATCTGGATGGTAACGGTGTTATTGATTACGGCTTACAAACTGCCGATAACCCCGGCGACCGCCGTGTGATAGGTAACACAACCCCTCGCTACACTTATGGCATAGGCTTAAATGCCGACTGGAATAACTTCTCGTTCTCGGCATTTTTACAGGGTGTTGGCAAGCGAGATTGGTACCCGGGTTCAGAAGCGGGCGTATTCTGGGGGCAGTATAACAGGCCTTATAATAAGATACCGGTATCAATGCTGGGCAACATATGGTCAGAGGATAACCCGGATGCTTACTTCCCGCGCTACCGTGGCTACTCGGCACAAAATGGCTCGGGTGAGTTAACGCAGGCACAAACCAAGTATTTGCAAAACGCGGCCTACCTGCGCCTTAAAAACATCCAGTTAGGGTATAACCTGCCATTGAACATTATAAAGAAAGTTAAGCTGACCAACCTGCGTGTATTTGTATCGGGCGAGAACCTGCTAACATGGTCGCCATTGTATAAGATCACCAAGGATATCGACCCTGAAAGCATCAACGGATCAGACAGGGTGTTAACCGACGGATCAAGCGGTAATGGTAATAACTACCCAATACTTAAAAGTGTAACACTGGGTTTATCTGCAACCTTTTAATCAGCTAACACAAACAATTTAACCGGATTAAATATGTTTTCGATAAAATTTAAATATATAAATCTCCTGGCGGGCGTAGTATTGGCAAGCATTATAGCTGCCGGCTGTAAAAAGCTTGATCAGGAGCCAAAATCAGCCGCTACAAACTCAGCTGTATTTGGTAGTGTGAACGGGTTGCAACTGTATGCCAACTCGTTTTATGAGAATTTGCCCGATGCCGGGGCTCTGGTACGCAGTGATGCCATGGCTGACTATGCCGCCCGCACCTCAGTACCCGATTTTTTGCGCCCCGGCGCTTACAATGCCCAGCAAAGTACCGGGTGGACGTGGACAGCACTGCGTAACATCAATTACTTTTTAGCTAACAACAACAGGCCTACAGTAGCCGAAGATCAGCGCAGGAATTTTAATGGCCTGGCCCGCTTTTTCCGCGCGTGGTTTTACTTTGATAAGCTTAAGCGTTTTGGCGATGTGCCATGGATAAGCACCCCGATGAATGCTGATGACCCGAAACTATACGGTGGCCGCGATTCGCGCGCGCTGGTGGTTGATTCGATCATTGCCGATTTGGATTATGCCGCGCAAAACATCATCCTTACTAATGATAACTCACGCACGCAGATCACTAAAAACATTGTGTACGCGTTTAAATCAAGGGTATGTTTATTTGAGGGTACTTTCCGTAAATATCATACCGAGTATGATCTGGGTTCATCAGCCAACGGCTTGTTACAACAAGCTGCCGATGCCGCCAAAACGGTAATGGATGCCAACGCCTTTAGCCTGAGCACAGCCGGGGGTACAGGTGCGGCCTATCGCCAGTTATTTACCGGTACTACACCTGTCGCTGCCGAAGTAATGCTGGCCGCTGTGGTTGACCCGGCCCTGGGTGTGTTTAACGATGCCAACTGGTATTGGACAAGCGCTACCTATGGCGATCGTTTAAGCCTCATCCGCACGTTTGTAAACACCTATTTAAATATTGATGGCACACCGTTTACCGGCAGAACAGATTATAAAACCCTGCCTTTTGTTGAGGAGGTAAAAGGCCGCGATATGCGTTTGCAGCAAACCATACGCATGGGTACTTACACCCGTTTAAACGGCACTATGCAGGAGGTTGCCCCGCCGGTATTTTCATACACGTATACTGGCTATCAGCCCATAAAACTTACGCAGGATGATGCCTCGATGGATGGCGGTAGCCGTAATACCAATTCGATACCATCATTCCGTTATGCCGAAGTATTGCTTAACTATGCCGAAGCAAAGGCCGAGTTGGGCACACTAACTGATGCCGACTGGAACATAACTGCTGGCGCACTACGTCGCCGTGCCGGTATAACGGGCAATACATCAACAAAGCCAACAGTTATTGATAGCTATTTGCAAACCAATTACTTCCCGGCTATTACTGATGCATCGTTGTTAGAGATCAGGCGTGAGCGCAGTATTGAGCTGGTGTTTGAGGGCTTCCGTTTTAATGATATTATCCGTTGGAAACGCGGCCCGCTGATGGATATGGCCTGGAACGGCTTTTATGTACCTGAACTGAACACCCCGCTTGATCTTAACGGCGATGGCAAGCTTGATGTGGCCTTTTACCGTACCATGCCGGCCAGCCCTGTTGCAGGCGTAACTTATGTAAGCGTGGCCGATAATCTGGCTAATGGTACGGTGAACCCGCAACGGTTAAACAGCGCTAACGAGCTTACCTGGCTTACCAACGTACAGCGCCAATGGGATGATAAATACTATCTTTACCCAATACCGGAGGCCGACAGGCTGATCAATCCAAAGCTTGGCCAAAACCCGGGCTGGTAATACAAAATACAATACAAGTACTATGAAAATTAAACACTTATTTATTTCGGCACTGCTTTTACTTAGTTGCGGTGCAACACAGGCACAGCATTTAATAGCAGGCTCGTTCAACTTGCGTTTTAATAATTCGGGCGATACCGGTAACCTGTGGGAAAACCGTGCGCCGGTTGCCGCCGCGCTTATCCGCTTTCATGATTTTGATGTGATAGGCACACAGGAAGGCCGCAAAGTACAGCTTGACGACCTGAGCAAAGCCCTGCCGGAGTATGAGCGCTATGGACTTGGCCGTGATGATGGCAAGGAGGGTGGCGAGCATTCGGCCATATTCTTTAAAAAAGATCGTTTCCAGGTGTTAAAGAAAGGCAATTTCTGGCTGTCAGAAACTCCTGACAAACCGGGCCTTGGCTGGGATGCCACCTGCTGCAACCGTATATGCTCATGGGTTTACCTGCTGGATAAGCAAAGCAAAAAGAAGTTCTACTTTTTTAACGCGCACTTTGATCATGAAGGCAAGGTAGCACGTGAGGAAAGCAGCAAGCTTATCCTGAAAAAGATAAAAGAGATTGCAGGCAATGAAAAAGCCGTATTTACCGGCGATTTGAACGGCGACCATGAAAGTACCTGGTACCAGCGTTTAGCAACATCGGATTACCTGAAAGATACCTACTCAATGGCCAAACACCCTTACTTTTTCAATGCCTCATTCAACAACTTTGGCAAAGCTCTGGATAAGGATGGTATAATTGACCACGTATTTGTAACCGGCAATGCCGATGTTAAACGTTGGGGTATACTAACGGATAGCTACCGCGGCAAATTCCCGTCAGACCATTTCCCGGTACTTACCGAGTTTACATTTTAATTGTTTCTTTTCTTCATTTATTTTTCAAAGCCTCCTCAAAAGGGAGGCTTTGTTTGTTTTTCAAACATGGATCAGCTGAATGATTGACGTATGAAAACAAACAAGTCCAAGCGATTTATATTCTTATAATTACGTGGGTTAAGAAGAATTTAAAGTAAAAAAGAAAGGCAAGCGACCGTTTTACCGTGCTTGCCTTATGGCTCCCCGTGCCAGACTTCATTTGAACCAAATACTAGAAAGTTTAAAAGTTTTGACGACGCTGCAAAGCGTAATTTAATAAGTTCCATTCTGTTTATATATATTGCCCAAGGGGTTACATTGAAATACAAATACCTTTTGTTTTCCTGGCCATACAGTGTTCATACAAGTTATGTCAGTATTTACGGTAATTACCCGGATGCCCTGAATGCCTTTATTCGCGACCGTAAGGCCAGCTGCCTGACGTTGGATAACATCATCCGTGACGTGAATCAGAATGGGATGATTATGTGAGCTGGAATGTAAGGGTGAACTTTATTCCCCTGCGACAACTCGCATTAAACAAGTGATACGGAATCCGTATACTTTCCGTTTTACACGAAATGCGACATATAGCAGTTGAATCATAATTCGCCTTCTCTTGAGGCTTCTGGGAGTTATTAAACAAAATAACGCAGACCTTACTTACATCGCGATTCTCTAAATTCGAGGTCCTCAATATAAAACGGGACAACTAACGTTGTTACGAGCGACCGCGTAAATAAAATGCATGTTAATATGCTGCAGATTTCGTAATTTCAAGCGTATTCCAAATACCTATATTTTATACAATGGACAGTAACTATTATCAAGCTTACGAGAACCTTTATGCCGATTATATCTATGATGAAAGACGGGCGTACAGACCATATTTCCCATTTGAAGACGATATGCTTAGGACAATCCGCAGAGCGATAGACGATAACACCATCGGCTACAAAAATTTCAGGCCGGATGCCAAATTCTTTTTGCTCGTAAATTTCCATCATATGATTGTCCGCCCCCTGGCAGAAGCTAGGCGTTTTCCGCAATTCGTACCAGAACCTGTTAACCTGCTCAAGGTAATCTCGGACGATGTGCGTACCATCATCAGGGATGCGACAGAAAGTTACCGCACGAACGATAGCGCAGAGGTAAGCGGCCATGCCATCATGCAATCTATCGACCGGTTATGGAGAGAATTAAGAAGTACCAAATTTGAGATCTGGGGATGAGCGACGATAAAAGGGAAGCAGTAAACATCGGTATCAACCTAAGTGGTCAGCTGATAACTGCGGCTTTAGCGATGATCGCCGTTATAGGAACATTCGGCGTATTCATCCTTGATAAAAGGGATGTTAGCTTTTGGTACTATCTGATTTTCGGGGGAGCACTTTTCGCCTTTGTGGCTAGCATCTATTTTGGTGGCAAAGGGATTGATAAAGCAAGGAAGGATGGCTTTGCGGGCACTTGGGATATCCTCAATACCAAAACTCATTTCAACAGGCAGGCAGCTTGTTGCTTTATTGGTATATTCCTGTTTATTCTCAGTGTTTTCAGCGGGACTGAAAAACCCGATGACTTGCAAAAAGAGATCAGTAAAGTAAAAGATGCTGTGACACGCTTACAGTTGAACGACTCTCTGAATAAACAAAAAGTATCATCGCTGGAAAAAAGAATTGATAGCCTTGAAAAGAAGCCATCGCAGTTCATTCCTTGTTTTCCAGTCAAAAAGAACTACTGTAAACGCCCAATGATGCCAACAACAAATGGACGCCCCGTATCCAGAAAACAACCTAACGGCTAAATAGATAAGGAGTGCAAAGGCGCCGGCATCGGCAGAATTGATTGGGCAAAAGAAAACGGTTGTTAATATCGAGCCGTTATTAACAATCGCAATGGATAAATTAATCAAGCTAAACACAATCTATTCACAATTAGAAACTTATGTAAATCGCGACTTAATTGGTTCGATTTACCCCAAAAAATTCACTTCTGAAGAATTGCAACATCGAACCGCTCAAACGAGCGATTTGTACTCTTGTATACACTTGATTAACAGTGAATTGGAGGTAAAAGAAAGGCAAGCGACCGTTTTACCGTGCTTGCCTTAATGCTCCTGAGGCTGGGCTCGAACCAGCGACCCTCTGATTAACAGTCAGATGCTCTAACCGGCTGAGCTACTCAGGAATGCTTTTTACCGATTGGGTGTGCAAAAGTATATTTTCTGCTTTAATTTCACAATATTTGCGGAAAAAAAATTTAAAATATTTTAACATGAGTTTGGTTGTTATTGGCACCGTAGCGTTCGACGCTATTGAAACACCCTTTGGTAAAACTGACAAAAT
The DNA here is from genome assembly GCF_015223065.1 of Mucilaginibacter sp. JRF. Classification (GTDB taxonomy): domain Bacteria; phylum Bacteroidota; class Bacteroidia; order Sphingobacteriales; family Sphingobacteriaceae; genus Mucilaginibacter. The sequence goes on from NZ_JADFBY010000003.1 coordinate 492,324, forward strand.
AGTCGGTGGCTCAGCGTCTTACGCGGGTTTATCGGCTTCATATTTTTATGATAAAGTTAAAATTGTTGCTGTTGTTGGCGATGATTTTCACCAGAGCGAAATAGACGATTTTAATTCGCACGGCATCAATACCGAGGGCTTGCAGATAAAAAAAGGTGAAAAATCCTTTTTTTGGGCAGGCAAATACCATAACGACATGAACAGTCGCGACACGCTGGTTACCGACCTGAACGTGCTTGCCGATTTCGACCCGATAATTCCGGACAGCTACCAGGATTGCGAATACCTGATGCTGGGCAACCTTACCCCGCAGGTGCAGCAAACGGTTATCAAGCGCCTAACTAAGCGCCCAAAGCTGATCGTGATGGATACCATGAACTTTTGGATGAACATCGCACTGGATGATTTGCTTGATACGTTAAAGATGGTGGACGTACTGACCATTAACGACGAGGAAGCCCGTCAGCTATCGGGCGAGTATTCGCTGGTTAAGGCTGCCGCTAAAATATTAACCATGGGCCCAAAATACCTGGTAATTAAAAAAGGCGAGCATGGCGCATTGTTGTTTGATAAGGATTCGGTTTTCGCTACGCCTGCATTGCCGCTTGCCGAAGTGTTCGACCCAACCGGTGCCGGCGATACCTTTGCCGGTGGCTTTATCGGTTACCTGGCCAAAGTGGGCAGCGTTAACTTTAATAACATGAAAAACGCGTTGATCTACGGCTCAGCCTTGGCATCATTCTGCGTAGAAAAGTTCGGTCCCGAAAGAATTAAGAATTTGACCGAAGAACAAATAACAGAACGCGTACAGCAATTTGTGAAGCTGTCGAAGTTTGAATTGTAAAACTCAGGCCCAACTACGGCCCCCCAACCCCCTAAAGGGGGAGCAAAAAATCAAGTTATATAATAATGTTTTTTTAAGCTCCCCCTTTAGGGGGTTGGGGGGCCGGGGCTAAGTCTTCCCACCTTCTCAAACTTCTCAAAAACAGAATGTGTGTGCGGGGCATCGGCCAGTTCTTCGGTAAGGTCTTGCCCGGCCCAGTGTTCGTAGTGTTTGCCGTTACGCCACAGGCGGCTTTCGGTTACATCATAGATAATACCCAGGTAGGCCACCCAAATTTGTGGCTTATCCTGCCCGTTGCGCAGGGCTAATTGCGAGCGGGTATATAGCGGCAGATCATCCATGTACTTTGCTATTACGGCGTTTAAAGTACTCAAACAGGCCAACGTTCATCACCAGCAGGGCCAGCGAATAAAAATGATCCTCAAAAGGTATAGTACCAGCACGTACACCAATATTCTCGGCATCGTTATATAACACTACGGGTATTGATGTAAGCAAGCCGTTAACTATATAAAATGGTATTAATGTTACCGCATAAGCCATATAAAACCTGCTCAGCCATTCGGCATTTACCATAAATTGCAGGTAAACTATCAGCACAAACAATAAGCCGAAGGTTACGGCGGTATACAGCCTGTCGTAATACAGTATCAGCAACACTGCCGATAGTATAAGCAACATGTTTGATATAATACGCGTAAGCCTGATATTGGGCTGCCACTTTACATAGTAGTTAAGGCAGGCGTAAATAAAAATGCATGCAAAGGGTACGGTTAAAAAGAAAAGGATCTCCTCCAGGGGTAAACCAAAAAAGTTAATGCCCACAATACGCTCAGGATTAAACCACCATACCCCTTTTACGGTAAAAAGCACATCCCAAAACAAAAACACCAAACCGGTTATAGCAAGGCCGGGCCAAATATGCCTCCAGCTTTTGCTGAACTGCACCCGCCTGTCAAACGAAAGCATGATCGGGAAGATGATGGTCAGGAAATTAATGATCAGGTAAGTGTATTTCACTTTAATGCAGCTAATTGCTTGTTAAGATACTCATTCTCGGCGGCGGTGCAGCGTTTTGAGTCGATAAGAAATTTTACCGTGGTTTTTATCAGATCCTTATCATCATCGCTGTAGTTCTTTTTCTTAAGCTGTTCGATGATGGTCTTGCGGTCGTCGTCGATGTTTTTTCGGAAACCCAAAAAGCCCGGAACGTTATGCTCTACAGAAAAGCGCATAAACCGTATCTCTATATTATGCGGATCGGCAGCTACGGCTTCGGCATAGGTTTTTTCGGCAGCGTTGAGGTATTTCAGCTTGGTAATGGGGTTCCAGGCGTGTACGGCCTTAAGCGCCTGCAAGGTGCCGAGGTAGCCGGTTATCAGGGCGTTTTTATGCTTAACGGCATCCAGTTTATCGTAAAGCGAATCAGTGGTTTTACTGCTTTTAAGCGCCGTAATCAGGTGCTTGCGTATGGTTTCAGGGTCGTGCTCATTGGCTTTTGCTTGTATAAAACCAATGCTGATGAATATAAAACAGCTTAAAAAAAGGGCCTTCATTAAATAACGTTAAGTTTTTGCTGCATAACAGCCTGAGCAAATAACGCTAATTTTCGTGTGTCTGATACGCGAACCCTTTTTTGCAGTATGTCATCAACCGGTGTGCGGATGATCTTTTTAAACAATTGCTTGTAATAAGTATAGGCAATATATACCCCAAGCTTGCTGCCTACAGGTAGTTTTTTAATGCCTTCAAAGGCATCGTCAAAATCCTTTTGTATGTCGAGCTCAATGGCTTGCTTATCGCGCTCAGTAAATTGGTCAAAGTTCACGTTCGGGAAGTAAGTGCGGCCACGTTCCTCACGGTCAGCCTTTACATCACGCAAAAAGTTCACCTTTTGGAATGCCGATCCCAGGCTGCAAGCATTGGGCACTAAAGCCTGGTACTGGTGTTCGTTACCCTCGCAAAATACCCGCAGGCACATCAGGCCCACCACCTCGGCCGAGCCATAAATGTAGGCCTTGTAGCCATCCTCGTCATAGTTTTGGGTATACAGATCCATTTCCATCGAGGTCAAAAAGGCATCGATCAGGTCGGTATCAATACGGTAATGGTTCACCACTATCTGGAAGGAATGTAATACCGGGTTCAGGCTGATGCGCTCCTTAATCGCCTTAAAGGTTTCGGCCCTGAAAGCGGCTATCAGCTTTGGTTTATCATGCTCGTGGAAGGTATCTACAATTTCATCGGCATAACGTACAAAACCATAAATAGCGTAAATAGGGTCCCTGAATTTTTGTGCAAAGGCCTTTATACCCAAACTGAACGAGGTACTGTAGTTATTAGTAATAAGCCGACTGCAATCAAAACAGGTGCTATCGTATAGCTGCATCATAAATTGAGGGTTACCTCAAATGTACAAATTAACATTCGCTTTGTTTTTTAGCGGTTCAAACAATTTACCTACTTTGGGTTATTAGTGTGATACATGCTTAAAAATAAGATCGCCGTTATTGGATCGGGCTTCGCGGGGCTGAGTGCCGCCTGCGTTTTGGCCAAACAAGGCTATGAGGTAACTATTTACGAAAAAAACAGCCAACCCGGCGGTCGCGCGCAGGTTTGGGAAACCCAGGGCTTCCGTTTTGATATGGGCCCAAGCTGGTACTGGATGCCCGATGTTTTTGAGGATTTCTTCACGCTGTTCGGTAAAAAACCGTCGGACTATTACCAATTAAAACGCCTCGACCCGGGCTACCGGGTGTATTTTGGTAAGGGTGATGAATTGGATGTTCCCGCAGAAATGCCAGAACTTGAAGCCATGTTTGATGCTATTGAACCCGGCAGCAGCGTTAAATTAAGACAATTCTTAAAGCAGGCCGAATACAAATACCGTGTAGGCATGGGCGAGTATGTATTCAAGCCTTCGCACTCCATAACCGAATACTTTGATCTCGATCTCATCAAAAAAAGCATCGGCATACAATTGCTTACCAATATGAGTAAGCACTTACGTAAGTACTTTCGTAATTCAAAACTGATAAAATTATTAGAGTTCCCGGTGCTGTTTTTGGGTGCTACCCCACAGAACACGCCCGCCATGTACAGCATGATGAACTATGCCGACTTAGCATTAGGAACCTGGTACCCCATGGGCGGCATGAACGAGATAGTAAAGGCGATGGTGAACCTTGCCAAAGAATTAGGTGTTACTATAAAGCTTGATACCGAAGTAAAACATCTGAAGGTAGAGAACAAACATATAACCGTTATTGAAACCGACAAGGGCCAATACCAGGCCGACTTTATAGTAGCCGGTGCCGATTATGCCCATGTTGATCAGCATTTGATAGATGAGCCTTACAGAAACTACACCGAAAAGTATTGGGATAGCCGTACCATGTCGCCATCGAGTTTGCTGTTTTACATCGGCCTGAATAAAAAACTGGGCGACATAAAGCACCATAACCTGTTTTTTGATGAGGACTTTAATCAGCATGCGCACGAGATATACACCGAACCACAATGGCCATCAAAGCCGCTGTTCTATGCCTCATGCCCATCAAAAACGGATAGCAGTGTAGCGCCCGAGGGCTGCGAAAACATGTTCTTCCTGATGCCATTAGCACCCGGCCTGCAGGATAGCGAGGCCATGCGCGAAAAGTATTTCGACATTATGGTTAACCGCTTTGAAAGCGTTACCGGCGAAAGCATCCGCGATAACATAATCGTAAAACGCAGCTATGCCATGAATGATTTTAAGGCCGATTATCACTCCTACAAGGGCAACGCCTACGGGTTGGCGAATACCCTGAGCCAAACCGCCTTTTTAAAGCCGGCCATGCGGGCAAAGCACATCAAAAACCTGCTGTATACCGGGCAGCTTACCGTGCCGGGGCCGGGTGTGCCGCCGGCCATTATATCGGGCAGGGTGGTGGCTGCCGAGGTGCAAAAACTGATAAAGCCCGATAGCAGGCAGCCATAACACATTGTAATTGCTACCTTTGTGCTATGGTTGATGTTATATTAAAAAAAGGTAAGGAAAAGGCAGTATTGCAACGCCATCCCTGGGTTTTTTCGGGCGCTGTTGAGCGTGTAAAGGGTAAACCTAAAAATGGCGAGGTGGTGCGGCTGGTATCTGCCCAGGGCTTATTTATGGCCTATGGTTTTTATAACGATAAATCGCGCGTGGCAGTAAGGCTGCTGGAATGGAACGAGGAGGTGCAGATAGATGAGGCCTGGTTCCGCGCCAAGGTTGCCGATGCCGTTAGTGCCCGCAAACATGTACTTGCCGATGGTGAAACCAACACCTGTCGCCTCATTTTTAGCGAGGCTGATTACCTGCCCGGACTAATAGTAGATAAATATGCCGACCATCTGGCAGTACAAATACTTACCTCGGGTATCGAGAATAATATGCCCGTAATAATTGATGAACTGCAAAAACTGCTCAACCCCAAAAGTATTTTTGATAAAAGCGATGCTTCATCGCGCCAGCACGAAGGCTTGACAACCGAAAATAAGCTGCTATGGGGCACCCCACCGCCCGAACTGGTAGAGGTAAAAGAGAATGGCATCACCTACGGCATCAACATTGCCGAAGGACAAAAATCAGGCTTTTATTGCGATCAGCGCGATAATCGCCGCATACTGGCATCATACGCCAAAGGCAAAAAAGTGCTCGATTGCTTTTCGTACACCGGAGGCTTCACACTCAATAGCTTAAAAAACGAGGCAGCATCAGTTACCAGTGTGGATAGCTCGGCACTTGCTGTTGAAACACTGAACGAAAATATACGCCTGAACGGGTTTGACACCTCAAAACATGAGGCTATTAAGGCTGATGTAAACAGCCAGCTACGCCGCTTTAAGGATGACGGCGAAAAATTTGACGTAATTGTACTCGATCCGCCAAAATACGCCCCCTCACGCTCGGCGCTCGACAGGGCATCCCGCGCTTATAAGGATCTGAACCGCGTAGCCATGCTGCTGCTTAACGATGGCGGCCTGCTGGCCACCTATTCCTGCTCCGGCGCTATGGATCTGGAAACCTTTAAGCAGGTATTGGCCTGGGCGGCCCTTGATGCTGGCAAACAGGTGCAATTCATCCACCAGTTTTGCCAACCCGAAGATCACCCGGTACGTTCATCCTTTCCGGAAGGGGAGTATTTGAAGGGGTTGTTGTGCAGGGTGTTTTGATGGTGACTCCCGTTTTCGGCATTGCTTCGTACCAGTAACCTATGGTTTGTGATTTGTCATGCTGAGCTTGTCGAAGCATTCGCTGCTTAATTAGGCCCTCGCTCGCCCTTCGACAGGCTCAGGGTGACATGGCCTACGCTTCATTTTATTGTTATGTCATTTCGAACGAGGTACGAGGAGAAATCTATCGCCTTACTATGAACGCAGACAGATTTCTCGTTACCACTCGAAATGACAAGAGGTGAGAGTAGATTGCAGGCCAATCAACGCCATAAAAAATCACCCCCCAAATCAACAGTCAATGACTATTTATACCAGGTCAAACCCGATATCTTTCCTAAAGTAAACACCATCATAATAAATACGACTGGCATCGGCAGTGGCTTGTTGCAGGGCGTCGAACAGGTTATCCTGTAAGGTAGTAATGGCCAATACACGTCCGCCGGCGGTGCGTATATCCTCGCCAACGGTAGTGGTGCCCGCGTGGAAAACTATCGACTCGCGAATGTTCTCGATACCGGTGATGGTTTTATCTTTCAGGTATTCGCCCGGGTAGCCGCCTGCTACACATACTATGGTAGCTGCCACTTTATCAGATATGGTGAATTGTTTATCTATCAAATTACCCTCGGCAACACCTTCCAGCAGATCAACCAGATCACTCTCGATACGTGGCAATACGCTTTCGGTTTCAGGGTCGCCCATGCGGCAGTTGTATTCAATTACGTAAGGGTCGCCGCCGCAATTCATCAGGCCTATAAAAATAAAGCCTTTATAAGGTATGTTATCTTGCTTTAAACCTTCAACCGTAGGGATGATCACGCGCTCCTCAACCTTTTTCAAAAACTCATCATCAGCAAACGGCACCGGCGAAACTGAACCCATGCCACCGGTATTCAAGCCGGTATCGCCCTCGCCAATACGTTTATAATCCTTGGCTGATGGCAGCACTTTATAACTATTACCGTCAGTAAGTACAAATACCGAAAGTTCAATACCCTGCAAAAACTGCTCGATAACCACCTTTGAGCTGGCTTCGCCAAATTTGGCGTTGTTAAGCATTTCGGTTAGTTCAAGCTCGGCTTCTTCAAGAGTTGTGCATATCAATACACCTTTACCAGCGGCAAGTCCGTCAGCTTTTAATACTACGGGCAGGCCAATGGTTGGTAAAAACTCCAGGCCATCCTGCAAGGTTTCGCGAGTAAACGTGCGCGATGCCGCGGTAGGCACATTGTGGCGCTGCATAAACTGCTTTGAAAAATCCTTACTACCCTCCAGCTGAGCGCCCTCGGCCTGCGGGCCAACCACCGGGATGTGTTTTATCTCATCATCGGCTAAAAAGAAATCGTGAACGCCTTTTACCAGCGGCTCCTCGGGGCCTACCAATACCATATTGATGTTGTTGGCCAGTACAAATTGTTTAATGGCGGCAAAATCGGTAACCTTAATGTTTACATTGGTGCCATACTGCCCTGTGCCGGCATTACCGGGAGCAATAAACAATGATTCGCATTTTGGGCTTTGCGATAATTTCCAGGCGAAGGCGCTTTCCCTTCCGCCCGAACCGAGGATCAGGATGTTCATGCCCGCAAAGATACTATTTTGGCTAAGAGATAAGTTATATACTGATGGCAGATTAACAGGCCGGGCAAAATACTGATAACAGCTACCCTTGCGCCCGGCAATTTTATATTATTATAATAAGGTATATACCGCTACCTTTATAATTAACTATGGAACGCAGACCTCATAAATTTGAAAAGCTACCGGTATACCAAAAATCACAGGAGCTTTTTGATCTGGTTGATATTATAGCCGAAGCCTTGAAAGAGGACGACATGAAAGAGCACCTGGCCGCGCAGATGCTGAGCAACGCCGCCATTATACAGGCCAAAATTGCCGGTGCCGAGGGCGGCGGGCTATACTCACTGCGCATGCAGAACGCCGTACTTATAAAGCTGGCCGTGCAGGATATGTTCAATGCTGTATCATTCGCGTCAATGGTAAATATTAATGAGGAGGATTACGTGCAGCTAATGCGCGATAAGGTGGAGGAGTTCAGGCTGGTTTTTGTGGAGTGGATTCGCGGGTTTGATAAAAGCTATGATATACCTGACAATTGGGCCATTCGCTTTGATACCAGCACCCCCGAGCAGGAAAAGCTGGAAGAACTGATGTTTGACGAGGAAAAGTTTTTTGAAGACTTTGATGATGAGGGCTTTGAAGATGACGAGGACTTTGACGATGAGGACAGCGACGATAAGCCCGAAGACAAAAATTAACCGACCATTGTTACCGCTTTTTTAAGCTTTGGTGTCAATAAGCCCGGTTATAGTAAAAAATCTTACATTTGCCTGTCAAAATGGCTTTGCAATGCGCTGTGGCGCAATTGTTGAGTTATGAACCATAGCTATTTAAAAATATATGTTAGATTTTTTCAGTAAGCTTTTTGGGAGCAAATCAGAACGCGACGTAAAAGGCATCAATCCTATAGTTGATAAGATAAAGGCCGAGTTTGCCAAGCTCGATGCATTAACTAATGATGAGCTGCGCGCCAAAACCATACAATTTAAGCAAACCATACAGGAAAAGCTTGCCGGTATTGATGAGCAGATAGCTGCCATTAAAGAGCAAACCGACAATAACCCTGATCTGGACGTTGCCGAGAAAGTTGAGTTATATACTCAGCTTGATAAACTGGGCAAAGACCGAGATAAGGAGCTTGAAGTGGTGCTGATGGAAATATTGCCCGAAGCCTTCGCTGTGGTTAAAGAAACCTCGCGCCGCTTTGCAGGTAACCCAACCATTGAGGTTACGGCCACCCAGTTTGACCGCGACCTGGCATCCCGCAAAAAAAATGTAATTATACAAGGCGACAAAGCTATTCACCATAATACCTGGATAGCCGCCGGTAACGAGGTTACCTGGAACATGGTACATTACGATGTACAGCTTATTGGTGGTATTGTACTACACCAGGGTAAAATTGCCGAGATGGCCACAGGTGAGGGTAAAACATTGGTAGCTACACTACCTGCTTACCTTAACGCGCTGGCTGGCCAAGGTGTACACATAGTAACGGTGAATGATTACCTTGCCCGTCGTGACTCGGAATGGATGGGCCCGCTGTACGAGTTCCACGGCCTGTCGGTTGATTGTATTGACAAGCATGAGCCAAATTCTGACTCCCGCCGCCGTGCATACTTGTCTGATATTACTTTTGGTACCAATAACGAATTTGGTTTTGATTACCTGCGTGACAATATGACACGCAGCCCCGAAGAACTTGTACAGCGCAAGCTGCACTTTGCCATGGTGGATGAGGTTGACTCGGTTTTAGTTGATGATGCCCGTACACCATTGATCATCTCAGGTCCTATACCTCGTGGCGATGAGCATGAGTTTTATGAATTAAAACCACGCATTGAGCGCTTGGTTAACGCGCAGCGTAACTACATTACCGGCGTACTTAACGAAGCTAAAAAGCAAATTAATGATGGTAAAGCCGGTGTTGATGATGGTGGTTTAGCCCTGTTACGCGCACACCGCGGTTTGCCTAAAAACAAGGCTCTTATAAAGTTCCTGAGCGAAGGCTCAAACAGGCAGGTACTTCAAAAAACTGAAGGCCACTACATGCAGGATCAAAACAAGGAAATGCCAAAGGTAGATGCCGAGCTGTTCTTCGTTATCGACGAGAAAAGCAATTCGGTAGAACTATCTGAAAAAGGTATTGAGCTGATCACCGCTTCGGGCGAAGATCCGCACTTCTTTGTAATGCCCGACGTAGGTACCGAAATCGCCGCTATCGAAAAGTCAGACCTGAGCGCTGAGGATAAGATAGCCCAAAAGGATTCCCTGATGCGCGATTTCTCGATCAAATCAGAGCGTATACACTCGGTTAACCAGTTATTAAAGGCTTACACTTTATTTGAAAAAGATACCGAGTACATTGTTGACGAAGGCAAGGTTAAGATAGTTGACGAGCAAACAGGCCGTGTATTGGATGGCCGCCGTTACTCGGATGGTTTACACCAGGCTATTGAGGCTAAGGAGAATGTTAAGGTTGAGGATGCAACCCAAACCTTTGCAACCATCACCCTGCAAAATTACTTTAGGATGTACCACAAGCTTTGTGGTATGACGGGTACTGCTGTTACCGAAGCCGGTGAGCTTTGGCAGATATATAAATTGGACGTGGTAGAAATACCAACCAACACGCCAACAAGCCGCCAGGATCGTCAGGATTTGGTTTACCGTACCGTACGTGAAAAATACAATGCCGTTGCCGACGAGATTGTGAAAATGACCCAGGCTGGTCGCCCGGTACTGGTAGGTACAACCTCGGTTGAAATTTCAGAATTATTGAGCCGTATGCTTAAGCTGCGCGGCATCAAACATAACGTGCTGAACGCCAAAATGCACCAAAAAGAGGCCGATATTGTGGCCGAAGCTGGTAAGGCCGGTACGGTTACCATTGCTACCAACATGGCCGGTCGTGGTACAGATATTAAATTAGGCCCTGGCGTTAAAGATGCCGGTGGTTTAGCTATCATTGGTACCGAAAGGCATGAATCTCGCCGTGTTGACAGGCAGTTGCGCGGTCGTGCAGGTCGTCAGGGTGACCCGGGTTCATCACAGTTCTTCGTATCGCTTGAGGATAACCTGATGCGTTTATTCGGTTCAGAGCGTATATCAAGCTTGATGGTGCGTATGGGTATTGAGGAGGGCGAAGTAATACAGCACTCCATGATCTCAAAATCAATTGAGCGTGCGCAGAAAAAGGTTGAAGAAAACAACTTTGGTATACGTAAGCGCCTGCTGGAGTATGACGACGTTATGAACTCGCAGCGTACCGTTATTTACGCTAAACGTAAAAATGCCTTGTTTGGCGAGCGTTTGGATGTGGATATCAACAACACCATTTTTGATGTGGTTGAGGATATTGTTACCGAGTACAAAGAATCAAACAATTACGAAGGCTTTAAGCTTGAGGTGATCCGTATATTCTCGGTTGATGTTGAGCTGAGCGAAGATGAATTTGGCAGCATATCACTGAATAACCTGGTTGATAAAACATTTGACGAGGTTACCGATTTCTACAAACGTAAATCGGATGCTATTGCTAACCAGGCTTTCCCGGTATTAAAAGATGTATTTGAAACCCGCGGCGCGCAGGTTGAGAACATTGTAGTACCATTTACTGATGGTGTACACGGCATACAAATAGCCGTTCCGCTTAAAAAGGCGGTTGAGAACCACGGCCACGAGGTGATCAAATCGTTTGAGAAGAACGTTGTGCTTTACCTGATAGATGATGCCTGGAAAGAGCACCTGCGCGAAATGGACGAGCTGAAACAATCTGTACAAAACGCGGTTTATGAGCAAAAGGACCCATTGCTGGTTTATAAGTTCGAGGCGTTTGAATTGTTCCGCCAGATGCTGGCCAATGTGAATAAGGAGCTGGTGAGCTTCCTGTTCCGTGGTGGTATACCGGTACAACAGCAACATCCGGAAGAAATACGCGAAGCAAGGCCACAGCCTAAAACGGACTTAAGGAACATTAAAGCCTCAAAAGCCGAAGTGGTACAGGAGAGCAACGGCGTACCTATGGACGACACCCGCGAAATGGAAAAACAATCGCCGGTACGTGTTGAACAAAAGATAGGCCGTAATGACCCTTGCCCTTGCGGAAGCGGTAAAAAATACAAAAACTGTCACGGCGTAGGCTTGGCGTAAGTAAATAACAAACCTCAATGTCATCTCGACGAGGTACGAGGAGAGATCTGTCGCTTTGCTATGAACGCAGACAGATTTCTCGCTATCGCTCGAAATGACAATTGGTACGAGGGAAAATCCGGAAGCTGTACATTATTGTACTTGCTAAACAGAATACATCCCGATATGAAATAAAATAAATGAACAACACAGCATCCACATACAAAGCATTAATTGCCAAAGTAGCCGGGTGCTGTGTTTTCTTTATGCTGATAGCCCTCGGCGCATCCGCGCAGCGTGGCAGGGTTGAGGTTGTGAAAGACGCCCGCGTTGATACCCTTATTAACCGTTGGGACGAGCTAAATAAAATAGGCGGTATACGTGGCTCAAACTATGGCTACCGGGTGCAAATATTCACTGGATCGAACCGGAAGGATGCCTACAAAGCGCAAAACCGGTTTCAGGACATGCACCCCGATATGCGCACCTACATCAGCTATCGCGACCCTAACTTTAAGGTACACGCCGGTGATTTCAGAACAAAGCTCGAAGCACAAAAAATGCTCGAGGAACTGAAGCCCTACTTCTCGGGCATGTTTGTTATTCCGGGAAAGATCAATCCCCCTAAATTAGAAACAGGTAATGATTAAGGAACAGATACAGGAATTAGCCAAAACTATTTATGATGATGTGGTAGGCAACCGCCGCCACCTGCACGCCAACCCTGAGCTTTCATTCCATGAGGTGCAAACCTCGGCCTTTGTGGCGCGCAAGCTGGAAGAAATGGGTTTGGAGTATCATAAAATGGCTGATACCGGTTTGGTAGCCCTGATCAAAGGCGATAAACCGTCGGACAAGGTAATAGCCCTGCGTGCCGATATGGATGCACTGCCAATTGTAGAGGCTAATGATGTGCCTTATAAATCGCAAAACCCGGGCGTTATGCACGCCTGCGGGCACGATGTGCATACCTCATCATTATTAGGTACGGCCAAAATATTAACTCAGCTAAAAAGCGAGTTTGGCGGTACTGTTAAACTGATATTTCAACCTGCCGAAGAAAAACTGCCCGGTGGTGCCAGCCTGATGATAAAAGAAGGTGTATTAGAAAACCCTAAGCCTGATGCCGTGATCGGTCAGCACGTTATGCCGCTGATAGATGCCGGTAAGGTGGGCTTTAGGGCAGGAAAATACATGGCCAGTACCGATGAGTTGTACGTTACCGTAAAGGGTAAGGGCGGCCACGGCGCGCAACCGCAACAAAACATTGACCCGGTGATCATCACCGCGCATATATTAACCGCCTTGCAGCAGGTTATCAGTCGCTTTGCTGACCCAAAAAGTCCGTCGGTATTATCGTTCGGTAAGGTTATCGCTAACGGCGCTACCAATGTTATACCTAACGAGGTTTACCTGGAGGGCACCTTCCGTACTATGGATGAGGCCTGGCGCCAGGAAGCACACAAGCGCATGAAAAAAATGGCCGAAGGCATTGCCGAAAGCATGGGTGGCAGCTGCGAATTCAACATTATGAAAGGTTATCCATTCCTGATCAACGAAGAAAAGCTGACCAACAATGCCCGCTCGCACGCCGAAGATTACCTGGGCAAAGAGAACGTGCTCGACTTGGATATATGGATGGCTGCCGAAGATTTTGCTTATTACTCGCAGGTTGCCAACAGCTGTTTTTACCGCCTGGGTACCCGTAACGAGGAGCGTGGTATTACCTCATCAGTACATACCCCAACTTTTGATGTGGATGAAACCTCCCTGCAAACCAGCACCGGCCTGATGGCTTACCTGGCAGTTAAGCAGTTGGGTAATTAATATTAAATTATGATGATTAGGGCGCTGATATTTATTATGCTGATATTAAGTATCAGCGCTAAAGCTCAGTACAGTGTATCATTTCTAAATAAAATAAAGCAAACCGACCGAATTGAGGTACATTATCTCAAGCTAAAAAAACCTGTAGTTTACAAAACCACGGATTCCGGACATCTTCTATTTTTTAAGGAGCAGATAATTAAAGCAAAAAGCAACCCAAACTTAAAATGCGATAGTGCCGCAGAGATACGGTACTTTAGAAAGGGAATTCAAATATTTAAAGCGTATTTCTCTTCACGTTCAACCGGTGGTCATGCTGGTTCGGTTGTTGCGTTCTCTACAGATAACTCAAATATTGTAACTCTTTCTGCCTATAACGTAGGGATGATCATTGATGAAGTGTATTATCAAAATACTAAACAGAACAAATAATCTGTTAATTTGAATATGACAATCAAAGGATCGGTTACTTTATTTCTAATATTCATATCATCCTTTGCAAGCGCACAACAAATCACCCGCTACGATCCGGATACGATAAAAACCATCGTGCTTGATTCTGTCATCAATATCAACTCGCATAAACTCAATGTGCAGGATTTTATTGATGCCGTAACCAGTGATACCAGTTTCTACAAGGCTTTCCAGAGCATGCGTCAGTACAGCTACACGGCCGAGAACAGCATTTATACTTACGATAAAAAGGACAGGGTAAATGGCCGCATATATCGTAAAATGAATTATAGTCGTGTTAACGACAGGCCTAATACCCGATACATCGCCAAAAGCGATAGCGGCAAGGTGTATAAAAAAAATGGCAGGTATGAGCTGTACACGGTGGAGATGTTCGATTATCTTTTCGCCAACACCTACAACAAACCATTGGCCGCACCGCCAAACTCAAAAGGTGATGGCAGCAAGAATGCATCTTACAAGGATAAACTTAAAACACTTATCTTTCGGCCGGGTACAAAGGTTAGCGGCATTCCGTTCATCAGCGGTAAAACAGAGATATTCTCGCCCGAGTTGAAGCAGTTTTATTATTACCAGTTCGCGCGGGGTACTTACCTGGATAGTATACCGGTGTACCGTTTCAAGGTGATCCGCAAGCCAAGCACTGCCCCCGGCGATGTAATGATCAACGAGATGACCACCATATTTGATACCCGCACTTTCCAGATATTGGGGCGCTTTATTGATATGAGCTTTAGTAACATGTTTGTGAGCTTTAATGTGCGCATGAATATCGAGATGAATAACTTTAATGGCGAACTTTTGCCTGTAAAAGTTAGCTACCAGGGCAACTGGGATGTACCCCTGCATAAAGAGGAACGCGCCAGCGTTTTGATAACCCATACCGGATACCGCCCCAACAATTAAAGCGCTTAAACACAGCACAACAAGGCTTTTTTTGTTGATAAAATAATAATTGTGGAAATTTTTAAAATCTGTTTTTAAATAACAGAAATAATGCCTATACTTGCAATCCAATTTTTACGGGCTAAAAATTGGATTTAAAGGCTAAAAATCATGGATTTAGTAAAATTTGTAGAAGAGCAATCAGTAGTAAAAAAACAAGTTCCTGCATTTAAAGCAGGTGATACTGTTACTGTGCATTATAAAATAAGGGAAGGTAACAAAGAGCGTATTCAGCTTTACCAGGGTGTGGTTATTCAACGTAACAGTGTTGGTGTTTCTGAAACTTTTACTGTACGTAAAGTATCAAACGGTATTGGTGTTGAGCGTATATTCCCGATCAACTCGCCAAACATTGAAAAAGTAGATGTAAACAGCTACGGTAAAGTACGTCGTGCTAAATTATTCTACCTGCGCGCGCTTACCGGTAAAGCTGCACGTATCAAATCAAAACGCGTTTAATTTTCGCCTCCGGGCAAAATCATATAAAGCCTTTCTGCATGTACAATTGCGGAAAGGTTTTTCTATTTTAGTGTTTTTACTAATGCATTATGCCTAAAGTACCGCTAAAATATCTGAACCGTAAGGAAGAAATATTCCGCAACTACCTGCACGAGATAGATAAGCATATTGATGATGTGCTTGAAGGCCGTGTTGAGGAGATGTTTGAGCTGCGCGATCTGGCGGCTTTGCTGTTTATACACCCCACCCACTTAAGCAATGTTATAAAGCAGCATACCGGCTTGCACCCTTGTTATTTTTACGAAGAAAAACTGATAGCCGTAGCCAAAAATATGCTGGCCGATCCGGAGCTTTCTATTGCCGATGTTGCCCGTAAACTAACTTACGATCCATCAAACTTTACCAAGTGGTTCAAATTTTTTGAGCACGTTACCCCATCTCAATACCGCAAACAGCTGTACGAGCAAACTTTTGCCGAAATGCAGGCGACCGCCGGCTAATAAAAGATTTCCCTTATTTCTTTACCAGATCGGCAGGGTTAACCTCATGGCTCAATAACTGCCCGAACAATTCCCAGCGCTTAGCAGGGTTTTTGGCCGTGCCGCCGTTGCGTTCAATGTGGTTCTTCACCAAATCCTGCCCGTAGTTGTAATTGATAACATAGCTGCGGTATTTTTTAATGAACTTAACAGATTTATTAGCCGTTTCATCATCCATTAAACAATACTTGCGCAGCCATTGCTGAGCTTTGCTGTCGCTCATTTCATCACTTAATATGCCACGGGCGGCTTCGTTACGGGCATAGTTCAGTTTACCGCGTATGGCCAGGGCTTTAAAATATATGTCGACATCGGCGGTGTCCAAACCGGCAAGGGGCAGCAGTACGCCACGGGTAAATACCACTTTATCATCTCCCGGAAAAGCCACTTCAATACCATAATTAGCGCTACCCTCGGCAATTAGTGATTGCGGACTGAACAGTGGATACAGCGATATCTCCACCCAACCTTTATCCTTATACAAATTCTTTTCGAGCAGCATATTGTACACATGATGCCCCGGGTAGCTTTCGTGGCTGCCTACATCAATGGCGCGGTCAATATAAATATCCAGGTCGGTATTGATCTGTACATCGCTATGGTATTTGCCCTTGTACCAATTATAGCCCGACCATGGCTTGTTCTTCACATAATCCAGAGTAAAAGTTTCGCCAGCCGGTAATTTATAGTGAGCCATCGTACGCTTACGGGCTTCGGCAATGGCGGTTTTCATCACAATATCCACCTTATCCTTCGGGATGATGAATTTTTTAGCAAGGCGCTGAAAGCGGTTGCTTACACTACCACTGCCGGGTAAAATGCTATCCAACTCATCCAGTTGGGTTTTATAGTAATCCTCATCGTAAGTTGGCGCAGTTACGCCAAACAGTTGTTTTGATTCCTCATCAAAAGGCAAATAATCGCCGGAGAAAATACGGATACGCTCGCCGAATGCGATAAGCTGGTTGTACATCCAATCGGCACGCATACGGTTTGAGTCGACCACGGCGCCGCGCGATACATCTTTCAGATCGTTCATTAATATGTTGACAGCAGCCAGCAAGCTATCTTTCGGGAAGGTTTCTTCAGGTTCTTTTGCTGATTTCAACGAATCCGGACCATAATAGGCATCTACAAAATCCTCATCGTACTGGCCAATGTTAAGGCCAAGTTTTACGTAACGGGCGGCAAGCTGATTGAGTTTTGCATTTTCCTGCTTTTCACCTTGTGAACACGAGAGCATAAACAGAACAGGTATTACGATCAAAAATTTTTTCATAGATGTTGCTAAAGCCAAATAAAGCGGCAAAGATGTTAAAAAACTGAAACAGTCACCATTTAAACTGAAACTATCACCATTATTAAGAACACACAAACAGGCACTTTTGTATTAGTAATTAGTAAAAAAACTATCAACAAAATGGAAAAGACCAATAAAATAGCCCTTGTAACCGGCGGAAGCCGTGGTTTGGGCCGTAATACAGCGTTAAAATTAGCGCAGGATGGGCACCATGTGGTGCTTACTTACCACAGCCGTAAGGATGAAGCCGAACAGGTAGCCACCGAAGTGGAAGCTTTTGGCGTTGGCGCGGTAGTGTTACAGCTTGATGCCGGTAACACCAAAAGCTTTGATGCATTTAAAACTGAGTTGGTTGAAAAGGTGAAAGCCAAATTTGGTGTGGAGCAGATCAACTTTTTGATCAATAACGGGGGCATTGAATCGTACGCGTTGTTTGCTGATGCTACCGAGGAGGCTTTTGATAACCTGATGAACGTGCACTTTAAAGGCGTTTACTTTTTAACCCAAAAGCTGCTGCCTGTTTTGGCTGATGGCGGCAGGATAGTAAACTTTTCGACCGGCTTGGCAAGGTTTGTAACGCCGGGTTATTCGGCCTATTCATCAATGAAGGCAGCTATTGATAACCTTACCCGCTATATGGCCAAAGAGCTTGGCGGCCGTAATATTACCGCCAATACCGTAGCGCCGGGCCCTATTGAAACAGATTTTACCAAGAAAACTTTTGAGCGCCCGGGCACAAAAGACTACCTGGTATCGCAAACCTCATTAGGCCGTGTTGGTCAGCCCGATGACATTGGCGGCATTGTTGCTTTTTTATGTAGCGACAGGGCAGCATGGATAACCGCGCAACGCATCGAGGCATCAGGCGGTTTATTTATTTAAGCTATCGCGATAGCGGATCAATGTATATACCCAAAAGCTCACCTGTTTTCAGGTGAGCTTTTTTTGTTAAAATAAATTTGCAGGAGTTATGAATATTCATTTACTTTGAAAATAAAAGTACTTTCCAGTGAAAGAAAAGGAATTGCATGATGAACTGACCTCCATACGGAGTTTGATGGAGCGCTCATCAAAATTTATATCGCTAAGCGGCCTGTCGGGTATAATGGCGGGGGTGTATGCCTTAATAGGTGCATTTGTAGCCTACCAAATAGTATATACCCGCAACGGTTTTTTCTACACCCGCGATTATGTAATAGCTAATGTAGATGATAACCGTGGTGTATTGTATACACTTATAGTTATTGCGTTGGCAGTGCTGGTGCTTTCGTTAGCTACAGGCGCCATACTAACCAAGCGCAAGGCCAAACGCAAAGGGCAGCAGGCCTGGGGCAAAAGTAGCCGCAACCTGTTATTTCACCTGGCTATACCTTTAATAACCGGCGGATTGCTGTGCATTATATTTATTACGCGTGGTTATGTGGGTATTGTGGCCCCTGCAACACTAATATTTTACGGATTGGCTTTAGTTAGCGCGAGTAATTATACTTTTGGCGACGTAAAATACCTGGGTATGCTTGAAATAGCCTTGGGTTTGGTTGCCGCCTTGCTGCCGGGTTATGGTTTGCTGTTTTGGGCGGTAGGTTTTGGCGTGCTGCATATTATTTATGGCAGCATAATGTATTTTAAATATGACGGGTAATAATCCTTTCGAAAAGCTTGACAAGGCTTTTGAGAACCGTGTAAGGCTACAGATAATGAGCGTGTTGATGGCTAACGAACGTTACGACTTCAACTCACTTAAAGAGCTGCTGGGCATTACCGACGGTAACCTGGCATCGCACCTTAAAGCTTTGGAGAAAGACGAATATATATTAGTGAACAAAACCTTTGTTGGCCGTAAACCCAATACCAATTACGAAGCCACTAAAAAAGGCAAACAGGCTTTTGAACAACACCTTAACGCGCTCGAGCAATTAATCAGGCTGCAAAAGGGGATATAATTTTTTTTGTGCATTTACTTTGAAAATAAAAGTACTTTTTAATAAATAATATCATGAACTCAGACAACCAATCACCCATGCCAACGTGGCAAAAATTTTCGAGTACCATTAAGGCCGTCATTATAGGCGGGCTTACACTGGCGCTGCTTATCCCGTCTATCTTTGTACAAAACCTGATTGATGAACGTCAAAACCGCAATCAACAAGTATTGGAAGATATATCAAACCAATGGTCGGGCAGCCAGCTCATAAATGGCCCGGTGCTGGTGATCCCTTATCGCTCCTTCGAAAAATATGTAGATACCTCCAA
Source organism: Mucilaginibacter sp. JRF (assembly GCF_015223065.1). Taxonomy (GTDB): domain Bacteria; phylum Bacteroidota; class Bacteroidia; order Sphingobacteriales; family Sphingobacteriaceae; genus Mucilaginibacter. The sequence goes on from NZ_JADFBY010000003.1 coordinate 511,873, forward strand.
ACATGTTAATGTGCGTGAAACTATCGGTAAACTATATGTATTGCCCGAGCATTTGAAGTATAAAGCCAGCACAAGATCGGAAAAACGCCATAAGGGCATATTTTATGCCGCCGTATATAATGCCGATATAAACGTGAACGGCGACTTTGGCAAGATAGACCTTACCGGTATGCAGATATCGCCAACGCAACTATTGCCCGAACGCGCTTATTTACTTTTTGGCTTAAGCGATACCAAAGGATTGAAAAGCCTGCCCGAGATAAACATTGGCGGACAAAAAACTACTACCCGCCCGGCTTTTAACGATACCCTTTTTGAAAACACCATGCAGGCGGCCTTTAACGCTACCGGGCTATTAGAAAAAAGCGGCCAGTTCAACTATACCCTGCAAATAAAAGGCAGTAACGAGCTCCGCTTTTTGCCATTAGGAAAGGCAACTACAGCGGAAGTTTCAGGCAACTGGACATCACCATCCTTTGATGGTTCGGTATCGGCCGATAATCATAAAGTTGATACCAGCGGCTTCACCGCAAAGTGGCATACATTAAACCTGGGGCAAACATTCCCGCAGCAATGGGTGAATGTTGATAACATATTCGGTAACAAAGAGAAAGTAAGCGAGTCATCATTCGGTGTAAAAATGATCATCCCGGTTGATGATTATCAAAAAACCATGCGCACCAGCAAGTACGCCATCCTTATAATACTGTTAACATTTGTAGCATTATTCCTTACCGAAATTATTACCCGCACGTCCATCCACACCTTTAACTATCTGCTGGTTGGCGCGGCCATGGTGGTGTTCTATATACTGCTGCTATCATTTGCCGAGCAGGTGGGCTTCAATATTTCGTATGCTATAGCGGCAGTGGCTACCGTGGGGCTGATATCCTGGTTTATTGCATCATTGCTTAAAAACGGTAAGGTAGCCGGTTTGCTCACCTTTATACTCAGTGTATTCTATGTATTTGTTTTCGTGATCATTCAGCTGGAAGATCTGGCCTTGCTGGTTGGCAGTGTCACGCTGTTCGCTATTATCGCTATACTCATGTACTTCTCGCGCAAAATAAACTGGGATAACCAGTAAAAATACCTCAACCTAACCTTATCGCAACGGCCCGGCGGCAATGGTCGCCGGGCTTTACAAACCAAACCATTCATCCTTTAAAACATAACAATATGCACACAAGTAATTACTGGGTGGCTCATTTCAGGGCCAATGCCGGCCAGCACCGTATAAACTGGGATCAGCTGCCCATGATCAGCATTGAGGAGATTAACCGCATATTACCCTCGCTACAGGCCTGGCAGCTGGGCGAAACATCCGAAGGGAAAAATCTTATAGCCGCCGCTACCCGTTACTCGGCCAAAACTAAAGATCCTGCTTACCTGGAAGCTATAAAGCTTTTTATTAAAGAGGAGCAAAAGCATGGTAACAATCTTGGCCAGTATCTGGATACGCTCCACCTGCCGCGCATCAAACAAAACTGGGGCGATTCACTTTTTCGTTTTGTCCGCCACCTAAACACCAGCATGGAGATGTGGACTTTAGCCGTGATCACCGTTGAAAGTACCGCGCAGATATTTTACCAGGCTTTAAAGAACGCCACCAATTGCCCCCTGCTAAAAGAGATATGTACCGATATACTGATAGACGAGGCATACCACATCACCTTCCAAACTGAGCGAATGGATATGATATTCAGCAACCGATCGGCATTTTCAAAGGCATGGCGGGCCATTGCCTACAAAATATTCTACTACGCCACCATCATGACGGTTTGGATGGCGCACCGCAAATTATTTATGGCGGGCGGCGTGGGCTTTATGGCTTACTTCAAAAAAATGCGGTACAAGTACGCAAAAACAATTAAGAGTATAACCCATCCATCGGGGTTTGTACAATTCGCTTAAGTAAAACATTAAAAATTACAACATGAACATTGCATTAAAATACACATTAAGGGTATGGCAAACGGCTGTATTTGTAGCCCCTGTTTTCATACTGATGCTTAGCATTGTGCCATCAGAGGGAGCATCTGACGCGTTTTTTATTTACCTGATAGGAATTGTAGCAGGCTTTATATGGTCAATCCCGAGCTTTTTGTTTTTAGCCATTTGTGCCTTTATAGTATCCACATCACGAATCAGCATTACATCGGCCAAAGCCTGGCTAACAGTAGCCGGATTAGCATTATCATGGCTGCCGTTTTATATGCTTGACGGCGTAAGGTTTATTACTGATGATGATACATCTTCCTTGTATTTTATATCCATTTATGCTATTGTTATAGTTATATCCATATGGATGTTCCGGTTGGAAACACAAGCAAACCTGCACACAAGTACTAATTAAATAAAATACCCAAATCCTGAAGTTAATAAATCATGAATGCTTGTTCATATGTATTCCGGATAGGTGTAACCGTTGCATTTGTTATGCCTGTATTTATTTTTCTACTTGGCCTTGAGGGTTTTTTGGACATTTCTGAACTGTTTAACATCTATATAATAGGTATTTTGTGTGAATGTGCTTGGTTAGTGCCAGCGTTATTTGTATTATGGATTTGCGCTTCAGTAGTTTCATTATTAAAACTAAGAGTGACTGTTGCTAAGGCATGGTTGTCATTTGTTTTAATAGTGATTACTTATTTACCATTGTTTATGATCTTCGGAATCGAGTCTATTACAGAACCCGATTGGAGATCAAAGAGTTATATTGTTATACATACATTAATATTGATCGCATTGGTTTGGTTATATTATTTAAGAATAGACCCTCGGCCCGGAATAAATGAAGCCGACGGCGAAGTATCGCCATTTTAAATAATTGGCTTAACTTTGCAGCCTGATGAGCAGAGGTGCAAAAAAAAGTAAGTTCTTCGAGAACGTAGCTATAATTGATATTGCCGAGGAAGGCAAGGGCGTAGGCAAGGCCGATGATTTTGTGTTGTTTGTTGATAAGGCCATCCCCGGTGATGTGGCCGATGTAACAGTTTTTAAAAGCAAAAAGAATTTTGGCGAAGGCCGGATAACCGAACTAAAAAAATCGTCGGAACACCGTGTTAAGGCTTTTTGCGAGCATTTTGGCACCTGCGGCGGCTGCAAATGGCAACACATGACGTATGATGCCCAGCTTACCTTCAAGCAAAAATCAGTGTCTGACGCTATTAGCCGTTTGGCTAAGTTAGATGCCAGCGATATTATGCCTATCGTAGCCTCACCGGCCGATAAGTATTATCGTAATAAACTGGAGTTCACCTTCTCGAACAAGCGCTGGCTGTACGATGGCGAGAACCGCGACGACCAGCAACTGGATATGAACGCGCTGGGTTTCCACATCCCGGGCAGGTTTGATAAGATATTAGATGTTGAGCACTGCTACCTGCAAGCCGAGCCATCAAACTCGCTGCGTAACCGCATTCGCGATTTTGTGAAACAGCACGGCTACTCGTTTTACGATCTGAAACAGCATACCGGCGCTTTGCGTAACCTTATCATCCGCACCTCATCAACCGGCGAGGTAATGGTGGTGATGGTGTTCGCCTACGCTACCGATGATGAAGTGCAAAAACTGATGGGCTTTATCGAGGCTGAGTTCCCACAGATCACATCGCTGTTGTACATCATCAACCATAAAAAAAACGATACCATTTTTGACCAGGAGGTAGTAGCCTTTAAAGGCCCTGAATATATTTACGAGGAGATGCCATCGCCAAACGGGGTGATCAAATTCCGTATCGGGCCAAAATCATTTTACCAAACCAACTCGGTACAGGCATTAAAGCTGTACGAAATAACTCGCGATTTTGCCGGATTTAAGGGCGATGAGCTGGTGTATGATCTTTATACCGGCGCGGGCACCATTGCCAACTTTGTGGCAGGCCACGTGCGCGAGGTAGTGGGCGTTGAATACGTGCCATCGGCTATTGAGGATGCCAAGATCAACTCGCAGATAAACAACATCAGCAACACCAAATTTTACGCCGGCGATATGAAGGATGTGCTCTCGGCCGAATTTGTAGCCGAGCATGGCAAACCCGAAGTTATCATCACCGATCCGCCACGCGCGGGTATGCACCCTGATGTGGTGGCCCGATTGATGGAGATTGAAGCCCCCAAAATTGTTTACGTAAGCTGCAACGCCGCCACCCAGGCCCGCGACCTGGTAGTGCTTAAAGAAAAATACGACCTGGTTAAAATTCAACCGGTTGATATGTTCCCGCATACCCAACACGTGGAGAATGTGGTGCTGTTGAGGTTGAGAGATCAGTAGTTAGTGATTGGTGGTTGGTGGTTAGTGATTAGAGAACAGAGGTTAGTGATCAGTAATTAGAAGTCAAACCTTAGAATTTAGATTTTAGAACTTAGAATTTCACAATATATGAACCCCGAAGATCTGTTGAACGAGGACGGCGATGATAAAAAGAAACAGAGTCCGCTGGTAAGCCTTGAGGTTGATCTTAAATTCTTCAGCGAATCCATACGCGAAGTAGCTGTTGAAATTATGGTTGAGGGCCTGTCGGCCTACCCCATATTTATAGCCCACCAGCACGATGTAAAACTGGGCGAGGTGATACTTGACCGTAATGAGCTTAACTCCGAGTGGAGTGTACATGCCTCAACCCTTGAAGAGTTTATTGAAAAGGGCGTTATTAAAAAGGAATTGAAGCAACGCTTTATTGATAGCTTTAAAAACCCGCACGATTTTATGTGTGTTTTTGCCATAGTGCCCGAGGGTGCCAATTTTATATTCTTTCCGTATAGTAAGGAGTAAAGCTTATATATTAGCCTCATAAATCAACAAAAATAAAGCTGCCGCCATGACCGAGAAAAAATTGCTGATATTAAACAGCCAGCAAATACAGCAAAAGATAGATAGAATTGCCTACCAGATACTGGAAGATAATTTTGACGAGCAAGAGATCATGATTGCGGGCATACTGCCGCGCGGCAATATTATAGCCCAGCGCATAAAAGCTATACTGGATGAAAAGGCTCCCTTTAAAAGCCGCCTGCTTACCATTAATATTGATAAGGAAAGCAGCTCACTTAAAGCCACTACTGATTTTGACGTTGAGGAATGCCGCGATAAGGTAATTATTTTAGTTGATGACGTACTTAACAGCGGTAAAACACTGGCTTACGGCCTTGGGGTATTTTTAAATGTGCCTTTAAAGAAAATACGCAGTGTAATTTTAATTGATCGTAACCATAAAAGCTTCCCTGTAATTACAGATTTTTCGGGAATAGCGCTATCAACCGTAATAAAAGACCATGTTGATGTACGCCTGAACGAGCCTGATGAAGCCGATGCTGTGTATTTAGTATGATATGCTGTGCCAAATTTCCCACTTGGGGAATTTGCTCTACGTTTTTTGTGGCGAAAATTACACGTTAAAACATTATTCCACGCAACACTTAGTTAATTATAGGTTGAAATAAGTTCAACCACGGCCTTGGCACTACTTTTGGATATGTATTAATACCCTTCTCAGAGGGTTTGTTTTTCATAGGTAGATGTAAGGCCGAAATACTGCGAGAGTGTTATCGGCCTTTTTTATTATACCTAAGTTTTATCGGGCTGCTAAAGCCTGCTTACCAAAGCGCAGCAGATCATCGGCCTGAACAAAACCGACAGTATGCGATACCCTTTTACCTTTTGAGTTAAAGATGATGAGTGTTGGATAACCTTCAAGCGCCCATTGCGAGGCAAGCTCCGGACCCTGGCCCTTTTCCATATCCATAGCCACGTTAATAAAGTTCTTGTTATAAAAATCGGCCACATCCTTGTTTTTAAAGGTAGTGCGCTTTAGCATTTTGCACGGGCCGCACCATACGGCATAGGCATCCACAAAAATGTATTTATTCTCCTTTACGGCCTTTTTGAGGGCCTCGTTCCACGAGTTTTCCATAAAGCTGATGCCGGCACCATCGTCGGCAGCTTTTTTATTTTGCGCGGTGGCGGTAAAGCCAAACACGCACAGCATCAGTGCAATTAGTATGTTATATCTTAAGGTAGCGATCATGGTATCAAAAGTAAGGACAATTACTTTACGCAATTGTCCTTACCATCTAATTTTAAGATAACGATTTTGTTATAAATCAACCACGACCAGGGCGGCTGCCTCTGCTGCTACGTTGCTGATCGCTTTGTTGCTGGCGCTGCTGCTCCTGTTGTTGGCGTTGCTGATCGCGCTGCTGGCGTTGTTGTTCCTGCTGTTGCTGGCGCGCTTGCTCCTGCTGTTGCCTTTGTTGCTCACGAGCCTGCTCTTGTTGCTGGCGTTGCTGTTCACGTTGTTGATCGGCTTGCTGACGGCGCTGTTCTTCCTGCTGCTGGCGAGCCTGGTCGCGTTGCTGGCGTTGTTGCTCTTGTTGTTGAGCACGTTGCTGTTCCTGCTGTTGGCGCTGCTGCTCCTGTTGTTGAGCACGAGCCTGATCCTGCTGCTGACGTTGCTGCTCTTGCTGTTGCTGGCGGGCCTGGTCACGTTGCTGACGAACCTGTTCAGTTTGCTGGCGACGCTGCTCGGCCTGTTGCTGGCTTTGCTGATCGCGCTGCTGGCGTTGTTGCTCAGCCTGCTGGCTGCGTACACGCTCACGTTGCTCGGTAGCCTGTTGGCGCTGATCGGGCTGTTGCTGTTGCTGCTGCACGCGTTGCTGGCGGCGTTGCTCGGCCTGCTGTTCACGCTGTTGGCTGCTACGGTCATTGTTGTTGTTCTGTGTAGCCTCATCGCGCTGTTGCGGGCGTTGTATGCGGCGGCTATCGTCATTGCCATCGTTACGTGTACCCAATTGTTGATCGCTACGGTTAACACCGCTGCGGGTAGGCGCTGCATTATTGTTGTTATTTCTGGTGTTACTGTTATCATTTGTACGATTGCGCAGCTGTTCATTACGGCGAGCGGCACGGCTTTCGGGTCTGTTCTCGTTAACCCTAACCACTTTGTTGTCGGGATTTTCGGCACGTACAGCCCTGGCCAATCTGTCGGCATTACCACGGTTCACGCCTGATGTTCTGTCGGCAATACGTTGGTTGGGGTTTTCGCGCTGATAAGCGGCACCATCAATTACCCTTGCCGGTTTTGAATTATCAGCCCTGCGGATACTCGGGCGGTAAATGCTCACGCTATTATCATTAACCCTGCTGCGGTTAGGGGTGCGTACATTATTAATATTGTACACCCTTACCGGCCTGCCGATAGCGCGCTCAACCTCGTTAACCCTCGGGCCACTGTAATACCTACGGTTGTTATATACATAGGTATTGTTAATGTATGTAGTATGGTTAATAATAGTTACACGGCGGTTATAAGGCACGTAGTAGTTATATATGTTAGGACTGGTAATATAAGCCGAAGGCGCGCACACCCAATAATTGTCGGGTATATTATAGTTACCGAATGACATGCTGATGTTTATGCCGGGCGATAACGGTGCCCAACCATAATAACCACCACCCTGGCGCCAGGCCACCCAGGCAGGTGCCCATTCGTAACCGGGTATCCATACCCAGCCGTAGTAGTTATCAAAACGCCAGCGACCGTAATGGAACGGCGCCCAACCCCATTCGTAGTCTGACACCCAGGTGTTGCCATACGAGGTCATGGCCCAGTAACCGCGGGTTGCATAAGGCTGAAAGCCCTCCTCAACATCGGGCACCCATACGTTGCCATAATCAGGGTCGTACACCCAGGTACCGTAAGGATCAAGTCCGTCGTAAAACTCCTGGTCGGTAACGTAACCCTGAGCGTAGCTTTTATTTGGAGAGGCCAGTGCTAAAAACAGCATCACGATACCCAGGCCCCATATTTTGTTAACGATCTTCATAACTTTATAACTTATAATTGGCTAACCGCCTTTGTACTGTTATTGACAAGGCAAACCACAAAACGTTTAAATGGTTACAACTAATTATAAACATGCCGCTGTTTTAAGCGGCCTAAGTGTAATTTTGTAAATTAGCACATCATCCAATAATAAAACTATCTGCAACCATGAGTACAGTGAATATACCAAGGCTTGACCTCAACAATTACCTGAACGGCACCGCCGAACAACGCAAACAATTTTCGGACGATATTGGCCGCGCCTTTAACGAAACCGGCTTTGTTACCATAACCAACCACGGCCTTAGCAAACAGCTTATTGAGCAACTGTACACCCAGGTTAAGGCGCTATTTGCCGAGCCCGATGCGGTAAAGGCCAAATATGAAATACCCGGTCTTGCAGGCCAGCGTGGCTATACCGGCAAGGAAAAGGAAACCGCTAAAGGCTTTACCAAGCCCGACCTTAAGGAGTTTTGGCAAATAGGCCAAACCGTTGAGGATAATGACCCGGTAAAAGATATTTATCCCGACAATGTACAGGTAGATGAACTGCCCGAGTTTAACGCCGTAACCCTGGAGATATACAAAAAGCTCGAAGCTATTGGCAAGCAACTGTTGCGCGCTATATCGGTATACCTTAACCTGCCGGAGGATTATTTTGATGGTAAGGTGCATAACGGCAACAGCATATTGCGCACGCTGCACTATTTCCCGATAGCAGACCTGGATGCTATACCTGATGATGCCGTACGTGCCGGTGCGCATGAGGATATTAACCTGATCACCCTGCTGATAGGCGCCAGTGCCGATGGACTGGAAGTACTTACCCGCGAGGGCAGCTGGTACCCGGTAAAGGCGCATGGCGAGGATCTGGTAGTTAACGTTGGCGATATGCTGCAAAGGCTTACCAACAACAAACTAAAATCAACCACGCACAGGGTAGTTAACCCGCCGCGCGAGCTGATGAAAACCTCACGCTTTTCGGTACCATTCTTTTTGCATCCGAAATCAGATATGGATCTGACCAGCCTTGAATCGTGCATTGATGTTGAGCACCCAAAGTTGTATACTGATATTACCGCGGGAGAGTATCTGGATGAAAGGTTGAGAGAGATAGGGTTGAAGAAGTAAGCAGCCTTGCATCGTCATTATTGCTATGGCTGATAACGAAACATTAGGTCGGGATTATTATCTTCGCCGTTATTTTTTAAAGCAAACTAACGGGGACCAATGATATTCCTGACCTTTTTTATCGGGCTGATAGCCAACTTTATCGGTTACATTCCGCCCGGTAATATCAACCTTACCTTAGTACAAATTACCATTAACCGTGGCATGCGGCATGCCTTACAGTTCATTACGGCGTTTTCGGTAATCGAGTTCTTTTTCACCTTCGTGATCATGCACTTCGCCAAGTGGATATCTGAGCAGGCCAACCTAGATACGGTGATAGATTGGGTGATGGTTGTACTTTTCGGCACTTTAGGTATTGTTACCTGGGTAGGACGCAACAATCCTCCAAAAACAAAATACTCTGATACGGCAAGTATCAAATATGGCATTATGCTGGGTTTTTTAAATCCCATGCAAATCCCCTTTTGGATGGTTACCGGCACCTACGTTATATCGCACGAGTGGATATTGGATGGTAATTTCGCTTTGGTCATCTTTAGTGTCGGCTCAGCATTAGGTTCGTTTTTGTGCCTGTACCTTTATGCCCGGTTTGCGCAGTATATACAAAGTAAATTCGCCTTAAGCACAAGGGTAATTACCATCAGCATAGCATGGCTGTTCTTTGCCTTGGCCGCCTACCATATATGCAAGCAACTGTATATCATCATTATTAAATAACCATCTTTTTACAAAGGGCCTTGTATTAGTGCGGGGTTAATTGCCGTTATTAGCATCAAACTATAGCATGAAAACCCAACATACCAGCACGCTTAAAAGCTTTTTAATATTACTGTTAGTAACCCTTGCAGACCATACAGCTTTCGCGCAAACTACCATATCGCGCTCGGCGCTTACTTACGAGGTGAAAAATCTCGGTATAAATACCAGCGGTAAGTTCACCGGCATTAAGGCCAACATCAACTTTAACCCGGCACAACCGGCCGGCGGTAGCATTGAAGCGGCTGTTGATGTAAATACTGTAAACTCTGATAATGATACCCGCGATGAACACCTGAAAGGCGCTAAGTTTTTTGACGCGGCTAAATACCCTACTATCAACATCAAATCAACATCGATACAAAAAAAGGGTAGCGGTTATCTGGGTAAATTTGATCTGACTATAAAAGGCACCACCAAACCGGTTGAGATACCTTTTACCTATACCGCCACCGGCGACAAAGCCCAGTACAAGGGCAGCTTTAAAATTAACCGCAAGGATTTTAACGTTGGCGGCAGCAGCATGACCCTGGCCGACGAGGTAACCATCAATATTGATATTGAAACCGCTAAATAAGTAGCGCACAGCTTACTAAAAACCTTAACTTTAAGGCATGAAATTACGTGTTCTGGTTTTTATAAACGCCTTTGCCGTTGCAGTAACCCTATCAATAGCCAACTATTATTTTCAGCGTAGTTTGCATGCAGTGCTGATCACCTTTCCGGCAACTTTCATTATCAGCTACATTATATTTTATTATTTGATAGAGAAATATATCTACTCAAAAATAAAACTGATCTATAAACAGATACATAATCTTAAGTTGGGCCGCGACCTGCGCGATGCCCTGGGCGAACACGTATCTGCCGACCCGATAAGCGATGTGCAGCAGGAAGTTAAGGAATGGGCCACGCAAAAAAAAGGGGAAATAGAGGTATTAAGAGCACAGGAAAAATTCAGACGGGAGTTTTTATCGAACATATCGCACGAGTTTAAAACCCCGCTGTTTGCCATACAAGGTTATATTGAGGCCATTGAGGATGATGATTTTGAGGATCAGGATATGGCACGCGAATTTTTACAAAAGGCCGCCCGTAATGTTGATCGCCTGAGTTTTTTGATCAAGGATCTGGATGAGATATCAAAACTGGAAACCGGGCAGATAGCCATAAACTACAGCAAGTTCAAGATAAACGACCTGATAAAGGAGGTAATTGAAAACCTGGAACTTAAGGCCAAAAAGCACAATATTAAATTTGTGTTCAAAGAAAAATACGACGAATCAATTACCGTTGAGGCCGATAAGCAAAAAATAACACAAGTACTTACTAACCTGATAGACAACTCGTTAAAGTACGGCAAGGAAGGCGGCAAAACCGCCATTAGCTTATTTGAGCTGCACGATCAGGTTTTGGTGGAGATAACTGATGATGGCATTGGTATTGAAGAAAAGTACCTGCCACGCCTGTTTGAGCGCTTTTTCCGTACGGATAGCAGCCGCTCGAGGCAAATTGGCGGCTCGGGGCTGGGTTTGGCCATAGTTAAGCATATTGTTGAAGCGCACGATCAAACCATAAATGTGCGCAGTACCGAGGGCCTGGGCTCAACATTTGGCTTCACGCTTAAAAAAGCCAAGCAACAAATAAACATCGCGGGGATACCCGTGTTAAAAAGTTAACATTAAATTAACACACGCAAGTTACCTTTGCACAATAATACTCAACAATGTCATTAAACAGTATATTCCAGTATTTTGTCCCAAAGGATAAAAAAGTTTTCTTCCCATTATTTGAACAGGCATCAAGCAACGTAGTTGCAATGGCTACCGTTTTGGTTGAGGCAGTTAACTCGGCCAGCCCTGCCACCCGCGAGGATCTGTTCAAGCAAATAGACAAGCTTGAGAACAAAGGCGATGAAATTACCCACCAGATATACCTGGAGCTGGGCAAGAACTTCATTACCCCGTTTGATCGTGAAGATATACACTCATTAGCTACCGCTATTGATGATGTTGCCGATTATATACAAGGCGCCGCTAACCGTATGATGCTTTACAGCGTTGATAACATTAACGAGCCTATCAAAAAGCTATCTGAGCTTATTTTACAGGCCAGCATCGACCTTGAAAAAGCGGTTAAAGAACTGCGCGACCTGAAGAACGTACGTAACATTGCCGACTCGTGCATACGCATTAACAGCGTTGAGAACCAGGCTGATTATGTATTTGACCGCGCCGTGGCCGATCTATTCCTGTACGAAAAGGACGCCATTAACCTGATAAAATACAAAGAGATATACGCAGCGCTTGAAACCGCTACCGATATGTGCGAGGATGCTGCCAACGTAATGGAATCCATATTAGTTAAAAACGCGTAAGCAATTACTTTTTTATATCCCGATACATGGTTACCACCCTGCTTGTAGTTGTAATTTGCCTGGCAATAGTATTCGATTTTATAAATGGTTTTCATGATGCCGCAAACTCTATTGCTACCATTGTATCAACCAAGGTATTAACGCCGTTTCAGGCTGTTATATGGGCTGCCGCGTTCAACTTTTTGGCATTCTTTGTTATTAAGGACCACAAGGTTGCTAACACTATAGCCAAGATCGTACTTCAGGATTATGTTACCATCAACGTAATACTGGCCGGTTTGTTAGCCGCTATTACCTGGAATTTAATTACCTGGTGGTTCGGTATACCATCAAGCTCATCGCACACGCTTATTGGCGGTTTCGCCGGCGCCGGCATGACCAATGCCATATTTATGGGCCACAACGCGTTCCATGCCATTAAATCAAGCTACATCATCGAGATAGCCTCATACATTGTACTGGCACCCTTTATCGGTTTGATCACCGCTTATATTATCACTATCATTATACTGCACATCTGTAAAAACGCCCGTCCCGCCGCTGCCGAAAAGTGGTTCAAGGCCGGTCAGCTGATATCGTCAGCGTTTTTGAGCTTTGCACACGGTGGTAATGATGCGCAAAAGGTAATGGGTATTATTTATGTGGCCCTTGTATCAGCAAAAGTACTTACTGATGGCGCTACCATGCCCGAGTGGATACCATTAGCCTGTTACAGCGCTATTGGCCTGGGCACCATGTCCGGCGGTTGGAAGATCGTTAAAACCATGGGTAGCAAAATTACCAAGGTAACCCCGGTTGAGGGTGTTGCGGCCGAAACTGCCGGTGCCATCACACTAACTATTACTGAGCGTTTGGGCATACCGGTTTCAACCACGCATACCATTACAGGTTCAATTATAGGTGTAGGCTTAACCAAAAGGGTATCGGCCGTGCGTTGGGGTGTAACCATTAACCTGATGTGGGCCTGGGTTATCACCATCCCTATTTCGGCCTTGCTTGCTGCCGGTGTATATTCATTGATCCGCCTGTTCGCTTAAACTTTTTGCCGCTACGCAGGTTAAAGCTGTATGAAAAAGGTATTACTTATTATCCCTGCCATTGTTGGCATGTCCATTATATCCGGCTGCGATACGCTTAACCAGGTAGCGCAAACTGCCGGTCAAACCATTGGCAACCCTACCGCTACTGATATCGCTTCGGCATTAAAGCAGGCGCTTGAGCAGGGTACAACCAAAAGCTCGGATGAATTATCGGCACAAAACGGCTTCTTCGGCAACGCGCTGATCAAACTGGTTTTCCCGCCCGAAGCACAAAAGGCCGAAAAGACCCTCCGCTCATTAGGTTTAAACTCGCTTTGCGATAACGTGATACTTTCACTGAACCGTGCTGCCGAGGATGCCGCTAAGGAAGCCAAACCCATTTTTATCAACTCCATTAAGCAGCTTACCTTGCAGGATGCCACCAACATTTTATTAGGCAATAAGGATGCGGCTACCCAATACTTTAAACGCACTACCGTTAATCAGCTTACCGAAAAATTCAAGCCTGTTATTCAAAGCAGTTTGAACAAGGTTGGCGCTACCCGCTATTATGGCGATGCGGTTACGGCTTACAATAAAGTTCCGCTGGTGAGCACCAAGCTTAACCCCGATTTGAGTGACTACGTAACGCAAAAGGCCATTGAAGGCTTATTTGTGGAGATAGCCAAAGAGGAGCTGAACATTCGCCAAAACCTGTCGGCACGTTCAACTACGCTGATGCAGCGTGTGTTTGGTTATGCCGATAGTAAAAAGGCAAAGAGCTAAAAAAAGAGCTTACCAACGTACATTATTCTGTCGGTTTTGCCGGATGGCGAAACATTATGACGGCGAATATCACAGCTAATCCTGCATAAATACCGGCCACTACTGATAATGCAGCAGGCAGATCGCTATTACCTCGAAACACTGTTTTAACAAGCATTGCTCCGCCTATAAAAAAGTGGGCGAAATTGGCTAACACCAAAGGTTTGTTATAAATACCGCCTATATTAGAGCCTTTGGCCATCCAGTTAAGCATAGCGAAACCGAAGTAGGTTGCACCTAACAATTGCGTGGCGATGCTTAATATTTCGGTGGGTTGGGCAACAAAGGCTTTTATAATATCATCTGCTGCAAAGGTGAGGGCGATACCCATAACTGCTAAAAATATAGCGGTTACGGTCATGATAAGTTTGGTATTCATCAAAGGGGTAATGTTAGCCTGCAAACATACATTATTTGTACATCAACAGGCTAACATATTGTATTACATTCCCTTTTCAATAGCTTTATACACAGCATCCTGTATACGCGGGCGTACATTTAGGTCTGATAGTTTGTTGGTAACTTTTGGATGCACCCTGTTTGACAGGAAGATGTATACCAGGCCATATTTAGGATCGACCCAAACGCAGGTGCCTGTATAGCCGGTGTGGCCAAAGGTTTGATCGGATGCCAGTTCAGATGGGTAATGCTTGGTTACTACCGAATCCTTACGATCAAAACCCAAACCACGGCGACTAACCGCTGATTGCCTGGAGGTAAACAGCTCCACCGTTTCGGGTTTAAAGTATTGCACACCACCGTAGGTGCCTTTGTTCAGCATCATCTGGAAAAGTATGGCCAGGTCATTAGCATCAGCAAACAAGCCCGCATGGCCTGATACGCCACCTGCCAAAGCCGCGCCCTGATCGTGCACGTAGCCTTTCAGCAACGTATGCCTGAAATAGTTATCATCTTCAGTAGGTATTATCTGGCTAACGCTAAACCTGTTTCGCGGTAAAAAGCCCGCGGTTTGCATGCCCAGCTTGTTGTAAAACTCGGTTTGCACATATTGGTTCAAAGGCTCGGCGGTTATGGTTTCCACTATCTCCTTCATAAAATACATACTCAGGTCGCTATACTCGTATTGCCCGCGGGTACGCAGGGCGGTTTTAAGCATGGTTGGCAGCATGTAATCCTTATAAAAATCCTTACGTACAAAATAGCCATCGGCTACTTTGGTATTATACACCGCTGATGAATCACCGCTGTGATCAGCCGGCTTAACCCTATCCTGAAAAGGTATAAAAGGAATTAACCCGGCCTGGTGCAGCATCAGTTCGCGCACACGAATGCTGTTTTTGTTGGTATTGCGCGCAATAGGCAAATAATCGCCCATGGTTGAGTCGAGGTTAAGCTTGCCCTGCTCATTAAGGCGCATCACCTCCATGGTGGTAGCGGCAATTTTAGTAACCGATGCCAGATCGAAAATGTCGGTTATCTTATCAGGCTCGCCGGTAGTATAGGTATGGTTACCGTAAGCCTTGTTAAATATCACCTTACCATCCTTAGCTATCAGCACCACGCAGCCCGGTGTTGCCTGCTGGCGAATGGCCTCGTTAGCGATGTTGTCTATCTCGTTCAAAGTAACAGCCTTGATACTTGCCGCCTCGGGAATAGTATACTGCAAACGTGTTTTCAGTGTAGCGAACCCACTATTGGCCACATATTTCGGCGAAAAAGTTTGCGACAACTTTTGCGACAATGGCACGCCGCCAAAAATAGCCTGCGCCACATACGCCGCCGAAATCGGCGTTACCTTACTGTTCCAGATGATGGGGTTTGGCTCATCATTCAGTTTGGCCAGCGCATTACCGTTGCCGAACAGGGCTATCACCACCTTTTTTAGCTTACGGTTAAGCTTTACAAAGTTCACGATCTGCGGATTGTTAAGGTCGATATCGGTTAGCTGGATAACGAGGGTATTGTAAAATTTAATATCCTGAGCCAGATCATTAACCGTCTTTTGACCTAAGTAAGCGGCTCCGTTGAATGAGCGTACCTGGGTATATTTATTCAGTAAACTATCAAACTGTGGGGCATAGGTATTTGAGAAATTAACGCTGACAACTTGCGCGCTGTCCAGATTTTTCAGGGGGATGAGCTGGCTTTCGTTATTCAGCAATATGGTATTTTGCTCGGTTTGCCTTTCTTCGCTCAGGTAGGTTACGGCGCTCATGGGCGGGTTTTGCGCACATGCCGAATTGAACATTACAAACAACGCTAACATAACGGGCACGGCGCCCCATGGGTTTTTTCTCATATACAATTAGTAACGGTATTTTTTATAACCTGATATTTACAGGCGCAATTATTAACTTTTCTTTTTTATTAAACGATCATAAATTTTATCGAACTCCCTGGCCATTCTCAAATATTCATCGCTCCAGTTGTTTTGCATCGATAGCTCCTGATACAAACCGGTTGGCGCAAAATCAATATTGACCGTATCAAGTGGGTCGTAATCAAAAGCTTTTAATTTTCCTATAAGCTTAGTTATGTGTTTAATCAGGTCGTCTGCTTCTTCAAAATGTGTATATATTATATCTGTTTGATCATCTATTTTACTTAATACTTTTTCAAGCAAGCTTGCAATGGCGTAAAAGTCATTAATTGCATTTTGCTTTTTATCGCGTTTTACTAACCAGGGTAAACAATTGAAAAATTTTAATGGCATATAAACTTACAGGCGCATGTTTTATTACAATCCACAAAGCGTAAAGTTATGCCGTCAATTAATTAATTTAGCACCCTGAATTTAATTTTTTCCTTTCATGCCAGATATCATACAGCTTTTACCCGATTCCGTTGCTAACCAGATTGCCGCAGGCGAGGTGGTGCAGCGCCCGGCATCGGCCGTGAAGGAGCTGATTGAGAACGCCATTGATGCCGGGGCCGATAAGATACAGCTTATTTTAAAGGATGCCGGTAAAGCATTGATACAGGTGATAGATAACGGCTGCGGCATGAGCATGACCGACGCGCGCATGTGTTTTGAGCGCCATGCCACCTCCAAGATACGCAAGGCTGACGATCTGTTCGCCATACGCACCATGGGTTTCAGGGGCGAGGCCATGGCATCCATAGCGGCTATTGCGCAGGTGGAGCTAAAAAGCCGCCGCCACGAGGATGAGCTGGGCACCTGCATCAGCATCGAAGGCTCGGAAGTAGTAAGCCAGGAACCTTGCGCTACCGCTACCGGTACATCCATATCCGTAAAAAACCTATTTTACAATACGCCTGCCCGCCGCAACTTTTTAAAAAGCAACTCGGTGGAGATGCGCCACATTATTGATGAGTTTCAGCGCGTGGCATTGGCTAATCCGCAGGTGTTTTTAACCCTGCATCATGATGGGCAGGAAGTTTACCACCTGCCGGCATCGGGCCTTAAACAGCGCATTGTACACCTGCTGGGCAATAACTACAACCAGCGTTTGGTGCCTGTTGAAGAAGATACCACCATTATTAAGCTGCACGGCTTTGTAGGCAAGCCCGAGTTTGCCCGTAAAACCCGCGGCGAGCAGTTCTTTTTTGTGAACAACCGCTTTATACGCGATGCTTACCTTAACCACGCGGTGCTAACGGCTTTTGAGGAGCTGCTGCCCGAGGATAGCTTCCCGCTGTATGTGTTGTTTATTGATATTGACCCGGCCAAGATCGATATCAACGTGCATCCTACAAAAACCGAAATAAAATACCAGGACGAAAAGGCCATTTACGCCATCATCCGTTCGGCGGTGAAAAGGGCGCTGGGTAAATACAACATTACCCCCACCATTGATTTTGACCAGGAGAACAGCATTGGCCACCTGATAACTGAAAAACCACTCGACGAAATAGTACCGCCAACCATCACCTTTAACCCGGATTTTAACCCGTTTGCCAGCGATACCAAGCAACAGGCGCGTGAGGAGCATCCATTTTTGCGTGATAGTAATGTTGGCCGAAGTACTAATGGCAGCGGCGGAGGTGGCAACGGTTATCGCCAGTCGCCCATACCGCAAAACTGGGATACGCTGTACCAGATAAGCAAACGCGAGCAGGCCGTACAGCAGGATCTGCATACCGAGCAGTTAATATCTGTTAACGAGCAGGATGTGAACAAGGCCAGCGAGCGCCAGTTGTTCCAGGTACATAACCGCTTTATATTGTCGCAAATAAAATCGGGTTTTATGCTGATCAACCAGCAGGCCGCGCATGAGCGTGTTTTGTACGAGCGCTTTTTGCAGCAATTGGAAAGCCATTCGGGTACCAGCCAGCAAAGCCTTTTCCCGCAATCGGTCACACTAAACAGCAGCGATTTTGAGTTATTAAGGGAGCTATTGCCTGATATTAAATCGTTAGGTTTTGATATACGCGAGTTTGGCAAAAACACCGTTGTGGTTGAGGGCATACCCGCCGACCTTAACAATGCCAGCGAGCATGAACTTTTAGAGCATTTGCTTGAAGGTTTTAAAAACAACCAGGCAATTTTAAAGTTAAATAAACGCGATAACCTTGCCCGTTCATTGGCGCGTAACGCGGCCATAAAAGCGGGCACCAAGCTATCGCTCGAAGAAATGAATTTGCTGATAGATCAGCTATTTGCCTGCCAGATGCCCAACGTGGCACTCAACGGCAAAACGGTGATCAGCACCTTTACCATGAACGAAATTTTAGAGCGATTTGAAAAGTAATAACCTTCGCCTTAACAATTAAGATACCGATATGCAATCACCCTTTGCCAATATGCCGCCGGTTATAAAAAACCTGCTTATTATAAATGTAATTTGCTTTATTCCGTTTATCGTTTTTAAAGAGCCACTGCTTAAGGATATATATAATAATGTATCGGCACATTACTTTGACTCGCCTATGTTTGAAGCATGGCAACCTATTACATACATGTTTTTTCATGGCGGATGGGCACATATCATCTTTAATATGTTCGCTTTATATTCATTTGGTACTATTATCGAGTACAATATGGGTTCAAAGCGTTTTTTCAACTACTACTTTATTTGTGGTTTAGGCGGTGTAGCATTGCAATTGCTGGTTCAAGCAATTGAAGTACATGCCATTACCGGAGCGTTCACTATAGCCAACCCCGAATCGATAGAGAGTTATGTCCGGTTTGGTGAAAACGGTCAAAAATTATATGATATATATCATGGTCCAATGGTAGGCGCGTCAGGCGCTATTTTTGGTGTATTGATCGCATTTGGACTACTTTATCCAAATGCCGAATTGATGATCATGTTTATTCCGGTTCCGGTTAAAGCAAAATACATCATTCCGGTGTATATAGTTATAGAGGTATTTTTAGGGGTGGCGCGTTTTGCTGGCGACTCGGTTGCTCACTTTGCGCACCTTGGCGGGGCACTCATAGGCTTTGGCCTAATTAAGCTATGGGGTTTGCGCCGCAACGACCGGTATTATTAACGAAGAAATTAAAGGAGTTATCAACCATGACAGTCTGGGAAAATATAACTTACAAAATAAAATACGCGCAAAGCAAACTGTTTTTGCTGATAGGCATTAATGTGGCGGTATTTTTATTGATAAACATACCAGGAACTTTTGAGCATTTATTCCTGAAATCAGATTATATAAAATTATTTACGGCGGAATATTTGTACTTACCCTCTAACCTTAGCCAACTGGCAACACGTTTTTGGACACCCCTTACCTACATGTTTATGCATGCCGATATTTTCCATATCCTTTTTAACATGCTATGGCTGTACTGGATGGGGCAAATATTTGAGGAGTACCTCGGCCACAAACGCACTATAGGTTTATACCTGATGGGTGGTTTAGCAGGAGCTTTCTTTTTTGTGCTGGCATTTAATACCATACCTGCATTTATTGATATTAATGTGCCTGTTGTTGGCGCATCGGCAGGGGTAATGGCTATTATAATTGCTACGGCCACGCTATTGCCCGATTATACCATCCAGCTATTCTTATTTGGCCCGGTTAAATTGAAATGGCTGGCCATATTTTATGTGTTGATAGACTTTTTGAGCATGGCCGGCAGTAACGCGGGCGGCAGCATAGCTCACCTGGGTGGCGCGCTGTTAGGTTTCATCTACATAAAACGTTTGCAGCGTGGCAGCGATTGGGTGGGTAGTGTTAATAACCTGTTCAAACCGAAACCTAAAATGAGGGTGGTTTCAAAAAATCCCGAAAAAACTACCTCATCCTATCCCGCGCAGGACGAAATTGACCGTATATTAGATAAAATTTCACAAACGGGATATGATAACCTTACCCGCCAGGAGAAGGAGATATTATTCCGCGCAAGCAAGGATGAACGCTAAAAAAAGGAAAGTAAGTTTTGTTGACCGCATATTTTTATGGATAAATTACCTGCTTTGCGCGGCACTGCTTATCAGCTACCTGGCACCCGTAATTAATCCGGCTAAAAGCTGGTTTGTTGCTTTCTTCGGGTTGGGTTATCCTTTTATACTACTTGCTAACGTACTGCTTATTATTTACTGGTTCTTCCGCAAGCGCGTGTACATGGCCATATCGGTTATAACCATTGTGGTGGGTTATAATGTGCTTTTTAACAACATTGGCTTCAGATTTAAGAGCGAAGGCAAGGCGGCCGAAAACAGCATGCGTTTGCTTACCTACAATGTACACAATTTTAAACCCTACGGGCAGGAAAACGACTCAGCCACCCGGCACGACATCCTTAAAATGCTGGCCGATCAGCAGGCCGATGTGATCACCTTTCAGGAATTTTTTACCCGCAAGCGCGGCAAGTACGCCCTTACCGATTCGCTTAAAAAGCTGATGAAAAGCAGTCATTACTTTTTTAAGCCGATACATTCCAGTCCGCAGGAGGATATAGGCATGGCTATTTTCAGTAAATATCCGGTGGTAAATACGGGCTCAATAACTTTTACCACCCAAAATACCGATAACCAGTGCATCTATGCCGATCTGAACTACAAGGGCAAAACATTCAGGGTATATAACATCCACCTGCAATCGGTACGTTTCGGGCCCGAGGATTATCGCTATCTCGATACCGTATCGCAAAAAGGTAAAGCCAGCATGACGGCCAGCCGTCGACTGGGGGGTAAGCTTAAGGCCGCCTTTATTAAACGCAGCGAGCAGGTTTTTAAAGTAAAGGAACACGCTTCGGCATGCCCGCACCCATATATTATTATGGGCGATTTTAATGATACGCCAACCTCGTTCGCGGTTAGCAGCATGGCCAAAGGGCTAAAAAACGCTTTCAGGGAAAAAGGTTCGGGGCTGGGGCGTACGTACAACGGCAACTTCCCTAATTACCAGATAGACTATATACTGGCCAGCCCGCAGTTTGACATTGCCGGTTATCGCATCATCGAAAAAAAATTATCTGACCATTACCCGCTCTACAGCGATGTGGTGCTTAATTAAGCATCGCCCTATCATCATACTTATATAAAATATGGCGGCGTTGGGCATACATTTAGAGGGGGTTTTGTAAGTTTGCGCTTATATGAAACAAAACTTATTTGTTTATAATACTTTAACACGTAAAAAAGAAGAATTTAAACCGCTTAACGCGCCCCATGTGGGCATGTATGTGTGCGGCCCAACTGTTTACAGCGATGTGCACATGGGTAACTGCCGTACTTATATTTCGTTCGATTTGATTTTCAGATACTTGCAGCACCTAGGCTACAAGGTACGCTATGTACGCAACGTTACCGATGCAGGCCACCTGGAGGGCGATGCTGATGAGGGAGAGGACAAGATCTCTAAAAAAGCCAAGCTTGAAAAGCTGGAGCCTATGGAGGTGGTGCAGCAATACACCGTTGGCTTTAGGGAGGTAATGAAGATATTTAACACCCTGCCCCCAAGTATTGAACCAACTGCCACCGGCCATATTATTGAGCAGATAGAGATGGTAAAAGGCATACTTGATAAAGGTTTGGCCTATGAGGTTGATGGATCGGTATATTTTAATGTAGAGAAATATAACAATAGCGAGGATTATGGTGTGCTTAGCGGCCGTAATCTGGATGATATGCTGAATAATACCCGTACCCTGGGCGGGCAGGACGAAAAGCATGGCAAGCTCGATTTTGCCCTGTGGATAAAGGCCAAGCCTGAACACCTGATGAAATGGCCTTCGCCGTGGAGTGTAGGCTTCCCGGGCTGGCATCTGGAATGCTCGGCCATGAGCCATAAGTACCTGGGCGATCAGTTTGATATTCATGGCGGGGGATTGGACCTTGTGCCCACTCACCACACCAACGAAATAGCGCAAAATATGGCTTGCTGCGGTAAAAACCCGGCGCGTTACTGGGTGCATACCAATATGCTTACGGTTAACGGCCAAAAAATGTCAAAATCGTTAGGGAACAGCTTTTTGCCGCACGAGCTTTTTTCGGGCAATAATCACATCCTGAGTAAAGGCTACAGCCCGATGATGGTGCGCTTCTTTATGTTGCAAGCCCATTACCGCAGTACGCTTGATTTTGGTAACGAGGCCATGGAAGCATCAGAAAAAGGCTTTAAGCGCCTGATGAATGCCCTGAGCCTACTTGATGGTTTAAAAACCAGCACCGCTACCGAGGTGGAGATACAGCCGCTGATTGACCGTTGTTACGAGGCCATGAATGATGATTTTAACAGCCCGGTTTTAATTGCCGAATTGTTTGAGGCATCGCGCATTATCAACTCCGTACACGATAATAAGTTGAAGATAGATGCAAAAAATCTTGACCTGCTTAAAAACATGATGCACACCTTTGTGTTTGATGTACTGGGTTTGCGGGATGAACAAACCGAAAATGACGACCTGCCGAAGATAATGGATTTTATTGTTGACCTGCGCAATGAGGCCAAGGTGAATAAAGACTACGCCACTTCAGACAAGATCAGGAACGGCTTGCAGCAGATAGGTTTTCAGCTAAAGGATGGCAAGGAAGGTACCACCTGGAGCAAGGCCTGATCGCTTATTTATTAAGGTCGGGTATAATTACATTAAATAATATTCGTTTAAGTAACATCTAACTAATCAACATACACCAATACACATACATGAAAAAAATATTATTAGCCGCTGGCATATTATTATCATATAACGGCATGGTATCGGCACAAACCGCTGCCCCTGCCGAAGTAAAAACCGCCATAGCTGTAGATAACGCTTTCGAAAAACTGGTAGCCCGTAAAGGTATTAAAGATGGTTTTTTAGCCGTTGCCGATCCGGAAGGTATTGTATTTAAACCCAACGCGGTTAAAATAAGTGAGTTTTACGGCACTATTGCCAAACAACCGGGTACGCTAACCTGGCAACCAAAATTCGCCCGTATATCAGCCAGTGGCGATTTGGCCTTTACCGCGGGCCCATACATCTATCAGCAAAGCAAAAAGGATGATGAGATATATGGCGAGTGCGTTTCTATCTGGCGCAGCGATGCACAAGGCAAACTGAAATTACTGGTGAACCTGGGTATTCAACACCCTGAACCTGCTAAAGAAGTTATTGAGGATATTAAAGACCCTGAAGCAACAAAAGCATCAGCCAGTAAAGATCCGTTTAAAGGCAAGAACATCATTTTGGCAACCGACAAACAATTTAACGACGCGTTGTTAAAATCAACCGCCGGTGCATACAAGGAATTCTTAAGTCCGGAAGGCCGTTATTACTTCCCGGGGTTCGAGCCGATGACAGGTTCAGACCAAACCATGCGCTTTGTACAAAACCAAGCCATATACATCACTGCTGCAACTGCTAATGCAGGCCGTTCGGCAAGCAGCGATCTGGCTTACAGCTACGGTACAGCCCGCATTAAAAAAGGCAACATAGTAAGCAACTTTAACTATGTACGCGTTTGGGAGATGGATAAGAGGCATAAATGGAACATACTGTTAGAGATATTCTCGGCTGTTGAGAATTAATAACAGCTGTTACGATATACAAGAAAGGCGGTACTTAATGCAAGTACCGCCTTTCTGTTTTTATGGCTGATCTAACAGGTTTTAAAATAACTGTTGAATGATATCGTCATTGGTTAAACCCTCGGCTTCGGCATGGTAGCTGCGTACAATGCGGTGGCTTAATATAGGTTTGGCTATGGCTTGCACATCCTCAATATCAGGCGAGTATTTGCCGTTGATAACCGCGTGGCACTTGGCCCCCAGTATCAGGAATTGTGAAGCACGTGGCCCGGCACCCCAGTTAAGCAAGCGCTTTATTTGCGGCGTAGCGAACTCGCCGTTAGGGCGGGTTTTTGCAACCAGTTTAACGGCATATTCCAGCACATTATCGGCCACCGGTATATTGCGTACTAATTGTTGAAAGTATACTATCTGTTGCGCGTTAAGCAC
Organism: Mucilaginibacter sp. JRF; assembly: GCF_015223065.1. Lineage (GTDB taxonomy): Bacteria > Bacteroidota > Bacteroidia > Sphingobacteriales > Sphingobacteriaceae > Mucilaginibacter. The sequence continues at coordinate 536,130 of NZ_JADFBY010000003.1, forward strand.
GTGGTTAACCTCGCTTTTAAAAGTGCCTGTAGTGTTTTTAACTACCTGCAATTCCTCAGCAAAGGTTGGATAGTTCAGGGTTACGTTAAACATGAACCTGTCCAGCTGCGCTTCGGGCAGTGGGTAGGTGCCTTCCTGCTCAATAGGGTTTTGGGTGGCCAACACAAAAAACGGCTGCGCCAGTTTGTGCGTAACACCCGCGGCGGTAACCGCTTTCTCCTGCATGGCCTCAAGCAAGGCTGCCTGGGTTTTGGGCGGCGTACGGTTTATTTCATCGGCCAGTATGATGTTCGAGAACACCGGGCCGTGTATAAATTTAAAATTACGATCCTCACCCAATATCTCGGCGCCAATAATGTCCGATGGCATTAGGTCCGGCGTGAACTGTATACGCTTAAAATCGAGCTGTAAGGCTTGCGCTACGGTTTGCACCAGCAACGTTTTGGCAAGGCCGGGTACGCCCACCAACAGGCAATGCCCATTGCTGAAAATAGATACCAGCACATATTTGATCACCTCATCCTGCCCTATAATAACCTTGCCTATTTCGGCACGTAGTTTTTTATAGGCCTGACTTAACGCGTCGGCAGCCTCAACGTCTGATCCGTATTGCATATAGTTTAGTTAGCTTGTGCAGTGGTTGTGGTGCTTGCCCACCCCTGCAATTGCGGGCAGGCTGCGCTTTGCTCATCAATACGAATGTATGTTTCCTTACGTTTACGCTCAAACCACTCACTTATCATGCGGTTCATTTTGGTATTGTAGGCCTGCTCTTTCAGTTTCGGGAAATCCTTTTCAATGCTGGCCTTGTGCGCGTCAGTTACTGACTTCAGGTAAAGTATCTTATAGTTCTTTTTACCGTCTTTTTCGGTCAGTAATTGTGGTTTTGAAAATTCGCCAACCTTCATGGTATCAATAACCAGGGCAACCTGCGGGTCAAGCTTATCAGTAGGGATAAGCGTACTGCGCGATTGTACATCCTCCAGGTTAAGCATCATACCACCGTTGTATTTGGTATCTTTATTATCAGAGTAATAAGCCGCCGCGCTCGAAAAGTCGATGGCTTTATTCTTCTTCATCACGGTATAAATACTATCGGCCATGTGGCTTGCACGGGTTAAGCTGGCTTCGGTAGTGGTCGGGATGATCAGGATATGACGAACGTGTACCTGCTCGCCACGGCGCTCTATCACCTGTAAAAAGTGGAAACCATACTCTGACTCAAACACCGGCGATATTTCACCTGCCTTTAGCTTGAACGCGTATGAGGCAAATTCCTTAACGTAGCTGTTACGGTCGGCAAAGCCAAGGTCACCACCTTCGGCAGCCGAGCCATCCTGCGAGTATAAGCGGGCAAGCGATGCAAAATCCTCACCTTTTTTTACACGGGTACGCAGGTCTTCAGCTTTTTGCTTGAAAGCAGCCTTTTCCTCTTTAGTAAGCTTAGGCTGAAAAACTATCTCGCCAACCTCAACCTCTTTATTTATGGTTGGTAAGCTGTCTTTAGGTATCTTCTCAAAAAACTCCTTTACCTCCTGCGGGGTAACATTCAGCTTTTCGATGATCTTTTCGCGCATGCGCTGGGCAACCAGCTGCTCATGCAAATCGTCGCGGATCTCATCCTTGTATTGCAGTACTGAACGGCCCAGGAAACCTTCAAGTCTTTCCTGCCCGCCGGCACGCTGTATCATGCCACGCATACGGCGGTCAACCTCGTTGTCAACTTCCTCATCCTTCACAATAACACTATCAATAATAGCCTGCTGACCAAGCAGCTTCTGGCTTATCAGTGTTTGCATTATCTGGCACTTAATATCCGGATTGGGCACACCACCCTCGGCCTGGTAACGTGCGTATTGCAGCTCAATGTCTGATTGCAGTATGGGGCTGTTGCCCACTACGGCCGAAACCTTATCAAGCGTTTGTTTTTTTTGCGCGAACGCGGTACCTGCCATCAGCATTAACCCTAACGCCGCCTTCGCGATGTTTTTGATGTATCTTAATTTACTCATTCTGTATCGGATAGCTATCCTTTAAAAAAACACGAATTTCGGTAAAAAATTGTTAATTACCTCGTTAAAATAAATATGCGCTATATTATTGTGCTAATATGCCCATAAAGCTTCAAAGCGTTTAATTACTTTTGTTAAAATTTGTTAAAGTGAGAGTAGAAGATCCGGCCGCGTACAAGTATTTGTTTAATGATGATGTGTTTTTGTTAAGCACTGAAAAGCACTTATTTAACGGTGCCACGCCGGTTACTGAACAACCGGCTGCGGTTCAACAACCCGCTGTTGAGGCAAAGGCTGAAACACCTGCCGAGCCTATCGCTCCAAAACCTGTTCAATACCTCGGTCAAAATAAGAAGGGCTTTGTGGTATTAACCTATTATACCGATGCCCAATTTATAGCCGCCGACCACCAAGCCGCGCTCGAGGCAACTTTAAAACGTAAGGATCATACCATAGATGATATAGCTATCGTTAATATTGCCGGGAATGCTGATGTATCATTATCAGCCTTACTGCAACAGCTAAACCCTAAAAGGCTGCTGGTGCTGGGTAAACAGTCCATACCCGTGGGGTTAAATGGCACGGCGTTCAACCAGGCGCAGCAAATAAACGGCCTGCCCGTGCTGGTAACTTTTGCCTTTGGCGAGATGATGAGCAGCAACGACAATAAAAAGGCTTTTTGGGAGCAGGTAAAAAACTTTTAAAACATGCACAAACTTGTACTGGCCACCAACAACCGCCACAAGCTGGAGGAGGTTGCGCAAATGATAGGCGATAAAATTGAATTGCTTACCCTGGCCGATATTGGCTTTACCGGCGATATTGACGAACCCGGAGTAACCTTTGCCGAGAACGCCTCGATAAAAAGCCGCCATATTTTTGACCGTTACAGCATTAATTGCTTTGCCGATGACAGCGGCCTGGAGATAGATGCCCTGAACGGCGAACCGGGCGTGTACTCGGCACGGTACGCGGGCACGCATGGCAACCATGAGGCCAATATGGATAAGGCACTAAAAAACATGGAAGGTGTTACCGATCGTTCGGCACGCTTTCGTACCGTAATATCATTGATATGGGAAGGACAGGAGCATTTGTTTGACGGAACGGTTGAAGGCACTATTCGCCATGAGCGAGCTGGCGACGGCGGTTTCGGGTACGACCCGATATTTGAGCCCGAAGGCCATACCATTACCTTCGCGCAAATGAGCATCGACGAGAAAAATACCATTAGCCACCGCGCAAGAGCGCTTGAGGGACTTATACGTTTTTTAGAAAGTGTTGATTAAGCAGCGGCAGAGGATAAATTTATATATGTTTGCTACATTATGCGCAACCCGTTAAAGCATCAGGAAACGATAGATTATTTGCTTAAGATAGTTTGGCAAAATATGGCCAACCGCTATAACCAAATAGTTATTGAGCATGGCATCACCCAAAAAATAGGGTATCTGCTTATTAATATTGATGAAACGGAGGGCACCACGGTATCGCAAGCCGCACAGCTTTTGGGTTTGAAATCAACCAGCCTTTCGCGCATGCTAAACCACCTGGAAACAACCGGGTTGATATACCGTGAAATGAACGCGGGCGACAAACGCTCGGTTAAAATATACCTTACTCCCGAAGGTAAAGAAAAGCGACAGCTTGCGCGCCAGGTGGTAAAACAATTTAATAATTACCTCAACAGCCGCATTAACGAGAAGGAGCGCGATTACCTCAGCAATCTGCTTAAAAAGATCAATACCCTCACACTAAACTACGATCCGGATAAACATTGATCATCAGCTAAAATAAAGCACCCGCCGCGGCGTTAAACGTTAAAAAGTGTTAAGCTGCTGTTTTTGAATTATAAAACGATAACTTTGCCGGTCGAGAAGTAAGATGAACAGGATACTGTTGGTTATATTATGCTTTGCAGCGGTGGCTATGGCCGCAGGCTGTCAAAAATCATTAGTTGGTGCCGAAAGATACCGCGAGCAGGCCCGTATTGATGACGAGCTTTTACAGCAGTATATTACCGATAATAACCTACAGGATGTGGCACAACGTGTTGATACCACCGGTGTTTATTACATAGTGGTTAATGCCGGCACGGGTAACGCTGTATTTACCAACTCAACCAGGGTAACGGTAGGCTACAAGGCCAAGCTTTTGCTAACCGGCCAAACGGTTGATTCAACGGCTAATTTCCATCCATCTTATACATTGGGTAGTGGTATTATCAGGGCATGGCAACTGGGCATTCCGCAGGTACAAAAGGGTGGCAGGGTGCGCATACTATCGCCATCGCGCTATGCTTACGGCCCTTACGAACAGCCTAACTATGGTATACCGGCCAACTCGCTTCTCGAATTTGATATAACGCTATACGACGTAACGAACTAACATAGATGAAACAAAAACTATTTACTTTTTTATTGTTCTCAACCGTGATCTTCGCATCATGTAATAAGGATAAAGTTTATCCGAATATTAAGGAGTATGATGACCAGCAGATACAAAACTATATAAGCACCAACGGACTAAGCAGCATGCTGCGCGATACCAGCGATGGCGATACATCAGGCATGTACTATCAATTGATTGATAAAGGTTTGGTTGATAGTCCCCGCATTCAATACTCTGATCGTGTGGCCATGGTATACACTATTCGCAGCTTTGATGGCAAGTACATAGCTTCTGATACCATAGTTAACCATTATTATGGCTTTTTAGGTCAGTTCAAATCAGCTAACCTGCCACAGGGGTTACAAAATGCTATCTACAATGTGCTTAGGTATAAAGGTGCCAGCGCGCGCTTGCTAATACCATCGCGCATGGCGTATGGTGTTAACGGTTACGGATCGGGCAGTAGCAGCTCGGGCAACCGTATTGCCGGTAACCAATGCCTTGATTACTGGGTGCGCATAGTGGCCGATCAGCCTGCTTATGATGACCTGAGCATCAACAAATACGCGAATGCTTACGGTATAGGTATCACCGGTTACACTAAAACAGCATCAGGCTTATACTATAAGGTATCGGGATCAGATACCGGAAGTGTAATTGCGAGAACATCAAGTGTTGGTGTTACCTACTCCCTTTATAACATGAACAATACCAAAATTGATGAGGCTACCAGCAGCACAACTTTTGTTGTTGAACAACTGGTGCCCGGAGCTATTGAAGGCTTAATGAAAGCCAAGAACGGCCAAACCGTTTCGTTGATTGTACCCTCGGCTTTAGCCTATGGCACATCAGGCAGTACATCAATACCTGCTTTCAGTTGCCTTAAATGGGATTTCTCTATCACGAGTGTTAGCAGTAACGAAGGCACTACAGAATAATAAATTAAAAGATTATCTTTTATAAACAAATAGCCGGATGTTGATGAAACGTCCGGCTATTTGTTGTATAGCTTATTACTTGAACCACTTGCGGCTCGCTACCAAAAGCCCGAACTCCTCAGATGGATTTTTCTCTGTTGATTTATGATGGATCTTATGCGCCCGGCGTATGCCCATTAAATATCGGTTAGTGCTCCTGAAAGCCTTAAAACGATTGTGGATGAACCAATCGTGAAATATAAAGTAGACGGTGCCATAAATGCTGATGCCGGTACCCAGCCAAAAGCGGTAGTCAAGCATTGTATGCCCAAGCCACATCAGCCATAAGGCCAAAACGGCAAAGCCAATGCTGAAAACATCATTCAGCTCAAACCAGCCATGCCGCTGCTGGTGGTGTGTTTTATGAATAAACCACAGCGGCCCATGAAACAGATATTTATGAATGAACCACGAAAAGGCCTCCATAAAAGCTATGGTTGCTATAGTGATGGCTATATTAATGAGTATTTGCATTGGGATAGTTAAAGATATATCTTCTATAATTTTTTAAGTGTTAGATAGGTGATTTTGTTTTGAGTGAGATAGTGGAACGAATTAACAACCACTAACAAATATTTCTGCGCTCATGAGCAGTAGCAGTGCTATTCGAGGTTTGTGCTTTTTATTATCGTCAGTCTGCTCTTGGGCGCAGAGCCCAGTTACTTTGTCTTAGACACAAAGTAACCAAAAGTCAAGGCAGAAAAAACCTTCCGCCCACAAGGCCATACTCCCTGGCCCGGTTTTCTGCCAGGCCGACGCTCTTTTTCTTTTGATTGTTATTACTCTATAAAAAAACGCGTCATTGCGAGGCATGAAGCAATCTCTTTAGGATATTACAGTAGAACAAGTCGCTTGGGGATTGCTTCGTTCCTCGCAATGACGTATTTTTAAAAAAATCCTCCCCCTCGGGGAGGATTTAGGAGGGGCTTCTCCACCATTGTAACAATTGCCAAGTAATATTATTAATCACACAGAGTTTACATACGGTTTTTCATATTTGCATTTATTACAACAAAGCATAATTGCAATGAAATACAAATACCTCTTTTCGTTATTCTTCGCTGCATCGGTTGTTGGGTCGGCATCGGCACAAAAAAAGGCGGCTACCCAACCCGCAGGTACTGATATTGCCCGTCCTAAACTGGTGGTAGGCATAGTGGTTGACCAAATGCGTTGGGATTACCTGTACCGTTTTTACAGTCGCTACCAAACCGGTGGCTTTAAGCGTATGCTTAACGAGGGTTTTACCTGCGAAAATAACGATGTTGATTATTTGCCAACATTTACCGGCCCGGGCCATAGCTGTGTTTACACAGGTTCGGTACCATCAATACACGGTATAGCGGGTAACGATTTTATTATTCAGGCTACAGGCAAATCAATGTATTGTGCCGAGGATACTACTGTAAGCACCGTTGGCAGCAGCTCAAAAGCCGGCTTAATGTCGCCAAAGAATTTGCAGGCAAGCACTATTACTGATGAGTTAAAACTGGCTACCAACTTCCGCTCAAAGGTTATTGGTATAGCGTTAAAGGATAGGGGTGGCATACTACCGGCTGGTCACACCGCAAACGCGGCCTATTGGTTTGATGATGCCAGCGGCAACTGGATAACCAGCACCTGGTACATGAAAGAGCTGCCTGCATGGGTAAAAACGTTCAACGACCAAAAACTACCCGAAAAATATCTGAAACAGGATTGGAATACCCTGTACCCTATCGATACCTACGTACAAAGCTCGCCTGATAATAGTCCGCGTTACGAGGGTAAATTTGGCGGTACCGATGCACCGGTGTTCCCTATCAAAACATCGCAGCTGTATAAAGGCAATATGGGCATGATCCGCTCTACGCCTTATGGTAACTCTTTCACTTTAGACTTAGCCAAAGCCGCCGTTACCAACGAGCAATTGGGCAAAAACGTAGTAACCGACTTTTTAGCCGTAAGCCTTTCATCAACCGATTATGTTGGTCACCAGTTTGGCCCTAACGCGGTTGAAACCGAGGATACTTACCTGCGTTTGGATAAGGATCTGGCCGCGTTCTTCACCTTTTTAGATGGACAGGTTGGCAAAGGCAATTATACCGTTTTCCTTACTGCCGACCATGCCGCGGCGCATAACCCAACCTTTTTGGTCGACCACAAGATACCGGGTGGCAACTGGAGCGAGGGCACAGCCATGAAAGAAATGAACGAGATGCTGAAAAGCAAATACAATGCGGATAAGATCATCCTTAGCCTAAACAACTACCAGGTTAACTTTAATTACAAAGTGATAGCTGATAACAAGCTGAACGAGGAAGACCTGAAAGCTGATTGTATTAAATACCTGCAAACCCAGCCCGATATACTTTACGCTGTAGATATGACCAAAGCGGCGGTAGCGAATATACCGGCACATCTGCGCGAGCGTGTAATTAACGGTTACAGCAAAGAGCGTAGCGGTGTTATACAAATTATGCTGAAGCCGGGTTATTTCTCAGGCGGACGTACCGGTACCACACACGGCACATGGGCTCCGTTTGATGCGCATATTCCGCTGGTATTTATGGGCTGGGGCATTAAACACGGCAGCCTTGCCCGCCAAACCCACATGACGGATATTTCAGGCACCATAGCATCCCTGCTGCATATTCAGCAACCAAGCGGCTGCATCGGCCAGCCGATACCGGAAGTGATGAGTGGGAGATAGTTGGAGGAAGTCCGGAAGTCCGAAAGACAGTAGTCTGAAAGAATATATATTACATAAAGCAAAATAGCCAGGTATATCGCCTGGCTATTTTGCTTTATGTAATGGTTGGAGAGCAAAGTCCGCAACTAAATCAAACTTCAACCTCCGAAACCCATCAACTTCCGGACTTCCCTACTGCCTCTTAAACTCGTAAGCACCCATCTCCACAAAATCAGCCACCTTGAGTTTAAAGCCGGTTACTTTGCCGTTTTGTACCGTGAAGGGGAATATGGCCTTACCTAAAATCGGGTCGCTAAAAGTTACATAGAAGCGATTGGCGCCCAGCGGTTGCAGGCGGGCATACATTTTAGGGTGATGCTCAAAACGCATGTCCAAATCGTTGTTGTCGCCACGCTGAATATTTACCGTACCATATAACGGGTTGGTAAATTTACCCTCATAATAGCTTAATGATAACGCCGGGCGAGGGTTCAGCGCCACGCTATCGCGCAGTTTTTTGTCGGCAGCGCCCTGCTCAGCGGTATAGCTTTTGTATTCCTTTAAATAAGCATCGCTGTAGTTACGGTAAGGTAGCTTCAGGTAAGCATCTAATATCTCCCAGCGCAGTGCCTCATATAAATTGTTCTGATCGGTATTGGTGAGTATCACTATACCCAGGTTTTCCTCGGGCACCAAGGTTACTGACGATACAAAGCCATTAACGCCACCATCGTGCATTACCAGGCGGTGGTTGTGGTAATCCTCCAAAAACCAACCTAAGCCATAAAGCTGAAAGTTTTTGCTGCCATCCAAATGTTCGTTAGTGCCCACAATATCTTGCGGCTGGCGGGTGGCCGCAATAGCGGCTTGCGGTATTACCTGCTTGTTGCCCACCTTGCCCTCGTTAAGTAAGGCCATAACCCATTTGCCCATATCAACCGCTGTTGAGCTGATGGCTCCGGCAGGTGCCATATTATCCAGGTTGGCGTAAGGTATGGCCATCAGGCGGTTATCACTAATGGTATGCCCTGCCGAACGGTTAAAGGCCTTTTGCATGGCCACACTCAGGCCAAGCGTATTGCTCATACCCAGCGGGGCGAATATTTTTTCTTTCAGGTAGATGTCCCAGTTCTGGTCGGCCACTTTGGGGATGATCTCGCCTGCCGTCAGGAAAGCCGAGTTAGTATAACCCCATGTAGTACGAAACCCATAAGGCGCTTTCATCAGCGCCATTTTACTCATGATCTCACTACGGCTAAGGTTAGTGTTATAAAATGTAAAATCGCCCTGAAAGGTCTGAAAACCCAGGCGGTGGCAAAGCAGATCGCGCACGGTAAGCAGATCGGTAGCGGCTTTATTATCCAGCTTAAAATCGGGCAGGTATTTGGTCACCTTATCATCGAGCGATAGCTTTCTTTCGGCGGCAAGCGTGGCAACAGCGGTGGCGGTAAAGGCTTTGGTGTTGCTGCCTATCATGAACAGCGTATTCTCGTCAACCTTATTATTTAAGCCCAATTCCTTGATGCCAAAGCCCTTCATCAGCACAATGCGATTATCCTTAATAATACAAACGGCAGCGCCTGGTACACGCCAGTTGGTAAGCGCCCGGCTGATATAAGCCTGCAAACTATCGGCTATAAATTTGGTACGGTTGGCGTTCTGAGCTTGGGTGGTAGTACTTAAAATGGACAGCGAAAATATGCAGAGAAGTATTTTTTTCATTACAGTTATAAGCGGCTTTTTATAAAAACACTAATTTAACGCAAAAATTAAAAGGGCATTACCCTATTTAAATTAATTGACCAAACAAAATTTCATGAAGAGTAAACTTTACAGCTTACCCGTTGTGCTATTGGCGTTTATGCTATCAGCAATATGGCAGGGCGCACAAGCACAATTTGGTAGCGGAACTAACTGGGCTAAGGACGGATACCGTTATTACAGGGCATTTGAAGGCGGCGTTGCCGAATTTGATGTGCGCGATGCCGGCAAAAAAACGGTGATAGCCACCGCGCAGGATCTAACTCCGGCAGGCCAAAAAGCTATCAGCATCCGTCGTTTTACTATTACCGAGGATGGTAAAAAGATACTGATCAACACCAACACCAAACGTGTTTGGCGTTACGATACCCGTGGCGATTATTGGGTGTATGATGTTGCCGCCAAAACCCTGAAACAGCTGGGTAAAGATAAGCCTGCATCATCATTAATGTTTGCCAAGTTTTCGCCCGATGCAAGCAAGGTGGCTTACGTAAGCGGCCATAATGTTTATGTGGAGGACCTGGCAACCAACGCCATAAAAGCCCTTACTACTGATGGTACCGACCGCCTGATCAATGGTACGTTCGATTGGGTGTATGAGGAAGAATTTGGCTGCCGCGATGGTTTCCGCTGGTCGCCTGATGGTAAATCTATAGCCTATTGGCAAATAGATGCCCGCAAGATTAAGAACTACCTGATGCTGAACACTACCGATAGCATGGTATACTCGTACGTTGTACCGGTTGAATATCCTACCGCGGGGCAAGACCCAAGCTCGTGCAAAATTGGTGTGGTTGATATCGCTACCGCGCAAACCAAATGGCTGAATGTTCCGGGTGATAACGTGCAGCACTACATTCCGCGCATGGAGTACACCTGCAACCCCGACGAGATCATTCTGCAACAACTTAACCGCGCGCAAAACGAGAGCAAGCTGTACGTTGCCAAGGTATCAAGCAATACCACAAAAGTAATTTACAACGAAACCGATAAGGCCTGGGTTGATGCCAAGGAAGAAGCTACCGGCTGGGATTGGCTGAACAAAGGCAAGGAGTTTGTTTGGGCCAGCGAAAAGGATGGCTGGAACCACCTTTACCGTATAGGTTTAGATGGCAAGCAAAAGCTGATCACCAAAGGTAATTATGATGTAATGAGCGTATCGTTGATCGACGAGCCATCGGGCTATATTTATTTCATCGCTTCGCCTGATAACCCTAACCAAGCCTACCTGTACCGTATAAAACTAAGCGGTGGCAAGGCCGAGCGTTTAACCCCGGCCGATCAGGCGGGTACGCATGGTTATACCATATCGCCAAACGGCACTATGGCTATGCACAATTTCTCGAACGCTAACACGCCATACCAAAGCGAAACCATCAGCCTGCCAAATCATAAGCACTTAACAGGCGATGCCATTAAACCGGTAACTGATGCTAAAAACCCGGTGGAATTTTTCACGGTAAAAACATCAGAAGGTGTTGACATTAAAGGCTGGGTAAAAAAACCTGCCAATTTTGATCCGACCAAAAAATACCCTGTGTTATTCTACGTATATGGCGAGCCTGCCTCACAAACCGCTAAGGATGTTTACGGCGCCGGCATGAACCGCATGTACACCGGCGATATGGCTGCCGATGGTTATGTATACATATCAATGGATAACCGTGGCGCACCGGCCCCTCGTGGCCGTGAGTGGCGTAAGGCTATCTACAAGAACATAGGTGTGCTTAACATTCGCGATCAGGCTTTGGCTGCCAAGGAGATATTGAAATGGAATTACATTGACAGCAGTCGTGTGGCTGTTTGGGGATGGAGCGGTGGTGGTTCATCAACCTTAAACCTGATGTTCCAGTATCCTGAAATATACAAAACCGGTATCTCTATAGCCGCTGTAGGTTACCAGTTAACTTACGATAATATTTACCAGGAGCGCTACATGGGTGTACCTACTGATGATGCCGGCCGTGAACCGTTCATCAAAGGCTCGCCGGTTACTAATGCCAAAAACCTGAAAGGCAACCTGCTGTACATTCACGGTACTGGCGATGATAATGTACACTACAACAACGCCGAATTGCTGATCAATGAGCTGATCAAGTACAACAAGCAATTCGAGCTGATGTCGTACCCTAACCGTACGCACTCAATATCTGAGGGGCCGGGTACCAGCCTGCACCTGCGCACGCTATTCACTAAATACTTAAGGGAGCATTGCCCTCCGGGCGGCAGATAATAGCCAACCGTATTACATAACAAAGCCCAGCTGTATTGTACAGGCCGGGCTTTTTCTTTTCATTAATAAGTTTATCAGCGGTCAGAAAGGCAGGTCATCTGTTTCGTTCGCGGTATTGTAATCTGCCGCGTTATCTGTTTTGGTAACAGGGCGGTCGGTAGGATGGTTGTCGTTTTCAAAATCGCTTTTACGACCAAGCATGGTAAAGTTTTCGGCCACAACCTCGGTGGTGTATTTTTTTGTGCCCTCCTTGTCCTCGAATGACCGGGTTCGTAATTTGCCTTCAATGTAAACCAGTTTTCCTTTTTGCAGATACTTGGCAGCCACATCGGCCAGGCTACGCCACATTACAATGTTGTGCCATTCGGTTTGTTCTACTTTTTTTCCGTCTTTATTAAAAGTTTCGGAGGTAGCAAGGGGGAAGCTTACTACTGATACACCTCCATCTAAATAACGTATTTCGGGATCCTTACCTAAATGCCCAATTAGTATTACTTTGTTTATTCCAGACATGGTTTAAATTAACGCAAAATTATTCTACAAATTAAAAATATTTTTTAGAAATATAAAAATGATTTTTGGCAAGGCCAATTCACTCAAATTTTCTACCTCAGTGTAAAACCATTTTTGTTCTAATTTAACCGTGGAATTCTGCAATTTTATTAACCTAACAAACAATTTTTGGTGTGTGAGTATGTGTTTCGCCGTTGGATAAATGTGTTCAATTGTAGCGTTTTCGCCAAAGGCTTGTCGCGCTTCTTGTGAGTTAAGCAGCTCATTAACCGGCAATAATTCGCTGGTTTCCAGCATTGGGAGGTCGTACATATTGGCCCATATATCGTTATCGCCTCGCTTATTCATCAATATCCGGTGGCTATCTGTCACTAAAAAATAGTTAAAAAAGCGCTCGCGGCTCTTAACTGTTTTGAGTTTTACGGGGAGAGTAGTGGTGGCATTATGCTTAAATGCGTAACAATTCAGGTGCACGGGGCATATACCACAACCCGGATTTTTAGGCTTGCAAAGCATGGCGCCAAACTCCATCATGGCCTGGTTATGCAACGCCGGATTTTTCTTATTAATTAAACTATTGGCCAGATCCTGAAACGTCTTTTTAGCCTTGCCGGAATTGATCGGCTCATCAATACCAAAGTATCGCGCCAGCACACGGTACACATTTCCATCAACCACGGCATGGGGCTGATTGGCCGAAAAGGACGATATCGCGGCGGCGGTATACTCGCCAATACCCTTTAGTTTGAGTAATACATGATAATCTGTAGGGAATATGCCATTGTATTCATTTTGAACCTGTTGCGCGGTTTTAAGCATGTTGCGCCCACGCGAGTAATAGCCAAGGCCCTGCCATAGTTTCAGCACCTCATCCTCGGTAGCGGCGGCAAAGCTGCTTACGGTAGGGAATCTTTCCAGAAAGCGATAGAAGTACGGCTTGCCCTGCTCAACCCGCGTTTGCTGTAATATAATTTCAGACAGCCATATAGTATAAGCATCGGTAGTGTTGCGCCAGGGCAGGTCGCGTTTATTATCATGATACCAGCCCAGCAATTCGTCCGCAAAATTCATAGCCTCAAAAATAGCAATGTAAGCGCCTTAAAGTGCTTTTTTCATCACCGTTTTGCAACGAACAAAAAAAATACGTCAATTATTTTAGAGTTTGCCAATAAAGCGATACTTTTGCAACCCCAAAACAGTTAAGTATTTATAAAAAATTTTAAAGAAAAATAAGATATGACTAAGGCAGAAATCATAGCTGAAATCTCATCAAAAACAGGAATTGAGAAAGTGGATGTACAGGAAACTGTTGAGGCGTTTTTTAAAGTAGTAAAAGGCTCAATGGTAGCCGGCGAGAATGTTTACGTAAGAGGTTTCGGTAGTTTTGTTGTTAAAAAACGCGCTAAAAAAACGGCACGTAATATTTCAAAAAATACTGCCATAATAATCCCTGAGCACTTTGTACCAAGCTTTAAACCAGCAAAAACTTTTGTTGAAAAGGTAAAAACCGGTAACAAAACCAGCAAAGCAAGCAAATAATTAAACAAAAACTTAGCCCATGAAAAAGCCGCAAATAGTTGTAATTATAGCAGTACTCGCTATTGTGGGCTATTTGTACATGCAGCCTGTAAAGGGTTTGCAAAAGGCTGAGGAGGCAAACCATTCAGACACCGAGGCAGCCACCCCTGCTGCACCAGGAATGGCATCAACAATAAGTGTTGAGCAAGTGTCTGAATCGGCAAAAAGTACTATCGGCGCTGATCTTGCCGCCCCGATCACTGATCTGGAAGGCAAACTGAAAGCAGCAAGCGGCACTGAAAAAACCGCGATTGAAAAACAGCTGGCCACCAAATGGGATGATGTAAATCAGCCAGGGCCGGCTGCTTTTTATTATAAGGCTGTTGCCGAAAATGAAAAAACTGCCGACGCGTGGATAACCGCCGGCAACCACTTTAACGATGCTTATAAGCTAACGCAGGATACGCTGGTGCAGCCAACGTTTTTAACCAACGCGGTACAAAGCTTTGAGCAGGCCCGCCAGTTAGCACCCGATAATTTGGATGCTAAAACCGGTTTGGGCATTGCTTACGTTAACGGCGGCGCACCAAGCCCTATGGCTGGTATAAGCCTGCTGCTTGAGGTGGTTAAACAAGATCCAACCAACCGCAGCGCGAACTTGAATTTGGGCGTTTTCTCTATGAAATCGGGTCAGTTTGAAAAAGCGGTTGAACGGTTCAAAACCGTTATTGCACAAAAGCCGGAGGTTGAGCCTTACTTTTACCTGGCCGAAAGCTATAAACAGCTTGGCCGTAAAAAAGAGGCTATCGAGGCTTACAACAAGTGTAAAACAATGATGCCTGACCCGGCCTTTGGGCAGCGCATTGATGAGTACATAAAGGAATTGAATTAATTAATCATTTTTAAAAACATTAAAATTATGCCAAGCGGTAAAAAACGTAAAAGACACAAAATGGCCACCCACAAACGTAAAAAGCGTTTAAGAAAAAATAGACATAAAAAGAAATAAGCTGTTTAACAGTTTATAGCCCGCCATTGTGCGGGCTGTTTTTATGTGTTGTTTTTACCTTCTTATTAATCCCGCGGTTATACTATAGCCGCATTAAGAAATGGAGTAGCAATTGATAAAGGAATTGATTATCGATTCGTCCCCCAGCGGAGCTACCATTGCATTATTACAGGATAAACAACTCGTAGAACTTCACAAAGAACAAACCACCAACAATTATACGGTGGGCGACATATACCTTGGCAAGATCAAAAAAATAATGCCGGGGCTAAATGCCGCATTTGTTGATGTAGGATATGAGAAGGATGCCTTTTTGCATTACCTCGATTTGGGGCCACAGGTACAAAGCCTGTTAAAGCTCACCAAACAGGTACGTAGCGGGGGATATCAGTCAAAGCTGTTAGATCAGCTAAAGCTTGAGGCTGACATTAATAAAGGTGGTAAGATATCTGAGGTTTTAACAAAGGGGCAGTTGCTGCCGGTACAAATAGCTAAGGAGCCAATTTCAACAAAAGGCCCAAGGTTAAGTGCCGACTTATCAATTGCCGGGCGTTATGTGGTGCTGGTTCCTTTTTCGGAGGTAATATCTATCTCTAAAAAAATAAAAAGCAATACCGAGCGCCAGCGTTTACGCAAAATTGTTGAAAGCATTAAACCCAAGCACTTTGGCGTAATTATACGCACAGTGTCTGAAGGTAAGGGTGTAACAGAAATGCAAAAGGACCTGCTTGACCTTATAGCCAAGTGGGAAACGCTGATAACCAAACTTCCGGCGGTTGAGCCGTCCAAAAAAATACTGGGCGAGATCGATCGTACCTCAACTATATTGAGGGATATACTTAATGCTGATTTTCAGAGCATATATGTGAACGATAACAGTATGTACGAAGAAGTAAAATCGTACATACATGAAATATCTCCCGATCAGGAGAGCATCGTTCGTTTGCACAAACATCGCGACCCGATTTTTGAGCATTATGGTATTGAAAAGCAGATAAAGGGAGCTTTTGGTAAAACAGTGAACCTTGCCGGTGGAGCCTACCTGGTAATTGAGCATACCGAGGCGCTGCACGTTATTGACGTGAACAGCGGCAACCGTACTGCCAATAAAGAAAACCAGGAGGAGAATGCCTTACAGGTTAACAAAGAGGCCGCGCGCGAAATAGCAAGACAACTGCGCCTGCGCGATATGGGTGGTATTGTGGTGATCGATTTTATTGATATGCACAAGCCGCTGAATCGGAAGGAGCTGTTTGATTACCTACGCGACGAGATGGCGCATGACAGGGCTAAGCATACCATACTGCCGCCAAGCAAGTTTGGTTTAGTGCAGATAACACGCCAGCGTGTACGCCCCGAAATGAATATTGTTACCAGCGAGGTATGCCCTACCTGCCACGGCACAGGGGCTATACGCCCAACCATTTTGTTACTGGATGATATTGAAAATAACTTCAATTACATCCTGATGGAGCAGAATGAGAAAAATATTACGCTTTGCGTGCACCCTTATATTGAGGCTTACATTAAAAAGGGCCTTTATACACGCCAGATGAAATGGTACTTTAAGTACAAACAATGGATAAAAGTTAAAACTAATCCGGCGTATCAGATCACCGAGTTCCGCTTTTTCTCATCAAAGGATGAGGAAATTAAATTATAATAGCCCAAACGCAAATTATAGAAATGCAGATGTTTGAAAAAGCATCTGCATTTTTTGTTTCGGAACAATTATAATTGCCAAATATTTTAGCATTCAACCTCGCTATCTCAAAACAAATCCGCACATTTGCACATCTGTAATCTGCACATCAAACATATAAATGGCTAAAACCAAGATCGCTTACGTTTGCCAGAGCTGTGGCTACGAATCGCCTAAATGGCTGGGAAAATGCCCATCATGCGGGCAGTGGAATACTTTTGCCGAGGAGATACTCGAAAAAAACAACGCCTCGGTACCCGATTGGAAAGCCAACCCATCAACCAGTTTGCAACGTGCCAATAAGCCCGTACCGGTATCAGAGATAACCTTTAGCGAGGAGCATCGCCTGCTTACGCCCGATGCGGAGTTTAACCGAGTGCTGGGCGGCGGCATTGTTGCCGGATCGCTGGTATTGATAGGCGGTGAACCGGGCATAGGTAAATCAACCCTGATGTTGCAGCTGGCCTTGAACATGCCTAACCTTAAGGTGCTCTATGTATCGGGCGAGGAAAGCGACAGGCAGATAAAGATGCGGGCGGAAAGGTTGACCCCCCAACCCCCTGAAGGGGGAGCTCTTGATTTGGGGGCATCATCAAATATTCCCCCTTTAGGGGGCAAGGGGGCTTTTATATTGACCGAAACATCAACCCAAAACATATTTAAGCAGATAGAGCAACTGGAGCCTGAACTGGTAGTGATCGATTCGATACAGACCTTGCATTCGGCGCATATTGAATCAACCCCGGGCAGCGTATCGCAGGTGCGTGAGTGTACTGCGGAGTTGCTGCGTTTTGCCAAGGAAACTTCTACTCCGGTTTTCCTGATCGGCCATATAACGAAAGACGGTATGATAGCAGGCCCCAAAATACTGGAGCATATGGTTGATACCGTTTTGCAGTTTGAGGGCGACAGGCACCATGTATACCGCATTTTACGGGCTGTTAAAAACCGTTTTGGTTCGGCATCCGAGTTGGGGATATATGAGATGCTGGGCGAAGGGCTACGTGAAGTTTCAAACCCATCCGAGATACTATTATCGCAACGAGATGAACCACTGAGCGGCGTAACCATATCGGCTACCTTAGAGGGTATGCGCCCAATGCTGATTGAAACACAGGCGCTGGTAAGTACATCACCCTACGGCACGCCACAGCGTACCGCTACGGGCTTTGATACCAAGCGCATGAATATGCTGCTGGCTGTGCTCGAAAAGCGCTGTGGTTTCAGATTAGGGGCTAAGGACGTGTTTCTGAACATTACCGGTGGCATCCGTGTGGAAGATCCGGCTATTGACCTGGGTTTGGCCGCCGCTATCATATCATCGCATGAGGATATGCCTATCGCGACTAAGGTTTGTTTCGCGGGCGAGATCGGTCTGTCCGGCGAGATCCGTGCTGTTAACCGGGTGGAACAGCGCATTGCCGAGGCGCAAAAACTGGGCTTCGAGCAAATATTCATCTCAAAATATAACCTGCCCAAAGCGGGCGATAAAAAGCGTATCGACTTTTCACGCTACACTATTGATGTTAAAACGGTAGGCAATATCGAGGAAGTTTTCAGCCTTTTATTCGGATAAAATAGCGGCTGATTATAAGCTCGGCAAACAAAAAAGCGTTCATCAATATTAAATGCACATTTACTTTTAATATGAAACGCGTAATCACCACCGCCCTTAGCCTTATATTATTTATTGGCAGCTATAGCTGTTTTGCCCAGGCATCAAAAAAACCGGCAAGCAAAACTTTGTACAGTACCATTATCGGGTTAGATAAGCAGGTTTTTGATGCTTATAACAAGTGCGATCTGGATAAATTTGAAGGGTATTTTACTGCCGATGTAGAGTTTTTTCATGACCGCACAGGCTATACCTCATCCCGGCACGATCTGATGAGATCAATGCGTACCCTTTGCGATAACGGCGGACTTGAACGTGTATTGGTAAGCGCAAAGGTTTATCAGCTGGAATTTTACGGCGCTTTAGAAACAGGCGTAAACACGTTTTACAAAGTAATCAACGGCAAACGCAAGCTGGTGAATACCGCGCGCTTTATTCATGTTTGGAAACAGGATGATGACGGCTGGAAGATATCGCGCGTTATCAGTTACGATCATCAGGCTAAATAAAACCATACCTGCCGGCTGTTGTTATTAAGGGCATGAAAGCATGGCGTTTATTACTCCCGATCATATTTTTTAGTATTACCTCGACAGCATTCGCTCAGCAAACAGCTTTGCCGCATGGCATGGTATTCGGTACTAAGGCTGATACGGCTAACTCTGTAGAAGCAACCAAACTGCGCGATCTGATGGGTAAAAAGAAGCGTATAACCACTGTAGTTAAAGGCACTGTTGAACGTGTTACCGACGAAAAGGGTGGCTGGTTTGTAATAAGCACAGGCAAGGGCGTACCCATCTATGCCCATTTCAGAGATTTTAATGTTACCCTGCCATCGCAAATTAAAGGGCGTGTGGTAATAATAAGCGGCGTAGCCAAGCGCGAGTTCACGGCCGATGATCACCAGCATTTTGCAGGCGATACCGTAAGCTACAGCACCACATCAAAAATGAGTGATGCTATCAACTTTGAGGTTAAGGGATTGATGGTGTATAAATAAAAAAAGACCGCCTAATAGCGGTCTTTTTTTATCGGGTCAGCTGATGTTACATATACTTGTAAGCTATACCCTTTTTAATATCCTGATTGCCACCAAGGCCGCCATTAGCCACGTTGGTCGCTTTTTCAAAAGTTATCAATACAAATGGACAACCCAGCTCAGCAGCGGCTTGCTTTAATTTTTTCTCTGCTGATTTTTCGCTTGAGCTACCGGTATGGAAGTTGATGAAAGCTGTTTTACCTTTAATGTCGCCACCTTTACTAAGGCCTGCAATCTCGCTTTTGTCTTCCAATACAATCACCTTTTCCCAGTCGTTTTTGCCGGCCACAACAATTTTGTCAGTAAGCTTTTCGGTACGGCCGCTTTTGCCATAAACAATTTTTTCGATAGCGTATTTGCTTACAACCTGCTCGGCATCCTCATTAACATACTTAAAAATAACAGTGAATTCGGCAACGCGAATTACGTTGGCCTCAACAGTTTCGCCTGAATGTTTTACGATTTTGTCAGCTTGAGCGAAGCTGTAAAAAAATACACCAAATACTAATACTAAAGTTAGTAGAGCTTTTTTCATAAAATGATAAGTTTAGATTATTACTTCTTTTAAATTACTGTTTTAAATATAGGCAATTTTGTATTAAGTAATAGCGATGCTTTGATTAAGTATTTGATCAAGTTGTAATATAAATAAAAAAAAGTCCATGTTTTTGGGATGCTAACTCCCAAAACATGGACTATCTGTGATCTAAAATTAAAGATCAGTTAAATGACGCGTTTGATTTCAATACTGAAGCGTCCAGATCCAAATCGTGCTGAAACAGCTCGCGTATCTTTTGATTTACCTCTTTACGGTTAACGGTGGCGGCATCGCGGCGGCATTTGAGGTAATGCTCGCGGGCTATCTTTTCGGCCAGCTGGCCAACTGTTTTAACAGTTAGTTGCTTGCCCCGTTTTTTAGCCATAAATGATCCGGCGGCAAAAGCGGCTAAGCCAACAACACCTGCTTGCCAGTTAAAGTAAAAAGCGGCTACAGATAGGATGAACAATACTATCAGGCCCCATATAACGCTTTGCTTTGGTTGCAAAACATTTAAGCGTAAGCCCATCTCATGCTCCATATCGGCCACAAGTTGCAGGCGTTCCTCCTCGGGGAAAACATCCTTAAGGCACGTGTTGGTATTGATGGCGCACCTGTCAATAGTAGTTGAGGTGGTTATGGCGTTGCGCAGCATATAAAAGGCATGCTGTGTAGTGCAAACATCATTATGTTCAAGCTTTAGTTTGCTGTGAACCGTGTTGCACAAATCGCCAATGGTATGAATTTTTTGAAGATCATTCGGCGTAAACTGTACGCCGAACGATCTTTCTATTTTCACTAAAACGTCTTCCAGATCCTCGCGATCCACGTTTTTGAGCATTAATAACTTATGATCCATTAATTAAAGAACAAGTTCTACAATCAGAGAAAATCAGCTTTTTATTTACTTAGGTACATTGATTTCTCTTTATACAAATGCCTGAAGTATGGGTCTTGCAGGTCAGGAATAAAGCGTATCGCCTCACCTGTCGACTTCATTTCAGGGCCAAGCTCCTTAGCCACTTCAGGGAATTTATCGTACGAGAACACCGGCTCTTTGATAGCGTAGCCTTTTGGTTTACGTACAATGGTAAAGTCTTTAAGCTTGTTAACACCCATCATTACCTTGGCTGCTATGTTGATGTAAGGTACATCATAAGCCTTGGCTATGAATGGTACGGTACGTGATGCGCGCGGGTTAGCCTCTATCACATATACTTTTTCATCCTTAATGGCAAACTGTATGTTAAGTAAGCCACGCACGTTAAGCGCTTTGGCCAGCTTTTCGGTATAGTCTTCCATTTGTTTGATTACATTGTCTGACAGATCAAACGGAGGCAATACCGCGTATGAGTCGCCTGAGTGGATACCGGCAGGCTCAATGTGCTCCATCAAACCAATAATGTGTACATCCTCACCATCGCTTATAGAGTCTGACTCGGCCTCAGCGGCACGGTCAAGGAAATGGTCGATCAGTACACGGTTACCCGGCAGGTTCTTCAGTAAACTTACTACCGCTTTTTCCAGGTCTTCATCGTTTATCACAATGCTCATGCCCTGGCCGCCTAATACGTAGCTTGGGCGTACCAGTACAGGATAACCTACATGGTGGGCTACTTCAAGCGCTTCTTCAGCACTTTCGGCAACACCATATTTTGGATACGGGATTTCAAGATCTTTCAGCATGTCAGAGAAACGGCCGCGATCCTCAGCGATATCCATATTATCAAATGAAGTACCGATGATGCGGATGCCGTGCTCATGCAGCTTCTCAGCCATTTTAAGGGCTGTTTGGCCGCCCAGTTGAACCACTACACCGTAAGGTTGCTCCAGGTCGATGATCTCGCGTACGTGCTCCCAGAATACAGGCTCAAAGTACAGCTTATCGGCCATGTTAAAGTCGGTTGATACGGTTTCAGGGTTACAGTTAACCATGATAGCCTCAAAACCGGATTCTTTGGCTGCAAGCAGACCATGCACACAGCTATAATCAAACTCAATACCCTGGCCAATACGGTTAGGGCCTGAGCCTAATACTATTATTTTTTTCCTGTCGCTTACTATTGATTCGTTTTCGCCCTCGTAGGTTGAGTAATAGTAAGGTGTTTTTGCAGGGAACTCGGCAGCACAGGTATCAACCATTTTGTATACGCGGCGTATACCCAGTTGCTTGCGGCGCTGGTACACATCTTCTTCAGTTGTGTTGGTAAGCACGTAAGCAATTTGCGCGTCAGAAAAACCTTTTTGTTTCAGGGTGAACAGGAAGTCTTCAGGAATATTATTCAGTGAATAACGGCGAAGCTCATTCTCCATGCTC
Source organism: Mucilaginibacter sp. JRF (assembly GCF_015223065.1). GTDB lineage: Bacteria > Bacteroidota > Bacteroidia > Sphingobacteriales > Sphingobacteriaceae > Mucilaginibacter. Next base: position 558,426 of record NZ_JADFBY010000003.1, read on the forward strand.
ACCACCTCTTGTATCTGGTTCAGGAACCAGCGGTCGATCTTGGTAGCTTTACGTACCGATTCGATAGGCACGCCAAGGCTCAAGGCATCGTATATATGGAACAGCCTGTCCCAGCTTGGGTGCTCAAGGCTGTGCATAATTTCTTCAAGGTTGCGGCTCTGGCGACCATCAGCACCTAAACCGGCACGACCAATCTCCAAGCTCTGACAAGCCTTTTGCAGCGCCTCGATAAAGGTACGGCCAATGCCCATTACCTCACCTACCGATTTCATTTGCAGACCTAACTCGCGGTTAGCGCCCTTAAATTTATCAAAGTTCCAGCGAGGTATCTTCACGATCACGTAATCCAGCGTTGGCTCAAAGTAGGCCGAAGTGGTTTTGGTGATCTGATTTTCTATTTCATCCAGGTTATAGCCAATTGCCAGTTTAGCGGCAATTTTAGCGATAGGGTAACCGGTAGCTTTTGATGCCAGGGCCGATGAACGTGATACACGCGGGTTGATCTCGATGGCGATGATCTCCTCATTGGCCGGGTTAACCGAGAATTGTACGTTACAGCCGCCGGCAAAGTTACCAATGGCGCGCATCATCTTGATGGCCTGGTTACGCATTTCCTGGTAGCAACGGTCGCTCAGCGTCATGGCAGGGGCCACGGTTATTGAGTCGCCGGTGTGGATGCCCATCGGGTCAAAGTTCTCGATAGAACAGATGATGATCACGTTGTCGCGGCTATCGCGCAGCAGCTCCAGCTCATATTCTTTCCAGCCTAAAACCGCTTGCTCAACCAGTACCTCGTGGGTTGGTGATGCTTGCAGGCCACGGCTAAGGGCGGCGTCAAATTCTTCCTTTTTATGTACAAAGCCTGCGCCTTTACCACCCAGCGTATAGCTTGGGCGAATTACCAGCGGGAAACCAATTTCCTGCGCGGCTTCTTTACCTTCTAAAAATGAGTTGGCAATTTTTGAGGTAGCAACACCTACGCCAATATCAACCATCAGCTGGCGGAAGGCTTCGCGGTTTTCGGTTTTTTCGATAGCGGCAATATCAACACCAATTATCTTAACACCGTATTTTTCCCAGATGCCCTGCTCGTCGGCATTTATACAAAGGTTTAGCGCGGTTTGGCCACCCATGGTAGGCAGTACGGCGTCAATTTGCTGCTCCTGTAAAATTTGTTCGATGCTTTCGCAGGTTAGCGGCAGCAGGTACACATTATCAGCAATAACCTTATCCGTCATGATAGTGGCGGGGTTGCTGTTAATGATAGTTACCGAAATGCCTTCCTCTTTTAAAGAAAGTGCAGCTTGTGAGCCTGAGTAATCAAACTCGCAGGCCTGGCCTATAATGATAGGGCCTGAACCAATAATTAATACCGATTTGATGGAAGTATTTTTGGGCATAGGGCTTTTTTAATTCAAAAAGTTAAAGTTATAGCCTTCATCCATTTAGACTGGACTTACGGACTGTTTCCTATGCGCTGAAAGCGAGGATAAAACCGACTTCAGCGTCGGGGTGCAAAGATAGAACTTATTGCATTAAATTGCGGGGATTTTTGTAAAATTTTAATGGTCTTTATTAACCATTGTTAGTACAGCTGTTTTAGCTCTGAAATTGATGAGTTCAGCCACCGCTAAATTAGGCACCCAGCTTAAAAAAGCGATGATGAGATAATTGTTTTCAAACTGCACGCCCATGCCCGCCACGCTAAGCAGCCATATATACAAACGCAGCATAACCGCCGCGAAGGCCAGCGCGTAGCTACGGCGCATCATATTAACGTGGCCCTGCACATCGCCCTTTTTAATTTTCACCCAGGCGGCTATGGTAAACACTATCCACAAAGTGTTTTGCAGCATGAATGATATGAACACGCCCGCGCCCCTGTTTATAAAGAACGACATAACGTACGCTCCCGGCGCGGCAAACAATAGTATACCCAGTATGTACACCTTGCCCAGTGCCCTGTGCAGCGGGCGGTTATTGTATACCCTTTTTGAGAATTGGAAAAAGCCTGCCAGCAATATTATGCTACTGGCAAAAATATGGCTGTAAAAGGCAGGCAGATAATACCCTGTTTGCACGGCGGCCTGCTTAAGCTTTAAAAAATCAACATCGGGCTTAAACGACAGGTATTGTATAGTGCCCGCGCAAAGCGCCACTATCCAAAACAATGCGAATATCCTTAAAAACGTGTACATGCCTATTTTGCCGCCAATGCGTTATTTGCCGGTTTAGCGGCAAGCTTTTGCTTAAGCCAGGCAATATTGTATTTTTCTATCTCGGTGAGTTTGCTTTCAACATCAGTATATTTAGGATCAAAGTCATAAATATGATATGAAAAAAATTCGTTCATTTTCGCATCCTTAAATTTGTAATTATGCGAGGCGTATATTTCATTAATGATATATTTAAGATAGCTGGTTTTCAAATAATCAGTTTGAATTGTTCCTTTTTTGCTGGCATAGCTATAACAGCCTTGCAAATAGGAGTCGTTCATTTTAACTAAACTGGCACAGGCAAACATTCTTCCCTTCTCTATCGCTTCCATTTTATCATCTTTAATTTTAAAGTACTGATAAACCGGCGCTTCAAATAAAGTATCGGTATCGCTCGCGTCTATACCAACGTAGGCTGAGTATTTTATCTCGACCAAAGAGTCGGTCAGCATTTTCAGATCAAGGTCTTTGCATTCGGCTTTTGGGGTTTCAAATTCTTCATACAAATAGTTATCAATCAGCCCGGCATTATATAGCTTGTTGTTTACAGCATCAGTTACGATGGCGTTCTTTTCATCATAAAATTCAGAACGGCCACCCTGGTAATAATCGCGGATAGTATAAATCAAGGCAGATAAAGCATTATCGGCATTTTCAGCCGTTTTTTGCGGTGCCGAAACAATGTACTTATCACTATAATCATACATCTCTACATTTTTTCGCAGCGGATTTTTAAATTGAAGTATGCGTTTGTGCAGATTAAGATCAACCAGATACGATGGAGCAATATAGACGGACTGATGGTAATGGCGAGAGTTCATCTCGGTTATATTATCCGGGTCGGCTGCTTTTATCTCCTGTCGATTAAATATCGGGAGCTTCGCCAGTATATCGGTAAATTTAACATCGGGCGCGGGCGCTATTTCAAAGCTTTTGGTAAAGCTGAAAAACTTGTCGCCTTGTTGCAATATGGCCAGCGTGCTATCAGTTTGTACCGGAAAGATACGATCGTACTCAACAGGCACCACTAACTTACCGCTCAGGTTGTACAGGCCTTTCTTTTTATCTTTTTCAACCTCAATAAAACCATTTAAGGTGGTGTTGAAACCATGTATCAAATCGTACTGAACGGGTATGATCTCCTTCATATCAGGGCCTACAAGTCCCATCTTATTGTATGAGTCCTCATCATCCGTATTCCATTTGCCATAACCTACCTGAAAATAGGTTTGCTTATTGTAGTGCGTGAACCACATTACCGTATCGTAAGTGTTTCTAAGTATTTTGCTCTTTTTAAAGGCTTCGAGTGTGATGGGTGAGTATATATCCTCGTCAGACAGGGTTTTGGTTCTGATCAGGTTTTCGTACACCAGGCAATCGGCCAGGTAATTGCTGGCATCCATCTTAACAATATGCAGTTTGCCCTCCTGCTTGCGAAGGCTTAATACCAATGTAGATGTGTTATTTGAAAATCCCTTACTATTTAAAGTAACAGGTATACTTACCGAAACTGAAGGGGTATTTAAATCGTCGAACTTTGCACTTTCAATTACAAGGGTTGACTTAACCAATACTTGTTGGCCGCCTGTTGAGCTGGCTTTGCCCATAAGCGTGTTAAGCACCTGCAATACCTGTGGTACGTTGCGCAAATTTTCATCAAAAAAGGTAAGTGCTGAGTCGGTTTCGCCTTTAGTTAGCTTATCATTAAAGTTGGCTAAGAACGAAACGTAGGCAATATTATCATTACCGGCCATGTTTTTTTTGGATGGCCAAAAAACAAAGGCCAATACCGCTAACACAAAAATGCCACCGGCAATGCCGATCAAAGGTTTAGTTTTCATGCCGCTAATATATTTATTGGCAGTGAAATTCCATAAGTGCAAGAATTTCACGATCGTCAAATTTTGATTGCTCAACACTTGCAGGCTATTATAATATTATTAGTTTTGGTACCGTATTTTTTAAATTTTTCATGAAAGCCATCCTAACCTTATCAATGCTTGCCGGCATGGCAGCAGGCGCCTTCGCGCAAAACAAGTATGAGTACAGTGTCGATCTGCTCAACATCAAAAACGACCAGGTTGAGGTAACCCTTAAAACACCTCAGCTCAAAAAAACCGACGTTATTTTCGCCTTCCCTAAAGCTATACCCGGCTCGTACGCCCGTAAGGATTTTGGCCGGTTCATTAACGATCTGCAAGCCTTTGATAAAGACGGAAAACCGGTAAAGGTTACCAAGCAAGGCAAAAACCAGTTCGTAATTAAGAACGCCGCGCAGCTTGCCGTTATCAAATACAAGGTGAGCGATACCTGGGACAGCAAGCACGACGATTTTATTTTTCAGCCCGGTGGTAGTAATATTGAGGCCGGTGTGAACGTAGTAATGAACAACCATGCCTTTTTTGGCTATTTTGAGGATGATGCACAACTACCATTTGAGATAACGGTTAGCAAACCCGACGATTTTTACGCCGCCACCCACCTTGATGTTGACCGCTCCGCGCCGGGTAAGGACGTTATTAAAGCTAAAAACTATGTTTACCTGGCCGATAACCCGGTGATATATGCCAAGCCTGATACCACATCATTCAACATTGGTAAAACTAAGGTTAATGTTTCGGTTTATTCGGCCACGGGCAAGGTGAAAAGCGCGCAGGTAGCCGAGTATTTAAAACCACTGGCCGGCGGATTAGATAAATTCTTTAACGGGCTGCCTGTACCATCGTACCAGTTTCTGTATTATTTTGAGGAATCGGGTAAGGGATTGACCGATCGTGATAAAGGCGAGGGTGGCTTCGGGGCATTGGAGCATAACTATTCGTCGCTTTACTACCTGCCCGAGATCGCTTTTGAAAAACGACTGATCTCGATGATCAACGAGGTTTCATCGCACGAGTTTTTGCACATACTTACGCCGCTTAACCTGCACAGTAACGAGATAGAGAATTTCAATTTCTCGTACCCGCAAATGTCGCAGCACCTGTGGTTGTACGAAGGGGTTACCGAGTACTTCTCGAACCTGGTGCAGCTGCAAAACAAAACCATTACCGAGAAAGAGTTTTTTGAGGAGATGCGTAAAAAGATAAACAGCGCCGAGGAGTTCGGCAACTTCTCGATGACGGAAATGAGTAAGCGTGTAATGGAAGATGCTTTTCAGAAGAAATATAGCAGCGTATATAGCAAAGGCGCGCTGATAGCGTTTTTACTGGATATCGACATCAGAGAAAAAACCAACGGACAAAAAGATCTGCGGAGCGTTATTACATCGCTAACCAAAAAATATGGCCCAAGCAAACCATTTGATGACAATGCCTTTATTGCCGAGTTTGTGGCCGCCGCCCATCCGGATGTTAAGGTATTTATGGATAAATATATTGTTGGCGCTAACCCGCTGCCTTTCGCTGAATATTTTAACAAGCTGGGTTACGAATATGCCCCAACCAAAAGTATTCCGGTATACTACCCCGGCAAAACGCCGTTAAAGTATGATGAGGCAACCAAGAGCATTATGTTTACCGATGTAGAGAAGAACGCGCTTGGTGTAAAGAATGGTGACGTATTCAAAGCCATAGATGGCGTTGAAATAACCGAAGATAATATTGATGGCATATGGGATGAATATTTTGGTAAGAACACCCAGCATCCCTCAATAGCGATAGCCATTATTCGTAACGGTACGCACCAGGTTTTAAAAGGTAAAATATACGAAGGCCGTTTAGAAATGAAAAACTATGTAGGCCAGGCTGAGCAAAGTACCACAATGCAGCAGCAAATATTATCAAGCATAAAAGGGAGTTAGTATACTCCCTTTTATGCTAATATAATGGTATTAATAGGCTATTTACTTGATCAGCTTATTATCCGTATCCGGGAAAACAAGTATAGGCTCGTATACCTTAGCTTCTTCGCGCTCCATGTAACCATAGCTCATAATGATCACAATATCGCCCACCTGGGCCAGGCGCGCGGTGGCGCCGTTTAGGCATATGGTGCCGGTGCCGCGTTCGCCACGTATAACGTAGGTTTCAAAGCGTGCGCCGTTGTTGTTGTTCACTATCTGCACTTTCTCGTTGGCAATTATGTTTGCCGCATCCATCAAATCCTCATCAATGGTAATGCTGCCTACATAGTTCAGCTCGGCTTGTGTAACCTTTACCCGGTGAATTTTGGATTTTAACACCTCAATAATCATGGCGCAAAGTTAGTAATTTGGTTTATAGTAAATGTTTAATAGTTAAGCAGGCAATATTTATTTACACTGTATTGATGTTGCTTTAACGCACTATCATATTGTCAATCAAGCGTGTATTGCCCACTTTGGCCGCTACCAATGCAACAACATAAGCCGTGTTTTGATTGGCCGCATGCAGCGTATTGCCATCAACCAGTTCAAAATAATCAAGCTCAACACCCGGTTCGCTGCTTATAGCGGCTTCGGCCTGTTGTTTTAGTGTGGCTATATCGGTTGTGTTAATGCCATCCTTTACCTGTTGTAAGGTGCGCGAAAGTATCAGCGCATGCCGGCGGTCATCCACTGTTAAATGCACATTGCGCGAGCTCATGGCCAGGCCGTCGCTTTCGCGTTCGATAGGGCACATCACTAATGTAACGGGCAGCTTCAGCAGCTCTATCATGCAGTTGATCACCATAACCTGCTGAAAATCCTTTTGGCCGAAGAATGCCTTGTCGGGCTCAACAATATCAAACAGCTTAAAAACAACCTGGGTAACACCCTGATAGTGCCCCGGTCTGAAAGCCCCTTCTAACAGGCGCTCCAGCTCGCCAATATCTAAATGCCATTGCTCATTGCCGGCATAAATTTCGTTAACATCGGGGTTAAACAATACATCGCAACCGGCTTGCTCCAGTTTTTGAATATCGGCCTCAATAGGGCGGGGGTATTTCTCGAGGTCTTTAGGATCGTTAAACTGCGTAGGGTTCACAAAAATGCTGCAAACTACCATGTCGCACTCCTGTTTGGCACGGGCAATTAATGATAGGTGCCCCTGGTGCAGGGCGCCCATGGTGGGTACAAAACCTATGGTAGCGCCGTCTTTACGCAAAGGCTGTAAATGCTGCCTTATTTGTTGTTTGGTGGTGAAATTTTTCAATGCGTTAAAGTGCTTAAAAAATCCGGCGAAAATGAGTAATTAATTAAAAATATCCAAACTTAAATTGCGCAATTCATTGATAGTTCATATAATATACCTATATTTGTACTCTCAAAATTTTTTTTGACGTCTTAACTTACTAAATACAAATTAATAGAGATGGGTAAATCTAAGCTTTTGTTTATAGCTCATGAAATGTCACCTTTCCTTGAACTCACAAAAATTTCTGAAATAGTACGTAATTTGCCGCAAGCAATGCAGGACAAAGGTTACGAGATCCGTATCCTGATGCCTCGCTTTGGCAATATCAATGAGCGCAGGAACCGACTACATGAAGTGATCCGTTTATCGGGCATGAACATCATTATTAACGACAACGACAATCCGTTGATCATTAAGGTGGCTTCAATACCTTCAGCACGTATGCAGGTATATTTTCTTGATAACGAAGAGTATTTTCAGCGAAAGCACGTATTTACCGACAAGGATGGCAAATTTTACGCCGATAACGATGAGCGCATGATCTTCTTTTGCAAGGGCGCGCTTGAAACCGTTAAAAAACTTGGCTGGGCGCCTGACATGATCCACTGCCACGGCTGGATGAGCGCTTTGGTACCGGCTTACCTGAAAACTACTTACAAGGACGATCCGACCTTTAAAAACTCTAAACTGGTATACTCAATTTACGAGAATGATTTTGCTGGCCAGCTTAATGCCGACTTTGCGCAAAAGGCTGTAATGAACGGTATGACCGAGGCACACACCGAGGTTTACAAACCGGCCACCAGTTCAGCACTTTATGCCGGCGCTATTCACTACTCGGATGGAGTGGTGCTTGCAGCCGAAAATATTGATGAAGAAGTGTTAAATAGTGTTAAAAACAGCGGGAAACCGGTTTTAGATTATAATTCCACCTCGGATGTGGAAAATTATTACAATTTTTACGACGAAATTGCTGATGAGGAATTGGCACAGGTTGTATAAAGTTGGATAAGATATTTTAACATATGAGATTTTTCAGATTAGACTTATTAACCCTGTTGATAAGTCTTTTTATTTTAAATAGTTGTAAGAACCCTGATGGTGTTGGTTTAGATGTTGATGAAAACAACCAGATAAGCGGAACGCTTGTGGTTGATACCAATATCACCCTGAATACCGTACCCGAGGATTCGGTGATCGTATCAGATCTTGGACGTTCAACTTTGGCATATTTTAATGATGCCGAGCTTGGGCTTACTGAATCAGCCCTTGCTACTGATATTAATTTACCCGGCGGTACTGCTTATACAAAGCCTACCGGAGAGATCAGGATCGACTCGGCCGTATTAATGCTTAAGTATGCAACATCCGGCTTTTATGGTGATTCACTAACATCCAATTATAAACTGGATGTTTATCAGCTTAGTGAAAAACCGATGAGTGTTTCTTACTACAACAGTAAAACGTGGACACATTCTAACATACTGCTTGGTACAAAAACTTTTTTGGCTCGCCCGCATGATAGTATTAGAATTACTTCGATAGTTGATGGCGGACCTGATACCGCAATAAGAGTGGTGCCGCAGATACGTGTTAAACTTGATCCGGAACTGGCATACAGCTGGATCACATCAACACAAGCAGCGCAATCAAATTTGGCATTCCAAAATTTAGCTAAGGGCTTTTATGTGAAACTTGACCCAGCCGGCACTACCGGGTCAGGAGGTATACTTACTTTAGGTTCGTCAAGCGATTCATTGGCCATTTATGTAAGAGTTACTGAAAATTCAACTACTGATACCGCCATTATAGGCTTACCTATAAGCCGTTATATTAACGAGATAAAGCATACTTACAGCGATAATGTAAAGGCAGCGCTTGCCAACACTACATCAAGCAACACAACTGCTTACCTGCAAGGTATGGGCGGCCTGCGTGTAAAGGTTAACTTTGATAAGCTAACCGAAACATTGCCGAAGGATATCATCATTAACCGTGCTGAGCTGGTTATAGCACCTAAAGCGGGCACCTTAACGCCGTACGCACCATTGCCAAAGCTTACCATGTATAAGTCGGACCTTGCACGTCAGCGTACTTATATTGAGGATATGGTAAATGGAACGGCAAACTTTAGCTTGCTGTTTGGCGGATATTATTCGATCCCGGTAAAAAATGAGTACAGGTTTTTGTTAACCTCATACCTGCAAAACCTTGTAACTGGCAAGGTAAAAGATTATGGCACTTACATAGCAGCCGATAATGAGGCTACAAGCTCAACAAGTTCAACACCGAGTATTTCGGCTACGGCTTACCCAACGGCACGTACCGTATTGGTAGGTAAAAACTCACCTTACAAGGTTCAGCTTAAAATAATATACACTAAAATAAAATAAGGCTTATATGCCTTATTGGTATAAAAAAAAGACCCGGTGATCATTTCACCGGGTCTTTTTTTTATGCGGATGCGCAGATCTTCCTCTGCTTTCAAAATAAGGATTAGGTTAAAACTTCACTAAAAAATCTTCTTTAGCCTGTCCTTTTTTAAAGTATACCAGCCCTATCCAAAACAAATCGACAGTGGCAGTTACCTGCGGGTGTGCCTTTATTTGTGCCCACGCTTCTTTCATGCCTTCGCTCCAGTATATATCATCAAATATCAACAAAGAGTCTTCGTGCACATAGGGCAGGCACCATTCAAAGTATCGTAAGGTGGCCTCTTTTTGGTGATTGCCATCTACATATACCAGATCCAGCTTTGGCAGGCTGTTTATGATACTGTAAAGTGTGTCATCAAAATTACCAACGGTAAGCGCAATATCATTAAGCTCCTGCCCGGCGAATTGCTGCCCAGCCACAGCCGCAGTTTGCGGGCAACCCTCTAACGTATATACTTTAGCTTTTGGCGCGGCTTGTTGCAGGTACAGGGTGGTAACCCCCAGGCAGGTACCCAGCTCAATAATGCTTTGCGGGTTAGTGAATGCCGCAAGGCGATACAGCAACTGTGCCAGCCTGGGCGGCTTAAGCGCATTTTTGGCTATCTGGCTAATGTGCTTTTGTTTATTGTTGTTAACATGCGAGCCTGCGCCAAGGTCGGTAACGGTGATTGTCCGGTCATCGGCGAGTAAATGTTTGCGTACCTGCTCTATATCGGTGTACACTTTTTTGGGCGCAAAATCGTATATTACTTCATCAACCAACTTGTACACGAAAGGCGAGTGGATGCCGTGGCGGGTTTTTGCCCTAAAACGATGCCGCAGATAGTCGGCAGCAAACCTGATGTTGAACATGGTTGTAAAAATAGATAAATAGTGATACTTTACTGATAAGCATGTTAAATACCGCAGAAATAAACTCACTGATAAAACTGCTCGACGATCCCGATCAGGAGATATTTGAGCATGTGCATGATAAACTACTTACTTTAGGCGGAGGCGCCATTGAGCACCTTGAAGCCGCGTTTACCGAAGCTTTTGATCCTTTATTACAGGAGCGTATTGCCAATTTGGTGCATGAGATACAGTTCGGCGCGTTAAAGAATGATCTGAAATTATGGATACAAAGCGGCGCATTCGATCTGCTGCAAGGCATATTGGTTATTAATCGATACCAATACCCTGATCTGGATGAGCAAAAGGTGATCAACCAGATAGAGGCCATTAAGCGCGACATATGGCTGCAAATGATGAATGAGGGCAGCCCGGTGGAGCAGGTTAAACTGATAAACCACGTATTCTACAATATATATGGCTTTAGCGGCAATACCACTAATCATCAGGACCCGCAAAACAGCTACATTAACCAGGTACTCGAAACCAAAAAGGGCAACCAGATATCGCTTGCCATCATCTACTCCATAGTAGCCCAAAAGCTGGATATACCGGTGTACGGCGTAAACCTACCACAGCATTTTATATTGGCTTATTTAGATGAAGGCCTGCAAAGCGAATTTGAAAGCGGCATACTGTTCTATATTAATGCCTTTAATAAAGGTATGGTGTTCGGTCGCCGCGATGTGGATATGTTTTTGAAGCAACTGAAACTTGCCCCCGATAAGCAATTTTACGAACCCTGCTCAAACACCGACATTATTAAGCGCGTACTCCGCAACCTCATCAGCGCCTACGAGCATTTAGGCTCCGCCGATAAAGTAGCCGAGCTGAATGAACTACTGAGGATAGTGGAATAGTGAGTGGTGAGAGGTCAGTAGTGAGTGGTGAATAGTGAGTGTTGTGCTACGAAAGATATTGGTAAATAATGTTTTGTTGAATCATTAACTATTCATTCCACAATTCTGACCATTTACAATTGACCACTAACCACTCACCATTCACTATTAACCACTTACTTACTAAGCCATCCATTAGCTGCCATCCAGTTGGTGAGGCTGCTGAACCAAAGCTCTTTGGTGGTTGGGTTTACCAAGCCAAAGCCGTGGCCGCCGGCGGGGTAAAGGTGCATTTCGGCCTTTACTTTATTGGTGAGTAAGGCATTGTAAAATAACAGAGCATTTTGTACCGGCACTACCATATCATCCTCAGCATGTGCCAGAAATGTTGGCGGCGTTTGTGGTGTTACCTGAAATTCGTTGCTGAACCCTTTAACCAGCTCCGGCGATGGGTTTTTGCCTATCAAGTTATCCTTTGAGCCCTGGTGAGTATATTCTCCAAAACTGATCACCGGGTATATAAGCATCCCAAAATCGGGGCGTAGGTTGGTATTGTTTTTATTGGGGATAACCGCTTTTTGAAAATGCGTAATACCTGTTGATGCCAAATGCCCACCAGCCGAAAAGCCGATGATGCCTACACGGTCAGTTTTTATTTTCCACTCTGCCGCGCGCTCGCGCACCATTTGCACGGCGCGTTGCACATCCTGTAACGGACCGATCGTTTTATCGGTCATGATGGTATCGCTCGGTAGGCGATATTTCAGCAAAAATGCCGTAACGCCTATCTTATTAAACTCCTTAGCTATGGCATCCCCCTCATGTATTGATGCCAGGCCCGCGTAACCACCACCCGGCAATACAATCACCGCTGTACCATTAGCCGTGCCCGCCGCGGGTAGGTAAGGCGTAAGGGTTGGTTCGGTCACTTTAAATATCCAGCTGCCGTCTTGTATTCTTTCCGCATAGGTTTTTGGGGCGGGCTTTGCGCCGGGCGCTCCATCGGGGTATAGTACTATGGGTTTTTGCTTTTGCGCAAATGTGTTCACTGCTAATAATACAAGTAAGGGTAGAATGATATTTTTCATAATTCAGGTTAAAAACCAAATGTATACAATTTTAAATAACGCAGCCATTGCGAATAGTACATTATTAACAGTACCGGTAAAGGATAAATAAATTATATTCTATCCTGATTTGATAAGATCACATCAAAAAAAGAGCAATTATATAGCAATATTTTAAGCGATATTTATACAAAGCAGAATTATTTAAGATATTTTATAAAATATTTTCAATAAAATGATTGTTTTATTACATTAGCTAAAACAAAATCAATTTTTAAATCAAAATATTTTGTTATTAACTATTATTAACCTGAAAACTCAGACATATTATCGAATAAATTTTTAATTTTTCTAAAAACAAGCACAATTAACCCTAACTAAAAACACAAGATGAAAAAAATCCTACCCTTTTTACTGCTGGTGGTAGTAGTAGTGCTGGCACTGATCTATCCGTCAGTAGAGGTGACCACGATCGCCGACAGCAAGATCGACAGCGGCGACACCGCCTGGCTACTCGTTAGTACCGCGCTGGTACTGATCATGACCCCCGGCCTGGCCTTCTTTTATGGCGGTATGGTAAGCAAAAAGAACGTACTCTCTACCATGATGCAGAGCTTTGTCTGTATGGGCATCATCACCATCCTGTGGGTGGTGTTCGGCTTCAGCCTGGCCTTCGGTAAAGACATGTTCGGCGGCTTCCTGGGCGACCCTTCTACCTTCTTCATGATGAAGGGCATGCTGGGTAATGACACCTGGCCGCTGGCACCTACCATTCCATTGGTACTGTTCGCCATGTTCCAGTTAAAGTTCGCGGTAATTACCCCGGCGCTGATCACCGGTGCCTTTGCCGAACGTATCCGCTTTAACTCTTATGTGATCTTCCTTTGTTTGTTCATGATATTCATCTACGCGCCTTTAGCACACGCTACCTGGCACCCGGATGGTTACTTCTTTCAACTGGGCGTATTAGACTTTGCCGGTGGTACCGTGGTACACATGTCGGCAGGCTGGGCAGCTTTGGCCTCAGCTATCTACCTAAAACAACGTACCGATAAGGCACACGCCCCTGCACGTATCAGCTATGTACTTTTAGGTACCGGTTTACTGTGGTTCGGCTGGTTCGGTTTCAATGCCGGTTCGGCATTGGGCGCTAACCCGTTAGCGGCAACCGCTTTGGGTACTACTACTACCGCTTCAGCGGCAGCGGCTATCGCCTGGATATTCTTTGATATGCTGCGTGGCAAAAAACCTTCGGTAGTTGGTGCTTGTATCGGCGCGGTGGTTGGTCTGGTGGCTATCACCCCTGCGGCTGGTTTCGTAACTATCCCGCACTCACTGATCGTGGGTATCGTTGCCGCGGTGGTAAGTAACCTGGTGGTGATCTGGAGAACTAAGACAAGCATTGATGATACCTTAGATGTATTCCCATGCCACGGAGTGGGTGGTATGGTAGGTATGCTGATGACCGGTATCTTCGCCCATGTGAACGTGAATGGTGGTAATACGACCGGTAACGGTTTGTTCTATGGCGAGACTTCGTTGTTCACCAAGCACCTGATCGCTTTGATCGGGGTATCGATATTCGCTTTCGTGGGTTCATTGATCCTGCTGAAGGTGACCGACCTGATCTCAAAACTGCGCGTTACTCCGGAGGAAGAAGCTATCGGCCTTGACGTGAGCCAGCATGATGAGGAATTGTAATTAAAACTGACACTTTATTCCATAACAACAAAGGCGGCTCCTGATCAGGATGCCGCCTTTGTTTTATCGATCGCTTTTTTTAAATATTATTGAATTTCAAACACCGCATTCACCTGAAAGCTAAGTTTGATCTTTTGGAAATCAATATCAGATTCCGGGGCATCGGCTACCGCGCTTCTCATCGCTACGTTTGAATACATACGTGCTTGCGGGTATACACTACCGCCGCCATCATTTTCGGATATGCTTAGCACCTTGCCCAATTTATCGCCTAAAGCTGTTACTAAATAGTTAGCCTTTTCTTTGGCGGCAAGTAAGGCCTGTAGTTTCAATTCCTTTTTCAGCTCGGGCATCTTTGAATAATCGTAGCTGGTAATGTTGGTGTACTGAATGCCTTTCGGGTCAACCTTGCTTAACAGTTGGTTATATTTATTCAGATCGCGTACGCGGATGCCATATTGTTTGCTGGCTAAAAAGTCGGGGTTTTTCTTTTTCTCGGTGGCGTTGTTCCAGCCGGATACATTGTTAACGGTAAAATCCTCTTTAGGTATACCGGCAGCTGATACCGCACCCTCCAATTGCTTTTCCAGTTCGCTGATGCTTATCTTCTTCTTGCCATCCATATATTCCTTTAGAGATATAGATACATTGATTATATCGGGCGTAACCTCTTTTTCGGCAGTGCCGTTAACTTCTACCTTGCGGCGCAGATCAACAGTTTGAGCGAAAGTGCCATATGTTGCGGCAACCAAAGCCACCATCATTATTAATTTCTTCATGGTTATATTGTGTTATTTATAGCTATAGACGGACGCCGCGCCAAAAGTGAAACATGCAACAAAAACATTACAATTGGGCGAATGTTTGCCGGGCTATAAAACAACAGCCCGCGGTTTTGGCGCGGGCTGTTTATGTTATTTATCGGCTATTACAGCGGCGGGCTGCACCAGGCTGCGTAGCAGGTGCCTAACCTCGTGGTGGTTTCGCAGGTAAAACCTTGCTGCCGATATATTGCTGCCCACCTTTACGGTAAGCGAATTATCGGGCAGGGCTTTAAATATGTCCTCATCGGTATGGTCATCGCCCAGGGCCATAATAAAATCGTACTCCTTGTTATGCAGCATGGCCGATGTTGCCTTGCCTTTATTTATCTCGATGTTCTTTATTTCGACCACCTTATTGCCAGGGAGCAGTTGCAGGCCACGGTCGTTGATCAGGTAGCGCAGGTTATTCATCAGCTCATTGGTACGCAGCTCGCCGAGGCCTTTCTCTACCTTACGATAATGCCATACCAGCGAGTAATTCTTTTCCTCGATGAAAGCGCCAGGCGTACGGTCAACATACATTTCAAGCAGCGGGTATACATCCTGTTTCCATTGGTCGTTCAAGCCGGGAATGCTCTCCCACTCGTTATTCTTTTTCATCCAGGCACCGTGCTCGGCTATCAGCGTAAGCTGGGTATGGCCAAACCATTCTTCCAAACAGTTATGGTCGCGGCCGCTTACCAGTACTATCTGATTAGCCGGATCGCTGCTCAGGTCATCAAGCAGGGCATATAGTTCCTCATCGGGCTTGGCCGCGTTAATGTCCGATTTAAAACCTACCAGCGTACCATCATAATCTAAAAACACAATGCGGTTTTGTGTGCGGTTGTATATCTTTTTAATGGCCTGTTCGGTAACATCGGTAATATGGCGCGAGCGCATGGAGTGCTGCATTTGCTTCACCTCCTTTATGCGCTCCATAAATATGCGCACCCAATGTTTTATGTTGAATTTTGACACTACCTGTCGCATTAGCTTCATGCGGCGGCGCTGCTCGGCAAGGGGCATATTCAAGGCCTTTACCATCGCCTTGGCCATCAAATTGATATTGCTCGGGTTAACAATAATGGCATCGATCAGCTCTTTTGATGCTCCGGCCATCTCGCTCAATATCAATACACCGGTTTCCTGGGTTCGGCTGGCTACGTATTCCTTGCTTACCAAATTCATACCATCGCGCATCGGCGTTACCAGGCAAATATCAGCGGTATGATATAGTGCTGATAACGTTTCGATAGGGAAGGCACGGTAAAAATAATTCACCGGGCTCCAGTCAATAGTACGGTGGCGGGCATTAATATCGCCCACTTTGCGGTCAATATTCTCTTTAAGCTCCTTATACTGCGGCACGCTATCGCGCGATGGTACCACAATCATGTGCAGCACTACCTGCTCCCGGTATTCGGGATGGGTTTCGAGCAGTATTTCAAAGGCTTGCAGGCGTTGCAGTATGCCTTTGCTATAGTCGAGCCTGTCAATACAAAGTATCAGCTTTTTATCCTTAAAAGCTTCCTTTAAATGCTCAACCTCCTGTATCACCTTATCGGTAGAGGTTAGCGAGGCGTACTTTTCATCATCAATCCCCATCGGGAATGATTCAACCAGCACCGGACGATCATCAACAGTGATAACGTTTGATGATGAGTTGTATGGCAATAACCTTGTCGCGGCGTTTATAAAGTGGCTGGCATCATCAAAGGTATGGAAGCCTACCAGGTCGGCACCCAGCATACCCTCAATCAATTCACTGCGCCAGGGTATCAGGCGGAACATCTCAAATGATGGGAACGGTATATGCAGAAAAAAGCCTATCGAAATATCGGGCATAAGGTTGCGCACCATTCCGGGTAGTAACAGCAGCTGGTAATCATGTATCCAAATGGTATCGCCGGGTTCAGCTATCTCCAAAACGGCCTCCATAAACTTTTTGTTTACGGCGCTGTAGTAATCCCAGCTGCTTTGTTTGTAGTTGGAGTAGGTTGACGCGTAGTAGTGAAAAATAGGCCAGAGTATCTCGTTCGAGAAACCTTCATAATATCCTGATATTTCGTCGGCATTTAAAAATACAGGCACCAGGCTAAAGTCGGCAAGGCGCTCTTTTACTTCGTGTTGCTTGTCGTGATCGGCAACTTCAATGCCGGGCCATCCAAGCCATACATTATCGCCTGAGCGGTATACCGAACCCAGGCCGGTGGCTAAACCACCCTCGCTTGTTACAATGTTAAAGCTGCCATCCTCCTCAGAAACTTTTACGGGCAGCCTGTTTGAAACAATGATTGTTTTACTCATAAATAAGTATGTTTTAAGATGCAAAAGCCATAAAATAGCTTTTTTTAGCCACATTTAAAAATGTAACTAACAATTAAACCGTTGTAGAGTTATACCATAGTAAAGGAAAAAACATGAAAGAAGTTTTAGAAAATTGGTCTAATAACATGCCGTCATGGCTTTGGAACATTGTAATAACTGTCATTGCTGTTATTGTTGGCCTTATCATTAAACTCATCATTAAGGCCATACTTACCTTTTACCGTAACCGGAATGACTACTCGCTTTTTCGCAGTATTATAGTACACACCGGCCGCCCCATGAACCACTTTGTGCCACTGCTGGTACTTAACCTGATGCTGCCGCTGATGGATATGCAGAAGCGTTTTTTTACGCCTTTTAGTCGTGCCATCGAGATAGCGCTAATTATATCATTCGCATCGCTGCTTATCACCTCCATCCGGGTATTTGAGGATTATATGTACCACCTGTACGATTTGAACAAGGAAGATAACCTTAAAGAGCGTAAGGTGCGTACGCAATTGCAGTTTATAAGGCGTATAATAGTAACCTTTGTGGTGCTGATAGCCGTAGCGGTGATATTATTAAGCTTTGATAATGTACGTAAGATAGGCGCCGGTTTACTTACCGGTGTGGGTATCGGCGGTATTATTATAGGTTTCGCGGCGCAACAATCGCTGGCTAACTTTTTGGCGGGTTTCCAGATAGCTTTTACACAACCTATACGTATTGACGATGTGCTGGTAGTTGAAGGCGAATGGGGCCGGGTGGAAGATATTACGCTAACCTATGTGGTGCTGAACATCTGGGATCAGCGACGGTTAATATTACCAATAAACTATTTCATCCAAAAACCCTTTCAAAACTGGACGCGCACCACGTCGCAAATTCTGGGTACGGTGTTTCTGTATCTGGATTATAATACCCCCGTTGATGCCATACGTGAGGAGTTTGACCGTTTACTGGATAATTCCATTTTATGGGATAAGCGTGTTAAGGTGATACAGGTAACCGATGCCAAAGAACATACCATTGAGATACGCGCGCTGATGAGCGCCCGCAATTCATCGCAGGCGTTTGACCTGCGTTGCTACATCCGCGAAAACCTGATTAACTTTTTGAGGGATAACTACCCCGAAAGCCTGCCGATACAAAGGGTGGTACTTAACCGCGAGGAATTAAAGGATGATAAAAAGGCTATTGCTGAGGGATAAACTTTTTCCACTCGTCGCTTTCGGCGGCTTGTTTAATTACTGAGTTCCGTTTGATGAGCAGGTCGGACATGTAGCGTTTTAATACGAATCTGCCGAATAGCCAGCCTGCCCAGCCCAGCGGTACTTTAAAGGCGAATATATCTTTCATGGTAGTTTGCCCGTTGTATTCACTAAACCAGTGAAAGTGCCTGAACCATTTAAAGGCGCCTTTCACCATCTCATCGGCAAAATAAATATGAGGGTCATAGTCAATAATTTTTGAGGTGAGCTTTTGCCATATACCGAAATGTTTTGCCCGCCAGGTTACAGTTTCGCCCATACCAATCAATCCGCTGGTGCGCCCGGCAATAGCCTCCTCGCCGGTATGTTGGGTTGATTGCACATGCAGGTCAATACTGCGCGACAGATCAAACACTCGCTCGATAGGTGCATTTATTTGTGTTTGCAAAACAATGGTGATCAGCGTATCCATTACTATAAAGCAACGTTAAGCCCTGCATTATAATTGCGCAACGGTGCCGGGTTGTAATAACGGTTGCCTATCGCGTTCAGGTCATTTCCCAAACTGTATTTTTGATTAAGCAGATTATCTGCCGCGGCAAATACCTCTAACCGGGTTTTACCTATGCGATACTGCCAGCCCACCCGTGCCTGTAGCAAATTATACTTAGGCGCGTAAACCGTATTGCCATCATTAAGCGGAATACGATCGGTAAAGTTATGCTGCACAAACAGCGATACCGACTGTGGCAACAATAGCTGCACATTGCTTACTACCACGTTACGTGGTATGCCCGTTAAGCGGTTGCCCGAAAAATCGGCACCGGCAGTGCTGTAACTCCTGAAACTGTATTTGCTGAACGTGTACGATGTATTGAATTGCAAGCCCTTTACAAAGCCTGTACCCTTGCGCAGCAACCAGCTGCTAAAGTATAACTCCGCTCCCGGCTGATTGGTGCCGCCCGCGTTTACATAGTATTCAGTTTCGTTCTCTAAACGGCGGGGCACAATGGTGTTCTGCATTCTGAAATAAAAGGCCGATACATCCAGGAAGGTACTCTCATCATTATTACGCAGGCGGAAACCACTTTCATAATTCCAGCCGGTTTGGGCGTTAAGGTTGGTGTTCACCACGTTGTTGCTCGGCCTGACCTCCAGGTTGGTTGGCGATGAATACCCCCGGCTTACTGATGCCCGCCAGCTAAAGTTATTGGTGATAAGGTATGATAGCGCCAGTCTTGGCATCAGCTGGGCATCAAAATCGCGCTCGCTAAAATTGGCCTCATTAGCCGGGTCTATATTTTTAAAGCGATATTTAAAGTAGTTCAGGCTCACGGCGGCCTCAATGTTAAACCGCTCAAAAAGGGTAGCGGCGTAACGGGTAAATATAAAATGCTGATTTGTATTCAACCGGTCGGTTGCCTGTACATCGCCACGGGTGCCGCCATTGTTATCATAATTGGCAATGGTGGAGTTGGTTTGCTGCCACTCTACGCCCAGGTCAAGCTTCCAGTCAAAATCGGGCTTTTTAACCGAATTCAGCTCAAAATAAGTGCGCAGTCCGTAGGTATCCTCGTTCCTGAATTCGTAGTTGGTGATAAACGGGTTGGCGAAATCAACATGGTTGCCAAACACCGCGGCTACGTTTTTCAATCGCTCGTTGATCTGCCAGTTATTGACCAATCCGCCGAAGTACATTTTTTGCCTGATGCCAACTTTTTGCTGCAAGGCTCCCGGTAAAGTCGCGGTTGGCTGCCTTGCCGAGCGAGGGTCGGCTTCCATTTGCGCCTGGTTTAACCCGCCGGGCGTTTGATAGTTTAGATCCGAGTAAAAGGCCAATGCTTTTACCTCGTTACCATTACCATATTTATAACGATTGGTAGTGTTAACAAAATGACGGTACATATAACTGTTTTGCCTGTAGCCGCCATAGCTTTGGTAAGCCTGATTAACAGATAAGCCATAATTACCCCATTGCTGCTGCACCCCGGCATTCTGATGAAATAACCCATACGAGCCCGCATTTACCCCGGCAGATATTACACCGGCATCCGTTTGGGGCGATGAGTTGAGCAATACCACCCCGCCGGTATTAGCGCCAAACAAACTACCATCGGGCCCCTTAAGTATCTCCATGTTGTGGATGCTGTTAAAGTCGAGCGCGTTGAGGTAGGTATTGCCGCCCGCATCGGTAAGCGGTATCTCATCATAATATACCTTAATGTTACGCACCCCAAATGGCGAACGCAGCAAACTACCACGTACCGATAAACGATAACTCCCCGGCGATCGCTCCTCGGCCCTAACACCCGGCACGGTATTCAGCGCCGGTACAAATGATGCCGACGGCTGCAACTGCAATTGCGCCGAACTTACCACGCCAACTGATGCCGGGGCGCTCAACACAGGCTGCTCGCTTAGGTAGCCTTTTATGGTGACCTGTTTCAGTACTTTAGCGGTATCGGTATTTTGAGCCTGGGCAGCGGTCAATCCAAACGCAAGAGTAGTTAGGGCGGTAAAAATTTGCTTCACGATATAGGGTGTATGTAAACAAAAATAGCCCTTTAGGTGAATAAAGGGCTATTTATCAAAATTATATTTAGCGCTATTTGGCAGCTACACGCCATATTTTATTGGCAGAATCATCAGTTACCAGTATCGATCCGTCCTTAAGCACGGCCACATCAACCGGGCGACCGTAAACTTCGCCTTTTTCGGCATCAGCAATAAAGCCGGTTAAAAAATCCTGCAACTGGCCGGTAGGTTTACCGTTGCTGAAAGGCGCATAAACTACCTTATATCCTACCAGTTTCGAACTGTTCCACGAGCCATGCTGACCAATGAACGCGCCACCCTCATATTGCTGCGGAAACTTATTGCCGGTGTAAAATGCCAGCCCCAATGATGCAGTGTGCGGACCAACAGCCAAATCGGGCACCAGGGTTTTCTTTACCAGGTCGGGGTTCTTTTGTTTTACCGATGGATCTTCGTGCGGGCCAAAGTAAGCGTACGGCCAGCCGTAAAAGCCACCCTCCTTTACACTGGTAAGGTAATCGGGCACCAGGCCATCGCCCAGTTTATCACGCTCGTTAACCACGGCAAATAACTTACCTGTTTTGGGTTCCCAGTCAGTACCTACAGGGTTGCGCAAACCGGCCGCATAGATACGTTCGGCCGAACCATCTGGGTTTATCTCCAGTATATTGGCACGACGAATCTCGTTGTTCAGCCCATTCTCGGCAACATTACTGCCCGAACCTACCGATATGTATATCTTTTTACCATCCTTGCTCGCTATCAGGTTACGTGTCCAATGGTTGTTATATCCTCCCGCGGGCAGGTCGAGTATCTTGGTGCCTTTGGCGGTAATTTCGGTTTGACCGGTTTTGTAGGGGTAGCGCCATAAGCCATCAGTATTGGCAACATAAAACCAATCGCCAAGCACCAATATGCCGTATGGCTGGTTCAGCTTACCAACAAATATGGTACGCAGATCGTATTTTCCATCGCCATTGGTATCTCTGAAAAGGATAACATCATTGGCGCTTTTGCCCATGTTTTGTGATTTATCCTTACCGCTCAACGAGGCCTCGGCTTTCTTTTTAGCCCCTTTGGGTTCGGTATTTGCTTCGGATACGAATATATCGCCGTTAGGCGCCACATAAATATTACGGGGATTACGCAGGCTATCGGCAAAAAGGCTTACCTCAAAACCTTCCGGCGCTGTGGGCATTTTACCTTCAGGCCAGCCTATCACCTTACTGAATTTGGTGGTCGATTCAGTTTCGTAAGGCGCGGGGAGTTTTACCTCCTGCTTGCCCTGGTTGGTTACCGTATCAGCATCATTATGGTTGGCTTTTTTTTTATTGCCACAACCGGCTGCAAGCATGCCCGCCGCCAACAGGTATACCGAATATTTATTTTTCATGAGATGGATGTATTTGCGATCGATTGTTTAACTACTATGAAAAATATTTGTTTGCTTAGAAAGCGTTATTGTGCTAAAAGATGTATAACCCTGTTTTGGATATTCCCGGTAATGTATTACCTTGAACAGCAGTAAAAACCAATATA
Source organism: Mucilaginibacter sp. JRF (assembly GCF_015223065.1). Lineage (GTDB taxonomy): Bacteria > Bacteroidota > Bacteroidia > Sphingobacteriales > Sphingobacteriaceae > Mucilaginibacter. Next base: position 581,069 of record NZ_JADFBY010000003.1, read on the forward strand.
TCTTTACAATTAATGCGCCGGCTTGCCCTTGGGTTTATGTGTTGTTTGCTGCTGATGTTCTCAGCAGGCCATATAAAGGCGCAAACCTGTAACGGTAGCCTTGGCGACCCCGTGGTGTCCGAAAGTTTTAATCAGCAGGGGCCTTTACCCAACTCACAAGCGCAAAATATTCAATATACAGCCGACCCATGCCCGCAGGATGGGCAATACACCGTAGTACGATCATACGCGCCACCATGTAATCAAAACAACTGGCACTCTGTCCCCGGCGACCATACCGGTAACGGCGGTTACATGATTGTGGTAAACGCATCGTACACAAAAAGCCAGTTTTTTGAAAAAAGAGTAAGCGGACTCTGCGGTAATACGGTATATGAGTTATCAGTATACATTCTTGATTTGATGCGTAAGGATATTGACGGGCCCGGCGTAATACACCCTGCACTGCGTTTTTTGATAGAAGATGGAAGTGGTAATGTTATCAGGGATACTTCTATAGCTATAGGATCAACAGCCGGGCCTGAGTTTATAAAACGGGGTGTAATGTTTGCAACGACACCGAACAGTGATGAAGTTATATTAAAAATATTTAACGATGCCGATGGCGGGTATGGTAACGATTTTATATTGGATGATATCGCTTTCCGCGCCTGTGGCCCGCAGGTTAGCGCCGCCTTTACCGATATTGGCGAGCAGGATTACGCACCCGAGTGCCCCAGCAGCGGCACCAAACAATATACTATGCGTGCCACATCATCGCAAACAGGCTATGCGTACCAATGGCAGCAATTTATTAACGAGGAATGGCAGGATATTCCCGGTGCCAACGCCAATACGTACGTAGCTAATATCGACCTATCAAAAGGTGGAAAATATGAATACAGGGCTGGTGTGGCCAAAGCCGGTAATCTGGGATCAGAATATTGCCGGGTATACTCGCTACCGCGAACTATTTTAATTTATGAGAAACCGGTATTGGCGCCCATAAATGATGTTACTATTTGCAGAGGGAGTAACGCTACCATTAATCTATCCGGCGGTGTTAGGTATCTTATTAATGGCCCTGATGGCTTAAGGGTTGAAACAAGCAATTCGCAATATACTTTTCAACAGCCCGATCCACCACAAGGATGGGGTTACACCGCATACGCCTACTCAGCCGATGGTTGTATGAGCGAGCCGCGTACATTCAGGATAATTGTGAAACCGCCATTTACAACCACAGTTACAGCGAATACAGATACCATTTGCGATGGACAATTTGTACAATTAGAAGCCACCAATAATATTGCCGATGATTATACGTATAGCTGGTCGCCAGCGGCGGGGTTAAGTGCCACCGATGTGGCCGATCCGGTAGCATCACCACAAAAAACAACTACCTACACTGTAACCGTTAGCAATGGCGCCTGTATCGATACAAAGCAGGTAACCATTACCGTTTTACACCCGCCAGCTATTGAACTTGCTGAGCGCCGTGAAATGTTCGAGGGTACGCCCATCAGGTTCGATCCGGTGTATTCGGGTGATATTACCAGCTACAGGTGGTTCCCCGAGGAAGGACTTGACGACCCGACCAGTGCCAACCCGCTTGTAGTAGCTACTGAGGACATGACCTATACCGTAACCGCCACCGGCCCCTGCGCTATAGCCATAGCAACGGTTTCGGTTCGCGTATATCAAAAAATAAACATCCCCAACACCTTTACGCCTAATGGCGATGGCATTAACGATGTATGGAATATTGAGGACCTGGCAACCTACCCAACCAGCGAAACACTGATATTTAACCGCAACGGCCAGCAGGTATTCCGCAGCATTGGCTACACTACGCCGTGGGATGGAAGATTCAACAGCTCCCAACTGCCGGCGGGCACTTACTATTATATTATCGATCTGAAGAATAATACCCCGAAGGTTGCAGGGTATGTTACTTTGTTGAGGTGATTGCAAGGGGGTAAACCCTCATAAGCACCATTAAACAATTATTTAACAGCGAATATTTCTCCCAAAAGGAAAGGCTTACACAATTGCGTCATTGCTGTAAGGTACGAAGCAATCTCTTTAGGATATTCCAGCAGGACAAGTCGCTCGGG
>NZ_JADFBY010000004.1 GCF_015223065.1 Mucilaginibacter sp. JRF
ATAGGGACACAAGAATGATCGCATATGATATAGAAGAATTGATTAATGAATTTGATAAAAATGAAAAAACTACTCTATTATCTAAAGATGAAATTAGAAAGGTTGGTAATGCAAAAGCTACAGTGGCTGCTTTTAAGGCTATAAAGTGTGGCATTGCAGTGGATGGCCCTTATGATGCTAACGTTACAATAATAATGTTCGGTGACTATCAATGTCCGTATTCGGCTAGGGCCAATGAAATATTTGAACTGATTAGATCTCGATATAGAGGACAAATAAGGTTTTCTTTTAGAAATTACCCTTTACCATTTCATAATCATGCATTAAGTGCTGCAAAAGCTACAATAGCCGCATCGAGACAGGGCAAATTTTGGGATTTTCATCATGAATTATTCAAATTAAATACATCCTTAGATAATAATACAATTGATAAAATAGCAATAAAACTTAATCTGAATATAGATTGGTTCCGTCGAGATATTAAAGATCCGGAAATCGCACAATTAATTGCTAATGATATCGCTGATGCAACTCGATTAAACGTCAAGTCTACACCTACTTTATTTATTTCTAATACTGAAATTACTGGTTGTAATAATGAACAAATAGATTCAGTATTATCCCAACTATTAGCAAAAAGATAAGATTCAATTTAGACACGCTGTATTAAACTAGTATTTTCATTCCTTATCAAAAGCGACTCTTGCGGTAGCGATGATAATAGATAAAGCTAATAACCCGTTGCCAACCAGAACATCAGAACTACCCAAGCATTTATAATTCAGACGATTCCGATACTGAAAATATGATTTATGCTATTTAAAACGCATTAATCCGGTATTACTCTGTAGAAAAAATGTTACAAAGTGTAGTAATAACACTTTAGCATTTGTAGATAATTTCAATACTTTTGTGTTTTTATTTAGATTAAGTCCAAATTAATTGAAGATTATTTACTTAATTATTGCTGCTGTTTTTATCCCCTGTTGTGTTGCTCATGCGCAATCAAATGTTATATCGGTATACGGTAAAGTGGTTGATGAAAATAATAACCCCATAGAGTTTTCAACCATTGGCAGTGCCGATGCTAATGCCTCAGCCTTCTCGAACGCTGATGGTGAATTTACCTTAAGGCTAAAAAATACCGGTACCGATTCCATCAAACTGAGTATAAGTTTTGTGGGCATGCGTACCGTAAATATGCGGGTGAGCGGCAAGGCATCTACCCAAAACCTGCTCATCAGACTACAGGCGCTCAGCCTTACGTTAAATGAGGTTCAAATTAGTTCGCAACGTAAAAAGAGTGATATCTCCAACTCGGCCATTGTGTTTGATCGTGAAGCTATTGAGCAGGTGCAGGCCTACAGTTTGGCCGATATTATGAACAATTTGCCGGGCAAACGCATGTCGGCCCCTGATCTGCAATACAATCAGCAACTTACCTTACGCTCTGCAAGTACCGGCGATGCTACCCAACAAAATAACAACGCCCGTGGAGTAGCCATTTTTGTTGACGGTATAAGGCAATCAAACGATGCCAATATGCAAACCCGCAGTGTGGGCGTTAGGGGTGTTAACGGCGGTGCAATAGGCAACGTGCGCGATATACAAACTGGTAGTCCGCAATACGATAGTCCGTTTGGCGGTATCGATATACGCAACATTCCGGCTGATAATATTGAAAGTATTGAAGTGGTATCGGGCGTGGCATCAGCCAAATATGGCGAACTTACTGATGGCGCGGTCATCATCAATCGTATGGCAGGTAAAACTGACTACCGGGTTAACCTTCGCCTCAACGGTGCATCAACCAACGCCTCTATCTCCAAAGGGGTTTTATTAGGTAAACGCGCGGGAGCCATGAACGTGAATTTCAATTACCTGAACAGTATTCAGGACCCTCGCGATAACATGAAGATATACAGCCGCATAAGCGGTGGCGCCATGTGGACGGTTAACCTAACCGACGATATAAAAAACACATTTAGTGTTGATTACAGCCAAAAAATGGATGATGCCAAGCTTGACCCGGATGATGATAATCAGCAAATTATGTACTCAAAGGATCAGCGGATAAGCCTGAGCAACCGCCTCTCGGTGGCGTTGACCAATAGCTCGTGGTTAAGGCGCATTGGTTTCAGCGCATCGTACGATGAAGGATACCAGGAGAGCTACAGGCAACGACAAAACAACGGCGCACCCGTTGGTATTGCCGATAAAGATACCACCGGCATATACGAAGGCTATTTCATCCCCGGTAACTTTACATCAGTTGATCATATCAAGGGCAAGCCATACAACGGCAGCGCGTCGCTTGATCTGAGTAACACCCTCCGTTCGGGTAAAATAACGCACAACCTGTCGTTAGGCAGCAACTTCTCTTTTTCGGGCAACAAGGGCGAGGGCGTAATTGCCGACCCAACCAAACCTTACATCAACACCCCGGGCAATAAAAGCGAGCGGCCTTATGATTTTGATCTGCTACGCGATATATACAGCCTTGGCTTTTACCTTGAAGATAAGGCAAGCACATCGATATTTAACCGCCCGTTAAGCGTTAGTGCCGGTTTACGGTATGATATACAAAACGGTTATGGCAGCTGGCAACCACGTGTTAACGCAAGTTATGATCTGAGTAAAAAATGGGCGGTAAACGCGGCGTTCGGTATGGCCAGCAAAGCGCCATCCATGTCATTCAGATACCCTGCCCCTACCTATTTTGATATTCCGTTGCTTAACCTATATAATGGTTATGTTAACGAGAGTGTATTTTTAGTTTATACCGAAAAAATAATCAAAGATAACAGCAACATCAAACCATCACGATCAAACCAAATGGAACTTGGTGTAAGTTATGATGGAGGCTGGTTCAACTCCTCGTTATTTGGTTACATAAAACGTAACCGCGATGGCCTAACCAGTGCAATGAACTATGTGCTTCGCTACCTCCCCACTTACGATACCGTTATCACTCCCGGCCAAAAACCGGTATACACCCCCACAGGTAATTTGCGTGCCTACCCGGGTTTGCAGGATAACAGCATAACAAACTCCGTACGGTCAGACAATTATGGCATCGAGTGGTTCATCAGCACACGTAAGGTGAGGGCTATACAAACATCGTTTGATCTGAATACCTCGTACAGTTACAGCCGCTACAATAACCTTGGCACATCCATCAGGATAGCAGGCGAATCGTACCTGAACAACAACTTTAAGGCATGGTATGGTATATATCCGGCTACAAATACTAAAAACCGCACCATAACAAGTAAACTTACCACCAACACGCACATACCTAAGCTGGGCTTTGTAGTTAGTTTGATGGCCGATGTTTACTGGCAAAACATTACCGAAACATTGGGTAACAGCAATTTACCAGTAGCTTATATTGACCGCGACGGCAACCTGGTACCTATTGAGGTATACGATGCCAACAATACCGATTACAATTACCTGGCACTTACACCAACCGCGGCCAACAAGTTATCGCAACCGCCATTTGTATACACCAATATGAGCTTAAGGGTATCAAAAGAGATACGCAAAAAAATATGCATATCAGTATACGCCTATAACTTTTTGAACATCATAGTGCGCGATTACAATGAAATACTCAGGAATTTAACAACCTACAATAACCCGGTGAATGTGGGCGCAGAATTATCATTTAAATTTTAATTAATTAATATATAATATGAAACATCTTAATTACTTTTTACTATTTATGGGCATGCTAATATTAGGCTCATCCTGTAAAAAAACCGACAATAATGATGTTGTGCTGGCAAGCCTGTCGGTAACAACTGCATTTGATGCCGATAATGCCAACTTAGGCTTTGACATGACCAATGTTAGCGTTCAGGCTACAAATTTGGTTACCAACCAAGTGTATACCGCCAAAAGTAACGCAACCGGTATAGCTACATTTGAACTACCTGCCGGTAACTACAACATAGCGGCATCAATAACCATTAGTGCTGCCGATTACAATACCAAGGCCGGTACCAATGTTGAGGATGATGTTATTTTTAACGGTACCATCAGCAACCAAAATGTGGTTCAAAGCAGCACGGCATCAATTAGCCTGAGAGCCGGCCGCATTGGCGATTTTGTTATTAAGCAGATATACTATGCCGGATCAAGCACCAGGGATGGCGCCTTATTCCGCGATCAGTTCATCGAGATATACAATAACTCAAACGATACCCTTTATGCCGATAGCCTGTATTTTGGACAAGTAGAAAATGTTAGCACCGCGGTTTCGCGTATCGACTCGACCAGGAGCTACTACCAACGCAGCGGACAATGGAACTGGAGTGAATCATTGAACATGATAGCCACCAACCCAAATACCGATTACATATATGCCGAAACCATGTTCATGATACCGGGCACCGGCAAGCAGCACCCTGTTTTACCCGGCCAAAGCATTATTATAGCCGCCAACGCCATTAACCACAAAGCACCTTACACCAACGCAAGCGGACAAACCGTAACCGTAAACAACCCCGACCTAACCGTTGACCTGCAAAATGCCGATTTTGAGGTTTACCTTGGCAGCCAACCGGGCATTAACCCATTAGCATCAGATGTTGATAACCCTGCCGTTACAAACGTTACCGTGGTTAGCCGTGGTGGTAACCGCGATCTGGTAATGGATAATCTTGGTCGTGAGGGTTTGTACATATTCAAAGCTAACTCTGATGTTAATATGTTGCCTAAATACGCTACGCCCGATCAAACAGCTATTACCACAACTACCGAGCTGTTTATACAAATACCTGCAAGCTTAATTATTGATGGTGTTGGCTTACAGCACGCGGTAACCGCGTCGCGTGTGCCTAAACGTATGCCTGATGTGGTTGATGCCGGCGAAACATTTGTTACAGGCGGTTCATACTCATCGCAATCAGTAGTACGTAAAACACGCCGTACCACTAACGGTCGTGTAGTTTTGCAGGATACCAACAACTCTACTAATGATTTTGGTGTGATACTTAAGGCCGATGCTTCAAAATCAGCTTCATCATTCATAAACTAATTCTGAATGCGAGTATTCATTATACTATTATTATGTACGCTGCCCCTGGCTGTATCTGCACAGATACAGCCGGACAGTGTGCTGCTTTACGGGCAGGACAGGCAATCCGTTAATTTTGCCTCATCTAACGCTACACAGCTCATCAGCGCGCCGTATGTTAAGCTTACTGATAATAGTTTAAGTTATAATACCCAAAGCGGGCATTTCCGCACATCGCAGCAGGCTGAAAATAACTCGGCCATACACTTTAATACCAACGGCATACAGCAGCTTGGCCGGTTCAAGGTTCAGGGATCATTTGATTTTGAACGTATGAACGAGGATAGCCTGGCCAATACCATGCGCGGCCTGAGTACCGATGTTAGCCCTTACTATTACATGGCCTTAAAAGCCGGCCAATACCGCAGGCTTAACTATACCATTAGCGGTATGGTGAGTTATGAGTTGCTGCCCGGTAAGCTATATGTAGCATCGGGTATTAATTATTTGTTCAACACCACATCTCGCTCGGTTGACCCTCGCCCATCAGCACAAACCTATAATATACAGCTTAAGCCCGAGCTGGTTTATCGTAGCGGCAACAATTACCTGGGTTTAGGTACCGATTGGGGCTATGGTAATGAAAATATATCTGTGGGTTACAAAAACTCAACATACGCCACAGGCAATACCTACCCCGACAGATTTTTATACCTGATAAGAGGATATGGCTACAGCGATCGCGCCGACGACTACCGGTTTAAAAAGAACTATGATTTTACGGGCTACCATATCAACTACTCAAGGCAAACGGGCAAGTTAAATATGGGTGTAAACCTTAGCTACAGTAAGCAAAAGGAAGAAAACGTTTTCCCGCTAACCAACTCCGTTAGCGACAGATTGTTCGGCACCTTTCAACTGAATAGCTATGCCACCAGCTGGCTGGCTACCTATACCGGCAAAAATTCAAAGCACCAGTTTTACCTGAATACAAACTGGCAAAACGGCTATGATTTTAACGTAACACTGAGCGGCAGCAACTATAAATACAAAAACAACCTTATTAAAGGCGGCTACAGCATAATTAAGCACAACAGCAATTATGAGCTGGTGCCCGAGGTTGGCTTTAACATACTTTACAACCAACTGCACCATCGTGATATAAGCGCCGGGGTGTTGGTTGATCAGAGTTACGTTCAGCCGGGTTTATTGCTGGCCTTGTATAAAAAATATCGTAACAGCAACAGGGCATCATTAAGGTTTGAACCCGCTTTGCGTTTGCCGCAGCAAAGGTCAATAACTACAACACCGGGCATATTCAGCTATTTTACTGATAACATTGCCTTTCCTGATTATATGTACTACAATACCAAAGCCGGGCTCGTTAATGCCGAACTAACCTTTTTAACCCCATACCTGTTTAAAGGAGTAACCAGCGGACTGAGCGTTAAAACTACATACATACAATCTTTTGATACCAATAAGGTGATGTATGAGTACGCTTTTATGCCATCAGGACATAGGTTGCTTACATCTTTTAGCTTTAATATTTATTTTTGACCCGATGAAGAAGGTTTTGTTTGGATTGACGGCGTTGTTATTGGCGTTGATACAATTTTCTTTTAATAATGCAGGGTTGCTTTCTATACTTCCATCTGCCGACTCGCTACGCGCTATATACAACCGCCCACCTGCCGAATGGCCCAAACCAAATGTTGATAAGGATGTAAAATGGAAAGAGCTGGGTTTGCTGCCCAAGCCCCCGGTTTCGTTACAATCAACCGAGGCTAAGAATATGATAGAGCTGGGCAAGGTTTTGTTTTATGATCCACGTCTGTCGGGCTCTAACCAAATATCGTGCATTAGCTGCCACGCGCCCGAAATGCATTGGTCTGACGGCAGGCAGGTATCATTAGGGCATAATCAAATGGCCAACTCGCGTAATGCACCGTCGTTAGAAAACGTGTGGTATTACCAAAAGCTTTTTTGGGATGGCCGGGCAAAAGATCTGGAAGAACAACTGGTTGGCCCCATATCATCAGACATTGAAATGCACCAGGATTTTAAGGCACTGCCCCAAAAGCTGACCAAAATAAAAGGCTACTTACCCCTATTCGCCGATGCCTTTGGCGATAATAAAATTACCGGTGAGCGTATTGCCAAGGCTTTGGCAACCTATCAGCTAACTTTTACCAGCCGAAAATCAGACTTTGATTACTTTTTGGAAGGGAATACCAAACGCCTAACCGATCAGCAAATTGAGGGCTTACACCTGTTCAGAACCAAGGCCCGTTGCATGAACTGCCACAGTGGGCCGTTATTTACGGATAATGATTTTCATAACGCGGGTTTAACCTATTATGGTCGTGCTAAGTACGAGGATCTGGGCAGGTACAACATCACCAAAAAGGTTGAGGATGTGGGTAAATTTAAAACTCCCGGCTTGCGCGATGTAATGAATACCAAACCATGGTTTCATAACGGCTTGTTTGATAACATGGAAGGCGTGATGAATATGTACAATGCCGGTATGCCCCAACCAAAAGCTAAAGGCGAACAGGTTAACGACCCGCTTTTCCCGAAAACTGACCCGCTGCTAAAACCACTTGGGTTAACTAAAGAGGAACGCCTGGCCATCATCGCCTTTCTGCAATCCATCACTACCGAACCCTGGCGTATAAAAGCACCGGTTATGCCGATGTAATATGGAAGCTTTCTGGTGGTGATGAATCAGGAAGCTTTTTTATTTTAAAACTATATATTAAACCCTAAAATCTGGTAACGCATAAAGGTTATGTCTAAAATTCAAAAGTTCACTACACACCAAAGATCCAAGATCAGGCATTTTGCATATTACTTGGTAAATGGAACATTAAACTTTGATATACTTAATAATCAGCTGACAACTGATTATCATACCTTCTTAGCGACCAATCCGCAAGTATTTTTTAGAGCTTGCTGCGCTTATATAAATCATGAACTTAGATTTAACGCTGATTGGCCGGATGTTAAACGCCTTGGCGGGATGATAGCACAGTGGATAGAACCTGAAAAATTTGCTGAGTTAGTTAATATCGAAGAATGGGAATTAGATGTAAACATAGATCAGGCTGGTTTTAAAGGAGCATTTCAGTCATTCGCTCACTGGATATCCATCGAACATTCAAGAAATCCTTTTGTAGAGAATGCTTATTACAGTGACCTGATAACCGATGGCGCAACCAATGTAGAAACATGCTTTGCAATATGGGCCAACGTAATTGAATTTAAAGATGGATCAGCCATCAATTACGAATATTCATTAACACGGGTTCAAGAGTATTTGAAGATGTATTACGGACAAGGATATGAACCACAACTGGAAGATTGGGAATGGGAACTTCACTAATTTGAGATAGAGTTATATTTTTATTTGATAACATCAACCTTTTTATATGATCGAACTAAATAACCCCTTATGGCAGACTCTTGAAGGTGGTTATAAAGGTATTAAATATGATGCGTCAGTTGCTTTAAAGCAGTTGGAGCAGGCAACAACGTTAAATGAGGCCGACGCGATATACCTGGAGCTTTGGGACGAATTACATCATCAGGGCGATGTTGGTTTAGCATCCTACTATGCGGTTCCGCATCTTGTAAAAATAGCGAGAGATAAACAACTGGTTGATTACAATGTACTCGGCTTAATAACTGTTATTGAGGTGCAGCGCCATAAAAATAACCCACCGTTACCCACCCAATTGATTGATGGCTACAATGAAGCTATTGCAGGGTTAAAAGAACTTGCTTTTTCAGTTGTTGATAAACAAATGGATGTAAGTTCTACATCGGCAATGCTTGCCGCAATAGCGGTATCAAAAGGAGAAATTAAATTGGCTAATGCAATATTGAATTTAGATAGCGAAGATGTGATAGACGAGTTTTTGGAAAATTACTGATCAGCAACCATCCCTCACCACACCTCAAAATACCGTATCACATTCCAAACGGTAAATACTAATAAAAAAAGTAAAATTAGCTCCATGCGCAATTAAAAAAAGCAGGTAAACTTGCGCTTACCTGCTACCACATCACCTACCCAACAATTAAATTCTGTTTTTATCTGCGTTTTTTTTCGAAACCAGAACCACAACATTCGCAATTACCAAACTTGAAATTATAGCTACCATACTACCTCCGTTTATTTGATAAGAGTAAGGCAAGCAGTATACCAAACACTTTTTAGCTTCAAATTGAATAGTTTTGTGGAAACTGGCAGGGGCAGTAGCAGCAGTAATTACACAAATTGAGAAAAGCAATCCTCAACTATTCTCAATTAAGTTACAAAAGCACATAAAGTTTGCTTAATAGTTTAATTGGCGCGATTTTAGACTGATACGTTGTAAATAACATTGCCATGAGAGTACAACTGAACAACAAAAAAACAGCTTATAACTTGCCTGAGTTTATCCCGAACGAGTTATTGAATGAGGAAAGAGCGATCAACAATCATGGCTTATGCCTTAAAAAGATAGATGAGCGCGGCGGAATGCGTGTAGACGAGATAGTTTGCAACATCTTAGGCCTATCAATGGAAGTTAAGCTGGTAATGAACGACAATACCTTTGCCGATTTATTGGCCAATTACCTACGCTTAAAAGGCATGCTTAACCAAAACTTAAATTAATCAACGCTTATTTCCCGGCTGTACAGATACCGCTTTCGGGAAAGCCTGATAAATATCATATGATAATCGTTCTATCCATGCCTGCACATTCAATATGAGTGCAACCGGATGCTATAATAATCTGAACTAACAAAAACCTATAAGAAATCTATACTCTCAATGGTAGATTGCCAATTGCTGCTCAACGGCATAGGGTAATTCATACACGTATTCACAGTTATACTTTGCTGATATTCAAGATCGGGTAATGCTGAAATAATTGACCGTCAATTATTTTTGTACGTCCATTAAACGTTTTATATGTAGTTTTATCAAACCTGTATAAACAAACCAATCTTTTATCATGAAAAAACTTATCCTTTTAGCCGCGATGGTTGTTTTTTTAACCAACGCCGTGCTCGCGCAAAGTAAATCTCCATCATTAAACTTTAATTATCCTGATCTGGCAGGGTTGAAAATACTGCCCAAAAGCACGCGCGACAGTATGATCCGTGAGATACGGAAATCGACAAAACAGATGGCCAAAGAAAAAACGGTATCGGTAAATGGCTCGCAAACAGGTGGTAAAATAGCCAAGGCTACTATGGCTTACTATTCGCAAATAGCCACGTTTATGATACAGGTGCTTGAAAACCCCAATGAAGCCCTTATTAACCGCAATGTGCGCAAGGTTGAACGCCTGAGCGCGCAATTCGAGTTTGATATGAGGTTATATGCCGAAGAAGAACAATACAAGCAGGAACGCCAGCGCATTATAGATGAATTTAACAGCGAAGAATACGAAGATGCCGGGGAGCGGCGCGATGCCCGCAAGGAAATGAAGGAAGACCTTAAAGACCTTGACGAAGACTACAAGGATACCATTAAGGACATGAAGGACGAGCGTAAAGACCGCCTTGAGGAAGAAGCCGAGCAGGACAGGGAAGATGTTTAGGCATTGGCTTTAATAGCCGCCAACACACGCTCAACCCTATCGTCCACCGTAGTGTCGCCGGTTATGCGCAGTACGGGGCAGGCCAATGTTTGCAACCAATTTTGCTGATTTTGCAGCGTGCGGCTGCTGGGCGCGGTATTATCATCGTACCCGGCAGCCCAATCCATAAACTGTACAAATTGTTGGTTACGCGATGCATCGGTATAAATAATATCGCCATAACGCTCGTATTCGCGTTTTTTTAGGCGGGCCATACGTATTTGCGGCGGCAGGTGCAAAAATACCACCAGGTCATACACCAATGGTTCGGCAAAGCCCCAGCCCATTACCGGGCCGCCTAATATCCAGTTACCGTGGCTACGCAGTTCATCCAGCATCATTTGGTTACGGTGAATGATGGGGCGCTTTATGGTATATGGATCGGCTTTGATGGTGTTATCCCAATAGTAAAAATCACTATCAACATAGGCATAGCCTGTTTTGTTGGCCAGGGCCAGCCCCAAGGTGGTTACGCCAACGCCCGAGGCACCTAATATGTTTATACGCATGGCTTTCGGCAGGTTTTATCTGCACGACAAAATTGCACTTTTATCATACAAACGAAAACTTTTTCGCAAACATATCATCCTTACCCTTTCTTTATTATTTTTGGAAGAATACGCTATTTACAATGCTTACACTAACAACCCATACGCTCGAAAAACTGGAGATGCTGTTAAAAACCAGCGGCTACCGGGTGCGTTACGAAAAGGGGAACTTTAAAACAGGAGCATGCCTGCTGCAGAGCAGTAAAATGATAGTTGTAAACAAATTCTCGAACCTGGAGAGCCGCATACAATCGTTAGTGGAGCTGCTGCGCGAGTTGGAGATTGACCATAAGCAATTAGACGAAAAACAGATAGCTTTTTTACATCAACTTAAACAAACCAACCTGCAACTGTGACCATTACTTTTTTAGGAACCGGAACTTCGCAGGGTGTACCTGTTATTGCCTGCCATTGCGAGGTATGCAAATCGCCCGACCCGCATGATAAGCGCCTGCGCAGCTCGATACTGATAGAAACCGGGGGCAAGAATGTTGTTATTGATTCGGGGCCTGATTTTAGATACCAGATGCTGCGTGCGGATGTACAGCACCTTGATGCCATTATATTTACCCACGAGCATAAGGACCATGTGGCTGGCTTGGACGATGTACGCGCCTTTAACTACATACAGCAGGCACCTGTTGATGTTTATGCCATGGAGCGCGTGCAGCAGGCGTTGAAGCGCGAATTCATTTACATATTTGATAACGCGGGTTACCCCGGCATTCCGCAAATTAATTTGCATACCATTAGTAAGGATGCCGGTTTCAATATAGGCAGCCTGGCCGTTACCCCTATTGAGGTGATGCACTACAAGCTGCCGGTATTAGGTTTCAGGGTAGGTGATTTTACTTATATTACCGATGCCAAAACCATTGCGCCCGAAGAAGTTGAGAAAATAAAAGGCACCAAAACCCTGGTGATAAACGCGCTGCAAAAGCAAACCCATATATCGCACTTTACGTTTGATGAGGCCATTGCCTTTGCCCAAAGCATTGGTGCCGAAAAAACCTATCTTACCCATATAAGCCACAGACTGGGCAAGCACCATGTAATATCGCAAGAGTTACCTGATGGTATCGAGCTGGCTTATGATTCGTTGCAGCTGTACCTGTAAATATATTACCGGTTTGTAAATTCTATTTTCTGTACCAGGTAAGCCTTGCCAAAGTGTTGCGGATCGTGTGTAACAGTGGCCTTCGCAGTTTGCCATTTAGGTTCGTGCACGGTTTGCGAATCATCCCGCATCTCCAGCGCATTGGCCCATATTTCGGCCAATTGTTTTTCCACCTCGGTGTTAGCGTAGGTAAATTGTATCTTTTCGGGGATAAAGTAATAATCGTTGTTCGTCTTATTGAGTCTGATCACCGGACCGCCGGGAACGTATGAAACAATAAGTTGCACACTGAATGGTTCGCTCCCCTTATACTGCTCCTTACTTATTACACTCACAAACTCATATCGATAAGGAGAGCCATCAGCCGGAGGATTTTCATCATAATGAAATCTGGCTTTTACTTTATAATTATACCCCACCTCTCTTTCTTCAAATCCAATAAGATAAGCATCTACAGGGTCATTACCACGCGCGGTTAATAAAACATCCTGATCGGCATAATAACGGTGATCAACCAGTAATTCAATTTCCTGTCCGTTCTTTAGGTTCAAAGGCCCGTAGGTAGCTTCCTTTTTGCACGAGAATAAGGTTACAGCAATTAAAAGCAGAATGATCTTTTTCATGTAGATAATGGTTTTGATTTATATTTTATAATACGCCGCAAACATACCAAACGCTACAATCGGGCTAAATAAAACCATCACAAAATAACAAAGCCGGCTTGCGGGCCGGCTTTGTTATTTTATTAAGCGAATAGGCTATTATAATTTGCCTAACTCTTGTACTAAGTCGATCAATTTGTTTGAGTAACCCCACTCGTTATCGTACCAAGAAACAACTTTAACAAAGTTATCATTCAGCGCGATACCGGCTTTAGCATCAAATATTGAAGTACGTGCATCACCTTTAAAGTCTTCTGATACAACTTCATCTTCAGTATAACCAAGGATGCCTTTCAGGTCACCTTCTGAAGCTTCTTTCATAGCGGCTTTAACAGCTTCGTATGAAGTAGCGGTTTTTAAACGAACAGTTAAGTCAACTACTGATACGTCAGCAACCGGAACGCGGAATGACATACCTGTTAATTTACCTTTCAACTCAGGTAATACTAAACCTACTGCTTTAGCAGCACCGGTTGATGAAGGGATGATGTTTTGGTAAGCACCACGGCCACCTCTCCAATCTTTTGCAGACGGGCCATCAACAGTTTTTTGAGTAGCAGTTACCGCGTGGATAGTGCTCATCAAACCTTCTTCGATACCGAATTTATCATTCAATACCTTAGCGATAGGCGCTAAACAGTTAGTAGTACATGAAGCGTTTGAAACGATGTTTTGATCAGCTTTTAATTGCTTGTGGTTAACACCCATTACAAAAGTAGGGGTATCATCTTTAGCAGGCGCGCTCATAACTACTTTCTTCGCACCGGCGTCGATGTGTTTTTGAGCAGTTTCCTGAGTTAAGAATAAACCGGTTGACTCGATGATCACCTCGGCACCAACATCACCCCATTTAAGGTTAGCCGGATCTTTCTCAGCAGTTACACGGATGGTTTTGCCATTAACAACAAGGTTACCACCTTCAACAGTAACCGTACCGTTGAATTTACCGTGAGTTGAGTCGTATTTCAACATGTAAGCCATGTAATCAGGCTCAACAAGGTCATTGATGCCTACAACTTCGATCTCCGGACGTTCAACAGCGGCTCTGAAAGCAAGGCGGCCAATACGGCCAAAACCATTAATTCCTATTTTCATATTGTTTAATTTTTGTTTGCGTAATACGTTAATAAATTATTTATGGGTGACCTGACAATGCTGCTTACGCTTATACCTGCATTGGCAGTTATGGGTTGCAATACGTCCTGAAAGTGCATAGCTACTGATCCTGAAAAATGCACCGGCGCTTCCGGATGCTGTTTGTGTAATGGTATCAAGTAAGTATTCACCATTTTTTCAAAACCTGTAGTCAAAAGGTTCCTGATATATTGATCGTCCTTGTTATCAATAAAGAAGTCATTAAATGAACTCAAAAACAGTGCCGTTTGCTTTTGGCGGTAAACTTTGTCTAAAATGGCATTCCGGTCAAAGTTATACTTCTTGGCAAATTTCTTACATAAACTATCCGGCATATCCTTGCTTATAAATGCTTTTAGCAATTGCCTGCCCAACCAATTGGCTGATCCTTCGTCGGCAAGCACATAACCAAGGCCAAAATTGTTGATTTTTATCTTGCGGCCGTCATACCAGGCGGCGTTGGTACCGCTGCCACAAATACAAACTATGCCTTGTTCGCCTTTACAGCCTGCCAGCGCAACTGCATCAATGTCATGCCCAACTGTAATTTTGGCAAATTTAAAAAAAGCTGTGAAAGCGTTTCTTATTATTTCTTTCATCTCGGGCGATGACAGGCCCGGGCCAAAGAAATATATCTTTTTCACCTCCTCGGCATGGTGTATGAGGTTGATGTTTTTATTGAATATCTGGATGATGTGTTTCTCATCATTAAGATAGGGGTTTATACCAATCGTTTTAAATGATGCCACAGTACGCCCTTTATCGGCAAGGCGCCAGTGTGCATAATGCGATCCGCTATAAACAACTGCTATCATTAATTAGATCGAGAGTATTTCCATCATCTGCATCAAATCGTCTTCCAGTTTAAACTCGTGCTGAGTCAGCGCTTCTTCAAGTGTGGTTAAAACAATGTTGTTTGCCTGCAAGCCTACCATTTGCTGTGTTTTACCGGCTATCATGGCGTTAACGGCGGCAAAACCTAAACGGCTACCCAAAATACGGTCGAAACTGCTTGGGCTGCCACCACGTTGCAGGTGGCCAAGTATGGTAACTTTTATATCGTAGTTCTTAACTTCCTTTTCAACAGCTTTGGCAATATCATAAACACCGCCGTTTTTATCACCTTCGGCAACAATTACAATGCTTGATGATTTTTTGTTGTACTGACCGGCTTTCAGGCTTACGATAAGCTCCTCAATGGCTGTTTCCTTTTCAGGCAGCATAATAGCCTCGGCACCGCATGATATACCTGCACGCAGGGCAATAGCCCCCGAATCACGACCCATTACTTCGATAAAGAAAAGGCGGTCGTGCGCGTCGGCAGTATCACGTATTTTGTCAATAGCCTCAATAACGGTATTGGTAGCGGTATCAAAACCCAGGGTATAGGTTGAGCCGTAAAGGTCATTATCAATAGTGCCCGGTACGCCTATAACCGCTATATCAGGGTATTTGCGAGAGAAACGAAGCGCGCCGGTAAAGGTACCATCGCCACCTATAACCACTAAACCATCAATACCACGTGCCTTTAAGTTTTTGTAAGCCAGCTCCATACCTTCATCAGTACGGAAAGGCAAGCAACGCGCGGTTTTTAAGATAGTACCACCCAGGTTAAGTATATTACTTACCGAGCGGTTATTCATATCGTACATGTTGTTATCAATAAGGCCCTGATAACCCTGCCTTACCCCAACTACCTCTAAACCATTATATAGTGCGGTTCTAACCACGGCCCTTATACAAGGGTTCATTCCGGGGGCGTCGCCACCGGATGTTAAAACAGCTATCTTTGAAAGTTTTTGCATCGCGTTTATTTGGTATCGAAATTCGGTACGAAGATAGTGTGTGCAATTTACACCATTAAATTTATTTTATATTTTTTTGTTTATTATTAACGCATATCTTTATCCAATTGTTATAAACTGATATTTTGGAAACAGTACTACCTAAATTCGACTCTGTATTTTCTATCGACTGTGTGATTTTTGGCTTCGAGGCCGGCGAGTTGAAGATATTACTGATAGAGCGTAACGAGGAGCCATTTAAAGACTGGTACGCCTTACCCGGCAACTTTGTTGGGCAGGAAGAAAGTATTGACGATGGCGCCAAACGTATTTTGTACGAGCTTACCGGCCTGCGCAATATGCCCATTAAACAGCTGCACACCTTTGGTGAGGTAAACCGCCACCCGCAGGGGCGTGTAATTACCGTTGCCTACTTTGCATTGATACGCATTAGCGGCCAAAAGGAGCTTACCCCGGTTACCCAATACGCCCGTAAAGCATTTTGGGTGCCTATTAATGAGATGCCTAAGCTGGCGTTTGACCATACCGAGATATTCCTGAGCGCGTTCAACAAGATCAGGAAACGCTTGAACTATCAGCCCATAGCGTTTGATCTGCTGCCTGAGAAATTTACGCTTACGCAGCTGCAATCGTTATACGAGATCATCCTGAACAAAAAGCTGGATAAACGTAACTTCCGCAAAAAAATGCTGAGCTACGGCTTTTTAAAGGAGCTGAGCGAGAAACAGAAAGGCGTATCATACCGTGCCGCTAAGCTGTATAAGTTTGATCGTCGTAAATACAACAAAATATTCCAGAACGATTTGAATATGGAGGCCATGCCTGCATAGTTACATACATACTAAAGCATATAAAAAATGCCCGTTTCAAATTGAAACAGGCATTTTTTATAATGTATAAAGCTTTTAGCAATTATATCTGGCTCGGAGCAAGATCAAGGTGATACTTCACCAGGTCATCTATAGGCGAGCGGATGATCTTACCTACTACCATACCGTTCTCGGTAACTACCTCTTCCAACACGTTGCGGAAGTTGTAACCTACCGAACCGATGCAATTGAAAGTGTATTTTTGATAGTCGGGATATTTGGTAACCACGTTTTTAAAGAAATCAACAAACGATGAGCGTACCAGGTTACGTGAGTACTCCAGGTGCACATTGTTATCATAAACGAATTTGCTGAAGCTTGCGCAAAAGCGGTTGGCTAACGGCTTGGTGTAAACCTGCTCGTTAACATCATCAGGTGTAAGCTTAAAGGTTTCCCAAAATAGTTTACGTACTGCCTCGGGCATGTAACCGCGCAGGTAATCAACCAAAAGTTTTTTACCAATGTGGCAACCACTACCTTCATCGCCTAAAATGTAAGCGCCCGAGTCGATATTTTGCAGAATGTTTTTGCCATCATAAGTACAGGTGTTCATGCCGGTACCTAATATAGCGGCAAAGCCTTCGGTATGGCCTAATAAAGCACGTGCGGCAGCAAGCAAATCATGACCAATATTTACCTTGGCAGATGTGAACACAACCTGCATTGATTCTTTTATCTGGTTACGCTTCTCCTCGGTTGAACAACCTGCACCGTAGTAATTTACTTCGGTAATTTTGTCCATCTCCAGATCGGTAGGCAGGTTTTCCTGTAACGATTTAATAACGTACTCTTTGCTTACAAAGTAAGGGTTATAACCTTCGGTATTGAAATATACTTTCTTGCCTTCCTCATTTACCAGGCACCAGTTAGTTTTAGTTGAGCCGCCATCGGCAATAATGATCATAATTGTTTTTTATTGATTAGAAATTCCGGTAAATGTATAATTAACTTATTGTAAAACGAACACTTTGGGCTTAAAAAACGATTTTTTTTGAATTAAACAACATATATCGATTGTTTTTATAAATGTTGTTACAACTTTTATTACTTAAGTTTTTCGCGTTGTTTAACGCCCCAAATATAAAGTTTATGTAAACAAACATCAACCTGTGCAGCTTTACATTATTCTTCACAGTATTACCACCAAAAAGTTTGAATGAAGATAATTATATTTAAACCTATTAACCGCCTATTTGTTTAACTCATATAAATTTATCAGGATGAAAAAGTTACTGCTTATGCTACTGTTAACCGGCGCAGTAGTACTACCATCGTTTTCACAAACCCTGCCGCGGATGGACAGGTATGATCTTGAAACTGAAGAAGGCGTTATAGATGCCGACTCCATTGCCCTGCCCCTTGCCGAATACCTGTTTAAGGTACCCGCCATAAAGGATGACCCGGCACGTCTCCGCGCCATGAATTTTTTGAATAAATGGATGGAAGAAACACCAAGCTTCGAGTTTATTTTGGACGAGGACATTATGGCCAACTTTGAGGAAGACCGCGACATAACCGACCTGTACATGGCCGCCCTCACCAAATACCAACTACAAAACCCCGATATTGAGGATGACCGCAAAATATCTATCGGCGCGCTGAAGCTGCTGCTTGATTATGCCGATAACGACGATAACTTTGTGCTGCTGCGCGATGATATGAGCCGGCTGATGGTGGCCTATAAAGAGGGCAAATTAGAGCAGGCGCTATAATATTTGCGGTGCGGATAAGCTGTATTTATGCTATATTCGCACCGTAAACAACGTAAATATTAATAAATAACCTTATCCTTATCATGAAGAAAGCCATTGTACTTTCCCTGCTGGCGATAGCTGTGTATTGCTCTGATGCTAAAGCCCAATCATTACCAGATTATTCTCAAATAAAGCTCGAAACTAAAGCAGATTATAACGATGCTGCCGATAGTGCTGCCCTGCATTCGGCTAATTATGTGCTTGGCACCCCGTACTTAAAAAATGACGTTGAACGCCTAAAATCATTAGAATACATGATAAAGTGGATGACAGGCACGCCTAAATATCAATTTAATCTTGATGAGTCGGCCAGTGCATTTTTGGGCGAGGATGATAATCTTGGTATGTATATGGCAGCCCTTGTAAAAGTGGCCATTAATCAGCCTGAAATAAAAGATCCTAAAAAGGCGGGGTTAGCAGCTACAAAACAAGTTCTGCAATATATGAGCGATCCTAAAAATCAGGTTAAGATGAGTAAAAAGGTAAAGGCGCTTGTTGAAGCCGACAAAAAAGGCGAGTTAGAGCAAACTCTATACAAAACAAAGCAATAACATATTAAAGCACAGCCGATGGTTATAAACCTACCGGCTGTGTTTGTATCATTTTTTTAAGTTCGGCCTCATTGGTCAAATCCAGCCTTAGTGGGGTGATCGATACCAGGTCGTTTTCAACGGCCCAGCGGTCTGTGCCCTCATCGGCAGGCTCAAGCGGGGTAACAGTGAACCAATAATGCTTGCGGCCTAACGGATCAGTACCCGGAATTACAGTACCATCATATAAACGTACCGATTGCCTTGTCCACGTAATATCAGTAGGATGTTCGGGGAAATTCACATTGTATAGCGCCAATGAGGTTTCCTCAAGTAATGAGCTTAGCACCTTCTCAACAAATGGCTCAAGCGCATGAAAATCGGGTTCGGTTTTACCTACAGGCGTACTTAGCGCTATACCTCTTATACCCAGCAATACAGCCTGCTTGGCCGCCGCCAGGGTACCCGAGTGCCACATGGAATTACCCAGGTTTGGCCCCATGTTGATGCCTGATAATACCACATCGGTTTTTGACCATAGGTGTGTGCCCAACGCCACACAATCCGCAGGAGTACCGTTAACCCTATAGGCCTCAATGCCCGGAAACTCGATGGGTGATTTTTTATAGCTCAAAGGGCGTGAGTGCGTAACCGCATGGCCCATTGATGATTGCTCCACGTCGGGCGCTACTACCCTAACCTCGCCAAACTTGCGTGCTATTTGCGCCAGGGCTGCTATGCCGGGGCTATATATTCCGTCGTCATTTGTGATTAATATTCTCATAACTTTTAACAGTTAGTTTATTATTTCAACCACAAAACAAAAGGTATGTTTTAATTGATTGTTAATTAAACATATACCCATGCCAAAAGCAAAACTATTGCATAACCCCCGAGCTGGCGATAAAGACCACTCCAAAGAAAACCTGATAGAACTGATAGAGAGCGAGGGCTTTACCACCAATTACTCATCTATAAAAGAAGATGGCTGGGAACAGATAGAACCCGGCACCGAAATAGTTATAATTGTTGGCGGTGATGGTACCGTACGTAAGGCAGCCAAAGCCATTTTGAAGAATGATGCGCACAACCCATATCGTATCGGTGTTTTACCATTCGGCACAGCCAACAACATTGCCAAAACGTTGAACATTAGTGGCGATATAAAAGATATTGTACACTCGTGGCATAGCAAGAACATTAAGGGTTTAGATGTAACCTATGTTAGCGGACTTGATGAACAAGTGCTGTTTTTGGAAGGATTTGGCTATGGCATTTTCCCACAGTTAATGCGGGATATGAAACAGATCGACAAAAAAAGCCTCGACACCCCCGAAAAGGAAATACAAAAGGCACTGGAAGTTTTAAAGGATATTGTGCTGAATTATGAAGCTCGTGAGTGCATCATTAAAGTTGACGGCGAAACCATTAGCGGCTGTTATTTATTGGTTGAGGCGATGAACATTTGCTCGGTTGGGCCAAATTTAAACCTGGCACCTGCGGCCGATCCGGGGGATGGCTTGCTTGAGTTGGTACTGCTACCCGAAAAACAACGCCGCCAATTTGCCGACTACCTGCAACACTTGATTGATGGTAATGATTGCCCGGCATTTGGCTACCAAACCTACACTGGCAAAAGCATATCGCTTAAATGGATGGGTACCGACCTGCATGCCGATGACGAACTTATAGATTACACACAACCCATAACGCTCGACCTATCAATAAAGCCAGGGCTAATGCAGTTTTTAGTACCATAGATGGGATTTATACCCAGATGTGGGTATTTCAAAATACAGACAAACACTATAGCTTTAAGGAATACACAACGCCTTAACCGTATCCGTTATTTGTTAAGCACTGACCACGCAGCGGGCATGCTTAATTAATAAAGCAGAAGCAACATGCGCGCCAGCATCCGTTCTTCTGCTTTGTTGTTTTAAGGGTATTTAACTTATTTTTTCCGGGTTTGAAAATTCAGTTTCAGGTTGATACCACCCGCGCCAAACTTTATCTGTTGCGCACCGAGCCCATCTAAGGGGTATTTAACAAATGGCTCAATTACCAGGCGGTTACTTTTACCCAGCGGATAACCTATACCAAAGGCCACGTTAAGCGTTTTGGCGAAGTAGAAATTACCTGCGCCCTCCTCTACTCTTTCGGTTACCACACGGTTATCATCACGCGATAGCGACGAGTAATTGTACCTATAATTATAATTTTGATTAAGGAACGTACCCGAACTTAAACCGGCTGATATGTAGGTATCATTTTTCTCCGGGTTGAACTCGTATTTCAAATTCACCGGCACATCAAGCCCCATCAGGCTGGCATTATAATTTTGCAGCGTAGGTGCCGCTATTGATGTATTAAAGGCTTTTTCATCGCCCGCTTTTAACGAGTTAGCCACTACCGATGCATCGGCAGCAGCGTTTGTTAATTGCATTGGGCTGCTAACATTGTAGTTGAACGAATTTTGCGCTATTGATACCCCTGTAGATAGTTTCAGGTTTTTGGTCAGCCTGAAATCAGACGATACACCCGCGCCAACATTCACCCGGTTATCGCTACCCTTGGCATAGTTAACGTAGGTTGCCGCATACACGCCAAAGTTTACCAGCTTTTCGCTTTTTTTCTCCTGCTTTTTGGTGTTGTTTTTGGCATAATCGGCCTCAAACATGGCATCAATATTCTTTTTAGGGGCTGTTACCGTAGGCTGATCTGTACCCGGTTGTTTAGTGGTTGCCACATTATCCGTTTTTTCAACAGGTGCCGCGGCTATGTATTGTTGCTGAGCCGCCTGCGGACGCGGAGTACTGATAACACTGTCTTTTTTCCCCCTATTAACAGTTGATGCAATGAGGCTTGGGGCCTCACTGTTGTTTTCAGCAACTCCGCGCCTTGCCGCAGTTACAGCTTGTTCGGCTAACACGCTCTCAGCAGGTTTGGCCAATGTTGGCGCAGCAGGTTTAAAACCTGTGGCGGCATAATTATCGGCAGTTGGCCTGGTAGCGCTTGTATTATTTTCGGTATTAGTATCTTCTTTTTTAACAGCCGGACTGTCATCAACCTTGCTTACTTCGGGCTGTGCTTTTTTAACCGGTTTGGTTACGGCTATCTGGTTATTTTGATCGGGCTGATCAAAGCGTATCCATAAACCTAAACCCAGGCACAGCAATATAACCGCGGCGGCCGAAAGCCACCACAACTTCATTACACCGCGGTTACGTGCCGGTGCCGGAAACTTCTCTCTGAGCAGCATCCATCCTGCATCAGCGCCCTGGTCTTCGTAATTATCAAAAACCTCGCTGATGCGTCTTTTTAAGTCGTCGTTAAGCTCGTCTTTCATAAGCTTTCTCCTTCCGTACTTAAAATTTTCCTCAACCTCTCCTTAGCCCTGCTCAGGTAAACTCGCGAAGAGCTGACCGGTATATCTAACATCTTGCCTATTTCTTCATGGTTGTACCCGTCTATCTCATATAAGTTAAATATGGTGCTTTGTATCTCAGGCAATAAATTCAGCAGTTTTAAAATATCCTGCGCGTTCATTTTGCTTATTACCGTGGCACCCTCACCAATTGGCGGCGCTTCGTCAATATCAGTGTTCGCCATAAACTTAAGGCCCTTGCGCCGCTGATCAATCGCGGTATTAACCACCACTGTTCGCAGCCAGGCCTTAAATGGCTTATCCTCGTTATATGTATGTATAGCGTTAAAAACCTTTATAAATGCGTCATTAACTACCTCTAAGGCATCATCACGATTAATGCTGTACCGCAAACTAACACCCATAGCATAGCCATAGAACTGCTTATACAGCACTTCCTGGTATCTGAGGTTGCCTTGTTTACATTGACTGATGAGCTCGCTCTCAGCAATGCCTTTGGTTAGATGCATTAACGGTTTCGCCTGATTAGTTGTGTGTTCCCTTTGGGGGATGATAAAGGTAACTAATGACACAATTAATCAGTAGTTAATTAGCCGTTTTAGTCAAATTGTAAACCCATCTGGTAGTATCCGGATTTGAACCACGTGCTATCTGGAATTTTGTACCATCGTAATAGTAGGCATAAATATCAACCAGGTGCTTGCGTTTTGATGTATCAGAGTAAGTTTTATCAGTAAACTTGATGTACGAGTAATCGTAAGCGAAGTTACCGTTGCTGTTAGCGTGTACTAAAGTACTATCGGTACGTAGTGTGTAGCCGCTATCAGCCTTTAAACGTAATGATACAGGGATCTTTTTGGCGGTATCAAAACCGGTACCGTTAGTTCTTCTTTTAAGGATGTAGTATGAGCCTTTAAAATTTCCTGTAAGCTCAGGTAACGGAGTAACATCATTATTGTTATTCTTTAAACACCCGGTGCCTAAAATGCTTACCAGCAAAGCACCTACAACCATCACATTAGTCAGTTTTCTATTCATTTCTCTTAAGCTTTTTAACCATTACGGCAGCTCAGGAAAAAACGATACACCGGTGCTGAAAAATTTTTAAAGTTTTTTCGCTTCGTTCCAAAAAACGTCCATTTCGGCCAGCGTCATATCGTGCAGTTTTTTGCCTTGCTCGTTGGCCTTTGTTTCGAGGTATTGAAAACGCTTGATGAATTTACGGTTGGTTTTCTCCAGCGCATCCTCGGGGTTTATGTTGATGAAACGTGCGTAATTTATGAGCGAGAACATCAGGTCGCCAAACTCACCTTCGGCCTTTTCGTGGTCGATATCGGTGCCGTTATCCACATTAAATTCGGCTTTGAACTCCTGCATTTCCTCCTCTACCTTTTCCCAAACCTGACTTTTGTCCTCCCAGTCAAAACCTACGCCGCGGGCTTTCTCCTGTATGCGCGATGCCTTTACCAGCGCAGGTAACGATGCAGGTACACCACCTAAAACAGATTTATTGCCCTCCTTAAGTTTGATCTGCTCCCAGTTACGTTTTACGGCAGCTTCATCCTCAGCCTCAATATCGCCGTAGATATGCGGATGGCGGTTGATCAGCTTATCGCAAATACCATTCACCACATCGGTAATATTGAATTCATTAGTTTCTGACGCTATGCGCGCGTAGAATACCAGA
This sequence comes from Mucilaginibacter sp. JRF, assembly GCF_015223065.1. Taxonomy (GTDB): domain Bacteria; phylum Bacteroidota; class Bacteroidia; order Sphingobacteriales; family Sphingobacteriaceae; genus Mucilaginibacter. Next base: position 24,157 of record NZ_JADFBY010000004.1, read on the forward strand.
TGCAGCATAATATCGCCCAGTTCCTTTTTAACTTCCTGCAGGTCACCGCTCAGTATAGCGTCGGACAGTTCGTAGGTTTCCTCAATGGTAAGATGCCTGATGCTCTCGATGGTCTGCTTCTTATCCCACGGACAATTTTCACGCAGATCGTCCATGATCTTCAACAAACGTTCAAAAGCTACGGTCGGTGTTGAGCCGGTTACAGGCGGTATCAGAGGCATAATGCTGTGTTTTTGGGCAAAGGTAGTTCCTTATTTCGGATTTCGAATTTTCAATTTCGAATGTTTATTTATTTCGAATTTCGGATGTTCAATTTCGAATTTACTATAATCTTAATTTAGAGTTTAGTATTTAGATCTTAGAGTTTGCTCTTTATATTTTCCTTTTAGAATTTAGGGTTTAGCATTTAGAGTTTAACTCTTTATCGCCCTTAGCATCTCCCTTTTACCGGGCGCTCCGGGGGCTTTTTCAACCTTTAGGCCGAGGGCTTTGATGCTGCGTTTCAGGTTGCCGGTAATGGCGTAGGTAACAAATACACCACCGGGTTTCAAAAATTGCAGGGTGTGTGCAATGGCCGTATTATCCCACATTTCGGGTTGATGGATGGCGGCGAAGGCATCAAAATAAATCACATCAAACTGTTGGGCCGATGTAAAATCAAGCAGTTTGGTATGGGCTATTGTAAGATCACAATAGTCGTTCAGTTGAGCCTCACCTGTTAAGGCATCCGCGTAAGCACCGGTGAATTGATGCCATAATTGCGGCGAGCAATAGGCATCGTAGCCGGTTTGCTCAAGCATCTCCTGCGTTAGCGGGTAGGCTTCAATACCTGTATAGTTTAGTTTGATTTGCTGCGCGAAGCAATAATCGGCACTCAGTAAAAAATTCAAGCCGGTACCAAACCCTACTTCGAGCACCGATACTTCTTTTACATCTTCGCCTGCCAAAAAATAACGCAGACCAGAGTTCAAAAACACATGCTGACTCTCCTGCAAAGCACCATGTTTTGAATGGTAATTCTCGCCCACGGCCGGGTTATAAATGGTTTTGGAACCATCGGCAGTGGTGACTATTTGAAGTTCATGGTTCATGGTTGATAGTTATTGGTCGTCTTCTTCATAAGGTGCATATTGCCATTTTTCTTCTTTCGAACTACGCCATGCGCTCCAACCATATTGTAAATGATAAATATTATTGATGGATGGATCTGATTTTACAATCTCCTCAAGACTGACTATTCTACCATCATCTGTATTCGGATCGTCATTTGAATGAAACTGCCAATCCCCATCCAAATTATGATATACATACAACACAGGTTCTCCATCCAAAACCTGTTTAGTGGTAAAAGCAGTAGTATTTCGTGCTTCGTAAAACTTAAAATCGGTATTCCGATCTAATAACGGTTGAGTAAATACCCAATCCTTGTTAAAATCATCATCCCAAGGGAAATTATGCTGTTTATCAGGCCAAACAAGCTGCACTGCCGGAAAATCAACATCTGCTCCGTAATAATTTATCGCGATGCCCAAATAATCGTCATGGTGCTCTTTAGCAACATCAATAAAAGTCACCTTATAATTATCAAGAAATTCATCGTAAAGCCCTCCCGATTCTAAGCGCTTTCCTTTACTTATTATGTCACAAGCCTCATTGATCAGTTCGTGCATTGTTTCCAGTTTCAACCCAAAGCAGATAATTTCGGGATGACCAAAATTCTTGTACAAACCAATTGAATACGCAAACCCCGGAAGATAACTATCAGCCTGAACCATAGTAACATGGCAGCCATATTTCTCAATATTTTGTTGTATACGTTCAGTATCTACGGGTTGATGATTGCACTCGTATTCCATAAAGTATAAAATTATGAACCAGCTACCATTAACTCTTTTATCCTCTCCCCATAATCATACACCGGCACATTAGTTACAGCAGCCTCAACAATGCTGCTTGCCGCTGCTGAACGATAGCCTGCCGCGCAGTGTACTACAATGGGTTTGTCGGTTGGTATTTCGTTCACACGTTCACGCAGTTCGGGCAGCGGTATGGTGATGGCATTTTTAAATACCTTGCCTTTAGCTGTTTCGCCGGTGTTGCGTACATCAACTATGGTATAGTTGTTTTGATCTTTTACAATGTCGCCGGTAAATTCTTCATCCTGTATTAACTCCCCCTTTAATGCGGTTGACGCAGCTATGATATTCTTTTCGTAACCTATTTTGGCTGCTTTGGCAACAACTTCGTTAATGCAATATTCGCTGGCCGCGATGATGTAAAACTGCTCATCCGGTCCAACTATGGAGCCCAGCCAGGTTTCAAACTTCTCGCCGTCCTGTAAGTTAATGGCACCGGGTAAATGGCCTTTTTTAAATTGCACGGCAGGGCGGGTATCTATTATCAATGCTCCATCCTGAGCATTGATGCTGTCGACTATCTTAACCGCATCAATACCCGGCTTAAAAGCAGGGGCACCGGTTTTATTGGTTTCCACATCGTACCCAAAGTATTTGGGCACAAATGGTTGATCGGCAATCAGCAGCTTTACAAAATTCAGCTCCTCCATTAGTTGCAGGGCATAGTTTTCGCGCAGTTCGCGGCCTATGGTGGTTTGCAGGTCAGCACTAATATTTTTACCGCATAACGAGCCGGGGCCATGTGCCGGGTAAACCGTAACATCTTTAGCCAGGGTCATTAATTTATGGCGGGTGGTATGGTACATCTGGTGCGCCAGTTCTTCCTTTTTCGCCTTGATGTTGCCAGCACTCTCGCGCAGGTCGGGTCTGCCAACATCGCCTACAAAAAGGGTATCGCCAGTGAAGATAGCTGTATCCTTCCCGTTCTCATCCTCTACCAAAATGCAGATAGAATCGGGCGAGTGGCCGGGGGTGTTAATGGCTTTCAACTTAATATCGACCAACTGGATCACGTCGCCATCATCAAATGTTTGGTGCGGGTATTCGGCACCGGCCAGCTTGCTGATATAAACCGTAGCGCCCGTGGTTTGATGTATCTCGAGGTGCGAGCTTACAAAATCGGCATGCAGGTGGGTTTCAATAACGCCTACAATTTCGGCTTCGTGCAGCGTGGCCAGGTCATAATACTGCTGCGGGTTGCGGGCAGGATCAATAACCACCATTTTACCGGCGCGAATAATGCCATACGAGGCATGCGCCAGTCCTTTATCATAAAATTGGTTGATGAACATGATTGCCGCAAAGATAAGTTTTGCGGTATAATTAATGTAAGCACAACATACGGTACAACTAATTTTACAAATGGATAGCTGTGCATGGTAATAAAAAAAAGCCCGGCAACGTACTGCTGCCGGGCTTTTTCAAGTTTCACACTGTCATTTCGAGCGATAGCGAGAAATCTGTCGCTTTGCGATGAACGCAGACAGATTTCTCCTCGTACCTCGTTCGAAATGACATACAAAATATTTATTTACCAAATCCTCGCTCTGTCTTCGGGTTTCTTATACATCTTGTCGCCTGGTTTAACGTCGAACGCTTTGTACCAGGCATCAATGTTTGTTATTGGGGCATTGGTGCGGTGCTCCTCCGGCGAGTGCGGATCTGTCAGGATGCGTTGGGCGGCGGTTTCTGCCAGCTGCTTGCTGCGCCATACCTGCGCCCACGATAAAAAGAAACGCTGATCGGGCGTAAAGCCATCTATCTTTTCTCCGCCCTGGCCTTGCTTGGTTTTTTTCCAAGCATCGTAAGCAATGCTTAATCCGCCTAAGTCGGCCAGGTTTTCGCCAAGCGTTAAACGACCATTCACATGCATAGTATCTAATACGGTAAGGGCATTGTATTGCTCAACCACCTTATCGCTGCGTTGCTTAAATTTATCGGCATCTTCGGCTGTCCACCAATCGCGAAGGGTACCATCAGCATCATATTTACGACCTTGATCATCAAACCCATGTGTTATCTCGTGACCTATAACCGCGCCTATACCACCATAGTTAATGGCATCATCGGCATTAAAATCAAAAAACGGAAAGCGCAGTATACCAGCCGGGAAAACAATCTCGTTATTTACCGAATTATAGTAAGCGTTCACGGTCGGCGGCGTCATGCCCCAGCGAGTTTTGTCAACCGGTTTGCCCAGGCGGGTAACCATGTAATTATATCGCCATACCGATATATTGCGCAGGTTGCCCGCGTAATCATTACGGCTGATGTTCAGGCCATCATAGGTTTGCCATTTATCCGGATAACCAATTTTAACCGTAAAGGCATTCAATTTTTTAAGTGCACGATCCTTTGTAGCGGCACTCATCCAATCCAGATTTTTGATGTGCTCGGCATAAGCAACCTTCAGGTTGTTCACCAATTTTTCCATATACTGTTTGGCCGCAGGCGGAAAATACTTGGCCACATACAGCTGCCCTAACAATTCGCCCAAACTACCATCAACCAATGCCGACATACGCTCGCTGCGCGGAGCCTGTACCTTTTGGCCGCTAAGCACGCTGTTAAAATCAAAGCTGGCCTTTACAAATGGTGAGCTTAATGAGCTTGCCGCACCTTTCAATATATTCCATTTCAGATACACCTTTACATCATCAAGCGGCGTAGCGGTCAATAACGAGTCGGCTGTTTTCATGAATGCCGGGTTTGATACCAGCATAGAGTCCTGTCCCGGTGTTTTCAGCTTGGGTAATAACACAACCCAATTAAGGTTTGGCGTAGTTTTGCTGAAAGCGGCAACGGTGAATTTATTATAAGTAGCATTCGGATCGCGCATGGCTACACGGCTAAGTTGGGCCGCGGCCAAAGTTTTTTCGGCTTGCCAGATGATGGCCGCGTTCTTCTCGGCAACATCGGCAGGCGTGCCTGTCAGAGTAAACAGCTGGATGATGTATTTTTTATACGCATCCTGAATCTTTTGGCTGCGGGCATCGCTTTTCAGGTAATAATCACGATCGGGCAAGGTAGTACCACCTTGACCAAGGCTCACGATGTATTTAGTGGGATTCTTTGAATCCTGGCCTACACCAAAACCAAACAGCGGGCTGCCCAGGCCATTCACCCGTTCGTACACTAATTCGTTAACAACACCTTGTACCGAGGCTATTTTATCAATACGTTTCAGGTCTATTTTAATAGGATTGTAGCCCTTCTTTTCAATAGCGAGGCTATCCATAGCGCTGGCATACAGATCGCCAGTGCGTTGTTTTATGCTGCCTTTGGGGTTATCGCTTTGCTTGCTTACCTCGTCCAGTATGCTGATGAGTTTATCAGTGCTTTCCTGCCTCAGCATAATAAAGCTGCCCCAACGGGTTTGCTTGGCGGGTATTTCGTTATGTTTTACCCAACCACCGTTGGCATATTCAAAAAAGTCATCACCGGGTTTAACGGCGGTGTCCATATTTTGGGTATCAATAAATTTTTGAGGCTGATCTGTTTTGCCACTCTGAGCAAATGTGGCTGAAGTAGTGCATAGCACTGCCGGGAGTGCTAAACTCAGGTACTTTAATTTCATGTTAGTCGGTTAATATGAAATTAAAGTTAGGTAAATGCTTATAAAAACTGCAATTACTATTAACGGTTGAACCAGTTAACCAGAACCTCAAGCCCTGATTTTTTTAACAACTCGTGCACAAACCTATTGAACGACAGTGTTTTCATGTTGATCAAAACTTATGTACTATATATAACTGAGTATTTGTAAAAATATTGTTCTGGTGAAGTAGTCCATAGTCGATGGTCCATAGTCCATGGTAAATAAGGGTGAGTAGTTATGATTTACATATCATGCTGTTGATTAACTATTACCATGGACTATGGACTAATAAGGCTATAAATATCATACTGTTAATTAACTATTGCCATGGACTATGGACCATCGACCATGGACTAATAAAATTGACCACTAACAATAACCGCAGGATTATTATTTTTGCGCACTATGAGTAAATATCAGCCACAGGAATTTGAAGATAAATGGTATAGCTACTGGTTGCAGCAGCAGTTTTTTAAATCGGTACCCGACGAGCGCGAGCCGTACACTATTGTGATACCTCCGCCAAATGTTACCGGGGTGCTGCACATGGGCCACATGCTTAACAATACCATTCAGGATGTGCTGATACGCCGCGCCCGCATGAAAGGCAAAAACGCTTGCTGGGTACCCGGTACCGATCACGCCAGCATCGCTACCGAGGCTAAGGTTGTGGCCATGCTCAAAGAAAAAGGCATCAGCAAAAAAGACCTAACCCGCGACGAATTTTTGAAATACGCCTGGGAGTGGAAAGAAAAATACGGCGGCATTATTTTAGAGCAGCTTAAAAAGCTGGGCGCATCATGCGATTGGGATCGTACCGCTTTCACCATGGACCCGCACATGAGCGAGGCCGTGATCGATACCTTTATTGATCTGTACAAAAAAGGCTGGATATACCGCGGCGTGCGCATGGTTAACTGGGACCCGCAAGGCAAAACCGCCGTTAGCGACGAGGAAGTTATCCGTAAAGAGGTAAACCAGAAGCTTTATTATATCAATTATAAAGTAGTTGGGGCAGAAAGTCAGAAAGACGAAAAGCCACAGGTTGTAATTGGCGATGATGAAAAGCAAGAAGTAATTTCAGCTTTGCAAGATTTACACTCTGATCTACAAGAAAAACTTTCGGACTCTCCGACTTTCGGACTTTCGGACTTCTTAACCATCGCCACCACCCGTCCTGAAACCATTATGGCGGATAGCGCTATCTGCATCAACCCTAATGATGAGCGCTACACGCATCTGCATGGCAAAAAAGTGCTGATACCACTTATTGACCGTGAGATACCGGTAATACTGGATGAGTATGTGGATATGGAATTTGGTACCGGCTGTTTAAAGGTTACCCCTGCACACGATTTGAATGACTACCAGTTAGGCCAAAAGCACAACCTGCAAGTTATTGATATTTTAAATGACGACGGCACCCTTAACGAAAGCGCACAGATATTAGTTGGAGAAGATCGCTTTGCTGCCCGTAAAAAGATAGCTGTGCTGCTGGAGGAAGCCGGATCATTAGCTAAAACTGAGGATTATAAATCACAAATAGGTTTTTCGGAACGTACGGATGCTGTTATTGAGCCTAAGCTATCTATGCAATGGTTCTGTAAAATGGCCGAGATGGCCAAGCCAGCGCTTGATATGGTGTTGAACGGCGAGGTAAAACTGATCCCCGAGAAATTCATTAACACCTACCGCCACTGGATGGAGAACGTGAAAGACTGGAACATCAGTCGCCAGCTTTGGTGGGGGCAGCGTATACCGGCCTGGTACAACGAGAAAAACGAATGGGTAGTTGCCAAAACCGAGGAAGAAGCTAAGGCTGAGTTCGGAAAGGCAGGCATCGCCTTTACCGAACTGCGCCAGGAAGATGATGTGGTTGATACCTGGTTCTCATCATGGTTATGGCCAATATCAGTATTCAACGGTATTGCCGAGCCTGATAACGAGGAGATAAAATACTACTACCCTACTAACGATCTGGTAACCGCGCCCGAGATATTATTCTTTTGGGTAGCGAGGATGATCATGGCCGGCATTGAATGGCGTAAGGAAGTACCTTTCCGCAATGTATACCTTACCGGTATTGTGCGCGATAAGCTGGGCCGCAAAATGTCGAAATCATTAGGCAACTCGCCTGATCCACTTGATCTGATCGAGAAATACGGTGCCGATGGTGTACGTGTGGGTATGCTGTTATGCTCACCCGCCGGTAACGATTTAATGTTTGATGAATCGTACTGTGAGCAGGGCCGTAACTTTGGTAATAAGATATGGAACGCTTTCCGCCTGGTAAAAGGCTGGGAAGTTGACGATAGCTTGCCATGCCCTAATACTACGTCGATTGAATGGTTTAAGAGCCGCTTTAACCAAGCTTTAACCGAGATAGAAGATAACTTTACCCAATACCGCTTAAACGAGGCCTTAATGGCCACTTATAAACTGGTATGGGATGATTTCTGCGCCTGGTACCTGGAAATGATAAAACCGGCCTACCAGCAACCTATTGACAGGCAAACTTACGAAGTGACCATCCGCTACTTTGAGGATATATTGAGGATATTACATCCGTTTATGCCTTTCACAACTGAGGAGCTATGGCATGATGATCTGTTTGGCGAACGTGAGGAAAATGATTGTTGCATTGTGGCACAAATGCCCGCAAATGGGGAAGTAAATACCCAGCTAATCAACGATATTGAGGTAGTAAAATCAATTATTGGGCAAGTGCGAAATGTGAGAAGCAAAAATCAGCTATCTCCTAAAGAAAGTTTACAACTTATAGGAAAAATAAACTCAGGTATTGGGTACACCAATTACACAGGTATTATCCAAAAGCTTGCCAATGTTAGCGAGTTAACCTTTACGGATACCAAAGTGAGTGGCGCTGTGGCATTTATGGCCTACACCGACGAATTTTTTGTACCGCTTGAACTAAACGTTGATGTTGAAGCTGAAAAGAAACGCCTTGAAGATGATAAAGCGTATTTAACAGGCTTCCTGAAAAAAGTTAATGGCATGCTCAACAACGAAAAATTTGTTGCCAATGCCAAGCCCGAAATCATCGAAAACGAGCACCGCAAAAAGGCTGATGCCGAGGCAAAACTGGCCATAATAGAGGCAAGCCTTGCATCTTTGGCCAATTAATTGCAGGTAAAATAGACAGAGAATCCGGCAAAATATGGTTTGCCGGGTTCCCTTACCCTGTTTATTTGAACGTATATATCAATGAGTACCCGGGCTGGTTTTTTAAACTTTTCATTAAAACGCATACTCAATAGCGATCAATCACTACTTGATCAAGCTCGTATTAAGTTACTTTATTACGGATTGATCTTCGTAATTGTTTCAATGCTGATGTTATTAATCAGCGTTAACTCAAAAGAACAACCCGGCATCACCCTTATCTCCGCAGCTTTATTGCTGAGTGTGGTAAGCATGTTTAAATATCTTACCCACAAAGCCGACTGGGCAGGTATTTCGCATTGGTTACTCATAATAGGCACCCTTATCACACTGGGAAATATTTTTGTGATATTGCAGGATGTGAACATGATGACCGTGCAGATCATCATTTTGATCATCATATTCTCTTTTTACATGCTGGGCTATCGCTGGGGTATAGCTTACTCCCTGGCTAACTTGCTGCCTACCCTTGGCTTTTTGTTATTACAGCACGAAACCAGCTATATTATTGATTTTAAGCCCGAAAAGTTTGATCAATCCACCATCATTATTTGCGTATTTGCCAACTTTATACTTACCATATTTGTAATAGGGCATTTTTATAACGCGTTTATCGCCAATATACGTCAGCTTAAAAGCGTTAGCGATGAGCAGGCGCAGCTTAACCGTAAGCTGGAACTGGCTATGCAAAAGGCCGAAAAATCGACCCATGCAAAATCGGAGTTCCTGTCAACCATGTCGCACGAGATACGTACGCCGCTTAACGCGGTTATCGGCATGACTAATTTGTTGCTGATGAACAATCCGCGCGGCGATCAAAAAGAAAACCTCGATATACTTAAATTTTCGGCAGGCAACCTGTTATCTATCGTGAATGATGTACTGGATTTTAACAAGATAGAATCGGGCAAGGTAGCTTTTGAGAATATCCGCATCGATCTGCCTGAATTGCTCAACAACATTTGCGGCGGCTTTATAATCAAAGCCGAAGAAAAAGGATTACTATTCAAACTTGATGTTGATAGTCGCCTCAAAAACAAAGTGTTTTTTGGCGACCCTACCCGCATCACCCAAATCATATTTAACCTGGTAAGCAACGCCATAAAATTCACCCAGCAGGGTAACGTTTGGGTACGCGCCACTTGTGTTGAGGACAGGCATAATACCAGCACCGTTTTATTCTCTGTTAAAGATACCGGCATCGGCATAGCGCAAAATAACCTGGAGGCTATTTTTGAACCCTTCGCGCAGGAAAACATTACCGTTACCCGCCAGTATGGTGGTACCGGTTTAGGCCTGGCCATTGTAAAACGCTTGCTTGAGTTACAGGGTTTGCAGCTTAACGTAAACAGCAAACCGGGTGTTGGGTCGGAGTTTTCATTCCAGATGGAGTTTGATGTATCAACCGAGGTTATTGAACCTGTTGAAGCTCCCAAACCACTGCCCGACGCTAATGACCTGAGCTATTTACAGGTACTGATAGCCGAGGATAACATTGTGAATGTTATGCTGATGAAAAAGCTGCTCTCTAAATGGAAGATCACCCCTACCATTGCCGAGAATGGTGCCCTGGCTGTACAAAAACTGCAATACGGTAATTTTGATATCGTGCTGATGGATTTACAAATGCCGGTAATGGATGGCTTTGAGGCTGCCCGCGAGATACGCAAGCTTGTTGATCCTAAAAAGGCTAATACGCCTATCATCGCGCTTACAGCATCGGCTTTGTTTGATATACAGGAGCAGGTTTATGAATCGGGCATGAACAATTATGTATCAAAACCATTTAAGCCGGAAGACCTGTTCGAGAAAATGCAGGCACTGGTATCCATAGCCAGCTAAAGTTCATTATATCCCGGCAAATCAGCAATAAACTGATAGCTGCCCTGCTCATGGTCAATACGGCAATAATAATGCTGCAAGCCATTGGTAACGGCCAACAAATTCACCTTGTGCGCCATGTTGTAACGGGCAATCTGGTCAAACACCTTTTGATCAATATTTACCGACGGCGCCTTACATTCCACCATTAAAATACGCTCGCCATCGCGGTTAAAAACCACAATATCGGTACGGCGGCTCATGCCATTTAGTTTTAGGCCACCCTCTAACCGCATTAATGCCTTTGGGTATTGCTTTTGGTTGATGAGGTATTGCACATAGTGCTGGCGCACCCACTCCTCAGGTGTTATGATGATGTGCTTTTTGCGCAATTCATCAAACAGGGTGAGCTGTCCGTTAGCTTCGGTAATTTTAAAGGGGTATGGGGGCAGCGCCAACGGTTGCAGCAAACTCATATCAACTATCACAAATAATTTAGCGCCGCAAGGTACAAAAACCTTTAAAGTAATTTTAAAATGGCCGCCCGTGCGCCTCGCCTTTGCCATTTGTATTGTGTAATTTTGACCCTTACGATATGACTGCTACTGATATTTTAAAGGACCTCAAAAACCGTAAGTTCAAGCCCCTGTACCTGTTGCATGGCGAGGAACCTTACTATATCGACCTGATAAGCAATTATATTGAGCACAATGCCCTGCCCGCTGCCGAACGCAGCTTTAACCAAACGGTATTGTACGGCAAGGATACCGAGATGATGACCGTGCTCAACGCCGCCAAACGCTACCCCATGATGGCCGACTACCAGGTGGTACTGGTTAAGGAAGCCCAGGAAATGAAATGGGGTAAGGACGACGACGACAAAAAGCACATAAACCCGCTGCTGGCCTATCTTGAAAACCCGCTGCCAAGCACCATATTGGTATTTTGCTACAAATATGCCAAGTTTGATAAGCGCAAGAAAACTTATAAAGCCATTGAAAAAAGCGGATTGGTATTTGAATCGACCAGTTTGTATGATAACAAGATACCCGGCTGGATAGAGGGATTTGTGCAGGATAAAGGCTATCGCGCCAATCAGCAGGCTACCAATATGCTGGCCGAGTACCTGGGTAACGATCTTTCAAAAATTGCCAACGAGCTTGAAAAACTGATGCTCAACGTACCGCAGGGCGAGGAAATTACACTGAAGCATATTCAGGATAACATCGGCATAAGCAAGGAGTATAATGTGTTTGAGCTACAGGCTGCCCTCGCCAAAAAGGATGTGCTGAAAACCAACCAGATCATCAATTATTTTGAGGCCAACCCGAAAGCCAACCCCATTGTGCTGCTGTTTGGCAACCTGAATAACTACTTTAGCAAGGTGCTGGTGTACCATTACGTAAAGGATAAAACCCCGCAAAACCTGGCTAAAGAAATGGGTGTAAACCCCTACTTTGTAAAGGACTACGAACAAGCCGCCCGCAACTACAACTTTGCCAAAACCATGCAGATCATAGGCCTGCTACGCGAGTATGACCTGAAAAGCAAAGGCGTAGAATCAAACCTCCCCCCCGGTGAATTGATGCGGGAGTTGATGTTTAAGATTTTGCATTGAGAGAAAGTTTTATTATACCTTATTTGAATAAGCTTGCTACAGCTTCAATATTGAGGCTTAGCCCAGCATAAATTGAGTAAAGAGGAGAATATCTGGGAAATAAACCTCGTATATCTGTCCCCAAAACTATCTTAGAATTATTGGACAGCTTTTCTGTAAAATATGCTCTTACAAGATAAAATGTATTCCATTTATCCTGATCACGTCCCCTCCTTCCAAGGTTAGATTGAAAATTTGGGAAATTAGTTGTCCACCCAAATGTCGGTTGAAAGAAGAATGATCCACTTTTTCCAAACTTTAAATCAAAAGTAAATCCGGCTCCAAAATATCCATTTAAATTACTTGTTTTATAAGTAGGAGGATTTGATTCTGTTACATTTCCTCTTGCTACAAAATTACTGGAAGCACTATCAGCAGCGGTAAAGACCAGCGAATCCTGCGCCATAGTAGTGTATGAAGAACTCACCTTTGTATTAAATATTAATAACTCGTTGTGTAGGTGAAACATTACTCGATTAAAATCATCATCACTGTAAAGTGTAAATGTTGGCTGTATGTATAAGCTATAAGCTGTATTCGTGACTATTTTATCATATTTATTTAATTGCCTATTATATGAATCTCCAACCTTAAGGTCTTTAATGGGATTGGTTAAAATATTTTCACGTTGATAAATAATACTACTATCACTATTATAGGATATTTTCATGATACCCGCATTAAACCCTAATTTCCCTCCCCTAATACTGGGGCTATAAATATTTATGTGCCCTAAATAATTGGATTTACCTATACCATTCACATCGAAATCAGCTGCATTAAGAAAACTAAAAACCGTCGTAGTATCTCTTTTACTCGTGTCCTTTTGGACTGTATCTCTTTTGGTCGTATCTCTTTTAAGTAAATCCAATCCGTAAGAAGAAAGACTTAAAAAGATCAATAATCCTGTAACTATGAATCGACTGGTTTTACTAAACAAACTTTTTTCAAAGCAGGGAACAAGATACAATTGTCGTTGTGGTGCTCCACATATTTTCTTTTCCATATGCGATAGGATTTTTTATAAAAATATACCCTATCATCTCATTTTCAAATAACTACAATTAGTCATATTATCAAATAATATCAAAACACATCATCATATTACGGCAAAAAATTTCTTGTACTCATTCTGTTAATTTTTAACATTTTTGCAATTGTTTAATTTTCATAACATGAACTACTGGTTAGTAAAGAGTGAACCGTTTAAATATAGCTGGGAAAAATTCAATGAGGATGGCCGTACTTTTTGGGATGGCGTGCGAAATTACCAGGCGCGTAACAACCTGAAGGGCATGCAAAAAGGCGATCTGGTGATGTTTTACCATAGCAACGAGGGTAAAGAGGTTGTGGGTATTGCCAAAGTGGTTAAGGAGTTTTACCAGGACCCTACTACTGATGATGCCAACTGGGTGGTAGTTGATCTATCGCCGGTGGAAGCGTTGAAAAAGCCGGTTACCCTGGAGCAGATCAAGGCTGATGAACGCCTGAAAGATATTAGTTTGGTGCGTCAGGGTCGCTTGTCGGTTATGTCGCTCAAACCCGAGGAATTTGACCGTATTGTTGAGTTAGGCAGTTAATTATTCATCCCCCAAAACACCTACCCTATGGAATTTGGCCGCGTTACTCCCGAAGAACTTGAAACGATAGATTTCTCGCTCAAAGCTGATCCGCAGATCACCATTGACACCTTAGCGGCATCAAACCGCGAAGGCGATTTGCAGGTGCATGTAGGTTGCGCCAAGTGGGGGCGTAAGGAGTGGGTAGGTAAAATATATCCGCCCAAAACCAAGGATGCCAATTTTTTGGATGAATACGTTAAGCACTTTGATTGTATTGAACTTAACGCCACCTTTTACCAGGTTTACGGCGAGGCCACAATTGCCAAGTGGAAAGATAAGGCCGACCTGAACCCTGATTTCAGATTTTGCCCTAAGTTTTCACAGAGCATCAGCCATATCCGTCGCCTCAAGAATGCCGAGGATATTACCACCAGTTTTTACGAGGGTATTGCCGCTTTTGGCGATAAACTGGGGCCGCTGTTTTTGCAGCTGAGTGATAACTTCACCCCTAAAAGCTTCCCGGAGTTAAAGGCATATTTAGAGCATTTGCCTACGGACGTGCCGGTATTTGTTGAGCTGCGCCACAAGGATTGGTTTGCCGTGCCCGAAAACAGCGAAAGGGTATTTAACTTATTTAAGCAACTGAACATTGGCGCCGTGATAACCGATGCCAGTGGCCGTCGCGATTGTGTGCACATGCACTTACCTACACCGCATGCCTTTATACGCTTTGTAGGCAACAGCCTGCACCGCACCGATTACGAGCGTGTTGATGCCTGGATAGACCGTATTAAGCAATGGAGCGATAAAGGCCTGCAATCGGTGTGGTTTTTTATGCACCAGCATGATGAACGCTACTCGCCCGAGTTGAGCGATTACGTATCTGATCAGTTCAACAAAAAATTAGGATTGAATTTGATGCGCCCCAAATTCATCGGTAAAGACAAGGGATTATTTGATTAAGCCGATTGCGGACGTTCAACCGCCTTGCGTACCAGTTTACCTGTAAGCGCGGCAAAACCGCCAAGCAAGCCGCCTATAACCACCGTTACCAGCAACAAATATAACCAGTGCGGCAGATGGAACAGCGTTGCCATGCGCGTAGCCAACACATTGTTATTAGGCAGGCTTTTTAGCAGTGAGAACGCCAGCCACGCCAACCCCACTCCCGCGAAGCCCGACCAAAACGCGCTCCCGGTTGTTCTAACAAAATAAGCCACCACCAAAGCTATCAGCACAGCAAACCACCAGGGCAAAAATAAGCCGCTGATGAATGTTAATGCGAGTATGATGGCGAATAGCATATTGTTATGTATTGTTTGTGAAACCCCTCCCTGCCCTCCCGGGGGAGGGAATTGATTTAATATACTATTAATATTTGTCATTTCGAGCTATCGCTCGAAATCTGCACACGTTCACAACCCCTCCTAAATCCTCCCCGAAGGGGAGGACTTTGCTTTTTTAAGCCCTCGCTTCGGGAGGGTTGGGTGGGTCCGTTATTTCAACTCAACCCCTACACTTGCACGGGTTTCGTCAAAAAACAAGTTAAGCGCTTTGGGTTTGGCACCTGCCGGTATACGGTAAGTGATCTCGTCAGACTCTGAGGTCGACTCCGGTTGTACCGAAAAATAACCACCGTTGGCTTCATTGATCGAGGTATTGTTATCCAATACCAACCTGAAATTGTTGGTAGCTATGCCAATGCTGTTACCGCCTATCTTCTCTTTATTAGTACCGCTTATTTTAAATTTCAGCTCAATACCTTGCGATTTTCCGTCAGGATCGCTCAGGTCGGTAGCGCTAACAGCAACCAGTTTCAGCAGGGCTTCTTTCTTTTTACCTAATATGGCGCTGTCCGGAGTGAAGGTAACAGTATAAGTTTTGGTTTCGTTAGCAGGCTGAGAGGCTTCGGTTGATGCGGCAGCGGGTTTTTCGGTCGCGGCCTCGGCCGATTCAACAGCGGCGGTGCTGTCGGCAGCGTCTTTGTCTGCTTTTGATTTGCACGAATAAACAACAGTAGCTACGGCTAAAACAGCCATCAAAGTAATTTTTTTCATAAGTGATATTAGTTGATGTGGTGCTAAATTATACTATATTAACAAGTTAAGCAACACCTTTTTGGCCATAATGCTTCAACAGTATATTATTTCGAGAAATATATGAGCAAAAAAATATCCCCGCCTTAACGGGCGGGGATATTTACCAATATTCAGTTACTACTGGTTATACGTTGTTTATTGCTTCCTGCTCTTTCAGGGCAGCAATATTGTTGTTGTTGCTGTACTGATCTGTTTGCTGTGCAAAATCATCAAGTATACCGGCAATGGTATCCAGGTTATCAGCTACACGCTGGTGCATGTCAGGCAGATCTTTCTCTAACCTTTTATCGCCAAGGTCGATATTATCAACCTCAATTTTAGCTATTTTTTGTATCAGCGCCTGCTGACTGTTCTTTAAATCCTCAAGCTCATGGACAATTTTCTCCATCAGCGCGAACTTCTTTAACTTATCCATAGTATTTTAATTATGATGTGCCAGGTATAAAACAATAACTCTGCCAAGATTTGGAATTGTCAATATCAACTAATAACTTAGTTAATATGAAAAGCCTGCTAACCTTTATAATCATAATGTGCCTTTTTACTACTTTAAACGCACAAAATACGCCGAAACATGATGCAACCATATTGCTCGATCATTACCAAAATCAGCGCTATGCCGATGCCTTTAGTTACCTGCATGGTATTTATGGCGATACTGTAGCAGATACCAAAATACTGTCTGCACTGGCATACACTGCGCAAATGAGCGGCAAGCTGCCACAGGCCGAACAATACTACCTGCGCATGCTCGAAACCGATTCACTCAACGTACCGGTGTTATTCAATTTAGGCAATATCAATAACCGCCGGGGCAATAACGCTAAGGCTATCATCTACTACTTAAAAATTCTGAAAAAGGATAGCACCAACTTTAACGTGTACCGCCAGCTAAGCACCCTAGCCAAAAATGTTGGCGATTTTGGTTCATCAATATATTACATGCAGCAGGCCAACAAAATAAACCCGCTGGATGGAGATGTGGCTTTTGACCTGAGTATTTTTTATTTAGGGTTGAAGCAGATAGATGAAGCCGAAAAAGTAATATCACCAGCTTTGGAAGCCGATAGCACTAATCTTACGCTGATACTGGGTAAGGCCAAGATCACCTTTCAGCAAGGTAAAACAGCCGAAACCATTGCCCTGTGTAATAAACTGATGCAGGAAGGCGATCAGTCGGGCGCGGTGATCAGTATGCTGGGTACATCCTATTATCTCGAAAAAAAATATCAGCCATGTATCGAT
Source organism: Mucilaginibacter sp. JRF (assembly GCF_015223065.1). Lineage (GTDB taxonomy): Bacteria > Bacteroidota > Bacteroidia > Sphingobacteriales > Sphingobacteriaceae > Mucilaginibacter. The sequence continues at coordinate 41,238 of NZ_JADFBY010000004.1, forward strand.
ACCTATAATAAACTGGCCGACGATGTACAAACCGAGGCTTCGCTATACTACACCGGCATGGCCTATAAGGGCTTAAAAGATCAGCGCAAGGGCATTGCTTATCTGGAAAAGGCTATTGACAAGGCCATATCCAAATCAGTTGATACGTATTACGGCGAGATAGGTGAAAGTTACGACAGGCTCAACAAAACCAAACTATCGTTATCTGCCTACCAAAAGGCATTGCAATACAACGAGCGACCGGTTACCCTGTACGCGCTGGCTATTTTGTATGATGATAAGTTGAAGAACCGCAAAATGGCTATCAAATACTACAAAAAGTACCTGGCATCAAAACCGCCAAAAAACCATCAGCAATACATGGCTTACAGCACTTCGCGCATTGAGGCGCTGAGCCGTTAGCGCTGCATCAGGCGGGCAACGTATTTGCCTATGATATCGAACTCCAGGTTAACTACCGAGCCAACACGCACGTGCTGCAAATTGGTATGCTCAAAAGTGTAAGGGATAATGGCTACCGAGAAGCTGTTGGCTTTTGAATTAACAACCGTAAGGCTAATGCCATTTACGCAGGTAGATCCTTTTTCTACAGTTACGTTACCTATCGCGCTGTCATATTCAAAGGTATATTCCCAACTGCCGTCATGCTCGGCAAAGGCGGTGCAGATGGCGGTTTGGTCTACATGGCCTTGTACAATATGGCCATCTAAACGGGCATTCATTTGCATGCAGCGTTCCAGGTTTACCAGATCGCCGGTTTTGAGTTCGCCAAGGCTGGTTTTGCTCAGCGTTTCGTCGATAGCGGTAACGGTATGTAAGCCATCAGCCACGGCAACTACCGTAAGGCAAACGCCGTTATGAGCAACCGACTGATCTATCTTCAACTCATGCGCAATGGCCGATTCAACTGTGATGTGCAGGTTGCTTTGCTCCTTTTCGAGCGTTACTACCCTGCCAAGTGTTTCAATGATACCTGTAAACATGCGGCAAAACTAAATATAAAAGCAATGGTTTTAATAGCAAATCAAAATATTGACCATGCCACAACAAAGCGCCGGTATTTTACTGTACAAGATGCTGAATAATGAGCCGATGATATTCCTGGTTCACCCCGGCGGACCATTTTGGAAGAACAAGGATAAAGGCGCATGGTCTATACCCAAAGGAGAACTTGATGAGGGCGAAGATACCCTGACAGCCGCGAAGCGCGAGTTTGAAGAAGAAACAGGCCAAAAGGGTCAGGGTAAATTCATACCCCTGCCACCTGCCAAACAACGCAGCGGCAAAATAGTGAATGCCTGGGCTGTTGAGGGTGATGTGGATACCACTAAGATAGTAAGCAACACCTTCGCGCTACCGTGGCCGCCCAAATCGGGCAAAACCATTGTGATACCGGAGGTTGATAAGGGCGATTTTTTTACGGTAGCCGATGCACGTGTTTACATCAACCCCGGCCAGATACCGTTGATCGATGCTTTGCTTGAAATACTCGTGGGCGATAAATAACTATTACACATTGCCCCAGCCATTAGCCAGTACATCAGCCAGGTGGTAGGTTTTTATAGGCAGATTATTTTTATCGATATATGCTTGCAAGTGCAGCAGACATGAGGCATCCGTTGAGATAATGTAGTCGGCACCGGCAGCAAGGGCATTATCTACCTTTTGCTGGGCCATAGCGCTGGCAATAGCCTCGAACTTTACAGCGAACGTACCACCGAAACCACAGCAGGTTTCGTTATCCTTTAGTTCAACCAGCTCTAAGCCGAATACTTTTGAGAGTAATTGGCGGGGCTCATCCTTAATGTGGCACTCGCGCAGGGCACTGCAACTATCATGGTAAACGGCACGACCATCCAGCTCGGCGCCAAAATAATCGAACTGAAGTATGTTTACCAAAAAATCCGAAAGCTCATATATATTGCTCTGAATGTTGCGGCATTTGTTGTGCACAATGGTATTGGTGAACAGATCGTTATAATAATTTTTCACCATGCCGGTGCATGATGCTGATGGCGTTACGATAATGCTGTCCTGCTCAAAATCGTTCAGAAACTTGTTACCCACCTCTTTAGCCTCATCCCAAAAACCGGCGTTAAAGGCAGGTTGCCCGCAGCAGGTTTGGTTAGGGTTGAACGCCACGTTACAGCCCGCTTTTTCAAGCAACTTTACCGTGTTAAAAGCCGTTTCGGGATATAACTGGTCAACAAAACAGGGTACAAATAACTCTACCTTCATCCGCACAAATAAAATTAATCGGCGCTAAAATCAGCAATTTTCCTGTGTTTTTTCTCTGCCGCTAATAAAACAAATAATAGTATCAGCCCGATAGCGAAGTAAAAACACAGCGCCAGCGTTGAATTACGCATGCTGCCGCTTAGCTCCTCAATAAAACCGAAGCTGAATAAACCGCCTACAATGGCCAGCTTTTCGGTAACATCAAAAAAACTAAAGAACGATGCCGTATCCGGAATGTTTGGCGGAAGATATTTTGAATAGGTTGAGCGCGACAGCGATTGTATGCCACCCATTACCAAACCTACCAGCACCGCCAGTATATAGAATTGTGTGGCCGTAGTAATAAAGTAGGCACACACACATACCACCACCCACAGCATCACCACAAAAAGTAATATGCGCACGTTACCAAACTTAACCGCCAGGCGCGACATTAAGATGGCACCGCCAATGGCCACTAACTGTATGATCAGTATGATGGCGATCAAGGCTTCCTGCGGTAAACCCAACTCCTTTGAGCCGAAACTGGTGGCTACCAGCATTACGGTTTGTACCCCCATCGAGTAAAAAAAGAATGCCGGAAGAAATTTTTTGAGCAGCGGCATCTGCCCTATCTTTTTCCAAACCTTGCCCAGCTCGGCAAAACCGCCTTTGATGATGTTTTTATGGTGAGTTTGTGCATTGGGCGCTCCTTTAGGCAAAATGGTAAACGGTATTTGCGCGAAGGCTATCCACCACACGCCCACCAACAGGAATGATAATCGTGGTGGTAACGATGCATCAGTTATACCGAACCATTCGGGTTTTAATACAAAGGCAAAGCAGATCAATTGCAGTAAAACACTGCCGATATAACCGTAGGTAAAACCCTTGGCGCTCACCTTATCCTGCATATCAACACTGGCAATTTGGGGCAGGTACGAGTTGTAGAACACAAAGCCACCGCAATAGCCAATGGCCGCCATAGCGAAGCAGATGATACCCAGCTCAATGTTATTTTTATCAAACAGGAACAGCAGCCCGCAGCTTATGGCCCCAATCAGCGTGAAGAACTGCATGAATACTTTTTTGTTGCCACGATAATCGGCAATGGCAGTAAGCACCGGCAGCATGAGGGCGATTACAAGGTAGGCGGTCGCCAAAGCGTAATCGGCAAGGGCGGTGTTTACAAAGTTCCACCCAAAAAAGTTAACCCTATTGCTGCCATTATTGGCGGTGATGGTTGTGTAGTAAACCGGGAATATAGTAGTAGTGATAACCAGGTTGTAAGCCGAGTTGGCCCAATCAAACATAGCCCACGACCAAATGGTGCGTTTATTGTCTTTCAGTTGCATTGATGAACTAAAAGTATGTAAATTTTGATATTTCAACGAATTGGTGCCGCTGCGAGGCTTAGCAATGTATGCCAAGAATTTCTGTCATAAAAAACACGTAAACAAAAAACATTAAAATCGCCGAAATAAAGCCCGTAAAGACCTTTCCTGATGACGAAAGCAGAAATTCTTTAACGGCAGATTCAGGGAAAGTTTTGATTATTAACTTCAATATTTTATAGATACCGAAAACCAATAAAGCTGCAATAATGAAAAACGCTATCTCTTGCATTGTAAAGCCTGATAAGTTTTAAATATTAGCAACGTATACCAACAATATTTACCATTACAAATGCGTAAATGCTAAACAATATTACTACCGAAATAAAAATCAGCAAAACCTTTCCGAAAAATGAAAGCATAAATGATTTAAAGCCCGAATCATCAAAAGCTTTGACAATCAGCTTCAATAATTTATATAAACCAAAAACAAGTACAGCAGCAATAACTAAGGGTATAATCTCTTGCATTATAAAGCGCGATAAGTTTTAAATATCAGCTAAGATATAAATTCCCTCCATCAATCATCATCCACATCAATAACCAGCTTGCTCCAGCCTTTGTGGCCGGCGTTGCGGAGTTCTTTCTTTTTCACCTCCATAACTTTTTTTATGCGCGAGCTATAGGCCCAGCAGGTACTCTGGCGAATGTCCAATACTTCTGATAGTTTATGCGATGATATTTTACCCTTGGTAGAGTACATCAAAAATATCATGTAAAAAGCTTTGTTGATAGGTATGCGGGTATTTTGCAATATGGTGTAAGCAATCACCGATTCTTCATACCCGCATTTTGAGCAGCGCCTGCTGTAGGGCAAGTGCCCGCCGCTGTAATGCGTATGCTCGCAACGGCGGCAGTTATAGCCTTTCTCCCATTTCAGCTTAGCCAAAAAGCCAAAGCAGGTTTCGCGGTCGGGGTAAATACGGCTAAATTCTTCAAAATCTACTTCGGCAGACATCACCCTGTCGTGCGTTACCTTTTCAATATCGTTATGCAAGGTAATGTTATCCTTTTCGAGCAGTACGTTAATGCGCGATATTTCTTCGGATTGTTCCTGGAGCAGCAGGTTCATGGCCTTCAACTCCTCGTACTGCTGCTCAATAACTTCTGATTTTACCGATAGCTCGCGCGTACGCTCCATCACCTGCTGTTCTAACTGGCGATTAATATCGTCCTTCAGTTCCTCATTCTGCTTCATCTGCCTGATGATACGGCGCTGTACATAATCCTTCTTCTTTTTAAGGGCACGCACTTTTTCAGCTATCGCGAACGAGATGAACAGCATCTCCATTATAAAACAAAAGCTCAAACTATAATGCGTAACCGGCCCGAAAGGCAGCCAGGGCACATCAAGCGCTATGAGTAGTTTGATGATGAAACCCACGAACAAAAAGCTGTAACCCACTACAAAAAAACGTGCCGGCCAGTAACCTTTGCGCATCACGTAAAAGCCGGTATAACAGGCCAGCAGCAATGGCACTATTTCGATAATTTTGTAATTGAACCAGCTTTTATCGATTAGCAAACAGCATACAAAGAAAACAGAGCGCAGGACTATCGCCCAAACAAATATCCGGTACATTTGCGGGGCGCGGGCCTTTACATGCAGCAGGCTCAAAGTAAATAACATACCCGATACGCTGGCGAAATACAGGGCTACTCCATAAGCGTACTGGTTCCAATGCGGTGAGTTTGTCCACACGTATTGGTAGGCAATACCATCGGTGCACATCTCGTAAAAACCTATGCTTACGTTATACATTACATAGTACAGGTATTGCTTTTGCCTTATGGCGAAGAACATCATGAGGTTGTACAGCCCGAACACGGTAAGCATACCGTAAAAAGCGCCAAAAAACAGGTATTCATCCAGCGCGTAATGGATGAACCAGTTTACCGAGCGCAGCACCACAATAACATTTACCGGCTGGTGCGATACTATGCGGATGTAATAAGTATGCGTACCGGCCAGATCGCTACTGATGTTGTGGGTAAAGTTTTTGTGATGATACTGCCTTTCATCAAAATGATAGGCCGCTCCGAATGATGTTTTGCTATAGCCACCCTTGCGCGGCGAATAAACTGTAATACTGTCAATGGTTTGATCCATAAACTCAAGCAACCAGTTCTTTTTAGATGCCTCGGTATGATCAATGCGGATGCGATACCAGAAGGCCCCTGTTTCACCTGTGGTTTTTGGGGTGGATAGTTCGCTCGGCTTAAATTTAGCGGCGTACTGTTTGCCAAACACCTGCCCAAATGTTAGCGAAGCGGCAGGATCATCCAGCACCTCTATCTCCCTGAAAGTGAAAAAACGCTGATTAACCTCGTCATCCAATGGCACGGCTACCTGTGCCGACAACGTGAAACACGTCAGCATAAAAAACACAATAAAGGCAAAACGCTTTATTAAAGTTTTTGGCATACAGATAGTTAATAGCTTTTGTAAAGCCCCGCTAACGCGAAGCCTTGTTTATAATGGTTTATGCTGCAAACATAGCTTTTTTATCGGCACAATTAAAAAACTATTGTCCGGCTGTAAGTCCCAGCGCTTCAATGTAGCCCTTGTTAGGCTTGGTGTTTACAAATTTGCTGTTCTCCAATACCTTAAAAAGTACTTCCTTTATCTTCTTACGGTCTTCGGGTGTGGCTTTGCGTATGTCCTCAAAGGTTTGGCGGTTCTTCTCGGTATAATCAAATACCTTGTCATAACCTTCCGGCTGCGCGAATGTGCGGAAACCGCGCTCGTTATCCATCTTTTTATATGGCCAGTAATGCCAGCCAATGTTATTTTTCTCCAGCAGTATGCGAAAATCGCGCACCCATTCGTCGGTATTCTCACCCGTTTCACCAACGTATATTGGCACATTGTATTTGTCCCTAAAATCAATATAATCCTTAATTACATCGATAGTGGCTGGTGTCCAGTATTTATGAAAGGTGTAAACCAGCTTATTATCAAACGGTTGGCCGAATGGCTTAAAATTGCTGTCCCACTGTGCGCCACCTAAAAATATCAGGTGGTTCTTGTCAACCGTGCGTACGGCCTGAGTGATCTCTTTGTACAATGGCTCCAGGTATGGGTTCAGGCTGTCAACCTTGAAATAATGGGCAATAGGCTCGTTCAGCAAATCGTAACCCAATATGATGCTTTCGTTTTTGTAGCGATTAGCTATCTCCTTCCATATCTTGATGGTGAGCAACTGGCTCGGCCTGTTCTCAAACAAAAACGGGTAACCATAGCCATCATCAATATTATCGCCGGTTTGGCCGCCGGGGGCGCAGTGCATATCCAGTATCACGTACAGGTTTTCCTTTTTACACCAGGCAATGGCCTTGTCCAGGTATTTGAAGCCACGGGTGGCATCGTTGTCGCCCATGTAATCCTCATTGGTAAAAAGCTTGTAGTTGAAGGGTATGCGTATGGAGTTCATGCCTGTAGTTTTCAGGTAATGAATGTCCTCGGCAGTGATGTAGGTATCTAAAAACTGTTTCCAGAAAACGTGCATATCATCCGGACCTATCATCTCGGCAAATGCCTGGTTAATAAGCCTTGGCGAGTTGATGCCTTTCAGTTTGAACATATATCCCTCGGGCACCAGCCAGTTACCCAGGTTGGTACCTCGTATCAAAAACGGCTTACCATCGGTACCGATAATGTCTTTTCCCTTTACGGATATAAATTCGCTTTGCGCGAATGATCGCACCGAAAATATGGCCAAAAGCATGGCCAATACAGGTAATATTTTCTTCATAAATAAGGCAGTTAATTGGTTCTTAAATATGTGAATTTTATTCGGAATTTACTTCTTGTTCAGGAACGATAAAACCTTTTCCACCTCCTGCGGATATACCGCTATACGGTGCGTGCGTACATAATAAGGGGCAGCCCTGCCCTGCGCTGATGTTTGCACCGCAATAATAGCCGACGGACGTTCGGGCATATGGCAGTCCACACAATTATTTTTTATTGAAACACCTATTTTCGACGCCATTTTGCAAAAATTGTGTCCATCGGCCTTATGGCAGCTCATGCAGCGCTGCGAGTACAGGGCCACATTGCCCTTATCCTTTACATGCGTGTTATGGCATGTGTTACAATCCATTTTACTTTGGATAAAGCATTGGCTGGCACCCAGCATCTGGCTTTGGTTGCCATGCACATCTAACTGCGCGGCATCGGTACGTACAGTAGGATAATAGTCGGTTTCTAAAAAATGCGACAATGTATCGCCCGGTTTAAAAGCAAACATTGACCGTACCGGCATACTGTTATTACCCGAGTGGCACGATGCGCACATGTCTATTTTTTGCTGCCGCGATAACGATGCGTAAGTGGCTATATACTTCGCGTTCTTCTCCTCCGGATAATCGCTGTGGAAATTAACGTGATTAGCCGAAGGGCCGTGGCAACGCTCGCAATCAATACCGTTTATCAGTGTAGCCTTATCAAACTTTACCACAGCGGCAAGGCTTTGCACCTGCCCCGGCAGTTGTTTTATGTACGAGCTATGGCACTCAAAGCAACGCTTGCCTATCATCCGCCCAAAATCAATACGGGTGGTATCATAGCCGGGGCTGTTTGTCCAGTTGTGCAGGCGCTTAAAGTACGATATGGGTAGCTGATAAGTTGTGCTATCCTTCCAATACAAATAGGTTTCGGCCTTTACACCGCCAAATACAATATCAAAACGTTGCTCCTGCTGCTTTTTACCATTAACATAACCAACCTGAAACAAACCGTTAGCCCGCTTTTCCAGCACTACTTTCAGGCTATCGTTAAACGTGAAGCTGTTATGGCCATCCATAAAATTACCCTGAATGGTGCTGTCTGCCGCATCGCGTGTACTTTGAAAATGCGCCGTGTGCAGGTAATTATTATAAACATCGCTATGGCATTTTACGCATGATGCACTACCCGCGTACAGGTTACCACGTGGGTCGGCTTCCTCCTTACTAAACAGATTACCGCATTGCGAGAATATAAAAATGAGGGGCAACAAAAATATCCCTGAAAAAAGAATGATCCTTTTACCCCTCATGTTTGGTTAATACGACTTATTGTTTGGTTATAATGGTAAACAAATTTAACAATTATTGTACAACAAGTGTGGTGATGGAGTGCGGTAAACTTTTGGTTTTAGCAGCGTTACCGGCTATCCATAGTTGGTACGGCAATTCATCATCGCTCAGGTTAAGTACTATTACCACCAGCTTACCTTCGGGACTTACAAAGGCTGTGGTTTGCAATTTATCACGGTTTGATGAGCTGATGATGCGCTTGGCACCCGGCTTAACAAATTTAGAGAAGTGGCCAATGTAGTAGTACGAATTCATATACGTGATCTCGGCGGTTTTGGTGTTGGCATGTACCGGCGCATAGCAAAAATTGCCTACATGGTTAGGGCCACCGGTTTGATCCAAAAATATATTCCAGTCCGTCCATCCTACTACACCATTGTTAAAATCATTCACCATTGATTTGCCGTACATTTCGCCCCACTGCCACTCGTTAATGCGCTCCATGTTAAAGCGTTCGCTGCATCCCTCGGTAAAAATCAGGTTCTTATCCGGAAAGGCTTCCTTTACTCGTTTTACGTTCTCAAAAACATCGTGCACATACCAGTGAAAACCAGTACCCCATACGTACTTGGCCGCTTCCGGATCAGACAGGATGGTGGTAGCACGCTGGTACAACAAGTCGCGGTTATGATCCCACACGATCAAATTTTTGTTAGCCATACCGCTTTTGTGCAGCGTTGGGCCCAGGTAATTCTTCACAAAATCGCGCTCCTCCTCGGCAGTGTACATGCACGATTCCCAGGTTTGTTTAGCCATCGGCTCATTTTGTACCGATAGCCCCCACACCGGTATACCCTCCTTCTCGTAAGCGTTAATAAACTTTACATACATATTAGCCCATGGCTGATAAAAACCGGGTTTTAGCTTACCGCCTTGCAGCATGTTGTTGTTATCCTTCATAAACGCGGGTGGGCTCCACGGACTAACGTACATGGTTATCTTACCCCCCGCAGCCGCTATAGCTTCTTTAATAAATGGTATGCGATACTTTTTATCGTGCTGTATGCTGAAGGTTTTAAGTGCCGCGTCACCCCCCTTTACGTAACTATAGCTCCCGCTCGAAAAATCGCAGCTTTGTATGTTGGTACGGGCAAGCGTGTAGCCTATACCTTTATCGGTATCGTAAAAGTCGGTCAGCAGTTGCTGCTGCTTATCCTTGGGCAACTTGTAAAAGGTTTCGGCCGAGGCATCAGTAAGCGCCGCCCCTATGCCCAATACCGATTGGAATGTTTTTGCCGGGTCGATAAAAATGCAAGCCTCGGTTTCAAAAGGCTGCGGGTTGGGGGTAAAATTCAGCGTTTCGGTTTCGGATAATCTGAACTTGGTATCCTTGGCCGTGGTGTAAACCTTTACCGTTTTACCGGCCACCGGCGAGGCCGCCGTTTGTGCCAGTGCCTGTTGCCATAACTGCTGCGATATAAGCAGCACGGCGGCTAATTTGTGTAAGTTGCGCATGTATTTTGAGTTTTATAAACCTAAGTGGCTTTGTGTTTTTATTACCAGATGTAAGTACCTACCGCCCCGCCTGCCAGCGTGCTCGCGGCAATTTTGTTGTTATACTTAATGTTGAATGTTAGCGTATTGGCGGTATTATTAAATACGATAAGCACCTTTTTGCCCGACGGCGTTTTGTAAGCCACACTTTGCAGATCGTTAATTGAAGTTGAGCCGATACGTACCGACCCCGGCCTTACAAATTTGGAGGCATGCGCCACAATGTAGTACGATACATTGCGCGCTACCGAGTTACCTACCGTGATGGCTCCCTGGCAGGCATCGCAGCCACCAACAGTGTGCGGGTCAAACTGCGGGTCGGAGGCCAGGTTCCATTCAATAACGTTGCGGCTCCAGTTGCGCATGGCGCCTATAATGAGGTTGCTTGTATGCCATTTTAAATCGCCATCAAAACTACCGTTGCCAAAGGTGGCCTGCTCAGTAAAATATACGTTTTTGGTTGGCGCGGCATCATGTACCGTACTCATGGCGTTGATGTTACCGCCATACAGGTGAAACGCCGAACCATCAATATATTTAGCCGCGGCTGCATCCCTTAAAATATCGGTAGCATATTCCGGGTGATCGAGGTTATGATCGTAGATCAGTATTTTGGTGCTGATGCCTGCCGACTCGAACGCCGGGCCCAGGTTATCACGCACAAATATCTTTTGGTCTGCCGATGACATGAACATGCTTGGGTTATTGTAAGCATTCAATGGCTCGTTTTGCGGTGTAATGGCATCAATGGTGATGCCTTCGGCCTTCATGGCGTTAATGTATTTTACAAAGTATTGGGCGTAAACGCTGTAGTATTCTTTTTTAAGGCTGCCGCCATAATAGCCCTCATTATCCTTCATCCAGGTTGGGGCCGTCCATGGGCTGGCTAATATTTTTATGTCAGGATTAACAGCCAGTATCATTTTCAATACCGGTATCAGATCCTTCTTTTCCATATCGATGCTGAACTGCTTTAGTTCGGTATCGCTTACGCCGGTTGTTATCTCATCATAGGTAAAAGGCGCAACGCTCAGATCAGACGCGCCCAGGGTTACCCGCAGATAACTTATACCTATTCCACCGCCATCGGTACCAAAAAGTTCCCTGATCAGGGCTTCTTTATCGGTTGCGTTCAGTTGATTGACGAGCATGGCACTACCGCCCGTAAGCGCGAAGCCAAAGCCATCAACCGGTTGGTAGGTTTGTGTACTATCCACCTCAATGGTGGCATTGCTATTGGTTTCCTGCTTAAATAATATAGCTACATTCTGCTTGGCAAACAGCGATGTTCTGTCGCCCTTGGTAAGCCAAAAGTCAACATCGGTAGTTACGGGTGTAACCGGCGGCGGTACTACCGGGTCAACCGGGTCGGGACTATTTGAGCCCGATTTACTGCACCCACCAGCTATGCCAACCAGCAGCAACAGGGTGTAAAATGGGTATGTAACACTTTTCATCATAGGGGTTATTTTTTCGGTAAATGATCTTTTTAGGCAAGCCGATGGCCGTTGTTACAGCTTTCGGGCTTTAACAATGCTTTTTTTTCGATACTATTTTTGTGTTATGTAAAAGCGGTGGTGTGTGCCTTTATTTATCTATCATTTTATAAAATCTCACATAATCAACCTGCATACTTGCCGGGAAAACCGTATCATCAACCCCTTGCACTCCACCCCAGTTACCACCAACGGCAACATTAAGCAGCAAGTGAAATTTTTGATCGAACGGCCAGGTTGATGAGCCTTTACCATCATTCACGAAAGTGAACACCAGCGTATCATCATAATATCCACGGAGCGCGTATGGCGTCCAGTCTACCCGGTATTTATGGTAATCGGTTAACGCGGTTTCAATCATCCGGCCTGATGTTTTAGAGTTGCCGCCAAAGTTCACCGAGTTGTGGATACTGAAATGCACATTTTTAGGATCGTAACCCACATGCTCCATAATATCTATCTCGCCTGATGCAGGCCAGCTGCCATACTCATAAGTATCGGGCAACATCCAAATAGCCGGCCAGGTACCACGCCCGGCAGGTAATTTAGCGCGAACCTCAACCCTGCCATACTTAATGCTATGCTCAAATTTTGATACCATGCGCGATGATGTATAGTTCATGCCCTGCATAGCCTCTTTTTTGGCCGTAATGGTGAGTATGCCATCCTTTATGGATGCATTGTTTTCGGTATTGGTATAAAATTGCAACTCGTTGTTGCCCCAACCACTACCACCGGTATCATACATCCAGTTGGCATCGTTAGGTTTGCCATCGGTATTGAACTCCTCGGCAAATGAGGCCGTGGTTTCAAACTCCCAGCCCTTATCGGTAGGCGGTTCGTTCTTTATAGGGCCGATGTTGGGCGCCGGGTCGCTTTTTTTGCTGCCGCAGGCTATCAGCACCAGGCCGGTAAAGGCACAAAGTAATATGGAGGTATTAATTTTTATCATGGGCAAAGTTCAAAAAATTCACTAACCACCCCTTGCGAGCGGTTAGTGAACAGCATGTGTGTTTATTAATTAATAACCTGGGTTTTGCTTTAACTGGGTATTCTGCATATCCTGTAACGGAATTGGCAGTATATCGCTTGTTCCGGTTTTGTAGCCTTTTGATGCCAGCACGGTTGCAGCCTGGCCAGTGCGCACCAGGTCAAACCAGCGGTGACCTTCGGTAGCCAGTTCAAAGCGGCGTTCGTTATACACATTTTGCAATGTGGCCGGTACCGGTGTAAGCCCTACCCTTGCACGCACGGCAGTTAGCAACTCCAACGCGCGGGCAGCGCTGCCACCACCTTGCAGTAATGCCTCGGCTTCCATCAGGTAAGTATCAGCCAGCCTGATCTCGATATAGTTATTCGGGAAGTTTAGCTCGGCAGTACCGGTAGGCGCTTTATACTTTTGCAGCGGCGCGTACTTTTGAATAAAATAGCCGGTGTTTTGGTAGCTTGCCTCGTAGCTGGTACCTGTTGCTTTGGTCAAGCTATCAATGTTTGCAACGGTATAACCATAACGCGGGTCGGTTTTCATGGCGGTGACCAGGCCGGTCATTACCGGGCTAAAGCCCCATCCGCCCCAGTAAGTTGGGCCATTGTAACCACGCGGACCAACCATTTGCACGTATACGTTCGATTTAAACTGGTTCCAGTTGCTCCAGCTATAGCTTTGCGAACCGGTAAAGTTCAGCTCGAATATTGATTCGCTGTTAAACTTATTATCCGGACTGAATATCTGGCCAAAGTTGGTTTGCAGCTTATAGCCATAAGTACCTGTGGTACCACCCGGAGTGGTGCCATTTACCTGCGCTAACTGCGCCGCGGCCTCCGTCCATTTTTTCTCGTACAAAAACACCTTACCTAATAAGGCAATGCCCGCGCCTTTGGTAACACGGCCGTTCTCAGCGGTTGGTACAGTTACCGGCAGATCAGGGATAGCGGCATTCAGGTCGGCCTCAATTTGCGCGTAAACCGCTTCGGGCGCTACTTGTAGTTGGGTATAAACATCCTGCGGCTCTAATGGCTGCACAATAAGCGGAATGTTTTTGAACAAACGTACCAGCCAAAAGTAATAGTAGGCACGTAAAAATTTAACCTCGGCAATGTAGCGTTTCTTGGTATTGGCATCCAAAAAAGTAGCCGGTTCCATTTTTGAAAGGATGATATTACAACGGCTAACTCCCTTAAAATTACGCCCCCAGTACTCGCCTTGCGGGCCAACGGCCGGTGTTACGGTATAGTTGTTCCAGGCTTGCCAGGTACTCATATCAGTTGGGCCACCACCACCGGCTACACAATCATCAGAGGCGGCATTGAGCGGGCCGAGCGGGCCTGAGTAAGTGTTATTTAAACCACCGGTTTCGGTAACCAGCGGATCGTAAGCGGCTACTACGCCGGTAAATATTTCCTCGGGTGTGCTATAGTAATTAGCTTCGAGCGTTTGGCCTGCTGGTGTTGTTTCCAGGTACGATTTTTTGCAGGATACAAACCCGGCCAGTCCCATCAATACCACTGAGCCGCATATAATGTATTTTCTTTTCATGACGATCAATTTTTTAAATTCAGTTTATAGTGTAAAATCTAAACCAACCATAAAGGTGCGTGCCTGCGGATAGATACCGCGGTCAATACTTCCGGCAATTTCAGGGTCAAAACCATCGTATTTGGTAATGGTAACCAGGTTATTGCTGCTGATGAAGATGCGCGCCTTTTTAACATCTATTTTGCTTAACACGGCTGTAGGCAGTGTATAACCCAATTGCAAAGTTTTAATGCGGAAGTACGCGCCGCTTTGCAAATAGAAGTTTGATGGATTTTTGAAGTTATTGTTCGGGTCCAGATCGCTAAGGCGTGGATAGTTGCTGCCTGCGTTTTGAGGAGTCCAGGCATCAAGCGCCGCGGTTGAATAGTTGGCCGTAGCAATATCTAACCTGCGGTAGCCCTGGAATAATTTATTACCCCAAACACCCTGACCAAATACCATCATGTCGAAGTTTTTGTAATTACCGCGCAGGTTGATACCGTAGGTCCATTTTGGCAATTGGCTGCCCAGGAAGGTACGGTCACCTTCGTCTATCACGCCGTTGCCATTGTTATCAGCCCATTTAAAATCACCGGGTTTTGCATTAGGCTGAATTCTGGTGCCGTTTAAAGTATAGGCATCAATTTCGGCCTGAGATTTAAATGTACCCAACTCCTGGAAACCGTAGAACGATGCTACCGGCTGTCCGCTTTGAGTACGGAACAATGGGTAGCTTGAGTTTTGGAATGAGCCACCATCAATATATGGCCTTGAACCCAGGAAGGTAACCTCATTTTTATTGTAAGAGATATTACCGCTTACGTTGTATTTAAAGTCGCCGCTTTTACCGTTGTAGCCAACTTCTAACTCAATACCTTTGTTTTCCAGATCGCCGATATTGTCAAAAAACTGACCGTTATAGCCGGCATAACCCGGCAGGTTAAAGCTTTGCAGCATACCCGAGGTTAGCTTGCGGTAAACATCAACAGTAACGTTGAAATCTTTAAAGATCACCGCGTCGAAACCAATATCAGTGGTTTTGGTTGATTCCCATTTCAGGTTAGGGTTTTGCGGACCTTGCGGCGAATTACCTATTACCAAACCACCCGGACCAAATACCGCGTTGCTACCACCGGCAACAACCGAGGTATACTGGAAGGTACTTAATGATAACTCATTACCCACCTCACCGTATGATGCACGCACTTTCAGGAAATCAACAAATGAGTTTTTAGGGAAGAAATCCTCACGTGTGGCAACCCAACCAACCTGTGCCGATGGGAAGGTACCATACACATTGTTTGAACCGAATTTAGATGAACCATCGCGACGGATAATACCGGTGAACAGGTACTTCTCATCAAAGCTATAATTCACACGACCAAATATTGAAGTCACACGGTAAGGTTGAGCTTCGTAAGATGACGCTATACGGTTTTCGTTAGGTAAAGCATAGTTGAATGATACTTTACGGTAATCATCAACCGGCAGGTTGTTGTACGTACCGCTCAGGCCAACTTCGCTTTGCTCCTGCGCGCTGGTACCTAACAATACTGTGAAATCGTGCTTGCTTATCTGGCGGTTGTATGATATGGTGTTATCCCAGTTCCAGGTAAGGTTACGGTTGCTACCTCTTGACGCGCTGCGGTTAGTGGTATTATTATTTTGAGTAGTTAAGTAATACAGCGGAGTGTATGACTGGCTGCCCCAAAATGCTTGCTTACCGTTAATTTGAGTTTTTAAACGCAGGCCTTTAATCGGTTGTATCTCTACAAAAGCGTTACCCAATAAGTTGTGCGACCAGCCGTAGTTGCCGCGTTGTGTTTCAAGATACGCCAACGGATTACTCATTTCCTGGCCAACGTATTTTGATATAGCATACGGGCGACCTTGTGCATCCTTAACAACCGGTTTATCGGTATAAGGAGTACCATTCAGATCTTCCTGAGCGGCTAATATCGGTGTGATCGGGTCAAGGTTCAATGATGAACTTAGCGGACCGCCAAACTCGTTGTTAGTGCTAAAGTTACTTTGGTTACGGGTGTAAGTGTAAGCAAAGTTTTGGCCTACGCTAAGCCATTTTTTAGGCTGAAAGCTGGTATTGGCGGTAAAGTTGTATTTCTTAAAGTTCGATATATCCGACAATACGATACCCTGCTGATTGAGATAACCGAATGATACATAGTATTTGCTGGCATCGGTACCACCCTGTACCATCAGGTTATGGTTTTGGATGGCAGCGCTCTCGCCAAAAATAACATCCTGCCAGTTGGTGCCTGTGCCGTATTGGCCGGGGTTAGCGAATGGCGCAGTGCCACCATCATTAGTTACCGCCTGGTTGCGCAGCGTAGCGTATTGTGTAGCGTTAACCACATCAAATTGTTTCGTGGCTTTTTGCGTGCCGTAATAACCATTGTATGATAGGGTTGGCGCGCCCGATTTACCTTTTTTGGTGGTAACCAGCACAACACCGTTTGATGAACGCGAACCATAAATAGCCGCCGATGCATCCTTCAAAACCTCGATTGATTCGATATCATTAGGGTTAAGGTTTTCGAGGCCACCGTTCAGGCTCACCACCCCATCTATCACATATAACGGATCGGTATTGTTGATAGAGGTGATACCACGCACACGGATGATAGGTGCCGCGTTTGGCGCGCCCGAACCGGCTACCACCGTAACACCTGATGTACGGCCTTGCAAAGCCTGATCAAAACGGGTTACCTGCTGGTTTTCCAGGTCGCTTGCTTTCACGCGCGAAATTGAACCGGTAACCACGCTCTTTTTTTGCGTGCCGTAACCTACTACCACCACCTCGTTAAGGCTTTTTACGCCCTCGGTCATGGTAACGTTGATGCTGCTGCGGCCAGATACGGCTAATTCCTGCGTATCATAACCAATGTACGATAATACCAGCGTGGCGTTTGATGGCGCGTTCAGGGTATAGTTACCGCCCACATCTGTTAAGGTACCGGTTTGTGTACCCTTAACCGTTACCGATACACCGGGCAACGGCTGTGAATTTTGGTCGACCACTTTGCCTTTAACGGTAATGTTTTGGGCCATGGCTGTAGTAATTCCTGCTACAAGCAGAAACAGTAAAAAAGTAAGTTTTTTTCTCATGGATAATTAGTTAATAATTGTTGGATGTTGGAAATAGGTAAGCATCAATTGGCGGGATGCTTTTTCAATAACAACCGCCCATCAGCCATAGGCAAGCCATTGGTACAATTCTCTGCACATAAGTTTTATTGGTTTATAAGAGTTAAATGGTTAGCAAGCGGCCCTATAATTGGTCAAAGATGGAACCGCTTAACAGCTCAAATTTATCAAAGTAAAAAAGTAAAAAGCAAATAAATTTTTCATAAATAACTGATTTTTAGTTATTTATGTTGATTTTGAAACGCTTTAATAACAAGTGATAATTAGGTTATGTATGCTTATTATCAGCCACAAACGTTTTTTAATACGTTATAACCACAAAATTTTGATACGCTTTGTTCCAGTATCAAATTCGTGAGGTTTTTAGAGCAAAAAATAGCCGTTTTGAGCAGTTTTTGATGTAATGTTTTTTTGACACTTATTGCGTTTTCAGCCCAAAAACGCACATTTAGTGTTAAATTATTTAAAGTACTTTTCGAGTGTGAGGCCGTAAGTAAATAGTAAATTTTCGCTGTTTGTACGGTTTTGGCGATTATAGTTCAGCGCTGTGGTTAGGGCCAGCCATTTATTCAGTTTGAATGATAATGAGTTAGTCGATCGCACTATATAATCATCGCCCTTGTTTAATGAGCTTTGCAAAAAAGTGCTGCTCTCCAACACCACAAAACCTTTAATGTTAAATCTGAATGCCAGCCTTAACGAGTTACGAAAGGTGTGATAATCCTCGCGCGTGGTACCGTTCAGCATCAGGTCGCTTTTATCATACAGTATACCATCACTTATGTTCAGCCATGAGTCAGGTTTGTCGATCAGGTTATATGCTATGCCCAAGCCGGTGAGTAATTGGTTATTTATCTTAAGTGAATAACTTGTGTTATAATTAGCCAATCCCCAGTAAAAAAAGTGCGGAAAGGTTTTGTACAAGTTGAAATCGAACATGGTTGAAAAATCGTTATTGGTCAGCTCATCCTGCTGGCGGCCGTATATCCAGGTATTGGTAAAGTTGAGGGAAACATCCTTCTTTTTAATGCCGAACCGTGCACCGTTATTTAACAGGTACGCGGTACCATCGGCTGTTTTATTGATGGAGCCTGATGAGGTATAATTTCACCTATAGTGGGTACTATCTGAAAACTGAGCATAAGCATTACCTACCATTAACGCCAATATAAACACAAAACATAGTGTGAGCCTTTTTATACGCATAGCTGTTTAAAACACAATCGGCACGTAAAAAAGGTTTGCAACAAACAAGGCGAACCGTTTTATAATGCGCCTTGTTTACTATATATGGATAGCTGATTATGCCGATAATTGCTCAAACTCCTCATCGGTCAGCTCAATATTGGCCGCCTGTAAGTTCTCGGTGAGGTGGCCTGTTGATTTGGTGCCCGGTATCAGCAGAATATTATCAGCACGTTTAAGCAACCAGGCCAGCGCTACCTGGGCGGTGGTGGCATTGTGTGCCGCGGCTATTTTTTCTATCTTATTAGCCAGCGAATCAGGCCCCGAAGCCAGCGGGAACCAGGGGATGAATGCCAGATTATTTTGCGTGGTATAATCCAGCACAGCCTCCCATTTGCGTTCGCCCAGGTTGTACAGGTTTTGTACCGATACTATTGGCAATATTTTTTGTACCTGCTCTATTTCGGCAATGCCAACTTCCGACAGGCCTACGCGTTTTATTTTACCTGCCTTTACCGCGTCAACAACCGGGGCCAGGGTATCTTCAACCGGCACTTTCGGGTCAATACGGTGTAGTTGCCAAAGGTCAATAGTATCAAGCTTAAGGCGCTTAAGGCTGCCTTCAATATTTTCGGCAATAAATTCGGGTTTACCATTGGGCACCCAATTGTTGGGCCCCGGGCGGTTAAAGCCGCCCTTGGTAGCTACTACAAGCCCTTGCTTGTACGGATGCAGGGCATCAGCTATCAGGCTTTCGTTAAAATGCGGGCCGTAAGCATCGGCCGTATCAATAAAGTTTACACCTTGCTCAACAGCGGCTTGCAGCACTTTTATGGCATTATCCCTGTCGGCAACTTCGCCAAAAACGCCATCGCCGGTAAGCTGCATGGCACCATAGCCCAAACGGTTAATTTGCAGATCGCCCCCTAAATTATAAGTGAGGCTTGTTTTTACTTCTGTCATGTTTTTTTGATTTAAATTGATATGATAGGCAGATACCTGTCAGCATCATTTATCATACCAACAAACACTGAAATTTAGCCCGTACATGTATTTGATACTGGTATGACCGAAGTTTGTGCATGTTTACATTTTATCGATCTTACCCAAAACGCTTTGCCAATCAATTATGTTAGTTTTGCATAATATAAACACACCGAACCACCGTTTTTTGGCTATGCTTTCAGAACCAACATATCTTGCCGCGCGTATGGTGGCCCCAACTATTGAGGCTCACTTTGATAAACACATTCAGGCTGCCAAACTTACAGGCGAGCTTAATGTGGCCAATAACCCCGGCAGCCATATTATTGAGGCCGTTATTGATATAGCCTTTTGGGCAAGCCTGCGCCGAGAGGAAGGCCGTCCGCCAAAAATATCACTGGCCTTGCTGCACCCTAAACAGTGCGATCAGCCCCTGAGCTTTGGCGAGCCGCTGCGCCTAACCCCGCAAACATTAATAAAACTTGCCCCCGCGGTTGAGCAGCCCGGCATACACCTGGGCGTTTGGTTTGATGATGACAGCCTGTATATATGGGGCACTACCCACGTAATACCCGGTATTTGTTTTGTACTTGAGGTTGCCGAGCCGGGCCTACTGGTAATAAAGCACAAGCGTATTGATGGCTTTGGCAAGTTTGTTAACGTGGCCGTGTTAAAAGGCGACGATGTAAAGATGATAGACGAAGAAAGCTCGGGCCTTAATGGCTGCCCGCAGTTGCTTAAATCGCTGTTAGGTTTGCCCCTGCCCTACCGTACCGGTAAAAGCGTTAATATACTGGTGCAGTTGGCAGCGGTGATGCGCTTGCATGGCAGGGGTGGTATTGTGCTGGTGGTACCTCCTAACTCTGAGCAATGGCGCGACTCAATCGTTCAGCCGGTTACCTATCCGGTTAACCCGGCCTATACAGTGATTAGTAACCTGATGCAGCGCGAGGAAGAAGATGGCGACACCTTGGAATGGCAGGAGGCTGTTTTACAGGCTGTACAACTTATTGGTGGCTTTACTTCGGTTGATGGGGCAACAATCATCACCCAGGATCATGAATTGCTGGCCTTTGGTGCCAAGATATCCCGATCGGAGAATAGCCTGCCTATAGAGCAGATCATTTTTAGCGAACCGGTGGTTGATGGTCGCGCCGAACGCCGACACCCTACACAAACCGGTGGAACAAGGCATTTATCGGCAGCGCAGTTTGTGTATGATCAGCATGATGCTATTGCCTTGGTAGCCTCGCAGGACGGGCATTTTACGATCTTCTCCTGGTCTGACGATCTGAACCTGGTGCATGCCCACCGCATTGATATCCTGTTATTATAATTAACTGTACTATATTTGCCCTGATGACAAAAGATCCGTTAAGTGCTTCGCTGTTTGAGATGCGTTTGGAAGAGATACACCGCGAGCACCCCTGGCTTAAGTACGATATTTCGCAGGCTGATTTTGTGGCGTTATTCTTCCCTTTAAACTACAAGAACGGCGTACCCATCAGGCCTGATCAGCCGCCAACATTCCCGCTGGAAAGGAATATTTATCTATCTGTATTAGTAGCCTTTAAGCAATCATTTAACTGATGCTTAGCCCATCAGCTCTTTCATCAGCTTATTAAAATTTTCTTTTAGTTCAGCCAGTTCTTGCTCCAAAGTAGCAACACGGGCTTCTAAAGCGCCTGATGATGATGTACGTGCTGACGATACTTCGGCATCCTCATAAGCATTCACATCGATCTCGCCACCTAATAAATGAGCGTAACGTACTTCTTTTTGTCCGGCACGTTTAGGGAGTTGCTGTAGGTAGATGGTATCGCCTGATGATAGCTTATCCAGTATCTCCTGTACTTCCTCTAACGATTCAAACTCATACATCCGGCCCGAGTTGGTATTGATCTCGCCGGGCGTTTGCGGGCCACGCAAAATAAGCAAACCTATTACCACCACCTCGGCAGGCACCAATGGATAGATCACCGCGAAGTTATGCTTGTACTTGGTAGCACGGCTTGAACCACCAACAACTGTTGATATCAGGGTACGTTTCTTTAATGAATCCAGCGCGGCTATTACGGTTTCCTCATCATACTCAACCACCGGTTTACGGGCTGTTTTTTGGTTACAAGCCGTGGTAAGACTATTCAGCGTTAGCGGATAATACTCGGGCGTTGTGCGCGATTTTTCTATCAGCGCGCCTAACACACGCAGTTCGGTATCAGTTAATACGGGTAATGTTTGCGGTTGCTCCATGCCTCAAATATAGTAAAGGCAGGCAAAGTGTATAAATAAAAAACCCGGCCGCTTAGTGCAAAAGAGCCGGGTCAACGTAATATGGTTTGGGGGTGATGGTAATTAATTATAAACCTTTACCATAAACACGTAGTTACGCAGTTTTTTGATCTGCTGCGTGCGGCTTAAACCAGCAAGCCCGTTACGTGTATTCAGATTAAGCGGCTTCACCAATGAATCTGACGGTATGTTTTGAATAGCCTTTAATAAATAGCTCGATTTTTTAGCGAATGATAAGCTCTCGTAAGATGTTTGCTTACCGCTGATGATACCGATAAGGTTACCCTTATTATCCAGCAACGGACCACCGCTATTACCCGGACGAGCCAGTAATGATAACTCATAAGCTGAACTATCACCGTTAAAACCGGCCGGTGAAGTTAAGGCGCCTTCGCTAAAGGCAATAACGTCAGCAGGGTAACCTACAGTGAATACTTCTTCGCCCAGGTCGCTTTTGGCGCGCTTAAAATTATATGGTACCGAGCCTAATGATTTGAATGATGCGTCGTTGATCTGCAAGAAAGCGATATCCTGCGCAGGTTCTGAGTAGATCACTTTGGCATGGAACGATTCGCCATCTACATTTTGTACGTAAACCGAATCAGCACCTTTAATTACGTGATAGTTAGTAACCAGGTAACCATTTGAGGTAAGCGCGAAGCCCGTACCGCTGAACTTGCCCGGATTAACTATTGTTTTACCATCCTTAGATGATGATAATTGCTGCTTGATTTTATGGCTTTGCTCGTTAAGTAACAGTGTAGAAGTACGAACACTCGCTATCTCCTTTTTCAACTCAACATACGCGGTATCGTGCTTTTTAAAGCCACCGGTTAACAGCAACGTGGTCAACACCGCGAATATGGCGATAGATGCCGCCACAGATATTTTTGAATGGTGATGACGCCACAGGCTTACAATCCACGATGGTTTTATCATCAACTCCTCGTGCAGGGTATGTACGTCTATTTCCTCGTGTATAGCATTTAGGCGCTGCTCCAGGTCAAGGCGTTCGCCGTAGTGTTTTAGCGCGCCTAAAAAATTGCGATGCTCACTTATCTGGCTGTCAACAGCAGGGTTATCCTTGCGCAATTGCTCAAAGTTGGCCAGCTCCTCACCGCTCATTTCACCGTTTATATAACGGTCAATTTGTTCCAGTAATCGGTAATCACTCATCACTCTCTGTTTTTAGTTTTGCTGAAAAAACAGCTTTTTTAGCCTTTGCAGGCATTTGTACTTTTGTGTTTTGGCGTTATCGGCATTGGTATACCCAAAACGCTCGCATATCTCCTGCATTGACCGGTTGTGGATGTAAAAATCCTCCATAATGGTTTTACAGGGTTCGCCCAACTGCCCTAACGCTGCCTGCATCTTTCCAAATTGAAGGTCGCGGTCGGCATGTTGTTCATGGTCTTCTTCCTCAAGCGGCAAGTGCTCCTCAAAATCCCGCAGATCGCCGCCATAGCGGTTCATCTGTGTTAATCTTTTAAGCCATAGCCTGCGGCTTACCGAATATATATAGGTTTTCAGTTTGCTGCTCAGCTCAAAATTGCCGGCTTTTACTTTATTATAAAGAACGATAACGGCTTCCTGATAAATATCCTTCGCATCGTCGGCACTGCCGTTATTATTTATGATGAGTTGCAATACCATCGGAAAGTAAGCCAGGTATAAACGCTTTAAAACTACATCGGAGTTATTAAGTATACCTAAAATAACCTCGCTATCCGTTGGAATTGAACTATTTGCTTTGCTACTCACTATTTAATACAGTTTATGCGAAAATGTAACCCATTATTCACAAAAAAAAATTAATGTGATAAAAGTTACAGCCCTTGTTAATACTGATGATTGATTAAAGTAACCCTGTTTTTTTACCGGCAAACCGGTATTTTTCACACAAAACACTATCAATCAGTAATCTATAACGAAAAATTTGAACAAAATGGCTTTTTTGGGGTTACCTTTTTGATATTTAAGTATTAACCTTTAAACAAACACAAAAAACGATCATGAAAAACGCTTTCAAATTCGGCTTTTTAGCCTTAGCTATCTCAATCGCAGTTTCAGCTTGCGGAAGTTCATCAAGCACAGTAGGTTCTGACACTACAGCAGTAGATTCAGGCGCCGTTGCTACTGATACCGCTGCCGCTCCTGCTACCGATACTACTGCTACTACCGATACTACAAAGGCTGATACAGCTAAAATGTAATTGCGTAAACAGCAATAAAACTCACTAATAATGAGGCACCTGAAAGGTTGAAAGATAATTTTTTAAATTTTTTTCAAAAAACCGGGTTACCTTTTAAACTTTCGGGTATTAAAGTAAAACTATTAATCACTATTTAAAGATTTTTAAAATGAAAAATGCATTCAAATTCGGCTTTTTAGCCCTTGCTATCTCTTTGTCAGTTGTTGCTTGTAAAGGTTCTGGTTCATCAGAAGGTGATTCAACTGCTACTGATACTACAGTTGTTGATACTGCTGCTGCTGATACCGCTGCTGCTGACACTGCTGCTGCTGATACTGCTGCTGCTGACACTGCTGCTAAAATGTAATTTTACATTTTCAGAGAAAATAATAAAGGCTGTACCATTGCGGTACAGCCTTTATTATTTTATATACTTTCCTGATCCTTATATAAAGGTCACATTCTTATCCACCAATTCATTTATCGCCTCAACTGATGCAGCCGAGGTAAGGCCATCCTCCGGAGTATTCATAGTATAATCCACCAATTGCGCAATGCTTGATACGGCTACATGCATCCGCGTGTCCGACGAGGCGTAGTATATATAAACCGTGCCATCATCATCGGTTATCCAACCGTTAGAGAATACTACGTTTGATACATCACCCACCCTTTCATCTCCCTCGGGAGCCAAAAAGTAGCCTGCCGGTTTATGGGTTATTTTTGTCAGATCATCCAGCGCCGTCATAAAAACATATAACACGTAGCGCAGCCCCGCGGCAGTATTGCGCACACCATGCGCCAGGTGCAACCAGCCCTTATCTGTTTTTATAGGGTGCGGACCAAGCCCCAGCTTAGCCTCGTTAATGGTATGGTAAACCTTGCTGTCTATTACATACTCCTTTTCAACCACGGCGTTGGTGATATCGGCAGCCAGACCATAACCGATACCGCCGCCGGTACCTGCCTCAATAAAACCATCCTGCGGACGGGTGTAAAAAGCATACTTGCCATCTACAAACTCCGGGTGCAGTACCACGTTGCGCTGTTGCGGCGATGGAGTTTTCAAATCGGGTAGTCGCTCCCAGTCCAACATATCCTTAGTACGCACTATGCCGCATTGCGCTATGGCTGCCGATTGATCGCCCGCGCCGGCATTAGGGTCACGGCGTTCAGTGCAAAACAGACCGTAAATCCAGCCATCCTGGTGCGCGGTGAGGCGCATATCGTAAATATTGGTATCTGCTTCCTGATCGGGGTGCTGGGTTACATATATCGGCTTATCCCAAAAACGAAAATTATCAATGCCATTAGGGCTCTCCGCCACTGCGAAAAATGATTTACGATCATTACCCTCAACCCGTGCCACCAGCAAATATTTACCATTAAATTTGATGGCTCCCGCGTTAAAGGCAGCATTCACGCCGATACGCTCCAACAGCAAGGGGTTGGTTAGCGGATTCAGATCATACTTCCAAAAATAGGGCGCATGCTTACCCGTTAATATGGGGTACTTATAACGCTGATAAATGCCGTTGTTATCAGCAACAGGTTCGTTAGCCTGTGTTATCAATGCTTCGTACTCGCCGCGTATATATTGCAAACGCTCGTTAAAAGATATATTCATCGTATTGATAATTTCATTTTTTCTTAGTCTTCCAGCTTATCCCACCATGTTTTTTTCAGGATGATAACGATAACCGCCAACAGCGCAACCGTTACCAGCAAAGGCAACTGCATCCAAAGCACTACATACATTGGCAGCAGGGTTAGCAGCAACTGCGCTATAATACCCAGCACCACGTTAAACATATCCAGCTTAAAACGTTTATTGGGCATAAATGCCGGGTCTAACTGCATCACCTTATCGTGCACCGGCCCCCAAAAGCCCCAGGGCCTTACGGTATGGTAAAAATTGGTCAGCACTTTTTCATCTGTCGGCGGGGCAGCGTAAGTACCGGCTATGGAGCCGATAATAGATATCAGGAAGAGCAAGGGCCAGTTATACAAAGGCAAACCCGTAAATATGAACGGGAACACCAATGCCGCCGAAATGCCCGATACCATGCCCCAGAAAAAGCCGCTGGCATTAAACCGCCACCAATACCACTTAAGCACATTGGCCGCGATGTAGCCGCCGTAAAGCGCGCCAACTATCCACTGCAAAATGGAGTTAACATCCTTAGCGAAAAAGCCTAACGCCACACCTATTACCACCACTACTACACCGGTTATGTAATTGGTGGTTATTATATTTTTGTTGGATGCCTGCGGATTGATGTATTTCAAATAAATATCGTTAACCACATAAGCCTGTGCCGCGTTCAGCGTACCGGAGAATGTGCCCATAAAAGCCCCCATTAAACC
The DNA here is from genome assembly GCF_015223065.1 of Mucilaginibacter sp. JRF. Taxonomy (GTDB): domain Bacteria; phylum Bacteroidota; class Bacteroidia; order Sphingobacteriales; family Sphingobacteriaceae; genus Mucilaginibacter. The sequence goes on from NZ_JADFBY010000004.1 coordinate 67,621, forward strand.
TGTTACCACTAAACCCAGTATACCTACAGGCAAAAAGTTGTTGATAGCGGCGGGCAGTATGCGTTCAAAATCGGTACCGTTGGCGGTGCTTACATCCAGTTGGTTATAGTACAGCAAGGCCAACACGGTAAGGCCGATGATCATGCTGTAGCGGATAGGCAGCAGGATAATACTTACAAAGCCCGTCATTTTCGAGGCTTCCTTTGGTGAGCGCGACGATAGTACCTTTTGCATATCGTAATTTGGCGCAGGACCGGCCATACTGGCAAACACGCCCTTGAACAGCATCATCATAAAAAATATACCGAACATGCCGAAACCATCCTCGGCTATCTTTTTATTAGCTTCGGGTTCAATGCCGCTCCAATCTAACGATAGCTTCCAGCCGAACAGCGGGTCGTTCCATCCACCGGGTACATTCAGTTGCTTGCCATCAAGATGCTGCATGGCTATAATGCCTATGGCTATACAGCCCACCGTCATGATGGCGTACTTGATCACATCGCCCAGTACAATGCTGTGCATCCCTCCTAAAATGGAGTAGAACATAGCGAACAGCGTGAATATGATTCCGTAAAAATGAGCTACATACTCAGGCGGAACGGTGAATGGCACGTAAGGCTCAACAACATTCCATGGGATAAATATTTCAACGAACTTACCGAGGCCTACAAACCCGTAGGCCAGATAACCCAAACAACCTATCAGCGCGAAGGCTACCATAATACCGTGCGATGATTTTACACCTACACCACTTATACCAAACCGTGTGGCCATCCACCCGGCGCCGGTATCGGCATTGGAGCGACGCAGCCATTTGGCCATGAACATCATATTGAACACCTGGTTAAACACCGGCCACAGCCAGGGTATCCAGATGCTTTTAAAGCCGTACACAAAGCATAACGATACCATCCACATGGTGCCGCTGATATCAAACATATCCGATGCATCACTAAGGCCGAGCATATACCAGGGCAGCTTTTTGCCCCCCATCAGGTAACTCTCCTTATTTTGGCGTGCCTTGTTACGGTAATACCAGCCAATAAGCACCATCATTACCAGGTAGCAAACCAGTATCAATACATCAAGTAATTGTAATTTCATTAAATTGTAATAAGCGGTCTATAAATTGGTCATGTTCATCTCGTGCGAACATTGTTTTGGTAATTTATCGCTTTAAAGCCGCATAAAAAAACCTTTTTACTTGATTTTGAACCTCTACCAAAATTAATGCGGCATCGGTAATGGTTTTAATAGTTTTTTAACCAAACATGGTATTAACAATTCAATTAACCTGTGGGCTTATCCACTAAATGTTTTTTGAAGATCGTGATGATACTTTTTGCATGATGGAATGATACAATTATACCCCGTGGCCAAATGTGCGATACGCACATATAAGCAAGCATTTATCTATTATTTCAACAGGCAGCAATACATATAACTATCAGTTAATTTCAGCAGGTTTAAGAATGTTTAGTTATTTAATATGAGCTATTTGAAATAATAGTTTTTTAACTATATTGCAATACAATTATAACCTTTATAACCCCTAACTATGTTCAAGAATGTTTCGCGGGAGATCACTCCCCTGACGCAGAGCGACTGTTTCACCATATTTACCCGTGAAAAACAGGAGTTCAATTTTCCGCTGCATAATCATGAGGAAATGGAACTTAACATGATACTGAATGCAGCCGGTGCCAAGCGTATTGTTGGCGATCATATTGATGAAATAACCGATATGGAACTGGTATTGGTAGGCCCCAACCTTCCGCACGGCTGGTTTACGCACCATTGCAAAAGCCCGCTGATTACGGAGGTTACCATACAATTCCATAAGGATTTGATGGATGACCGGTTTTTAAAAAGGAATCAGCTCAACTTTATCCGTAACATGATAGAAGCGGCTAAGAAAGGCATCATGTTCTCACGCAAAACCATTGAGCATATAGCTCCACGTATACTGGCGCTTAATAAACAGGCGGGGTTTGATTCGATACTGGAACTGTTCGCCATATTCAACGAGCTATCCATAGCGCGGGATTACCGTACCTTGTCCGACTCAACCTTTCTGCACAAGCAGGATAACTACAACAGCCGCCGTATTGAGCGCGTGTTCGAGTACATGAACACCAATTTTCACAAGCAGATAACGCTTGATGAGGTATCAAAAATAGCCAACATGCCCAGCGCATCGTTCAGCAGGTTTATACGTAAGCGCACAGGCTCAACCTTTATCAGCAGCTTGAACGAGATCAGGCTTGGCCATGTATCGCGCATGCTGATTGATACTACGCATTCCGTATCAGAAATTGCGTATAAATGCGGCTTTAATAATATGGCTAACTTTAACCGTACTTTTAAAAACAAGAAAGGATGTACCCCCAATGAGTTCAGGGATAACTACTCAGACAACAGAGTGTTTGTATGAGCGGGAGGGCAAAAAATAAAAGCCCGGTGCTTGCCGGGCTTTTATTATGCTGTAACTTTTTTTAAGCGTAGCTCTTCAAAAAGTTCAATCACCTTTTTCTGGAGATCGATAACTTCCGTTTCGCGCTCAGTCAGTTTTTTATGGATGTTTTCAAGTTCGCTTGCAAACTTTTGCTCCTCCTGAGTGTCGTTAAACGTAAGTAATTGTACTACAGACATTTCAAACAGAGTGGCTATTTGCTCAAGCCTTGAAAGGTTAATGTCGGTAATACCTGTTTCGATCTTTGAAAATGCGGGAATTGATATGTCTAATTTTTTTGCAACATCTTCCTGGCTCCATCCTTTTTGATGGCGTAGCAGCCTGATTTTTTTTCCCAGTGTTTTCATTTTTTTAATTGTTCAATTAAGGGTGCGGGTTTTCTCAATAGTTAATAAAGTTATAACATTTTTTCATCAAATACCAACAGGATATTATAATTTTAATAAATTATTTTTCAACATAACTAAATCTACACCGCCAAAATTTCCTGAACTCATTAACAGCAAATTAGCGTTGGTTATATTAATATCCTCTAAGTATTTTAATAATATTTTTGGCTCATTAAAAAATATGAGATCCTGGCGCGAAAAAGCACTTTTCACAACTTCTTCACTATATGGTTCCATATTTTTTTGCTCAAATGTGCGCTTATCAATAAACACAATAGCTATATCAGCCTCGGTCATTGTACCGCTGTACTCGGCCAAAAAATCTTTTTTTAAACTGCTAAATGTGTGTAACTCTATAGCGGCAATAAGCTTACGGCCTGTAAATTGAGCCTTAACGGCGTGTATAGTGGCCTTTAATTTTGATGGCGAATGCGCGAAATCCTTATAAATATTAGCTGTTTCAGTTTTACCGAGCAATTCCAGCCTGCGTGCCGCCCCTTTGAATGAACTAATGGCCGTGTAGAACCTTTCGGCACTAATATTAAGCTGCGCGCACACGTTTTGCGCTGCCTGAATGTTCAACAAATTATGCTCACCAAACACTTGAAGTGGGTAAATATTATTCTCAAAAACAATATTTGTAACGCCATTTTCAATGGTGAACTGTGGTAAGTTGTAAGGATATACCTTAGCATCCGTAGCTGTTTCGGCAACGGTTTGTTTCAGCACCTCATCAGCTTCGCAGTAAATCAGCGAACCGCCGGGTTGTATGGTTTCAATAAATATCTTGAACTGATCGGTATAGCTTTTAAACGTAGGGAATACGTTGATATGATCCCACGCTATGCCGCTTATAACACCAATATCAGCCTTGTAGATATGGAACTTAGGTCGCCTGTCGATAGGTGAAGCCAGGTATTCATCGCCTTCTATAACAATAAGCGGCGCATCATCGCTTAAGCCTACCATGGTTTCAAAACCATCCAGTTGCGCGCCTACCAGGTAATCAAACTTCATATCCTCGTGCTGCAACACATGCAGTATCATGGAGGTGATGGATGTTTTACCATGACTGCCACCAATAACTACACGCAGCTTATTTTTTGATTGCTCGTAAATATAATCGGGGTATGAGTATATGGTGACGCCCAGCTCCTGCGCCTTAAGCAATTCAGGATTATCAACACGGGCGTGCATGCCTAAAATTACGGCATCAAGTTCAGTTGTAATTTTTTCGGGATACCATCCTTCGTGCTCCGGCAATAAGCCGTATTTGGCTAACCGGGATGCTGAGGGTTCAAATATGTGGTCGTCAGACCCACTAACGGCAAAACCTTTTTTATGTAAGGCGATGGCGAGGTTATGCATGGCGCTCCCTCCTATCGCAATAAAATGAACCCTCATTTATTAATTATTATTTAAAGATGGCGGTTTACAAATAAACAAAAAAATTATCTGTTTGAACTTACGCTATCTTAATTTTAACATAAATTAACGCATAATAAAACGCGCTGCCACCCAATCGTTACGGGTTAGGTGGCGTGTATATGTTAATCTATACGCCGCGGCGGCCTCTTTTATTATATCCAGATCAGGCGATTCATAAAATCCGCTAAAAAATATAACACCACCCGGTTTCAACACACCGGCATAGCTGGCCATTTGGTCGAGCAGTATGTTGCGGTTTATGTTGGCCAGTATTACATCGTACTGCGCATCGGGTATCACCTCTTTCGAGCCGCAAAGCGCCTGTATACTATCCGCATGGTTAAGCGTAGCGTTTTCGATGGTGCTATCGTAACAAACCGGGTCGTAATCAATAGCCATTACCTGATCGGCACCCAATTTTGAGGCCATAATGGCCAGTATACCTGTACCACAACCCATATCCAACACCTGCTTGCCTGCAAAGCCCTCGCTCAGCATCAGCTTCAGCATCATTGATGTGGTTTGATGATGACCGGTACCAAAGGCCATCTTCGGGTCGATCACTATCTCATACGGAAAGCCCTCTTTAGGCTGATGAAAAGTAGCCCGAACAAATATCTTATCCTGGATCTCTATCGGCTCAAAGTTACTTTCCCAGGCCTCGTTCCAGTTTTTTTGTGGGATGAGGTTTACCTGATAGCTGTAATCAACCACCCCGTTATAGGCAGCTAACTGCTCGTCAATAACACTCTGATCAAACTCAGCCGATGGGATATAAGCCTTAAAACCTGTTTCGGTTTCCTCAAAAGTATCGCAACCCAAACCGGCCAGGGCATCAATCAGCAAATCGCGCTGATAATCCTCCGCCGCGGGCAGGGTAAAATCTATCTCATAATAATCCATTGGGGATAGTGGTTAGTAGTGAGAGGTTAGTGATTAGTGGTTGGAGATCAGTTAAGAATACATTTATTATTTCATTACTAATCTCTAACCACCAACCTCCAATCACTATTAATTAAACACCTTAACTATATCGGCAAAATCGCGCGATTTTAGTGACGCGCCGCCGATCAAACCACCGTCGATGTCTGCTTGTGCAAACAGTTCGCCGGCATTTTTAGGGTTACAGCTACCGCCGTAAAGTATGGTTGTAGCATCAGCAACCGGCTGGCCGTATTTAGCGGCAATTTCCTTACGGATAAAGGCGTGTATCTCCTGCGCCTGATCTGAAGTTGCGGTTACACCGGTACCGATAGCCCAAACAGGCTCATAAGCGATAACCAGTTTGCCGAAAGCCGTTTCATCTAAATGGAAAACACCTTCAACCAGTTGCGATTTGATGATATCAAAATGGGTATTAGCCTCACGCTCCTGCAAGGTTTCGCCAATACAGAATATCGGTTTTAAACCATTGGCCAGGGCAGTATCAGTTTTTTTAGCCAACAGCTCGTTGGTTTCACCAAAATACTGGCGACGCTCTGAGTGACCTAATATAACATACTCAGCACCTACTGATTTAATTTGCTTTGCTGATATCTCGCCGGTATAAGCACCGCTTTCGGCCTGGTGTGCGTTTTGCGCGCCTACCGATACCTTATCATAACCTTTAGCTAACTGTACCAGGCTGTGCAGGTGAATAAACGGACTGCAAACAACGGCTTCCTGAGTACCGGTTACTTCATCTTTTATAATGTTGATAACCTCTGAAAAAAGGCTTAAACCCTCGTTATAATCAAGGTTCATTTTCCAGTTACCGGCAACAATTTTTTTTCTCATGATATTTTATGTTATGTATTACAATTAAAAACGCCTGAATTGTTCGGTCAGTTCAAAAACGTTAGTTAGTATATCCTTTTCAATTTGGTTAAAATCGCGGCCCTCTTTGCGTTCAAATACCTTTTCGGTAGTTTCAAACACCTTTTTCAACCCGTAAGTTTCAAAACCCTGCGCGCCGCCCCAGGCAAAATCAGCCACAAAGTTACGCGGATATCCGGCACCATACACATTGGCGCTTACGCCTACCACCGTACCGGTGTTAAACATGGTATTGATGCCGCATTTTGAATGATCGCCCATAATGAGGCCGCAAAACTGCAAACCCGTACGGCGGAAACGCTGGCTGGTATAATCCCACAGCTTAACCTCGGCATAATTATTTTTAAGGTTGGAGTTGTTGGAGTCGGCACCTATGTTGCACCACTCGCCCAGCACCGAGTTACCCAGGTAACCCTCGTGGCCTTTAGAGGTATAACCCCATATTACGGCGTTATTGATCTCGCCGCCAACGCGCGAATGCGGGCCAACCGTTGTAGCCCCATAAATTTTAGTACCCATTTTAACCTGCGAGTGACTACATAAAGCAAAGCCACCGCGTATGTTAGCGCCTTCCCAAACCTCGGTATCGGCAGCCAGATAGATGGGGCCGAATTTGGTATTGAATGTAGCGCATTCGGCCACGGCGCTTTCTTCAGCAAAAAACTGACTACTATCGCCAATTATAGTATTGGTGGCGCTTATGGCAGCGCTTGCACGGCCTTTGGTTAACAGCGCGAAATCCTTTTTAAGTTCGATGCCGTTGTTCCTGAAAATATCTTCGGTGTAATTTATGGCGACGTATGGCTGGGTATATTCTTTTACGCTATCAAAATTACCGGCCGGGGTAAAACTTTTAGCGCCGGTTTCGTCCAACTTTAAGGCAATAAGCACATTGCCTGCCTTTAAAGCCTCACCATTGGTAAGTTTATCAATAGCCTCAACCAAACTATCATCAGGGCAAACGGAGCCATTGATGAATATATTTTGACTTTGAATATCGAGTTGGAACTTTCCCTGCAAATAATCGCGGGTGAGGTATGAGTATGCCTGGCCTAAGTATTTGGCCCACTTTTCATCAATAGTGAGTATACCTATGCGCAGGTTGGCAACAGGCCGGGTGTAGGTAAGCGGTAATAGGGTATTTTGTGCGTTATCGTCAAACAGGATAATTGCCATGGCGCAAAAATAAAAAAAGTCCCGACTGCTAAGCCGGGACTTACAAATATTTTAAACGAGCAATTACTTTTTGTTGTAACGGCTACGGAATTTATCGATACGACCAGCAGTATCTACCAACTTCATCTTACCGGTATAGAAAGGGTGTGAAGTGTGAGAGATCTCTAATTTCACCAATGGATATTCGTTACCATCTTCCCACTGAACTGTTTCACGGGTATCGATGCATGATTTAGTGATGAAAGAATACTCGTTAGACATATCTTTAAAAACCACTAATCTATAATTTGACGGATGCAGATCTTTTTTCATTACTTTATACTTTCCTTATAAAAGAGGCGCAAATATAGTGATCTTATTTTGATTATAAAACATTAACACAAAAAGTTTTCCACGTTTTTGAATCATTGCTTCATGCGTGTATAATATGTTGTGGCCGACTGATCTGCCAAAACCAATGTATCACCTTTAAATGATACTTTAAAAGTTAACACCTCATCATTATAATCAATATTTATGCTATCCCCTTTCCACTTATATTTATATTGAGTGTCCATATCATGGTCGGGGTACATAAAGGTATTATCATCAATTACAAAAGTAACATTACCGGTTTCATCTTCTGTTGAAACCCATTCTCCCTTTATTTTTTTAGCCAGAACTGCAGCTTTGGGCGGAGATGTTTTAACCGGGATATTTACGGTGGTATCCTTTATCGTAGTATCAGTTTGCGCCTGCTCAGTTTTTTGGGCAGGAGGTTCGCAAGCGGAGAGTATTGCTACGGCACTTATAAGCGCTAATGTTTTCTTATTCAATTTATTGATGGTTTAAGTTCAAAAAATAGTCTACCTGCGCACTTGTTTATGACAGTGAGCGAACAATTTTAAATAAATTATTTGTATATCTTTGTATTGTTAAACTGATACAATGAACTTACCGATTTATTTAGATAACAACGCTACAACGCCCATGGACCCCAGGGTGCTTGAAGCTATGATACCATATTTTACGCAAAAGTTTGGTAATGCCGCAAGCCGTAACCACCACTTTGGCTGGGTAGCCGAAGAAGGTGTTGATTATGCCCGCGAGCAGGTTGCCAAACTGATTGGCGCTACCGAGAAAGAGATCATCTTTACATCAGGCGCTACCGAGTCAGACAACCTGGCTATTAAGGGTGTGTTTGAAATGTATAAGGATAAAGGTAACCACATCATCACCGCGGTTACTGAGCATAAAGCTGTGCTTGACGCTTGTAAACACGTTGAAAAACTGGGCGGCAAGGTTACTTACCTACCTGTTAAAGAGGACGGTTTGGTTGACCTTGAACTGCTTGAGCAAAGCATCACTCCTGAAACCATCCTGGTATCTATCATGTATGGCAATAACGAGATCGGCGTTGTACAGCCAGTTAAAGAAATTGCAGCCATAGCGCACAAGCATGGCGCCCTGTTCATGACAGACGCTACACAAGCCGTAGGTAAAATTCCGGTTGATGTTAACGCTGATGGTATTGACCTGTTAGCACTTTCGGCCCACAAAATGTACGGCCCTAAAGGTGTTGGCGCTTTATACGTACGCCGTAAAGGCCCTCGTGTTAAGGTTACAGCACAAATGGACGGCGGTGGTCACGAGCGTGGCATGCGTTCGGGCACTTTGAACGTACCGGGTATTGTTGGCCTGGGTAAAGCTTGCGAATTAGCCCGTTTGGAGATGGATTCAGAAGCTCAACGTTTATCAGCATTGCGCGATAGATTAGAGGCATCATTAAGCGAACTGGAAGAAAGCTATGTAAATGGCAACGTACAATACCGTTTACCACACGTAGCCAACATATCATTCAAATACGTTGAGGGCGAAGGTTTGATGATGGCCATGAAAGATCTGGCGGTATCATCAGGTTCTGCTTGTACTTCGGCATCGCTTGAGCCATCATACGTACTGAAAAGCTTAGGCCTGTCAGACGATCTGGCGCATTCATCAATACGTTTTGGTTTGGGCCGTTTCACTACTGACGAGGAAGTTGATTACGCCATCGAGGTAACTAAAAAAGCGGTTACCCACCTTCGCGAACTTTCACCACTTTGGGAAATGTTTCAAGAAGGCATCGACCTTAACTCAATTGAGTGGGCAGAACACTAAGAAGATGTGAAAATATGCAGATGCGCAAATGTGCAGATGCTAAACGATAAGTAAATTATATAGTGAGTGATGAATTAATCAATAATTCAAAAACTCAATAACTCAATAATTAAAAAGACAATGGCATATTCAGATAAAGTAATTGATCATTACACCAACCCGCGCAACGTGGGTACATTAGATAAAAGCAGCCATAAAGTAGGTACCGGTCTTGTTGGTGCCCCTGAGTGTGGCGACGTTATGCGCTTGCAAATTGAGGTTGACGATAACAACGTTATTACCGATGCTAAATTCAAAACCTTTGGTTGCGGTTCGGCTATCGCGTCATCATCATTAGCTACTGAGTGGTTAAAAGGTAAAAGCATTGACGATGCTATGGCTATTGATAATATGGACATAGTTGAAGAACTTGCCCTGCCACCAGTAAAAATTCACTGCTCGGTATTAGCCGAGGACGCTATTAAAGCTGCCATTAACGATTACCGCGTTAAAAACGGCTTAGAGCCAATTGAATTAGAAAAATCGCACCACTAAAATTTAGTGAGTAATGAATAGTGAGTAGAGAGTGGCATTAATGTCAACTACCCTCTACTTGCTTTTGATAATTAAAAAAACTCACTACTCACTATTAACAACTAACAATGGTAACCGTAACTGATAAAGCTAAAAGTAAGATTGATGACCTGATACAAAACGCCGGGCTTGATGCCTCGTATTTTTTACGTGTATCGGTGCAGGGTGGTGGATGCTCAGGCTTATCATACAACCTTGATTTTGATAACGAGGAGAAAAAAGGCGACCAGTTTTTTGAAGATAAAGGCGTGCGCATGGCCCTGGATATGAAATCGTTTTTATACCTGGCCGGCACTGAGCTTGATTTTTCGGATGGATTAAATGGCAAGGGGTTCAATTTTCATAACCCTAATGCTACCCGCACCTGCGGCTGCGGCGAAAGCTTCTCGGTTTAATTACATCATCAAAACATAATGAAATAAGAAAGGCGCTTAAAATTTAAGCGCCTTTTCTTTTTTTGTTCACGATACTAATAATCACTTTGATCAATCATTCTTCACTTTATCCATTCATCACATCTACTTCACAATCAAACCCACTGCGCAGATCCACTCTCTCTTTCACTGCTCTCTCACTTAATCTCTCTCACTCAACTGCTCCGGATCGGGCGCGTAATCGTCCTAACACATTACCATACGCACACCTGCTATTGATCAAAATCCACTCCGCACTTATCGCGATCAATTAATAAAGTCACCATCGGTTGCCGGAATATTTCTACTATCACAAAAACTTCCTCAACTTTACACACATCCGGCATTAACCAGGGGTGACAATCTCTTTTTTATTTCAAACCTGAGCGTTAACTAACTCAGGCACTTTTCAAGTTATTTATATCAGCAAAAAGCTCAGTAGCGTTAGCTACGCCGGCATCAATGGCTTTGCTTTTTACAGCTTCTATCAGGTAGTTGTTCTTCAGCTCGTTCTCTGATACCATTACGCTGAAATCCTTGTACATTACCCCTTCTTCAAAAGGGTAAACGGTATAACCGCGTTTGTCAGGATCATAGTGGCCAAGCTCAAAAACTTCTTCCTGTTTCTTACCTCTTATCTTAGCGCCCTTAACCAATTGGTAGGCGTCTGTTATCATTACAAATTCATTGTTCTTCATAGTGATTAGAAGAATACAATAACTTTGCCATTTTTAAGGCAGCCTCAAGAAAACCAGTTAAAAATTTCATTTTGAGATAAGCGGCCCTTGTCGTCGCCTGAGATATCGCGCAGAATTGCGCCCTCATTCATCTGTATAATGCGCGAACCGTACTGGTAAGCGTCCTTTAAATTATGCGTGATGAGTACAGAAGTGAGTTTAAAATCGTGGATTAGCTTATCAGCAGTGCGCATTACGGTATCTGCCGAGCGTGGATCGAGGGCTGCTGTAGGTTCATCAAGCAATAGTACTTTACAGCTATCCATTACACTCATTACCAGGGTGAGCGCCTGCCGCTGCCCGCCGGATAGGGTACCCATTGGTTGTTCCAGTTTGTTTTCGAGGCTCATTCCCAAAATGGCGATATGTTGCCTCACTTTCTCCCTAAAATTCCCCGTTACCCCTATTGATAGTCCTTTGCGTTGGGTACGTATGGCTGCCAGCCTGAAGTTGTCAATAATACTCAGATCGGGCGCGGTACCGCTTAGCGGATTTTGGAATACACGTGCCACCCATTTGCTGCGCTGATGATCGGCCATGCGGGTAACATCATTACCATCAATGTGTATGCTGCCCGCGTCCGTAAAAATACTACCGGCAACCAAATTAAGCAACGTAGTTTTACCTGAACCATTTGAGCCTACCACCACCACAAACTCGCCCGGTGCAATATTGAGCGATATATTATTGATGGCCGTAACCGCGCTGGCTTTGCCTTTATTAAATACTTTATGTACGGTATTAAGGGCTATCATTAATTTTTATTGAAAGATAAACGTGGCAGGCTAACTATCAGCAGTACAAATACCGCGGTAACCAGTTTAAGCAGATTAGCATCAACGCCTATGCTTAGTGTTACCGCCAGCACCATCTGGAAGGCTATGGCACCCGCTATAACCAGCGCCAGGCTCAGCCATGCCGAAGTAATACGCAGCCAATTGATAATGGTTTCGGCAATAATTACAGAGCCAAGACCGGTAATTACGATGCCTATACCCATATTAATATCGGCAAAGCCCTGAAACTGCGTCATGAGGTAGCTGCTAAGTGCTATCAATCCGTTAGCTAAGGCTAAGCCAGCAATCTTCATGCTATTGGTATTTACGCCGAGGGCGCGTATCATAGTTTCGCTGTTGCCCGTAGCCCGCATGGCCAGGCCGAAGTCTGTTTTAAGCAGATAGCCTATCAGTAAGGTTATCAATAACACAACCATCGATAATATGATACCTGTGTTCTGATTAGGATCAGCCAGCAGCGGCAATTTATCAAACAAAGTTTTAGAACCTACCAGCGGGATGTTTGATCGCCCCATCAGGGTAAGGTTTACCGAGTAAAGAGCTGTCATCACCAAAATACCGGCAAGCAGCGGGTTAACCTTCAGGCGGGTGTGTATCAGTCCGGTTATGGCTCCAGCTAAGGCTCCGGCCAGTATCACCGCGGGTAAAACAATATATACCGGTTGCTGATGGGTTAGCAATATAGCCGTAACCACCCCGCCCAGTGTGTAGCTGCCATCGGTAGTAATATCGGGTATGTTAAATATCTTCATGGAGATATAGATACCCAGCGCTATGCCCGAGAAACATAAACCCTGCAATAAAGCGGTAAGGTAAAAATCCATCTATTTTATCGCTTCAAAATTTGATGGTAAGGTAAGCTTGTATTTTTTAGCCACCCCGGCATTATAAACCCGTTTCCTGATCTTTACCAGTTCGGGCTTCAGGCCATCGGTTTTGTGTGTTTTAAGATACTGAGCAGCCTGCTCGCCTGCCTGGTATCCCCATTGGTAAATATCGGCACCAAAAGCAGCTACCGCGCCACGCTGAACCAAACCGGCCTCGCTGGTAAATATGGGTACATTTTTGGCATCGCAATTCTTTTTAATGGTTTCAAAGGCAGCAAATACGGTATTATCGGGGTTAGCGAAAAAAGCGTCAATGCCCTTGGCTAATAATGATTGCGTTACCAGCGGCGCTTCGGATGAATTGTTCAACGGCAATGCTACCAAATTCACATTCAGCTTGGCGGCCAAAACTTTTATGCGCTCCATCGCGTCGGCCGATTGTGGTTCGGCCTGGTTATATATCATGCCTACCACCAGCTTAACGCCGGCTTTGGGTTTTAATATTTTAGGTATGATGGAGAATGAGGTATCAATATAATTCAGATCCTCCAGCGCGCCGAACAGGTTAGCCGGGGCCTTGCCATTGGCATCAAGCACCTTCATGCGCTCGGGTATGGGCGATACCATGGCAAATACGGGGATGGTCTTGCTTTTTTGCAATGCCGTTACGGTTGATAGTGTGGTTGATGTAGCCAACACGTCAACCTGTTCGCTAACATAGTAATTCACTATCTGTGTAAGCTGTGGTATATCGCCCTGGGCGTTGCGGTATTCTATTTTAACGGTATGGGCATCCTCGCTAAAGCCGCCTTTTTTTAACGCGTCGGTAAAGCCGGTACGGGCCTGGGCTATGGTAGCATCCTCAAAGGCATCAACAAATCCAACTACGGGTACAGTATTGCTTTTATTTTTTTGCTGGCACGATATAATGGTTGTAGCCACGGCAAGCGCGGCCAGGAGTTTTACAGGCTTCATACCACTAAAGTAGTTATTAAACCTTAAAGCTGAAACATAAGCACCCGCAGGTTGTAAAGCGGGCATCGGCTTATTACCCGAACCTGACATTGAACCATGATACGGTGGACAATTAACACCACATTTTATCAACAATTAAGCAAATAATTTAGTTATTGCGCTATTTTAGCCACTGATGATACCTATAATATCAAAACTGCCGCAAACGGGCACCACTATATTCACCACCATGTCGGCATTGGCTGCCGAGTTGGGGGCTATCAATTTGTCGCAGGGTTTTCCTGATTATGATTGCCCTGCCGAACTAAAGGAGCTGGTTAGCCACGCCATGCAGCAAGGCCATAACCAATACGCCCCCATGGCCGGTTTAATGAGCCTGCGTGAAGTAATAGCCGCTAAAACCGAAAAGCTATACGGTGGTAAATATGATCCGGATACAGAGATAACCATCACCGCTGGAGGCACGCAGGCTATCTACACCGCTATCAGCACGGTGATAAACCCGAACGATGAGGTTATCATTTTTGAACCCGCTTACGATGCCTATGCCCCGGCTGTGCGCATGATGGGTGGTTTGGTAAAATCGTTACAATTGGAGCCGCCCGATTATCGTATAAACTGGGAAATGGTGAAAAGGCTGATCACCAACCGCACCCGCATGATCATCCTGAACTCGCCGCACAACCCTACGGCTACTATTTTGCAAAAGGAGGATATTGATCAGCTGATCAGCATCATCAGCAACCGGGATATATTTATTTTGAGTGATGAGGTGTACGAGCACCTGATATTTGATAACCAAACGCACCACAGCATGGCCCGCTATGCCGAACTGCGCGACCGTAGTTTTATCATTGCATCGCTGGGCAAAACCTTTCATGTTACCGGGTGGAAGCTGGGCTATTGTATTGCCCCTGCTTACCTCACCAAAGAATTCAGGAAGATACACCAGTTTTTAGTGTTCAGCGTGAATACCCCCATGCAGTTTGCCGCTGCGGAGTACTTGAAAAACGAGGAGCATTATAATTACTTACCCGGCTTTTTTCAGCAAAAGCGCGATCACTTCAGGGCCGGGCTTGAGCAGAGTAGGTTTAAGTTGCTGCCATGTAATGGTTCGTACTTTCAATCAGCATTTTACGATGCCATAAGCGATGAAAAGGATACTGATTTTGTGATACGCCTAACCAAAGAGTTTGGTGTTGCCGCCATACCTACATCGGCCTTTTACAGCAAGGGTACTGACTATAAGGTGATACGCTTTTGTTTTGCCAAAACACAAGAAACTTTAGATAAAGCCGTTGATAGGTTAATTAAAGTTTAACCAAAATTTAACAAATTGCAATAACATTTAGCCCCGGAGGCTAAGCTATACTTGCCTATGGATAATCTGAAAATTACTGTTTTCCAGGGATACCTGTTCTGGGAAAATGCCGATAAGAACTTGCAGAACATTAGTTTGCGATTATCAAACATACGCGAAAAGACGGATCTGATCATTCTGCCCGAAATGTTCAACACCGGCTTTACCATGAATGTTGAGCCTTTAGCCGAGGAGATGGATGGCAAAACCGTACAATGGATGGCCGCCACCGCCAAAAAGTACGATTGCGTAATAACCGGCAGCCTCATTATAAAAGAGAACAACCACTACTATAACCGCCTGGTATGGATGCGCCCCGACGGCAGCCATGAGCATTACGATAAGCGCCACCTGTTCGCGCTGGGTAAGGAGCATGAAAAATTCACAGCCGGCAACAAACGCCTGATAGTTGACCTGAAAGGCTGGAACATTTGCCCCATGATATGCTATGACCTGCGTTTCCCGGTGTGGCAGCGTAACGTTAACGGCGAGTACGATCTGCTGCTTATTGTAGCCAACTGGCCCGAGCGCCGTGCCTTACACTGGCGTACCCTGATACCTGCCCGCGCTGTAGAGAACCAAAGCTATGTGGTGGCGGTTAACCGTGTTGGGCATGATGGTAACGAGGTATACCACTCCGGTGATTCTACCTGCATTGATCCTAATGGCAAGGTGATCTATTACAAACGCGATGAGGAGGACCTTTATACCTTTACCATTGCCGCTTTTGAGCTGGAAAAAACACGCCGTGCACTACCTTTTTTAAAGGATGCCGACAGCTTTACCATTAACTAAGCAGCATTGGGGCAAAAACTTTTACTCACCTTGTAGCGTAATCTGTTTTTATTTGCGTATCAATAAAATAAACAACTTATTTTGCGTTCATAAAAACGGTAATTTCTACAACAAGCTCCATGAAGTTTACATACAGCAGTGCCTGCTTAGCGGCGATGTTATTATTCATCGCCATTAATTCGTCGGCACAAAAAAAGAAGGACCATACACCGCTTGTAAATACCTTTATAGGTACGGCAGGCAGCGGCCACTCCTACCCCGGCGCGGCAACGCCTTATGGCATGGTGCTGCTTACCCCTGTAACCGGCGCGCCGCAAAATGGTTATTTGTATACCGATAGTACAATACATGGCTTTACCCATGCCGTTTATGCCGATGCCGCCGGGTTACCACACAGCGAGATATTGTTTATGCCCACAATCGGCACTACCGAACTGAGTTTGGCCAAACGCGCCGCATCATTCAAAAAGAAGTACGAAAAGGCATCAGTAGGATATTACACCGTTGCTTTTAATAATAAGATAGAGGCTGAGCTAACAGCCACTACCCGCGCCGGTTTACAGGTGTACGATTTCCCGACCGCGCCAAAGGCTAATGTTATTATTGATCTGCAATATGGCGGCGAGGTAATTAACAGTGAGATCGAGGTGGTGAACGACCGTGAACTGCGTGGCTCGCGCACATCAGCAACAAGCGGCGGGCAAAGGCAAACCTACTTTTACGCCAAGTTTTCAAAACCTTTTAAAACTTATGGCATAGCGGTTAATGGCGCTGTGCAGGTGGGACAGAAAAAAGCATCAGGCACTGATGTTAAAATGTATGTACAGTTTGATGATCCGGGAGAGGTGGCTATCCGCACAGGGCTATCGCACGTAAGCGCGGCGGGAGCATTGAAGAATCTGGATGCAGAGATACCCGATTTCGATCAGCGTAAAATACAAAAGGCAGCAAAGGCAGCATGGTTTGCTGAGCTAAGCAAAATGGAAGTGATAGGCGGAGCGCCGCCAATGCCAAGGGTTGAAGAAGCTACGCCTGCAACCTATAACCCGTATGGCAGGCCATCGCCACGTGTGGTTAAGCTACCTGATTTTGCCGCATTAAAGCAAAACGTGTTTTACACTGCTATGTACCACACCATGCTTACGCCAAACATAGCCAGCGATGCCGATGGCACCTACAGCACAGGCAACAACCAAACAGCCAAAGCCGAGGGCTTTACTTATTATAACGTACACCCTGTGGCAACCTTTGGCGCACGCTATCAACTGCTTACCCTTACCGACCCTAAACGTGTAGCCGACTTTATAAAAAGCTACCAGGCGGTAAACAACGGTAACGGCGATCTGGCTTTTAACGAGCTGATAGTGGATGCACTGGCAAAGGATATTAAAGGTTTTGATGCCGATAAGGCTTATATACAATTACGCGCCGCGCTGGATGTTTTAAATAACGAGGGCCTTAAACAAAACGGCTTTATTGCCGGCGACAAACCGGCTTCGGTAAGCAAAACATTGTATTACAGTTATTACAACTGGCTGGCAGCACAAATGGCCCGATCCTTAAAAAAGACGGATGAGGCTGCGGAATATGACCGCCTGGCATCATCATGGAAAAATGTGTTCAACAAAACCACCGGTTTTTTTCAGGCTAAAACAGGCGATAAATTCCAGGAACCATTTAAGCCGGTTGATACCGTGGCCTATGAGCGCGGCAACGGCTGGCAATACGCCTTTATGGTTCCGCATGATGAGGAAGTTTTGTTAGATATGATGGGCGGCAAGGATGCCTTTGAGGAAAAACTCGACGGATTTTTCAATACCCTTACCGAGCATCCTACCTATGTTGATGGTTTTACGGGGCAGTTCAGCGTGGCGTACTTGTATAATAACTTTATGCCTTACCTGTATTCGTTTACCGAAAATCCGCAGAAAGCACAAAGCTATATTAACCGCATCATCAACCAACTGTACGCGCCTGATGCTTCGGGCTTAAGCGGCAATGATTATAACGGGCAGATATCGGCCTGGTATATCATGAATAGCCTGGGCTTTTACAGCCTGGTACCGGGCGGACAGTATTTTATCGGCCTGCCGCAGTTTGATAAGGCTACCATCAGTCTGCCCAATAACAAACAATTTACAATAGCCAATGGCGGCACGGCCATAACCCGCAAAAACTTTTACCTGCAAGGCCTGAATCTTGATAAAAGCAGCTACAATAAACTATTCATCAACTACAGCGATATTGCCAAAGGCGGAGATTTTGAGGTATTTACCGGCACCATGGCCAACAAGCTTTTTATGCAGGATCTGGAAAAACCCACATCAAAGCAACAACAAACCGGGCCCGCGGCGCAAAAATAATTTACGCCGAATAAAATTTACAGGCTTGGTTTACGTTGTTAATTTTTGTTATCCTGTTATGATTTAGCTTCATAATTTTACATCTTTACCAAATGTTCAAACGCATTAAGTACCGCGTCCTGCGCTATCTTGTAATATTTATATACTTTGTAATCATCTTTTTTTGCGCCATTGAGCTTAACTTTTTGTGGTTATTTGGCTATTCGCCGGATATGGAGGACATCAAAACCCCAACCATGTCGGTAGGTTCAGAAGTATTTACCGCCGATGGTAAACTCATTGGCCAGTTTTATAAAGAAAACCGTTCGCCTGTTGAATTTAAAAACATATCACCAAACCTCATAAACGCCCTCATATCTACCGAAGATTCACGCTTTTATAGTCATGGTGGTGTTGATTTCGTGTCGTTTTTCAGCAGTATGCTCTCAACCGCACAAGGCGATCGCCGGGGTGGCAGTACTATTACACAACAGCTGGCTAAAAACCTGTTCAGCACCCGTAAAAAGAAATCGAGAGGCGTACTGAGCAAAGTACCGGGTTTGGGTACCGTTATCTATAAATTTAAGGAGTGGCTTACCGCTTATAAAATAGAGCACCTTTACACCAAGCAGCAAATACTCACCATGTATTTTAATACCGTGCCGTTTGGTAACAACTCGTTCGGTATAAAAACGGCAACGCTTAAATATTTTAATGAGCAGCCCGATAATGTTAACCCGGCACAAGCGGCCACGCTTATCGGTATGTTGAAGGCTACATCTACCTACAACCCCATCCGTAATCCGGAAAGATCAACCGAGCGCCGTAATGTGGTTTTGAGCCAGATGCGCAAGTACAACTTTATTAGCGAGGCAGAGCAGCAACGCTACACCAAAGCGCCCATGAAGCTTGATCTGAGTTATATAGATCAGGATTCGCACGGCGACTCGTACCTGCGCCGTGCTGTTGAAAAATGGCTGGACAAATGGTGTAAAGAGAATGATTACAACCTATATGAGGACGGCTTGAAAATATATACCACCATTGATTCGCGCCTGCAAAAATATGCCGAGGAGGCCGTGGCCGATAAAATGAGCTCGTTACAGCGCAGGTTCAACAATGTGTGGGGTAAGCAAAACCCCTGGCGCGATTCAAAAGGCAATGAGATAAAGGATTTTATACTGAAATCAGAGCAACGCCTGCCTATATACAGCATCCTGAAAAAGAAATACAATGGTGATACCACTAAAATTCAGGAGTATTTTAATACCAAGAAAAGGATGCGTGTGTTTACCTGGAAAGGCGATCAGGATACTACATTTTCAAGCATCGACTCTATAAGATATTACGCCCGTATACTCAATACCGGTATGATGACGCTTGAACCATCATCCGGAAAAATAAAAGTTTGGGTTGGCGGTATTGATTACAAGCACTTTAATTACGACCACGTTATACAGGCCAAGCGCCAGGCGGGCTCAACCTTTAAGCCCTTTGCCTATCTTACCGCTTTGGATAATGGCTTTACCCCTTGCGATAAGTTTACCGATAAACCAGTAACCATTCGTTACAAGGATGAGGGTAAGGATGAGGAATGGTCGCCTAACAATGCCGATTTCAGCTTCTCGTATCGCGAAATGTCGTTACGCTGGGCCATGGGGCGTTCGGTAAACTCAATTACCGCGCAACTTACCGAGCAGGTGGGTTGGGATAAGGTGGTTGAATACGCGCACAAATGCGGTATTGAAAGCTATCTGAAATCAGTGCCATCGGTATCATTAGGATCAAACGATGTATCGGTATATGAGATGGTGCGTGCCTACAGTACCTTCCTTAACAAAGGCGAAAAGCTCGACCCACTATTGGTAACCCGTATTACCGACCATCAGGGTAATGTGATCGAAGAATTTGAATTGAAGAAAGAGCGCGTGATCAGCGAGGAAACTGCCTGGTTGATGCTATACATGTTCAGAGGTGGTATGGAAGAACCGGGCGGTACATCGCAAGGGCTTTGGGAGTACGACCTTTGGAAAAAGAACAACCAGATAGGCGGCAAAACCGGCACATCATCCGACTATGTGGACGGTTGGTATATGGGCATCACCAAGGATCTGGTTACAGGCGTGTGGGTTGGCGCTGATGATCGCAGCGTACACTTTAAAACATCGCAAACAGGCGAAGGCTCGCGCACGGCGCTGCCTATATTCGGCAAGTTTATGGAGATGGTTTATGCCGACCCAAAATCGGGTTATACCGAGGGGCAGTTCCCTAAACCCTGGGTAAAGATCACCAAGAATTATATGTGTCCATCGCCACGCATACGGGTTGATACCGCGGCTACGGATAGCACCGGCGTAAGTGCCGATAGCACAGGCGTAGAACCAACACTCACCCTGCCCGATAATCCGGATGGTGGCGAAACACCGCCACCGGGCCAATAATTTTTTCGCCAGTAACTAAACTTTATATATTTCAGTAAATTAGCTTCATCCTATCATAGCATATATGAACAAACTTTACACCTGCATTTTTACCGGTAAAACTGCCCGCTACACCTTAGCGGTTTTAGGTATGTTGGCCTTCGCGTTGCTTAACCCGCAGCAAGGTAAGGCGCAGTACTTCGGTCAAAATAAAGTACGTTATAAAAAGCTCGATTTCAAAGTGTACAAAACGCCGCACTTTGATATCTATTATTACATGAAGAATGATAGCCTGATACGCCGTTTCGCGCAGGAGAATGAACTTTGGTATACATTACATCAGCAGGTTTTCAGAGATACCTTTTTGCGGGCTAACCCTATCATTATATACAACAACCACCCCGACTTTCAGCAAACCACCGCTATTGATGGCGAGATAAGCGTGGGTACAGGTGGTGTTACCGAGGGCTTAAAAAACCGTGTGGTAATGCCTATTATGGAAACCAACCACACCACCCGCCACGTATTGGGCCATGAGTTGGTACATGCCTTTCAGTACCATATTTTGTTAGGTAAGGATTCAACCAGTTACGAAAACCTGAACAACATTCCGCTGTGGATGATAGAGGGTATGGCCGAATACCTGTCCATCGGTAAAAAGGATGCTTACACCGCCATGTGGATGCGTGATGCTTATCTGAATAAGGACATCCCAACGGTAAAAGATCTGACGGAGAGCAACAAATACTTCCCTTACCGTTATGGTGAGGCGTTTTGGTCGTTCATTGGGTCGACCTATGGTGATACGGTTATTGTGCCTTTCTTTAAAAACACGGCGCGTTTTGGCTTGCAATACGGCATCAGGCGCACATTTGGGTATGATGATAAAACCCTGTCGACCTTGTGGAAGAACTCTATCGAGTCCACCTACAAACCTATGCTGAAGGACACCGCCCAAAAAACCATTGGCTTTAAGGTAGTAGATAATAAGAATGGCAGCGATATGAACGTTGCGCCAAGTGTTAGTCCGGATGGTAAGTATATCACTTTCCTATCATCGCGAGATCTGTTCAGTATCGACCTCTTTTTAGCGGATGCAAAATCGGGCAGGATAATCAAGAAGCTGACCAGCAAAATATCAAACACGCACATTGATGAATTTAACTTCATCGAATCGGCGGGCGCGTGGTCGCCGGATGGTAAGCAGTTCGCCTTTAGCGTGTTTAATAAAGGCCGCAACCAAATGGTGGTTATTGATGTGCCAAGCGGCCGCATGAGGCATAACATACCTATGGGCAAGGCCGAGCAGTTCAGTAACCTCTCGTGGTCGCCCGATGGTAAGAACATTGTTTTCCAGGGCTTGTACGAGGGCCAGGGCGACCTATATTCCTACAACTTTGATACTAAAAAGGTAACACAGCTTACTAACGATAAATATTCAGACTTTCAGCCAAGCTATTCAAAGGATGGCAAGAAGATAATATTCAGCAGCGACCGTACCACTTACGATAAGGGTACCGCGCAGGATATTCCTTTCAACCTTGCCGAGCTTGATATTGCTACCGGTAAGGTAACTGATATTAAGATATTTGATGGCGCTAACAACCTTAACCCGCAATATTCGGCTGATGGAAGTAAGATATACTTCCTGTCAAACCAGGATGGTTTCCGTAACCTGTACAGCTACGAGCTGGCCACCGGTAAAACCGACAGGATGACCAACTACTTTACAGGCATCAGCGGTATAACGGAGTTTTCGCCGGCGTTAAGTGTATCAAACAGCGATGATATTGTTTACTCGTATTACCGTGCTCAAAAATACACCCTGTACAACGCCAAGGCTACCGACTTTAAGCCCGAAACCGTGCAAACCGGCGTGGTTGATTTTACAGCGGGTATGTTGCCTCCGCCACGTTCGGTAGGTGTTGATCTGATCAACTCAAACCTGAATAACTTTTTGGCCTACCCTCGCCTGCGTACCGATTCAATAAAAAGCGCACCATACAAACCCATGTTCAAGCTTGATGCTTTGGCAAGTAGCGGTATAGGTATTGGTGTTAATAGCTTTTACGGCACCGGTCTTTCAAGCGGTATACAAGGTATTTTTAGTGATATACTGGGGCAAAACCAACTGTATGCTGCGGCATCAGTAAACGGACAGATATATGATTTTGGCGCGCAGATAGCCTACATCAACCAAAAAAGCCGTTGGAATAAGGGTATCAGCGTATCGCATATTCCGTATCAGTTTGGTTTTTATAATACTGCGGTTGGCACACAGGAGATCAACGGCAACCAGGAAAGGGTTTATTATGAGGACAGCTACATCATCCGTAACTTTGAGGACGCGGTTAACCTGTTCACCTCTTACCCGCTCTCGCGCATCAACCGTATTCAGTTGGGTGTAGGTGCATCATACAACACTTACCGTACCGATCGCTACCGTAATACTTATGTGATAGATACCACCACATCGGCATTGTACTATTACAATTTCGAGCGCAAAAAAATTCCAAATTCCGAAGTTGATAACCTGGGTTTTGGGTTTAACCTTAACTCGTTCGCGTTGTTAAACTCAAGCCTGGCTTTGATAGGCGATAACTCATTTTTTGGTATTGCCGCGCCATTGAACGGCTTTAGATACCACATTGAGGCGCAATATGTATTCGGCACATACAAATTCTTCGCCCCTACTATTGATTTACGTAAATACCTGCGTGTAGCACCTGTTACCTTTGCAGCCCGCTTGTATGGTACCGGCCGGTTTGGCGAGAATAACCTGTATCCGTTATATGTAGGTTATCCGTTTTTGATCCGCGGTTACGAATCGCAAAGCTTTTACAATGCCGATAGGTTGCCAAGCAATGGCTTTGGCTTTAACCAGCTTTCGGGTAGCCGTATAGCGGTGGCTAACTTTGAGGTAAGACTACCATTTACCGGTCCGGAGAAACTGGCGCAAGTAAAATCGAACTTTTTGTTTACTGATTTGAACCTGTTTTTTGATGCCGGTTTAGCCTGGAACGCGGGCAACCAGATCAAATTCCAAAAAGGACCTGACTTTTTAGGTTATGATGTATTGCGTGATGAAACAGGCGAGCCTGTTCGTGATACTAACGGCCAAACCTTTGAGGATAGAAACACGCCGCTGTACAATAACAACCAGCGTGTACCGGCATTAAGCGCGGGTATATCATTACGTGTAAATTTATTTGGCGCGCTGATATTGGAACCATATTTTGCCATACCATTTAACCGTACCGATGTTAAAAAACCTGTGTTTGGCTTCAACTTTACGCCGGGCTGGTAGTTATTAGGTATATGTATAATTTATTTTTTATGCGTTTTAAGGCGCTTGTATTTGTATTGATGTTTGTTTTGGCGCAGGCCACGTTTGCTCAAACTACTGCTGTAACCTCAAAAAATGTGGAGGGCAGCATTATGGCATCAAATAAAACGGCTTATGATAACCTGAAGTTCGCACCCAATTTTTCGACATTTATAGGGTTGGTAGATGCCGCCGGATTAAAAAGCGCCTTAACCGCGCAAAAACCAATTACCGTTTTGGCACCTGCCAACAAAGCATTTGAGGATTTACCCGTAGGTGTGTTAGATACCTTACGCAAGCCCGAAAATAAGGTAGCGCTTATCAACTATGTCAAGAGTTATATTATACAAGGCAAATACACCTCGGCTGATTTGGCGAGGCAAATAAAAACAGGCAATGGCCAGGCGAAATTAACTACCATAGCGCCAACCACATTATTAGCTAAGGTAAACGCCAACCGTAACGTTACACTTACCGATGCGTTCGGTTTGCAAACCATCATCAGCAGGTACGATATTTTGGCCAGCAACGCCGTATTGCATACCCTCACAGCGGCTTTATCCGTAAGCCTGCCTATCCCACTAAATAAATAGCGAAAACAGCTGGCCGTTACATTCGGCAAAGTGGGCAATAATTTGATAGGAACAGACCCCGGGCTTGGGATCAGGATAGGATAAGGTTTTTATCGGGATAACATCTCATAACTCAATATATAATAATATATCGGGTTAATGGCCGTACTATATATTAAAAAGTAACGGCCGAACGGCGTGAGCTGCTTAATGATGGGCGCATCATTGGTCTTTGGCGCATGTTGTGCTCCATGTTGAGGCCGATGGTAAGGTCTATCCACTCCTTATTTACCGATCTTATCATTTTCTCTTTTTGCGGGCGGGTAAAAGTGCTTACATATTTAAAGCGTTCCATAGCCTGCTCCTCCGAGTTGATCTCCTCAAAATAAACCAGGCGGCTTAATTGCTGCGCGCTGTCAAAAAACAGGGTGGGCATTTGCTTGTAAAAATCCAGTGTTTTTAGCAAATCGGCACAAAGGCCTACGTGTAAGTTGTTGCGGTTACGGTCGGTTATGATATAAATATAGCGTTTCATGACAATAAAATTTGCTGTTTAAAAAATAATTACTAATTTTATGAGCATAAAAATACTAACAATTTTAGTAAATCCAAATTTTATGTCAATTATTTCATCAAATATTAAATTTCTCAGAAAAAAGAAAGGCTTAACACAGCAACAGTTTGCAGATCAGATAGGTATAAAACGATCATTAGTGGGTGCATACGAGGAGCAACGTGCCGAGCCGAAATATGATTTACTAAAAATTATAGCAGCTTTTTTTGAGATCAGCATTGATGATTTTATAAATGAAACCATTGATGATAAATGGGCGCCAAAACCAAAAGGCAATCCGGCTAATTTAAGGGTGCTCAGCATATCGGTTGATAAGGATGATAACGAGAATATTGAGTTAGTACCTATGAAAGCCAGCGCAGGCTACCTTAATGGTTATGCCGACCCTGAATATGTGGCGCAGCTGCCTAAGTTCTACCTGCCCATGTTTAACCAGGGCACTTACCGCGCGTTCGAGATAAAAGGCGACTCGATGCTGCCCCTGCCATCAGGCGCTATTATTATAGGCCAGTATGTTGATAACTGGGCCGAGGTTAAACCCGGTGAAACCTATGTGGTGATCTCAAAAAATGATGGTGTAGTATATAAACGTATCGGCAATAAATTCAAGGATAATAAAAAGTTGAAACTAATGTCAGACAATCCGGCTTATGACCCATATGAAATAAGCGGCGAGGATGTACTGGAAATTTGGAAGGCCAAAGGTTACATATCTACCGAGTTGCCTCAGCCAACACCTGAGCCTACCATGGAGAGCATGACGGCGATGATGGCGCAGATGCAACGCTCCATTTCAAAGCTGCAAGGCAACAATTAAGTTACACGGATGCAACTAAACTATTTGGCGGTACATTTATCCAAGCATCTGTAACACAACTTAAAAACATGAAAAAAATTCTGTTAATGTGCTGCCTTTTTGTATGTATCGCGGCAGCAAGCCACGCCCAGGGCGGCGGCAGAAGGTTTAACCCCGAAGACAGGGCAAAACAGCTACAAACTGAATTAAAACTGAGCGATGAGCAAACTACCAAAGTAACCGCTATATACAAAGCGCAGTTTACTAAGATGGATAGTTTACGCAAAGCCGGTGGCGATTTCCGTAGCTCAATGCGCCCGCTTATGGATTCAACCAACAAGCAGGTTAAAGCTATTTTAACCCCCGAACAAGCGGCTGCTTTTGATAAAGCACAGCAAGAACGCATGAACCGTATGCGCCAGGGTGGTGGCGGTGGTGGCCCGCAATAAGGCTTACCATTTTAATTATTAAAGAATACGAAAGCGGCTATCTGCCGCTTTTTTTATTTTTGCCCAAACACATAGGCAATTTGAAACGGGCAGCAGATATTATTAAGCATCGATTGGCAGACAGGCAGCAGGCCGGTAACTACCGCACCCTGAAGCCAGAAAACAGCCTGATCGATTTTTGCTCGAATGACTACCTGGGCTTTGCCCGATCGCCCCGGTTAAAGCAAATGATAGCCGGTGAGATCGCGGCACATCCTGAAAGTCATAATGGTTCGGCAGGTTCACGTTTGTTAGCCGGTAACCTTAATTATACTGAACAGTTGGAGGCAAGCATAGCCGCGTATCATGATTGCGAGGCGGGATTATTGTTTAATTCGGGATATGATGCTAATATCGGCCTGTTCTCCTCCCTCCCGCAACGTGGCGATACCATTATTTTAGATGAACTCGCACACGCCTCCATTATTGATGGCGCAAGGCTGAGCAATGCTAACCGCTATACCTTTAAGCATAACGATCTGCAAAGTTTGGAGGATAAGCTAAAAGCCGCCAAAGGCACCATATATATAGGTATCGAAAGTATCTACTCCATGGATGGAGATGCCCCGCCCCTTGCAGCCATACTTGATCTGGCCGACAGCTACGGGGCAGCCGTTATAGTTGACGAAGCACATGCCATCGGCTTATACAAAAACGGACTGGTGCAACAGCTTGGTTTGCATTATCGGGTATTTGCGCGGGTAATAACCTTCGGCAAGGCAATGGGCTGCCACGGAGCGATAGTTTTAGGGAGCGATGATCTGCGTAATTATCTCATCAACTTCGCGCGATCTTTTATTTATACTACGGCGGCATCTTTTCATCAGGTGGCATCCATTCAATCGGCATATCAGTTTTTGGGTGGGGCTGATGAGGCTATTTCCGCATTAAAAAATAACATTGCCCAATTTAAAAGTAACATTATAAAACATCCCGACTATCCGCTTATTGAAAGCAATAGCGCCATACAATGCATCGTTTTAAAGAGTAATGATAAGGCTAAGCAAATAGCCACGGCGCTACAACAGGCGGGTATTGATGTTCGGCCGATTTTAAGCCCTACCGTGCAGCAGGGCAGCGAACGCATCAGGATATGCCTGCATGCCTATAATACCGCGGCCGAAATAACCTTACTTACTGATACCATTAACCACTACCTGAATGAGCAATAAGCAACCCATATTTATAACCGGCATTGGCACCGGCATCGGCAAAACCATTACATCGGCCATAGTGGTTGAAAACCTGAAGGCCGATTACTGGAAACCTATACAATCCGGCGATCTGGATCAGAGCGACACCTTGAAAGTTAAGGCGATGATAGGTAACACCACAACCACCTTTCATCCGGAAACTTACCGACTTACCCAACCATATTCGCCACATAAATCGGCGGCATTGGATGGTATCACCATTGATCTGCAAAAATTCGTATTGCCGCAAACCGATAACCAATTGGTAATTGAAGGCGCAGGCGGGCTGATGGTGCCGCTTAATGCCGATTATTTGATTGTCGACCTGATAAAACAATTAGGGGCGAAAGTTATACTGGTATCGCAAAACTACCTGGGCAGTATTAACCATACGCTGCTATCGGTATCGTTGCTAAAACAATACGATATAGCTATCGAGGGCATCATTTTTAATGGCGATGCCGACAAATACTCCGAAGATTATATACTGAACTATACCGGTATAAAATTACTCGGCCGCATACCTCACCTACCATCGCTGGATCAGGCTGCTGTGGCAAGGGCGGGGGCTTATCTTAGCCTATAAATCATCGCTACGTTATAAAAAAAGCGGCAGACCATCATGATCTGCCGCCTTTTCTATCAGTCGTTTACAGGGGTACTATTACTTTTGAAAATCGGTTGATTTGCTGATGCTTTCAAAAGCGGCCAGGTCATGCTGAACGGCCTCTATCTTGCTGTTAGCCATACCGAATGAATCAGAACCCAGGAACAGGTGCAATGGGCGTTCTTCCATTTCGGCTACTTTGATAAAAGCAGCGGCGGCATTTTCAGGATCGCCGGGCTGGTTACCGATGATCTGCTCGTTGTGGATCACTTCCAGATCGCGGGCTTCCTTGTAATCAGCTATTGGGTTGGCAGCGGTACGCAGCGAGCCTTGCAGCAGAAAGTTGGTTTTAAAATATCCCGGATAAACAATAGTGGCTGAGATACCCATTGATTTTACTTCTGCCGATAATGCCTCGGTAAAACCGGCCACGGCAAATTTGGTGGCATTATAAACTCCCCATCCCGGGAAGGTGCCCAAAAAGCCAGCGATAGATGAAATATTGAAGAACGCGCCTGCCCTTTTCTCGCGGAAGTGAGGCATTACGTTGCGGATAACGTTTAACGAGCCGAACACGTTAACATCAAAATTTTGACGGGCCTCGGCATCGCTCAATTCCTCCAATGTACCCAGCTGACCGTAGCCCGCATTGTTTACCACAACATCAATACCGCCTAAAGTGGCTATAATTTGCGCGATGGTTTTGGCTACGCTATCATTATTGGCGATATCCATTTGCAGGGGTAAAAAATCGGCACCGGTGTAGCCTACTTCTTCGCTCAGCGCCGCGGCATCGCGTGATGTGGCGGCTACCTTGTAGCCCTCATTTAGCAAACGTTTTACAAGTGTTAAACCTAAACCTTTTGAAGCTCCTGTAACGAACCATACTTTTTGTGTTTTCATGACAATGATTATTTAATTGTATGACACAAAGGTGGCTACAATGGCCCGGCAAGCACTTATTCAGATCATAGGGATATTTGCGAGTTTCAAATATTGGCGGGAGCCAGCGTACTTTTCCTAAACACCGATGGCGACAGATTAGCCTTCTTCCTGAAAAATGAGGTGAATGCTGCCTGGCCTGAAAAGCCGAGGCCGTCGCTTATTTCGCTGATGTCCCAGTCGGTTTGTACCAGTAATGATTTGGCTTCGTATAGCAGCCTGTCCTGTATATGTTCGCGCAGGGTTTTGCCGGTATGGTTTTTAACCAGCGAGTTGAGGTAGTTGGGGTGCACATGCAATTCATCAGCAAACTCGGCGGCGGTTTTTAGCTTCACCATGCTATCGCGCTGCTGTACCCTAAAGGCCGATTCCAGTAGGGACAGAAAACGATAAATATATCCGTATCCCTCGGTTACCGGTGTTTCGGGGCGTGTGCGCCCGGCACGCTGGCTTTCAAGCAACAACATTTGCAGTTGCAGCAATATAGCCTGCTTTTTATCCTCATTACTGCCCCGCTCCTCGTTCAGCATCACCTCAAAATAATTGTTGATGTTGGCGGATTGCGCTTCGGTTAGCTGAACAACACAGTTAACCGGTTTAAAATACGGGTACTGGCGCAACAGGTGCAGCACATGGTCGGCATCACGTTCAAAATAGGCCGGATGTATCAAACAAAAATGCCCACCTGTTTCTGCCGATGTGGTTTGCCATGACATGATCTCGTCCGGGTGAAGAAAGGCTATCTCATTCGGCCCCATCTCGTAACGGTGCAAACCGATGGTGAGGATGCCGGTCCCGGCCGTCATGTGGAAGATCTTGTAAAACTTACGGCGGTGCGGCGATATATAATCCTTAACCGGGTAGTTGTCGCGGTTTTGAATAACAAAGTATTTTGAATCAAGCGGATAATGTTCCAGGTTAAGCAGCGGCACCTTGTATTCATCGTGCGCAAACTTTTCCAGCTCCATGCGGGGTATCATTGATCCATCCATAAGGCAAATGTATTTATTTTGAATTTAAGCAAAATAGCGCATACGGTGGTATGCGCTATTCATTTTTAAACTATCAGGATGCCTTAATTTTCGGCACCGGCCATTAGCAGTTGCTCCACAATTTCGGTGTAGCCACGTTCGGTAACAAAGTGCATGGCGCTGTCGCCGTTATTATCAACCGCGTTAACATTGGCGCCGTTATCTATCAGCATGGCGGTAAAATCATTAAACCCGCATTGGGCAGCCACAATCAGCGGTGTTTCGCTAAAACTGTTACGGCCGTTAACCTCAGCGCCTGAGTTAATAAGCAGTTTACCCAAATGATGATTGCCTATACCCGCCGCGTAATGCAGTACCGAGTTACCGTTCAGCACGTTCAGGTTTACGTTGGCGCCATGCTTAATCAGCATTTCGGCCAGGTGCATGTTCGAGTTGTTGACCGCCAGGATCAGGGTACTAACCCCGGCGTTGTTCAAATCATTAATGTTTGATGCATCGGCAGATAAAAGCGCCCTTACGGTTTCGCTTTGGTTGTTGTATACCGCCTGGTGCAGCGGCGTGTTACCATGATCATCCTTTTGGCCCGGGGTGCCTGATGATATATCGGCTATCAGATCGCGCATACCATTAGCCGTGGCATGGTCAAGCACGTTGTAGCCCGCATTATCCTTCACTGTGGTATCGGCACCCAATGCAATCAGGTATAGGGCTGTTTCGGTTTTCATACCCAGCACGGCATAAAACAGCGGGGTTTGGCCGCTGTTGTTGCTCGCGTTAACATCAGCACCGGCATCAGTCAGTTGCTTAATAATATCCTTGCTGCCAATACGGGCGGCGCAGTGCATGTGCGTTTCGCTAATGTTGTTGGCCTGGTTAACATCGGCACCGGCATCAATCAGCATCTTAACAATATCCTTAGCGCCTTTCGCGCTCACGTAATAAAGCGGCGTATTGCCCAGGCCATCACGCTTATCCAGGTTGATGCCTCCTTTTTTCAGGAAGGCCTGAACTATTCCTTTTTGCGCGTTTTTGCACGCGTTTAAAAACATGTTATCCATAGGTAGATGTATAAATATTTTTATGCCATGGCGGTAAGCAACAGCTTTACCACCGGCTCGTTATCATTTTGTACGGCAATATCCATAGCGGTCTGTCCGGCATTGTCAACGCGGTCAACCGTCGAAGCATCCTGATCCACTATCAGCGATACCATCTTTTTGCCCGACATTTTATCGGCATTGCCCGCGGCGTACATTAAGGCGGTTTTGCCTGCCTTATCGGTATAGGTGGTATCGGCATTATTATCAAGCAGCAGCTCGGCAATGCCGTACTTTTCTTCGTTACCCTTGGTAGCGAAACTCATTAACGGTGTTTTGCCCCAGGTGTTTGGTTTGTTTATATCGCAACCTGCATCTATCAGTTCCTCCACCAGCGCGGCATTCAAATCGGCCAGGTAACCGGCCTGGCATACCAGGTTGATAGCCGTATCGCCATCGTTATTTACGGCTTCATCCAGCTCAAAACCGTGAGAGATTAATGCACGGAGCATCTTCACCACATCCTTCAAGTCCTGGCTCATGCCCCGGCCAAAATTGCCGATGGACTTGGTAAGCAGGCAATACATCGCCGTTTCGCCACTGCCCGATTTAAAGTTCACATCGGCCCCACCATCGGTCAAGGCCTTTACCAATGGCAGCGACGGATATTCGCAGGCCAGCATTAACGGTGTACGGCGATACTGGTCAGATACCTCATTGGCATCCGCTCCCGCTTTAAGCAATGCCTCAACGGCAACTACATCACGGTTCAGTACGGCTTCGTGCAGTGTCATGCCGCCGGTTACGGTATCGCTTTCATCGCCAGCTAACAGGGCGGCAATTTCTTTAACACCGCTGCGCTGGGCATAAGTTAGCGGTGTGGTACCATAAACATCTTTATCCTCTGTGTCGATCCCGCTTTTTTCGAGCAGGGCACGCACGGTTTGTGTAGCGGCCTCAATAGCGCCGGGAATAGTTTTGCGGTGAACCAGCTTTTCGCAAATAACATGCAGCAGGTTTTTGCCCTCGCCATCGGTAGCATCCATCTTTACACCGGCATCGCCCATGGCATTAATAAAAGGGAACATGTATAACAACCCCGCCTCAAAGTAAGCCAGCTTGCCGCTGTCGTTCTTCTTTTTAGGGTTGATGCCCAGCTCCAATAGTTGCTGCGCGGTTTGGTATATCTTATCGGCTTTAGTATCGAGTTCAGGGTTATTAAGATCAAACTTGGTAGTTACCAGCGCGTGCAGTGCCGTGTTGCCATATTTATCGGGGGAGGGTCTTAATCCGGCTTCTTTCAGGAATTTGATACCCTCTGCATCAGTAAAACGGGCGGCCAAATGGTATAAGCCTTCCTCCTGCTCGTTCACTATGGTAACATCGGGCAGTGCTTTATACAGGCCGGTTACGTCAATAGCATCTGCCGCCGAGGCGAACATATTTTTATGATAAGCATCCCTTATCGTGTTGAATTCATTTGTCATGGTTTAATTTGTTTTTGGCTATCTGCAAAGCATCGTTAACATTACGGTAGTTTTTGTATGCTATGGGCGATGCCAGTTCAATTACCCGGGCATACTCGCCCAATAAAAGCCAGCAATCGGTTTTTAGCCGCACAATGGCATCATGCACCTCGCCGGTAAACTGGGCCACATACTTTTTGCTGATGCTTTGCAAATGATCATTGGTTTGGTTTTGTTTATCAGATAATGCCTTGTGCAACTCATCAGTATGCTGCACTCCGCGATTGTTGGTCACGGGTAGCTGCGCCTGAGCATGATCAAGACACATAATTGTTTGGCGGTAGTTGTTTAACCAATAGCAGCACAGGGCAAGGTTATACCATGTTGATGCCTCATTGGTTGGGGCGCGCTTAAGCAAGGCATAAGCTTCGGCGTAGCGGCCCTGGGTTAGTAAATGTGTTATCAATACCTCATCGGTATTGGTAGCGGTGTTGGTTTGTGTTGATCCTAATAACATGGGCAGATGTAAGGTATTAAACTGACGGAGCAGTGTATTTGTTATCAAGGCTCATTCAACGGCATAATACTTACACGCAGGCATATCATTTTTGTTGAATCAACCTTATCAGTATAAAAAGGCACGGGCACGCTATCGGTATAGTTTATTTTTTGATATTGATCAGCACCGCGCACCTTTTGTTTTATGGGGTGAGCCAGCACAAACAGGTCGCCATCGGTTGGGTTTGAAATACCTACGGCATCAGCGCCGAGGGCGGCCCAGTACTCATCCATAATGGTATAATCAATACCGGGATAGGTTTGCCCGCGTTCGGGTTGCCTTACGGGGTTAAACATAAAGTACTCGTTAACCCTTTCATATACCTCCTGCTCCATGCCGTCGTTATCGTATTTACGACTGCTGGACAAGGTAAGATCCTGAAACAGCCAGTAGTAACCCCGTTTCTGAAAATCCCACATGTTTAGCATATTCTTGAACCTGAAGTGCAGTGTATCAACCCGCCACAGTTTGGCGGCCTTTTTATCAAGCATACGTATGCTGATGTGTATACGCTGGCCCAGGCTATCGAGCCGGTAAATGGTATCCTGCATATCGGGCTTGATGTAGCCCTTGCTCAACTTAAATATAAGCGGAACCTTGGGCAGCTTAAACGGCGCTACCGTATAGGTATCCTTTGAGTTGCAGGCGGCAAGCAGCCCTGATAGCAGCAGGCTTATTATTAAAAAATACTTGGTTGTAAACTTCATAACCGTTAAGGACTTTATGTTTCACTTAAACAGAAATTAGAGAGGAGGCCGCCCCTACAGTAGCCCCCTCTCAAGCAACAAGTATTCAGGTTATTTTGTAAAATCGAATTTGCCTTCAAACAGCTTGCCTACAACCGGCAGTGGTTTTATGGCTTCGTTATTGGCGGTAACAATACCCAATAACAGCAGTATTAATGATATTAATGTAACAGCCAGCGATATAAAATACAATGATGGCACTACGGCAACCAGTACTGATATAACTATACCCAACACAAACGACAAAATAATTAAGCCCAATGACTGGCCTAAATGGTAGTTTACCAATGCGCTTTTGTCAGCACGCTTTTTGTACTCCAGATACGAGATCACCCATCCTATGATGGTGATGTAAGCCACAATGGCCATGCTTTTGTTAGTCATGATATTTGTTTTTTTAAGTTAAATGATGGAAGCAAAATTATGACCGCCATCATCCCACACCAAATAATAGGAGCCTACAGGGTGTCTACAGCAAAAAGCAAAAGCGTCTACAAATCATCTACAACAAATTGCTAAGTATTTGTGTTACAATAGTTATCATTGCAAAACACGGCGTTAACCGATACAGTAATGCGCTGTGTATGATATATTTACCTTTATGCCTTATAAAAAACTACTGGCCGCAGCCGCATTTTTTATGCTGATGGGCCATAAACTACCTGTAGCCGCGCAATCGCTCATTATTGATTCGTTACAGCGTGCCTTACAGGCTGCTGACGATAAACACAAACCCGTAGTAATGGCCGAGCTGGCCCGTGCCGGTTTTGAAAAGGATATTGACCGCGCCATTAAGCAAAGCGAGCAAGCCATACTGTTAGCCAAAAAAAATAACGATAACGGCGCACGTGCCTTTTGCTACGCCACTATGGCGCATTTGCTGGTACAAAAGGGAATAAAAAAGCGAGCATCGAGCTATATTGACAGCGCGGTACGTTACGCCAATAAAACCAATAACCACGCATTGGCGGCTTTTGGATGGATGCGCAAAGGCTGGTTTGATTACGTTGAGGGTAATGATGAAAAGGCCATGTCGGGATTTTTGCAGGCCGAAAAACTGATAGAACAGGCAGAGGATCGCCGGTCGGTAAGCTACCGGGTGCTTATTAACCATTACATTGCCAGCATATACGCTTACGGTAGCGATACACTTAAGCACCATAAATACGCGCAGGCCTGCTACAATGATGCGCAACGCAGCGGCTACCCGGATGATATACAGCTGGGCTACATGACCATGGCGCACAGCTATTTCTCAGCTTTCGAGCGTGATACTACCAAACGGAAATTACTGAACACATCGTTAAACTATTACCGCCTGGCCGCGACCAATTATGAGCGTAACCGCGACAAAATATTGATACAAAGCAATGCCGCTGTAACGGCGCTGAATATGGCGAACAGTTATTTTAAATACTTCCCGCTCTCGTATCGCGATAGCGCCATAAAATATATTAACCTGGCCCTTGAAATTGGCAGGCGTACCAAAAGCAAGGAGGTGATAGCCAATTGCTACGGCATATTAAGCGAGTACGCCCTGCGCGAACGTAATTTTAAACAGGCCGAACAATATCTGCAAACCGGCATCGCTGAGCTTGCCGGTTCATCATCGGGGGTTGATATTACCCGCTCGCGCATGATGTTGGGGCTGGCCAACGTAGCCGAAAAGAGCGGCGACATCAGCAAAGCCCTCACCTATTATAAGCAATACACCGCTTACTATGCCAAGGTGTTCGACGCGCAAAAGCTGACCATAACACAGCAGTTGGAAGAGGATTATCAATCCACACAAAAGGAGAACGAGATCATTCGCCTGCGTGAACGTGCCGATTATAACCGGCGGCTAAACTGGCTGTATGTGCTTATTGGCTCGGTAGGTATCATATCGCTGGCATTGTTGCTTAGCTCGTACCATTTCAGACTAAAGGCTTCGCTAAAACAAAAGCAGCTAACCGAACAGGAAAAGGAGGAAGCTGAGCTGTTAGCCAAACTACAACAGGCCGAAGCTCAGCGCCTCACCCTCGAAAAGCAGGAAGCCGAACTACAGGCCAATCTGCGTAACGAGGAAAGCGCCAAACTGCAAGCGCAGCAGGAACTTTTGCAGGATCGTACCGAATGGCTCGAAAAAGAGCTGTTAGCCGGAACACTCAAGATAGAGGAAAAGAACGCTATACTGGAAGTGCTGAAAGAAAAAGCCCGCACCGCCGACTCGCCTACTGTGGCACGGCAGATCGGTCGGATAATCAACCAAAACCTGCGGATGGATAAGAACCTGGATGAGCAGCAACAGGCATTCAGCAACATACACCCTGGTTTTTTCAGCAGCTTGCAGGAGCGTGCCGATAACACGCTTACCCGCCTCGATTTGAAATATTGCGCCTACATATTAATGCGGCTGGATAACAAGGAAGTGGCCAACCGCTTAGGTGTTGAGCCCAAGAGCATCCGCATGGCACGTTATCGCCTAAAACAAAAATTAAAGCTTGATAAGGGTATGAACCTCGACCAATTCATCCAGTCGCTTGAGAAAGCGGAGGGTTAGGTGGTTAGGTGGTGAGTGGTGAGTGGTGAGTGGTGAGTGGTGAGTGGTGAGTGGTGAGTGGTGAGTGGTGAGTGGTGAGTGGTGAGTGGTGAGTGGTGAGTGGTGAGTGGTGAGTGGTACAGACCATATAGAGCCTTGTTTTGATATTTTTTAATTTATGGGTGATGTTGTGGCGTACATTTTTACTTTTACTGCATGGATACCATCACCCTGAAACGCACCAACAGTACCGACCCTGAATTCAGAACCCTGATAGCCGAACTGGATAAAGACCTGCGGGAACGTAATGGCAGCGTAATGGATATTTACGATCAGCATAACATCATAGAGTATGTTGATACCGTGGTAATTGCCCATATAAATAATGAACCGGCAGGATGCGGTTGCTTTAAACCTTACGATGCTGATGCCGTGGAGATAAAACGCATGTTCGTTCGTGCCCCGGCACGTGGGCAAGGCATTAGTAGCAAAGTACTTACCGAATTGGAAAAATGGGCCACAGAGCTTGGCTTTAAACAAACCGTACTCGAAACCGGCAGCAAACAAACCGAAGCATTAGCCCTGTACTGCAAAGCAGGCTATACCCAAATACCACCTTACGGCCCATACGTTGATTTGCCGGATAGTATTTGTTTTAGGAAAGAGTTGTAGCCAACCTATTCCACATTATAGTAAAATACGCTGCGGCCAAGCACACCCGATGCGCCAATACCTTCAACCGTAACTTTGTAGCGCCCGCTGCCATCGGCATTAAAATAGCTGGCTGTGGCTTTACCTAATTTATTGGTACGTATATCGGGGTTCCAGTATATGGTTGAGCGAAGGTCGGGAACATTGGGATCATTCTTCACATCATATCGTGGCGAGTAAAACTCTTTAACCCGGGCATAGCCGCGTGGCGTTGTCAATACTTGTGATGGGGTGTATGATTTTCGGGTAAACCCTCTTTTAGTTTGTATAACTATAGCCGGTGCACCCAACATAGATATTTGAGCCATGCTTGTACGTACCACCTGTATCTTTTGAATATCCGTTATGGCCATACCATTTCCATTTAAAAGGTCGCTTGCCTCTAATGAATCTATCCGCGATCCGTCAACTACTACTATCATGGGTGCAAGTTTATCAGCCATTCTTGAATGCGGCCAGTTAGGCAATGTACCGTTTTGAGAAAAGGTTACGCCACGCAACTCGCCCATCAAACATATCCATAACGCGCCACAAACTTTGGTTGAATCGGGTATGAAAACCTGGTCGGCGGCAGCTTCAGGAATACTGTACCCCCCCAATGCTCCTACCCTGTTTATCTGCTTGGCTTTGATCTTTACTTCATCAAGTTCCCTGCCTTGTGTTAAAGTACCGTACTTTTGATCTTCGGCCTTGCGCTTGTTTACAAAGGTTTCTGCATTCTTGTATACGTTGGTAAAAAGGTCGGGCTGGTTTTTATTCAGGCCTGTGCCGGGCGTTGTAGTTTTATCTAATACAATTTGCACATTGGTGCTGCCCTTGGCAGTTTTGCCCTGTACGTTAAACTTTATTGATTCGGGTATCACTACATTAAAAGTGAAACGGCCGTCGGCATCGGTAGTGGTATCAGTTAAGGGCATAGCGGGCGAAAACAGCAGCACATTGCCCCCCGCCACAGGCTTACCACCCAGCGTAAGTAATTTGCCCGATATTACTGTGGCCAGCTTTTCGGCCTTGAATTGCGGAGTTACCGGCTTGCCGCTTAACAATTCTTTCCACACAAAACGGCGGTAACCCTGCGTCATCATCAGGTTATCCAGATGCCGGGCAGCTTCGGCATTTTTACTGTTAAAATAATACCCCGGCTTTTCAACATACCCTTTCAAATCGGCGGTAAGTAACAACTGTGATTGTATGCTATTTTCATTATCCTCCTGTTCAGGCAACATGCTCTCGTTAACCGTGGTGATCGAAAAACTACCAATAACAGGCTTACCATCAGTTTGCAGGGCATCAATGTTTATGTTAACCTTTTCGCGGGTTTGGTAGACACTTTTTTCAGGGCGAATTTCCAGCACCATCTGGTCGTTCTTGTTTATAAAGCAAATGCGTTCGTTCAAAGGTTCGCTGTTTTGATCAAACAGTGAAAAATGTGCAATACCGGTTACAAGCGGCTTTTTTTCAACCCAAACAGATGTCATGGGTTTGGTGGGTTTAATAGTTGCGGCAAAGCCAATATCACCCCCATTGTGCGCCACTAAGGATACCGTTGCCCCCTGCTGCAATTGCGCAGCCGAAGTATAGATACGTACCAGCACACTATCGCCGGGTAAATTATGTATAGCGAGGGCATAGCCATTATCAACCGCGGCAGGCAAGGGTATCGTGGCTGCTGAGCCATCGGTATAATTTACTTTTGCGGTATACTTTTTACCCGTTTGCGGCATAAAGTTAAAAGTCCCCATACCCAAATGTGAGCTTTCAAATGCTACAACTTCCTGATTAATATCATCCAGCACCACGCCTTTAACATCAGTGCCTTTGCCATCGGGTGATACCGCCTTGAAAGCAACACGCGCAACAAAACCGTTAACCATTACTCCACCTTCAGGAAAAAACTGCATATCGCTTTGTACCAACCCCGGTTTTAAAGCAAAAACCTTAAGCACTTCGCGCTTAGCGGGCATTTCCATGGTGGTTTGTATGTAGGTTTGTTTGTAATTGGCTACCTGCTCGGGGCTAAGTTGTATTTTCACCTGGCCATTAGCATCAGTTTCTAAACGCTTTACGGCAATCTTGCTACCGTTTTTAATGTCGCATTTTACATCTTTACCTGCTATTGGCTGTCCGCCCTCATTGGTGTAGGTTAATAGGGCGTAAACCACCGGCTTACCATCGTGCTGTTCATACTGATATCTGATGTTGGCGGCAACTTCGGGATGCACCTTCACTACCGCCAAAGTATGGTCGAAAAAGAAAT
The DNA here is from genome assembly GCF_015223065.1 of Mucilaginibacter sp. JRF. Lineage (GTDB taxonomy): Bacteria > Bacteroidota > Bacteroidia > Sphingobacteriales > Sphingobacteriaceae > Mucilaginibacter. The sequence goes on from NZ_JADFBY010000004.1 coordinate 107,069, forward strand.
CATCGCCGGCATTACGCATCCACTCGGTATAAGCCCTTAAACGGTAATTGCCATCAGCCAGACCATCCTCAAGCGCGATAGTACCGCTGCTAAGCCCATTAATAACAGGCAGCTTAACACTTTTTTCGACCTGATTACGCTCGTTGATCAAATCAACATATACCGCGCCGCTAACTGCCGACAGCATGTGTTTTGCGCCTGCTGTAATGTAAGCTTTAAAATATAGTGTATCGCCTATGGCGTAGTAGGGTTTATCGGTATGTAAATAAATTTTCTCCTGCGGGATATTGGCCTTCCACTCCGCCAGGGCCGATGTAATTTTGTCGAGCGGAGCATCATCAATTTTAACAAAAGCCATTAGTGTAGCTACTGACAAGCAGACAGCCACAACAATAAAACGCGATAATAATTTAGGCATAACGTAACAGGGTTTGGTGTTACAATCCTATAAAAAAACCAACATAAAAGCAATAGCTATTTAAATGATTAATTGCCGGTTAGCCATTAAGGATAACGATTGTGTAATTTCAAATACAGGCAGACAAAATACTATACAAAAAAACGACGTACATACATTTTAAAGCTACTGTATATACGCCGTTTCCTAAGCTAATAGCTTATGCCATTACTTGCTCACATGCTTTTGCAGATGCTCAGGATAACGTGCCCCTTGCAAATCAATATTGGCGATAGCGCTTTCTATCTTGCTCAATGCATCGGCAGATAGTTCTATCTCAGTCGCGCCAATATTCTCCTGCAAACGGCTTAACTTGGTGGTACCGGGAATGGGCACTATCCACGGCTTTTGAGCCAACAGCCAGCCCAGGGCAATTTGCGCGGTGGTGGCATTAAGCTCCTGCGCGATACCTTTCAGTACCTCAACCAATGCCTGGTTGGCCTTAAGGTTTTCCTCAGTAAAGCGTGGTAATGTGGTGCGGAAATCACCACTTTCAAACTTAGTATCGGCAGTTATGGCTCCGGTTAAAAAGCCTCTGCCCAGCGGACTGAATGGCACGAAACCAATACCCAATTTTTCGAGGGTTGGCAATATCTCCGCCTCCGGTTCTCTCCACCAAAGTGAATATTCGCTTTGCAGGGCAGCCACAGGTTGCACGGCATGTGCCCTGGTAATGCTCTCCACATTAGCTTCTGACATGCCCCAATGCCTGATCTTACCCTCAGCTATCAGGTCATTTATAGTACCGGCTACGTCCTCAATAGGTACATTCGGGTCAACACGATGCTGGTAGAACAGGTCGATATAGTCGGTCTTTAAACGCTTTAGTGAAGCCTCTGCAACGCTCCTGATGTTTTCGGGGCGGCTATCAAGGCCGGTATTTGGCCTGCCATCCTTAAAACCGAATTTGGTAGCTATAATCACTTTATCTCTAAATGGCGCTAAGGCTTCGCCCAGCAATTCCTCGTTAGTGTAAGGGCCGTAAGCCTCGGCGGTATCAAAAAAAGTAACGCCGGCATCATAGGCATCACGCAATAGTTTTATACCCTGTTCTGTTTCTAACGCCTGGCCGTAAGCAAAACTTAAGCCCATACAACCCAAGCCAAGGGCTGATACTTCTAATCCGCTATTTCCTAAAATTCTCTTTTTCATTTTTGGTAAATTTATGATGCAAACTTAGGCACGTTGCTACTACTAAACTGTATACGCATTACTGTTTATACTACCAAATTTACTGATATGACCTTCGGCATATATACTACCACATTGTAATAACTAAATTTGTTTAACACCAACAGTAAAATACCATGCCCGATATAGTACAACTTGACAGCATAGCCCAGTATAACCAGATAAGGGGCATTGAAACCCTGCACCCGCTGGTATCGGTATTCAATATGGCCAATGCCAATTCCTTACCCGAGGGGACGTATAATTTTGGCCTGTATTCCATATTTTTCAAGGAGCTTAAATGCGGCGAACTGCGTTACGGGCGTAAACTGTACGACTACCAGGAAGGCACGCTGGTGTTCATAGCACCGGGACAGGTGTTGGGCGTTAAGCGTAAACCCGGTTTATCTGAGCCAAAGGTTGGACGCTATCCTTTCATCCCGAACTGATAAAGGGTACCCCGCTGGGGAAAATGATACAGGAATATTCATTCTTTTCGTACGATGCGGATGAGGCCTTGCATGTATCCGAAAAAGAAAAGCAACTATTGTTAGATTGCTTTGCCAAGATACGTTACGAATTGGAACAGACTATTGATAAGCACAGCCGCACGCTCATAACATCAAACATCGAGTTGTTGTTGAACTATTGCCGTCGTTTTTACGACAGGCAGTTCATCACCCGAGATAATGTACACAAAGGTTTACTTGAACGTTTTGAGGACTTGCTTAACAATTACTTTAGCTCAGACAAGCCGCAAACAGAGGGCTTACCATCTGTTGCGTGGTGCGCTGCTGAACTTAATCTATCTGCCAATTATTTTGGCGATCTCATCAAAAAAGAAACCGGCCGATCGGCAAATGATTACATCCACCTTAAAATAATGGATGTGGCCAAGGAGAAGATATTTGATACCCAACGTTCAGTAAGCGAAATAGCCTATCAGCTTGGCTTTAAATATCCGCAGCATTTTACCCGATTCTTTAAGCAGCAAACCGGGCAAACCCCTAACGAGTACCGTACATTAAATTAGGGTGATTGTATCATTTTCTTTATACATTAACAGCTTAGCTGTATAAAATGCTAATTTGGTATTACCTACCAATTAAAAGCATTATGAGGTTTTACACCACACCTATTAAGCTTGCGCTTGCCATCGTACTAACAACATCTGTTTTAGCTGCTATTATCAGCTGGCGCGATGTTGCTGATAACAAAGCGCCGGAGCGACCGAACATCATCTTCATTTTAACCGATGATATGGGCTATAGCGATATCGGCTGTTTTGGCGGCAGGTTTGTGCCAACACCTAATATCGACAGGCTGGCCAAACAGGGCCGCATGTTCACACAATACTACAGCGCGGCGCCAATTTGTTCGCCATCGCGGGCGGGCTTAATTACGGGTATGTACCCGGGCAGGTGGAACTTTTCAACTTATCTGGACAATAAAAAACATAACCGCAATGCTGAGCAGGCCGACTTTCTTGACCCGGCAGCGCCATCAATTGCCCGCTTTTTTAAGGATGTGGGCTATGCTACCGGTCATTTTGGTAAGTGGCACCTTGGCGGTGGGCGTGATGTAAAGAACGCGCCGGGATTTGAGCAATATGGCTATGACGAGCATGCCAGCACCTATGAAAGTCCGGATCCTGACCCGCTGATAACGGCCACTAACTGGATATGGTCTGACAAGGACAGCATAAAACGCTGGGATCGTACCAAATACTTCGTCGATAAAACGCTCGATTTTTTGAGCCGGCACAAAGGGCAGCCCTGCTTTATAAACCTTTGGCCCGATGATGTGCACACGCCCTGGGTTCCCCGAAAAGAAACGGAATACACCGGCAAATACCCCATGAATCCCGAGGAGGAAGATGCCTTTAAACTGGTACTTAAGGAATATGATGCACAAATAGGCCGATTGATGGATGGCCTGAAGCAAATGCGGATGGATAAGAACACCATTATTATTTTCACCAGCGACAATGGCCCGCTACCCAGCTTTAGAGGCAGCCGGGCAGGTGGCATGCGCGGCTCAAAACTATCGTTATATGAGGGCGGTACACGCATGCCCTTTATAATTGGATGGCCGGGGCACATACCCGCCGCCACTATCGATACCTCATCAATGATAGACGCTATCGACATGCTGCCATCCTTAGCGAAGATAGCAGGCGTTCATCTACCTAAAAACTACGCGGGCGATGGCGTTGACCGGAGTTCGGCACTATTGGGTAAACCATCAGCCCGAGCAAAGGAAATGTACTGGGAGTACGGACGCAATAATATAGCGTTCAGGTATCCGGCAGGCCGGGATAAAAGCCCAAACCTGGCCGTACGATCCGGAAAATGGAAACTGATCATGAACAGCGACGGCAGCGATGTACAGCTCTACAACATCAATACAGATCGTAACGAAACAAGTAATCTTGCTGAAAAGGAAGCTGATGTTACTAAAAACCTAAAGATTAAGTTGCAGAACTGGTGGGCTGGTTTGCCGAAGTTGAAGTAAATAATAAATCCCTCCCTGCCCAATTAGTATTACCCTTAAAAGCTGTAACCACAAATAACCAATCCTACCGGCATCAGAAATGCCCGGAGTAGCACAAGCCTTGCCCACGCACACCCTTTCACCGGGTAGGGCGTAGCCGGCAGTTTTTGCTTCTTTTGTCTGCACAAAAGAAGTTGAGGATAGGTAATGAAGATGCTCTGCTTTTACGAGAGGATTCAGCTTTAAACCAAAGGTTGTGCTTTAATTATCGTCAGCCTGCTCTTGGGCGCAGAGCCCAGTTACTTTACCTTAGATGCAAAGTAACCAAACATCAAGGCAGAAAAAACCTTCCTCCCACAGGCCATACTCCCTGGCCCGGTTTTCTGCCAGGCCGACGCTCTTTTTTATATTTAAGTTTGTTGGAAGTCCTCTCCATCGGGGAGGATTTAGGAGGGGTTGTACGAGTAATAATCTATCGCTTTGATATCAACGTGTACAGATTTCTCCTACGTCGAAATGACAAAGTTATTAGGTATTAAAAAAACGCGTCATTGTGAGGTACGAAGCAATCCCCGAGCGATTTGCTTGAAGAATGTCTTAAAGAGATTGCTTCGTTCCTCACAATGACGCAGTTGTTAAAACTCAGATAGGGTACGTGTTAAAACGATTTATGTAAAAACACCGTTTATAACATATGCTAACTATCGTCACAGTACTTTGCATACACATTCACGCATCGCATTACACATAAAAGTTTTAAGTATTGAGGTATTACTTTCCCAATAAGCGGGGCATTTTACCCCAAATTTTAAAGTTTCGTATAGCTTAAGGTTGTTTTATTAGAAAGAAATTAGAAACAACCTCACGTTTGAGTAATATTTAAATCAATAGTTAAACAATCAAAGAATTCACTATCAGATACTTAAATACAATATCAAGGTCTTTTTACATGGGTTTACACCCCTGTATGGCTGAATAATTGTATAATTTATGATTGCTATAATTGCAATAATTGACGAAAAATGCGTGTTGCCCATTTAATTTTAACATATACTGATCCGTTACTTACTGAGCGGTTGATCAAGAAGATCGCTCATCCTGATTTTGATTTTTACATACACGTAGATCTTAAATTCAGCATTGAGTCGTACCTGCATTTGGCCGACTTGCCTAACGTTTACCTGATAAAAAACAGGGAAGATGTGCGCTGGGCGGGCTATAATACCATTAAGGCTACGTTTAATTGCGTGCGCGAAATTGTTGAAACAGGTATTAAGTACGATTTTATCAACTTTTTAAGCGGGCAGGATTACGCCGTTAAGCCGGTTGAGTATATGGTTGATTTTTTCAAGAACAACACAGGCAAGCAATTTATACGCTACCAAAATGCCGAAACCACCTGGACCGAAGGCCAGAGCCGCGTTAGCCGCTATCATTTTGTTAATTTTAAGTTTAAGGGTAAGTACAGGTTAGAGTGGCTGATCAATTTATTACGCAGGCCACGCCGCCACTTACCGCAAAACCTGACCATGTGGGGCAAGGCCATGTTTTGGATGCTGAGTGCCGATTGTGCCATGTATGTAGTTGAGCGTGTTGAGGGCAGCCCGGAACTCCAAAAATTCCTGAAATATACCTGGGGTAGCGATGAATTCGTTTTCCAGACCATACTGATGGATTCGCCGTTTCGCGAGGCTTTGGTGAATGATGATTACAGATATATTGATTGGTCAAAGGGCGGAGCGCACCCAAAAACACTTACTGTGAACGATTTTGATAAGATAATGCAGTCAGATGCGTTATTTGCACGTAAATTTAGCACGAGTGTTGATATCGATATAATTGATAAGCTCGATAAGCTGTAACATCCACCACAAATACCTATGGCACATCTACTACATGTTGATACTTTTACTGACGACCGCGGAAGCCTCTCCGTACTTGATGAGGTGATCCCCTTCCCCATAAAGCGTTTATTTTATATTTACGGCGTTGATAATTCTTCGCGCGGCGGGCACCGCCACCATACTACAAGGCAGGCAGCTATTTGTATAAAGGGCAGCTGTACCATTCGCAATCACGACGGGCATAAAACCGAGGAGTTCGAGATGGATTCGCCATCAAAATGCCTGATACTGGAACCTGAGGACTGGCATGTAATGACCAATTTTAGCAGCGATGCCATATTGCTGGTATTAGCGTCGACACGCTTTGATCCGCACGATTATATCTTTGATCCGTACGCTACAACATCATGATAAAGTACGAAGATCTGCTTAAAGTAAACGAGCCTTTTACCCAAGAGCTGGGTAACGCGTTTAACGATGTGATAGCCAGCGGCTGGTACATTATGGGCAAACAACTCGAATTATTTGAACAGAACTTTGCAGCCTGGAACAACGCCGCCTATTGCACCGGCGTAGCCAACGGACTTGATGCCTTAACCCTTGCCCTCAAAGTGTTTGATCTGGAAGCGGGCAGCGAGGTAATCGTACCATCAAACACCTACATAGCCACCATTTTGGCCATCATGAACAATGGCCTGGTGCCGGTTTTGGTTGAACCTGATATTAATACTTATAATATTGACCCGGTAAGGGTTGAGCAGGCCATCACGCCTAAAACCAAAGCCTTGATGATAGTGCACCTGTATGGCAAATGCTGCGATATGGATGCCCTGATGCCCATTAAAACCAAGTATAACTTATTGCTTATTGAGGATTGCGCACAGGCACACGGGGCAAGCCTTAAAGGTAAAATGGCAGGTACGTACGGCGAGTTTGGCGCGTTCAGCTTTTACCCTACCAAAAATTTGGGTGCCCTGGGCGATGCCGGGGCTTTGCTTACTAATGATGAGCAGTTGAACAGCAGTATCAGGCGGGTGCGCAATTATGGCTCAGACACTAAATACTATAACGATGTGGTGGGCGTAAATTCCCGTTTGGATGAAATGCAGGCCGCGTTCCTGAACATTAAGCTTAAACACTTACACAGCATCAACGCTAAAAAAGCAGAACTTGCTGCTTTATATCATCAGTATTTAAAGGATGATTTTATAAAACCCCTTGCCACTGCCCAAAACGAGGTGCATGTTTACCACATATACAACATACGTCACCCCAAACGCGAAGCACTAAAGGCCTATTTATTAAAGCATGAAATTGGTACCGAGATACATTACCCCGTACCACCCCATCAGCAAAAAGCATTAGCCGATCTATTTACCGGCCAGCAATACCCCATAGCCGAGGAGATACACGCCACAACCCTCAGCCTACCCTGCTCATACGCCCACACCAAAGATGAAGTGATGAGGGTTATTGAGGTGATGAATAGGTTTTGAGGAATTAAAGTTCTATCAATAAAAAAACCGCCCAACACCCCATATTTATCGGATGTTGAACGGTCATCATTTTTATTAAACTAACTCCGCTTTTATAGTTTTTACCGGGTTACCACGTAGCAGCTGGTTATGCTGTTGCCATTGGTGCTGCTGTTGTTGCATAAGCTGCTCGGTTTGCCAAACCATTACTTTGGCTTCGAGGCGTGCAAGGCATAGCTTTTTGTTTTCGAGTTGCGAGCGGCTGTCCATAGCCATAACCTGCAAACCTGATGGCTGGTGGGTGCCACGTACGGCGGTTTCTACCTTGTTTACGTTTTGTCCGCCCGGGCCTGATGAGCGGCAGGTTTCCAGCTTAACATCTTTTGGGTTCCACTGCGGCATTTGTTTAATATCAAAAGCGGCTACGCCCACAAACCAGTTCTTGCGTTTATGAAACCTGCGATACGGGCTTTGCGCTATCCATTGTACCGTTCCCGCCCACTCGGCAATAAATGCGCCCAGATTTTCACCGCCGGCCATCATAGTGGCCGATAGCAGGGTGCCGTTCTGCTCGCCCGGTTTGTTTTCCAGCACTTCCAGTTTGATGCCTTGCTGTTTGGCCTGTTTCATCATCAGACTTTGCACACAGGCTACAACCCGGCAGCATTCTGCCGGGCCTTTGCCTGATGTTATTTGTATCATCATCTTTTCCACCGCTGTTACTCTTTATGCATCCTTACAGTGCGTGGTTGAAATTTGCCCTGCACATCAACCAGATCATGCTGCGCGGCTATAACGGCATCAATATCCTTATAGGCTAAGGGGTTTTCTTCAACCGTACCGCCCAGCAAGGTTACACCGGCATTGCCCAACAGCTTTTTCATGGCCGATACGGTCATGCTGTCCTTCGCGCTTTGCCTGCTCATGGCCCTGCCCGCCCCGTGCGATGCGGAATACAATGCCTCTGCCCTGCCTTTACCTGCAACCAGGTAAGCCGGGGTGGTCATGCTACCGGGAATGATACCCAGTTCGCCCGCATGCGCCGGGGTTGCCCCCTTACGGTGAATGATGGCTTCGCTACCATCGGCCAGCTTATCCTTCCAGGCAAAGTTGTGATGGTTCTCCACCACATGCAGCGCCTTTAAGTCTAATGCCTTTAACAGGTTGGCATGTATACGCTCGTGGCAGGCCTTAGCATAATCGCCGGCCAGGGTCATGGTGAGCCAGTACTCCTGCCCCGCCTCGGTATCCATATCCAGCCAGGACAATTGCTGGGCATGGCGGGGCAGCTTGCAGGTGTTCATGGCTATCTGCGTGTAATGCCTCGCTATGGCCGAGCCCAGCCCCCTGCTGCCCGAGTGGGTTAGTAATGCCGTATACTTTTTGGCCGGTAAGCCCAGGCTGTTATCATCAAACAACTCTATCTCGCCAAACTCAACAAAGTGGTTGCCATTGCCCGATGTACCCAGTTGTCGCACCGCCTTGCCCCGTAATGGTTTCAAAAAAGGTATCTCGTTAAATACCTTACTATCCAAAATCTCGTGCTCCTGCCGGGTGTCCAGGCCGCCCTCCATACCAAAATGGGTATGGTTTTTCAGCGCTTGTTTTATCTGGTACTCGTAGCGTTTCAGGTAGCCATCATTCTCGTCAATAATAGATAGCGCCATGCGGCAGCCTATATCCATCCCAACGGCATACGGAATCACCGCGTTGCTGGTAGCCAGCACACCGCCAATGGGTAAACCAAAGCCCATGTGCGCATCGGGCATCAGGGCACCCTGCATGCTTACGGGCAGCAGGTTGGCCAGTTCCATCTGCCTTTTGGCCGATGCTTCTATACCCTTGCCGCCGTAGGTTTTGCAAAACACCGGCTCATGGCGCAGCTCAAACACCTTAAATGGCGCCGCTTCTGTTTTACCTATTATCTTTTCGGCAATGCGGGCGGTTAATTCATCATCCAGATATGCTTCCGGATCGTTCTTAATGTCCACCAGCAAATCAAGCAATTGCTGCTTGCTGTGGTGCTTAAAATTTTTAGAGGCTATGCCGATGACCAAACTTCGCAGCTGATCATTATGATAACCTATTTTACTCAGATCTTTTGTTCGTAAATTGCCCATGTGGGTTATAATTTTAAATCCTGATACGCATCAATGTTGCTGTACCGGGGTAAGTTTTTAATTCTGTTAATATATTTGGCTCGTTGCGTGTACAACTTATTCCACGGGTAGCTTTTGCCGCGTGTTAATCTTTCAATACGATGATAAATTGCGCGCCCATCGATATAATTATCTATGTACGATAGTTCACGCTCAATATCTGCGTCGATCAGTTTAGTATGCGTTATCATGTGCGGAACTATCTTCAGCACAAATCGCCAGGGTTCGGTAACCACATATTTTACCTCGATGCCCTTTGTCTGTAAACTGTAGCTTTCAACGCGGGTAAAACAGGCCTTCTGTTCGTCGGTTAATTTTGCCCAGTTGACATTCCACTCACGTTCATTAAACTCCTGTAGCAATTGCGTTATTAATTCGTATCCATAGCGCCTGCGGCGACGCTTTTTCCTTTTAAATACCCTTTCAGCATTATACTGAACCGTATTTACCGTGGCCAGCAGTGCTGTGTAAAACTCCGCTTGCTTACTATCCCTCACATCATCGCGCAGCACAAAAGTTCGCTTCCACCCGCTTTGATAAGGGCTTTGAAGCGGCACTAAGGGCATTGATAGCTGTTGCTGGTGGAGTTCCTGCAAACGTTTATATAATTGTATCAGTTGCTTATCGCGGTCAGTTTTTACGAGCCTTTTTTTACGGCGTGCCGATTTAATACGGCAAGGCCATTCATGTGCATTCATCACATGCTTAATTAATTATTCTTTAAATCGATGCTGATCTCTTGTTCGTCCGTTGAGTACGGATATACCCTTTTTTAGGAGCGCTCAAAAGATGCCATGAAAGCGGACAGGCAAAAACCAGATGCACAGAATACCATCCGTACAAACATTTATAATTTAATAAAATACAGGGTATGCCTGCCGGTTAGGCAATGAGCGAAAGGGGCGATATGTAAACTTGCTCTGTCATGATTCCTTGATATTTAAATGGTTAACAAATCAGGAATTGGGTGAAAATATATAAAAAGATATTACAAAGCTCAATAATCAAATATATGTTCAATAGTTATTTTTTCTCTTTGCAGCCAATTTATAATAACAGGTAAGTCTTTTACCTTCACTACTAATGCCGTACGGGTTAACCAGGGTTTAGTTGTGATAGGCTGTTTAAATATTACAGTGCAAGTACCATGATAGTCTACAGCTTTATCGGCGATCACGGTAAGCATCACAGCACCGGTATTACCTGCTATTGCTTTTTAGCCAGATCTTTTTCGATAGTGATCATAATGTTTCAGTTTAAATGGTATCTAATAAATTGTCTAATTGGTCAAACTTATCCATCCACATTTTGCGGAAGGCGGTCATCCATACATCTATCTCCTTCATTTTTTCAGCCTCTAATTGATAATATATTTCGCGCCCCTGTTGTTTTTGTTTTAGCGCGCCGCATTCAGTTAATATTTGTATATGCTTTGATACCGCCTGCCTGCTGCTATCAAAATGTTCGGCAATGGCATTGGGTGTCATGGCGCCGCTTACCAACAAGGTTAATATGGCTCTGCGTGTAGGGTCGGCAATGGCCTGGTAAATATCTCGCCTCATGTTATTTGCAACTGATTGATTGCAAATATAAACGCAACCGATCGATTGCGCAAATTTATTTTGAAAAACTTAAACTAATCACGGATATGTACAAATACATACTGCACAAAAAGGGGATGGCTATATAGCCATCCCCTTTTTGTAAAATCGAAATTAAACTCTCTGGTTAACGTAACACATTACGCCAAAAGCTCTTTCAACCCGTAAGCCACCATCGCTTTATCAAATTCAGGCTTAACGGCATCGTTTATCGCGCTGATATATTCGCCGGTAGTTGGGTCAACCACTGTGCGTAATGGTCTTTCGCCTTTAGGCAAGCCTATCAGTTTTACCACACCGTCTGCCACATCCTGCGGATTTGGGTTTGTAGCCTCAAACAATTGACCTATGGCCGCGAAGATTTTTTCGGGATAACCGGCGATCGCCGCGTAGCCATCGGCAACTGAGGCATCAGTCCCCAACTGCACCTTTTGCGACATTTCGGTAGGGAAACCACCCGGTTCCAGTATCACCACATCAACCCCTAACGGCCTTAGTTCATAATGCAAGCCTTCAACTAATCCCTCCAAACCAAATTTTGAAGCGCAGTACACCCCAAAAAACGGAAAGCCTACCCTGCCAAAACCGCTTGTAACGTTAATAATTAACCCTTCCGATTGGTTACGCATGTATGGCAAGGCCAGTTTCGTCAGCCTCCAGGGGGCTATAACATTAATATCAAACATACGCTGCACATCGGCAGGGGTAGCCGTTTCGGCCACGCCAAACATGCTTGCTCCGGCATTGTTCACTAATACATCTATGGTTCCGTCTGTTGCAATGATGGTATCGACGGCATTTTTTACGCTGGCCTCGTCGGTTAGTTCAACATCTAAAACGGTTACATTTTCTAATTGCGATAAGGCCTGGGCCCTTTCGGCATTTTTGCCGGTGGTATCGCGCATGGTGGCGTAAACCTTATGCCCCAGGGCGGCAACGCTATGGGCGGTAAGCCAGCCAAAACCACTATTTGTTCCGGTTATTAATACAACTTTTTTGCTCATTTTTCTATATGATAAATAATTATGCAAAGTTTGCTAACTGCACAGGGAATCCATTTACCATATGGTAAAAAGTGAGTTAACGAATATTTTTCCGGATGCGGCTTAATGATTGCTGGGTAATACCCAGGTACGAGGCCACATATGATAGCGGCAAACGCCCAACCAGCTTCGAAAAATTTTCAAGAAAGGACAAATAACGGGTGGTAGCATCTTCAGCCACCAGCGGACTGCGCCTTTGTATTGATTCGTTAAGGCATTTTTTAACCATCTTGATCTCGATATTATCCCAGCCTACTATGGTGTTCGCAATCTCGTCCCAATCCTTTTTTGAGAATACGAGCATTTTACAATCGGTAACCGCCTGTATATATTCCGACGCTAAAATCTGTGCCTCAAACTTTGGATAGTCGGTAATAAACTGATTTTCGCCGATAAAGTAATGCGTGATCTCCTGCCCCTTGTTGTTGTAATAACAAAACCGCAGCACACCCTGCAACACAAAGGCCACCTGCTTCGGCACCTTGCCGGCTTCCGAAAAATAGGCATCCTTGGGCAGCTCAACCATTTTGGCCTTACTGGTAACAAACGCCAGCTGCTGCTCATTCAACACCCCAAATTGCAGTATATAATCAATGAGTTCTTTCATTGATTGAATTTACCAATAATTGATGGGAGTAAAGTTAGTGCAGGGTAAAATCAATATAAGTAATTGAACAAAATGGACGTCAAAATTCTTCCATCGGCTGAATCATGCCAAATTAAATTTAACTATAATTTAACATAAGAATATAATCCCAAAACAAAAATTTAAAAGTACCTGAAAACAAGTAAGTTAAATATATTAATACTAAGTTAATATTGATTTTTGAAAAATACTTTCAGACCGTTGTAACGTTAGGTGAGCTTAGCCCGTAATGGTTATTAAAATACTGTCTATTTACATTTGTAATTCGATTTAGGTAATGTATATTTGTGTAATTTAAATCTTATCAACGTGCGTTTTTCGAAATTACTTCGACCCTTCACTTTTGTTCTCGATTTATTCGTCTTGAATTTTTCGCTACAGTTAGCAAATTTTTTAGTGATAAATTACTTTTCTTCAGAAGCTGAGATTAGTCATTTTATATTATTAATTAATTTGACTTGGATATCAATTGCGTCGATTACCCGTAGCTACGAAATCAAGCGGCCATTAAATTTCGCACAGAACATTAATCGATTTCTTACCGCTGTCACCTATCATTTAGTGATGGTTCTAGGTATAATATATTTTTTTAAGCTTTATGAGGTAAGTCGCATACTGATGATTACGACCTATTTCATGTTTATTTTGTTCATAGTTGCTGAACGTTCTGTTATTTTTTTTACGCTCGATTATATTCGGAAAAAAGGTTATAATCTTAAACATATACTGATCATCGGTGATGTTGATGTATCAGATAGGGTGAAGAATACATTCAAAAAGTATCCGGAATATGGCTATAATTTTGTGAAAGTCATTTCGACAGAAACCTTTGAAGCAATGAACTCAAAAACATTGTTTGAGCAAATAACTAAAGCGGAAGTTCGTGAAGTATTTATTTGTTATAAAACAATGAATCAATTATTATTAAGTGAACTTGTAAGATTTGGTAGCGAGAACGGCATCAAAATGAAACTTGTACCTGACTTATCACTGAATAATAACTTTGCAAATATTGTTAACTACAAGGATTTTCCAGTAATTGAATTATCGGAGTCAATTGAGCTTAGTCTTAAAGTTAAGTTATTTAAGAGGTCTTTCGATATCGTTTTTTCACTATTGGTGATGATTGCAGGCCTACCGCTTTTTTTAATATTGACCATAATCACGAAGTTATCTTCGAAAGGTCCTATATTTTACATGCAAGAACGTTTAGGTAGGAATGAACGCCCGTTCAAGATCTATAAATTCAGAAGCATGTATATTGATGCAGAATCTTGCGGACCACGTTTATCGAGTGATAATGATCCGAGAATCACGAAGTGGGGACGCATCATAAGAAAATCGCGTTTAGATGAATTGCCGCAATTCTGGAATGTTTTTAAAGGAGAGATGTCAATTGTCGGACCAAGACCGGAAAGACAGTTTTTTGTAGAACAACTTTTAGAATGCTCTCCCAATTACAAAAAGCTACTACGCTTGAAACCGGGTTTGACCTCTTTGGGCCAGATTAACTATGGTTATGCAGAAAGTGTTAATCAAATGCGAGATCGCGTTCGTTACGACTTGATATACCTTAAAAATATCAACTTTGGCAGTGAAATTGCAATTATCTTACAAACGATTAAAGTGATGACACAGCTCAAAGGTAAATAAGGAGATTGTCAATTATTTTTAGTGAGATCTATAATTAATAATAACTTGTTATGTTATACAAATGATTAAAGCTTCTAAATCTGAGCTCCATTGTCCAAGTTGTAAAAATCAAAACGTAGAGCGAATCCCACGACCAAATATTGTCCGGTTTTTTCTTTCTAAATCCTTGAAACGCTACCAGTGTCAAAAATGTCTCAAAAAGTTTTATGTCAGCATTGATAGCCCAGAATTGACGGGATGATTGATACTTTTCCTGTTAGTCACATTATCGCAATAGTGGGGATAATGCCAATCATTGTCAGGTGCAATTAATTAAAATCTTCTGAGGTGCTGTTTCATAATGCTTCATTAAAAATTTCCACTTATAGTGTTTATCAATAAGGATGATTACATAGGATCTTAGAAAGAAAGGAATTACTTGAAACAGTATGAAAATATTAGTTACGAAAAGTTTGAATCAGTACGACATTAAGAATCAATTTTATTTTCAAAAATATAATTGATGGTTTCCATCTAATCAATGATCAATTGATAGTTATGGTTTTAAATTTATGCAAACTAAATTCCTATTGCTTTATATCATTATATTAACATCAAGCAGTGTTTATTCTCAGAATATACCGACTGGGAATTATATTGAAGATGTTTTGCGATGGAAGCAAGTTTCCGGTAAACATGAAATTAAAACTTCATTCGCTATCCGACCGATCTTAATGCCGTACAACGACACGACTATCAACGGCTTAAAAGGAATTGAGGTAAACAAATTATATAACTTACTGAATATCGGTGCCGTCTCTGGATTAAAGATACTCCCATTTAGCCTATTAACTGAATATAATTTCAAGCGCCCCTATGGATACAATAATGGCACATTATACCCTAACCGAGGATTTCAAACCAGATTCAGCGGCGGTTTTTTGTATAGCACGAGGTTTCTAAAGATACAGATCAACCCCGAATTTGTCCATGCAGAAAACAAGAAATTCGACACTTTCACAAGCATCCACGCGACTAACAATTCGCAGCAATTTTTAGCATCATATTTCGAAACTATTAACGGTATAGATGCTCCTGAACGCTTCGGAAACAAGTCAATTAGCCGTATATATCCTGGTCAATCAAAAATCACTTTAAATTACAAAAACGTTGAAGTGGGTATCTCAACAGAAAATTTATGGTGGGGACCAAGCATTAAGAATTCCATTATTATGAGTAATTCAGCTCCCGGTTTTCTACATTGGACTGTAAATTCGACTGGACCAATCAGAACCAATGTAGGTTCTTTTGAGTGGCAATTAATCGGCGGTAAGTTGAAGCAATCGGACTATGAGCCTTACAATATAAATCTTTTAGAATATGGTACCGATTTATACAACCCGAAACCCAGAACGGATCGTTACATATCGGCTGTCACTGTAAATTGGCAACCCAAATGGTTAAAAGGGCTTTACTTGGGTGTGAGTGGTTCAACTTACATGGACATAGATTCTGTGTATAAAAAAAAGAATGTCATCCAAAAAACAGTTCCAATATTCGTGGGCTCTTCCATGAAAGCAAATGACATTAATAATGGTTCAAATGGAGATGGTCAAGATTTCGCGTATGCTTTTAGCCTAAGACAGCTTTTGCCTTATTATTCAGCGGAATTATATTTCGAGTGGGCCCGGAATGACCGAAGTGGTAATTTAAACGATTTCATTCAGGAACCAGGACATTCGTCAGCCCTTACAGTAGGAGGCAGGAAGTTATTTGAACTAAAGAAAAATATTTTTTTACAGCTAAAGTCAGAAATTACTCAATTGCAGCGGCATCCGACATATTTATTACGGGAAAGCCCAATCTGGTATGTTCACTCAGTAAATCCCCGCGACGGGTACACTAATCAAGGGCGCTACCTTGGTGCGGGCATAGGACCCGGTGGCAACAGTTTTATGATTGACGCAAGCTATTTGAATGGATTAAATTCTTATGGATTTACTTTTGAAAGATATGTTCACAATAATGACTTGTATTACCAGGCATTTCGGGGAACGTCTGTCAGTAATCGGCACTGGGTCGATCTCTCCTATTCGTTTTACAGCAATGTTAAGATTCGGAGATACTTATTATCAATAAACGTAACTCCGATCTATACCTTAAATTATCAATATACAAATGGCTCTAGTTTCAATCTGCATGCTAGATTAAATTGTGCTTACTATTTTAACTAAATTAAATTCAGCGTAAGATTAATCTACAATCCAATCCCTTCATTCTTATTACATCGAACATAATACTAATTTAAACGAAATAGATTTACCTTTACAGGAAATAATGTAATCGTGTTATTTCGTTGACTATTTATCAAAATGAATAAATTCAAATTTCTAATTTCTTTAGTTCTTTTTTGCTTCTCATTTGGAGTTTATACAAAGGTGATCGCTCAAACTAACCTGCAAAACATATCTTCAGTGAACGTTGATGAGCTTACAGATCAGCAAGTTGTTCAACTATTAGAGCAAGCTGCTAAAGCCGGGCTTTCAGATGAAAATTTGTTGCAACAGGCTCAGGGCAGGGGTATGTCATCTTCTCAAGTTCAGAAATTACAAGAACGGATTAAAGCACTTAGAAGTCGAAATAGGGCTTCTTCACGCATCGATACAACGGTTAATTCGGAGCGAAGCCTCAATTATCAGCCCGATACTGTAAGTCAGAATTACAGCAATATTGATTTATTTGAAAGTTTAAAACCGAAAGTGTTTGGGGCGGATATTTTCAAAGGGAAGAACAGTTCATTTCAACCCAATCTTCAATTGGCTACCCCTCTTAATTATATTGTGGGCCCAAAAGATCAGCTTAACATCAACGTGTATGGCAGTTCATTGGTTAACTGGAAACTTGATGTTTCTCCCGAAGGTAATATTAATATACCAGGTGTTGGAATATTAAATGTCAATGGAAAAACTATAGAACAAGCTACTGCTCTCATAAAGAATAAGCTTAGCCAAAATAATTATGCTATTAATCGTGGAACCAGCGTACAGGTTACGTTGGGCAATATTCGTAGTATAAAAATTTTAATGATTGGCCAGGTTTTAAACCCTGGAACTTATACCCTACCATCATTGGCTACCGTTTTTAACGCATTGTATTCCGCAGGTGGTCCAAACGATAATGGTAGTTTAAGACAAATAGAGATTATTAGGAATAATCGCATTATCCGGCATCTTGATGTTTATGATTTTATTTTAAAAGGAGATCAAAAAAATAATATTACGCTCCAGGATCAGGACATAATTCGTGTGCCCACTTACAGAACCCGTGTAGAACTCGCCGGAGAAGTTAAAATACCAGCTCTGTTCGAAGTTTTACCTGGTGAAACGTTAGATAACATTATAACATACGCGGGAGGGTTTACCGATAGTGCTTATACCGCACGCATCAAAGTTTCCCAAATCAGCGACCAGCAGAGAAGAATAACAGATGTTCTGGAAGCTGATTTTAAGAATTATATTCCACTCCGTGGCGATAAATATACAATTGAGTCTATTTTATATCGATTCGAAAACAGGGTGGTAATAGAAGGAGCAGTGTTCAGGCCTGGCGATTATGAACTACAGAACGGATTGACATTATTGCAGCTAATCGATAAATCTGCCGGCTTGAAAGAAGATGCCTTTACAGAACGTGGAACAATTACCCGATTGAGAACAGATAATACGACTGAAATCATAGGATTTAATGTAAAGGACGTGATTAACAAGGTGGTAAATATTACTTTACAACGCGAAGATATTGTGAACATTTCGTCCATATTTGATTTGCGCGACAAATATGTTGTTACAATAAATGGGAACGTCAGAAAACCCGGACGATTCGCATTTTCCGAGAACATGAAAGTTGAGGATCTTATTTTAAAAGCAGGAGGTTTTTCAGAAGGTGCAAGCACAAATCGTATTGAAGTTGCCCGTAGGATTACTAATGGCGACCCAGCTTCCAAAAACAGTTCGGTGTCACAAGTATTTAGTGTTAATATTGATGGTCAATTAAAGCCTGCTGACGCAAATTTTGTACTTACACCTTTCGATATTGTATCTGTTTATAGCTTACCAGGATATGAGAAACAAAAAACAGTAAAAATAGAAGGTGAAGTTTTATATCCAGGTTCATACACAATTAAAAATAAAAACGAGAAGATATCCGATTTAGTAGCCAGAGCAGGCGGCCTTACAGCTTCGGCAGATGCTTCAGGCGGCTCGTTGCGACGCGATAACTTTGCAATTCTAGGAATTGATAAAAGTAAATCTGATACTGCATCTATTAATGCTGAAAGAAATGCCAGGATTAGCAGATTAAAAAGATATTATAAAGACTCAACAAATGTAAATACAGACACAGCGCAACTGAGAAATAACTATGTAGGTATTGAGTTGGATAAGATATTAAAATCGCCAGGCTCTAAGACAGACCTGCTCTTGGAAAACGGAGATATTGTACGTGTGCCAAAACAGCAACAGATTGTCCGAGTAAACGGACAAGTACTTTACCCTAGTGCGGTTGTATTTGACAAATCTAAGTCATTCAATGATTATGTCTCTAATGCTGGTGGGTATAGTCCTGATGCACTACGCCGGGGTGCTTACATTGTTTATCCTAATGGAACCGTACAAAGTACTCGTAAATTCTTATTTTTTAACAACCACCCTCCGGTTAAACCAGGCAGCGAAATATATGTTCCTAAAAAAGCCCCAAGCCGAGGTAATCTTATTCAGAACATTTTGGGACTCACAACAGGTATTGCTTCGTTAGGTGCGATAATATTAGGTATAGTAAGTTTGAATAAATAATTAGAACTGTTACGGATAATAAGCTCATGAATCAGGAAGTCCAGCAACAACATTATTCAAACGAATTAACTTTTGCCGATCTAATTTCAAGTGTAAAATCCGGAATTAGGTATTTAAAGAGCAAATGGTTAATTATTTTGATTTGCGCATTAATAGGAGGCTTATTAGCTTTAGCCTATTCTTTTCTTAAAAAACCGACCTACACCTCGGTCAGCACTTTTGTTTTGGAAGAATCAAATCCCGCTGGTGGTTTAGGTCAATATTCGAGTTTAGCATCTCTTGCAGGCATTGATTTGGGCGGCGGAGGTGGAGGTATATTTCAGGGCGATAACATCCTGGAGCTTTATAAATCACGCTTGATGCTGCAGAAAACATTATTAAGTGAATACAATTTCGGTATAAAAAGGGAATTATTAATTGACCGATATATTGAGTACAATGACTTGCTTGAAGAATGGAGAAAAGAGGACAATATAAACAGCATCTCATTTCAGGGTGATCCTTCTAAATTTGGACGCTTACAAGATAGTTTGGTAGCAGATATAATCTTGAAGATTAATAATGGTATGTTAGCTGTGACTAAGCTTGATAAAAAGCTAAATATTATCAAAGTAGAGGTCACAGCCAAAGACGAATTGTTCGCTAAAGAATTCAACGATAAATTAGTTGAAAACGTCAACAATTTTTATGTATTGACCAAAACAAAGAAAACGTCTCAGAGCATCCGGGTTATGCAACATCAAGCCGATAGTGTAAGAAGAGTTTTAAATTCATCGATTAATGGAGTTGCCGCTGCTATTGACGCGGCTCCTAATGCCAACCCATTATTATTGACGCTTAGGGTACCTTCACAAAAAAAGCAGATAGACGTTCAGGCCAGCACAGCGATTTACGGAGAGATTGTTAAAAATTTGGAAATATCAAAAATTTCTTTACGGCAGGAAACACCTTTAATACAGCTTATCGATCAACCTATATTACCTCTTGAAATACATAAAGCGGGTAAAATTACGAGCTCTTTGGCTGGCCTTTTTTTAGGAGCATTTGCAAGTATATTAATGTTGTTTATAAAAAACATCAGCAAAGGTTTATAACCTGTAAGCAAGTACACACTCTGTTAATCATGTTAGTTAATCAAAATTTCTGCACTACAATTCAGCGAAATTCGAATCAACAATAGCCGGTATCTTAATTAAGATTCATCTCTATTAATGGTTTGACAAACGGAAATTCAGTAGCACTAAAAAAAATAATTTGAAAAAAATCAAAGATTACTTTACACAGTCGAGTCGGAGGACAAGCGTTGGGTTGGGAATATTAAAGCTGGTAAAGGCAGTTCTTACATTTTTCATCTTGGTTGTTTCTGCAAAATATTTTGGAGCGTCAAGTGACAGGGATACATGGATAATAGCAGGTTCAATAATTACTGTTACCATTCAGATTCTATTCGGACCGATAAATGAAACGTTTATTACTAAATACATTCACATACGGGAAGAAATTTCGGAGAAAGTAGTTGTTGAATCTACCAATTCCCTTGTTTCGTCAATAGTGATATTATCAATAAGCGTTAGTGGCTTAATATTTCTATTTGCAAGCCCTATTGCTGATTTATTTGCTCCCGGTCTTGATCACTTGGAGAAAAGTACTTTATTGGCAATGATAAAAATACTTATTCCATCATTAATAATTTTGGAAGTAACCGCAATTTTAAGTTCTATATTAAATGCATACAAGTCTTTTTTTATTCCTGATCTGTTCTCGTTTATTTCACTAATACTAAATATCGTATTAATTATATTTCTATCTCCAGCAATCGGCATTTACTCGTTAATAGTATCATCATATCTAAGCTCAGTATTGTTACTATTTATATTGATTAGGCAACTTAGAGTAAAATTCAAAATCAACTTTGGATTAGTTATCCCTCAATACAGATTAATAAAACCATTTTTTCTATTTGCATTACCTATTTATATCAACTACTTATTTTCTCAAACTGATGTTATTATCGAAAGAAACTTAACATCTTCATTAGGTGAAGGAAGTGTTTCAATTTTAGATTATGCGCGGAAATTTTCAGAACTACCAGCAGGGATGCTTGTGTCAATAGCAACAACGGTTTTAACACCGCTGCTTTCATTATATTTTGTAAAACACACGAAGAAAGAACTTTTCGAAGAAACACAGAAATATTTCAGGTTTCTGATTCTTCTAATTATACCAATATCGACGATGTTTTTTGTAGCAGCCCGGGATATTGTTACAATTACTTTGGTTCATGGAAAATTTAGCGATAAGCTTACAGATCCTACAAGTACTTTACTACAGTGGTATGGTTTAGGCTTATTTGTTAATACTATTTACATTGTCTACACTCAATTAATTATAGCTCAAAAGCGTATATATTTTTTTTCGAAGATTGTCATCGTCACTTACATAGTGAAGATCTGCTTCAATCTGTTTTTTTACAAAATCATAGGGTTATCAACCTTTCCAATTTCATCTATGCTTGCTAATTTAATAATGGGAGCAATTATGCTTAGTACTGCTTTAACAGGATTCACCAAAAAGGTACTGTATCAGACTTTACTAATGACCTCAATATTTTTTACCGTTGCGATCTCTTCCTACTTTATACACCACATTCTGCAAGAATATTTAGCAAACGTATATGTAATCACTGCCTTAGTGTTGACATGGGTTTTAATTGTTGAAGCTGTTCTTATAACCTTATTAAAACTGGAAGAGGCTTCAGTAATATTGAATTTTGTAAAATCTATCCAAAATCGCGCTAACAAATGAAGAAAATTAAAATTATAGAATGTGCTAATCAACTTGGATTAGGTGGTACAGAATATGCCCTTCAGTTATATTGCAAATATTTTGATAAAGAAAAATTCGACGTTATAGCCGTTGGATTATTAGATGGAGGCCCAAGAGAGGATCTGATCAGGAATTTGGGAATTAAGGTGGAGGTATTAAATGGCGATCTAAATCGTTTAAAGACATTACTTACCGATACTGATGTGTTTCACTGGCATGGTTCAGGTGATATTAGCTATAGCCTCTTTGAAGTGATTCGAGATAACAGACCCAAGTTAGTCTTACAAACAAACGTTTTTGGGTATTATACTAACACGCCATTATACGATTTAATAGACTACGATCTTTTTATATCAAAAATGATCTTAGTGAGAAGAATGAATGCCGATAAAGGTACGTATCCGGATAAAAGAAAGGTATTACCATATCCAGTTGACATTGATTTTTTAAATAATTCAGACATGCTACCTCAGCAAGATGAAGTCGATGAATTTAAGGTTGCGAAAAACATCCAAAATAACTTTATAGTAGGAAGGATTGGCAGGGCTGATGATCATAAATTTGATCTTATAACACTTGATGGCTTTAAAGAATACACCAAAATAAACGCTAAAGCCAAGTTTCTATTAGTTGGCGCAACTAAAAAAATTATCAAATATGCTGACAAAATAGGTATAAGGGATAAATTGATATTAATTCAAAATACATCTGATCTTAAAACGCTGCTATTGTATTATAAGGTTATGGATGTGTTCTTGGCCGCAAGTAACATAGGTGAAAGTTTTGGTATGGTCATGGCTGAAGCTATGGCTATGGGTACCCCCGTAGTTACTATAAGTACACCTGATAGGGATAACGCCCAAATTGAGGTCGTAGATAATATGAAAACAGGTATTGTAGTACCTCGTTTAAAAGAACAGATTGCGGCTGCTTTAAATAAAATTGCTGCCGATAAAGAGCTTGCCACGAAGTTCTCAGAAGAAGGTAAGAGAAAGATATATAAATCGTTTAGGGCTCAAAGTATAGTGAATAGCATGGAGCAGTTGATCTTGAAGCATTTCGGTCATGATAATAATTTAAAAGGTTCACTAATTGTTGATTGGACTGTGAGTTTAAAAAGCGAATACAATTTAAGATGCGAGGATGTTTATGGGAGTATTAGTAACTCCGACAGAGCAGTATTATGGTTTAGAAGAACCTACCTCTTTAAAGTTTTTATGCAATTGTTAAAAAAACTCAATTCATAGATTCATGAAAATACTTTTCATAAGTCAAGGTTTACAAAGTGATTATCAATGTGATTGTTTATACCACGGCTTAAAATCTCAATTCGGTATTGATGTTGAGTCAACAAGTGACATGTGGTTTATGTATAATACACTCATTGAAGAAGAACGTCAATATATATATGGCAAGGGATTTACCTTATACGGCTTATTGGATTCCTCAATTAAGTGTGTCCCGGAGCCTAGTGAGATTGAAAACAAGATCAAAGAAAGATATTATAACTACATAATTTTTGGATCTTCTACGAGGGATCTATCCTACTTAGACATAGTCTTAACCAATTACTATTCAAATGAGATTGCTTTTGTTGATGGAGAGGACGTAACTCGGGTTAACCTTAAGCTGTTAAATTCCGGCACTTATTTTAAAAGGGAGTTATCTGAAAAAGTAAAAGGAGTATATCCCATTAGTTTTGCTATCCCTGCTCAAAAAATAATATCACATGTACCTGAAAAAAGCAAACATTGGGGAATAAATTATCCTGGTAAACTCAGTACTTATATTTTTGATACAGAGGACGAGTATGTCAAAGACTATCAAACTTCCTTTTATGCAGTAACCTTTAAAAAAGCAGGATGGGATTGTCTTCGACATTACGAAATAATTGCTAATGGGTGCCTCCCTTATTTTACGGACATTTTTAATTGTCCTGAAAATACAATGCATAATTATCCTAAGGCTATAGTTAGGGAATTATGTGAGAAAATTAAAAACAGCACTCTTATTGGTGTAGCCGAATATCAAAACTATGTCAATATACTTTTGGACTACTGTCGCAAGAAACTGACAACAATAGTACTTGCAAACTATGTAATTGATACGTTAGTTAGCATTACCCAAAACAACAAGACGGTACAGGCCACATCTAATCCCAGAGTTGGTATTAACTTTATTAATAAGGTTATAAGAAAACATAAAACCAAAGATGACTACGTAATTAATTATCAAGGCTTATCATCTATACAAGACATTCTCTATTTAAACACTGATGATGCTGTAGTATTTGCGAGTGATGAGTTTCTCTCAGCCCAAAATTCCCTTAAAAATATAGTAAAGAGTGAAAGGCTCAAAATTGGTCAACTTAATGAGAATGCTGATCTTATTATAATTGATCAACTATTACCATATAAAGAAAATCTTCACCAATATATGCTGATGCTTATAAGCATGCTTAATAGCGATGGACGATTAATCATTATAGTTCCAAATTATAGTAATTACGGTACAGTCTTAGGCTTCTTCAAAGGTGATTATAAATTTGGTCGGTTAAAGATGGCTAAACAATCACAGGTAAATTTTTATTCGGTAAAAACTATTATCGAGTTTTTAGAACGTTACGGATTTAAGGTCCTTGGGTATGACGGTTTTGAATATGATGACAACAACAGTGTCAAACGTTTTCTAAACAAAAGAAAATCGTTAAAGTATTGGTCATGCAAAAAAATTATTATAGAAGCATCTTTTGGAAATGAGTAAGGTTTACATCATTTTGGTAAATTATAAAAAGTACTCAGATACGGTTGAGTGCCTTGAAAGTATATTTAAAAATTACTACAACAACTTTCAGGTTTTAATAGTTGACAATTCACCTGACCTTAGTTCATTAACTAATTTAAGCAAATGGCTAAATAATCAATACGGTCAGATTCCTACGCTGTTTGAAGATCTTGTTTATCCTTTAAACAATAAGCTCATTCCTCATGCCACTTTAATGGAAGCGGAATTACAAAATTCCGCAAGGGCTTACCAAGAGCAGGTTTTATTGATAAGAGCCGAAAATAGAGGTTTTGCAGCTGCTAACAATATTGCGCTTAATTATATATTAAAAACAGGTGAAAAAGACGATTTTATTTGGATTTTAAACAATGATACTGTCATCGATAAATACAGTTTAACCAATTTGCTTAACTTCTACAGTAATGGCGATAGTTACGATAAACTTATCGGAGCAAAATTAATGCATTACCATGATAGAAATACATTACAAGCTATTGCCGCTACCTATAATAAATGGTTAGGTATAACCAAGCATATTGGTGATGGTGAAACAGATGTTGGGCAGTATGATAAATATGAAGTTAAGAAAACTGACTATATAGTAGGTGCATGTATGTTTTTGCCATTTGAATACCTGCAGAAAGTAGGTGTACTAAACGAACAGTATTTTTTATTTTATGAAGAACTCGATTGGCTTTTATCTGCTGCAAAATTAAACTTAGGGTATGCAGTACAACCCAAAGCAATTATCTATCATAAAGAGGGATCAACGATAAGAGGCGCTAAAGAGAGCAAAAACATGGACGTTGCTGATTACTATATCAATGTTAATAGAATTAGGTTTACTCTGAAATGGTACCCTTCATACATCTTGTCAGTTTGCACCGGGCTTTCTTACTCATTGTTAAAACGACTAATACAAGGCCGATTTAAATTGGTTTTAAGCATTCTTAAAGGGACATTAAGTTTGATATTTAAAAGGAGGATTATAAATAATAAGTAATTTTTATGACCCCAATTATAATAAATTGTATTGCGCTATGTGCTTTTTCTATAGGGACTTATGCTATATGGTTTGATAGAAAAAATGTGTTTAACCATATGCTTATTGGATTTTGTATAGTAGGTTACATAATACCATGCTTATTGGTTGACTTTGATTTTATTGTAAGCAAGGAAATTTTAAACTTATACATTAAAATAAATACAATTGGTATGGTATTATACATGGCCGGATTGTATTGCGGTTATAAATGGAAAACAGTACCCATTGTTGATGTAGTAATAAAATTCTCAAAATTTGAGATTGCCACTTATGATGAAAATTTCAAGAACAGAATAGTAAAAACATCTACCAAGATTTTCATAGCAAGTTTGATAACAATGGCTTTGTGCTTTATTGCTATGGGATATATCCCCATGTTTGCTTCTGATCCATATTCTGCGAAACAATTTAAAGGAATCTATCAACCAAGTTATCAGAGAGTTGCACTATTTTACCGAACAGCCAAGCAATTTGTTGGGCTTCTATTGCCCTTTTTAGCCATAGATGTATACGTTAACAAAACCGTAAAGTCTACGTTGTTGGTTGGCATCGGTATCGTTATGATTTTTATTACCATGAGTCGCGGCGAAGCTATTTCCGGATTATTGGTCGCTTCGTCTGTAATCATAGCTTTAAAAGGTAATCGCAAAATATTTCTTGCATATATCTTATTCTTGGTTATTGTTTTTTCTTTAGGGAGTAGCTTATGGACCATACTAAGTATTTTTTTTCCTAATAGCGGATTCGCAGCAGGTTGGGAAGATTTGAGCCCATTTGAAGCTATTGCAGCAGGTGCTCCGGATATTAGCGATCAATTGGGATTACTAACTTCATTTGTTAATAATCATGTTGGTTACACTTATGGTTTAACTTTTTTTGGAGGACTAGTTCCTTTTAATTTTAAATGGAATCCATCAGTATGGTCAATTGCCATTCTAAATCAAAATGATGACATTTCTGAAATAGCATCCGGTGGTTTAAGGGCATCGGTATCATTATGGGGCTACTTTAGTTTCGGTTGGCTGGGTGTAGTGTTGGTCCCTTTCATTTCAGCATTTTTTACGGGCTACATAATCAAAAAAATAAAAAACATTGTTAACAAATTAAAGGCCGACTTTAATGGGATGATTGTTTTTTGCTTTTTGGTCTTTATCTATAATAACATAGCTCTGGTATACATAAACTTCTTTAATCTATCAATTTACAGTCTGCCTGCATTTATTTTTTATGCATATATTTTTTATTCAAAAAAAAAGCAGCTTACATAGATATATAAATATCAATAAGAACATTTGCTATGAATCAAACTAAAATATACTTAGATACCATTGTTTTTAGAATCCAAACTTTTGGAGGAGCATCAACCTATTGGAAAGAGCTATTAGTTAATTACTCAAAATTGAACAACATAAATCTTGTAATTCAGGATGATGATACAAACAAGCTAAATCATGATGGAAAATCAGTTATAGATTCATATCGAAACAACCGACTGATTGTAGAAAACAAGCTTCCGGTGGGTTTATTAAGATATATGCCTTTTACTAAAAGGCTTCCTCCAGCATCGTTATATCATGCCAGTTATTACAGAGTGTCTTTTCAACGCGATATAGCGAATATATTCACTGTTCACGATTTTACACATAAGAGAGGATATGCATCAAGGTTCCCAAGAAAGTTGGTACATATTGGTTTAACAGCAATTGGCTTAAAAAGGGCTGATGGAATAATTTGCATATCAGAGAACACAAAAAAGGACCTACTTCACTTTTATCCTGAAATTGAAGAAAATAAGGTTAAAGTGATTTACCATGGTGTTAGTGATGACTTTCACCCTCTGCAGAAGAATTCAGGCTATAAATTTAGAGACATAACTGATTTAAATGAATCCTATGCATTATTTGTTGGTAAAAGAGGAGGATATAAAAAATTCGACCTCGTTCCGGAAGCAATAAAAAGAAATACAGATTTAAAGTTATTCATAATTGGTGGTGGTCCATTATCTGCTGCTGAGTTGGAGCTGCTTGAAAATAATTTACCAGGCAGATATGTTAAGTTAGATAATGTTAATAATTCTGAACTTAATATATTGTATAATTATGCTCATAGTTTAATTTATACCTCCATTTACGAAGGATTTGGCATTCCTCTATTGGAGGCAATGAAAGCCGGATGCCCGGTAGTGACCAATCAACTGTCATCACTCGGAGAAATTTCAGGCGATGCTGCATTATTTATAGATCAAATAAACTCCGAGGAGTTAGCGAAGAAACTTAGCGCTTTAGCAGACATCAACCTTCGAAAAACACTCATAAGTAAGGGTTTTGATCAAAGTGCAAAATTTACATGGGATAAATGCGCCGCGGATACTTATAATTTTTATAAAGAAATTTATTATAAACGGTTTAGTAAACATTTAGATGATTTATAAAATAAAGTGGCTTTTAATGACCTTGTTAGTTAGATTAAAAGTGCAAAAAATAGGTTTATTATCATACGTAGGTAAGCCTCTGTTTATCATCGGTGGCCGTAGAATTATTATTGGTAACAAGGTGAGAATATTTCCCGGAGCTCGTTTTGAAACACATAATAATGGCCACATTCTTATTGAAGATGATGTATCAATTGGCCAAAATTTTCATTTAATCAGTTCTAATCAAGAATTAGTTATCGGTAAACATACCACCATATCAGGTAACGTATTTATCACCAATATGGATCATCAGTATGACAAAATTGGTATACATGTTCTAAAGCAGGATTATTTAGTCAAAACCACTAATATAGGTGAAAACTGTTTTATTGGATACGGTGCAGTAATTCAGGCGGGGACTACTTTAGGTAAGCAATGTATAGTGGGGGCAAATTCGGTAGTTCGTGGATCTTACCCGGATTACTGTGTTATTGTCGGTTCCCCCGGGCGAATTGTAAAACAATATAATGTTACTACCCAAAAATGGGAGAAAATGAATTAATATAAAGAACTTTGAATATTACTATATGAGTAAAAGAATTTTAATTACTGGAGGAGCTGGTTTTATAGGCTCAAATTTGGCTTTAAGGTTAATTGGTAAAGGGCATATTGTTACCGTTTTGGATAATCTGTCCCAACAGATACATGGAAATGATCCGGAGCGATCTTCTCCTTTATTTCAATCAATACAAAATAAGGTAACCTTTATTAAAGGCTGCGTCACATCACGTGAAGACCTGAAAAAAGCGATTGAAGATCAAGAAGTGATTGTACACCTCGCTGCAGAAACAGGTACAGGCCAGTCAATGTATCAAATAGAGCAATACGTAAATATAAATATTGCGGGCACCGCAATACTACTTGATATTTTAGCGAATGAAGCAAACAGTATCACTAAAGTAGTGATTGCATCATCAAGATCGATTTATGGCGAAGGCAGGTATTTGAGCAAAGAGTTGGGATATGTTTATCCCTCGCATCGTGCAGATCCAGACATGGCAACTGGAAATTTTGAGGTAAGTTACCCCGGAATTGTAACGCCATTACAATTAGTTGCTACTGATGAAGAATCAAAAATACATCCATCTTCAGTGTATGGCATTACTAAACAGAACCAGGAACAAATGATAATGACTGTTTGTCCAACTATTGGTATAGCTCCCGTAGCATTAAGATATCAGAATGTATATGGGCCAGGCCAGTCTCTTTCTAATCCATATACCGGAATTTTATCTATTTTTTCGACTTTGATCAAAAACGACAAAGAGATAAATATTTTCGAAGACGGTAAGGAATCTCGCGATTTTGTATTTATTGATGATGTTGTCGATGCTACCATACTTGCAATCGAAAAAAATGAAGCCGATAACAATGTATTTAACGTAGGAACCGGAATAGCTACGGATGTATTAACTGTTGTAAATCAATTATTTAAAAACTATCAAAAGGAAATTCCTTATAAAGTTTCCGGAAATTACAGGTTAGGAGATATCAGACATAACTATGCTGATATCACTAAAATATCGACTATGCTTGGTTTTAGGCCGAAAGTTAGCTTTGAAGATGGAATTGTGAAATTTACCAAATGGGTAAATTCACAAGTCATAATAGCTGATAAATATTCTGAATCGATAATTGAAATGAAGGAGAAAGGTTTGTTTAAATAATTATGCAAAAGGGATCAGTTTTATTTATTTCACCAGCTTTCTTTGGTTACGAAACCGCCATTTGCAGCGCCATTAGGGCAAATGGATATGATGTTGATTTTTATGATGAACGAACATCCAATAATTCATTTTTAAAAGCAGTTTTTAGAGTAAAAAAAAGTTTATTGTCCTATTCAATTAACAAATATTACCATAAAATTCTAAATCAAATAAAGGGTAACAGGTACACCCATTTTCTCTTAATCAAAGGTGAGGTAGTTCCGATTTGGTTTATTAAAGAATTTAGGAAGCTAAATCCAGATGCAAAGCTAATTTATTACACATACGATTCATTTAATAACAACAATCAAAATTCACTCTTCATACTGGATCAATTCGATCATTGTTTTAGCTTTGATTTTGAAGATGTAAAACTAAATCCGGTTTTTAAATTAAAGCACTTATTTTTCACCAACGAGTTCCTAAATCATGCTGAAAATCCGGCAAGAACTTATACTGCTGCATTTGTTGGCACGCTACATTCAGGGCGATATGCTATTGTGAAACAGTTGTTTAATAAATTAGAAAACGCATATGTATTTTTCTACTCTCCGGCCAGGTGGTTCTTTTTTTTGGAAAGACTTTTAAACAAAACATATAAAACTATCGACATATCTGACGTTAGCTTTAGTAAAAAAGATCGAAAGGATGTCGCAGATGTTTTTAAATCATCAAAGTGCGTACTAGATATTCAACGCACAGGTCAAACCGGATTAACAATGCGAACATTTGAAGTGTTGGCATCTGGAGCAATACTATTAACTACCAATTCCTACATAAAACAAACTGAATTTTACGATCCGTCTTATATAATAATCTGTGATCCTACAAATCAGTTAGAATTAGACAACTGTAAAAAAGAAATTGAGCAAATCGTTGTACCCGAAAAGCCACTTTTTAACAGATCAGATGATTGTTACATAAATAATTGGGTACAGGAGTTTTTGGTAGTTGACTAAATTTGACGTAGGATCTTGCATTGAAGTTAACTAATTATTGCTGAAACTTATCGTCGTTAATCAATACTACCTGTCTATTACTGCTTAAGTCATAATCACCTGCTTTGGTGTATTAAACCACTTATCGAATAATAGTATTAATGTTCTTTCTACAAGTCTATAAAAAACAATGCTAAGGATTACGCAGAAAGGAATCACTGAAATCAAATAAAACTCTATGCCCAAATGCAAGTATTTAAATAAATATGCCTGTATTGCATATAGTTGCGCATGAATCAGATAGCAAGAATAAGAGGCATCGCCAGCCAATACTAAAACATTTACAATCCGCTGATGAAAAACTCTTTCAAACAATATAATTCCTAACATAAATATGGCCGATGGGACTCCCCAAACAATAGCCCGATAGAAAGCATGACCATTGTTGTTTTCCAATTCGTGCATTGAATGCAAATCAAAATTGGGAGTTACGAATATTGTAATACTCATTAATGTTAAACCGATAACTATGCTAAGAACTACCAGAATTTTCAAATCATTGCCTATATGAGTCAACTTGTTAACTCGCTTATATATCAAGCCACAAATCATTCCAAACGCAAATTCTAATAGTATTGGACTGGTTAAAAATTTCAATAATGGACTTTGAATATTAAAGGTCAATCCAACTATGACTAATAATGAAATTGCGATAAATAACGATTTATAAATGTTTTTTCCAAATACCAAAAAAATACTGATTAACGTATAGAAATAGATCTCATACGATAAGGACCACCCTACTCCTACAATTGGGTCAACAAACTTATAATCATCGAAAAATGGAAAAAACAATATAGACTTAAGCGCGCTTAGAATTGTTACTGATTGATGGTGAACAAAAATCATATTTAACGCAGTTAAGATCGTGAGCAGATAATACAATGGAAGTATTCTGATAAGTCTTCGTCCAAAGAACTTCTTCCAGTCGCTCCGCTGAGAATAGGAGGGAACAACAATCGTCATTATGAAACCACTTATTGAAAAAAACAGATCTACACCGATTGCCCCCCAGGTACTCAGATGATAAAATGATGCTAACGAATTTTCGACAGATAGTTTTTCACTGCCACTCAATCCTGCATGAAGAAATATGACAAGGCTAACTGCTATAACCCGTAATAATTGTACCGAGTTTATCTTTTTTGCGGACATGTAGTAATTTTTGCGCGAGTAGAATAAGACCAGCAAATCTGTGTCTTAATTCAAATTTGTAACGAAGTTTTTTTAGCGATAGCATTGACGATACAGCAAATATCTCCTCATTTACAAAGAAACATCCCGAGTAAGTAATGACACCTGCACAAAATTAATGAAAAACTATATACTTAGCCGGGTTATATAATTTAAGAGTATATAGCATTAAGGTTAGAAATTTCATTTGTCTAAGTTTGTTTCGATAAGGATAAGTTGAATGTAGGAAAAGAACGGCTCTCGGCACCAATTATTGCAACCAGTATAAAGCTTAGTACTTACAGCGTTCGATGGCGTATATTCAACACAACAAGTATCGCGGCCTGATTGGTCTTAAATATTATGCAGACAATGTACGTTCACATCTATTGATCGAATGTCTTTCAGGCTGGAAATAAAAAATTTAATCATTGTTAGGAATGGTCGTTTTATTATTAAGAATCAGATCATTGCTTAACCGGAGAGAATTATCTTAATAGTGTGATGAACCCTTTGATTTCGGACAGCCCGTTCCCAGGTCGAACAAGATAGTAATAAGTGCCGGCGGGAAGAGGTTTGCCTTGGTGATTGCCATCCCAGGCCAGGACGTGATCTGTCGAAAAAAATAGCAATTGACCATAACGATTAAATATGGTGACCGACGCACCCTGGATATTGAGACAAGCCGTCGATTTTCCATTGGTCATTGATCCCGTCGCCGTTCGGCGTAAATGTATTTACGATTTCCAGTTTAGGAAGTACGTTTACCCGAATGTTTGCGTAAGCGATGCAGCCTCCCTGTGACAACTATAGGGTGTAGTTCATTGTTTTTGCTGGGTCGGCGATCGGTCGCTGCCCTTCTGCGTCACTTAGTCCGCTTGCAGGGGACCAACGATATTTGATTCCTGTGCTTGTTGATTTAGGATCGAGTACCACATGGCCCTCTATGACAAATACTTCCTGGGCAGTAGGGTAACCGGAGGGGGCAGGACTTGGACCGATCGTTTTGCGGAATCTACACAGCCGCTCACTGAGCGGAAATAATAAACGATCCGATGAGTACCAAGACCAGCCATCTGCGGATCAAAGCGGCCGTCAGCATTGACCCCTGCGCCACTGTAATATCCTTGTCCCGGCACTGCAGAGCTTTCCCGCCCCTGATCGAGTATGACAGGTTGGCTATCCACGCAAATGTCTGGAATGGAAACCAGTTCAGCTATTGGTTTCTGATAGACATGGATAATGTGGGTACGGACCACCTTACACGACCCGATCTGCTACTTCCTAAAGCTATCGAAACGATATCAAACATCGCAGTTTTATATCAAGGAGCTGATAATGAAAACAAAAGAGCTATAGTTGGTTCGATGTACCCCGAATGAAGTAAACACCAATTATTTGATTTATAATATTTTATACTATATTTACTAACATTGAATACAGTATTATTCAACGCCTAAAATCCTTCTAAAAATATCACAATTAAACAATGAGAAAACTATCATTGCTAACCCTCTTGATGTTTGTATTAGCAGGTCATCTGCTTGGGCAGGATGTCAACAATTTTCCTGTAGGAACCCCAACTATAAAGTATGACCTAAAATCTAAAAAACTGGAAGGTAAAATCCCTATAGACCATCCATTTATTTTTAGCATTTCCGGTATAAATGGTAAGGCCATAAATGCAATAGAAATATTTAAAGTATACTATGAAGATGGGATCAGAAAACTTGACAGTGGCAAAGCAAGTTTGATCGTCAGCAAAAGAGATCGTTTGATAGAAGACAACGGTATTAGTATTGCACTTCCAGCTTTTCGTGGTAATAAAGATTTCGACATCCTACTAACAAAGCCTATTTCGGATAATGTCCGGGAGGAAATATTGGAACTTAACAAAATCTTGCACAAGATGCCTGCAGCGACCGATGCTGAACTTAAAGCGAATGATTCCTTAAACAAGAAAGCAAGAAGCATTTTTGACCAGATTAACGATTTCGCTCCTAACGTCCAAAATCGATATTTCAGTGATGATTCCACTTTATTGCAAATAAAGTCCAAAATATATGATCGCGCTAAGCCATCCTATAATATTTTAACAAATCCATTGCCAGTTACGGTATATGTCCGTCAAGATTACCTACTACAATCTGAAGTGACGACCATAGCTAATGCAATTGATAAAACTTCTCCCGTCTATAAAAGATTATTCATTATTCAAAAACTAGTTAATGACACTACTTTTCTTCCAATTTCAAGGGGGCATTATGGAGTGGATTATAAATATCCTTTACTAAAAAATCAGATAGATACTTTTGCTTTCAAAAAAAGAATAGAAAATCTAAATGCTACAACCAATTACCTGGATTCTCTTCACAATGAAGTAACATTTGTTCAAGCACAATCACCATTGATTTTTGATTTAATTGAAAAAAAGATCAGATTGTTACTCGATGCATCCATTGCCAATCAAAAGTCAATTACCAAATATTTCGCAAAAATAAATGAGGCTATAGATACGGTATATAAAGAACAACCTATCTGGATTACAGCAACGAGTAACGTCGACGATTTGAATGCAAAAGGAGGTCGAATATTTGCGTTGGATGCGGGTATCATGTCATTAGGCGCGTTTGATAACAATAATCATTTTACCACTATCCCCAAGTTATTTCTTGGTCTGAATATTTTCTTTAAACCGTACGATAAAAACATATCATCGAAGTATAGTATCAAAAGAAAACCCACTAAGAAGGAAACCCACAGTTTGGAAAGCTACCGGTCTATTTGGAACAAATTATGTCTTACTGCCGGTTTTACACTGGGTGCGATGCAAAATAAAGATTTCGACAATCTCACAAATGGTGTAGCCATAACCCTTGGCCCGAGTTATAGTTTTTTCAACGCAGCGAGACTAAGTGCGGGAGTGTCTTTTCTGCGTAGAAACACCACCAACCCATTAGCATCGGACAATAAAGTCATTCTGGGAGGATATGTTGCTATAAGTGCCGACTTAGACTTATTAGAACCAATCAAAAAAATCACATCTATCTTTTTTTAACCGTTCATTATGAAAAAATCAATTACACTAATACTTATTGTTTTATTCATGGGATGTAAAACGGAAAAAATCGATCCGAATAAGATAATTTATGACTTATTCATTAGTAATCGTACCCCACCGGCGAATGGGAGTAGCATAGTTGACATTGCTGTTCAATTAGATCCGACTGCTGACGACGATAAGAGAGAAGTTGTTTTTCATACATCAGCGGGCACATTCACAGGGAATAAAGACACGCTTTTTACTCGAAAAGCGGAATACATTGATGGCAAACTAACAGCAAACGTAAAGCTCTCTATTCCAATGTCACCGACTAAAATCTATCTGACCGTAAAACCAGCGAGTACCTCGAGATTTAATTCTTTTAATTTGAAGGATTCCCTTGAGGCAATTTTGGTAGCACCTGATAAAATTAAACTTAGTCCTTCAGCTCTTGCCGTTTCAACGGGATTCAGTGGGGAAGTATTATTAACGGCAACTCTTTCCAGGAATGGTGATAATGTGTCCCGAGGTACTAAAGTCTTATTCGAAGATTTTCTGACTAATGGTCAACCAGCAAATGGTAGATATAGAATGGTCAAAGCTTCATCGGACGCCTCATCAGTTGCAACTTGTTACTATTCCCCCAATTACTTGACTCCAGGTACCGATATCTTGATTAAATGCACTTATATAGACAATGTAAGCATAAAAGATTCTTGCTTTATAAATGTTGTACCTAAAAATTAAAACAATGGAATTAAATGACGAACACATGGAAGGGGTTAACAACCGCTTACCCGACCTAATCAAAAAATTCAATTCACTTCTTGACGAAGAGGGATTTAAACATTTAGAAATCGCAGACTTAGTTTTCCGACTTAGTCAATGTACCCCCCCAGGCTACTGCCCTTCAGGTATAGGACGATGGGTACGAAATAATCAAGGCGGTTTCGATTGTGTTTGCCAATAAGTAAAAGCCTTTTACATCGAGAATCAAGCTCATATATCAGTGAATTTGATTCTCATCTCTTCTTCTTTATCTCGAAATATTTAACCTTAATAATATGACCGATACAGATAAAAATAAAGATAGAGCACCAGAAGACAAAGAGATCAAAGTAGCAAAAATCGCGGCATGGCAGGCTATCATTATTGCAGTTATAACAACTGCCGGGGGATACTTTGTTGCTAAAATTTCGGCTGGCACATCTGACCAAAACCCTACACCTGTTAGTGTCACCCCAAAGCAAAACACAAACCTGGTAAACAAACTTCCAGAAGAAAAGAACTCCGACTTGTATGAACTGCGTAAAGACATCAGCATCTTTGATCTAAGACAATGAAAATCAACACCAGACAGCTTAAAAGATACAAGATTCAGCCCAGTCAACTATACCAACTACCTGCATATAAAAAAATCAAAGAACTCGACAATATTGTAATTCACTATGCAACTTCCGGTTACGCTATTGACATGCGGTGTATTACTAATAACTCAAAATTTTACCAAAAGGAAAAGCCCAGTAACCATGATGGCAAGTCTTACAAAGAATATGCTTTGGTAATTGATATAAAAGATATCCCTCTAAATCAGGAATTTTTAATAGTTGTAGAGGCTACTTATTGGAATGGTTTTAAAAATCCACTTGAAGAAGATGCTTCTACCTATACAGATGATGAAATTCACGGGCTCGACGAGTTAGGATTAATCATTTTTTTCCCAGAAAGTAAACCTTTTAAAAGCATTGAAAAACTGGAACGCAACAATTCGACGGGTGAAGAAAACACATATAGAGCTGTCGATAGTTATTATGAAGACAAAAATAAAAAAGTTTGTGTATTGGAGTATCAAGAGCAAGCATGCCAATCATCACTACCGTTTTAAATGGCATTGGTAATAATTAAGCTTTAACAAAGCTATCTCCCATATCAATCATCGTATAGCTTAATAACGTTATGCCACCATCATTCATTTCCGCGATATTCAAGTAGTGCTGCCTTTTCTTTGGCGCTACTTGTTTTATCCTATCGGTATTTAAAAGGCAATATTTCACATCGCTCGACCCGCGGCTACAATAACCGAACTCCTCGATCACTTTACCTTTAATAAGATAGCAACTAGACCTTTTGAAAGGCTTAAACTGAAATGACAGCAGAAAATGACAGGCATAATGATATTTTTTCCTTACATCAAAAAAGGCTAGCTGGCTCTGATCAACGCCTTGTGATATAAATTGATGCACCTCCCAAATAAAGACTTGTTTATTTTTGCTGGTAATTCGTAATACCCAAACACCGATCAGGATTTATCTTGCTTAAGGGGAATTCTGGTATGACATACAAAATCTTCGAGGTCAGCAAAGACACCGTTACGTAAACCCTCAAACGGTATATTTTGATAAATTCTATTTCCAAGCCTGCTATCCCTCAGTAACCCAACCGAGCATTAATGCCATATATGCAAACCTCTACCTCGCTATAGTTAAGGGAAAGTAAATGGATACAGGCACCCGACTTTTACAATTCAAAAAGATACAATCAGAGTGCGTAAAATCAACATACCCAATCAATACCCCGACAATAAATCCATGGGGACAATAGGTTTTAAGAAATAAGCTTTGATAACTTTCAACGGCGAACGAGCCTAAGTTCGCTTTAGAAAAACTGTAACCTGTAAATGCATTGACCACTTCCCTAATGTGCAAGGATATCGCTTCAATTTATCAGAGCCAAATTAATCAAATGGCAGTTCTTGAAGACGCCGTATGTAGCTCATAACGTGTTCATCAAAAAGTAAAGAGTTTCCGGGTATATCTGAATAAGAATTTGTAATATCTGCTCCTGATTTTTTTAAATGCAATGCACGTTGAAGCATAAAGCAGATGAGCAAAAAACTCTTATTCCCCCCTATGCTCAACCACTGGCCAAATACCTGAAATACACCAGAGAGTTGTGCTGACATCTCCTGTTTAAATTCATAGCCCGGAAGCACTAATGGATTGGCAAGATATATTGTCAGAAGCTGCACCTCTCTCCGGTAGTAATACGAAAACATAAATATTAACGACCATACCTGTTGCGGGGTCCAGGTAGTAACTCTTTTGGTAGAACCCTCACGTTCTAAGTAACCAACAAACGCATTTAAACTAAATTTCAAACATTCTTCCTTGATCACTGTGATATTCTTAAATACTGCAAAAAGCTGAGAGCGCTTGACCTTAGAGCTTACTACGATTTGATTCATGGTTAAGGATTCAAACCTATATCGATTTACCAAATATAGCACAGC
Source organism: Mucilaginibacter sp. JRF (assembly GCF_015223065.1). Lineage (GTDB taxonomy): Bacteria > Bacteroidota > Bacteroidia > Sphingobacteriales > Sphingobacteriaceae > Mucilaginibacter. The sequence goes on from NZ_JADFBY010000004.1 coordinate 145,776, forward strand.
ATGTATAACATAGATTTTGATCTGAGGAACCGATTTTGGAGGTGCTTCTTTATCTATTTGTTTTTTACGTGTATTCATTACTTAATTAATATAAACAGCACACTATGATCAGAATATGTACTGTTAGCCCTGATAGTATAATATTTCCATGAGTTAATCATCACTTAGTAGCATAATCAGAAATGCAATCAAAATGGTAATGACGGTCAAAATAAAGGGGCGTCGCCAGCACAAGTAATTCCAATAGAAATTCAGCCATGTGCCGAGACTCCTTCTTTTTTTTGTATTGAAAACGTTCAATGTAAGTTTGCGCCTTGTGATCGGAATGATGCATTGTCCCAGATATCTATCGGCTGTTTGAGCAACCCGCCACATTTATGTAAAATCTCGAATAGTCCACATTATACGAGAATGTTTTGTTCTTGCACCTTTTTGCGTGCTGGCAAAGGGCGGGTTATGTATCTATCTCTTTCAGGATGCAGCCATGGCCAGGGAGCACCATCCCGAGATCCGGCTGGAAACCGATGCGATCGACGAAGTTTATAAACAAATTGTTGCTTCCCATCCTGAGTTTCTGCATCCGAATCTTAAGGCGGTTACACTTAGACCATGGGGAGCAAAAGAATTTGCGCTGATGGATTGCCAGCTTGGAGTGAGATTACAGCAGTGGTCGTAATTGGGAGCCGATGGCTATTTCAGAGATCAACTCATTTTCCGTACTCCAGCTCTTACTTCATACGGCCGGTTGAAAGCCTCTTGTTTAACTTTAAAGTGAGCTCCTAATTTGCGGATCACATCTTTAGACAGGCTTTTTTTGTAATTAAGAATATCTGATACATAACCTTTACTTACCCCAAAAGGTCAACTAACTGTTGTGCCTTTAAGTTATGCTCTGACATAAATGAGCGCAATAAGGCAATGGGGTCAAGTTCCGAAAGCGAATTATTTCTTTCGTCATACGTTTCGATCAGCAAGTTAAGCAGATCGATCTCATCCTGATCGAAGCTATTAATGGATGAACTCAAAAGGCCGTCCAATATTATGCAATATGAATCATATTGCGCCCGGTCCTTGATCACCTTGTATTTTAATCCGGCCATGTTTACGATTATAAATCAACAAAAATAACAAAAGTTCACATATTGTGAACTTTTGTTAGATAATCAATTTGTTTATGACGATCAAAATACCAAATGGAAATGGCCGTTTAGCCCCTTTTCAACGATATTCTGAAGTGTCGAAAAGCGTACATCTTTAAGGTTATTTTCAACTTTGGATATGTAGGCTTTGTTCGTACCGCACTTTTCTGCGAGTTGCTCCTGGGTCAAACCTTTTGAAAGCCTTGCTTCCTTTAACATCGTACCAATGATAAACGCTTCAGCATCCCTGTTATAAGCTTCCCGTTCAACCGTTCCTGGTAGGCCGAATTCTTTGTCCTTAAATTCGTCAAAGGTCGTTATATCCTTATTTGCTGTCTTCATACTCTTTTTTAATTTTTAAAGCTCTTTCAATTCCGTTAGCAGGGGTTTTCATAGTTTTCTTTTGAAAGTCGTTCATTAATACAACAAGCTTGCCTTTATCGAAAAAACAAAATATCCTGAAAATATTAGTTCCCGCCGCTATTCTTATTTCGAATAATCCATTCGTGCCTGCTATATGCTTCAAATATTTTTCAGGTACCCTTTCAATGATCTCAATGAGATCGATCACCCTTGAGATCTTAGCCAGAATCTTTGGAGAAAGTTCACTGGCAAAATCTAAAAAGTATCGTTTATAAAAAATTACTTTTCTGATCCGCTCCATACAAATTTAAATAAAGTTGCCCAATTGGGAAACTCGTTAGATAATATTTTTATAAGAAAAAAGCTGTTCGATAATGAGCACACTTACCTGAGCGGCCCGAGGACCTTTCAGGACACTTGAAAGCATAAATAGCCCTCCATTTGTAAATGCCAATGGAGGTATCTTTTTTGCCGCGGCAAGTCCGGGCGATATTTCATCAGCGACCTACTTCCATTCATCTTGGGTTAGCCAAAACATGAAGTCGGCTGGAAATCGTCTCGAATGCCTCGTGACTGTTTTATGAAGTGTAGAAATGTTTACTTCATATAAGGCGGCTGCGTCAAAATCAAGCACTACTGCCTGCCCACGCACCTTGAATACTTTTCCGGTCAATATTTCTATTAATTTATCTGGTGTTGACATACGATCTTTAATGATTAATAGTTGGGTTTAAGCAACTGTTGCAAAAATGCAACGCTTGCCTTTTTATTCTTCTTCGTTGCTAGTCTGTTTATTCTCAATGATCTTTTTGAGTTGCCCCATATCATCGCTGATCTTCTTTAGTAGCACCCAGGCATAGATCTGCGTGGTAGCGATCTTGGTGTGGCCCATCATTTTGCTCACCGTCTCGATCGGAACATTGTTGGAAAGGGTTACTGTGGTGGCGAAGGTGTGACGCGCAACCCCGAAAGTGAGCACTTTTTTGATCCCATTCATCAAACCGATCTCTTTCAGGTAACTATTCACCTTCTGATTGGACAGATTGGGAAACAGTGTGCCGGTGATCTCTGCCCGGTCCGAGCGGAGGTAACGATCCAGTATTTGCTGTGCGACAGGAAGTATCGGGATGTTGGTCGGCTCGTTGCTTTTCTGGCGAAACAATTTGATCCATTGCGCGCCATCTTCGCCGGCAGTGATATTGGACTCTTTGAGATTCATCAGATCTATGTAGGAGAGCCCCGTATAACAACTGAATACGAAAAGGTCCCGTACAATATTCAGTCGGTCCACTGCGAAATCTTTTCCCTTGATGGAGTCAAGTTCTTTTTGATTAAGGAAGGCGGTCTCGACCTTTTTGTAGCGGAATTTATAATTCTTGAAAGGATCACGGGATATCCAGGTAAGTTTGAGCGCCAGGGTCGTCATCTTACGCAGGCGGATCAGGTGTTTCATCACGCCGTTGTTGTTCATCGGCCGCTGATGGTCTTTGGGCTTGTGGTTCCGCAAATAGGTCTCAAAATCAATGATGAACTTATAATCGATATCATTGATCCGGATATCCGTCGTATTTCGCTTTTCTTTTAGAAATTTTTCCAGGTAGCGGCGTGTAACGGCGTAATGTTTAAGCGTGCTCCAGGTCAGGGCCGCTGCGGCCGTCTCGTAATGGTAATCCATCAATTTGCTCAGCGAAAAGGTTTCCTCAACTTCTTCTCCCTGGTAATAAGTGGTGATCGTGAATTTGACCTGCTCCAGGTAAGCATTGGTCTCTTTTGCTTCGGGGACTTTGATCTTCAGGCCGCCCCGTCCTTTGTCCCAGTTGTCAACCTTGACGTAGTGCTTGAGCGCAAAATGGATTCGCTCTTTGTTGATCGTTACGGATACGTAAACGTTGGTCACGCCATCCTTTGCCTTTTCTTTTTTGATGGTGAAATGCACACCAAATGACTGCGATGTTTTCATCTTTTTACAGTTTTTAAGTGAATAAATGAATAATTACCGCCTGAAACCGTCATTTTTCAGGGCGCAAAAAGGGCGCAGGAAAGATTTGAATAGCAGTCTTTTTAAGTCTTTTTTGATCTATATTTCAAGACTTAAATAACTGTTTAACAGTCCATTAACCAATAAATGCGCCTAAAATTAAAATTTAATTCCAGGGTGCCGGATTGGTGTTTTTCCCTGTGCATTCGTAAGGACTGAAAAGGATCAGAATAAAAAAAAAACCCTCTAAATCAGCGATTTAGAGGGTTGAGTGATCTTAAAAAATCACGTTTCAGTGCGCCCACCTGGGCTCGAACCAGGGACCAAAAGATTATGAGTCTTCTACTCTAACCAACTGAGCTATAGGCGCTGAAAATTTTGTTGATTTTCGAGGCGCAATATTACATATTTGTCCTGAATTAGTAAAGCAAATAATGAAAAATATTAAAAATATCATCTTTGATTATGGCAACGTTATTTTCAACATCAGCTTCGAAAAAGCGCAACAGGCTTGGGCTGAGCTGGGTATAAACAACTCAGCCGACTTTTTTGGTCACCTTAAACAGGATGCTATTTTTGATGCCTTTGACCGTGGCGAGATCAGCGCGGCACAATTCCGCGCGCACATACGCCAAATTACCGGCAATGCCAACCTTACCGACGCGCAAATTGACACTGCTTGGAACAGTATGCTGATCGGCGTAGCCGAGGGTACGCACGATCTGTTATTGCAATTAAAGGCCAAATACCGCACCTTTTTGCTCAGCAACATCAACCCTATCCATTACGATTTTATCATGAACTACCTTGAAAAGGAGTTTGGTTTTTTGGGGAATGACCATCTGTTCGAGAAAACATATTATTCGCACCTTACCGGCAAACGCAAGCCCGAGCCTGCCATATTTGAGCAGGTATTGCAGGAGAACGATCTGAAAGCTGAGGAAACGCTGTTTATTGATGATAGTCCGCAACATTTAGAGGCTGCCGGCAAACTGGGCATCAACACTTTTTTAATGACGGCGCCCGATACCTTACAGGATTACTTTAAGCGTAACAGCTTATTGTAATTGTTGCTGCTGATCAAAGGGCACCTTGATAATGAAGTAGGTATACTGCTTTAGCTTGCTCTGCACATATATTTCGCCGCCTAATGATTTTACCAGTCGGCGTACCACGTATAAGCCAAGGCCGCTTCCGGTTGATTCGGAGTGGCCGCGGTAATACATATCATATATCTTGCTAACAATGCGTGGCGATATGCCCTGCCCGTTATCGCTGAATTTGATCACCAGGTTGCCTTTAAAGCTGAACACATATACCTGTATCAGCAAATTGCCTTTGTGAAAGGTGATCGAGTTCTCGATCAGGTTATCCAATATGTTGATATAGCTGTGCGCATTGGCTACGTGTTGTTCGGTCAGGTTGATATCAAACAGCATACGGCCCCCTATATCATCTAACCTGTACTGATATTTATCGCGCAGATCGCGCAGCAATTGCTTAAAGTTAACCTCGGTTATCTGGCTCTCGTACGAGTAAGTGCTCAGTACGTTCAGCTTTGATAGCATGGCGTCCAGCTTTTGCACTACCTGCTGGCATTTGTCAAACAGGTCGAGCGCGTTCTGATCATCAGTAACCAGCTTAGCCAGGTTAGCCAAACCCATAATGTTGGCCAGCGGTGCCCTAAAATCGTGCGAGGTACGGTAAAAAAGTGTTAACAGCTCCTGGTTGGCGGCGGTTACTTCGGCGGTGCGGGTAGCTACTACCTGTTCAAGGTTGCGGTTAAGTTTTGTGATCTGCTGATTCTTTTTCTTGAGCTCACGATTGGTTTGCTCTATCTCCTGCAACAGTTCCAGTTGCAACAGTTTATTGGCCGCCAGATCGGCAATGCTGCGTATGAACTTAAAATCAAGATCAACGTGCATTACCTGCGATTTTGCCGCCGTAGTTACCACTACCGATTGATCTTCAAAATAAAATACAGGCAACGAGCGCACATACTTTATCTTCGGGTCAACAAACGTGGTTTTAGCTAATGGCAATACCGCTATATCATCCGCCGTGTAACTTACCGGCAAGCCATTGGCCAGCACCTCAAGCTCAAACTTGCGTATGGCATCCTTTTTAGGCTTGAATATTTCACACTCGCCGCGCGATACCTCAAAGCACCATACCTCATCACGGTGGCTGTGGCATATCCGCAAAATATAGGTATCGATTATGTACTTGGCATGCGCGGTAAGCGCCTGTCCAATATCGGCAAATGAGGTGGCCTTATTTAAATCAGTAGCGAAGTTTGATAACGCCTCGTAGCGCAGCCTTTGTGAATTCTGGAGTATCCCCGCGGTGGAATCCATATTATTTAGGCTCCATCAATTCGTTATCAATATGTATGCCCGATATATCGGCAATAGTATTCACCATATTAGTCAGGTCGGCAAGGGCCATTAGTTCCTGTACTTCCTGCAAACTAAAACCTTCATCGCGCAGCTCCTCAAAATCATCATCAGTAGTATTGCGTGGCGCCAGGGCACAACGGGTAATTACCTCGATAGCCTTGCGGTATGATGACGGAATATAGGTACTCTCCAGGTTATCGGTCAGCTTCAGGTCATCCTTACCGGTAAGCGCCTTGCCCAAACTATCGGCAATAACGCCATGCGTTTGCGCACAGTAATCACAACCTTTTAAGTTTGATATATTATAAATGATGAGTTGCTTTAACACAAATGGCACCGAGCCGCGTAACATGGTATTGCGGAGTTTCTCCCAGTTACCGCGCAGTACGGTGGCATTATTGCCCTGGCATTTAAACCAGTTTAATACGAACGGGATTCCCATCTCCTTCATGGTTTCCTCGTATATCAACTTCACTTCCGGACCGGCATCTTCGTACTCAACTAACTTAAATCTTTGCGACATATATATTAAGGGTATTTACACAATAAATCACCCCTTATCAGAAACGAAAACGGCTTGCTTTTCAGTAAATAACAATGGTAGATGTAATGGTTACAGCCAGGGCTGCTAAGTGTTCAGGATGATATTTCTCAGATACCCCTGCGTTTCTTTTCCTTTACAATGAGGCTCAATTCGCGGCCCATTTGCCCGGCAATGGCGGTGTTCTCCTGCGCGCGGCGAAACAAGTAAGGCAACACAGCCTTGATTGGTCCGTAAGGTACATATTTTACAACATTATACCCCGCGTTGGCTAAATTAAAGCTCAGGTTATCGCTCATACCCAGCAGCTGCGAAAAGTACACATGCGGATGCCTGTGTTCTATGCCCTGCTTATCCATCAGTTCGGCTAACAGGCGGCAGCTATTCTCGTTATGCGTACCGGCAACAACGGCCAGGGTATTTATATTTTCAACCGCATAACGCACGGCCTCGTCATAATCCTTATCGGCCGATAACTTATCGGGCTGAATAGGCGATTGATAGCCCATCTCAGCGGCACGCTTACGCTCTTTTTCCATATAAGCGCCACGTACTATTTTGGCACCTAAAACAAACCCCTCGTTAACCGCTACAGCATGGTCGGCCTTTAATGAAGCCAATTTATCATGACGGTACAACTGGTAGGTATTATAAACAATGATCTTCTCTTTGTTAAAGCGGCGCATCATGTCCATAGCCAGTGCATCAATGGTTAGCTGTATCCAGCTTTCCTCGGCATCTATCATTACAGGTACGCCTGCATCATAAGCCTTTTGGCAAATATCAAGCACACGTTGCTGTACCTTAGCCCACTCGGCCTGCTCATCGGCAGTCAATGTGGTGCCTGCATCCAGCTTCTCCAGCAATGAAAAACGACCTACGCCGGTTACCTTGAATACGGTTATGGGTATAGCCGGATCGCCGGTGGCGCGTTTTATGGTGCGGATGATCTCGTCGCGGGTTTCATCAAATACGGCTTCCTCGTCCTCACCCTCAACCGAGTAATCAAGAATGGTACCTACCCCGCCATCGTGCAGGTTTTTAATGGTAGCATCGCACTCGGCAATAGTTTCGCCGCCGCAAAACTGCTTAAATATAGTAGCCTTGATAATTCCCTTTATGGGCAAGCCAATATTAACGGCAAAATTGGTAATAGGCGGACCTATCTTCACCAAAAAATTCACATTGATAATGCGAAACAGCCAGTAAGCACGTTTTAGCTCAGCATTGCTTGAATGCCTGAAAGCCACTTCAGTATTATCAAAAGATAATCCTTCGGCGGGTTTAGCACTGCCGTTTGTATAGTACGAGGTCATATAAATGCAAAAATATAAAATGCTTAATTAAATCGTTCATTTATGGTGCAATAGTTTAATTTTGCCTCACACATGATCGATTTTGAACTACAGGGCGAGTACATCCCACTAATTCAGCTACTTAAAGCCACTAACCTGGTACAAACCGGCGGCGAAGCGCAAATTGTTGTTACCGAAGGCGAAGTAAAATATAATGGCCAGGTTGATTACCGCAAACGCCTTAAGGTTAAACGCGGCGACGTTGTAGAGTTCAGAAAGCAAACCATCAGGATCATTTAAATTATGCAAACCATACAGAGCGATAACTACCCTATTTTTTTTGAGAACAGTATTGATGAGCTTATAGCGTTTATTGAGCGCGGCAAATACAGCAAGTTTTTTGTTTTAACCGACGAAAATACCAGCGTACACTGCCTGCCCAAACTAACCGACAAGCTTAATACACTGGGTAATTACGACCTGATAGAGATAAACGCCGGCGAGGAAAGCAAGAACATTGACTTTTGCATTGGCGTGTGGAAAATGCTGATAGATTTTGAGGCCGACCGCAAAAGCCTGATGGTGAACCTTGGCGGCGGCGTGATTACCGATATGGGCGGCTTTGCGGCATCAACCTATAAACGGGGTATCGATTTTGTGCACATGCCTACTACCCTATTGTCGCAGGTTGATGCATCGGTAGGTGGTAAAACGGGTATTGATGTGGATGGCATTAAAAACATCATAGGCACATTTACCCAGCCAAAAGCGGTATTTATTGATACTGTTTTTTTGGAAACCCTGCCGCCACGCCAGATACTATCGGGCCTGGCCGAAATGTTGAAACATGGCCTTATACTGGATGCCGCTTACTGGAACGAGTTAAAGAACAGCGACCTCACTAAACCATCAACTGCGCTGGTACACCGCTCGGTAGTGTTGAAAAATGAGGTAGTGATTGAAGACCCGACCGAAAAGAACATTCGCAAGAGCCTGAACTTTGGCCACACCATAGGCCATGCCATTGAAACCTGGGCATTGAATGATAAACCCGACTCGCTTACCCACGGCGAAGCCATTGCCATAGGCATGATATGCGAAAGCTACCTGGCCCATAAAAAAACCGGACTAAAGGCTGAAGAACTGAACGAGATCACCTCCACATTCAATAAGCTATACCCACGTTTTAGCTTTAGCCGCGATATTTACGAGGAACTTTACAGCATTATGCTGAAAGACAAAAAGAACATGGACGGCAAAGTGAACTGTACGCTGCTATCAGCCATCGGCCAATTCAATATTGATAATATTTGCACCAAAGAGGAACTTTTTGAAGCGCTGGATTATTATTTAGCGGGTTAAGGTGTGTCATGCTGAGCCCGTCGAAAGCATTAACGGACTAGACTATTACAGCTAACCAAAGAAAATTCTGTAAATTCAAAAATTCCGCAAATTCTGGTTCAGACCACCTTCTGGTTTAGACCACCGCTACAAATCCTCACCTGCCGGGCCTTGCTCTTTGTTTGAACTTTCTGATTCTTCCTGCTCAATAGCATCGGTTTTAATGCTCTTGTTCAGCAGCGTATCGGTGCCGGTGTTCTCCCCTATTTCATCGCGGTGCAGGTCGCTATCGTCGTTGGTTTGTTTGATATCTTTTGGATCGTTATTCATGGTGTAGATGTTTAATTGAATAACGCTTAGTGGGGGTTTTGGTTTAAATAACTATATTAGTTAATAATACTATGCCTAAACTCATATCAAAAGTACAGTACAAAAATTACGAAACCGGAGAATTTACGAACGAGCAACCTCGTGATTTGGATGAAACCATAGCGCTTATTAAAGCCTTCCCCTGGGATGATGAACGGCATTTAACCGACATTCAACTTACGGGACCATCGATTATTATATGTAATGAAGCGGATGAGTACTTAAAGATCGGGCTTTATTTTAATGGCAAATTTGCATTATACTATTTTGACCATAAAGAAAACCTTTACGAATACTACGTACCCGACCTGGATAAAGTAACATCAATAGTTCGTAGTTTTTTTCAGGACGATCTTGATAGGAATCCATTTCAAAAGAAGTTCTTTAGTTTTGGTAGTGAGGGCCATTTTTTAACCCATAATTTCACCTATGAACTAAACATTTATCGATGGTGGTTCATGGCTCTGTTGGGTGGCACGTTTACATTATTTTTTGCCTGGGTCGGCATCATGGTTTTATATAGTTCCGCTTCGGTACTCGCTATATTTAGTATAATACCCGCATTAATGTTATATCGTAGTATAAACAATTACATATACGCTAAAGATGTTAAGCTTAACATATCAAAAGGCAAGGGTTACTTCTATTTATATCAAAAGGAAATAAAAACCAAGATCTATAAAAAGGATATTGAGAAAATAATCATTTCGGAAATTCCGTTTACTGATATGCCTGCATTATTATGTTCAAAGATCATCTTAAAAGATGGCAGCAGCATAAAATTATCATCGAATGTAATACAGCCTTTAACATTGATCAAAAAAATTAAGGATGTGCCACATGAGTTTAAATTTGATGTTTTCCCTCTTTTAAATAGGCGATCCATCAACATACAAAACCCAATAAAATTCTGAAAACACCCCTTTTCAACCAAAAAATGAAATTTTATTTGGAACAAATATTTCAAACGCTTACATTAGCGGCATCAAACAAAAACATGATAAATAACAACGCATATTTTTACGGTTTTTACTTTTACTTTAACAGGTAAGAGCCGGGACTGATATGCACTAACTAACATACAGAAGAAACTGAAAAGTCCCGGCCCCACAAGGTCGGGACTTTTTGCTTTAACAGGGTTATGATAAACGGAACACCACGGGTTGCAATACAGGGCATACGCGCTTCCTTCCATGAGGAGGCCGCCTTCAGGTACTTTGGCGAGGACATTCAAACCATTGAATGCAACTCATTTAAACAAACTTTTGAGGCCCTTAAAAACGGCGAAGCCGACTACGTAGTTATGGCCATTGAGAACAGTATTGCCGGTAGCCTGCTGCCCAACTACTCGTTGCTGTTAAACTATAACTTCCCGGTGGTGGGCGAGGTTTACCTGCCTATACAACTACACCTGATGGCGCTGCCGGGCGTGGCCTTTGAGGATGTTAAAACCGCCATGTCGCACCCTATTGCCATACGCCAGTGTGTTGATTTTTTTGATGATTACCCGCAGATAAAGGTGATCGAAAGTAACGATACAGCCGCCTGCGCCAAACGCATCCGCGATGAGCAGCTTACCGATACCGTGGCCATTGCCAACACATTAGCCGCCAAGCTATACGGCTTGCAAATATTGGAGCGTCGCATCGAATCCAACAAAAAGAACTTTACCCGCTTTTTGATACTCACCACGCATGATAATGCCGCCAAGGTAGAGGCTAACAAGGCTTCGCTATGTTTCCAGGTGAGCAATGAGGTGGGCTCGCTGGCCAAGGTGCTTAATATTTTGGCCGAGAACAACATCAACATGAGCAAGATACAGAGCATGCCGGTGCTGGGCAAACGCAACGAGTACAACTTTTACCTGGATGTAGAGTGGGACGAACAAGCCAAATACGATACCGCCCTGCGCCAGATATTGAAATATACACACAACTTTAATATTCTGGGTGAGTATAAAAGGTATGAGGAGGGGATTTAGTTCATAGTCGATAGACCATGGATCATAGCCCATAGCTGAATTTAGAAATAGCAATTAAGAAACATTCGATTTATAACAATTAACAAAATTTGAACATCACCATGGACCATTAACTATGGCCTATGGACAAAACAAAAAACGACCATGAAACTGAATTTAAACATACAGCCGTTAAGTACCTGGATAACTTCGGGTAAAGAACCATTGGTGATTGCAGGACCATGCAGCGCCGAAACTGAGGATCAATTAGTAGCCACCGCGCACCTGCTGGCTAAAACCGGAAAGATCACTGCCCTGCGTGCAGGTATCTGGAAACCACGTACCCGCCCGGGTGAGTTTGAAGGTATTGGCAGCATTGGCCTGGAGTGGTTAAAACGCGCTAAAGAAGAAACCGGCCTGCCTACAGCAGTTGAGGTTGCTACCGCTAAACACGTTGAAGAAGCCTTGGCTGCCGGTGTTGATATTCTTTGGGTAGGTGCACGTTCAACCGCTAACCCTTTCACCGTACAGGAAATTGCTGATGCCCTTAAAGGTACCGACGTGCCTGTTATGGTTAAAAACCCGGTAAACCCTGACCTTTCATTATGGATAGGCGCTTTAGAGCGTATCAACAACGCGGGTATCACTAAACTGGCAGCTATTCACCGTGGTTTCTCATCATACGGTAACACTACCTTCCGTAACGACCCAATGTGGGACCTGGCTATCAGCCTGAAAACTCAGGTACCAGAGCTGCCTATCATTAACGACCCAAGCCACATTACCGGTAACCGCGACCTGATCGGCTACATCGCTCAAAAAGCGTTCGACCTGGATATGCAAGGTGTAATGATCGAATCGCACATTGACCCTTCAGTTGCCTGGACAGATGCTAAACAACAGGTTACCCCTGCTGCCCTGTCAGACCTGATCGACAACCTTACCCTGCGCAAAGCCGAAGTAAAAAGCTCGGCCGTAAACGATAAACTGGCTGAACTACGTGGCAAGATCGATAAGATTGATGACCTGATCATCCAAAAAGTTGCTGAGCGCATGACCATTGCCGAGCAAATTGGCAAGTATAAAAAAGATAACAACATCACTATCTTACAGGTAAACCGTTGGGAGGAGATCCTGAAAAAAACTACCGATTATGGTAAGGCATTAAAACTTGATGCTGAGTTTACCGAGAAACTGTTAGAGCTGGTTCACACTGAATCTATCCGTCGTCAGGGTATCATCCTTAACGAAGGTCAGGACAAGGTAGAAGAAAAATTAACGCACGCGTAATTAGGGATAATGAGTAGCAGTAACATCATCCTTAGCAAAAACAACAAAACCGCCAACGGCACCATACAACTTACAGGCTCAAAAAGCGAGTGCAACCGTGCACTCGTTATTGAGGCCCTTAGCGGTGGCCGTGTAAAGGTTAAAAACCTATCGGACGCGGCTGATACCGTTACGCTGGCGGGGATACTTAAAGACCATAGTTTATGGATCATAGACCAAGGACAAAGTGTTGACCATGGACCATCGACCATAGACCATGGACTAAGTGTTGACCATGGACCATCGACCATAGACCATGGACTAAAAACCGTCAACATCGGTCCGGCTGGTACGGCTATGCGTTTTTTAACGGCTTATTTTGCCCTGCAACCCGGCGAGGTATTGCTTACCGGTACCGAGCGCATGAAACAACGCCCTATTGGTATTTTGGTTGATGCCTTGCGCAAATTGGGCGCTAACATTACTTATGCTGAAAAGGATGGCTTTCCGCCGTTGCAGATAAGCGGTGGTTTTGAGCAGCAAACTAACCAGATAGGCATTAAGGGTGATATCAGCAGTCAGTATATTACTGCCCTGTTGCTGATAGCCGCTAAACTGCCACAAGGCCTCGAACTGCATATTGAGGGTGAGCTTACCTCACGCCCTTACGTGGAAATGACTTTGGCGATGTTAAAGCAAGCAGGCATTCAGCACAGCTGGCAGGGCAACGTAATCAGCATAGCTAACCAAGAGTTCAGCGAAACGGCCTTGCCTGTTGAGCCTGATTGGAGCGCGGCATCATACTGGTACGCCATAGCTGCTTTGGCTGATGAGGCTGAACTATTTTTACCCGGCCTTACATCATACAGTCTCCAGGGCGATAGCGTGATCACCGAGATCATGGCTAACTTTGGCATCACCTCACAATTTAAGGATGGCGGCGTTCACCTGAAAAAGGAGCCCAAGCCTATCCAGCGCAAAATATTCGACATGAAGGAATGCCCTGACCTGGCGCAAACCGTTATTGTGGTATGCGCAGCATTAGGTCACGAAGCTACCTTTACCGGCCTGGAAACCCTTAAGATAAAGGAAACCGACCGTGTAAAGGCCTTACAGAACGAATTGGGCAAAATGGGCGTTAAGCTGATTGAAAAAGGTTTAGTTTACAAACTGGATTGCAGCGAAAAGTTCATTCCCGAAAGCATGTTCATCAACACTTACGAGGATCACCGCATGGCCATGGCCTTCGCGCCGCTGGCATTGGTAATTCCGCAATTAGAGATTGAAGATGCCCGGGTGGTCGAAAAATCATACCCGGCATTCTGGCAGGATCTGGAGAAGGTCAATTTCGAGGTTAAAGCATAAAGACCAAAGCTAAAAGCAAAGTATAATAACAAAACCGTCATTGCGAGGTACGAAGCAATCTCTAAACCCACCCAACCCTCCCAAAGGGAGAGCTTAAGAAACAAAGTCCTCCCCTTGGGGAGGATTTAGGAGGGGTTACCTCGCAATGACGTAAACATAATATCTAACATCTCATATCTACAGGCACAATGGCAGGCAATACCTTCGGGCAAATATTCAGGATAACAACATTTGGCGAATCGCATGGCGAGGCTATCGGTGTGATAGTTGACGGCTGCCCGGCGCAGTTACCGGTTGACCTTGACTTTATTCAGGCCGAGCTGGATAAGCGTAAACCAGGGCAGTCAAAGATCACTACACAGCGTAAGGAGAGCGATACGGTACAGATACTTTCGGGCACGTTCGAGGGTAAAACTACAGGTACACCTATCGCCATGATCATCCCGAATGAAGATCAACGCTCAAAGGATTACGGCCATAATGTGGATGTATTTCGCCCCTCGCATGCCGACTTTACCTACTTTACCAAGTATGGTATACGCGACCACCGTGGTGGCGGCCGTTCATCAGCCCGCGAAACCGCGGCACGTGTGGCGGCAGGCGCGCTGGCTAAAATGTTCCTGAAAACACAGGGCATCGAGGTGTTTGCGCATGTTAGCAGTGTAGGTAAAATAAATGCCCCCAATGTTGATATTAATAATGCTACCGAGTTTATTGAAGCCCGTGAGCAAAATATAGTTCGCTGTGTTGACCCAGCCACTGCCGAAGAAATGATCGAGTTTATTGACGGCATACGCAAGCAAGGCGATACCGTAGGCGGCAAGGTTACCTGCTTTGCTACCAATGTACCCACAGGCTTAGGCGAGCCGGTATTTGATAAACTGCATGCTGATCTGGGCAAGGCCATGCTGAGTATTAACGCTGTGCACGGCTTTGAATTCGGCTCCGGGTTTGAGGGCAGCGAGATGCGCGGCTCTGAGCATAACGACATCTTTCGCAACAATGGCGGTAAGGTTGAAACCATCACCAATTTTTCGGGCGGTATACAGGGCGGTATCAGCAATGGTATGCCTGTTGAGTTCCGTGTGGCGTTCAAGCCTGTGGCTACCATTATGCACAACCAGCAAACGGTAAACAGCGCCGGAGAAGCATCAGAGATCAGCGGCAAAGGCCGCCATGACCCATGTGTGGTACCACGCGCTGTGCCTATTGTTGAGGCAATGGCCGCGTTGGTTTTGGCCGACCATGTGCTGCGCAACAGGGCTGCCAAAGTGTAATTTTCTGAAACATCGATATAAAAAGCACGTTATCTTTACATGATACGTGCTTTAATATACGACCTCGACAATACCATTTACCCGGTAAAATCCATCTCCGACGGATTATTTGATGGCTTGTACAAGCTGATCGATGACAATGCCGATGGCCTCAGCCTGGCTTCGGTTGAAGCGGCTAAAGAGGAGATCACCCGCCGCCCGTTTCAAAAGGTGGCTGATGAATTTGGCTTTAGCGATGAGCTGAAGGAAGAAGCTACCGAATATCTGCGTGGCCTCACCTACAGCAAGCCGATGCAGGCTTATGATGATTACCGCTACGTTAAAACGCTTGATGCCGATAAATTCCTGGTGACTACCGGTTTTGTTAAGCTGCAAAACAGCAAGGTAAAAATGCTGGGCATAGCCGCGGATTTTAAACAGGTATACGTGGTTGACCCCGACAGTACCGAAAAAACCAAACGCCACATTTTTACCCAGATACTGGAAAAATACAATTACAAGGCTGAGGAAGTATTGATAGTTGGCGACGACCCGGAATCTGAAATTAAGGAAGCCAAAGCTGTAGGCATTAAAACCGTACTGTACGATCCTGAAAAGAGGTATACCGCCGCCGATGCCGATTACCGCATCACCAACCACCGCGATGTTGGCGAACTGATATTATAAGCTTGCCTGCAATATTTTCACTGTAACCAATAATTGCCCCGTATGGCGCATGGTATGCTCGGCAGCGTGCACCAACAGGCCTATTACGGTTGAGGGTATTTGCGCACGCCCTACCCCGCGCCCGTCGGTCAGGGTGCTTTCGTCGGTATGTTTTATTTGATGGATAGCCTTTTGCACCTGGCTGCTAAAGGCTGCGGCAAGTTGGGTTGCGGTGTATGCTTTTTCGGCCACCTTGCCCTCATTTGCAAGATAATTTAACTGCTCCGGCGATAACATTTCCGCACGGGCGTAGGTCAGCAATCTATCTAACACGCCGGTTAAGTGCTGCAAATGGAAAGCGGGCGATGCTAAACCTGCCGGCTTCTCGTACAACATATTATTCTGAAAATCGGCCATTAGGGCTGTAATCTCCTCATCTGCCTGCAATAAGGCATGTGCCACGGGCTGTAATAATGCCGGTACACCTGCTGTTGGGCCACGCTGCCATACTTCCGGGAGTTTGTTATCATCCATAATACTAAGCTATATAAAAAGCAATTCATCAGCGTAAGCCCTGTGTAAATACTATGTGGTACGGCTATTGCTTTATACGGTGTAACACATTTATCCATTTATGATAACCAAAATATATAATAAAAAACCACTACTGCTTATCGCATCTATCATCCTGATTTGTATAGCCATTATACCCGGATGTAAAAAAAGCCAATCAGATTTAGGGAAAAAACTGGCCGAAGCTACCGGCAACAAGGCATTTAAGCAAATGACCGACGAGGGTTATGCCGAGGCATTTAACAAAGCCATGGCCGATAACAAGGCCATTATCAGCTACCCTAAAGTTATATCATCATATTATAAACAAAACAACTACGAGCCTGTACTGGTGCTCAACAATATTAAGGGCGATGGCCTGCAAAGCCTTACCACTTATTTAGGTAACGCGGCGCAGCATGGCATTAATCCGCAAATATTCAGGGGTGATAGCATTAAAATCCTGCTTGCCCATATTAAAGATAAAAAGGCGATAAAAAACGTCGACGAAGCGTACAGTACCCTTGCCAAATTGGAATTGCTTGCAGCCAACTCGCTGATAAGGTATTCAATGGCATTACAGTACGGATTGATCAGTCCGCAGAAGATATACCAGCGTTACTATACAAAAACCCAGCGACCGGACAGCGCGGCCATGAGATCGGTATTCGCGGTTAAGGAGTTAAAAACATACCTGGATAGTATACAACCCGCTAACCCGCAATACAAGGCGCTGCAAAAGGCCTTAACGGATAAGGTGCAGGCTCCGGGTATGTCGCCCGAAGAAAGCGAGCGCTACTTTGCCGTTAACCTTGAACGCCTGCGCTGGAAGAATAAACCCGACGCTAAAAAATACGTCATCGTAAATATTGCTGATTACCGCCTGGATGTAATGGAAGACGGTAAATCGGCCCTGAATATGAAGGTTTGTGTGGGCGAAGGCCGCAATATGGATAAGGAAAAAAGCCTGGTAGAATATAACGAGAGCGATAAGACCGACCAACCTTTCTCGCGCGAAACGCCGCAGCTAAGCAGCGAGATATACACCGTGCAGGTTAACCCGGTATGGAATATCCCGAAAAGCATAGCTACTAAAGAAATTACGGTTGAGGCCGCTAATGACCCTTATTACCTGGATAATAAAGGCATTGATGTGTACCATAATGGCAAAAAGGTAGATGACCCGGAAAGTATTGACTGGAGCAAGGCATCAAAAGGAGGCTATACCTTTAAGCAACGCCCCGGCGATGAGAACGCATTAGGACAAATAAAATTCCTGTTTAAAAACGGCAGCAGCGTTTACCTGCACGATACCCCTGCCAAAAATGCCTTTAACCAAAACATGCGTGCCGTTAGCCACGGTTGCGTACGTGTTGAAGAACCCAAAAAACTTGCCGAAGCCCTGTTTGGCGAAGGCGAAAAATACGACAAGATTGTGGATAAAATGGATAACCCAAGCGACGAACCTACCAATATTGCCCTGCCCAACAAGGTACCGGTATACCTTACCTACGTTACCTGCTGGGCCGATAGCAGCGGCAAATTGCAGTTCAGGCCGGATGTGTATGGGTTAGATGTGGTACTGTATGGCCACATGAAAAAGCTGATAACGGTGTAATTATTCCAAACAATTACAGCAAATAAAACGGGGCAGGCCTGGCGGCTTGCCCCGTTTTACGTTTATTTAAAATGAAGGATATTATTAAAGTACCTGTGCCGTATCTGCCTGCATAGCAGGGAACAGGAATTGTTCGGCTACATTTTCGTCGAGGTATTTTGACGAGTAACGGTTATCATTACCGGCAATATATAGCATGTTTTTGCCTTTTATGGTATTGATAACGGTTTCGCACACCTCGGGCGATACCGCGGGGCAACCATGGCTGCGGCCTAAACGGCCCAATTGATTAATTGAGGATTGGCTCACATAGTCGGCAGCGTGTACCACAATGGCGCGCTGGCGGGCATTACTGTTAAAACCTAAATCCATACCATCCAGTTTTAATGAGCGACCGTGTTTACCTACGTAAACATCATCGGTAACATAAAAGCCCAAACTGCTTTGGTGCGAATGCTCGGTGTTTGAAAAAGCGGTGGCCATATCATCACCACTACCCTGCCCGTGCGATACCCATGTATTCAACAATAGCTTTTTGGCTACCACATCAATTATCCACATACGTTTTTCACGGCTCGATCTGTTAAAATCAACCACGGTAATAACGCTGCTGTTTTCGGGTAATTTGTGTGCCAGCTTAAGGTTAATGTAACCTGTTATGGCTTTTTGAAATACAAAGGCATCCATACCGCTTAGCTGTAGCTGCGCGGTATTATAAATATCGGTAACATACTGTCCGTACAATTCGCTAAGCGAGGCAGCATGTTTTGTGGTTGAGGCGACCTTATTTGCACTTGTTTTACCATTTGCAGCAGGACTCCAGCTGATAAAACCTATCGAAAACACGATCAAAAAAGCGCAGATCACCCACCAGAAATTTTTTCTCATACTCAGTTAAAATTTATCAGTTAATAATTTTAAAAGCTCTGAGATTTAGGTATAGAAAGGATCGTTAATCCCGAATTGTTATACAAATATACGTACAAACGGATGATTTATTGTCACCCCATTTACATAAAATAGCCTTAAAAGAAAATAAATTTCTTTTAAGGCTATTTTAAATATTAAAGTTAAATTTTTGACCTTATTTAACCCATTTGACCTTTTGCTCAAGCGGGGTAACCCTGCGGCCTTCAGGCTGATTATCAGTATGGCCTAAGTACAGTAAACCAAGCACGGCATCATCCTCACCAAGTTCCAGAAAATCTTTCATGGCCGGTTTAAGCGTCATGCCGCCGGTGCTCCAAAACGAGGCGATGTTTAGCGATGTAGCCGCCAGCAAAATGTTTTGTACCGCTGCCGATGCCGCCGCAACCTCCTCTATAGCCGGGATGTTAGGGTTGGCACCACGTTTCATAACCGCAATAACCACGTGCGACGCATTGTTGCCCAGGTTTTGCAGATTAGTGTAAGTAGCCTCCTTAAAGTTTTCGGCCGGGGTGTGGGTTTTGTATAGTTCGGCGTGTTGCTTGCAGAAAACGGTCGGATCTTCATAGATCACAAAGCGCCAGGGCTCGGTAAAGGCGTGGGTTGGAGCCCAGTCGGCCAGTTCAAGAATAGCGGCAATGTGCCCGTTTGGAATTTTTTGACCGTTCATCATACCCGGTTTAATAGTACGGCGGGTTTTAATTACGGTTGATATAGTTGAAAATGTGCTGTTATCCATAAAATTTGATCTTGCTTTAAAAACGGGCGCAAATTAAATAAATTTTATGGCGTGGTGTAATAGCTTTGGCTTAATTACTCGAAATACTCAAAAAATTCGGGCTTTTTAAATGAGAACTTGCGCATTTGCTTGCGGGTAAAGTGATTGGTTATTTTATAGTTATCACGATATAGTAGCTGAACCAGTATAGGGTAATTATTTTCGGCGCTTACATTAACAAACTTTCCATCCCGAAAGTTGAACATATCAAATACCCAGTAAGAGTGGTTGTTCTGTAATAAATAATGCTGTGTAACTATATCAAAGCACCCATCGCCATTCAGATCACGCTCAATATTATCGAAAAAATCCATGTATTGCACGGCCGAGAATTTGTTTTTGCCTTTATTGAACAGAAACAGTTTATTCATTCGCGAGCCAGCCAAACCGCTACCATTATTGTAGGTTTTTAGCTTAAAGTCGACCAAGCCATTACCATCAATATCGGCAGCATAGAGGGTAGAATCTGTTTCTAAAGTCAACCTGGTATAACCTAAATCCGATTGTAATTTTTTGATGAGTTTCTGTTTATAGAACAATCGAAGTATTTGCGCTTCACTATCTACATCCTCTAAGGTTATATGATACCCTTTATAACTTGCTGATCGTAAAACATACTTTTTTTCATTATCAACAATAACCTTAAAAGGCACAACCTTATACTTAGGTTTCGGATATTTCTCAAACGGATATTGGGCGTAACTATTCAACCCAAAGTTTAGCAGGATAATAAGGATGAGGTATTTCATGATAAACAGTGCCTTCCCAAATATATCAGGAAGGCATTGTAATTCAATATTTTACAGACCATAAATTTTACAGTAATAGCTGTGACTTAATTACTCGAAATACTCAAAAAGCTCAGGCTTTTTAAATGAGAACTTGCGCATTTGCTTGCGGCTAAAGTGCCTGGTTATTTTATAGTTATCACGATATAGCAACTGAACTAATATTGGACAATTATTTTCAGCGCTTACATTAACAAACTTTCCATCCCGAAAGTTGAACATATCAAATACCCAGTAAGAGTGGTTGTTCTGTAATAAATAATGCTGTGTAACTATCTCAAAGCACCCATCGCCATTCAGGTCACGCTCAATATTATCAAAAAAGTCCATGTATTGCACAGCAGAGAATTTGTTTTTGCCTTTATTGAACAAGAACAGTTTATGCATCCGTACACTTGCTAAACCACTACCGTTATTGTAATTCTTAAATTTAAAGTCGACCAGGCCATTACCATCAATATCAGCGGCGTAAAGTGCAATATCTGACTGTAAGGTTATTTTTTTATAACCTAAGTCAGGCTGTATCCTTTTGATGAGCTTTTGTTTGTAATATAAACATAGGGTTTTTACCCGGCCGGTATCTTGCTCTATGGTGATATGATACCCTTTATAATTTGCTGATCGTAAAACATAGCTTTCACCATTATCAACTACCACTTTAAAAGGTATAACCCTATACTTAGGTTTAGGATATTTCTCAAACGGATATTGGGCAAAACTATTCAGCCTAAATGTTAGCAGCAGGATAAGGATAAGGTATTTCATACAAATAACAATGCCTCCCCAAATATATCAGGAAGGCATTGTTATTCAATTAATTTGAGTCAGGTATTTTTAGAAATTAATACCAATATTTAGTGCCGATACTGAGCTACGTATGGTTGAACCTGAATTATCTTTGAACAGATCAGAAATTCCGCCCTGTCCGTTGAATTCTATAAAGAAACGGGCTTTGTCTGATACGGGGATCTTTACACCTATACCCAAATCAAGACCCATTTCAGGGCTTGCCATGTAAGGTTTTAAATCAGTACCACCCGCAACTTCTGATGCTGAAAGCAGTATGCTGGCATACGGACCAAAATTCAAATACCAGTTTTTGGTACGACCAAAATGCCAGTTAGCTAATACAGGTATGGTTAAGTAGTTTAAGCTGTAATCGGTGGTCATTCGTAAATTATCAAAAGCTACATAGCCATTGTCCCAACCTTTTTGATCGTAGATCAGTTTAGCTTTTAAGCTCCAGCTTTCTGAAAAATAATGATCAATTGATACACCGGCGTTAAAGCCAACACGGTAGCTACTGTTGGTTATGCCATCAGCATGTACGGTTGCGCCGTTTAAGCCAATTTGAACACCGAATTCGTTAGAGTTTTTTGTTTGCGCGGAAGCCGCTGAGCAGAAGCACACCAGTGCTAACACTGCTTTGAAGAATTTTGTCATGAGTGTGATAAAGTTTGCTAAAAAAATTACGGCGCAAATATAATACTTTAAAGTATCGGCCGAAATTTATTCACATCGCTTTAGTTTACCATGTCGGCACCGCTTATATATCGTCAACATTTAAAGAGTAAATAGTTTATTTTAGCTTAGAAAGCTTTTTAAAAATTCAACCCAACATTAATGCTCGAAACGTTACTGCGGATCAATAGCGCCCGAACCCTCGTTAACAATATTATTTAATCCTTTTTCACCATTAAGTTCAAAAAACAGTTTAGCCCTATTTGAAAGCGGTATCTTGATACCGATACCCAGATCAAGATCGTTTAAGGCTGATCTTACATCCCTATCAGATCCTACTTCCTCAACATTTAATAATATACTTGTATATGGTCCAAGATTCAGATACCAATTTTTGGTACGGCCAAAGTGCCAGTTGGCTAAAACCGGAATAGTTAAATAATTAAAATCATATTGGGCTCCATACAAAGCGCCCCTCATTAATAAAGAGGGGCCTTCCCAGCTTTTTTGATCATATAGAACCTTCGCCTTAATACTCCAGCTTTCAGAAAAGTAATGATCTATTGAAACACCTGCGTTAAACCCAACTCTATAGTGAGTTTCATCCATAATACCGAGTTTCGAGCTCGACGCATTCATACCAAATTGAACGCCGAATTCATTAGAATTTTTTGTTTGTGCAGATGCTGATGAGCAAAGGCACACAAGTGCCAGCACCATCTTAAAAAGAAATTTCATGATAAGTTTTAAAGTTTATATATCAAATATAACACTTTAAAATATCGGCGGAAATTTATTCGGATTGCTTTCGCTCACCATGGCATATACCGCTTCAATTACATCATCAACATTGGGTTTGGTAAAGTAATCACCATCCGAGCCGTATGGCGGGCGGTGTTCTTTAGCCGTTAGGGTTTGTGGTTGGCCATCCAGGTAGTAATAACCTTTTTGGTTCTCCAGTATCTGCTGCAATATATAGGCCGATGCTGATCCGGGCAGGTCTTCATCTACCACCAGCAACTTATTGGTTTTTTGCAGCGATGCGCCACAGGCATTATCCAGATCGAACGGATATAATGTTTGCGGGTCTATAAGCTCAACACTAACGCCCAGCTTATGCAGCTCGGGCAATGCCTCCTGTACCACGCGCAGGGTTGATCCGTACGATACTACGGTAATATCAGTACCCTCATTCAATACCTCAGCTTTGCCCAATGGCACGGTAAAATCGCCAACGTTGGCCGGTAATTTTTCCTTAAGGCGATAGCCGTTCAGACATTCCACAACAATGGCAGGTTCATCGCCACGCAGCAGGGTGTTGTACATACCGGCAGCCTGGGTCATGTTACGGGGAACGCAAACATGCAGGCCGCGCATAGTACTCAATATCATTCCCATTGGCGAGCCCGAATGCCATATACCCTCTAAACGGTGGCCACGGGTACGCACTATTACCGGCGCTTTTTGGCCGCCCGCGGTGCGGTAGCTTAAACTGGCCAGGTCATCGCTCAATACATTCATGGCATACAACAGGTAGTCCATGTATTGTATCTCGGCAATAGGTTTAAGGCCGCGCATGGCAAGCCCAAGCCCCTGCCCTATAATGGTTGATTCGCGGATACCGGTATCCGTAATGCGCAGATCGCCGTATTTGGCCTGTAAGCCTGCAAAGCCCTGGTTAACGTCGCCAATGGCGCCTACATCCTCACCAAAAGCTACAATACGCGGGTCGCGCTCAAAGTTGGCATCAAAGCAAGCGTTAAGCACTTCACGGCCATCAATCAGTTTGGCGTTATCATCATACTCGGCAGCTACAACAGGTATGTTAAGCGGCGAGTATGGCGTATTTGAAAACAGCTTTGAATTATAGCGAACACCGTTTTTAGCAAGCTCCTCGGTCAGCCAATCCAGCAAGGGTTGGCGTTCGGCCAACTGCTCGTGCGCGGTTAAGCGCAGGGCCTGGCGTACAGCGGTGGTCATATCCTTACGTCCCGGGTCAACCTCGGCCCGCAGGCGGGTAATTATAGCGGTAATTTCGGCTCTGGCTGATGAATACTGCGCCAGCTGATCTATCAGCTTAACAGTTTCATCCATTTCGGCCTCTATCTCGGTAGTCAACTCGTTCCAGGCTTCACGCTGGCACTCGCGTACGTATTTTTTGGCCGTAGCCTCCATTTCGTCCAACTCCTCAACCGTTGCAATGGCCGATTCTATCATCCATTTACGCATCTGTTTCAGGCAGTCGTACTCCTCCTCCCAGGCCAAACGCTCGGTTGATTTATAGCGCTCGTGCGAGCCTGATGTAGAGTGACCCTGCGGCTGGGTCATTTCGGTAACGTGTATCAATACAGGTACGTGCTGCTCGCGGCAAACACGTATGGCATACTGGTAGGTTTCGCAAAGAGCTACATAATCCCATCCGCGTACTTTAAATATCTCGTAACCATTGGTGCCTTTTTCGCGCTGAAAGCCCTGTAAAGCTTCAGATATATCCTCTTTAGTGGTTTGCAGACTGGCGGGTACCGATATGGCGTAAGCATCATCCCAAACAGAGATGGCCATAGGCACCTGCAATACACCACCGGCGTTAAAGGTTTCAAAAAACAAACCCTCGGATGTTGAGCCGTTGCCAATAGTACCAAAGGCAACCTCGTTACCACATATCGAAAAATTATCGAACTGGTGCAGATCCGGGTTTTGGCGATACAGCTTTGAAGCATAGGCCAGCCCTAATAAACGCGGCAGGTGCCCCCCGGTGGTCGACATGTCTGACGAGCAGTTCATGTTCTCAACCTGGTTTATCCACGTGCCGTCATCATTTACAAAGCGGGTAGCGTAATGGCAATTCATTTGCCTGCCGCCCGATGCGGGTTCTTTTTCAGTATCAGGATGCGCATATAACTGCGCGAAAAATTCTTTCAAATTGCTCATGCCCGTAGCGAACATGAAGGTTTGATCGCGGTAATAGCCCGCGCGCCAGTCGCCATTACGGAAGGCCTTGGCCATGGCAATTTGCGCCACCTCCTTACCGTCGCCAAATATGCCGAACTTGGCTTTACCGGTAAGCACTTCGCGGCGACCAAGCAAACTTGCCTGGCGACTTTCAAAGCCTACACGGTAATCATTAATGACGATCTTTTTAAAATCATCAAAACTGAGCTCGGCAGCATCATCTTTTCCGGCGGTATAGAGGGCAGTTTTTGACATATAAAATTCCGTTTGAGCGGTAAAATTATAAAATTCTATTTTGTAAATTTATATTTTACAATCAAACAACCGTCAATTAACGTACGTTTATATTTAATATAAGTATATTTGTTACACCAACTATTGTGAATATGAAAAAATTATTAATGATATGCGCGGTCGTATTCGGCTTTGCTTTAACAGCTTCGGCGCAAGACAACAAACCAGAATTTAAATTTGTGGAAGAAAAACACGATTTCGGAAAAATTCCGCAAGGCACTCCGGTTTCAACTGTTTTTGTGTTCACCAACACCGGCGATGAACCACTTATTTTGGCTGATGTAAGGCCAACTTGCGGTTGTACCATTGCCGATTTTACCAAAACCCCTGTTAAAAAAGGCGAAAAAGGTAACATCAAAGTAACTTACAATGCTGCCGCGGTATCGCCATTCAGCAAAACCATTGTGGTAACCTCGAACGCTAAAACGCCTCAAAAAAACCTGATTATTGTGGGTGAGGTGGTAGCTAAGGATGCCAAAGCAACAACCAGATAATTTTTACTTTAATTATAAAACACAAAGGCTGATCTTTTCATTAAGATCAGCCTTTGTGTTTTATGGTATAATGGATTTTAATCAGTCAACATCTATACCGACTGAGAACTTGCTTCTTTCAGATAATCTTTCAACCTCCTTTTGTGTTTCCGATTTGCTCTCGTAAGGCTCTTGTTGCTCGGTCATTACTAAAAATGATTCTTTTTCTCTTTCCAACCTCTCCGAAAAATCTATCACCGGGAACCTCAATCGCTCAAAAAAAGAAAAGCTATTTTGCTCCATAAATTCACTTGAAGCAATATGCATCTCCTCTTTTATCTTCAAAATATCAACTTTATCTTCTGAAATATCTTCAATAATACAATGCAGTTTAAGTCGGCGCTCATACTTAATAAACTGATCGCCTGAAGCTCTATCCCAAACCTTGTAAGAAATACCGTGTATTAAAATATAGGTATCCTTTTCCGCACGGCGCCACCAGGATTGTGTATTGTATCTTCGATCCATTTCCTCATGTTTCTCAAAATAGTATGGATCTATCGAAAAAAAAATTACAGCATCCTGCTTGCTCAATATCTTCATAGTTGTTATTTCAAAACAATGTTATTTATAAAGATAGCGTACCAACACCAGTATTTTTAAAAAAAAATGCCTTACCGTATCGGTAAGGCATTTTTTTATGCAGTTAACTCTACCGCTTAGCGGGTATAGTTCGGAGCTTCTTTTGTAATGGTGATATCGTGCGGGTGCGATTCGCGGATGCCTGAAGCCGTTATGCGTACAAACTTGGCTTTTTGCAGGGTTGGTATATCCTTAGCGCCGCAGTAACCCATACTGGCGCGTAAACCGCCTACGTATTGGTAAACTATTTCGGCCAGGGTGCCTTTGTATGGTACACGGCCTACAATGCCTTCAGGTACCAGTTTTTTGATATCATCCTCAACATCCTGAAAATAACGATCTTTTGAGCCTTGCTCCATAGCCTCTATCGAGCCCATACCACGGTATGATTTAAAACGGCGGCCCTCGTATATAATGCTTTCGCCCGGCGACTCCTCAACACCGGCAAACAGCGAACCAGCCATAATAGAGCTTGCACCGGCTGCAATAGCCTTGGCAATATCACCTGTGTGTTTTATACCACCATCGGCAATTACTGGTACGCCTGTACCCTCAAGGGCTTTAGCACACTCGTAAACCGCGTATAATTGAGGTACACCTACACCGGCAATGATACGGGTAGTACATATTGAACCCGGACCAATACCCACCTTAACGGCATCAGCACCTGCATCGGCAAGGGCTTTGGCAGCATCTCCTGTGGCAATGTTACCGGCTATAACCTGCAAGTCAGGGTATTTGGCTTTTACTTCTTTCAGTTTATCAATAACACCTTTTGAGTGACCGTGGGCGGTATCAATAGCGATAACGTCAACACCGGCTTTAACCAGGGCATCAACACGCTCCATAGTATCGGCAGTTACGCCTACCGCGGCGCCTACACGCAGGCGGCCATGCTCATCCTTACAGGCGTTAGGGAAATTCTTAAATTTCTGGATATCCTTAAAGGTGATCAAACCGATCAGTATATTCTGATCATCAACTACAGGCAGTTTTTCAATTTTGTGGTTTTGCAATATCTCCTCGGCCTGTATCAGCGTAGTGCCTTTTGGCGCGGTGATCAGGTTAAGCTTGGTCATTACATCCTCAACCTTTTTGTTGCCGTCTTTCTCAAAACGCAGGTCGCGGTTGGTGATGATGCCCTTAAGCTCGCCATTATCACTCACTACCGGGATACCACCTATCCTGAACTCGCGCATTATCTTAAAGGCATCAGCCAGTAAAGCGTTTACGTTAAGGGTAACCGGGTCCTGTATCATACCACTTTCTGAGCGTTTTACCTTGCGCACTTCATCGGCCTGGCGTTGTATGCTCATGTTTTTGTGGAGCATGCCCAAACCACCTGCCTGCGCAATGGCAATAGCAAGCTGTGCTTCGGTAACGGTATCCATAGCGGCGGAAACCAACGGCACGTTCAGCTTTATTTTTTTAGTAAGATAAGAGGATGTGTCAACTTCGCGCGGTAGTATCTCTGAGTATGCCGGTAATAGCAATACATCATCATACGTTAAACCTTCGGCGACAAATTTTGAGGAGTCTGGCTGCATAGCAAATAATTTTAGGAGTTATTATTTGCCGGGCAAAGGTAAGATTTTATTTTGATTTTCCGAATGGTGGGCAACTAATTCGTACCGGCCAGCCCTAATATTGCTTTGGGGTGATAATGCAAAAGAGGCGGCCTTAATTTGCCGCCTCTTTCTTTATTTCTTTGTTTCCTACCCCATCAATACTTACCCACAATAACCTTATAAAAGTTATCAAAGTTGAGGTATTGGTTAGCCAGTTGTTGCAGCTCGGCAGCGGTAACGGCTTTTACCTTTTGGGTGTATTGCTGGTAATAATCAAGCCCTATGCTTGCGAAATATACATTCTTGAACTTATCGGCATGCGAAAAAACATTTTCCAGACTGCCCAGCAGTGAGCCAAGCATGTAGTTTTTTACCAGTACCAGTTCATCATCGGCTATCAGTTCTGTGCGTAGCAGGTTCAGTTCTTTCTCTATCTCGGCAATGGCGGCCTTGCATACATCGGCCCCAACTTCGGATGCGATGAACCATAACGCGTTATGCTTTAACGAGCTGATACCCGAGCCTATGCCATAGGTATAACCCTTATCCTCGCGGATGTTGGTCATGAGTCTTGAACCAAAATAGCCGCCCAAAACGGTGTTCAAAACCTGTAAGGCCGGAAAATCGGGGTGGGTACGGTTAACGGCCGGTATACCTAAACGTATGGCCGATTGCAGGGCATCCGTTTTCTCTACATAATAAAGATACTCGGTACCACGCACTACTTCTGGTTGAGTAGTGTCGGCCGGTTCGCCGTTGTTCTCCCAGCTTTTGCCGAACAGATCGTTGATCATATCCAGCGCCTGCTGCTCTATTTTACCGGCGATGATGAGCGTACAATTATCCGGGCGGAACATGTGTTTGTAATGCTCCAGCAGATCAGCACGGTCAAGCGCCTGGTAGTGCGTAGCCTCGGCAGCGAAACCGTAAATGGTATCCCCATTCAGGGCCTTGTTGAACACCCGGCGTGCCACCACATCATTTTTTTGCAGACTTACCTGCAATTTTTGCTGTTGGTTGCGCACATAGGTTTCCACCTCCTTTTGCGGGAAGATGGCATTGGTGAGCACTTCCTTAACCATCGGCAAGGTTTCGCTTAAATGCTTGTTAAGGCTAAACAACGTAACCTGCGAATGATCAAACCCATACTCGGCTTGTAAAAACGCGCCGTAAAAATCAACCTTATCGGCAATTTGTGCCGAGGTATAGTTTTGCGTCCCCTCGGTAAGCAGGGCCATTATGGCCTGGTTAAGCAGTGGCTTGGCGGCATCAAAACGCAGATTGCCAAACACCCACTCCATCCGCAGCAGCTCCTGTCCGCCGTTGTTAAAGCAAAACACATTACAGCCGTTAGCCAGCTTAATATGCTGCGGCTCAATTAAACTTATATCATTTATCGCCTTAAATTCAGGCGCTGTTGTTCTATCTATTGTCATTGGTCATTTGTCATTTAGACATTCGTCATTGGGCATTGCAAACTGTTTAACGGCCAACTGCAAACTAACTACTGCACACTGCTTACTGCTCACTGTCAACTGCCAGTTCGTCGCTTAAAACTGATTTCTCGGCCAGGTAAACCAGGGTTGATGAATTATCTCGCCTGAATATGGCATTGGCCTGCTCCCTGATCTGCGCGGTTGTGATCTCCAGGTATTTTTCGGTTTCGTGGTTCAGCATTTCGGCATCGCCTAACAGCTCGAACCAGGCCAGGTTCATGGCCTTTTCAAGCAATGCCATTTCCGAGAATACCATGGTCGATTCAGTTTTGTTCTGCACCTTGGTCAGTTCGTCAGCAGGTATTTCTTCCTCCTTTAATCGTTCCAGCTCCTGCCAAATGGCCGCCTCGGCAGCTTCAATGGTGATGTTTTCCAGCGGCTTGCCCTCAAGCACGAACATGCCTTTATCCAAACTACCGGTTATGTAGGCATGTACCTCGCTAAACAATTGCTTCTCCTTAACCAAACTGCGGTACAACCGCGCCGAATTACCGCGCGATAAGATATCCGACATTAACTCGGCAGCGTGGTAACCCTCATCCAGCCTGCCACACATCTGGAAAGCGATGTAAACATCATTCAAAGGCACCTTGGCGGTAACCGTATCGCGACGTTCCTCGTGCTGTTCGGGTTCAACGGGCAGGTCGCGGTTATATTTTTCACCTGCGGGGATAGGGCCAAACCATTTTTCGGCCAGCTGTTTTACCTGCTCGGTAGTAACATCGCCACCCACTACCATAATGGCATTTTGGGGGTTGTAATGCTTTTTAAAGAATGCCTTAACATCCTCCATCTTAGCATCGGCAATATGGGCTATCTCCTGCCCTATGGTAGCCCAGCGATAAGGGTGCTGCTTATAAACTATTGGGCGCAGCTTTAACCAAACATCGCCATAAGGCTGATTAAGGTAACGCTGCTTAAATTCTTCAATTACCACATTACGCTGCACCTCCAGGCTTTTCTCGCTAAAGGCGAGGCTAAGCATGCGGTCGCTCTCCAGCCAAAAAGCTGTTTCCAGGTTGGCCGATGGCAGGGTGATGTAATAGTTGGTAATATCGTTACTGGTAAATGCATTGTTTTCGCCACCTACGCGCTGCAAGGGTTCATCATAAGCCGGTATGTTTACCGAGCCGCCAAACATCAGGTGCTCAAACAAGTGGGCAAAACCGGTTTGTTCGGGGTTTTCATCGCGCGCGCCCACATCATACAATATATTAACCACCGCCATGGGTGTTGTATTATCTTCGTGAACAATTACCCGCAGGCCATTGCCCAGTGTAAAACGGTTGAATTTAACCATGTATCAATATCTATTTTTCAGAATGTGGTAAAGGTATAATTTTTAGGTATTGAAGCGCAGTTTACTTGTTTTGATTTTGTAAAAAAGCAGCGCATCATTTAACCCTGAATTTAACCATACTTCATATTAAGAAAACCATTACCCCGTAAACAAGTTTTATAAGGCAGGTTATAATTAATACAGCTGCTATGGTTATAAAAACAGGAAAACAAACACGTAACATCACCCTTAACCGGTATTTATATATGCTGATGATAGCGTTATTCGCCGTGCTATCAACCTATAAAAACACCACAGCGCAGGATAAACCCGCCCCGGCAGATACCATCAACACCATACCCGATACCTTACTTTTTAAGATACAGCAGGCGCAGGCGGCCATAACCGACATTAACTCGGCCAATAAAAAGGGGTACCGTATTGATGGTATACGTAACGGACTGCAAGATGTTAAAACCAACCTGTCGCCGGTTAAAACTGAACTTTCTGTTACCAGCAAGGTTATTGATACCAAAAGCCTGTTAAGTTATAACCTGATACTAAAGGATGCGCAATCAAAACTAACCGACTGGCAAACCCGCCTCACCAAGCTTAACGGCGAGCTGCAACAACGCGCCGATAAGGTGGTGGCGCTGAGCAACGATTCGCTGCTTACGGTTGATAATAAGGATACTACACAAAAACGCCTGTACTCCACCCAATTAGCTGATATAAAGCTACGCCTGCAAGGCGCGGGTAAGGTTACCACCGCAGGATTAGATACCGTGAGCCAGTTACTGGCCGATGTATCGGCACTATACCTTACGGTGAATGATATGCAAAGCCTTATCGACGACAAGTTGCAGCAATCGGGACGTAGCGCGCTGGGCAGGGAGGCGCCGTATATATGGTCGGCACCGGCCACGAGTGAGAATAATGATCTGTTCAAACTTATATCGACATCCTTTGAGGGGCAGAACAAAATACTGGGCTATTTCTTTGATTCATCGTGGGATAACAGGGTAATGCTCATATTAGCCGGGCTGGCATTTTACTTCTGGGTATTCCGCAACTTTAAAAAAACCAGGCAACCCGGCTTACGCGAAAAGATAGGTGAGCTTGATTTTAAATACATCAGCCCGTACCCCATATTGGCCACGCTGATCCTGATGCTTAACCTTGCCCCCCTGTTTGAGCCGGACGCGCCATCACTGTATATTGAGCTTACGCAGTTTCTGTCACTCGCGGGCATTACCCTTTTATTTTGGAGGGAACTGCAAGCTAAAGATATGCGTAACTGGATGATTGTAGCAGGGTTATATGTAGCGATGGTGCTCACCACATCCGTAGTGCAGGATGCCGTTTGGATGCGCCTGTTGCTGATGGGGCTTAACGTTTTTGCCATTTACGTTGGCATACATTTTATGCGCAAACTGCGTGAGCAGGGCGTGGCTAAAAAGCTTACCAACCCGGTGTTGTACATCTATATATTTTTGAATGCGCTGGCTGTTATCCTCAACATCTTCGGGCGTATAAGTTTGGCTAAGGTTTACAGCACAACGGCCATTATCGGGCTTACTCAAATTATCGGGCTGGCGGTATTTATACAGATATTGATAGACGCGTTGGAATTGCAGATCAAGGTAAGCGCATGCTCTGATGGTTTGTTCTCGCGCATTAGCGTAACCCGGTCGCGGGCATCATTTAAAAAGGCGCTAACGGTAGTGGCGGTAATATCGTGGTTTTTGGTATTTATGATAAACCTGAGCATTGCCGGTGGCATATACGCCCTTGTTGAGCAATTGCTGATAAAAGAGCGAGCCTTTGGCAGCGTTAAATTCACGCTGGGTAATGTGCTGTTCTTCGGGGTGATAGTTTACATGGCCAATATGCTGCAAAAGCACGTAGCCGTACTGTTTGGCGAGGGTAACACCAGCAATACCATTACCGATAAAATAGAGCATAAGGGCTCCAAACTGGCGCTCATCAGGCTGGTGATTATT
This sequence comes from Mucilaginibacter sp. JRF, assembly GCF_015223065.1. Classification (GTDB taxonomy): domain Bacteria; phylum Bacteroidota; class Bacteroidia; order Sphingobacteriales; family Sphingobacteriaceae; genus Mucilaginibacter. The sequence goes on from NZ_JADFBY010000004.1 coordinate 178,548, forward strand.
TTAATAGGTATGCTGTTAGCCATAACGGCATTAGGTATTCAGGCTGATAAGCTGACCGTGGTTTTGGGTGCCCTGTCCGTTGGTATTGGTTTGGGTATGCAGAATATCGTTAACAACTTTGTATCGGGCATTATCCTCATTTTTGAAAAGCCTTTCCGCATAGGTGATTATATTGAGCTGGCCGATAAAAAAGGCAAAGTGCAGGATATTGGCATCCGATCGAGCAAAATGCTTACACCGCAGGGCAGCGAGGTGATCATCCCTAATGGGGATCTATTATCAGGCCGTTTGGTGAACTGGACTTTGAGTAATGATTACCTGAAAACGGAGATCATATTTAAGGTTGCCATTGATACCGATATTGATGCTATCCGCAAGATAATTGAGGAAGAAGTAAGCCAAACCGGCGATACCGTAAAAAATCTTCCGCCCGAACTGCTTATCAACTCCTTTGGTGCCGATAATATTGAAATTAAGGTACTGGTATGGATAACCAACATATACGCCGAGGCAGGCTTTAAAAGCCGCTTACTGCAACAATTGCTAAGCCGCTTTAAAGCCATCGAGGTAAAAACTATGTAGCCGTTATTTTTTCGTCTTTTGCGATGAGCCGCGCACCACCAGATCGGTATGTAATACTACCGATTGGTTTTTGGTACCCACACCGTTATTGTTCAGCTTATCAAGCAATATGGTGATGATGTGCTCGGCCATATCCTCAACAGGCTGGGCAACGGTGGTAATTTGCGGGCTGTGCAACTCAAAGGCATCCGAATCATCGAACGATATAATGGCAATATCATCAGGAATACGTATACCCAGGTTATGCATAATTTTTATGCCGTAGGTAGCATCGCGGTTGGTACCAAACAATATGGCATCAATACCCTTACGTGATTTTAGGAAAGCCGTAATTGATTCCGTCAGATCCTCCGAAAATGGCAACTCCTTGATGATCTCCTTAAAGTTATGCTCCTTTAAGGCCATTTTATAACCTTTTATACGGTCAACCATCTGGGTTTGATCGTTAGCGAAGGTTATCAACGCTATGTTTTTATATCCCTGCCCTACCAAATACTGGGTAGCATTATACGCGCTGAACTGGTTGTTAACCACCACGTAATCGGTATCAATGGTAGATAAATAACGGTCAAACAATACCACGGGCATTGATTCATTGATCAGCGAGGTTATATCTTCCTCCACCCCCTCGGGCGGGGCAATGATGTAACCATCAACATGCCTGTCGCGAAACATGCTGATCATGTCTTTGGTCTTCTGCGTATCGTTATAGGTACTGCAATAAATTATTTTGTAGCCGTTTTTGTAGGCCTTATCTTCAATTAAACGGGCAATGCTGCCAAAAAACGGGTTTGAAATATCCTCAACTATCAGGCCTATGGTGTTTGATTTACCTGTGCGCAGGCTTTTGGCCAGCGAGTTTGGTTTGTAGCCAACCTCTTTAACATACTTCAGTACCTTTTCAACCATATCGGCACTTATGCGCTTCTCTTTGGCGCGGCCATTAAGTATAAATGATACCGTGGTTTTTGATATATTCAGGTTATTGGCAATATCGACAATAGACAGCCTTTTTTTCGACATTTAATTGGTGTATTAGATCTTCAATAATTAGTTCAAGGTTTACCGGCTGCTATATTGCTGGTGATGGATTAAACCATTTTTTTCAAAAATGCGAATAATCACATCATATCGCGGCCTGCGGTTGTATTCCAAATTTATTGTAAAGTATACATTTAAAGCAAACTTTCATAAATAATTTAAAATGTTTTAGCAGCACAGGTTTAAACCTGTAATATATCATCGCTATTAAAAATGCAACCCTAACGAAATATAGGGAATAGCCCCCTCGCGCGAGAAACCCATCATAGCCTCAATAAGCACCAGCCTTGCAGGTATAACATACAGACCGCCACCATAGCCTAAGTGTATCTTGTTCGAGTTTTCGCCCGGCGACCATACCCTGCCCGCATCCGTAAACCCGATCAACCCCAGCGAACCGGGCAGCAGGTACGAGTTAAAATCAAACAGCTTAACCCGTGTTTCCAGATCGTTATATAGCATGGTTTCGCCGGTAAAGCGATTGGTGTGGAAACCGCGCAAGGTAGCCAGGCCACCCAGTTTTACCTTTTGAAAATACTCGGCATCGCCAAATATGCGGCCGCCACCTGTACGGTTAATGATCACCCATACCGAATCGCGATCAGGATTCACCACAAAGCCAAATTCTGATTGCAGCTGCAAATACTTGTTATGCCCGCCACTCACCCCGGCGTAGCCCGAAAAGGTGGTGTTCCAAAATATGCCTTGTGTGGGTATCAGGGCTTTGTTGCGGGTATCCAGCTGTGCATTGGTTATAAAACCGGCGTAGGCCCTGTCGGCAAATACTTTTTGATCCGGGTTTTGCTCATCATATAAACCCAAAAACTTACGATCATTATTATCGCGCGACGCGGTGTAGTGTTGCCCGGCCACACCAGCGCTAAAGTGCCAGTTGTTAATATTTTGATAGAGCGATACATCACCGGTTATCAAATCGTACCTGTTACGGTAATAGCCTATCTCGCGGCGGCCACGGTTTATAAAAACACTCTCGTTACCCAGGCCAAAGAAGTTGTTCACGTTGTTAGGGCCACGTGCCTTAAGGTTCACCATCAGGTTGGTGTTACCAAACACCTTTATAAAATCGCCGGTATAGGTAAACACGAATGCCTTGCGGGCCAATGAGTACTCTGTTAAAAACTCGTGCCGGTAAGCATAAGGTTCCTTACGAAAGCCGTGTTTCTCGTACGAGAAACCACCGATGAGCGACATACCCTTATCAACCCCATAATTAGCCAACGTTATAATGGCGAACCTATCGTACTTAAAGCTTTGCCTGTCGTAATTATTAACAGCGCTATCGGCAGACAGGCGCAGCTTAGCCTGCGAGCGCGACGGCAGCACATTGTTTTCCTGTTTCAGATCGTACACATAAATGTTGCCCTTGTTATGCAGGCTATCGGCAATGGTTACGGTATCAGTACCTGTACCGGCTACAATACGCAGCTTTATTTTAGATGGATGCGAGCCGGTAATATTGAACCTATCGCTATTATCAAAACCGTACAGGCGCACCTCCATGGTTACATCGGGGTAAAAGGTGCGTTTGTAGGTAGAGTGGTCAACACTGCCATTCTTTTTTATTTTGTTGACGGTAACCCGCAGACTGCCATCGGCGTTGTTGGTTACTGTGAAGCCATCGTGCTTGTCGGTTGCGGGTATCTCAATATATGCTGAGATGAAACGGTAATATTCCAACCCCTGCTCCATCAACTTGTTGCGGCGCGATATAAAGTTGGCCACTATCCTATCGCCCGATATTTTGTAGACCGTATCGGGCATACGTTTTACTGCTGAGATGATCAGTTCATCGGTTAAGGTTTTTTGTACATAGGCTATCTCTTTTTTCCAATCGTCCTCGTCCAGTCGGTTCAAAAAGTACCTGTCAAAGTACCGGGCCTGCACATTCCAGCCGTTAATGTCACGTATATGATCGCCATAACCCTGAAACTTTGACGACAGCCATTGGTGCGATACTATCCACGGAAACAATCCATCGGTATAATAAAAAACCTGGTCGCGGTCGCGGGGTACGGGCTGATAGATATCGCCGTTTTTACCTTTGGTACGTTCCCAGCGCCATTGATCCTCGTGGCGGTCCCAGTCGCCCAGCAGCATATCTAACAGGCGGGCACGCAGCACCAGCTTTTCGTCTACCTTATTGTCGTTATCGTCGCGTATTTTTTGCTGTACCTTATCGGTATTGTATGTTTTATCAGCATCGAGCGGGGCACGTTCTTCCAGCAAGAAGATCTGATTGGCAAAATCCTTACGATAAGTGCCCAGCCCTTCATCATCGGCCACATAAACCACTTCAGGGTTAGCATGGGGTATACCTAAAGCCTGTGCCAGCGGCGGCACAGTGAGCGAACTGAACGGATGCGCCGACGATACCTGATCCTGCAAAATATCCTTGGCTACCGTTTTTTTCAGATTGTCGGGCAGTTTGCGGTCGGGGTATTTTTGCAGGGTACGCAATACCCATTGTTGCCCGGTAGGGTCTTCTAACCTTAACGACCGGGTTTGCATGCCACCGCCCAGCTGCAATATCTTTAAGCCGCCTTTTTCTGTTGATAAATGGATGATACGCAGCTTTACCGGCGCCGCCCATGCAGCACGGTTATGGCTGCCTAAAAAAAAGCGGTGCAGTTTGCTTACCTTATTATATTCGGGCGCTACGGCTATGGTGATGCTATCACCGGTCGGGTTTTGCTGCGCGGATGACAGCTTCGGTATAAAAAACAAAACCGCTATGAATAATAATATGTAGTAAAGTTTATTCATAGCGGTTGATGCATTGTTTTTCTCTAATGCAATTCTAATAATTTTTATTCGATATATTTTACCCCCGCACGTATAGCTTTAAGGCCAGATACCCCTTGCAATTCTTCCAACTCCAACTGCTCAACCTCGCCGGTTAAGTAACCTTGCTCTTGCAGGTATTGTATGTATTCCAGGTACTCATTGGCTTCCTGCTGATTGAAGTACACCAGCGCTACCTTGCCCGGTTGGGTAAGGCGTTCGGTAGTGCCCTTTATCAGCACTTTGTCAATACGTTTTTTAACTACCTCGTAGCGTATGTTATAGGCCCCTTCCACATCAAAACGGCGTTCATCATTCCTGAAACTGATGTTTATAGGATTAGAGTGAATAAATATCATGTGCGTGGTATGCAGCGGCTTCACCATATCCTTCGCCAAACCGGCGGTAAGGCGGGCTATCTCAACCATTGAGCGTATTTGCCACAAGCGCAGGTTTTTAAGATACACATTATTAAAAGGCATCTCCGGCGCTATGGATTGGCCGATATAAATATCGTACTCCACCCCATCCGTACGGAACTTGCTGAAATAGCACGGGTAAGATTTTTGCAGCATGGCCTGCGCTTTTTCCAAATAATGGCTTACCGAGGTATTGATCAGTTGCATGGATGCTTCCAGCTCCCGGCGCTTTTGGTAGGCTATGCCGCTCTCCTCACGTACCGAATTAAAGTACTCGTTAATAATATTTGCCGTAGCCGGATGCCCGGTGCGTATATGCTTCAACAGCGGGTCAACCTCAGTATCCAGAAACGCGCGCAGCATTACCTCATCGTTAGCGTTGGTGTATTCGCTTATGCGTATCTTCCACTCCTGCACGTTATACAGTAGTTTGTCGATCAGACTCATATCAACATGCTCCTTAACTGTTTTAAGTGTATCGCCCAAAACATTAAGCAGCTGCTTTAAATCCTCCTGCAAGGCTACATTACGTTCAATGGTTGAGTTACGTATATCAATAGCGCCAAACAGCGGGTACATATCCTCAAACACTACGGTGTCAATGGTAGGTATACGGTCGCTGGTTTTGAGGCCGCGCAGGTAGGTTAAGGCTACCTCATTAAATTTCCATTGTACGGATGGTTGCAGGGCGGTAAATTTATCCTTCAAAATAACATCAATAGCCGAGTTGAACCTGTCGATACTATACTGAAACAACTGTGCCAGCAACGGTATGGCCCGCTGTAGTTTTGATAGCAGCACTTCGTCAATTATCAATTCCTTTTTGGAGTGCAGCTCCATAGCCCCGGCCAGTTTTTTATTGTAATATATGGGGATGAGGGTATACGCCGTTACCCCTGCTTTTTTAATGATGCGCAGCACCACATTATCTACCGCCTTTTCATCCGTTATTTTGGTGTAGATGATAGGGCGCGGATTTTTGCGGTATTCTTCGACCAGGGCATACAGCACCTCATCGGCAATACCGGCCTCGGCGGCGGCATTTATCAATACGCTGTCCTGGCATTCATCGGTATCAAAAACCAACTTATCATTCAGGGTGAGAAATGGCATAACGCCAAACTCAATATCAGCATTACCGGCCAGTGTTTTAAGCGACTGTATTACCTGCGGATAGGCCTCCCGCTCATCAGTATGCTCAACCAGTATTGAACGCAGGTTATCAATAGCCTTCGTCATAGTGATATCGGTAAGCGTGAGTATGGTAAAGCCCTCCAACTTGAACAGATGCAGGGGCAGCAGTTCAACCAATATCTCCAGCTCCTTACCCTCGTGCATTTGCTCGCCAATGGCTTCAAAATCAAGCGTGGGCAGTTCGCCATCTACATGTATATCAATAAAACTGGTATCGGCATGTATGCTGTAATATTTGCTGATATGCGTTACCGGGTCGGTATAGTTCAGTATCTTTTCATCCTTAAATATGGATGTAAAGTTGTAAAAGCGCTTCAGTATCAGCTGATAGATGAATTGCAGCTGCTTTTTCTGGATATGATCTTCCTCCTCATAGCCCTCAACATGCGCCACGTGCGATTTATTGGTGTAAAAATCAAAGAACGCATCGGTGCTAAAAAATATCTTATCGGGCACGGGGGTGCTCATCGCCCAAAAAAATTCTTTTTCGCTGGCAACAAGCGGGGTAAGTATGGTGTATATCAACACCAGTGTTTCCTGATGCTGATCAATATCGGCCACCCTTATAATATAATCGCTGGCCTCCAGCTCGCTCAGTTTTTCGAGCAGGAATTTATAGAACTGAGCCTTTATAGGATGCTCGGTTTTAAGGCGCTCCTTTAAATGGTTTACCAGTGGTTTAAAGGATAGCCTTGTTTCAACCTGGCAAACTACGCATCGGTCCTGGTTTATTTCAAGTATTTCGGTGTGCATTGTGGTGTGTTTGTTTAATATCTAAATTTCATAGATATGTAGGGGTACCAGCCCTCGTTTGAATGGCCGGCAACCAATTGTACTACTGCCATACGTGCCGGTGCAAAATAAATGCCACCGCCATTGCCTATGTGCCATTTATCGCTTTGTTCGCCTTTTTCCCAAACCCGGCCTACGTCAAAAAATCCGGTTATGCCAAACTGTCCGGGTAATATGTAGCTGGCAAAATCGCCCAGTTTAATACGCAGTTCCAGGTTATTGTAGGCACTGTGCTGGCCCGCGAACCTGTATTGCCTAAAGCCTTGCAGGTTTTGTATGCCGCCCAAAAACAGCGATTGATAGAATGCCGTTTTACCAATGGTAACGCCGCCGCCTATCCTATCGGCAAGCACTATGGAACCACTCGCGTTCAGGCTTTTATAAAAGGCCACTTCGGGCAGTATTTGTATGTACGATTTGGAGTAATTGTTTAACCCTGCATATCCCTCTACTTTTATGTTAACTACGTTGCCCCATGTTGGCAATATCGGGTTGTTACGCTTATCGCTGATAAAGTTGAACACAACGCCCGCGTGTACTTTATCCTTATCAATAGTAGCACTATCGTACGAGCCAATGAGCGAGGCATTGTTGATAAACCTGCCCTCGTTATCATCCCTATCCAAATGATAGTACTGGAACGATGGGCCAATGCTTACCGATGTACCCGGCGAAGTTCGCCAACGCAGTGCCGGATCTATCTCGACCGTATTGTACCTTGTACGATAGTATCGTTTCCAATTACCAACACGGTCAAAATCAGTATTGTTACCTCTGCCAAAAAAGTTGGCCGTATTATCAGGGGCTTGTATTAACGCCTGCAAAGTTATATCGGCTTTTCCAATTGCTTCCATCCACTCGGCATTATATTTAATGCGGAAGGCTTTTGTTGCAAACGCGTGACTGACCATCAGCTGATGCGCATCATTATAAGGTGCCTTGCGGAAACCTTCCTGGTGTATATACTTGAAGCCCAGCCCGAATATTAAACCATCATCGGCATTCAGCGCGCCGGTTGCCAGCGGTATAAAACGGTTATACAACTCTACCGGTACAAAGGCCGTGTTAGCGCTATCGGCACGTAAATGTTTTTTAAAGCGGCTACTATCGCCCTTAAAAGTGATCTTTTTATCGCCCTTGTTATACAGTGGGATGCTTTTGGTGGTATTAGCTATCTCGTAAACCTTATCGCCCTTTTTACCTATAACACGAAGTTTTATGGGCGATGTTTTGTTATCAACCACAACATGGTCATCGCCATCCTCAACATACAGCCTTATCTCCTTGGTAATATCACGACTAAAGGTGTTGCTCATCAGCACATCCTCAGTTTTGCCGCTCTTGCTTATTTTTTTGATGACCACCTTTAACGAGCGAGCCGTATCGCCGGTTATTTCAACCAGTTCGTTTTTATCGGTGGTGCGTATATCCACTATCTTGTTGGCGAATTTGTAGTATTTGGCCATTGCGGCGGGGATGTTATTGCGGCGCTCTTTCAGCTTAGCTAATAATTCATCATGGCGAATGGCGTAAATTTCGGCAGGCAGTTTTTTCAGACCGGCTTCCAGTACCTCATCGCTCTCGGCAGATACAAACTCGGTAGCCATGTTCATCCATTCCTGGTAACTGAAATTGGCCTGCGGATACATATTAAAGAAACGCGATTTAAACAACGACCATTTGGCGCTCGGTATATCACCATCAAAACCCTGTAAGGTAGGCACCACCCAGGGCAGCCCTGCAATACCCGGAAACAAGCCCTCGTTCACATACAAAGCCTGGTCACGGTCGCGCGGAACGGCGGTGTAGATGGTATTGTCGCCCTGCTTTTTCTCGGCCCAGCGCCATTGATCTTCGTGGCGGTCCCAATCGCCAACCAGCAGATCGAGCATGCGGGCACGCACAAATTCGCGGGCATCAAACTTATTATCGTTATCCTTATTTAGCGCCTTAATGGTTTTCAGGGTGTTTTTTGAATCGCCAATGGGTTCGCGCTCCTCCAGCAAGCATACCATGTTGTTGAATATGGCACCATACTTACCCAAATTTTCATCGGGCGACACCACACCGATAATCGGGTTAGCATGTGGCACCTTAGCGGCCTCGGCCATGGGCGGTATCATTAACGCCGAGTACGGATGCTGTGCGCTCATGGCATCGTTCACCCAATCCTTGGCAAAGGTTTCCTGCAACTCGCCGGGCAATACCTTTTCGGGGCTTTTTTCAACGCTGCGCAGCACCCACTCCTTGCCGGTCTTATCAACCAGGCGTAATGATTTTGACTGGTAGCCGCCACCCAACTGCGTAGGCTTTAACCCGCCATGTATTTGCGACAAACGGATAACCGGCAGCTTGGTTGGCTGCGCCCATTCCTTACGGTAATTTTCGCCGAAAAAGAAACGGTGCAAGCTGCCGCCCTTATTATACTCGGGCCTTACGGCAACCGTGGTGCTATCAGTTGTAATGGGTTTGGGTATCGAATCGCGGTAATTTACAGGCACAAAGGGTTGCGTGTAGGTAAAGGCCTGCTTTACCGTGCCCTCATTAAAAATGTAGTAGGTAAATACAATGCTTTTATCCTGCATCATATCGGCGGTAACATAGCCCTGTGTGGCATCAGCAAAAAGGGAGTGCTTGCCTTTTTTAGCGTAGGTACGTTTGGCACCGGCTCCGCTTACTACCTGCACCATTTTTTTATCCTTGATGAATTGCAAACCATGATCGTGCCCTGCCACGTGGATCAGGTCGGGGTAGCCGTTAAACACACCATCAATACCCTGTATCATGTTTTTATACAGCGGATGCCCGGTATCTTCGGGATTGGTAAACAGCGTGCGCAGCAAAGGGTATAACGAGCCGATAACCGGCAGCGGGATATATAAATTCTTTTTAGCAGCAGTTAGCGGGAATATATGATCCTTCAACGAAAAATAGCCGCCATGCGTACCATAGGTTTTAAACGGATGGTGCGATGCCAGCAATATCATTTTACCCCTGTTTTTGGCAAATAACTGCTGCATGCGCGCCAATACTTCCTGGCGGCTGTTGCAATCACATTCGGCATCAGGGTTATCCTTGTTATACTGAAAAAGCCACCACTCGCTATCAAAGGCTATGATGGTTAGGCTATCAGTCAGGTTGATCTCCACCGGGTCGGGGCATCCATCGCGCGGAACAAGCTTGAGCAGGCTATCCTGCTGGGCATCTAAAAAAGCCCATTGTTGCTTTATCTTGGCTAAACCTTGCGGCCCCATCCTGTCCCAGTCGTGGTTGCCGGGCACAAAATACACAGGCACGCCCTTAGCTCTGAATGGCTGGTATTGCGATTGTAGTATTTGCTCCGTTTGCTGTTGCTCGGGGCTACCGGGCAGGCCCATACCGCGGGGATAAATATTATCGCCCAGGTACATCACCATACTTTTGCCGGGTATGGTTTGGGCGGTAGCATGTGCCAGTACCGCGCCTTGCTGGGTATCCATTTCGCCGGCGTCACCAATAAAAATGACCCGGTAACTTACCGGGCCTTTTTGTGCGATGGCGTTATGTATGCTTAATATGAGTATTAATAGTATGGTAAATTTAGTACGCATAGGTTTTTGGTGTGGTGTAGTAGCGTTTAAATAGTTTACGGTTAAGCCAATGGCTTGCATAACCCGCTCCTATCCCTAACGCCGCACCGCCCAATACATCCGAGGGGTAATGTTTACCTAAGTACATACGTGAATACCCTACCGATGCCGCCCACGCGTAGGCAGGTACGGTAACGTACCACTTTTTGTATTGTAATGATAATGTTGTAGCCGTTGCAAACGCCATACTGGTATGGCCCGATGGCATTGACATATCAGTTGTTGCCGATACCGGGTATATCATATCCGGATATTTATCGCCGGGGCGCGTACGGTTAAATGATTTCTTCATCAAATCAGTAACCAGCATATTAGCCCCCAGGCTAATGAACAGATCGAACGAGCTGTGCTTGGCCTTTTCGTCGCCGCTTATTAATCCATAAATAAGCGAACCCGCAGGCACTGCCGCGCTTGCCCAATACACCGAGTTACTGGTATTTATCCAATACTGCGAATTCGGGTTTTGGGGGTTGATCTTGTTCAGCAATTTAGCATCCCATCCCTGGGCGCTAACCGGCTTGCAAAAACATACAATAGCAAAAGTAAACAGTAAAATACATTTCATCACCACGCGCATAGTCTAAATTTACTTTAAATATACAAATTACTTGTTATACAAATACTTAAGTAGTGTACCACTACCTGTTCCACCTTCGTTTGAAATGTATATGTTGCCCTGCCTGTCAAATGCGATGCCTTCAGGCTGTGGGAAAAGTGATCTGGTTAGCGAGTAAACATCCTTTACCTTAAAATCAGCATCAGTAACTACTATCATTTTGTTGATGGATGATAGCACATACCAATCATTAGTTAGCGGATGTTTAGCGATAGCCGAAGGCATAAACTTGGCCTTCTTTTTCTTTTTTCCTCCGGAGATGGCCGCGATCTCCTCGGTTGATATGCTAAACTCACCTGCCTGTTTTACGTTACCACCTGCTAAAAGGTTGAACTTGTAACCCATGGTATGGTTCATTTTTTTGTCAGCTTTGCAGTTTTTGCAGATGATGTAAATGGTGCCTGTTTTTTCATCGCCATACATACCCTCATACTCGCCTTTGGGCAATATATTATTTACGGTTTTTACTGATGTTACCTTGCCCGCCTTTAACTGCGCGAACGGGAAGATAAACAGCACCCCATCGCTCCTTAGCATAATAACCTGCTCGCGGCAAATGGTAATGTCCTCATAATCGCCATGACCGCCAAATTCGGTATAGGCTACATCCTTAGCGCCGGGTTTAAAATGATATACACGGCCGCTTTCATCTTCCTCAGCATATACTACCGATGGATCGCCCTTATAAAAAGTATGACCTGATATTTCAGTAAGGCTGGCCGGCATCACAAATTTTTGTGGTTTAGCCAGATCATATCCCGGCGGATTTTTAGCCGCTTCCTTTTTTTGCATGCACGAAAAGCTGACGAACACCAGCGACAGCACCAATACGAACGCTGCCTGAAACTTAAACTCCTTATATATTTTCTTCATGCTTATTGTTCTTCAAAAATTCATAGATCGCCTGCTGCGATCGTACCGCATCGCCCTGCCTTTCAACCGGGGTATTGCTCATGGCCTCATCAATATAAACCGCCTGTACATTATCCTGCAATTGCAGGTCGATCAGGTGCAATATCTGCGCCTTAATACCGGCATCGTACACCGGAAAACACACCTCAATACGGCGATAAATATTCCGGTTCATCCAATCGGCCGACCCCATGTACACCTGCTTATCACCACCATTTTCAAATATAAACACACGGCCATGCTCCAGGTAGCGGTCAACAATGCGGCGCACTATGATATTGTCGCTCATGCCCGTAACACCAGGCACTATGCAGCATATCCCCCTAACTATAAGCTGTATCTTCACCCCTGCCCTTGAAGCATCATACAGTTTACTAATGAGCACCTTTTCTTCCAGGTTGTTCATTTTCATGGTGATAGATGCAGGCAAGCCTTGCTGCGCGTTGGCTATCTCATTATCTATCAATTCCAAAAAACGCCTTTGCAGGTTAAACTGCGATACCAGCAATTCGCCAAAAGGTATCAGCTCAGGCGATGGTGGTTTTTGCCTTTTAGCCAGGAATAGCAGTAGCAACTCCATTTCGCGGGTTAGCGCCGGGTTGCTCGTCATCAAAATATGGTCGGTATAAAATGATGCCGTGCTCTCGTTAAAATTACCCGTGGCCAATAAGCCTGTGTACTTTATCCTGTCGCCGTCGCGGCGTTTTACCAAGGCTACTTTGGCGTGCACTTTAAGCGCCGTAATGCTGTAAATAATGCGCACACCGGCATCCTTCATTTTACGTGCCCACTTAATGTTGTTGGCCTCATCAAAACGGGCCTTCAACTCAATCATCACCGTTACCTTTTTGCCGCTTTTGGCCGCGCTGATAAGCGCGTTAACAATTTTTGATTCGCGGGCTACACGATACAATGTAATGTATACCTCCTCCACATCGGGATGGGTAGCGGCCTCGTTAAAAAAACGTAATATGCTGTGGTATGATTGATACGGAACGTTCAATAAAACGTCGCGCCCGTCCAGATATTGCAGCAAGGTTGTATCATCCGGTATGTTAGGGTACGCTACCGATGGCCATCGGTTATAGCTCAATGCGGCATTTTTTACCGGGAAGTCGGCAAAATCTTTCAGGTTATGATAACGGCCACCCTCAACACTTACGGCGTTAGCCAAACCAAGCTGTTCGGTAGTTAAATTTAAGCTGTGCATAGGTATACCCGGCTCAAACAAAAAGCGGGTAGCCAAACCCTGATCGCGCTTGTTCAGTTGTTTTTCAACCTGCTCGGCAACATCACTGGTGTATTCATCCTTCAGGTCGAGTTCCGCATCGCGGGTTATTTTAAAGCTGTAGCATCCCTTAACCGTTTTACCCGGAAAAAGCAAATCGAGGTTGAGCCGCATAATATCATCCAGAAAGAACACGGCTGTTTCGCCATTCAACTCCGTAGTATAAAAACGGGGCACCTTGTCCGACGGGATATTCACGATCACCGTTTCGGCCTTATCTCCCCCATCAAGCGTAACCAAAAAGTACAGCTGGTTATTTTGCGGAAAAAAGTTGATATCATTCACCCCCACATACACCGACTGCAAAAAGCCCAGCACATCGCTATAAAAATAAGCGGTAAGCAGGGGCTTGTACTTATCGGGGATCTGCTCGTTATAAAACAGGTGTATGCTGTTCTGCCTTAGCTCAGGTATAATTTGCGACAACAGCGTTTTGCCAAACAGTTGCTGCTGCGCCAATATGGTATCACGGGCTTGTTGCAGATTGGCCGTGTTGGCCTCATCGCCATCGCTGGTTATTTTTTGCAGGGCAGCCAGTACCGGCATGCGTACCCTATAAAACTCATCAAGGTTTGACGAGAATATAGACAGGAACTTGATACGCTCCAGCAGTGGCACCTCTGTTTTCGTAGCCTCGGCCAGTACACGCCCGTTGAACGACAGCCAACTTAGGTCGCGGTCGTTAAATAAATTATCATTTGCCATTAACTACCGACGCGATGATGTAAGCAAAAACCGACACGATCAACCCGAACATGAATATATTGTATGATATACGCAGCAAACGGTACTTTTTGCCCAGCACTACCCCCTGCGAAAAATTATCGCGGATGAGGTTGCCATACAAAAACTCCTTATCCTCCATCAGCTGGAACATACCCGCGCTGTACTCATCTAACGACATACGGTAGAAATTACCGAAGAAAAGCAGGTTAACATCCTTATTCTTCAAATTATCGCGCGTAAAACGGCCATCGGGTATTGACGGACGGGTAGCCAAAATGGAGAATGTAATAGTTAATAAACTTACCGAGATCAGCATAACGGTTGGTATCAGCCACGTACTATCCTGATCCAGCTTGCGCAGCACCAAACTGATTATGGCCGACAGGATAATTGAGTTCACCGTGATCATGATATGCGCCTTGTTATCGGCCATATCGCTCAGCCGCTGGTGGTTGGTTGAGCTGATACGAAACATGGTTTCAATGCCCCGCTCCGGGCGATCTTTCTTCTTTTTCTCCGGCTCGTCATCGTCTTTGGCAACTTCGGTTTGCTTATCAAAAACTACCACATCCTGTTGTTTGGTATCGCTTTTAGTTTGCTTCTCCTTCAGGTCGGCAAGGTTTTTAGCTTTTTGTTCATCCAGCAACAGGCGGCAATAATCAGTAAAATAATGATGCCCCTCCATCAGTTCGATGGTTTTTTTGCGCCAGTCGGCCTTGCTGATATCCTTTTTACAGAACAGCAGCATTTCCTCACGTAACTGCCGGCTTGTTTTACGCTGATCGGCCGTACCCAAGTGAAACAGATCAGCATCGCACATGATCTCCTCCAGCAAGTTTTTAGGATTTTGAGGCATTTTAGTAGCCATTATAACACCCTGTATTTTGGCGATCACCGCAGCATCTACACCTTTGTGCTTCAGGTAGTCGGCGGCTACTTGCGCACTGCTTTCTTCATGTTTTGAGGCATCTACCATGTACCCCATATCATGAAACCAGGCGCCTGCTATCACTATAAAATAGTCTTCATCACTTAGCTGGTAATGGTTGGCTATCTGCATGGCCGCGGCCACCACATTTTTAGTATGATTTAAGTTATGATATACCAGATCGGGATTGTTATGCGCATGAAAATATTTTATTACATGCTCCTTTACCTCATCCAGCAGTTGTTTGTAGTTCATGTTTTGGTCAATAATGATATAAATATCGCTTATTAGCACTTACCAGCAAAATAAGGACGGCGTATTAACGCTTATAAAGGTATTTTATTCTATGCGATTTCCTAAATTCTCCCCGAGGGGGAAGGACTTTGCTTTTATATCTTTTTAAATTTTTTGTCATTCCGAACGAGGTACGAGGAGAAATCTATCGCTGGGCTAATGAACGCGTACAGATTTCTCCGTCGTCGAAATGACAAAAATTGTTAAAGTAATATGAAGTCCTCCCCCCTCGGGGAGGATTTAGGATGGGTTTACTCACCCTCCGCCAATGCCAACAGTCCCTTTACATCTAAAGCTTTGGTGAACATGGTAATGTTGCCCTGCCCGTCGAGGGGCCACTGGTCGCGGGGGCGATCCCAATAGAGTTCAACACCGTTTTTGTCGGGGTCATCTAAATATATAGCTTCGGATACGCCGTGGTCTGACGCGCCGCTGATCGGGTAACCGGCATCAAGCAATCGCTTTAGTATAACAGCAAGGTCCTTACGTTCGGGGTATAGAATAGCGGTATGGAACAAGCCCGCGGTATGTTGCGGTGCGGGGCCGCCATCCTTACTGTACCAGGTGTTTAGCCCTATATGGTGATGATACCCGCCTGCCGATATAAACGCCGCCTGATCGCCATACATGGTGATGAGCTCGAAGCCCAGCAAACCGACATAAAAATCTATAGCGCGTTGCAGGTTACTTACCTTTAAATGTACATGGCCGATGCGGGTTTTGGCGGGTATGGTGTAGTTGTCCATAAAATTACATGTTTAAACTTCAAATTTATAAATTGGCCAAACAGTATTGGTAATCAGTTTGTAAATATAGCTACAGTGCCGCGGTTGCACTGCATTTTCAGCAGGCTATCGCACATGTGTGAACACTAATATCTATCTTTGCGGTTATGATCGTCAAATCAGCAGAATTTATTTGCAGCAATACACAGATATCCAAACTACCGCCGCCGGTAAAACCTGAGTATGCTTTCATCGGGCGGTCAAACGTGGGTAAGTCATCCCTTATTAATATGCTTACGGGCAAAAAAGGACTTGCAAAAACCTCACAAACACCGGGTAAAACACAGCTGATCAACCATTTTTTAATTAACGACGATTGGTATCTGGTCGATCTGCCCGGGTACGGTTATGCCCGTATCTCCAAAAGTAAAAAGGAGGATTGGAATAAGTTTTTGCGCAATTACCTGGATAAACGTGAGAGCCTGCAATGTGTAATGGTATTGGTTGACAGTCGCCTGGAGCCGCAAAAGATCGACTTTGAATTTTGCAACTGGCTGGGCGAGCATGGTTTACCCTTTGTACTGATATTCACCAAGGCCGATAAGCAATCAGCCATAAAAACAGATCAGAACGTAGCCAAATTCCGCAAGGCTTTAATGGCTACTTTTGAGGAGGCCCCACAGCATTTTATCACCTCGTCCGAAAATCAGATAGGTAAAGATGAAGTGCTGAATTTTGTTCATCAGATAAACCAAAACTTCGAGATACCAGAGTACAAGCAGTTTTAAATGGGCTTAGACATCAGTCATTACATTCCCAGCACCCAAAAACAATTGGATTATTTCACTAAAAGTGAATTGATGATCAATCCTGAATATGTTGAGAAATACAAAGATTTGTTTGTGCTGAATGATGATGGTGATGAAATATTATATGTTGAAGAAATAGGTTATCAGCGTAAATCAATGACATATGGTTTTATAAAAACTTTTGTAAATGATAGACCATATTTCACAGTTGATGATGTGATAGAGGCCGGCAAATTTTTAAGTCCTAAATCTGAAACAATGGATGAACTTAAACAAAAATTTACTGCCAATTTTTTAGATAACTTTATAGAAGGAAAAAGCTTTTTTGCTGCCAACTGGTAAGCAATATTAATATTAACATGAAAAAATATTTATCCCTCGTTACGTTTACGCATACCATATTCGCTATGCCGTTCGCCTTTATCGGCTTCTTTTTGGCGGTAACTACAACTAACCATACATTCGAGTGGCAAAAGCTGCTAATGATGGTTTTGTGTATGGTGTTCGCGCGTAACTCGGCCATGGCCTTTAACCGCTATCTGGACAGGGATATTGATGCCAAAAACCCACGCACCCAGCAAAGGGATATTCCGGCGGGTCGCATAAGCGCGCGTAATGCTTTGGTTTTTACTTTGGCTAACTGTGCATTGTTCATTGGTACTACATGGTTTATTAACCCGCTTTGCTTTTACCTGTCGCCCGTGGCTTTATTGGTGGTGTTAGGGTACAGCGCTACTAAAAGGTTTACCGCCTTGTGCCACATGGTGCTGGGTTTGGGTTTGTCGTTAGCGCCAATCGGCGCTTATCTGGTGGTTACGGGGGCTTTTGCCTTAACGCCTATCTTCTTTTCGCTATCAGTACTATGCTGGGTAAGTGGTTTTGATATTATTTATGCCTTGCAGGATGAGGATTTCGACCGCAGCCAAAGCCTGCATTCTATCCCGGCCTATCTGGGTAAAGTAAGGGCATTAAACCTGTCGACTTTACTGCACGTATTTTCGGCCATATTTATCATGATGCCGGCCGTGGTTACGCATGTTGGCTTTCTGTATTATATAGGTATCGCTTTCTTTTGCGCCATGCTCATCTATCAGCACCTGCTGGTAAAACCTACCGATCTGAGCCGTGTAAATTTTGCCTTCATGACCACTAATGGCATTGCCAGCGTGGTGTTTGCCGTATTGTTTTTGCTGGATAGGGTATGGATCAGATAGACCAGCTCAAAGCTTTCAGGCAGTATATTGAAACCTTTGTGGTTTTTACTGCTGATGAATGGCACGAATTGGAAAAGCATCTCACCTTTATCGAACTTAAAAAGAAAGACTATTTTGCCGAACGCGGCAAGGTATGTCAGCTGTTTGGCTTTATAACCAATGGTTCGGTGCGTTACTTTAGTGTGCGTGAAGATGGTGAGGAGATCACCAACTACTTTAGCTTTACCGGCGAGTTAACAAGCTCGTACAAAAGTTTTGTAAGGCAGCAACCCAGCCTGGTTTACATACAAGCGCTTGAAGATACTTCGTTTATTTGCATAAGCCACAGCAACATGCAAAAGCTGCTTAATAACCCGCAGTTAGGGCATAAAATGGAACGCTTTGGCCGCCTGGTAGCCGAGTATTATTTATGCTGTTATGAAGATAGGGTTCAGGCATTTATCACCCAATCGCCCGAGGAGCGTTATGTAAAACTACTTCAGGATGGGCAAGGCGTTTTGCAACGCATACCACAACATTACATTGCCAACTTTTTAGGGGTTACTCCGGTGTCGCTATCGCGCATCCGCAAACGCATATTTACGGCAACAGGCTGATTTTATTATCTTTTGTTAACGTTTTGGCAGCATTGGGTACGGTAGTTTTGTATAAAACAAAACCACAAAAGCTATGCACACTATATTAGGAGCGGGCGGGCCGGTAGCCAATGCACTTACCCGCCAACTTATTGATCATAACCAAACTATCAATCTGGTTAGTCGCCGCCCGTCAAAATTCAGCGGTAATAATATTACCTGGCAAAAGGCCGATCTGCTTAATCGCGATGAGGTGCTGAATGCCGTTAAAGGCTCAACAGTTATTTACCTGTGCGCCGGTTTGGTGTACGATAAGGATATATGGCGCGCGCAATGGCCCATCATTATGCAAAATGTTATAGAGGCGGCCAAACAAACACAAGCCCGACTTATATTTTTTGATAATGTATATATGTATGGCCTGTTAAACGGCGCCATGACGGAGGATACACCATACAATCCGCAAAGTGTTAAGGGCGAAGTACGCGCCAAAATTGCAACCACCTTAATGGATGAAGCTAAGGCCGGAAACATTACTGCCTCAATTTTGCGTGGTGCCGATTTTTATGGTGCCGAAAGCATGAACAGCTTTTACGATATGATGGTGCTTGATAAATTCTCCAAAGGACAAAAAGCACAATGGATAGGTGATGCCAAAACCAAACATACCTTTACTTATGTGCCCGATGCTGGAAAGGCTATGTATCTGTTAGGCCAAACGCCCGACAGCGATAACCAGATATGGCATGCGCCATCGGCACCGGCATTAACGGGGAAGCAGTTTATTGAACTGGCTGCTGATGTATTTAAGGTAGAGCCGAAGTTTTCGAGCATTAACAAACTAATGTTGTGGATGGCCGGCTTATTCAACAAAACTATTATGGGTACGGTTGAGATGTATTACCAGTACGATCACGATTATATTTTTGATTCATCAAAATTTGAAAAAGCATTCGGCATAAAACCAACAACTTACCTCGAGGGTATAAGCCAATTATCGCAAACACAGTTTAAACGCTGAACCTTTTACCTGCACATGATGTTCAATTGTATAACTTAGCAACATAAAAACGTTTACGTTATACCATGATACACAAAAAAACACGTAAGTATATTCCTGCCAATCTGGATATAAAATGGGAGAACCTTGAACCTGTTTATAACGAACTGGTTAACCGCCCTATTAACTCTGTTGAAGAACTGGAACAATGGCTGCGCGACCGCAGCGAGGTTGAAGCCGCTTTAGAGGAGGACTTTGCCTGGCGCTACATCCGCATGACCTGCGATACCACCAGCGAGGAACTGTTGCAAAACTTTCAATACTTCGCTACCGAGATAGAGCCTAAAACCGCGCCATACAGCAACCAGCTAAACCAAAAGCTGGTTGACAGTGAGTTTGTGAACGATCTGGACGATGATAAATACTTCATTTACCTGCGCGGCGTGCGCAAGGCGCTTGAATTATTCAGGGAAGAAAATATACCGCTGCAAACCGAATTACAGATAGAACAGCAAAAATACCAGGGCATAACCGGCTCCATGAGCGTGCATATTGGCGATAAGGAGTTTACCCTTGAGCAGGCATCGGCCTTATTAAAAGGTACCGACCGTGTGCTGCGCCAGGAGGCATGGCAAAAAATAACCGACCGCCGTTTGCAGGATCGTGAAAAGCTGGATGTGTTGTTTGATCACCTGCGCTCGTTAAGGCATAAGGTGGCTTTGAACGCCGGGTTCGAGAACTTCAGGGATTATATGTTCCAGGCCTTGGGGCGTTTTGATTATACGCCGCAGGATTGCTACGAGTTTCATGCCGCTATTGAAACCGAGATAGTACCCATACTGCGCGAGCAGGCCGAAAAGCGTAAGGAAGCATTAGGCCTTGAAACGCTTAAACCCTGGGATGTTGATGTAGACACATCGGGCAAGGCCCCGTTAAAGCCTTTTAAGGATGGCGATGATCTGATCGAGAAATCAATACAATGCTTTAGCGATATTAACCGCTACCTGGGCGAGCGCCTGGAGATCATGAAAGATAATGGCTTGTTTGATGTGGAGAGCCGCAAAGGCAAGGCTCCGGGTGGCTATAACTATCCGCTTGCCGAAACCGGCGCACCGTTCATCTTCATGAATTCGGCCAATACCTTCCGCGATCTGACTACGATGGTACATGAGGGGGGCCATGCGGTGCATACCTTCCTGACCGCCGATCTGGAACTGAACGATTTTAAACACTGCCCGTCTGAAGTGGCTGAATTGGCCTCTATGTCGATGGAATTAATATCAATGGATAAGTGGACAGTGTATTTTGATAACGAGGAGGACATGAAACGCGCCCGCCGTGATCAGCTGATCGATGTGCTTAAAACCCTGCCCTGGGTGGCCGTTGTTGATCAATTTCAGCATTGGATATATACCAACCCCGACCATACCGCCGAGCAGCGCCGCGAAGCATGGATTCAGATATACGAGCCATTTGGCGCCGGTTTTGTTGACTGGAGCGAATTCCCTGATGCCGAAGCCAACCTGTGGCAAAAGCAGCTGCACATTTTTGAGGTACCATTTTATTATATTGAATATGGTATGGCCCAACTTGGCGCCATTGCCGTATGGAAGAACTATAAGGAGAACCCGGAGAAAGGTTTACAGCAATACCTTGATGCACTGAAACTGGGTTACACCAAAACCATCCGCGAGATATATGAAACCGCCGGTATCAAGTTCGATTTTAGCGCGAGCTATGTTAAGGAACTTGCGGAGTTTGTACGCAGCGAAATGGAAAAACTGTAGCAAATAGCAACAATATCTTGAGGCCTGTATACACAATATACAGGCCTTTTTTATGTAACAATAACGTAAGGTTAAGTAGGTGTTAAGTGTTGATATACTATCAACTTAATAAATATTCAATGTACATCAAGTACCTTAAAATCAATATATTAACTATTATTCATACCTAAAAAAATCAGTGTCATGTTATTATAATACTATAGGTAATCAGCTGATATTGTACAGTAAAACATACGCATTGGCACAGTTATAGCATTACACAAAGCATGAAAAAGATAGCATTATTTATACTCGGCATAATGGCTTTCAGTTTTGCAGCAAGTGCGCAGGAATTAAAGCCGGTAAAAATTGATAGTGTTGTTTCTGTCAACCTACCTGTTGAACATGAAGTAAAAGACACATTAGGTCAAAAAATATATTCGGGCAGTGGCTCGTTAGGTTATATGGTGGTTATTCGTGCTTCGAATGCCAGCAACAAACCGCTTGAAAAGGAAAAAGACCTGAACAACGTATTCAAAGAATATATTAAAAAGGTACAAGGCCAGTCGTCAGGTAGCGTGTTAAACGCTCGTGATACTACTATAGGTAACCTTAAAGCTAAGGTATTTGCCCTTGAGGCCGATAACGGTAGCGGTGTTGAGTTAAGGGATTTCGCGGTGATCTACACTAAAGATGCTACTTATACCTTTGAGTACATGTACCCTGAAAGCCGTAAAGCTTTAGTAAAGGCAGAGAACGGAGCATTTTTCAGTTCGATCAAAGCCTCGCAAGAATTGCAACGTACCGACCAGTATGTAAACACCGAACCAAGTGGTGTTTCGCAAACCGGTAAAATAGCTATATATGGTGGCGGTGCACTGTTGTTAGGTTTAATAGCCTTCTTTGTTTTCCGCAAAAGGGAACAAACCGCATTGTCATAATCCAGGAATTAGTATATATAATTAAAGGGTCACGCTCATTTGAGTGTGGCCCTTTTTGTTACCACACTTAAGCGGAAAGCTCTTGTGGGTTTAATTAAAAAAACAAATATTAATACCGCTTTATCCTAATGTCATTTCGAACGACGTATTAGGAGAAATCTGTCGCTTTAACATGAACGCAGATAGATTTCTCGCTATCGCTCGAAATGACAGGACTAAAAAATATAAAAGCACAAACCGCAAATCACCTTTCTCACCGGCATCAGAAATGCCCGGAGTAGCACAAGCCCAGCCAAAGTAGAAACTTTCACCGGGCAGGGCGTAGACGGCGATTTATTCGCTGTTGTTTGTTTTTTTATTGGTGCTCATGAGATCGCTATCGCTAAGGTTTGTTTCTTTTGATCGCTCAAAAGAAATTGAGGACAGGTAATGAAGCGATTTTAAGATAGTGCTATTGTTAGGTGGTTGTGCTTTTAACCATCGTCAGTCTGCTCTTGGCCGCAGAGGCCAGTTACTTTGTCTTAGACACAAAGTAACCAAAAGTCAAGCCGGAAAAAACCTTCATCCGCACAGGCCATACTCCCTGGCCCGGTTTTCCAGCAGGCCTACGCTCTTTTTAAATTGATACTTTTTGGGGTTGCGATGTATAATTTTACTTAGTTATATCATAACATTACCACATTAATTAAACCACTATCTTTATCGCCAATGCAATACACCATACCCCTACAAATTATCGATTTACAAGGCGATGGTTTTCATCCGCTTGTGGATATATCCCTTTTCGGAAAAACATATAAGCTGGTGCTTGATACCGGCGCATCGCGCACAGCACTGGATAAAACCCTGCTGGCCGAAGCTAATGGCGACGAATTCATTTTTGCCAGCGATAAATTGTCGACCGGGCTGGGCACTAACTCCATGGTATCGTTTACAGCTATGTTAAGCGATATGTACCTGGGCGAATTAAAGCTGGATAGCTTCGACGTTGCCGTGCTTGATCTATCAACCATCAACATAGCCTATGAGCAGCTTAACAACCCCAAAGTACTGGGTGTTTTGGGTGGCGATGTGTTGATGAAATACAAGGCCATTATCGACTATGGCAAACAACATATCACTTTAAAAACACGTCGCCGAAAAGCATAAAAAAAGCCTCTCAAAATAAATTGAGAGGCTTTTAGTTTTATATATTGCCAATAATTACGCGTCGATTTTGGCGTATTTGGCGTTCTTTTCAATAAACTCGCGGCGTGGGGCAACCTCATCACCCATCAGCATGCTGAAGGTATGGTCGCACTCGGCAGCGTTTTCAATAGTTGCCTGTTTAAGTGTACGTGTGGCAGGGTTCATGGTAGTTTCCCAAAGCTGCTCAGCGTTCATCTCACCCAAACCTTTGTAACGCTGTACGTGCACGCTATCTTCTTTACCGGCACCTTTTAGGCGTTGTATAGCATTATCGCGCTGCTCATCATTCCAACAATACTCCTGCTCCTTACCTTTTTTAACCAGGTAAAGCGGTGGCGATGCAATGTATACATAACCAAACTCAACCAGCTCCTTCATATAACGGAAGAAGAAGGTCAGGATCAATGTGGTAATGTGCGAACCGTCAACGTCGGCATCCGTCATGATCACAATTTTGTGGTAACGAAGCTTGGTAATGTTAAGCGCCTTGGCATCCTCCGGCGTACCAATGCTTACACCCAGCGCGGTAAACATATTCTTGATCTCCTCATTCTCGTAGATCTTATGTTCCATCGCTTTCTCAACATTCAATATTTTACCACGCAGAGGTAATATAGCCTGCGTATCGCGGTTACGGCCTTGTTTGGCTGTACCACCCGCCGAGTCACCTTCGACCAGGTAGATCTCGCACAATGCAGGATCGCTGTTGGCACAATCGGCCAGTTTACCCGGCAAGCCTGATCCACCCATTACGTTTTTACGCTGCACCATCTCACGTGCCTTACGTGCCGCTGCACGGGCAGTAGCCGCCAGGATCACCTTTTGCACTATCATGCGGGCCTCTTTCGGATTTTCTTCCAGATAGTTGCTCAATATCTCGCCAACGGCAACGTTAACCGCGCCACTTACCTCGCTGTTACCCAGCTTGGTTTTGGTTTGACCCTCAAATTGAGGCTCGGCCACCTTTACTGAAATAATAGCGGTAAGGCCCTCGCGGAAGTCATCACCGGTAATTTCAACCTTAACGTTTTTCAGCAAGCCTTCTTTATCGGCGTATGATTTTAGCGTACGCGTTAAACCCATACGGAAACCGGCCACGTGTGTACCGCCCTCAATGGTGTTAATGTTATTTACGTACGAGTGTACATTCTCTGAGTAGCTATCGTTATACTGCAAGGCCAGCTCAACAGGTACGCCCTGTTTGGTGCCCTCAACATAAATAGGCTCCGGAATAATAGAGGCACGGGTGCCATCTAAAAACTTAACAAACTCTTTAAGGCCACCTTCTGAGAAGAACTCCTCGGCCTGGTAACCACCTTCAGGCATTTCCTCACGCTCATCAGTTAGTGTTAAGCGGATGCCTTTGTTTAGGAAGGCCAGCTCGCGTAAACGTGCCGCCAGGGTATCATACTTGTACTCTAAAGTAGTGGTGAATATCTCCGGATCGGGCTGGAATGTTTGTATAGTACCGGTACGCGCGCTTTCGCCTATTGATTTTACATCAAACAAAGGCTTACCACGCTCATACTCCTGTGTAAATATCTTGCCCTCGCGGTGTACTACAGTTTTTACGTGGGTTGACAGCGCGTTAACACAACTGATACCCACACCGTGCAAACCGCCCGATACCTTGTAAGTATCCTTATCAAATTTACCGCCCGCGTGCAGCACGGTCATTACAATTTCGAGTGCTGATTTATTCTCTTTAGTATTGATACCTGTAGGTATACCACGGCCGTTATCTTCAACCGTAATGGAGTTACCTTTATGTATAGTAACCTTAATATCATCACAATAGCCGGCAAGTGCCTCATCTATCGAGTTATCAACCACCTCATATACCAGGTGGTGTAAACCTTTAACACCGGTATCGCCAATGTACATTGAGGGGCGCTTGCGCACAGCTTCTAAACCCTCTAAAACCTGTATATTATCTGCTGAGTAATTTGATTTATCCTGATTTTGTTCGCTCATAAATAATTGAAAGAATAACCTTCAAAAATACGAAAAATATGCGAGATTACCGCTATGTTGATAAATACGCCGCTGTGGAAACTTGCCCGGTAAATGATTAGGATAGTTACTGGTAAAGATTATATTTGTGAAATTTTTTTACTGAAGGATGATGATACACAAAGCCTCTTACTTTTCAAAACTGACTTTAGGAGCTGCATCAGCAGCATTATTAATAGCCGGAACGTTAGCGGCTTGTAACAACGCGCAAAAACCTGCCGATAAGCCTGCAACAAGCGCTGCTTCAACCAGCACCGCCGCTGCCAAAGAAACCATTGTTTATATTAACCAGGACACCCTTTTGGCTAAATACGACTATGTGAAGGACATGGGCGACCGCCTGCAAAAGAAAGGCAAAGCCGCGCAGGGTGATGTTGACTCACGCAAACAAGCCGTACAACGCGAGATTGTTGAGTACCAAAAGAACGCCGCTACCATGAGCGCCGACCAACGTGCTGCAACTGAGCAACGCTTACAGAAAAAAGCACAAGAAGTGCAAGGTTATGAGCAAAACGCCGGTGCTGCTTTCCAAAACTCACAAGGCGAAGAACAGGACAAACTGTTTAACAAAGTGAGCGAGTTCACTAAAAAATACGCCAAAGAAAAAGGCTACAAAATGATATTAAGCTACTCGCGCCTTAACCCTACCGTGTTATATGGCGACGAAAGCCTTGACGTTACTGCCGATGTGGTAAAACGCCTTAACGAGGAGTATAACAAAAAGTAATTATATGCAGATTTGCTGATGTGCAGATATGCAAATGAAAAAGCCGCAGCTTCTATTTTGAACTGCGGCTTTTTTGTTGAGCATGTATTTTCGGATTATTCTTCGTCGCTGTCTTTGGTGTTGTTTTGAAAGTAGCCTTCCTGCAAATCGTCTATTTCGCGACGGTCGCGTTTGGTAGGACGACCCGCGCCACGGTCGCGGCGTAAAGTTGGCGCCTGAAACATGGATTGAAACGAATGAGTATCCTGCACCGGGGTCAAATCCTCATAAAAATCAACGGCCTTTTTAGCATCGACACGGTTCTCCAGCAATCCAGTAACCTTCACCACCTTGCGCTCCAGGCCTTTTGATACATTGTAAATATCCCCCAGCTTAACCTCGTACGATGCTTTTAGATTTTGGCCATCTTTTTTAATACGCCCCGCCTTGCAGGCGTCAGCAGCCAGCGTACGGGTTTTAAACAGGCGTATGGCCCAAAGGTATTTATCTATACGTAATTTCTCTTTTTCAGGCATGAGGCAAAGGTACAGCTAAGATAATAATTCCAAATAGTGTATAGTTATATAATCTCATGTATTAAAACATCTCAATTAAAAACACATTTATACTTTTGCATCATACATAAATTATATATGGCTACTGAAAACGACAGATACGAGGACGAGTTTGACGAGGAGAACGAAGATAACTACCAGCAAGAGCAGGGTGACTATATTGAGCTGTACTCAAAATGGAGTATATGGGGGTTCAGCATATTTTTTTCGAGCTTTTTTGGGGCGGCATTGCTGATACGCAATCTTTATGTTTCGGGCTTTAAAAGGGCGGCTTGGGGAATAGGGGCTTTTGCGGTGGCTTACTCATGTGTATCGTACGCGGCAATTATGGCTTTACACAACAACGTTGGGGTTATAGTTGCCAATGTAATAGGTGGTTATTTATATGGCGAGTTCTTTTTTAAACGCTATTTTCCGGAGGAGGATTATTATCCTAAAAGCATTTGGGGTGCGTTGGGTGTGGCTGTGCTTGTTTCAGTAGCTTTTGTGTTACTCACCTTTTACCTCGATCCGGAGGCTATAAAACAGTTAAGAGCCCAATAAATCATCATTAAAATTTATTCTACTGATGATAAGATCCACTTTATTACTTGCTGTATTAGGCATAATCCTATTAAGTGCTTGCCGAAATAAAGAGGTTACTACTGTATCGATAAACAAAGTTCTAATCAATTGTACGTTTGACAAAAATGGCGACGACCATGTAGTTATTTTTTTATCGGTAATTAGTGGCTCAGATCAAGATATAGCAATTAACAGAGGCTCTGATAACCGAGGTTACGATTTATTTCTTACCTCAAAACACTTAATATCCGGATCTGTAAAACTCCGCTTATCAGGAGGTTCGCAGGATATAATTAAAGCTATGCAAACAGTTAAGCTTTCAACTACCCTTGACATAGAAAAATTAAGAAAATTGTTACAAACCGATAGCATCGTTACAGATACTGAAGTTTCAAACTTTATACAAAGCAAAAGCTATTATGTAATGCTATCATCTCACGACAGAAAAGTTTCTTTATTATCTAAAAATGATGATTTTGCCATCACTTGTGCCGGGAACCAATAAAATTGAATGACAACTGTTTGATAAACACTAAAGTTCTGTTTCAAACAGTTATAAATTAAACTTAAAATCGAATAAAAGTTAAAAATCCGTTAATTTGCCCAAAGTTTAAATAATACCATGCAAGATCTGAAAAAACTTATTGAAGAAGCCTGGGAAGACCGCGCCCTGCTGCAATATAACGAATACAAAGACGCCATTGAAACCGTTATTGAACGGTTAGATAAAGGCGAATACCGCGTTGCCGAGGTTATCGGCGGTCGCTGGCATACTAACGACTGGATTAAGAAAGCCGTGATTTTGTACTTCCCTATCCGCAATATGGAGGAGATCAAAACAGGTCCGTTCGTTTTCCATGATAAAATGGCTCTTAAAACCGACTATAAGCAAACCGGTGTTCGCGTGGTGCCGCATGCTATTGCCCGTTACGGCGCGCATTTGGCCAAAGGCGTTATCATGATGCCATCGTACGTAAATATAGGCGCTTTTGTTGACGAGGGTACCATGGTTGATACCTGGGCTACCGTAGGCTCGTGTGCGCAAATTGGCAAACACGTACACCTTAGTGGTGGTGTAGGCATTGGCGGTGTGTTGGAGCCTGTACAGGCTGCACCTGTTATTATTGAGGATAACTGCTTTATCGGCTCACGCGCCATTGTAGTTGAAGGTGTACACGTTGAGTCTGAGGCTGTACTGGGCGCTAACGTGGTATTAACCGCTTCAACTAAAATTATTGATGTTACCGGCGAGGAGCCGATTGAATATAAAGGTCGTGTACCGGCACGCTCGGTAGTTATACCGGGGTCGTATACCAAAAAATTCCCTGCGGGCGAGTACCAGGTGCCTTGTGCCATTATCATCGGCAAACGCAAGGAATCAACCGACAAAAAAACTTCGCTGAACGACGCCCTGCGCGAAAACAACGTTGCAGTTTAATTGGTGAGTAATGAGGTGTGAATAGTGAGTAATATTGAAACTGAGCAATAAACAGATAAAACAATATCTGATAAACGCTCCGATATTCTTACTCACTATTCACAACTCACCATTCACCCCTCATCTCCATCCAAATGAAGATACTGATCAGGTTGCCCAACTGGCTTGGCGATGTGGTGATGAGCACCTCTTTCGTTACCGCGGTAAAGCAGCTTTATCCTGATGCGCAAATTGATGTGATCATTAAGCAGGAGTTGAAGGGCATTGCCGCCCTTATTCCGGGTATCAGCAATATCTATCCCTTTTCTAAGCAGGAATTTAAAGGCCTGCGCGGTGTATACCGCTTCGGCAAAACCCTGCGCAATAAACAGTACGATATTTATTTTAACCTGCCGCCATCGCTGTCATCAGCTATGATGGCCTTTGGTACCCGTGCAAAAAAGCGTGTAGGTTTTGGTAACGAGGGTGGCTTTTTGCTGCTCACCAAAGCTTGTAAGCGTCCAAATAATGTGCACCGGGTACGCGAATACATTGCCCTGTTGGAGCAATTCACAGGCAAACCCATACCATCCGAACCGGTTAAGCTTGTGGCTCATGCTTTGGTTAACGACCCTAAGCAGTTGCTGGTAAACATTAATTCGGAGGCATCATCACGCCGTATGCCTGTCGATAAGGGTATTGCGCTGCTTAACCTGTTGTTGAGTACCTTTGCTGATGTTAGCATCGGCATGATCGGTTCGCCAAAGGATGCAGAGCATGTGAACACTATATTGACCGGTGTTACCGATAAGGACAGAATAGTGAACCACACCGGACAAACCAACCTCAGCAACCTGGCATCGCTAATGGCGGGTAAGGCGGCTTTGCTTACGGTTGATTCCGGTCCGGCGCATTTGGCAAACAGCGTTGGGCTGCCGGTTGTAGTATTATTTGGCGCCGGTAACGAGCACAATACCGAGCCGTTTAACCTGGATGATATGACGGTTATACGCGCCGGTGAACTTAACTGCGAACCGTGTGTGCGCAACACCTGCAAGCTTTACGGCATACCCAAATGTATGCAGTTACTTAACGAAACAAAAATTATTGAAGCCCTGAGTAAATACTTAAATCATGCTTAAAGACGAAGTTGCAAAAGCCCTTAAAGTTATACAGGATGGCGGTATCATCCTCTACCCTACTGATACCATTTGGGGTATTGGCTGCGATGCTACCAACACCGAGGCCGTGAAAAAGATATTCGCCCTTAAACAGCGCGAAGAAGCCAAAAGCATGATCATTTTGCTGGATACCGACAATAAACTGCAAAGCTACGTGCGCGAAGTACCCGACATTGCTTACGACCTGATAGAATATGCCGAAAATCCGCTTACGCTGGTTATGCCGGGCGCCAAAAACATATCCGAAGCATTGATAGCCACTGATGGCAGCGTGGGCATACGTGTTGCCAAACACCCGTTTTGCGAGCAGCTGATACAGCGTTTGCGTAAACCATTGGTATCAACATCGGCCAATATTAGCGGCCAGCCATCGCCCCAAAACTTTGGCGAAATAGCTCAGGATATTATAGAAGGTGTTGATTATGTGGTGGATATCGATCAGCACGATACCTCGTTAAAAAAGCCATCAACCATAATGCGTTTAGCGCCCGATGGCCGGTTTGAGTTTCTGCGGAGGTAATAGGTTGTTTTATTACTCATTTTCCTAAATTTGCACCTTTCATTAATGCCCGACGGGCATTTACCGGTAATGAAGGAGCACCTGCAACACCATATATTTAAAGTGATATCGCAACTGGCGGGTCAGCAAAATGTGCAGGCATATGCCATTGGCGGTTTCGTGCGCGATCTGTTCCTGAACCGCCCCTCAAAGGATATTGATGTGGTGGTGATAGGTAACGGCATCACCTTTGCCGAGGCTGTGGCCAAAAAACTTAACGTACAGGTATCGGTATTTAAAAACTTTGGCACCGCCATGCTTAAGTATCACGATATGGAGGTGGAGTTTGTGGGCGCACGCCGTGAATCGTACCGCCGCGACTCGCGCAAGCCTATTGTGGAGGATGGTACTTTGGAAGATGACCAAAACCGTCGCGATTTTACCATCAATGCGCTGGCGTTATCCTTACATCCTGATAATTTTGGTGAATTGCTTGATCCGTTTGGTGGTATAACCCACCTGGAGCAAAAGCTGATAAAAACGCCGCTTAATCCGGTCGAAACATTTAGCGATGACCCCTTGCGCATGATGCGGGCCATACGCTTTGCCACACAGCTTAATTTTAAGATAGATGATACAGCGGTAGAAGCCATAAAAGCTAATACTGATCGTATCAAAATTATATCGCAGGAGCGGATATCGGATGAATTGAATAAGATCATCCTGTCCCCAAAGCCATCAATAGGTTTTGAATACCTGTTTGATACCGGCTTGCTGCATAAAATATTCCCGCAAATGGTGGCGCTGTATGGCGTTGAGTACCGCGATGGTAAAGGCCATAAGGACAATTTTTACCACACTTTGCAGGTACTGGATAATATTTGCGAAACAACTACCGACCTTTGGTTGCGCTGGGCTGCCATATTGCACGATATTGCCAAGCCGCCTACCAAACGCTTTGAACCCGGCCACGGCTGGACGTTTCATGGCCACGAGGACAAAGGCGCGCGCATGGTGCCCAAAATATTCGCGCAGCTAAAACTTCCGCTTAATGATAAGATGAAGTTTGTACAAAAAATGGTACAGCTGCACCTGCGCCCTATCGTATTGTCGCAATCTGTAGTAACTGATTCGGCTGTTAGGCGTTTACTTTTTGAGGCCGGTGATGATATTGACAGCCTGATGCAACTGTGCAAGGCCGATGTTACCACCAAAAACGAGTACAAGGTTAAAAAGTACCGTCAAAATTTTGAGCTGGTACAACAAAAACTAAAGGATGTTGAGGAACGCGACAGTATACGCAACTGGCAGCCGCCCGTTACCGGTACTGATATTATGGAGATATTCGGCTTAAAAGAAGGCCGCGAGGTGGGCATTATCAAAAACCAGATACGCGAAGCCATACTTGAAGGCGAGATTCCTAATACCCGTGAGGCAGCGCTTGAATTTACAATTGAAAAAGGCACACAAATTGGCTTAAAAGTTGTTGCTCAATCCAAATAAAAAAAACATTATTAATTTTGATAAAAATATAACAAATGGCAGTATACAGGTTTAGGGTCACTTTTGAGGATTATGATGATATTGTAAGGGAGATCGATGTAAAATCGAACCAAACTTTTCAGGATCTTCATTACGCTATACATAAATCTACCGGATATAATCCTGAGTATTCTTCATCATTTTACATCAGTAACGATCAATGGACCAAAGGCGAGGAGATCACCTTTATGCCCACCCAGCGCAAAATTGATCGTGGTATTGCCCTGATGGAAAAAGTGAGGCTGAGCGGTTTTATTGATGATCCGCACCAAAAGTTTTACTACACCTTTAACTTTGACCGCCCTTTCGATTTCCACGTTGAGTTGATGAAGATCATTTTAGATGAATCGCCAAAGGCTGAATATCCGCAGGTGGTACGTTCGGTTGGCGAAGCACCTAAGCAATTCGGCAACGTGTTCAACCCAACCATACTGCCGCCAACCAGCGAGGAGTTTGACTTTTTGAACGAGATGGAATACAATCCGGAAGACACCGAGAACTTTACGGAAGTTGACGAAACCGGCGAAGCCGTTGTTGACGAGGAAGAAGAATCAGCAGAAGATGATGAATTTGGCAGTGAGTTTTCAGATAATGAAGGCTTTGAGGACGAAGATCGCGGCCGTGGCAGCAGGGATGATTATTAATTGGTCCATAGTCGATTGACCATGGTCAATCGACTATGGTCAAGAAATACAACAAATAGCGATGGCTTTAAAAAACCGTCGCTATTTGATTTTTAAAACCTTTATTAACCTGATGGTTCATCAACCCAAAACACTTATTGTAGTAGCAGGCCCTACGGCGGTGGGTAAAACCGCGGCTGCCATACAACTGGCCCGACATTATAATACGGTAGTAGTATCGGCCGATTCGAGGCAGTTTTTTAGGGAGATGAGCATCGGTACCGCCAAGCCTGATGCTGATGAATTAGCAGCGGCAAAGCATTACTTTATTGACTCGCATTCTATAACCGAAAATTTCAACGTCGGCGATTACGAGAAGCAGGCATTACAACTACTGGATGAACTGTTTAAAGTACATGATGTAGTAATATTAGCCGGAGGTTCAGGCTTATACATAAAAGCCGTTTGCGAGGGCTTTGATGAATTACCTGTAGCGGCTGCCAGTGTGCGTGATAACCTAAGCAGGGAATTGGAGCAGCATGGCATCACCCATCTTCAGCAAAAGTTAAAGGATGCTGACCCTGATTATTATAATGAGGTTGACCTGAGTAACCCGCAACGGATTATACGTGCGCTGGAGGTTTTTGAAACAACTGGCAAGCCATTTTCATCATACCGTACGGCTAATACCAATAAGCGGCCGTTCAATATTATTAAACTGGCATTGACCATGCCGCGAGAGCAGCTTTACGATCGTATTAACCGCCGGGTGGACATCATGATGGAACAGGGTTTGCTTGATGAAGTTAGGACATTGCTCGCCTATCGCCATTTAAACGCGTTGAATACGGTAGGCTATACTGAATTATTCGATTATATCGATGAAAAGATTGATCTGAAAACCGCCATCGACATGATCAAACAAAATACCCGTCGTTTTGCGAAAAGGCAACTCACCTGGTTCAGGCGCGATGCTGATGTAAAATGGATAGAGCTGAACGGCGATGATGTTTTGCCGCTGATGCTTAAAAACATTGATATATAGTATATACCAGTTTAAATTTTTGCTGTTAGCTATATAGTTTATACATTTATGAAACAATATTATAGCCGGCATTGCAACATTCAATTTTATTATTAAACACATTGACGGTTTCTGCGTATAAATGCATGATGAACTGATTATTATATTTATTAAAAAATCTATAAAACCTTAGTTTCATTACAACTTTATCATTATTTTCGGCCAATAACAATTATAATTATATTAATCACGCTATATGAAAACAATAATAATTACCGGAGGTGCCGGTTTCATTGGGTCGCACGTGGTGAGGCGTTTTGTTACAAATTACCCTGATTACCAGATCATCAATGTGGATGCACTTACCTATGCCGGTAATTTAGAGAACCTCAAAGACATTGAAAATCAGCCTAATTACATCTTCGAGCGTGCCGATATTAAGGACGCGGCTGCCATCAATGAAATTTTTGAGAAATATGGTGTAACAGATGTGGTGCATCTGGCTGCCGAATCGCACGTTGACCGCTCGATCACCAATCCGCTTGATTTTGTGTATACTAACGTGATAGGTACCGTAACCCTGCTTGAAGCCGCCAAACAATTTTGGAAGGATGATTACTCAAATCACCTGTTCTATCATATATCAACCGATGAGGTTTACGGCTCGTTAGGTACCGAGGGTTTCTTTACCGAAACTACCAAGTACGATCCGCATTCGCCATACAGCGCCAGCAAGGCATCAAGCGATCACTTTGTGCGTGCTTACCATGATACTTATGGCATACCTGTCATCGTATCAAACTGCTCAAACAACTACGGGCCAAATCATTTCCCTGAGAAACTGATACCACTGCTGATCAACAATATATTGAACAACAAACCGCTGCCGGTTTACGGTAACGGCATGAACGTGCGCGATTGGTTGTATGTAATTGACCACGCCCGCGCTATCGACCTCATATTCCATAAAGGCAATAACGGCGATACCTACAACATTGGCGGCTTTAACGAGTGGGCTAATATTGACCTGGTGCGCGTGCTTTGTCGCCAGATGGACGAAAAACTTGGTCGTGAGGCTGGTACTAACGAAAAGCTGATCACGTTTGTGAAAGACCGCCCGGGCCACGATGCCCGATACGCTATCGACGCTACCAAACTGAACAAAGAGTTAGGTTGGGAGCCATCAGTAACGTTTGAGCAGGGCCTTTCAGCAACTATTGACTGGTATCTGAACAATAAGGCCTGGATTGAGCATGTTACCAGCGGCGCATATTCAGACTATTACGAAACCCAATACGATAAACGCTAAATATGACCATTGAACTTACCCCGCTTGAGGGTTGCGTGTTACTAAAACCACGGGTATTTAATGATGACCGTGGCTACTTTTTTGAAAGCTATAATCAACAAACCTTTAACGAGCTTACCGGCACCAATACCACCTTTGTGCAGGATAATCAATCCTATTCATCAAAAGGTACATTACGTGGTCTGCACCTGCAAAAAGGTGAACACGCCCAGGCTAAACTGGTACGTGTAATTAAAGGCGAAGTATTGGATATCGCTGTTGACCTGCGCCCAGGCTCGGCTACTTACGGGCAGTACTATGGCGCACGCTTGAGTGAAGAAAATCAGCATCAGCTGTTTGTACCACGAGGTTTCGCGCATGGGTTTGTGGTATTGAGCGATACCGCCATTTTTGCTTACAAATGCGATAATTTTTATAACAAAGTATCAGAGGGTGGTTTGCATTATGCCGATCCATCACTAAATATAGACTGGATATTACCTGCCGATACATTGCAAACATCAGAGAAGGACAGGATATTACCCTACCTTGCCGATGTGCAGGAACCATTCTTTTAACATCTACCACAAAGCATGAAGAATATAGTAATATTCGGGGCGAATGGCCAGTTGGGTACCTGCTTCAAACAGATAGCCGAAAACGAGGGCATTACCGAAATTTATTTT
The DNA here is from genome assembly GCF_015223065.1 of Mucilaginibacter sp. JRF. GTDB lineage: Bacteria > Bacteroidota > Bacteroidia > Sphingobacteriales > Sphingobacteriaceae > Mucilaginibacter. The sequence goes on from NZ_JADFBY010000004.1 coordinate 214,107, forward strand.
CCGGGCGAGGGCGAGGCGAACATACTCGACCTTGATGGGCTGAAGAAGATATTTGAAACGCAACGCCCGGCCTATGCCATTAACTGCGCGGCCTATACCGCTGTTGATAAGGCTGAGGATGATTACGAAACAGCCGATAAGGTAAACAAGGTAGGTGCCGAAAACCTGGCCAAATTTTGCCTTGAATATGGCACCACGCTCATTCACACATCAACTGATTTTGTGTTTGAGGGCAACGCCTCCACCCCTCGCGTTGAGGATGATATTGCCAAACCGATAAACGCTTACGGCCAAACCAAACTGGATGGCGAACTGGCTATCAGCAGCGTGTTAGAGAAGTACTTTATACTGCGTACCAGCTGGCTATACTCTGAGTATGGTAATAACTTTGTTAAAACCATGCTTAAGCTGGGTGCCGAGCGGGAGCAATTAACCATTATTGCCGATCAGGTGGGTACGCCTACTTACGGCATCGATCTGGCGTATGCCATATTGGAGATCATTAAAACCGAAAGCACCGCTTATGGCCTGTATCATTACAGTAACGAGGGTGTGGCATCGTGGTATGATTTTGCCAAGGCGATATTCGCGCTATCAGAAACGCATGTTAAAACCTTGCCTATACCAACCAGCGCTTACAAAACAAGGGCGGTGCGCCCGGCCTATTCGGTAATGGATAAAAGCAAGATCAAGAACGCGCTAAGCATCGAGATTCCTTACTGGCGCGATAGTTTGGAGATTTGCATCAACAGACTGAAAAACAACTAACAAAAACAATAAAAAACCGTTAACCAACACAAAACCATCGTACATATGAAAGGTATTATTTTAGCAGGCGGATCAGGCACCAGGCTATATCCTATTACCAAGGCCATCAGTAAACAGCTTATGCCTATTTATGATAAGCCGATGATCTACTACCCGCTTTCTGTTTTAATGCTGGCCGATATCAAGGAGATATTGATCATCACCACACCCGAAGATAATGAGAGCTTTAAACGCCTGCTGGGCGATGGTAGCGAGCTGGGTTGCCGCTTTGAGTACGCCGTTCAGGAAAAACCGAACGGACTGGCACAGGCATTTGTAATTGGTAAGGATTTTATTGGCGATGATAAAGCCGCCCTTATTTTGGGCGATAATATATTTTACGGTTCGGGCTTCAGCAAGCTGATACAAAGCTTTAACAATGTAGAGGGCGCGGCGGTATTCGCTTATCCGGTTGCTGACCCTGAGCGTTATGGTGTGGTGGAATTTGACAAGCAATTCAATGCGCTTTCTATCGAGGAAAAGCCGGAGAAACCAAAATCGAACTACGCGGTACCGGGTCTGTATTTTTACGATAACAGCGTTATAAATATAGCTGCTGATCTTGAGCCATCTCCACGCGGCGAGTACGAAATAACCGACGTAAACAAGGTTTACCTTGAACAAGGCACACTTAAAGTAGGTGTAATGGATCGTGGTACAGCATGGCTGGATACCGGTACTTTCGATTCACTAAGCGATGCTACCGAGTTTGTACGCGTAATTGAAAAACGCCAGGATACCAAAATAGGTTGTATTGAAGAAGTAGCTTACCGCATGGGCTTTATTGATGCCGAACAGTTAGGCGCTTTGGCACAACGCTACATAAAAAGCGGCTATGGCAAATACCTGCAAAAACTGCTTAGTTAAAATATTAATTCTTACCCTCAGCGGCTACCAAAACCAGTTGCATACGTGTTGTTTGATTGCTGCGTGTAGCCTTATTCAAAAAAGCGGGTTTAAGTCGTGTAATTGCATAACGCTCAAATATTTTGAGCGTTTTTGCTTTACGGCCGTTTAGTATGCCGGTTAGCGCATCAGCAGGCGCATATAGCATAAAGGAGTCAGTCGGCAATTTTGCTGAGCCATCGGCAGGTATGGTATTCATCGGCCTGTCCAGGTAAAACTCCATTGCGAAATTCACATCATCACCACTTTGCAGCAGGGGTATGTTAGCGGGTAATTTTTGTTCGCTTACATACATACCAGCTTCGCTGCCCGCCTGGTATTTAAGCACATCGGGATAGAAAACCCAGTTTAAATACAGGTTGACAATTATACAGGCTATAATACCGCGGTAGCCTACCCGCTCCTGCCATTCCGCACCTTTATTTACATACACCAATAAAAGCGTAAGCATTAACGTAAGTACTAACGTAACTACTAACGCATTATTAATGGATGGTTGATAAAAGTATTGCAGGGCAACTAAGACTATCAAAAGCAATGCTACAACTATCCATTGGGTAATATTGATGGCTTTTTTACTTTTTGCCGATTGGATGCCGCAAACATATTGCGCCGTGATAATAGCGAAGTACGGGAACACAATATTGATATAATGCGGCAATTGGAACTTTGAGGCCGAAAACATCAGGAAGGTAAGCATGGCTCCGCAGAGGTTAAACCACTCGGTCGACCGTGCATTTTTGCTGCCTTTTTTAATGAATTGAAATATGGCCGCGAACAATAATAACGACCATGGCAAAAATGCCCATAGCGTGGTATGCACAAAAAAGGAAGGATCGCCGCTACCTTTGATGGGCCCGGTATTAAAGAACCGCCCGAACTGACTATCCCAAAAAAAGAATTTTATGCCTGATACCCCTTGCTGGCCAAAAACTATCTTTTCAGGATGAGCATCAAACTGTTGGTACAGGCAATATACCTCGGGCAACATAAAAACAAATACCAGCACCGCCGCCAGCAACCAGCGCAGGTTAAATAACTGTTTCCACTGTTTGGTAATGATAAGGTGCCCGGCTATGGCGCCGCCAATGGTGATGAGGGCGAATATCCCCTTGGTCATAACCGCGCAACCGGCAAACAGGCAGGCTATCAGCAAATGCCAAAACGAGGGTTTGGTGTACGATCGGTAGAAATGATAAGTAGCGGCAATGATCAACCCGGTAAGGTAAGGCTCGGCACGAACATCGTTATCTGAGAGGACGATGTGCTGGGCCGTCAGCAATATCAATACCGACCAAATGGCTACCTGTTTATTATACAAACTCTTAGCAAACAGCCAGGTATACAGCGCCCCCATCAGCATAAATACAATGCCCGATAGCTTGTAGGCCCAGGTGTTTATACCGAATATCTTAAAGAAAAAGGCAGCCGCCCAAAACGGGAAATGCGGTTTATCCAGCCAGTCGGTACCGCGAACGTAAATGTTCACATAATCATTACGCAGCACCATGGTTTTGGCAATGGTGGCATACAGGGTAGCATCGGGGTTCATGAGCGGCACAAACAACCCGCTAAAGTTAATGGCTACCGCTAAGCCTAAAAATAAGTAAAGCCACTTGTTAAGTGCCGTTGTTTGGGGCATAGTATAAACGCTTGCGGGTAAATATAAACAGATTTTTTACGATACACCGATTATGCAGGCTTTGATTTAACCCCGGCATTTACATAACTTGACCACCTTATATATATGAACAAACTTTTAAAAACCCTTACCTGGCTGGCGGGTATTGCCGCGGCACTTTACATAGCGGTGTGTTGTTATTTTTATTTTGAGCAGGATAGCCTCATCTTCCACGAAGCTAAACTTTCACACAACCATAAATTCAGCTTTGCTTATCCATTTAAGGAGTATAGTATTAAGAGCGGTAACGATACCCTGAGCGGTGTATTATTTAAAGCCGATAGCGCTAAGGGTTTAATCTTCTTTCTGCATGGCAACGCGGGTAATGCTGATGATTGGGGCGATATCACTCCCGAACATACGGCTATGGGTTACGATATGTTTGTTTTGGATTATCCCGGTTTTGGTAAAAGCACGGGGCACATCAGCAGTGAGGCAGATTTGCTGCAAGCCGTGCAAACTGCTTATGATACCTTGAAGAATGCGTATCAGGGTCGGCGCATTATTATCATGGGCTTTTCGATAGGTACCGGGCCTGCCGCGTGGTTAGCGGCTAATAATAAACCGGATAAGCTGGTATTGTTGGCGCCGTACTATAGTTTTATTGATCTGGCTAAGAATTTATACCCATTCCTGCCCTCGTTCATCTCGAAGTATCAGCTGAATACTTACAGCTATATCGAAAAGGTTAAAGCACCGATTGTTATTTTTCATGGCGATGCGGATGGGCGCATCTATTATCAATCGTCATTAAAACTAAAACAGCATTTTAAACCGGGCGACCGGCTTATCATCCTGAAAGGCCAAAGGCATAACGGCATTGATAAAAATGAGGAATATATAAAGCGGCTACCCGCCACGCTGAACTAAGCGTTAATAAACGCCCACAAACTCCTTTTGCTTTACGCTTACGGAGCCGGTGCCTTTACCTCGCCCAACGTTAATAATGATGTGGTACAGATCGTCATCAAACATAAAGATGTTGTTGCCCGCATCCATACCGGTAAAGCTCAACTTAAAGTTTGATTGCTTTGCCTGGCTTATCATATTCAATAAAAACTTGCGGCTGTTGGTGGCGTAGTAAACATTGCGCAGCAGCAAGCCGTTATCCAGCTTTTGGCCATCGCCAATAATTACGGTTTCGCGTTTGGTGGTATCAGTAAGGCCTTTGTAGTTTTCAACCTGTTTGCCATTTATCTTTTGGATATAATCGCGTTTAAATTTGCGCGATAGCACCAGGTAATCGTGCGCTTCGCCATTGCTTAGCTGGGCAAGGTTGGTAAGGTCATTAAGGGTTATGCTTTGCGCCTGCACGTATCCGCAGGTAAAAAGCATCATGATAAGGAGCAATCTCTTCATTTCAACATTAAACTCCCTCAAATATAATCAATTATTAAACAGCTGCAATAAACCTATCGGTGGGTGTACAATTGCTTTTTATACCAGGCCATAGCCAGGTTTATCATTTGGTTATAGGTAAGCAGCCCCTGCGGCTGATTATTCACTTTTAAAAACTTATCATAAAATATGCTGCTGATGGCATCCAGCTTGCCCTCATAGTACTGCCAGTATTCGCGTTCGGCTTTCAAATCGGCCATTACATTTTTGCTGATGCGTTTTTTAAACAGCTTGAACGAGGTGGTATCGGCAGCTCGCAAGGCGTACATAAACTCCTCCATACCTGTATAATAGGCCGAGTAGCGCAGCAATTTATCTTTTGATTTAATACCCGCTAAAAATCCCGCGAAGTTAGCTTCATCCTCCGGCCCGAAACCTACCTGGTGCGAAAGCTCGTGACAAGCCACAAAGGGGCGCATATAAACCGGCATCTGGTAATTAATTTGCGCCTCGCCGGTAAATGGGTTGTAGTAGCCCGACGTACCCAGATAGTTAATTACAAAGGTTAACATGGCCGGTTTTACCCCCGGGTTAAAGGTTTTAAATTGCGATGATGAGTCGGACAGGTTTTTAAGTGCCTGCTGTGCCGAGTTGTAAATACTATCGTTAGGCCTGGCCATATCCGCTGCCGAAAGTTTTTGACGGGTTTGGTTGGCGCTGTCAATTAACACAAGGGTAACCGCTTTCAGATCGGTAAGCGTATAGGCGGTATCCGTAAGGCCGAGGCGTACACTGGCCGGCGGACGAAAATAGTTCAATCCCCAAAACAAATAAAATACAACCACCCCTATCTGTATGCCAATAACAAGACGCAATGAACTGTAAACGGCTTGTTTAAAGCGTTTTTTAAAAAGATGCCTTATAATATTAAAAACCACATAGGCCAGTAATAGTGATACGGCTATGTATACCAAATCGCCAATACTGAATGGCAGCCAGTTAAATAGCGAATGCAGCACCAGGGCAACACCTTGGTAAAGGCCCTGGGAATAATACTGTTCAACCGCCTGCGGATGATCAGCAAACACCATGAGCAGATAAATGGCAAGCCCCAGCGTAAAAACTATGATCAGTAATTTTATAAGAGGCGAATTAGGTTTAAACATTAGCCGTAAATATACATAACAGGAGTAATGCTGCAACAAAAAAGCCCCTGCAAATGCAGAGGCTTAACAAAAATATTTTGATCAGCTTATTTTACTGATACCGGTACGGTTAATTCATCCCAGCTTAGGGTGAAACCTTTAGGGTTAACGGCGTAAACTAAACGCTCGCTTTTAGCAGCGGCTTTTGTTGGTTTAACGGTTACACGCAGTGCATCCTGCGCTTGCTCGTATTTATAAGCGCCCCATTGTTTGGCCACTTTGTTAAATACAACTGTCCACTCGCCCTCGGCAGGGATAGTGAAAAAGCTGTAAGTACCAGCAGGCAGGCTTTTACCTTCAACCTTGATGGCTTTATCGGTAGTAAAAACGGTAGCCTCGTTAGCACCCGCGCGCCATACCTGGCCGTAAGGTACAAGTGAACCCCAAATTTTACGATCCTTTACCGATGGGCTGCCATAGTTAATTGAGATTTGGGCTTTACCGGCTTTGCCGCTTACGCTATCGCGCGGGCTGGCAACGGGTTTAGCATCCTGCGCATTGGTAGTAATTGAAAAGAACATGGCCATCAGCATAACTGCCAATGCCTTTAATTTTAATGCTTTGTTCATGGTGGTATTTCAAATTAGTTACTGCAAAGGTAATTAACGGTTTGGTTTGGCAAATTGTATAACCAAATAAATACACAACCAACAGTATGATGTGTACGTTCGGGGGCAGGTTAGTTATCGTCGCGCACTTCTTCCCAATAAATGGTATTAAGCAACAGGCCATTGTTTGATGCTACCTGGGCTTTCACCTTTTCAAGTTCAATGTTGATCTGTTCGGGAGTGAGGTTACTGCTCAGCGAGTAATGGAATATACAATAACCGGTACCGCTATTAATGAATTTATAGTGTTTGTCGGTTTTCATACTTGCCTGAATTGGTTATAGTTACAACACCACAGGCACCAAATGGTTTTTAGCGTTTGCGCAGTTGCCTGAATGAGCTTGCGGTTAGGGTAAGCTGGTCAACCCCTATTTGTTCGGGCGCGTTAAATTGTTGCATAACCAGGTCAGCAGATATTTTTATGGTGCCGCCGGTGGTTTTAACGTTAACAATGCCGCTGCGCAATGTGTGTCCTTTATAATCTCCTATTTGTTTGTTAATTCCTGATAATCGCATTAATATTTCAACAATGGCATAGGCTGGTAGCGTAGTGTTCGGCATAATGCAAATGTAACATGGATGTTAAGCATACATTAATTAACATTATGCTACAAGTTAGCTATTTGTTAACATTAAAATAACCTTGAAGCTGAAAAATCGCCATTTTAACAAGTTTTTAAATTTTTTAACAAAAAGAATAATTGTAAAGCCTTATACCGATTGTGAAATATCAACGTTATCCCTATATTTACAAATACATGACAAAAAAAACTGACTTCGTTTATTCTGAGTATTCGGAACCACACCGCATACGTACAAAAAAGATATTAAAGGAACACCCGGAGGTGCGCCATCTTATTGGTAGAAATCCAAAGACTATTTTTGCCATAATAGGCTTAGTGCTTTTTCAGGTAGTTGTAGCGTGGCTGGTTCGCGATCAGGCATGGTGGGTAATTGCTGGCGCGGCCTATTTATTAGGCGCTTTTGCCGATCACTCTTTGTTTGTAATGATACACGAGTGCGCACACCACTTACTATTTAAAAACAAAAAACTTAACCGCTGGGCGGGCATGGTGGCCAATATGCCGCAAATATTCCCGAGCTCGGTATCGTTTGAGCGTTACCATATTAAACACCACTCGTTTCAGGGTATACATGAGTTGGATGCCGATCTGCCTAACCGTTGGGAAGCCCGTTTGATCAATAACTCATTTTTGGGTAAAGCCATCTGGCTGCTTTTCTTCCCGGTATTCCAGGTATTCCGTATATCAAGATTAAAGGAGATCCAGAATTTCGACTCGTGGATTGTGGCCAACGTATTGGTACAGGTTGCCTTTACCGCCGCAATATGGTATTTTATGGGCGGAGCCGCGGTTGGTTATCTATTCCTGAGCTTTATGTTCTCGGTAGGTTTGCATCCGCTTGGCGCACGCTGGATACAGGAGCATTACCTAACCCATAACGAGGAGCAGGAAACTTACAGCTATTACGGCCGTTTAAATACCGTATCATTCAACGTGGGTTTCCATAATGAGCATCACGATTTTCCATCAATACCATGGAACCGCCTGCCACAAATAAAAAAGACCGCGCCTGTTTATTATGATACTTTGATATCACATAAATCATGGACGGTATTATTCTTCCGCTTTTTGTTTGATAAGGAGATATCTCTGTTCAGCCGCATAGTTCGTAAAGACAGAGGCAAAGTGCCACTGAAAGATCAATCGCGCCCGGATGCGGAAATTCAAATAGAAAAACCCGCCGCTGTGGTTTAAAAATATCGATCCCCTCCCATTTACGGAGGGGATTTTTTATTGAATAAAGCCTTGCATCGTACTAATTTTAATTGCATATTTGCTAATAAAATTAGCAAATATGATAACTTTAAGCGTGCATGAGCGAGTGATGGTGTTTAGCCGGTACATAGGGCAATTGGTTGTTATAAACAGCTTATTAAGTAACGAACGCAATGTTATAGGGAGCCTGCAAGGCGTACGCAACAATGCCTTATTAATAGAGATTGAAGGCGTTAACCGCTGGGTTCCCCTGTCTGACGATATATTGCTTAACGATATTAAACTTTTGTTGAAGCCTTTAAAAAAGCTCACCCAAAAAATTATTGATACCGCAAACAGCCTGCCCGTGCAGGCCTTTATTACCCCCTACTATCAGCAGTTGGGTTTTGATATGCCGGTATTCATCGCCCCTAACAGCAACCACAATTGCAAGTATGTGTACGAGCTTGGCCTGGCCGATTATCGTACGTTTGATGAGATTGAGCAGGATAATGAGGAACAAGCCGTCGTTGTATCACACTGATTGCAACAAGACATCGCATTAATTAAAAACTTAACAATAAATATTTACTTTGCCTGTTAAATACTCAAAATGAGCAGGCAAAAAAAGTTAGGTGCGCTATTAGTTATTGTTGTTATAGTTTTCTTTTCGGCGTATGGCTGGCACCGTTACCTGCGTTCAAAATTTGAGATAGCCGGCCGATTGCAGGTTATTCAAACTGCCGAAACATCGGGCATAACAGCATCAGCCATAAACAAAAACACCTACTATGTACATAATGATAGCGGCGATACCAGTCGCTTTTTTGGTATAAACGCGCAGGGCAAAATACTATCATTTGTATACTATAACTGGCAGCACAACCACTCCAGGGGCGGGCACGATTGTGAGGACATATCCACCGGCCCCGGGCCTGTAAAAGGTGCCAGCTATATTTACATTGCCGATATTGGCGATAATTATTCGGGCAGGCCGTTTGTAAGTATATATCGCATAAAAGATAAGCCCGAATTTTCAACACAAAGAAAGGTGCACGCCAAAGCCACAGCGCTCAATATGATCTATCCGGACGGGCCCAAGGATGCCGAGGCCATGATGGTTGACCCTGTTGATCGCCTGATTTATATAGTAAGCAAACGCCGCGACAGCGTTGGCGTTTACACCACCCCGTTAGATTTTAAGGCAAACGATACCGTAAAGCTTACCAAACGTTGTAAATTATTTTTCCCGGGGATCAAGCCTTTAAAATGGATCACTGCTGCCGATATTTCAAAGGATGGCCAGCAGGTGCTGGTAAAAAATTACCAAAAGGTATTTTACTGGAAACGTAAACCCGGCGAAGCCATTTGGCAAACCCTGCAGCGCGCCCCGATAGACCTCCCCTATCAGCAGGAAAAACTGGGCGAGGCCATAGGCTTTACCTCCGACGGCAGGAATTACCTTACCACCAGCGAGGGTCTATACGTACCCATCTATCGTTATAAAGTTCCGAATTAGATCTGAGCGGGCTTAGTCAGCATCAGGATTGATGATGTAGTCAAAGGTTTCGTGCCCGTTGTGGAATACAAATTTGAGGCGCTCCTTGGGTTCGTCAATATCAAGCGTTAGGCCGGCAATAGTACCGGGTATATTATCGCGTATCAATTTCAGGTCGGTTACGTTGGGCATGTTAATGTGGATGGCATCATCTGTTTCTTCAACCGTCCACCCCTGCAAATTTGCCCGTTGCAATATCTCCATCCATTTTTGTTTGTAAATGCCCATCTCAAATATTCCTTTTTATATAAAAGCATTAAAATCAGCCTAAAGTTTTTAAAGTCAGGTCATTTTTTAGTTACACATACGGTAATCTAAATGTCAGTAAAGTTTAAAATTAATCGCTATAAACAATATGGTATCTAATTTGTAAGGTATGGGTTACATATTTATAAGGCATAAATAATACCTTTGCGCGCATTAATGGATACAACAAGTACAACACCTCCGCAACACAAACCAGGCTCAAAGCTCCGGAAACGCGTTGCCGACTTTTTTGTTGATCTGTACCGCATTGGCGGCTTCACAGCACGTTTCTTCAAAGAAGCATTTGTAGCACCATTTGAGCTGAACGAGCTTATACGCCAGTGCTACCAGGTAGGCGTACGTTCGTTACCGCTTATATCATTAACAGGCTTTATTATCGGTATAATATTTACCAAGCAATCAAGGCCATCGTTAATGAATTTTGGCGCTACCTCATGGCTGCCATCGCTGGTATCAATCGCTATATTAAAGGCTTTGGCGCCAATGGTTACGGCCATCATCGCATCGGGCAAGGTAGGCTCAGGTATTGGTGCCGAGCTTGGCTCCATGCGTGTTACCGAGCAGATTGACGCCATGGAAGTATCGGGCACAAACCCTTTTAAATACCTGGTTTGCACACGTGTACTGGCAACAACGCTTACCATACCCCTGCTGGCAACTTACACCGCTTTAATAGCCCTGTTGGGTGCTTACCTTAACATCAGCGCTAACGAGGGCATTAGCTACAGCGCGTTTATAGGTGAGGTTTTTGAGCCGATAGATTTTATCGACATCAACCAATCGTTAGCTAAAGCCATCGTGTTTGGTTTTACTATCGGCTTGGTTGGCTGCTACCAGGGCTACCACTCAAACAAAGGTACCGAGGGCGTAGGTAAGGCCGCTAACAACGCGGTGGTTATAGCCATGTTTTTGGTATTTATTGAGGAGATACTGATCGTTCAAATAACCGGCTGGTTCAGGTAATATGGAAAAGGCAAAATCACATATCGACTATAACAACGCGGTTATCAGCATCAGGGAACTCCAAAAATCATTTGGTGATTACCATGTACTGCGCGGTATAGATCTTGACATATTTCAGGGTGAGAACCTGGTGGTGCTTGGCCGTTCGGGTACAGGCAAATCGGTATTGATAAAACTAATATCGGGCCTGTTACGCCCCGATGAAGGCAGCATTAACGTACTGGCTAATGATGTGCTTACCTTAACTGATAAGGAGTTACAGCAACTACGCATACGCATAGGCTTCTCATTTCAAAACAGTGCATTGTACGATAGTATGACCGTGCGCAAGAACCTGGAGTTCCCGCTGGTGCGTAACCGTAAGGGCATTACCCGCAAGGAGATAAACAAGGCGGTTGAAGAAGTGCTTGACGGCGTTGGTCTGTCGCAAGCCATTAACCAAATGCCGTCTGAACTTTCGGGCGGGCAGCGTAAGCGGATAGGTATAGCACGTACGCTGATACTGAACCCCGAGATAATGATGTATGACGAGCCCACCGCGGGCCTCGACCCGATAACCTGTATCGAGATCAATGACCTGATCAACGAGGTGCAGCAGCGTTATCATACTTCATCTATCATTATTACGCACGACCTTACCTGCGCCAAAAGCACAGGCGACCGTATAGCCATGTTGCTCGACGGTCAGTTTCAGCGCGTTGGATCGTTTGACGAGATTTTTGAAACAAATGATGCCCGTGTGAAACCTTTTTATGATTATAACTTTATTCAATAAAAACATACCATAACAATGGATGCTTCGGAAAGAAAAAACGCGATAATAGTGGGCATATTTATTGCCCTGGGTACTATAATATTTGTAGTTGGAGTGCTTACTTTGGGTAGCTCATCAAAAACATTTGTTAAGAGTATACACATACGCTCAACCTTTACTGATGTGGCCGGTTTAAAAAAAGGCAGCAACATTTGGTTCTCAGGCGTTAAGATAGGTACCGTTAAAGAGATCGCCTTTAGCAACAACTCGCAGGTTGAGGTAGTAATGTCATTAGACGAAGGTGTACAGCCTTACATTCACCGTAACACCCAGGCCAAAATAGGTTCGGACGGTTTGATCGGTAACAAGATCATCGTACTGGATGGCGGTAGTCCGCAGGCCCCGGTTATTGAGGATGGCGACAGGATACAATCAGAAAAGATGCTATCCACCGACGAGATGATGGGTACTTTGCAGGAGAATAACCGCAACCTGTTATCTATCACTAAAGATTTTAAACAACTAAGCAGCCAGATACTGCAAGGTAAAGGTACTGTTGGCGCTTTATTGGCTGATAGCACTATGGCAGTACAATTACGCAAGGCCATGCAAAACCTGCAAGCTACTACAGAAAGTGCATCGCGCATGGCGGTACAGTTGGATAATTTTAGCCAAAAGATGAACACCAAAGGCGGCTTTGCTGATAAACTGCTGACCGATACCGCTACCTTCGGGCAGATAAAACAATCAGTAGCGCAATTGCAGCAAACCGCGGCTAATGCCAGCATGTTGACTGATAACCTGAACAAGGCATCATCAAAATTAAATACTACCGACAATGCGCTGGGTATTTTACTTAACGACCGTAAAACAGCCGTTAAAATGCAAAACACCCTCGATCAGCTGGAAGAAAGCTCAGTAAAACTGAATGACGATCTTGAGGCCGTACAGCATAACTTTTTGCTGAGGGGCTTTTTCAAAAAACGCGAACGCGCCCGTCAGGATAGTTTGAAAAAAGCGAATGGTAAATAATAACACCGCATATAAACAGAAAGCTCCACCCATTCAGGTGGAGCTTTCTTGTTGGATGTTGTTTGGTTAATAAAGGCTTGGTCAGGCTATCTGTCGTTTTTGATCAAGATTATACACATGCTGCGATGATTTGAGCATCACATCCATTTTGCCAACCAGCTGGCCGGCATGATCCAGGTTATCTTCAAGGGTTTCTATTTCCTTATTGATGATGCTGACAGAGCGTTTGCTATCAAATACCTTCACCAACAAATCGTAATTAGCATTTAAAAAGTGCGATAGTTTAAGGAATATTGAGTGTTTATCTTTTAATAACACTTCGCTCTCATCAATAACATCGGTTATGGCGGGCTCTGTTAGTACTGATTTTTTTCGTAGCGCTACAAACCTGATGAGCCTGGCGTAGGCAATGGCTATCTTTTTTAAAATGGTTTGCATCTCCTCATCGTCCGATTTGATTGCATAACAGTTACTGTACTTATAATAGTGATTAAATATCCAGTTGGCACTATGTATACAAGCTTTGTACCTGTTATAAATAAAATTTGTTTTCATAGTAAGATGTTTGACCAGGTAATTCCAAACACGCTGCCATAAAACCAGATACCTTAAATTATACAACCTTAAATTGTGCATTTATTCCGTTAGGTTTTATTAGTCAGCTGATGCAATGATTTTGTTACTGTTTGAAATTTCTTTAAAGGAAGATATTTACTAATTATTAATTTCAGGAAATATGATCTCACTAACCTGTTTACTTTTTGGGACAAATTTCACACAAACGGGTCAACTCATTCTCACATACAAACTATAGTTAGGTTTGGTATTCGAGTTTTTAGGTAAACCTATAAGCATATAAAGCGTTGTGTATTCAAACATTACACGATGCAAAACTACCTGAAACAAATAATAGGCATTGGTATAATTGCCGGTATGCGCGCCATGATGGCCCCGGCGGCTACGGCTACCTATCTATCGCATCAACCTAAAAATGATGATGATGGTAAGGCCATTGATTTAGCAAGATCACCGGTGGGTGTTAAGGTATTGCAGGTACTATCTGCCGGTGAGTTAGTGGGCGATAAGTTACCTGCCGCCCCTAACCGTACAGGCTTTGCCGGAGTGATTGGCCGGGTAGTGAACGGGGCATTATCGGCGGCGGCTATCAGTAAGGTAAATAGAAAGGATGTAATTACCGGAGCGCTTATTGGCGGTGGGGCGGCGCTGGCATCAACCTATGCCTGCTTTTATTTACGCAGATACATCAGCAGCAAGCCACATGTAAAGGATTACGTTGTAGGCGCCACCGAGGATGCTTTGGCCATATCGCTCGCCCGGCTGATATTTAAATAAATTGTATCTTCACTCGCCCCGGCCCTTGCAGGCAGGGCTAACGCGCATGAAAAAACTTTTAGGCACCGTCTTGTTATTGCTTTGTACAGTTGCTGCCATCGGGCAAAAACTAAAGCCTGCGCTAAATCTTGCAAAAGACGGCACCTACTCGCTGCTCATTAAACAAACTACAACCACCACCCAAACCATCAGGCAACGCCCGTTGGAAACAACTTTGATATTAGCGGCTAAGGTGAGCTTTACGGTGACCGATGTAAAAGATACCCTGTATACCATAAGCGCCAAATACGACAGTGTTAACCTGCAAATGGATCTGCCGAATGGCACGCTGCAATTCAGCTCGGAACGGGTAGATTCTGCTAATTTGTACTCGAAGGCATTGGCTCAGCTAAAAGGCAAGAGTTTTCAGTTTACACAATCGCGATCGGGCAGGGTTATAGCCATTGATCAGGCTGATGAAAACCTGGCGAATGTAACCAATAACCTTAAGGCCGATACGGCACAGCGCGAACAAACCTTTAAACAATTGCAGGCATCATTAGGTGATGATGCTTTTAGGGCGATCATCGAAAAGGTATTTTTGATCTACCCATCATCAGCCATAAATAAAACTGAGAAATGGACCATCGGCAGCCAGATACCCGGTGAACCGGCGCTTGCATTGCGTAATTTTTACTTTATTAAGAGTGTTTTAACTGCGGATATTACTATTCAGGGTAATGGTACGGCGGTATCCATCGCCCGGGCTGATACAGCAAAACTTAACGGTATGCCGGTTGAACGCAGCATGGCGGGCAACATCAATTCGGTAATAACCATCAATAAAAAAACAGGCCTGCCCAAAACGGCCGAGATCACCCAAAACCTAAAAGGGAATATTATAATTGCCGATAATATTAAGCTACCGGGAGGCCTTGTTATACCAATAGTTACAAATTCCAACCTAAAGGTTAATACACCTTAAAAGAATAATAAATTGATTTTCTTTATTTTAAAGTAAAAAATTCTGATATTTGAAATGCTTTACAGACCCCCATATATCATTTGAACACGCGTTTACAAAATTTAGCAGACACACCCCTGCAAGCTAAAGTACAGGACGTACAATTTATATATGACCGCTACGCAGGCATGCTGTTAGGTTACATATATGATGTTGTGAAAGATCGTACGCTGGCAGAGCAGTATCTTAATGATACTTTTACAACAGTGGCCCTACTGGCCGATGAACTGACCAAATCAGAAGAAAACATTTATCGTAAATTGCAGCTGATAGCCCGCGGTAAGCTTTCATCGTATTTTAATACAATGCAGCAATGCGACATCAGCGAAACGGTAAAGCATCGCCCAAACAAATACCTGAACAGTATGAGCGAACGCCAGCTACAGGTTTTTTGCGGTGTACATTACCACGGTAAAAAAATCAACACCATTGCCGCCGAAATGAATGAGCCGGAGGATGTGGTGAAGAAACTATTGAAGGAAGCATTTTTAATCATAAGAAAGAGTAACGATGCAAGAGTATATTAACAGCGGCATACTTGAGGCCTATGTTTTAGGCTGCGCTTCGGAACAAGAGGTACAGGAGGTGTTGGGCGTGAAAGAAAGACATCCCGAGGTTAAGAGTGCCCTGCTCGCGCTTGAGGAGGATATGGAAAGGCTGGCCGGATCAATGGCTATTGAACCGCCTGCCCACCTTTGGCCAAAAATTGCCGACGAGATAAACGAGATAACCTTGCGCGAAACACGCCAGCCGAGTATCTATCGTGAGCAACCCAACTATAAACAACCCGAAACTGATAACAAACCGCAGTATATTGATATAGAATCAGAAGCTACGCACATGCGCATACACAAGGCATGGCGCTGGGTTTTTGCTGCCGTGTTTGTATTAGGTAAGATATTTTTAGGCTTCGCCATTTACTATTACCTGGAGAACAGGCAAATGAACGAACAGATGAACGAGCTCAAAACCGAACTGAAACAATTAAAAACTACAAAATGAAAAAGCGCCCTTACGGGCGCTTTTTGTTTGATGTGATAAGGGTTTTAGGTAAGGTATCGTTTATTCGGCCGCGGATGCGGCGTTCTCTTTCTGTAGTTTTTTGAGCATCTCGTTGCCTATCAAGGCATCTATCATTCCGCCAGAGCCACCATCCTTGCCGCTCACCAAAATCTCAGGCACCAGTTTAATATTGTTGCTGGCTAATGCTTCGGCTACACGTACTACGGCATATTGCTCGGTACCCATGGCTTCGGTTTTTTGCTTGGTAACTTCGGCCTCGGCCAAACCTATGGCCTTGATCTTGCCAGCCTCGGCAGTACCGTTAACTTCGGTAGCGTTGGCATCGGCTGCGGCATTCACGGTTTTTACTTCGGCATCCGCTTTGGCGTTGATGGTTTTCACCTCGGCATCGGCCTTGGCGTTAATGGTTTTTGATTCGGCCTCACCTTTGGCGGCCGCCACCTTTGATGCCGCCATCTGCGTATTGATCTCCACCTGCCGGGTTGATTTTACTACCTCGGGTTGCATATCGGCACCGGCCTTGGCGCTTTCAAATTCCTTACGCTCAATTTGGGCGTGGCGCTGTATCTCATAGGTCACCTTTTCCTGCTCGGCTATCTTACGGTCGGTAAGGGTTTTCATCAGCGCGGCGGGCGGCACTATGTCGCCGATCAGGGTATCTACCCCTACCACATTGTAGCCGGCTAATACGGTGCTTATATGATCCTTAGCATCATTTTGCCTTTGTATACGGTTAGCCAGAAAGCCGATAACATCACTACGCTGCGCCGAGTTGCGGAAGTAGTTGGCAATGGTAGGCTCCAATACCTGCGATACCAGGTTCTTCATCTTACCGAAACGGGCAATAACCTTTGGCGCCTCGTTACGCGGCACGTGGATGATCTGCGATACATCAAGGTTGAACGTAAACCCATCGGACGAGCGGACGGTTATGGTACACAGGTTCTTATCCAGCTCGTGCGCCTCGGTACGGCTATCGGCCCAGTTGAGTACAATGTTGGTGGTAGGCACAATCTCAACCGCGTGGGTGTAAATATTCACGGGGTGCTTACCTGGGTCGAGCGGTTCTTCCCAAACACCTTTCTCATTGCGTTTTACTATGTTACCGTGCTTAAAGCTGTCGCCGCTTGTATCCTTTCCTTCGGGGCCAACGAAGGAGTTTACCACGCCTACGTAACCTATCGGTATATAAACCATATCCACCTGCTCAACACTTACAAACCAGGGGTTAAGGTAATAGGTACCTGAAAGGATCACGTCCTCCTGCAAACCCTTGCGCCCACCGGCGTTAATAAATGCTATCGGGTCCTGATAGTTTTTATGCCCGTGTACTGATTCGCCCGCTATTTCGCCTTTGTCCAGCGGCTCGCCATCCAGCGTGGTAATGATGCCCACCTTGTTATCATTAATGTGGGTAATAGGCACGGTTTGTATCTCAAACAAAAAAGTATTGATACGATAACTACCCGGCGTAAGGAATGCCGCCTGCGGGCCTTTTTGCCCGTTATTATCCAAAAAAGCGATGGCATCCTGAAACTTATCACAATCAACAGGTTTACCCAGCACCCGGCCGGTATCTAATGATGCACCATCCTTCGCCTTAACCAGACCAAGCTTATCCTGCTCAATAATGGTGAACGGAGCCATGATCACCTCGTACTGCCATGGCCATAAGCGCCAGTATAAACCGGGGGCAAGCGCTTTGGCCTGCATACCGGCCTCGCCATGGGTAGCGATAATGCGCCCGTCGGGCATACGCTTGCTGTTGTTTAGAGTAAACTTTTTAATAACTAAACCAATACGGTCATCAGGCACGATAACCATTCCACAGAAAACCCTGAGCACAAATTTGTACATAACAAGGGCTACTACGATGGGCACAACCCACCACAGGTTAATAAATAAACCAGACATTTTTTTTATGAATTTTAGAATGATAAGCCCATAAGGTTGGGGCCTTTTTGAAAAGCTTACAGCTTTATTTTCAAAACCTTAGCTGTATAGCTGTTTAGGATTTGAGTAGAGTTACGGTCGCATTTGTATAAATATTACGTACCAAATATTGCATAGTTTTAAACCCTCGTCAAGGGTTTTTAAATATTTACTTAAGTTATAATAAAGTGATATTTTTACAATTCACTTATTAATTTTCAGCCTACCGATATGGCAAAAAATATCATTCTGTTAATAAATATCGCCTTACTTTTTTTACTTGCCGGATGCTCAGGCAACCTAAAACCCGAAAATCTGCGCGGAAAATGGAAATACGTAAAAGTTTTTAATCCGGAAGCCAACCCTCCCGACAGCGTATCGACCATGGAACTGGAGGAATTAAAACCCTACATTGAGTTTACCAGTGATGACAGATTGCAAATAATTTGGGGCGGCAAAACATTATCAAAAGGCACCTACCATATTGAGGCCGACAACATCCGCTTTAAAGAAGACCTCGGCGAAGGCCAAACCCGTGAATTCCCCTTCTACGTATCAAAACTTACCGATAAGGAAATAGTGTTTGAAACCGTAGGCGCGGACGGGTCGAAAGTAACGGCGATAAGGGAGTAGTTGATTTGGTCGATGGTCGATGGTCAATAGTAGGATTTATTTAGAGCTCAACTATGGACTATGGACCATGGACTATCGACCATCATCGACCCACTAATGCACCATAACAGCAGCTTCCCCCGTTACACCGGTAAATTTGCCGCGGTTTACGCGGAGGCTGGTGAATAGGATGACGAAGGCTATTACTGCCGCTATGCACATGGTGGCGGCCAGTGGTACTACTGATAGGCTATCGAACAAACTGATACTGGTTGATACCAGCGCGCCGATACCCAATTGCAAAGCACCAAATAATGATGATGCTGTACCCGCGTTTTTGGAGAATGGCGCAAGGGTTAAGGCGGCGGCGTTAGGGTTTGTCATGCCCAAGCAGCACAGGTAGGCAAATATCATTACCACGGTGCCCCAAAAGCCTAATACTCCTAATATCGATCCCAATAAAAATAACACCCCCACCAAAGCCTGGGCGGGTAATGATACCTTAACAATTTGCTCGCTGCTAAAGCGGCGCAGCAACAGGCTGTTCACCTGACTTGAGCCGATGAAGCCTACCGAGAGGCCGGCGAATATCCAGCCGTAAACCTTATCGCTTACGCCAAATACTTCCATAAACACCAGTGGTGAACCCGCCACATAAGCGAACAAGCCCGAAAAAGCGAACGATCCGGTAAGCGTGTAGGTATAAAACTGCGGCACTTTCAGCACATTTAAAAAGCCGTTAATGATAGGCTTGGGTTTTAACGATATGGTTGGATCGGGCTGATAACTATCGGGCAATACAAATATTACGGCCAATAAAATAAACACGCCCATAGCGGCTAATACGATGAATACCCATTGCCAGCCCGGGCCGGCGGTTACGTAACCGCCGATGGTTGGCGCTACCATGGGCGATGCACCTACTACCAACATTAGCAGGGCGAATACCTTGGCGTTATCCTTAACCGGGAACAGATCGCGCACCATGGCCATTGATGCCACCGCCGCGGCGCAACTACCTATGGCCTGTATAATGCGTAGTATAATCAGCGCGTTTAGCGAAGTAGCCATAGCGCAACCTATGGATGCGATGATGTAAAAGCTGAGGCCGAACAGCAATGGTTTGCGTCGGCCAAATTTATCTAACAAAGGCCCGTACAGCAGCTGCCCTGCCGATAGGCCGATAAAAAAGCTTGATAGCGACAGTGCCACCCCGGCAACATCGGTATGTAAGTATTTGGCAATGGCCGGGAAGCCCGGCAAATACATATCAATTGAGAATGGCCCTAAAGCGGTTAGCGTACCTAATATTAATATAAGCGAGATGTATCGTTGTCTGGTCATTGCTGTAATAAGCCGGTGTGTTGATCGGGGCAACAAAGATGCGGTATGCTTTTTAATAAATAATAAGCGCAATGTAAATTCAGCTACAGCAATGCAACAGGTTTACTCGTTATCGTAATAAGTAGCATCCTTTATTATCTTGCCATCCTTATTAAAGGTAAGTACCGAACATATAGGCAAATGCCACTTTTGCCCGCCCTGTGGCGTACCGCTCGATGTAAATTCAACCACCACTACATCGCCGCTGGCGTGTATGGCATCAATATCATCCTTAATATCGGCAAACATTTGCTGCATTGCAGTGTACTTCTCGGCTGTTTCGGCGCGGGTCTTTTTAACATACTGCGGTCCGAAGGATGGATCTAAAAAACTGGCCGTATCGGCATAGTGGTTGGCCATGGCTTTCCAATCGTGCCGGTTAAAGGCCTCGAACATGCTTTTGGCGGCTGCGGTGTTGGCCGCTCCGCGATTGTCGGTTTTTATGCAGGCACTTAATGCTGCCGCCATAGTGATAATGATAAGGTTGTTTATTTTCATATTGATCAGGTTAATAGTGTCGATAGTTCGCCCCAGTTATCGGTAGCGGTAGTGTTGAGCAGGCCTTTGCCGGTTTCGCAGTAATGCTTTAGCTTAAGCAGATGCCTTGCCCAATGGAAATTACATATCGAAAAATATTCGTTTTGCGCGGGCCAGCCGCTTTGCTTAAAGTTAAGTATCATCACGCCGTTTTTCTCTCTTATCTCAAAACTGATGATGGTGTTGTACCACTCGTCACCCTCCAGCAGGCAGCGCCAGGCTACATAGGTGTGCGGTTGCAGGCATACAACCTGCATCGGTATTACATCGCTACCCTCGTAAAACAGGTTGATATAGCCAATTTCGGGCTTGGCCTCCACACGGCTTATCCACCATTGGGCAAGACCCTCCTGCTGGGTAACCGCGTTAAATACCCGCTCGGGGCTGGCCTTTATCCATAACTGGTGTGTGATCTCGGCTGTGCCTGAATGATCGCCGTACTGAAAACAATTTAAGCCGAACATCATACAAATAGGTTTTATTAATTATACACACTTTGAGCTGATACTAAATTACAACACAATTTTGTTTACAATAAGGTGAGAACTTGACAAGGTAAGGGGGCGTATCGGACAAATTATTATAAATTAGCTACTTAATCACCTTTTGTAAACATGATACCGTTAACCGTAATGTACACGCGCCAATGCCGTCCGCTAAGCATTGCCGCCATTTTAGATGTATTTGAGAGTGTAAACAATGCCATGCTTCGCCGTGGCGAAACGCCTGTTTTTGATATACAACTAATAGGCGCCGAAACCGAAGGCTTGCTGAATAACAAATACCATATACTGAATGTTGACAATGCCGCCGATGCCCGGCTGATACTGATACCGGCCTTTAATTCGGACTACGGGAACCTTAAGGAGATGATAGGTGCCAATATGGAATTCATCCCCTGGATATTGAAACAATTTGGGCAAGGCGCCGAGGTAGCCAGTTTTTGCACCGGGGCTTTCCTGTTAGCAGCTACCGGTTTATTGAACGGTCGTAAAGCTACCACGCATGTGCTGGCCACGTATGATCTGGCCCGCAACTTTCCGCAGATTGATGTACAACCCGAAGAAGTGGTTACCCATGATGGCGGCGTTTACACCAGTGGCGGTGCTACTAATACTTTCCACCTGTTGCTTTATTTGGTTGAGAAATATTGCAGCCGCGAGGTGGCCGTACAGATAGCCAAGTTATTCGCCATTGATATGGATAGGGACAGGCAAAACTACTTCGCCACCTTTTTACCCTCAAAAGATCATACCGACCCGCTGGTAGCCAACGCCCAGCAGCGCATGGAAGAACAGTACAACAAATCGGCAACTATTGAGGAGATAATCGGCGATATACCATCGAGCCGCAGAAACTTTGTGCGCCGCTTTAAGCATGCTACCGGCATCACTCCTATTGAGTACCTGCAACGTACCCGTTTAGAGGGTGCTAAAAAGCTGTTGGAAAAAACCAACCAAAGCATATCCGAAGTGATGTATAATTCGGGATACAATGATGTAAAATCATTCAGGCAGTTATTTAAAAAAGGCGTAGGGCTTACGCCTAAAGAGTACCGCGATAAGTTCAACGTGATAAGGGCTAACTAAAAAACACGCTTGGCTTGCTATTTGCTAATCATACATATTAAATAGTAACACCTATGAAAAAGTTAGCAATATGTTTAAGCCTGGCGATGGCTACCATTATATCGGCGGGCGATGCCGCGCATGCGCAGCAGGACACAAGCAAGAAGAAAAAGATGAGTTCGCAGGGTAAGGGCGCCATTATTGGCGGTGCCGGTGGTGCCGTAGCGGGTGGCCTTATCGGCGGTGATGTTAAGGGCGCGCTTATTGGCGGCGCTTTAGGTGCCGGTGGCGGTTACATCATCGGTAACGAAAAACAAAAAAGTAAAGAGAAAAAAGCGCAGGCTAAAAAAGACAGTATCAAGAACAAACAATAACAGCCCGTGTACAAAACAGCTCCGTTATTTAACATGACGGGGCTGTTTTGTGTAAAAATGTTACTGTTTGTAGTATCACTTTTTAGTATCTTTCCGTTCAGCATATTAAATGATCAGATTTTTCGCCGCTTTACTTGCCCTGCTTGTGCCATGCTTCGCCCTGGCTCAACCCCGCATGTACAAGGATACAGCCGCCGTGATCAACACCGAAGGCCAGCGCGATCTGATCGATATAGCCAAAGACCTGTTCAACATCAAGCCTAAAAAAGTAGAGGCCGAGGAGGATAAGGATCTGTACTTTTCATTCCTGCCTGCATCATCAACCGTACCGGGTGGTGGTAAAGCCTTGTTTACCTCTACAACTGCCGGTTTTTATACGGGGGACAGGAGTACAACCTATCTATCGAGTGTTACCTTCGCACCTTATTTTAACTTTAAGGGTAGATATGGTTTGCCTATACGCTCCAACATCTGGCTAAAAAATAACTCCTGGAATATTATGGGTGATACCCGGGTGCTTAAATACCCGCAGTATACCTGGGGCATAGGCGGTGGTAAGGATAACGATACCAAGCTGTTGTTAGATTACCGTTACTTCCGCTTTTACCAAAGCGCGCTAAAGCAGATAAAACCTTATTTTTTCGCGGGGATAGGTTACAACCTTGACTACTACATCAATATTGAAACCAATAGAAGTAACGCGCTCAGGAATTTTACGGGATATGAGTCGGGGACGGAGGATAGTCAGAATTCTTTTTCATCGGGGCCGAGTATTAACCTGTTGTACGATACCCGCAATAACTCTATAAACCCACTGCCGGGTTGCTATGCTAACCTGGTGTACCGTTTCAGTAGCCCCGTATTTGGCAGCAACAATCACTGGCAATCACTTTATGTTGATATGCGCAAGTATATATCGCTTACGCCGCTGCAACGCAAAAAGAATGTACTGGCGCTATGGGCGTACTACTGGACTACCCTGACACCCGGTACACCATACCTTAACCTGCCCAGCATAGGCTGGGACCCCTACAACCGCTCAGGCCGGGGTATTGAACAGAATCGTTTTCGTGGCGATGGACTGATCTACATGGAAGGAGAATACCGCCGCGATATTACCCGTAATGGCTTGTTAGGTTATGTGGTATTTGCCAGTGTAAACTCGGTAACGCAGCAAAATACACGCAGCTTTCAGTACTGGCACCCGGCAGGCGGCGCAGGCTTACGTTTAAAGTTCAACAAAAACTCGGGCACCAATATCGGGGTTGATTATGCGGTGAGTCGTGGGTTTTCAACCATTATGTTCAATTTGGGCGAGGCGTTTTAACACACTCCAAAATATTGTCCCATAAAATGTTTATCGGCTGCTAAAACAATTAAGTGCCCCTAAATGATTATATTGCATTATGCGCCCACTTTTTTGCCTTGTAGCTTTAGTTGCATTAGCCGCCTGTTCAAACCCAAAGCAGGATGATAAGGCTATTGCCGCCGCGCAAACCAACGCCCAAAAATGGACAGCCACTCACCTGGCCGATACACCGGGTTATAAACCCGTAGGCTTTAGTGAGATGGACAGCATTATACTATCGTACCAAAATGATAGCGCATATATTCGGCTGGATGATTCAATAATGGAAGTGGAAGCTTTACGCTTTCGCGAGATGGGCGAGAACTTTAAACTGTTTAACGAGCGGAAAGAAAGCGGATTTTACGAAAATAAACAAGCCGGATTCAGGAAACTACAGGCCGGAATAATCAAAAAGGTAAAGCCAAAATTTGTAGGCTATAAAATTGACCATCAATTTACGGTGACAGATAGTACCGGGGCCGAACTGGTGAATACGTTGGTGCTTTGTTTTGACAGGGATGGCAACCTGACCAAAGTGGTGCGGTAATAATTAATTACCGTTTATCAATATATCCTTCGCCATGATCATGGGTACGCTGATATATTTTTTCTCCATATAGCTGATCACCTTCTCCAACACCTCGCGCGATTGCTGATCCAAACCTTGTACCTCATCAACAAAAACAGTGTTTAAAGCGGTGCTGCGTATCTCCTTAATTTTTTCAGGCACCTGACGCATAGCGATCTCTACGCGGCGTTGTTTAAGTTGCAAACTAAACTCGGTCATGTTATCGCCAATAATGGCTTCGGCGTGTACCAGCTCCTGGTAGCGCTCCTGTAGGTTACGTTTGGCAACCTCGTTAAGCGAGTGTACCTCAATAAAGTTAACCGGGAATTGCTCCAATACTTCGGGCGCGGTATCATTAGGTACGGCAAGGTCAACTATGGTTTTACGGCCGGTTTCGCCATTCAGTAACGAGGCGTAAAGTTCAGCAGTAATAATAGGCAACGTAGCCGATGTACAGGTTATGATGGCATCAAAGCCACTTTTATAGTTAGCCAGTTCGTCAAGGCCATAAGCTTCGCCACCCAAATCGGCAGCTAATTGCTGCGCATTGGCCACGGTGCGGTTAAATACCACAAAGTTGCTAAACTTATGTTTTTGAAGATACTTGCTGATGTTGCGGTTGGTTTCGCCGGCACCGATGATGAGGATGCGGGCGTTTGAGCAAAGTTTAAGGTCTTTTAGTTTGCGGTAAGCCAGAGATACTACCGAGATGGGGTTTTTAGAGATGTTGGTGTGGGTGTAAACTTCTTTTGCCGTTTTAACCACACAATTCATCACCATTCGCAGGTAATCGCCGGTTAGGCCGCCCTCTCTGCCTTGCTCGTATGCTTTGCGTATTTGGGCTAATATCTCCTTTTCGCCTACTACCAAACTTTCTAACGAGCATGAGGTACGTAGTAAATGGTTCAACGCATCCTGTCCCTCGTAAATAACGGCGGCATCCATAAAGGTGCCCATGTAGTGCGAGCATAAGCCCATTTCAAGCGAACCGATAAATTTTTCGGCGAAAGGCCTGTCAACTTTTTGAGAGGTGGCTAAAACAAATACCACACGGTTACAGGTAGCCAGGTAGAATAATTCGGAGATACCGAATTCAACCTTAACCCTTTGAAGTTTAACGGTCAGATCCTCCTGGCAAATAACCAATTTCCCCAACTCCTTCAGCTCGATCTGTTTGTGCGTAAAAGCTATAACCTTTAAATACTTCAAAGCAGTTTAAAATTTAACCCAACAAAAATAACAGGAATAATACCCCCTTATGTCAACACTTTGTCAAACAGCCGTATTTAGAATGTATATAAATAACACACATTCCTTGTTTACGGGGCTGCAAATAAACATTTTTCAACCCGCACACACAACATGGCAAAACAATATTTTGCGATTGATGCTTATCAGTTACCCTTGCTAACATGTACCTGTGAAATAGCGTTTAGGTTGCCTGAACTGCATTATAAATTTAATAACATTATTGATTGTTAGGCATTTATCGGCATAAATAAAATCACTATGAAAAAAGCGGCGCTTATACTTATGATTATTGGTTACGCGTTGGCCGGCATTAACCACTTTATTAACCCGGCATCATACATAAAAATAATACCGTCCTATCTGCCATTTCCCAAAACGTTGAACTTACTGGCAGGCATTTTCGAGGTATTATTTGCCATGCTTTTAATTCCGGTAAAAACAAGAAAGCCGGCGGCATTTGGTATTATACTAATGCTGGTCGCTTTTTTACCGGTGCACATCAGCATGATTGCGGATGCGCCGCTGCAATTGGGCAGCCTTACAGTTACGCCGCTGTTGGCCTGGGTACGGCTGGTTATATTACAACCCTTGCTGATAGCCTGGGCATGGTGGTGTGGTATGCCAACTATAAAACGCCAATAAACAAAACGTACAATTAGCCCGTTAATCCATTACAACTCCGTTATTACAGATGATAGTACAGCAACAATTTGTTACCCCCGGCGCTAAAGGCCGCCCCATATCGCTTGATGTTACCGTTGATACCGAAACGCCCGATGCCCCGCTCGTGATATTCGCCCATGGCTTTAAGGGGTTTAAGGATTGGGGCACGCATAACCTGCTTGCCCGCTACTTTGCCGAACGGGGTTACCGGTTTTTAAAGTTCAACTTTTCGCACAACGGGGTTACTGCCGATGAGCCTACAGAGTTTACCGACCTGACCAGCTTTAGCGAGAACACATTTTCTATCGAACTGGATGATTTAAAATACGTGCTTGATTTTGCAGGCAGCGGCGCGGCTTTTAAACCCACTAATGAGGTGTACCTGATAGGCCATAGCATGGGCGGCGGCATAAGCATTATACAAACAGCCGAGGATTCGCGGATCAAGAAGCTGATCAGCATGGCGGCGGTGGCTACCTTTCGTAACCTGTGGCCGCGCCAGGCCGAAAAGCAATGGAAGCTGGCCGGTGTAATGCACTTCCCTAACCAGCGCACCGGGCAGCAAATGCCGGTAAAATCGACCCTGTTGGATGATCTGGATAAAAACCCTGAGCGATTGAATATTATAGTGAGGGCGACGGAGATAACCCAACCCTGGCTGATAATACACGGCGATGCCGACTCGACCGTACCCCTATCGCACGCGGAGGAATTACATGCCGCCCAGCCCGATGCTGAGCTTTATGTTATTCAGGGTGGAGATCATACCATTGGCGGCAGGCATCCGTATACCGAAAAACAATTGCCCGATATGCTGCGCGAGTTTTGCGACAGATGCATCACTTTTTTACAGAACGATTAAACTACAAAGCCCCATATTAGCATTTGTATATTAACACACCACACTATGGGCATACAACACGCTAAAAAACAGGGCAAAAAGTTTGTCAACCTGATTCCTACTGATGCCGCGGGAATGGGTAAAATGCCATCGATATTACGCGAATACCTCAGCAATAAGCAGGAGAATGTACCGCTGAAAAAGCTGGGGCCGTTTACTACCGATGCCGGTATTTACAATACGCCACCCGCCAGCGGATTGCGCATTACCTGGATAGGCCACTCGAGCATTATTATTGAGATAGACGGCAAACGCCTGCTTACCGACCCGGTTTGGAGCCAGCGTGTATCCTTTTCGCAAAGCATAGGGCCTAAGCGTTTTTTTGACGCGCCCCTGCCATTGAACCAGCTGCCACATATTGATGCCGTGATCAGCTCGCACGATCATTATGATCACCTGGATGAGCATACAATTAAATATCTGGCAACCAAGAACATTCCGTTTATATGCTCGTTGGGTGTTGGCCAGTACCTGCGCAAATGGGGTGTTAAAACCTATACCGAACTGGATTGGGGCGATAGCATAACCCTTGATAACCTGAAGATAACCGCTACCCCGGCCAGGCATTTTTCGGGCAGGAGTTTGTTTAATCGTGATGAAACGCTGTGGTCATCATTCGTAATAAAAGGGCCGGAACATAATATATTTTTTGGTGCCGATTCGGGGCCCTCACCAAGCTTTAAGGATATTGGAGATGAGTTTGGTCCGTTTGATTTGACCATGCTTGAGGTTGGCGCCTACGGCAAATACTGGCCCGATATACACATGGGGCCTGACCATGCGTCAGATGCCCACCTCGCCCTGAAAGGCAAAGTAATGATGCCCATACATTGGGGAACCTTTAATTTAGCACCACATGCCTGGCATGAACCAGCCGAAAGGTTACTTGACTACGCCGAGCAAAAGAACATTAAACTGTTTATGCCTGTACCCGGCACGCCTACCGATATGGAGGGCGAGCTATTATCAAACTGGTGGACACCCTACATGAGCCTATAAAAAAACAGCGGCCGGGTTATCCGGCCGCTGAAAAAAAAAATTAAAATAATCTAAAAACTATCTTGTATACCTGCTGATGATATCAATGATCACCTTGTTTTTTTGCAGCTGCGGCAAATAATCAAACAGGATATAATGTTTTTCAGGATCGGTTGACAAGGCCATCTCTAACTGATTTAACGCCTCGTTATAGTCACCTTTGGCAAACAGGTAAGCCACCATGCGGTAGTAAAGTTCTGCCGCGTCGGGGTTATTCTTGATGGCCTGGGTCATTACCTCAATTGCTTCACCCAGTTTTTCCTGCTCGTACAGTATCGACGAATAATCAAGCCATGCATCCACATCCACCGGGTTCAACTCCACCACTTTTTCGTAGGCTTTTTCAGCTTCCTCAATATGCCCCAACTTATACTCGGCATCGGCAATGGCAAACCAGTAATCGGCGTTTGAAAGGTCAAGATCCAGCGCTTTTTTGTAGAAGTGCAGGGCCTCAAAATAACGCTCCTCAAAATCGAGCGTTACCCCAATGCCAAACCAGGCATCGGCAAGCTTAGGGTCCATTTTAACCGATTTTTTGTAGAAAGCACGGGCATCGTCCATCTGCTCCAGCTTTTCGTAGCACTCGCCAATGGCACAATAAGTATCGGCATTAGGCTGCTCGTACTCAAAAGTCTGGCGGTATACCTCAATAGCCTCGGCATACTTTTCGAGGTTAACCAGCGCGTTGCCTTTGTTAAAATAGGCTGATGCAAAGCTATCCTTGATCAGTATGGCATAATCATACGCGTCGATAGCCTTTTCAAACAAACCCAGTTTGGTAAAGGCGTTGCCGAGGTTATACCATGCGGCGTAGCTGTACGGCTCGTTATCAATATATTGCTGATAAAACTGCACGCTTTCGGCCTGGTTGTCGAGCACGTCATAGCAAAATGCCAGTTCGTACAAGGCATCCTGGTTTTCCATATTCTGCTCAAGGCAGCGTTTCAGGTAAGTTACGGCCTGTTCATAATCGCCCATGTTTTGATGAACGTAGGCCATGTGCAGCAATACCTCGTCGGTATCGTCGGCCAGTTCAAGGGCTTTTTCATAATTTTCGAGGGCTTCGGTGTAGCGCTCCATGCTTTCGTACAAATTACCGCGGATGATGTAGATATCCGGGTCAGACGCTTCGAGCATGGCGGCTTTTTCAAGGGCTTCAAAAGCATCACTCGCACGGTTTGTAACCATTAACAGTTGTGCCTGCTTTATTAAAAATACAGCGGCAAACGGATGCTGGTTACGGGCATACTCCACTACCTGTAATGCTTTCGGCGGATCGTTCTTCTCGATGTAGTAGTCGATAATGTTCTCAAACGCCTGGGCATCAAAAAAGTACTGGTCGTGGTTACGAATCATCTCTTCGTAACGTTCTACCGAGAACTTGGGATCCTCAGTAAAACCAAATTCAAATTCTTCTTCCATTCACTAATTTGTTTGCAGAACATCTCGCTTACAAAGCAATCTTTATTGCTTTAAGGCTTATTTGCGTTCAATTTAATAACTAAAATTATCGCCGGGATAATTTAGTTTTCCACATCCGAACATTAGCTAACACCTTTCGGTTGTAACTATCTGATAATAAACAAATATCAATGGGTACGAATGCGAAGATGGGCTGCTGAACGAAATCGGATTAAAAAATTACCTTTGATAAAGGTACAACATAATACGCAACCTTAGTGTTATTACGTTGACGATTTACATATTAACGACAAAAACTATACGTTTAGTACAAGCACACGCGGTATGATGCATCTGATAAATAACTCATATCGGTATAAACAACATTCAATAAATAAACATTATACATCATATAAATTATAAAACAATCATTTATTCATGCTTAATATAAAACGAACGATTGCTGCGCCGCTTTTGGCCGGCGCTTTATTGCTTAACCTTGGCGCATCCGCGCAAACCCCCGATAGTACAGCCGCCCCGGCTGTCGAATTACCCAAAAACTGGCATCTGCTCGATCTGAAAACCGATGGCTATTTCGGCATCAGCCTTACCCCGGCTTACGAGCTGGTAAAAGGCAAAAAAAGCAAAACCGTAGTGGTAGCCACCATTGATAGCGGTATTGATACCGCCCAAAAAGACCTTGCACCCGTACTTTGGACTAACCCCAAAGAAAAAGCCCGCAACGGTAAAGACGATGATAAGAATGGTTATATTGACGATATACACGGCTGGAACTTTTTAGGTGGCCCGGGCGGCAAAGCCGACTATACCGAAACTACCGAGGAAGTACGCGAATACAACAGACTAAAGGGTAAATATGGCAGCCTTACCGAGGCCACAGCTACCGACAAAAAGGAATTTGCTTACTGGCAAAAGGTAAAATCAACTCATGATACTACTGTGGCTAAGGCCCAAACAGAAACCCAGCAGCTATCGCCCGTATTGAATGTGCTGATGGCTACCAGCGGGTATGTTAAGCGTGAATTGAAGCTGAACTCCGAAGGGTCATTTAAAAAAGCTGACCTGGATAAGATCACCTCGGCTAATGATACCGTGATGCAGAGCAAGGCCATCTGGCAATCAATATTTACCCAGCAGGGTGGCGATAATGATGCCGCCGGTGTTATAAAAGAGCTTAGCGAATACCTTACCAAGCTTAACAATGATGTTAATCCCGATCTAACATCGCGCCAGCGCATTGTGGGCGATAACCCTGATGTTTGGGATACCAAGCCTTATGGCAGCAACATACTTAAATTTCCTGATGCATCGCACGGTACAGGTGTTGCCGGTTTAATTGGCGCGGTACGCAACAATGGCTATGGTATTGATGGCGTTGCCGATAACGTGCGCATTATGGCCATCAAAGCTGTACCTAACGGCGATGAGTACGATAAGGATATTGCCAAAGCCATACGTTACGCGGTGGACAATGGCGCCAAAATTGTGAACATGAGCTTTGGTAAAAAGCTATCGCCACATAAAAAATGGGTTGACGAGGCCTTTAAATACGCGGCATCAAAAGATGTATTATTGGTACAGGCCGCAGGTAATGATAACCAGGATGTTGATGCCAAGCCACAATTTCCGAATGATACTTTTGAGGATGGCTCGGTTACCGATATGGATAACGTGATAGTAGTAGGTGCATCGGCCGCTAAGAATGACCAGGAACTGGCCGGATCATTCAGCAACTATGGTAAAAAGAACGTGGATGTTTTCGCGCCGGGTGTAAAGGTAACTTCGGTTGATAAGGATGCCGAGTTTAACACTGCCGATGGTACCAGCTTTGCTTCGCCAATTACAGCAGGCGTTGCGGCATTGGTGTTAGAGTATTATCCTAAGCTGAGCGCAAAACAATTGAAACAGGTTATCCTGCAATCGGCAACGCCGCTTAACGGCACCATGGTGCTAAAACCGGGCAGCAAAACCGACAAGGTTGACTTTACCACCCTATCAAAAACAGGCGGCATTGTCAACGCCCAAAAAGCGTTAGAAATAGCTGCTACCTTGAAAGGCGAAAGGAAATAATTGGGCATTGGTCATTGTGTTCATTAGTCATTGAATAAAATACTAATGACAATTGCCTAATGACTAATGAACATTGCAAATAAAAAAGGGAAGGCCTGGTAATTTTCGCAGGCCTTCCCTTTTTTATTTATGTTTTATGAGGTAGGTGCCGCCCATGTTGGCTCGGGTTAGTTTTTTATCCTCATAGCCGTAGCTTAAATTACTTAGCACAAGCTTTACTTCAAAACTTTTTGACTGACCTGTAATGGTCAATAACGATGCACGAACCTCAACGGGCTCAAAATTGGTATAAATTCCGGTATCGTCTTTTTTGGGATATTTAGCATTTAAAGGCTGGATAATATCGTTCGAATCAAACGTGATCAGTTCATTGTTTACCCATATTGAATGTTTGTAGTTTCTATCTTCATTTTGTTTAATTGTTAAACCAGCTCCTTTTGATACATTAAAGATGGTATCAGCATCAGTATTCAGATCAACCATATAATCATAACCTTCTAAAGGCAGTATTTTATCTTTATTGATAAAATTATAGTTCACCGTGGGCTCACTGAAATCTATCCCATCACCACCATAGCCGCTGAATTTGTTAAGCTTTAATTGCTTTTTTACCCAGGTTAATTTATTACCTCTTAATTCATATCTATCCACCACAAAACCTTTATTCCATTTGCTTTTTTGCTTGCCTAATGAATCGCTTACCGCTTGCAGGTCTGCTTTAAAGTATGGTTGTAAAGAAGTAAGATCGTGGTGATTTACCAGATAATCTAAAACAGCGGCGGCGCGGTTACCATCCTTTTTGCTGATTTTTTTTACGGGGATAAATTTGCCATCGCGATAGCTGTTATTGCGTTTCATGATGTTGACCAATATGGTGCGCTGCGAATATTCTGATACCGAGTAAGCGCCTTGCGGGCCGTATATGGATAGCAGGGTAAGTATGCTCAGGCTTATGGGTATCAGCTTTATATTTTGCTTTTTAAACAGCAAAAAGTATATGGTGATAAACAACAACCAGCAAGCCAAGGCCATTAAAAAGTATCTGAACTCGGTAATGCCATACTTAAACACCCTTGCGCCAATAGCCACGAATAGCAGCGCCAGCAATGGCAGCATTAAAAAATAAAAGCTGCGGGTATAGGTTTTCAACCATTTGTTTTCGGCCTGCTCGCGTACGGGATAAACCAGCAATAACGACAGGATGCCGAATACCGAATAACCCATAATGAGATAGCCTACATTGCCTTTGGGTAGATTCCATTCGGTCAGTATCTTGATCTCATAAGCCAACAGGATGGCTACATAGATAGTCGCCAGCGGTATAAGTACGTATTGGGTAAATACCTTTAAGCCTTTGGGGTAAGTTTCATCCTGATCCAACTCCTCGTAATTTGCCGGAACACCCGATAAAAAGAAAATGGTACCGAACATGAAAACTATCCACGTCCACAAAATGCGGTAGGTATCCCACTCAAACTTAAAACCGAACAGATAGTTTACCGCCCCAATGGCTGCCGATATACCCAACCCCAGTACCACACAATACAATGCCGAAGTTAAAAACCGCAAAAACAGCGTTTTATTGAACTGCCAAAAGCCCTGAATATGCCCCTTAGCGGTAAAAGCCGCATAAGCCACCATCAGTTGAAAGGCCAGGCTCAGTAAAAAGAAACGATGATAATCGGCCTCGCGCTCCATCGGGTTTATCAAAAACAATATGCCTATGGCTACTGCCGATGCTATCAGGCTTAACAGGAGCTTTCGGCCTTTGGGCAATGCTTTAGCCTCGGCATATAAAGTTGCTGACAATGTAAGCAACAGCCCAAGGTTGCCCATCATGGTGAGGCGCAGGCACCAGCTTTCGGCATTGCGGGCAATGCTGCTCAGCTCAATATTTACCGTGGTAGCTATAGTTGCCGTGAGCGCGAAAAGCAATTCGAACGGAAAACGCCTTATGGTTTTGGCCGCGCTTGTCGCCAGGTTTTTAACCGATGGAAATTTCATAGTGATAAGTTTATTAAGGGCTAATGTAGCAATTTGTTTATATACCCAAATAAATCACCCCCTAAACAGATAACTGCAAAAACCGCCAACCCAAAACTGACCACTGACCACTAACCACTAACAAACTATATTGTAACATCGCTGTAAAATAAATAAGCATGTGCCCTACACGTTGCATTTCAAACATTATCGATTATATTTGCGTCCGTAAAAAATCATTTTTCAAAGTACAATGAGAGAAATACAATTCAGAGAAGCGCTTCGCGAGGCAATGCAGGAAGAAATGCGCAATGACGATACAATATACCTGATGGGCGAAGAAGTTGCCGAATATAACGGTGCCTACAAAGTAAGTCAGGGTATGCTTGATGAATTTAGCGCTAAACGCGTTATTGATACGCCTATCTCTGAATTAGGTTTTGCGGGTATCGGTATCGGTTCGGCCATGAATGGCTTAAAACCTATCGTTGAGTTCATGACCTTCAACTTCTCGCTTGTAGCTATTGACCAGGTTATAAACGCGGCAGCAAAAATGATGAGCATGAGCGGTGGCCAGTTCTCTGTGCCTATCGTTTTCCGTGGCCCTACAGGTAACGCGGGTATGCTTAGCTCACAGCACAGCCAGTGTTTTGAAAACTGGTATGCTAACTGCCCGGGCTTAAAAGTGGTTGTTCCATCAAACCCTTACGATGCTAAAGGTTTATTGAAATCAGCTATCCTTGATCCTGATCCGGTTATCTTCATGGAGTCAGAGTTAATGTATGGCGATAAAGGCGAAGTGCCTGAAGAAACCTACTACATTGAAATAGGTAAAGCCAAAGTAGTTAAAGAAGGTACTGATGTTACCCTGGTTGGTTTCGGTAAAATAATGAAAGTGGTTAACGCCGCTGCCGAAGAACTGGCTAAAGAAGGCATCAACGCTGAGGTCATTGACCTGCGCACTGTTCGCCCTATTGATTATGCTACAGTAATTGAATCGGTTAAAAAAACTAACCGTTTGGTAATTGTTGAAGAAAGCTGGCCATTAGGTTCAATTGCTACCGAGGTTGCTTTCAAAGTACAAAAAGACGCGTTTGATTACTTAGACGCTCCAATTCAACGCATCATGGGTGGCGACGTTCCGCTTCCATATGCCCCTACTCTGATACAAGAGTACCTGCCAAATGCCGACAGAGTGGTTAAGGCGGTTAAACAGGTAATGTACGTTACCAAATAAGCCCTCAAACCAAACTAAATACAATTTTAAAGCCTGCTTTATTTTTAAAGCGGGCTTTTTTGTGGGCGATGGATTTTTAACCCGACCGTAATCTGAATGCCATAAACGCCTGCGATGCCTGTAAAAAAGCATCATGGTTTTAATTTTGCAGCACGAAATGCAAACCATGAGCACAAACAAAATAACACTAAGCGTTCTTGATCAGTCGCCCGTACGGCAGGGAGCTACCGCCGAGCTGGCCGTGCAGGAAACCATAGCATTAGCAAAACTTACCGATAAATTGGGCTATCACCGCTTTTGGGTATCTGAGCACCATAACACGGGCATTTTAGCCGGTTCAACGCCGGAGGTATTGATAGCGCACCTCGCGGGCGTAACCAAGCATTTACGTGTAGGTTCGGGCGGTATTATGATGCCTAACCACAGTACCTTAAAGGTTGCTGAGAATTTCAGGATGCTGGAAGCACTATTTCCGGGGAGGATAGACTTGGGTATGGGGCGTGCGCCGGGTACCGACCGTATAACGGCGGGCATACTCAACCCGTCAAACCAATTCAGGGAGCAGGATTTTATTGAGCAATTGGCCGATCTGGTCGACTATTTTCACGACCGTGGCGAACCCGGCACCATCAAAGCCCGCATACGTGCCATACCGCAGGTGCAAACCGTGCCCGGCATGTGGCTGCTAAGTTCCAGCGGACAAAGCGGTTTGTTTGCCTCGCATTTTGGTATGGGGCTATCGTACGCCCACTTTATCAACCCTAATGGCGGCGCGGCAGCGGTACAGCTTTACCGCGATCGCTTTCAGCCATCAGAGGATATGCCCGAGGCACAGGCTAACGTGGCGCTGTTTGTTTTTTGCTCGGAGGATGAGGAAAAGCTAAGGCAACACCGCGCTGTTATGCAGCACCGCTTTTTACAGTTTGATAAGGGCGGCCCCATCGGTCCGCTAACGTATGATGATGTAAAGGATGCCGTTTATAGCCCTGCTGATCAGGACAGGCTGGCCCATCACAGCAAACGTGTTATTACCGGTAAACCCGATGAAATAAAACAAACCCTAACCGCCCTTGCCGAAGATTATAAGGTAGATGAGATCATCGCCGTAACCATTTGCGAGGATTTTGAGGACAGGCTAAGATCATACCAATTATTAGCCGAAGTATTTGAGCTGGAAGCCCGGGATTGATCTATCCTACCAGTTGCTGAAAGGAAAAATCGGGCGAGCGCATCTCCATTTCGTTCTGGCTTGATTCGGCTTGTGCTTTTGGGGCGTAGATAAACATTTGCTGTTCATAATCGGCAATGGCATTGCTTATGATATCGAAATTGCCGGAAGTGAGGTTATCGGCCAAAATAAGCGCGTCCACAAGTCCGGTATTCACACCCTGCCCCGCAAAGGGCGGCATCAGGTGGGCGGCATCGCCAATTAAGGTTATGGGCAATGGTCGCTCAGTTTTCCACGGCTTATCCAGGGGCAGCTTACGTGTTGGCAAACCAACAAATTGTGTTGTTGCACTAAACAGCTCCTGGTATCGTTCATCCCATCCGGAAAACCTGTCGCTCAGGTAAGCGGTAACACTATCTTTATCCTGAAAGTTCAATGCTTTTTCAAATCCGTCCTGCGGTTTTTTAAAAATTACGCCATAGGTTAGCGCACCATTGTTGTATGGGTTGGCAACCAGTAAATTACCCTGATGCGCTACCATTAGCCTGCTGCCATCACATAGTTCAAAAAACGCCGGGCAGTTGAGTTCAGGCTGAGGTATATCGCCCTGAATGATGAACGTTCCGGTTTCTTCAACCATAGCGTCAGTTACATATTGCCTTATGGCCGACATGCCACCATTGGCACCGATTACCACATCAGCCTCAACGTCGGGTTGACCCTCAAAACTCAATACCCATTTGCCTGAACGTGCTACAAGCCCGGTACATTTACTATCCCACAAAACGGTGCCGCTGGTCAGGCTATCCAGCAGTATCTTACGCAGATCATTACGGTTTATTTCGGGGTTATCATATTTGGTTTCGGCGGTAGGTTTTCGGGTAGATAATACCTTGCCGTGCTTATCAACAAATAGGATACCCATAGGTAAAGCCCCGGCATAATACTGTTCGAGCAATCCTGCTTTCAGCATAGCCTTTTGTCCTGAATCCTTATGCAGATCGAGCGTGCCGCCCCATATCCGTGCCTCGGGATCTTTATCTCTTTCGTACACGGTTACATTGGCTCCGCTTTGCTGTAACAGCCTGGCCAGCGTTAACCCAACCGGACCAGCGCCTATAATGGCTACTTTTTTATCTGTTAGTAACATAATGTTTAGCTTTTGTTTGCACTACAAATCTCCGTAGTTATAACATGATAAAATATCCATATTTGACTTAAAAATAGCCGTAAAAGACTTTATTTCTATTCATGATCGATAAATATATACCCATTGTTCTTCAGCAATTTGCCCGGTTACTCAATATCGACATTGAAAATAACCGGTTGGATATTCCTGCTGAATATGGCGCAGGTTATTGCAGCGGTTATGTTTTTAACGAGCATATCCGTATTTTGATCAGTAATTATGAGTTACACCAAGATCTCATCATCAGCAACCCAAACCTGCATTCGGCAGGTAAGGTGATATTCTTTAAATTTCAAAACATCTTCACAAAAGCTGATAATAATGGCAAAGCATTAACCGCTCCTCCATCCGTGCTCATCGCCACCAGTCGTATCAATACCGATGAATTAATAGCTATACACAGCAATACGGCCACCATCAACATTGAGGTACAGGCTGATTACCTGAACAGCATTTTTGACACCGACAATCGCTCGCCTATTTTGCAGAGCTTATTGGATAACAAGCAACCCTTAGTATTTGAACAGTTGATTTATCCCTCGCTACAAAAAGTGGTTGATGAAATTTTAGCGCAACCGGCCAGCCAAAACTTCAAGCTGTTTTTGTTACGCATTAAGGCCGAGGAGCTGATATGCAAACTATTAATGGAGTTAGAAAAACGGGAAGAAGAACAAATACATGCACTAAATATTAAAGACATACAAACCATTTACAACATAAAAGAGCAGATACTTAAGCAATTGCACATACCGCCTGTGATTGATAAGCTGGCCATTGAAGCAGGTATGAGCCCTACCAAGTTAAAGCGCTTGTTCAGGCAAATTTTTGGCGATAGTATTTTTAGTTATTACCAGACTTTCAGAATGAAGGAGGCAGCACGGTTGTTAACGGAGGAAAAATTATCGGTATCTGCCGTGGGTTATAGTTTGGGTTTTACCAACCTGAGCCATTTTACACGGGTATTTAACGAACATATTGGAATGAAGCCTAAGCAATACAGCACTGTAAACCAAACGGGGAACTTAATAAAGTAAAAGAAGAAACAGGTTCAAAAACCTTATAAAAAAGCAAAGCCCCTGATGGGCAGGGGCTTTTACTAACCAATTATAAACCTAAATTATGAGAAGAGCTGTAGGAGAAGGAGTCGAACCTCCACGGAGTGGTTATTCTTATTGCTAAGAGTTTCCCAGAATCTCCGCCACCGGGACAAGGAGGTGTGTCTGCCAAAATTTCACCATCCTACAGTATTTATCCGAGCCATCGGATGCTGTTGGGGAAGGATTCGAACCTCCACAGAGTAGTTAGCCCGCTTCGGGTTTCCTATGATCTCCGCCACCGGGACAAGGAGGTGTGTCTGCCAAAAATTTCACCACCCAACAGTATTTTTCTTAAAAGAACAAGTAAGCTTTTGTCGTTCGCTTAGAACAAAGTTAAGTTAGTTGATAAATTCTTGCAAATATTTCAACAAAATAATTTTATTTTTATTCACATTTTAATTAAACTTGTATTAAAATATAGATTTTTTAATTTATGCCCCACAGAAAAGCCCAAAATTTAGAAATTGATAATCTCGATATTCAGATATTATCGATCTTGATGAAGAACGCAACAACTCCTTACACGGAGATCGCTAAAGAACTCATCGTATCAGGCGGAACCATACACGTACGTATGAAAAAGCTTGAGGAGATGGGCGTTATCAAGGGCGCCAGCCTTGAGGTTGACCCGCAAAAACTGGGGTATGACATTACCGCGTTCCTTGGTATTTACCTTGAAAAAGGCTCGCAATACCAGGAAGCCGTGGCTCAACTAAAAAATATTAACGAGATAGTTGAACTGCATTACACCACCGGTAGCTGGAGTATTTTCGCTAAAATTGTATGCCACGATACCAACCATCTGCGCGAAGTTTTGAACGAGCAGATACAAAGCGTAAGCGGTATTCAACGTACCGAAACATTCATTTCACTCGAAGAAAGTATTAAACGCCAAATAACACTGGAATAAATTTTTACTTGAACTTACTTTTTAAAGCAGCAAGCTTTGCAGCCATATCCGTTTCCGGGTGTGGCTTATTTTTTGGGTTTGATTGATTCCTGTTATTATTATCGTTACGGCGTGGGGCGGCTTTTTCATCCTCTTTCATAGAGAGTGATATGCGCTTGCGGTTAACATCCACCTCGGTAACACGCACCTCAACCTTTTGATGCACCTTAAGCACCTCATTAGGGTCTTTAATAAAACGATTGGTAATCTGGCTCAGGTGCACCAAGCCATCCTGATGCACGCCAATATCAACAAAAGCGCCAAAGGCGGTAATGTTGGTTACGATGCCGGGCAATTTCATGCCTATCTTCAGATCACCAATAGCGTTAACACCATCGGTAAAGCTGAAGGCCTCGAACTTTTCGCGTGGGTCGCGGCCCGGTTTGGCCAGCTCGGCCATAATATCGTTCAGGGTCGGCAAGCCTACCGTGTCCGACACATATTTTTGCAGGCTGATGCTTTTGCGCAGCTTGTCATCAGTCATTAATTCCTTAACAGAGCAGTTATTATCCTTCGCCATTTGCTCCACCAGGGCATAACGCTCGGGGTGTACGGCACTGGCATCAAGCGGGTTCACGGCATCGCGTATGCGTAAAAAGCCAGCCGCCTGCTCAAAGGCCTTATCGCCCAGGCGGGCAACCTTACGCAGTTCGTCGCGGCGCTTAAAGGCGCCATTCTGATCGCGATAGGTAACAATATTTTGCGCCAGTTGCGGACCAAGGCCTGATATATAGGCCAGTATTTGTTTCGATGCCGTATTAAGCTCCACCCCTACCGCGTTCACACAACTGATCACGGTATCATCCAGTGAAGTTTGTAGTTTGTTCTGATCAACATCATGCTGATATTGGCCTACCCCTATTGATTTCGGGTCGATCTTCACCAGCTCGGCCAGCGGGTCCATCAGCCTGCGGCCGATTGAAACCGCGCCACGCACGGTAACATCCTTATCCGGGAATTCCTCACGCGCCACCTCGGATGCCGAATAGATAGACGCGCCGCTTTCATTCACCATTACAATTGTAACGCCCGGCAAATTCAATCCACGCACAAAAACTTCAGTTTCGCGCCCGGCGGTGCCGTTGCCTATGGCAATGGCTTGTATTTTATATTGATCGGCTAAGTATTTAACCGTTTTTTCGGACTCCTTAACGTTGCCGGCACCGGTGTGCGGATATATGGTGGCGTTCTCCAGCAGCTTGCCCTGTTCATCCAAACAAACCACCTTACAACCCGTACGGAAACCCGGATCAATAGCCATAACACGTTTTTGCCCCAGCGGAGCGCTCAACAACAATTGGCGCGCGTTCTCGGCAAACACTCGGATAGCCTCATCATCAGCCTGCTTTTTGGTGAACAGGCGTATCTCGGTTTCCATAGATGGCTTTAGCAAACGCTTATAACTATCCAGCAAAGCCAGCTGCACCTGTTGCGATGCCGGGTTGTTCCCTTTTATAAATGCCTTTTCAAGCAAATTGGTAGCTTCATCATCCTCCGGTTTGATATCCAGCCAAAGTATCTCCTCCTTTTCGCCACGACGCATGGCGAGCACACGGTGTGATGGTGCCGTTTTTACGGCTTCGCTCCAGTCAAAATAATCTTTGTACTTAATGCCATCCTGTTCCTTACCATCAACCACGCGACTATGTATAGTACCTTTTTGGATAAACAACTCGCGCATTTTGGTGCGGGTATCGGCATGCTCGCTAATGTATTCGGCAATAATATCGCGGGCACCAGCAAGGGCTTCGTTAATATCGGCAACACCTTTTTCGGTATCGATATATTTTTCGGCTTCGGCATCCACATCAAACCTGTTTTGTTCAAGCAGGGCATCGGCCAGTGGTTGTAAGCCCTTTTCGCGGGCGGTGGTAGCACGGGTTTTGCGCTTAGGGCGATATGGCAGGTAGATATCCTCTAACAATACCATCGTTTCAGCCTCGTTGATCTTGGCCTCCAGCTCAGGCGTTAACTTACCCATATCAACCAGGGATTTCAGGATAGCCTCACGACGCTTATCCAGATCGCGCAGTTGTTGCAAGCGGTCGCGCACGGCGGCTACCTGCACCTCATCCAAACTGCCCGTCAGCTCCTTACGATAGCGCGATATAAAGGGCACGGTAGCGCCCTCATCTAACAGGTTGGCGGTAGCGCTTACCTGTTTTTCGGCAACAGCTAATTCGGCGGCAATTTTTTTGAAATGGGTAACCATAAGCATCTTTTTTTCGGACTGCGAAGTTGGGTTTCTTTGATGAAAATTCAAAGCAAAATCCAGCCTTTATTAAAAGCTTAATGCTGATCGTTCAATATGGCTACAGCCTTTTCAAGCAATTCGTCGCGCCCCTCGCGTATACCTTTAATGGTTGGCTTAACCGGTACATCTATCTTAACACCCACACGCTGGGTTTCGGTACCATCAGGATAGTAAACACCTATGCCCGATATGGTTGAACCTAAAGCCCCCGGCAGCGGGAAGTTTGATATATTACCATCGGCACCCGCTGTTCGGCTACCAATTACGGTTACATTGGGCGAGCTTTGAAAGGCGATGGTGGTATACTCTGCCTGGCTTTGCGCATCCTGATTAACTATAACCACTACTTTGCCCTTATAACTATCGGCAGCTAAAGCCCCATTCTCTATGGCTGGCTTATAAGTAAATAAGCCGGGGTATGATGCAGATGTGGTGCTGAACTTTACAAACGGCGAAGGCATGCCTTTTATAAAATTACCGAACGTAAACGGCATAAATGCTGATGGATAGCAGCGCATATCAACTATAATGCCCTTGCTGTTTTTAAATAGCTGTTTAATTGTAAACAGATCCTCGTTTTTATACTTGGCAGGATAAACATAGCCTATACCATCTTTCCGCAAGTAATAACCCTCTTTGCCATAGTTATTATCAATAATTCCGTTGTAGGATTGCCGGTAATCCATCCCCTCAATGTTTACCGATCTGACAGCCCCTGTACCCTGTACCTCAAATTCAAACACTTTATTGGGCGACCGTAGTAAGTATTCGCGCGGCATATCGCGTAGCATAGATTCATCGTTTGATGCTATTGAAAGCGGGCGATACTTTTCGATCAATTCGGCAACACTAACGCCGTTTATTTTGGTGATCACATCACCTACCTTAAAGTTCTGCTTAACATTAAGGGTATCCTTATAATAACCGGTAACTAACAATTTACCCTCAATAAACTTTGCCTGAAACGGCGGACTATTGGTACCCTTGTATCTTTCTAACTCGCCGCGCTCGTTTGCGAAAAAGGCATGCCCCTCGTGAATACTCGAACTTAGTTTTAATACGGCGAGGGCATAATCGGTACTATTACCCGCTTGCGCGAAAATGGCTATATTCCTATCCAGCGCGTTAACCCAGTTCTCGCCTATAAGGTGCCGGTTAGGGAAAAAGTATTTAATGATGTTCCAGTAACGGTAGAGCGACAACATGCGATAGCCTGCATCAACCACCGGTAACTGGGCATAAGTATTCTCTGCAATAAAAATGGGGTTGCCTACACCTTGTGCAAAACTTATATAAATATTGGGACCCGTATTTCTGTTAGCCAGTATATATTTTAGTTTGGCCGTGAGCGATGGTTTGAAAACCTTATTAGTAAATAATGCACCATAATCGGGCTTTAGCTTGATGTTGCTTATTTTTTCGATGGGTGTGCAATCATTACAAACGGGTGGAACGCCCAGTTTATCCATCCACTTTTCAAAAGCGGCCGAAGCTTCGGCATCATTCTTGGCGGCGATAACGGCAGGCATCACCCTGAATAATTCGGCATCCCAATTATAATCGCCTTTAGCTACAGCGGGGTGATGATACTTTAAAAAGCCCCATAATTGC
Organism: Mucilaginibacter sp. JRF; assembly: GCF_015223065.1. Lineage (GTDB taxonomy): Bacteria > Bacteroidota > Bacteroidia > Sphingobacteriales > Sphingobacteriaceae > Mucilaginibacter. The sequence continues at coordinate 257,538 of NZ_JADFBY010000004.1, forward strand.
CCCAACAGCGAAAGGTATTTTGTGTTAACAGGTGTTACTGAGATGGCATTTATTTTAGAGCCATACTTAAATACAGTATCTCTTTCGGCTACGGAGAGCTTGCGCTGAAATAGTTTTGCCTGCTCAACGGGCTTATCGTCAATATACAATTTCAAATCATCAACCCAGGCTTGCCCCTCACCTACCATTATACCACCACCTGTAATGTTAGTGGCCTCCTCTTTATTGTAAGGTACTTTGATAGAACATTTTATCCAGTCCTGATCGCCGGTAATGCCGTGCTCGTTCATGTTATCTAATTCGAGCACTTTAGTCCGGCCATCTATACGCAGCCATAAACCGGCGTAGCCATTTTTAACTGCCTTGGTTTTTACATAACCTTCCAGGCGTACGGTATCGCCATCAAATATCTTGGGAATTCTGAACGTGACAGCGCCAAAACTCATAGCCGATTTGCCTTTTGTTAAACTAACCGAGTATTTGCCGCTGTGCGCAACGGTACTATCCAGCCTGATCAAATACCAGCTACCTTCGCCGGAATTAAAATTGATCCAGTTAACAGGTTTGCCTTTTTGCAGCTGCTCAAAGCCTCCATTAAAAGGGGACTCCGTTTGGGCATTGCACGAGATAATTAAACAAGAAAAAAACAGACAAAATAATAAAGCAGGTTTTTTCATCATGATACAGTAAGGTTTGATGTAAGGCCAACGCACTCGTATACAGCGCAATGGCATTTAACCTATAATCGTGAAAAAACCTGCTTTATTGCGTTATACGCTAATATTTATTTTATATACACAAAGCTCACACTATTCGCAACGGCAAGGCCGCTTACGCTTTGGCTATTGTATACCACGGTGTACTTACCTGGTTTTTCAATAGCATAAGCCTTTCGTAAATCAACAGTGGTTGTGGTGCTGTCGCCCGGGGCTACCTTGATATAGCTATCGGCAGGTGGGGGCATCATGCGTTTGGCCATGGCACCGCGGTAATTTACTTCCTGCCCGTCATCGCCCTTAATATCAACATACTTGCTTAAAGGCGGCTCGAACGGGGTATGCCATTTCAGGAATTGCGAGGCAGTATCGGCAGGATTATAGACAGTAAATTTCATATTCACCGGCTGGCCAACCTTTATGGTATCGGCTATTTGCATGGTGGCATATATGGTTTTGGGCATATTTTGTTGCGAGGCTGTGGTATCGGCAGCATTAGCGGTTGAATCAACATTGCCCGAGCTGTTATTGCTCACACTGCATGAAGCCAAAGCCAATACCGTGGCAGATAAAAGAAGTTTGTAGTTTTTCATGGAACAAAAATGCTAATTATATTAAATTCTAAAATCGAAATACTAAACTCTAATGGGTAAATTCTAATAGATAAATTCTAAAATCTAATATCTAAATTCTAAACTTTGACAGGCGATGCAGAGAAAGGTTAATTCCTTTAAATAATATTTCACCAATAACTAATCTCTAATTACTAACCACCAACCTCTAACTACTAATATCCAACCTCACCATTCACTACTAACCACTCACTACCTCAAAAATGCCATATCGCTTTCAAGCTCAAGTTGCGGCCCATGTTGTATATGCCGAGCCGGCCGTTGGGTGATGATTGATAGTACTCGAAATACTTTAAGCGGTTAAGGTTGGATTGATACACCTTATCGAACACATTATCGGCTTGCAAAAACAGTTCGAGGTATTTTTTATCAGATGTGGTTTTGATGGTGGTACCCGCGCTCAGGTTAATGAGTGTGTAGCCGGGGGTGTAGGTTTCGGTATTATCGAGGGCGTAAAATTTATCCTGTGCCGAATAGATATCAGCCTCAACTCCCGCGTAAATTTTGGAGAACGCCCCATATTCACCATCCAACTTAAAGCGCAACTGCGAGCGCACATGCAACGGCGGGATAAAAGGCAGATACTTTGCCGCGCCGTTCGATTGCTCTATCAGCGCATCGTTCTTATTAATACCGCGCACATAGGCCAAACTGTTATTAAAGTTAAGCCATTTTAACCCCTCGGGATGCAGGTTGAGGGTGAACTCGGCACCATACAACCTTGCCTTTGATTGCTGATATTGGTAGGTGCTGTTACCCTCCACTATCACTACCGGGTTGCCGTTAGCATCAGTAAGGCGGGCCTGGTATATGTAATTATCGATATTGTTATTGAACAACTCGGCCATAATATCCATGTGGCGCAGGTAGGCAATAAAACCCACATCCTGCTGTAAACTGAACTCCGGCTTAAAAGTGCGGTTGCCCAGGTAAACAATGTGCGCACCCGGATCAAGCCCGTTCGAGCCGATCTCTGTAATATTGGGCGCACGATACCCGCGTGCCACGTTGGCTTTAATTAACAATCGTTCGGTTATGTTATAAGTTAAACCCAAGCTGCCCGATATACCGGTATAATTTTTATCAAACTCCGGGAATTGCAGTTCAGCATCAGGTGTACCTGCCTGCACCTGTTTGCCGAAGCCGGTACGCGCATCGGTGCCTACATAAAAATCATTCCAGCGAATGTGGCGGTTATCATACCTCAATCCACCCGAAACATCAACCTTGCCCCAGCTTTTTTTGGCGAAGATGTAGGTACCGATATCAAACAAGTTATAATCAGGTATCGGGAAATCGGTAGCGTTTTTATTCCGATTGGTTTGGTAAAAACCGTTAGCGCCAATGGTGCTTTCTATCCCGGCAAATACAGGCAGGTTGTAGCGGGCTTCATAGTTGAGGGTGTTAAGTACAATATCCAACGCGGCTTGTTTAAGCGCTGTGGGGTGCGTGTACTCCTGCCTTATGTTTTGCTGTATACCAACCAGCGCGTTGATGCTCCCCTCGCCTACCTTAAACTGGCTTTGCGAGTACACCCTGTAATGTTTTATGCTTTGATGCAAGGGCGCTATGGCGTAGGTACGCAACTCACCATCACTAACCAGCGGACGGTTCTTGATATCATCGTTCTCTGCTACCTGTTTGGTAAACCTGCGGGTAAGCGAATCACGACTACCGTCGGGTATTTCCTGCAAATTATGGTACACCGTGGCGGCTATTTGTGTGTAACCCCATTTTTTATCGGTACGGGCAATGCCGGTAAAATTCAGTTCGCGAAAGCCGCTGTTATAAACATGGCCGTCGGTTTGGTTACGGTAATCGTGCGCCATTTTGTAGGTGCCGCGCAGGTTATACTTCCAATCGTTTTCGCTGTAATTTAAGCCTAACGATGTAGCGGCCATACCGTTGTTGATATGATACTCGGTAGTAACATCACCCCTGAAACCTGTGCTATCGGACTGAATATAAGGTATCATATTGATCACACCCGCCAGCGCATCAGATCCATAAGTTAAACTCGCCGGACCTTTTACCACCTCTACCCGGCCTAAACCGTAAGCGTCAATCTCGATACCGTGCTCATCGCCCCATTGCTGGCCTTCCTGGCGTATACCATCGTACAGGGTAAGCACACGGTTATAGCCCAGTCCGCGGATGAACGGCTTGGATATATTAGGCCCTGTAGTAACCGCGTTAACACCCGGCACGCCTTTTACAATACTTTCAATAATATTGGTGCTCACCTGCCGCTCGAGCGTAGTTTTTGACAGCACCGCCACGGGCACCGGGTTTTTACGCAACTGCGTGGCGCGCGATACACCGGTAACCACCACTTCGTTCAGTTTAGTATCAAGCGGTTTAAGGTTTATGTTGATGGTTTGCTGCTGCCCACCGATGATATTTACTCTAACACTCTTACCCTCAAATGTTAAGCTCGAAAAGTTGATGCTGCGGCTGCCTGTCGGGATGCCTTTCAGCTCAAAATAACCAGTGGCATCGGCACGGGTGCCTAATTTGGTACCGCTAACAGTTACCGAGGCATAGGGTAAGCCTGTGGTATCGGCAGTTACACGGCCTTTTATTTCTCCCGTTTGCGCCTTAACTATAACAGGCACAGCAATCAGCATAAAAAACAATAAAGCGTATCTCATAGATTAATTTTGCACAAACATAAATATTAAATTCAATAAACAATATAAATAAAATTAGACAAGACTAATTTTATTTATTTAAACTAATAACTATGTTTGTGTACTTGTTGTTTGAGGGATGTATACACTATCAGAAGAAAATTATTTAAAGGCCATTTACCGCCTGGCATTGGGCGAGGGTAAGATAACCCCCACTGCTATAGCCGAATCGCTGGGTAACAATCCGGCATCGGTAGTGGATATGATACGCAAGCTGAGCGAAAAGCAACTGATAGAATACGATAAGAAGAAAGGCGTAGAACTTACCCCGCAGGGTTTAAAGGATGCCGTGCTGATAGTGCGTCGTCACCGTTTGTGGGAAGTGTTCCTGCTCGAAAAACTGGGCTATCATTGGGATGAGATACATGACATTGCCGAAGAACTGGAGCATATAAACGACGAAACCCTGGCCGACCGCTTAGAGAAATTCCTGGGCTTCCCTGAATATGATCCGCATGGCGACCCTATACCCAAGGCTAATGGCAAAATGGCCAAGCCTTACTCAGTAACCCTTGCCGCCATGAAAACCGGCAGCACCTGCCAAGTAGCCGCCGTGCGCGATACCAGCAGCGCCTTTTTGCAATACCTGCTAAAGCTTAACATTGGCATAGGCACGCAGATACAACTGGTTGAGAAAATAACTTTTGATAACTCCCTGGTGATAAGCATTAACGGCAAGGAACATACCACCGTATCGCAAAAGTTCGGGGATAATATTTTGGTGGAGTAAATATTTAAGATGATCGTTGTTTGTTAATTTGGGACACCTTTATCCATAATATTATTAAAGCAGCAATAGTTACTGCTAAGGCAATTGCCGCCACTACTATCTTCCAGGTCTTATGATCCTGAACACCGCTTATAATATTGGTAATATTAAGTACGATCATACTTAAAAATGTCATTACAGGGATGGTCAGCTTTTTCGATAATGAACTTTGCATGTAGCAATATATAATATTTACCTCAGCATAAAAACAAAAGCCGTGACGGATATCGCCACGGCTCTTGTTATGAACAGACAATTTGTTATTTAAAAGAATTTATAGCCAACGCTTAATGCCCATAGGCTTTGGCGTTGATCAAAACTGTCGCTTACTTTGGTAAGACCACCTTCGTAACGCAGATCGACAGTTATATTGCCGATATCAACACCGCCACCTGCCTGAAAACCTAGCGCACTGCTCTTGTAATTTCTGAAGGCATCGCCTACATTTTGACCAAAGCTACGGCTGTCGCTTAAAATGGCGCTATAAACCGGACCAGCAGCAAGGTGCAAATTCAAACTTTCTTGTCCGAAACTTTTACCTATAAGCACCGGTACATTAAGCGTGGTAAAGCGTACTTTACCGCTGTAGGTGTTATCGTCGCTTTCAAACTTACCACCACTACTACCTAAGTATAGCTCGGGCTGTAAAAACCAATCGGAACCGAAGCGTGCGAAACCACCCACCTGGTAACCTGTGATACTTGACTCTTTCAGATCATTGGTATTGATTTTTGAGAATGTAACACCTGCCTTCGCGCCCACACTCACCTGCGCTTTAGCACCGATGACACCAGCCACCAGCAAGGCAATTGATAATAGATACTTTTTCATTTTTGTTAATATTTGGTTCAACATCGTTTTAAATGTTGGATATTTAACAAAAGTTTAATCGGTTTGTGTTAAATTTAACAAACATCAGGTTGGGGTAGCTTATTAAACTCCTCCTATATCCTCCCCGAGGGGGGGACTGAAATCCCTTCATCATATTGACTTTCTTGTCATTTCGAACGAGGTACGAGGAGAAATCTCTCGCTTTACTATAAACGTGTACAGATTTCTCGCTATCGCTCGAAATGACAAGTGGATTAAAAAAATCAAAAGCACAAACCACTAATAACCAATCCTACCGGCATCAGAAATGCTCGGAGTAGCACAAGCCCTGCCAACGCATAAACTTTCACCGGGCAGGGCGTAGCCGGCGACTTTTGTTTCTTTTGGTCGCTCAAAAGAAATTGAGGACAGGTAATGAAGATGTTATAAAGGTGCTTTAACGAACGGATTGTGCTCTGATCATTGTTAGTCTGCTCTTGGGCGCAGAGCCCAGTTACTTTGTCTTAGACACAAAGTAACCAAAAGTCAAGGCAGAAAAAACCTTCCGCCCACAAGGCCATACTCCCTGGCCCGGTTTTCTGCCAGGCCGACGCTCGTTTATTTTTAAAGTTTTTATAAAAGTCCTCCCCCTCGGGGAGGATTTAGGAGGGGTATCCCAACACGCTATTCCATAAATTACATTTTTTTATATTTTTGCATAAACTCATTATAACCATGGCCGAAATAAGCATTAGCGATCAGGACTGGAACCGCGTTAAGATCAAATTGCAACGCAAATACAACCATCTTACTGATGCGCAACTACAATATACTCAAGGGCAAGAAGATAGCCTGATAACCCGCATTATGGATCTGGTTAACCGCGACCGTAATTATGTGGTGTTCACCCTCAAAAAAGCACTGGTGAATATTGATAACAACCGCTTGTAAAATTTCAAGGCCCTCCGCTAAAACCGGGGGGCTTTTTTGTACATTTATATTTTTAGTGAACAGACGAATATCGCCCAGTGAAGATCAAGAAATATAAAGTACAGTTTTTAGTAAGCGGCATTATTGCCGCTGCCGCCCTAACGTTCGGTTTTAAGGATGACCTTTTCCAGATATCAAAAAACCTTGATGTTTTTGCCTCGCTGTACAAGGAGGTAAATATTAATTATGTTGATGATATCAACTCGGCCAAGATGGTAAAAACCGGGGTTGACGCCATGCTTAACGGACTTGATCCTTATACCGAATTTGTGCCCGAATCAGAGATTGAGGATTACAAGCTACACTACATCAGCACGCAATATGGTGGCATTGGCGCATCCATATTTACGCGGGATGAAAAGGTTTATATCTCCGATGTATTCACCGGTTTCCCGGCGCAAAAGAATGATGTGCGCGCAGGCGATCAGATATTGAAGATAAACGACATTACCCTTAACGGAAAGAACAACGAGGAGGTTAGTCAGCTGTTGAAAGGCCCTAAAGGCGCGCCCATCAAAATTGTATTGAAACGCAATGGTGAGGCTAATCCGATAGAGAAAACTTTGCTGCGCGATGAGATCAAACAACCTAACGTAAGCTATTATGGTATGGTTGATGGCAATATGGGCTACATCAAGCTTGATAAATTCCTGGAACGATCTGCCGAGGAAGTGAACACCGCGCTTATGGCCGTTAAAAAGAACAATCCGGCAGGTATTATACTCGACCTGCGATCAAACGGCGGCGGCATTTTGCAGGAAGCCGTTAAAATAGTAAACCTGTTTGTACCAAAGGATGTAAAGGTGGTATCGCAAATGGGCAAGATAAAGGAGAAAAACTATGTATACTCCACCCAAAGTGCCCCGCTTGAGCCTAACCTGCCGCTGGTAGTTTTGGTGAATAACCGTTCGGCATCAGCATCAGAGATCGTCGCCGGTACCTTGCAGGATCTGGATCGTGCCGTGGTGATCGGTCAGCGAAGCTTTGGTAAGGGTTTGGTGCAGCAATCATTCAGCTTGCCCTATAATAGCCTGGTTAAAATAACCGTGGCCAAATACTATACCGCATCGGGCCGTTGCGTGCAGGAGCTGGATTACGCTCACCGCAAAAACGATGGCAGTGTGGTTAAGGTGGCCGATTCATCCATCCATGAATTCAAGACCAAAAACGGTCGTTCGGTTTATGATGGCAGCGGTGTATCGCCCGATATCGATATAAAAAAGGATAAATATGCCCGCATTACCCAAACCCTGGTAGGCAAGCTGCTGATATTTGATTATGCTACGCAATACAAAAACACCCATCCTAAAATTGCCGATGCACGTTCGTTCGCGCTGACCGATGCGGAGTATGATGATTTTGTAAAATACCTTTCGGGCAAGGATTATAAATACACCACCGTTACTGAAACCCTGCTGAACAGCCTGAAAACACAGGCCACTAACGAAAAGCAGTTCAGCGAGATACAGGGCGAGTACGAATCATTACGCAATAAGCTGTTAGCCAGCAAGGGCAACGATCTGAAACAGCATAAACAGGAAATAAAGGAATTGCTGGAAAACGAAATATCGGCCCGTTATTATTACGAAAAAGGCCGTTACGAAACTCATTTTAAATACGATAAGGAACTGGCCGAAGCCATAAAAACCATGCAGGACAAAACCCTGCTTACCACCATATTAAGCGGCCAGGGCAAATATAAAACCATAGGCAAACCACAGTTAGCCGCGATGGCCGTTAAAAAGGATGCTACCGCGGATGATGATGACACTGAGGATTAAGCGCCTCAATACACTATGAGTTAATAATTTTAATCATAAAAAATCATTCATCTATATAAATTACTTGTTACAAATTATTTTTTATACATTGATTATCAATTGATTAAAAACACTTAAATTACTAAACGAATGCGTGTTTAAACTTTTTACAGGCTATCGCTGTCATACCTACATAACAACGATATAACACCATGAAAAAGCTCATAATAACAACCGCAATAGCCTTAAGCTTTTTAACCATACAAAAAGCCGACGCGCAAATAAGCCTTAATATAAACATAGGCAGCCAGCCTGCATGGGGCCCTACCGGGTACGATTATGTGAACTATTACTACATGCCCGATATTGATGCCTACTATGATGTACCGGCTCACCGATATGTATATTTAGAGAATAACGTTTGGGTACACCGCACTTACCTGCCTACCCGCTACCGTAACTATAACCTGTACAATGGCTACAAAGTTGTAATTAACGACCGCGACCCATGGCGCAACCATACCGTGATACATAACAAATATGTAACTTACAGAGGTCGCCCAAGTACAACCGTTATTCGCGATAGCCGCGATGTTAAGTACACCAAATACCGTACTAACCGCGCAACCGTTACCCGTGTAAAGGTTAAGGATCATGGGCCTAAAAAGGTGTACACTAAGGTAAAAGTAAAAGACGATCGCGGTCGTGGTAATGGCAGAGGCCATGACAGGCACTAAGCGAAAATTGAATAGTGATAATAGTTTCTGTATAAAAAGCGAAGCGGCTACCCTTTTGGGGCAGCCGCTTCGCTTTTTATGGTATTGGGCAATGGCTTACCATTTAACACCCATGTTGTAAAACATGAACGACCATTTATCGGCCTGCTCGCTGATAACCTGGGCGGTTGAGCGGCCTGCACCGTGGCCGGCATTGGTTTCAATACGTATCAGTATCGGCGCCTTGCCTTTCTGCATTTCCTGCAAACGCGAGCCAAATTTGAATGAATGCGCAGGTACCACACGGTCGTCATGATCGGCAGTGGTGATCATGGTAGCCGGGTAGCTTGCCGGTATAATGGCATGGTATGGCGAGTATTTGTACAGATACTCAAACATCTCCTTTGAATCTTCGGCCGTGCCATAATCATACGCCCAGCCTGCGCCGGCTGTGAATTTATTGTAGCGCAGCATATCTAACACGCCAACTGCCGGGAAGGCCACCTTACACAGATCAGGGCGCTGGGTAATGGTAGCGCCAATCAGCAAACCACCGTTTGATCCGCCTGAAACTGCCAGGTAATCCTTTGAGGTATACTTGTTGGTGATCAGGTATTCGGCTGCCGCTATAAAATCGTCAAATACATTCTGCTTTTTAAGCTTGGTACCGGCAAGGTGCCATTTTTCGCCATACTCGCCACCACCACGAATGTTGGGTACGGCGTAGATACCACCATGCTCTAACAATACAATATTTGATGTGCTGAAACCCGGTGTCATGCTCGCGTTAAAGCCGCCATAAGCGTAAAGCAACAACGGGTTCTTGCCGTTCATCACGGTACCTTTTTTATAGGTGATAATCATCGGTACCTTGGTGCCATCCTTTGAGTTATAGAATACTTGCTTTGACTCATACAACTCCGGGTTGAACTGTACACCCGATTTTTTATATACTTCGGATTTTCCTGTTGCGATATCGTACTTAAAAATAGTTGGCGGGAATATGTACGAGGTAAAGGTATAGTACAACTCCTTCTCCTCCTTTTTAGCGCCAAAGCCACCTGCCGAACCTACTGATGGCAGTTTGATATCGCGCTCCAGCTTGCCATTCATATCATACTGCTGGATGAATGAGGTAGCATCTTTCAGGTATTCGGCAAAAATCTTTCCGCCGCCGGTAGCCACGTTCAGTACGTTCTCGGTTTGTGGTATCAGATCTTTCCATTGTGATGATTTTGGATTGCTGAAATCAACCGTCACCAAACGATAGTTAGGCGCGTTAAGGTTGGTATGGATGTACAGCTTTTCGCCTACGTTATCAACTATGCTGTTATCGTTATCAAAATTATCAACAATGTTGATGATGGCGCTGCCCGGTTTAGCCAGATCCTGAATATAAAGCTCGTTACCTGATGTAGAGGTTGCGGCACTGATGATCAGGAAGCGCTCATCCTCAGTTAAACCTGCGCCTACATAACGGCGCGGAGTTTTCTCGCCACCAAAAATCAGCTTATCCTCGGTTTGTGGTGTACCCAGTTTATGATAAAACAGTTTGTGGTACTGGGTTAAACCAGCCAGCTGACTACCCTCTTTAGGTTTATCATAACTGCTGTAGTAAAAACCATCGTTACCATGCCATGCAGTGCCTGAAAATTTCACGTCGATCAGCGTATCGCCAACAACACTTTTGTCGTCGGTTTTTATCACGATCACCTTGCGCCAGTCTGACCCACCCTCGGATATCTGGTAAGCGGCCAAGCTGCCATCCTTAGTAAAGCTTATGCCAGCCAGTGAGGTAGTGCCATCCTTTGAGAATTTATTAGGATCAAGGAATATCTCCGGCTGCCCATCCTTGGTTTGGCGCCACAGTACCGATTGGCTTTGCAAACCATCGTTTTTATAATAATAGGTGTATTTGCCCTCCTTAAACGGCGCGCTGTATTTTTCGTAATTCCACAGGGCGGTAAGGCGTTCTTTAATCTTGTCGCGGTAAGGTATTTGCCCTAAATAATTTTGTGTAACCTTGTTTTCTTCCTGCACCCAGGCTTTGGTATCTGCGGCGCGGTCATCTTCAAGCCAGCGGTATGGATCGGGCACAGTGGTACCGAAATAAGCATCGGTTACATTGCCCTTTTTTGTTTGGGGGTAAGGTAATGTTTTAATGTTCATAGTTTGTGCATGCGTGTAACCGTACAGCATTACGGCAACGCCAAGTAGTGAGGTAAATTTCTTCATCGATAATAAATTATGATATGAGGCGAAGCAAGATACAAAAAATATGACAGCCCTTTGTACCCCTCCCTGCCCTCCCCGAGGGTTAGGGGATTGAGAGTCTTTGTCATTTCTCCTTCGTCGAAATGACATCATCGAATTAATAAACCCTTACAGCAATGACGCAAATACTAAATCAATCATAACCACTAAATTATCTCACCTATATTTTTTGCCATGCCTATAGCGTTACATTTTCGTACTTTTGTTTAAATATATTTCTGATAGCATGAATGCTGATGCCGTTAAGCTGCTGCAAGGCCGCTACTGTAATTCGTTAACTGAATACTCGCGCTTTGTTACCCGTGAAGTTAAGATAGGTGATATACCGATGGGCGGCAATAACCCCATCCGCATACAAAGCATGACCACTACCGACACTATGGACACCATAGGCACGGTAGAGCAATCCATCCGCATGATAGAGGCCGGTTGCGAATACATACGTGTTACCGCCCCCAGCATTAAGGAAGCCCAAAACCTGGCCGAAATAAAAAAGCAACTGCGCATGCGTGGCTACAATGCCCCGCTGGTTGCTGATATACATTTTACCCCCAACGCTGCCGAGGTAGCCGCACGTATTGTTGAAAAGGTACGTGTTAACCCCGGTAATTATGCCGATAAAAAACGTTTTGACCAGATAGATTATACCGATGCCGAATACCAGGGCGAACTGGAGCGTATCTACCAAAAATTCGCGCCGCTGGTAAATATATGCAAGGAGTATGGCACGGCTATGCGCATTGGTACCAACCATGGTTCGCTGTCTGACAGGATCATGAGCCGTTATGGCGATACGCCACAGGGCATGGTGGAATCGGCTATGGAATTTATCCGTATTTGTGAACTGCTGGATTACCGTAATCTGGTGGTTTCCATGAAATCGAGCAATCCGCAGGTAATGGTGCAAGCCTACCGTTTGTTGGTTGAAACCATGGTAGCCGAGGGCATGAACTACCCGCTGCACCTTGGTGTTACCGAGGCAGGCGACGGTGAAGATGGCCGTATTAAATCTGCCGTAGGCATAGGCACTTTGTTAGAGGACGGCCTGGGCGATACCGTACGCGTATCCCTCACCGAAGAACCCGAAGCCGAAGCACCGGTAGCTATAGCGCTGGTGGAGCGGTACAGTAAGAGGAAGTCCGAAAGTATTAAGACCATAGACCATAGACCATGGACCATGGACGCGAAGCACTCTCCCTACGAATACAAGCGCCGCGAAACCCACGAAGCCAACGCCTTTATTGGCGGGCACATGGTGCCGAGGGTGGTGGTAGATCTGTCGGCTGCTAATTTGAAAGATCCATCAATACTGAATGATGCAGGGTACCTGTACTCACCTATCCTGGATAAATATAACATGGCCGAGCAGTCGGTTGATTTTGTTTATTTGGGCGATAATCTGCCATCGTTCACCTTTCCGGGGAACCTGAAACAGTTATACAATTACAAAACATGGTTAGGTTTAACCAATAAGTTTTTATGCCACCCGGTGTTTACACTGGCTGAATATATGGATGCCTCGGCCGACCGTTCATCGCCATTAAACTTAGTGCGTGTTGCTGCCGATGATCTGGACGATCAGGACTTCGCCAATATCCCTAACGATGGATCATTAGTGTTCGTTTTAGAAACCGACAAAGCCCACGGCATGGCCGATCAGCGTACCTTCTTTTTTAAGCTGATGGAACTTGGGCTGAATACGCCGGTGATAGTTAAGCGTAAGTATGACCTTGTAGACCATAGTCCATCGACCATGGACCATGGACTATCGACTATGTACCATGATGGACTAACACTCCTTCAACTTTACGCCGCTACGGATATGGGGGCTTTGCTGGTTGATGGTTTTGGGGATGGTATATGGATTGATGCGCCGGGATTACCTGTGCAGGCTATTACCTCTACATCATTTGGCATATTGCAGGCTACACGCTCGCGTATCTCAAAAACGGAATATATATCGTGCCCAAGCTGCGGGCGCACGTTGTTCGATCTGATGATCACCACGCAGATGATCCGCAGCCGTACCAGTCACCTCAAGGGATTGAAGATCGGCATTATGGGTTGCATTGTTAACGGCCCCGGCGAAATGGCTGATGCCGACTACGGCTACGTAGGCTCGGGCACCGACCGTATTACCCTATACCGCGGCAAGGAAGTGGTTAAAAAGAATGTAACATCCGAAAACGCTTTAGACGAGTTAATCAACATCATTCGTGAAGATGGCAACTGGATTGAACCGGGGGAGAATTAAGTATCTGTTTAATGATTAAAAAAATAAAACTACCGCTTATTGTAGCGCTATGCACTTTTTTGTGCGCTTGTTCTGTATACCGCCAAACGGTGCAAACCCGCTCGGTAGCCAATAATGGCAAAGCCTGGGCATCGGCATGGCAGCAAAGGGCGGCCGAATATAAGGCACTGTGCTTTCAGGCTTATAACAGCGCACATTTGCATTTAGATCAGGCTATAAAGATACCAAGCACCAAGCCGCTGGCTATTGTTACCGATATTGATGAAACAGTGTTGGATAATAGTCCGTACGATGCGCAGCGCGCCCTCAACAATTTAGAGTACGATACCAAAACATGGAAGGAATGGACAGCCAAAGCCATTGCCGATACTGTTGCCGGTGCGCCATCATTTTTTAAATACGCGGCATCAAAGGGCATTACCATATTTTATATTACTAATCGCGATGAGGATGAGCGTGCCGCCACGCTGAAAAACCTGCAACGCTATGGTTTGCCCAATGCCGATAACGCGCATTTACTGCTGCGCACAACATCATCAAGCAAAGAGAGCCGCCGCCAGCAGGTGTTAAAAACGCACAATATCATTTTGCTTTGCGGCGATAACCTGCCCGATTTTGATGCCCTATACGACAATAAACCCACCGAGCAAAACCGTGACAAAGCAACCCGAAAACTGACCAATCAGTTCGGCACTAAATATATTGTATTGCCCAACCCATCATACGGCGATTGGGAAGGCGCTCTATACAAATTCAACTACAAACTCACCCCGGCAGAGAAAGATTCTGTGATACGCTCTGTAACTAAAGTAAGCGGGGAATAGTTGTTGGGGAGCGGTTAATAGTGAGCAGTGAGTTGTGAATGGGGAGTTTTGGTTAGAGGTTAGTGGTTGGAGATTGGTGGTTAGTAACTCCTGATTAGAATTTAGATTTTAGTATTTAGAACTTAGGTTTTAAGATCTTAGAATTTAAAACTCAGATCTTAGAATTTAGAAAAAACATATATCATCAGCTAAAGTTATCCTTACATGACAACCATTGAGAACGACCATTTAAAAGTATCTATCCGCACTAAGGGCGCCGAGCTTACCTCGGTATACAACAAAAAAACAGGCGTTGAACAACTTTGGCAGGCCGATGAGTCGGTATGGCCCTGGCATGCGCCTAACCTGTTCCCTATTGTGGGCGCGGTGTTAAATAATGAGCTATTGGTTGATGGCGAAAAGTATACCCTGCCCCGTCATGGTTTTGCCCGCCACAGCGAGTTTGTATTGATTGACGAAAGTGAGGTTCACGCCACCTTTTCGCTACCCAACAGCGCCGAAACGTTAAAGGTATATCCTTATAAATTTGATTTCCAGATAATTTATACCCTGATTGATAACGCCGTACGTATTACTTACAAGGTGATCAATCATGATGATCGTACCATATATTTTTCGGTGGGCGGTCACCCGGCATTTAACGTGCCTTTTAACGAGGGCGAGAACTACGAGGATTATTACCTGGAGTTTGAAACCGAGGAAGAACTGAACCGCTATGTACTATCGGACGGTGGATACCTTACCGGCCAAACCGAACCGGTAGCGCTTGACGGTAAAAAACTACATCTTACTAAAGAGTTGTTTAACCGCGACGCGCTGGTATTCAAAAACATCAAATCGAAATTATTAGTTATAAAAAGCGACAAGCACGATCAATCGTTAACGGTTGAATATCCGCACTTTGACCACCTGGGTATTTGGGCTAAACCGGGCGCTCCGTTTGTTTGCATTGAGCCCTGGCTGGGTTATACCGATACTGATGGCCGCCTGAACGATATCAGCGAAAAGGAAGCCATCCATTCGCTTAAACATGGCCACACTTTTGAAGCAGCATGGTTTATCAGCATCTAATTTATTGAATGTTAAATAATTGCAAATTCTTAAAACTTTTCGCGGCATTTTAAGATTATCAGTGTAAATCTTACAATAATTTGAACGATATGAAAAGGAAAATTTATCTACTTGCAACTACCATGATGCTTACTTTAGCCGCGTTCACCAGCAATGCCGCTACCTACAACGACGACAAGAACGACGGCGTTAATAAAGAGGCCATTGCCAACATGAGCGAAGAACAAAAGCAAGCACGTGTTGAAGAAATAAAACTACGCGTTGCCGAGATCAAAGCGATGGACAAATCGGAAATGAACAAGGCTGAGCGTAAAGAATTAAAGAACGAGCTGAAAGGCTTAAAGAAAGAAGCACAAGCCATGGGTGGTGGCGGCATCTACCTTTCAGTAGGCGCTATCATTATCATCATCCTGGTACTGATCCTGATCCTGTAATCGGGCATAAAAAATATTATGGAGAAAGCGGCGCATTTTGCGCCGCTTTTTTTATGCTATCTTTTTTGAATGCAACTTTTTAAGTTCAGCACCAGCATAGTTAAACCATTTGCGGTTGCTTTTGCGCTCAACAGGTGTAAGGTGTTGCTGTTCTTCCAACATATCGGCCAGTATGTCGGCAGCATCGGCAGAGCGATCATTGCGTGAAAGGAACAGCGCGTATTCATAACGCTGCTCAAAGTACGAGTAGCGGCCTTTCATCAGCTTAAATTCAGTTTCGGCTTGCGCTATATTACCGGTTTTCTCAAGGGCTATGGCATACAATATATGCGAGCGCGAGCGGATGAACTGCGGCAGTTTGTATATCTTTTTTGCTGTCGCGATGGCATCATCATAGCGTTCGCTTTGGGTGTAGGCTACAATAAGTTGTTGCAAAACGTGTTCGTTTTCTTCAAAAGCGCCGGTTAAGCTGGCCTCGTAAAGCTCGATGGCCTGTTGAGTAAAACCACCTTGCAGGTAAGCGTCGGCCAGTTTTATACGGTTGGCAAAGGTATCGCTAAAGCGCAACTGCTCCTCCAGGCGCTTGTATTTTACACCGGGATTAAGCATGGCCTTTACATCAATATTGGGTTGGCGCATTCTTCGGCCCGATATAACTTCGGAATACAGATAGGCAATGCAACCGATAACCGGCAGCACAATTATTACCCAAAGCCATTTTTGCTGATGGCCGTTACGGATGCAATGGATGGCACAAATGCCCTGTAAAATAAACGGAATGTAATACAGATAGCTATTGTCAGCAAAAAACATATAAGCGGGAATCAGTTATATTATGATAAAGCACTAAGTACCACCAAATATAACTAATTCCCGGTATGTTTAAAACAAGCCTAATTGCCCGCCTTTATCGTCAATATCGATATCATCCGGATTGGTGATCTCGAGGTCGATCTTCTTCGCCGGTTTTTCTTCGGCAACTTCGTTAACAGGGGCATCGGCAGCCGGAGGCGCGTCAACAGTGGTTTTATCTTCCGGTGTCTGGATGATCTCGGTAGCCTCAACACTATCAGGTGCCGGGTCGGGTACATCGGCGGCATCATCATGCTCGGCAATCAGCTCAACCGTTTGCACCACATGGGCCGACAGGCGGTTACCCATCGCTTTCATACCTTTAACATCAATCAGGTCGGCCAGGTTAAGTTCGGCGGCTTCGGCTACCTGGGCTTTGCCCTTTAACTGATCAACCTTAACCATTACCTGTGCAGCGCCCGATATAATAACCAGTTTTGAACCACCTTCGTCACTTATAATACTGATTTGCTTGCCTATAGCGATATTCTCAAACACAAAGCGCTTAACCATGTAGTTTTTGGCCTTGCCCTCAAAATGCACCACGGTATAAACCTTTTCAGGATCGTATTTTTCGATGACGATCATCTTATCATCGAAGTGATTATTAAGGTCGAAGCTAGTTAACTCGTACACACCGTTGCTGAGTACGGTAAGTATACGGTCGTCGCCATCAAACTCACCCAGGTACTTGCCACGGCCATCGGCGTTGAGGCGTTTAAGCACATCATCATACCATATTTTACGGCCGGCAAGCGTGCTCACCCCTTTGCTTTTCAGCAACGTTTTCTTAACCGGATACTTGGTAACAATATTACCCATTGAGCCACGTCCCTTGATGCCTATCTCCGCAAAATCCAGATCGAACTGTAGTTTTTTGAGCTTAGAGTGCGGTTTTAGCTGTATGTTCACCACCTCGGCCTCGCCGTTAGGGTTGGCGCTAAAGTATAAGGTTTTTGAGCCTTTGGTACCCTTGGTCAAATCGTACTCCTTATCGCGGGTGATGCCTGTTACCGCGAAACGCTTAACATAGCTTACACCGCTTTCGCCATCCTTGTATATCATGTTGTAGATAGTGCGCTCGTCGTTCTTTTTAAACACGGCCACATGGATGATATCCTTACCTACAAAAACCTTATCCTGTATCCTGACCACGCTAAAGCGGCCATCGCCACGGAAAACAATGATATCGTCAATGTCCGAACATTCGCCTACCAACTCAACATTCTCATCACGCTTTAATCCGGAGCCTACAAAGCCATCCGCTCTGTTTACGTACAACTTAACGTTGGCCAGGGCTACCTGCGCGGCCTCAACCTTATCAAAGGTGCGCAGCTCGGTTTTACGGCCACGATCCTTACCATATTTATCCTTAAGTTTTTCGAACCAGGCAATAGCATAATCATTAAGATGTTTAAGGTGATGCTTTACCTCTTTTATCTCATCTTGCAGGTTCTTGATTTGCTCGTCCGTTTTCTTAACATCAAAACGGGTGATGCTGCTCATCGGTTTATCGATCAGCTTTTTATAATCCTCCGGCAATATCTCACGATAAAATTGCGGGAAGAACGGCTCGAACAAGCGGTTTAATACGCCTACTACTTCCTCAAAATTGGTTGAGCTTTCGTAGTCGGCATGCTTGTACATGCCCTCCTGTATGAATATTTTGAGCAGCGAGCTGAAGAATATCTTTTCCATCAGCTCCTTAAGCCTGATCTCGAGTTCCTGCTTTAGCAGATCCTTGGTGGTTTCGGTACACTCCACCAGCATATCATTCACGCTTACAAAGCGCGGCTTATCATCCTGAATTACACAGGTGTTAGGCGATATGGAAACTTCGCAATCCGTAAAGGCGTACAGTGCATCGATAGTAACATCAGGAGATATACCCGGCGCCAGGTGGATAATGATCTCCACATCCCTGGCCGTGTTATCCTCTATCTTCTTGATCTTGATCTTGCCCTTATCATTGGCTGATATTACACTGTCTATCAACCCGCCCGTTGTGGTGCTGAAAGGAATCTCGGTAATGGCCAGTGTTTTTTTATCGCGCTCAACAATTTTGGCCCGTACCCTAACACGACCACCACGCTGCCCTTCGTTATAGTTAGAGCAATCGGCCATACCGCCTGTTGTAAAATCGGGCAGCAGGTTAGGGCGGGTGCCGCGCAATACGCCTATCGAGGCATCAAGCAGCTCTACAAAGTTGTGTGGTAAAATTTTGGTAGCCAAACCTACGGCAATACCCTCGGCACCCTGCGCCAACAGCAACGGGAACTTTACGGGCAGTGTTAGCGGCTCCTTGTTTCTACCATCATAACTGGCCTGCCATGCGGTAGTATCGGGGTTAAAAACAACCTCGTTAGCGAACTTTGACAAACGCGCCTCAATATAACGCGGTGCCGCTGCCGAGTCGCCGGTTACCGGGTCGCCCCAGTTACCCTGGGTATCTATAAGCAGGTTTTTTTGGCCTATCTGCACCATGGCATCACCAATGGAGGCATCACCGTGCGGGTGGTACTTCATGGTATGTCCAATAACGTTGGCGGCCTTGTTAAAGCGGCCGTCGTCCATTTCTTTTAGCGAGTGAAGTATACGGCGCTGCACCGGTTTTAAACCATCATTAATGTGCGGCACGGCACGGTCAAGTATTACGTATGATGCGTAATCCAGAAACCAGTTTTCGTACAAACCATCAAGTGAGGTAACATTGTGCAGTATTTCTTCGCCGTTAGTTGGTATATCGTTAGTCAGATCGTCACTCATTATTAGCAATAAAAAATATGGATTGGGTAAAGATAAGGCATCTCAGGCTATTATCTAAGTCAACTTATACACATGTTAACCTAACTTTTTCGTGATCAGCACTTTTCTGAAAAATTTTATGCCTTGTTTGTAACCTCTTTGATTTTCGCAGTGTCTTATTAATACAATCAACAATAAAATAATTAACCCCTTTACTACCGTGTCATGAAAAATTTAAAAGTACTGTTAACCATGCTGCTGATAGTAGCTGGTAGCCTGGCTAAAGCCAACAACAACGATGATGATTACAAACTAACAAAGGCCTATGCCTCTAACATATATATAGAGGCGGTAACGCTTGGCAAACTTGAAGGCTTTGAGAGCATTTTAGATAAGGATGCCAAGTTTTGTATACTGATGGGCAACAACAAGCGTGTAGCCACCTACAGCAAAGCCGAAATGCTTGAGTACATGCAGGCCAACTTAAAAGGATTAAAGCAACTGTGCACTACCAGCAGCGCGGTTGTTGAGGAGAACGGACAAATGTCTGTACTCAAGGTAGAAATGAAGTATGGTGACTTTACACGCACCAACTACGTGACCTTTGCCGACACCGGCAAGGGCTGGAAAATTACTAATGTTTGCTCGGTATATAAGTAAGCGTTGGTGTATAACAATTGTGTTTAAAGGGTCCCGATTTGGCTTTCAGGGACCCTTTTTATTTTTTTACTCCTTGCGGGATGCACGGATCATTTGCCCGTAATCCCAGCGGTTTACCAGGGCATTCACCGTTAGGGCGATACGTTTATCGCGGGTGGGCTGGGTTTTGGCGCTATCTATCCACTTAATAAAATAGCCCCGGTGCGATGGTGAAAGGCTGTAGAAGTATTCGCCGGCTTCGGGCTCGTACTCCAGGCATTCGGTGAGGTCGTCGGGCACCTCTATCTTATAATCTTTATCATGCTCCAATTGTACCCGCAGCATAGCCCCTCCACCCTTACGTATGCCTTTACGCATCTGCGCATTTATGGGCAATATAAAATTACCCTCGCCGGCGGGTAACAAAGCCACGCCCGCGATGGCCAAACCATCCAACATACCCCTCACACGGTAACTTTGCTTTTGGCCGGGTTTCATTTCTTCGGCCAGGTGGGCGGGTATTTCAATATAGGTCCAGCCGGTTTTATCGGCGTTCTCGGCAAATTGTAATATAATGGTGTCAAACGTTATCATTAAGCTTTGGGCTTTATGGGTATCCATATATCTTCTTCGGATGCCGGGTCATTATTCCTGTACTTCTCTCCCAATACCTCAAAATGCGGGCGATCATCGAGCACATAATCAGAAGCGGGCAACCACTCCGAAAATATGTAGTTAAATATCCGTGTATCCGCGCTCGAACCTGTATAGTGAAACACGGCATACATTCCACCCGGTAAATGGAATGCCTCCATACCATCGGGCACGGCCGCATCATCCTCCACTTCAACTAAAGCCCATTTTTCAAACTCCGCTTCGGCATCAAACCTTTTAAAATATCCGGAAGGGTAAACTTGTAATGAATACCTATCTGTTGATAAAGCGCCCGCGATCTCATTTCGCTTCGGCATAAAACTTCGCCATAATAAGCCTGTACGGTTGTTGGTCATGCTTGTAATTACACGCATCCCGATCATTTTTTTAGAAGAAATATTTAAAATAACAGGGGGCATTAATGTTAGTATTTGCAATGACACAGGCACTTTGGTTGTAATTCGGTTAAAGTTAATATGCTTTTAAACGCTATAAACAGGCTATTTGAGGGCATTTGTTAAATATATGTTAAAAGTGAATATGATGATAAGATTACTGTAACGTTTGCTATAGTGCCGCTGTCTTATAGATATAAAACAAAAACATAATTTATACAAACCTTTAAAAAAACAATATCATGAAAACCTTAAAATCAATCTTATTAGGCTTAGCATTATTAGTAACCGCCAACTTTGTTAAAGCCGACGACATTGCCAAATTAACAAAAGATTATGCTGTAAACACATATATTGAAGCTATTGCTCACGGTAAACTTGATGGCTTTGCCCAGGTGCTTGACAATAGCGCAAAATTCAGCATGATGCGCGGTAACAAAACCCTGAACTTCAGCAAAAATGAAATTCTGGAATCGTTAAAATCAACCAAGAACACCGAGCAGGAATGTAAAGTAAGCACATCAACAGTTGAAAGCAACGGCGAAGTAGCCATTGTAAAAGTTGACCTGGTGTATGACGGCTTTACCCGCAGCAACCTGGTAACTATTAACAACACCGGCAACGGCTGGAAAATTACCAGCGTACACTCTACCTTTAAATCGTAATTAGTTTTAGTTTATTCTTTCTTTAAGCAAAAAGCCCGGCCAATATTGGCCGGGCTTTTTGCTTTTTCATCTGCCTGAATACTACTTCACGTATTTTTTCAACACCTTCTCCCATTTGTCATACCCCTTGCTGTTAAGGTGCAGGTAATCGCCCTTGAACAGGCTTGAATCGGGTCGCATAGTTTTTTTGTTGAGGATGGGCGTGGCTACGTCAATGTATTTGGTTTTGGGCTTGCTATCCGCATAAGCCTTGATCAGGTTGTTAGCCAGTATCACCTCATTCAAAAACTTATCGCGGCTTGGGCTTGGTTTTATCGACAGGAAGTAGATCTCGGCATTGGGCAATTTGGCGTGGATCATCTCCCAAAGTTTTTCAAAGCTGCCTGCCACATTTTGCGCGGTACGGCTTGCGGCTATATCATTCTCGCCCGCATATATAAATACTTTTTTAGGCTGATACGGGAACAACACATAAGGCGTATAATATTCCACCCACTGCCAAAGCTCGGAGCCACCAAGACCGCGTTTTATTACGGGTTTTCCCTCAAAACGCTTTTCCAGATCATCCCACAAACGGATGGACGAACTACCAACGAACAATATACCACCCGGCGCCGGCATCTTTAAACTATCCTGATGCTTGAACGCCCGCACCTCGCCATCAAACGGAAAACCTTTTTGGGCGCTGGCATTAATGGTTATAAAGGCAAATATCGCCGCTAAAAATATCCTGATACTCATAAATTAATGTGTTAAACGGTCTTCAAAAAACAGGAATGGCAAAAAGCTTTGCACCCCTTCAACCACCCAAACCGGGCCGCTTATACAATATAACAGCACGCGCAGGGGGCTGTTTTGCTTTTTTTCGCATTCGGCCATTACCTGTAGGCAGGCCCCGCATGATGTTATGGGTTTCAGCAAATCGAAATCGTTTGTTTGAGCGGTAACCGCCATCGTGATCACCGCATCATCTGCATGGTTGGCACCCCAGTTAAACAAGGCCACTCGCTCAGCACATAAGCCTGATGGGTAGGCCACATTTTCCTGGTTACTGGCACGCAACACTTTACCGCTTTTTAGCTGTAAGGCCGCCCCAACCTTAAAGTGCGAGTATGGCGAATGCGAAGTATCCAAAGCTTTTACCGCCTCCAGGCAAAGCGCTTTATCGGCTTCGGGCAATTCATCAACAGAAGTATATTCTTTAAAGGTTATATTGATTTGTTTATCGGTCATTATTTAGGTGCCCTTATGTTTAAGGGGGATACAATATAAGGGTTTAGGTTACAAAAAGCAACTTTACTTATAAGATTATCAGTTTGTAAACTTCTTTCTGCTGCTAATGGACTTTTAACTTCATCAATAAAAAGCGTCGGCCTGCCGGAAAACCGGGCCAGGGAGTATGGCCTTGTGGGTGGAAGGTTTTTTCCGGCTTGATGTTTGGTTACTTTGCATCTAAGGTAAAGTAACTGGCCTCTGCGGCCAAGAGCAGACTGACGGCAATTAAAGCATAAACCCTTAAATCAAGGCACTTCACTTAAATCGCTTCATTACCTGTCCTCAATTTCTTTTGAGCGACCAAAAGAAACAAACCTTAGCGATAGCGATCTCATGAGCACCAATAAAAAACAAACAACAGCGAATAACTCGCCGGCTACGCCCTGCCCGGTGAAAGTTTGTGCTTTGGCAAGGCTTGTGCTACTCCGGGCATTTCTGATGCCGGTTATAGAGGTTATTTAGGGTTTGTGCTTCTGTTTGTTTAGTATTATTTCATGTCATTTCGAGCGTTAGCGAGAAATCTGTACGCGTTCATAGTAAAGCGACATATTCAAAATCATACTATTCAAAATCCCCTCCCCCTCGGGGAGGGTTAGGGAGGGGTAGTTATTCACATTTTTTAAAACTCATATATACCCCGTTGGTTGCTATGTAAGTGTTTAAACATAAACAATTATCAATATGGCAAAAACAGTGGCCGACCAATTGGTTGAAATGCTGATAAATGCGGGCATAAAACGCATATACGCCGTTACCGGCGATAGTTTGAATGAGGTTAATGATTCCGTGCGCCGATCGGGTAAGATACAGTGGGTACACGTACGCCACGAGGAAGCAGGCGCCTATGCCGCCGCTGCCGAAGCCGAACTGACCGGCATTGCCTGTTGCGCAGGCAGTAGCGGCCCGGGGCATGTGCACCTCATTAACGGACTTTATGATGCCCACCGTTCGGGCGCGTCGGTTATTGCCATTGCATCAACCATACCTACTACCGAGTTTGGAACCGAGTACTTCCAAGAAACCAGCACGCTGAAATTATTTGCCGATTGCAGTCATTATAACCAGATAGCCACTACGCCTAAACAGTTGCCACGCATGTTACAAGGCGCTATACAGGCCGCGCTGCACAAAAAGGGTGTGGCTGTTTTAGGCTTACCCGGCGATATTACCGGTTTAGATGCTGAGGAGATCACCACCGCTACGCAAAACTTTAACCCGGTGCCGGTTATCAAACCATCGGATGCTGATTTGGGTAAACTGGCAGCGGCTTTGGGTCAGCATAAAAAAATCACCATATTTTGCGGCATAGGTGCTGCCGACGCCCACGATGAAGTAGTAGCCCTATCGCAAAAGCTGAACGCTACGGTAGCCTACTCGTTCAGGGCCAAAATGGATATACAGCACCATAACCCTAACGAGGTGGGCATGACCGGATTATTAGGCATTCCATCGGCCTACCATAGTATGCACCATTCTGATCTGATCATGCTGCTGGGTACTGATTTCCCTTATGCTAACTTTATGCCTACCGATTGCACTATTGTACAGGTAGATACCAGGCCGGAGCGGATCGGTCGCCGTGCCAATGTTGATATTGGTTTATGCGGATCGGTAAAGGATACCCTGCAAGCCCTGCTGCCATTAGTTTCACAAAGCACCGAGGATAAATTTTTACGCGAGCAGCTGGACTTTTACGCTGAGGTAAAAAAGAAGATGCACACTTACGTGGAAGATACCGGCGATACCGACAAGATACACCCCGAATATGTATCGCACTGTATTGATGAACTGGCTAATGATGATACTGTTTTTACGGTTGATACCGGCATGTCATGCGTATGGGGCGCACGGTATATCAATGCTACGGGTAAGCGCAAAATGCTGGGCTCGTTCAATCATGGTTCTATGGCTAATGCCATGCCACAGGCTATTGGAGCGGCATTGGCATTTCCGGGCAGGCAGGTGGTGGCACTGTGTGGCGATGGCGGCCTATCGATGCTATTAGGTGATCTGGCGACTATCACCCAATATAAATTACCTGTAAAGATCATCGTATTCAATAATCGATCGTTAGGTATGGTGAAGCTGGAAATGGAGGTAGCCGGCTTGCCCGACTGGCAAACCGATATGCACAACCCCGATTTTATGCTGGTAGCGCAAGCCATGGGTATGCAGGGCTATACCGTTAACGAGCCATCGGGTGTTAAGGCTGCCATTAAAGCCGCCTTTGAACACGATGGTCCGGCACTGATCAACGTAATGACCGACCCGAACGCGCTGGCCATGCCACCACAAATTGAGTTTAAGCAGGTAAAAGGCATGGCTCTATCCATGACCAAAATGATACTGAACGGCCGTATGGATGAGGTACTTGATACCGTAAAAGCCAACTACAAACACATTAAGGATATCCTGTAAAAACAACCATATAAAAGCGAAAGCCGGGCGTTTGATCCGGCTTTTTGCTTTTCAGTATTTGCGTATCTTTGCACCTGATATGACGATTTGTGCGGGACTGCCTTTTAACCTTTTAGGCGAAGATCTGATATTACTTCCTCAGCGTGCCATATACTGGCAACAGCAAAAAACCCTGATAGCTGCCGATGTTCATTTGGGCAAGGTGGGTCATTTTCGTAAGGCGGGTATTGCCGTTCCGCGAGATATGGAGCAGGATGATCTGGCGATATTATCAGATTTGATAGAAGAATACCGCCCCGAAAAGATCATGTTTTTAGGCGACCTTTTTCACAGCGACATGAATGCTGATTGGGATTGGTTTGCCATGTGGAGGCATCGTCATGCCAAAATTGAGATGATACTCATCCGCGGCAACCACGATATTATTCACGACAGGCATTACACCGAACTGAATGTTGCCCTGCATGATGAATTGCAGGTTGGCCCTTTCCTGATGCTGCATCATCCGCTTACCGCAAAGCAAATGGAACAAGCTACAGCTTATGCCTTTTGCGGGCACATACACCCGGGCGTATCACTAAGCGGCCGTGGTCGTCAGCATATCACCCTGCCCTGCTTCGCGTTTGGCGCCAAACAAGGCATACTACCCTCATTCGGTAGATTTACCGGCCGGGTAGCCATTCGCAACCAAAAAACGGATAGGATATTTGGGGTATTGAAGGATAAGGTGATCGCGATAGCGTAATATACTTGAGTTCATTTTTTAATCAATGTCATTTCGAGCGATAGCGAGAAATCTGCACACGTTCATATTCGAGCGACAGATTTCTCCTCGTACAACCCTTCCTAAATCCTCCCACAAGGGGAGGACTTTTAATATAATTATGTTATTCAAAAAAAAGCGCGGTGGCCTGGCAGAAAACCGGGCCAGGAGTGTGGCCTGTGGGTGGAAGGTTTTTTCTGCCTTGATGTTTGGTTACTTTGCATCTAAGGTAAAGTAACTGGCCTCTGCGGCCAAGAGCAGACTAACGACAGTTAAAGCACATCATTTGAAATAAGTACAAATGCTCAATAAAGCAAAGTTCATTACCTGTCCTAAATTTCTTTTGAGCGATCAAAAGAAACAAAAATCGCCGGCTACGCCCTGCCCGGTGAAAGTTTGTGCTTAGGCAAGGCTTGTGCTACTCCGGGCATTTCTGATGCCGGTAGGGTATGTTATTTATGGGTTGTGCATTCATAGATTTTTGGCATTTCGAGCGATCGCGAGAAATCTGCACACGTTTATAGCAAAGCGACAGATTTCTCCTCGTACCTCGTTCGAAATGACATGAATAATAAAGTCAAATATGTTAACTTTTCATCCCCTCCCCCTCGGGGAGGGTTAGGGTGGGGTCTTTGGGGTACAACAAACCCCTGCCTTATCAGGGCAGGGGTTCAATCAATCTATTTACTATTATCTTATTTATGCTTGCAGCTTAATTGCTGGCTTGTTGCTTAGCTTCGTTTTTCATGGCATCGTTAGCAACAATTACTATCTCTACACGGCGGTTTTGAGCACGACCATCGGCTGTTGAGTTTGACGCGATAGGCTCGTTTTTGCCTTTACCGGTAGTGCTTAAACGCGACCCGGTAACACCGTTATCAACCAAATAGCTTTTTACTGATGATGCACGGCGTTCAGACAGCGTTTGGTTATAGCTTGCTGTACCGGTGCTATCGGTATGGCCTATGATAGAGATATTGGTTTGCGGATTATTTTTAAGCGATGTAGCTAAATTCTCCAGGTTAGTACGGGCGGCTGTTTTCAGATCGGTTTTATCAACATCGAACAATATACCTGAGTCGAACTTAACAATGATACCCTCGCCCTCGCGGGTTACGGTTGCGCCAGGTACGGTTTGTTTTATCTCGGCTGCCTGGCGGTCCATTTTACGACCGATAAAAGCACCGGCAGTACCACCTACAGCGCCGCCAATTACGGCACCCAAAGCAGTGTTACCTGCTGCCTTACCTATAAAAGCACCTATAGTACCACCAGCCCCTGCACCTATAGCTGCACCTTTTTGGGTTTTGGTTAGCGAATCGCAACCCGATGCTATGATGCCTATGGTAGCTACAGCAATACTTAACTTAGCTATTCTTAATTTTAACGTTTTCATTTTTCGTTGTATATGTATGATCTTGGTTAATGCTGATATGACAAAGGCAGTGCCAAAAAGGTTTAATAATATTTACTGCGATTATTGCATCGCAATGAATACCTGAACTATAATTTTTTAATATTTAGGAAAAGAAAATAAGGTTATAGCATTCTACGCTTATGCCATTATTACACCTATGCACAGTTTTTAGTACAACCTGACATTCTGAACCTGACAGGTCGCTTAATTTTTCAATGCCGACAGCGGGATGATCAGGCTGAAAGTACTGCCTTTTTCCTTCTCGGATACTACCTCTATCTCTATCTGATGAAAATCGGCAATGGATTTTACTATCGGCAAGCCCAAACCAAAGCTATCCTGCTGCAATGCGCGTTTCAATTTTTTAAAGCGATTAAAAATATACGGCAACTCCTCTGCCGAAATACCTATGCCCGTATCGGCAATATTTAATACCAGGTTGGCGGCATTTTTTCGTACGCTGATGTTGATACTGCCGCCCTCGTGGTTATATTTTATGGCGTTGTTGATGAGGTTAAACAGCAGGTTAAAAAGCAAAAACTTATTCACCTTTTGCAGCACTACATCGGTAGGCACATCAATATTGCACGTTATCTCCTTTTGTTCAAGGCGGATGGATATTTCGTCCTGCACATCATGCAGCATTTGGTTCAGGTTTACCTCATCCTCCTTGATGAATTGCTCATTCTCAATTTGCGATATTAGTAACAGTGTTTTGGTAATGCTTTTTAACCGGTTAAGTATACGCTGCATTTCAAGCAAACGCACCTTCAGGTCGTCGGCAATATCCTCCTCTACAAACATGTTCTCAATTTTTGTTTGCAGAATGGATATCGGCGTCATCAACTCGTGCGAGGCATTGGAAATAAACTCCCGTTCCTTTTGAAACTTGTCGGTTATAGTTTCCATCATGCGGTGTATGCTGATGTCGAGATACTGGAAATCTGTTGTTCTGGTGCGCACCTTTCTGTAACTATCAATATAAGGGAACCGACTACTATTAAGCCTCGTTTTAATGATCTGCCTCAACGGTCGCAATACATAGTTTGAGTAAAGCTGATCGGCCAGGATGGTTAGCAATATCATACACACCAGCACCAAAAAGGCAATTTTTTGCAGCGGCCCACTGGTATCATCAAGGGTTGATACACTTTTGCCCACCTCCAGCAAATAGTTCTTTTTATTTACCTTGAAGGTATGGCTCAATATGCGGTATTCAATGGTATCACCCTCTACAATACGGCGTTCGTTCAATATGGTATCCAGCTTTTCGCGGGCATCCACTTCATCAAGGCTAATGTATTCCTCCTTTAATAATGTATAACTGCCATAGCTTTCACCATCAGTTATGTAATTGCCAATGCCAAGAGTTTTAACAATCTGTAATACCTTCTCTTTTTGGGCAATGAGCTTACCATCGGTATAGCTCAGGTTTATTTGGGTGATGAGCAGGGGTAGCAACAACACAAAAAGCACCACAATTACCAGTTTTGAGATGGTATTGAACAGGGTGAGTTTTGTATTAAGCTTCAAATATTTACCGTTTAACTGTTTATAACAATTTTATAGCCCAGTCCGCGCACGGTTTCTAACCAGTTAGGGGCGGCATAGGCATTCAGTTTTTTACGTATGTTTTTGATGTGGGCATCAATATAGTTCGAGTCGTAATCATCATTAACCACGCTGCCCCAAATATGTTCGCTTAGCTGGGTGCGGGTTAGGGTGCGGTTTTTATGCAGCAGCATGTAGGCTATCAGGTCAAACTCCTTTTTGGTGATGGCGCTAACCACATCACCCTCATGGCTGATAGTGCGTTCGGTAAGGTTGATCAAAAAATCGCCCAGTGTTACTGTATTTTGCTTAAGGCCGAACTTGCGGCGGGTAATGGCCTGCATACGGCTTTGCAACTCGAGCAACGAGAATGGTTTAGGCACATAATCATCAGCACCCAAATCGAGGCCTGTTATACGGTCGTTCACCTCGGCACGGGCGGTAAGGATAATACAAGCCGCTTCGGGATTACTTGCTTTGGCTTCCTTTAACAGATCCAATCCCTCATAATCAGGCAAACCAAGATCGATCAGTATAAAATCGTACAGGTTTACCGATATTTTTTCGGACGCGGTACGACCATTATAGGCTACTTCGCAAACGTAGTTGTTGTTGGTCAGAAAAATATCTACTTCCCGGGCCAGTGAGCGTTCATCCTCTATAATGAGTACATTCATCGGTTTTTAATAGAACAGGTAATAAAACGTTAAATTAAAAAAAGATGCGTGCCTGTTTTGCAATGCGTTTTCAACATTTACAGGTATAGAGTAGCGGTAGGCTGCCTCAAGTGTATAATGCGGGGTATTATAAGCCACCGGCACTTTCAGGTAATAATTTAACGCGGTAAAGCGCCCGTTGTTACGACTAAGCATAGCCGAGCTGAATATCTTATCGCGATTGTGCAGGTAGAATCTGTCCTCCGAGTATTTCTTAACAAAGTTTTGCGTACCAATGATCATGTTTATTGATGGATTAAAAGTCAAATAATCCTCATCAGTAAAAATGCTCCAGTTGGGTTCAAAGTTTTTTGACTGGCTAATGGTCAGGAAAAAATCGTTGGATTTACCGAACAAAAAATCGGCTGTAACGCTCGATTTCATGATATTCCAATCGTAGGAGTTCTTGAAATTAATATCGTTTGTTGATGCTGATTTGATGATGCGCGCATCATTATTAAATATAAAGCGGGTATAGCTGATGTTGCTTGAGTACTTTTTGTTTTTTGATTTAAAGTAATAACCCGCGCCCAGGTCAACCTCGTCAAAAACAGGATCGTAACCTAAAACCTTAAGCGCCGAACCATAAACAAAAAAGCCCGACTTATCATTGTAAACCACATCGGTAGCTACATAGGGGTACTTTACCGGCCCTACCCTGCCAAAAAAAATGGCATCGTTACCGTAATTTATACCTACCGATACCGAACGTTTGCGCACCTGCACACTGTCGCTATCGGCCACGGCGGTTTTGGCGGCGGTTAAAAAATAACGCGGCTCGGTAGCGGCGGCATCAGCCACAGCATACAAAAACGAAAAAATAAATAAGCCTAAATATTTCATTTACCGTGTTACTACAGAATTAACCGCCATTACGCCTGAGTATCTCCGGTGGACGCTCCATACCATCCGGCCTGCGCTGCTTGCGCTTCTTGGTCTGGTCGTTATCCTCGCCTACCTTTTCAGGTTTAAGTTGCTTTTTTGCTTTCGCAATTTCCTTTATTTTATTCTTTTCATCTTCCTCTTGTTGTTTTTTTGACCGCTTGTTGATAATTGTATCGCCACGGGTTTGAAAAAAGGAAGAAGTACGGGTTTCAAAAGTACGCAGATTGGATGCAGTATACCCACTTTTTTTTGCAGCGGATGATAATAGCGGCACTGCCAGGAGCAACAGTATTATGTAAAACCACTTTATCATTTAACGGAGGAAAGTAAAAATATTCTCAATATCACACAATTAAAATTATACCCGCGCATAAAAAAGATAAAACCGCTATAATTAATACAGCGGTTAATTAATTTAATTGTATATAAATTGTTTGGATGAAAATATCTGTTTAAAGGGTGATGCCTTTTGAAGTGTAAACCCTGTCATGATCATCAACAATAACACAAGCTATCTGGTTAAGCCTGTTAATAAGATACATACCCGCGTTAACACCTATGCTGATAACCGGTGAGGCCATAGCATCAGCCATTTCAGCAGTTGGGCTAACTATGGTAACGCTTTTAATGGCGCTAACCTCAAAGCCTTTGCTGGTGATAGCGGTAATGTTCTTTTTAATATTCTCGGCATCTACATTTACTGATGTAGCCAATGCCAGGTTGCTGATGTTCAGTTGAGCGTAAGGCTTGTCAGCTTGCTCCGGATCGGCGGCGGCAACTGTCCACGGCTCGCTGTCGGGTTGTGTACCCCAGCCTACCATGTCGCCACCGGCATTAATAACACCGCTGCTTACACCATTCATTTGTAATACAAACTTAGCCCTGTCGGCAGCGTACCCTTTGCCATTGGCGGCAAAGCTAATGCGCATACCCTCGTGAGTTAAAAACACGGTTTGGGTGTTGGCATCAAGCACAACATCCTTATAGCTAACACCGGCAACCGTTTTTGGCGCGGTGCTGTAAGTAATATCAAAAGTACCGTAAGTAAGTTCGGCAACCTGTAATGAGCGATCGATCAATCTAAATAATTCGCCACTAACCTTTACAGGAGCAATGCCCGCGTTACCGTTAATTTGGTTAATGCTGCTTTCGTCGCCAAAAGTGCTCAGCAATTTATCTACACGGTTAATTTCGGCAATGGCATCATTAATGCGCTCGGTAGCCCAGCCCGGATTTTCACCTACAACGGTGATCTCGAAACGGGTGCCCATTAACATGGTTGAATGCCTGTATATGGTTGATCTGCTTACTAAATTCTTTACTGCCAGCATATTTATCCGGTTTTAAATGAAACTTTTTATGCTAATACGAAAGCTAAAGTACAGGCGCTACATGAAATTAAAATGAAATGTCAGTTTAACTGTTAAAAACGCGTATAGGCATATAAATACCCGGTTAAAAAAATGCCTGCAATAGTTTACTTTTGCAAAGCATGGCAATACGCAACAAACTATACTTCGCATCCGATTTTCATTTGGGTACCGATAGCTACGGCCCCAGCCGCGACCGTGAAGCACGCATCACTCGCTGGCTCGACAGTATTAAGCACGATGCCGCCGAGCTATTTTTAATGGGCGATGTATTTGAGTTTTGGTTTGAGTACAAAACCGTAGTACCCAAAGGCTACATACGCTTTTTAGGCAAACTGGCCGAACTGACCGATGCCGGCGTAAAGCTTTACATATTTAAAGGTAACCACGATATGTGGATGTTCAGCTACTTTACTGAAGAGCTGGGCGCCACCATTATCAGCAATGAGCTGGAGATTGAGCGTAACGGCAAAAAATTCTTTCTGCACCATGGCGATGGCCTTGGCCCGGGCGATGAGGGCTACAAGATCCTGAAAAAAGTTTTCCGCAGTAAGTTGTGCCAATGGCTGTTCGCCCGCCTGCATCCTAAC
This sequence comes from Mucilaginibacter sp. JRF, assembly GCF_015223065.1. Classification (GTDB taxonomy): domain Bacteria; phylum Bacteroidota; class Bacteroidia; order Sphingobacteriales; family Sphingobacteriaceae; genus Mucilaginibacter. Next base: position 290,413 of record NZ_JADFBY010000004.1, read on the forward strand.
CTGGGTATCGGCATTGCCGGTGCGTGGTCGCAGCAAAGCAGGGATAAACACCTTAAAAAGCCCGACCTTAAACCCGGCGAGCACGAGTGGCTGGTAACCTACAGCAACGAGGTACTTGAGCAAAAACATTACGATTACTTTATTTTTGGCCACCGCCACCTGCCTATGGATGTGCCGTTAAATAAAGGCAGCTGCTACATTAACCTGGGCGAATGGTTTAATTATAACTCGTACGCTGTTTTTGACGGGGAGAACCTTAGCCTTGAGTATTTTGAAAATACTACCGTGCGCCCTTAACGTTTACCTTTCGCTGAAAAATATCCCGCAAAAAAACCGTACTTTTGTGCACTTTTTAGCACGGCACTTTGTCGGGCTAACTGACTGATATTTTTATGTTAGATAAATTAGAAGCTATACACCAACGCTGGAAAACAGTAGAAGGTGAACTGAGCAGCCCTGATGCCATGGCTGACATGAAGCGTTTTGCTCAGCTGAATAAGGAATATAAGGATTTGAACAAGATTGTTGACGAGTATTTTATCTACCGCAACATCATGAGTAATATTGATACCAATAAGGAGATACTGGCTACTGAAAAGGATGCTGAGTTTCGCGACATGGCCAAAGAGGAGCTGGATACCTTATTAGTACAGCAAGAGGAAAAAGAGGAACAGATACGTTTAATGCTGATCCCTAAAGATCCGGAAGATTCAAAGAATGCCATTATTGAGATACGTGGCGGTACAGGTGGTGACGAGGCTGCCCTTTTTGCCGGCGACCTTTACCGTATGTACATGCGCTTTTGCGAAAAACGCGGCTGGCGTACCGAATTGGTTGACTATACCGAAGGTACATCAGGCGGTTATAAGGAGATCGTGTTCAACGTATTGGCTGAGGATGCTTACGGCACATTAAAATTTGAATCGGGCGTGCACCGTGTACAACGTGTGCCAGATACCGAAACACAAGGCCGTGTACATACTTCGGCAGCATCAGTAGTGGTATTGCCCGAAGTTGATGAGTTTGACATCGACCTGAATATGAATGATATCCGTAAGGATCTGTTCTGTGCTTCAGGCCCGGGTGGTCAGTCGGTTAACACTACCTACTCGGCCGTTAGGTTAACACACATACCTACCGGTTTGGTTGCTCAATGCCAGGATCAAAAATCGCAGTTGAAGAACTTTGATAAGGCCTTACAGGTATTACGCTCACGTGTTTACGAAATGGAGCTGCAAAAACACCTGGAGGAAACATCTAAGAAACGTAAAACCATGGTTGCTACCGGCGACCGTTCGGCTAAGGTACGTACCTACAATTTCCCGCAAGGTCGTTTAACTGAGCACCGCATTGGTCTTACCATCTACAACCTGCCCGAAGTAATGAACGGCGGTATACAGGATATAATGGAAGCCCTGCAATTTGCCGAGAACGCCGAGAAACTAAAAGAAGGAACGGTAGCGTAATTGCACCAACCAATACCCGATATGCAAGTGTTATAAAATGTTAAACACTTGCATATCATCATAAAAGCACATAGATTTGTGTTATGCTTAAAAGATCAGGCGTTATAACTTTACTGCTGCTGTACTTTGCTACAGTATCCGGTTTCGCCCTGAACTTTCATTACTGCGGTAATACGGTAGCATCCGTAAAAATTGTGCAGCCTGCCAAAAAATGCCACTCCGAAACAGCGGCTTCAAAAATGAAGTGCTGCAAAGATAAAAAGGTAGATGTTAAGGTAAAGGATGCTCATCAGGCCGAAAAACCACAATCGCTATTAAGCAAAGTATTTTCATTTGATATTGCCGCGCTGCCATTCGAGGAGTTCTTTCTATCGGCACAACGCGCCTTATTTGATAAGCTTTTTGACCGTGGCCCACCGGATAATGAGCCGCAGAGCAAGCAATCCATTTTCCTCATCAACTGCAACTTCCGTATCTGATTCAAAAAATTAGTTTAAGATCAATTGCACGTGCTGTTTAACCGGCTCGTGATACATTTTTTTACATTAATTTTTTTGATAACGATATGAAAACCTTAAAAATATTCATAGCCATAATGGCTATATCTGTTGGCGTTGCCAAAGCCCAATTCACCAAAGCCGAAGTACAGGTTAGCGGCCTCACCTGCTCCATGTGCTCAAAAGCGACCGAAAAATCACTACGATCATTAAGCTTTGTAGGCGATGTAAAGCCCGACCTGAACCGCAACATCTTCATTGTAACCTTTAAAAAGGATGCCGCTGTTGATTTTGATAAACTGAGCAGCAAAGTGCAAAGCGCGGGCTTTTCGGTTAATAACCTGAAAGCTACCTACAACTTTGCCAGCACCAAACTCAGCAACAACATGTTCGAGTATTCGGGCAAGCACTTTCACCTGGTAAACGCCAGCGACAAAGACCTCAACGGCCCCGTAGCCATCACCTTTTTAGACAAAGGCTTTGCCCCTACCGCCACCAACAAAAAGTACGCCCCGCAAAAACCCGCCACACCTGATGGTAAGAAGGTTTATTGTGTAGCGATATAAGCACGCACCTTTGTCATTTCGAGCGATAGCGACAAATCTGCACGCGTTTATAATTAGGCGAGAGATTTCTCCTCGTACCTCGTTCGAAATGACAAAAAAGAAGTGCTATGAATAAAAAGAAGCGGTGGCCTGGCAGAAAACCGGGCCTGGGAGTATGGCCTTGCGGGCGGAAGGTTTTTTCTGCCTTGATGTTTGGTTACTTTGCATCTAAGGTAAAGTAACTGGCCTCTGCGGCCAAGAGCAGGCTGACGATTCGTTTAAAGCACAAGCCTTAGATAAAAGCACTTTCACTGCTAATGAGCACAAGGATATGCTTTATTATCGTTAGTGGTTGTCACTTTCTTTTTTGCAGAAAAAAGAAAGTAACCAAAGAAAAACTGCCGGCTGTTTAATTTTCTATTTACGGTAGTGCTTCAACCTGCTACCCGAAAATTAAGAGGCCGGAGAATTGGTTATGATTGGTTTTTGCTTTTACTTCTTTTTCAATTTTTAACCTATGTCATCTCGAACGATAGTGAGAGATCTGTCTGCGTTCATAGTCAGGCGGCAGATTTCTCCTTCGTCGAAATGACAAAGTATATTCAACACTACACGTCATTGCGAGGTACGAAGCAATCTCTTTAAGATATTCTTCAATACAAGTCGCTCGGGGATTGCTTCGTTCCTCGCAATGACGTGGTTTAAATCAAGTCGTCCCCCTTGGGGAGGATTTAGGAGGGGTTTCTATGAAAAAAATACTATTCATCGCCATGCTAATGGCGATCACTATAACAACCTACGCTCAGGAGCTTTACGTTAATACCGAACCGGCCAGCAACATGGCGGCACGATCATTAGGTATACGGGTGGAAAATCAGGGCTTTTTTGAGCCGGAGTACAAAAACCGCAGCACTATTGAGCTGATGTACGGCGCGAGCAAATACTTTATGTTTCATGGCTCGGCCTATATGTCAAACTTTTACCGGCAGGGACAACGGTTCGAGGGCGGCAGCGTGTATGCCAAATACCGGTTTTTATCGGTCGATTCTGTGCAGCGGCATTTCAGGGGGGCTGTGTTCGTTAAGGCATCGAGCATCAAAAACCCGCTGGTTAATCAGGAAATATCATTGGAGGGCGACAACTCCGGTATACAGAGCGGCTTGATATTTACACAACTGATGCACAAGCTGGCCCTATCCGGCTCGGCAAGTTACCTGCGCGGGTTTGACAACCGTGGCGGGTATAACTTCCCGGATGGCAATGCCCGTAACAGCGTCGGCTATAGTTTATCGGCAGGGTATCTGCTCCTACCCAAAAAGTATGAGAATTACGATCAGGTAAACCTTAACCTGTATGTTGAACTGCTTGGCAAAACCAACCCCGGCCATGCGCAAAGTTACTTGGATATTGCCCCGGCGGTACAGTTAATATTCAACAGCGTTTGCCGGTTAGATTTGAGTTACCGCACACCTTTATATAATGATATGGTGCGCAACAGCAAGAATATGTATTTGCTGAGGTTTGAGTATAATATTTTTGGATTGTAGCCCCCCGGCCCCCTAAAGGGGGAGTTATTGCACAAGCCCTTTCAGTTTTGTTAGGGCTTGTGTGTTAAAATCCATATTTCTTCCGTGTTTCGGTAATATGTGCCAGATGATGGCGGCCGTGCCATGAGTAGGTGGCCAGCGTTTTTTTCAATGAGTTGGTTGCGCCGGTTTCAGGGTGGATGAAGGTGCGTTCCCACTCGTTTGGGGTAAAGCTTTCAAACAGCACTATCATGCGCTGGTGTATACCGTCGAGCATTTTTAGCGAGGGTTCAACGGGCAAATGGTAATCGGCTTGCAGGGCCCAGTAGGCTTCTTCGTAGGGTTTTATGGTCGGGTTATCCTCGGTAAGGGCAAGCTTAATGCGGGTAATGGAGTTCATGTGACTGTCGGCTACGTGGTGCACCACCTGCCTTAGCGTCCAGCCGCCTTTGCGGTATGGGGTGTTCAGGTCATCATCATTTAAACCAATAACCGCCTGCCTTAATTGCCCCGGCAGCATGCGTATATCATTCATCCAACGGTACAGGTCATCATCCGTGTACGATGCCGGGGTTTGAAACTTGCCTATCGGGTAGCGCATTTGTTCGTCGGTAAGCATAGCAATATTATATTATGTATTAATTTTTTAGTTCAACAAGGTTTTGCCCAAATTAGCGTTTTGTATTTTGTTATTTAAAGCCTGATGTTAAAAAAGTTACTACTGCTTTGTATTTTCCTAAAATGTTCTGTTTGTTTTGCCGAAACTATTAAAACCGATGTACTTGTTATTGGCGGCAGTGCCAGCGGCACCGCGGCAGCCATACAATGCGCGCGCAGCAACGTAAAAACCATGCTGATTGAAACCGGCCCCTGGCTTGGCGGCAGCATAACGGCGGGCGGCATTTGCGTACTCCCGGCAAACAGAAACTTTCAATCGGGTATATGGGCGGAGTTTCGCAGGCATGTTACCGCGTTCTACAAAAAAACACCGGGGTATGATACCACACTAAACGCCATACTGCGTTACGAACCTTACACCGGCGCGGCCATCCTCAAAAAAATAGCCGATACGGTAAAAAATCTAACCTACAAACTCAATACGCCCTACACCAATCTTAAAAAAGATGGTACGGGCTGGGAGCTTACCATCACCGAAAAAAACGAATCCATAACCATCAAGGCCCGTGTGTTGATAGATGCTACCGAATTGGCCGATGCCGCCACCGCCGTAGGGGTAAAATTTGATGCCGGTACCGATAGTCGCACGCAAACAGGCGAGGCACTGGCCCAGACCAATGCCACTTCCGAAATTCAGGATATCAGCTTTGCCGCCATAGTGAAGGATAACGGCCGGGCGGCTGATCGTACCATCAAAAAACCTGAAGGCTATGACCCGGCAGCGTACAGCTGCCTTAAAGGCGTCGACGTAAAAAAATTATTGGCCGATAGTAAACTGCCTAATGATAAATACCTGATCAACTGGTGTGCTAATCAATACTCTGTTTCGGTAGAACAGTTAACGCCCGAGAATCGTGCCCAAACATTTAAAAAGGCACGCATGCATACCCTCGGACTGATCTATTACCTGCAAACCGTTTTAGGTTACAAAAGCTTTAGCTTAGAGGAATATAATACGCCCGATAAACTACCATACATTCCCTTTGTGCGCGAATATCAGCGGGCTAACGGCATCCTTAAGTTTAATATTGATGATATATATCAACCTTATTCAAGGCCGAACAAACTTTACCGTACATCCATATCTGTAGGCGATGCCTTGCCCATGCAAGCTTATAACGATGAAAAGAATAAGGTGAACTATCCGCCATTCCCGGCATACGGTATTCCGCTTACGGCCTTTGTAGCCCGCGATGCCGAAAATTTGGTGATTACCGAAAAAGCGTTATCGGTAACCCACCTGGCCAACGCCACAACGGCCGATCCGGCAGTGCAAATGACCTTGGGGCAAAGCGCCGGGGCAACAGCGGCATTCCTGGCATTTTTTAAAACCACTACCAAAAACCTGCATGTACGTATCATTCAGGGTGAGGTGCTTGATCATAAGGGTTACATCTTCCCTATCAGTGATATTCCGTTTAGTGATCCGTATTTCCGCGCTGTGCAGCAGGTTTGTGCTACGGGTTTATTGCAAGGCATTTTTAAAGCTGAAGGCGATCATGTAGCCATGATCTTTCAGCCGGATTCAACCATCAATACGGCCGATATCAAACCATTATTAAACGAGTATTACACACGCGCGTTCATCTGGTTCAACCAAAACAAACCGGGCGAAAAATTTACGGTGGGCAACCTCATGTCGTTCATTAGCGATGTTACCCTTACCGACCCCGAAACGCTGAAAAAGATGATGCAGAAAAACTGGCAACCGGTATACAAATTCAAATCGACGTTTGATATGAACCGCCCTGTTACCCGTTACGAGTTTGCAGCGCTGGCCAATAAATTCATTAATCCGTTTGCCCGCAGGGTAGACCTTACCGGCCGTATAATTAATTGATCGGCATGAAAAAATCGTGGTTGATATTATTGGTGTTGTTAGGGGCCTGTTCGTCTGCCCACGAGGAGCAGATCACGGTAAAGGTTAGCGGTAAAAACGAGATCAGGATACATGGTGTACCTGCCGAAGCGTTAAAGCAACTGGCACGTGATACCTCGAATACTATATGGCTAAGCTTATTGCCGGTATATCGCCAACCTGCCAATGAGGACCTGATTGATGACCAGCCCGAGCAGCCCGGAAAATACAAAATCGTGAATTCCGATATCAGTTTTACGCCTGATACGGCCTTTGTAAAAGGGCAGCCATATTTTGTGCGTTACTACCGCTATGCCGAGGGCGGCAGCCTGTGGGATATAGTGCGTAAAAAGAACAAACCGGGCGAACACCCGTACACCGATGTGCCTTTTAAACTATAACAAAGTACTTGAAAAACAAAATAAATATACTTATATTTGCATTTGAAATACGGAGGGGGCTGGTAGCCCCCTCTTTTATTTTACCGATAAAAACGGAAACAAGTACATGAATATTGAGCAAAGGGTTACCGAACTTGTTGAGGAGAAAATAGCCGACCGCCCTGACCTGTTCATCGTAAGCATAAAGTTTCATTCGAACGGAAAGCTGATGATATTGGTTGATGGTGATAACGGCATCGGCATTGATGATTGCGTGAAGATAAGTCGCCATGTAGGTTTTCATCTTGAGGAAGAAAACACTATTGATACCGCGTACAACCTCGAAGTATCATCGCCGGGTATTGATATGCCGCTTACGTTAACAAGGCAATACGCCAAAAACATAGGCAGGCAATTACTGGTTAAAACAACCGCCGGTGCCAAACGCGAAGGCAAGCTGTTAGCTGCCGACGAGAACACGGTGACCATTGAAGAAAAAGTAAAAGAAAAAGGGAAAAAGGCCGAACTGGTTGAAAGCGTTATCCCGGTAAATGAAATAACTGAAACCAAGGTTTTAATATCATTCAAATAAATAAATGAGCAATATTAATTTAATTGACTCTTTTCAGGAGTTCAAAGATTTTAAGAACATTGACCGCCCTACCATGATGAGCGTGCTTGAAGATGTTTTCAGAAGCATGATCAAAAAGAAATATGGTACCGACGAAAATTGCGACGTAATTGTTAACACCGACAATGGTGACTTAGAGATATGGCGCACACGCCAGATCGTAGAGGATGGCTTTAGTGAGGATGACGATCTGGAAATTGAATTGGCCGAAGCAAAACTGATTGACGAGGACTACGAGGTTGGCGACGAGCATGTAGAGCAGATCACGCTGGAAAGCTTTGGCCGCCGTGCTATTTTGGCCGCACGCCAAACACTGGTATCAAAAATATTGGAGCTTGAAAAAGACGAGATATTCAAGAAATATAAAGACCGCGTTGGCGAAGTTGTAACCGGTGAGGTTTATCAGGTTTGGAAAAAAGAAACTTTGGTACTTGATGATGAAGGCAACGAGCTTTTATTACCAAAAACCGAGCAGATACCTGCCGACTACTTTAAAAAAGGCGACAGCGTAAAAGCCGTAGTATCAAAGGTTGATATGATGAACAGCAACCCTAAGATCATCATATCGCGCACCGCGCCTGAATTCCTGCAACGTTTGTTTGAGCAGGAAGTACCGGAGATATTTGATGGTTTGATCACCATTAAAAAGATAGTTCGTGAGCCGGGCGAGAGAGCTAAGGTTGCGGTTGAATCATACGACGACCGTATTGACCCTGTAGGCGCCTGTGTGGGCATGAAGGGTTCACGTATACATGGCATCGTTCGTGAGTTGAAGAACGAGAACATTGACGTGATCAACTTTACCAACAATATTCAGTTATACATACAGCGTGCCCTGTCGCCAGCCAAGATCACCTCGATCAAACTTGACGACGAGAAGAAAACCGCTGCCGTTTACCTGAAACCAGACCAGGTATCACTGGCCATTGGTCGTGGCGGCCATAACATTAAACTGGCAGGTAAATTAACCGGCTACGAAATTGATGTTTACCGCGAAGCTGATGAATTGGAGGAGGACGTTGATATTGAAGAATTCTCAGACGAGATTGACAGCTGGATACTTGACGAGTTTAAACGTGTTGGTTTAGATACCGCAAAATCGGTTTTAGCGCTTAGCCTTGCCGAATTGGTTAAACGTACTGACCTTGAAGAGGAAACCATAAAAGAAGTTGTGTCGATATTGCAAGCAGAATTTGAATAAAATCAATTAAGCCGATATAAAATCGTATTTTTGCAAATAGTACAAGCAGAGAAAGTATAATAAATGTCAGAAGACAAAAGCATAAAATTAATTAAAGCAGTAAAGGAACTAAACATTGGTATGGGTACCATTGTCGATTTTCTGGCTACTAAAGGGTTTAAAGTTGAAAAACAACCTATGGCCAGGCTCGACAGCGATATGTACACTACCTTGTTAAAGGAATTTGCTGCCGACAAGATCATTAAGGAAGAAGCCAAGCAGATCAGCATAGGCAAGATCAGGAAAGAGGAAGTGCCTGCCACTTCTGAAAAACCTGCTGAGCAACGCCGTTCAAAAGAATTTGAGAACGAGGAGATACTGATCAAAAACGCGGGCAACTTTACTGCACAACAAACTGAAAAGGCAAAACCGGCCGAAGCTGCCGCGCCTGCTAAAACAGATGACCGCGGCGATAACCTGCCGGGTGTAAAAGTAGTGGGTAAAATTGACCTTGACAGCTTAAATGCAAGGCCGCAGCCTGCTGCCCCAAAACCGGCTGAAGAGCCAAAACCGCAACCTGCTCCTACTCCTGCCCCTGTGGCACCGGAGGTTAAGGCAGAAGTTAAGCCCGAAGTAAAACCGGAACCACCGGTTGCTGCTCCACCTGCTCCTGTTAAAGAGGAAGCGCCTGTTGTTGTTAAAGCTCCTGAAGCCCCAAAACCGGCTCCGGTAGTTGTTGAGAACAAACCTGCGCCGCAGCCGCAACAACCGGCAGCGCCTGAAGCGCCTGCAACTGAAAATAATGAGGTGATACGTGCCAAGGCCGAGCGCCTTACAGGCCCTAATATCATCGGTAAAATACAGCTTCCGGTTAACGAGCCGAAGCGTAACCCGGTGGCATCATCATCAAACCCTAACTCGGCCGACCATAAGCGCAAAAGAAAGCGTAAAGAAGGCGGAGGCCCTAATCAGCCTAACAACAATGGCCAGCAACAAGGCCAGGGTCAAGGACAAGGACAGGGAGGTCCGGGCGGCCGTCCTGATTTCAGGAACCGTGGTAACCATCCGGGTGGTAACAGGCCTGATAACCGTAACAACCGTAACGCTCAGCCAACTACTCCAAAAGAGGAACCATCTGAAAAAGATATACAAGATCAAATTAAGGCAACACTTGCACGCTTAAGCGGCGCGGGTAAATCGGGTAAGTTTGCACAGCGTGCAAAATTCCGTCGCCAAAAACGTGATGACGTAGCCGCCAACGCCGAAGAACTGGCAATGGAGCAGGAAGCACAATCAAGGGTACTTAAAGTAACCGAGTTTGTAACCGCTAACGAGCTTGCATCAATGATGGATGTGCCGGTAACGCAGATCATCTCAACTTGTATGAGTTTGGGCATGTTCGTATCCATCAACCAAAGGCTGGATGCTGAAACCCTGACCATTGTTGCCGATGAATTTGGTTACCAGATAGAATTTGTTAAACCGGAGGATGAGGAAACCAACCTTGAGGAGGTTGATGATCCGGCAGATCTGATCCCACGTGCGCCGATCGTAACCATCATGGGTCACGTTGACCACGGTAAAACATCATTACTGGATTTTATACGCAACACCAACGTAATTGGCGGTGAGGCCGGTGGTATAACCCAGCACATTGGTGCTTACGAGGTTACATTGCCTGAAAATAAGGGTAAGATCACCTTCCTGGATACGCCGGGTCACGAAGCCTTTACGGCGATGCGTGCACGTGGTGCCCAGGTAACAGATATTGTTATCATCGTGATAGCTGCTGACGATAGCGTGATGCCGCAAACCCGCGAGGCCATAAACCACGCGCAGGCTGCCGGTGCACCGATCATCTTCGCTTTCAATAAAATTGATAAACCAGGCGCCAATGCCGATAAGGTACGTGAGCAGCTGGCTACCATGAACATATTGGTTGAAGAATGGGGCGGTAAATACCAGTCGCAGGAAATTTCGGCCAAATCAGGTCTTAATGTTGATAAACTTTTAGAGAAGATATTACTTGAGGCCGAATTGCTTGAATTAAAAGCTAACCCGAACAAACGTGCCGTAGGTACCGTTATTGAGGCAGCTTTAGATAAAGGCCGTGGTATTGTTACTACTATATTGGTACAGGCCGGCCGCCTTAAAGTGGGCGACCCGATACTGGCAGGCTGTTACAGCGGCCGTGTTAAGGCATTGACTAATGAACGCGGTATGCGTGTTGAATCAGCAGGCCCATCTACACCGGTACAGGTGCTGGGTATGCAGGGTGCCCCTACCGCGGGCGATAAGTTCAACGCGATGGATAGCGAACCTGAAGCACGTGAAATAGCCAACAAACGTTTGCAATTACAACGCGAGCAAGGCTTACGTACGCAGAAACACATTACGCTTGATGAGATCGGCCGCCGTTTGGCAGTGGGTAACTTCAAGGAACTTAACATCATTGTTAAAGGTGACGTTGATGGTTCAATCGAGGCATTGTCTGACTCATTGCTGAAACTATCTACCGAGCAGATACAGGTTAACATCATATCAAAAGCAGTTGGTCAGATCTCTGAATCTGACGTATTGCTGGCTTCGGCATCTGATGCGATCATCATCGGTTTCCAGGTGCGCCCTTCAGGCAGTGCCCGTAAACTGGCCGAGCAGGAGCAAATTGATATCAGGCTTTACTCTATCATCTACGACGCGATCAACGAGATCAAGGCGGCGATGGAAGGTATGCTTGCGCCAACCTTTGAGGAGAAGATCGTTGCTAACGTTGAGATACGTGAAACCTTCAAGATCAGCAAGGTGGGTACCATTGCAGGTTGTATGGTGTTAGATGGTAAAATTACCCGTAACAGTAAGATACGCATCATCCGCGAGGGTGTGGTAATTTACACCGGCGAGCTTGCATCACTTAAACGTTATAAAGATGACGTGAAAGAAGTGAACGCCGGTTACGAGTGTGGTTTGAACATCCAAAACTTTAACAACATTGAAGTAGGCGACATAGTTGAAGCTTACGAAAACGTTGAAGTTAAACGTAAACTGTAACAGTTTAAAAACTGATATACATACTTAAGGCTTGCCAATCGGCAAGCCTTTTTTGTTACTCTATAATCTCCTTATAAAAGAAAAATAAATAAATATTTGTTTTATTACGAAATTTTCGTAGATTTACGATATAATAGTAATCTGTAATGGAAAAACTTACACAACAGGAAGAAGAAGCAATGCAGGTGGTATGGCAAAAAGCGCCGGCGTTTGTAAAAGACTTTTTAGATGCCATGCCCGAGCCTAAACCGCCTTACACCACCCTGGCATCAACCATAAAAAACCTGGAGAAAAAGGGCTATGTACAAGGCGAAAAAATGGCCAATTCGTATCGCTACTCCCCGCTTATAAAAGCAGAGGAATACAAAGCCAAATTCATGAAAGGCTTTGTGAAGGATTATTTTAAAAGCTCCTACAAAGACCTGATCGCGTTCTTTGCCAAAGAGGAAAAAATTAGTGCCGATGAACTGAAAGAGATCATCAGCATGATTGAAAAAGGTGATAACAAATAAACCCTACCGCTATGCCTGTCATATTTGAATACTTGTTAAAGCTATCTATCAGCATTGCTGTAATCCATCTGTTTTACCTACTGGTGCTGCGCAGGCTTACCTTTTATAACTTAAACCGATGGTATCTGGCGGGCTATACGGCGTTATGCTTTGTGATACCTTTTATTGATGTATCAACCATCACAGCCAATGTTAGTGACCAATCAGTGGTACACATTATACCAACTGTACAAGCCATCAGCGGCAAAGCTACAGTTCCGTCTGTGATCGAAGTAAGCCAGGCTACCGATTGGTGGCAGTTTAGCCTGTATGTTTTGGCAGCGGGTTCTGCTGCGTTGCTTCTCCGATTAGCCGGGCAATTATTCGCGCTCCGCAAAATAAAACGAACAGCTACGGCTATAAGCGATGGCGATACACCTATTTATCATACCGATAAGGAGATAACACCTTTCTCCTTCGGCAATAACATATACCTCAACAAAAACCTGCATACCGAGGCCGAACTGGAGGAGATCATTCTGCACGAATATGTCCACGTAAAGCAGCTGCATACCTTTGATATTATATTGGCCGAGCTGCTGTGCATCATCAACTGGTATAATCCGTTCGCATGGTTCATGAGGCACAGTATCAGGCAAAATCTGGAATACATTGCAGATGATAACGTAGTGAATACAGGCTTAGATAAAAAGGCTTATCAATATCATTTACTCAAAGTTATTGGTGTACCGCAGTACCGCATAGCCAATCAATTCAACTTTTCATCCCTAAAAAACCGTATCATGATGATGAACAAAGTACGCTCCGCTAAGATAAATCTGTTAAAATTCATGTTCATACTGCCGCTGCTGGCCGTTATTTTGGTGGCTTTCCGCAATCAGTTATTGCCGCAGCAAAAAGGACAATTGACGTATGCTATTATATTTTATGATATTGATACGCACCAACGCTTAAGTGATGTTGAAGTAAAAGAAATATACGGCAACAAAACATACAAGGCCGATGCTAAAGGATATACAGCCATGCCGGTAAACATCCAAAAAGATAAGGCATTGCACATAAGCCTTAGTTTTAAAAAGAGTGGTTATCTGGATGCCGAACGCCGCTTTCAATACCCGGTACACAGAAAGCAGGAAAGATCGGTTATTGAAATGATAGGCCTAAGTAAAACCAAGAATGCCAACTGTAAGGAATGCGCTAAATTTTCGGCAATTATGCAGCCATCTGCAAACACAGGCAATGCACTAAAAACTGATGCTGACTATTTTTACAATGCAGTTTCAAAAAGCAGGTCTGCTACTGCACGGAAAAAGAAACAGTCTGTGGCTTCAAAACCTAAAATCTGGAGAACATCAGCCGTATCAATTTCTATAACCGAGAAAGGCAAACCTAAAACATCGGTCAGCGCACATGATTCACTGGTGATAGATACCGCCAAAAAAATGATGACCTTTTATGGCAAAGTAAAAGTTCAGGATGGCGACAAAACCATTACAGCTAACAAAATGACCTTGCCACAAAATACCTGGCTCGGCTGGACAAATGCACTCCTGTTGATTGATGGAGTTGAACATCCTGTTGAAGATTTGCAGAATGTAGATGAAAAAAGTGTTACGTCTATCGAAATACTAAAAGATGCATCAGCCACTGCCCTATATGGCTCAAGAGCAATGAACGGTGTTGTACGGGTACAAACCAAAAAGCACACAGAGAAGAACTAACCTACGCCTTCAATAAATTACCGGCAAACACCTGCCAATGTGGGGCTGACAGGCCGTGACGGGCCGTTAGCCCTACAATGTAATTACGAGCCTTATCTAACAAGTTACCATCGGTATTTGGCTTTTCGTTACGGCCATGCACCTCGGCGCTTAGTTTGTTGCCGTTGCGCTCCACAATAAAAGTATTGGTTGAGCCATGCCCGAAAAAGTGCGCTACCTCTGCCTGGCTATGCGGATTGGCTATCGGCCTAACGGTCATTACATAATATTCGGCATCACCGGTTTCATCTTCCAGTTCGTGCACTTCTTCAATACGCACCCAATCGTACCCATCACCACCGGCCGGACCAGGGCCAGGCATATCCACATAAAATATGTCGCCTTTCTCGGCTATCTTGTAGGCCACATTCCCTTGCGCATCGGTAATGGCGAAGGTTGAACCTGCCTGCCCTACAAACTGATGCCAGTTACCCACATCCTTAAGCCGGTTTTTAATCAGCATAAAGTGCTTATGCGCCTCAATAGGCGAGCTTAATCCGGTAAACTCAACAATATCGTTATGTTCGCCTTCGGTTTGTTCGGGAATGAATTTGCGGGTAGCCTCCATAGGTGTGTTTTGGTGATAACAAAACAAGGGCTACTGTGTTCGGTAGTATTTAAATTTAACCTGATGCTATTGCAGCAACAGCTTCAGGTTAATACCAAAATTGGTGAACGATGTATTAAAGCTTTGCGAAGTATAAGGGCGTGTAATATTTGAATCGTAAAAGATATTGAGGTTAAAGCGCTGGTTGATCACGTAGTCAATTGCCGGGCGCAGGGTAATGTTTTGCGCGCCCGATGATATTTCGGCAGATTGAACATCGGCACGATAGATCAATGTTTTATTATCGCGCAGGGCAACATCCAGCTTAAAGTTCACATCGTTATTATTGCGCGAGTTACCGAACAAACCGAACGGGAATTTGAACTTAGTAGTACGATAGCCAAAGCCCAGCACCACAATGTTCTCATTCAATTGCGCTAACTGGCTGTTCAGCAAACTCAGGCTAAGCGTACGGCTCTTGCGGTATTCAAAGTTGGCCGTCATGCTATTTTTAAAGCGGATATCCATACCTACCAGCGGTACGAATTGCTCAAATATGGTAACCTGTGAAAACTGGTAATAAGGCAAAAAGTCGGCATCAACATCCCTGGAGTTCACCGCGCCATTCTGCTCCTGGTATTGCAGCAGCGTGGTATAGCCATTTACGTTGTATGATGAACGATAGCCATGTCGCAGGTCGAACGAGTCGAAGAAATCCGAAAGCAGCGGCATACGGCTTAATCCGCTGTAATTTATCTGCCAGTTAGGTATCGGCACAGATGGGAATGGGTTTAGGTTATAGCTTGCCGCGTTCTTGCCTGTATACGCCGCCAAAAACGAGGTAACCAATACATCCTGCGAGTTTGGCCCGTAGCCATCGGCATAACCATCAGTAACACCTGCCGAGTTAGGGTTGCCCCTACCCAAACGCTGCGATACTACCGAACGGTTTTGCAGGAATTGCTGAAACACGCTCGACAAATTATCAATGCCACTGGTGCCCTTAAACGCCGTAGCCAGCGACAGGAACGACACGCTATAGCTACCCGTAGTTACCGGACTCAGCTCCTCAAACTGACCTGATGTTTGCTGGAATTTATAATTAGTCTGGAAGTTACGATCCTTGGTGCGGAAGGCGATCAGTTCGATACGCAGATCCTTTATCGGTTCAATAGTACCTTTCAGCCTGATATCCTCATTAAAGGTTTTAACGTAGAGCTGATTCTGCAACGAATCGGTAGAGAGCCAGCCATTGGCAACCGCTTTGGCCCTTATATCTGCCTGACTACCCAGCACAAAGGCCAGCCCCGGCGCCCCGTAACCCAGATCCTGCCCGAATACATCGGTAATAGGCATATAGCCCGGCAAAAACGTACCCTCCGTTCGTGTAAGGGTACCGCTCAGGTTTTTTAAACTGGTGAGTAACCCAACCCAAAAACTTCCCTTATTGTTCGGGTTATTAGCCCTGCGGATGAACGGGAACTTGTTGTACAAGCTCACAAAATTCAGCGTCGGGTTAAGCTGAATGGTGCGCGCGTTCTGTATGCTGTTACCTACCTGCAATTGCGGGTCGCGCAGGGAAAACTCCGGTTGCGATTGCCAGTTAAAGTGCGTGCTGTAACGCAATATGGCCGATGTCCAATTCAGGCCCGGTATTTTGTTTATTGGTGTGGTATAGTTAAAGTTTAGCGTGTGGCTGTAATTGGTGGTACGCCCCAGGCTTTTCAGATTCTCCCACAGGGTATCACGCTTTAAACCATTGATACGCCCGGCGGGTTCATCTACTACCGAGAGGTTAGTGGCATCAATATCCATCTGTAATGATTTGGATATATTCCAGCCGATACCATACACACGGGTAATGTTAAAGTTCTTGTTAAATGTTGTAGGTATAGTGCTTGATGGTATGGCGATAGCGTTCAGAGGATCATTATTCAGGCGCAGGGTATTTTCTGAATAGAACCTGTCGAAATTGATACTGAAGTTCAACCTTGATGGCAGCAAACTAAAATTAATATCGCGGAACAAGGCCAGCAGGTTGTTCTTAATGCGCTTCTCAAACGGCGCGTAATATTTAGGCTGATTGCTGTAATTATATGCCAGCCCGAACCGGTAAGTTTTTTGCAGATCGAGCTCGGTAACGTAATCATGGTGCTGATACTCGGTGTAGGCATAGCTCACGCTAAGGTTCTCTACATCCCAAATACGTACCGGTGCCGATGGATCTGTTCGTGCCTTATGTACGTTGGTAAAGTTGAAGCTTTTGCGCACGGTATAATCTTCAGATACCTTACGTATCGAATCGCGCTGCTGTTCGCTTTTGGCGGCGGCCAGCCTGTCTTTCAGTTCAACATCACCCAGGGCAGGGTCAAACTGTGGTGTACCTTTTTGGGTAGATACGTTGATGTAGGCCGGTATGCGTATACCGCTCTTGTTCGGGAAGAACTTGCCCAGCTCGGCATTAGCGGCAACATCCAGCAATTGGTTATCGCTGCGGCTGCGTTCGCTCACGCGGGAATCCAACGCGCCAAAGCCAACGGTGCTTTTACTGCCCGATACGGTTACATCGGCAAAATCGGCCAGCTTGGCGTTAAAGCGTACCGCTGCAGCCCATCCCCCACGTTGGTCAAAGTCCGTAAGACGCAACTCATCATACCATAAGGTAGCAGTTTTGGGCAGGCCATCGTCGTTATCATTTGTTTTAAGCGGATTGCGAATACCCAGCATAATGGTGCGCAAACGGCTCAGATCGGGCTGACCTTTTATTAATACCTTTTTGCCGTTCTCAACATAAGTATATATCGAGTTAAGGGGCACACCTGCATTGTTACGGGCCAGCTTGGCACGGGTTAACAAGGCCAGTTCCAGGTCAATCTGGTTTTGTTCAGGCCATATCGAACCGGGATCGCGTGTGCCGGGCAGCGTGATCTTTAGCGGCACCTCGTATTCGTAATAGTTATCCTGGTAATCAACCCCTAAACGAATAAACGCGCTGATATCATTATCATTTAACTGATCGCCCTCGGCATGCACAAAGGCCTGTAACCTTTTGTACGAGCGCAGATCGTTATAAAATGTTTTAAAGGCGGCTTTTGAGTAACCATCCCTCAACTGATCAACATGCAGGGATAATGATTGTTCGTTAAGCAGCGTATTGGTTTTTAAGTTATTGTAGTTACGCTGGCGGTTAATGCCCGGTGGCACCACGTATGGTATAGGTGTACGGTTACCGTTCTCCTCCAGGTTTACGGCCTGCACGTCAACTATCCTGTTATCAAGCGTTGGGTTGGTGATGCTTGGGTCGGCAATAATATTCAGCGGGTTATTTTCGCGGTTAAAGGCACGCCACTCGCCACGAACCAGTTGCAGGGTAGCGAAACGCATCACCGCGGTATCGGCAAAATTGGTCATGAACATACGCATAAAGCGGATGGCCTTAAAATCCTGAATATTACCTACCGCCTGCTCATACTCGTTTATCGGTATCCTGAACTGGTACCAGTTCACGTTTTGCGTACTGCCATCGGCAAGCCTTACTTGCGATGTTACCCTATCGGTAATAAAATTCTGGCCAACCAGCATATCCGCCGGGCGGATAGATACCCGGTACTGGAAATACTCATCCGTTTGGCTCATGTTGTTATCCCGGTTAATGTCCTCCCCATCGGGCAGCGGTGTTGATGCTGATGTGCTTACACCCAGTTCGCTTTGCGATTGCTCGGTGGTTTTAGAGTTACCCTCGGTACCGTTGAATTTGATATAACGGTCCATAATAGGCACCGACGCCTGGTTCAGCTCGGGCCCCTGGTAGTATTGAAAGTTATCTGATGATGGGTCGGCAGAGAATTGGGTGGCCGCCGTTGGGTTAAGCTGACCGTTAACCTGCTGCACCACGGTTGAGAATTTATTACGCTCGTCGCCATCGTTCATACCATCCAAACCCACATCCTGACGGGCACGCGCGGCAGGGTCGGTATCAAAGGCGTTGATTACCGGTTGCAGCCTGGTTACACGGCCCCATGAGGTTTCATCAACCTTAGTAAAATCGTTATCAACAGGTAAACCGTTCTCTAAACTCTTACGGCCATCCTTTAATATATCTTCGGATATGCTACCCAGGTTAAAGTACAAATCGCCCCCGCTTGAGTTAGGTTTGTAGATGAACGGATCGAGCATCCAAAATTCGATATAACCTACGTTGAGTGATTCAAAATCGTTAGTTTCCAGCTTGCGGAAAATACCGCCCCAGCGCGAGCGCGGGTTTTGCAGCGTACCATCATTATTGATGCCGGTGGTGGCGTAATTATACTGACCACGTAAATTAGGGTAAAACGCCAGGTTAAAGGTTGGCAACAGCAAGGGCTGCCCGGTTACCGATTGACGGTACGGGAACACCTCGGTTTCCAGCACCTGCCTAACGTAGTGGTTGGATAGCTCGGCACGGGTTATGTTGAGTGTGCCGGAGCTATTATAAAATATCGGGTCGATATTATAAAATGCCAGGCG
Organism: Mucilaginibacter sp. JRF; assembly: GCF_015223065.1. GTDB lineage: Bacteria > Bacteroidota > Bacteroidia > Sphingobacteriales > Sphingobacteriaceae > Mucilaginibacter. Next base: position 309,547 of record NZ_JADFBY010000004.1, read on the forward strand.
GGCACGGTTGTAACCGTAACGCAGGTCGTCATTAAGTTCCGACTCGGCAAAGAGCTGCGGCGTGCCCGATATTTGCCAGTTGATGTAGCTCTTTATATCGATAACTGATTTGCTGTTCTCAAAATCATCAAGGTACGAGGTGCCATTTTTTGAGCCCGCATAAGTAAGCGCGCCGGGGCTGCCGGGCACTAATTGCGCGAATTCACCGCTTACGTTAAATGATGATTCCTCTTTGGTATTGATGAATGGTATCTTATCAACCATCCGTGTTAAAAAGCGCGATTTTGACGAATAATTACCATCAAAACCCCAAATGGTGTTTGATATCGATTCAGAACCCACAGCCTCATTTTGTGATATAGGCTGCTCGGTAAGGTGCATCATGGTGGCACCCAGAGCCAGTTTTTCGCTGGCCATGTAATCTAACCTTGTACCGAACAATGTTTTTTGCTGAACGCCGAAAAGCTCGTTATTTTCCAGCTTGATATTGATAGGCTGGCCAGATGACAGTAAAGCCTGGTTAAGCATACGCAAACGGCCCGCGCTATAGTCAACCGTATAATCTGTACCCTCGGTTAACACCACTGTACCCGCTGTTACTACCACCGAACCCTGCGGAATATTAGTTGCGTTCAGTAAATACTCTGATCCGCCTTGCGAACTATAGGTACCCTTTATCACATATCGGTTAAGTTGCGGAAAATACTGCTGCGCGATGGTTTTAAGCGAGTCGTACAATGGCTGGTACACATACCTGCTGGATATATCCGTTTCGGCCGGCAGTAGCTTGGCGGCAAGGTCGCTACCAAATGGTTCTAACTGCGGAAACATGATGCGCCCCTGCTGCGAGTCGATGGTAACACCCTCCAAAAAGTCAAAATAGCCATCCGGCTCACGGTCGTTTTGAATATTCAGGTTATCAACCCCGGTAATGCTGAGCCAAAGTTTTTGGTTAAGGTTTTGCCCTTCGGTGGCCACGTATTCTTCAACACTGCTTTTATCATTTAAACGGGCAACGCGCAGCCTGAAATCAGTAGGACTGATCTGAAACGCGCCCAGCGAGTAGATGTTTTTCATCATCAGATCCCACGATGGCAGCCTCGGTTTCAGCAGCTCATTCTTCAGCAACTTTACAAACAGCACACGCGGCGTATTCGGGTCAACCGATACATCGCTCGAAAACTCACCCACCTGGAAGGTTTGCCCGTTATATGTGTACTGGAAAGCAACGGCCAGCACCTCATCATTATTCAATGGATAGTTAAGCGATATATAACCCAGTTGCGAGTGCAGGGTGTACTCCTTATCGGTAAGCTTACGGGCGTAGGTTAGCTTAGCATAGTTATCGGTATTACCACTACCAGCGAATAAACTGTTTACCGCGTTCGAGTTGGTTTGCCTTGCCGCCGCAGGCAGTTGGGTTAACAGGTTGTTTGATTGCTGGGGAAAGCCCGGCCCCGTAAATGCCGCCGGTAATGCCGAGGTACCGCCCTGTATAACGCCGGTATTGTAAGGCTGGTTCTCGCCCATATCCAGAAAAGCCACAATATCGCGCGAGTCGGTAGTGTTGTTGGTACGGTTGGTTGTCCAAACCTCAATTTTGGTAATGTTTATATTTGAGCTGATTAGCGGCAGGTTACGCAACGCGTTATTATAATTATTACGGAAGTACTGCGCCAAAAAGTAGTGCTTGTTAGCCTCATAGTCTGCCGCTGTTACCCTGAATTCGCCTTGTTGCTGGCCATTGGTGATGGTTATGGTACGCGATTGCGACCGTTGTTGCGAAAAGATACTTGTAACATCCAATCGCCCGAAACGCAACTTGGTTTTAACACCAAACAAGGCCTGGCTACCTGTTATTAACGAGGTATTAAGCGGCATGCTTACGTTACCTGCCTCTATCTTTTGAATAATGTCATCCTCGCGACCGGTATAATCTAGCTTGAATTGGTTATCAAACTGAAACTGGGCATCGGTATTGTAATTGGTGGTGATCTTTAACCTGTCGCCAATATTACCGGTTACGTTTAGTTGTATACGCTGATCAAAGTTAAAGTTGAACTGGCTGCGCTGTCGCGAATTGAAAAGCGGATTTTGATTTTTATTTATCTGCCCGGCCAATATCATCTCTGCCGAACCTTGCGGTTTGATGGAGATATCGTTACTGCCAAATATCTTCTCGAACGTACGGCCACGAACCTTGATGCGCGGCACAAAACCCTCCTGCTGCGAATCAAAGGCATACTGATCTGCCGACGACTGGAAGTTTTGCCTGATGGATTCCTTTTGTGTTAAGCGCAAATACTCAGCAAAGCTGATGTAACGCGGCGGGCGCAGCATTAAGGTACCCACACGCTCTATCAACATATATTGATTGGTTTCCGGGTCGTACTCCACGGTGCGCTCCAGATTTGGCGGATCGGGCAAAAAAAAGCCCTCGCGCGAGCGTTTGCTGCGCGATTGCGGCGACTTAATAGGAACCTTTACCCTGGTGGTATCTTTTTTTACCGGGTTCTGCTGCGCAAATGCTTCGCCAAGTCCGCCCAAAAGGCAGCACAAAGCAACGCAAAGAATAAGTTTTCCGGTAAAAATCCCTTTCAAAAAGTAAAGCTTAAATAATGGGTAATTTATGTACTTTTTATTAAATCTTGCTAATCAGTATTGCCCACAAATTTTATCGCGGGTTTAACTTTATCAGGGGGAGAAAAACATAGGGCAAACCGGCAAAAACCGGCCTGCCTGTATTTTTATAAGCTTTTTAATGCAAACTTAATCAGCTGCTCAACCGTAAGTTCGTCACTGTTACGCTTAAGCTCCAGGTCTATCACCTTCTCAGCCGCGTTGCGTGCAAAACCAAGGGTTACAAGGGCGGTGAGCGCCTCGTCCTTCACGGTTTTATTAACCACAGCCTGAGTTAGTGTATCAGGGCCTTCCTTACGCAGCTTATCCTGCAACTCAAGTATAATACGTTGAGCCGACTTAGGGCCAATGCCCTTGATGCGCTGTATAAGTGAAACATTACCATTTATAATAGCTGCCTGTATCTCATCAGGGGTGATGGATGACAGCATCATGCGTGCGGTATTTGGCCCGATGCCCGATATAGAAATTAAATGCAGAAACAAACGCCTTTCTCCCTCCTCAGCAAAACCATACAATGTATGGGCGTCCTCTTTTACGTGGAGCCACGTAAAAAGTTTAACGCTTTCATCCTGTAGTTGTGAAAAAGTGTTTAGCGAAATGTGTATGTGATAGCCCACGCCGCCGGTTTCAACAACCACGTACGCGGGGTTTTTAAAAGTAAGTTTACCACTAATGTAAGCGTACATCTATTTACGTTTTGATAAGGTTTTGGTGGCCGCTTTTTCTTTTTCCTGCGCATCAATAACCGCGATGGTTACCATGTTCACTATCTCGCGTACAGAGCTGCCCAACTGTAACACGTGTACAGGCTTTTTCATACCTAATAATATAGGGCCAACAGCCTCGGCTCCACCCAGCTCCTGCAACAGCTTATAAGCAATGTTGCCCGATTCAAGGTTAGGGAATATCAATGTATTGGCCGGTTTACCCTTCAGTGTTGAGAACGGAAAGTTATCCGCCATCAGATCGGCATTCAGGGCAAAATTGGCTTGTACATCGCCATCCACAACAATATCCGGATATTTTTGATGTAACATCTTTACGGCCTGACGGCTTTTTTCAGGCACATCACCATCGTTCGATCCAAAGTTGGAGTATGACAGCATGGCCACCCTCGGATCAATACCAAACTGGCGAACGGTGCGCTCTATCAGTACAGTAATATCTACCAGTTCTTCAACCGTTGGGTCAACATTAACGGTAGTATCACCAAAGAAAACCGGGCCTTTAGGCGTTATCATGAGGTACATACCCGCAACACGGTTAACACCATCCTCAATACCGATGATCTGTAAGGCAGGCTTTATGGTAGTACCGTAGTTTTTTGTCAGGCCTGATATCAGCGCATCGGCCTCACCGAATTGTACCATACTGGCCCCGTAATAGTTACGGTCGGTTATCATTTTGCGGGCCTCTAACAAGGTTACCCCGCGGCGCTGGCGTTTTTTATACAGATACTGAGCGTATTCCTCAAAACGTTCGCACTTACCCTCGCGCGGGTCAATAATATGCACATCATCCAGGTCAAGGTCATTTTCGCGGATGATCTGTTTTATCTTATCAATATTACCAAGCAAAATAGGCTGGGCTATGCCCTCATCCTTAACTATCTGCGCGGCACGTAATATCTTGTAAGTATCGGCCTCGGCAAATACTACCTTTTTTGAGTTTTGCTTGGCCTTGCTGGTCAGGTTACGCAGCAATTTATCAGTACCACCTAAACGGCTACGTAATTCTTCGCCGTAGGCATCCCAATCGGTAATTACACTGCGTGCCACACCCGAATCAATAGCGGCTTTAGCCACCGCGGCAGATACCTCGGTAATAAGGCGCTGATCCATCGGCTTGGGGATAATGTAATCCTTACCAAATTTAAGGTTGGTAATGTTATAGGCCAGGTTTACTTCCTCCGGTACAGGCTTTTTAGCCATTTCGGCAATAGCGTGTACGGCGGCTATCTTCATTTCCTCGTTAATGGCTGTAGCGCGCACATCCAGCGCACCACGGAAGATGTATGGGAAACCCAATACGTTATTCACCTGGTTAGGGAAATCGCTGCGGCCGGTGGCCATAATAATATCCTTACGGGCGGCAACGGCTATATCATAGTTAATCTCAGGCTCGGGGTTAGCCATAGCGAATACGATGGGATTTTTAGCCATCGCTTTCAGCATATCGGGGGTTACCACATTACCTGCCGACAGGCCAACAAATACATCGGCACCCTTCATGGCATCGGCCAGTGATTTTATATCCTTGCGCTCGGTAGCGAATTCCAGGCGGATATCGTCCAGATCGGTACGATCAGGTGTTAACAAACCATTGATGTCAAACATCACCAGGTTTTCTTTTTTAACACCCAGCGACAAATACATTTTTGAACAAGAGATAGCCGCGGCACCAGCGCCGTTCACCACCATCTTTATCTTATCGAGTTTTTTGCCCTGTATCTGGCAGGCATTCATCAGTGCCGCGCCGGATATAATGGCCGTACCATGCTGATCATCGTGCATTACCGGGATATTCATCTCGGCTTTTAGCCTGCGCTCTATCTCAAAACAGGTTGGGGCTGATATATCTTCGAGGTTAACGCCGCCAAAAGTTGGCTCAAGCGCTTTAACAATATTTACAAAATCATCAACCGACTTAGCGTTCAATTCCAGATCGAATACATCAATATCGGCATATATTTTAAACAGCAGGCCCTTACCTTCCATAACCGGCTTGCTGGCTTCAGGCCCAATGTTGCCCAAACCCAAAACAGCGGTACCGTTACTAATTACAGCAACCAGGTTACCCTTGGCGGTATATTTATATACATCTTCGGTATTATCGGCTATGCGCAGGCAAGGCTCGGCAACGCCGGGCGAGTAAGCCATAGTAAGATCGCGCTGAGAATTGGTAGGCTTGGTTGGTACTACCTGTATTTTACCGGGACGGCCCTTTGCATGGTAATCAAGGGCATCCTGTTTACGGTTGGGTTTATTCATCATCTCAAATTGAAGGTCAATGGGCCAAAATTACAATACTTTTAGCGAGCGCCGCAAGTTATAATTTCGACCCATTGATTATGAGAGCTTTATATTTAAACACCGCTTATCTTAAGCGTCATTCCGGGTTGTATGCGGCCTTTGCGTAAGCCGTTAAGTTCTTTAATTTTTTCAACTGAGGAGCCTTCAAACTTGGCGGCAATTTCGCTGAGCGTATCGCCACGCTTTACTTTGTAGGTAACAAACTCCTTTATCTTTTTAGGTGATGATTTTACAGTTGATGCCTTTTCGGGCGGAGTTAGGCGCAGTATCTTACCAATTACGGCCTTATTGTTACGCAGATTGTTCCACACTTTTAAGTCCTGCACCTCAACGCCATATTTATCGGCAATGGCACCTAAAGTTTCGCCGTTACGAATTTTATGTACCGATGCCTTAACCGTTGGGGCATCGGCATCCTCTCCCCCATCATTACCGGTGTTTGAGGCGTACCTAACCCTGGCAACCGGCGCGTTAAAGCCCGAACCATTCAGGGCCTCATACAAGGCGGCATAATTTTCTTTAGCGGCCTGCGGTATCACCAATCGGCGTGGCGCTTGTGCCGTACCATTAACTATCTGCTTTTTGTAGGCCGGGTTAAGCAGGCAAAGCTCTTTCATATCCACATCAAGCACCTTGGCTATGCCTTGCAGCGGCACAAACTTGTTTACCATTACGGTATCAGTTTTTATTGAGAAGCTGCAGGCTTGCGGTACTATATTGTGGTGTTTATAATAATTCATTACATAAGCCATGGCGATGAACGCGGGTACATAGCCACGGGTTTCGGCAGGCAGGTATTCACGTATCGACCAAAAATCGTTAGCGCCGGCTTTTTCAACAGCCCTGGTTACGGCACCCTTACCACAGTTGTATGAGGCAATGGCCAGCAGCCAATCGCCAAATTCCTGGTAGGCATCACGCAAATAACCGGCAGCCGCGTAGCTGGCCTGTATAGGGTCTTTACGGTCATCTACATAATTATCCATTGATAAGCCGTACAAACGTGCGGTAGCGAACATAAATTGCCACGGCCCGGTAGCGCCCACACGCGATACGGCGTTGGGGTTAAGCTCTGACTCTACTATAGAAAGGTATTTAATTTCTTCGGGAACGCCCATATCACGAAAGGCTTTTTCGTAGATGGGGAAATAATATTGTGATTTACCGATCACATCAGCCATACCACCTTTGCGGCGGGTGTAGGCATCAATGTAGCTTTGTACATACTCGTTATAATCGAGCTGTATATCTTTTTGTACAGAATCTAAACGACGTTTAAATATGCTGAACTCCTGGCTAGCTGGTGGAATTACCTGTGCCGCTATTGGCACAATAATGGTATCTTTTTGCTGGTGGTAGCCTACTGCCGGGGCTACTTTTAAAAGTTTGTATCTGCCGGTGTCAATACTGTTTGCTTTAACAAGCTGGATAGATAAAAAACAGATAAAAAACGTAAATAATCTCTTCATTCGTTAGGGATTTTTATACGGTTAGTAAAGGCGCATAGTTGCGCAAATTACTAAAGTATTAATTTTTTATAGTTTGAGGAAATATTCGGCGAAATTGAATAGATCCTGCTCTGCAAAGTGTTTGGCTAACAATTGTAACCCTAACGGCAAACCTTTACTATTATTGCCTACGGGTAAAGATATTGCCGGCACCCCGGCTAACGATGCCTGTACTGTAAATATATCGGCCAGGTATGAACGTACCGGATCGGTTTCCCCCTTGCCTATCTCAAAAGCAGGCTCGGGCGCGGTTGGCACCAATAAAAAATCGTACTGGTTAAGTATCTCCTCTGTTTTGCTGCGTATAAGCTTACGTACCTTTTGCGCCTTGGCGTAGTAGGCATCATAATAACCGGCGCTAAGTACAAAGGTGCCCAGCATAATACGGCGTTTAACCTCTTTGCCAAAACCTTCGGAACGTGATCTTTTATAGGTGGATTGCAGATCGGTAGCTTCAGGACTGCGGTAGCCATAGTGTACCCCATCATAACGTGCCAGATTCGATGATGCTTCGGCCGTGGCCAGTATATAATAGGTAGGCACTAAATAATCCAGGTATTCAAAGCTGATTGGTTCAACCGTATGGCCTTCGGCACGCAGTTTATCAATGGTGTTTACCATAGCGGTTTTAACCTCGTTATCAACCCCGCGGCTTGATACAGCCTCCTGCAAATAAGCTATGCGTTTTTTTGAACCATCGGCCACAACCGGCGCGGCATCAACTGCCTTGCGCGATAGTGTGCTGTCGTACTCATCAACCCCGGCCATTATCTCGTAAAGCAGAGCGGCATCCTCAACCGAACGGGTAATAGGTCCTACCTGATCAAATGATGAAGCATAGGCAATAATACCATGACGCGAGATACGGCCATAAGTAGGTTTAAAACCTATCATACCACAAAATGACGCGGGCTGCCTTACCGAACCGCCGGTATCGGTACCAATGGCGGCGTGGCACATATTGGCCTGCACAGCCACTGCCGAACCACCCGATGAACCACCCGAAACACGGTTTTCATCGGCCAGGTTGCGTACCGGGCCATAGTACGAATTCTCGTTAGCGGCGCCCATGGCAAACTCATCGCAATTGCAACGGCCAATGATCACCGCATCCTCAGCAAGCAAACGCTTTACTATGGTTGACGAGAAGATAGAAGTAAAATTTGAAAGGATTTTTGATGAGGCCGATACCTTGTGGCCTTCGTAACAGATGTTATCTTTTATAGCGATAACCATACCGGCCAAACGGCCAGCCACACCTTGCTTTATACGTGCATCAACCTGTTTGGCATGCGCGGCAGCCTCATCGGCAAACACCTCGTTAAAGGCGTTGAGGTGCGCGTAAGTTTTTATCTGTGAAAGATAACCGGCAACCAGTTTCTCAACAGTTACCTCTCCGCTTTTCAACTTACTTTTTATTTCAGTTAAAGAGGAATAGAATTTAGCCATGGGGCTAAAATAAAAAACTTATCCGTTGAAAGTAGAATTATCAACAGATAAGTTTTAAATACCCTTTGTCGCCCGGTAGGCGAAATTAAATCAAACCTTATGAGTTTGCTTTGGTGGTGTTAGTATGCTCGTCGGTATGCGTGCTTGTAACGTTGTCGCCAGACGGGTTGTTGCTTGCGTCTTTAAACTCTTTAACACCTCTGCCTAAACCTCGCATTAATTCAGGAATTTTTTTACCCCCAAATAATAACAAGACCACCACAACGATTACAATAATTTCCGGTGTTCCTAATCCCATGATCTTAAATTTTATGTATGATTAAATAATTCTGTTAAATATTAACCTTTGTACTCAAACGTATTTGCCGGCCTGGTAAAATCAGGCGTTTTAACTTCGGGCTGCTCATCAGCACTGTTATCCTCAGTATTGTTGGCAGCAACCTCTGTTTCGGTATCTACGTTATTTTCAGGCTCGTGGTTGTTGTTAGTATCAGTTATTTCAGCAGCGGTATTATTTTCTTCGGCCGCCTTGCTTTCGTCGGCAGGCTCCTCGGTGCTGGCTATTTGCTTTGTTTTGCTTGGCTTATCCTCGTCAAAGCTATTGATCTGTTTATTGATCTCGCGCTTTACATCCTCTGATGCATCCTTAAAATCACGTATGCCCCTGCCCAGGCTGCGTGCCAGGCCGGGCAGCTTTTCGCCACCAAACAAAAGCAGCGCAACAAAAAATATCAGCATCAGTTCGCCCGTACCAATATTCAAAAACAAAAAAACTGAATTGTGCATGATATTCAATTAGCTTACAAATATATACAATTAGTGTGTTATATAACTTTTAATTAATCAGGCGCAAGCCATATTTTAGGGTTTACCGGTGTTTGGCCTTTGTAAAGGTCAAAGTGAACTTCGGTTTCGCCGGTAGCGCCATCGGTAGCTACAACGCCTACCGCCTGCTTGGTAGTTACCTTTTGTCCGCGTGATACACTTGCCGAACGCAGGTTAGAGTATGCGGTAAAGTACTCGCCGTGCCTTATTACTACAAGATACGTGCCGCTTACGTTAACCACGTTACTTACCTCGCCGTTAAATACCGCGCGTACCGTAGCCCCGCTGCTGGTGCGAATATCTATACCTGTATTTTCGGTTCTAATACCCTCGATATAGTATATACCAAAACCTTGCGAAATTGAGCCGCTGGTTACCGGCCACGGCAAACTGCCACGGTTACCCAAAAAGTCGTTCGACAGTCGGGCTGCTTCAGGTGTGGCGTTCAATACATCACTATTACTTGAGTTTTTGGTAATTTCTTTAGGCTTGTTAGCTGCAACCGGCGCAGGCTTATTATCCTTTTCGGCGGCCGCGACACGGGCACGTTCGGCTGCCGCGCGTTCGCGGGCTTCTTCTTCGGCCTTGCGTCTTGCAGCAGCGATTTCACGCTTAACGGTAACGGCTATCTGTCTGTTTATTGAACTTATCTGTTTAGATTTAGTGCGTTGTTGTTGTTGAAGATAACCTTGTTGTTTTGATAACTTACTTACCACCACAGCTTGGTCTGACCGTTGCCTGTCCAGATTTTTCTTTTCTTTCTCCTGGTCTTCAAGCAGGGTACGTTTTTCTTTTTTAGAACGATCGAGCTGATTTATCTTAACACCCAAATCTTTCTGTGTGCCTTGTATCGATTCGGCCTGGCGCTGGCGGTAATTACCAAACTGTTGTAAATATTTTAGTCGTTTATAAGCCTGATTAAAATCGTTAGCGGCAAACACAAACATCAGCTTATTATAAGCGCTTTTGTTGTGGTAGGCAAACAACACCATGCCTGCATAATCTTTTTTTAGCTGATCCAGCTGGCCTTGCAGGGTATGTACTGTATTGGTATTCTCTGATATCTGGCTATCCAGATTACGTACCTCTTTGTTAATGGTATTGATCTTATCTTCCCGCAGATTAATTTGAGCCTTAAGTATATTAAGCTGTTTTAAGGATACGCTTTTATCTTTTCTTACCTTATTGTATTCTCGGTTGAGCTCCTCAAGCTCATCGTTAAGTTTTTCTTTACGGCGCTTTAGTTCGGCACTGCTTTGGGCAAAGATATCTTGCGCTAAACAACTCGTTACAATAACTGTAAGTACGAATAATAATAACAGTCTAAAAAATTTCATTAAGCTTATTTAAGGGGTCACTCGGCAGCGGGCGAATACTTATCAGGTATACTGAAGGGGTAATCTAACTGCTGGTCAAACTCAACTTTATTGTAACGCAAATTAACCTGTATTTTTTGTTTTTTCACAACAGATGCGATATCAATTTGCGATGGCACCACTTTATTATCCGGCGTTTGGATAAATGTGTTGTTGGTTACCTGTAACGATTGCTGCAATTGCTGGTTGGCCAAAGTGGTTTGTGTTACGCGCATATCGGCACCTAAAACCAGCTTGTAAACCAGCTCATCCAACTTGCCCGAGCCGGTGATATTTGGGGCCGATGCCTCAAAGGTTATACTATCATTAAGCAGTTTCGGGATGGCGTTGCCTACCAGTAACGATTGCAGTGTGGTATAATCTATCTGCTTGCTGGCAAATTTGTGGATATAGTTGAACGGCTTTTTCAGGTATACACCCTGAAACTTGTTCACCACCTGTATACTATCGGGCGTTATCAGCGCGCGGGCTACCTCAACCCCTAATATAGCGGTTACCGATACCCATATCTTTTTATCGCGGTTGATGCGGATATTCAAGGTAACATCCTGATTATTACCGTTAATATTCAGCTGTGTTTTGGCCTTGGCCGAAAAGGTATTAAAGGTAAGCTGCTTTGCACGGATGGCCGTAAGCCTTGCTTCCACATCGCTGGCGGGCTTTACGGCCGTTGTTGCGTTGCGGTTAACCACTACCTGTTTTTTTGATTTACAGCTTGCAAAAACTATAAGGCCCAGGCTTACCAGTAATATTTTATTCCACGTATTTTTTTTCATTTATCTTTCGCTCTAACACTGCCGAGCGGCTGCCGTTCTGTTTCGCTTTTTTCCAGTTTTGTAAAGCAGCCTCGGTATCGCCTAAATAAAACATTATATCGCCATAATGTTCTGTTTGTACCGCACTATTATTTTTATCGTGCACCAATGCCTTCTCTATCCACACTTTTGCTTCGGCATACTTTTTTTGTTTAAAAAGTATCCAGGCGTAAGTATCTTCAAACGAGGCGGTATTGGGCTGAATTTCGTTGGCACGCTTAGCCATTTGGGCTGCCTTATCCAACTGCTCTCCTCTTAACGATAAATAGTACGCATAATTGTTCAGCGTAAACGCATTATCCGGATTATAGGTAAGCGCCTTGGTATACGCATCGTCCGATGCCTTATCATTCTTCAGTTCGTGAAAGCAATCGCCCAGTACTGAATAGATATACGCCCCCAGGTTATTATCGTCACCGTTTAGCGCGGCGGCATTCTTTAAATAACTTAAGGCTTTCGACAAGTTCTTTTTTTGATAATAAGCCGTACCTAATAAATAATTCATCCAGGCCTGGTTAGGAAAGTACGTCATGGCTTCCTCACCAACCTTTATAGCATCGTCTATCTTATTTTCCGACAGCTCTATGCGCACCAATTGCTCATAGGCGGCGTAGTTATCCTTACTTAACTGGATAGCCTTTTGAAACAATGGCTTGGCATCGGCATACTTTTCGTTTTGCACCAGCATATCGGCATACAGTGCCTGCGCCCTGGCATCATCAGGATGGGTGGCAGACAGTACACGACTCAGCTCCAACGCGCTGGAGCGGGCGGCGGGGTCCTGCAACTTGGGCAGGTAGCCTAATATGATCTTGATCTTTTGGTTAACATCAATATCCGGACTGGCAAAGGCGATGGTAAGTTGCTTAAAGCTCCCTTCCAGATTTTTTTGATCCCGGTAGATATCAGCCAGTGCCAAATGCAGCATGCCATTATCCGGATTAAGTTTGGCTGCCTGCTCTAATACTTTCAACGCCTTTTCGCTAAATCCGTTGGAGTTATACAGCTCGGCCTGTAGTAAATAATAGCGTAACTCGGTAGGGTTGGCAGCTATCATTACATCCAGCTCGGCCGTGGCTTTGTCGAGCTTGTTTTGTTTAAGGTAAACCTTTTGGCGGTTGATCAGCAGATCATCGGTCAACCCGGTTATACCTTCCAGTTGATTATATGCCGTTAGTGCCTGATCATATTTTTTTTGCAGAAAGTAGGCGTTGGCCTTATCAAAATAATAATCGGGCTTTTGGTTAATGCGTATCAACTCGTTGTACACATACTCCAGCTTATCAAGCTCATTGGTCTTTTGATAGCTATCAGCCAGTGCCACCCAATACCACTCGTTATCGCGATTAACGGTAACGGCGCGCTCAAGCAATACCTGCGCGTCCTCCTCCCGCTTTTGCGATTTACGCAGGGCGGCAAGCTCGTACATGGCGGCATCATTGGCAGGGTCTATCTGTAAGCAACGGTTAAACAGATCGGCAGCCAGGGTAAAGTTCTCGATGGTTTTCTCCCTTATGGCCGAAAAAAAAAGCTGCTTCACCATAATACTGTCCAGCGAGGTCATGGGTTTGCCCACAACCATTACCACGCCGGTACCCTTCGCCCCTTTTTTACTTTGGGCAATGGCCACAGCGGGCAGCATCAGTATAATGATAAACAACTTTTTCATCTCTCGCAAAAAACCGATTAACCTATACCGGTATGGCCATAACCGCCTGTGCCGCGGCTTGTTTCATTCAACAGTTCAACTTCCTGCCATTCTACTTTTTCGTGACGGGCAACTACCATTTGGGCTATACGCTCGGCCGGGTTCACCACAAAATCCTGATTTGAGAGGTTTACCAGCAACACCTTGATCTCGCCACGGTAATCAGCATCAACCGTACCCGGTGAATTTACTATACTGATGCCATGCTTAAAGGCCAGGCCACTGCGCGGGCGTATCTGTGCCTCAAAGCCTTCGGGCAGCTCAATGTGCAGGCCGGTAGGTATTAGCTGGCGCTCCAGCGGTTTCAGGGTTACAGGTGCTTCAAGGTCGGCACGGAGGTCCATACCGGCGGCATGCAAAGTTTCATAAGCCGGCAACGCGTTGGCCGACTTGTTTATTACTCGTACGATCATCTCTTAAATATGCTCAATAATTCTTTACGTTCAAAATAAAAGGCGGTTGCCGCATAAGCAACCAAAAGGGCATTACCCACAAAAATGTTACGGCTAAATATCACGAACGACAGGTAAACGATCACTGCCGAACTCAATGTATAAGCCAGATTCTTTTTAAGGTTATACGGGATAGGATAGTTTTTTTGTCCCCATACGTATGATAGTACCGACATGAGCGTATATGCACCCAATGATACCCAGGCCGATGCCATGTAGCCGTATGACGGGATAAACATCAGGTTAAACACAATGGTGAACAACGCCCCCAGGCCTGATATATATAGGCCATACTTAGTTTGATCGGACAGTTTATACCAAACGGAAAGGTTCATGTAGATGCCCAGATTCAGGTAACCAAACAGCAGCAACGGTACTACCGGTAAGCCCGCCCAAAAACGCTCGTTAATAAAATACTTTAGTATCTGGATGTTGGCTATCAGCCCTACAAATATCAGGCACATGGCTATCACAAAGTAATTCATGATCTTGGCGTAGGTTTGGCCAGAGTTTTTGTTGCCCGCGTGGTTAAAAAAGAACGGCTCGGCACCCAGTCTGAATGCCTGGATGAATATATTGAGGAACACTGCTATTTTAGCGCAGGCCGAGTATATACCCACCGCCTCGCCGCTTACTTTAGAGGGTAGCAGTTTGCCCAGCATCAGCTTATCCAGATGCTCGTTAATAATAAACGAAAAGTTAGCTACTACCACCGGCCAGCTGTAAACCAGCATCTCCTTTAACAAAGGCCAGTTAAACTTAAAACGCAGTAATAATAACTCGGGCAACAATAGCAACATGGTTATAGCGCTGGCCAATAAGTTCGACAGGAATACATAGCCCAGCCATTTAGGCGTATACCAGGTGGCTATCCACTCCCAACCCCATATTTTATTTTTGAGGATAAGGGGGATAACATAAATAAACATGAGGTTAAGCGCCAAAAACGATATCACGTTGATGAGCTTGATGAGCCCGAACTTGCCCGGCCTGCCCTCGCCGCGAATGCGGGCAAAGGGCACTACGCAAATAGCATCCATTATTACTATGGCAATAAAGTATTTTACGTAGAGCACATAATCGCTCGATAGAATTTTATCGCCAATGCGCACCTCATCCGCTATCTGATCAATAAGCGGAATGGCAATTACCGCGAACAGCAGGCACAAGGTTAGTATAGTACCGAAGGCGTTGTTGTAAACCGTTTCCTTGTCATCCTTACGTTTGTTGAGGTAACGGAAAAAAGTGGTTTCCATACCAAAGGCCAAAAACGGGTTGAGTATGGCCGCCCAACTGAACATGGTGGTAAATACACCGTACACGTTTGTAGCGAACGTGCTGGTGTAAATAGGTGTAAGTATAAAATTGAGTAACCTTGATACTATGGTACTAAGCCCATAAACAGCGGTTTGCCCGGCAAATTTTTTAGCAGTTGACAAATGACTATGAGTTTTTAACCCCTACGCCCCAAGCGTGCGGTTTATTTTTACAACCTCAAAATTACGATAGTTTTTCAATTCGCCCTCATGGGTTTCAACGGCGGCAACCTCGGCATCCTCGGGGCCTTCGTGGCACCAATCTAAAAACATGCTCATGGTGCCGGCATCGGCTTCGGCCTCAATAAAAACACTGCCATCGGCTTCGTTACGTACAAAGCCCCTAACGCCCAGCTGATCGGCCACGGCCTTGGTTGATGCCCGGTAGAAAACATGCTGCACTTTGCCTGTAACGGTTATATCGAGGTGTTTTTTCATTATACTATGCTGATGTATCCGGCAAAGGTAATCAACAAAGCATAAAAGTATCGATACCAATTATCAAGATTAAAAAACAGGTTTAACTATTTTACTGTGTTCTTTTTTAATTACAACAGTATTAGCTAACAGATCGCCCAGGCGTTGATGTTTTTGGGTTTTTAATATCAATATTACAGCAACAATGCCATAAGTAGAGATATCTATCAGATCGCATACACGCCTTTTTAAAGCTACCGAAAAAGATATATCCCTACCATTGGTTAACACTACCTTTAATTTCATTATATCATGTCCCGGCGTTGCACCATTCAGTGTTTCGGTAAGCGGAAAATACAATAACCATAATATGGTGATCGGCAGCATGGCAACCCCGGTTACCTGCATATTTGTAACATCAGGATCTTCATCAAACACCCAAATGTAAACGCATGTAAATAATGAGAAAATGGCATAATCAATAAGTGTAGCAACTATACGTTTTGCCAGATAAGGTCTTAGAGGTAATTCATGAAAGTTCATTACCCAAAAATAACAAAAAAGCCGACCTATCAAGGTCGGCTTTTTGATTGTATAGAGCAATTGTGAAAAGGGTTTTAATATTTGCTTACGTTAAAGTCGGATATACCGCCTTTCATTTTGATGTACATTTTGTTTTTAGCCGATGCGAAACCCGGGGTTTCGTAACGGTTATCGGCTACTTTGGTAAAGCCGTTAATGTCGGTTGATGACAGGCCCGAATCGGTAGTGATGCTGCAAGCTGCACCTTCAGGCACCTTTATCTTGATCTCGGACACGCCGGTTGAAACCTCAACCATAGTTGTAGCCAATGGCTGACCTAACTTAATATCAAATGATGCCGCGCCGCCGCTGATGTTCAGGTTGCGCACCTTGAATTTCGACAGATCAAAATTGATCTCGGCAGCGCCGGTTTTTACATTGATATCCCAAACAGGCAGGGCATTCAGTTTAAAATCGGCCTCGTTGGCATGATCGCTATCCCATTTAAAATTATGCTTGCGGCCATTATCGCGCATCCTGAAGTTCAATACCGCCAGCGAATCGTTTTTGCTGTTGGTGAACTCATAGCGGTTCAAAAACTCCTTGGTTGATGCGCTGAACAATTGCGATGAGGTAGTATCGCTCAATCTGTAGGTTGCGCCGCCACCGCTGATGTTCAGTTCGGCCGCCTTAATATCGGGCGAGTAATCGTATTTAAAATTGCTGTTACCCTCAACTTTTACAATGTCGCGATCGTTATCCTCGTCGTCGTCATTGTCATCACGGTCGTGGTTTCGGTGCCAGCCCTTGTCGTCAAAATTATAACGGAAGTTGCGGGGCTCCCAAAAGTAGTGGTTACCTGTATCGGCAAATAGTATTATTGAAAGGCCACCTACCAAAACCAGCGCCTTTATAGCTGTAGCCGTACCCGATTTGTTATTGGCAAATATTAAGTTAACACCCGCAATTACCAAGAATATAGGCCACAAGCGCCAAAAGTTCATCCAGTGTATATCAACATATCCGTAGTGCGATAGCAAAAACGCCACGCCTATTAGTACAAGCACTAAGCCTGTTATCAGTTTATCGCTTCTCATGGCTTATTCAGTTGGAGGGTTATCATTAAAAGTTTGTTCGGCTTTTTTTTCGGGCTCAGCAGCAGGCTGCTCAGGGGCTGGCTGGCTTTGGTTCCAGTCCTTGCGGTCCCACGGTTGCGATTTAGCGCCCGACAGGATAAAGGCTATACCCGCGCCTACCAGTACCAATGGCCAAAGCACATCAAAATCAACATCAGGTATCAGGTGAAACTCATCCAACAAAAAGGCTGCGCCAACTATAATGAGTATTGCACCGGTTATTATACCCACGGTTGATGTTTTCTTTACCGGCGGCATGCCAAAAGGCTTACCGGCATCAAAACCGGGCATGGTAAAGTTGGGCTGGCTGCTGCTTTTAAAGGGATTGTACGGCTCCTGCGGCGGTACGGTATAATCAGTAGCAGGGTCGATAAATATGTTGCGTTTTGGCAATACTATCCAAAGTATAACGTATATCATGCCACCAAAACCCTTTACTATAAAGGTTACCAAAAATATAACCCTTATAATTGATACATCAACACCGAAGTAGTCGGCTAAGCCAGCGCAAACACCGCCAATTTTTTTGCGTTGCTCGTCGCGATAAAGTTTCTTTTCCATTGCTTTGTCAGTTTGTTTCTAAATCTGCCCGAATGTTGGTTTGATGATGATCTCGTCAACGTTCGCGCCATTGCTCATGTTTAAAATATTTGTAATGGCCGATGCAATATCCTCGGGTAATATCATGCGGTTGGTATCAACCTGTGCGCCTTTCCATGAGTCGGTATACGTTGACCCCGGAATTACAGCGGTGACCTTTACACCGTGAGGCTGCATTTCGAGCTTCATTACCTTATTAAGACCTACCAAAGCATACTTTGTTACGCTATACACACCCGCCTCAGCTATGGGGTGCAACCCCGCTACCGAGCATATATTGAAGATGTGCCCTTTACCGACAGAAACCATACTTTTACCGAAGAAACGGTACAACTCATAGGCCGGGCGCAGGTTGGTATCCATCTGTTTTTGGTACGATTCATCATCGTCATCAAGTATAGCCGCAGGCTTGAACATACCCACATTATTCACCAAAATATCGACGAAGCCCATGTTTTTCTCGGTGAATTCGGCAAAATTTTTCAGTTCAGCAAGAATACTGCAATCGGCAACGGTAGTAAAAACCTGAATTTGGGGGTTGATGCTCAGCAATTCGTCCTTAAATGCATCCAACTCGGCAACGTTACGCGAGCAGATGGATACGTTAATACCCTGTTTAACCAGTGCTATAGTAATGGCGCGGCCCATACCCTTGGTGCCGCCGGTGATGATGGCGTTCTTCATTATGTGTTGTGTGTAAGTTTTGCGTTAAAATTGCGGATAAATATATACCATAAAATTAATACAAATTTTACCTTTACCTTTCCACCCCGATTTTATGAGTACTGATAACAAGGTTTACGATATATGCTGCATTGGCCACATTACACACGATAAGGTTGTTACCCCACAACATGAGGTTTACATGCCCGGCGGTACAGCCTTTTATTTTTCGCACGCCGTGAGGCAAATGCCGGTTAGTTATAAGCTGATCACCGCCTTAGCGCAGGAACAGATAGCTTATGCCGATGGATTACAACAAATAGGTATTGAGCTTACCGCGTTGCCCAGCCAGCATACTGTTTACTTTGAAAACAGCTACGCCGAAAACAGCGATCACCGTACGCAGCGCGTTCTGCAAAAGGCGGATGCTTTTACCGTTGCCGATGTAGCCGGTACCCATGCCCGCTTTTACCATTTAGGCCCATTATTGGCCGATGATATTGATGCCGCGATATTCAAGGAACTATCAGCAAAAGGCACCTTATCGCTTGACGCGCAGGGATTATTGCGAGAGGTGGTGAATATGGAGGTAAAGGCTATTGACTGGGCCGATAAAGCCACCCTGCTACCTTACGTACACATATTAAAAGCCAACGAATATGAAGTAGCCGTACTTACCGGCACTGATGATATACAGGAGGGCGCCAAAATATTAGCCCAAATGGGCGTAAAGGAAGTGGTAATTACCCTGGGTACCCAAGGCTCCATAATTTATGCTGATGGCGAATTCCATACCATCCCGGTTTATAGACCCGAAGCATTTAAGGATGCCACCGGTTGCGGCGACACCTACATGGCCGGCTACCTTTACAAACGCGCTACAGGTGCAGGTATTGAGGATGCCGGGCACTTTGCATCGGCTATGGCAGGGTTAAAAGCAGGCATATCCGGTGCCTTTAAAGGTACCGAACAAGCCTTGCTTCAATTTATGGGTCGTTAATATTGCTCTTTATCCCGGGAAAACCAGTACCGGCACACGCAGGTTGTTCAACCTGTCGGCAGTGAGTTTGCCTTGCAGTACTTCCCTAAAGTGGTATTGATGATTGGCTAAAGCCAGCAGGTCGGTTTTCATGGTGTTAATGATAACATCCGTGGCTTTTTGCAGATCGCGCTCGGTGGTGTTGCTGAATTTCAGGTTATCATAATTCACAAAACGGCGAATACCATCGTTAAATACATCAATGGCGTAGCTTTCGTCCATACGCGGCAGGCCACTGGCCGGTAAATGCGCTACGTGCACACTGGCATTATTATCGCGCGCCATGTTGGCCAGGTAGCGCACTATTGGCAGCTGGCAATACCGCAAGTCGGCCATATAGGTGATGCGCTTAAAGCCGTTAAAAGCATAGTATTCCGGTAATACCAGCAGCGGGCAGGCCACCCTGCTGAGTATGTTATGCAAACAAATATTATTACTGCTGCTGAGGCCGCTTACAAGCAATGAGGTATTGCGCTGGTTAACCAATTGGGCAAGCTGATTTTCTGTAAGGCCGCTAACATCTATCTGCTCACCGTAAACAGTACTCTCGAGCTGATCGGGTTTGGATATCTCTACCCCGCCTGATGCCAGCACCTTAACCCCCGTTTTTACATCGGCAACATTGGCCACCACTAATGGTATACCTGCAAGTCTTGCAATTTCGGCGCCTATGCGCATAGCACGATCACTTTGTACCGAGCCATCACTTAATAATAATACCTCTTTCATAATGTAGAAAATTTAAAAGCAAACAAGGCATAACCGCCTAAAAGGCGCATCAGCATTAAATTCAAAAAATATTAAAACTTTCAGGTTGCTTAGCGGAGGTGGGATTCGCTATTCTTTTAACAAAAACACTATGTTTTTAAAATGGTTTACCCAAAATTAAAAAATAATCAAAGATTAAATCAAGATTACAAAACAAAAATTTTCAGCTTAAACTGTTTATTTAAAGCATCATTAAAAACAATTCTACCATTCTTAATCTTTAATAGTTAATTTTAGAACAACTGCTAAATTCACATCACCATGCGGGTTAAAAAAACAGTTTGTTATTAAAAACGTATTTTTAACCCGGTTTATCTAAAAAAGCAAAAATGTTTACCAGTTTAGGCAGATATATACTTTTACTCAGATTAAGTTTCAGAAAGCCCGAAAAGTTCAGTGTATACTGGGCCGAGATCATGCGCGAAATGATTTCCATCGGCATTGGCTCATTAGGCATCATTGGTATCATCTCGCTGTTTATTGGCGCGGTGGCCGTTATCCAGGTGGCATTTCAGCTTAACAGCCCCATTATACCTGATACTATTGCAGGTAGCATTGCCCGCGATTCAACCGTACTCGAGTTCAGCCCAACCATATCGGCACTGGTGCTGGCCGGTCGTGTAGGGTCAAGCATTGCCTCGCAGATAGGTACCATGCGCGTAACCGAGCAGATAGACGCTCTCGAAATTATGGGTGTTAACGCTCCGGGTTACCTTATATCGCCTAAAATATTAGCCGGCATTACTATGGTGCCCATGCTGAATATATTATCAATATGTTTAGGGTTATTAGGTGGCTACATTGCCTGTGCCGCGTCAGACGATATTGCTCCTGCCGATTTTGTGTTGGGTCTTCGCGATGGATTTTTACCCATCACCTTACAGGCATCGTTAATAAAATCATTCGCTTTTGGTTTCATCATCACTTCGGTATGTGCTTACCAGGGTTTTTATACTTCGGGTGGCGCGTTAGAGGTTGGTCAGTCGGCTACACGTGGTGTGGTTTGGAGCTGTATCATGATCCTTTTTGCTGACCTTATTATTTCACGCGTAATGCTATGATCGAGATCAAGGATATTTATAAAACATTTGGCGATAACGAGGTTCTTAAAGGCATCAGCGCGCAATTTTTACCGGGAAAAAATAACCTTATTATAGGCGGTTCGGGCTCAGGTAAAACCACCCTGCTTAAATGCATTGTAGGCCTGCACGAGCCAACCAAAGGCCAGGTATTTTTTAACGACCAGAATTTTACCGAAATGAGCTTTGAGGAGCGCGTGCCCATACGTACCGAAATAGGCATGTTGTTTCAAAACTCGGCTTTGTTTGATAGCATGACGGTGGAGGAAAACATCATGTTCCCGCTCAATCTGTTCACCAATCAATCAAAAAGTGAAAAGCTGGATCGCGCTAATTTTTGTCTGGAAAGAGTTAATCTGAAAGGTAAAAACAAACTGTTCCCTGCAGAGTTATCGGGCGGTATGAAAAAGCGTGTAGGCATTGCCCGCGCCATATCCATGCAGCCTAAATATTTGTTTGTGGATGAGCCCAACTCAGGCCTCGACCCAAAAACGTCCATCCTGATCGATGAGCTAATAGCCGAACTTACCAAGGAGTACGATATTACCACCGTTGTAGTAACCCACGATATGAACTCCGTGATGGGTATTGGTGATCATATCATCTTTTTACACCAGGGCCAAAAATGGTGGGAAGGATCAAACAAAGAGATAGCCCATACCGACAAACAGGAGCTTAACGACTTTGTGTTCGCCAGTAAATTTATGCAGGCGGCTAAGGAGAAGCTGTAAGTTAGTGAGTAGTGATTGGTGAGCAGTGATTAGTTTTTTCTAACTAACATGTTTGCAGTATTTAATCAATTAACTATTCATTACCTTTGCGGGCTAAATTTAATACTGATCTCTGATCACAAATTTCTAATCTCTGACCATGATCCAACTACTCACTCCTACGCACTGGAAAGATTACGAACTGATTGATTGCGGCGACTTTGAGAAGCTGGAGCGTTTTGGCGATACCATACTTATTCGCCCCGAGCCACAGGCCGTATGGGATAAGGCCCTGCCCGAAAGCGAATGGCAAAAGCTGCACCATATAAAATTCAAAGGCCGGTCGGCCACCGCGGGCGATTGGGTAAAAAAGAACCCTAAAACTGTCGACCGCTGGCATATTGAATACAAAAATCCGCAGGCGGCTATTAAGTTCCGCTTGGGGTTGACCTCGTTCAAGCATGTGGGCATATTCCCCGAGCAGGCCGTTAATTGGGATTACATCAGCAGCAACATCAAAAAATTCAAAACACCCAATCCAAAGGTGCTTAACCTGTTCGCCTATACCGGCGGTGCATCGTTAATTGCCAATGCTGCCGGTGCCGAAACTACGCACGTTGACTCTATTAAGCAGGTGGTTACCTGGGCTAACGAAAACCAGGAAATATCAGGCCTCAACAACATACGTTGGGTGGTTGAGGATGCCTTGAAATTTGTGAAGCGCGAGCTTAAACGCGGTAAAAAATATAACGGCATCATCCTCGATCCGCCTGCCTACGGCCACGGCCCCAACGGCGAAAAATGGAAGCTGGAAGACCACATCAAAGAGATGATGCGCGACGTGGTACAACTACTTGACCCGGAAGAACATTTCCTGATACTGAATACCTATTCGTTAGGTTTTTCATCAGTAATTATCGAGAACCTGGTAAAAAGTGCCTATCCGCAGGTAGAGAATTTTGAAACCGGCGAACTTTACCTGCAAGCCACCGCCGGACCAAAATTACCGCTGGGCGTATTTGGTAAGTTTTGCAAAATAAAAGCTTAAGCGCTTAAGCATTCCCTTATATTTACAGTATACACAAATATTAAAAACTGCGTTATTTCTGCTATGAGAGCAAAGCATCTATTCTTACTTCTACTACTCAGTTTATCAACTTTAACATTATTTTCGAACTGCACAGGCAACGGTAAATCGGCCACTAAGGGCAGCAGCCCGGTATCCGGCGATGGCAAAAGTGAAAATGGTGATACCATTGTAAAATCGACATATCCACCGTTAGATACCGCCCTGTACGATTCACTGAACTTACGCCTGGCCAATGGCGATACCAATGGTTACTGGCCGGTTAAAAAAGCGGCTTATCCCCTGCCGGGTGCGATACTGCCGTTTAAACGTGTAGTGGCATTTTATGGTAACCTGTTCTCGAAAAAGATGGGCATTTTGGGCGAGCTTCCGCCCAATGAAATGCTGGCTAAACTGAAAGGCGAGGTGAAGAACTGGGAAAAGGCCGATCCTAAAACGCTTGTTGTGCCGGCCCTGCATTATATAGCTGTAGTTGCACAGGGCGATAGCGGCAGGGATGGCAAGTACCGTTACCGCATGCCATTCAAACAAATAGATACCGTACTCTATTTGGCTAAAAAAGTTGATGGATTGGTGTTTTTAGATGTACAGGTTGCACTGAGCGATATTAAAACTGAGTTGCCTTTGTTAGAGAAATATCTATCGATGCCTAATGTACACTTTGGTATGGACCCTGAATTTTCTATGAAGGATGGCAGCAAGCCCGGCAAACGCATTGGCACTTATGATGCCGCTGATATTAACTATGTGAGCAACTACCTGGCCGAATTGGTTAAAAAGCATGGCCTGCCGCCTAAAATATTGGTTATACACCGTTTTACCCGCAAAATGGTAACCAACACTAAGGATATCAAGACCCGCCCCGAAGTGCAGGTGGTAATGGATATGGATGGGTGGGGCGACCCAACCCTTAAACTGGGCACCTATCGCCATTGGATATATCCGGAACCGGTACAGTTTACAGGCTTTAAATTGTTTTATAAAAACGATACCAAAAAGGAACCTAAGCGCATGCTTACCCCCGCTGAGTTAATGAAATACAAACCGATACCTGTTTATATACAGTATCAGTAATCATACAGAAAGCCACTCTAACAGGTGGCTTTTTTGTTTTGCAATGCGCTAAACATTACAGGATTTACATGTAACTTGTGGCTTATTAATTTACACCTGTTATGAAAAAAGTCTTTATTGTTATTGCATGCGCAACATTATTAAGTGCCTGCCAAAGTTCAAAGCTTGAAAACTCATATAAATCGGCTACGGTAGAGGCGATCTCTTTTCAAACAGAAACCATGTTTAAAATAAGCTGCGAGAAATTCGACACCTATTACGCCGATAAGTGGCGCAGCAAAACCATTACCGATAAAGCATCCTTTGATACGCTTAATACCCTGCTATTGGCCCTAAAGAAAACAGACAATGCATACGAGCCTGACGTACGTGTGAAGCTACTGCTTACCAACACCGGCGGCAGCATTGATACCGTTTGCCTCGACGATAAAATAACACATTATAAAAATGCCAGTTACGAAACCTCTGTAGAGCTGGCTAATTTTGTGCAGAAGTAGGTTAGATATAACCTCTTCTAAATCCTCCCCCAAGGGGAGGATTTTTATAAACGCGTCATTGCGAGGTACAAAGCAATCCCCAAGCAGCTTTTCCACAAGAATAGCCTAAAGAGATTGCTTCGTACCTCGCAATGACGCGTTTATATTTTTATGTCATTTCGACGGAGGAGAAATCTGTACACGTTCAATAGTAAAGCGGGAGATTTCTCCTCGTACCTCGTCGAAATGACAAAAAGAAGTATTAACAAAAAGCGCGTCGGCCTGCCGGAAAACCGGGCCAGGGAGTATGGCCTGTGCGGATGAAGGTTTTTTCCGGCTTGATGTTTGGTTACTTTGCATCTAAGGTAAAGTAACTGGCCTCTGCGGCCAAGAGCAGACTAACGATAATTAAAGCATAATCCCTTAATCAAAGCACTTCACTTAAATCGCTTCATTACCTATCCTAAATTTCTTTTGAGCGACCAAAAGAAACAAAAGTCGCCGGCTACGCCCTGCCCGGTGAAAGTTTATACTTTGTGCAGGGCTTGTGCTACTCCGGGCATTTCTGATGCCGGATAGATAGGTTATTTACGGTTTGTGCTTTTGTTTGTAATACTTGATTGTGTTTTTCTTATTCTTAATTATATAATACCATATAAGGCACCGCCCTTTTCACCCATTTTATCAACCAGTTTTTCGGTAGCCGGGTCTTTCTCTAATACAGGGGCATGGTGTGGCTTGATACGCGCGTCAATGATCAGCGGACCGGTGCAGCCCCAGTGCTTGTGCTCGGTAAAGCTGCCTATGCCATAAATATCGTGCGATGGGTTGCTGCGGGTAAAGGTTACCCATACCAGGTTGTTTATTTTTTGTGCCGTAAAGCTGGCATCATCACAAAGTACAATTAATGGCAAGCCATTCAGCTCTTTATTGCCCAGTTCTTCTTCCAGTATCTCCAACATCAAAGGCAAATCGCTGGCAGCAATATTTTTGGGTAGCTCCACCGCTAAAACACCGGGCATAGCCATTTTATACCCACTAAACGGACGGGGCAGGTTGAACCAGGCAGGCAACTCGTTCCATAGCTCGCGCTTAATATCACCGGCTACGGTTATGGCCACCTTGCTACCACTGTTGAGGCCGCTGCCGCTGTAATCGAGCGTATCAATGGTGGTTTTGGTATAAAAATGCAGGTCGCGGGTAAGGTCTACACGTTGTAATATATGTTTCAGGAAACCGCCGATATCATGTATATCCAGCTTAGGGTCATCCTCCTTAGCGGCAATGAACAGGTATTTGGCCAGGCTCAGCTGATTTTTACCCAAAATATGATTGGCAATGGTGAGTATTTCCTGCGGATGGCGCTCTTTCAGGTATGGCGTGTAACGCTCGCTACCGATAGCGAACAGCAGCGGATGTACACCGGCAGCATCAACGGCGTTTACGGCCACCAGTCCGGGTATTTCTTCGGGCAAGGCCGAGCCTGCTATTTCGTGGATCAATGCGCCAAAGCTGGTATCTTCCTGCGGCGGGCGACCAACTACTGTGAACGACCATATAGCATCCTTACGGTGATATACATTATGCACCTTCATCAAAGGGAAAGGGTGCGTAAGGCTGTAATATCCCAAATGATCGCCAAAGGGGCCTTCGGGTTTATTATCATGCGGCATCACGGTACCCGTTATCACAAAATCAGCATCGGCAGAAATACAGAAGCCTTCGTCATCATAAAAATAACGGAACCTGCGATTGCCCAAAGCACCGCCGAAGGTCATTTCCGACAGTCCCTCCGGCAACGGCATCACCGCCGAAACCGGGTGCGATGGCGGGCCACCTACAAATATGCTCACCTTTAATGGCTGCCCTTTGGCATTGGCTTTGGTTTGATGCACGCCTATGCCACGGTGCAGCTGGTAATGCAGGCCTATCTCATTATTCAACACATAATCGTTACCGGCAAGCTGAATGCGGTACATGCCCAGGTTGGCGTTCATAATGCCGGGCTTATCCATATCTTCAGTATATACCTGCGGCATGGTAACAAATGGGCCACCATCCATAGGCCAGTTAACTACTTGTGGCAACTCGCTTATTTGGGTGCGGCCAAAGCTGATGGGTGCTGAGCCTCTCCTCACCTTCATGGGCAATGCCGAAAGTGCAGTTAAACCAACATTAGCATACTTAAACGGATTTTTAATGGCCTTGATGGGGTCGTTCTTGATATCGACCAAGGTTTTCACCTTTTCCAGCGTATCCCTGAAAATAAATTTTGATCTATCCAGCGTACCAAACAGGTTTGATACCGCCGGGAACTTGCTGCCCTTTACATTCTCGAACAATATGGCCGGGCCTTCGTGCTCAAAAACACGCAGGTGTATAGCAGCCATTTGCAGGTACGGATCAACTTCCTCTTTTATACGTATCAGGCGGCCGTTGCGCTCCAGGTCGGCAACGCAGGCTTGTAAACTTGAATAACCCATCGCGGGCTAAATTACGTACAAAAAAACATTAAGACATAAGCATCGCGGTAAACTCACCAAAATCTGCACACTATATCACTATTTTGAAATAATGATGAGATTATTATTAAATACTTTTTATTATTGCGCCGTAAGTGTTAAATTTTCAATAAAACGAGCTATGGCTTACAAATACAAATAGTTCTGATTATTATTGTTTTGGATAACATTAAAAACATCGCATCTGCACTTTTTTAAAACCAAACACTCAAACTGTAGTTAACATACTCTAATAACATAAAACAACATGAAACCAACGTTACTGATACTTGCAGCAGGCATGGCAAGCCGCTACGGCAGCATGAAGCAAACCGACGGCTTTGGCCCCAATGGCGAAACTATTATTGATTACTCTATTTACGATGCTATCAAAGCGGGTTTCGGTAAAATCAGCTTCATCATCCGCGAGGAGTTTGCTGAATCATTCAAAGCTATATTTGAGCCTAAGCTGAAAGGTCTTGTTGAAACAGATTACGTTTTCCAAAACTTCGATCTTAAACAATACGGTATTGATAAAGAAATTGAGCGTGCTAAACCATGGGGTACCGCGCATGCCGTACTTGCAGCCCGCAACCAAATAAACGAGCCTTTTTGCGTTATTAACGCTGATGACTTTTACGGTTTTGACGCTTTTGATAAAATGGCCAAATTCCTGACCAGCGAAGTTAGCGACGATACTTACTCGCTGATAGGTTACCAGATAGACAAAACCCTTTCAGAGCATGGCTCAGTATCGCGCGGTGTATGTAAGGTTGACGACAATGGCAACATGGTTGAGATCAACGAGCGTACACAAGTGTACTTTAAAGAAGATGGCAGCGTGGTTTATGAAGATGGAGGTGTTGAATACCCGCTACCGAATGATACCCGTGTATCAATGAATTTCTGGGGTTTCACTCCGGCTGTATTTAAGCAAAGCGAGCCAATGTTTGTTGAATTCGCTCACAAAAACGAAGGCAATCCTAAAGCGGAATTCTTTATCCCATTAGTAGCCGACGAACTGATCAAAACCAACACAGCATCATTTAAAGTGATACCTACCGCCAACAAATGGTTTGGTGTTACTTATAAAGAAGATAAGCCAATTGTTCAGAAAAACATCTCTGAGCTGGTTGAGAACGGCACCTACCCTGCCAATCTTTGGGAATAATCATCCCCTATCAGCAGATACAGAAAAGGCTCACCTAAACAGTGAGCCTTTCTATTTTGATGTCATTATATGATATAAAAATCACCCGATGACCATTCCCCAATGACAACTGACCAATGACCATTGACCACTCACCATCTAAGCCTGCCCTACCGGACCGCCAAAGTTCATGGGGAAGCCGGCGTTATCATCAGGTATGCGGATGCGGCCGTTGGCTGCTTCAAATTTGGCTACGTTCTCCTCAATGGCGGTTAATAAACGTTTGGCATGCTCTGGTGTAAGTATAATACGCGATTTTACCTTGGCCTTGGGTATGCCCGGCATAATACGTATAAAATCGAGCACAAACTCTGAGGTTGAGTGTGTTATAATGGCAAGGTTGGAGTATATACCTTCGGCCATCTCCTCAGATAGCTCTATATTTAGTTGATTGTCGTTTTGTTCTTCCATAACACTAATGTACTAAGCCGTGTTAAAACAGTCAAGTATTAAACAAAATAGCCTTGCCCGAATACAGGCAAGGCTATTTTGATATTATTTATTGCAATTATAATTTGCTTTTAAAATCCTCGTAAGCCAGTTTGATGCCTTCGGGCAGTTCAATAGTATGTTTCCAGCCGTAGCCGTGCAATTTACCCACATCCATTAACTTGCGCGGGGTACCATCAGGCTTGGTGGTATCAAAATCAATATCACCCTCAAAGCCTACAATATCCTTAACCAGGTAAGCAAGATCTTTTATGGCGATGTCTTCGCCTGTACCTATGTTCACCAAGCCAGCCTCGTTGTAATGCTCCATCAGGTAGTAGCAGGCTTCGGCCAGATCATCAGCAAATAAGAATTCGCGCTTGGGCGAACCAGTCCCCCAAATGGTAACGGTAGCCGCGCCTGATTCCTTTGCCTCATGAAAACGACGGATCAAGGCTGGCAACACGTGCGAGTTTTGCGGGTGATAATTATCGTTATAACCATACAAATTGGTAGGCATTACCGATATATAATTACGGCCATATTGATCACGGTAGGCATCACACATTTTAATACCCGCTATCTTGGCAATAGCGTAAGGCTCATTAGTAGGCTCCAGCGGACCGGTTAGCAGGTAATCCTCCTCCAAAGGCTGTGGCGCCATTTTAGGGTAGATACAGCTCGAACCTAAAAACATCAGTTTGGTAACATCGTTAAGGTGCGAGTTATGGATGATGTTGTTTTGTATCTGCAAGTTATCATACAAAAACTCAGCACGGTAGGTATTGTTGGCCACAATACCACCAACCTTTGCCGCGGCTAAAAAAACATAGTCGGGCTTTTCGGCAGCGAAGAAATCGGCAACCTGCTTCTGATCGCGCAGATCAAGCTCGGCTGATGTGCGGGTTACAATATTGGTATAACCTTCTTTTTGCAGTTTACGGTGAATGGCCGAACCAACCATGCCCCTGTGCCCTGCTATATAGATCTTGGAATTTTTATCCATTTAAATAAATACAGATGTTTAACAATTAAGCCTACAGCTTATTCGTACTGGTTTTTAATAGCGTAGCCCGAATCCTTAAGCAGCTTTTCGCGCTCGAACAATTCAAGGTCGGCAGCCATCATCTCCTTAACCAAACCAGCCAGATCATATTTAGGTTTCCAACCCAGTTTTTCGTTTGATTTGGTTGGATCACCTATTAAAAGCTCAACCTCTGTAGGGCGGTAATACTTCGGATCAACCGCTACCACCTCGGTACCTGCCGGTAACTGATATAGCGGATTGCTGCAACTTACCACATAACCTTTTTCAGCATCGCCCTCACCTTTAAATTCAACAGTGATACCGGTTTCGGCAAACGCCATACGAACGAACTCGCGCACGCGGGTAGTTACACCGGTAGCAATAACATAATCTTCAGGAGTTTCCTGTTGCAGTATCAGGTACATGGCCTCAACATAATCTTTGGCATGGCCCCAGTCGCGTTGCGCGTCAAGGTTACCCAGGTATAGTTTATCCTGTAAACCCATTGCTATTTTAGCAGCACCACGGGTAATTTTACGTGTCACAAAGGTTTCGCCGCGCAGCGGACTTTCATGGTTGAATAATATACCGTTGCAAGCGTACATACCATAAGCTTCGCGATAGTTAACCGTGATCCAGTAACCATACAACTTAGCTACGGCATAAGGTGAGCGTGGGTAAAATGGCGTAGTTTCTGACTGCGGAACAGCCTGCACCAAACCATATAACTCAGATGTTGAAGCCTGATATATCTTGGTTTTCTTGGTCAAACCCAAAATGCGCACTGCCTCCAGTATACGCAGGGTACCGATACCATCGGCATTGGCGGTATACTCAGGTGTATCAAAGCTAACCTTTACGTGGCTCATGGCACCCAGGTTATATATCTCATCGGGCTGCACCTGTTGTACAATGCGTATCAGGTTGGTCGAGTCGCTCAGGTCGCCGTAATGCAGAACCAGTTTAGGGTTTACTTCGTGCGGGTCCTGGTATAAATGGTCTATCCTGTCAGTGTTAAATAATGAACTGCGACGTTTTATACCGTGAACTTCGTAACCTTTACTTAATAACAGCTCGGTTAAGTAAGCGCCGTCCTGTCCTGTAATACCGGTGATTAATGCTATTTTGCCCATTTTTTGTTCAGTGGAGTGATATTCTTGTGTAGGATGTATAATTTGATATTTTATGTTATTCACATAATTACATAAATAACTATGTGAAGATAATAATTAATTTACTATTTATTGCCAAAATTACAAATAATACACATTATTACTCGCAATATAAATATTGTGCCACTATTTCATCAGCACAACAGATGAGAAAGGTTGTAAAGTAACCTTTCCGGCGTATGTTTTATTGTCCGCATCGCGGTACGTACCATCAAGCGTAACCGTTTTCGCGGCACCTGTGGCATTGTATTCGAAGCGGGTGTTGTTGTCGTCAGACATTTGTTTGTTAGTAGGATCAAGGGAAACAGCGCTTCGTAGTAACCTGGTAACATTACGCGATACAGTTTGCTGTTTTTTACCTACAAAAACGTTTTGTAAAATTTTGTTTCCTGTTGATTCGCCGCAATTGCTATAACTTACTAATAATTGGTTAGCGTTGTTGTAACATGTATTTTGCCCTACACTTACATTACGGGTACCATGTAAAAATATTCCGGAACCTGTACATTCAGCTACAGTATTATTTTCTATGTCAACATTTTGAGAGCAATCATCCATATAAATTCCATGTGCGCTTGAATTGGATTTATACATGCCTTTTTTTACACTAACGCCATTCAACACAATGTTTGATATGATTTTCTGATTAGTATATCCTCCATTTGTTTTACCGTTAAAGGTATAAATACCACCGCCATCTGTTTTTGTAAGGCCAAAATTCTTGATCAGATTGTTCTTTATTGTAACATTGCTTGATCGGAAATCAATACCACTGTATCCAACATTTTGGATGGTATTGTTACTGATCACAGCTTGTCCATTCTTCATGTTATAACGCACCGCTATATAACTACCTGAACCACTATTACCTCTACCGGCTACTAAGCCGATGTTTTTGATGGTGTTATTGTTGATTGTAATTGATTTATGATCGTAAATAACTATAGCATTATTTAACGCACCATCAATAACACTATTCGTTATAGTTACATCTCCACCGTTACCTTGAAATGATAAGGCATCCTGAGCTATTTGATAAATACCTACGTTGCTAATTTTAATACCCTTAACATTCTTTGCCGAGATACCAAAACGCTGAGTTTGTTTTATTACAATATTTTGTATTGAGATATTTGAAACGTTTTGCAATATTATACCTGCACCCATTACAGATGCTGTTACCCCCAAACTATTAGGATCGGTATTGTAATATAGCATCAATGTTTTAGCAGCCTTATCAAAATACCATTCTCCTGATCTATCAAGTGTTTTGGGGTGATTTTGAATAAAAAAGCCCCAGTTATCTGCAATTGCAGTTCCCTTATCGGTTACTGTAAGTGTATTTCCTGATTGATTGGTTATTGCAGCCTTATCAAGCTCCCAGGCATTTTTACGGATAACTACTTCACCTCCTGCCCAATTATTGTTTAACGCTTCGGTACTCGTAATTTGCGAATGCCCTGTATGCGATTGTATAGTTAAGAAACCGTCGCCATCCTCAGGATTAGGGTATACACCCAACGGAAGATCATCATTACCAATATATACCCCATTTATAGCACCATTGGCATCACCAACATTAGCTTTCCATACATTACCTTCTTGTTTGGTCCAATTTTTAACAGGTATTGCGCCTGTTATTATCGGCTTATCACCTTCGCCATATGCATCAATACAAATAGGATTGGTAGCACTTCCGGATTGGCGGATATTCAATTGCCCTTTAAAAGTATCGCGCCTTTTAAAGTTGATAACATCACCAGGTTTGAGTACGAGTTTGTTTAAGCGACCTATTGTTTTAAATGCTTTATCTGCTGATGTTCCTGTATTACTATCGTTACCATTAGCAGCTATGTAATAATTATTTGTCTGCGCCGAAACCACCTGAATAGTCGCAATCGAGAAAAACAATAAATTGAGTACGATTAATTTTAATGTTTGCATGTTACATCTTTTTATTAATAAACTATCTTTTAGCAAGAACGTTTAGATAACAAGCAAAAATTACACCTTCCATGCAAAACAGTACTACTTCTTCTTAACAAAATAATATTTGCCGTTATATTCTCCTACGGGCAAATACGTTTCTATTAGCTTTGATATTAGTGTGATACCGGCTTCGCCGTCAACACAGAACATCTCCGGGTATTTATCGCCGGTGGTATGGTGTGTGGCTTTTTCCAGCACCTCGTTAAAGGTTATTCCCATATCCTGCAACCCGCTAACGGCTGTAAGCAGGTCGATTTTGGTGTTATCATCAAAATTGAATAATGATGTAAAATCAACCCTCGGGAACACTTCCAGCTTGCCCCCAACACCAGCGTTATGAATACGCACACCACGCGGAGTATAAAACTCCCTGCCCATCTCAAACTTTTCGATCATCTCGTGCACGGTAGGGTTATGGTATTTACGGCCCTTGCCAAAATAACGTGGATCAAAGTGATTAGGATCGTGCTCGTCGGCCTCCCAGTTGCGCGAGTTCATTTTCTTTACCTTTTGGTCGGCAAAGCTCATATCTACGCCTATCAGGTATATATCACTAAAACCCAGGTAAGCGGCTACCTGTATAGCGGCATTAACTACGGTTTTATTGATACCGCATTTAGGCAGATCGGCCCTGAACTCCGGGCGATCGGTATTCAGCCAGTAAACATTTTCGCGGTGATCTATATACTTATCAAACTCAACGTTCGATGGGTGAATGTCAGGAAAGAAAGCATAAGGTACTTTGGGTAATATCTCCTCGTTTATCTGCTGATGCATGTCCTTTATCACCAGATCATCAGTAACCATGTAAAAGCTTGGCAGCCAGTTAAGGCGCTCAAACATCAGGTTAAAGCGATTAAAGCCCATGGTATACTCATCCTTTAAAAAATATAAAGGCATTTTGTTTAGACTGGGCGCATTGCCGATAATGAACACACGCTTGCCTTTATGTATATCTTTCAGATCGGCCCAACGCTTCAAATTATCCGCATCTTTGCCTCTCGACATCCTTTTTAGCTTCACCATCCCATAGTGCCCCATACGCATGGCAAAAACCTTTAAGCCATCGTTTTGTATGGTGCTTATCCCCTTTCTTACTAACGATTTCATTTTACAATTACTTATTGAACAATGTGTAATAATCTACCTTATCAAACACCTCGAGCTTGCCGTTTATGGTAGCATCTTTTATTGTGCGCCCGTGCTTTTCAAAAGTTTCACGTGCCATGCGGTAAGCCAGTTCTTCACCCTTATAGTCTGGTATACGCCAGGCCATGCCTTTTTTGTAATAACCCTGTGTAAAGTGGTTCTTTTCGTCGCCGGTTGAATATACCAGCGCGCCAGGTGTGCCTGTTTGCTCGTAATTATGATCCTTACCTACAAGGTAAACCTCATCAAAACCCATATAAAAGGCCAGCTGCATACAAACAGCGGTAACGCTGTGCCCGCCCCAGGTGGTCTTTGTCAGATCGGTTGAGAATTGCGGTGTATAATCAGACCTAATGAATGACAGGTTATCCTTTTTAGTAAACAGATGACGGGCGTTCCAGTTAAAGAATTTAGGAAGATGATCCAAAGCATCCAGATCATCACGAAACTGTACCAGCTGTATAGCGATATCCTGCACAACGATATATGTTGGCGTAAAGCCCATATCGCCCGAGTTAAGGTACATCCTGTTCATGGCGATGGTAACCTCACCCTTTAAAAACGACAGATCGGTTTGTTTTAGGCTTGGGCCATTGGCCACTATAAAACAACGCTGCCCTTTATGTTTGTTATGATATTGAGCCAGCTTAGCCTTGTTTTGGCGCGCAAACGAGGTGTTGCCATGCCATGAAATAAAATGAGGGATATCCTTTAACCTTACTTTAATGGCGTTCGCTATCCTTTCAAACGAAAGTTCTTTCAGCGACATTTCTTTCAGGTATCTTAATCTGCTCATATTATTTAAGTTTTTGCATTTCGGCGTGGGCGGTGCGGCCCATAAATAAAAAGTCGGTACTAAAGGCTATCAGGTTATAACCATCAGCTTGTTTTGCCTTAACCAGATCAATATGTGGTTCTATCACGTGGTAGCCCATGGTAATATTTTTAGCCTTGCAAATGCTCTGAAACTTTTTAAGCGCCTCAATAACTATCGGCTCGTTATACTGGCCGGGGATACCCAATGAACCCGATAGATCATACGGACCAATAAAGGTACCATCAATACCCGGTGTATCAATAATTGATTCCAGATTATTTACGC
Organism: Mucilaginibacter sp. JRF; assembly: GCF_015223065.1. GTDB lineage: Bacteria > Bacteroidota > Bacteroidia > Sphingobacteriales > Sphingobacteriaceae > Mucilaginibacter. The sequence continues at coordinate 344,821 of NZ_JADFBY010000004.1, forward strand.
CATCAATATGCTCAATTTGCGCTATCACTACCTGGTGCTCATTAACCCACGTTTTATACTCGTCAAAGCTAAAGCCATAACGTTGCGCGCGGTTAAGCCCAACACCACGTTTGCCTACCGGCGGATACTTGGCATAAGCCACGGCCTGTGCGGCATCTTCGGCAGTACAGGTCATGGGTACAATGATACCATCGGCACCGGCATCAAGCACACGCTTTATAACCACCTCCTCGTTTTTTGAAACACGAACCAAAGCGGCCATACCACGTGCCTGTATAAAGCCGATAAGCACCTGCGCCTCATTATAATCAATAGCGGTATGCTCCAGGTCGATACACAACCAGTCGAAACCGGCCTCGGCCAAAATATCAATAATGGCTTGATGCGGAATGGTTACCCACGAGCCTATGGTATTCTCTTTATTTTTAAGCTTTTGTTTAAGCGAAGTATCTTTCATCAATATTGGTTTTCATAGGGCAAGCCACGCTGCCTTAGTAAGTTATATATTGGGTTATGCTGATGTTACAGCAAACCCTTAAGCCTGCGCTCCATCAGGAACTCGGCCCAGTAAAAATCTTCCATATCGTCAATATCGGCAGCCTCAAGCCTGTCAATACTGTACATCATTGGTTTTGAACCCAGGCGCGTTTGCGTACGCTCATTAGTTTCGCGCGAGAAGATGTAGAAACATGAATTCTCGTGAAAAATTGGTGGCAGATCCTGCGTGCGGGTAAGCACCAATGGATCGTGGTTTACGCCCGAACCATCAGCCCAATAGTAACGTTGCTTAACTTCTGTTACAGAAAAAAGCGCGTCGTGCTCGCTTTGCGCGAAGAAAGCCTCGATAGACTCATCAACCGTTTTGGTGGTTAAAAGCGGATTGGTACTGTGGGTTTGTAAAAAGAAATCGCCCGTGGTTTGTGATAGGTCATAAGCTATTAAAGGCTGTATGGTAACCATATCGCCCAATAAAAACTCGGGACGCTCTAAAATGGTTATCTTTTCAAAATTCCGGCTGGCATTTTCAGCTATCTCGTCCGAGTCGGTATTCACTACTATCTCGGTAATATATTTACTGTTGCTGAGGGCTTCCATAACCCAGTGAAAACAAGGTTTACCCGCCAATGGCCTGATGTTTTTGTTAGGCACACGCTCTGAGTAGCCTTTCATAGGCACAAGCGCTTTAATACCCGGAATATTCATATTATACTTTTACTTTTATAACTATCTTTTTAATGTAGCCTGGCTCTTTAGCGCAATAAACAGGCGCGTGCGCATCCTCGGGGTAAAAAACGGCGAATATATCGTTGCCGATAATTACCTCTCCCTGCGGATCGATCATATCATAAAATGTGGCATCCTTAACCTCGTTATATTCGGTATGCGGGGTAAGGCGCTTAACGTTCGACCATGGAATACGCTCCTCATTTTTGATGCAATACTGTACATCAATTACATGGCGATGCGCCTCGTAGCCAAAGTGGTTTTTTATCTGCGTTTCGTACTCCATTACCACTGCCTTCGCATTATCGGTAATCGGGTATTCGCCTAACGGGATCTCAGGGTCGGCATTCTTGATAAACAGCAAGCCCTGATAAATATCTTCATTTATCGATTTATAGAACTCAATATTGGTGAGTGAATCAATAATCATTTACTATCAAATTAAATTTTGCCATTGCTGGCATATACATTAAGATACAGGGGGCCTTTACCCTCCTCGGCGGTGAAGCTACCACCGGCGGCTTTTAGTATCGCCAGGCCCGCGGCAACATCCCACAGGGCAATATTATTTTCGGTATAAGCTTCGGCACTGCCTTTGGCCACATGCACCAGTGACATAGCCGCCGAACCGAACAACCGCACCTTTTTAAATTCCTGAACGTTGGTGATAAAGGCGTTCATGTTACTTTGGTCGAGCGTTGAGTAAACAGGGAAGCCGGTAGTAAGTATGCTATCCTTTTTCTGTTCAACCGCGCTTACGGTAATTGGTTTATCATTAATAAAAGCACCTGTGCCAACCAAGCCTTTGTACATGCGCTCGTGCAAAAAATCGTACACAACGCCAAGTACCGGCTCATTATTTTTCCATAGGCCGATAGATACACAGTAGATATCAATATCGCGCGAGTAGTTCAAACTACCATCCAGCGGATCAACTATCCAGCGGTAGCCTTCGGCATCAGCATTTTTTACAAAGCCCGATTCCTCGCTTAAAATATCAAAGTCAGATTCCTCGCTAAGTATCTTAACAATAAGCTGTTCTGATTCAACATCGGCGGCAAGCTTTATATCTTTACCAATGCTGCTATTTATTACAACCTCGGCGTCCTCGGTTTTTAGCAGCAATTTACCAGCCTCAATAGCCGCTTTAACGGCCAGCTCAAGCTGTGGTAATAAATTGGTTTCGCTCATGTAATTTGTTAGGGTTATAATGGCTATAAGTATAGCTATATTTTATGAAACCAACCGGGACGGCTTTGGGACAATCCCGGTTGGTAATGTATTAATTAGCCAGGGCTAAAAATTCATCGTCTTTTGACAGGTAATTTACAATGATGTGGTTCAATATCATGTGCACATCCTCTATAGGGCCGTAATCACCTTTAGGGTTTGGCGTGTATAATGGCACGGTTGATATCTCGTTAAGTTTACCACCCAGAAAACCTACGAACGCGATGGTTTTACCACCCAGCTCATTAGCATATTCGGCAGCTTTTACCAGGTTTGGCGAGTTACCGCTTGCCGAGATTGCGATCAATACGTCGCCTGCAACAAACTGACCGCGCATTTGCTCAACAAATACATCGTCAAAGTTATTATCGTTACCTACCGCGGTGATCATAGGCACGTTATCGGTAAGGGCTACAATCTTCGGGCGGAATTTTGAGAAATAGCGCACAAAGAAACGGAAATCAGCCTGCATGTGCGATGCTGTAGCCGCGCTGCCGCCGTTACCTACAACATAAATAGTGTTACCGCTTTTAAAAGCTTCGATAAAAGTTGTAACTACTTCGCCTAATTGCTTAGGATCAATTTTGTTAAGGATGTCGGTTAAACGGCCAACGTAATCTTGTAGATAATCTTTCAGCAGATCCGTTCTGTCTACTTTCAGTAAGTCAATCTTTTCCATTTAATTATAGTATTTTGTAGTGAGTGTGTACTTTGCTTAAAAATCCTTTTGCTCGTAAACTTTATCAATAATGGTCATCAGTTTCAGCGCGTCATCAGAGTTACCGTAAACTATAGGTTGGTTATTGTCGATAGCATCAAAAAAGTGATCCATCTCGTAACGCCAGCTGTTGTTGTTAACATATTTGGTAACTACCTCATCCTTCCAGGTAGCGGCAGGCGCGGTTGAACGGTTTTTAGCTACCGACAGGGTTTCTTCGCCGTATGACATGGATGAGGTGATCAAACCATTTAATACCATATAACCTTTTTCAAGGAATATCTCTAACGAGAACAAGTGCCTCCACTGCGACATGGTTGAGTGCAATGATGCTACCTTACCTGTTTTTGAATCTTTCAGGATAACGAAGGCATTATCTTCTACATCCATATGCCAGTACAGGTTTGATACTTCGGCCTTAACTACATCATAATCACCCGAAAGGAACAGGAACAGATCGAGCATGTGTATACCCTGGTCCATCAGGATACCACCACCTGAAAGTTCTTTTTTAGCACGCCACTGGTTAAAGTAATCCTTAGTAACACTTTTACCATAACGACCGCGTAACCAAAGTACTTTACCGTACTCACCACTGTCTATCAGGCGTTTCATGTGCAATACGCTATCGTGGTGGCGGTGGTTAAAGCCGTACATCAGCGTTTTGCCGCTGCGTTGCTCCACCTCTTTTATCTCCAATATATCGGCAGCGGTAAATGCAGGTGGCTTTTCGCAGAATACGTGTTTGCCGGCATTAAGCGCGCGTATGGTAAGTTCCTTATTTAAAAAATTGGGAGTACAAACAATAACCACATCCAGGTCGGGGTGATTGATGATCTCGTCGTGGCTTACATTTGGTATACCATCAACCTCGGCCCCCACATTGGGCTCTGATATGGCAAGGACAGTGCCTTTCTTGATCTCCTCAATAGCTGTACGGCGGGTTTTACCCATAACACCGTAACCTATTATACCAATTTTATAACTCATAAAGTAGTTTAGTTTAAATAGTTTTTAATTGTATTGATAATGTTTAGTTCAAATATCTCGTTGTTTTAGTACCTGAGCTGTATGCCCACCTACTGTTGTATTCGCAGGCACATCCTTAACCACTAAGCTACCCGCGCCTATGGCGTTATCGCCTAATATTTATGATAACGATGCGATCAGGTTATTAACCGCGTCGATCTCCATCAATAACTTACCTTCTTCGGCGTATGAGCCGATGTGCGGAGTAAGCACCACATTATCTAACTCCGTTAACGGACCGGTATATGGCTCCTGCACAAACACATCAATAGCTGCCGAACCTAATTTACCTATGGTTAATGCTGTGTATAGCGCATCCTCGTCAACAATACCACCGCGTGATATATTGATCAGCATGGCAGTCGGTTTAACCAGCTCTAACTGTGCCGCGCCTATAACCGGCGATTTATCGGCATTACCCGGTACGTGCAGTGTTATTATGTCGGCTGTTTTTAATACGGTATCAAAATCAGCAAGTTGCACATTATTCGCGGCGGCCCATTCAGCATCGGCATACGGATCAAAACCAATAACCGGGTTACCAATACCTCTGAATAACTGCGATACCAGCTTACCAATACGTCCTAAACCTATAACACCTATCTTTTTATCGAGGATGAGATTACCGGTCTGCTTTTTCCAAACTTTGTTTTTTAATGAGGCATCGGCTTGTGGAATACGGCGCAGTAACGATAAGGTCATGCCCAGGGTAAGCTCGGCCACCGCACGGGTTGGGCCATCGGGTGTATTTTTAACAATGATGCCTTTTTTGGCGGCATATTCCAGATCAACACTATCCATGCCGATACCTACCCGGCTGATTACTTTCAGATCAGGCAGATTATCCATAACCCTGGCGGTAAGCGGTTCAACACCGGCAACTATCCCCACGCAATCCTTAGCTAATTCAATTACTTCATCCTCGGTAAGCTTACGCCCGTATGGATTATTTATAACGGCGTATCCGTTTTGTTCAAGTAAACTGAAGGGTTCGTTGCCAACCTGGCCAAAAGATGATGGAGATGTTAATACCTTTTTCATATTATATTTTTACAATGTTATACGGCACTTAGTATACCATAAAATCGAGTACACGAATTACACAAATTTATTTCTCACAATTGCGCAAATATTACACGTTACACAAACTCACAGTTATTACTTTTTAACGCATGAGCATTGAACCAATAAACTTAGATTTTTAAAGAGTTGACAAATTTTTGGAAAATTTGTCAACGAATCGAGGTTTAATTTTTCAAATTGAGCATAAAAATATCACTTTTTTTAAAGATTTTATAAATTATTTGAAATAAAAGTAAAAATTAAATAAAAAGCAAACACTGCGATAATATTCGAAAAAGGAATACAGCCAAACAAGTACAATGTTTTAACATTGAGTAAAAAATGTGAAATGTTTATACAGTGGATTTTTGAGAATAATTGACTTCTAACTCAATCGAAACTTGCGTAAAAACTTACGTGAATGAGCCAGCAAACTACATGTAAAGAATGTTAGGAACTGGATAGGATTATCAGCGACTATTTTAGTGTAATAGTAACGGTATTTGATATATGTTGATGACCTGAAATCCCAAAAGAAGGGCTTGATATCCTTAAATGTATACTTGGTTTTGATATCAATGCCATGTGTTTTATCAGGCATATCATATATCAGCGGTTTGAATGATACGATCAGTTTAAAACCTGCCTTTTTTGCACGCAATGGCAACTCAGTATCGCCACGATGTTTAAAATGCTTGGCATCAAATATACCTATTTGCTTAAATACTTTAACAGGGATCAAAATACCACGACCAATTAGATCGAAAGGATAGATAGGCTCATCAGGGTTGATCTCACTTATCTTTTTACCTTTGTGGATAAAGGTATTATAGGCAAACCACTTATGAGTATACTTACCGGCATAAGTTATAGTTTCCTTATCCCGATAATCTACAGCGGCTGAACCTACCAATGAATCAGGATTTTCTACGCCTACTGATATTAGTTTTTCCAACCAATCATCAGCAATAATAACATCATCATTTTGCAGTACTATGTAATCGAACTCTGAATGATTATCAAGCACGTGCTGTATACCCAAATTTACCGCGCCTGTCCACCACAAATTACCATCACCTTTCAGTTCAGTAACTTCTGGGTGTTGAGCAAGCAGTTGTGAAGTATTATCAGTTGAACCATCATTAACAACTACCAACAGGTCGGGTTTACGGGTCTGCTTACTCATGGCCTCAACAAACTCAATAAGCAATTTGCTGCGATTAAATGTGGGGACTACTAATGCTACTTTCATAAATATGTTTGATAATTTTTTTAGGTTATAATCAATGCGCCATACTTAACTGGGGCTTTTTTATATGCACCACATTTTTCTGTTTAGTAAGGATGTATAGAAACGCTATACTTATAAAAAAAGGCAATGAATAGTAAACTTCTGAAAAGCTGATCAACATGTACACTAAGTAAATTAGCATAATTCTTTTTTTCAAATAAACTTTACCTAATTGTTTAAAGGAATATAATATCAAAAATGAATAATATGCAAAATATATTATCCCCATACTTGCAAGGCAAGTAGTTACTCCATTGGTTGCTATACCCTCTGTAATAGCCTTACCATAATCAGTATTACTATTTCGCCCATATCCAATAATTGGCCTCTCAAAAAAGTAAGACAAATCGCGAACTGCAGCACCAAACCTTGATTTATCGTCTTCTCGCTTAGATTCATAAGCAATTTTATTACTCAAGAACTCTAATCCAAAAAAAGAGAAATAGATCATGATGATAAACATTGGCACAATAACAACACGATATTTAATAAATTCTTTATGAAGTAATATTGGTAAACATGCAAAAAAGGCAATATATCCGGTAGTACTAAACGTTGTTATTATTGCTATTACAAAAACTGCACCTTTTCGATTTTTAATCGTCCCTTCATTTAGATATAGAAAAAAAAGTGCGAATATCAAGAATCCAATAAAAGCGCCCGGCTCCCAAAACGGCCCGCAATTACGTATCATGGCTCGTTCTTCGTGCAATTGTTTAGTGTAATAATACCCGTGAAAATTATAAATTATAACATGGAAATTTTGTGGGTTTTCTGTATCGGGTTTAAAGATAAAACTGCCGAATGGTGCCGAAATTGTTTGAAATAATGCTTCAGAGTTAGGTACAATAGCCATTGCGGCAAAAAAGAACAAGCTTACACGAGCGAAGAAATACAGTATCTTTACATATGTTTTAATAAATATCGCCTTGGTAGTTTTTATAGCCAGATAAGCCCACAGCATCCTTATTGCAAAACCAAAATACGTTGGCCAATAGAGCTGCCCATCATATAATCCCTGAAATATTTGAATAACTATAGCTGCCGCAATAAACGCCAAAGCCTTACCATCAAGCTTACGATCAGTATAAAGCAGAAAACTTACTACTGATATCATAAAGCCAACAAGCACCCATGGCAATTGCCACATAAAAAAGGGTATGCCTGATACTGCTATCAGCAAAAAAACAGAAATTGAGTTAAGTACCCGCTTTAATATCATCCTTTATATCTCTATTCGCTCCCGTTATTGTAATAAATCAGGTTATGTTGCTTGTTTACGTAAAAACGATGGCGATACTATGCCTACCATCACCTTTATAAATCTTTTTATTGAATCGGCATTTGCTATTGCAGGGTTAAAAAGCCTGAATGAATAGGTAAATGCCTTTGATCGCTTATTGGTTAATACCAGATCGCAAGCATAAAAGTAGTAAGTTCTGCGAAGAAATTTCTTTTCAAACTCACTTATATCAACTTTACCTTTCCATTTTGCGACTATCTGGCTTAAACCTTTCAATCGTTTTTCAATTGATTTTGAGGTACGCAAACCATAGTGCTGTCTGAATTTCACTAACGATTGAGGCACATGCGCAAAGCTTGATAGCTCAGCTATACGGAACCACATATCCCAATCCTGAAACGAAACCAAATCTTCGTCAAACAAGCCACACGCTTTAATTGCTGATGCCGTAACACTTACCGAGGTTGACGTTATGGGGCAAAAATCCCCCTTGCGCATAGCCTCCTTTAAATTTTGAGGCAACGGACGCTTGGCTTCTTTTTCATTGGCTTTTTCACTATCAAAAAATATGATGCAATCTGAATATACCAAGCCTATGGCCGTATCGACTGCATGAGCTTTGGCATGAGCCTCTAACTTATTGGGCAGCCACAGATCGTCATCATCCAAAAAAGCGATCAATTCGCCCGTTGCCTGTTTTATACCATTATTACGGGCGGCATTTCCGCCTAACGATTTGGGGTGATGTATTACTGTAACCTTTTCAAAACCTGCTACTATCTCATTAACAATATCTTCATCCGGCTTATAGTCATTCACCACAATTACTTCGTAATCGGTGTAGGTTTGCGCAGCAACACTGTTTAGCGCTTCCCTTAAAAAGTCAGGTCGGTTATATGTTGGTATAATTACGGAGAACTTCATTATTTACGATCTGCTGGCTTTTTTTCCTGTTAGTACTTTATAACGTTCGGACGACCGTACTGCTTTCAAATAATATCGCACATAAAACACATCCCATTTTTGGCGTAACGATAATTTTTTGCCTTTCCTGAATATGTATCTGATATCTCCACCTGTAGGGCGAACCTCTTTAATGAACTGAATGATATATCCCAGCTTACTGGTTTTAGTATCAGTAAGAAAACCCGCTTGTCCGCCACCCACACGACGTGCCTTATCGGCAATTTCTTTCAGATCGTGTCTGGCAGGGTGTTTTATAATGAGTTCAGGCACATAATCAATACCGAAACCGGCTTTCAAAGCCCTCACTCCCCACTCATAATCTCCGCCCGAAAGCAGTTCATCATTAAAATCACCTATGCTATCAAATATATCGCGACGGGAGAACATGTTAGCCGTAATACTGGTACCCTCAACCTTAACATATTGTTCCTGGTTGAATGCGAAAACACTCTCGTAAAGTTCGGCCGCTGTAAGTTTTGCCGATTGGTAAAACAACTCCACCCTGCCACCTATACGGTAACATTGCTGGTGGGTAATAAAATATTCTACTGCTGTGCTTATCCAGTTAACATAAGGAATACAATCAGAATCTGTAAAACCTAAAATCTCACCCTTCGCTATCTTTAATGCAGCATTGCGTGCCGCATACGATCCTGATTTACCTTCGCTGATCACTGTACAATTCGTAGGTAAGGTGTAGCCATCCGGTACATTATCGTTAGGATCATTATTAGCTACTATTATCTCGAATCTATCAGCCGGATATGTTTGATCGGCTAACGCTCCCAAACACAAAGCCAGCCTATCCCAATCCTTAAAGGTGGGGATAATGATGGTTACGTAAGGGGTAGATGTTAGCATGGGTTAGTTGGCTTGCAGGTATTTCTTTTTGTTGTTTTGGCGACTTTGTATGATCTCAGCCTTTTTACTTTTCAGAAATTTATATAGCTCCGAATGGTAGGCGTACTCTTTGCTTTTACCTTTTAATTTTGTTTTTATTAAATTATAAAGATGCCTTGATACCAGCTTGCTGTAAGCCTTTTCAAAGGTATCATCATTTATGTCAGCCAGTTTTACCAGATATATGCGTATCCTTTCCTTCACTCCCAAAAAAGCTTCGGTAACGCCTTTACGCTCCTCCCTGTCATGCACCACGGTCAAGCCCGGGCAAACGCCTATTCTTAACTTATGAAATAACAAACGCTGGCAGTAGTTACGATCCTCTCCGTAATGAAAAAATACCTTATCAAACAACCCAACCGTTTGTAAACATTCCTTTGATATCAGCCACGCCGCGGCATTTACAAAATCGCATTCGTAAACATCACGTAGTTTATTGAAATACAGATCAGAGTACAGATCAGGACAGTGACGAGGCACTATATAGCTCGAAAAATTATGATCAATAGCCGTATGCGATGCATTTACATGCACAGGGCTCAATATGCCATAGCCAGTATTTTGCTGATGTATAGTTATTAAGTTTTCTATTGTATCCGCCTCAACCCAAGCATCCTGATTTAATAACAAAACATAATCAGCATCCCTATCCAGCGCGGCCAGCATTCCTTTATTATTGGCTTGGCCAAAGCCTAAATTGTCAGGCGATAGGTTTAGCTCAACCTGTGGATACTCCTGCTGAATTATGCTAACTGTATTGTCAGTTGAACCATTATCAACAACATAAATATGCGGCAATAAACTACTGTTCACTAATGATGACAAGCATTTTCGAATCCATTGCTCACCATTGTAAGTTACAATTACGCAATATACTGTTGCCTTAGTCATTACTTAAAACTTCCTTTGTTGCTTCTAAATAACCACGTCCCCATTTACGGCATGGCTCAAGGTGATTACCCTCGGCCCATTCATTCCACGCGTTTATGAATACCAGGTTCTCGTCTTTACTGTAAGGCTTAAACCTATCCAGTATCTTTTTAAACCAGTATTTATATATTGATGGCGATGAATTATGAAAAACGATATAATTTTTTTGCTTACGTGCCGAATTATCCCACATGGGGGTAATACCCGGAAATATCTTATAATCTTTTTTTGGTTGACCTAAGCTATATTCAACGTACTCTTTATAATCGATCACTGTTCCGTAATCATGGGCATTCCGAACCAAATGCGATAGCTTAGGAAACTCCTTTACTAACTTCATTCGCACTCGTCTTCTGAATTTTGCTAATGAGGTTTCCTTTTTCAACAAGGTTTCAAAGGTACGGCGGGCCTTACCCATAGGCTGAAACTCGACAGCCGCATCAAAACCACCATTCTTGATCAGGTCGCTCCCCTCCTCTCCAAAGCTTTCAAAACGACATATATAAAGCTCCATACCTTTTTTAGCAGCTTCTTCTCGCCATATATCGGTTGTGGTTTTCGGGTCAGGGATCATTGTTGATCGATAGATAGCTACTACCGGTTTGCCATCCACCCGTATGTAGCGCGGATCTTCAAATAGGGTTATCAGATACTGAATATGCTCCCGGTCATCCTCGGGCGAATAATCCTGCTTCAATAAAACATCCTTATCGCTACCATTCCAAACGCGTGTCCAATTTTCATTCGCCCAGCATACCATGAATGGAAAATCAGGCTCGCCTGATGCCAATATTTCTTGCAGAGGACGCTCTAATACCCTACGACCATTAAACCAATAATGATAGTAGCAAAAGCCATAAATACCATATTCCTTGGCCAGCTTAGCTTGCTCAGCCCTTGCATCAGCTAAACGTAGATCATAAAAACCCATATCAGCAGGTAAATGCGGCTGATAATGATCCTTAAAAAGTGGCTGAGCCTTTGAAACATTGGTCCATTCGGTGAAACCTTTTCCCCACCATTCATCATTTTCTTTGATGGGATGAAATTGTGGCAAGTGGATGGCAATAGTTCTAACCTTCATAATTTACGCTATTGTTATACAGCATCGGCAAGTATTTGCCTTATACTTTGTTTATACGAAAAACCCGATTCACCAAAATGACGAATCAATATTTGCTCTATTTTTTCAATCTGTTTATCTCCTGATACACTATTTACCTTTTTCAACAACCCTTCCCCATCGCTAAAAATATCATCCAAACCACCATAATCCACAAACACTTCATCTTTGAAACGGAAACAAGGCTTGTGCTTTAGCATCACGGTGAAGTAAACGGTTGTGTTGTGACATATACAAAAGTCTGAACTGTTGATCAGCATTGATATATGGGCTGAACCTTTTAGTGCTTCGGCCAAACCTGTACATTGGTCGAAACTATAATCCTCGGGCTTGTTTGATGGGTGCATCAGCACTTTATATTTAAAGCCCTTCTTATTGGCTACTTCCTCGGCAATGGCCAGCATTTTCATGTTTGACATGCGCAGCGTTTGCCCGCTAAAAAACACACTGAAACAGCCATGATCTGCCTTCACATCGTTTTCCTGCTGGTAGAACTTGTCAATGCTGTAAGTAGCATCAGATGTTCCTGACAATAAAACCTGCTGCCTCGGGTTGGCAACATTATCCTGATATACAGGCAGCACGCTTTCACCCCAGCCCAGCACGTAATCAGCTTGCGAATTAAGGTAGTTGATAACCGAGTGCGAAAACTCATTATCCTTACGCTTAAGGTAGATGGCATGTTGTAGCGTAGCCGTCTTGATGTTAAGCTTTCGGGCGGCTTGTACCATCATACTGCCACACTCCTTCATGTCAGCAAATACTATCAGCAGTTTTGCATCTACCAATAATTTATTTTGCTCAACATATGTTAAAATATCATGGTAATGCAAACACTTAGTGAGCACAAACAGGTTCTTTTTCCGGGTATCATGCTCAAAAGCATTTGAAAGCTTTACCGCACGCGCTATGTTTAACAGCAGTCTGCACTTTGACAGGAACGATGCTACGTTGAACTGTTTCGCTCCTTTACCGAATTTATTTACTGTGTAAACTTTAACACGATAATCACTCAACTGATCAAGCACAAAGCGACATTGCCTTTTATAATCATCCCTGCCATCGTCCTCCATTAAAAAGTGTATGGTTTGGGTATTCTGTGCATCAGCATTAATCAGCTCGTTATCAAAGTGATTTTTAGTTTGTTTGAATAATAAAGCGATCAAAAAATCCTTTATACCGTGTTTCAGATATTTACTACGTAAATGGCTTACAGATTTTTCATCGTAATGATAAAGTCCGGCAAGCTCATTAGCCATTATGTTACCATAATTGTAACCATGCAAAGTAACCTTAAGCCACTGTCGCCAGTTGCTCAAAAACTTTTGCTTATATGGTTTGCCAATTATCATAAATCAAATTATGGGCTGTATATATCGGTCCTGATCAGCTCAGGCTTTCATTTTCTGTTTATAAGCAGCAATGGTTTGCTGTTTCATTTGCTGCAAGTTTGGCGATGTTGTTTTCTCTGCCAGATTTTGCTGCATTTTGGTAATAAGTTCTTCGTAAAAAGGTTTGTCGACCGTAACGGCGTTATCACTCAAACCCATGCTTTGGTACAAGCCAGAAACACGGTCGAGCGCGCCTAAACCTATACTGGGTATATCCATAGCTATACTGCAAACATTTGCATGGAAACGCATACCTAACACCAATTCGCTATTGCGGTAAGCCGAAAATATTTGGTTACAGCCGGCATTACCTTGTGCATATGGGGTAATAGCTATACGTGTACGTATATAAAAATCATTAACACCCTTCAGCAAATTATCAATGGCCTTGTAATCACTATATATGTGCGGAGCGAAAACTATATCGTAATCGGTTTCGGCAATTATGTAGTTGATAACCTTACCCATTTCAGTAATATAACCTTCTTCACTTACCTCGCCAATGTTACGGTTCTTCATGTGCACCTGGTCTGATGTGGTATTGATCAGGATGTATTTTTTAGGTGTTGGCTTGTAGAATGATCCATCGTTCTCGTAAAAGAAGCCATGATCAAGCACTTCTGGTATGGCATCATGATATTTTTGGCCTATTATATCACGCAATACCTGTTTTGACCCATCGTTTCTAACCGCTAAAAAGTTCTTTTCGGCACTTAAAAACGCATCTAAGAATGCGCGGTATTTATCAATATTCCCTTCGGGGATATCGTTACGCGGGTTTGAGCCAATGCTCGAAATTATTATGGGCGACTTGATCAGGTCAAGTACCTCGGGCGACAAAGCTATGGTTGTACCCGTAACGCTGCCTTTAATGTCAAAGTCCAGAAAACCACCGCCACCAATAAACAGGTAATCGTATTTGTTGGCTAAGGCTGCCAAATCGGCATCAAAGCGCTGCTTATCGGGCAGACTGTAATTATTGTAAAACTTGCGTATCTCTAGCTGATCAACAGCTACATCCCCATCCACAACCTGCGCAAGTATATTATCAAAGCCTATGTGGCTCGCGTTATCGCCAATATTGCCATCAAAGGATGCTATGTGTAATATTTTCATTAGGGTAGATGTTATTATCAGATCAGGATGACCATTTATCCTGAGTTAATTTTTCGGCCATTGGTTTGGCGCAATAACCATTGTCAAACAACCATTCAACATACTCGCGTACCGCGCCATCGCCACCGCGTGTTTCAAGGTGTAAAATACCGGGTATCGCCTTAACCTTACGTGTAGCATTAGCCGGGCAGGCTTTTATTCCGGCTGCCGATAGCAGATCGACACAGTTAATGTCATCGCCAATATAGGCCAGCTCCTGTAACGATATATTTTCGGCCTTACATATCTCACGGGCTATTTCCAGCTTTGAGCCGAAGCCCTTACCCTGATGGATATGATCGAGCTTAAGCTTGCTCGCCCTACGGGCTACCATCTGTGTATTTTCGGTAGTGATGATGGCTGTTTTTATACCCGCCTCGCGCAATAGCTGGAATGCCATACCATCGTGCGTGTTGAATTTCTTGATCTCATCGCCGCTTTCGGTATAATACATACCGGCATCGGTCATTACGCCATCAACGTCAGATATAAATAGCTTTATCGGCGTTACCTGTTGCTCATCGCTTGTGCCAATGTATTTTTGGAAGAGTTTTTCCATGATCATCCAATCATCCGGCTCATCAATCTCAAAAGCTGTGAACTCCGGCATCTCATACACCGTTATTTTACCTGATAAGCGATTTTGATCGGCCAGCACATTACCAACGGTTGATATGTAAAAGGCGCCATTTTCCATCAAGTCACCTTTAAAATCCTGCCTGCGTGGGCGGGCTTTATAGTCGTAATTGGTGGGTTTGCCGTCCTCTGTCCAAAAAAACCGTTTATAACGCACACAGGTTAATAAGGAGTCGGCATTCTCGTCAGCAAGTTGCTTAAAGGCGTCGTCAATATCCTGGCGGGTTATAAACGGATTGGTAGCCTGCACCAACACAAAATGCTCATGGGCAGGCAGCGATGTTTTATTTAAATATTCGAGCATAACCGCCTCTGTTGATGAGGTGTCAGCAGCATTTGCCGCGTCGCGGTCATATACTTCAAGCTTTGAAAAACCGAAGCTCTGTACAGTTTGCCTTATATCGTCAGAGTCTGTCGCGATAATGATACTATCAATGGCATCACTCTCCTGCAAAGCTTTTGCAGCCCAGTAAACCAATGGCTTACCACAAAACAATTTGATGTTTTTTAAAGGGATAGATTTACTCCCCCCTCTGACAGGTATAAAGGCAACAGACATATTTTTGGCAGATTAGGCTTTACGATATTTCAGTTTATCACGTTGTACACGCTCAATATCAAGTATCTCAGTATTTTTGAACTGCAGCGCGTCATGTGCGTTGTGCAAGTCGCGAACCAGTTTTTGCATACCTGACACCTCTAATGAAGCGGCATGATCAGTACCTTTCCAGGTGCGGTTCTTGGTAAAGTGTCTTTCGATCCAGTGCGCGCCCAAGGTATAAGCAGCAATATCAGCCATAATACCCAGGTGATGACCAGAGAAACCTATGGCTTTAACACGGCTTTCGTAACGATCGTACAGGTTGTTGATCTCCAGCAAGCACAGATCATTAAATGGTACCGGGTAACCTGAAGTACAGCTGTAAATAACCAAACGATCTTTAGCCTGGCCATTTTCTTCAAAGAATTTTACAGCTTCTTCAATTTCATCCTTAGTGGTCATACCGGTTGACAGGTGTATCTCACCTTTATAGCTATCGCGAAGTAGCGTAAGCATTTCGGTATGGTTGTTACAGGCCGAAGGTACTTTTATCAAAACCGGATCAAGCTCAATGATCTCGCGGGCTGAGGTAGCATCCCATACAGAGGTAGCGTAACCTAAACCTATCGACTCAGCATATTTTTTCAGTTCAGCATGCTGATCCTGAGAAAACTCTAAATACTCGCGGTGAGCACCATAGGTATCACCATATGAGTTGTATGGATTTGGATGCGGAGCGTTGTATTGCTCAGGAGTTAGTAACTCCTTGTTGGTTCTTTTTTGAAACTTACCAAAATCAGCACCACATGTTTTTGACAGGGACAGCAATTCCTTAGCTATCTCAAAATCACCCATGTGATTACAACCAATCTCAGAGATTACTTTTGGTTTTTGATAATTGAAATTGAACATCGCTTTTTATTCTTTTAAAATTTATAATTTGTTTTCAGATCAAACTTCCTGTAGCTCAACCATGCGCTTAAACCTTTCTGAGCTTTCAACCATTTCACTAAATGTGCCGGTAGCCGCCACCTTACCTTTTTCGAGCAGGTAAATGGCATCAGCATTTTTAATGGTTGATAAGCGGTGCGCTATGATCAACATGGTATAACTGCCATGCAGCTTTTCAATATTTTCCTGTATAACACGCTCAGTTTCGGTATCGAGTGCGGATGTAGCCTCGTCCAGTATCAATATCTCGGCATCCTTATAAAGCTCACGCGCTATAGATATACGCTGTTTTTGTCCGCCGGATACCAGGGTACCGCCATCGCCAAGTTCTGTCTGCTCTTTATCAGGCAGTGTATCAATAAACTTGGTAAGTGATGCCAGTTCAATAGCTTTATTGAATTTGGCAATATTTTCGGGAGTGCGCTCGGCCCAAAAAGTTACGTTGTTAAAAATGGTGTCGTTAAACACCACAGCCTCCTGCGATATGTAGCCTATCTTATCCCTAAAGCTATTTATGTTGAAATCTTTTAGCTTGCGGCCATCAACCTCAAGTGCGCCGCTATCCGGGTAAAGCAGCCCTACCAAAATATTGGCAAGCGTTGTTTTGCCCGATCCGCTTTCGCCCACAAAGGCAACCGTTTTGTTTTTAGGGATAACGATGTTCACCTCATCCAATATAGGCGTAACACCATTGTATGAGAATGAGCTGTTATTAATGGTAATATTTTGCCCGAATGTTTTGAAGCTCTCGCCTTCGCCATCTTCCTGCATCTGGCTCATTTCGGTATATAAGGTGGCTATTGAATCCATACCACCACTATTTTGCATGAAGCTTTGCCAATAGTTTTGTACCAATACCAACGCGTTAAGGGCACGATAAAACAGCAGCAAGCTTACAAATATGTTACCCAGGCTGGCGTTCAATACATTTACCTGGAAATATATCACACCGGTAACGATCAAAATTATCATGGGCTCCTTAGCGGCACCTGTAACAGCCCCGTTAAAGCCCATACGTTTGTTATGCTCTTCGGATTCGGTGATCACGTTCTTGATATGATCAGAGAATATATGGAAGTAGTTGGTTGACTTAAGGTACTTGAAGTAATGTATCGACTGGTTGATCAGCTTATTAAAAAAGTTACCCTTTGCCGATACGCTTAACGAGGCACTTTTGGTTGACTTATAAATACGACGATAGATCAAGTTTGATGCCATCGCGCCTACCGATACTATAAGTGCGAATTGCGGATTGGCTAAAAATGCCAGTGCCACATAGGTAAGCAACATTACCATGGCCTGTATAGCGTTCGAATAAAACTTTACCGTTTGATTAAGCCTGCTCACCTCAACAGTCAGCGTGTTTTGTATACGGCCGGTATCAAGCTTTAAAAAGCCGCGGTAGTTCATGTTCTGTAGCTTGGCCAGCATCTCAAAACGTATGCGGCGCATAAACAGGTGCCATAAGTTTACCTGCGAATTCATCTGGATAAACTTCATCGCTCCCTTAAACACAAATACAATAATCAGCACTACCAGTACACTGTTCAGGTTCACCTCAAAGCCCAAAACAGTTATAGCATCTGTTAAAAAGCTAAGTTTACCCATTGACTCTTGTGAAGCCGTATCACTACCACCCACCGATGTTAATAGGGGCATGAACATGGCCAAGCCCATACCATCTAAAAAGCTAACCAATATACCTAATGAGGTTATGTAAATAAGCTTATTACCCAATACATTGTAGTAGAATTTAAAATAGCCTATAAAATTATTTTTGAAATCTAATCTCATTTGTAAGGGTATGTGATGTTTAAAAGCTATTCAAATATTTTGTGTTTACTTTTCCCAGATCAACAAGGCCTGGTTACTGGTAATATATACTTTCGCCTCCTCCTCGGTCATGATAAGCAGCCTGATCTTTCGTTTTATAACCTTTTCAGCCTTCTCAACCAAATTGGCTACGTAAGCTCGGTTTAAAGCTCCTCCAACTAATAGCAAGTCGATAACCTGACTATCGCTGCCACGGGCAAAATCACCGGTAATGTAGGCCGAATGCAGATCACCTATTTTGCGTAAAACCTTTTCAATGATTTCGTCGATGCCAACAAACTTGAACAGGATGTTGTTAAGCTCACCAAAAAACGGGTGAGTGCGATTTGCCTGGTAAAGCTTTTTGTTACCTGCTGCTGATGACACCAGTAAACCGGCATCCTCAAAACGGTTTAACTCTAGGCGTATGGCATTACTCGATTCGCCAAACTCCGATTCAAGGCTGCGTAAATAAGCCTTGGTATCGCTGTTCAGAAAAAACTTCAACAGCAGTTTGATACGGGTTTTTGATGTTATAAGCGTTTCGAGCATATTAGTTTTTCAGGACAAGATACGCAGATGTATAATGCGCTCCAATCAATACCTTAAAACGAGTAGTATTATTACTCGTTTTTTATATTAGCACAAATTACGAGAAAAAAAATGAGTAAATGCAATAAAAAGTGTGAAATTTTTGCATTTACTCATTATAAGGTGAGTTTTATTAAGAAATTATTTAATTACTGATAACCAGCAGTTAAAACATCAGGTTTTAAAACCGACTAAAGAATTTACTTATTTTTTTACGGAACGACATATTTGTACGGCTGGCATCATCCGAGTAATAACCGTACCCATAGCCGTAACCGTACCCATAACCGTAACCATAGCCATAACCATAGCTACCTGATGATTGGATGGCATTCATTACTATACCCAGCTTTGGCAGTTTACGATCCTGATAAAGCTGATCAAGTATTTGCAGCTGGTTTTTTTGCGTATAGCCATGCCTTACTATGTATAAACTTAAATCGGCAAGGCGGCTTAGTATCAATGTATCAGTAACCAAACCAACAGGTGGCGAGTCAATAATTATTTCATCGTAGTTTTCGCGCAGGTAAGTTATCAGGTCATCCATCAATTGCTGCTCAAGTAATTCGGCCGGATTTGGTGGCACAGGCCCTGAGCTGATGATGTACAGGTTAGGATGAACATTACTTTGCTTAACAATTTCTTCTTTTGTTGCCTTACCAATCAGGTAATTACTTAAACCAAAAGAGTTATCGATACCTAAACTACTTGATATTTTAGGTTTACGTAAATCAAGCTCTAAAACAACTGTTTTACGGTTTGAGATCGCAAAAGCGGCACCCAGATTCAGCGCCACAAAGCTCTTACCCTCTCCCGACATGCTTGATGTGAACAGGGTAACATGCGAATTTTGCTTGGCGCCAAAAACAAATTGCAGGTTTGTACGGAAGGCCCTAAACTGTTCGGCAATGGCCTGCCTGCTTTTAGGCTTAACCACAATAGGCTCAAAACCATCATTAAACATAATTTGTCCCAGTATTGGCGCTTTGGTTTTATCCATTACATCCTGCTGGCTGGCTATCTTGTTGTTTAGCTGATCTTTTACGTAAACGTAGAAGGTTGATAAACCTAAACCTGCAAACAGCGCGAACGCGTAAATAACAGGTATTTTAGGTTTAATTGGCGAATCGTTTACATAGGGCTCATCAATTACACGGCTATCGGCAATTGTTGAGGCGTACGATAGTGCGGCTTCTTCCCTTTTTTGCAACAAGTAGGTTACCAGGTTATCCTTAATGGTCTGCTGGCGTTGCAGATCTATAAACTGGCGTTCCTGCTTAGGTATCTGGCGTATAGCACCCTCCATTTTACTGGTAGTTGATGAAAGATCACGCTTGGTAAGCACCATCGCGTTCTTCATCACCTGTATACTTTCGCTTATAGCACGTCTGGCCGACTCTATTTGCGCTTGCAAAGGCGGCAATAACGGGTTGCTTGCCGTACCATTGGTTAACAAACTGGTTTTCTTGGCTTCCAAATCGGTAAGGGTTGCTATCAGGCTTAACAAAACCGGATCATTTAAGCCGAGCGTTGTTGGCACACTGGTAGCCTGATCCGGATTGGCAACATATTTTTCAATACCTTGTATAACACTTAGCTGAATGTTTACCTCATTCAATTTAGCATCCACCGTTTGGATATTCCTCAACACCATATCGGCTTCTGACGATATATTGGTCAGGCCTTTGCTGCTTTTAAATTCTTCTACCCTTTTTTCAGCAATATTAAGTTCGCTTCCTAATGAATCCAGACGATCCTGAACAAACTTCAGTGTACTTTCGGTAACCAGGTTCTTATCTTCAATAGCAGCCTTGTTGTATTCAAATATCAACCGGTTCAGAACATCAGTACCGCGTTTTGGAATAACATCTTCCAGGCTAATTTGCAATACAGTAACGTTTTTACTTGGCAAGGTTATCAGTAAACTCCCTAATAAAGAATTAGCCGTTATATACGGGCGCAATATTTTTATCTTGATATCCTGACCCTTGAATGCTTTAAGATTCTCTGTATTATCTATCTTCCACGATCCAAAGAACTTGTTATAGATCTTGCCGAATTCACCTGTAAACTTTTCGCCTTCCTTATTTTGAACAACATATTTGTTGCCTCCCTGGTAGGTGAACAAAAACTCATAAGCCTTAGCATTCGGGTTAAATTCAATGGCATACATATTTATAGGCCCGTTTTTATACAGCGGCCTGTCAATAATATCCTTAGTCGAAAAGTATTCAATGTTAAGGTTAAGGTTGGTTACAACCTTTTCCATCAGCGCTTTTGATTTTAATATCTCGATCTCATTTTCAACAACCTTACTGTTCGAGAAAAGGTCGATCTCGCTTAATGCCATTTGCGCGCTTGAGCCCGACTTTGAATCGTTCTTGATCAATAACGAGGTTTGCATTTGGTACACAGGCGGCGTATACCTGATATAAATAAAAGCGCCAAGCATGGCAACAAGGCCGGCCACTAAATACAACGGCCAATGATAAAGGTATCTGAATAAAATTAACTTAAAATCTACCGTTTCCTCTTCTGTACTTTGCACGTTTTGGGCGGTTATTGGTCCGTCTTGCATAATTTAGATGATGTGGCTTAATTACCTAAACCGGTAAATTAATAATGAAATTGTGGTTAACACAGTTAAAATTATCGTGGTGTTTTGATATAAGTTTTCGTTACGTTCCAAACGCTTGATATTTGGTTCAACATATACTACATCGTTATTATTCAAATAAAAATAAGGTGATTCAAATACCTTTTTTGAGCGAAGATCTAACCGTGCAAATTGCATTTCATCACCATGCTGGCGTATAACCAAAACATTTTCGCGGCGCGCGGTTACACGCAAGTCGCCTGCTAAAGCTATAGCCTCAAGTATGCTTATCTTTTCATTACTAACCGGGAAGGTTCCGGCACGTGCAACATCACCGGTAACAGATACCTTAAAGCTTAAAATACGTATGGTAACCGTTGGATTTTTAACATACTGCGATGCCAGCGTTGCTAAAGTATCTTTAATTTGAGCAGTTGTAAGCCCCAATACTTTGATCTTTCCCAGGGTTGGGAGTGTAATATCGCCGGTTTCACTAACCAGGAAACCGCCATACTGCATGGCATTGGTGTTATTATTATTATTATTATTTCCTCCGCCGCCGCTCACGCGCGACTCCGTCATGTTATCGCCAAACAGCACATTACTTTCTGTACTTAATGATGTTATCTTGATACTCAATACATCATTGGGCTGAACTATCTGCGGCTGAACCTGAGCAAGCGCTATTTTTACTTGTGCTGAATCAAGATCCTGAAAATAAGGGACATTTTTATATGACACACAGGATGAGAAACAATAGCCCATCAACATAAATGCAAACAGGAATTTGCATCTGCTAAAAATTTTATACATAAAGTTAATGTTCGGGTGCAATACTAACACTTTTTTATTATAGCGAATTTACTACATGTTAATCAGCTAAGTAAAAAAATGCTCGCAGTAAATATAAAGAGCCTGAAAACAAGCTCTTTATATTTTGTTCATTTATACGTAAAACGAATAAAAAAGTTACTCAATTTCATCTGCTAATAATGAAATTACAACTCTAATATTCATGGTAAATATCAATTATTTACCTATAGTGTAAACTTTGAAACCTATCTCGGTTAACGAGGCAGAATCAATTATACTACGGCCATCAAATACAAAGGCCGGCTTTTTCATGTTATCGAAAATACGCTTCCAGTCGTAAGCCTTAAACTCATCCCACTCGGTAAGTATGGCAATGGCGTGCGCATCTTTACAAGCTTCGTAAGGGTCGGTAAATACAGTAACCTGGGTTTTATTTTTATCAGCATCACGGCTACCCAAATAGTTCAAGTCAAAATATACTTGTGATTCCGGAACTTTTGGATCGTATACTGCGATACCAGCTTCCTCGTTCAGTAAAGCATCAGCTACATAAATAGCGGCCGACTCGCGGGTATCATTGGTATCCTTTTTAAAGGCCCAACCCAAAAAGGCGATCTTTTTGCCAGATACGGTATTGTAAAGGGTTTTAACAATATTATTGGCAAAACGGCTTTTTTGGTGATCGTTCATGATGATAACCTGCTCCCAGTAATCGGCAACTTCCTGCAAACCGTATGAGCGGGCAATGTAAACCAGGTTCAATATATCTTTTTGGAAACATGAACCACCAAAGCCAACTGATGCTTTCAGGAATTTTGAGCCTATGCGGCTATCCGTACCAATTGAACGTGCAACCTCAGTTACATCGGCACCGGTACGCTCACAAAGTTCAGACAAAGCGTTGATAGATGATACACGCTGTGCCAGAAACGCGTTAGCGGTAAGTTTGGATAACTCTGATGACCATAAGTTGGTAGTCAGGATGCGCTCGCGCGGAACCCAGTTGTTATATACCTCAACCAATGAAGCCAAAGCTGATTGACCTTCAGGAGTGGTATCACCACCGATCAATACACGGTCAGGCGCATGCAAATCCTCAACGGCTGTGCCTTCGGCCAAGAACTCAGGGTTTGAAAGTATTTGGTAATTAACGCCGTTACCGGTGTTTTGCAATATATTTTTCACAGCCTCGGCAGTACGTACCGGCAGTGTTGATTTTTCAACTACAATTTTATCATCCTTAGCAACACGGGCTATCTGGCGGGCACATAGCTCAATGTATTTAAGATCGGCAGCCATACCTTTACCGCTACCATAAGTTTTGGTAGGTGTATTTACCGATATGAAAATCATTTCGGCCTCATCAATGGCTTTATCAACTTCTGTCGAAAAAAACAGGTTACGGCCACGGGCTTCGGCTACTACTGCCGATAGACCTGGTTCATAAACCGGGATATTTTCTGTATCAGGATCATTCCAGGCGGCAATACGTGCCTCGTTCAAATCCACAACAGTAACTTTTATGTGCGGGCATTTTTGTGCTATAACAGCCATTGTCGGGCCCCCAACATATCCGGCACCGATACAGCAAATTTTAGTGATTTTCTTGTTCATATATAGATTGAAGTGATTTATAAAGCTTAAGGTATATAACTGTTTAAAAATTAATTATTATCAATTTATTAAGCAATGTAAAAAGCATGGTACGCCTTTGCTAAGATAGATAATAAATTAAATTTTATTACTGAAATATAAAAAAAACCAAAAAATATTTATTTATTACTGCGATTTATTGTCAAAATTGTAAATCTTAATTCCAAAATCTGTTTCAATAATACAACTTATTGGTTGATTTACTATCGGTGCGAAGGTTTTTGTATAACATTACACACCAAACAACTCACGGTTACGAAACTCGTAATTCTTCACCTGGTCGTAAACATCCTTCCATAACCGGGCATCCTGAAAACCTTTTAAGTGCTTATCGTGATGAAAATCGGTACCGGCAAGTGAGTATACGCCATCCTTTAGCAACCGCAGCGCAGTGTGTTTTACTTCACGGCCATAATAACCGGTAACTGATAGCAGGTTGAGTTGCAGCAGGCAGCCCATATCTTTAAAACGGTGAATTTTCTCAGGCTTACCGTGGTAAAAATTGTAGCGCTCGGGGTGGGCAAGTATTGGTTTATAGCCTTGAACATTCAGTTCAAAAACATAATTTTCGATATCAGGAGTTTCAGACAGGTATGACATTTCTATCAGTACATATTTGCCCGGCATCTCCATCAGGCCTCCCTCCTCTTTGGTTAACGGACCGAAATCACTGTCAACCATATACTCAGCCGCGGCCGATACGTTTACGCCTAACTTCTTTATCGTATCGGCAGCAAGTACTTTATTAAGCGCGGTGGTTATGGTATCACGGTTATTGGGATGCACATCCATAAAGATATGGGGCGTGCAAATGAATTTATTAAAGCCAAGGTTATGCAGCGAGGTTATGTATGATATGCTTGATTCCAGATCGGGCGATCCATCATCTATACCCGGCAGCAGATGCGAATGTATATCTGTACCTAACCAATCAAACCGCACATCAGGCAACGATTTTTTAAAAAAACTGAACATAGTATAGATTAATGAACGTAAAATGCAAGATTAGGTTTTGTAGATCGCCTAAAAATAACAAAGCCTTCCGTATAAACGGAAGGCTTTGAAAAATATTTGCGCTTTGAAGCTTTTTATGCTTCTACGTCTTCAGTTTTTGAAGCCATCAGGCGGTCAAACTCCTCCTGAGAACCTACGCGGATATTTTCGTACTCGCGTAAACCGGTACCTGAAGGGATCAGGTGACCTACAATAACGTTCTCTTTCAGGCCTAACATCTTATCGCGTTTACCTGCTATAGCAGCCTCGTTCAGTACCTTGGTAGTTTCCTGGAACGATGCAGCCGAGATGAACGACTTAGTACCTAATGATGCACGGGTGATACCTTGCAGTATCGGGCTTGAAGTTGCCGCGATGGCATCTCTAACCTCAACCAGTTTCAAGTCACGACGTTTAAGGGCCGAGTTCTCGTCGCGCAGTTTACGCATCGAGATGATCTGACCTGCTTTAAGCGTGGTTGAATCGCCCGGCTCAACAACAACTTTCTTGTCGAATATGTCGTCGTTCTCCAGCATGAAGTCCCAGCTGTCAACAGCTTCTCTCTCCAGGAAGCGGGTATCACCTGCATCCTCGATAGATACTTTCTGCATCATCTGGTGTACGATAACCTCAAAGTGTTTATCGTTGATCTTCACACCTTGTAAACGGTAAACCTCTTGTATACCATTCACCAGGTACTCTTGCACTGCCGCAGGGCCTTTAATAGCCAGGATATCGGCAGGAGAGATTGAACCGTCAGACAGTGGCATACCGGCTTTTATAAAGTCATTATCCTGTACAAGGATGTGCTTAGAAAGTGGTACCAGGTATTTTTTAACCTGACCGTCTTTTGATTCGATGCTGATTTCGCGGTTACCACGTTTAACACCACCTAAAGTTACCACACCGTCAATTTCAGTAACAACGGCCGGGTTTGATGGGTTACGAGCCTCAAATAACTCCGTTACACGTGGTAAACCACCGGTAATATCTCGGGTTTTACCTGTTGAACGAGGTATTTTAGCAATAACCTGTCCGGTTTTAAGTTTATCACCTTCGTCAACAGCAATGTGCGCGCCTACCGGGATGTTGTATCCTTTAATGATCTCGCCTTTGTTGTCAGCCACCTGGATAACCGGGTTCTTGGTTTTATCCCTGGTGTCGATGATAACTTTTTCGCGGTGACCGGTTTGCTCGTCAGACTCCTCGCGGAAGGTGATACCTTCTAATACCGCCTCAAACCTTGCAGTACCTGCAAACTCAGAGATGATAACCGCGTTATATGGATCCCATGAACAGATACGGTCGCCTTTGGTGATCTTGCTGCCATCCTTAATATACAGGTATGAACCGTATGGGATGTTGTTAGTCATGATCACTTTATTGCTGCCGGCTTCAATGATACGGAACTCGCCTGAACGGCCTAATACCACATCAACCGAACCTTCTTCTGTTTCGTACTCTACTGTACGTACGTTCTCAAATTCAATGATACCATCAAACTTAGCGTTGATCTGTGATTCAGCCGCGATGTTTGACGCGGTACCACCCACGTGGAAGGTACGAAGTGTAAGCTGTGTACCCGGCTCACCGATTGATTGCGCCGCGATAACACCCACAGCCTCGCCTTTTTGCACGCGTTTACCGCTTGCAAGGTTACGGCCATAGCAAAGGGCACATACACCACGTTTGCTTTCGCAGGTTAATACCGAACGTATTTCGATACCCTCCAGCGGAGAGTTCTCTATATTTTTACCGATCTCCTCGGTAATGTCCTGACCTGCTGATACCAAAAGTTCATTGGTAATAGGGTCGTGAACATCATGTAGTGAGGTACGGCCTAAAATACGATCGTACAATGGCTCAACAATATCCTCATTGTCTTTAAGCGCAGTAGTATAAATACCTCTTAAGGTACCGCAATCCACTTCACCTACAATCATATCCTGTGCAACGTCATGTAAACGACGGGTTAGGTAACCAGCATCCGCTGTTTTCAACGCCGTATCCGCCAAACCTTTACGGGCACCGTGGGTAGAGATAAAGTACTCTAATACCGAAAGGCCTTCTTTAAAGTTTGAAAGGATCGGGTTTTCGATGATCTCGCCACCTGAACCTGATTTTTGAGGCTTAGCCATCAAACCACGCATACCTGCAAGCTGACGGATCTGCTCTTTAGAACCACGTGCACCTGAATCAAGCATCATGTATACTGAGTTGAAGCCTTGATTGTCGGTAGACAGGATGTTCATTACATTCGCAGTTAAGCGATTGTTGATACGTGTCCAGATATCAATGATCTGGTTGTAACGCTCGTTATTGGTAATGAAACCCATGTTGTAGTTACCCATAACCTCTTCCACTTCTTTTGAAGCTTGAGCGATCAGCGTAACCTTTTCTTCAGGGATGTTGATATCTTTCAGGTTGAACGACAAGCCACCCTGGAATGCCATTTTGAAACCTAACTCCTTAATATCATCAAGGAATTGAGCCGCGCGGGCCATACCAGTATTTTTAACAACATCACCAATAATATCACGTAATGATTTTTTGGTAAGCAACTCGTTGATGTAACCTACTTCTTCAGGTACGTGCTGGTTAAACAGTACGCGGCCTACAGTAGTTTCAATCAATTTATTCACGATGCTGCCATCGCGCTCTTTAACGTTAGCTTTAACTTTAATAAAGGCGTGCAGGTCAATTTTCTTCTCGTTGTAGGCGATAATTACCTCCTCGGCAGAGTAGAAAGATAAGCCTTGACCTTTTACCACACGTGTTTCATCAGTTTTACGGCCTTTGGTTATGTAGTACAAACCAAGCACCATGTCCTGAGATGGTACGGTGATAGGCGTACCGTTTGCAGGGTTCAGGATGTTGTGTGATGCAAGCATCAATACCTGAGCCTCCAAAATAGCCGCATTACCCAGTGGTACGTGAACCGCCATCTGGTCACCGTCAAAGTCGGCGTTGAACGCGGTACAGGTTAATGGGTGCAACTGGATAGCTTTACCCTCAACCAAACGTGGCTGGAACGCCTGTATACCCAGCCTGTGCAGCGTAGGCGCACGGTTTAGTAACACAGGGTGACCTTTAAGTACGTTCTCTAATATATCCCAAACTAATGGGTCTTTACGGTCAACTATCTTTTTGGCTGATTTTACTGTTTTAACCACACCACGCTCAATCATCTTGCGAATGATGAATGGTTTAAACAGCTCGGCTGCCATATCTTTAGGTAAACCACACTCGTGTAATTTAAGGTTAGGACCTACAACAATTACCGAACGTGCAGAGTAATCGACACGTTTACCTAATAAGTTTTGACGGAAACGGCCTTGTTTACCTTTCAGAATGTCTGAAAGTGATTTAAGGGCACGGTTACCTTCAGTTTTTACAGCGTTAACTTTACGTGAGTTATCAAATAACGAATCCACAGCTTCCTGTAGCATACGTTTTTCGTTACGTAAAATTACTTCCGGTGCTTTAATCTCGATCAAACGTTTTAAACGGTTGTTACGGATGATAACACGACGGTAAAGGTCATTCAAGTCAGATGTAGCGAAACGGCCACCCTCTAACGGCACCAACGGACGTAACTCAGGCGGGATAACCGGAACGATCTTAACGATCATCCACTCAGGGTTATTCTCGATACGGTTTTTAGCATCACGGAAAGCCTCAACAACCTGTAAGCGTTTTAACGCCTCGTTTTTACGTTGTTGTGAAGTTTCGTTAGCTGCCTGGTGGCGCAGGTTGTATGAAAGTGAATCCAGATCAAGGCGTTTCAGTAATTCTTCAAGCGCCTCGGCACCCATCTTGGCCACAAATTTCTGTGGGTCCTTATCGTCAAGGTACTGGTTCTCTTTTGGTAAAGTATCTAATACATCAAGGTATTCTTCTTCAGTAAGGAAATCCATTTTCTGGATGCCATCACCTTCTTTAATACCCGGCTGTATAACTACATATCTTTCGTAGTAAATAATAAGGTCGAGCTTTTTGGTTGGTAAACCTAAAAGGTAACCTATTTTGTTTGGTAATGAACGGAAGTACCAGATGTGCGCAACCGGAACCACTAAGTTAATGTGGCCCATACGTTCACGGCGTACTTTCTTTTCAGTTACTTCAACACCACAACGGTCACACACGATGCCTTTGTAACGTATACGTTTGTATTTACCGCAATGGCACTCATAATCTTTAACCGGACCGAAGATACGTTCGCAAAACAAACCATCGCGCTCAGGCTTGTAAGTCCTGTAGTTGATGGTTTCCGGCTTCAAAACTTCACCGCTTGAACGCTCAAGTATAGACTCCGGAGAGGCCAGACTGATTGTAATGCTGGTGAAATTACTTTTGATTTTATTATCCTTTTTGTAAGACATAGTCCCCTTTGATTTTAATTATTGAAGGATTTAATTATTGAACTATTGAATATTTTTAAAGGACTGAATTAAATAAACAATTCAGTCCTTCAATAACTCTATAATTATTCCAGCGTGATATCTAAACCTAAGCCGCGAAGCTCATGAACCAATACGTTGAATGATTCAGGAACTGATGGTGTAGGCAGGTTTTCACCTTTAACAATGGCTTCGTAAGTTTTGGCACGGCCGATAACATCATCCGATTTAACGGTAAGTATCTCCTGCAGGATGTTAGCTGCACCAAATGCTTCCAGTGCCCAAACCTCCATCTCACCAAAACGCTGACCACCAAATTGTGCCTTACCACCCAATGGCTGTTGTGTGATAAGCGAGTACGGACCGATTGAACGGGCGTGCATCTTATCATCAACCATGTGGCCCAGTTTAAGCATATAGATGATACCTACCGTAGTTGGCTGATCAAAACGCTCACCGGTTAAGCCGTTGTGCAGGTACGTTTGACCTGACTCCGGTACGCCTGCTTTTTCGATCCATTGCTCTACCTCTTCGTGGGTTGCACCATCAAAAATAGGAGTAGCGAATTTTACGCCAAGCTCTTTACCGGCCCAACCTAAAACGGTTTCATATATCTGCCCAAGGTTCATACGCGAAGGTACACCCAGTGGGTTAAGTACAATATCAACAGGTGTTCCGTCATTCAGGAAAGGCATATCCTCGTCACGTACAATACGTGCAACAATACCTTTGTTACCGTGGCGGCCCGCCATTTTATCACCCACTTTAAGCTTACGCTTTTTAGCGATGTAAACTTTAGCCATTTGCACGATACCAGATGGCAGCTCATCACCTACGCTGATCGCGAATTTATCACGACGGTAAGCACCCAATTCCTCATTTATCTTGATGTTGTAGTTATGAAGTAGAATTTTGATCTGATCATTCTTATCATCATCAGTTGTCCATTTAGTTGGGTTGATGTTTTCGTAGTTAAGCTCAGCAAGAATTTTTTGCGTGAACTTAACGCCTTTAGCTACAAAAAGCTCTTTATAAACGTTGAATACACCTTGCGAAGTTTTACCATTAACTATTTCAAACAGTTTTTCGATCAGGGTATTTTTCAGCTCTTTTAAAGCTTTATCATGCTTGGTATCCAGTTTCTCTAACTGTGCTTTTTCTTCAGCTTTTGAAGTCTTTTTAGCACGAGAGAACAACTTGGTATCAATAACCACACCGCTTATTGATGGCGGAGTTTTTAATGAAGCATCCTTAACGTCGCCTGCTTTATCACCAAATATGGCGCGTAACAGTTTCTCCTCCGGTGAAGGATCAGACTCACCTTTAGGGGTGATCTTACCGATCAGGATGTCGCCTTCCTTAACCTCAGCACCAACACGGATGATACCGTCTTCGTCAAGGTCTTTGGTAGCTTCTTCAGATACGTTAGGGATATCAGCGGTCAGCTCCTCCTCACCACGTTTAGTATCACGAACTTCAAGCTCGAACTCCTCAACGTGTAATGAAGTGAATATATCCTGCGATACAACACGCTCAGATATTACGATCGCATCCTCAAAGTTGTAACCTTGCCAAGGCATGAATGCCACTTTAAGGTTACGGCCTAATGCCAATTCACCATCTTGTGTAGCGTAACCCTCACAAAGCACCTGGCCTTTTTCAACCCTCTCGCCTTTTTTAACAATCGGCTTAAGGTTCATGGTAGTGCTCTGGTTAGTTTTCTTGAACTTGGTCAGTCGGTATGATTTTGAATCACCATCGAATGATACCAAACGGTCAAGCTCGTTACGGTCATATTTAATACGGATCTCGTTAGCATCAACATACTCAACCACACCATTGCCTTCGGCATTGATCAGGGTACGAGAGTCTTTTGCTACACGTCCTTCCAAACCGGTACCTACAATTGGTGCCTCTGGGCGTAAAAGTGGTACGGCCTGGCGTTGCATGTTCGAACCCATCAACGCACGGTTAGCATCATCATGCTCCAGGAATGGGATCAATGATGCTGCGATTGATGTAATCTGGTTTGGCGCAACGTCCATGTAATCTAACCTTTCAGGCTCAATTACCGGGAAGTCACCCTCAAAACGTGCCTTAACACGTGGGGTATCAAAATTACCTTTATCATCGTACATGGCGTTTGCCTGTGCGATAGTTTTGCCGTCCTCATCCTCTGCTGACAAGTATACTACAGGCTCATCAACTGCTACTTTACCTTCAACCACACGTTTGTACGGAGTTTCGATAAAGCCCAGGTTATTGATCTTGGCGTGTACACAAAGAGAAGATATCAGACCAATGTTCGGGCCTTCAGGAGTTTCGATAGTACACAAACGACCGTAGTGGGTGTAGTGAACGTCACGAACCTCGAAACCTGCACGCTCACGTGACAGACCACCGGGACCTAAAGCTGAAAGACGACGCTTGTGCGTGATCTCCGCCAATGGGTTGGTTTGGTCCATGAACTGTGACAGCTGGTTGGTGCCAAAGAAAGAGTTGATCACTGACGATAGTGTACGCGCGTTGATCAGGTCGGTTGGCGTGAACACCTCGTTGTCACGAATATTCATACGCTCGCGGATGGTACGGGCCATACGCGCTAAACCTACACCGAATTGAGCATAAAGCTGCTCACCCACGGTACGTACACGACGGTTTGACAAGTGATCGATATCATCCACCTCAGCTTTTGAGTTGATCAGTTTGATCAAATATTTAACAATGGCGATGATATCCTGCTTAGTTAATACCTTGATCTCGTCAGAAGTATCTAACTTAAGCTTACGGTTGATGCGGTAACGACCCACATCACCCAAATCATATCTTTTATCAGAGAAGAATAAACGATCGATGATACCACGTGCGGTTTCCTCATCAGGTGGTTCAGCGTTACGTAACTGGCGGTAGATGTGCTCAACCGCTTCTTTCTCTGAGTTTGAAGTATCTTTTTGTAGAGTATTATATATAATGGTATAATCGCCACTGGTTGATGCATCTTCCTTGTTCAGGATGATGGTTTTTACACCAGCGTCAATTATCATATCAATATGATCATCTTCCAGTATAGTTTCACGCTCAAGGATGATCTCATTACGGTCGATAGACACTACCTCACCGGTATCTTCGTCAACAAAGTCTTCAACCCATTTTTTAAGTACCCTTGCAGCAAGCTTACGGCCGATGTATTTTTTCAAGCCTGATTTGCTCACCTTAACCTCGTCGGCCAGTTCAAACAGCTCAAGGATGTCCTTGTCTGAATCGTAACCGATGGCGCGAAGCAGCGTAGTAACCGGGAATTTCTTTTTACGGTCAATGTAAGCGTACATAACGTTGTTAACGTCAGTAGCGAACTCGATCCATGATCCCTTGAACGGAATTACACGGGCTGAGTAAAGTTTGGTACCATTAGTGTGGCGGCTTTGGCCGAAGAACACACCTGGTGAACGGTGCAGCTGCGATACAATAACGCGCTCGGCACCATTTATAACAAAAGTACCTTTCGGTGTCATGTATGGGATAGTACCCAGGTACACGTCCTGTACTATTGTTTCAAAATCTTCATGCTCCTCGTCATTACATGATAACTTAAGCTTAGCCTTTAACGGCACGCTGTAAGTTAATCCGCGCTCAATACACTCTTGTATATCGTAACGTGGCGGATCAATAAAATAATCAAGAAATTCAAGAACGAAGATGTTTCTTGAATCTGAGATAGGAAAGTTTTCGGCAAATACTTTGAACAACCCTTCTTTATAACGGTTGTCTGAAGTTGTTTCCAATTGAAAAAATTCCCGGAAAGATTGTAACTGAACATCCAGGAAATCCGGGTATTCCAATACCTTACGGCTGGTTGCAAAGTTTACTCTTTGATTTTTTGTGTTTGCCAAGGGATTAAAATTTTAGTTTACTTATACTATCAGATATGATCTTGTGTCTGATTATAAGGATGTGAGCGTTGCCTGTGCGGCCATATCTGATGCCTCAAATCCAAAACCTGTATAAACAGCAATAGACCCCGACCTAAAACGGTCGGAGTCTGATGCTATTGTGTGTTGGGTTAACTTATTTAACCTCAACTACCGCTCCGGCTTCTTCTAATTGTTTTTTAAGAGCTTCAGCTTCTTCTTTAGATACACCAGCTTTTAATTCTTTTGGTGCACCGTCAACAAGATCTTTTGCTTCTTTCAAACCAAGACCGGTTAAGTCTTTAACTAATTTTACTACAGCTAATTTCTGACCACCAGCTTCTTTCAAGATAACGTCAAATGAAGTTTTCTCAGCAGCAGCTGGAGCAGCGTCATCGCCACCAGCAGCAGGAGCAGCAACAGCAACAGCTGCAGCAGCAGGCTCGATGCCGTACTCGTCTTTTAAGATTTGAGCTAATTCGTTTACTTCTTTTACTGTTAAGTTTACTAACTGCTCAGCAAACGCTTTTAAATCTGCCATTTTATTTAAATTTTTACTTTAATACTTTGTGTTTGTTAATTGCGAACTTTAATAAGGTGTTCGTTAACCTTCTCTCTCTTGTAATGTTTTTACAATACCTGCCAGTTTGTTTCCGCCTGATTGAAGCGCTGAAACAACGTTCTTTGCTGGTGATTGCAGTAATCCGATGATCTCGCCGATCAACTCTTCTTTTGACTTCAATTTGGTCAAAGTATCGAGTTGGTTATCGCCAATAAATACAGCCGAATCAATATATGCTGCTTTTAAAACCGGTTTGTCACCTTTTCTTCTCAGTTTCTTGATCAACTTAGCCGGAGCTGTTGCTGATTTTGAGAATAATATAGATGATGAACCTTTTAATACATCATAAATCGGATCGAAATCGCCGCCTACAGCTTCCATAGCTTTTTTGATCAAGCTATTTTTTGCTACCTGTATTTTGATGTCATTTTCAAAACACTGACGACGGATATCATTGATTTTTGCAACCGTTAAATCAGCAGTATCAGTAATATAAAAGTTACCGTACTCTTTGATTTGCTCAGTAAGGGCAAGAACAAGTTCGTATTTTTCTTCTTTATTCATGATTAGATCCCCGCTACTGTTTTGGTTTCAATTTCAATTCCTGGCGACATAGTTGCTGAGAGATGGATACTCTTGAAATATGTTCCTTTTGCTGCTGATGGTTTTAATTTTGAGATGGTCTGTAAAATTTCCAGAGCGTTCTCATAAATTTTCTCAGCAGGGAAAGATGACTTTCCTATTGAGGCATGGATGATACCGGTTTTGTCAACCTTAAAGTCGATCTTACCAGCCTTAACCTCAGTTACAGCTTTACCGATATCGGTAGTTACTGTGCCTGATTTAGGGTTAGGCATAAGGTTACGCGGGCCTAATATACGACCTAAACGACCTACCTTAGCCATAACACTTGGCATAGTGATGATAATATCAACATCAGTCCATCCGCCTTCAATTTTGGCAATATAATCATCCAAACCTACGTAATCCGCACCTGCGTCCTTTGCTTCCTGCTCTTTGTCAGGAGTACAAAGTACCAGTACACGTACAGTTTTACCGGTTCCATGAGGTAATGTTGCAATACCACGCACCATTTGATTGGCTTTACGCGGGTCAACACCTAAACGTACATCTATATCTACTGATGCGTCAAACTTGGTTAAAGAAATTTCTTTTACCAAAGCAGATGCATCCTGTAATGAGTATGCTTTATTGGCCTCAATTTTGGATAGTGCCGCTTTTTGATTTTTTGTTAATCTTGCCACTGTCTTAAACTGATTATTATAAATTAATTGTTCCAGGGAGCCGTACCTGATACGTTGATCCCCATGCTGCGTGCAGTACCTGCAACCATTTTCATGGCTGATTCAACTGTGAACGCATTTAAGTCAGTCATTTTATCTTTAGCGATGGTTTCAACCTGATCCCAGCTTACAGTTGCAACTTTTTTACGGTTGGGTTCTGCTGAGCCGCTTTTCAAACCTGATACCTCAAGTAACTGGATAGCTACAGGAGGGGTTTTAATGATAAAATCAAAAGACTTGTCTACGTAAACAGTAATAACCACAGGTAACACTTTACCAGGTTTATCCTGGGTACGTGCATTAAACTGCTTGCAAAACTCCATAATGTTCACACCTTTTGCACCCAATGCAGGGCCAATTGGAGGAGATGGATTTGCAGCGCCGCCTTTAACTTGTAGTTTTACTAACGCACCGACTTCTTTTGCCATTTTAGTTTTACTTTAATTAATTACTCAATGTTAGTAAGTGGAAGCTATGTAACATTTTGTTTGTGAGCGGTGGTTTATGAATAGTAAGTTGTAAAACCCTCTACCTCTAACCCATTCACTCAACTTCTTTTATTAACAAGTTAGCGGTAAAGACAAACAGCTGTCGCTGCTCACTAATTACCGCTTACTATAATCATTCTTTTTCTACCTGCATGTAATTCAATTCAAGCGGCGTACGGCGCCCGAATATCTTTACCATTACCTTCAGTTTCTTCTTCTCTTCGTTCACTTCTTCGATCACTCCGCTGAAACCGTTGAAAGGTCCGTCCATTACCTTTACATTTTCGCCCACATAATATGGTACGTTAATGGTTTCGGTTTGGGCGGTCATTTCGTCAACCTTACCTAAAATACGGTTAACTTCTGATTGGCGTAACGGTATGGCATTTCCGGCTTTATCACCTAAAAAGCCTATTACGCTATTTATATTTTTTATGATGTGCTCAAGCTCACCATCCAGAGCGGCTTCCATTAAAACGTAGCCCGGAAAGTAGTTACGCTCTTTGGCTATCTTTTTGCCATCGCGCATCTGGTAATACTTTTCAGTAGGTATAAGCACCTGAGGTATCAGGTTTGAGATACCTAAGCGGCTAACCTCGGCATCTATATATTGCTTTACCTTTTTTTCTTTACCACTGATGGCTCTAACTACGTACCATTTTAACTGATCACTCATCCTATTCAAAAATTAAGCCAGTGAACTATAGAATTGTTTAAGCACGAAACCAATTAATTGATCCATACCAAAAATTAACGCGGCAATGATGATAGCTGCTATCAACACTAAAATAGCGCTGTTTAGCAACTCTCTCCATGTTGGCCAGGTTACCTTCTCGGTCAACTCTATGTACGACTCTTTTATATACTCAGTTACGTTAGCCATTTTAGTGTTTGCTCTCTCTGTATAAGCACGGGAACAAGGATTCGAACCCTGATCAAAGGTTTTGGAGACCTCTATTCTACCGTTGAACTATTCCCGTGTGTTAGTTTTGTTATATTAAACAAAGTACTCAGAATTGCTTCCGAGTACTTTGTTTTATAATTAACCTAACCTTTACTGCTATTGCAGGATAAGGAGAGATTAGTTTAAGATCTCAGTTACCTGACCAGCACCTACTGTTCTGCCACCTTCACGGATAGCGAAACGTAAGCCTTTTTCCATTGCGATAGCGTTGATCAATTTTACAGTGATCGTTACATTATCACCTGGCATAACCATTTCTACACCTTCAGCAAGTGAAATTTCACCTGTTACGTCAGTTGTACGGAAATAGAATTGCGGACGGTATTTGTTGAAGAATGGAGTGTGACGGCCACCTTCAGCTTTTGAAAGTACGTAAACTTCTGCTTTGAAATCTGTGTGAGGAGTTACTGAACCTGGTTTACAGATAACCATACCACGACGGATATCAGTTTTCTCAATACCACGTAACAATAAACCTACGTTGTCACCAGCTTCACCACGGTCAAGGATCTTGCGGAACATCTCAACACCAGTAACGGTTGATTTTAAGTTCTCAGCACCCATACCCAGGATGTCAACTTGCTCACCAGAGTTGATCACACCACGCTCGATACGGCCAGTAGCAACTGTACCACGACCAGTGATTGAGAACACGTCCTCAACTGGCATCAAGAATGGAAGATCAGTTAAACGTGGAGGGATTGGAATGTAATTATCTACAGCTTCCATTAGCTCCATGATTTTACCAACCCATTTAGGGTCAGCGTTCAAGCCACCAAGAGCAGAACCTTGGATAACTGGAATATCATCACCTGGATATTCGTAGAATGATAATAATTCACGAATTTCCATTTCTACTAATTCTAATAATTCCGGATCATCAACCATGTCAACTTTGTTCATGAAAACAACAAGTGCAGGTACACCTACCTGACGAGCTAACAGGATGTGCTCACGGGTTTGTGGCATCGGACCATCAGTAGCAGCAACTACGATGATAGCACCGTCCATCTGAGCCGCACCGGTAACCATGTTTTTCACATAATCCGCGTGACCTGGACAGTCAACGTGTGCGTAGTGACGGTTAGCAGTTGAGTACTCAACGTGTGCTGTATTAATTGTTATACCACGCTCTTTTTCTTCAGGAGCAGAGTCGATTGAATCGAAAGAACGAGCTTCAGATAAACCCGCATCAGCTAATACTTTTGTAATTGCAGCTGTAAGGGTGGTTTTGCCGTGGTCAACGTGACCAATAGTACCGATGTTTAAGTGCGGCTTACTACGGTCAAACTTTTCTTTTGCCATGATTTATATTAATTTGTAGGTTAATTTAACTTTTATAATTCTCTTACCTGAGCCAACAATGGGATTTGAACCCATGACCTCTTCCTTACCAAGGAAGTGCTCTACCCCTGAGCTACGTCGGCTTATATTTTTTAGTTCCAGTTTACAGTTACCAGTTTTTAGTTTGCAGTTAAACTGCTTACCGCGAACCGCCTTCTGCATACTGTTAACTGAGCGGAAGACGAGGTTCGAACTCGCGACCTATAGCTTGGAAGGCTATCGCTCTACCAACTGAGCTACTTCCGCTTTTTTTTAAAACTCTAAAATCTAAATCCCAAACCCTGAGTGTTACCTTTTGGATTTAGTATTTAGATTTTTAGAATTTACTAATGTGGGGAGAGAAGGATTCGAACCTTCGTAGCCGAAGCAACGGATTTACAGTCCGTCCCATTTGACCGCTCTGGTACCTCCCCAACTTTGTTATTCTCAAATACTCTTGAAACTAACAAGAGCCTCCTATCGGGATCGAACCAATGACCTACTGATTACAAGTCAGTTGCTCTACCAGCTGAGCTAAGGAGGCTTATATCTTTCAACCTTTATCTCTCTGCACTTCCCTTATTTGTGGGTGCAAAGATATCAATGGTTTATTAATTACAAACTTTATTTTTTTATTTTAAAGAACGTCCCTTTTCGTAGTTACAGTGCACTCAAAGCACCCTCCCGAAACGGACTGCAAATCTACAAAATTTTAATGCGCCTCCAAATTTTTTAATAAAAAAAATCGGCGGGTAAAATACCCGCCGATTGGCTATTTGATTTACAGTATTTTACAATTTATATTTCGTACTCAGCATCAGTTAAAATTGATTTTTTAGCCGCTGCTTCGTTGGCATTTTTCTTCTGTTTATGTTTTTCAATTTGTTTACGTAAGCCTTCAATGGCAAGGTCGGTTGCTTCTTCAAACGTCTTGCACTGCTCCTTGGCGAACAATTGGCTGCCCGGAAGCTGCAATTTTATCTCAGTTATTTTGTTTGCTTCGTCTTCAACATTCTCCAGTTTCAGGTAAACTTGGCCACTTACAATATGATCATAAAACGTGTCGAGCTTATCGGCTTTCTTCTGGATAAAGTCTAACAATTTTTTGTCTGCGGTGAAATGGATTGATTGCACTGTGATTTTCATGTTTCCTCCTTTTTAAGCCTTGGGATGGGCGAGTTTATAAATAGACTTTAATCGTTCAACAGAGTTGTGTGTATACACCTGGGTTGCACTGAGATTGGCATGGCCCAAAAGTTCTTTAATAGAATTCAAGTCAGCTCCGTTGTTTAACAAAGCGGTAGCAAAGGTATGCCGCAGCACATGCGGGCTTCGCTTTTTATGGGTTGATATGTAGGAGAGGTATTTTTGCACTATTAAATAAATTAGTTTCGGATACGCGTTTGCTCCTTTATTTGTAACGATCAGCGTTAACAATTTGTTATCAAAATTTTGATTTTTCTTTAACACCACATAATCAGCAAGTAACAAGGCCAATTCGCGGTTAACGGGTATAATACGTTCCTTATTTCTTTTACCTAAAACCTTAATTGTGCCCTCGTATGGGTTAAAATCGTTTTCCTTTAGTCCTAATAGCTCTGCTAAACGGATGCCTGTACCAAATAATAGCTCGATCACCAGCTTATCGCGCTGGCCTTCAAAGCCGCTGTCAAAAACGGTATCGCTATCAAGCATTTTAGCCAGTTTGGCATCCTCAACCACAACGGGCAGGCTTTTCGGAATTTTTGGGGTGTTTACCTTTGCGGCAGGGTTAGCGATTATCACTTGCTCCTGCAATAAAAATTTAAAGTATTTGCGCAGGGTGGCTACTTTACGGTTTATGCTGCGCACGGTGCGCTTATCCTCGTCCATCAGGGTTACCATCCAGCCGCGAATGTCATGATGGGTAATATCGGCCGGGGTTACAGGCGGGTGCCCGTTCGCTGTTAAATGAGCGAAGAATTGTTCCAGATCTGAGCGGTAAGCGGCAATGGTATGCGGCGAGTATCGCTTCTCAAACTGTAGATAATTTATAAAACGCTCTAAAAACATAAAAACTATTTGCGCATCCGTAAATTTGAATGTACAAATAGTTTTTAATATGTTTTATAGAAAAACTGAAATTCTTATCGACTGAAAGAATTACGCAGTAGTATCTAAGTTTAAACCTTGCTTGTAGATAGCGTTTTTAACTGTCGTACGACGAGTAACTGATTTTTTCTCGAAAGCCTGACGACTACGAAGTTCTCTAAGAACACCAGTTTTTTCAAATTTCTTCTTAAAGCGCTTTAACGCCTTGTCTAATGATTCGCCTTCTTTAACGTTGATTATGATCATATGCTCCTTAAATACCTCCTTTCAGGGACGACAAAGGTAGGTATTATGTTTCTATTTTTAAAATACTAATTTGGTTTTATTTTAGTGGCTTATAAGCACTTGTAATTTTAGTACTCGGCCAGTACTATTATGGTATCGCTAAGGGGCTCAATACGCTCCCTTCCGTTTAAAAAACCAAGGCCTACTACAAAGGTAAAACCGGCTACTTCGCCACCCATTTCCTTTATCAGTTCACTGGCCGCGGTAACGGTACCGCCTGTAGCCAGCAAATCATCATGGATCAGCACACGGCTGCCCGGTTCAAAGGCATCGGTATGCAGCTCAATAGTGGCGCTGCCATACTCCAACTCATAAACCTTTTGGGTAACCGCGTGCGGCAGCTTGCCTGCCTTGCGTACCGGCACAAATGGTACACCTAATTTATTAGCGAGCGTAAGGCCGAATAAAAAGCCCCGGCTTTCAATACCCGCTACTACATCTATATGTTGTCCTTTTAGTTTGGCTACAAACTCGTCGGTAATGCTGCCGCATAAACCGGCATCCTTTAATATAGGTGTAATATCCTTGAATATAATTCCAGGTTTCGGGAAATCCGGAATATCACGTATGGCTTGTTTTATTTGCTGCTCTATCATTTATATACGAGGTATGGCTTTATCTTTTGAATTATTTGCGGGTCTAATATCGCAATATCTGCCAAATCATCCGCCGATAAATATTCACCGTGCTGCAAACGG
The DNA here is from genome assembly GCF_015223065.1 of Mucilaginibacter sp. JRF. GTDB lineage: Bacteria > Bacteroidota > Bacteroidia > Sphingobacteriales > Sphingobacteriaceae > Mucilaginibacter. Next base: position 385,692 of record NZ_JADFBY010000004.1, read on the forward strand.
TATTGCACAATGGCATTCGCCTGCTTATAATTAAGGTATGGCAGGCGGTTCAATTCATCTGTTTCGGCAGTGTTAACATTTATTTTTTTAATAGCATTCGGGTTTACCCGAATCTGACCGCTTATCTCTGCGTACTTTTCAGCATCGATGCCATAAACTTCCCTCAGCTGTTGCTTGCTATTGTAACCACCCAACAACTCCCTGTATTTTATTATGCGCGATGCGAATGATTCGCCTATACCATACACTGCTTTTAATTTAGCCACATCGGCACTATTAAGTTCGATGGGTACGGTAAGTTTAGATTTATGCGAGTAAGTGGTTCCCCTATCCGGCAGATCAATAAAGGATTCAATCTGCTTATACTTTTGTGGCGATATACTGTAAAGTTTGGCAACATCGGCTTTGCTGTAAAATTTGCCGCCTTTTTCTTTATAGTGCATAATTACCGTTACCTGCCGCTCGCTCAACCCGAGTTTTTTCCAGCCAGAGAATGACAATGTATCGGGATTGAATTTTGATAGGGTGATTTTGAGTTTAGCGGACTCCCCTCCTACTCCATTGAGCCGTTTTGCTAATATTAGAATTTGTTTTTTATCGATGTGGGGCTCATCATCCGCGTAAAATATATTCCTGATAAATGGCACTGCCGCTACAATGATGAATAATACCACCAATCCGTTCCATGTTTTCTTGCTTATTGCCAGCTGATTTGTAAGATATGCCACTATAGCGAATGTTCAACAACCAATATTTGGATAAAATTGCGGATATTTAGTTTTTTTGTAGACAAAATACCTGATCATAAAAGACAGATGAAGATAATAACTACCGACGAATTTGCAAAAGCCACCAAGCTGGATAAGCTGAAGATGCCCGGTTTGGCTTCGTTGCTGATGGAGTTGATGAAGATAAACCAGGTGAACGATCTGTTTGCCCAGGCCCAACCCAAACAGGGACCTGATTTTGTAGATGCCATTTTAGAAGGTTGCGGCGTAAGTATTGAATATGACGAAGCCGACCTGAAAAACATCCCTAAAGAGGGCGGCTTTATAGCCATTGCCAATCACCCTTATGGTGGTATTGAGGGCATGGTATTATTAAAGATGCTTTGCACTGTTAGGCCCGATGCCAAAATAATGGCCAACTTTCTGTTAAAGAAGATACCTAACCTGGCTGATTATTTTATCGCGGTTAACCCGTTTGAGAATGTTGAACACTCATCAAGCATCAGCGGATTAAAAAGCACGCTCGAACTATTAAACAATGGCACACCGCTGGGCATATTCCCGGCAGGTGAGGTTTCAACCTTTAAGTTTGATAAGCGCGAAATAACCGACAGATTATGGCACCCGGTTGTGGGCAAGATCATTGCTAAGGCTAAATTGCCTGTTGTGCCTATTTATTTTCATGGCAATAATGGCTTGCTGTTTAACCTGCTCAGCATTATTCACCCAACGTTGCGTACGGCCAAGCTACCTTCGGAACTGTTTAACAAGCAAGGCCAAACCATTAAGCTGCGTATAGGCAAGCCTATTCAGTATGCCGATATACCTGATAATAACAATGGCCCTAAACTATTAAACTTTTTACGCGCCAAAACCTACGCCCTGGGTGCAGGTTTGGCTGAAGAAAAAAAACTGTTTAGCCCAAGTAACCTGTTCAAGATACGCAAAACTCCGGAGGAGATAGTCGCCGAAACAGATGCTGCCGTTATTGAAAAGGAAGTAGAAACCCTGCGCGAAAATCATCGTTATGTTGCCGAGGGTGTTTATGAATTGTTCATCGCGCCGCCATCAACTATACCTTGTATTATACGTGAATTAGGTCGCTTGCGCGAGATCACCTTTCGTGAGGTTGGCGAGGGTACCAATAAGCAGATAGACCTGGATGAGTATGATATTTACTACCACCACCTGTTTATTTGGGATACTGATGCCAAAAAGATAGTAGGCGCCTACCGCATAGGCCTGGGCGACGAAATATTTTACAGCATGGGCAAAAAGGGCTTCTATGTTGCCGAGCTGTTTAAAATTAAATCGCAGTTGATGCCGGTATTGAGGAAAAGCCTTGAGCTGGGTCGCTCATTCATCCGTAAGGAATATCAGCAAAAACCTATCCCGCTTTTCCTAATGTGGAAGGGAATCTTCCGCTATTTGATGGAGAACCCGCGCTACCAGTACCTGATCGGCCCGGTGAGCATCAGCAATTCATTCTCTAAGCTGTCCAAATCATTAATAGTTGATTACATTAACCGTAATCACTTTGACCATGAGATGGCACAGTATGTAAAGCCTCACAAAAAATTCAAGGTTGATTTTTCGAGTGTAGATACCGATATACTTAAGGCCGGCGAGGATAACTTTAAGATGCTGGACAGCATAATATCTGACATTGAAGTACGCAGCATGAAAGTGCCCGTGTTGCTTCGCCAATACATCGGCCTTAACGCCAAGATCATCTGCTTTAATATCGACCCTAAGTTTGCCGACTCTTTAGACGGTTTCCTGGTGCTCGACCTGGAAAAGGTACCGCAGGAAATGCTGGAAAAATTGGCTAAAGGTTCATAATTAAATTAATAATAAAGCGGATGGTCATCAACCCAAAGATCATTCGCTTTAAAAAACTCATTTAAACAAGAAAGGCCCCTGCAAGCAGGGGCCTTTTGTATGTGTAAGCAATTTTTAATTAGTTGCTTGTTACTTTACCTGGAGTAGTGTAATCTAACGAGTTAGGATTGTAATGAGCCCAACCAGTTGACCAGTCTTCAGTACCGAAAGCACCTTTGTAAGCTACTTTATCAAAGAAAGCAACGTTTGCTTTAGCATGAGTAAAGGCAGCACCGGTTAAAGCGGCTGAAGTTGAAAGCTGAGTGAAGTTTGGAGTACCTGCTCTTGTACCACCAGCAATATCTGAAGCGAATTTGTACGGATCAGTATAGAAAGCTGAAGCGTATGAAGCCGGTAAGAAGCTGTTTTCAGCAGTTAATTTCTCAGTAATAGTAGTTAAAGTAGCAGGGCTTGAAGCTTTGATCTGGTTACCTTTACCGTTACAGCCAGCTACGATGTTATTAGAGAATACTGATACACCATCTATCAAAGCTTTTGAAGAATTAACAGTACTGTTAGCCGGACGAGCATCATCATAGAATATACCTTCAGTGTAACCAACAAACACAGAGTTAAATGTGCTGATAGCTGAGTTACGACGTATTTGAGCAGCGTGCTGGAAGTTAGCATTGATGTTACTCATATCTGATTTTTCAACCGGACCTAAAACTGTTACGTTTGAGAACACAGCTGATGTTTGAGGTAAATCATTTGTACCGTTTGAGTTATTGTCTGACTCGAAACCGTTTGAGCCTGATACGTCGGCAGTAGCAGCTAAACGCTGAGCTAAAGCGAATTGGATATGACCTGAGAAACCGTTATCAGTATCAAAGTCATCATCCCAGGTATCAATAGCTAATAAGTGTTTAGCGTTTACAGCACCACCAAACCACTCGTAAGCGTCGTCACCTGAACGGTAAACTTCTACAAAATCAACTGTAGTACCTGAACCAACGCTACCAAAAGTGATACCGTTAATTTCGTTATCAGGGCTTAAAGCGATACCTGCAAACTCAACACGTACATATTTTAATGTACCTGAGTTGTCAGCATCATTATCACCACCGTGCTTACCTTTATCGGTAGCATCTGATATACCTTCGATAGATACTGAAGTACCACCGTTGTTTTTAGCGCGACCTAAAAGGATCAAACCACCCCAGTCACCTTCTTTACGTGCACCGGCGGCAACGCTTGAAGTGAAAACGATAGGTGCAGTAGCAGTACCTGTTGCATTTATTTGTGAACCACGGGTAATGATCAAAGCACCTTTAGTTGCTTTATCACCTTTAATAATAGTACCCGGCTCAATAGTTAAAGTTACGTTGTTAGTTACGAATACGTTACCTTTTAAAAGATAGATCTTGTCAGCGGTCCAGGTAGTGTTAGCAGTGATGTCACCTGTTACAGTAACCGCGTTGTCTGTTTCACCGCCAGTAATCGGAGGGATAACTAAATCACCATCTGAATCACTTTTAGAGCAGCTTGTGATAACAACCAGCGCACTCATTAAAACAAGTAATAGTTTTCTTTTCATTTTTTTGTTTCTGTTTCTTTCCTCAAAGGTGTAAACACAAGATAAATTCATCATTACTACACCTTAAAATGTATGTTAATTGAATCGCTCCTGTGTTTACATTAACTTAATGTTAGAAGTTGTATGTGAATGTTAATGAGTAGTTGCTACCCATACGGTATGAGCGTAGTGTTTCATCAGCACCCGGCTCGTACTTTTTGCTTGTGTTATTATCGAAGTAATAGTTGTAACGAGCGTTCAATATGTCGTTAGCGTTGAATTTCAGCTCACCTTTATCCTTAAGTAATTTGGTGCTCAATTGTAAATCGACAACGTTACGTGGGGCTTCCCATACGCTTGGTACATAAGTACCCGCGGCCAGGTATAACCTGCGGCCAACACGGTTGTACAAAGCGTTAAAGTTCATCTTGTTATTCAGGAAGCTGTGCTGTAAACCGGCATTGATAACGTAAGGTGCCTGGCCTACCATTGGTCTGCCATCTTCAAGGAAGTTGATATCGCCGTTTGACGGATTGTTTACCCTTGATTTAATAACCGCGAAGTTGGTATAAACGGTAGTGTTTTTTAACAACGCCGCTGATGACAGGAATTCAAGGCTTTTACGTACTTCTAACTCAGCACCATACAGGTAAGCCTTTTCAGGGTTAAAGTATGATATCATACGGGTTGAGGTAACGTCGTTATTATAAGCCTCGATAGCGTGGTTAAAGTTTTTGTAGAACGCCGATACTGATATGATTTGGCCGGCTGAAGGGTACAACTCGTAACGAAGATCGAAGTTATCGATCAAGGTACGTTGCAGGTTAGGATCACCCTGACGGATCAACAGCAACTCATAATCATAAACTTGTGATTGAGCCAACTCTCTAAACTCCGGACGGGCAAGCGTGCGGTAGTATGAAGCCCTTAAATTAGTTTTTTCGTTTACGCTGTAAGTTAAGTTAGCTGATGGTAATACATCAGTATAATCTTTCTTAATGGTTTCAGCATTTAAACCTTTAGGATCAAGTTCCAGGTTGAATTTCTCTACACGTGCACCCCAAACTATACGCAATTTCTCGCCTATCTTGTTATCTAACATAGCATAAGCGGCGTTGGTAAATGAGTTAGCAGAGTACGAATCGGTAGTACCAAATGGTTCACGTACTTCGTAGTAATTGTTGTTCAGCAAAGCGCGGTCAAAAAGTTGGCTTGGTGGCAATGTTCTGATCCAATCGTTAATAGCCTCACCATTGCTTGAACGTATCTGCATACCAATGAAACGCAGGTCGAAATTCCTGTCGCGGTAGTAGCTATTCAAACCGGCCTTAAATGTTGCCGATTGGCCGAACATTTTTAATGGCAACGAGTAGTTAACCGAAGCATTGTAGTTATTCTCGTTCAGGTTTGAGAACAAAGTAGTATTGTCCTTACCTACCGTAGTTACGTCGGCCATGTATTGCGCGTCAGGATTATTTCTGTCGCTAATGTTACGGGCATAACCTACTTTACGCTGATCGGGCTGATCATTGATCACGTTGGCATAGCTAACTGCCCAGTTGATCTTTGAACCACGCTCACCCAGTGGGTTAGTACCTTCTAAAGTTGATTTGAATAAGGCTTTTTGTAACAGATCATAAGCGAAGTATCTGATATCGGCACCACGGGCGGTGTTCTCACCGGTACGGGCAAGGTACTGATCATCATATACACGGTTATAAATGTTCTTTAAAGTGATCTTGCTCTTACCATAAGTATAACCAAAGTTGGCAATAGCACCTACGCTTGATGAGAACTTGCTGATGTTATCAGTATAGTTACGGTAATCAAGGTAATTGATCTGCAAATCGTTGATCAGATTTTGTGAGTTACGGTAAGTTAAACCTACAATGGCGCCAAACCGATTGCCATTCTCAAAATCCTTAACACGACCGATCGAGAACTGGTGATTTTGGGTTGGCAGCGCGGTGTTAGTGTAAGTACGCAGATTTAATGGAACATTACGCGCTACAGCTATGTTTTGCTGTGCGGTTAATCCACTTTCTATTTGGTTAGCAGTGGGGAAATTTGATACCAATGATTTATTACCGTTATCAAAAGCAAAGTAATCGGTAGCGTTACGCTGACCTGATTTAAAATCTTTAAATGTTGATGCTGTGTTATAACCTTCACTTACCGACGCGCTGATGAAGTTTTGATCAGGAATATCTTTTGTTGAGATATTGATGGCACCACCGGCAAAGTCGGCAGGCAGATCAGGCGTAGCAGTTTTGGTGATGGTTAAGTTCTCCACTAATGATGATGGAACAATATCAAAAGAGAAAGCCCTGGTGTTGATCTCGGTACTTGGCAGTACGGTGTTATCTAACAAAGCCAGGTTATAACGATCGCTCAAACCACGGATAACCACAAATTTGTTATCCTGCACTGTAGCACCGCTTACACGTTTTAAAACATCAGCAGTGTTTCTGTCTGGTGATTTTTTAATGATCTCTGATGAGATACCGTCAGATATTGACGCGTTATTTTTTTGAGCAGCGTATAACGATGCAACTGAAGCCTGGCGATATGTAGCTTTAATAACTACCTCACCAAGGGCATTGTTTGCTGATTCGCTAAGGCTTACATCCAGGTTAGTGGTTGCACCTGCCTTTACCACTACATCAGATATTGATTTGGCCTGGTAGCCTACATATTTTACCTCAACAGTGTAACGACCCGGAGCAACACCCGCAAGGGCATAACGGCCTTCAACATTGGCCGCGGCACCTTTTGTGCTGCCTTGCAACATAACTGTTGCGCCAATAAGGGTTTCGCCTGTTTTTTGATCGATGATCTTACCGGCGATCTTACCGGTTGTTTGGGCAAATAGATTTCCTGCCGATATGCTTAGTATAAGCAGGGTGAATAATAATTGTATTAGTTTTTTCACTTGATTTGATTTTAATCAAGGGCAAAACTATTAACCCAATGTTAGCTACATGTTACAGACACATTACGTTAACTTGGTATTAATGTTAATTAAATATTAACAAGTTTAAAATTGGAGGGATAAGCGCTTTAGTATCAGATACCATAAATATATAGGCGCAATAAGCAGATTTTTGAGTTGGGCTAACACACTCAACTTAACTTTTTCAAGCTGCTGAACAGTGAATACAGCCACTAAACTGAGTATAAATAATACTAAAGGGATAACGAACAGTGCGGGGCCACCTGCTTTTTCAAGCTGCTCCAGTTGAATGATGAGATAACTGAAACCAAAATAGGTGAACAATATAAAGTACGATAATACCGGCGATATACGATAATAGCCAAATACGCTAACCGCCAACAGAAATGATGCCCAGTTAACATAGCCATTATACTGACCTAAAAAAGCAAGGTGCGGAAAAGGCAATGACCATACCAGCGCGAACACCGCGAAAAACAATAGCGGGGTAGCTATACGGCTAACCAATATATTAACAGGATGCTGATGCGCGGCCTCGTAAGCGGCAAAAAGTTTATCAGCCTGGCGCTGGGGCTGCGCAGAGGGTTTGGTATTTGTTGATCTGTTATTTTGAGCCACCTTAGTAAAGCGAAAACCCTCCGCTTACGCGGAGGGTTTGTTATTATTTTGCGTATGATACCGAGCGGGTTTCCCTGATCACGGTTACCTTGATCTGGCCCGGATAGGTCATTTCGGTTTGTATTCGGTTTGAAATATCGGCAGCCAGTACTTCTGATTGCGCATCGGTTATCTTTTCACTTTCAACAACCACACGCAGCTCACGGCCGGCCTGTATAGCGAATGTTTTTTCAACACCAGGATATGAAAGCGCCAGGTCTTCCAGCTCCTTCAAACGTTTGATGTAGCTTTCAACCACCTCACGGCGTGCACCCGGGCGTGCGCCCGATATAGCATCACACACCTGGATGATAGGTGATAACATCGAAGTCATCTCTATCTCATCGTGGTGAGCGCCAATGGCGTTGCATACTTCAGGGTGCTCCTTATATTTTTCAGCAAGCTGCATACCCAAAATAGCGTGTGGCAGTTCAGGGTTATCATCAGGTACCTTACCAATATCGTGCAGTAAGCCTGCACGCTTGGCCAGTTTTACGTTAAGACCTAACTCGGCAGCCATAGTAGCACAGAAGTTAGCAACCTCACGCGAGTGTTGTAACAAGTTTTGCCCGTATGATGAACGGTAACGCATACGACCAACCATACGGATCAGCTCCGGATGCAGGCCATTGATACCCAGATCGATCACGGTACGTTCACCTATTTCTACAATTTCTTCTTCTATCTGCTTTTTGGTTTTGGCAACCACCTCCTCAATACGGGCAGGGTGTATACGGCCATCTGTAACCAAACGGTGCATAGCCAAACGGGCAATCTCACGCCTTACCGGGTCAAAACCCGAAAGGATGATGGCCTCCGGCGTATCATCAACAATGATCTCGATACCGGTAGCAGCCTCCAGCGCACGTATGTTACGCCCTTCACGACCAATGATACGGCCTTTGATCTCGTCATTCTCGATATTGAAAATAGATACCGTATTCTCGATAGCGGCCTCAGTAGCGGTACGCTGTATAGTTTGGATAACTATCTTCTTAGCCTCTTTGGTAGCGGTAAGCTTGGCCTCGTCAACAATATCCTTTATTTGCGCCATGGCCTTGCTGCGTGCTTCTTCTCGCAGGTTATCAACCAACTGGTTTTTGGCATCCTCGGCAGATAGGCCTGCAATGCTTTCCAGTTGCTTAACATGCTCGTGCTTTAAAGCATCAACTTCTTCCTGCTTTTTAACGGCAACCTCGGTTTGTTTTTCAAGGTTTTTGCGCACGTTATCCAGCTCCTGCTCCTTACGGTTTGCATTCTCCAGCTTTGAGTTAAGCGATTGCTCTTTTTGCTTGATACCGTTTTCGCGCTGAGAAAGGTTGTTATTTTTTTGGTTTACTTCCTGCTCATGCTCGGCTTTCATCACTAAAAATTTCTCTTTAGCTTCAAGCAGCTTGTTCTTTTTTAATATCTCCGCGTTGTTCTCAGCATCCTTCAATATCTTTTTAACCTTATTTTGTGCTGATATCTCCTGATCTTTAAACAGTTTGCGTAACAGGAAGCGGCCGACAACGATGCCTACTCCGACACCGAGCAGCAGCCCGATAATTACATATAAAAAATCCATTCTTTAAGTTTATAAAATAAAAAAACCGCAACTAAATTTTAAGTGTCATGTATTGAAAAACCTCGTATCAGAATTGTTTGGCCGGTGCTATCGTTAAATACACGAAGTAACGTATGCTTCCATTGGCACGCTGATATTGAAGCGTTAAGTTTTTAATAGTGAAACTCAAAATTTAACCGCGGCTAAATCTTAATTCGCTCATATTATGTAAAGAACATTTATTACTACTTCGAGAAAAAGTCAGTCAGTAACTGATCAAGCTGATAAACTTTATCGGCCACTTCGGTATCCTCCGCCGTGACTTTTTTCTCTGCTTTTAACGTAGATGTTGCATAATGCAGCACACACATCGACAGCAGATCTTGTTTATCCCTTACCGCATAATTTTCCTGGTATTCTTTTATACGGTCGTTAATCAATTTCGCTGCCCGCCTTATAATTTCCTCTTCCTCCATGTTTACCTTTAAGGGGTAAACTCTGTCAGCAATATTTATTTTTATGGAGATCTCTCCCATTTGAGCTATTCACGTTTTTATATTACTTTTTCAGCAATACAATACACTTGTCAATTTCCTGCACAAAGTCGTTAATTTTTTGCTTAATGTCAAGGCTTTTTTCATTTGTTTCTGAAAACGACTTGGCCACTTTCAATACACGAAGCTTCTCCTCAAGCTCCGCGGTTTTGTTTTTGCTGGTTGTTAACGCCACACTCAACGACTGATTTTCAAGCCGCATCAGGTCATTTTCCTCCTGCAAGGCAGCGCAAAGCTCCATTAACCTTTCGGTTTTATCAATTATAGCATTTAACTGTTCGCCTAACTGTGGCATGCGTTTTTTTAATTATTGAATTAGTGAGTTATTGATTTAGAGAATTAGTGAAGGGTGAATTATCGGGTTATTGAATTATTGAATTACTTTCCAAATCAATAATTCAATAACTCACTAAATCAATAACTCCTCCTTACTTCCTTATCTCGGCTCCGGCCTCTTTGCCTAAATTAAGTATTAATTTCTGCATTATGGCATCAATGGCTTTGTCGGTAAGGGTTTTCTCGGCATCCTGCAAAATAAAGCTTACCGCATACGATTTTTTGCCCGCCGGTAGTTTATCGCCCTCATACACGTCAAACACATTCACCTCTTTCAGCAACTTGCGCTCTGTTTTTTGGGCTACCTGTTTTATCTGCTCAAAGGTAACAACCTTATCAACCAGCATAGAAAGATCGCGCCTTACCGCCGGGAATTTTGATACTTCCTGGTAAACAATAGTGTTTTTACGCGCCAGGGTCAGTATCATATCAAAGTTAAAATCGGCGTAAAAAACTTCCTTGTCAACATCAGCCTTTTTTAATGCCGATGCGGCTACCGCGCCAAATTTAACCAGGGTTTTGTTACCACGATTGTATTGCAAACCGTAAGCGAATTCGCTACCCTCGGCATCAGCCACAGCCAGATCTTTAACATTCAGTTTTTCAACTATACCATCAACTACAGCTTTCAAATTATAGAATGATACCGCCGATTGTTTTCCATTCCACTGCTCGGCGGTTTTAGCGCCGGTAATGAATACCGAGAAGCGTTGCACCTCGTTATATTTATCCTCGGTTATGCTGTACACCTTACCGAACTCGTACACTTTCAGATCGGCATTTTTGCGGTTTTGGTTGTAAGCGATAGCCTCCAAACCTGAGTACAACAGGCTTTGGCGCATCACATCCAAGTCGCTGCTTAATGGGTTCAATATCTTAACCGCGCTGTCCAAATCGTCAGAGTATGATGATTTGGTTAGCGAGTTTGATAATATCTCGTTAAAACCATTAGCGGTCAATAAATCCGACAGCAGGTTTTGCACGGTATCGCGCTCAGGGCGTTGCGATGTGTTAAGCGATGCCCTGATCTGTGTAGGTATCTCGATATTATTATAACCGTAGATACGGAGCACCTCCTCAATCACGTCAACCTCACGGGTAACATCCACACGGTAAGGTGGCACTTTTAGTGAAAGATCTTCGGCTGTTTCGGCAACTACCACAATATCCAGCGCCTCGATGATGCTTTTTATCTCGCTATGCGGAATGTCCTTACCAATTAACCTTGTAGTATTATGGTATGATAGTTCCACGGCGAATGGTTCAACCGGCGCAGGGTAGATATCCACCACATCCGATGAAATTTTACCACCCGCTATTTCCTGTATCAACAAAGCAGCACGCTTAAGGGCGTACACTGTATTGTCGGGATCAGTACCACGCTCAAAACGGAATGATGAATCAGTTTTAAGGCCGTGCCTTTTAGCCGTTTTGCGTACCCATACCGGGTTAAAGTAAGCGCTCTCTAAAAATATATTGGTTGTGCCCTCGGTAACGCCCGAATCAATACCACCAAACACACCGGCAATACACATCGGCTCGGTTTCGCTGCATATCATCAGATCATTGGCTGATAGTTTGCGCTCAACACCATCAAGGGTTTTGAATGCAGTGCCCTCCGGTGTGGTATTCACGATAACCTTACCTCCCGCTATCTTATCAGCATCAAAGGCATGCAATGGCTGACCAAGATCGTGCAGTACGTAGTTGGTGATATCAACAATGTTATTTATCGCGCGGATGCCAATAACAGCCAGCTTTTCCTTTAACCATTTTGGTGATTCCTTAACCTCAACACCGGTAATGCTAACGCCGCTGTAGCGTGGCGCTGCCTCGCTGTTTTCAACGCTTACATTAATGGCCAGGCTGTTATCATCAACCTTAAATACCGATACATCTGGCTTTTGTAAACCGATTTTGAGGAAAGCGGCAATATCGCGCGCTGTACCCAGGTGCGATGCCGCATCGGCACGGTTAGGGGTTAAGCCTATTTCGTACAGGTAATCATCATTCAGGTTAAAATATTCTTTTGCGGGAGTACCTACCACGGCATCATCAGCCAGTATCATGATACCCTCGTGCGAGCTACCCAGGCCGATCTCGTCCTCAGCGCAGATCATACCTTCAGACAGTTCGCCTCTTATTTTTGATTTTTTGATAGTGAACGGCTCACCTGCTGATGGGTAAACGGTGGTGCCTACGGTAGCAACCACTACTTTTTGCCCGGCAGCTACGTTTGCCGCGCCACAAACAATATGCAGATCTTCGGCACCGCCAACATCAACGGTAGTTACATGCAGGTGATCAGAGTTGGTATGGTCGCCACAGGTTTTTACGTAACCTATTACCAAACCCTCTAAGCCACCCGGAACGGCCTGCACCTTTTCAAGGCTTTCCACCTCGAGGCCAATGCCGGTTAGTATCCGCGATATTTCTTCGGGAGTTTTATCTGTATCTATGAAATTCTTAAGCCAATTATATGATATCTTCATTATGCCTGAAAATGATAATCGGCAAAGATATAAAGATTTCGGTAGCGCAAAGGTGTAGCTTTGCCCTCAAAGGAAAAATTTGAATTTAAGATTAGCGGGTGTTACTGCTTTTGGTAACGGCTCAATTTGGTGTATAGTGTTTTAGGCTCGAATGGTTTTAATATATAATCATTCATACCGGCCTCATTTATGCGCTCAATCTCGGAGTTAAGCATCGAGGCAGTTAACGCTATAATAGGCAGTTGCTGGAAATAGCTTTCGGTTTTTGAGCGGATAACCTGCGTAGCCTCAAGCCCGCCCATTATAGGCATGTGGATATCCATCAAAACAGCATCGTATTTAATGTCTGATTCTACCTTTTCGACGGCCTCCTGGCCATTCTCAGCAAAATCAGCAGTAGCGCCCCATTTTTTAAGCACCTTGTTAACCAATAACCTGTTTATCTGGTTATCGTCAACCACTAATACGTTAATATTCAGGCCTGCTTCTGCTGCGTTATCCATAGTATTTTTTTCGCTCTCAGCTTTATCAAAGGTAATAGTAAACCAAAATGTTGATCCCTGCCCCAGCGTACTATCCACGTTAATGCGCGAGTCGTGCAGTTCTATCAATCTTTTGGTGATCGGCAAGCCCAAACCTGTACCGCCGTATTTACGGGTAGTATCGGCCTCGGCCTGTTTAAAGGATTCAAAAATAGTGCTTATTTTATTGCTTGCAATACCTATACCCGTATCAATTACAGCAAAACGTATGCGTACCGTTTTAGCGGTTTGCTCAATTATCTTAAGGTCAATGGTTACGCCGCCTTCATCAGTAAATTTAACTGAATTACTGGCCAGATTAAGCAAAATCTGGCTCAGGCGGGTGGCATCGCCTAATATACACTCAGGTATATCATCATCAACCCGCGATTTTATGTAGATATTTTTCTCGTTAGCCTTGTATTGTACCGAACTGGTTACGCTCTTTAACAATTCGCGCACCTTAACGCTGGCTTTTTCAAGCTCAACGTTACCGGTTTCTATCTTGGTAAAGTCAAGTACATCATTGATCAGCCTCAGCAGGTTCTCGGCCGAGAATTTCAGGATGTTAAGGTTCTCTTTTTGCGACTCGGACGGGTTATCCTCGATCAGTAAATGCGACATGCCGATAACCGCGTTAAGCGGTGTACGCATCTCGTGGCTTAGTACGGATATGAACATATCCTTAGCCCGGTTAAGCTGTATAGCTTCCTCTTTAGCCGCTATCAGTTCAAGCTCAACCTTTTTCTTTAGGGTGATATCAATTATTACCTCGATGTATTTATCAACCCGGCCCTGGTCGTCTAATATTACAGAATTGATCACCGATATCCAAAGCGGCTGCCCATCCTTGCGATAGATCAGCAGATCGACCTCGAATGATTGTTTATTTTTTGACAGTTCGCGGCTGCGCTCAATAATGCCAATGTCGGTAAGTTCGCCCTTCAGCCTATCGCCCAGGTGGCGGCCGCGAACATCATTAATGGTATAGCCGGTAATTTTTTCAAAGCCGGTGTTTATCCATTCCACATTACCTTCGCTATCATTAATAATAACGCCGCTGGTAATATTGCTGGCCACCAGCGATAGTAATTTTAATTGCTGCTCGGTTTTTTTGCGCTCGCTAATGTCAACCATTACGCCTACGTGCCTGTCAACCTCGCCGGTTTCGCTAAATAACGGACTGTTGGATATCCACACCCAAAGCGGTGTGCCATCCTTACGGTATATCTTTAATTCAACCTCATAAGGTCGATTTTCATCAATAGCTTGTTTAGCCGCTTTAAAAACCGACATATCGGTATCAGCGCCTAACAATATGGTACCAAACTGCTTGCCTTCCATTTCGGCAAAGGTGTAGCCGGTAAGGTTCTCCATGGTTTCGTTCATCCACATTACATGGCCATCGGCATCACGTATCAAAATGCCACCCGGCGATTTACGCGCCGCGAATGATAGTATCTCCAGATCGTGCTCGGCACGTTTGCGGGTATTAATGTTGATGATTACACGGATGTACTTTTCGATGTTTCCATCAGCATCGTACACCATAGAGTTGGCTACCTTAACCCAAAGGTCTTCACCATCTTTTTTGGTCATCAGCAGGTCGATCTCATACGACTGCTTGTTGCCCATCAGCTCATCTAACTGCGCTATTGAAGGGTGCTGCTCGCCGCCTTTTAAAAGCATAGTGCGCAGGCGTTTGCCTTCAACATCGGCAAGGCTAAAGCCGGTTATTTTTTCAAAGGCAGTGTTTGTCCACATCACCTTATCATTGGCATCGCTTATCACTACGCCGTTGCTTACCTTGCTGGCTACCAGTGATAGTTCTTCCAGTTCGCGGCTTGCCTGTTTATTAAAGGTAATATCGCGACCGCTGGCATACCATTTATCATCCTTAAAGGTGAGCGACCAGCTTAGCCACTTAATTTCACCTGTTTTGGTACTTATCTCTGTTTCAACCTCAACCGATCGCTTTTGGCGAGCCAGTGCGTTTTTAACTACCTTAAGCGATTGCTGCTTGCTATCATCAACAAAGAAATCCCATATCGGGCGGCCTATGGCTTCTTCGGGCTTGTAACCCATTACGGGGTCAATGGCCTTATTAACCAGTTGCAGCCTGAATTCTTTGTCCATTATGCAATGAACCTCAGACGATGTATTGAATAGAATGAAAAATTCCTGGTGGGTTTTTAAGCTTTCTTCAAGCTCCTTTTTTTGCTTGCGCAGAATGAGGTGCGACATTACCTCACCTGCCAGTGTTTTAAGTGCCTCCTTTTGCTCATCAGTTAGCTGATGTGGCACACTATCAATAACACAAAGCGACCCTAAACGGTAACCGTCAGGATCAATAAGCGGTGCGCCTGCGTAAAATTTCACGTTTGGCGCACCGGTTACAAATATGTTCTCTTTAAAACGATCGTCGGCTGTGGCGTCATTGATCTCGAGGATCTCGTCGCCCATGATGGTATGATTGCAAAATGCATCCGAACGTAGTGTTTCGGTGCCATCAATACCTACCTTTGATTTAAACCATTGCCTGTCCTCGTCGATCAGGGTGATCAACGCGATAGGCGCATTACATATATAGGATGCAAGGCGGGTAATGGCATCAAACTCCTTCTCCGGTAGTGTATCCAGTATCTGGTATGATGCTAATGCTGCCTGCCGCCCTGCTTCGTTATCTGTAATTGGTTTATTATCTATCACTTATTAATTATTCTGCTCCCTTTTCGCTGTACAGCGGGAAGTCCGCCATTAATTTATGTACTTTTTTACGAACTTTCTTCAAAGAATGTTCGTTTTCAGGATCAACAATTACAGCGTCAATAAGCTCAACAATTTCTTCCATTTGCTTTTCTTTTAAGCCACGGGTGGTGATGGCAGCAGTACCAACACGTATGCCCGAAGTTACAAACGGCGACTTATCATCAAACGGAACCATGTTTTTGTTCACGGTGATATCGGCAGCAACCAAAGCGTTCTCGGCAGCTTTACCGGTGATGTTCTTGTTACGCAGATCGATCAGCATCAGGTGATTATCAGTACCGCCCGAAATGATCTGGTAGCCGCGGTCAACAAAAGCTTTGGCCATAGCCTGGGCATTCTTTTTAACCTGAACAATGTATTTCATGTAGCTTTCGCTCAATGCCTCGCCAAAAGCAACGGCCTTGGCAGCGATGATGTGCTCCAATGGGCCACCTTGCGTACCCGGGAAAACGGCCATATCCAATAACGATGACATGGTACGAACTTCACCTTTAGGAGTTTTGTGACCCCAAGGGTTCTCAAAATCCTTACCCATCAATATCAAACCGCCACGTGGGCCGCGTAATGTTTTGTGGGTAGTAGTGGTAACAATATGGCAATGCGGCAGCGGATCGGTCAGTAAACCTCGTGCTATCAGGCCTGATGGGTGCGAGATATCAGCCAATACCAATGCGCCAACCTTATCGGCCACGGCACGGATAAATTCGTAATCCCAATCACGTGAGTATGCCGAAGCACCGCAGATGATCATTTTTGGTTTTTGCTCTAACGCTACTTTTTCAAGCTGGGCGTAATCAATTAAACCGGTTTCTTTATCAACACCGTAAAAGTGCGACTCATATAATTTACCCGAGAAGTTTACCGGCGAACCATGTGTTAAGTGACCACCATGCGATAGGTCAAAACCCAAAATTTTATCGCCCGGTTGCAGGCAGGCCAGCATAACGGCAGCATTGGCTTGCGCGCCTGAGTGTGGTTGTACGTTTGCCCACTCGGCGTTAAACAATTGCTTTGCACGCTCAATAGCTATTGTTTCAATTTCATCAACTATCTGGCAGCCGCCATAATAACGTTTGCCGGGTAAGCCCTCGGCATATTTATTGGTAGCTACTGAACCTGCTGCCTCCATTACCTGGCGGCTCACAAAGTTTTCTGACGCGATTAGTTCAATGCCTTCTTCCTGGCGTTGCTGCTCTTCATCCAGCAGTTTAAAAATTACTTTATCTCTTTTCATGTGTTAAATAAAAACGCCCCTAAGTTATGCATAAGATGTTAGATATGAGCTTTCAGTTTTGATAATATGCCTTATCATGGCAATATTCAACTATGAAGGCTCCGCCTGATCAGCGCCACTTTTGGGCGATATCCAAAAATTATTATAGCCCAGGCCTATCTGTATATCTATCAGCTCCTGCTGCAACATCTCCAGCATGGCTAAAAAGTTGTAAACAAAATGCACCTTATTTTCTGAGCTGGCGGCCATTGCCTTAAAATCCAACCTTTGATTGATACGCAGCAGATCATCAATAGCCTTTTTTTGCTGCTCAATAGAGTATGGGTATTGCACTACCGTATGCTTTACCTCCTCGCTGCGGCTCAGGTAGTTTTTTATTACCCGCTCGTAAACCATCATCAGGCGATAGAGCGTCAATTCTGATAACTCCTCGCCCGGTAATACCGCTTTTTCCATGCCCTCTACATCGGCTTTTATATTGCCGCGCCTTTCCTGCTTAAAGCGCTCATCTTCCAGCGGGCGCAGTTCTTCGCACAGGTCTTTAAAACGTTTGTATTCTATCAGCTTTCGTATCAGCTCCTCTTTGGTATCTATCTCGTTGCCCTGCTCATCCGTTTCGTAACGGGGCAGCAGCATTTTGGCTTTGATACGCATCAGGGTGGCAGCCACAAAAATAAATTCGCTGGCCACCTCCATGTTCAGGCTGGTGAGGTGGTGTATATATTGTAAAAAATCGTTGGTGATGCGGGCAATGGGTATGTCGTGAATATTCAGTTCATCCCGCTCAATAAAAAACAAAAGCAGATCGAACGGACCTTCAAACTGGGGTAACTTTATTTCAAAATTATCATCGGTCATAACCTGCTCAAAATTAATCAAATTGATGTTTTTGCTAAATATGCGGTAAATTATTTAAAACAATTATATGTTGCAGCTTGTCCTTTTTTTATCATATAAATTCACGTAATTTGCAGGTTAAATATTGTAATTAATGTCGATGCAGGTACCAGCAGGCAATTTGTTGGAGAAAATCAACAACCCTTCTGATTTAAAGCAATTTAGCGAAGATGAGCTTGAGCAGGTATGCCAGGAGCTTCGCCAGTATATTATTGATGTAGTGTCGGTAAACGGCGGGCATTTCGCGGCCAGCCTTGGTGTGGTTGAGCTTACAGTTGCCCTGCATTATGTAATGAACACCCCTTACGATCAGCTGGTTTGGGACGTTGGCCACCAGGCTTACGGCCATAAAATACTAACCGGCCGTCGTGATGTATTCCATACCAACCGCGTGTACAAAGGCATAAGCGGTTTTCCTAAACGCGGCGAAAGCGAGTACGATACATTTGGCGTAGGCCACTCATCTACCTCTATTTCGGCAGCGCTGGGTATGGCTGTGGCATCGCACTACAAAGGCGAAACCGACAGGCAGCACGTAGCCGTTATTGGCGATGGCGCCATGACCGCCGGTTTGGCATTCGAGGCATTGAACCATGCCGGTATCGAAAAATCTAACCTGTTGGTTATCCTGAATGATAACAACATGTCTATCGACCCTAACGTTGGCGCTTTGAAGGAATATCTGACCGATATAACCACTTCAAAACCGTACAACCGCTTTAGGGATGATGTAGCTAACGTACTTTCAAAACTATCATCAGTTGGGCCGGATGCCTTTAAGGTGGCCAAAAAATTGGAGAAAAGCATAAAAGGCACCTTACTTAAAAAGAGCAACTTTTTTGAGGCGCTTAAATTCAGATATTTCGGGCCGATAGATGGGCACGATGTTAAGCATCTGGCAAAGGTAATGCGCGATCTGCGTAATATACCGGGGCCTAAGCTATTGCATTGCGTTACCGTAAAAGGTAAGGGTTATGCCCTGGCCGAAAAAGATCAGACCAAATGGCACGCTCCCGGCTTGTTCGACAAGATAACCGGCGAGATCAAAAAAACATATCACGAAAAACCGCAGCCGCCTAAATACCAGGATGTGTTTGGCCATACCATTATTGAGCTGGCCGAGCAAAACCCTAAGATAATGGGCATCACCCCGGCCATGCCTTCAGGCTGTTCACTCAACCTGATGATGAAGGCCATGCCGCACCGCGCGTTCGACGTGGGTATTGCCGAGCAGCATGCCGTTACTTTTTCGGCAGGTTTGGCTACGCAGGGTCTAACGCCTTTCTGTAACATTTATTCAAGCTTTATGCAGCGCGCCTTTGACCAGGTGGTGCATGATGTTGCCATACAAAAACTAAACGTAGTGTTTTGCCTTGACAGGGCCGGTATTGCCGGTGCCGACGGGCCTACACACCACGGCGCTTACGATATAGCTTATATGCGTTGCATCCCTAACATGATCGTATCGGCACCAATGAACGAGGAGGAGCTGCGTAACCTGATGTATACTGCCCAGCAGGAAAACATGGGGCCATTTACCATACGTTACCCACGCGGCAACGGTGTTATGGTTGACTGGCAACGCCCTATGAAAGCTATCCCGGTAGGTAAGGGCCGTTTAGTTACTGAGGGTGAGGATGTAGCTATTTTGACCATTGGTACCATTGGTAACGAGGCTGCTAAAGCCATTGCCGAACTAAATACCGAGGGTTACTATCCTGCGCATTACGATCTACGCTTTGTAAAACCGCTGGACGAAGCTTTACTACACGGCGTATTCCAGAAGTTTGATAAGGTAATTACCGTTGAGGATGGCTGCCTTGAGGGCGGTATGGGCAGCGCGGTGTTAGAGTTTATGGCTGATAACGGTTACAGCGCCAAAATAAAACGCCTGGGTATGCCTGACGCTATTATTGAACACGGCGAGCAGCCCGAACTTTGGGCCGAGTGCGGCTACGATGCCGCCGCCATAGCCACACAGGTAAGGCTGATGGGGCTGCAAAAAAACACAACGCATACCATTGCATCATAAATTATAACGGGCGGTTTTTACCGCCCGTTTTTTGTTTATACATGCCCGCAGGTTGTAACCGTAAACCTTTATGCTTATACAGGGTTATGTTAAGGTACCAAACAACTACCCGCGCATGGAGCATGAAAAACGACCATATCAACCTATTGAGAATTACGGCATCATAGGCAACATGAAAACTGTGGCCCTTGTGTCGCTTAATGGGTCTATTGATTTCATGTCGTTCCCGAGGTTTGATTCGCCTACCATATTCGCCTCCATGGTTGATGAGAACAAGGGCGGCTATTTTTCTGTTGAACCGCAATTGCAGGATTATACCACCAAGCAGCTGTACATTCCGGGCACGGCGGTGTTGCTTACCCGTTTCTTTTCAGAGGATGGCATTGCCGAGCTTACCGACTATATGCCGCTAAACCGCGATCCTAAAAGTTCGGCAAGCGCTATTGTGAGGCGTATAAAGGCTATACGTGGCAATATCAGCTTCCGCATTAAATGCGTACCCCGGTTTGATTATGCCATGGCCACCCATAAGGTAGAAGCCAAAAGCAGTAACGAACTTATTTTTAACAGCATTAACGATGGCGATGCCAAACTACGCCTGATAGCCGATTTTGACCTATGTATTGATGAGCAGAATGGCTGCGCCGATATTACGCTGAATGAATCGACCGATGCATGGATAATATTGGAATCCATACAAACCGGAGATGAGGATGATTTGCGGGATATTGCTCATTATACAGAGAACACCTACCGCGAAACCATTAACGAGTGGCGCATGTGGCTCAATAAGGCGCATTATAAGGGCCGTTATAGTGAGGTGATCTATCGCTCGGCTATTACGCTCAAGCTACTTACATCTGCCGAGTTTGGTTCGGTGATAGCCGCGCCTACCTTTGGCCTGCCCGAAACCGTAGGCGGCAACCGTAATTGGGATTACCGCTTTACCTGGATACGTGATGCTGCATTTACTATGTACGCCTTTTTGCGCTTAGGCATGAATGAGGAAGCTACGAAGTTTCTGGATTGGATATATGAGCTTTGCAAGGATAACAACCTGCAACTGCTTTATGGTATCGACGGCAATCGCTCCTTAACCGAGAAAGAGCTCGATCACCTGGACGGCTATAAAGGCTCAAAACCGGTACGTATAGGCAACGAGGCCGCCAACCAAACCCAGCTTGATATTTATGGCGAGTTGATAGATACCATTTACATCTATAATAAATCGTACAAACCCATCACCTTTGAGTTTTGGAGCATTATTAACAAGCAGGTTGAGCATGTTATTGAACGCTGGCGGGAACCTGATCATGGTATTTGGGAAATACGCAATATTAAGCGGGAGTTTCTACATACCCGCCTGATGTGCTGGGTGGCTATGGACAGGGCTATTAAGATAGCTGAGCATCGCTCATTCCCCTATCCTGAAGCTCAATGGAAAAGCGTTCGCGATGAGATATACAATGACATTTACCATAACTTTTGGAACAATGATCTGCAAGTATGGGTACAGTACAAGGGGGCGAGCAATGTAGATGCCAGCGCCTTGCTGATGCCGCTCACCCACTTCGTAGCGCCGCTTGAGCCACGTTGGCTATCGACCATGAAAGTTATAGACCGTGACCTGCGCCTGGATGTACTGATATACCGCTACCGCAATCATCTCGAAAAAATTGACGGGCTTGATGGCGAGGAAGGCACTTTCAATATGTGCTCTTTTTGGTTTATTGAGGCGCTGGCCAAAAGCGGCGAGATTGACCGCGCGGTAGAAAATTTTGAGAAGATGATGGGCTATGCCAACCACCTCGGCCTGTTTAGCGAGGAATTGGGCAAACGTGGCGAACACCTGGGCAATTTTCCGCAGGCATTCACCCACCTGGCACTGATCAGCGCGGCTGTGGAGCTGGATAAAAAATTAAGCCGTATTAAAGGCTTTAATTTATAAGCCTTAGTTAACTATCATGCCACTGTTGCGGCTTTTAAAACCCGCCAGATCATTATAGAAACTACGGAACGAACTGCGCAAACCGATAGTGATCATACCTGTACGGCTTTTAAATTCGCTGTTAACATCATCGCGAATTAAACCACCAAGCTCAATACGCAGGTTATATTTAGGGTTAAGCAAATAGGCTACTTTACCTTCGAGCAAATACATATTGGTGGTTAACCCCTGCCCTGTCCAGTTGCCGGTTGTGCGGGCCGGTTCACGGTAATCATCAAACAGGTCTTTACCGTAGTTAAGTCCGTTCAAATCCATACCGTAGCGTCCAAAGTCAAACTCGCCCGAAAAATCAAAACGTTTGTACGAGTAATTCAGTAAGCCTACCACTTCCCTAAAGTTAGCTCCCCAGGGGTGAGCCAATGGTTCGCTGTTGGCAGAATAGTTAACGGCCGTAAATCGTTCCGAAAAAGTGTACGGTGTAATGGTATTGGTTTCAAGCAAGTAATTCAACCCTTGTATGCTGAACAGATTTGCTCCCCGCACACCCAATTGCCAGCCGAATTTATTACGAGAACTACCTTCGCCCGAAAAGAAATTATCGGCCTCAAACTCATCCAGCATAAACTGGCCGTAGGCCGTTACATGATCACTTAACTTATACTTACCGGTAAAACCAATAACAGCATTATCCGGCGAGCCGCTTGATGCCTCAACCGGGCGCAAAAATATGATGGGGTTGATGTAAGCGAAATCAAATCCACGCTTATGCCCCGCATCATCTTCATTAGGCCATACAATGGCATCAAAAAAGCCAAGCGAAAGGCGGTTGCTCACATTCCAATCTAAAAAGTGGAATATACCCCATTTACGCCTGTCGTGGGTGTAGTTGTTCAGCTCGGGGTTCATCCTATCGCTAAAGTTTTGCCACATGGCCATGTAGCGCACATTGCCCAGCGTACCCGTCAGTCTGAAATAAGTGGCAGGCGAGGCATAGTCCGATAATAATAACGAGCGATATCCATCACCTATAAAAGTACGGTCGCGCCCTGCTGATATATTCAGATATTTTACAGGAGTGTACGATAAATTGGCTGTAATGTACGACCAATCCTTCACGTCACCATTCGGACTGCGATCATACGCCTGGCCGGGTACAATACCCACCTGGTTAA
The DNA here is from genome assembly GCF_015223065.1 of Mucilaginibacter sp. JRF. GTDB lineage: Bacteria > Bacteroidota > Bacteroidia > Sphingobacteriales > Sphingobacteriaceae > Mucilaginibacter. The sequence goes on from NZ_JADFBY010000004.1 coordinate 408,928, forward strand.
TGTACGTGGTTAAATACTCCGGGAACAAGGCACGGTTTAAAAAGCCGCTAACATTGTATGATACCTTATCGCCAAAAGTACCACCTACCTGTAAACCTACCGAGGTGATACGGGTGGTGCGTTTAAACTGCCTGAAATCTCTGCCAACAACCAAATCAGGCAGCAGATCGGCATAGAATGTGCTTTTATCATTCTTTACGTCTATCTGGTGTTCGGTAAATAGTTTACGATACCCTGCGCTGTGGTCGCCATCGCTGCCATAATTCATCAGCGAATCGTAACTGCGGCGCAGCAGGCTATCATCAACCAAAAAAGGTTTAAGGGCGCTGTGTACGCGTGTTTTGGTGGAGTATACATCGGCATTCAGTTTTTGGTAGAATTGATACGAGTACGGCTGATAAACCGATTGCGCCCGCGTAACCAAAGCCGATGAAACAATAAGAAATATAAGCGTAAATATTTTTTTCATTTGAGGGTATAAAGTTATTACCTATTCAAAATAATTGTGTGTCTTAAATCCGCCTTTTTGCAGGTGGTCGTCCTTTTTAACCTCAAGCAGATCGGCCTGTACCATATCGGCAACCAGCGCGTGCAGATCATATTTGGGTTGCCAGCCCAATACCTCGCGGGCTTTGGTGGCATCGCCTATCAGCAATTCAACCTCGGTAGGGCGGTAATATTTCGGATCAACCTTTACAACCGTTTGCCCAAACTTAAGTTTTGCAGGGTCAATATTTAATTCAGCCAGGCGTTCCTCATCCAAATCAATGATCACGCCCTTCTCATTCTCATTACGGCCGCTAAATTCTATTTCAATGCCCAACTCCGCAAATGCCAGCCTGATGAAATCACGCACAGTGGTGGTGGTTCCGGTGGCTATCACAAAATCCTGCGGTTGGGGTTGTTGCAGCATCAGCCACATGGCCTCTACATAATCCTTAGCGTGCCCCCAATCGCGCTGGGCTGATAGGTTGCCCATATACAGATAACTCTGCAAACCCAAGGCGATACGCGCCGCGGCACGGGTTATTTTGCGGGTAACAAAAGTTTCGCCACGTATGGGGCTTTCGTGATTGAACAATATGCCGTTGCAGGCATACATATTATATGCTTCGCGATAGTTTACAATGATCCAGTAACCATACAGTTTAGCCACCGCATAAGGCGACCGTGGATAAAAAGGCGTGGTTTCACTCTGTGGCACGGCTTGCACCAGTCCATATAATTCGGATGTTGATGCCTGGTAGATGCGGGTTTTATTGGTAAGCCCTAATATTCGTACGGCTTCGAGGATACGCAGCACGCCTATACCATCGGCATTGGCGGTATATTCGGGTGTATCAAAACTCACCTTAACATGGCTTTGCGCGGCCAGATTATAGATCTCGTCGGGCTGAACTTCCTGAATAATGCGGATGAGGTTGGTTGAATCCGTCAGATCGCCATAATGCAGCCTGAACTTTACACCATCCTCATGCGGGTCGGCATATAAATGATCAATGCGTGCGGTGTTAAATAATGACGACCGACGCTTTAGCCCATGCACGGTATAACCCTTTTTGAGCAGAAACTCGGCTAAGTATGCACCATCCTGCCCGGTTATGCCGGTTATTAGAGCTGTTTTCATGTAGTGGAGCTTTATCAGTTACAATAATATTTAATTTAATTGTAAATCGCCTTAAAGCATATTGCTCCTGATCAAAATACCTGATACGCATGCATAAAAAAAGCGATGAATAATATCCATCGCTCTTTTACTTTATACTCCGGCGGCTACGGCCTCCTCTAATTCCTTATACCAATCCTCGCCATATTTGCGAATCAGCGGACCTTTTAAAAATTCGTGTACGTGTACCTTTAACTGATCGCCGAAGGTGCAGGCGTCGCTGCAAATGTTCCAGCGATCGTAATGCAGTACATCAAACTCAGGGTAAGCGGTGATGCGTATAGGATACAAATGGCACGAAATAGGTTTCTTCCAGTCGATATCGCCGGCCTCGTAAGCCTTTTCGATAGCGCATTTGGTGATACCGTTCTCCATAATTACGTAGGCGCACTCCTTGTTGGTATCAACGCATGGGGTGGTGTAGTCGCCCTCAAAATCGGTTACGTAGGTACCATCCTGCTCAACGGTGTCAATGCCTTTGGCCGTCATATAGGGTTTTACCTTCGGATATATCTCATCCAGTATAGCGCGCTCCTCGTTCAACAGAGGCGCACCCGAATCGCCCTCGATACAACATGCCCCTTTACATTTGTTCAAATTACAAACAAAGTTCTCTCTCACTACATCCTCATGCACCAGCACGCTGCCAACTTCAATCATCATTATTAATTACTTCTTTACAGGATTTAGCGGGTATTTAAGTCCCTTGGCCCCTGTCAGGTCCATAGTTAAACTACCCACAATTACTTCAACATGCGCCCTTACCGGTATGCGGTTGGCATCATCTGTTATCCAAAGATACAGTTTACTGTTCTTTTTAAATATTTTACCCGGTATAATAGTGGGGTTGAACTTTAAACAATTAAAAGTACCCATTGAACATTTCACCTGCTCCTTACCCAAATAGGTAATGTTGAGCTTATGTATACCATCCTCCAAAAAGTAAGGCATATCAATGGTTTGTCCGATCTTTATCTTTGATATATCCAGCGAGCGGGCAAAATAATACGCCGATACAAAATCGAACATCTGCCCCTTAAACTCAAACTCGCCTTTATCGGCCTTTATTTTACCGTCCTTATGGTTAAAGGTAACCTTATCGGTATGCTTGTAGCTGCCCTCCTTACGGTTTTCGGTGTAGTAGAAAGGCATCAACGTAGTTTTATCCACAAAGCTCTCGTAGCGGTTACGCACCTTGTAAAACACGTTAAATGTGCCCGCAGTATTACCATCGGCAATTATGTGGTACGCGGGTTTGTTATCAAACTTTTGCGTACTCTCCACCACTTTCAGGTTAGCCTCGGCAGCGGTAAATATGCCGTATTTTAGTTTATAGTTCAGCTCCTCGCCTACGCCAAAAACAGCCTTATCAAGGTTGTCGAGCGTTTGGGTGTAGCCTTGTAAACCGGCTGCCAAAAGCAGTCCGCATATTAAAATCAATCTCTTCATTCGGTGTATTTTCTGGTTTATGCAACAGGCGCTTTATACGCGATTGTTGTGCAATTTGACGGATGCGGCCCTAAATAGTTTAACGTGCCACAGCCTGCCCAAATGCGCATCACTGTTTATAGTCACAAAAAACACACCGTTTTTCAATACCGGGTATATATTAATCTTTACGCTTGTAAATAGGTACGGTTGAGCATGGCTCGCCAAACATCAGGCTTTTGGCTACCGGCGTAAGCTTTTTAGCCAGTTCAACATAAGCCGCTGTAGGCACGGGTACATCACCACAACCTTTAATTACCAAACGCTGGTCGCGGTATTTCTCTACATCGAGGTTGGCCGTAGCCTTTACAAACAATACTGTTTCCAAAACTTCGGCATCGCCAAATACTACCTCTTTGGCGTAGGGCGCCATGCGGTTGGCCAGCAGCATAAAGGCCCATGCGGGCACAATAGCGTCGGCAGTGCAGGTAACGGCAACAAACTTATCCTGGTACTGGCTCCAGTCGTGAGCTTTCACAAAATCGCGAAAATCCTTTTCCCTGAGTATAAGGCCGTGGAAAAGATTATCCTTTATATCGTACACCACACGCTCGCCATGCTGATAAAACTCAGCCGGATCAAGCGTTACCAGGCCGCTTTGGGCAACCTTATTTATGATATTTTCCTGAATTTCCATTTGCTCTTAAAATAAAAAATCCGGGAATGATGACCACTCCCGGATACAAAATTACTTTAAAATACTGTTATAAAAACTTAGCTCTGTAATCTTTTACATTCGCCTTATCTTGTAAAGCCTCGAACAGCTGCCCTTGCGAGCGTTGCAGCAGGGCCTGACCAAGCTGTTGCTTTTGCTTAACATAGTTGTTAAGTGCTGCCGGTTTAACAAAACCATCAACTACAAAGGCGTAAACACCATTTGTACCTTCAACCGGTTTTGATACTTTTTTAGGCTGAGCGCCAAATACCGAACCAATAACCGTGTACTCAACACCAACACCCGGAATTACAGGGTTAGCGAATACTATGTTTTGTGCAGGAGCTACTTTGCCACCTACTTTTTGAGCTACCTGGTTTATGCTTGATGCACCGTTAACAGCGCCCTGCATTTTCTCAATAAGTTGTTTTGCTTTTACCTGGTTGCGTACAGCAGGTAAAATGGCAGTTTTAACAGCCTCGAGCGGTAACTGGCCTTCAGGTTTAATTTGCGAAACCTGTGCAACCACGTATTGATCGCCGGCGGTAAATACTTGTTCAGATACATCACCAACTTCGGCTTTAAATACCCAGCGCACTAACTCGCGGGCATTATCTAAACCAGGGATGCCTGATACTACACCGCTAACGTCACTACCTTGCTGTACGGTCATTTTATCTTTTTTAGCCTCAGCATCAAAATCGCCGTTGTTTACACCGGCTAAGAATGATTGCGCTTTGTTGTAAGCTGCTGAACGTGTTTTTTCGCTTGCGGCAATTGGCTTATCAACCACGGCTACCTTAACAACTTTTGATGAACCTTTTTGATCTTCGATACGGATCAGGTGAACACCAAACTGGGTAGTAACTACTTTTAGTTCGCCTTTGCTACCGTTAAACGCGGCCTCATCAAAAGCAGGTACCATAGCACCACGACCGAAAGTACCCAGGCTACCGCCTTTTTCGCCTGATTGCTTATCATCAGAGAATAATTTGGCCAGCTCATCAAATGAACGACCGCCTTGTATCAGTTTTTTCAATGAATCGATCCTTGCTTCAGCTTTCTCCTCACCACCTGCTGATTGGGCAGAGATCAGGATGTGGCTTGCCTTAACAGAATCAGGACCAATACGTGAGTCAACCAGCTTAGCTACTTTGTAGCTACCGTTTGAAAGGTACGGGCCATATACAAAACCTTTAGCAGCGCTAAACATTACCGAATCAAGTGCAGGGTCAAGCTGACCTTTTTTGCGGTAAAGTATAGGCTCTTTGGTTTCTGAGTTTACTTGTACGAATAACGAATCGTTAGTGCTGGCTTTGAAATCAGCGGCTAATTTTTCGGTTTGAGTTTTTATAGCAGCGCTATCTTCTTTTGAAGCAGCACCGTTAACAGCTACATATTTAAAGCTGCGCAGCTCTTGTTTATTAACAAACAGTTTTTTGTTAGCATCGTAGTACTCCTGGTAATCAGCATCAGTAACGTTGATCTTATTATCAGGTACTGAAGCATAATCAAGCGCTACATACTGGAAGTTAGCCAGTTTGTTTTTAGCTTCGTAATCATCCTTAGCTTCAAGCGAGTTTACATACAGGCCGTTGCTAACCAGGGCAACATATTTTTCAGCTTTTTTTGATTCGATGATCTGGGCAACAAAATCCTGCCATTGTTTTTTCATCGGGTCGCCATCCTTAGCGGCGTTGATGTTACGCAATACGTTATCCAACTGCGCACGATCAAGTTGACCGGTTTGCGGGTTGCCAAACATCTGCACAATTTGCGGGCTTGGGTTTGTACCACTTATCAGCGATTTGGTTTCGCTTTCGCCAACAGTAAGGTTCAACTTAGCTATTTGGTTAGATACGATAGCGCGGCTAATCATCTGGTTCCAGGTATTTTCCTGAACGTAGCTTAATATTTGCGGGGTAATGCTACCCTGACCTGATTGTTGTTTAAACTGCTCTGAATTTTGCTCAACCCTGGCATTAAAATCCTGGTATGATATTTTTTCGTCGCCAACAATACCAACAGTGTTGGCATCGCCCCTAAAAAACGAGCCACCAAAGTGAATAACCTCACCTGCAACGAAAGCAAAAAGCGCAATACCGATAACGACGACGAGTATCACCCCCATCTTATCGCGCAAAAAACTCATAATTCCCATATAAACTCTATAATTATTAACTATTTAAAAAGAGGGCGCAAGATACAATTTTTAGTAAAATTCTTTAAAACAAATTTGACGTTGAAATTATTTATTATTCCATCTCTTTTTGGTCGACATTGTAGATGCCCGTCATCTGATTCATCTTGAAATGAGTAAAGTCATCATTGCTTTCAAAATCTACTCCGTTTGATATGTTACCGTCGGCAGTAACTATTTGTACAGGCTGGCTTGATGTGATCAGTTTGGTTTTACCGTTCCATATCAATTCCTCTGATTTAAAAACGTCGCCTTTTTGGTTTTTTGATACTACGTTTTTATACAACTCAATAATGTTGTTGTCATCCTTTGTGATGGCATATTTTGAGGTGAGAGTATTGATCACCTTGCGGTCGTTATCGTAAAAAAGAATTTTAACGCCTTTAGGCATCTCATAATAAGGGGTATCAACCGTGTGGCTTATCATCAGCGGAGCATAAACAACCGCCTTAACGTGTGCCGAATCACTGTAGGTAATTTCAGCATCAATGGTACGCTCCTGGGGTTTTAAGTCCTGCTCAGATAGTGCTCTGATCTTTTGGAGATCATTCTCGCACGAGGCAAAAAGCAGGCTGGCGCATAGCATCGCGAAACACCATGATAAAGCCTTATTACCTCTTTGCAAAAACATATTAATCAAACTTATAACGGGTGAACCACTTATCGTTAAGTGTAAACCCTAAACGTATGTTGATGTAGTTTTCTTTTACCAGATTATTATTTAATGCTCCGCGCTTACCAATTTCAGCAGATACGTTGATCTTGTAATAGCTGGTGCTGGTTTGGCTTGGGCGCAATGGCAGGCCTAAACCAAAGGTTGCGGCATATTGTGTAATATCGGTGCTGTTAACACGCAGGTTGGTTTGGTTGTACATAAAACCAAAACGGTAATCAACCAATGCCCAATAATTATTCAGCTTGTTAACGTTAGGGGTAATTTGCGCGCCTATGTTATAGGTTTTACTATCCTTCATGTTTTGGTTAACGGTTTCGTAACCATCGCCGGTGGCTGATAGGTCAGACCATTTACCCATGGTATAATCAGCACCGATCAATAATTTTTCACCCATTTTGTATGATACACCAAACCTGTTTATTGAAGGTAGTTTTAATTTTGATTTCGGGTTATCCGCTTTTACCACACTATCAAGCGGCAGGTTCTCGCTGCCATCGGTACCGTAAGTAAAGTGCGATACATAAGTGCTGTTTTGAATATTAAGCTTGGTTGGCGCCGAACCTGAGTAACCAAAAGTTACCACATTACGGTCGCTTACATTGAACATGAATTGCGCGCCGTAATCATAGTTAAAGCCTTGTACACTGCTGTTTTGCTCGATACGGGTATTGAACGCGCCATACAGATCAGGTATTGAGGTTACACGGTAATCTTTCATGCTACCGAATATGTACGATACATTGGCACCCAACATAAGGTGCTTACCTATACCAAAACCATAACCGATGTGCGCTTTGGTCAAGCCGCCTTCGCCGCTGTATCTGTAATTAACCGAGTTGGTATCAGCAGGATCTGATGTACCCAGGTTTGATTGTGTTTGTGTGTATTCGTAACCACGCTGGCTGTAAGGCTGTAAGCCAAAACTCATGGCCGAACGTTTGGTTACCGGAAAGGCGAACAACAGATGGTTAAGCCTGAAGTTGGTGCTTTTTTCAGAATTCAGGCTACTGCGACTAAGCTTAAGGCTGCTACCGAACGCGCCTACATCAATAGTTGTAAGCCCGATAGCGGCGTATGATGCCGGGTTGATAGTGTTAATGGTAGCGAAACCGCTTATGGTATTGGTAGCTGTAGCTATACCGCCCATACCGGCGGTTTGCGGTGTCCAGTTCGGGTCAATATCACCGATACCGTATCGTGAATAAGGCGAACTTGTGGTTGCACCAGACTGAGCGCTTGCGCCAAAGGCACTGATAACAAGAACAAGCGTAAAAAATAGCTTAGTATATTTAGTCATTATGTTGTAGTAATGCGGCATTTAATCCTATTAAAACCAAATTAGGTTCAATATTAATTTGGGGGGCAAAGATGCTATTTTTCAACAGAGTATCAAAAAAATCGCTATCGCCGCCGGTTAGTATAATGTTCAGTTGTTTATCAGTTTGGCTGTAGGCTTCAATAAAACCTGCAAGCTCATATTTTAATCCGTTTTGCACACCCGATTGTATGGCCGTTTGCGTGCTGTTGCCATAAGCCATTCCAAAACCGGCATCGGCATCAACCAATGGCAAGCCTTGTGTGTAATGGTTTAAAGCCTTATAACGGGTATTTAGCCCCGGCGATATACTGCCGCCAAAATAATTTGCGCCGGCATCAACCCAATCATAGGTTATGGTAGTGCCGCCATCAATTACCAGGCTGTTTTTTTGGGGATATAAATGTACCGCGCCATTTACCGCGGCCACCCTATCTAAACCCAAAGTATGCGGTGTTAGGTAATGGTTGGTAATGCCGCTTGCCATAGTGGCGGTAAAATGCATTACCGTTAACCTTGTGCTTAATACAGAGAGCCAGTAAGGTGTATCCTTTTTTACTGATGATATGATGGCCTTGTCAATAGTGTATCTGCTCAGCAGGTCATCAAACAAGGCGGTATCAGCATCGGCATAGTGGCCGGTTTCAAGCAATTGTTCGTGCTCAAAAACTGCAACCTTGGTAAGCGTATTCCCTATATCAATTACAAGGTTAGCCATCAGGCCTTCACCATTGATAATATTGATTCAAAAATAGCCAGGCCATCCTCGTTAGCAAGCACTGTATCGGCCGCGCGCTCAGGGTGTGGCATAAAACCAAACACGTTACGGTTTTTGTTGGTGATGCCCGCAATGTTTTGCAGGGTGCCATTAGGGTTGGCATCATCAGTTATATTACCCGCTTCATCGCAGTACCTGAACAATACCTGATCGTTATCAGCTAATGATTTCAGCGTATCGGCATCGGCAAAATAATTACCCTCGCCATGCGCTACCGGAATTTTCAGTACACGCTGCGGATCTATCTGCGCGGTAAGTAATGAATTTTGGGTTTGCGGCAATACAAAGGTGTTGCGGCAAATAAACTTACGGTTTTTGTTGTGCAACAGGGCGCCTTCAAGCAAGCCCGATTCAGTTAATATCTGGAAGCCGTTACATATACCCATTACATAACCACCTTTAGCGGCAAACTGTATAACCTCCTGCATAATAGGCGAAAAACGGGCAATAGCGCCTGAACGTAAATAATCGCCGAATGAGAAACCGCCGGGCAATACTATAAAATCACACCCTTGCAGATCATGATCTTTATGCCAAAGGCGAACTACCTGCTGACCCAGAATTTTGTCCAGAACGTAGATAATGTCTTCATCGCAATTGGACCCCGGAAATATAACAACTCCAAATTTCATGTTACAAAGCTAACATAACGCCTCAAATATGGACGAATATTATAGTTAAAAAGTGTTAAACTGAAAGTAAATAATGCCCGCCACCAATAAAAAATACAGCGTTTCGTAAAACCAGCGGCTTGTGGCATGCAAAAAATAATAGCCGAAAGTAATGGCCACAGGCACAGCGCAAAGCAAAAAATGATTGAGCTGAAACTCGGGCTTTACATAGAATGATAAGCCCGCCACCACAAAATACACCAGCAGCAACTGGAACGATTTACGGATATGCACATAGCTCTTAAAAAAGCCCTGCTGCAATTTATAGCCCGATATTACCAATATCACCACCACCGGTATAAGCAGCGAGTAAGTGTAATTATTTATGCTGATGCGTGTGGGGAATTTACCGGCCAGCGGCAGCCAGATGGTTGAGAAACGGCCTATCCTATCGTTACAAAAATACACTACGGCTAAAAAGAAGAACACCGTTGCATAACCGATGATCACCGCCGCCCACTCGCGCCAGTTGAATGGCCTGAAGATAATCAGCGCGATAAAGATCACCACAAATACCCAACTGAATGGCAGGTAAATGAGCGAGCCCAGCGCCACGATCAGCCCCAGATCATAACAGGTGGATTTTACATCGTTACCTTTGTATAAACTGAAAAGCTTATACAGCATCCATATCACCAAAAAGTTGCAGATAAGTGGCGCGCTCAACCTTAAAAACGGGGTAAACAATGCCGATACCGTGATATACATCAGTGCCGGCATGTACGATGGCCTATTGAGCAGGTTAAAATAATTCACCATGGTATTGAGCAGCAAGGCCTGTATAAATACCAGCAGGGCAGCAAGCAGCACGTTAAAAAAAGGCGACAACGCATACTCGTACGATACCGGTACCAGCAAGCGCGAAAACGATTCGACAAAGATGAATTCCAGCCTGTCGGGCACGTTAACCAGGTAACCTATCCGTGTAACAAATACCAGCACTGCCAGCCACAGTATAACTATCGGGTTGTACGATCTGAATATATTGATCATTGTAGCGCTGCTTTGTTTATTTTATGCTGAGGATTAACATTCGGGTAAACTGATAGGTATGTTTACCGCCAGGCCACCGTCGGATGTTTCTTTATATTTTGAGTTCATGTCCTGCGCGGTTTGCCACATGGTTTTCACTACCGCGTCAAGGCTTACCTTGGCATTATCGGGGTTGGTTTGCAGCGCTAATTGCGATGCCGTGATGGCCTTGATGGCACCCATGGTATTACGCTCGATACAAGGCACCTGCACCAGTCCGCCGATAGGGTCGCAGGTTAAACCGAGGTGATGCTCCATGGCAATTTCGGCCGCCATTAACACCTGCCTTTGCGAGCCGCCCAAACACTCGGTAAGCGCCGCCGCTGCCATGGCTGATGATACGCCGATCTCGGCCTGGCAACCGCCCATGGCGGCTGATATGGTAGCGCCCTTTTTAAAGATGCTGCCCACCTCTGATGCCGTCATCATAAACTTGATGATCTTATCATCACTAAAGCCATCGCAAAAAGCGATGTAATATTGCAGCACCGCGGGTATAACCCCTGCCGCGCCATTGGTTGGCGCCGTAACCACCCTGCCGAACGAGGCATTCTCCTCATTAACAGCTAAGGCGAAACAGCTTACCCAATCCAGTATATTTTTAAAACCATCACCACTTTGCCTGATCACGCTAACCCACTCCTCGTAGTTGCTGTAAGGTAAACCTTTGGTAAGGCGCTTGTTGAGGCTTGCTGCACGGCGTGCCACGTTAAGGCCGCCGGGTAATGAGCCGCCGGTATGGCATCCACGGTAAATACACTCTTTTATCACTCTGAATATATTGAGCACACCCGCGCGGGTTTCGGCTTCGGTACGCCAGGCCAGCTCGTTCTCCATCACTACCTCTGATATTTTGAGGCCGGTTTTCATGCACCAAATCAACAGGTCGCGGGCGGTATCGATAGGGAAAGGCAGATCAACTTCGGTTTTAGCATTGTTATCCTCCCCGTCCTTAACCACAAAACCACCACCAATGGAATAATACGTGGCTGATATAGCCTTGCCGCTGCTTAAAAAAGCCTGAAAGGTTACGGCGTTAGGGTGATACGGCAGGCTTTCGCTGAACAGAAAAAGCATATCATCATCCTTATAAAAGCTGATGGGCCTTACATCGCCCAGCACCAGTTGGCGCGAGGTGATTATTTCGTTCACTTTCGGATCAACCTGGTCAACCTCAAAGGTAACCGGGTCGTCACCGCTAAGGCCAAGCAGTATGGCAATATCGGTACCGTGGCCTTTGCCTGTTTTAGCCAGCGAGCCGTACAACAATACCTTAACCTGTACCACCTGCGGCAAAGCACAGGCATCGGTAAGTAGCTGTACAAATTGCTGGGCCGCACGCCAGGGGCCTAATGTGTGCGAACTTGATGGCCCTATGCCTATCTTGAATATATCGAATACCGAAATCTGCTCTCTTTGCATCTGAACCGCGAAGTTACATATCGTACCGCTATTAATTAAATTTAAGCCTTGTATAGTAGATACTTTTATGTAAGTTGCATTAAACTTTATTGCAATGACCGATTTTGTTGTTAAGCCTAAAAAAAGGATCGACTCGATCGATATTACGCGTGGCCTCATTATGGTAATTATGGCATTAGACCACACGCGTGACTTTTTTATGCCGCAACAGTTTGACCCAACCGATCTGACCAGGGCTTCTACATCATTATTTCTTACCCGGTTCATTACACATTTTTGCGCGCCAACCTTTGTTTTTTTGGCGGGCACATCGGCTTTTTTGTTTTTCAGCAATGGCAAAACCAAGGGCGAGGCCGCTAAGTTTTTAATAACCCGCGGCTTATGGCTGGTATTTTTGGAGTTTACCGTTATCCGCTTTGGCTGGGCGCTTAATTTGAATTTCGATTTTGTTTTTGTGCAAGTAATATGGGCTTTGGGCATCAGCATGATAGCCCTTGCCGGGTTGATCTATTTACCACGTGCGGCGATAGCCGCCATTGGCCTGATCATGATATTTGGGCATAACGCGCTGGATGGTATTAAAACCGACCAGATGCCTGCGCCCTGGGGTACCGTTTGGAGCTTTTTGCACGTGCAAACTATTGTACAGTTAACAAGCTATACTAAGGTATTTATACTTTACCCCTTGATACCATGGATAGGCGTTATGGCCGTAGGCTATGTTTTTGGCGGATTGTTCAAGCTTGATTCGGCTAAACGTAAGCCGCTGCTCATCACCATCGGGCTATCATCATTAGCACTGTTTGTGGTGCTGCGTTTGGTGAATATTTATGGAGATCCAAACCAATGGACCGATCAGGGGGTGTGGTATCGTACTATACTTTCATTCATCAATGTACAAAAGTACCCGCCATCGTTAGATTATTTGCTGATAACCCTCGGCGCGTGTAATCTATTATTAGCCGCATTTGAAAACGCCGAAAACGGTTTTACCCGCATTATGGTATTGTTTGGCCGGGTACCTATGTTTTACTATATACTACACTTGTACCTGCTGCGCCTGATGGCCTTTATAGCCTACCTGATAGTAAAAACCGCCAACAATGGCACTCCACCTAAAGATGGCGCATCCCTGTACTTTGTTTACCTGATGTGGGCGCTTGCCATATTTATTCTATACTTTCCATGCCGCTGGTACATGAAGTATAAAATGACGCACAAACAATGGTGGTTGAGTTATTTGTAATCTTCGGGCAAAAAGTTCAGCAGCAAATTAGGGTCGGCAATAATTTCGAGGTATTCCGCTTTTTGGGATGATTTGCATACACCGGGATAGTCGCCCTCTTTGCCTTGCATATCCAGCATTAGTTGAAAATGTAGGTGTGGCGGCCAGTTGCCGTTCTCGTCGGCTGTGCCAAATTCCGCTATTTTTTGCCCGGCATGCACTTGCTGCCCTACCTGCAAATGTTGCAGCGAGGCTCGGTTCAAATGCCCGTACAGGCTATAAAACGTTAACCCGTTAACATGGTGCTGTAGTATAATGGTGGGGCCATAGTCGCCATGCTGATTGTTATCCTTAAAGCTATGCACCGTACCATCAAGCGCGGCACGTACAACGGTGCCGGCATCAGCCCATATATCAACCCCCAGGTGCAGGCTGCGAGGTTCATCTTCCCCCGAACCAAAAAGTTGTTTGCGACTATAAACGGTTCGATTTTCCAGATAGCCACCTATACCATAGCGGCAACCCGTATCGGTAAGGCGGGTAGTAACCCAGATGTTAAAGGCTTCAACATCATCAACTATTTCGGGCGTAAGCTCTTTGTTGGCATCGGTAAAGTCAACCCGCAAAAGTTTATCATTGCCGCTGTCAAAATCAACTACAACCGAAACCGGCACCTCAGCCATTGCCAAGTGTGCCGCCAATGTAACCGATGCTTTTCCCATGGCTAAAAATTTTATTCTGTATCAGGCTGGCGCGGCTCTTTGCTTATTTTATCAAACAGCTTATCCATACGCTCAACATACTCGTTGGTATCGTCCACAAAAAATTCCAGTTGCGGTATTATACGCACCTGATCTTTTATACGGGCACCCAGTTTATAACGTATTTCTGAGGCGTGTGATTTTACCAGTTGCAGCGCCTGCTGTGTATTATTGTTATTAAAAAAGCTCAAAAAAACACGTGCTATGGCCAAATCGGGGGTTACACGTACTTTGGTTATGGTTACCAGCGTATCGGGCAGGTAAGCTGCGCCTTCGCGCTGAAATATTGCGGCAAGATCCTGTTGTATTACTCCTGCAAATTTTTGCTGACGTTTTGATTCCATGATAAGAAGTTTATAGGGCTAAGCCGCATGGTTAAAAGCTTAAAGCTAATATTAAAAGCTATAAGCTGCTAATTTGTTTTTATTGTTTAAATGTAAGATACCCGTGCGCCTGCTTAGTGGCAAATATCCTGCGGAATTTCACGGGTAATTTTGATGAGTTTACGTACTACCAGCGTACTATCATATTCGGCACCCAAACCATCCTTGTCTGACGGTACCTTTACGCCCTCTACCTCTACATAAACCGGTTCGTAAGGTTTTTCAAAGTTAAGCTGCGAATATTCCAGTTCCAGTTGTGATGAGCTATCGGTAACCCAAAATTCCTTTTCGCGCCCGCACTCGCTGAATGATTTTATCTCGGGGCCAAAGCTGTAAAGGCCCTTATACACTTTAGGCTTATCGTTATGCCCATCGCCACCGCATGATGCCATGGCCATTAACAAAACGGCGCAACCTAAAAACACATATTTAACAGATGATGAATGCATCATTAAAATTATAGATCCTGTTTTATTTCACTTAATCCTTTAACACTTAGCCTGGCACTTATGCCCGAGGCTATTACCGCTATTATTAAAACGGTTAAAAACACGAGGCCAAAATCACTGACCTTCAAATCAACCGGGTAGGCATCAATAACCGTTAAGGCCCCGCCCATGCGTATCAACCCGTACTGCTGCTGTAATATACAAAACATCAACCCAACAATAATACCGGCCACGCAACCCGCTACTGATATCATCATCCCCTCAAAAAAGAAGATGCCCTGTATCAGCTTTTTACCGGCACCCAGGCTGGTAAGTATGGCAATATCCTTACGCTTATCAATTACCAGCATGGTTAACGAGCCAATTATGTTGAACACCGCGATGATCAGTACAAATGTTAAGATCATAAATACCGACCATCTTTCGTAATTCAACGTTTTATATAGTTCGGTATTTTGCTGCATGCGGCTTTTTATATAAAATTGTTTGCCAATATGCTGCTCAATATCCTGCTGAACCTTGTTAATGTTGGTACCTTTTTTAAAGTTGAGCTCTAATGATGATACCTGTTTAGGTTCATCCAGCAGGTCGCGGGCAAAGCTGAGCGAGGTCACCACAATATCATCAAAATCCTGCTGTATACCAAACACACCCGATGGGGTAATGTTGCGCACCACAAACTCATTTAACGGGTTAGCCGCCGCCGTAGCGTTACGCCGTGGCGAGTAGATCTGCAAGTTAGCATTAGGATCATAAATATTTACCCCGAGGCTTGATTGTATGGTAGTGCCAATAACAGCAAAATCCCTACCATCCATCATCAGCGTAAATGAGCCGGCCATAATGGTGCTATCCAGCTGTGTATTTTTCAAAAAACTATTGCTAACGCCCTTTAGTGTGCCGATGAACTGCTTGTTGCCGTAACGCAGCAATACCTTCTCCTGCAATACCTGGGTGTACGAGAATATGCGCTCGTCCTTTTGCAGGTTAGTGAAATAGGTTGTATCAGGATTAAAGGTTTTGCCAAGTTTAGCCTCTATCTTCAACTCCGGACTAAAATTGCTGTACAGCGAAAGTATCACCTTTTCAAAACCATTGAACACCGACAGGATAATGATCAGCGCCGCGCTGCCCACAAATACCCCAAGCATGGATATGCCTGATATGATATTGATGGCATGCACCTTTTTACGCGAAAAAAGGTAGCGTTTGGCTATGTATACCGAGGTGTTCAAATTAAGGCCGGTGTGCTAAGTGTTAGTTGTTAAAAAAAGGATTGTACTGCTTTTCAAACCCAATGGTAGTTTCGGGGCCGTGGCCCGGATATACCGTACAATCATCAGGCAGAACAAATAGTTTTTCGCGAATGTTTTTTAATAATTGAGCATGATTGCCTCCCGGCAGGTCAGTACGACCAATGCTGCCTCTGAAAAGCACATCGCCGCCTATCAAAATATTATCCTGCTTATCATAAAAACACAAATGCGCGGGCGAATGGCCGGGAGCGAATATCAGCTCTAACGTGGTATTTCCAAAACTGATGGTGCCGCTTTCGGGCAGGTATTCATCAGGCAGGGGCGAATTATCGTACCTGAAACCCATTTGCTGGGCGCTTACCGGGGCATGGTTTAACACCACGGTTTCGCCGATATGAAATTGGGGCTTTAGGCCATACTGATCGAACACGAACTTATTGCCCAGCACATGGTCGATATGGCAATGTGTATTGAGCAGCAGTACAGGCTTCAGCTTATTTTCTGCAATATAATTCACTACGGCATTTTGTTCAGCACCGGTATACATCCCGGGGTCGATAATAACGCATTCGCCGCTATCATCATATAACAGGTAGGTGTTTTCCTGAAAGGGATTATTTACAAAATACTGAACCTTGGCCATGGCAGCAAAAGTATTCAATTAGGCTGAAATATGGTTGTAGCTAAAAGTAATTTTTGCCATTAGCGTGTAGCAAACCATTGCAGCGCATCCTGCACCATCGGGAAAACGCTGGTTTGGTGCGTACCGCCGGGTATAGGTATCAGTGTTACATTTGTTGCCCCAGCTGCCCGAAAACGATCGTAAGTACTTTGCGATGTTTCAATAAAAACGTTGGCATCCGCAGTACCGTGGTATAGCCGTGTAACGCTTTTTGGCGACCAGTTAGGGAAGCTGTTTTCGGCCACCTTGGCCTTAAAGGCAGCTTCGGCATTGGCATTGGTTAAGCTACCATAAAAGGCATCAGCAAACAGATCTGTCGGGGTATTAGTTAACTGGCCGTTGATCTGTGTACCATTACGGCTGCCATCAAGCAACTGTGGTACACGTGCCGCGTAAGGCTCCTTAAAATAATCGGTAAGCGGACGGTTAAAGCCATAAAGCGTATTATAACTTTGGATGAACAGCGCCAGGAATGATGGATCGGGATAACTTGTTACACCGGTTACCTTTTGCAACATCAGGCTTATATCATACCCTCCGGCACCCTCGGCAGCGGCGGTTATGCTCAACTTATGGTCGGCGTTGGTTTCTATCTCCCGTTGCGCAGCCATGGTAACATAGCCTCCCTCCGAGTAACCTAACAGGAACAATTTATCGTTAATAGCCTTATTTTCTTTTTCAAGATATTCCTTTGATGCCTTGATCATATCAACCACCGTTAAGCCTGATGATTGCATATCATAATAAGGGTGCTGAACGCTTGCCGATACGCCATAGCCAATATAATCGGGTATCAGGGTAACGTAACCTGCCGAGGCCAGTATCTCAAACCCGCTATAAGTACGCGGAAAGTTTGATGGGGCCTCAGCATCGCTGAATATGGTACCGTGCTGGGCACTTAATAAGGCTGGAGCAGTACTCATGCCTTTAGGCACACATAACAAACCCGATGCCTGTATATCCTTACCATTTAATGTGGTGTTGTAGATGAACTGATAGAAATCAACATCGTACAATATAGCATCCTTAAAGGCATCTAAACCAAGGTTTGTTGCCGTAGCTTGTAGTTGAGCCTTAGTGAAGCTGCTTATTAAGGTGCTTGATACAAAGTATTCTTTTTCGGGTACTACTTCAGGTTCGGGTTCAACCTCGCGCTGACTTTCTTTACTACAACCGGCTATAATAAGAAGAACAAATAACAGGTATTTAAATGAACCGAAGCTTTGTTTGGTCATGGTTTATTAGGTATATATTTATTGGATAAGGGAAATAAAGCCGCCTTGTTTCGGCCACCAAATGTACTTATTTCCACCTGAATGTTTTGATCATTACATCAACATCCTGCTTCACAAAATCGAGCACAGGCTGTATAGAATCTAACCGGGGCTCGCTGCTAAAGTATAGTGCCCCGCGCAGGTAATGTTTGGTACTATCGGTTAAAAAAAACTGTACTGACGATGCCGCGTTGCCATCAATGGTATAATACAAGCCATACACCTTACGGTCGGGATAGCTGATGTTGCCCTCATCAATAGAAGTAGCTTTTACCGTATGCTTAAAGGCAAAGGTATGGGCATCCTCAACCAATTCATCAAATATCTTTTTGGAGGTAATGGGCTGGTAACTCAGGTGCAATACGCCCTTAAACTGCTTAAAGTTCATGTTGATCCAGCAGCTTTTATTTTTTGCCTGCGGATCAGCACTTATATTCGCGTAAACCGGGTATTGAAAGCTGTATGGGCAGTCCTCGTTATATTGGCGGTATGCCTTTTCGGGATAATAGATACGGTAAAACCCCCGCGGTTTAGGCGAATAATCCTGCTCGTTACTACAAGCGGCTAATAACAACACTAATACTGATATAACTGCTATTAACCTCATGGATAACGTTCATTAGAGTTCCATATCGTCCAGGCTTTTTCGGCTTGTAGTATCAGCATCTCGTGGCCGTTCTTGGTATCAGCACCTACTTGGGCGCCTTTTTGTAGAAAGAGGGTTTGCTCGGGGTTGTAGATCAGATCATACAACAAATGTTCATCCGTAATAGCCTCGTAAGGTATTGGCGGGCATTCATCCACATTAGGCGATGTGCCTACCGGTGTAGTGTTGATGATAAGTTTACTCTCGGCCACCATGGCAGGTGTAAGCTGATCGAACAATATAGTACCGGGCTGCTCCCTGCGGGTAATGATAGTAAAAGGTATCTCCAGTTTGTTCAGCACATAAAACACGGCCTTTGCCGCGCCGCCATTGCCCAAAACCAGGGCACTACTGTGGCGCGACTTTAATAATGGCTTTAACGATTCCTCAAAACCATAAACATCGGTATTAAAACCTTCGAGCCTGAAATCGTCACCACCAAAACCTACCTCGCCCTGAAAGGCTACCGATACCGGCGACTCCTTATCTATACGTATAGTGTTTACCGCGCCAACGTGCTTTGCCCCGGCATCCAGCCAATCAATATGATCCATTATATCAACTTTGTAAGGTATGGTAACATTAAGGCCGCACAGGTCAGGGTGTTGATGCAAAAAATCGTTAAAGTTCTTTACACTCTCTATCGGGTACAATTCGTAAACGCAATCGGTAATGCCTTCGCGCTCAAATTTGTCGGTAAAGTATTTCTTTGAAAACGAATGGGAAAGCGGGTAACCTATAAGCCCATATTTTTTCATGAGGATAGTATATTGTTAGGCGGCTAATATAGGCAATTGATAAATAAATATCATTTCCCCTCACTCATTTTCGCTTCGTAATGCCTTGGCTACTTCATCGGTCAGTAAAACACATAATTAAGGCATCTTACTATATTATATGTTACACAGACACTTAATCACCTGTTTTTGGCATCGATTGCAAAAAAGTATCAATCCGCTCCATTTTGCATTGAAATAGACTAAAAAGCATCGAAAAATGATAATTTAATACTATACCTCAGTGTGGCAGTATGTTAAATTTGTTTTATACAATTATTATAAACCCAGTTCTCTAATCAAATTACTGTCACATGAAAAGAAATTTACTGTTTTTCAGAAACAGTAGGTATTTCAGGCTCTACCTGTCTGTGTTACTTGCTGCTTTTACCTTTCTTAACGCCTTTGCGCAAAGCAAGCGCGTTACAGGTGTTGTTTCTGACAATGCAGGCCCTATACCGGGGGCAAGCGTGCGCGTAAAGGGCAGCACAGTTGGCACTACCACCACCGCAACCGGTACCTACACCTTAAACGTACCCGATGGCGCGATACTGGAGGTAACCTACGTAGGTTATACCACGCAGGAAATTGCCGTAGGCGACCGCACAACCATCAACATCACCCTGGCATCAAACAGCCAGGCATTGCAAGAGATTGTAGTGGTGGGTTACGGCACCGCACAACGTAAGGACTTGACCGGTTCGGTAAGCTCAGTTAGTGCCGACCAAATTGCCAAGGTACCCGTTACCCAGCTCGATCAGGCATTGCAAGGCCGCTCGGCAGGTGTGCAGGTTACCAATAACGATGGCGCACCGGGTGCCGGTGTTAGCGTACAGATACGCGGTGTTGGTAGCCTGGGCAGTAACGACCCTTTGTATGTAGTTGACGGTTACCCGATAACCGGCGGCTTAAACAACATTAACCCCAGCGATATAGCATCAATGGATATACTGAAGGATGCATCGGCAACGGCTATATATGGTGTGCGCGCGGCTAATGGTGTGGTTATCATCACCACCAAACGTGGCCGTAAGGATGGCGTTCAGGTTACGTTAGACCTTAACGGATCAATACAGGCCGAACCGAAGAAATACAATATATTGAATGCTGAGCAATGGGCAACCCTGGCTAATGAAACGCCTATTGATAAATTACCTGAGTGGAGCAACCCATCAGCCTTAACCAATGTTAACTGGCAGGATGCTGTTTACCGCACAGGCTCAAGGCAAAACTATAACCTGGCCATACGTGGTGGCAGCGAAAAGGTACAAACCGCATTTTCGGCAGGATATTATGATCAGAAAGGTATAGTGCTGGGTTCGTTCTTCAAACGTATAAACCTGGGTTTAAATATCGACTATAATGTTAACAAGTGGTTAAAGGCCAATGCCAGCGCTAAATATTCCAGACAAAACAGTGCCAACCCATTCGGTACAGGCAGTTTGCTGCAGTTAGCTTCGTTAATACCAACAATAGGTGCTAACAGCGCTACCAAGGAGGCTACTGACGGTAATGGCAACTATGGTTTTTATAACCCGGTTAATATTTATACCAAGAGCTGGAATAACCCTGTTTACTTTATTGAAACGCTTGATACCAAAAACCAAACCAACTATTTTTTGAGCACAACATCATTAGAGGCTACCATAGTTGAAGGTTTAAAGGTAAAAACCAATCTGGGTATAAACACTTCTGATTTTTCGGGCTATTATTTCACCCCTGCCGATCTGCGTACCCTGGTACAATACGGCGTAGCCAGTAATAACAACTTAAGCACTTACTCGCAAAGTGCCAACAACACTTATGAGTGGTTGTGGGAGAACACCATATCGTACAATAAAGTATTCGGCAAACACACTTTAGACCTTTTGGCGGGTGTATCCGAACAAAAAAACAATTTCAGAACCATTGGCGGTAGTGGCAACGATTTGCCGAGCAACTCCATCCGCGATCTGAGCCAGGTAAGAAACCTGATCGCCTTTGGTAACCAAACTGTTTACACATTGGCATCGCAATTTGGTCGCTTAAGTTATAAATATGATGATAAGTATCTGTTAACAGCAACAGTTCGTCGTGATGGCTCATCAAGGTTTTATAAAGGCAACCAATATGGTGTTTTTCCATCAGCATCATTTGCATGGCGCGCCAAACAGGAGGATTTTCTGAAAGATGTTAATTTCCTGTCTGACCTGAAATTCCGTGTAGGTTATGGTGAGGTAGGCAGTCAGGCTAACATCCCGCTGTTTCAGTATTTGGCGAGGTATAGTTCAGGCGGTCCGGCTACGGCAGGTACCAACGTAGGTTATCCTTTTGGTGGCACATACCAAACAGGCCTGGCATATCTAAATCTTGATAACCAAAACCTAACTTGGGAAACCTCACGCCAAACCAATATTGGCGTAGACCTGGCTATACTTAATAATGACCTTACCTTTACTGTTGATTGGTACCGTAAGGATTCTAAAGACTTTTTACTACGCGTGCCTATCGCCTCTCAATCAGGCGTTACCACACAAGCGCAAAATGCCGGTAGCATACGTAACCAGGGCTTTGAGTTCGCGCTTAATTACCGCAAAAAAGTATCGCAGGATTTTAACTATGGCTTAGGATTGAACCTTACCACAGTAAACAATAAGCTGTTAAGCATAAACAACAGCATTAACTCGTTAATGAACCTTGTTGTATTAAACAGTGCATCGGCCAACGGCTGGAACCAGTTTAGCCGTACTTACATAGGCCAGCCTGTAGGCGAGTTTTATGGTTACGAGAGCCTGGGCATATTTCAAACACAAGCCGAAATTGATGCCTTAAATGCTAACGCGCCTGATGGCCACTATCAGGGTACAGCTGCACAGCCAACCGTACCCGGCGACCGTAAGTTCAGGGACATTAACGGCGACGGACAGATCACTGCTGATGACCGCACCAGCCTGGGTAGCCCGATACCTAAGTTTTACGGTGGCTTTAACCTCGACCTGAATTATAAAGCATTTGATTTTAACGCTTTCTTTTACGGTAGCTACGGCAACAAAATATTCAACTATTCGGCACGTAACCTCGAAAGCTTCCAGGCGGCAGGCTTTGTGGGTGTACAAAACGTAAGCCAGGAGTATTATGAAAACCGCTGGACGCCTACCAACCCATCAAACCGTTATGCACGTGTAAATTATAATGATGATATAAGCGCCAACAACGTACCATCAAGCGTATATGTTGAAAATGGCAGCTACCTGCGTTTGCGTAACGTTACACTGGGTTACACCCTACCAAGTGATGTAGCTAAAAAATTAGCCTTAAGCAAATTAAGACTATCATTTTCAGCACAAAACCTGTTCACCATTACCAAGTATTCAGGCCTCGATCCGGAGATTGGCCAACCAACAGGTAATGATGCTAATGATGCTACCGCAACTGCGGCCGGCCCTACAGCAGCAGGTATTGATGTGGGTACCTACCCGTTATCACGCTTTTATACACTTGGTATAGTAGCTACATTTTAAGTGAGGCTTTATAAACGAATTGTAAGAATGAAAATCAAAAAATATTTATACGTACTGACAGTCGGACTGGTGGTACTGCTTCCTTTAAGTTGCCAAAAAGGTTTCCTTGACCAAAAGGATACCTCAAACCCAACAGAGCAGGGTTTATTTGACAAACCCGCTGACGGGATAGCGCTGGTAAATGCAATTTATGATACTTACCAAAATGCCGATCTGCTTAAAAAATCACTTTGGTATTATGCCAACTTTCAGAGCCATGATTTTTTTAACTGGGGTAACGATCGTTTTTATAACACTTACGCCATACCGGCCACCTTTGGCGCTATACAGGTATTTTGGCAACGTGCATACATCGGCATAGCCCGTGCCAATTCGGCCTTGCCTATCATCGGCCGGATGAAGGATAACGGCATTTTAACCGAGGCCCTTGCCAACCGCCTTACCGGCGAAATATACTTTCTACGCGGCATGACGTATTATTACCTGGCAGCCAGCTTTGGTGGTGTACCGCTGGAGCTAACAACAGGCGCCAATGATGGTTTGCGCCCTCGCAGCAGCCAGGATGAGGTATTCGCGCAGGTTGAAAGCGACCTGACCCAGGCGGTAAATCTGTTACCCTGGAAAGAGGATTATGAGGCAGGTGACTTAGGCCGTGCTACAAAAGGAGCAGCATTGGGTTATTTAGGTGCCTCGCAAATGTGGCTTAAAAAATATACCGAGGCCTTAGCTACCTACAACCAACTGAATAATAAATATGTACTGCTGCCTAACTTTATTGACATACACGAGGCTGATAAAGAGAACAATGCCGAATCGCTATTCGAAGTGCAATTTATTGTTGCCGGTACTCAAAGCTGGGGCGGCGGTAACGAGGTAGCTTGGATAGGCTCGTTCGGTATGCCCGAGGAGGTATCAAACTTTGGTTACGATTATGCTAACAAAGGTTTATATGATGGTTTCCAAACCGGCGATCTGCGCAAGGTGGCAACCGTGATTGGCCCTGGCGATGTAAACCCAAGTCCGGGTATTATTGCGCGTGGTGGTATAAAATCGTACCCGCTGGTAATAGCAGGTTTCGGCAGTAACGACCCCGCCATTAAGGCTAAATACACCGGTACCGACGGCAACATTATTAACACCTGCGGAACCATTGCCCGCCCTTGGATAGGCTCAGATGCTACCCAACTGCGCAGCGGCTACTATAACGAAAAAATGTGGCGCGACCCTACACTTACCGGTAACTCAGGCGATGGTATCATCTTTGGCGCGCAAAACCAGGTATTGCTACGTTTTGGCGAAGTACTGTTAAGCAAAGCCGAATGCCAGATACGTACCGGCGATGTAGCAGGTGGCCTGGCAACCTTAAAGCTTGTACGCGATCGTGCTTTTGGCGGCAGTGCGCCAGCAACATTCATCAGCGAAGGCAAAACAATAACTGATCCGTTGCAGATGATCTACCATGAATACCGCCACGAACTTTCGGGCGAGTACTCAACCTTTTACAATCTGCGCAGGGCTGGTGTGGCTACTTCATTTATACAGGAAGTATATAACATCACCATCCCAACAGGCCGCGAGTTATACCCGATACCTCAGTACGAGATCGGCCTTAACCCTAACCTGACCCAAAACCCCGGTTATTAATAGCCCGATACCTTATTGCAAAGAGGCCACTCTCCATAAAAGAGGGGCCTCTTTTGGCTTAATAATCACTTGCTTATTTAAAAATAGCTGTTAAATTTGGGGAAAGCCGCCGCCTGGCTGCTTATCCTAATTATAAACGTACATGATCAAACCTTACAACACGCTATTAGCGATATTGCTGCTCCTGTTTTGTGCCTGCCAAAAGCCGAAACCGCTTTTTGAGGATATGCCCTCATCGCACACCGGCATACACTTTAGTAATGATATTACCGAAACTGATTCCATTAATCCGCTGGATGTGGTGAACGTGTATAACGGCGGTGGCGTAGGTATTGGCGATTTTAACAACGATGGCCTGCCCGATATTTACTTTACCGGCAACATGGTGGCCAATAAGCTATACCTCAACCGTGGCGACCTGAAGTTTGACGATGTTACCAAAACCGCCAATGTAGATGGCATGGGGCATTGGGGGCGCGGCGTAGCCGTTATCGACATTAATAACGATGGCTGGCTCGATCTGTATGTTTGTAACTCCATTTTGGCTAACCCTAAGTTGCGTACCAACCTGCTCTACATCAATCAGGGTAAAAGCGCCGATGGCATTCCCCGCTTTAAGGAGATGGGCAAGGAATATGGGCTTAACATGAGCGAGCAATCGGCCATGGCCAGCTTTTTTGATTATGATAACGATGGCGACCTGGATATGTATCTCACCGTAAACAACGCCACCGCCACCTATAATCCCAGTATATTTGGCAAGGGTTTTTATCAGCCCGACCGTAAATCGGGGCGATTGTACCGAAATGATCATGATGATAAGCTTAACCACCCGGTATTTACCGATGTTACTGTTGAGGCCGGTGTAACCCGTGATGGTTACGGGCATGGCGCATCAACTGTGGATATTAACAATGATGGTTGGAAGGACATTTACATTTCAAACGATTTTATATCGAGCAATATCCTGTTCATCAATAACCATGATGGTACGTTTACAGATCGTTCCATGGAATATTTTAAGCACACTGCCTACAACGCCATGGGGCAGGATGTGATCGATATTAACAACGATGGCCTGCCTGATGTGATAGAACTCGACATGAACCCCGAGGATAACTTCCGTAAAAAGATGATGCTGGGGGCTAACATGTATCAAACCTATCAGAATTTTGATAACTATACCACCCAGTACCAGTATGTACGCAACATACTGCAACTAAACCAGGGGCCACGCTTGGAGAATGGCAAGCCCGGCGCGCCTGTATTTAGCGAGATAGGCTTTTTAAGCGGGATATCGCAAACCGACTGGAGCTGGACACCACTTGTGGCCGATTACAATAACGATGGCTATCGCGATATTATCATCACCAATGGTTTTCCCAAGGATGTATCTGACCATGATTTTATGGCTTACAGGCAGCGTGCCTACTCAGTAGCCTCGAAAAAGGAACTGCTTGCCCAAATACCACAGATCAAACTGCATAATTACGCTTATGTAAATAATGGCGACCTCACCTTTAAGGATGTAAGCAAAGATTGGGGTTTCGATGTAAAAAACTTTTCGAGCGGTGGCGTTTACGCCGATCTGGATAACGATGGCGACCTGGATGTGGTGATCAATAACATGAATGATGAAGCATCGGTTTACCGTAATACTTCACGGGATGATAAGGAGAAACTGACAGATCAGCATTACCTTAAGATCAGCTTTGTGGGCGACAAATTTAACCTAAATGGCTTGGGCGCTACTGCCGAACTTTATTACGATCATGGCAAAACGCAGGTGTATGAGAATACGCCCTACCGTGGTTATGTATCAAGCTTAGAGGGTACAGCGCATTTTGGTTTGGGTAAGATCACCAGGGTCGATTCAGTAATCATCAAATGGCCGGGCATCAACAAATGCCAAAAGCTGGTTAATATTAAGGCTGATACCAAACTTACCGTAAAACAAGTCGATGCCAGACAAAGCTTTACCTGGGGCTACAAGCAAACCACGCAGCCTTTATTTAACGAGGTTACCGATTCGCTGGGTATAAAATATGCCAATCAGGATATGGATTTTATCGATTTCAACATACAAAAATTGTTGCCGCATAAGTTTTCGGAGTATAGTCCGGCGCTGGCGGTTGGTGATGTTGATGGCAATGGCATTGATGATATGGTTATCGGCGGTAGCCTGTACAACCCGGCGCAGGTGCTTTTACAGCAAGCCAACGGCAAATTCATACAGAGAGCATTCAGCAAGCAAGCTGCCGATATAAAAAGCAATTATAAGGATGAAGGCTTGCTTTTATTTGATGCCGACGGCGATGGCGACCTTGACCTATACGCCAGCAGTGGCGGCTACCACGAAGGCCCGGAAAGCGCGGCCTATCAGGATAGGTTTTATGTAAACGATGGCAAAGGCAACTTTACTTTAGCTACCAGCGCCCTGCCTGCAAATACCACCAGCAAACTGTGCGTTCGCGCCTGCGATTATAACCAGGATGGAAAGCCCGATCTGTTTGTATCAGGCCGTGTATCGCCGTGGAATTATCCCAAACCGGTATCGAGTTTTATTTTGCGGAACGACAGCCAAAACGGACAGGTGAAATTTACTGATGTTACCAAAGAGGTTGCCCCTGCCCTGCTCAACATTGGCATGGTGTGCGATGCCCTTTTCAGCGATTTTAATAACGATAATAAACCCGACCTGATATTGGCCGGTGAGTTTATGCCGGTAACTTTTCTGGCTAACAAAGGCGGTAAATTTGAAAATGTAACCGCCGCTACCGGCCTCGAAAACAAAACCGGCTGGTGGAATACCATTGTAGCCGGCGATTTCAGGCACACCGGCCGTATGGATTACATTGTGGGTAATGGTGGTACCAACACCATCTATCAGGCCAGCGAGCAGTACCCCGTATCCGTTATCGGGAAGGATTTTGATAAGAACGGAGGCTTTGCGGTGATACCCTCTATCTACTTCCCCGACTCGAACGGGGTAAAACGTGAATACCCAGCCGTTGGGCGCGATGATCTGCTTAAGCAAAACATCAGCTTTAAAAAACGATATACCAATTACCGGTCGTACGCCACGGCGACCATGGATGAGTTGATCACGCCAGAGCAGCGTGAAGGTGCCATAAAACTTAGCGCTAACACCATGCAATCGTGCTACCTGCGTAACGAGGGTAATGGTAAGTTCACCATAATTCCGCTACCGCAAATGGCGCAAATATCGGTACTTAACGGTATGGTGGCCGATGATTTTGACGGCGACGGCAATCTTGACGTGGCTATCAATGGCAATGATTACGGCACCGAAGTATCAACCGGGCGATACGATGCGCTGAACGGTTTACTGTTGAAAGGCGATGGCAAAGGCAACTTTAAGCCCTTGTCGATACTACAAAGCGGTATATACCTGCCCGGTAACGGCAAGGCGCTTGCCAAGCTGCAAAGCAGCAAGGGTGGTTACTTAGTAGCCGCTACACAGCACCGGGGCAAGCTACAGGTATTGCAGTTGAACAAACCCACCCGCAACATCAGCGTAAAGCCTGATGATATGAGCGCGAAGATCAGCTACCGTGATGGCAGATCGCAAAAACAGGAATTTTATTATGGTTCGTCGTTCCTGTCGCAATCGGGCAGGTTTTTAACACTCGGTAATAATGTATCGGCGGTTACCGTAACCAATAACAAAGGGCAAAGCCGCAACATCGCCTTAAAATAATTCTATATCTATGAAGATCATTAAAACCTTAACCGTTTTATTAATTGCCGCTACCTGCCTTTATGCATGCCGGGAGGAAAAAAAGGCATCCACCACTAAAATTAACGATGCCGATGTTGTGCATCAAAACGAAGATAAACTAACACAGCTAATTATTTACGATGTGTTTACGCCACCCGTGGCCAGCAGGATATATGCCTATGCCTCTTTAGCATCATACGAAGCTATACGTTTTGAGCAGCCCGATTACTTATCTCTTGCGGCGCAGTTACAGGGCTTTGGTGCCATACCCGAGCCCGAAAAGGGCAAAACTTACAACTTTACCCTTGCCGCTACACAGGCTTTTTTCACCGTGGCCCGCAAGGTTACTTTTTCGGTGGATTCGCTGAAGGGTTATGAGGATGGTTTGCATGCGCGTTTTAAGGGCACGATGGATGATTCGACCTATGCCCGCTCCATTGCCTTTGGCGATACCGTGGCCAAAGTAATTATTAAGCGGTTGGTTAAGGATAATTACCTGCAAACACGTGGTAAGCCCAAATTTTTGGGCAGCCAGGCACCCGGTAAATGGCGCCCCACCCCGCCCGATTATCTGGATGGTGTGGAATATTGCTGGGGCACCATGAAAACCTTTGTGCTCGATTCATCAAACCGTGTGGGCATCCCACCACCGCCACCTTATAGTGAGGATAAGAACAGTGCCTATTTTAAGCAGAACATGGAGGTGTACGAGATCAGCAAAAAACTGACTGATGAACAAAAGGATATTGCCCGCTACTGGGATGATAACCCCTTTGTGCTGGAACATGCCGGGCACATGACCTTTGCCAACAAAAAGATAACTCCTGGTGGGCACTGGATAGGCATTACCGCCATTGCCTGCAAGCAAACCAAGGCCGACGCGGTAAGATCGGCACAGGCTTACGCGCTTACCTCGCTGGGTATGTATGATGCCTTTATTTGCTGCTGGAATACCAAATACGAAACCAATTACGTGCGCCCGGTAACGGTTATAAACGATAAGATAGATGCTGAATGGACATCGCGCCTGCAAACTCCGCCCTTCCCGGAATACCCGAGCGGGCACAGCACCATTACCCGTGCCGCGGCGGTAATGCTTACCCATGTATTTGGCGATAACTTCGCCTTTCAGGATACCAGCGACCTGCGCTACATTGGCATGAAACGTAACTTTAAATCATTTGTGCAGGCGGCTGATGAAGCCTCCATCAGTAGGTTTTACGGTGGCATCCATTATAAAAACAGTGTAGATCAGGGTGCTATTCAGGGTAGAAAAGTAAGCGAGTACATTATCTCTAAATTGAAATTGAAAAAGTAGCGGCTTATCATCCATCCATAAAAAAACTCCCTTACCGTTATGGCAAGGGAGTTTTTTATTTTATCAGGATGTATGGTTATCCCAGGAATGGGTAACGGTAATCCTTCGGTGGATCAAATGTTTCTTTAATAGTGCGTGGAGATACCCAGCGCAGCAGGTTGATCATTGAACCGGCCTTATCATTAGTACCCGAACCGCGGGCACCGCCAAATGGCTGCTGGCCAACTACGGCACCGGTAGGCTTGTCGTTAATGTAGAAGTTACCGGCAGCGTTACGCAGGCGTTGTGTAGCTTGCGCTACGGCATACCTATCCTGCGCTATGATTGAACCTGTTAAGGCGTATATCGAAGTGGTATCAACCACATTCAGTATCTCATCGAACTTATCATCCTCGTATACATAAACGGTAAGTACCGGGCCAAACAATTCCTCGCACATGGTTTCATAATGCGGATCGTTTACACGCAGTACGGTAGGCTCAACAAACCAGCCTTTTGATTTATCGTGACCACCACCGGCTACCAGCTCAACACCGGCATCGGCCTTAGCGGCATCAATGTATTTGGCCAACTTATCAAATGATGCTTCGGTGATAACAGCGTTAACAAAGTTGCTGAAATCTTCAACCGGGCCCATTTTGATAGAGGCCAGATCGCGCTGCACGTTTTCTTTTACAGCAGGCCATAACGAGGCCGGGATGTAAGCACGTGAAGCGGCCGAACATTTTTGCCCCTGATACTCGAACGCGCCGCGTACAAGGGCGGTGCTTACCACCTGCGCATCAGCGCTGGCGTGGGCAAGCACAAAATCCTTACCACCGGTTTCGCCAACTATGCGTGGGTAGGTTTTGTATTTGTGAATGTTGGTACCAATTATTTGCCAGATGTGCTGGAACACCGCGGTTGAACCGGTGAAGTGTATACCCGCGAAATCAGGGTGATTGAAGATAACATCACCCGCTACAGGGCCATCAACATAAATAAGGTTGATAACACCGGCAGGTAAGCCAGCTTCAATAAATATTTTCATGATCACGTTGGCCGCGAAAATTTGCGGATAGGCAGGCTTCCAAACCACAACGTTACCCATCATGGCGGCGCTTGCAGGCAGGTTACCGGCAATAGCGGTAAAGTTAAATGGCGTTAAGGCGAATACAAAACCCTCTAACGGGCGTTGCTCAACCCTGTTCCAGATACCTTTTGGCGATACCGGTGGCTGCTGACCGTATATCTCGGTCATGTACTCTACGTTAAAGCGTAAAAAGTCGGCAAACTCGCAGGCGGCGTCAATTTCGGCCTGGTAGGCGTTTTTTGACTGGCCCAGCATAGTAGCGGCATTAATTTTAGCACGGTACGGACCGGAGATCAGATCGGCAGCTTTTAAAAATATGGCGGCACGCTGCTCCCAGGCCAGGTTTTCCCAATTGGCCTTAGCGGCAAGGGCGGCATCAATGGCGGCGGTTACATGGCTGGCGTCACCTTCGTGAAACGTAGCCAGCAGGTGCTGATGATCATGCGGTGGGCGCACTTCAAGGGTTTTACCGGTGCGTACTTCCTGGGCACCTATGTACATGGGTATGTCGGCCACAACGGCGCGTGCCTCTTTAAGCGCAGCTTCTAACGAAACACGCTCAGCACTGCCCGGAGCGTAATTTAATACGGGCTCGTTCTGCGGCTTAGGGACGTTAAAAAATCCTTTAAGCATAATTTTATGTGAGTCAAATTAATATGCGGCTAAGATACGGGTTAATGTTTAGATGTGGTAATTGAAGGGTGACGGTAATGTAAAAATGTGGTACGCAATACCAGCATACAACCATCACTAAATTGTTAAAAACGTTAAATAACAAACCAATATGGCTTAAACAGGTTATATTTAGCAGCTAACTACTTATAACTATGAAACTGTACTGCCTTGCCCTTACTTTTATACTATCTATAGCCACCATGGCAGCAAACGCCCAAAACAAATTAAAGGGCACTGTTTACGAGGGCAGCGGCAGCACCCGTATATCCGATGTGTTTGTGCACGACCTCACCAACAAGCAAATGACGCTGACCGACAAGAACGGCAATTTTGAGATACAGGCCGCGCCCGGCCACATGGTAGTATTCAGCGCGCCTACCTACGGCGCCGATACGGTTTATATTACCGATCTGTCAAACAAAAAGATACGCCTTAGTCCGCAAGGCATTCAACTAAATACGGTAAATATATCAAGCACCCGCAAAACCTTTGACCCGCAAACGGAATACCCGGAGGTTTACGAGAAAAGTAAGGTATATGCCCTCTCGCCATCTACATGGTTTAGTCGTGAAGGCCGTAACGCTCGCCGACTTAAAAAGTACTTTAAACGTGAAGTACAGGAGCGCGAGATAGATCAAGCTTTTAATCCCAGATTTGTGAGCACAGTGGTACCGCTTAAGGGCGAGGATCTGGAAAACTTCATGACCCTCTATCGCCCTAAATATGACGATATAAAAAGCGGCGATCAGCAATCGCTCACCGTTTATATTAACGATGCCTACAAAAAATATCAGGCTTTGCCACCCGAAAAACGTAGTCCTCAAAGCCTGGAGCAGTAAAAGCAGAATGCATTACACAGATCATTTAAATATGATTTTGGTATAACGTTTTACCTGAAATTCAATGTCATACTTCAGTATTTTAATGTACTTATTGTAGCCCTAACACTATGAAGTAACCCCTAAAAGTTGCACATTTGCGCTTTGCCCTTTGTAACTGATGGACTACTTTATAATAGATTTTGACAGCACCTTTACCCAGGTTGAAGCCCTTGACGAACTTGCCCGCATATCGCTAAAATCGCACCCGGACAGGGAGAGCATTTATGAGCAGATAGAGGGATTAACCAACCTGGCCATGGAAGGTAAGCTATCATTCAGTGAGAGTTTACAGCGCCGTGTACAGTTGCTGCAAGCTAACCGTGATCATCTTAAGCTGTTGGTAAGCCATCTTAAAAAGAAGGTATCGCGCTCGTTCTCGCGCAATACGGTGTTCTTCAAAAACCATTCGGATGGTGTGCTGATCGTGTCAGGTGGTTTTAAGGAATTTATTACTCCGGTAGTTACCGAATACCACATTAAAAAGGAAAATATTTACGCCAACACCTTTGTGTTTGATGATGAGGGCAACATTATTGGCTACGACCGTGAGAATCCCCTATCAAAAGAAGGCGGTAAGGTTATACTGCTTAAAGAGCTTAATCTGCCCGGCGATATTTATGGTATTGGCGATGGTTACTCTGATTTCCAGCTGAAGGAATCGGGACTGATCAAAAAGTTCTTCGCCTTTACCGAGAATATCGAACGTAAATCGGTAGCCGAAAAAGCCGACCATATTACTCCAAGCTTTGATGAGTTTTTATACATCAACAAGCTGCCACGTGCTATATCATACCCTAAAAACAGGATAAAATGTTTGGTTGTGGGTAATGTTGATGAGGAGGCGCTGGCTCAACTAAAAAGAGAGGGTTACAACATACGTCATAAGGATACCATTGAGGAAAGCTATTTGCAGGAAGCCGGTGTATTGCTTTGCAGCGAGGACACCCAACCTACGCCCGAGCAACTGCACAATGCGGGCAGATTAAAGGTGATCGGCATTTTTGGTAAGGTACAAAGCCGCAAGCTTGCCGAGGTAGCCTGCGAGAACGGCATCATCATATTTGATGATCCGAAGCATAATCCGCGTAATGATGACTTTATCCCGAAAAGGGTGATAGCCTTTATGAACGAGGGTAAAACGCACACCAGCTGCAACTTCCCTGATCTGCAACCGCCGCGTGTAAGTAATGCCCACAGGCTGATACATATCCACAAAAACGTACCGGGTATACTGGCGCAGATAAATGATGTTTTTGCCCGCCACAACATCAACATAGTAGGCGAATTCCTGGTAACCAACACCCAGATAGGCTACGTAATTACCGACGTAAATACCGGTTACGACCCACAGGTACTAAACGAACTGAAAGCCATTGAGCAGACGATAAAGTTCAGATTGCTTTATTAGGGGTTCATGGTTCATAGTTGATGGTTCATGGTAAAGATTATTTGCTATGAATAAATAGTTGATAGTACACAAGAAGCTATCCGGCTATGAACCATGATCTATGAACCATCAACCATGAACCACTCAATGCCCCTCCACAAATGGCACTACCAGCACCGGTACGGTGGCGCGGCGCATTACGCCTTCGGCTACATCGCCCATCAGGAACCTGTCGAGGCCGGAGCGTTTATGGGTGCCGATAACAATCAGATCGGCATGAAACTCTTTGGCGCATTGCAAAATACCATCGGCTGTTGAGCCATATTCGCTAAAGTAGGTTACCTGTAAATCGGCCGCCATTTCATTCACCGTGCGGCGAATAAGTTTCTCTGAATTATCAGATTGCGCGCTGATCAGGTCTATCTCCTCGGGGCCGCCAACATTGGTAAGGGGCACGCCCAGCATATTGTCTGATGTATCTAAAGGGGTAACAACCGGCTCAATAATATTTACCACACCTACGGCCGCGCTAAATTGCCGGGCCATATCAAAACCATACTTAGCCGCGTGTTCGGCATATTTACTATCGTCAATTCCTATAATTACTTTCTTGATCTGCATGGCTATTTTGGGTTGATAATGTTGATAACAATCAATAACCGCAAAAGTGTTTTATGCCGATGCAAAATTATTCGGCATCCGTTTTGGCGCCAATTTGCTTTTGCGCGCCATAAATACCCGATGGGCCGCTGAAGTAATAAGCCACAAAACAAGCCACGGCAAACAGCAAGGCGTACTCGCTGCCAAACAGCTCAATACCCATTATGGTACAGGCCAGCGGCGTATTAGTAGCCCCGGCAAAAACAGCTATAAAGCCAAGCGCGGCAAACAAACTCACAGGTGCATTAAGCAGCGAAGCCAGCGTATTACCCAGCGTAGCGCCGATGTAAAACAACGGGGTAACCTCTCCCCCTTTAAAGCCTGTACCGAGTGTTATGCAGGTGTATATTAACTTCCAAAGCCAGCTTAACGCATCCGCCCCGCCTTGATGGAAAGCTGATACTATGGTTACTGCTCCCGGGTATTCGGCATCAACACCCAGGCTAAGGTAATCGGGCTTGCCTAAAAGCAGGGTGAGCGCTATAATTGCAGCGCCACCACACGCGGGTATCAACCAGCTTTTTTTAATAGCCTTAACGGCGATGGTTTTAACCCCATGCACCGTTACCGAGAACAGGTAGGCCGCCAAACCAAAGCAAATGGCAGCGATAATTACCTTAAGCAGCAACAGCAAATTCAGGTGAATGTTGTGCCCGTAAAACTGTTGCCCTGTAGCTACCACATCAATATGGTATTGGGTATGATGCAGTCCCCATGCAGATACCGTCAGATCGCCGAACATGCCGGCAATGAGGCAAGGCAACAAAGCATTGTACCGGATACGACCGATGGTGAGCACCTCCAGCGCGAACACCGCCCCCGTTAATGGCGTACCGAATACCGCCCCAAAACCGGCGGCTATGCCCGTGGTGAGTATCACCTGTTTATCGGCACCGTTGAGTTTAAACCAAGCGGCAAACAGGTTGGCGATGCTGCCCCCAATTTGTACGGCCGTACCTTCTCGCCCGGCCGAGCCGCCAAACAGGTGGGTAATTACCGTGGTAAGCAAAATAATCGGTGCCATACGCTTGGGCACACCTGCGCCGGGTTGATGTATCTCGTCAATAACCAGGTTGTTACCACGTTCGGCAGATGAGCCGTATAGTTTATACAGAAAATGGATACCCACACCTGCAAGCGGCAGCAGATACAGCAGCCAGGCATGCGCAAAGCGGTAGTGTATAGCCCAATTTAACAGCCATAAAAACAACGCGACCATAGAGCCGATAGCCACCGAAACCGGTACAGTGATCAGCGACCAGCGCAAAACATATTTAAGGGTTGAGAAGTGTTCGGAAAAGAGTTTTTTTAACATAACCTACTTGCAAATAAATGAATAAAACTTATTTGTGGGTAGGCGTCATCAGCTTTTTAAAGCGGTTCAAATAGGCAGAACACCATTGCCTTTGTTGTACAGTACAAATATGTGGTAAAAAACAGTTATCTGCAAGTGCGCGGGCGTCAACCTGAAAATTTATCGCCCCGGTATACTATATTTAGCAGTGTTACACGTTCAATATCTTAAACAACATCTTAATATGCCGATAAATAACATTCGCCTTTTTGTGATGACAGCCATCGCTACCTGTATCTTTTCAGTTGATCAAAGTGCCATCGCGCAGCAAAAGCAACAAATGGTAAGGCTGGCTAAGATACAGGTAGATCCTGCGCAGCTTAAACAATACAATGCCGCCTTGAACGAGCAAATGGCTACCGCCGTTAAGCTTGAGCCTGGCGTGCTTACCTATTATGCCGTTGCCGATAAAAAGCAGCCATCCCACATCACCATACTGGAAGTTTATGCAGATTCGGCAGCTTACAAAGCACATATTGAAACACCTCATTTTAAAAAGTATAAAAAAACCGTTGAGCACATGGTAAAAGGGTTAGAACTTGTGGACGTTAATTTTGTAGGCATAGCCAAAAAGCCGGGCTTATAAACACGGCATAAGTTTTATAATTTTGGGGCATGATCTCTCCCGAAATAGAAAAGCGGCTCGCCCAGCTTCAGGAAAAATATGAAGCCATGGGTCAGGACATGACATCCTACCTTGACGGCCTGTTGTATGCCGACTTTTTAACTTATTGGGATTATATTCATCTCGATACGCTATTGAGCCTGCAAAGCCCCAAAACTCCGTTTCCGGATGAGGAGATATTTATCATGTATCACCAGATAACGGAGTTGTATTTCAAGCTATCGTTGCATGAGTGCAGGCAGATCAGCGAAAAAGGCACCGAGCTTAGTCCTGATTTTTTCACTGCACGATTAAGGCGCATCAACAATTATTTTGAGGCACTTACCCACTCCTTTGTTATTATGGTTGATGGTATGGAGAAGGATCAGTTCCTGAAATTCAGGATGTCGTTACTCCCGGCCAGCGGTTTTCAATCGGGGCAGTACCGCATGATAGAGATATACGCCACCAACTTTATCAATCTTGTAGCTAAGGATAAACGCGACGAACTGGCCAATGCCACCTTCGACCAGCAGTTTGAATACATATACTGGAAGTTTGGCGCTACTGAGCTGGCTACAGGTAAAAAAACGCTTACCTTAAAGCAGTTCGAAAAAAAGTACGCCAAAACGTTTATTGAACTGGCGCAGCAAACCGCTACCACCAACTTTTATACGCTTGCCCTGCAACTACAGCAACAAGGCAAACTAACCGATGCCCTTAAGCACGAATTACGCCGCTTTGATGTAAATGTTAATGTAAACTGGCCGCTATCGCACTATAAATCGGCTGTGCGCTACCTGCACCGCGAGCCGGAGGAGATAAGCGCCACGGGCGGCACCAACTGGCAAAAATACCTGCCTCCGCGTTTTCAAAAACGCATCTTCTTCCCCGCCATGTGGACGGCCGAAGAAACCGACAACTGGGGCAAAGCCTGGGTTGAGCATGCTTTGCGGGGCGAGTAATTATTGTTTTTGCATAAGTGATTTTATCGCATTTAACTTATCCGGGGTGGTGGCATTGATCCTTACATCAGGTGCAATTCCGATATTGTCAATCGGGTGCTCAGGTAATCTTTTTGAACGGCTGATGGGAATAACGAGGTTCAGATCATTACAGGGAATATTAAAATATTGTGTATTGGCATAGTCCAGTGTACCGGCAGAATTCTCTCCATATACCTTTACCTTTTTGCTCTGCTTCGCGGTTATCAGGAATGATTCGGCCGAGCTTGCTGTGCCTCTGTCAATAAGTATGGCCACTTTAGATGGATACTTGTACACCGTATCAAGTTTCATCTCAAAACTCTCCTTACCCGATGGATTCACAAAGCCGTTAGGTTGCGCTTTCATCAGGCTGATCAGGTTAGATATAAAAGCCTTTGCTTCTTTAGAAAGGTCATTATCCTTCAAATTTTCTTCCAATATTTCGATGTTACCTGTAGATGAGCGGTACTCATCAGGCTTAATTTGAATAGGGTTGGTATACAAATAAGGCAAAAGGCCGCTAAAGGCATAATCAGTACCGCCATCGTTTCCGCGGAGGTCAATTATCCAATTTGGTATTTCCTTAATCTGCGTACTGTAAACCTGAATTACGCTGTCGATATTCTTTTTTTCATCCCATACAAAGGTTGGCAGCCTGATGAGTAAAGTATTTGCGTCGAGCTTGCTGATCTTTGTTTCACTGCCTGGTTTCTCGTTGGCATCAGGGCTAACTACCGGTTTGGCAAATCGTCGCGCTAACTGTTTGGCAACATCAGGATATTTCTTTTTGTACCTCCAATCCAGTTGAACCCGGAGGTGATTATCCTTGAAATAATCTGTCCATGTTCTCAAGATCACGAAGCATGAATCGGTACCTTTTGCATTAGCGGCCCGCTTACGTAGCGATTTGGTCAATAATTCAAATTCTTTTCGGTTCAGATCCTTAACCTTATCGTTAAAACCGGCATAGTCAGCTGTAACATGCTTAACCGTGTAGTTAAAATTCAGGGCGCAGTCGCAATCCTGAGCCATTAAAGTTATTGGCAATAATCCTATTAAAGCAGTGATAAGTAGTTTCATTAAGTTCAATGTATGTATATACAGACCGGCTAAAGCAAATTTGGATCAATATAGAATTTATAGCCCGTTAATACGGATTTGTTATTACCCTGACAATGATTTGACCATTGATTCCGCTTAAAAAGGAATAAAATTCCTAACTTGCATACCGGAATAAATTTTTTACAGCCATGACTGATACACTGGATATACAGATCACCAAAACTTCGCATTCGCGTTTACAGGAAACTGATTTTGATAATTTGCCTTTCGGAAAGATATTTTCTGACCACATGTTTGTGGCCGATTATGCCGATGGCGAGTGGAAAAACTTTCAGATCGTCCCTTATGGTGATATTTCATTGAGTCCGGCAATTTCAGCTTTACATTATGGCCAGGCCTTTTTTGAGGGCATTAAGGCTTACAAACATGAGGATGGCAAAGTGGTTATCTTCCGCCCGAATAAGAATGCCGAGCGTGCCAACAAATCGGCCGAGCGCCTTTGCATGCCTGAGTTGCCCGAAGATATATTTGTACAAAGCATTGCTGCTTTAGTTGACATTGACCGCGATTGGATACCTACCAAAGCTAACCACGCGCTTTACATCAGGCCGTTCATGTTCGCTACCGACGCGTTTTTGGGCGTTCAGGCATCTACAACTTATAAGTTCATGATATTGACCGGACCGGTTGGCCCGTATTTTTCAAAGGCGCTGCGTGTTAAAATTGAATCGTACTATACCCGCGCGGCACAAGGCGGTATGGGCTTTGCCAAAGCTGCCGGTAACTATGCCAGCACCATGATGCCTGCTAAGAAAGCTGTTGAGGATGGCTTTGATCAAATCATCTGGACTGATGGCAGCCACCACGAATTCATCGAGGAAATGGGCGCTGCCAATGCCATGTTTATTTTAGATGGCAAACTGGTTACCCCGGTTGCCGGTGATACTATTTTGAATGGCGTTACCCGCGATACAGTAATTAAACTGGCCGAAGCATGGGGTATACCGGTTGAGCAGCGCAACGTTGCCGTAGCCGAAATTATTGAAGGCGCAAAAAGTGGTAAACTTACCGATGCCTTTGGCGCAGGTACTGCCGCTACCATAGCCCCGGTTGGCTCTATTTATTACAATGGCGAGGAATATACACTGAGCGACCCGGCAACACGCGAATTCTCTCAAAAAGTATTGAAAACCCTTGACGATATACGTTACGGCCGCATTGAAGACACCTACGGCTGGAACTACGTGGTTTAAGAAACCCTACAGCTACATATAAAAATCAAAGGCCCCGAGCAAATGTTCGGGGCCTTTGTGATTTTTATAGCTTTTATATTTTATTCAACAGTAACGCTTAAGCCTTCCTGCTGTAATATTTTACGGTATATCTCCATCTCAGTGAACGAGCCTTCCAGCACGGCGCATTTACCTTCGTTATGCACTTTCCAGGCTATCTTTTCCGCTTGCGATTCGGAGTAGTCGAGGTACTTCATCATGCAATAGATCACGTGCTCAAACGTGTTCACATCATCATTCCATAAAATAAGGCGGTGCACCTCTTTAAGTCCGGCCAGTAACTCCTCGAGCGTAAACGTCTGTTCCTGTACTTCTGTTGGCATAGTGGCCGCAAATTTACTCAAAATATGGCAAACTACGTGCCTTATTGCACTTTATACCGATAAACCTGCCTGCCTATGTGGCCCGCATCATCAATACCCTCAACCACTACGCGGTAAGTTCCCTTGCCATCGGCATTAAAATAACTAATATCGGTAGCCTTTTTGCCATCGCAATAAATGTTGGGGTTCCAGTATATGGTGCTGCGCATATCAACCATTTTATCGTTAGCGGCAGGTGCATCATATTTAGGTGAGTAAAACACCCTCGGCGCGTAATAACCCAGCGGCGTATACATCACCACACCCGGCGGGTTGCCCACATACGATGTTTTAAAGCCGCCATCGCCACGCTTGGTGGTGATCAATATAACACCATTGGCACCCTGAAAGCCATATATAGCGGTTTTACCGCCATTACGCAATACTTCAATAGTTTCCACATCCGATGGTGCCATGTTAAGCAGGGCATCATCACCCTGCGCCATACCATCTATCATCACTGTCATTTGGCCGCCACCACGGGTGGTGTAAGGTATACCATTCCTGAACACTACACCCACCAAGCGCCCCTGCAAACATTGATCGAGCGTTGCGCAGGTTTGAAGATCTTTGGCTGATAGTACCTGATCGGCATTACCGGCGCCATTAAGGTTGGATGAATGCTTTACTAATGGCTCCCGCTTATCCTGTATCTTAACCTCATTCAACAAAAAGCTGCGGGTGGTTATGCCATACTTTACCTTCTCGTTAAAATAGGCCGTGCTTTGGCGCAGGTAGCCCATCATGTCGCCATCAACATTTACTGATATATCTCCCCTGTTTTTGTTGATGGTTACACCCTGGCGGGTAGCATTATCCAGCTTTACATCAACATAGCGTTTACCTTTAGGGGTAGTGGCCTGCACCATAAACTTAAGGCTATCGGTAAATACCAGTCCCTTAAATATAAAATGGCCATTAGCGTCGGCAACGGTATCAACCATAAAAGGCCTGCCACCGCCGGTATTGTTAAACAACATCACCTTAGCACCGGCAACCGGTTTTTTGCTTTGGGTAACGGTACCGGCAATATCAATGGTTTGCTCGGGCTTGTATATCATGGGCGTAGCATCACCGGCCAGCAGTTGTTTCCACTCGAAGCGACGGTAGCCTTGCGTAAGCATCAGCAGGTCAAGGTCGGTGCGGGTTTTGTCGCTAACATCATGAAAATAATAGTTAGGTTTTTCAACATATCCTTTCAGATCGCTAACCAGCAACATGCTGGATAGAATGGTATTCTCCTCATCCTCATCAACCTTTACCTTTGATTCATCAACAACCGACATTGAAA
The DNA here is from genome assembly GCF_015223065.1 of Mucilaginibacter sp. JRF. Lineage (GTDB taxonomy): Bacteria > Bacteroidota > Bacteroidia > Sphingobacteriales > Sphingobacteriaceae > Mucilaginibacter. The sequence goes on from NZ_JADFBY010000004.1 coordinate 450,113, forward strand.
GGTTGCTCACTCCCGCGCTATCAGGCGAAAAACGGCTATCGATACCCAAGCTCACCTTTTCGCGGGTCTTGTAATCCGTCTTATCAGAGGTCAATTTTATTTTCAGGTCATCAGCCTTTTGAATGAATGCCAAACGCTCGTTAAGTGGTTCGCCGATGGCCGAGAACAGGGTGATTTGTGTAATGCCCGACGTAAGCCTTGTTTTGGGGATAACGGCGGTAAAAGCGGTATCGGCACCTTTGGGCTTGGCGGCATAACGCACCTTACCGCCTGATTGGGCTATCAATATCAGATCCTGCGGTTGTGTGCCTGCCGATGCTATGGTGAACACCAGTACCGCGGGGTTATTATTATTAATACTCATTACATACCCCGACGGGCGCGCGGCAGGCAGATCAACATCTTTTGTTGAGCCATCTGCAAATGTGAGCGATGCCTTGTATGTTTTACCGGTTGCCGGGGTAAAGGTAAACGCGCCCATGCCCAAATGCTCGGCAGCTATGGTGGCTACGGCATTGCCCTGATTATCTTTTATGGTACCCTTTACCTCCTTACCCAAACCATCGGCACCGGCGGCCTTAAAGGCTACCTTTGAGGCAAGGCCATTAACCAAATATCCACTCTCCGGGAAGAATTGCACATCAACCGCGCCTGATACCGCCTTTAACGGGATACTTTTGGTTATCTTCTCCTTATTATCAACACTAATGGTTGTTACCAAACTGCCGGGCTTGAATGCTGCGGCGGTTTTTACATCAAAGCTTATTTTCAGGTTACCCTCGGCATCGGTAACGCCTTTGCCTTTGGCAACAACGCGCCCTTCAGACTCGGCACGATAGTTTACCTCCCTGTCAACATAAGGACTACCATCAAACTCACGGTAATTTATTTGGGCGTTTACTCGCTGCTGGCCGTTAACGGTAGCGTAAGTATAGGTGGTACTGGTAAATACCTTGTTCGACATGGCATTACCTATGGTGATGGTTTTATCAAAAAAATAATCCTCACCGGCGTTGCGCATCCAGTTGGTATAGGCGCGTATGCGGTAGGTACCGCTTTGCAATAAACTGTCGGATAATACAAACTCGCCCCAACCCAAGCCGCTGCTCAGCGATATTTTTTCACGGCGACTTATGCTATCACGATCATTGATCAGCTCTACGTTAAGTATACCGCTTAATGCTGATAGGCGATGATCTTCGCCAATAGTTACATAAGCCTTGTACCACAGCGTATCGCCAACGGCATAATAGGGTTTATCAAAATGCAGGTATACTTTTTCCTGCGGACGCTGGGCCAGCCATTTTTCGAGGCTCTCCACAATTTTGGCTACAGGGTCATCGGCAGTAACAAAGGCAACAGAAAGTGTGCATACGGCAAGCAGTGATAAGATGAGCGGCTTAATTTTCATTGGTTTAAATTGTGCGCTTAAATTACACAAAAACCCCATTATCCGCGCGTTGCACTAAAATTGTTGCAATAAATAATTGGACGATAAGCTTAAAACTTATTCTTCCACATCATGCTTTCAACCGGGCGGGTAGTTGGATTATTGTATTTGGCGTTGCCTTTTGAGTTGTACAGGGTTTCTATCTCGCCCTCAACCACAAAGTATATAAGCTGGCCAATTGGCATACCGGCATATATCTTAACCGGCTGCGCGCACGATATCTCTAACGTCCAAGTGTTGCAAAAGCCTACATCACCTTTACCGGCGGTGGCGTGTATATCAATACCTAAACGCCCGGTGCTTGATTTACCTTCCAAAAAAGGCACATGGCGGTGGGTTTCGGTATATTCCATAGTTACGCCGAGGTACAGCGTGTTGGGTTGTAGTATAAAACCCTCTTTGGGTATCTCAAAATGTACTATCTCGTTATGCAGTTTGGCATCAAGCACCCTATCCTTATAAGTGGCTAAATGCTTGCCCAGGTGCACATCGTACGAGTTGGTGCCCAGGCATTCGCGCTTAAAGGGTTCAATAATAATGTTGCCATTATCAATTTCTTCGAGGATGCGTTTGTCAGATAATATCATAATGAGGGTGTTGCACGGCTAAAATAAAACTAATTAGCCAAACAGCAAACCCAATAATATCAACACATTTATGCCTTAGCGCGGTTTGCTGATGTGCGCGTTCTCACGGTGCGATTGGCGGATCTCCTTACCCCCTATGGCAACCTCGTCATTTAACTGCTGTTTGCAGCAGGCCTCGGTGGCGGCAAGCACCAGCAGGAATGATACGGCGGTGTATATTTTTTTCATTGTTTTTACTTGTGATAGTGTTCATTAGCTATGACGGAACTTTGCCTGCCGATGTTACAACCCGAACATTATTTTTATACCGCGAGGCACTGTTAAATGATAATTATTTGATATAATTTTGCCTTGCAAATTGCACCTTTACATTTATGGCCATAGCTTACAGGCAACGTATTGATGATGACACTGAATTCGCCCTCTGGAAAATTGAGGAAGAAGCGGATGAACTATACATTAAGCTACAGTTAAAGGATGATGAAAAGGCTGTGTTTGACAGCCTTGGCAACAGCAAGCGCCACCTGCACTGGCTGGGTACAAGGGTACTGCTGCGCACCATGCTAAGCACCGATGAGTATATTGACTGCAAGGTTGATGTACATGGCAAGCCATACCTGGTTAACCACCCGTACTACATATCGTTCAGCCACTCGTTTGATTATGCTGCCGTAATGATAAGCCGCAAATATCAGGTGGGTATTGATATTGAACAGGTAAAGCAAAAGGTGGAGCGTATTGCCCACAAATTTATGCGCCCCGAGGAGCTTGGCTTTATAAGCGAGCGCCACAAAATTGAGGAGCTGTATGTTTGCTGGTGCGTTAAGGAGGCGGTTTATAAGTGCTACGGACAAAAAACCGTATCATTCTTAGATAATATTTTGCTGGAGCCCTTTAGCTTTGAAGGGCACGGCGTTGTTAACGCGCTGCTTGATAAGGGCGATGTTAAAATAGATTACAAGGTAGGCTATCAGCAATATGAGGATTATATGATAGGCTACGTTATACAGGACGGCAATGAAGAATAAGAAGGTTATTTTACAGGATTGGGGGCTGATAGATTATAAAAAAGCCTGGGACAGACAGGAAACACTTTTTGCCGAAACCGTAAATTTAAAAATGGAACTGCGCAACCGCATGGCCATTGCGGGCGATAATTATGATGATGAAACACCTACCCAAAATTACCTGGTGTTTTGCGAGCATCCGCATGTGTACACGCTGGGCAAAAGCGGCAAGCCGGAGCATTTGTTGTTAAATGAGGATCAGCTTAAAGAAAAACAGGCATCATACTACCCTATTAACCGCGGCGGCGATATTACCTACCACGGCCCCGGCCAAATAGTATGCTACCCGATACTTGACCTTGATAACTTTTTTACCGATATACACCTGTATCTGCGTACCCTTGAAGAAGCCGTAATACTCACCATGGCCGATTTTGGACTGAAAGGCGAACGCTACCCCGGCTATACCGGTGTTTGGCTTGATGCCGATAACGAAAAAGCCCGCAAAATATGCGCTATGGGCGTACGTTGCAGCCGCTGGGTAACCATGCACGGGCTGGCATTTAACGTTAACGCGCAGCTTGATTACTTTAAGAATATAGTACCCTGCGGCATTGATGATAAGGCCGTAACCTCCATGCAGCAGGAGCTGGGCGAACAGATTGATTTAAACAAGGTTAAACAAATCCTTCAACACCACATTTCCGTACTTTTTGGTATGGAAATGATATGAAGTTAATTACCCTTGCTTTTACGCTGCTTAGCCTCACCGGGTGCGATAAGCGGCAAACCAATATGGATACTGTTGATCCCGTGAAAATTCAACCAATTACCGATACTACAATACGCACTGGCCTTACCTATTTGGCGCTGGGCGACTCGTACACCATTGGCGAGGCGGTGGAGGCTGACAAGAACTTCCCGAACCAACTGGCTGCCCGCATGCCGCAATACGGCCTCAACTTTAACAAACCACAAATAATTGCCCGTACCGGTTGGACCACCGATGAACTGATACAAGCTATTGGCCAGCAAAAACCTGCCGGTAATTTCAATTTGGTTACGTTACTGATAGGTGTGAATAATCAATACCGGGGTTATAACATCAACACTTATCGAACCGAGTTTAAAGAGCTTTTGGCAACAGCACTGGCTTATGCCGGTGGTGATAAAAAGCATGTTTTCGTACTATCTATACCTGATTACAGTGTTACGCCATTCGCCCAAAACTCCGATAAGGAAAAGATAGCACGTGAGATAGATCAGTACAACGCCATCAACAAAGCGGAAACCGAAAACATGGGCATTGCTTATGTTGACATAACGCTTATATCCCGCCAGGCAACTACCAAACCTGAGTTAATTGCCAGGGACGGTTTGCACCCATCAGCCGAAATGTACAGTGCCTGGGTTACCTTGTTTGAAAGCATTGTAGCAAGCCGGTATAAATAGTTTGCCATATTACACTGTTTCGACAAAGACAATATTTTTAATTATAATTATAATACCTATATTTACCATCCCTGATTATGGCAGCTAAAATATTGGTTATCGAAGATGACAAGGATATTCTGGACGTACTGGAGTACGTACTGGAAGATGCAGGTTATGATGTTATTACAGCCGCCAACGGCTCGGTATTAGTAAACATTAACGCTATTAAACCCGATGTAATATTGATTGACGAATGGCTCGGAGCCGAAAAAGGCAGTCAACATTGCAAATTCCTAAAATCAACCACGGCTATGCGCCACATTCCGGTGGTGATGATGTCGGCAGCTATGGATATTGAACATATTGCCGACGAATGCGGTGCCGACGCTTATATCAAAAAGCCTTTTGATATTGATCACGTAACATTTATTACAGGTAGCCTGTTGGGCAATACGGTAAGCAACAGTTGTTTACCCGTGTAATTTAGCGGGCGTACTGCTTAACCATATTGGCAACTATCTGCGCGGTTTCGTCGGGGAAATGAACATTGACAACCTGGCCGTTATTTACCCAATCGTGCAGCGCGCCGGTAAAACCCTGATCAATAGCGCTAACAACCGGTACACCCATTTTTGATGCAGCCAGCGCATTACATTGCTGCTCAAACTGCCCGCGCATGGGTATCATCATTACCTTTTTTTGCAGAAATAACGCTTCGGCAGGGCCTTCAAATCCACCGCCGGTAAGCAGCCCCTCGCATGAGGCCAGGCTTTGGTTAAAGGTTTCGTTATTTACCGGGAATATCTGCACATTACCTTCGCGCAAAGGAGCTTTCTGGCGCTTTGAGAAAACATGCCACTCCACCTCTTTTACCTGGCTCAGGTACTTTATCAATGTTTTATCCTGATAAGCTGGTAGGTATACTGAGTAGTGCCCCAGATTGCTGGTTTGCATAGCCCTGATCTCACTGCGGATAACCGGAGTATGTATAAAATCAGCATACCGCTCAAAATGAAATCCGATATGATGTGTAGTTGGCGAATAGTATTTAAACAACCACTCGGCATAATTCCATTTTGGTGGCCGTGGTGTATTTTGGGAAATGAATGAACATTGATGACTTAATGATACCGATGGCAGCTTTTGTACCTTGCAGGCCCAGGCGCTTACCGGTTCAAAATCGTTCACTATAAGGTCATAATCATTTAAGGGCAGCTGGTGTATATCTTTCCAAAGCTGCTTAAGGTTCATGGTTTTAAATGTGGCCCATTTATCAACCCCACCCTTCTTACCAAAAATAAAGCTAAAACCATGATAACGATATTTCAAAGCCTGTGCCAGGCTCACCTCCGCTTCGGTACCGCTCACCAGCAGGTCAAGTTCACCGTGTTGCTGTAAAAGGGGCACTATCTCGCGCGCGCGGCTGATGTGTCCGTTACCTGTACCCTGAATTGCATAAAGTATCTTCATATTAAAAAATACGGGGTTAAGGTAATAAACAAAATGATGTGTAGCAATTACTGATGCTCCTGTTTAAATTTTTCGAGCAGGGCATTTACGTTTAGGCGTTCTGAAAGATCCTCATTGTCAGTTTCATCGTCGGTGGCAACCTCCTCGGTAAAATCTTCAGGACGATACCTGAAAATTGTCCACTCGCCGTTATTATACTCCAATGCGGTAAGGCTCTCTACCCAATCGCCCGAGTTAAGGTACAGCACAGAGCCAGTGCCTTCGGTCGAGTTTACACGCCTGATCTCGGCGTGGTGAATGTGCCCGCAGATCACGTAATCATAATTTTTATCTACAGCCAGGTCGGCCGCGGTTTGCTCAAAGTGGTTGATGAATTTCACCGCATCCTTAAACTTGGCTTTCACCTTTTGCGAGAAACTCATTTTTGGTCTGCCTATCAACTTCAAAAACCAGTTGGTCAAACTGTTAAGCAGTATAAGCGAATCGTACCCAATGGCACCCAGTTTGGCCAGCCATTTAGAGTGCTGCATGGTAACATCGAACACGTCGCCATGAAATATCCAGGCTTTTTTACCATCAACATCAAGCACCATTTTATTGAGCAGCTGGAACGCCCCCAAATTAAAATCGGCAAACTTGCGCAACATTTCATCGTGGTTACCGGTAAGATAATACACGGGCACACCCTCAGTAACAAACTTAAGGATACGGCGCACCACCTTCATGTGCGACTCCGGCCAGTACGATTTACTGAACTGCCATATATCAATAATATCGCCGTTAAGTATAAGCGCCTTGGGTTTAATACTTTTAAGATACTTTAAAAGTTCTTTGGCGTGGCAGCCATAAGTGCCCAAATGCACATCAGATATTACAGCTATGTCAATTTCGCGTTTTGCCATCTAATCAAAACTCAGCAGAGGAAAAAAAAATACATACCGGGGTTAAACACCAACCGGCTCGTTAAAATTAAGGAAGATCAGGTGCTTACTCGTTATCCTCATCCTCGGTAACACTAAACTCGTACGGACTGAAATAAAATATACCGGTTAATCCCAGCAAGGCTATCACAATCAGGTAAGCGATTTCAAAATTCATAACCTATAAATTTTTACAAATATCAGCAAATCAATATTATCTGATTATTAAGACTGGGTTAAAGCAAAAAAGTTATACGCGTTTTTGGAATTATTTTATCCACATTTTGAGGTTGTTAACAGTTTGGCAGTGTTACCGACGAAGCAATCATTGAGCGACTTGTCACGTTGGAATATCCTAAAGAGATTGCTTCGTACCTCACAATGACGCGTTTTTATTGAGTGATACCAATAAAAAAAGCGCGGTGGCCTGGCAGAAAACCGAGCCAGGGAGTATGGCCTCGTGGGCGGAAAGTTTTTTCTGCCTTGATGTTTGGTTACTTTGCATCTAAGGTAAAGTAACTGGGCCCTGCGCCCAAGAGCAGACTAACGATGGTTAAAGCACAACTTCTGGAATAAAGCACAAACGCTCAATAAAGCAAAGTTCATTACCTGTCCTCAATTTCTTTTGAGCGATCAAAAGAAACAAACCTTAGCGATAGCGATCTCATGAGCACCAATAAAAAACAAACAACAGCGAATAAATCGCCGGCTACGCCCTGCCCGGTGAAAGGTTGTGCTTAAGCAGGGCTTGTGCTATTCCGGGCATTTCTGATGCCGGTAGGATAGGTTATTTACGGTTTGTGCTTTTGTTTTGTGATCCTTAAATCAATTCCCTCCTGGGGGAGGGTAAGGGAGGGGTTTCGCCGACTATCGCTATCTACTTATATTACTCCAAAAAACCATGTCATTTCGACGGAGGAGAAATCTGCCTGCGTTCATAATCAGACGACAGATTTCTCCTCGTACCTCCGTCGAAATGACAATAAAAATTTCAAAGAGGCTCTACAACAAATCCACCAATTCCCGCAAACTATTGATCTGCTTTGGTACATCGGCGGGCTTTTCGGCGTTGTGGGGGTTAAAGTAGATGGCGTCCATTCCGTAGGCCAGCGCGCCGCGTATGTCGGCTTCGATGCTGTCGCCTACCATGAGGCAGCTGTGTTTGGTGCAACCCGCCAAAGTAACGGCATGCTCAAATATGGCTTTGTCGGGCTTGTTAACGCCTACAAGTTCGGATATGATGATGTTTTGAAAATAACCGGCAATGTTGGTGCCCGCGGTTTTTAGCTCGGTGGCTTCTTTAAAGCCATTGGTTATCAGGTGCAGGGTGTATTTTGATCGCAGATACTCCAACGTTTCGTGCGCATGCGGAAACAGGTTGGTTTTGGTTGGGCAAAGCTGCACGTAATCATCCTCAAATGTTTGTGGCATTACTTCAGGATCGACACCCAGATCAACAAAGGTTTTTTTAAAGCGGGTTTCGCGTAGTTGCTGCTTATTTATTTTACCTACATGATAATCGGCCCAAAGCTGGTGGTTATTACGAGTATAGGTTTCAATAAATACATCGGCCACAGGTAAACCCAGATCTTTTAATTTATGGGTGATGTACAACTCTTGCAGCGTTTCCTCGGCGTTGCGGTCAAAATCCCAAATGGTATGGTCCAGGTCAAAAAATATGTGCTGGTAAGTTTTCGCGTCGCCTTTGTTCTCCGTAACCATATTGCTCATATATATGCAGATGTATTTGTCGCAAAGTTAAGGTTTACAAGCCGCGATACTGTCAGTTTATTGCAGTGTTTTGTACATAATGGTGGTTGAATCGAGTTTATCATCCGCCGGGTCGAGGCAATAACCGGGGATGATACCGGCAGTTTGATAGCCTAACGAGGTGTACAATGGCTCGGCACCATCACCTGTGCGGGTATCAAGGGTGAGCAGGTTGCGGGTATGCTCCTCGGCAATATTTTCGATCTCCTGCATCAGCGCTTTGGCTATACCCTGGCGGCGATGATCGGGATGCACCATCAGCTTTTTTACCTCGGCGCGGTGAGGCTGGTTGGGCATGGTATCAATATCCAGTTGTACGGTGCCTACCAATTCATCATCAGCAAAAGCAGCCAGCATAATTACGCTGCCACTTTGCACGGCAGATAAAACACGAGCCGCCCAGTAATCTTCACCATCAGTTTGCGAGAATGGCAATATAAAACCAATACTGGCGCCATTGTGCACACAAGCATGTAATAGCTCACCCAGGCGCTCTATGTGTTTCTCTACATCATCGGCACTTAATTGTTTTATTCGTATCTCCGGTCGGTCGGGCATAATTATAACATTTAAAAGCTATTACAAAATTAGTGATTATACTTTAACGCTGCCAGTACGCTTTAGTGTACCCCAGCCACTTAATTCGCCTTTAAGGGCTTTACGTACCGATTTAAACAGCACATAATACATTAGCTGCCGCCATAAAAAGCGTTGCGGAATAATAAATATCAGCTTGCGGTAATCCTCCCGCTCCATACGGAAGGCGATGATAGATACCATAAAATCAACCAATAAAAATACCCCGTAAAACATGAACAGCCGCTCAGGCTTTGGTTCGAACAGGGCTAATATCATCATCAGATCAGCCAGCGGGGCGAACAGTGGTAATATGATTTGGAATATGAGGATGTTAGGCATACCCACCATGCCGAAAAAACTATATTTTTTGTTGAACAACGCATCACGGTTCTTCCAGAAGCTTTGCATCACCCCAAAGCTCCAGCGGAAGCGTTGTTTAAGCAGCATGTTAATGCTCTCCGGCGCTTCGGTATAGGCAATGGCATCACCACAATTGCGGATAACATAGCCGTTTTTCAGGATGCGCATGGTAAGGTCGCAATCCTCAGCCAAGGTATCCGACGTAAAGCCACCTGCCTTATAAATAGCCTCCTTACGAAAAGCCCCTATAGCGCCCGGTACCACGGTGATGCTGTTGATCAGATCGAATGCCCGGCGATCCATATTCTGCGCCGTAATGTATTCGATAGATTGCCAGATGGTGATGGTGTTATGCGCGTTACCCACTTTAACGGTACCTGCAACAGCGCCTATCTCTGCATCGGTAAAGCAAGCCATAAGGTGATAGATTGCATCGCTTTTTAGCTGTGTGTCGGCATCGATACACACCAGGTATCCGTTGTTTGAATGTTCGATACCATAGTTCAATGCCGAAGCTTTACCGCCATTGGCCTTGGTAAATATTTTAACCGATGGATGCTCGCCAAAAGCCTCATTCACTACCTGGTAGGTACGATCTTTTGAGCCGTCATCAATAAAAATGATATCAAAGCGGGGATATTCCAGTTTAAGCAAACTGTTGATGGTGTTTATGGCGGTCACCTCCTCGTTGTAGGCCGGTACAATGATGCTTACCGAGGGCAGATCGGCCTCGGTTACCAATGCTTGCCTGCTCTTGTTCTCAAAAAACTGCCGTATGGCCAATATGCCTATCAATATTATACGCCCTATCGCTAAAAATATAGCCGACAAAAACACATAAAACAGAAACCAGTTACCGTAAAACAGGCCGGTAACCACGGCATCATACAATGGGCCGGTAATGCCGCTGTTCACATCATCCTTAACCAGGGGCATCAGGTCGTCGCGGGTTTTGTCGACCACATCGGCAATAGTGGTAAATTCATAGCCCTGACGCTTAAGTTCTTTGATAATGCGGGGTAAGGCCTGCACGGTAGCCTCTCGGGTATCACCACCGGCATCGTGCAGCAATATCATGGAGCCCTTGTGCGCATCGCGAATAGTGCGCGCGTAAATACTATCGGCGGTAACGCCGGGGTACCAGTCCCACGGATCGATAGATTCGCCTATGTTAATATAGCTTTGCTTACGGCTCTCGGCAACCGGTATTACCTCGGCAATGGTTTGCGGCTCGGCATCGGCATTAAACGGCGGCCTGAACAATATGGTGCTGCGCCCCGTAACCGATTCGATCAACTTACGCGTGGCATTCAACTCCAAACTAACCCGCTGTAAGCTCACCTTTGATATATCAGGATGGGTGTAAGTGTGGTTACCTATCTCATATCCTTCATCGTGTATTCTTTTCAGCAGGGGGATATTCTTCTCGGCCATTGAGCCTACCACAAAGAATGCCGCCGGAACTTTCTCCCGTTTCAATATATCAAGTATGCGCGGGGTATAATCCGGGTCCGGGCCATCATCAAAAGTCAACACCACCTTGCCGTGCTTATAGCCGTACCGGCGAATAACGTACTTGGTGGGCAGGGTAATATATTGCTGTTTGGTGATAGTGTAGTTGGTGGTATCCATCTGCAACTTGATCTCGCCCGCGTGCGGGGTAGTGATCAGATCGAGCACCTCGCCATCGCCAATGTAATCTATCTTATCATTTAAACCGACAGAGGCCAGTATTTTAGTATCAAACCCGGTTTTACGCAGCGAATCGATACTCAGGTTTTTGGAGATGAACGACCATATCCGAGGGTCCTCATAGCTTAAGCGCCAAAGGGCGACACCAGCCGTGCCCCAGTCATCAGCCATGCGGATGATGTTGAAATTGGCTGCCGCATCGGCAAAGTAAACGGTGTGTTTCAGGCTGTCGAGGCCCAGATAGGTGTAATGCAGATTGGCCGATGTTGGGTCGAACGTAATACGCGCGCTGTTCTCTTTGGCCACACTTATGGCTTGCTGATAACTTACCGGCGAGCCTACGCTGTTATCTGGCCAGTCAAAACCGCCACCCGGAAAGGTTAGTATTACCTTTTCGCTGGGTACACGGGCGCACACGTCATCAAGCAATTCCTCCACCCATTCCTGGTGCGATACATCGCCCGCGTTGCTCGATTCGTTGTGCTGATCAACAGCCATCACAAACAAATAATCGTTTACATGCTGTAATTCTTCCAGGCGGTAATTCTCATCCTCGGGTATTACGTTTTGGGTGAGTAGTAAACCCTGCGCATGCAGCGTGGTGTAAAGCTCTTTCTGGAAAGCGCGAAAGTCGCGGCTGTTAATGTCGATATCGTACACATCAATATTAAGCCCCTTGAATTTCAGCTTTTTTAACTGGGCGGCAACATCATTAATAAATGTTGCACGTAGCTGCTTATCGCCTATGATGTGCTCAAGTGTTTTGGTATCATAACCACCACGCAGGTTATCGTAATTAACGTAGTTTGACAGGCTTACAATTACCGGCTTTTTATACTTTTTATTCAGACTGATAAGCCCCGTATCTATCGATACGTTTACCACACCGGCGCCGGGCTTAATAAAAAAGCCTTCGCTAACCACCATATCCAGCTTGGGCAGGCTTTCGGCAAGGGAGTTGTAAGCCTGTGGTTCCCAGGCACGGTAAAAGGCAGCGTTTATACGGCGCTTGTTGTTGGGGTGTTTAAGCAGTTGTTGCTTGCGGGCTTGTTGTAGTTTTTGTATCTGCTTTTTTTGCAGTTTGAAGTCGCGGTATTTGGTTGAGCGTTTTAACTGCTCCAGTTGTTGCGCGGTAAGTTTTTTGGGGGATGGATTTAAGTTTGGAAGGCTGGGATAAGTTTTATCGGTAACGGTTACGCCAGCAGCAATAATGCCACATATCAGTACTAATAAAAATACACGACTAAACCATTTAAAGCGCTTCCATCTGCCAGGCGTATCTGCCTGAAAAATTTGCTTTTGTACCATGAAATGCTAACAGCAAAATTAGGGTTATAAGGGCTATTAATGCTTATCGGGTTGTACGTTGCTAAAATCAACACCGCATTTGCAGTTGGTGCCACAGCCTTTTTTTTCAAACAGGCTACGATATATTTTACGGCCCAGGTAAAACGCTGCGCCCGCAAATAATATAGCAATTATAACAACCTGAATATTCATTACACAAAATTAAGCATTTATATCACTATAAACGAAAAACCAAACGTAATGATACACCGCCCATGCTCATTTACAACGGCATGACAGTTTGTATGGGATGAAATTAAGCCGCTTTGTTTTTTGAAGACCGGCTTCTGATGGCTGCCCATATTGGCGGCACTATCGAGAATAGGATGATGGCGAATACTACCAGCGTAAAGTTCTCTTTCACTACCGGTATGTTACCAAAAAAGAAACCCAGGAATAAAAAGCTGATCACCCAGGCCAGGCCACCTGTAATGTTATACAGGCTATATCTGCCGAACGGCATGCTGCCCACACCCGCTACAAATGGCGCTATGGTACGTATAATTGGTAAAAAACGGCTGAATATTACGGCCTTACCGCCGTGCTTATCAAAAAAGGCTTTGGTTTGCAGGTAGTAATCCAGCTTGAGTATCTTGTTATCTTCCTTAAAAACCTTGGGGCCTAAATAGTTGCCCAGCATGTAGTTTACGGTATTGCCTACAAAAGCGGCTACTACAAGCAGTAATGAAAGAATGTAAATATTTAAACCTGTTTGCTCGCCGGCAATAAGGGCGCCTGCTGCAAATAACAATGAATCGCCGGGAAGAAATGGGGTTACCACAAAGCCGGTTTCAGCGAAAATGATCAGGAAAAGTATCAGGTAAGTCCAGCCTTGATAGTCGTGCGTTATTTGGGCCAGATGCTTATCAATATGCAGTATAAAATCGATGATGCTTTTTATTACTTCCACAGCGGTAAATTTTGCCGTAAAAATATAAATAAAATCGACTATCTGTTTGTTAAAATACCTGCACCAAAAGCAGTTGAATCGCTGGCGGCTACACCGGCACGGCCATAGGTATATATGGTATACAACCGCCCATCCTGTATGGTGGTGTTGGCTAACTCCTCTAAAGTTTGGTTGGTAGTTCCAAAAGCGCTTATCTTAAAGGTATACACGCCAGCGGGTAGTTCAATAAAATCGCTAAAGGTGTTGAACCTTTGCTGCCTGAAGGCAACACTATCATTAGCGGTAAGTGTTAGGCCATTGGCAGCGCCTGTAACCGCAGGGGCGGCATTTACAAACCTTATTTTACCACGACCAACACGGGCGGCGGTGCTGGTATCAACCGTAAAAAGATAGCCTAATGTATTTTGTGCACGCGTACCGGTGATGTATAATGTGTATTTGGTTTCGCGGGAAAGGTTGGTACTATCTATTTTTAACAGATTTACCACATTGCCTGTTGATGCTGAGCGTATCTGGAAAGGGGTATCAATATTAGTTAACCCGAAATATCCCGAAGGTGTTGGATAGCGGTATGCCGTAGTACCGTTTTGCCTCAACAGGTTAACATATAGATATACCGGCAAGGCATCATAACTCAGGTTGATAACCTGATATTCTATCTTAGCCTCTGACGGGTTGATGTTACCGGTTTTTGAGCACGATGATATAAATGGGAAGAACATGGTGCCCGCTACAAGCAGTGTAAGCGTTAATAAGAAATTGCTTTTATAGTTGTTCATGCTACTGCTTATTAATTTTGAATAACACCCACGTTAAAGCCACCATCGCCGGTTATGGCCGGGTCGCCTTTGGTATATATGGTATACGCATTGCCACGGGTAAACGTAACACTATCGGTTAATAAGGTAGCGCCCGTTACCGAAAGTTTTTTTCTGCCGGGTACTATGCGCAACAGATCAGACACTGAGCGGTAGGCGGCATTAGTAACCTTGGCCGTATCGTTAAGTGAAAGAGTTAGCGATGTAGTCTTTGGCGACGCGTTTATAATGCGGATCATGGCCACGTTGCCGGTATCAACCGTCAGATCATCATTAACCAGTATCAGGTTAGCGGTATCAAGCGCGGCGGCGAACAGGATATAGCTTCTGGCCGAATCAAGCGAGAGGGGCAAATTTAAGGCTACCTCGGCCGAACCATCATTTTTAAACTGGTAGTTTTGCTGACCTGAATAAACACTCAAATAGGCCGATATACCATCAGGATAAATGGTTGAGGTATTGTTGAGCCTTGTGCCGTTCATGAAAAAGTTAAAGCTGCGCGGACTCACGTTCACCAGGGCGATGGCTGCCGATGGTGGCACGGTTGGCGCTATATCCTCATCCTGGCATGATGCCAGCGCGACAACAACAGCTAAAACTATAACAGGAACCTTAAATTTCATGGCGCTAATATATAACTGATGTTTGTGATGTTTGTTATAAGTGCTTGCAAAAAGTTGATCACTTTTATAATTTCGGGATACCCAACCAAGCTATCTGCATGAAATATCTATTTCTATTTTTAAGTATCGTTCTATTTGTATCGGCTTGCGGTACTTCAAAGTTTGATTGTAAAGATTGGACGGACAGTTTCAAGGATAATTATAAATTTAACTTAATAATAGATAAGATTGAGAAACATGGTGTAGTAATATATTTTTACGGAAGAAGTCCGTCAACAAGTAAAAAGGATTTAGTTATGGAAGGCACAGGCTGGACAAGCGCTATATTAGATACTTTTAAGGTTGGCGATACATTGATAAAAAAGCGTGGTGAGTATAAAATAACCATCAAACGCAAAAATGCTATTTTATCCATACCGATGGTATGTGAAGGGGTAATATATAAGGATAGTTTAGCCGCGCAAAAATAACTTCCTACCTCTTATAAAAAGAAACACCGCCAATACCAACAAAGCAACAGATAGTATCAATCCATTAATATCCATCGAGAAGCTCAACGCTTCACCAGAGCCCGATTCGCTACTGTATCGTTTAAATGATATTCTATCCGCGATAGCGAATACAGCTATTAAGCAACTTAGTGCTATTAAAATAATGCCCGAAATTTTTAGTCTTTCCAAAACATTGTTTCTATTTCGTAAACTATGCTATCCGGCAAGGTATTGTTGATTACGTGAACGCTTACCAATGCTGTGCCCCTAATATGCACACAGTCCATTATACTGAGGTTATTAGCGATAAAGAAATCACTATTCTTTTTTTCAACCGCGCGTAGATACATTATTGCAAATGATCTTTCTGTTGCCATGATCAGTAAGTTATTCGAAAAAGTAAGCCTATGAAATATCACGGGCGGATTCGACAGCTTACGACAAAACGAGGGCAACTGCATGTAGTTAATATTATTAACCTAAAATAAATTAAATAGTTTTAAGATAAGCAAAACGATACACTACAGATATTGTATAATCATTGATGTGTTACGCATGGCCATGTATCAAAAAAAGCCATGCACAAGTGCACGGCTTTCAGTTGGATTTATAATTTAAGTTTACAACTTAAGCATAACTGTTAAGCATAACCGGCATTACCAGCATCAGCACATCTTCGTTCTCATCTCCGCCTTGTGGCAATAATAATCCGGCGCGGTTAGGGGTCGACATTTCCAGTACAACCTCCTCGCTGCTCAGGTTTTTAAGCATCTCGATTAAAAAACGCGCGTTAAAACCTATCTCAATATCCTCACCCTCGTACTGGCAGCTTAAACGCTCGTGCGCTTCATTGGCAAAGTCAATATCTTCTGACGAGATATGCAACTCACTGCCATTAATTTTAAGCCTTACCTGGTGAGTAGTTTTGTTAGCATAAATGGCCACACGGTTAAGTGAACCCAGGAATGCCAAACGGTCAATATTTAATTTGTTAGGATTGTTTAACGGAATAACCGCCTCATAATCCGGGTAACGCTCGTCAATTAAACGGCACACCAGATTAATGCTGCCAAATTTAAAAAAGGCGCTGGTGTTGTTATATTCAACTGATACATTGATATCATCAGCAGGTAATGCTGATTTTAAAAGCGTTAAAGCCTTTTTAGGCAATATGAATGATGTTGCGCTGGCAGCCTGCGCATCCTTACGGCGGTAGCGTACAAGCTTGTGCGCATCTGTAGCTACAAAGGTAAGGTGTTGTGGCGATAGCTGGCAAAATACCCCCGTCATGGCCGGGCGCAACTCATCATTACTTACCGCGAATATGGTTTTGTTGATGGCCTCGGCCAGTACTGATGCAGGCAGGTTAACTGACGATGCATTTTCAACCACCGGAATTTTCGGGAAATCTTCGCCGTTCTCTCCGCTTAGTTTGTATTTACCGTCGCCGGCGCTTATTTCAATAGCAAATGTGGTATCATCAACCGAGAAAGCTACGGGTTGCTCAGGCAACGATTTCAGGGTATCGAGCAATATACGCGAAGGTATGGCAATGCGGCCATTCTCTTTGGCCTCAACCGCCAGCGATGTGGTCATGCTGGTTTGCAGATCGGTTGCCGATATGGTTAAGTTACCATCTTTTATCTCGAACAAAAAGTTCTCCAGGATGGGCAAAACCGTGCTATTGCTCAGAGCACCGCTAACAGCCTGTAGCTGCTTCAGCAATGTTGATGTAGAAACGATAAATCGCATATATTTTACTTAAATATTGGTCAATCAAAAGTATAAAAATTAGCGGGTATACTTTAGCCTGCGCATATAATGTTGAAAAATAGCAAATATTAACACTATTGCCAATGGCAGGCCCATATTTATTATTTGCCAGTAGGTTTTTTGGCCGCGTACCAGCGCACGGTTAAGCAGGCGTAATTGTATCTCCTTGCCGCGTAGCTCAATAAGGCCTGAGTCATCGGTCATGTAGTCGGCAATGTTGAGTAGCAGGTTTTTGTTGCCATAGGTTTGGTGGGTATAATGATCGTATCCCAGCGGGTAAGGCGAGCCATCAGTAGCTACCTGATTTTTAAACAGATCGCCATCGCTAAGCACCATCATTTTGGTTGGCTTGCTTTCAGGTAATACCGCAAAACGCTCTACACCCTCGGGCACCGGGCGGTTACGAAAACTCGACGCGAACCTGCCCTCTAACAATACCCCCGTAGTTTTGGGCTCGCTGTAAAATGCCTTTGGGTCGGGCTCCTGCTCCAACGCCTGTAACGATAGCATGTGCGGCGCGTTAAGCTTTTTGGCATATGGCGAGGTGCTGAGCAAAATGGTTTTGTTCACATTTTTTACTGCGATGGTATCAATAGTACTGGCAAACTGACTGCTTATGCCATCAACATTTTTTACTACCGGATGTTTTGACTGCGGGATGAAAACCGGGTAAAACAACCAGGGTGCTAACTGTATCTGCGCCTGCCCGCCAACATTGCCCGCCGCGATAGGTATTTGTGCGCAGCTCATATCGGCTATCAAATCGGTATTGATACGTATACCGTAGCGGAACAGCTGATCGTCCAGGTTCAGTTTTTTAGGGAATGCCAATTGCTCGCCGCCTTTGCCACGAAGGCTATCCAGCTCAGCGCTAACCTGGTCTATGGTCCATAATACACGGCCACCATTCATAATGTATTGGTCAAGTTTGAACTTCTCGGCCTCGGTAAACGACGCGTCGGGTTTAGGTATAACCAGTAAGCTTAGCTTTTTTAAACTATCAAACGGAATGCTGTTCAGCTCCACCCGGCCAACCAAAAATCCGTCGGACAGGGAACGCAGCGCATCATTCAATTGCAGGTTGCTTAACTCATTATGTCCCTCGGTAAAGCCGATACGTGGTTTGCCGCCACTAATAACTTTTTTTATGGCCGATGTAAAGGCGTATTCTAAGTTTTGGATGGAGTTATTCAGCACTTCATCGGGCGATAGGCCAATGCGGTTTTGCAGCAGTTTTACGGGTATATCCTTTCCGTCAGCCGATACCATAGCCGCCGGAAATATCATTTTTTGCGACAGGCCATCATCCGTTTTTACACTCAGGTTGGTAGGCTCGATGCCTCTGTTCTGAAAATTGGTGATCGTATTATTCTGCTCCTCGGTGCTCAAGCCCTCCAGCGGGTCAACAAAATCAAATTCCAGTTTACGGTGGCTGTACGATTGCAGATCGCTCAGCATATCGCGGACGGCACGTTGCAAACGCTTAAACCCGCCGGGAAAGTTATCGCCCTGTAAAAACACGGTAACTTTAACAGGCGCGTGCAAACTATCCATCATGTTTTCGCTGATGGGCGATAGGGTAAAGCGCTTTTCCCTGGTAAAATCAAACCGGGTATACAGTTTGGTTGATATTAAGCCGATGAATATAAATAAGCCTAAAACACCAAGCAATGCGTTGCCTTTTATACTTTTTTGCTGCTGTTTGATAAGCACCAAAACGGTAAGCCACAAAAACAGCCCGGCAAGGATGACGAAGTAAGCCAAATCGCGCGTGTCTAAAACACCACGACTAACCGACTCGTAATGCTCGGTAATACCCAGGCTTTGTATATCGGTATTTTGAAGGGACAGTAATCGGCTCAGCGAATCGAACCCGCTAAAGAAAAAGTAGCTCAAAAAAACAGCGACGGTAAAGGCGATTATCTGATTTTTGCTGATGGACGACGCGAACAGGCCGATAGCCACAAACACACCTCCCAATAAAAACAAACCAATGTACGAGCCAATCACCGCGCCGGTATCAATATTGCCCTCGGTAGCGCCAAGCAGGTATACCGAATAGTAGTACACCAGTGTGGGCACCAATGCAAACAACACTAACAGCAAACAAGCCAGATACTTGCCAAACACTATCTGTAAATAAGTAAGCGGGCGGGTAAGCAAAAGCTCAAAGGTACCTTCACGACGCTCCTCGGCCAGCGAACGCATGGTGATGGCCGGTATCAGAAACATGAACAGAAAAGGCGCGGTATTAAAAAGGCTCTCCAAACTGGCATAGCCATACTCCAGTATGCTCGAATCAGGGAATACCCATAAAAACAAGCCCATCACCAGCAAAAAAACGCCAATGGTTATATAGGCTACCAGTGAACTTAAATAGGCGGATATTTCTTTCTTAAAAACAGGGTACACGCTGTAAATGCTTAATGGCCGAAATTACAATATTAAAGCGCCAAACCAAAGCAGGCCGCCTTTTATAACAAAAATGCCCGGCGCAATGCCGGGCATTTTCAAGTACCTGTTTAAGTTGAATTAATAAATTTTGTTTGTTAGAATTTGTATGCTACACGCAGGCCAAGCTGGCTGGTTGTACCATCTTTTGACCAGGCTTCGTAACGTACACCTGCCTCAAAATTTTGGCTGAACACGTAACCAACACCTGGAGAGTAAGCAAATGCAGTGCCTTCGGCATCCTGAACACCAATGGCGGCACCTAACTGTGCTTCACCAAAAAAGCCCGGGCTAAAGAAATATTTAGCACCAACTTTAAGTGGTATAAAACCAACCTTTGGAGCATCTATCCCGGCTGCTTCGTAAGCATCTTTAACTTCGCCTTTATTCATGAATTTTGTATAACCGGCAGAACCTGTTATAAACAAATTCTCAGCTACTGGATGGTCATACTTAAGTGAACCGCCTATGGCAAATGAAAAAAAGTCACTGGCATCACCTAATGGTAAACCGGCTTCAACGCCGATGCTGAACTGACCTTTATCAGGCGTAGTTTGTGCGAATGAACTAAGCGCGGCTGCACTTAGAATAACTAATGATAAGAAGAACTTTTTCATAATGTAAAATGTGTGTTTAAGCTGATCGGGCAGGGTACCGCTGCCTTTTCATTGGCAATATTGACGATTAATTACGCCAAACGTTACATCGAAAAGTCAACTTTTTTCAACAAAATATCTCCGAGGGTACAATTTTGAACTTAAAAGCAATATTTTACGTGTGGAAATTTTTATTACCAACCGATGCGGTAAGCTATCCGTATGCCGGTTTGTTTAACCTGGTTGCCCCAATTTTCGTAACGGATACCAAATTCTATGCCCTGCTTACTCTCATCAAACGGAATAAAAAAACCCGGACCAATGGAGAATGCGAACAGGGTATTTTTATCGTAATTGGTTTTAATGGCTGCGCCTGCCTCTCCCTCTAAAAAGAAATTGCCTGAATAATATCTCGCGCCCGCCTTTAAGGGGATAAACTTTACCGCGGGCAGATCAACAGCATTTTGTGTGGGTAACACTTTTTGTCCGAAACTGCTTATGCCGCCCGTTACGCTGATGGCTACCGGACCACTTATGCGGGTTTCAGCTTTTAACGCGGCACCCACACCTGTTTTATACGCACTTTGCGATGGCAGGCCTAACTCAAACCCGGCACTAACCGATGTGCGGGCAGTTTGGGCATTAGCATGTAAACCGGCCATAGCCAGCATAATTATTATAAGTTTTTTCATCAGGATCAATTGTTGGTAAGGCCTATAAATATGCTTTCGAGCGAGGCATTGTTGTTTTTTGAGATCAGGTTGGGCAAGGTATCATTCGCGGCTATTTTACCTTTGTTAATGATGATAACATGATTGCAAACGGCCTCAACCTCCTGCATAATATGGGTGGACAGTACAATGGTTTTGCTTTTACCCAGATCAGTGATCAGTTGCCTGATGCCGATCAGCTGATTAGGGTCAAGACCCGAGGTTGGCTCATCCAGTATCAACACCTGCGGATCGTGCAGTATAGCCTGTGCCAAACCCACACGCTGGCGATAGCCTTTTGATAGTTGTCCTACCTTTTTATGTTGCTCAATGCCTAAGCCCGTTAACCCGATAACCTCATCAATACGTTTTCGTGGCGATGCTATTTTATGTATACCCGCTATAAAACCCAACGACTCCTTAACATACATATCCAGATATAGAGGATTGTTCTCGGGCAGGTAACCTATGTGCCGCCTAACATCAAGCGATTGTTTAGCAACATCAAACCCGCAAACTTCGGCTGTGCCTGCTGTTTGTGGTAAAAAGCAGGTAAGTATCTTCATGGTGGTTGACTTGCCCGCGCCGTTAGGTCCTAAAAAACCCAGCACACCCTTGTTTGCCGAAAACGTAATGCCATCAACCGCCTTTTGGCTACCATAAACCTTGGTAAGTGCTTCAACCCGGATACTCATGGCGGTAAATATACGGGTTTAGGAGAAAGGTGTAAGGCGAAAGCGAAAAGGTAAAAGTTCCTGGTTATTTAAAACGAAGTACAAGGAGAAATCTGTCGCTTGGGTTTGAACGCGTACAGATCTCTCACTGACATTCGTAATGACGCATTTCTTTAATTGTACTAATTTTAACAAAAGTCCTCCCCCTCGGGGAGAATTTAGGTGGGTTCCTGTCACAATTACTTTACAAAGCAGTTTTCGTAATATTGTGTAATATTAACTTTTCCCTTGCAATGCGCGGGCAGCAACCTGTAGCATTGTAAAACACAGTTGATTAACAATTTACAAAACATGACCAGACCTCTTAAAAGCTTATTGCTTGCGGCGTCTGTATTGGCGGCATCGCTTACCGCTAATGCACAGCAGGCGCAGCCTAAACTAATTGAAAAGGTTGCCCGTAAAGGCACCGAATTAGTTATCCCCTACGAGAAATACGTATTGCCTAACGGCCTTACCGTAGTTTTAACCGAAGATCATTCAGACCCTATTGTACATGTTGACGTTACTTACCACGTAGGCTCGGCCCGCGAGGAGATAGGTAAGTCGGGTTTCGCGCATTTTTTTGAGCACATGATGTTCCAGGGCTCAGATCACGTAGCCAATGGCGATCACTTTAAGATCATTACCGCTGCCGGTGGTACCCTTAACGGTTCAACTAACCGCGACCGTACCAACTACTTTGAAACGGTACCGGCCAATCAGCTGGAAAAAATGCTTTGGCTGGAGTCGGATCGTATGGGTTATTTGCTTGATGCCGTTACCCAGCAAAAATTTGAGGTACAGCGTGCCACGGTAAAAAACGAACGCGGACAGAATTATGATAACCGCCCTTATGGTTTGGTTGGCGAGTATTCTTCAAAATCATTATACCCATACGGGCACCCGTACTCGTGGTTAACCATTGGTTATATTGAGGAGTTGAACGCCGTTAGCCTGGCCGACTTAAAGAACTTCTTTTTACGCTGGTACGGACCAAACAACGCAACCCTTACCATTGGTGGCGATATCAACACCAAACAAACCCTGGCTTGGGTAAGCAAATACTTTGGCAGCATACCAAAAGGTCCTGAAGTTAAAAATGTGAGCCTGCCCGCACCGGTATTAAAATCAGACCGCTATGTATCATACACCGATAATTACGCTAAGCTGCCATTGCTATCGGTAAGCTACCCGGGTGTAAAAATGTACGCTAAGGATATGCCCGCGCTTGATGTATTATCATCTATCATCGGTCAGGGTAAAAACTCTATCTTCTACAAAAACTTTGTAAAAACCCGTAAGGCGGCACAAGCCTACATGGGTTCGTCAAATACCGAACTGGCGGGCGAGATCAGCATCCGCATCATCCCGTTCCCGGGCCAATCACTGGCTGATATGAAAAAGCTGGTTGATTCGTCATTGATCGAATTTGAGAAAAAAGGCGTTAGCGACGACGACCTGACCCGCTTTAAAGCCAGCGCCGAGGCTAACTATATCAATGGTCTGCAAAGCATCAGCGGTAAGGTATCTGAACTGGCTTCGGCACAAACCTTTACCGGCAACCCTAACCAGATAGGCCGTGAGCTGAATGATATCCGCTCGGTAACCAAGGCTGATGTTATGCGTGTGTACAATCAGTATGTAAAAGGCAAGCCCGCCGTTATATTAAGCGTATTGCCAAAAGGCGGCACTGTTGAGCCGGTAGCTACTGATAACTATACCGTTGATAAATCGGGCTACAAAGCACCTGATTATGGTTACAACGGCTTGAAATACGTAAAGGCTAAGGATAATTTTGACCGTGCCAAAGTACCGGGTACAGGCGCTAACCCTGCCATTAAAGTTCCGGCTATATGGACGGCTAAAACCGCCAACGGCATCAGCATAGTAGGTACTGATACCAAGGAGATACCAACTGTAGCCCTGTCGCTTTCAATTGATGGTGGTGGCTTGTGGGCTATCAATAACCCGCAAAAGGCAGGTTTGGCCAACATTGTAGCCCGTATGCTTAACGAGGATACCAAGAACTACACCGCCGAGCAATACAATGCCGAGTTGGAGAAACTGGGCAGCGATATCAGCGTGTACGCCAATACCGATAATATCTCTGTAGAGGTATCATCATTAACCAAAAACCTGGATAAAACCATTACGCTGTTACAGGAAAAACTGTTCAGCCCTAAGTTTACCCAGGAGGCGCTTGATCGTATCAAAAACCAGGTGATGGAAGGCTTTAAACAAGCCAAAACCCAGCCAGCGGGTGTGGCATCAAGCGTGTATAATAAAATTTTGTACGGGGTTGATAACGTACGCACCTTCTCAACGTCGGGTAATGAGCAAACCGTACCGGGCATAACCTTGCAGGATGTACAGGCTTATTACGATAACTACTTTGTACCATCGCTTACCAAAGTGGTTGTGGTAGGTGATATCAGCGAAGCTGCCGCCAAAACCAAACTGGCATTCCTGAACACCTGGAAAGATAAAAAGGTTGATCTGCCAAAACCGGCCAACGGTAAATCGTTCGATAAAACAACCCTTTATTTGGTTGATGTACCTAACGCCGCGCAATCAGAGATCCGCATTGGTTACCTGAGCGGTTTGAATTATGATGCTACCGGCGATTACTACAAGCTGGGCATAACCAACTATATTTTAGGTGGCGCGTTCAACAGCCGTATCAACATGAACCTGCGTGAGAACAAGGGCTGGACATACGGCGCGCGTTCGGGCTTTGCATCGGGCAAGTTTGGCGGTAACTTCACAGCCAGTGCCGGTGTACGTGCTTCGTCAACCGATAGCGCGGTGGTTGAATTTATCAAAGAGATAAAGGCTTATAACGAAAGAGGTATCACTAATGATGAACTGGCTTTCACCAAGCAATCAATAGGCCAAAGCGATGCCCGCAAGTACGAAACTAACGGACAAAAAGCTAACTTCCTTTCAATGCTGATGGAGTACGATCTGAAACCAACTTATGTTGACGAGCAGAACAAGATACTTACCGGTATTGATAATGCCCAGATAAACGCACTGGCCAAAAAGTATCTGAATACCAACAACATGGTGATACTGGTAGTTGGCGATAAAGCTAAGGTGTTACCGGGTCTGCAAAAATTAGGCTACCCAATTGTGGAGTTGGATGCCGACGGCAAAACATTATAATTATATTTGATGTAATAGTAAAACCCCTCATATTGAGGGGTTTTTTGTTTAAAGCCAATTAATTAGATCTGCCAAAGATGAAAAAGGTCATTATACTTCTTATCTCCATGTCGATACTGATGCTACAGTCGGCATACCCTCAAGTCAATAGCACGCCGGGAACAAAAAACGGCAAGTTAAGTGTGCGAGATGGGCGGATAGTGAACGAACATGGCAATCCGCCACAGCTTCGTGGTATCAGCCTGTCGTGGAGTATATGGCAGGGGCAGAAATATTACAATCCCGATGTGATCAATTGGCTTTGTGCCGATTTTAAGGCTTCGGTTATCCGGGTATCAATGGCGGTTGAACCTAAAGGTGGTTACTTGCAGGACTCTGCCCGGCAGGTGCAACTGGTAACAACGGTGACCGATCAGGCCATCAAGAATGGCGCCTATGTACTAATCGACTGGCACGATCATCATGCCGATAAGAATATAGAAAAGGCAAAGCAGTTTTTTGCCTTGATGGCACAAAAGTACAAGGGCAAACCCAACGTGATATATGAAGTATGGAACGAGCCCGAGAAAGTGAGCTGGAGCGTAGTGAAAAACTATGCTGTTGAAGTTATAAAAACCATACGCCGGGTTGATGCCGATAACCTGATCATTGTAGGAAGCCCAACGTGGGATCAGGATGTGGATGTAGCCGCTGCCGACCCGATCACCGGTTTTAAGAATATAGCTTACTCGTTCCACTTTTACGCGTCAGACCAAAACCATCAGCAGCAATTACGTGATAAGGCAAACATCGCCATAAAGAATAAGCTGCCACTTTTTGTAACCGAATGGGGTGTTGGCGAAGCTACCGGGGATGGGGTATTTGATAAGGCTAAAACAGATGTTTGGTTAAAGTGGATGGAAGACAATCAACTAAGCTGGGCTAATTGGAACGTTACTGATAAAAATGAAACTACCGCATTGCTTAAACCGGGTGCATCCGTATCAGCAAACTGGACAGAACAGAACCTCACACCGGCAGGCATTTACATACGCTCAAAACTGCGGCAATTGAATAAGTAAAGTTAATATTGACTGATTATCATTTTATAATGAAATGGGTGTCAATTTTTGAATTTTGGCATAATTAACCAAAACTTATTGCCAACTTGTGTGGTAGTGTATTTAAGCCGTTTACCATATGAAAATAGTTATAATAGGCGGAGGTTTTGCCGGTTTAAAACTGGCCCGCGAATTAAATAACAAAAAAGGCTTTGAAATAATGTTGCTTGATAAGGTAACATTCCACCAGTTTCAACCGCTTTTTTACCAGGTTGCTACCGCCAGCTTAGAGGCCAGCAACATATCATTCCCCTTACGTAAGGTTTTTCACCATAGCAAAAATGTACGTATACGCTTTGCCGAGGTTGAGGAGATAAAGCCCGAAATTAACACCGTAGTTACTGATATATGTAATTTTGAGTACGATTTGCTGGTGATAGCCACCGGTACGCAAACCAACTTTTTCGGCAATCATCAAATACAATCGCACGCCTTCCCGATGAAGACCACCTTTGAGGCACTGAGGCTGATGAACCGCATTATCAACAATTTTGAGGATGCCCTTGAAACAGCCGATGATGCCGAGAAAAGCCGTGTAATGAGCATTGCCATTGTAGGTGCCGGGCCAACGGGCGTAGAGCTTGCCGGTGCCCTGGCCGAAATGCGTAAGAACATATTGCCCAAAGATTACCCGGAACTGAACTGGGATTTGATGAACATTTACCTCATCGACCATAATAAGAATCCGCTATCTAACATGAGCGAAAAATCGAGCAACGAAGCCCGTCAGTATCTCGAAAATATGGGTATTGTGCTTAAGCTTGGTGCCGGGGTTGAGGAGTTTGATGGCGAGCGGATAGTGGAAGATAATGGCGAAATAATCAACGTAAAAACCGTGATTTGGGCTGCCGGTGTACGCGGTAACCTGCCTGATGGTATTCCGCCTGAAAATGTGGCCAGGGGTAACCGCATTAAGGTTGACCGGTTTAATAAGGTAATAAACTCGGGTAATATATACGCCATTGGCGATATCGCTTATATGGAAACCGACCTGTACCCAAACGGTCACCCACAACTGGCCAGCGTGGCCGGCGATCAGGGGCAGCACCTGGGTAAAAACCTGATCAGGATAGCCGCCGGAGATCAGCCGGTGCCATTTGAATTTGACAACAAAGGCGTAATGGCCACCATTGGCAAGCGCAAGGCTGTGGTTGATCTGGAAAAGCCAAAAATTCACTTTAAAGGCCGTATTGCCTGGTTAATATGGATGTTTTTGCATTTAATGCTGATATTGGGCATCAAAAACAAGTTGCAGATATTTATTAACTGGGCCTACAAATACTTCACATCCGACCAAAGCCTGCGCCTGGCACAGCGTATACGTGGTAAGGGCGAGGAGTTACAGATATTCAGGCCCACTGATCATGCTCCGGTAAACAAATAACAAATGGAATTAGGCATAAGCACCTTTGGCGATGTTACGCCGGATGGTAAGGCGGGCGGCGCGGTAAACGCCCATCAGCGTGTACAGGAGTTGTTGGAAGAAGTAAAACTGGCCGATGAGGTAGGTTTAGATGTTTTTGCCTTTGGCGAGCATCACCGCCCCGACTTTGTAATATCGGCACCCGAGGTTATGATGGCGGCCGCGGCATCTATCACTAAAAATATAAAGCTCACCAGCTCGGTAACCGTACTTAGCTCGGCCGACCCGGTGCGTACGTTTCAGAATTTCGCCACGGTTGATCTGATATCCGGCGGACGTGCCGAGATCATTGCCGGGCGGGGTTCGTTCATTGAGTCGTTCCCGCTGTTTGGGTTTGATCTGGATGATTACAACGAGCTGTTCAACGAAAAACTGGACATGCTCCTTAAAATAAACGGCACCGAAAAGCTGAACTGGGAGGGTAAATTTCGTGCGCCGGTAAAAGGTCAGGGCATATACCCGAGGCCATTGCAGCAACAGCTACCCGTGTGGATAGGCGTTGGCGGTACGCCTGCATCAGCAAAGCGGGCAGGTGCTTTGCGTTTACCCATGATCATTGCCATTTTAGGCAGCGCGCCTAAACACTTTATAACTTTTGTTGAATTGTACCGCGAATCGGCAGAGAAAGCAGGGCATGATGTAAGCAAACTGGAATTGGGCATCAGCTCACAATTTTATGTAGCCGATACTATTGAGGAAGCGAAAAAAGAGTTCTACCCATCGTACGAAGCGGTGATGAACCGCGTAGGCCGCGATCGTGGCTGGTCGCCCATGAACCGAGAATCATTCAATTACCTTCGCGAGCAAGGGCCATTAGTAGTAGGCGATGCACAACACGCTATCGACAAGATATTAGAGCAATACGAGATGTTCAAAAACACCCGTTTCCTGGCGCAACTGGTTACCGGCCATACACCACATAAACAAGTGTTGAAGAATATTGAGCTTTATGGAACTAAGGTAGCACCGGAGGTGCGTAAGTATATTGCGGGGAAATAACCCCTCCTGAACTACGCCCCTCCTAAATGGCGTAGCCCTCATGAGCTCCATTAAAAACAAATAGCAATATGCGAATAATTCTCCCCGAGGGGGAGGACTTTTACTAAACTCTTAAAAAAACATCTCATTTCGACAAAGGAGAAATCTTCGAGCGATTTTGCTTGAAGAATATCCTAAAGAGATTGCTTTTCCTCGCAAGGACGCGGTTTTACTTTATATAATCCCATCTTGTCATTTCGACGAAGGAGAAATCTGCACGCTTTCATAACCAGCGACAGATTTCTCCTCGTACCTCGTTCGAAATGAAACTTTCCTTTAATTCCCTCCCCCGGAAGGGCAGGGAGGGGTTTAGCGAACAACCTAAAAAACTGCTTCCTATCTCCTCAAAACCTAATTCTCAATCATCACTTCCAAAAAACAGACCCCGCCACAAATCAATCCCGCACAAAATCAATACTTTACAAAAAACATAAAAAAGCCGTTAAACCATATTTCGCGGCTACCGTCATACTGACAATTAAACACACAATTTCAACTTAACAAAACTTCACAATTTTCATGAAAAAAATCATTGCTGCAATGCTGCTTAGCGTTGCTTCCTCAACTGCCTTTGCCCAAACCGAAAAGGGAACTCAAAACATCGGAGCCTCATTTACTATCCAAACATCTGACAGTAAGAACAACTATTTTGATGGAATTACCAACATATCAAGCGACGTTAAACTAAACATTTACAACGCCAGCATTAACTATGGCTATTTTGTTGCGGATAAGCTGGACTTGGGTTTATTGGCCGGGTATAGCTATCAAAAAAACAGTCAGGATAATAACGATACCGAGTATTCGCAAAAGGTTAACGGTTATTTTGCAGGAGTGCAACTACGCAAATATGTGCTATTTAATGATAAAATAGGTATACGTACCGGCCCTGCGTTCACCTACTCTCGTGATAAATCTACCAGCAAATACTCTATTCAGGATGAGCAGGTAACTAACACAAATAGTTACAACGGGCGCATTGGTCTTGATTTTGTTTTTTACCCAACCAAACACCTGGGCATAACCTCAACCATTGGTAATGTTTATTATACCTACTCAAAATCAAAAGGATTTTACGAAGGTTCGGCTAACAATTTCGGTGCAAGTTTCGTCAATAACCTAAACCTCGGTTTTTTCTATAGCTGGTAAATGCCGGCATGCCCTCTCTGCGTAATTTATGCAGAGGGGGATTTTTTGAAGATTTTTGGTAACAAGCCAGCCATATTAATTGTCATAACTATAACCCATTAAATTATCAGTTTTTATGACATCGTACGAGGAACAGGCTTATATACAATTGGAGTTTTGGCAGCATCGCATGCAAAAAAAGCCCTCGCTGGGCAACCGCATAGCCAAAGGGGTACAAAACAAGATCAATAACATCATCCCCGAAAAGGTACACTCGGCTATAACCATAGCTATCGAAAAAATGGTGAAAGGCGTACTATTCGGTGCCCGGTATGTTACTAAGGCGCCTTTAAATGATACCTCACTGCAAATGCGCGAGGTACAGGTTAAGGAGCAGATAGAGTTTTACAAACGCACCGCATCTGTTGAGGGGGCTGTTACCGGCGCTGGAGGCATACTGATGGGTTTGGCCGATTTCCCGATACTTATCGGCATAAAAATAAAATTACTGTTTGAGATAGCCGCCCTTTATGGCTACGATGTACACGATTATAAGGAGCGTTTATATATCCTCTACATTTTCCAGCTGGCATTTAGCAGCCAGCAGGGGCGCAACGAGGTATACCAAAAACTTGCCGCATGGCAGGGCTACAGCCAAAGCCTGCCCGATGATGAGAATGAGTTTGACTGGCGCGCGTTTCAGCAGGAGTATCGCGATTATATCGACTTGGCTAAGATGGCGCAACTGATACCCTTTATTGGCGCGGCCGTGGGTGCTGTGGTAAATTACAGACTATTAAACCAACTGGGCGAAACGGCCATGAATTGTTACCGCATGCGCAAGGTTAGTCCGCTAAAAATTTTAACCTACCCTACACCTTAAATAACAATTTGAAAAACGAAAAAAGCCGCGATAAGCGGCTTTTTTTTTATGGATCTAAAATTCTTTAAGCGATCAATGCTTAGAAGTTATAACGGAAACCAAGACCGAAACGGGCCGGCTCAAAATCCGAATCTTTGTTTATTTGCCACATTGGGCGCCAGTCAAAGCTCATGCTGATAGGTGCTGATGGTACTTTAAAATCTAAACCGGCCATTGGGCGTAAAAAGATGAAAGTACCACGGTCATTATCGGCAAAAGCGAATTGGGGACCAACACCTACATACCATTTTAAGGCGCTGGTTTCTTTAAATGACTCATGATATTGGTAAAAACCACCTAACCAAACAGCGTCGCTGCCAAATAACAGGTCGCCTTGTATAGCATCATTACCGGTAAAGAAGTGTTTTAGTGTAGGACCAACAAGAGTTGAGCCGTCGCCAAAATCAATACCTAAACCCGCGCTGGTTGATGAACGTTGCGCGAATGATTGCGTAGCTGAGAATACAATTGCAATTACGGCTAATAGAAAAATCTTTTTCATAAGTTGAATAATAAGGTAAACGATAATATTAATTGTGTGTGCCAAAAGCAATATTTATGCCACGGCACAATAAAAACGCACTTTTGTATTTTCACACCAATAACATTAACGGCTTTATAAAGTTTTACAAAAAGTAAAAATCAAACTAAGGCGCTGATTCGCTTTTGCTTAATGTTATGCGCTTGCAGCAAAGGCGGGCAAAATAGTATCTTCGTTGCTATGTCGACCACCGAGGTAAAAAAACAGATAGAAGCGCTTACTGCCGAGCTTAAACTACACAACTACAACTACTATGTGCTGGCTATGCCCACCATTGCCGATTATGATTTTGATCAGAAACTAAAGCAGCTGGCCGAGCTTGAAAAGCAGCACCCTGAATTTGCCGACCCTGATTCGCCTACACAAAAGGTGGGTGGCGAGGTTACCAAGGAGTTTGTTACCGTTAGGCATCGCTGGCCCATGCTATCATTAGGCAATACCTACAACGCGCAGGAACTGCTTGATTTTGACCAGCGTATACGCAAAGCAATCGGCGATAATTTTGAGTACGTATGTGAGTTGAAGTTCGACGGCCTATCCATGAGTGTTACTTACGAGGGCGGCAAACTGGCCCGTGCCGTAACCCGCGGCGATGGCGTGCAAGGCGATGATGTTACCACCAATATACGCACCATACATACCATCCCCAAAAAGCTGAACAAGGGCGAATTCCCGGAGCTTTTTGAGATACGCGGCGAAGTATTTATGCACCGCAAGGCCTTTGAACGCCTTAACGATGAGCGTATTGAAAATGGCGAAGTACCTTATGCCAACCCGCGCAACTTTGCATCGGGCACGGTAAAAATGCAGGATTCGGCCGAGGTGGCCAAGCGCCCGCTGGATTGTTTTCTGTACGGATTATATACTGATAAAACCCTGTTTAAAACCCATTGGGAAAGCCTGGAAGCACTGAAAAGCTGGGGCTTTAATATTAATGACCATAGTCGCCTTTGCGGTGATATTGACCAGGTGCTGGAATTTATAAACCATTGGGATACCGAGCGTTTTAACCTAAGTTATGATATTGATGGCATCGTTATAAAAGTAAATAACTACGGCCAGCAGCAGGAGTTGGGCTTTACGGCTAAATCGCCGCGCTGGGCCATATCCTATAAATTTAAGGCCGAGCGTGTTGAAACCGAGCTGCTTAGCGTAAGCTATCAGGTTGGGCGTACCGGGGCGGTTACACCTGTGGCCAATTTGCAGCCGGTATTGCTTGCGGGCACTACGGTTAAGCGCGCCACACTGCATAATGCCAACGAGATCATCAGGCTTGACCTGCACGAGGGTGATAGCGTTTACGTTGAAAAGGGCGGCGAAATTATCCCGAAGATTATCAGCGTAAATACCGAAAAGCGCCACCAGAACGCCGTGCCGGTTGAGTATATTACCAATTGCCCGGCATGCGGTACACATTTAGAGCGCAAAGAGGGCGAGGCTGCCTTTTATTGTCCTAATGATGAAGGATGCCCTCCACAAATTGTTGGTAAAATGCAACACTTTATCAACCGCAAGGCTATGAATATTGATGGTTTGGGTGATGAAACTATCGAAACCTTGTATCAAAAAGATCTGCTGCGGCATATAAGTGATATTTACCGCCTGCACGAACATGCCGACGAATTAAAGCAGATGGACCGTTTCGGCGAAAGATCTATCACCAATATGCTGGATGGTATTGAACGCTCTAAACAAATGCCTTTTGAAAAGGTGTTATTCGGTTTGGGTATACGTTATGTGGGCGCTACGGTGGCCAAAAAGCTGGCACTACATTTTAAGAACATCGATGCGCTGAGCAAGGCCACCCACGAAGAACTGATTGCCGCCGAAGAAATTGGCGACCGCATAGCCCAAAGCCTGATCGAGTATTTCAGCAGCGAGGATCACCAGCAGGAGATACAAAAACTGAAAGCCCAGGGGCTGCAATTTGTGGTTGAGGAAAAGGAGATTACCCTGGCCAGCGATAAGCTCGCGGGCAAAACATTTATCATATCCGGCGTGTTCGAAAAATTCTCGCGCGATGAGCTTAAGGATATTATTGAGCAAAACGGAGGCAAAATACTCAGCAGCATATCGGCCAAGTTGAACTATCTGGTGGCAGGCGACAACATGGGCCCCGCAAAACTGGAAAAAGCCAACAAGCTGAATATCCCGATCATTAGTGATGAGGAATTGATGGGAATGATTTAGGGGATTATGATAAACTTAACAATGCTTGAAATTTACAAGCACTATAATGGCGATGGTGATATGTTTTCAAGATTGGCTACTGCTGAGCAAAAGCAGTTATTTGAAAATGAAGAATGGACTTTGATTGATAATTTGTTGCAAACATCAAATTAACTAATAGTAATTTAGTTTCTGATGAATACGAGAAATCTATTGATCAAGAACTTAAGACTCATTGCAGTACTGATGTTATTGAAGAATTAAAGATTTTAGCCATATAACTTAAATCATTACCTAATATATGAAAATACAAAACATCATCTTCGATCTGGACGGGACAATTGCCGATACCTTGCCGCTGTGCATAGCCGCTTTTAAACAGAGTGTTGAGCCGCTGCTGGGTAAATCATTAACCGATGCGGAGATCATCGCTACATTTGGCCCATCTGAAGAAGGCACTATTCGCCAGCTGATACCCGACCATGAGGAAGCCGGCGTAAAAGCCTATTTGCAGCATTATGAGGCATTGCATCACACCTGCCCTACCGCCTTTGAAGGAATTGCCGAAGCATTGGCATCGCTCATACAAAAAGGCATAAAGCTGGCTATGGTTACAGGTAAGGGGCCACATAGCACCAAAATATCATTACAGCAATTTGGCTTGCTGCAATACTTTGATATACTCGAAACGGGCAAACCCGCCGGGCCCGATAAGGTGAACGGAATCCGCCACGCCTTGGAACGACTTGGAGCTACCGCCGCCAACAGCATTTACGTGGGCGATGCACCAAGCGATATTGTGTATTGCAAGCAGGTGGGCATCCCTATCGCTTCGGTAGCTTGGGCATCAACTACCAATGCCGATGAGTTGAAAGCGCTTGATCCGGACTGGTTATTTTACACTATTGATGAGTTTAACGATTGGGTAAACACACAAACGGCATAATAATTTGGCTTGATATGAGGTAGATAGCATATTTACCCACTTATTTTTTCAAAAAAATTTGCATCGAAAAAAAAGAAACGTATTTTTGCAGTCCCAATCAAAAGGGGATAAATAACACGGACTTGTAGCTCAATTGGATAGAGCATCTCACTACGGATGAGAAGGTTAGGGGTTCGACTCCCTTCAAGTTCACTCAAATACTAATATAGCCTTTCCGTTATCGTACAGAAAGGCTATTTAAATTTTATCAGCATGCTAAACTTGGTTTTGTTCGGCCCTCCCGGCGCAGGTAAGGGCACTCAATCACAAAAACTTATCGATAAATATGGTCTTATCCACCTTTCAACCGGCGATTTGCTGCGTGGCGAAATTTCGCAAGGCACCGAGCTTGGTTTAGAGGCCAAAAAACTAATGGACGAAGGTTTGTTAGTACCTGATGCCGTAGTTATAGGCATGATCAGCAATAAGCTGGATGCGAACAAAGATGCCAAGGGCTTTATTTTTGATGGTTTCCCGCGCACGGTAGCACAAGCCGAGGCTTTGGATACCTTGCTGGAGTCAAAATCATCAGCTATATCGGGCATGGTTGCCCTTGAGGTTGACGATGACGAGTTGGAGCGCCGCCTTTTACTTCGCGGTAAGGATTCAGGTCGCCCTGACGATGCCGACCCGGCCATCATCCGCAAACGTATTAAAGAGTATAACGATAAAACAACACCGGTAGCCGGTTACTATAAAAATCAGGATAAATTTACCAGCATCAACGGCATAGGCTCAATAGATGAGATATTCAGCGCCATTGTTGCGGTAATTGAAAAATATTAATTCAGTCCGAATGTCGGTAAGTCCGGAAGTCAGAAAGTAAGTAAATCTTTCGGTCTTCCGGACTTATTGTCTTTTCGGACTTCCGGTCTTCCGGACTAAAAAAACTTACAACGCCATGTCGCAGGGTTCCAATTTTGTTGATTATGTGAAGATATGCTGCCGTTCGGGGCATGGGGGTGCTGGCTCTGCGCATTTACACCGCGATAAGCACACCGATAAGGGTGGGCCCGATGGTGGCGATGGCGGCCGTGGCGGGCACGTTATTGTAAAAGGCAACGCCCAGTTATGGACGCTGCTGCACCTTAAATACCGCAAACACGTAATAGCCGGCAACGGCGATCCGGGTGGCAGCTCGTTATCTACCGGCAAAACCGGCAGGGATGAGATATTGGAAGTACCCTTGGGCACCATTGCCAAGGATGCTGAAACCGGGGAGGTAATATTTGAGATAACCCACGACGGAGAAACCAAAGTGCTTACACCGGGTGGCCGTGGCGGACAGGGCAACTGGCACTTTAAATCGGCCACGCAGCAAACACCACGCTTTGCACAGCCGGGCTTGCCGGGGCAGGAAGTTTGGAACATACTCGAACTAAAATTACTGGCCGATGTTGGTTTGGTAGGTTTCCCTAACGCGGGTAAATCAACCCTGCTGTCGGTAGTATCAGCCGCTAAGCCCGAGATTGCTGATTACGCCTTTACTACCATTGTACCTAACTTGGGCATCGTATCCTATCGCGATAGCAAATCATTCGTGATGGCTGATATTCCGGGCATTATTGAGGGTGCATCAAAAGGTAAGGGATTAGGTTTCCGCTTTTTGCGCCATATTGAGCGCAACTCGGTGTTATTGTTCATGATACCTGCTGATACTACACGTACCATAACCGAAGAATATCAGATACTGCAACACGAACTGGAAGAATACAATCCCGAACTGATGCACAAGCCACGCGTACTGGCCATCACCAAATCGGACATGCTGGATGATGAGCTGACCGAAGAAATGAAGCAACAGGTTCCGGCAGGTATACCTTATGTATTCATATCATCGGTAGCGCAAAAAAATATCGATAAGTTGAAGGATCTGCTGTGGTTGGCTATTAACCAGTAGACCCCTCCTATATCCTCCCCAAAGGGGAGGACTTTTTAGCTTTTATTCTTTTAAAGCCCTCCCTTTGGGAGGGTTGGGTGGGTTTCTCCTTATGGAGAGGGCTGGGGTGAGGTATAAATTTACTTACCATATACTTATCCCACACGCAGGTTTATGTACCTTTGTGCCCTTAATTTATTAGTGCAAGGGCATGAGGATAGCAATAAACGGATTCGGGCGTATAGGCCGCATTTTTCTGAGGAATATTTTAGATAAACCGGGCATTGAGGTAGTGGCCATAAACGACCTTACCGATACCCATACCCTCGCCCACCTGTTTAAGTACGATTCTGTTCACCGTGGCTTTAAGGGCTCGGTTGAGCATACCGATGGTGAGCTGATCATCAACGGAAGAACCATCAAAGTTTTCGCGCAGCGCGAACCATCGCAACTTCCCTGGAAAGAATTGGATATTGACCTCGTGGTAGAATCGACCGGCAAATTCACCTCGCAACAAGGTGCTCAGCAGCATTTGCAGGCCGGTGCCAAACAGGTCATAATATCTGCCCCGCCTACTGATAAAAGTGTGCCTACTGTGGTGCTGGGTGTTAATGATGAATATATCGATCTGACGGCGCCTATCTTATCCAATGCATCATGCACTACCAACAACGTAGCTGCCATGGTAAAGATACTGGATGATAACTGGGGTATTGTGGATGGCTACATCACCACCGTACACTCCATGACGGGCGACCAAAATCTGCACGATGCCCCGCATAAGGATCTGCGTCGTGCACGGGCGGCTTCCGCATCCATCATACCTACAACTACCGGCGCGGCAAAGGCCATTACTAATATTTTCAATCACCTTGAGGGTAAACTGGGTGGCGCAGGCATACGTGTGCCAGTATTGAACGGCTCGCTTACCGATTTTACCTGTAGCCTGAAAAAAGAAACTACCGTTGAGCAGATCAACGCCGCTTTTAAACAGGCTGCATTGGGGCCGATGCAAAATATTTTAGAATATACCGAAGACCCGATAGTATCAACCGATATTTTAGACAACCCGCACAGTTGTATATTTGACGCGCAACTAACCTCCATAGTAGGCGGCCTGGTAAAGGTTGTTGGCTGGTACGATAACGAGATGGGCTACTCCAGCCGCCTTGCCGACTTGGTTGTAAAAATAAACGCCCTTAAAGCATGATAAAATTTATACATGTTGATGATCTGCTGCCCGTACGTAACGAAGTACTGCGCGAAGGCAAGCTGCAACTACACGAGTGCATATTCCCGACCGATAAGGTAGACGGCGCTTTTCACCTGGGTTATTACGTGGATGATGAGCTGGCCTGCGTGGCATCATTTCACCCGCAAAGTTATGGTGAGTTTAGCGGCAAAGGCTATCAGTTACGCGGCATGGCTACAGTTGAAAAGTATCGTGGTAAAGGCCTGGGTAATCAGTTACTGAACTTTGCCATAGTATACCTGCGTGGCCAGCAAGCCAACTACCTGTGGTGCAACGCCCGCAAAAAAGCCATGAATTTCTACTTCAATACCGGCTTTGAGGTGATATCTCCCGAGTTTGAAGTACCCGGCATCGGGCCGCATCATGTGATGTATTTAAGGGTGAGGTAACACCCCTCCTAAATCCTCCCCGAGGGGGAGGACTTGAATACCATCTTGAAGATATTTTTTTGTGCTTTAAACCTTATGCTAATAGGGCATCTAACAATAAATCTTATCTTTAATTACTAACCTGTTAACCCTATGTCAACCTTAAAAGCATTTTTTGTAGTGGCTGCCTTATGCTGGTTTAGCTGCCCGGCCTTTTCGCAATCTAAAGCCGGGGCAACCGATTCCTTAAGCGGCTTTATCACTCTTAATATTGATGTAACTACACTTCAAGACACCGCCGGAGTTTTTAAAGTTCGTTTTGGCGGCGAAACGCTGTTCCCTGAAATTAAGAACAACCGGCTTACTGTTAAGCATTATCTTAAAGAACCAAGGCGGGCTTATTTAACATTTTACCCGCGGGATAGCATTAAAAAAGATCCGAACCGATCAACTGATAACATAATTGTGATGTATAACGATTATTATACTTTCTTTTCACATCCGGGCGAATTCAACATAACCGTTAACAATTTTATAAATAAAAGCCGTATTGAGAATGCCAGCCAGTATCAAAAAGATTATGATAATATGGAATTGCTGCTTAACCAGTTTCAGGAAAATTTTGGGCGGCAAAATTCAGGTAAATATTTACAGCTACGATCAGCCACCGGTAAGTTGAAAGATTCATTATCTGTGCTAATGCAAAACCTGGCGACAGAAGCATACCGTAAACATTACGATGATGTAGTGCTTCCGTACATTAAAACGCATGCTGATTCTCCTACGGCCTTGCACCTGCTGCAAGAATACTCGTACACCTTTTTTGTAAATTATGATGCGCTAGAGTTACTGTACAATAACTTTACAGACAGGATAAAAGCCTTACCCAGTGCCCGTTTAGTATACAATGCTATTGACCGGCATCAATTTCAAAGTAACCTGATCGGCAAAGTTGCACCTGATTTTAGCTTGAAGGATGTTGCCGGTAAAGAAGTAGCATTAAAAAGCTTTCGGGGCAATGTTACTTTGATGGGGTTTTGGGCCAGTTGGTGCGGGCCATGCAGAGCCAACAACCCGGGCTTAGTTAAGGTATACAATAAATTTAAAGCAAAGGGCTTTAAAATATTAGGCATATCGTTAGATCATAAAAAGGATGACTGGTTGAATGCCATACAAAAAGACGGTTTAACCTGGACACACGTATCTGACCTGAAATTCTGGAATGGCGACGTAAGTAAAATGTACCACATCAGCGCGGTACCTACCAATTACCTTATTGATAAAGACGGCAAGGTGCTGGCCAAAAACTTAGATGAAAAAGCACTCGAACAACAGCTTGCAAAGCTATTGTAATAGCGATTTTATGTATTAAAGGAGAGTACTTTAAAAATTCTTGTCATATCGATTGAGTACGAAAGAGAAATCTGTCGCTTTGTTATGAACGCGTGCAGATCTCTCACTATCGTTCGAGATGACAAGATTGGGGAAGCAAAAGCTACAGTCAGCGGAACACCTCCCTGCCCTCCCCTGGGAGGGAATTAGTATTATTCATTATTCCATCAAGCAAAAGCACAACCCGTAAATAACCTATCCTACCGGCATCAGAAATGCCCGGAGTAACACAAGCCCTGCCAAAGCACATCCTTTCACCGGGCAGGGCGCAGCCGGCAGTTTTTGCTTCTTTTGTCTGCACAAAAGAACCCCCTCCTAAATCCTCCCCGAGAGGGAGGACTTAAAAATAAATCGTCAGTCTGCTCTTGGGCGCAAACCCCAGTTACTTTGTCTTAAACACAAAGTCACCAAACTTAGCGATAGCGATCTCATGAACACCTTAAAAATTAACATCCCGTGAATAAAGTCAAGGCAGAAAAAACCTTCCGCCCGCAAGGCCATACTCACTGGTCCGGTTTTCTGCCAGGCCGACGCGCTTTTTATTTTAGATTATTTTAATTAAAAAACGCGTCATTGCGAGGAACGAAGCAATCTCTTTAGGATATTCCCGTGGACAAATCACTCGGGGATTGCTTCGTTCCTCGCAATGACGCAAATGTATAAATCCCCTCGCTCCACACTCGCCAAACCTTATGAAACCCTACTATTTACCTTTACGCTTTTACCTTTTGGCTTTCACCTTAAATTGTATCTTTGCCCTGTTATGAGTAAAGCGACCGACGAACTTTTTAAGAACGTAATATCACACGCTAAGGAGTACGGTTTTGTATTCCAGTCGAGCGAAATATATGATGGCCTGAGCGCCGTTTATGACTATGGGCAAAATGGCTCGGAGTTAAAAAACAATATTAAAACCTACTGGTGGAAAGCCATGGTGCAAATGCACGAAAATATTGTGGGCATTGATGCCGCCATATTTATGCACCCTACCACCTGGAAAGCCAGCGGACACGTTGACGGCTTTAGCGACCCGATGATCGATAACAAGGATTCAAAGAAACGTTATCGCGCCGATCAGCTATTGGAAGATCGTATCGCAAAATACGAGGCTGAAGGTAAAACTGAAAAAGCCGCCGCTTTACAAACTGCGATGGATGATGCCCTGAAGGCTGAAGATCTGCCTCGCCTTAAAGAGTTAATTATTGAGCAGGAAATTGCCTGCCCGGTAAGCGGCACCCGCAATTGGACAGACGTTCGTCAATTCAACCTGATGTTCAGCACACAGGTTGGCGCTATTGCTGATGAGTCTGAAACTATATATCTGCGCCCTGAAACCGCTCAAGGTATTTTTGTGAACTACTTGAACGTGCAGAAATCAGGCCGTATGAAAATACCTTTCGGTATCGCACAGATAGGCAAGGCTTTCCGTAACGAGGTTATCGCGCGTCAGTTCATCATCCGTATGCGCGAGTTTGAGCAAATGGAGATGCAATTCTTTGTTCGCCCCGGCACGCAAAAAGAGTGGTTCAATACCTGGAAGGAAAATCGCCTTAAATGGCACCTTGCCCTGGGTACCCCGGCCGAAAAATACCGTTACCACGAGCATACTAAATTAGCGCACTACGCTGATGCCGCCTTTGATATTGAGTACAATTTTCCGTTCGGTTTTAAAGAGGTGGAAGGTATACACAGCCGCACCGATTTTGAC
This sequence comes from Mucilaginibacter sp. JRF, assembly GCF_015223065.1. Lineage (GTDB taxonomy): Bacteria > Bacteroidota > Bacteroidia > Sphingobacteriales > Sphingobacteriaceae > Mucilaginibacter. Next base: position 490,884 of record NZ_JADFBY010000004.1, read on the forward strand.
CTGAGCCAACACCAGCAATACTCAGGCAAAAAAATGCAATATTTTGACCCCGAGGTTGACCCTGAAACAGGCAAGCCGTTTGGTAACTACATACCTTACGTTATTGAAACTTCGATAGGTTTAGACAGGATGTTCCTGCTTACACTGATCAACGCCTACGAGGAAGAAGACCTGAGTACCGACGAGAAACAGGATAGCCGCACCGTACTGCGCCTGCCGTCTGTACTGGCACCGGTTAAGGCCGCTATTTTCCCGCTTACCAAAAAAGACGGTTTACCTGAAAAGGCCCGCGAAATTATGGATAAGCTGAAACTTGATTTCAACGTGCAATACGAGGAGAAGGATGCTATCGGTAAACGCTACCGCCGTCAGGATGCTATTGGTACACCTTTCTGTATCACGGTTGATCACCAGACCTTAGAAGACAATACCGTAACCATACGCTACCGCGATACCATGCAACAGGAACGTGTAGCCGCCGATCAACTAGAGAAGATAATTGGCGATATGGTTAGCTGGAAAAGTGTGCTGAAATAATTACCCCTCCTAAATCCTTCCCCAAAGGGGAAGACTTTAAAAATAAAAATGTCATTTCGATCGAGGTACGAGGAGAAATCTGTCGCCTGATTATGAACGCAGACAGATCTCTCACTATCGTTCGAGATGACAAGATAAATTAAGGCCATGCGGTTAATATAATAAAACAAAGAACGCCGGATAGTTACTCACTACCCGGCGTTCATTATTTATGGCTATTTAATTAAAAGCCCAAGCCTAAACTAAACGCTTTATAGTTACCTGTAACCGTTGCGCCTGCGGTTGCAGCGCCGGTGGTTAGGTTAATAGTATAAACTTTGGTTGTACCATCAACATTAAGCAAGGCATAGCCTGTGCCACTGGTACTGCCAATATCAAAACCATTGGTAGCCGCGGCATCCACACCTAATGCGCCAACGCTAACCAAGGTACCATCGTTAGGTGGATCTTGCTTGTAAAGGGTATTATTTTCTGTATCGATATCAAATAACACGGTTGATGTAGCACCGGCAAAGTTATTGGTATAAGCAGCCGCGGTTACTGATGGGCTGTCCGGAGATAACTCACCATCAACAAAAGCTACAGCACCTGTTTCGGGATGGAGGCGTAAGTTTTGACCGGTGTTGCTTACTACACGAATACGATCAACCGTTGGGTTAAAATCAAACCCAAATTGCGTACCCGAAAGCGAGGTGGTAAATGGCAGGATGCCTACTGCCGCTGCTGCGCCTGTCGCTAAATTAAGTGTGTACAATCTGTTTGTGCTACCCAAAGCATAAAGCTGTCCGTTAACCGGGCGAAAATCAATACCTAAAATATTCTCGCCGCTTGCTATACCCGTAATAGCCTTGGTAACCGGGCTCGGGCTCATCGGGTTAAATATCACCAGCTCGTTAGCTTCGCTGATGGCATAAGCAACAGGCTCGGTAGGTATGGCAAAACCTGTTACGGCTCTTGCTAAGTCATTTTGTACTTTGGTAGCTCTACCTGTAGTTATATTAATGCTGTATAAGCTTGTTTTACCGCCAACAGTTAGCGCGGCCAAAGCAGCCTCCCCATCGGGGCTGATGTCAAAACCACCTGCTTGCTCAACATTAACACCCAGGCTACCTATTTCAACAAGGGTACCATCGTTTGGTGGGTCTTGCTTGTAAAGCTTATCGTTGGTTACGTCGATCACAAAAAGTTCGGTGCTGGTTGCACCTGCTCTGTTTTGTGTGTAGGCAGCGGCTGTAACACTGGCGTTAGCTGCACCGTTTAAGGCTCCATCGGTAAATGCCACTGCACCGGTTTCGGGATGTAAGCGCAGGTTTTGGCCGCTTGATGTTACCAGGCGAATCCTGTCAACGGTCGGGTTAAAATCAAAGCCTACGGCTGTACCATTAATGGCAGGAGTAAATGGCGCTGAACCGATTGCACGTGCCGAGCCGCTCTCGGTATTAATAACATAAATACGGCTGGTGCTACCTACGCCATAAAGTTCGCCGGTAGCCGGTCTGAAATCAATACCCAAAATAGTTTCATTACTTTGCAAGCCTGTAATATTGGTTTGCTTGGTAACTGATGATGGATTTTTGGCATTGAAACTCACCAGTGTGTTGTTTGACGCCAGGGCATACACTGCCAAATCGGGACCTATTACTGAGCCGTCCTCGGGGTTGTCAATGTCATTATCCTTTGAACACGATGACGTGATCAGTAAAATAGCGGCTGCGCACACCATGGCCAGCCTCTTCAAAGAAAAGTTGAATGTTCTCATTTTTCAAGATAGATTAGAAGTAAATACAATACGGCGAAATGCCGCGGTTAAGATTTTTTAGCAATAAAGCATCACACCATCGGGAGGCGGTATGGTTATTTTTTGGTAGTACGATGATTTGTAGCTGCCTTTGTAGGCGGTACAATGTTTTATATTGCTATGCCAAAGCACATTATAATATGTTTGGCTGAAGGGGCGGGTGAATTCTTTTTCGAGCGAAGAACTGCTTTCTGATTTCTTTTCGCTATCGTCAGTATCAGTACCGGGAGCCATCTCCTTATCGTACGATAAGGCCGCGATAAACACAGGCGATACCATCTTAAACCCTATTAATAGGATAAAGAGCATGCCGATGGCAATACGCAGGTATATTTTGCTATGGTTTAAAGCTACTTTCACGTAATGTTTAACAACGGGTAGATTGTTGCATTCAATTACGTTCGGTATATACCTCTGGTTTTTGAAGATATTCGATTAGAGCTGTTTGGAGTAAAGAAATTTACAAAATCAGGATTTTGGGAGCGACTTATTAGAAAGTTATTATAAATGAGGCTGCTTTACCAACAGCCTCATTTGTTTATATTACATCTGGCTCCTGCTGGCTCAGGCAATGGAAACTGCCCAAACCCCATATAATGTCGGTAGAATCGACCCCTACAACCTTACGATCGGGGAAGCATTGGGTTAGTATGTCTAATGCCTTATCGTCATTAGCGCAACGGTAGGTTGGCACCACCACGGCGGCATTGCCAATGTAAAAATTGGCGTATGATGCAGGCAGTCGCTGGTCGTCATAAATCACCGGATCGGGCATTGGCAGCTCCACAATATTCAGTTGCTTGCCGTTGATCAGTCGCATGGTTTTAAGGGCTTGCAGGTTCTCCTGCAAAATGTGGTAGTTTTCGTCGTTCCTGTTCTCCTCAACAACGGTAACTACGGTATCCTCGTTCACAAAGCGGGTAATATCGTCAATATGGCCGTCGGTATCGTCGCCAATAATGCCATCGCCCAGCCAAAGCACCTGCTCCACACCATAGTAGTTTTGCAGGTAACCTTCTATTTGTTGCTGATTAAGGTGCGGATTACGGTTTTGGTTCAACAAGCAAGCCGTAGTAGTTAATACGGTGCCTTTTCCGTTAAAATCAACCGAGCCACCTTCCATAACAATGCCAGGGTGATATACCGGCAGATTATAATATTCGGCAATGCGGGTAGGTATCACATCGTCCAGATCGTACGGAGGATATTTATCTCCCCACGCATTGTAGCCCCAATCAACCACTACCTTTTGTTTGGTTTCGGGGTTGATCAAAAACGCCGGACCATGATCACGGCACCAGGCATCATTGGTAGGGAATTCAAAGAACTCGATCTTACTCAGATCAGCACCCACCAAAGTAAGCTGCTGCTGCGCGAAAGCCTCCATCTCTTTATTCACCACGTTGATGCGCACAAACTCGCCTACCGCTATCTCCTTAATAAACTCGCAATAGCGATGGTATATCATCTGTATCTTACCCGGCCATGAAGCCTCCTTGTGCGGCCAGCTAAGCCAGGTAGCCACATGCGGCGCCCATTCGGCAGGGAAGTGGAAGCCGGAGGCTCTTAAGTCAATAGACGATGGTCGATGGTCCATAGTATTATAATGTTTTTCTTAGTGAAGTGATCATTTTACATAACGATTGATATTCATTATACAATCGATCAAAATGATCATTCGATATTAAATCTCTTTTCTTAGCAATAAATAAGCACGATACAACCTCAATAGCCGAGCGTAGAGCGTAACTTAAAAAGTTTTTAAACACAGCATTAGTCTGACCTGTACAACCTTCGGCAATGTTCAGCACTACTGAATCGGCAGCACGTTTAATTTGCGAGGTCAATATAAAAAGTTCTTCTTTAGGAAAAAGTTTAGTTAAACTATCAATTTCCACGGTTAGGTCAAGCGCTCTTTGCCAAACCTGCAAACTCTCAAACTTAAACGACATACTATGGTCTATCGACTATGGTCCATGGACTAATATTAGTCTTCGTCAATAAGCCTTTTCGTAATCGGCTGGTACGTTTCTATCCTTCTATCACGCAGGAACGGCCAGTGGCTGCGGTAGTAGTCTGATTTATCAAGGTCAAGTTCGTGTACGGTTACTTCTTCATCGTGGTGTGATGCCTGGTAAAGTACCGAACCGAATGGGTTTGACACGAATGAGCCGCCCCAGAATTTCAAGCCTGCTTCTTCACCTACCCTGTTCACGCTTACCACGTGCACACCGTTGGATACCGAGTGCGAACGCTGTATGGTTTGCCATGCGTTGTATTGCTCAGTATTGGTAGCCTCATCCTGGGTTGATGCCCAGCCGATAGCAGTTGGGTAGAACAGTATCTCGGCACCCATTAACGAGGTAATGCGGGCTGCTTCAGGGTACCATTGATCCCAGCAGATCAGCACGCCTATTTTAGCATATTTTGTATTGAATGTTTTATAACCCAGGTCGCCCGGGGTAAAGTAGAATTTCTCGTAAAAACCCGGATCATCCGGAATATGCATCTTGCGGTATTTACCCAAATAAGTACCATCGGCATCAATAACGGCGGTGGTATTATGGTATACACCCTGCGCGCGTTTTTCGAATAACGAGGCGATAACCACCACGTTCAGCTCGGCAGCAACGGCCGAAATAGCCTCGGTTGACGGGCCGGGAATAGCCTCGGCCAATTTAAAATTGTCGTAATCCTCTACATCGCAAAAATACAGCGATGTAAAAAGCTCCTGTAAACAAACTATCTGCGCGCCTTTGGCTGCCGCCTCGCGCACTTTAACAATAGCTTTATCAAGGTTCTGCTGCTTATCGGCAACACAACTTGTTTGTACAATACCAACTTTAACTTTGCTCATCCCTTTAAAATTTTGCGCAAAAATACGCTTTTAATGTTAACCTTTCTGTCAAAAACCAAGCCTAAATGTTGCACCACTATCAAGAATATCAATAACAAAATGTGCTGATTTTATTAGCTTTGCGGTAATGACAAATGTGCCTGATGCCCCGGAGCCTAAAACCGGGAAACAAAAGCTGTGGGATGCTGCCAAGCTGATATTAAAAATTGCCGTAACATCGGCGTTATTGTATTACGTATTCAGCAAGGTACCTATTGAAAAGGTAAAGTACAGGCTGCTGCACGCCAACTACTGGTGGATGGCGGTAGCGCTGGTAACCTTCTTCGCGTCAATGGTTGTTTCGGCCTGGCGATTGCTGAGCTTTTTTAAGTCGATAAACTTGCGGTTAGATCCGCGTTTTAATATGCGTTTGTACATGCTGGGGCTGTTCTATAACTTTCTGCTTCCGGGTGGTATAGGTGGCGATGGGTATAAAATATGGCTGCTGAACAAGCGCTATAAACTCCCGGCAAAAAAAATGTTCTGGGCTATATTGTTTGATAGGCTGAGCGGGCTGTGGGCTATAGGCTTCATCATTTGCGCACTGATCATTTTCATCCCTCAAATAGATATTCACCTGGCCATACCGGGCGGTATATTTATTGCAGGTTCGGCAGTGTATTACTTCGTGGCTTATAAATTCTTCCGCGAGTACACTAAATACTTTTTCCAGGCACATGCTAAGGCCGTATTGGTTCAGGGCTTGCAAGTATTGTGCATCATATTTGTGCTTTTAGGGCAAAATTTTGATGGTAAGTTCGCGCCTTATTTGCTATCGTTCCTGGTATCGGCATTAGCGGCTGTAGTGCCTATTACCATTGGCGGTGCGGGCGCACGCGAAACTATTTTCACCCAGCTATCGGGCATATTTAATATGGATGTGGGGCTGGCCGTATTTTTAAGTATATCATTCTACATTATATCATTACTGGTGGCGCTTACGGGGGTTTACTACGTTATACGCACCAGCCGACTGGAAGAAGGCTTGCCAAGCATTGAGGAGCACAACGAAGTAGTAGAGGAAGAAGCTAAACCAGCAACAAACTAAGATACCTGCCCATGAATATTATTATAACCGGTGCCAGCAGTGGCGTTGGCTTTGAAGCCGTTATTGAACTCATTACATCGGGCAAGCACAAGGTTATGGCCATTGCCCGTTCGCAGGATAAATTGCAGCGTTTGTTTGAGATATCGCGCAGCATCAATCCTGATTGTGTTTTGTACCCCATAGTTTTTGATTTGGTTAATGATGATCTTGCCGCGCTGTTGCAATTCATCGGCACACATATGGATAACCAGGTTGATGCCCTGATAAACAATGCCGGAGTACTGATAAACAAACCCTTTAAGGAGCTTGAAGAAATTGACTTTGTAGATATGCTGCAAAGCAATTACCTGAGCCATGTACGCATTACCCAGGCTTTGTTAGGCGTAATGCCTGCCGGAAGCCACATTGTGAACATAGGCAGCATGGGCGGCTACCAGGGCAGCGCTAAATTTGCAGGCCTTGCAGCTTATTCGGCAAGTAAGGCGGCATTACACGTGTTTACCGAATGTTTAGCACAGGAACTTGCAGAGCAGCAGATCAACGTGAATTGCCTGGCCCTGGGTTCGGCACAAACCGAGATGCTGGAGAAGGCTTTTCCGGGTTATCAATCGCCGGTTATGGCTTTTGAGATGGGCAAGTACATTGCCGATTTCGCCCTTACGGGTCATAAATTCTTTAACGGCAAGATATTGCCGGTGGCGCTTACTACGCCGTAATTAAAGGTTATTGAACTCCTGCCCTTCGGGTATCTTATATTTACGGCTGCTCAATAATCCCAGGCTCATGATCACACTGGTTGACAGGATGACGATGAACAGCAAGCCGGTATCTATCTGCGGTAGCTGCAATTTTTCGGGCAGATTATAGAACAGCAGTACGCTGATCAGTCCGCGTGGTATTAATACCAGTTCGGGCATCAAGTCGGTTTTTGATACCAGCTTGATGTATAAAAAGCGTATCAGGTAAATAGATATCAACACCAGCAGGCCTAACACCAGCAGGCCAAGATCATTCAGCTGATTAATGTTCATGGTAAAACCGAACAGCACAAAAAAGAAGGTTCGCATTAAAAAAGCACTCTCGGCCGATAGTTGCAATAACTGCTTTAATTCGAGCCCCAACTCCGGGTATAAAAAATTGTGGCGAAACCAGGGGAAACGTATCTGGCTGGCATTATTCAAAAACAAGCCGAATGCCAGCACTACTATCAATGCCGATAAATGGTACGATTGCCCGATGGCATACACCATAATAATGATGGATATAATAAGGAAGAATTTTACGTGATGCGTTATATTCTTGATCAGATATAGCAACAGCAAACACGATACCACCGCGAAGAACAAGATTAGCAACAACTCGCCACCCAGGCTGGTGAAGGCCGTAAAGTTGAAATACTTATTGCTCAGCATAAAGTTGAAGAACACAATGGTGAGGATATCCGAAAAGGATGATTCGTAGATAATAAACTCCTTTTTATCCTTTGGTAAACCCGATGCCGACGGTATGGCAATGGCCGAACTCACCACGCAAAACGGAATAGCGTTAATGATACCCCGGTAAATGCTCGCGCCGGATATGTAGTAGAATATGGTGGTGATAATGGCCGTTGTACCCAACAATACACACAAGGCCGACAGGAACGACCGCTTGATCACGGTATTTTTTTCGGGTGTGTATTTAAGTTCGAGCGCGCCTTCAAATACAATGAGTATCAGGCCGAGGGTACCCAACGTTGGCAGTATCTTGTTAAAATCGGGCGTTATCCAGTTAAAGTAAACCACCACCTGCCTGATGGCCATCCCCAAAAACAGCAGCAGCAATACCGATGGCAGCTTGGTTTTTCCGGCTATCAGATCGAACAGGTACGAAAATATTACCAGTCCGCACAGTATCATCAAGGTAGTATATGTACTCAAATGCTAAACTTATTTTGGTGCAAACATTACAAACGGCAGTTTATACAAATTGTTTATAAAGAGCCGTAAGTTCAAAAGTAACATAAACCCTGTATAAGTTTTGTAACGATAACGCAAAAATTGCAAGCCCTGCCTGTGCATGTTTTTAAAACTTTGTATGTTTGGTACTCCATCACTTATTTATACCCATGAAGCGTTTTTTCCTGCTGACAGCCGCCCTGTTCATAGCAGCCGTTTTTACTGCTGCCACCAATGAGGATTTCTTATTGGCCGAAAACTTCTTTTTGCACAAAGGCGATAAGCTGAGCGTGCGCATGTTCAAAGCCAACGTTACCAATACCGACGATGATTATGAAACCCCTGAAGCTAAGGATGCCAAATTCGCGCTGTACGAGGGTTCAAAAAAAATACCGCTCACCACCATTGCTAACGATACCGTAGTTACCATTAAGGATTACGAGGTTGAAAATGGCGGCCTTGCCCTGCTGCAACTCAGCCAGGCAGCGACGCAGGAGATAGACCGCGAAACATTTTTAAAGCACCTGGAGATTGATGGCAACGAGGAATCGGTTAAGAAAGCCAAAAGCTTCCACACCATGAATGTGCGCGAAAAATACAACCGCTCCATGAAAACTTTGGTAATGGTTGATAAACCATCAGGCAGCGCTTATGAAAAATTGGTGGGCGATGAGTTTGAGATCATCCTCAAGAACAATCCTTATAAAATGAACTATGGTGATGATGTTACCGCCATTGTTTATAGCCAGGGTAAACCGGTTGAATCAGCTCCTGTAAAGCTTTATGTTAAAACGCCAAAGGGTACTATTTATCCTGAAAATCTGGTGTCTGACGCTAAGGGACAAGTATTCTTTAAATTGAGCCGAGAGGGTATATACATGCTGCGTTCAACCCGTACCGATGTTGCAGCTACGGGCAAGGATGCCGACTTTGAAACCTGGTGGACATCATTCACCTTCGCCTTTAGCAGCGCTAACGAGTTACCGAATACGTACAAGGAATTTGGATTTGGGAATAAGCACTAACACTATAGCATTAGGTGTAAGATAGATTTTTACTCCTTAATTTTAAAAAAATTATGCATCCAAAAAATCCTTTAATCTTTCGTAATCACTTATCCACTCCTGTGTAATAACTGGAATACGATCAATTACTTCTTTTCCAAATATCGCCTCAGTTAATAACCCCATATGCATCATATCGAATATTCTACATAAGTAAGAACGTCCTTTTACCCACCATGTAAATTTAGAATCGATCATCAAGTAATGTCTAATATTCCTATCTAAAGTCTTTCGTACTTCATTAAGTTCAATCCCATCAAGTTGTGTTTCATAAACCGCGTCTGCAACCCTACTACCAAATGATTTAGTATAATAATACTCTTTTATTTCCCATAAAGCTATGGGATTAATAACACTTGGAAATGAACCATCAACTCTTCGTGACAAGCTACGAAAAGGAATCCTATTTAAAGTGAAAGCAGTAAGTTCTGAAGCCGAATATTTTAATTGATAATCGCCAATGTTAGCTTCTAACAGAATGTTTATTATTCCTGTAAAATAGTTTGGAGTGTTTTTCCCCTCTCCTTGCTTATTAATTGGAATTTCACATTTAGGATTATATATGTCGCACATCTGTTCAAACAACCCTTTGGCTTCATTCAAATCCATCAAATAATGCTGCACATGGTTTCCAATTGCATCTGACCGATATTGAAAGTAATCGACTAAAAGCTGCCCGAACTCTGTCTCCTCATCATTAAAAACAAGTTTATTAGTCTTAAAACCCAACTTGTTATAAAGATCCAAAATATTACTAATGCTATGTACTTTGATGCTTCCTGTTTTTCTGTCAGTATATCCAAGTTTTTGACTAATGACTTTAACATTAGCCCAAAATTCAGGTGTTGTATTATTTATATATTTAGGATTTGGTTTCATTTATTTCCTCTTCAAACATTATAACAAATTCTGACAGACTTGAATTTAACACTAAACAGATTTGCTTTAATTCAATTAAATCTAATCGTCTTTCGCCTGTCTCAACTTTACTTACAAAAGACTGTGGAACATTTAATGCGTTAGCTAACTCTTTTTGGGTCAAACCAGAATTAATCCGAAGCCTGTAAATAAGTTCTGTTATTATCAAATAATCTTTTTTTACATTAGCTTTCACATTGGAAAAATAAATGTTATTTTCGCATATCCCAAAACAGGATATTGACACAATGATAGCATTAGAAGATACTCTATTCCCTACTATAAAGTACTCAAAATTTATCCCACCCAAAAATCAATTATTAAAATGGGTGGGTAATAAGCAAAAGTTTGCGGCTCAAATAACCAAATTCTTCCCAAGAAGCTTTAACGATTATTATGAACCATTTTTAGGTAGCGGAGCCGTCTTAGCTACTGTACATCCAATATCTGGAATTGGGTCCGACACTTTTTCCCCATTGATTGAAATTTGGAATATGCTTAAAAGCAATCCGGATGGACTAGTTGATTGGTACAAAGATTGGAGAGAAAAATTAAACTTTCAATCGAAGGAATTTGTGTATGAAGATGTCAAAGCACAATACAATGCTAATCCTAATGGAAAAGATTTTCTTTATTTAAGTAGATCCTGCTATGGGGGCATTATTCGATTTAGACGCGATGGGCACATGTCTACTCCATGCGGAGTCCATACCCCTATACCCATTAAGGCATTTAAGGAGCGTGTCGTTACCTGGCATCCCCGCGTTCAAAACACAACTTTTATAAATCAGGATTATAAATCAGCTTTTGCGGCCGCAAAAGCTGGCGATTTAATATATTGTGACCCGCCCTATTCACATAGCCAAAGTATACTATATGGCGCTCAAGATTTCTCTTTAACAGAATTATTAGAATCAATTTGGCAAGCCAAGGAAAGGGGTGTATATGTTGCTTTAAGCATAGATGGTAATAAAAAATCTGGTAATATGATTTGTGATTTACCTATTCCCGAAAATCTTTTTGAAAGAGAAGTTTATATAGACTGCGGCAAATCAATGCTTCGCAGATTTCAAATAGAGGGCCAAAAAATGTCTGGTGAAGGCGTATTTGATAGGTTAATGCTAACCTATTAAAACAAATAAAAAATATAGGTTTTATTTAGTTTCTATTTGTCTATTCGGGCAGCATATCAAAATCAAACTTAGGCTTTAACGAGTAGGTTAACTGTACCAGGCCGGTATCATACATTGCGCTGTCAATCAGGTTGAGTTCCAAACGCTCGGTTAGACCCTTAAACAGCGGCGTGCCTGTACCCAATACAATTGGATGTACAGATAGCAACAACTCGTTCACATAGTTTTTATGGAGCAATTGCGACAGGAGGTTGGCGCCGCCAAACAGCCAGATGTTTTTTCCTTCGGAATAGCGTATCTCATCAATACGGTCAATAAAATTTTCGGAGCGGATGATTTCGGCATTACCTTCAACATCGGTTAACGTATCCGAAAATATGTACAACCTTTTATCGGGCCAGGGATTACCGTACTCCTGCAATACGTCATAACTTTTACGGCCTATAAAAACGGCATCAACATCGGCAGTAAATGCTTCCATACCATAATCCTGATCGGTAAAGCACCAATCGTACTCGCCGTTGGGCCCTTCAATAAAGCCATCAAGACTTACGGCAACGTTCAATATGATCTTGCGCATAATATTTAGTTGAGATCGTTTTTACCCCGCTCCTGCCATTGTTTGCTGAACGATTTTTCGGCCACCTGCGGCAGATCACGGTAATGTCCCCAGCTTTTTTTGAACAGCATTTTTATTAACCTGTTTTTCATTTTACCACTAAACAGATCAACAAGCTTACGGCTGAGAATACCCTTCTTCCAAAGCATCCAGCCCCATTTTTCTGTTTTGGCAACCTTATCCTGCTTCACCGCGTCGCGGCGGTTTAACAGCAGCATTTTATGGATATCTATCTTTACCGGGCACACCTCGGTACATTTACCGCACAGGCTTGAGGCGTAGCTAAGGTGCTTAAATTCATCTATGCCCTGTGTATGTGGGGTTATGATAGAGCCTATTGGCCCGCCGTAGGTGGTTTGATAACTATGCCCGCCAATGTTTTGAAACACCGGGCAGGCACTTAAACAAGCGCCGCAGCGTATGCAATATAAGCCCTGCCTTTGCTCCTTTTGCGCAAGCAGGTTGGTACGGCCATTATCAAGCAGTACCACATACATTTCTTCGGGGCCATCGGTTTCGTCGGGCTGACGGGGGCCGCTTAATATAGTGTTATACACGGTGAGGTTTTGCCCGGTGCCGTGCGTGGCCAGCATAGGCCAAAACAGGTCGAGGTCAACCAGCGATGGAATGATCTTTTCGATACCCACCACCGCAATATGTATCTTAGGGAATGAGGTACTTAGCCTCGCGTTGCCTTCATTCTCGCTCAATGCTATGCTGCCACTATCCGCTATCAGAAAGTTGGCACCGGTTATACCGGCATCGGCCTGTAAATATTTTTCGCGTAACAGCTCTCGTGCCTTTTGGGTAAGCTGCTCGGGCGTGGCATCCTCGGGCGTACCGAAATGCTGGTGGAAAAGTTTGGCTATTTCCTCTTTAGAGAGATGCATGGCCGGTGTTACAATGTGGTAAGGCGGCTGCCCCAGCAATTGCAATATGTATTCACCCAGATCGGTTTCCAGGCTCTCGATCTGGTGTTGCTGCAAAAACTCGTTCAGGTGTATCTCCTCCGTAACCATTGATTTTGATTTGACCACGGTTTTGGCGCCTGCCTTTTGCAGTATGTTCAGTATCTCACGATTAGCTTCTTCGGCATCATTGGCCCAGATCACCTTGCCTCCCCTGCGCTGAAAATTGGCTTCAAACTCGGGCAGCAACTTATCCAGGTTCTCCATGGCCTTCCACTTTATGAGGTGGCCTTTCTTTTTTGCCGTATCCAAATTAGCCAGGCGCGACAGGCCACGATCAACCGCGGCATCGTACTTACCAATATTGGTATTGATTATAGAACGATGGGCCGTATCAAACGCCTTATCCTCAGCAGCAATCAAAAAATCATCGGCAGTGTTACCCATAAAAGCTAAAGTAGTGTTTTTTATAAAAACGAAAAGGGATGAGTTTTAATCATCCCTTTTCAATTTATTAACAATGGCTGATTTAGCCTTGATAACTATTTTACACCCTGTTCTGTTTTAACATCAACCACCGGTCTTTCGGCACGGTTGGCCAGCTCCCAGGCAGTGTAGTACACCAGGTGACTACGTTTTACCAATAGCGGGAAGTTAATTTTGCTCACCTCATCGCCCGGTTGGTGGTAATCGGCATGTACGCCGTTAAAGTAGAAAATGATAGGCACGTTGAAACGAGCAAAGTTATAATGGTCTGAACGGTAGTAAAAACGGTTCGGATCGTTCGGATCATCATATTTATAATCCAGTTTCATTTGGGTGTAGGTATTGTTGGCTTCCTCACCAATTTTGTGCAGGGTTGTGCTCAGCATAGCCGAACCAATTGAGTACACATAATTAGCTGAATCAGGCTTACCAATGTATTCTTCACCCACACGACCGATCATATCAATATTCAGATCGGCAATGGTATTAGCCAGCGGGAATACAGGATGATCGGTATAATATTCAGAACCTAACAAACCTTTCTCCTCGCCTACGTTACCCAAAAACAGGATGCTGCGTTTAGGGCCTTTACCTGCCTTTTTAGCTTTGCTGAAAGCACGTGCAAGTTCTAACATACCGGTTGTACCCGATCCATCATCATCAGCGCCATTATTGATCTTATCGGTTTTGGTGCTGCCTTCAGGCTCAATACCAATATGATCATAGTGTGCAGAGATCACCAATACCTCATTCTTCAATTTCGGATCAGAACCCGGCAGGTAACCTAATACGTCAACCGCTTTTACCGCTTTTTCTTCGGTGCTGTAGCTCACCTCTACCGGGGTTTTTACCACCTGAGTTTTTGGCGCGCTGGTTGCATCTATCTCTTCTTTTAACTGGGTGTAGGTTTTGCCTGTGCTTTTCAATAAAGCATTAGCCATATCAGCAGTAATGTTCATTACTACCGGGCCATTGCCTGTAGGTTCAACGGCACCTTCTTTTTTGATACCCATACGGGGCGCCAATATGCTTGAGCCGTAACGTTGTAGGTTAGCCGCCACCACCGGGCTAACAGCCAATATCAACGCAGGCTTTTTAGCTTGTAAAGCGCCAACACGTTTACCACGGCTTATGCTCCACTGCGAGCGTGTAGCACTACCGGTTATTAATGATACACCGTTTTTCATCGGCTCACCATCATTAATTACCAATACTACCTTACCGGTAATATCAACATCTTTAAGATCATCATATTTAGCATCGGTAATGCCGTAGCCAACAAATACAAATTCGGCGGCTTTTACGGTATTGGCCGGGGCGGCTGTCATCGAGTAAAAATCCTTACCGTTGGTAAAGGTTGTACCGGCAACAGTAACCGGGCCTACTTTAAAAGAGTTTTCGGTAAGGGGCACATCTAAAAAGTACGAGCCTTTTACCGGGCCTTGCAAGCCTAATTTTTTAAACTCATTGGCAATGTATTTCGCGGCCTTATCGGCACCGGCTTTACCGGTTTCGCGGCCCTCATAATCGTCAGACGCGAGTATGGAAAGGTGCTTGGTTGCGTCCTCAACGGTGATGTACTTAGCGAACTTCACCGCGTTAGGATCCTTTTGCGCATAGCTGCATGATGCCGCCGCTATGGCTAAAAATAATAAAGGTACTTTTTTCATTAAAAATGGTCAGTTAAAAAAAATCGGATAACAAAAAATCCCGGCCTAACCGCCAGGACTTGTATGAGGGTATTTATTTAGCAGGATATCTTATCCACACGTGTAGCGTGGCGACCGCCTTCAAATTCAACAGTAAAAAATACCTTAACAATTTCGCGTGCTTCCTCAACGGTAACATGCCTTGCAGGTATACATAAAACATTGGCGTTGTTGTGGCTGCGGGCAGGCTCGGCAACTTCGGGTTTCCAGCATAACGCCGCGCGTATGCCCTGATGCTTGTTGGCTGTCATGGCCACGCCATTCGCTGATCCGCAAAGCAGAATGCCATAATCGGCTTCGCCTTTTTCAACTGCCGATGCCACCAGGTGGGCAAAGTCAGGATAATCAACAGATCCGGGAGTGTAAGTACCAAAGTCTTTAACCTCGATACCTTCAACACCTTCTAATAAAACTTCTTTTAAATCAAAGCCGGCATGATCGGCGCCTATAGCTATTTTAAGCCCTTGTTTCATGAGGCCTAAAATATCAATAATATTTTAAATGGGAAGTAACGTTATTATGCTTTTGCAGCTTCTTCGCGCTCGCGTTTAAGGCGACGTCTTTCAACCGTTCCGGCCACTATAATACCTATCTCATACAGTAAGAACAGCGGTATAGAAACTACCATCATGGTTAATACATCCGGTGTAGGCGTAATAATGGCGGCTAACAATAATATACCCACAATGGCGTACCTGCGCCCTTGCTTCATGGTTTTAGCTGTAAGTATACCAATGTTTGATAGTACATAAACCAATATCGGCAGCTCAAAAACGATACCTGTAGCTAAAGTTAATGTTGATACCGATGAAAGGTAGGAATCAATAGTGAACGTATTTTCAATAACCTTACTTACCTGGTAACCGGCCAGGAAGGAGATAGACTCGGGAGTAACTACGTAATAACCGAACAGGATACCCAGGATGAACAGCATAGAAGCGTAGAACACAAAACCGCTGGCAGCCTTACGCTCATTCTCGTGCAGGGCGGGTTTAACAAAACGCCATATCTCGAATAATAAGTAAGGGAAACCCAGGGTGATACCAATAAGCAATGCCGAATTGATCTGTAAGGTGAACTGACCCGCCATTTCGGTATTGATGATCTTGCCGGGTATTTTATCGATACAAAAACCGGGGCGGTTAAGGTAATCGCCCAGCTTGCACAGCATACGGTAGGTGAAGAACTGCGGGTCCATTGGGCCCATGATTACCGTATCAAATACAAAGTCGTAAAAAACAAAGGCCAGTATGGTAAATAAAACAATGGCGATAGATGCCCTGATCAAATGCCAGCGCAGGGCTTCCAAATGGTCAAAGAATGACATCTCGGCTTCAATATTCTTGCCTTTATCCTTTATTGCCTTTATAAGTTTATTATCGCTCATCTACTTAAATAAAATACCCCTGCTGTTACTAACAAGGGTATTTACGTTTTATTTTACCAGAATAGTTTTAATTCTCGTTTATTTCAAAGGTTTCCATGAATTTGGTAGTGAAATTACCAGCACGGAAGTTAGGGTCCTTCAATAGTTTAAGATGGAATGGTATGGTTGTTTTAATACCTTCTATCACAAATTCGCTCAACGCGCGCTCCATGGTGCTCAGGGCTTCATCGCGGGTTTGTGCCACGCAAATTACCTTGGCTATCATTGAATCGTAGTTTGGCGGGATAGAGTAGCCTGAATACACATGCGTATCAACCCTTACACCATGCCCACCCGGTGAGTGGAAGTTGGTGATACGACCCGGAGATGGCCTGAAACCATTGTACGGATCTTCGGCATTGATACGGCACTCAATGGCGTGCATTGTTGGCTCGTAGTTTTTACCTGAGATAGGTATACCGGCAGCAACCTTAATTTGCTCCTTGATCAGGTCAAAATTTATAACCTCCTCGGTAACCGGGTGCTCTACCTGTATACGGGTATTCATCTCCATAAAGTAGAAGTTGCGGTTTTTATCAACCAAAAACTCTATGGTACCGGCACCTTCGTATTTAACGGCTTTTGCGCCTTTAACAGCGGCATCACCCATTTTTTTACGCAGCTTATCGGTCATGAACGGTGAAGGTGATTCTTCAACCAATTTCTGGTGACGACGCTGTATAGAGCAGTCGCGCTCAGAAAGGTGAGATACCTTACCATATTGATCGCCTACTATCTGAATTTCGATATGGCGCGGATCTTCAACAAATTTTTCGAGGTACAAACCGTCGTTACCGAAAGCGGCACCTGATTCGGCACGGGCTGAATCCCAGGCCGGTTCAAATTCCTCATCGTTCCATACCACACGCATACCACGGCCACCACCACCGGCAGTAGCTTTAAGTATTACAGGGTAACCTATTTTACGTGCTATGGTAATACCATCTTTTACGCTGCTCAGCAAACCGTCTGATCCCGGGATAGTTGGCACACCGGCTTTCTTCATAGTTTCCTTTGCTGAGGCTTTATCGCCCATGGCATTGATCTGATCGGCGGTTGCACCAATGAATTTGATACCATACTCGGCACAGATAGCGGAGAACTTAGCATTCTCTGACAAGAAACCGTAACCCGGGTGAATGGCATCGGCATTGGTCAGTTCAGCCGCCGAAATGATGTTGGGGATATTTAAGTATGAATCTCTGCTTGGCGGCGGACCAATACATACGGCCTCATCGGCAAAACGTACGTGAAGGCTCTCACGATCGGCAGTTGAATATACAGCTACCGTTTTTATACCCATCTCCTTACAAGTACGGATGATGCGCAGGGCTATTTCGCCACGGTTAGCTATCAATATTTTTTTAAACATAATTTTTTTGTTAGGATGACACCGATTTATTTGAGCATGATGACACTGATTTATGTTTGATATTTGATAGAAGCCTAAAAAATATGCGGGCTATCAAACATCTGTGAAATCACACCATAATCTGTGAAATCAAAAATCACTAAACTGGTTCAACCAAAAACAATGGCTGATCGTACTCTACCGGTGATGAATTATCAACCAGTACTTTAACAATACGGCCTGATACTTCAGACTCGATCTCGTTAAATAATTTCATGGCCTCAATGATACATACTACTGTACCGGCTTTGATCTCGTCGCCAACGTTAGCGAAAAGCGGTTTATCCGGGCCAGCCGAACGGTAGAAAGTACCGATCATTGGCGATTTGATAGTAACGTAGTTTGAAGTATCGGCAGCAGCAGTAACAGCGGCAGCCGCGGCAGCAACAGGCTCGGCAACGCTGGCAGCAGCAACAGGTATTGGTGCCGGTGCAGCGGTAATAACAGGCTGTGCTGTTGGTATAGTAGCGTTAACTATGGTTGGCGCCTGGTTAGTTTTAATTGTGATCTTGAAATCATCTTGCTCAATCGAAACTTCGTTTACGCCTGCTTTTGAAACAAAGCGGATCAGATCCTGTATTTGTTTAATATCCATATCGGGGTGTTAATAGGTTTTCTCTTGGATAAATTAATATTATCTAAAATTACTTACAACGGCTGTGCACTTGCAAATATGCAGATATGCAGGCAATTATTAGTTAACAAATAAGATAAAATAATGTGTTTTATTAATGTGCAAATAAGTAAACATGCAAATGTGCAGATGTAAATATTTGAAAATTAATTATTTGCACACCTGCACATTTGCACATCTACTTATTTTTAGTAAGCCCACCTTAAATAGGCCGAGCCCCAGGTAAAGCCACCGCCAAAGGCTGCTAATATAATATTGTCGCCTTTTTTGAATTTGCTCTCCCACTCCCACAAACACAGCGGGATGGTAGCATTAGTGGTGTTTCCGTAACGATCAATGTTGATCACTACCTTTTCCGCAGGTACACCTGTACGGCTCGCGGTAGCATCAATAATACGTTTGTTAGCCTGATGTGGTACCAGCCATGCAATATCATCAGCAGTTAGATTGTTGCGCTCCATTACTTCGGCAGCAACGTTAGCCATATTGGTAACCGCGAATTTAAACACGGCCTGGCCTTCCTGGTATGCATAATGCTGGCGGGCATCAATGGTGGCGTGGGTAGCAGGGCGTAATGAGCCGCCTGCTTTTTGATGCAGGTAAGGGATACCCGCACCATCACTTTTTAATATAGAGTCGATCACGCCGTAACCTTCATAATCGGGCTCAAGCAGGGCAGCGCCGCAGCCATCGCCAAATAATATACAGGTAGCACGATCGGTATAATCAACCATGGCCGACATTTTATCGGCACCTACAACCAACACCTTTTTGTGCTTGCCCGATTCAATGAACTGAGCACCGGTAGTTAAACCGAACACAAAGCCTGAACAGGCGGCTTGCAAATCCCAGCCCCAGGCATTTTTAGCGCCTATTTTATCAGCAAATAAGTTGGCTGTTGCTGGGAAAGGATAATCGGGTGTGGTGGTACAAAAAATGATCAGGTCAATTTCTTCAGCGCCGATGCCGCGTTTTTCAAGCAATTGCTTTACTGCCGGTACGGCAAGGTCTGATGTGGCTAAACCTTCGCCTTTTAGTATTCTGCGCTCTCTGATACCGGTACGTGTGGTTATCCACTCATCGTTAGTATCAACCAGCGTTTCAAGCTCCTTGTTGGTTAATACGTAATCAGGAACATATCCGCCAACAGCTGTTATCGCAGCATGAATCTTGCTCATTTTATTTGTATAAATAATTAATGAAATGCTTGCTTAATTTTATCGATCAGGTTGCTTTCAACCATATTTTTTGAGAGAAGTACCATGTTTTTGATGGCTTCCGGGCTTGAGATACCGTGCCCTACAACAACCGGCGCGTTCAGGCCCAGGATAGGGCTGCCACCGTATTGCTCATAATCAAAGCGGTCAAAAAACTCGTCCTTAAGTCCCTTTTTAAGGGTTATTACGTAAAACGATTCGGCCAGTTTAAGTATCACGTTACCTGTAAAACCATCGCATACGGCAACATCAAACTGGTCGCCAAACAGGTCGCGGCCTTCAATGTTACCTACAAAGTTAAACATGTTGGTATCCTTCATCACCGGGTAGGTAGCCTGGTAAAGCATATTGCCTTTCTCCTCCTCCTCGCCAATGTTCATGAGCGCCACGCGTGGGTTTTCAATGCCGTAAATACTTTCGGCAAGTAAACTGCCCAGCACACCAAATTGCAGCAGGTTATCCGGCTTACAATCGGCATTGGCGCCTACATCCAACAAAATACCCAAACCGCCTTTCAGTTTGGGTACAATAGTAGTCATAGCCGGGCGTACAACACCCGGAATAGTTTTTACGCTAAACATGCCGCCTACCAGCATAGCACCTGTGTTGCCTGCTGACGCGAAGGCCGCAATTTGCCCTTCCTTTAGCATTTTAAAGCCTAAGCTTATGCTTGCACCCGGCTTTTGCACAATGGCTTTGGTAGGGTGCTCACCCATACCGATCACCTCGGTGGTGTGCACAAACTCAAAAAGGTCGGCACTGACGTTGTTTTGCTGCAAAATCTCCTTCGCCACGTTTTCATCGCCGATAAGTACCAGCGTTTGCTCGGGCGAGAGGGATTTACGGGCTTCAATAGCTCCTAAAACAGTTGCTTTAGGGGCGTAATCACCGCCCATAATATCTAAGCCAATCTTCATCAGATGTGAAAATTAAGCTTAAGCTACTGCTGTTTTCTCGATCAGTAATTTACCGTTATAGTAAACGTTACCATCAACAGTATAAGCTCTGTGTGGCAGGTGAACAGCACCTGTTGTTTGGCAGGTAGTTAAAGTTGGCGCTTCGGCTTTGTAATGCGTTCTGCGTTTATCTCTTCTTGATTTCGAGAGTTTTCTTTTTGGATTTGGCATAATTTCCTAAATAATTATTACTTAATGTTTTTGAGAGCGTCCCAACGCGGGTCAGGCGCCTCATTCTTATCATCATCACTACCCGATAGCGCATTAAGCTTATCAAGCATTTCTTTATTACACTTATCAGTACTTTCGTCGCCACTGCACGATGCTATAAAAGGCACGGCAACGGTAACATACTCGTATATCAAACCCGAAATATCGATCTCGTGATCGTTTTTTCCAAGGGTTATGATCTCATCATCCTCGTCTATATCTTCCTCGCTAAATTTAACTATCTGCTGTTCGCGTACGTTTATCGGTTGCTGATATTCGTTCAAACACCTGTCGCAGGTAAGCTCAATCCAACCATTGATCTCGAAGTTCAGGATCATCATAGTTTCCTGTTTATCAAGTTCAACGTTGCATACCAGCTTAGCCTTTTTAACCAGTGAATATTCAAATTCCTCAAAAAAGGAATCGTCAACATCAAAGTCAAAACGATGCTTACCCAGCTTTAAGCCGGAAAATGGTATCGTATATTTCCTTAGCGATTTCAATGAGCAACAATTAGCCCGCAAATGTAGGGATTTTTCCTAAATGTGGAAAGTGTTTTTTTATTTAGTGAGAGGTGAATTGTTAGTAGTGAGTATTTAGTATTAATTGTCGGTCAGGCATTACTGAATCAAAGATAATGAATACTATAATTTAAATCACACACCTTATAACAACTCACTATTCACCAATCACCGATCACTATTCACTGATCACCACTCACTAATCCCTATCCCTCGTCAGCTTATGGTGGGTTAATGGATTTTCTGTAAGCTCAGCATTTTCGCGACGGTTGCGGATGATGTGCAGGGCGGCGAACAGCGCCTCGCGGAATGAGCGCTCTGATGCCTGGTTTTTACCGGCAATATCGTAAGCGGTACCGTGATCGGGCGAGGTGCGTACAAAGCTGAGGCCGGCCGTAAAGTTAACGCCATCCTCAAAGGCTATTTGTTTAAATGGTATCAACCCCTGATCGTGATACATGGCCAGCACGGCATCAAACTGTTTATATGCGCCGCTGGCGAAGAAACCATCGGCCGAGTATGGCCCAAAGGCCAGTATGCCATTGTTACGCGCCTCCTCAATAGCGGGAATAATCACTTTTTGTTCTTCATCGCCTATCAGGCCGTTATCGCTGGCGTGGGGGTTAAGGCCCAGTACGGCTATCTTGGGTTTACGTATCCAAAAATCGTTACGAAGGCTGGCTTCCATCAGCTTAAGTTTGCCTAATATTTTTTCGGCAGTGATGCTTGCCGATACCTGCGAGATAGGAATATGCCCGGTTACCACCCCTACCCTGATGTTATCGCTCACCAAAAACATGAGCGAATCGGTAGCGTTATCACGCTCCTGCAAGTATTCGGTATGGCCTGCAAAATGGAAGGTTTCGCTTTGTATATTTTCTTTGTTTATGGGTGCAGTAACCAGCGCGTCAATCTCACCGGCCAGCAGATCATTAGTAGCACGCTCTAACGAGAGCAGGGCATACTTGCCGCCTGTAGCGTTAATAACGCCCGGCTCAAGCTTTACGTCCTCCTCCCAGCAATTGATCATGTTGGGTTTGCGGTGCTGCGCCTGCGATGCCGAATTTACTACATTAAAAACAAACTCGCTGGCATTGCTTAAACGACGATAAAATGATGCCACTTTGGTATGGCCGTATACAACGGGCGTGCAATAATCATACACCTTACTTTCTGACAGGGTTTTGATAATTATCTCTAAACCAATGCCATTTACATCACCTACGCTGATACCAACTTTTATTTTACCGCTCATTGTATTTATGATTTTTCACCGGTGATGATTTATTGATTACACCGATCTTTTACTTGCTTTTAGGCCGAAAACCTGCAAAACAAGCAATCGCAACATCAAGCAATAATCACGCAAATTAAATATTTTTAGGTTTAAACTTCCTGATAAAAGCACAAATATGCCTTAATTTGCCAAATATTTGTTCAGCATGTCAATAGTCAGGGCTAAAAAACACCTCGGCCAGCATTTTCTTACCGATAAAAACATCGCCTCAAAAATTGTGGAGGCATTACGCCCGCAATCAGGTTACAAACAAGTGTTGGAGGTGGGCCCGGGTATGGGCATCCTGTCCGACTTTTTGTTGCAAAAAACCGATTACGAAACTTATTTGATCGATATAGATACAGAATCGTATGAGTTTTTGGCCAAAAAATATCCGCAGCTGGGCAGTAGGCTGATTAATGCCGACTTTTTGGAGCTGGATTTTGCCGCAACCTTTAACGGTCCGCTGGCTGTTATTGGTAACTTTCCGTACAATATATCATCGCAAATACTATTTAAGATACTGGATAACCGCCACCAGGTACCCGAAGTGGTAGGCATGTTCCAGAAAGAGGTTGCTGAACGGTGCAATGCTAAAGCAGGCAGTAAGGAGTATGGTATATTAAGTGTGTTTTTACAGGCTTATTATAAGGTAGAATACCTGTTCACGGTAAAAGCCGGGGTATTTAATCCACCGCCAAAGGTACTATCGGCCGTTATACGGATGACACGTAACGAGGTGCAGGAATTAGGTTGTGATGAAAAGCTTTTTTGGCAGGTAGTTAAAGCAGGCTTTAATCAGCGCAGAAAAACATTGCGTAACGCCCTTTCATCACTCATCAACAAAGAAAAACTTACCGATGAACCTATGCTGGAACTACGCGCCGAAAGATTGACCGTTAATGATTTTGTAGCGCTGACGAACAGGATAACTGAAACGAGGTAATATTCGTTATATTTGAATATGGACTTACAGGCAGAAAAAATAGAGTTAGTTCGCCTTTTATTAGATGTAGAGGATGAACGCACGCTTAATGAAGTTAAGGCTGTATTAAAAGACGATTACGACTTTTACAATGATCTGCCTGAACATGTAAAAGCAGGTATTGAACGCGGTATTGATGACATGAACAATGGCCGTGTAAGAGATCATGAATCTGTAATGCGTGACATGAGAAACAAATATGGCCTTAAGGGTTAACTGGACTACAGAGGCTGTAAATTCCTACAAAAGTATCATCGACTATCTATCAAAAGAATGGACAATTAAGGAGGTTGAATACTTTAGTGAACGGGTAGACGCATTAATAAATAATATTTCTATCCAGCCATATCTATTCAAAGCTTCATCCATTAAACAAATCCGTAAAGCAGCTATCGGTAAGCAAAATTCACTGTTCTATATTATCAGATCAGATGAGATTTTTTTGCTTCAATTTTGGGATAACAGACAAGACCCCAATAAACGCAAATACTAAGCTTAAATCTTAATCACCTCATCCTTCCCGTGTAATTCCTTAACCGACTCGGCCATTCTTTTTATGTACAGATAATTGGCTGTTCCGCCAATAACGGCACCTATTACCGGTACTAAACGTTGGGCGGCACGTGCGCCTATTTTCAGCATCAGTTTTTCGGCTACGGCTTCCAGTACGTTTTTGGAGAGGGCTATACTGGCCTCCACCTTTAATGATGCCGCTACTATCTTGATAAATTCATCAAAGCTTATTTTATAGTCGCCACGTTTGGCATAGTTAATGGCCATGGTAACACGAAATTGCTGAGTGATCAAATTCACCACATCAATAGGGATACCCAGCACCATGGTAAATACACCGCCGGTGCCTGATATGGCTCCTGTACCCGCGGCCAAGTAAGCGCATTGATTTATAAAGCCTTCCATACCCAGCCTATCAACACCTTTTTTAATATTAAACTGATCTATACGGTCAAATATCTGCCTGAAACCGCGTTGTGCCAGCATGTCAGCCTGACGTTTCAGGCCGGTAGTAATTGTTTTTAATGATCTCATTAGGTAAGTATTGGCAAGCAGACTTTAAATCACCCTGTTCACCAAAGGTATACGTACCAAAAGCAGTGCCAAAGCAAAGCTACCCGCAACACCCAGCGGCACCACACACAATGCTTTTACAGCCGGATCAATAGCCAATGGCCTGAATAACATGGATAATGCTATAAGCACCAGGGGGTGAAAAATATACGTAGCAAAAGCCGCGCGCGACAAAGCACTAAATGTGGCCGACCTATTATCCCAACGGTATTTGGCTATGCCTGTTACAGCCACGCATATAGTAAAGCCGGTAAGCTGCTCCCAAACAGAATAAAGTAACGAGATAGGATTGCACCCGCCGCTAAACCAATCCATCGGCACATTAAATATTACTTTGATGGCATAGATAAATAACAAGCCTAAACCGCCAATACTGATGGCGATGCGGCGCATTTTTACTGCCTGTTCATACGTGATTTGCCCGAGCCAGTTATTGCTGGATGCTACCACGCCCAATGTAAACAGCGCTATATATTGCGGAAAATGCCCCAGCTGAAAGCCCAGCGGCTTAAGCACCCAGCCAACCGGGAATATCATCCGCACGGCAAAGCTTATGAGCCCTATACTCAATGCGAATAATATAATGCGTTTGTTGGATGGCAGATCTATCCTAAAAATTGCCGAACTTTTTGATGCCAACCTGATAACCGCGTAGCATATATTGAACAACAGCAAGGCAACCACAAACCACATTACGCCAAAACTTATCCAGCCATCGTACCCGCTTAAAAACTGACCGAAGGTAATATGGTGCTCACCGGCATAATAATACACCAGGTAATTCATCACCGGCGATAGGATGAACGAATAAAACATCAGCGGAATACCAAGGCGCAGCAACCTATCGGCAATAAAGCGTGCCGCGCCCTTTTTGTTGTAGGACGAGGGCACAAACAAAGCCGACAGAAAAAAGAAATAGCCCATAAAAAACGACTGGTTTATGGCCACCACAATCGTCATGGGGATGATGGCGGCTTCGAGGCCGGTTTTTTCGGAGTAATACCAACCGCCGGGCGCGCCATAGGTAACCAACGCGTGGTGTATTATCACCAGGGCAGTAAGCAGCACCTTTACGTTATCAATATAGGTGAGCTTGCTTTTGAATGCATTGACGACTGGTGCCGGTTGATTGATTGTCATAACTGAAACTGAGCAGGTTTTATGAGGGATAATAATTTGTACTTTCGCTGCTGAAATATAATAGTTTGGCTTTGAAAAATAACATATTAATAGTTGACGATCTGCATCCGTCGTACATGGAAATAGCCGGGGCTAAGGGCTACACCTGCGATTATCATCCTGATTTTAAATTGTCCGATGCCCTTGCCGTTATTGCTGATTACGAGGGACTGGCCATACGCTCAAAGTTTGAGGTTGATAAGGCCTTTATGGATGCCGCCCCTAACCTGCGCTTTATCACCCGTGCCGGTGCCGGTATTGATAACATTAATGGCGACTATGCCGCCAAAAAAGGCATTGAAATATATAATGCCCCCGAGGGTAATTCGGATGCCGTAGGTGAACATGCCGTGGGTATGTTGCTGGCGCTGATGAACAAATTTAACATTGGCAACATTGAGGTGCGCGATGGCAAATGGTTACGTGAAGAAAACCGTGGTTACGAGCTGAAAGGTCGTACCGTAGGCATTATCGGTTATGGCCACATGGGTCAAAGCTTTGCCCGCAAGCTAAGTGGCTTTGAGGTTAGCGTTATAGCTTACGATAAATACAAAACCGGCTTTAGCGACCAATACGCCCGCGAGGTAAGCATGGAAGAAATTGTTAAACACAGTGATATACTGAGCTTGCATGTGCCGCTAACTGCCGAAACCAAATACCTGGCAGATGATGAGTATTTTCTGCACTTTAAAAAGCCGATATTCTTTATCAATACTTCGCGTGGTAAAACGGCTAAGGTACGCTCAGTATTGAATGCTATTGAACAGGGTAAAATTATAGGTGCCACGCTGGATGTACTGGAGGTTGAAAAATTCCCGGCCCTGGGCGAGCAGGAATGGTATGCCGACCTGTGCAAAACCAACAAGGTGATACTCACTCCCCACGTTGCCGGCTGGACATTTGAATCGTACCGCAAGATAAGCGAGGTGTTGGCTGGGAAGTTGCCTTTGGTGGTTCATAGTTTATAGTTGATGGATCATAGTTAGAATGGTATCTTAATAAGAATAATACCCATGAACTATGATCCATGAACCATGAACTCCCCTCAAAACCGATAAAAAATTTGGAGAATAAAATTTAAAACCTTTATCTTCGTTTTATATCAAAGCAAGACTATGCAGGCCGAGGCCTCACATAGTCTTGTTTGTTTTTTAAAAGAGTCGCGTCCTTCTTTTCTATTAAAAGGAAGGGCGGTTTTTTTTTGACACGAACCAAAAACATTAACAGTTTAAAAAATTTAATTAGTGCGTTATGGCAGAGGTATCATACTATACCAAAGATGGTTTAGAAAAATTAAAGGAAGAATTACAACAGCTTAAAACTACAGGCCGTGCTAACATTGCCAAAGCAATTGCCGAAGCACGCGATAAAGGCGATCTTTCAGAGAACGCCGAATATGATGCAGCCAAAGAGGCACAAGGATTACACGAAGGCAAAATAGCCAAACTGGAAGAAGTATTATCAAACGCGCGTTTGCTGGATGAATCAAAACTGGATACATCAAAGGTTTTGGCTTTATCTATCGTTAAGATAAAAAACCTGAAAAACGGCGCTACCATGAGCTATCAGCTGGTATCAGAAACCGAAGCTGATTTGAAAGCCGGTAAAATATCAGTAAGCTCACCAATAGCCCAGGGCTTACTGGGTAAAAAGGTTGGCGAAAAAACCGAGATCACCGTACCCGCGGGTAAAATAGAATTTGAGGTACTTGAAATAAGCAGATAATTATTGAGGGATCGAATTATTGAATTAGTGAATTATTGAGGTAAATACATTTAGTGAGTTATTTGGATTAGTGAATTATTGATTTTTTAGAAAACAATTCACTAATTCAATCCTTCACTAAATCAATAATTAAAAGCTAAATCAATAATTCGATCCCTCAATAAATCAATAACTAAATCCATGTCAAGCATCTTCTCAAAAATAGTAGCGGGCGATATACCTGCCCACGTTGTTGCCGAAAGCAATGATTTTTTAGCCTTTTTAGATATATCTCCGCTGGCCGAAGGCCATGTGCTGGTTATCCCTAAAAAAGAGGTTGATTACATTTTTGATCTTGACGATGAAACCTATACCGGCCTGCACATCTTCGCCAAAATAGTGGCTAAAGGTATTGAGAAAGCCGTGCCTTGCCAGCGTATCGGTGTGGCTGTTATAGGCCTTGAGGTGCCGCATGTGCATATACACCTAATCCCCATTAACCATGTGGATGATATTAATTTTGCCCGCCCTAAGCTAAGCTTTACCCAAGAGCAGCTTGTGGCCACTACCGAAAAGATAAAAGAGGCCCTCCGGCAAACTTCCGAGGAAGTTTAATCCTCCAACGGAACAAATTTCATAGATACAGAATTTACGCAGTGGCGTGTATTTTTGGAGGTAAAACCTTCGCCCAAAAACACGTGGCCTAAGTGTGCCCCACAGTTAGCGCAAAGTATTTCGGTACGGCGGCCATCAGCATCTGTTATGCGTTGCACGGCACCCGGTATCTCATCATCAAAGCTTGGCCAGCCGCAAAAGCTTTCAAACTTATCGTCGGATCGGTAAAGCGGCGCATCGCAACGTTTACAGGTGTATACACCCTTGGCCTTATTATCCAGCAGCGAGCCGGTGAATGGGCGCTCAGTACCTTTATATAGTATTACCCTTTCTTCGTCGGGTGTTAATTCGTTGTATTTCATTTTTAAATAGGATTACATTGATTCTTTGAAATAATTTCACCGATTATATCTTGAGATATTGTTTTGACGCTACCGGCGAAATCATCAATATAAATATAATCAATTTTAAGACCAATAGTTTTAACCGGCATGTTGTTTACATGAGGTTGACATCATCCATAAACCAAAAAATCCCGGTCTTTCAACCAGGATTCTCTCATATCTCAAATCTGATATCTCAGATCTATACTTACGCTAATTTAGCCAGCTCCTCAGCCATTGCAGCACCAATTTCGGCTGGTGATTCAACCACGCGGATACCGCACTCGGCCATGATCTTCATTTTAGCGGCAGCAGTATCGTCAGCACCACCAACAATAGCACCAGCGTGACCCATACGCCGACCCGGAGGCGCAGTTTGGCCGGCAATAAAGCCTACTACCGGTTTAGTACCGTGTTCTTTTATCCAGCGGGCAGCTTCAGCTTCCATGCCACCACCTATCTCACCTATCATGATGATACCGTGAGTTTCAGGATCGTTCATTAAAAGCTCAACAGCCTCTTTGGTTGGTGTACCAATAATTGGGTCGCCACCGATACCGATAGCTGTAGTGATACCCAAACCGGCTTTAACAACCTGGTCAACCGCCTCGTAAGTTAAGGTACCTGATTTTGAAACCACACCTACGTTACCTTTTTTGAAGATAAAGCCCGGCATGATACCAATTTTAGCCTCATCGGCAGTGATGATACCCGGACAGTTAGGACCGATTAAACGAGAATCCTTGTCTGTCAAATATTCTTTTACCTGGATCATATCCTTTGTAGGGATGCCCTCGGTAATACAAACTATAACTTTGATGCCTGCCTCAGCAGCTTCCATAATAGCATCGGCAGCGAATGCAGGAGGTACGAATATGATAGATACATCAGCACCTGTGGTTACAACCGCGTCTTTAACGGTGTTAAAAACCGGCCTGTCCAAATGCGATTGGCCGCCTTTGCCAGGGGTTACACCACCAACAACCTGCGTACCGTACTCGATCATTTGCGAAGCGTGGTAAGTACCTTCGTTACCGGTAAAACCCTGAACTATTACTTTGGAATCTTTGTTTACAAGAACACTCATTGGCTTTTTTTTTATTCAACGCAAAGCTAAAATTATTTTATTAACTAAGATGCCCTATGCCGTTAAAGGCAGCTTTTTTTTACAATCTAACATTTAAATGATGTTGCCACATGTTATTGTTAGGGTTGCTTCGCCCCCGTTAAAATACGTTTCGCCGGTTATTAATTAATTTACAGGAAAGTTTTTGTTGCGGCTATAAAAAGCTATTAATATCTTTCGGAACTCTAAAACACACACCTTACCATGAAAAAATTACTCTTTGCAATAATCACTACTATTGCCATTACACAACCCGGTTACGCGCAACTGGGTGGCTTACTCAAAAAAGGCACGGATATGCTGGGCAGCAGCGGCCTCAGTAAAATTATTAAACAGCCTGCCGCCATCAGCACTAATTTTAAGGATGATGCCATTATTAAGGGCTCAAAACCACCATCATTTCAGGAGGGCGTAACACCGCAGCCATTATACCTGTTGCCTAAAGCTACAGGGGGCGGTTATATTTTATGCGCCGGACTTTATGAAATGACCAACAAAAGCTATTGCCTGCACGCCGGTACACGCGGGCCAAGCAGCGGCGATGGCTATATGCTGGCCACGGTTGAAGGGCCTAAAAAGAATGTGGTTATCAACATCCTGAAAAGTGCCGAAAAGCATCCGGAGGTTAAACAGCGCAACATACAGGTATTGCTATGGGCTATCATCGCCCGCACCAAACTGGCCGATTTCAGCACAGAGATAAAAGCCACCGCTGCCATACTGCTTACACCCGAGCAGTTGCTTACCTTGAAGGCGGCGCATTAGGCGTACTACCCAATAATGTGATGGAGGATGCCAAAAGCAAACTACCCGCCCCTGTGCAAGCGGTGTTTGAGGCTGAGAACAACATTCGCCGTTTAGCGGCATCAAGCAACGCGAGTTACGAGGAGATGGAGAAGTACGCCGTATTGGCCGGTTTAGCGCCTAATAACAACAGCGAATATCCGTCGGGCACGTGGGCGTTACACCCGGATGGCTATTACATCAGGTACATACCCAAAGCATACTCTATTACCCGCGTGCAGATCTATGTACCGCAGGAGTTGATAGACAAAGCCGGTAAAGACCCTATTATTTATGATGCCCCTTATGGTATTGCCTGCCCGGCTAACGTAGGCTCGCAACGTTTGGCGCAAACCAACGAGCCGCTGGAGCCGGACTATACTAAAAAGCTGACCACAATTTGTAATCCATAAAACATTAAACAAAAGAGGCGCTGCATAATGCAGCGCCTCTTTTGTTATACAACTGTTCGGATTGTATACCCCCCCTAATTCATCAACACTGCCGACCCCAGCAGTAACAAAAATATTATGGTGAAGATGATATGATAACCTATCTTTTTCATGATAATTTCATTTAAGAGAATAACCATCATAAAATATAACAGTTTGATTTTTTTATAAATTCTGCCCGGCATCCTAATCTAACACCATCACAACACCCTCATTATAAGGATATTTATTTTGACATTATCATAAATACCTGTTACCTTTAAATACCCAATTAATATCACCCGTGCACATATACCCCGGCACTACGTGATAATATACCTCTGACCTGAATATCATTAATTCACCTTTTGTGACCTGTTACATACTATGACAACACCAGACGCTAAAAACGACACATTTTATGCCGGCATCTGCATGGCCGGTGCAGTATCGGCCGGGGCATATACCGCCGGGGTTATTGATTATTTGCTCGAAGCCCTTGAGCATTGGGAGCAAGCCAAAAAATTACAGGCAGCCGGTAAGCTAAGCAATGTACCTACCCATAATTTTAAGATAGAGGTTATAGGCGGCGCATCCGCCGGAGGCATGACAGCTGCTATTACATCCGCAGCCATACAAAATGAGTTTGAGCCGGTGCATCAGTCCGATGAGCATAACAAGGCGCATACCGAACAAAATCCGCTGTTCAACTCGTGGGTGAATCTTACCGAAACACCCGATAAGGACATGATGAGCATTATGCTGGATACCAGCGACATTGAGAACGATAAAACCAATAACCGGTTTAAGGAGGTACGCTCGGGCCTTAACTCAACCTTTATTAAGGAGGTTGCCGATAAGCAGCTAAACCTTCAGGTTACAAAAAGATACCCAAGAAGCTACGTGGCTAATGATCTGGAAGTATTTACCACCATTACTAACCTGCGGGGTTTTAATTACGAGGTATCATTCCATACCAGTTCGGGCACGCGCAAACACCGCATGAAGATGCACCGTGATTATGCCTTTTTCAGGATGAACGATAAGGAGGACGAGCCAATAGAGCAGGCAAGTACCAGCGAAATAAAAGAACAGTTGGAGGACAATGACGGGCGTATCCCCATCAACTTTAACAAAAAGCTGAATATTGAAGTGCTTAAGCAGGCGGCCATGTCAACCGGGGCATTTCCCGTGGGGCTTGAAAGCCGTGATCTGGTCAGGAAAAAGGTATATATCGAGAACAACAAATACCTCAACCTGCGGCTAACAGGTAAAGACACTGTAACAGCAGATGGCGCGAAACCTGTACAATATGATTTGATACTGGATGATGACTTCCTCTCGTTAAACGTGGATGGCGGCGTGATCAATAACGAACCTTACGAGATAACCCAACAGCTTTTGAACGACAGGCTTGCCCGTTTGAATGGTAATGACAAACCCTTTGAAGCCAAAACCTCTGCCACCGAATTTAACAGCGTGGTTTTAATGGTTGACCCTTTCCCGAATGATGATGTACCGGTTGAGCAAAAATTTGTGGTGAAAAAATCGTGGCTTAAGGTGTTGCCCTCTATCCTGTCGGCCATGCGCGGGCAGCTGATGATGAAGGACGAGCAAATAAAACGCGCTTACATGAGCGATGATTATACCCGTTTCCTGATCATGCCGGTACGTACCAAGGATAATATTGAACAGCTTTTTACCATTGCCTGCGGATGCCTGGGCGGCTTTGGCGGTTTCTTCTCCAAAGATTTCCGCAAGCACGATTTCTTTTTGGGCCGACGTAATTGTCAGCGTTTTTTACAGGTACACTTTAGCGCGCCGGTAAGTGCCGATAACGAAATACTTAAAAACGGCTACGCCAATACTACAGGCTACGCCGTTGGGGCAGACGGAGTGGAGTATTACCCATTGATACCTGATATACGTATTAAGCTTGATGCCGCCACCGGCAACTATGTTATTGAAAAGCCTGCAGTTGAGGGCGAATATGCTTACCCAAGTATCAAGCTATCGTACATTCTTGGCCTTGAAGACAAAATAAAAAAACGCGTAAAAGCCATTGTTAACAACATTACCAACAGTGAGCAGGTAACCCCTGCCCAACCCGTTGCCGAAAGCCCGATATTAAAACGCATCCGCAAAAAATCATTCTTCGGGCGGTTATTCGGAAATGTCATCGGCACGCCTGTTACTAACTTTTATGTTTCTATCGGCAAAAAATTCAGCACAGCACCCATTGCCGAAAAATGTATTGACGCTATAATAACAGATATGGAAAGCCGGGGACTGATACAGGAAGATGTTTAAAAAAGAAAAGCGGCACATTGCAGTGCCGCTTTTCTTTTTTTATTAGTAAGCCACGGTAAAACGCTGGCGAATGTGTTTCGGGTTTTCCAATTCATCAACAATAGCGGTGGCCATATCCTCCACAGAAATGATGCTGCGGTGGTTCTCGTCGAACACGGGCTCATCTAAACCTACACGGTAAGTGCCTTTAATAATGCCCGCCGTACCCTGGTGCATTTCAATAGCCGGACTAAGGAATGTCCAATCCAGTTCGATTTCGTTTTTAATGTGGTTCAGGTAATCGCGCGCTGCGGTAGCGCCAGCCTTGTACTCAGCCGGAAACTGAGGAGTATCTACCAGTTGTGCACCCGGGGCTATGTACAAGCTACCGGCACCGCCAACGGTGAAAAATCTTTTAACGCCTGCCTTTTTAGTACCCTCTTGTATGGCTTTTGATCCACGCAAAAAATCATCATAAATATTAGGGTTTGTCCAGCCCGAGTTAAAGGTATTCACCACCACATCAGCGCCTTTTACAGCGGCGGTAACTTCGTCCTCATTATAAATATCGGCCTTAACGGGGCTTATTTGCGCGCCTTGTTTTAGCTTATCAATATTACGGGCAATGGCAATTATTTCATGGCCTCTTTTTTCCAACTCGTTCAATACGGCGGTACCTACAAAACCTGTGGCGCCAATTAATGCTACTTTCATGTGTTTGTTTTTTATTTTAAGTTGTTATCTATATACAAACTGTAATTTATTTTATTACAGTATCGATTAAAAAAATATTATTTTATCGGTTTACAAAAAGCCTCCAGCGTAACGGCCGCCAAACGGCTAACCATAGCTTCTTCGGCCTTGTTATACAGTACATCCAGCTCCACGTTTATCTGCTTACCAACGGGGCAATCCGGGTTGGGTACATTCTTTTTGCCTAACGGGGATGTTTGGCGCACGGCATTATAAACATCAGACAGGCGGATATCCTTTGCCGGTTTTGCCAGCGTAGTGCCGCCACCCTTACCCTCTTTAGAGGTTATCAATCCGAACTTGCGCAGATTGCTGGTTTCCTTACGTACTATGGCGGCATTAACATTCATGCTACCAGCCACAAATTCGGACGTAAGCATTTCATCCTTCATGTAATAATGGAGGGTTAAAATATGCAGCGCCGTTGAAAACCTTACGTTGTTCATTAACTGTAATAATTTTTATTACAGTACAAATGTAATGTAATTGTGGTACTTGTCAATAGCCACGTACTATCAATTACAAAAAAATGACGGTGAATACTATTTACAGCTTTGAATAAGCTCGGTAACAAATACGGTATCGGTAAATAACTGATCGTACAGTTTGTCCTCGAGTACTTTTTTGCTGATAAGCTTGCTACCCATACCTACGGCGCATACACCGGCCCTAAACCATGCTAAAATACTCTCTTTAGTAGTATCAACCCCGCCGGTAGGTATAAACAACTGCCCCGGGAATAACTCGCGTATAGCGCTTAAAAAATCAGGCTTTAAAGTTCCGGCCGGAAAAAGCTTTATCAACCCCGCATCGTGCTGCTGGGCGGTATAAATTTCGGTAGGCGTCATACAACCAGGCACCCACAGTAATTTATGCTTTTGGGCGATTTTGGCTACCTCCGGGTTTACAATGGGCGATACAATGAAATCGGCACCGGCACTAATGAATGCTTCGGCCTCATCTACAGATTTGATGGTACCTATACCCAGGTGCAGATCGGGCCACTCCGCTTTTTGCAGCTTTTTAAGCTCACGGTAATTATCCAATGCCTGCGGACCACGGTTGGTATACTCAAACACCCTTACCCCTGCTTTATACAGCGTGCGGGTAACATCAATGCTTACTTGTGCATCCTCATAAAAAAACAGCGGCAGCATACCCTGCGCTATTATGCTGTCAAGCACCTGTTCTTTTTTATTCATTGCTTATAGCGTTTTGTATTTCGTTAACGGTTTTGTTGGTGGTATCGCTCTTTACAAATAGCTTGGTGAAAGCCGCGGCGGTGGCATATTCCAGCACATCGGCAGGCGCCCAATCGTTGTACATGCCATAGATCAGTCCGGCCATGTAGCAATCGCCGCTACCTACCTTATCAACTATCTGGCTTGATGAATACTCTTTTGAGCTGATGAATTGCGAGCCGGTGTACAGGGCGGTGTAATAGTTGATCTCGCTATCATTCCCAAACCTGAAGGTGTTGGCCACCGCCTTGCATTTAGGGTAGCGCTTAACTATTTCTTCGGAGGTTTTGAGGGCTTCTTTCAGGTAGATACTTTTCTGTCCGCTTTCGTGAATATCGGGCACAACCTCAATACCCAGCATAGCCTCGGCAGCCCATACATTGCCCATCACTACATCGCAGTAAGGCAAGAGTTGCTGCATAACCTCAACAGGCGTTTTACCATACTTCCATAGCTTGGCGCGGTAATTCAGATCTACCGATACGGTAATACCCTTTGCCGATGCCGCCTTTACAGCCTCTAAACAAACATCGGCTGCGCTCTGGCTCACCGCCGGAGATATGGCGCTGAAATGGAACCAGCTTACATCAGCGAAAACCTCATCCCAATTAATTACGCCCGGCTGCAATTCGGCAAAGGATGAATGGGCACGATCATAGATCAGCGCGTCGTTCTTTACATCCTGCCCCTGCGCTAAAAAATACAATCCGATACGGTTTCCGCTGTACGAAACCTGATCGGTACCAATATTTTTTTGATTGAGATGTCCTAATAATTGCTTCGACAAATAATTATCGGGCAGAGCGGTACAATATTGTACAGGGAGCTGCCAAAGGGCAAGCGCGGTGGCTACGTTAAGCTCGGCACCACCTAAAAAAAAAGGCAGACTATTATTTTTCAACCATTCGCCCCCACCATCCGGACTTATGCGCAGCAGCAGCTCGCCAAAACAAAGGATATTTTTCTTCATAGCATTCAGCAATCAGGCGCCGCTGCACAATCCCCGGCCTTGCAAATCAAATAACGCTGTTTTTACTACCATTTGCAAGCATTTAAAACATTTATAATACCACAGGAGCAATGCTATCGGTATAACATTTTAAAAATATCGGCATCAATAAAGCTATAAATACCATTCAATTCGATTTTTTAAAAACGGGCGAAAAAATTTTTTACTTTTTTTCACCCATTTAACAAATGGATAATGAAACACTTACATCAGCATCACATTTATAAGCAGCAACAAATTCTATATTTTTTTTAAAATACCTCTTGCAGAATATCAAAACCTGCGTATATTTGCACCACCAAAACGAACACGGAGTGGTAGTTCAGCTGGTTAGAATACATGCCTGTCACGCATGGGGTCGCGGGTTCGAGTCCCGTCCATTCCGCAAGAATCGAAAGGTTCAGTTAAAGCGCTTAGATCAATGATCTAAGCGCTTTTTTTATATCCAATCCATACACCTCTTAATACTTAACTCCTTACTCTATAGCCGCCCCTATTCATTTACTTATTAAAAAACATTCTCTATTAGCTTTAAACAGGCTTTTTTACAAACATTTCAGCATAAATTTCAATCCCACTTCTTCTGCGTGGCAAATTAATCAGCATATTGGGGAGGCTTAACCGGAGCTACACAAAATAAATATTTCCGACTAATATTCGCTTGTAATAATAAAGCTAAAACTTATACCTAATAATGAATTTGAAAAAGGTTACCCTGATGATAATCGTCGGCTTTTTACATGTAAAAGCTGTACAGGCACAATTACCGAAACTGATCTCGCCCAACAACAAGATCTCCGTTAGTTTACTCAAGCCTGCTGCCGGTGGATCGTAGATGCTCCGAGTGCAATATACTGATAGCGCGGCATCTGAAATAGTTATACCGGGGATCAAACTGGGGATAAACACCAGCGGCGAAAATTTTGCTGATAACCTTAAGTTTCAAAAGCAGGATAAACCCAAACAAATTATTGATCAATACAAGGCCGTGCACGGCAAAAGTGCATCGCGTAGCAATAAAGCCTCAGAAAGCACTTACCATTTTACCAACAGCAACGGCCGCAAATTAGATGTTGTTGTTAGGGCCTACGATAATGGCTTTGCCTTTAAATACATACTGCCCGACAAAAGCGACAAGCGCATAACCTTTATTGATGAACTCACTACCTACGAGTTCAGTCCAAAAGCAGACCGATGGCTGCAACGTTTTTTAACAAGCTATGAAGGTTTTTATCCCGAACAGAAGAACGGCGTTGTACAGGGGCAATGGGGTTACCCAGCGCTGTTTCGCGCGGATGCAAATAAAAACTCATGCTGGATGCTGGTTACCGAAGCGGGGTTAGACAGTACTTATTGCGCCACCAAAATGAGCAATACCGCTAATGCCGATCAATACAAATTGGTATACCCTGCTCAAACTGATGGCAACGGAGCCGGCAAAGTTCAACCATCAGCCAGGCTATCGTGGTCATCGCCGTGGCGGGTGGTAATTATGGGGCAGTTAGCAGATGTGGTTGAGTCGACCCTGATTGAAGATATAAGCCCTGCCAGCAAGATACAGAATGTTAGCTGGATAAGATCGGGCACAAGCTCATGGGTATACTGGGCCAATAACCACGGCACTAAAGATTATCAAAAGCTGGTATCGTACATTGACTTAGCCGCCCGTATGAATTGGCCTTACACGCTATTTGACTGGGAATGGGATGAAATGAGCAACGGTGGCAAACTGGAAGACGCGGTAAAATACGCGGCATCAAAAGGTATTAAGCCTATGATGTGGTATAACTCGGGCGGCCCCAACGGGGTATCTTCAACACCCAAAGACAGACTTTTAACCCATGAAAGCCGCGTAAAGGAATTTGCCTGGTTAAAAAAGATAGGTGTTTATGGCGTTAAGGTTGATTTTTTTGAAAGCGACAAGCAGGACATGATCAAATACTACATCGATATTTTGAAAGATGCCGCGGATGCTAAACTTATGGTCAATTTCCACGGCTCGACCGTACCGCGCGGATCGAGCCGTACTTACCCTAATTTGATGAGCATGGAGGCGGTTTTTGGTGGCGAACAATATAACAACGGCGCCGAAATGACCACGCAGGGCGCATGGCACAATACAACATTGCCGTTTACCCGCAATGTTATTGGCCCTATGGATTATACCCCGGTGGCTTTCACCAACTCGCAGCATCCGCATACAACCAGCTACGCGCATGAGCTGGCTCTATCTGTTGTTTTTGAATCGGGCATTCAGCATTTAGCCGACAGGCCGGAAGGTTTTGATGATTTACCCGATGCGCCAAAAGCATTTCTGCGTGATGTACCGGCCAGTTGGGATGCAACTAAATTCATAGACGGCTATCCCGGCAAAAGGGTGATCATGGCGAGGGCGAAAGCAGGCAAATGGTACCTTGCCGGCATAAACGGAGAAAATAACGGTGGCGAAGTCAATGTTAAACTTGCTTTTTTACCAGCCGGTAAAAAACACAAGGCTACAATAATTGGCGACGGCGAATACGATACGGCATTCAATACACAATACGCCGTATTGAACAGCAACGATGTGCTTAATATAAAATGGCTGCCACGTGGTGGGTTTACGGTGTTATTAGAAGAAGAATAACAC
Source organism: Mucilaginibacter sp. JRF (assembly GCF_015223065.1). GTDB lineage: Bacteria > Bacteroidota > Bacteroidia > Sphingobacteriales > Sphingobacteriaceae > Mucilaginibacter. Next base: position 529,801 of record NZ_JADFBY010000004.1, read on the forward strand.
GTGTTGCAATATTCTTTCACAAAAAACTATCTGACTCACAAAAAAGTCGGATGGTTTTTATTAATATATATATAATAAAGTAAAATGTTTAGTAGCAAGTTTTAAATAATTTTCATCGTTTAAAGGGGTTTAATTGCGGTTTTTGAAAAAAAATTAAATTTTTCTTAACCTTTTGATAGGTTATTGCGTAAACAGCCATAACTATTGATTAAAAAATAAACCCTGATGATTAAAAACTTCCCCCAGAGTTTAACG
>NZ_JADFBY010000005.1 GCF_015223065.1 Mucilaginibacter sp. JRF
GGGGGGGATGGTGTAAAATATTTCTGCTTTTCGTTCGTCATCGGCATTATAAATGCGCTTATAATTTGGCGCTAACATAATGAGCCATGACCATAGATAATAAACAAATAGCCATAATAGGCGGCGGCCCCGGCGGGCTTACCCTTGCCCGCTTGCTGCAATTAAAGGGAGCCGACGTAAAGGTTTACGAACGCGATACCGACAGGCATGCCCGCCAGCAAGGGGCAACGCTCGATCTGCACGACGAATCGGGATTGAAAGCCCTTCGCCATGCCGGGCTAATAGATGAGTTCAAAAAACATTATCGCCCGGGGGCTGATAAACTGATCGTAACGGATAAGGATCTGAATACACGATACACTGACCACGACGGAAGACCCGAAGGAGGGTTTGGTCAGGAACACTTCAGGCCGGAGATAGACCGCGGACCGCTGCGCGATATCTTGATCAACAGCCTGGCCGAAGGTACCATTGAATGGAACAGTCAATATTCATCAGCACAAAGAATAAATGGCCGCTGGAGAATCCAATTTAAAAACGGAAAAACCACTTATGCGAATATTGTCATAGCTGCTGATGGGGCTAACTCGGCATTAAGGCATCTGGTAAGTGATATAAAACCCATTTACTCAAACGTTACTGTAGTTGAGGGCAATATTTACAATGCCGCTGTAAATGCACCTGTATTGAATGAGATGGTGAAAGGCGGTAAAATATTTGCCCTCGGCGGTGAAAAAACAATTGTACTGAGTGCCAAGGGCGATGGCGCACTATCATTTTATACCGGCACCCGCGAGGCGGAAGATTGGTTAACCAAAATCGCTATCGACTTTAAAGATAGAAACAGTGTATTCACATGGTTTAAAACCCGCTTTGCCGACTGGAGCCCGCAATGGCATGAACTGTTCGCTACGGATGATATGTATGTGGTGCCGCGGCCTATGTATCATTACCCGACCGATCAGCATTGGGAAGCACAGCCTGATATTACCCTGTTAGGCGATGCCGCCCACCGCATGCCGCCTTATGCCGGTGAAGGGGTGAACATGGCCATGCTGGATGCCCTTGAACTGGTCGAGGCATTAATCAACCCCGAATATAGCAGCGTACAACAAGCCATAGCCGCTTACGAAAAGCAAATGCTTGCCCGTGCCGCCGAAGTTACCGCCATCACCCTCGAACAAACCGAAGCCATGCACAGCCCCGGCGCGCTTGAGCATGTGCTCAACTTGTGGAACGGCGCGGAATGATCAGGCCAAATTCTGTGTAAAAAATTCGATGGTGCGTTTCCAGGCCAGTTCGGCGGCGGCTTTATCGTAACGTGGGGTGGTATCGTTATGGAAACCGTGGTTCACATTCTCGTAAATAAAGGCCTGATACTTTTTGTTGTTGGCTTTTAGGGCTGCCTCGTAAGCGGGCCAGCCTTCGGTTATGCGGGTATCCAGCGAGGCATAGTGCAACATTAACGGCGATTTTATTTTAGGCACATCCGCTGCATCAGGTTGGGCACCGTAAAAAGGTACCGATGCCGCCAGGGTAGGTACCCGTACGGCCATGGTGTTGGCAATACCGCCGCCAAAGCAAAAACCTACAACGCCAACTTTGCCGTTGCAATCCTTATGGTTTTTGAGGTATTCGTACGCGGCTATAAAATCTTCTTCCATTTCGCCTTTGTCGCGCTTGCTTTGCAGGGCACGGCCATCATCGTCATTACCGGGATAACCGCCAAGCGGGGTAAGCGCATCGGGCGCTAATGATACAAAACCGGCCAGCGCGGCACGGCGTGCCACATCCTCAATATAAGGGTTAAGGCCACGGTTTTCGTGCACTACTATGATGCCGCCCAGTTTCTTTTTAGCATCAACAGGTTTTGATAGCAGGCCTTTTATGGTACCGCCACCTTTTGGCGAGGGGTAATTAATATATTCTGATTTCAGTCTTTTGTCGTCTGCTTTGATCTGCACATTGCCCTTATAATCGGGCATCAAAAAACTCATTAATGAGGTTACCGTTAACCCGCCTACCGCGTACAGCGACAGCTTTTGCATAAAAGCGCGCCTGTCTAACCGATTATGGGCATAATCATCATACAGATCAAATACCTCCTGCTTAATATCCTCTTTGTTGATTTGGCTCATGTTCAATAGGTTTTACTCAAATGTAGCTTTATCTGGTAATGTGAAAGTGTAACAGTTTTGATGGTGAGAATGTTTATCGGAGCTATTTATCAGCCGGAACATCATAACCTCGCATTCGGCAATAATATTGGCACCTTCCCGAAAAAATCCTGTTGTACCGATCTGTATTTTCTCTTGATGAAATGGAATGCTCTCAGGATTCATGATCCACATTAAGGCCGTTCCTGCGGAGGGAACAGGTATATCAGCGTTTAATATGATATTTCTATGTTCATCTTCAAATTCAGGCCAGATCATGAACAGGCTATTGCCTTCATCGTATGAAAAATCACAACGTATACCCTGATAGGGTAAAGACTTACGCCCGCCCTCTACCTCGCTTTTAAAGCGATATTTTACACGGAAATTTGGGATGCGACCCAATCTTGCCTGATAAGGGGTGTGCATTTACTCTCCCTTATTCTTCTTCAACCACTCCAGCCTGCGCTGATCGGGCAGGTGCTTCACCTTAAAATTCTCGAAACGGGCCTCAAAGCCGTTGCCATCCGGACTGGCAGCCATCAAGCCTATGGTTACGGGATGATTATCCTGCAAATGCGCATTGCGCGACATGATGTAGGTTTTATCATCAAACGAGTAAAATATCTCCAGGGCATCTAACCGGCGCACTACTTTTATCCAGATGAATGGCGGCACCTTGTCAAGCGGGGTAACGCTCCAATCGCTGGTGTGGTGGGTAACTACGCTGCTTACATTCAGCTTGCCATCAACAAACTCAACACCGGTTTTAATATAGTTTTCGTGGTCGGTACGTATCATCATGCCCATTTGGTCAAACCGGGCTTTGTAGGCGCCAACCAGTTTTACCTTGGCCTCAAACTCGCCGCCGTAAGTGGTGTACAGGTAGGGGGCATCATCAACGGTAAAGCCATAGTGCGATATGCGCCAGTAATCGCTTTGTGGCGTTACCTGCATTATCAGGCTGTTGTTTTTTATTTCCCACTTTTCGGGCTCATTGAACCACTGCATTTTTTCGAGGGTTTGCGCCTGGGCGTTGTACATAAAACCCGCGGCAAGCAGGCTAAGTAATAGTTTTTTCATTACGATGTAATTGGTTACGGCGCAAATATGGGCATCAAAAACTATTGTTTAAGCATTAGGTTTATTTTAGCGGTATTATTGTTATAAAATTTGCCTAAAATGAAGATAGCAACCTATAATGTGAACGGCGTTAACGGCCGCCTGCCGGTGCTACTGCGCTGGCTCAACGAGAGCGCGCCCGATGTGGTTTGTTTGCAGGAGTTAAAAGCCCCGCAGGAGAAATTCCCGGAGCAGGCCATTGCCGATGCCGGTTACAATGCTATATGGCACGGCCAAAAAAGCTGGAACGGGGTAGCCATTTTGAGCAAAGGCATGGATATAACCGAGATAACCCGTGTACTGCCCGGCGACCCGGAAGATACCCACAGCCGCTACATTGAGGCCGAAGTAAACGGCTTGACCATTGGCTGCCTGTACCTGCCCAACGGCAACCCGGCGCCCGGCCCCAAGTTCGATTATAAGCTGAGCTGGTTTGAACGCTTTACCCTGCATGCCGCCGAACTGCTGGCCTCAAAAAAGCCGGTAATACTAACGGGCGATTATAACGTGATGCCTACCGAGCTGGATGTTTATAAACCCGAACGCTGGGTAGAGGATGCGCTGTTTAGGCCGGAAACACGGGCGGCCTTTAAAAAACTTGTTGACCAGGGGTGGACGGATGCCCTGCGCAAACTATACGCCGATGAGGTGATCTATACCTTTTGGGATTATTTTCGCGATGCTTACGGGCGAAATGCCGGACTGCGTATAGATCATTTTTTGCTGAGTCCGCAGGTGGAGGGCAGGCTGGCCGCCGCCGGTGTTGATAAGCAGGTGCGCGGCTGGGAAAAAACCAGCGACCATGCCCCGGTTTGGATAGATCTAAAAGATAAATAAAACACGAAAGCCCTTGCACAACACAAGGGCTTTCATATTTATATATAAAATAGGGATAGTACTTTATTCAATGCTACGCAGCACACGGTTCCAGCGTATCTTATTGAGTGGGCCTTTGGTGCTATCAATACTCATAAAGGTTAGCACAGCCTTGCCCACCACGTGATCCTCTGGCACAAAGCCCCAGTACCGTGAATCTTCGGAGTTGTGGCGGTTATCGCCCATCATCCAGTAGTAATTCATTTTAAAGGTGTAGCTGTCGGCTTTTTTGTTGTTGATGTAGTAGCTGCCGTTCTCTTTCTTGATGGTATTATGCTCAAACAAGGTAATGTTACGGCTGTACAAAGCGGCGGTTGAATCATTAAGCGGAATGGTCATGCCGCGTTTTGGTACCGTGATGGGGCCGTAATTATCCTGGTTCCAGCTAAATAGTTCGCTTTGCGGAAAAACGGTCAGATCCTGCTGACCTTTAGGCTCAATAACCGGGGTGATGGATTTTATGTTCGATAAACCTTTCAGCTGATCAAAACTATCCGTAGGGATGATCATCACATAATCGTTAACGTTCAGCTGACCGCGCACTTCAACATTAAGGTCTTTCAATAATTCGGGATTGATATCACTGCCATTGGTACTTACCAGCCATGATGTTTGTGCTTTGGGGGCATTCTTTAATTCCTTACCGTTCACCATTACTTTAGTATCAACAATGCTCAGCACATCGCCGGGAGTGCCAACGCAGCGTTTAATGTAATGCACGCGCATATCAACCGGATCTTTAGGTGTGCCGCCCGGGTAGTTGAACACCACAATGTCGCCGCGTTTTACTTCAGATAATCCGGGCAGGCGGAAGTAGGGGAGCTTGATGGCATCCCAATAGGTTTTAATATTGGCCGAGGTAACATGCGATTCCAGGAAAGGAATACCCAGCGGCGTGTTAGGCATGCGTGCGCCATAGCTCAGCTTGCTTACAAACAGGTAGTCGCCCGTCATTTCGGTACCTTCCATTGAGCCGGAAGGAATGGCATAGGCCGAAAACAGCAGACCACGCACCACGGTTGATACCACCAGGGCAAACACAATGGCATCGAGCCACTCGCGGGCCTTGCTTTTCTTTTTAACCGGAACCTCTTGTTTTTTGCGCGAAAATAAGTTCAGCTTCATGCGGATAGCAGATTAAATGTTAGCGTTATAACGATAACATTTTGACGGCGTTAGGCTTGGGTTGTTACAAAGGAGTGGATTTATTTTGCAATATCAAACCAGGGAATATTAAGCAAGCCTTTGTAATAGTAAACAGATACAGTGTCATTGATCTCAACCTCTGAATAAAAGTACAGTTTTACCGAATTTTTATCAATTTGCTTTTGCGGGCCCCATGCGCTTAAAGTAAGATAATAGCTTGTTGTTTTCCTTTTGATATTCTCTTGTCCAATACTTCGGCCTTGTAGGTTTGTGGTATTGATTTATCGAAAGTGCAATTGATAATGAGCACATCAACTACACAATAGCCAAAAAGATATACAGCTATCATTAAAGTGTTAGCAATGTTTGCGTAACCACTAAAATTAAATTCTTTGCTACCAATAAAAGTTATGGTGGCTAAAACTACAAACGCCGCGATAGTAAAAGTCCACATATTTTGAAATGAAAATATATGATAGTCAGAGAAGCAGCGTAATGCTAATGCAAACAGTGGAGCTATGAAGGCTAATGAAAGGTTAGGGTTAGCTGAATTTTTACTTGAGTCAACCCTGATCAGTCCGCGGCTACGTTTTATAACCAATAATATAACTACAGGGAATATCATGTTTACCACAAGAGAATTTGTATCAGGATAAAAACCCACCCATAAAGCCAAAATAATACTTGCCACACTAAGTATATTACATAGTTTTTTAGCGTTCTTTAAATTTTGCGCAGCTTCTTCGGGCGTTAAGCCATAATCGTTGTTATAAATAATATCTTCCTCTGATTGATGTTGATCGCGCAGATCAAGATCAGTAAAATTAGCACGCAGTAAACTCAAAACTTTCGATTTTCCGATATATGTTGATAGTTTAATTACTGGTTTTTGTGTTTGGGCAGATACAATGGAAATATAATTGTTATCCACATGATAACCTTCGATATCACTAAACAATACTTCTTTTTGTGAAAATACCTTTACATGGATAAATCGGTCAGGTTCAACAATAAGCTTTTCCTTAAACACAAGTAAAAGGCAGTATGCAAAAAACAATATTCCTGCCGATCCAAAAAGCACTCCGAAAATACCTGCTTTCTCGGTAAATCCAGCATAAATGAGCCAGCCAAAAAGGGCTGATAAAAGTAATGCGCCTACGGTGAAAAATATTTTCCAACCATTGGAGTAAGATATCTCTGTTTGATAAGGTTGGTTGTACATTATAATTTATATAGATCTCAAAAATAACATGTGCAGGCAAATGCGGAAAATAAAAAATTAAATTATTGTCTACTAAATCCATAGATATAATAATAATTATTATTATCATTGCAAATAATATTGCAACAATCACTAAATGAAACAATTTTTACACGCCAACCACCTTGTTAAATATTTTGCCACCTCGCGTAAAGGCTGTATGTGTTGTTGTTGATGCCGGCTCACTCATCGCATTAATTAACGATCACACTATCACATACTATAACCACCATATTTTATAATGAAACTTTATCGAATAACGTTTAGCGTCGTTTTAAAAGCGGCCTTAATAAATTTTGCACTCTTTTTGGCGCTGGTGCAGTACGCCGCCGCGCAGGAGAACCAACTGGTTGAAATATCGGGCAAGGTTACCGATAATACCACTAAGGAGGCATTGCCCGGTGTAAGCGTAACCATAAAAGGTACCGTATCGGGTACTACAACCAACTCGCAGGGTCGTTTCTCGCTGCGTGGCAGGTTGAGGTTTCCGTTTACGCTGGTGTTTTCAAGCGTGGGCTTTAAAACGCAGGAGTTCGCGGTCAACTCGCCCGGCACCAGTTTGGATATAGCGCTGAGCACACAATCCATTCTGGGTAACGAGGTGGTGGTATCAGCCTCAAGGGTTGAGGAGAACATCCTGAAATCGCCGGTAGCTATCGAAAAGCTGGATGTAAGGGCTTTAAAGGAATCGCCCGCGCCAAGTTTTTATGATGCTTTGGAGAACGTAAAAGGCGTACAGCTAACTACATCAAGCTTAACCTTTAAGGTACCTAACACCCGTGGCTTTAACATCCCCAACAATTTCCGCTTTAAGCAGCTTGTTGATGGTATTGATATGGAAGCCGCTACATTGGGCGTACCACTGGGGAACGCCATTGGCCCAACCGAGCTGGATATTGCCAGTTTAGAGGTGATCCCCGGCGCGGCATCGGCATTATATGGCATGAACGCTATTAACGGTATGGCATCGCTGCAAACTAAAAATCCGTTCTATTATCAAGGCTTGAGCATCTATGTTAAAAACGGTATTAACCATGTAGGTGGCACCGGTCGCGATTTGAGCAACCTGACCGAAACAGCCCTGCGTTATGCCAAGGCGTTCAATAATAAATTCGCCTTTAAGGTTAACATGAGTTACATGAGGGGTACAGATTGGGTGTCGGATACGCGCCGCGATCAAAACCCCAACAACCTGGTAACCGCCAACCCTAACTACCCCGAACTGGCCGCCAATAACCCGGCCTATGATGGCTGGAACAAGTATGGCGATGAGAGCAACAACGCCGTAACCGTAAGCGGTATAAATTATAACGGCAATGCCGGTCAGTCATTCATCGTTCGCCGTACGGGTTATAACGAGCGTGATATTGTTAGCCCGATAGTGGATAACCTGAAACTGGATGGATCATTGCACTACAAGGTGAGTGATAATGCCGAACTATCATACGGTTACCGTTTTGGTAAGATGGATGGCGTGTTTCAGCGTGGTAACAAAATACAGCTGGATAATGTGGTGGTACAAAACCACAAGCTGGAGTTAAAGGGTGCTGATTATTTTGTACGTACCTACATGTCTGTTGAAAATTCAGGCGACTCGTATAACGTAAAGCCAATGGCCGATAACCTTGATATTACCAGCGGTGGTACCAATGCCGTATGGGGCGCCAAGTTTAAAACCGCCCTGCAAACCGCGCTGGATGCCAATACCCCGCTTGCCGACGCCATGACCATTGCCCGCACCGCTGCTGATGCCGGCCGTGTTATACCCGGCACGCCTGAGTTCGACGCGCTGAAAAGCCGTATCCGTGGCATTAACAACTGGGATTATAATGCCACCACGCAAATAGGCGGCGCGGCGCTGTTCCAAAAAAGCCGTACCTACCATGCCGATGCGCAGTATGATTTTACCAATAAAATAAAATGGTTCAACCTGTTGGTAGGTGCCGATTTCAGGGAGTACTCGATCATTCCGGACGGTAATAACTTTGTTGATTTTTCGCGCCCGGTTAACGAGCGTAACACCCCGCTGGCAGATGGTAGCTACGGTAACAACGTACACTACACCAAAGTGGGTGCCTTCGCGCAGATCACCAAAACATTTTTTGAGGAACGCCTTAAAATATTCGGCTCGCTGCGTTTGGATTATAACAAGGAATTTGACCCTAAGCTTAACCCCCGTATAGCCGCGGTGTATACCCTTGCCGAAAAGCATAACTTCAGGGTATCATACCAAAACGGTTTCCGTTTCCCGGCCTTATTCGAGGCGCTATCGTTTGTTAATAATGGCAACGTGCGCCGTATAGGTGGCCTGCCATACATTAACGAGGGTTTGAACTATCTGGATAACTCGTACACGCTGGCATCTATCAATAACTTTAACGCCGCGGTAAATACCGAGGTAGCCAACAGCAATGGTACAGTTACCCGTAGCCAGGCCGCATTAAATAACCGCAGCCTGTTGCAGGTAACCAACCTGGGCAATACCCAGCCCGAGCAGATCAACTCTTTCGAGGCGGGTTATAAAGCCCTGTTGTTTGATAACAAGGTAGTGCTTGATATTGATGGCTATCTGAATAAATACACCGGCTTTTTAGGCCAGGTAGAAGTTGCCGTACCATACCTTAACGCTACCGATGGCGGCGGAACCCTGGCCACACAAGCACAGGTAGGCAGCGATCAGGCGGTTATTGCCGCCCTTGCCGAAAACCGTACCGCGCAGCAAACCCGCTACCGTGTGTATACCAATGCTAAAAACTCTTATACCAACTACGGTTCGTCGTTAGGTTTAACATATAACTTTTACAAGCGCTACACCGTAACCGGTAACCTGGCATACAACAACATAAAAGGTAACGAAAGTGCCGATATTTTTGTGACCGGTTTTAACACCCCAAAATGGGTAACCAACGTATCATTAGCTAACCGCGAGGTGGTGAAGAACGTAGGCTTTAACGTGGTTTACCGTTACCAAAACTCTTTTTTGTGGGAGAGTCCGCTGGCTAATGGTACAGTGCCTGCCATCAATACTTTTGATGCGCAGGTATCATACAAAGTACCTACGGCAAAGGCAACCATCAAACTGGGCGGATCGAATATATTTAACCGCAAATATTACCAGTACGCTGCCGGCCCAACCATTGGCGGCCTGTACTACATAGCCGTAACATTTGATGGGCTTGATCTGTAATTATCATCTACCTGTTATATAAACATGAGGGCGGCGCTGTAATAGTGCCGCCTTTTTTTGTTTTGGCAGATAGGCGGTTATGTATAAAATCAAGTTCAAATAAAACAATTTGGAGTAACGCTTGTAATGTTCGTGCCGTTGATTTAGGATCGGGCAGGTGCAGGCTGTAATGGCCGCTATCGGCACTTGCCCTTCTTTTTTCTTACTTTTGAAAAATTTTACCTGTTGACCGTAATTGTTAAAAAACTGTTCTCGTGGCTTATCAAGGCCGCTATACTCGGGCTTGCCGGGTGGTTCATCTATCATAAATTCCTCACCAAGAATAATGATCTGCAAGAGTTTCGCCTAAAAATTGCTGATCTCACTAACGCGCAGGTTATCGGTACAATAACGGCGGTATCCATACTGATGCTGCTTAACTGGACACTGGAAGCCTTTAAATGGCAATATGTTAGTCGTAAGCTCATCAGCATATCGATATGGAAAGCCCTCGAATCTGTTTTTTGCGGTTTGACCTGGGCCATATTTACCCCCAACCGGGTGGGCGAGTATGGCGGGCGCATTATGTTTTTGCCTAACCGCAAGCGTATACATGGCTTGTTTGCCATGATGGTGGGCAGCCTGGGGCAAAATTTAGTTACCAATATTTTAGGCCTTACCGGAACCTTATGGTTCATTTATACATATAAGGAGAAGATGCACATTGGCGATCTGTTTTTTTGGTGTATAGCCGTGCTGGTGGTTGCCTTTTTGTTTATGCTGATACTGTTCTATTTTAATATTGAGTGGATGGTGAGCCTGCTGAGCAAGATAAAGTTCATCAAAAAATACGAGCGGTTCTTCAACATTATGGCCAGGTATGATACCACCGAACTGCTGAACATTTTATGGTACTCGGTAGCACGGTTCATGGTGTTTACCCTACAGTATTATTTATTGATACATTTGCTGCTGCCACAAATAGGTTTGTTTACCGTGGTGATGATGGTATTTACCTTCCTCATCATACAATCGGCGCTGCCATCGCTGGATATATTTGATATCGGTGTGCGCAGTTTTACCGCTACCAGCCTGTTCGCTTACGTAACTAACGAACAATTGGCCGTGGTTGCCTGCGTATCTATTATATGGCTTATCAACCTCATCATTCCCGCGGTGATAGGTTGTTTTTTTGTACTTAAATTAAAGTTTTTTGACCGTTATGCATAGTATCATATCCATGCTGCTCACCGGTATCTATCTGTGTGTGCTTATCTACCTCATAAAAGGCTGGGCTTTGCTTAAACGGGCTAAACCATCACTAACATCATTCAAAACAAAGGTTACCATCCTCATCGCCGCCCGTAACGAGGAGGCTGGTATTCATTTAACTATTGAGGATATACTGGCGCAGGATTACCCCAAACACCTCACCGAAATAATTATTGTTGACGATCACTCTACCGACCGCACCGCCGAAATCATCCGCAGTTATGCCGATAAAGGGGTAAAGTTATACCAGATGCGCGCGGGCGAGGCATTGAACTCGTACAAAAAAGCTGCTATTGCCGAGGCCATCGCCATGTCGACCGGTGAGCTGATGGTGGCTACGGATGCCGATTGCCGTATGGGTAGCAAATGGCTATCATCGGTAGTATCATACTACGAAACAGAGAATCCGGTCATGATCTCGTCGCCGGTTACTTATTTTCAGGAGAAATCATTGTTTGAGCTACTGCAAACGCTGGAATTTTCGTACCTGATCGGTATTGGCGCCGCCTTCATTGGTAATGGTCGGGCATCAACCTGTAACGGGGCTAACTTTGCTTACCGTAAGGATGTGTTTTATGAGGTAGGCGGCTTTAAGGGCATTGACGATCTGGCATCGGGCGATGATGAATTGCTGCTGCAAAAAGTGGCCGAAGTATATCCCGGCAGGATAGGTTTTTTAAAGAACCGCGAAGCTATTGTATACACCCACGCCAAACCAACACTCGAGGAATTTTTACAGCAACGCCGTCGCTGGGCATCAAAATCAACCCGGTATAAGGATAAAAAGATAGTGGCTATGGCCATTTGTATATGGCTGTTTAATGTATCGTTACTGGCTAATGCGCTGCTGGGTTTTTATGATATATTTTTCTTCAAGCTGTTTTGTGTACAGTTTGGGTTGAAGGTATTGTTTGAGGGCGTGTTTCTGCTGCCGATCACTTCATTTTGGAAACGACCGGGTTTAGTAGGCTTATTGATATTACTATCGCCAATACATATATTGTACTTTGTTTATGTGGGATTGATGGGCAATACCCGCAAATACGCCTGGAAAGGGCGTTTGGTACGCTAAGTATAACCTAAAAACAATGAGCTTATGGCACCAGCAACAGTATCTATACGGCCATTTATAGGCGCTAAGGATTTTGAACTATCAAAAGCATTTTACAGCGACCTGGGTTTTGAGGAGCACAGCATCGACGCTAAAATGTCGCTGATCCGCCTTAATGATCTGGCCTTTTACCTGCAAGATTATTACGCCAAGGAATGGGTAGAAAATACTATGATATTTTTCGAGGTAAAAAGCGCCGCCGAATGGTTTAACTGGATGCAAAGCCTCGACCTGGAAAAGAAATATCCCGGTGTAAAGCTGGTGCCCTTACGCCACGAACAATGGGGCCAGGAATGCATGATATTAGACCCGGCAGGAGTGCTCATTCATTTCGGTAATTTTTATCAATAAAAGCTAATTAAATTAGCAAAATGTTGTAATTTTACGATTGTTGAAAAGCATTTAACAATAAAAATTACTAAATGACCGAGGAACTAAGCAGTGGGGCAGACTTTTTATTTTACACCTCAAATGAGGGGAAAATAAAGGTTCAAATATTATCAGACGAAGAAACTGTTTGGGCTACTCAAAAAGGGATGGCTGAGATATTTGGAGTGTCAATACCGACGGTTAATGAGCATTTGCAAAACATTTTCAAAACCGGAGAGCTAAATGAAATTTCAGTTATTCGGAAAATCCGAATAACTGCGAATGACGGGAAGAAGTATCTAACCAACGTTTACAACTTAGATACTATAATATCTGTAGGTTATAGAATAAACTCTTATCAAGCCACCCAATTCAGAATCTGGGCAACAAACATACTTAAAGAATACCTTGTTAAAGGTTTCACATTAGATGACGACAGACTAAAGCAAAGCAAAACAGTTTTCGGGAAAGATTATTTTGATGAATTACTTGAGCGTATTAAAGAAATACGCGCATCCGAAAGAAGATTTTATCAAAAGATAACCGATATATATGCTCAATGTAGTGCCGATTACGATAAGAATTCGCCCATTACCCAAACCTTTTTCGCTACAGTTCAAAATAAATTAGAGTTTGCTATAACCCAACAAACAGCAGGTGAAATAGTAAAATCAAGGGCAAATTCCAAATCACCGAACATGGGTTTAACCACATGGAAAAACTCACCTGATGGAAAGGTGTTGAAAACAGATGTTTCAATAGCGAAGAATTATCTTACCCAGGATGAGATATCAGAGTTGAACTCAATAGTAAATATGTATTTAGATTATGCTGATTTACAGGCGAAAAGAAACCGGCTTATGGAAATGAGTGATTGGGTGCAGAAGCTGGATGATTTCCTGAAGTTCAACGAATACGAAATTTTACAAAATTCCGGATCTATAACAGCTAAGCTTGCCAAAGAATTTGCAGAGAAGCAATATGAACAGTTTAGGGTGGTTCAGGATAAAAACTTCCAATCTGATTTTGACAAAATCTCAAACAGGATTATTCAAACAAGGCAAATACCTAAGAAATAAAGATTCTCTGTTTACAATATAGATCTAAACCTGATAATAAAATTACAAAATAACCTTTGGTACAATGAGCAAACAAATTCACCGATGCGCCTGGTCCGGCACTGATGAGCTTTATATAAAATATCATGACGAGGAGTGGGGCAAAGAAGTGCATGATGATAAGGTATTTTTTGAGTTCCTGATATTAGAATCGGCACAGGCAGGCCTGAGCTGGATCACCATACTGCGCCGTCGCGAAAACTACCGCAAGGCTTTCGCTAATTTTGATGCAAAAAAGGTGGCTGCTTTTACGGATGATGATGTGTCGCGCTTATTGGCCGATGAAGGCATTATCCGCAATCGCCTAAAAATTACAACTTCAATAACCAATGCCCGGTTGTTTATGGATATACAAAAGGAGTTCGGTTCGTTTGATAAATATCTGTACAGCTTTATACCCGGTGGCAAGGCCATTAACAAACCTCCGCAGGGCGGTATCCCGGTAAGTACGCCCGAGAGTGACGCGATAAGTAAGGACCTGAAAAAACGTGGCTTCAAATTCTTCGGCACCACCATTTGTTACGCTTTTATGCAAGCCACCGGCATGGTGAATGATCATGCGCTGAACTGCGATTTTAGATAGTGAGTCAGTGATCGGTAGTTGGTAGTCAGTGATCAGAGGGTACGCTAAGTAATCCATTGCCTGTTTATGTCGCGGTGATAGGGTGAGTAAAATATCGTACTTTTGAACGGTCGGTGAAATTATATTGCCGTAACAAGGGATCGGTGTAATCACTAAATACTTTATGAAAAAACTCTTTTTATTGGATGGCATGGCGCTTATTTACCGCGCCCACTTCGCGTTGAGCAAAAACCCGCGGTTTACTTCGGGTGGAATGAATACATCAGCTGTTATGGGTTTCACCAATACCCTGCTTGATGTGCTGCGTAAAGAAAAGCCAAGCCACATGGCCGTAGTATTTGATACCGATGCGCCCACCGAACGCCATACTGATTTTGAAGGCTATAAGGCACACCGCGAAGCCATGCCCGAAGACTTAGCCAAGGCATTGCCTTATGTGATCAAGGTAATACTGGGCTTCAATATTCCGGTAATAACATCAGATGGTTACGAGGCCGATGACATTATTGGCACCCTGGCCAAAAAAGCCGAGGTACAAGGCTACACTGTATACTGCATGACCCCTGATAAGGATTTTGCCCAATTGGTGAGCGATAATATATTCATCTACAAACCTGCACGCATGGGTAACGAGATGGAGATATTAGGCGTGAAGGAAGTTTTAGCCAAATGGGAGGTAGAGCGTGTTGAACAGGTGATAGATATCCTCGGCCTGTGGGGCGATGCGGTGGATAATATCCCCGGCATTCCCGGAGTGGGCGAAAAGACTGCCAAGTCATTGATCAAAACATACGGTTCGGTTGAAAATATTATTGCCAACAGCCACGAGCTGAAGGGCAAGCTGAAAGAGAACGTTGAAACTTATGCCGAGCAGGGCCTGCTATCAAAAAAACTGGCTACCATTATGCTGAATGCTCCGGTTGAGCTGGACGAAGAAGGACTGGAGATATGTGCTCCAAGTCGTGACTTGTTAGAGCCATTGTTTGCCGAGTTGGAGTTCCGTACGCTGGGCAAGCGCGTGTTTGGCGAGGAGTACAGCATTACCGAAATGAAGGCCGCATCGGTACAAACCGATCTGTTTGGCAATCCGGTTAATGGCGGCTATACCAGCCTTACGGTTGATGTTACGGATATAAAAGAACCGGAAACTCCGGCCATCGCCAAAAATATAGATAACACAGATCATCAATATCACCTGGCTGATACTGTTGAAAAGCGTGCCGAACTTATCGCGCTGCTTAAACAACAAAAAGATATTTGCTTTGATACCGAAACCACCGGTACCGATGCCAACAATTGCGAGCTGGTAGGTTTATCGTTCGCCATTAAGGCGGGTGAGGCCTGGTATGTGCCTGTCCCGGCAGATCAGGCTGCGGCGCAAATTATTGTTAATGAGTTTAAGGATGTGCTTGAGGATGAAAGCATAGGCAAAACAGGCCAAAACATCAAGTTTGATGTAATGGTGCTTAAATGGTACAACATCAATGTAAAGGGTAGTTTGTTTGATACCATGCTGGCCCACTACGTGCTCGATCCGGATACGAGGCATAATATGGATATCCTGTCCGAAAATTATTTGGGGTATACGCCGGTTTCTATTACCACACTGATTGGCCCGAAAGGGAAGAACCAAGGCAATATGCGCGATGTGGAGATAGAAAAGATAAAGGATTATGCCGCCGAAGATGCCGATATTACCCTGCAATTAAAACAGGTGTTCGAGCCAAAGATAAAGCAAGCCGAGGCCGAGAAACTGATCAACGAGATAGAGCATCCGCTGATCTATGTACTGGCTGATATGGAATGCGAGGGCGTGAAAATAGATCAGGATACACTCAAAGAATTCTCTAAGGATCTGACAACTGACCTGGCTAAGCTTGAGGCTGTGGTTTACGAAAAGGCGGGGGTGCGTTTCAATATATCATCGCCAAAGCAATTAGGCGAGGTGCTGTTTGAAAAACTACAACTCGATCCCAAAGCCAAAAAAACCAAGACAGGCCAGTACCAAACCGGTGAGGATGTACTGTTGGCCTTAGCCGCAAAGAGCGATATTGTTAAGGATATATTGGATTTTAGGCAGCTGCTTAAGCTAAAATCAACCTATGTTGATGCCCTGCCGCAAATGATCAACCCTAAAACCGGTCGGGTACATACCTCGTACAACCAGGCGGTGGCGGCTACGGGGCGTTTAAGTTCACAAAACCCTAACCTGCAAAATATCCCTATCCGTACCGAGCGTGGTCGTGAAGTGCGTAAGGCTTTCATCCCGCGCGATAGCGGCCATACCCTTATCTCTGCGGATTACTCACAGATAGAGCTACGCATTATAGCCGAGATAAGCAAGGACGCGAACATGATGCAGGCTTTCCTGAATAATATTGACATTCATACCGCTACGGCGGCCAATGTTTATGGCGTGCCGGTTGCCGAGGTAACCAGCACCCAGCGCAGAAATGCCAAGGCGGTTAACTTTGGTATTATTTATGGGCAGTCGGCTTTTGGCTTATCGCAAAACCTGGGCATACCACGTAAGGAGGCCGCCGAGATCATTGAACAATACTTTATACAGTTTCCCGGCATTAAAGGCTACATGGCCGATACCATGAACTTTGCCCGCGAGAACGGTTATGTAAACACATTGATGGGTCGCCGCCGTTACCTGCGCGATATTAATTCGGCCAATGCTACCGTGCGTGGTTTTGCCGAACGAAATGCCATTAACGCCCCGATACAGGGTTCGGCCGCAGATATGATCAAGATAGCCATGATCAATATTCACCGCGAAATAAAAGCGCAAAACCTGCAAGGCAAAATGACCATGCAGGTGCATGATGAGTTGGTGTTCGACGTGCCTCACCACGAAGTGGAGTTGGTAAAGCCCATTATTATGGAAAACATGAAGAACGCCATAAAAACTGAAGTGCCCATTATTGTAGAGATAGGCACGGGCACTAACTGGCTGGAAGCGCATTGATGCTTCGACAGGACATTACTACATGGAAGGCCTGTCACCCTGAGCTTGTCGAAGGGTGCGTGTGGTGGGCATAGTCCGTTAGTGTTTCGACAGGCTCAACATGACAAGGAAGTGTTAGTTATAAATTGGCATCTATTAAATTAGATAATTGGTATATTTGATATATGATAAGGACGCTTTTAAAGCCTGATAATCAAAATATCTCTATCCGGTTGCCTGAAAATTTTGTAGGTAAGCAGGTGGAGGTTATAGCTTTTACTGTTGAGGAAACACAGCAGAATGAAATAGCGACAGATAAACCGCTTGCGCATTTCGCTTCCCAAAACGTATTGGCAAAGGATTGGTTATCAGCAGAAGAAGACGAAGCATGGCAGGATTTGTAAAAGGCGACGTAGTTGTTATCCTGTTCCCGTTCTCTGATCTTTCCGGAAGTAAGAAAAGGCCGGCACTTGTACTTGCCGATCTGCCGGGGGATGATATTATTCTTTGCCAGATAACCAGTCAGCAAGCGTGGGACTCATTCGCCGTGCCGATTGACGCAAGCAGTTTTCTTTCAGGTTCACTGCCCGTGGCCTCAAACGTTCGTCCATCACGAATATTTACTGCGGATAAAAATATAATTCTCAAAAAGGCGGGAACGCTCAATCAATCTGCTTATAATAAAGTTGTCAGTATAATTAACAGCCTTATCAGCTAATTATATCATTATCTAACCATGACCATCGACCATCTATACCAGCTATATACAAAGCATCCTGTTATCAGTACTGATACCCGCCGTATTGCGCCGGGCAGCTTGTTTTTTGCCTTAAAGGGCGATAAGTTTGATGCCAATACCTTCGCGGCGCAAGCTGTTGAGGCCGGGGCGGCTTATGCGGTGATTGATGATGCCAAATATCGTGTTAGCGAACAGTATATTCTGGTTGATGATGTGCTGGAAACCTTGCAGAATCTGGCCCGCTACCACCGTAAGCAACTGAATATTCCGGTGGTGGGTTTAACGGGTACCAACGGAAAGACCACAACAAAGGAGCTGATCAATGCCGTGCTGTCGCAGCATTTTAATACGCTGGCCACACAGGGTAACCTGAATAACCATATAGGTGTGCCGCTAACCATTCTGAGTATTACTGCCGAGCATGAAGCCGCAGTAATAGAAATGGGCGCCAATCACCAAAAGGAGATAGAGATGCTCTGCACCATATCGCAACCTACGCATGGCCTGATAACCAATGTTGGCAAGGCGCATCTGGAAGGTTTCGGCGGTGTTGAGGGTGTTAAGATAGCCAAGGGCGAACTGTACGATCACCTGGCCACGCATGGTGCCAACGTATTCATCAATGCTGATGATGCTACCTTGCAGCAAATGGCAGCGAAGCGCACCTTTAAAAAGCAATTGTTTTACGGTACGCAGGGCGATGATAGCCTGATAACCGGTAAACTGATAGAGAACTCACCACACCTGGTGTTAGAGTGGCACGAGAAAGGCTCATCAAAAACTCATCAGGTTAAATCGAACTTAACGGGTGTTTATAACCTGGATAATATACTGGCCGCTATTTGTGTTGGCACCTATCTGGGGCTTACCCCGACGGAGATCAACAAAGGTTTGGAGGGTTATCAGCCTAAAAACAACCGCTCGCAAATTGTAAAAACTGCTACTAACACGCTTATTTGCGACTACTACAATGCCAACCCAAGCAGCATGATGGTAGCTATTGAGAATGTTGACAAGATAACCGCCGAGAAAAAGGTGCTTATTTTAGGCGATATGTTCGAACTGGGCGATGATGCCCCCGCTGAGCACCTGGCCGTAATTGAAAAGGCGGAAGCCGCCGGAGTTAACGAGCGTATTTTTATAGGCAAAGAGTTTAGCGCTGCCCGAGTATCGCACGCGGGGCAATATTTTGAAACTGCCGAGGATGCTATCGAAGCATTGCAAAACGATCCGATAACCAATGCCACTATCCTCATCAAAGGATCACGTGGTATGGCTTTGGAGCGTTTGGTGGCTTTGTTTTAGTAAATATCTATATCATAGAATAATCCATTGATTTATAGTTGCATTATATTGGTTTAAAATGTAGTTTAGACATTTCTAAACCATTAACCAATGCGTAAACTACTAATTATGACCTGTGTAGCGGCATGCGCCTACACGGCAAGGGCTCAGCGTGTAGAAATGCCGCAGGCCAAATTCAGCAAGGGCAACGAGGCCGCGTGGAGCGATCCCGGCTTTAACGATTCATCATGGCAAAACCTTAAAACCAGCTCCTTTTGGGAGAAACAGGGTGTTGACTATAATGGCTATGCCTGGTACCGTTTCCATGTAAACATACCGTCATCGTTAAAAACCAAATCGGCACTTAAGGATTCGCTGCTGCTTAATCTGGCCTATATTGATGATTGCGATGAGGTTTTCTTCAATGGCAAAAAGGTAGGCCAAACCGGTCGTTTCCCTAACGATGAGGGTGGTTATTCAACCGCGTACTTTAAAGAGCGTGCCTATCACCTGGCCCTGAAAGATCTGACCATAAACTGGGATAAAGAGAATGTTATAACCGTTAAGGTGTACGACGGTGATGGCGACGGCGGTATCGGCAATGCTACCCCATACATCACCATGCTCGATTATATTGATAATATTACTATCAACACAAACAACAGCTTCACCTTCTCGGGCGGAAACGTAAAAAAGGAGATCAGCATCATTAACAAAAACCCCGCCTTTGTTAAGGGTTTGTTCACCGTTAAGGCTAAAGACGAAGAAACCGGCAAGATACTTTATACCAAAGAATACCCTATTGGCATTGTGCCCGGCACCACATCACCTATTGCCAGCGCTGCTGTTAAAATTGATATTGTAAGTAAACCCGGCGTTACGCTCACCTATAACTTTACCGAAAAGCTGACCGGCAAAAGCATCAACGCTACCGAGCAGCCTCCGTATATATTAACCCCTAAAGCCCCGCCAACTCCACGTATCAACGGTGCGCAGATAACCGGCGTTAGGCCGAATTCGCCGTTGTTGTACAAAATTGCCGCTACGGGTACAAAACCACTTACCTACTCGGCAGCTGATTTGCCCGAGGGCTTAAAGCTGGATGCCGCTACAGGTATTATTACCGGTACTGTGGCTAAAGAAGGCAGCTATCCCGTTAGGATAATGGTTAAGAACGCGTTGGGTAATGCCGAGCGTGTTCTCACTATTAAGGTTGGCGATCTGCTGGCGCTAACCCCGGCCATGGGCTGGAATAGCTGGAACTGCTGGGGCCTTTCGGTAACGGCTGATAAGGTGAAAAGCTCGGCACAGGCCTTGATAGATAAAGGATTGATTGACCACGGCTGGACATACATCAACGTTGATGATGCCTGGGAAGCACCCGCGCGTGCTGCCGATGGTACAATAGTTACCAACGAAAAGTTCCCGGATATGAAAGCGCTGGGCGACTGGCTGCATGGTCATGGCCTTAAATTCGGTATCTACTCATCACCGGGCAGGTTAACCTGTGGTGGCTACCTGGGTTCGCTTGGCCATGAGTTGCAGGATGCCGAAACTTACAACAAATGGGGCGTTGATTACCTGAAACACGACTGGTGCGCCTATAGCGAAGTAGCGGGCAGCGATACTACGCTGGAAACCTTTATGAAGCCCTATCGTGTTATGCAAAAGGCCTTACGCGCGCAACCCCGTGATATTTACTACAGCCTTTGCCAATACGGTATGAAAGATGTTTGGAAATGGGGCGACCGTGTTGATGCCAACAGTTGGCGCACTACAGGAGATATTACCGACACCTGGGAGAGTTTGCACGATATTGGTTTCCGTCAGTATAAAATATCTGAGTACGCCAAGCCAGGTCGTTGGAATGACCCGGATATGCTGATAGTAGGCAAAGTGGGCTGGAGCGGCAACCTGCGCAACACCCGTTTAACGCCCGATGAGCAATACACCCACATCAGCCTGTGGAGCCTGCTGTCCTCGCCATTGCTGATAGGTTGCGATATTGCCCAGATGGACGACTTTACCCTCAACCTGCTTACTAACGATGAGGTGATTGCCGTTAACCAGGATGTGCTGGGCAAACAAGCCCGCCGTGTACTGGCCAGGGATGGTTACGAGGTTTATGTTAAGGAACTGGCCGATGGTAGCAAAGCAGTAGGCTTTTTTAACCTGAACGCTCAATACAAAACTATATCAGTAAACGCGGCCGAGATCGGCTTAAAATCATCAGCCAATGTGCGCGATGTGTGGAGGCAAAAAGATTTGGGTAAGGCCGCTAAGGGCTTCAGCTACAAACTTGCGCCACACGGTGTAATGATGATCAGGGTTAAAGGTTAATCCCTTAAAATACAACGGGCATGGTGTGCAAATAGCTATATTTGTGCATCATGCCCATTTTCCCTACCCAATACTCAACCTTATCTGCCGCTGCCTTAAATATTCATTTACAGGATAATTATGGTTTAACCGGCACAACTTGTCGCTTGCTGATACGCAATGTGAGCGACACCTATCTGCTGGAGGACAATACCGAAAAATACATCTTCAAGATATACCGGGATGCCCACCGCAAGCATACCGAAATACTGGCCGAGGTAGAATTGCTCAACATACTGAAAGCCGGTGGACTTAACGTTGCTTACCCGATAACGGATAAAAGCGGACAACAGCTCCAACAATTTAATGCTGCCGAGGGCATACGTTATGGCGTATTATTCAGCTTTGCTGAGGGCGAGCCGGTTTATGATCTTTCGCCGGAGCATTTGCAGACTTTGGGCCATGCTATGGCGCATTTTCATAACATCAGCAGCAAAACCAAATTACAATACCCACGGCATGAGTTTACGGTTGATACCATGCTGCTGCAACCGGTTGGAGTGGTGGCTCCGGCATTTAAAAACTTGCCGGATGAATATGCTATCCTGAAAGATTTATCTAATAAAGTAGCTGAAAAGATCAATAGTTTCGATACCTCGAAAATTAGTTTCGGTTATTGCCATTACGATTTTTTGCCCAAGAATTTTCACTTTGAGGATGCGCGTACCCTTACCTTTTTCGACTTTGACTTTTGTGGGTGGGGCATGCTGGCTAATGATATAGCATCCTTTTACGTGCATTACTTTATGGAAACAACCCTTAACAAGATAACCATGGAAAGGGGCGATGCTGATTTTCAATTGTTCATAGATGCCTATCGCGAAGTGCGCCCATTTACTGATGAGGAACTTGTTGCCGTGCCTTACCTGGGCTTTGCATTTTGGGTGTTTTACCTGCGTTTTCAGTATGATAACTATGATGATTGGTCGAATACGTTTTTTAACGACCGCTTTTTGCGGGAGCGTATCCGGATATTAAAGCTATGGGCTGAACGTCACTTCAGCTTTTAAAGGCTGAACCTGCGGTTTGATTAATGGCATTTTCTTGCTTAATTTGTTTATTCAATCCAAATAAACGTTCATGAAAAAATTATACATCCTTTTGCTGGTTCAGTTGATATGTGTGGCTGCTATGGCCCAATCAAAACTGGAGCAGGACAAACAGGCTATCCGCGCGCTGGCGGGGTATTATAAGGTTACCTTTAATTATGCCGAAACCTTTGCGCCCGATACCGCTTACAAATTCCACCCGCGTTACCATTCATGGGGTTACGAGTGGGCTGTTATTG
This sequence comes from Mucilaginibacter sp. JRF, assembly GCF_015223065.1. GTDB lineage: Bacteria > Bacteroidota > Bacteroidia > Sphingobacteriales > Sphingobacteriaceae > Mucilaginibacter. Next base: position 22,824 of record NZ_JADFBY010000005.1, read on the forward strand.
AGGAGGACTCGCCTAAAAAAATTGTGATACAACACTTGTTGGTAGTGGGCGATAGCATGGTGATAAAACACTGGCGTGAGGATTGGCAATATGAGGAGCCTACCATGCTGGCCTTTGATCAGGGTAATACCTGGAAAAAGGTTAAGTTAAAGCCTGCCGAGGTAAAAGGCCGCTGGGTACAAAAGGTATTTCAGGTTGATGATAGTCCGCGATACGAGAGCATTGGCACCTGGGTGCATGTTGATGGTCGCCACCAATGGCAAAGCGAAACCGACTCGCCGTTGCCTCGCCGCGAGTTTACAAAACGCAGCGATTATAACGTGCTTCGCCGTGGTAACCGTGTTTACCTGACCCCCGAAGGCTGGATGTTTGAGCAGGATAACAAAAAAATAGTACGCTCGGCAACCGGCGACAAACTGCTGGCCCAGGAAAAGGGCTACGAAGAATTTACCAAGGCCGACGAAAAGGAATTCGCCTACGCCAAAGAATGGTGGGGCAGCCAAAAAGGCTATTGGGCCGATGTACGCAAGGTATGGGATGATGTATTCGCCAAAAACACAACCCTTAAACTAAACCAAAAGGTTGACGGCAAAATACTATTCGAAAAGCTTTTTGAACTGGGCGATCAATCCGTAAAAGAAAAATGGGATTCAGCCAAAAACAAACAGGAAGCTGAGAAGGCTATTAAGGCGCACTTAGCGTCTTAATTTTGGTAGCAGTTGCGGTTGCAGTAGCAGGTTAAAATATGTATTAATATTACTGCTACTGCAACCGTAACTGCCACTTAAAAAAAACTATTGCCCAAACATACCGCCCAATCCGCCGAACATGTCTTTGGCTATGGCAGCGGTTTCGGCCTGGCTAACGTTGTCGGCTTGTTCAAGGGCCTTATTAAGGGCAACTACTAATAGTTCTTCCACTTCTTCCTTATCGGCATCGGCAAAAAATGCTTCATCAATACTAACCGATTGAATTACCTTGTTGCCATTGGCGGTTACCGTTATTTTACCACCCTCGGCAGTGCCGGTTACGGTAATGGCATCTAATCTCTTTTTTACTTCGCCTGCTTTTTGCTGGGCTTCAAATAATTTATCAAACATAAGTTCTTAGTTTAATTGTCGTTTAGTGGCGCAGAGGCGCGTTCTATATATTCTTTTTCTGTCATTTCGAGCGATAGCGAGAAATCTATCTGCGTTCATAATCCGGCGACAGATTTCTCCTCGTACCTCGTCGAAATGACAAGTTTTTACTCCCCTTTAGGGGCTGGGGGCCACCTAATCATCCGTGGCATCACCTTGCCCGGTGTATGCGTTTTTACGTACAATTGGCATGCCTGTTATTTTAAACAGATCGTCCAGCTGCAACAAACTGCCATTAGCTAAGTTAGATAACAGCACAATGGTCACATCGTTTTTCAGATCGCGCAAATAAATGTGCCTGAAACCGTGCCACCAGCCTGTATGGTAAACCACCTTTTGGCCGGGTGCATCAAATGTACGCCAGCCGTAGCCGTAACTAAAGTGCCCTCGTGTTAGCGGGTTATGAGCGGTATAAGCCGAATCCTGTGTTTGCTTTTTCAGCAGGATGCCAGCACGCATGGCACGGTCGAACAAAAACAGATCGGCAACGGTGCTGTAAACGCCTTTATCGCCCACGGGGCCATCCAAAAAGTTTTGGGCTACCGAGTAGCGCCACTGCCCACGATCATGCCCTACCACATCAACCGGGATCTTTTCGTAAACCGCTTTTGAGTATACCGCTGTATGGTGCATACCTGCCGGGTCAAAAATATTCTCCTTCATAAACTCGGCGTAGCTTTTACCGCTCACCTTTTCAATAATGGCGCCCAGCACCATGTAGTTGGAGTTGTTGTATAAATGCCTTTTGTTAGGCGTGTTGAATGGTGCCGGTTTAAATTGGGCTATCAAATCCATAGCATCTTTGTTTGACAGGCCCTTGCGCTGGTCGCGGTGCTCCTTGCGGTACAGGTCATCAACAAAGTAAACATAGTTCATCATACCCGAGCGGTGCGTTAGCAGCAGCCGGATAGTGATGCCCTGGTACGGAAAGTTCGGGAAAAAGTCGCGTACATCCTGGTCAAGCTTTATTTTGCCCTGTTCTATCAGCATCATAATAGCCGTGCCGGTAAGCGTTTTGGTGATGGATGCCAGCTCGAACTTTGAGCCCAGTTTCAAACTATCACGCGTAAGGTGGTTAGCCCAGCCGAATGATTTTTCGTAAACTATCTTGCCTTTTTTGGCCACCAGTACGTTGCCGTTAAAAAAGCGTTTGTTATGCAGATGCTGCATAAACTCATCTATCTTTTTATCCTCTTTTTTAGGATCGTATTTTAAAAGGGCTACGGTATCAAAGTTTACCTTTTCGCCGTCGCGGTTGGCGGCTTTCTTTTTGTCAGACGAGCACGAAGCAAATAATATTAAGCAAAGGGCGGGAGTTAAAACACACCTGGTCACAAATCTCATATACAATATATATCCAATCGATAAAACGAGGGCGAAAAATAGAAATTATACAGCACCTAAATAATAAATGTTTTTAAATATTATTAACATTAAAGTAATTGGTGGTTTAACAGGGTATAATATTTTATGCTGATGTAAATATTTGTTTATTAAATAAATGCCTGTAAAACCAAGTTAAAACTGTTTTTTGTACAATTGTAGTATGAATATTACCCAAGCCCGAACGGGACTTTTATATATAACCATAGCATTAATTACCCTTAGCGGCTGTTACGAAAAACCTAAGAAAAAGGTAGATGTAAAGCCATCATTTAAAAAAGTTTGGGGTATAAAATATACTGAGATAAAGCGCTGGCTGGCTAACGGCTTAACGTTTGATAAGGGCGGCTACCAGCTGGAGCCGGAGTGGTTCATGTCATTCCCGTCGGATGATTCGGCAAATATTTATAGTCCGGAGCGCAAGGTTTTCTATAACTTCCCGGTAACGTACGATCATGATTCGATTGTGAACATGGCCCGCAGTTGGTTGCGGGTAAAAAAGGTGACAAAAGATAGCCTGGTGTTCCAAATACTCAAAGTAGAGGGAACCACCATCTATTTGGAAGATTCAAAAGTATACATGACGCTGTATGCCGATGATTACATCAAAAACGTACTGAAAACCGATGCCAAAACGCTGATGCGCCCCTCGAAGGCCGATACGGCATTCATCAGGGCACGATCTGAATTTGTGAATACTCATCCCGACACGGCCTTTGCCGCGCGAGAGCCGGTTCAATTCATTAGCAAAAGCCCCAATATAACCGTTGAAAAGGTAGAGGTACATGCCGAAGCCATCCGCTATGATCATGTTGACCCCGAGGATGCCTACATGTATCCTGAGTATAACGTCACCATAAAAAAGGCTTACAGTGATTTTAATTACACCTTTGCCGCCTTTGTTGATGGCAGCGGAGGCCTGCATTTTGATAAGCCCTTGGTAGCCATAATGCCCGATTACTACGAGCAAAAGGTAAAAGTGATGAAAGGCATAATGGATGGGTATTTGAAACTATACCTTACCACACTGCCCGGCACCACTTTAGGTATACCCCATACCAGCAGGGTAACGCTACGGGTTAAGGGTATAAAGGGCTAAGCTTATTTGCAAGCAGCCAGGTGGGCAGTGTATTGGCCAATAAAATCGTTACGGTAGCCCTTGTATTCGGTAGCTGTTTTAAAGTGACTCTTATCGGCTTCGATATTATTAAAATACAGGTAAATAATAGTATTGTCGCCGGGAAAGATAACGAAGGTACCCAACGTTTGGCCCTCGCTGATATCCGCACGACTAAGGCCATATGCCTTATAGCCATTATAGCTTAATTCGATCAGTTTACCTGCCGACTCCATGCCGGTTGATTGTGAATTAATGTAATTTAAATTGGCTAATACATTCTTTTTATCCTGCTCGTAATTTTCAGGTTTGCTTAACTCAACCTTCAGGTTTACAAATGGGGCTTTCTTTTTATTGTTGTAGATGATGCGGTAGCCATCGGTAACAGTTATAGGTACTTCTCCTGTTTTGGTAGCCAGCATGCGGGTTTTGCTGGTTGTTTCGGGTATGCGCTCGGCAGGCTGAGCCTTTAAGTTGCTTGCTTTTTTGAACGATAGGTAGCATTGTTTTATACTATCGGGCGCAGTAAAGGCACACAGGCTGATGAATAACACAAAGGCGAACAGGTTTACAGATACTTTCATGATAAGTTTTCTTAATAATAATGAAGATGGTATTTAAACGAAAAAGGTTACAAGTGTGCTCAAAAATTATTTTCAAGGCATTGTAAATCAAACCAAAGTTATATAGGTTTATAGCATGAAAAACCTTTATCACATATTATTATCGCTGTTTTGTTTGCTGGTAATGCCGGCAATGTTGCAGGCTCAGAAAATTACAGCCGACTCATTAGTTAGCCAGGGTATTAAGTTGCACGACCAGGGCAGGTTTAAAGAGGCTGTTGAAAAATATAACGATGCACTCAAGCTTGAACCTGATAACAACAATGCAAAGTACGAAATGGCCTATACCTATTCAGTATCAGGTAACAGAAAGCAAACCATAACGATACTCGAAAAACTCTTAAAAAATACTAAAGGACAGCAAGGGCAGGCGTATGATCTGCTTGGCTCATCGTATGATGATGAAGGGCAATCGCAAAAAGCAATTGAAGTTTATTTGGCAGGCATTAAAAATCAGCCCGATTATCAACTTTATATTACAATATCGGCCTTACCTATTATCGCTTAAATAAATATGCCGAGGCCGAACAATATGCTATCGAGGCTATAAAACTTGAGCCGGAACATGCCAGCGCACATAAACTATATGGCGAGGTGGCTTACTATCAGGGCAGAAAAGTTTGTGCTGTTATGGCGTTTTGCAACTTTTTATTGATAGAGCCCAAAACCGACCGCTCGAAGGTTGTGATGGAAAACATTGATAAAGTGTTTAAAGGTGTAGATAAAAAGAACATAAATATTATTTATGACAAAACTAATGGAGGCCTGTTAAAAACCTTGATAACTGAAATGGCAATAACTCGTGCAGCTTCGGCTGTTGATAGTTTACAGCAAAAAGGAGTGGCTGACTCGGCCGTGATATTTACGTATCAGTTAGAAACCATATTCAAGGCTGCCGGAGAGCAATCGGCTGAGATCAAAGCTCCTAAAGGTTTTTATTGGAACTACTATGCTGACTTTTTTTATGCCCTCACTCAATCGGGCAATTTGCCGGCATTTGCACGGTATATATCGCTTAGCTCAAATCATCAAACCAGTGTGGAGTGGTTTAAAAACAATGATGATAAGATCACTAAACTCAGCCAATGGTTAGCAACAACCAAAAGAAATTTCTGAAAATATATTGCCGCATAGTTTGTATAAGGGTTAACTTTGCCCAGCTAAAAAATACATCCTTATGAGTTTCAGAATTGAACATGATACCATGGGCGAGGTAAAGGTGCCTGCCGACAAGTACTGGGGAGCACAAACCGAACGCTCACGCAACAATTTTAAGATAGGGCCGGAAGCGTCAATGCCGAAGGAAATTATTGAGGCGTTCGCTTACCTTAAAAAGGCCGCGGCCTACACCAATACCGACCTTAACGTATTACCTGCCGAAAAGCGCGACCTGATAGCGCAAGTGTGCGACGAGATACTGGAAGGCAAGCTTGATGCTGAGTTTCCGTTGGTGATATGGCAAACCGGTTCGGGCACGCAATCAAACATGAACGTTAACGAGGTGGTGGCCAACCGTGCGCACGTGCTGCAAGGCAACAAACTGGGCGAGGGCAAAACCTTTATACACCCAAATGATGATGTAAACAAATCGCAATCATCAAACGATACTTACCCAACTGCTATGCACATTGCTGCATACAAAATACTGATAGACGTTACCATTCCGGGTATCGAAAAACTGCGCGATACGCTGAAAGCGAAATCGGTAGATTTTATGAACGTGGTTAAGATAGGCCGTACCCACCTGATGGATGCTACGCCGCTTACCTTGGGTCAGGAATTTTCGGGCTATGTATCACAGCTTGATCATGGCTTGCGTGCTTTGCGCAATACCTTTGCTCACCTGAGCGAATTGGCGCTGGGCGGTACTGCCGTTGGTACAGGCATCAACACCCCGCAAGGTTATGATGTTAAGGTAGCCGAGTACATTGCCCAGTTCACTAACCTGCCATTCATTACTGCCGAAAATAAGTTTGAGGCACTGGCCGCGCATGATGCCATTGTAGAAAGCCACGGCGCGTTAAAGCAAATTGCTGTTGCGTTGATGAAGATAGCAAACGACATCCGTATGTTGGCTTCCGGTCCGCGTTCAGGTATCGGCGAGATCCACATTCCGGATAACGAGCCGGGGTCGTCAATTATGCCGGGTAAGGTTAACCCAACCCAAAATGAGGCGGTAACCATGGTTGCGGCACAGGTTATGGGTAATGATGTAGCTATATCAGTAGGCGGATCGAACGGCCATTACGAGCTGAACGTGTTTAAGCCGGTTATGGCTGCTAACTTCCTGCAATCGGCACGTTTAATTGGCGATGCCTGTGTATCATTCAATGATCATTGCGCGGTAGGTATTGAGCCAAACTACGATGGCATCAAAAAACACCTCGAAAACTCGCTGATGCTGGTAACCGCGCTTAACCCACACATTGGTTATGAGAACGCGGCCAAAATTGCCAAAAAAGCATTGAAAGAAAATAAATCGCTTCGCGAGGCTGCTATTGAGCTTGAACTGTTAACAAGCGAGCAGTTTGACCAATGGGTACGCCCCGAAAATATGATAGGTAGTTTAAAATAACACTGCGCTAAAAAATAGATCCTCCCTTGTATATTGCAGGGGAGGATTTTTGTTTATACCCCGATGTTTTGTGATGTTGAATAAAAGAACGCTGTTAGTCCTTTATCCGCTTATTGCCTTGCTGATGGTGGCAGGCTGCACCATGAACCCGCCCATACAGGGCAAGGGGCAAGAGTATCTGCAAGGCGAATGGCAGCAAACCCCGCTTGCCGGTGAGCAAAAGCTGCTTACCTATTCGCTATCCAAATTCAAGTTTACATGCGATTCGTTTTACATCGCCATAAATACCATAAGCCGTGTTAACAGCGGGGCCGATAGCTGTATGAACAAAGGCCAATGGACGGAATACATTAAAGGCCGCTACGAACAAACAGGCGATACCCTGCACCTGCGTGGCGTATTCACCAACGCCGATGGCTCATTAAAGGATAATAAGGGCTGTTTTCGTTTCGGGCCGTACGATGAATTCTATAATATCAAATCACAGGGCGATTCGCTGATCACCCTGAACAGTTCAACAACCATACTGCCTGTACAGGCAAAACTGGTGCGCCGTATAACCTGTACGCCCAAGCCGCTGGCTTATTAAGCATCGTAACAAAAAATTAACAATCAGATAGCTTGTAAGGCTACTATCTTTGCCGTAAAATTTAAGTGCATGAAAAATAAAGTAATGATGATGCTTATCGCGGTATTGGCGATAGTATACATACCGGTACAAACTATGGCCTGGGGACAGCAGGGCCATCGCATAAGCGGCCAGATAGCCGATAGCTACCTGAATGCCAAAGCCCGCAAGGCAATAAAGGCTATTTTAGGCGATGAAAGTATTGCCATGGCCAGTAACTGGGCCGATTTCGCTAAATCAGACTCTACCTATAATTACCTTTACAACTGGCACTTTGTAAACTTTGATAAGGTAATGACCGAGCCCGAAATGGAGGCTTACCTAAAGGTTGATACCATTGCCGATGCTTATACCAAGGTTACCTTTTTAACTGCCGAACTGAAAAAACAGAACCTGAGCGCTAAAAATAAACTGCTGTACCTGCGTATGCTGTTGCACATTGTTGAGGATATACACCAGCCATTCCACACCGGCCATTTGAGCGATAAGGGTGGTAATGATATTAAATTGTTTTGGATGGGTTCACCAAGCAACCTGCACTCGGTGTGGGATTCGCATTTGATAGATTTTCAGCAACTGAGCTATACCGAATACACCATGGCCATTAACCACACCACCGCTGCACAACGTGCCGAGTGGCAAAAAACACCACTATCGCATTGGTTATTCGAATCGAACCAGATAGCGCAAAAACTTTATGCCGATGTTAAACCCGAAGAAAAACTGGGTTACAAATACAACTTTAAATACATTGAAACGGTTAATCAGCAATTGGTAAAAGGCGGCGTTCGCCTGGCTGGTTTATTGAATGAGATATTTGGATAAGAGGGGATTTCGAATTTCGGATGTTCAATTTCGAATTTATTTGAACATTCGGGTATAATCAACTGCTTACAAATCCGAAATTGAACATTCGAAATTCGAAATAAAATAATCCATTCGAAATAAGAAAATATGAAGATACTCATGGTATGCCTGGGCAATATATGCCGTTCGCCGTTGGCGGAGGGTGTGATGCAGCACCTGGCCGATAAAAATGGATTGGACTGGACGGTTGACTCAGCCGGTACAGGCAACTGGCATATTGGCGAAGCGCCCGATCATCGATCTATAAGCACTGCATTTAATCGTGGGGTTGATATCAGCAAGCAGGTATGCAAGCAATTTACCGTGGCCGATTTTGATGAGTTCGATCTGATATTGGTGATGGATAAGGCCAACCTGCGCGATGTGCTGGCCAAAGCCCGCAACCAGGCCGACCGTGATAAGGTGCGCCTGTTGTTAGGCAACGCCGAGGTGCCAGATCCATATTACGACGATTCGAAATTTGAAACCGTTTACGATATGGTTGAGCAAGGCTGCCGCGATGTGATCAAAGAGTTTACCGGTATCGAACTAAAGAAATAAAAATAAGAACGCCGAACCAGATAATGGTTCGGCGTTCTTGTTTAGCATTACAGCCTCTTAACGCATCTTCATGGTATCCTGAACAGCTTTGGTGCTGTCTTTTTTCATCTTCTTCATTTTTTTCTTCATCTTCTTGGTGCTGTCTTGCTGCATGGTGGCAGGTTTAACATTCACATCGGCCGCGTAAACGCTACCAAAACTGATAGCCGCTAAGGCTAACATTGATACTGCTTTTTTCATAGTGGTTGCTTTTTTAGTTACTGCTTTGTAAAACAGCAATTTAAACCTGAAAAAGTTTTAGGTGTAATTACAATTGTCACTGTGATAATTGCGCCCCAATGCTACTACACAAAAAATGCCGAAGTGTTAACCACCCCGGCATTCTATCTGCGAAAATTGTAATATTATTTGATGATAGTACCGTTAGGTATTACTGATAGCTTTTTAACCACCACAATACCATCCTGAACGGTGTAGGTGCCATAGTCGCCATCAGGCTTGTCGCCCTCGCAATTAATGGTTACATCGTTGCCTATGTAGCAATTCTTGTCTATAATAGCATTTTTGATGCAGCAGCGATCGCCAATACCCATTATAGGGCGGTCGTTAGCGCGCGAATCCTCAATTTGCTCAAGGGTTTGATACATATCGCTGCCCATTACATAGCAGTTCTCAATAGTGGTATCAAAGCCTATACGGGTACGTATACCAATAATGGAACGCTTAATGTGCTTGGCGTTAACAATGCAACCATCGGCCACAATGGCTTTTTCCATCAGCGTACCTGATATTTTTGATGGCGGCAACATGCGCGCACGGGTAAATATGTGGTTCTTATCAAACAGGTTAAACTGCGGAATATCGTCAGTTAAGCCCAGGTTAGCATCAAAAAACGATGGTATAGTACCAATATCGGTCCAATAGCCTTCGTACTGGTAGCTGGCCACGCGGTGCTCCTCAATAGCCTGCGGAATGATCTCCTTACCAAAGTCGGGGTGATCATTTGATTGCAGTATTTCGAACAAGCGCTTGCGGTTAAACAGGTATATACCCATTGATGCCAGGTAAACACGGCCCTGTGCCGCCATCTCCTCACTCACCTCTGATGCCCAGCTTTCAAAATCCTTTTTAGGTTTTTCAATAAAGGCGGTTATCATGCTGTTGTCGTCGGTTTTCAAAATACCAAAGCCCGGTACATCATTGGCGTGTACAGGTATGGTGGCTATTGATATTTCAGCCTCCTGCTCAATATGTTTATTGATCATATCCTGAAAATCCATTTGGTATAGCTGGTCGCCTGATAGGATGAGCACATAATCAAACTCGTGCACTATCAGGTGGTGCAAGCTTTGCCTCACGGCATCAGCCGTGCCCTGAAACCACGATACGCTTGATGGCGTTTGCTCGGCAGCCAATATATCAACAAATGCCTCGCTGAAACTGCTGAAGTGGTAAGTGTTTTTAATGTGCTTGTTAAGCGATGCCGAGTTGAACTGCGTAAGCACATACATACGCTCAATGCCCGAGTGCAGGCAGTTTGAGATAGGTATATCAACCAAACGGTATTTGCCGGCAATGGGCACTGCCGGTTTTGAACGTGTAGCTGTAAGCGGCGATAAACGGCTGCCCTGGCCGCCTCCAAGCACAATAGCTATTACATTTGAAGTCATGATGCTGATATTATTCGGTTATAAAGGGTTACATATTCTGCGGCCGAACGATCCCAGGAGTGATCGAGCGCCATCATGGTTTTTCGTAGCTTTTGCAAATGCGGCATATTGCTGTACAATACAAGTGCACGGCTTACCGAGTAGCAAATATCATCAACACTGGTGTTATTGAACCTGATACCAAAACCACCCTGATCGCCAAAGTCTGTTACGGTATCCTTCAATCCGCCGGTGCTGCGTACTATAGGCAGTGTGCCATAACGTAACGAGTACATTTGGTTAAGGCCGCATGGCTCCACGCGCGATGGCATCAGCAAAAAGTCGGCACCGGCATAAATAAGGTGCGCCAATGCTTCATCATAACCAATAAACACGTTGTAATGTTCAGGATATTTTTCTTTAAGGCCTAACAAAGCGGCTTCCATATCCTTATCGCCCGCGCCCAGCATTAAAAAGTTAACCTGGCCATAATGCTCCTGCATGCTGCGCTCAATGGCGGCGGCCAGCAAATCGGCACCTTTTTCAATAACCAAACGACCGATAAACACAATAAGCGGTAGCTCGATGCTCAGGTTAAAGCGTTTACAAAGTGCTGCCTTATTTTTATTTTTTCCCTGGGTGATGCGTGCCGTTGAATATTTTGAGGCGATGAGCTTATCGGTTGCCGGGTTCCAAACATCGGTATCAATACCATTTAGTATGCCCTGGCCTTTGTAGCCCTCAATATAAAACAGGTACTCTAACCCGTTGGAGTTAATGGTAAGCTCGTGCAAATAACTTGGCGATACCGTAGTATAGGCCGAGCAGCACTTAACAGCCGTAGCCAATGGGTTTAAAGCGCCCGCCCAATCAAGCAAACCGGTTTTGGTCATATCAATCTCGGGCAAATATTGCAGCTTATCCCAGCTGGTAGCGCCATGATACTGACCGTTGTGTATGGTAAATACGGTAGGTATGTTAGCCAGGCGTTTATAGGTAGCCGAGTGCTTAAGCAAAAACGGCACCAGCCCCGAGTGGTGGTCATGGCAATGAATAACATCGGGCGTTTGGGCGCTCCAGTTTATCCAATCTAAAAAGGCTATCTGGTAGGCAATGAACTGGTCGGTTTCGTCGGGATAGCAATACACCTCCTCACGGTCTATCAGTCCCGGTATCTTAACTAAAAAAAGCTCAAAGCCCAGGGCATTGGTCTTTTCCTTAAGTATCTCAAAATATAAGCGGCGTGTGCCAAGCAATGTCAACCCCTGAAAAACCACATCGAACTCATGTTCGCGGGTAAATTTTCGGTCGTAATAGGGTAGGGCAACGGCAGCTTGCAGGCCGGCGGCAACCTGGTATTTTGGCAGCGCGCCTACAACATCAGCAAGGCCGCCAACTTTGGCAACCGGGAAACATTCGGCACTTAAATGGAATATTCTCATTATAGGTTATAGATTGGCATAAGGTACTAACATTTAACCGTAACAAACAAACCCTTAAACCATAAAAATGTGTGGCAAATAGTAAAAAAAGTACGCTTTACTGACGGTAGATTAAAAATTAATTAAAGCTTCATCATATTAACCATTATTACGCTTCGGCCTCGCGCTTAAGCCAGCTTACAACGGCCTTAATTTCGGTGTACGAGTAGTTGTCGCCCAAAACCTCTTTTAATGGGGCCAGGCGTTCGGGGCCGTAACTTTCAATGGCATCCTGAATGGCGGGTATCTTGCCCTGGTCAACAAACTCGGTAACTTCCAGCTCGCCGGTTTGCACGAACAGGGTGAGGTGGCCTTCAACCGTCATGGGCGATAGGCTGCGTTCGGCGGCTATTTGCTGGATGCTTTTGCCCGCCTTAAACAAGTTGAGGCTTTCCTTTTGGGTATTGCTCACCTTCTCGCTGCGTGGCTTAGATTGCCGTTGTTTGGCGGCTTTGGGTTTCACTTTTGAGGTTAACCCGTTGGCTGCGCAATAAGGTTTTATCACTTCCAGAAACTCGCGCCCGTACCTGGCCAGCTTTACATCGCCAAAGCCGGATATATGCCTCAGTTCATCCATGCTTTGCGGCAGGTAGGTGGCCATTTCCAGCAAGGTAGCGTCAGATAGTATAACGTAAGCCGGTAAATTCTCCATCGTGGCAAAGTTTAAACGTACCACCTTAAGCTGATCAAACAATGACGCTTCAAACGGCAACGCTTCCTCCGTTTTTTCTTCAATGATCTGCGCTTCGGTAAGTTCAACTTTTTGCTGGCCTTTTAGTACGGCTTCGCTCTTGTCGGTTAGTTTTACAATAGGGTAGGCATCATCTGTGATTTGCAGATAACCGTGGGCGTTAAGCTCGCGCAGGTAGCGCTGCCATTGTGCCTTGCTGATATCGGCCCCTACTCCGTAGGTTTTAAGTTGCTTGTGCTCGTCACGTATCTTCTCGCTTTTTGATCCGCGTAAAAAATCAACCACATAGCCCAGCCCGAAACGCTGGTTAAGCCTCGCCACTGCCGACAGAGCCTTTTGGGCGATCAGCGTTCCATCAAACTTTTTAAACTCGCTGAGGCATATATCGCACGATCCGCAATTGTCCGTGGCTTGCTCATCAAAATAATTGAGCAGGTATTTACGGCGACAGGTGTGCAGTTCGCAATAGGCAGCCATATCGTTCAGCTTATCAAACAGTATCTGGCTTTGCTCCTCGTTATTGTCAAGGGTTACAAAGTTCTTCAGCTTGATAACATCCCCCGGCGAATAATACAGCATGGCATCTGATGGGAGGCCATCGCGCCCGGCACGCCCGGTTTCCTGGTAATAGCCCTCAATGTTTTTGGGCATATCCATGTGTACCACATACCGCACGTTACTTTTATTGATACCCATACCAAAAGCGATGGTAGCCACCATTATCTTCACCTCATCGCGCAAAAAAGCTTCCTGGTTACGGGCTTTGGTGGCATGGTCAAGCCCGGCGTGGTAGGCCTCGGCACTGTAACCTTCATCTTTAAGGTCGGCGGCCAAGGCCTCGGTAGATTTACGGGACAGGCAATAAATAATACCCGAATCATCGCGCCTGCCATCTAAAAAATTAAGCAGCTGGTTAAAGCTTTTGTTTTTAGGCGTTACCCGGTAAGTAATATTTTCGCGGTTAAAGGATGATATAAATACTGATGGCTGGCGCAGGTTCAGCTTTTCCAGAATGTCCTTTTGCGTTAGCTTATCAGCTGTGGCGGTAAGGGCAATTACGGGTATGTTTTTAAAATGATCCTTCAGGTGGGCAAGCATCAGGTATTCGGGCCTGAAATCGTGACCCCAGTGCGATATACAATGCGCCTCATCAATAGCGAACAATGATACCGGTAGCGATTTCAAAAAATCGATCAGTTTATTCTCCGTACCGAACAAGCGTTCGGGTGCCAGGTAAAGCAATTTTATCTGGTTGCTTTTTAGCCTGTCGGTAATGTTTCGCTGTTCATCAGGCGTTTGGCTGGAGTTAAGGAATGCTGCTGGTATGCCATTCAGGTTCAGGCTGTCAACCTGGTCCTTCATCAAGGCTATCAGGGGCGATATTACGATAGTTAGTCCGGGCAATAAAACCGCGGGCAATTGATAGCACAGCGATTTACCGCCACCCGTTGGCATCAGCGCCATAACATCGTGCCCGTTAAGTACACGCCCTATAATGGTTTCCTGCTCGTGCCTGAATTCGCTGTAACCAAAATATTTGTGCAGGGCTTGTAGTGGGGTCATATATTTGTTTTATGTGCAGATATGCTGATGTGCAAATGTGCGGATTATTGCTTGTGTGCCGGTAAGGGTTTCAGGATATTTACATAAAAATTTAGCTATTTTACCTGTAATTTATCGACATTTAACATCTGCGCCAATGCGCGAATAGTTTTCTACACTGTTATATGCTTAAAAAAATATCCGTCCTGCTGTTATGCCTTGGTTTGTTTATAAATGCCCTGGCACAAAAAATACAATCGCCCGATGAGTTTTTGGGTTATAGCCTGGGTTCGCGTTTTACGCACCATGCCCGCATAGCCGAATACTTTAATTACATCGCCAAAACCGCCCCCAATGTAAAGCTGGTGCCTTATGGTACTACCAATGAGGGGCGCCCGCTGATGGCCATGTTTATTGCATCGGCAGATAATATTGGCAAACTGGAGGAGATTCGCAAGAACAACTTAGGTCTTGCCGGGATGGAGAAAGCCGCGGGCAGCATCAACAGTAATACGCCTATTATTGTATGGCTAAGCTTTAACGTGCATGGCAACGAACCAAGTTCGAGCGAGGTATCAATGCAGACACTGTATGATCTGGTTGACCCGGCAAATACCCGCACCAAGGCCTGGCTGAAGAACACCGTTGTGGTGATCGATCCATGCCTTAACCCTGATGGGCGCGAACGCTACGTTAACTTTTACAATGCGGCCAAAGGCGATAAGCCCGATGCCAACCCTGCCGCGCGCGAGCATTTTGAACCTTGGCCAGCAGGACGAACCAATCACTACTTTTTCGACTTGAACCGCGACTGGGCATGGCAGGTACAAAAGGAAACGCAGGGCCGTGTAGCGCTGTTTAATCAATGGCTGCCGCAAATACACGTTGATTTTCATGAGCAGGGTTATAACGCCCCTTACTATTTTGCCCCCGCTGCTGAACCAGTGCATAAGGACATTACATCATGGCAGCGCGAATTCCAGGTTATCATCGGGAAAAACAACGCCAAATATTTTGATAAGAATGGCTGGGCGTACTTTACCAAGGAGATATTTGATCTGCTATACCCATCTTATGGCGATACCTATCCGTTGTACAATGGTTCCATCGGCATGACGTATGAGCAGGGTGGCATAGCCGCCGGCCTCGCCATACAAACCCGCACCGGTGATACGCTTACCCTTGCTGATCGTATTGCGCACCATCACTCTAACAGCTTAAGTACTATCGAGGCGGCATCCGCCAACGCGCAAAAAGCGCTTACCGAGTATAAAAAGTATTTTGACGCAGGGCGTACCAATCCGCCGGGCGAGTATAAAACCTATGTGATACAAAACAGCAATAATGATAAGATAACCGCCCTTGCCGCTTTGCTTAAGCGCAATGGCATACAATTCGGTTACGGACTGAACCGTGCGGTAAAGGGATTGAATTATACCACCGGTAAAACCGAAACCTATAAGCCTGCCGAAAATGATCTGGTGATAAACGCCTATCAACCCAAAGCCGTATTGTTGAACGTTTTGCTTGAGCCCAAAACCTTTATTGCCGATAGCAACACTTACGATATTACCGGCTGGGCCTTACCGTATGCTTATGGCTTAAAAGCCTGGGCGGTAAAGGAATCGTTAAAACCCTTACGCCAAAAAGAGGTACCGGCCGATGTGCCGTTATTTACAACCGAACCGGCCTATGCCTATGTATCAGAGTGGCAATCGGTAAATGATGTTAAGTTTTTGGGTGCCTTGTTAAAGCGGAACATCAAGGTACGTTACTCCGAAAAACCTTTTGAGGCCGCGGGTAGAAAATTCAAGGCAGGTTCGTTGCTGATTACCCGTGCCGGAAATGATAGTAAGAACTTTGATGAAACCATGCGCGCATTAGCCGGGGAGTACAATCATCCCCTGGTACAGCTACACTCCGGCTTTGTAGATAAGGGTGCCGATATGGGGTCAGATTATATTAAACACATCCGTCCGCTTAATGTGGTGCTGGTTACGGGCAACGTAACCTCATCCGAAGCGGTGGGTGAGGTATGGCATTACTTTGAGCAGCAAATAAACTACCCCGTAACGCTGGTTAACTATACCGACCTTAACCGTATGAGCTGGAATGATGTGGATGTGATGATCTTCGCCGATGGATATTACGGAGGGGATTTTCCATCTGATAAGCTACAAAGCTGGGTAAACAACGGTGGTAAGCTGATAGCCATGCAGCATGCCGTATCGCAATTGGCGGATAAAAAGTTGTTCGGCATACGCGATAAGGAGGTTAAGGATGATAAAAAGGACGATAAGGGTAAGGATAACAGTAACAAGGTAATATCATACGCCGACAGGGATAAAGAAGCGCTGAAAAGCAATGTACCCGGCGCGGTTTACAAAATACATCTGGACAATACCCACCCACTGGGTTTTGGTATGCCTGCCGATTATTATACCCTTAAACTGAACGATGAGGTTTACGAGTATTTAGGACTTAACGGCTGGAATGTAGGCACACTTAAAAAGGATGGCTACACATCGGGCTTTGTGGGGCAAAACAGCAAGGCCAAACTGGTTGATGGTATGCTGATAGGTGTACAGGCTGTTGGTCGTGGGGCGGTTGTTTACCTGGCTGATGATCCGCTGTTCCGCAGTTTTTGGGAGAATGGCAAACTGCTTTTTGGTAACGCGGTGTTCATGGTGCAGTGATCGGTATAAAATTGCCGCTTATTATAAAATAAACCAACGCAACAACGTTATTACGGGGAGCCGGGAGTAAGTCTATTTGCTTTTTTATTGCTTACTTTGCGGAACAATTGAACCTGCGTATGCGCACTGCCTTGCTTATTCTTCTGCTTTTTATTGGTAATGCTGTTTTCTCCGCACCCGCCAAAACGGATGAGTTGCTGGATAAGCTGGATATTGAGCTTAACCGCAAGGGAGAGTATGATAGCCTTAAAGAGCAGCGTTTAAAACAGCTTAAGGCAAAACTGGGCCGTTCGCGCGGCAACCCCATGCTCAGCTTTACCCTATGCAGCCAGGTTTACGAAGAATATAAATCATATAAGTACGATTCGGCCTACGTATATGCCCACAAGCTGCTGCAACTAAGCCAAAAGCTTAATAACGTTGGGCTTGAGTATACCAGTAAAGTTAAAGTGGGTTTCATCCTGCTGTCGTCGGGTATGTTTAAGGAGGCGTTCGATAATCTTTCGGGCATTGATGCGAGTAAGTTGAGCGATACCATGCGTTACGAGTATTACCGCCTGATGATGCGCGCTAACTTCGACCTGGCTAATTACGATAACGATAACCAGTACTCACCGGTGTATGTGGAGCAGGCCAATAAGTATATCGATTCGGCCATTGCTATCAGTCAGCCGGGATCATACAATAACCTGTACCTTATCGGCTACAAAAAACTAAAGCAAGGCGATCTGAAAGCTGCCGAGGCTGATTTTTTGACCCTGCTTAATACCAAAAAACTTACCGAGCATCAAAACGCCATTGTAGCATCAACCCTGGGCAATATATATTTAACCAATAAAGATCGTAATAAGGGTATCGACCTATTGGTGCAGGCTGTTACCAGCGATATACAATCATCAACCAAAGAAACACTGGCTATTTTTTGGCTGGCCGAGGTATTTTATAAGCAAGGCGATATCAAAAATGCCTATAAGTACATTCAGCAGGCCATGGCCGATGCTGATTTTTATGGTGCCCGCCAGCGCCGCGCGCAGATCAGCTCGATACTGCCTATCATAGCAGCCGAAAAACTGAAATACAGCGAACGCGAAAAAACACGCTTCCTCATCTTCATTGTATCATTATCCATACTGGCGGCTTTGGTTATTGTGATATCGGTAATGCTGTTCAGGCAGTTGAAAAACCTTAAGGCCAAGGAGAAGATAATTGAGGAAACCAATGCCGAACTGGAAGCCATCAACCTTAAGTTACAGGAAGATACGCATATTAAGGAGGAGTACATTGGCTATTTCTTTAACGTGATATCGGGCTACATCCTAAAGCTGGAAAAGTTGAAGCGCTCTGTAGATCTCAAACTGTCGCAAAAACGATATGACCATATCCAGCTGATAGTTGATAATATCCAGATAAAAAAGGAGCGTGAGGCGCTGTTCCATACGTTCGATCATGTGTTCATCAAGATATTTCCAAACTTTGTGGCCTTGTTCAATGCCCTGTTTAAAAAGGAAGATCAGATATGGCCAAAGAGCGACGAGGTGCTGAGTACCGACTTGCGCATCTTCGCCCTCATCAGGCTGGGTATTAACGATACCGAAACCATCTCTAAAATACTCGAGTATTCCGAAAAAACCATCTACGTTTATAAGATGCGTTTAAAGGCCAAATCGCTTTTCCCGGCCGATGAATTTGATAAACGCATAATGGATATCAAGGCCGTTGATAACACACGAAGCGGTAAAAAAATTACCGAGAATGTGTAGCAAATGCCCCTCTACACGCTTGTTCCCCACTTTGTAAGTGTTATACAAGCCTAAATTTGTTTAAATTTTTTCAAAAAAATCAAAAATTAAATATCTGATTGTCAGTATTTTAATTTTAAATAATCCAATATTTTCTTAAATTTTAGCTAAACAAATAGCTAAACGTTTGGAAGCTCATCAAATTTGTATCAGGTAAAACACTAAGTCCTTCCGTTTCGTATAAATTAAAACACCGAAACCCAAAGGCAACAACTGTTTTAGCCAATATAAACCAAGGTAACCGATAACAACTTTTTGAGCTGACCACACATGTATAAAACCTATACTAAAAGTTTTGTATTCTGTATTATTTTTTGCCTCACCGGCATTGCAAGTGTTTTTGCCCAGTTGAATATTGACAGGGTAGAACCGGCCTTTTGGTGGGCAGGCATGAAGAATAAGCAATTGCAGCTTATGGTTCATGGCAACAACATAAGCAGCGCGAAACCGGTTATCACCTATCCGGGTGTAAAGGTTACTGAGGTAGCCAAAACTGATAACCCGAATTACCTGTTCATTTATCTTAACGTTACTGCGGCAGCTAAGCCGGGCGTAATGCGTGTAAAATTTACCGGCGCCAATGGCGACACCAAAGCCATAAACTACGAGCTCAAAGCCCGTACCGACCGTACCGGCGCGCAAGGTTTTAACAGCAGCGATGTGCTTTACCTGCTAACTCCCGACCGTTTTGCCAACGGCAGCACAGAAAATGACGCGCTCGACGCGGTAGGTGTTGACCGTAAAAACCCCGATGCCCGCCACGGCGGCGACCTTAAGGGTGTGGCCGACCACCTTAACTACATCAAGGATATGGGCTTTACCACCGTTTGGTTCAATCCCGTACAGGAAAACCGCATGCCTAACGGCTCGTACCACGGTTATGCCATTACCGATTTTTATAAGATAGACCCTCGTTTTGGCTCAAACACTGAGTTTAAAACGCTTACTGCCGATATGCATGCCAAAGGCATAAAGGTGGTAATGGATATGATATTTAACCACTGCGGCCTGGCTCACCCCTGGATGAAGGATAAACCGGCTGCCGACTGGATAAACAACCCGAACAAGTACGTACAAACCAACCATGCCAAGCTTACCGCTATGGACCCGCACGCCGCGAAAAAGGAGCAGGATATTTTGCTTGACGGATGGTTTGTGCCCGATATGCCCGACCTGAATCAGCGTAACCGCCACCTGGCCACCTACCTGATACAGAACAGCATTTGGTGGATTGAGTACTCCCGTATTGATGGCATTCGTCAGGATACTTACCCTTACCCTGATTATGCCTTTATGGCGCGCTGGTGCAAAGAGGTAATGGCCGAATACCCTAACTTCAATATCGTAGGTGAATCGTGGTATGGCAAAAGCGGCGAAACTGCCTGGTGGCAGCGTAACTCGGCCATCAACCCTAACAATACCTACCTTAAAACGGTAATGGATTTTCCGTTAACGTTTACTGCTGATTGGGGCTTTAACGAGGATGCCAATAAGAACGGCGGCGAACAATCAGGCATGTACCAGATATTCGAGGTTATAGCGCAAGACTTTTTGTACCCTGACCCGAACAACATCCTGACCTTTTTGGATAACCATGACCTGGGTCGTTTTACCCGTAAGGATGATAAAAACCTTGATCGCTTCAAGCAAGCATTCGCGTTTTTGCTTACTACACGCGGTATTCCGCAGATATACTACGGTACCGAGATATTGATGGAAGGCGCCAAGAACGAAGGCGACGGGCAGATACGCAAGGATTTTCCGGGCGGCTGGCCGGGCGATAAAACTGATGCCTTTACTGCCGAAGGTCGTACCGATAAGCAGAACGAGGCTTTCAACTATCTGCGCAAGCTGCTTAACTGGCGCAAAACCAATAAGGCCGTTACAGCAGGTAAGCTGATACATTATGCCGCTTATGATAACGTGTATGTGTACGCCCGTATTTATGGCGATAAAACGGTACTGGTAATGCTTAACGGCGCAGGTAAGGATCAGGAGCTGGATATGGAGCGCTTTACCGATGTAACGGGTAAGTACACCACAGGTACCGATGTAATAACGGGTAAGCAAATAAGCATTGATAAAAAAGTGACTGTACCCGCCAGGGGGCAGTTCATACTCGAGCTGAAATAACTAAATAAACCAAAAATAAACATGATGAGGATAACAATAAAAGGCGCTCCCGCCTGACGGGCTGTGTATTCGGCAGCTTTTTTAAAACACACAATTATATCCAGTTTTATAACCAATGATTAAAGCTTTACGCATTAAAAATTTAATTTGTATGAGAAGATTTTATCTTAAAAACTATGTGCTTTTGTTGGCCATGATGCTTGTATCAGGCCTGGCATTTGCACAAACAGGCAGCATAAGCGGTACTGTGCTTGATACCAAGCGCGAGAGCCTGCCGGGCGTGTCAGTCACTGTTGACGGCACAACCACCGGTACCGCTACTGATGTGAACGGCGCATTTAAAATTAACAATATCAGCGCCGGTACGCATACCGTTACAGCCAAGTACATTGGCTACACCGTAATGTCAAAAACCGTGAATGTAACCGCGGGCCAGGCAACAACGGTTGAGTTTTTGCTTGCTGCCGAATCGCAATCATTAAATGAGGTGGTGGTAGTAGGTTACGGTACACAAAACCGTAAGGATGTTACCGGCTCAATAGCCACCGTTAGCAGCAAGGATTTTCAGAAAGCTGTTGTTAGCTCACCTGTTGATCTGATAGCGGGTAAGGTTGCCGGTGTGTCTATCACCTCAAACGGTGGTCAGCCGGGTGCAGGCAGCCAGATACGTATACGTGGTGGCGCGTCATTAAGCGCTACAAACAACCCCCTGATCGTGGTTGATGGTGTGCCTTTGAGCGACAATAGTATCTCAGGCGCTCCAAGCCCGCTTAGTTTGATCAACCCTGATGATATCGAATCATTCTCGGTATTAAAGGATGCATCAGCGGCAGCTATATACGGTTCTCGTGCATCAAACGGTGTATTGTTGATCACTACCAAAAAAGGCCAGAGCGGCAAACCACAAATATCACTTAACTCTCAGCTTTCAGCATCACAGATCAGCAAAAAGGTTGATGTGTTTTCGCCAAGCGAGTTCAGAGATTTTGTGAACACCAACGGTACCGATGCTCAAAAAGCGCTGTTAGGCTCGGCCAATACCGACTGGCAGGATGAAATTTACCAAACAGCCATAGCGCACAATACTAACCTTAGCGTATCAGGCGCTTACAAAAGCTTGCCTTACAGGGTTTCGGTAGGTTACCTTGATCAGGATGGTGTGCTTAAAACTGATAACCTTCAACGTACATCGGGCGCAATTAACCTGAGCCCTAAGTTGTTTGATAACCACTTAAAGATCAATCTTAACTTAAAAGGAACCATCAGCAAAAGCCGTTTCGCTAACCAGGGTGCTATTGGTGCCGCTGTTAGTATGGACCCAACTCAGCCTATTTATTCAGGTAATGATGAGTTTGGCGGCTATTACGAAACCAAGGTTGGTAACTCATTGCAAACGCTTGCGCCACGTAACCCGGTTGGCTTGCTTGAGTTGCGTAATGATAAAAGCGATGTTAAAAGAAGCATAGGTAACGTACAGTTTGATTATTCATTCCACTTTTTACCTGAGTTACATGCTAACCTGAATTTAGGTTACGATTACTCGCAAGGTAAAGGAACCATCTTTGTACCCGATTATGCAGCACAAGGTTACAACAGCGGCTCGGTTGGTGGTGTAACTTATAACGGTTTAAATAACCGCTATCAGCAAGATCAGAAAAACCGTGTTGGTGAGTTTTACCTGAACTATGTAAAGGATCTGAAATCAATTGACAGCCGTATCGACGCGGTTGCCGGTTATAGCTACCAGATATTTGAGAACCATGTGTTCAATTTCCCAACCAGAGCGGCTGATAATACAGTGCTTGTAACTCCGGTTTTCCCTGATAACCTGGATAAGAACGTGTTGATATCATACTACGGTCGTTTAAACTATACTTTTAAAAACAAGTATACTTTAACCGCTACTGTACGTACTGATGGTTCATCTCGTTTTTCACCGCAAAACAGGTGGGCAACGTTCCCATCGGCAGCATTGTCATGGAACATGAAAGAAGAATCATTCCTGGCTGACAATAACGTTGTATCAAACTTAAAGCTGCGTGGTGGTTACGGTATAACCGGCCAGCAGGAAGGCATTGGTTTGTATGATTACCGCTCATTCTACAGCCTGAGCTCAAACACGGCTCAGTACCAGTTAGGCGATACTTATTACAATATGTACAGGCCGAACGGTTTTTACCCTAACCGTAAATGGGAGCAAACAGCGACTACTAACATCGCTGCCGATTTTGGTTTCTTTAACGAGCGTTTAACCGGTAGTGTGGAGTATTATTACAAAAAAACCAAGGATCTGTTGAACGAGATCGATCAGCCGGCGGGTACTAACTTTAGCAACCGTATTGTGGCCAACATTGGTTCAATGGAAAACCACGGTGTTGAGTTAACCCTGAATTCTCAGATCATCCGCAAAAAGGATGTTAGCTGGAACCTGGGTGTGAACTTTACTTACAATACCAACAAGATCACCCAGTTAACCATCGCTCCTGATCCTAACTACCCTGGTGCCCGTTATGGTACAATATCAGGCGGTACAGGTAACTCGGTACTTATCCACTCTGAGGGTTATCAACGTGGCTCGTTCTACGTTTACCAACAGGTATATGATGCCGCAGGTAAACCGGTTGAAGGTGTATTTGTTGACCGTAACAGCGATGGCGTTATAAATCAGGACGACCTTTACCGCTACAAAAATGTTGACCCTCGTGCATTCTTCGGCCTAAGCACATCTGTAAACTATAAAAAATGGAGTGCAGGTATGGTGTTAAGGGGCAGCCTGGGTAACTACTTATACAACAACGTATTTTCAAGCACCGGTACACTACGTAACGTGTTTAACCCAATTGGTGGTTACCTGAATAACGCATCAACAAACGTGCTCGAAACTAATTTCCAGGGCGCTGGCGATGCTTTCTACTCATCTGACTATTTCGTGCAAAACGCTTCATTCCTGCGTATTGATAACGTGAACATTGGTTATGATTTTGGCAAGGTGTTTAACTCGGCAGCCAGCTTGCGTTTGTACGGTAACGTGCAAAATGCCTACGTGTTCACAAAATACAAAGGCTTAGATCCGGAGGTTAACAGCGGTATTGATAACAATTTCTATCCGCGTCCGCGCACCTTCGTGTTAGGTTTAAACCTTGATTTCTAATAACCAATTTAAGTTACTTACAATGAGAAAGAATATAATAAGATTATTGATGATCGCTGGTATTGCCGGTGGTTTGGCTTCGTGCACAAAAGATCTTAATCAATTACCCAAAAATGATATAACGGCCGATCAGGTTTATAGCACTCCATTGGGCTATACCCAGGCTATGGCTAAATTATATGGCAGTCTGGCCCTTTCGGGTAACGAAGGCCCGGCCGGCAGCAATGACCTACAGGGTGTACCTGATGAAGGTAACTACGCGGGCTTTTTACGTACTTTTTGGTATTTGCAGGAGCTACCTACCGATGAGGCCATGATAGCCTGGGGCGATGCCGGTTTGCAGGATTTTAAGAACATGGTATGGTCAACCACCAACCCGGCCATTGTTGGCCAGTATTACAGGTTGATGTATGAGGTTACCTTGTCGAATGATTTTTTAAGACAATCAACCGATGCCATGCTAAGCTCACGTAACATTACCGGTGCTGATGCCGATAAGGTTCGCCAATTCCGTTCAGAGGCACGTTTTTTAAGAGCCTTTGCTTACTGGGGCTTAATGGACCTGTACGGTAACCCGCCATTTGTTACCGAGAATGATGTACTTGGCGCCGGTTTGCCAAAGCAAATAAGCCGTGCCGACCTGTTCAACTATGTTGAGTCGGAATTAAAAGACATCGAAAATACCCTTGTTGATGCTAAAGCCAATGAATATGGCCGAGCAGATAAAGGTGCCGCATGGGCATTACTTGCCAGGTTATACATTAACGCTAAGGTTTACACCGGTACCGAGCGTAACGGCGATGCTATAACTTACGCTTTGAAAGTTATTAACGGTGGTTACACCCTGCACGACAACTATCGTGAGCTTTTGTTAGCCGATAATGATCAGTTTAAGGACGAGGCTATTTTTACCATTAACTATGATGGTGTTAGAACCAAAGGTTTTGGTGGTATGACATTCTTTACCCATGCCTCATACGGCCCGCCAATGCCCGAGCCTGCTACTTTGGGTGTTGACAGCAAATGGGGTGGTATCCGTACCTCAACCGACCTGACCAACCTGTTCCCTGATAATGGTAATACTGACTATAGCCAGTTCCCTAAAAACTTTACCAATAATACCTCAGCTGCTGATAAGCGTGCTCAGTTTTGGTTCCAGGGCTTTAGCACTACGGTTAATGCCTTAACTAACTATACTGATGGTGTAGGGGTGCTTAAGTTCCGTAACATTACCAGTACTGATGCTGTGGGCAAGGATCTGGGTCACTCAGATGCTGATTTTCCGGTATTCCGTTTGGCCGAAATGTACCTGATATATGCTGAGGCTACATTAAGAGGCGGTTCGGGCGGTGCATTAAATACTGCTATAAACTATATCAATATGTTAAGGGATAGGGCTTATGGCAATACATCAGGCCGTGTTACCTCAATTGACCTTGATGTTGTTTTAAAAGAGCGTGCTCGTGAGTTGTACTGGGAAGGTTTGCGCCGTACCGACTTGATCAGGTATGAGCAATTTACCCAGGGTAGCTACCTGTGGACATGGAAAGGCGGCGTGCGTGCCGGCAGGCAAACTCAGGCTTTCAGGGCTTTATATCCACTGCCAGCGGCCGAGATCACCACAAATCCAAATCTGAAACAAAATCCGGGTTATTAATTCATGATGTTTTAGTCATAAAAAATCATAGTAACGATAATGAAAACATTATATAAAAAACTGCTGGCGCTTGGATGCGCCGGTATGCTCATCATCTCAGCTTGTAAAAAAGATGAGAACAGGGCCGTGTTGTCTTCAAACGCAAAAGGTGGCACCATTTCAGCATCAGCCAGTACATTGGTGCTTGAAAAGGCTACCGAAACCGAAAATGTGATCACCCTAAACTTTACCGAGCCTGAGTTTGGCTTTAGCGCCGCTGCCACCAATACCTTGCAGCTGGCCATAAGCGGTACCAACTTTGCCCCAGCTAAAGAGGTTGAGCTTGAAGGAAAAGTGAAAAGCCTGACCTATACCGGTCTTGATTTTAACAGCCTGCTGCTGGCACTAAACCTGCCATTTGATAGCCCAACCGAGGTTGAGCTGCGTGTAAAGTCAGAGCTTAACTCAACTGTTGCACCGGTGTATTCAAACGTATTAAAGTTAACCGTTACACCTTATCCGCTTATTAGCTGGGTATATGTTCCGGGTAACTACCAGGGCTGGAACCCCGCTACTGCCGATAGCTTAATATCAGCAACAGGTAATGGTGTTTACAAAGGCACTATATACTTCCCGGTTGATGCAGGCGCCAACTACGAGTTCAAGATCACTCCGGCTAAAAACTGGAATTCATCTTATGGCGATGCCGGTGGTGGTTCGGTATCAACAGGCGGTGGTAACTTTAAGGCACCGGCAGCAGGGTCATACCAAATAACCCTCGATCTGAATACCAACACCATTGAGATGGCCAAGGATAGCTGGGGTGTAATTGGCGATGCCACACCGGGCGGCTGGGATGCTGATACCGATATGATATATAATAACGGTAACAACACCTGGTCTATAACTGTTAATCTGGTAGGAGGAAAATTCTTCAAATTCAGGTACAATGATGATTGGGGCGTAAACCTTGGTGGTACACCAAGCGCGCTTACCCAGGGTGGTGCTGATATTAACGTAGCCACAAGCGGTAGCTACCGTATTGTGCTTGACGTTGCCGCCAAAACGTATACTATTACTAAACTATAAACTGACCCTTTTTTTAACCCCGGCTTATGCCGGGGTTAATTATTAGGCGTTCACATTTAATCAGTTTATTTCATGAAGATATTTGACAGGGCAGTTTTGGCCTTCGGGGTGTGCTTTGCCTTTAGTTTGCCGGTTTGGGCTCAAAACAGCCCGGTAAAACCTATGGGTAATGTTACCGCCGTTACCGAGAATGGCCAGCAGCTAAAAATAACCACGCAAAACGCCCGTGCCGAGGTTACGGTGTACACGCCATCGGTTATCAGAGTACGTATTGATAAGCAGGAGCTTGGTGCCGATTTTTCGTACGCGGTGATCGCGCAGCCCCAAAAGGCAAAATCATCGGTAACGCAAAATGATAACGAGATACAGGTTGTTACCGATTCGGTTAAGTTGGTTATAGGTAAAAAGCCTTTCAGCGTTGCTTTTTACACGCCGGATGGTAAGGTGATCAGTCAGGACGAGGTAGGTTTGACCACCTCGTGGGTTAACGAGAACGTAACCACCTACAAAAAAATGCAGGAGGGCGAGCGCTTTGTTGGCCTGGGAGAAAAAACCGGCGGACTTGATCGCCGTGGTTCAGGCTATACGCACTGGAATTCGGATGTGTTTGGCTACCGTGTTGATCAGGACCCCTTATACTCAACCATTCCGTTTTACATCGGCATACATCATGGGTTAAACTATGGTATATTTTTAGATAACACCTGGCAAAGCGATTTTAACTTTGGTGCCAGCAACAACCGCTTTTCATCGTTTGGTGCCCGTGGCGGCGAGATGAATTATTACTTCATCTATCATAAAAACCTGGGCGATATCATTACCTCGTATACGGCGCTAACCGGCCGCATGAATTTGCCGCCGCTGTGGAGCCTGGGTTATCAGCAAAACCGCTACAGCTATTATCCCGATACGGAAGTATACCGCATAGCCCAAACCCTGCGCGAAAAGAAGATCCCCGCCGATGGCATAACGCTCGACATCCATTACATGGATAAATACAAGGTGTTTACCTGGGATAAAAACCGTTTCCCTGACCCGGTGAAGATGAACAATCGCCTGAAGGAAATGGGTTTTAAAACTACGGTAATTGTTGATCCGGGAGTGAAGGCTGAGCCTGGCTACGGTGTTTACGAGCGTGGTTTGAAGGATGATATCTTTATAAAATACGCCGATAATAATAACTACACCGGCGAGGTATGGCCGGGTTGGTGCCATTTCCCTGATTTTACGAGTGTTAAAGGTCGTGATTGGTGGCAGGGCGAAATAAAGCAATATGCTGCCGACGGTGTTAGCGGTATATGGAATGACATGAATGAGATAGCCACCTGGGGCCAAAAAATGCCGGATAACGTGATATTTGATTGGGAAGGCCGCAAAGCAGCTCATCCGGAGGCACGCAATGCTTACGGCATGCAAATGGCAAGGGCAAGTTACGAGGGTTTCCGCAAGGCATTGAATAAGCGTCCGTTTATTTTGAGCCGTTCAGGATATGCGGGTTTGCAGCGCTATTCAGCCCTATGGACAGGCGATAACCGTGCCGAGGACGACCACATGCTGCAAGGCGTACGTTTGCTAAGCAGTTTGGGCCTAAGTGGTGTGCCTTTCACAGGTATGGATATTGGTGGTTTTACCGGCAATGCCAGCGTTGCATTGTACACCCGTTGGGTGCAGATAGGCGCTTTTAACCCATACTTTCGTAACCATACGGGGGTAAATACCAAATCGGCCGAGCCATGGGCTTTTGGTGAGGAAACCCTGGAGATAGCCCGCAACTACATTAACCTGCGCTACAAATTGCTGCCATACCTGTACTCCACTTTTTATGAGGCTACGCAGGATGGTTGGCCCGTGGTGCGTTCGCTGGCTATTAATTACGCGCACGATGCCAAAGTTTATCAGTATCAAAACCAATACCTGTTTGGTAACGCTTTCCTGATAGCGCCGTTTGCCGGTACTGATGCTTACGGAACTATCTATCTGCCTAAAGGCAAATGGTACAATCTATATTCAGATGAGGTGAGCAATGGCGGTACCGAAACCATTGTTAAGCTGGTTAACAACAAGCTGCCGGTTTATGTAAAAGAGAGCGCCATCATCCCGATGCAATCGCTTATACAAAACACTACTGAACAACCTACCGATACCCTTAACGTACACATTTACAAAGGCGATGTTAACAATAGCTTTGTGTATTACGAGGATGATGGTGAAAGTTACAATTACGAAAAAGGAAGTTTTTACAAACGTAACATCAGCTACAACGCGGCTAAAAAAGCCATCACCTTTGCAAAGGCTGAGGGCTCGTTAACATCTAAATTTAAATATGTGCGCTTGTATATGCACGGCTTTGGCAGTGCTACGGTTAAGCAGGCAGGTAAGCAGGTGCAGGCCAAAACGGACTTTGTATCGTTCATCAACCCTATATCAAAGTTTGACCCGCAAGGGGTGGCCAACAAGGCCGAGGGCAGCGATACCCGAACCATTACCTTACCCAATAACAGCACCGAATTTGTTATAAATTATTAACAGCTACCCCATATATCAGTTATGAGAGTAATATATAAACTATCCATTATAGCGCTGCTGCTGGCCAACGTGGCCTGCAAAAAAAGCGACCCGGTAACAAATAACCCCACCGACCCGGGAACCAACAAGCCCGATACCAGCAGTAATGGTATCCCCAACAACGCGGGCGATGGTGTAACGTTTATTAACAACGGTACATCGGCCATATTTAACCTGTATGCGCCGGGCAAAGTATCGGTATCGGTAATTGGTGAATTTAACAACTGGACAGGCACTGCCATGAAACGCAGTACCGATGGTACCCGCTGGTGGGTGCAGGTTGATAACCTTAATGCCAATACCGAATATGCTTATCAGTACCTCATCAATGGCAACCTGCGCGTGGCCGACCCATATACCGAGAAGATACTCGACCCGGATAATGATAAATACATCCCGGCATCGGTATATCCTAACCTGAAGGCTTACCCAACAGGAAAAACCAGCCAGATAGTGAGTGTGATGCAGGCCAACCAGCCATCATACAGCTGGAAAGTGAACAACTTTACCCGCCCGGCTAAGAAAGATCTGGTAGTTTATGAACTGCTGGTGCGCGATTTTGTGGCCGACCATAGTTACAAAACCATTATTGATACGCTGGACTATATCAGTCGACTGGGTATAAACGCAATTGAGCTGATGCCGGTTGCCGAGTTTGAGGGTAATGAATCATGGGGATATAATGATTCGTTCTTTTTCGCGCCCGATAAGTATTATGGTACCAAGAATGATCTGAAAGCCTTGGTTGATGCCTGCCACGAGCGTGGTATTGCCGTTATTATGGATATTGTGCTTAACCATGCCTTTGGTTCATCGCCCATGGTGAGGATGTACTTTGATCAAAATACCGGCAAGCCATCAACATTAAGCCCGTGGTTTAATGCCGATGCCAAGCACCCTTTTAACGTAGGTTACGATTTTAACCACGAAAGCCAGGCAACCAAGTATTTCTCTAAAAACGTAATGCGCCACTGGTTGAAGGAGTATAAGATAGACGGCTACCGTTTCGACCTTTCAAAAGGCTTTACGCAAACTAATAACCCTAATGATGTTAACGCATGGTCGGCCTATGATGCCAGCCGTATAGCGATATGGAAAGATTACAACACCTTTATTAAAAGCGTAGATCCGAACGCCTATGTGATACTGGAACACTTTGCCGCCCCGCAGGAAGAAAAGGAACTGGCCGCTAATGGCATGATGCTGTGGAACAACCTGGCCTATGGTTTCCAGGAAGCTAATATGGGTTGGATGCCGACGTCTGACCTGTCGCAGCTGATGTTCGCGGCGCATACCTTTACCATTGCTGATGGTTTGATTAGCTACGCCGAAAGCCATGACGAGGAACGCGTAATGTTTAAGAATGTAACCTACGGTAACCAGGATGGATACAACGCCCGCCTGCTGAACAACGGCCTTAAACGTGGCGCCATGACGGCAGCCTTCCTGATGGCATCACCAGGGCCAAAAATGATATGGCAGTTTGGCGAGCTGGGTTATGATATCAGCATTGACCAAAACGGCCGTACCGGCAACAAGCCCATACTTTGGGATTACCAAAACGTACCCGAGCGCAAAGCCCTGTACAATGCCTACGCCAAATACATAAAAATGAAGTTGAAGAACCCGGTATTCGGCGCTAACACCGCTACATACACGCTAACCGGCGCGGTGAAAAACATGGCGCTTAGCGGCAGCGGGGTTGATGTGCAGGTAGTAGGTAACTATGATGTAACGGCTCAAACCGCAACCGTAGCGTTCACCAAAACCGGTACCTGGTATGATTATGTTACCGGCAGTACCCTAAACGTAACCAGCACAAGCATGAGCCTCACCCTGCAACCGGGCGAGTACCACATATACAGCTCAGCACAGCTGCAATAGATAACAGCATTTGGATAAAATGTTGTTGGTTTAATTTAGTTAGAAAAGCCTCTCCGCAAGGGAGAGGCTTTTTTGCATAAAAAAGTTTGTAAGTTTAGGCTGATAAATAACAATAATACCTAAACCGAGCAATAATATTTTTATTGCTAATTATTTTAGTAATTTTGATGAAAAATGTAAATCAATTTGGAGGAAATTGGACTGAAGCAAAAATGAAAATCGTAGTTGATTATGCTAAGGCATATTTAACTATCATGAATAAACAACCTTGGGTAAAAACACTTTATTTCGACGGTTTTGCTGGCTCGGGATTAATAGAGAAAAATGAGGCTGAGGATGCCATTAAAGGTACAGCTTTGAGAATACTTGATATTGATGAACCCAAACCATTTGATTTATATTATTTTGTTGAAAAGGATGAGAAAAATAAAAAGGCATTAGAAAATAAGGTAAGTATTGAATATCCTAAAAAGAAGGCATTCGTAGTGCAAGATGACTGTAATGCTAAATTATTAGATATGGCTCGATACTTGCAAAAGAATAAAAATTTCAGAGCATTAGCTTTTATCGATCCATATGGAATGTCGGTTAATTGGAATTCCATTGAGGCGCTAAAAGGGTTAGGAATTGATTTTTGGATATTGGTGCCAACGGGATTAGGCGTAAATCGGTTGCTAACTAAAAGTGGAGAAATAGATGACGGTTGGTTAAATAAATTAGAACAGTTTTTAGGGATATCTCGAACAGATGTATACAACCGATTTTATAAAAAAGATATAGTAAATACTTTGTTTGGAGAGTTGGAAATATTGAACAAAGAAAAAGCGGCTATCGAAAAAGCGAGTAAGTTATATTCAGAAAGATTGAAAACAGTTTTTGAGTATGTATCCGAGCCTTTCGTTATGCGTAATAAGACAAATTCAATAATGTATCATTTTATGATGGCTACAAACAACCCATCAGGACTAAAAATAGCAAATGAGGTTATTAAGCCACAATATAAACTATAATGGCAGAATCATCTATTGAATGGACCGAGCTAACATGGAATCCTGTTACTGGTTGCAAGAAAATAAGCCCCGGATGTAAGTTCTGTTATGCAGAAGTTATGTCGCGGAGATTGAAAGCTATGGGTGTCGAAAAATATAAGGATGGGTTCAAAATAAGAATTCATCCGGATGCACTTAGCATTCCTTATTCATGGAAGAAGCCCAAAGTTGTATTTGTCAATTCAATGAGTGATTTATTCCATGATGAAATCCCGCTTGATTTTATCAAAGCGGTTTTTTCTGTAATGAATAATACACCTCAGCATATTTATCAGGTGCTAACCAAACGGTCAGACAGGCTTTTGGCTATTGCTAATGAACTGAATTGGACGGAAAATATTTGGATGGGGGTTTCGGTTGAAAATGAAAAATATACATTCAGAATTAATGAGCTAAGCCAAACTCCGGCAAAAACCAAGTTTTTATCCATTGAGCCATTATTAGGTTCTGTAGGTGAAATCAACTTAGAAAAAATAAATTGGGTTATAGTTGGTGGCGAATCTGGTCATGGTGCAAGGCCAGTTAAATACGAATGGATTGACGAAGTAAGGGTGCAATGTGAGAATGGCACGGTTCCTTTCTTTTTTAAACAATGGGGAAAGCCCAAATTCAATATAAATCCTAATGATCCAACAATTGACAAAGATCACCCGCAACACGCTAAAGGTGGGTGTGAGTTAGATGGTAAAATCTATAGAGAACTTCCAATTAAGGCTGCATAAAAAAAGCGCCCCGGCATTATGCCAAGGGCGCTCTCACTATTCACTAAACTTACTGTATTTTACTATTTGCTTTTTAGCTGCTGTATGTGGGCGCGCAGCTCGTTTATTTCGGCTTGCTGCTCTTTTATGGCGCCTACCAGTATAGGTATCAGCTTTTCGTAATCAACGGCACCGGTAGTTAGGGCGCGTTGGTTGCTTTTACCGGCTGTGTACCATTTGTTATCCTGCTTTACCAACTCAGGCAATACCAGCTTAACATCATCGGCCGAGAAACCGTACTGGGTACCGGCAGGCAGGTTAAGTTGTTTGTATTTATCCAGGTTGAACTCGAATTTCAATGGCTCCAGCTGATTAATGTAGGTAAGCGAGTTTTTGATAGGCTCGGCGTTTTTTTGCAGCTGTTTATCACTCACGGTTTGTGCCGACGCTGTATTAAATGTAATTACACCGGCAATGGTTGCTAAGGCAACACCAATTTTATTAATAGTCATTTTATTAGAAAAAATAATAGAAGTAAACAAACGTTCGCGGCAACCGCTGCCGCAATGCGTTTAGTTCAAGGGGTCAAAATAAAAAGTACTCAGGCTGGTATAACGGCGTTGGGCGGCGGGGTAGGCACCGATGGAAAATAGGCCAGGTGCTCATCGCTGTCGGCATGGGTGTAGGCATAGGCTTGCGCTTCAAAATGTGGTGCCGGCAGGAGCCATGAAGGGTGATGTAACCAAAACTCGGTCACCACGGTTTCCTTACTTTCAGTACGTGATGATGATGATTCCTCGTCATCAGTAAAAAGTTTCTCTGAAAGTTCGGTACTGTTGGTGCTGAATAATGAAAGCAAAGAGATACCTGTTTTTTCCATTACGGAAAAAATGAGTAGAAATGTTAACAGATATCTTAATAAGCCCGCTCTCATTATCAAAAGAGTTTACTATGCAAACATAGTAGTTTTATATGATGAATACAATGTAAACAGATGTTTTTATGGCTTGTTTTGCAATAGCTTACATAAAAACTGAAAGTATAACGCTGGTAAACAATCAACGTATTTATGCTTTAACTAATCTTTAAAAACATGTTATTTTAAAAGTGTAATTTGTGTCGTTAAAAAATAAGGCTTACTTTAACAGGTATTTTATAAAGAAAAACTGACCCATAATGCCCACTTATCAGCATTATTCGTTCGACCTTTGGTTAACCCTTATCCGCTCAAACCCCGAGTTCAAGGCCCGGCGTGCCCAATATTTTTTTGAGCATCTTAACTTCAGCAATAAACCGTTGGATGAGGTGCTGCGCATATTCCGCCAGGTTGACCTGATGGTGAACCACATCAACGAAAAAACCGGAAAAAACATTGATGCCGACGAGATGTACCTGATGGTGATCAGCATGATAAATGATACCCACGAGTGTATTGCCGATATTGATGTTGACGACCTGTACAACCGTATGGAGCAATTGCTTTTTCAATACCTGCCGGTAGTATACAGCGAGCAAACTATTGAAGTACTTAACCATTTAATAAACGAACAAGGAGCCACCGCCAATATACTCAGTAATACGGGTTTTATAAAAGGCGTAACCCTGCGCAAGGTACTTAAGCAATTAGGGCTTGATGGTTTCTTCGCTTTCCAATTGTTTTCTGACGAGGCCGGTTATTCAAAGCCTCACCCCGAATTTTTTAAGCTGATGTTTGAGGGTGCGCAACAACTGCATCCGGGTATAATGCCTGCGGATATCATACACATTGGCGACAATAAACTGGCCGATGTAGCGGGTGCGCAGGCTTGCGGGTTCAATACCTTACTAATTAACTCTACACAACTAACCATAAAAAACCTTACAGATAATGCACCTAACGTACTCATTACATAAAATAACTGAGCCTGAGCAGTTCGGGTTCAGCGCGGCGGATTATAGTCGCTTTAAATATGGCGATGCCGAGGTGGCACGCAGTTTTGGCAACTCGCTTGCCCAGGGCTTTATTGAGGAGCACCTTAACGGCGAGCCTATCACCAGTCAGCTGGTGGTAATATCAAGCCCGTACTCGTTCATCCCAACGGCAACGTATACCTTGAAAAATTACTTTGTATCGGCGCTTAACCGCTGGCTGGCGCACCATAACCTGCCGGTGGTTCAGGAGGCCAAGGTACATAGAACCATAACTTATAAAGAAGATTACGGCGAACTGGATGCCGAGCAGCGCCTTAAACTGATAGGTAACGACTCGTTCCATATTGATAAGGACTTCATCAAAGGCAAAACGCTATTGTTTTTGGATGATATTAAGATAACCGGCAGCCACGAGCACATGATCATGAAGATGGTTGATGAGTATGGGTTGGATAACAATATATTTATGCTCTACTTTGCCGAGCTTATTAACAAGGGCATACACCCCAGCATCGAAAATTATTTGAATTATTATCAGGTACAAACTATTTTTGATCTGGACAGTATAATTCTGAGCGGTAAATTCAGCATTAATACACGTATAGTAAAGTATATCCTGAATTATGATCACGATAGCTTCCGTGTGTTTTTGCAGAACAAGCCCGAGGATTTTATAAACAATTTATACGATATGGCCCTGGGTAACGGTTATCATACAATGGAGTGTTATCAGCCAAACCTGAATTATATTAAAAAACAATTATCAGTATTCAACAAAAACTTAGCATAACTATATATGGCTATTAATCTTCAAAAAGGGCAGCGCGAAGCCATTGCTGCGCCTAAATTCACTATCGGCCTGGGTTGGGATACCAACAGTTCATCAACCGGCTCGGCGTTTGACCTTGATGCGTCATTATTCATACTGGGCGAAAACAAAAAGCTGCTGGCCGATGAGTACTTTGTATTCTACAACAACACTAAATCGCCGGACGAAGCTGTTGAGCATACCGGCGATAACCTGACCGGTGCGGGCGAGGGCGATGATGAGCAGATAAAGGTTGACCTTTCAAAAATATCAGCCCAGGCTACCGAGATATGTATTGTGATAACCATACACGAGGCCGGCGAGCGCAGGCAAAACTTTGGCCAGGTGCGCAACTCATTCATCCGCATATTTGATAGCGCTACCAATGTTGAGATATTGAAGTACGAGCTGGAAGAAGATTTTTCAATCGAAACAGCAGTAGAGTTCGGTCGCATATACAAACGCAACAACGAGTGGAAGTTTGAAGCCGTTGGCGTAGGTATGAAAGGTGGCTTGCAGGATTACTTAAACAAATACAATTAATAAACTTAAACTATGGCAATCAATCTTGAAAAAGGCCAGCGCATTAGTCTTGAAAAAAGCAATGGCAGCAAGCTGCAAAATATATGTGTAGGTATTAACTGGGGCGCAATTGAAAAAAAGGGCTTCTTTGGTACCAAAAAAGAGGCAGTTGACCTTGATGCCAGCTGCGCTTTGTATGATGAGAACAAGCAGTTGCAGGAAGTAATATACTTTGGCAACCTTAAATCAAAGAATGGCTCGGTAAAACATAGCGGTGATGACCTTACCGGCGATATGGGTGGCGATGATGGCCTGGATAACGAGGTGATCAGCGTTGACCTGGCCAGCCTGCATCCAACTACAGCTTATGTGGCCTTTGTATTGAACAGCTTTCGCGGGCAGGATTTTGGCAGCATTCCGTTCGCTTCTATCCGCGTGTACGAGGGTACGCCAAAACGCGTTACCGAGGAGTTTGCCAAGTACAATATTGCGGGTGGTAACTTTGCCGGGCACGTATCAATGGTATTAGGTGTATTTTACAAACGTAACGGCGAGTGGAAGCTGAATGCCATTGGCGAACCGACCAAGGATCGTAAGCTGCAAGAAACCGTACAAACCGTAACTCAAAAGTATTTATAGTAACTTATGTGTAAGTAGTGCATCTAAACGGCATTACTTACATTTAAACATTACCTGATATGGAACCTAACCTGAATGATGCCTCACAAAATGCCCAGGTATCAAACGCTGTAAAGCTGATAGATAAGGATGGCAACGTTGACCTTACCCAGGCATCAACCGCCGACCTGAGCAAATATGCCGATCTGAACAAAGGCCTTAACCCGGCTGATGCCAACTCTATATTAAATTATGGCGTTGAGGTGCAAAACACCATGGAGCGTTACAGTAACCAGTTTTTGGCATCGGTACGTACCTATAACTCGGGCGAGGTAGGCGGCCTGATCAATGATCTGCTTACCGAACTTAATTATATTGATGTTGATGAACTGGAGCGTAACTCGTTCACCAATTTTTTGGCGCGCATACCGCTGATAAAAAGGCTGGTATTTGATGCTAAAAAGCTGTTCCAGAAGTACGATCTGGTGATCAACAACGTAGATAAGATCACCAACAAGATCAAAACCGGAAGGTTGAACGCCATTAAGGATAACAGTTCGCTGCAAACCATGTTCGAGAGCAATGTGGAGTACATTAAGCAGATGGAATCGCTCATCATATCGGGCCATATAAAACATAACGAGCTGAGCGAAAAACTGGCCGAAATGGAAGGCAATCCATCAGCCTACAACGATTATGAAATTGCCGATCTGCGCGATTTTGTGAACCGCCTGGATAAGCGCCTGGCCGATATGAAAGTGGTGCGCTTTATCATGCTGCAATCATTAGCGCAAATAAGGGTGGTGCAAAACAACAATACTTCAATTGCCGAAAAAGCACAATCCATTGTAACCACAACCATACCGGTTTGGAAAAACCAGCTCACCATTGCCGTGGCTCTCAACAGGCAAAAGGCCAATGTGGAGATGCAGAAAAAAATATCGGACACGACGAACACCATCCTGCAAAAAAATGCCGAGCTGCTTAAGCAAAACAGTATTGATGTTGCGCGCGAGAATGAAAAGACCGTCGTGTCAATAGATACGCTGAAACGCACCACGCAATTGCTGATCGAAACCCTTAACGAGGTTAAACAGATACATGAGCAGGGTGCGCAAAACCGTAAGGTGCTTACATCTGAACTGCAAAACCTGGAAACTGAATTAAAAAAGAACGTTACCAACGTAAATACCGGCCGATGAGGATAGCGAATGGATGATAACCTGACATTACGTGAGTCGACAAAAACACTGAATAAACTGCACCTGCTCTCCGCATTTTTTGAGGATGAGATAGTTTATAAGATATACTTGCGTACACAGGTTATTCATAAGCTTTATGAAACCAAACCCGAGCTTGATATTAACAAGCTCGACCTGTTTCATACCCAGTTCACTTTGCCCGCCATTGATTTGCTAAGGCGTATCAAAAAAATAAACGAGGGCAAGGTGAGCCTTTTGTTTGATGAGATACACCTGAACGAGGAGCTGATAAACAGCATTAAAAGCGCTGATTTTAGCGAGGCCGATTTTAATAACGATAAGCAACGCCAGGCCCTTCGCATCAATAATTCGCTGCGCAAGTTGTATCAGCAACTGTCTGACGGGGGGCAGGAGTACACTTTGGTGCGAAACATCAACGCCTTTGGTGTACGCTACGCGGAGGACTATTTTTACAACATTACCCCCGAACTGCTTGCCGAAATTACCGACTACGAGCCAGCCGAGGTTTATACCAATGCCCACGCGCTTATACACCGTAAGCTGATGGGGCGTTTGTGTAAGTTTGATTTTCGTACCGAATTTTACTGCGGCCTGCGTGCCGGTGATCTGCTGGTTGAAGTGTATAGGTTTATTGATGATCAGGATGAATATTACCTGTTTTACCCATCGCGTAACCTGTTTTTGCTCTTTGATGAAAATAAGCTTAACGGTATCAACTTAAGTACTGATATTACCCGTAACCAGCGCATTA
This sequence comes from Mucilaginibacter sp. JRF, assembly GCF_015223065.1. Classification (GTDB taxonomy): domain Bacteria; phylum Bacteroidota; class Bacteroidia; order Sphingobacteriales; family Sphingobacteriaceae; genus Mucilaginibacter. Next base: position 61,595 of record NZ_JADFBY010000005.1, read on the forward strand.
TACAGGAATTACAGGATAAAAATGATCAGCTGAAAAGTCGTGCCCATTTAATCCGCATAAACATCCCCGCCGAGGTAAAAGATCTGCTGGGCGAGAACTACAAAAAAATATCGGATATTGATTTCTTGCAGAATATTGCGAGTTTTGATGCGCAGGCGAATATCCTTAAAACTATGCTGAATACGGATATCATTTAAAGCCGGTAACATTAGGCATATATACTTACTCTAAACATTAAAACACATATATTAAAAGATGGACTTTTTACACACCCTTTTAGGGGAAGATATTAAAGCGGGTTTACTTATAATTTTAAACCTGATAGTTATTGAAAGCTTACTTTCGGTTGATAATGCCGCGGTGCTGGCCACCATGGTACTCGATCTGCCGAAGGAGCAACGTAACAAAGCATTGCGTTACGGTATCATCGGCGCGTATGTATTTAGGGGTATCTGTTTGTTTTTGGCGGCATGGCTGGTAAAAATATGGTGGCTTAAACCGCTTGGTGGTTTGTACCTGTTGTACCTGGCCTTTAACTATTTTAAGGGCAAAGCCGGTGGCGATAAGAATGAGGATGAATCCGTTAATAAAAGTGAGAGCTGGATATACAAATCAACCGTTGGTTTGATGGGTAACTTTTGGGCAACCGTAGCCCTGGTTGAGGTAATGGATCTTGCCTTTTCTATTGATAACGTGTTCGCGGCGGTGGCATTTACCGATCATGTGTTCCTGATCTATACGGGCGTTTTCATTGGTATACTGGCCATGCGTTTTGTGGCGCAGGCTTTTGTTAAACTGATGGAGAAGTTCACCTTTCTGGAAACTATCGCTTTTATCGTAATTGGTGTATTAGGGCTTAAGCTATCATCATCATTATACACGCATTTTTACCCGGAAACACCTTTGGCGCATGCTATTGAGGGTGAGCGTACCGATCTGTTCGTATCCATATTTACCGTGGCCATATTTGTTATACCGGTAGTAACATCGTTATTGTTCAACTTCCCGAAAAGGCACACCATTGAGCCCGAGGTTGCCGAGGATGCCGAAGAAGTACTGAAAAAGAGCTAATGAATAAACTGATCGCGTCCATATTTGGTATAGGCTATTTAAAGGGTGGGGGCACATACGCCTCTATAGTTACCTGTGTGGTTATTTACTTTTTGTGGCAGGTGCCGGCGGTACTTGCCCCTTTGCCTGCAATTGCTATCGGACTGGTTATATTATTCGCCGGCATTTATACCGGCGATAAGGTTGAACCCTTTTGGGGCAAGGATAGCTACCGTGTAGTTATTGACGAGGTAGCCGGTATGTGGATAACCATGCTGTTCGTTCCGTTAAATAACATCAAACTGCTTATTGCCGGATTGATATTATTCCGCTTTTTTGATATGGTGAAGCCCCTGGGCGTTCGCCGTATGGAAGCGCTTAAGGGCGGTTTGGGCGTTATGATGGATGATGTGCTTGCCGGTGTTTACGCCCGTATAGTATTGCAGCTTATCATATTTTCGGGCTTGTTGAAATAAACCGCCATTTTTAAAGTTTTTATAAAAAATACCCCAACACATGCTATCTGAAAAACTGAAAGACGAAACCAAAACATACCACTACGAAACCGAGGTGGCACTGATAGGCCGCATAAAGGCCATAAAAGATAAACAGGATTACGCCGATCTGCTAAAAATGTTCTACGGCTACTTTGGCGGCCTTGAAAAGCATATTGATGCCGCTATTGATACCACGCTGATGGACGATTATCACCAGCGCCGCAAAACATCAGCCATTGCCGATGACCTGCAAGCGCTTGATGCCCCTGTACCTACTGTAGCCGGTGCTGATAACCTGCCCGTAATTGAAAACCATTTACAAGCTTTAGGCGCGCTATATGTTATTGAGGGGTCAACCCTTGGCGGTAAGATCATCAGTAAGATGATAGGCCAAAAGCTGGATGCATCAAACGGCGAAGCGCTAACGTTTTTTAACAGCTATGGCGAGGATACCGTAAATATGTGGAACTCATTTAAGCAAAAAATGGATGCCCAGGCTAAAACCGAAGCAGAGCAAGCCGCCGTTGTTGAAACAGCCAACAGCACCTTTAAGCATTTTGCCAGCTGGATAGCCCGCGCTAATTAAGCCGGGTTACTAAACTCTACAAAAAAGGTTGAGCCTTTGCCGGGTTCGCTATCCACCCATATTTTGCCGCGGTGTTTTTCAACAATACGCTTTACTATGGCCAGGCCAACACCGCTGCCCTCAATGTCTTTCACATCGTCGGTGCGGTTAAACAGTTCAAATATTTTAGGGAGTTGCTTAATATCGATCCCCAAACCATTATCTTTTATCTGGTAAAGCACACCGTTATCGGTGGCTTTGCCCTCAATGTTCACCACCTGCGGGGTTGATTTTTGGGAGTATTTTACCGCGTTGCTCAGCAAGTTGGCAAACACTTGCGATATCATCACCTGGTCGCCCTGAATGTCGGGCGTTTCGCCAATGGTAAGCTGTATCGTGGCGTTGCTGTAAACCAGGCTCAGATCCTTAAGTATCTCGTTTACCATGGGCCCAACCTCTACATTCACAAAATTAATATCTGACCGACCGATGCGCGAGTAATCAAGCACCTCGTTTATCATGTAATTCATTTTGTTGGTACGATCAACAATGCGCTCAATAACACGCTGTGCTTCCGGGCGTATAGAGCTATCGCGGGTAAGCAGTTGCGAATAGCTTTTAATAACCGATAACGGGTTCTTTAAGTCGTGCGATATGGTGAAGCTGAAAGTGTCCAGCTCCTCGTAAGCCTGCTTTAACTTCTCGTTAAGCAAGCGTATGGCGCTTGCTTTTTGGTTGATGGCGTAGGTAAGCTCCTCCTTTAGGCGGATAACGGCCTTAACCTCCTCATTGCTCCAGGCTGCTGAGCGCGCCGTAACGGTTTCAGACCATGCCTCGAATGATTTCCGGGGCGATATGGTAAGTATGCCACTACTGTCAACCTCGGCCGGTTTTTCGGGATTACCTGCCCAGGTAATGTGCTGCAACTGCTCAGGCTTGAACCAAATAATGTATTCGCCCATCTCCTTTGAAATGGTTGATACGATGATACCACTGGCTACATCCTTAAAGGCCAACGCCGCAGGGTATTGTTTGGATAGATGATCGGTGCTGAAAAAGGTATCGGTAATATCCGTTTTTATCCAGTTAATCAGTCCGTTCAGGTCATCGGCAGCGGGTACTTTGCCAAAGCTGATCAGGTTGTTTTCGTACAGCAACACCGCGCCCTCGGCATAGGTAACATCAAGCACGGTAACATCCTGGGTGCTCAGGGCATCCTCAATACTGTTGCTGCGCTGCATGTGTTTTGATAGCTTATCAACACTGGCAAAAAGACGATCCTGCAAATGCTGGCTCTCCTCATCCTGCCTGAACTCCAATGCCGACGATAATATCTGCCCGATCAGTTTTGATGATTCGCGGGCCTTATAGTCAATATATCTCGGTGTATAATTATGGCAGGCTATCAATCCCCAAAGCTCACCTTTATACAGCAGTGATATGCTGAAGCTTGAGCCCACCTCCATGTTTTTAAGGTACTGAATATGGATGGGCGATACCGCGCGTAATTGCGAGCAGGTCAGATCCAAAGGCTCCGGCTCACCATCAGCAAGGGTAATTATTTTTGAGGGTATGGCATTAACATCGGCAATAAGGCGGGTAAAATTGAGCTTGTAAAGCTCGCGGGCCTGCTTGGGTATGTCTGATGCCGGGTAATGCAAACCCAACCACGGTTCCAAATGGTTGTTCTTAGCTTCGGCAATAACCTCGCCGTGCCCGTCGGCCGCGAAACGGTAAATCATCACGCGGTCGTACCCTATAACTTTCTTTACCTGTTCGGCCGAGTTGTTAAGCAGGTTTTGCAAGTTCTTGTCGGCCAGCATTTCTGATATTGATCGGCCGATCATCTTCTGCATATCCACACTCATTTCGGCGGTTACAAGCTCAAATTCCAATAAATACAGATCATTTACCGGTTGTATGATCAGGTAATAGTCCCGGCCGTTAAATTCGAATTGAAAAGGGTTGATCTGCTCAAATGTTTTGGTGTTTTTACCCAGGGTGATCAGCTGACTAATGTAGCCTGTTTGCTCGCTGGGGTAAAGCACATATTCTACCTCGTCAAGGTGTTTGCCGAGCAAACGGGTGGGTAGCCCTTGTATAAAGTCACTAACGTTTTCGCTGTGATAACGGATGATGAATTCATCATCAACAGCGATCAGAAAACCATGCGGTTGAATTTGACCGGGAATGTGAATAGGTTCTCTATCGCAATTATTCAGATCAACATTAAATGACATAAGGGGGGAATTGTATTTTTAAGTAAAGAATTATAACAAATATGAAAAATATCCGGTACTATAATAGAGCATAAACACAAAATGTTTTGTTTGCAGGCATATAAATACCGGTTACATATGTATTTAGAATATTTATTGCTCAAGCTTAAATGCCAAGGTTGTACGCTTCGTAATTTGGTTGATACAATAGAGGCTTTTGCTAAAAAAGTACATACGTTTTATAAGTATATGGTGTAGCTTTATGCTTGAAAATTCCACCATCACCTTATAATACCATTATGAAGAAACTTTTTATGCCGGCCTTACTGGCTTCGGCAATTATAGTCCTGTCGTGCAGCATGAATCCTGCCGACAGTAAAAAAACTAAGGAAACCACTGTTGCCGATAGTACCGGCTTTACCGTAAAAACCATTTACACCGAGTTAAGCAATCCCTGGGGTATGGTTTGGCTGCCCGATGGCCGTATGCTGGTTACCGAGCGTGCCGGGGAGATATTGGTTTTTAAGAACGACAAATTCACCGGCGAAAAGCTGAAAGGCGTACCTGCCGTATTCAACAAAGGGCAGGGTGGTTTAATGGATATTAAGCTACACCCCGATTATAAAAAGAACGGCTGGATATACATTACCTACTCAAAACCGGTTGAAGGCGGTGCTACTACAGCCCTGGCCCGTTTTAAGCTTAAAGGGAATACCATAACCGATCTGGCTGATATTTATACCGCGAAGCCATACATCGGTGCCGATTTTCACTTTGGCAGCCGTGTAGTGTTTGATAAGGATGGCTACCTGTACGTAAGCTCGGGCGAGCGTGGTACACAACCAAAGGTGCAGGAGTTGGATAACGACCACGGTAAAATTCACCGTTTATTTGATGATGGCCGCATTCCGCCCGATAATCCGTTTGTTGGTCAGGCAGGCGCGCATGGCTCTATCTGGACTTTAGGGCACCGCAACCCGCAGGGTATGGTTTACGATGCGGTTAACAATCGTATTTGGGAAGTTGAGCACGGCCCTAAAGGCGGCGATGAGCTTAACCTGATAGAGAAAGGTAAGAACTACGGTTGGCCAAAAACATCATACGGTATTAACTATGATGGTACAGTGCTTACACCTAATAAGGAATTGCCGGGTATTGAAAACCCTAAGCATTATTGGGTACCATCAATTGCTACCTGTGGTTTAAGCATTGTAACCGGCGATAAATACCCGGGTTGGAAAGGTAACCTGCTGGTAGGCGCGCTTGCCCTGATGCACATTAACCGTGTAACGCTTGATGGCACTGAATATAAATCAGAACAACGCTTGCTGCAAAACAAGGGCCGTTTCAGGTACGTAACCGAAAGCCCTGACGGTTACATCTACGCCCTGAGCGAAGGCCCGGGCGCTTTGCTGAAGCTTATACCTACAAAATAATTGGCTGATGCTATAAAATAGAAACGGCAGCCCAATAAGGCAGCCGTTTCTATTTTATAGCATCAGGCTTTACGGTCTATATTTCGATTCGTTCAATATCTTCTGCGCGTTGCGCTCGGCCATCAGTTGGGGCAGGGTAGTGTCGGGGTGCTTTTCCATATACTTGCGGACTATCTGCCAACCCGTCCAAACAGCCAGCTTGGGTGCCGACTCATTTTTTTCACCAAGACCGGGAGTGAAGGGGGCTTCGGTCAGGTATTTCTGTATCTGCAAGTAATCGGCATTGTACAGCAGGTTCTCATCCAAAAAATAAGCCCAAATGTCTTTTTTAAAGGTATTGCACCATTCCAGTTGTTTGGTGGTGTAGCCTATCTTGGTACTGTCGGGCACGTTGGGCAATACCTGATCCATCAGGTACATGATCTTGCCGTTGTAAACCATTCGGGCCAGCAAACTTTTATCTGCTTTATTCTCGGGGAACATATCCTCGCGCACCACAGCCTCTACCACACGCGGGGTAATATTATCGGGCGTAAAGCGGCGCGATAAATAATGCGGATACGATTGTACCAGCGCGGGATAGAATTTTGATTTCGCCCCCAAAAACATATCCAACCCAATGGCCACATAACCATCACCAATAGATGTTTGCGCCTGAAAGCCCGAAAAGTAAGCGTAAACCTTCATCGGCTTAAACTGCGGGAAGTAGTATTTAATATGCCTGAAGGCATCGGTCAGCTCAGCTTCCTGCATGTCCATCGTCGGGTAAACCGAATCGACCTCGTGTTTCAGATCCTGGTAGGCCTTACCCGCGAATACCTGTTTCAGTGTGCCAAAGTAGGCGGTATCGGCAACGCTGCCGGCCTGTAATACACGCTCAACGTAATCCTGGTAAAAGCTGCCGTATTTTTTTTGCAGATAAGCGGCCTGCTGTGGCATGGGCTTTACGGCCATCTTATCAAAATCCTGATCGAAACGCTCAATGGTAACATTGAGGTCAATATTACTTACATCAACCTTTTTGCTGTCGCCACAGGCGCAAAACAGCAGTATGATGCTAAAAATTAAGTAAATTTGTTTTGCTTTGTTACGGGTGGGTATCATGCTCATTCTGTACAAACTTAAAAAATAAGTATACATTCTCATGAAGATCGCTTTAGCACAGCTTAACTATCATATAGGTAATTTTGATTCGAATACAGAAAAGATAATCTCGGCCATCAAAAAGGCTAAGGGCGAGGGTGCCGACCTGGTTGTATTTGCCGAACTATGCGTATGCGGTTACCCCGCGCGCGATTTTCTGGAATTCCGCGAGTTTATAGGCCTTTGCGAAGATGCCGCCCAAAAAATAGCGCAGGAGTGTATCGATATTGCCTGCATTATAGGCATCCCAACGGAGAATAATAAACCCGAGGGTAAGGATCTGAGTAATTCAGCCTATTTTATCAGCGAAGGGAAAATACAACACCGGGTAGATAAGGCTTTGTTGCCAAACTACGATGTATTTGATGAATACCGCTACTTTGAACCCTCGACCGAGTTTAACTGTATCGATTTTAAGGGTCACCGCATAGCGCTAACTATTTGCGAGGACTTATGGAATACCATTGAAAATCCGCTGTACATTACCCGCCCTATGGATACGCTGATACAGCAGCAACCAACGGTAATGATCAATATAGCAGCCTCGCCGTTTGCTTATAACCATGATGAGGAGCGTATTGAGATATTAAAAGATAATGCCACCCGCTACAACCTGCCGCTGTTTTATGTGAACCAGGTAGGCGCGCAAACCGAGCTGATATTCGACGGAGGATCAATGGTGTTTGACAAAGGAGGGAACCTGCTCGACGAGCTACCTTATTTTGAGGAAAGCATCACTTATTATACCTTGGATGCTGATGGTGCGGTTAGCTTCGATCATCAATCAGGCGTTAAACCTACCCGCCCTATTGATATTGAGCAGATACATCAAGGCTTGCTTTTAGGCATCCGCGATTATTTTCATAAATCGGGCTTTACAAGGGCTACCCTGGGTTTGTCGGGTGGTATTGATTCGGCGGTGGTGTGTGCGCTGGCTGCCGAGGCTTTAGGTCCGGAGAATGTGATGGCAGTGTTGCTTCCATCAAAATTCTCAACAGATCATTCACTAAAAGATGCCGAGGATTTGGTGCGTAATTTGGGCTGTAAGTCAGAAACTATCGCTATAAAAGATGTTACCGATGCCTTTGAAACGGCATTGGCGCCGCAATTCAAAACCTTGCCCTTCAATATTGCCGAGGAGAATATACAATCGCGCAGTCGTGCCGTGTTGTTGATGGCCATGTGTAATAAGTTTGGCTATATACTGCTCAACACATCCAACAAAAGCGAGGCTGCCGTGGGTTATGGCACTTTATATGGCGATATGTGCGGTGGTATATCAGTAATTGGCGATGTGTTTAAAACCCAGGTTTTCCAACTGGCAAGGTACCTGAACCGCGAGCGCGAGATTATACCTGAGAATACTATCGTCAAACCACCATCGGCAGAGTTAAGGCCAGATCAAAAAGATACTGATTCGCTGCCCGAATATGATGTTTTGGACAAGATATTGCAGGAGTATGTAGAGAACCGCTGTTCATCGTCAGAGATAATACAGATGGGTTACGATGAAGCTATTGTGCGCAAGGTGATAAAGCTGGTAAATACCGCCGAGCATAAGCGTTACCAAACGCCGCCTATTTTGCGTGTATCGCCAAAGGCATTTGGTATGGGGCGCCGTATGCCAATAGTGGGTAAGTATCTGTCGTAAAAATATTTAAAAAGATGTTAAACCATTTATAGTGCCAAATGTCTAAACAAAAAAGGGAGATATAAGCGTCATGAAAAGATTGATATACGCAGGGCTGGTGTTGTTCCTGCTTGGCGGGCTAAGCGCCTGCTCAAACTACCGTTACTATACCGCTGCCAAAAACAAAACTAACCTGAGCGTGTACCGCAGCTTTGGCTTTGTTGAAGCGCCAAAACCAAGTAACAATCCACGTAAAATTTACGCTAACGATATTGCCGACGCCAACATTAAGGACGCGGCCGTTGAAGCTTTGAAAGCAAAAGGCCTTGTTGAACAAACAGGCGAGCCCGACCTATTGGTGAACTATACCACCATGACCGGCCGTGGTTATAAAACCAACTACTATGGTGGTGGCTGGGGCGGCTGGGGTTACCCGGGCTTCGGCTTTGGTTGGGGCGGCTGGGGTGGCTGGGGCTATCGTCCGTTTTGGGGCGGTGGCTGGGGCTACGGCGGCTGGGGTGGCGGCGGCGGTTTTGCCGAACGTGTACCATACCGCGAAGGCACCGTTATTATTGACCTGATAGACCGTAAAACCGGTAAAATGGTATGGCGTGGTTACGGTGTAGGCGAAGTGCGCAACCCGCAAAAAGCCATTAACGATCTGCCTAAAGTAGTAACCGGCATAATCGAAAAGCTTGATATAAATAACCCGCAACGTAAATCATAAATTACGCTGACCTTATAAAATGGAAACGCCCCGTTGATTATTCAGCGGGGCGTTTCTATTATTCAACCTTATCTCGCAGTTGATCTTTAGGTATGTAAACCCTTTTGCCTTTTTTGTTGATGTAGTAATAGGCCGAGTTTTTATCGATAAAGATGGTTTCGTTATTTGGCCCGGCCTTGCCATCATATTTTTTATCAACTACTGACGACGCTCCTTTTGAGGCCACCTCTGATGTTTTATTGCCTACTTTTTTGGCCGTCTTTTTTACATCCTTGCCTACACTTTGTGCATGGCCGTATGATGAGGCCAGCAAGCCAGCTGCTACAACAGCAACTTTTAATATATTTTTCATGGTTACAGATAATTAAGTTGATTAATCAACTCAATTTCTCTGCCAAGTTTTTCATCTCTACTACCGGCGATTTCTTTTGATACAATATAGCATACACCGCGTTGCAAATAGGCATGTGCACCTTGTATTGCTTATTAACTTCATAAAGGCAATTAATGGCGTAATAGCCCTCTGCAACCATGTTCATTTCCAACTGTGCCGATTTTACGGTGTAGCCCTTGCCTATCATGTTACCGAAGGTGCGGTTGCGGCTAAACTGTGAGTAGGCGGTAACCAACAGATCGCCCAGGTAGGCGCTCTCCTTTATATCACGATCAATAGGATGTACGGCATCCAAAAAGTCTTTCAGTTCGCGAATGGCGTTTGATATCAGTACCGCCTGGAAATTATCGCCATAGCCCACACCATGGCAAATACCACTGGCAACGGCATAAATGTTTTTCAAAACAGCCGACCATTCGGTGCCATATATATCGTCGGACACGATGGTTTTCAGATACCTGTTGCTGAACATGCCCGCGAATTCGGTAGCCAGTTCAACATCCTGCGAGGCTATGGTGAGGTACGATAGCTTTTCAAGCGCCACCTCTTCAGCATGGCATGGCCCGCTGATCACGATGATGTCGCTTGCCGGTATCATGCAGTGCTGCTGTAAAAATTCACCGATGATCTGGTTTTCGTCCGGCACTATACCCTTAATGGCCGATATGATCTTTTTCCCTTTCAGATCATCAGCCGTAATACCCCGAAGCGCATCCTTTAAGAAAGCCGCGGGAACATTAAGCAATATCATGTCGGCAGCGCCGATAATGTATTTTATATCGGTAGATATATTTTCCGCCGGAACCTTTATCTCAACCGAACTCAAATAATTAGGATTATGCCTGAATTTGTGGATATGCTCTGCTGCCTCGGCGCTGCGCATCCACCAGTATATTTCTTTGGGAGTATTATTATCGGTCAGTATCTTGATGTTAGCCGTTGCCCAGCTACCGCCACCAATTACCGCTATTTTTTTAGGTTGCTTTTGCATTACAAATAAAATATGCCTCCGCCCAAAAATGTTTTCACCATTTAAAAGCAGGACAACAAAGTAATGAAATATATTTCAGAGGGAGAAAAAGAGTGCTCTTTGTAAATGTTCACCGAGAGGGAGGACTTCGATGCCGCTTTAATAATTATGTGATTTCGGCGGAGGAGAAATCTGTATACGTTCATTGCGCCTCGTACAACCCCTCCTAAATCCTCCCCCAAGGGGAGGACTTTTTATAAATGACGCGTTCTTCAAAAAAGAGCGGTGGCCTGGCAGAAAACCGGGCCAGGGAGTATGGCCTGTGGGTGGAAGGTTTTTTCTGCCTTGACTTTTGGTTACTTTGTGTCTAAGACAAAGTAACTGGGCCCTGCGCCCAAGAGCAGACTGACGATAGTAGAAGCACAACCTGTGAAATAAAGTACAAACTGTTCATAAAAGCATAGCATCTTCATTACCTGTCCTGAATTTCTTTTGAGCGATCAAAAGAAACAAAAATCGCCGGCTACGCCCTGCCCGGTGAAAGTTTGTGCTTTGGCAGGGTTTGTGCTACTCCGGGCATTTCTGATGCCGGTAATAGAGGTTATTTAGGGTTTGTGCTTCTGTTTTAACCCTGTCGTTTCGAGCGATAGCGAGAAATCTGTCTGCGCTTATTAAAAAGCGAGAGATTTCTCCTTCGTCGAAATGACATAAATAATAAAGGACTCTTAAAATCAAGCTTACGCCAACTTAGCCAACACCCGCATCAGCGAGGCATCCAGTATGGCGGTAAATATGTTTACCTTTTCGGTGCTATCGGTGTATAAGTCCTCGGGATAAATAAAATTATTTACGCCGATGGCTTTCAGCAGTTCATCCGTTTCGGTATGGGGTTTTAGCTTGTAACAGCAAATTTTGGTTTTTTTGTAAAAGGTGTTCATGCGCAGGCGACGAACTATCCGTTCAATATCAGTTTTGATGTACTCATGATCAAACAGGATCAGGTCGGGCTTCATCTCAAATATTACCGGGAATATACGGGCAGGGTCAGCTATATGCTTTACGTAATCGTATTCAGCTGCTAAACGACGAGGGCAGTTGTCGGGGGCTACAAGTAGTACGTTTTTAAAACGTTGTCGTGTCATGCTCAGTTAATTAGGGGTGGTTAAAATTAAACTGTATTACTCACAATATCAAGCATTTATTTTTTAAAAGAATGTTAATTCTTTACACACCTCATAAATGCCGAAACTTATTAAACTAAAAAAGCCCTTAATTTATTGTTAAGGGCTTTGTATAATTCAAAATCGATGCCAAAAACGCGGTTACTTATCGCCGCCAAATTCCATCAGGTAGGCTTTCAAAAAGTCGTTGATGTCGCCATCAAGTACAGCTTGCGCATTTGATGTTTCGTGGTCGGTACGCAGATCCTTAACCAGCTTGTAAGGGTGCAACACATAGTTACGTATTTGCGACCCCCATTCTATTTTCTTCTTGTTACCCTCAATGGCATTGGTAGTTTCCATACGCTTACGCATCTCTATCTCATATAACTGAGATTTAAGCAGGCGGATGGCGTTCTCCTTATTCTGCAACTGCGAGCGCGATTCCTGGTTCTTGATAATAATGCCCGATGGTTTGTGGTATAAACGCACAGCGGTTTCCACCTTGTTCACGTTCTGCCCACCGGCACCGCCCGAGCGGAAGGTTTCAAACTCGATGTCGGCCGGATTAACCTCTATCTCAATAGTATCATCAACCAATGGGTATACGTATACCGATGCGAATGAGGTATGGCGCTTGGCATTGGCATCAAACGGTGATACGCGCACCAGGCGGTGTACACCATTCTCTCCTTTAAGGTAGCCATAAGCAAAATCGCCCTCAAATTGCAGGGTCACGGTTTTTATACCGGCCACATCACCCTCCTGCGAGTCCTGCTCACTAACCTTGTAGCCATTTTTTTCGCCCCACATAATGTACATACGCATCAGCATGCTGGCCCAGTCGCAGCTTTCGGTACCACCGGCACCGGCGGTTATCTGCAATACGGCATTCAGCTGGTCTTCCTCTGCCGATAGCATGTTTTTAAATTCCAGCTCCTCAATGGCTATAATGGCGGTATCAAACTGCTCCTTCATTTCAGCTTCGCTGGCATCGCCACCCTGGTAAAACTCGTACAATACCTGTGTGTCATCAACAATTGATGCTACACGCTGATAAGCGTCGGTCCATGTTTTTTTGGCTTTGATGGATGCCAGTACCTTTTCGGCCTCTTTCGGGGCGTCCCAAAAATGCGGGCCTATAGTTATTTCCTGTTCTTCGTTCAGTTTTTCAAGCTTGGCATCAATGTCAAAGATGCCTCCTCAGGGAAGCTGTTCTATCCCTTAAATCCTGTATCTGTTCCTTGGTCATATGGCAAATATAGAAATTTGTAAACGTGGCTATTAACAAAACGGTTTTAACAGCGGGCAAAAAACATGCGCATAACAAGTTGTTGCTAAAAACGTGACGCGCTGTTTACTTTAAAAGCTTTTATAAGTAGCTCAAAAAGTTAATTTTGTCAAAAAACTTTAGATCACTATGCTACCTTCAACTGATTTTACCACAACCAACGCGTTCAAGTACCTTACTGATCATTACATAGATATCGCTCCTAAAAGCCTGCGTGAGCTTTTTGCCGGTGATGCCGATCGTTTCAGCAAGTTCTCTATCCAATTTGAGGAGATATTGCTTGATTACTCTAAAAACCGTATCGACGATGAAACCATCGCCCTGCTGATACAGCTGGCCAAAGAGTGCGGCGTTAAGGATGCCATTGAGGCCATGTTCAACGGCGAAAAGATAAACGCTACCGAAGGTCGTGAAGTATTGCATACCGCCCTGCGCAACCGCAGCAACACCCCGGTTTTGGCCGGAGGTAAGGATGTAATGCCCGACGTGAATGCGGTACTACAGCACATGAAGGAGTTTAGCAATGCCGTAATAAGCGGCGAGTGGAAAGGTTATACCGGCAAACCGATAACGGATGTGGTGAACATCGGCATCGGCGGCTCAGACCTGGGGCCGGTAATGGTTACCGAAGCTTTGAAAGCTTACAAGAACCACCTGAACCTGCACTTTGTATCAAACGTTGATGGTACGCACATTGCCGAAACGCTGAAAACTGTTAATCCGGAAACTACGTTATTCCTGATCGCATCCAAAACCTTTACCACGCAGGAAACCATGGCCAACGCCCATACCGCCCGTAACTGGTTTTTAGAGAGCGGCGCTGTTGAGGCTGATGTTGCCAAACACTTCGCGGCACTATCAACCAATGCCGATGCTGTGGGCAAGTTTGGTATTGATACCGTTAACATGTTCGGTTTTTGGGATTGGGTAGGCGGTCGTTACTCATTGTGGAGCGCTATCGGTCTTTCCATATCGTTAAGCATCGGCTTTGATAATTTTGAGGAGCTGCTTGGTGGCGCCCATGCTATGGACAACCACTTCCGTAATACCGAATTTGAACAGAACGTACCGGTTATATTAGCCTTGTTAGGTATTTGGTATAACAACTTCTTTGAATCAGAAACCGAGGCTATTTTGCCGTATGATCAATACATGCACCGCTTTGCCGCGTATTTTCAGCAAGGCGATATGGAAAGTAACGGCAAGTATGTTGACCGTAACGGCAAGGTGGTTGATTACTCAACCGGTCCGGTTATTTGGGGCGAGCCGGGTACAAATGGCCAGCACGCTTTTTATCAATTAATACACCAGGGTACTAAGTTGATCCCTTGCGATTTTATTGCTCCGGCACAAACGCATAATCCGGTTGGCGAGCACCATACCTTACTGCTATCAAACTTCTTCGCTCAAACCGAAGCCTTAATGAACGGCAAAACTGAAGAAGAAGTGGTAGCCGAATTAAAAGCACAAGGCAAAAGCGATGCTGAAATAGAAGTATTAGCGCCATTTAAAGTATTTGAAGGCAACCGCCCAACCAACTCTATATTGGTTAAAAAGATAACCCCGCACACGCTGGGCGCATTAATAGCCATGTATGAGCATAAAATATTTGTACAAGGCATCATCTGGAACATTTACAGCTTTGACCAATGGGGTGTTGAACTGGGCAAGCAACTTGCCGGTAAAATTCTCCCTGAGTTACGTACCGCTGATGATATTACCACGCACGATGCTTCAACCAACGGGTTGATCAATCAGTATAAGGCTTGGAGGTAGGCTCCACGTCAGCCCTCTCTTTCAGGAGAGGGAGTTAACAAATACTTGTCATTTCGAACGAGGTACGAGGAGAAATCTGCAAACGTTTATTGCATAGCGACAGATTTCTCGCTATCGCTCGAAATGACAATATTTTTTTGATAAAGTCACAAACCAATCATACTCAATCCCACCGGCCTTTTAATTTTCGGGTAGCACTGAAAATGCACTGACTTTAATAGAAAATTAAACAGCCGGCGATTTTTGTTTCTTTTGATCGCTCAAAAGAAATTGAGGACAAGTAATGAAGGTGCTGTGCTTAATTTAAGGGATTGTGCTTACAATTATCGTCAGTCTGCTCTTGGGCGCAGAGCCCAGTTACTTTGTCTTAGACACAAAGTAACCAAAAGTCAAGGCAGAAAAACCTTCCGCCCGCAAGGCCATATTCCCTGGCCCGGTTTTCTGCCAGCCCTACGCTCTTTTTTATTTTTTTTATACCACTTTTTTGTCATTTCGAGCGAGGTACGAGGAGAAATCTGTCGCTTTGCTGTAAACGCAGGCAGATTTCTCGCTATCGCTCGAAATGACAAGTTAGATAGTTAATGTAATGACGGGGTGGACTAAAATTACTTTATCCAGTCAAACTTAGTATAAGGCACTAATGCCTCCGGTATTTTGATGCCGTCTTCTGTCTGGTTATTCTCTAATAAGGTAGCAACAATACGTGGCAGGGCCAGGGCGCTGCCGTTCAAAGTGTGGGCTAACTGTGTTTTACCCTCAGCATTACGGAAACGCAGTTTAAGGCGGTTGCTCTGGAAGGTTTCAAAGTTTGATACTGATGATACCTCCAGCCAGCGTTGTTGTGCCGCGCTCCAGGTTTCCATATCGTAAGTTAAGGCTGATGCAAAGCCCATATCGCCACCACAAAGTCGCAGCACACGGTAAGGCAAACCCAGCTTTTGCAGCAGGCCTTGCACGTGAGCGCTCATATCCTCTAACACACTGTATGATGTATCAGGATGTACTACCTGCACTATCTCCACCTTATCAAACTGATGCAAGCGGTTCAGGCCACGTACATGGGCACCGTATGAGCCCGCCTCGCGACGGAAGCATGGCGTGTAACCACAGTTTTTAACCGGTAGTTCTTCACCTTTTAATATCACATCGCGGTACAGGTTGGTAACCGGTACTTCGGCGGTAGGTATCAGGTACAGGTTGTCAACACCTACATGGTACATCTGTCCTTCCTTATCAGGCAGCTGTCCGGTACCAAAGCCCGATGCTTCGTTAACCAGCAGCGGCACTATCATTTCGCTGTAACCGGCCTTTTCGGCCTCATCTAAAAAGAAGCTGATAAGCGCGCGTTGCAGTTTGGCACCCTTGCCTTTGTAAACCGGGAAACCGGCACCGGTTATCTTAACACCCAGTTCAAAGTCTATCAAATTATATTTAGCCGCCAGTTCCCAGTGCGGCAGTGCATTACCCGGCAGTTCGGGTTTGTTGCCATGCTCTAATACAATCTCGTTCTCCTCGGGCGTTAAGCCTTTGGGTACCGAGCTGTGCGGCAGGTTGGGCAGCAATACCAGCTTTTGTTGCAGCTCGGCCTCCAAAGCGTTAAGTTGCTCACCGTATTGCTTAATATCTTCTTTCCATTTGCCGGTGTTGGCTTTAATGGCTTCGGCTTCTTCCTTTTGACCGGTGCGCATCAGCTCACCAATTTTTTTGGCGGCGGCATTTGCTTCGGCAGATACACTGTCGGACAGGTTTTGGGTTTGCCTGCGTTTTTCGTCAAGCTCAATAATGATGTCAACCAGTTCGGGCTGCTTAAAATTTTTAACAGCCAGGCGTTCCAGCACTTGTTCCCTGTTCTCGCGGATGTAATTTACCTGAAGCATTTTTTATGTATATATTTTTGGCAAAGATATAAACTTAAAGTGTTTGCACGGGCAGCAACTCAAATGTGTAACCCTGGCTTTTCCACAAGCCCAATGCCCTGGGCAGCACATACTCCAGGCGGTTAAAGGCCTTCAAACTATCATGAAATACCACAATGGAGCCCGGTCGGGTATATTTAATGGTTTTTTTAAGGCAGCGCTCGGGTTTAAGCGTCATGTCGAAATCACCGCTTAATACATCCCACATAATAATATCCAGCTCTGGGTTCAACGCCTTTAACCTTGCCGCCTGCGAGCGTTTTATACGCCCATACGGCGGGCGAAACAGGTTGGTATGCAGCAGGTCATCAGCCTGTTTAAAGTTTTGGGTATAGGTGTCATCATCAGTTTTCCATCCTTTAAGGTGATTAAAGGTGTGGTTACCTATGGCATGCCCCCCGCGTTTTACCTGCTCAAAAATATCCGGATGCTTGCGCACGTTATCGCCAATGCAAAAAAAGGTAGCCTTAGCCTGGTACTGTTTTAAAATATTTAATACATGCGGTGTAACAATAGGTATAGGCCCATCGTCAAAAGTCAAAAAAATACTGCGGCTGTCGGTTTTTATGTCCCACGTTAGGTTGGGGTACAGTAATTTTAGCAGGCGCGGAGTTTTAAACAGGTACATAGGTACAAAATAAGCAAATGTTTCATTTATAAAATATAAGTTAAGTACAGGAGCAACCTAAAACCGGCTAATCCATTAAAAGGCACTTATGAAACACCATATACTAAAAAGCTTGAGGGCTATATTTTTAATGCTGATGCTAAGCATACCGGCATTAAACGCCGCCGCTCAGGAAAAGATAACCCTGCAACGTGCCGTTGAACTGGCGCTGGAGCGTAACCTCACCATTAAGCAGGCGCAGTTAAGCGAAGCCCTTACCGGTGAGGATTTGAAGCAATCAAAATACAACCGGCTGCCCGATCTGAATGTGAACACACAAGGTTCATTCAACTGGGGCCGAAGCTTAGATCAGTCTACCTACTCGTTCACCAATCAGCGTATTTTTACGGCCTTTGGCTCGTTAACATCGCAAATTGTGTTGTACCAGGGCGGGCAGCTGCGTAACCAGATCATCCAGAACAAGATACAATTAGAGGCCGACCGTACCAACACTACCAAGGTTAAAAACGACCTGATACTGAATGTAGTGACCACTTACCTTACCGTATTAACCAATCAGGATTTACTTACGGCTGCCGATCAGCAGATCGCTATTTCAAAGCAAACGCTTGATCGTGCTAATATCAGCTTTAAGGCCGGTAACCAAACCGTTGTTGATCTGTCGCAAGCCAAATCGCAACTATCAACCGCCGAGCTTAACCGTACCGACGCGCAAAACCAGCTGGAGCTATCAGTACTTACGTTGAAACAATACATGGAAATGCCGCCCGAAACACCAATAGAGGTGGTTAGGCCTGATGTTAGCCAGCTATCGGTACAATCCCTGTTCAATGCGCAGGATGTATTGAATACGGCACTTACCGTAAACCCCGATGTTCGCCTGGCCGAATTACAGCGCGATGTATTAAAACAAGCGGTAAAGGTTGCCAAAGGCGCTTACTATCCCAATTTGGTATTGTTCGCTTCATTAGGATCAAACTATTCAAGCATTTATCAGCGCCCCGGTCAGCCTTACGCTACCGGCGAGTTCAACCCGATAGGCGTGGTTAATAATGCGACCCGCGATACGGTTGTTACGCCAGCATTTGCAACGCCATTTAATAAGCCAAATGTATTTGGCCAGTTGAGCGATAATTTCTATCAATCAATAGGGGTGAGCTTGCAGATACCTATCTTTAGGCGTTTTGCTACCCGTACCGCGGTGCGCAAGGCAAAAATTCAATATGAAAATGCCGAAGTTCAGGCACAATTATCGCGCAATAACCTGAGTAAGATCATTTACCAGGCTGTGTGGGATGTGCAGGCGGCCCAAAAACGCTCTGTATCGGCACAGCAAACCTACCAGGCCAATAAGGATGCTTATAACGCCATATTGCAACGGTTTAATGTAGGTTTAGTAAATTCGCTTGATCTGAATACCTCGTTAACCAACCTGAACAAAGCTGAGTTTGATATGATACAGGCACGCTACCAAATGGTGTTCAGAAGCAAAGTGATCGATTATTATCTGGGAAAACCTATTACGCTATAACTATTAACTGAATCATGGGAAAGACTACAAAATATATTCTGATAATTGCCGGGGTACTTGTTGTACTGCTGATCATCGGCAAAGTGTCCGGCTTTTTAGGCGGATCAAATAAAACACAGGTAGCAACCGAAAAGGCTGCCGACCGTACCATAACCGAATCGGTATCGGCAAGTGGTAAGGTAAAGCCGCATGTTGAGGTAAAAATAAGTGCCGAGGTATCAGGCGAGGTGGTTGACCTGCCGATAAAGGAAGGCGACGTGGTTAAAAAAGGCCAGCTGTTATGCCGTATCAGGCCTGACATTTTGCAATCGGGCTATGAGCGTGCCGTGGCATCATACAATACCCAAAAGGCCACCGTGGGCAACTCAGCCCAAATGCTAAAACAGGCCGAGGCTAACTTTAACAACCAGGAATCAATATACAAACGCAATAAAGAGCTTTATGATAGCAAGGTAGTTACCGCTGCTGAGTTTGAAACTGCCAAAGCTAATTACGAAAGCGCCAAAGCCAGCCTTGAAGCATCAAAGCAAAGCGTTATCGGTGCAAAATTTGGGTTGGATCAATCACAGGCTTCGGTAAAAGAGGCTCAGGATAATCTGGCTAAAACCTCAATTTACTCTCCGGTGGATGGTGTGGTATCAAAACTATCTATTGAAAAAGGTGAGCGTGTGCTGGGTACCATCCAAATGGCGGGTACGGACATCATGACCATATCTGACGTGAACGCCATGGACGTTAATGTTGATGTTAACGAGAACGATATTAACCGTGTAGCCGTGGGCAATGAGTCGGATATTGAGGTAGATGCCTTTTTGGGTAAAAAATTCAAGGGCAAGGTTATTGAGATAGGCAGCTCGGCCAACGTGGTAGGTACCAATGCCGATCAGGTTACTAACTTCACTGTTAAGGTGAGGATCAATCCTGAATCGTACAAAGCATTGATGAGCGATAAGGCAGGCAGCCCGTCGCCATTCCGTCCGGGACTTACCGCTACTGTCGAGATCAAGACCAGCAACGTAAAAAGCTTGTCGGTACCCATACAATCAGTAACCACACGTATCGAGGAAAAGAAGAACGCCGCCCCTAAAAAGGATGATGACGATGAGGAAGCGAAAAAGCTTAGCGAACCCGTTAAAACCTTTGTATTTGTATACAACGCCGGTAAAGTAAAACAGGTGCCGGTAAAAACCGGTATTCAGGATGATACCTATATCCAGATACTATCGGGCCTAAAAGCAGGCGACGAGGTAGTATCAGCACCATACTCGGCCATATCAAAAACCTTGAAGGATAATGAGGAAGTAGAGAAAGTAGACAAATCAAAACTCTTTGGCGGCGAAGAAAAGAAGTAGTTTTTAGTTTATTATGTTAATATGAAAAAGGGTCTGCTTATGCAGGCCCTTTTCTGTTTTCAGTAGCTTTTTATGTTAGGTCAATCGTCAAGATTACCCCATTTTCACCACCGCGTCATTGCGAGGTACGAAGCAATCTTCGAGCGACTTGTCCCGTTGGAATATCCTAAAGAGATTGCTTCGTCCCTCGCAATGACGTGATTTTGAATCAAGATCAATTCCCTCCCTGGGGAGGGCAGGGAGGGGTTCACAAACCGTTCAAAAAGATTGATTCGGTTTTCATAACACCCCATCTAACCTTGTCATTTCGAGCGATAGCGAGAAATCTGTCGCTTTGCTATGAACGCAGATAGATTTCTCTCTCGTACCTCGTTCGAAATGACATACTTGTTAAAATGGTATTGAAGTCCTCCCCCTCGGGGAGGATTATTCGCTATGAATTTTTTTAGATGGTGCTCATGAGGGCTTCGCCGTTTAGGAGGGTGCTACAACGGCAACTCCGAAGTCTTTAAAAACTTTACCTGGAAAAGTTTGTCCCAGTTTTTGCCGGTTACGAAGATGCGTTTGCCTTTGGCATCGTAAGCTATACCGTTAAGTACGTCGGCATTGGCGTTGCGCTTGTCTTTAGGGTACAGGGCGCTCATGTCAATTTTGGCTAATACGGCACCGGTTTTAGGGTCGATAACCAATATATCGTCTTTCATGTAAACGTTGGCGTACAACTTGCCGTCAATGTATTCCAGCTCGTTTATCTGGTCTATCTGTTTCTCGTTATCGTAAACATTGATGGCGCCTATCTGGTGGTAATCATTTTTATCCAACAGTAAAATGCTGTTGCTGCCATCGGTATTGTAGATCTTTTCGCCGTCGAAGCATAGGCCCCAACCTTCGGTACCAGCGGTGTAGCTAAAGGTTTTTAGTTGTTTGAAAGATTTTTTGTCGTACACGTAGCCTATCTTCTCTTTGTAGGTAAGCTGTACAATTTTATCGCCAACTATGGTGATGCCCTCGGCAAATACTTTCGGGTCTATCATGGTTTGCTGAACTACCTTGCCGGTGTTCAGATCAACCCTGCGCAGGCTTGACTGGCCGGTTACATCCTCGCCCTCCGGAGGGGTCAGATAACCGCCGTCGCTCTCAAATAAAAAGCCATCATGGTATTCCAGGCCTTCGGTGTATGATGAAGTATCATGCGGAAAAACTTTTTCAACCTTAAAAGTGTAAACCTCCGGCGCTTTGGCGGCAAGTAATACAATATTGCTGGTAACTTCCTGGCTTTTGCCGCCTGTAAATACATTGGCAGTGATCACCTTATTACCCAGCGGCATGCCATCGGTTTTAACGGTAATGGCAGTAGTATCTTTACGCGAACCAATGTGCAGGGTATCTAACATATACACTATTGAATCGGCGGTCATGCCATCGGGCAGAGTTACCTTAACCGAAAGTTCTTTGCCTGAATTAATGCTTGTGCCCGCCTCCGGACTAATAGCGATATCGGCAGATTTTGGTTTGTCGTCGCCACAGCTGGCTATGGCTAACAGTGCT
The DNA here is from genome assembly GCF_015223065.1 of Mucilaginibacter sp. JRF. Lineage (GTDB taxonomy): Bacteria > Bacteroidota > Bacteroidia > Sphingobacteriales > Sphingobacteriaceae > Mucilaginibacter. The sequence continues at coordinate 83,428 of NZ_JADFBY010000005.1, forward strand.
GCTCCGGCTAAAAAAAGTTTAAGTTTTTTGTTCATATTTATAAATCAGCAGATGGCCAAAAGGCATCTTCAATATGTTTTAACGTGTAATTTCCGCTTTTATTAAACAGTACCGAAATTATATCAAAACGCACATCGCCCTGGTGGTTTGTTATGTAGATGTACTCGTCGGCAGCCTGTGCCATCAGGCGTTGCTTGCGGTTGTCAACAAAATCCTCGGGCGCTCCAAAACCGGTTCCGGTACGGGTTTTAACCTCGGCAAATATAATCACCCTGTTTTTATAAGCTATCAGGTCAATTTCGGCCTTGCCATAGGTCCAGTTCTCATCCAGTATTTCATAACCCAAATTTTCCAGATAAGTTTTGGCCAATGTTTCGCCCCGCTTGCCAAGCTCAAGGTGTACAGCCATTTATTTTAGAATTACCGAGCCCAGATAATCGGATATATGCTTCTCAACCTTTTTCATGCGCATGTACTGGTTAAGCAATATTTCCTGATCCTGCTCGCTTGGGGTGTTTTGTAGTTCTTTACGCAGATTCTCTAAAATTTGAGCGACCTTATGTTTTTTAAGGTGAAAGATAGCGCCTAATATGGTAGCCTTCATGTTCACCTGCTCGTCGGGTACTGATATGTTGTGCATATCGTACCAGTTCTCGCTCAAAATGTATTTGGTGGCTATCATAGTAACCGTAAGGTCAACTATTCCCTTTTCCTTATGGTGAATGTAATGCTGTTCATCAGGCAGTACGCCATTTTCTACCTCACGGCGATAATCTTCTACAAATGCTTTGCAAACGGCGCTGTCAAAGGTAACGTCGCTCAGTTCGGCTATCATAAACGGCCCTATGTAGGTGTTGGCAATGCCATCCCAATCTATCATGCGGTTGCCGTACAATAACAGTAAACGGATTATCTCCCGCTCCTGATTGTAAGCCTCCTCCCTTTTCTCGATAGATGGTGTTGCGGGTGCTGCTCCCGGTTCATCAAAAAACAGATCCTCGGGCGGCATGTCCGGGTGCTGTTGCGATGCGCGCTGGTTATGGTTGTATTGCTGCTGCGAATCTTTTTTGGCCTTGGCCATACGCATTTTGTTCAGCTCAGATAGTAGTGCGCGCTCATCGATCTGCATAATGTGGCTGCACTCCTTAACAAATACTGATGCCTTGATAGAATCAGGTATTTTGGCGATGCTCTCCACAATTTCGCGTATCACCCCGGCCTTGCGGATAGGGTCGGTACCGGCCTCTTTTAGCAGGATGCCGGTTTTATATAGAATAAAATCTTTTTTATTTTGATCGATGTAGGTTTTAAAGGCATTGGTACCCACACTTCGTACATACGAGTCAGGGTCGTGCCCGTCAGGAAACAGCACTACCTTAACGTTGAGGCCTTCCTCCAATATCATATCCAACCCGCGCAGTGATGCCTTGATGCCCGCCGCGTCGCCATCGTATAAAATGGTAACGTTTTTGGTGAGCCTGCCAATCAGCCTGATCTGCTCAACTGTTAATGAGGTACCCGATGAGGCCACCACATTTTCGATACCTGCCTGATGTACCGAAATAACATCGGCATAACCCTCAACCAAATAGCAATTATCCTCATCACGAATAGCCTTTTTGGCAAAGTACAGTCCGTAAAGTACGCTCGATTTATGGTATATCTCCGATTCGGGAGAGTTTACATACTTGGGTACGCTTTTGTCGCTTTTTAGGGTACGGCCACCAAAGGCTATTACCCGGCCGGTAAAACTATGTATCGGGAACATTACCCGGCCACGGTAACGGTCGTACATGCCACCATTATCGCGCTTTACTGATAGGCCGGTTTCTTCCAGGTATTGCGCCTGGTAACCCTCCTTTATGGCCTGCGAAGTAAAAGCCTCCCATTGGTCGGGCGAGTATCCAAGCTCAAACTTGCGCATGGTTTCGGCGGAAAAGCCGCGCTCCTTAAAGTAACTCAGGCCAATGCTCTGGCCCTCGTCGGTTTCCCACATGCTATCCTGAAAAAACTTAGCCGCGAAACCCGATACGATCATCAAACTTTCGCGATGGTTGGCTTCTTCCAGGTTCTCGGCGCTGTCAACCGTTTCCTCTACCTCGATGCCATACTTTTTGGCCAGCCACTTTAACGCTTCGGGGTAGGTGAACTTCTCCAGCTCCATCAAAAAAGTAATGGCCGAACCACCCTTGCCCGACGAGAAATCCTTAAAAATACCCTTAGCCGGTGATACCGAGAACGACGGGGTGCGTTCGTTACTGAAAGGCGACAGGCCGATGTAGTTAGCGCCGCGCTTTTTTAACTGCACAAAATCACCTATAACCTCCGCAATGTCGGTGGCTTCCATTATTCGGTCAACGGTAGCTTTGGTGATCATGATATTAAAATGCAAAGGTAGGGCAATTGTGGCAATGCCTTAACTTGTTGTAAACGTTAAATTAAGAAATTTTTGATTGTGAGGGCTTTAAAAATGTAATGGCTATACCGCCAAGTACTATCAGGCTGCCAGCAATTTCGGCAAGGCCAAGCTTTTCGTGCAGCATTACAGCGGCCAGCAAACCCGTAACCACGGTTTGGCTAAGCAGGGTGATGGATACCTTGGTAGGCGCCAAAAACTTAATGGCGTAGTTAATGGTGATCCACCCGGCAAGCTGGCAAATAAGGCCTGTAGCCAAAAAGTAAAGCCACGTAGCCGCCGGGAAATGGGTTAGGTTATACCCGCCTCCAATACCCAACGCCAATAAAAATATCATGGAAGCCAGCATGTTGTAAAACATAAAGGTGAGTGTATTTACCCGCTGCAATACACCCTTGCTGATAACAATATACAGCGAGTAAAAAAAGCTGGCCAGCACGGCAAGCAGCACGCCATCGTTAATGTGCAGCGCCAGTATGTTGCGAAAGCCTACCAATACCACCATGCCGATGATAGCGATAACCGTACCCGCCCAAAACAATTTGCCGGTTTGCTTGCGCAAAATAAAAAAGCTGATAAGCCCCACCCATACCGGCGCCAGGTTAGCCAACAGGGTTGATACGGTAGCGCTTATTTTTAGTATGGATATATTCCAAACGGCAATATCGGCAGCGAAGATGATACCGCAGATGAGGGTGATGGTCAGATCCTTCCGCTCAATTTTCAGTAGGCCTTTGGCTACGCAGTAGGGCAGCAAAAATATCCAGGCCATAAATATGCGGTAAAAGGCCGCGGTGATGGCCGGCTCGGCGGCAAGCTTCACAAATATGGGCGAAAAGGATATAAATATAATGCCTATGGCGAGGCTAAGCTTCGGGTTCATTAAACTGGTGAAATAACAGACCTCAAACTTACAAAAAATTAAATGTGATGATGTTGTAGCGTTTGTGCAGGAATTATCGTAATAATTTATAATCACCTAAAAACCGATCAATTATGAAAGCCAAACTACTTATTGCATTACTTGCCGCGGCAAGCTTATTTACAGCGTGTTCAAAAGATCAAAAAGAAGATGATGATGTTATCTTCTGCTGTGCCAAACCGGGCAACTTTATAAGTGCTACAAAAGCCGATACTACATGGCGAACAAATGAATTAGCATTAAGTCATGATAAAGATTCACTTGTTTTAATCGCAAGCGCCAATGGCGAAAAGCTCAGGTTAAGCATTAAACTTATTGATACAGGCAAATACGCTATCACTCCTATAAACGGCATATATAATGTTACACTTAAGGGTAATACCACCGCAAGTGAATACCGTGCAACTGCCGATACCTCTAACTATATTAATGTAATTACATACAGCCCGGCCACATACTATATTAATGGCGAGTTTAAAGCTAAATTTGTAAAAATAGCGAATAGCTCTAATGCTGATCTTCCTGATACTATAAGTTTTACAAAGGGCAGATTCAGGGCAGCAATACCTAAATAATTAATTAACATCAGAATTATAGCTTTGCCGGGAATGATATACCGAATGAGAAACCTACTATACTTAATACTATTTACCGCATTTGCCTTAACGGCCTGCTCAAAAGGCGAAAAGGTGTGCTGCGACGCACCAGAGGATAACACGATATTTATGCGTGCCCAAAAGGCCGACACAACATGGCAGGCCGGCAGAACAGGATTAATATTTTATGAGGATTCGGTGGCTATATACGGTACTAATAAGGAGGAGCATTTGATCATTAACATTAAGCCGACAGGCATAGGCAGATATCCTATCACTCCTCAAAACGGTGTATTTACCCTTACTACGGGCGGCGATGTAACCAGTGCCGAATACCGCGCCACAGCCTCAAGCTCAAATTATATTAATATTACCCGGTACGATGCTACCAGGGGATTTGCCGAAGGCGAATTCAGCGCTACGTTTGTTATAAACCCACGTTACGCAAGCTCCGGCCTGGATAATGAGGTGAGTTTTATTGAGGGGAAGTTCAGGGTAGATATACCTTACCAATAATATAGTTTTATCTGAATAAGTATGATAAGAAAAACGATAGTGATGCTGGCTTTTGTAACCCTGTTATTAGCCGCGTGTAATAAAAACAGTTTATCGCCCGATAAACAAAATTATATCGAGATGAAGTTGAAGGATAAGGTCTGGGCATCATCACTGCAAACATCATATTACCAGGATACGTTGTATGTGCACGCGTCAAAAGGCGAGCAACATGTAACCTTTAAAATGAAGTTTAATGGCAAAGGCAAATACACGCTCGGTACCGATCAGGCACGATACACTGAAACGGTAGGCGGCGATGTAATAATAGGCGAATATTCAACAGGTAATAGTGGCGGTACGCTGAACATTACCAAATACGACGAAGCAAAAAAAGTTATTGAGGGTACTGTAACCGCTAACCTGACCATGAAGTATCCCACGCGCGAAAGTTCATCGTCAACAAATTTGAATATAAAGCAGGGCAAATTCAGGGTTGATCTGCCAAAATAATTGGTTTGATGGTGCATTAATCCGAAATTGCACGCAGATCTATATGCGAAATATTATTTTTTTTATAGCGATCGTGATGGTCGCACTGTCATCATGCTCAAAGGGCGAAAAGGTATGCTGTGATGCACCTGCTGCCCCGCAATTGCCTGATTTTTATGTGTACGGATTCAAGAGTGATACTGCATGGGTTGGAAAGCCATACGTTAGTTTATCAAATCGTGGGGTGCTATATTTAGAAGCAAAATCCACTTCGGAAAGCTTTATTTTACTAATTGAAGACTTTAAGGGCAAGGGCAGTTACAAGCTGGCAGGCACCAATTGCCGGTTTTATAACGAAAACGGGATCGATTACTATGCCGATCTTTCGCCCGTCAACTCGTTTGATGTGGATGAGTACGATGAAACCACCGGTATTTTAAGTGGAACCCTAACGGTTAACATGAAAACAAGGATGACGAGTTTGCCCGGAAACCCCGATCCGGAATTTTATTTTTCAAAAGGGCAATTCAGGTTGGCTTTGTCTAAATAATTGTATTTTTGGCGCTCAAATAATATAAAATCATGGGCCAGAGAATTAAGATTAAAGCCTTGTTGGAGAGCGATGATACCAACATTGATGTAACCGTAAAGGGATGGGTGCGTACCTTCCGCAACAATCAGTTCATAGCTTTAAACGATGGTTCAACCAATAATAACGTACAAATAGTTGTTGATTTTGAGAATACCGATGCCGCTTTATTGAAGCGCATTACCACCGGCGCGGCCTTAAGCGTAACCGGTACCGTAGTGCCATCACTGGGTAAAGGCCAAAAAATCGACATTAAAGCTAAAGAGATAGAAATACTGGGCGATAGCGACCCGGAAAAATACCCGCTGCAACCTAAAAAGCACAGCCTGGAGTTTTTGCGCGAAATAGCGCACCTGCGTTTCCGTACCAATACGTTTGGCGCGGTGTTCAGGGTGCGTAACAGCTTGTCGTTCGCGGTACACCAGTTTTTTCAGGAGCGTGGCTTTGTGTATCTGCATACCCCGGTTGTTACCGCGTCGGATGCAGAGGGCGCAGGCGAAGCATTCAAGGTAACCAACTTTGATCTGGATAACATTCCGCGTACCGAAACGGGCGAGATCGACTACAAACAGGATTTCTTCGGCAAAGCCACTAACCTTACCGTATCTGGCCAGTTAGAGGGCGAACTGGGTGCGATGGCGCTGAGCGACATTTACACCTTCGGCCCTACCTTCCGTGCCGAAAACTCGAATACTACCCGCCACCTGGCTGAGTTTTGGATGATAGAGCCCGAAATGGCTTTTTATGATCTGGATGATAACATGGATCTGGCCGAAGGCTTGCTGAAGTATGTGATCAAATACGCTTTGGATAAGAACCTCGAGGATATTGAATTCCTGAGCCAGCGTTTGCAGGAAGAAGAAAAGCAAAAGCCGCAGAACGAGCGCTCAGAAATGACGCTGCTTGAAAAACTGCAATTTTGCCTGGATAACGATTTTGTGCGCCTTACTTACACCGAGGCTATCGATATATTAAAGGAATCGACCCCGAACAAGAAAAAGAAATTCCAGTACCTGGTTGAGGGCTGGGGTACCGATCTGCAATCAGAACATGAGCGTTACCTGGTTGAAAAACATTTTAAAAAGCCGGTTATCCTGACGGATTATCCGAAGGAGATCAAAGCATTTTACATGCGCCAGAACGAGCCGGACGCCAATGGTCGCGAAACGGTACGCGCAATGGATATCTTGTTTCCGGGTATTGGCGAAATTGTAGGTGGTTCGCAACGTGAGGAGCGTTTGGACAAACTGGAACAACGTATGGACGAGATGGGCATACCTAAAGAGGAGCTTTGGTGGTACCTGGATACCCGCCGCTTTGGTGCCTGCCCACATGCCGGTTTTGGCTTAGGCTTTGAGCGTTTAGTGCTGTTTGTTACCGGTATGGGTAACATCAGGGACGTTATACCTTTCCCAAGGTTCCCTAAAAACGCGGAGTTTTAATGGTAAGCATCTCTATACAAAAACGGCCTTTAGCAATGCGCTAAAGGCCGTTTTTATTTATACGCTGAATTTTATCCAGCCATTGCCCTCAAACCCGAATATGAATTGCTTAGGGTTGATAATCTCGGCCATGATCTCTAACGAATCGACCAATCGTGGGCCAGGGCGGTTAAAATATTGGTTGCCATCGGCAATATAAAGCCGGTTGTTTTTAATGGCTTTTAACTCGGCAAAGCCGGGTTTATCTAACAATAAACTGATTTCGCGCATGGTGCGGTCGATAGAAAAGCCGCAAGGCATCAGCACAATAACATCCGGGTCGGCCAGGCGAATATCATCCCAATCCACATACGGCGAATGTTTACCGGCATCGGCCAATACAGGTTTACCACCGGCAATGCTTACCAATTCGGGTATCCAATTGCCTGATACCATTAGTGGGTCTAACCACTCGATACAAGCTACGGTAGGCTTAGCGTCAATAAATTTTAACTTATGGCGAATAATGTTGATGCGTTCCTCCAGGTCTTCTATCAACGCATCACCGGCATCAGCCACATTTAATGTTGATGATACGCGCTTAATATCGGCCAACATATCATCAATACTATTGGGCTGTAATGATATTATTTGAGCCGGTTTATCGAGGTGATCCTGCAATGCCTGCTGTATCTTGGGTAATGATACGGCGCAAACATCACACTGGTCCTGCGTTATAACGATATCAGGCTGTAATTCCCTGATCACATCTTTTTTTACGGTATATAACGATAGCGCGTCGTTCAGTATCTCTTTTACCTTACTATCAATTTCGCCGCTGCTCAACCCATCCGGAATGTTGGCTTCGGTGCAAACAGGCAGGTTTTGTATGCTCTCCGGGTAGTCGCACTCGTGCGAGCGGCCAACCAGGTTTTGTTCCAAGCCTAAAGCGCAAATAATTTCGGTAGCTGATGGTAAAAGCGATATGATACGAAGTGATGATGACATGCAGAAAAAATTAATAGTACAGCGAAGCGATGATCAGGTTATCGCCTCATTTCGCTAAGGATGGCCCTTAGCAGTTCATTGGCATGCTGCGACCCGATGATGTACAGCAAACCATCGCGATCGGTAAGGTGAATAGCCTCACGCCCGCCCGCATAAAAACGGATGGTGCCGCGGGTATGCAAATTGTAAACCGGGTTATTGAACAGGTAACGGCTGTAAGTGCCCTTTTCGGCCTTAACAATACTGTTCAGATCTATTTTTACCAGGCGGGTGGTCCACAAACCATCCAGCATAATGCTTTTGTTTTGCACACGGGTACGAAAGTGCAGCAAGAAGCCCATAATGATGGAGATGATAATAATGGCGAAGCCTACTACAATAAGCAGATCGCCATTGCTATTATTACCCTCAGTAAAAAAGTAGGCCGCAAAGCACGACATGGCCAGTACCAGCCTGATAGTTAGCGGGATAAACTCCCTGCCCAGGTATTGTTTCTCGATGTAAACAGGTTTGTCGCTCATGCCTTATTTAAACAGTTCGAATATAGTAACTTTTTTAGTGTTGTGGCTTACCTTGTAGCGTTCGTCGGGCCGGTAACCGGCAACCCACATAATATCGCCGTTGCCGTTCACTAATAACGGTTTTTGCTGCTTTTTGTGTAGCGGTATTTTCAGGTTGATGAAAAAGTCGCTTAGCTTTTTGCGGGTTTTCATCCCCAGGGGATAAAAATAATCGCTTTGCTGCCAGTGGCGAATGCTAAGCGGATAGATCAGCTTATCCGCGTCAACAGATACCGCGAAAGGGTTATCCTTAACTATCAGCGGCGAATCATCATGCAAAATGGCTATACGTTGCCCATCAAAACGCACCTCGTGGTCGGTTTCATTAATGATTACTGTTTCGGTTGATGCAGTGATGTTTTCAACCAATATCAACTTGCCCCGGTCAACAGTTAACCTATGCGTTGCCGAAGCGAACCATTTGCCGCTTTGCGCATCCAGCGAAGCTATTACGTCATCAACCACAGGTTCGGTAAAACCATAAGGTTGCAGCAGTTTGTACAGCAACAGCTGTTGTGGCTGCAAGGCTTTAACGGCATCAACAGCTATATGAATCTCATCATTATGCGGAATAAACAGGTCGTGCCTTACCTCCGCAACCTTTAGCTCCAGCAATTCCTCCAACTGCCGAAAGTGGCGCAGGTTGTTATCAAAAGTATTCTCCAGGTTGGGGTTAAGCTCGCGCAGTTTGGGTACTACCTCGTGCCTCAATTTATTGCGCGCGTATTTGGTTGAGGCGTTCGAGCTATCCTCAACATAAGCTATATCCTCAGCCTTAACAATGGCTGCTATCTCCTCCCGCGTGAGGAAAAGCAGGGGCCTCACCAACACGCCGTTTTTAGGCAATATGCCATGCAGGCCCGCAATGCCGGTACCACGTGTAAGGTTTAACAATATTGTTTCAATAGTATCGTTCTTGTGGTGGCCAAGCGCAATAAGGCGGTAATTATATTGTTGCCTTATTTGCTCGAACCAATTGTACCTCAGCTCTCTTGCCGCCATTTGTATGGAGATTTTATGAGCGTTGGCATACTGCGTGGTATCAAAATTGATGGTATGAAATGGTACGCCAAGTTGCGTGGCCAGGTCGAGGCAAAATTGCTGATCGGCATCGGCCTCGCTGCCTCGAAGGCCAAAGTTGCAATGTGCTATGCCAAAGCTGTAACCTGCCGCGCTGAATAACCGGGCAAGCAAAACAGAATCAATACCCCCGCTAACAGCTAACAAAATGCTGTTTTGAGGCGTAAAAAGACTATTTTGCTCAATAAATTCGGTAAAACGCTTAACAGGGAGCATGCATCAAAATTATTAATTTAATAAGCCCCGCAAAAAACTAATTTTGCCAACGTGAATAAATGCCTTTTAAGTTTACTGTTGCTACTGATCACAGGCGTAGCTTTTGCTCAAAAAAAGAAAACGCAGGTACAGGTTACCAAGTCTGATCGGAGCGAGGTTTTCAGGATTTCCGGCAAAGAAGTCCAGAAGATTTATAATGGCACCTTTGTTCATGAAAATACGGTGATGCAATCAGACAGTGCCTATCTGTATTTTAAAGAGAACATGTTTGACGCGTTTGGTAATGTGCACATCATTCAGGGCGATACGCTGAACATTTACTCGGATAAGCTGAATTATAGCGGCAATACCAAAACGGCTATCCTTACCAATAATGTAAAGATGATCGACAAGGATGCCATCCTAACCACTGATTATTTGACCTATAACACAGCTACCAAAATAGGTACGTATACCGGCGGCGGTAAACTCATCAATAAGGATAATACCCTCACCAGTAAAAACGGCTATTACTTTGCCGGTTCGCGCGATGCTTATTTTAGGTACGATGTAGTGTTGAACACGGTTGACGCGCTGATCAAGACCGATACCATGCGCTACAACAGCGGCAGCCGCATTGCTTATTTTTACGGGCCTACCAATATTTACGGCAAGGCTAAGGATAAAGATACCCTGTATACCGAATACGGAACCTACAATACGGTGAACGAGCAAGCTTTCTTCACCAAGAACAATTTGTACAAGCAAGGCACCAAATCGTTAAAAGGTGATACTTTGTTTTACGACCGGTTGCTGGGGCTTGGGCGTGCGGTTAAGCATATTACGTTTAATGATAAGGAGCAGAAAGTAACCATGAAGGGCGACCTCGGCGTATTTAACCGCAAGGAGGAACGCACCGTAGTTACCGAGAATGCCTACATAATACTGGTTACCGAAGAAAAGGACACCACACAAACCGATACCACCAAAAAGCTCGACAAAATAAAAACCGACAGTTTGGAAAAGGTATCACCCAAAAAACCGGCAAAGCCACTTGAGGTAAAAGCGCCGGCGGCAACGGTGAAGAAACCGGCAGCGAAGCCCGCCGGAAAGTCAAAAACACCGGTGCCAACCTCTACATCAACCATTGTTATTAACGAGAAGGGCGAGCGCATCAAGGTCGATTCGGTATACATGAGTGCCGATACGCTTGAAACGCAGATCATCACCTATAAAAAGCTGAAGGCCTTACAGGAATTACGACGACTGGCCAACGTGCGCGATACCGCCGCACGCCCCGCTGTTCCCGCGAAACCGAAACCTATTGTTTACAAAACATCGCCAAAGGTGCTGAGTGTTGATCCGCCTAAAATGCGTTTTGATACCGGTTACCGTCTTCCGCTGTTATTCGGCAAACCAAAACCTGCACCGGTTAAGGTTGATAGTGCCGCACTTAAAAAGGCCGCGGCAAAAACGGATAGCACCGCCAAGGGTAAACCCGATAGCGCTATTGTCACCAAAGCCGATAGCGCGCGCAAACTGGGAAATGTACCGGGCAAGGTAGATTCTGTTTACATGACCACCAAGGTTAAGCTGAGCGATACCAGCCGCGTAAGGGTGATATTCGCCTATCACGATGCCAAGATCTATAAGTCGGACTTGCAGGCTAAAGCCGACTCGATGTTCTATAGTTATGCCGACTCCACCATCCGTTGTTATATAAAACCCATTATGTGGACGCAGGGCTCGCAACTATCCGGCGATACCATCAATCTGCAAATGAAGAATAAGAAGCTGGACAATATGGACATATATTATAACTCATTTGTGGTCAATGTGGATAAGGATGATTCGACCCACTTTAACCAGGTGGGCGGTAAAAAAATGCGCGGCTTTTTCAAGGATAATAAGCTCAACGTAATGTTTGTTGACGGCAATGCCGAGAGTATTTACTTTGACCGTGATAGCACCACCAAGGTTGTTAGCGGCATGGGGCGCTCGCTTAGCAGTCGTATGCGTATCAGATTTAATGCTAATAAGCCTATCACTATGGCTTTTATGTCGAAAGTTGATACCAAGTATGGGCCTATTGGTAAAGTAACCGAAGATGACCGCATACTTAAAGGCTTTATATGGAAACCAAAGGAGCGCCCGGCATCAAAAGAGATGGTGATCAATTCGGCAAAACGCAAGGCCGCCAACCGTGCCGCTGCACGGGCTGAAGCCGCCGTGCAACAAGCCGCCGAAGCCAAAAAAGCTGCCGCGTCTAAGCCAGTTACGGGTGCCAAAGGGCAGCCTCCGGTTAAGGGCGCTCCGCAAAATCCCGCGGTTATGCAAAAGGTGAACGCTACTGATAGTACAGCCCGAGATTCAAGCATCAACCTGCTTCCCGGTAATCTAAAGAATGAGAACCGCAACCGCGTTACTGACGGCACGTTAAACACTGCCCCTGTAATTATGCCTGCGGTTATCCCTCAAAAAGATACCGCTACGGTTAAACCAGCGCCTACCCAGCCCGCACGTAAGGATAGCACAGCGCAATAAAAAATTAGCTTAACACTGTATTCCCATTAAAATAATTTTTAAATAAATGAATATTCATTTATTTTTACTTTATGAAAGAATAATTAATGCGAAGCAGGGATATTGATAAACAATTGCTTGTAAAACAAAAAGCGATAGAGTTGATGGTGCGCGAAGGTTTTGAAGGCTTTAGTATGAACAAGCTGGCCAAAGCCTGTGGAATATCGGTAGGTACGCTGTACATCTATTACAAGGATAAGGATGACCTTATTATACAGATAGCCGAGGAGGAGGCCAAGCGCATGAGCAGTATGATGCTGGATGATTTTGACCCCGAAGCCGGTTTTGCCGAGGGATTGAAACAGCAGTGGAAAAACCGCTCAATACATATGATAGAGAACCAGCAAACCACACTGTTTTTTGAGCAGCTGCGAAGTTCAACCTATCAGAGTGTGATATACGAGAGCTACTTTGATGAGTTTAAGGTGAAGATGAGCCGCTTTATGAAAAACGCTATCGACCGTGGCGAGATCAACCCTATGCCGATGGAGGTATATTGGTCGGTAGCTTTTGCGCCGCTGTATAATTTGGTGCGTTTTCATAACGAGGGGCGTAGCATTGGCGGCCGGTCATTCGTATTAACCAATGATATGATATGGCAAACCTTTGAGCTGGTATTGAAAGCGCTAAAAAAATGATCGTTGTAAAAATGTTTTTATGGATGGTTCGTCAATAAACCCTGCCGGGGTGCTGGTTTTTAAAACCAACATCAGTACCTCAACCGATAAGGCCAACATTAGCCGGTTGCTTGATGCCGATGAGGCTATCAACGATTGGCACATTGATCTGGATGATTGCGATAAGGTGCTGCGTGTTGTAACCCACCGCCTTTGTGCAATGGATGTTATTGAACTGGTTAACCAAAAAGGTTACCTGTGTATTGAACTTATTTAACTGATAACAAATGAAACCTGATACTACAGCGGTAACATTTACCGCTTATCAAAAATTACTGATAGCACTACTGGCACTGCTGCAATTTACCGTGGTGCTTGATTTTATGGTGTTATCGCCCCTTGGCGATATCCTGATGAAATCGTTAGATATGACGCCCTCTCGCTTTGGCATGGTGGTATCATCATACGCCTTTAGCGCGGGTGCATCGGGCCTGCTTGCCGCCGGCTTTGCCGATAGGTTTGACCGTAAGAAACTACTGGTGTTTTTCTACAGCGGCTTTATTATCGGCACACTATGCTGCGGCCTGGCCAATAGCTATTGGATGCTGCTTGGCGCACGCATATTCACCGGCTTGTTTGGTGGCGTTATAGGCGCTATATCATTAGCCGTAGTTACCGATGTTTTTGAGATAAACCAACGCGGCCGTGTAATGGGCGTGGTACAAATGGGCTTTGCCGCCAGCCAGGTATTGGGCATACCTGTGGGGTTATATTTTGCCAACAAATGGGGCTGGCATGCGCCGTTCATCATGATCGTGTTCCTGGCTATAGTTATTGGCCTGGTGGTGCTTTTAAGGATGCAGCCCGTTACCAAACACATCGGCTTACAAAAAGATAAAAACCCTTTTGTGCACTTGTGGCATTCCATAGCCAACCCTAAATACCAAACCGGGTTTTGGGCAACGGCATTCCTGTCTATTGGTGGCTTTATGATGATGCCTTTCGGTAGCGCCTATCTTATCAATAATATCGGCATATCGCAAGAGCAATTGCCGACCGTGTTTTTATGCAGCGGACTGGCCTCTATCATCATTATGCCGATGATAGGTAAGCTGAGCGACAGATATGATAAATTCAAACTTTTCGCGGCAGGTTCGGCATTAGCTATTGTGATGATATTGATATACACCCAACTACCACGCGTGCCCCTTTGGGAAGTGGTGGTGCTTAACATGATCATGTTCATCGGCATTATGGGCCGTATCATCCCATCAACAGCCTTAACCACGGCAATCCCGGAGATGGTTGACCGTGGCGCTTTCATGAGTGTTAACTCATCGCTACAGCAAATGGCGGGCGGTGTTGCTGCCTTGTGCGCGGGTTTAATAGTTACCCAGCCGCATAAGCATGGCCCGTTACAGCATTATGATATTTTGGGCTATGTGGTTTGTACCGCCATTGTGCTATGCCTGTACATGGTATATCGCGTTAGCGTAATGGTGAAGAACAAAGCAGCCGCGCCACCGGCAATACAACAGGCCGAAAGTTTGAACGAGGCTTTATCTTAAATTATAAAAGAGGGGCAGCCAATCAGGTTGCCCCGCTTTGTTTTTGCGCTGCTACTCTGCTGCGGAATAAAAATTGTGTCGCCACAAAACAAATACAATTCAAAAAGTATTTGATAGGGAAACAGACACAAAAACATGGCAGAACCAAGAAACCGGCCCACAGGCAAGGCCGATGATGAACTTTCATTTGCGCACAAAGTATGGATAGTAGTAGGCATACTGGCATTGTCCGTTTGTCTGATACTGATACTGCGTGTGGCCTTTAATGTGCTGCTGATGGTATTCGCCGGTTCGCTGATAGCCGTATTTTTTCACGGCTTTGCCGATATGATACAACGCTGGACAAAATGGAAACGTGCGCCATGTGTCATTATCTCGGTATTGGGCACATTCCTGTTATTAGGAACCCTGTTTTGGTTTATGGGTAATACCATACAACACCAAATAGCCTCATTGAGCGATGAATTTCCGAAGGTAGTAAAAGCAGCTCAGGCCAAATTACAGCAAACATCGTGGGGCGCCAAGCTCGTAAAAAATGTTTCGGGATATGATGCCACCCAGCTCATGACTACCGCTCAAAGCTTTTTCAGCACCAGCTTTGGCGTACTTGGCGATCTGTATATCATCCTTTTCCTCGGTATTTTCTTCACCTCCGCACCATCGCTTTACAAAAATGGTATTATTAAACTGGTACCACCCGCAGCTAAAGAGAATGCCCATGTAGTGTTAGACAGGTTGAGCTTTGTTTTAAAAGGCTGGATGAAAGGTATGTTGCTGGCCATGTGTCTTATAGCTGTACTCACGGTTACAGGACTAAGCGTTGTTGGTATCCCGATGGCACTGACCTTAGCCTTATTAGCAGGTTTACTCAACTTTATACCCAACTTTGGTCCGCTGATAGCTATGGTACCTGCCGTGCTCCTGGGCTTTATGGATAGCGCAAATACCGCTATCATTATAGCCATTATGTACATACTGATACAAACGCTGGAAAGCAACATCATCACCCCAATGGTGCAAAAAAAGATGATCGACCTGCCACCCGCGCTAACCATCATCAGCCAGGTACTAATGGGAACACTTTCTGGTGTACTGGGTATATTATTAGCTACTCCAATACTGGCTGTAGTGATAGTGTTAGTTGATGAGCTTTATGTTAAGAGACAGAAGCAGGATGCGAATATCGGGCTTGAGTAAGTCGAGCCTTTATTTGGCATTGTAGCTAAGCAGGTTTTTGCTCAGATCGTTACCAAAAAAGCTCCTGCCCTTTTCTGAACCGATGAATCTTTTCAGTATAAGGTCAGCTCCGTATTTGGTGTAATGATTTTCATCAAACATGTAAGGCGTGTTGTTTTCGCCAATTGGCGGAACATCACCATCGTTAATAATATTGATATAATCGGCACCCAGGTTTGCCTTGAGGTAATTGTTAATATCGAATGATTTTTGATGTTTGAAGTTTTTGGTGAGCGTGGTACCATATTGTATTTCTTTAGCCCGTACCAACGGATACGAAAGATTGTACACCTCATTTTGACCAATAACCACCACTTTAATGTTTAGCTTTTTAATGTGGTCAACTGTTTTCTTAATATCGTCAACAATTTGTTTTTCGGGCACGCGATAGTTGTACCAGTTAGCGCTGATGATCACGCCATCAATCTGCTCACGATTTTTAGGGATAAAATCATTATAAACATAATTGATCATGGCAAAGCAGTTAGCATTACCGTTCTCAGTCAAAACCGGGAAGCATCGGCTGGCTGTGGCCTGTATAAGGTGCGTATTGTTTTTGTTGAACAGTCCTTTTAACGATTGCGAGAAATGTGCCGCGTGGCTATCTCCAATCAATATATAATTTTTTTCGTTAGGCTTGGCCTTAACACATTTAGCGGTATCAAAAGCATGGTCGCCATCATATACGATGTTTAAGAAACAACAGCCTTCGTCAAATTGCTTATCACGTTCTTTACGATGAGTACTTGTAAATGTTGACAGGTATAACGATTCGTCGCTAAACATGGCCCGGTTGTTCAATACATAGGCGAATGAACATACTACCAGCGCTAATGCCATGTCAGTTACCAATATCCGGGTATTGTTCTCGTACTTTCTTGATTCTATTAATCTGAACGATAGTGTACCCAATACCATCGAAATAAAGATCATCAGCAAAATGCTCTGTGTATTTAATGGCACGCCTACATAGTTAAAATAAACATACACCGGCCAGTGCCACAGGTACAGTGAGTACGATATTTTGCCGATGAATTGTACCGGGGCGAATTTTAAAAAATCAAAATCGTTGTTTAATGTGATGGTCAAAAAGGTGGCGGTTACCGGTATCAGCGTGTAAAAATATGGCCAGCCCATGTTGTCCTTTAAAAACACAAGGCCGAGTAACAGCACGAGGTATGATAACAGAATATAACCTTTTTTGAATTTGATATTGCTCAAATAAGGCTCAAGCAAAAAAGCTACTCCGCCCATCATCATTTCCCATGATCGGCTTGGTAAAAGATAAAAGGCGGTAAGGCTGTATTTTTTATCTAAAACGAATGATGCTATGATGATAAGAACAGTGGCGCTAATAAAAATACCGATGAAAAGCGAACGCTTTTTAACCAGTTTGCTAAGCCACAGCAAAACTATTGGATAGAGCATATAAAACTGCCATTCAACCGATAATGACCAGGTGTGCAGAAATACATTGGTTTCTGACGATGGATCAAAATAACCGGAGTTTTTCCAGTAAAACATGTTTGATACAAACAGTAAACTAAAAAAGCCGCATTTAGAGTTGAAAGCGAAATCATCCGGAAAGAAAAGGAAATAACCTGCCAGCATTACAATGGCTATCATGCAAAGCAACGCAGGCACTATACGCTTAAGGCGTTTGCCGTAAAAGTTGGAGAGGGATAACTTGGTTTGGCTGATGTCGGTTATGATGATCTTACTCATCAAATAACCTGAAATTACGAAGAAGATATCAACGCCCGAAAAGCCGCCCTGAAAATAAGGCACCTTAAAATGGTAGAGTACAACACCAATAACCGCTATTGCGCGCAGGGCATTAATATCTGATCTAAACTTCAATTTAGTCATATCGAAAATTTAAGGCTTAAGAGTTCGATAGCAAAAATAGCAATATTGTGTGTATGGGCAACTTTAACGGGGTTTTTAGATAGGTGTTATTGTTGTTTTAAAATTAAAAGACCGGGCTTGATATCAACCCGGTCTTTAATGCTTTTACAACACGTGCTGAGCGAGTATGCGTTGCAGATCGTAAACATTTACTTGTTTGTTGAACTTTTTGGTGAGGCTGGGTTGTATTTCGCCCGATATCCAGATGCGCAGCTCGGCATCCAGGTCAAAATGCCCTGATGTTTGTACGCTGAACCTTGATATGCTTTTGTAGGCTATGGAGAGGTACTCAACCTTGCTGCCGGTTATGCCTTGCTTATCAACCAAAATAAGGCGTTTGTTGGTAAAGATGAATACATCGCGTATCAGCTTAAAGCCTATCTCAATGTTTTCGCCGTCTGTTAATAGGTTCGCGTATTCTTTGTTTAGTTCGTCGGGGTTTGCCACACCGGCATTGCCCAACAGGCTCGAGAAAAGTCCCATGGTTTGTGTTTTATGTGATGGTGTTTAAAAGCCCGAAAATAAAAAATGCCCTCATGATAATGAAGGCATCCTTATAATATTATTGAATTGATAATTAGCTTTTAACACGCTCAACATAAGCGCCGGTAGCGGTATCAACCTTAACCTTATCGCCAATGTTGATGAACAGAGGTACACGAATTTCGGCACCGGTTTCAACAGTAGCGCTTTTAAGGGCGTTGGTTGAGGTATCACCTTTAACGGCAGGCTCAGTATAAGTAATTTCCAGCTCGGCTGATGATGGCAGTTGCGCCATGATCGGTTCTTCGCTCTCGAAGGCAACAATAACGTTCACACCTTCTTTCAGGAAACGTACCGCGGCACCAAACAGGGCTTTAGGGATGTTATATTGCTCGTATGATGTATTGTCCATTACTACCAGCGCATCGCCATCCTCGTAAAGGTATTGGTAATCATTGGTTTCAACACGGGCAATGGTAACCTCCTCATCGGTACGGAAACGGTATTCAACCAGTTTGCCGGTTTTAACATTGCGCATACGTGCCTGGTAAAAAGCGCGTAAGTTACCCGGTGTGCGGTGTAAAAATTCTTCAACCTGCAATAACTCACCGTTAAAGCGTAATATATTGCCGTTCTTTACTTCTGATGCCTTCGACATAAAAAAATCTTATTTGAGGCGCAAACTTAGGAATTTGATTTGAGATTTGAGAGGTTAGATTTGAGATTTTGTACTTGAACACACCCGCTAATGGGTTAATTATAAACCCGCTAAGTAATTTTTAGAGGTGTGATTTTATCTCATATCTCACATCTGCTGTCTAAAATCTCTACTTATAATCCACTATACTCAATTGCTGTTTACAAAAGCTGTACTCGTGCTCCTGGTTGGAGCAGATAATGGTTAGGCGACCGACCGAGAAGCGCTCCACAAGGCTTAGGTACCAGTCAACGCCCTGTGTATCGAGGTTCGAGGTAGGTTCATCGAGCATCAGCATGGCCGTATCTGAGCAAAAGGCAAGGGCCAGCTTTAGCCGCTGTTTCATGCCTGATGAAAAGTATTTTACCAGCTTGTTT
Source organism: Mucilaginibacter sp. JRF (assembly GCF_015223065.1). Taxonomy (GTDB): domain Bacteria; phylum Bacteroidota; class Bacteroidia; order Sphingobacteriales; family Sphingobacteriaceae; genus Mucilaginibacter. The sequence goes on from NZ_JADFBY010000005.1 coordinate 102,671, forward strand.
TTGCTGGCTTGCATGTTAAGCAAATCGATCAGTGTGTTTTTGTCGATACCGGCTTTGTATGCCTTGAATTTAAAGTGAAAGTCGATCACCTCGGCAAGGGTAAATTCCTCTATCAACTCCAGGTATGGCGCGGCTAAGCTAAGGTGTGTAAAAACTTTTTCAGCTTCCAAATCAGCACCATCAGCATTAAAAATGATACTACCCTTTGATGGCGACAAGCTACAATTAACTACCTGTAACAATGTAGACTTACCCGAGCCATTGGGCCCCAGCACAGCATAACTCTCACCTGATGTAAAGGTATAGTTCACCCCCTTAAATATCCAGTCGCGGTTAAAGCGTCGTCCTATATCGGTGAGGGTGATGGTCATTAGTTCATGGTTCATAGTTAATAGATCATGGTTAATAATTTATATCAGAAACGAATGCATCATCCGGCTATTAACTATGAACCATAAACTATGAACTGCTTGCTATATCCCAAACCCTTTCATAATACCCCTTTGTGAGTTCTGCACAAAGTTTACTATCTCGTCGCGCTCAACGGTTGGGCTGAACTGGGCCTCAATAATGTCGAGGGCTTTGGTAACATTGTATTTTTTAAGGAAGATGATACGGTATATCTCCTGTATCTCGTTAATAGTTTCGGCAGAGAAACCACGGCGGCGCAGGCCTACCGAGTTGATGCCGATGTACGATAATGGCTCACGACCGGCTTTGGTATACGGAGGTACATCCTTACGTACCAGTGATCCGCCCGATACCATGCTGTGCGCACCGATCTCCACAAACTGGTGCACGGCTGATGTACCACCAATAAAGGCATGATCGTACACATTGATGTGGCCGGCAAGCTGTACCGAATTGGCTATGATAACGTTGTTACCAACTACGCAATCGTGCGCTACGTGTACGTACGCCATCAGCAGGCAGTTATTGCCAATGGTGGTGGTATTCTTATCAAGCGCGGTACCGCGGTTAAGGGTTACACATTCGCGGATGACGGTATTATCGCCAATAGTAACGGTACTTGGTTCGCCTTTGTATTTCAGATCCTGCGGCGGAGCCGATACTACAGCCCCCGGGAATATACGGCAGTTTTTACCTATACGGGCGCCATCCATAATTACGCTGTTTGAGCCTACCCAGGTACCCTCACCAATCTCAACATCCTTATGTATGGTCACAAACGGTTCAATCACCACGTTGTCGGCAATGCGTGCCTGCGGGTGTATATATGCCAAAGGCTGTATCATGTATTATTCTTTATTTTTTGTTTTTACTATCTGAGCCATCAGTTCGGCTTCAACCACCACGCGATCGCCAACCAGGCCAACACCCTTCATTTGAGCGATGCCGCGGCGTATAGGCGCTATAAGGTCGCACCTGAATATAACGGTATCACCCGGTGTTACCTTATCTTTAAAACGCGCATTTTCTATTTTCAGGAAAAGTGTAATGTAATTTTCCGGATCAGGTACGGTATTCAACACCAATATGCCGCCTGTTTGTGCCATTGCCTCAATTTGTAACACACCAGGAAAAAGTGGTGCGCCGGGGAAATGACCCATAAACAGATCTTCGTTCATGGTAACGTTCTTTAAGCCTACAACGTGAGTTTTGGTAAGTTCCAATATCTTATCGATCATCAGGAACGGCTGGCGGTGCGGCAGTATGTTCATGATTTGCATGGTATCATATACCGGCTTCATGTTCGGGTCATAGACCTTAATGTATTTTTTGCTGCGCTCCTTTTTTATCAGGGCCTTTATTTTTTTGCCAAAAGCGACGTTTGCCGCATGACCAGGCCTTGCCGCCATGATATGACCCTTAAGCGGAACGCCTACCAATGCAAGGTCGCCAATCATATCAAGCAGTTTGTGCCTTGCCGGCTCATTTTGGTGGCGCAGCTCAATATTGTTCAGGATGCCTTGCGGGGCAACCTTAATATCCTTACGGTTAAATAGTTTAGCCAGATGAGCTAATTCCTCATCATCAACCTGCTTGTCAACAACAACGATGGCATTGTTCAGGTCGCCGCCTTTTATCAGGTTATGCTTAAGCAGCATCTCCAGCTCATGCAAAAAGCAGAAGGTACGGCATGATGCTATTTCCTTAGTAAACTCAGTAATGCTTGATATACTGGCGTGCTGGCTGCCCAATACGTCAGAGTTATAGTCAACCATACAGGTAAAGCGGTAATCATCAAGCGGCATGGCCACCATCTCCACTTTACGGTCGGCTTCGGTATAATGTATGTTGTGGGTAATATGGTAGTATTCACGGTCGGCTTCCTGCTCGGTAAAGCCATCGTTTGTTAACGCGTTAACAAACTCAATGGCGCTGCCATCCATAATCGGGATCTCAGGGCCGTCAACATCAATCAGTACGTTATCAACTTCCAGACCAACCAGGGCTGCCAATACGTGTTCAACGGTACTTACGCTTGCGCCGTTTTGCGATATGGTGGTACCGCGCGATGTATCGGTAACGTTATCCACATCGGCATCAATTACCGGTTGCCCCTCAACATCAACACGACGAAATTTGTAGCCGTGATTTTCGGGAGCGGGGTTAAAGGTCATGGTAACCTTTTCGCCGGTATGCAAACCGGTGCCTGAAACGGTTACAGGCGATTTAATAGTTCGTTGTTTTACGTTCATATAGTTAACATTAACTGCATTCATCACTTAGCATTGTGCAGTTGAATAATTATTTTTTCTAATTCGGCCACACGCTTTTCAAGCTCTGGTAAACGGCGAATATTTACATGAGCCTTAAAGTAATCCTTAAGCGGCATGTAAGGCGATCCGCCCCATTGCTTACCTTCTTCTTTTGTAGAGCTGTTTACCCCTGTTTGCGCCGAAAATTGCGAGCCTTTTAATATGGTTAAATGCCCCGCTACACCCACCTGGCCGCCTATAACAACCTGGTCGCCAATTTTGGTACTGCCTGATATACCGGCCTGCCCGGCTATAACCGTATTTGAGCCAATCTCAACATTATGCGCTATTTGCACCAGGTTATCAATTTTGGCACCCTTGCGTATAATGGTCGACCCCATGGTAGCGCGGTCGACAGCCGTATTAGCGCCTATTTCAACACCTTCCTCAATAATAACGTTGCCTATCTGGCTTATTTTTTTGTATGAGCCATCGGGGTTTGGGGCGAAGCCAAAGCCATCGCTGCCAATTACGGCACCTGAGTGAATTATGCTGTTATCGCCCACCACACAATCAAAATAAACCTTTACGCCGGCAAACAGCGTAACGTTACTGCCAATGGTAACATTATCGGCAATGTAGGTGTTGGGGTATATCTTGCTGTTATCGCCCACTTTGGCATTGGGGCCTATGTAAGCGAATGCCCCAATAAATACATTGTTGCCCACCTGCGCGGTAGGATGTATAAAGCTTGGCTGCTCAATACCGGTTTTATTAAGTTTAAGGGTGTTATACTGCTCAAGTAATACCGAAAAAGCACTATAAGCATCATCAACCCTGATAAGCGTAGCGCTTACGGGGGCTGTTAATACATAATCCTTATTAATAATAACTACCGAAGCGCCTGTGGTATACAGGTGCTGCTCGTATTTGGGATTAGCTAAAAATGATAGGGAACCCTGTGTAGCTTCCTCAATTTTAGCCAGTTTATCAACCGCTACCAAGGCATCACCTTCAACAGTTCCGTTCAATAATAAGCATATCTGCTGGGCGGTAAATTGCATCGCACAAAGTTATATGTTAATATTAAAGCAACAAATAGTACAAACGTTCATATTTTATGCCAATTGTTTAGGGTAGCACAGTATGTATTTGGTTACGGTTTTGGCTAATGCGGTAAGGTTGGCGTTATCGCTGGCGGTGGTAATATCCTTTATGCTACCATCCTTCATTAATATACGTATGTTGGTGTCATCCACCTTGTAAGCATCATTCAATACCTTATCGGTAAACACAAAAAAGGCGGCATCGTTTGTGCTAACACCATAATATACGGCTGCTTTTTGCAATAGGTTTTGCACCACCGCTTCATCCGGACTGGTATTGGTAATATCAACGTGAAATAAGTTGCGATAAACCAGGTTGCGGCATAGTGTTGACAGTATTACATCATCGCAGTTAACCCATACTTTTATGGCCGATGTTATGTCGGTATCGTCCATCTGCGCGAATATCTCCAGGTGTTCAGGGTTATGGATGAATTCTTCCCTGCTGATCTGATCATACAAAAAATAGCATAGCGCCGGTGTGCAAAACAGCTTTTTACCGCCAAGTGCCAGATCGCGTGCCCGTACCAGTATCTTGTTCAGCAACTGCTCGGCCGATATTACAGTTTTATGCAGATAAACCTGCCAGTACATTAGCCTGCGTGCTACCAGGAATTTCTCTATCGAGTAAATACCTTTTTCCTCAACCACTATCTGCCCATTGTGCAGGTTAAGCATTTTAATGATACGGTCGCTGCCTACAATGCCCTCGGTAACACCGGTAAAAAAGCTGTCGCGGTTCAGGTAATCCAATCGGTCCATATCCAACTGGCCCGATACCAGCTGATGCAAAAAGCGGCGCGGATAGGTATCGTTAAATATATTGATGGCCATATCCAACCGGCCGTCAAACTCAACATTAAGGCGTTGCATTAACATGGCCGATATATCCTCGTGGCTAATGCCTTGTACAATGGTGCTCTCCAGCGCGTGCGAGAAAGGGCCGTGCCCAACATCATGCAGTAGTATAGCAACGGTAACGGCTTCCTCCTCCTGTTCGCTTATCTCATGGCCTTTGTTGCGCAGGGTTTCAATGGCCAGCCCCATCAGGTGCATGGCGCCCAGCGCGTGGTGAAAGCGGGTGTGGATAGAGCCGGGATACACCATGTGTGTCATCCCCGATTGCTTGATGTAACGTAGTCGCTGAAAGTAACGGTGCTCAATTAAGCTGAACACCAATCCTTCAGGTATGCTGATGAATCCGTATACCGGATCATTTATGATTTTCTTTTTATTCAATGCTTTAAAAAACTGTGCAAATGTGTTAAATATGCTTAACTAAAGTATCTTATATTTGTTATTTTTTGTTAAACGCCTCTATTTACGAACAACAAAACCCACAATTTACGGTTATAACCCAACTAAATAAGAATACCATGCAAGATACCACCATATTATGGGCCGATGACGAGATCGACCTTTTAAAGCCCCATGTACTTTTTTTGAACGAGAAGGGTTATAAGGTAACTACCGTAACCAGCGGTAATGATGCCATTGAGGCTTTTAAGAACGGTTACTTTGACCTGGTTTTTCTGGATGAGAACATGCCGGGCTTAACCGGACTGGAAACCCTGTCGCAGATCAAGAGCTTAAATAATGATGTGCCCATTGTACTCATCACCAAAAGTGAGGAGGAATATTTGATGGAGGATGCCATCGGCTCAAAGATAGACGACTACCTGATAAAACCCGTACACCCAAAGCAGATACTGCTCACCATAAAAAAACTTACCGAGAACAAACGCCTGGTTACTGAGAAAACAACCATGGCCTATCAGCAGGATTTCCGTACGCTGGGCATGACGCTGAACGATAACCTGGATTACCAGGAATGGATAGAGGTATATAAAAAACTGATATACTGGGAGCTTGAGCTTGAGCAGTTGGAGGACGCCGGTATGCATGAGATACTTACCATGCAAAAGGCCGAGGCCAATACGCAGTTTTGTAAGTACATTGAAAAGAATTACCTGAACTGGATAAAAAACCCGGAGAGTGGCCCGATCAGCTCACCGCAACTGTTCAAGAAAAAGGTATTCCCGAGATTGGAAGATGATGGCAAACCGCTGTTTTTTATATTGATAGATAACCTACGTTACGATCAGTTCCGTATCATCAATCCGCTTATATCCGAATACTTCAGGCTGGAGGAAGAAGATATTTACTTTAGTATACTGCCTACGGCTACGCAATATGCCCGTAACGCCATATTCTCGGGCTTGATGCCATTGGAGATGGAGCGCCGTTTCCCTGATAAATGGCAGAATGATGAGGACGAGGGTGGCAAGAACCTGTTTGAGGAAGACTTTTTGGGCGATAACATTAAACGATCGTTACGTAAGGAGTGCAAATTCTCGTACCATAAAATATTGAACCTTGATGAAGGCCGTTCGCTGAACGAGTCGGTTAACAACCTGATGAAGAACGACCTGAACGTAGTGGTTTACAACTTTGTGGATATGCTATCGCACGCCCGTACCGATATGCAGATGATCCGCGAGCTGGCCAGCGATGATGCTGCCTACCGCTCGTTAACCCTGTCGTGGTTTGAGCATTCGCCGCTATTTGAGTTGCTGAAGTTTTTGGCGCAAAAACAGGTGAGGGTGATCATTACTACCGATCACGGTACTATCAAGGTTAAAAACCCAAGCAAAATCATCGGCGACCGTAATACCAATACCAACCTGCGTTATAAACAAGGGCGTAACCTTAACTTTAACGCTAAGGATGTGCTGCACATACGTAACCCGCACGATGCCATGCTGCCTAAGCTGCACGTAAGCTCAAGCTTTGTGTTCGCTAAAAACGATGGCTACTTTGTTTACCCGAATAACTATAACCACTTTGTGAACTTTTATAACGAAACCTTCCAGCATGGAGGTATATCGTTAGAGGAGATGATCATCCCGATAGCAACTTACGGACCTAAATAATTATTTTTGACTTAATGAATTTTGTCATTCGCCATGTGTAACCACTTTTAGTTTACATATGGCGAATTTTTATTAATTGAAAATTGTGACTAAGTGCAAATTAACGTTTTATCGCTAAGCGGATTACCCGATGCTGCCCAACAAATAATTACCCATGCGGGAGCAAATAGAATATTTGTTTTTTATGGCGATATGGGGGCGGGTAAAACCACATTGATAAAGGAACTGGCTGCCGCGCTTGGTGTTACCGAGGCGGTTACCAGTCCTACATTCTCTATAGTTAATGAGTATGTGATCGCTGATGGCAAGGTGTATCACTTTGATTTTTATCGCCTTAAAACCCAAAGCGAAGCGCTTGATATGGGGTATGAAGAATACTTTTACTCAGGCAATTATTGCTTTATTGAGTGGCCCGAAAAAATTCCTGATCTGCTGCCTGCTCATTATACCCGTGTTGCCATCACCGCTTTAAGTGATAACCAACGACAACTTGAGGTTGAAAATATTTAGGCCCGGTTATTGAATAATTCTGTATCTTCAACATCCGTAAAATTTATTGAAAGCCAAATGAGTTCAGGTAAATACAGCGGTTTTAGCGATGTGGCAAGGCAGGCATTGATGCAAACCCAGGAATCAATGCTGGAGGTTAAAACCCGCAAAAACAAGCTCTACATAGGTATACCTAAAGAAGTTTCGTTTCAGGAGAACCGCATACCGTTAACGCCGCTATCAGTAGCGTTGCTGGTAAACAACGGGCACGATGTAATGCTGGAAAGCAACGCCGGTAAAGCCGCCAACTTTTTGGATAAGGATTACAGCGAACAGGGTGGCCGTATAGTTTACGATACCAAAACCGTTTACGAGGCCGACATCATCATCAAGATAGCGCCGCCAACACTGGCCGAGATAGAACTGATGAAACCGGGGCAACTGCTGATATCAACCCTGCAACCGGCCACCATGAAGGCCGAGATTTTACAGGCCCTGCTCAATAAAAAGATCACAGCCATCAGCTTTGAGTATCTGCTTGATGAAGGCGGTACCCTTACCGTGGTGCGGGCCATGAGCGAGATAGTAGGCGCTACCTCCATATTGATAGCCGCCGAGTACCTGAGCAATGTTTTTGAAGGCAAAGGCTTAATGCTGGGTGGCATAACAGGCGTACCACCTACCGAGATAGTAATATTAGGTGCCGGTACCGTAGGCGAATATGCCGCGCGTACGGCCATATCATTAGGTGCTGAGGTTAAGGTTTTTGATCCATCTATATATAAATTACGCCGCTTACAAAATAACATAGGCAGCCGGGTATTTACTTCGGTAGTACAACCCATAGTGCTTGAAAAGGCAATTACCACCTGCGATGTGGCCATTGGCGCGCTGCGTGCACAGGCAGGCCGTAGCCCATGCATCATCAGCGAAGAAACGGTTAGTCGCATGAAACGCGACTCGGTGATTATTGATGTAAGCATTGATCAGGGTGGCTGCTTTGAAACATCAGAGGTTACCAACCATACCAACCCGGTTTTCCGCAAGTACGATGTGATACATTATTGCGTACCCAACATAGCCTCGCGTGTGGCACGTACCGCAACCTATGCGCTCACTAATATTTTCGCCCCTATATTGGTTGATATTGGCGATCATGGTGGCATCAAGAACGTGATATGGCAAAAAGCCGGTGTGCGCAACGCCGTTTACATTTACCAGGGGCACCTCACCAATAAACATTTGGGCGAGCGTTTCAACATCCCTTGTAAAGATCTGGATTTGCTTATCGTATCAAGCATATAATGCCTATGCGGTTGCTGGTTGTGGTTTGTATGCTCTGTTTGCTGAACATCACAGCCGGTGCGCAGGTATACAAGTATATCGATAGCAATAAAATTACCGCCTACACGGCTTATAAAAAGCAGGTTAACGCTGATCCGGAAAAACGGCTCGTCAATCTTAAAGATTTTATCCCTGGTTTGGTGCTTGATATCCGGTACGCCACAACCAATAACTTTACCGGGCAGCGCGTGTATAATAGCGCTATGGCCTTTGCCCGCATGCCGGTGGCACAAGCGTTAAAAAGTATTCAGGCCGAATTAAAAAAGAAAGGCCTCGGCTTAAAAATTTATGATGCCTATCGCCCGTATGCCATCACCGTTAAGTTTTTTGAGATAGCTAAGGATACCACCTTTGTTGCCGACCCGCGCAAAGGCTCGCGCCATAACCGTGGCTGCGCTATCGATCTCACTATTATCAACCTTAAAACCGGCCACGAGTTGGATATGCCTACCGGTTATGATAGCTTTACCCCGCAAGCATCCGCTAATTATAAAAACCTGTCTGCAAAAAAGCGAACCAACCGTCAACTGCTTCGTAGCGTTATGGAGCGGCATGGTTTCAAAGTATACTCCAGCGAATGGTGGCACTTTGACTATATCGGTTGGGAACGTTTTGAGCTGCTTAACATTCCCTTTGCGCAATTGTAATGATACTTTTGCGTGCATAATGCCTCAAAGGCATCATAATTGCTTTTTACAGTAAAACATTACTATCTGCAAGGCTGTTAGCCTTAGTGTTCAAAAAACAATACATACTGTGCGCCTATGAAAATGTTCAGCAAAGAATATCTTAAACAATTTTGGAAAGTACTGATGGCCACCTTCAGTAATTTTGGTGCCGATAACGGTTTAAAGCTGAGCGCATCGCTGGCTTATTATACCATATTTTCGTTAGCGCCATTGCTGCTGCTGGTACTATCACTTGCCGGCCTTTTTTTAAGAGAGGATGACTTTCGTAATGATTTTTATGCGCAGATACAACAATATATAGGCCCACAGGGAACGGCGCAAATAAAAAGCACTATAGCATCGCAGGATATAGCCGGTAAAAGCGGCATAGGTCTGGTTATAAGTATAGTTACACTATTACTTGGTGCAAGCAGTATATTTTTAGAGATACAGGATTCACTTAACCTGATATGGCGTGTTAAAGCCAAACCCAAAAAGGGCTGGGTTAAAATGTTGCAAAACCGTTTCTTATCATTTTCACTTATAGTTAGTTTGGGCTTTTTGCTGCTGGCATCTTTACTGGTAAACATTGTTATTAGCGCGGTTAGCAAAAAATTGGCGGTAATGTTGCCTGATTTTTTGGGAGAAACATTCTTGTTTGCTGTTAATTTTGCTATCACCCTGATAGTGATATCCGTGCTGTTCGGTATTATATTTAAGGTATTGCCCGATGTTAAAATAAAATGGAAAGATGTGCGTGCAGGGGCAATATTCACGGCCTTTTTGTTCATATTAGGCCAGTATATTATCAGCTTATATATACAATATACAGCTACGGGTTCTATTTATGGCACGGCAGGATCGATCATTATTATATTAGTTTGGATATATTATACCGCTGCCATTTTATACGTAGGCGCCGAGTTTACACAAGTATTTGCCGAAGCCCAGGGCAGCCGTATTGAACCGGCTCCTTATGCTGTAGTGATCAGGCAAACAGAATATGAAAGCAAAACCGCCGAAATGCCGCTGCAAAACCCCGAACTGGAAGGTGTGCTGAAATGCGATACCGACGATAAGGGTAAACCCGAATGCGAGGATGAAATAAAATCCTGATAATTAATTTGTTTTATGGCTGGTATAGTTAGTAAATTTATATACCAGTTATAAAACCAAATTGAAATTTCCGGGCGCTCATCGGTTCCGCTTACGGGTGGCACTATGCTTTATTGCTATATGGTGCGCATTGGTAAGCACTGCCCAAGCCCAGCACTTTGATATTGATGGTCCCCGTAAAAAGGTAACGCTGCCTTTTAAGTTCGAACGTAATTCTGTAATCATCCCGGTAACCATAAACGGTAATGGTCCCTACAATTTTATTTTAGATTCGGGAGTTGGGCTGATGCTGATCACTGAGCCTAAATTAGTCGACTCATTAAACATTAGCTACAAACGGCTGGTTACTATCCCCGGCCTCGGCGAGGGCGATGATGCTCAGGCCTACATAACCGGTCAGTTAGATGTAAGCGTACCGGGTGTTAAGGGATATGGTATATCTGCCGCTATACTAAAAACAGATAACCTCAATCTGTCCGGCTTTGTGGGGATGCCAATTCACGGAATTATAGGCTACGAGTTTTTTAACAACCTGATAGTGCAGGTAAACTTTGCCGATACAGTACTGAACATCTATCGGCCTAAAGACATTACCCGTATAAAAAGGAAAGGCACTAAAGTGCCGCTGCTGGTCGAAGAAAAGAAACCCTACCTTATCAGCAAGGTTACGCTGCCCGATGGTTCATCATCCATGAATAAATTGTTGATCGATCTGGGGGCTGGCCATGCGCTCTCGCTCGATTACCTGCTGCAAAAAAAAGGTATGCCCGATAAGTTCATCGCCGGTAATTTGGGTATGGGCCTTAACGGGCCTATCACCGGGTTTATTAGCCGGGCAAAACTGCTTGATCTGGGTGGCTATCATGTCGTAGCGCCGCTTACCGCCTTTCCGGATGCTAATAATACCAATATCAAACCATCGGTACCGCGGGACGGTAACGTAGGTATGGAGATCTTAAAGCGTTTTAAGGTGACGTTTGATTATACGGGTGGTGCCGTATACCTCAAAAAGGGATACGGATTTAAGGAGCCTTTTGAACACGATATGACGGGTATTGAATATTATGCCTCGGGGCCGGGGCTGGAGCATATTATTATTAGTAGAGTAGAGCCAGGCTCATCCGGTTATGATGTTGGGCTTGAACGGGGGGATGAGATAGTAGCTATAAACTTTAAACCTGTTTACAAGATGAGCCTGGAGGAGATCGACAACCTTTTTAAATCAAGGCATGAGCGCACCATGCTGCTCGAAATATACCATAGTGGCAAAACCGACCATGTGGTGCTTACTTTGAAACGCAGGATCTGAGTCATGGACTTACTTAAGCTGACTCAGATTATCAAAAAATGCCGATTGTAGATCAAGTAGCGAGCGAACGGGTATTTTTTCGCCGTAAACATCAAAGCATAAGTACTTTGACTTGCCCGGATCATCTGTTTTTTCTTTTTCTATTAAGTTAAATGTTTCAAAAAAATAATGCTTAGTAGTTACATTATCTTTGCTTGTTTGTGAGTTGAGCCTGAACCCGACTTTGTCGATCCATTTGTGGACTCTGCTGTGTAATGATGCTCGTAACTTTGCCATAGGATTGATATTTAACTTATTAACGGATTTAAAAAAAGAAATGTTGCCGTTTTTTACAATTAGTTTATAAACAGTTGTTATAAAATTAAACCACTTGCGTTGTTTTGAAGCTAAATCGTGGTTTTTACCAATGGTTAAATTTCTTTATTTACAACAGGAGTGTTTAAACATTGTAATATTGTAGCATGAGAGCAGTACTACAACGAGTGAGCGAGGCCGCCTGCCGTGTTGATGGCGATATTACCGGGCAAATTGAAGCCGGTTTTTTGGTTTTATTAGGTATTGAAGATGCCGATACCACCGACGATGTACAGTGGCTGGCCCAAAAGATAGCCAACATGCGTGTATTTGGTGATGAGAACGGGCTGATGAATAAAGCCCTGGCCGATATTGATGGCGGCATACTGCTGATATCGCAATTCACACTGTTCGCGCAAACTAAAAAGGGTAATCGTCCGTCTTTCATTCGTGCTGCCCGGCCTGATAAGGCTATTCCCCTTTATGAGCAAATGATAGTTGAGCTGGAAAAACTCACCGGCAAACCCACCGCCACCGGTATTTTTGGTGCCGATATGAAGATAAGCCTGATCAATGATGGCCCGGTAACCATCACTATAGATACAAAGGTGAAGGAATAAACTCCTTTCCGGAAAAAAATAAAGATATTGATTTATGGAAATTAAGGAAGCGCAGCATCTTGTTGATAGCTGGATAAAAACTATGGGTATAAGGTATTTTAACGAGTTGACCAATACCGCCATTTTAATGGAAGAAGTAGGTGAGGTGGCCCGCATTATGGCCAGGCAGTACGGCGAGCAATCGTTCAAAAAATCGGACATGGAGGTTAACCTGGCCGATGAAATGGCCGATGTGCTGTTTGTGCTGATATGCCTGGCCAACCAAACGGGCATTGACCTTACCGACGCGCTGTTAAAAAACCTCGATAAAAAAAGTATCCGCGATGCCGAGAGGCACAAGAACAACGAGAAATTAAAATAACAGGATATGAAAAAGTTTGCGCTTGCTGCCATGGTGGCATTGGTTATTTCGGGATGCCAGGATAAAAAAGGAGTTTCATATGGTTTTGCGGGGGATGATGAAACAATTGTAAATGATGTTATATTAACAGAACCTCCGGCTGGTAATCAGGTATCAAAGCTTGCAAATAAACCTGCACCCGCAGATGCTACCACCAAAAAGATAATTAAAGAGGGTAACATCAATTTTGAAACCAACGATATAGCCAAGGCGCGCAAACGTGTAACCGACGCCTTAAAAACCGTAGGCGGTTATGTAAGCGAGGAACGTCAGGCAAATAACAGTTACGAAAAACGCAATGAATATACCTTAGACGTACGTATCCCTGCCGCTAAGTTTGATGGCTTTTTGAAGGAGATCACCGCCGCGGGCGACCGTATTGAATCAAAGAACATTCGCTCCCGCGATGTTACCGCCGAGTATATTGACGTAACCACCCGTCTCAACAACAAAAAGGCTTTAGAGAAACGCTACCTTGAACTACTGGCCAAAGCCGGTAAAATGGCCGACGTACTCGAAATTGAGAACAAGCTGAATGAGGTACGTACTGATATTGAGAGCAGCCAGGGGCAGTTAAACTATCTCAACAAACAAATTGATTACAGCTCGTTAAGCATTACCTTTTATACCCAACAATCAGTTAAGGATAACGGCCAGGGTTTTGCCTACCGTTGGCAAAAATCTATTGGTGATAGCTGGAATATCGCGGTAACGCTTTTCTTTGGCATTATAACCCTATGGCCGGTATGGCTGCTTACCGCCGCTGTTATTTATGTTATACGCCGGATGATTAAACGCCGCAGGGCAAAACGTGCTCAGCAAAATAGCTAAACGCTCAATTTAACCAACTTATCACCCTTTAAAACGGGGATGGCGGTGGTAAGGTCAACGTTGAGACAAAAGGCAATATCTTTTTCAATGCCCAGCTGCTTGAGGCGTTCGCTGTGCGATGTTTTGCTGAGATAACCGGCCAGGTCATCCTTAGCAAGCTGAAACAGGTCGTTAGCGGCAATAGCCGGGTCGTCCGTGCGATGGGCCGAGCCTTTAAGCTGTTCAACCACGGCACCGGCAAACAGGGTGTCCTCCAGGTTAAAATTGTTCTTCCAGCCCGAGCATACCAGCAAAATGTTTTCATGCTGATCGCGAAGCCAGTTACAAAGCGCGGTAATATTCAGGAATGAACCGATAACGATCTGCTTCGCGCTGCGCGACAGGTGCAGCGCGTGCGTACCGTTGGTAGTGGTAAGCACCACGGTTTTGCCCGATACCTTTTCGGCAGTGTACGAGAATGGTGAGTTACCAAAATCAAACCCGGTAACCACCCGGCCATCGCGCTCGGCAGCCAACAGGTAGCTTAGCCCTTTTTCGCGATAAGCGGCACATTCTTCTACCTGCGATACGGGGATGATAGCCTCGGCGCCGTTTTCAATACCGTAGCAAATTGATGTTGTGGCGCGAAAAATATCAATCACCACAACAATAAAATCTTCAACCTTGTAAAGCGGCAGCAGAGCAGGGGTTAGGCAAACCTCTAACCTTGGGCAAGCTGTTGTTGCGCTGTTTGTTTGGTTAACCAATTTGGGTATGGTTTATTTGTAAAAAGGAGGTTTTGCAACCTTGGCCTTTACTTTGTTATCACGTATCTTGATGTATATCTCGGTGCCCTCTTTAGCAAAGGCGTTGGCCACATAACCCAGGCCAATAGCTTTTTGTAACGATGGCGATTGCGTGCCCGATGTTACACGACCGATGTTGTTACCTTCCGCATCAACTATCTCATAATCGTGGCGTGGTATACCGCGGTCTATCATTTCAAAACCTACCAGCTTTTTGCTAACTCCGGCTTGCTTTTGTGCAGCCAGATCTGCCGAGTTGGTAAACTCCTTGCTGAATTTGGTTACCCAGCCCAAACCAGCCTCAAGCGGCGAGGTGGTATCATCAATATCATTACCATACAGGCAGAAACCCATCTCCAGACGCAGCGTGTCACGAGCGCCCAAACCGATAGGTTTGATACCAAATGGTTCACCGGCTTTAAAAATAGCATCCCAAATAGCTTCGGCATTGGCATTATCAAAGTATATCTCAAAACCACCAGCGCCGGTGTAACCCGTTGCTGATACCAACACGTTTTCAATACCTGCGAAAGTGCCTTTGTTAAAGGTATAATACTCCATTGATGCCAGGTCGATATCGGTCAGGCTTTGCAAAGCTTCGGCAGCTTTAGGGCCTTGTACGGCAAGCAG
The DNA here is from genome assembly GCF_015223065.1 of Mucilaginibacter sp. JRF. GTDB lineage: Bacteria > Bacteroidota > Bacteroidia > Sphingobacteriales > Sphingobacteriaceae > Mucilaginibacter. The sequence continues at coordinate 117,859 of NZ_JADFBY010000005.1, forward strand.
TGAGGTGCGGTCTGATATATCTTTCATATCAACACCATTGGTATTGAATTTTGATATCCAGTTCCAATCCTTTTCAATGTTCGATGCGTTAACTACCAGCATGTAGGTTTTCTCGTCAATACGATAAACCAGCAGGTCGTCAACAATACCGCCGTCCTCATTTGTCAGGCATGAGTATTGCACCTTACCATCATACAGCTTTGAGGCATCGTTGCTGGTTACACGCTGTATCAGATCAAGCGCGTTATCACCTTTCAGGATGAATTCGCCCATGTGGCTAACATCAAACACGCCAACGGCTTTGCGTACGGTATCATGTTCAGCGTTAATGCCAACGTATTGTACAGGCATATTGTAACCGGCAAAAGGCACCATTTTAGCGCCCGCCTTAATGTGTATATCAGTTAATGCGGTATTTTTCATTTCAGTTAATATGCCGCAAAAGTAGTAAAAAAATACGCTGATTTTTAGGGCTTGCCCAAATGGCGGTAATACTCAATAAGGCGGTTGGTAACGGCGGTAACATTATGCCTTTCCTCAACCAGTTTGCGGGCATTCAGGCCAATGCGGCGGCAATATTGCTCGTCGGCAATGCAGCGTTTAATGGCCATAAAAAACTCGGCGCGGGTATTGGCAATAATAATGTTTTGCCCGTGGGTATATTCAATACCCTCGGCACCTAATGATGTGGATATGATGCACTTTTGCATAGCCATGCCCTCCACTATCTTTACCCGCATACCACCGCCCGATAGCAGGGGCACTATCATGATGGCCTTGTTATTCACAAAATCAAGGGCATCATCAACCTCCCCTTGTATGTATATTTTGCCGGGTACCTCGTAATCGTCAAACGTTTCAGGTATATCGTTACCGGCCAGGTAAAAACGTACACGCAGATCGCCCTCACTTAAATCGGCATGAAAATTATCAATGAACCATTCAATGCCCTCCAGGTTAGGCATCCAGCCTAATGATCCTAAAAAGAATAAGCTCGGGAATTCGGTACGGCTGGTATCCGGTTGGTATTTGTTGAGTTCAATGCTGATGGGTAGTATCTCTACCGGGGCTTTGGTGCCGTATTCAAGCATGCATTTCTTATCCTGATCGGTAAATGCTATGATGCCATCAAACCGGCTAAGCTGATTGATCTCATAAGCCTTAATGCGTTTGGCCAGCAGTAGCAGGTATATTTTTTTAAACGGATCGGCCTTGCGTTGCGCTATGCGCTGCCACACCAGGTGCTCAATATTATGTGCGCGATAGATCACCTTCGCCTTTGAGTGTTTTTTTACCGTGCTGAGGTATGGGGTAACAAACAAGCCCTCAAACTGCACAATATCATAAGTATTATTACGCAATTCGTCAATCAGTATCTTATCTGCCCGTTCGTCAAAATACTTATCAATAAACGGTACGGCAGCGGTAAATAAACTGATGAATGCCTTGAATATGCCTATGCGGGTATCAACACTGCAATGGCGATAAGCTATCTTTTCGAGTATATCGTCCGACTCGTAATGGCGGTCGGTAATCTGTTTTTCATCTAATGATATCAGCGTAACCGTATGCCCCTGCGCAAGCAAGCCTTTTATGGTGTTATATACCACAATAGGGTATCCGCCGTTCTGCGGAAACAAAGCACGGTGTGTTAGTATCAGTATCTTCAAAACAGCCGAAATGCAGGTTTACCTAACAAATGTATTTTAATCAACCCATACCAACAAGTTGAAAGCGGTTAGTATGACATTTTATCTACACAAAACTTAAAGAAACCGGCCGGTTTACAGGCTCTCCTCAAATTTTAGCTTTAGCTGCGGCTCGGTAACCTTAAAGCTAAGCCTGTGGTAGGGCGTGTGCCCGTTTTGCAAAACCATGTTGCGGTGTTTTATGGTAGGGTAGCCCTTGTTGCTGTGCCAGTCGTACTCCGGGTGTTCGGCGGCTATCAGCTTCATGTAATCATCGCGGTAGGTTTTGGCCAGTATGGATGCCGCCGCGATGCTGTAGTATTTGGCATCGCCCTCCACTATGCAAAAATGCGGGGTAGTACCATATTTGTTAAAGCGGTTACCGTCAATTATCAAATATTCGGGCCTGATGCTTAGCTGATCAACCGCGCGGTGCATAGCCAGGAATGATGCGTTGAGGATGTTAATGGTATCGATCTCCTTATTGCAGCACGATGCTACACCCCAGGCCAGGGCTGTGCGCTGTATCTCCTCGCGCAGCAGGTAGCGGGTATCCTCATTCAGTTGTTTGGAATCATTAAGCAACGGATGCTCAAAATCGGCAGGTAAAATTACCGCCGCCGCGAAAACAGGCCCGGCTAAACAGCCACGACCAGCCTCATCACACCCTGCCTCAATAAATTCGTGCTGATACCTCGCTAATAACATGCTTTAACAAATATTTTTTTATTCAAATATCGGCCATAAAATCAGTTAAAACGATAATGATTTTCAAAAACCGACACCTTTACAACTTTATTTTAATGTTGATAAAACATTTATTGCTGTACTAATATTATAATTGTGCAAAAATTTAAAACTGCTGCATTCCCCCTATGAGCGACCCGGCTAAAACGATTATAATTTTTGATGACGATAATGACATATTATCCATCTGTTCATACATCTTAGAGGAGCATGGATGGAAGGTGCATACTTTTGAGGATTGCAATGATATAGTTAACCGGGTATCAATGATAAAGCCTGATGTGATACTGATGGATAACTGGATACCCGATACCGGCGGCATCAAGGCTACACGTACCTTAAAAGAGGATGAGGATTTGAAAGATATACCGGTGGTATACTTTTCAGCCAATAGCGATATCGAATCATTAGCCAAAGCGGCCGGTGCCGAAACCCATTTGGCCAAACCTTTTGATCTGGACGATCTGGTATCAACCATAACAAGCGTGGCGCACAAATAATATCTGCACGCCACGTTTTATAATTCTTGAATTTTATTTGACCATTACATTGGGCCGCCACCCGGAGGAGGGCCACCAGCCGGAGGACCGCCTTCGCCTCTCCTGAAATTGCGATCGCCACCTTGTGATGGCGCGCTACCCGCGAATTTGCGTAACCTTAACGAGAAGGTAAGCAATACATAACGGCTCAGCCTGTTCACGTTGCTTTGTGTGGTTATGGTACCATTATCATTCGATGTAAAGCCACGGTTCTGGTTAAACAGATCGAGGCCCGACAGGCGGATGGTCGCCATGTTATCCTTCATAAAACGGCGCTCAACATACACGTTCAAAATGTTAGGGTTGGTTACAGCCACGTTATAGCCATAGTTTATTGAGCGGGTAAAATCGTAGCTCAATGTCCAATCCTTCCAAAAATAGTTTTTACCGTTAACGCCTAATTTTAATGTCCGCGCGTTGGTGTTCAGCAATGGGTTGTTGCCAATGGCGCTAACCGTACGGTTAATGGCGTAGCTGCTGTTAACCTCGGCATCAACCACATCATCAATATTAACCCTGAAACGTACGCCCGGGGTAAATACTAAGTTCTTCGATATGTTCTTTTCAAACTCCGATGCTACATTCAAGCTGTCAACAGTATTTGAGTAACCGATGTTGTTACTGTATGATACGTTACCATTCAGAAACAAGGTATACTTACGCTCGGCAAACGGTTTTGAGAACACACCAAAACCACTAAACTGGTAATAACCATCGGCATTACGGTAAGTAGTTAAGTTGGTGTTTTGCAGGTTTTTCAGCGATGGATCTGCCGCCAGGGTTGCCTCGCTAAATTGGCTGTAGGTAGTAGTTTGCGATACAACGTTATCGCCAATGGTTGTATAGGCAAAACGGGTAAAGAATACGTTACCGGTTTCAAAGCTAAAGTTGTTATAACGCGCCTCGATGGTGTTGGTGAAAGATGGTTTCAGATCAGGGTTACCCTGTACCGGGTATAAGGCGTTCGATAGGTCAAGCACCGGTTGCAACTGGTTGAACGATGGCTGACTGCTTTGCCCATTATAGTTAAAGTTGAATGATTTACTGCGCGAAAAGTTATAAACAAAGCGCGCGGTAGGTATGTAGTTAAATGTGTTTTTAACGGTTTCGGGCGCGTTAACTGAGTTGCCTTTTAATGATGCCGGCTGCACACCAAAACCTGCTGTTAAGTTATACTTGCTTTCAACCAAACGGTAGTTTAAGCCAATGCGGTTGGTGGTAAAAGTATAATCGTAGCTGTTGCTTAGCAGGGCGTAACGGTTAAAATCGCCATCATTATATTCAGTTGGTGGCGTGGTGCCGGTATAGCTAAGTGTATCGGTCATTTTATCACTGCTGGTAGATGAGTGATTGTAAGCATAGTTAAGCTCCAGGAACGATACCGAGCTCAGCGGCTCCATGTAAGCGAAGTTAGCCCCCAAAGTTGTAGTACGGCTGTTGGTAGTAATACGCTGGTTAAGTGGCGTAGTTGGCGTACCCAGGGTATAATCATATATTGGGTTATCGTACTGATCGTTCTTGGCGGTATTCCAGCTCAGGTTAAGGCTGAAGTTGCGGCCCTTTCTGCCAAACTTGTGATTGTATAAGGCGTTGATGCCAAAGTTTGGCGAAGTAGTGTTTGTTAACGAATTAACGTTGTATGATTGATTGGCACTTGCCCTGCTGCTATCGGCCAGGGTATAGGCCACGCTCTCGTAACCCACGGTATTGGTGCGTGAGTAAGAGAATGACGGGGTGAACTTAAAGTAGTTAACTGTATCAGGCTTCCACTCCACGTTAAAGTTAAAACGATGGTTCAGCGGATTGTTGGTTTCCTGACTGTTTGAGGTACTGGTGCTCGGGTTTTGAAACCTGTTTATTTGCAATGAGTTGCTGTTGGTAAATGTGCTGTTATCGTTAAAGCTGTAGCTGCCATAAACAGATACGTTTTTGCCCCATTGATCCCTGAAGTTCAAGCCTAATGATTTGGCATCGGTAATACCGTTGGCCTGTGTGGTGGTGCTACCGCCGCCTTGCAGCGCATTACCACGACCGCCACCGCCGCCCCGGTTGCCACCATTAAAGTTACCGCCAAAGCCACCGCCGGTAGCACCGCTAAAGCTAAAGGTATTAAGGTTGGTATTGTTCAGGTTACCCAGTACGGCTATTTGCTGATCGCCTTTAAATTTAAAGAAGTTTACTGTACCCAGATAACGGTTGGCATTATTAGCCTCGCTGCTTGGCAAGGCATCAGTGCCCTCGCCGCCGGTGGCTTGTAACGAGTAGCCGTAGTTTTTATCCTTACGGATGTTGATGTTCAGTATCTTGGTGGGCTCGCCGGTTTTAACGCCGGTAAGGTTAGCCTGATCGCCGTAGTCATCAACTATCTGTACGCTCTCCACAATATCGGCAGGCAGGTTTTGGGTAGCGGTTTTTAAGTCGCCGGCAAAAAAGTCCTTACCGTTAACGCGCACTTTGGTAACCGATTTGCCTTGCGCGGTTACGTTACCATCCTTATCCACATCAATGCCGGGCATTTTGCGTATGGCATCCTCAACAGGGGCATTGTCGCGCACTTTGTAGGTGCTTATTTTGTACTCAACGGTATCCTCTTTAAGTGTTACCGGGTTAGGTGCGCCTACAATGTTTACCTGCTTAAGCTCGTTGCTTTGCAGTTGCAGCATAATGTTGCCTAATGATACCGGCTCGGTACCGGCATCAAGCGAGTAATGCTTAAGCAAAACCTGGTAGCCTATTGATGTTACCGTAACATTCAGTTTAGTACCTTTTACTGATGGAAAGTTGAACTTTCCGTTCATATCGGCAGCGGTTACCACGCTGTCGCCTTCGGCTGATGTTAGCTTAACGCTTGCACCGGGTACCGAGAGTTTTGTAGAATCTATCACCGTTCCGCTAACCGACCGGCCTGTTTGCGCGTAAGTAAGCGTTACCGCGAACATCATAGCCAGGATCAGTAAATATCGTTTCATCATTTTGGGGGTGTGTGTTGTTTTGTAAATATTAAAATTTGGTTAATCCGTGTTTTTTTAATGCAAATGTTTAACTAAAAAATGTTAAAAATAGCTGTCATACATTATTGTTACACAAGCGTTAATAGGCCTTACCTGCATTAAAATGGCAGCGTTTTGGGCTTAGTTGGCACTTGTAAGCTTAAAACCGTGAGTTTTGTTAACTAAAAAATCATCAAATGAACCAAAAATTAAAATTTGGGCCATTTTAACAATGTTGTTACCGAGTTTTTGGACGGGTAAATACGGGTGGTAACTGTATATAAAAACAGAAAGCCGCGCATGTTTTAACGGTCAGTACGGTAGCGGGTTAGCTACGTGTATCATTGCCGTTATAAATGCTCAAATAGCTTTCATAGCGCGATGGTTCTATCTCACCTTCCTCCAATGCATCAAGCACTGCGCAACCCGGTTCATTTATGTGGCGGCAATTGTTGAACCTGCAATTGTGCATACGCTCCCGCATTTCGGGGAAGAAGTGGCTTAGTTCCTGCTTTTCAATATCAATAATACCCAGCTCGCGTATGCCGGGCGTATCAATAATAAAACCGCCTTGCGGCAGCTCGAACATTTCGGCAAAGGTGGTGGTGTGCATGCCTTTATCACTCCATTCTGATATCTGGTGCGTACGCAGATCCAGCTCGGGCAGCAAACGGTTTATCAGGCTTGATTTGCCAACGCCCGAATGCCCCGAAAATAGGGTGATATTGTCTTTCAACAAAGCCTGCACGGTATCAATATTGGTACCTTCAAGTGCCGAAACTTCGTAGCAAAGGTAACCAATGTTTTCATAAATGGCTTTGTAGGCCTGTAGTATTTCAAGGCCCTCATCGCTAAAAAGGTCGAGCTTGTTAAATACCAGTTTAGCGGGTATATCGTACGCCTCGGCAGTAACCAAAAAACGGTCAATAAACCCCAATGAGGTACGCGGCGATGCCAGGGTCACCACCAATATGGCCTGATCCAAGTTAGCGGCAATAATTTGCGCTTGTTTTGACAGGTTGATGGATTTGCGGATAATGTAGTTTTTACGCGGATGCAGAGTGGTGATCACCGCGGTGCCTTGCTCAGGCTCTATCTCAAAATCAACCAGATCGCCCACGGCAATAGGGTTGGTGGTGGTAATACCCTTTATCCGAAACTTGCCTTTTATACGGCAATCGTAACGTTGCCCGTCGGGCGTTTGGGTCTGGTACCAGCTCCCGGTTGATTTTGTAATTACTCCCTGCATTATCGCTGTAAAGTTAGGTATTTGTATTTGCCTGCTATAAAAATTGTATCAGTTGGCAAAAATGGCTAACTTTAAGAGCTTTAAAACTAAAGCAAAACATGAAGATCGCCTTAGCCTCGCCGCCCTTTCCGGGCAGTATTGATCAAGCCCTTTCAAATCTCGAACAACTTACTGAACAAGCCGCCGCGCAGCAGGCCGTTATCATCTGTTACCCTGAAACCTATATTCCGGGTTACCCTATGCCGGGCTTCGCCCCCGAGCAAGGCTCGCCCGAAAAGATGGAAGCCGCTTTGAAGAAAGTTTGCGAGGTTGCAGCCAAATACAGCATAGCCATTATTGCACCCATGGATAGGTACACGCCTGATGGTATATATAATGTGGCCTACGTAATATCGGCACAGGGCGAGGTGCTGGGCTATCAAACCAAAAATCAGCTCGATCCATCTGAGGATGAGATATGGGTTGCCGGTACCGAACGCACGTTGTTTGAAGTGAACGGGTTAAAGTTCGGTATCACTATTTGCCACGAGGGTTTCCGTTACCCCGAGTCGGTACGCTGGGCGGCACGCAATGGGGCGCATGTAGTTTTTCACCCGCATTTTGGCGGCAGCGAAACCACGGGCACAACACCAACCGAATGGGGCAGCATAAGCAGCCCTTACTACGAAAAAGCCATGATGATGCGCGCTTTAGAGAACACCATTTACTTTGCCAGTGTTAACAACGCTACCCGTTATCCTGATTCGGCATCGTCAGTAATTGCGCCTGATGGTACTTGTTTGGCGCATCAGCAATATGGCATTCCGGGGGTGATGGTAGTTGATATCGACCCGGCACAGGCTACAGGTTACCTTGCAAAAAGATTTAAGCCAGCACTTTATGCTGACGAATATTCAAAATAAAATAGCTGTTGTGCTTGCTATTTTAAAATATTACTACTTTATTTGCCATGACCTTAGTGCGATAAGAAATTATATGTATAACAGCAACACCATTATTATTACCATTATTACCACCGGCATAGATATCGGAGGAAAGTAATCGTATGGTGTAAAATAAGATAAAACAAACCAACTGACCGCCTTCCTCCGACAAAGAGGAAGGCGGTTTTTTTTAATAGCTATACCAACCATGAAAGTCTTAAAATTCGGAGGTACCTCCGTTGGTTCAGTAAGCAGCATAACAACCCTGCTGCAAATAGTAAAAAATGAGGTTGAGCAGGGCGAACGTCCGGTTGTGGTGCTTTCGGCCATGAGCGGGGTTACCAACCTGCTGATCAATATGGCCGAGGAGGCAGCTAAGGGCAACGAGTTTACCGCGCAGCTTGCCGAATTGGAGCGTCGCCACTTTGATGTGGTAAAAAGCCTGCTGGATATTCAAAACCAGAACCCGGCCTTTACCCGCTTAAAAATTCACTTTAACCAGTTGGAGGAATTGTTGCAAGGTGTACTTACCCTGCGTGAGCTTACCGCCAAAACCCGCGACCTGATTGTTAGCTATGGCGAGCGATGCTCAACATTGATGATCAGTAAGATAGCGGCGCAGCACTTTGGCAATGCCTTTTTTGTTGATGCATCCGAAGTATTAAAAACAGACAGCGCCTTCGGCAATGCCAAGGTTGATACCGCGCTGAGCGAATTGCTTATCCGCGATCTGTATGCCTCAAATAGTGATAAGGTGTTATTTGTTACCGGCTTTATTGCCAGTAATGATGCCGGACAGATAACCACGCTTGGCCGTGGTGGCAGCGATTATACCGCGGCTATCTTCGGCGCGGCACTCAACGCTCAGGAAATACAGATATGGACCGACGTGAACGGCATGATGACCGCCGACCCGCGCATGGTGAAAAAAGCCTTCCCGCTAAGTGAGTTGACTTATACCGAGGCCATGGAGCTATCCTACTTCGGCGCTAAGGTGATCTACCCGCCAACCATGATCCCGGCTTTCCTTAAAAAGATCCCTATCGTTATAAAAAATACTTTCGAGCCTGAATTCGCAGGTACCGTAATTCAGCACGAAAGCAAGGCATCAAACCAGCCTATAAAGGGTATATCATCCATCAATAATATCAGCATACTCAATTTAATGGGTAGCGGTATGGTGGGTAAGTCGGGCTTTAGCGGGCGTTTGTTCTCGTTGCTGGCCCGCGAGCAGATCAACGTGATCCTGATCACCCAGTCATCATCTGAGCATAGCATCACCTTTGCCATACAGCCCGGCGATGCCAAACGTGCCAAAGCCATTATTGAACAGGAGTTTGAGTTGGAGATATTAGCCAATAAACTGGAACCCATCACGGTGGAAGAAAACCTGGCCATTTTAGCCGTGGTTGGCGAGAACATGAAACAAACGCCGGGTGTATCAGGCAAGTTGTTCCATGCGTTGGGGCGTAACGGGGTTAACGTAAGGGCTATTGCTCAAGGCTCATCAGAGTATAATATCTCGGTTATCATCAGCGAGTTCGATCTGGCCAAGGCGTTGAATGCCGTGCACGATGCTTTCTTTATCGATCTGTATAAAACCCTGCATGCCTTTTGTTTGGGTACAGGCAACATCGGTAAAACGCTGTTCACGCAGCTTAACGCCCATGCCGGTTTTCTGCGCAGCGAAAATGGCATACAGGTAAAGGTGGTAGGCATAAGCAATACCCGCAAAATGATGTTCGATGCCGATGGTATAGAGTTGGATAACTGGCAGGCATCGCTTGATGAAAGTAATGACCAGGCCGATCTGCGCCTGTTTATAGATACCATGAAAAGCATGAACCTGCCTAATTGTGTGTTTATTGATAATACGGCAAGCCCGGTTCCGGTTGAATTTTATGAGGAGGTGCTGAACTCGTCAATATCAGTAGTAACCTGTAATAAAATAGGTAACTCGGGCACTTATAGCCGATACAAAGCCTTTAAGGATGCGGCGCGTACACATGGTGTCGACTTTTTCTATGAAACCAACGTGGGCGCAGGCCTGCCGATGATCCGTACACTGAAAGACCTGATGAACAGCGGCGACCGTGTTCAGCGTATCGAGGCTATACTGTCGGGTACTATATCCTTCATCTTTAACCAGTTTAAGGGCGATGCTAATTTTCACGACGTGGTACAACTGGCGCAGGAGAAAGGTTATACCGAACCCGATCCTCGCGACGATCTGCGCGGCACCGACTTTATGCGTAAGATACTGATACTGGCACGCGATGCCGGCCATACTTTAGAAGCTACCGATGTAGAGATAGAAAGCATACTGCCGCAAGCCTGCCTTGATGCCGCTACGGTTGAAGATTTCTACGCTGCCCTAAAAGCCGAAGATGCTTACTTCACCAACCTTAAACAACAAGCTGAGGATGGGGGTAAAGTACTACGCTACATAGGCAAACTGGAAAATGGCAAGGCATCCATCACCCTGCAAATGGTTGATGAAAACCATCCGTTCTATATGCTATCGGGCAGTGATAACATTATATCATTCACTACCGATAGGTATAAGGAGCGCCCGCTGGTGGTAAAAGGCCCCGGCGCAGGTGCCGAGGTAACCGCCGCAGGTGTATTTGCTGATTTGATAAATGTGGGCGCAAATTAGAACACCGCCCCCTAACCCCCTAAAGGGGGAACTTAAAATATAACTACGATCATGAGTAACGAATTACAGGATATAAATACAAACAGTGCTTTCACCCCCTTTAGGGGGACGGGGGGCATAGTTGATAATGCAGTGCACGTTTTTGCCCCGGCAACTGTGGCCAACGTGGTCTGCGGGTTTGATGTGCTGGGCTTTGCCGTTAACGAGCCTGGCGATGAGGTGATTATGCGGGTAACTGATAAACCCGGCATCACCATCAGCAAAATTACGGGTGATGATGGTCGCCTGCCGCTTGACCCTGCTAAGAATACCGTGAGTGTAAGCGTGCAGCATTACCTGAACAGCATCGGCCGTGCCGATATTGGGTTGGATATTGAGTTGCATAAAAAGATGCCTATCGGTAGTGGCTTGGGTTCAAGCTCGGCCAGTACTGTGGCGGGTTTGTACGCCATTAAAACCCTGATGGGCGATGATCGCGACCCGATAAACCTGCTGCCCTTTGCCATGAAAGGGGAGGAGATGGCCTGCGGGCACGGCCATGCCGATAATGTTGCGCCTGCCCTGTTAGGTGGTTTTGTGCTGATACGCAGTTACGAGCCCCTTGACGTGGTGCGCCTGCCGCATCCAAAAGATCTGTGGTGTGCCGTGGTGTTCCCGGATGTTGATGTGCCTACCCGCGAGGCCCGCCAGATAATCCGCAACAAAATAGCCATGAAGGATGCTGTAACCCAATGGGGTAACATTGCCGGTTTGGTAAGCGGTTTGTTTATGCAGGATATTGACCTGATCGGTCGTAGTATGCAGGATGTATTGGTTGAGCCGGTACGCTCTATGCTGATACCTGATTTTTATAAGATGCGCGAAATTGCCATGAGCAACGGCGCGGTAAGTTTTGGCATATCAGGCTCAGGCCCATCAGTATTCGCCTTTACCCGCGACGAGCAAACCGCCCGCGACATCACCCAAAAACTACAGCAACATTTAACAGCATTAAAGATAGGCTCAAACACGTACGTATCAACCATAAATGATGCCGGGCCGAGGGTAATAGGATAAAGGATTTCGAAATTCGGATTTTCAATTTCGAATTTGATCCCATCCGTTAAGTAAACAATTGAACAGCAAATAAAATAAATTCGAAATTGAAAATTCGAATTTCGAAATAAGAGGTCATGGAACTATACAGCACTAACAATACATCATCAAGAGTATCATTTAAAGAGGCGGTTTTTAACAGCATGCCGCAGGATAAGGGTTTATATATGCCGGTAGCTATTCCGCGTTTGAGCGATGAATTCATCGGCAAACTGGGCGAATTGACCCTGCCGGAGATCGCTTTCGGCGTAGCCAAAAATATATTGGGCGATACCATCCCAGAGGCTGATCTGAAAGCACTTATCGAGGATGCCATCAACTTTGAAGCTCCGGTGGTGGAGTTGGAGGATGATGTATATGTGCTGGAGCTGTTCCACGGTCCGTCGCTGGCTTTTAAGGATTTTGGCGCGCGCTTTATGAGCCGTGTAATGAGTTACTTTTTAGAAGCGGGCGAGAAGCAGTTAGATGTATTGGTAGCCACTTCGGGCGATACCGGTGGTGCCGTGGCATTGGGTTTTTTAGGTGTACCGAATACCCGTGTAACCATTCTTTACCCTAAAGGCAAAGTAAGCGGCGTGCAGGAGCAGCAGTTAACCACCAACGGCCAAAACATCCGCGCGTTAGAGGTTGACGGTACTTTTGATGATTGCCAGGCCCTGGTTAAGCAAGCCTTTACCGATACTGAACTGAACAAAACCTACCGCCTTACATCAGCCAACTCTATCAACATAGCCAGGCTGATACCGCAAACGTTCTACTACTTTAACGCCTATGCGCAGTTGCTGCGTAAAGGTAAAAGCAAGGTAGCCTTTGCGGTGCCCAGCGGTAACTTTGGCAACATAGGCGCTGGTTTATTAGCCTGGAAAATGGGCTTGCCGGTTGAGCAATTTATTGCCGCTACAAATGCTAATGATACTGTTCCGGCGTTTTTAAAGACCGGCTTTTATGAACCAAAGCCATCGGTGCAAACCATATCGAACGCTATGGATGTGGGCAACCCAAGTAACTGGGTGCGTATTGCCGATCTGTTCAAGGGCGACGAAGCTGCCCTGAAGCAACTTATTACAGGCTATAGCTATAACGATGAGCAAACCGTTGAGGCTATTGAAAAGGTATTTGCCGATCACGAATATGTGGTTTGTCCGCATACGGCCATAGCCTGGAAAGCATTGAAGGAGTGGCAGGCAGATCATACAGAAGTAGCCGGTGTTTTCCTTTCAACCGCTCATCCATGCAAGTTTCCGGATGTTATACCGGCCGGGGTAGCTAATAACATTTCGGTGCCCGAATCCGTTAAACAGCTTGATGGCAAAGAGAAACAGGCGGTACAAATGCCTGCCGATTTTCAAAGCTTTAAAACATACCTGTTAAACAACGTTTAATGAAGATACTCCGCTGCATTATCATACTTATGGTTTCGCTTATGGTATTTGGCTGTAAGCAAAATTTCGACAAAAAGTTATGGAGTAAAAAAAACGATTGGGATTACCCACATCGTAATAAAATGCTGAAGGATCTGCTCAAAAACCATGGGCTGAAAGGTAAGCCGCTCAGCGAGGTTACCGATATGCTTGGCGAACCGGATGATACCGACGGCAAGCATATCTACTACGATATTGTGATGAAGTACGGCGCCGATATCGATCCTATTTATTCCAAGGAGCTTGAAATAGCTTTCGGTGCCGATTCGGTTGTTACGGCTGTTAAAGTGCAGGAGCACAAAAATTGAGTATCTTTGCGCTATAATTATCAGCCATGTTAAATAAGGCCTTTACTGTTGTTTTATCTCTTACCGTAATACTTTTATCAGCCTGTAATAGCGATCAGCCATTTAACCGCAAATTGTGGAAAGATGCCGACGGCCTCGACTTTAAGTATCGTGCCAACATGGTTAATGATCTGCTGCAAAACCATAACATTAAAGGGCTAAAATTTTACCAGGTTACCGATACCCTCGGCTGGCCCCAGGGTAAAAAGGACGACTATATTTACTACGACATTGTAGTAAAATACGATGGCTACCCGCCAAGCTACGTAAAGCGCCTTTATGTTTACTTTAAAGATTCTGTTGCCGTAAATACCAAGATATACGAGCATTCGGAGAAGAAAAAGAAGTAGACCCCTCCTAAATAAAGTTTCATGTCATTTCGATCGAGGTACGAGAGAGAAATCTGTCTGCGTTCATAGCAAAGCGATAGATTTCTCGCTGGCGCTCGAAATGATAAGGTTAGATGGAGTGTTATGAAAACCGAATCAATTTTTGAACGGTTGGTGAACCCCTCCCTGCCCTCCACAAGGGAGGGATTTGATCTTAGCACTACAAAGCACAAGCCGTAAATAACCTTTATTACCGGCATCAGAAATGCCCGGAGTAGCACAGTCCCAGCCAAAGCACAAACTTTCACCGGGCAGGGCGTAGCCGGCGATTTTTGTTTCTTTTGATCGCTCAAAAGAAATTTAGGACAGGTAATGAAAATGCTGTGCTTTATTAGCGGCTTAAGCTCACGCAAGAATTGTGCTTTTACTATCGTCAGTCTGCTCTTGGCCGCAGAGGCCAGTTACTTTACCTTAGATGCAAAGTAACCAAACATCAAGGCAGAAAAAACCTTCCGCCCGCAGGCCATACTCCCTGGCCCGGTTTTCTGCCAGGCCACCGCTCTTTTTTAAAGATTCTTTAGTATAAAAATCACGTCATTGCGAGGTACGAAGCAATCTCTTTAGGATATTCTTCAAGATAAGGCGCTCGAGGATTGCTTCGTGCCTCGCAAAGACGAGTTTTATTAGATATGCTTATCAAAGTCCTCCCCCTTGGGGAGGATTTAGGTGGGGTGGGGCTGTTCTAAAACGCTTCCGCCAAACTCAAATACAAGCCACTTTGCCTTTTTTCGCCGGGGCGTTGCTCGCCGAGGGCGTAGTCAACACGCATGCTAAGGCCTTTTTCTACGTCGAAAAAGTAGCGCCCGCCCAGGCCGTAACTTGGTTTTAATCCATCAAAATTAAATGAGTTGCTGAACACCTTACCCGCACCGCCAAAGCCAACAATGCCAAAGCGGTTGCTTATGCGGTAGCGCAGCTCGGTTTGCGCGGCGGCAAGGTGCCTGTCGCGAAAGCGGCCGTTGTAGTAGCCACGCATAATTTCATCATTACCTAATGATGGCAGCAGGTAAAACGGCTCACGCGCGCCTACTATACTTTGCCCCTGCACATTAAAGCCCAATACCAGCTTTTTGCTGAGGGAGAAGAATTGCGCGTATTCAATATTAAATAGCCCGCCACGGTAATTGTTATTGCTGAACATGCCCTTCATAAAGTTGAAGTAGGCGGTAACCACGGCGCCTTTGGTAGTGTAAGTATTGTTGTTACGATCATCAAAAACAAAGCTTGGGCCTGCAAAAAGTATGCTGCCGCCGCCGGGTTGCTGGCTGCGTTGCAGGGTTTGGTATATGCCTCCGGGCTCCTTATCAGTAAACTTATAATCGAGGCCACCGGCCGTAACACCTATATATATGTTTTTGCTGATGCGTTTTTCGGCAGTCAGGTTAACACGCAGGCGTTTTTGCCCCAGGCGATCAAGGCTGGCCTTGCTGGTTTCATTACCTGTTCCAAAATAATCAAACGGAAAGTTGATGTAGCTTACGGTGGCGGTATAATGATACTTGTTGGCCGGTGTCCAATAGTTAGTGCTTAGGCTAAAGCGGCTTTGGCCTTTAGTGGTTATGGTAGCGTAGCCAAATATGTTTGATACACGGGTACCCTCATTCAAGGTATCGGTATAAAATGAATATAAGGCCGAACCGCCACCCTCAAAACCGGTTTCGGGTGCCGAGCTGAGTACGGGCAATATAAAAAAGCTGCTGTGCTTGCTGCTATCCTGCTCAAACAGAATTTTGCGGACGAATTTGGGTAAAAAACGCATTTGCGCATGTGCCGGTTGCAGGCCAATAACAAGTACAAATGCTATAAAAAGTCTTTTCATCAGTAAAGATAAAGGTGCCGCTAAGATGCGAATTTATTAAACAGCACGCTGCTGTTTTGTTTTACGCTTAACTTAAAATGATGTTACCGTTATAATATATTATGATGCACGGCCATGCAGATTTTTGAATTTCAAATAAGCATCTCATTAAAATAGCTACTTTTGCCAAAAATTAACAAGTAACCATCATGAGTACAGAAGCAAGAGGTCCGATATCACAGTTTATCGAGAAAAATTACCTGCATTTTAATGCCGCGGCATTGGTTGATGCTGCCAAAGGATATGAAACCCATTTAACCGAAGGCGGAAAAATGATGGTTACCCTTGCCGGTGCCATGAGTACTGCCGAGCTGGGTATTTCGCTGGCCGAGATGATCCGTCAGGGTAAAATTGACATTATATCGTGCACGGGTGCCAACCTTGAGGAGGATATAATGAACCTTGTAGCGCACTCGCACTACAAACGTGTACCTAACTACCGTGATCTTAGTCCGCAGGATGAGTGGGATCTGTTAGAGAACCATTACAACCGCGTTACTGATACCTGCATCCCGGAGGAAGAAGCCTTCCGCCGTTTACAAAAACACATATACAATATATGGAAAGATGCTGATACCGCCGGTGAGCGTTATTTTCCGCATGAGTTTATGTATAAGATATTATTGAGTGGCGAGCTGGAGCAATACTACGAGATAGACCCTAAGAACTCATGGATGCTGGCTGCTGCCGAAAAAAATCTGCCGATTGTTGTACCGGGTTGGGAAGATTCAACCATGGGTAACATCTTCGCCTCATACGTTATCAAGAATGAGATAAAGGCTACCACCATGAAAAGCGGTATCGAATATATGGCATGGCTGGCTGATTGGTATGTAAAAAATTCAGAAGGTAAAGGAATAGGCTTTTTCCAGATAGGTGGTGGTATAGCGGGCGATTTCCCGATATGTGTTGTACCGATGCTTTATCAGGATATGGAGATGGAGAATATTCCGTTCTGGAGCTACTTCTGCCAAATATCTGACTCGACCACATCATACGGCTCATACTCGGGCGCGGTACCTAACGAGAAGATCACCTGGGGTAAGCTGGATGTAAATACGCCGAAATTCATTGTCGAGTCTGACGCGACCATTGTAGCGCCGTTGATTTTTGCCTGGATATTAAAACAATAAACAAAAAATCAAAAATGATTTTTGTCAACAAAAAATGTGTGGTTAAACAGCTATAGGCCAAAAGTGCAAATAAAGTGCATTTAAAGCGTTTTTAGCCTTGTTTAGAACGATTATAAATTGTTGATAACTGTCATTTCTTTGTCAGCCATACTGTAATAAATTTTACTTTTGTGGCTGTAAAAATTGGATAAACGGCATCAATCCCGTCCTGTTTTTAAAATTTTAATAAATATAATTCAGCATAAACACGCTTTATGAGAAATATCTCATTACTTTTTAAACAATTTTCAAGAACGGTTTTACTGCTTGCGGGCCTAACAGCAATGACCACTGCGGCCAATGCTCAGGGCGACCCCAAGAAAGGTGAAACTATTTTTAAAGCCAAGTGTACTGCCTGCCACAAGATCGACAAAAGGCTCGTGGGTCCGGCCCTTGGTCCGCAAATTACTTCGGAAACAGACGATGCTTATCTGATCAAATGGATTCAGAACAGCCAGGCGTTGGTTGCCGCTAAAGACGCAAAAGCGCTAAAGATCTTTAACGAGTACAATCAGATACCGATGACAGCTTTCCCTGAGCTGACCGATGCTGATGTGACTGACGTTATTGCTTACGCCCGCGACGAGCAGAAAAAATTAACCGCAGCTCCTGCTGCCGGTGCTGCTGCCGCACCAGTTGAAACAGGTCCAAGCGCTTTGTTGATCTGGGGTTTGATCGGCGTTATCGTTATCGCTTTCATCGTTATCCTGGTACTGAACAAAGTGATCGGCTCATTAGAGCGCCTGTTGCTTAAAAACAAAGACCTGGTAATTGAAGAAGAGCCTGAAGTTGAAGGTGAAGAAGTTGATCGTTTCGCTGCTATCAAAAAGCTGGCGAAAAATAAGAAACTGGTATTCTTTGTAGTGCTTTGCGGCGCTATCGCGATGGGTAGCTGGAGCTGGGTAACCATGTGGAACACCAACATGCACCAGGGTTACCAACCAGTACAGCCTATCAAATACTCGCACGAGTTGCACGCAGGTGCCATGAAGATTGATTGCCAGTACTGTCACTCAGGTGCGTACAAATCAAAGAATGCTTCGATCCCGTCACTTAACGTTTGTATGAATTGCCACAAGGTAGTTAAAACCGAATCGCCTGAGATCCACAAGATCTATGACGCTTTGGGTTACGATCCGGACAAAGGTACTTATGACAGCACACAGGCTAAGCCAATTCAGTGGGTGCGTATACACAACCTGCCTGACTTTGCTTACTTCAACCACTCACAGCACGTAGTAGTTGGCGGTGTAAAATGTCAGCAATGCCACGGCCCTATCGAAACTATGCCAGAGGTTTACCAATACTCACCACTTACCATGAAATGGTGTATACAGTGCCACAAACGTACTGAGGTTAACTTTAAAGGTAACGCATACTATGATAAGATGACCCAGGTGCACGACGCGATCAAGAAAGGTGAGAAAGTAACCGCCGCGGTTATGGGTGGTTTAGAGTGCGCTAAATGTCACTATTAATATCAGAGATTTAAAACTTAGCAATTACAGTTTATATAGCTTAAATGGATAGCAATAAAAAATACTGGAAAGGTTTAGAGGAGCTAAACAGAACGCCGGAATTTGTTGAGAAAAACAAGCATGAGTTTGCCGAGCCGCTTCCGATTGAGGAAGTGTTGAGTGGTGCAGGCCTTGCCTCAAGAACTCCGCGCCGTGATTTCCTTAAAGCGCTGGGCTTTGGTGTGGGTGCCGTTACATTGGCTGCCTGTCAAAAAGTTCCTGTACATAAATCAATACCATACCTTATTAAACCAGAGGAGGTAACTCCGGGTGTGGCTAACTACTATACTTCAACCTACAACGGCCACGCCATATTGGTTAAAACCCGCGAAGGTCGCCCTATTAAAGTTGAAGGTAACCCTAACGACTTATTAGCCGGTGGTGGTTTAGGTTCGCAGGCGCAAGCTTCAGTACTTGACCTGTATGATACCAATCGCCTTAAAGATCCGCAAATGGATGGCAATGATGCCGGTTGGGATGCAGTGGATGCTTTCGTGATCAAACAATTAGCTGCTGCCCAGGCAGGTGGTAAAAAGATCCGCATCATCAGCTCAACCGTACACAGCCCGTCAACACAAGCGGTAATTAACGATTTCATCGCTAAATATCCTGCTGCCGCGCACATCAACTACGATGCATTCTCTTACACAGGTATAATACAAGCTAACCAACAAAGCTTTGGTAAAGCGGTATTGCCTCACTATAACTTTGATAAGGCTGACGTAATTGTTAGCGTTGGTGCCGATTTCCTGGGTGCATGGATCTCAGGTGAGGAGTTCACCAAGCAATACGTATCAAACCGTGGCAGCAAGGCTCTTGAATCTAAAAAGATGTCGCGCCACATTCAGTTCGAGAGTGGTATGAGCATCACCGGTACTAACGCCGATGCCCGTATCCCTGTAAAAGTATCTGAAGAAGGTTTAGTATTGGTTGCCCTTTACAACGCTATATCAGGCACTACATTGCCGGGTACTAAAAAGCTGGAAAGCGCTAAAGCCGCTACAGCGGTAACACTTGCCGCTAAAGAGTTGCTTGCTGCTAAAGGTAAAGCGCTGGTAGTTGCAGGCTCAAACGAAGTTGCTAACCAGGTTGTGGCCAACGCCATCAACGTATTGTTAGGCAGCTACGGTACTACTATCGATCTTGACAATCCGTCAAACCAATACAAAGGTAACGATGCGCAATTCGTAGCCTTTATAAACGAAGCAAAACGCGGCGAAGTTGGTGCAGCCATCTTCCTGAACGCTAACCCTGCTTACGATTACTTTAACGCTAAGGATGTTAAGGATGCTTTAGGTAAGATCAAACTTAAGGTATCATTCGCCGGCCAAAAAGATGAAACTGCTGACCTGGCCAATGTGATAGCGCCAAACCACCACTACCTTGAATCATGGGGTGATGATAACGCTATATCAGGTTACTACACGGTTATGCAGCCAACCATCAACCCGGTATATAACACCCGCCAGGCTGAGCAAAGCTTACTGATCTGGAGTGAAAATACTACTGATTACTATACTTACGTACGCAATAACTGGGTTAACAACCTGCTTACTTTAGGCGGTCTGTCTGGCCAAAGCGGTTGGGAAACCTTACTGCAAACAGGTTTTGTAAAAGTTGCTTCTAAAGCGGCTACTCCGGCAACAAACGCTGCCAATGTAGGTGCTGCCGCGCAACTGATAGCTGCTAACAGCACTAAGCTTGTTGCCGGTGGTGATGACAAAGTTGAGCTTCAGCTTTACATTAACACAGCCATTGGTGATGGTAGCTATGCTAACAACCCGTGGTTACAGGAGTTGCCTGATCCGGTATCAAAAGTTACTTGGGATAACTACGCGGCCCTTGCGCCTAAATACGCTGAGCACCTTGGTGTTGAAGAAGGCGACGTGGTTAAGTTAGAGGCTAACGGTTACTCAATTGAGGTACCTGTATTATTACAGCCGGGCCAGGCACAAGGTACCGTATCGGTAGCTGTTGGTTATGGCCGTACTCACTCAGGCCTGGTTGGTAACAGCGTAGGTAAAAACGCTTATCCTTTCGCCAGCTTTAGCAATGGCACTATCGGTAAAACACTGGTAGCTACCATATCTAAAACAGGTGAAGTATCGCCATTAGCGCAAACACAAACACACCACTCATACGAAGGTCGTGACGTTGTGCGTGAGGTTAGCTTAAAAGAATACTTGAAAGACCCTGCCGCAGGTACTGACCACGGTAAGGAACACAAAACATACGATCTGTTCTGGCAAAAGCACGAGAACCCTACGTATGACTGGAAAATGGCTATCGACCTTAATGCCTGTACCGGTTGTGGTGCTTGTATTGTAGCTTGTAGTGCCGAAAATAACATTCCGGTTGTTGGTAAGGATGAGGTTCGCCGTCGTCGTGAAATGCACTGGATTCGTATTGACCGTTACTACAGCTACGAGCAGAATGGTGAAGCCGAGCCTGACGAAGAAACAGGCATGGTTACCAAAGAGAAACAGATAGCTAAACTGGATGATCTGGATCACGTAACCGTAGTACACCAGCCAATGATGTGCCAGCACTGTGACCACGCTCCGTGCGAAACTGTGTGCCCGGTATTAGCTACCGTACACTCATCAGAAGGTTTGAACCAAATGGCTTACAACCGTTGCGTTGGTACACGTTACTGCGCTAACAACTGCCCATACAAAGTACGCCGCTTTAACTGGTTCAACTACTGGAACGATTCACGTTTTGATAACTACCTGCAAAACGAGCATACTCAACTGGTGTTAAACCCTGACGTTACTACCCGTTTCCGTGGTGTGATGGAGAAATGCTCAATGTGCGTACAACGTATACAAGCCGGTAAACTGAAAGCTAAAATTGAAAAACGCCCGCTTACTGATGGCGAGATCAAAATGGCTTGTCAGCAAACCTGTACAGCAAACGCTATCATATTCGGTAATGCAAATGATCCTGACTCAGAGCTTTCAAAAGCACTTAAGAGCGAAAGAACTTATTATGTGTTACAAGAGCTTAACGTACAACCGGGTATTGGTTACCAGGTAAAAGTTAGGAACACCATTGAAAACGAATTAGCTTAATTATTACAAAAGAGATATAACATATATGGCATCTCACAGTGAATCAATAATCAGGGAACCATTAATTACGGGCAAGAATATTACCTATGCCCAGATAACTAATGAGGTTTTACTCCCTGTAGAAAATAAACCCAACAAAGCCTGGTGGATAGGTTTCACCGTGGCCAGCTTAGGCGCCATGCTTTGGGTAGTAAGTATAAGCCTTACCTTTTGGTATGGTTTGGGCGAGTGGGGCCTTAACAAAACCGTAGGTTGGGCATGGGATATCACCGGCTTCGTATGGTGGGTAGGTATCGGTCACGCCGGTACACTTATCTCGGCGGTGTTGTTGCTGTTCCGTCAAAACTGGCGTAACTCCATTAACCGTTCGGCCGAGGCGATGACCATCTTCGCGGTAGTCTGCGCCGCTACATACATCGTAGCGCACATGGGTCGCCCCTGGTTAGCTTACTTTACATTACCGCTGCCAAACCAGTATGTACTTTGGGTAAACTGGAACTCGGCACTGATGATGGACGTGTTCGCGATCTCAACTTACTTCTCGGTATCATTAGTATTCTGGTACACAGGTTTATTACCTGATATTGCCAGCATACGTGACCGTGCAGTACCGGGTCTTCGTCGTCGCATCTATTCAATACTATCATTCGGCTGGACAGGTTCAGTAAAAACCTGGCAGCGTTTTGAAACTGTATCATTGATCCTTGCAGGTATATCAACGCCACTGGTACTTTCGGTACACACCATCGTATCATTTGACTTTGCCACCTCGCTTGAGCCGGGATGGCACACCACCATCTTCCCGCCATACTTCGTTGCGGGTGCAATCTTCTCTGGTTTCGCCATGGTACAAACCCTGTTGCTGGTTACCCGTAAAGTATTAGGTCTTGAAAATTATATCACGATGTTCCACATCGAGTCAATGAACAAGATCATCACCCTTACAGGTTCAATAGTAGGTGTGGCTTATATCACTGAGTTCTTCATCGCGTGGTACTCTGGTGTTGAGTACGAGCAATATGCTTTCATTAACCGTGCAACCGGTCCGTACTGGTGGGCATACTGGAGCATGATGTCATGTAACGTGATCTCTCCACAGCTGTTCTGGTTCAAAAAACTACGTACCAGCATTCCATTCTCATGGGCGCTTTCAATCGTAGTGAACATCGGTATGTGGTTTGAGCGTTTTGTGATCATCGTAACCTCATTACACCGTGATTACATTCCATCAAGCTGGGTGATGTTCTACCCAAGTTGGGTTGACGTAGGTGTGTTTGTTGGTTCAATTGGTTTGTTCTTCACCATGTTCCTGCTGTTCATCCGCTTCCTGCCTTCAGTGGCAATGGCCGAGGTGAAACTGTTGCTGAAAACATCAAGCGAGCAGGCTAAGAAAAAACTGATCGACGGTGGTCACCTTGATCCGGAACACGTGAAAGATTATACAGATGCGTTAAAAAAGTATGACAGCGTTGACCTGGCAGACTACGAAACTATAAAATAATGAGCAGCACAAAATTTATATTAGGCCATTTTGACGATCCGGATGATATGATGCACGGGATCGAGAAGCTACAAAAAAATAGCATACCTATTTATGATGTGTATACGCCAATGCCTATACACGGTATCGAAGCTAAATTAGGTATCAAAGATTCACGTTTGGGTTATGCCGCGTTTTGCTTTGGCTGCCTTGGCGCCTCAGTAATATTCAGCATTGTTTACTATACTTTGGTGCACGATTGGCCGATGAACATCGGCGGTAAGCCAAACTTCCCGATGCCGGTATTTGTACCGTTCACTTTTGAGTGGACCATTTTGTGGACTGCCTTTGGTATGGTGTTTACGTTTTTTGCTGCTACGCACCTTTTCCCGGGCCGTGCACCACGTGTTATGGACCTGCGTGCAACTGACGACAGATTTATTATAGCTGTTGACGCTAAAGGGAACATACCACATGATGATATAACCAATTTGTTAAAAGAAGCTGGAGCTGTTGAAATAAAGCATAACGAAAGGAAGTATGTTAGCTATGAATAAAATTAAGATATTGGGCATTACAGCCTTCTCTATCGCTGCATCGATATTAGTAACATCATGCAAAGACAAGAGAAGTACAGGTTGGGAATACGCTCCCAATATGTACAGGCATATAGCGTACGACCCGGATCAGGCCAACCCTAACTTTGCTGATGGCAAAACCGCGCAGGTACCACCAAAAGGTACTATACCTGTAGGCTTTGTTCGTTTTGATTTTCCGAACACCAAAGGCGGTTATGATAGTGCCAGTGTAGTAGTTAAAAACTTATTACCGGCTACCAAAAAGAATTTTGAAGACGGTAAAGTATTATACGAGCATTTTTGCTCGCCATGCCATGGTATAAAAGGTGAGGGTGATGGTTTAGTGGTAGCTCATGGCTATCCTGCTCCTCCATCATACTCAAAAGGGCAGTCATCACGCGGTGGTGCCATGAAAGACCTTACCGATGGTAAAATTTATCATACGATCACTTACGGTGTAAACGCAATGGGATCTTACGCTTCGCAACTGTCGCCGCAGGAGCGTTGGAAAGTTGTTGCCTATGTTCACCATTTACAAACTTTATAATACTTAATATTAATGGGTACTCATACAAGTATTGACGAACGATACGAATTTTCAGGTAAGTTAAAAACCTGGAGTTTAATAGCCATAGTTATTGGCGTGGTGGGAGTTGCCTACGGTTTTTTAGCCGGTGGCGATTCGATACAACGCACGTTCAGTAACTTATTGCTTATGAGCTATTACTTTGCGTGTGTATGTACAGCCGCTGTATTCTTTTTATCTTACCAATACGTGGCGCAAGCCGGTTGGTCAGCTTCAATATTGCGTGTACCACAGGCTATGGCTAAAGTATTACCGGTTGCGGCTGTTATATTGATATTGGTTGCCGCGGCAGGTTTGTTCACCACACATACCGTTGTGAATGAAGAAGGCCACGAAGAAATAATGCCTTACCTGTACGGCCACTGGGCTGCACACGGTTTAACTGATGTTAACAGCGAGCATTACGATGCTCTTATCGCCGGTAAATCAGGCTTCCTTAACATTCCTTTCTTTTTTGTAGTAGTAGCGGGCTTAACTTTCCTTTACTCATTATTTGGCCACTTGCTGGTTAAATACTCAACTAACGAGGATGAGCTGGGTGGTATGTTCAACTACAATAAGAGCTTTAAAATGTCATGTATATTCCTGGTGATCTTCGGTTTTACCTTCCCGATCTTCTCTTTCGATATGATCATGTCATTAGAGGCACACTGGTTCTCAACCATGTTCGGTTGGTATAACTTAGCGGCTATGCACGTAAGCGGTTTAGCGGTTATTACCCTGATAGTACTTTATCTGCGTAACAAAGGTTACATGCAGTGGGTTACTGAAAACCACCTGCACGATCTGGGTAAACTGATGTTCGCTTTCTCTATCTTCTGGACTTATGTTTGGTTCTCTCAGTTCTTCCTGATCTGGTACGCCAACATGCCTGAAGAAACTGTATACTTCTACAAACGTTGGGAGCCTGAATACAAATGGTGGTTCTGGTTAAACATTGTGTTAAACTTCCTGTCGCCATTGTTACTATTAATGTCGCGTGATGCTAAACGTTTGGCAGGCAGATTAAAGATCACCGCCATCGTTATCCTGATCGGTCACTGGTTAGATTATTACCTGATGATTATGCCGGGTACTATTCACCATAGCCCGGAACACGAAGTTCATATCTGGGATATGTACGGCATCCAGGAATTGTTTATAGCGATAGGCTTTGCAGGTTTGCTTACTTTCTTTACGTTCAACTCGTTAAGCAAGTTCAAATCGCTTATCCCTAAAAAACATCCGTTCCTTGAGGAGAGCTTACATCACCACATATAAATATTGTTAACTTTGCACTCAAAATACAGAATACCAAACAAAGCAGTAAAATGGCATTCAAAAAACTTATAAATTCTAAAAAACTACTTTCGCTATTCGCGATGCTGACCCTTTTTGGCACTCAGGTGTTGATGGCACAGGTTGAATCAACAACCAAAGCCGCAGAGGGGGCACCAGCCGCTGCTGCCAACGCTGCCGATAAGCCAAGCGTTTGGGCAGGTCCGTTCTATTATATTCTGCTATTTTTAGTAGTATGTTGCGCGGTTGACATTGTTGGTAAGATATTACGTGTGTACGATCTTACAAAACAAATTCAAGGCAAAAAGCAAATGAACTGGAATAACATTACAGGTATCCTGTTCCTGTTGTTCCTGATACTTGGTTTATATGGCTCATACTGGTCGTTCACCACTCAGGGTGCTATGATATTGCCATCAGCAGCATCAGTACACGGCGAAGGCCTTGATACCATGTTCTATGTAACCTTTGGTATCACAACTACAGTATTTATAATTACCCAGATATTACTGTTCGGTTTTGTATTTAAATACCGCGGTTCTGATAAACGTAAGGCAACTTACTATCCGCATAACAATACTATCGAAGCTGCGTGGACTATCGCTCCGGCCATTGTACTTACCGTACTGGTAGTGTTTGGTTTTACTACCTGGAGAAAGATCACTAACCACGTTGATGCCGAAGGCGAAACCGCTTCTATCGATATTGAGGTTGTTGGCCATCAATTTGCCTGGGAGCTGCGTTACCCTGGTAACGACCAAAAGCTTGGTAAAATGAGCTACAAACTGGTTAGCGGTACCAACAAAGTAGGTGTTGACTTTAAAGATAAAAACTCGATGGATGACCTGGTTGCCGATACATTGGTAGTGCCGGTTAACAAATCTATCCGTTTAAATATACACGCTCAGGATGTTATCCATAGTGTTTACATGCCTCATTTCCGTGTACAATTGAATGCTGTACCGGGCTTGCCAACTTTCTTTAAGTTCACCCCAACGGTTACAACCCGCGAAATGAAGGCTAAAGAAGATAATGCAAAATTTGAGTACTTGCTGTACTGCAACAAAATTTGCGGTGGTGGCCACTACAACATGCAAAAAGTGGTACGTGTTGTTACCGAAGCCGAGTATCAAAAATGGCTTGCACAGCAAAAACCTTATCTGACCGACGCGTTGAAGAAAGAGTTGCATTTTGCTGAAACAGAGCAAAAGGAAGAAAAGTCAGAAAACAGGTTAGCATTAAACAATTAATATAAAAGAATTAGCGATTATGTCAACATTATCAGTTCAGGATCATCACGGAGTACACCACGACGAACACGGTCACGAACATCATCATGATACTTTCCTGACCAAATATATATTCAGTCAGGATCATAAAATGATTGCCAAGCAATTCCTTATTACAGGTATTATAATGGCAGTATTTGCTATGCTATTGTCAATCCTTTTCAGGATACAGTTAGCATACCCTGATAAAGCATTCCCTTTGATGGA
This sequence comes from Mucilaginibacter sp. JRF, assembly GCF_015223065.1. Lineage (GTDB taxonomy): Bacteria > Bacteroidota > Bacteroidia > Sphingobacteriales > Sphingobacteriaceae > Mucilaginibacter. The sequence continues at coordinate 144,945 of NZ_JADFBY010000005.1, forward strand.
AACCATCTTAGGCCGTTTCGCGCCTGAAGGCCGTATGGACCCTAACTTCTACCTGTCGTTAGTTACCATTCACGGTACCATCATGGTATTCTTTGTATTAACCGCTGGTTTGTCAGGTACTTTCAGTAACCTGCTTATTCCATTACAATTAGGTGCGCGTGATATGGCTTCGCCTTTCATGAACATGCTTTCATACTGGTTATTCTTCATCGCGAGTTTGGTAATGATCGGTTCTTTCTTTATCGAGAAAGGCCCTGCCGGTCCGGGTTGGACTATCTATCCACCGCTTTCGGCCCTGCCAAAAGCAATGCCGGGTTCAGATATGGGTATGACCATGTGGCTGATCAGTATGGTATTATTCGTAGCCTCACAGTTAATGGGTGGTATAAACTACGTTAGTACTGTATTAAACATGCGTACTAAAGGTATGGATCTTTGGAAAATGCCGCTTACTATCTGGGCTTTCTTTCTTACTGCTATCCTTGGTGTATTAGCATTCCCTGTACTGGTTGCCGGTGTGGTATTATTGATATTTGACCGCAGCGTTGGTACAAGCTTCTATTTATCTGACATTGTATTGGGTGGCGTGCCTCAACCTTTCGAGGGTGGTAGCCCTATCCTGTTCCAGCACTTATTCTGGTTCCTGGGTCACCCTGAGGTATACATCGTAATTATGCCTGCGTTGGGTATCTCGTCTGAGATCATCGCTACCAACTCACGTAAACCTATCTTCGGTTACCACGCGATGGTTTACTCACTGGTTGGTATCACTGTACTATCATTCATCGTATGGGGTCACCACATGTTTGTTACGGGTATGAATCCGTTTCTGGGTGGTGTGTTCATGATCACTACACTGATCATCGCGGTACCATCGGCAGTAAAAACATTCAACTATCTGGCAACTTTATGGCGCGGTAATATTCGCTTTACCCCGGCTATGATGTTCGCTATCGGTTTGGTATCATTCTTCATCTCGGGTGGTTTAACAGGTATTTACCTGGGTAACGCCGCGCTGGATATCAACCTGCACGATACTTACTTCGTAGTAGCTCACTTCCACCTGGTAATGGGTTCGGCGGCTATATTTGGTATGCTTGCCGGTGTTTACCACTGGTTCCCTAAAATGTTCGGCCGTTTAATGGACGAGAAACTGGGTTACCTGCACTTCTGGATCACTTTCATCGGTGCTTACCTGGTATTCTTCCCGATGCACTTTATGGGTCTGGATGGTGTGCCTCGTCGTTACTACGCTTTCACCGAGTTCGAATCATTTGAGCGTTGGTTGTCAGTAAATACATTTATTACATGGGCGGCCATCATGGCAGCTGTGGCGCAGGTAGCATTCCTGTTCAACTTCTTCTACTCGATATTCTTCGGTAAGAAAACCACACAAAACCCTTGGAACTCAAACACGCTTGAGTGGACAACTCCTATCGAGCGTATACACGGTAACTGGCCTGGTGAAATACCAACTGTTTACCGTTGGCCTTACGACTACAGCAAGCCTGGCCACGATGAGGACTTTATCCCTCAAACTGTGCCTTACTCTGAAACTATGAGCTCAAACCTGCCTCACGACTTTGAAAACAATCCTGTAGGCATGGAGGAGTACAACAAATGGACAAATACACAAAGATCTAACGAAGAAGTAAAATAAGCTTCTTCGGGGCCTTTACTGATCTGATTTTTTTAGGGTATCTGTACCGGAATAATTCCCTGGCAGATACCCTAAATTTTTAGGAATTATAATGAGTAACAACAAAGCAAAGAACAGATTTCAGACGATAACCCTTATCACTGTTATTTTGCTTTTTTTAACGATACTGGCCGGTGGCGTTGTGCGCAGCACAGGCTCGGGCATGGGTTGCCCCGATTGGCCTAAGTGCTTCGGTGGCTACATTCCGCCTACTGATGTATCGCAACTGCCAAAGGATTATAAAGAGCAATACGTAAAGAAACGCGAGTTGAAAAACCAGCGTTTCGCTAAAACGCTCGACCTTTTTGGCTACAATGATATGGCTCGCCGTATACGTGAAGACCGCTCGATACTGATACCAGAGGAATTCAATGCCGCCAAGACCTGGACAGAGTATATCAACCGTTTGGTGGGTGCTGTTTGCGGTATATTTTTATTGCTGAGCGCCATCTACTCATTCAAGTATTGGAGCAGCAATAAACTTATTGTAGTGTTGAGCGTACTGAATTTGTTTTTGGTAGTGTATCAGGCATGGCTGGGTTCCATCGTAGTGTCAACAAATTTAGTTGCGTGGATAGTTACGGTGCATATGTTATTGGCTATAGCTATTTTAGCCATCAGCATAACCACATACCACATGGTTAAAACATTAGGTCGCCCGCGTATTCATAAAAAAGGGATAATTTACGTAATAACAGTGATCGCCCTGGTGCTTTCGCTGATACAGATAGCCATAGGCACAGAGGTGCGCGAAAAGATAGATTCGGTATCTGACCATTTATTGGGCGGCTACCGCGAAACATGGGTTGAAAACGCCGGTGAGATATTTCATAATCACCGTAACCTGGCTTTATTCGTGCTGATAGTGAATGTGCTGCTATACGCTTTGCTGCGTAAAAATTTCAGTCGCCATTCTATTCAGCAGCAGTTTATGAGCTTTACGTTTTTAATGATCATGCTGCAAATAGTTACCGGTGTGGTGTTATCATACTGGGCGTTGCCGCCGTTCGCGCAGGCATCGCACATATTGCTGGCCAGCCTGGTGTTTGGCGCGCAGTTCTATTTATTCCTGAACTTATACCGTTCAGTTGATGTGCAAGGAGGGAGAGGATGAAAGCGGGAGATTTTTCAAAACTAATTAAGCTAAGGCTTACCTTTTTGGTAACGTTCTCGGCATCTATATCATTCCTTATCGGCAGTAAGGTAAACGGCGTTATTGAGTGGAAAAACTGGGTAATGCTTATTATAGGCGGTTTCCTGGTTACATCGGCAGCAAATGGCTTTAACGAGATCATCGAAAAAGACCTTGATAAACTGATGAAACGTACCAGCGACAGGCCAATACCTGCCGGCCGTATGACCACCGGGCAAGCACTTGTGCTTAGTTTATTTATGGGCATATTTGGTACTTACCTGTTAGGTAGCCTTAACCCAACGGCAGGTTTTTTATCAGTGTTTTCGATATTGCTTTACGCATTTGCTTACACGCCGTTAAAGCGTAAATCGCCTATCGCGGTGTTTGTGGGTGCTATACCGGGTGCATTGCCGCCGCTTATTGGCTATGTGGCCGCGCATCCAAAAATTGATGAAATAGCGCTGGTATTGTTCGCGGTGCAATTTGTATGGCAGTTTCCGCACTTTTGGGCTATTGCCTGGGTGTTAGATGATGATTATAAACTGGCAGGTTTCCGTTTGTTGCCTTCGGGTAACAGGGATATTGTTAGCGCAGTGTTCGCCTTTGTATCAACGGTAATCATGCTGCCGATAAGCTTGCTGCCAACTTATTATGGCTACGGCGGTATGTATGTTGGTGTGGTATCGTTAATTTTGAGTTTGGTATTTTTGTACCAGGGCTTTATGCTGATGCGCAACCGCGATATCAAATCGGCCAAAAGCCTGATGTACGGTTCGTTTTTATACCTGCCGGTGGTACAATTGATGTTTTTATTTGATTTTATAGGAAAAGTGTAATGATGATGGCTCAGATACAGCAAAAGGACAGAGAAGATTATACAGCCAAGAAATTTGTGATGTGGCTTATCGTGTTCTCATCGTTCATGGTATTTGCTGCATGGACAAGTGGTTTCATTGTTTATATAGGAGGAAAAGGGCAGGGGCTTAATCTCAAAATGCCTACCACTTTCTTGTATAGCACAGTTACCATTATTTTAAGCAGCGTAACTATGTTTTTGGCGTCAAAGGCAGCAAAGGCATTGAAGTTTGCTCAACAAAGAATGTTTTTAATACTCACCATAGTATTAGGAATAGTATTCTTTGTTTTACAACTAACCGGTTGGAATGATTTGGTGAGCATAGGTGCTTATATTGTAAACAATAATGCAGCTCAATCATTTATTTATATACTAAGCGGCGCTCACTTATTGCATATTGTAGCCGGCTTGTTGTTATTGCTTAATTCACTGGTAGGCAGCTACCGTAATATATCGCAGGTAAAGCGTATTTTTTGGATGGATATGTCAGCTATATTTTGGCATTTTGTCGATATTATATGGATTTATCTGTATGTTTTTTTACTTTTGAACCAGAAATAATTAATTCTACAAACGAGTACAAATGAGTACAACAGTATCACAAATTGATCAAGTTAAGACTACGCCGTGGGCCGGAGGTCGTGAACCTTTTTCGGTAGAGTACGGTAAAATGATGATGTGGTTCTTCCTGTTATCGGATGCTTTCACTTTCTCATCATTATTAATAGCTTATGGTGCTTTGCGTTTCAGCGCGGATGTGTGGCCATCAGCCGAGCTGGTTTTCCAATCAGTTCCGGGTATGATAGATCACGGCGCTCCGCTGGTTTTCGTAGGTATCATGACGTTCATACTCATCATGAGCTCGGTTACTATGGTATTGGCTGTTGAGGCCGGCCATCGTAATGCTAAAAAGGAAGTATCGTGGTGGATGATAGCTACCGTTATTGGTGGTTTCATGTTCCTGGGTTGCCAGGCTTTAGAGTGGGCACACTTACACCACGAAGGTTTTTGGTGGGGCAGCGTTCCGAAGGAGCTCGATCACTTCTTTAAGGAGGGTGCCGTTTCAGCAACCTATACACAACAATTTGCTAATCTGTTTTTCACTATTACCGGTTTCCACGGTTTCCACGTATTTAGTGGTGTTATCATCAACATCGTTATCCTGATCAACGTATTGGCAGGCACATACGAGCGTCGTGGTAGTTACCTGATGGTTGAAAAAGTTGGTTTATACTGGCACTTTGTAGACCTTGTTTGGGTATTCGTATTTACCTTCTTCTATTTAGTTTGATCTATTTAACTGATAAATAAAAAAGAAATTATGTCAGCACAACATACAGAAGCTCACGCGCATGATGAGCACGGCCACGAAGAACATGCTTCAATGAGCCGCGGAAAAATCTGGCAGGTGTTTTTCATCCTGCTTGGTATTACCGTAATTGAGTTCATCATCGCTCTATCATTGGTTCCAAGCGGTACTATTCCGTTAAACATAGCCAACCCTATCTACATCATTCTTACTTTGGCTAAAGCATTCTACATTGTAGCATACTTTATGCACTTAAAGTTTGAAAAGGTAGGCCTGATCTACTCATTAGTAGTGCCTATATTGTTCATTATCGGTTTGATCCTTGTACTTACAAACGAAAGCCACCACTGGATCGATCTTATTAGATAATGCGTAATTCCGGCTTAGGAAAGAAATTGATAATCCTGGTACTCATACTTGCAGTACCGGGATTTTTATATTATTTACTTACCGTTGGCGGTAAAAACCGTTATAAAGGGCTTAATTATTTTGGCCCCAAAAAGCTTTCGGGCTCGTTCCATAAGTTTCACGGCGAAAAGATACCTGACACTACTTACCACAAGCTACCCGATTTTTCACTGTCTGATCAGTACGGTAAGCCTGTAACCACTGCCGGGTTTGAGAAAAAGATATTTATAGCCAGCTTTTTTTATACCGGTTGCCCTGATGTTTGCAAAAACATTAACGATAACGTGCGTAAACTGGCGCTCAATTACCGCAAGAATGATATGGTATACTTCCTGTCCATATCGGTAGATCCGCAGCATGATACGCCTGAGAAGTTAAAAGAGTATGCCACCCGATACAAGGATATACCTGCCGGTAAATGGTTGTTTTTAACGGGCGATACTTCTTCGGTATATAACCTTGCCCGCAACGGCTTTTTGGTGAACGCGCTTAAGGTGAACGATAAGGAGTTTGTATTTAGCGATAAGCTGATACTGATTGACGCGGAGAAGCATATTCGCGGCTACTACACCGGTACATCGGCGCCGGAGGTGAATAAGTTAAATGATGAGATAAAAGTGCAGATAGCCGAGGAACTGCGCAAAATAAAAGCCCCTAATTGATTGTTGAGATGAGTGATAAATTCATATTCCGTTTTGTAGCTGCTGTGTCGGTGTTTGTTTTACTGGTGGTGATCATCCTCAACCGTAAAATAATACCTGCCCCTGCCGAGCTGCCCTCATTCACTTATTTTTTACCAAAACTGAATGCCATATTTAATGGCACCTGTTCGGTGTTATTGTTGATATCTCTTTATTACATTAAAAAGGGCAACATTAGCATGCACAAAAAGGTGAATATTGCTGCGTTCTGTTTATCATCATTATTCCTGGTATCGTACATCCTGTTTCATTACCTGGCGCCCGAAACCAATTTTGGTGATATTAATGGCGACCATATTGTAACCGATGCGGAGAAAGCGCAGGTTGGTGGCATACGCTACATATACTTTATAATTTTAATTACGCACATTATACTTGCGGCAGGCGTACTGCCGTTAATATTGTTGAGTTTTTACCGAGGCCTGCAAATGCAGGTTGAAAAACACCGCAAACTGGTTAGGTGGACATTCCCGATATGGCTGTATGTTACCATTACCGGCGTGGTAGTTTACCTGATGATATCGCCGTATTACCATTTTTAATTAACTTTGCTATATGAAGGCTTTTAAACTGTTTTTTGTGGCCATGGTTGCCGGTTTAATATTGCTTAGCAGCGATGTTGTAATGGCGCAATGCGCTATGTGTTCGGCCACCGTTGAGTCCGACGCGCAAAATGGCGGTAACGAAACAGCAGGCCTTAACAATGGTATACTTTACCTGCTGGCTATGCCTTACATAGCGGCTGCTATTGGCGGTTATGTTTGGTACAAAAAGTATCGCCGTAAAGAAAACGTTGAGCTTAACATGCGAAACGAAAAGCTGCATCTTAACTAAAAAATCTGCCCTCTTGCAACAAGCGGTCAGCCCTTAATACTACCTATGATAAAAAAGGAAACGCTTGATTTTTTAAAAGACCTCGCCCAAAACAATAACCGCGACTGGTTTATGGCCAATAAGGCCCGCCACGATCAGGCCCGCGAAAATGTAATTGAGTTTGCCGCCATCCTGATCAAGGAGCTGGCTAAGGCAGACCCGAACATTAATACAGATGTTGATCCTAAAAAAGCTGTATTGCGTATATACCGCGATGTTCGCTTCAGTCCGGATAAAACACCTTACAAAAAGAATTTCGGTATAACTATTCCGCGCCAGCACCCTAACGGCAGCCGTGGTTCTGAATACTATGTGCAGATAGAGCCGGGCAATTCATTTATTGCCGGTGGCTACTGGATGCCCGAGGCCAATCACCTAAAGGCCATAAGGCAGGAGATAGACTATAATGCCCACGAACTGAAAGAGATAGTTGACGCCCCGGAATTCATCAAACTGTTCGGCCATTTTCGTGATCAGGAGAAACTGAAAACCAACCCGCGCAATTATGCTGCCGATAACGAGAATATTGAACTGTTAAAGCTAAAAAGCTTTGTAGCCTGGCGTAAGCTTACCGATAGCGAGGTGATCAAGAAGGATATTGTAGCCAACGTAGCATCGGTATGTAGCCACATCTACCCGCTTAACGTTTTCCTGAATAATGCAATCGTTTAAACTATGAAGATAAAGTACCTTTTCGCTTTTTTATTTGCAGCGCTGCTATTCCAGTCCTGCGTTATTTTATCCCCTAAAAAACACAAAGCCATGCTGGCGCAGATCGACTCGCTAAGCCGTCGCTCTGAAACGCTTGAAGAAGAACTGTCGCGCCTGAAAGGTGATTCGACAAGACTTACCCGCGAGCTGGCCGAACTGAATGGCAATTACAAAACCCTTAACACTAACTATGCCGCAAGCTCAAGCAAGGTTAACCAGCTATCAAGCGACCTGCAAAAGCGTGAGGCCCGGTTAAAAGAGGTTGAGGAGATACTGCGCAAGCGCGATGAAGCTACCAATGCCCTCAAGAATAAACTGCAAAAAGCATTGCTTGGTTTCCAGGAGAGTGGTCTTTCTGTTGATATACGTAACGGCAAGGTGTATGTATCATTAACTGATAAATTGCTGTTCCCTTCGGGTAGTATTGTGATAGATGATAAGGGTAAGCAAGCCCTTACACAACTGGCTGCCGTATTGAATAAAGAAGCCGACATCAATATATCCGTTGAAGGGCATACCGATAACAAGAAGATCAAAAACCTTGGCCAAATAAAAGATAACTGGGATTTGAGCGTACTGCGCGCTACCTCAGTAAGCCGCTTTTTAACAGAGGAGCAACATATTGATCCGGCACGTATAACGGCTACGGGTAAAGGTGAATTCCAGCCTATTGACCCGGGTACTTCGGCAGAAGCTCTTTCTAAAAACAGGCGTATTGAAATTGTACTTAGCCCTAAACTGGATGAACTGTACAACCTGATAACAACAAAATAAGTAATACACTCAATACAAACAGAAAGGGATCGTTACCAAATAACGATCCCTTTTTTATGCTGTAAGTATTCTACTTAAAAAATAGGAGGCACAGTTTGCATCAATGAGCTGAAGGTTACCAGCTTGTTCTCAAAGCGTTGTTGCTGCTCGGCCTGAAAGCCGTCAAGGTGGTTAGTAAAATAGGCTTCTACGTTCTCCAATTTATCGGCATGGTATTGCACGCAGTAGGTTACACCCTCGTTAGGCGAATCCATTACGTGTAAAATATTATGTTGCTTAAAGTGGCCGGTAGCCATAATAGCGGGCAACTGGGTTTGCTGCATCCAGGTAAGCCACTCGGTATGGCTGGCTTCTTCCACAATAACGGTTTCGTTGTAAATGATCATGCTGCAAAAATATAAAAAATATCAGGTGCCCTGCCCATCGCCACGCAACACCCTGAAACGTTTGCGCGCCTCGTTAAGCCACAAACTACCCGGATAGTCGGTCACTATTTTCTGGTAGTAGGTTTTGGCCAGCTCCTTATTGTTCAAATTATTCTCGTACAAATCGCCCAGCATAAACACCGCGTCATCAGCCCAAAGGCTGGTTGAGTGCGTGTCGGCAATGGTTTTCAGGTTAGTGCTTGCCGCCGCGTAATCTTTTTTATTGATCATGATGCGGGCTTTGGCCATCAGTATATCATCGCCTAACGAATTACCCGGATACTTAACATCAATGCTATCCAGCGTTCGCATGGCTTTTTCGGGCTGATCGGCAAAAATCTGCATATCGGCACGGGCATACATTTTAAGCGCTGCGCCGGTACTGTCGTTAGTTAAATAATCGGTTATCAGTAATTGCAGATTAAGTGCATCATTAGCTATCAGCTTTGATGTGGCGGCTTTTAACACACCCAGCTGCCCCCTGGCATATTCCAGATCGCCGGTATAATAGGCCAGCTTGGCATTGCGCAGCTTGGCATCCTGCTCGGTTTCACTGTCGGGCTTATCCTTTTCAACCTGGCTGTATAGCAATGTGGCTTCCCAGGGCTTGCCGTTAAGCAGGTACACATCACCCAGATCAAGCTTGCAGGTAGCCAGTGTTTGCGCGTTCAGGCCCGGCAGGGCAATGGCTTGCTGTAGCAGTTGCTGAGCATCATTCAACTTATGCAGTTTAAAGGCTTGCAGGTTAGCCAGTCGTTTCATGGCAAATACGGTAGATGGTGTTCGCCCGAATTGCGTGAGCAGATCCTTGTAATCCTGCTCCAAACTTGCCAGATCAGCCGCGGTATACGCGCCCGATGTTATCTTTTGACTTTTGGCATCGGTTAACTCAATTTTGGCGGGGATGAACCAGCGCTCCGTTTGCCCTTTGGCTACCACGTATTCATACCCGCGGATAGCCTCATCATAAGCCTTGTTCTCAACCAGTATGCGACATAGTTCAACGATGCTTTCGCCATCGGTATTGCTGCGGCGGTTTAGGGCGATAGCCTGATTAACAGCCTGATCATACTCCTTTTGCTGCAAAAATAACCACGTAAGCAGATCGGTATACGCAACCTGAGATGGGTCTTTTTGTATACGTTTAAACAGCGCCGCCTTTAATACATCGTAATCTGCATCCTCAAACAGTGCCTGCATGGTATTCTTGGCCTGGCTGGCATACCCCGGATTTTGAGGAAGAAAATTCATATACTCCTCAATCAACGATGCCTTATCACGATTGTATCGGTACAGCGTGATCAGCTCATGGCTAAAGGATGAGTTGTTATTCAGCAGCTTGCGCCCCTGCTTAAAGGCTTTAATGGCGTACTCCATATTACCGCTTTGATACAGCTGCATCCCGATCATGGATACCGCCCCCGGCTCGGCAGGCATCTTGCTGATCATGTCGTTGTAAATGCCATTAGCCTTATCAGTGTCGCCCTTTTGGGTATAGATGTTGGCCAGCTTTAGCGTGTACTCACTCTCATCAGGAAACTTTTTGATCATCTTTTTAGTGATGCTCTCCGCCTCGTCAAATTTTTTGAGGGCGATAAGGTTGTTCACATAAAAAGGGTAGTAGGCTTCGTTCTCTTGTTTGTACAGTTTCTGGTATATCTCGTAGGCCTTTTGTAATTCGCCGTTGGTGCTGTATTGCTGGGCCAGTTTAAGCTCATTATTTTGCGCATGGAGCAGACTGCTGCAAAGCATCATCAGGGCAATAAATATAAGGGTGCGCAGCTTATCCATCCTTTCAAAAATACCGTTTTCAAGTATTAAACGCAGCGTTGCGTAAATTTATGTTTACGCGGGTAAAATTGTGGTGACACTTTGGCCATATAATTTTAAAATGCATTAATTTAACATTTTATAACGTGGCTTGATGAGTGTAATGATGCGTTTTTGGCGCCTGATGTTTTGTGTACTGATACTTGCCGGAGTGGTTTCATGTCGTGAAAAAACACCGGAGAAGATCCCTATTCTTGATTTTTTTAAGACGCCCGATCGCTCATTCTTCCGCATATCGCCTGATGGTAAGTATATATCGTACCTAAAATCGCACAACGGCAAGCAAAACCTGTTTGTACAATCGTTGGTTGATGGCAAGGGCCGTATGGTTACCGAGTTTAGCGACAACCCCGTTACCGATTACTTTTGGACATACAACAACCAGATAATTTATAGTCGTGATATGGTGGTTACCGATAGCCTTACCATGTTCGCGCTGGATGTAAATACCTTTAAAACTCGCCAGGTATTCACGGGCTACAAGGTAAAGTTCAGGCTGTTGAGCCGCAGCCGTGTTGATCCGGATATACTTACGGTAAGCTTAAACAAACGCGACGAAGGCATTTTTGATGTATATCACCTCAACATACGCACCGGTGCCTTAGAGTTGTACATTACCAATCCCGGCGATATTACCGACTGGATAACTGATACCGATGGCCGTATCCTGCTGGCACGTGCATCCGATGGGGTGAACACCACCATATTATACCGCCCGGATGAAAAAACTCCCTTTAAACCCGTAGTGGTAAGTAATTTCAGGGATGCGATAAAGCCTATCGCTTTTACAGGTAACAGCAAGGTGTTCTACGCCTTGTCGAACTTGTTTCAGGATAAGATGGCACTGGTAAAGATTAATGCCGAAACAGGTAAGCAGATTGAGGTGGTTTATAAGGATGACCGCGCGGATATTATGTATGTGGAATATTTTAAGGATAAGCACCGCATGGATTTTGCCGCCTGGGAGGAATCGAAACCACAAAAGCACTTTTTTAGCGACAGCGTAAAGGCCCTCTACGATAAGATAAGTGTTAACTTTAAAGGCAACGAAACCCGTATTGTTGACCGTGATAGTGCCGAAAAGAAGTTCATCGTTTACACATACTCCGACCGCGACCCGGGATCATATTACCTGTACGATAATGCTACCGCCAAGCTTACCCGCCTCGGCGAAATGAATTCGAGCATAGAGCCTGCCCAAATGTCGGATATGAAGCCGATAAGCTATACCGCCAGCGATGGTTTGCTGATAAACGGTTACCTAACCCTGCCGCAAGGTAGCGATGGTAAAAACCTGCCGGTTGTGGTAATGCCGCATGGCGGCCCCTGGGCACGTAGTACCTGGGGCTATAACTCCGAGGTGCAGTTTTTGGCCAACCGTGGTTACGCGGTGCTGCAAATGAATTTCCGTGGTTCGGCGGGCTATGGTAAGGCTTTTCGTAATGCGGGCTTTAAGCAGGTAGGCGGCAAAATACAGCAGGATATTACCGACGGGGTGAATTGGCTTATCGAGCAAAAAATAGCCAACCCTAAACGTATCGCCATATATGGCGGCGGTTTCGGTGGGTTCTCGGCCTTGTACGGGGTATCATTTAATCCGGATATGTACCGCTGCGCCATTGTACAAAACGGGTTGATCAACTTTTTTACCTTTATAAAGGATGCCCCGCCGTTTTTTAAACCATACCTTAAAATGACCTACGAAATGGTAGGCAATCCCGAAACGGATGCCGAGCATTTACGTGCCATATCGCCGGTTTTTCATACCGATAAAATTAAAGTACCTTTAATGATATTACAGGGCGGTAAGGATATACGATCAAACATTACCGAGCTGAACCAGTTTGTACTTGAATTACGCAAAAAGAAGGTGCCGGTGAACTATATACTCAAAAACGACGAACGCTCATTCTTCCGTAACGAGGATAACCGTATTTTGATGTATACCGAAATGGAGAAATTCCTCGAGGCCAATCTGTCGGCTAAAAATTAAGCCATACCATGGTTAAGGCGCAACGCAATCTGTACCGTAAAAACTTTTCGTTGATCATCATCTTTATGGTGCTGATAACCATTTTGCTGGTCATTGCCTTTATTACCGCCTACAGCCTCACGGGCAAGTATGTCGAAAATGAGTTTTCCTCAAAAAAGATAGATGTGCTGGAGCAAACTATATCGCCGTATAACGATTTCTTTCAGAATAAGATTCCCGAGGTATCCAACTATCAGGGTTTTTTAGATTCATCGTCGGCTGCTACTTATGCTTCGTCGGTATTTACCAATTTCGCCTTTGTGCGTCGGGTGGTTTTTTACGATATACGCATTGGCAAACGCCCCGGTAAGCGTAACAGGCTGGGTATATTCGTGCAATCGGTATATGAATTTACGCCCAATTGGCCCAAGGTTAACAGTGTTGAGCGCTACAGCCCATCAAACGAGGCCGATTTCAGGGCCATGGCAGGCCGCCTGAACGATTTTATTAACCATGCCGATACATTGACCGTGCCATCGCAAAACGAGGTATTCCGCACGTTTTATGACGTTAAGCCCGATAAGATATCATACCTCAATGTACCGCGCCGACAGGACATCAAGATGTATAAGGAGATGCAGAAAAGCAATCAGCAATCCTTTTTTAAACAAAACATGATGACCTTTTTGCTCGACCCCCGGTACATACGGGTAAAGAACCCGCACCGGGAGCTTTATCAAAAAATATCAGTGGAGCCGGTTGTGTATGATCCGTTATATATCGAGCAAACTAAAATAGTAACAGAGGTTGCCCTGCCGGGGGCTTTTTCAAATTATAAGCTCTACTTCGTGTCGGATAGGTCGCACCTTACCAACGAGATCAACCGGCGCTTTATGCCTATTGGTGGCATCGCCTTGCTGATCTATTTCTTTTTACTGTTGACGGCATGGCTTATCTACCGTAACCTGAACGTGAATTTGAAGTTGTTTAAGCTTCAATACGATTTCATTAACAACTTTACGCACGAATTTAAAACCCCGGTAAGTGTGATCAAGATAGCGGGATCAAACCTGCGTGGCGAGAACCCCCTGAGCGAACGCCAGTTAAAACATTACGGCCGCATATTGGATGAGGAAGCCGACAAGCTGAACGAGCTGATGAACAGGCTGCTATCATTCACGCAATTGGAGAACCGCTCGATAGCGACAAAGAAGGAAGGTATCGATATTGAGAGCTTTATTAAGCGGTATATCGAAACGTTCAGTATCAAATACCCTGATTTTCAGATCAGCCTGAATATTGAGGATGATGCCAACTTTTTTAATGCCGACCCGGTAATGCTGGGCAGTGTTTTTCAGAATTTGATGGAGAATGCGTACAAATACTCGCACCCTCAAAAAAAGGTTTTGGACATTAAAATATGGCGCGAAAAAAAGAATGTACACTTTTCATTCGCCGATCAGGGTATAGGCGTGCCCAAAACAGAATTAAGTAATATATTTAAGAAATTTTACCGCCTCGAAAACCAATATAACCAAAACGGCAGCGTTGGCCTGGGCTTGGCTTTTTGTAAGGAACTGGTTAATTTTATGGATGGCGACATCCTGATTAAAAGCAAAGTAAACCAGGGGTCGGAATTTATTGTTATACTCCCATATCAAACATAATACATGAGTAAGGAAATTAAAATAGCGTTGGTTGAGGATGACGAGAACCTGCGTTTTCTGGTGGCCGAGCGCCTCGAATCAGAAGGATATAAAGTGTTGGAGGCCTCAAACGGTGAGGATGCCGAACAGGTAATAATTGATGAGCAGCCCGATATTGTGTTGTTAGACTGGATGCTGCCCGGCAAACAAGGATCGGACGTGTGCAGCAGCATACGCGAAAAGGGCTTTGATAAGCTGGTGATCATGATGACGGCCAAGGCACAGGATGTGGACAAGATAGAGGCCTATAACTTCGGCGTGTCCGACTATATTACCAAACCCTTCAACATGGATGTGCTGATAGCGATGATCGATAACAAGATCAAGTTCTCGCTAAACAGCGACAAGGCCGAATCATACCGCTTTGCCGGTATGGAGCATCACCCGAATACTCACCTACTGATAAAGGATGGCCGCAAGGTTGAGCTTACCATTTTAGAGAACCGTATATTACTTTACTTCCTGAAAAACAAGAACAAGGTAATAAACCGCGAAGAACTGATGATGGAGGTTTGGGGCTACAATGCCGATGTTAACACCCGCACGCTGGATATGCACATTGTGCGCCTGCGTAAAAAGATAGAGGATAACCCCGATTCGCCGCAGTTTTTACAAACGGTAAGGGGGATAGGCTATAAATTCTCGCACGAATAAAAAGCATAAAAAAGAAGGCCCGGCAATGAATATCGCCGGGCCTTAAACTTAACATATATAGCTGGATGGTTAGTAGCTCTTTTAGTACTGCCACAAGGTCAGCTCCCAGTCCATAAGCGATTTCTTGATCCGCTCCGACTCGTAAAGCCTGTCAATACCCTGGGCATAATCTTTAATACGTTCGTCCTTCTCATTAGATGCCTTAACGATGTAGCTGCTAAACAGCCTCTTTAAAAATACATCGTCAAAGCTAAGGCCTGTCGCGTCATTATTGCGGCTAACAGCCTCCTTGGTAGCCAAAACCTGCCTTGCTTCAGGGAAATATACCCAGAATGCCGGTTGGTAATCAGTTTCCAAACCTTCAACCTGGAACCTGATCAGTGGTGCTATACCTATAATACGCGGCTCAAATACCGAACGTTGCTTATCAAAAACCCAATCCTCCTTAATGCGGAACTTGATCACGCTATCCGGGTTAAACTCACCTGCCTGTACCCTTGAACCTATTTTGTTGCCATCGGCATCAAACTGATCAACCACGGCGCTATCGGCCATGCGTGCTTTTGCCTGCCCACCGGTTAACGGCGTTGAAAATGCATCACCGCTTGGGTCGCCTTTGGCCGGGTTTGGTGTTGGGTCGTATGCGGTAAGTTCACCGGCATCAATAGCAGCCATCAGCACATCTATCAAACGTGATTTTGGCGAAGCCAGGTACTGGTTCATTTTTTCGCGCACATCAATTTCGCGCCATACGCGTTTAGCGAATATAACATCGGCCTGGCGCAGGTTAGGGTAAGGGGTAACCTTACGCTCCTCAAAATTAGTTTTGGTGTAATACCCATCAAGCGGGCGATCATACGCCTGTGCAACGCTATCCGCGGCATGCGCGGCATTGGTAGGTGCCGGTTTGGTGTTACCCGGCGCAGGCTTGGTTTGCGCGAAAGAGGTGGCTGTAAACGCCAAACCCAATGCTATGATCAACAATTTCTTCATCGTTCCTGTCAAATTAATTTGCAGATATTACTATATCATCCAAACCGCGTTGCGAGCCATCAGGACCCACGGCCATAATATCAGTAAATATAACCTTTGTTCCCGGTGTTACGGTATTTAAGGCTGCGCGCATCTGCGGGCTAACGCTGCCACTGGTTGAGGTAACCTTTATCACATCCTGACGTGGCTTGGCCAGCAACAGGCTGAAACGGGTAACTTCAAACTTAGCATCAAATTCAAAATTCTCTAAACGGGCAAATAAACGCTCCTGGCCGCGAATGTTGGCAGAGCTGGTGCTGCCACCACTTTTGCCGGCAAACATGGCTTTAGGGTCGGGTATACGTTTCACCCTGAATTCGGTTACGCCCAATACCTGGGTTTTACCCGGGGCAACCTCGCCCGATACAGAAACCTTTACAGTACCTATTGAGCTAACCGTAGCGGTATATTTACCGTTAGCGCCTTTAATGGTAGCGCCCGGTGCGCTAACACGTAATTTTTCGAGCGGTACACCCGGGGCTGATACCGAAATAGGGTTTGGTACACCAATGTACAACACGTTCATTTTATCAGGCGATACTACTGCCGATGGCTTGGCTACCTGATACTCCTGCATTGGTAACTGGTAAGTTTTGGTCTGCCCATCGGTACCAACAACCTTAATAGTACCTGAGTATTTAAAGAAGCCCTCTTTGCTGGTGTTAACCGTGTATTTACCACGACCTTCAGACACCTGTAAGGTAGAGCCGTTAACGGTGATGGTAGGGTTGCTTTTTGAATCGTAAGCCGTCAGGAATATCTCGGCAGTGTATGGCTGGCCTGCTACCACGTAGCTTGATGGCGCAACTGCAACAGCCGCGAATTTATCAAGGTTTACTACGGCCTGGTCTACCTTGCCTAATAGTTTCTTTACAACCTCATTCTCGGCATTCTTAGCGTCCGATTGTATTTTTGATAGCGTAGTCAGCGTAGCGCCCAGCGGAATACCATTGCCAAAGTAAGCTTGTTGCCAGCTTTTTTTGGTATTACCCGGCGTAGTTTTTGGCTCGGTGGTGTTCAATGAAAAATTCACACCATCACGATCCTTAGCGTCAAGTAAGGCTAACAGCTTATCGCGGGTTTCTTCTATCTTTTGTTTTAGTACGTCAGCATTTTTACCGTTGATCATGATGCGGGGCGAAATGTCAAGGTTATCGCGTTTTTCAACGTCGCCTGTAGTTTCGTTAATGCCACCGCCTTCTTCAACCAGTTGTTTACGTAACGATTCAACGTAGGCATCCAGTTCCTCACTTATCTTACTGGCCTCTTTAGCCTTATCATATATCGGTTTGGCTCTCTCGGGCTGCTCCTTTAACTTGGTTTGCTCAAAGGCGCTGTAGGTGTTTTGTATACTGGTGCTAACGTTAGTACGCGACTGATCTAAGCTGTCGGTTATATTTTTAAAGGCATCCAGCAAACTATCCGGTACGTTAAGGGCAACCAAGCCCAAAAGCACCAGGTAGAGGATGCCTATCATTCGTTGTCTGGGGGTTTGTTTGCCTCCGGCCATGTGTTATTCTTTAATATATTGGGTTGATACTAAATTCTGTTAATTACTTAATTAAACGCGTGGCTGGCTCATGGCAGTAAGCATGTTGCCGTAAACAGCGTTTAACGAAGCAAGGTTTTTAGCTAAGCGACCAACCTCTTCCTTAAAGTTTTTCGAATCCTCAATAGACTCGTTAAAGTTTTGCATGGTAAGCGACAGATTGTGATAAAACGTGTTCATTGATTTTAAATGAGCAGTTGAATCCTGAAGCTCCAATTCGTAAACAGCGTTCAAGGCACCCAGGTTTTTGGCCAGGTTGTTTACCTGATCATGGTATGCTTTTGAATCAACGTTTGAGTTAGCCATTTCAGACAGGTTTGCCGATGCTTTCTCGAAAGATAAGCTCAGCTTATCATAGCTGGCAGTAGCTGTTTTTAACTTGGTAATGTATTCATTAGTGGCAACGCCTGCATCGCCAACAGTTGATATAGCGGCAACCTTATCGCCAAAGGTTCTTAAGTTATCGCCAAGGCTGCTGATCAGTTCAGGGCCAATTTTGGCATCGCTCAACATCTTGTCAAGTGCGGCAGTGTTTGAAAAACCTGTTTGCGCAGGTGCAGCAACACGTGCGGTAACGGTTGGTAATTCGCCATTGTAGTTGGCATCCAGTTCAGGGTATGCACGCGTCCAGTCAACTTCTTCGGTATCGCGCTGTAAGCCTAATATCAGGAACAGAACGGCTTCGGTAATTAAACCCACAGCGATCAAAGTTTCAGCGCCGGGGTAGTGGTTAATCTTAAATAACAGACCTATGATTACAACGGTAGCACCAATTGAAATAATGTTATCAATGCCGAATGATTTTTTCTTGAGAGCCATAAGATGTATAGTATGAGGGATTATATAATGTTGATCAAAGTAAAATACAATGTTAGCGCAATAAGGTTGAACTTATTGTTAATTATCGTTTATCTCTAATATCGCGGCCAACAAAGTGGGTTACGCAACGGAAACCGATATACGATTTTGCAGTGTCCTGGTACTCATAACTGCGGGTTGAATTTTGCAGGAAATAACCCACATCTTTCCACGATCCGCCGCGAACTACCTTGCGTTTTAATACTTCAGGGTCTGTCGCTTTGGCCTCGTAGTTAAAGGTTGGGGCCATATCATGCACAAAAGTTGAGGCTGATGGATCGTAGGCCGATGCTGTCCACTCGGCTACGTTACCGGCCATGTTATACAGGCCGTAATCATTAGGGAAATACGAGCGTACGTTTACCGTGTAAGCGCCGCCATCATCAGTATAATTACCACGGCCGGGCTTAAAGTTAGCCATTAAACAGCCTTTGGCATTTTTAACGTAAGGGCCACCCCAGGGGTAATCAGTACCAATACGGCCACCACGCGCGGCATATTCAAACTCGGCCTCGGTAGGCAGGCTGTATGGCATACGGTGCGGTAAACGGCGCGAATCTTTATAAGCATCGTTATAACGGGTACGCCATACGGTAAAGGCACGTGCCTGGCGCCATGTAACACCCACAACAGGGTAGTTACGGAAGGCCGGGTGAGAGAAATAACCCTCAACCATTGGCTCGTTGGCCGCGTACGAGAAATCGGTTAACCAAACCAGCGTATCCGGGTAAACATTCACCGTATCGCGGAAAATGAAATCAGAACGTTTGGCGCTTTTATCGTTTTTATGGTTGGCGGCATCGCGCATTACCATAATAGAGTAGTTGTATTTAAGCAGACGCACGTCAACCTCGTTACGGTCAAACACGCGGTCGTCGCCCTGGTAGTACATACCGTCAAGCTTGGCAGCGTTACCGGCATTGTTACCCCTGAAATTCCAGATAGGGTTCTTTTTTACATAATCCCAGTTGATGAACTTGCGGCCAGCTGCATTATTATTAGCGTTGGCATTGTTGCCGCCACGGGGTTGTATGTAATATTTTGGGTCGTTAAGGTAATTAGTGATGGCTATTGAATCGCGCACCCAGTTTACATATTGTTTATACTGTGTGTTTGATATCTCGGTTTGATCCATAAAAAAAGGTGATACGGTCACCTGTTTAGTTTGGGCTATTTGCGAGAAAGTAACATCCTGATCAGTTTGACCCATCAAAAACGAGCCTCCGGGTATGTAAACCATGTTGTACGGTACCTCTGATCTGAACGATTTTTGAGGCACCCCCGTTAGTTCGCCACGATCACTGCTTTTACAGGCAGAAAGCACCGAACCGGCCAGAAATATATAAAAGTAAATTTTTTTCATGTGGTGTTAACCTATCTGTAAATACACTTACAAATGTCCGAATATATAGTTTTAACTTCTTAAACAAAAAATATAACCATATAGCTGCAAATGCAATTGTGCAATTTACAGCTTTAATTGTATAAAACTATAAACCGTTCAATTACAAATAAGCGTCTGTAAGTACGATATTAACGAAAAATAAGGGGAAAGGGTTGCAAAAAAGTAAATAAATAACTGTTTGGTAACAGTTATTTATTTACTTGCTTACAGTACTGATCAATGGCCATGGTCATTGAAGGTGCTGCCGGCGTAGGTGCCGGAATATCTAAAATAAGGCCCGCTTCTAATACTGCTTTGTGCGTGGTGGCGCCAAAAGCGGCTATGCGTGTATTATTCTGTTTAAAATCGGGAAAGTTTTTGTACAGAGATTGTATACTCGACGGGCTGAAGAAAGCGATCACATCGTAAAATACTTCGGCCAGGTCTGACAAGTCGCTGCACACAGTGCGGAATAATACCGCAGGGGTGAAGTTATAACCGTTCTCTAACAAGAATTTTTGAGTTTCCTCAGCTGCAACGTCCGAACATGGGTACAGGAATTTTTCGCCTGAGTGCTTTTTCAATACCTCGGCCAAATCAGAGGCAGTTTGCTTGCCAAAGAATATCTTACGTTTGCGGTACTGAATATATTTTTGAAGGTAAAGCGCTATGGTTTCTGATAAGCAGAAGTACTTCATATCAACAGGTACCTCAAAGCGCATCTCCTCGCAAATGCGAAAAAAGTGGTCGGCTGAGTTGCGGCTGGTAAAAATTACCGCTGTAAAATCGGCCAAATTAATTTTCTCTTTACGAAAATCCTTGGCTGGTACACCCTCTACGTGAATGAACGATCTGAAGTCAATTTTCAGATTTAGCTTTTTAGCCAGTTCAGCGTATGGATTTTTGTCATTTTCGGGTTTAGGCAATGTAACCAAAATGCTTTTAACCCTCTTTTTTCTGTCTTCCAAAAGTCAATCTCCGTAATAACTAATCAATTATATTATATATTAAGTGCCTTTATCAAAATTAAAATAGGGCAAATTTCGAGGGCACAAAGATAGAGAAATAAATAAAATTTTGGAAATTTAAAGCTTGAAATAATAATTACGCTGTTACGCAGGTACAGCCAAATTAAAATTACGCCGGCAATAACCAATGCCATTAATAATACTAAAGTTGTTAACTGCGGATTAATTAATGTTAAACAAATTACCACCGGTAAAAACAGTATAGCAACGGTAAAGTAGGTTAAGCATAAAATGGTAATGTAGCGCTCTACCACCTCTTTTATAGCGAAAACCCATCCCAAAAACTTAAGCAGTATTATTTTTAAGGCGAACAGTAAAAGTACCGCCATTGATAGCGACAGATACAGCGCCATTCCCGCCACCTGGTAGTAAACCTGGTAATGTACCGATAGTTGGTACAGAAACAACCCGAACGTGAAGCCGAACAATACCAGCAGCCCTGTAAATACCCAAAAGCTAATAGGCGACCCTTCCTCGCCTTGCGAAAATAGCTGCATTTTAAATGCCGAGCGGAGTATATTATCTATCTCGCCCCCTATGGTCAAACGTAAAAAGCCGGTGTAAAGCAGCAGGGCAATAACAATACCTATTACCCACTGCCCGCGCACGGTACGGCCAATGCCGGTACCCGCCGTAGCTTTTGATGCGGGTTTTATATCCCAAAAACCGTAGCCTTTGTACAGGTACTTATCCAGCATTTGTTCAACAAACTGGTTGGGGCGCTCAGGGTCGGGTGCTTGGATGTAGAGCATGGCCAGCGAGTCGGACACGGCTTGCTCCTGTAGTTTTGCCGCAATGGCTACTGAGTCGAGCATGTGCATTTGGCGGGGGGCTTCGTAATAGCCGGTATCAGCCTCTGGTATCAGCTCGGTTTCGGTGCTGTCGGTTTGCGCGAACGCGGTACCGCATAGCGTGCTTAAAAAAAGTAATATGGCTAATAAGCGTGTCAAAACTGGCACAAAGGTAAGGGTTTAGGCTGTTAATTAAGATGTACTGACTATTAATTGCTTGTCAATCGGTATTTTTGCCCATCGGATGGCGGGAATTTACTTACATATACCTTTTTGCAAAAAAGCGTGTCATTACTGCGATTTTCATTTCAGTACTTCATTAAAATATAAGGATGAGCTTTTGGCTGCCATGCTGCGGGAGCTTGAACTGCAAAAAACTTATCTGCAAAGCGAAACCATTGAAACCATATATTTTGGCGGAGGCACCCCATCGTTGCTCACAGGTGCCGAAGTAAACCGACTGCTTGATACTATTACCCGCCTGCATACGGTTGCCGCCGGTGCTGAGATTACCCTGGAGGCTAACCCCGATGATCTGGATAAGGCTAAGGTGAATGAGTTGAGGCAAACCGATGTTAATCGCTTCAGCATCGGTATACAATCCTTTTTTGATGATGACTTGCTTTGGATGAACCGTGCCCACCAGGCCAGCGAAGCTGAGGCTTCGGTAATGCGCGCGCAGGATGCCGGGTTTGAGAATATTACGGTCGACCTGATTTATGGTTACCCCATGCTTACCGATACCAAATGGAAGCAGAATGTTGAAAAGGTTTTCGGGTTGAGCGTTCCGCATGTATCGGCCTACTCCATGACGGTGGAGCCGCAAACCGCCCTGGCATCATTCATCAGCAAAAAAAAACAACCACCCATGAACGAGCAGCAAAGCGCCGCCCAGTTCACCTACTTAATAGAGGCGATGGAAAGGCAGGGCTTTGAACAGTACGAAATATCAAACTTTTGCAAGCCTGGCCATTACTCGCGCCATAACTCCAATTACTGGAAAGGGGTGAAGTACCTGGGCATCGGCCCATCTGCACACTCATTTAATGGCGAAACCCGGCAGTGGAATGTGGCTAATAATCCAAAATACATACAGTCGTTAGAGTTGGGAACCATACCTGCCGAAACAGAGGTGCTTACCGAGGCAGACAGGCTGAACGAATACATCATGACATCGCTACGCACCATGTGGGGGCTTGATTTGAACCGGCTTAACCAAATAGCCGCCGGTGCCGCGGATGAACTACTGCCCCGTGCCGCCGAATTTCTTGAAAAGGAATGGCTCCTGCAAAAAGAGCGAACGCTCTATTTGACATCTGAGGGAAAACTTTATGCTGATCACATAGCGTCGGAGCTGTTCTTTTAGGTGTTATTCCTGGATGGGTTTGCTTTAGTATATTGATCTTCAATTGATTGCATGTGTTTTTCTGCTTTTGCAATCCGTGCTTGTGTTTGCAAGCGTACATCTATTATAAACATACCAATATTAAAATGAGAAGATTAATTATCGCGGCGTTTGTAATAGCAGCTATTGCAATTTCGCCTAAAAGTTATGCCCAAACCAAAGTAGTTGGTGGCGCGGCAATGTATCCGAACAAGGATATTATTGACAATGCCGTTAACTCAAAAGACCATACCACACTTGTAGCCGCTGTTAAAGCAGCCGGATTGGTTGAAACCTTGAAAGGTAAAGGCCCGTTCACGGTTTTTGCGCCAACTAACGAGGCTTTTAACAAATTGCCAGCCGGTACAGTTGATAACTTGGTTAAGCCTGAAAACAAGGCTACGCTTACCAAAATATTAACCTATCACGTAGTTGCCGGTAAAATGAGCGCTAAGGATTTAATGGCCAAAGCCAAATCGGCAACCCCAACATTAACCACAGTGCAAGGCGAAAAACTTACAGTAAAAGTTGAAGGCGGCAAGGTGTACCTTGTTGATGCTAAGGGCGGTAAATCATGGGTAACTATTGCTGATGTTAATCAGAGTAATGGTGTAATTCATGTAGTGAATACCGTATTAATGCCTTAATTAACCAATTATGAATGCGTTAAAAGGGTCGGCAATTTGTCGGCCCTTTTTTTGTCAGTACCATATCAAAAACCCATTTTGGTATGGATGATATTTGTTAAATAATTAATTTTGGATGTTAATTATTTGTGAACATGGGCATTACACTAACCCAAATTGATAAGGTTGATAATATCACAAAAGAGGATTTTATTAACAACTACCTGATACCCCGTAAACCGCTTGTTATACGCAAGGCTACCCAAACCTGGCCTGCACTGCAAAAGTGGACGTTTGAATATTTAAAGGAGGTGGTAGGCGACAGAACCGTGCCGCTTTACGATAGCTCAAAGGCCGACCCCTCGGCACCGATCAACGCGTCGGCGGCTGATATGAAGTTCGCTGATTATATCGATCTGATACAAAAGCAACCTACCGATCTGCGGATATTTTTATTTGATCCGATAAAGTTCGCGCCGAAACTACTGGACGATTACCGTTCACCATCCGATCTGATGGGAGGCTTTTTGGATAAATACCCCAACATGTTTTTTGGCGGAGCGGGTTCAATAACCTTTTTGCATTACGATATAGATATGGCGCACATATTCCACACGCATTTTCATGGGCGTAAGCACATTATATTGTTCGAGCAAAAATGGAGCGAGCGTTTATACTGCATGCCGTTTGCTACCTACGCGCTGGAGGATTACGATATAGCGAACCCCGACTTTGAAAAATTCCCGGCGCTGGATGGCATTGAAGGGCAGGAAACCATATTAGAGCATGGCGAAACCCTGTTCATGCCTACCGGTTTTTGGCATTGGATGAAGTATCTGGATGGCTCGTTCTCCATATCGCTGCGTGCCTGGGACAGATCATGGGCCATAAAGGCGCATAGCTTGTACAACCTTACCGTGCAACGCAAGTTTGATGATTTTATGAAAGGCCGTTTCAAAAAACGTTACATGGATTGGAAGGAAGATCTGGCCGTTAAACGAGCTAATAAAGCCCTTGCAAATGGTAAACCTGTATAGTTGTTTTAAACAAAATTGTTGTAATGGGGATGTCATTAAAAGTGATTATCCCCATTATATTTATATTATTAACCATTTCATAATATAAAAACAGTAATTTTATACGATCCGGCTAAAACATATATTCCGGTAATTTGTATGGGATTCAAACTTTCAGGCGTCGATACAGTAGAGAACATTTCTGCTGCCGATTTTAAAAAAAACTATCTTGACGCCCGTCGTCCGTTGGTTATAAAGGGGCTTACCAAAAGCTGGCCTGCCCGCGAAAAATGGACGGCTGAGTACATGAAAGAAATTGTGGGCGACAAAAGCGTACCACTTTACGATAATTCAAAGGCCGATCCGGCGAAGCCGATCAATACTTCGGCAGCGGTAATGCCTTTTAATGAATATATCGATCTGATAAAATCGCAACCTACCGAGCTGCGTATTTTCTTCTTTAATATATTTAAACATGCCCCGCAACTGCTGGATGATATTGTGTTGCCAAAGGAACTGATGGGCGGTTTTATTGAAAGCATGCCTGCCATGTTCTTCGGCGGATCAAACTCGGTTACTTTTTTACATTACGATATCGATCTTCCGCATATATTTCACACCCACTTTGGTGGCCGCAAGCATGTAATATTGTTTGAGAACAAGTGGAAAGAACGCCTGTACTGCTTACCTAATGCAACTTACGCGCTGGAGGATTATGATGTTGCTGATCCGGATATCAGCAAATTCCCGGCATTGGATGGCGTTGAAGGGCAGGAAGTTTTCCTGGAGCATGGCGATACCCTGTTTATGCCTACCGGTTACTGGCATTGGATGAAATATCTTGACGGATCATTTTCACTAAGCCTGCGCGCATGGGATGCTTCATTATCCCGCAAGGCAGCCAGCGTTTACAATTTGGCTGTAAAAGGCGGATTAGATAGTGTGCTTAAAATGGCCTTTAAAGAAAAGTATGCCAAATACCGCGAAGGCGTAGCCATTAAACGTGCCGAAAAAGCACTTGCCGATGGCCTGCCGTTGTAAAGCATCTTAGTGAAGTACAATAAACAGGCATGCGCCTGTAAAACATAGCCCGGTTATTATTTGCCCTGTTTTTTCAGAGCTTATCATAACCGGGTCTTTTTTATTAAAGTCGGCGTTCCATAACTCCTTTATTGTATGCGATTTTTTGTTGGGTTGAAAAAGCTCCCGCACTATGCCCATGAAGTATAGCACGCATACGCCGATAAAGCGAATTGCTCCACAAAAAACATCACGAAATATTACCTCGAAAAAGAATTCGAATATGAACTGCCCCATGCCGTTATGACGAGTGATCGCATACGATAAGCCACTCGCCCTTTATTTTGCGAAACCATAAAGTGAAGTAACCGCCCGGCGCGTCCTTTTCCCGTTTCAGGTTCCAGCCGCCTAACACAAAGGCGTTGGTTTTATCTATCAGGTTTACCTTTAATATCTTGAAGGTGAGGGTGCCCATGGCCGCCTTATCGGGATAGCCGCGTTTGTAGTTGTCCATTGTGTTTTGCCAGCCGTAGGTTGGGCCGCTTTTGCCTACAAAAGTCAATGAGTCTGATTTCCAGTAGGTTTGCATAAAGGTTTCAATGTCGCCATTGTTCCAGGCTTGGCGCTGCTTATCAAGTACCTTTAGTATTGCCTGCTTATCCTGCGCATGTGTAACAATAACACATAGAAGGAGTATAAATAGGGACAAAATGCGTTTCATGTCCTAAAATAAAACAATTAATTCACATTAACCTTGTAGCTTTGTACCAAATTGGTTTATGGTATGAAGAAACATGTACTATGTTTTGGCGAGGTTTTATGGGACACTTTTGCTGATGGCAAAAAAGCCGGAGGAGCGCCTATGAATGTGGCCCGCCACCTGGCCCAGCAAAAAGTTGAGGTTTCATTTGCAAGCCGCATCGGTAATGATGAATCAGGAAAGGAGCTTGAGCAGTTTTTAAAGGAGAACAACCTTTATTGTGCTTGCCTGCAGCATGACAACGAGTTGCCAACCTGCGAGGTTACCGTTGAGCTTGATGCCGATAACCAGGCGACCTATATTATACCCGAACCCGTATCGTGGGATAATATAAAGGCCGAAAAGGGTTTACGCAAACATGCCAAAAAGGTATCGGCCATAGTATATGGCAGCCTGGCATCGCGTAGCAAAACCACCCGCCACACGCTGCGTACGCTGCTGGATGAATCACCAGCATTAAAAATATTTGATGTTAACCTGCGTGCCCCGCACTTTGAGCTATCAACCATTGAAACCCTGGCCGCCAAGGCCGATGTGGTGAAGATGAACGAGGAGGAAGCTTACTTGCTGGTTGGCGCTAAGGACCATGATAATTTGAAGGAACATATCATCGAGTTCAAAAAGAAATATCATGTTAAAACAATATGTGTAACCCGTGGCGACAAAGGTGCCATGGTGCTGCATAACGGAAAGATTTACGAACACCCGGGCTTTAAAGTACAGGTTGAAGATACTGTAGGCGCCGGTGATGCTTTTTTAGCCACCTTTATAAAAGGCTTGTTAAAAGAGAGCCCGATGGAGCAGGTGCTTGAAAAAGCCTGCGCGGTGGGTGCATACGTAACCACCAGGCGCGGTGCCAACCCCGAGTATACCAAAGAGGAGATCAGGGCGATACGCGCGGCATTGTCTGAAGGCAAATAGTCGGCGGCATTGTCATTCCTGTTCCACAAAACCGGGGTGCTTAAACTTTTCAGGAAAATTATCCGTTAATTTAAGTTCAAGGAAAGGACAAATATGCGTGGTTATGGTTTTTCACAGTTTATTCCCCGGCAAGTACCCAAGGGTGGTTTTGACGAACTGCTAAAACTATTCCTTGAGTTACTCAACTACACCTCCGGCGATGCTGAAGAAGCATTGGCCTGGCTGAATGAGTTGGATAAACAATACAATATCACCAATGATGAATATGGCATGGGTGATTTTATTGACGAGCTAAAGCAACGTGGCTATTTAAATGAGGATGGCCGCAGCGGACAGTTCAGCATCACCGCCAAAACCGAGCAGAGCATTCGCCAGTCGGCATTAGAGGAAATATTTGGCAAGCTTAAAAAATCAGGCAAGGGTAATCACCGCTCACCGCAATCAGGCCAGGGCGATGAAAAGAATGCCGAGCGCCGTGAGTTTGAGTTTGGCGACAGCCTCGACCAGATAGACATGACGCAGAGCATCCACAATGCCCAGGTTAACCACGGCATTGGCGATTTTATGATGACCGAGCGCGATCTGGAAGTGGAGGAGATGGATTACAAAACCCTCACCTCGACCGTGCTGATGATCGATATATCGCACTCCATGATATTATATGGCGAGGACAGGATAACCCCGGCTAAAAAAGTAGCCATGGCCCTGGCCGAACTCATCCGCACTAAATACCCGAAGGATACATTGGATATTGTGGTTTTTGGCAACGATGCCTGGCCTATCAATTTGCAGGACTTGCCGTATTTACAGGTTGGCCCGTACCATACCAATACCTATGCGGGTTTGCAGCTGGCTACTGATATTCTGCGCAGGCGTAAAACACACAACAAGCAAATTTTTATGATAACCGATGGTAAGCCAACCTGTTTAAAGGAGGGCACCCGGTATTACAAGAACAGCATAGGGCTTGACCGCAAGGTGGTGAACAAAACGCTGAACATGGCCGCGCAGTGCAAGCGGTTAAAAATACCAATCACCACGTTCATGATCGCTAAGGACCCATACCTGCAACAATTTGTTCGCCAGTTTACCGAAACTAATGGTGGCAAGGCGTTCTACAGTTCACTAAACGGTTTGGGCGAATACATATTTGAGGATTACATAAAGAATAGAAGAAGGACGGTGAGGTGATTCTGAACCTGAATTTACTGAATTTTAGAATGGGCAGAATTTTTGAGCTCATTGTTTGAAACAGAATATTCAGGACTTTTGAACTAACATAATTACACTATCTGTAAAATCGCATCGGTGCAATCAAACATAAATCGGTGCAATCATAAATAATAATGAGTAACAAACTGCTTGAAATAAAAACACTTGGCCAGCTAAAGCAAACTGATTACCGCAGCCGCTCGGTTAAGGATGAGTTGAGAACTAACTTAATTGCGCAGCTTCAAAAAAGTGAGGATGGCTTTCAGGGCATCATCGGTTTTGAGGATACGGTGATACCTGATCTGCAAACGGCTATTTTGTCGCGCCATAACATATTGTTGCTGGGTTTACGCGGGCAAGCCAAAACACGTATAGCACGTTTACTGGTTAATTTGCTTGATGAATATACGCCATATATCGAGGGGTCAGAACTGTTTGATGATCCGCTGAACCCTATCTCGTGGTTCGGCCACAGCATCGTTACCGAAAAGGGTGATAATACACCAATCGCCTGGCTGCACCGCTCCGAGCGTTATACCGAAAAACTGGCCACGCCTGATGTTACCGTTGCTGATTTGATTGGCGATGTTGACCCCATCAAGGCAGCTACCATGAAGCTGACCTATTCGGACGAGCGCGTTATTCACTTCGGCTTGATACCCCGTGCGCACCGTGGCATATTTGTTATTAATGAGCTGCCCGATCTTCAGGCGCGTATACAGGTATCGCTGTTCAACATCCTGCAAGAAAAAGATATTCAGATACGTGGTTTTAAACTGCGCTTGCCGCTTGATATACAGTTTGTGTTTACCGCCAACCCGGAGGATTATACCAACCGCGGATCAATAGTAACGCCGCTGAAAGACCGTATAGAGAGCCAGATATTAACGCATTATCCACGCTCTGTGGAGATATCGCGTAAGATCACCCAACAGGAAGCCTTGTTGACATCGGAGCAAAAAACAGCTATTGAGGCCGATGGGCTGGTAAAGGATCTGGTTGAGCAGATAGCCTTTGAAGCACGTAACTCCGAGTATATCGATAAAAAATCGGGCGTGTCCGCACGTTTAACTATATCGGCTTATGAGAATTTGATCAGCAATGCCGAACGCCGCATGATCATTAATCATGAGCCGAGCACATTTGTTCGTATTACCGACTTTTTAGGTGTTATCCCGGCAATAACCGGTAAAATTGAGCTGGTTTACGAGGGTGAGTTGGAAGGCCCGGCTAAGGTAGCTAACCTGCTTATAGGCAAGGCCATTAAAAGCTTGCTGCTGCAATTCTTCCCTGATCCGGAGAAAGCCAAAAAATCAAAAGCGCCTAACCCGTATGCCGAAATTGTGAACTGGTTTGGCAATGGCAACACCATAGCGCTGATTGACATCTTGCCTGCTGCCGATTATAAAAAGTTGCTGAACGATGTGCCGGGATTAAAGGCATTTGTAAAACAGTTTCACCCAAGGCTGAGCGAGAACCAGCAATTGCTGCTGATGGAGTTTGTGCTGCATGGTTTAGCCGAGTTTTCGCAATTGAACAAAGGATTTTTGGATAATGGCTTCGCGTTTTCGGACATGTTCAACAGTTTGTTTAATTTGCAGCCCGACGACGAGGACGATGATATTGACCTTGACGACGACCGGTATTAACAATAACTATGCAAGCAAAAATCCTAACCGTCACTTTAATAAGCATCATACTTTTAGTGGCCGATGTTTATGTGATCAGCGGCATAAGGGGAGCATTCCCTAAATGGCGATTTGTACAAAAAAAGATATTTACTACGCTGTTCCTCAGCTTTTCGGTATTGCTCATCATCGGGCTGTACTTTGGGGTTTACGTTAAAATAAATGTAGGTATCCGCGCCGCGCTGATGCTGGTATTCTTTTTACAGGCCATTGTTAAGGCGGTATTTGTACTGTTTGTATTTATTGATGATATCCGCAGGTTTTTCGCTAAGCTCATCAACCGCAACAAAAAGCAACCGGAGCCGGTTTCGGTACCCGTTACTGAGGGTGAGCCTAAGCTGCCCGCTATGCCCCGTTCGGAGTTTTTGATGAAGGCCGGTTTGCTTGCCGGTATGGTTCCGCTGGCCGCTATGGGCTACTCATCCATGACGAGCGTGTACGATTACCAGGTTCGTCGCCGTAAATTATACCTGCCTAATTTGCCTAAAAAATTTGATGGCTTGCTGTTAGGGCAAATATCCGATATACACTCCGGTAGCTTTTACAAAAAGAAAGCCGTAGTTGGCGGTGTTGAAATGCTGCTTGCCGAAAAGCCCGACCTGATATTTTTTACCGGTGATTTGGTAAACGATATCGCGCCCGAAATGCGCGATTATCAGGATATATTCAGTAAGGTAAAAGCGCCGTTGGGTGTATTCTCAACATTAGGTAACCACGATTATGGCGACTATGCCTGGTGGCCGGATGCTGCCGCCAAAAAGAGGAACCTCGAGGATTTGAAAGCCACCCACAAAAACATGGGTTGGGACTTACTGATGAATACCCACCGCCGCCTTAAGGTTGATGGCGAGGAGTTAGGTATACTGGGTATCGAAAATTGGGCCGCGCTTAGCCGTTTCCCACGCTATGGCCGTATGGATCTGGCTACTAAGGATACTGATGATCTGCCGGTAAAACTCCTGCTCTCGCATGATCCATCGCACTGGCGCGCCGAGGTATTGCCAAAATATCAGCAGATAGATGCCATGTTCTCAGGTCATACCCACGGTATGCAGTTTGGTGTACGTACCGAGGAGTTTCAGTGGAGCCCTATAAAATATGTGTATAACGAATGGGCCGGGCACTACCAGCAAGGCAAGCAGCAGTTATATGTAAATGTGGGTTATGGCTTTATTGGTTACACCGGGCGTATTGGTATATTACCAGAGATAACGATATTTGAATTAAAAGCCGGCCACGATCCTGACCCCACCTGGATATAAACCACTACCGGCTGTATAAACCGAATGAAAAAACTGTTGCAGCCGGTGCTCAACTTCTTATTGTTCAGCAATGTGTTTATGGCCTTGTGTGCCGTGGCGCAGGCGCTGGTAACTTTTCATTTAATAGGTGCCAAACCTATTTACCCGGTGTTGGCGTTGCTGTTCACCTCAACCCTCGGCATATATAACTTTTGTATACTGATAACCCGGCCCAAGGCGCCATTGCGTTCGCCGTATGTGCGGGTACGCTGGTTTTTTAGTCATTACAGGTTAATGGTATCATTCACCATAATATGTCTGCTGTCGCTTATCCCCTTATTTTTTATGGTATCGCTCCCGGCAAAAATATTGCTGGTATTTATGGGGGCGTTATCGGTGTTATATGGCTTGCCGCTGTTTAGCTTGGGGGCGCAAAGGTTTGGGTTGCGTAATATACCCGGACTTAAAGCTATACTGATCACCTTGGTTTGGGTAGGGAGCTGCGTACTGTTACCACTGTTGGAAGCACAGGAACGACATTTAGCCAGCATCAGCATGCGCGATATGATGATACTCACTGCCAAACGCTTTCTGTTCATTGGCGCGCTAACAGTTCCGTTTGATATTCGCGACCTGTTTCAGGACAGGCAAACCGGCGTAAAAACCATCCCCGTAGTTTGGGGCGAACGGAACGCTTACCTGTTTTGCCAGTTCCTGCTGGCTGGGTATATATTGCTGCTGTTCATGTTTCGCCATAATGGATTCAATGCCGATTTTTTCGCGCTAACGCTAACGGCACTACTAACCGGATGGCTCATTTTCAGATCTACCTGGGAGAAGAACGAGTACTATTACTTTTTTTACCTCGATGGTGTGCTCATACTGCAATATGTAATTGTACTTGCCTTTAGTATGCTAAAAAGTTATGGTGGCTAACTACAACAAAACGGCCTGGTTTTATGATGGCCTTGCCCGGCTGGTGTTTGGCAACGCGCTAAAAAATTCACAACGGCACCTGTTGCCACTTATCCAAAAAAATGCACGGGTATTAATTATCGGCGGCGGCACCGGTCAAACCCTCGAAGATCTGGCCGCGCTGCAATATGGGGGCCTGCACATCACCTTTGTTGAAATATCAGCCAACATGACGGCCATTGCCCGCAAACGAAACGCGGGAGCCAACCAGGTGAATTTTATTGTTGATGCCGTAGAGCAGGTGCATTTCGATACTAATTTTGATACTATCTTCACCGGTTTCCTGTTCGATAACTACCCGCAGCACGGCGCCGAAGCATTGATAAACCAGCTAAGCCAACACCTTAAACCCGGCGGCTTATGGCTTAATACCGATTTTCAGCTCACCGGCAAATGGTGGCAGCCGCTGTTACTAAAAACCATGTACACTTTTTTCAGGATGTTCAGCCAGATACCGGTATTGAAACTACCCAATGTTGATCAGGTTTTTGCATCACAAGGGTATAAGGTTATTGCAAGCGGTACCTTTTATGGTGATTTTATATTGACGAAGGGGTATAAGAAGGGGTTGAAGTCAATGTTGTAATAACGGATAAGATTAGCCTCTTTGTCATGCTGAGCTTGTCGATGTACTCGCCGCTTGGTAAGGCCCCCGCTCGCCCCTTCGACAAGCTCAGGGTGACATGGCCTGCGCTACTTTTATTTGTTTGTCCTAAAGAGATTGCTTCGTACCAATGACGTAAACGTTTAAATCCCCCTCGAGGAGGATTTAGGAGGGGTCAAAAAAGCCCTGCAAGCTTAACGCCGGCAGGGCTTTGGTGTAAGATTAACTATTATAGAAAGGCTGAAAGCTTTGGGCTGGCCATTTGCTTTCAGCGTCGTCTATTGCGTGTGTTGTTTATGAGCAACCCATTGAGTTACCGCAGTTCAAGCATTTATAGCAGGTGCCTGAGCGTACCGTAGTGTGGCCACATACGTTACAACTTGGCGCGTCGCTTTGTACACCCATGCTCAAATCAACCGATAGCTGGTGCTGGGCACCGCCTTTAGTTTCGGTAGCGGTTACCGCTTTGGCTGGCTCGGGTGTGTAAACGTTGGTTGCATCGGTATTGTAGTCGTCATCGTCAAAACCATGACCAACAACCGCTTTATCCTCGGTAATTATGTGTACAAGATCGGTACGGTTAAGGTACTCGTAACCCAGCATCCTGAAAATGTAGTCGATGATAGAGGTAGCGCTCTTGATGTTAGCATGACCCATTACCATACCGGCCGGTTCAAAGCGGGTAAAGGTGAATTTTTCTACATACTCCTCAAGCGGCACACCATACTGCAAGCCTACCGATACGGCAATGGCAAAACAGTTCATCAACGAGCGGAAGGTTGCACCCTCTTTGTGCATATCCACAAATATCTCACCTAATGTACCATCCTCATATTCACCAGTGCGAACAAAAACGGTTTGGCCGTCAACACTGGCTTTTTGGGTATAGCCACGGCGTTTAAACGGCAGGCTCTTTTTCTGTATTACGCGGGATAACTGGCGCATAAAGCGGGTATCCTTTGATTTTTCGATGATGGCCATAGCTGCTTCCAATACCTGGTCGGCAGTAAGGTCGCTTAGCTTAACGTTAGCGGCCTCGCCTAATACTTCCTCTACCGATTCAAGAGATTCTTCGGCTTCCTCCTTAACGTCAGATTTGGTTGATAACGGTTGCGATAATTTACAGCCATCACGATAAAGAGCGTTAGCTTTTAAGCCCAGTTTCCACGATAGTTCGTAGCAGTCTTTTATCTCATCAACCTTAGCCTCGTTGGGCAGGTTAATGGTTTTTGATATAGCGCCCGACAGGAACGGCTGTGCCGCAGCCATCATTTTAATGTGGCCATGCGCATGTATGTAACGCTCGCCCTTAGCGCCGCATTTGTTAGCGCAATCAAATATCGGGTAATGTTCTTCTTTAAGGTATGGAGCTCCCTCAATTGTCATTGTACCGCAAACGTATTCGTTAGCCTCGGCAATTTGTTTTTTGGTGAAACCTAAAGCACGCAGCAGGTTAAAATCAGGCGCGTTGTATTGCTCGGCAGTAAAACCAAGGCGTTTAATGGCTTCCTCGCCCAAAGTCCAAATGTTGAACGCGAACGAAATTTCGAAAGCAGATACAACCGCTTTATCCAGTTTTTCCAGTTCGGTATCGGTAAGACCTTTTGCTTTCAGGCTTTCCAGGTTAACGTGCGGCGCGCCTTTTAAGGTAGCGGCACCTTTAGCGTAGTTTACAATGGCAGTAATTTCGTGCTCCCTGTAACCCAGGTTCTGCAAGGCCTCGGGTACAGCCTGGTTAATAATTTTGAAATAACCGCCGCCTGATAGTTTTTTGAATTTAACCAGCGCGAAGTCGGGCTCGATACCGGTAGTATCGCAATCCATAACTAAACCGATGGTGCCTGTTGGAGCGATAACAGTAGTTTGCGCGTTGCGGTAACCGTATTTCTCGCCCATTTCAACAGCCTTATCCCAGGCGTTGCAAGCAGCTGATAACAGGTAATCCGGACAAACCTTTTGGTCAATTCCCGGAGGCAGTATCTCCAGGCTTTCGTAGTTTTCGGTTGAGTTGTATGCCGCGTAGCGGTGGTTGCGCATTACACGCAGCATGTGTTGCTTATTATCCTCGTAACGACGGAAGGTACCCAGCTCGCGGGCCAGTTCGGCCGATGTAGCGTAGGCAGTACCCGTCATGATAGCGGTGATAGCGCCGCCAATAGCACGGGCTTTATCACTATCGTAAGGGATGCCGTTAACCATTAATGCCGAACCCAGGTTAGCGTAGCCTAAACCAAGCGTACGATAATCGTATGATAGTTCGGCAACTTCTTTTGATGGGAATTGCGCCATCAGTACTGATATCTCTAGCACTACTGTCCATATACGGCAGGCGTGTTCGTAGCCTCTAACATCAAACACACGGGTTTCTTTGTTAAAGAAGTGAGCAAGGTTGATAGATGCCAGGTTACATGCGGTGTTATCCAAAAACATGTACTCCGAACATGGGTTTGATGCGTTGATACGGCCACCTTCGGGGCAGGTATGCCACTCGTTAATGGTAGTATCATATTGCACACCTGGATCGGCACAAGCCCAGGCCGCGAAAGCGATATCGTCCCATAGTTTTTGTGATGATATTGATTTAACGGTTTTACCATTCATACGGCCAACCAGATCCCAATTCTTACCCTCATTAAGGGCATGGAAAAAGCTGTTAGGTATACGTACCGAGTTGTTTGAGTTTTGGCCTGATACGGTGCGGTAAGCTTCGCCCTCGTAGTCTGACGAATAACCGGCAGCAATAAGCGCGGCTACTTTTTTCTCCTCCTCAACTTTCCAGTTTACAAAGCCTTCAATTTCCGGGTGATCCAGATCAAGGCAAACCATTTTAGCCGCGCGGCGTGTAGTACCGCCCGATTTGATGGCACCTGCCGCCCTGTCGCCAATTTTAAGGAACGACATCAGGCCTGATGAATAACCACCGCCTGATAGTTTTTCGTTCTCGCCACGGATGCGTGAGAAGTTGGTACCCACACCCGAACCGTATTTGAAGATACGTGCCTCACGTACCCAAAGGTCCATGATGCCACCTTCGTTAACCAGGTCATCATCTACAGAAAGGATGAAACAGGCGTGAGGCTGCGGGCGCTCGTAAGCCGAGGTTGATTTGGTAAGCGTTTCGGTAACCGGGTCAATATAGTAGTGACCCTGTGGTTTGCCGGTAATGCCGTATGAAGTATGTAAACCTGTGTTAAACCATTGCGGCGAGTTTGGCGCTGCCAGCTGGCCGGTAATGGTATACACTATCTCGTCGTAAAACACCTGGGCATCCTGCGGGGTGGCGAAGTAGCCGTAACGGCTGCCCCATTCCTTCCAGCAATTGGCCATGCGGTGAGCCACTTGTTTAATGCTTTTTTCTGATCCGGTGCTGCCGTCGGGTTGCGGAACCCCGGCCTTACGGAAATATTTTTGAGCCAAAATATCAGTTGCCACCTGCGACCACGATGACGGTACTTCAACATCATTCATCTCAAACACCGCGTCGCCCGATGGGTTGCGGATAACGGATGAGCGTTTTTCGTATTTAAACAGGTCAAACACCGGGGTACCCTCAGTGGTAAAATACCTGCTAAACTTCAGTCCTTTGCCTGCTGAAGCTGCTGATTTTTTTGGAATGCTTTTGCCCATAGCTACTTAATATTATTATTTAACGTGTCAGTTCTATTACGATTAATTGTGTCAGTCAAAAAATCTATAAGAGTTTTTAATCAAATTTACCTTCGGCGGCGGCTTGATACAATTTGAGTTTTCCACATACCAACATAGTAACTCACGTCCATCCATAAGGCTTAGTATGAGAAGTTAAAATATCGCCATTTCACGGTGTGGAAAACTAAAAATTCACACTTTTTTAAGGCGCATTTAACAAATTTTGCTATATAAAATTGAACCCCTTTTGTTTTAAACAACTACATTTATTTTTTTAAAACATTTAGCATGAAAAAGCCCCTGTTTATATTGTTATTCATGGTATCGGCCTTTATAGTTAACGCCCAGGATACCGCAAAGTTGTATAACCCCAATGCCGATGCCAAACTGCAAATAAGCCAGGCCGTAAAACAGGCATCAAAAGAGCATAAGAATGTACTGCTGCAAATTGGCGGCAACTGGTGTGTTTGGTGCCTGCGTTTTAACAGCCTGGTAACTACCGATCTGGATTTGAGCAAGTACCTGAATGAGAATTATGTTACCGTGCATCTTAACTACAGTAAAGAGAACATGAATGAGGCCACACTGGCAACATTAGGTTATCCGCAGCGTTTCGGATTCCCGGTTTTTGTGGTGTTGGATGATAAGGGCAACCGCCTGCACACCCAAAACTCGGGCTATTTGGAAGAAGGTAAAGGCCACAGCAAGGCCAAGGTGATGGAGTTTTTGCAGGGATGGTCGCCGGCGGCGCTCGATCCAAAAACATACGACAAGAAAGCCAGGTAACATTAGCTTAACCTGTAACAACATTGTTAAAACGCGTCAACCTAAAATTGAATAGTTTTGGTATTAAACTGACTAACATATTTATGAAACGAAAACTACTTATTTCGGGCTTGTTTTTAACAGGCCTTGCCTCGGGCGCGTTCGCGCAGGAGAAGGTTGACGCCGCCATGGTTCAAAAAATTCGCGAAGAAGGCCTGCAACGCTCCAAAGTAATGGAAACCGCTTTTTACCTTACAGATGTATCGGGCCCGCGTTTGGCCGCATCGCCGGGATTAAAGCGTGCGCAAAACTGGGCGGTAAGCCAATTCACCAAATGGGGTTTAGCCAATGCTAAGCGCGAGCCCTGGGGTAAATTTGGTAAAGGCTGGGAAGTGCAAAAAAACTATGCCGCCATTACCGTACCGTACTATCATGCCATCATCGCCATACCAAAGGCCTGGACACCGGGCACCAACGGCGCTATTAAAAGCGAGGTTATCCTGATCAAGGCTGATACCATTACCGACCTTGATAAATACAAAGGCAAACTGCAAGGCAAGGCCGTGATATTTGATGTAGCCACTACCATTAAGCCCGGCTTTACCGCTGATGCCGAGCGTTATGCCGACAGCACTTTAACCAAAATGGCCGAGGCTAAGCCACAGGCGCGCCAGCAACGCCCGGCTAACTTCGCCACATCGCCGCAATTTGCAGCTATGCGTCGCGCAAGGGCTATGCGTACCGCCATTAACGAGTTTTTGAAAACCGAAAACGTAGGCCTGATATTAAGCATGGCCCGCGGTACTGATGGTACTGTATTTACTACCAACGGTGCATCATACGCCGACACTGCCAAAGCCGTTGCCCCCGAACTGGAAACCAGCGGTGAGGATTACCTGCGTATTGTTCGCCTGATAAAAGGTGGCCAGAAGGTAGAGCTGGAAGCCGACATCAAAACCCAGTTCTTCACCGAGGATATGCAGGAGTATAACGTAATTGCCGAAATTCCGGGTACGGATAAAAAACTGAAAGATCAGGTGGTAATGATAGGTGGTCACCTTGACTCGTGGCATGCCGCTACCGGCGCTACTGATAACGCCGCGGGCAGCGCCGTTATGATGGAGGCCATGCGTATACTAAAAGCGGTTGGCTTTAAACCGAAACGCACCATCCGCATTGCTTTATGGAGTGCCGAGGAGCAGGGTTTACATGGCTCGCGCAACTATGTGCTAAACCACCTGGGCGATCCTAAAACCATGAAATTGATGCCTGAGCAAAAGAAAATATCAGCCTATTATAACTTAGATAACGGTACCGGTAAAATACGCGGTATCTATCTGCAAGGTGATAGCGCGGCAGCACCTATATTCCAGGCATGGCTTGATCCGTTCAAGGACTTGGGTGCGGGCACTGTTACTGTTGGCAATACTGGTGGTACCGACCACCTGGCGTTTGACGCTGTGGGCATCCCGGGTTTCCAATTCATCCAGGACCCATTGGATTACGGCACACGTACCCACCACAGCAACCAGGATACTTACGACCGTTTGGTTGAGGACGATTTAAAACAAGCGGCTACCATTATAGCATCGTTTGTTTACCATACCGCCCAGCGTACCGAAATGATACCACGCAAGGAGGAACCAAAACCACAGGGAACAAATTAATTCCCTCGCATAAAAAACAAAAAGGCCGTGCTGAAAAGTACGGCCTTCTTGTTTGCAGATGGCCGCGATCAAGCTAAATCATCGCCACCAAAGCACAATAAAAAACGGATGAGCGCCTCCCCAGGTACCCATCCGCTCACTATATAATCACTATTTAAATACTGTTGTTACTGATCGTCGTCGTCGTTATCATCGGCCGACTGATCGTTGTTTGATTCGGGAACGCCAACAACCTTGTAAACTTTCTTGTCGTTAGCATCACGATCTTCTTTGTAGTATACACCCATTTGGTCAATAAAAAGCTTTTCGCCATTCAGGGTAACCTTGCGTGTATCCGGTGGCAGGTCAACCACTATATCGCCAACCAGTGGCAGTTGTTCGCTGTAACCATCGTCGGTATTCAGCTCACCATCTTTACCGGCTATCTGGTAGGTAGTGGTACCATCATCCTTGGTTACGGGTTGATAGTAAACACCATTCAACTCGTAATACTGTATGCCGTTTATCACGATTGATTTTGCCTTATCAGGAACTGATTTTATCTCGGCACCTAATGGTGGCTCAACAACGGTGTATTGGTCATCAGTACTTTGTTGGTAGTATAAACCATCGCTGTAATAGTACTGCGCGTTGTTCCAGTAAAACGGATAGTAGCCATAAGGCAGCACACCTATGCTAAAGCCAATTTGCGGCATGTAGTAAGAGTTATAAAAACCACGGTACGGATAGTAAAAGCCACCGCCACCATAGTAGCCACGGCCATAATAACCACGACCGCCGTAATAACGGTTACCATAGTAACGATTGCCGTAGTAGCGGCCATTATAATATCCGCCGGGGCGGAAAGTTCTGTTATTGTAATATGATGGCCTTGACCCTTGATAACCCGGGCGACCGTTTACTGATACACTACCGCGATTACCCGGCCTGCCACTAAAGCTGCCCGATACACCCGGCCTTGTACCCGGTGATGACATGCGCGGCGTAGCGCTACCGTATGATGGCCTTGACATGCTGCTACCGCCACCACCATTAAATGATGGGCGTGAACCACCTGAACTACTTACCGACGGGCGCGACATACTGCCACCACCGCCGCCACTAAATGAAGGACGAGAAACGCCTACGCTGCCGCCACCGCCACCACGCACGCCTCCGCCACCACCGCCTCCGCGAGCGCCACGCTGCGCATCGGCATTAAGCACTGTGAACGAGCAAAGCAGCCCACTCAAAGCAACATAAAGTAAATTTCTATATGATCTTTTCATTTTTAATATAATTGTTTACTAACAGCGTAGCTGTTAATATATAGTACAGACTGTTAAATATTAAAACGGTTTAAAGCAACTTAAATTATTTTTGATACTATTTGCCGCAAGCTCACCGTTATATAATTATAACACACTGGCACGCAAAACATTATAATGCAGGCCAATGTTTACAGTGTAATTATAAACCAATTTTTAAATTATGAGTACTAACATGAATGATTTAAATGATCAGAACGATCATTTAAGTGAAGCTGATGGCAGCGCGGCAAAGTTTAATGCCGATGCCCAGCAGCATGCCACCAAAGCCGTTGATCAGGACGAAAGTTTGCAGCCACAACAACCGCGCGGCAAGCATGAGCAGGAGGAAGAAGATCCGATAGAATCGTACGGCTTGTAACTCAAATTTCTTCGGCAATAAAAAGCTGCGGCAGGTCAAACTGTAAACTTATAAAGCCATCGTGCGTGGTTTTGTAGTTACCGCCGCCAATTGCCTCAAGCCCGCCGGTATGCAGCTCATTAGGGTGCGATAGCAGCCTGATCACCTGCCCGGCGGGTTTCCATTTATTAAAGCCGCTGGGTATGGCATAAATACGCTGCCCGCCGCTTAGCACCACCAGGTTTATCTTATCGGCAAAAAACATAAAATCCTTTAGCTGCACCTCGTCGGTTACAATATTAACGGCGGGGTAGCCATGCGTTACCAAAAATTTAAGGGCAGCCACGGCGGCATCATCGGCTCCGGC
This sequence comes from Mucilaginibacter sp. JRF, assembly GCF_015223065.1. Taxonomy (GTDB): domain Bacteria; phylum Bacteroidota; class Bacteroidia; order Sphingobacteriales; family Sphingobacteriaceae; genus Mucilaginibacter. The sequence goes on from NZ_JADFBY010000005.1 coordinate 186,181, forward strand.
AGGCATCAATTTAACATCCGATTGCAAGTCGACCGTCGCGTCATCCGTTATCAGCCAGTCTATCTTTATGCCAAAGGCGTTTAGCTGCTCGGCGGTATCGGGTGTCGCAATAACAGTAGGGCTCCACTCCAGCAGCTGGCCCAGCAACTCATCCGAAAAATTGTTGAGGCCCAGCACCAACAATGCCGGCTCCTGCTTTTCACGTACTACATGGTGTGACGACATAGTGCTTGCTTTTTGTTAGATAAATAAATAACCACCGGAGGTAAAAGCTGTTTGAAGTTCAAAGATATCTTAGTTATTCTTATTTTCCTTTACCTAATATTTGACCGGCCTTTTGATCGTTGCTTATCTTATCCCAAGCCTCACGCGTAATGATCGCCAACTTTTTTTGATTAACATCCCATATTGAAACATACGTGTTTGACATTACATAGCATGTTTTCCAGGTAGTTAAATGCGCATAAAGCATTATGGTACATAAATCGGTAACTGTAATAAACTCATCCTTTCCCTTTACATGATTATGGAAACTTGCAACTATTATCTTGCTGCTATCAGTAACATTTTTGCCCGGATTTTCAATAGGGATAATGCTGTTATGCAGCTTGGTAACCTGGGTTATTTTATCCTTTTTATCAAAGTCGATGCGGTAATCATTACCAAATATCACCACTCCGTTCGTATTGGTGCCGGTTAATACGTAAACCTTTTTTTGCCCTTTGTAAATAAATGGCACCGGGTTTAACGATGTGTTTTTGTAATACTTAAAGGTGGTATCATTGTTCATGCGTTGCATGGCGGCCTTACGCAGTGTGTATAATTCTTTCTCCTGCTTGTTAAGATCGCGCTTTACAGTGTCGAGCTGATATTTATTTTCATCGAATTCGTAGCCGAATGATATGGTCGCTATTATTTTTGGAATGCTATCCTTTGAAAAAAATATGTTGACCATGCCCTTGCCATCATCGTATGACAGATAGCCTCCGCCCTGTGGCTTTTTATCCGCGCATTTCGCCAAAAAAACATCGGTACCATACCATGATGCCCATTCGGAATTATAGAGCGCCGTAGCTTCATCAACAATGGCTTTTTCAATAGCTTCAACATTCTTTTTTTGTGCCGATGTGTTATAAACAACACAGCATAATAGTGTTAGTGATAAGATAAGGTTTCGCATAAAATATAAATTGGTTTGTTATTTGCCTTTCGCTGCCATATAATCCAACGTTAGGTTACACAAGGCCTTTACGCCGAGGGTAAAACCGCTTTCGTCAATAAAAAAGTCGGGGGTATGGTGGGGTGGGGCCGTAAGTGAGTTACCGCCTTTGGGCATCCCTCCTAAAAAGAAGAATATGCCGGGCACCTTTTCCTGGTAAAAGCTAAAATCTTCGGCACCGGTAACGGGTGGCACCTGCAATACCTTATCCTTACCGGCGGTGGCCTGTAGTGTAGGCAGCATTTTGGCGGTAAGCGCGGGGTCGTTATAGGTTACAGGGTAATGGTTGCTGTAGGGTATCTTAACGTCGGCCGTGGCATTGTAGGCTTCGGCGGTTTTTTCGGCTATTTGTTTTACCCGTTGGGTTATCAGTTTTTCATCAGCATCGGTAAAAAAGCGTAGCGTGCCCTGCATCTCCACCGCCTCGGGGATGATGTTGAACCTGGTGCCGCCCTTTATGGCGCCAATGGTTACCACCGCCGGGTTTTGCGTTACGTTGATGTTACGGCTCACAATGGTTTGCAACCCGGTAATGATCTGCGCCGAAACCACCATCGGGTCGACACTTTGCCAGGGGTATGCCCCGTGAGATGATTTGCCCTTTACGGTGATCAGCATATCATTAACACCCGCCATAGTGCCACCGGGGCGACAGGTGATAGTGCCCACCTCTAAACTGGAGTTGATATGCAAGCCGAATATAGCATCAACATTAGGGTTGGTGAGTACGCCTTGCTTCACCATTTCTTCGGCACCACCCTTTTCGCCATAGGGCGAGCCTTCTTCGGCAGGTTGAAAAATGAACTTTACCGTTCCGGCCAGATCCTTTTTCATGGACGACAGCACCTCGGCCACCGTCATCAATATTGCCATGTGCGAGTCGTGCCCGCAGGCGTGCATCGTGCCTACATCCTGCCCATTATAAGTTGTTTTGGTTTTTGACGCGAAGGGGAGGTTTACACGTTCGGTAACAGGCAGGCCATCCATATCGGCACGCAGGGCAACCACGGGGCCGGGTTTGCCGCCTTTTAGTATACCCACAACGCCTGTTGTAGCTATACCGGTTTTAACCTCAATGCCGAGGCTCTGTAAGTGTTTGGCAATAATACCCGATGTGCGCACCTCGCGGTTGCCCAGTTCGGGGTTTTGGTGAAAATCGCGCCGCCAGGCAACCAATTTGGTTTGCAAGGCATCAGCCTTAGTAGCGGCTATGGCCTTAAGTTTTGTATTTTGAGCCGAAGCGGCTAACGAAAACAGGGAGAAAGCAATAAGGCAAAACTTTTTCATAAATGAAGGTTTTGCCTTAAAGATAATGTTTATGCCGGTTATCTGAAACTGATCATATCGATCACAAAAACAAGCGGTGAGTTTGGCGGAATTGAGCCCTGAGATGATGAGCCATAAGCCAATCCCGAAGGAATCAGCAACAATAAACGGCCGCCTGTATTTATACGTGGTATACCCAATTGCCAACCTCTTATATAATTAGTTAGCGGCAGGTTGGTATTGCCTTTATCAAACTGTGTACCGTTAAGCAAGGTGCCGGTATAGTTTATATTTACTGTTGAACTTGTTGTAGGATAAGTGCCGGTACCGGCCTTTATTACCTGGTAATATATGCCGTTATCATCCTTAGTGGCATTTATTTCAGTTTTTGAGGTATCGGCATTGTTGGCGGCTATGTAGGCCTGTATTGCCGCGTCGTCAATCTCGGCTTGTTTGCCTGAGTTTGAGTCGCTATCCTTTTTGCAAGCTGCAAAAACTACCATCACCATGGCCAAAGCGCTAAAAACGTATTTCAATCTGCTCATTATATCTTTTTTGTACACTAACGCAAGTTTGCAGCAAAACGCTACAGGGCTATATTAAATTGTGGTGGTTATGCTTAATTCCTTCATTTGCTCGGGTGCTATGGTTGACGGAGAATCGATCATTACATCACGGCCTGAGTTGTTTTTAGGGAAGGCGATCACGTCGCGGATGGAATCCAGACCGGCGAAGATAGAGCACAACCTGTCAAAACCAAAAGCGATACCACCATGCGGAGGGGCGCCATATTCAAAGGCATCCAGCAAAAAGCCGAATTGCTTTTGCGCTTCCTCGGCCGAGAAACCCAGGTGTTTGAACATCAGCGATTGTAACGTTTTTTCGTGGATACGGATAGACCCACCACCTATTTCGGTACCGTTGATCACCAGATCGTAAGCGTTGGCGCGTACATTGCCCGGATCGGTATCTAACAGGGCGATATCTTCCGGTTTTGGAGAGGTGAACGGGTGGTGCATGGCGTGGTAACGGCTGCTTTCCTCATCCCACTCCAACAGCGGGAAATCAACCACCCAAAGCGGAGCGAATTTATCCTTATCGCGTAAACCTAAGCGGCCACCCATTTCAAGGCGAAGCTCATTCAGTTGTTTACGCACTTTATCGGCAGGGCCTGCAAGTACCAGCATTAAGTCGCCGGCTTCGGCCTCAAATGCGGCTGCCCAGTTGGTCAGCTCATCCTCGTTATAAAACTTATCAACTGATGATTTTAGCGTACCATCAGTATTATAACGGCAGTATACCAAGCCGGTAGCACCAATTTGCGGGCGTTTTAACCAGTCGGTCAGCTCGTCAACCTGCTTACGGGTATAGCCCGCGCAGCCTTTGGCGTTGATACCAACAACCAGCTCGGCATTATCAAAAATGGCGAAGTTTTTGCCCTTAACCACATCATTCAATTCAACGAATTGCATACCAAAACGCACATCAGGTTTATCTGAACCGTACAAACGCATGGCATCCGAGTATTGCATACGCGGGAAGGTATCCAGCGTAATGCCTTTTACCTCGCTGAACAAATGGCGGGTTAGGCCTTCAAAAATGTTCAATATATCTTCCTGCTCAACAAATGAAAGTTCGCAGTCAATCTGTGTAAATTCCGGCTGACGGTCGGCACGCAAGTCCTCATCGCGAAAACATTTTACGATCTGGAAATAACGGTCGAAACCGCTCACCATCAACAATTGCTTAAATGTTTGCGGTGATTGCGGCAGGGCGTAAAACTCGCCCGGGTTCATGCGGCTTGGCACCACAAAATCGCGCGCGCCTTCCGGGGTCGATTTAATTAACACCGGGGTTTCAACTTCCATAAAGCCTTTCGCGTCCAGATACTTACGCACCTCCTGGCCCATGCGGTGGCGCAGCATCAGGTTTTGGCGTATAGGGTTACGGCGCAAATCAAGGTAACGGTATTTAGCACGCAGCTCCTCGCCACCGTCTGTTTCATCCTCAATTAAAAACGGAGGTATTTTGGCGGCATTCAGTATCTCTAATTCCTCAACGGCAATTTCAATATCGCCGGTAAGTATCTTAGGGTTTTTGCTGGTACGCTCAAGCACCTTGCCGGTAACCTTTATCACAAACTCACGACCAAGGCTGCGGGCTTTTTCGCGCAGTTGGGCATCAGTATCAACATTGAGTATCAGCTGGGTTAAACCAAAACGGTCGCGCACATCAATAAAGGTTGTTCCACCCAAATCGCGCGATTTTTGTACCCATCCGCAAAGGGTTACTGTTTGGCCTAAACTACTGATATTTAATTCGCCGCAAGTATGTGTTCTAAGCATAGCCCGTATTTATTTAAAGTGAGCAAAAGTACATTTTTGCCCCGAAAGCCAAAAGGTTTTTCAGTATCAGTACAATAGCTGTGGCGTAGTAGGCACACCAACAGCCAGATGTGGGCTGTTAAATCTTAATCACTTTTTAATTATCTCAGTCATTTTCAATTATTTTTCATTAATCATTAAAAAAACATTCCTAAAACTTCGAAATCAGCAAAATTCTGTTTACGTTTGAATTTTTTGTTGTTATAGCTTGCATTAATTTTTAGCCTAAAAGATCAATGTTACGCGTAGACAGCACTAAGCCCTGCAAAATTATTTATGCCATTGCCCGGCATGAGTATTTGGGCTATGTTATTGAGCCGCACATTGTTCAGCTTAACCCCAACGGCGAATTCTCGCTAACCCATCAACGCCTTTTTAGTAATACCGCGCAGGAATTCAATAATTGTATTGATGAAACCGACCTGAAGCTGATCAAGCTTTTGGAGGAGATGGAGCAGGGCAACATTATTAAGCGCTACTACAAAAAGCCGATACGCCCCTTTGAGTTTTTTGCCAAGATATTTAACGAACAGTTTTTTGATACCATTCGCCCCAAAATAGAGAAACGGATGGCCGAGGCGCTAAACCTGCTGCGCAGCAAAAACATCTTTTTGATGAGCAAGGAGGGCTACCCTGCCGAGCGTGAGCTGAATATAGCAGGCGAACCGGCATCGGTACTGTTCCACTTTAGGCGCGATGATACCGAGATACGTTACTTCCCTACCATTAAGTACCAGGGTATGCGTATCGAGTTCATGTTCAAAAATGCCGAGATTATTTGTAACCACCCGGCCTGGATGCTGCTGGATGATACCTTGTATTATTTTGATAAGGATATTGAGGGTAAAAAGCTGCAACCATTTTTAAATAAGCGCTATATCGCCATTCCGCGCGCTTCGGAGCAATCGTACTTTGAGCGCTTTGTGGCTCCACTTATCGAAAAGCAAAATGTTTATGCCGAGGGCTTTACCATCAATACCGAAAAGTATGATGCCCGCCCCGTGCTTAAGCCTATTTATGTAGAGGGCGGTACTTCGCAGCTGCAACTGTATTTTAAATATGCAGGTTATGTTTTCCCTTACGGGGATGGCAGGCATGTGTCGGTACGTATTGAAAAAAATGGCGACGATTACATCTTTCACCGTATAAAGCGCTCAACTACGTGGGAGCGCAATAAGATGGCGCTGCTTGAAAGTAAAGGGCTTAAAACCGCATCATCCTTATTCCAAAACCTTGAGGTGACGCAAAGCGATGACGATGCCGACCAAACGTTCTCTGTATTTGAGTGGCTTAACCAATATCACGACGAGCTGACCGCCGAGGGATTTGAGATAGAGCAGCCCGAAGGGCAAAAGCGCTACATTTTCGGCAATACCAAGATCGATCTGGAAATAAAGGAGAATAACGATTGGTTTGATATTAATGCCGTGGTTTACTTTGGGCCATACCGCATTCCGTTCATCGAACTAAAAAACCATATACTTAACCATAAGCGCGAATTCATACTGCCATCAGGCGAGATTGCGGTGATACCCGAAAAATGGTTTTCGCAATATGGCAACCTGCTGCACTTTAGCGAGGGTGGCGAGGACTTGAAACTGCGCCGGCATCACCTGGGCCTGGTTAGCGAGCTTGCCGACGGCGAAATGGCCGGCCTGGCCATGACACGTAAACTGCAACGCCTTAATGATTTTGAGGCGCTGGAGGATGTACCCATGCCGGTTGACTTTGCCGGTGTACTGCGCCCATACCAAAAGGCGGGCTATAACTGGTTCCATTTTTTAAAAGATTTCCATTTTGGTGGATGTTTGGCGGATGATATGGGTTTAGGTAAAACCATACAAACGCTGGCCCTGCTGCAAAAGCATAAAGAAGATACCGAGGCCGAAGGCGGGCACAGCACATCGCTGCTGATCATGCCTACCTCGCTGATATATAACTGGCTTAACGAGGCGCGCAAGTTTGCCCCCAAGCTTAGGCTGATGGTGCATACGGGCACGTTCCGCTATAAATCGCCGGAGGTGTTTAAGAATTACGATGTGGTGGTGACCACGTACGGCATCAGTCGTATTGATATTGAGATGTTCAAAAGCTATTTCTTTGATTACATTATATTGGATGAGAGCCAGAACATTAAAAATCCGTCATCAAAATCGTACCAGGCGGTTAAGCAGCTAAAATCACGTTTCAGGCTGATATTGAGCGGTACGCCGGTAGAGAATTCGGTTAACGACCTGTGGACGCAAATGTCGTTCATTAATCCCGGTCTGCTGGGCACGCAACAGTTTTTTCAGAACGAGTTTGTTACGCCGATAGAAAAGAAGAAGGACGAGGAAAAAGCCCGCCGACTGCAAGCCCTGATAAAGCCGTTTGTAATGCGCCGCACCAAGGAGCAGGTGGCGACGGAATTGCCGCCAAAAACCGAAAACCTTTTCTATTGCAAAATGAGCGAGGAACAGGCCGAGGTGTACGAAAAAATTAAATCAGAATACCGCAACGAGCTACTTAAGAGTATTGAGGACGGCACCTACGCCAAGCAGCAGATACAGGTATTGCAAGGCCTGATCAAGCTAAGGCAGATAGCCAACCACCCTATTATGATCGATCAGGATTACGAGGGCGATTCGGGCAAGTTCGAGAATGTGGTACATACGTTGACGAATGTGTTGGATGGCGGGCATAAGGTGCTTATATTCTCGCAATTTGTTAAGCAACTGGCCCTGTACCGCGAGCATCTGGTAAAGGAGGGCGTATCGCACGTTTACCTTGACGGTAGCACCCAAAACCGCGGCGATGTGGTAAAGCGTTTCCAGGAGGATGAAAAAACACGCGTGTTCTTGATCTCGATAAAAGCAGGAGGTGTGGGCTTGAACCTTACACAGGCCGATTACGTTTTCATCCTCGACCCGTGGTGGAACCCGGCTGTTGAGCAACAGGCTATTGACCGTACGCACCGCATCGGCCAAACCAAAAATGTGTTCATCTACAAGTTCATCACTAAGGATACCGTGGAGGAGAAAATACTGGCCCTGCAAAACCGCAAGCTGAGTGTTGCCCGCTCATTGATTACCACCGAAGAAAGCTTTATCAAATCGCTTTCGGCTGATGATATTAAGGAGATATTGGGTTAAACCGCGTCGCCACGCTTGCGCAGGTAAAACCAGGCCAGCGCCCAAAGGCATATCAGCCCCGAAATAAATCCGCCTAAAACATCAGTAAACCAATGCGCGCCCAGGTAAATGCGCGAGAACGGAATGATAAGGATAAATGCCAGCGATATCAGGATAACAGGCACACGCAATGCCGCCGGGATGGAGAGGCGGGTGAGCATCACTATCGTAATAAAACCAAAAAACACCACATAAAACTGCGTGTGCCCGCTGGGGAAGCTTTGCTGTACGGTTTTTTCTATCACCTGCACAATATCTGTTGATGGCCTTGGCCGGTTAACCGCTGCTTTGATAATGGTGCTTACTACGCCCGAAAGTAGGGTGAGCATGGTAAACAATGCTTCCTTTTTATACTTGAATGCTAAAAATATAACCGCTATAACAGCGCACATGGTAACTGATATCCAAGCGTAACCGGGGTAGCTTACCAGCTTCATCAGCACATCAAGTATAGGCATACGGTGCTCCTGCACTTCTTCAGAAAATTCACGGTCGAGCTTATTTTGCGGAAATTGGACCACCAGGGCCGATAGCAGAAAAAAGCCGGCTATAAGGCCGGTAAGGGTAGCAGTAAGTATGCGTTGGCGGCGTTTGAGCATAGTTAGGATAAAAAATTACAAAAAAAATGTCAGATACCTCGCGTATCTGACATTTTCTAATTAACTATTAACTGACCTCAATATTTAACGAATACTGAGTAAACAAATTTAAATTGATAAAAGTAAGCAGTGAGAGTGAAAACACCCGGACGGCTCCGTTTTATCAACTGTATTAATAACGCCGTGGGTTTTGATTTGTTTTACGTAGAGCCCATTATTATACAATATTTTTGTTACAATATCAATTTTAATTAGGGACAATTATTTATTCGTATACTTTCTAAATAGTATTTTGCGGTTGTAAGTTTATCAAACCAAAGCTTACAGTAACGACATTTGCTGGCAGCATCACCCTCAAAATAAACACATTATGAATGTTGAAATATTAGCCCGCATTCAATTTGCTTTCACCATAGCATTCCATTACATCTATCCGCCGCTTAGTATTGGCCTCGGTTTGATCATGACCATTATGGAAGGATTATACCTGAAAACTGGCCGTAAATTGTACGAACAAATGGCGCGCTTTTACGTAAGGATCTTCGCGCTCATATTCGGTATTGGCGTGGCTACGGGCATTGTAATGGAGTTTGAGTTTGGTACCAACTGGGCGGTATACTCCAAATATGTGGGCGATGTTTTTGGCAGCGCGCTGGCTGCCGAGGGTATCTTCGCCTTCGCATTGGAGTCGGGCTTTTTAGGTATTCTGCTGTTCGGGTGGAATAAGGTGCGCCCCGGCGTTCACTTCTTTTCAACGGTGATGGTAACGCTGGGTTCCATGTTCTCGGCCGTATGGATAGTGGTGGCCAATTCGTGGCAGCAAACCCCGGCGGGCTACCATATTGTTGGCACCGGTCTTAACGCCCGCGCCGAAATAACTGATTTTTGGGCGATGGTATTCAACCCGTCATCAGTATCGCGCCTAACGCATGTTTGGATAGGCTCGTTTTTAGCAGGGGCATTTTTAGTATTAAGCATCAGCGCGTTTTATTTGCTGCGTAACCGGCATACGCATTTTGCCCGCATATCATTCAAAATTGCATTGGCGGTGGCTACCTTTTTTTCATTAGCACAGTTGGCGGTAGGCCATAGCTCGGCCGAGGTGGTAGCAGAATATCAGCCCGCTAAACTGGCCGCTTTAGAAGGGCATTACGATGGCACCAAGGCTGCCGACATGTATCTGTTTGGCTATGTGGATCAAAAGAACAATCAAACCAAAGGCATAGCTATACCCGGCGGCCTAAGCTTTTTAACCAAAGGCGATTTTAAAACCCCGGTTACCGGCCTCAACAACTTTAAACCCGAGGACAGACCCGGCGCGGTGAATTTTGTTTTTCAAACCTATCACCTTATGGTGGCTATCGGTATGTTTTTGATAGCGCTTACCCTGTATGCCTCGTTTTTATGGTGGCGTGGTACTTTGTTTGAAAAACGATGGTTGCTGTATATATTCTCCTTCTCGGTTTTGCTGCCGCAAATAGCCAACCAGGTAGGCTGGTACAGTGCCGAAGTTGGTCGCCAGCCCTGGGTTGTGTACGGTTTGCTGCGCACATCAAAAGCGCTATCGCAAGCGGTAAGCGCCGAGCAGATACTGTTCTCGCTTATATTATTTACGGTGGTGTATGTGATATTGTTCATCCTGTTCATCTACCTGTTAAACAAAAAAATAAAACATGGGCCTTACGATAATCATAACATTGATCATAGTCCGCGGCACATTGAAATGGCCGATTCACTTTAACACCTTAACAACATGGCAACATTTATAGGTATCGATTATCAAACCTGGTGGTTCCTGCTGATAGGGGCTGTATTTACAGGCTATATTATTCTGGATGGTTTCGACCTGGGAGCAGGGGCGCTGCACCTTTTCTTTAACAAAGAGGAAAGCCGCCGCATTGCCCTCAACGCCATTGGCCCCGTATGGGATGGCAACGAGGTGTGGATAGTTATTGGCGGCGGGGCGTTGTTCGCGGGCTTTCCCGAAGTTTATGCTACCATGCTTTCGGCATTTTATATACCCTTTATGCTGTTTTTGGTAGCCATTATTTTCAGGGCGATATCCATCGAGTTCAGGAGCAAGGAGCCCATGGCCTGGTGGCGTAAGATGTGGGATGTAAGCTACTCCATATCAAGCGCGCTGATAGCTTTTTTATTGGGGATAATATTAGGCAACGTAACCCAGGGCATCAACATGGGGGCTGATCATGTTTTTCGAGGCAGCTTTACCGAGTTTTTAAACCCCTACGCTTTGCTTACCGGTGTTACCACCCTGGCCCTGCTAATGATGCACGGCTCTATTTACCTGGTAATGAAAACCGAGAACCGTATGTACACCAAGCTTACCATGATGGTGCGTAACACTACCATTTTCTTTGTGATAATGATACTGCTTACCTCGTTCTATACCCTGCTATACCTGCCACACATGGCCGCCGTGATACGCCGCTACCCCGAGCTGTTTTTTGTACCGGTGCTGATGGTGCTGGCCATCGCCAACATCACCCGGCAAATTACCAAGCGCAAGTACATGTTCGCCTTTATATCATCAGCCGTAACTATAAGCCTGTTGATGGTGCTGGTAGCTATGGAGCTATACCCTAATATGCTGCTCTCCAAACAAAGCGCGGCCTATCACCTCACGGTTTACAATGCCGCATCGTCACAAAAAACGTTGGGCATCATGCTCACCGTAGCCGCCATTGGCGTACCACTGGTGGCAGGTTACACCACCTTTGTTTTCATGACGTTTAAGGGCAAGGTGGAGCTGGATGAGATGAGCTATTGAGGCCACCTATTTTTTTGACAGTACACCTATACCAAAACCACTATCTTTAGTCATTGAAAAACATCTCTATCTCATGACTAAAAGAATACTGGAAGTATGCGCGTTCAATGCACAATCGTGCGTAATTGCCGAGCGTGCGGGAGCAGCACGGGTTGAGCTTTGCGATAACCCTATTGAGGGTGGCACTACGCCCAGCTATGGCACTATCAGGCAGGCGCGCGAAAGTGTTGGTATCGATATTTATCCTATCATAAGGCCACGGTCAGGCAACTATTATTATAGCGATGAGGAGTATGCCATCATCAAAAAGGATATAGAAATTTGCAAGGAATTAGGCTGCAACGGTATATCAGTAGGTACGCAAACCATTGGTGCCGAAATTGATACCGAATGGCTTAAACGTATTGTTGAATGGGCCGGTCCGCTGGGTGTTACCTGCAACCGCGCCTTTGATGGCACGCCCGATCCATTCAAGGCTCTTGAAGATATTATTGCCTGCGGATGCGAGCGTGTGCTTACATCAGGGCAAGCCAGCGCCGCGCCGGATGCGGGTGAGTTGCTGGGCAAACTGGTTGAACAGGCTGCCGGGCGCATCATCATTATGCCGGGCGCAGGGGTAAAATCAGTAAACCTGCAAAAATTGATAGAAGAAAGCAACGCTACCGAGTATCATTCCTCGGCACGTATGGTGGCCGAAAATCCGCTTACGTATATCAATACACAAATAAGCGATTATGGTAATGTATACATCGCTAACGAAGCCGAAGTTGCCCGCATGGTAGCTGTTTTGAACAACAATTAATTTTTTGATCTATATACATAAACAACGATATGGGAAAGCTTATCGACGATTTTAACGACTATCGTACCAAAATGAACGACCGTATAATGGATACGGCCAACACCAATATAAAACGCTTTTTCGCCTTAGATACCACTACGTATGCTGATGGCGCGCTTGATGTTAAAACCAAGGAGATGCTTGGCCTGGTAGCATCAATGGTATTGCGTTGCGATGATTGTATTAAATACCACCTCGGCAAATGCCATGAGGCTGGCGTAAAGCACGACGAAATGAACGAAATATTCATGATAGCCAACCTGGTAGGTGGGTCAATCGTGATACCGCATTACCGCCGCGCGGTTGAGTACTGGGATGAACTGAACGAAGCAACCGTTTAACCCGCCATCAATTGACCGGCAGCAAAACCACATCGCGCGTATGGGCCATGTTCAGGCAAAACAAGCTTGCCGCGGGTGGGCTTGTGTTTATTTTGCTGAGTATTGTTGCCGCTACTTTGGGCTATTTAATTATGCCCGATGATACACCGCTGGCCAACAACATGTCGGTACAGTTGAGTGTGAAACACCCGGGCGCGGGCTTTATGCTGCTGCGTATTAAAAAAGCCGAGAGGGTTGATACGGTCAATATTTTCAGCAAGATGATATTTGGCCAGCCCGATGCCTACCGTGAGGTACCCATAACGGGCTATCATTTTAAGGCTGATTCCATTTATGTGGATGAATACATTGGCGATGAGGATGCGCCCGAAAAGCATGCCTACAATATTTTTGAGGTGTACACGGGGCAAAAACCGGTTTACAAGAATGGGCTTGTAAATTTCGTGCTGCCAAATGGCAAACAGCAACAGGTTAACGCGGGCGATGCCATTTACAAACGCGTAAGTGATGAAATATCCGGCAGGCAAATTATAACCCGCACGTTTATTTTAGGCAGTGATATTTACGGTCGTGATGTGCTGAGCCGTGCTATTTTAGGCGCGCGGGTATCATTGGCGGTAGGTTTTTTGGCAGTGCTCATCAGCCTCATCATCGGTGTATTGATTGGTGCCGCGGCAGGTTATTTTGGCGGTTGGGTTGATGCCGTACTAAGCTGGGTGATGAATATTTTATGGTCGTTACCGGCGTTGCTGCTGGTTATCGCCATATCTTTCGCACTGGGTAAGGGCATGTGGCAAATATTTGTGGCCGTGGGCTTATCCATGTGGGTAGAGGTAGCGCGCCTGGTACGCGGACAGGTACTGGCCGTTAAACGTTTAGAATATGTGGAGGCCGCCCGAGCGCTGGGCTTTTCGCACAGGCGTATTATCATCAAACATATACTGCCCAACATATCGGGCCCGGTGCTGGTTATCGCGGCATCCAACTTCGCCTCGGCTATTTTGCTGGAGTCGGGGCTGAGTTTTTTGGGCTTTGGTGCGCAGCCGCCCATGCCTACCTGGGGCGGTATGATCAAGGAGCATTATGGCTATATTGTGATGGATGCCGCTTACCTGGCCATCATCCCCGGGTTGGCTATTATGCTCACGGTTTTCGCTTTTAACCTGCTAACTACAGGCTTACGGGATGCCTTTGATATTAAATCGCAGAATATACGTATATAATACATATATTTTATATTTTAGCCTTACACCCTCGTGACACTAACATGCCGCCAAACGAAACAAATTCAGGCGAAGATGAATTGATCCGATTACTGCTTAAAAGGCAATCGGAGCTAAATTCGTTATTGGAGCTTACCAGGGCCATAAATAAAAATATAGCCACCCCGGTACTCATCCAAATGCTGGAGGTAATTTGCCGTAATTACCTGCAAATAGGCAAGTTGCGCTTTTTAATAGCCGAGGGCAATAACTACATCTGCATATCAAAATATGGAGGAACCTTTGAGCCTACCGGCGAATTATATAAAGCCTGCAAGCATCTTAAAAAGATAAAAGAACCCGCCTCGCTCGAAGGCATTGTGCACCCGGTACTTGCAAAATACGATTACTTTATACCCATCTATCAAAAAAATAAGGCTATTGCCTATGCCCTTATCGGCGATTTTAACTCGCCTGATGATATGGTGAGTAACGACCTTAACTTTATGCAAACCATTATCAACGTGGTATTGGTGGCATTGGAGAATAAAAAATTGTTTAAGGAGCGACTGGAATCTGAGCGTTTTCAACGGGAGATGGAGCTTGCCGCCGAGATGCAGAATATGCTGATACCGGTACAATCATACACCGATGATCATATTGACCTTAGTGCCCGCTATCTGCCTCACCAAAACGTTGGCGGCGATTACTTTGACTTTGTGCAGGTGAACGATCACGAATACTTGTGGTGTATTGCCGATGTATCGGGCAAGGGAATATCGGCGGCCTTACTGATGGCTAACTTTCAGGCCAGTTTGCGTGCATGGGTATCGGTTGAGGATGACTTGGCGGCTATTGTAGAAAAGCTTAACCAGATAGTTTTGCGTAATACCAAAGGCGAAAAATTCATCACGCTGTTCATCGCCATATACAACCACGAAACACGTAAGCTCACTTATGTTAACGCGGGGCATAACCCGGCCATACTGTATCTCAATGGCGAGGCTACGCTACTTAAGGCAGGTACCACCATTATTGGCGCATTTGATGAATTGCCCTTTATTAATCCCGGTGAAATGCAGATAGAACCCGGTTCGCTGATATTTAATTATACCGACGGCTTGCTTGACCGGGAAATAGAAACAGCGAAAATATGGAACGAAGATCGCTTGCTATCCACTGTAAAAAAACACGGCAAACTATCAGCCGAGAAATTCAACCAGGCCATACTTCACCACGTTGATCACCACGTAAAGGCCAAACCGATAGATGATATTACGGTGCTGACCTTGAAGTTTAAATAGATTATTACCGGCTCTTTACACGATAGTATACTAACCTTACCTTATAACAATCATCTTGAAACCGATACTGCTTCTTAATTTTTTGCTATGCATAGTCAACCCATTATTAGATGCTGTTGAAAGCGGACTTCGTTCCAATCATTATACAAACAAGCATTTGTTTACGGCAGACAGCAAAACCTACATTGACGAAGATTTTGATCTGTTCTTTAAAAAATTCAAAACACAATCTTCAACACAGCTTTCAAGAATTGTATTCCCGCTAAAATCAGTTTATATATCGCATGATGAGGAAACGGTTGAGCACACCAACAGAAGTGATTGGAAATTCAGCAATTTTGATACGATCAAAAAACTTATCACTAAAAAATCAAAGGTATCTAATGACAGGGTCGATGTAGTATTGGCCATTGAAGATACCGGCGTACACGTGATATATCATTTTGAGAAAAGGAAAGGTTTGTGGTGGCTTATAAAAACAACAGATGGCTCTACCTGATGCATATTGAATTATGCACTACAGCATATTTGTAATACATAATTCAATAAATATTCAGCTCAATAGATCACCCGGCCCAGCCTTCCCTGTCCAAACTACGGAAGTGGATGGCTTCGGCTAAATGCTCCAAATGTATTTCTTCGCTGCCTGCAAGGTCGGCAATGGTGCGCGCTACTTTCAGTATACGGTCATACGCACGTGCCGAAAGGCCGAGTTTCTCCATCGCTTTTTTAAGCAGGTTTTGTCCGGCGGCATCAATCTTACATATATCACGCACCATTTGCGGACTCATCTGCGCGTTAGCATGCAGATCGGGTTTGCTGCCAAAGCGCTCTATCTGCCTGTCGCGGGCTTTAATAACCCGTTCGCGGATGTCCCCGCTTTTTTCAGCCAGGCGATCTGAGGCCAGTTCGTTGAAATTCACCGGCGTAACTTCCACATGCAGGTCTATCCTGTCCAGCAACGGACCCGATATTTTGCTCATGTATTTCTGTACCGTTCCGGGCGGGCAAACACATTCCTTTTCGGGGTGATTATAATAACCGCAAGGGCATGGGTTCATGCTGGCTATCAGCATAAAGCTTGATGGGTAATCAACCGTGAATTTGGCGCGCGATATGGTGATACGTCGTTCCTCCAAAGGCTGGCGCATTACCTCCAATACGCTGCGCTTAAACTCAGGCAATTCGTCCAGAAACAATACGCCATTATGCGCCAGCGATATTTCGCCCGGCTGTGGGTTGCCACCGCCGCCAACCAAAGCCACATCACTCACGGTATGGTGTGGCGAACGGAACGGCCTTGCTGTTACCAGCGCGTCGGCAGCCGAAAGTTTGCCCGCTACCGAGTGTATCTTGGTAGTTTCGAGCGATTCGTGCAGGGTTAATGGCGGCAGTATGGATGGCAGCCTTTTGGCCAGCATGGTTTTACCCGCCCCCGGCGGACCGATCAGTATCACATTATGCCCGCCTGCCGCGGCTATTTCGAGGGCGCGTTTAATATTTTCCTGGCCACGTACGTCGCTAAAATCGCTGTCGTAATTGCTCAGGCTATCGTAGAATTCCTCGCGGGTATTTACTACCTCACGCTTTAGCTGCTCATCGCCATTAAAAAAATTGGCAACCTCACGTATGTTCTCCACGCCGTAAACTTCAAGTTCGTTTACAATGGCTGCCTCACGGGCGTTTTGTTTAGGCAGGATGAAACCCTTAAAGCCCTCCTTACGTGCCTGAATGGCGATAGGCAAAGCACCCTTTATGGGTTGCAAACCACCATCGAGCGATAGCTCACCCATGATCAGGTATTTATCCAACTCCTCAGTTTCTATCTGGCCCGAGGCCGCTAAGATGGCCGTAGCAATGGTCATATCATACGCCGAACCTTCCTTGCGGATATCGGCCGGAGCCATGTTAACTACCACCTGCTGGCGCGGCATTTTATAGCCGCAGTTTTTCAGGGCCGATTCAATGCGGTAATAGCTCTCCTTAACCGCGTTATCGGGCAGACCCACAATAAAGTATTTTGTACCCGGTGCAATGTTCACCTCAACGGTGATAGTGATGGCCTGAATGCCATATACCGAGCTGCCGAAAGTTTTAACCAACACGTATTTATTAAGATTTTAGGTATGCAAATATATAGCTGGTTGTTACACCAGTGTTGTTGTCAAAGTTATTTATCCTTATTTACAATTTCGTAATCGGCCAGTAAATTCACATTCGGGTCAACGATCAGTTCACCCGCTTGCGTTGGCGCGGCAATGTTGAGGTCGAGTGCTTTGTCTTTCATTTCGGCGGTAAAGTTGGTGCTGCCTATTTTTAGATCGACCTTAAGTTGATAAACCTGCGGCTGCAACTGCTCAATATGCAGGTGAATGCCATGATTGGTTTTATCAGTTTCGTAACTGATGCGCAACCTGGGGTGACTTGCCGTGTACAGCCACTGCTTAAAAAACCGTTCCAGGTTTTGGTTGCCTGCCTTTTCCATCACCGTACGGAAGTTTTCGGTACCGGCATTGCCGTTTTTGTAGGTGCTGTAGTATGTGCGTATACCTTTTATAAAGGCGGCATCGCCCAATTGGTGGCGTAGCATGTGCAGCACCCAGCTTGCCTTTTGGTAGCTGTTAGTGTTAAGCAGGTTGATGTCGGCCTTCTCGGTCGTAGTATCAACCACAGGGGTAAGGCGCTCCTTTTCAAAGGCGAATATACCCGTGCGGTCGGTTATCATGCGCTTGCGCAAACTATCCGCGCCGTACTTATGCTCGTGATAATAATGCGTAAAATAGGTAGCGAAGCCCTCGCTCAGCCAAACATGGGCTACGGCACTTTCGGTAGCGGCATCGCCAAACCATTGGTGGGCAACCTCGTGTGCCACCAGTGCTTCAATGGCCTTATCGTTCACCGAATTTTCGTAGTAAAAAATATTGCTGGCGTTCTCCATACCACCAAAAATGGTTTTTGATTGCACGTTGGCCAGTTTTTTATAAGCATACGGGCCTATCTGCTGGTTATAGAAATTCAGTATCTCTGGCGCGCAGGAGTACGCCTTAAATCCGTTGGCCTTATCCTGTTTAAAGGTGTAGGCATTTACGGGTACCTGGTTCACAAACTCGGGCGTGCTGATGGCGAAATCGGCCACGCCGATAACCATTACCTTGGTTGATACGGGTACATCCTCGTGCCAGTGGGTAGTTTTGTTACTTCCGCTTTGCTTTTCGCTTAGCTTTAAACCATTGGCTACAACGCTGTAATGGGCTGGCGCGGTAACAATAAAATCTACACCGGCCTTATCGGCCACATCATCAACACAAGGCAACCACTTACGCGCACGGCGCAGCCAGTTATCGCCGAAAAAGGTACGGTCGCCATATTTGTTTTGGGAGATGATGAGCCCATCGGCAGGTATACCGTTGTAGATAATGCGATACATATGATTTGTGCCTGATTTGGCTGTGGTTTTTATCACCAGCTTACCATCAGCATGTACATAGGGTAGCTTTTTGGCGCCCTCGGTAACGCCGAGTACCTGCATACCTTTACCCGTAGCTGTCTTACCATCCAGATCGAGCGTTATTGAATTTACATCGCGGCATAAGGCCAACTGTACATCGGCACGGCCTTTTATCTCGTCGGTTTGGTCGCTCAGGGTGATGTTGAACGTGTAATGCTGCACATCAACAGCCGAACCGGGCATCTGGGCTTTGAGTTGTACGCTACCGCAAAGCAGCGCTATTGGGAGTAGGTATTTATACATGGGGCAATTAATAGCGGTAATAATAAGCATATCAATTTACATATATAAATTCATCGGGCACTATTCCTCGCCTATGTATTTCTGATCTATCTGCTTATTGGCCTTGGCGCCCAGTTTCTTGATCTTTTCGGCAGTGATGGTGAGGTTACCACGACCATCGGCCAGTTTGTTCAGGGCCTTATCATAAGCATCCTGGCTTTGCTTTATGTTTTTGCCGATGCTTTCCATATCGGTTACAAAGCCTACAAACTTATCGTACATCTCGCCGCTCAGGCGTGCAATTTCCAATACGTTACGGTTTTGGCGCTCCTGTTTCCACATGCTGGCAATGGTGCGCAGCGTAGCCAGCAGGGTTGATGGGCTCACAATCACCACACGCTTATCCCAGGCATCACTAAACAACTCGGCATCTATCTGCACGGCTATGCTGAACGATGATTCGATAGGGATGAACAGCAACACAAAATCGGGCGAGTTGATCTGGTACAGATCGTGATAGTTTTTTGACGACAGGTTGTGCACATGGCTCCTGATGGATTCGATATGCGCCTTTGAGTACAGCTTGCGTTCTTCCTCGCTCTCGCTGTTCACCAAGCGCTCGTATGCAACCAGTGATACCTTAGAGTCGATGATCAGGTGTTTTTCGTCCGGCAGGTCGATCACCACGTCGGGTTGCAGACGGGTATTTTCGGTGGTGGTCATGCTGGCCTGCATGCGGTATTCCTGATCCTTCACCAGTCCCGAACGCTCCAGCACGCGCTCCAGTATCACCTCGCCCCAGTTGCCCTGGCGCTTGTTATCGCCTTTCAGGGCTTTAGTCAGGTTTTGGGCTTCGTCGCTTATCTGGCGGTTAAGTTCCATCAGTTGGGTAATAACACCTTTAAGGGTATTACGCTCGGCGGCTTCCATGTTATAAACCTTATCAACCTTTTCCTCAAACACCTTCAGGTTCTCCTTTAGCGGCCCCAGTATATGGTCGAGGTTGTTTTTATTTACGTCGATAAATTCCTTTGATTTTTCTTTCAGCAGCTTTTCAGCCACGTTCTCAAACTCACGCTGAAAATGCTGGCGGGTTTGCTCAATGTCTGATTTTTGCTCCTGTAATTTTTCCTGCTGCGCCTTAAAGTATGAGCGTGCGCTCTCTAACGATTGATTGGCCTGTGCCAGTTTTTCGCGCTCCTTCACCAGCTCAGCGGCCAGGCGATCTTTTTCTTCACGTAAAAACAGGGTTATATTTTCCTTTTCGGTGGCCAGGCCTATGGCTTTTTCTTCGGCTTTGGCTAAGGCTACGCGTAGGGCATCCACCTCGTTTTTAAGGCGCACCAATTCATCAGTACTGATAACATCAACCTTGGGCTTTTTAATAAACAGCAACACCGCCACAAGCAAAATAACAACGGCAACAACAACTAAAACAACAGGCATCATTTTGATAAAAATATTAGCAAAACGAAGGTAGCAAATTTTTAAAAAGATATTGCTAATTTGAGCACAAACTTGAATGGAATCCATCAAGCAATAGAAATCATATTACCTTTTTCAATAATATTTAAACCTTATTCACCATGAGTTTCTCCAAGCCCAACATAAGAAATTTCGACTATGTGCAAATATGCTTGCATCGAACGTATGATGCGATTAATGAAATAAGAATTTTGTCAAAAGAGAGGCTTAATCATGCAGAGGTGAAGCTTATAGAACATGGCCCTTTAGTGAAATATGCCCGGGCATTACATTATGTATTTGTCCTTGAATATACCAAACTTTTCGAAGCAAAGAAAAAAGGGGAAAGTAGTCAACACTTGGCCAGTTTAGAAAAATTAAGTCATGCGATATTATATCATTTTGGATCAAATTTTCAACCAACTCATGATATTGTGATAAAAAAGATAGATGAAATCCGAGAAACTGTATTCTTTAAAAAAATTCTAAAAGATAGAGATTCAAAGTATGCTCATAGTGATGCAAATGACATTAATCCATATTCATTCACTTCCTTTGACGATGATGATATCGATACTGCTTTGCATCATCTTGAACTAATTAAGATTATAAATAGTTATTGTACATCGGCTTTCAAATTTGAATTCATCTTTGATCATGATGATGATCGTACTGATAATTTCATAGTTTTTCAATCAAAATACCAAGATTTCTATTTTAAAAACAGGAAATTTTCCGACCTATAAATACATACCACTCGGTGCCAAAGCCATAGATCTTTACTAAAGACAAGATTTTAATTCCGATACGAAATGTCTTTAAGTTATCGCCATTAAAGACAATCTATTGTTTAACTCAATCATCACTCCGACTTCAAACTCTTAACCGGATTAATAAGCGCCGCCTTTATGCTCTGGTAACTAACCGTTAGCAAAGTAATGCTTATGGCACCGGCGGCGGTGAGGGCAAATATCCACCATGATAGTTCGGCGTGGTATTGGTATTTCTGCAACCAATCGCCCATGTTGTAATAGCCTATCGGTACGGCTATGGCTATCGAGATCACTACCAGCAATATAAAATCTGTCGACATTAAAACCCACAGGTTAAATACCGTCGCGCCCAATACCTTACGGATGCCCAGTTCCTTACTGCGCTGCTCGGCCATGAATGATGCCATGCCGAACAAGCCCATGCAGCTTATAAATATGGCCAGTATGGTGAAAAAGCCTGCCAGTTTGCCGGTACGCTCCTCGGTGGCGAATTTTTGGGCGTACTCCTCATCAGTAAACTTATAATCAAACGGACTACCCGGATCATATTCCTTAAACTTCGCTTCAACAGCGGCCAGGGCGTCATGCGTACCCATCTTAGGGTTCAGCCTTATAATAATATTGCCCGGGTAGTTCATCGGCACAAATAAGGCTGTTTTTACAGGGAGGTATGGCGATGTCATGATCATATCCTTAACCACGCCAATAACGGTGAGCTTTACATCATCGTTACTGATAATTTCGCCCACGGCATGTTTAAAGCCCATGAATTTTGCCGAGGCCTCGTTGATTATAACAGCTGTTGAGTCCGACGCCTTGCCCGGGATGAAATCGCGCCCTTCGATGATCTTCCAGCCCGCGGTGTGGCCATAGGTAGGGCTTACGGTTATAAAAGCGAAATCATCCTGCATAGCTGCCGTTTTGCCGCGCCAGTTGTAGCCGCTTTGGTTGCTGAAAATACTCGTCATGGGGCTCATTGATTCGGCCATGTCGGTAATAACATGCTTTTGTATCAGCTCGTCGCGCACGGCATCAAAGTGCTTATGTATATCATCGGTATAAATATAAACCTGTACCAGGCCGGTGCGCTCATACCCAACCGGGCGATCTTTAGTGAATTGCACCTGCCTGAAAACTACCAGGGTGCCAATTATCAGCGTTACAGACACCGTAAACTGCGCCACCACCAATATCTTGCGGGGCAATGCCGCAAACCGGCCTGCCTTAAAAGTACCCTTAAGCACCTTAACAGGCTGAAATGACGACAGGTAAAATGCCGGATAACTGCCCGCTACCAAACCGGTAAACAGGCTGAAGCCTAAACTTAATATCCAAAACAGCGGGTTAGCCCATGGCAGCGTTAATTGCTTACCCGCAACCAGGTTAAACCAGGGCAATACCATCATTACAATAACCAGCGAAAACATAAAAGCGATAAGGCTGATGAGTATGGCCTCGCTCAAAAACTGAACGATCAGCTGGGCACGCAGTGAGCCTACGGTTTTGCGGATGCCTACCTCTTTGGCCCGCTTTTCGGAACGGGCGGTGCTCAGGTTCATGAAGTTGATGCAGGCCAGCAGCAGCACGAATATGCCTATCAGCCCAAACATTTTAACAAACTGGATATTGCCGCCGGTATTTACGCCATCCTTAAACTCCGAATACAAATGCCACTTGCTCATGGGATGCAGAAAAACAGCCGGCTTGAACGATGCACCCACCAGATCGCCCTGCTCTTTCAGGTATTTCATCCTGATGTTTTTTATCTGCTTGTTAAACTTATCAACATCAACCCCATCCTTAAGTTGAGCGAATACCTGGAACGAGTTATTACCCCATTGTGTAGCCGCCCTTTTTAACCAGGGCTCGGTAGTTATGTACAGATCCCAGGGGGCTATCAATTCCAGATCGTGCAATGAGGTATTCGATGGCATATCCTCATAAACACCGCTAACCTTAACAGCATACTTGTTGTTAAGCTTCAGCATTTTAAACATAGGGTCTGCATCACCAAAGAGGGATTTGGCCAGCCGCTGCGATATTATTATAGATGATGGATCTTTCAACCCATCCCGATTACCCTTAACCATTTTGAGGCTCAGTATCTCGGTTATTTCGGCCTGTATGTAGTTGCCCTGGGCCAACAGCTTTTTATCGCCAAAGGTTACCGTATAGTTTGATGGCCAGCTGGCCAATGCTACGTTCTTAAAAACATCTTTGTAATCGCTCCTGAAAAGCGTACCTAACGGCATCGGCACGGCATTTTGTGTACCCGTTGTGCCATTTATGGTTTGATGCTGTAGTACCTGAACTACGTTATCATAATTATCGTGATACTTATCATAGTTAAGTTCATCCCATATCCATATACCAATAAGCATGGCCACGCCAATACCCACGGCAAGGCCGGTTACATTTATAAAGGTATGCGCCTTATTTTTCAATAGGTTGCGCCAGGCTATTTTAATATAATTTTTAAGCATAGGATGTTTTGCTTAAGGGTGATAATGTTACTCAGTTACTCACCAATGTTTTAACCAAGCGAATGCCAAATGTTAAAACGCAATGAAAATCAATAAGTTATATAAAATTAAAAATAATCAGGCGTTCGTTATCGAACAATTTATGTTCGATAACGTACCGCCGGGCAAGGCTTTATACTGGCCGATAAGTATTATTAATTCTCCACGAAAAAGCGATCGTTTATCATTAAAGATCGTGCTTTTTAGTACGAAAACATCGGCGCTAAGCTAAAAAAGTATTATAATAGCGGTTTGTAACCTCAATGGGATGCATAGTTTACCGGTATAGGCCAAATAATGGTTTATTAACGCTAATATTTTTTAAAAACGATCAATGAATAAGTTATTTACTTGTGTAGCCCTGCTTATGCTGGGTGTTGGCACATCCTTCGCGCAAATGGGGCAAACTCCGGGTGCACCGGTAACGCTGCCTATGCTATTTCCAACTCCGCAATCGATTGAGCTGGGTAAGGGAGCCATGGTTTTAGGCCGATCAACCACGCTGATAATTGCCCCCGGCACCGAAACCGGTACGGTTGATCTGGTACGTGCCGCCCTTAGATTGGCAGGGGTAAAAACTATTACTACGGCGCAAAAGTTGCCTTCGGTTACTGATGGTATTTATGTAGTAATTGGCACAGTTAAATCAGCAGCGGTTAACGATGCCCTAAAACAAAGCGGCACCGCTATAGATAACCATACCGAAGGGTATACCATAACCAGCATAGCCAAGGGCAACGGCGGTATTATTACCCTTGCGGGGCACGATGCTGATGGCTTGTTTCACGCGGTGCAAACCCTGCGCCAGTTGGTACAGCGTTCGGTTATTCCGGCATTGGTAATTCAGGATCATCCGGCTATGCCTATACGTGGCACCATTGAAGGTTTTTACGGCGCGCCGTGGACCATGGAGAACCGCAGCAAACACCTCGACTTTTTAGCCGGTGTTAAGGCCAACACTTATGTATACAGCCCTAAAGACGACCCTTATGCCCGCGACCGCTGGCGCGAGGATTATCCGAAGAACACCCTTGCCGAGCTGGGCAAACTGGTAGCAACGGCACAGCGTAACCATATCAACTTTGTTTATGCTGTATCACCGGGACCAACGGTTTGTTTTTCTGACCCTGCTGAGCTGAAACTGATAGAGCGTAAGTTCGAAGCATTACGTTCGATAGGGGTACACAACTTTTATGTAGCCCTTGATGATATAGAATATACCAAATGGAATTGCGATAAGGATAAAGCCGCCTTTGGCGAGCCAGGCGCCGAAGCGGCGGGTGTGGCGCAAGCCAAATTCCTGAACGCGGTGCAGGCAAGCCTTAACGCGCACGACCCAAAGGCTCAGCCCCTCATTATGGTACCTACCGAGTATTACGATGCTAAGGAAAGTCCCTACAAGGCATCCCTGCGCAAACACCTCGATCCTAAGATAGTGGTACAATGGACCGGCACCGACGTGGTGCCACCAGCCATAGCCACTACAGATGCCCAGGCGGCAACAAAGGCTTTCGGCCGTAAAACATTGTTGTGGGATAACTACCCGGTTAACGACTATGCCCAAACCACCGGCCGCCTACTGCTTGCACCCTACACCCGCCGCGAAGCGGGATTAGCTGAAGGTTTAAGCGGCATTCTATCTAACCCGATGAATCAGGAAGCTGCAAGTCGCCCGGCTGTGACCGGTGTTGTGGCCTTTGCCTGGAATGATAAGGCTTATGATGCTAACCGCACCTGGCATTTTTCGGCACGTGAACTGGCCGGTGGCGATCAACGCACTACCGCCGCCCTGCTTACCTTTTTTGATACGCAGCACATAGCGCCAACTTTTGGCAACCAGCCTTGGCAGGAGCAGGCCCCGCGCCTGAAAGCCACGCTTGATGCCGTGCGCGAAGCCATTGCCGGCGGCGATGCAGCCACCCGCAAACAAGCCATTGCCAATCTGGTAAAATGTGCTGATGATTTGGCCGCTGCATCAGATGTTATCCGTTCGGGCGTTGTTGACCCGGCTTTCGCGCAGGAAGCACGCCCGTGGTTGGATGCCCTGCAATTATGGGGCAGAGCCTTACAGCTAACCGCCGCAGGCCTTAACGCCGCCGACCAAAGCAGTCCGGCCGCTATACGTTACTTTGCCACAGCCAAAAAACTGGCTGCCGAAGCCGCGGCGATCCAATCCATTAAAGGCGCAACCCGCTTTGATGGCCCGATAAAAATTGCCGATGGCGTATTAGATACTTTTGTAGCTGATGCCCCGAAATTGATAGCTGTTGAATAATGATCTTAACAGCGACGAGATAAAAAAAGAAAAGCCCGGAAAATGTCCGGGCTTTTTTTGTGGAGAATATCATTCAAGTACATCAAATATAACATTCTACAATTCTACGATCCGATAAGATGTACTTCGACCTCCGCCTGTTTCTTTCTCCAATATGCCTTTCTCTATCAGATCCTGAATATCTCTTAACGCAGTGTCGGGAGAACTCTTTGTCATCTTAGCCCACTTGCTACTGGTTAGCTTTCCATAAAACTCATCCAATAAGGAGGTGATCATCTGTTGCTGGCGGCTATTAAATACAGTTTCTCTATGTTTATCCCAAAAACGGGTTCTCATCGCAACGGCCGATAATGTTTCTTCAGTATGCTCCATAGCAAAATAAAGGCAGTCTAAGAACCACTTAATCCAAGGTGTAATATCCAGGCTACCCTTTTGCGTTGCTTCGAGTATTTGATAATAAGCCGCTTTTTCCCTCATAATCTGTGCAGACATGCTGTAGAACCGCTGTGATGTTCCATCCGCCCGTGCGAGCAACATGTCGGTAATAGCCCGCGTTATACGACCATTACCATCGTCAAATGGATGTATAGTTACAAACCATAAATGCGCTATGGCTGCTTTCAACACCGCATCAGTATTAGTTTCAGTATTGAGCCATTGTAAAAACATATCCATTTCAGCAGATAGCCGCTCTGCCTCGGGTGCTTCAAAATGAACTTTTTCCTTACCCATGGCACCCGATACAACCTGCATAGGTCCAGCCTCGGGACTGCGCCAGTCTGCGACAGTAATCTTATGCATACCGCTTCTTCCCGTTGGGAATAGAGCAGCATGCCAATCAAATAAGCGATCTGCTGTTAAATCATCAGTATATTTCTGAGTCGCATCCAGCATCATCTCTACTACGCCATCTACGTTCCGATCAGCGGGTACAGCGCCTGCTATTTCGATACCTAATCTTCGGGCTATGGAAGACCTCACCTGGTCACTATTTAATTTTTCTCCTTCTATCTCACTGGATTTGGTAACATCCAGCGTCAGCGTATCTAACAGTGTGTTTTCCTTGAGTTTAAAACCTACTGAACTCATCATTCCTAAAATTTGCCCCTGCCGATGTCTTACTTCCCCCAAACGAACAAATATGGCTTCAGTATCCCACGTAAAAGATGGCCAACTTTTTAATTGATGTATATACATGAGTTATGGTCTATGCAGTAAATATATCTATTATTCTCCGCAAATTTGCGGAGAATATGCTTTGTATTCTCCGCATGTAGTTACATAAACATATCTAAGGAATTGCTCGACCTCAAAATAAACGGTTGAAATGAGCATAAAAAAAGCATCTACTGATTAGTAGATGCTCATGATTATTTTTGTGGAGAATATCGGAGTCGAACCGATGACCTCTTGCATGCCATGGGCTAATTGATCAATTTAAGATGGTTTTAAATAGTATTCAAAAAGCACAATATCAGATATTTAAGAGGTTTTTTAGTGTTGAAAATTCGCTTCTTTAAATCAACTTTAACTATCTTTGTTTTCTCAGGCGTTTATCTCAAACAGTGAATGATAAACCTCTTGCAATGCGGTTTGCTTGCCAGCTTATTTATAATTTTCTAATCGCTATGGAAATAGCAATTAAACCCATTCTTTGGACGTACAGAGAAATATTAGAAACTGAAAAAAATTACATTATTGGCGAACATGAGGTAAGGATACGGTTAACTCAAAACCGAATATCTAAGTACATCACAACAGGCTATAGTAGTTCAGTTAAAAATTGGGATGCCAAGACCGGTTACCCCAAATCAAGTCACCCTCATCATATCGAATTAATATCCAGGATAAAGAAAATCCTCGATGACATTGATTTTGAAATTAAATCAGCAGAGAAGATGGGGCGGCCGATTACGCATGTAGAAATCAAGGCACGCTTAACGAGCCAATCAACGCAGCCAGCAGCAGCCATTGGTAAGCCCAATAAAATTTTGGCTTATATTAAACATCTTGTCGACTATTATGATTCTGTTGATAATCCCGGTTATGCTAATGTATTCTATAACGGCAGACTTACTATTAAGAAACTCTTGAAAGGCAAGGATAAAATGTTTGTTGCCTTTACGAAAGCGGATCATGAAGCGTATGAAAAGCAGATATCAGGTACTTCAGAATCAACACAAAGTCATTACCTGCGGACTTATTACCGGATATGGAACCTTGCTATAAAGGACGGGTTGGTGACGGTCAATCACCACCCCAAAAGCTTCATTAATTTTAAAGCTTATAAACGTATCCGGACAAAGAAACGCTCGATCAAATCGGACTATTGGGAACGGATCATGAAACTAAAGCTTGCAAAAGACACCAGGATGTACCGTTCTCATTTGCTTATGCAATTCATGTATTACTCAAGAGGCATGAATTTTAATGACATGCTTAAGCTAAAGAAAGAGCAGTTTGTTAATGATGGAATTCAATACAGACGTTCGAAAAACAAGCGGCAATATGATTTTGAATTACATCCGAAAGCTGTTGATGTCATCAATACCTTCGAAATCTATTTTGAACAATCGGATGCCGGGTATATCTTCCCTTTTATTATGACAGAGCATAATACGGCGAGAAAGATCGATACCAGAATTGATTCGGCTTTGAAAGATTTTAATGAAGACTCGCAAGCGATGGCAGAAGCTGTGGGCTGGAAAAAGCGATTTACATCAAACGCTTTGAGGCACGGTTTCGCCAGTCACTTAAACGAGAAAAATGTTGATATCAAAATAATCCAGGACGCATTGGGTCATGAAACGCAAATTCAAACCCGGGTTTATCTGGACGATATTGATGACAGCGTTATTGCTAAGGCGATAAGAGAAGCATTAAAATGATTAAAACACCTGATAGAGGTGTTGACTGGATAGGAATTAATATTGAGCTAAATGATCTATTCTTGCTTGTAAGTCTATTTATGGGCAAGAATAGATTATAGTGATTTAAGTGATAGCCTCTTGTTGAACATATAAACCGCGCCTTTGAACTTAATAAAGTTTTTCTTCTAATTGGTCTTTCCAAATGACTAAACCTTTTTCGTCTGAATAATCATGGACTATACGGCTAAAGTTTTCCGGGTTGGATTCTAAATAGTCTTGGCGGCCTTTACTTCTGATAACTCCCAGTAGTCTATCTATTTTCTTTAGTTCCTTTTCCAATTCATTAGCAGATCTTTCAATATGCCATATGTAGGTTGCTTCTTCGGTATCCAGTGTTTCCCATATTACGTGATATTGTTGTTCTCCTGAAAGCAGGAATACAAACGAAAAGGGCTCTAATACAAATCTCAGTTTGAGGATATGACGCTCATGTATTGTGGAAAGGTAGCGGAGTTGACGATGATGCTTATATTTTTTGAGCTCCAATATATTTTCAAGCAGGTCTTCCTCAGAAGGGTAAAAAAGTTGTTCTTGTCCTTTTTGTAATTGTTGTACGTCTAACAAATTTTCTTCGGACGAAGAAACACCCTTAATGATATCTTTACTTAAAAACCTGAATTTTACGCTCTCAATGACCTCTTTGTTTATCTTATCAATATCACTAGACATCGCGGATTTAAATATCAGCCTGTTATTTTGAAATGTAGCCCGGATATTAATTTTGACACTATCCCTTTTGAGCAATCGCTTAAAATAAAGCTTAAGTACAGTGAATTCCGGTCTGATATTTATATTCTCAATCTCGAATTCGATCGCTTTATTGTTGAAGTTTGCAATATGCCATTTGAAAGCTATCAAGCCAAACCTGAACTCCAGATTTTCAATGGCGACTTCTATTTGTTCATTAATTTGAAGATCTGCTGTTTCGCTTTTATCCGCCGGGGTTATCAAGCCATCTTTGTCGAACTTTTTATAATGTGTATCCCGCTTCTTAAATAGCCGCTCAAGGTAGGCTATCCTGTGGTCACGGTAATCATAAATGATCGGGGCTATTTCTGAGCGTTGGACCCTGCCGATGTATTGGATCAGCTTTCCCTCAAAGGCAAAGGGATAAACCAAAAACAAGCATTCAATATTTTGTATATCTGTTCCCTCTCCAAAATATTGGCCTGTTGTGATCAATACCTGAAAATCCCCCTTTTTGATAGCTGTCCATTTGGCTTTCTTACTTAAATCAGAATCCTCACCGCTTAACGATATTGTATCCTACTGTTGTTTTAAATATTGCTGCAGAGAGGCAATATGTTCTTTCCGTTCTGTAATGATAACTGCTTTCTTGCCGAGATCTAATTGCGAGACAACATCGTTTAAAATGAGTTGATTTCGGGTAGAATCATGTATTAATATCTTAAACAATGTTTCAAACTGGTCGGTTTTGATATTGAACGGCACAAACAGCTGAGTATCCCGGATGATGATCTGTGCTTCTGTCTGGTGTTTGATCTCGGGAGCTTTAACTTCATGTATAACCTCGCCAAGATGAATAAAGATTAATTTACCATCACTATATTTTCTGAATGGCGTAGCGGTTAAACCGTACATATAATAACTATTCAACCTGGAGATCACACGTTGAAAGCTTTCTGCAGGTACATGGTGGCATTCATCAATAATAACGGTTCCAAAAGAATTGATCAGGCCTAAAGCATCTGCTGACCCCAATGCTTTTTCCATGCTTTGCATCATGGCCACAGTTATTTGTTTGCCGGGTTTATTTTTACCCGAACCAATGCGTCCGATCTCTTTTTGGGGAATTCCTAAAAATGATTCGATCCGCTCTATCCATTGATCCGCCAATTGCTTGCGGTGAACCAAAATAAGAGCAGGCTGTTGCTTGTCTTTTATAATTGCCAGGCTTAGCACCGTTTTCCCGGAACCAGGTGGCGCTACGATCACACCAAAGTTCTTTTTCTCCGCGGCGGTCTGAGCGCCTATCTGATGGTCTCTTAGTTTTATTGAACCTTTAAATGAAATCGGCTCAACTTTTTGCCTGTCATCTTCAAGGATATAATCGATCTGTTGTTCTTTACAGAAACGTAATAACCTGCCAATAAATCCGCGGGGAATCGAGATCTGTTCTGAAGTTTCGTTTAGCAATTTAAAATAGCGCTTTATACCAAATGTGCTTTTATTGATATTTCTTTTTATTTGATATTCGTTGTTGGCAAAGTTGAGTTCATCTTTTAGAAAAGCGATAAGCGAAGCAGGTAGAGCTATTCGCCCAATAGAGATATCGTTGCGTAATACAATATTTAATTTGCCTGGTACCGGCTCTTTCTGAAATAAACCTACTGTTGGTATATCGGGTTCGGTTTGTTCCTTATAGACGTTATTAAGGTGATCTACTGATACCTTGTTTATTGTTTTCAGGAATATCCACTGATCGGTAAACGGTAATAAAGAAGCAGGATCAATAAAACAACTGTTACCCTGTTTTAAACTCGTATCGTTTAATGGCAACGCGATCAAATTACCTAAGCCCTTCTTTGAAAGATAATCCTGATTAGGAAATAGCCGGTCAAAGCTTGAGTTTTTATCAAATACTGAAACTATGCCCGCTATTTGTAATAGAGACATCACTATCTTTCTGCTCCTGAATGCTTCGTATGGTTGTTCAAAGAAGATCCACACATGTCCGCCCTGTCCCGAACGGGAACGCTCTAAATAAGCCGGTATATCGTACTCTTCGCAGGTTTTAATAAATATCCTGCATTCATCTACCCAATTAGCTTCATCAAAGTCAGCGGCAATAAACCATGAAGTGTTATCTGGCAACATAGGATAGATACCTACTATTTGTTGACCTTTAAGATGTTTAACAAGTTGATCGTCGGTTAATGGCTGAAAGGATTTCTCATTAAAATTTTGAAAGGTTCCGCCTTTGATCTTATGAAGCCTATACCGATGCGGGTCAAAATTGTACGCTGGCATATAACTACCTTTCCCATTCTTTTCCCACCGTAGTGCAAACACATCTGCTCTACCTTTAAATATAGATCTATATAAATTCAGTTGGGTATCGATCATAATTTATCGGTATTGCGACAAGTAGTATCAGGCAACTATACTATAAGCTGTATTTCGACCGCCACCTGCTTCTTTCTCTAATATACCTTTCTCTATCAGATCCTGGATGTCCCTTAATGCGGTGTCAGGAGAACTCTTTGTCATCTTAGCCCATTTAGTACTGGTTAGCTTGCCATAAAACTCATCCAACAAGGCGGTGACCATCTGCTGCTGGCGGCTATTTAATACAGTTTCTCTATGCTTATCCCAAAACTGGGTTCTTTTCGCTACGGCAGATAATGTTTCTTCCGTGTGATCCATCGCGAAATATAGACAATCTAAAAACCATTTCAACCACGGGGTAATATCCAGGCTACCCTTTTGTGTTGCTTCAAGTATGTGGTAGTAATCCGCTTTTTCCCGCATGATCTGAGCCGACATGCTGTAGAACCGTTGCGATGTCCCATCTGCCCGTGCGAGCAGCATATCGGTAATGGCCCTGGTTATACGACCATTGCCATCATCAAATGGATGTATGGTCACAAACCATAAATGTGCTATGGCAGCTTTCAACACTGCATCAGTATTAGATTCTGCATTGAGCCAATTTAAAAAGGCCTCCATTTCTGCAGGTAGCCGTTCTGCTTCCGGAGCTTCGAAATGTACTTTTTCCTTGCCCATGGCCCCGGAAACAACCTGCATAGGGCCAGCTTCCGGAGTGCGCCAGGCCGCAACTGTAATTTTATGCATACCACTTCTTCCGGTTGGGAATAGCGCGGCATGCCAATCAAACAAGCGATCTGCTGTCAGGACATCGGTATATTTCTGAGTTGCATCCAACATCATCTCTACTACTCCGTCTACATTTCGGTCAGCGGATACAGCGCCTGCTATTTCGATACCTAACCTTCGGGCTATAGAAGATCTTACCTGGTCCGTATTCAATTTTTCACCTTCTATCTCACTGGATTTGGTAACATCTAATGTCAGCGTGTCTAATAATGCGTTTTCCTTCAATTTAAAGCCCGCCGAACTCATCAAACCCCAAATATGCCCTTGCCGATACCTTACTTCGCCTAAACGGATAAGTATAGCTTCAGTGTCCCACGTAAAAGATGGCCAATCCTTTAATTGATGTATATACATATCTTTGGTTATGCGGTAAATATATTAATTTTATCCGCAATTTTGCGGATTATATTGTGTTTATTCTCCGCATACATCCAAAATAAAACGTCTTATCCTAATAAAACTTGTCATGGAAAAACATAAGCTTAGCCGGGAGGAACTTTACCATCTAGTTTGGGAAAAACCCATATCACGTTTAGCTGAGGAACTGGGAATTAAATCAACTGAGCTACGTAAATACTGCTTGAGATCGGAGATTCCATTGCCGGAGCAAGGCCAGTGGTCGAAAATACAATTTGGTAAAGAAGTTACAAAAACGTCTTTACCACCAGTATCTGCTAGTGAACCTACGGAAGAAGTGGTTATAGAGAAGAAAGATATTTCAGAAGTTGAACCGCCGATTATGTTTCCCGGTGAGAATGAATTGTCATTTAAAGTTCCTTACCGTTTGATTAATCCAGACCCCTTAATAATCGCAGCAGAAAACGGTTTAAAAAGAACGCCCCGGGTATCAAGAGACATGTATAGAACCGAAAGAGATCAGCTGCCTATCCGGGTTTCTAAATCAAATATCGGCCGGGCACTAAGAATAATGGACACATTAGTTAAATGCTGGAAAAGACGCGGCTACGAAATTACAATTCACGAAGGTGAAGCTTTTGTACACTTAAGAAAAGTACGACAGCGCATCAGTTTAAGAGAAATCAACAAAAAGCTTCCTAAAAAAGGTGTATATGATTTTCAGGAATTTGAACCAACGGGGCAACTCGCATTTCGAATGGATTGGTCTGGAGGAAGAGAATGGAAGGATGGCCGATTACTTTTAGAAGATCAGATTTTGGTTATTCTAAACCACATGGAATTATCAGCTCGCGAACTGGAAAGAGGATGGGCAGAGAGGGCTGAAAGACAGAAAATAGAGGAAGGATTAGAAAATCAACGAAAATTAGTAATCAAAAAGCAACAGGCTAAGGAGGCTGCTTTTAAAACTTTAATAGCTGATGCTTTGCGTTGGAAAGAGCTTAAGGTTTTGGATGAATATCTGGCTGAATTAACTCTTAAACAAGAGCATAGCTCTGCGTTTTTAGAGTGGCTAGCTTGGGCAAAGCAAAAACGTATAGCAGAAGATCCTTTTGTTAAATTTTCAGACTTTAACAATGATGAGGAAGTTTAAAATAATCCCACCTGGGCTATATATCCATCTATGCTTTTAGTTGATTTCAATACATTAAGTTGAAAGCTATAGTCTTGAGGGCCGCTTGGGAACACCTTCCAGACAACCAAAGCGGCCCTAAAACGCCGGATTTCCAAGAAAGATGTAGAGGAACACTGGTTCGAGCCTGACCAAGGTTTTATTAATAATTACTTGTGACATATTCTAATAAATTCGTTTACTAACGCCAAAATTTGCTAAGGAAAAGCTCATCGGAGTTTTCGGATTGTGTTATTTTGTTACTCAAGTATTACTATTTTGCTTTAATTAACTGACATCGCCTAATTAAACTATTTGTGAGGCGATTAAAACCAGTAAATTACCATAGTCCACTCTCAACGGCGGTGACCAGGAGTTCTTCATCTTCCCGGTCAGAAATGAATTGAAACAATTGGCGGTCTGACTGCCAGGTTAGTTCCTGCGTGCGCTCGGAACATTTTTTCAACCAGCCCTCATAGTCTGCTCCCTCGGAGATCAATCGCTCCAAGTCTTCAGCGCGCGCTAAAGCATCTTCGCCGTGTAGGAAATCTTTTTCATTATCCCATTGAATAGCCCTTACCAATTGCGGCCAACGGATCATGATTAATATCCAATCACCGAGAACGTTGAGGTCAGCCTTACTAACCCCTTTGCAAGTCTCCGTATATTGAAGAAAACGATAGAACATAAACAAATTCACAAAGCGCTTGATCATCCTTGGTGAAGTGCTTAAATAAGCAGATACATTTTCAACTACGGCCTGCAGCTCATCTTCTACGATTTCATAACTACTGATTGCTCTGCTAATGACCTTTAACTGGAAGCGCTCAACTAAGGCAATATCGAACTGAATGATTTTAGCCTCAATCTCTCTTTTCTCTTCGGTAAAAATCTGATCAAGATCATCAATTGTGTCTATTTCTCCCTCGATTGTCTCATAGATGGCAATGATTTCGTTACGCACGGTGGCTTCTTCTATTGAAAGTTCTTCCTGCACGTCAAACAGATGATTTAATAAACGCGTAGTTTGTCGTTGTTGCATCACAGGAAGGTTAAACTGTAACTGGATGAACTTTTCTAAGAAATACCAGCCAATCGATCCATGCTGCTTACCCATATTCGCGGTTTTTAATCCCAATTTATCGTAAGTTACGTCGAGTGAAGCAGCAACAACTTGGGCATCAAGACCTATAACGAAATAACAGCTGGAAATATCACCGCTGATAAACAAGTTGATCGCCTCTATTAATTCAGTGATAGCTGCCGGTGAGCAACGGTCAAGGTCATCAATAAAAATAACAGGGGGCTTGGTTTCGTTCGAAAGAAGCTTTAATGCTTCTTTTAGGTCTTCTTCCATCGCCGTGTAGTAGCCTAATTTATCTTTATATGCGGGCTGGTATAAATATTTGCTGATATCAGCTTCCAGTGGTTTGCCTTTTAATTTATCGACAACGTTTAATCCCCAACCTATAGCAATTGCGATTCCACCAAAGGAAACCGTTGGCGAAATTATTTGAAAAACAGGGTATTGAAAAAGTTTAAGCAAAAGACCCAGGATAATACCGGCAACGGCCAACACTGCCGGGAAAAATAATTTTTGCAGGAATTTCAGAACGATGTCCTTTTTTATTTTATCCTTATCAACCCGCTTTAAGTTAAGCCTCAGCCAAAACTTTTCGCGTTCAACGGGTTCTAATTGCTCAGCCAGTTGGGTGATGATCTCATGGGCAAGTCCAGCCCAGATCTGTTCATTTTTTTGAAATTTCCAGGCGTTGAACCATACAACTGGGTAATCCTTGACATTGATACCAAAGATCTTTTCTGTATCTTTTTTTAACCAGTCTATAAGTTTACGATAAGTGGTTTTTTCCGGTTTTTCAGCCTCGGTATCTTTTTGAATTTTCGGACGATACTGCTTAAGCCTGCCTTCGATAAACTTCATGATATTTGTTTTGCCTTTACCCCAGGGGGCCATGATACCGATGGTCAATGGCGGTTTGGTCAATGGTGAAGTAAGAAATGCCGCCATCACCTCCGCATATGCCCGGTAACCCAATTGATCTGTTACAGAATAACTATCAGCATGGATCAGGCCCCTCCAGTTTTTGGTTTTCAGCAACTCTTCTTCAACCGCTGGCGGCTCATTTGTCAAGCCCGTCTCCGGTTTCGGTTTTGAACTTTGATGCTCCACCAATTGTTCCGAAAATTCTTTTTCAGCCGGATACCACAATATCTTTATTTCCGGTGCATAAAGTATTCTCGAATAGAGCGTGCCATTGTTGATCGGTAAAGAAGCGTTTATACCAAAGTTTTGAAAGATATCAAAACAGTCTGCTTCAAACTGGTCTCGGTCATATCGGATATCCCACAATGCTTTTGAGGTAAATTGCCGGTGGTTTTCGGACAACATCGTTAAATGTTTCCTCGGTTCTTCCAAGAACAAAATAGCATTTCGTATACTCGGAGACAGGACATCCAGGGAATTTTTGGTAGCCTTGTACCGGAGCAAATTAGATACCCATTGTGTCTGCTTGACGCCTGATTGTGCCAGTGTGCGGAAATCTTTATTTAGGTTCCATTCCTTTTTTTTATAAGCGTTACGATCACAATAAGCGATCAGTTCGCCGCAAAGCCTCAGCACCTTATATTGTTCCGTTTTTTCATCAAATTTCCGGATGAATTCTTGAAATACCAGGCCGGAATGATGGAATTCCTGTTCTAGTGAGTGATAAAAACCATTGCCATTGTCGGTGGCAGATTTAAACTCTTTAAATTTTTCTACAGCCAATTGATGATAAAAGGTATTAGAGTCTATCAAATCTTTGACCCATTCATAATTGACGATTTTAGGGAGGCTGAAACGAAGCGCGATACGGGCACTGGATTCAGCGTTTTCGAAATCAGGTTCTAGTTCAGAATATACCTGATGATATTTAGATATAAAGTTCGTACGGATATTTCTCAAATTGCCCTCGCCAAACGCTTTTAAAATGATACGGGTATAAACCGCGCTCTCATACTGATCTTTTCCACCAAAATTGGGGATAACAGCTGATAACGGTTTATCGGTAACCATCAGTTCAGCTATTTTCAATGCGACCAGCCTTATCGCGCCATAGGTCGTGCCTTTGGTGGCTTCTACGCAAGCGAATAGTACATATTTCCTGTCCTCCTGTAAATTGATCAATTTTAAATCACCGATTTGGGATTTACCGGGTATATAGTCGAATAGGTTAAACTCATCGACAAAATCTACATAACTGGAAGCGAGCTTACCTTCTGTATTGTGTGGGACTACGATAAGGTCTCCGATTCCCTTGATAAAGTTATCATAAAAACTAAAACCGTTTCCGTAGTAAACATATTCGTAATCCATGTAAGGTCTGTGATTTATCGCTAAAAACTCTTAATACTTGTAAACTTATAAAATAGAATTAATCCAACTCATCCATGCCAACGGATTTTTCAAATACACCAAGATGCCGGATCTTTTTGCTCTTTACATAGTTTTGAATCTTAATATTTTCCCAAATAACCAATTGATCTCCTAATCTCTTCACAGCCCGAAGATCACCATCCTGCGAAATGACTAACCCGAGTGCGTCGTCATGATGCCAGCAATAGGACATCATAGACCTGTGCCGGGTACCAAAATTATCCGGATTACGGGATGTGAGTTTCGATACAGTGACTTTATTGGTATCCGAGAAATAGATTTCTTTGGGCGGATCTATCTCATCGATCACCGCTCCAAAACCGCAAACTTCTAACTGATGATTCAATACGATAAGCCCATCTACACAACTTTGCGCTGCGACAAAACGTATGGCGCCCTTTAATTGATTCTCTGCTTCCTGATGTTCCATACGAGCCTTTTCAAGCAAAATGTAATCATCGATTGGAAAATGTAATTTGCGGCTGGTAATAATGGCTTGTTCGCTAGCACTCGCTGCTGCACCCGTTTGCAGCATGGCTACCATGGCCTGATGTAAACGCGGATAATCCATTTGATATTTGACGGTTAACCCTTCTGTTTGATTGGTGATCAGGATTGCACCGCCATGATGATAAAGTTGCACCTGAAGTAACAAACGCGAAAGCGTGCTTTGCCAAATACGCAATGCGAAGAGGGATGAGTCACCCTGAAAGCTTCGACGATGATGTTGCTTGATAAAGGTTTCAAGCTTTTGGGCGGCCGATTTACTGTCTGTCTTTAGCATTTCGGAGATTGGTCCATAATGGAGGACATCCAAAAATTTGTTGACCAGTACGTTTTGACGTAAGACGGCGATTAGTTCATAATCATAGATGACGGACAAACAACCTATGCCAATAATACTGGTCTGAAACATACCGGGCAGCTGTGGTTTGTTGTTACCTTCATGATGGATAAAACGCTGCGCGTGGATAGTTTGGTCGATAAGACCGTTGATCCACAGCTTGTCATTCTCATCATAATAGACCGCAAGTGAACTACTCCAGGGATCGGCTGCCTGGGATAATTTTACGATAGTTTTGATATCGAAAGGTAAAGGCGTTTGAAAGTTCGTCACTCGCCAGACATCTGCTGTCGCAACTGGTTTTTCTTCAGGCCGCAAATGGTCAATAAAGGTAACGTTCACTTTAACAGGCCGGCCTTCCTCAGTTTTCATACTCGCAAAATATAGACCCTCCATCAAGTCCCGGATGATCAACTCGGGCGGAGTTTGTTCAAATGTTTTGGCTAATCTGACTGTATTATAAGTGTAGCGGGCAAGATGCGCAGGTGTAGCGATTTTCATAACGATGAAGATGAGGTAGGTTCATCCTTCTAAGATAATATTTATAAAGCCACAATTCATAAGGTTATTGCTTTGCATTTTATACGGGATTTAAACAACTTAAATATTAAACTCTCCGCTTGTAAATGTAAAGCTGATTTTCTCGTCGAGTTGTACGGGCTGTTTTTCACCGAGCTCTTCTGTTTTGACTGTCCGTGAGGCTTCCTTCTCACCAAGGCCCTGGAAAATATGATGACTGAGAATATAAATAGGTTTTTTAACCTTCATTCTGCTGTGATCGAAACGTTTGGCTAATGGCAGGTAGATTTGAAAGATCAGGTTACCAAAGCAAAGATGCAGGGTAAGGTTTGGGATAAATCCGTCCTTTTTAATCGTTCTTCTGGTTTCAGAAAGTTCTGCCCGTGGTTCCGCGAATTGGCTTTCCGTCATCATGGTTTTCACGATGACGGGAAAGTAGTCAAGCCTTCCATAAGGCCGGTCGCTGATCCAATGGAACAAGTTCTTATATTTTTCTATCTTTTCATTGGGAAGCAGCGATAAGCCTATCTTCACGAATGCCTTGTAAACATTTAAAGGTATATAAGGCGGATTTCTGAAGGTAAGGGTCATAACTTTTTTTTCATGGTCGATCTGATAATCATCCAACGAACCTAAAACAATTTCTTTTTGATTGTTAACTTCTGTTCTAATGGTCGTTCGCTTATCTACACTATCGGTTTGCGACCTGGAT
Source organism: Mucilaginibacter sp. JRF (assembly GCF_015223065.1). GTDB lineage: Bacteria > Bacteroidota > Bacteroidia > Sphingobacteriales > Sphingobacteriaceae > Mucilaginibacter. Next base: position 225,886 of record NZ_JADFBY010000005.1, read on the forward strand.
TGAAATACCGGGACTTTTCTCTTTCCCTTTACGCCGAGCATTGTTAAGTAGGGACGAAGGTATATGGCCAGATGGGATTCATACTTACTGAATAGGTTGTTACAGCTATCACACTCTTCCGAATACACAAAATCATTCCGGCCCATCAATTCCGGTACTAAATGTGCATCGTTACCAAAAGTAACCTCGGGGGACGATTTTCCGCAAAACCGGCATGATACTACTTCCGAATTAGTTTCGGAACGCTTTTTTGCTTTTCCGATCAACTTATAATTTCTATAAAAATGCTCGATATCTTTCTTCAGTAGCCTGTACATTACTTTTCTTTAGGAATTTTGATTTCGAAATTGATTTGTAATTTAATTTGTGTTGTTACACTGAAGTCGATGAATTTCCATTTCCTTCCTTTTCGCATCGTGTTAAATGATGACCAGTAATGTTGATACGCATTTGCTTTCACGAATTTTTGGTTATCTTTTGCACTAAAGGGCACGATAAATACAAATACGTTGTGCGCATAATGGAATTCGCCGATCATGTATGGTAACGAAAGATTTTCATCTTTACGGGTATAGGTTAATAACAATGATGTATCGGTGAAAAACTGGTTATCCTGCAATAACGCGATCTTTGGTAACTTTTTCTCGTTCCAGTCCCCATTGATCCAATTGACCGTTTCTTCAAAATCAACACAAGCGCTGCTGGGTATGACACTTATCACGAATTTGCAAAGCGATTTATAAACATCCTGCGGTATGAAGCCTTCCCTTAAATTCAGATCGACTTTAAAACTTTTCGGTTCAACGGCATCTGTAAGCGCGGGAACATCTTTTTCCAACTTGATACTTACTGTTTTTGTATCTGAGCGCATGCTGAAGTCCAGGCCTTTTAACTTCTTTTTTCCTCCCTTGCCGTCAAGACCAAAAAGTGATCGGTAAGGGCTCAGATATTGAATGAGGGATGGCTCTATACCTGTACTGAAACGTTCGTTGCAAGCATCGCATTCTTCCAGCAGCACCGTCGTTTTATTCCCTAATGCTTCAGATATCGCATGCGCCTTATTCTTAAATGAAACTTCGTGGCCGAATTTATTGCGTTCGCCCTGCTTGGACTGACAAAACCGGCATATTCTTAACGACCTTACCGGCTGCCCGATCTTTAAATAATGCTGTCCGTAAACGTTAAGATTATAACTGGAAAAGACCGCCGGGGGCAATAAGCCATCCTGGTAGTTTTCATAAGCGATACCTGCTGACTGATGCTTTTTAGCCAAAAAATCCCAGTATTGATGTATGATGGCGGTATCGGTTAATATTCCTTTATGGATCAGAAAATAGTGATTGGTGGTTAGTCTGGCGAAGAACCGTAATACTTCATGAAACTGCGGATGCTCATTCTGGTGTTCCTGAACGAAATCCTTTAAACTTTGCAGGAAATAAGGAGTATTTTGTTGCACTGCTTCCAATACCCACATCTCCTCTTTTTCATGATAGCGTTTCTCAAATAAGGATAGAAAAACATGATAGGGTATTTCTTCATTTGGAAATGCGATGTGCGAACTTTTTTGAAGCGATATAAAAGTTAGTTTGATGATGTCCATTATTAATCGGAAAATTGAACGTGGTTGGGCAAAATCAAATAGATCCTTTTCTCTATGGTTGCTTTAGGCACTTTCAAGTAAAGCAGTAAATAGTACTCTAAGATGATTTTGAGTTTCATGTTAGCTTGCCTTAATAGCAGGGTATCGTTGATAAGTGCGTTACTCGCCATATCCGCCTCATGTACAAGATAATGCCTCGCGCTCAGCGTTTGTTCGGTAAAGATCTCGGAGTCTCTTGTTAGCTTAGTAAGTATCTCACTATCATCGATCAGTTTGATCAACTTGTCCCTGATCCGGAACGCCTTTAATTTGGTTCCTTTCCTGAAGGTTAATAAAAAATCGATTTGGTGCTGTTTAATACCGGGCAAGGCGATCACTTCTTTAGCGACCTTGGACAGTTCCCCGATTTGTGAGTTAATTGCCTGATGGGTTTTATTAAACATGATCTCTATCGCAGCGACCAATGATAAAAGGTCTTGCTCTGGATCATCTTTATCGTTTTCGATGAAATTAAGGTAGTGTCTGAGTGGCAATTCAATGTCAGGGTAAAGCGCCATGAAAATATTAAAATAATTATGCTGTACCAGGTCGTTAAGATAGAGCATACGGTTTTTGGGTGGAAATCCGCCCGGATAATAAATGTTTCGCTTGTTAAAGTCGACATCGAAACTATGCCATTTTTGCTGGCTCGCATTGATGCGGATATTTTCCAACCCTAAATAGGTCCCTGTCATCAGCGTGAAAAAAGTGCGGCTCTTTTTTAAAAAAGTGTGCATCTCAGGAAATGTCAAAGGCGTATCAAAAATGAATTTAAAGCAATATGACTTTTCAATACGAAGCGAGTTTCTGGGCATCAGCGGAAGATCTCCAAAAGACCCGGTGTATTGTAATTTACCGCCCGAAAATGGAATATCTAGAGGGGGCTTACCTTGAAGCGTATACGTTAGAGTATCTCCTTTTTTTTCTAAATAGTCGTCATCTGTAAAATGCACTTCCCGAAAATTAGAAGTGAAATTGTCTCCCTCATCCAACTCTTCTGAAAATTGTGGCAAGAATTTTAATTGATGGCATCGGAAACGTTCATTTCCCAAGAAGAAATGATTGGCTGAAATAATATAACGCTCACAGTGTAACCTAATGGTTGTACTTTTTCGGTTCAAGGATTTCGGGTCGCTGTCATGACTTAAATTTTCATAATGTTCAACCCGCAATTGGAATAAAGATAAGCATTCTCTGGAAGTGGTATAACCCTGAATAACGGCAATGGCCTGATGGTAATTGATCTGCCACATGGGCAGCTCTAAACAGGCGATCATGCCATGTAATTTCAGCTTGATCTGATCTTTTGATACGTTAATGGTCAATTCACCAAATACCTGACTATCCGGTTGACTTGGGTCCCAGAAATATCCGGTTATAATCTCCATTGCTTTAAAAATATTGCTGTAGTGATAAATGTAAAGATTGTATAATCCATAAGCAACAGAGCGATATCAACCTATTTCTTAACAGGCTGTTGCCTGCGGCCAGGCTTTCGTAAATATCATTACCACGCTCTCCATCATTGACCGTTCTATCCTTTATCTGTTTAGATAACGGAATTAAGATTTTAAAAATGCCCGGCGGGCCGGCGATGCCGGCCCAGGTACGCCCCCTTTTTACATTGCTGATGACAATTAGCGGTGTAAACAGGGGGCGTTTTGATTGATAAGATTGAAGTATTGAATAGTAAATCTGTACCATATTATTTCATTATAATAATCATTAACTTTACTACATAAATCTTATCAATATACTTCTCAAATCTTCTCAGCACGAAATTCGTGAGTTTTCCCTGAGTATTAGGTCTTATATTGTTAACCATATATTTCATTTTTTTTATCGTGTTGCTTGCTAAAAAATAAACTACTTTATGTTAATAAGTAAATTAAAAATCAAAGGATTCCGGTCATTTGGAGAAAAGGTCACAATAGAAATCAAAAAAGATCTGGCCGCATTTATAGGGCTGAATAGTTCAGGTAAAACTTCGGCATTGGAGGCTTTAAGGAAATTATTTGGCTTACATAGCGAACGCGATATACGCTTTCAGGATTTTCATATCGGTAAGGATGAAAGCCCTGAAGACTTTGATTCCCGAGAGTTATTTATAGAAGTGCGACTGGATTTCTCAGAGGCGGAAAAAGAAAATATCCCTCATTTCTTTAGTTACATGGTTGTCGATGAGGAAGGTGCTGATCCCTATGTTCGCATCAGGCTTGAAGCTAACTGGAAGAAAATCGATTACGAGCCGGAAGGTAGCGTTGATATTAAAACGTATTTTATTAAAGTAGGCGACGAAGAAGAAAGTGAAGAAATTAAGCAGCCAATCCCATCGCATTTCAAATCAATATTTCAAATACTTTACGTTCCAGCAATTCGTCGGCCAGCCGAACAGCTAAAGTATGCTTCTGGTAGTATTCTATACCGGGTATTGCGGAAAATAAATTTCAAAGATGAATTCAAGGAAAAGTTTGATGAAAAGATCGCTGAAATTAATGACGATTTCAGGGGGTTACCGGAATTGGAGATCGTGCAAAAAGCAATAAATGGCTATTGGGACAAATTTCACAAAGATGAACGATATAAAGAAACCTCACTCGGCTTTGGCGGGAGTGACTTTGATTCAATACTAAAAAAACTTGAAATTTCCTTTAGTCCAACCCCTGTCCATCGAAAATTCAATGTGGATGAATTAGGTGAAGGATATCGCTCATTGTTCTATCTCACGCTTGTATGCGCACTTTTAGAGATCGAAGAAAAGCTGGCAAAAGACGATAAAGAAGAAGAAACCATAGGCATTGATCGGCCACTAATGACTATCTTGGCTATTGAAGAGCCGGAGAATCATATTGCCCCGCAACTATTGGGGAGGGTTATAAAAATCTTGAACACAATCGCGAAAAAGGCGAATTGCCAGGTCTTATTATCTTCTCATACCTCCGCCATCGTTAAGCGGCTCGACCCGGAATCTATTCATCATTTTAGAATTACGGAACTTTTTCAAACCCAGGTAAACGGGATTGTTTTACCTAAGAAAACAACTGAGGCTTATAAATTTATTAAGGAAGCCGTATACAATTACCCTGAAATATATTTTTCAAAATTGGTAGTCATTGGGGAAGGTGATAGTGAGGATGTTATTTTCAATCGTTTAATGGAGGTCAAGGACACTGATTTTGACGATAATATAATAACATTCGCTCCGCTGGGGCATCGTTTTGTAAATCACATTTGGAGGTTATTGGAAACGTTACATATTCCTTACATAACCTTATTGGATCTTGACATTGAGCGAGAAGGTGGTGGTTGGGGAAGGGTAAAATATGCACTCCAGCAATTACTGAAGATAGGTGTCGAAAAGAAAAAAATATTAGGACTTAAAGGCGGTTCGATTTTGTCTGATGAACGATTGGATGGAATGCATAAATGGGAGTTAAAAACAGACGATGATGTTGACTCCTTAATGGGATGGGTAAACATGCTAAAAAAGTATGATATCTATTACTCCTCACCATTAGATTTAGATTTTCTGATGCTTGAGCATTATCCTGATTTTTACAAGTCAGCGATACCAAAAGGCGGCGGGCCTGAAATTCCTGATGCAGAGGAAGATTACGATGCTTTCGAAATCAAATTGAATTCCGCAATACAGGCAACCCTGAAATCGGATAAAGCTACCGCCATAACCTATAATGAGGATCAAAAAGAATTGATGATTTGGTATAATTATCATTTCTTGGGGCGCGGTAAACCGTCAACACATATACATGCCTTATCACTAATGACGGATAAGGAGTTACTGGATAACCTTCCCGATGTATTTAATCAGATTTTTAAAAAAATTACCAAGCAACTAGAGATCCCAGCTAAATGATTATGGCAGTAAATAAAGATGTTTGGATACCGGCAGACGGTTTTGAACTCGAAGCAAATGCTTTGGCGGTAATTAAATCAGAGATAAATTCACTTGTCCTTGCCGGGCCTGGTGCTGGAAAAACCGAGTTGCTTGCACAAAAAGCAAGCTATTTATTACAGACTAATCAATGTAAATTTCCTACTAGAATTCTTGCGATCAGTTTTAAACGCGATGCAGCATTCAATCTAAAAGAACGGGTTAAAATGCGTTGTGGGGATGAGTTATCAAAACGGTTTGATTCAATTACGTTCGATTCCTTTGCTAAACAAATTTTGGATAGGTTTAGATTGGCATTGCCTAATGATTATTCGATAAGCGGGGATTACGAGATCGCGATGAAGGATAATGAAACACTTAATTATTACCAGACTATTGATCCGGATACAAATTATGAAGTCAGAGGAGCGGCAGCACCTGTGGCCTTGAAAAATCATACCGGTGATAAGCTGCCATTAGATAAAAGGGGAGCTTCAAAAAAAATCAGGCATGAAGTCTGGCAACAAATGCTAAATGCAACTCCTTCTCAGCTGAATTTTAAAATGATCATGCGACTTGCGGAATTAATCGTCGCCAAAAATCCTAAGATCAAATCATACCTACAAGAAACGTACCCCTATGTTTTTTTAGATGAATTTCAAGATGCAACGGGTTTACAGTATGATTTTTTTAAAACTTGTTTTTTAGATAGCGATAGTCAATATACAGCTGTTGGTGATGATAAACAACGGATTATGCTTTGGGCCGGAGCGTTAGATGCAGTCTTTGATGATTTCATGTCTGATACCGAAGCAGCTCGTGTTCCGCTTCAGATGAATTTTCGCTGTGCACCAAGACTAGTTAGCTTACTTAACCATTTAACAGAGCACCTTTTAGGAAAAACGGATTTTGCCATTCCCTCACCTAAATGGAAGGGTGGTGAGGGCGATTGTTTTTTTTGGATTTTCGATAACCCTACCGCCGAAACAGCTGCATTATTTACCGAAGTAAAAAAATGGATTGAGGAAGATGGTTTACGGCCAAGAGATATATGCATTCTGGTTAAACAAAAATTGGAAAACTACGCTGGAGGGCTTATCAGGTTTTTCAATGAGAATGGTATAAAAGCGCGGGATGAAAACGCATACCAGGATCTTTTAACTCAAGACATTACGATATACATCATCCATACACTTTATACGATTTATAAGAAAAAGTCTTCCGAATCTAAGTCCTTGGCATTTGGCTTTTTAAGCAACGTTTTTACCGAGTTTGAAGACGAACAATTGATGAGGTTAGAGGCTATTTTTTATCGGTTCATAAAAAACTGCCAAAAAGATTATAAATCTGAAAAACTGGATGTAGCTCAGCTGAAAGTTCTTGTTGAATCTATTGTGGAGTTTGCCGGATATGATAGAATTCGAGCATTTTATCCCGCCTATAAAAACTTAAAGTATTTTAAAGGACTCGTCGCTGAACTTGTTGAAAAATTGGGTGAAAGTTTTGAGGTAACAAAGAATATCCTCAGCGCTTTAGATCAGTTGATCGGAAATGATACCATACCGGTAATGACAGTTCACAAAAGCAAAGGCCTCGAATATCACACCGTTATTTTTATTGGTCTGGAAGACGGTGCATTTTGGAAATTTCAGGAAAACCCTGACGAGGATAAATGTACCTTTTTTGTAGCGCTTTCAAGAGCGAAAGAGCGCGTAATCTTTACATTCAGTAAAGAACGGCCGAACCAATACGGTCGTATGTTCGTGCAATCAATTGATAATATCCAAGTGATATTAGACGAACTGGAGAACTCAGGAATAGTAACAATTGAAGAAAAAAATTAGGATGAAATTTATTCATACGGCCGATTGGCATTTAGGCCAGTTATTTCACGAATACGATAGGACTTACGAACATCAGCAATTTTTAAATCGGCTTATCGAAGTAATCAAAGAACAAAAAACTGATGTTCTGTTGATCAGTGGGGATGTCTTTGATTTATCGAACCCGTCAGCATTGACAGTTAGAATGTTTTATACTTTTCTAAACAGGGCTAGTCGTGTAAGTAAAGATCTTCAAATCATTATTACTGCTGGTAACCACGATTCACCATCTCGATTAGAGTCGCCACAGCCTTTACTTGAATCATCAAATATTCACATTGTCGGAACAGTTGAAAAAAAGGCTGATGGAAGCATAAACTTTGAAAAGCTTATCATCCCTTTAAAAAACAAGGAAGGCGAAACAGAGGCGCTATGTTTGGCAATTCCGTTCCTAAGAATGGGTGATTACCCTGTTGTAGCCGAATGCAGCGATCCTTATGCCGAAGGTGTAGCCGAATTATATCGCCAGGTTACTAGTAACGCAGTATCACAATTGGAGCAAGGTCAATCTTTAATCGCAATGGGGCATTTATATGCCGCTGGGGCAGAGCGATCCGGCAACGATGAACAAGAGCGGCCGATTTTAGGAAATATTGAATGTGTAACAGCTTCGGCATTTCCCGTTGAACTAAAATATGTTGCGCTCGGACATATACACAAGGCGCAGAAGATCGGCGGCCTTGACCATATCCGATATTGCGGAAGTCCTATTCCGATGTCTTTCTCTGAAGTAAATTACACACACCAGGTTCTTTCATTTGATCTTACAGGCGGTATAATCCAAAATCTGGAAGCAGTTGAAATCCCGGCTGCAATCCCACTTTTGAGAGTTCCTGAGCGTCACAAGCCATTGCATGAAGTCCTTCTTGCGATAAGTGAATTGCCTGACAATGATGGGGACATAAACATTGCGCCATATTTAGAAGCTAAAATATTACTTGAAGGCCCTGAACCCGGTTTACGCCATAAAATTGAGATGGCCTTAAAAGGAAAGCGTGCTAGGCTCGCAAAGATCGATGTTAAGCATCCTGCCTTATCAGTTGCTGGTGAAACTACGCTGATTACCAGTAAAAAACTGGAAGAGATCAAACCTATTGAAATCTTTAACAAGGTCTATGAATCAAAATACAATGTCGCCGTTCCGGAGGTTCTGACGACCCTTTTTAATCAAGTCTATCAGGAAGCTTCCCATATTGAAAATAAATGAAAATTTTAGCAATCAGAATAAAAAACCTAGCTTCTTTAGAAGGTGTTAGCGAAATAGATTTCACCAAAGATCCATTGTGTTCTGCCGGAATATTCGCTATTACAGGGCCAACAGGATCAGGTAAATCTACCATTTTAGATGCTATATGCCTCGCGTTATACGGTAAGACTCCTCGCTATATTCAGGCTAAAGAGGTCGGAATTGAAGTGCAGGATACTCCTGGTTCACGAATATCTCAAGGCGATGTGAAGGGAATTCTGAGGGATGGAACCAGTGATGGTTTTGCCGAAGTAGACTTTGTTGGTATTGATGGGAATAAGTATAAAGCCAGCTGGCAGGTAAAACGCGCTTACAATAAGATCGACGGAGCCTTACAAAGTGAAGTTATCACGCTTTTTAATTTAACCACAAATATTATTGTATCGGGCAAGAAAACGGAGACGCTTCAACAGATCGAACGTTTGGTAGGGTTGAATTTTGAACAATTCACCCGTTCCGTGCTTTTGGCACAAGGCGATTTTACTGCATTTTTGAAAGCTAATAAGGATGAGAAAGCTTCTTTACTTGAAAAACTTACTGGTAATTTTATTTATTCTGAAATCTCAAAATTGGTTTTTGAGAAATGTAAAAAAGCAGAACAAGATCTGCGCGAAATAACCCTCCAAAAAGAGGGCATCATCATATATACCGATGAAGAGGTTTTTGAAATCGAGAATCAGCAACAAGAACTTACCGCTTTAATCAAGCTTTTGGAAAACTCCGGTAAGGAGCTTGATATTGAAAGAAATTGGCAAATCAGGTCAGAGGAATTATCCGCGACGGTTACGAGCGCGGAACTTGGTTATCAAAGTGCATTAAATACCAAAACCACATCGGAAGCAAGAGCAAATATGCTCAAGCAGGTGACAGAAATACAACCCACTAGAACACTGGTTCATGCCCGGATACAGGCATCGGGGCTGTATAAGGAAATTACCGACGAATTAAGAGAAGTGAACCAAAGTGTTGAAAGCTTAAGCGATTCTACTACGATATTCAAGAAAAATCTACAGGATGCCGAGACCTTATTTGATGTCGCAAAAAAATCAAAGTCGGATCTAATTCCATCAATCGAAAATGCCAAAAAGCTGGATACGATTATTGACGAAAAAAGGAATCAATTAACGGCCTCGCAAAAGGTTTTTGACGATGCCAACAAGGAAATTTCTATTCACAGGGAAGACGTTAAAAATAAACAAAATGAAATTGAAATATTAAATGCTCAAACCGCAAAACTTGAAACCTGGAAATCTGAGAATGCTCATCGACAGCCCATTGCTGATCACATTGCTCTTATCTCCTCCAAATTGACAGATGCCTCCAATATTCTTGCTTTGAAACAGAAAATGACTGAAGATTTGAAGCGGAACATTCAGCTCCAGTCCGTTTTGTCGGGTGAGTTAAAAAAACTGGATAATGAGGTTACAGATCAAAACGCAGCATTAAAGATTAAGGTGGACTCCATCAAAAAAGATCAGGAAACAATTGCCGGGATAGATATAAATAAGTTAATTCATGACAAGCAAAAAGTTGATATAGAAATTGAGGATATTATTTCTGGGGCAGCGCAATGGAAATTATTTTACCAGTGTCTGAACGACCTGAATGCGATTTCGACTAGCTTGGGGATAAATCAAAAGTCTTTGGCCGAGAAACGTGATTTGTTAGCGATAACTCAAAATAAATTATCGGAAACTAAAATTACTAAAGAGACCTCGGCGAAAATTCTTAGCGATGCCAGGTTAAGGGTAGCCGAGAGCGTGGAGCAATTACGAGCTGTTCTTATTCCCGAAGAACCTTGTCCCGTTTGCGGTAGTTTAGATCATCCTTATAGCGCAAACTCACCAGTTTTGGATGGCGTTATTTCAGGTATAGAGGAAACGCATCGACAAAATGAGAAAATTCATGAAGAATGCCTTAAACAATATACTGAATTGATACAAGCCTGTGAAACTTTTGAGCGTCAGATCAAATTGGAGGAAAGTCAATTAAAGGTTAAAAATACAAACAAAGAACAGTTAGAAAGCAAATGGAAATCATTTAGAATATCTAAACAGTGCCAACAGGTAGCAGATGAAAAAAAGGAAGATTGGTTACGCGATGAAACGGCTAATTCAAAATTAGGGCAAACGTCTTTAGCAGAGCGTATCGTGAGTTACAACAGTATGAAAAACCTTACTGAACAAGTGCAGCTTCAAATTGAAAAATCAAAATCTGACTTATCAAATCTAAATGATGCGGTAAAGGACAAAAACCATAAAAAGGAATTACTGATTGAATCTGAAAAAGGCTATTTAGATCAAACGGCGAAGTGTGACAGTGATCTTTTGATATTACGTACCGAATTATCACCATATTTTGAAAACAAAGAATGGTTTACCCATTGGCAAACTAATGCCGCACAATTTGTCACTTTGTTAAAAGATTTTGCTGAGCAATGGACAAAAAAAACAGAAGACCTCAGCATCAATATCAAAAATGCCGAAAAATTAAGTGTAGAATTAGCAGGTCTCGCTAAGCGTACTGATGACCTATCGTCGGCGATTGAGAAACATAAACAAAGCGTTCAGAATCAGACAAACGAGTTGGACGTTATTGTAAACAAACGAGGACTTCTGATTGGTGGCGAAGAAGTTAACGTCGTAGAGCAACGATTGAATGATGCCGTAGTAAGTGCCGAAAAGAAAATACAAATCATTGCAGCTGAGTTGCAGGAAAAAGATGCGCTCCTTATAAAAGCGACCACTTTAAATGCTAAGTTGATCAGGGACGAAGAGCGATTAAGAAAACAGATAGATGATAGTTCTTCTAAAATAAATGAATGGCTTGGAGGTTATTTCACCCGTCACGGCATCGAGTTGAAAGAAGAAGATCTCATCGATTTATTAGAATATACCTCTGAGTGGATTGAAGGTGAACGAGATGCGTTGAAACATATTGACGATGCGCTCACTATCGCTTCTTCAGTTTATTCAGAAAGGAAGGGGCTTTTGGAAGAACACGGCAAAAAACAGCTTTCAACACGCACAGTTGAAGAGGTCTTACTGTTGTTATCCGAGAACAAAATGAAGTTAGACCAATCGGTTCAGGAAAAAAGCCAAAATTCATTTAAGCTTCAGCAAGATCTAGCCAATAAACAGAAGTCGGCCAGCCTACTAGAGAAAATTCACGATAAGGAAATCATTTTAGAAAACTGGAGTAAATTGAATGAAATGATTGGATCTGCTGATGGAAAAAAATTCCGTCAAATAGCACAAGAATTTACACTTGACGTATTGCTGGGGTTTGCAAACATTCACATGCAAATGCTCAGCAAACGATACAGTATCCAGAGGATAACCAACACATTAGGACTACAAGTGGTTGACAAGGATATGGGGGATGAGGTGAGGACAATTTATTCATTATCCGGCGGCGAATCTTTCCTGGTGTCACTGGCACTGGCATTAGGTTTGGCGGAACTATCATCAAGTAAAATGAATGTCGAATCGTTGTTTATTGATGAAGGGTTCGGCTCATTAGACCCCTTGACATTAACGATTGCAATGGGTGCTTTGGAGGGACTACATAATCAAGGTCGTAAAGTAGGCGTCATCTCCCACGTTCAGGAAATGACAGAAAGAATACCGGCACAAATCAAAGTGACCAAGTGTGCAAGCGGGAAAAGTGAAATAACAATTGACATGATTTAAAAAAAGTCATTTAGTCAAGTAATGAACCTTAACAAATTTGTATGCGTTTTTTCCTGTATCTAATACAGCGAAAAACTCATCTACCGTTTCTTTTGCGTATTGGTTCGCAATATTTTGATAAAAAAATTGAAAGAAATCAGGAGAATCGTGGCCCACCCAATAAGCAAGCATAAAGGTATTATCGTCAACAACGTCGTCACCGACAATTCTAAAATCATGGTTGTCACCATCCTCACGGAATCTTTTTTTGATCTTTTCGATGTGCTGCAGTAATATTTTTTGAGTACTCACACCTAATTCAAGAATTAATACAGCAGTATCTATACTATTTTCAATTCCTGCTTCTTCCAAAGATTTAACAAGTGTTTTAATTTGAGCAATGGCAAAATGCTTCATTTGGGGAATCGTTTTTTTCAGTAACCCTTGCTTGCCGTCATAATATTTGTTGAATTTTTCATGATACGATTCAAGTTTGTAATAACCCTTCCTGCCTTTTAATTCTACATCAATATCATCAAATCGCAAATTCTGTTTTAAATAGAACGCCAGCAAGTCAAGTTCATCATCTACCAAATAGGTCTTCATTTTAAAAAATTCTCTCCGCCGATGGATGTAATGAATTAGAAATGCTGGTCCTTCCATGTGTTCGCAAACAGCTTTCAAATCGTAAAGACTGACAATCCATGGAAAAGTATCGGGACTGAACAGCCCTAACGTGTTCCCGACTTTCAAACTGGTGGAAATGGCTTTGATACCCTCTAATGACAAAGAAATAAAATATGCTTTTTTAAAACGACTACCATCTAAAATAACCGTCTTATTGCTTTTATCTACAAACTCGGCATTCGTGTTTCCCTTCAGATACTTGTAACTCCGAATTGCCTGAGCGTGGGATTCTTTCACTAATTCCTCTAAATGACCTTGTATACGGTCAAAATACCCTTTTTTAGCTCTGTCATTTATTTGATGTGCTTTGGCTTCTACAAAAAATACATTGTTGTCCACGAAGATTATACCGTCCATCTCGCCCCCCGGGTAAGTCAAATTTGTATAATGATGAATTGGTTTAAGAACATTGACCAAGTAACCCATTGCTATTTCTAGGAGATAATCATGACGCCTTTTAGCATAACTTTCTTTCTTTTTTGAGTTTCCATAAAGCGTCTTCGCGAACAAGCGATCTAATGCATAATCCATTAAAAAAATGGATGGGCAAATGTATCGGCCCTCATGCTGAATGAGTGGCTTGTCTTTTAGCGGATGGAAAATAGTCGGCACGCTGAAGTCGGTCTCTACTTCACCAAAATTTAAACTAAATTGTTCCAAAAATTTTGTTACCGTGTCCATATCCATTCCTTCCATTTCGGCAATCTCTGCCGCTGTAAATGAAAGATCATGACCTAATCTGGAGATAAAAGAAAGTGCCATCGACATTCGGATTTCCATTGAGATCTGCTCGTCGGGGATTCGTTTATAATATTCGAGCCATTCCGGAGGATAAAAATTTTTTGTCGGTATATTTCGATATTTAAAGGCTTTGATTTCCGCAAGCATTTCCTTAACATGGTCTTTTCGACCAATTAAAGCTTCTGTTGATTTTTCAGATAAGTAGTCCTGTATAGTCAAGCAAAGCCGGATAGCTTCGTCCGCATTAAAACCCAATTTATCTTTGAAATATTGTGCATAAGGTGCGTATAATGTTTCCAGTCGTTCCCAGTGAAACTCTTCAAATGTTTCATTACGGACATGGAGTTCTTCATTTGAGATGGCCATTGCAATATAATCCATATCAGAAATGGAGCCATCGTCATTAAAAGGTTTGTATTCCGAATTGTGGAGGAAAGTAAATAAGCCTATAATCTCCTGACAAAGATCTTCGATGATTTGTAGATCACCAGGTAAATCATGTGCAGCCCGCAATTCATTGATACCATAAGCGAAAGGGAATTTTAAACAGATCAACGATAAATATTCCGGTAAAAGCGCGCTCACCTTGAATTCTTTGTACTGAATCTCATGCGAGGCGACCGTAAAGAACTTGTAAATGGCATTAGCTATGATTGTGAAAGAGCCATACTTTCGTATCTTCTCTTCTAGCTTAGCTACCCGCTCATTTATTTCGTTTATTAATCTTGATTTTTCCTCCGTATTTAATGACATCTTAATTTTAAAGTTAAGATAAAAGGAAGTAGATTATTCAGACAATTTAAAGATTTCCGTTGCGGAAATTTAATTGTGTCACGATCCTAAAAATATGCTTTGAGTCCATTAAAAGAGAGCATTTGATCACGTCCATAACTATTCTTTGTTTTGGACACAGAGGGGGGCTCAAACCATAAATCAAAAATCACAAGTCTTTCAATCCATTTAAAGCTATTATGCGCTTACAAAATTCGACTAACAAACAATCAAATAGATTTATAGACAACCCGTTTTATCCCTGTTTTATCAATACTCTCAAATCGTCAATATTTCTTAAAATATCATCTGAAGTATTATCTGACCTCTTGCATGCGCTTTTAGAAGAAAAAATTGCGAAAAATTGAATTTAAGGGTTTTAAGAGCGGTTTTTAATAGAGAGAATGACGCGGACTTGAGAAAAAACCATTTTCGAACTCAGTTCAAAAACGGCCCGATAAAGCATAAAAAAAGCATTTACGATACGTAAATGCTTGATAATCAGTGGAGAATATCGGAGTCGAACCGATGACCTCTTGCATGCCATGCAAGCGCTCTAGCCAGCTGAGCTAATCCCCCATTCTGTGGGCTGCAAATATAGTAGTTCAGCCGTAACAAATGAAAAAAAAATAATTAATGATTTGAAAATTTAAAAAACAAGTCATTTCACGTGTTTTCATTAAGATTGAAGAATAATTTTTAAAAGCCTTTCTATTAAAGAAATGGCTACCATTAGCTATTGATTGCATTAAGGAAGTTTTCAAATTTTACAACTCCTTACCATCCATAAAAACTTGCAATCATGATTATAGACAATACAGTTCCTATACCGAAAATTTCTACTGATCCTGCAATTCAAAAGCTTATGGCTGACCTGCAAGGCAACATCCTAAAATCTCATGCAAAGCCCCATGTTAAACTTTTGTTTCTGGAATTTTCCGGAAGTGTTGATGCTGTAAAGGATTGGATAGGGAATCAGTTAGAACCAATTATAATCCCGATGGTTGATCAATTAAAAGATCACGAAGCCAATAAACACGAACGGGTCGTGGTTGAATTAAACTTTTGTTCCTTCTCGCTTACTAAAATGGGATATGATTTTTTGGAGATCGACAAACAGCCGGAAGATGAAAGCTTTAAAGGTGGAATGGGGAGTGGAACAATTAAGTGCGATCCCCCCAAAAGTGACTGGGAAACAAAATACAATACTGGCATCCATGCGCTGCTGATACTTGCACATAATGATCCCAAATCATTAACTGCATTTTACACCAACATTAAAATGGGTTTAGCGCCTGTAGCCATTATTGTAGCAGAAGAAGACGGCCAGGCATTGGAAAATGAAAAAGAACATTTTGGATTTGCGGACGGAAGAAGCCAGCCGCGGTTTTTTGAAGATGATTTGATCAAGGAAGGACCTGTAAATTTATGGAATCCTTTTGCTTCATTAAATTTAGCACTCACTAAAGACCCGAATGGCAGGGCTTTTAATGGAGGTATAACCGGAGAAGGTGATTTTCCTGTAGATGATCTATCCGGCACTCATAGCTATGGAAGTTATCTGGTTTTTAGAAAGCTCGAGCAGGATGTTCCGGGCTGGAATAAGGCAGTTGTTCAGCTTGCTCAAAATCTAAACTTACCTCCGGATCTGGTAGGGGCGTATGCTGTGGGAAGATTTCAGGATGGCACACCTGTTTTAACACATACCATATCGCAGGGAACCATACCTATAGAAAATAATTTTGACTATGCGGGTGATATGGCCGGCGCTAAATGTCCATTTCATTCGCACATCAGAAAATCTAACCCAAGAGGTGATACTACCAGACAATTCGGTGTTCCGTTGGAGGCGGAGAAACAAAGACGAATAGCCCGCAGGGGCATCCCATACACTGAAGAAGATGGCAAAGGTTTATTGTTTATGTGCTATCAAAGTAATATTGTAGACCAGTTCGATTTTATACAAAACAGCTGGGTTGATAATGATGGATTCCTTTCTCCGGATACAGGCATAGATGATACTATAGGGCAATGCATCGAAAATCCAAAAACATGGCCAACCGGAGATGGCCAAACACTTAATCCTAACAAGTTTAAATTCGGGCAATTCGTACTCATGAAAGGCGGTGAATACTTTTTTACTCCGAGTATCAGCTTTTTAAAGACCTTCAAAACACTAAGTAATAAAAACAGTTTTCAAAATCAATCAAACCCTATGAGCACAATTATTTTTACAGATGGTGAGGCTTTCATAAATCTTCAGCCTATACAACCTACTCCCGGCGGTACTTTGCATGTAATTGGCATTGCCGACACACAGAATACTAATCAAGCCAAATTACACAAAAGGATACCTCAAGGCATTAACCCGACTATCTTATTATTAGAGTTGATCGAGTTGGATTTCGTCCCGGCAAAAAACCCACAAAAGGTTGAATATATCGAAGGTTTGGAGGATACAGGTCAATATCAAAGTATTGAAATTTTTTCAGGAACTGAATTAGTCGACAAAATTGATTCGATTGCGATTGTTCAATAAGTAAAGTTGAATCGAAATCGAATCAATTAAGATGATAAAAGCCCGAATGCTTGAGTTTTTTGATATTACAAATTCACCCTACTGTGCTGATACGGTATTTCTACATCCTTAAATCCCTTTTCGTTAAGCTTGGCGGCAAATATTTGCTGTACATCGTACTCGCCGTGTACCAGGAAAAGTTTTTTTACCTGCGCTGGTTCCTGGCAGGAAACGAAGTGTAGCAGATCCTCGTAGTCGCCGTGGGCACTCATTGATTTGATCACCTCTACATCTGCATTCACCGGGTAACGTTCGCCAAATATGTATACCTCATGTTCGCCGCGCATCAGGTGGCCACCTAACGAGTTAGGCTCGCAATAGCCTACTATCAATATGGTATTCTTTTGGTTGTTGATGCTGTTTTTAATATGATGTTTTACCCTGCCTGCCTCGGCCATGCCTGATGATGATATGATAACACAAGGTCGCGGATCGGTATTCAGGGCGATAGATTCTTCGGTCGACTCAATAAAGCGCAACCCCTTAAATGCGAACGGATCGGCATCCACCTTCATTACCTCCTTCACGTTTTGGTTATATACTTCAGGGTGATCCTTTAACACCTGTGTAGCTTGTAACGATAACGGACTATCCACATAATAAGGCACATCGGGCAATACGCCTCGCAATTCTAACGAATTCAGGGCATACAGCAACTCCTGCGTACGGCCTACGCTAAATGCCGGTATGATCACCTTGCCCTTTTTACGCTCGCAGGTATTGCGTATCACTTCGAGCAGGGCATCCTCAATAGGGCCGATATCCTTATGCAGCGAATCGCCATAGGTTGATTCCAGTAAAATATAATCAGCCTGCGGAAAAGTTTGCGGACTTTTAAGCAGCAGGTCGCCATAACGGCCAACATCACCGCTAAAGGTTATGCGGGTTTCCTTGCCCTCCTCAATAATGGTTAAATGTATGGCGGCGCTGCCTACTACGTGGCCGGCATCGGTAAGGGTAAATTTTATGCGGGGCGTTATTTCGTACTCCTCGTTATACTCCACCACCTTAAACTGGCGCATGCCGGCCATGGCATCCTCCTCGGTATATAACGATTCTATGGGTTTTTGTCCTTTACGTTTTCGCTGGCGGTTGCTGTATTCGGCATCCTGCATTTGTATCCGTGCCGAATCCATCAGCAGTATGCGGGCAAGATTCATGGTTGGCGGTGTACAAAATATGGGGCCACTGAAACCCTCGGCTACCAGCCGGGGTATTAAGCCGCAATGATCAATGTGCGCGTGCGAGAGTATCATGTAATCCAGCTTTTGGGGGTTAAAGCCAAAATGCTCGTTCATATCATCGGTATGCTCGCCCAAACCCTGAAACATGCCACAATCTAACAGTACCGATGTACCATCATTAAGTTCGATATAGTGTTTGCTGCCGGTTACGTTACGGGCAGCGCCATGAAATACAATGTGCATTGTTGTTATATAAATAGATGTGGCATTAACAACGAGAGAAACAGGAAAAAGGTTTAATAATAAAAATAACTAAAAATTTAGTTGCAAATATGAAAAACAACTAATACCTTAGTTTTGTAAAGGATATAGATGGTTTGGATGCATCAGCCATTTATCAGGTATAAGTAACAGAAAGATATGGAAATTAAAGAATTAACAAGAGCCGAAGAACAGATAATGCAGGTATTATGGCAATTAAAAAAGGGATATGTGAAGGATGTAATTGAATTGCTGCCTGAGCCGAAACCTGCTTATAACACCGTATCAACCATTATCAGGATTTTGGAAACCAAGGGCTTTGTTGGGCATACCGCCTATGGTAAAAGCCACGAGTATAACCCGGTGATCAGCAAGGAACAGTACCAGGATTTTGCGTCGGACAAGCTTTTGAGCGGATACTTTAACAACTCGGTTAACAGCATGCTGTCGTTCTTTGTAAAAAAGGAAAAGATAAACCTTAAGGAGGCCGACGAGATAATGAAACTTATTGAAAAACTAAAAGAATAAACCGTTATGAACTGGTGGCAATATTTAATACTGGCGAACCTGTATTTGGGATTGTTTTATGGGTTTTACGCCTTGTTGCTTCGTAAAGAAACATTTTTTCAGCTTAACCGCGTGTTCCTCGTAACATCTGCGGCAATATCGTTCCTGTTACCGTTAATACAAGCCGACTGGGTACAAAACCTTTTTATTACCCAACAGGTAAAGCAGGTTATATATAACGCCCCGGTTATTGCCCTGCAATACACAGGTAATAACGAAACAGACATTATGAGCATTGGTACAGCCATAGGTTATGCCTACCTGGCAGGTTTACTGGCTTTCGCCATCAGGTTTACCTGGCAGCTGGCCAGCTTGCAAAGGCTGATCAGCAAGCACACAGCCGGTGCTTATTCCTTCTTTAAAAAAGTGCAGGTAAGCGGCGAACTGTCCGAACATGAGGTGGTATCGGCCCACGAGCACGTGCACGCCCGCCAATGGCACTCGGCCGATGTTATGCTGATAGAGCTCATCAGCATCATTAACTGGTTTAACCCTGTAGTTTACCTGTACCGCAAAGCCGTTAAGCATACCCACGAGTTTATTGCCGACAGGCAGGTGATTGATGCCGGTGCCGATAAGGCCGGTTATGCCATGCTGTTACTTAACCAAACCTTTAATGCCCCTGTGCACAGTTTAGTTAATCCATTTTTTAACCACAGCTTATTAAAACAACGAATTATGATGTTGCAAAAAAACAGATCGCAGCGTGTTAAGCTGCTAAAATATGGCCTATCGGCCCCGTTATTTGTGCTGATGCTGGTTATGTCGTCAGCCACAATAAATGATAACAAAACGGTAAAGGCCATTAATAAAACCGCAGAGAATGTTCTTGAAAAATCGGTAACAGAAGTGGTACCGAGGGAGTACATCACCATTGATGAGCCTGAGATAAAAAAACCTGAACCAAAGGTTGAAAGCATAAAAATTGATCCAAAGCAGGACTTTAAAGCACAGGCTAAACCTTTGGAGATAGAGCTTGACACTGTACCGCAAGGCAAAGAGGTATTTACCCAGGTTGAGCACCAGCCTGAATTTCCGGGAGGAATAAAAGGCTTTTCGGAATACCTTAAAACAAACATCAAGTACCCCAACGAAGATGTTATGAACAAAATATCTGGTAAGGTATTTGTTCAATTCATTGTTGAAACAGATGGTGCATTAAACGACATTCACGTATTACGTGGATTATCGAAAGCGATGAACGCCGAAGCTGTTAGGGTATTAAAAGCTTCACCTAAGTGGACACCAGGAAAGCAAAATGGACATCCGGTAAGGGTTCAATACACTGTACCAATAGCTTTTATGCACACACCGGCTGATAACGCTGTTAAGGAAAGCGAAAAACAAGGCACACTTATCCCCGGCAATGGCGATGATGATAAACCTGCGACCTCATTATTTAAAGCCGAGAATATAAAAGGTACAGTAAGTGATGTCACTATAGTAGGCTTTGCCGCAAAAGATACCGCCAAAGCAGGCAAAGGCTTCACGATCAGAGGTCGTAAGTCTGACCTTAAAAATGTAAAGTATTATTTAAACGGTAAAGAGATGACTGAAAAAGAGATGAAAGATCTTAATCCGAATAGTATAAAAAGCATTGACGTGATTAAAGATTCCAGCAAAAAACCGGATGAAACGGGTTATGGAAAAGTCATGGTTACTACAAAATAAGAGTCAGTTAATAGTTCGCACTAAACCTACCTTCACATCAAAAAGCCACCTATTTTACCAATGGGTGGCTTTTTAGTTGCCGCGTATTTGGTAGCTTTGTGTAACAACCTATGGAACAGCAAGTACACATACTCAACGGCGATGCCATGCTGCATGGCTTTAACCAAACCGGCCTTGATGGCGATGTATTGGTTTGGCGCGAAATGTTATCAGAAGGGCCGCTGGTGGAGGATATATCCTCGGCCGCGTTTTGGGAACTGCGCACTAAATGGATAAGCGATACCTTTGAGGAACATGCCGGTGATTATCAAACCAAAGTGGTTGATGAGATAGGCAAACTCAGCTGCCCTTACAAGCAAATTACTCTGTGGTTTGAGTTCGATCTGCATTGTCAGGTTAACCTGTTGGGTGTGCTCAACCTGTTGCGCTTGCAAAGCAATTTGAACGAGCCTGACATTTACCTGGTATGCCCGGCCGAATACCCCGGCAAGCCTGACTTTAGGGGATTGGGTGAATTAAATGGCAGCGAGCTTGATTATTTGTACGACAGCATCCGCGTACAGTTAAGCGATTACGACCTTACCCTTGCTGCCGAGGCCTGGGCTGCCTATTGCACCGCCGATATAACAAAAATTGAAGCCTTTATAAACAGCACACCTTTTTGGGCCAACCTGCCGTTGCTTAAGCCCGCTTTAGAGGCGCATTTAAAACGCCTGCAAACCAATGAGCAGGACTTAAATTACATTGAGCAGCAATTACTAAATATTTACAACAGCGGCAAAACCTGCAAGACCGATATTTATACAGCCTTTTGGGCCGATAACGGTATTTATGGTTTTGGCGATACCACTATCGACCAATACCTCAACACCCTGCAACAAAAAGGACTGATCAGCCTTTAATTGCTTACTGCTATGGCCGGTGTGCGGTCGCTTTCGTTCTTGATCCTGTCTATAGCGGTAAGTATGTACAAGTAATGCTTACCCTTTATGGCGGTGTTATCATCGTAAAATAGGTCGGTATTATATTGTATGCGGAGGATATTCTTGGGGTCGTTAATATCGGTGCGCTCGCCTTCCTCAAAACGGTAGATCACGTAACCGTAAACAGGCTCATTATCTTTGGCAGTAACAGGCTCCTGCCAGGTTAAGCGTACGCCTTTGGCGGTTTCCTTCACCATCAGATCTCTCGGCACATTAGGCGCAACCGAATCCAGCCAAAGCATGGCCGGTGGTAATGCCGGGTGGCGGTAATAAGTAGTACGTAACGAGTCGGCTATACCCAGCGGATTACTTATCAGAGAATTCGAGCTAAAGTAAACACTGCCCTGCACCCTTGGGTTGTTACGCAGGTAGGTGATCTGGTTAGGCAACTCGGCAGGGTTGCGGAATGCGGCCGTTTTGCGCTCCAGCAATCGGTATGGTGCCTGCCCTATATACAGGTGATGGTTGTTGGTGTTGTTGCTCCACCAGTCGGCAAGCTTATCAAACGCTGCCGAGCGGTTGCCTATAGGCCAGTATAGCTGCGGATTAATGTAATCCAGCCAGCCCTCGCGTATCCAGCGGCGGCTATCGGCATATTGGTCATAGTATGATGAACCTCCGTTGGTTTCAGAGCCATCAGGGTTTTGATACTTATTGGCCCATATACCAAACGGACTGATACCAAATTTCATGGCGGGCTTGTGGGCGTGTATGCTATCGCTCAGCATTTTTATCAGCACATCCACATTGTTGCGGCGCCAATCCTTAATATCAGTAAAGCCGGTGCCGTATTTTTCAAATGCTTCCTGATCGTTTATGCGCTGCCCGGCAATAGGGTAAGGGTAAAAATAATCATCAAGGTGAATACCATCCACATCGTAATTATCAACCACATTCAATATAACACGCACAATGTATTCGCGCACCTCGGGTATACCGGGATTAAACAGTTTGATACCTCCGTAGGTGAAGAACCATTCTGGTTTAAGGCGGGTAATATGGTCGCTGGCTATAGCGTTCGCATTTTTATCAAACGTGGCACGGTAGGGGTTAAACCAGGCATGTAGTTCCATGCCGCGTTTATGGGCTTCGGTAACGGCAAACTCCAACGGATCATAAGATGGTGATGGCGCTTTACCCTGCTGGCCGGTAAGGTATTTTGACCACGGCTCAAAGCTCTTGGCATAAAGCGCGTCGGCTGCGGGGCGTATCTGTAGCATAACCGCGTTTATACCGGTTTGCTGGTGCTGGTCAAGCAGGGCCAGTAGTTCTGACCGTTGCTTATCAGGCAAGGTGCGTGAGCTGCTCGGCCAGTCAATATTTACCACGGTGGCTATCCATACCCCTCTAAACTCGCGTTTTGGGTCGGGTTTATAGGTGTCGGTTAATTCAAGCTCCTGGGCGGGCTGTGCATATACACTTAAACACGACAGCACTAAAAATATATACAATACAGCAACAGTGTAGATACGCATCAACAAAGGGTTTATCAATTAATCTGCAAAGATATAAACTGTGAGTATGTACTTTTATTATTACATATAATAAATCGCAGTATTTTGTGTTTTATGCTTATTGTACTTATTTTAGCGGGGAAGCACACCCCTTAAAAAGGGTATTTTTTAAACGGTATTATTAACTTAAAGCACTAAGTAATAATAACATGCCATAGCCCGCGTGCATCAATTGTGCCGGGTGTTTAAACTAACTATTTATGGAGAACCTTTCTGAAAAACCAGTAAAAAAGAATTCGAACGTAATTTATTTTTTGATCATTGTGGTGATCGCCCTTCTGGGTACTGATGTTTACCTGTACCTGCAAAAAAACAAAACGGAGGAGCGTGTAGTTGTTGTTAACGACGAAAAATCGCGCCTGCAAACCGAGTTGGATAGCCTTGAGAACCAAATTGAGTTGGTAAACAGCGCGAAAACCAAAATGTCGGCCGAACTGCAAGCCAAGAACGATTCGCTGCAAAATAAAATAAAGGTATTACGTGGCGAGCTGGCCAAAGGTACACTATCAAAAGAGGAGCTGGCCAAGGCCCGTGAGGATGTAAAACAACTACGCTACTTTGTAACCAAATACACTGCCGATATTGAGGAGCTTAAAAAGCAAAACTCATCGCTGTTAACTGAGCGCGATACCCTGAAATCAAACCTGGCTGTCGCTACCGAAAAAGCAACAACGCTTGAAAAACAAAACCAGGAGCTGAGCACCAAGGTACAGCAGGCTGCCGCCCTAAAACTATCAGCTACCGAAATTGTGGCTTACAAGGTTAAGGACAATGGAAAGGAATCAGACGTTACCAAGGCAAAAACAGCTAAAAAATTCAAGATCAACTTTACGCTGGTGCCTAACGGTGTTGCCGCCAAGGCCCTGCACGATGTTTATGTGCGTGTAATTGATCCAACAGGCAACCTGATCACCTCGGCAGAAACCGGAAACTTTACCGCCGACGACCAGGAGATGCAATACAGCTACAAAACCGCTATCGACTTTAGAGATGACGGCAGCGCTTACACTATTGATTGGTTTAACCCTACCACCTTCCAAAAAGGCACTTACACAATAATGCTTTATTCGGATGGTTTCAGCATGGGTAAATCAAGCATCACCCTGAAATAATATAAATAAGTTTTATATGAAATAAGAAAGCCACCCAACGGGTGGCTTTTCTGTTTTTATTGCTTGGCTGCCCAGGCATCCATCTTGGTTTCGAACACGCTGAGTGGCATGGCGCCATCCTTAAGTACCTGGTTATGGTATTCGGCCAGGTTGAATTTGCTGCCCAGTTGCTTTTCGTATTTGGTGCGCAGTTCGCGTATTTTAAGCGCGCCGGTTTTGTAACCTAAAGCCTGCGCGGGTATGCCCATGTAGCGCTCAATTTCGGCAGTGGCGCCTTGTTCGCTGATGGCCTCATTATCCATCATGTATTTAATGGCTTGTTCGCGGGTCATGCCTTTGGTATGTATGGCCACGTCAACCACCAGTCTGATGGCGCGGTGCATTTCATCGCCCAGGGCACCCATGTGCTGATATGGGTCGGTATACAAACCCAGTTCCTTGCCTAACGATTCGCAATACAGCGCCCAACCCTCTACATAAGCATTTTCAAACACCAAAAAGCGGCGGAACTTAGGCAGATCATTATTCTCGAAGGTAAGCGAGATCTGGTAATGGTGACCCGGTATGGCCTCGTGCAAAAACAGCGACTCCATGCCCGATGTTACGTTGAATGTTTTGGCATCCAGTATAGGTACATAAAATATGCCCGGGCGCTTGCCATCTGCCGACCCCGGATTATACTCTGCGCTCGCCGATGCCGCCCTGAAAGCCTCGGTTTGCTTAATCACGAAAGGTATTTTAGGCTCATGGCTGAACATCTTTTTCAGGTTCGGTTTCATGCGCTGATGAATGTTCTCGAAAGCGTTGAGCACATCCTTCGGTGTTTTGTAGGGCATGAACTTTTTGTCGGTTTTCATGTACTCAAAAAACGCCTGCATATCGCCCTTAAAGCCAACCAACGTTTTAATGCTGTCCATTTGCCCTTTAATACGGGCTACTTCGCTAAGGCCGGTCTGGTAAATTTCTTCGGGCGTTTTATTGGTTGATGTTTGCTGCTTAACCAGGTATGCGTATTTGGCCGCCCCATCTGTTACTGATGATAAGCCCGACGTGCTGCGTGTATGCGGCAAATAATCATTTTTTAGATAGAGCGCCAGTTTTTTGTAGGTGGGCACGGCCACCTCCATAATGGTTTTCTTGTAGTCGGCGGTGAGTTTATCGGCATCGGCCTTGGCAATATCTTTCGGCAGGTTTTTTATCGGCTCATAAAAAAGGCTTTTTTCGGGTGATGTTACCACGAAGCTTTCCATTTGCGGTATCATTTTTACCACCAGCGCCTTGGGTAGTACTACGCCGGTTTTAACGCCCTTGTTAAAGTTGGCGATGGCCGTATCGGCCCAGGCCGAAAAAGCGGTGAGCCTTTTCAGCCAATCGGTATAATCCTTAACGGTTTTAAAGGGTTGCGCTGCCCCGCCCGAGCCAAACTGACCCATAGTTAGCGGCAGGGCGAACATTTGGTTAAAGGGTAAATACTCCAGGTGATGCTTAAACCCATCCAGCGAGGTTTGGGCCTCGTAAATAAAAATATCGTACGATAGCTTGTCGTTATCGCTCAATTCCTCGCGGTTAAAGGTTTTTACACTGTCGAGGTAGGCTTTGTAAAAACTTTCGGATGCCTTTATGTAATCATCAGCAATGTAATTAGGCAGCTCGGCATTATAGCGGTTATCGCCAATATAGGTGGCCGAAATAGGGTCGAGTTTTAAATAGGCCTCGTAGTAATTGTCGAAAATTTTGGCAAGCTTCTCGTTCTTGTCGCTTGATGATTCGGAACTTTTTTTGCTCGATTGGTTACAGGCGGCCAGTGCCCCTGCGAGGCACATGAGCAGTAAGGTTTTTTTCATTGTTTCAGGAGGTTAGCTAAATATAAAGCTAACAAAAAACAACGGAGAAAGAGGGAAACATTATTCGGCCTTGAACTTTATGCTCAGTTTTATCTTTTTAGGCTTCTCGCTAACATCAGACACCCATTTTGGGCCATCTTTGATCAGGGCAATAGCTTGCTGGTCGGTTTCGTCGCTCAGGCTTTTGGTTATCTCAAAATCGGTTAATGAGCCATCTTCGTCAACAATAAAAGAGAGCTTTACAGTACCCTCTTTACCATCGGGCGATATGGCATTTTCTTTCAGGTATTGATTGAATTCATCCCAGCCATTAGCAGGGTGGGCTCCTTTTATTATTTTGCTTTTAGTTACCACTACCACTTCATTCAACGCGTTTTGGTTAGGGATCATGGCAATCATCAATGAATCCTGATCCTTAACTTTAACATCTTTGCTTTCAAAGCCAACGTAGCCAAAATTCACCGTAGATTTTTCGGGTACTGTTAGTGTAAAGTTTCCGTTAGCATCTGTTTGTGTGCCAATGTTTTTATCTTTTACTTTTACATCTACACCAGGCAATGGTTGTTTAAGATCGTCGGTTACTTTGCCGATAATTGTTTTTCGCTTAATAATATCACTCGTTATTGTTGCCACCGAGCCTGTTACAGTTTCGCGTTTTTGTGTAGCATACCCCATCACAATTATCTCATCAAGAGAAGCGCCTTTTCTGATAGCCGTATCAATTGGTACTGAATTAGGATCAAAAGCCAATTCGGTAGCAGGCCGGTATTTCTTTTTACGGAGTTTGGCCTTTGGTTTTTTTGCTGATGCCATGTATGGCGACGGCGAAAATGTATCCATCTTCGCTGTTTCTTGTAATGCGCTGTCCTTTTTTTCGGGAGTTGCCGAGCTACCTACAACCCCGGATGGTTTCACGATCTCAACCTGTTTAGCTAATTCGTTCTCGTTAAGTTTTGGTTTATCAGTATAAAACCATAAACCAATTGCGCCCAATACAACAATAACTGATGCCGCCGCGGTTAACCGCCACATCAGCATGCTCCTTACCTTGCCTATGGCGGTACGTTGCTGCAAGCGCCCGGTAATGTCATCAAGATTAACCTGCTGGTTGCCGCCTGCTTTGCCATAGCCCTCCAAAGCATCCATCAGGAATGGGTCGTTCTGTGCCTCGCGCTCCAGCTGGTGCATGGCGCGGGCATCAAGCTCCCCGTTCAGGTACTTCTCAATTTGCTTCGCTATGTCGGTAGGCTTACTCACGGTTCTTCTCTATGCAAGTTTTAAGATTACGTTTTCCGTTTTGTATATGGCTTTTTACCTCGTTAAGGGTTAAACCTGTATCGTCGGCAATTTCTTTGTAGCACTTTTGCTGCAAGTAAAACAGATCGACACTTTGGCGTTGCCCCGCAGGCAGCTTGCCCATACATCTCTCTAAAACGGCCATGTACTCCTCATTGTATTTAGTATCAGGATGCACATCGGCGGTAAATTCCATAACGTTATCATCAATAGCGGTTGTGGGCATCTTTTTATGGCTGCGTAACTGCATCAGGCAATAGTTACGCGCTAATACATACAGCCATCCCCTAAACTGCTTTACCTCGTGCGCCTTTACCTTATCAACCAGTTCCTCAAAAATGCCCATTACGGCATCCTTGGCATCATCTTCACCGGGCAGATATTTAAGGCACACGCCATAAACCAGCTGAACATATTTTTCGAACAAACGCCCTAATACCTGCAAGTCGCCACCGTTGCGGTAGCGCTCAAGCAAAATATCATCATCTGCTTCATCAGTATGTATAGTTCGGCTAAAGAGGTTCATTTATGGTGCTGCAAAATAAATTTTTTAAATGGCTTATGGAAATATGTATTCCGCTGCATCATGCAGGTATAAAAACCAAACAGATCATGAAACATATCGTATTTATCGCATTAATGTTAATCGGGCTTACAGGCTACAGCCAGGTTAACAAAACCCGCACCATCAGCGGAACAGTAAATGATGAAAAGTCTGCATTACCTGGTGTGAGTGTAACTGTAGAGGGCACGCGGGTAAGAACGCAAACAAATGCTCAGGGGCATTATACTATTAATTTGTCGGATACATCGAAAAGGCTCGTATTCTCATTTGTAGGTTACAAAACGCAAACTATCAGGATAGGAAAGAAAACCGTTATCAATGTAAAACTGGAAGCATCATCAAATGTGTTAAGCGAGGTTGTAGTTGTTGGCTATGGGGCACAGAAAAGGGTATCCATAACTGGTTCAGTGTCTACAGTTAGGGCGTCGGCCCCCAACACTGTGGGTTATTATGATAATAAAGCTTATGATCACATTAACACCGAAAGCTACAAAGGCATAACCGAAAATGGTTTTCATGTAGCCTCGAACAATCCATTGTCAACCTTCTCTGTTGATGTTGACGCGGCATCGTACAGCAACGTGCGCCGTTTTATTAATGGCGGACAGATTCCTCCGGCCGATGCGGTGCGCATTGAGGAGATGATCAACTATTTTAGTTACAACCTGCCCTGCCCAACCAATAACGATCCGGTGGCCATACATACCGAGCTTACCTCAGCTCCGTGGAATACCAACCACCGCCTGCTGCGCATAGGGCTAAAGGCGCGCACCATACCTACAGAAAATCTGCCGGCGTCGAATCTGGTTTTCCTGATCGATGTATCGGGTTCAATGAGTGCTGAGAATAAGTTGCCGCTGGTAAAATCGTCCATGAAAATGCTGGTGAACCAGCTGCGAGCTAAGGATAAGGTATCCATAGTGGTATATGCCGGTGCGGCAGGCATTGTATTGCAACCTACCGCGGGCGATAAAAAGGCCACCATTAACAACGCCATTGATAATTTGGAAGCAGGCGGTTCAACCGCCGGTGGCGAGGGTATAAAACTGGCCTACAAGGTAGCACACGAAAACTTAATGAAGGATGGCAATAACCGTGTGATCTTAGCTACCGATGGCGATTTTAACGTAGGCGCATCAAGCGATGATGATATGGAAAAGCTGATTGCCAAACAGCGCGAGGGTGGGGTGTTCTTATCCGTATTAGGTTATGGCATGGGTAACTATAAGGACAGCAAAATGGAAACCCTGGCCGACAAAGGCAATGGCAACTATGCTTACATTGATAATATTACCGAAGCCCGCAAAACCCTGGTGAGCGAATTTGGCGGCACATTATTTACCGTTGCTAAGGATGTAAAGCTGCAACTGGAATTTAACCCCGCCAAGGTGCAGGCCTACCGTTTAATAGGTTATGAAAACCGTATGCTCAATAAAGAGGATTTTAACAACGATAAAAAGGATGCTGGCGATATGGGCAGCGGCCATACGGTTACGGCTTTGTATGAGATAGTACCTGTTGGGGTAAAGGATGATTACTCCGGCTCTGTCGACCCATTGAAATATCAGAAACCGGCTGCGCCAAAAGGGATGATAAATACTGGCAGCGGCGAAATGCTGACCATTAAGTTCAGATACAAACAACCCAACTCTGGTAAAAGCGCCTTAAGCCAGGCTGTGGTGAACGATGTACCTGTTGATTTTGCCAAAACCAGTGTTGATATGAAGTTTGCCAGCGCCGTGGCCGAGTTTGGTATGCTGCTGCGCGACTCGCCTTATAAGCAACAGGCCAGCTATGCGCATGCCATAAAAACCGCGCGTGCCGGTAAAGGGAATGATGATGAGGGATACCGTGCTGAGTTTATAAAACTGGCCGAAAGCGCGCGCCTGTTAGCCAAAGAGGAGCAGGTGGCCGACGCTAAATAGTACCTTACCTAAACCTGATAAATGCCCGGAGTGCAGATAAAAAGCTTCGGAGTGCTCTTAGCCCCGGCGATGCTTACGGTGTTGCCAGGTGCAAGGAGCGCTTTATTTAAAACAACAATCAACAGGCTTAAACTATCGTTGATATTCAGCATCTTAGTGTTATGCGGTTATCACTTATCATCCTGATCCTTATTGCGCCCTTGTTGGTTTTTGCCCAAAGCGGCACGGTTACCGGCAAAATTACCCATGCCGAAACCGGGGTGGCTTTGCCCAGGGCCAGCGTGTTTTTAACAGAAACATCATACGGTACCAGCACTAATAATGATGGTGTTTTTACACTTAAGGATGTGAAGCCGGGCAAATATCAGCTGATAGTAACTATGGTTGGTTTTGAGGAGCACAGTCAGGATGTTACGGTAGGTACAAACATTACCTCCATAAACATCAGCCTGAAACCGCGCATCACTAATTTGAAAGAAGTTAACATAAGTATACCTAAAGATTGGGCGCGGAATTATAAGTTGTTTGTAAAGCGGTTTATCGGCACATCATCGTATGGGCGTAAATGCAGGATACTGAATAGTGAAGTACTGAATTTAGGTTATAACAAAGAGGATGGAGCGGTAATAGCATCATCTGATGATTTTATTTTGATGGAGAACCGCGCACTGGGCTATATGGTGAGAATATTGCTGACCAAGAGTTACCTTGCCGAAACGCATGGCTCATGGCATGGGAGCTTTTATTTTGAAGAATTACCCGGCACACCCGACGAAGTAAAGAAATGGAAAGCCAACCGGGCCAGACTACTTCAAAATGCACGAACTATAAAAGCTTCAGAAAAATTGCCGAGTGATTTTGGGCAATGAGTAATAGTCAATATTAAAAGTATATTACCTAAACCTTATAGACAAGAACCCTTGGGGCGAGAATTAAAAAGCCTCAAGGGCGTTCTTAACATCCTGCATCAGCCACATAGGGGTTGATGTAGCCCCGGCAATGCCCACCGTGTCGCCGGGTGCAAAGAATGCCTTGTCCAGTTCTTCTACGGACGAGATGAAATAAGTATTAGGATTATGCATTTTACAAACCTCGAATAATACCTTGCCGTTTGATGATTTTTTGCCCGATACAAATACCACCTTATCAAACTTAACAGCAAAATCAGGCAGATCCTTATCGCGGTTTGATACCTGGCGACAAATAGTATCATTAGCCTTTACCTCGTAACCACGGTTAAGCAGTTCCTCCTTAATGGCGTAAAATTTATCGGTGCTTTTGGTGGTTTGGCTGTACAGGGTAAAGCGTTCGGGCAGTTCGGCATTATCCAGTTCGGCAATATCCTGAAATACCAGCGCCTCGTTATTGGTTTGCCCTTGCAGACCCACTACCTCGGCATGGCCATGCTTGCCGAAAATGAGTATCTGCTCGTTATTATCGTGCGATGTTTTAATGCGGTTCTGCAATTTAAGCACTACCGGGCATGAGGCATCTATCAGGGTGATGTTATTTTCGAGGGCGGTTTTGTAGGTTTCAGGAGCTTCGCCATGCGCGCGGATCAGTACCTTCTCGTTATGCAGATCGTGTAGTTGCGAGTGGTCAATAATACGCAGGCCTTTGGCCTTAAGGCGGGCTACTTCCTCATCGTTATGTACAATATCGCCAAGGCAGTACAGGTAACCGTCCTCCTCCAGTATTTCTTCGGCCATATCAATGGCAAAAACTACCCCGAAGCAAAAACCCGAATCCTGGTCAATGGTAACCTTTAAATTATACTCACCCATGATGATACAAATTTACGCTAAATTATAATATAAATAACGATGTATAACGCCCTGTAGTTTGCCCGCTACAGCGGATAAATATTAAGCGCCGCGAAAAATATCAGTTGTGTTATCAGCAGCGCGGGCCCTACCCAGCTTTGCCTTTTAAAACGGAAGCTCTCAAACACATACAACATAAACAGGCTCACAAAAAACCAGCATACATAATTGTAAACAGGTATATGCTCAAAACGCCAGTGCCAGTAGTTGAATTTTATGGCTACGGGTTCTATCAGTATATCAAGCACCATCATCAATAATGCACCGTATACCATGCGCAGCAGCCGGTTTTTAAGGCCCGAGCGTTGCATAAGTACCCCGGTTGAATACACCAGCAAAAACCAGTTAACACCTATCATCAGCGGTATGTTGAGCACCTTTACCCCCAGCGTACTACCGTATGCATAATACCCGAACAAGCTGGCGGTATGCACACCTACCCATTCCACCAAGTACCCGGCAAAGTAAATAATGAGGTAAAAACTCCAAAAACGGTTATCAACCTTATCATGACTGAATATCAGTATACCCAGCATCAGCAGCAGGTGAAAGGGTACAATATCCTCAAATAAATCGCTTAAGGCAGGCAGCGCGAAACCTACATAGCCTACCACATGAAACAGTATAATAATGGCGATAAGTACTTCGGGTTGCTTTAGTATGGCCTTCATACCCGGCGGCCTTTCCATACCGTGTTTTTGGTAAGATATTGTTGCACCGAAAAAAACGCGATAAGCAGCATACTGGCCATTTGCAACGGATGCAACACCACGTTAAGCACAGCATTTTGCCCGGCAGCTAATGATATCATGATACGGGTAAGTATAATTAAGCCCACCATTAAAACTATCAACGGTAAATTAAGTGTGGTAATTACCAGCAAGGGGCCGCCTATCAACAAGGTAATATATACCAAAAAGCCCGGCACGCTGTAATTAAATATAGCCAGAAAGTTTTTGCTGAACCCATGTATAGCTTCGTTAAAGCCGGTGTACATGCGGCAATGTATAAGTCCGTTGGCC
The DNA here is from genome assembly GCF_015223065.1 of Mucilaginibacter sp. JRF. Lineage (GTDB taxonomy): Bacteria > Bacteroidota > Bacteroidia > Sphingobacteriales > Sphingobacteriaceae > Mucilaginibacter. The sequence continues at coordinate 258,761 of NZ_JADFBY010000005.1, forward strand.
AGCAAGCTCTCTCCGCGATAGCGGGCGGCTTTTACCAATTTCATGATCTCTACATCTTCAACCACCTTATTGCGCACCTGCTGGTGCCATTGGTTTTTGTGGTAGGCCTCGGCATCAAAAAACATGAACTGCCCGCTTGCTGCCGCTACGGTGTAGTTTTTGGTTAGATAAATCAAGCGTACAGGCAGCAGGTTTAGTAACAAAAAGTGCATCAGCGGTACCACTAATTTTTCGCCTAACGTGAGCATGCGCTGATTAGTGAACAAGCTAAGCAAGGCCACTTGCCGCAAGTGCATGCGGTGTACGGCGCTATTGATCAGTCCGGGCTGTATCTCTTCATCGGCATCAACAAACATCAGGTATTTGCCTTTGGCTTGCTGTGCTAATTGATGGCAGGCATAGTTTTTACCCAGCCAATCATCAGGCAGGGCATTGCCTTTTATTACGTTAATGTTGGCATGCGCTGAGGCATACCGTGTACAGATGGAATAAGTATCGTCGGTAGAATTATCATCCAGTATTATCACTTCGTAATCGCTGTAATCCTGTTCGGTAATGGAGCGGAGGAGTTTTTCGATATTCTGCTGCTCGTTACGGGCGGGTATCAGTATGGATACCATATCGTTATAGGGCCTGGCTATACGTTGCAGCTTAGGGTTCGACATAAAGTTGAACAACGTAACCACAAAGCGCAGCACAATAAAAAATAAGGTTACCGATATGGCAATGATCACTTTATATAACTATTTGTGTTTGCTGATGCCGTGCCGCGTTATAATGCTGCTGGTAGGCATCGGTAAATTGATTTATATTGTTAAAGCTGTTAACAGTGCTTTTGTTTAAATAAACGTTGATGCCCGGCTTTTTGTACTCAAAGTACTCAATAAAAGTGGCGGCGAATACCAGTTGCGATGTTTGTTTGGCTTTATCCATCACCCGCAATACGCCTTTATCAAACTCCACCTGCTGTACAAAGTTAGAGTACAGCTTACCCTGCGGAAATATAACCACCAGGTTTTGCGGATCATTAAGCAACTCGGCAGCATAGTTAAGCGACTCGATCAGGCTCTTTGAGTTTTTACTGATAGAGAACGCGCCCATATACTTCAAAAAGAAAACCTTGCTTACGGTTTCCTCCAATATCATGATGTGGAAACGCTTTTTAAATAGCTTATGGTTAAGATAATAAAGCATAAAACCATCCCACCAGCTAAAGTGGTTGGGGATGAGTAATACCGATTTATCCTGATCAACCTCGATATGATTAAAATTGAACGAGCGAAAGTTTTTATCGATCAGCCGCAAAATATACCGGTGGAAGAACCAGTGTATCACTTTATTATTTTTCGGGGCGATCATTGTTGCAATATCAATATTTAATGGTCAGCATGTATTTGGTTTGCCAGGGCCTGTTTGTGGTGCGCGTTAATGTTGCTTACCAATTGTTCAAAAGGTACTTCGCCCGCCACGCCGCAATCAAACAAATGGATGAATGCCGATGGCTTGAGGCTCTCAAAATAATCTATCAGTACGCATGAGTAAACTATCTGGCAGGGACCTTTAATGTTTTTGATGAGGCGCTCAATACCTTTTTCAATACCTATCTCGGTGGCGTGGTTTGATATCAGCCCGCCTTGCGGAAATACCACTACCAAATTCTCCGGATCATCAAGTAAACCGGCCGCGTATTGCAACGATCTAATCATCTCTCGCGAGCCTTTTTCGATAGAGAAGCCCCCAAACAGGTTGAACAACATCCGCTTGCGCAAATGATCTTGCTGCATCATGATGAACAGTTTGCGCTTAAGATGCCAGTAGGCCAGATAATTGCCAAAAAAACCATCCCACCAGCTAAAGTGATTGCACAGCAGCAATACAGAGTGGCCGGGCTTAGGCTTAAAAGGCGTTACCACCACGCGGTTAAAGGCCTTATGTATGCGGTAACGCATATACCGGGCGAACCAGTTGCTGAAAAGACTTACTCTGCGGGCGGGTATCATACCTTAAATTTAACTAAATATTTATCCAGATCGGCAGTAACCAGCCAGTGGCCAAGGTCAACCTCGTGCACTTCGGCATTATTTAGTGTGCTGATGAATGGCGCGGCCTGCCGCTTCGGGAACAGGTTATCGTGCTTGCCGAATATCAACCGGCACTTAATATCATGCTGATTAATAAGCTGAGCCACCTTATGGGTATCGGGTTTTAAACGCCGTATCAGGTTGAGGGTATAATATACATCAAGGCGTTTTTGTTCGGTATCCATCTCGCTCCACGCTATTTTGTACAGGCTGGCATCAATAAAACCTACACGCTTAAGTGTTTTTAACAACGATGGCGCTATCCATTTACTCTTGGTAACGGTGCGGAATAGCTGTTTGCCTAAAATATTGTGTGTTAGTATGTGGAAGCCCTTGTAAACAAACAGCCCATCGGGTGCCATTAGTATCACTTCATCTATCAGGTCGGCATATTCTTCAACCAGTATCAGCGCCAGGTTAGCGCCAATGGAGTAGCCCAATACCGAAAAGCGTTGCCTGCCATAGCGCTTAAACCATTCTTCAACATAATTGCGCACCAGGGTTTTGGGCATGCCCTTAACTATTTGCTGCTCGCTCCAGTCGCGCAGCGCGCTGCCACCATGAAAAAAATGATCGAAGCCGTAAACATGGTACTCGGGCAATACCGATTGTTCGAGCACGTGAAATTGCTTACCCGTCATGCCGTAACCATGAAAAGCCAGCAGTGGCTTGCTGCCCGTACCATATTCGTGATAATGTATTTGCCCCAGCTGCGGGATGTGTAAATAACCCATTGCGGCAATATTAACAAATACCTGCTAAATACCAGCGTTTCTTATTTCAGGTATGTCTTGTGATAATAATTGCTGGGTGATTTATCGGGAATTTTTGGGGTTTAAATACGGAGCTATTGGGTTGATTGGAAGTTGTTATATTGGACAAAAATAATAACCCATGGTTCATTCGCAGCCGCTAATCTACTGATGAATCTATGGCTTAATTATGATATGTATTTAAAGTCATTTTAGATATAACACTAACTATTAAATTAAGTAAAGATGTTTAAAAAGCCTGAAGAAGATCTGAAAATTGATGTTATAGGTGTATTAAGTAAGATTCAAGACAATGGATGGGATGTATACGAAATTGATAAAAACAGATATAGGATATTAATCAATGAGAGTGATTCAATAGAAGTTATTGATGACCCCGGTGGTTTTAAGAGCCATGTGTCATGCATCAAAGCAGGAAAGATTAAAAGTTTTGAACAAGCCACTACAACTCATCTTTTTGTCAATGAAATTTCAAAAGCAGGAAAAACGTTAGGTGTGTTTATTGATGTTGAAAAGCCAATTACCTCCGCGAGACTTATTGCTGCGGAACCGGCCAGTAATAAATCAAAGTTCCGATCGATGATTGGAAATCGAATAGTCAATGCAATATTCGACCCTTATTTTGATGCTGTAGCTTTGCAGAATTTTTTATCGCTAAGCCGTTTAGGTGTTACCTTAAACAAAAATCTGCGCATACTTTTGGCAGAAGGAAGAAAAGCTAAAACTTTTGATAAAAATTTTCTTCAAGATTTTCAAAAAGAATTAGAGATATCTGCTGAAGTAAAACAATGCAAATCAGAAAAGGAACATCGACGATTTTTGTTACTCGATGATGGGGCGACAATAATTGTTGGCTGTTCATTTAATAATTTAGAGAAGAATGAAGTGCTTTTTGAAGAACGTTCAAGTGAGGATTTAGCATTCTTTGAAGCTGAATGGAATGCGGGATCGTATATCTGATTTTATATAATTTCTTAGTGATAATTCAGTAGTTGTATTGAACATGTTTGACTTTAATCCCTTTTTATAAAAAACATGATGCTAATCATTATTTTGTAATATATACCCCGTGCTTTAGCAGGGTTAGAGGTATTTATAGTATTTTTGGAGCCTCAAATTATTATGGCAAAAAAGGGAATATTATTAGTGAATTTAGGTACGCCTGATAGTCCGTCAACCGCAGATGTGCGCCGCTATCTGGATGAGTTTTTGATGGACCCACGGGTTATTGATGTAAATGCCGCCTTGCGCACCTTTTTGGTAAAGGCGCTGATAGTACCCTTCAGAGCACCTAAATCGGCCAAGTTATATAAGGAGATATGGGACGATACCACCGGCTCGCCATTAAAATACTACAGCATTTTACAGCGCGATGCCTTGCAGCAGCGCCTGGGCGATGAGTATATGGTTGAGCTGGCCATGCGCTACCAAAACCCATCTATTGAGCAGGCTCTTGATAATTTGAAGAACGCGCTGGTTGACAGCGTTCAGGTTATTCCGCTATTTCCGCAATATGCCTCGGCAAGTACCGGTTCGGTATACGAGAAAGTGATGCGTTTGATGAAGGACTGGCCTACGCCGCCGCCGGTATCATTCGTAAACTCGTTTTATGATGATGACCTGGTGATAAAAACCTTTGCCGAAAACGCCCGCAAGTACGATATAGCATCGTATGATCATATCCTGTTCAGCTTTCACGGCTTACCGCAGCGCCAGCTGGTTAAGGCCGATCATACCCACAAGCACTGCTTAAAGGTTGCCGATTGCTGCCAAACCATTAACGATAATAATAAATTTTGCTACTCGGCACAATCATACCACACGGCTAAACTGATAGCCGCTGAGTTGAACATTGCCAAAGCGGATTATACCGTGTGCTTTCAATCGCGCCTGGGTAACGACCCATGGGTGCAGCCTTACACCAGCGAGGTGATACACAAGTTAGCCAAAGAGGGTAAAAAGCGCTTGCTGGTATTTTGCCCGGCCTTTGTTGCCGATTGCCTTGAAACCGTTTACGAGGTTACCGAGGAATACGGCGCCGAGTTTAAAGCCCTTGGCGGTGAAGATGTTCAACTGGTTGAAAGCCTTAACGACTCGCCCATATTTATCGACGCGCTGGAGCGTATGGTGCGCAACAACTAAGTATCAGGCGGTTTCGGTACTTTGTATATAGGTCACTATCTTTTCGGTAGCGCCCTTTTGGGTATCAACATATTGCCTGGCTTGCTGGCAGCTTGCCGCGTAGTAGGCTTCATCGGTATTTAACTGCTCCACAATGGCTATCAGCTCCGCCTCGTTACTTATGGTAAAGCCCGCCCCTATGCTGATGAGCGCCTTGGCCTCGTTAAATTTAGAATAGTTAGGGCCAAATATTACTGGTATGCCAAATGCCGCGGCTTCCAGTGTATTGTGAATACCCACGCCAAAACCTCCACCTATATAAGCCATGTTGCCATATTGATATAGTGATGATAGCATACCCATATTATCAATGATAAGGCATTGGTAGTTATTACCATCCTCGGCCAAAGCCAATGCCGAATATTTTATGGCGCTGTCGGGCGGCAGCATTTCGGCCAGGCGATTTATCTTTTCAATACTTAGTTCGTGCGGGGCGAAAATGAATTTATGGTCGGGGTGCAGGCTGATCAGTTCGGCCAATAGTTTTTCATCCTCGGGCCAGGTGCTGCCGCATATCATGGTTTTGTGGCCATTTATAAATTGCTCCACCTCGGGCAGCTGTTTAGGGTTTGAGGCATTGGCGTAAACACGATCAAAACGGGTATCGCCGCTAACAGTAGTATTATTTATGCCGATGCCTGCCAATAGATGTTTTGAATGCTCATCCTGCAAAAAAAAGTGACGAACGCATTTCAGCATTTTGCGGTGGGTGCCGCCATACCACTTAAAAAACACCTGCCCATCCCTGAATATGCCCGATACAATATAAAGCGGCACCCTGCGCTTATACAACTGCGCGAAAAAGTGGTACCAGTACTCGTACTTGGTAAATACCGCTATGGATGGATTAATGGTTTTAATAAAGCGTGCCGCATTGCCTGCGGTATCCAGCGGCAGATAGTACACGGCATCGGCAAGGGGCGTGTTCTTACGTACCTCGTAGCCTGATGGCGAGAAGAAGGTAATCACCACCGGTCGGTCGGGGTAAGCCAGTTTCATTTGCTCAAGCACCGGGCGGCCCTGCTCAAACTCACCTAATGATGCAAAATGAAACCATATACTGTTATCATAACGTACAAATGCCTGTTGCTTGCGGCCGTTGAGCCAAAGCTTTGCTTTATTGTTAAAAAAGGATGCCAGCCATATAGCGGCATAGTATATGCGTATTCCAATATTATAAAGCACAAGCATTATTGAGCAATGAATTATTATATTCGTCGGGGTTAAAAGTACAAATACTAACGTATCAATTTCAAATTACATACAGGCATGGCAAGAAAGCGCATACTTATTACCGGAGCGGCCGGGTTTTTAGGCTCGCATCTTTGCGACAGGTTTATTAAAGAGGATTACCATGTTATAGCCATGGATAACCTGATCACCGGTGACTTGCGCAATATTGAGCATTTATTTAAACTGGCTAATTTCGAGTTCTATCATCACGATGTTTCAAACTTTGTACACGTACCCGGCGAGCTGCATTACATATTGCACTTCGCATCGCCGGCCAGCCCGATAGATTATTTGAAGATACCTATCCAAACGCTTAAGGTAGGCTCATTGGGTACGCATAACCTGCTGGGTTTGGCAAAGGCCAAAAACGCGCGTATGCTGATAGCCTCAACATCCGAAGTATATGGCGACCCAAGCGTAAACCCGCAGCCCGAAGAATACTGGGGCAACGTAAACCCGGTTGGTCCGCGTGGGGTATATGATGAGGCCAAGCGTTTTCAGGAAGCCATGACCATGGCTTACCACACCTTTCACGGTGTTGAAACCCGCATAGTGCGTATATTTAATACCTATGGGCCGCGCATGCGCCTTAATGATGGCCGTGTGCTGCCTGCCTTTATCGGCCAGGCATTGCGTGGCGAATCGCTAACCATGTTTGGTGATGGCTCACAAACCCGCTCGTTTTGTTATGTTGACGATTTGATTGAGGGTATATATCGCCTGCTGTTCAGTGATTATGCTCAGCCGGTTAACGTTGGTAACCCTGATGAGATAACGATAAGGGAATTTGGAGAAGAAATAATAAAACTTACCGGAACCGACCAAAAATTAATAAGTTTGCCTTTGCCGGTTGACGACCCTAAACAGCGTCGCCCAGATATTACCAAGGCTAAAGAGATATTAGGATGGGAGCCTAAAGTATCGCGAAGCGAGGGTTTGAAAATCACGTTTGATTATTTCAAATCGTTGCCGGAGCACGAGATACAGCATAAGGATTTTTCAAACTATAATAAATAAACCTCTTAATTAATGGCAAAAATATTAGTTACCGGCGGCCTGGGTTATATCGGCTCGCACACGGTTGTTGAACTGGTGAACTCCGGGTACGAACCCGTGATCGTTGATGATCTGTCGAACTCTCAACCCAAGATACTCGATCAGCTTACCAAAATTATAGGCTACAAACCCGTATTTCATCAGGTTGACCTTTGTGATGAAAAGGCTGTAGCCAACCTGGTAGCCACCGAGAACGATATTGCGGGCATTATTCACTTCGCGGCATTCAAAGCCGTAGGCGAATCAGTTGCCCATCCATTAAAATATTACCGTAACAACTTTTACTCGCTTATTAACCTGCTTAACGGTTATTACGGCAAGCCGCTAAACTTTGTATTCTCATCAAGCTGTACCGTTTACGGCCAGCCGGAGGTATTGCCCGTTACCGAGGATGCCCCGGTGCAACCTGCCCAATCGCCTTATGGCAACACCAAGCAGGTGGCCGAGGAGATACTGAGGGATATGGTAGCATCAGAAACGCCATACAAAGTAATATCTCTACGCTATTTTAACCCGGTAGGCGCGCACGAAACCGCCCTGATAGGCGAGCTGCCGATAGGTGTACCGCAAAATCTGGTGCCATTTATCACCCAAACAGCCATTGGCAAGCGCGAAAAGATCACCGTGTTTGGCGATACCTACAACACACCTGATGGCAGCTGTATCCGCGATTATATACACGTGGTCGATCTGGCTAAGGCGCACGTATCGGCACTTAAATTTGCCGAGCAGGAAAGCTTTAAAGGCTATGAGGTGTTTAACCTGGGTACAGGTACAGGCAGCTCGGTACTGGAAGTTATTGCCGCGTTCGAGAAAGCTACCGGTGTAAAACTAAACTACCAGATAGGTGCTCCCCGCCCCGGCGATGTGGAGCAGGTATGGGGTGATGTAAGCAAATCAACCGAAAAGCTGGGCTGGAAAACCGAACTTGGTTTGGACGAAATGATGTCATCAGCCTGGGCGTGGGAGAAATACATTGCCGCTAACCCGATAGGATAAACAGAATTACATCCATAAAAAAACGAGCCCCGGCAAATCAATTGTCGGGGCTGTTTTAGTTTAATTGTGATGGTTGGTTGTTGATCTATTCGTAACGCAGCGCCTCAACCGGGTCGAGCCTGGCTGCTTTTTTGGCAGGATAGTAACCCGACATCAGGCCGATAAGCGTACATACGGCCAGCGAGAAGATAAGCCATATCCACGGCACCGCGAATGAGCCGCTGATGTTTAAGGCTATCAGGTTGCCTATCAGCATACCTAATATAATGCCGCCCGCGCCGCCTATCAGGCATATCATAATAGCTTCGAGCAAAAATTGCTTGCGTATAACGGCCGGCGTAGCGCCGATTGATTTACGCAGACCTATCTCGCGGGTGCGCTCGGTAACTGATACCAGCATAATGTTCATTAAACCGATCGCGGCACCGACCAGGGTAATTATACTTATGGCAAGCCCCGCACCCGTTAAAACAGCCATTTGTCCGTCAAGCTGCTCCTGTATGGCATCGCTGCGGTTTATATCAAAGTTTTGAGGTTGGCCAACACTCAGGCCGCGTATGTTGCGAAAATGTGCGGTAGCTTCATCAACGGTGGCATTTAACGCTTCGTTATTGCTAACGGCCACTATGATCTCAAATGATGGGTTTTGCGTGGTGATGATCTGCTTGGCTTTGAATACCGGTATCAAACAAAACTTATCGCCCCCAAATTGCGAACCCGAACCTTTTGAGGCCAGTATACCTATAATACGGAACTGGTTATTGCCGATAAATACAGGCTTATTCAGCGCGTCGGCATTTTTAAATAGTGTCTTTTTTATCTCATCACCGATAATTACCACGTTGTCGCCCCGTTCCAGCTCCGATGTGGAGAAGTTACGGCCAGCCGCCAGTTTATAACCACTGTTTTGCAGGTAGTTCTCGTTAGTGCCGGTTACTGATATATTGGGGTTGGTTTTTTCGTTGCCATACTTGGCAATGGCCGAGCCGCTTACCGATAGGTTAATAGCGATGGATGATGGAAGGTTAAATGTTTTGCTGAAGCGGTAAGCCTGATCATACCTGATGGATGGATACACCTTACGCTTACCGCCGGGGCCAAAGTTAAGGTCCTCGCCCATATTACGTATGGTGAACGAGTTTGCACCCAGTCCGGCAAAGGCATCATTAGTGTATTTTTTGATGCCCTCAATGGCTGTAAGTATGCCTACCAGCGCCATTATACCTATTGATATAATTAATGCCGTAAGCGATGTACGCAACTTATTACCGCTGATGGATTGCAGGGCAATAGCAATATTTTCGCGAAGGGTAGTTTTTACCGCCATATTTAAAACTTGCCGTTAAGACTGTACCTATACCGCCTTTGTTACATCATACCTATAATAAAAATAGCCGCATATAAAAAAAGCAGCCGTTTGGGGCTGCTCTTAATATCTATCAACGTAATGGGTGTTATACCGAGAACGAAGTGCCGCAACCGCAGGTGCTGGCCGCGTTAGGGTTATTAAAGGTAAAGCCACGTGCGTTAAGGCCATCCTGAAAATCAATTTGCATACCGGCAAGGTAAAGGCCATGTGCCTTGTGCATAAATACCTTTACGCCATCAATATAATATTCCTGGTCGCCATCTTTCTTTTGGTCAAAGCCCAGCACATAGTTCATGCCCGAGCAGCCGCCGCCTTCAACGCCAACTCGCAAGCCAAAATCATCACTTATCTCCTGCTGATCTTTTAGTTTTAACAGTTCCTTTATGGCTCCCGGTGTAAAGCTTACCGGTGCGGTTTCAACAGCTATACTCATCTTATTTAATTGTTAATTCACAAATATAATCTAAAATACACATTTTTGTTTGGGCCGCCAAGTTTATGACGGCCGCTTAACATTCGCCCGTATCATGAACATATACCCCCTGCTGATAGATATTTTAAAAACCACCCTTGCCGGTACCGGCATTGTATGGGTTGCCTTTTACCTGTTCAAGCCCTACCTGGATAGGTTTGAGCGCATCCTCATCGCCTCAAAGGCCAAACCACCGGTTGATCCGTCGCTGATGCTGAAGCTACAGGCCTACGAGCGGGTGATATTATTTATTGACCGTATTAACCCCGCCAATATGTTTGTGCGCCTGGGCGCGGCCAACTTTCAGGCTGACGAATTGCACCGCATGGTAATAGCCGAAATACGCAACGAATACCAGCACAATGTTACCCAGCAGATATATGTAAGCGAGGCCGCCTGGCAGGTAATGACGCAACTTAAGGATGATACTATAAATATAATAAATGAGGCCGCGCGCCTGCAACCGGCTGATACAAGGGGTGTTGAATTAGCCAAAATTATACTGCAACAATTAAGTTTAATGCAAAATGATCCGTATACAACTTCAGCCTATATAATTCGTGCCGAAGGGCATAAAATTATGATCTGAAATTCTATCTTTGCACCCCCGGTTTTTTTAACAATAGAGCGGTTTTAAAACAAAGTTTTCAACTATCAGGCAAGCTGATTTTATCTTGTTGTCTGTTTCTCAGTTGGTTGTGTAAAATGTGCAAAAAATGGTGTTTTCCACAAACAAACGAGGTTTTAAATCCGTTAAAAAATGAATGTCATAAAGAGCCGGGCTCCCGGGAAGTGCAGGGGAATTAATTAAAAATTCAACTTTTAATTAGTAAAATATGCCATTAACAGAATTGCGAAAATTCTAAGGAATTGTTATAATATTTTTAATAATTCGAAGCTGATTTTTCAAAAAAATAATTTTTTGAAAACGTGAAATTTAAATTTTTTAATCGGCTTTTTTTTTGAATATTCGATGTTCCGTACCAACGCCGAATGATGATTTGTTCGGGGATTGTAAATCAAGATATTACTGAAATACTATATATGGAAAAAACTTGTATAAGCGTTTGGAATAGCTGTCTTCAGATTATTAAGGACAACATACCAGCCCAAAGTTTCAAAACTTGGTTCGAGCCAATTAAAGCTTTGCGCATGGAAGGCAGTGTTCTGACAATACAGGTGCCCAGCTTATTTTTTTACGAGTGGCTTGAAGAACACTACGTAGGCTTGTTACGCAAAACCATTAAAAAACAATTAGGCGACGAAGGACGTTTAGAGTACAACATTGTGGTTGAACAGTCGTCGTCAAATAAGCCGTATACCACCAACATGCCATCAAATGGTAATGGTGCCGAGGGTAAAAATCAGTCAATGCCGATACCGATCTCTATCAATAAGGACATCAAAAATCCTTTTGTTATACCGGGATTGAAAAAGTTGAATGTTGACCCTCAGCTTAACCGTAACTATACTTTTGAGAGCTTTGTTGAGGGCGATTGTAACCGTTTGGCCCGCTCGGCAGGTTACGCGGTAGCGGCAAAACCGGGTGGTACCTCATTTAACCCGCTGATGCTTTACGGCGGTGTAGGTTTAGGTAAAACTCACCTGGCGCAGGCCATTGGTAACGAGATAAAAAAGACCCTGCCCGATAAGCTGGTGCTATATGTATCGTGCGAGAAATTTACACAGCAGTTTGTTGACGCCCTTAAGCATAACAACATTAATGATTTTGTGAACTTTTACCAGGCCATTGATGTACTCATTATGGATGATGTGCACAATTTTGCCGGTAAAGAAAAAACACAGGATTTCTTCTTCCACATATTTAACCACCTGCATCAATCAGGCAAGCAGCTGATCATCACGTCAGACAAAGCGCCGAAGGATCTGGCCGGTTTGGAGGAGCGTTTGCTATCTCGTTTCAAGTGGGGCCTATCTGCCGATTTGCAGGTACCTGATCTGGAAACCCGTATGGCTATCCTGAAAAACAAGATCTACCAGGATGGTATCGATATCTCGAACGAAGTGTTGGAGTACGTAGCCCACAATATTGATAACAACGTACGTGAGCTGGAAGGCGCGATGGTATCATTACTGGCGCAATCAACCCTTAACCGTAAGGAGATTGACCTGAACCTGGCCAAGCAAATGCTGAAGAACTTTGTAAAAAATTCATCAAAAGAAATTTCGATGGAGTACATACAAAGCCTGGTTTGCGAGTACTTTGAAGTGCCTATCGAAATGGTTAAATCACAAACCCGTAAGCGCGAAATTGTACAGGCCCGCCAAATATCAATGTACCTGGCAAAGGCTCATACCAAAAGCTCACTAAAATCTATCGGTCACTTTTTTGGCGGCCGCGATCACTCTACCGTTATCTATGCATGTCAAACCGTTGAAGACCTTATCGACACCGACAAAAAATTCAAAGGCTACGTTGCCGACATTCAAAAGAAACTGAAAATGAGCTAACCCCTCATTACACGATAAAAATAAAAATGGCCGTATGTTGTAACATGCGGCCATTTTTATTTTCTAACTGGTAAATCGTTTTAAATTAAAAAAGCGATATATTTACTAAAACCTTCATCCTATGTCAATAAAAACCACCCTTGCCTTGTTGTGGGCTGTATGCCTGTTCATTACTGTCAATACAACGTACGCTCAGCTTAACAAGCCCTTTACTTATACCTACAACAGTAAATACACCGGCACATTTAACGGGAGCGATTATTTTACCTACTATTTTAAGCCCTTAAGTAAAGCCACTAATGGCGATGCTGTATATGAGTGCCGTTTGATCGCCATAAAAATGGAAGACATGAACGGCAGGGGACATGAACTGAATACGGATAAAATAAAAGAAACCCGGCTTAGCAATTCAGGCGTAGCCGAAGAACTCGCTAAGCTGAATATGCCTTTTACAATAACCGTAAGTAACAAAGGTATAGTTACCAAAGTTGAGGGTTTAGAAAAAATTGCCGATGCCGCTAAAGTGAGGTGGACACTGAGGGAAGATATATACAATCAATTTATAAATAATATACAGAATGGCCCAACTAAGAATCGTATTCAGAATTTGTTTTTGCAATTACCTGATGAAAAGCTTGCATTGGGTACTGAGTGGACGGTAGACCCTGTTAAATACAAGGTTGTGGCCATAAAAGGTGCATTGTTTGATATTAGTGCCACACCTGCCAAGGTTTACAGGGATAACAAACAGCGTATTGAATATAATGATGTAACCAAGCTTATACAATCAAATAGCGGAGTGACTGTATTGATTGACTCTAACGCAGTGCCGATGTATAAACGGGAAGATACTTTTTCGCAGCAAATAGCCTACAATGTAGTTTTACCCAAGTTTGATACCGCCTGGATAAATATGGCGGTAAGGCTTAGTGGGTGGAGCAATTCCTTGAAAACAGGCATAAAGAATGATTCGGGAAAAACATTCGCGTTTTTTAAGGCTAATGACGCCGGATTTAAAAATGATGCTTATTACAACAATGCCAAATTAAGTGCCTTGCAAGGTTTGGACTTGAAAGACAGATATAAGCTTTATGATAGTGTACTTGTAAAAACGCCTAATCATTTTATTGATCCGCAAGGGGTGCATTTTTTTAATAAGATGCATGGCGCGTTAACCATGTCTGCCGATTCTGTTTATGATATTGTAAGGTATTTTCACGTTAATCCATCTTTCGGCAGTTGGATGCAGGAGTCGTTAGCGCAAAGTTACCTGAATGATTTTTCGGAGGATGACTTCAGAAAAGCCATGAAAGAACGTAAGGTTAGCTATGCTGAAACAGAAAAAATAATCGCTAATCATAAAAAAGAGCAAATAAATGCCTTGCAACTGATCGATAAGCTCAACGCCTCCAAACTTGCCGATGTGCAGAGAAAAAGTAAAGGCATGTACATTTGGGTAAAAGCCAAGGCTGACCCTAATAATAAAAAGCAACTGCTAAACGCCGCCCGCGAGTTTGAGGGGATGAATGATGCGCTAACCAAAGAATCAAATAGTAGCCGTTATGCTATGCTGGTTTACAATATGCTGTACAATGCCGGCGAGCAAAAGGCCGCAGCCTCACTACTGGATAAAACCATAGCCAAACTTGAAAAATATACCGCCGATACCCTGAACCGCGACAGGTATGCCCACCAAAATTTGTTGGCCCATGCCTACTACCTAAAATACACCGCAGCCAAACCCGCCGATTCGGTTAAGGCCTTGCAATATTTGGCTAAGGCGGCGGAGTATTCGCCAAAAACAAATAAAGAAAAAGCTTATACCAGTTTTTACGATAGGGTATTCCTTAAATCAAAGGAAAGCTACCGCGAGGAGTTTATTGACCGCCTGTTTAAAACCGGCGATGAGCAGCAAGCCCTGGCCATCTTTGCTGAGCACATTAACGTACAGCCCGAACGACTGGACGAAATGGAGAAGATATATACCACCCAATTTCCGGACAGAGCCTTTAAAACATTTTTTGCTAACACGGTTATCCCATCATGGCAGCAGGCACCCGCTTTTGTTTTAAAGAGTATTGATGGCAAGGAGCATGACCTAAGCACCTACCGCAACAAATGGCTGGTGCTTGATTTTTGGGGAACCTGGTGCGGCCCTTGCCGCGAGGAGATGCCAACGCTCAATAAATTTAATGAGGATATAACCAAGGGCGAATATGCCGGTATCAACTTTTTGAGCATCGCTTGCATCGATACCGAGGACAGGGTAAAGGCCTATCTGGCCGAGAATAAGTTTACCATCCCGGTACTAATGTCAGACAGGGAGGTGGAAAAGGCCTACAAGATCCGTGGTTATCCGTCAAAAATATTGATATCGCCTGATGGTAAAATGCTGAACATCAATTTTGGGCAGGATTGGCTTGCTATTCTGAAAAAGTTTAATGAGCTTTATGCAACCAATTGATATTCTGTAACAAACCTATGATCTCAGCCTATGAGAAAGACCTTATTATTTACAATGCTGCCATTGGTAATGGTTGCATTTTCGCTATCGCCGGCATTGGCGCAAAATACCAAACCATTCGCATTGAGCTATCAGTCGGAAGTGTTGGGGAAAGGCCCTGATGGCGTTAACGCAACATATTCATTTAAACCTTTAATTACCAATACCGATGGAAGCATCAAGTATGAGTGTAAACTGATAGCCGCTATCCTTAGAAATAATGGTGGTACCGATAAATTGACGGAATCCTTTAACAGCGATAGCATCAAAAAAGGGAATCTGAGCTATTCATCAGCCATTGAAAAGTTGGCCATGCTTAATAAGCCATTTACCATCATCCTGAACAGCAAAAATATTATTACAGCTATTGATGGCTTAGATGCTATTATGGTCGACGCCAAAAATAAATGGCAGTTAAAGTCAATAGTCACCGATCAGTTTACGGAGAATAAGCAGGAGCTAAAAGATGACCTGCAAAAACTGTTTTTAAAATTACCCGCTAAACCAATTGCTTTTGGCAGCACCTGGGCTGATGGTGCAACGCAATACAAGGTAAAAAGCATAAAGGGCGCCATTTTAGTAATGGATGTAATGGCCGATTCGGCATCAAATGGTTACAGAAAGGTCATCAAAGGCAATATAACCTATAACGAGGTAACACGCATTGTAGAATCCGCGACGTTGACCACCAAGGTTAAACTTCCGGAGGCTATTGATAGGTTTCATTATCACAATAACTTTACCCAGCAACTGGTAAAAAATACGCATACAGTAAAGGTGGATACTGCCTGGGTAAACATGGCGGTAAAAAAATCCTTCTGGAGTAATGCGCTCATGGTGAACGATAGGTATGATTCGGCCAAGGTATTCAGCTTCTTTGATGCCCACAACAAAAGCTATGGTAACGATAAGGATTTTCAAATAAGTCGCTTAGATATTATACAGCAACTTGATCTGAAAAATGATTTTTTGATATACGATAGCCTGCTTATTAAAACACCTAACAGTAGTGTTGCCGCTTCATCAACACAACTGTTCAATAAAATGCAAAAGGTGATGACGGTTTCGGTTGATACTACGCTCGATTTGATGCGGTACTATTCAAAATCGCCGAATTTTGAACATTGGATTCATTATAATTTCGCTGTTAATTTTATGTTCAGCGGCGATGGTGAAATTGATTATAATGCTTGGAAAACCAGTCTTGCCCAAAGGGGGCTGAATGCCTACCAGATAAACAAATATGTTGAAGGCGCACGCCGGGAATACAAAAACAAATTTATAGTGCTTGATAGTTTGGCGGCATCTAAAAACCTTACCTATAAGCAAACAGCTACACCGTTGTATCTATGGTTAGATGCCTGGCGTCACCGTAATGATGTTGCTTATCTGAAAACGATGGCCGATCGTTTTCAGCGTATGGATGATGTTTATATGAAAAAGGGTTATGGCTTACGCTATGCCATCAGTATTTACAATATGCTGTTGGCAAAGGGCGAGAAAAAAGCATCGGCAGCCTTACTTGATCATGTTAATCAAAAACTGACGGGCTATGAGGCTGACAGTGTTGATGCTAATCATTACACCTATCGGGTATTATTGGCGCATACTTATTACCTCAAGGCTAAAGAGGTACAACAGGCCGATTCGGTAAAGTGGCTCAAGTACCTGTCGAGCGCGGCATATTATTCGCCTAAAACCGATGTCGAAAAAAACGGCTTTAAAAATGCCGATCAATATTTTTTAAACATAAAGGATAGCTACCAAAGCGATTTAATAGGCGCCTTGCTTAAAAACGGTAAAAATGATGTAGCAATGCAGAACATAGCCATGCATATTGACCAATACCCCGAGGCTATTGATGCGATGAAAGATTTGATGACAACGCATTTTAAAGACCAGGATTTTAAACAGTTTTTAGCCAACAATGTACTTGCAAAGTGGGAAACCGCGCCGCATTTTAAGTTGGCTAATGTTGATGGTAAAGAACATTCGTTAGCTGATTACAAAGGCCAATGGCTTATAGTTGATTTTTGGGGAACCTGGTGTGGCCCCTGTCAAATGGATATGCCCAATGTTAATACCTTTAATAAGGATGTTGCAAAGGGCAGTTATAATGGCGTGCAGTTGTTAACCATAGCTTGTAATGATACGCCCGAAAAGGTTAAAGCCTATTTTGCACGTACAGGCTATGATTTCCCGGTTTTGATGGATGACCATACCATGAGCAAGGATTACCAGGTTAAGGCCGTACCGCGAAAGATCATGATATCGCCTGATGGCAAAATGAAAACCATAACTCCGGGTGCTGATTGGGTTGGTATAATGAAAAAAATCTCGCAGATTTATGCAGCCAATTAGTTCATGATGAAGAAAGTATTTTTATTAGCTGCCCTTTTATTCGCGGGTTCCCAGGCATTCAGCCAGCAAACTGAAACCGATGCCGTAAAGAAAACCATCAACACCCTGTTCACTGCCATGAAAAAGGGCGACAGTACTTTGCTGCGTTCTGCTTTTCACAACAACATGGTTTTGCAAACCGTGGCTGCAAAAAAGGATGGTACGCAGGAGTTGATAACCGAAAAGACGGATGAGTTTTTAAAAGCCGTAGGTACACCACACAGCGGTGTGTGGGATGAGCGCATCACCTTTGGTGATATTAAGGTTGATGACAGGCTGGCAAGTGTTTGGACTACCTACAAGTTTTACGTGAGCGATAAATTCAGCCACTGCGGTGTTAATTTTTTCCAGCTGATGAAAACCGCCGAGGGCTGGAAGATCATCTACATAGTTGATACCCGCCGTAAGGATAACTGCCCGGAATAGTTTTTAGAAATTGATATTAAGCGAAAGCTGGTCAATAATGATTTGACCGTGCTTTTGGTCGGTTTGTTCCTGGTATTGGTTATTGATCAGCAGGTAGTGCCATACTTGTTTGGTTTCGCTATCAATAATAAAATATTCGGGTATGGCATTGCGCTCATATAATTCAAACTTCTTTTCCTGATCGTAGCTTTTGTTTGATGATAGTATCTCAATAACTAAATCGGGCGCACCATATAAACCCTTTTTTTGGATGATGCCCGCCTTTGCATTGCTAACAAATATTATATCAGGCTGAACAACGTTTTGCTCGCCATCAAGATATACATCACAAGGCGCTATAAAGGCTTCGCCGGTTTGGGCTTGTGTAGTGTTGAATTTTAAAGCAGAAGCAATATCAAGTAAAATGCGTTGGTGATTGGTTGTAGGCGATGGCGACATGTATAGAACATTATCAATTACTTCACATAGCGTTCCCTCGGGCAGCATGTTAAATACTTCCATGGCATTGCGGGGTATATCTAATATGTGTTTCATTTATACTAATATAAGCAAAATCGGGCTAAAAAAGTTTACTTCAACTTCCCCAGCTTCATCAGTGCGTAAAACAAAGCGGTGCAATGTAGCGATTGGGCTATTTTGCCTTCGGCCAGTAGTTTCTTCACCTCGTCTATAGTATGTTCGGTAACTATGAGTTCCTCATGCTCATCCAAACTTTGGCCTTGAACTTTTTTGCCGCCACGGGCCAGGTAACAGTAGGTTTTGTTGTTTGATGTGGCCGGGTTAGGGTAGGTAGTGGTTACCAGTTCAATATCATCAAACTGGTAGCCGGTTTCTTCCAGCAGTTCGCGGCGCATGCCTTCAATGGGTTCCTCGCCTTCATCAATAACGCCGCCCGGTATCTCCAATGATATAATGTTGGCCGCATGGCGATATTGAGTTACCAGCAATACTTTACCTTCTTCGGTAATGGCTACGGCATTTGCCCAGTCGGGGTATTCGAGTACGTAGTATTGTTCAACTATACGGCCATCGGGCATTTCGCATTTATCGCTGCGGAGGGTAGCCCAGGGGCCTTTATGCAGGTAGGTTGATTCGCAAACTTTCCAGTTAAGATCCATAGTTATCATTAAAATACCGGTATATGGTACTTCGTTTATCTAAGTTTTCAAATGATTCGTAATGATGATCGGTTTCTAATAGATCAAAAATGATCATCACTTTTTTTAGTAACAGAACCGTTTCTTCGTCGGCTTCAAAAGGTTCGGCATACATGTATAGTAGCTGACTTAAGGCGTTCAGCTTTTCGGTGCTGTAATCGGCTGCCGATACCTGTGCCTTAAACTCATCCTCAGTTAAAGCCAGTAGCTTTTCGGTTTCAATATTGTATTCGTTAAGCAGGGCATCGTCAAAAGCAGTATTAAATTCATCAAACTTGCCATCAACTTTTAAGCCTAATAAGCGCGCCAGCAAAAGGGCGATCTTACGGGCCTCATTAAGCATATAATCCCGGTGTTGCATATCTTGAACAAATAAAATTACCAGCTACCACTGCTACCGCCGCCACCGCTGCTACCTCCGCCAAAACCACCAAAGCCACCGCCGCCTGAGCTGCCGCCACCGGAGAAACCACCCCAGTCACCACCGCTGCTACGGCCGCTGTTGCCAAGCATATTGCCCGCCAAAAACCACCAGAACGGATCGGCACCGCCACGGCGGTCAATGATACGGCCACCGCCGCCACCGCCACCGCGCCTGCTGATAATGATCACCACCAGGATAACGAAGATACCGATGGCTACGCCCGGTATACCCAGGCTTTTGGCTTTCTTTTTAGGTTTCGACTCGGCTTTGTACTCGCCTTTGGTGTATTTAATGATCTCGTCAACACCAGCATTCAGGCCGCCATAAAAGTCGCCTTCGCGAAAGCGGGGGTTAATATAGTTGGAGCGTATTTGCCGGGCAATGGCATCGGGCAAGGCGCCTTCAACACCGTAGCCGGTTTGTATGGTTAGCTTACGGTCCTCTTTGGCAACCAGTATCAGCACACCGTTGTTCTTTTCTTTACTGCCAATACCCCAGTCACGGAGAAGCTTAACCCCATATTCGCCAATATCATAATCGCCCACCGAGCGCATGATCACAATGGCGATCTGCGTTGAGGTTGAATCATCAAACGCTACCAGTTTATCCTCGAGGCTTTGCTTATCATGCACGCTCAGGGTGTTGGTATAGTCCGTAACCAGGGTGGTTGATTTGGGCGGAATTTCCTGTCCGAAACCTAACAGCGCGGTAAGGCTTAAACAAATAAGTACTATATATTTTTTAAACATCGTATTGGTTTAATCGCCATCCATGTGGGCAATGTCATTAGGCAGTTCATTGGTATCATCATCCGTAACCGGGAAATACTTTTTCAGTTGTTGCCCGGCCATGCCTATGCCGGTAATAATGCCCTCGGCAAGATTGCCGTATTTAAATTCGGCCAGCATACTTTCTTTGGTGCTATCCCAAAAATCGGCAGGTACCACACGGTTTATACCGGCATCGCCAATAATGGCAAACTTACGGTCAACCGTGGCCAGGTAAATAAGCACACCGTTGCGCAGCTTGGTTTTATCCATATTTAACTGGTAAAAGTATTTGGCAGCACGATCAAGCACCTCATCGCTGCATTTTTTTTCAATGCAGATGCGTATCTCGCCCGAGGTAGCCCTCTCGGCAGCCTCAATGGCCTTTTGTATGCGCTGCTGTTCCTCGTCGTTAAATAGGTTCATGAATGTAATTATTGATTTAATGAATTATTGAGGGATTGATCTCGTTAGTTGTATAATCATCAATCCCTCAAATCGGTGAAATCACTCAAACATCAGTGAGATCGATCTCTCTTATTAAAATTCAACCTTTGGCGCTTTGTCTGCACCGGCTTCGGCGGTAAAGTAGCCTTTTTCGGCAAAGCCAAACATTTTGGCGGTCAGATTAGCAGGGAACGAGCGGATCTTGCTGTTGTAATCCTGCACGGCCTGGTTAAAATCTAAACGGGCTACGTTTATGCGGTTCTCGGTACCTTCTAATTGCGATTGCAGATCTTTAAAGTTTTCGTTCGCTTTTAGGTCGGGGTAGTTTTCAGTTACCGATAATAATCGCCCTAAAGCTGAGCTTAATTCGCCTTGTGCAGCCTGGTAGGCTTTTATTGATTCGGGAGTAAGTTTGGTAGGGTCAACCTGTACTGATGTTGCTTTGGCGCGTGCCTCGGTAACAGCAGTTAACGTACCTTTTTCAAAATTTGCCGCGCCTTTAACGGTATTCACCAGGTTAGGAATCAAATCTGAACGGCGTTGATATTGACTTTGTACCGCGCCCCATTTGCCTTTAACATTCTCATCAAGCTTAACCATGCTGTTGTAGCTGCATGAGCTTAATGACATGGCGGTCACTATAACTAATATAACAGAGAATAACTTTTTCATTGTGTAGTTTTTGTTGTGTGAATTTACAATTTAGATAGCAAACCACATACCGATGTTACAAAAAGGCTTTTTAATGACAGATTGGCAAAAAGTGTGTATTTGTGGCTGTATAATTTACTGAGTTTGCATAATTTGCATTACATTAGCAAAATACAAGGAAATTTACGAGTTAAATGAAAAAACGATTTACCATCTTGCTGATGCTGGCCACTTTCGGTGCATTCGCGCAAAAAAAAGATGCTTCATTGGTGCAGTACGTTAAGCCTATTATAGGCACAGCGCGTATGGGGCACACTTATCCGGGTGCTACGGTGCCTTTTGGTATGGTTCAGCTAAGTCCCGAAACAGATACCTTAAGCTACGAACTTAACGGAAAATACAATCCGGATGTATATAAATACTGCGCAGGATACCAGTACGAAGATAAAACCATAGTAGGCTTTAGCCATACTCACTTTAGTGGTACCGGCCACTCCGATCTGGGCGATTTCCTGATCATGCCTACTGTTGGTCAGCTAAAATTAAACCCGGGTACTGCCGATAAACCGGGTAGCGGTTACCGTTCGGCTTTCTCGCATCAAAACGAAACATCTGAGGCTAACTACTACAAAGTTAAGCTGGATGCCAGCAACATTACTGCCGAAATGACTACTAGCACACGTGTTGGTTTCCATCAATATACCTTCCCCAAGTCTGATCAATCGCACATCATTCTCGATTTGATGGCGGGCATATACAACTACCCTGATAAACAGGTGTGGACGTATATTAAAGTAATTAACGATAGCCTGATAGTAGGCTATCGCCAAACCAATGGCTGGGCGCGTACCCGCACGCTGTACTTTGCTATGGCCTTTTCAAAACCATTTAAGCAGCACGGCTTTAAAAAGTACGATGCACGCCAGGTGTACGGCGGTTTCTGGGGTAAATTCAATCAAACTAAAAACTTCCCTGAGATAGCCGGCAAACAAATTCGCGCTTATTTTGACTTTGATACCCAGGAGGGCGAAAAGGTTAAGATCAAGTTCGCGCTATCACCGGTTAGTATGGATGGCGCCCTCAACAACATGAAGGCCGAAGTACCGGGCTGGGATTTTGATAAGGTTAAAAAAGATGGCCAAAAACAATGGGAGGATGAATTGCACCGCATTACCATTGAGGGCGACCTGACCACCAAACAAAACTTCTACACCTCGATGTACCACACCATGATAAACCCGACCATTTATATGGACGCGGATGGCCAGTATAAAGGTTTGGATCAAAACGTGCATAAGGCTGAGGGCTTTACAAACTATACTACCTTCTCGCTGTGGGATACTTACCGCGCGCTGCACCCGTTGTTCAACATCATCCACCCGGAGCGTAATGCCGACATGGTAAAATCAATGCTGGCGCACTTTGACCAAAGTCCGGAGCACATGCTGCCGGTATGGTCAAACTCGGCAAACGAGAACTGGTGTATGAGTGGCTACCACTCCGTATCGGTAATTGCCGACGCGGTTGTAAAAGGTAATGCCCCGTTTGATGCTAACAAGGCGCTGGATGCTTGTGTGGCTACCGCCCGCAAACGCGATTATGAAGGTATTGGCGAATATATTGACCGTGGATATATCCCTAACGAGCGTTCGGGCATATCGGTATCATCAACCGTTGAGTATGCTTATGATGATTGGGCTATAGCGCAAATGGCTAAAAAGTTAGGCAGGAATGATATTTATGAGGAATTCATCAAACGTTCGCAAAACTACAAGAACGTGTATGATGCCAGCATAGGCTTTATGCGCCCTAAAAATATAGATGGTACTTTCCGAAAAGAGTTTGATCCGCTGAGCACGCATAATGCGGGCTTTATTGAGGGTAACTCATGGAACTATAGCCTATTCGCTCCGCAAGATCCGGAAGGGTTGATAAAATTATTAGGTGGCGAAACCCGCTTTGTGCGTTACCTCGACTCGTTATTTACCATGCACCTGCCTGATAAATACTTTGCCGAAACCGAGGATATTACCCGCGACGGCATTATCGGTAACTATGTACATGGCAACGAGCCATCGCACCACGTGGCTTACCTGTACAACTGGACAAGCAAACCATGGAAAACACAGGAACGTGTGCGTATGATATTGCCACTGATGTACAAACCAACACATGATGGTTTAGGTGGAAATGATGATACCGGCCAAATGAGCGCATGGTATATTTTTACTACATTAGGCTTTTATCCGGTTGCGCCGGGTAGCGATCAGTATGCTATTGGCAGCCCTGCTGTGAATGGTGCCGAAGTACAGGTTGGCAAAGGCAAAACATTTAAGATAACGGTGAAAAACCAGGGTCCTAAAAATGTTTATGTGCAAAAGATAGAACTTAACGGCAAGCCTTACAACAGCCTGTCGCTCTCAAATGCCGACATCATGAATGGTGGTAACATCACCTTTTACATGAGCAGCAAGCATAAATAAGCTAACATAACGCGGAGGTTTGTGATTTATCCCTCCGTATGGTTATAATGGTTTGAACAGCATTGTTTTGTTAGGATGAATTATCCGGCAAGGCAATGCTGTTCTGCTTTTGTCATCAGGTTAAGTCTGTTTTTTAATATGGTACGGGCACGGTGCAAGGTAGTGCGCGACAGCAGCTCGCTTACGCCCAGGGTGTTGCTTATCTCCTGGTGCGAGTAGCCCTCAATAGCATACATATTAAACACCGAGCGGTAGTTGGCCGGTAGCTGCTGTATCATGTTCATCAGTTCGGCGGTTTCAAGGCGGTTGCTGTTGTAGCTGCTGCCGGTTTTGTAGGCATCGGCATTAGCGAAATCATCAACCAATACCATAGGCTTTAGCTTACGATAACGCGATATAGCGGCATGCACCATAATGCGGCGAATCCATCCCTCCAGGCTGCCCTCGCCTCTAAAGTTGTGCATGTTTTTAAATAGCTTGATAAAGCCTTCCTGTAAAATATCCTGGGCTTCATCCTTATCACGGGCATAGCGCATACATACGGCAAGCATTTTTGGGGCAATCAGTTTATATAGTAATTCCTGCTCACGACGGTTGTTGTTAAGGCATCCGTTCCATATTTGGTTTAAGCGATTATCGATGGTTTTCATTGTGATCTATGTTTGATGCCACTATGCCAAATTGAATGCCTTTGTTTTAATGTATTGATAATCAGATAAATGTGTTTAAATGGTACCTGTTCACTGTACGATAACGAACGTTCATTGTACCCCAGCGGACGATTTTTGATGCCGAATAATTAACTTTGCACCATCCGGGATAAAAACCCGGCAGCATCATGATAAAAGAAACTGAAATTGTATGCCCTCCCGGGCAGCATGAGGACGAAGCCGTTATAAAGGAGCTGACATCAGCAGCTCTGAAAATTCCTGTTAAACGTGTTAGTGGAGTAAAGATCATCAAGCGCTCAATTGACGCGCGCGGTCGCCGTGTGGTTTACCGCATGCAGGTACAGGTGTTTATTGATGAAGCGTACAAAGCCGATCATTATACTATAAACTACCCTAACGTAAGTGCAGCAAAGCCTGTAATTATTGTAGGGGCGGGCCCGGCGGGATTATTCGCCGCACTGCAATGTATCGAGTCGGGCTTAAAGCCGATCATCATTGAGCGGGGTAAGGATGTAAAGCAACGCCGCCGCGATCTGGCCAATATAAACAAGCAAGGTTTGGTAAATACCGAATCGAACTATTGCTTTGGCGAGGGCGGGGCAGGCACTTACTCAGATGGTAAGTTATATACCCGCAGTACCAAACGTGGTAATGTTAACCAGGTGCTCAAGGTATTTGTTGCACACGGTGCCGAAGAAGATATTTTGGTAGATGCTCGTCCGCACATTGGTACCAACAAATTGCCCCAAATTATAACTGCCATGCGCGAAACTGTTTTGAACGCGGGGGGCGAGGTGCATTTCAATAAAAAGGTAACATCGCTGCTGGTATCATTCGATAAAATTAAGGGTGTTGAGCTGGAAAGCGGGGAGAAGATAGAAGCCGCAGCCGTGATATTAGCCACAGGCCACTCGGCACGTGATGTTTTTGAGATGCTGCATCGTCAAAACATATTAATAGAAGCCAAGCCATTCGCGCTGGGTGTACGCATTGAGCATCCGCAGGAAATTATTGACCGGGCGCAATACCATTGCGATGTGCGCGGGCCATACCTGCCGCCATCATACTATAGTTTGGTTGAGCAGGTGGATAGCCGTGGCGTATTCTCATTCTGTATGTGTCCGGGTGGAATCATAGCCCCATGTTCAACCGATGTGGATGAGATAGTGGTTAACGGCTGGAGCCCCTCGAAACGTAATAACCCTTACGCCAACTCGGGCACGGTAGTACAAATAAACCTGGAAGATGTGCCGGGCAGCGATGCCGATCCATTCAAGATGCTGCGTTTTCAGCAACAGGTGGAGCAGGCCGCATTTAAGGCGGGCGGTGGTAAACTGGTAGCCCCGGCACAACGTATGGTCGATTTTTTTGAGGGACGGCTATCAACTGATCTGCCTGATAATTCTTACCTGCCCGGCACCAAAAGTGTGCAGCTAAAAGAGGTATTACCCGGCTGGATAAGCGAGCGCTTGCGCAAGGCTATGCCCGTATTCGGTAAAAAAATGAAAGGCTATTATACCAACGAGGCCATACTGGTAGGTGTCGAATCGCGCACTTCATCGCCGGTGAAGATACCACGCGACAGGGATACCTTTCAGCACCCGCAAATTGCAGGCTTATACCCATGCGGCGAGGGCGCGGGTTATGCCGGCGGTATTATTTCGGCAGCTATTGATGGTATAAACTGCGCGTTGGCGGCAGCAAAAACATTATAATATTATCAACCTATTTGTGGCTCGGCGGTTAAATGATTATGACCATAGCCGAAAAACTATCGAACGAACTGGAAAAGATATTATCGGGCGATGCCTGGTATGGCCCGCCGGTTTTTGAAACTATTGATAAGATAAGTTTTGAAATTACCTATGAGCATCCGGAGAACGGAGCGCACAGCATTGCCGAAATTGTGATACACATGCTCGGCTGGACGATAGAGGTTACCGACCGTATGAGAAGCAGCAAAGCGGGTTACCCCGCCGCTGGCGACTGGCCCGATCCCGGCGCGCCCGATGAGGAAAAATGGAAAACCATGATCAGCGACCTGAAACTGGCCAACGTGAACCTGATCGGCATCATCCAAAAATTTCCGAACCAAAAATGGGAAGAACTAACCAATGACGACCGTAACCAACCCGGCCTTGGCGCTGGCGTAAATTACGAGCAATTAATAAACGGACTGATACAACATCATGTATACCATGCTGGGCAAATAGGTATTTTGAACAGGATATTGGGTGGTGTTTAAAAAGCGCCGGTAGTGCCGTTACAAACATCGCCTTCGGGAGCTTTAGTTAGCCATGCTCTAAGTGATTTTGTTCTGTCGCGGGTAAGCTTTTCAAGATACGAGGATTTGCACATAGGGCCAACGCTGCCAAAATCCTCACCATCCGGATATTTAACAGCCAGTTCGGCATCGCGCAGCTGTATCCATAAACGTTGCGCTTTTTTAAGGTTATTTAAAAACGTGGTTTGGCCGGTGTACTTTTTCAGTATTTGCTTATAAACTACGTTTAATTCTTTGTCGGCTTTTTTCCAGGTAGAATAGGCATCGGCATTCATATTGGCCTGGGTTTGGCCATATGAGTTAAAGTTTATAGCGAAAAGCATTACTGCAAATGCCAGCAGAATTTTTGTTTGTATAGGTTTCATAACCTAAATATAGGTTATTATGCACTAATCGGAATTTAAAACTCGCCCAACTCGCGGCAATTTACCCCTGCCGAGTGCAACAGGTTTTCAATATAACGCGGCGAAATATCTGATGATACTACACGTAATATATTATCGCAATCGTCGAGGTCAAAGTTCCACTCGGCAATAGTTGGCAAATTGGTAAGCAGGGTTTGTACCCTGCTTACCTGCCCTTCGCTGGTAACGTTAGTTGCAAATACAAGCACTTCCATAAAATTATCGGTTTAAATTTTAAACTGTAGGTGCGTCACCCTGTTGCGAAGTTTTTTCTGTGTTGGTATTAAAGCGGTCGTCAAACCTGCCCTCGCGCCTGCCAAACGGGCGCTTGCCCCAGCCGCACATGCGGTTCTCCAGTTCGGTGCGGAACTTTTCGCGTTCCTCGGGACTCATGTTTTTACAGCGCTCCATCATGCGGCGGCGAGCCCATGGAGCATTGCCGGGGCCACCCTTACCGCCAAAGCCAAACAATATCTTGCATAAAATAAATATGCCCATAGCCTGCCAAAATGTAATAGTGGCAACGTGTAATACATCGGGTAGTATATGGTTCCATAGCTGCATCACCACAAAGCTTAAAGCTGATATGCAGGCGGCAAAAGCAAGAGGGAAAAATATAAACCTGCCTTTATAAAAAAACTGTTTCATTGTTGTATGTCTTTTAATATTCTGTTATCTCTTTATATAATTGGTACAGGCGTTTGCGCAGGTGCAGCACAGCATACCGCTTGCGCGATACCAGGGTTTGCTCCTTCTCGCCCGTCATCTCGGCTATTTGCGAAAAAGGTATAGCGTCCAGCTCGTGCCAGGTAAATACCTGCCGCTGTTCTTCGGGCAGCTCATTAAGCGCTATAAAAAGCTCATCCCAAAAAAGGCCGCGTATGTATTCGCTCTCGGGCGTTCGGCTTTCGGTCAGTAAAAAATCCTTAAAGTAGCCAATGTCATCGGCATCATCATCGCCCTCGGGTGCAAGGTCATCAAGCAGGCTTTCTGATTTTTTTTTATGCTTGTCGATTATCTTGTTACGGGCAACCTTAAACAGCCATGCGCCGGTTTGCTCAATAGGCTCGGCATTAACCACTGAGCTTAGCTGGTACCAAACATCCTGCAGTATGTCTTCAGCATCGGCCTCGCTCTTAACCCGCTTGCGGATAAAGCCAAACAGCTTGCTGCCATACGACGCCATAGTTTGTATGATGCTGTTCTGTTTCTCGTGGGGCATTATGCTTGTAGCCAGTGTATCCATTATATAATGTTGAAGACGAGCGCGCCCTCAAAACATTTTAAACTTTTTTAATTTTTTATTTAGATGCAAAGCACCGGCTATTGTAACATTGCATTAAACAGAAACAATATAGCCACAAAGGCGGTTATTTTTATGTTATGGCTGATAAGAAAACATTGATTTTAGGTGCCACGCCCGATACGGGCCGCTATGCTTACCTTGCCGCCAACAGGCTGGTTAGCCACGGGCACAGCATAGTAAATGTGGGGTTGAAGCAGGGAGAGGTAGCCGGTGTTGCCATTGAAAAGCCCGAACAAATACACCACGATATTGATACCATTACCTTGTATGTAGGTACTAATAACCTGCCGCCGTTGTATAACTATATATTAGAAACCCATCCGCAGCGCATCATCTTCAACCCCGGTACCGAAAACGGCGAACTACGCCGCAAAGCCGAAGCACAGGGTATTGAAACTATTTACGCCTGCACGCTGGTCATGTTATCAACTGGGCAATATTAGGAGCCCCTTCCGTCCCCTAAAGGGGAAACTCTTGGTATGTTTAGCAAACAACATATTTTAATATAATATATCTACCCATCCTACTCCCCTTTAGGGGAGCGGGGCAATTGAGGGCTATGGGAACAAACTCCCCCTTTAGGGGGTTGGGGGGCTGGTTGTTAGTATCCTTAACTCTTTCGGATAATAATTATTAACCCTATTAGGCAATAATTTAGCCCATCCTAAAGCTAATCCCTCATAGCCCATCAGGCTCCAGCCTTTATCGTGCGTATCTAAAACTAAATTATCCTTACGTAAGTAAGCAATAGCCTCATCATAACTAAGCTCAGTTTGCAGTACGGCATCCTTATTAACAATAGTGCTGAGGGCAAGTTCATGGTCGGGCACCAGGTCACGCCCCGCTATCTTGCCTATCCTTACCCCCGATTTTTTGATGTACAGGTTTTTGTGCAATATGTTCAGGCTTTCGTGGTGATGCCTGTCAATCGCCAGCCAATCATCGGTTACCTTAAAATAATAATAGTTGTCGCTATTATTAATATACCGCTTTATAAGTTCAAGCTCACCGGCCGGCAGTTTTTGCTGCGCATTGTT
Source organism: Mucilaginibacter sp. JRF (assembly GCF_015223065.1). Classification (GTDB taxonomy): domain Bacteria; phylum Bacteroidota; class Bacteroidia; order Sphingobacteriales; family Sphingobacteriaceae; genus Mucilaginibacter. Next base: position 288,357 of record NZ_JADFBY010000005.1, read on the forward strand.
TTTGTATGATGATAACTGCCCGCTGTCGGCCGTTTTTTTAAGGCATGCGGCAAACAAACCCTCGCCCAATACCTTACCCGGATAAAAGCGGTAACCATAAGCCCCGTGTTGTGGCGATTGGCTAACGGTGATATTCCAGTCACTATTAACAGGTATATTAATGCTTTCCATCTCAAACTCGGCGCACAGCCAATCCAGCACATCCTCGTTTTCCTGGTGCGAGTACGAGCAGGTAGAATATATAAGGTAGCCGTCCTCCTTTAATGCCGGGTATACATCGGCCAGTATACGCTGCTGCCGCTGATGGCAAAGCTCAACGTTTGCTTCGCTCCATTCGCCCATCGCGGCATTATCCTTACGAAACATGCCCGACCCTGAACATGGCGCGTCAACCAATATAATATCAAAAAAGCCTTTCAGGCGGCTAAAGTCGCGCGGATCATTATTGGTAGCAATGCTGTTTGCCGTACCCCAGCGGGTAAGATTGTCGGTTAATATAGGTACACGCGTTTTAATGATCTCATTGGCCACCAAAAGGTCGGTATTATTAAGGAGCGAATTAAGCAGCGTGCTTTTGCCACCCGGCGCGGCACATAGGTCGAGCACTTTTACAGGCTCACCGTCGGGCTTTATATAATTAAATATATGGCCAATAAACATTGAAGATGCCTCCTGCACATAGTAAGCACCCGCGTGAAACAACGGATCGAAAGTGAACGACGGCCTTTTATCTAAATAAAAACCATCGCTGCACCAAGGCACTTGCGCGCCTTTTTTGATGTTTGATGGCTTAAACGGATTTGCCCTGATAGATATAGGCGCGTCATTTTGATGGGCGTTAACAAAACTTTGCTCATCAAAACCCGGCTCTGATATTAACGAATCCACAAAATTTGGCGGAAAAGCGACAGTGTTCATATACAAACAAAGATACAAAACAATCATTTAACCCCTAAAAAGCTATGTTTTTGTGGCTGAGGATTGTTTGTTTGGCCTTGTTATCAGTATGTTATGAAATTGTTTTAAAAATGTGAGAAATTGTTTGGTTGATAGTGGTATTTCTGCCTACATTTGTGACCGCTTTGAAAGCAAGGCGGATAGTTATTTGAAACAAAAAGGTCACTAAAAATTAAGCGAGAAAAAAGTAAAAATACTTCTTGCGAAATTGAAAAAGAATAATG
>NZ_JADFBY010000006.1 GCF_015223065.1 Mucilaginibacter sp. JRF
TATAGCGTAATGTAGCATACGGCGTGTTTTTGCCGTAATATTAACAAAGGACAATAACCGTGAGCGGAGCGATCTGCCCACAACAACTGATCAACATAATGCGTGTTTATTTAGACAATGCGGCCACTACGCCGCTTGACCCGGAGGTATTAAAGGAAATGTACAAGGTGATGGAAGGCCATTTTGGCAACCCATCGTCAATACACGCGCATGGCCGCGAGGCACGCACATTAATTGAGCGCGCGCGTAAAACTATCGCGGGTTTGCTGCATACATCGCCTGCCGAAATATTTTTTACCAGCGGCGGTACCGAGGCTGACAACACGGCCATTAAATGTGGTATTGTTGATCATGGATTAAAACACGCCATCACCAGCAGGCTGGAGCACCATGCTGTGCTGCATACCCTGGAGGCGATGGAAAAAACCGGCATCATTAAGCTAAGTTTTGTTGATACCGACCACAAGGGCAATATTGACTATGCCCATCTCGAAAAATTATTACAGGAGAACGATCGCAGCTTTGTATCGTTAATGCATGCTAATAACGAGATTGGTACCCTAACGGATATTGAACGCGTAGGCGACCTGTGCGAGCAGTATGATGCCCTATTCCATAGTGATACAGTGCAGACGATGGGCCACTTCGCGCACGATCTGGGTAAGCTAAAAGTGCACTTCCTGGTATGTTCGGCGCATAAGCTGCACGGGCCAAAGGGTGTGGGCTTTTTGCACATCAACCATCGTATTAAAATAAAACCTATGATACACGGCGGTTCTCAGGAGCGCAATATGCGCGGCGGTACCGAAAACGTGTACGGCATTGCCGGTTTGGCCAAGGCACTTGAAATGGCCTATGCCGAAATGGCGGAACATCAGGCGCATATACAAGGCCTTAAGAGCTACATGATAGAGCAACTAAAGGCCGAGATACCGGGCATAAGCTTTAATGGCGAAACCGATGCCGACAAGAGTTTATACACCGTACTCAACGTATCATTCCCCGAAATGGATATGGCCGATATGCTGCTGTTCAATTTGGATATAGCCGGTATTTCGGCATCGGGCGGCAGCGCTTGCAGCTCGGGTACCGATATTGGTTCGCACGTACTTACCGCAATCGGCGCAAACCCTTCGCGCGCGTCGGTAAGGTTCTCTTTCTCTAAATACAGCACCAAGGAGGAGGTTGATTTTACCGTAGCAAAACTGAAAGATGTTTGCCTGGTAAAGGCGTAATTATTGTTATTAACAATCCTTAATAGAATATTGGCTAACGGCCGGTTGATTTCTTAAATAAAGAAAACAATCGGCCGTTTGTGTAGGTTTATTAATTAGTAATTAAAATTGATAACCTATGACAACGATAAATGATATGGCCTGGGATGATCGCAGCGATCAGCTTAGGCAGGAACGCGAAACCACTTATGCCAATAATAATTATCAAACCCCGGGCGATGCAATTGATCCGGATGAGGATGATCTGGATGAGGAAGATGAACTCCTGTACGAAGACGAAGATGAATTAGATAATGATACCGAGCTGGAGGAGGTAGAGGTTGATAATACCGATCCGTTATACGATGAAGATGAGGACGACGACGATGACGACCTTACCGCCAATTATACCAACACCCTGAGCGATGATGCCGCCTTTGACCGTGAGTATGACGCAAACGAGGGAAATGGTGTGGACGAGGATAAGGATTTTGAAGCCCACCTGGCTCCCGAATCAGTAGACCCTGACCCGAACGAGATACCTGAAAAAGAGGAATCAGAACAGGAGGGTTCGGGTTATAAACCAACACGTGAATACAACCAGCCGCAGGAGGGTAATGACACCTCGTACACCGAGCAAACAGGTGTAACCCCACCCAAACCGCAGGAGATCCCACCCGAGGGGCCAGCCAAATCAGACTTCGAGGCCGGTAAGTAAATTTATCCAAGCCAGGAGTCTTAATACAGAGAATTATAGATGATAAAAGGAGAGCCGGTTACATATAACCGGCTCTCCTTTTTTACTTTGATTTCTGCTGATCGCTGATGGTTATTTTTTCAACCTTGTGCGCGTATCGCCCATCAAGGGTTGTGCCCTCAATAATCAGGGTATAGGTGGCCGGTTTGGCCGCAGCGAAAAAGGAGAAGTTAGCCTTACCCTTATCATCCGTTATTATGTTGGGTTCCCAATGTATGGTTGATCGGTAATCGATCACATTTACATTGTTTGATGCTTTATACCTGGGTTTATAAAAATCTCTGGCAAGATAAACCGGTATCGGTCTGTAAACGTATGCCTTACCATAGTCTGATGGCAATATAGGGCCTGATCCGGATCTGCTTTTTATTAACAGATTAGCACGCACGCGTTTATCTGCATCATCAAAATAGTGAGTCATAACTATTTGCTTTAGTTCGGTAATGCTTACTTGCATGTATAACTTTCTGTTATTAAAACTACTATTCGACCCGCCCCCTGCAGGACTAAACATATCTACACTCCGGCCATCAACAAGTATATTTTTTATGATTGTACCATTCATCATAAATTGATCTCCACCGCCTGATAGCATAACGTTAAAGCCTTTTACGTTTTGCTTCAAATAGTCAAACAGTGTTACCCGGCCTCCCTTTATCAGGTCTTTTTCTGTGATGTTAGCATCGTATGAATATAGATCCTCGCCATAAATTCCTTTTACACCTACCGGCTTTCGGCCTTTTATTTCAACAGTATTTAACACACGTCCTTTAATGTTACCTAAGTCGTTTTTTTGTACCCGTTGTTTTTCGGCAAAATTGGCGGTAAGGTAACTTATCAATGAAGCATCATCTCGCGCGAACCAGGGCATAGGCCGTGGCATAATTGTACTCGCTGGTATAGCTGCCGGTTTAAATTCATTAACAATTATTTCGGCAATGGATGATTTTCCTTTCTGTGTATGTGCCCTAAATGTATAAGCTACGGAATCACTAAAAGGCAGGTTTTTAAAAACAAATTCACCGCGATCATTGCTTATGGTATCCATTAAATAAATATCACGGCCACTGGCAAAAAGTGTTATTTTAAGGTTTTTGCCTGCCCTGTCCATAAAGCCTTTAAGCTTGCCCGAGATATTATTAGCGCTATCAGCCTCAAATTTTGGGGCAATATTTGTTTTCGTAAGCGCATCTTCTATGTAATTGCATGTCCACCCCTGGGTAAGCATCAGGCAGTCGAGCGCTTTGGCGTTGTAATGTTCAAAATACCATCCGGGTTCCTCAATATTTCCTTTTAATTCAGATGTAAGCAGCATTTGGCTCACCATATTATTGCTATACTGATCGTGCTTTATTTTTTCATCATCAGTAACAGCTATTGAAATGTTGGAGAGCAATGGTGTATCGTCACTGCCGTTAACTTGAATTTGTATAGCAATGCTATCTAAAGGAGCATAAAGCTTTTGGTTAGTGTTAATATCAAGCTTTATACTATCGCTACTATTAATAAATATTTTACGCTGATTAAGTACCTGGTTTTTACTGTTAACCACCGAAAAATTAGTTATACCAGTTAACAGCCCCTTTTTAGGGAGCCTTGCGAACATATAATTGTTGCGAAACTTAACAGGTAAGGCATAATAGGTTTTGCTATTTGAATGTATGATCAGGTTATAATTATTTACGGGCAGGCCTGCACTTCCCTGTGCGCTTACAAATACATATACCGAGTCCGTGCTTTTTAAATTATCTACCCTTAGCGCAATACCTTCGGGTTTAGGCAAGGGGAGTGGTACATCCTTAATTGAGCCACTTGCAAGTTTTATTTTTGCTGTATAGCTTTCATTTATTTGAGGGATAAGCGCAAAGCTACCCATGCCTTTATGTGTTGAAGTAAATGTATTTACCTGCTCCCCTTTACTGTTAACTATGGTGCCTGTTACATCAACCCCTAAGCCATTATTGTCAATTGCTTTAAAGGCCACCCGGTTGTAAACACCTCCTAAAATATAACCGCCCTCCGGCAAAAACTGAATATCAATATCATCAGTATTATCAGGCAGCGGAAATTTGAGCATTTGGCCGGTATTATCTCTATCCTTCACCAAAATGTCGAGTTGATTTCTGTCGATCTTATCGGATAGCGTAAAATCCATAGCAATTATGCCTTCGGGGGAGGTTATAGCGGGGTATTTGTACACGGTTTTACTGCCATTTAAAACAAGGACATCAACCTCTTTTCCGGTTATGGGTTTTTGTTGTAGCGAGGTTAGTTTTAAGGCTAATTTAGTATTAATGCCTTTTTGCATAGTAGTATTGGTGTGTTGCTCGCCCACAAGCCAATCGTTATTATTTAACGCACCTGCTATATAAATTTGCTGGTGGTAATAATGGTCTTCCCCAAAATTCTGCATCCAGTTTGTGTAGGCTCTTATGGTATAGTTGCCATCTTTAATATTTTCAGCATTCAGTTTAATATCGCCCATGCCTATGCCTCCGTTAAGTGGTATGGCCAGCCTCTCGACTACCTTGCTGCTATCACCAATCAACTCAAAATATACCTTGCCATTTAGTAATGACAGCTGGTTGGTTGCCGCGTTTGATACATATATTTTAAACCAAGCGGTGTCGCCAACGGCATAATAGGGTTTATCAAGGTGCACAAATATCTTTTCAACCGGCATTAGCTTATTGTAGAGGTCGGTTTTAGCTATTAACTTTTTTAGTGCAGAGGTATCGCCATTAACCTGGGCAATGGCTGGCTTGTGTGCAAATAATAATAGGATACAAAGCGTTAATAGTTGTAGTAAGGTTATAGGTTGTTTAGTTTTCATTCGATACATCGATTAATGCTAATATAACAAAAACCAAACTTTTTCATATTTTTGCCCAAATCTATCCCAGCGATGCTAAATCTAACACTGCTCGACGGTCAGAAATTTCAGATAACAATACAGCGCTTGTGTCGTCAGTTGATCGAGAATCATAATGATTTTTCAAACACCGTACTTATTGGCATACAACCACGTGGCATATTTTTAGCCAAACGTGTAGCCGAAGAACTCCGCAAAATATTACCTAACGATACCATTTTACAGGGCGACCTGGACATTACTTTCTATCGCGATGATTTTCGTCGCCGCGAGAGTCCGCTGGTGCCCAACCAAACCCGTATCGATTTTATTATTGAAGGTAAAAAGGTGGTAATGATGGATGATGTACTGTGGACAGGCCGTACCATACGCGCCGCCATGGATGCCATGCTGGCCTTTGGTCGCCCCGAAAAGGTGGAGCTGCTTACATTGGTTGATCGCCGTTACTCAAGACATATACCGGTGGCTGCCGACTATGTGGGTATCGAGGTTGATTCTATCGCCTCGCAACGCGTGGTAGTAAGCTGGAAGGAAACCGATGGAGAGGATAAGATAGAATTACTGAGCGAGGTAAAGTAATTACCCGGTAACGTAGTTCAAGTGTATATAAAAGAGTATTTAAAATAAAAATTCGAAATCGAACACCCGAAATTCGAAATCAACATAACATGGCAGGATTAAGCACAAGGCACCTTTTAGGCATTAAGGATCTGAATCAGGCAGATATAGAACTCATTTTACAAACCGCCGATACTTTTAAAGCGGTACTGAACAGGCCGATAAAAAAAGTGCCCTCGCTTAGGGATGTTACCATTGCCAACATATTTTTTGAGAATTCGACCCGTACCCGTTTATCGTTCGAACTGGCGGAGAAGCGCCTTTCGGCAGATGTGGTAAACTTCGCGGCGTCATCGTCATCGGTAAGTAAAGGTGAAACCCTGATTGATACCGTGAACAACATATTAGCCATGAAGGTTGATATGGTGGTGATGCGCCACCCTTATGCAGGTGCGGGTATATTCCTGTCAAAACACGTTAATGCCCAGATTGTGAACGCCGGAGATGGCGCGCATGAGCACCCTACACAAGCCCTGCTGGATGCCTATTCCATCCGCGAAAAGTATGGTGATGTTGCCGGTAAAAAGGTGGTGATAGTAGGCGACATACTGCACTCGCGTGTAGCGCTATCAAATATATTATGCCTTAAGCAATTAGGCGCCGAGGTAATGGTGTGTGGCCCAACTACATTGATACCTAAATACATTGGTACACTGGGTGTAAAGGTAGAACATAACCTCATCAAAGCCCTAAACTGGTGCGACGTAGCCAACATGCTGCGCATACAGCTGGAAAGGCAGGATATTAAATATTTTCCTTCTATACGGGAGTACACCATGTTATATGGTTTGAACAAGCAAATTCTCGACAATCTCGACAAAGAGATCATGGTGATGCACCCAGGCCCCATAAACCGCGGCGTTGAAATAACCAGCGACGTAGCCGACAGCAAACAATCCGTAATCCTCGACCAGGTAGAGAATGGTGTTGCCATACGTATGGCGGTGCTTTATTTATTGGCAGGGCAGGCAGGATAAGGCCTCACCTCAGCCCTCTCCTGGAGGAGAGGAGGTTGAAAAATAAGCTAATACTTTTTGTCATCAGTTGTTGTCATTTCGAACGAGGAACGAGGAGAAATCTCTCGCCTGGCTATCGAACGCGTGCAGATTTTTCGCTGGCGCATCGAAATGACAAGCGGGATAATGCAATATAAAAATCACGTCACTGCGAGGTAAGAAGCAATCTCTTTAGGATATTCTCCTATGGACAAGTCGCTCGAGGATTGCTCCGTATCTTAAAGCAATGACGCGACTTTTTATAGTGCATTTATAGACCCCCTCTCCTTCAGGAGAGGGCTGGGGTGAGGCCTTACTCCCCCTTACCCGATAAAGCTTCCAAATGGCGCTCTAAACTATATTCATCAGGGTAAAGCACATCACGCGCCTTACTTCCCTCAAACGGACCAACTATGCCTGCCGCTTCCAGCTGATCAATGATGCGGCCGGCGCGGTTGTAGCCCAGCTTAAGTTTACGCTGTATGAGCGAGGTTGAACCTTGCTGATGCAGTACTATCAAACGGGCGGCATCTTCAAACATTGGGTCGCGATCGTCAGGGTCAAAATCTTTTGCACCGCCGCTTTCTTCGCCGTCGCCAACGTATTCAGGCAGCATGTGCGCTGTTGGGTATCCCCGCTGATCGCCTATGTATGATGATATCTTCTCTACCTCCGGCGTATCCACAAAGGCACATTGCAAACGTATCAGATCACTGCCGGTTGACAGCAACATATCACCACGACCGATCAGCTGATCGGCACCGCCAGCGTCGAGAATGGTACGTGAATCTATCTTTGACAATACCCTGAACGCCAGCCTGGCTGGGAAGTTGGCCTTAATGGTACCCGTAATAATATTAACTGATGGCCTTTGCGTAGCAATTACCAGGTGAATACCCACCGCACGGGCCAGCTGCGCCAAACGGGCAATTGGCATCTCCACCTCTTTACCGGCGGTCATCATCAGGTCGGCAAATTCGTCGACTATCAGTACAATGAACGGCAAGAAACGGTGTTTCTCCGGGTTAGGTATTTTACGGTTGATGAATTTGGCGTTGTACTCCTTCAGGTTACGTACCTGCGCATCCTTTAACAGATCATACCGCTGATCCATCTCGATACATAACGAATTAAGGGTGTTAATTACCTTTTTAGTATCAGTGATGATAGCATCAGCCTCATCGGGCAACTTAGCTAAAAAGTGGCGCTCAATTCTGCGGAACAGGGTTAACTCCACCTTTTTAGGATCGACCAATACAAACTTCAATTCAGCCGGGTGACGCTTGTACAACAGCGATACCAAAATAGCGTTGATACCCACTGATTTACCCTGACCGGTAGCACCCGCCACCAGTAAGTGGGGCATCTTGGCCAAATCGGCAATAAATACTTCGTTTGATATGGTTTTGCCCAGCGCGATAGGCAGATCCATGGTAGTATTCTGGAACTTTTCGGTTGCCAGTACCGAGCGCATTGACACCATTTCGGGATGCTGATTAGGCACCTCGATACCGATGGTACCCTTGCCCGGCATTGGGGCAATAATACGTATACCCAAGGCGGCAAGGCTCAGCGCAATATCATCCTCCAGATTCTTGATCTTGGAGATACGCACACCCGGCGCCGGGATTATCTCGTACAGTGTAACCGTTGGGCCAATGGTCGCCTTTATTTTATCGATCTCAATATTGTAATGATTGAGTGTTTCAACGATCTTGTTTTTGTTGGCCTCTAACTCCTCGGCATTAACAGCGATCTTGTTGGTGCCATAGTTTTCCAGCAACTCAAGCGGCGGGTATTTATAGCTCGCCAGATCAAGCGTTGGGTCGAACGTACCGAATTGTTCAACCAGGTCATTCGCTTTATCCGAATCACTTTTTTCGATATTGAGAATAGCCGTTGGTCGTTCGGTTTCAACGGTAAGCGGTATTTCTTCTTCCTCCTCCGGCTCATGTATCACGCGCTCGTTCACTACCGGGTCGGGCGTAAGTACTACGGGTTCATGAAAAACGGGCACTTCCTGTACTACAGGCTGTGGTTTTACAGGTTCGGTTTTTGGCACATTAGCAGCCAGTTTATCGCGCAGGGTACCGTGGGCATTGGCGCGTGGCCATTCAACCGGCTCTGATAGTTCTTCATCTATCAGGTCAACAGGCTCAGGTACTACATCGGGCACCGCTTCCGGTTTTACTTTTTCCTTGCGTTCAGGTAGTTTAAAGTCGATGTTATAGGCAATGATCAGTACCGTAAAGGCAGCGAACACCAGCAAGCCCAAAACACCGGTTTGGCCTATTTGCGCTTCCAGCAAACGGTTACTCCAAAAGCCAAACTGACCTTCTAAAAAATGCGGAGTATCTTTGATAAACGAATGAAAAAAACCAAAAGCGATAGAAAGGAATACAATGCTGAACAGCGTATAAGCCAGCATTTTGCTCATGGCAAATAACCTCACCTTGAACAGCATCCTGTAACCCATCACAAAAAACACAAACACGAACAGAAACGATGCCACGCCGAACCATTCAAAAATGAATTGATTGGCCAGCAGAGCGCCGAATTTACCCAGCCAGTTATCAACCACCGGGTCTATGTTTTTCAGGGCGAGTTCCTGTGTGGTTTTAAACAGGTTATCCCAGCCACCGTTAGCTTTTGATACATAGCTTTGATCCTCTTGCCAGGTAAAAAGGTACGAGGTAAAGGCTGTTAAAAAAAATATGGATAGGATAAGAAAGAACAGGCCAACAACCTTGATCAGGCGACCGTCCTTCAAATCAAACGTGGGCAAATTTTCGGGCTTAACCTTAAAAACCCTGCCTTTTTCGGGCTTACCACCTGTAGTACGGGGCTTGTTCTCGTCCCTTATAGTATTTGTTTTAAACTGATTTCCTCTTGGCGGCATCCTGCAATATCTCTAATAATCTTCAAATATAAAGTTAATTAGTTAACAACTAATTTGACGGTAGTTTTTTAAAAATTGTATTCGGGCAATAACAATTTGCTAATAACATATTTGTTTTGCTAACTTGGTATTATCTACCATACATGAAAAAAACAGACGTACTTGTAATAGGTGCCGGAGCCTCGGGCTTAATGGCTGCCTATAATTTAACCCGTGCCGGTAAAACCGTTACCATATTAGAAGCCCGTAACCGTATCGGCGGGCGCATACATACCATAACCAACGAATTATTTTTTCAGCAAGCCGAATTGGGTGCCGAGTTTGTACATGGCAATTTGCCAGTAACCCTGCAACTGCTTAACGAAGCCGGAATTAAATACGAGCATGCGGGCTTTGAGATGTGGCAGTATGATAACGGCCGGTTTACACAAAACGGTGAGTTTATTGAAGGTTGGGATGAGCTGATCGAGAAACTTAGTGAGCTAACTACCGATATGCCTATCACCGAGTTTTTAGATACTTATTTTGCCGATGAACGCTATGCTCCCCTGCGTAAAAGCGCCATCCGCTTTGTATCGGGCTATGATACGGCTATACCTGCCAAAGCCAGTGCCAAGGCATTAGGCAACGAGTGGCAAAACGAGGACGACGAACATCAATACCGCCTTACACATGGTTATTGTGGCATGATAAAATACCTGGCCGATACCTGTAAATCGGTAGGCAACCAAATAGTTTTAGGGTCGATAGTAAAGAATATCCATTGGGAAAAAGGCCGGGTTACCGCCACCACTGCCGATGGTATTGTCTACACTGCCGACAAAGCCGTGATTGCCTTACCTTTAGGCGTATTACAGGCGAAAGATAATGCCCAAAGCGCCATTACTTTTACCCCTGAAATACCCGAGCAACTAAACGCCATAAAGCAAATAGGTTTCGGGGCGATAATAAAAGTATTACTGGAATTCGATCATGCTTTTTGGCATGATGATGCCATAACTAAACTCGTCGGCGCCGAACTGAAAAACATGGGCTTTCTGCTCAGCAGCGAAGCTGTACCCACCTGGTGGACTCAGTCGCCATACGATACCCCGATACTTACCGGCTGGCTTGGTGGCCCCGCCGCTTTTGACAGAAAGGACACCAGCAATGAGGATATGCTGCAACTGGCATTGACATCGCTTAGTCGTATATTTAAGATAGCGCCCGATATATTGAAAAGCAAGCTGATAGCCTGGAACATTGCCAACTGGACCGCAGATCCGTTCACTCTCGGTTCCTACGCTTATGATACTGTTGATAGCGCCGAGGCTCGTCAAATTTTGTTTAAACCGATTGATCATACCCTTTTCTTTTGTGGCGAATACCTATACGATGGTCCTAAAATGGGAACTGTTGAAGCAGCGCTGAGTAGTGGTAAAAAGGTTGCGAGGTTGATTGTTGGAGAGTGATAATCTCAACTGTCATTTAGCAATGGCGAGAAATGCTTAGAATTTAGGATGGGTTATAAACGCAGACAGATTTCTTGCTATCCCTCGAAATGACAAGGATGGCAAATAGGTAAATAAAAACCCTCGTCATTGTGAGGTACGAAGCAATCCCCGAGCGACTTTCTTAAGGGAATATCCTAAAGAGATTGCTTCTTACCTCGCAATGACGTTTTTGGTGAATTCTTTTTTACTCAGCTACCTGCTGACCTATCTGCAATATATAACCATTATTATCGTAAATGGCGAATTCGCGCATGCCCCAATCAAAGGTTTCAATGGGGTAGCAAATGTTGACTTTGTCCTTAACGGCCAGCCAAAAGGCCTCCACATCATCAGTATTTAAATAGAACGAACCTGTAAAGCCAATTTTGGCGTAGAGTACATGCTCGTTAGGTTTAGCCAGCATAATTTCTACCTCATCGCGATAGAGCGAGGCCCAGCCCCAATCATCATTACGTTCACTCACGATAAAGCCAAGCATATCCACATAAAAGCTGATGGTTTCATCAAACTTTTCTGTCCACAATATGGGGCGCAGGGAGGTGAGTTTCATGGTTTATCTTGCTGATCTTGCTTTTTTATTGTTATTATATTCTTTTAAAGCTTTCAGGTATTTTTTTCTGGTGAAGTAATCCATTGCGTACCTGTCTTTAGATATTAACAGTTTTAAATTATCAGGAGTGAATGCTATAATAGGCATGTTTTCGCCATTCTGAATACCAATAATTGTCGACTCATCATATCTGTCAGATGTTCCTGCAAAATGAGAATAGGCATTTATCGGGCCATTAATAACTTTAAACATCCAGCAGCTATCTTTAGCAATGCCATACACAGGAGGGACACCATATTCTACAACCCGTGAAATACTTATAGTTTGATCAGGGTATATCTTTTGTATGCGGTTTGGGTCTGATTTAGGAGCTTTCTTATCCACAAACTCTATATAGAATTTACGTGATGCCGAATCCTGATATATTTTTGATTTAATTTTTTGCGTTGAACCATCCGTAGAAGTTACGGTATATTCAAATTTAGCATTGTTGTTAACATAGTACAAACCTACACCCGGAGTAAAATATGTGTTTTGTGCAGACGAAACTTCAAAAGATAATAACCCAATAACCAGCAGAGGCAATAGTTTAAAATGTGATATCATTTAGGTGCGTATTTTTCTGCTAAAATAATGCAAAAAATACACACCTGTAAATATCTTATTTAAAACTTTTTAGTCGATGCTTTTGCCTTTCATGGCGTGGCTAATGGCCTGGTCCATCAGGCGTTCGGCAAATGGACGGGTAAACTCGTTAAGCTGGTCAATATGTTTGTGGATGATGTCTTTATCACCACTTTCTAAGGCCTGTTTAAGTGCCGCGACATGCTCGTTGGTTTGCGCAGTTTCTTCGGCCGTTACTGATGTGCCGTGTTTTTGCAAAAAGCGCTCAACGGTATATATCATCTGCTCGCCTTCGGTACGTGCTTCTATCACCATGCGTTGGCTTACATCATCCTTAGCGTGGGTAATGCTGTCCATCAGCATCTGTTCTACCTGGTCATCGGTAATGCCATAGGTTGGTTTTACCTCAACCTCCTGCTTAACACCCGAACGCAGCTCAATAGCCTGTACTTTTAAGATACCATCGGCGTTCAGCAAAAAGTTAATATCAATTTTCGGGAAACCCGTCGGCATGGCCGGGATGCCTTTAAGGTTAAATTCGGCCAGCTTACGGTTCTCTTTCACCAGGTCGCGTTCGCCCTGGTAAACGGCTACCTTCATGTTCACTTGTCCGTCAATTGAGGTGGTGTACTGTCTGCCCGCCTTAGTAGGTACCTTGGCATTACGTGGAATAATCACATCCATCAAACCGCCCATGGTTTCAATACCCAACGATAACGGTGTAACATCAAGCAATAAAATATCCTTACGGTTACCGGCCATAATATCGGCCTGTATGGCGGCGCCAAGGGCAACCACTTCATCAGGGTTAACCTCATCATGCACCGGGCGGCCGAAAAACTCGGCCACCATTTGTTTAACCAGCGCCGTGCGGGTTGATCCGCCTACCATTACCACCTCGTCAATCTGCTTAACATCCAGTTTGGCATCCTTAAGTGCGTTTTGGCAGCAGGTAATGGTTTGCTGTACCTTAGGCAATATCAGTTGCTCAAAGGTTTGCTTATCAAGCGTGCACCATATATCGCCAAGTTGCTCATTAAATATACTTTGGTGGGCGAACGATTTTTTAGCTTCCTCAGCCTTTAAGCGTAACTGTTGCGATAGCTCACGGTTTTCGGCAAGCTGTGCCTTATCAAGGTTGTTCTTCTCTAACCAATAATCTATGATGATACGGTCAAAATCATCACCGCCTAAAAAGGTATCGCCATTGGTGGCCAACACCTCAAAAATGCCGTTCTGTATTTGCAGTATTGATACATCAAAGGTACCACCACCCAAATCGTACACGGCAATGGTTTTGGTTTCTTCCGGGTCGAGGCCTATGCCGTAGGCCAGGCTGGCGGCAGTTGGCTCGTTCACAATACGCAGTACATCTAACCCGGCAAGTTTACCGGCATCGCGTGTGGCCTGGCGCTGCGAATCATTAAAATACGCCGGTACAGTAATAACCGCGCGGTTAACCGGGGTTTTAAGGGCATGCTCGGCACGCTCTTTCAACTCCTTTAATATCAGTGCCGATAGGTCTATCGGTGTGTAGAATTTATCGCCAACCTTTATCTTAACCAGGCTTTCGGTATTATCATCAATAACCTTGTACGAGAAAAAGTCCTTATAATTTTCAATATCGTGGTACGAGCGGCCTAACAAGCGCTTAACCGAAAATATAGTATTCTGCGGATCGGTAACCAAGTAGTTTTTGGCATCGTTACCTACGGTTATGTCGCCGGTTTGGCCAAAGTGCACCACCGAGGGTACCAGTACACCCTTACCGGCATCATTGATCACCTGCGCGTTCTTATCAGCATTAATAAAGGCCACCAGCGAGTTGGTAGTACCCAGATCAATACCTACAATAATTTCTTCCTTTTGTAATGAGCCTGTTGCCAGGTTTATAGAAACTTTAGCCATAACAGGGCAAATGTAGCAAGATTTAACAGGCCGAATGTCTTTTTAATCTCTAATTCTGATTTTCAATTACATATTTTTCATATTTTTATGACCCCGATTATTTACTACGAATGGGCAGGCATTTAATGAGTTACACAGGCCGTTTTATAAAAAGAAATCTGCCCGCGGTATTTTTAGCACTTTTTTTATTAGCCGATAATGCGGCCGATGCGCAAACTTTTGGGGGTAATCCTCCATCGTTAAAATGGCAGCAATTCAATACTCCGGCAGCCAGGGTAATATTCCCCGCCGGGATGGATAGCACCGGGATGCGTATAACCGTGCTCATCAATCGCATAAACAACGTAGTAAAACCCACTATCGGCGTAAAGCAAAAACAGGTAAACATTTTACTGCAAAACCAAACTACCGAGAGTAATGGCTATGTTGGTTTGGCGCCCTTTCGCAGCGAGTTTTACCTAACCCCGCAGCAAAACAGCTTTGAGCTGGGCAGCATACCGTGGACGGATATGCTGGCCGTGCACGAGTTCAGGCATGTGCAGCAGTACAATAACTTTAACGTAGGTGTTTCGCGCTTGCTGAAGATATTATTTGGCGAGGGCGGGCAAGCTTTAGGCAATACATTAAGTGTACCCAACTGGTTTTTTGAGGGCGATGCCGTATATAACGAAACGCTGGTAAGCGGGCAGGGCAGGGGCAGGTTACCTTATTTTTATAACGGTTTCAGAGGCCTGTGGGCTGCCGGTAAGGATTACAGCTGGATGAAGCTGCGTAACGGATCGTACCGCGATTATGTGCCTAACCATTACCCGTTGGGCTATATGATGGTAGCTTACGGTCGTGAAAAATATGGCGATGATTTTTGGCGCGATGTTACGCATGATGCCGCCGCGTTCAATAGCCTGTTTTATCCGTTTCAAAGTAGCTTTAAAAATCACTCGGGGGTAAGGTTCAGTACCTTCCGTAATGAGGCTTTCGCGAGTTTCAAGCAGCAGTTTAATGATGCCGCGCCGCAAAAGCAGATCAAACATTTTGTAGCCGATGAGGAGTTTCCGGCTTTTGTGAACGATAGCACCGTCATTTACCTTAAAAGCCCTTATAACCATATAGCCCGTTTTGTTATACGCACCGGCGACAAAGAGAAAAAGATAACTACACGAGCCATATCGCAAGACAGGTATTTTGATTATAACGATGGAAAGATCATATACTCCGCCTACCGCCGCGATTTGCGCTGGGGCTACCGCAATTACCATGAGTTACGGGTGGTTGATGTAAATACCGGGCACGAACGTACCCTCACCAGCAAAACCAAATACTTTTCACCAGCATTTAGTGCCGATGGTAAGCGCATAGTAGCCGTCCAGGTAAACCCTGATGGCAAGGCCGCACTGCACGTATTGGATGCTCAAACCGGCAAGCTGATATCGGCATTGCCTGATGGCGGGCAGCTGTTTTACACTTACCCTAAGTTTTATGGCGATGATGTGCTGTCGGCTGTGCGTAACACGAAAGGCGACATGGGTATCATTCGCATAAACACAACTACCGGCCAGCAGGATGTAGCGTTGCCGTTTGCTAACAGACCTGTAGGCTATTTAACCGTTAAGCAGGATACGGTTTACTTTACCGCCACATCGGGCATTAATGATGAATTGTTCGCCTTGTCGGTTAAGGATAAAAAACTGTTCAAGCTAAAAAGCGGTGTAAACACTATTGGTAATTATCAGCCCGCTGTATCAAACAATAAACTCGCCTGGGTTGGCTTTACGGCAGGCGGTTACCAGGTAACACAGGTTAATAAAATTGATGTAAAATGGGAGGCTGTATCAACTGCTGATCAATCCGCAAGTCTGTCAGAATTTGGTGTTTCATCGCTGGATAAAAACGTTGCCTCAAATATGATACATAGGGTAGAGGACACCGTTTACAATTACCAGCCAACTAAATACAAAAAAGGATATAACCTGTTCAATTTCCATAGTTTGATACCCGAGATAAGTGACCCGGATTACCGCCTGTCCATACTCGGGCAAAACGTACTGAATACGTTTGAATCTGAATTCTACTTTAATTATAATCGTAACGAGGGCTATAAGCAGGCGGGTTTTAATGCTACCTATGGCGCGCTGTTCCCTTATCTATCCGCCGGTGCCGACTATATTTTTGAGCGCCGCCGCCTGTACCGTGGCAACGATGTGTACTGGAACGAGTTTAATATACATGGCGGTGTACAGCTGCCATTCAATTTTACCCGTGGCAAAAACATAACCGGCCTGAGTTTAGGCAGTGATTTTTATTATGCCCAAACCAACTACCATAACGAGTACACGGTGTTTAACAGACACTTTACTTATCTTAATAACTACCTGTCGTTCTCAACCCGTGTGCAGCAGGCCCGGCAGCATATTAATCCAAGGTGGGGGCAAACTTTGCTATTTATTTATAAAAATGGGGTGAGTGTGTCGGCTAATCAATACCTGGCATCGGGTACATTCTATTTACCGGGCTTGTGGCCAAACCACAGTTTGGTTATCAATGCCGCGCATCAGCAACACGGGCAAAACAACGCGGTAAGCTTCTCTAACAACTTCCCGTTCTCAAAAGGTTACTCGGTTGAGAATTTGTATAAGATGGATAAGCTGGGCGCAAACTATCACTTCCCGATAGCTTACCCGGATGCAGGGATGGCCAATACTATTTACCTGATGCGTATTCGTGGCAACGCGTTTTATGAGTATACCCGCGGCTCTGATTTTTATGCTTCGGGCAATATATTCAAGGCCAATTTCAGGAGCGTGGGCGGAGCGGTATTTTTTGATACCAAGTTCTTTAACGAAACAGCCATCTCATTCGGTGTAAGATACAGCCGACTGCTTGACCCGGATGTATTCGGCGGCACCGGTCGCGATAGGTTTGAGATAGTACTGCCGGTAAGTATCTTTTAAAGATACAACTGCACCATTTGTCGCCAGTAACGGGCCTTGTGCGCGTAGTTATCCCAAACGTAAAGGTTGTTGGGTATGCCTTTCTCCCAAAGTAGTTGGGTAAACTCGTGGTTATTATCAACAAACGGATCGGTTTCACCAATTGCGAAGATGTATTCTGATGAGCGCAGCTTATCAACTATATCGGTATTGTGTATGTTGCCGATAAATTGCATAGGCGAGTTGTAGTAAATGTTCTCATCACGATAGCCATCAAACAGATCCTTAAAATCGCCGATCAGGCGGGTAAGGTCGTAACGGCCGCTCATACATATCACCTTGTTGAATAACCCCGGATGCTTTAACCCGATGTTAGCCGCATGGAAAGCGCCCATGCTGCAACCCGCCACTTCCATAAAATCGGTATTGTTTTTTTTACGGATAAAGGGCATCACCTCATCAATAATATAACGCTCATACTCCATGTGCCTGATGATGCGCTTCGATGGTTCTACGGCCTGATTATAAAAACTTTCGCTGTCTACACTATCAACACAGTATATCTGCAAATAGCCTTTTTCAAGCTGTTCCCGTAAAACTTCAATTATTCCCCAGTTCTCGTAATCGTAAAACCGGGCCATGCGGGTAGGAAAAAACAGCACTACGCGGCCGCTGTGCCCAAATACCAAAAGCTCCATGTCGCGTTGCAGCATGGTACTATACCATTTATGATATTCCCTGTTCATTTCGGCATAGCTTTTTGATGGTGAATATCAGCAGAGCATGTTACTTAATTGTGAATAAATAATTAATGATGAACGTTTAGGTTATCGGCTACAACCTGCTTCCACACTTCATAACCTTCTTTGCTCAAGTGCAAACCGTCGTTCACAAAATACCGCCCTTTTGGGTGGTCACCGGCATCAACCATATGGCTAAATATATTAATAAAATGCCAGTTGCTGCTGCTTTTAACTATTTCGGTTTCAATTAAGTTGTTTGTATACTTAAATCTATCAATAATGTTACGGCGATTTATGCTCGGCTTTAACGATATATAATGGCACTCAATGTTACCAAACCTGCGTTCAACCTCTACCATCAGTTGCTTAAAAAATATAAATACCTCCTCGGGCGTGCGGCCGTCGCCAAGGTCGTTATCGCCGGCATATACTACCAGGCGTTTCGGATTATAGTTGAGCATAATCCGTTCAAAAAACCACACACAGGCGGCAAGCGTTGATCCGCCAAAACCCAGGTTAACCGGTTTCAGGTCGGCAAAGTCAGTATATAAGTTCTCCCACAGCCTGATGGTTGAGCTGCCATAAAACAGCGTTTCGGGCTCGTAAGCGAGTTGCTGACTTCTTTTTTCTAATTGCTTAACGTCTTCTTCGTACCAATACATTCAAAAAATATCTCTGTTTAATTTTCAAAGTAAGCAAATAATTAGCCAGCGCAATATTAACATTTGATTTTAGTGCCACACTTTCTAATCAAAATGTAATGAATAGTGCCACATATTTAGCTCAAACAAACATTTAACAGCCATTTTTGGTTGTAAGATAGTTTGAAGAGGCGGATATGCTTAACATGTAAAAAAGAAACCCGCTATTTTTGCGTTATTATTATTTATCTTCTTCAACGGTCAGATGGCTGATAATCAGTGGAAACGTTTTATGCGCTCAATTAAGGGTAAGGTAGTATTTGCCTTTATATTGGCTTGTGTTGCCCTTTTTTTAGCCTGGAACGTTAGTAAGGGAGCTTTTAATGAGATGCTGGGCGCGGTCGAAAATATTTCGGCACCGAATGATAAGCTGCGTATAGTAAATGACCTTTCGCGCCGGGTATCACAGCTCGACCAGATGCAGCGTATGCAGGTTTTACGCAATGGCGGCAGTAATGATAATTTTTTTAATGAAACCCGGTCCATCAACCGGTCAATTGATACCCTGCAAGGTTTTTATCAGAACGACAGGGTACAGCTGTGGCGCTTAAAATCGTTACGCAAGCTGCTGCGCGATCGCGATAAGCTTTTCATGAACTATTTGCAGGTGCGCGAAAAGTTGGTGAATAACAAGCTTTTTTCGGCACAGGTTGAGGTGTTGAATGATCTGGTAGATAAAAATGTAAAGGCCGATAGTGCTGCCGTAACTACCGAAAAAAAGATATCGACCACCATAGTATACCCGCAGAATAATGAGGACAGGCGCGGGTTTTTTGGCAAGCTGTTCGGTAAAAAGAAAAAGCCGGCCGATACTGCCTACAAGGTGGTAAGCGAGCAACTCAATATTGAAAAAGATACCGTAGCCCAGGCCATTAAGGATAGCATCATGACCAGCATGACGCAGGCCGTATCGCGTATTGAAAAGAATCAGTTACGCAAAAGTGCCCAGTTCATTAACCAGGAGGTTGTGCTGGCCAATGCCAATACCAAGCTGATCACACAGATACTCTCCATACTTAAACAGGTAGAAAATGAGGTAGTATCGCAAATTGAATACAATAATACCCATGCCAAGGCGGTGGTGAATACCAGTGTCGAGAAGATCAGCATGATCATGCTCGGTTTCTTTTTGATAACCCTGATATTGGTAGCGCTGATATTGATCGATATATCGCGCAGCAACCGTTACCGTAAGGAACTGGAAGAAGCCAAGGAGATAGCCGAGTACCACAGCATGGCCAAGCAACGTTTCCTCTCCAACATGAGCCATGAGATACGCACGCCGTTGCAATCCATTATTGGCTATGCCGAACTGATACGTCAGCAGGAGCATCCGCGCCGTAACCATATCGAGGCCATTTATCAATCGTCCGGCCACCTGGTGCAAATTGTGGATGAGGTGTTGGATTATAACCGTATTATATCAGGCAAGTTCACTTTCACCAATTCCGTTTTCAATATGCTGGAGGTGATGACCGAGGTTGCCTCTGTTGTACGTTTTCAGGCGGAAAAGAAACAGTTGAGGTTGGAATTGAAAGCCAATTTTTCGCCGCAATTATATGTTAATGGCGATGCCTTCAGGTTAAAGCAGGTGTTATATAATCTGTTGGGCAATGCTATTAAGTTTACTGATGAGGGTTATGTAAGGCTGGCCGTAAGCAGTGTAATGCAAGGCGAGCGACTTAACTTTACCTTCAGGGTAGCTGATACAGGCATGGGCATGGCACCGGCCGATCTGCAAAAAATATTCAATGAGTTTGAACAGGCCGATAACAACCAAACGCAGATAGGCACCGGCCTTGGGCTAACCATCAGCAAGCAATTGGTTGAAGCGCAGGGGGGCAGTATACACGTAAGCAGCAGGCTGGGTAAGGGCTCTCAATTTATATTCCACCTGAGTTTTGCCGTGGCTGCCGCGCCCGAAAAGCATCATCCTGAAAATGCCCATTTGCCGGTGCTTAAAGCAGGTACCGAAATGGTGTGGGTTGTGGATGATGACAGCTTCATCCTCGAAATGTGCTCACTGATGCTTACTAAGCATAACATTAGCCACCGCAGCTTTAACTCCCCGCAACAGGTGCTTGATGCCGCCTGGACGGAGGACGTAAAATATATACTGATGGATATACGCATGCCGGGCATGAGCGGCATTGAGCTTTGCAAAGCCCTGCGTGCTAAATTACCGGCGGAGGTGCAAATATTCGCCTTAACGGCACAGGTAATTCCGCAGGAGCGGGAGAGTATATTGGCCGCTGGCTTTAATGGTATAGTTAAAAAACCATTTAAGGAGCATGAACTGATAGAGATACTGGATTTTGGCGAGGAAGAAACCGTAAGCGAGGAAATTGATATGCGCTCCCTCGAACAAATGACCTTTGGCGATAAGGATCAGTTGGCCCGCATACTCGAACTGTTTACCGATGATACCTATAACGATATTAACAGCCTGAAACAACTGCTTGAAAATTACAGCGATGAGGTGCTTGAGCAGATAGCCATAACCGTACACCGCATGGCAGGGCGTACAGCGCAGATAGGTGCCAAAACGCTTGCTGCCGATCTGCGTGCTGCTGAGCTTGAGTTAAATAAGGCCGATACGCTAAACAATATGCATACCAATAAACTGCTCGCCCTGATTATCCGCCTACAACACCTGCGCGAGCAGATACGTCGTGAGTATCTGCACAGCGCCGAGGTTTAAGAGTCGAGGCCGTAGCGCTCTATCTTACTGTACAATGTTTTACGGTCGATATTCAACAGCTTGGCCGCTTTTGATTTATTGTACTTTACCTTTTGCAAAGTTTGCTGAATAACCGTTTTTTCGTTAGCCTCGTTCAATGCTTTCAAATCGGCATCATTATTAGGACTAACCGGCAAATGGGTAACATAGTTGCTCATCTCATCAGGTAATGATTCAGCGCCTGCTACCTCACCGCGGGTTAACAGCACCATGCGTTTTATCACATTCTTAAGTTCGCGCAGGTTGCCCGGCCAATCGTAACGGGTAAGTAGTTCCATACCTTCGGGCGATATGCTTTTTACGTTACGCTCCAATTCCTCGTTAGAGATACCTATAAAGTGACTGATGAACAATTGCAGATCACGGCCACGCTCGCGCAGCGCTGGTATCTGTATCTTAAATTCGTTGATACGGTGGTAAAGATCCTGCCTGAAATCGCCATTACTTACGCTGCTCAGCAGGTCATCATTGGTTGCGGCAATAATACGTACATCAACCTTAATTTGCTTGGTGCTGCCTAATGGCTGTATGGTATTCTCCTGCAAGGCACGTAATAGCTTAACCTGCACATCATAGCTCAGGTTACCTATCTCATCCATAAACAGGGTGCCGCCATCGGCTACTTCAAATAAACCTTTCTTATCTGTTAAAGCACCTGTAAATGATCCCTTTATATGGCCGAATAGTTCGCTGGCAGCCAGGTCTTTTGACAGGGCGCCACAGTCAATGGCTATAAAGGGTTTATCGGCACGCTTGCTGCGCTCATGTATAAAACGCGCGGCATGTTCCTTGCCGGTACCGCTCTCGCCCTGTATCACTACCGACATATCAGTTGGTGCCACAAGGTCAATATATTCGTAAAGTTTGTCTGATTCGGTACTGGTACCTTTTATAAAACCGGGGTAGCTGGTTGTTGTAGTTGTTGCCGCTGGCTTATCGGCCTTAATGGTTTCAGTAACCGGCTCGCCACCTTTTGTTAATGCCGATTTTAATATCATCAGCAATTCATCAGGGTTTACCGGCTTGGTAATATAGTCTGACGCGCCCGATTGTATGGCCTTTACCGCCGTACGTACATCGTTAAAGCTGGTCATCATCACCGCCGGAATTTTCAGCCCCTTATCATGGGCGTGCGCCATAACTTCTAAACCGGTGCCATCAGGCAGGCGGTAATCAAGCAGTAGCAGATCAAACTTGCTGTCGTCCAGCTGTGATAAACCATTTTTTATGTTGTTCACAGCAACCACTTCATGACCATTTCTGGGTAAAAAGCCTTGTAATATTTGTGAAAATGTAGTGTCGTCCTCAACCAGTAATATTTTTGCCATGGATAGTTTGTTGCAATAAGGTGTAAAAATACAAAAGCCGGAATAAATTCCGGCTCTTGAAGTTGAGGTATATTGTGATTATGAGTGCTTATTTATTGCTTAACGGGACGTCCGTCTTTGTCAAGCTTCACAAAACGCAGGTCATCACCTTTTTTAAGGTTAATGATGTAGTATTCAGCACCACCTGCTTTTACTAATGATGCATCAACAGCAGTATATTCTTTTACCGCATCGCTTTTCAATGTGGTTTTGATACCTTCTGGTAATTCATCAACTTTAACCGGAGTTTTTACTTCTTCAGTTGAACCGGTAGTTGCAGGGGCGGTAGCAGCAGCATCGTTAGTTGTTGCACCGGCAGCAGGGGCATCGGTAGTAGTACCAGGGTTGGTGGTAGTATTAGCCGGGTCCTGAGTTGGTTGCTGAGGCTGTTGAGGAGTTTGCTGAGCTGGCTGTTGTGAAGCAGCTGGCTGCTCAGTGGTTGTAGATTGCGCATTAGCGTTGATTACTCCTATTAGTCCTAAAAAGGCTACTGACAAAATGATCTTTTTCATAACTGTAGATATATTTATTTTTATTATTTAAGTACGATAACTTATAATACACAATTATGCCAGTAGGGTTATTTTCTGTTAAGTAACTGATAGTTAGTTGATTGTTGTTTTGTGCCAAACTTAATTATTGGGGAGCATCTCCACAATGTGCCCTCATAGTCGGCAAAAATTAGGGTATAAGCAGCTGTTTAAATTGCAGACTGTCGCCTTTAAAGGCATTAAAATCCACCTCATGGGCTATACCATTCACGTATGCCCTGTCCGAATGTTGCCAAAACCACCAGTTAGTGCTCTCCGAAACGTTCAGTTCATGCTTATAATAATGCGCTATCCATAAAGAGTAACCATCATAATAGCCTTCAAGGTATTGCTTATAAAAGCTGATGTTGGTGTAGATGATAGGCTTAACGTGGGTTTTCTTCTCCAGATGGTCAATAAAGGCGTTAAGCTCCTTCCGCATCTTTTCGGGCGATACATTGTCGGTCACCTCAATATCAACCACCGGAGGGAGGTCGCCACTTTCTGGCTTAACATTTTGCAGAAAGAAACGCGCCTGCCATAAACCATCCTTTTTAGGCCTGAAATAATGGTAAGCCCCGCAAACGATACCAAACTTGGGGGCTTCGCGCCAGTTACGCTTAAAATATGGGTCGGCAGTGAGCAGGCCCTCTGTAGCTTTAATAAAGGCGAAGTGTATGCGCACGCTGTCCTCCTCCATAGTGCTTACCTGCTGCCAGTTTATTTGGCCTTGCGCGTACGATACATCAATGCCGTGTATCTTGTAAGCTATAGGTATATCAATATCAAAACTTTTGTAGGTACGATAGGTGGCAGGTTTGCCACTGTCCCATATCCATCGCCAGGTTGACGAGAAGAATTTTACCACATACCCATAATAAAATGGCGACAACAGCACCAGCGCCAACCCAATGGCATAAGGATACCAGTTAAAGGTACTGCCCGTTTTCTTTTTCCGTTTCGCGGTAGCGGATGGCTTGCGTTTTACCGTTGTTCGTGGTTTGGCAGGGGCGGGTTGTTTACGGGGAGGCACGGGGCTAAATTATAAAAATAAAGCAGGCCGGTAAAAGCCTGCTTTATTTTTATGTATCGGTTTGTTTGTCAGTCTTTCTTTTGAATAATGCAGCGCTCATTCTTCAAAAGCTCTACCGATTCGGCTATTTCGTAGGCCGATTTCATTCGCTTTTCTTCTGTTTTATAGTATTTCTTTAGTTCCTTACGATGATAAGCCTGGTAAAAGCGGCGCACTTCCTCGTCGGTTTGCAGTATGAGGCCTGGCACAGGCAGCGTGTTTCGGTGTTCGTCCATTGCCACCATGGTAACGTAGCTGGTATTGGTATGCTTTACATGCTGGGTGGTTACATTCTCCGATATTACCTTGATGCCGATAACCAGCGAGGTTTTACCTACATAATTAACTGATGCCATGAGCGATACCAGTTCGCCAACCTCCACAGGGGCCAAAAAATCAATGGTATCAACCGAGGCGGTAACGCAGTAGGCACCGGCATGCTTGGCGGCACAGGCGTAGGCCACCTTATCCAGCAAACCCATTATGATACCTCCATGTATCTTGCCGCCAAAGTTGGCGTATGAGGGTATCATCAGTTCGGTAAGTGTGGTTTGCGATGCGGCTACGGTTTTATAATCTTCCATGCTGATGCTATTTACCTGCCATTGATTTATCTCTCACCGCCTTAAACTCCGAACCTTTTTTCCATTGTGGAAAGGTAGTTTCATCGGCCACTTTAGCGCCTATCCGGTAAAGTATGTTGGCAGTTTGGCTCATGCCGCTCAAATCCATATTGGGCGTATAATTATCTGATGCCTGGTGATAATGTTCTTCGGTATATATCTTATCCTGCTCCTCGCCCCATTTACGGCCATGCACTTTACTATCAGGCCCGGTGTGCATATCTAAAGCAGGTACACCAACCTTGGCAAAGTTAAAATGATCTGACCGGTAATAACCACCTGCACCCGGGTTAGGATCGGCCTCAACGGTCAGTCCCTGCTCTTTGGCTATGGCTTCCACATAATCTTCCAGATCGTTTTGTCCCTTGCCGGTTATTGGTATATCCTTGCTTTCTCCGTTTGGCGATAAGGCATCCATATTCAAATTACCCACGGTTTTATTCAGCGGGAATAACGGATGCGTTGCATAATATTCTGAACCTAACAACCCCTGTTCCTCAGCCGTTACCGCCAAGAAAAGTATAGAACGTTTAGGCTGTTCCTTTGCGTTTTTAAATGCCTTGGCCATGGCAAGCAGGGCGGCGGTACCGCTGGCATTATCAACCGCGCCGTTGTAAATGCTGTCGCCTTTGGCATCCGGTTGGCCAATACCCAGGTGATCCCAATGGGCGGTATAAACCACGTATTCGTCAGGCGTAGTGCTGCCTTTTAAAACAGCCGCCACGTTATGCGATGTAGAATACTTTAGTTTATTACTTATGCTGATGCTTGCCGTTGTATTAAGTGGCACAGCCTTAAAATCCTTTTTACGGGCATAGGCACGCATATCGTCGGTAATACCGGCATTGGTCAATAGCTTTTTGGCGGTTTCCTCACTTATCCAGCCCTCCATTTTGCAGCGCGACAGGTGTTTGTCTGATTGTTGCAGATATAGTTTCGATCCCAAAAAGCTGGTATTTACCACACCCCAGGGGTAACTTGCCGGTTCCGACTGATGCACGATGAGTATACCCGCCGCGCCTTGTCGTGCGGCTTCTTCATATTTATATGTCCAGCGGCCATAGTAGGTCATGGTATCGCCATGAAACAAGGTGCGGCTGCCCGATTTAAAACCCGGATCATTCACCAATACCACTACGGTTTTACCCTTAACATCAAGACCTTTATAGTCGTTCCAATCATACTCAGGCGCGACCACACCATAGCCCGCGAATACCAGCGGCGAATTCTTTAACTCTACCGATGGCAGCTCCTGCCGGGTCGAAGCCACAAAATCGGTACCCGCCTTTAGCGTTGCCGATGTTTTGCCGCTTAGCTGCAAGGCGGTTGGCGTGCCTGTTATTTCAACCAATGGCACATCCTGAAAATAGCTACCTTTGTTAGCAGGCTCTAAACCTATTTGCTTAAACTGCGCGGCCAGGTAATTGATGGTTTTAGTTTCGCCCTCGCTAAAGGGTTTGCGCCCGGTAAGCGAATCGTCGGCCAGTGCCGATAGGTATCCGCGTATATCATTATCAGTGATAGGGCCGTTAGTGGTTTGTGTGTCAGCTTTTTTATTATCGCAGCCAAACCAAACGGCAGCGGTTAAAACCAGCCCAAAGGCGAGTGTGTTGCGTTTCATGGTGTTCATATTACCAAATGTAACAGGCACATTTTAAAAAACACTAATCATATTAAAAACGGAGTATTATGCCCGGTGGTCGATTCAATGCTTCTATTGGTCGATATTGTTCGTTGCATTACATCAGTGCTGATACATTATGTATAACCGGGCATAAGTAATGAAGCTATAAATAGTGTGTTTAAGCAATTAAGGGTTATCAGCTTGCTGATAACCCTTTTACATTTATAGTTTTTTTGATGCCTTAATCGGCTTCCTCGTCGGGGGTGAAATCCTTGTCAGACCGGGAGCCTTCATAATTCGGCTCACCATCCTGATCATCGCTTTTAAAGTTGATATTCTCCGTTTTTTCGTCGGATGGCTCGGTACGGGCAAAGTAGGCATTGGTGTATCCCGCATGTTGTGAAGGATTGTTAGGCGCATCGCCCGGCGGCGTTGAGCCATCCTCACCAAACTTATGTCCGCCCGCGCCATGACTTTCCATGCCCGGTGCGTCGGCTTTCTTTACCTCACCACCTAAAAAGGATTTTTTCAGGTTTTCCTCTTTCAGGTTATTATCATCAACCGGGTAAGCATTAGGCTTAGCGGCATCATCATTCCTTAATTCGTCATCGCTGTAAGCATTCATAACATTAGTTATTGGTACTCATTAATAAGCTATTGTACGATGGAATTGTTTTTATTAGTTCATAGTTGATGGTTCATAGTTCATAGTAGGAGGATGGAGGTAGTTAATATTTAAGAGTTGATAGTTCATGGTTCATAGCCGAAGAGTGGAGGCTATGAAATTATTTTAGTATCGATACAATACACAATTCCAAAACGCAGTTCACCTTATGAACTATGAACTATGAACTATGAACTATGAACTATGAACTATGAACTATGAACTATGAACTATGAACTATGAACTATGAATTATGAACTCCTAAAGCACCTTCTCGCGGATTTCTTTGGCTATGGCTTCAGTTATGCAGATGATGTCTTCGGCTACGTGGCTGTTGTTGGTAATTACCTTGTGGCACTCGTTTTTGTAGGGCAACAAATACTCCTTGTAGGCCGGTACTACGTGGTTTACCCATTTGTAGTGCACGTCATCGTTCGAGTAACCACGTTCTATCAGGTCGCGCTTCAGGCGGCGTTGCAGGGCTACGTCCTCATCGGCATTAATAAATACCTTAAGGTCGAGCATGTCAGCAATCTTGCGGAAATGTAATATGAACAACCCCTCAACGATAAGTATCGGTGCCGATTTTATCTCCAGCGTTTTAGGCTTGGCGTTGGGGTTATTAAAAGTATATTCGAGTTTGGTGATGCTTTTATTATTCAGCAAGTCCTCAATATCATTCTCAAAATGGGTATGATCAATGGTATCGGGCAGATCAAAATTATAGAGCTTATTTTCCTCGGCGGTCATTTTATCCGCCACCGGGAAGTAGTAATCATCCTGCGATACAAGGGCAACCTCGTCGCTGCTGAAATGCTTTAAAAAACACTTTAAAAAAAAAGTTTTGCCAGAGCCGCTGCCACCGGCTATGCCAACAATAAAAGGTTTATTCATTCGTAGTGCCGTAACTTAAATTTACGTGGAAACGTTTATCAAGCGCGCCTAATGATTCGGCTACATTTTTAGTCATAACAATGATAACGTCCTTGGTCGATTCGTTATCCGTAAACCTGCCAACCACCTTTGCAAAGGTAGTGCGGTTGGTCATCGGGTTAATGATCTTGATCACGGTGCCGATGGGGGCGGTGCGATGCAGCACCAGTTTCTTATTCGGGTCAAGGCCGGCCTCATCCATCCAGGTGGCTACGCCTTTCTCATTTTTTTCGTACAAGCCATAACGGTTTGGCCTAACACCCGCGCCAACCGAATCTGTTGATGATACCGGCATCGGCTCTGTCGAGTCGCGCACGGCTGCAACCTTGGTAGTATCGGGTACGGTAGTTACCGGCGGTGGGGTAGTAGTGGTTTTGTTAGCACGCACCTTAATAATTTGCCCTGCCGAAAGTGATTTTTTAGTCAGTTTGTTAATGCTTACAATATCATCAACAGTAGTATTGAACCTGCGCGATATAGCGAACAATGTTTCACCTGCTGATACCTTATAATCCTGATACTCGGGAATATTATTAGCGTCGGCAGTTGCAGGCTGTGTTTGTTGCTGCGTAGCCGGAGGTGTGGTTTGTACTTGCGGCTGCTGTACCGGTTGTTGTGTAGCAGGCCTTGTTTGTGTTTGTTGTTGCTGAGGTGCTGGTGTAGTGGTGGCTACCTGTTGCTGGCTTTCGTCAAAAGGCACTTCAGTTGGTACTTTTATTACGTTGCCTATGCGCATTGGCGCGTTGTTGTTGAATTTGATTATCGCGTTCGGCCTTATGTTGTAACGTCGGCCTATCGAGTAATAATTATCCTTCGGATCTATTTTATGTAAGATTATCTTTTTCCCGCTTTGGTTTTCGACACCTATTGAATCAATTACACTACCTGCAAAAACGGGGGCGGAAAAGGTAATGGTTGATATCAATAGAAAAGTCAGCTTAAATTTCATAATGTTTTATAATACAATAAATTATATTTCCAAAACCAGTAACTCGGCTTTGTTCTTCAGGCAGATGAGCCAATTTTTATGTAATACAAACGCCTCGGGCTGTAATTTTTGTATATCGGTCATTAACAATTCTTCGTAACAAATATGCTCATCATCCAACACATACAGCCATTGCTGCAACACCCCGTTGTTAAGGGTGTGCAAAGATACAATTCTGTAACTATTATGCTCCAAATAATGTATCAAACCACCCGCGGGCTCAATATGCTGTAATAAGGCAGGTATTTGCTGTTGTGGCAAGTATTGCGGTACCTGTATTTGTTTTATCAGTTCATCGTCAGTAATAGTATTATATGGCCTTAATGCCTTGCCGGTAACAATATCGTGCACATATAATTTCTTAGGCAGCATTTGGGTATTGAACAGTACCGGCCCGGTAGCGCTCAGATGATCGTACGCTAAGGAATAATTGCTCCACAGCTCTGATCCATCCGCTGTATTGATAGCCGTTATGCCTTTATGTACCGGTGAATTTTCTCCCTGAAAATAATGTAGCAGCAGCACGCCGTTATGCACCGTTTCCATACCGGTAAGCCAACGCTCGTGCGTGGTATATCCCTCAAAATTTACGTGTGCTTTTGGCAGATTAATGGCAGCAAAGCTTGTCGTTCTGTCAGCCTCGTTGCGTATCTCTAAGGCGAGGGTGGAGGTGATCTCGTCAATATCCATGCGCCAGATGGTACCATCGAATGTTTTTTGAAGTATCGGACTAAATGTTGTCATGCGTTTGCAAATATCCTATAATTATTAAAAACTGCTTAGCTTTGGTACAAACATTGAACTTACACACCTGTTAAACAATCAAAACAACATTTAAATCTTATGAACGCAAAAGAAATAAGCCTCGAGGAACGTAAAGTAAAACCGGTTGTTGACCTGCTGAATGATCTGCTGGCCAATTACCATATTCACTACCAAAAATTAAGAGGCTGCCACTGGAATATTAAAGGACAAAACTTTTTTACGCTGCACCTTAAATTCGAGGAATTATACACCGAGGCATTAACTACTATTGATGAGCTTGCAGAGCGTATACTTACCCTGGGCAAACCACCGCACAGTACCTTTGCTGATTATATTAAAGAATCGAGCTTAAAAGAAATAAACACCATCGGCCTAAAGGATACCGATATGGTACGCGCCATTATTCAGGATATGGCATCATTAATTGAATTAGAGCGTGAGATACTTGACGTAACCGCCGATGCTGGCGATGATGGCACCAATGATATGGTTAACCGCTTTATGCAATTCAAAGAAAAAACCACCTGGATGCTCCGCTCATTCGTGAACGAAGACTAATTAGGAGATATGAGAGGTTAGATTTGAGATATTAGATCAAACTCATAATCATAAAAAAAAGAGAAGCCCTGCTAAATCAGCAGGGCTTCTCTTTTTTGTAGTATGCAATTCAAAATTCTGTCAATCCTCAAATTCCGAAAATTCCGGTTCAGAAAATAGTTCTGAAAAATTCGGGTCAGACAAAATTCCGATTAAAACCTATAGCTCAATGTCAAATATAAGTTATCGCTTGTGTTACGCAATGTAGCTGATGGGCTGGCATCGCCTATTTCGTAAGGGTAGAATGTGTTACTGCCTGTGCTGTGCAGATAAGTAGCATCCAAAGAGTAATGGCCTGAACGGAAACCTAAACCGCCTGATGCGGTTTTGATAGTGCTGCCATTATCGCGCATTGGGTTGCCAAATATGTTGTAACCACCACGCAGGTAAGCGAATTTGCCTAAGCGAGCCTCAGCACCTAAACGGGTATTAACGGCTCCTTTATAGAATGTACGTATGTTACCATTATCAAACGAAGCATCATAGCTGTCGTTAGTCATTAATTTGGCCGAACTGTAATCAACATACTCCACATCGCCGGTAATAAAACCGTAGTTTTTAAAGAAGTAAGCAATACCACCAGCAACTTTTAACGGTGTACGCAGATCGTAATTCAAGGCGTAAGTTTCGTTATTGCGGTAGCTGTTATCTCCGGTTATATTGGTTGACAGGCTTTCGCGATAAGTATCTTCCATATTATACCAGGTAGGCGATGTAAAGTTGAAACCTAAACGTAAAGCCTCAACCGGCTTGTAGATCATACCTAACTTAATGTTGGCACCGGTACCGCGTGTAACCTGATCCTGCACAAAAGCTGATTGAAAACCACGGGTTACATCAGTAGTACCTTCTCTTAAAGATACATCACCGCTTTCTGTAAACACCTGTGATGAGTTGTAACGAATAGTAGCGATACCTAAGCTACCGCCTATATAAAACTTGTTGCTATAGTTAGCACCCAATGCCAGGTTAAATTCAGACTGGCCACCGGTACGAGTTATAACATTGCGCTGCAAGGCGGTTGAGTTATTATCAATAATAACATTGCTCGCGTAAGCCTCATTGCCATTGTTGTTATACAGATCGATCAGTTTATGGCCGTAAGCCCAATCAGCAAGCAGATCGGTTCCGCTTGAGTTGGCACGGTCGGCATAATAATCAGTTATTGAGCTTAATGTGTTGTTGCCGCCATAGGTCGAGTTGTTATAAAAATCGTTAGTACGGCTAAAACCCAAACCAAAGTTAAGGCTTAACCACCCTTGCGATTTATCGGCACCTCGGGCAGTGTTCAATCTTGAATAAAATACCGCGGCCGCGTTATTAAGGTTGCCGGTGTTCTTGCTATCGTTTGTGGTAGTACCCAGGTAATCACCTTTTGATTTGAACATGTCGTATTCGGGCGTAACACTAATTTCCGATCGGGTAAAGAAACCCAAACCGGCAGGGTTACCGCTTACCGAGGTCAAGTCGCCACCTACGGCTACGTTGGCATTACCAATTGCCTTTATACGCGCTGTTGAGCCCGGTTGCGTGGTTGAAAAGCGAAGCGCATCCTGCGAATATTGGGCAAAGCTACTCTTGGCGATGGCTACCATAGCCACCGCGCTTAGTATATATTTAAGTTTCATGCTTATAAATAGGTTGTTGTGATAAAACTTTATTAATTACGTGAAGGACGGCCACCACCGCCGCCACCGCCGCGAGAACCGCCACCTGATGAACCACCGCCAAAGCTTGGTGATGATGACGGGCGTGAAGCCGGTTGTGGTTGATATGAGGGTTGAGCATCACGTGTTGGCCTTGAAACACGGCTATCGCCGCTCATATCGCGCGAGCCGCCGTTGCCTCTGCTGCCGCCGGTGTATGATCCGTTTGATGAACTGCCGGTACCGCTAAGTCTGTTAGGGCGATTTGGCATGTATGATTCGGCTGAGCCGCCGCCTCTAACCGCGCCCAATGCGCTGCGCGGGCTGCCTGAGCCCCTTACCGGGCGTGCATTGCCTGATGAACGATAGGCCGAGTAAACACCCCAATAAGGTGAACCGCCCCAACCGGTACCCCAGTATGAGTAGCCTAAGCCGCCATAACCCAGGCCATAGCCGTAACCTAAACCATAGCCATAACCCCAGGGCGAGTAACCCCAGCCGCCATAGCCACCCCAACCTAAGCCCATGCCCCAGCCACCATAGCCATAGCCTAAACCCATGCCCCAGCCGCCGTAGCCGCCCCAGCCTAAGCCGCCGCCATAACCGTAATACATGTTATCATAATATCCGAACGGTGAGAAATACCCGAAACGGTTTATGCGCGATGAATAATCATCATAGTAATAATATTCATCATCGGTTGTGTAATAGTCATCCTCGTAACCGTCAGTACCTACGCCAGGGTCTTCGTTACGGTAAACGGGGCGTGCCGCGTATACCGGCGCATCACCTGCTTTAGCAGCGGTGTTGTACATATCATCGTCGGCAAAACTCTGGTTGGAGGCCAGCTTGGTTGTAGAGCAGGAACTCAGCGCTGCGGCACTGATCAATGCGATTCCTATGGTAATATGAAGTTTCATATATATGTTTAGTAAAAAGTTCGAACCCGGATAAGTTTTAAATTTATAAATTTGGCATCACTATATATTAATCTAAAGGTCAAAATCCATTCCACAAATATAAAATGAGCAAAGGCATTATTAGTAAAGACGAAGATTATTCGCAATGGTTTAATGAGTTAGTAATAAAAGCTGACATGGCCGAATATTCGCCCGTGCGCGGTTGCATGATCATCAAGCCTTACGGCTACTCAATATGGGAAAAAATGCAGGCCGTGCTCGATAAAATGTTTAAAGACACAGGACACAGCAATGCTTACTTTCCGTTACTTATACCAAAATCGTTCTTCTCAAAAGAGGCAAGCCACGTTGAAGGTTTTGCCAAAGAATGTGCGGTAGTTACTCATTATCGCCTAAAGAACGATGAAAACGGACAAATTGTTGTGGATGAGGAAGCGAAATTAGAGGAAGAACTGATCATCCGCCCAACATCCGAAACCATTATATGGAATACCTACAAAGGCTGGATACAATCGTACCGCGACTTGCCTATACTGGTTAACCAGTGGGCTAACGTTATGCGTTGGGAAATGCGTACCCGTATGTTTTTGCGTACCAGCGAATTTTTATGGCAGGAGGGGCACACCGCCCACGCCACTGCCGAAGAAGCTGTAGCCGAAACTGAACAAATGCTGGATGTTTATGCGGATTTTGCCGAAAACTGGCTGGCGCTGCCGGTAGTGCGTGGCCGTAAAACCCCTAATGAGCGTTTTGCCGGTGCGTTAGATACTTATTGTATCGAGGCGCTGATGCAGGATGGTAAGGCCTTGCAGGCAGGTACATCGCATTTTTTGGGGCAGAATTTTGCCAAGGCTTTCGATGTTAAGTTTGCTAATAAAGAGGGTAAGCTTGATTATGTTTGGGCAACATCATGGGGGGTATCAACCCGTTTAATAGGCGCGCTGATCATGGCACATTCTGATGACGCAGGACTGGTGCTGCCACCAAAACTGGCACCTATACAGGTAGTTATCGTACCCATCTATAAGCACGATAAGGAACTGGAGAACATCCGTGCCTACGTTAAGGGCTTAAGTGCTGAGCTAAAAGGCAAAGGTATATCAGTTAAGTTTGACGACCGCGATACCCAACGCCCGGGCTTTAAATTTGCCGAATACGAGTTGAAAGGCGTTCCGGTACGTGTGGCCATCGGTAGCCGTGATATGCAGAACGGTACCGTTGAACTGGCTCGTCGCGATACCAAAACCAAGGAAACTGTACAGCAGGAAGGCTTAGCCGCCCATATTGAGGCATTGCTTGAGGAGATACAAACTAATATTTACGCTAAGGCCCACAGCTTCCGCGAGGAAAATACGGTTGAGGTTGATACCTACGATGAGTTTAAGCGTTTGCTTGATGAAAAACCGGGCTTTATTTCAGCACACTGGGATGGCACACCTGAAACCGAGCAACGTATTAAAGAAGAAACCAAGGCTACCATCCGCTGCATTCCATTAAATAATCCGCAGCAGGAGGGTAAATGTATACTTACCGGCAAGCCATCAACCCAAAGGGTATTGTTTGCACGGGCTTATTAATACATCCTTATAATATTGAAACGGGGTTAGGTGATTTGCTCACTTAACCCCGTTTTTGTTTATTCCTTTTCTACCTCTTTTTCCAGTATCTCTTTAGCTTCCTCAATATCTTCCTGATCGGCTTCGGGGCCATCCTGTACTTGTTCCAAACGTTTGTTGAATATCAGGTGGGTAAATATCGGGTAATGGTCGGAGCCATTGTAAGGCAGGCGGCGCATCTGCACTAAACCAAACTCGGCCGAGCAAAAAATATAATCCAGCGGAAAGCGTAAAAACCAATGCTTGGCCGAAAAGGTACTGTAAAAACCGCGACCCTTGCGTACATCCAGCAGATCGCTCACCTTGCCGAACAGGGTGGTAGTATAACTCCAGGCCACATCATTCAAATCACCGAATACGATGATAGGCATATCGCTGTCGCGGGCTTTGAGGGCTATCTTCATCAACTCCTTATCCTTAGCGGTTGAGTACAGGCTCTCGCCTGGTACCGGGGGCTCGGGGTGCAAGCCCCAAAGCTGCACCTTAACACCCGATGGTAATTCGACAATGGCTTCGATGGATGGGATATCCTCCTTGATCAGGTAATTTACCCTGGCATCACTTAGCGGGAAACGGCTGTAAAACAATAAGCCATAGGTATTAGGCAACGGCGCTTTCAGCATGTGCGGATAAGCGGTTTCCAGTTCCTTTACAGCGGTTTCCCATTTCGGGTCGGTTTCCAGCAGGAAAATCACATCGGGGTCAACACTTTTTATTTGGTCGAGCAATTTCTGAAACTCGGTATTATCCTGATAAACATTGGCTGACAGTACCTTGATCTCGTTTTTTTGATCGCGGCTTTTTATAGTACGAACCTCTTTAACAGCGAAAACGGTGTAGTTGTATATTTTAACAATGAGGTATATAATGGCGATGCAGAGTGCGATGAACGCATAAAGGTTTATTTGCCTGGTGTACGAATAAAATATACCCCAGCCTACAAATACCGCCACGCAAACCGCGAATTTTTGAAAACGGGGATATTCCAGCGCGCGGAACACCCAATAACTATGTTTAACGAGCGGCAAAAAAACAATAAATACAAGCAAAAAACTTGTGATGGTTAAAGCTAAATACATTGTTACAGGTTTAAGATGCCTTACCTAAACCGGCGCGGCTCTGTTTAAATTACAGCTATTAAATGTTGTAACGGCATAAGTTGTTTTTATTTTTTTATGTTTGATGAACCAGATCATGAAAAAACACAACCTTATCCTCAAAATTATCTCGTGGCTGCAAATAGTTGGCGGGAGATATACCCTGATTATCTTATAAAAAGATAGATGCCAGTTAAAAAAAGAATTGAACCAATTAAAGGGAATATATATTCAAATGGTTTGGCTTTTCTATCGTTAATAATGAATTTACGAATATCTGTGGAATCGTAGTATATCTCAACTTGTTGCTTTTGCTTGAATAGTTTAAAGCTATATCCAAAGTCACATTTTAACTGCCGCAATTTATTTTCATTGTCCTCGAATTCAATTATTGGATAATAAATTGGCACCCTACTTGGGTGGCTTCTTCTAATCTCATGGTCAACAACAACGCCGGTAGTTTTTATTCCGCTTTTTAAAAGATAGTTTTTTTGCTGTTTCTTTAGCGATCCAGCGGCAAAACAAATTATACTGATAAGAATAAGGAGCAAAGGCTGATAATGAGTATTCAAAAACTCTATCATATCCTAACCAACTGCTCGGTTTCTATCTTCTTTTGCAGTTCAAGTATAGCGCCTATCAGGGCTTCGGGGCGTGGGGGGCAGCCTTGTACGTAAACATCAACGGGTATAACACGGTCAACACCTTTTACTACGTGGTAGCCGTGTTGCCAGTAAGGGCCGCCACAGTTGGAGCATGAGCCCATTGAGATAACATATTTTGGGTCGGGCATTTGCTCGTACAGGCGTTTAATGCGCTCGGCCATTTTAAAGGTAACCGTACCCGCTATAATAATAACATCTGCCTGGCGTGCCGATGGGCGGGGAAATACACCAAACCTATCCAGATCGTACGTTGATGCCATAGAGCCCATCATCTCGATAGCGCAGCAGGCAATACCAAAACTCAGCGGCCATAAGGATGACATGCGTGCCCAATTGAGCAGATCGTTCATTTTGGTTACTACTAAACCACCACTTTCATTAGTTAGATCAGGCGTCATTTCCGGGCTTTTTAAAGTTTGGTTTAAACATAGGTTTGCGCACAGGCGCTTCGGCAGTGGCGGCTGGTGCCGCGGCCGGGGTTGGCGTGTTTGTAACGGTTTCGGCAATTGCAGGCTCGGTATTAAATGGCCTTACCTGGTAGGCACTTTGTTCTAAATTTATCTTTTCGTAAAGCGATGCCGGTATGTTCACACCGCTGCTTGGTATGGCAACTTTGGGTTTTATCCATTCCAGGTCGCCTTTGCGCCAAACATAAGCCAAACCCAATATCAGTATGCCTAAAAATATGAACATTTCGGCTAACGCGAACCATCCCCAGCGGTTATCGGCGGCTATCAGTTCATGGTTGCCAAATACCGTAGCCCAGGGAAAAACGAACACCATCTCTACATCAAACAGCAAAAATATAAGGGCTATAACGTAAAAACGGGAGTTAAATGGTAGCCATGCGCTGCCTGTTGGTTCTTCGCCGCACTCGTATGATGACAGCTTTAAATCGTTAGGGTTTTGCCTGGATAGCAGCTTATTCAAAAAAAAGGTCATCCCAACGGCTAAAAAACCAACAATTAAAAATATCAGTATCTTGCCAAATTCGGATATTTGCGAAACCTCGTGCATGACAGCAAATTTAATAAAACAAACAGATTTTGACGCTATAATAATTGGAGCGGGCGCCTGCGGACTAATGTGTGCCGTACAAGCCGGCTTTTTAGGCAAGCGTGTATTGATATTGGAGAAGAACGACCGCCCCGGCGCCAAGATACTCATCAGCGGTGGCGGCAGGTGTAATTATACCAACTTGTATGCCTCGGCGCAGCAGTTCATTTCGCAAAATCCGCACTTCTGCAAGTCGGCCTTCGCGCAGTGGACGGTGGACGATACTATCAGCTTTTTTGAAACCTATGGCATCAGCGGAAAAGAAAAAACGCTGGGCCAGCTATTCCCGGTAACCGATAAGGCCCGCGATGTGGTGAACGTATTTGCCAACCTATGCGCCGACCTGGAACAGCAGATATGGTATGATACCACCGTAAAAGCTATTGAACAAACCGATGAAGGTTTTGAAATAAGCTATGAGCGGTATAATCGCGAGCAAAAAATATCCGCGCCTAAAGTGGTAATGGCTTCGGGCGGGTTGCCGGTTGTTAAGCTGGGCGCTACGGATATTGGCTTGCGTACCGCCCGAAAGTTCGGCATGACGGTTATGGAAACAGCCCCGGCGCTGGTACCGTTAACCATTACGGGTAAAGATCAGCCCTGGTACGAAAAACTATCAGGCAACAGTATTTTTTGCCGGGTATGGAATGACAAGGCAAGCTTTGAGGAGAACATACTGTTTACCCACTGGGGGCTGAGCGGTCCGGCTATATTGCAAATATCATCGTACTGGCGGCCGGGCGAATTCATTTATATCGACCTGTTGCCCACTCAAAATGTAACCGAACTGATACAGCAGGAGCGGGTAGCCAATGGTAAAAAAACTCTGCTGGCCCTGCTCTCCGGCTTATTTACCCGCAAATTTGCTGATGCTTTGGCGGACAGGTTGCCGGTACAGAAAAATCTGGCATCGTTAAGTAAGGCTGATGTTGAGCTGATCGAGAGTCTGCTGCATAATTTCAAGGTAAAACCGGCCGGCGATAAGGGTTATGATAAGGCCGAGGTAATGCGCGGCGGTGTATCAACCGATGAGCTGTCATCCAAAACATTGGAAGCTAAAAAAGTGCCCGGCCTGTATTTTGGCGGCGAGTGTATTGATGTAACGGGGTGGATGGGTGGCTACAATTTTCAGTGGGCCTGGGCAAGCGGCTTTGTTATTGCGCATGCGCTGTAAGCCAAAATGGCAAAAATTTATAATTGGCCCGAATTTTATCATCTTTGCTAATTATTTAATATAACGTATATGTTGTTTGAACAAATGCGGCAAAAGCCGTTCTTTATATTAGGTCCCTGTGTTATGGAAAACCAGGAACTGCTGTACACCGTTGCCGAAAAGGTAGCCGAGGTAAGGCAAAAATTTAATGTGCCGGTAGTATTCAAATCATCGTTTGATAAAGCCAACCGCACATCCATCCACTCATACCGCGGGCCGGGTTTAGAGAAAGGCCTTGAAATGCTCAATAATGTAAAAGAGCGTTTCGGTTTGCCGATACTGACCGATATTCACGAAAGTTACCAGGCATCGGTAGTAGGCGAGGTGGTTGATGTATTGCAGATACCTGCCTTTTTATGCCGTCAAACAGATTTGCTGGTGGCAGCCGCGCAAACCGGTAAAATAGTGAATGTAAAAAAAGCACAGTTCCTGTCAGGGGCTGATATGTTCTATCCTGCTCAAAAAGTTATCGAAGCCGGTAATAACCAGGTGATATTAACCGAGCGTGGCAATATGTATGGCTACAATAACCTGGCTGTTGATTTCAGGAATATACATGATATGAAGACCTTTGGCCACCCCGTTTGTATGGATTGTACCCACTCGGTACAACGCCCGGGCGGTGCAGGCGGCAAAACCGGCGGCGACCGTACCTTTGTACCCATGATGGCCCTTGCCGCCAAAGCCTTTGGCGCCGACGGCTACTTTATGGAAGTACACCCCGACCCCGATAACGCCCTCAGCGACGGCCCCAACATGCTAAAACTCCAAGACCTGGAAAATGCAATAGCACCATTGGTTTAAAGAAAAGGTAAGTAATCCAAACACAAAAATTCTGTTAATCCCACAATTCTAAAAAATCTGGTTCAAGACAGTTTAATTCCGAAAATTCCGGTTCAAGATGAAAGACATCGCCAAAAGAGTATTTGATATTGAAATAGAATCGCTTACGCATGTAGCCGGTTTGCTTGATGATGCTTTTGACGATGCCATTACAACCATACTTGGTACCAGTGGCAAAACCATTGTTACCGGTATAGGTAAATCGGGACTTATCGGCAAAAAGATAGCGGCAACGCTGGCCAGCACCGGCACACCGAGCTTTTATATGCACCCGGCCGAGGCTTTTCATGGCGATTTGGGTATGATAAGCGAGCATGATGTGGTGATCCTGATCTCGTACTCCGGCGAGTCGGACGAGGTGCTGAAGCTTATCCCATTCCTTAAATGGCATAACAATATTATTATAGGTATTACGGGTAACCCGGCATCAACCATAGCAAAGAATAGCCATCACCACCTC
The DNA here is from genome assembly GCF_015223065.1 of Mucilaginibacter sp. JRF. Lineage (GTDB taxonomy): Bacteria > Bacteroidota > Bacteroidia > Sphingobacteriales > Sphingobacteriaceae > Mucilaginibacter. Next base: position 39,721 of record NZ_JADFBY010000006.1, read on the forward strand.
AATGTTAAAATAACGAGGGAGGCTTGTCCGTTGGAGTTGGCGCCAACCTCATCAACCACGGCCATGCTGGTAATGGGCGATGCCCTGGCCATAGCGCTGATGGAAGCCCGTAACTTTAAGCATGAAGATTTTGCCCGCTTTCACCCCGGCGGCAGCCTGGGGCGCAAACTACTAACCAAGGTTAAGGATTTAATGCGTACCGATAACCTGCCTTATATTGATAAGGATGCTACGTTTACCGATCTGCTGCTGCGCATGTCGGCAGGGCGTTTGGGTATGGTAATGGTAGGCAGCGCTGATGGTATTGAAGGCATTGTAACCGATGGCGATCTGCGCCGCGCGCTGATAAAAAACAGCGATACCGGCACGCTTAAAATAACCGACATCATGACCACATCGCCCATCATTATCACCGGCGATGAACTGATAAACAATGCCGAGCTATTGATGATCGAAAAAAAGATCACCACCGTTTTGGTAGGCGATGCAGACCGCCGCGCCATTGAAGGCGTATATCAAATATACAACCAGTAAAACAAAATAAAGGCTACCCGTATTTATGGGTTAGTGAGTTTATTCAACCTGAATACTGTTATCGCAGTATAGTTTTTTTGTAAATGACAGATACCGTTACCCCTCCGTTCGTATTTTCTCCTCCGCAAAAGGTTCAGATAGCTATTATTGGTCTTGGTTACGTGGGCCTGCCGCTGGCGGTTGAGTTCGCAAAAAAGTATCAGGTTTGGGGTTTTGATATCAGCGCCGAGCGCATCAGCGAATTGCGTGAAGGGCATGACCGTACCCTGGAGATAGGGCAGGAGCAGCTTACATCGGTATTGAATAACAACGAAACCGGCTTGCAATTAACCTCTCAGCCGGATGATATCAGTAATTGCAACGTCTACATTGTATCAGTACCCACACCAACCGACAAACACAATCGCCCCGATCTGAGCCTGATAGAAAAGGCCAGCGCCACGGTAGCGTCGGTATTAAGCAAAGGCGATGTGGTTATTTACGAATCAACCGTTTACCCGGGCGTAACCGAAGAAGTATGCGTACCGATATTGGAGCATGTATCAGGCTTGAAATTTAATGAAGGCTTTTTCGCGGGATATTCTCCTGAGCGCATCAATCCCGGTGATAAGGTACATACGCTTACCAATATCCTTAAAATAACATCAGGCTCAACGATTGAGGTTGCCGATTTTATTGATGGTCTGTACCGCAGCATTATAACCGCAGGTACGCACAAGGCGCCAAGCATTAAGGTAGCCGAGGCCAGTAAGGTAATTGAGAATGCCCAGCGCGATATTAACATTGCCTTTGTTAACGAGCTATCAAAAATATTTAACCTTTTGGGTATTGATAGTAATGATGTGCTGGAGGCGGCGGGCACCAAATGGAATTTTTTAAAGTTTAAGCCCGGTTTGGTTGGCGGGCATTGTACCGGTGTCGACCCTTATTATCTGGCTCAAAAGGCGCAGGAGGTTGGTTATCACCCCGAAATAATATTGGCAGGCCGCAGGCTTAACGATGGTATGGGCACTTACGTAGCTCTGGAAGTAATTAAGCTGATGGTGAAGAATAGCATCCCCGTTAAAAATGCTGATGTACTGGTATTGGGCTTTACCTTTAAGGAGAACTGTCCCGATGTGCGCAACACCCGGGTGATAGATATTGTAAAGGTGCTGGATGAATTTGAAACCGCCTACGAGGTGTACGACCCATGGGCTGACCCTGCAGAAGTTGCCGCCGAATATGGTATAAAGACCATTGCCGATAAACAGCAGTTAAAGCAAAAGTATGATGCTGTAATTGTGGCTGTTGCCCACAACGAGTTTTTAACGCTGGATTATGCCGGCCTTAAAAAAGATGAAAACTCCGTTTTGTACGATCTGAAAGGGTTGCTTGACAGGGGCATCATCAGCGGGCGGTTATAAAGAATGAATATATCTTATTAGTTATTTAATAAGTGTTTATATTTAATGTTAATTTTATTTCACCAAGTGATTGTAAATCTCGTATATGAAGTATTAATTAAACATTGCGGCTTTAATGATAAGGTTAATTTATTCGTTTTTACTGGCATGGGAATTTAATTTTGTTAAATTTGTTCGCACCGAAGCTAAAAAATCATAATATTAATCTTGATATTTTAAGAACTTAATAATTTTAGCTGTCTAACTAACAGTTATCACGTTTATGGTCCACAGATATACTACGTTTATAAAAGCGATCAACCTAACTATTGATTATATCATCCTGAATCTGAGTATGGTTATCGCGTACTTAATTGAGGATAAGTCATATATCTCATGGATAAGTAATAAGAATTACCTGCCAATTGTATTGGTTTTTAACCTTATATGGCTGCTCTCGGCCAATATAACCGGTTTGTATGAGCAGGTGCTGAACAAGGATTCTATCCGCACTTACCGTGGCCTGATCAAAACGTACTTCCTGTTTGTGAGCTTTATTTGCTTCACCATTATTATACTGATAGGTACCAAGGCTTACTTTATTACCCGCGAGTATTTGTTTTATTCGCTGGCCTTATTTGGCTTTCTGCTGGGTTTCTGGAAATTGATATTCCTGGGTATACGCCGTAGCGACAGGGCTTTACTGTTAGATTCGCGAAGCGCCATCATTATAGGGGCGGGGCGTATTGGTACCGACCTTTCAAACTTTTTTAATAATAACCCGAGCCGTGGCTATACGGTTGTAGGTTTCTTTGACGATAACCCGAATAAGCTGCGCAATGAGGCTTTGTACCTGGGCAGCACCAGCGATAGTATAAATTACGCCATAAATAACCGTGTCGACGAGATATTTTGTACCCTGCCCAGCACCGAAGCTAAAAAGATAGAGATGCTGATGCTGGAGGCTGATAAAAACCTGATTCGCTTTAAGTTTATTCCTGATTATTATGATTACGGTATCAAACCTACGCTGATACAAAGCTTTGGCCACATACCGGTAATATCCATCAGGCCCGAGCCGCTGGAGAACATCCTGAACCGCGCCATCAAACGTATTTTTGATATCAGTTTTTCGCTGTTCATTATCCTGTTCGTGTTTAGCTGGCTGTTCCCTATACTGGCTATCATTATCAAAATGCAATCAAAAGGACCTGTATTTTTTGTGCAGGCACGTTCGGGTAGGGATAATAAATCATTCAACTGCTACAAATTCCGTAGCATGAAGGTGAATAACGATTCGGATAACAAGCAAGCCACTAAAAATGATGACCGTGTTACCAAGATCGGTAAATTTATGCGTAAAACCAGTTTGGATGAGTTGCCACAATTTTTTAACGTGCTGATAGGTAATATGTCGGTAGTGGGGCCACGCCCGCACATGCTGAAGCATACCGAGGAGTATTCGGCATTGATAGACCGCTTTATGGTGCGTCACTTCCTGAAACCGGGCATTACCGGCTGGGCACAGGTGCGTGGTCTGCGTGGCGAAACCAAAACCACCGAGGATATGATGGCCCGTGTTGAGGCCGATGTGTGGTATTTGGAGAACTGGTCGTTCCTGCTGGATTTGAAGATCATCTTCCTGACATTCTGGAATGCTGTACGTGGTGAGGAGAATGCGTACTAAGCCCAACTAAAAAATAATAGCAAGAGGATTAGCTACTTAGCCAAAAAGTTAAAATTCTATTTTAATAATAACTAAATAAAGCTATCTTTGCAGCCTGTAAAAATCCTAATGCGGAAGTGGCGTAATTGGTAGCCGCACCAGACTTAGGATCTGGCGCCGCGAGGCGTGGGGGTTCGAGTCCCTTCTTCCGCACAGAAATGAGAAAACCTCTTTGAAGAAATTTAAAGAGGTTTTTTGTTTACATCAGTCTTTAGCTCCTTCTCATAACTTGTATTTTTGGCATTGTATCACAAGGCTGTTTTTAGTTTTAGCTATACTTTATATAGATAACCAAGCCTGTTAATTACATATAACATTGAAAAAAAATATAACCCTCACCGCATTACTATCCCTCATACTCATTACAACCCTATCATTCAACGCCAAGGCACAGGTGCTCAGGCAGCGGTCGGCTAAGTTGATGGGTGGGCGGTTTATTATAACATTGGTGGCTAATGATTCACTTACCGCCGAGCGTAACATTGATACGGTGATCACCGAGATAGACCGTATCGAGCGCTTGATATCTGACTGGAAAGCCGACTCGCAAATATCTGCCGTTAACCAAAATGCCGGTATCGCCCCGGTAAAGGTCGACCGCGAAGTGTTTGAACTAACACAGCGTGCCATTCGCCTCTCACGCGAAACGGATGGTGCTTTTGATATCAGCTTTGCCGCTATGGAGCGTATATGGAAGTTTGATGGCAGCATGACGGCCATGCCCAGGCCCGAAGCCGTAAAACGCTCGGTTGCGCGTGTGGGTTATAAAAATATTGAGTTGGATAGTGCCAACTGCACCATCTACCTCAAGCTAAAAGGCATGAAGATAGGCTTTGGTGCCCTGGGCGAAGGCTACGCCGCCGACCGTTGTCGCGAGATGATGCTGGCCCGAGGTATAAAAGCGGGCATTGTAAACGCTACCGGCGACATGTCTACCTGGGGCAAACAACCCAACGGCAACGATTGGACGATAGGCATCACCAACCCATTGCATGAGGATACCGTATTTGCCGTATTGCCCCTAAAGTATGGCGCGGTGGTTACATCGGGTAGCTATCAAAAATTTGTGGTGTTCAATGGCAAGCGTTATACCCATATCATCAACCCAAAAACAGGCTACCCGGCATCGGGCTTGTGCAGTGTTACCATATTTGGGCCGAGCGCCGAGCGTGCCAATGGTTTCAGCACATCTATGATGGTTTTGGGCGAGCAGGCAGCGCTAAAGTTCATCAGTCGTTACCCTGAATATCGGTATGTAATTATAACCGACAAAGGCCGGGTACATTCCTCGCCCGATCTGGGGCTTAAAACGAAGAAACTATAGATAAGAAATATATAGTAAAAGGTCTTTCGGTAAAGATCACCCTAACCCCTTTATAAAATCCTGCAAGCGTTCGCCCTCATCAAGATTTAGTTTTTTGCGTAAGCGGTATCGGGCAATGCGCAGGCTGTCCTGCGATATGCCGAGCATGGTGGCAATATCGGCCGAGCCTAAGTTCATCTTGAGCAGGGCGAGCAGGCGCATGTCGGCAGCGTTTAACCCGGCAGGGTGCTGTTTTAGCCGGTCGAAAAAGTTTTCGTGTACCTGCTCAAATACCACACGAAAGTCCTCCCAGTTTTTGTCGTGACTGCTGCTGATCTGTATCATATTCATCAGCTTTTTTAACTCACGGCGCTGGTCGCGTTTATCATCCTTCACCATGGTGTTCAACTTCTCTTTAAGTTCGTCAAGCAACTGGTTTTTTTGTATGATGTTGAGGGTATGGGTGGTAAGTTCCTTGGTTTTAAGTTCGAGGGCGCTTTTAAAACTTTGCTGACTTTGCTCGTTCAGCCGCTGCTCGTTTTTTATTTTGAGCCTTTGTCTGCTGATCACACTGGCGGCAAGCAGGGCAACCAGGCACATGATCACCGTAGCGCCAATGGCTATAATGCGGTTGGTAGTTTTTTCGCTTTCAAAACGATCAATGGCATTGTCCTTTTGTTCTATCTCGAATAAGGTTTGCAGTATGGCCAGTTGTTTTTCGTTTTCCTCGGTATATATTTTCAGGAAGATGGTACGCCCGGCCTCGCTGTAAAAGTAAGCGCTATCGTTACGGTTAAGCAGGTTATAGGCTTTCGACAGATCGCGGTAGGCGCTGCCCAGCTGGTATTGATCGTTATACTTTTCAGCCAGCCTGGCCGCCTTAAAAGTGTAGGGTAATGATTGCCTGTACTTGCCCGATTTACGGTAAACATCGCCCAGGTTATTGATCACCTCTATCTGCGCCAGCATATTGTTGTTCTGGCTGTTGATTTGCTCGGCCAGCCTGAAATATTTTAGCGCCGAATCCAGCTGCAACTTATCCTCGTGCAAGCTGCCCAGGTTTTCGTATATCTTGGCAATCTCGTTATTGTTGCCTGCCAGCTTATACTCGCGCAGGGCCAATTGCTGATAGTTTACCGCTTTGGCGTAGGCGTTGGTTTTTTCAAAGGTTTGGCCAATGGCTCCATAGGCTTCGGCAACACCATTACGGTTATTCATCGCCCTGTATAGCTTAAGCGATTCCATAAAAACCTTGGTAGCTGCTGTATATTGGCGGGCATGGTAATAGGTTTGGCCAATGTTGTTCAGGTTGTCGGCCAGCTTTAAGCGGTCGTTAAAAGTGCGGAATATCTTATCAGCCTTGTAATAATTATCCAAAGCTTGCGAGTAGCCGGTTTGATAATAAAAAAGCTCGCCTATTTGCTGGTAACACTGTGCCGCGCTAAGCTGATCGTTTTTTGACAGGGCCGTGGTAAGTTTCTTTTTTATAGCCACAAATGCAACCTGTGGATCGCGTATGGCTGATGCCGCTTTTTTTTCGGGAGCATCATCGTTCAGGTTTTGTGCACGGGCGTTCCCCAAACAAACACTCAACAATATGATGCACAGCAGTAAAGCCTTGATTTTGCTGTTGCCTGAATTGATGATGTGCCTGATATACATTGCTCCCTAAAGCGGATTTTGCCTAAAGGTACTTCAGCTGTATTAAGCCAATGTTAACTCAATGTATTTGTGCCCGTAACATTATTGTTTATGTGTTGGGTTTTATTTGAAGGTGCTTTGCGCCTTTTTGATAACCTTTTCCAGATCAATGCCTTTGCCTAACACACCCTTAAACAGATCGCCGGTTTCCTTAAGCCTGTTGGCGGCGTTATTGATATGGAAATCGCTCATTTTTAAGCCGGGTTTAACCTCATCCCAGGTGAGGGGCATTGATACCGTTGCACCGGGCTTTGGTCTTAACGAGTAGGGGCAGGCTATGGTAGCCCCTGGGCGGTTCTGCAAAAAATCCAGATACATTTTACCCTTGCGTTTGCTCACCATGCGTTCAAGGCTGGTATATTTAGGTATTTGTTCATGCACCAGTTGTACCACCATTTTGGCAAACATTTGCGATTGATCATAGTCATACTTAGCATTCAGCGGAATATAAATGTGCATGCCCGTTGAGCCTGATGTTTTAGGGTATGATGGTACGCCGATGGCATCCAAAACTTTATGCACTTCCTGCGCGGCTTCTACCACTTGGTCAAAAGTGTTTTTGTCGGGGTCGAGGTCGATCACGCAGTAATCTGGATTGTCAGGCGATTTTACTCGACTAAACCACGGGTTCATCTCAATACATCCCAATGAGGCCATCCACATCAAATAGGATTCATCCGACCCGACAAGATATTCCTTCTTCTCGCCCTCGCCATTAGTGTAGGGGAAGGTTTTGGTAACCCAATCAGGCGCTTTGCCTTTTACATCCTTTTGATAAAAACTTTTGCCGTGTATGCCATTCGGGAAACGGTTAAGCGACATGGGCCTGTCAACCAGATAAGGAAGAATATACTCCGCAACCTGGTAGTAATAATTGAACATATCGCGCTTGGTAAAGCCATCCTCGGGCCAGTAAACCTTGCTCAGGTGGGTAAACTTTAAATCGTGACCGCAAATTTTGCGCACCTGCGTTTCATCCTTTGGGTTGAGCAACGTTTTGCGGGTTTTATCGGCAGGTGGTTTTATGGCTTTGTGCGATGCTTTTTTAGGTTTATCATCGGCCTTATCAACCGCATCCGGTGTTTCCTGCGGTGTTTCCAATATCACATCCTTGGCCTTTTTATCAACCCGCATACCTTTAAATGATGCCTGCCGAAAAACGCCCTCGCCGGTTACTTCGGCAAAGTTGATCTCGCAAATCAATTCGGGCTTTAACCAGGTTGGTTTTGCACCCACCCGCTGCGGGCGAAAGCGTGACGGCTTATCAACATCAGGCTCCACCTCAAACGGTACCTTATCAGTTATCAAAGGCTTAAACTGCTGCATCATTTCCTTTTGCAGCTTGTCCGAAAAGCCTGTGCCCACCTTGCCTGCGTAGCGCAGCTTTTTACCCTCATAAACCGCTAATATCAGCGCGCTGAATGCCTTGGTGGTACCCGTGTTTTTGGTGAAGCCCGCTATCACCACTTCCTGCCGGCGTTGAACCTTTATCTTGAGCCATTCCTTTGAGCGCAGATCAGAAGTATACACACTGTCGGCTTTCTTGGCAATGATCCCTTCCAGACCGATCTTTCCGGCGGCTTCAAAAAACTCCACCCCGTTTGCCGCGAAGGATTTGCTTTGCCGTATGCGATCATCATCAGCCGGTATTACCGATTGCAGTATGGCCAACCGCTCTTTCAATGGCAGCCCGGTAAGATCATGCCCATCATACCAAAGTATATCAAAAACATAGTATACCAGGTTTCCATCGGCCTCGCTGCGCCAGTTTTGCAGCGCGCCAAAATCTGATATTCCCTTATCGTTCAGCACCACTATCTCGCCATCTATTACGGCGTTTATCTTCCAGTCCTTTAGTAAGTTATTTATAGGGTAATACTTATCAAAGGGAATGTTGTTGCGCGATATCAGTTCGGCGCTCCTGGTATTAATTACCGCTATGGCACGGTAGCCATCCCATTTTACCTCATATAGCCAGTCGGGGTCGTCAAAGGGTTCATCAACCAGGGTGGCCTTCATGGGTTTTACCTTTACCGGCGATTTACGTTTGGGTGCCGATTTTAAAAGCTTAGCAACATCAAGATCCGGTTTTTCGCTCTCCTGCGTTTGCTTTTCCAGCTTATCATCAGCCATTGGGCTGGCTTTCTTTTTTGGAGTTTTCTTCTTTGCCGATGCTTTTTCAGGCTGATCTATATCTTCCTCGTGCCCGTTTTGCCAAACCTTTTCGCTGGTTTTTTCCATTGCCGCGATGGTTTTGCCTGATAGTACCGATTTATCCTGCTTGGTAATATCCTTTTTAGATGCGTGATCGTCCTTATGTTTAATAAGCAGCCAGCCATTTTCGCCCATGCCATGCGTTTTTACCAGGGCGAACTCGCCGTTCAGTTTTTCGCCATGTAGCTTGATCTTTAACGATCCCTCTTTTAATTGCTTCAGCAAATGCTTCTCTTGCGCTTTCTTACCTTTTATCTCCTCAATAGGTTCATAGGTGCCCTCATCCCAAACAATAACGGTACCGCCGCCGTATTCGCCCTTGGGTATAATGCCCTCAAAATTGCGGTAATCAAAAGGGTGGTCTTCCACCATCATGGCCAGGCGTTTGTTTTGCGGATCAGTTGAGGGGCCTTTGGGTACCGCCCAGCTTTTGAGCACACCATCCATCTCCAGCCTGAAATCATAATGCAGGCGGGTGGCATCATGCTTTTGGATAACAAACATCAGGTGGTTCCTATCCTTACTTCTGCCGGCTTTTGGCTCGGCTGTCTTTTTAAAATCGCGTTTTTTGGCGTACTCTTTAAGGCTCATGGCTTTTACCCTTAATTGATTTATTTTCTGAACAATTAAATAAGCCATTGGGTTTGCGACGCCTTGATTTGATGATCCTGATGCTATCGGCAATAATCTACTTGTTAAAACTAACCTAACAAACCGTTAACGCAAACTTAATGGCTTGTTTTTTATTTTTATACCATTGATTTTCAGTTTGTTATTTTGTTTTGTTAACGCTTGTACACGCTTTGTTTACGCCCCTAAAAACAGTGTATACGTTTTGTAACGCCGCTAATATTACAATTGCATTTTGGGTAGATAATCTTTGCTGCATCAAATCACAATGATCAAGTTTATGGAATTTAAAAAACTACTCTTTTTAATGCTTTTAATATGCGGCAGCAGTGTGGCCATGGCCCAGCGCGGTATTATTAAAGGTAAAATTAGCGGGCAGGCCAGCGAGCCGCTTGCCGGTGCAACCTTACTGGTTAACGGCACCACCAGCAGCACCGCTGCCGACCTGAACGGCGAGTACCAGTTTTACGTTAACGCGGGCAACCTCGCGGTTACCGTACGCTATTTGGGTTATAAAGATACCGTGGTAAACGTTACCGTAGCTGCCGGGCAGTTACAGGTACTTAACGTTGTTATGCAAAGCCGCCAGGCCACCTTGCAGGATGTTGTAGTTACCGGCTACACCGAAGGCCAGGCCAAAGCGCTTAACCAGCAAAAAAATGCCGACAATATCAAAAACATTATCGCGGCAGACCAGATTGGCAAATTCCCCGACCCGAACGCAGCCGAGGCACTGCAACGTGTACCGGGTGTAAATATTGAGCGCGATCAGGGTGAGGGGCGTTACGTATCTGTACGTGGTTTGGCGCCGCAGTTCACCAACACCAGCATCAACGGCGAGCAAATTCCTTCGCCCGAGGCTGATGTGCGTTACGTAGCACTTGACGCGATCCCGTCAGATCAATTGGCATCTATCGAGGTAACCAAAGCCCTTACGCCCGATATGGATGGCGACGCTATCGGCGGTTCAATTAACCTCATTACACGTACCGCTCAAACCAAAACCCCGGCTATATCGGGCGTTGTGGGCGGCGGTTACAACAGCCTGATGAATAAAGGCAACGTACAGGGTCAGTTACAATACGGCCAGCGTTTTGGTAAAAATGAAAAACTGGGCATGTTGTTCAATGGTAACTATTACCAAAACAACCTTGGATCAGACGGTATTGAGCGCGCCATTAATGATAATGAACTGGAACTGCGCGATTACGAACTTACCCGTACCCGTTTAGGCTTAAGCTCATCGCTTGATTATCGTTTCAACAATCATCACGAAGTTTATTTCCGCACCATCTACTCTCGCTTTACCGACCGCGAATGGCGTCGTCGTTACGTGTTCAAACCTAATGATGAGGAGATAGAAAAATTGACTAAAGACAGGTTTGAGGCACAATCGGTATTATCATTAAACGCCGGTGCAAAACATACCTTCAAAAACTTTTTGCTGGATTACGAGGCACAGTATAGCCTTGCCGAGCAAAAAACACCGTTTGATAACGAGGCTGCATTTATTGCCGGTATGCCAAGCACTCTGAACTATACAGATACCCGTTACCCAACCATCAGTACTGATCAGGATTATACCAACAATTCGCTTTACGGGTTTGATGAGTTGGGCATGGGCAACACCATTGCCAAGGATAAAAACCTGACCGCTAAGGTTAACGTTGGCATTCCGTACAAAATAAACAACAGCTCGGGCTTAATAAAATTTGGTGCTAAGGTGCGCTCAAAAGATAAAAGCTATAGTATTGTACAAAACACCTTCGAGAACCTGGGCGGTGTACCTGATTTGAACGAGTTTGAAGGTCGCCCGGTTAAAGATCAGTTCATGTCTGGTCGTTACGCTATGGGTAACCCGCTGGATGTTTCGAGCGTGATACGTTATTTCAATGCCAACCCATCGCAGTTTGAACTGCAAATTGCCGATAAGGCTGCCGATGAGGCGCTGGAATCATACAAAGCATCCGAGGATGTATTTGCTACCTATTTGATGGGTCGCCAGCAGATCAATAAACTGATGGTTTTAGGTGGTGTACGTTACGAGCGTACCAAGGCTGGTTATGATTCAAAGGATGTAATTATCGCGGCTAATGGCGATCTGGAAGCTATAAGGCCGGTAACCGGCACCAGCGTGTACGATTTTGTATTGCCGCAATTACACCTTAAATACGAGCTGGATAAATTCAGCAACCTGCGTGCTGCTGTAACTTACTCTTATGCCCGCCCTAACTTTTCGGAGATCATTCCATCGCAGGAGGTTAACCGTGAAGACCGTGTGGCTACCATTGGTAATGCGGACTTGAAACCGGTTAAGGCCATCAACTACGATCTGATGGGTGAGCATTACTTTGGTTCGGTAGGTATTGTATCGGCAGGGTTGTTCTACAAAAAACTGGATGACTTTATTTATCGCCGTACCATATTCAATTCGCCATACCCAACAACCGGTACGCCTATCATCGAGCGTATTGACATCACCCAATCACAAAACGGTAACGATGCCGATGTGCTGGGTGCTGAGATCGCCTTTCAACGCAGGTTATCGTTCATCCCTTTCCTGCGCGATTTTAGCTTGTATATGAACTATACTTACACGCATTCAAAGGCCCGCATCCAAAGTCGTGAGGCTAATGAGGATAACGCCAATGCCGAGGAGGAGATCAGGCTGCCGGGGCAGGCTAACCACGTAGGTAACGCGTCGCTGGCTTATGAGGGCAAAAAGTTCTCGGCCAGGTTGTCGCTTAACTTCAATGGCAGTTACTTGTCTGAGCTGGGCGGTACATCAAGCGAGGATATCTTCATCAAAAACCGCATGCAGCTTGATGCTACGGCAGGTTATGCCATTACCAGCAGGTTTCGCTTGTTTGTTGAGGCGCTTAACCTAACTAACCAGCCATTGCAAGCTTACCAAGGTACATCTGATCAGTATATACAACGCGAGTTTTACAGGTACTGGATGCGTTTCGGCCTTAAGTTCAACTTATAATACAGCTAACATTTTCAATAAATTATATAGTAATGAAAATATTAAGATATTTCATATTGCCGGCATTTTTGGTAGCCCTGAGTGCCTGCGATAAACGTAACGATAACGTGGTGGAGCCTAATGTGGGCGATGCTTTTCCGCAGATTATCAATTTTGCTGATGAGGGCGATGGTGGTTTAGAGGATGAGGACAAATTCAGCTTTAAGCTGGCCCTTATTGACCGGGTTGACCCAACCGGCGAAAACCTGGGCGGCAAAGTAATACCCCTTACCCAAGGTGTGCGTGTAAATTTTGAGGTGACCGATTTTGAAGGCTTCAGCCAGTTATCGCAATACATAAAGGGCGCAAAGGCTTTTTACGAGATTGATGATTGCACTACATCCGAAGATCAGGATATCGACCTTAATTTAACTTTTGATGCCAGCACAGGCAAGGGCAGTGTTGATTTCCCGGCCGGGGTTGAGGAGATAGAGGTTGAGTTTGAAACCGACGATCAGCTATTTGATGATGACGTACTAAACACTACCGACCGTAAAATTGAAATACAACTTACCGGTATTGAGGGCGAGAACAAAAAGGTGGTGGTAAATACGGCCAACAAGTTTGAGTATATTGTATTGGATGATGAAGCCGTACACGGCGAGTACGAGTTGGATGTTAACGATGCGGCACAATTCGGCAGATTTGTGGCCTTATTTGGATTGATAAATGAGGATGTAAAAGACCTGAAAGCCGAAGATGTTGAGGAGATAACCATTGAGTTTGCTTACGATGAATTTAAGGCCGTGGTTAAATTAAAGGAAACCGAACAGGTTGATGAATGCGGCGAGGTAGAAACCGTGAACAAGGAGATTGAGATTGAGGGTGGTATTAAAGAACTGGACACCCAGGCACTGGCAGGCGCTGTTGAATTTGCCGATGACATTGAGCAGGAAGATGGCTCGGAAGCGGAGTTTAAATACAGCGGCGAGTTTACCATCACCGGCAAAACACTTGCCCTAACCCTTAAAGGCGAGTACAACGACGAAGAAACCGAGGAGATCACCCTGACATTAAGCAAATAATACATGAACAGATATATAAACAGCATATTTTTAATTAGCGGCATCGCTTTAGCATCATGCGGCAATAACGGAACCAAACAAACTGCACAAACCGATACTACGGCAGCAGATACAGTAATAAAACCACTATACGTAACCGAAAAGGTAATGTGTGATACCGATGACCCGGCGATATGGATAAACCCGGCTGACGCGTCGCAATCGCTTATAGTTGGTACGGATAAGGATGAGGTAGGCGCGCTATATGTGTTCGATCTGAAAGGAAAGATCATTAAGGATAAAATAGTAAAAGGCCTTAAACGCCCTAACAATGTGGATATAGCCTATGGCCTGATGCTGAACGGTAAGCCTACAGATATTGCCGTGGTTACTGAACGCATGAGCCACAAGCTGCGCATATTCTCGTTGCCGGATATGAAACCGGTGGACAATGGCGGCATCCCTGTTTTTGAGGGAGAGGATGAGGCAGCAGGCTTTCGCGATTTGATGGGCATTGCTATGTACACCAATGCTAAAAAGGAGATATATGCCGTAGTTGGCCGTAAAACCGGCCCTACAACGGGTGGTTACCTGTGGCAGTACCTGTTAACTGATGATGGTAGCGGCCATATTAAAGCTACACTGAAACGTAAGTTTGGTAAGTACAGTGGTAAAAAAGAGATAGAATCAATAGCGGTTGATAATGAGATGGGTTATGTTTACTACTCCGACGAGCAATTTGGCGTGCGTAAATACTATGCCGAGCCGGGTAAAGGCGATCAGGAGCTTAACCTGTTCGCTAAGGAGGGCTTTAAGGAAGATCACGAAGGCATCAGCATATACAAAACCGGCGATACTACAGGATATATCCTGGTGTCCGATCAATCGGCCGGCCAGTTCAAGGTGTTTGATCGCGCGGGGAATAACGCCTTTATCAAAAGTTTGCATGTATCAACCAGCAACAGCGATGGGTCTGACGTGGTATCAATACCATTGAACGCTGATTTTAAGCACGGCTTGTTCGTTGGTATGAGCGATGATAAAACTTTTCAGCTTTACCGTTGGGAGGATCTGGCGGGTAAGGATCTGAAAGTAAATAACTAAGCATCAGTTTAACTGAAACAAAAAAGCCATGGTTGCATAAATGCGGCCATGGCTTTAATTTTTTTACAAGTTTTTCTCGATCAGGGTGCCTGAAAAACCGGGGGTAACTGCGATAGTTTGAACAGTATTAGTGCCAGTGCGCAAAAGCAGCCTAAGCCCAGATAGATCTGGTAGCTTTTACGGGCGCTGATGATCTCCGTCACCTTGCCTGAGCCAATTTTCGCGTTAAAACTTTTGTAATGCCTAAAGGCAAGTACCAGCATCGTGGCCGGTATTAAAAAAGCAAAGTAAAACATCGTCACAAATCTTTAATGGGTAATCAACACCGGTACATACGCAACTAATATGCCATCGGATTATGAAATTGTTAAGTCAGTGTGTTTAATGTTAATTGCTTTATCTGTAAAGTGCTTATAATCTGTAACGATATAATTGCTTCACAGGTTAAAATTTATTTAAATAGTTATTTTTGCAACGCTATTACCCCTAATGCAAGCTAAAGATACGATGAGGATGGTTTTTTTCTGGTTCGCGAGCATTGTCACGTTGTTGACGATTGCTGGTGACGGGTATGCCGCCGATGCGCCAAAATCAGTAGCTGATTATGAAAAGCTGGTAATTTATTACCGTTTCTCCATTCCCGATTCGGGGATTTTTTACGCCAATAAGGGGCTGCAATTGAGTAGGCAATTGCACGATAAAAAAGGCGAGGCCGTAATGCTTAACCATCTGGGTATCATTGATGAAAACCAGGGGCGCTTCTCGGCGGCGAGGCAAAAATATCTCAAAGCCATTAAGGTTTACGAGCAGCTTGATAACCAGATAGGTATAGCCGACGAAACCATCAGGCTTGGTGTTACCGAAATGCGGCAGGGTAACTTTAACAAAGCCACGGAGTATTTCTTTAAATCGTTACGCATAAACGAGCAGGAGAAGAACTCGCGCGGCATCATGGAATCAAACATCACCCTGGCCGAAGCTTACATGGGCCTGTCGGAATATGATGTGGCATCAAGCTACCTGAAAACTGCTGAAAAAATATCGCGCAAGCTGCCGTTATCAGGCTTAACATTATACATATACAACAACTTTGGAGTTATATATACCGAAACAGGCAACATTAAAAAAGCCATAGCCTATTACGAAAAAGGTATAGCCCTGAGTAACGAGCCGCAATATGCCGGTATAAATGTTACTTTACTTAACGGCCTGGGTATGGCCTACGCACGCTCGGGCGATACGGAGAAAGCGGCATCCATACAGCTAACCTCGCTCGAAAGGGCCCGGCGAATAAAGAACTACCTGCGCGAGCTGCAAACACTGAATGGCCTTGCCGATACTTACCGTAACAAAGACCCTGAACGCGCGCTGCAATATTTAAAGGATGCCGTTGCCCTCGCTTATCAAAAGCATGCCAGCAAGGTTGCCATTGAAACTTTGAAACGTATGACTGCCCTTTACGAACAGCAGGGCAGATACAAGGAAGCCTTACAAACCAACAAGCGCGAACGCGCGCTTAGCGACAGTGTGTTTAACCTGGCTCGTGCTACCGAAATTGGTAACCTGCAAGCCAATTATGATCTGCAACATTCACAAGCCAATGTGGCTAAGCTTAAATATCAAAACAGTGAGCAACGCATCCAGAAAAGAATAATCATGTTCATCACCATTGCTGTGCTAAGCGTTTTGGTTATTGTAGTGATATTTTATGCCCGCATACGCAAGTATAACCATCAGCTACAACAACTTAATGCCGATTTGCGTGCCAGTAACGAGAGTAAGGATAAGCTATTTTCTGTTTTGGGGCATGATCTGCGGGCGCCTTTGGCTACAGTAAAAAACTTTTTATCGCTATTGGAGGATGATGACCTTACCCCGGCCGAGCGCAACCAGGTAGTTACCGAGCTACAGCAAAATTGCAATGCCTCGTTGGATGTGTTGAACAAGTTGCTGCGCTGGGGGCAGTTACAGCTAAAGGGCAGCCAGGTTAATCCGGTAGATTTTAAACCGGCCGACATAGTGGAACAAAACGTACAGCTGTTTAAAAATGCCGCTTCTGAAAAGCATATTATTGTAAGCACCCGTGTTAATGAAGATGTTATAATTAACGGCGATGTTGATCACTTTGATTTTGTGATGCGTAACCTGTTATCAAATGCTATAAAGTTCACCTCAACCGGCGGATATGTGATGATAGGCAGTATTGCCGATGAGTTTACGGGCAGGTACAACTTCTATGTAAAGGATAATGGGGTAGGGATGCCGCAGCAGCAGGTTGAACAGGTATTTAAACGCATTAATACCAGTCAGCGTGGCACGCATGGCGAAAAGGGCACCGGCTTAGGCTTAATGCTATCGTACGAGTTTGTGCAGGCCAATCATGGTACCATAGAGGTTAACAGCGAACCGGGCAAGGGCACAACCTTCTCGTTCTTCTTCGGTATGCCGATGGCTTAGAATTAATTTTTATATAAAATTTGCTAAATCGGTTTTATAATTTTAGGTTTGTTATAACCAATTATAAACCAGTTATGAAAATAAACCTTATTGCCGGCGCCGCTGCTTTAGCTGTTGTTGCGGTAGTTGGCTGTGCATCAAAACAGCTTGTTCCGCCTAACAAAGTAGAGCCTGTAACGGTATCGGGCAAGGCCACACTGTCGATAGGGCCGCCAAGCGCTTACGGTTGCTTTGCTATTATCAACGTAGCATCGGGCAAGGTGTTAGAGATTAAGGGCGATGATAACCTCATGACGGCTCAACCTAACCCCAAAAACATACAGCAATACACCGGGCTCGATTTTGGTACCGGTACATCGCAAAATCAAAAATGGTATTTAGTACAGCAAGGCACAGGCACAATAACCGGTTCAACTCCGTTTAAAATACTGAACGTGGCCAACGGCCTCTACCTCGAAGCGCCTGATGGCAACGCAGGTACACAATTGTTTACCGATCATGGCAACGCTTTCCCGGCGCAAATATGGTATCTGCATAAAGTGGGCGCTACCAATAATTACTACATACAAAACTCTAACGGCTTCGTGCTCACCAACAACGGTAGTTCAACAGCCAACGGCGCGGCCATTACCCAGGCAGCGTTAGTGAATAACAACAGCCAGTACTGGAACTTTAACAGCCTTACGGCCGAAGCTTATCGTGATGATCAGGTAAATCAATTCTTTAGTCGCACAAGTGGCTCCATAGCGTTTGATCAGGGGAGTAGCATACCGCTTAGCTACGGCGCTAACAATGGTAAGGTATTGTGGGTAGGCGAAGATACCTATACCTCAAACATCGGTACGTGGGACCCGGTTACCAAAACCTTTCCTTGTTACGGCGGTAATCAATTACAGCTTTTTGATGTTCGTAACTCGGCACTGCTGCAACCATCATCCACTAATTGGGACCCATCGCAAACATCAAACATAACCACACATAATTCGGCCTATAAATATGAGATACTGGCCAGCCCAAACCCTAATGATCATGGCGGTACATACACCTGGCCAGGGGTAGGGGTTGAGATAGATAACCACGTATACATGTACGCCCACGAGGGAGGCGGCACATTCAACTCAACGGTTATTTACGATTTTACCGAAAATACCGGCGGCCTTGACTGGGGAACGGCTGTGCGCCATACGGTTAACGGCCTGTCAAACCAAACGGATATTGATTACCCTTTAGGTTTTGTAAAACCCGGCGATGGCTATGTGTACGCCTACGGCAACCTGTCCGACGCGTTTGGCGGCAAGTATCTGTACGTGGCACGTTTTGCTACAGGCACGCCGTTTACCTGGCAGTTTTGGGATGGTACTAACTGGGCGGCAACACCGTCAACCGCGTCGACAGCGCAATTGGGTTTAGATGGTAACACTACCAAATCATTACGTACAAGCAGTAGCGTGGCCTATTTAAATGGTAAATACGTATTGGTTGAGATGGATTTTGGCTATGGTTGCCCCGGCAGCAGCGATCCGCATAATATTTATGTTTCAACAGCAACAAGCCCGACCGGCCCCTTTACGTCCCGTAAAAAAATGTATGCCATTCAGGATAAAATAAATGGCGTGCTGGCTAATCATTACGTTATCAACGCGCACCCGGTGTTTAACAATGGCCGTAACGAATTGCTGATAACCTATTGCTTGAATTTTACAGGCTGCACAGGCGTATCGCCATGCACCAATAACCGTACTGATCCGTATTACTATCAGCTAAAAGCGGTGCGTATACCGTACTCAACAGCAGGTATTTAAATTTATGTAGCCACGGCGAATAAATTGAATTTCGCCGAGGTTTTCTTGTTTAAAATTGATTTGTAACAATTTGCTAAATCAATTTTATGCTGATACTGAAAACTATATATTTGGCTGAGCCGATTAATTTATAACGCATCCTGTAAAGAGGGATAAATACTTATACCATATTGAAAAAACTATACCTGATAATACTTACTGTTTTTTTATACGCCGGTGCATTCGCGCAGCAAATAGCCCCTTTTAAGGCGGGTGACAGGGTGGTGTTTACCGGCAACAGCATTACCGATGGCGGGCGCTATCATTCGTTTATATGGTTGTATTATATAACCCGTTTCCCCGGTATGCGTATCGACTGCTTTAACGCCGGTATCGGCGGAGATGTAGCCGGGCAGATGAATGAGCGTTTGGATGAGGATGTATTCGCCCGTAAGCCAACGGTTGTAACCCTCGGCTTTGGTATGAATGATACCGGTTACCAGTTTTTAGAAGGCGACAAGGCCGATTCAAATTACCGGGCTAAGATCAACACAGCTAAAAATAGCTTTGAATCCATCCAACAAAAATTGAACGCCCATCCTGATGTACGCAAGATAATGCTCGGCTCGTCACCCTATGATGGGGATGCGGAGATCAAAGCTCACCCCATACAAGGTAAAAATGAGGCTATCCAAAAAGTAATAGCCCTGCAAAAAGATGCCGCGAAGAAATACAAATGGGATTTTTTCAGCTTTAATGAGCCCATGCAGGCCATCAACCGCAAGCAACAGGTATCAAACCCGGGCTTTACCATGCAGGGTTTTGACCGTATTCACCCAACCATTGACGGGCACATGGTAATGGCCTACCTGTTTTTAAAAGCGCAGGGTTTTGCCGGTAAAAAAGTTGCCGAATTAGCTATCAACGCATCCGCAGGTAAAACAACGCTCGCCGAAAATTGCCGGGTCACCAATCTGAAAGCTAATAATAAATCTGTATCATTCACCTACCTGGCCAATGCCCTGCCTTATCCGCTTGATACAGTTTCAAAAGGCGGTCGCTCGCAGGCGGATGCCCAGAAGCTGGTGCCTTTTATCAAGGAGTTTAACCAGGAAGTTTTACAGGTTGCCGGATTGCAAAAGGGTAAAAGTTACATCATCAAAATTGATAGTACAAAAATAGGCACATGGCCCGCTGCCGAACTGGAAAAAGGTGTTAATATGGCAACAATAACCGCTACACCACAGTATCAGCAGGCGTTGGCCATTATGCACCTTAATGAGGAGCGCTGGGCCATTGAACGCCGCCTGCGTGAATACTGGTGGCTGCATTACTCGATATTAAAACCCAAAGGTTTATTGTATAACGATAGTGAAGCCACTGTGGATTCGGTAAAGAAGTACGCCCAAAAAGACTTTTTTGTAGGCGCAGTACTTAATACTTACTACCAGGCAAGGCTAAAGCCCGTGCGCGATGCCTGGCAAAAGGAAATAGAGCTATTAACCAATGAGTTATACCTTATAAATCAGCCGAAGGCACACAAGGTTAGCATAGAAATTGACGAACATTAATGAAGCATATACTTAAAAGCCGGATCAAGCTGTTTTGCGCCGCAATTGCCTTTGCTTGCGCGGGCGTGAATGCCCATGCGCAACAGGCCTATTTTATTGATGGTTATCATGGCGGTATTTGGGGGCATTACCCCGACTGGAATACCCGCTTTATGGTTGATATGCTCAACAAGCATCCGTACTGGAAAATAAATTTGGAGATAGAGCCCGAAACCTGGGATCGTGCCGCTAAGGTTGACCCGCAGGCTTTCGCGGAATTTAAGGCGCTGATGGCTGATCAGTCGGTTAACGGACGGATGGAATATGTTAACCCGGCCTATGCCCAAAGCTATATGTATAATATTGATGGCGAGAGTATTATCCGTCAGTTGGGTTATGGCATCAAAAAATTAAAGGCTACCTTCCCTGGGATACAGTTCAATACCTATTCGTCCGAAGAACCTTGTTTTACTAATGCCCTGCCGGGGATACTTCGGTCATATGGGTTTAAATACGCATCGCTCAAAAACCCTAATACCTGTTTTGGTGGCTATACAAAAGCATTTGGCGGCGAATTGGTTAACTGGATAGGTCCGGATGGTAGCGCTATTACCACGGTTCCCCGTTATGCCGTTGAGCAACTCGAACCAAAATCAACATGGCAAACCATTGGCTGGAATAATAGTCCTGACTACATCAACGCAGCCCTGAAATATGGCATAAAGCACCCAATCGGCATGACTTTGCAGGATGCAGGCTGGAAGAACGGCCCTTTTCTGGATCAGAAAGATCCGGCAACGCAAAAACAATACACCACATGGCGCAACTATTTTGAGCAGATAACCAAAGGTGAAAAGGCAACAGACTGGCGTGTGAGTCAGGAAGATATTTTAGTGAGTTTGGTTTGGGGATCGCAGGTTACACAGCAGATAGCCCAACGGGTACGTGCCGCCGAGAACAAAATATTGCAGGCCGAAAAATTATCAGCCATAGCAGCATTAAGTGGTGACAATAAGCTCACCGCCAATTTTGATGATGCCTGGCGCATGCTCATGCTGGCGCAACACCACGATTGCTGGATAGTACCCTACAATGGTGACAAAGGCGATACCTGGGCCGATAAGGTTAAGGGCTGGACAGCAAATACCATCAGGCAGAGCGACAGCCTAACTAAAGCATCCATCAATAAAACAGCACAGGCCGGGAATATCATCACTGTTTACAACACCCAGGCTCATAGCAGGCAGCAAGCGGTAAGTGTAGCCCTATCCGCAGGTATGGTGATCAGGGATGTTAAGGGCAACACCATACCATCGCAAATTAACGGAGATAGCGTGTTGTTTATGGCTAACGTACCGTCATTCGGTTATGCTACTTATCGTTTTGAAAAGGGAACAGCAAAGGCAACGCCGGGCGTAAAGGTCACCAAATTGGCGGATGGTAAATATGTGGTTGAATCAGATCTGTATAGCTTAACCATAGATGCCTACAAAGGCGGCAGTATTACCGCATGGTATGATAAACGTTATAAAAAGGAACTGGTAGATAAGCAGAATGCTAACGGTTTCAATTCGCTTCGTGGTAATTTTTATGAGGATGGCGGGTTTAAATCGAGCAAAAATTCGCCTGCCGAAATAACTGTTGTGGAGCAAGGGCCGGTTCGCGCTACTTTGCTGATAGCTACAAATATTTCAGGTACCAAGGTAAAGCAACGTATCAGTCTCGTTGCCAATGATCCGGTTGTTGATATGCGGGTGGATATTGACTGGCAGCGCAACGTTAAGGTAGGCGAGTATGTTGATAAAAGCAATTACAAATGGACCGACTATAAAAAGCCATTTTATAACGATAGCAATAAGCTGCTTACCGTGTTCCCATTGGCCTTGAAAGATCAAAAAGTTTACAAGAACGCCCCATTTGAGGTAACTGCCAGTAAGCTGAAAAGCACCTTTTTTAACAGTTGGGATAGCATCAAAAATAATGTGATACTCAATTGGGTTGATGTTATGGCCGGCGATGGTAGCTACGGTGTGGCCCTGTTTACCGACCATACTACCAGCTATACGCATGGCGATAATTTCCCGCTGGGGTTGGTTGCGCAATACTCGGGTATGGGTTTATGGGGGCGGGATTATTTTACAGATGGGCCAACATCTATACATTATGCCTTGCTGCCGCATGCGGGTTTGTGGGATAAGGCTGGTATCTGGTCGGCCTCGGCAGGATGGAATGAGCCATTGGTGGCATCGGTGTCAAATGCTAAACCATTATCTGTAAACCGATCGTTGATAGATGTTGAGAAAACAGGTTTAGCAATAACGGCTGTCACTAATGATGAAAAGGGCATACTTTTGCGTTTGTTTAATGCCGAAGGTGCATCGGGCAATAAAGCTATAAAACTGAATTTCGCCATAAAAAAGGCTGAATTGGTTGAGTTGGATGGGCGCGATGCAGGTAGCCTGATAGTAAAAAAACTAAACAACGGCAGTTCGCAAGTTCAGTTTTCGATGCCAAAATTTGGTTTCCGTACGTTGCATTTAGTTAGATGATGAGCGGTTTAGAAATAAATAATATAAAATTTGCTAAATCGATTAAAAGAAAATTATATTTGTTGATAACCAATTTATTATTTCGCAAGGCTAAAACCTCGCGGCGAGCCAATTACCTGATGAAACTAAAACTGCTTGGCGCTTTATCATTCTTTATAGCCGGTACGCTTGCTGCCGTTAACGCGCAGGATGTTGCCCATTACGTAAACCCGTTTATTGGTGCAAGCACCAGTTCGGCAGCGGCGGGGGTGTACCATGGCCTGGGCAAAACCTTTCCGGGTGCTGATGTGCCTTTTGGTATGGTGCAGGTAAGCCCCAATACCATTACCGGTGGCGATAATGCGCCGGGTTACAGCTATGAGCATACCAGTATTGAAGGGTTCGCCTTTACGCAAATGAGCGGTGTGGGCTGGTATGGCGATCTGGGCAACTTTTTAGTAATGCCTACAATGGGCGATCTGAAAACCAGCGCCGGAACCTTGCAGAAACCCGATAGCGGCTACCGCCAAGCCTTTGATAAGAAAACCGAAAAAGCATCAGCGGGCTATTACGCTGTTACGCTTAACGATAATATAAAAGCCGAAATGGCGGCCGCGCCGCATAGTGGTATGCTGCGTTTTACCTTTCCGCAAAACAAACGGTCGCGCATACAAATTGATTTGGCCCGCAGGGTAGGTGGTACATCAACCTTACAATATGTAAAGGTGGTGAATGATCACGCCATTGAAGGCTGGATGAAATGTACACCCGATGGCGGCGGCTGGGGCAACGGCGATGGGCATGCCGAGTACACCGTTTATTTTCATGCCGAGTTTAGTAAACCGCTTAAAAACTACGGTGTTTGGAGTGTCGATATCCCCGATGATTGGAGCCGTAAACTGGAAGATGTAATAAGCGCCCGTTATCAGGAGCGAGTAGCGCAAGCACAGGTAATCAAGGGCGTAAAGGAGAAAGAAGGCAAGCATCTTGGTTTTTATACCGAGTTTGAAACCACCGCCAATGAGGTGGTGCAATTAAAGGCCGGTATATCCTTTGTAAGTATTGATGGCGCCCGCAAAAACTTGCAGCAAGAAACAAAGGATTGGAATTTTGATGGCGTGCATCAAAAGGCTATCGCTTTATGGAACAAGGCGCTCTCCAAAATAAAAGTAGATGGCGGTACCGAGGAGGAGAAAACTGTTTTCTATACCTCACTGTACCATACCATGCTCGACCCACGGATAGTACAGGACGTTGACGGACAATATCCCGGTGGCGATGGTAAGGCGCACCGCTCGGCTATGTTCACCAAGCGTACTATTTTTAGCGGTTGGGACGTGTTTCGTAGTCAGATGCCCCTGCAAACTATTGTGAACCCAACTTTGGTGAATGATATGATCAACTCATTGGTCACCCTGGCTGATGAGAAAAACAAGAACTACCTGGAACGTTGGGAGCTGTTAAACGCATATAGCGGTTGTATGTTGGGTAACCCGGCAGTATCGGTTATTGCCGATGCTTATGCTAAAGGCATACGTGGTTTTGATGTTAAAAAGGCCTATCAGCTATCTGTAAATTCAGTTGAAAAATTTGGGAATGGCGAGCGTGGTTATACCGCAGGTTCGGTAGGTTTATCGTACACGTTAGAGTATGCTTATACCGATTGGTGTGCCGCGCAACTGGCAAAGGCTGTGGGTATTAAGGCTGATCAGGATAAATACATGAAACGCGGCCAGGCATACAAAAATCTATTCGATAGTGAAAAAGGCTGGTTCAGGCCGCGCGAAGAAGATGGCAGCTGGATAGCCTGGCCTGATTCAGGGCGTTTAAAGCAATGGTACGGTTGTATGGAAAGCAACCCCTACCAGCAAGGCTGGTTTGTGCCGCAGGATGTGGATGGCATGGTAGCCCTAATGGGTGGCCGTGAAAAGGTGGTGGCCGATCTGGAAAACTTCTTTACCAAAACGCCCAAAAACATGATGTGGAACGATTATTACAACCACGCTAACGAGCCGGTGCATCATGTTCCGTACCTGTTCAACCGCCTGGGTAAGCCTTGGTTAACCCAAAAATGGACACGCACAATCACCCGTGATGCCTATCACAATGGGGTAGAGGGATTGGTTGGTAATGAGGATGTTGGGCAAATGTCGGCCTGGTATGTACTGTCGGCTATGGGTATACACCCGGTTTGCCCCGGCGAAACACGTCAGGAACTGACAAGTCCGGTATTCAATAAAGTTACTATCGCCTTAGATAAAGGTAAGGCATTCAATATAGTAGCTAAAAATAATTCGGCCACCAATATATACATACAAAAGGCTACGCTTAATGGCAAACCATACAACAAAAGCTATATCGACTACCGCGATATTATGGCCGGTGGCACATTGGAGTTTGTAATGGGCGCATCGCCTGCAAAAAACTGGGGTTTAACAAAATAGATAACACACCACGGAGAAAGGCATTTCTTCGCTTAAATCACTAAATCGATTAAATGAATATGCTGTTTAGATCGAACCAAAAAAAATTAAGCCGCCTGGCTACCGCCTCGGCATTGCTTTTAAGTATTAATGTATCGCCATTATCGGCCCAAACCGTGGCGCCTTTTAAAAATGGCGATAGGGTAGCCTTTGTAGGTAACAGTATTACCGATGGAGGCCATTATCACTCGTATATGTGGCTGTATTACATGACGAGGTTTCCCGATCTTAAAGTTACCTTTTTGAATGCCGGTATAGGTGGCGATGTATCAAAGCAACTATCGCGCAGGCTGGATGATGATGTGCTGGCCCGCAACCCAACGGTAGTAACCCTAACCTGGGGCATGAATGATACCGGCTACATGGAGTGGTGGAAGGATGACGCGCAGGAAACCTTCAGAAAACGCCTGGATACGTCTAAAAAGTACTATCACATTATGGAAGCCAAGCTTAAAAAGCTGCCTAATGTGCGTAAAATAATCATTGCCTCATCGCCGTACGATGAAACTACCACCTCAGCGCCTAACAACGTATACAAAGGTAAAAGCGCGGCTTTGCTTAAAATAGCCGAGTTTCAGCAGCAGGCCGCTAAAAGTAATGGCTGGGGATTTATTGATCTGAATCGCCCGATGACGGCCATCAACCAAAACGGACAAAGAACAGACCCGGCCTACAGTTTAACGCCAAACGACCGCATCCACCCGGATAATGACGGCCATATGGTGATGGCTTACCTGTTGCTAAAAGCACAAGGGCTGGCCAACCGCCCTATTGCCGATGTGGTGGTTGATGCAGGCAGTGCAAAGTCGACCAAAGCATTAAACGCTAAAATTACAAACGTTGCCCGTACACCTAACGGCATCAGCTTTAACTATTTGGCAGGTGCCCTGCCTTACCCTATGGATACCATAAGCCGTGGCTGGGGCAATAAACGCAAGCAAGCCGACGCGCTTAAAGTGATACCGTTTACCAAAGAGTTTAACCAGGAATTGCTTACGGTAAAAGGTCTTTCGGCAGGTAATTATAGTTTGCAGATAGATGGTGAGGCGGTAGGCAGCTGGTCTGCCGATGATTTGGCTAAAGGCATAAACCTGGCCGAGCAAACCAATACGCCGCAGTATCAGCAAGCCTTACAGATCATGACGCTGAACGAGGAGCGCTGGGAAATAGAGCGCCGTTTCCGCAACCATGCCTTTATTGAGTTTAATGTATTGTTCGATCGTGGTCTGTACAATGCCGATAACAAAGTGGCTATGGATACCGTGAATGCCGTTGCCAAGCGCGAAATATTTGTAGCGGGCAACAAGCAAAACTACCTCATGTCGCAATATAAAACCGTACGCCAGGCCTGGCAAAAAGAAATGGATGTGCTTATCGCACAGATATACAGCATAAATAAACCCCTTAACCGTAAGATCACCCTAACCCGTACCAACTAAGCCATCATGTTTAAAAAAGTTTACCAATTGCTTGCCGCTGCCATTTTATGCGGATGCCTCGCTTTTAACGCCCATGCCGCCAAGGTTGATACGGTTACCACCCACAGCGATATTATGCACAAGGATATCAAAGCCGTGGTGATGCTGCCCAAAAGTTATTCGGCTAAAAAGCATTACCCGGTGGTGTACCTGCTGCATGGTTTCAGCGGTAATTATGCCGACTGGATCAGTAAAGATCCCGCGGTGAAAGATCTGGCTGATATGTATAACTGCCTGATAGTGTGCCCCGATGGTGCTTTTGCCAGCTGGTATATGGATAGCCCTGTTAATAAGGATTGGATGTACGATACTTATGTATCAAAGGAGTTGGTGCAGTATGTCGATTCGCATTTTTCAACGATAGCTAACCGTACAGGCAGGGCAATAACCGGCCTAAGCATGGGCGGGCATGGCGCGCTTTCAATGGCCATCAACCATCAGGAAATTTATGGTGCGGCGGGCTCAATGAGTGGTTGTGTTGATCTGCGCCCTTACGCGAAGGATTTTGGCATCAACCAAATATTAGGCAAGTATGAGGATGACCCCATAAGCTGGGAAAATCACAGCGTATTTCACCTTGCCGCAAAACTTAAACCCGATGCACTGAAGCTGGTAATTGACTGTGGCTGTGATGATTTCTTTATCAACATCAACAACGCTTTTCATCAGCAACTGCTAAACGCTAAAATACCACACGATTATACCGTGCGCCCCGGCGGGCATACCTGGGAGTACTGGAGCAACTCCATCAACTATCAAATGCTGTTTTTTAAAAGATACTTTAATAGCTAAACTGATTTATAGTTTGTAAGACATTGATATTTTGATAATTGAAAAATATTTATGTTGATAAAAGTGATAAAAAAGTATTCGTTATGATAAAATAATACTAAAAGTATCAAATTTGATACTAAAAATTCACTAAATCGATTTTATTTAATTAAGTTTGATATACAATAATCCAATTATTTCCGGCCTTTAAAGGCAACCAATTATTCGTCCGCCTGACCAGTGGGCTAACCTTAAAATTCAAATTATGATATGAAGAATCTCTACTATGTTTTCTTCTGGGGTATTGCCGTTGCTGCAATTTCGTCCTGCAAAAAGGATGGCTTTTTGGGGCAAACGCAAACCAGCAACTTAACCGAAGATGTTGTTTTTAAGGATAGCGTTAACACAACGGCCTTTTTAACCAACATTTACATCAACATAGGTTTTAGCGAAGGCGCCACACGGTTTAGCAATGGCGGGTTGGATGTCGCGTCGGACGAGGCGAAGCCTTACGATAATTCGGCAACCACAACCATCGGCTTCGCTAACGGTTCGGTTGATGCCAATACCGTGGCGGGCGATGCTTACAGTATCTGCTATACCAACATCAGGGCTGTGAATGTGCTGTTTAAAAACCTGCCCAAAGCACCCTTGCGTGCCGAAACCAAGGCTCAAATGAAAGCCGAAGCCCGTTTTTTACGTGCCTGGTATTACGCTATACTGCTTAAGCATTACGGTGGCATACCCCTCGTGGGCGATACGGTTTACAGCTATAAAGATCATATACCTGCCCAGCGCGCCAGCTTTAAGGATTGTGTAGATTACATTGTAGCCGAGTGCGATTCGGCAGCGACGGTATTGCCCGTAAAGCAGGAGGGCTTGCTATTCGGCCGGGCATCGGGCAGCGCATGTATGGCTTTAAAGATGCGTGTGCTGTTGTATGCCGCAAGTCCTTTATTTAATGATCCTTCACCGGGTGCCGATTCGCCGCTGGGCATAGCATCAGGCAATGTAAAACCGTTGGTAGGCTACACCGAATATGATGTTAGCCGCTGGCAAAAAGCCGCCGATGCTGCCAAGGCCTTGATGGATCTTAACCAGTTTCAACTGGTGGTTGATAATGCTACCGCCGCCGGTTATGGTTTTCAATACCTGTTTTCGCAACGGGTTAATACCGAGTATGTATGGCAGTTAATGAAGGGCAGCAACCAGGATCTGGAAAATGCCTATTTGCCGCCATCGCGGGGTGGGCATGGTGGCGGTTTCCCGTACCAGGAATTTGTTGATGCCTTTGAGATGAGCAATGGTTTACCTATTACCGATCCGGCTTCGGGTTATGATGCCAATGATCCCTATCACGGCCGCGACCCAAGGTTAGCGTACTCCGTATTGCACGATCAATCTAAATATATCACCAATATGAGCTTAACGCCAACGCCCATCAATATTTATACGGTGAACGGGCAGGGTGTAGGTGTTGATGCCATATACGCGGGCACAAAAACGGGTTACTACAGCAATAAGATGCTCGACCCGGAAGCGGTGCCTAACTCATTCAATCAATCTGACCGCTGTATACCCCTGATCCGCTACGCGGAAGTTTTACTGAGCTATGCCGAAGCCATTAACGAGCTTAATGGCCCGGCAGAAGCCTATGCCCCTGTTGAGCAGATACGCATGCGGGCGGGGTTAAATCCATACCAATTACCTGTGGGTTTGACCAAAGAGCAGATGCGCAGCGCCATACAGCACGAACGCCGTATTGAACTGGCCTTTGAAGGTCACCGCTTTTGGGATGTGCGCCGCTGGAAACTGGGCAACACGCAGGATGTACAGTTAACCGGCTTAGAGGTTAAGCGTACCGGCGCGGGCGCATTGGTAGGCTACAATCGTGTTAACGTGCGCAAGCATGGCTTTAAACCTGCGCTTTACCTGTGGCCATTACCATCAGGCGAGGTGGCGAAATCGCCATTAACGTTGCAAAATCCGGGTTATTAATTCTTTAAATATCATAAGATATGCTTTCAGGAGTAAATAGAATAAGGCGGCATAAGTTATTGATGCTTATGTGTTTGGCCATTGTAGCAATGGCAAGTGCCTGCAAAACCGAGCGCATTGTACCGGTGGTTGATGAGAGTGTGAAAAGCCTTAACGGTACCTGGGCCATAGTATCGGCAACGCAAAACGGCCGCGAACTTACCAAAGTGACCGGTATTATGGATGAGCTGAGCCAATTCAGGATAACTTTTACGGATGATAAATACACCATACAAAACCCGGTGCCATTTATTGTTAGCGGTAACGGCGCTTACAAGTTCAATGATCCGCAGTACCCGTTTGATATAACCTTTACTGCCGATACGGCATCGGCTCCGCAAAAATCAACATTCCTGTTCCCGGTGGTGCAGGGCGAGCGTAGGTTCACGCTCACATTCAGCCCCGGTTGCGATAAGAATGTTTACAAGTACACCCTCAAAAAAGTTAACCCCTAAAGTAAAATGCTTATGAAAAAGTATTTACAAAATATACGGACTAAACTGCTGCGCTACACCGTGCTGGCCGTTTTTATCCTGATGCTGACGAATTGCGAGTTTTTGATAACCTCTATTCAGCAGCCCGAAACCGCCAATGCCGGCGATGTGATCACCGTAACCCTTAAGGCCGAATTTAACGATCTGGCGGCGTACTCTAAAAAGATCATTGTAGGCATATTGGCACCTAAAAGCTGGAAACTGGGGCAAAACACTACCATTACCTATACCTCAAGCAAAGGTAATGGCAGGCTTACGCTGATACCAAGTACCGAGGTTGCGGCCAGCGCCAAAAACGGCGAAAACTGGTCAACCCACATGAAAGATAAGATGGGCATCGGCCCTAACTATATTGACGATATGGAGTGGGTGCCTTTTCAAACGGTTGAAAGTATATCGGTTAATAATGGCGATGATATACCGGCCACTTTCACTATAAAAATAAAGGTGGGGGTTGATGGCCTGAATACTTCGGCACGCCTGGGTTATGTAGTGTGTAACAACACCGACGGGCTTGATGGAGGTACCACCAACCTGTGGCCTTACAAATTTGCCGATTGTTTGCAGGTAGTAGGCGAGGGCGATCTGATAGATTATTGTAATCCATCATTAGCGGTGCTTAACCCTGTAAAGGCTCTGGATAATGATTATGAATCCATCACCTTTGATAACACCGTGGTTGAAACCGCGCTTAAGGGACAAAACGAGATATACTTTTGCGGCACCGCCCACACCAGCGATGGTAAGGATATTGAGGTTTGCGCGCAAAATGCCGCCTCGAAAATGACGGAAACCCAACCCAATAAATTCCAGATAACGTTTTGGCCGCGAAAGTTTTTCAACGCGGCGGCAGGGCAAACCCTCACCAGTATCGATTACTTTTTTACCAATAAAGATGGCACCATAAAGGTAGGTTATGGCAATACCGATGCCCCCTTTAAACTAAATTTTGTTTGTGAGTAAGGCATAGCGGCAAAGGCAGGCTTCAGGTAGCAAAAACAGCGAATTTTTATAGCAAAATATGTGTTGCCCGGCCCGGCCTATGCCCAGTTTTTAAAATATAAACCTCAAATCTGATGCAATATAGATACGTTACAAAAAGTATTTTGATGCTGCTGATCATGGCGATGGCGGGGCTTAACCGCGCCCGTGCGCAAGGCGGCGGCACAGTGAGCGGTACGGTTTTCAATCAGTTCAATATCCCCCTTAAGGGCATAAAGGTAGTGGTGCTTAAATCTACCGATACCATTACTACTGATGACAAGGGAAACTTTAATATAGCCGCCCCACGAGGCAGCACGTTGCAAATCACTGGCACGGGCTACAACGTGGCGCAATACAGGGTAAAGGCCGATACGGTAGGCATCCAGCTATCCGAAAAGTTTTTGCGCAATCCGCAAAAGCTTGATGTGCTGTACAATACCGTAAACGCCGATGATAATCTGGCGGCGGTATCAACCATATACACTAATCAGCTTACTACTACGCCGGGCTCGTTGTATACATATGCCTTGCCGGGGCAGTTGGCCGGTTTGTATACCAGGCAGCGCAGTGGTTTCCCTAATCCGCAGGCGGGCTCACCAACAACAGGCTCGTTCGGTTTCAACTATGTATCAGGCCGAAACATCAAGGCTGATGATAATAACGGGCAGTTTGATCTGCAAGTGCGTGGCGCGGTTAATCCGTTCAACGGGGCACAGGCACCCATCACCGTTATTGATGGGGTGCAG
This sequence comes from Mucilaginibacter sp. JRF, assembly GCF_015223065.1. GTDB lineage: Bacteria > Bacteroidota > Bacteroidia > Sphingobacteriales > Sphingobacteriaceae > Mucilaginibacter. Next base: position 71,659 of record NZ_JADFBY010000006.1, read on the forward strand.
CGCGAGCTGTCCTCTATCGATCCGGAAACTATTGAATCGGTATCGGTATTAAAGGATGGTTTATCAACCATTTTGCTGGGTATCAACAGCTCGAACGCGGTATTGCTTATAACCACTAAAAAAGCGCAACAAGGCCGTACTTTGATATCGTTCACCGCTCAGCAGGGCATACAGCAATCGTTAGGCTTGCCAACACCATTAGCGGCTTCACAATATGCTTATTTATATAACGAAGCATTGCAAAATGATGGCCGCTCACCTGTTTATACCGGTGCCGATTTTGACGCTTACCGTAACGGTACTGATCCATACGGCCACCCGGATGTTAACTGGTTTAAAACCCTGCTTCGCAAAAACGCCCCCATGCGTAATTATAAGCTGAACATTACGGGCGGTAACGCTGTGGCACGCTACTCGGTATCGCTTAATTATTTTAATCAGGAGGGGATACTTAATGCCGATAAATCATTATCGTACAATACCAATACCAACCTGAGCAGGTACATTCTTAACTCCAACATTAACATCACCGCCAGTAAGGATTTTGATATCGACCTGCAACTGTTTGGCCGAGTGCAAACCATTACTTACCCGGGGCAGGGTGGTACAGGGTTCACTACTATTCTGGACAGACTTTATGGTACGCCAGGCAACGCTTACCCGGTTTATAATCCCGACGGATCATTTGGTGGGCAAAATCTTGACTACTACAATAACAACTTGCTGGCCATGAGTCAATACTCGGGCTATACCAATACCCAAAACCATGATATATTGACCAATATTGATCTGAAGTACGATCTGGGCAGAAGCATCAAAGGTTTATCACTACGTGGTAAGGGTAACTTCGCTATCAACTCTCAAAACTTTATCGACCGTAGTTTGCAAAACGCGGTGTACCGCTACAATGCCGATGGTAGCTACAATACCTACGGTAACCCAAGGGCGCAAAGCAACAGCTTCAACAACGTATCGAACTCAAGATATGCCTATGCGCAGGCGGCGGTTAATTATGATCGCAGCGTAGGCGACCACAACTTTAACGCCATGCTGTTTTACGATTTCAGGTCGGTAGTGTTAACGTACGATCTATCGCGCTACATGCAAAACCGGGCCTTGCAGCTATCATACAACTATGCCAATAAATATTATTTAACCGGTACCATCAACAACAGTGGCGACGATCGTTATGCTCCCGGCCACCGTTATGGCTGGTATTATGCCGGTGGTTTGGGCTGGCAAATGGGTCGCGAAAGCTTTATAAAAGATAACATCAGTTGGATCAACTCGTGGAAATGGCGCGCCAGCTATGCTAATACCGGTAACGGTAATGTCGATCTGTCGGGTTATTTCAGTTACCGCAGTACTTACGATTCAGGTTCGGGCGGCGGTTATCCGCAAGGAACAGGTTATTCTACCGGCGGCGGTTATGGTGAGGTTAATGGCGTCATCAACCCCAACCTTAACCCTGAGCGTGCCCACAAGTTTAATTTAGGTACTGATATAGCCTTATTCAACAACAAGCTATTAGTTACTGCCGATTATTATTACACCCGCTATTACGATCTGCTGCGTACACGCGGCAGCAGCAACCAACTGATAGGCGCTACCTACCCGGTTGAAAATATTGGCATCAACAGAATATCGGGCGGTGAGCTTACGCTTACCCACCAAAGCAACATTGGCGATTTTAATTACTTTATTACCGGTAATGCTAATATAGTAGCCACCAAACAGGTATATGCTGATGAATTGCAGCAAATGTACCCATGGATGACGCGTACAGGTCAGCCGCTATCGGCCATATATGGTTATACCTCTTTGGGTTTCTTTAACACCCAGGCCGAAGCCAGCAGCAGTGCCACCACAGCCGGTTATACCGCCAAACCGGGCGATATAAAATACAAGGATCTGAATAATGATGGAATTATTGATCAAAATGATGCATCGGCCATTGGCGGGTTGAAGCCTTTGCTTTACTATGGATTGAACCTTGGTTTTAATTACAAAGGATTTAACGTGAGCGCCATATTCCAGGGTGTGGGCAATAGCCAGATGATATTTAATCAGGGCGATATTACCCAGGGCTTTATGGGCAAGGGCGGCTTCGGTACCGCACCATACGGACAGGCCTATACCACTATACTTAACCGCTGGACACCTGAAACTGCCGCAACGGCCACATCGCCGCGTTTAACGGCGGGTGCTAATCCTAATAATGGCGCGGTATCAACATTTTATCTGCACTCGGGCAATTATATGCGCTTAAAAAATGCCGAGGTAGGTTATACGCTGCCATACTCGGTTACCTCAAAATTTGGCGTTGCCAACCTGCGGGTATTTGTGAACGGCGAGAATTTGGTCACCCTGTCTGACTTCAAGGATTTTGACCCGGAAGTGAACGGATTGGCGTACCCCATAATGCGGGTGTTTAACGCAGGGATAAGTGTAAAATTATAACGATAGCTAACGTGAAAGTCATGAAAACATTATACAAAATAATAACAGTGATCACCGTGGTTGGCATAGCCGCAGGCTGTAAAAAGTATGAGCCTGTACCTGCCGAGCAACGCACCATCGATTATGTTTTTGATAAGGACGATTCGTTGGGTACCAATGCTTACGCCTACCTCAACAGCGTTTACGCCTTCCTTAAATCGGGCCATAATCGTGTAAATGGTGAATATTTGGACGCCGCTACTGATGATGCCGTATCAGCAACCAACAACGCTACTATTGATGTTTACCGCCTGGCAACCGGCGCGTATAACGCCACCAACCTGCCTGCCGGAGATAACATTTGGGAGGATAGCTACAAAGCCATCAGGCAGGCTAATATATTTATCAGCAATATTGATATAGTGCCGGTTAAGGATCAATTACGCCCCGGCGTATCCATGAAATACGCCTGGAAAAGCGAAGCCCGCTTTTTACGTGCCATGCAATACTTTAACCTGCTTAAGCGCTATGGCGGCGTGCCCCTGCTTGGCGACCGTGTGTTTACCCTTGATGATGACCTGCGTCTGCCCCGCAATACTTTTGAGGATTGCGTGGAATACATAGTTAACGAGTGCGATGCCATAAAGGATAGTATGCTTACCGTGCCGCTGGCCAACCCATCAGCCAACTCGCAGCGGGCAACAAACGCGGCAGCGCTGGCCTTAAAGGCAAAGGTGTTGCTGTATGCAGCAAGTCCATTATTTAACGGTGGTAACATTGATGCCGCTAACCCGCTTACTGGCTATACAAACGCTAATGACAGCCGCTGGCAGCGTGCGGCTCAGGCAGCTAAAGCGGTGATGGATCTGAATGCATTTTCATTAGTGGCCGATTATAAGAACGCGTTTATTACCCAGGTACCCGCCAACACCGAGGTGATATTTCAGCGGCCTAACGGGCAAACCAACACGGTTGAATCAAACAACGGGCCTATAGGTTTTACCACCAACCCGATAGGGCAGGGCAAAACCAGCCCAAGCCAAAACCTGGTTGATGCCTTTGGTATGAAGAATGGTTTGGCCATAACCGATGCCGCATCGGGCTACAATGCTAATGATCCGTATGCTGATCGTGATCCGAGGCTTACGGCTACTATATTCTATAATAATTCGCCCTGGCTAAATTCAACGGTGCAAACCTATGAGGGTGGCCGCAGCAAGCCTAACATTGGCACACTGCAAACCATTACGGGTTATTACATGCGCAAGTTTATGGCGCTGTACGAAACGCAGAGCAACTACGCCAGTTCGCCCGAGGACTGGATGATATTCAGGTATGCCGATATTTTGCTGATGTATGCCGAGGCAGCCAACGAGGTGATGCCCGCGCCTGATGCCTCGATATACGCGGCGGTACAACAGGTTAGGCAACGTGCCGGGCTGGACCCATACCAATTACCCGCCGGACTTACCCAACAGCAAATGCGCGAGGTTATACATCAAGAGCGCCGTGTGGAACTGGCCTTTGAGGAAAACCGTTTTTTTGATATACGCCGCTGGAAGATAGCCGAAACCGTGATGAACCAACCCATACAAGGGGTAACCATCAACAATACATCGGCAGGGTTTATCTATGCTTATGCCCCGGTGCTTACGCCAAAGTTTACGGCACCGGCCATGTATCTGTACCCCATCCCGTATAACGAAACGCTCAAAAATCCGAACCTGAAACAGAACCCCGGATGGTAATTAACCTACAGCCAATTATTTGAATCAAGATATTATCATGAGAAGATTAATACTATTACTCATAACAACCATACTACTGCCTGCCATGCTTTACGCGCAGCAACGGGAGGTAACGGGTACTGTAAAAGATGCCGGGGGTATTTTACCGGGCGCCACCGTAGTTGAAAAAGGATTGCCTGCCAATGTTACCATAACCGATGCCAACGGTAAGTTCAAAATTACTTTAAAGGGCACATCGGGCGTGTTGCTGGTAAAGTATGTGGGCTTTTCGCAAAAGGAAGCAAAGGTACCCGCATCAAACAATATTGATGTTATACTGCAATCAGCATCGCAAGATATGAATGAGGTGGTGGTAGTGGGCTATCAGCCTAAAAAACGTATAACCAGCACCGGCTCCGCCAGCCAGATCAGCGCCTCCGAAGTGCGTACCGTGCCAACAGCTAACGTGCAGAATACCCTTGCGGGACGTTTACCGGGTTTCTTTTCGCAGCAAACTTCGGGGCAGCCGGGCCGGGATGCGGCATCATTCTACATTCGTGGTTTAAGCTCTATCAATGGCTCGAATACGCCCCTTATAATTGTAGATGATGTGGAATACCAAGCCGACCAGGTGCAGCAGATCAACGTGAACGAAATTGAAACCATCACCATATTAAAGGATGCCTCAACCACAGCTATTTATGGTGTTAAGGGCGCTAACGGCGTATTGGTAATTACTACCCGCCGCGGTAAGGCAGGGGCGCCAAATGTGAATTTAAGGCTGGAGTCGGGTGTGCAATCGCCCACCAAGATACCGCAGTTTTTGAACGCCTATCAATCGGCACAACTCATAAACGAAGCTGAAGCCAATTATAATAACACCTACAACTTACCCAACGGTACCCTTTCGTTCACGGATGCCGATCTGGAAGCCTTCCGCACCGGAAGCGACCCTTACGGCCACCCAGATGTTAACTGGTACAAAGCCATTTTGAAAGATTACACCTTTCAGGCTAATTCAAATGTGGATATATCGGGTGGTACCAATAACGTTAAATACTTTATTACCGGCGGCGCGCTCACCCAAAATGGTTTGCTACGCAATTTTTCAGACCCGCAAAATCAGATCAATAGCGATTATGCCTTTAAACGCTACAACTTCCGCTCAAATCTGGATATGAAAGCTAACAAGAACCTAACCTTGCGGTTGGATTTGAGCGCGCGTTTCGGTATCATCAATCAGCCGCATACGGCTAATATTTTGAGTGAGATATATGATTTTACCAAGGTTACCCCATTCTCGGCCCCGTTCTTAAATCCTAACGGAAGCTACGCTTACAATTATTCGCAGTTTAACAGTACATCGCTTAAAAATACCCCGCAACAATTAAGTACCATTAACGCCCGCCTGGCCAACGGCGGGTATGACCGCAGCACCCGTACCGATTTTAACTCGCTGTTTGACATTAAGGAAAATCTTGATGGCATTACGCAGGGCCTGTCGGTTACTGGGCGCTTAAGCTATTCGAGTATTGAGCAGTATACCAAATCGTTATACCGATATAATAATTCGGGCTTGCCAACATTTAATCCCCCAAGTTATCATTACGACCCCAAGACAGACACCTACACACTTGATCCGCGCGGCAAATACGTATTGTCCGATTATAACCTGGAGGGTAACACCAACACGTACATTACCCGTGTAAACCTGCAAGCTTTTGCCACTTACGATAGGGTGTTTGATAATGCCCACCACGTAACCGGCTTGTTGCTGTATAACCAGTATCAGGATAATGATCAGGCTAACCCTCCGGCTAAATTCAGCGGTCAATCATTAAAGGTAGGCTATGGTTATAAAGATAAATACCTGATCGATTTTACGGGCGCTTACAACGGATCAGACAGGTTTGCGGCTAATCACCGTTTCGGATTTTTCCCGGCCATGTCAGTAGGTTACAACATCGCCAATGAAGATTACTTCAAAAATAACGTAAAGTTTGTGCAATACCTTAAGCTGCGTGCATCATACGGTATTGTAGGGTCTGACGCTATTGGCGGCTCACGTTACATTTACTCGCAGTTTTACAACACCGGTGGCGGCTATAACTTTGGGGTAAACCCGCAAGGTGCCAACAGCATAAGCGAGGGCACACTTGCCAATACCGATGTTTTCTGGGAATCGCAAAAGGAGTTTAACGTGGCGCTGGAATCAAACATGTTCAACAACAAGCTGAACGTGGTACTGGAGTATTTTCATAACACCCGCTATAACCAGTTGATCTATCCCGGAGATGTATCAAACGTAATTGGTATAGGCGTGCCTGCTGTAAACGGCGGTACATCAGTTAACCGTGGTTTTGAGGCGCAGATAGGTTACCAGGCATCCATTGGGCAGGTACAGCTGAACTCCAACCTGGTATTCTCGTACGCTAAAAATAAGATCATTGATCAGCGCGAGGCGGCACCGGCATACCCGTGGCTGTATCGTACCGGGCATCCTATCGGGCAAATATTTGGTTATAAATACATTGGCTATTATACCCCGGAGGATGTGGAGAAGATAAACAGCAACGCTCCCGACCGCCCGGCCATACCCGGCAATGGTGCCCGTATACAGGCCGGTGACCTGAAATATCAGGATATTAACCAGGATGGCAAAATAGATGTGTACGACCAAACCGCTATCGGTAGCCCTAACGTGCCTAATACCTTTGTGGGTTTAACTTTGGGTGCAACGTATAAAGGTTTTAGCCTGAATGTGCTGCTGCAAGGGGCGTACGGTTACAGCTTCGCGGTAGTTGGTACAGGTGTTGAGCCATTCAAGAGCCAGTTTCAGCCTATCCATCAGCAACGTTGGACACCGGCTACGGCTGCCACCGCGCAATTCCCGAGCCTGAGCACTGACCCGCTGACGGTGAGCAGTCCATCAAACTACCTGTCAGATTATTGGCTGATCAACGCGCATTACATTCGTTTAAAAAGTCTGGATTTTGGGTATCAGTTCCCAACCAAAATGTTGCCTTTTAATATCAAGAACGCCCGTTTGTACGTGAGTGCTTATAATCTGTTTACGTGGCGAAATTATGATAGGTATCAGCAAGATCCGGAAGTGGCTACAAGTTCGGCGGGCGATGTTTATCCTAATCAGCGTATTGCCAATCTGGGTATACAGGTAACATTTTAGTGGGATGAATATTAAGTACAACAAGTAAAATACATAATGATAACTTAGCCAAAAGCATTGTTCGGTTTACCAGGATATGCTTTTGGCTTTTGATATGAAATATTGATGATGCTGAGAAAAACTACCTATTTAAAAGTGGCCATTGCGGCCTTGTTAACAACCAGTACCGCCATGGCGCAGGTTAAGAATCTGGTGAGCTATGCCAATACCTTGCAGGGTACTAACAGTAAGTTTGAACTATCGTACGGTAATACTTACCCCGCCACCAGCGTGCCACTGGCCATGAACACCTGGACACCCCAAACCGGCAAAAACGGCGACGGCTGGAAATACCAGTATTTTGAAAATACCATACGTGGTTTTCAGCAATCGCACCAGTGCAGCTCATGGGTTAATGATTATGCCGTGTTTTCGCTGATGCCGGTTACCGGTAAACTGGTGGTAATGGATGATGACAGGACGGCAAAATTCTCGCATAAAAACGAGGTAGCGCAGCCCGATTATTACAAGGTTAAGCTGGATAATAACATTGTTACCGAGATGACCACTACCGAGCGTGGCGCGCACCTGCGTTTCAGTTTCCCGGCGGGTGCACCGGCTTATTTGGTGCTTGATGGTTACACCAAACAAAGCGCTGTTACCATATCTCCCGATAAAAAAAAGATAACCGGCTGGGTGAACAACTGCCGCTGGGCACCGCAGGATTTCAGGAATTATTTTGAACTGGAGTTTGATAAACCATTTAAAACATACGGTACCTGGGAGAACAAGAAAGGTGATATTAAACCTAACAATACCACTGATGAGGGCGATGGCAAGGGCGCTTATATTGAGTTTGAACCGGGCACCGTGGTGCAGGTAAAGGTGGCATCATCATACATAAGCCCTGAGCAGGCCAGCCTGAATTTAAATACCGAGTTGGGCAAATTCGCAAAGTTTGATAATACCAGGGCAGCATCGGCCAAACTGTGGAATAAGCTATTCAACCGTGTGCTGGTTGAGGGTGGTACCGAGGAAGAAAAGGCTACCTTTTACTCATGCCTGTATCGGGCAAACTTGTTTCCGCACCGTTTTTTTGAGTTGAATAAAGAGGGTAAACCCTATTATTATAGTCCGTATGATGGTAAGCTGCACGATGGTTACATGTTTACCGATAATGGTTTTTGGGATACCTTCAGGGCGCAATTCCCGCTGAATACTATTATTAACCCGACAGTAGAGGGACAATATATGCAGGCCCTGCTTGCCGCGCAGGAGCAATGCGGCTGGCTGCCATCGTGGTCGTTCCCGGCGGAAACAGGGGGGATGATCGGCAACCATGCCATATCATTATTAACCGACGCCTGGGTAAAGGGCATCCGCACATTCGACCCCGAAAAGGCGTTGAAGGCATACTATCACGAAGCTAATAACAAAGGCCCTTGGGGTGGCGCTAATGGTCGTGGTAACGCTAAGGAGTATAATGCCAATGGCTATGTGCCCTACTCCGAAAAAACGCTGGGTGCCACCGCGCAATCACTTGAATATGCTTATGATGATTTTTGCGGCTACCAGTTAGCCAAGGCCGTAGGCAATAAGGAAATGATGGCCGCTTTTAGCAAAAATATGTACAACTACAAAAGTCTGTACGACCCCGGTACCCGCTTTATGCGCGCTAAGGATGATCAGGGTAAATGGGTTGAGCCGTTCGATCCGCTGGATTGGGGAGGCCCTTATACCGAGGGTAATGCCTGGCACTGGCAATGGTCGGTTTTTCATGATGTACAGGGGCTGATCAACCTGATGGGCGGCGATAAGAATTTTACCGCCAAAATTGATTCGGTTTTCTCGCAACCTTCAACCATCAAGGTGGGGGGCTACGGTAGCGCAATACACGAAATGACCGAGATGGAACTCATCAATATGGGGCAATACGCGCATGGCAATCAGCCCATACAGCACATGATATACCTGTACAATTACGCCGGGCAGCCCTGGAAATCACAGGAGTACGCCCGTAAGGTTACCGAAAAGCTGTACAACGCTACCGAAAACGGTTATCCCGGCGATGAAGATCAAGGCCAAATGTCGTCGTGGTATGTGCTGAGCGCGCTGGGTATTTACAGCGTATGCCCGGGTACCGATCAGTATGTGATAGGCAGCCCCGTATTTAAAAAGGTAACCATCACCTTAGAGAATGGTAAGAAATTCATCATCCAGGCTGATAATAATAGCAAGCAAAACGTGTACATACAATCGGCCACGCTAAACGGTAAGCCGTACACGCATAACTGGTTGAGCCACCAGGCTATTATGAATGGCGGTACGCTGCGTTTTACCATGGGCGCAAAGCCTGCCTACAAGCGGGGTTTAGCAAAAGCTGATAAACCTTTTTCGGTTTCTACTGCTAAACCATAAAATAGTTTTTAAACTTTATAAAATGTGTTAAGTTTGGTTTTGGTTGATGGTCAGTGATTTATGCTGACCGTCAATCACCAATATCCGGCCCGGATAAAACCTGAAAAATAAAACCTATATTGTAGCCTTTATAAAATCGGTTTAGTATGACTAAAAAATATTCCATCAATGATATTGCCAACGAGCTTAATATTTCAAAGACCACGGTATCGTTCATCCTGAACGGGCGTGCAAAGGAAAAGCGGATAGGCGAGGAGTTGGTGGCGCGTGTGCTAAAGCTGGTTAAGGAGGTGAATTACAGGCCAAACCCTATGGCAAAGGGCTTGCGCACAGGTAAATCAAACACCATAGGTTTAATGGTTGAGGATATATCAAACCCGTTTTTTGCCAACATAGCCCGTTTGATCGAAGATCGGGCATACGAAAAGGGCTACCGCCTGCTGTATTGCAGTACCGATAACAAAACCGATAAAACCCGCGAACTGATAGGCATGTTCCGCGATAAGCATGTGGATGGCTTTATTATGGCCCCGCCCAAGGATATTGAGGATGATGTGCAGGATATAATTAAAAGCGGTTTGCCGGTAGTAATGTTCGACCGTTATTTGCCGCAGATTGATACTGATTATGTGGTGGTTAACAATGAATTTAGTACTTACAATGCCACCCGACATTTGTTGCAGCAGGGGTATAAGCGCATAGCCTTTATATCGTTCACATCCGAGCAAACGCAGATGGTTGACCGCATGAATGGTTATAAACTGGCCATGAAAGAGGCCAAGCAAAAAGCCTTTGTTAAGGAAGTTGATTTTAACCGCAATGAAAACCTGATCGTGGAGCCGCTGAACGCCTATTTGAAAAAACACCAGGCACTTGAGGCTATTGTATTTGGCACCGACCATATTGGTACCTGCGGACTAAAAGTACTTAAAGACCTTGGCCTGAGTATACCCAATGATGTTGCCGTAATATCATTTGATGATTATGATGTTTTCAAGCTGCATACCCCGCCCGTATCGGCCATTGCCCAGCCCATTGAAGCCATTGCCGAAAGTGTGATCAGTTTGCTGCTCAAAAAGTTAGAGCAAAAAAACTCCGAACAACCCATGCAAAAGATAATCCTATCAACAACGCTGAACTTGAGGGAATCATCAGCGCAGTTGAAGGAGGCTTAATTGACAACTTCCACCTTGCCAAAACGCTGTGCCTGTATACGGTCATACTGCTGTACATAGTCGGGGTTTTCGGTTTTCATTAGCCTGTCCCACAGGCGAAAATATAAGCCGTAATTTCCTTTAAAGCGGCTATGGTGCATATTGTGGTAAGTTGATGTACTCAATATCTCGAACAGAAAAGATCGACGTAAACCTTTAGGTGCTATCTCGTAGCCTAAATGCCCGTAAACATTTATAACAAAGCCTACTACCGTAAACAGTACTATGGTGAGTGTGTGCATAGGCAAAATAAACACCAGCAGTATCAGCACAAAACCCTCGCTCCAGGCTTCCAGAAAGTGAAACGAGTATGATGCCCACGGCGATGGGTTGGTTGATTTATGGTGCAGCAAATGTACATGCTTGAATAGCCTTTTATGGTGAATGAGCCGATGCGTCCAGTAAAAATAAGTGTCGTGCAAAATGAGGCTCAGCAGCAGGCAAACAGGCATAACCCAGGCCGGATAGTCGGATAATTTGGTATACACCATCGTATACTCTCTTAACGGCGAAAACAACACGATCAAAGCAATAACAGCGAATACCAGCGTGGTTTGCATGGAGTGCAGTATCTCGCGCACAAAATCCTTAAAGCCCGCGTGCTTGGCTTGTATTTTGGCTTTGGTAAAGCTGTTTTTAAACAATATGTAAAACAGCACGAAGGGTACACCCGCTATCACAAAATACCTGATGGTGGTTACGCTGAAAATCCGGAGAAATGAGTTGATGGCATCCTGCATGATCTTAATTTTTTAACAGACATTATAGAATACGTTTATTTGTTAAAAGGTTCAGCAACTAAATGATAACCAGACTTTAATAGCGTGGTTTTTACTTCAACGTTAATTTGTTTGGTTTCATTTTGCATCATGGTAAAATAACTGTCGCTTATTATGGCGGGCAGTATTTGTTTGCCCTTATCATCAAGCAACTGTACCCGTATGCCAAATGCCGCGCTCATTTTTGATGTATTGGCTATGGTGTAGGTAAGCAGTGTATTATCTGTATTGCTTGCCTTTTTTGTGGTTGCTTTGCTTATGGTGAGGGCTTTTGATACCGATGGCATTGCATTCAAAGCTTTATAATCCAGATACTTTTTGCCTGCCCAATAAAAGTTTTCAGATACCAGCTTATGCTGCCCATTATAAAGTTTCAGCCTTACAAAATACAGTTCAGGCAATTTGGTAGTATCTTTCCCGCTAAACAGGTTGAATGCCTCTGTAGCCGCGTTAGCCGGGTAGCTGGCTGTTTTATTGGTTGAGTACCCGGCAAGTGGTTTGCCATCAGCCCCATAAAATTCACTTACAGCCTGATAGTTATTTAATGCTGATGCCGTGTTATTGATCACCTTGATAGAATTTGTAGCCGGACTCCATTGAATGTGAATAGGCTCGCAGGCGTATTTGGCGCCGAAGTATGCGCCTGTCAAATCGTAATAATAATCATACGTTTGCCAGATCATGGATGGGTAGGCCGACTGGCTCATCCATATCAGCATGCCCGAGGCATCGTTCCACATGTGGTCGTTCCAGGCCTCAAACATGGCCTTCATGCCTTCAACGTTCAATAACTGGGCTTTCTTGCAAAATTCCTCCAGCGAAGCTGATGGTCCGTAACTGCTGTTTATGGTGCGGATGTATTTCACCGGATCGGCACCGCCGCCCAGCTCGCCCGCCGTGCTGAAGTAGTGTTGCGCCCACTCATTGGTCTTGCTGTCAACCGCTTGTTCGGTAGGTGCCACCCAATACTCAGGCGACATGAATTTCTTAAAGCTTTCAATATTTACAAACGTAGCCATGCCCAACTCGCTACGCATACCCCACGAGTTATGCGAGAACAGGTAGCCATTCTTAGGGTCGGTAAAGTAGGTTTTAGCATCAGTATTGCTCCAGTTACCACTGCCCGACAGCATACGGCTGCCACCATGAATAGAGAAATTTGGGTTGGTAGGCCCGGCGTTTGAGCGTGGTACATACAGGCGCTGCCCGGCATCATTCTCGTTAATAGCCTTTTTAATAGCCATACTGAGCGCGCCGGTAGTATCACCACCCGGCAAACCCTCATTGGCCCCGCACCATATCACGATGGACGGATGATGGCGAAACTTCTTTACCTTTTCAATGGCGTTCAGTTCAAAATTCTTAACACTATCAACCGGGCCAAAGTTGTTGAGCCAAAAATCATCCCAAACCATAATGCCGTATTGGTCGCAGTAATCGTAAAAAGCTTCGTCGGTTACCTCGCCCGTCCAGTTGCGTATGGTGTTAAAATTCATCTCTTTATGCAAGCGGATGCGCGGCTCATAATCCTTGCCGCGCACCTTAAGCATATAATCGCTCATGCCCCAGTTACCGCCCTTTAGCAGTATGGGCTGCCCGTTTACGTAAACCCGCATAGGGCCTTTCAGGGCGGTGGTATCGGTAGTTACCTTACGTATGCCAAAGCGCTTAACAGCGGTTTCGGTAAGGCCGCCATCGCTTACAAAGCTTAATTTTAAGGTGTACAGGATTTGCGCGCCATAACCATTTGGCCACCAAAGCTTAGGGTTATTTATGGCTAATTGTTTAAACTCATTAGCGTTATAATTAACCATGCTTGCACTATTAGCCTTTATGCTGATAGCAGGGCCGTTAAAGCTGATATTGCCCGGCTGTATGGTCACTTTTACATGGCCGTTTACAGCGGTGTTGGTGGTGTTCTTCAAGCTGGCTTGTACAGTTAGTTTAGCCAGATCTTTTTCGGGCAGATCAGTGCTTACCCAAGGGTCCTGTATAGTTACCGGGCCTGTCAGGGTTAAGGCAACGGTGTCAGTAAGGCCGCTGTTTAATCCCGGTACGGCTGGCATCCAGTCCCAGCTACCGCTGCTTAGGTAGGTGGGGGTTTGGCGGTTGGCCAGGTTAAACGTTGGGTCGGGAGTTATTACAAGTACCGCTACAGTGTTTTCGCCTTTGGTGTTGAGCAGATCGGTAACATCATACAATCCCCGTTCAACAATACCTTGTATAGTGCCAATGTGCTTGCCGTTTATGTACACCTCGGCACGTTTATGTACGCCGTTAAAGTTGAGGCGCAGGCGTTTACCTTTTAATAAAGATGGTGTTTTAAAGCTGGTGCGGTACCAGTAAGGTTTATTGTATTTGGCTTTATCAACCTGGTAAATATTGCCCGCGTAATCAGGGTCTTTCTCCACCCCGGCCTTTACGTACGAGTAAAATACCGTGCCCGGCACCACAGCGTCAACAGCGTTTTGTGGCTGGTAGCCGGATACCAATACCTTATTGGCCGTAGCCTGCTCATCCGCCGGAAAAACCTTCCATTTAAGTTTTATATCCTGAGCATGTGTATCAAAACAGGCTAACAACAAGGCCATAAGCGCTATAGCCGGCAGTAAAGCTTTTTTCATGAAGGGGTTATATTTGGTTTATAATGCCAAATATATAAAATCTACTAAATCGATTTTATGAAAATTTACTTTTATTTAGGTAGATGATTTTTTATGCTTGAATTAATAGCTTTTAAGCTTGTTTACAAATACTTTAGCTTTTCTTCTTCCAGATCAAGAAACAATAGGTGCTTGCGTATCACATCCTCGGTTATCGAGAAAGTTTCGAGGTTACGCTTCAACAGCCAAACACGTTGCTGGTCTAATATCTCGCTATAAACATCTCGGGTTTCATCGGGCAGATCCGTGTCTGTTGGCTCGTTACTATTCAGTCGCCATTTTTGTGCCATTTGGTGTAGTGCCGGGGGATCTTCCAATCCCTGCGGATACTTTTCATCCAGATATTTTAAGGCGAGCTTATTTAGCTGTCGGCGTAGTTTCAGGTATACCTTATCTTCCGGCATCTTCTCGTCAGGATCGGGCAGATGTATCCTGTTGATCATGAAAGGCAGCGTTAAGCCTTGCAGCAACAAGGTGGTCAATATCACTATAAAGGTGATAAACAGTATCAGGTTACGCTGCGGAAACGCCACGCCCTGATGCACATATACCGGTATTGATAATGCCGCCGCTAATGATACCACGCCACGCATACCCGCCCAGCCCAAAAGCAAGGGAGTTTTAAACCCGGGGTGACTGGCATCGGCCACGGTTATAAAATTACGGGCTATCAGCGTAGTGATCACCGCGCCATAAGCGGCAATAATTCGGGTAACTATCAGTATGCCGCTTATCAGTAAGCCATAACCAATGGCGGCCTTTATACTTACATCACCCAGTTCGGATGTTATTTGGGGCAGATCGAGGCCGATAAGTAAAAATACCAGTCCATTAAGTAAAAAGCTCAGGCTTTCCCAAACATTGGTGCTTCGCAAACGTGCCGAACTCGACAAAAAACTATGCCGGTGGTATGACAGGAATAGCCCCGCGGCAACCACACCCAACACACCCGAGCTGTGCACTTCCTCAGCACATATATATACGGCGTATGGTGTAACCAGGGTGAGTATAATATCCATATTGGCATCGGTAGGTAAAAGCTTGTGTATCTTCATGATCACGAAGCCTATCGCCAGCCCGGTTATTATGCCGCCAACTACCATCCACACAAAACTCAATGCCGCCTGGTGCCATACAAATTGCCCGGTACTTACGGCAATAAAGGCAAACCTGAATATAATAAGTGATGAGGCATCGTTAAGTAAACTCTCACCCTCTAATATGGACGACATGCGTTTAGGCACCTTTACAAATTTTAGTATAGCCGCTGTACTCACCGCATCCGGCGGAGATACGATGCCACCCAACAAAAAGCCCAGCGCCAAAGTAAAGCCGGGTATATAATAATTGGCCACCAACGCTACCGATAGTGCCGTGAAAAATACCACCACAAAGGCAAAGCTGCATACTATGCGCCGCCAGCGCCAGAGCTCTTTCCATGATGTTTGCCAGGCGGCTTCGTAAAGTAAGGGTGGTAAAAAAATAAAGAATATCAATTCCGAATCAATGTGTACCTGCGGCATGCCGGGTATAATGCTTAGCGCCAGGCCTGCAATTACCAGCAAAACAGGGTAGGCTACTTTTATACGGTTGGCCAGCATAACCAGCAATACAATTACAACGGCAAGACTCAGGTAAAACGGAAAGCTATCTAACATAAATAAATAATGGGTTGGTGTTGTTGCAATAAAGTTATATTACTTTTTCAGAAAAAGCGGACTGTATTTTAAAGCTATGCTGATGGCTGCAACTAAAAAGATACACTAACAAAGGCGGCAAATAAGCGCATCATGTTTATTTTTAGCTCAACTCACTCCACGCATCATGAAGAAACTTTTATTTACCCTGTTAACAATAGTATGTATATATAAGGTGTCGGTTGCCCAATCGCCGGTTATTGTCAATAAGGATTCCGAGATTGCCGGTATGGTTGCCGAGGTATCAGCCGATTCCATGAAAAACTATATTAATAAACTGGTAAGCTTTGGTACACGCAATACTTTAAGCAGCACTACCGATGCGCAACGTGGTATAGGCGCCGCCCGTAACTGGATATTGAGCAGGTTTAAGAGTTTCGCCGCCACATCGGGAGGGAGGTTTACGGCAAAATTTGATACCAGTACCTACAAGCCCGATGGTAAACGTATTGATAGCACGGTTGTGCTTACCAATGTGGTAGGTACGCTAAAGGGTGCCGACCCGAATGATCACCGGGTATTCATCATTAGCGGGCACATGGATAATATGCGCAGTAGTGTGATGGATCGTAGCGGGATAGCACCCGGCGCTAATGACGATGGCAGCGGAACGGCCGCGGTTATTGAATGCGCCCGCATCATGAGCAAGCATAAATTCCCGGCCACGATAATATTCGTAGCCGTTTGCGGAGAGGAGCAGGGGTTGCTTGGCGCGGGTTTTATGGCAGCCAATGCCAAGCGTGATAAGTGGGACATACAAGCCGTGCTTAATAATGATATTATAGGTAGCAATAACAGTAACGAAACCAATATAATAGGTAACACCCGTGTGCGGGTATTTAGCGAGGGGCTGTCGGCATTTGAGCTTACCGAGCAAAAGGCCGCTGCTATCCGTGCTATGGGTTTGGAGAATGATGGTCCGTCGCGCCAGTTAGCTCGTTATGTAAAGGAGGTAGGGGAGCGTTATGTAGATAACCTGGATGTGGTGATGATCTATCGCCCCGATCGTTTTTTACGTGGTGGCGATCATCTGCCTTACCAGCAACAAGGTTATGCCGCGGTGCGCATTACCGAAATGAACGAGAATTTTAACCACCAGCACCAGGACGTGCGGGTTGAAAAGGGCATTCAGTATGGTGATCTGGCTGAGTTTATGGATTTTGAGTACCTGCGCAAAAATACCGCCATGAATTTGAGCAACCTGGCCAATATGGCCAAAGCACCGCAATCGCCGCAGGACGTAAATATTGCCGTGGTAGCCCTAAGTAACTTGACCGAGCTAAGCTGGAAAGCACCTGCCGGTAAAGCTGCCGGTTATTATGTGCTGATGCGCGAAACTACAAGCCCGGTCTGGCAAAAAAAGATTTTTACTGCCGATACTTCGATGAAATTGCCCTACTCAAAGGATAATTATTTCTTCGCGGTGCAGTCTGTAAGCGCTACCGGTAACGAAAGTTTGCCTGTTGTGCCTGCTGTAAGTCGTAAGCGTTAAACCTAAAAGTTTTGAAATTGCGCATTTATACTGCCTTTTCTACTCCGGGGAGAATTTTTTTAATAATTTAATAACATTTAAATACTTTAAATTTTGTTATGGAAGGTTTTTAATTATATTAGGAAGTCCAAAATCACGTAATTACTATTAACTGTAATGAGAGGGTTTAAATTAAATCGCCACCAGAATTTAACCTTTGAGGAAGTATTTGAACGCTATAAACAACAGGTTTATAGCCAGGTTTACGCTATAGCAAAATCTCAGTACGCCGCCGAGGAAATAACCCAGGAGATATTCATTAAACTTTGGACAAATGCCGAGGCGCTTAACGATGTAAAAAATCTGGGCGGCTATATATATACTATCACCCGTAACTATTCCCTTAATTATCTGCGTAAAACCGCCAGCGATGTAAAGCTGGTTAACGAGCTGATGCGTGTTGCCGTGGTAAATGATAACAACACCGAAGCCCGCCTTGCCGCATCTGAGTGTAAAGCTTTAATCAACAATGCCGTAAGTAAGCTTTCTCCACAACGCCAGCTGGTATACAAACTATGTAAGGAAGATGGCATGAGCTATGATGAAATAGCATCCGAGCTAAATCTTTCAAAGCATACCGTTAAAAACCATTTGATGGCCGCTTTGAGTTTTATAAATACTTATCTCGCCAAAAATGGTGTGCATCCCACCTTTATACTTCTATTTTGCTGCTTGTATAGCTGATTTGATCTTGCAATATTCGTCGATATTAGAACCTATCATTAAGGCGGGTGATTTCTCTTTGGATTTTTTATCAAAAAATAATTTTAGGGTATGATTTTTAGGTTTTAGGCCAAAATAATCTGCTAAAACGTGTAAAGTATCTAAATTGATGCTTGGATGTGTCTTATTTTTAAAGAAAGATCAAAAAAAAGTAATAATTATTTTACAATGCATTAGTCTGATCGATGCTTTGCTGTGTCTTTAGTGTATCAATTGGATATTAATGAACGACAGGCAACGCAAATCAGAGCTCTTTGAAAAGTACATGGAAAACACATGTACCCGCGAGGAGTTTGATGAACTTATCGGAGCGGTTAAGGAGTCGGATAATCTCGACGAATTTGACGGTGCCTTCAAAAAGCATTGGGAGCAGGCGCAACACAAAACGCCACCGCACACCATCAGTTGGGATGGCATCTATCAAAATATAGTATTAAGGCTTTGGGCTATTAAAAAAGCCAGGCAACGGTTTAAGCACACTGCCCTGTTATTGGTTATATGTGGTGCGGCTTTGTTTTTGTACCCGCGTTATACCAAACCAACCGAGGTTGCTTATTTAACCGAGCAAACAGCATCAGCCAAAACCAAGGTAGTAACCCTGGCCGATGGCACACGTGTAACCCTTAACGCCAATAGCGAGCTGCGTTACCCCGAAAATTTTAATGGCGATAAGCGTGAAGTATATTTAACAGGCGAGGCTTATTTCCAGGTTTTCCACAATGCCGATAAGCCATTTGTTATACACTCAGGTAATTTACTTACCCATGTATTGGGTACTACATTTACCGTAAGCGCTTACCCAAAATCGGTATCGCCGCTTAATGTTACGGTACTAACCGGTAAGGTAGCCGTAAAGCATGAGCAGGCTAACGCATTGGCGGTACTTACCCGCGGCCAATCAGCAACTATGCGTCAGGGTAAAAGTGCATTTGAGTTGGATACGCTTAAAAACCCCGAAGACGCTATCGCCTGGATAGATGATAAGCTGATATTCGAGAATGCGAATATGAAAGAGGTTGCATCAGTACTTAGCAATAAATACGGCGTAACCATCAATATTGCTGATGATCAGCTGGCGGCGCAACACATCACCGCCATATTCCAGGGGCAAACATTATCGGGCATATTAAAGGCGGTTACCAAAATAACCCACACAAAATATACTAATACCGACAGTACTACCTATACAATATTAAAAACACAGCAATCACCACTAAAAGCAAAGAGAAGGAGAACCCATATAGAGTAGAAAAATATTACTAAAAAATAAGGTTGAATGTGGTACCAGCACACCCAACCTCTACGGGCTCAGGGCCCTCAAATTCATAGTCAACCCGAAAGGGCATTTCATCACTATAAATTTTTGATCAAATATATGACAAATAAATCATTGTCCTCACATTTGATATGTAAAGCATTTATGCGGTTAAGCTTAATTTGTACCATCATTTCTGTTTGCTTTACGTACGCGTCAGCTAAAAAACTTTCCGCGCAAGACCTCAATACCCGTATTTCTTTGCATGTAAACAACATGCCCGTTAAAGATGTACTGAGGCAAATTAATAAAGAAACCAAAATCAGCTTTGTTTTCAGTAACTCAATTGTTACTACACAACAAGTTAGTGTTGATGTAAAGAACGAGCAATTAGGTGTTGTTTTAAGGCGAATGTTAAACCCGATAGGTATGGAGTATTCCATATCAGGCAATGTGGTTTTAATAGATAAAAAGACCCCTGTTGCTGATGAACCAGCCCCAACCACTGAGGCTGCCGCCCCTGTAAAAGTTACCGGTAAGGTAGTTGACAAGGCAGGCGAATCATTAGTAGGTGTTAGTGTTATGATAAAAGGTACCAACAATGGTACGGTAACCAGCCCCGAAGGCCGCTACTCTATCACCGCGCCCGAAGAAAACTCGATCCTGGTATTCTCGTATATGGGTTTTGTTACCCAGGAGGTGCCTGTTAACGGTCGTACAATTATTAACGTGCAATTAGCTGAGAACGAAACCAAACTGAACGAGGTTGTGGTAACGGCACTGGGTATATCAAAACAAAAGAAAGCCCTGGCCTACGCGGTAACCGAAGTTAAAGGTGATGAGTTTACCCAGGCTCGTGAAAACAACGTGGCCAACGCCTTAACAGGTAAGGTTGCGGGTGTTAACGCCACAGGTCTTTCAACCGGCCCTGGCGGATCAAGTCGCGTGTTGATACGTGGTAACGGTTCATTATCGGGCAGTAACCAGCCATTATACGTGGTAAACGGTATGCCTATTGATAATTCGGTACCGGGTGGTAGTGCAAGCACCAACGCAGGCGGCGGTAACGTTGACCGTGGTGATGGTATTGCGGGCATCAACCCTGACGATATCGAATCAATGAGCGTGTTGAAGGGCGGTACCGCGGCAGCGCTTTACGGTGCACGCGCGGCAAACGGTGTTATATTGATAACTACTAAAAAAGGCCGTGCGCAAAAAGGTATTGGTGTAGAGTATAATTCAACCTTTACTGCCGAAACTCCATCAGTTTTCCCCGATTGGCAGTATGAGTATGGCCAGGGTGATGGTGGTGTAAAACCAATGACCCAGGCTGCTGCTATACAAACAGGTCGCCGCTCATTCGGTGCCCGTATTGATGGCTCAACCTATGTTGGCTTTGATGGGTTAGAGCATCCGTATTCAGCGCAAAAGGATAATATCAAGAATTTTTATCGCACAGGTACCAACTTAACCAATACGGTAGCTTTTACAGGTGGTACTGAGGCTGTTAATTATCGCTTTTCGATGTCTGATCTGAATAGCAAAAGCATATTGCCTAATAGCGATTTTGGCCGTAAAACAGGTAATCTTAGTTTAGGAGGTAAATTGGGTGAAAAATTAAGCTTTGAGGCATCGGCACAATATAACATTGAGAATGCCAAGAACCGTGCAAGCGCGGGTGATGCTTTGGGTAACCCTAACTGGACCCCATACATGATCGCCAATACTGCCGATATTCAATGGCTTGATCCGGGATATGATGCCAACGGTAACGAAATTCCATGGAATGATGCCTCTATCGCTTCAAACAGCTACTTCGTGGTAAACAAGTATCAGCAAAAAGATACCAAGAACCGCTTTATTGGCCAGGCAGGCGTAACCTACCAGTTCTTGAAAAACCTTTCGTTAAAAGGTGTGGTAAGCCGCGATTTTTACAACTACAACTACAAATACATTATACCAACCGGTACGTTATATGTGCTTAACGGCCAGTACAATGAATTAAAGGCTGACGCGTCAGAAACCAACGCCCTGGTAACCTTGAACTACAATACTCAGGTAAAAGATTTTGGTATATCGGCATTTGTGGGTGCTAACAAGCAGCGTTCTGTCTACAATCAATCAAACATTGTAGGTGCTAACTATATCATTCCATATTTCTACAGCTCTACCAACTTATCGACAATCTCTACAACTCCAACCAATAACCAAACAGGTATCAACTCATTAATGGGTTCGGCCGATTTGAGTTATAAGAACTTTGCTTACTTAACATTCACCGGCCGTCAGGATTGGTTCTCAACCTTAAGCCCTGAAAATAATAAGATCTTCTACCCATCGGTAGGTGGTAGCTTTGTATTGTCAGAAGCGTTCAAGCTTCCGCAGTCGGTAACTTATGCTAAGGTACGTGCATCATGGGCACAGGTAGGTGGCGGCGCGCCCGATCCTTACCAAATTAATCAGGCCTTCATGATGGTGCCAAGCTCAGGCCAGCCATTGCAAAACGTATCAAGCACTACCATGACCAACAGAAACCTGCAACCATACACCTCAACTACTACTGAGGCGGGTGTTGAAGCACGTTTTCTGGATAACCGTTTAGGCTTCGACCTGACCTTGTATAACCGTAAAACAACTAACGATATCGTATCAGTTGCTATATCAGGAACATCAGGTTACAACAACGTTATTTTGAACGTGGGTGAGTTGAGCAATAAGGGTATTGAGGCTTTGGTGAACGGTACGCCTGTTAAAACCAAGGATTTCACCTGGAGCGCCAGCTACAACATGGCCTACAACAAAAATGAGGTTGTTAAGCTTGCCGCCGGTTTGAACCAGATACAAATGGCATCATCAGTAAACGGTTGGGGTTACATTAACAACATTGTTGGCGAGCCTTACGGTAGCATTGTGGGTACCCGCATGCAGCGTGATGCAGCCGGTAACGTAGTTTACAATGCAACCACAGGTTTACCTGTTGCCACACCACTGCAAAACCTGGGTAATGGCGTTGCGCCTTTAACCATGGGTTTATCCAACGATTTTAAGTACAAAAGGTTTGGCCTGAATGTATTGGTTGATGGTAAGTTCGGTAACAAGATACTATCACTTATGGAGATCTACGGTACACGTTTAGGTTTGATGAAAAGCACCTTACCTGGTCGTGATGGTGGTTTAGCTATAAGCGGTGTTGATCAGGCTGGTAACCCGTACTCACGTACAGTGCCTGTGGCCGATCTGCGTACTTACTATGATAACAATAAATCATATTCAGAGTTGTTTTTGCACGATGCGAGCTTTGTTAAACTTCGTCAGGTTATCCTGAGTTACAACATCCCTGTTGATAAGCTGAAGTTTGCTAAACTGCAAGGTGCAAGCATATCCTTTGTTGCGCGTAACCTGTTAACGCTATACAGCCAAACAGACAATTTTGATCCGGAATCAAGCTTCACCAACGGTGCAAGCCAGGGTTTTGAGTCGTTTGGTTTACCGCGTACCCGCAGCTTTGGTTTAAACCTGATGGTTAAGTTTTAATTAGGGCATTGATCCAATAATTATTAAAAGGACAATTTGATATGAAAAGAAACTTAAGAAAATATATAGCATTCTTCATGGCCGGCTCAATGGGTTTGCAGGCATGTAATAAGGGCTTGGAGGATATGAACGTTAACCCGAATACATCGCCAAATCCAACCCCGGCGTTCGTGTTCACCAAATCGTTACTTGATGGTACGGGTGATGTGCTTAACCTGCTGCAAGGCACCATGCAATACACCACCAGCTATAACGATGTGGCCGGTTTTGGTGCCAAGTATGTACTTAGCCAAAGCCAGCAATCGTGGCCGGTATTCAATAACGCTTACCCGAAGGAGATAAACGAGATAACTCAGGTTATTGCAGCTTTGGGTACTGATGCAGCCGTGTCAAACCAATTGCAATGTGCACGTATATGGAGAGCATACTGCTTTAGCCGTATAACCGATCTGTACGGTGATGTACCATACAGCCAGGCCGGTAAAGGGTATACCGAAAACCTTTACATGCCGGTTTATGATACGCAACAGGCCATATATGCGGATATGTTGAAAGAGCTTGACGAAGCCGCGACAGCCATCAATACCACAGGTACAGGCTTTGGCGCTGCCGATCTAATCTACAAAGGCAACATGGCGCAGTGGAAAAAATTCTCATACTCGCTGATGTTACGCCTTGCCATGCGCATGACCAAGGTTGACGCTACCGCTGCCGAAACCTGGGCTAAAAAAGCCATTGCAGGTGGTGTTATATTGGAAGATGCTGATGTAGCCAAAGTAACCGGTTATGTATTAACAGGTCAGGACATCAACAAAAATCCGCTTGCGTTAAACCTGTATAACTCTGATTATATTGCAGGTAACGGTAACAGCAACCCGGAGGGTGGTAAGTTTCAGGACGTTTTCATCAACTTCCTGAAAACTAATAACGACCCTCGTTTAGGTGTGCTTTCAATAGTATGGAATGGTACCACGCCTGATACTACATCATCAGTACAAAAAGGTATGTCGGCTATGCTGGGTACCAAACCTGCTGATTTTGTAACATACTCTGAGCCTAACCCGGCAACTATATTGCAGTTGAACAGCCCTTACTTATTAGTTACCAATGCCGAAGTTAACTTTTTGTTAGCTGAGGCCGCATTGCGTGGCTGGTATACAGGTGCATCGGCCAGCGTTTCGTACGAGAGTGGTATAAGCGCGGCCATGAGGCAGTGGGCACAGTTTGGCACCGGTGCAGGTAATATATCAACTAACCAGATAGAAACCTACATTCGTTACCATCAGCTGAATACAGCCGGTAATATTGAGCAACAGTTAGAGCAGATCTACACCCAGTTTTGGGTAGGTGTGTACCCTAACGCTACCGAAACATGGTGTACTTACAGGCGTACAGGCTATCCGGCCCTTACACCTAACAACTATGTGGGTAACGCTACAGGCGGTAAAATTTTCAGAAGATTTTTATACCCTGCAACTGAGCAGAACTTAAATGGCGAAAACTACAGGGCGGCTATCGCGCGCCAGGGCGCGGATGAATTCCTGACCCGTATGTGGTGGGATCGTCCATAATAAAAAAGAATTTGGTTAGTTAAGTGGCGAATAGTCCCGCCGTGTTTAATGATTTGACGGCGGGCTATTCATTTTTTAACTTAGCTTTATTCAATACTGAAGAAAAATAAATAACAAAACAATGGAAAGAAGATCGATCGTAAAGAAAATGCTGGCCTCGGTAGCTGGTTTATCTGTTTTTGGCCTTGCTAAGGCAAGCAATGTACAGGCAGCCGACGAGAAGGAAGTAAACAACATTACCACGCAGGATGATGTTCCGCTGTTCTCTGGCTCAACCAAATTAGGCAACATGATCTTTGTAGCCGGCAAGGGTGCACACACAGTGCCGTTTGAAATTAAGGCCCATACTGAGATCGTGTTGAAGGAGCTTGAGGCAGAGCTTAAAAAAGCAGGTTCATCAATGGAGAAGGTACTGAAGGTTAATGTTTACCTGAACGATATTGCCGATTACAAAGGCATGAACGAGGTTTACAAAGGCCGCTTTGGTAAAAAACCTCCGGTGCGTACCACGGTAGCTGTTGCCAAAGGCGGCGTACCCGGCGACTCACTGGTTGAGATGGACTGCATTGCCTATATCTGATCGGTTAACAACCCCCATTAAACTTTGATAATGAAACGTAGAAACGTTATAAAAAGCCTGTCAATGCTCCCTTTCGCGGGGGCACTGACTGCTAAAGCAGCAAGTGCTGTTACCCACGAGGCCGCGCCAGCCCCTAAGCGCGATTTTTTTAAGGAACTGGGTGTTACCCCGGTTATCAACGCGTCAGTTACCATGACCTTTCTTTCGGGCTCGCTAATGCTGCCCGAGGTATTGGAGGCTATCAACTCAACCTCGCATGATTTTGCTAACCTGTACGATCTGCAAGATAAAGTAGGCGCTAAAATTGCCGAAATGCTGCATTGCGAGGCGGCTATGGTAACATCAGGCGCGGCATGTGCCATGGTGCTGGGTACCGCGGCCTGTATCACAGGTACTGATGAGCAAAAAATAAAAATGCTGCCTAACCTGCCGGGTCCGCGCCCGGAGGTGATCATGCAAAAATCGCACAGGTATTTGTTTGATCAGGCGGTGAGCACTACAGGCGCTAAAATTATTGAAGTTGAAGGTGCTGCCGCTATGGCCGCCGCTATTAACAGCAATACCGTTATGGCATTGTTTTTTAACGCGGCCGGTAGCAGCAGCATTACCCACGAGGAATTTTTGAAGGTAGCCAAAGCCCGTAATATCCCTACGTTTTTGGATGCCGCGGCAGATGTGCCACCGGTTGAAAACCTGTTCAAATTCCAAAAGATGGGCTTTGACCTGGTAACTTTCTCAGGCGGTAAAATGATACGTGGGCCTCAAAGTGCCGGTTTGTTGTTCGGTCGTAAGGATCTGATAGCTGCCGCGCGATTGAACCATAGTCCGCATGAAGCGCCTATCGGTCGCCCGATGAAAGTGAACAAGGAGGAAATGTTTGGTATGTATGCTGCGCTGAAAGCTTATCTGGAGCGCGATCATAAAAAAGAATGGGCTGATTGGGAGCAACGTGTAAAAACCATCGGCGCTAAGTTGGAAACCGTACCAACGGTAAAAACCCGCCAGGTAGTTGATCCGGGGCCTGCAAATGCCTTCCCGAGCTTGTTTGCCACCTGGGATCAGGCTAAAATAAAAACTACACCTAAACAGGTTGTTGAAGCATTAAAAAGCGGCACCCCAAGTATTGTTGCTAATGAAAAAGGCGACTCGCTAATTGTAGGCGTAGTACTGTTGCGTACCGATCAGATAGATGTGGTAGCCGGCAGGGTTAAAGCAATATTACAACAGGCTGCCTCAGCCTAACATATAATGCCGCTTAGTTGCGGCATTTATTATTTTATATTCTTCCGGATGGCTGAGTGGCTCAGAATGAGGGATGGTTGTTTGAATTTACTATTTTACAGATGAAAAAAATATTCGCCATTGCGTTTGTGGCACTGTGTTTCAGCAACGCGGTATCGGCGCAAACTTACAGTTTACTGATCAAGGGGGGCCACGTTATCGACCCTAAAAATAATATTGACGAAGTAATGGATGTAGCCATTGCCGATGGCAAAATTGTTAAGGTGGCCAAAAGCATTACAGGCAACGCCACCCAAACGGTTGATGCCAAGGGTTTGTATGTTACACCCGGATTGATCGATATACACTCACACAACTTTTTTGGTACCGCGCCCGATCATCAGTACGAAAACGGTAACCTGGCCCTGCCGCCTGATGGCTTTACCTTTCGTAACGGGGTAACTACCGTGGTTGACGCGGGCAGCTCAGGCTGGCGTACGTTCACCACGTTTAAGGAGCAAACTATTGATCAATCGCAAACAAGGGTATTAGCTTTTTTGAATATTGTGGGTGAGGGTATGCGTGGCGGTTACGAACAAAATTTGAACGATATGGATACCCGCATGTCGGCATTGATGGCTAACCGGTTCAAGAAATACATTGTAGGCTTCAAGGTTGCGCATTATGAGGGACATGATTGGTCGCCGGTTGACCGTGCCGTTGCGGCAGGTAAAGAAGCCGGTGACATACCTGTGATGATCGATTTTGGTGGCAGCACCCCGCCATTGCCTATCGAGGAGTTGTTTATGAAGCACCTGCGCCCGGGCGATATATTTACCCATTGTTTCGCACAGATAAACGGCCGGGAATTTATTGTTGATCAGCAAACCCAAAAAGTAAAACCATTTGTGCTTGAAGCCCGCAAGCGCGGTATATATTTCGATGTAGGCTACGGCGGTATCAGCTTTGCCTTTTCGCAGGCTATACCGGCTGCTAAGGAGGGCTTTTTCCCGAGCTCTATCAGCACCGATATACATACCGGCAGCATGAACAATGCCATGAAAGATATGTTAACCACCATGTCAAAATTCCTGGCTTTGGGTATGGACCTGAAAAGCGTGATCAAGGCATCAACCTCAAACCCCGCTACTGAAATTAAGCACGAAGAACTGGGTAACCTGAGCGTAGGTGCCGAGGCTGATGTGGCTATACTTAACGTACGTAAAGGCAAATTCGGTTTGTTTGATTATACCGGCCGTAAGGTTGAAGCCGATAAAAAACTGGAGTGTGAACTTACCGTACGCGCAGGTAAAATAGTGTACGATCTGAATGGCATTGCCAATCCCATCACTATCCGTTAATTTAGTCACCTCAACATTATTTTATGACATTTAAAAAAGCTGCTATTGGTTTAAGTGTGCTGATCACATGGTTTACCAACGTAGATGCACAAACCATTACACGCGACGAACTGATATTTTATACCTCGGAGTGGAAAGGCGAACGTTTTAAGGATGGCCGCCCTAAAATACCCGATGGACTGATTGAACGCGCCAAAAACATTGGTATTGAAGAAGCCTGGACGGTGCTGACCAACGAAGGCTATAACAACCAGTTTGAACGTGGCTGGAAAACCGTGAACGACAAACCCGTTGTTGGTCGTGCGGTAACTGCCATGTTTATGCCTACCCGCCCGGATGTTGAAAAGAACATTAAAGACCGCGGCGCTAAGCAAGGCCGTAAGGGTAATACTAATGCTTGGCCAATCGACGTGCTGACTACCGGCGATGTTTATGTAGCCGATGGTTTTGGTAAGATAAAAGAAGGTACGCTTATAGGTGATAACCTGGGTAATTCCATCTTCAAAAAATCAGGCAATGGGGTAATATTTGATGCCTCGGTGCGCGATTTGCAGGGCTTGAGCAAAATTGAGGGCTTTAATGCTTTCGTGAGAGATTTTGATCCATCGTACCTGAAAGAAACCGTGTTGATGGGTTTGAATACGCCTATTCGCATTGGCCAGGCTATTGTTTTGCCTGGTGATCTGGTGATATCTGAAAAAGAGGGTGTGCTGTTCATCCCGGCGCATTTGGCCGAAAAGGTTATTGTAACGGCAGAGTTTATTGCCCTGCGTGATAAATTCGGGCAGGAAATGCTGAAAGCAGGCACCTATTCAACCGGTGAGATAGACAGCCAATGGACACCACAAATAAAGGATGCCTTTATTAAATGGCTTGATAAGCATCCCGAAGAAATGAAGATGACCCGAGCACAGCTCGACAAGTTTATGGAAAAGCGTACCTGGTAAAAATCAGAATATAAATATTTGCAAAAAGAGCGACCTCAAAAAGGTCGCTCTTTTTTTGTTTAGTGTATGATTTCGGTGAATAAATAATATTTGCTTCTTTTTATTTGGATTTATTCTAAATAAGATTTTACTTTGTTCAATCACACCGGGTTGCTCGCAGCCATAAACTTATTAATCAATCATGAAATCTTACTTATGCAGTAAAACTTCTACAAAAACAATTGTTAAAGGCATCAGCCTGTTTATTATTTTATTGGTTTGCGGTTCACAAACCTACGCCCAAAACGTAAACATAACCGGTACCGTAACCACTGCCGACGGACAGCCTGCACAAGCGGTAACCATATCTGTAAAAGGCGGAACTAAAGGCGCAGTAACAGGCGCCAACGGTAATTACACTATAAAAAATATTAAGCCGGGCAGCTATACCCTGATCGCATCGCTTATTGGTTTAGAAAGCCAGGAGCAGCAGGTTAATGTTGTAGCCGGGCAGCAAGCCGTAGTGAATTTTGTACTTAAAGAAAATTCATCGCAATTGCAGGAGGTAACCATATCATCGCGTAATACCAATAAGGTGAATGCCATGGTTGCCAAAACGCCGCTGAAAAATCTGGAAAATCCGCAGGCATACCATGTGGTATCGCTTGAAACTATTAAGCAGCAGGGCATTGTTAATTTTGATGATGTAATGCGCAACGTACCGGGCATAGCCCGTACTTGGGAATCAACAGGCCGTGCAGGTGATGGTGCCGCATACTTTGCCTTGCGTGGCTTTGAAGCGCAGCCCTCGCTTTACAATGGCCTGCCGGGTTTTACATCAGGCAACCTTGATTTGGCTGATGTGCAGGAGGTTCAGGTGCTGAAAGGCCCGTCGGGTACACTGTTCGGCGCCAACTTTGTTGGGTATGGCGGTATCATCAACGTGATCACCAAAAAGCCTTACTTCAGTACAGGTGGCGAGGTTGCATTTACCGCGGGCAGTTTCGGCCTTAACCGTATCTCGGCTGATGTAAATACGCCGTTAAGTAAAACAGAAAAGGTAGCCCTGCGTGTAAATACCGCTTACAGCACCGAAAACAGTTTTCAGGATGCAGGTTACCGCAAGTCGTTTTTCCTGGCGCCTGCCATTACCTACCAGGCTAATGATAAGCTTACGTTCAACTTTATGGCGGAGATATTGCAGGAGGAAAGATCAGTAGCGCCGGTATTCTTCAATACCAACCGTGCCGATCCGCTTACACAAAGAAACATTGCCGAGCTTAACCTCGACCCCAAAAAATCATTCACCAGTAATGATCTGCCTATAAAAAACCCGCGCTATACCATGCAGGGCGAAATGACGTACAAGTTCAACGATCACTGGACATCGCAAACCGCCATATCGCGCGGCTCGGTAAAGGCTGATGGTTATTATGGTTACATATATGGCAATGCGGCGGGCACCAACGTGTTTGAGCAATACATTCATAAAGAGAATCAAACCAGTAACACCATTGATATACAGCAAAATTTTAATGGCGATGTTGAGCTGGGCGGTATGCGCCACCGCTTATTGTTAGGGTTAGATTACTTTAACCGTAATATAATTGATAACGGTACAGGTTACGGTATGATGCGTTTGGTTACTCCGCAGGGCGATGTGAGTTATCCGGATGGCGCATTGCCTGTATACCTTACCCGTGCATCGGTTGATAGTTTGCTGGCAGGCACAGGCAACAGCCAAAGCAATGTGAGTACATCAACCTACGCGGCATATATATCAGATGTTATAACCGTAGCGCCGGGCCTGAATGTGCTGGCCAGCTTACGTGCCGATGGTTTGGTTGATCATGGTGAAATGGGCGACCCGACAGATAACTTCCGCCAATTCAAACTCTCGCCAAAATTCGGGCTGATCTACCAGCCGTTGATAGACAGGCTTTCGATCTTCGCC
This sequence comes from Mucilaginibacter sp. JRF, assembly GCF_015223065.1. Lineage (GTDB taxonomy): Bacteria > Bacteroidota > Bacteroidia > Sphingobacteriales > Sphingobacteriaceae > Mucilaginibacter. The sequence goes on from NZ_JADFBY010000006.1 coordinate 102,418, forward strand.
AATTACCAAAACTCGTTTTTAAATGTTGGCCCGCAACAGGTGTTCGATCAGGATGGTGAAACCAACCCGCGTGTAAAAACATTTACGCCCGAGCATGCCAACCAACTGGAGTTTGGCGCCAAAACCAACCTGTTCTCTGATAAGCTATCGGCTACGGTATCATACTACGATATAAAGGTGGCCAACCGTGTTACGCCTTTGGTTGAAAACCCGTTTGATTATGATCAGCGTGGTAAGGTGCGCAGCCGTGGTTTTGAGATAGATATTAACGCTTACCCTGCACCGGGATGGAGCCTGCTTGCCGGTTACGCCCATAACCGTATTCAAAATACATCAAGCAACGGTACCGATTTTTATACCGAGAACGGCCGTGCGCCGGGTGGCCAGGGCCCGCAGGATATGGTAAACCTGTGGAGCAACTACAAGATACAGCGCGGCAGCCTGAAAGATTTTGGCTTTGGTATTGGCGGCAACTACGCCGGTGTATACAAGGTGATAGATAACAGTGTAACCGGTGTTTTTGAATTACCGAGCTACACCCTTTTAAATGCAAGTTTATTTTATGATAGCGACCGTTACAGAATAACGCTGAACGGTAATAATCTAACCAACAAGCAGTATTATACCGGCTATTGGTCAGTTAATCCGCAACGCCCGGTAAACTACACGGCAAGTTTTGCCTATCGGTTTTAAGGGAGTTGATGAGTGTATAGTTTTTTGAAATTCATCTACCTATGAATAAAGCCCTGTTTGTCCGTGCGGCCGTTTGTTGGCGCACGGGCAAAACAGGCACAAATTAAATTGCCTATGTGTCAGCATATAGTATTAGCCCGCAAGGGACAAACCGTAATTAGCCAATGCCCCGATTGCAGAACCTTTTGCATTTGGCAGCATAATTTGTTGCTTAATTTTTCGGAAGAACAATTCCGGTCGTTCAAAACATTTACCGCTAACCTGGATGCTGCCGATGCCTCATTCCCTTTCCCTGATGGTGAGGAACGCCTGGTGCTGCGCACACCTAATAACGACATTTGCCTCACCTTTAGTTTGGATGAATGGGACGGTTTTCAGGCCGCGATGGAAGATGCCGTTTATTTTGGCAATATTTATGATATGATGGCCGGCCAGCGTTAAGCCGACCGGCATATCAATTAATAATACTTCAAAATATCATCCACCAGTTTAGGGCCTGTGGCTTCCCAACCCAATACCTCACTGGTTTTTTGGCTCGATGCCGGGCAATTCAATGATGCGAAATGCGCGAACCAGCCAAAGTATGCCGCTACATCATCGCCGGTTTTGATTGCTACGGGCAGGCCTTTACGCTGGCCTATAGCCTCGGCTATCTTACGGAAAGGTATACCCGTTTCGGCCATAGGGTGGAAAACCTTTAATGCCGGTTTTTTCTCGATAGCTAATCTGTACACTTTAGCCGCATCGGTACGGTGAACAGCCGGCCATTGGTTGCTGCCATCATTAGCATAAGCGGCTTCACCTTTTTCTATGGCGATATCGATCAGCATCGGTACAAAACCATGGTCGCCATCCCCATGTACGCTTGGGGGTAAACGCACAATGTATACATCAGCACCTTTATCGGCAGCGGCTTTGGCAGCTTCTTCTGATGCCGCGCGTGGTATCACGTCTGATCCGCCTGGTACAACATCATCCTCGGTAGCCTGTCTGCCTAAGCCAAGCAAACCCACACCCGATGTGATGACCAGTGGTTTACCGGTACCGGCCAAAACATCACCAAAGGTTTCGATCACCAGGCGGTCGGCCTCGCAGTTAGCTTTGTACTTTGAAAAATCGTGGTTAAAGGCGGTATGCAGCACGGCATCGCACGTGGTAGCGCCCTGCTTAATAATATCGGCATCATTAACATCGCCTTGCAGCACTTGGGCACCGGCGGCGATTAGTTTTTCGGCAGCTTCGGCCGAGCGTACCAGCCCCAACACCTGGTGGCCGTTACTTAATAATTCATTTACAATTGCGGAGCCCACAAATCCGGATGCTCCTGTTACAAATACTCGCATAGGTTAGCAATTTTATTTATAACAAAGTTGCATAGCAGAGGCATCTCAAAACAAGGTCATTTGACACGATTTTTTCAGGAGCGTAGCAACTGATCGTGGCGTACCCTGTTCAGGGTTTTTAGGGAGATGCCGAGGTACGATGCGATCATCCGCAAGGGCAGGCGCGATAGCAGCTCGGGCGAGGTGCGTACAAAGTCCTCGTACTTTTGCTCGGGTGTGGCGCTTAAAGCTGTAAGTAAACGTTGGCGATTATTGTATCCGCTGCGCGATATTAATTGCTCGGCAAATAGCTTTAGCTGCGGCACGCTTACCAGCAAACCATCAAATTCGGGCTTGGCCCAAAGCAGTACCTCGCTGGGTTCAACAGCGTTTATATAGTATTGTGTTGGTGTTTGCTGATCGTAACTTTCAGGGTCGAGCATCCAGTTATCCTCGGGCGAGAATTGCAGGATATGCTCGCCGCCATCGGCAGTTACGCTAAAAAAGCGCAATAACCCTTTAGCAATAAATATTTTATGACGGCATATATCGCCCTCGCGCAGCAAAAACTCGTTACGGCGCAGCTTTTTAAGGGTAGCCCCGGCAATAACACGGTTTATGTCGTCATCGCTAAGGGTGGTTTGCCGTCGCAGGTAATTTTCAAATTCAGCTATCATGTATCAAACCAAAGTTATACAAATACAGGCTTGGGTGCAAAATGTTTAAAGTGTATAAGTTATGCAGTATTTATAGCTGTTGGGCTTAAGCGCGTTTTTATAAAATCCATATCTTAGCCCCATTATGCTTACAGTTGAAAAGATAGGCGGCACATCCATGAGTGCCCTGCACCAGGTTATTGACAATATTATTTTATATAAACGTACCGGAGCTGAGTTATACAACCGCGTTTTTGTGGTTTCAGCATTCTCGGGCGTTACCAATGTACTGCTCGAAAATAAAAAGACCAAGGCCCCCGGAGTATACCACCGCCTTGCCGCGCGCGAGAGTTATGATGTAGCCTTGAACGAGGTTACTGAGTTTTTAAAGGAACTTAACAAAAAATACGAACCGCTTGGCCTTGATGTAGCCGCTGCCGACGCGATGATAGAAACACACATGGCCCGCGCACTTACTTACCTTGATAGTGCCACCACCATGCTGGCATCAGGCTATTTGAATGAGGGTGTGTTGTTGGCCGCACGCGAGATATTGGCCTCGATAGGCGAAACTCATTCGGCCTATGTATTAGCAAGCATTCTGCGTAACAAGGGTGTAAATGCCGAATTGGTTGATCTTGCCGGTTTTGATGATTCGCGCGCCATGACCATTAACGAGCGTATTGCTGATGCCTTCAACAAGATAAATATGCCTAATTGTGTGGCCATTGTTACCGGTTATGCCAAAGGTACCGAGGGTATTATGCGCGAGTTCGATCGTGGTTATTCGGAAGTTACCTTCTCAAAAATCGCTGAGATATTGTTGCCTGCCGAGGCCATAATCCATAAGGAATATCACCTTTCAACCGCCGACCCGGCCATTGTGGGTATCGAGAATGTGCGCCCGGTAGGTAATACCAATTACGATATTGCCGACCAGTTAGCTGATGTAGGCATGGAAGCTATCCACCCAAAGGCATCAAAACCGCTGGAGATGGCGGGCATTCATCTCCGCATAAAAAATACCTTTGAGCCCGAGCACCCCGGCACGCTGATAACCCGTGGTTATGTTTCGGCGCAAAAAAGGGTAGAGGTTATTACCGGTACCGACCAGCAATTACTGATAGATATTTACGACCCGCTGATGGTGGGTAACGTAGGTAGCGATCTGCAAATCATGCAGCTGTTTTTTAATCACGGTGTTAGCTACACCTTTAAAAGTACCAGCGCCAACAGCATAACCATAGTAATATGGGAGAATGATTTGCGCCAGGAATTACTGACCGACCTGCGTGCCGCCTTTGAGCGTGTAACCTGCGACCCTGTGGCCGTAGTTTGTTTACTGGGCAGCAATATGGATAAACCCGGATTGCTGGCCAAAGCCACCGCCGCGCTTGCCGATAACGAGATAAACATAATGGCTGCCGGTATTGCCAACGGACGTGTAAATATCCAGTTTGTATTAGCGCGCGATCTGTTCCGTAAGGCCATTATTGCTTTGAATGCTGAGGTTGGTTAATATTAATTATTCTAAATCATGTAAATAGATATTACTTGTGATTATTTATATGATTTATATAATATTTTGATTGATTTTTATAGCTTTGATGTATTACAGATATGATTTTAAAGAATAGTATTTCGCCTCCAAAGTATTAATAAATAGTGATTAGTTATACCAGGGCTGTTTATCGGCTCTGGTATTGAATTTATTTATTAACTTTTAACTCCTTGTTTGTTCAGGAACAGGCAGATCCATTCTTTTTATGAAAAGATCATATATTGTATTACACCTCGCTGTAATTCTCGCGGGTTTTACCGGTGTGTTCGGTAAGCTTATCTCTTTAAACCAAGTGCCGTTGGTATGGTACCGTGTGTTTTTCTCGGCTATTATTTTATGGTTTGTATTAAGGTTGTTTAAAGTATCAACAGCCATTACAGCAAAGCAAAAGTTTGACATTGCCAAGGTGGGCATGCTCATCACCATACACTGGGTGTTTTTTTACGCGAGCATCAAGTACTCCAACATCTCGGTAGGGGTGGTATGTTATTGTTTAACCAGCTTTTTCACCGCCATATTCGCCCCGTTTGTAAACAGGCAGAGATTCAATGTAACCGAGCTGGGCTTAAGTATGCTTACACTGTTTGGCATAGCGCTCATATTTCATTTTGATTCATCGTACCAGCTGGGTATAGGTTTGGGTGTAATATCATCGGCTTTCGCGGCGCTGTATACCATTTATAATGAGCGTTTGGTTAAGCAGTACGACAGTCGTTTAATCAACTTTTACCAAATGGCCGGCGGAACTGTAGGGTTGGGTGTTTTGATGCCGGTATATCTTTGGTTCTATCCTGTTAATGTAATTCCCAATTTTACGGATGTTGGTTATTTGCTTCTGTTGGCATCTATTTGTACCGTTGGTCTGTACATTATGTTTGCCGAAACACTGAAGCTTATACCGGCCTTCACCGTAAACCTGAGTTTTAACCTTGAACCTGTATACTCCATTGTACTGGCGTTCCTGTTTTTTAAGGAGGGCAGGGAGGTTAACTTTTCCTTCTATTTAGGATTACTTTTCGTGATGATGTCGGTAGTGCTGCAAACCATGATATCGGTACGAAAGAGCAGGGTGGTAGTTTGACCATAAAAAAGGAGCATCAGTAACTGATGCTCCTTTTTTATTTGTTTCAACATAATTTATCTGTACGTAACATTTAGTTAAAGCCTGCCCTGTAGGTTTGGGGCGATGAAAAACAGCCTGCCAGCGGATACCTATTTGTTGAGCCAAATGCAGGCCAACGATGAACTGGCCCTGTTGAAACTCATGAAAAAGTACGACTGTGCGCTGTTCAGATACATTGATGCCCGTATCCAATCGGCAGAGAACGCGCAGGAGGCTGTTCAGGATATTTTCATTACCCTGTGGAATAACCGCTTCACGGTAAATATTATTGATAGTCTTTCACCATACCTGTACAAAGCTGCCAAAAACAAGGTGGTTGATCATTATATAACTGCTGACAGGGAGATAGTTAACTACGAAGCCTTGTTGCCCGAATACAACAACGAGGTTGCCCCGGCTGCCGATACCGGCATCATGACCGCCGAATTGCAGGACTGGTTAAGCAGCGAGGTTGATAAAATGCCCGATACCGTAAAAAGCGTTTTCAGGCTGAGCCGACAGGAACATTTGCCCGTAAAGGATATTGCCCGCCAGCTTTCCCTATCCGAACAAACGGTGAAGAATAATCTTACCATCGCCATTAAACGCCTGCGTATACGCTTTACCGGTATGGAGGGGGCATCGGTAATGTTATTACTGATCAAGGCGCTTTTTACAAAATAGCGAAATCTCGCTGTTGATGTTATTTTAACAAACCTTTCATGATTACTTAACGGTACTACTTGCCCTGTTGCCCGATTATAGGTGCAGATGAACACAGAACGATCGGCACAAATTAAGGATCTGCTAAAAAAGTACCGCGAGGGCAAATGCACCGCTGAAGAACAAGCGCGTGTTGAAGCCTGGTACGCGAGTCTGGCCCAAAATAGGGGAGCGGACAGATCCGCAGAGAACGCGGCCGTAAAAAATATCAGGCAAAATGTGTTGCGCGGTACCGGCAGGCAGGCATCAGTCTACAGGCTGATGTTGCCATACCTTAAAGGCGCGGCGGCAGTACTTATTTTCCCGCTGACATACTGGTTATACATTGCGCTTAACAAACCGGCAACAGTTGCCGAGCAGCAGTTCAGCACACGCAACGGCGAGGTTAAGATGATCACTTTGCCCGATAGTACCGAGGTTATGCTCAACGCGGCATCAACCTTAACTGTAAGTGCCGATTTTAATGAAAAGCGCCGTAATGTAAAATTATCGGGCGAGGCTTACTTCCGCGTAAAGCACGATACTACCCGGCCATTTATTGTAGCCACAGGCAAACTGCAAACCCAGGTTTTAGGTACCGAATTTAACGTGCACGCCTACGGCGCCGAAGATAATATCAAGGTAGCCGTGGTAAAAGGCCGTGTAAAGGTTAGCGAGGAACAGCATAACGGCAACATTAAACAACTGGGCCGTGTGCTTACCCATAACCTGATGCTAAATTATAACATCAGCAGCGGCAAACATCTTATAAAAACAACCGATGCAGGCAAGCTAAGCAACTGGCAAACAGGTGGTGCCTACTTTGAGGAAGCCAGCATAAGCGAAATAGCCCAGGCTTTAAGCAGGCATTACAATCACCCCATTCAGCTTATTGATAAACCGGCCAAAGGTTGCCGCTACACTATCGATCTATCGGGAGAATCATTACCCCGCGCGCTTGATGTGCTGGGCCAGCTAACCGGCATTACCTATCAGTATACCCAAAACAAAACCACAATACATGCAAAAAACTGCCATTAAAATATGAGGTAAATCAACAGCGAAAAAAGAACAAGCCGGTGCGCTAACACCAGCCTGTTCAAAAAAAGAGATCGGCCGCTGTAGCAGCGGGCCATGTCATTTTAACGATCGTGAATTACGTTAATAACAAGTAAGTAAAAATGAGAAATCTTTATCAATTAATTTCAACCAACAACATTTACAGTAAGCTACAGGCTTTGCTGATGATGTTATTGATCGTAACTATCAGCACCACGCCGTCATACTCGGCCGAGGGGCAAAACATGAATACCGTGCGCATCAGTCTTACGGTAAAAAATGAGCGTATTAAAAATGTATTTAAACTGATTGAGCAAAAAAGCTCTTTCAAAATAGGCTATAACTCAAGTGTATTTAACTCTGAGCGTATGGTTAGCCTTAACGCCAACAACCAGCCGGTTGTTAGCGTATTAAAACAACTGCTGGCCGGTTACGAAGGCTCGGTACAGCAGGTAGATGAGCAACATATATTACTTAAGGTTGAACTGCAAAAACCGGTTGAACCGGCTCAGCCCAGGCAAAGCCAATCGGCTGCGGCCATTCGTGTTACGGGTTCAGTAAAGGATGAGGAAGGCCTGCCGCTGATAGGTGTGAGCGTTGCCGTAAAAGGTACATCAAAAGGCACCACAACTAATGATAACGGCCAGTTTGAACTTAACGTTGAGCCTACCGATATTCTGGTGTTCCAATACATCGGCTTTAACAGCCAGGAGGTTGCCGTTAAAAATCAAACCACTATTGATGTGGTTTTGAAGGCCAACAACCAATCGTTGCGCGAGGTTGTGGTTGTGGGTTATGGCACCCAAAGCCGCTCAACCTTGACAGGTGCCGTTGGTACTGTTGGGTTAGATAAGCTGACCTCACGCTCGTTCCGTAACGTGCAGGAAGCTTTACAAGGTAAGGCAGCCGGTGTTACGGTAAACAACAACGGCGGCGACCCGACAGCTACACCGCAGGTGAACATTCGTGGTTTGGGTGGTATAAACGGCGAGCAACCATTGTATGTAATTGATGGTTCGGTTTTTTATCCGGGTACGCCAACTACAAACCCTAATGATATTGAGTCGATATCAGTACTGAAGGATGCTTCGGCGGCTATTTATGGTTCACGTGCATCGGGTGGTGTGGTATTGATCACCACTAAAAAAGGTACAAAAGGCAAGCTATCAATAAACTTTGATGCCAAGTACGGCATTGAAAATGCCTGGCGTATGCTGCAACCGCTTAACGCTAAAGAGTATGCCGATGTTTACAATACGGCTACTGACGCGGCGGGCAGAGATCGTTTACCCGCGTTTGATGCTACTTTGTATCCTGACGGGCAGATAACACGCACCAACTGGATGGACGAGATTTTCCGCACCGGCCAAATGCAGGATTATAATTTAGGCCTGAGCAGCGGTAACGATAACAGCAATTTTTACATGAGCTTTAACTACCGTAAAGGCCAGGGTATATTGCTTAACACATTCTCTGAGCGTTACGCTTACCGTATCAACTCAGATCATAAGGTTAACAAGTGGCTTAAGGTAGGCGAGAACCTGTCATTCAGTAATACCAATGGTCGTGGTACCAACACCTTTAGCGGTTATACAGGCGCCATACAGGCAGCTATATTCTACCCGCCAAGTATTACGCCACGTACAGCAACCGGCGCTTATTCGGGCTTGCCTGTTGAGTACGCGGGTTCATACGGTGACGTGGTTAACCCAGTAGCTAATTTGGAGCGAATTGACAGCAGTAATCCGATCAACACCATCATAGCTAACCCTTATTTGGAAGCTACTTTGTTGCCGGGCTTAAAGTTCCGTTCAAACTACTCGATCACCAAGGTATTCAACTACTACAAAAACTTCTCGCCTATAGTGCCTGAGGTGGGTAAGCCGGTATTGACCAATACGCTTTCTGAAGCATCGGGCAATGAAAATCGTTTCCTGGCCGAGCAGACTTTGAACTATACCAAAACATTTGGTAAACATAACTTTGATGTATTGGGTGGTTATACCTATCAAAAAAACAGTACCCAGGGTTTATCGGCCTCATTGTCGGGTTTTGGTAATGAGGACCCGCTGTTCCGCTATTTTGTTAACGGTACCGGCGATCTGATAAAACCGGGTGATTACAGAACTGAGGAAGCGCTGATATCATACCTGGCCAGGGTTAACTATAACTATGATGGTAAATACCTGTTATCATTAACCGGCCGCAGGGATGGTACATCACTGGTGGCTGAGCAAAACAGGTTCCAGAACTTTGGCTCCATATCAGGTGGCTGGGTTGTTAGTCAGGAAGAATTTATGCAGCCGGTTACCTGGTTAAGCAATTTAAAGGTACGTGCAAGCTATGGTGTGTTGGGTAACCTGTCGTCGGTATCAACTACCGCGGTAAGCCCTAACCTGGCATCAGGCTCACTTTATTTGGGTGCCGATCCAACTTTGCTTAATGGCTATTACAGCTACGATCGTGCTAACTCAAACCTTACCTGGGCTAAATCAAAACAAACTGATATAGGTTTGGATCTGGGCTTTTTAAATGAGCGTATCACCTTAAATGCCGATTACTTTATCAAAAATACCGAGGATATGCTGATGAGCATTCCGGCAGGTATTGGTTTGGGTAACGTATGGGTTAACGGTGGTAAGGTGCAGGATAAAGGTGTTGAGGTAAGCCTTACCTACAACAGCGCCCCTGGTAAAGATTTTCACTACAGCATTAACGCTAACCTGAGCAAGCTGAATAACAAGGTGCTGTCATTACCTAATGATTACCTTACAACAGGCAGCAGCCCAAGTGTACGTGGCTTATTATCGCCAATACGCATACAGGTAGGCCAGCCATTGTATTCGTACTATTCAATTAAAACGGATGGATTGTTCCAAAGCCAGGATGAAGTTGATAACTATCAATCATCAAACGGTACGGTAATTCAGCCTAACGCCAAGCCGGGTGATATCAAGTTTGTTGATTATAACAACGATGGTAAGATAGGTGATGATGACCGCCAGTTTTTAGGCAGCGCTTATCCCGACTTTACTTATGGTTTGAGTTTTAACGCCAGCTATAAGAATTTCGATCTGAATATATTTTTACAGGGTGTACAAGGCAACGAGCTGTACAACGCCCTGCAATACACCAGCTGGAATGCCGGTGGTTTAGGTCAAAATTACAACCTGCTTAACGATGTGCTTGATGCCTGGACACCGCAAAATACCAACACCAACGTGCCACGCATCACCGCTACCGATGCCAACGGTAACTTCGGTACCAATTCTGATTTTTATATTCAGAATGGATCATATATGCGTATCAAGAACGTAACCCTGGGTTACACCTTCGCGCCAAGGGTATTATCAAAAGCCGGTATCAGTTCGCTGCGCATTTACTCAAGCGCTAACAACCTGTTCACCTTTACCAAATACAAAGGTTTTGACCCCGAGGTTGGCTTTGATAACTATGGTATTGATGTTGGCAGGTATCCGCAATCGCGCGCCTTTATTTTCGGCATCAACCTAACACTGTAAGTAAAACATATCTCACTATAAATTAATAATGAGCATGAAAAAGATATTAAATACAATACTGATCGCGTCGGCAGGGCTGGTAATGGCATCCTGCTCAAAACAGCTTGATATATTGCCCGAAGGCGCGGTGTCTGAAAGTAACTTTTGGCAAACGTCTGACGATGCCGTACTTGGCGCCAATGCCATGTACGAACCTTTTGACGGCGAAGAATTTTACGGCCGTGGTTATATGTGGTTCATCAACGCCAGCGATGATATGGTTACCGGTCGTATCAACACCAATGCTGATGCCATCAAAAATTTTAGCAGCACCTATTACTCAAGCAGCTACACGGTTGATCAATGGAATATGCGTTACTCGGTTATTCGCCGCGCTAATGACGTGATCAACAAAGTGCCTGCCATCAGCATGGATGGCGCGTTGAAGAACCGCCTGATGGGCGAGGCTTATTTTTTAAGCGGATTGATGTATTTTCAGTTAGCGTATAACTATGCCGATGATCGTGCCGGTGTGCCTATCATCACCCGCGAAAATAATAACGACCCTAACCCTACGCCAAGGGCAGCGAACGTTACCGCTAATTATGATTACATTGAAAGCGAACTGAAAAAGGCCGCTAACCTGTTGCCTTATTTTGATGAGCTGGGTGTAACCAACTACGGCCGTGCGCATAAAGTTGCGGCATGGGGTTACCTGTCAAAAATGTATCTGTATAAAAAGGATTACGCCAATGCCGAAAAGTATGCCGACTCGGTAATTAACTTCGGTAAACGCTCGCTGATGGAAAACTATGGCGATGTGTTCAAATCAGCTAATAACTATGGTTCGGAGTATATATGGTCGGCTGTAAGTACACCAAAGGGCGCTGCCGGTTGGGGTAGTATACTGGCAGGTGTTATGCTCGAAAATAAAGGCTGGGGCCAGTACAATGGTTGGGGCTACTACCAGCCAACCAAAGAGCTGTATGATGCCTTTGAAACCGGCGACACCCGTCGTGAGGTTACCATATTAAAACCGGGCGATAAATTCATGTACTTTGGTGTTGAAACCTCTTATAGCTCGGTTAACAGCTTATCGGGCTACCAGTTTAACAAATACATGGAGCCGTTTGGCTATGCTAACCCGGTGGGTACGCACATTAGTCCTAATGGCGATCACCCTACTACCGACCTTAACATACCTTTACTGCGCTACGCCGAGGTTATACTGATCAAGGCTGAAGCCGCGCTGATGCAGGGTAAGAGCGCTGATAACGAGATAAACATGATACGCCGCCGTGCCGGTTTAGACCCGATACAGGGCGCTACCATAGCCGAGCTTAAAAAACAACGCCGTTGCGAGCTGGCCGGTGAATGGGCCGATCGCCACCGCGACCTTGTACGCTGGGGCGATGCGCAGGCCGCTTACGCTCAGCCGCTGCATGGCTTTAGCGGTAGTGTTATCTGGCCATCACGCACATTCAATCCATCAGTACACCATGTTTGGGCGGTGCCTCAAAAAGAGATCGACCGTAGCAATGGTATCATAACCCAAAATCAGGGTTGGTAATAATATATTGTTTCTGTTTTTCTATAAGGTTGCGGTGCTAACGCCGCAACCTTTTTTGTTAACTCATAATTTATGTTGAACTGAGATGTATTAATCAATGGTTATTTTCATGGTTAAATATGTCGCTATGCGATAGGTTGTTTCTTGATCGGCATAGATTATATTTCCCAAAATTCCCCAAAAATGCTCATTGTGTAAATTGTACACTATGTATTAGGCTTCAATAAACGTCAACAATACATAAAATTAACTGGCATACCAATTGCATTCCCCTCAGTACAAAAACAATAACAGCACCATGTGTAAAACATTAATGATTGACGATAACCCGATTGAACACCTGATAATGCAAAAGCTGTTCGATCATTACGAAGTATTTGAGGATACTGCCCACACCCTTGATGGCTCAACCATCATTAGCTTTTTAGAGGAGAACCACCAGGATCTGTCGGTATTGCCCGATGTTATATTTCTTGATCTGCATATGCCTTACAGCGGTTGGCAGTTTCTTACTGATCTGGAGCATTTAATGCCATCGTTGCACAAACAGCCGGATGTGTTTATCGTAAGCTCGTCAATTGATTATCGTGATAAGCAACGTGCTAATGAGTTTTCGGCAGTTAAGGGTTTTATCAGCAAGCCATTGCCAAAACAAAAGCTTGATGAAATAGTAGGCATATATCTGCCTAACAAAATAATGGCAAACTAATTATTTGCTTTTAGCCGGGAGCAGGGCTATGTATGCTGCCAAACCAATTACCAAACCAGCTATAGCTTAATGATGTGATTTAATGGTGACAGGAAATGAACATTCGCTTGTTAAATTTGTAATTACATCGATTTAAGATTTATAGTATATGAATACTGAAAAAGCTATTTTGGCCGCAGGTTGTTTTTGGGGTGTTGAGGAGTTGATCAGGCATCAGCCGGGAGTTATATCAACCGTAGTGGGCTACACAGGTGGCGATGTACCCAACGCTACCTACCGCAATCATGGCACACATGCCGAGGGGATCGAGATCACCTTTGATCCTGCTGTTTTATCGTACCGAAAATTATTAGAATACTTTTTCCAGATACATGACCCAAGTACGCGCAACCGTCAGGGTAATGATATTGGCACCTCATACCGCTCGGCCATATTTTATTTAAATGATGAGCAGCGCGATATAGCTAATCAGCTTATAACCGACGTGGATGCATCGGGCAAATGGCCGGGCAAGGTAGTAACCGAAGTGGTACCCGCTACTGACTTTTGGAATGCCGAAGCCGAACATCAGGATTATCTGCAAAAGCATCCGTTTGGCTACACCTGCCACTTTGAGCGTGCCGATTGGACGCTTTAATATTTGACACATACAGCTTAGGCTAAATAATATGTACAGAGAGCGGTTTCATGATGAATGAGGCCGCTTTTTGCTTCTACACTGACTGCATAGTTTATACTCTGAATGTCAAATACCGGGTGTGGTATTTAAAATCTGCCCATTCAGTCAGACCTTTGCATTTATATATCTGTAAAAACATGAGATCATCAAACATAAAATATTCGGTGCTTGATCTGGCAACGGTTGTGAAAGGCGATAAGCCCCAGCAAACCTTTGTAAAAAGCCTTGATTTGGCCCGTTATGCCGAAGCCATAGGCTATACCCGCTTTTGGCTGGCCGAGCATCACAATATGGAGAATGTAGCCAGTTCGGCAACATCGGTATTGATAGGCCATATTGCCGGTGGTACATCAACTATACGTGTAGGCTCTGGCGGTATAATGCTGCCTAACCATGCGCCCTTGGTTATTGCCGAGCAATTTGGTACGCTCGAGTCGCTTTATCCCGGTCGTATAGATCTGGGTTTGGGCAGGGCGCCGGGGACTGATCAGCTTACGGCTTTGGCCATACGTGGCGAGAATTTTCATTTGGAACATAACTTTCCGGATGATATTAAGCGCCTGCAAATGTTTTTCTCTGAAGATAACTGGAACAGCCAGGTAAGGGCAATCCCGGGCGAGGGTTTGGATATACCGATATGGATACTGGGCTCGAGTCCTGAGAGCGCCTATGTAGCCGCCGAGATGGGTTTGCCTTATGCATTTGCCAGTCATTTCGCGCCAACGCATTTCATGACGGCCATTAAGTATTACCGCGAGCATTTTAAACCATCAAAATACCTGAGCGAGCCTTATGTGCTGGCCTGTGTTAACGTGGTAGCCGCCGAAACTGATGTCGAGGCAACCAAACTATCTACCTCGCTACAACAACTGTTTTTGGGTATAGTAACGGGTAGGCGTAAACTGCTGCAACCACCGGTTGACAGCATGGACGGTATTTGGGAGTACTACCAGCAGGAAGCTGCCGAACGCATGCTAACCTACTCATTTATTGGTAGTGCCGATAAGATAAAAAACGAGCTATCAAACTTTTTAGATAATACAGGCGTGAACGAGGTAATGGCCACATCGCACATTTTTGACCATGAAGCCCGGCTAAACTCATACCGCATGTTTGCTGATGTGGTTAAGGAGTTGAATGAAAATGTAACCGCACCAGCTGTTTAATATCATAAACTACAAGAAATAACAAAGCCCCTTACACTCGCTGTTTGGGGCTTAAACTAATCTTATGTTTAATTGATGAAAAGAATTCGGTTTTAATGTGCTTGGTACCGCGTCACTACTCTAATATGTTTTTATACGGCACATTAAGCGCATCGGCTATCAGTAAAAAATGTTGCAGGGTTAATTTGGTGTAGCCAAGTTCCAACTTGCTATAAGCGTTTTGCGACATGTTGAGCCTATCTGCCACCTCCTTTTGCGACAAATGCAAAGCCTCCCGGCTCCTCCTGATATTGGCCAATACCAGATCCATCCTTACACGCATATAGCCTAATGAGTTTTTAGTGTATATCATCGTATTATCTTAACAGCATTTTCCGTACGCTGCTATTATTGGTGAAATATAGAGTGCCCTCATCTTTTGAAAGTGCAAGTTTGTGGGCCCCAACATCAGCGCTTGAGCCAACTCCGTCACCACCATCATGTGGTTTTTGTTGCCCGGCCAAAAAAACTAATTTGCCGTTTGTAATGGCCATCAACTTTCCTAATTCAGCTATATAAAGCGTACGGCTATCTTTATTGGCTACGATACTTGTAATGCGCTGAAACGACAAGTTTTTATAGATACGCTCAAATACGCCCGACTTGGTGAGCTTGAATATTTGTTTCTGATCTATCACGATATATTTTACACCGTTGTATCCGCTAAAAAAACTTGTGATTCTTGTATTGGCGGTGTGGCTATCAAAAGCCTCAATGGGGGTGTGAAAGGCATTCGTTCCTATCTTATTATCATTTATCTCAAAACGTTCTATAACACCGGCAGACCTCATGCCTGTATATCCACGGAAAATGCCTCCTATTAACAAGAAATCACTATATGGGTCACGTTGCAGATCATTATAAGTGTACAAATTTTGTAGTGTATTATCCGGTGATGTTTTGTATTTCGGTGTCAATACATCTCCGTTTGGCTTTATTATCCAAATTTTATCACCTGTAACAAAATACACATCATAAGTTAAGATGTTGATTGTGCCATTTTTTTGTACCCTTACGGTTGATGGTCCTAATAATTCATGTCCTTCGTTGTTTTTGGGGATGTTTACAGTTGAAACAACTCCGTCGGGTGTGATCTTCCGAATTTTGTCGTTATAACGATCCGCAACATACAAGGTGCCATCATCCATTACATCAATGCCATCTGCAAAAGAGAAACGGGCCTCTTTGCCTTTTCCATCCACATATCCCGATTCACTAACAGAGCCTGCTATGGTTTTTACCGTAAGGGGCAAATGCCAGCCGTTTTCTTCAGCCGCCATCTGCAAGTCGGCTTGAGCAGCATTAGCTTGCGGACTAACGGCGTCATTTTTTTTGCATGCGGCCAGTGCAAATAGCGCGGCGGCACACAAAAGCGGGAAGTGAGCAACGGTTTTCATGGTAAAAATTGGTTGAGCATATCCGGCTGATACAAAGGGAACGTTGTTTTTTGTTGCCTGAAACAAGTTTGATCAGCCTGGTGGTATTTAAACTAAATTAAGTATTAAAATATATACAGATATGTACAAATTGGATACATAATATTTGTAAAAAGTGAGAAAGTTTATTTGATTGCAAGCCTCACATCTGTAGTATTTTATGTGTATTTGTAGCTATAAATAGCTATTGATGAGTATGCGCAATAATATTATGTTTAGCGCTGGCCAATTACAGTGCTAAACAACAGGCGCAATAAGCCCCACAGCGCCTTACAATAGTAAATATTATTAGCTATCTATGGCATAACGTAGGCTTACCATCGGCTCAAACACACCAGTAATGAAAAATTTTTTCTCGTTCAGTAAAAATCAGGTAGTTGTATTGATCACCGTATTTTTTGTTATTGTATTAGGGAGTCTGTATTTTTTTATTTACATCCCCAATAACCAAAAACAGGTAGAGGAGCGCCATTTTAAATGCCTGCAAAACATCGAGAAAAATGTACAGGCCAAAATTGATAATTCATTAGCGCTGCTTAACAATATACTCATCACCCATAAAAAGAACCTGCCAGTTTTTGATACCACAAGGCTTAAGGAGTATATAGCTAATTACCCGCGCCAGCGTTTTGTGTTGTTGCCCGTGCAAAAGCTTGAACCACCTAAAGATGGTAAGCCGCTGCCCGATAGCATGAGCGTTATCACCTTCAATAAGTCGGTACTGTTTATTTACCTGCGCAAGGGTGGTTATCAGGCCGGTTTAAAATACTCGGTAAAGCAATTTGTTGAACCACTGCTCGAGCGTAATATTTTTGACGAGTATCTGGTACTAAAAAGCGGCAAGATCATTTACCAAAGCTTTCCGAGCGGGGTTACGGCCATAGCAAGCGATTCGTTAAAAACAGAAAAGAGCAGCTTTTTAAAAGGCCAGATAAAAACCACCCACATGAGTGGCCGCGACTACAAACTGTTTGCCCAGCAATTAAGCCTGAAAGATTCGGTGGTTACCGTAACCGGTTTATTGAGCAACAGCACCTATAATTTTGAGCGTACCAAACTGCCGCAAAATGTTGTGCTGTTGTTGTTAACCTTTGCTATGGGTGTGGTGCTTACTATGCCCTGGATAAAGCTATACCAAATGGGTAACCAGGATAGGTTGACCGTTATGGATGGTATATCATCATTCGCGGTATCAATGCTGTTAATGTCGTTGATATTTTTCGCGTTCTTTAAATACAATACCTTTTTTCTGCCCGAAAAAACGGAGGCCGCCAAGGTAAAAAGCAACTTGGCCGATAGCATAAGCAACAGATACACGGCCGAACTGAAAAATACTTACAACCTGCTCCGCAAACTCGATACCATACGGCGCGACCGAAAGCTGGGCTATGATCTGCGTAATTTGGGCGTAAAGGATTCAGCAAAAAACCTGGACAGTACTACCATACGTTTGCGCTATGGCAAAATCATCGATTCGGTTTTCAAAGTAGTTGAGATAAGTAAGGTATATTGGATACGTGCCAATGGGGTAGAGGTAAACAATTGGTCGGCTCAGGATGATAACTCGCCCCCGGCCAATTATACCGAGCGCAAGTACTTCAGGAATATAATCACCAATAAGACTTATTTGGTAGATAACGATCTGCGTAAGCCATACTATGTTGATCAGATAGTATCATGGACGAGTGGTAAATTTACCACCGTGTTATCCGTGCCATCCATTAACCGCGATGCGCCGGTGGCCGCTATTACTTTTAATCTTAAATGCCTCAATAAACCTATATTGCCCAAGGGGCTGAGTTACTGTATCATCAATAACGACGGGCGGGTATTATATCACTCAGATACTACAAAGAACCTGAACGAGAACTTTTTGGAGGAAGTATCGGTAAAGCAAAAACTCAGCGGACTGATCACCAGCCAGGGAAGCGATTTTTTTAAGGCCGATTATGCCGGCGATACCTATAACTTTTATGCCCAGCCTATTGATAACCTGCCGTATTATGTAGTGGTTTACGAGAGTACATCATTCAAAAACATGCGGGATATCAAGATATTCTCCTTCAGTTTTTACATGCTCATAGTGTTCTTCCTGATATTTGTTATTCAGCTGTTACTGATATACGTGCTGTGCCGCAAGCGCTCGTTTTTTGAGAAACAATACTTTGATATATCGTGGATACGGCCTGATATGCGGTATCACAGGCAATATAACCTGGCCATAGTGTTGAATGTGCTCAACATAGTGCTGCTTATTGTATTTTATAACATTGCCAACTTTTTGCAGTTCCTGTTCATGCTGTTGTTGTCGGCTACGGCGGTAACATTGTTTGTAAATATATTATACTCGAGGGCTTACAGGCGCATGGAGTCGCTCAAATACTCCGAGAAGATGAAGGGCAACGCCGCCCTGGTTATTATTATGCTGCTGATAAATTTTGTGGCCATAACCATACTACACGGCGATGTATGGCTGCTTATTGGCCATGAAGCTCTGCTTGTTGTTTTAACATGGCTGCTCATCAAAACCTCAAATACATATTTCAGCAAGCTGCGCGATCTGAAAAGTAAAATGTATGCTGATTTTTGGGACTTTAGTTGCAGCTACTCGTTCATGATATTTACCCGGCTTATCATTACAAGCGGTATACCGGTAGCGCTTTTTTATGCATCATCATACAATTACCAGGAAACCTTAATGTCAAGGTACCGCCACGCCTTTTTTATAAAGGAAGTGTTAAAGGCTACACCAACGCTTAACGATACCACGTACGCCAAATTAACCAATGTTTATGTTGATGGCGTTTGGATTAAGCCCCCCGTTTTTACAACCGATTCGCCAAAAAGATCTCGGCCATCCTACGCTGAAACACGGGCTGCCTTGCTGTTCAATAATATCAGTTATGATATATCGGGCAGGGTAGGTGTTGGCGAGTTTTATAACAACAACCCCGGCAACGCGCTAATATTTAGCGGATTGTTTGATAGCGGTACAGCCTGTACATCATATAAATTATCATCGGGCAGGTATCTTAAGTTATCATCGTTCCAGTTCAATTATAAGCTGCCGGGCATATTGCCTTTGGAGAATAACGGCATATTTTACTGGTTTCTGCTTTTAATAACACTGTTTGTGTTTTGGCGCATGCTGCACCTTATTATCCTTAAGCTATTCGCGATCAATTTGCCTAAGCTATCCGGCTGGCAGGAGATAGATAGGGTGATCATTACCGATTCAAAACTTAACTCGCTGCTATTCATTATCGGGTCGCCGGGCTCGGGCAAGCTCGAAAAAATAAAGCAGCTTATTGCCGATGAAAAGATCAAGGGTAAGGATGATAAATTAGCCGTGCTCAATACCGCCGACCCAACTAAAGACAATGTATTGGTTGTGGATATGATATTAATACCCGACGATGCCGAAGAACTCAAAAACAGTTGCGATTGGACGAACATCGCGAAGCAAGCCCTCGAGGGCGATTATGCGCTCATTATAGTTAATCACTTTGAGTACGATATACAAAGCGAACTGACCAACTCCGTAAAGCTTAACTTTTTAGAGAAGCTGTTGCAGCGTAACAAGAGCAAGATATTTATTACCTCGACGGTGCACCCGGTAAACTTCCTCGAATCATTGAACGAGCGTACCGTATTAACAGCCGATGGCCGCAAACCGGAGCATGATCTGGAACGCTGGCATGTGCTGTTGGGGCATTTCAAAATTATTATTGATATGCTTACCGCGAGCAAAATTAAAATAGCCGATGATCTGCAAACCTGGGAAAAGGTGCTGTTAAAGGAAACCAACCACACCCATTTTTTAAATAAGATGCAGCAACCGCTGGTAACCACATTGCGCAAGCTTGATGAGGATGACCCCGAATATCTCGATGGCGATTCGCTGGCGTTTAAGATGCAGGTAACATCGCAGTATTTTTATATGTATATATGGCAATCGCTCACTAAGGAGGAGAAGTTTTTACTGTACGATCTGGCTGAGGATAGTCTTGTAAACTCATTTGATGATTATAACCTTACCCTGCTCATCAGCAAAGGGTTGATCATTCGGCGCAATGGGGTGCTACATCTGTTCAACAAAGGCTTCCGCAACTTTATACTTACAGCTATAGGCACATCCGAGGCTATGCTGATACGCAAACAAATAACCGATAATGGCAACTGGAATAAGGTTAAAACCCCATTAACCATACTCATTGTGGCGGCACTGGCATTTCTGTTCGCGTCGCAGCAGGAGAGTTATTCAACCATTATAACCTATTTGGGCGTGTTAACGGCTGCGCTACCTGCCGTGCTTAAAATGATCAGCATGTTTGAAAGCAGCGGGCAAAAGGCATCGTAAAAGAGCTATACAATACTGAATGCCACGGCAAACTTCATCAACTCAACTAAGCCCTTTACATTGAGCTTGCTGATAATGTTTTTACGGTGATTATTTACCGTATGTAGCGAAATAAAAAGACTATCAGATATATAACGACTGTTATAGCCGCTCGCTATCAGGTAAATGATCTCCTTTTCGCGCTTGGTGAGTTGCAGGTATTTAAAATAGTTTTTCTCTACGTAATTGGTTTGCTCGCATATCGAGTTTATTTTTTTTGCAGCGTATGATATATTATCAACAGCCAAGGCAATGTTTATCAGTTTAATACTTTCGCCGGGTGCGGTGGGTTTAAGTAGCCTTACATTGCTCAGGTACCATTTGTAATCACTGTTGCTATCGGGGCGTACACGTTGAAAAAAAGAATATATACGTGTAGGATCATTAAGCTGCAAAAACTTTTTGATCTCCATCATAATCATATTTATTTCTTCGGCCGGGAAAAATATTTTATAATATTCGGGGCCTAAGTGGTTCAGTTCTTCTTTGCTGTGCTTTAATATCTCACAGCCATTATTGTTCATATACACATTGGTAAGGCTGTCCATATCCTGAACCATAACGCTACCGGGTATGGAGTTCCCAACATCCTCAATATTAATTTGGTTAGAGCTTATTTTGTTGTTAAAAGAAAATAGCGCGGCTTGGTTAGCAATCTCTATAGTTGAATAACCTGGTGTAACAATACTCATGGCGTACGGGTGTTAACAGATATAAGGGACGGTGCTGTGAAATAGTTTATAAGTATTTGTAAGTCAGATAATAAACTAAATTTATGTGTTATATATTAATAATATTAATAAGTTTTTAATAATGTCCCTTTAGCTGTGTAAAACAGTATTACAACGGCGTTTTTTGGCTTGTAAGTGTGTATTATATACAATCGGGCAACATTAAAATAAAATCAATATTTCATTAAAATTAAATATTGATTTTTGCGAAAATAAAAATCAAACCTATGAGAACCTTTAACATTGCAAAAACAGCAACTATTGTTGCCGTGTGTTTAATTTCAAGCCTCTACTCATGTAAGGGTAATGCTGACGAGATTGTTCAACCAACTTCGGTTACCGACGACGAAGAAATCACTGTTTTAAAAGCCACAACAGCCCCTGTGATCCGTGTAATAGCAGGTGGTAACGGCTACGGTTATCAGGACGGAAAAGCTAAGGACTCTAAACTTGGCGGTATTGAAGGCCTTTGGGTTAATAAAGATGGCTCGTTGTACCTGTGCGATTTTAGTAACGATGCTATACGTAAGGTAACAGGCGACTCTATTGTAAGTACAG
Organism: Mucilaginibacter sp. JRF; assembly: GCF_015223065.1. GTDB lineage: Bacteria > Bacteroidota > Bacteroidia > Sphingobacteriales > Sphingobacteriaceae > Mucilaginibacter. The sequence goes on from NZ_JADFBY010000006.1 coordinate 124,300, forward strand.
TTGAGTTGCCGCCGGCAGCGCCAAATAGCGATTATTCGTTTAGTACTCCCAGGCGTATAGCTGTTTTAAATGACGGTACTTTTGTTGTAATTGGATATGACGCTATGTTCTATTTCAAATTGGGTGGCACAATAAGTTCAAACGGCATAGCTACATTGCATGAGTCTATCGATGGGTTAGATGCAGACCCTGATGGGAAAAAGGTTTGGCTCAGCATCAATTCTTCATTGTATTATCAAAATGCCGGACAGCAGGTTGCTACATTTGCTTATAATTATGCCGACTTGGGTTCAGGCTTTATTACAGCGCTTGCCACTTGCCCTAACGGCGTTAAATATGTTGCTTCAAATCAGGGCTTGTATAAATACACCAGTAAAGGAGTTGCTGCACGTATTTTATCAAACCTGCAAGCGGGTGGTGTAAGAAGCATGGCTGTTAGCAGAGATGGGTACAAGATCTATCTTAACGATAGTGGCACCCTTAAGGTAATTACAAACGACACACGTAAGCCAAAAACTATAACCAGCCTGGCTCAGATCGGCAATGCGCAAATAGCTTTATCCAACAACGAAAAGTATATATACTTTACAAGCTTTATTAATTATTCGGTAAGTAAGCTTACGTTGTAAGGTAGATCATATTGATGGGGTATGGTTGCTTATGCATCCATACCCCATTGTTGTAATAGCGCGTTGTTAAAAATCTTACGGGTATCGGCATCCAATAATTGCTGGCGGGCTTGTAGCCATTTATCAATGCTATCGCCGTACATATAATCTAAACGTTCCGGATTTAACTCGCCAACCTTGCCCCAATGGAAGGTAAAGGGAATATTCTCGGCCTCGAGCCGGGTCCAAACGCGTTCGTAAAAAAGATGGGTATCGTTGGAGAAAGCCGCGTCGAGCTCAAATACACAGGTTTGCGGGAATTTAATAAAGCCCAGCGTAGCCTTTGTCCCCTTAACAAACCTGAACGAGAACAAGCCCGCAAATGGATTACCATCTTTATTAATCTCTATCAATATATCAGCAACCCGGCTGGTTTCGGCAAGTGGGATGGCTATGGCCGCGCTTAACAATTTGCCGCGCAGGGTAGTGTTGCTGAATATTTCGGCCAGCGTACCTATTTGTTTGCTATGTATGTTTAGCGATGCCGCGAGTACCTTGTTCACCATCAGCGGTGTAATAATGGGTGCCATGCCCGATAGTAGGCCGATAAAGCTCGGCGCATCATCGCCCGGGCCAATACCTGCCGTATTGCTTACAGGTTTGCTGTAACTGGTAGTATATGGCCTTTTATACATGGTGGTAACATAAGCGCCGCCATCAATATCGTGCGGGTTTACCAGTACCGAAAAGTGGAATGGCCGCTCGGTGCCATTAGGCAAGCCGGTCGCCTGGCTAAAATCAAGCGTATCCATAATATGTTTCAGGCCATCATCATAAGGTATACGCTCCATGCTGCTTTCTAACAAAAACAGATCTTCGGTTTCAATCATCACCCCGTGGATGATGCCGAAGCTGCCAAAACTAACCAGCGCGGCGTTAAACAGATCATCATCGCTGATCAGCTCGGTTTGCAGGTTATCAATAAACTGTTGCGATGCTATGGGCGCGCTCGCTCTTTCCAGCCAAACGTGCTTGTTAGCGCCGCTTACAATGTGCAGGCCAACCACAAAATCGGGCACCGATCCAAAATCAAATGCCGAACCATGTGTGCAGGTACTCATGGCACCGGCAATGGTTTGTCCGTTACTGGCGCCCGATGTACGGAGCGACATACCCTTATTAAACAAAAACCTCTCCAGTTCCCAAATACAATTACCACTTTGCGCGAATAGCAACTTACGGGGTTCAATGGCACAAGCAGGCGATACACTTTGTGCCGATATGGTAAAAACGGTATTAAGCTGTTTGGTGTCCAGCATAACGCCGTTTTTAACAGTGGCTATCTTCGGCCACGACCAACCCGCACCCAATGCCCTTAGCGGCGTATTGTTAGCAATGGCATCGGCAATAAGTTGCTGTAGCCCTTTGGTGGCATCGTTGTATGAGTCCAGCGCATCGAGGGCACTTTCGTTGCCCGGGATATACATGTCGTTTATATCTTCAACAAACACCTCGTGCCTGTTTTCCCAACTTTTATTGGCTGTTTTAACTACTTTCATGATAGATATAGATTAAAGTCCACCAACTTTTTGACAAGGTTTACTGCATTTCCATTCCACTCTGCTCGGGCTCCATATACCCAATGTTATAACGGTGATAAATGAGTAGCCAAAGTTTGATTTTACTGTTACCTCGGCAACGCCATTAACGCCCAGCGAGTCGCATACCGGGGTGGTTATAACAGCGGGCTTTTTAATGGCTCCCCAAAAAAAGGAATGTACGTTGGCGTGCGATACCTCGGTGCCTGCCTGTGCCTTGGTTTCAACCCGGTAGGTGTAGCAACTGCTCAGCATAAGCGGGAAAGATAGTACCAATAGCAGGTGGCTAAAGGTTCGCTTAAATAGTAACGGCTTCTTTGTCATGATAGTAAGGTTAAGTATTTGATTAATAGGTTGTAATATAGGTGTAAATATAGTAACAGCTGCTGCTTTAAAGGCAGGGTGTTTTAACGGTAATTACTAATTATATAGCACATATAAAATGACTATTTATAGCTATTTTTTGTAAAAATACTTTTACTGAAATTGCTTGTACCTAAGCAGCACAATGCCGATGAACCGCATTTATTTTACCATGCTGATGAAGTTGTTATAAGCTGATGCCGGGAGGAGCAGTGTAGGTTGCTATCAATCTTATTATAACTAATTATACCTGTATATCTCCGGGCTCGGCGCCGGGAGTTTTTGATCTTTAAAAAACTATCTCATTAACATTTATACACTACAACCTACTGCCATGCAATATGCCATTAAATCAGGCGATTCGTTAAGTAAGATCGCAGCCAAGTTCAAAATACCCATAGCCGTACTTATAGCGGCCAATAAGCAAATTGTTGATCCTAACAAGTTGGTGGTAGGGCAGGTGATAGAGGTGCCCAACATGGCCGATGTTCCGCCCGATCCGCAGCTTGTGTTGCCTACCGAGGTATCAGCGTTATTAAGCCGCGCCCGTTCGGCAATTAACAAAGGCATTAGGTACAAGTTAGGTAGTGGCGGTATGAAACCCGCCGCAACGCTGCCCGATGGTGGTGGACTGTGCGATTGCAGTGGTTTTGTGTGCTGGGTGTTAGGTCTGTCGCGCCAAACCAATATCCCATTCTACAAAAAATATGGCGGCTGGATATTTACCGACTCGATGGTTGATGATGTTAACAGTAGTGCCGGTATTTTTGAACGGATAACCACGCCCGAGCCGGGTTGTATTGTAGTATACGGTGCGGGTAAGTTAATAGGCCACGTAGGTATAGTGTCCGAAGTTAGCAACGGGGTGATGAAAAAGGTGATCCATTGCAGCTCAGGTAACGATAGAAAGTTTAGTGATGCCATACAGGAAACACCACCTACGGTTTTTACTCGGCCGGATAGTTTATGGGGGAAATTTACGGGTTGATGGGAAACTATTGTTTAACTATAGCGTTTACAACTTGAGGGAGTAAATACTTAGGAACATCCTTCAACCCAAAACCTTTCTCAAATGTGTATTGATTGTTACTTTATAAAAGCTAAAAACCCGTTTTAATTGATTTAATAGCGGTTGCAGCACAAACTATGTGGCAAAATGGTAAATATAGCTTGGTAAAAAGTGTGAAACCTCAGTTTTAACTAATTTTTTGTCGTGATAATTAATTGTAAATTACTGAATATTAAGTGCATTCATCTTGTATGATCTTGGTTGTATGAATTAGCACAAATAGTTTAATGGTTAACTTTAGTGTATTGCAATGTATATAACTTTGATGATAGATGATAATCCGGTGGAGCACCTTATCATGCAAAAGATGTTTGATCATTACGAGGTTTTTCAGAACACCTCTCACTCCAGTAACGGTGCTGATATCATAGCCTGGATGAAAGAGAACTGTGAGGATGAAGATAACCTGCCCGATCTTATTTTTCTGGATCTGAATATGCCTTTTAGCGGCTGGCAGTTTTTAACAGAGCTGAGCGAGATCAAGGATGTATTATGCAAACAACCGGTAATTTATATACTAAGCTCATCTATCGATCGCGACGAGCAATCGCGCGCCCAAAAATATCCTTTCGTTAAGGGTTTCATGAGCAAGCCCGTATCTAAGCAACAGCTGTATGATATAGCTGAGCAGAACATCGCATCGTAAACAAATTCTTTTAAAGCGACTATTGTATCGCTATGGCCGCGCCATCCAGGTGCGTAGCTTGCCATTCCTTTTGCTCACCATTACTAATAATGCTGAAGCGTACAATGTGCGCGGTGATCGCTATGCCATCATTAATCAGGATAGGTAATGATACAATGGATTTGTTTATCCATTCATTATCATTTGCTAAATAATTTATTGCGTTTTTCGCCCTGTTAATAATGTGCTGTTTGCTGCGTTGCATTGTTTTTTTAAGTATATGTAGATACTGTTAAATATACTTAAAAAATAAATTCTCAATTTGTTACTAATCTGCATTTTAGCTATGTGGACTAAATATGTGTAAGTATTGTGAAATATTTATACATATTCAATTTGTAATGAGTAGTGCTTATGCTGTAATATTAATTATTGTGTGTAAGTATAACTTGTTTACTTTAATGAGAATTATATGGTATTTTGTGATTTTGACAGCACGTTTTTGAACAATTTATTTCTTTAAAGCAAAGTGTGCACATTTCACACTGCGTTATTGACAAATTCATAAAAATTTAATCAAGTATTTGATAAATAATTAATATTTATAGAAATATTTGACTATCTTTATTTTTGAGTGGGCTGATTATGTGAAACGATTAAACAAATTTGTTTGTAGTTATTGTAAATAAATAGTCAACAAAATGGTCAACAAAGGGAAAATAGTAGAGTACGTGGTCAGAAAGCGTGGGATCAACCTTTCAACGCTCGCGTCTGATCTCAGTGTCAACAGAAGGACAGTCTACAATTGGTTTCAATGCATGTCATTAAAAAGAGATATCATCTTCCGTATCGGGGTAGCCATACATCACGATTTTTCGGATGATTTTCCGGAGCTGTTTACCAAGGATGATTTCCTGGTAACCAATATTCGCACCTACGGAAAAACTACACCAACAAGTAATGACAACGATATTCCGTGGAAGGATAAATACATTGATCTGCTTGAGCGTTATAAAGACCTCATCATTTCATCAATGAATAGCCACAGCATAATAAATCAATAAGAGCTTGTATCTTATTGATTTATTAATTGCCTGTCCCATCACCTTAAAGTGTGCCTTCCTTTAAGTCATTATCCCCAAACCCAAGGGGATAGATAGTATCGTATTTCCCTGAATTTCCATCCGGGAATTTTTCTCCAGTTTTCAGATATAAAATTTCGTTGCTTCAATACCTCACCGTAAGGAAATGGTTTCTCATATTCCCCATCGTGTTTTTTTGTATGCGTGATTTGATATTGATAGCCTCAGTAGATCTTATAATTTGTAAAGTAATTAATATACTGATATGCAGATATTTATAAGATTATTTACATTGATGGGTACTTATTTGTTCAATATTTTAAACTTTGGGATAAATATTGCCTAATAGTAAATGTAGGTTGATCCTATTCCCTTATCCCCAATTAAAGGGAGCTATTGATTAAATGATTAAAAGGCGTCGATATTTAATATCGACGCCTTTTTTGTATGATAGCTGTTAAGCTAAAAAATCCGTCATTTAATGCATCTTAATTCAATCGCTAAATCTGTTTATCAATGTAAATCCATTATCCCATAATGGGAAAGGTATATGGGGCAGCAATACCTCAAGGTCAGGCTATAAATCAACATTTCTTTTAAGTGTAAATTATCTTTTTGATTAATCGTGAGTTTGATTTATGATTTTTAACTTATTAATTATCTGTTAATCAATGTTTTATTTTTTTTTATTGGGGATTGTATTTAAAGTAAAAAGTTTGGGCTAAATATTGCCTAATAGTAAATGTAGACACGCTCTACTCCCTTACCCTTAAGGATTGCTATTGATTTAAAAAATATCAAGGTGTTAATGTTCCTAAGCATTAACGCCTTTTTTGTTTTTATAGGATTTTTAAGGAATATGCTCTTTCTCAAAATTTAGTAGCTCTGTAGCCAATACTATCTCAACTAAATTATTTAGCATTTTGTCAAAAAGTAGTACATTTGAACTATGTACGCTATTGTGGATATTGAAACGACGGGAGGGCATGCCAATGCCAATGGCATTACAGAGATAGCTATTTGTATACACGATGGGGTGCAGGTGGTTAAACGCTACGATACCCTGATCAATCCGCAGCGCGAAATACCCATATACATACAGGCACTTACCGGTATTACTAACCAAATGGTTGAGGATGCACCGCTGTTTAAGGATGTAGCTCATGATATTTTCCAACTGTTGGAAGGTAAGATATTCGTAGCGCACAACGTAAATTTCGATTACTCATTCGTTAGGTTCCATTTGGCGCAAGCCGGGTACGACTTGCATTGTAATAAACTGTGCACCGTGCGGTTGGGGCGTAAAATAATGCCGGGCTTTCCATCGTATAGTTTGGGTAAGCTATGTTCGCAATTGGGTATAGTGAACAACAGCAGGCACCGTGCTGCTGGCGATGCCGAGGCTACGGCAATATTATTCACCATGCTGTTAGCTGCAGATGCGGATAAGCATATTACCAAGGCACTTAAACAAAACTCGAAGGAGCAGGTGTTGCCTGCCAACCTGCCTAAGCAATATATTGAGCAATTGCCCTTTACGCCCGGCGTTTATTATTTTCATGATAGCAAGGGCAAGGTAATTTACGTGGGCAAGGCCAAAAACCTAAAAAAACGTGTATGCAGCCATTTTACCGGCAACAACGCCGGGCGGCAGCGACAGGAGTTTATGAAGAATATTTACAACATCAGCTACCAGATATGTGGCACCGAGCTGATCGCTTTTGTGTTGGAGGCTGTGGAGATAAAACGCCTTTGGCCACAGTACAACCGCTCGCTTAAACGCTTTGAGCAAGGCTATGCACTGTACGATTATATTGACCAGCGCGGATACGTACGCCTGGCGGTTGATAAGCACCGCAAACACCAAATGCCATTGTATACCTGTAACTCTATGTTGGAGGGATATAGTTTGCTTAACCAACTCATAGATACTTTTGGCCTATGCCCTAAACTATGCTTTGTGCAAAAAAACAATGCCGAATGTAACAGCATACATAAAGATGCCTGTGCCTGCTGCGGTGGCATGACGGCTGATGATTATAATGATAGGGTTAACCAGGCCATTGAATCGTTAAACGCGGCATTGCCCACCTTTGCTATACGCGATGAAGGCCGCACTATTGACGAGCATAGTTGCATACTGATCGAAAAAGGTCGCTTTTATGGTATGGGCTATATATCCCACTATTTTAGGGCTGATGATATTCAGCAACTCAAAACCCACCTCACCCCATACCCGGGGAATGATTATATACGCAATATTGTATCGGGCTATGCTGCGCGCTTTCCGGAGCGGAAGCTGGTTTTTGCCGGTGCGTAGTTTGCGTTAGGGATAGAAGCGGATACCGGCCTGTGGCTAAGGCCTTGCAGGCGTATGAGCGGATAGCCCGGCCCGTAGGGAAACGCCCACATTATTGTATAAACAATACTGATGGGCATGCGTTATTCTATCAATAATTTACCTACAACGAAAAACATTATGGATAGTATTAACGCCAATCAGCCCGAAGATAATATTGAGAACCTGGAAGGCAACGAAGCCTGGAAAAAACTTAAGCAGTTAGCCGAAAAGGCCGATACCTGCTTTTTTTGCAGTAACATACGCACAGGTTTACCTTTCTCAACACGCCCTATGTCGCCGCAAAAAATTGACGATAATGGCGATATGTGGTTTTTAAGCGCTAACGACAGCCACAAAAACGTAGAAATAGCTGCCGATCCGTTTGTGCAATTGCTGTTTCAAAGCTCGGCATATTCAGGCTTTTTAAACGTTTACGGCATTGCCGAAATAGTAACCGACCGCAACAAGATAGACGAACTGTGGGACCCGATATTAAAGGTATGGTTTACCGAGGGTAAGAGTGATTCGCGTATCAGCATCATCAAGGTATCGCCAACGCAAGGCCATTATTGGGATAACAAGCATGGTAACGCCATTGCCTTTGTTAAACAAATTGCAGGCGCTATTATGGGTACTACAATTGACGATTCGATAGAAGGGGATCTGAAAGCATAATTAAACAACAAAGGCGCCTGTAAAATATACAGGCACCTTTATTATTGGATAATTTTAAATTACTTATATATGCAAAGTATCAGATAATAAATCTTGTATACTTGAAATATTCAAAGCTTTTTCAAGGAAACTGGTGTACTGGCTTTTCCATTTTATTAAACCGTAGTTTGATTCCTGGTAGCTTTTGTATGGCTCATCAAATAACTCATAAATACAGGCCACTTTAACATGTGGGTTTGCTTTGCATTTATTTGTAAAGTTTCTGATGAATTCCTTTTGATCTGCCTCGTTAGTTGAGCTTCCTGATTTGTATCTGAAATTATACTCAGTGAACCAGATTGGCTTGTCGGGGAATAACTGAGCCAATTTTACAGTAATGTCATCAATGTAATAAGGAGCTTTTACAACAGCCTTCTCCATATCCGAGTACCAGTTGTAGCCTACACGGTCAAACTTAACTCCATAGTCTTCGCACATTTGTAAAAAGCCCCAGTGTAACCAGCCTGCGCTGACGATGGTTTTAGCATCGCTATCTTTTGATTTGATGCCTTCATCCATACCTTTTAAAAAGGCTGCTGTGCGTTTAAATTTCTCAGCATCATAATGTGAAGCTTTCTCGCCGGATTTGCCTGGATAAAGCAAGTCCAGTTCCTCATCATTACCTAAATTGTAGTAGGTGAAATTCTTTCCATACTTGCCGGCAAAATTAGCACCCAGGGTTTTGCCCATACTGTAGTTTTCTGACTCGGATTTTTTGAAGTCCAAAGTCCTTAAATACACCATCGGGAAAAGGCTCACACCTTTAGCGCGGGCAGCAGCCATTAAGGTTTCGAGATGAGCGGAAGCTGATGCGGTACCATCAGATTTGGTTTGCACGTTGATGCGGTAGTAGGCCATGCCCCGTTCCTTAAGCATGTCAACTTGTTTACTCCATGGTGTTTGTAAATACGGAGCATCACCCATGTGGCCATTTACACCCAATTTAAGGTTTGATTTTACTGATGATACTTTTGAAGTAGACATCAAAACATCCTTAGCTTGAGACATTGCACCAAGTGTAGGTGATTCGGGTTGTACCAATGTTTCTTTCTTGCACGAGGATGCAATTGCAGATAGGGCGAAGAGAAGCGCATACGCCGTTGCGCGGGGGTAGTGTTTAAGCATGTCAATCAATTGTTAATAGTTATGCTAAGGACGTGAAAAAATGTGATTTTCTACAAACAAAACCGAAATTTGTTGCCACTTTCTCAATATTACTCGGAGTTTTTTATTTAACCTGTACGAAATACTCCTAATTATTGATAAATTTTAATTTTTGAACTTGGATCGTTTGGTGGGAAAGTGTGTAAATGTCTTATAAACAGTTAATAATAACAACTAATAGTTAATTTAAATTCAGCGAAAATAAGTTTCTGATGGGTTTTAAATATCTTTCAAAAAGCCTGTTGTTCTTAATTTTCACGCACATTTTCTCATTTTACCACATTATCAGCGCACACGGTCAAATGTGTGTGGGCTTTTGTTCCCTAAGTCGGATATTCGAACCAAAATACAATCATGACTTATGGAAAACGCTTACAGCACAAGTGTTAATACTAATGATACGGCCATGATCAATGAGGCTAAAACTGATAAACAGCAAATAAAGACCGGCATTATCTGGAATGCTATTCAGCTCATTGTAAATCAGTCGTTCACCTTTATTGTTAAACTTGTACTGTTAAAGCTTTTATTGCCATCGCAATTTGGTATTATAGGTATGGCCACCGTTTTTTCAGGGCTAATGCAGGTAATTAATGATTTGGGTATCAATGCAGCGCTGGTACAACGTAAGGACAAGGAGCTAACACGCGCCCATTTTGATACCGCCTTTTGGACGGGCATTATATGGTCGGCAACGCTATATATTATTGTAAGCTTCGCTGTTGGTCCGCTGGCGGCCTACTATTATCATGAGCCAATGTTGAACACCATAATACCGGTGATCAGTTTAGCTATCCTGATAAACCCTGTAAACCTGGTACACAAGGCGCAGCTAACCCGCGCCATGAATTTTAAACGCATAGCTCTTATTGATAATACAGCTAATATATTGGCCGGTATTACAGCTATCGGCCTGGCATTGGCTGGTTTTGGTATATGGGCATTGGTGTTTAATACAGTTGCCATTTATGCTATCGCGATGCCATTGTATTATAAGGCTACCGGCTGGTTGCCAAAACTTCAGTGGAATAAGCAGGCATTTAAGGATGTTTTTGGCTTTGGAGCCTACACAACAGGAGCAAACGTATTCACTTACTTTTATAATAATATTGATTACCTGCTGATCGGTCGTTTATTAGGAGCGACCTTATTAGGTACCTACACATTCGCCTTTGTTGTTACCGATACCTTCCGTAGTCGTATTATGGCGGTAGTAAATAACGTAATGTATCCAATCTACGGAAAAAAGCAGGATGATCCGGAGCTGCTAAAACGATATTATTTACGTGTAGTACAGATCAACTGTTTATTCGTATTCCCTATCATGCTTTTCTTCACCATTTTTGCCGACTCATTCATCCTGCAAATATTTGGTGAGAAGTGGCGCTCGGCCATTATGCCGTTAAGGTTCCTGTCAATTTCGGTAATGTTCCAAATTATGGTTAGCGGTAACACCGCCCTCATACGCGGCTTAGGCAAACCAGGCCTGGATATGAAACTGCAAATGATCAAGGCAGCCATATTTGTACCAACCCTGGCTTATGCAACCATTAAATTCGGCATTATTGGCGCGGCTGTAGCTATTGTGTTCAACAAGTTTTTATTAGTGGTTATAGCGCAGTATACTTTTAAGTATTTGCTAACCATCAAAATATCAACTATGGAACTGCTGCAATCATTAAAGCCGTGTTTAATTGCTTTAGTAGCCGCAACAGGGGTGGGCTTATTGTCAAACTACCTGCACATCACATTTTTTGTGGGTGCGCCACTGTTGTTTATAACATACTTCGCGCTTATATGGTTGTTTATCGGGAATGAATTAAAGCGCTTATTTTTAAAGAAAAACTAATCTAAAACAAAATACCCTCACTAACTAAAAGCCATTACTTTATGACTATAGAACTACGCGGAGTAGAATTCGTGAACAAAGGAGCCGAGCTTATGCTTCGCGCCATTTTAGATCAACTCCGAACGCGATACCCCTCGGTTGTAATAATAATGCAAACGGGGTCAAAAACACCAAAAGAAAAATTAAAAGCCAGCAACATCGGTATAAAATTCAGCAGCGAGCAATCAAACCGTAAAGGAGCGATGATACCCGGCTTTATACGTAGAATGTTTGGCTACTATCTGGAAAAGGAAGTTGATGTTGTTATAGATGCCTCGGGCTTTGCCTTTGGCGATCAATGGGGAGCACAATATGCCGAGCGCAGGCTGGGTGCTCAAATAAGTAAATGGAATGCCGATGGTAAAAAGGTGATCCTGTTAGCGCAAGCGTTCGGCCCGTTCGAGGATGCTGAACTAAAAGTCGTAATGGCCAAAATTGTTGATAAGGCCAGCCTTATCTTCGCCCGAGAAGAAGAATCATACAAACACATAACTGGTGTTAAAAATAGTCCGATCATTAAACGATCGCCCGATTTTACTAACCTGATAAAAGGTAAAGTACCTGCTACGTTTGATAAGCAAGCGCATGAGGTAGCTATCATACCTAACTACAAAATGGTTGAGAGCAAGGCATCGGCACAAGGCGATTATATTGAGTTTTTAAAACATGCCATTGCTACCACCCGCAACCTTAACCTTAAACCATACTTTTTAATACACGAGGGTAAAAGGGATGAGGAGTTTGCCCACCAGGTAAACAAGATGTTGGATGTGCCGCTGGCCGTTATCAAGGAGGATGATCCGCTGGTTATTAAAGGGATTATTTCGACGGCGAAGTTCATTATTTGCTCAAGGTTTCATGGTGTTGTAAGCGCGCTGAGCCAGGGTGTGCCATGTGTTACCACAAGCTGGTCGCACAAATATGCTATGCTGGTAGCCGAGTACGATTTTACTGAAGGCCTGATCAATGATCTGAATGATTATACTACAGTTGATGCCTTAATACAAAAATTAGCTGTACCGGCTAACCGCGATGAAGTATCAGCACGCTTACTTGAGCGAGGCAAAGAGCACAAAATAAACTCGGCCAAAATGTGGGAGCAGGTTTTTGAACTGATAGATAAAAAGAAAGCCTAAGCAAAAGACAATAAGCAAAAAAAAGCAACCTGTCATGCCAACGGGTTGCTTTTTTTATTTTATGAGGTTGACACAATCAGGTGTGTCGATTATTTTTTCGAACTAACTTTATCTCGAGCCGTTAATTGGGGTTAATTAACGTGCAGTGATTGAGTGCTTTTGAAATCAGATTTTTTATTGAAGAATATCTGATGTTTATCGTAGGCTTTTTGCGCCTGATCAGCTTCGGGAAACAACAGATCATCAATTTCAAACAAACCATCCATCCAATCGCGGGCGTCCATTGCCGAGCGCCAAACTACATTGTCTAAATTGGTGGCGTAAATTTCATTTTCGGCCAGGTAACGTGCATTGATCCATTCTTTTGAACGTTGATTGTTCAACACGTCGATCATGGCGTAGATCTGTTTCCTGACGTCGTTGCCAAAGCAATCAAACGGACTGCATTTAATGGCATTCAACTCAAGGAGTGTAATTGCGTTACTGATTTCTGTAGGGGTCATTTTCATTTAACTTTTGAAGCTTATACATTTATACGAAGCAATTACGGCAAATGTTATACAAAACAAAAAAAAAACTGATTATTGTGATATATGAGTTATTAAAATTCGATTAGTATGTAATTTTTTTACATTTTGGTTACGAATCTCTTGTGTAATAGCTTGGTTGAGTAAATTTTTGAACTGATATTTCATAGGTATTGTATTCCTCAAATGTGGTTGTTAATCCACATTTGAGGCAAGTTTTTATATAGATGTAATAAATAAGATCAGTCGTTATTAGCGTTCGGCTTTTTTTCGGTATAGCTCAGGGTATCTATCAATGCCTGGTTATACTCTTCGAGCAATGAGATATATTTATCTTTCCAGTTATTGTTTTGATGATCATCGTCTGAGGGTTGAGCTTTGGGTATTAATGATTTTGGTTGCTCCGGAGGAGTAACAAGGTGGGGAAACTCTGCCGAGAAATCATATTTAATTGCAGCGCCTATTCGTATAATTATTTCTTTCTTTAATCGAGCCTGATTGAACCAGTTGTAAAATGTACGTCTGTTAATATTCATTATCTTAGCCAGATCGCTCAGGTTTACACCTTTGCGGCGAATAATATATTCAACTGTCTTTCCGTAATGATTATGCATATTTTTGCGATGTTGCCAATTTGTTTATAAATAATTTGGGTTTATGTAGCTTACTGTTCTAAAATTAGTCATAAAAGGCACAAGGGCAAACCGTTAAGCTACGGTTGTTCACTACTACACACAAACTTTCACTTCATTTCATAAACCTATACTAAAACGTGTAGAGTATTGATTATTATATATATGATATATAATAAATAAGTGTTTGAGTTACATGAGTAACCTTTTATGTTGGGTAACGTATAAGATATTAACTATTGGTAATAAAACAACATGATTCCCGGCACGCTGCGCCGGGTTTCGCTTTTATATACCGGTACATCTGGCTCACCTTTTGGCCACATTTGTATATTGCTAACTTAAACTCTAAGTTAAATTAAATCACAACTTCTCAATTATCGCCACAAGTAGATGTGTAATCTTCATTTAAAGCACTGATAAGCATACATTTGTGTACTGTATTTTATGTTGTGCGATGGGGCCGGATAGTACGGCTTACCTTTCCGGCTTTCAGTTGATCGTGGTTAGCCTGCACTTGGTGTATCAATCTATCTATTTAATTCATATAATTTAATTTAAGTTGTTTTACCATGAATAAACTACTTATAGGTATGCTTATGTTGTTAGGTTATCAGCAAGGTTTTTCAAAACCTGTGTTGAATGCCGCAACTCAGGCAATACCTGATACTTGCAGCCCGGTAAGTACGCTGCCATGTTCGGCACTTAAACCTACCTTACCTTATCAGCTTAATTTTGACGCGGCGGTTCCAAACACCATTCTTGATAAGAACCAGGTTGGAACCGGCTTCACCACGGTTAACACCTACTCAGGTACCCGCATCTCAACCGATCCTAAAATTTACGACGCTAAAGTACCAGGCTATGTGCCTTCAAAAATTACTGTTACCGGCGGGCGTTTACAGATAGTAGCCGGTAAAGGGATAGATTACCTGTCAAACAATAATATGCTCAATACTTTGGGTATACAGGTTAGCGCGGCAAAAAGGTTAATGCTCGAGGTAAAACTCATCAATCCGTTTTATGGCGAGCAATCGCAACAAGCCGGTTTATGGTATGGCCTTAACGATAAAACATTTATAAAACTGGGGGTTACAGGTAACAAAGTAGAGCTTCGTAGGGAGATAAATGATGTAACCAGTACCAATACAACAAGTACTAATCAAGACAGACGCATTACCGGAGTTATTTCCGGTTTAAATACTAAAACCGTTTCGTTGCGTTTGGTTATTGACTCAGCCATGCAAACGGTAGATGGCTATTACTCAACAGATGGTGTTAACTACATTAATGCAGGCTCTGTTGGTTACCCGTTGGCCAGTGTAAGTTTGCAGGGTACCGGTTTAACATCGGGTACACTTTACGCGGGCATATTCTCAACTTACCGTAGTGGTGCAAGCGCTGTAACATATACTTATGATGACTTTACTGTAAGCTCTTTAACTACAACTGGTTTTACTGGTTGCTCGCCATTAAGTACAATACCCTGCCAAAACTTAGATGTACAATTACCATTTAGTTTAAGCTTTGATGCATCAGTTAACAACAGTATTCAGGATAAAAATGGTTTGGGTACAGGTTTTACTACAGTAAATCCGTATTCAAAAGCACGATTTAACATTGATGGTAAGCCAAAATTGACTCAAGTGCCCGGTTATGAGCAAGATAATATTAATTTAGTTAATGGGCACTTGCAATTAACTACCAACAAAGGTAATGATTATACAACTAATAACAGTCAGCTTAACGTTTTAGGTGCGCGCATCAATGCTTATGGAAAAACACAAGTTGATTTGCGGATGATCAACCCATATAATGGTAATGCTGAACAGCAAGGCGGTATATGGTATGGTTTTAACGATAAAACATTTATAAAACTCAGTATAAAAGCTAATAAAGTTGAGTTGCGAAAAGAGGTGAATGATGTTACCAACAATGGTAGTGATTATGTTAGGGTAACTGCAGTAATACCTAACCTCAACACCAAAACTGTCGATTTAAGGTTGATAGTGGATGATGCATCGCAAACCGCGGAAGGATTTTACTCGATTGACGGCGGGAATATTTATACAAGTACAGGTGCTACTGGATACACTTCGACAACGCTATCAATTGCAGGTACCGGTTTAGGCAACGGTACCTTGTTTGCTGGTTTGTACGGAACATACCGTAATGGTACAGTGCCTTTTGTATACACCTTTGATGATTTCAAAATATCAAGACCGCAGCCTCCGATACCAACTTTGGCGTTGACTAAGGATACCTTGCATTTTACCGTGATAAAAGGCGGACAAATATTGCCCGATTCGGTAGGTATATCGGCTAATACAGCGTTGAACTCGTATACTATAGAGAAAACTGAAGCTCCGTGGCTTACGCTGCCTACCAACCTCACTAATAATTTAGTGTTTGGAGTTGGCAATATCAGCTCGAGCCTGGCAGTGGGTGATCATCAGGCGCTGGTGACTTTCCGCTCCGAAGGGTTTACACCTAAAAGCCTGCTGATCGATCTGTCGGTTATTGAACCGCTAACGCCAAAGGTGATGAATGTGAATTTTCAGGATGAACAGACCACACCGCCTTTGGATTATATGATAGATTATGGGCAGGCCTATGGCGAAAGGATAGGGCGGCAGCAGCAGTCGGGCTTTACATATGGTTGGCGCAAAAAATCCGACGGTACTCCGCTTAGTTTGGTAGGTAACGGCAGGGTACGTACCTTGCCCGAAGATATTTTGTTAGCTACCGTAATGCACATGCAGGCCAATCATATTACAAGTAGCTTTACCGGTGTGAAAACTGAGGGCTACTGGGAAATGGCCGTGCCTAACGGAAATTATAATGTAACCGTAAGTGTAGGCGATGGTAGTGTTGGTGCCGCTGTTGAAAAGCACACCATAAATATTGAAGGTATAAACGCTATCAATAGTTTTATACCTCAAGGTAAGGCAGGCGACAATGGTCGTTTTTCAACCAGAACAATCAACGTTAATGTGGCCGATGAAAGGCTGACCATTGATGCTACCGGCGGAACAAACACTAAAATAACTTACGCCTCAATAGCGCCGGTGAGTACAGCGCCTTATTTATATACGGATCTGAAAAGCCAGAACATCGTACTCAGAAAAGGGGCTGATAGTGTGAGCTCATTCAAATTAGTGATCGGCAACTCAGCCAACGCTAATTTAAATTACGATATACAAACAATATACGAGGGAGCAAACACCGGATGGTTATCAGTCACTAATAGCCAAAGTGGTAAACAGTTAACTAAAGTATTTAACTATGCGGCAGCAAATAATCTGCCTTATGGTACCTATTATGCTACGTTAAAAATAACTGCCGCTAACTATACAAGTACTATATTAAAGGTTCAGTTAAACGTGGTTGATGGCCAGCGCCCTTATGTAAAAGGCTCAAACCCTCCAAATGGCGCTACCAATGTAAGCCTTACAACATCAAGTGTGTCAGCAAATTATTTACATGTGCCGGTTGTTGAAGGGTATAAAGGTGGAGTAGATAATGAAACCATTGATAGTACCACTGTAAGGTTTTACAAAGTAGTTAATAATGTTTTAACTCGCGTGAGCGGCACTGTGCAGGGAACCGGTGGTGGTGATGCTGTTAGCTTTTCGCCTAAAACTTTATTAGAGCCTTATACCAAATATAAATTTGAGATCACATCGGGTGTGAAATCATATTCAGGGGCCGCATTTACGCCTTACGAACTTTACTTTACTACCGGAGCTGCTGATGTTGATTCGAGCCAGTTCCTTTACGCTCAGTTCCAGAAAATACCTATCCCTGGTACGCAAAACATCAAATATTCAACACTGACATTTGGCCCTGATGATAAATTTTATGCCTTGCGTATGGATGGCATCATTGAGCGTTTTGATGTTGACCATACCACCGGTAACTTGAGCAATAAGAAACAGATAAAAACACTTACCAACAAGTATGGCATGCGTACGGCTATTGGTTTAGCGTTCGATCCACGGTCAACACCAACGCAACCTATAGCGTGGGTAACACATTCATCCTATGGGTTAGATAACGCGCCTACTTATGATGGTAATATATCACGTTTAACGGGTGATTCACTTAGTAACGAAGAATTGATCATAAACAAACTGCCACGCTCAACCCGCGATCACCTGACTAATAGTATTGCTTTTGGCCCCGATAGCGCGCTTTATATATCACAAGGTAGTAACAGCTCGGCCGGGTTATATGATGACGATTGGCAGCGAAACGAAACTTTGCTTTCGGGTGCTGTGCTAAAATTAGATCTGAATAAACTGACAGGTATAACCCTGCCGCTTAACGTGCAAACAAGCTCATCTCAGGCTGTAATTAACGCCGCGCCTGCTAATTCCATTACCATGAGCGATGGCAAGTATAATCCATATGCCACAAATTCACCGCTTACAATATTTGCTTCAGGAGTGCGTAATGCTTACGATCTGCTTTGGCATTCAAACGGACAATTATATGTGCCAACCAACGGTTCTGGCGGTGGTGGTAAGTCGCCGGGCTCGGTTATAGGTACACGTCTGCCTGATGGCACTTTTTATAATGGTCCTGAAATACCGGCTACTCCAACAGGTAAAAGCGTACAGGTTCAGGTTGACTGGCTGTTCCGCGTTAACCCGAAATTGGGGGTAGGCTACTATGGTCACCCTAACCCGCTAAGAGGCGAGTATGTGATCAATAGGGGATACCTTGATAATGCATTGTACTCTCCGGCCATTACGGCCGATGCTAATTTCAGGATTGGTTACAACTTTGGCCTAAACCATTCGCCAAACGGGGTTATTGAGTACAAGAGCAATAACTTTAACGGCGCGCTTAAAGGTAAAATACTGGTATGCCGCTTTAGTGGCGGTAGCGATATTACGGTATTGGAGCCAGGCTCAATGGTTAAATTACCTGATACCGTTTTGCGCGATACGGCTTATAACATCATCAAGGTCAACACAGGCTCAAGCAATACCGGCTTAACAGGTATGTCGGGCTTTGCTAATCCGTTAGATGTAGTAGAGGATGTTACCAACGGTAACTTATACGTAAGTGAGTTTAACTGGAATGATAACACCAACCTGATGGCGCAAATAACACTGCTTAAAGCTCAGGCACAACCAAGCCCGGCACGTGCACGTTTGGCTGTTGCTTTAAACAAGGAGGAAAGTGCCGATCCTGAAGTTCAAAATGGCGATTACTGGCTAACCATCATGAACCAGGGCGATACTACGCTGACCATAAAGGATATTGATCTTTCCGGAGCGGGAGCATCAAACTTTAAACTGGTTGATATGATCAAGCCAAGCGCGCAAAAGCCATTGTTGTTAGCCAGTCAAAGCGCGGTATCATACAAGGTGAGCTCGCTTGATCTGAATAATAAGCCTGCCGAAGCCGTAATGGCCGTTACCACGGTAGATGATACGGTGAAGCGGGTAATTCTAAAGAATGTATTTGCTGATACATTAGCACAAGCTAACCGCAAACTTATTAAGCCTGCCGATGCGTTGAACAAGCCTGTTGTTAAACGTGCATTGATAGTATACCCTAACCCGGTTACAGGTAGCACGGTAAATGTGGCCTTAAAAGGTTTTGCAGTTAACGAAACTTACGATGTAAGCGTTTATAACAAGGATGGTAAAAAACTGCTCACCAAAAAAGTGCAGGTATCTACCGAAGGTACAACACAAACAACATTCTCTGTTGGTAATGATTGGTCGTTAGGGTTGTACATTATCCGGGCGGTTGGCCGGGGTACAACAGAAGCTGCTAAATTTATATTAGACAGATAAAGATAAATCAGCACAACCTATACTGCATTCGTAGTATAGGTTATGCTTTTTATATAACGATAGCCTTTTGGACTGATATTAACTTTTTGATCTCGGCATTGAATGCATCAAAGGTTGATTTTGGCTTATCAAACAACGGTTCGAGGTATGATATCGCCATAATATATACCTGTATACTGTTTAATAAATGCGTTAATATAGTATCAGCAAAAGCCTGCTGGCTTGTTGAGTTTGATATATAATGGCTGTTGTACGAAAAAAAGCTATGGATACTTTCTGCCTGTTTCACAGCATTTCTCACTTCCCTGATAGATAAATGAGTGTTGATATGCCCGCAGGCAGTAGCGAAATCAATCTTTACCGGCGACGGCAGATCGGTATCCGCATTATTACTTAAGTCGCTATCAGTTGGTTCGGCTTCGCCGGCCAGTTGAAAATGCTTGCTGTTTAACCATTGTAAGCCCGAAAGCAGTTCAGGTAACCCATCCGAATTTTCAATAAGGTAAATGCTAATCACCGCATCGGCAATGCTTACCTGTAATTGCTTGAATTGAGTTGTGTTTAAATTAGCCCCTGCATCCAGGCAATGGTGTATACCTTGTAACCCCGATAGTATATTTTTGGCCATGTTGCCAAGAATTTCGAGTGTTTTATCGGCTGGTTGAGCATTGTGGTTCAGGTAATTTGTTTCGAAAAATTGAGTAAACTCAGATATTCTTATCTTAATGTCTACCAGCGACTGTTGCATACACGAGAAGTTTTTTCGCTAAAATAGTTACATATGCACACAAAAAAAACACCTGTACATTTTATCTTAAAAAATAATTCGCTGATCGGCCGACCAATGAATTGTTTTTTACAATAAAATATAGAGGTGTTCTTCCTTTAACTTACTCGTTTTTACTTAAGTTGTTATAGTGACTTAAGTAGTAACATATTGTATTTTTCGAGCAAATTAACGTATTTATCTTTGTATATCTCGTCGTCTTGGTTGGTAGTAACTGTACGTTGAGTACCAAAACCGGTAGGCTTGAATTTATGTACTGATTCAAATTCTTCGCTGGTAAACATCTCAGGGAATTCCTGCGAAAAATCATGACGTAGTATAATACCTATATGTAGTATAACATCCTTTTTAATATAAGGCTGATTAAACCAGTTATATATTGATCGGCGGTTTACATTCAAGTTTCTGGCTAAATCACTAATGCTATAGCCATTCTTTCTAACTCTGTACTCAATTAGTTGTCCGTGGTGTTTGTTCATGGGTAAGTGTAAAGTTGGTTTAGTTAATGTAAAGTTCGGTTTGCATATCACAGCTTATTTTCACAAGCTTAATATGAGCGAAAGGTCGCAATAAGATTTCAAAAATTGTACCCTTGAACGCATTGTGTCCCCATACTGTGTAAAATAGTGACACGATGAGGCGAACCTGTGTATCATTCATAAATATTTGTAAGCTTTAGTATGAATTTCGTAATTCTTGTTTCACTTATTTGGGTCAAAAGTATTTTCGCAAAGCTGCGCTTGACATATAACAAGTATTACAACTCATTAGAATAAAATAAGAATTTATGCGTTTGTGGCTGTTTTTTCTAAACATCGCACGTTTAAACCTATATTTTATAAGCCTGATTTATGGCTTTTTAAGGTGCCCAAAAATGGCCTGATCCTACTCAAAAAGCATCTTCCACAAAAATTATACAAACTTGCACGACCTGATACACACTTTATAAAATGGGGTATTATTGTAATAAACATGGCCTATTTTTATGAAAAATTTAATGATATGAAAAGAATTAAACTAACTTCTAAAAACGCCCGCTTGTCGAGTTCAATAGGAAACGGAAAAGTGTGGATGATGAAAAGCGTGACCTTTTTAGTGTTAATAGCCTTAATGTTTGTAGGTTGTAAAAAGGACAAATCGGACGAGGACAGCAGAGATACCGATTACGGTTATGCTAAATTAACTGTAACTGTTGAGAAAAAAGCACACGTTGCGTACGGTGGTGGCGATAAATATGCTGAGTTTGATATTAATCAAGGTACAGCTACTTATTATATACGTTACAAACGTAACTATCCTCTTGATCTGCAAGTTACTCCACTTGAATCTGATCAACGAGTAAATATTAATGTATACAGCCGCGAAGAAAAACAAATCTTCAACCTGAATGAAATTAAACAAGCAGGTGTATTGTGGACAGCTAAAGTAACCATACCATAATTTCTAAACATAAATTTAAACCAGCAGCAGGGCTCCTCATAATACATGAGGAGCCCTGCTCGTTTTTGGGCAATTTTATTTATAAACATGCTTTAAAACACTTGCTCAAAATTCAGGCTGTTGAATAATAAATTGATTGCTTTGTGTGCCTGTATTTCATATGCTATACAAAAAATGGAACACCTTGAAAATCAGTAAAAACTTGTAGTGATTTATAGTGTTATTTGCCTACCACATTATAAAATCACTCAATGAAACGCTTATCCTACCTTTTTGCATTATTTGCATGCTTTTTAGTGGCATGTAATAAGGAAAAAACAATCCAACCCCAACAAACCCCGGTTAACGATGACACAGAACTTTCAACCAGCGCACTTGCTGATGAGCCTGTAGCGCCGTACACTGTGCGTACCATTGCCGGCAAGTTTGATGAATCGGGCAAAGTTAACGGCCCCGGACCGCAAGCCAGGTTTTACAAACCGCACGGAATTTTTGTAAATGGCGATGGCAGCCTTTACATTGCCGATTTTTTTAACGGCGCTATCCGTAAGATCAGTATTTACAATAAGGTAAGCACTGTTGAACTACCGCCCGAGTATTCGCAGGGTGGCTTACTGCCCGAAGCTGTAACATTAGATCCGGGAGGCACCATACATATAGTAAGTACCGCTTATGGTGTGCGCATTTACAATAAAGATCGTGGCATAAACATAGTAAGCCGTATTGGTAATGCCGACTCGAACCTGGATATGGAGCGCGATAGCGAGAGTACCATGTGGTTTGTGAATGATAATAGCCTGTGTAAAATTGTTAAAAGAGTTATTACCCGCAACGTGGTAAACTTTTCAGACTATCTGGATCAATATGAAACCCTGCGCGGAATAGGGGTAGGCCCTAAAGGTGTTAAATATGTAAGCACCGCTACCAAACTTTTTAAAGTTAGTGCCGACGGACAAATAACAAGGCTTTACCCGCAGCAGCGCTTTATATTTATAAGCGGTATTGCTGTAAGTAAAGATGGTAACACCTTATACATTGCCGATGGTAACGCCATTAAAAAGATAGACAATAGCGGCATCTCAACAATTACCGGCCCTTATGGTAATGATGGGCGCGACGGCGTTGGCCGCGAAGCCGATGTTGTGGCCGCTAACCTGGCTATATCAAATAGCGGTAAGGCATTATTTGTTACTGATACCCGCAACACCATCCGCAAAATTACATTACCATAAGTATTACAAACAACAAAAGG
The DNA here is from genome assembly GCF_015223065.1 of Mucilaginibacter sp. JRF. Taxonomy (GTDB): domain Bacteria; phylum Bacteroidota; class Bacteroidia; order Sphingobacteriales; family Sphingobacteriaceae; genus Mucilaginibacter. The sequence goes on from NZ_JADFBY010000006.1 coordinate 147,339, forward strand.
GGCTAAAGCAGCCCCTTTTGTTATAATCTTTTTTCTCAGGATATTAATATCCGCCTTTAATATGCTTTAGCAACAACTGATTGTAATGCTCAAGCAAAACTATGTACTTATCTTTCCATAGTTTGTTTTCGGCCTGATCCTTATCTGATATCATATCGGTTTCGTGTTCTGATTGTTCGGCCATAAAATCCTCCGGGGTAAAGAGTTCCGGAAATTCAACTGAAAAATCGTGTTTAATGATGCCACCTATACGATGTATAACTTCAGGCTTTAAATATTTTTGATTGAACCAATTGTAAACACATTTACGGTTAATATTTGATGAACGTGCAAGCTCACTTATACTTATCCCTTTTTTTCTGATCACAAGTTCAACGATCTGTCCATAATGTTTATCCATGATTCCCTACCAAGTATATAATAATGTCGATATTATCATTACCTTATTTAATTAACGGCAATGAGTTTTTGTTCGTCTGTTTTTACAATTATCACGCAATTCAGGTCCTTTAAAACCATAAGTACCGAATTGCCGGTTATATCTTTTATTTCGCCCTGTTTATTCATAAAAGGGCCTTCCTTTACCTCAACCATATCGCCAACCTTTAAATTTTCAATGGGTACGGTTTGCAGCTCGGCATAATTTTGCACCAGGAATTTTATCCTTTCAATTTCCTGATCGTTGATCAGGGCTGGTTTGCCATTGTTGCGCACAACGCTTACCACACCATTAGTTTGCATTACCTTTTCAAATAGTGACGTATCTTCTTTAACAAAGATGTATGAGGTAAATAGGGGAACCTCTATGATCTTATAACGGTCAGCCCACTTCCGTTTAGAGCGTATTAATGGGCAAAAACTCTCAATATGCTGTTGCTTTAACAAATGCTCTACTTTCTTTTCCCACCGCGCCCGTGTATACAGCACCATCCACTGTTTTTCGCTGGCTTGAATCATTTAAAGTTTTCAAAAGGTATTACAAACGTTAAAATTACGCTAAAGTTGCAGGCTATTTATAACGCGCTATGGCATTGTGTATCAAGTTGTGAAAGTGTGAACGGTACACTTCCCAAATTTTACGTTTGGCAAATTTTTGCCCTTCATGTGCACCAAACCTTGATTTTTAGGCTCGATAATTGATAAATGCCACCTTTTTTGCACACGAATTACTCATTATTTCAACGATTGCACAATCCGCTCACAACAAGGCTTTTAGGCGGGTTTCTGCGGGCGGTAAATATTAAATTTGTAGCATATTGTATTTGATACACCCCTACATAATAACATTTAAACGTATTTACTAAGCTGAAGATGAGCAATCTCAAAACGATAACGGATGGAATAAGTATAAGAAATGTCAGGTTGATATTCCTCTATGTTGCGCTGCCTTTAAGTTTGATATTTATTTATGTTAGCAGCAAAAGTTTTGAAAGGGTAGCCGTTAAACAGCAGGTGAAAGCCTCCATAAGTAACGGCTTTTTTATTGCCTCTGAGCCAACGTTTGATGTGATCAAGATCAATTTTCAGGATGAAACCACCAGCCAGCCGCCGGGTTGGCTTAAAGATTTTGGCGAACCATTTTCAACACATTCAGGTACCACCCAGGGCCTTGAGTTGATGTACGGCTGGAAAAATGTTGAAACACAACAGCCGCTTGATATGACCGGAAACGGCAGGGCACGCATTGAACCCGAAGATGTTTTGCTATCAACCCTGATACACATGCAGGCTGATGATATTAATGGTTTAAGATATGGTCCTTTTGATGGTGTAAAAACCGAAGGTTATTGGGAATTGAAATTGCGTAACGGCGTATACAAAGTTACTGTGGCTACCGGCGATGGCAGTGTGCACAAAGCCAAAGAAGTAGATTGTATAAATGTTGAAGGTGTACCAGCCATTAAGGATTTTGTGCCTTTTGGTAAACTGCGCAGCCCTGGTCGTTTTAAAACTAATACGGTTACAGTTACCGTTAACGATGGTTTTTTAACGCTTGATGCCAAAGGTGGTATCAATACCAAACTTTGTTATGTAGAGGTTGAGCCTTTAACCATATTCCCTTACGCTTATATATTGCCTAAACAGCAGGATATGCTGGTTGTGAAAGGCGCGGGCAAGGATTTGACCGTACCTGTAGTTGTTAAAAACTCACTCGATATAAATGCCGAGTACAAAGTTAGCGCCGAATACGAGGGCGATGCCAAAGATTGGTTGAGCTTCCCGAAAGTTATAAAAAGCGGCGATTCGGTATTGGTATGTAAATATGCTAAAACGGCCTCATTAAAAGCTGGCACCTATTACGCGAGGCTAAACCTATCTGCCGATGGTTTTAACCAAAGCCGGGTAACCTTACGTGTGCGTGTGGTTGATGGTAAAACGCCTTATGTTATCAGTTCGTCGCCGCATCTTGGCGAGTGCTTGTTGAACAATGCCAGTATATCAGCAGGCAGTATTTCGGTACCGGCTGTAAAAGGTTTTAAAGGTGGTGTTGATAACGCTACTATTAATGATCATACCGTACAATTATTCAAGGTAACTTCAACCGGTGTGTTACCGGTGCGTGGTACAGTGCAAGGTACCGGTGGTGGCGATGCTATCAGCTTTACCCCGCTTACCCAATTGGAGCCAAGTTCAGTTTATAAATTTGTGATAACAAGCGGTGTTAAATCATATTCAGGTGCTGAGTTTACACCTTACGAAACTACCTTCTATACAGCGGCAACAGCCATTAATCCCGACGAGATCATCAACGCCGAGTTTGTTAAGATACCTATCCCGGGTACTCAGAAGAAAAAGTATACCTCATTAACCTTTGGTCCTGACGGGCGTTTTTATGCCTTGAGGATTGATGGTGGTATTGAGCGTTTTGAGATAGATCACAGTACCGGTTTGCTTAAAAACGTTAAACAGATAAACACACTCACTAAGAAATACGGAGCGGTAACCGCTATCGGCCTTGCATTCGAGCCTTCATCTACCAAAGAGAACATGGTTGCCTGGGTATCTTACTCATCAGCCGGCGAAGAAGAAATGCCAATGTTTGATGGCCGCATCTCACGCCTGTCAGGCAATGCCCTGCAAAACGAGGATCAGGCCATCATCAACCTGCCACGTTCAACACGCGATCACATGGTGAACAGTATAGCCTTCGGGCCTGATGGTGGTTTATACGTATCAGTAGGTAGTAATACCTCAGCAGGTATGTACGATAAAGGTTGGCAACGTGATGAAACACTGCTTGCAGGTTCTATTTTAAGGTTAGACATCCCCAAGCTAAACAAATATAAATGGCCGCTTAATGTACGCACTACATCAAACCAAAGGTTGATAAACAAGGCTCCGGCAAATTCTATTGCCATGGCCGATGGTACTTACAACCCTTACAGCGTGGTGTCGCCGCTTACTATTTACGCCTCGGGCATACGTAATGCCTACGATCTGGTATGGCACAGCAATGGCCAGCTCTATGTGCCTGCCAACGGATCGGGAGGTGGTGGTAACTCGCCAAAATCAGTTAAAGGTACCCGCCGTCCTGACAATACTTTTTACAACGGCCCTGATGTTGAAATGACCAATGATGTGCCCGTACAGCGCGATTGGCTGTTCCGCATCAACCCGGATAGGGGCATAGGCTACTTTGGCCACCCTAACCCATTGCGCGGCGAGTATGTAATTAACCGTGGCAGACTTGATAATCCGGTTTACAAGCAAAAAGTTGTGGCAGATGCCAACTATCGTGGTGCCGCGTTTGATTTTGGCTTCAACAAATCGCCAAACGGCGCTATTGAGTACAAAAGCGACAGCTTTAACGGTCAGCTTAAAGGCAAGCTATTAGTTTGTCGTTTCAGCGGCGGTGGCGATATCATGGTGTTAGAGCCGGGCGCCAAACAAAAGGTAGCACTTACCGATGTTAAGAATGATAGTATTTATGACATCAGCAAAACTGCCAGCGGTGCCGGTAACTATGGCCTTGAAGGTATGGGCGGTTTTGCTAACCCGATTGATATTGTTGAAGATACGCTGACCGGTAACTTATACGTGAGTGAATTTAACTGGAATGACAACCCGAACCTGATTTCGCAGATCACCTTATTAAAGGTTAATCAGAAAAAGGTACAGAATGGGTTGCTGGCTAAAAATCGTTCGCTTAACCGTGAGGCTTCAAAAAAAGTAACTGATTAATTATACCGATATATAATGCATTTCCTAAACTCTTAACCAACTGAGGAATGAAAAAATTTTACCAGCAAAGCTTACTGAAAGTTGTTGCATTATTAATGCTTTTGGTGCAATTGCCCAACGCTGTTTTTGCAGGAAAGAACGCTGCTGTTTTCAAGGAATTATCGCAGGTTGCACCATGCAGCCCGGTGAGTACATTAGATTGTAGCGATATTAATGTTGCCTTACCCTACACGCTTGATTTTAGCACGGCAGTAGCCAACACCATTGTTGATGACAACGGTGCGGGTACGGGTTTCACTACAGTGAACACCTTCTCAGGTACACGTTTAGCTGTTGATGGCCAACCAACTGTTGCGACAGTTCCGGGTTATGATGCGTCAAAGATCACCCTTACTGGTGGCAGGCTGCAATTGGTTGCCGCTAAGGGGATTGATTATCTAACAAACAATAATCAAATAAACGTATTAGGCGTACCGGTAGCATCAAAAGGGAAAGTACAGATAGATACTAAGGTGATCAATCCTTACTATGGTGGGCAATCGCAACAGGTAGGCCTTTGGTACGGTTTAAATGATAAAACTTTTATTAAGCTTACTATTGCAGGTAATAAGGTTGAACTTCGCCGCGAGATCAATGATGTATCATCAAATACAACAGGCACATCAAACCCTGATCAGCGTATTACTCCGCTTATCAATGGTCTGAACAATCAAACAGTAACCCTACGTATACTTATTGATTCGGTTACCAACTCAGCTGAGGGTTTTTACGCTCTTGATGGCGAGAACTTCACAAATGTTGGAGCGAGCTATCCAAGCACAACACTATCATTAGGTAGTACAGATTTAACAACAGGCTCGGTATACGCGGGCATTTATGCTTCGTACAGAAACGGCAGCAGCCCTATTACTTATACCTTTGATGATTTTGGTATTACCTCGTTAGCTGTAGCACCTGCTCCAACTACGGCTAATATCAATTTTCAGCCATCAAGCTCAGCTGTGCCTGCAGGTTATACTGCCGATACAGGTTTACCATATTCTGAAGCTCGCCAGTTCGGCTGGGTGCATCCAACAACCAAAGCGCCTCTTGACTTAACTGCCAACATGCGCGCCCGTACAGGCAGCGGCGATGCAAGGCAGCTTACCATCGTACAAATGCAAGCCAATACCAATGGCCAGGTACCAGGTACATGGGAGTATGCCATAGCTAACGGCACTTACCGTGTTACCGTTAGCGCGGGCGATAATGGTTACTACGATAGTAACCACCAGGTAAATGTTGAAGGCTTGCCTGCAATTGCCGATTTTGTCGGAACCGCATCAACTAAATTTCGCACCTCAACAGCTGTTGTTACCGTTAGCGATGGTAAACTTACGGTTGATGCATCGGGCGGCACTAATACAAAATTAAACTACATCACCATATCACCGGCTACCGCCATTACTGATAACACCGCGCCAACTGTTGGTGCACGTTTTGTAGGTACGCTAAAATCGGCCAATACTTATGATGATGAGGTGCAGGTAGTTTTAACCGCGGCAGATGCCGGAGGTTCAGGCCTTGCATCTTTTCAATATTCTATAAATGGCGGTGCATATGCTAATTATAAAGCACCATTTACTTTACGCACGCCGGGTAACCACAACATCAGGGTACGTGCTACTGATGCCAATGGTAACCAAACCACCAGCGATCCATACAACTTTAGTATTGTAGCTCAGAGCACTTCAGGTGGTTATATGGTATTGAAGAATATGGATAACTTCCCTTCAAATGATCGCCTGGTGTTTTCATTTATACAGGAGCCGTGGAGAAGGTTAACCCCTGATACTACTCCGTATAATGCCAACCACGATCGTGTAAAGTTGAGGATAAACAATAAGGGGACCGGCAGACTTACAGTATCAAATCTTACTTTATCCAACCCCGCTGCATGGAAAATTGTATCAGTTGGTAGCGATGCAACCGCTGCTATGCCTGTTAATATAGCAGCAGGTAGTTACAGCGAAGTAACTGTACAGTTTATACCCCCAAATGCTGATAACAGGGTGAAGATATTTACTGATACGCTTAAGATAACCAGTACCGATAGCATATCTCCGTTAAAGAATGTTATACTAAGCGGTATTTGGCAAAAGGCAGGCGAAAGCACAAATGAACCTTATGCACAACAACTTGTTAATGCCTTTGGGTTTGGCACTGTAATAGGGTATGGACACAATGATGGCAATAACCGCGGAACAACACGCGTATCAAACTCAAGCGAAATAAACGCTAATTATTTTAGACGTGCCGATCCATCGAAACCGATTACGGTTATACAGGTGGCAGCTTATCATGGTTGCTGCTCAACAGTTGAGTCGATAAGATATTTTACAAAAGGCTCAAGCTCAAATCCGAATATCTTTACACATAACCCTTTAGATGGTCAATCTATTTTACCAAGGTTAATTGGTTCAAGTACCAATCTGGCTCAAAATACATTTAACCATGATGGTATATTTGGTTTCAGAGTAGGTAACTCATCGTCAGACCGTACACAGAATTATAATGGCCTGATTGGTATGCGTGTATTGAAAGCCCTGGATGAGGCGGGTAACGTAATACCTAATGCCTACTTCCTGAATTGCGATATTCTGGGTACATCATTCACCAATTACGATTATCAGGATAATATATACTATGTAGAGAATATTCGTCCGGATTCGGGTTCGGTAGGTTATTCGGAGCTGGTGGCCATGCCAACCAAAACCATCAATTACGCACCGGCCATGACGGGGACTACTACCTCGTACACCCTTACCATTAAAAATAACGGACAAACCTATCCAAGCGGTGGTAATGATCCGGCTATACAGTTAAGAAGTGTGCGGATAGAGGGGCAAAATGCCTCTGAGTTCAGTATACCATCATTTACCGGTTCAACACTGGCGGTACAGGCTACCCGTAATCTTACAGTTAGGTTCTCGCCAACAAGCGCGGGTATTAAAAATGCCGTACTATTAATTAACTATAACAGCGCTATGGCGCCGTTGCGTGTGCCTTTATATGGTATAGCAAATACAAATACAGCAACAGTTACCGCGGTAAAACGCATAAAGGGTGGTGTTAATGTGAGTGCTAATTATGGTGGTGTGCCTTATGAAAATGATTCGCAATACCGTAAAGGCTCTATCAAGCTTGATGTACAAACGCCAATAACCACTGTGGCGGCAACCGATGTTGACTCGCTCTACAAAACATATTTATCGGCAGCGGCTGATCTGGCTGAAACAAGGTACGAGATACCGCTTGCCAATGGCCAGTATCAGTTACGTTTCCACTTTGTTGAGAATTACTGGACGGCTCCGGGTTCGCGTGTGTTCAAAATAACGGCAGGTACGCAGGAGTTGGTAAATAACCTGGATATAATCAGCGAGGTGCCATACCGTACAGCTATGGTTAAAGATTATACGGCCACAGTAACGAATGGTACACTGATCCTGAAATTTAACCCTACGGCTAACCGTGTGGCTGTGGCCGCGTTGGAGATATACCGGGTGCAAAACAACTCATTGTTAGGTAACAATGGCATCGATCTGATATCGTCAGACCCTCTTGTGCAAACGCTGCTTGCATATCCTAACCCGGGCACGGGCAGCAATGTAAACCTTAAGCTTAGCAATTTTGCCAAGCAGGAGAAGGGTACATTAGTAGTTACTGATAGCTTTGGTAAACAATGGCTAACACAAAATTACTCGGTTGACGACCAGGGAGCGGGCTCACTTAATATGAACTTCCCTACCAAGTTGCCGCGTGGTATATACGTTATAAACGCTCAAACCCAAACGGGTAAAAAGGTGTATACCAAGCTTATTGTTGAGTAAATATTGATAATTACAACATAGTTTTTTTAAGCTGCGCCCCGCAAAAGGCGCAGCTTTTTTTTGCCCCTATTTTGTGATTACAATAGCGGCTAAATAGCCCTAATTTTAAAGTGTTGCCAGGGCTGCTATGGGCACAGTTTTACGAGTAGTATTTTCATAAAAAGTATGAAGCTCAGCGAGAAATCTGACTGTTTTTGGTGTATAACGCAGTATAAACAGACCGAAGTACCACCTCAAAAGTTTCTTCTTTGACCACAAATTGTTTTACACATGCAAAGTAATTGTGGTTGATTTTCTCACAACTTTCACGTCGTTTTACATAAAGGTATCAACCCCGCCAAGGGAAGAAATGTAAAGGTTATTTTGCTAATATTTGTTATAAATCAAGCTTGGGTTAATAATATCAAAGCAATTGATTGAATTATTTGCGAATTTAATATTTAGAAAGATTGGTTGTGTGACCGGGTTGGCGGAGCTCTTTCTAAAGGTTATATAAAAAAGGAACAGCTAAACAATCATTATAACAGTAATACCCATGAAGAAAATTTCTGCCGTAAGGTTCGGTCTTTTAATAAGCATAGCAGCTATACTATTCAGCTCATGCGGATCAACCAAAAAAATACGTTATTTTCAAGATTTGCCTGAAACCAGCCAGGCCAATGAATTTAGCGCTGCCGAATATGTAGAACCTACCATTCAGCCCGACGATATATTAGCCATTACCGTTACCACTAACGATCCGTTGGCAACTAACGCAATTAACAGCCGTAACGGTGGTTTAACCAACACTGCCGGCGCTAATCCGCAAGCAGGCATGATCACTCCGGTATCAGGTTACCTGGTTAACAAAGCAGGTTTTGTTGAAGTGCCTACTTTGGGTAGCATTAAACTATTAGGCTTAACCACCATGAAGGCACGCGAAACCGTGCGCGACAAGGCTGCCAAGTTTTTTGTTAACCCGGTGGTTGATGTACGCTACTCAAACTTTAGGGTAACCGTACTGGGTGAGGTTAACCGCCCGGCATCATATGTAATACCTAACGAGCAGGTAACCCTGTTAGATGCTATCGGTTACGCGGGTGACCTTACCTTCTTTGGCAAGCGCAACAATATTACCCTGATTCGTAAAGATGGTGTGGGCCGTAACATATCTGTAAAGATCGACCTTACCAAAAAGTCAGCCATGAATTCGCCTTACTTCTACCTTAAGCAAAATGATGTGATCTATGTTGAGCCAAACAAAACCAAAGTGCTTAACAATGATAACAATGCTGCCAGGTTCATTACTATTGCCGCGACCGTGTTTACAGCTATTATTTTAGGCGTCAGATACCTGTAACATTCACCTGCTAAAATAAAATCACTCAAAAAACTTAGTAAATATGGAAACCCGTTCAGTAAAGGACAGTAGCAACGCCATAAGCAACATACTCGGCCAGATAAAATCATACTGGTACCTGTTCGTTATCAGCCTTGTTATTTTTCTGGGGTTAGGATATGCATATATCACTTTCTCAACAAAACAGTTCCTGGTATCAAGTACCATGCTGATACAACTGCACCCAACATCGCCGGATGCTAATAAGGAATATGCCAACGCAGGTGTATCAACCGCGTTAAGCCTGGCCGAGAATGTTAAGAATGAGGGCGACGTACTCAGATCGCGCAGCCTGATGAAAGAGGTGGTGCAGATGTTGCACTTAAATATCAGCTATTATAATAAAAGCGCATTAGGTAGCCCCGAAATTTATGAGGAGGCTCCTTTTGCTGTTAATATATTAAAGAACAGAACCGACTCGTTACGCGAAAGAGAGTATACCTTCTCTGTAAATGGTGATAACACCGTTACCATTAAAAACGAGGATGAAGGTATTAACCGCAAAGTACAGTTCGACCAAAAGGTTGAATTGCCTCAGTATGATATATCGATAGCTAAAACGGCGGCTAAACCTGCTGCCGGTAAGGAGTATTCAGCGATGATCAAATCGGAAGATCAAACCATTAATAGTCTGTTAGCAGGATATGATGCGCAGTTTACCGATAAAACTACTACCAACGTTGAGTTTACTTTCTATTATCCGAATTCAAAAAAGGGTGAGGTGATACTTCATACCTTAATGAATCAGTATTTGAAAGATAATAACGCTAACAAAAAGAGGATAATTGACAGTACTATCAACTTTATCAATGCCCGTATAGCAGTAGTATCTAATGAGTTATCAGATATTGAGAAGACCTATCAGGATTTCCGTAGCAAAAACAACATTACTGATATTGATGAGCAAGCAAAAGTATTGGTAGGTAATTCAAGTACTTATACTGACAGGTACGATCAGCAACGTGTACAGCTTTCAATTGTTAATAGTTTGAAAGCTAAGCTGAACAATCCTAACAGTACAGTTATACCAAGTTCATTAAGTATTCAAAACGCGTCATTCGCTACAAGTTTGGCCAGGTATAACGATCTGGTTAACGAGCGTGAGCGTTCAAAACTTACCTACACCGAATCGAACCCGGTAATTCAGAACCTGAACGAACAAATAAAGCTGGCTAAAAGCAACCTGATACAAAATGTTGACAGTTACAAAAGCGAGTTAGAAATGTCGACAGCAGGTGCCGGTTCACAAAAGAATTTTGTTAGCAACGATATTAAGGATATCCCGGGCAAACAACGTGAGATAGTAGGCTTTAAACGCCAGCAGGAACTTAAGCAACAGCTTTATGTATACCTGTTACAAAAACGCGAAGAAACCGAAATGGCCAAGGCTGCCGATATGCCGTACTCGCGTATAGTTGATGATGCCAAAAGCTCAAACTCGCCGGTTAAACCTATTAAGCCATTGATTTTTGTAATGTCGTTCTTCCTGGGTTTTGTTATCCCGTTGAGCTACATCAATACCAAAGGCTTATTCATCAATAAGATACAAGAGGAATCTGATATTGAAAGTCAAACTGATGTTACCATTATCGGTAAAATTGGCCGTGTACCTAAAAACGACGAGAAGCTAATCGATATAACATCACGCTCGCCGGTAACAGAGAGTTTCCGTACGCTGCGTACCAAAATCAGGAACCTGCTTGATGTTAACCGCTCTAACGTGATCATGGTTACCTCAAGCAAAATGGGCGAGGGTAAAACATACCTTACCGGTAACCTGGGCCTGATGCTGGCCATGTCTGGCAAGCGTGTAGTATTGGTTGAGCTTGACTTACGCAAGCCTAATCTTTCAAAACTGATCGGTTTGGATTATGCTGAGAACGGCTACACCAACTATGTAATGGATGACCTGCCGATCAGCAAGGTATTAAAGCAAACTACACTGCACAGAAACTGCTTCGCTATATCTGCCGGCCCTATAGTTGCCAATGGTAGCGAACTGTTGCTTACCGATAAACTGGAAGAACTGATCACCGACCTGCGTACCCGTTTTGATTACGTGGTGATCGATAGCTCGCCGGTAGGTTTAGTGTCTGATGCGTTGGAGATTCAGAAGTATACCGACATGACCATCTTTGTTTGCCGCCATAACTATACTGATAAAAATCAGATAGAGATAATTAACGAGATCAAGAGCAAGGATAAGGTAGATAACCTGTATGTAGTAATTAACGATGTTGATTTCTCTAAATCAGGCTACTATGGCTATGGTTACGGTGTTGGCTACGGCGAATTAGTTAAATCATAATAACAAGTTATGCTTAATCGGATCGCGCTATCACGAGGATCGGTGGATACAGGAGAGAACACGTTTGTAGGTAACTGGGTTAACCTGATGATGTTGTTCTTTCCGCTCACATCATTCCTGGTAATACCTACCATTCCGGGTACTACGGTTATTAATGTAATGGCTTTATTGCTGTTATTCGTTATACCGTTGGCATCACTAAAGGAAAATAAATTTGAATTCTTTAAAGAGGTTTCAATTTTCTTCGCCGTGATACTGGCCATGAGCTTTTTGTCGCAGTTCACCAACCTGGTAACTAATCTAAAGCTGATCAAATCGCTGATCATGATCAACCGTAACGATTATACCAAAACGTTCTACAGGCAATCGCACATTACACAAACGTTGCCGTTGATTGTGGGGTTTGTTATTTACGCTTACGTAAAGTACTTCCCTAACAAAACGCTGCTTAACTATATATTCTGGGGCTTACGCATACTGTGTTTTTACGCGTTGTACGAGTTCCTGTTTTATGTAGCCACCGGCCAAAACGGCGATTTTGTGACCAACAGAACCTTTGGTGAATCTGAAAAATCAGCATCACTGTTTCAAACGGTTAGTTTGGGTGGTATGGGCCTGATGCGTGTTAAAGGATATACGGGCGAGCCATCCATGTTTGTGTTCACGGTGTTCCCGTTTTGGGTGCTTAGCTATGCGCTGGACAGAAAGTTTGATACCATGCTGTTCTTAATATGCCTGGTGCTAACGTTCTCAACCACATCGTACGCTTGTATGCTCATCTTCTTCTCGTTCTGGGTGATATACAAAAGGCAGATACACATTTTTTACTATATGTGCCTCGGCATTATAGTAGTGTGTTTCATCCTCCAACTGGATAAGATGCAGCATTTGTTCGATAGTATTTATGAGTTCGTATTCGCGGGCAAGCTACAGGGCGAAAGCTCATCATCAAAGGAGCGTAGCAACGGCTTTACAACCCACCTGGCATTTTGGGCTGATCTGAACGGGGTGAGTCAGGCAGTAGGTATCGGGTTCGGCTATGTACGTTCAACCGACTTTTTCTCGACCATTATTTTAAATAATGGCTTCATCGGGTTCTTTGTGTTCAGTTGGTTCGTGCTTAAAAATCTGTGGCTTAAAATACCGGTAAGGATAGTATCTATCTGTTACAAAATGGGTCTTGGCCTGGTATACCTCATTATGATGGCTACCGTACCTGAGTTTGCTTACCCATCGCTGTGGATATACATAGCACTGGGTTTCATATTACAAAAATATACAACAGGGGAAAGTGAGAGTGAAACAGCCAATACTGAAACAAAATTGGCTTTAACCAGATAAATACCATGGCAACTATAAGAGCTTGGATCTTTATTTTATGTATATGCCTGGGTGGCGCGGCCAATGCGCAGCGTAACTCCAAAATACCATTTTTATGGGGAGTGAACGGGCATCCGCTTACGCAAAAAGCCTATACAAAAAACTTAGATCAGCAAATAAGCGACATACTTAACCTCGGCGTAAAATGCTACCGGTTTGATATTTTGACCGATGCGCAGGGCTATGCCAAAAGGGAGCAAGGTTTACAAACGCTGCTGAAGAAGCTTAAGGATAATAACATACGCCCATTACCGGTGGTAATGCAAAGTGGACTGAAAGGGCTTTCGGTAGATTCCATATACAGCGTGAGCTTTACCCAGGGCAAAAACTTTGCACAACGCTATGGCAGCACCATTGATGTGTTTGAGGTAGGCAACGAGGAAGATAATAAGATGATGAATAAGGGCAACCCGCGTGGTACCAAAGCCGCTGATTTCAATCTGCCTAAAGCTGAACGACTGATAACCGCCATTAAAGGTTTTATTGATGGTTTTAAGTCGGTTAAGCCAACGGCGAAAACAACGCTTTCGGTAAGCTATATACATTACTACTACCTACAGCTTTTGCAGGATTATAAGGTTAATTACGACATCATAGGCGCGCACTGGTACTCAAATATGGGTAACATTAAAAGCGCCAAGGTTAATGGCGATGATGTGCTGGCCGTTATGCGCAAGCGCTTCAACAAAACCATTTGGGTTACGGAGTATAACTACTCAAGAGGCACCCTGAGAGTAGATGCTGATAAGCATTGCGATTATTTAAAAAGCAGCCTGTCAGAAGTATATAACCAGGGTTTGGCCGATGCGCTTTTCGTTTACGAACTGTACGATCAGCCTGAGCTGCAACCACGCTATCCTGATGAGGCGTTCTACGGCTTAATGAGCGATGGCGCTGATGGTAAGCATATACCTAAAGCCGGTTACGATGGCTATAAACAGCTTATAAAAGAGTTAAAATAAGAATACGATCAATAGTTTGATAATTAAACACCAAATAAAATATTAAATCAATTTATATATGAAAGTTGCAATTGTTCATGATAACCTGGTTTGTAAAGGAGGGGCAGAACAGGTCACTTTAAGCTTCCATCAGGCATTTCCTGATGCACCTGTATATACACTTAGTTACGATCGCAAAAATACATATCCTGAATTTCAGGAGTGCGATGTTAGAACAAGCTGGTTCGGGCGGGTATTCAAAAGCGAAAAAAATTGCAAACGGTTTTATTTTCCACTTGGCATTATGGCCATGCAGCAACTTGACCTCCGCTCGTTTGACATCGTGCTGCAATCAACCACGCATTGTGCCAAGTACATCAAAACAAATCCTGATGCATTAATTATAACTTATTGCCACAACCCGTTCCGTTTGGTTTGGAGCAGTGAGTCGTACGAAAAGGTAACCAACGCCGGTGCCATAAAAAAAGCGTTATACAATCGCGTACTATCGTACCTGCGTGAGTATGACAGGGGGTCAGCACAAAAAACCAGCTGGTTCATCACCAACTCGCGCGAGGTATTACCACGTATCGAAGCGGCTTACTCGCCTAAAAACGAGGTATCTATCATCAACCCATCGGTTAAGTGCAAAAACTTCTACGTATCAAACAAACCGGGCGAGTACTACCTGATAGTATCACGCTTTGAATCATACAAAAAAGTTGACATGGTGATCGAAGCCTTCAATCAAATGCCTGATAAGCATCTGGTAGTGGTAGGTAAAGGTTCGCGTGAGGCCGAGATCAAGAAGATGGCTAACGAGAATACCACATTCCTGAGTGGTTTGAGCGCTGATGATCTGGCTAAGGTATACGCTAACTGTAAGGCTTTCATTTTCCCGCAGTTAGAGGATTATGGTATTACCCCGCTTGAGGCTAACGCATCAGGTAGACCGGTTATAGCTTACGGCCGTGGTGGTGTTACCGAAACCATGGTACCTTACACCAACGATGCGCAAAAAGCTACCGCGGTTTTCTTTGAGGAGCAAACTACCGAGTCGCTTACAAAAGCGGTTAACCTGTTCGAAACCCTGGAATTCAATTCATCATTTATCCGCGCGCATGCCGAATCATTTGATGAAGGCGCGTTCGTACAAAAGATAAAATCATTCGTACTTAACAAGTACAAGAATGCCGAATCGTCAAAGGCGGACGTTATTAACGGTGTACCCTCAAAAACAGTTATAGCATGAGGGTGCTGATCTCTAATACTTATTACTATCCGGCTTTTGTTGGCGGTGCCGAAATATCGGTAAAGCTACTGGCCGAGGGCATGGCCGCTAAAGGTAACCAGGTATATGTACTGGCTACCGGCTTAAAAGATAGTGTGTATAGGGTAGGAGATGTAATTGTTATTACCGTAAAGCAGCAAAATATATTTAACAGCTACGATAAAACACCACGTGGCGCGGCCATGAAAACGCTGTGGCACATAATTGATAGCTGCAATATATTTTACTACTTTAAAATACGCGCCATCCTTAAAAAGATAGCGCCCGATGTTGCGCATACCAACAGCATTCAAGGTTTTTCGCCGTTCATTTGGGCCATCATCAAATCATGTAACATTCCGCTGGTACATTCCATGCGCGATTATTACATGCTTTGCCACCGTTGCAATATGTACAACGGCAAAAATTGCGAATCGCTTTGTGCGCCATGTAAGGTAACCAACACGGTTAAAAAGCCCTTTTTCCGCTTTCCTGATCACTTTGTTGGCATCAGCAAATTCGTGTTGGATAAGTACGAGTCGTTTCAGTCGTCTATCGCCCCAAAAAGCAGTTTGATATACAACGCCATTGCCGATAGCGATTTTAACAACGAACCGGAGCCGGATAATACTGATAAAATAACCCTGGGTTACATCGGCCGTGTTGAAAAGGATAAAGGGGTGGAGTATTTGGTAGATGAGGTATGCGCGCTATCAAAACAATACACAGGTAATATTCGCCTGATGTTTGCGGGTAAGGGTGAGCTGGAATTCATCAAACATCTTGAAAATAAACTGAATGGTATTGAATGCCAGTTTTTAGGTGTAGTAAAACCGAAAGACTTTTTCAGTAAGATAGATGTGCTGCTTGTGCCGGCCTTATGGCAGGAGCCTTTTGGCCGCACGGTTATTGAATCGTTAGCGCATAAGGTGCCGGTATGCCAATCGGACAGGGGAGGTTTAAAAGAGCTTTACGATCAGAAATGCTCATGGCTTTTCTCTCCGGTGGCAGGCGAGTTGACCAAAGTACTGACTCAAATTTTGGCAGATCCGGAACAGATAGCGATGAAGAAGGAGAATTGCCGCAGCCACGCCAAAAAGTTCTCATCATCAATAAATATCGACAACTACCTGAATTTGTACAAAAAGGTAATAGCTGCCGACGAACAACCACAACAGTTAAAACAAACCATGTCTGCGGTTAAATAACGTAGCAAAAAATAATCTAATGAGTACTGTTATAGAAAATACAGTTGCAGAAAAAACAGTTGCCCCGTCGGACAAGAAGATACTTGCAACGGGCATATTCTGGAATTTTTTACAGCTTGTTATCAATCAGTCGTTTGCATTTGGCTTAAAACTTATACTGGCCAAGTTGTTGTTCCCAAGCCAATTTGGTTTGGTTGGTATGGCAACTGTTTTCACCGGCTTTGTGCAGGTACTGAATGACTTGGGCGTGGGTGCCGCGCTTGTTCAGCGTAAAAAAGAGGATCTGCGTAAGGAGCATTACCACACCGCCTTTTGGACGGGGGTAGCATGGTCGGTATTCCTGTATGCTGTAATGGCTTTAGGAGTTGCCAACATAGCCGCGTCATTCTATAACCAACCTATGCTAAAAAGCATTATACCGGCCATAAGTATAGGTATATTGTTAAGCCCGATAAACCTGGTACATAAAGCTCAGCTTACCAAGCAAATGAACTTTAAAAAGCTGGCGTTTATTGATAATACAGCCAATATAACAGCGGGCGTTATCGCTATTATCCTGGCCGTATCAGGCGCGGGTGTATGGGCGCTGGTATTTAACGCGGTAGCAACCGTAGTGGTAGCCATGCCACTGTTTTTTAACGCTACCCGCTGGAAACCGGCATTCATTTTCGAGAAAAAGGCATTTAAAGAGGTATTTGGTTTTGGTATCTACACCACAGGATCGAACATACTGAACTACCTGTACAATAACCTCGATTACCTGTTGATAGGTAAGCTGCTTGGTGCAAGCGCCCTGGGTATATACACGCTGGCCTTTGTACTTACTGATACCTTCCGCAGCCGTTTGATGGCCGTGATCAACAACGTGATGTACCCCATGTACGGCAAAAAGCAAAATGATCCGGAATCGCTGAAAAGATATTACCTCAAGGTGGTACTTTTTAACTGTCTGTTCATCTTCCCTATAATGTCATGCTTTTTGGTGGATGGCGACCGTATAGTGGTAGGCATATTTGGCGATAAATGGCAGGAAACCGTAATGCCATTAAGACTATTAGCCGTATCGGTAATGATGCACATATTGGTTAGCGGCAACACAGCCTTGTTAAGAGGTCTTGGTCGCCCCGGACTGGAAATGCGCCAGCAATTATTAAAAGCCTTCATATTCCTGCCATCGTTAGCGGTAGGTATACATTACTACGGTATAGTTGGTGCGGCCTACGCCATACTGCTTAACAAGTTTGTGGTAGTTATAGTGGCTCAGTACACCTTTAACTATCTGATACATGTTAAAATAACCTTCGGGCAGTTTGTAAACGCCATCAAAGCCCCGGTAATAGCAACGGTGGTGGCTATATGCGTATCGTTACTGGTAAAGGCGACCGGTTTGCACTTTATAATAACATCGGGTATTACCATGATTGTTTATGCAGGTTGTATATGGCTGCTGATGAAGGACGAATTATTAGGCCTGATAAACGGCTTACGTAAAAAATAACAGATAACTAATAAAAGAACAAACAATGGTTTCAGTGATCATACCGTGCTATAACTGTGAAGGCTTTATTGACAGGGCATTGCAAAGCGTGTTTGCGCAAACCTATAAAGATCTGGAAGTGATATTGGTTGATAATATGTCGACCGATAATACCTGGGCCAAGCTTAACAGTTATCAAATATTACATCCTGAGCTGATCACCGTTTACCAGGAACCCAAAAAAGGCGCACCAGCGGCACGTAACAATGGCCTGGAAAAAGCCCGTGGCGAGTGGATACAATTTTTGGATGCGGATGATGAGTTGCTGCCCGAAAAAATAGCCCATCAGCTTAAGGTAGCCGCCGAACAAAAGGCCGATGTTATAGCTGGCGATTGTGTGCTTAAATATCATAACAATGGCGATGGGTACACTATTGTACGCAAAGCCGACAAAAATATATGGCGAGGGCTGATAGGTTCGCAACTGGGTATAACCAGCTCAAACCTATGGCGTAAGGATGCATTGCTGGCCGTAAATGGCTGGGATGAAAAAGCGCTGTCATCACAGGAGTACGACTTGCTTTTCAGGTTATTGAAAAGTAAGGCCACCATAGCTGTTGATAATTCAAAAAATACCTACGTGCATTTTGCCGACAACTCGGTATCAAAAAGCACCGATCAGGAAAAACGCCAGCGCATATTGAATGCCCGTATTGATCTGCGCCTTAAAATTAAAACAGAACTAAACTATCGTAACCTGCTAACAACTGAATTAAGGCGCGCTATCGATAAATATATCTACCTCGAAATTATGCGGAACTATAATGCCATGCCGGCTTATGCCAACGGGTTGTTGCAGCAGCATAAGCTCGATGTAAGTTTTGTTCAGGTTCTGCAAACACGTGCTAAATTGTTTTTAAAGGGCCTCAAGAAATCTATCCTTCAATCTGCTTAAAGTATAATCATTTAACTATGACCCCAAAATTCATCTCCGTAATTATCCCAACTTATAAGGATTGGGCACGCCTGTCGCTATGCCTGCAATCATTGGCTACGCAAACGTATGATTCAAACTCGTTTGAGATCATTGTAGTAAATAATTATATAGGCGATAAAGTACCGGACGATTATTTTGTTCCGGAAAACTGTAAAATAATTGTTGAGGAGCAGCCCGGATCATACGCGGCACGAAATGCAGCCCTGAAAATAGCAAAGGGTGAAATTATGGCCTTTACTGATTCTGATTGTATCCCTGATCCGGATTGGTTGAGCGCAGCGGTAGCTGTGTTCCAAAACAACCCGGGTTATGACCGCATTGCCGGTAAGATCAGGCTGTACTATAAATCAGAAAAACTTACCCATGCCGAGCTTTACGAAACCGTATATGCCTTTAACCAGGATCTATATGTTGAGCAGGATGGTACCGGTGTAACCGCCAATATGTTCACTTACCGCAAGGTTTTTGATCAGGTTGGTCCGTTCAAGGATGATCTGCTTTCTGGCGGTGATTACGAATGGTCGGTACGTGCACGCGATGCGGGTTTCAAAATTCAATACTCTGATATGGTAGTGGTTAGCCACCCGGCAAGGCACGCCATTAGCGAGCTGGTAAAGAAAGCCAAAAGGGTAGGCGGCGGCCAGGCCGGCTTTCAAAAGCAATCGGGCTCAAAGTTTGTACAATCGGTAGTTCGCTTTCTGTATGATCTTCGTCCGCCGGTACGCAGCATTCCGCTGATCATCAGCAAAGGCAAATCGCTGCATCCGGTTCAAAAGCTGCTGGTATTTTATATCAGGTACTACCTGTCGGTAATTACCGCGCGCGAAAAATTCAAGGTGAGCCTGGGTAAATCAGCCAGCCGCATGTAATAAATTATACTTCAAATCCACACACTAATATCACTATTAAAAAATTTTAAATCATGAAAATCGCTGTTATTGGAACGGGCTATGTTGGCCTTGTAACCGGAACGTGCTTAGCTGAAACCGGAAATAATGTAACCTGTGTTGATATCAATAAACAAAAAGTACAAATGATGCAACAAGGCCAGGTGCCTATATATGAACCAGGCCTGGAAACCATGTTCCACAGAAACATTATTGAAGGCAGATTGCATTTTACATCTGATTTAGCTGAGGCCATTGCCGATGCTACCATCATTTTCATGGCGTTACCAACCCCTCCGGGAGAGAATGGTTCAGCCGATCTGAGCTATGTATTGAACGCTTCGAAGGACATCGCGCAGATGATCACTTCATACAAAGTTATCGTTACCAAATCAACCGTACCTGTTGGTACTGCCGATAAGGTAAAGGCTGTATTTGAGCAAAATACCGATGTTGAGGTTGCTATAGTATCAAACCCTGAATTCCTAAGAGAAGGTGTTGCCGTTGAGGATTTCATGAAACCTGACCGTATAGTAGTAGGTACTACTGACGAGCGCGCGAGAGAATTGCTAAGCGAGCTTTATGCGCCATACGTACGTCAGGGTAACCCGATCATCTTTATGGATGAGCGTTCATCAGAGTTAACTAAATATGCTGCTAACTCATTCCTGGCTACCAAGATCACCTTCATGAACGAGATCGCTAACCTGTCTGAATTACTGGGTGCCAATGTTGACATGGTAAGGCTTGGTATAGGTGCTGACGACCGTATCGGCAAACGCTTCCTGTTCCCGGGTATTGGTTACGGCGGTAGCTGTTTCCCTAAGGATGTTCAGGCACTGGCCCGTTCAGCCGAAGAAAATACTTACGATTTCAAGATATTGAAAGCCGTTATGGACGTTAACGAAACTCAAAAAACCGTATTGGTTGATAAATTGAGCGATTACTTCCAAAATGACTTAGAGGGCAAAAAGTTCGCTATCTGGGGTTTGGCCTTCAAGCCTGAAACTGATGACATTCGCGAAGCACCATCACTGTACATCATTAAAGCTTTAGTAGCCCGCGGCGCTAAGCTGGTGGTTTACGATCCGGAAGCAATGTCGAATGTTAAGAACCTGTTAGGTGACGTTGTTGAATATGCTGATAGCCAGTACGAAGCTTTGGTTGATGCTGATGCTTTATTAATACTGACCGAGTGGAGCGTATTCCGTAATCCTGACTTCGAGAAGATCAGCAACTCGTTAAAAAACAAGGTAATTTTTGACGGCCGTAACCTGTACGACCTGGCAAAAATGACCGAATTAGGCTTCTATTACAGCAGCATTGGCCGTAGTGTTGTTGATAGCCTACACAAACAATTCATACAATAACGTGCATTCTTTCTCAAATTGCACAATAACGTACCTATCACCGCAAACGTGCTGTTTGCAGTGATAGGTAATGTAAATTTGTTAAGAAACAAAGCGAATGATTATCAATTTGATGTAGTTTTTAAACAATGGTTTAATTATCCTCAAATTTCGGTGTTTCAACAAGTTTTAAATCCTTACCGCACATGAGAAACCGTTTTTTACTCACAAATTACCTGATTTTAACAGCAGTAGACGTTATTATCATCAATCTCACACTAAGCGGTGTGCTCGACCAGTATAGCGAATTGATAAGTAGGCCGTTGATGCTTACGTTAATGGCTAACTTCTTCTGGTTGCTTACCAACTTTTATTTTGGGCTTTACCGCGCACGCTTTCTGGTTAATGATACCCAGGGCTATACCGTATTATTTAAGGCATTATTTTTCTATACGTTACTATTTACACCGGGTTTGTATGTAACTCAGGGTTTAGAGGCAACGTTGGCCGTATGGTACATGTTTATCCCGGTTATAAGCGTTGGTTTATTAGTTAACCGCGCGTTATACTTTCAATCCGAATCATTACTCAAAAAAATATTCAAGATAAACAAGGCCGTTGCCGTATTGGGTGCCGATAAAACAACCATGAGGCTGGCCGGCTATTTCCTGGAAAGCGAGCGCGATTTTGCCTTCAAGGGCATTATGCACAACGAGCATGTATCGTTCTTAGATAATAACGGCCGTTTACTTCCGTCAATTGCTACCCAGTTAGAGGCTGCACAAAAAAGCGGTATCACTGATATTTACCTGTCATTCACGCCGGAACGCCTTAACGAGTTCCAGATACTGCAAAACGAAATTGAAAACCGCTGCCTGCGCTTAAAACTGGTGGCCGATAGTTCGCTTAATCACCCCGACCCATTACAGGTGAGTTACATGGGCGGCTTCTCTATATTAAGTCACCGTTACGAGCCGCTTGAAAAGGTGGAGAACATAGTAAAGAAACGTGTTTTCGATATCATATTCAGCTCATTGGTCATCATATTTATATTAAGCTGGTTATATCCCATTATCGGTTTGATCATCAAGATACAAAGCCCCGGACCTATCCTGTTTAAACAACTGCGCAGTGGTAAGGATAATCAAAGCTTTTACTGCTACAAGTTCAGGAGCATGAAGATGAACACCACCAGCGATGCTAAGCAAGCCACTAAGGATGACGACCGTATTACACCTATCGGCAGGTTTTTACGCAAAAGCAGTATCGACGAATTACCACAGTTTTTCAACGTATTGTTTGGCGATATGAGCATAGTTGGCCCACGCCCGCACATGCTCACCATGACCGATGAGTACAGCAAGATAATAAACCAATACATGGTAAGGCATTTCCTGAAAGCCGGTATTACCGGTTGGGCACAGGTTAATGGTTTCAGAGGTGAAACTAAAGACCCGCAGTTAATGCAGCACCGTGTTGAACACGATGTATGGTACCTGGAAAACTGGAGCATGCTGTTAGATATCAAGATCGTTCTGAAAACAGCTAAACAGATGATATCAGGCCACGAGAACGCGTATTAGTAATACAATATTCCTGTTAACATAACTTAATTATTATGCTTAAAGAAAAACTTATTGCTATCAAGGCTTCCACAAAGGTACCAACTATTTTAGTGGTTGGTGACCTGATGGTTGATCATTATATTAAAGGTAAAGCAACCCGCTTATCTCCTGAAGCACCGGTGCCGGTTGTTAACCTGCGCTCGGAGTATTCAACTTTGGGTGGTGCCGGTAACGTTATCCAAAACCTGCTGGGCCTGCAAGCCTCGGTAATTGTTGGAGGTGTTATAGGTGACGATTTTGGCGGCCAGCAACTGGTTGACATTTTAGCCGAAACCCCTGTTAACATGACCAGCATTGTTAAGGATAAAAATCGCGCTACCACGCTTAAAACCAGGATATTTGTAGATGGCCATCATCTGGCTCGCGTTGATCGTGAAAATACCGATCATCTGCCATCTCATCTGGAAGAAGAATTATTAGCCAGCATTACCCCGCTGATCAATCAGGCGGATATTGTGGTACTGTCTGATTATAATAAAGGCCTTTTATCGCCATCATTAACCCGCCGTGTTATTGCCGAAGCGCGCAAGGCCGGTAAAAAGGTAATGGTTGACCCTAAAGGAAATAACTTTAATAAATACCAGGGCGCTAACATTATTAAGCCTAACAAACACGAATTAGCCATAGCCGCTAAAATGGATGAGATAAAGGATTTTGAAGATCTGCAAAACGCAGCCAGGATAATCCTTGAAACTACCGAAGTTGAGCAACTGGTAGTTACCCTATCCGAAGAAGGTATTATGATATTTGACAGCAACGGCCACACCGCCCTGCCTGTTAAAGCAACCGATGTATTTGATGTTACCGGCGCGGGCGATACCGTGTTGGCAACCATCGCTTACTTCTTATCGCACGGTTTCTTGTTATCAGAAGCCTGCGAGCTGGCCAACCACGCGGCGGCAATAGTTATCCGCCAGATTGGTAGTGCTACAACTACAGTTGATGAGATCATTGAAGAAATAGAGCTGGAGCAAAAACGAATTCAATTTTTAAACTAAACACACAAATGGTATCAGCAGAATTGTTAGACCACTACAAGGTTATTGAAAGCTTAATTAACGAAAAGGTTTCGGATATTGAATATGCCTGTGGCCTGATCACAGAAACAATCAAATCTGGCAATTCCGTATTTTTGGCAGGTAACGGTGGCAGCGCCGCCGATGCGCAGCACATAGCTGCCGAACTTACCGGCAGGTTTGTAAAGGAGCGTAAGCCACTACCGGGACTGGCCTTAACTACCGATACTTCAGCACTTACAGCGATTGCTAATGATTATAGCTACGATGTGGTTTTTTCAAGGCAGTTAGAAGCATTCGCCAAACCAGGCGACCTGTTTATCGGTATATCAACAAGTGGTAACAGTCAGTCGATATTAAATGCCATTAATTTCGCCGCCGGTGCCGGTTGCAAAACCATAGGTTTAACCGGTAAGGATGGTGGTAAAATGGCAGGCGCTTGCGATGTAACCATCATTGTGCCATCAAACATTACAGCCCGTATACAAGAGTGCCACATCATCATTGGCCATATACTTTGTAAGGCTGTTGACGAGCTTTTCGACTAAGAAACTTACCGAACTCAGAGGCTATTTTGAGGGAGATCGCGATCTGTAAAAGATCGTATAACCTTCTATCAATCCTAATAAACTATGAAAGAAGTAAAATATAGGTTCAGTCCTAACATCAGCCCTAAAACCATAAAAGTTATTAAGGCTATTGATGCAGGGCTGAACCTGCTATATAAAAGTCGCGCCAAAAAGGTAGATGTAAAGGAAATTACAGTTACCCAGTTTGCCCACATTGGCGACCTTTTACTTACGCTTCCGGGTTTAAAAAGGTTGAAGGCCACATCAAACCTCAAGGTTAAGCTGGTTGTAAACAGCCAGAATTACGCTATAGCCAAAAGGCTCAACTACATTGATGAAGTTTACGTGGCCGATGCGCCGTGGTTTGCCCGCGGTCCGCAAAAATCATATTGGAATTTTATAAAACAGCTGCGCAAGATTAAGAGTGATGTGATATTTGACATTAGGGGCGATTTGCGCAATAATGTGTTCCTGAAATTTTTTACCCGTAAAAAAGCACTGGTAGGTTACGGTGTAGGCGGGGGAGGCGCATTGCTTAACGAGGAATTTGATTTTGTATATCAAGGCCATGCAAGCGAGTTTACCACGCCTATATTCAAATATCTGGGCCTGCCCGAATCAACTAACGCGGCTCACTGGCACGAGGATGATGTTCCGTTTGATCCGCTGCCTGATGATAACTTGCCGCTTAATTTCGTTGCCGTTCACCTGGGTGCCGGTGCGCAATCACGCCGGTGGACCATCCCTAACTTTATTCAAGTTATTAAAGGGATTGCCTTAAGCACCCCTGTTTGTGTAATGGGTGTTGCTCAGGATGCCAGCCCCGAGGAGTTGGAGATCATCTCAAGCATTCCGAACGTGATAAACCTGGTGGGTAAGTACTCACTATTACAATCTATATCGGTAGTAAAACGCTCTACCGCCTTTGTTGGCCTGGAGTCGGGTTTTTCGCACATTACCGGTATGCTGAAGAAAAAGGCTTTTGTGCTTTTCAGCGGGACATCTGACATTAATGTATGGAAGCCTTGCAGCTTTTACGAAAACCAAATTACTCTGCTGCAAAAACGTGTGCCTTGTGATATGGGTACCGGTTGCGGCAAATTCTTTTGCGATGATAACATCTGCCTAAAGAATATTCAACCTGCTGAGGTTATTGATTTGGTTAATGATTATCTGCGCGAACTACGTTCGGAAAGCTTGATAGCGAGCTAATAAAAAATACTTAATTTATCCAGTTAATAAACCAAAACAGGGCGACAGTGATTACTGTCGCCCTTGTAACTTTAACTGATTTAATTATTTATTTAGGATAAGAGAAGACGTGTTTTAAACATGGCTAACATCGGGTTATCGCATACTGATTTTACGTAACGCGTTGTTGCCGGCATCAACAATATACAAAGTATTATCTCTGAAGGTAAGCCCGGTTAGCTGAGCAAATTTGGCATGTTCGGGGTTGCCATCCACAAAGCCGGGTTGGGTATTGTCGAACAAATTGGTTTCAACGCCATTGGTAGCATAGTGCGATATGGTTCTGTCCTGATACAGTAGTATGATGCCTGATGTGGTTGCCGGTTGCAGATATTTATCAACTCGGCTCACAGCCAGATCCTGCAACTGCGAGCCTTTGTGTTTTTGGAACATGTAAGTATTAACCGCGCCCTTAAGGGTAATGCGCCTTAATGTTTGGCCTTCCTTATCAACACCGTTACCATCTATCACCCACAAAAAACCGTCGGAAGATAGGCGTATGTTTGTTGGGTAGCTAAAGTGGGCGTCTTGGCCAACACCATCGCGAATACCGAATACCCCGGTTTTACCGGCAAGTATGCTCGCATTACCTTTTTGATCGAGCCTTATTATGCGTCGGCTCTTGGTATCGGCAATGTATAGTATACCGTTGTTATCAATAGCCAGATCGCGCGGACCGCGTAGTTGAAGGTTTGAGGCCAGTTCGGTTACTTTATTATTTGAGAGTTTGATCACTTTGTCCTCGCCCTCAAGGGTAACAAAAATATCGCCATTACTGGCTGATTTTATACCCATGGGCTGCTTACGGTTTTCAAGCACTATGGTTACTTTACCATCTTGGTCAACCCTGTACACCCGGCCACGATTGCTTGAAGTAATGTATAGCAACCCGTCGGCTGTGCTGCAAATTCGTGAGGGTTCTAAAATGTTGTTGATGCCTTGTATCAAGGTTGATGTGTTCAGTTTTAGCATTAACGAATCTCTAACCACTACAGAGGTAGCAGTATCGGCAACCGGCAGTGGGTCGTCAAGCTTACATGCCTGAAATTGAAGGGATGTTAAAAGCGCGGTTGCCTGCATGCAGGCTATTAATAATCCGGTTTTTTTAGAGCCTATTCCAAATCTTTTCATCGTCAATCTTGATCGTTCGCTGCATAAATCTACATGGACAAATAGTGAGAAAAAAGCGTTTTGGCCGTTTGGTCAAAAAGTGTAAAGCAAACGTGGTGTTTTATACAAAATCTTCATCCATAAGCTTTTGAGAGCTCATATTCTTTAGAATAACCACTTAAAAGAATACATTTGTTATATAGAGATAGGTCAGCTAAATATCTCATAATCATTAAATTAAAAGTGAAAAAAATTAACTTTCTTCATTTAGTACTTTTAACCATTGCTACCCTGCTTATTTATGTAGTGTTGGTTCCCGCTGTTTTTTTAACTGCCGATAAAACCGAGTGGGTGGTACTGTTATGTATAACAGTGTTCGCGTTAGTGTTTATCACTCAGCTATATAAGGCTACGCCTGCGTTTATAAATAAGTCGTTTTTTGGTACAACTTTTTTCTTCGCGATCATGCTGGTCACCATCTTTGGTATCGTATCATTCACCTGGAAAAAAGAATCGGCAACGGCCGAGGCAAAACCTTATGTAAAAGCAGAGCCGGGTTTGGCAAGCGATAAGTATTGTATACACAATTCAGCAGGGAATACATCCGGCGGTGTAACTATCGTTAATATGGATGGCTTTCCTGATGATCGTCATTTGGTTTTTTCAAGATCATTTGAGGCAGGCCCTAATACAGTAAACCCGAACCTTAATCATGATAAGGTTACCATTGAGGTAAACAATAATAATAAGAGCAATCTGATTATAAAAAGCGCCGAGTTATCAGCAGATGAACTGTGGAAGGTAAGTGCCGTAAATAACAAAGCGGCGACCAAAGCCGATTTTCCATTAACAATCGCTCCGGCAGGCAAAGCATATATTACGGTAGCGTTTACAGGTAAGCGTATTAATGAGCGTGCCTCAAACATTGCGTCGAAAGTGTTGATGTATACCCAGTTTCAGCTGATCAGGTTTAACAAAACCTTAAAGGGCTGGTTGCCATTTGGCGCTACTAACTTTAGGGTGAACGGTACTTTAAAGCTATTGACTAATGATAAGGTATCGCCGGAGAAAACCGTTTTTTTGAACGGCCTTTGGCAGTACCGTCTTACCGGCGATTGGGAACCCAACCTGCAAACCGAGCTGAATACTATGGGCTTTGGCACACGTGTAGGTTTTGGTACTGTGGATAACGGCAACAAAGGCGAGAGTGTTATTGCCGGGACGGACGAAATCGGTATAGAGTATTTTATGCCTGCTGATGTTCGCCAGCCGGTACGCTTAAAAAAGATTGCATCATACCACGGTTGCTGTACCGTTGCCGATGCTGATACGCTGCTGTATTTTAACATTAATGATAAAGCCGCCAAACCTATATGTTACTACAATGGCCAAAGCGGACAAACATTGCTACCTGTTGAAAGTAAGAGCAATGAAAATTATCTTTCATTCAAAACATCGTTGCCGTTTGGTTTTATGATAGGTAATTCAAATACCGATCGTAATAAGAATTATAAGAAGAAAATAGGCATCCGCGTATGGAAAGCCGTTGATCAGCAAGGTCACATTATAAAAAATACCTACATTATGGGTAGCGATTACCTTGGCACCAAAGGCACAAATTATGATTATCAGGATGAGGTGTATTACATTGATAATGTACTGCCTTACCATATTATGAGTGAACCAACCACATAACAATACCAATAGTATAAACAAAAAACGGCCTCCATTACAGAGGCCGCTTTTGTTTATATTAATTAGTGATTTTTTATTAGAAGATACCAACAACACCTTTATTATTCCAGTGAGTGTATTGGCTGGCCCATTTGTATACACCGTAGTTTGATTCCTGGTAGCTTTTGTACGGCTCATCAAACAATTCGTAAGCTATGGCAACTTTTACTTTTGGATTGTTGCGGCATTTAGTTACAAAGCTGTTGATGAAGTTACTTTGGTTGGTTTCGTTAAGGCTTAAGCTATTGCTTGATTTGTAGCGGAAACCATACTCGGTGAACCATAACTCTTTAGTAGGGAACAAGTCAGACAGTGTTTTGGTGATGTCAGTGATCTTGTAGTTTTTAGCAGCGCCTTCCATATCAGAGTACCAGTGGTAACCGATGGCGTCAAACTTAACACCGTTGTTGCTTAGCGCGTTCAGGAAACCCCAGTGTATCCAACCGGCATCCACCATAGTTTTAGCGCCCGGGTCGTTAGCCTTGATGCCTTCGTCCATACCTTTAAGGTAAGCGGCAAGTTTTTGAACCTTTGCAGCGTCATAGTGCGATGCTTCACGACCTGTTTTGCCCGAAATTAGCAGGCCAAGCTCTAAATCGTTACCCAGGTTGTAGTACTCAAACACATCACCATACTTGGCAGCGAAGTTACCGCCCAAAATACGGCCTTTCTCGTACGATGTTGCAGCGTTGTCAGCAGCTTTGAATGTTCTCAGGTAAAGCATTGGTAACAGGTTAACTGAACCATTTTTAGCAGCATCACGCAGTGCGGGGAATAACTTTGTTGATGATGCTGAAACTGTACCGTCGGCCATGGTTTGGATATTGATACGGTACCAATTCATACCCATGCCTTTAATTAATTCTACTTGCTTCTCAGCAGGCGTTGCCAGATAAGGCGCATCGCCGAACGGATGGCCATTGATGCCCAGTTTCAAGGTTGAAGTTGAAGTGCTGGTTGTAGCGGTGGTTTTTAATGTTTGTTCTGACTGTACCGGGGAAGTAGCATTTTCAGATGGAACAACATCATTTTGCTTTGAGCAAGAGGCAATTGTGAAGCCAGCAGCGCATACCGCGACTGCTAAACCTTTTGTAAAGTTTTTAATCATTATAGGGTTTTTTAATCAATAGTTATGGTCTTTTACGCCTTTGTATCGTAAAGGTTACAATAAAATGTGCTTTATTTTAAAAATATTGCAAAAGCTTCGTTTTTGGCCTGTATTTGCTGTTTTTTTATTGTCTGCAAGACATTTAACAAGATTTGTAGATGAATAAAAACGGATTGTTTAATAGCTAAAAGTTGTAATTAGTTGATTTAAATTGTTTTAGCAAGAAGTCGCAGAGCAGTAAGGGATAGTCTGATAAGATCTTTCGGCAAAAGTGAATTGTTTGCTGTGTATAGTATAATGTGCAGGTGTATACTAATTGAGAATTTTGTAGACTAAAGTGTCCACAATTATACGTTTTTCGATAAAAAGTTTCTTACAATAAGATCAATTGTAAATGAATGGTTATTTATTTAATCTAATAATTAAAAGTACACCTATTGGTTGTATTGTTTTACTGGAAGTATAGTCGGCATACAGTTTGTCGTTTTTATTTTGTTAATCATCTACCCACATTAAAATTAATATGATAATAAACTACGGCAAAATTGTTGAATTCACTATCAGGGCTAAAGGTATCAGCCTTGAAGAATTGGCTTTTGAGTTGAGAACTAATCGTCGAACTTTATATAACTGGTTTCAAACACCGCTGTTAAAGCGTGATGTTATATATGTGATCGGTATGGCCATCCACCACGATTTTTCAAGAGAGTTTCCTCAATTATTTAAAAGTAACGAATTTGCTTTCAGAGGCAGCCAATTATCATCAGGCCGTCAGCATGCCAATTTCAGCATAAAGGGCAAAAGTAAATTTGTTAAGCTATTAGAATAATAACCAGTATTTATACTACCCTAATAAAATAAAAAGGGCCTCGGTAAAACGAGGCCCCTTTGCATATAATTTTATCTGTATTTAATTTTAGAAAAGACTTACAGCATTCTTTTTAGCTGAATTTGTGTATTGAGCGGTCCATTTGTATAAACCGTAGTTTGATTCCTGGTAGCTTTTGTAAGGCTCGTCAAACAATTCATAAGCCATAGCCACTTTAATTTTAGGGTTGTTACGGCATTTGTTCAGGAAGGTGGTCATGAAAGCACTTTGGCTATCTTCGTTAGATGCGTTTGTTGATTTGTATCTGAAGCCATACTCAGTAAACCATATCTCTTTAGTTGGGAACAACTCGGCCAGTTTTACAGTGATATCAGTTATCTTGAAGCTTTTGGCAGCAGCACCTTCCATGTCAGAGTACCAGTGGTATCCAATGGCATCGAATTTTACGCCGTGGCTGGTGCATAGGTTTAAAAAGCCCCAATGTAACCAACCTGCATCAATCATGGTTTTAGCACCGGCATCTTTTGATTTGATGCCTTCATCCAAACCCTTCAGGTAATAAGCAACTGATTTACCTTTGGTTGGGTTATAGTCGGCTATTTCGCGGCCGGTTGTACCTGGCAATAAAAGGTCAAGCTCAAGATCATTACCTAAATCATAGTACTCAAAGTAAGCACCATATTTTGCAGCGAAGTTAGCGCCTAAAGTTTTACCTTTTTGGTAAGCAGTTTCAGGACTGTCAGACTCTTTTAATGTTTTAAGATATAACATGGGCAGCAGGTTTACAGCGCCATTTTTAGCTGCATCACGCAACTCCGGGAATAAGTTTTTTGAGTTTTGAGATATTGTACCGTCTGATTGTACTACTACGTTAATGCGGTACCAGTTCATACCCATACCCTTTATCATCTCAACCTGTTTAGTAGCAGGAGTTGCCAGGTAAGGCGCATCGCCAAACGGGTGGCCATTGATACCCAGCTTTAAAGTAGAAGTGCTGGTAGTAGCAGCGGTTCTTAAAGTTTGTTCTGATTGGATCGGGGTTACTGATTGTTCAACAGGAACAACATCGTTTTGCTTTGAGCAAGAGGCCAGGGTGAAGCTTGCAGCGCATACCGCAACTGCTAAACCTTTTGTTAAGTTTTTAATCATTGGGTGTGTTTTAATCAATAGTTGTGGTCTTATACGCCTATGTTTCGTAATAGTTACAACAAAAGGTAGATTATTTTAAAAATAATGCAAAACCCGAATATACAAAGCGTAAAGGGCATTTTTATTTTCAGAAAATTTTATGGAACACAATTGTGTAAAACTGAGCCAGTGTTTTGGCGCATTACTCAGTACTTTTCGCACTTGCAATTAGAACTATAAGCAGAGTAAGATTTTGAACTTAACTGAACCGAGAAAAAGAGCAGAGATTATACAGGAAGTATATAAAATAAAAAATCCTTTGACCACTCGCTGCTCAAAGGATTACTATTGATTAAATGATTAAAAATTGCTTGTCTTTACTTCCCCAAGTCAAGACAATACAAATATACATACAAAGTTTCTAATTAAAACCTTAATTGTTAAGCAATAGTTAAATTGGGTAGTATTTGAGAATTGTGTGGTTATTTTCTCGTATGTATTTATTAGCCGTATTTTAAGCTGATAAATATTAAACAAGTGCAAAATAATAATGCTAAATCAAGTAATCAACTGTTGTTCAATAATTTGATTTGTCATTTATTTCTCTTTCTTTAAGTTCATATTAATCACATATCGTCCTCGTTATGTGCTAAAAATGTGCATTTTGTTTAGCCCTATTGAAACTAAATTAATAAACGGCGATAGTGAAATTACATATCTGATAATAAATTATCTCTGTATTTAATGTATTTGGCGGCTGGTGAAACGTAAAGAGATTTTTACAAAAGGTATTCTTTTTCGGAATAATGGCACGTGGGGTACATGCTTTGTTGCCCCAAACCATCTTATAAACTTATAAGATGGTTTTTTATCAATAGTTAGCTTACCCGGGGCAGCGAGTGGCCCGGGTGGGCTTTTTTGCTTTTTAACCTGCTGATTGTGTTTTGTGCCATTTTGTTAATTAATTGACCCATAAGCGAAAAAAAGAACAAATACTATCCACAAAATGAATTTGTATTAGCATTTTAATAAAAATTTGAGTTTCTTTAGACTCGATAAAAGCATTAGGTTGTTTTTTATCAATAGTTAACCTTCCGTGTTTCGCGACGCGGAAGGTTTTTTTATTTCAGTAGATTTCTGATAATATTTTCTTTCACTGGTTTGCCAAAAATCAACTACTTTCTCTCAAATAGTAAGAACATTTTGGCCGCGACAACAAACGTACCATACCACATTTGAGGTGCAATGATTGTTGTTGTAAGTGGTTATTATACAGCTTGGTATACAACTGTATTGGGTTTGGTTTTAATGTAGCTTTTTGCTCTAATTTTAAGCTGCCAATTAAAATCACTTATGAAAAAGAACCTTGTTACCCCGATAGCGATCCTCTATCTTGCAATGGCTTTGCTGGGTTGTCAGCGTAAAAATGATGTAATACCGGCTGGTGCTGCAAAAACAGGCACTGATGCTACTGCCGCCGCTGTTACTATTAATCCTTATACCATATTAAACATAACCACGGCAGGTATACCAAATGGTTTTACAGCCGGAAGTATCTACCTTAAAAATAGTGGTTCGTTATATGTAACTGATGTGACTAATAACTCGATCAAAAAAATTGACATTACGCCTGTTAGCACAGCGAATCAGTTTACAAGTGTTATAACAACCGTGAATACACCGCCGGGCGAGAACGGGCTGAGATTGACCAACCCAATAAATGTTGTGGGTACTAATAATGGATCAATTAACGTGCTTTTCAGAACAGATGATAGGTTTGGTAGCGTGGTTTACGGGCGTATATATGGCCCATCTGGCAGTATATATACATTGCCGGTAAGTAGGATAGGTAACATTGGTATGAGTGGCGACCCAAGCGGTAGTTTTGCCTGGTTTTGCAGTTTTGATGGCATAGGCAAATTCTTTTCGTCGCACATTCAATTGCCTAACTTTAAAATACCTGCCGATAGTTTGTATGAATTGCAAAACGGCGAGCAAAAGCGCGGAAGCCCGGTAACACGTATTTTTGTTGGAGCAAGTGGTACTAAGTATCTGGTAAACAATCAGCAAATATTCAAACTAACCAGCGGAGGCCAGCTCATTAGAGCGAAGCCTTATGCCAATTATCCTTACACACCATATGAAAGCATGACCGGGCTGGTGGCCACCGGCGATAATAAGATCATTTATTTCACAAAAAATGGCCGCATCATGAAGTTAGAGAACAGCGTGATCACAACGCTGGTATATCCAAGCGGTCAAACATCAACTGAAGGTACAGCCGCATTTATTCGAGCCGGAGAATTGGCAATTGACGAACAGCAGCATCTGCTATATTTTGCTGATAGTTATAGTAGTTCAGGCGGTAATATTAAAGCATTAACCTTGCCCGGCTATCAAGGTCACTAATTTCTTAAACTTTAACACAATCAGGTTATGAAACGCATTTTACCTTTAATATACAGTGTTGTAGCAATACTTTGTTTATACGGCTGCCAAAAGGATGGTATTCCGTTAGATGAAAAGAAGGCCCATGATGTACCCGGTGAACACCTGGTTACTACAATAGCCGGTAATGGAAACGGCTTTGAGGAAGATATTGATGGTGTAGGCAAGGCGGCCTCATTCGCGCAGCCCATAGGTATTGGTGTTACCAGTAAGAACGTTATTTATGTGGCTTGTATAAATGGTAACAGCATACGCAAAATTGTGCAGGATAGTATTGTTAATACAGTAAGCTTTAGTCCTTCATCATTTGAGTTATATGCTCCGCAAGAACTTGTGGTAGCTACAGATGGCACAATAACATTTACCAGTAAGACATATATTCAGGAAGCAGGTTTAGTGGTAAGTTATAAACCAGGCTCGGGTCAGGCTCCTTTGGTGCGGGGTGATGATGTTTATACCGGCTTAACTGTAGATCCGCAGGAGAATATGATTTGGGCTTGCGCAGGGCAGGTGTTTTCGCAAAACTTCCAATTTTTTAAGGTTGAGCCGTATAAAAAAACAGTAAACTTTGTGTTGATACCGATAGACAAGGTATCGCCCAACGCCCGCTTCTCAAATATTGTGGCTTTACGTAATGATGTTAAATACGTAGTGGCAAATGGCAGTACTCTTTATAAATATGAGGAGGGCGGGCATTTAGCGCCAACCCTTACAAACTTAACTTTTACCAGTATCACCTCCATGATAGCCACAAAGGATAGCAAAACCATTTACATGGTTGACGACTACAAGATCAAAAAGCTTGATGTTGCTACTGGCACTGTCGAAACCCTTGCCGGCCCTAATGGCTCAGGCAGCAATGAGGATGGTGTTGGCCTTGCAGCCGATGTATCGGCCATAAGGATAGCGCTATCTGCCGATGAAAAGTTTATATACTTTACCAACCTGAATTACCTGATCAGAAAAATAGCGTTATAAATTATAACGCTATTTAATATCATATCTGCGAGTATTCAGTTGGTACCAGCATGGTTGATACTATCTTGTTAATGAGCAGCGCATCAGCATATTTGGGTACCGAGCTTATCTTTTTCCATTCGGGGTCGCTGCCAAAGGCTTTCCAATGGGCATTTTTGGCATCCATATCCGCAAAGGTGAGCATGTAGGTAAGGTTAGGGCGTGCATTGCCTATAACGGTTTCGCCCCAAAATACAGGCTTAAAACCAAGGCGCTTAAATATACCCATCTCTCCCTGGTCGTTAAACATCTCTATCTTCTGCTTACCCGCGGCCTCGCTTGGGCTTTGGTATTGGCGCAATTCAAAAAGGCGGGTGCTTTTATCCGGAGCCTCAAGGATAGGGCTTTGTTTAAACGATTTTAGTAATGATGTTTCAATACGCTCATAAGCCGGGCTTTTAGCCGGGGCGTTAAGGTAAGTGGCACCTTTGGTGAAGTAATCTGTATCGATGCTCAACTTTTCAGCAACCTTATCAAAATGATCAAGGCTATTATATTGTATCAGCACAAACAGTTTGGTTTGTGTTTCAGGTTGCATCTGCGTAAAAACGCCCACATGCTTAACGCCGAGCTTATTAAGGGCGGCTATGGCGGTGTCCTTATAAAAATCCTCAACCAGTTTTTGCTGGGTTGCATCTTTAAGCTGATATGCCCGCAATTCATAAAATTCCTGCTGGGGTAGGCGTGCAGTGTTTTCGGTAGCATTGGCGGCAATAGGCAATACAACAGCGGCGGTACTCATAACGGATGCTTTTACAAAGGAGCGTCTTTTCATAAAAAGTAGATTTAGAGGCTAATATATTAATTTATTCTTTCGGGCGATACTAAGATGGTCGATTGTATAATTTACACTGATAGATGTGCAATCCGATCCATTGACTCAACAAAAAAAGCCGGTCTTCATTACAAAAACCGGCTTGTTGTAGTATAATAGTGTCTAACCTAAACCTCGGTCACGGTTTTACCGGTAACGGTAGTAGTATTTTTGGTTGAGATGGTGCTTACATATCTCCATTCGGATTTTGCCTCATTAGCCGTGAACGATGCCATTACATAACCACGCTGTGTGGCATTCAGGTATTGCAGATCATTAACCAGCAAAGCTATGGCCTGTTCAAAACCGGCAACTGTAGCAGCATTGGTACCAAATATGGCCTCAAATCCAGGTGATGATACCGATGCCGTAGCGAACTCAACACCCGCCTTGTTGCCGTTAACGGTAGTAAGTGCCGAGTACCAGGCATTGTGGGTGTCACCGGCTAAGGCTACCAGTTTTTTGCCATTTGCGGAGGCAAATACGGCTTCGCGCTCAACAGGATAACCATCCCAGGCATCAAGGTTATAAGGTAACACCGTATCAACACGAGCCCTTTCCTGCTGGGTAACAGTCGGATCATTTTGCAGTACGCGGGTTTTGATAACAACCAATTGAGATATCAGCGTATTAAGTTGTGCCAGCACTTCGGGGTTGCTGCTGCCATCAGCAATTTGGGCTACTAATAAAAGCAGTTCGGCAGGCATATACATTTTGCCCATTAACACCTGGCTGCCCAATACCTGCCATTTGGCATTGCTGCCAGCCAGGCTGGTACCCAGCCATGCCTTTTGCTCGGCTCCAAGCATAGTACGTTGTGGGTTTTGCCATGCGGCTAAAAAGGCGTTGGTATTTAAACCTGTTGGTGTAATATAATCGGCATAGCTTATTTGCTTATCACGACCTATGATACGGGTATCCAGCATCATCAAATTCACCAATCCGGCTATTTCAAAGTTGCGGTATATTTTGGCGTTATCCTGTACGCGGGCTGGCAAATACTCGTGCCATACCTGTATGGCGCTCATTTTACGGGTATTGTAATCGCCCTCGTTAGGCTGGTGGTTTTGCGCGCCATCCTTATAAGCGTCATTAGCCACCTCGTGGTCATCCCAAACACAAATAAAAGGCTTAAGCTGATGAGCCTTTTGCAATTGCTCATCGCTGCGGTACTGGCGATAACGCTGGCGGTAATCATCAAGCGAGATGATCTCACCGGCAGGTTTATGTGTGCGCTTTAAGTTTTCGGTGTTGTCGTTCGATCCGTAACCGCCTGCCTGGTACTCATAAATATAATCGCCCAGGTGAACAACAAAGTCAGCGTCAGACTCAGCTACCGCGCCATAAACGTTGAACAACCCGGCTTGGAAGTTAGCGCATGATATCACGGCCATCTTCACCTCGTTGGTTTGCCCGGCGGCAGGCAATGTCCTGGTTTCGCCGGTTACTGAAACAGCTTCAGTTGTTTCGCTGCGAAAGCGGTAGTAATATTTTGTGTTTGATGTAAGGTTGGTTACATCAACATATACGGTGTTATCGCTATTGCTATCAACCCGTACCGATCTGCTGGCTACCACATCTTTAAAATCTTTGTCTTTGGCAACATCAAGCAATACTTCGGGCGTGCCGGTTTCTTGGCTGGCCGGAGTGTAGCGGGTCCATAATATAACCCTGTCGGTAGCCGGGTCAAAACTGGCTACGCCTTCGTTAAAGCCCTGGCCCTGGTAGTTTACTTTATCATCATCGTCGTTTTTACTGCAACCTGTTAAGGCTGAAGGGATAAGAACGGCGCCCGCGCCTGCAATAACGGTATTGCGGATAAAGTTTCGGCGGCTTATTGTTTTAAGTATAGTGTCTTTATTCATCTAAGGTTTATTTAGGTATAAATGTAAAGTTTCAACATGTACACAGTATAAAATCTGTGTGATTGTTAAATTAACCAATAGTATATTTTGAATGTGATTATAAAAGCAAATATCTGATTATTAGAATACTGTATATAATGTTTGGTGTTTATGCCCTTAATGTGTGCAAGGTTAAGTTTAACAATAGCTTAAAAAAATAAAAGCGTTTACATTTTTGAATAACGATACAGATTATAACTTTGGGAAACCGTTTTACCATATACTGCATAAGCAGTTACAAACCAATATCTGATGATAGAACAAATTAAGCGTTGCGTATCAGCGTTAACGTTAATTACCGCTTGCTGGATGCCCGCTATGGCTCAGCAAAACTCAGGCGAAGGAAATTTAAAGTATGTAGATCCGCGAGTGGGCAACGTTGGCGCGCTGTTAGAGCCTACCCGGCCAACCGTGCAACTGCCTAACCAAATGATGCGTATGTTCCCGATACGTAAGGATTATCTGGACGATCAGATCAGCAGTTTCCCGTTGCTTATCGTATCGCACCGTATGGGCGAGGCATTCAGCCTGAAACCAACGACAGATGCCGTTTCGGCAAAGGCCTTTAACCAACGCATGACGTATGATCATGATCTGGAACAGATACGCCCGTGGTATTACAAAACCTATTTAATAGATCAGGAGATCACTGTTGAGTATGTGCCCGGTATAAAAACAGGTATCTATCGCTTTGAGTTCCCGGCAAAGGGCGAAAAGAACTTGCTGCTTGGCGTTTACAACGGCGGCGAATCATCATGGAATGTTGCAGGTAACGAGCTTACCGGTGTTGAAACTTATCATGACGATATTAAGATATACACCTACGGTGTGTTCAATGAAAAAGGTACTGCCGGTGTGTTGAACAACGGCAATGTAGCGCAGGGTTCAACCATTAGCGGCAAAGGCGTAAAGGCATTTATCAGCTTCGCTAATTCATCAGCCAATACGGTTGAGCTTAAGTACGCGGTATCATTTGTAAGTGCTGAGCAGGCCAAGGCAAATTATACAGCCGAGTTTAAGGGTAACCGTGGTTTTGATCAACTTAAGCAATCAGGCGAGCAGGCCTGGAGCAAGGTGATCAACCAGATAAACGTAGCCGGTGGCACCGAAGCGCAAAAACGCAGCTTTTACTCGGCGCTATACCGTTGTTACGAACGCCCGGTAAACATCTCCGAAGGAAATAAATACTACAGCGGTTACGATAAAAAGATACACGAAAGCAACCGCCCTTTTTATGTTGATGATTGGACATGGGATACTTACCTGGCCCACCACCCGTTACGTACCATACTTAACCCTGCGCAAGAGGAGGATATACTCAACTCATACGTAAACATGTATCAGCAAAGTGGTTGGGTGCCAACCTTCCCGGTGTTGTTTGGCGATCACGCTTGTATGAATGGTTTTCACTCAACGGTAACCTTTTTGGATGCCTACAATAAAGGCTTACGTAATTACGATATTAAAAAGGCTTATGAGGGCATGCGTAAAAATGCCACTCAAGCTACCATGATGCCGTGGAAGAATGGCCCTAAAGGTCCGCTGGAAGATTATTATTATGCCAACGGCTATATCCCGGCATTGCATCCGGGCGAAAAGGAAACGGTTGAGGGTGTGCATGGCTTTGAAAAACGCCAGGCCGTAGCAGTAACACTTGGTGCCAGTTATGATGACTGGGCGCTGGCTCAGTACGCCAAGAACATCGGCAAAAATGATGATTACAACCTGTTTATCAAACGTGCGGATAACTATAAAAAACTTTGGAGCGATAAGGAAATGCTGTTTATGCCCAAGGATGATAAAGGCCAATGGATCAACATCGACCCTAAGTTTGATGGCGGCATGGGCGGTCGTGATTATTACGATGAGAATAACGGCTGGACATACCAATGGCAGGTACAGCATGATGTTCCCGGGCTGATCGGCTTAATGGGCGGCAAAGAGAAATTCGAGGCACGGTTAGATCAATTGTTCCGCGAAGACCTGGGCCGCAGCAAATATGAGTTGCAGGCAAAATTCCCTGATTTTACCGGCATAGTAGGCCAGTTCTCGATGGGTAACGAACCAAGCTTCCATATACCATACCTGTATAACTTTACTGATGCCCCCTGGAAAACCCAAAAACGCATCCGCTTTTTGCTGGATGTATGGTATAAGGATAATGTTTTCGGCATCCCCGGTGATGAGGATGGCGGCGGCATGACGGCCTTTGTAGTATTCTCGTCAATGGGCTTTTACCCGGTAACTCCCGGCACGCCGGTTTATACTATAGGTAGTCCGCTGTTTGAGGATGTAACCATTGATCTGCCTAACGGTAAAAAGTTCAGACTAATAGCCAAAGGCGCATCTGTTGAAAATAAGTACATACAAAGCGCCAAACTAAACGGCAAGGTGATAAACACCCCGTGGTTTAACCACAGCGACCTGATAGGTGGCGGTACCCTCGAGCTTGAAATGGGGCCTAAGCCCAACAAGCGATGGGGCGTACAAGCCAAATAAAACAAGAAAGCCGCTAATTTTCAGCGGCTTTCTTGTTTTATAAGTATATGCTTTAATCGAGTAAAAGACATTTTGGGGAGGTTGTTATGTTACAACTGCATTTATTACATTTGCTGAGCAGTAGTGAGCAACGGGTTGTATAGATGCGGAATGAATGATAGCTTTACTATTGATACCCCTATACGTATTAATGGAATCTATATTAAGTAAAGAAAAGCCGGAAGTACGGCTAAGGGCATTTAGAGCAGTTGACGATCCGGATACTTGTGAAGCGTTTATTGAAGGGCATACCCATGTACTAACCTCAATAGGTGTTACCAAGGTAACTTCATCAAGGCACGAGTGGACGCAAAACCCCGACGCGTTTGTTATGGTTGTTGAATCGATAGATGGTTCAAAGGTTTACGGCGGCGCGCGCGTGCATGTGG
Organism: Mucilaginibacter sp. JRF; assembly: GCF_015223065.1. Taxonomy (GTDB): domain Bacteria; phylum Bacteroidota; class Bacteroidia; order Sphingobacteriales; family Sphingobacteriaceae; genus Mucilaginibacter. The sequence continues at coordinate 188,065 of NZ_JADFBY010000006.1, forward strand.
CGGGCGGGCACGAGCCATTGCCCATTGAATCGGCCACGGGCGCTATGGACCCCAAGATATTTGAAACCGTTTACAACTACGCCCAGCAGGGTACCGGCGAGCTTTGCGGCTTATGGAACTCGCGCGAAATAGCGGGCTACGGCGTAGGCAGTATATTTTTGATCAGAGTATCGGCGGCTATTGCCTTTCAGCTGGGCTTAAAATCGCTGTTCGCGTTGTGCGCGCCATATACGGTAAAGCCGGTTAAAGGTATAGGTATGGAGCTGGTGCCAACGATAGGTAACAACGGTACCTTTTATTACCCAAAGCTTGACCTGGTAGCTACTACCATGGTATTAAAGGATGTACCCGGAATGCCGTTAGCCGATGAGGAAGACAGGAAGGCCATTTTGCAGGTGCGCGATAATTTTGTGGCTGTACGCGAGGAGGAATTGCGCGGCAAAAAGATCATTATACATTACGAAACCCAAATACCAACACTGGGCAACTGGAGCCTTGAGCAGGCCATTGCCAACACACAGAAAAACTTTCTGCAAGGCAAGATTGACGAAAGGGATATTAATTTTCTTTAGTGCCGTAAATTGCCAACTTTTACAACTATTTCATCGTAAAACACCTACCAAATACGTATATGAACGCTCTATCGGGATTAATTGAAGCCACCGGCGCACTCAACCAAATTTACAAGCCAGTTTTTTATCGGTTAAAAAATAGTGATGATGAGCAGGCGCTTGCCGACCTGATATCAGGCGGTGGTGTAAGTATTGTGCACGATAATTATGAGGAACAGCTTAAGGAGTTGCTGAAAATGCAGCACCCAACCATTAAGCTAAAACCCGATGATTATGCACGCCTGATCAGTGAGCGCCACGCGAATAAAAACCCTGATCAGGAGGGTGTATGGGTTTATTTTCCCTGGAATAAAAAGCTGATACATTTACTGGAGGAGGAGGAGTTTATAGAAGTACGTACCAACCGTAACCGCTATAAAATTACGCTTGATGAGCAGCACGGTTTGCAGCAAAGGGTAATTGGTATAGTAGGCCTGTCTGTAGGGCATTCTATAGCCTTAACTATTGCTATGGAGCGTATTTGCGGCGAGTTGCGCCTGGCCGACTTTGATACCGCCGAGCTAAGTAACCTTAACCGTTTACGTACCCCGCTGTTTAACCTGGGTATCAACAAAACGGTTATAGCCGCGCGTGAGATAGCCGAGATAGATCCGTTTTTAAAGGTAACTATATTTAACGATGGCCTGCACAAAGGCAATATGGACGCCTTTTTTATAGGCGATAAAAAACTCGATCTGTTTATTGAGGTGTGTGATGGCTTGGATATTAAGATACAAAGTCGCTATAAAGCACGCGAACTGAACATACCGGTAGTAATGGATACCAACGATCGTGGTATGCTTGATGTTGAGCGTTTTGACCTTGAGCCTAACCGCCCGGTATTGCACGGCCTTGCCGATGGACTCGACCCGGATAACATCAAGGATCTGACCAACGAAGAAAAGGTACCATACATATTGCGTATGATAGGCGCTGATACCATATCAACCCGATTGAAAGCATCAATGCTGGAGGTTGAGCAATCCATCAATACCTGGCCGCAGCTGGCATCGTCGGTTACGTTGGGTGGCGCGCTAACTACCGATGTTTGCCGCCGTATTTTGCTTGATCAGTACCACGAATCAGGCCGTTATTATATCGATCTGGAAGATTTAGTGAAGGATGAGAATGTTGCCAAGGTGGTTGATCTGTCGGCTAATCCATACCTGCCGTTAACCAAAGGTCAGCAAGCGGAGAGCATACAAAAATACACTGCCCAAAACGCGGCAGCTACATTTAAGCCTGATCAGCAACAACTGCAACAAATAATTGATGCGGCATTGGCTGCGCCATCTGCCGGTAATAACCAACCCTGGTTATGGGTTTATCATAATGGGCTGTTGTTCCTGTTTCATGATAAGTTCAAATCATGGTCGTGGGGAGATTATTACGAGATGGGCTCGCACATGGCATTAGGCGCTGCAATCGAGAACGTTCAACTACAGGCAAAAGCTATCGGCTTAACTGCTGTGGCTGACATATTAACTGCGGATGCAGCCTCTCAAATAGCCGCCGTTATACGCTTTGAGGATAAGGCTTCGGCTGAAAGTAATGACAGCCAACTGGCCGCGCAGATATTTACCCGTCGCACCAATCGCCGTATTGATGTGCGCCAGCCTATAGCCGCCGATCTGTTTGATAAAGCTACCGCGCAGCTAAGCGAGTTTGAAGGAATTAACCTGTACCATACCGAAGATGAAACCGAATTGGCCGAACTGGCCGATATTATTGCCGAATGCGATAAGGTGAGGTTATTGAATAAACTGGGCCACGAAGAATTTTACCACGAGATACGCTGGAACAGAACCGAAGCTGATGAAAAGCGCGACGGTGTTGAGATAGAGGCGGTTGACATTAGCCAAAGCGATATTGCCGGTTTTAAGGTAGCGGGCGATTGGAAAGCTGTTGAGCTGATATCGAACTGGAAAAAGGGGAGCGCCTTTAAAAAGCTATCGCTTAAGGCGGTAAAATCTGCCGGTAGTATGTTGCTGGTAACTATACCTAAGTTTACGCACACCGGTTTAATTGATGCCGGTAAAGCGGTTGAAAAATTGTGGTTGTTAAGCGTTGCGGAAGGTATAGCCATACATCCTATGTTGTCGCCGGCATTCTTCTTTAACCGGTTGATACATGGTAAAGGCGAACAGCTTACGCCTGACGAGATCGAAAATCTGACCGCCCTGCGCGAGCGTTTCCTTAAGATATTCCCGGTAGGGCAGCAAAACGACCGGGAAGCTGAGGTTTTCCTGATGAAGCTGGCCGTGGCTGATGATTACGGACCAAAATCATTGAGAAAACATAAAGACGAACTTTTTTATCAACTTTAACCAACGGTTAGGTATAAAATAGCTGTAATGATCGCCGATAAAAAACCAATATCATTCATAAAATTCTTCGTGCTGTTATTGTTAACAACAGTAACAAGCATGTTCACACCTGCCAAAGCCCAAAATGTGGTTGCATTTAAAGGCCAGGTGCAGGTTATAGGTAAGGATTTAGAGATATTAACTGATACCAACTCCAATATACCCTTAACGGCGGCCATGCGCTCCACAGCGTATCAGCAGGTTGATAATGATTTTCCTAACCTGGCTACAAAGCCTTACAGCTATTGGATACGCTTCACGGTTAAAGATGCTTCGGCTGATACTTCACTGGCTATACAATTCAATCAGCCTATAGTTGATTCTATCAGCTTTTACCAGCTAAGCAATGGCAAAGTTGTACAGCAAAACAAAAGTGGGCACCGGTTAAATTTTGATACCCGCATTATCAAGCATCAAAGCTATATATACCCAATCAGCCTAAAAAAGGGTGGCGAAAGTACGGTTTATATACACGTACAAAGCGGTAAGCAACTTATATTACCGTTTTACCTGGGCAGTGCGGGGCAAATTGTTGAACGCGCGTTTTTTAAGGATATAACCTTTGGTATTTATGTAGGCATCATCCTGGTGATGATATTGTACAACTTTTTTGTATACATCAGCGTACGCGATAAAAACTACCTGTATTACATTGTATACCTGTCAATGGTGTTGCTCACGCAATCATCGTTAGAGGGTTATTTGCTACGGTTCGTACTTAAAAACCACCCGCTGGTGGCTGATATGCTGGTTTATATCACCAGCGCTTTGATAGGCTTGTCGGCCATTGAGTTCTCCAAAAACTTCCTGAATTCAAAGGTATACGCGCCCACTTTACATAAATTTTCGTACGTTTTCTGGGGCTTATATTCTTTCCAGATATTACTGGCCTTTTTAGGGCATTACAACCTGAGCTATACCATTATGCTGGCAACAGCCATGTTCAGCGCGTTGTACGTGTTGTTTATGGCAGTGAGGATATTGATGAAAGGCTCGCGCTCGGCTAAGTACTTCCTGATCGCGTGGTCAATATTCATTGTATGCGTTGTAATTTATGTACTTAAGGATTTTAACGTAATACTACCTTATAACGATCTTACTAACTCGGCACTGCTTATAGGTTCGGCGTTGGAGGCCATGCTGCTATCATTCGCGCTGGCTGACAGGATCAACGTACTCAAGGAAGAAAAAGAACGTTCACAGGAAGAAGCACTGCAAGCCTTGCAGGAAAACGAACGCATTATACGCGAGCAAAATGAGATACTTGAAGCCAAGGTTAATGACCGTACACACGAGCTGAAGGAAACCAACAACGAATTATCGGTAACGTTGGATAATTTGAAACAGGCTCAATCACAATTGGTTGAGTCAGAAAAAATGGCATCGCTTGGTCAATTAACGGCAGGTATTGCGCACGAAATAAATAATCCTATAAATTTTGTAACTTCAAATATCAATCCGCTTAAGCGCGATATTGAGATGATGATGGATGCCCTGGAATCTATTGAAAAAGTAGGCCTTTCAAACACATCAGTTGAAGCGAAGCAGAAGGAGATAGACGCGCTTAAAGAGGAGCTGGACCTGGATTATCTGACCTACGAAATAAAGCATCTGTTAAAGGGTATAAACGAGGGCGCGGTACGTACGGCCGAAATTGTAAAAGGCTTAAAAATATTTTCGCGTTTAGATGAAGATGACCTGAAATACGCCGATCTTCATGAAGGTATCGAGTCGACTATTATTATATGTAACAATCTGTTTAATAATAAGGTAGCGGTTGAGCGCGATTTTGGTCAGCTGGATTTGGTTGAGTGTTACCCAGGTAAGTTGAACCAGGTATTCCTGAACCTGATATCGAATTCGGTTTACGCAATAAACAAGAAATTTGGTGAGAATAACGGAGGTATCATCAATATAAAAACAAGGGAGCATGATGGGCATGTATACCTGCATTTTAGTGATAATGGTGTTGGTATGAGCGAAGAAACGCAGCACAAGGTGTTTGAGCCGTTTTTTACCACTAAGGAGGTAGGCGAGGGCACGGGCCTGGGTATGTCAATAGTGTACAATACCATTAAGCGCCATAACGGTAATATTACCATAAACAGCACATTTGGTGAGGGTTGTGAATTTATTATTGAACTCCCTTTAAAATTGGCTTAAAACAATTATCATATTTATAGTATTCCATATAAGAATAATCGATCAACATAAACCGATATAAGCAATGTCCGAGAAAATCAAAATTTTATATGTAGACGATGAACCTGATAACCTCATCGGCTTTAAGGCTACATTACGTATAAATTACCAGGTATTTGTTACTGATAAGGTTGATGAGGCCTTTAATATACTGGATCGGAATCCTGACATACGCGTGGTATTTTGTGATCAGCGTATGCCGGGCAAAACAGGGGTGGAGTTTTTTGAGGAGATGCGTGCCAAGCATCCGGCACCGGTACGAATTTTACTAACCGGCTACAGCGATGCCGAATCAACCATCGCCGCCATCAACAAGGGTAACATATTCAGGTACTGCCAAAAACCGTGGACAGAGCCCGATATATTCTCGGCCATTGAGGAGGCTAATAAGTTTTACATGGCCACATCAATGCTGACCGTGAAAAACAACGAGCTGCAAACCGCTTACGAGGAGCTTAATAAGTTCGCTTACAGCGTAAGCCACGATATACGTGGCCCGTTAACCGGCATATTAGGCGCTATAAACGTAGCGCATGATATTGACGACATTAACGAGATGAAGGAGATGCTGGTGCTGATGGAAAAATCTATCAGTAAGCTGGATAGCTACATCATCAGCATGCACGATTATTATAGCCTGCAACGTGGCGAGTTAAAAATATCCGAGATAAACCTTGCGCAGCTGATGGATGAGCTGAAGCCACTGTACGAGGTATCATCAAAGGTAAACGAAGTTGGTTTTGAAGTGCAGGTTACACAAACCCAAACCTTCAGGAGTGACCGCGAATTACTGAAACTGATATTTAACAACCTGCTTTCAAACGCCTTTAAATACCAGGATAAGCGCAAGATAAATAAGCGTGTTGATGTTATAATTGAGGTTGAGCATAATATGGCTACCGTGTATGTTAAAGATACAGGCGTGGGCATATTAGGCAACCACATAGGCGAGATATTCAACTTGTTTTACCGGGCAAACTCGCAGGAGGTAGGCTCGGGATTCGGGTTGTATAACGTGAAAGGAGCCTTGCTAAAGTTGAACGGCCAAATTGAGGTAAACTCAATTATGGACCAAGGTACTACGTTTAAAGTTACTATACCTTCATTGTGATCAGCCATGGCCTTATCTTTAATAGTTATTGATGAAAGTCAGCTTGATTGCTTTATAGCGCAAAAGATCATTCAGTTTGCCTATGCCGATAGTACGGTTAAACTGCATAACAACGCGCTTACCGCATTTGAGGCCATACGCGATGGTAACACCGGGTTAGCTTTGCCTGCGGTAATATTTCTGGATTTGCAAATGCCTATTATGAATGGCTTTGAATTTTTGGAAGCTTATGAGCGTTTGCCTGATGAGATAACCGATCAGTACCGCATATTTATACTATCATCTACCTTAAATAAAAATGATATATCGCGCGGGCGCACTTACCGTACAGTACTTGGTGTGGTTGAAAAACCGCTTACTAAAGAGAAGCTTGAAGATGTATTCCATAAATACTCGATAGGGTAACAGATCAGGATAGCAGTTTTTGCCTCAGCATAAACTCAAGCTGATCGTTTGATACGGCAAGCTTATCGTTCATGTCCTGCATCTCTAATTTCTCCAGGTATTTTTGATAAGCCTTTTGTATGGTGGCATCCAGTTCGGCTTCGTTCCAGGGCTTGGTAAGGTAATGGAATATTTTGCCTTTATTTACCGCATCGATCACCGCGTTCATGTCAGCATAGCCGGTAAGGAGTATGCGCATTGGGTCAGGGTAACTTTTTAATACGTTTTCCAGAAACTCAACACCGGTCATTTCGGGCATGCGTTGGTCGGTAACAATAATATGTACCGGTTTTTCGGCCAGTAGTTTTAATGCTTCGTCGCCGCTAATAGCGGTTAACACATTGTATTTGATGCGAAAAGTAGCTTTAAACGAAAAAAGGTTATTCTCCTCATCATCCACATACAAAACGGTAATCTTTTTATCGGGCATACAAATTCAAAAATAGGGGACTTATTATTTGTTATTTCGCAAGTTATAACATGCAAAGTTAAATTATTGATATTAAGTAATAATAAAATATAGCAAAATATGACAGTGCTAAGATTGTGCCAAACAAATCAATATTATTAACATATGTATATTTTACGCTTAATATTAAAAATAAGATACGTTAAAATTCATTATAATTCACCCTTAAATTGCTAAAACGTTATTATTTAACACTGCTGTAAAGTATATTATTAGTATTATTGGCTCAGTAAAAACCTAAAGCTGCTTAATTATCTGCCGGTTAGCTATGCAAGCAGTGTTAACATTTATCTGAGATCAATGACCAATTATTTTAAACTGTTTACCGCATCAATTTTATTGGGTGTAACTTTTTGTAACTCATCAGTAGCCCAAAAGCCAAAATTGCCAACCCAATGGACAACAGAGGCCATGGAAGCCAAAATTCCTTTCCCCGAATATCCAAGACCACAATTACAGCGCGAGCAATGGCTATGCCTTAACGGCAAGTGGGATTACCAGGGAGGTAAAGATGTAGCTAACGCGTTCAACCCGGCAAAGCCCATAACGTTCAGCGGTAAAACAGATAAGATATTGGTGCCGTATTGCCCCGAGTCTGTAATATCAGGCATTGAGCGTAAGCAGGAAATAAATATGTGGTACAAACGCACGTTTGAAGTACCAGCCAATTGGGGCGATAAACAGGTTATAATACATTTTGATGCTGTTGATCATGATGCTACTGTATTTATAAACGGCCAAAAAGCCGGTAGCCATGCCGGTGGTTACGATGCTTTTAGCTTTAACATTACGCCATACTTAAAAAAGGGCAGCAACACTATTGTAGTTGCCGCGCACGATCCTAACGATGGGCGTACACCATCGGGCAAAAATGGTCCGCGGGGCGATTATACCTTTACATCGGGCATATGGCAAACCGTATGGCTTGAACCTGTGGCCAAAACTTATATTAAAGGCGTTAAACTATTGCCTGATGTTGCCAACAGCCGCCTGATAGTTACTGTTGATGCCGATGCCAATACCAAATTATCGGCTACCGCGCTGGATGGCAGCAAGGTAGTATCAGAAGCTAAAGGTGTAGCCGGAAAAGCTTTTTATCTGCCTATAAAAAATGCCAAACTATGGTCGCCTGATGAGCCATTTTTGTACGATCTGAAAATATCGGTAACCAATGCCGGCGGTACCGCTGCCGATGAGGTGGAAAGCTATTTCGGCATGCGCGATATTAAATTGGGTAAGGTTGATGGCGTAATAAGGCCATTGCTTAATGGCAAGTTTGTAATGCAGGTAGGCTTGCTTGATCAGGGGTACTGGCCTGATGGTATATTAACCGCGCCAACCGAAGCCGCTTTGAAGTTTGATGTAGAATTTTCAAAAAAGGCAGGTTATAACCTGATACGCAAACACATGAAAACCGAGCCTCAGCGCTTTTATTACTGGGCCGATAAGCTGGGCTTGCTGGTTTGGCAGGATATGCCGGCCATCTGGTATCAGCATGAGGATACGTTGAAAGTGCGCAAGGTATTTCGTCAGGAGTTGAAGGCTATAATGGACGATCATTACAATTCACCATCCATAATTACGTGGGTGCCATTTAACGAGAACTGGGGAGCCTTTGATGTTAAGAGCATCACCAACTGGGTAAAGCAGTACGATCCATCGCGATTGGTTAACGGTAACTCGGGCTTTAACAATAATCCGGGCTATCAAAAAGCCTATGGCGATCCGGGTAATGGCGATTATGTGGACACCCACATCTACGTAGGCCCCAAGGATGCTTCAGTGCCCGATGATCATCGGGCCGCCTCGCTGGGTGAGTTTGGTGGTGTAGGCCTGTTTGTGCGCGATCACATGTGGCCTGTTGAAAACAATGCCTATGATTATGAGCCGACCAAAGCAGCACTTACTGACCGTTATGTTTTCCTATTCGATCAGGTAGAACAGCTCATGAAATATAAAGGCCTCAGCGTAGCCATATACACCCAAACCACCGATGTTGAACACGAGGTGAACGGCGTTTTAACGTACGATCGTGCTGTTGAAAAAATGGACGTAGAGCGTGTACGTGCCGTAAACCAGGCCGTGATAAAAGAAAGCTACAAGATGAATAAGTGATAGGCATTTAAAGTTTACAACAATTCAGGACTATTGGAAATTCCGGCTTTATGGTGCGTGGTATATTTGGATTAATGAAGATCCAATTATCGGCCATGAAGATCAGAAGTTTGTGCATGTTGTTTGTAGCCTTTGCTGTTGCAGCCTGTAAAAAGGAGGGAGCGCAAAGTACAAAAGCCACCCCATCAAATACTGATACCGTTAAAAAAGCCTCGGCAACAATACAGTTTAGCGGCTATACCTGGAATATAAAGAACACCGGCAGCTCAACCATGGGGCCGGGCCCTAACTACTGGAATAAGGATAATGTTTGGGTTGATAGCAATGGCTGGCTTCATTTAAAAGTAAGCAAGAACACCACTACCAACCGCTGGGAGTGCGCCGAGGTGATCAGCACGCAAACCTTTGGCTATGGTACCTACCAATGGCAGGTTGATGGCCCGCTGAATGCGCTTGATAAAAACGTGGTGCTTGGCTTTTTTAATTACAACGGCGTTGATGGCCTGCACGAAATGGATATTGAGTTTGCCCGCTGGGGTGTACAAGCCAATCAGCCGTTAAACTATACCATTTACCCGGCATCTACAGGTAACCCAACATTTCATCAAACGTATAATTTTAGTCTTGATGATGGTACTTACACTACCCATAGGTTTACACGCACGGCAAACAGCGTGGTGTTTAAAAGCCTTGGTGGGTTTTATGATAACGATACCAACTTATTCGCTACCTCTACCTGCGCGCCGCCCTATTCTGTATCAACGGTAAGCATGCCTGTGTACATGAATTTATGGCTGTTTCAGGGCATGGTACCCAGCGATAACAGCAGTGTGGAGATAGTGATACACAGTTTTAAATTCACGCCGCTATAAATCCTGAAATTAATTAGTATCTTAATAACAGCGCTTTAAATCATCATACAAAACGCATGATAACAACAAAACTATCCGGACAAAAAGGAATTGTGGTATGGTTGCTTGGCCTGTCGGGCGCGGGTAAAAGCACTATTGCCCAACTGCTTGAGCAGCACTTAACCCTTAACGGCTATTTCAGCATCAGGCTTGATGGCGACGCGTTGCGTGAAACCGTGAACAAAGGCCTCGGCTTTAGCGATGATGAGCGTGCCGAAAACATCAGGCGTACCGCCGAAATGGCCTCGCTGCTATGCGCCAACAATGTAATAACCATTTGCTCGCTCATAACCCCGCTTAATCGCCACCGCGATATTGCCCGTAATATTTTGGGTGATAATTACCACGAGGTTTTTGTTGACTGCCCGCTGGAGGTATGCGTAGGCCGCGATGTTAAGGGGCTGTACCAACAGGCGTTTAAAAAGGAGATCAGGAATTTTACCGGCATCGGCTCATCATTTGAAGCGCCTGCTCAACCCTGGCTAACCTTGCAGGCGCACAATACCACGGCTCAGGAATGTACAGCCAAGCTATACAATGCTATATTGCCGCTGATCACTGCTGAGGTAGCTCAACCCGGCACACAAAGCCCGGATTTAGCAGAGATGGCTTATTATACCGAAACGGCTCGCCGTTAACGCCCTGCATAATGGCACCGCTGTTTACGGCTATGGCATGCCCGGCGGCGGTGTCCCACTCCATGGTTGGTCCGCTGCGAAAGTATATCTGCGCCTTGCCCTCGGCCACCAAACAAAACTTGAGCGAGCTGCCTGCGCTTAGCTGCCTGGTTACCGGGTAGGCACTTAAAAAATCAGCCTCGGTTCCATCCGCATGCGAGCGGCTGCCTACGGCCGTCCAGTTACTTGGTTTGCTTTCGGTCTTAATACGCACTTTTCCCTCAATTAATTTTTGGCGGTAACTGCCCTTGCTATCGCCATAATACAACACATTTTTGCAGGGTACATAAATTACACCCAGCACCGGCGTATCACGATGTATAAGGGCTATGTTAACCGTAAACTCACCATTGCGGTTAATGAATTCCTTGGTGCCATCTAATGGGTCAACGCACCAATAATATTCCCATTCGCTGCGCACCTCGTAGGGTATATGGGCTCCTTCTTCTGATAGGATAGGTATTTCGGGATAATGCAGGGTAAGGTCGGCCACTATCCGTTTATGTGATAGCTTATCGGCCAGCGTTAGGGGAGAGCTATCAGCCTTATAAGTGACCGATGCATCACGGTCATCATTATAAACACTCATAATGGCTTCACCAGCTTTTACCGCTATACCTGTAAGCAGGTCAATATCTATATCCATACTTTTTTATTTGCCTCGGTACGGGCTTTAATATTTTTGATGATCTCCTCCTGCGGGCGCCTGTTCTCCAGATCCGAGGGGCGGGCTTGCGATAGCACTTCTTTTTTTAGCTGCGCGTTCAAGGCCGTGTAGGTCTTGATGTTTTCTTCGGATAACAATTCTTCCGCATAAGTATTGTGGTTAGATGGATTTACATCGCTATGCAGATCATAGCCTAACTCAACAAGCACACCACCGGCAACGGTTTCAAATATCTCCAGGTCGTTATCCTTAAATGCCGACTTATACTTGCCGGTATTATCCTTCATGATCGGTTTCTTCAGATTGCTCCACATTTCACCCGCCTCGGCAGTTAGTTTTGATGTTTTCGACTCGTAGAACGAGAGCATAGAATCAACGTATTCAATACCCAAAAAATCACACAAACTTTTAACCGTTTGCTCCGGGTAGGCTATTAATGTTTCATAATTAAGTTTATAAAAACGATCGCTGCTTAACTTTTTTTCAAGGTTGATACAAGCCTGCTGGTCGTGCTGCCATTGTTTAGCGAGGTGATAGCTGTGCTTTTCGCCCACTACCGCCTTTTTAAATGATGCCGCCACATCGCGCCCATCACGGTACAGGTACATATATTTCAGGTTGAGCCCGGCGGCTTCCAGTTCATCAGCATAATGCACATTGGCCATACTTTTGCAGCACCAGTAGCGCGCCTGCTTGGTTTTGGCGGCTTGCTCGTAAATCAACCGGTTAAGCTCGGGCAGGGTATAAGCTTTTGATGCTTTGAGTATTTCTTCCTTATTCAGTACGATGCCTTCCCACGGTACCGGATTGGCATCTACATAATCAACCACATCGCTAACCAATTGCCGGTAAGCAGGCAGATCTAATGTGCCATACAAGGGCAACAGGGGCATAAAGGTGGTCAGGATATGCGGTGGGTGCGGTGATGCTATCTCGGTAGATTGATCGAGTATAACCCTCAGTAAATTAGAGCCCGAACGCTGTGTACCAATGATCTGTATACCGGCTAATGTATCTGTCATAACAAATTAGTAGTAATGGTTCCTGTTAAAATTGCGCCCAGTATAAGGTATACGGGGCTTATTTTGTATTTGTAGTTCAATATAAAGCATACGGCAACAATAGCCACAAACAGTACGTCAATTTTTTGCCCTGCCATTAATCGCCATGCCGATGAGATGATGAGCGCCACCACTACGGTTTTTATTCCGGCTAAAATATTCTTTACGGTTTTATTGGCCTGATGCTTTTCAATAATGCTGATGGCCAGTATGCTCACAAAAACCGATGGGCCAAATATGGCTATGGTTGCCAAAGTAGCCCCTACAAAGCCCGCTATTTTATACCCTGTGAACGTAGCGCTAATAAGTATAGGCCCGGGCGTAGCCTGACTAAAGGCAATGGCATCAACAAACTCCTGTTTGGTAAGCCAGTGCAGATCGTTCACAAACAGCGATTCCATAATAGGGATCATTACATACCCGCCACCAAACAGCGATAGGCTGATGCCGCTGAATATCAACACCAGCTTTAAGTAACCCGTACTGATGTATCGTGTACCATTGCTAAAAAACAAAACCTGGTTAATGGCCAGTATAAGCAATACAATTTTATTGATGATGCCGATCTCGGTTTTACCCGATAGTGAGGCTTGCGCCGATGCTTCCTTTTGCTGCAACTGCAAAAGCGCCCCGGCCGCGCCACCGGCCAGCAGAAGGCCAACGGTTATAAAGTAGTTGCCGGTATACAATAGCAAAGCAAGCGCTCCAATAAATAACATGATCTTGTTGTTATTATCCGCCACTTCTTTTTTAAACAGTTGGAAGCCGGTAGCCAAAATAATGGCGCAAACCACCCCGGTAACGTAAGTTAGTATACCATTGCTGCTAATAAATTGCCTGTGCGAAAAGTACGCCCACGCTATAGCGCACATCAGCAAAAATGCCGGTAATATAATACCTGCGGTGCTGATGAGCGCGCCACGGCCTTGCCTTAACCTGTAGCCAATTTGGCCCACCACGTTTACGGCCAGCGGCCCCGGCAGCAGGCTGGCCACGCCTATGCTGTTAAGCACCTGCTCGTTATCGATAACTTTATCCTTATCAACCATTATGCGCTGCACCACCGATATTAGCGCCATGTGCCCGCCGAATGATACCATACCTATCTTAAAAAAAGTAAAGAACAGGTAGCCAAGCGTTACCTGCTTTTTATCGGTATGGGGCGTTGTGTTCATCGTTTCAATATCAAGTACTGCTTCCATTACAAAGGTTTTTGATATAAAAAGTCGGTTATTTCCTCAAGGCGGTAAGGGTCGCCGCCTACCTGTATGCGCCAGAGTATTTTGCCCTTCATGTCCGTTATTAAAAACGCGCGTGGGTCGGTAAGGCAAAAAAGCACCTTATCGCCGTTTTTGCCGAACAGCGCAGCGCTGCCCTTGGCGGTGGTATAATACTCGGGCGGCAGGGTTACTACGTTAACGGGATCAGCGGCCATTTTGGTAGTATCCAGCTTAAATATCATGGCTCTCGAAATATGTGTTTCGTCGCCATTATCAAGCAGCATATAGTTGTTTTGCGGGGTGGGGTGTATGTAATGCTGTGTGTGAAAATACAGCTTCGGGTCCATCTTAAAATCGCCTTTCTCGCCAAATTTCCACAGCACTTTGCCTGTTTTAAAATCGATCTTCCATACCTGGTTCAAATCCCTGAATGACATCAGGAAGTTACCATCATCAAGCCTGTAAGCAGCGTTGCCATGTACCCAATCCTTTTTATGTTTAATTATCTCCGGATCGCCCAGCGGGTTGAGGTGATCCAGTACCGACCATTCCCAAAGTTTCTTCCCTTTTTTGTTGAATAGCACAATGCCATCGCCATTAACGGTATCCTTAACCTTACCTTTTACTGATGACAAATCGAATATCTTTTTGGTAAAGGTCAACGCGTAAACGTTTCCATCCTTATCCTTGCGTACCTCATGATGCACCAGTTTATCCATATCGCCCTTGCCTTTTTGCAGGTGGAAAACGGCCTTGCCATTCAATCCCAATTCCAATATCTCGTCGCCGCCGGATGATGGTATCTTTTCAGGCCCGACAATGCACAGTATGGTTTTGTCCTTGGTCCAGTTGGTAACCTTAACCCCTTTTTGAAAAGGCTCATACCAAACTATCTCGCCCTTATTGTCAATAATCACCAGCGAGCCGGGTTCGGTAAGTATCTGCGTTAAAAAGTATTTGTTCTTCAACTCATCCCGCAGGCTGCTGTCGCAATGTTCGAGGGTAAAGTAGGGGGTAGCCTGGTAAATGGGCTGCGTTTCAAAATTATAGGTTTTGCTGTTCACATAATGCCCGTTACTTTTTGCCAGCACCCTGAAATAGTATTTTGTGCGGGCCTCGGTAGCGGTAATGTACAGTTTATGGTTTTTTTGTGCCGATGATAAGGCGCTGTACAAAGTATCGTGACTGCCACGTTTCCAGTATTGCAGATAGGAATCGCAGGTTTTGGTGGTATTTACATTGATCTCGAACCGTAACCTGTTGGATGGTAGCTTCATCAGCTCAATATGTTTGATACGCAATGGCCTCAGATCATCCTGCTTGATGATCACTACCGCTATGACGGCTACTATCAAAACTATCAGGCCAATGGTGTATCCTTTATTCTTTTTAATCACTCAGTAAAAAATATAATGATCGTACTAAATATAATCAAACAGGAAAAGATACTGCAAGCTTGCAGTATCTTTTCGGTAGTGTTTTTATGTTGAAATAAAGAGCTATTGCCTTACCCGGCCGGCGTTCACACTTGGATCGAGCGAGGTATTGCTTTGTATCTCGTTTTGCGGATAAGGGTACAGCGCGTAGTTAACCGCATCCGAATAGGTAGACGCGTTTTTAAGCGTTGGCACTACTTTTTCCTTGAATTTAACCAGCGGATTGCTGCCATTACTGGCTGCTCTTCCCCACCTGATCAGGTCATCACGGCGACGCCCTTCCATAAAGAACTCCTTGTTACGCTCCTCAAAAATGGCATCACGCAATTCTGTTTTCGAGGCGAAGTTACCTACCGAATAGCTGGCCAATCCGCTTCTGTTACGTACCTGGTTTATCAGGTCAATACTTTCCTGGTTAGGGCCGTTAACCTCGTTCAGGGCTTCGGCACGCATCATCAATACATCCGCGTAGCGCAAAATGGTTACGTTATTAAAACCCGAGTAATTATAGTTACCTGTGTGCGGATATTTTAAATTGTAAACAAAGGTAGCCAATAAGGTATCAGCATCGGCAGATTCAGCTTCGCCACCATATTGTTTTGGGATGGCCATGATCTGCCCGTAAATGGTAGTGAATTTACCTGTCAGCAAATCGCGGCGTGCATCAGCCGGACTAAATATAGAGTAGAACTGGATATTTAAAGGGAAGTTACCCCAGCCACGGTTATAATCCCATGGGGTAGAGTTTTGACCGAAACTGTTGGAGTTGATGGCATAAGCACCCGGCTCGCTCGATGATTTCAACACAAATATGAACTCATTATCCGAACGGTTATCGCGCGAAAACAATGATACAATGCCGCCTTCGCCTTGTGTACGCAGGTCGTAACCTTTGTTCATAACCTCGGCCAGTTTATCTGCGGCCTTTTGCCATTCCAGCCTGCGTAAATACAAACGACCAAGCAATGCCTTTGCCGCGCCCGATGTCGCGCGTGCTACTTCGGTTGCTGAATAGGATGCAGGCAGGTTATCTTCGGCATATTCCAGATCGGCAATCATGCCTTGCTCAATAGTAGCCTGCGCGGTAAGGGGCGGGTTTTCGTCAGCATCCGTAAACTCCGATGATGGTTTGTTCAGCAGCGGCACATCTCCCCATAATGAGGTAGCATCATAATATGCCAGCGCACGCAAAAACTTCACTTCGCCTAAATGTTGTCTTTTCAAGGCTTCGGTTGAGCCGTTGCCAACGTAATCGATATTGTTGATGATAGCCTCCGATTCATTGGCTCTTGATATCAGGCGGTATATACTCGTCCAAACATCGTTAATGGTGGCGTTGCTGGCATCATAAGTAAGCTGATCCAGCTGTACGCCCTGGCGGGCGGTAAGGGTAGTGGTAACCACATCGCCGGGGTACTCGTTAAGCCAGTACAGGTAACCGGCATAATATCCATAGCCTCCATTATCTTTTAACCCGGCATAGGTGCCACGCACGGCCTGCTCGCCATTGTTGGGGTTGGTAAGCGTATTGGCATCAAATACCGAAAAGGTTTCTTCTTCTAAACCGCTGGTACAGGCCAGCACCGCTACACTGATAGCACCGGCCAGTACAAGTATGTTTTTATGTAGTTTCATTGTATTGAGTATCAATATAGTGTTAAAAAGTGATCTTTGCTCCTAAAAGGTACATTTTGCTTAGCGGGTAGGCGTTAAAGTCCATGCCGCGGGCTACGTTACGGTTTTGCTGCGAATTGTCAACCAGGTTGCCAATCTCCGGGTCGAGGCCTGAATAGCCGCTCCAGGTAAACAGATTCTGGGCATTCACATAAAAGTGCAATGTTGACATGCCAAACCTTTTGCTTATACGCTCGGGCACAGTGTAACCCAGCGTAACGTTCTTTATGCGCAGATAGTCAGAGCTTTCAACAAACCTTGAATTTACCCAGCCACCATGCGCGTTACCGTAAAAGCCTTTTGCAGGTATAGTGCCCGAAGTATTGGTTGGCGACCAGGTGTTGGTAGCTATCTCGGCCAGTCCGTTACCGTTAGATATTGGGTTAAGCAAATCGGCTTTTTGTACGTTAACCAGTTTGCCGCCTGTTTGGCCCTGCAATACTATATCCAACTCAAAGCCTTTGTATACAATGTTGTTGGTAAAGCCTATGATGGCTTTTGGTACACCGGTGCCTAATATGGTACGGTCTTCAGCGTTAACAATGCCATCGCCATTCAAGTCCTTAAATTTAGGATCGCCGGCTTCGGCATTAGGGTGGGTGCTGGTCAGTACCGGATCGTTCTCCTGAATAATGCCATCATAAACGTATCCATATATTGAACCCACAGGCTCACCTACACGGATAATGAACGGCGACTCGAAATTAGCGGCCCCATCAGGTTTGAACGAGCCGACATAAATATCAGAGTTGTTGCTGCCTAATGAGGTTACCTTATTTTTATTGTATGAGTAGGAGAAGGTGGTATTCCATCTAAAGCCCTTGCCACGCAGGTTGGTGGTTTGTAAAAATGCCTCAAAGCCTTTATTAGTAACCTCGCCCGAGTTTCCAAAACGGCTTTGGAAACCCGTTGATGGCGCTATGCTGCGATCAAGCAACAAGTCAGACGTTGTTTTTGAATAATAATCGAGTTCTAATAATATACGGTTGTTAAAAAAGCCGAGGTTCATACCAACATCAATAGCCTTGGTTTCTTCCCATTTCAAATCAGGGTTTGAAAGGCGGTTGATAGCTATACCGCTTATGGTTGATACCCCATCAAAAGTATACTTGGTTGAATTATCGCTTGAGAATGTGGCCAGCGATATGCCAGTAGGTATACGGTCGTTACCGGTTATACCATAGCTGGCGCGTAATTTACCGGTACTTAAAAAGTTTTTGCCTTTCAAAAATTCTTCCTCAGTAAAGTTCCAGGCCACGGCCGCCGATGGGAAGTAACCCAGCTTGCTGTTCGAGCCAAATACCGATGAACCATCAATACGGTAGGTACCGGAAAATATGTATTTGTTCTGATAATCGTAATCAATACGGCCAAACCAGCTACGGCGTTTTATTTTGGTTTTTGATGAGTAGCCGGTAAATTGTTGCGCCGTACCAATGTTATCATAACCCAGCTCATCGCTGCTAAAGTTGGTAGCGTTAATGCCCGATTCCTTGTAGGTATAATCCTGAGCGTTGTAACCTGCCAGTAAGTTAAAGTTATGCTCATCCTTTTTAAAGGCATACTTAGCTGTTGGGTTGATGATGAGGTCGCGCTCATCAATATTGGTGATGGAGCCGCGGCCATTGGTTGCTGCCGATGTAGTTACTGTTGATGGCGAGAAGTAAAGTATCTCGGTACGATTCATGTCGGCACCCAGATCGGTTTGTAAGGTAAGCCCTTTTATAGGTTCGTACTTTAACGAGTAATAGGCTTGTGTACGATAGGTTGAATTTTCACGATCCTCGGCCGCTAAAAAGTGCAGCGGGTTTTGCGCGTCGCGCTGTGCCGACAGGCCGCTATCAAATGTAGATGCCGGGTTGGCTTTGATAACCTGTTTCAAAAAGCCGTTAATGGTTGATGGTGCCAGCGGCAGATCATTTTGTGTACCATAGTTGCCAAACACCCTGGCCGACATGGTGAACTTATCATTAACCGCGTGGTTAACGTTTACACGGCCACCAATACGTTTATAGCCCGATTTAATGATGATACCATCCTGTTTCATAAAATCAAAGCTGGTAAATACGTTGGTTTTAGGGCCGCCGCCTTCAAAGCTCAGGTTATGGTTTTGCACATAGCCGGTACGGAAAAGCTGATCCTGCCAGTCGGTACCCAATATGCCTTGCTGTAACGAGTCGAGCCTTGTTGCGGTATAGGGTGGGGTATTACCCTGTTGGGTGGCTATATCATTAATGCGCAGCGCGTTTTGGTAGCCGTTCATCAAATCGAAACGGTTAATAACGGTTTGCATACCGCCATAGCTATGTACGCTCAGGTTGCTTTTGTGCTTGTTGCCGCTTTTGGTGGTTACCAATACCACACCGTTAGCACCACGGGCACCGTATATGGCTGTTGAGGCGGCATCCTTTAATATACTTATTGAGGCTACGTCATCAGGATTCAGGGTAAAACCAACCTGATCGCTCACCGGGAAACCGTCAATTACATACAAAGGCTCGCTGTTGGCGTTCAATGAGTTGGTACCACGCACCCTGATTGATAGCGACGCGCCCGGCGTACCGTTGTTTTGCGTTACCTGCACACCTGCCGCCCTGCCTTGCAGCATGTTGGCCATTGATAGCGATGCCTTGTTCAGATCCTCAGCATTCAACGTTACTGCCGAACCGGTAAAAGTGCTCTTGTTTTTTGAGCCGTAACCAATTACCAGTACTTCACTAAGCTGCTTGTTGGTTTGCAATAGTTTTACATCAACAACCTTTTGGCTGCTTACCACAACCTCCTGCGTTTCAAAACCCAGCATCGAGTATACCAGCGTTGCGCCCGGTTCAACACTAATTTTGTAAGCACCATCGGCATTGGTGGTGGTGCCGGTTTTGGTGCCTTTAACCGATACGTTAACGCCGGCCATGGTAACGCCGCTTTCGTCAGTAACGGTACCTGTTATTTCAACGGGTTTAAACGTGGCGCCTTTGTTAAGGGCATTGGGTGCTGCCCATACCGCGCCGGTACCCAATGTTTGTGCGGCCAGGCATATACTAACGCATAGTGCCAGGCTATTAACGCGCCTTAACTGGGGCCGAAGCTTGCATTTGGTAAAGATTTTAATCATGTTATAAATTTTAGGTGATTAATGTTTTATTTGGGGTACTTATACTGTAATTACTTATTTAGTTAATACATCGCCGGGTTCTTTAAACTCCGTGATCTTGATCCAGTCAACATACATGTAGTCAACCTCAAAATCGGGTCGCCCTATCCAGTAGGGAAACCATATACCTATCCATAATTTTGATGGCCTGTCGGGTACGTGCTCGTACGAGGTGGTCATCAGCTTATTATCGTAATACCACTCAACCCGGGCTTTTTCGGTAGGGCTGCCCGTATGCCACTCAAAGCGATACAGGTGATACTGCCCGTCGGCCTGATTGCCAAAGGGCATATCGGTGGTTTTGTGCATATCATCACCCACACCACGCCAACTGGTCATCAAACCCCATTTAATATCCGATTTTTCCGGCGAATTCGGGCTTTGGTTTCTGCCCGGAAATTCAAAATCTATCTCGTGGTTACAGGTATCGCTTTTATAATAGTATGTCCAGAATGCTGAAAGGGCTCCAACCTGTGGGCATATCTTCGCCCTGATCTCGTAACTGCCCGATGCAAAACTTTTTTTGCTGTAGATAGCGCCGCCAACTTTTGTTTTTTGGCCGTGCCCCCAAATGTTACCCTGGTAAAAATTGCCGTGCGCACGTATCACCAGGTTTCCGTCTTTCACGTACACGTTTTCGGGTATTACGCCCCCGTGTGTGCCCTTAGCCAGATTTTCGCCCCATTTGTTGTTTTCTTTTTTCCATAGGGCATTGTTTAGTTTAGTGCCGTTAAAATCGTCAAAAAGAGCCTGGGCAGCGCAATGCTGCCACAGACTTGTCAAATAAACCGAGAAAATCGTGATGTATATAATTTTTTTCATCAAAAGGTGAAATAAATAGGGGTATTTGGTTGTACAATGCAATATTATTGCTGATCGCTGAGCTTTTTTTTCCAATAGTCCTCAATAATTGCAATCCTGTTCATTTTTTGCACTGCAAGTAAAATATGCTGCCTTTGTATTCTAATTATTGATAATTTAACGTTTCAATAAATCCTGTTTTTAGCCAATAAAATGAATGTTCGCCCTGTAATAATGCTTTTTTTATGCTGTATGGCCACTTTTTGGGCATCGGCACAACCGCAGAATTTAAAATTTGTGCAGCTGGGCACAAACAACGGTCTATCGCGCAGCGAAGTGTTATGTATCTATCAGGACAGGCAGGGATTTATGTGGTTCGGTACCCGCGATGGGCTGAACCGGTACGATGGTTATAAATTTAACGTATTCAAAAAAAGCCTCAAGGTTAAAAATACCCTCAGCTCTAATGAGATAAAATCGTTGTTGCAGGATAAAAATGGCAACCTGCTGGTAGCCACATCTGATGGTGGGTTGAATGTACTCGATCTTAAAACAGAAAAATTTTACCCGGCAACCAATACACTGCCCGGCGCGAGTTCGCTCAGCAATTTTGTACAATATCTTTACAAGAGTACCGAGAATGAGATATGGATAGGTAGCAGCGACAGAGGCGTTTTTAGTTATGATCTCTCCAAAAAATCATTAAAAAACTTCAGGCTACAGCAGGGCAAGCAAAGTGTAACAGCAATTATTAAAGATGCCAATGGTGATGTATGGGCGGGAACTAATGGTAACGGTATTTTTGTAGTATCAAAAAACGGGTCGCTTATAAAACACTTTAGCCTGAAGGGGGGCGACGCGCATGGTTTGGCTGATGACCATATCCGGTTCATATTTAACGATCATAAAAACAATATATGGGTAGGCACCTACGGCGGTGGCCTGCATTTATACGATAGCCATACCGATGGTTTTAAGCAGATAGCCTTTGAGAACCCTGCCGAAGCCGGAACGCACAAGTTTTTGCTATGTATGGAGGAGGATGCCGCCGGTAACCTTTGGATAGGTACCGAAAATGGTGGATTAAGCATATATAACCCGGTAACCAAGCAATCAGTAACCTATCAGCATGTAGATAATGATGCGGGTAGCATTTCAAGCAATACCATTAATAGTATTAAGCGCGATATAAAAGGCAATATGTGGATAGGTACGGCCAATGCCGGTATATCAATGGTGAATATTGATGAGGGCGGCTTTGTACACTACAAATATCAGCACAGCACCAATAGCCTGAGTAATAATATTGTTAACGCCATTTTTAATGATAAGCAAGGGCGTATATGGATAGGTACAGACGGTGGAGGGCTTAATATGTTTAACCCGGTTACCGGTCATTTTAACTACTATGCCCATAAGGCAGGCAATTCGGCAAGTATTGGCGGCAACTATGTTTTAAGTATTAGTGAGGATGGTGACCGCAATATATGGGCGGGTACCTGGGGCGATGGTGTTACGGTGTTTAACCCGGCTACTAACAGCTATAAGCATTTTAAAAATATACCGGGCAATAACACCAGCCTGAGCAGCAATTACGCCTTTGTTGTTTTTAACGATAGCAAGAACCGTATGTGGATAGGCACCTACGGCGGCGGATTGAACTTATATAACCAGGCAACCGGAACCTTTACTCGTTTTGTGAACGGCGCTCCGCAAAGCATCAGCACTAATTATATACTCACCATACACGAGGACAGGCAGGGCAATATTTGGCTGGGTACCGATGGCGGCGGCTTGAATAAATATAATGAGGACGGCACCTTCGCGGCCTATTTGCCCACCAAAACCATGAGTAAAGGCAGCGACAGGTTAAGCAATAATACCGTAACCTCCATTTGGGATGATGATAAAGGTCGGTTATGGCTGGGTACCAATTTCGGGCTGAATTGCTTTGACCCCAAGAGGCTTGTGAACAAGGTATACTATGCCGAAAACGGCCTTGCTAACGATGCCATTGGCGCTGTATTGGGCGACAGGCAGGGCAACATCTGGATAAGTACTAACAAGGGCCTCAGTAAATTCGACCCGGTGAAAAAGGTGTTCTATAACTTTTCGACCGCGGATGGTTTGCAGGCCGATGAATTTAAATACGCCAAGTGTATCGATCAGGCAGGGCGCATGTACTTTGGCGGACGTAATGGTTTCAACGTTTTCAGGCCCGATAAGATACGGGGCGTAAACTTTGATCCGCCGGTAATATTTACCAACTTTCAGTTATTTAACAGCGATGTTAAGATAGGTGACGATGATTCGCCCCTGAAAACCAATATTTCGCTTGCGGATAAAATAGTGCTATCGTACAAGCAATCCACTTTCTCATTCGAGTTCGCGTCACTAAACTATACCGCTGCCGAAAAAAAGCAGTACATGTATAAGCTGGATGGTTATGATAATCAATGGCATAACCTGGGCATGCGCAACAGCCTCACCTATACTAACCTCGACCCGGGTAGCTATACGCTGATGGTAAAGGGCTTGAATAATAACAGGCAATGGTCGGCCAAGGTGAGTAGCATTAATATTGTGATAACCCCGCCGTTTTGGAAAACATGGTGGTTTTATTTGCTCATAGTGGCAGCTATAATTGGCCTGGTAACCGCGTTGTTTTATCTGCGGTTATCAAACATACGTAACCGCAACAAGCAGTTGGAGAAAGAGGTAAGCCTGCGCACGCATCAACTATCTGAAACCAACAGCCATTTACTTGAAAGTTACGAGGAGATCAGGCTGCAAAACGAGAGCCTGGAGGAGGTGAATAAGGAGATAGTGAGGAAAACGGATAAGATACTTAACCAGCAGGAGCAGATAGTTATTCAAAACCAGCAATTGGAAAGTACGGTAAGCGAGCTGGAGAGCAGCAATAAAACCAAGGACATGTTCTTCTCCATACTGGCACATGATCTTAAGAACCCCATCGCGGCGCTTACCGGCTTGGCCGATCTGCTTAAAACAAGGTTGAGCCATTTGAGTACTAACGAGATCGTATCTTTTGTGCACGATATCAGCCGGTCATCAAACTCGATAAATAACCTGGTGATCAACCTGCTTGATTGGGCACGTGCGCAAACCAGTAACCTACATAGTCAGCCCGCGCATATTAACGTGCACGAGCTGGTGATGAAAAATGTTTACCTCGCCCAAATACAACTCACCAACAAGAATATAGCCTGCCGTGTAAATATTGATACCGACCATAACATTTTTGCTGATTACCAGATGCTGAACACGGTTATCCGTAATATTTTGAGCAACAGCATCAAGTTTACACCGGTTAGCGGCAGCATCAACATAACATCGGCAAGTATTGATGATGAGGTGGCCATAACCGTTGCCGATTCGGGCATAGGCATGTCTGCCGGGCAGATAGCCTTGCTGAACGACCTGCAACCACAGGTAACGCTGGGCACTGCCGGCGAAACGGGTACAGGCCTGGGCTTGCAAATATGCCGCGATCTTGTAAAGGCCAACAATGGGCGCATGGAGATTTCCAGCGTGCCGGGCAAGGGGTCGGCAATCACGGTGGTGCTGGCAAGGTCAACCACGGCTACCGTAGCGCTGCCTGTTAATGATGCTAACGCGATAGATGATAACTCTATCATTCCGGATGATAGCGCGCATTTGTTACCCGATGCCAAAAAGCAGATACTGAAAGGTAAACGCATATTGATAGTTGATGATAACCAGGATGTACGTAATTATTTGAAAGCCTTACTGGCCGGAATATTTGAAATATTTGAGGCCGACAATGGCGTTAACGGATTAAAAATGGCTAAGGATACTCAGCCCGAACTGATCATCAGTGACCTGATTATGCCGGTGATGGATGGCCTGGAGTTTTGTAATGCCATAAAAAGCGATATCAGCACCAGCCATTTACCGGTGCTGCTGTTAACCGGCGAGAATAACGAGCACAGCCAGCTATCGGGCTATGAGGCGGGGGCTGATATTTACCTCACCAAACCGGTTAACAGGCAAATATTGCTGAGCGTAATATTCAACTTTATTAAAAACCTTGAGCGGGTTAAAAACCGCTTTATGCACACCGACCTGCTGGTGCCCGATGATCTGGATTATAACAAGCTGGATAAGGAGTTTCTGGAAAAGATGAGCGGCTACATTGAGCTCAACCTATCAAACGCCGACCTCGATTATAAGATGCTGAGTGAACATGCCGCCATGAGCCGTACGGTGCTTTACGCCAAGTTTAAATCATTGACAGGTATGGGTGTGCACGATTTTATCAAGAACATCCGATTAAAAAAGGCGCTGGAGCACTTACAGCAAGGCAAACTAAACATCAGCCAGATAGCTTATGAGGTAGGTTTTGCCACACCATCGTACTTCTCAAAAAGCTTTACCAAACAATACAAGTTAACGCCGAAAGAGTATGTGGTGTACTTGAAAAATAAGAGTGTTAATACTATCCACTAACAGTGCTAAACAGCTGTTGGCATCTAAAACAGGACTGCATTACATTCAATCGGGATTATTGGAAACCCTTAAAGTAGTTGCCATTATAGATTTGTGAATGCGAAATCTGTTATTGAAAAACTATCGAACCAAATTAACATTACTGCTGCCTTTTATGCTGATGATATTCAGCGTGAAGGCACAGGTTGCAAACCCCGGTTATCATACCGCGTTGAGCTACAGCTGGGAAATAAACACGCAAGGCAGCAAACCTGTACCGGTGTTGCTGCTTAGTAATAATAGTGGTTCGGCTATTCCGGTTAGCGGGTGGTCTATATATTTCAACTCCATCAAAAAAACGCTGCTTGTTGGTGAGGATTCGCTTAAATATCAGATCAGTCATTTGAATGGTGATTTGTTTCGTATCAAATTCAAATCGGCACAGGTTACGCTGAAACCTAATGAAACCTTCAGGATAAACATCACCGTGCCCGAGCTGCGCAACTTTACCGAAGTTGCCAAAGGGTTTTATTTAGTATATGATAACGATGCCGGCAAAGGCTATCCGCTTAAAAATACCACCGTTTTAACCAACAGCATTGAGCCCGAAATAGCGCTGGCATCATACCAAAAAAATGCGCAGCTAAGTCTGCCCACGCAGGTACCGCCATCGTTGGTTTTCCCAAGCCCGGTAAGTTACTCGGTGCAAAAAGGTACGTTCGCGTTAACGGCCAAAACGGTGATCGTAGCGCCAGATAAGTTTAAGAGCGAGGCAGAGCTTTTAGCCACCGAGCTTGAGGGATTATTGGGTACCCGGCCATCAATAGTTTCTAAATCAAATTCGGCCCCGGCAATTAAATTGGTAGAGGGTAATTCGCCTGCCGAAGGGTATAGTTTAGTTGCCGATGCTAAGGGTGTTACTATAACCGCATCGCAGGCGGCGGGGATATTTTACGGCATACAATCGTTAAAAACCATGTTGCCGCCCAAAGCATGGGCTGCCAGGCAAACAAGCCTTTTGGTGCCGTTTGTAAAGGTGAGCGATGCGCCAAGGTTTGGCCACAGGGCTTTTATGCTTGATGTTGCCCGTAACTTTCAATCGAAACCTAAAGTGTTAAAGGTATTGGATGTGATGGCGCTTTATAAAATGAACGTACTGCATTTTCATTTGAATGATGATGAAGGCTGGCGACTTGAAATTGACGGTTTGCCTGAACTAACACAAGTAGGATCAAAGCGCGGCCACTCGGTAGATAAATTTGCTATGCTGCCGCCATCATACGGTTCAGGGCCTGAGAGTGATAATCCTTTTGGCAGCGGCTATTTTAGCCGGGCCGATTATGTGGAGATATTGAAGTACGCTACGGCAAGGCACATCACTGTGATCCCCGAAATTGAAACACCCGGGCATGCCCGTGCCGCCATCAAATCAATGGATGCGCGATATAATAATTACATCAAAAAGGGACTAAAGGCCGAGGCCGAGCAATATTTGCTTCGCGATATGGCCGATAGCTCGGTTTACCGCTCGGTACAAGGCTGGAACGATAATGTGCTTAACCCGGCCATGCCATCAACCTATGCCTTTATAAAAAAGGTGACTTCCGAGATCGCTAAAATGTACGCTGACGCAGGTGCCCCGCTAAAAACCATCCACATGGGTGGCGATGAAGTGCCCGAAGGGGTTTGGGCAAAATCGCCCGAGGTAAATAAACTGATGGCGCAGGATGCCGGTATCGGGTCGGTGTATGGTATGTGGAAGTACTACTTTGGCAAGGTGAACGATGTGTTGAAGGAGCAAGGGCTATCATTATACGGATGGGAGGAGATAGGCCTTAAACGGACGGTTGTAAACAACCGTAAACGATGGGTGTTGGACACTACCGTTGCCAACCGGGGCTACACTACCGATGTATGGAATAATATTATAGGTACAGGTGCTGAGGATCTGGCGTACAATCTGGCTAATAATGGGTTCAAGGTGGTGCTATCCAACGTAACCAATATGTATTTGGATATGGCCTATAACAACAGCTTTTACGAGCATGGCATGAACTGGGCTGGCTTTGTAAATGTTGATAAGCCTTTCTATTTCATCCCGTACAATTACTACACCACCACAACCGAAAATGAATATGGCGAACCAGTGCCGCAATCGGTTTTTAAAAACAAGGCTAAGCTGAAGGATGAGGCTAAGCAAAACATAGTTGGGCTGCAATCGGCATTATGGTCTGAAACCCTGTATGCCGATAGTTTAATTGATTATATGCTGCTCCCCAAATTATTAGGCGCTGCCGAACGCTCATGGGCCAAGGCTCCCGAGTGGTCAACCCTTACCGATTCTATTTTTACAAGCACCCAGTACAAACAAGACTGGGCCAAATTTGCCAGCACCATAGGCACGCGCGAATTACCACGCCTTGCCCATTACAAGGGCGGCTATCAGTACAGAATATTTGAGCCCGGGGTAGAGTGCAGCAATGGGGTAGTAAAAGCCAACGCCCAACTGCCCGGCTTTACTATCAGGTACACAACCAATGGTAGCGAGCCAAACCAAAATAGTCCGGCTTATAAAACGCTCATTACCACTAAGGGAACCATTACGCTCAAAGTATTTGATCAGCAGGGTAGATCGGGCAAAAAAGTGGTGGTGCAAAATAATTAAACAAGCAGCTATTACTATTATCTGAACACCTGTGTGTATCTTCAGAGTGAAATAATTACATTTGAACGTTAACGTACACGTAATTTCATTTTGTGTTGATGCAAACAGGTGAATTAAACAAAGGTCGGTCAATAGCCATTGATGCCCTGCGGGCTATCGTAATGGTGTTAATGATATTTGTGAACGATCTGGGTTCGCTTAAAAACATCCCCAAAGGTTTAGAGCATGTAAAGGCCGATGTTGATGGAATGGGCCTGGCTGATGTGGTGTTTCCTGCATTCTTGTTCATAGTAGGCATGGCCGTGCCTTACGCCATCCAAAGTCGCCAAAAAAAGTCCGATACCACTGCGACAATATTCAAGCACATTGTACAGCGCAGCCTGGTGCTGCTCGTCATGGGCTTTATGTTTGTTAATTCTGAAACCTATGTTAACAGTGGCGCCGTCATTAGTAAAGATGTATGGGTGCTGCTGCTGGTTATCAGCTTCTTCCTGATATGGCTTGATTATCCCGACCCGCATCTGCCTAAAGTTAAAATACTGAAAGCTATTGGTGTAGTTATGCTGATAGTCCTCGCTTGTATTTACCATGCAGATACAGGCACAGGTATACTTGCGCTCAGGCCGCAATGGTGGGGTATATTGGGTAAAATAGGATGGGCTTATTTTACGGTAAGCTCCATCTATCTTTTCAGCGGACAAAAACTGTGGGTACAAATAGCGGCCTTGGTTTTCTTCATGCTGTTCTGCTCAGCAAGCCATTTGGGTTGGCTTGAACCGGTTGAGTGTATAAAGGATTATTTTTGGGTAGCAGGTAGTGGTTCGGTATCAGCATTATCAATGGCCGGTATAATTTTAACTATGTGGTATCGTAAATATGGTATCGCGGGCAATACTCTTTGGTTGTTGGCTTTGGGCTTTGCTGTGGCGCTGATAGCATTCGGTTTTGTAACGCGGCCATTATGGGGAATATCAAAAATACAGGCAACCCCCTCGTGGGTGGCTATATGCGCGGGTATTACGGTTTGGGCCTTTATGCTGATCAGTTACCTAACTGATGTTAAAAATCGAACCGCATGGTACAACTTTATTAAACCCGCAGGAGTGTTTACGCTTACCTGTTATATGCTGCCATACATACATTATTCGCTCGTAAAAATTACGGATATATCATTTTTGCCTTTATTTTTACGTACGGGCGGGGTAGGGCTTATCAAATCGCTGATATACGCCTTGCTTATAGTTTTTATAACCGGCTTGCTGGCTAAAAAACACATCCGCCTTAAATTATAAACTAAAACACTACCAATGGAACATCAATATTCATCATATCGTGGTACAGGTTTGCGCATGGAGCAAAGCATGCGCTGGTTTGGTCCGGCAGACCCGGTGAGCTTGCAGGATATTAAGCAGGCCGGTTGTACAGGTATCGTTACCGCCCTGCACCATATCCCTAATGGCGAGGTTTGGTCTGTTGATGAGATACAGAAACGTAATGATCTGATCAACGCCGCCGGCCTGAACTGGAACGTGGTAGAAAGTCTGCCGGTGCATGAAAGTATCAAGACCCAGGCCGATGGTTTTATGGAATTGATAGAGAACTATAAAACATCCATAAAGCATTTAGCGCATTGTGGCATAAAAACCGTCACCTATAATTTTATGCCTGTGTTGGATTGGACACGTACCGATCTTGATTATGAGGTAGCCGATGGTAGCCGCGCGTTACGGTTTGAAAAGGCTGCCTTTATAGCCTTTGATGTATTTATACTACAACGCCCCGATGCCGACCATGAATATACCTGGGATGAACTGAACCGCGCCAAGCAGCGTTTAGCCCAAATGAGCGATGCTGAGAAAAATAAGCTGATAGCCAATATTATTGCCGGTTTACCCGGCAGCGAAGAGCAGTTTACCATTGATAACTTTAAGGATGCGCTGCGCCCCTACGATGATATTACCGCCGATAAGTTGCGGGCTAACCTGGTTTATTTTTTAGAACAGGTAATACCCGTTGCCGATGAGCATGGGGTAAAAATGGTTATTCACCCGGACGACCCGCCTTATGGCATATTGGGTTTGCCGAGGGTGGTAAGCACCATGAGCGATCTGCAATATATTTTTGATGCAGTGCCTTCGCTTAATAATGGCTTGTGTTTTTGTTCAGGCTCTTTCGGTGTGAGGGCTGATAATGACCTGCCCGGGTTGGTAAGGCAATTTGGCGACAGGATAAACTTTCTACACCTGCGCAATACCAAGCGTAATACCCTCGGCGACTTTTATGAGGACAACCACCTTGAGGGCGATGCCGATATGTACGAAATAATTAAAGAAGTGGTAACGGTAATGCAAAAACGTAACATCAGCATCCCGGCGCGGCCCGATCATGGGCACCAAATGCTGGACGATCTGGGTAAAAAGGTAAACCCCGGCTATTCGGCCATTGGCAGGCTGCGAGGCATTGCCGAGATACGTGGGCTTGAACTGGGTATATTGCGTAGCATGGCATCGCGGTAATTATATTAGCATCGCTGTAAGCCATAAATTTTTTTGTTATTTGCGGCTGATAAGCCAAATGCAGCTAAATATAAATGAGCGATAAAAAAGAACTCGTAGGCGTAAAAGAAATTGCCCGCCGTGCCGGTGTATCCATAGGCACGGTCGACCGGGTTTTGCATAACAGGGCAGGGGTTTCTAAAAAAACACAAGCTAAAATTCTGGAGATAATCAAAGAACTCGATTATCAGCCCAATATTTTGGCCCGCAGGCTGGCCTCTAAAAAAGTACTTACCATAGCCGTGCTTATCCCATCCGCGTCGGCCGAAACAAATTACTGGCAGGCCCCGCTTGATGGCGTTATTGATGCCGAAGCCGAGGTTAAACCTTACGGCATTGTTGTAGAGAAATATCTGTTTGATCAAAACGACAAATCATCCTTTGTAAAACAATACAAAGCCATATTAAACAAAGGTGTTGATGGCGTAGTACTTGCGCCCATGTTTATGCAGGAAGCACGCGAATTTGCCGCCGAATGCGATGAAAGGCAGATGCCCTATGTTTTCATCAACTCGGATGTGCCCGATAAATGTGGTTTGTGCTACATAGGCCCCGATCTGTACCATAGCGGCGCTACGGCAGCGCATCTTATAAAATACCTTGTACAGCCGGGCGATGAAGTGCTGGTGGTCAATATCTCTAAGGAAATTGATAACCTGCACCACCTGCTACGCAAAGAGGAAGGCTTTAGAGGGTACTTCAAGATCAATGATCTGAATAACAAAATAACTAAGGTTGATATTCGCGATACCGATCACCTCTCGGTAAAGCGTGAACTGACTGTGATGTTGAAGGATCATGATGTGAAGGCCGTTTTCGTAACTAACTCCCGCGTGTCATACGTTGCTGAGTTCCTCGCCGAGGCTAAACGTACTGATATTAAGCTGATAGGTTATGATTTTTTGGAGCAGAATATATCGTATTTGAAGGATGGCGTTATCGAGTTTTTGATCAGCCAAAAACCAAAGGAGCAGGGATATCGTGGTATAATCACCCTTTATAATCACCTTGTACATAGGGCAGGGGTTGATAAACATTATTATATGCCTATAGATATTATTACTAAGGAGAATTACCTTTTCTATAAAAATTAAAAACCCATTTGGGTATCTATCCTGCCGGGATGGTAAATGCTTTTTATAGGCTGATTTTCAATTATTTTCACAATAAGGGACAATAAGTTACACAACAGTAACAGCCCCTTTGCGCCACGTGGAATGTGTATGTACTTTTGAATTATATATTATTATACTTCAACCTTTTACCACACCACACCGTCATGATTAGCAGATGCTTTACGTTAAACGTATTTTTAAATTTTAAGCGAAAGTCCCTTTTAGTACTCATTTTATTCACCTTAATTTCGGGCACCGCATTAGGCCAGTGGACACGCAAGGCCGATGAGATCAGCAAGCGTGCCGAATCAAACAACGTACTTTATAAAAACAAGCTTTATGTTTTCGGCGGTTTTGGCGATAATCCCATCATCGAAAAAACTAACGAGGTTTATGATATCGCCGCGAATAAATGGAGTAAGATAGCCTCGTTTCCGGTAGGTAAAGAGGTTACGCACCAGGGTGTAATACTTGTTGATGATAAGGTATGGCTTATTGGCGGCAGGTTAGTAGATGCCTACGGCCCGGCAAGCAGCCACGTGCTTATTTATAATATCACTACCAATACATGGTCGGACGGACCTGAGTTAATAGACCCCGGCGCGAACAAGGTATTCCCGATAGGTGCCGCGGGGTATGCGCTCTTAGGCCGAACCATACACGTTTTTGGTGGCTTTGGCCCCACATTGTGTGAGGATCAGGCCAACCTGCACCTTACTATTGATGTAGATAAGTATATGGCTGATCCGCAGCATGTAACCTGGGAGAATAAGTTGGCGCCAATGCCTATACCGCGTAACCATTTAAGCTCGGTAGTAATAGGGGGCAAAATATATGCGCTGGGTGGCCAGTTTCTGCATGATTGCGGAGCTGTAGACAAGATGTATTGCCACGTGTACGATAGCGCTACCGATACCTGGACAAGGCTAACCGATCTGCCTAAACCACGCTCGCATGCCGAGGCCGCTACCTTTGCTGTTGACGGTAAGATATTCCTGGTAGGCGGACAGAGTTATAATAACCTCACCCAAAACTCAACCTATCAGTTTGATCCTAAAGCTAACAATGGCGCCGGAGCATGGACTAACCTGTCATCTTATAAATTGCCCGGTACTTTCTTGGGCTTGTCATCAAAACTGGCGGGTACTTCATTCATCATCACCAACGGCGCTTTAGATAACTATGGCAACGAGCGTAAGGAAACTTACACCGCCAAAGTAACCCGTAGCAGCGCCCGTACGCTTGGTTTTACCCAAGCCTGCGTTAGTGCTGATGTTAGGGTAGATAGTACCGCGCAGGTAAAAAACCTGTTGTATTGTATTGAAGATGCCGCGCCTTACACCATAACATCTGATGTTGAATGGCTAAGCATCACCAAAAACCAAAGCGGCAACGTAACGCTCGAAGGACAGGATATTCATGTAGCTATAAATCCCGAAGGTTTAGCACCGGGGCATTACACGGGTAACATAACAGCTAAAGGGCCGCTGGCCAACTCAACGGCTAAGTTTTGTGTTAACCTGAATGTGCTGCCATCGCAACAGCCCAAAACTCAGTATACACTTTTGGTTGATACCATAGGTATCGGCACCATAGCCCGATCGCCGGAGCGAAGTACCTATGATTCAAACAGCGTGGTTAACATAACCGCTACCCCCGCCTCGGGTTGGTTGTTTAAGGAGTGGACTGGCGATACCGTTGCAACCACCAATTCATTTGCTGCTTTAATGGATACCAGCAAACATTACACCGCCACATTTATTAAGGACACGACAGTAGCTGTAGCCTTAATATCAAACATTGCTGCCACAACCACTAAAAGCTATGTGCTGGGGCAGTTGAATACGGGCGTTGTTTATTATAGCGATCGTACTTATAAAATTACCTCCGTACCATCGGCATTAACCGGTTCGCCATTCATCAAAACACCTAATGATGATAAGATGAATACCTCAACCAACATCCTGTCGTTCACGCTTGGGCAGGCGGCAACGGTGTATGTGGCTTATGATCCGAGGGCTACATCGTTACCTACATGGCTAAAAAGTTGGAAAAAGCTCACCGACAAAATAGGTATCGACGACCCGAAACTAAGCTCGCTTACCTTATACAGTAAGGACTTCGCGGCGGGTAAAGTAACCATTGGCGGTAATTACGCCAGCCCAACAGCAGGTACGCTTTGCGAGTATCTGGTGATAGGCAAGGTGCCTGCGGCCACAGCCACAGCATCATCCCGCACGGCTTTAATGAGCTTAAAGGGCGGAGCGTTTGAATCGTATTCGGCAACAAATACTATTGATCCGCAAGCTACAGTAAGCAAGATACAGCTATACCCTAACCCGGTGAGCGATAGGTTCCAGGTTACATTCCCGGCTAACTATAAAGGCGCGTCATCAGTTACTATAGTTGATATGAATGGTAAAGTTTATCCGGTATCAAAATCGGTTATCAATAACAATACGTTAAAGATGGATATTAATATTAACCAGCTTTCGTTAAAAACAGGTATTTACTCGGTATTAGTACGCTCAAAAGAGGGTAAAACCGATGTTGTAAGATTTATGGTACAGTAGGTAGCGTTATGGCAAAAGTTTATTAACCACCTTGTTAAGGGTAAGCCCTTGTACAATGATGGAAAAAACTACTATAACAAAGCCTGCGGTAAGTATCATAGGTTTATATTCTGAGTCGGGCAGAGAGAGGGCAAGTGCAACTGATATACCGCCCCGCAAGCCTCCCCAGGTCAAAATTAGTACACTGCTGTTTTGTATTGCCAGCGATCGCCTCAAAACGATAACCGGCAATGCAATACTCAGTGCACGGGCTATCAGTAAAATAACAATAGCCATACAGCCAACCAGCAAATAAGTGGTACTTACGTTTAGCGAAACCAATTGCAGACCTATCAGCACAAATAATATAGTATTCAGCAACTCATCCATCAACGACCATACCTTTTCCAGATATTGCTCCTGGCTGATAGCTTCATGGCGGTTAAAGCAGTGGCTGCCTATCAGTAACCCCGCCACCACAACGGCCAATGGTGCCGATACATGCAGTATGCCCGCCAATGCCGATATGCCCAGCACCAGGCTGACAGATATCATTACGATGGTTTGAAAGTCGGTAATGGCCCGCATCATGCGATAGGCCAGAAAACCTAATACGGCACCTAAAACCACTCCCCCAAAAACCTCTAAGGCGAACAGTCGCGCGGCTTCTGAAAAGGAAAAGAACTTATCAGGTATTGACGCTACCTCTGAAAAGCTTACGAACAACACCAACCCGATACCATCATTAAACAGCGATTCGCCCGAGATGATAGTTTTGAGTCTGTCGGGCATTTTTGAGCGGGTGAGCAAGGCGGCTACCGCTACAGCATCGGTAGGGGAGATGAGCGCGCCGAATACCAGGCAATACATAAAGGGCACGTGTAAGCCAATAAGGCCAAGCACCTCGAATAATATCCCCGCAAAAATCAATGTAGATAAAATAACCCCAATGGTGCTGATGATGAGTACACCACGCAGGTTTTCGCGCAGCTTGTTTACATCAATATGCAGGGCGCTGGCAAACAGCAGGAAGCCCAGCATAACATCAAGCAAGGTTTTTGAAAAATCAATAGAGTGGGTAAGCTCGAATATCAAATGTGTTAGCCGGGGGGTAACCGACCCGGCAATAACCGTAAACAGCGCCGCGACTATTGATAAAAGCATAACACCTATTACGCCGGGTAGCTTTATCCAACGGGCATTTATATAACTAAACAGGGTACTAATTGTAACTAAACTGGTAATAATAATAATCAAATTCATAGGCATGTCCGGTTGTTTTACAAATATGTAAAAGAATGGTTTGCCCCTGCATCATTAATCAACCTAAATTTAAATTTAACTTACTACTAATAATAACACTTCGCGCTATTACACAAACTACTGTGCGCGAGTTACTCAATCACTATTTTTTTTAATGATAAATTTTAATTGCATTAACAAAAACCAATCAATAATTAGAATGTTATTAGAGAAGTATCGCAAGATATATCTTCCGGCTACCTCAAATCTATCTTGTTTACAAACGCAACAGTTTGTGGAGGAGCAGGCGTCATATTGTTGACTTTCTCCACATATTTATAAAATCATCTGAATTTTGTTAAATCCTTAAGGTTAATTTTGTGCAGCCGTAACGTGTTGTTAATGAGTGTTATGTTTCCTGCCTTCTTATAAATTAAACAAAAAAATATACACTTGGTAAGAAGTTTGTTACAAAAGGGTATCCCCAAGGCATTGCAAGCTCATTTGAAGCTAAGAAGACATTAAAAAGCAGTAATCATCATCCGGTTGCTGCTTTTTGGCTTTATACGGATGTGTTACAGAAAGGTTTTAATCGCCGTTTTTTGCATTTTTAAGCTGATACACACTATAAGTGTAGCTTTCACAATATGTTACCCAATCAACCTGTAAGCCCCTCAAACGCCATAATTTACACCAATAACAAGGTATATTTGCACTACATGGGGTAGAAATATCACTGTCTGTAAGATTAAAGCGAAAGCCCGTGCAGCAAGTGTCCGGGCTTTTTTATAATGTTAACATTTAACATTGAATAGAATTTTACGAGTGGTATTTGCTACTACTTATGTGATAAGGTTTAGGTTCAAAGGCTCAGGCAGCGAGTGTCCTGGGCCTTTTTTTATTAAAAACCTTATAATGCGATATTATAATAACTAATTTTTTATGGCGCGTTTGCTTTGTTCGTCTGTTTCAGAGTTTAATAGTGCCAACGTTTCGGTGTATTTTTCGAGCAGGGCAATGTATTTATTTTTCCATTCACCCGGTTCGGCCTTATCTTCTGTTAAGGCAGGTTTGGGGCGTGGCTTAGCCGCGAAGAACATATCTGAAGTAAACATATCCGGAAATTCCTCCGAAAAATCATGACCGATGCAAACCCCTATCTCATGTATAAGCTCCTTTTTAAGATCAGCGGAATGGAACCAGTTATACAATGTGCGCCTGTTTACATTAAGTTGTTTGGCAAGCGAACTTAATTTAACGCCACGTTTGCGTATAGCGTTTTCAATTAACTTTCCCTGAATGGTCACGGTGATCATGTAATAATTGGTTTAACACTTTGGCCTAAAAGGCAAATATGTGTTTACAGATTCACATATTTTACCCAAATGTAAGTTAAACAATAACAAAAAGTATACAATTATTAATTTTTTATTAAAATATATTTAACTGTTATGATAGATATTCGTTCTTGTTTATGTAATCGATGTTTAACAAAATGGGTTATAAGAATGTGACCCTCTCAGATACCCAGGCCACCGATTTTGATACATTGGTAAATTCGCCGTTTTTTATCTTGCCTAATACTAAGCCATTCCCTTTGAATTGAATTTCGAAAAACCTAAAGTGTTTTTTATCAAGAGATTGGTCTAATAAGCCCTGCTCATCCAGACACAAGGTATTGCCATCAAGTTTAAGTTCTATTATCTTTTTACAATCCAGCAGGGGGCATATCGCTCTCAATGTATTTTCAACCTGAATAACGTTAATCTCTTTTTTTGTTGAATCAATCAAAATGCCTGTAATTACTTTCGGTAGATGCATAATATTTAATATATATGAATTTTAGGAAAGTAAATAAGGATGGTAGCAGTAGATGAGGCTTATTTAAATTCGGAAAATTTTGTGAGTAAATCAGTTAACTATCTAACACTCCTTTGCGGAATAATGTTTTGTGCAAGTACTTATCAGGATATATTATTTCCTTGTAATATAATTGAGTGTAATATCTTGATGGGTTAAGCATTGTGATTTAAATAGTTAAATTTTTAAGCACAGATTGTCTGCTATTTAGTGTATTGTAACTTTATTAAAATGTACAATTACAATGCTATCAAAAAAGTACCTTTGAACATTATTTTCAAGTTAGCACAACTACCGTAAATGGTAGCGATGTTTTACAAAAAATAAGTTGAAATATTTTTTGTAATAATTTCATTATACAATATACAGTTGTACAGTAAGTTACGTTATAAAGTATTAGATTTACAACTTTAAGGAATAAAATAGTTGTTTAAGTACAAAACCGTCAGCAAGCGGTGAACGTAAATACCTTAACCAATTATAAAAAGTATTTTTTTTAACAATGACCCCATTTACAGCAGCAGCATTATTCGCGGGCGTGCCTATTGGCGCTTTTGGCCTTGCGAAAGCAAAAATTAGTAAAGAATCAGGCTCAATAGAAATTGGAGCGATGGTTCAGATCACCGAAGAAAATTCAAATTACTTCGGTAAGGAAGGTAAAGTGATGGATGCCAATACCGAACAGGTATTTGTGCAGTTTGATGATGTGGACGCGGTATTATCTTTCCAATTGGATGAAATAGAGCTGTCTGTCAAACCCGAATAAATATCAGTAATACCTTAAAAAATCTTCATGCTCCCGGTTTATATCGGGAGCGTTTTTATTTATATCATTTTATTTAGAATTGGTTTAAATAAAATTAATACATTAGCAAATATTTGTAATTATGTTGCAGGGTTTGCTTTTGTTTAACAATACATTGGCAGGGGAGTTGTCCCTTGCTAAGCGCTGCATCTAACTATCATCTACCTTATGAAAAATGCCGCTACCGAAGAATTATTTTTGCTGATCAAGAAAAAGCAACCCAAAACTTCCCCCATGATCATGGATGTATACAGCGAACTCGCCGGTTTGGAAACCGAGGTTACCGCCGAGGAGTTGTGGCTGATGATGGTTAAAAAGCAAAAGATCTCGTTAGCATCAGTATACAATTATCTGCGTACCCTGGCCGAGTCAGGCTTTATTGAAAAGCGTAGTGATCTGTCGGTCAAAAACCTGTTCAGTGTACAGCGTTCAAATGGTCAGTAAGTATTATTAGTACCGATCTTTTTGGGTTCATCGACTCATAAAGCCGGTTTACCGATACACCTGTTATTATATCGCCGCTTTGCCTCACTTTTATATTGATCAAAATATAAAAGTTATGGAACGCAAAAATTTTCTAAAGAGTTTAATGATCGGGGCTATATCAACCCCGGTGCTATTACACGCCTGCAAAAAGGATGATGATACCGTAACGCTCGATTCGGACGATACACAGGCAACCAACACGGGTTCAAGCACATCAGGCTGTAATGTAGCGCCAACCGAAACCGAGGGGCCTTTCCCCACCAAGCAACCGGCATCATACGTACGCAGCGATATTACCGATGGCCGTACAGGTTACAAACTAACCGCCCAAATCACCATCACCAATACCAACAGCAGTTGCGCGGCCTTATCCGGCGCGTTGGTGGATATATGGCATTGCGATGCTGAGGGTAACTATTCTGAATATGGTGGCTCGGGTATGCAATCAACCAACTACCAGTCGGTACACTTTCTGCGTGGTCGCCAAACAACTGATGCTAACGGACTGGTAACCTTTACCAGTATTTTTCCTGGGTGGTATACCGGCAGGGCAACGCATATTCACGTTCACGTATACAACTCGGCAGGTAAATCATTAAAGGTTACGCAAATAGCTTTTCCTGAAGGTTCGGGCTCGGCCTTGGCGCTGGTGAATGGTTACGATAAAGGCATGAGCAATTATACTTATAACAAAAGCGATAATATTTTTAGTGATGATACGGCCGGTATACAAATAGCTACCGTTACCGGCAGTAAGGCCGATGGTTTTGAGTTGGCTATTACCTTTGGTGTGCCCGCTTAATTTGTTCTGTTTTCATAACTACAATAGGGCATGCCCCAGCGGTATGCCCTTATTTAAACCCAGGTAAACATGAATACCAAAACAATACGTCTTTGCTACCGCAAGATCATCGATGCATCGGCCACCAAAGCCTGGGACAGGCAGGTGTTTGATGATAGTTATATGGAATACCGTATGCAGGTTCAAAATTTTGTTCAGGCAGAGCAATATCCATTGTATAGCGATCTGCTGCAACACAATCCTGATGTAGCACGCATTAACCACATGGTGAGCGGTGCTGTAATAGGCTACCTGCAACAGCTTAATAACATAATGCCCGATGTACTGAACGCGCTTGGCCGCAGGTTTTTAAAGTTTAACGAGTTTAAGTTCGAGATCATCAACTCGCACCTTGATAATAAGGATAAGCATCGCATCTCGATCACTTTTTATTCGGAGCCGGTGTATTGGTTGGATACTATAGGGCAAAATTTATTATTGACCGGTACCGATCAGCAAACCGACACCATGCTTACCGACCTTTTGCCATTAACCCCTTACTTAAGCATTTATTCGTTACAAAACCAGTAGATCAATAACCATGGAACAAACAGCAGCCACCATATTTTTAGCAGATGATCGCGGCCTAATGCAGGACGAATACGAACAGCGCTTTAGCACTTTTAACTTTGGCGGTTATTATAACGAGCATAAGCTGCCGTTTAAAAATCTTTGCACGTTTAACGAGATCGTACTGGCAGCCGGTGCATCGGCCACGTATATGGTTGAGCATACGGGTTACGTAATATTAGTGCCGGTTACAGGGGCGTTTAACTACACGGGTGAATTTAACCAAACCGAGGCCGAAGCAGGGGAGGCCATCATCATCCCGGCCGGTGAGGGGTATGAGTTTAGTATACAAAACCCTTACAAAGCCAATTGGGTAAGTTTTGTGATGGTGAATATAGAAACACCATCGTTACCCGCCGGTGTGTTCCACAAGGCTGAATTTGATATTTATTACAAGCAGGATGAGCTGGTACCGGTTATTGGTGCCGATGATCTGCCTTTTGCGATGCAGATAGGCAGATTTGCGGGGCGCTGCGAAACCGAATACAAGGTGCGCGACAAAGCATCATCATTATTCGCGTTTACCATAGCCGGAGCCTTTGAGGCGCAAAACAGGTTACTGCACGCGGGGGATGGCCTTGCTTTATGGGATGCTGAAGTATTTGAGGCAGAAGCCCTGAGCAACAATGCCGTATTGCTGGTAATTGAGCTTTATGCCTGATAGAAGCTAACGCTTACAGCGCGCCTTCTATCAGCATACCATAAAAATCGCTTACCTGCATACCCATGGCACGTACCTGTTGCGGTATCAGGCTATTAGCGCTTTGGCCTGGTGTGGTGTTAACCTCGATAAAATAAAAATCGCCGGTATTTTCCTGGATAATAAAATCGATTCGCACCATACCGCGGCAGTTTAGGCGACTGTAAACATCTTTTACAATACTGGCCACTAATTCGTTTTGCTCGGTGGTCAGGTCGGCAGGGGTAACCTCGTTGGTAACGCCGGGGGTGTACTTGGCCTCATAATCAAAAAAGTCCTTTGAGCTGATGATCTCCGTAGCAGGCAACACCGTTACCTTATGGTTCAACCGGGCAATGCCAATGCTAAACTCACGTCCCTGTATGAATTCCTCTATCAGTATCTGATCGTCTTCATGAAAAGCTTTCTCTAACGCGGCGGGCAATGCGGCAGCGTTGTAAACCTTGCTCATGCCCACGCTGCTGCCACCATTATTAGGTTTGATGAACAGCGGGAATTTCAATGTAGCGGCAATGGTAGCTACATCGTGCGCGTCGTTTTTAAATAGTTTTATAGAGCGGGCGGTGTTTAGTCCGTGTATGCCGTGCACCAAAGTTTTGGTGTAAGCCTTGTTCATAGATATGGCCGATGTTGTGGCATCGCAGGTATTATAAGGCACTCCTATCATATCCAGGTAGCCCTGCATTTTACCATCCTCGCCTGGGGTGCCATGTATAGTGATGAAAGCGAAATCAAACTTGATCTTGCTGCCATCAATGGTTATACTAAAATCATTCTTGTCAACATCTACAGCGCCTTTAGTGGTTTCGTGCAGCCAGCGGTTACGGTCAACCAAAATGGTGTACACGGCATATTTCTC
Source organism: Mucilaginibacter sp. JRF (assembly GCF_015223065.1). GTDB lineage: Bacteria > Bacteroidota > Bacteroidia > Sphingobacteriales > Sphingobacteriaceae > Mucilaginibacter. The sequence continues at coordinate 229,701 of NZ_JADFBY010000006.1, forward strand.
CGGGTTCAGATTGGCGGCTATGTTTTTGGCGCTGTTAATTGAAACTTCGTACTCGCCGGTATAACCGCCGGCCAAAAGGGCTATGTTTTTTGCTGACATGGGGTCAAATATAGGTTTTTAGCTGATACCTGTAAACGCTGTAAATTACAAAAATAGCGGTGCAGGCAGGGCTAATATCATACGGTCGGTAAATCAGCTATTTGCCTGGTGTTTGGCGCTTAATCTTTCCTTAATTAAAATATTTCACCTATGTTTGATAGCTAATAGCTACCCCTGCTTACAACATGAGTAAATTTGGTGCATATATAAAATCTGCCTCTTTCCGTAAAACAATATTGTTTGCCGCGGCCTCAATTCTGGCTGTTGTGCTGATAGCCTTTTTTAGCTTGAGTTACTACACCCGCCATGGTTCGGGCATACCGGTACCTAAGTTAAAGGGTATGAATATCGATCGTGCTATAAGCCTATTGCAGGAGCAGGGGTTTGAGTATAAAATTGATTCGGCCTACATTGGCGATCAGCCTCCGGGTACGGTTATCGAACAAGATCCTGACCCTGAAACCAACGTAAAAGAGGGGAGGGTGATCTACCTCACCATAGTAACCACACAGGCCCCGATGGTATCATTACCCGATATGGAGCAAAATAACTACCGCGAAGCCCTGGCTACATTGGCTAACTACGGCTTAAAGCTGGGCGATACCAGCTACCGGTCAGACATTGCCCGCGACCGTGTGCTTGAAGTGCGTTTTGGCGGCAAGGTGGTTGAAGCCGGTACCAAAATACCCAAAGGCTCAAAGGTTGACCTTGTACTGGGCGACGGACAGGGAGCCAGCGAGGTTGATATACCCGATTTGCTGAACCAGGACCTTGACGCGGCACGCTTTGCCATCAGAGGGGCGGGGCTAACACTGGGTACTGTTACTTACGAGGGCACCATAACCGATTCATCAAACGTTATCATAGTAGCGCAATCGCCTATGCCTACTGATTCGGCATCGAAAACAAGTATAGGTACGCGTATTAATGTAACGGTATCGCAAGGTACTGCAACACCACTACCACCTGATGAGCAAAACCAAAATTAGCGCTACAGAATTACTGGAGCTTATTAACAGCGATAAGCAACCGGTAATGATTGATGTGCGCGAAAAGATAGAATACCATACCTACAATATAGGCGGCATTAACGTGCCCCTGGCGCAGCTTGCCGATTATATTGAGGATGCCGACCACAACAAAAACGACGAAATAGTTGTTGTGTGCAAGGCCGGCCTCCGTAGCCGTACCGCGCAGGTACTGTTGCAGCAGCAAGGCTACACTAACGTAATGAACTTAACCGGCGGATTGATCGCTATTCAAAAAATTAATAATTCGTTATAACAAAATGGATCAGCAGCAAAAACCGGCTTCGGGCGGGTTTAAGAAGTTTATCATAGCATTTATATTATTGGTAATTGTTGGCCTTGGCGCTACAGGTATATTTTATTATCTGCGCTTTTTTGGCCCCAACGTTACCGGTGAGCAGGAGTATCTGTACATAAAAACCGGCTCAGATTTTAATGCCGTTTACAATACTATTAAAGAGCAGCACATTGTTAAGGATACCTTTGCTTTCGCGGCAACCGCGCAGAGTATGGATTACCCGGCCAGGGTAAAACCCGGTAAATACCGCCTAACAGATGGCATGGGCAACCGTGCATTCATTAATATGCTGAAAGCCGGTAACCAGGAGCCGGTAAAGCTGACCATCCGTGGTTTGCGCCTTAAAACACAGTTCGCGGCATTTGTATCAAAGCAGATGGAGCCTGATTCTATGGCGTTGATCAGTCTGCTTGATTCAGCGAAATACGTAGAGAAATTCGGTTTGAATACTGATAATATTTACGTGATGTTTTTGCCCAATACTTACGAGTTTTATTGGAATACATCGGCCGATAAGTTTATCGAAAAGATGTATACCTACTATACTGAGTTTTGGACGCCCGAACGCAAGGCAAAGGCTGAAGCGCTTAATCTTACCCCGGCACAGGTATCTATATTAGCATCTATTGTTGATTGGGAAGCCCTGCACGATGATGAAATGCCTACCATTGCCGGCTTATACCTTAATAGGCTGCGTGCAGGCCGCAAACTTGAGGCCGACCCAACAGTAATATTCGCCACCGGCGATTTTACAATTAAGCGTGTACTTAACCGTCACCTGCTAACTAATTCGCCATACAATACTTATTTACATACCGGTTTGCCTCCGGGGCCGGTTATGATGCCATCAATCAACGCTATAAAGGCAGTGCTCGATCCGCAGAAGAATGATTTTATTTATATGTGTGCCAAGGAAGATTTTTCGGGCTATCATAACTTCGCCGTAACCGAAACGGAGCATTTAAAGAACGCGCGCCGTTTTCAGCAGGCACTTAACGAAAGGAACATCAAAAGATAATGTTTGAGCACACTACCACCATACGTGTACGCTACGGCGAAACCGACCAGATGGGTTATGTTTACTACGGTAACTATGCTGAGTTTTATGAGGTAGGCAGGGTAGATATGCTCCGTTCGTTAGGGATGACGTACCGTAAAATGGAAGAAACCGGTATTATGATGCCCGTGCTCGAAATGAAGTGCAAATATCTTAAACCTGCGCTATATGATGAGGAGCTAACCATACGTGTAATTATGGATAAGCTGCCCGGCGTTAAGATACATTTTAGGTACGAGCTGTTTAACGAGAAGCAGGAGCTGATAAACATTGGCGAAACCTTGCTGGCTTTCATCAACATGAAAACCAACCGCCCTTGCCTTGCCCCGGCCGAATTTATTGAAAAGACAAAGCCATTTTTTGAGTAGCTTTGGTTAAATGGAGTGGCTGCACAACTTTCTTTTCAGGTTTGCATTTTACCGCAGGTTTATTGATTGGACTAAAACACTCATCATACCCGGCTTTCGTCCGCTGCCGCTTTATACTGTAGTTGTATTCTTTATTTTGGAGATAAAGCAGGGGGCATTGGGTAACCGTGCCTCATCATTAGCTTACAGCTTTATGCTGGCTATTTTCCCGGCGCTGATATTTCTGGTATCATTAATTCCATTTATACCCTTAATAATCCCTTATATACCCGAATATAAGTTTCAGCGGGAGTTGTTATCCATATTTAAACTTATACTGCCTGATGACGCCTTTCAGGCCTTCAAGGTAACATTGGTTGACCTGGTGAAGAACCGTAATGGTAAATTGCTCTCATTCGGTTTCTTTTCTGCCTTATACTTTGCTACCAATGGCATCAGCAACCTGATGCGGGCATTCAATAAATCATCATTACAATTGGAAACCCGCAGCTGGTTAAAACGGCGGTGGACGGCCATATTGCTCACGCTGGTGTTAAGCTTCGCTATGTTTTTTGCGATTATACTGATGATAGCCGGACAATCGTTCATCAGCTTTTTGCAGGAGCATATTTACAGCAAGAGCAACTTTTGGTCGTACGTTATCGCCTTTTCCAGGTGGATAGTTATCGTGATCATATTTTTTGTGACCCTGGGTGTGTTGTATCGATACGGGCCGGCGCACAAACAAAGGTGGAAGTTTATTAACCCCGGCTCGGTACTGGCCACTTTTTTGGGATTACTGATTTCGATAGGATTTGCCTACTACATCAACAACTTTTCGGCCTATAATAAAGTGTACGGATCTATCGGGACATTGATCGTGGTGATGATCTGGATGTACCTAAACTCACTTGTTGTGCTTATCGGGTTCGAATTAAACGCCAGTGTCGACCTCTCGAAACGTAATATCAAGATCTCAAAACCCCTTTTTAACACGTTTAGAACCACAATAAACAGGCCAAATGAAAATTAATCTCATTGGTTGTCAAAAGGTTGCTTGAAAAAGCTGATTTTTTAAGAAAAATTTAACATTGAAATTTGGCAATTCAAGTCGGTTTTGTACTTTTGCCCCCGGAGAGATGGCAGAGTGGTCGATTGCGGCGGTCTTGAAAACCGTTGACTGTTAAAGGTCCGGGGGTTCGAATCCCTCTCTCTCCGCCAGATACATATCAAACCTTTTAAAAACGCCTCAAATCAGATGATTTGGGGCGTTTTTCGTTTAAAACCACCCCATTTCTACGCAATACTTCTCAAGCTGATCGGGGTCTATTGCGAGACCTATCGGGTTTCCGTAAATTTAGGTCTCGCGAAACGCCTTAATTAATTGATTTATAATTATTTATATGTTGTATTATGATGAGAACGGTTTGCGTGAATTTTTCATTAAAAAAAAGCAAGATTTTAAGTAACGGAACAGCTCCGGTCTATATGCGCCTAACTATAGATAAAGAGCGTGTTGAATTCACAACACGGCGATATATTAAACCAGATCGCTGGAATTTGAACAGGCAGCAGATGACGGGTACCAATGAGGAAGCGCGGACATTCAATAGTTACCTGAAAACACTTGAACAAAAAGTGTTTGAAGTACAAAGGCAGATGATCGATGGGAATGTTCTTATCACCGCACTTGGAATCAGGGACGAATTATTTGGCAGGGCTGATAAAAATAGCGATCGCATGCTTGTGCCAATATTTGCAGATAATAACGGTAAGATACGATCATTGGTTGGTCAGGAATATGCTTCAGGTACTCTTGAACGTTACGAAACAAGCTTGAAGCATACCGTTGATTTCATGCAATGGAAGTATGGAAAGCGTGATATAGACATCTCGATGATAGACCATGAATTTATTACTTCGTATGACTACTATTTACGCTCCGTGAGGCGTTGCGCAAACAACTCCGTTGTTAAATACCTGAAAAATTTTAAGAAAATTATCCGGATCTGTATAGCCAACGGATGGCTGGATAAAGATCCGTTTATTAACTACAAGGCCAAGATCAAGGAAGTTAAGCGGGACTATCTAACAATCGATGAGATACGCTTAATTCGTAATAAGAATTTCAAAAGTGAACGGATAAACCAGATCCGTGATATTTTTCTTTTCAGTTGTTTTACCGGCCTCGCTTATGCTGACGTTAAAAAGCTTAAGCGGTCGGAGATCGTTAAAGGGCTGGATGATCAGTTCTGGATATCTACCAGCAGGCAAAAGACAGACACCGCTTCACGCATTCCATTGTTGCCGGATGCGGAACTAATATTGGAGTTGTACAAAGATCATCCAGAATGCTTACACAAAGGTTATGCCTTGCCGGTTTTATCCAACCAGAAAATGAATGCATATCTAAAAGAGATCGCTGATATCTGTGGGATAACAAAGGAACTCACTTATCATATGGCCCGTCATACTTTCGCAACATCAGTTACCCTTGCAAATGGAGTGTCCATAGAAAGTGTTTCGAAAATGCTTGGGCATAAAAATATCCGCACCACTCAACACTATGCAAAAGTCCTTGACAAAAAGGTTAGCGAAGATATGGCGATGTTGAAAGTTAAACTGTTATCAGAATAGAGAATAATTATGAAAAATAACGAGAGTAATATTTTAACTCAAGAGCTTGTTATCAACAGTATCTATCAAGTCAGAGGGATCAGAGTCATGTTCGATTTCGATTTGGCTGAGCTTTACCAGGTCGAGACCAGGGCGCTTAAGCAATCGGTTAAGCGGAATATTTCGCGTTTCCCGGGGGACTTTTTTTCATTCTGACAAAAGATGAATGGAAAGAGGTTATCACAAAATGTGATAACCTCTCCGATAATATAAAGTTCTCATCGGCATTGCCCATGGCGTTTACCGAGTGAGGGGTTTCCATGCTGTCAAGCGTGCTTAAAAGTGAGAGGGCTATTGCTGTAAATATTCAAACCATGCGTGTCTTTCATAATCTAAGTAAATTTCTGCTTGATCATGCTGAGTTAAAAGTTGAGATATAAATGCTGAAGAAAGGGATGGCTAACATGGAAAAAAACTTGGAGATAGTATTTCAATATATCGAACAACTGGCTGAGAAGCCCGTCGAGGAAAAACCTTGTAGACGAATTGGATATAAGCCGGACTAGCGATTGTGAAATATAGTTGAAAAGAGGACAACTTGCTTACATTGTTTCTTATTTATTAAATTGAAGAAGGACAGTTGTTTAAATAAGTAATCAGACACAACGCTCATGAAGATACCCCGTTTGGAAATATATTTGCGCTGTGTATTAGTCCGGATCATTTAGATAATGTGTTAATATAGTGATTCAATACATACAGATTTGTGATAGCATCGGTGACGACATTTTCACCGAATAATCTTTTGATGAAAGTTGCGCCACCTTATGAATATCTTGTGAAACAGGAATCGAACACTGCCCATCATAGTCGACTGGTTTGGGCAGAACGCTAACTTTCACATTGCGGAAACGCATTAGCTGTGCAGACGTCACTTGCTGGGCGGCTTTAGGTTATGCTTGTAATAAAGAATGGGAAGAGGAGGGAGATGTCAAGTCATTTATCACCCATTGCGGTACCGGATGTTTGCCCGCTACGATGAACGTTTACATAATAATAACTTTTGAGGCAATGATCCATAACCGATAGCAGGCAATTCGAATTAGGGGGCAAATAAAAACCTACTATGTTTGTTTTTTTATTAGTCACCTGATCTATAAAACCCGGATACTAGTGCGTGAAACCGTTATGGTGATGCCGCCAAACATTAGAATTCAAAAGAATACTAAGGGAAGTAATCCTTTTACGCCAAGGTAATTCTAATGTTGTTTTCAGCCATTTGGTATGTTGGTTAAACATCTAATGCTCGATATGAATAAATGCTTCATAACAAGTAAACAGGCCGCGCCTGCCTATTAGCAGGTAATTTTCCAGCCAGCCTTCACACTGGTGTTAACTTAGCATTTTGATAACCCTGCCGTCTGCAGACAGGACTTTATCATACTTCCTAAATATATTATATGTAGACTTTTTTAAAATCACGCACGATTGTACTTGTTTTTGGCTTTCATAAATAAACTACTATACCATTAAATGTGTTGTGCATTTTTGATTAATCTACACTATAAACTTTGACATCATTATATTTTAATTGTCATTAAGTACATGTTGAGCTATCGAGCTTAGTCAATAAAAATAAATATAAAGTGCGTTGCGAAGTAGCGGTTAGAGGGGTTATATAAGCAGTTTTTGTAAAAAAAAATTAATGAAAGCGCAAAGCTTTAACAACGTTTGTCCGTTTTATTTTTAAGTAAGACTCTTTTAACATTTAATAAATGCGCCAACCACTGACACAAATAAGATAATCGTCCAAATTACCGCCAGCCATTGCTCAGGCTTAAAGATCAAATTATTTGGCAAGTTAGCGTCACCACTATATGGAGTTTTATTGTCCGTCGTTGTCTTCTTTTGTCCCATCTTGATCCATTTTTGCTGTATCTGCATTTTCAGATTTTGATTTAAAAAGTGTATCTGTACCAGCGCCCTCATGAAGGCTCCCCTTGTCAGGATCATTGGTGTCACTATTATTATTTTTTACGGAATCGTCATTTTGTCTATCGGCACTGCCACCACATGATACAACACCAAATACAGCGGCAAGTAGCGCTGCAACAATTATTTTCTTCATGAATTAACTTTAGAGGGATAAATAATATCTGATAATTAGTTGAATAGACCCAATTAGTCCAATTTCCGTGCCAGTAGTGATAAAGTAATAATTCTATAAATCTTTGTGTATATCAAAAAGTATTGAATTAACCTATCCTGGTAGTGTGTATCGCAGGCACCCACTCATCGTGTTGGCATCGATCACATTTTCCGCTATGATTGCGATTGCTAACTTTTGCGCAAAATGTACAGGCGTGATCACCCTCTTTTTCAATTAATCTTGAGCGTTTATTGTAAGGTTTAGGTAATACCGGCAAACCAGGTCTGACCTTTTCGTCCGAAAAAAATAAAAAACTTACTTGCCCATTTGTTTCAAGTATGGCGCTGCGTACTTGTCCGACATGTTCAATCCCACGCGATCGCATTTCAGCAAAAAACTCATCCTTTGCAAAAGTGTTGTCTGTTTCTTCCTGAATGGTGAACATGCCGTCCTCAATGATATACATCGGATCGCCCTCAAGTATACTTTCAAAACGTTCGCTTTTTGCAGAGAAGTAGGTAAGCAGCCGGTAAAAACCTAAAATCACAACAAAGACTAATAAAGAAGGGATTATGGCCATTTCCTTATTAAACATCGGATCGCCCGCTGCCGATCCCAGTGCGATAATGATTGCTACCTCAAAGATACTTAATTGTCTCACACCCTTTTTCCCGGATAAACGAAGCAGTATCAGGATAAAGGCAAACATCAGCAGAGTACGCAACACGATTTCAAACGCGAAGCTTAAATCAAGGTCTTTTAAAAACAGGTTATACCAATCAAATTTCATAACTACAACTTACTAATATTTTAATATTTTATTTACTTTATCACAGAGCGTATAGTAGTCAAAGAGTTACTCAGCATAAAGCAATTATAAACTACAGGCAAAAGTTCAACGTCGGCTTGGTCAAAAACATATCTCAATTGATACTTTCTCGTTTTCGGAACGAGTAGACATTGACAAGATTATTGATAACAATAGAACTTAGATAATTAAACAATCCTTTATTGGTAAGTGGAATATTAATATTAGTTTATTACTGACCAGATGAAAGTATTGGCGAGTCAACTTAAACCGTAAGAATATAGTAATGATAATGGATAACATATTGTGTAACAGTGACAATGAGTAATGATTTAATTTTATAATTATTAATTAACTCTATCACACCAATAACATGAAAAATTATTTAATCTTTACCTTAAGCGTATTATTGTTCATAATTGCTTCCTGCAAGAAAGAGAACCCGGTTCAGTCCAAGCCAACTCAAGCTGAAGCCACATTCCTGGAAACAAACGATGTCACGCCCGTTCCTTCAGGGGCATATAAAGTCATCGCCGGGAGTTTAAATCAATCGGGATTTAAAGACGGTAACGGGAAAAATGCTCTATTCAATGGACTTTACGGAATATGCGTAGCCAAAGATGGTTCGTTGTTTGTATCAGACCATTACAATAATGCGATCCGGAAGATCAGGTTTGACACAGTAGTAACCACCTTGCAAATACCTAAAACCCGACAGGGACAAACTTTCGAAGATCCGTATGATATTGCCGTGGCAGATGACGGTACAATAGGGGTAACTACCGGTGACGGTTTATGGATCTTTTGGCAAAGCCAGGTTCTTTTTCGTTACTTAACAAACTTTCATGAAAGCATTGATGCTATAGCGAAGGACGCAGGCGGCCAATACCTTTGGTTTACTAATATCCGCGCGCTTGGATATACACAGGGATCGCAGGTTTACGAAGCAAAAAAACCTGTTGGGATCGGTTCTGAGGAATACATAAGCGATTTAGCTACCAGCGCTAATGGTAAGATTTACGTATCAACCAATAAAAATATCTACACTTTAAATGCCAACGGAACGACTTCGCACATTTTAACCTCTCTTAATTTTCAGGGAATCTCAGATATTGTAGTTACAAAAGATGGTTCTAAAATTTATGTGGTTGACGGTGGATTACTCAAAGTAATCACGAATTGTTCAGGTTGCCTTAGGGTAATGAAAACCATTCCTTTAAGAGGCACAGATGCGCTTTCAATCGCATTATCAAACAGTGAGAAATATCTTTATTTTACGAGCAGTACTTATGATACTGTTAATAAACTTACGTTGTAATGCATAAAAGCATTATCAAATGTAATGAATCAATAATGGACTGAATACAGCCATTATTGATTCATTTCTTACGGTTTGCAGATATATTTAAGTTTTGTCGATCATTATTTCTTTTTTGCAGGTATGGGTATAATTTTAGATACTGTTGATTTTTCGGACTGATAGTCAGAAGTTGATTTTTTGCCATTAACAGCCGGGGCTTTTTTAACGTTTTTGCTGCCTTTATCTTTACTCATATTAGTTAATTATTTAATGTTCATTTCTCTTTCGAGCTTTCTGATGTTGCTGTCAATTAGTGTAAGGTTAAGTTCAGTATAATACTCCTCCCGGTATTTTTTTAGAGAGTTTATGCCGGTAGTTATTTGTGTTGTTAATGCATTGATATAACGTAGCGCGTTTTTCTTGGCTTTTTCCATCGCGTAGATTTTATCTGTGTATTCGTAAAACCTGTCTTTTAGTGGTAAAAGGGAGTACTTATTAATTATCCGGTTATTGCCTTTTGCCGTTTTTGTAGGCATTCCATTATTAAACCGCACTTTTAAAGCAGGTTTTAAATCAATAACAGAGATCTCCTGAATAGCAGGAGAATTTTCAAAAACGCGATAATATTTACAGTGAAAATTTTTCATTTGCTTGTTGGTAATTAGTAGCGTAAAGCTTAAAAATTACGGGGCAGCAAACCAGGTAAAGTCTAAGTAATAAAAGGATGGGTGAGAAGCGGTTTTTATAAAGATAAGCTAAATAACCGGATAATCTAACAATACAAAAACTATATATAACGGATGCTGCATAAGTGATTAGCAACGAAACTCATTGTTGGCGCCTGCGGCTAACCAAAGCGCATTGAACAACTCTGAAGCGGCCGTTAAAAAACTTTCTTTGAGCTGCAGCTGCTTATCGTTCACCGACTTATTAAGGCTTGGCCTCCGAGCGATATTATTAACTGTGCCGCGTCGGGCTTCTATTGCCTTCTTAACGATCCCTAAAGATTTTCATCCACGCCATCCGCTGCAAGTACAGCCATTTTGCGGTCAGGATGCGATCTTTAATTATACCGGCCATGCTTAGCGCATCCGATTTGGTTAAGGCACCTTTAACCTGTACCGATTAGTAGTCCTCAACTGCCGCATCAGCGGGAATACTTCTATTGATAGGTAGTTCCAGTTTAGGGATGTGATGCAACCAGCAAACGTCAACGCGACCTGTCATTGACACGGATATAGATTTGAAGTGTCATATAAAATAGTCTCGACTGTGAAGAAATATAAGATTTGATATTCCATTTAATTATTAAATGCCACCTTTTATTGAAATTTACTCTAAGATATATGATTAAAACGAGTCTGTTTATTCGTTCGATTATATGTCCTTATAAGTTTCCGACACTGATTTAGTGAATTCTTTGTAAATAATGTGTTAAGAGTTTAGGTTAAAGACAATCGGCAGCTATTATTCGCGCTTTCTTATTACCCTTAATTGTATCAAATTACTTCACGAATGCGTCAGTTATCAACAAAAACAAAAGGCTATATAGTTGGTGTTCCGCCGGTCACCTGAATCGTAGCACCAGTAATGTAACTGCTTCCTTCGCTTGCTAATAATACATAGGAGCCAGCGAGTTCGGCCGGTTGTCCCGCCCGGTTAAGCGGTACATTCTTTCCAAATTCCGCTACATCCTCGCCCTGAAATGTAGATGGGATAAGCGGCGTCCATATTGGCCCGGGCGCAACACAATTCACTCTGATACCTTTCTCGCCCCATAACTGAGCCATGCCCGATGTGAAGTTTTGAATCGCGCCCTTTGTAGCTGCGTACGCAATAAGCACAGGCTTAGGTTTATAAGCGTTTACTGATGTTGTATTGATCACGCTACTGCCGGGTTTTAGATGTGGCTCTGCAAACTTACAAAGATAAAACATAGGATAAATGTTGGTCTTGAAAGTTTTATCCCATTCTTCAGAGCTTACCTCCTGAAGAGACGGCCTCGACATTTGGTAAGCCGCGTTGTTCACCAAAATATCTATTCCTCCAAGTTCAGACAGTGCTACATCAATGATTTTTTGGCAATGAGCTTCCTCTTGGATATCCCCGGGAAGCAACACTGCTTTCTGCCCCGCCTTTTCCACAAATTCCGCAGTTTGCATGGCATCTTCATGCTCATTCAGGTAGGAGATCAGCACATCAGCACCCTCGCGGGCAAAGGCAATAGCTACCGCACGGCCAATACCTGAGTCGCCCCCTGTGATGATTGCTTTTAAGCCAGTTAACTTACCTGAACCTTTGTAAGAGGTTTCTCCGTGGTCGGGTAGGGGCGTCATCAATTTTGTAATACCAGGAATTTCTTGCTTCTGTTCAGGAAATGCCTTTGTTTCGAATTTGTTTGTTGGATCCTCATTCATAGCTGTCATTTTTTTAGTTGTTTATGTAATTGTTGTCCTGCATTCTTTTCAGAAATATTTTTTACTCATTTATTTTTAAGATCGTTTACAGCAATCAAGATATCGTATGTAGAAGGCAAGGAGACATGCCTTTTGTAAAGCGTTTTATTTAAGAAGGATACAACCTGATTTTTGCTGCGTAAATCTTCAGGTATAGAATAGTATAATACGGAGTGCGGCACTTGCCAGGGTGTGTGCTGTGGATTTGTTTGTGCATACAGCACAACTACCGGTGTTTGTGTAGCTGAAGCAATATGTATAGTGCCAGTATTTACAGAAATTAATAAGGGTGAATGGCTTGATAAACAAATAAATTCATTTAGGGTGAATAAACCACCGGCAGAAACACTCCCATTACCGATAGCTGATGCTATACTATCTGTTAAATGTTTTTCTGATTCAGAGCCTGTTATTATAAGCTTATATCCTTCAGCAACAAGTGCGATACCTAATTCTGTCCAGGATGCTAAGGGAAACTCTCTTTTTTTTTCACTTACACCAGGGTGAAGCATCAGCCAGGGGCTGTCATCATCAAAATCAAATCGCTGCTTCAGCTTTTGGACGATTGGAGGCCAAAGATCGTCATTAACGGTTAAACGCAAGCGTTTATCTTTAATGAAAGCTCCAACCGTAGCTGCCAGTTCAAGGTCTCGGTCTACCTGATGTTTAATGTAATGGTACGGTTCTTTATCGGGAACCCAATAATTAATAAGTTGGTACGGGTTTTCACGACAGTATGCCAACACGCGTTTAATACCTGCCAAGTAGGTGAGCATTGCCGTCGGTAAAGGGCTTTGGCTAAAAACAGTAAAAATTACCGCCGCATCAAAACTGCGTTTTTTCAGCAGTTCAACTATCGGTTCGAAGCAGTCGGAATTGCTTTCAAGTGCCGATTTTACCCATGGTACATCAAATATCAAAATATCATCTATTTCAGGCATGCTGCGCGCTATTCCTGCGGCCATGGTCGAGGTAAGTACAGTTATCCTGGCCTTAAATGTTTCCTTAAGCGCACGTATCGCCGGACCGCTCATCAGCAAGTCTCCCATATTGTCCTGTCTGATGCAGAGTATATTTTTGCAGTTTTCCCAACTCATATTATTAAGCCTGAAACTATGTAAGCTGTTGCCTGATTAATGCTTTTACAAGTTATTAAAGGAGTTCGCATAACGCCAGGCAGCCATTCGGTTTCATTCCCGTTATCAATAAGTATGGTTTTGCAACCCGCGCAGTTGCCGGCTTCTACATCGTTTAATATGTCGCCTATCATCCATGACTGACTTAAATCAATATGATGTTTTTTAGCAGCCGTCAACAACATGCCAGGTTTCGGCTTACGACAGTCGCAATTGAAACTGTAATTCAGCATTTTACCGTCCGGATGATGTGGACAATAATAATATGCGTCCAGTTTTATGTGGTATAATAAAAGTAATTCGCTCAATCGGGAAAACACACCTTCCAGCTTATCCTCGCTGAACATACCACGAGCTACTCCTGATTGGTTGGATACAACGATTAGACGGTAACCATTTTCGTATAACAGCCTGAGTCCTTCTATAGTGTCAGGCTGAATGGTAATTAAAGATGGTTCTATATTATAAGGGATATCCGGTATAAGGGTACCATCCTTATCCAAAAAAACAGCTTTATTCATTAGGTTCAGTAATTATGCCGCTTTACCTTTGTTCTCGCTTACTTTAATAGCCGTGCTATACACAGGCATCAATTTCCGGTATACCTGATCCATCTGATTGGCTACCTCGGCCCATGTAAAATGTTCGTTTACTCTCTTAAGCCCCTTGTAACTGGCCTGGTATATTTGCGTCTCATCCCGCAACAACTCGTTTATCTTTGTACCTAACGCTGCCGGATCATGCGGTGGTACCAGCCAGCCGGTCTCACCATCGTTTATACTGTATTTTATGCCGCCGACATTAGCGCCTATCACAGGAGTACCACAAGCCATTGCTTCAAGTGGTGTTATTCCGAACGGCTCATACCAGGGCGTGGTTATAAATAGATCGGCAGCGGAATAATAGTACCTTAACTGTTCTCGATTTTTACGGCCGGTAAAAATAACTGATGCTTCTACATTGTTTTTCCGGCAGATGTTCATGAGACGGGCAAACTCCGGAGAGTGTTTCTCATCTAACACCTCAGTTTCGCCGCCAACTACCACCAACTTTACAGGTTTGTTGTTAGCTTTGATATATGGTAGCGCCCTTATCACATTGTCAATACCTTTACGAGGAACCATTCTACCTAGCTGTAATAACAAAAACTCGTTTTGCGGGAGGCCAACTATACGGCGTGCACATTCTTTATCTACCGGCTGAAATTCTTTAGCACTGAAACCACATGCGACGATACTTATTTTTTGGAGCGGAGCACTATAAAAGGTAATTAAGTCGTCCATATCCTGCGGGCATTCGGCAATAATGTGATCAGCTTCCTGAACTGCCCATTTCTCGATATCTATTCGTTCTGCCGGGAATTTGTCCTTTTCTGCCTGATGCATGCGGCGTACATGCCCAAGAGCGTGGAAGGTGACTACAAAAGGAATACCTAGTTCTTTTTTAATGCGGAGTGCGACCAATGCTGACATAAAAAAGTTAGCATGAATGAAATCGTAATGAATATGTTGATTAACAATAAAATTGGCCATATTGTCCTTGAAATCATCCATATACTGTAGTAAGTCTTCCTTAATAATCGCTTTCGCCGGGCCTGCCTTTACATGTATTACGCGCACACCGCGAGCCCATTCTATAATCTCGGGTGTCAATGTATTTTCCCTGCGGGTAAATACATCAATTAAATATCCCACAGATGCCAAGTGCTTGGCAAGTTGTGCTACATATACGTTTTGTCCGCCTGTGTCAACGCCCCCCAAGGAGGCCAAAGGCGACGCATGGTCGCTAATAAACGCTATTCTTTTCTGACGGAATTCCATAGGCTGTGGTGTTGTTTACCGCGTTGCGGCGGGTGTGTTTTTGGGTAACCTCGGCAAATAGTGACTCCCATTCGTTGGCGAAACGGGTTATGTTAAAGCGCTTACGGGCAACTTCCTGTCCGTTTTTACCTATCTCGCGGGCGTGTTCAGCATCAGCAATTAATAAATTCATTTTATTGATCAGGTAACCGATATCGGTGTGTATATATCCTGAGTGGCCGTTTTCAATTACGGCCGATAACTCTGTAGTAGCTAACCCAACAACGGGTATACCCATCATCATGGCTTCGCAGATAGCGAGGCCGAGACTCGTGTAGCGTATCGGGTTAAAAAAGAAACGGTATTGACTTTGAAAAGCTGGCAATTGCGGGTGTAATACTTCGCCTAAACCAAACTCGCCGGTTCCCATTCCTACCAGATCGAGCGGTACCTGTTGCCTTACTTCGTTAAAAATATCAAAGCCAAGCAAACGGCCTCGAGCAGGCAGGTTATTGATAACAACTAAACCCTTGGCTATATCCCCCGAGTGATTTACGTTGGGTGCGGTAACGCCATGTTCAATAACAAGAGTAGGCGTATTATTGCTATCCCACATTAGTTTGTTAAAATGGGTAACATGAACAAGCGTTACTTCCGGATCGTCAACAACATGTTTGGTGTCCGTAGGGTGCTTGCGCGGCGGATCGTGCTCGATGTATATTTTGGGCAGATTGCGTTGCTCATCACTCAATATCTCGTACTGATCAACGAGGTAATTATTATTGGTTTGGTAAACAATGCAATCAAACTCATGCTGCTTAACTTCTTCGGCAGGTATTTCAATTACATTATCACCAAATGGAAACGTCTCGCCCCGCCCGTAATAACCTTCTGTATTTTCGGCTTTTGTAGGTATAAAGATGGTATAGTTACCTTGCGAAAGGTAAAAAAGGTAACTACCGTGTATATGCCACGTGAATATTTTCATCAGTAAGTGTGGTGTGTTATTAAAGAAACCTTTATTTATCGGCAGGCTTTTGCTGCTCATTCATCATATGCGCCAGCGTGGTGTCAGGCGTTACGTTGCTCATGGCCATCATCGCTTTGTTTTTAAAGCCCGAAACAACTTTATCCGTACCCGCCATTAATGCTTCATAACCGTCTTTAGCTACATCCGCGGGGTCAGACAGGGAGCTTTTATCCTGCACAATCCGGCTGTCCTGCATTTCGGCTTTGTTAAAAAAGTCGGTATAGGTAGCGCCTGGCTGCAATGCGGTAACTGTAATGTTGGTGTCTTTCAGTTCCTCACGGATAGCCTCACTGAAGGATAGTACAAATGCCTTAGTGCCATGATAAACCGCCTGCCATGGGCCAGGGGTTTGGCTGGCTATTGATGCTAATTGTAATATACGTCCCTCATTACGCGCGACCATATCCTGCAAAAACAGCTTGGTCAAAATAACCAGCGATGCAATGTTTAGGTCAATGATACCTAATTCACGCTGTATATCATTATCCTTGAACAAGCCGTAAGCGCCTTGTCCTGCATTATTAACCAGAATATCTATGACGATGCCCTTTGCTTTCACTTCGTCATAAAGATCAAAAGCCGCCTGGCGTTCAAACAGATCATGAGTTATAGTGATGACCTCAACATTGTGCTGCCTTAATTCGGCGGCTACGTTAGCCAGTTGTTGCTGTTCGCGCGATACGATTACCAGGTTAAATTCATCGGCGGCAAAAAGCTTAGCCAGTTCATAACCAATACCTACAGAGGCACCGGTTATTAATGCATATTTTCCTTTGTTGGACATGTTTTCTCAATTTAATTGTTTTGTTTATACCGCTTATAAACCTGGTTTAAGCACCACTTTGGTGCAGTCGTCCTGCTTTTTCTGGAAGATTTCGTAACCCTTTGCTGCCTCAGTTAAGGGTAAGGTGTGACTGATAATGTCTTCAAGCACCACTTTGCCATCCCGCACCAGTTCTATCAGGTGATCAATATAATTTAAAACAGGTGCCTGTCCTTGCTTCACGGTAATGCCCTTATCGAACATGCGGAACAGCGGGAAGTTATCATAAGGTGAACCATAAACGCCAACGATGCTAACAGTGCCGGCACGGCGTACGGCTTCAAAGCACATGTCAAGCACTTTCATGCTGCCAACCTCAAAATTTACGGCTGATTTTACCCGGTCCATAAAACTCCGGTCGGGTTCGAAACCAACGGCGTCAACACAAACGTCAGCACCTCGTCCGCCGGTTTTTTGGCGGATGGCTTCCACTACGTCGACATTCTTTGGATTCAGCGTTTCCACATTATTTACCACTTTAGCTTTTTCCAGTCGGTAATCAACCACGTCAATAGCTATTACCCGGCTTGCGCCATTTAACCAAGCTGCTTTTTGCGCCATTAAGCCTACCGGGCCCGAACCGAAAATGGCAACTACTTCGCCGCCTTTAAGCTGCGCCCAATCAATAGCCGACCAACCGGTTGGGAATATATCAGTTAAGAAAAGCGCCTGCTCATCAGTCAGGTTGTCGGGTACTATTCTTGGACTTATATCGGCGTAAGGCACGCGTACGTATTCGGCTTGCCCACCCGAGTAACCGCCGTACAGATCGGTATATCCATATAAGGCACCGCCTTTTTTATCGGTCAGGTTACCCTCCGGGCCATAGTGTTCGTAATTAGAATTTTCGCAATGCGGCGATGCGCCATGAGTGCAAAAGAAACAACTACCGCAGGCGATAGGGAATGGCACAATCACGCGGTCGCCTATCTTTAATTTGGTTACGCCCGAGCCCACTTCCTCAACGATACCCATAAATTCGTGGCCCATTATTAAATCAGTAGTTTGTGGTACTCCGCCGCTTAGTATGTGCAGGTCTGAGCCGCAAATAGCTGTTGAGGTAACTTTAAGTATTACATCTCCGGGATGTAATATGCGCGGATCATCGACGGTATCAACGCTGATATCGCCCGGTTTGTGGAACACTGCTGCTTTCATAGGTATTAATTGTAGCTAACTTCTTTCATTGAACAGCGCTTCTGTTTATTATGTTTTAAAATATTTAATTAGAATGAAAATCTGTATTATTTAAACTTAAGATGTTCCGACAGCTCAAATTCTATCCTAAGAGCTGATATTTGCTTTTTACTATTTCAATTATTCATTTTAAAGAATTGTAGAAGCGATTTCCACATCGACTTCCTCAGAGTGGGGAAATAAATACACTGTTGCTTTGTGTTTGCGTTTGGTGAGTTTAATTAACCTTTGATTAAGTTATATTTTGAGTTAGGTTATGGAAATTTGTCTGAAAAATATATTGCGGCAAGCTGTTTGTAACTATGCTAACGCAAGCTGATTAGTTTGTGATCTATTTAAACTATTGATTAAAACAAACGGCCATCCATTTGGGTGCATTACAATGAATTTACATCCGTCAAAAAACATTTCTTCAGGGCAGTTAAAGCAAGGTTTAAATCTTGTAATTGCCGACGGCCTTTCGGCCGAAGCCATGGTGGTTTTTACCAGTGGCACATTTTTAACAGCCATGGCTTTGCACATAGGGGCTACTAATTTTCAGTTAGGCGTATTGGCCGCTTTGCCTACGTTTACCACGATGTTCCAACTGGCCGCCATTTGGATGGTGCAGCGTTTTAACAATCGCAAAGTGATTACTGCGCTATTCAACTTTTTAGCGCGGTTGCCCATATTGGCTATTGGTGTAATTCCGTTTATTTTTAGTGGAGGTACTACCGTGCAGGTGCTCATTTTGCTGCTCTTTTTTCAGCATATATTTGGTGATATAGGCGGCGCTGCATGGAATTCCTGGATGAAAGATCTGATTCCGGGTGAGCGTTTAGGTACTTTTTTCTCGCATCGCAGCCGTATGGCGCAAACGCTGAACGTTACACTGAGCCTTGCTACTGCTATCAGTATTGATTATGTCAAAACCCATTATCCCGATCAGGAAATCATGGCATATAACCTGCTGTTTATGCTGGGCGGTATATTGGGTTTGGTTAGCGTAGGCCTGCTGTTACGTACCCCCGAGCCAAAAGGCGAGGTGATCAATGATAAGCTATTCACGCTTTTTGGTAAGCCCCTTAAAAATAAAAACTTCAGGAATTTGCTTGTTTTCAACTCATTGTGGGCATTTGCCCTTAACCTGGCGACTCCTTTCTTCGCGGTTTACATGATGAAAACGCTGGGCCTCCCGGTTGCCTATATCATTGCTTTGGGCATTGCCGGGCAGTTAAGCAGTATTTTTTCAATCAAGCTTTGGGGCAGATATTCCGATCGCTTCAGCAACAAGAATATTATCTCGATTTGCGGGCCGCTGTATGTGGTTTGCATTATGACCTATGCCTTTACCGGCATGGCCGCAGGTGGTCAAATGTTACTTATTACGCTGGCAGTTATACATATGTTAAGTGGCGTTGCTACAGCGGGAATTAACCTCGCGATTTCAAACATCGGTATAAAACTCGCGCCTAATAACGAAGCTATCGCTTACATATCTACAAAGAATATGCTGGTAGCATTTTCATCTACTATTGCGCCGATGATTGCCGGTTTGCTTGCCGACTTTTTCGCAACGCATGAATTGGTGTGGACGATAGACTTAAAAAGTGCCGCCGGTATAAACCAGATACAACTGTTGCACCTGCAGGGTTGGAGCTACTTTTTTATAATTGGCGGCTCGCTGGCCCTGGCTTCTTTAAAAATGCTGAGCCGTGTTAAGGAGCAAGGTGAGATAGCCCGCAGGCGAATGACCGTACACATGCGCATCGGTTTTCGTAACAGGTTGCGTGCAAACCTCGGCCGCCGCATGGCCGACAGGATTTATAATCCATCGGCGATGGTGAAACGTAAGGTAAGCAAATTGTTAAGTGAGCGCCGAAGGCTTACCGCAGCTTAATTTATAATTAGTTTAGTGTTAATAGCAAAAGCCCGCATTATACAATGCGGGCTTTTGCTATTAATTTATTTATAAAAAAATTAACAATAATTAAAAATTTTAAATTAAAAAATAAACAAGGCGTGCGATTCATTGTAATAGTATAACATCTAACAAAATGTTAAACATCAATTATACTTTATCGCAATGTATGTATTAGGCATCAATGCCGTATTTCACGATTCGGCCGCGTGTATCATAGAAGACGGAGTTTTATTAGCCGCTACCGAAGAAGAGCGCTTTACACACCTTAAGCATGGCAAAAGGCCAGTTCCGTTCTCAACATGGGAGCTGCCTTTTCATGCGATAGATTATTGTCTTAAAGTGGCGGGCATTCACATCAATGATGTCGATCACATTGCGTATTCGTTTGATCCCTATTTACTGATCGGTGAAAAATACCGCGGTAATTCAACTATCGAAATACCTTTTGAAGAGGGCGCCTCAGCATTAGGTGATGATTTTCGTAATGTTTGGGATCCATTATTCCTGTCCTCCATCATCAACGCACCAGGCCAGTTGCGCGACGGTTATCCGCATCATCTGCAAAAACGCTTTATCGGTTGCAACATTCACCGTGATAAATGGCACTTTGTAGAACACCACATATCCCACGCTGCAAGCGCGTTCAACTGTTCGCCTTACGGTAATGCCGCTGTAATGACGGTTGATGGCCGCGGCGAGCTGGCTACCACTACTTATAATGTTGGCTCAGGGCAGCAGCTCAGCCGCATCGGGCAGGTAAATATGCCGCACTCTCTAGGTTTATTGTATGAGGAGGTAACCACGCACTTGGGTTTCCTGCACTCGTCTGACGAGTATAAGGTTATGGCTCTTGCATCATACGGTAAACCGGAATTTGTGAAAGATTTCAGGGAGATCGTGCAGATAGGGGAGGGGGGGCAGTATACCATTAATAACCAAAATCTGGAAGAACGATTTGGCCCTAAGCGTTTACGCCATAAAGAATTTACCTCGTTCCATTTCAATATCGCGCACTCGCTCCAACTGGTTATCGAGGAAAGTATGCTCGAACTTACCGGCTGGCTGCAAAAGGAAACACAGGAAGAAAACCTTTGCCTGGCAGGTGGAGTAGCGCTTAATTGTGTGGCTAATGCACGCATTCGTGACAGGGGAGCATTTAAAAATGTTTGGGTACAGCCTGCTTCGGGCGACGATGGTACTGCATTAGGCGCAGCCCTTTATGTAGATGCGCAGCAGCGCAACACTAATGAGCGCATCTTTGAAATGACGCATTGCTATTGGGGCCCTGAATACACTGATGAAGAGATTGAAAAATCAATGAAAATGTGGAAGGTGCCGTACCGCAAACTGAATAATATTGCTGAAGAGACTGCCGATATATTAGCGCAGGATAAAATAATCGGCTGGTATCAGGGAAGTATGGAATTTGGTCCGCGTGCTTTAGGGAGCCGTTCCATTTTAGCGTCGCCTATAAACCCGCAAATGCAGGCAAGGCTTAACGAGGTGAAAGACCGTGAAGATTTCAGGCCGGTAGCACCGGTTGTCTTGGAAGAAAAGGCAGCCGAATGGTTTGAAAATGCACGTTACTCGCCATTCATGTTATTCATCTACGACGTAAAGCCAGATAAGGCCAACAAAATACCGGCGGTAAGGCATACTGATGGTACGGCTCGCATCCAAACCATCAACGAAAATCAGCATAAAAATTATTACGATCTGTTAAAGGCCTTTGAGCGTAAAACCGGAGTGCCGGTGTTGGTTAATACCTCGTTCAATACCCTCGGTAAGCCCATTGTATGTACACCTCGTGATGCCATAGAATGCTTCTGGACATCGCCTTTTGATGCATTAATTATCGGATCATTTGTTATTGAAAAATGAGCATAGCCATATCTGTAATTATTCCCAGTTATAAGCGCACCCAGTTGTTGGTACGCTGCCTTAAAGCGTTGTTGCAGCAACGTTTTGAGAAAGATAGGTATGAGATCATTGTGGTGAGCGATGGTCCTGACGATGATACAAAACGCATTTTTAACGGATTTGCCGGTTATGAGTACCCGGCGTTGCGATACCTGCCGCTGCCAGCCAAGAAAGGTCCGGCGGCCGCGCGTAACTATGGTTGGTTAAATGCTAAGGGATCTGTCATTGCTTTCACGGATGATGATTGCGTGCCTGATTTACATTGGCTTGATCAGGTTTATCAGCATTTGAAAGAACAGGAATACGCTGCCATTACCGGTAAGGTGATTGTTCCGGTTAATGAGCGTCCTACGGATTTTGAAAAAAATACCGCTGGCTTGCAGTTAGCAGATTTCATAACTGCTAATTGCGCCTGCACTAAAGCAGCCTTGTTTAAAACCGGTGGCTTTGATGAGGATTTCAGTATGGCCTGGCGAGAAGATAGCGACTTGGAATTCAAACTCATTGCCAACAACATACCGGTAACACGTGTAGGCACAGCCATAGTAACCCACCCTTTACGACACGCAACCTGGGGGGTGAGCATCCGCGAGCAAAAAAAGACAATGTTTAATGCCTTGCTTTACAAAAAATACCCGAGGCTGTACCGCCAGAAAATACAATCGGCACCACCGGTATTGTATTACTGCATCATAACCGCTGTTGTGATGATGCTGACAGGTGCTTTGCTATCCAATACACCAATAGTGCTGGCGGGTGCTGCCATGTGGCTGGGGCTAACGCTGTTTTTTATTTATAAGCGATTACAAACAACCAGTTTGGCACCCGCCCATGTTGCCGAAATGGTGGTTACCTCTGTTGTAATTCCGTTTGCATCTATATACTGGCAATGGTACGGCGCCGTTAAATACCGTGTATTATTCATTTAAACCATGAAGTTACCAGTAACCGAAATAAAAAGTATCGCCATATTCAGGGCGCTTCAACTGGGGGACATGTTATGCGCCGTACCTGCTTTCAGGGCCTTGCGCGCGGCATATCCGCAGGCTAAAATTACTCTGGTAGGTATGCCCTGGGGCAAGTCATTCACCCAGAGGTTCAATAAATATTTTGATGATTTTATACATTTCCCGGGCTATCCTGGTTTGCCTGAACAAAAATTTGAACCGGCCGATTTTACCCGGTTTTTAACTCAGGTACAAAGCCGCAAGTTTGATCTATCCATTCAATTGCAGGGTAACGGTTCGGTTGTTAATCCAATGGTAGAGTTATTTGGCGCGAAGTACACTGCTGGATATACTATTGACGGCCATTATGCACCGGACAATGGTTTATTTATGCCTTACCCGGATGAAGGGCACGAAATTGAACGGCATGTAAATCTAATGGAGTTTTTAGGCATTCCATCGCAGGGTAGTTCACTTGAATTTCCACTATTTAAAGAGGATAAAATAGCCTTTGCTGAACTGAATCTTAATATTGAACCTCAAAGATATATTTGTGTGCATCCGGGTTCACGAGGCGCATGGAGGCAATGGCCTGTACAATACTTCGCTGCCCTTGCTGATTATTGTGCTGAGCAAGGTTATAAAATAGTAATTACCGGAACGGCGGAAGAACATGAAATAATTGAACATTTAAAAAGTCATATGCGCTACATGGAAATCGATACTTCAGGAAAAACCAGTTTGGGAGTTGTAGCTATGTTAATAAGAGATGCTGCCTTGCTGATATCCAATTGTACAGGTGTATCTCATATTTCATCAGCTTTTAGCACTCCAAGCATTGTAATTAGCATGGATGGCGAACCTCAGCGATGGGGCCCTCTTAATAGTCAAATACACCGCACTATCGATTGGCTTCAAACACCTGACTTTCATCTGGTATACAGAGAAGCAGTTAAGATGGTCACTTAAAGCGTCGATGCATTCTGTTTATAGACCAATAAACTGGCGCGAAAAAAAACCTTCAATCACTTCAGGGAAAGACATATTGTCTCATCAAATACGTATGCGTATTCGATGGTGAGGTTGGAACCCAATTTTTGGTTGATATAATCTGCGAAATCGGTTTTTACTAAGTCAAACACCGTTTCTCCGCTGAGTGGATACATATTTTTGATTGTTGCCATTGCCTCTACAAGCGTTGACAGTAAATTAAGTTTAATATAGCCAGGTATATTTCCTATAACGACTACTTAAGAAACAAAGTGTCGGCTATGCCTTAATACCAGCGGCGCGTTGACTGACGCCAAATTACGCTTAATTTCTATTGTGGTGCAGGGCAGCAATTTGAGGATTAAAAGTCTTGCCCGGCCGATCATGGGAGGTTTATTGCAGTAGTGCTTACCCCTACCCGATTATGCCGAAAATTACTGATCATTGAAGATGATCTGGATATTCAAGCAGTCCTCTATTATATTTTTGTTGACGAAGGTTAAGAGGTCAAAGTCACGGAGAACCGTGATGCTGCTGGGGAGTTAATGGTGCCGCTAACGTATAAGTAAAGGCAAAGCGCCTTTTAATTTCCAGGTTGAGGAATTATCACCCATTTGCCCTGGTCGTGCATTTTGTATTCATCAAACAATTGAATTATCTGGCTTAAATCCCATTTATTTAGATTAAACTCAGCTCCCGGAAATATGTTGAAGAAATTGTATTTCTCATCGTAAGTCATCGCACCTTGATATATATGGTCAATAAACACTAAAGCCGCTGTATCATCGTGTAAATCAGGATAAAGTATTGATACTTTTTTCCGCTCATCACCAAAGGGGGCTGGCAGTTCAATTAGGGTTTGTTGCATTAGGTAAAAATACAGACATTCTGTTATAACTGAATCAGAAATACGCTATATGGATTAAGAATTGATTAAAATTTATCAGGGGTTTATGATTTTGTAATTATTTAATAAATTATTATTTAGATAGGCGATCCTCACTAAACTATTTTTTTATGGCAATCAATACGGTTAAAATCAACTTCGCTATGAGGCAAAGGATCTTAACTATTTTTACTATCTGATCTTGAAAGGTTAGGATTGAGCAGTTCTGCTATCTTCGTGTACTAAAAAAGCTCAAATTGGTGAATTCCTGAACCAAATTTTACGACTCTCTTGCCACCCATTACTTTGGAAAGTGTTATTTTTCCTATCATGTCCCGGATAGAAGCTTTCCTTTCCGGCAAAACAAAATCAGCAGTAGTATTCACAGGAATTTCAATCAATATTGTCAACTGGCCATTCTTGCTTTTTTTCCACTCAGATCTGATCCTACCGTAAGAGCTATTATAAGATGTTTTACAGTATTTAAGGTTACCGACAGGTTGTGGTGAGATCGTAAAATGTTGCAGCCCTGCTTTCCCAGGTTTAATGCCCCCAAGTGCCGAGTACAGCCAGCTAACTACACTCCCGAACATCGGGTGCGCGTGAGACCCTCTGCCGCTCCACTCTTCCCATAGCATGCTGTTTTTATCATTAAGCAGATAGCCAAAGCCAGGTTTGTTTTTTTGGGTCATTATTTTTAAGGCGATGTCGTCGCGATTGTTTTCAGAGAGTACTTTTAATAATAGCGGAGTGGCCAAAATGCCCGTATCGAAATGATACTCCATCTTTTTCAGATGTTTGACCAGGTTGTTAAAAACAGCTTTATAATCTGCTTTCGGTACTAAATCAAAAGCCAACGCGAATACATCGGAGCCCTGGCGGCCCTGCCAGTAGCTTTTATTAACGTTATCAAAATAAACATCGTTAAATTTTTTTTTGATTTCCACTCCCATATTTTCAAATGCCCGTTTGTCTTCGAGCTTTCCTAATAAGCTTGCAACTTTACTCATCGTTCGCAAGCAGTGATAAAAATAGGCAGTATTTACCAATGGTTCAGGGAGATCAATATTTTCGGGCGTACACCAATCCCCCAGACACCAGCCGCCGGGTTCTTCCCGAATTATTATCCCCCGATCATCTGTTCGGCTGTGCAGATAATGCACCCATTGCTTCATGCCGGCGTAATGGTGATTTAACATGGTGGTATCTTCATAATATTTATAATATAACCATGGCATAATCACATAGGCTGCTCCCCATGCAGGCCCGCCACCACCCCCACCAAAGGGTGCGGAATGGGGCACAAATCCGGTTTTGTGATTACGGGCGTCATCTATATCGTTGATCCACTTGCGGTAAAATTGCTCCATTCTGAAAGATAATAGAGCGCTTTCCATGGCCACCTGTCCGTCGCCCGTATAACCCAAACGTTCACGGTGAGGGCAATCGCTGCTGATACTGCCGTGAAAATTCGCCAATTGCGTCCTTAAATAAGCTCTGTTAATCTGGTTGAGCAAAGTATCAGAGCATTCGAAATTGCCATTTGCCTTGACATCAGTATGAACATCTTTAATCGTTAAGCTTTCCGCATCCATTAGCACATCCTTTGCGGTAATTTCGATCCTACGAAAGGTATGCCAAGTGAATTTAGGCTCCCAGATTTCTTTCCCTCTTCCTTTTAAAATATAGGTATCAACCTGACTATAATCCTCACCCTCTTCACTAATATACCTGATTACTATTTGACTCCCTGTCATGCCGTTTACCTTTATAGCCGCCCACCCTGAGATCGTTTCATCAAGATGATACAGATAAACCCCGCCTTTATCCCGACCATCAAATACCGGTCTCAGCATGCGTATGACTTTGTCATAAGGTGCTGTTTGCGGTTGTAATACGCCCGACGGTGGCTTTACTAAAAATGCGTATCGCCATTCATTATCATTATAATTCGTCTTATTCCAGGCTCCTAAGTCTATTCGGGCATCATAGTGCTCACCGCTGAATATGCCGTCGCTGAGCAACGGCCCGACGGTAGTTTTCCAGCTGCTGTCAGATACGATTGTTTTTTTTGATCCGTCAATAAAGGTTAGTTCCAATTGGAATATCAGTTTGGGGACATCGTACCACATATACCCCTCAACAGTACGGTCACGTTGGTTATACCAGCCGTTACCCAGTAGCATTCCGATAGTATTGTTGCTTTTGCCTAAGTTGTTTGTCACGTCAAATGTATTATAAAAAATACGCTGCGTAGATTGATCATCATATGGATAAAGCAGCTTCTTTAAAGGGCGGATATCATAATTAGTCACTGCCGGAGCCAGCACATGGTTGCCAATTTTTTTGCCATTGATGTATAGTTCATAAAAACCCAATCCGCATACATACGCTGTTGCCCGTTTTATTTTTTTGCCGGCTTTGAATTCTTTGCGAAAATAGGGGGCAGGATAAGTTGAAGCTGAATCAGGATTTTGATCATGAAGTTGTCCTATCCACTGGCCTTTCCAGTCAGATGCATTTATTAAGCCTACACGCCAACTCGCCGTTTTGCTCCAGCCTGAGTGCTGACCTTTATCATCCCATACTTGTACCGCCCAGTATACATTTTGCCTCGAATTCATTGGCTTGCCCTTGTAGCTCACCTGGGTCGAATTCCGAGACAGTATTTTGCCGCTATCCCAGTAATCGCCTATACGACGGGCGAGTAATGCCGGTGTGCTGGCTACAATAATTCGATAACCCAATTGAATCGTGTTTCCTTTTAGGGATGTTAACTGCCAACTTAACAAAGGGTGTTCGTTTTCTACAGCAATGGGATTAGATGAATAATCACATCGTAGATCATCAACTTTTACCTGAGCGAAAGAATTAATCGCCAGGATGCAAAAAAAGGTCAGGGATATGCCGAAGGTCTTAAAGTACATCATACCTAAAATATATCCCTAAGAATAGGTGAATTCATTAAATTTTGCAACCTGCACTGTCTTACCGAACAATATAAGCAAGTCAATTGAACCGATTGCCAGGAATTGCCGATAATTTAAATCCTGATACTCTAAAGCCTTGCAATAATGAAAAATCGTTTGTATCCACTCTTTAATTAGTCACAAGGTTGCCTTCGCTTGGCAGGCCATCTTCAGACAGGACTTTTCGCTTAAAAAATGTATCTACTACTATACACCATTCGGGAATATATCAGCAGCGTATGTGTCAATTTTACTTTGGTACCTAATTTGCAAGGTTAAGGCTAAACATAAATTATGAAATCATTATTGTATATTATCGCTGTTATACTCATTATTGGATGGGCGATCGGCACATTTGCTTATGCAGCTGGAAGCTTGATACATGTGTTATTGATCATTGCTGTCATTTCAATTGTCCTTGGCATTTTCAGACGGGATAAAACTGCTATATAGAAGATTAAATTACACCTGCGCCTGTGTAATTAAACATGCGCTTATTTATAGAAACTGGATAATTTAAGCAGTAGTGTGATCGATGGCAATGCAGGAGCAGTCACACTTTTATCATAACATCAGATGTTCAAAGAAATGGATCATGACGCAGAGCGTGTTAATCTGTTCGGTGAGGTTGTGTTGTCAAGGGTTTAAAGAAATAAAATAGAATCACCATTAGTTGGTGCTGTAATTATGGCAATACTGGCGGCAAAACTGATTAGCGATATTTTTTATTAAAGCCACATTGGGTGCGTAAATAATGAAAGTTTGAGACTGCTTTCACATATAATTTAATTGCCTTTAGTTATTGACTTTTCTATTAGGTATCTCCTGTTGGAATCCGGTTATATGTCGTTCAATATTTCTAACGCCTGCTGTTTGTAAAAATTGCCTACTGGAATTGGCTGTCCCCGGATGTCAATCTCATCAGCTGTAAAGGAATCTATTTTATTGATCGAGATAAGGAAAGATCGATGTACTCTCAGGAAATTATTGGCGGGAAGAATTGCTTCGAGTGCGGCCATAGCATATTTCGTAATGATCACGCCCTTCATAGTATAAACCTTGACATATCTTTCAAACTCTCCACATATAAAATGTCATTTAAAAAAACTTTAACCATTTTCCTGTCTGCGCGGAAATAAAGAAATGCATGGTCGGCTGTTTCTGAATGATGTATAACAGGTTCGGCTGCCGGTGATGATTCCTGATCAGGGATTGCTTTCATAACAGCTTTTAAAAACCTGTCAAAGCGGATGGGCTTAATCAGATAATCTGACATCCAGTTCAAAGGCTTGTATAGCGTATTGCTCAAAAGCGGTCGTTAATATGATCTTTGGAGGTTGTGATAAAGTACCGATCAGATCAATCCCTGAAAGTTGCGGCATTTGAATATCGAGAAACAGAAGGTCGACCTCCTGTTGTTTCATCGCGGTGAGTGCCTGGATCGCGTTGGAACACTCGCCTACCAAATGAAGCATAGGTACCTGGGCTACGTAACGGCGCAATACTTCCCTTGCCGGCGGTTCATCATCAACTATCAGGCAGTTATATTTCCTCATTGGCTCCATGCTACTGGTTTGACCAAGCCGGGATCTATGTGGGTTAGACTAAGGCTTAAGTTTACTATATACATCTCTTCTTCATCATTGATGGTTAGTTCGTGCTGATCAGGATAAAGTATTTCCAGTCGCTTACGTACATTAACTATGCCTATGCCTGGCCTGTTGTTAAGGTTACCGATGGGTTTACCATTGATCAATTTCATGGCCAGTTTATCATTGCTAACTGTTATGGCTAAGCTTAGCCAAGGTGCTTCCTTCATTTGACTAGCACCATGCTTAAATTCGCTATGCAACAATAGTTCCCGCCACTGCCAAAACCGCCATGGCCGGATCTCGAAAGTCCGGTACAACCGGCTATCCGTTGTCGCCTTATCCGGATGCTTACACAGGAAGTAACCATACGAACGTTCACACTGGGACAGTCTTGTGCCGGAGAATTCCGTATATTGAAAACTGCCATCATAATTGCTGTAAGTATATTGCTG
>NZ_JADFBY010000007.1 GCF_015223065.1 Mucilaginibacter sp. JRF
CTAAACACTAATCTCCAATCTCCGGTTACTGACTACCAATCTCTAACCACCAACCTCTATTATCCCAAAACTCACTATATTGCCTCCGTTTAAACCTTAGCAATATGAATGCAGCCGGAACTGCACTTTGGGATAACATCCGTCAATTTCAATTTGATGATGCCGGTGTATCTTTTAAATTCTCTGATCGCCTGGCACGAGAGAATGGTTGGTCAGTACAATACACGCATCGTGTTATAACCGAATACCGGAAGTTCATTTTTCTTTGCTGCGTATCTACCGATGGTGTTACACCTTCTGACCCGGTTGACCAAGCCTGGCATCTGCATTTAACTTATACACGCTCGTATTGGATAGATCTGTGTCAAAATACACTCGATAAGCAGATACACCATAATCCTACAAAAGGAGGAAGTAATGAAGCCAATAAGTTTAAAAAGTATTACCAGTCATCAAATTATCTGTATAAACAATATTTCGGTACAGAACCACCGGCTGATATATGGCATACCAGCAAGCAACGCTTTACCGAGATTAATTACCAACGTGTCAATTTAAGTAGGTATTGGCTGATCAGGAAACCGCGTGCATCAATGCAAAGCATTGTGGCGACGTTGTCGATGATATCCGTTGTGATATTTGTACAAGCCTCAGAACTGACCATTATACCAGTTATACTCTTGCTGGTAGTGCTTTGTGCCTTCGCTACATATTTTAACCGTAGCCGACGATAAAAATAAGAAAGGCGATAACGGTAGCGGCTGCTCATCCGGTTGCGGTGGCGAGGGTACCGGGGTTTGGGACTTTAGCCACAATAACTCCGATAGCTCACATCATGCGGGCGATAGTGGTTGTAGCAGCGGTTGCTCAAGTTCGGGATGTAGCGGTTGCGGTGGCGACTAAATTATGCCACTTGCATTGGCCGGGCACGTTTTGCCGATTTGGGTTTGGTAGCTTTCTTGCGCCTGCCCCACCAAATAATGAAACCCGTTATCGGCATGCTGGCACATATCAGGCTGCCAAAAAATGCGGCTATCTTACCTGCAAGTCCTGCAATCGCGCCTACATGTATATCATAATTCATACGGGCTATTTTATCGGCCATGCTGGCTTTTGACAACCGGCCATACACATGTTTAACCGGAATCTCCTTAAGCGTATACTGATCGTAAAAACGATAGTCAGCCTGCCAATAGGTGGATGGATCAGGGTTTACCGCTACTTCAATGGCTGCTTTATTGTTTTCAGGAAAATGCACATCCATGCTGCCCTTAAAGTTTTTCAGGGTATCATTGGTGCGTGCCCAAAGTACATCAACGGCCGGGGCGTTCTTGTCTTTTAAATGTATTTTGGTAGTATCAGATACCGACTCGGTAAACTGAACCTGCGATTTACCGCCTGATGTAACCCAATACACCGATTTGGCAAACCATTGAAAGCCCCATACCAAACCTGTAATGGCAATAAAAATGATCACCCAGGTCATGTAAAAGCCCAGTACGTTGTGAAGATCATAATTGACACGGCGCCATTTGGCATTCCACCTTATGCTGAAACGTTGCTTGGTTGCGGCCTTATTTTTAGGCCACCAAAGTACAATGCCCGATATCAGCAGGAACAAGAACATCAAGGTACCTGTAGCCACTATAGGCTGACCAATATTTGGCGGCAGCCATAAGTAAAAGTGCCCGTCGATCACTATCCGGAAAAAATCCTGGTTCATATCTTTCACTTTAAGCACCTCGCCGGTATACGGGTTCATGAAAACAATGAGGTAGTATGATGGCTCGTAACCATAATAAACGGCCATAGCAGCTTTGCCCGGCTCGTAATTAATGCTGTGCGGCTCTTTGCCCGGGTATTGCTTATTGGCTATCTCCCGTAGCTTTGAGGGGGGGAGTACAGGTTTGTTTTGTACGGCGGCGAAGCGGTAAGGCTGGGTTACATTCTCTATCTCACGCTCAAAAGCGAGTATACAGCCGGTAATACCCAAAAAACAAACCAAAAGGCCCGACGCAAGGCCGAGCCAAAGGTGAAGTTTTCCGATCCAGTATTTTAAGTTCTTCTTAGCTGCCATTACAATACAATTGAACGACAAAAATGCGAAAAATAACTTATTAAGATTGAGTATAAATAAAAATACTTAAAGCATTACAGCTTTTAATACCCCTTGCGCGTATTCGCCCCAATCTTTCATGGCACCTTTAACGGTATTTACAAATGTTTTACGGTCTACCGATTTACCTTTAGCGGGGGCGTTTAATGATGCTGCCGGTATGCTGGTATCAGTAACCTTGGTAGCGAACCAGGTGATGTTGTCGTGCGGTAAGGCTACACCTAATATCATACCCGGCAAACCACTGAATGATTCCGGACCACCCGAAACGGCTATCTCATCGGTATAAAAGGCAACCACGTATATCGAATCCATTATAACGGCATTGGCACGGCGGCATTCAAAACCGGCTATGTTGCGGGTTTCGTTGGTTATTTTCCATTTTATCTGGCGGGTGCTGTCTTTCACTAAAAAGGTTTCTTCAAATACCTTTTTTTGCGATATGGTTTTGCTCGCGCTCAAATCAGTAAACACGGTATTGTTTTGGCCAACAATAGCGCGGTTACCCCAGTATTGCGGGTTGTTTTCCTCGGGTATGGGGGTGAACAAGGTTTTATTATCGCCAAAGGTTAAAGTGCTTTTTAGCTTTTTAAACTGCGGGTTATTTCTCTTGTAAGCGTCATACACGTTGGCCATGTATGTTTCATTATCCTTGTTGATCTCCTTACGCAATAGGGCATACATATTGGCTGATTTTTCGAACTCAACAGTGCCCGATGTAGTAAAGTGCTTGTTTTGCGCGTATATATTACCCACGCTTAATAGCGCGAGTACAAACAATGCTGTTAGGTTTTTGAATACTTTTTTCATTGTGATATTAGTTTTTGGTAACGCCGCCGCCCATGTGGTTAAAATCATAACTAATTGAGAACATAAAGTACCTGCGTATAGTAGTATACGTGTTTTGATAGATCACGTTACTGTTAGCGCTACGGGTAAAGCCAGTGTTTTGGTTCAACAGGTCATTAGCTGATAATAATATTTTCAGATTGTCCTGTTTCATGAATGTTTTGGCGATTGAGGCATTCCACAGCGTACGGCGGAACGGATCGGCAAACGCTTGTGTTGCTGCCTGGTATTCATGTTCGATGTCTGATCCTATCTGTAACTTGAATGGCAGATACACATTAAAGCCACCCGATATATTATATCCTCTACCGTTGTTATTCAGGTTAGGTTGTAATGATGATTCGTTGGTGTTGTACGACGGACGGAACTCAGCCCTGAAATCATACTTTTTAACCTTGTATTGCGATAATGATAAACCTGCCGAGTAAGAATATGCCTTGGTTTTGTTCTCCTCGTTATTAACCATATTGTAATAGGTGTTACCATTAATATTACCGTTTATACCCAGGTTAAAGCCCCAAAATATTTTACGATTGTAATAAAGGCCACCATAAAAGGTATTTGTTTTACGGTTTGACAGGTTGAACGATTGTATAGTGCTTCTACCGGTTAAGGTATCAGTAAAAACATTAGTAACTATAGGGTTGGTAGTTAACGAGTATGAACCATAAACACTCATCCATTCATCAGCCAGTACTTTGTACGAGTTGGCGTTGAAGTTAAAGCGGTGCGTAAATGATGGGTCAAGATCAGGGTTACCCAGGGTAATGTTCAATGGGTCGTTATTGATGCGGATAGGTTGTACCTGATCAATAGTAGGCTGTGTGGTGCTACCATTGTATGATAATCTTAGCGATTTTTGCTGCGAGAAACGATACTGCCAGGTAGCCTGCGGAAACCAGTTGGTAAAGTTTCTGTCGAACCGCATGTTGTTTATGCGATTAACCTGCTGAAAGTTTACAATAGCCGCGCGGGTACCAAAGTTAAGCGTGGTTTTACCCTTTTTATAGTTGAACATAGCACCGGCCTGGTTTGATAGCTGGTTCAGTTTAAAGTCACTACTTAGCGAGTCAACCTGACGGTTGTAAGCGCCGTTGGCAAGCGTACGTTCAAAGGTGCGCCTGTCGGCAGTGGCATTGTTAATGTTTACGCCGTAGTTCAGTACAACCGAAAAATCTTTAGTGAAGGGCTCGGTGTAGGTAATGTTTGAATTCAATAACACACTTTGCAGATCGTTCACCTTGTACTGATCAATGTTGGTGGTGCTGTCAAGCTGTCCTGTCCTGTCATAATACCTGATGGTTGATTGCAGGAAACCGTCGGCATTATTGCGGGTTACCGATGGGGCAATGTTTACCGAGAAGGTACGGCCCTTTTTCTTTAACTTTTTATTGTAGAAGATAGATGCGTTAAACAGCTTTTGGTTGCCATCAGTGGTTAGCTCGCGTACGTTATCATTCTGCAAGGTATCATTACGGCGACCAACCGAGTTATATCTTTGGCGGGTATCGCTTTCTTTTAAGGTACCGCCAAAAGTTAATTTTAGGTTTGATGTAGTATCAATCTTCAGGTTATAGCTACCATCCAGTTTTTGCCTGAACAGGTAATTATCAAAAGTTTGATCAGATATGGTGCTTTGGCTAAGGGTTGATGATATGTTGTTGATATTGTTTGAATTGCTTGTACCCGCAACCTCTATCGAACCTATCTTGTAATTACCGTTTATTGACTCCTTGTCCTCGTTCCACTTATTATCGTAATGCACACCACCGGTGCGGGCTGTTGGCAAACCCTGCCCGCTGTAACGGCCGTCAAACGAATCCAGATCATCGCCGCCACCGCTAAAGAAAATGGATACACTACCATCATCGCCATAGGTAACATTGTCTGATCCGCCGCCGTATTTATCATTATCGCCCCAGCCCAAACCGGTTTTGCCGGTATTGCTCAGGGTGCCATAGGCCGAAAATTTTTGTTTATTCTTAAAGGTGTTGAACATCAATTCGCCCTGATAAAAATCGCGCGTACCGGCTGCTGCTGAAGCCTTACCGAACGATCCGCTTTTCTTATCCTCCTTTAGTTTGATGTTCAGCGTTTTGGTTTTTTGCCCGTCATCAATACCGGTAAAGGTAGCCTGATCACTCTTTTTGTCGTATAGCTGCACTTTGTCAACCATATCGGCACGCAGGTTTTTGGTTACCAGGGTAGGGTCGTCACCAAAAAACTCCTCGCCATCAACCAATACCTTGCTTACGGTTTCGCCCTGGGCGGTTATCTTTCCATCCTTATCAACCTGTATACCCTGTAATTGCTTTAACAGGTCCTCCACCTTGGCGTTGGGTTGTATATTGTAGGTTTTGGCATCATACTCGGTGGTATCGCCCTTTATCTTGATCTGCGCGGCGGTACCTTTTACCATTACCTCCTGCAACAAACGCGATTTGAGGCTGAGCTTAACCGTGTTAAAATTGTACTCGGTTTTTGCGCCTTCCAGTTTAAATTGCTCCACATAATCGGCATAATCAGGGTAGGCTACCAATAGTATATAATTGCCTGCCGCCAGCTTTGGGAAATTGAACGAGCCATTTTTTTCGGCACGAGTGTACGCAACCAATATAGAATCTTTGGCTTGCAGTATGCTTACTGACGCGTTTTCGAGCTTTACGTTGGATGCTGTATCGGCAACAATACCCTTTGCCGTGTAATTGGTGGTGGGTGGTGTTTGTGCTAACACCGACAGGCTGCTTATCAGTAACATAACAAGTGCCGTAAACGTGTATTTCATATAAAGAGTATAGGTTGAAGCAATGATAACTAAATTTTTAGGTAATAAAAATGCCGATGAAGGCTATTAACTTATTTTAACACTTTTTAACAGTATTGTTACAGCAATAGCTGTCGATAAGACAGTACTGCCGAGGCATGTGTTACAACATCAATAAAATAAAGATAAAATTGCCATGCAAACCGCTTGTGTTCTGCATGTTAAAAAATTAGTTAAAAATAAGCTTTGGCGTTTATTAATGCGGTTTTGTTTAAATGCTGATGAATTTTGAAACGCTATCCTGTTTATTATCAATAGTAAAAAATTTGATAATACCTTTTAGCAAAATCAAAAAGCCATATATTAGGGGCTTTGGAAAAACCCATATCAAACGAACCCAATGAAAAAATTATTAACTATTACTTTTTTATTGACCATCTTCTTCAGGTCGTACGGACAGCAAGCTGATCTGGCCGCCCTGGTGAACCCGCTGATGGGTACCGATTCGCAGTACGATCTGTCGAACGGTAATACCTATCCGGCAGTAGCAGTGCCCTGGGGCATGAACTTTTGGTCGGCACAAACCGGTAAAATGGGCGACGGGTGGATGTACACCTACGATGCGCACAAGATACGCGGCTTTAAACAAACTCACCAGCCATCACCGTGGATGAATGACTACGGTCAGTTCGCCATAATGCCGGTAGTAGGCACAGGCAAGGTAAACCAGGATGCAAGGGCCAGCTGGTTCTCGCATAAAGCAGAGGTTACCAAACCATACTACTACAGCGTTTACCTGGCCGACCATGATGTTACCACCGAGATAACCCCAACCGAACGCGCGGCGCAATTCCGTTTCACTTACCCTAAGAGTGATGAGTCGTTCATTGTTATTGACGCGCTGGATCGTGGTTCATACATCAAAGTATATCCTGAGCAAAAAAAGATAGTTGGTTACTCAACCAAATTTGCCCGTGGCCCGCTTAAAAACTTCAAAAACTTTTTTGTTATTTATGTAGATAAGCCGATCACGGTTGCTAAAACTTATAAAGATAGCGTTGAGAACAGCGGCCTTGAGGTTGACGATAAGCATGCTTTAGCCGTTATTGGTTTCAAAACCGTAAAAGGCGAAAAAGTAAACCTGCGCGTAGCTTCATCATTTGTAAGTATTGAGCAAGCTGACCTCAAC
Organism: Mucilaginibacter sp. JRF; assembly: GCF_015223065.1. GTDB lineage: Bacteria > Bacteroidota > Bacteroidia > Sphingobacteriales > Sphingobacteriaceae > Mucilaginibacter. The sequence continues at coordinate 6,919 of NZ_JADFBY010000007.1, forward strand.
CTTAAGCGCGAGCTTGCAGGCGACAGCTTTGATCAAACTAAAGAAAAAGCACACACCATCTGGAACAAAACCCTTGGCCGTTTAACGGTTGAAGGTGGTACCGACGAGCAGCAACGTACTTTTTACTCATGCTTATACCGCATGTTGTTCTTCCCGAACAAACTGTACGAGATAGATGCTAACAACAAAATTGTACACTACAGCCCTTACACCGGCAAAACTGAGCCTGGTTACAAATTCGCGGGTACCGGTTTCTGGGATACCTTCAGGGCGTTGTATCCATTCCTGAACCTGGTATATCCATCTATCAACAAGGAGATGCAACAAGGCCTGATCAGCGATTACAAAGAAGGTGGCTGGTTGCCTGAGTGGTCAAGCCCGGGTTATGCCGATATCATGATCGGTAACAACTCAGCCTCGGTAGTAGCTGATGCTTATATTAAAGGTGGCCGTGGTTACGATATCAACACCCTTTGGGAAGCCGTGATACATGGCGCTAATAACGAGGATGCCAAGAATTCATCTATCGGCCGTCGTGGTGTTAAATATTATAACGACTTAGGTTATGTACCTTACGATGTTAAGATAAACGAGAATGCTGCCCGTACCCTGGAGTATGCTTATGATGACTTTGCCATTTACAACCTGGGTAAAACATTAGGTAAGCCGGAATCAGAGATCGCTATCTACAAAAAGCGCAGCCGTAACTACCGTAACCTGTTCGATAAATCAACAGGCTTTATGCGCGGTAAAAACCAGGATGGTACTTTTGCTTCGCCATTCAGCCCGCTTAAATGGGGTGATGCCTTTACCGAAGGTAACAGCTGGCACTATACCTGGAGCGTTTTCCACGATATTAAAGGTTTGATCAATCTGTATGGCGGTAACAAACAATTCGCTAACAAGCTTGATTCGGTATTCATCATGCCTCCGGTATTTGATGATAGCTACTACGGTGGCGTTATTCACGAGATACGTGAGATGCAAATTGTTAACATGGGCCAGTACGCTCACGGTAACCAGCCTATACAACACATGACCTATCTGTACAACTACGCTGCCGAACCTTGGAAAAGCCAGTACCACGTACGTGAGGTAATGGACAAACTATACAAACCAACTCCTGATGGTTACTGCGGGGACGAGGATAACGGCCAAACATCAGCATGGTATGTATTCTCGGCAATGGGTTTCTACCCGGTATGCCCTGCGGTTGATCAGTATGTTATCGGTTCGCCATTGTTCAAAAAAGTTACCTTGAAGCTGGAGAACGGTAAAACCGTTACCATCAACGCGGCTAACAACAGCAAGGCAACCCGCTATGTTAACAGCGTTACTGTTGATGGCAAGCCATACACGCATAACTGGTTAAGCCACTCGGCTATGCAAAAAGGCGGTGTTATTAACTTTAACATGTCGGCACAGCCAAATAAAACAAGGGGTACAGGCGCGGCAGATGCACCGTATTCATTGTCAGATAATGAGAAATAACCACTCAATATTGTATAAAAAAGCCCCTGCAAAGGGGCTTTTTTGTTTGCATTTAACTATGTATTTTCATTAGTTTTAGCCCGGCACAATTATATCAGCCAATTAACAACCTGTTTCTGCAACTGTATTTTCTTCAAGCCGGCGGTTTCATAGCCCCGAAAAATGTTAACGGAGAAATATTTAACAGCTTGCTAAAACGTTTATGTTAGCTGAAACTAAACAATACAAAATACAACTAACCGGGCCATAAGCCCGATATTGGAATAAATTAAACTATGGAAAGAAGAAAATTCATTGCCAGCACCGCTATGTTAGGTGCAGGTGTACTGGCCAGCAAACTATCGGTAGCGGGCTCATTTGCGGCCGATTACCCGGTAGTGCGTGTAGCTGCCGCTAAACGTAACTTTACAAGCAAGGCTGTTGAGGCCGCCATTAAAGAGTTTAAACAAAAGGTAAAGGATAAAGAGCTGGGCTGGCTTTTTGAGAACTGCTTTCCTAATACATTAGATACTACGGTTACCTATAAACAAAAAGACGGTCGCCCGGATACTTACGTTATAACCGGCGATATTGATGCCATGTGGCTGCGTGACAGCAGTGCGCAGGTTTGGCCGTACTTTCACCTGATAAAAAAAGATAAGGCTTTGCGGGATCTGATTGCCGGTGTGATCAATCGCCAGGCATCAAACATACTGCGCGACCCTTACGCCAACGCGTTTTATGATGACGCGGCAAAGGTAGGTGAGTGGAAAACAGACCATACCGATATGAAACCCGGCCTGCACGAGCGTAAATGGGAGATAGATTCATTATGCTACCCTATCCGTTTGGCGTACCAGTACTGGAAACTTACCGGTGATACCAAGCCGTTTGATGCCACCTGGAAACAATCTATCGAAACCATCCTGAAAACGTTTATTGAGCAGCAACGCAAAGAGGGTGACGGGCCGTACCATTTTCAGCGTACCACCCAATTCGCTACTGATACCTTGCCAATGAGTGGTTACGGTTACCCGGTTAAACCTGTTGGTTTGATATGTTCAGCTTTCAGGCCGAGTGATGATGCCACGGTTTATTCGTTCCTGATCCCGTCAAACTTCTTCGCGGTTACCAGCCTTAAACAAGCTGCTGAGATGGTGAAGACCTTGTTAAAAGATGATGCGCTTGCATCGCAATTAACGGCCCTTGCTACCGAGGTTGACGCTGCTTTGAAAGAGCATGCCGTTATCGAGGTGCCTAAATATGGTAAGGTTTACGCCTTTGAGGTGAATGGTTACGGCAGCTATAACCTGATGGATGATGCTAACGTACCAAGCCTGCTTTCGTTACCATACCTGGGCGCATTGCCAAATACCGATCCTATTTATGTAAATACCCGTAAAATGATCCTGTCGTTGGATAATCCTTTCTTTTATAAGGGTACTGCGGCCGAGGGTATTGGCGGCCCGCACGTAGGCAAGGACATGATATGGCCAATGGCTATTATTATGCGCGCCCTTACCAGCAGCGATGATGCTGAAATTAAGGAATGTATACAGGTGTTGAAAAAAACGCATGGCGATACCGGCTTTATGCACGAAACCTTCCATAAGGATAACCCTAAAAAGTTCAGTCGTGCATGGTTTGCCTGGGCAAATACCCTGTTTGGCGAGTTATTGTGGGAAACCTATCAAACCAAGCCACAGCTGTTGCAGGCCTAATTAAACACTCCTTAACATCAACCTATGAAAATAAAAACAACGTTAGCTATATGCCTTTCTGCCGCTTTTGCCTTTAAGGCGGGCGCGCAAACCAAAGCGGAGTACAAGGCACGTATTGATACATTATACAGCGGTGTGCAGCAGCATTTATATGATGCTGCCGCCGGTTTGTATTACGAGGATACCAAACCCGAATCAAAAAAGCGCCACTCGTACCTGTGGCCGCTGTGTGCCTTAGTGCAGGGTGCCGACGAGATGGACAAACTGGAACCAAAAAAGAACCGCATCGACAGCGTATTAGCAGCCATCCAAAAGTATTATCGCCCTACAGCGCCCGCGCCGGGTTACCAGGCTATGGTGGTGCATGATGAAAAGGACTCACGCTTTTACGATGATAACCAATGGATAGGTATTGCCGGACTGGATGCCTACAATCGTACCCATAACAAAAAGTACCTGGAGTTGGGCAAACTGATACACCGCTTTCAGCTTACCGCTTATGACGATAAGGCCGGTGGCGGTTTATATTGGAAAGAGGATGAACGCACTACCAAGAATACCTGCTCTAATGGCCCCGCAGTGTTGATCGCCCTGCAACTGTACAAGATCACCAAAGAGAAAAAGTACCTGGACACGGCGTTGCTGATCTACAACTGGACCAACAAGAACTTGCAGGCGCCATCGGGTGTGTTTTATGATAACATCAAGATACCATCATTAAATGTTGATAAGGCAACGTATACCTACAACTCGGGTACCATGTTGCAGGCCAATGTGCTGTTGTACACCATCACTAAGGATAAAAAGTACCTTACCGAAGCCAAGCGTATTGCTGATGCTTCAAAGGCGCATTTTTACTGTAATGGCCGCTTGCCGGGTAACTACTGGTTCAACGCCGTGCTGATACGTGGCTATGTGGAACTGTACCAAGTAGAAAAAGATAAAAGCCGCCTGCAATTCATCATTGATGATGCCAACGCGATATGGAAAACCGAGCGCGAGGGTAACCTGATAGGCAAAAAGAAAGAAAAAGCGCTTATTGACCAGGGAGCCATGATAGAGATATACGGGCGACTGGCCAGCCTGAAATAGCGAATTGCTTAAATTACTATATTAGCCATTCATCCTGCCGTTTTTTAAGGGTATGATGAATGGCTTTTTTATGGATGCACCACAGGTTTATAAACGTACACGTATAGCGCCCACGCCCAGCGGTTACCTGCATGTGGGCAACGCGTTATCGTTTATTATTACCGCCGGTTTGGCTAATGAAACAGGTGCCCAAACACTGTTGCGTATTGATGATATGGATCGTGACCGTGCTGATGACCTTTATGTGCAGGATGTTTTCGATACCCTCCAATTTTTAGATATCCCCTGGCAGCAGGGGCCGCGCGATTTGCAGGAGTATAAAGGGCAATGGTCGCAAATATTTAGATTGGACAGATACAATGCCGCATTAGAGCGGTTAAGGCAAAGCGGACAGATATTCGCCTGTAATTGCAGCCGGTCGCAACTGAAAGGCCATGCGGCATATCCGGGCACTTGTCGGCATAAAAATATTCCGTTGGATGCCCCCGAAGTAAGCTGGCGCTTAAAAACCGAACCGGCAAGCATCAGCGTAAAAAACCTTAACGGTTATATCACCGAAGATCTACCCGCAGAAATGACCGACTTTGTAGTACGCAAAAAAGATGGTTACCCGGCTTACCAGTTATCATCAGTAATAGATGATGTGCATTTTGGTGTCGACTTGATAGTGCGCGGGCAGGATCTGTGGGCATCAACACTGGCACAATTGTATTTATCGCGGGTGTTAGGTTTGCCTTTTGGTGGTGCCGCCTTTTACCATCACCGGTTATTGTTGGGTAGCGATGGCACCAAGCTGTCAAAATCAGCAGGCGCTACCTCCATAAAATACATGCGGGAGCAAGGGCTATCAACCGTGCAAGTATTAAACATTATCGCTAAGCAAGCCGGAGTTAACGAAGTGGTAAATGATTGGAAGCAGCTTTATGAAAAGCTTAAGGCAAAATTGTAAATGTCTTTGATTTAACTATTACCGGCATTAAACAGTTGCTCATACTTTATTTGGTTATTGGTATCTCCAATTTCTCTGTAAAGTTCAGCAAGTTCATTGTAGATGTATTCTGACGAAGGGGTATTTTCTTCGCTTATCTTAAATGCTTCTATAGCTTCACTTGTGCGTCCTTCATCTCTTAAAATATATCCAAGATCTTCGGCAATAACGCTTTTGTTTACCGCATGTGTTAAACCGGATTTTAAGATGTCGATCCCGATTTGTGGGTTTTCTTTAGCGTAGTATAATTCATAATTCCCAAAGCATTCTGCCGCTACAACCGGAATTACGGAACCATCAATGTCATATATGCTTTCAATGGTCACTTGTCCATTGGTTGATATTACTACTTGTTCTGCAAAACGTTCAGGGGTAAGTATCCCTAAAAAGCAATCTGTCGTGTTGGCTTCGGTTACAATAAAAGCTTTTACAAAATAGTAGCCTTCATCCTCGGGTATCAGATCAAAATCTGTGGGATTAATAATCCAGTTAAACTGATCGTCGTCTGAGTCATCCGTTACAGTAAAAATTTTAATATCCTTAAAGTTGAAGATGTCTTGTAATTTCATTTTCACTGTGTTGATATACTTACTGCCCGCCGGTTTTTAAATACATATAGATCACGCCAACGGCTACTATAACAAGCAATATCATCAGGCCGGCCATGCCGCGGCGTTTATCCTGGCGCATTACCCATATTAATAAGGCCACCAATGGTATAACAAATATCAGCCAGAATATAAGGGAAGGGATGCTCATAAATTATCGATTAATGCCGGATGTGCCGGTGCACAAAGTTAAATATTAGTTGCCAAATAGGTTCAGCGGAATGTCAGTACTTAGAACGGCATACGTGCCAGCGGAGCCACATCCTGCCCAATAAATTCGCCTTTCAGGTATTTGTGGTAACCGGCAATGGCTATCATGGCGGCATTGTCTGTACAATATTCCATTTTTGGGATAAAGGTACGCCAGCCCAGTTTTTCGCCTAATTGCAGCAAGCCCTGGCGTAAACCGGTATTGGCCGATACACCACCCGCCAAAGCAATATCGGTAATGCCGTATTGGTCGGCAGCCTTGCGCAGTTTGTTCAACAAAATTGTAGCAATTCGTTTCTCAACCGATGCGCATATATCGTTAATGTTCTCCTCAATAAAATTGGGATTGGCAGCAACATTATCCCTGATAAAGTACAGGATAGAGGTCTTTAATCCGCTAAAGCTAAAGTCAAAACCGGGTATCTGCGGCTCCGGGAATTTGTAGGCATCGGGGTTGCCGCTGCGGGCATGTTTGTCAATCAGCGGACCACCCGGGTAGGGCAGGCCCAGTATCTTGCTGGTCTTATCCATAGCTTCACCGGCCGCATCGTCAAGGGTTTGGCCTACTATTTCCATATCAAAATAATCCTTCACCAGCACAATTTGCGTATGCCCGCCCGAAACGGTAAGACACAAAAAAGGGAAGGCCGGTTTATTATCGCCAATAAAATGGGCCAGAACATGCGCCTGCATGTGGTTAACCTCAATAAGCGGGATGTTTTTGGCCAGCGCGAAGGCCTTAGCGAACGATACACCTACCAAAAGTGAACCCAAAAGTCCGGGGCCGCGTGTAAAAGCCACCGCATCAATATCATTTTTGTTTACTTTTGCGTTTAATAATGCCTGTTGAACAGCGGGGACAATATTTTGCTGATGTACACGCGAAGCGAGTTCGGGTACAACGCCGCCATAAGCTTCGTGTATGGTTTGATTGGCAATAATATTGCTTAGGATGTTACCGTCGGCGCATACTGCTGCCGAGGTTTCGTCGCACGATGATTCAATGGCTAAAATTACAGGCACAATTATCTTTTAAAACGCAAAGTTATTAAAAAAGTACTCAAAATAACGCTAAGCATAGTATTGCTCATTGTATTGATGATTAGCATACTAATGTTGGCTTTTCAGTACAAACCTGTGCAAACCTGGGCGGCCAAAAAAGCTACGGCCTATCTTTCCGAAGAATTAAAAACAAAAATTGATATAAAAAGCCTTTATATTAAACCGTTCTCATCGGTAGTGCTTGAAGGATTATACGTGCTCGATAAGCAAAAAGATACCCTGCTGAGCACACCAAAGCTCACGGTTGATATTAACGGCTTTTCGGTATTCAGTAGTATAAAGAAACGTTACATCGATTTTTCGTCGGTACAGTTGGATAACGGTTCGTTCTACCTTAAAAAGCAGCGCGACAGTACAACCAACCTGCAATTTATTCTCGACTATTTCAGCTCGGGCGATACCACTAAATCAAGCAAACCGTGGACGTTGAATTTCCAGCGCATCGGTATCAATAACCTGCGTTTCAGGTACAAAAATCAGCTGCGCGATACATTGGTAAAGGGCGTTAATTTTGATGATGTTGATGTACAAGGGTTCAGTACCGTGGTGCGCAACCTCGATTTAAAGAACCACCTGTTCAAGGCATCAGTATACAAGCTTACTTTTAAGGAGAAAAGCGGTTTCTACCTCAAAAACCTAACGGCGCAAACCACGGTTGATACCAACCAGATAATGCTGCAACAGCTTACGCTGCAAACGCCTAATTCATCGCTGCGCGATCATTTTAAAATGAGCTTTAACTCCTTTGATGATTTTAGCGATTTTGAGCGTACCGTACGCATGGATGCCGATTTTAAGAACGCGCACCTGTCATCAAAGGATGTGGCTTATTTTACCAGCAGCTTGGCCAAAACGCAATTTGAGCTGGGTATAAACGGGCGTATCAGGGGTAAGGTTGATAACTTGCGGGCATCAAACCTGCTGATCACCGCCGGGCAGAGCACGTACATAAAAGGCAATTTCAGGATGAAGGGTTTACCCGATTGGGAGAACACCTTTATGGATATGGATATTGAGCAGATAGCCACCAACAAAAAGGATCTTGACTTTTTAGTGAAGCGCTTTACCGGCAGCAATAAGCAAATGATACCGGCTATTGTGAACAAGTTTGGCAACGTAAACTTTAGCGGCAATTTTAGCGGTTTGCAAAATGATTTTGTAGCCTACGGAACTTTCAAAACCAAACTTGGCCGTTTTGATACGGATATAAACCTTAAGATAGGCAAGAACGGCATACCATCATACAGCGGTAAACTAACCACTAACCAATTCGCGCTGGGTACGCTGATAGATGATAATACCATTGGCCGTACCTCGTTCACGGCGCAGGTAAAGGGTAGCGGTGATGATTTAAAGAACCTGAACATTGCAGCCAATGCCAAGCTAAAAAGCTTTCAGTTTAAGGGTTATACCTATAACAACGTAGTGGTTGATGGTACCTTTAAGCGCAAGTTTATTGATGGTTTGGTGAAGATAAATGATCGTAACTTAAAGCTTTGGCTTGATGGTAGCATCGACCTGAAACCTAAACTGCCGGTTTATGATTTTAAGGCCGGCATTGAGAATGCCCGCCTCAACAAGCTTAACCTGATGAAGGACACCATTACGGTGAGCACCACGCTTGATGCCGATTTTTCAGGCAATAACCTGGATAACATCAGCGGCAATATCTTTCTATCTAAAACACGTTTGGTTAACCCGCGGAATAATTACCTGATTGATTCGCTTTATTTGGCAGCAAGCGGCAGCGGCCGGCAAAGGTTGCTGGAATTTCAGTCGGATGCGGCGAATGGCAGCATTACCGGTAACTACAGCCTTTCAACCCTGCCCGATTATTTTAAAACCATCGTTAAAAAATATATCCCATCCTTAAAAACGGATATCAAGCCATTTAAGCCGCAGGATTTTGATTTTAACTTTAAGCTGAAGGATATTGACCCGCTGCTGGCTGTTTTTGTGCCAGGGTTAAAGATACCTGATCAGGGTACGCTGATAGGCAAATTCAATTCGGCTGATGAAACGGCAACGCTTACGGGTTACATTAAAACCATACAGTACAACAAGATCATTCTGCACGACCTGATCATTGACGAGAACACGGCTCCGCAATACCTGAACGCCAACGTATCATTAAGTAAGGTTGACCTTACGGATAGCTTGTATGTAAAGGATGTAAACATCACCAATTTTTTGAACCGTGATAGTTTGAACTTCAACATCAAAATGTCTGACAAGAATGCCACCAACCAGCTCGATCTTTACGGTTTGGTAGAGTTTGGGCGCGATACCACGGCCAAGCTGAAGCTGCTACCATCAGATGTTATACTTGACCACGAGCAATGGAAACTGGAGGAGCAGGTACGCATCAGGCTGCTGGATGGCAAAACGCAGATATCAAACTTTGAGTTGAGCAACGGCGAACAAATGGTGACCATTGATGGCTTTATATCCGACAAAACGGATGATAAGCTGGATGTGGTTTTCAAGCAGTTCCGCATGAGTACGCTGAACCCGCTGACCAAACCATCGGGCATAGCTCTGAGCGGAGCACTTAATGGTGAAGTGATATTAAGTTCGATACTGAAAGCGCCGGGTATGGATGCCGATCTGGGTATTGATACCCTGGTGATGAACAACACGCAGGTGGGTAATGTAAAGATCATCTCCAATCTGGATAATGAGCGTAAAAAAGCCATTGTAAGACTGAACATATTAAACCGCGGCCTGGAAACTATGGATATTGAAGGCGCCTACTCGTTATTAAAGGATGATGAGAACGCGTTGGACTTTGATATCAACATGAACCAAACCGAGGCTATTATATTTACACCGTTCATCAGCAATTTGGTGTCAGATGTAAAAGGCACTCTGTCTACCAGTATAAAGCTGACCGGCTCGTTGCAAAAGCCGCAGCTTAACGGTTTCATCACCCTTAATAATACCGGCATGACGGTAAACTACCTGAAAACCCCGTACACCCTGAGCGACAGGCTGGACGTGGAGAACAGCGTGGTGAAGATAGACAAAATGGTGTTGAAGGATAACCGCAAAGGGCAGGGCGTAGTAAATGGTACTGTCGACCTGAACAATATATCAAACCCAACGCTTGATATTAAGGTAGAGGCTAACAACCTGCTGGCGCTTAACACTACTTTTAAGGATAATCATCTGTATTACGGTACGGCCTTTGGCAGTGGCGATTTTAGTTTTACGGGGCCTATTGATAACATGAAGATAGATATCAGGGCGGCCACGCAAGCGGGGACGATATTTAATATTCCGTTGAATGCTTCATCAACAGCGAGCGATTATGATTTTATCCGCTTTGTAAGCCATACCGATACTACCCAGAAAGAGGCTGAGGATATATCCAAGAAGTTTAACGGTGTTACCCTGAACTTTGACCTTACGGCAGATGAGGGTACCACGGTTAAGATAGTTACAGACTATGGTAAGCTGGAGGGCAACGGTATTACCCGTAACCTTAAACTGAACATAAACAGTTTGGGCGATTTTGAGATGTTTGGTGACTTCCTGATATCGTCAGGTAAGTTTGAGTTTACGGCCAAAAACTTTATCAGCAAGAATTTCCAGGTTAACCAGGGCGGTACCATCCGCTGGACGGGCGACCCGGCCAACGCCGAGATAAACCTGAATGCTATTTACGAGGTGCGTACCAACATTGCGCCATTGTATACGGCGGCGGGCTTTACATCGCCAAGGGGTAACCAGCAGGTGTTGGTGCAGGCGCAGTTGCTGCTAACCAAATCGCTGTTGCTGCCAACCATTGATTTTGACTTTACCTTCCCTACCGAGCCAAGTATAAAGGAGGATGTGGCGACTTACTTGTCTGACAATACTAACCGTAGCCAGCAGGCGCTAAGCATTATCGTTCGCCGTAACTTTACGGCAGGTACCGGTGGTGGTAACCTTAACGAGCAGGTATTAAGCACCGCAGGCGACGCGGTGAGTGAGTTCGCGTTTAACCAGCTGAACAGCTTTATATCGCAATCAAACATCAAGAATATTGATATCAACATACGTTCGTTCAACGAAGCGAGCGCTTCGATCAGGCTGTTTAGCGACAGGCTGATACTTAACGGCAGTTTGTTCACCAACACGGGCAGCAATAACCTGTTCTATAACAATACCAACCTGTTCAATGCAAACTTTAGTAATTTAACTAAGGATTTTGAGGCACTGTACCGCATCCGTAAGGATGGTAACCTGACCGCCCGTTACTCGTACAGGGTATTGAGTGGTACGGCCTTAAGCACTTTTAATCCGCTGGATGTGCAGTATGTAAACGGTATTGGTTTGGTTTACCAGCGCGATTTTGATAGTGTGGGCGAGTTTTTACGCAACATATTCAGGCAGGGCAGGCGCACATCGGCGCCAACCACCCCGACACCGGTAAATACCCCGGCAACCACATTGCCAACAATAAATTACAAACTAAAGGATGATGATGAAGATCAGTGATCGCGCATAATGGCGTGATCCATCTTGTCCCTTTTGGTACGCAGGTAATGCTCGTTATGTACGTTGGCCGGTATTTCGATAGGCACATTCTCAACCACCTCTAAACCGTAACCAATTAAGCCCGCACGTTTTTTAGGGTTGTTGCTCATCAATCGCATTTTGGTGATACCCAGGCTGCGGATAATTTGCGCGCCGATACCATAATCGCGGTGATCCATCTTAAAGCCAAGCTCGAGGTTAGCCTCAACGGTATCAAGGCCGTTCTCCTGCAAATGATATGCCTTTAACTTGTTCACCAAGCCAATACCACGACCTTCCTGATTCATGTAAATGATAACGCCTTTGCCTTCGCGCTCTATCATCTCCATAGCCTTATGCAGCTGTGGCCCGCAATCGCAGCGGCACGAGCCGAATATATCACCGGTTACGCATGAGCTATGCACGCGCACCAGGATAGGCTCATCGGGCTCCCAGGTGCCTTTAATTAAAGCCATGTGGTTTTCGCCGGTATCTACCTGTGTGTAAGCTATCATATCAAAATCGCCCCATTGGGTAGGCATCTTTACTGATATTTCCTTAGTTACCAATGTTTCGGTACTCAGGCGATAGGCTATCAGATCTTTTATCGATATTATTTTGAGTTTGAATTCTTCGGCTATCTTCATCAGCTCAGGCACACGGGCCATTTCGCCGTCCTCGTTCATTATCTCGCAGATAACGCCCGCGGGTTCAAAGCCTGCCATAACGGCCAGGTCAATAGTAGCTTCGGTATGGCCGGCACGGCGCAGTACGCCACCATCCTTAGCTATCAATGGGAATATATGGCCTGGTCTGCCCAGGTCGGCAGCCTTAATAGCCGGATCGATCAATGCCAGGCAGGTCTTAGAACGATCAGAAGCAGAGATACCTGTGGTGCAACCATGCCCTAACAGATCAACCGATACCGTAAAATTAGTTTCGTGCGAGGTGGTGTTGCGGGTAACCATCAGGTCGAGCTCCAGCTCCTGCGCGCGCTCGGCAGTTACGGGGGCACATATCAGGCCACGGCCGTAACGTGCCATAAAGTTAATGGCTTCGGGCGTGGCATTGCGGGCGGCGGTTAAAAAGTCGCCCTCGTTTTCACGATCCTCATCATCAACAACTATAATTATCTCGCCATTTTTAAGTGCTTCAATGGCTTCAGGTATGGTATTAAGCATCTTTTAACAGATCAGTATAATAGTAACAAAGTTACGTTAAGGGTGGGTTAATAGGGTCGGTATTGTGTAAAATATATCGGCGTTAAATTATGCCGCCTTACGCTTAAAAATACGGTTGAAAAAGCGCTTGTACACTTCCATATCAAACAAGGCCGAATCAGTCGCAGCTTTGTACGACAGGAACATGCCTATGGGTGCGAGCACAAAGATAGCTATCCACATACCGATGAACGGCGGGATGGCGCCATCCTTAACACCCTTTTCGCCAATGGTGGAGATAATGTGGTACAGCAAAAAGAATACTACCGATATTACTACCGGCATACCCAACCCGCCTTTACGAATAATAGCCCCCAGCGGCGCGCCGATAAGGAACAGTACCAGACAGGCAACCGATAAGGTGAATTTTTTTTGATATTCAACCACCGAACGACGGATGCTTTTCATGGTTTCCTTACTGCCCTCGCTGCGCTGCTTGATCATGTCCTGAATAGAGCGAACCTCGCTTATAGCGGCTGATACGGTGCTGATCTTCTCGTTAATATCAAGCCCGTACATAATGTCGTTATTCTTAGGCGTAACATAGTTTTTTACCGAGTCGGACTTTTTGGGCAGCGTAAAAAACTTTACATAGGGCGATACCATTTGGTAGGTAAGATTTACCGTGCTGTCCATCTGCTTCTCAGTCGAATCGCGGTAATGGCGCAGCTGTTTCAGGTTCATCATCACAAAGGCCGAACGAAATTCATCCTGATTGGTGCGCTTCATGGTCATGCTCGATAGATCGAACTTTTGCTCGGTTTCCTTAAAGCGCCTGCGTATCAGTTTCTGCCTTGGGTAATATCCTTTATCTGAGCGTTGCTCGGTATAGCTTATGCCATTTTTTAACCTTAGTATCAAAAATTTATCACCAATGGTACGGTACATGCTGCCCTCTTTGGCCAGCATCACATCCATATTATTGGTTTTATCATCCTTACGGTAGATCATGATATCGTACAGGGTTTGCTGATCTTTACCCTTACGAAGTACCCTTACCGTAGCCCCCGGAAAATTGTTGGTAAAAACACCCTCCTGCAATAACTTGGCCGATTTTTGCTGACGAACGTCATACAACAGCGAGTAGTATTTTAGGTTAGCCACCGGCAGCATATAATCCGAAAAGATGAACGCGCTTACAGCCAATATAGCAACCACGATGGTCATGGGGTACATGGCGCGGCGCAGCGATATGCCTGCCGATTTGATGGCCACCAGCTCATAATTTTCGCCAAGGGCACCATACGTCATGATTGAGGATAGCAGTACCGATAGCGGCAGCGCCATGGCCACGTTGGTAGCCGAGGCATACATCATCAGCTCGGCAATAATGTACCACTCAAAGCCTTTGCCCACCAGGTCATCAATATACTTAAACAAAAAAAGCATCAGCAGCACGAACATTACAATAAAGAATGTTACCAGAAACGGCCTGATGAACGATTTAAGTAGTAAGAGGTGGATCTTTTTCACGCTGCAAAAATAAGGAAATAAAATTCCGCAGGCGGGCGTACCTGTGCCTGTTGTGCAAAGTAAACGTTATAAAATGTTAAGTAGTATAACTATAGCAGCAAGTTATGCGCCCAATACGCTGATGAGGTAATCTATCTGATTATCCCATATCAAACGGCGTTCGGCTATCTGATCCTCGGTAGCGAAATCGGTAATGGCCAGGGCAACATCATTGGTGAGTTCATCCTGCACAATTTCGAGCTCGAAGTAGTAAGGCTCATCATCAAGCCACTTAAAGCGCACTAATTTGTACTCTTTGGCGTTAACCAATTTAGCGCGATGCTGCTCATCGTCCCAAGTAAAGGTGTAAACCTGATCGCGCACGTTAACATCATCGGCAAACCATTGCGAAAGGCCGTTAGGTTCGCTCAGAAAAGTGTATAGTATCCTTGGAGATGATTTTATCTCATATTCCAGGTTGAATTTCTTCTTATCGGGCATAATCAGGGTTGTAGCACAGCAGCATATAAGCGCCGGCTGTAAAAAGTGAACAATTTTTCTAAAGAAAACTATTTTCTACTATATTTGCAAACCTTTTTACAAAGGCACACAATAAAAACAATCCGGCGGGGTAGCTCAGATGGTTAGAGCGTAGGATTCATAATCCCGTGGTGTTTGTAGCGAAATGGTTTGAAATGGGCGGAAAAGCCCTTTTTTTATGTTCAAAGCTTTCATATAATACCACCAAACCACAGGTTGCTCCAGCCGAACCGTTGACAAAACCGTTAACAAAATGCGACCTTTGAGAGAGGCGTGGAAACAAAAATTTTTAACCCTAAAAATGTTTCCACATGGCAACCGCAAAAATTGTTACATGGAGCCGTAAAGACAAACACGGCAATTTTCCAATCGGCATTAAAGTATCTCAGAACGGCAATCCCTCTTACCTGTTCGAAGGGAATGCCCTTGCATCCCGCGATCTTTGGGATGCAAAGAAGCAGCAAGTGAAAAAGAGCCATCCGCATCATATGCGGTTGACGAACTTTCTTACCAAAAGGCTATCAGAGATTAACGGTAAAATCCTTGAATTCGAAACCGACAAAAAGAGCTACAACGCTGAAGATATTATTGGGGCGATCATGCATAAGCCTGTTAAGGAATCAGTACCAGCGCCAAAGCTCCCGTTGTTTAAAGATGTTGCCGATAATTATTTATCAGAGCAAAAGTGCTTGGGTAATTACGATGTGTTTAAGTCAGACAGAAGCCGCCTTAAACGCTTTTATGAGTTTGCTGGCAATGAAGTTACCTTTCCTGAAATCACCGTGGAGTTTTTGCGCCGCTATACGCTGTTCCTGCGCATGAGTTTTAACAGAAGTAAGAAAGAACAAAAGCCTTTGAGCGACCGTACAGTGACTAACCACTTGTTGGTAATCCGCACCATGTATAATAGGGCAAAGACTGCAGGGTTGGTAGGCAACGATACTTATCCTTTTGGTGGCAAAGACAAGATTGTGATCAAATTTGGCAAGACAGAGAAGATCGGTCTGAACGCCGACGAAATCAACCTGCTTAGACAATATCAATTCACCGAGCAGCAACGCCATCTACACCATAGCCGCAACCTATGGTTGACATGCTTCTACTTTGCCGGAATGCGTATCACCGATGCGCTGCTATTAAAATGGTCGGATTTTCAGAATGGACGCTTTTATTACACCATGTCTAAAAACGGTGAGCCAGGTTCATTGCCTGTTCCTACGGCGGTGGCAGAAATTCTTGGGCACTACCTTAATGCAGAGCAAGCGCATGACCTTGTATTCCCCTATCTTAAAAAGCTGGGAAACCCCGATGAACGCTTTGAATTACGTAGGCGAATTAATTCGGTGACGCGCATGGTCGGCGAACACATGGGTGAAATAATGGCCTTATTGGCGATCAAAAAAAATGCCTCACCTCATAAGGCACGCCATGCGTTTGCCCAGCGTGCCGAAGAAAAAGAAATTCATCCCAAAGTGCTGCAGAAGATGTATAGGCATGAGAGTATTACCACAACGATGCAATACCAATCGAATTTCTCGCATAAGAAAGCGGATGAAGCGTTAGAAGCTGTAATAGATTTTTGAAAAATTTAGTCGCACTGCTTTGCTTCTATCAAGTTAAAAGCAACTAACTTTAAGTTATCTAATTCTTTAAAAATGAAGTAATAAATATTTTTTTTCGCTTTAGTAAACTCTCTGTCGGTCATGATTGCTGAAAAAGTAAAAAACTATACCTATTTCGTTGGTATCGATATCTCTAAAAATGAATTGGACTTTGCCGTGCTTTTTGGCGGCAAATTCCTGTTTCATAGACAAATTCAAAACAGGAGGCGTGGGTAACACGCTGTGGAGCGTAACAGATGCAGGAACGCTTAACCAACCAGGAAGTTATACTTATGACGGTAACGGCAATGTAAAGACCGATACTCGGAATGGCATAACAGGTATTACTTATAACATGCTTAACTTGCCGAGCTCAGTGACCAGGACAGCGGGCAACATTAATTACATTTATGATGCCGCAGGCAGCAAGCTGAGGAAGACAGGTACGGAAACAAGGGAGTACATTGACGGTATAGAATACAGCGGAACGGCAGTGGCGTTTATCAGCAATGAAGAAGGCAGGGCGGTCCCGAACGGTGCGGCGGCGTATAGCTATGATTATTACCTGAAAGATCACTTGGGCAATACCAGGGCCGCGATAAAACAGGATGGTAGTATCGTACAGGTCCAGGACTACTACGCGTTTGGCCAGTCATATAATCCGGGTAACGCATACTCACCAAGCCCCGATAATTGTTATAAGTACAATGGGAATGAAATGCAAGAGACTGGGCAGTACGATTACAGCGCGCGGTTCTATGATCCGGTTATTGGGAGGTGGAACGGAATTGATCCACTGGCGGAAGTTAGTAGAATGTTTTCACCATTTACTTACGGCATGAATAATCCCATTCGGATGATTGATCCGAATGGAATGATTACATACGATCCAATAACGGGAACTTACAAGAATGAGGATGGTTCGCCTGCAAGTAAGCCAGATATAGCTGAATATATAAGTGAGACGGCGACAACGGTGTACCAAAGAGGGTCGGGCAATTCAACAGATGATCTCCCATTCCATAGAGTAAAACTTGGCAGTCAATTTTACAGTTATATTGGAAATGGGAAATATAAATTATGGTATGATGGCATAAAACCGGATTATACATTTGAGTCTATATATTGGAGGTAAAATACTTGGTCCAATATTCGGGTTTTTAGGTCGAACGATAGTCGGCCAATTCTCAAGGAAACTTATTGCAGAAGAAGCCGTTGTTGCAATTGGGGAGCTAACAGGCAAAGGATATACTGCTTCACAAATCGCAGAGTTATTTGTAAGTAAAGAGAGTGATGTGTTAAAAATAATATACAGAGGTCTAACTGGTTCTGAAAGTAATTCTGGCGCACTATTTTTAGCTGAAGAAGCTGAATATGCAGCTTCGTTCGCTGCTAAAGGCAATGTTGGTGCAAAAGGTTTTGCAATACCGTCCCAAAACTTCGAGTACATGATAAAAGAAGGTCTAATAAAGACAATGAATGATGTTAATGCAAAAACAGGTCAAAAGGGATTAGAATATATGATCACTAATCCAGCTATTAAGCAGCAAGTATTAAAAGCTATGGTAAAAGTAGGAGGAAATTAAAATGAAATATTGTTGTTTAGAATTTGAGGTATATGCAAAACTACCTTCGACAAGTGCACCAAATATTAGAATAGTGAAGTATCTACCAATGGTGCAATATACTGGACCCATTAATTTGGGATTTTATAGCACTTTTGGATATTCTAAATTTGATATTTCTTTACCAAAATTGAATTTAAAATTCTGTCCTTTCTGTGGTGTAGCGTTGACTAGATTTCATAATTCAGACAAATACGCAAATGAGATTGAAGGTGAGAGCTTTTGATAATGGAACTGAAAAGTTTATTTATCTAACCATACTGTTTATTTCCTGTGGCTGAAATCACATAAACAACAGTAAACATCCCAATGGTCCCCTTCGATAGGTCAAATAAAAAGAATATTACGATTATATAATAATAAGAAACTTAATAGCATGTAATATACAGCCAATTAACGAATAAGTCATGAAAAGCAAATTGAGGTTATTGAGTATTTCATTTTTTATAGTATCAATGAATTTTAGCTGTAGGACGAACGACTATAATATTATCACAATAGATTTAGACTCCTTTGATCAGCGCGGGTGAAGAACTATCGGCTGACAAATTTCCGGCTGACCTGCTTTTGGCCGGGGAGTATCGCGGGCGCTCATTAAAGTTAACTATGGAGGGAGTGCAGGAAGATTATTGTGGTATCGCGCTTTTTAAGCTTCATTGCGATTTCCATGGTTTTGTACGGGTTTCTTCTCCCAACCACCTGGATCGTCCGCGAACGGTCGAGCAAACGTTCTATGCGAAAGTTGATCCACAGGATGGTCAAATCCTGTTGCATGATGATCAACTGAAACCCTGCGATGCGCGGCTGTTACCCACTTCATGCGACCCCACGTATTTTATCAAAGAATTATTAACCATTAAAAATATAGGACTTATGAATCAGAAAAGTTTTGAATACAACCGGGATCAGTTGTTCAGCTTAGGCTTCGGCGCAGAGATCGCCAAAGATTTACATGCGAAAATGGATCAGAACCTTACGGATTTTACTTTGCAGCATATCCGGAAATTTGGTAAGGATGAATTGCACTCGACGCTTCACTTTTCGAAAGGGGACGACGCGCAAAAAGATCTGACATTCTTTAATCGCTTCGACGCAACGCTGAAAAAGGAAGGAAGGGAGGATCTGACCCAAACTTTTTTTGTTGGACAAAAGTACAACTATACGCTGCAGGAGCGCTATAACATGCTGGACGGACGTGCCGTTTTGCGTCCGCAACCTGTAATGGTGGAGTCGGACAGTCCCACAGGCCGTAAAATGGTGCCTTCACCGGGTGGGGAGATCTACCGTTCCTGGCGGGCGCTTGATTTCAGGAACGCGGACCATAACGGAAATTTTAATTCCAAGATCATCAAATGGAATGATCACGGCAAGGAACTGGAGCGTTATCCGATTGCCGGAATTGAAGAAAAGTATCAGCAGGACCGTGTAGCTCGTCAACTTGAAAAAGGCAATAAGGTCGATGTAACGCTGATCAAAGACGGTCAGGAAGTAAAAGCCAGCCTGGTGTCTAACGCGGCTATGCTTCGCCTGGATTTCTTTGATGAGAACGGCGTTAAGCTTGACATAAAGAAAGTTAACCGTCAAGCTTTCGAGCAAAGCCAGCAAAGTGATCTCTCGCCGCAGGAGGTGCAGCGCCAGGCAGTAGCCAAGGGGGTAGAGCAAAAGGTGCAGGCAAGCGGACAATCCGCCGGACAGCAAACAGATAACAAGCAACATCAAAGTAATGCTGCAAAACAAGAGCAGGTAACTAATCAGCAATCAGAAGGCAACCGCCGCAGACAGGGGGCGCGTATCTAAGCCATGAATGCGGGCAAACCGATAGCGTTGTTCTTCGATGCGATTAAAAAAGATCCGCGCATCGGGCTCAGTCATATTGGTTTGTTCGCTGTGCTTGTAGGTTACTGGCAGCAATTGGGATATCCGGAATGGATAAGTGTCTATTCACATGAACTTCTGCCATTGGCGAAGGTGTCCAGTACAACTTTCCATCGATGTATCCGGGATCTTTGTGATTTTGGGTACATCGATTACCGGCCCTCATTTAAACGAAACGAGCGAAGTAAGATATTTTTGAAATATGAGGAGGAAAATTGATGAATAATATAGAAGTGATCTGCATCGAAAGTGAGGCGTTCTATAAACTTTTGGCTATTGTTCTGGAAAGAACCGTCCCCAAGAAGGAGAGTAAATCTGATAAATGGATCTCCGGACCGGAAGCCATGCGGTTATTACGCATTAAAAGCAAGACAACCCTACAGAAGCTGAGGGATGAAGGCCGGATTCGGTATAGCCAGCCTGGTAAGAAAGATATACTCTATGATACGGAATCGATCGAAGCATACCTGGAAGATTTCGTTTACGAGCCGTTTTAGCCTTAAAAAGACAACCACAGGAAAGGCTAAATATTTCCTGTGGTTGTCAATCAGGAGTATCAAACCTGTAATTTTAAGTGGCCAAAATGAGCGAATTATATATAACTAAATGCAACTTTGTCACAAGTTTATAGTGTTGTTTAAAGAGTTGAATCTTGTAATTTCTCCATTTTAATATTTATATAGCTCGTTCCGCATAAACATTATTTTTTAAACGATGTGCAAAGGAAAGGAGTGCGCCTGAAGGATTTTTTGGAGAAGCGGGGTGTGTTTGAAAAGACATTTGCGACAGTTCTATTATTAATGTTTTCATTTAATTAAGGATATATAAGTACCCTGGAAACTCCGACCGATTAATAATAAAGTAGTTCGATGAAAGTCCAACAGGGTGCTCCGCAACTCTTTTATCCGCTTAATTAACAGATCGTTGGCTAGATGCTCTTACATACGTCCAATAAGTAGAAAATGGATGGATATTACACGATTGATTTGATCCCTTAGGTTTTAATAATGTAAATTTGTGATGTAATATAATTGTCTGACTGTCATGTATATATCCCGAAATAAAAAGGACATCATACGGCATCATTACATCAAAGGAGAACTCAATGTGCCGAACATAGCGGAGAAGCTTCAACTCCGGGCAGGGACTGTACGTTTCTACTTTAATGAGTTCCGTGTACTGGAAAAGCTCCGGCCGGATAAACTCCACGACTTCGATTTCTTTATCGATAAAGAAAAAATATTTGAGACAACCGTCTGGTTCCGGAATTTTGAAAGGATCATACCCGGATTGGTGTTGGCGCAGCCAGGCCCGCTTATCGTGGCTGAGCAGATGTACAGAAAGTACCACGAGATCTATCCGGATGAATACAGTAAGCCCCGGTTCTATTATGTTTTAAAGCGCTGGTTCGCCGCTAACGTGGATAAAATAAGCAGTGTTAAGCTCAAGGAAAAATTCACCGTAAAGGAATTGCAGATTTTACAGAAGTGGAGAAAAGGTAATGACCGGAGGTTATGGCAGGTCGCCGTGGTGCTGATGAGTGTGTATCACTATCATTCACTTGGAGATCTTGCCAGTCGCATCGAAACGACTTATGCAACCATGCTAAGATGGATTAGGGCTTACCAGCGTGGTGGGCTGGAAGCAGTTAACCGACCCGGTAACAAAAAACCTGTGCGCGAAGAACGAAGGCTGGCAATCGAAAAGCGGAGGGATGACATTGTGCACATGGTGCGCCAAAGCCCGAAACTGTACGGGATAGATAAAGTTTCCTGGACTTTAACAGATTTGGCCTATGCCTACAGTAAATTCACAGGTAAAGCTGTCAGTTTCTCTCTGGTAGGTAGTTGCCTGAAAAAACGAGGCATCAAGTTCAAGCGATCCCGGGAAGTGATCGTCAGTAACGATCCGCTGTTCCGTGAAAAGTTTGATCGGCTGCAGGAAGTGCTTTCCGGTCTTGGAAAAAACGAAAAGTTCTTTTCTATTGATGAATACGGTCCTAAATCTATACGCCCGCAGGGAGGCCGGCAATATGTACGCAAAGGCGAGCTGCCCGTTTATTATAAAATAGATAAGGGGAAAGGTTTTTTTATATGCACCTGCGCGTTGGAGCTTTCTACCAATCAACTGAGTTGGTTTTATTCAACCAAAAAAAACACAGACGAGATCATCAAACTTATAGAAGTGCTTACCCTGCAATATCAGGAGCAGGATCGTTTATATATGTCATGGGACGCAGCAAGCTGGCATGAATCGCAGCAATTGTCTGACTATCTGAAAGAAGTTAATGATCCGGACTACCGCCTTAAGCTAAGAACTCCTGAAATAGTGATCGTGCCTTTGCCGGCAAGAACACCACACCTGAATGTGATCGAATCGGTGTTCAGCGGTATGGCTAAGTCCGTGATCCATAATAGCGATTATGCGACCGTGGAGCAATGTACTGCCGCGATTGACCGCTATTTCAATAATCGCAATGCTCATTTTCTTAAACACCCCAAGCGGGCGGGCAATAAGATATGGGGTAAGGAGAAAGTAAGGCCCGTCTTTGATAAAGCGAATATTTGCCGTAACATCGGTTAGCCGGGAAGTACGGAACCAAACTCCGCCAGTAGCTGTTTTTTCACCGCTGTCATATTGTTCTCTATTTGGATGTATAGTTCTTCATAGTGTGCGCACAAATCCAAAATAGCCGCGTTGTAAGCATGGTGAAGTACCACACTCTGTCCGGGTTCTGTAGTCCTGATCTTATTGGCAATATCTGTCACCTCGATAAAAAGCTGTCTGGAGCGGCTGTTCGCACGTCTGATTTGTTCTGACTTAAAAGGTATCTGGAAATATATTTCCACCAAATTGTACCGCCAGTTATCAGCGAAGAGCTTCGCTTGGTAGTTTTCCATTCGGTTCATTTCTTTCTTCATCAGGCTCAGCGTAGCTTGGTCATGCTCGTTTCGCAGGTTGCACCAATAGCTGATTGTTTTACGGACAAGATCCATCATTTCTCCATTGATAAAAAAGTAGTTCTCGCCAATATCCAGTTTCTTAACACGGTATGCATCCTGCAGATCATTCCTTCGTTTACGCCGTTCATTCAAATGGGCGAATAAGCCTGTCATCATTTGGGTGATTAAAGCAGCCGCCAATGCTGACAATGCAGACAAGGCCAACAATAAATCTTTACTCATGATCAAAAATAACAATTGCTAATAAAATTAGCAATTGTTATTTTTGATTGGTGGGAGTATTTATAGTCTATTGGATGTCAGAAAAGTTTTAAGGTTATCAACTCTGTTAAATAAGATGAACCGTTATACTTGATGAATCATTCTCATCAGATATTTATATTCTTTAAGCTGTTCCAGTTTAAGATTACTAAAAAGCCGTAAGGTATATCAATATTGGTATCATCTATCCGAGTTAGTGTAGCGGGATCAATACCCTTTATTTTACAAAACAATTCAATGTTCCCGGTAACCTTGTCAGGTTCGGTAAGTACTTCAATTATCATAGGCAAAAAACAGGGTGCATATTAAAGCCACGAAATGCACACCAAAGTTAAAATTATTTAATACCCCTGTTAAATTTAACAGTTTCTATAACCAGCATTTTACCGGATGGTTTTATAAGTTATGAAGGTGGATCATGTTGGCGAAACTAACATGCCGTTGGCAAGCCCCAACATCATTCAGGTTGATTAGAACCCGTGGTGAAGGTATACAACTTTATGAAATGTTCAGCTTGTCACGGACTTTTCGTATAAAATTTCTTGCTAAAATAATAAAGGCGCAACATTCTCGCAATGCTACGCCTCCATCTTACTTTGTGAAATTTTATCTCTTTGTTAACACGTTGAAGGTGAATTTGTTTTGCTTGGTAAAAGTCACACCCAGATAACCAAAAACGGATGCGCTTACAATCAACTGTTTCAAGTGTGAAACATGCTATATTCCTAAAAGTTGTGCTGTTGTTTGATCCTTATTAACTAAAAAAACGCAATCAGAACCCACTCCCGATTGCGCCAATAAATATTAAACATCCAAGTGCACAATAAACTTGTTAAATATTTTAACGAAAGCGAAAGATAAAGGTTTCGTTACCGGAAATAAAGAGCGCACCAAGAATCGCCATTCCTGATGCGCAATAAACAAATCAGCGAGCAATTCGAGTGGTTGCAGATATATTTAACGTGTTATTCTTTTGATTGAATTCATCAATAAAAACAAAGCGCACCTCAATTGTATCCCGATGCGCCATAATTTTATTATCAGGCATACCAGAATCCATTAAAATATGATCAACAGAAAATCAAATGGTTTGAAAAATAAGGAGGTGCTTTTCTTGTGCGAATGTTTCATTATCCCGATTGAAAGTATCACTAGACAATTTATCCTTGATGATCCGCAAGAGCATCGTCCCGCAGCGTAGTAACATTAGGGAACCCAGTCCACATAATCCGATAAAGCTAGCCCCCAGGCCCGTAATTTTTGAACCGACCAACCCTACCAGCTGACTAACAAAGTACAAAATCAATCCCACGGTCAGGAAAGCACTGTCGTCTTTGCCGTTTGTATTTCATTTTTTTTTCTGCTGAACCACTAATACGGTAGGCTGGTCACCCTGTCTAGCCCGCCGGTTACGGCATGCCCCTTGATCTTGCCATAGCGCTTTCCCATATTGTTTTTTTTCCTCGCCCGTCACTATGCCTGGCAACGTTCCAGTATCGCTGCGGCGCTGTAGTTCTTCCCCCGATTCCTTCCGTTCAGCACCACACGACTCATATGAGCTAAACCAGTCACTTCATAGATCAAGCCCGCTTCATTTTGTGCAACAGCACAGAAATCACTTGTCACTCAAGTGATCTTACCATTTAGCCCAATTTTAATTTCCCCAATACAAAGCCAGGTTGATCGCCGTCCGCAACCGCTGCTGCGAATCTATCGGCTTCCCTTTTTTTTAAAAAATTCCAGACGCAGGTTCGTCAAAGTCCCCTATCGTTCATGATTAGGTTAGCTCTGCCATTTAAGCGGATTTTTAAACAAAGATCAAATTCTTCGGTATCCGGCTCGCTTACAGTTTAAAGTAGGTTCCAGAGCTAATCCTATTTCGTTTTCAACAGGGCTAAAAATTGTAAAGCGACGTCAAAGAATTAATGTGACCGGGAAATCATTTTAACAACGCCCGATTACTAGTAGCTATTCGAAGAGCAATTGACTTGCTGTATAATACGTCTTACGCTTATTAATCTCAGCTACCAATATATCTTCACCTGACAAGGTTTGTTTTTGTTTAGGCCGGTGTACCTGTAGAAAATCACGCTCTTTTTCTGTGATCGTATCTGGGAAATGTCGCGCGATGTGGATTTCCGCATTCGTTAACACGTTATGAATAGATTTGGTAAGAACATCAATCTTATCTTCAGGTATTTTATTTGCCTTAGAAAAAGGCGAAATTTTAGCGTCATAAAGAATTTCATCAACATACGCGTTACCAATTCCGGTAACAGTTTTGCCGTCTGTCAAAACTGTTTTAATTGGCCTTGAATTTTTAGCCAGTACTTTATTTAGATAATTTTCGGGCATCTTCATCGCATCAGGAATTGAAGATAGCTTAGGGTCGAGCGTTAGGATAATGGCCTTTTGCCAATCAGTAATGGCTAGTCCCGTACCGTTGGAAAACAACAATTCTGCAATCGTAAACCGGTTGTCGTTGTTGTCCTCGTACCAATACATGGTGCCGTGCAACATTAAATGAAGACCCAGGCTATGCCCGTTTTCAAAGCCGAAGTGTAATTCTTTTCCGGATCTTTCAATGGCGATCAATATTTGCCCTTCTATTGCTTTCTGGATATCTTTTTCAGTATCCTTAAGCCTGCGATTAATAATGATATTGATCCTTGATAATTTCTTGCCAACGATTTTCTTAACGAGGTTTTGTTTAAAAATATTCAGATCAGGTATTTCCGGCATATAGCTATATATTATTTGTATTCACTTTCTACTCTGAATCCGATTTCTGCACCACATCATCCGGCAGTATAACTCCTGATGCCTGTATCCAATTCCAGTCTTCAGTGTGTTCAATAGATGCCATCCATCGGCCATTAAATAAAATATTGTACGCGGATTCTTGCATGATGACTTCACAAAGTACCGATTTACCAGCATAGTCAATTACAAAGCAAAAAGAAGGATTTTGATCATCCATATCCAAATATAAGTTATAATGGTGTACACTTTGCTTTTGAATTATTATGCGGATTTGATCAAATTACTGTTTATTTTGCCTTTATGGAATTTGGTCACGTTGATGAAGCATTGGACAGGATTGATTTTACATTGCCACCTGATACAGAACGAACGAAACGAACATTCGGATCGAAAGAACGTCCGGGTGAACTAAATATTTACATTGGTGCATCCAAATGGGGAGAGAAAAGCTGGAAAGGCAGACTTTATCCTAAATCGCTGCCTGATAATCAGTTCCTCGGTGTGTACAGCCAAAACTTCAACGCAGTAGAGTTTGGCCCTTCATTTTACACGATTTATAATCCCGAGCAAATAAATAAATGGGCCATACAGGTAGCGGAATCACCGGGTTTTAAGTTTTGTCCAAAGTTCCCTCAAAGTATTACTCACCTCCGGCGTTTAGCGAATTCGGAACCTCAAACCGCTCAATTTTATCAAAGTTTAAGTGGTTTTGGCAAACACCTCGGTCCGCTGTTGCTACAACTAGGTGATAATTTTTCTCCGAAAAGCTTCCCCCAACTGAAAACTTATCTTCAATCTTTAGATCCCGCTATCAAAGTTGCTGTTGAAGTCCGCAACAAAAATTGGTATTACGATAGCTACCATCGCGAGGAGTTATTTCATTTGCTAAATGATCTGGACATTGGTACTGTGATATCCGACACCGCGGGTCGTCGGGACTGTGTTCATATGGAATTAACTACTACGGATGCCTTTATTCGTTTTGTAGGTAACAACTTAGCGGATACAGATTACAAAAGAATGGATGATTGGATTGATCGACTAAAACAATGGGTTGATCAGGGACTTACTTCCATTTGGTTTTTTATCCACCAGAATGATGAAAAGCATGTTCCACAAGCCTGCGAATATTTTATAAAAAAATTGAATCAGGCACTTCAGCTTTCCATAAAACCACCAAAACTGATCAACGAGGGATATAGTCCCATCTAATCAAGATAAACTCAAAACGGGAGGAAAATGACCTTTTCGCCGTCATTCATTGAAAAATAAAACTTAAATATAGCGCTATTCAGGGGCTCATATCATCGGGCGTTTCAAAATTCCCTCTCGCTGTAAGATAGGTTTAATCGACCATACATAGGGTAGCCTACTATAATCTATTAACCTCTTGGGGGTGATAGCGAAGGAGGTATGCTAATTTTCTGATCCGGCTTTCCTTTACCTTTAGTTTTATCAATGCTAACTCCTTTGAACCTAAATAAATCAGGTATGGGAGTTTGCTAGCAAATATATATTATGCGTTAATAACTGTTTCAGACTTAAGTATTAGGCTTTCAAATGATTTGAAAATGATATCTCAAGATTAAGCTACTCCGTAATATTATAAACATATTACATCGCTTGATAAGTTGCATTTATAATGATGTGCACTGTTGTTTAACTTTTGACAAATGAGAGTTAAATATTTTGAAGATGATGTGATTTGTGTGCTTATCTATTTAAGGATTACATTTGAACTATTTTTACTACTAAAAAACTATTTATTTAAGAAATTGGAATAAGTTGTATGGCGCTCATTCTCATTTTTTTAAATAAGTTTTAGTTTATTAAAATATATATTATCTTAGCATAAACTAAACAACATCCTTATCCAATATGCAAATATCAGCGCTTTTTCTCCAAAGGGTAACCCAGCTCCCGCCAGATTTTCCAAAAGGTAACTTTCAATCGCCTGTTTCAAATTCCAACGTTTAGAATTAACGTCCTAGAAAACCACACAACCAACAATATCACATTTTATGATTCTTCGATTTTTGTCAGGCATCTTCTGCCTTACGACTGCGTTATTGTGCGCATTCCCAATTTCCGGATCGTGTCAGGTTAATTTTAACAAAAGAGCAACCGGTAATGTTATATCAACGCCTCAGGCTGGTAGTTTGGCACTTGAAGCTGGGCTTGATAATGTCGATTATCAAACCGGGACTCTTCGGGTGAGCATTCCCCTGTATACCATAAAAGTGAGGGATGTTTCGATTCCTATATCAATCAGCTACAATGCCCTTGGTTTGAAGGTTGGACAGGCTGCCGGTTGCATCGGTATGGGATGGGAATTAAATGCAGGGGGCGCGATCAACACTCAGGTTAATGGTTTGCCGGACTTTTCTACTAACGGCCTAGCCTATATGGGGGCTACAAGCCCGTTAAGTACACTTACATCAACTTCCGCCTTTAACATGAGTGGAAATTCAATTCATAAACAATATGGGCTGGATGTGATTGCCGGGAAAAAAGATGGCGCATGGGATGTTTATAGTTATAGCACCCCGCACGGGGGGGGGAAATTTATGCTCACCGGTGGAAATGTCCTAACCTTCCCTTATAATCCTTTGCTAACAATTGGCAGCACGCGGGTTGAAACGGGGGATGGCATGGTCTATGATTTTACTAACGGTACAACAGCCAATAGTAAAAAAAGAAGTTTCAGACATAAAGATCCAACGGGATTAGTTTATGTGGATCAGAACTGGGATCCGGAAGGTGCTACATACACCAACTATGATCTATCCCGTATGATGTCGAGATGGACCAATGAAGTGGTAGACTATACGTATGAAAAATATCAAAGAAATGTACCGTTATCCAAGGCGGTTAGTAAAGATATGACCACTACGATGATCACGATGCCTGCTTCCAAAAACGTTGTGGAAAATGGTCAATACGCCCCAACGATTTCTAATCAGTTTTATCTAAAAGAATCCTCCTATTCGCAGACAGTGACCCAAATTCAACAGTACACGAGACTGTCAGCCATAAATTACAAAACCGGTCGCGTTAGTTTTATTTATGGTGATGATTATGGTGGTCGGGATGTTCTGAATAAGATCGTTGTTGAGCAAAAAAGTGCCGCTGGTTATAGCGTTATAAGAAGTTTTAATTTTGAGTATTATCAAACTAGTTATAGCAGCCATTATCTGAATAGGTT
Source organism: Mucilaginibacter sp. JRF (assembly GCF_015223065.1). Classification (GTDB taxonomy): domain Bacteria; phylum Bacteroidota; class Bacteroidia; order Sphingobacteriales; family Sphingobacteriaceae; genus Mucilaginibacter. The sequence continues at coordinate 36,075 of NZ_JADFBY010000007.1, forward strand.
AGTTGTGACTGATGAAAATAACGCCATTATTAATGACTGGCTAATGGACTATTACGGGTACCAGCCTGTCGCTTGGAATGTGGAAAGTAAAGCCCAGGATCGATGGGGTTTTTACAATGGGCATACAGAGAATGTGATGGCGATGGAAAGTCCATATTATAGTTTGAGTGCCACCGCTGTGCAACGTAATTTAATAACGAATTTAAATGGGTCAGATGAGATGAGCTCGTTATTCCCCAGGGCTAGTGAAGAGGCGCATTGGATGACCGGCGCTAATGGAGCGGTTGGGACATATCCGCTAACAATCCCTTTTGCCGACAGGACATTCGTTTTTTCAGAAGCAATTAAAGGGACACTTAAAAGCATCAAAACACCACTCGGGGGAGAAATGGTCTACCAGTATGAACCGCACAAATTCGTTCATCGCCGGATAAATAGCAACGGTGCTGTGACGAACCAAAATATGGAAGGCGGTGGAATACGTGTTAAGTCGGTCATATTTAAGGATGCTAATACTAACGCATATAACAAGAAGGAATACAAATATGGACGATCCAAAGCGGACGGTGAATCCGGTATGGGTATTGTGGCCTATCCGCTGAATTTCCTAACGACTAAAGCGATATATGGTGCGTCAAATTTTGAAGTTGAGAATCTAGTCTTTTTCAGCCATCCCTTAAATGATATGGATCGTGGAGGTGGTAGTTATGGCGCCTATGGCTGGACGGCAGAATATATAGTAAGGGATAGTCTGGCTACGGTCAATGATAAGAAATATCACAGTAAAACTGGTTATGAGTACATGCCGCCTAATACCGATATCTGGCAAAGCGGCAGCACCGGCTCATGGCCTGGAACATCTTATCTGAATTATGGTGTTACGCGCGAAATGACATGGACGCAACCAGCCAGTATTACAAAATATAGAGCATTTAGTACTGGTTTTTCGCAAATCGAAGAAACATATTTTACCAATTACGCTCCATTTAAGGCACCTGTTCCAACAAATCCGCAAAAGTCATATTCATTATTTCCAAGCATTTCAGGTGCTTTGTACAGCCAATTCACAACTACTGATTATTCTGTATGTATCAATGAAGTGGCGGCTTCTGGTCATTACCAGATGAACTGTACTGCGAATGGTCAGATTCCTAAAAGTTTGGATCCGCTATTCTGGCAGAATTTTGTAGATGAAGATCCGGCGAATTACTACAGTGGTAAATACACCTCGCCAATTGTTGAAATGTCAACACTCTCCACCTGCGTCCGTCCCAAGCAGAAACGAACGATTACTTATACACCTGATGGTCTGGTCATAGACACCATTAATGTCAACTATTATTATGATAATTATGGCCATCTTTTGCCAAGTAGAGTGGCAAGTTTGAACAGCCAGGGAGATTCTGTTATACAGCGTACGTACTATCCACGAGATTTTACGGGATCAAGTAATAGTTTTAAAGATGGCGCTTACTTATTGAAATTGTGGAATGTTTTTGATTTGCCGCTTGAGCAGGTAAATAGCGTAAAGCATGGTAATAATGAATATGTAAAAGATGCTGTATATGATCTTTATTCCGGAAATGATGGATTAATGCCGGCTAAAGTGAGCTCCTATGTATATGAAGGAGACGGCATCAATAAATTGTTTAGCGCTTATCAAAGAGCTGATGATACTCTTTTCAAGAAAAAAGAATCTTATCGATATTCGGGCAACAGGCAATTGGAAGTATTGCTTAATAAAGCAGGTCAGGAAACGACTTACTTTTATGGCTACCAAGATATGTATCCTGTACTTATAAATAACTATGGTAATGATTTCAATTTATCTATAGCGTATCTGGGGTTTGATGGTATAGATGCAAGTTCCTTAAATAAAGGGGGGTATTATGCAAATTACAATCTTTCGGGTATTACAGTAAGCAATACGCCATCCGGAAAGTATTGTTATAATCTTTCCGCCGGTCCTCTCACCAACCAAACAATGGATCAGGGTACAACCTATAAAATTGGATATTGGTTCCGGTCAACGGGCACGCTGACATTAGAAGGATTTAATCGGCAGTATGATGGTACTGTTGACTCAGTGGTATTAGTACCGGCCGGGACATTAAGCGCATCAGCTATTCTTAAATCTAAAAATGGTTGGAATTATGTTGAGCGGACAGTCAAAGGTGTAAACTATATCAGATTTTCAGGAACTGCGCTGGTTGATGCCATAAGAATACACGCCCTTGAGGATCAGATGACAACCTATACTTACAACACAATCGGTCAAATTACATCTGCGACAGACCCAAAAGGAGAAATCACCTATTATGAATATGACGGTTTTCAACGACTTCGAAATATTCGTGATATTGAGGGGAATATAGTTAAACATCTTGAATACAATTATCGCGGACTGTAAATTGGCAGAAAACCTAAACAACATTGTAAATGAAACATCGAATCACTTGCTTTAAAAATTTACTGCTGATTTTTCCTGTTTTTTTAGCTTTACATACTTTCGGTCAGGCACCTAATATTAGCTACGGCGTTGGATTGCAGGTGTATTCAACAGGCTTAAGTATCCAAAATCTTGATCTTTATAATACCGGGGGGGCAATTAATGTTGGCTTGGCGACAACTTCAACATTTGCCGGAAGTACTACCAGCGGGAATGTCGATGGTGTCGGGTTAAATGCCCGGTTTCTTCAACCTTTAAATACAGCCACGGATGCCTCAGGAAATGTATATGTCGCAGATACCTATAACCGCCGAATCCGTAAGATCACGCCAGGTGGAACAGTTACTACAATCGCGGGAAGCGGAACAATGGGGGCTGATAACGGCCAGGGTACCGACGCGAGTTTTAATCACCCATCCGCACTGGTTGTTGATGCTTCGGGGAACATCTTTGTCGCAGACCAAGGTAATCACAAAATCAGAAAAATTACAGCTTCTGGTTATGTAACCACTTTTGCAGGCAACGGAAGTGCTGGTTATAATAATGGTTCGGATGCCGCAGTCCAGTTTAACAGTCCGATTGGTTTAGTGTTAGATCAGGCAGGGAATTTATATGTAGCCGATTACAATAATAACCGGATCAGAAAAATTACACCGGCAGGAGTCGTTTCTACATTTGCCGGAAATGGTTCTGCTGGATCGCAGGGGGGACAATTGCTAAGCGCTTCTTTTAACCGGCCGATGGGGCTGGCTAGGGGTGCTTCTGGAAATATGTTTGTTGCCGATCGTCAGGGCCATAAGATCAGAAAGATTGATGCTCTTGGTAATGTTAGTGACCTCGCAGGCTCCGGTACCGCAGGCTGGAGTGACGGTACAGGTATTTCAGCACAATTTAGCAGTCCCAATAATGTTGCTGTTGACGCTTCCGGCAACGTATATGTTGCCGATCAGGGAAATCATATGATCAGGAAAGTAACAGCTGGAGGCGCAGTCAGTACTATCGCCGGTAGTATATCCGGCTATGCCGATGGCGTAGGGGATGCGGCACGATTTAACAACCCTTTTGGTTTATCCATAGATGGAAATGGGAATCTATACATAGCGGATCAGCTTAATAACATGATTCGTAAAACTTCCATTCCGGCAAGTTATACTATTAGTCCCGCATTGCCTGCCGGATTATCATTTAATACTATGAATGGAACGATAAGTGGAACCCCAATGGTTACACTGTCTCAGACGACATATATCGTTACCGGCAACAACTCTCATGGTAGTGATACGGCCAGGATCACCATGAGAATAGATCAGGGAGTACCGCTGTCACCGGGTATCGTGCCAACCTCGCAACGTAACTGGGTTATGACGAACGATGTACGGGTAGCTGGTATTTTGGATGAACCATCACTGCGAAATGCAAGCGCTGATCCTGCTAAAGTCCAAACCACGGTAGCTTACCTTGACGGTTTAGGCAGACCTTTGCAGAATGTACAGGTGAAAGGTAATCCATTGGCTAACCGGGATGTTATTCAACCTTTCGAATATGATAGCGTGGGTCGGGAACTCAGAAAATATTTACCTTATACAACCGAATATGGCTCGTCAGGATCATATCGGATGGATGCACTTAAGGGAAGTAACGGCTACGGTAATAGTGCTCAGCGAAATTTTTACGCTTTGGCGTCGGATTTCAAGAATACGGATTATCCGTTTTCACAAAGCATTGTAGAAACCTCGCCGCTGAATAGGGTGCTGGAGCAGGGTGCCCCTGGAAGTGTTTGGCAGCCGGGCAGCAGAACGCCAACAGGCGGAAGGACTGTCGTCACGGAATATGGGAAAAATTATGGTAATGTGGCCGGAGAAACACGGAAGGTTTTAAACTACACCGCTGTCTCGCCGAATAACAATCACACACGAAGATTAAATTATATCGGTTGGTACCCGATCGCAAGATTGCACCTTACAATTACTAAAGATGAGAACTGGACTAGCGGAGATGGCAAAGCCGGAACCGAAGAGGAATACAAGGACCGGGATGGAAAAGTTATCCTAAAGCGGGTTTGGGAAACAGATACTTCAGCGTTAAATACCTACTATGTTTATGATGATTGGGGCAACCTGAGTTTTGTGTTACCACCGGCAGTTCATGATATAACTCCGGCTATAAGTCAAAATGAGTTGGATGATTTTTGTTACCAATACCGATATGATAACCAAGGGCGTCTGGTGGAAAAAAAGATCCCCGGTAAAGGGTGGGAATATATTGTATACAACATTCTTGATCAGGTTATCGCTACTCAGGATTCAGTAATGAGAATGCGAAGCCCTTTGCAGCGAGCTGTCTTTACAAAATATGATAATCATGGTCGCGTGATTGTGACGGGTATATACGATGTGCCCAACACGGTTGTAGCCGGCCAAAATTATCGTCAGTCGATGCAGAACACAGCTAACGGACAGACTGAGATATTTGAGAAAAGATTGTATGTGGGCGCTGTAAATACAAATGATTATAGCAGTGTTACAACACCAACATCAGGTGGTATCATCTTGCAAACAAATTATTATGATGATCTTAAAACGGTGCCGGGACGGCCAACCCTTGGTGCCCCGGCAACCGCCAGCGGCATGACCCAAGGATTATTAGTTGCAAGCAGGCGTGCTATCCTGAATGACGTAAGTCATAACCTATGGACAGTTAATTACTATGATGATCAAGGGCGAATTTTAACGACGCGCAAACAGCATTACAAAGGAGCCGTAGTTGACTCGTTAAATTATGATCTCACGAGTTTTAATTATAATTTCAATGATCAGGTTACGGTTCGTGTCAGGAAGCATTATATAAATACTTCAACCAATCCGAGACTGACAGACACCACCCGATACATTTACGATGCTGCTGGCCGCAAGGTAAAGACATGGCAGCAATTACGTAACATGGGGCAATCTGCTAATCCGCGTACGCTATTGTCTCAGCTAAGTTATAATGAGATAGGGCAGCTGAAGAACAAAAAACTGCATTCAACGGATAGCGTCAATTTCAAGCAGTCTATCGATTATTGGTATAACGACAGGGGCTGGCTATCAACAATCGGGGATCCAAGTTTGGTGAGCAACATGAGTGTTTTCGGTATGCGATTAAATTATAACGAAGGTTCCGTTAAATATTATAATGGCAATATTGGCGGAATGACCTGGCAAACCAAAGTTCCTGATGGCACAAGTTCATTCCAAAAAAGGCAGGTTTATGTTTACACCTATGATAAACTTGACAGGATGACGTTGGCCAGTTATAGCGAAGCAGTTGGAAATGCGAATAGTGGTAAGTACAATGAGCAAGTTACCTATGATGATATGGGTAACATTAAATTTCTTAAAAGAAAGAATAGTACAGGTAGCAACTTTTTAAATGATTTTGAATATATCTATAGTGGAAATAGGCTATCCAGCGTTAACGATGCTGTACTAGCTAGCCAGGGCGGAGCCTATACATACGATGGTAATGGAAACGTTAAGACTGACACGCGTATTGGTATATCGGGTATAACCTATAATATTCTTAATTTACCAGGCACAATCAGCCGTACAGCTGGCGATGTGACCTACACTTACGACGCCACCGGTGCCAAGGTTAGAACAGAAGGAGAGGAAACAAGGCAGTACGTTGATGGTATAGAGTATAAAGGAGGCTCTTTAGAATTTGTTTCAAACGAAGAAGGGCGCGCCGTAGTAAATGGTACTGCTGCTTATAGCTACGATTATTTGCTGAAAGATCACTTAGGTAATACGCGCGCTATGATCAAGCAGGACGGTAGTATAGTCCAAATACAGGATTATTACCCGTTCGGTTTGGCATTTAACCCGGGCAACTCGCTAACCCCAAGTACAGATAATCGATACCGTTATAACGGCAAGGAATTGCAGGAGACAGGGCTGTATGATTATGGCGCAAGATATTATGATCCTGTCATTGGTCGTTGGGCAAGTGTAGATCCTTTAGCTGAGAAAGGAAGAAGATGGAGTCCTTATACCTACGCATTTGATAATCCAGTAAGATTTATCGATCCAGATGGAATGTGGCCGGATTGGGGAACGGTAGGATCAACAGTTGGAAGCTTTTTTGGCAGTTTTGTCAATAATGTTAGGGAAAGTGCAGTAGCCCTCAGTGATGCGGCTAAGCACCCTTATCAATCAGGTCGAAATTTCCTAAAAGCATTTAAAAAAGATCCCAAAACCCGTAGACCATATATTCGAGGTCAAATAAAAAGTGATATTACTAGAGCATATGATAGGTTTCAAAAGGGCAATGCAAATGTAAAGGCTGATGTGTTAGGTGCAGCCGCAGGCGAAATTCTGCAATTGTTCGGAGGTGAAGTTGGCGAGCTAGGAAAACTAGGTAAGATGGGTAAGATTAGTGAGGTTAACAAACTACTGGAAGTTGGAAAGGCTACAGAGTTAGGAAAAGCGGGTGAATTTGACGTGTTTAACGTAACTTCCGATGGAGTTGTTATCCCAAAAGGTGAGAAATATTCAATCCCCTCAGAGTATGTTGAAAATCCATATAGAAATTCTGATTACGGCATTACAGAAAATGGTAAATTTAAATCAAAAGTTAGAATCGATCCCGCTACTGCGCCTGGGAGTAAAGGGCCTAATGTAAGTCATTATCATTTAAATGGTAAAAGTACTCATTATCAACCTGGCGGTAAAGATCCGGGATTTAATTAAATAAATATAATATGAAGTTTGAGGATGTTGATTGGCACGATCAAGTTTTGATGAAAATTGAGATAGATCAGTCAAATTCGAGTAAGGAAGATGTTTCGTTGAAGTTTATTGTATTAATTCACCATCGTAAATTTCAACTACAATTTGTCGATGTTTACAATTTGGATCTTAGGATGAATTTTGGAATCGTTGCAGAAGAAACTATCAACTATGGAATTATTAACACCGAAGACAACAGACTGTTAGAGATAATTGGCAGATGGGCTAGACTTGGAGTAGATTTGTACGCGCTCAAGTGTTTTGAATTTAACACAGCTTCGACAAATAGTACTCTTAAGGTTTATGCTAAGTCTTGTAAACTTCTGCCAATTTGATTTGGTGTTAACTAAATTCTTAAAAGTCGTTAAAATACACTGGATATTTAATGAAAAATTTAATAATATTTATCTTTTTAGTACTATTGTGTAATGCTACTAAAGCTCAAAACTGCCTAACTGAAAAAGACGAGCAAACCGGCGAATCTATTAAACTTGCGTCCACATCACTCATAACCGATAGCCTAAAAAGACCTACCGTTTTATCATTTATAAAACGTGTTGACAGGAATTTTATCAGGATTGTATTCTGGAGTGATGTCGATTCAACTGCCATTAATTCAGGAAGCTTTAAACTTTCTATTGGTTTTACTAATGGTGAAAACAAGGTTTTTACCATTGATAACGGACGGCTGTTAAAACGAGGACAAGGTACTTTAGTTCGGCTTCGATCTGTGTTGACACCAACTGAGCTTTTGTACTTTAGACAGAATGCAATCATCTATATAACAGCTACGCAAGTAGAAGGAAATCAGATCTTGTTGACAATTCAACCGTCATCAGAACAAGCGGCAATAATTATGGCAAGTCCAAAGTGTTTAGATGATTGAAATACTTATAATTTCTTGTGTCATTTAGTATAGGTCTTCAGTAAGTTGTTATTGCTTAGCCAAGAGGCTCCAATAACATTAAAAAAAGTTTTATTATAGCGGATATGTCGCCATTATTGTTATCTCTAAAACTGGCTGTTGTAACCACGTTTGTATTGTCACTGATAGGCTTGCCGTTGGCCTGGTGGCTGTCCAAAAAACGCACCATATTGCGCATGTTTGCCGAGGTACTGATCACTATGCCGCTTGTGTTACCACCATCGGTATTGGGTTTTTATTTGTTGCTGGCTTTTAGTCCGCAACAGGGATTGGGCAAATGGCTGCATAATGTTTTTGATGTGCAGCTGGTATTCTCGTTCCCCGGGCTGGTGCTGGCATCGGTAATTTACAGCCTGCCCTTTATGGCCGGGCCGTTAAGGTCGGCGTTGCAGCAGTTACCGCCGTCGTTGGCGCAGGCATCGTACACGCTGGGTAAATCCGAATGGCAAACCTTTAGGTATGTGCTGCTGCCTAATATAAAACCGGCCCTGCTTACGGCAACGGTACTCACCTTTGCCCATACGCTTGGCGAGTTTGGCGTAGTGCTGATGATAGGCGGCAACATTCCTGGCGTTACGCGGGTTGCCTCGGTAGCTGTTTATGATGCCGTTGAGCAGATGAATTACGACCTTGCTCAAAACTACTCAGCTGCGCTGTTTGTAATTACGTTCCTATTACTGACAGGCGTGTTTATCTACAATAGAAGTTATGATAAAATCCAGTCTTAACCCCATATTACGCGGGAGTATTTAAAGTTATAGAACCTTTAAAAAGAGAGCTGCAGTGAACATTACTGAAATCCATTACTCATCTGAAACAATGGCAAATACATTGAAACTACGATCAGCCCCACAACCAATCCTAAAAAAACGATGATCAAAGGTTCCATGGTGCTGCTTAGAGTTGAAGTTTTATATTCAACTTCTTCAATATACTGATCAGCCACCCGACCGAAGAACAATTCTAACTGATTGGTTTCCTCACCAACCTTGATCAGCTGGATCATTTTATCCGGATAAATGGGGAAAGGCTGCATGCTGGTGTGGAGAGGTAAACCGTTCAATACATCTGCTTCAACTTTAGTTAATGAGGCCTCTATAGGATAGTAGCCAATCATCTGCCGACTCAGGGTTATAGCCCGAAGTAAGGGCAGGCGAGCTACAATAAGCAGGCGCATGGCATTGCAAAAACGTGCCAGGTATATCTTCTGTACAATAGGGCCAACGATAGGTAAGCGTAAGGTAATACCGGTAGAAATACGGCGGAAGATTGTTTCCTTTCGAACTCTGTAAATGATCACCGCCAGCCCGAGTATTAAAAACACACCTGGCAACAATATACTGCCCATCAGGTTAGATAGCGCGATGGTTTGCCGGGTTATCCAGGGCAGTTGGCCTCCAAAACGTTTAAATATATCGCCAAACATAGGCACCACAAAGCGCAGCATAAAAAATATGGCGCCGAATGAAGTAGCCATAACGATACAAGGGTAGGTTAGGGCCGAGATCACTTTGCGGCGCTGCTTGATCTTGTTCTGATAATAACTGGCCAGATCTTTCAATACTTCGATCAGTTTACCCGTTTCCTCACCTATCTGTAAGCTATAGATCTCATAGAGCGAGAATCGCCCGGAACGCGACAGCGCGTCAGAAAATGTAGCGCCACCTACTACATCCTTCTGAATAGTGGTAAACAGCAGGCGGTCTTTTTCCTTTTCCTGATCGGCGGTAACCAGATCGAAACTGCTTTTCAGGTCGATACCGGCTTCCAGCAACGAGCTCAGCTCGAGGTACAGTGATTCTTTTTTCTTGTCCGGCAATCCCGAACCACCAAAACTGATCTCCCGGTTCAGCAACGAACGGAAACCCTCATTGCCGCTCTTTTTTTCAGCCGTTTTTACTGCTTTCTTTTCAAAGCGTTTAATATCAATGGTTGGCATCTGTTACTCTGTTAAACAGATCTTGCGAACTGTATGGTTTATCGTAAAAATATAAAATACTACGGCCATCGGCGTGTAGTGTTAACCCGAAATGGTCAATTCTTTTGTCTTCGTCATCTCCATCAGTTTTCTCACTAATGGCCTGACCTTCCAATGTGTAGATTGGCTCGGTCAAGGTAATATTAAAAGTATCAATAATTCTGCTATGCCTCAGTACGAATGACGAATCAAGCTCGTAACGAACAGTCGCGCTGTCAGTAAGCAACCGGATACCACCGCTGTCCCGCAGAATGATATCGGCCTTGTGAAAATCCCGATTCAATAGGGTATTGAGCCTTACGAGTTCTTCGGTATGCTCATGCTTCTTTTCAAATGCACCGAACGCGCGCATCACTATAGAGAAAACACTCCAGGCCATACCAATAACAATGGCCGTGATCAGCATAGCGATCACCATTTCTAAAATGGTATAAGCCAGGAGTTTAATGTGTTTCATCAGCCCTGATCTGTTCTTTGATTTCGGCAAGTTGTTTTTGCTGCCGATCTGTAACCCGAATATTTACCTCCACCATTCCCGGCTGTTTCGGCAGAAAACTGACCTCCCGGTTAATGGTCATAGAGTCTGTTTCAGTCTGTTCGGGCGTGAATGATCGCTCGATTTTAACATGCTCCAACTCTTTTTCAGCAAATGACCGTGCCTGTAGTTCCAGTGTATTGACCGAAGTGCGGGCAATGTTCGCGAATATCATCATGGCTATACCGAACACGATCAGCAGCAGGATCATGGCCACTAATACTTCCATCAGCGATGAGCCGGACACCCGGGTATTCAGCTTTATCTTCTTTCCAGCCATTGTAATACCTGTTGTTTGGTGTCGCTTACGGGCAGCAGGTTGCCGGTAAGGTAATAAGGCGAAAGTTTTTTACTGCTGATGGTGGCGTTGATCAGATAATTCTCAAAGGTGGAAAAAGCTGTACGGTACAAAAAGCGGTTGCAAAAAACGCTTCCATATATCTTGTTCCCTTTTTCAGAAAGCCTTACGTAGCCGGGGGTGTATATCTGACCTGATACCTGTGCACCATCCCCCAGCTCGATAACAGGCTTCAATACATCGGGTTGTTTTTCGTATGTGAACAGCGAACCGTTAAATACCGTTCCGTTACCCAGCCTGATCTGAACAGGTACCTGCACTTTATATAGATCCGGCCGGACTATGCCCGCGGCAGAAGGGTAGTCGAAGCGACAACGCTTGCCGATAGCGATGCTATCGGTAGCGAACAACTGGCAGCTCCCCTTAAAACCGTTCTTAACCTCGATAGTCTTAGCGAATATCAATACATTATGCAGCTGCATGGTACTATCAATAATAACTGTACTATCACTGCATATCACCACATGTCCACCGATGTTGCCCTTGGTAAGCGTCAATAATCTCTTTGAGATGTTGATGCGCTTTTCATTTTGATCATAAGGAACCGTCATTATTCCGTTGATCTCTGTTCCGTTATATGGTGTATTTAACCGACCGAATTGATCCCTGATCTGCTGTATCTTTTGCTTATCCAACTCAGGTAAAATTGCTTTGCTGCGCGATGTTTTGCCGGAGATAATGTTCTTTGGGCCTTCGTATTGCTTACCGTCAACATAGGTGCTTTTTACATCTGCTGCCGGAAGCCAGGCATCTCCCTCGATCAGGGTTTTGCCGGTAACACCCAAAGGCCGGTCTTCATCGGCAAGATAAAGTGCGCACCATTTCGCGGAGTCCACCGTTCGGGCAATGGTAAATATGGAGCATATAGTATCCTGCAATTTGTAAGCCTTAACAATACCTACATCATACATACCCCATGGATATTTTTGGATCAGTAAACTGTCTTGTTCATCATTATAAAGGTCAATGCTTTTACCTTCAGATAAGGTAGAATCGGTATTGGCCAGTAATCGTTCCATCCCCGAATGCAGATTATGTTGCAGGCGCTCGAACCGGAATGATTTTTGGTGCTGTAAGCGGTAAAACGAAGCCACAGCAACCAGCGCGGCACATATAACCCCGATCACCAGCGCGATCACGATCACCATGTACAATGCCGATGCGGAAACTTTTCTCAAGATTGTACTTTGTTCGTTGCCGTGCTATCCTTCCTGCTTTTTTTATGTTTGAAGATATTTATCCTGCGCAAAAAAGAAGAAGAGTCTTGTTTAGGCAGTACCACTTTGCCTGCTTTATAACGGGTCACTTCGGACGAATCAGCCGTAACCCGGTTGCTAATTTTGCCATCCAGCAGATCGTTATGATAATTTCCATAAGTTAGTGGTAATCCCTTTTCATCATATACGATGAAATTTCCGTTCCGCAAACCGTTTCGCCAGGTGTAGGTAGCTGCCAGCGTGCCATCATCCCGCCAACTTTTCCACAATCCTGTTTTCAGGCCCCGTTCAAACTGCCCCTGTTCTTTCAGGTTTTTGTTCAGATACCATTCTTTGTAGTCGCCATTAAGCGGTTTGCCGCTAAAGCCGCCTTGGGTGGTATTGATCTGTCCGGCACTGTACCAATGGTACCATAAACCGGGTTTGACTTTGGGGATGCTGCCTGTCGGTTTAATTTCGGCCAGCAAAGTTTTATCGCCCTGGGTCAGCCTGATCTTTTGAAAGGCATCGGTAGGCACAATCTGCGCCTGAGCTACTGATGAGAACAGGAATAAGAGAATATATAAAAGCTTTTTCATGGAGTGGCGTTTTGTTGTTGAAAAGACCGGGTTTTCCCCTGATAGCGTACACGTACACTATCGCGCAGGTTTTTGACGAGTAATACGCCTTCCGCACTTTCACCTTCCGCCAGCATGACGTTACGGCCATTGATGTAGAGCAGGGCGATCAACCGTCTGGTTTCCGGGTTTTGTATGTATCCGCCATAGGTAAGCGAAGGCCAGGTTACAGCAGGTTTCACCACTTGTGGCTCATCGGCTGCAATGTTTACTTTGTGACGTAAAGTTACGCTGTCTACTGGTTTTGCGCTTGTGCTTTTACCAAACGGATCACGATAATTAAGCAACAGCTTTGCTGTATCGCGCTGCACGCTGTAATCATCCAGCGGAGCCTTATGGGTATTTTCTACGCGATGAGCTACAGGCTGATCATCATCCATTGCCCCGAACACGCGATAGAGGATCAATCCCCAGACGGTGGCTACGGCGGCTATCAACAGGTAAGTGGCTGACTTTCCTTTCAACATAACAATTACTGTAATAACACGTTTCTGAGCTCACTGGCTGCACCCTCATTTCCGGCGGCATCTACCGCGGTCACTTTCCAGTAAACACGCTCACCGGCGGTACCCGCGTTAAAGGTATAGCTGGTTGCTGTCTGTTCAACCGGAAAAGTATTGCTGTATAAAGTGCTGCCATTATTGCGATATAGATAGAAGCGGTACCTGGCAGCATCATTACGGCTGGCCCAGCTAAAAGTGACAGGCATTTGTACCTGCGCGTTATTATCGGGTAAAGTCGCGGTAACCGCGCCGGGTGGCGTACGGTCATTGCTTAGGTTATATATGGCCGACCATTTAGAAAGCTCCGAACCATCATCATTTTGCCCGCGTACGCGCCATTGATAAGTTTGATCCTTTGGAAAAGAAAAACGAAACTGACCGGATGGAATAACCTGGTCATAAACATAGGCGCTGCCCGAAAAACTTGCCGTATCAATTTGTAAGCGATAGGTCGAAGCACCATAAAGCAGGTTCCATTGTAAATTGATGGCGCTTGCGTTGGTAAGCGTGTTATTACCGGGACTTAATAATGTTACGGTTTGTTCCTCCAGGCTACCCGGTAGAATGATCAGGTTACGGGGCGGCGTGAAGGCGGTGGTTGAACTGCCATTTTCCGCACGAACCTGCCACTGGTAATTTCCCGGGTCTAAAGTCATGTTGAAGGTATTGCGGTTGATCACGGTGTCGGCAACTAAGGCGGCGGTGGAATCAAAACTCGGCCGGACAATTTGCAGGCGATAGGTGAGGGCATCTTCTACCTCGTCCCACCAGAATCCGACGGTGTAATTATTAGTCTGGTAATTGTTGGCCGGGGCACGCAGATTTAACTGCCGCTTTTCTATGGATGGCTCAATGAACTCATTGCAGGAATACAATCCGGAAATGAGTAATAGTATAAGGCTCAGGCGAAAAAAGTTAAAATACATTTAGCATCTAAGGTAAAAAATTTTTACTTTAGTGACACTTTTTGTAATGAAATTTTTTAAAAAACACCTAAACACTAAAGTCACAGCGTATACCCTCCAGGAGGTATTGGTGGTGCTGGTTATCATCGGCATTCTCGTATTATTAGCCCTGCCGAATTTATTGCCGCTTATTACCAAAGCCAAGAGTATGGAAGCGAAAACCCAATTGGGTTTTGTGCAATCGCTGCAAAAAAATTACTTCTACGAACACTCCCGTTATGCGGACGATCTGAACGCTATTGGTTTTTTGCAGGAAAAACTGAGTACCGATGGTAAGGACGGCAAAGCCAACTATCGCATCGAGATTACCAGTGCATCAAACAATGCTTTCACCGCGCGCGCTACTGCCGTCGTCGATTTTAATGGTAATGGTACTTATAACGTATGGGAGATAGACCAGGACAAGAATATGCGTGAAGTTACCCCTGATTAAAACGGATATGATCACCTTATTGCAGATATGTTTATTGATGATGTTGGGATATGTGTTTCTGCAGGATGCCCGCAGCAGGCTGATCTATCTATGGTGTTTCCCGGTATTGGCAATGATGTTTGTGGTTTTAAGAGTATTCAACGGCGAGAAGTGGGCAAGCATCGCCGGGGATTCCATAAAGGGGCTGTTATTTTTATTGCTCCAGATAGTCGCATTAAGCCTGTATTTTTCAATACGCAATCGTAAGTGGACCAATATCCTAAAAGGTTACCTCGGATGGGGGGACGTATTGTTTTTGATTTGCAGTGCCTGCTACTTATCCATCCTTAACTTCATCGGTTTTTATGTAGGTAGTTTGTTGCTATCCATCATCGTTTGGATCATTTGGCAACAACGGAAAGATGCATCGAATAACGTACGTATTCCCTTAGCCGGGTTGCAAGCGCTGATCATGATGCCCTTATTATTAGCCGACTGGTGGCTGCCCGGTGTTTCATTAACCCAGGATGACTGGCTGATCAGTTTAATAGCAGGATGATGGCAACGGAAGAACTGATACTAACCGCAGACCAGGTGCATTTGCTCAGCAAGGAGCAGGCCTGGCATTACCGTATACTCCCCAAAGGATACGCGGATGGCGCCCTGTGGCTGTATTGCGAAGATAACGGCGCAGGCGAAGAAATGGTTGATGAACTGGAAATGATACTTGATCAGCCTGTCAGGTTGCAGCCTTTGCCTGCCGGTCAGGTGGCCCGTATGCTTTCGCGGCACTACATGCGGGAGAATCAGCTGAACAGAGGAAGCCAGACGCTTTTGGCTGCCGAACAGGAGAATGATTTTTTACTGAAGCTCATCAGCGAAGCGAAATCGCTGAAAAGTAGTGATATCCATATCGAAGTATATGAGCAGAAATGCCGGGTACGTATCCGTATAGATGGCATGATGGTGGAACGTTACCTGCTTAAGCGGGATGATTACCCGGCCT
Organism: Mucilaginibacter sp. JRF; assembly: GCF_015223065.1. Lineage (GTDB taxonomy): Bacteria > Bacteroidota > Bacteroidia > Sphingobacteriales > Sphingobacteriaceae > Mucilaginibacter. Next base: position 51,809 of record NZ_JADFBY010000007.1, read on the forward strand.
TGGTGAACAAGATCAAGATCACCGCTAATCTGGACATTGCCGAGAAGCGATTACCCCAGGATGGAAGGATCAACTTTAAGCATGGCACCCAGCAGTTCGATATCCGTGTATCAGTACTGCCTACCCTCCATGGCGAAAAGGTGGTACTGCGTTTGCTGAGTAACGATGCCACTTCAATCGATCTGAATACGCTTGGGTTTTCGGAGTTCGATCTGAATAATTATTTGCAGGGCGTACGCCGGCCAAACGGTATCATCCTGATGAGCGGGCCTACCGGTTCGGGAAAGACCACTACCTTGTATGCTACCCTGAAGCTGCTGAATAAAGAAACCCGTAATATCCTGACCATAGAAGACCCGATCGAGTATACACTTGAGGGCATCAACCAGGTACAGTTAAAGGAGTCAATCGGGCTGACCTTCGCCTCGGCGTTGCGGACATTCCTCCGTCAGGACCCGGATGTGATCATGGTAGGGGAGATCCGTGATACGGAAACAGCCAATATGGCCATCCGTGCGGCGTTGACCGGTCACCTGGTGTTGTCAACCATCCACACTAACTCCGCCTGGGGTACTATATCCCGTTTGATAGATATGAACATCCCGCCGTTTTTGGTGGCCAGTACGTTGAATACAACGGCGGCACAACGCCTGGTACGTTTGCTTTGTCCGGATTGTAAAAAGGAAATCGCCTTTGATCCGCAGCTATATCCAAGGCAGTTCAAACCTTATAGCGAAGTGCATATGCATTATGTGGCTTCGGGATGCGACCATTGTTTTTACACAGGTTACAAAGGCCGTAAGGCTGTTTACGAAGTGATACCCGTAGATCAGGAACTGGCGGTCGAAATAAAAAAAGGAAATTTGTATATTGAAGAACTGTTGCGTGAACGCGGGGTGCAAACCCTGGCAGAGAACGCCTTTAACTTATTTAAAACCGGGGCTACCTCCCTGGATGAAATTTATCCCCTGTTATTTAATTATTGATCTGTTTTAAATGCCTAAACTTTTACGAATCTTATTGATCTGCTCACTGTTGATGCCACTGCGCTTGTTTGCCCAGCAAACAGACCGGATAGCGCAATTGCAGGAAAACCTGACCACTTTATCCGAAAATGTTAAAGGTTTGCGGCAAAAGGTACATCTGTCGGTTACCGGCGTATCGCTTCAGGAATACCTGACCGGACTATCCCGCTCAAATAACCTGAATATGAGCATCGACCCTAAATTAAACTTCACGATATATGATCGCTTCAGTGATGTAACGGCTACCAATATTCTGGTCTTTCTCGCTCAAAAATATAACCTGGATATCAAGGTTCTCGGTTCCATCATTTCTGTTAGTCCGTATGTAGATCCGGCCTTGCTGGCAGGGCCAAAAATAAAAGATATTAACGTGAGCTATAATCAGCTGAATAATACCCTTTCTATGGAACTGCAGAGTGATAGCCTGCCAGCCGTGGCCAAAAGGATTACGCAGGTATCCGGAAAGAATGTGGTGGTTCCGGTTTCGTTGCAAACCAAACGGGTTACCGCCTTTATCAGCAGCGCGGTATTTGAAACGGCTCTTGAAAAAATGGCCTTTACCAACGAGTTGAAAATGACCAAAACCAGCGATGGTTTTTATTTGCTTCAATCGTTGAATGAAAGTGAAGAACTGTTCATCAATAACGATAAACAAACGGGTGTCCGCAGGGCTTTTAAACCCGTTACACCCAATCCCGGAGGTAACGCGGGTTTATACAGCCGGGTGGTTAACGGTCGTAAATTGATCTCTGCTGATGCTACGGGCGCAAGCATAGCCGATATGGTGCGTCAGGCTTCGCATGAAATGGATATTAATTATTCCCTTTATTCGGATATTAAAGGCAGCATTACTTTACATGTAAAGGATGTCGCCTTTGATGATTTTCTGAATATCCTTTTCCGCGGTACCAATTATACTTTTCATACCGATAACAATATTTATCTGATCGGCGACAGGCAGATGGAGGGTTTGCGTACCTTTAAAGTAATACAGCTTCAGCATAGGTCTATCGATACCGTGATGGCCATGATCCCTGAAGACTGGAAGCGTGGCCTGGGCTTGAAAGAGTTCAGGGAACAAAACGCCCTGCTGTTATCCGGTTCGGCTGCCCAAATCGCCGAGGCCGAGGCATTCATCAAACAACTGGATGTACTGGTCCCCGTGGTGCTCATCGAGGTAACGATGGTAGACATCCGCAAAACACGCACGATCACCACTGGTATCACCGCCGGAGTATCTGACAGCGTAAAAACGGGCGGCACCGTTTTGCCTGGGCTCGATTATACCTTCGGTTCCAAAGCCGTAAACAGCTTTCTGAAAAGCGTAGGCCGTATTACTTCCACTAACTTGGGGCGTGTTACGCCGGATTTCTACGTTCGCCTGAGCGCCTTGGAAGCCAACGAAAATGTGGATGTGCGTTCGGTGCCCAAGCTTTCGGCATTGAATGGCCATACAGCGACCTTGAGCGTGGGTAGCGTTCAGTATTATAAAAACGTAACACAGAATCTTTACCCTACAACTACATCCACGCAATCCGTTTTTTTTAATGAGTTTAAGGAATCAAAGGCCGATCTTTCTATAAAGATAAAACCGGTAGTCGCGGGCGATGACCAGGTAACTTTGGGTATCAATGTAGATATATCAGATTTCCTGTCCATACCCCGTGATGGTTCCCCTCCGCCAAGATCACTGAGTAAATACGAAACCAGCCTTCGGGTGAATAATGAAGATATGATCGTGCTGGGCGGTATCGAACGTACAGAACAATCGGAAAGTGGTTCAGGAGTACCATTCCTGTCACGCATACCCGTGCTGAAATGGTTGTTCAGCAGCAGGTCAAAAACCAACGCTCGTGTGGTGACGGTATTATTCATCAAGTCCACCATAATGCGTTAATACGATGCTGGACAGATTGTATCGTTTAGACAGTGTCGTCGGTTTGCAAATGCATATCCAGCCCGACGGTTCCCTGAAACTTTCCGCTTGCCGGATCAGGATCAAAGGAAGTGCCTTGGAGATCGAGAAAAAATGGCCGTCCTTAACGTCTGTTAAGTCCTTACAGGATGAATTGCCCAAAGGGACGGTTTTAGCGTTGAACATCAGCGGCAAAGGTATCCTGACCAAGGTTGTCGAGCAAGTTTCTGAAGATACAGCCCCTGATCTTTCGGCTATACTGCCGGGCGCGGCAGCGGCTGATTATTATCGTCAGGATTTCCGCTCAGGTAGCCGGGTGTTTGTGTCGCTCAGCCGCAAAAAGGATATCGAGCAGGTCATCGGTCAGTTAAGGTTAGGTGGGTTAAAGCTGTTGTCGGTCAGTTTGGGTGCATTTGTTATGGATCAGGTGTTGCCGCAGTTGAACCATTATGGCGGCCCGCTTATCTTCGATGGGCATCAGGTGATGCTTGAAGGTAAAGAACTTTGGACGGCCTATCGTTATGAGGAAGATCAACAAGCCGCAACACCTTTAAAGATCGAAACGGAAAAGCTTGACGAACGCTTGCTATTGCCGTATGCCGCGGCTTTTCAGTTGGCATTACACGATAGACTGTCACTCATAGGCGTAGATATCGATAGCATTGCCGATACCCGGGAGCGTTACCTGCAAACCAAAAAGGTTAAGGCACAGGGCATGATAATTCTGTCGATATTCTTTGTTTTACTTCTTGCGAATTTTATGATCTTTAGTCAGCTCAATAGCGAGAATCAACAACTGGAAGAACAGGTAAGGCTTTTGCAACAAAACTCCGGCGATGTTAAGTTACAGCAAAACAAGATCAGGGAACAGGAAAACCTGCTTCGGGAGGTTGGCTGGAACGGGCCGCGTTTAAAAAGCGGTATGATCGATCAGCTGTGTGCCTTGTTGCCATCGGGTGTGGTATTGAACGCTATCGAGATCAACCCGGTAGATCAAAAGAAAACAAGGGAGCTAAAAAGCACCTTCTTTGCCGATCATCAGATAGTCGTCCGCGGAAATGCCGATAGGGTGATCAACGTAAATGAGTGGCTGGCTTTGATAACTACTTTGAAATGGGTAAAGAAAGCTGAACTTGAAACTTATAAGGTAGACCCGGAAAACGGACAAGGCCAATTCCAGATAATCATAAATTATTAAGGTGAACCAAATTTTTACAAATAAAACCTATCAATTGATTGCCGGTAGTCTGGTGTTGCTACTGGTCAGTTATCAACTGGCTTTCAAAGAAACCTTGAATAGTTGGCAAATCAACCGTCAACTGACAGAACAGGTAGAAGGTATGGATAACCTGTCTGACCAGCCGGGTTTGACAGGACGTAAGTACAGTAACCTTGAAAAAATTCTGGATCAGTATCGCGTTGATACCGCTAGATTCAAGGCAAACCTGGTTACTAACCTATCAATTCTCGCGGAAAAAAATGATGTGAGACTGACGGGGGTTCCTGAACCCAATCTCAATGGTTTTTATAACCATCTCAAAATAAATCTTATAGTGTTACAGGGGCCATATTACAATCTTGTAAAATTTTTATACAGTACAGAAGATCGGGTATCAATTGGCCGGATTCGTTCTGTAAAAATAAATAAAACTAATGCTCAAGATTCAGAAGTATCTAATTTGGAAATGACCGTTTACTTTATAGGTATTTAAATATTTCGAAAATTCGCTTTATAACTATTCAAATTATATTCCATGTCGCAAGTCACAGAAGCAGCTAAAAAATTCAGGTACGATATTAATATTCTTCGTGCAATCGCAATTATTGGAGTATTACTTTTTCATTATAAGGTTAAGGGATTTAATGGGGGGTTTGCCGGCGTAGATATTTTTTTCGTCATCTCGGGCTACCTGATGACGAAGATCATTGTAGGTGGTATTTCGAAAGATAATTTCAGCCTGCGTGATTTTTATGGAAAACGCCTGAAGCGTATAATTCCACCGCTAATTGTAATGATATTCATCTTATCTTCAATATGTGCGTTTTTTTATTTTCCGTCAGATTATCGTGTTCTCCAAAAAAACGCAGCGGCAAGTCTTGCTTTTGTTTCGAATGTGCTATACTGGCAGACATCGGATTATTTCGCGAAAGCCTCAGATGATAATGTACTGTTACATACCTGGTCTTTGTCCGCTGAATGGCAGTTTTACATGGTATATCCCTTATTTTTTATTTTTCTTACCAAAATCAGGAAAACAAAATCTGGTTATTTCCTTCCTACAGCTTTATTAACTCTACTCAGTTTAGTGACAATGCTCCTGATAGGCAAACAAGACTCGACTTCTGCATTTTACTTGTTACACTGTCGTGCCTGGGAGATGTTGTTTGGCGGGTTGGCCTATTTTAGTGAAAGGTGTTTCAACAACTTCAAATATCGCAAGGCTTTGGCTGTTTGCGGATACGGAGTGAATTTTGGATGTTTGTTCGTTATCAGTACAAAAATGACCTGGCCAGGCATATTTACGTTGATTCCCGTTGTTGCAACATATATGATCATCGTTTGCAATGAAAACGATTGGAAATTGTTACATAATCCGGTTGCTCAGTTTATCGGTAAAACATCTTATTCGATTTATCTATGGCACTGGCCGATATATGTGATCGCTGGTTATATTGGATTGGAACTAAAAAACCTTACTGTAATTTTGGGAATGGTTGGAGCGACATTACTCATGGGCTACCTATCTTACCAATTTGTCGAAAGTTATAAAAAATTAGCCAGTAAGACCATCTTATGGGCAATAGCAACGCTCGCGGTCGTTTTGATTTGTTGTAGCAATTACAGCATCAACCAATCACTATTTAAGGCTGGTACCTTAAAAATCCGATCCTATTCTGAGACTCATTTGAAACAAAGACAACAACAGTTCAAAGGAACAGGCTGTTTTATTGATTCCAAGGATAATTCTTTCAATCAAAGCAACTGCTTGAGACTAAGGCCTAAAATGAAAAATATATTGCTGATTGGCGACAGTCATGCCGCGCACTTTTCACAATCATTGCGGGAAGTTTTTGCCAAGATGAATATTAATCTATTGCAAGCGACGGCAAGTGGTTGCTTGCCAATTGTAAGACCAAACGGCGAAAGTCGGTGCAAAATAATCATGAGTGAGGTGTATGAACATTTTGTAGCGTTAAAAAGCGACAAAATCGACGGCGTAATTATCAGTGCGAATTGGATCAATAATGGTAATGACAAGGCCAGGCTCTTAAAAGATTTAAATGCGACGGTTGACTATTTCCGGCATCACCACATTAAATCCATCATTATTGGTCAGAATGAGCTTTACGAATTGAGCTATCCGCTCATAGCAGCAAAGGAATATGAGTATGGCCATGCACTCGCCGGAAGATATCTTAACAAAAGAGCTGCTCAGCTGAACGACTACCTGAAACCTAAATTTCATAATTATATTAATGTTTACAAAATAATTGACGGTGTTTTACCCGGAAATGTCCCCTATATGTTTGATCGTAATCACTATAGTAAGCCTGCGGCTGATATGATAGTCAATAAAATACTCCATAGTAGCATAGGAGCAGATTTTATCAGCGATAATAATAAGAATTGATAATATGATGTTAGGTGAAGTTTATCTTCAAACGAATCTTTACATACTCCAAATTGTTATAGTATATCACAAGTTTTGCAACGATAAATTGCAACGCCACAACTATCATATTTTGATAGCAATTTAAATTACAAAATATTTGTAAAAAGCGGCAAAATCGCTATTTTAGCAATCAGTAAATATTAGTCCTTATCACATGAATTTTTCTCCAACAAGTACAAAGCTCTCTGCTTTGTGTACTAAAGTTAACTATAGTCTTTTTAGCCATCATGTGGCAAAACTATCTAAAATTTAATAATAATTATCACTTCTGCATGCCTTCTAAATCTTCAAATGTCGGTAGAACATCATGGATCTTCTACGCTTATCAATTTCTGATTTCGATCATAGTGCTTTTTCTTTTATATCAAACCGCCTTTAAAAATGATCGTATTGCATACGTAGACTCCAGTAAGGTGCTGAATGAGTTTAAAGGGTCTGAAAAAGCTAAGAAAGATTTCCAAACGAAAGCCAAAGCATGGCAGGCTAACATAGACACCATGACAAATGAGGTTAAAGCCTCTATCGGAAATTACGAGAAAACGTTGGCAGGAATGTCTGCAAAAGAGCAATCGATGGCTAAAGAGTTGATACGCTCCAAACAGAAGCAAATGTCGGATTATCAGCAGGCGATACAGGACAATGCTCGCCAAGAGGATGCTAAGCTCACCCAAACCGTAGTGACTCAAATCAATTCGTTTTTGACGAGATACGGAAAGAAGCATAATTATAAAATGATTCTTATTGCCAATCAATCCGGCACAATTGCATATGCAAGAGAGGGTTTGGATATCACTGATGAGGTCGTTAAAGAGCTGAATGATGAATATACAGAGGGTAGTAAATAATTTTATATTAATTCTGGGTTTATCTGTAACGGGGGCTCTGATTTCATCATGTAAACCTTCTTTTCAGAATAAAACCGAGTTAATCTCCTATATTCAGGACGCTGATAACGGCTTAGTACAATCGGAACAGATCGGCGATATACACGCTGATTTGGTTTACAGACCTAAACAACTGCTCCAGCAAAATAAAAACCAACGCAAAGATAATGGACGAGACAAAATATATTTTGTGCTGAGGTTATCGGCGAACAATAAAGAAGTATTTCGCCAGCTTGATTTTAGCAAATACAGCGAAATTATACAGACATTCTCATTTCGGATGAACGAATTGATTACGCTGACATCATCAGGTAAAAGCATTAACCCGAAAGGGTGCTATTATCAACCTACTTATGGCGTAGGTCATGCAAATGAACTGCTAATTAGCTTCGAAAAGAAAAATATCACAAATGGTAACAACTGGCTTATTCGTGTGAACGAATTTGGTTTAGGAACCGGGGATCTGCTTTTCAGGTTCGACAGCAAGGAAATTCAAAAGATAGACAAAATTAAAATAGATAATTCCCTAAACTAATACTCCCCATCCTCTATGCCTTTCACAAAAAAAAGACTACTACAGCTGAAAAGAACTACGGCTACTTTTTTGTTATTGACGATACTTAATCAAACACTGGCGCCGACAATTGCATATGCTTTAACTTCAGGACCAACAGCCCCGGAAGCAACCAGCTTTGAACCGATCGATACAACGGATATGGTAAACCCTTTAACCGGGGATTTTACTTATAATTTACCATTATTAGAAGTTCCGGGACCTGCCGGAGGGTACCCTTTATCTTTATCCTATCATGCCGGAATTCAGCCCAATGAGGAAGCGTCATGGGTTGGGCTGGGCTGGTCATTGAATCCGGGGGCGATTAACAGAAATGTAAATGGGTACGCTGACGATTGGGATAGTGTGGACGGTGTTCAGCGAACTTTTTGGTCAGGGGGGCGTACCAAGACATTTGGCGTTGATGTAGGCATTGGAGTTGGCGCTGGCTCGGTGAATTTTGGTCTTTCATTTTCCCAAGATACTTATAAGGGATTTGGAGTAGGAGGGTCGGTAGGCTTTACCTTAGGGCTTAAAGGAACACCATTCGGTGTGAGTACATCGGTTGGCATCACTCCATTTGGTGAATCATTTATGGGAGTAAATTTAAGTGCTGGAAGTGGAAAGAATGGAGAAGAGGGTTTAAGAATTGGTGGAAGTGTGGGTATATCTACGAACTTCAAAACAGTGAATGTTAGAGCGGGAGCGGGAGTAAGCTATTCTGATGGGGGGGGAATGAGCACATCACTTTTAGGCAGCTCGATCAGCAGTTCAGGGGGAAAGGCATCGTTGACGGTAGGCGGAGGATCTGCATCTGTGCACAATGCTAACACAGGGAAAATCCAAACAGAATCTTCTGGCTGGGGTTTTGGAATACCTTTGCCAGGAATTAGTATTGGTGTTAGTTATAAAAATGTAAGATATTGGTCAGATGAAACGGCAACGGTACATACGTACGGAGTGTTGTATGGGCACAATTCAACTACTGATATTAAGGATTTTGATGAAACAGCCGATGATACTTATTATTTATTGGATGCAAAGGGAGGAAATATTGTAGATAATCCAGATGCTGAAAAATTAACTGGGGGCACATACCCCAATTTTGATGACTATTCAGTCACAGCGCAAGGTTTATCCGGTAGCATTCGTCCATATTTATTTCAAGGAACTCTTTACAGCCAAAATAAAATATTTAGTGGGGCATCTGAAAAGAATGTATATCAGCAAAAAATAGAAACGGGACTTTCAACTGTCAATCGTAAAAGACAGTTTAGATTTATTAATGACTTTTCAAATACATACCAGCAATCAACAACTGCATTTTCAAATACATGGTATAATTTCGGAGCACCAACGACCGGAACTTCAACTGCTGGATATAGCGGAGTTAACGGCTATAGTGGTGTCATAGACAACAGGCTAGAGGGCTCTAAGCACATTGAATATTTTACTAATGGAGAGATAATAAACGGAACTGCTGCAAGCAAAGGGTTTATAGATTGCAATGCAGCAGGGTTTACTCGTAGTACGCAAAATAGCTTGCAAGATCAGATTGGCGGTTTCATGATTACGAATGCCTCGGGAGTTACTTATCATTATGCATTACCGGCTTACAGTTCTTTAGAAAGAACTAGAACACAGCAAGATAAAAACGGTCAAAGATTTAACGATCTTAGAAAAAATGCACCGTATGCTTATACGTGGTATTTAACTGCTATTACCGGACCGGATTATGTGGATCGGTCAAGTAATGGGCTTACAAATGATGATTGGGGTTATTGGGTAAGTTTTGAATATGGTAAATGGGCTGAAGAATATAATTGGCGTAATCCGTCACAAGGTTTCAATAGGGACATTGATAACGAGTTTAAAACTTATTCAAATGGTCGGAAAGATGTTTATTATCTCGATGCTGTAGTCACAAAAACACATACTGCGATTTTTGAAAAAGAGCTTCGAGCAGATGGGAAATCATTTTGGAATCGCCTTTCTGATGAGGAACCAAATTACAAGCCAACGTATCAACAAGAATGTCCAATACCTTTAGAATATGGAGGGAACGAATTTTTGTTAAATTATTACACACATCCAGTAGCTACTCTTCGGCTAAATAATATTTATTTAATTAATAATGATCAATTAGGAAGCTTAACAATAAGCTCTATCAGGCAGAACAGTGCAAATTATAATCACCATTTTTATTACCAAGGACCGGCAGATTGTTATAATAGTGACCAAAAAATTCACTTTGGACAGCATGTTATAGATAAATATGATATTCCGGAAGCGATTAAAACTAAATGCTTAAGGAAAATTCAGTTAAATTATGATTATTCCTTAAGTAAAGGATTGCCTAATAGTTATGACTCGAATGGCGTTATTTATCAAATGGAGCCAGCTGCTTATCCCGATGATAATTTAGGCAAACTTACCTTAACGTCAATAGATTTTCAGGGTAAAGGGGGTAGTCATGTTCAGCCATTAACAGAGTTTGAGTACGATCTAGATCGCTCTGAGGCAAAAAATAAAGTTTCAGTTTTAGTCGGGTCTGGTCAGGATAATGGAGAGGTGACCTTACAGGTAACTGGAGGCGGAGAGGAATATTCAAATATTCAAATTGGCGATATATTGACATTCACTAATCCGGGTTTTCCTGGTTCACAATATTATGGAGTAGTTCTGTCAAAAAAAGATATGACCCCAATTCGATTTGTTACAATTAAATACATAGGAGCCGCTTCTGCAGCCATCCAGTCATCAATTTTTGCATATAAAACGAAAAATCCGCCCTATAATAAAGACGCTTATGACATTTGGGGAGCTTATAAATCTGACTATCGAGCTAATAACAGCAATAATGAGACTATGGCAAGGCGAACCTCTGCCATTTCAAACAAGAGCACGGATGTATGGTCCTTACGCCGGATTAAAACTTCATTAGGCGGACAGATCGACGTTAATTATGAAGGGGATACATATAATCGAGCTGTATTGAGTGAAAATAACTCGATTATAGTTAATTCTTTTACCAAGGCATTTGGCAGAACATATATCGCCACGGTATCCTCAGAATATTCCGCCTCTGAACTATTTACCGTCGGTCGCAAAGTTCCTATCTATTTGCTGAAGTTTATTAAAGAGGAAGATATTCATGTTGGCCGTTATTCAGTGAAGTCCAGTGAAGAGTATAATGAGGACACCAAGATTGAGCAGATTTACAGTGATAATGAGATAATGATTGAAGTGCCGCAGGCATTTGCGGACTGGATAGAAGATGTTGGCGGTTATAATTATTCTCATACGATCGTAACAGGGAATTTGACTACCAATACCAATCAAAGTTATGGTGGTGGGATAAGGGTAAAAGATATAACAGTCAACTCATTCAGTGGAAACGCTAATCGTACTAGCTATACATATAATTTACCAGGATACACTACGGACATTCTTTCACAGGGGAGTTCAGGGATTACGTCCTATGATCCTTCAGGGTTACCAACAGACAACGTTGGTGCCACATTAAATAATTCCCAGATTGATTATTCAAATGTTATTAAGGATTATCGGCGATTGTTATATAAAAGTATGAATTATTTGTTAGCAATAGCAAGAGAAGCTCCGGCGCCGGGAGTAATGTATGAATATGTGAAAGTTCAGGATTTGACAGTACTTCCAGATGGGACAGAAGTGCCGGTCGAAGGAAGTACTTTATATCAGTATGAGGTATTCAAATCAAACATGCTGGGCATTAAAGATGACGCTGGAACAAATTACGTGTCTAATCTAAACACTTCCAGAAGTTTAACTTATGGCGGTGTCACCAAACAGGCATACATTTATGCGTCCAGCAGAAAAAACATGTCTATTAAAGATTTTACATCGCGCGTAGGGAATTTAAAGCGTGTGATTCGCTATGATGCCACAGGCAACAAACTAACAGAAACGATCAACAACTATTTACACGACGATCTTAACGATCAGCCATTTGAGCAGCAATCCTCAAGTTATGAATCGAGGATGGGAAATTACAACAGTGTTAGTTATGAAAATCAAGGAGTAATTCAGGAGCGTTATGGAAACTCCAGAATATATGCTACGGAAGCCCCTCAAGGACAATATTTAGTAAAGGGTAATGAGGAGTTCATCATGAGCGCTAAAGAAACATATCCTTCGATTCAAACAGGAGTAACCCAGATCGATTATAAAAACGGCACAAGAGCTGTGCAAAGGAATTTAGGTTATGATTTTTATAGTGGGGCAGTTATCAAGACGCTCACCACAGATAGTTACGGTAACCGTTTTATTAATGAGGTGAAGCCTGCCTATCGGGTATCTTCTTTTGCCGAGATGGGGTTAAAGACTAATAATCCATTGAATAAGCATATGTTGACCCAAGAAGCAACAAATTATACATTTCGCGTAAATGCCGCTAATCAACCGACCGAGGTCATTTCTGCTAATGCGCAGACGTGGGCGAAAACAGGCACCATAAGAGATGAGAATGGCGTTGGTGTGAGCCAAAGTGTCTGGCGGAAGCAACGTGCTTATCGTTGGCTTGATCATGGGGCTTATAGTAATTTCGTAGATTATTATTCATCCGGAGGTAGTACTAACAATAACTGGCAGCGTACATCAGATATTCGCCAATATAACGTGTATTCCAATGTGCTGGAAGCTTTCGATGTAAATGGCTATTACAGCGCAACCCGTACAGATTATAACAATAAGGTGCTATTTAACGGTAGCCTTGCCCAGTATTGGGAGATAGCTTATTCAGGAGCTGAGGATGGGATGATCAATTCCGGAAATTATGCTAGTAACATAATGAATGAAGGAGGTGCCATATTATCTAACGATACTACCAAGGTTCACACAGGACGGAAAAGTCTTCGGGTAAGTGCGGGACAGGTTGGTTTCACCTATTCCGTAGCACGAAGCAGCTTGACATCGTCCGCAAGGGATTACCATTTGGCGGTATGGGTTAAACCATCAAGTTCTAATGTAAATCAAGCTGTTCTTTACTATCAGATAGGTAGCAATACTGCAATTGTTCCTGCGCAAAACTATAATAGGGCTGCCGCCGGATGGTATCTGCTGGAAATGACGATTCCCGCAAGTGCAATCACATCCATGGGGGCATCGGATATTTTGAAAGTGGCTTGTAAAAATAATGGAGCAAGCGGAGACCTGTATTTTGACGATTTCAGATTCCAGCCATTGTCATCGGCGACGACAGCTTATGTATACGATTCCGTGACCGGGGAATTGTCTTATGTATTAGGAGGCAATAACTTATATACCCGTTTCCAGTATGATGCTGCCGGAAGATTGGTACGTACATACAAGGAGATATTGGGGAAATCAACTGTTCCATTGATAAAGTCTGTGAGATATAATTACGGAAAAGACAATCAATAGCATCAACCTTAACACTATTATCACATGAATAAGTTATTAAGTGCAGTTTCTAAAATAAGAAGAACAAAGTCGATAGTTCTGCCTTTTTTAATAATATTAATAAGTGAAAGCTACGGACAGGCACCGAACATTTCTTATCCGGGGCCGCAAACATATTATGTAGGAACTACTATCAACCCGTTGTCACCAACGAATACGGGAGGTGCGGTGACTAATTCAGGGCAGCGGACAAGTACATTGGCGGGAACAGGTTCGCCAGGCTGGCAAAATGGCCCGTCAAGCGTAGCAGAATTCGACTGGCCGCTATCAACGGTGGCGGATGCTTCCGGCAACATTTATGTTGCCGATTCTGAGAATGAGTTGATCAGGAAGATTAGTCCATCAGGCACAGTCAGCACGTTTGCGGGGAGCGGAAGTCAGGGAGCAACGAACGGAACTGGTACTGGTGCGAGTTTTCGTCACCCTGCAAGTTTGGCTATCGATGCTTCCGGAAACATATATGTAGCAGACCAACAAAATCATTTAATCCGCAAGATCACGCCTTCAGGCGTGGTAACGACCTTTGCAGGTAGTGGTTCTGCCGGCTCCGCTAATGGAACAGGTACAGGAGCAAGCTTTAATAATCCAACAGGCGTTGCAGTCGATAAATACGGTAATGTTTTTGTGGCTGACTATGCTAATAACAAAATCCGAAAGATCACCCCGGCAGGCGTGGTAAGTAATTTTGCTGGGAGCGGAAGTCAGGGGGCGGCCAACGGAAATGGGACAGCCGCGACTTTTAACCGCCCTATCGGGTTATGTATTGATGGTTCCGGCACAGTTTACGTAGCAGACCGTCTGAACCACCTGATCCGAAAAATTACATCAGGTGGGAGCGTGAGTACATTTGCGGGTAATGGGACTGCCGGTTACAACAACGCAACAGGCACTGCCGCAAGTTTTAACACGCCAAATGGTACCGCAGTCGATGCATCCGGAAACGTTTTCGTTGTTGATCAGAATAATCATATGATCCGCAGGATTACATCTTCCGGTGTAGTAAGTTCATTCGCAGGGAATCAAACGTCGGGGATGGTTAATGGTACAGGCACAGTCGTACGTTTCTATAGCCCATTTGGACTTTGCCTCGATGCTGCAGGAGATATTTACGTTGCGGATTACAATAACCATATGATTCGTAAAGTGAAACGACTGAAATATAGTATAGAACCGGCCTTGCCCGAGGGACTGGTTTTTAACGAAGAAACAGGAGCAATCACTGGAACACCATCTGCTGTAGCCTCTCAAGCCTATTACACGATAACGGCCTATAATGACAACGGAACATCGTCCTATTCATTAAGCATAACGGTAATGCCTGCTATATCGCCGGATAATAACAACATGAACTGGGTTAACACTTTACAATATGATGAAGATGGTAATGAAATAGGCGCGAGCAAAAGCTTTTTCGATAATAACGGTAAATTGTTGCAATCGCAAGTTAAAAGTGAAACCGATGCACGTGTTTTGGCCAGCCAGCCTTTATATGATGCGGAGGGACGCTCCATAGGCTCAACGCTCAGCGCGCCTATCGGGCAGTCTACATTTGATTATAAACCTAATTTTGTCCAAACTGCCTCCGGGACAGCATATGATTACAAAAATTTTGATGGTAATCTTCCTTATAATCCAAATGAGAAAACCAATAATCCTGATCCGGTAGGAAATACTCAACCATCAACATTAGGATGGTACTACAGTAATAATAATACATTGGAGCCCAACGTCGCAGCAAGCGCTTATCCATACAGCCGTACAGATTTTTACCGTGACGGTTCAGGTGCCAGCAAGCGTTCAGCAGGAGTGGGTAATGAATTAAAAATGGGTATGGGGCGCGAGAGCAGCAGTAATAGTTTTCCGGTACGAAGTGAATTAGTGCGTTATCTCGAAATGCGAAATAAGATCAACGCGAGCATCCCCCTTGGCGAATTGCCATCAAACTTAGCTGAAAGGTCGTTATTGAGCTTTAATAAAGACCCAAATGGAAGTGTTGCATTATCTATTACTGATTTGGCTGGTAACCTGTTGATGAATGCCCGGGCGGATGCGAATGGCATACTGACAGTTAGTAGCTCATTTTCTATCACAACTCCCCCCCAAAATTATAAAGCAACCATCAAATTTGGTTATTTAGCGAACACCTCCGCTGAAGATAACATAGTTGGCTTAGCTGTACGTTCAAGTAATCAGATTGAGGTTTATAAAAATGGTAATCTGTTTTATTCCGGTGCAGGTGATAATTTCAATCTTGCCATATCAGCATCAAATGACAATGCGGAATTTGTAGTTCAATCAGCCAACACTTTTTATTACAACTACACTAAAACAAACTCGTATGGGCCACAAAGCACAGTAGGTAACTTTCCTGGTTTACTTGAAGAATCACCTGCAACAACGATACAGTATTTCCAACTGGCTTATGGGGCACCGGTAAATATAAGCGGCACCTATAAACTTATAGAAATGCAGTCGGAACAAGATATTACAGGCTCATTTGCTAGTGGAAATACTTTAGGAGCAGGATACTACAAAGTGATATCCCTTCCCGGGACAAATGTATCTGTTAGTTACACTCAAAAGTATAGTGATATCAGTTACAATTTCTATAATTGGGAAAATCAATTGGTTGCTACTGTTGCACCGAATGGTGTTCAAGCATATCTTGTCAGTCCCGGTAGTTACACTAATGCAACAAACATCCCCTTTATTGCTACTTTCGAACACGACGGTGAAGGCCGGATGATAGCAGGCACTTCTACAGATGGGGGACGAACCGAGTACATCTATAGAAAGGATGGAAAAATACGTTTTTCGCAAAATGCCTTACAAAGGAATCCCTCGAATGCAGGTACAGGCTATGTTGAAAAATATTCATTTACAAACTACGACCGATATGGCCGACCAATCAAATCCGGCGAATATCTGGTTCCGTCAGGTAGCGCTTTTTCGTTTCAGAATTTACGGACAAACACAACTGTATTGGAAAGTAATTCAATCACTGGTGGCTTGTCCGGTGGCACAGAATCACAAAACATTAGTACGTTTTACGATACACCAAATAGCACCGGGGTGAGCGGATATGTCCAGGATGGTTTTTTTCTCAAAGGGGCAGTAAGCTATACGCGCTACGGAAATAACTATACCTGGTTCAACTACGATGACCGTGGCAGGGTGACCTGGGTTGTTAAGCAAATTAACGGAATGAGCGCGAAAAAGACAGTTGATTATTCCTATGATGCTCAAGGTAATGTAAGCAAAGTAGATTATCAAAAAAATATAGCTGCTGAGCGATTTATCCACTATTATGACTATGATGCTGATGGCAGGTTAGTTAACGTTAAGACAAGCCGGGATGACGTTAACAAAATTCAGCATGCTAAATATTACTATTACGCTCATGGGTCGCTAAAGCGGGTTGAATTAGGGGATAATTTACAGGGAATTGACTATGTGTATACCGCAGATGGTATGCTGAAAAGCATTAACCATAGTAGTGGAGATCCGGCAAAAGATCCTGGCAAAGATGGCTATGGAAGCAGCGCGTTTTTGCCTGATGCTTTCGGTATGCAGTTAGAATATTTTCCGAATGATTACAGCAGGCCTGGTACATCCATCACCAGCATAGCTACTGGGCAACCTAACTACTACAACGGTAACGTAAATGGCATAAGCTGGCAAAGTAAAAAGACAGCTGGAAACAGTGCTATCGAAACGCCGTCGATGTATACTTACAGTTATGACCCAAATTATCAGTTAAGTGCAGCAACATGGGGGATTCCTAATTTTGCAGCGAATACTTTCACGCCAGAAGGTCGCTTCAAAGAATACGGATTGACTTATGATGCCAATGGCAACATCAAAAGTATTGTAAGAACTGATGGGGATGGTGCGATTAGTGAAAATTTTAACAACTATCAATATGAAGCCTCAACCAATAAGTTAAGCGCGGTTGGCAGTACAGCGGCGCCTGGAACCTACGGGAATTATTTATACGATGAGATCGGCAGATTAAAGAAACAAACAAAAGGTGTTGTGGCGTCGTATCTTAGATATGATGTCCGAGGAAATGTAATCGGAATATACAACGACGAAGCGATGACAACTCCGATTGTTACTTATGGCTATGATGAGAGTGGTAATCGTATTAGTATGACTAATGCTAATGGTTCCACATATTATGTAAACGACGCTTTGGGAAACAATATTGCGACTTATACAGGAACGACAGGAACAACTTTTAGTCAGGTTCCAGTCTACGGTAGCGAACGCCTGGGTATGTTTACGGTCAGCGGTGGAGGATATGCCTATGAGATGCGGGATAATGTCGGTAGTGTAAAAGTAGTGATCAACCGCAATCGAACAAGTAGCGGTGTCTTGGATGTGATGCAGTATAATGATTATTATCCGTTTGGTAGTATTGCAAGACAAGGTGGTAATGGCTATCGTTATGAGTATCAGGGAGCATATGCAGAGAAAGATCCCGCCACAGGATTTAATAACTTCGACTTAAGATTGTACGACAGTAAAATAGGCCGATGGTTATCTGTTGACCCTAAAGGACAATTCTGGTCACCTTATAATGGTATGGGTAATAATCCTGTAACAGGAAGCGATCCAACGGGAGGAGAATGTGATGAGTGCCCCAAAAATCAAAAAATTGGAGAAACATACAGCAGTGGAAACACCACTTATATAAATACAGAGAGAGGGTGGAGTGTGTTACAAGATCCAGTCCATGTTTGGGGTATAAAAACTTATGGATCAGGTAGCTATAGCTGGGATAAGGGTTTTGCCGGATTTACAGCTGGATTTAACGCATTTGTACCGGGAGCATCTTTGGAAGGAAATATAACTGGTTTTACTGGTGAGCACGAGTATGAGGTCAAAAAGCGCAGTGCATCTATGAAAGCGAAATGGACGTTCTTACAAGGCTCTCTTAAAACTAAAATCAGCCCTAATGGAGGAGGGCTTCAATATGAAGATGAATTGGTTGGAAATGTGTTGGTAGCCGATGCAGAACTCAAAGGCGCAGCATTTACGGATAAAAAAATCGTTGAGCTGAAAGCGCATGTAGGTGCAGCGGTATTTAAGATCGGTAGAACGCATACGTTCACACTAGGGAAGTTTAAAATTATAACTTCGGTGCATCATACGTATTTATCAGCTCACATTGGTGGTGGTGGTGCAATCGATTATGACAAAAGTACTAAAAAAGTTCATCTGAGGAGTAATTTCGACGCTGGTTTTGAAGAAGGTGTTGAATATGAGACGGAAGTGGAGTTCCCATTAGGTGACATATTAGACTCAATTTTCTAATTATATATATATTTGCTTGATGCAGAATATCATTTATTTTATACTGTTTATATGTATTGATATAATGTTATATTTAACATTAGTGTCCAAATTATTTAATAAAAGTGAAGAACTAAAGCGAATCACTTTTATTTCAATCTTAATTTTTTTCTTAATCCACTTGAAAATTTTAAATATCGGATTTTTAATGCATGGTGAAAGATTTGCACTTTTAACTATTTCGGTAATCTACATACTACTCGCCAACTATGGAATAAGGTTTTTGATTTCGTCCAAAGGGCCATTTGGGAATAATCCATTACATGTTTTTTTATTAAATAATGTAATGGTAAAATTTGTTTTTCTACTTTCATTTGTTGCGCAAATATTTATTCTTTTTTTATTCACTTGATAAGTATTTTATACTGAAGTAATGGTTTATATTACTAGGACAGTGAAATATCAAAGAGAAAGTTTAGTCAGATAGTTGAAAAGTGGTGAGTTTTTTCTTTTGAACATCACCTAATGGCTTGGTAAACTTCTTGAAGTCATTGTTGACAAGATCCCTAATCGTTCTGGTCTTAATTAGTTAATTAGCGGTACTCCACAGGGGGGTAATAATAGTCATACATTAGGATGACAACCACGTTTATTGTACTCGCAATATAATTATGTTGCTACCAAAACTATGCTTTGCATAGACCCCAATGGAAGGATAGTTTCCTTCGTTCTACTGATGGCGTGAGCGATCCTACTTTGCTATCGCATGAAGGTAGTACTTATGATATAGAGGGTAAGGATAATAGTGGCAACACTGTAATATTTCAAAGACGGCAGGCAGTTGTAGTCTTTAATGGTAATGTTGTAGAGAAACAAATAAAAGGTGTTGTGGCGTCGTATCTTAGATATGATGTCCGAGGAAATGTAATCGGAATATACAACGACGAAGCGATGACAACTCCGATTGTTACTTATGGCTATGATGAGAGTGGTAATCGTATTAGTATGACTAATGCTAATGGTTCCACATATTATGTAAACGACGCTTTGGGAAACAATATTGCGACTTATACAGGAACGACAGGAACAACTTTTAGTCAGGTTCCAGTCTACGGTAGCGAACGCCTGGGTATGTTTACGGTCAGCGGTGGAGGATATGCCTATGAGATGCGGGATAATGTCGGTAGTGTAAAAGTAGTGATCAACCGCAATCGAACAAGTAGCGGTGTCTTGGATGTGATGCAGTATAATGATTATTATCCGTTTGGTAGTATTGCAAGACAAGGTGGTAATGGCTATCGTTATGAGTATCAGGGAGCATATGCAGAGAAAGATCCCGCCACAGGATTTAATAACTTCGACTTAAGATTGTACGACAGTAAAATAGGCCGATGGTTATCTGTTGACCCTAAAGGACAATTCTGGTCACCTTATAATGGTATGGGTAATAATCCTGTAACAGGAAGCGATCCAACGGGAGGAGAATGTGATGAGTGCCCCAAAAATCAAAAAATTGGAGAAACATACAGCAGTGGAAACACCACTTATATAAATACAGAGAGAGGGTGGAGTGTGTTACAAGATCCAGTCCATGTTTGGGGTATAAAAACTTATGGATCAGGTAGCTATAGCTGGGATAAGGGTTTTGCCGGATTTACAGCTGGATTTAACGCATTTGTACCGGGAGCATCTTTGGAAGGAAATATAACTGGTTTTACTGGTGAGCACGAGTATGAGGTCAAAAAGCGCAGTGCATCTATGAAAGCGAAATGGACGTTCTTACAAGGCTCTCTTAAAACTAAAATCAGCCCTAATGGAGGAGGGCTTCAATATGAAGATGAATTGGTTGGAAATGTGTTGGTAGCCGATGCAGAACTCAAAGGCGCAGCATTTACGGATAAAAAAATCGTTGAGCTGAAAGCGCATGTAGGTGCAGCGGTATTTAAGATCGGTAGAACGCATACGTTCACACTAGGGAAGTTTAAAATTATAACTTCGGTGCATCATACGTATTTATCAGCTCACATTGGTGGTGGTGGTGCAATCGATTATGACAAAAGTACTAAAAAAGTTCATCTGAGGAGTAATTTCGACGCTGGTTTTGAAGAAGGTGTTGAATATGAGACGGAAGTGGAGTTCCCATTAGGTGACATATTAGACTCAATTTTCTAATTATATATATATTTGCTTGATGCAGAATATCATTTATTTTATACTGTTTATATGTATTGATATAATGTTATATTTAACATTAGTGTCCAAATTATTTAATAAAAGTGAAGAACTAAAGCGAATCACTTTTATTTCAATCTTAATTTTTTTCTTAATCCACTTGAAAATTTTAAATATCGGATTTTTAATGCATGGTGAAAGATTTGCACTTTTAACTATTTCGGTAATCTACATACTACTCGCCAACTATGGAATAAGGTTTTTGATTTCGTCCAAAGGGCCATTTGGGAATAATCCATTACATGTTTTTTTATTAAATAATGTAATGGTAAAATTTGTTTTTCTACTTTCATTTGTTGCGCAAATATTTATTCTTTTTTTATTCACTTGATAAGTATTTTATACTGAAGTAATGGTTTATATTACTAGGACAGTGAAATATCAAAGAGAAAGTTTAGTCAGATAGTTGAAAAGTGGTGAGTTTTTTCTTTTGAACATCACCTAATGGCTTGGTAAACTTCTTGAAGTCATTGTTGACAAGATCCCTAATCGTTCTGGTCTTAATTAGTTAATTAGCGGTACTCCACAGGGGGGTAATAATAGTCATACATTAGGATGACAACCACGTTTATTGTACTCGCAATATAATTATGTTGCTACCAAAACTATGCTTTGCATAGACCCCAATGGAAGGATAGTTTCCTTCGTTCTACTGATGGCGTGAGCGATCCTACTTTGCTATCGCATGAAGGTAGTACTTATGATATAGAGGGTAAGGATAATAGTGGCAACACTGTAATATTTCAAAGACGGCAGGCAGTTGTAGTCTTTAATGGTAATGTTGTAGAGAAACAAATAAAAGGTGTTGTGGCGTCGTATCTTAGATATGATGTCCGAGGAAATGTAATCGGAATATACAACGACGAAGCGATGACAACTCCGATTGTTACTTATGGCTATGATGAGAGTGGTAATCGTATTAGTATGACTAATGCTAATGGTTCCACATATTATGTATACGACGCTATGGGAAACAGCATTGCGATTTATACAGGAACAGCGGGAACAACTTTCAGCCAAGTTTCTGTTTACGGTAGCGAACGCCTTGGTATATTCACCGTTAGTGGTGGAGGATATGCCTATGAGATGGGGGATAATGTCGGTAGTGTAAAAGTAGTAATCAACCGCAACCGCACAAGTACCGGTACCTTGGATGTAATGCAGTACAATGATTATTATCCGTTTGGTAGTATTGCCCGTCAAGGTGGTAATGGTTATCGTTTTGAATATCAAGGTGCTTATGCGGAAAAAGACTTGGCTACGGGGTTTAATAATTTTGATCTGCGTTTATATGATAGCAAGATTGGCAGATGGTTATCGGTTGATCCTGAAGGTCAATTCTGGTCGCCCTACAACGGGATGGGAAATAATCCAGTAATAAGCAGTGACCCGACAGGCGGGGAAAGCTATTGGCACTGGGATAAACAAACAGGAGCTTTAGTTGCAGACAAAGGAGATAATGCATATTCATTATCTGGATATATAAATGTCGATATCACCGTTGCTCAAAATATTTTATCAAATAGATCAAATTGGAACGATGGGAAATTAAGCGCGGTCGGAAGTCTTAATGTCAGTTATGCAGATGGGCTATATTTAAATAACAATATACCGGAAGTTAGAGCACAATGGGAGTTTGACCATAGTTCTGCTGATCTTCAACATGGCGTTGAAACTATGATGCCTATGCTGAATGCGAGTAAGTATTCTCTGATAGGCGTGTCTTATTTGATTCAACCTGGAATGGTAGCTGAAAACTTATTGGCTAATGGTGCTTCAAGAGCTTCAAGAGTGTTAGCTAATTCCAGTTTAGGGCTTGCTCGTGCAAGAGCGTTAGGTCTTGCAGTCGAGAAAGCCGTTGGTGTGGGCACCAAACTTAGAATTCCATCGATAACAGGATCAGCTAAGTATAGAATTCCAGACAAGTTAACAGAAACAACTCTTGAGGAAGTTAAAAACGTTGGACATTTAAGCATGACAAAGCAATTAACAGATTTTTACCTTTATGCACAGCAAAAAGGATTACAGATGGTTATTCATGTAAGATGGTCTACAACGTTTTCAGCTCCATTACAGAAACTTATTGATAATGGAAGTATTGTAAAAGAATTTATTAAATTTTAGCCATGGCAGTAAATAAAGACCAGATCAAACAAGAATTACTTGAAGTTGGGATAGCAATTGATAGCATTTTTGATTTAGCAAATACATATAGGCCTTATCCTGAAGCAATTGCAAAGCTTTTGGATTTTCTAATCAGAGGCGTTGAAGACTTAAGAATCAAGGAAGGTATTGTAAGGGCGTTAGCCGTTAAAGAGGCAGTTGGTATTGCTGGTCCGGTTTTGCTAGATGAGTATCACAAAACCCCCAAGGAGGAAATGTTGTACAGGTGGGCTATCGGAAATACCATTTCCAAAGTCATTACTACCGCTGACGTAAAAAAAGTCATTTCAATTGTTAAAGATAGGTCGAATTGCATGTCACGACAAATGTTTGTCATTGCATTAGGAAAGTTTAAGTCTGAGGAAGTCGAAAATGTTTTAATTTCTTTATTAGATGAAGATGAGGTAGCTCCTCATGCTTTAGCCGCATTGGGTAAAATGAAATCAAATAAGGCAAAAAAAAGAATTTTACTTTTGACAGATCATCCTAGATCTCTTATAAGAAAAGAAGCATTAAAAGCGTTAAAAAAAATTTCATAAATTTAAATTTATATCGATTAAACATATGATTCTTTTACTTAGGTATCAAATTAATAGCACCTAGCTACAAAGGTCCTAAACCGAAAGAAAAGCCAGTATCTTATTCGAAAGGAAGTCAAGTTTTTTTTTGAATAGATGGGCCCAAAATTCTTTAAAAACTTATGAGACAAAAGCAAAAGGTGTTTGTTTTAAGTAAAACTTGGGACGTCCTTTCTAAGGATTTTAATTGCGAGCTTTGAGCATTTGAAGAGAACGAAAATCAAGAAACATCTATTAAACTATCAAGATCAGCACTAGGTTTAACTATTACAGTTTGAGTTATAAATTGTTTAATTCAAAGTCTATATTTAATTGAATGCCAAAGCACAATCACACATTCGCCGTAACTAGAAGTTCTAATAGCATTGCTTAGGTCTGCCGGTATTATGGCATTCCCGAGAAACGTATTATTAGTGGAAGAGAGCTTATGAAGAGGGTGGAAAACAGCGCTGATTAACATCAAATCATGCCCTGAAAATCTAAAGCTAAGTACCGCCTGAGCATATAGAGGAGCTGATTTTAATTTTCGCTGAATCTGCCATCTATGGCAACTGCGTATCAAATAGTATTTGAGATTCGTCGCTTTCCGGCTTTAGAACCCAGGCTGTCGCCAGTGTTGTATGATGGATGAGTTGCTTGAGTTGTTTTTCAGGTCAGCCGTTCTGGCACTTCCTCGACTTTTTATTAAAAAATTTCTCAAAAGCCGACCACACGGCATTTGTTCATCAGCACATCACACATAAAGTCCATAGACCATGTATCTCCAGCCTGCTCAGGCACGATCAGTGAGACCTTGACCGTTGTCGGTACACGCCTGCGCACCTTACGGCGCTAATTCATGCCCAGTAGCAGGTAGACCCGCCTTACACGTTTATAAGTTCCATTGCAACCCTTGCTGGCGGATACGACTGTAATACAGATCCTGACCTTAGATAGAATGACTTTCGGACAGCTCCCATAAATTATCGATCATTTCTGAATCGTCTCTGACGTTTTTATAGTAATGCATGGATTTGGGTAGTTTTACTATCCGTCAAGCCCTGCTGATGCTTACGTTATAATTTTCCATCAGGTAAGCAACCATGTCTTTGCGCTGGCAGGGCTTTAGAACTTTTTTGATAGTACGTCCTTCAGCATCTTGTTGTCCAGCGCCAGTTCGGCATACATGTGCTTCAGCTTGCGGTTTTCTTCTTCCAGCTCTTTCAGCCGTTTCAGGTCCTGGCTGTCCATGCCGGCATACTTTTTCCGCCAGTTGTAGAAGGTTGATTCGTGAATACCCGGTTCCCGACAAATATCGATGAGTTCTCTGCCACCATACTCTTTGATGACTTTTACAATCTGTGCTTCAATAATAAAAGAATTCTTCATGTTGACTGTTTAAGTTAAGACTTTTCGCCCTTTAAGCAGTCCGACTTTTAGGAGGGGTTACAAATTCTTTTCAATATTATTTATACAATATTTTAGCTGATGGGTCTGTTTCTTCTTTCATGGCTAAAATGTTTCGTACGTAAAATCTTCAATGAAATCCCGAATACTATCGGCATCGTAAAGGATGATTTTCTTTTCAGGTTGGCTGTAGCGTATTTTTTCCTTCATCGCGAAACTTCTGCAATGTTGGTTTTTGAGGTAATGCGTAACATGCGTATGGCTTCTTCGCCTGACACCCATTTGTCGACTTGTGATTGCTTAGTTTTTTTGCTGTCATATAGGCTTCAAGCTTGTCAATCATCGCATAAAAAGCGCGGTCTTCAAAGCATGTAACTTCCATGCAACAAGATAATTAATCCTTTGCTAAGCCATACAATTTACGGCCATATTTACGAATGAAAGGGAATTGGCGAAGGAATTGTGTTTAGTTATACAGTTTAAATTACCATGAAAAGAAATATCCCATTCGAAATTGTGTCGGCAATTAACGTGACGGAAAATATCAGATTTAAATATCTTAAGAATAAAGATCGGCTTGAGTTAAACTCCGATAGGACGTTTCACGAGCAAATCTTTAAGAGTTATAGTGTGATTGTTCCCGAACTTGTCAATGGCATTTTCTCGCGCTTGGATTTCTTCGATTGGGTGGTATCGGATGAGCACCACATGTTAGCATTCAAATCCATCCTGAATGATGCGGATTGTCTGTTGCAATTGCAAAGCCGGTACGAGGAATCACCAAACAGACAAGAGGTCGATAAACTTTGCGAAGTTTTAATGACGCATGTTTGGCATTCTGTCGTGACCTTAAAAACATTAGAGACTGCTTTATAATTGTCAGGATAATACGGGCAAGAAAGTTTGGTTATGGTGCGGGGCAATTTTTATTAAATGAGTGTTGGGGGAAATGAGTTTATTTCTTACCTTTGCGCTCCACGCACCGAAAGGCGCACCGTTAACAAAACCGTTAACAAGATTTGGAAGCTGAAAAAAGCAAATGTGTTTTAAAATGCAAAAAGCTGATTATCAGCCACAAAAACAATCCGGCGGGGTAGCTCAGATGGTTAGAGCGTAGGATTCATAACCCTAAGGTCGGCAGTTCGATCCTGCTCCCCGCTACTTGAATGAAAAGCCACTCGATAGAGTGGCTTTTCTGTTTTAATGAAATTTATATATCTTACTCACGAAATGCTTACCGGCATTTCTTAGTCCTAAATCTTTATACGATGCGAATTTATTTATTGCTGACATTCATTTTCTGCAGTACTTTGGTATCAGGTCAGTCATTGAAAACAGAAATCGACAATACCTATAATTTTAAACCCAGCAAACTTTCCAGGGCAGAGCAATTGGAAAAATTTCCGGCAATGGATAAACTATTCAATAAAATTAAGGATGACACCGCTAAGTATTTACCTGAATTAAGAAGTGAATTAATAGCTCACGGGCACAACCCTTATTTTTATTATGATGGTAGTGCATTCTTGTTATCGTTATCTGATAAGTTTGATGATAAGCAACTAATTGCCAATGTAATAATAAAGGCCGACCTGGAAGATCTTAGTCCTGAAATGTACACCAGAATGTTAAATAAACTCGCTAATGATGGTGTTGATGTAACGGATGCCGCTTTAAAGATATTGGATAACGACAAGTTTTCATTTTTTATACCGCAGCATGTCTTTACAGTCAATCAAGGTTATGCGCTTACTTATATACTGCTGCCGCAGAAATCAATGTCATATGTTGATAGTTTGATATCCATATTTAAAAGATCAAGTTCTGCTGCCCAAAAGTCTATTCTTATGACTTTGTGGTTTGCTTACAATTGCAAAAGGGGATGCTTTAATAAATGAAGTCGTAAATGACAAGTCGTTTAGTAAAGAGGTTAGGGATTTTGCAAAAGAGGTGATAGAACATGGTAAATTAAGCAAAGAAGAAACAGATTTTATTGAAACGCTTGATAAAGCCGAACTAATAAATTTGAGGGTCAAATCATTGCAGCGTTTTAGTGATGAATCGGTTGGTGAGTTAGACCTAACCACAAAGGTGTTGAGAAGAGATAAAAACTGCTTGCAATAACAAAACAATTATACACGGATAATTTACGGTTAGGCCTGTTAGTAGTGTGAATTTGATGGTCACATTTATTATAATAGAGAGCTAAATCAAACCCCCTTTAACCCAACAGACAGTTAAGGACAGTTCAAAACCCTTTACTTGTAACTTAGCTTTTTCGATTTTATCGGACAGTGTTAAACCACACTCTGCAACGCTTTTTTACTAACCATCAAAAATGACTCAGTACCTGCCAACCCCTGATCAGGAACGTGTACAGTTGGAAAAATTACTTGCCGGCAATGAGAGGGCTTTTGATTTTTTTTACGACAGGTATAGTTTGCCCGTTTACCGCAAATTGCTTAAAATGGTTAAGGTAGATGTTGTGGCCGAGGAGATACTTCAAAATGTATTTATAAAGGTGTGGGAAAAGCGGCACCTCATCGATCCCGACAAAGGCCTTAAGGCATACCTTCACCAGATAGCCCAAAATTTAGTTTACGATTTTTACCGCAACCTCGCCCGCGAAGAACAGTTGATGGCCTCGGTTAAACACGCCATCGGCAATGCCATGACCGAAGATACAGCCGAAAAACTATTGCTTAAGGAAACCCACCAATTACTTGAAAAAGCGATAGAGCAATTGCCGCAACAGCAGCAACTGGTATTCAGGCTTTGCAAGCAGGAGGGTAAGAGTTATGAGGAAGTGGGGGAATTGCTCGGCCTATCCACATCAACCATAAACGGGCATATAGTAAGGGCAACCAAAAAGGTAAAAATGTTCATGTTTCAAATCGATCATATTCACTTCTCGCTGATACTCCCTGCGGTAATATTGCTTATGGATAGCAAAGTTTGATAGCTTTTCGCAGTAAACTTTCCTCTCTTTTCCTTCTTCAGAATAACTATCAAAAAATATTTTTTCAACTCCATTAGATGCCGCCCTTTTTCCAGGCGTATTAGCATTAAACTATCAGCATATTTTGGAGCAGAACCAACATCTTTTATATCAAAAATTTCTTGACAACGCATGCAGCGATGAGGAGCTTTCGCGTCTGTTTGATCTATTCGGCACGGCAGACGAAGCCGTGTTAAGGAAATTGATTGAAGATGAATTGCTGTCAGAAAACGAAAGCCCGGCAAGCGAATACGAAACCGAACGACTGGAAGCTGTACGTCAGCTGGTAAAAAGCGAAATACATTCCCGCAGGCATAAGTTAAGATCACTTGTAATAAAATTCAGCGCAGCGGCCGCCATTGTTGTAATGATAGCATCAGCGGTTATGCTGTGGCCGCGGGATAGCCATCAACCGGTAAAGGCTACAAAAGTAGCTGCGGTTATTAAGCCCGGCGCATTACAGGCTACATTAAAACTGGCTAATGGCCAGCAAATAGTTTTGGGGCAGCAGGTAGATGGTACGCTTGCCCGATTTGGCCGCACCGTGGTGGTTGCACATGCCAATGATGGTGTATCGTACCAAAATACCCGTACTGGTGTGCCTATCAAAAATTCATCGAACACACTTACTACCGCCCGGGGACAGCAATCGCCATACCCGCTTATTTTGGAGGATGGTACCAAGGTATGGTTAAACGCGGCGTCATCAGTAACCTTCCCTACCCAATTTACCGGGAATGAAAGAGTGGTGCATGTTACCGGTGAGGCCTACTTTGAAGTAGCGCATCAAAGATCACGACCGTTTAAGGTAGTTACCGATCGCCAGGAGATAAATGTGCTGGGCACGCATTTTAACGTAAAGGCTTATGATGATGAATACACCATCTGTACCACCCTGTTACAGGGAAGCGTGCGGGTGAAGGATGTTGTTTCGGGTAAAACAAGGTTGCTTGTGCCGGGCCAGCAATCCAGGTTTAGCAAAGCTAACGGACAGGTAGCAGTGGCGGTGGTTGATATTGACGCGGCCATAGCCTGGAAAAGAGGTTTCTTCATCTTTAACGATCAAAAAATTACAAGCATCATGAATTCAATGAGCCGTTGGTATGATGTAGATGTGGAGTATAAGAACTATAAAAATAATAATGAAACGTTTGGCGGCACCTTTTCGCGCTCATCAAAACTTGCCGATATACTTAGCAGCATGCAAAGCCTTGGAGCCGCGCGTTTCAAAATTGAAGATAAAAAGATCATTGTAAGTAACTGATGCCATGCCGTGCGTCAGCAGCCAATTATTTAAACCCAAAACCACACAATTAAGTAAAGTTCAAAAACCTAATTAAAGAAAGGAAACACGCTTATAGGAGATAAACTAACGCGAACAGGATTTACCAAAACCAGGAACGTTTGCACCGTTCCTGGTTGATCAGCAAAGCTGATATCAGGTAATTAATTATTGAAGCTATCCAATTTCACCAATAACCTAACAATCAAATGTATAAAAAATTTACTGAATTGCTTTTCAGGAGGGATTCCTATGTAATTTCCAATCTGATCTTAAAAATGAAGCTTACATGCCTTTTCATTATTGTAGCCCTGTTGCAGGTACAAGCTAAGTCAATGGCTCAACGGGTTACGCTGTCGGTTAAAAACGCGTCGTTATCAACCATTATAACGCAAATTAAGGTACAAACCGATTACGATTTTGTGTACAACAATTCGGCTATTGAGGGAGCCAAACCCATTACCATCAGTGCCAATGATCTTGACCTGAAAACAGTGCTTGATCAATGTTTTAAAGGCCAGCCTTTTACTTACAGTATAGTGAACAAGGTAATTGTGCTTAACCGCAAACAAGTATCGGAGCCAACTCACGCAGCCGAAAAGCCTGTTGCCGATGTACGGATAACAGGCGTAGTGCGCGATTCTGTTAGCGGCGAAACCCTGCCCGGCGTATCTGTAAATGTGGAAGGTACCACGCTGGGTGTAATATCTGATAATGGTGGTGCTTTCACGCTTAATGTTCCATCGCCAACATCGGTGTTGGTGCTAACCTATATTGGCTACAAAAGCCAGCGCGTACCGCTAAACGGAAAAACGGTATTTGATATCCGCATGGCCAAGGCTGATGCGCAGTTGAGCGAGGTGGTAGTTGTAGGTTATGGTACCCGAGCCAAAGGTGCTGTAACAGGAGCTATCTCGAGCGTTAAATCGGAGGTTTTTGAGAACCGCCCCATGACGAGTTCGGTTGACGCCTTGCAGGGAACAATACCGGGCCTAACCATTACCCGCCCAAGCGGGCAGCCTGGTTTACAGGGCGGTAACTATGGCTTTCAGGTTCGTGGTTACTCATCAATTAACGGTAATGCCCCGCTGGTGCTTATTGATAATGTACCGAGCGACATCAACACATTTGCTACACTTAACCCCAATGATATTGCTGATGTTAGCGTATTAAAGGATGCCGCGGCAGCTATTTACGGCGCGCGCGCTGCGGATGGTGTTATTATTGTAACCACTAAGCGCGGTAAAAAAGGTACTCCTCAAATAACGTATACAGGTAACTTCGGTATAAAAACCCCAACCTATCTGCGTAAGATGCAGAATACCCTGCAATTTGCCGAGTTTATGGATGAAGGTTTGCGTAATGCCGGTATCAATGGTTTTTCGCAAGAAGTGTTTGATAAGATCAGGGCCAATGCAGCACCCGATCTGGAGCAGGGTTGGAATTACGGTGTAACCAACTTTCCGGGCTTTTATGGGTATACCGATTGGAATGATGCCATCTATAAAAACGCTACCCAGCAATTGCACAGCCTGTCCGTTTCGGGTGGTGGAGATAATAATAACTACCTGGTTTCGGTAGGCTATAACCGCGATAATGGTATAGTAAGGTATGGTGATAATAGTTCAGACCGTTATAACCTGCGCCTTAACTATGATATTCGCCCAAGCAGCAAAATTAATATTGAAACCAGAACCAATTTTGATAACCAGGCTAATGTAAACCCTACATTATTAGGTAGCGCATTAACCAATGTTACAAGGCAGTTCCCTTATGCGCCGGTTTATAATCCGCAGGGGCAGTTTTATGGGTACCAGGGTTACGAAAATCCGGCGCAATACCTTGAAGAAGGCGGCACGGCAAAAGGTAACTTATCCCGGTTTGCCACTAATTTTAAGCTTGATTACACCGTACTACCAGGTTTAAAATTGACCGGCCAGGCCGCGTTCCGTTTTGAGTATAATAATACCAGCGCTACCAGCCCTACAATAACCCGCTACAATTATGCCGGTGGCGTGCAGGATATACGCCAAACCCCCAACTCGGCAGCTTATGCTAATAGCAAGCGCTTAAATAAGCTGTACCAGTTATATTTTGATTACAATAAAGATATTGGTACCGATCATCACATCAACCTTACCGGTGGTGGCTCGTTAGAGCAAACCCGCAATGAGGGGCAAAATGTAACAGGCTATAATTTTGCCAGTAATGATATTTTCACCCTTAACCTTGCCGACCGTACCAAGGCGGCTTACGCTAACTTTTCGGGCTTGCTGAACAATCAGGCTTTGGCCTCTTACTTTGGGCGTGCCAGCTATTCGTACAAAAACAAGCTGATAGTTGACTTAACGGCTCGTGCCGATGGTAGCTCAAAATTCGCTCCCGATCAACGCTGGAGCGCGCTGTTCCCGTCGGCTGCCATCGCATATAATCTGTCCGAAGAAAGCTTTATCAAAAAAACGGGCATATTTAACCAGTTAAAAACTCGTGTATCATGGGGCAGAATGGGTAACCAGGAGATAGGCGCATTAGGTTTGTACGATTATATTCCGCTGGTTACCGTAGGCGGCACGTATCCTATAGGATCACCAAACGCGGGTGTACCGGGCGCAAACGCCGGGCCGGCATCAACCAACCGTACCTGGGAAACCATTGAGAACCGTAACGTTGGTATTGATGTAGCCGTGCTGGATTCACGCCTGTCGTTCTCGTTCGATTATTTTAACAAGATAAACAACGATATGCTGGTAAATGTGGCAGTACCGGCTACTTTCGGTGCTACGCCGCCATCAGCCAACCTGGGTAAACTGGTTACCAAAGGTTTTGAGGCTACAGCTACCTGGAAAGATAAGATCAATGATTTTCGTTACAGTGTGGCTGTGCAAATCAGCGATAGCCGCAATAAACTGGTTGAACTTAAAAACTCCGATAATTATGGCGAGGGTTTGAACTTCACGCGTCAGGGTTATCCTATCTACTCGTACTTTGGTTATGTGTATGATGGCATTATTCAAACACAGGCGCAACTGGATGCTTACAAACAGTTGCAGGGTGTGCCATCGCGCCTGGCGCTTGGCGATGTAATGTACAAGGATGTTGATGGCGATGGCCGGTTAACCGCCTTTGGCGACAGAACAAGAGGCCTGGCCGGTGATATGGTTTACCTGGGTAACGTTAACCCTCGATACACTTTTTCGTCAAACATCAGCCTGGGATATAAGCAATTCGATCTGGCTGTGTTTTTACAGGGCGTAGGCAAGCGCGATGTTATTTACGAAGGTAACATCAGTCGCCCAAATACTTTCTTTTGGCCAAGCCTTGAATATTATTACGGCAAAACCTGGAGCCCCGAACGTACCGATGCTCAATACCCACGATACATACCCGGCAACCTGGGCTTTGATGATATAAACGGCTATAATTATCGCCCATCAGCCAACGTACTGCACAGTGTAGCCTATCTGCGTTTCAAGGTGATCACGCTGGGGTATAATTTGCCTGTCGGTGTGGCTAAATCACTTCAGGTAAGGTCGGCCCGTGTATATGTGAGCGGTCAGGATCTGTTCACCATATCAAAGGGAACATTAGGGGGCAATTTTGATCCGGAGGATGGTTACCGCAATGAGGGTACCTATCCTTTCAATAAAGTTTACTCCCTGGGGCTTAATGTTAGTTTTTAATCAGCAGATCATCATGAAAAGGAAATACATAAATTATCATATAAAATTGAGGCTGTTAACGCTTGCGGCGTTAGGCTCGATGGTTTGGGCAGGTTGTAAAAAAGATCTGAACCTGTATTCAGAAGATACCATTACCGATGCCACCTTTTGGAAAACGGGCAATGATTTTAAGTTGGCCGCCAACAGGTTATATATGGATCTGAACGGGTTTGGTACAGAGGATACAGAATCGGACATTGCATTTAACACGCCTAATGTGGTGAGTAACGGCAACCTGCAACCTGCCGAAACCTCATCGCAATGGTCAACCAGTTATAATAATATCCGCTCTGCCAATAATATTATTGAAAAGGGTGCCGGTACTACCGACGCTGAGATCAAAAAGTATGTGGCCGAAGCTAAATTTTTCAGAGCCTGGTATTACTGGCGTTTACTGAGAATATACGGAGGTGTGCCCCTTATCACCAAAGTACTTAAGCTGGATGACCCGGAGTTATTCGCACCGCGTTCAACCCGTCAGCAAACAGCCGACCTGATATTGCAGGATCTTGAGGAGGCGCAGGCTGATCTTCCGGTACAATCAGATGTATCAGCGCCCGATGTGGGTAGGGTAAGCAAAGGCGCGGCATTATCATTAGCCTCTCGCGTAGCCTTGTTTGAGGGTACGTGGGAAAAATACAGGGGCGAGGGTAATGCCAATCAGTATCTGGATAGAGCCATCAGCACCTCGCGCCAGGTAATAACAAGCGGTGTTTACAGCCTGTATACCGGCAGTGGCGCGCAAAGCTACCGTTACCTGTTTTTAGAAGCAGGCGATGATGCCAAGGAAACCATTTTTGACAGGCGTTACGCGCGAAACATATTTGGCCACGATGCACCATATATGTACGATCAGGATGGGTATAACCCGACACGCAAAATGGTTGATATGTACCTGGATATAAACGGACTGCCTATTACATCGGCGGGTTCGGTATTTCACGGGTACGGTACCTTTACATCTGAGTTTCAGGATCGCGACCCGCGTATGAGCATGACGATGATCATCCCGGGTACGCTTACCAACCGTGTGTTCTTCCCGGTAACCAAGGTAGAGAACTGGCCCGACAGGCCTCAGCGTAACTTTAATACAGGTTATATCCTTTATAAATATATGTCTGAAGATGCCGCGGCGAATAACTCCGGCAGGTTAGGCAGTGCCAGCTTGTTTGATTTTGACAGGCACCTGATACGCTACGCGGAGGTTTTATTGAATTATGCCGAAGCCGTGTACGAGCGCAATAGTACTGTTACGGATGATGATCTGAATCAATCCATCAATCAGCTACGCACAAGGGTTGGTATGCCTGCACTCACCAACGCGTTTGTAACAGCCAACGGCCTCAATATGCGTACAGAGATTCGTCGTGAACGTACGGTAGAGCTTTGTTTGGAAGGGTTTAGATACGATGATCTGCGCAGGTGGAAAACCGCTGAAACAGAATTGCCGCAGGATGTTAAGGGTATTAAAATTACCGGTACAAGCTGGGCCGGCCGTGCGCCGTACAGTGATGCCAGTTATTTGACCAGGGTTGATGCCAACGGTTTCCTGATAGCTGAGCGCGACAGGAAGTTTGATCCGGCTAAAGATTATCTGCAACCGCTGCCAACACGCGAGGTCGCGTTTTACGCCGCCAACGGTAAGGTATTAGCACAAAATCCGGGCTGGTAATTGATGATCTGCCGGGCTTGTAATTCGCGGGCCCGGCAGGTTATTGTTTTGTATAACTGAAGATATATTTATGAAGATAAGATCAGTATTGTTATTAACGGCTTTAGCGGTATTGTTTGGCCACAGCGCGAAAGCGCAACAAAAGGCAAACAGTGATTTAAAGTTGATGGGTACCCGGTTTTTAACCTTTAATGCGATTATCAGGGTTAACCAGATAGAAGTTTCCAGAACCCGTAATGTGGGCGAAGATGAAAGGGCATTGCATACGCCCGAAAGGGTAAAGGCTTTCAGAAAAGCGGTTACCGAGGGTTTCCCCGGAGGAAAGATGACCTGGGCCTTTAGCTGGCTGGCACTTAATGATACCAGCGAGGATTATAAACAGATACGCCAACTGGTGGTAAGCTACCATCATCAGTATGGCGATGAGATCACCTTTATACCCGGCGCCTACTTTGCCAATGCCTACAATAAAACCGAACAGGTGAACCGCGATTTGCACGATGCGTTACAGCTTGTAAGCAAAATGGTAGGCAATGGTTACCGGCCTAAAAGTATAGTGGCGGGTTTCCTGTCGTCCGAAAATCAGCAGTATTTGGCCGAAAAGGAAGGCATACACGTATGTCAGGGCAATATATGGAGCCAGTTTAGTATAGATAATCAGGATGGTGATGGTTCAATATGCTACCCGTTCTATCCCTCAAAACAACATTTTTGTAAACCCGCCCAAAGCAAGGCCGATTTTGTGGATTGTGTAAATCTTGATGGATGGTCGGTTGATTTTTTGGCAGGCCGCAGGGCTGGTTTTAACGAAGGCTTTAACAGTCGCATGGGTGTTGGGCCCATTGAAACCATTGGCAAGTATGGGCAAGCCACCGGTTTAAAAGAGATGATGCACACAACTGCCATCCATTTTGATAAGGGGTATGAGTTAAATGGCTTTGGCTGGGTAACCAATTGCTGGGAGGTTAGTTTACCCATAGATGTCGCGGGTTTAAAAGAATGGTTAACACAGATAAGACAACGCTGGCCCGATACAAAACTGGTAACACAGGGCGATTTCGGACTTGCCTGGCGCGCGTATTACAAAAGCAATACATTTAATTACCGTTTTGTAGAGCAGGGCTCGGGCATTGGCGGCTCAGATGCTGATAAGGAAATCAGCTGGTTCATGAATAAGGATTTTCGCCTGGCTATGCTGAAAAATATAGATAACAGCGCTCCGGCCAAAGTGATCGATTTTACCAACTATACCTTACCCGCCAGGGAGCCGATGGAGATGACACGCAAGTGGAGCCTTTTAGGAGATATCAATCAAAAACAAACACGCCCGCAGGATAAACCGATGGTTATTGACTCATTAGCCAAAAATAACCGGGCACTGATAGGTCGTCGTTATCCATATCTGCTTCGTCAATCAAAACAGAAATAATTAACATTGTGCGTAAAGGCGATAGCTGCCTTATGCCTATTAAAATTGAAAAACATCCCAGATGAATAAAATATCCATTTTTCGCCCGGTTTTAGTGTTGATGTGTGTATTACAGGTTTTTAACAGCATAGCGCAACCTGCTAAGCCTGCCAAAGCCACCGAACCCAAGATTGTAAACATCGTAAATTTTATACGCGACATTGAACCGCGTGAGGCCGATGTAACAAAGGATGTGCTGTATGAAACGGTGGTGAACCAGGTAAAGCTGATGAAGCAATATCATTTAGGCGGTACCTTTTTATTACAGTACGATGCCCTTATTGATCCGCGTTACCAGGAGTTACTGAAAACCCTGCCTAAAAACGAATTTGAAATAGGAGCCTGGTGGGAGCTACCGCAACCCTTGATCGAAAAGGCGGGCATCAAATGGCGTGGTAAATATGCCTGGGACTGGCATTCAGATGTTGGCTTCTCGGTAGGGTATACACCGGCCGAACGTGAAAAGATCATCGACGTTTACTTTGCCGATTTTAAAAAGATATTCGGGTACTACCCCAAATCAGTAGCCTCGTGGGTAATTGATGCGCATTCGCTTAATTATATGTATGATAAGTACAAGATAGTAGCTTCGGCCAATTGTAAGGATCAGGTAGGTACGGATGGATTTACCCTATGGGGAGGTTACTGGAACCAGGCTTACTACCCGAGCCGGTTTAATGCCTACATGCCTGCCCAGCATGCCGAAAAGCAACTACCGGTGCCGGTATTCAGAATGCTGGGCAGCGACCCGATCAGGCAATATGCCGACGGCCGATCGGTAACTACCTTAGAGCCGGTTTATTCGCACGCGGGCGGAAACGCACAATGGATCGATTGGTTTTTGCAAACATTTGCTAATGATACAGCCCTTGGCTTTAACTATACACAGGCCGGTCAGGAAAATTCATTTACCTGGAGTGGTATGAAGAAAGGCCTTGAAATGCAATTCCCTATCATCGCCAAACTAAAGGAGCAAGGTAAGGTACGTGTTGAAACCATGGCCAAATCGGGCGAGTGGTTTAAAAAGACCTATAAGGTAACGCCTGCTACTACCTTCACCGTGAGTAAGGATCTGGGCGAAAGCGACAAGAAAACCATCTGGTATAATAGCCGCTTTTACAGACTTAACCTATTGTGGGAGAATGGCACCATGCGTATTGCCGACATCCATTTATTTAACGAAACAGTGCCCGACAAGTACCTGACAGATGTAACCACCATTAACCAAAGCTTTTTTTATACCCTGCCGGTTGTTGATGGTTTTCAATGGGGCAAACGTGGAGCACCCGCCGGTATGCGCCTGATGATGAAGGATGGCGATAAAGAAGTACCCGTGCAAGGCGGCAACCCGGTATTCACCAACGTTGACAAAAATACGGCCCATGTATCATGGCCTGTAGGTTCAGGATCGTACGAGATCGATATCAAAGAAAATTCACTCATTATCACTGCCAAAAACATTGCTGCTGCAAATTGGTATTTAGACCTTAATGTAGCCGAAGCTGCAAAAACAGCTTTTAGCGCGGTGAGCGATAACACCGCTAAATACGAGTTTGATGGCCATGCCTATAAATTAGCCACAACAAGTGGCACTATTGAAAAAGGAGAGAACGGAGGATTATACCGTATCAAACCAAAAGGTCAAGGTATAGTGCTGAAGTTGGCCGATCAATAGTACCGACAGATAAGGATACTCAAAATAAACAGATTGCTTACTTAGGCTGAATCGGGTTGAATTGATAACAAGTATTTTACTGACGCAAATAGTTTAGTAAGCATTTATTAAGTAAGTTTATACGTTAACTAAGCCTTTTATTGGGTTATCTCTTTAGCCCGATCAAGCTGAGCCTGTTTATGAAGAAACTTATAAGCCTTCCGCTACCGTAAGCGTCCCGCTTGTGTGTGTGGTAATAATAGTAGTTTAATAAGATCGGATATGGAAATCAGTTATTTAAAAAGCTTTAGGGATACTCCGAGCCTTGGAGATCTGAATTTGAAAAATGAATCCATATCTGTGGCTTCAATTGTTAATTTGCAAGTACTCTATAATAGTGGGCGCCCATTTCCAATTGCACTGCGTGAATTGTTATTTCTTGCAGGTGCATTCTGTTTAGTGTTGGATTATGGAGATGCAGAAAGTCAACAGGAATTACAAGATGAAGCCCGGGAATGGCTTAGAAATGAAAATAGATCAATTAGTCGATCGTTTTTTGTAATTGAAGTAATAAATGGTGGCGATCAATTTCTGTTTGTCTATTTAGATGAGGGTGAAGATCCATATGTGAATCGTGTATCATTTTCTAAGAGCATTAGCATTCAGTGGAATATAACAACGGGCAAAACGCTTTCTCAGCTTTGTGATTCAAGAATGGAAAGAATAAAGCGCGGAGAAAGTATGTACTGAATTGACAACTCATTGCCTTCCGCTACCGCAAGGACGCTTACATTAGCGAATGGAGTTGCTAATTTTACAACATGAAATCAGTATTATCTTACTCTATTTTTATTTTATTAGATATACTAATATTTTTTATTGCAGATAACAGTAATGAAAATTCATGGAGTTTTAAATTGTTCTTCACGATTTGGGTCGCAGCATTATTTTTTGTGATTTTTCTACTGGATTTCTTTTTAAAACGAGTTGTACTAATACCAGTTTGGAGAGTGGCAACTGTAATTTTATTAAGTTATCCAATATTGGTTATGTTACTGGCCGGATTAGTTGCTGAACCCGGCTCACTTATCTATAAGATAAGGTATTTGTTTGAATATGTTGATTTGTTTAAATACATAACTATACCTTACATAGTCAGCTTCGTAATAACTATTGTGCTTCAACTTGTATATAGGAAAGGTATTTATTGATGTTAATATCCCCGCTACCGCAAGCGTCCCGCTTGTGGATATGCTTTACGATTCTGCCGATGATTATAAACAACCGTAATCTCTATATCTGTAGTCGAAAAGTGTAACCAAAACGAGAAATAGAATGTTAAATTAACCCGCTTATAATCAGATAAATAAGTAAATTGTATTATTAAATATCATGATTATGAAAAAGATACTTTTTGTAGCAGGAGCTATTGCATCTGCTTTATTTTTAGCTAAAGCTTTTGGTGATAAAACCGGGAATGGATTTACTGGTGGTGAAGGTTCAAGGCCTTATGCAAAAACCGGAAATGATGGAGCAAGGCCACAATCATTTACCGGTGGTGGGGTACATGGAGGTGGTTTTAAAGATGGTGGACATGTTGGAGGAAATCGAACTGCTAAAGATGGAGGTGTAGGAAACGGAGTTGTAAACAGTGGCAATGGCGCTGGAAATGGATTTTCCGGTGGTGGTTCAGGAAGCCACGGTTGATCTACAATATAAAAAGCAGCTACAATTCTGTAGCTGCTTTTTATATATCAGTTGTATTATCTCAACCCACTTATCACTTACTCGCATTCAGTTCCCCGCCTTTTGAGCAGTTGTTTGCTGTCCGGTTGTCGGATAGCTTTAACTATGGTAGCCACAGGGTCAGTCCGTAACGCTTGTAAACTCTATGCATTTACCCTGCGCGATCTATCCATTTACGCATCACATTAATAATGCTTACCAGTTCATCGGGCTTAATAATATAAGGCGGCATCAGGTAAAGCACCTTGCCAATAGGTCGTAACCAAACACCCTCATCCATCGCGAAAAGTTTAAAGCCATTAAGTGTATCCGCATCTTTAAACTCTATTACGCCGATAGCGCCGATGGTTCTTTTACCGGCAGTGAGTGGGGAGTTGATGGTGCTGAACTCCTGCTCAATAATGTTATTG
Organism: Mucilaginibacter sp. JRF; assembly: GCF_015223065.1. GTDB lineage: Bacteria > Bacteroidota > Bacteroidia > Sphingobacteriales > Sphingobacteriaceae > Mucilaginibacter. The sequence goes on from NZ_JADFBY010000007.1 coordinate 91,926, forward strand.
ATCTGCTCTATATTGGATAGATAATCCTCCTGGTCAAAAATCTCAATGCTTTTCAGCGCTACGGTGCAGGCCAGGGCATTGGCCATAAAGGTGGGGCCGTGCATCAGGGCCTTTTCATAATCGGCACCTAAAAAACTATTGTAAACGGCATCGGTACTTAAAGTGGCGGCATGGCCCATATAACCTGCGGTTAACGCTTTGCCAACCACCATAATATCGGGCGTTACGCCTGCATGTTCGGCAGCGAACAGTTTACCGGTGCGGCCAAAACCTGTGGCTACCTCGTCAAATACCAGCAACACATGGTATTTATCACAAAGTTCTCGGGCAGCTTTAAGGTACAAGGGTGAATATATGTGGAAGCCACCCGCGCATTGCACTATCGGCTCAACAATAAACGCGGCAATGTTTTGGTTATGGCTGATGAGTAATTGCTCCAGGTCATCAATGGCTGGTTGTACTGTTTCGGCCGGGGCATCAAAACCTCCGCCGGGAATTTCCAATACATAACCACGGTGCAACACATCGGCAAAGGCGCGACTAAAATCCGAATCGTCACTCACCTCCATTGCCTTGAAGGTATCGCCATGGTAGCCGTTCTTCAACGAGATGATCTTGGTTTTGCCATCATAACCCAAATTCTTCCAATATTGTATGGCTGTTTTAAGGGCAACCTCTACACCTATCGATCCGCTATCCGAAAAAAATACGTGATTTAATCCTGCCGGAGTAATGCGTACCAGGGCTTCGGCAAGCTGTAGGGCAGGCTCGTGTGTTAAGCCGCCCAACATTACGTGCGCAAATTTGCCGGCCTGTTCGGCCAGCGCTGCGTTAAGCGCCGGGTGGTTGTACCCATGTATAACCGACCACCAGGAGGATATGCCGTCAATAAGTTTGCGGCCATCTTCCAGCTCCATCATTACACCGTTGCCCGCTACCATTTTGGGTACGCGGTCAACGTGTTTCATTTGGGTATAAGGGTACCAAAGCATAAGGCAAATTTAAGCCGCAAATATATGGCGCAAAAAATTGCTGTGCTTTGTTAACTGTTTACTTTTTTGGCTGCTTAAACAATCCGTCCTCGTTAATGGATATTATGCTGCCGCCATCGTCGGTAATGGTAGCGGTGTATTGTTGTTTGGTGGCCTCGATGCTTAGCGTATTCTTTTTGCCCGATACGGTGTATTCGGCAGTTGCGATGCCAAGTGCTTTTAAGTCGGTAGCGTAGGCTTTGTTTTTTTGATAATACTCCATCTGCTTATAATACACCAGCCACAGGTATTGCTTTTGTAGGTCGGTATAAGGTACGCTGAATGTGATGCCCGCATCGGTAGTTTTCTCGGTGAACTGCATGTAGCCCCAACGCTCAGGGTAGTGCATGCTGATCAGTCCCGGTGCCGACCATACCCAGTTACGCTCAGGCAGGTCTTTGCCTTCGGCATTCTTCAGCTTTACATACTTGCCATTCTCTACCTTAGTATCCCACTCCACGCGCGAAAAGTTGATGCGCCATATATTGCCCTCGGCAGGTTTATCATGATTAAAGCCAAAATTTAAAGCTTTGAAAGGTACCGAGAACTCAACAGTCCAACCCTTGTCGGTATCCTTCGGGTTGTTCAAAGTACCTTGCAGTTTTACTGCCGAACGCATACCCGGCGTATCCCAGCTGATAAGCGCGTTACCGGCGTGGCGGTAAGCCTTGGGCAAAAACAAGTCGAATATCTTGTTGATCTGGTTAACCTCTACCTCAAAATAATTGCGGCCATCGTTGTCGGGGTCAACAAAAAACTCAAAGTCGTTGTCATGAAAAATTATATCATCGTGGTTGGTAAGGTAAGCCCACAGGTGTGGCTCATCCATTTTTACGGCGATGTATAGGTTGGTATCATCCCAAAGCATTTTTAGCTGGGTGTTGTACTGAGGCTTTGGTTTGGCATCGCCCTCAATATCTACAAAGCTGCTGGTCCACTTGGCTTGTTCCCAAATTTTGTCGTTCAGGTCGCCGTCAATAACCGGGGGCTTATTGGTGTGGGTTATTATGTAATGTTCGGGCGTGGTGAACATATTTTCCATCCCCGTAAATGCCGATTGACTTTTGGCGGCGGTTGCGGCTATTACCAAGGCCGCGCAGCAGAGTAGTTGTTTTAGCATGCCTAAATATAGATAATCAATTATGCAATCGATAACTGAAAATTTTACACACCCGTAATTAATTATATGTTAATGCGATATAAAATGTAAGTTAATTGTAAAATGGTTGGTAAATGACATTGTTTAAACCATGGCTATTCACAAGGCCTTTATTTTAGCTGTATGAAGGCAAATTTTACCGGAATTAAGTCAGGCTTTTTAAGGCTCATTATATATGGATTGTTGATTTTTGGCGTAGCCGAATTTATCCGTTGGGATGCTACCTTGGTGCATGGCCAGGAATCAAAATTTGGAGAAGACTCCTTTACCGAGCTTGGGCAGAGTATACTATTGCTCATCGCTGCCGGGGTATATATCAGCATTTTTATTAAACATCCTAAGTTTAAGGCGATCGCTTTTTTCCTGTTCTCGTTCGCTATGGCATCATTCATCCGCGAGCAGGATTCGTATCTGGATGAAAATATTTTTGATGGTGCCTGGCAGGTAGGCGTGTTCAGTTTGTTTGGCATTATGGTGTATTACCTGTGGCGCAACTGGCAGCAGTTTTTAGATAACATTAATGTCTTTGTAAATACTCCGGCCTTCGGCGTTTTCATTACCGGCTTTTTAACCACCTATGTTTTTTCGAGATTGTATGGCCGTGGTAAGTTTTGGCAGGAGGTAATGGAAGATCGTTACTTCCGTGCGGTAAAGAATGCTTCGGAAGAATGCATCGAACTTTTTGGTTATACCATACTAGCCATAGCCTCGGTAGAGTTTCTGCTATTTGTAAAGCGGGGTGCCACAAAACTCATTTTAGGCACTGACAGGGTTTTGCCTGCCGATTCGCCCGAAATGCGTGTTGTGTAACATTGTTTCGTAGCCATTGCCAAAATAGCTTAATTATACGTTAGAATAATTTAAGTTACGGGCTTGCATTGCTGTAAATTTGGAATAACCAATTGCACATCAATGAAAAAAAATCTGTACTTGCTTATTTTGCTGCTTACAATTTCGGTTGCTCAGGCGCAGCAAGGCTACCAGCCATCGGCATCAAACCTCAAAGCCCGCGAGCATTTTAAGGACATGAAGTTCGGCATGTTCATCCACTGGGGAATATACAGCACCCTGGGCGATGGCGAGTGGGTGATGGATGTCAAAAAAATTCCTTATAACGATTATAAGCGCCTGGCCGATTTTTTTAATCCGCAGGCATTTAACGCCAAGGAGTGGGTTGACCTGGCCAAGCGTGCCGGTATGAAGTACATCACCATTACCTCACGCCACCACGATGGTTTTAGTATGTTTGATACCAAGCAGTCGGACTATAACATTGTAAAGGCTACTCCCTACAAAAAAGACCCTATAAAGGAACTGGCCGAAGAATGCCAAAAACAAGGCATCGAGCTGCGTTTTTATTACTCATTGTTAGATTGGGGCCGCCCGGACTACGCTTACAAAAGCCCGATAGTGAACGGTGCACCCGAAAAGGGCGACTGGAACAGCTACATCAATTTTATGAAAGCGCAGTTAACGGAGTTGATCACTAATTACCCCGCTATTAAAGGTATTTGGTTTGATGGGCATTGGGAGCGCAAAAACGCTAACTGGCATTATGATGAAATATACGGGCTGATACACAAATTAGGCCCTGATATAATGATAGGCAATAACCACCACCTGGAGCCCATACCGGGTGAGGATTTTCAGGCTTTTGAAAAGGATTTGCCGGGCAACAACAAAACCGGTTTTAGCGGCGAAGCCAAAATTGGCGATCTGCCACTTGAAACCTGCGAAACCATGAATGGCAGCTGGGGCTTTAATATTAACGACAGGAATTATAAATCGGTAAAAGAGCTGGTGCACTACCTGGTGAATGCCGCCGGTTTAGATGCCAACTTTTTATTGAACGTAGGCCCGATGCCAAACGGCAAGATACAGCCGGAGTTTGTTGACACACTGGGGAAGATAGGCGCCTGGATTGATAAGAATGGAGAAACCGTTTATGGTACCCGTGGTAACCTTGTTAAAGGCCAAACATGGGGTACAGTTACAGCTAAGGGCAAAACTGTTTATGCCCACGTGCTTAACCCGGTTAAGGAGAGCAGCCAGATATTGATCCCCGATTTTAAATTTAAACCTAAAACAGTAACCGCTTTTGCCGGCGGCGCTAAGCTGAAATACAAGAAAGATAAAACCGGCCTGATTGTTTACATTGATCAGTTACCGGCTGATGATATTGACAGGATAGTGAAGATCACGTATTAGTATCATCGCGCTGAAAATAAAAGAGGCTGCTTTAATTGAATAAAGCAGCCTCTTTTTTGTTTGTAAAATACCGTGAAGCCTATGCTTCTTCCATGCTTTCGCCGGTTACGGTTTCTTTTATCTTTTTTTCCAGTTCTTCCATCAGTTCCGGGTTGTCAAGTATTATTTGCTTAACCGCGTCACGACCCTGACCCAAACGGGTTTCGCCGTAGCTGAACCATGAACCTGCTTTTTTGATGATGTTGTAATCAACACCAAGGTCAATGATCTCGCCCGATTTTGAGATGCCTTCGCCAAACATAATATCAAACTCAGCCAAACGGAACGGCGGCGCAACCTTGTTTTTAACGATCTTTACCTTAACGCGGTTACCTGATACCTCATCGGTATCTTTAATTTGCGACATACGGCGTACATCTAAACGTACCGAAGCGTAGAATTTAAGGGCGTTACCACCGGTAGTAGTTTCGGGGTTACCAAACATTACACCAATTTTATCGCGCAACTGGTTAATGAATATACAGCAACAGCCGGTTTTGCTAATGGTACCGGTAAGCTTACGCAGCGCCTGCGACATTAAGCGAGCCTGCAAGCCCATTTTCGAGTCGCCCATTTCGCCCTCTATCTCGGCCTTTGGTACCAATGCGGCAACCGAGTCAATAACCAAAATATCAATAGCGCCCGAGCGGATCAGGTTGTCGGCTATCTCTAAGGCCTGCTCGCCATTATCAGGTTGTGATATTAAAAGGTTTTCAACATCAACACCCAGTTTTTTAGCGTAGAATTTATCAAAGGCGTGCTCAGCATCAATAAACGCGGCTATACCACCCTTTTTTTGTGCTTCGGCAATAGCGTGTATGGCCAAAGTTGTTTTACCTGACGATTCAGGTCCGTATATTTCAATTATTCTGCCTTTGGGTAAACCGCCAACCCCTAAAGCTATATCAAGGCCTATTGAACCGGTTGGTATTACTTCGGTTGGTTCAACAACGGTATCGCCCAACTTCATAATGGTGCCTTTTCCGTATGATTTTTCCAGCTTATCAAGTGTAAGCTGTAGTGCCTTCAATTTATCTGCGTTACTCATCTTAAAATATTATGTACCAAATATAAAACTTTAATTTATAATACTAAAAAAATTAGTATTTATTTTATTGATAATTATCATGTAAACATACCTAACGCGCAAAGCGTAATCAAATATCTTTATCCACACTGCGCTTTTTAAGCTCTTTAGCTATGGTGTTCAGCTTTTTCTTTTTGGCGGCATCCTTTATCTTGCGGGCTTTTTCGGCTTCGGCCTTAAGCAAAGCGCTTTCGGTATTGGAGCGTTCGTAGTAGCGGCAAAACCAGGTAATGGGGCAAACATCACATTTAGGCGATCGTGCTACGCATATATAACGGCCATGCAATATCAGCCAGTGGTGCGCTATGGCCAGTACTTCGGTCGGCAAATATTTTACCAGCTCTTTTTCAACAGCCAGCGGGGTGCGGGCATTGTTGGTAAGGCCAATGCGGTTAGCCACCCTGAACACATGCGTATCAACAGCCATAGCCGGGGCATCATAAATTACTGAGGCTATTACATTGGCGGTTTTACGGCCAACGCCCGGCATCTTCTGCAACTGATCAATAGATGATGGTACCACGCTGTTAAATTGTTCTACCAGCATTTTGCCCATGCCTGCCAGGTGCTTGGCCTTGTTATTAGGGTAGCTCACACTGCGTATGTAAGGGAATATTTCATCGGCATTTGATGCCGCCAAACTCTCCGCATCCGGATAGCGCTCAAAAAGTGCGGGGGTAACCTGGTTAATGCGCTTATCGGTACATTGGGCTGATAGGATAACCGCCACCAGCAATTGGTAGGGCGAGTTATAATGCAGCTCGGTAACCGCATTGGGTTGGTTTTTTGAGAAATAATCTACAAAATGATGGTAGCGTTCCTTTTTTAACATGGGTGTGTAAATACTAACCAACACAAAAATGTTGGCAAGCAGCAAAGGTATTCAGTTTACTAAACTGAATAAATAAAATTTGCTGAAAATTACAGGGAAGATTTTGGCTGATGGGTCATAGTTCACTCCGTTTGCCACCGGTACTATTAGTTTAGAGATTTAAAATAACCTTACCGGTACGCGTGAACTATGAGCCATCAACCTGAAGTTTTTTTCTACTTGATGCTTTTTGAGTAATCAAGTATGCGGTGAATGGTCTGCAGCCTTGGTTTCATTTCCAGCTGATTCAGATCGGTGCGCAATGAATGGAAGAATATCACATCATCCGCGCTCAAATTTTCTGTATGCCCTTTCTCTTTCACTATAAAATTGTTAGTGACCGCAAATAAGTTTTTTGTAGAAGTTTCGTCCATACGCCGTTCTCGTTTTTTTTATAATTCAATAACGCAACCCTATGTGAAATATTTTACGTTTTTATAAAAACATGAAAAAAATTTCATCAAAATTTCATCTTGGGTTCAGAACCCGCCTCCCGAATGGATTTGGATGCTTATTTGCCTGAGTAGCAAGCATGGAGTAGTACGTATTAAACGTTATTTAGTTGCAATATTATATAGAATAATAGTATTTATTTTATTTGATACCCATTTCCTTTTTCAGGAAGCGGCCGGTAAAGCTTTCCTTAACCTTACACAAACCTTCGGGCGTGCCCGAGAATAGTATTTTACCGCCGCCTGATCCGCCTTCTGGCCCAAGATCTATCACGTGGTCAACCACCTTAATTACATCCAGGTTGTGCTCTATCACTAAAACGGTATTGCCTTTATCAACCAATTGGTAAAGTACACCCAGCAGCACGTTGATATCCTCAAAGTGTAAACCGGTGGTAGGCTCATCCAGTATATAAAAGGTATTGCCTGTATCTTTCTTTGAAAGCTCTGTAGCCAGTTTTACGCGCTGTGCCTCGCCCCCCGATAAGGTAGTTGACGATTGCCCCAGGGTGATATAGCCCAAACCCACATCAAACAATGTTTTTACCTTACGGTGGATAGACGGGATATGCTCAAAAAAGGTAGTAGCATCCTCAATGCTCATATCCAATACATCGCTTATAGATTTGCCGCGGTAGCGTACCTCCAGCGTTTCGCGGTTATAGCGTTTGCCGCCGCACTCCTCGCAAGGTACCTGCACATCGGGTAAAAAGTTCATCTCTATCACCTTCATGCCCGCGCCCTGGCAGGTTTCGCAACGGCCGCCCTTTACGTTGAACGAGAAGCGACCCGGCTTGTAGCCACGTATCTTGGCCTCGGGCAATTGTACATAAAGGTTGCGTATATCCGAAAATACGCCGGTATACGTTGATGGATTTGAACGTGGTGTACGGCCGATAGGGGTTTGATCTATCTCGATCACCTTATCAATATGTTCGAGCCCTTCAATGCTGCCGTACGGCAAGGGTTGCTTTTTAGCGCGGAAGAAATGATGGTTGAGTATAGGATACAGTGTTTCGGCTATCAAGCTTGATTTACCACTGCCCGATACTCCGGTAATACCGATCAGCTTACCCAGCGGAAACTCCACCGATACATTTTTAAGGTTATGGCCGGTAGCTTTTTTAAGCGCCAGTTTTTTGCCGTTACCTTCCCTGCGTTTTTTGGGGATAGCTATTTCGCGCTCGCCATTAATGTATGATGTGGTGAGCGTATGCTCGGCCATTAATTGCTGCGGAGTGCCTTGCGCTACCACCTGGCCTCCATGTACACCGGCTGCCGGGCCCATGTCTATCACGTGGTCGGCTTCCAATATCATGTCCTTATCGTGCTCAACCACCAATACGGTATTGCCCAGGTCGCGCAGGTTTTTGAGGGCATTTATCAAGCGCTCATTATCGCGCTGATGCAGGCCGATGCTTGGTTCATCCAGAATGTACATTACATTCATCAGCTGCGAACCTATCTGCGTAGCCAGCCTGATGCGCTGCGCCTCACCACCCGAAAGGGTTTTGGCCGTACGATCCAAAGTTAAATAGCTCAAACCTACATCCAGCAAAAAGCCGATGCGGGCGCGTATCTCTTTCAGTATCTCGCGGGCAATAACATTCTGGCGTTCGCTCAGCCTGTCCTCAATGCCATCAAACCAGCTTTGCAGGTTGTTGATATCCATGCAGGCCAGTTCAAATATATTCTTCTCGTCTATCTTAAAATGCAGCGATTCCTTTTTTAGCCTCGCGCCATCACAGGTAGGGCAGGTGCGCAGCACACGATAGTTTTCCATATCGTCCAGATCGTCATCACCACGGCGTTCCTGTTGCTCCTCCAGCATCTTAACAATACCATCAAAGTTGATGGAGTAGTTTTGCACGTTCCATTTATTGTACTCAACGGCTACGTTTATTTTTTCTTCGGTACCGTTTAATATAATATCCAGCTTGTCGCGCTCAAGTTTTTCGATAGGCGTGGTGAGCGAAAACTCAAACTTTTTGGCCAGCGCTTTCAGCACCTGGAATATCCATGTTTCGCGGTACTCGCCCAATGGGGCAAGGCCGCCGTTTTGTATGCTGAGTTTTGGGTTGGGTATGACAGATTTTTCATCCACCTCAAAAATATAACCCAGGCCGTTACACTTTTCGCAAGCCCCATAAGGCGAGTTGAACGAAAAGGTGTTTGGCTGCGGCTCATCATACGATATACCCGACACCGGGTCCATCAAATATTTACTGAAATAGGCTACGTTGTTATCCTTATCGGCAATACGGATGATACCTTTGGCCAGCTTAAGCGCCGCCTGTACCGAACTGTACAAACGCTTGCTGTCCTTTTCGCTGATCACAAGGCGATCAACAATAATATCGATATCGTGTATTTTGTAACGGTCAACCTGCATTTTGGGGCTAACGTCCATAATGGCGCCATCCACCCAAACCTTAAGGTAACCTTGCTTGCGTATCTGCTCAAACAGTTCGCGGTAGTGGCCTTTACGACCTTTTACCGCCGGAGCCATGATGTTTACCGGCTGCCCATCAAACTTTTCGCTGATGGTTCGCAGTATCTGATCCTCACTCATGCGCTCCATTTTTTCGCCGGTAGAGTAGGAGTAGGCTTCGCCGGCGCGGGCGAACAAGAGGCGCATAAAATCGTAGATCTCGGTAATGGTACCTACTGTTGACCGCGGATTTTTGCTGGTAGTTTTTTGCTCAATGGCAATTACCGGACTAAGGCCCGATACCTTATCAACATCAGGCCGTTCCATACCGCCCATAAACTGGCGCGAGTAGGCCGAAAATGTTTCCATATAGCGGCGCTGGCCCTCAGCATAAATGGTATCAAACGCCAACGACGATTTGCCGCTGCCGCTTAGCCCCGTTACCACCACCAATTTATTGCGCGGAAACGAAATATCAATATTTTTGAGGTTATGCACCCGTGCGCCATAAACTTCTACTTCGCTTTGTTCGCCCAGGTCAACAGTTTTTTCAGTCATACAGTATATTGAACAATATTAACCGCATACATACAGCTTGGTTTGCCGCGATCTGTTTTGCTAAAATTTTTTGCAAATATAAGTAAAAAGCCTGTGGTTTAATAAGGTGGTAATACACGCTAATGTATAAGTTGAAAAAATTAATTATGGTTGACGATAAAGGTGGAAAACAATAGAGGAATAGAAATTCGGGTAGTTAATCATTAAAAGCCTTTGGTTTTTTGGTCATAAAATTGTTCTCCTTATTAACCTGTTTAAAGTGAGTAAAATATTTTTTTTGATTTCCATCTTGATATTCAAGTAAAATCTCAATTCTCATGATTGTTTCAGGTAACACTAACATGTCGTTTCTTTCATTGCCTGTTACTTCTTCAAATTCCTGGTAAGCTGCATTTAGTGTCTTTGTCTCATTGCTGATTATTGATTCTAATTCATTGAGCTTATCAATACGCAAAAAGTAGGGTTGTGCGTTTTTGAAGTATATTTTGGGATAGAATGCTGTCTTTTCTGAATTGTTCCGGATAATAATTTTGATGTTCCAAGTTAGTTCAAAAATCATTATTGCATTTCTCATTTCAATAACGCCATCGATAGGTACATTTTTATTACTTGGGCCTATTGGAGAGCTCGATGTGTTATCTTTAAATATTTCTACTGTTAATTTAGGAGAGGATTTTTCTTTGAAGAAATAGTAAACAGGTATAGCAGCTAAGACTATACCTACAATGGCAAATAATGTTTCCATATAATTTGATTAAGTATTCAAATATATGTCTCCTTTTTTTTGTTGTAACTATCTAATTATTAACATTTTAATATGGGTGCAAATATCACGTGGCAATATTTGTATATAGTGTTGAAAATTTAGCTAATTCCCTTTCCTCACCCTTTTCAACACCAGTAAATTTTGCGCGTTCTTAGCGTAGCCGCTTATGTTGTTTTGATACAGGTTCACCAGCTTATCGTAATACAATACCACCACCGGCGATTGGCTCATTACCAGGTTATCCATTTTGCGGTACAGGGCATAGCGTGCCGAATCGTTATTTACCCGGTAGGTTTGCTCAAAAAGCCTGTCGAACTGTTTGTTGTTAAAGCCGGTATAGTTGGGGCCAAAGGGTATCTTGTTTTTTGAGTAAAATACCGACAGGTAATTCTCCCCGTCCGGGTAATCAGCTATCCACGATCCACGAAAAAAGTTAACCCCGTTTTTGGCGATCAGTTCGCGCAGGCTGGCGCCCTGGGTAACTTCAACACGGGTTTTAATGTTCACACGGTCCAGCTCGCCTTGTATGTATTCTATCAGGTCGCGGTAAGTGGTGGTGGTGTTCAGCACAATTTCGGGCAGGTTATGGCCATTAGGGAAACCGGCCTCGGCCAATAAGCGGCGGGCCTTTTCAGGATTATAGCTATAACCCGCAACCTGCTTACCATCAAACCCCGGCATACCTTGCGGAATAAAACCCGCGTAACCCGGCGTACCTATGCTGTTGCGCAGGTACTTGATCATTTTTTGCTTATCAATGGCGTAGTTAATGGCTTGCCGTATCTTCAGCATTTTTAATGGCGATCGGCGTACAATGGCAATGTTGGTATCGATCAGTATACCCAAATATTCGGTATTTAAATACGGCCTGATGTTCATTACAAACTTGCCCCGGTACTTGCTGGTTAACTTGCCTGCCTTGGTGAGTATATCATCGCGATAGCTGCCATCAATGCCGTTAAAAAAATCCAGATCGCCCTTAATAAATTCCATAAAGGCGGTTTGCTTATCGCTGATAAAGCCGGCCTTTACCGCATCCAGATGGGGCAGGGGCTGGCCGTTGTTATCTTTTTCCCAATAATGCTCGTTCTTTAACAGCACCAATACCTCGCGCTCCTTCCAGTACTTAAATTTAAAAGGGCCGGTACCTATAGGGTGACTACGAAAATCCTTGCCATAATGCTCAACCACCTCGTGCGGCACTACCGAACAATACTGCGCCGTAAGCAAACTCAGCAGCGGGGGGAAGGGTTGTTTTAGCCTGATGATAAATGTGCTATCATTTTGGGCGATGAATGCCTGCTTGCCATCTACCTTATCACTAAATATCCACGAGCCTGATGAGGCTACCTTCGGGTCTATCAACCGGCCAAAACTGTAAGCAAAATCCGCAGCCACACACCTGCGCCCCTTGCCTTGCGGAAACAATGGGTCGTTATGAAAAAATACATTGTTACGTAAATGGAAGGTGTATTGCAGGCCATCGGTACTAATATCCCAAGTTTTGGCAATGCAGGGTACGCTTTTCAGGCTATCATTTATTTGTACCAGGCCGTTGTATAGCTGGTTGTCCATCCACAGGGCGTTCTGGTTACGGGCAAAAGCCGGGTCGAGCGAGGTGAGGCCATCCTCCAGGTTGATGTTAAAAACCGTGCGGTTGCCGGTGCCGTTACCATTGCCGCAGCCCGCCATCACCAGCAGGCAAAAAAGCCCGAAACAAGTTTTAAACAGGCATTTGGCTATAGGGTTATTATGTATAATATTGCGACGCATTTTTAGCAACGGGTAATTAAACCTTTAATATAGGGCTTAATCCAAAACAAAGCGGCAGCAAAAAAGCAGCGGCTCACAAAAACTGTCAACCTTTTGACAAAACTTATGTTATACACAACAAATAATAAAACTGAAGTCATGAAAAAGCTATTTCAATACACCTTAGCTATCTTAGCCCTTACCATAGTGCTCTCGGCCTGTTCGGGCGCACGCAGTACTACATCATCACACGTTCCGCGCGATAGGTTTGTTAATACCTGGGTATGTAACACCGTAACTTACGAGGGCGGTTTACTATCAAACGCCGTACAATCAGCATTTGACCAGGCGCCACCAAGCGCGTTTGTAGGCAGCGTATGGAAACTGACCAACAGCGGTAACGGTATGTATACCCTGAGCAACGGTACATCGCAATCCATCTTCTGGTCGGCTTACGAAGGCCCGAATGGTACGCAGTTCCAGTTCAAAAAGATATACGAGGGCGACAAGGCCAAAAACGTAGCCGAAGGTTATCGCCTGGATGTTGGCGCGGCCGATAAAGAAACCCTTGTACTAAAAACCCCTGTGCCGATTGGCGCGCAAATGGGTTACGTGGTATACTCATTCAGCAAGCAAAAGTAATTGAACCTGAATATATATGAGAAGGGCAGGGCCATTGGCTCTGCCTTTTTTGTGCTTGATTTTGCCCTTGCGGATAATTGAACAGAGGCTGAACATTTACAGGCTTTTATTAACTTTGTCATCCCATTATGAGAAAGTTTTTAGGATACATCCTTTCGCCATTTGCTATTGTCGCGTTTTTTTTGGTGCTGGTTATTTTTCAGCCCATACAGTGGATAAGTTACCGTGCCTTTGGCTACTCGGCGCATAAACGCTCGGTTGACGCGCTTAACTTTTGTTTGTTAAGTACTTACTATATCCTGTTCAATTCGGTTAAGTTTATCAACAAGCAAAATTTGCCGCAAGGCAGGCCGATGATCATTATGGCTAATCACCAGAGTTTGATCGATATACCGCCGATGATCTACTTTTTCAGGAAGTACCATGCCAAGTTTATCTCGAAGATTGAGCTGGCTAAGGGCATACCATCCATATCATATAACCTGCGTGTGGGTGGCGGGGCTAACATTGATCGTAAAGATCCTCGCCAATCCATTATGGAACTGGTTAAGCTGGGTACACGCATGAAGGAGCAGGGATGGTCGGCCATGATATTCCCCGAGGGCACCCGCTCAAAGGATGGCAAGGTAAAAACCTTTCAATCGGCAGGTATTGCCACACTGCTTAAAAAATGCCCTAACGCGTTACTGGTTCCGGTGGCTATCAATAAATCGTGGGAGATGGTACGTTATGGCTTGTTCCCGCTAAATACCTTTACCCCCATGACCTGGGAAGTACTCGAACCCATTGAACCCGGCACCGCCCCAATAGATGAGCTGGTAAAACTGGCCGAGGAGCGGATAAGGGAAAAAGTAGGCTAAGCCCCCAGCCCCTAAAGGGGAGTTATAAAATAAAGTTCCCCTTTAGGGGTTAGGGGCAGTTACACATTCTTCCCGTCAATAATCCTGAAAAAGTCGTCGCGGTAGGTATCTCCTACGGGGATGATCTTGTCGCCTATGAAGATGCGGCTGCGCTCGATGCTGTCGATCTTATCCAGCGATACGATGTATGAGCGATGCACGCGTATAAAATGCTTTTCGGGCAGGGCATCTTCCATCTTCTTCATGTTTTGCAGGGTGATGATGCGCTCGTTAGTGGTGAATATGGATATATAATCCTTCAACCCTTCAATAAACAAAATATCGTGCAGGTAAAGCTTCTGTATCTTATGCTCGGTTTTTACAAAGATAAAGTCGCTTAAAAAATCGGGTTGCTGTTGTGCCGGTGCTGCGGCCGGTGCGGGGGTATTAGCGGCTGCTGTGGGGTTTATTATACCCTGCACCTTTTGCACTGCCTTATAAAAACGATCGAACGCTATGGGTTTTAGCAGGTAATCAACCACATCAAGTTCATAACCCTCCAGGGCATATTGCGGGTAGGCGGTGGTTAGTATGACCTTGGCTTTGCCGTTGGCTATCTTTAAAAACTGAATGCCGGTAAGCTCGGGCATCTGCACATCTAAAAATACCAGATCGGCCTCGCCGCCTTGTACCAACGTGAGCGCCTCAATAGGATTAGTGGTAGCCTTTACCAATTGTAAAAAAGGCATTTTGGCAATATAATCCTCAAGTATATTCAAAGCCAAAGGCTCATCATCAACAACCAGGCACCGTATCATTGTATAAGTATATTTTTAAAAACAGTAATTAATATGATGATGCTTGTTTATGTGCCATCATCAGCCATAATATCAAAAAAAGAAACCACCAGCAAAACAAGTTAATAAAATTCAACGTTAGCTTTATAATATTAACCAAACATTTAGCTACCCATGAAAAAACTTAGTGCAGCTATTGTTGCTATTGCATTTGCCTGCGTTTTTCAAAATGCCTCGGCACAAACCGCTCCGGCTAAAAAAACCGATACGGTTGGTTCGTCGGCTACTACAACTACTACAACTACTACAACTACTACCACTAACCCGGTGCAGCCTGCCTCTACGCCCGATTGGCTCAAGAGCGATGCCGATAAAAAGAAGGATAACTCCACCTTTTTAGCTACACCGGCCGCAAGCGATACCGCCAAAACCAAGCAAAAGCAGAAACGAAAATAATTCCGCCCAAAGCCGTTTACATCAAACGGCTTTTTTTGTTAAAGAACGAGTTTTAAGTTACATACATAGCAGGCATCAGTATCATCAATATCCAGCGTGTATTTTTTAGGATATAATAGATTAAGCCTGCGCTGCACGTTATTTAAACCGATACCGCCCGAAGCATCACGGTTATTATTATGTTTTTTATTTTCGATATGGAAATCGAGCACGCCGTTCTCCACCGATAAATTCATGCGTATAGGCGTTTCCGGATCATTGGCTACACCGTGTTTAAAGGCATTTTCAATAAATGATATTAACAGCAGCGGCGCAATGCGCTGGGTGCTTACATCGCCCTTAACCTCAAACTCCACAAATGCCTTGTAGCCAAAACGTATCTTTTGCAGGTCGATGTAGTTTTGCAGGTAATGTATCTCCTTTTCCAGGTCAACCTTGTTGTCATTACTTTCATACAACATATAACGCATAATTTCCGACAGCTTAAGGATTGCCTCGGGCGTGGTTTCTGACCGTTGATAGGCCAGCGAGTAGATGCTGTTAAGGGAATTGAACAAAAAATGCGGATTAACCTGCGATTTCAAAAAGGATAGTTCGGCCGTAAGGCGCTGGTTTTCCAAATCGCGCTGAATGCGCTCGTTCAAAAACCAATCCGTCGAGAATTTGAGTACAATGCTGAGGAATACAAATATTAAACTGGTAAAAAACGCGCTCAGGTAGTATGATGCAAAGCTGATCATTTCGCCTTTATGTTTTACAAGTGCGTATTCCTTATACACATAGGCTAAGCCATACTTAATAAAACCATAGACTAATATTACTGATAGGGCGATGATGATGTAGGTGCCATACCGCTTTTTATCTAAAAAACGGGGGATGAGCAACAGGTAATTAATGTAAAACAAGCTGATATTAACCAGGCCGAACAGCACGAACAAAACAAACAATGCCTCTACAGACATTTTGCTGTTGGTTTTAGCTATAAAAAAGAAGAAGGATATTAAACATATCCACACAAACACATGCCAGAAAAATTGCCACTGTTTCTTCATCCCTTATATCGCGCTGCTCAATGTTTTAAATTATTTATTCTGCCTTCTAAAGTAATGTTTTGGCGGCTTTATTTGGGTGGGTATTATATATAGGGTGTAGTTTTTTCGATGAACTGGCTTTTTTCTTCGACGAACGGGTTTGCAGCCCGGCGTGGGCGTTTATCTATAAATACAACCTGTTGGTCTAATACTTTTTAGAGGCTTGATTTTTTACTATTTCTTTGTTTCATCAAATCAATCGCAATGAAAAAGTTAATCAAATACTCAAACCCTTTTGTAATGCTACTGGTACCGGTAATGTTCGCCCTGGTGATGGGTGTTGCTTACCAGTTTACTCAGCAGCAACAAAATATTAAAGGAGCCAGCGCTAAAGCTAAACAAGCTACCTCGTTATTTTACAAAGGTGTAAACCTTTTTAAAACAGTGTGCGGTATTAGCCAGGAAAACGTATGGTAATCAATACCGAGGGACTAACCTTTAATTTTGGCGACCAAAAGGTTGTCAATTCCCTGTCACTACAAGTTCCGCAAGGAAGCATATATGGTTTTTTAGGGCCAAACGGCGCCGGTAAAACAACCACCATTAAATTGCTGCTCAATCTGCTAAAAACGGATGAAGGCAGCATTTCTGTTTTTGGGAAAGATCTGAACCGTAACCGTATCGAGATACTTTCAAAAATAGGCTCGCTGATAGAGCAACCCGCTATTTACCTGCACCTAACCGGTCGCGAAAATTTGGTTAACCGTGTGGGCTTGCTGCAACTGCCCGCCAGCCGGGTTGATGAAATGTTGGAGCTGGTACAGCTTAAACAAGCTGCCAATAAAAAAGCAGGCCAATACTCGCTGGGTATGAAACAACGCCTGGGTATTGCCCTGGCCTTGTTAAGCGACCCGGAGTTGCTGATACTGGACGAACCCACCAACGGCCTCGACCCAAATGGTATTATTGAGATACGCGAATTGCTGATAAACCTTACCCGTAAGCACGGTAAAACAGTGTTTATCAGCAGCCACCTACTGTCGGAAATTGAACGTATGGCTACCCATGTGGGCATTATAAATAACGGCAGCATGTTGTTTCAGGGTAGTATTAACGAGCTGGAAGCACTGAACCAGGCATTGTTACTGATTGAGATTGACAATACAGTTGATGCCGCCAATTTGCTAAAGCGCCATCATTATGAGGTTGCGCAGGTTACCGAAACGTTGGTTGGTTTGCCTTATGTATCAAAACAGGAAAGCGGCGATATTAATACCTTGCTGATCAACAACGGTTATACGGTTTACAGCATCGGTAAACAACAGCAGGATCTCGAAACCCTATTTCTATCTATCACCCAAAAAGCTTAAGGCCATACCTCTACCCCAATGAAAGCATTTTTACTCTCCCTGCGCTCCGAATTTTACAAGACCCGCAAAACGCTGGCCTTTTGGTGCGCCATACTGCTGCCCCTGCTTATTTGCCTGTTAATGACCATCGGTTTTTTAACCAATGCCAATAACATGACCAGTTGGTCGGGCGAGTTATTGTGGATTCGCTATGTAGGTGGCGTGCTTAATATTATGGGAGTATTATTGTTGCCCATGTTTGTGGTTTTTACAGCTTATTCGGTCAATAATATTGAGCACAAGGCCGATACCTGGAAAATGCTGTTCAGCCTGCCGTTACCCAAATTCGCGGTGTATGCGGCAAAATACGTTTATGCCTTGTTACTTATACTTGTCAGCCTGATATTGTTTGTGGTATTCACTATCGGCTTTGCCAATTTATTATCGGCAATAAAGCCGGGCTTAAGGTTTAACGAGTACCATATGGAGTTTACGCTGGTACAGGTATACTTCAAGCTTTTACTTTCGGCATTGGGTATGCTGTCGTTACAGTTTTTGTTCAGCCTGTTGTGGAAGGATTTTTTGAAGCCGATGGGTATCGGCTTTGTGGGTACCATATCGGGCGTTATCATGGCATCAGTAGGTTGGAAACATGCCTACCTGTTCCCTTACTCGCACCCCATGCTGGCGCTTACCACCATGATGCCCCGCACCAAATCTGCCGGGGCGGGGAAGCAGTTGGTAATCAATATTCTTACTGATGATGTTTATGTGAGCCTTGCCGTAGCCGTAGTGGTATTTTTTGCCGGGTATTTTATTTTGCTAAAGCGAAGCATTAAATAACCATATCATCACTTTTTGCCTGATTATCGTTATCTTCAGGCCGGCAATATTATTTCGGAAAAAAACTTGTTGCCCGAATTAAACGTATCTAAGTGTAGATGGTCAAACAAATAAATTTGCATTTTATTGTTTAATTTGTTTTATTTGACTTAACGTTTGTATAACCCCTAAAGCAAAGATTTATAGAATAGACTTTACTAAACAACATTTTAAGTAAACTTAATTAAGTAGTAAGGTTTTCTATGGATTTAAAATTGCAAAGTGATCAGGATCTAATCCATCTTTATATTTCGGGCGATGAAGGGGGGCTTGTAGAGCTTATCCGCCGGTATCAAACCAAAATATATACTTCTATTTATTTGCTTGTTAAAGACGAATACCTCGCCGAAGATATTTTTCAGGATACATTTATAAAAGTAATTAACACTTTAAAAGCCGGAAAATATAACGAGGAAGGTAAGTTTTTACCATGGGTAACCCGTATTGCGCATAATTTGGTTATTGACCACTTTCGCCGTGAAAAGCGTGCGCCTATGGTTAGCAATGGCGACGACTTTGATATATTCGAGGTGCTTGGTAACTACGATGAAAGTACCGAGGATCGCATGGTGCGCGAGCAAACCCACAAGGATTTAAAAACATTGATACAGCTGCTGCCATCAGAGCAGAAAGAGGTGTTAATTATGCGCCACTTTGGTGATATGAGCTTTAAAGAGATAGCCGATATTACCGATGTAAGCATTAATACCGCCCTTGGCCGTATGCGTTATGCCCTTAATAACCTGCGTAAAATGATGCAGGCTAAGGAGATGAGCATTAAAAACTAAGCGCAAAAATATTTTCGATAAGCCCGAAAAACAAAGGCAGCATGTTATAAATTAGTATAATATGCTGCCTTTACTCATTTCATCCCAGGTGCGCGAAGCTGATGCCTGGACCATCAAAAACGAACCCATATCATCCATCAACCTGATGGAGCGTGCCTCAAAGGCATTTGTGGGCTGGTTCATCAATCATTTTCCGGAACGGAACGAGCGTGTAAGCGTTTACTGCGGCACCGGCAACAACGGCGGCGATGGTTTGGCTATTGCCCGTATGCTGCATCAGCATAAATACCAGCATGTAAGTGTTAAGGTAATAAGGTTCAGCGAACGGTCGACAACTGATTTTGATGCTAACCTGCAACGTTTGCAGGATTGCGGTATCAATATCATCACCCTAAATAAAGGCGATGCGCCACCTGCCGAGGATAGCAGCATAATTATAGATGCCTTATTAGGCAGCGGTTTAAATAAACCATTGGAAGGCGATTACAAAACTTTGGTAGATCATCTGAATGGTCTTGAAAAAACCGTGGTAGCGGTTGATGTACCTACTGGTTTTTTTGCTGATGGCGAAGTGCCGCAGGATGCCACCGTTTTACATGCCGACCTGGTGATTACCTTTCAGCAAGCCAAGATCAATTTTTTGTTGCCCGAATCAAAAAACTATATAGCCTGCTGGGAGTCCGTTAACATTGGCATCAGCGAGGAGTATACCCATTCGCTTAACTCGGCCTATCAATATATAGAAGAAAAAGATATACGGAAAATATTGAAGCACCGTACACGGTTTAGTAATAAAGGCACCTACGGACACGCGCTTATTATAGCAGGCGAAGCACGAACAATGGGCGCGGCATTACTATCATCTGCCGGTGCGGCCTATGCCGGTGCCGGGCTTACCACGGCCTGTATACCGGGTAGCGGCTTAACGGCTTTGAATAGCTACTTGCCGGAGTTAATGGCCATTATTCGTGATGGTGATACCTTACCGAAAATTGACTGGGATAAGTTTAGTTCTATAGCCTTCGGGCCGGGATTGGGAACGGATGAAAAAGCGCTTGAGCTGTTCGCTTACGTACTCGCCAACTATAAAAAGCCTATGGTGATTGATGCGGATGGGCTCAACCTGCTGGCTAATAATTCTACTTTGTGGCAGGCTATTCCGGCGGGTAGTATACTTACCCCGCACGTGAAGGAGTTTGATCGCTTGTTCGGCACACACACCAACTGGTGGGCACGCCTGCAAACGGCAAAGCAACAGGCCGCTGAGCGTAACCTCTACATCGTACTAAAAAATGATTACACTATAACTGCAACGCCGGAGGGTAAGCTCTACTTTAATTCGAGCAGTAACGCGGCTATGGCTACAGGAGGTATGGGCGATGTGCTTACGGGTATATTGGCATCGCTGCTTGCGCAGGGTTATACGCCGCAGCAGGCATGTATTGCCGGCGTATATATACATGGTAAAGCGGGTGATGAACTGGCCCTGCCCAACCGCATGAATGTGGTATTACCAGGCAAACTGGCACAGCAACTGCCGGTTACTATGGCAAAGTTGATGGCATAAAAAAAGCGGCAGGGAGTATGCAGCCGCTTTTCTCTTTAAACTATTAACTGACCTTATAAAGAACAAAATACTCTCTTTATTATCTATAAGACGTGTCGACATTGAATACGTTACAGCTATGTGGCGTTTTTTTGAAAATAAATGCGATCATTGAATAAATAAATTTTCAATAATTTTTGAAAGTTTGAAAATATGTATACATTTGTTGTATGGAATTGGTTGAGGCAAGGCAAAAGTTCATTGAAACCTGGGGTAAGCTGGGATCTGAGTGGGGTATAAACCGCACTATGGCCCAGGTACATGCTTTGCTGCTGATATCGCACGAGGCACTTACTACCGAGGAGGTTATGGAAGCCCTGAGCATATCGCGCGGTAATGCCAACATGACCCTGCGCGACCTGATCAGCTGGGGATTGGTAGAAAAGCAACATAAGCCCGGCGAACGTAAGGAATACTTTTTTGCCGAAAAGGATGCCTGGACCATAGCCAAACAAGTAGCCCAGGAACGCAAAAAGCGCGAGCTTGATCCGCTGTTGAAAGTTTTGAACGAGCTATCAGAAGTTAAAGGAAACGAGAAAGATCCGGCTTATAAAACTTTTAAAACATCCGTTAAGGGTATCAACAAACTATCGGCAAACGTTAACAAAACTTTAGAAACCATGATAAAGGCTGAAGAAAACTGGTTTTGGGGTTCTATCCTTAAAATATTTAAGTAAAAAAATTTGTCTATATATTTCATTAGTTACTGAAAATTCAAAACTTATCAATAAATAAAATATCAATTATCATGAACTACTTTATTATAACCTACGCGTTTTATCTGGCTGTAAGCATTGCTGTTACCATTTGGGTAGCAAAGGTATTATTCAATAACGGTCGTGTTTTTTTGGTGGATATATTTTATGGCAACACCGAGCTGGCCGATTCAGTGAACAAGCTATTGGTGGTAGGCTTTTACCTGGTTAACATAGGCTACATGGTACTGGCTTTAAAGGAAACCGGTAACATAGGCAACACACAAGTAGTGGTAGAGGTGCTAAGCTACAAGATTGGTCGCATTATACTTATACTGGGCGGTATGCACTTTATAAACCTGGGCATATTTTTTAAGATGCGCAACAGGGCCAATCGTGCCAAGGTGCTGATGGAGCGCTATAAACCATTTGACGAATAATTACTACTGATCTACCCTTAAAATCATCACGAATATGAAAACGTTGCATAACCATATTATTTTGTACGATGCCGAATGCCCTATGTGCAACCTGTACACCAGGGCGTTTGTAAACACAGGCATGCTTGATGGCACCGGCCGCACCGCTTACCAGGAAGCTCCTGAAATGCTTTGTCCGCTGATTGACCGTAAGCGCGCCGTTAACGAGATAGCGCTGGTAAATACCCAGACCGGCGAGGTTGAATACGGCATTGCCAGTTTGTTTAAGGTTATCGGCAATTCATTCCCGGTGTTTAAGGGGTTGTTCAATTTTAAACCCTTTGTGTGGATAGCGGCTAAATGTTACGCCTTTATATCATACAACCGCAGGGTTATTGTGCCGGGCAATCAATATAATTATGGTATACAACCAACATTTAAACTCAGATGGAGGCTGACCTACCTGTTGTTTACATGGATGGTTGTAGGCGCCATACTCACACAATATGCAGGGTTGTTAGTACCCATGATCACTGCCGGTAACAGCTGGCGCGAGTATTTGATATGCGGCGGACAAATACTGTTTCAAGGCCTGATAGTAAGCCTGTACGCTGCCGACAAAAGGTGGGATTATCTGGGTAACATGATGACCATTTCTTTCGCCGGAGCCTTGTTGCTGCTGCCGGTGGTAATACTGGCGCAATTCATAATCATACCTGCACTAATAGGTACACTCTATTTCATGCTGATAGCAGGGCTGATGTTTTTAGAGCATATCCACCGTACCAAATTGCTTAAATTGGGTTGGTTGCTAACTGCAACGTGGATGCTGTACAGGCTGGCTGTGTTAATGATCATCATTTAAAACTGAAGCGTTATGAAATACAATAAGGTGATACTTGCAGGTGGTAGCGGTTATTTAGGCATAGTGCTGGCCGCGCACTTTAGCAAACTGGCTAAACAGGTGGTAATATTTACCCGCAACCCCAAACCAGCCAATGGTAACATCACAATGGTTTATTGGGATGGCCGCACCATGGGCGATTGGGCAACCCACCTGGAAGATAGTGATGTGCTGATAAACCTTACCGGCAAGAGCGTGAACTGCCGCTATAACGAAAAAAATAAGGCCGAAATATTCGCCTCACGCCTTAATGCTACCCGTGTATTGGGCGAGGCTTTAATGTTGACTACTAACAAGCCAAAGGTGTGGTTCAACGCGGCATCAGCTACCATATACCGGCATGCCGAGGATCGCCCGCAGGATGAATACAATGGCGAGGTTGGCAGTGGCTTTTCAATAGAGGTTTGCAAGCAATGGGAGCAAGCCTTTGCCGATCAGCAAGTACCGGGTGTACGCAAAATAGTACTGCGTATAAGCGTAGTGCTTGGGAGTAACGGCGGAGTGGCCAGCTATTACCTTAATTTGGCACGTTTCGGCCTGGGCAGTATACAGGGCAATGGCAAGCAATATTTCAGCTGGGTGCACGAGGATGATATAACCGGCAGTATCGACTTTTTGCTGGATAATCCGCACCTGGATGGAGCCTTTAACATAGCATCGCCCAAGCCCATACAAAACCAAGAATTGATGGCTGTGATACGCAAAGCGGTTGGCGCTCCATTCGGTATGCCAGCCACCAAATGGATGCTGGAAATAGGCACATGGCTGCTACGCACCGAAACCGAACTGATACTGAAAAGTCGCTGGGTTTTACCTACCCGGTTAACCGAAGCAGGCTACACCTTTAAAGTTCCGGATATTAAACAAGCCATTGAAAAAAGTATTTAACACCTAAACCTTATCACATATTATTATGATGTCTGAAACCCTTAAACGCCTGTTACTGATCGTTGGATTACCAACGTTATTTGCCTTGCTATCCTACGCTGTATTCAGAACTGATAGCCTCAATGGCTTATTTACCATCATGTCTATCAGTTTTATTTTGTTGGTTCCATTTGGTATCGGGGTGCTTACCATTTATTTCTCGAATATTGAAAAGGTAAAAAGCCTGTCGTACCGGCTGATGATGCCCTGGGCTGTAATTATGGTGTTCTTTTTTATAACGATGCTGTTTGGCTTTGAGGGTTGGGCATGTTGGTTAATGATAATGCCGGTATTTTTTGGAGCGGCAAGCTTGGGCGGCTGGGTGGCCGGGCGTACAAGATTACGCAAGCACAAAAACGAGCGTTTGCAAATATCGCTGCTTGTACTGCTGCCTTTCTTTATCTCGCCTGTTGAGCGTTACATTGGCGATCATCCCTCAATTTATAAAGCCTACACCTATATAGATATTGATGCCGATAAAGCCAACATCTGGAATAATGTAACCCGTGTTAGGGGCATATCATCAACCGAAGATAAGGGCTGGCTCACAGAAACCCTCGGCTTTCCGCGCCCGTTGCGTGCCGAACTGAATTACAATGGCGTGGGCGGTTATCGTAAAGCCATATTTGATAAGGGACTGATATTTCATGAACAGGTAACCAACTATACCGATCAAAAATTTATGCGCTTTACCATTCAGGCCAACCCGCACGAGATACCCTCAACAACCATGGATGAACACGTAGTAATAGGCGGCGAATACTTTGACGTGATCGACGGGACTTACGAGCTGGAGAAGTTGAACAGCAAAACCTACCGCTTGCACCTGTACAGCCACTTTAAATTAACCACCACCTTTAACTTTTACGCCGGCCTTTGGGCCGACTGGATAATGAAAGACATACAGAACAAAATCCTCCAGGTAATTAAGCAACGGGCGGAGAATATTTAAACCTTATCACATATCATCATGAAAACTCCACAACAACAAGCATTAACACGTATCCGTATTTGTATGGTCGTTATTATTGGCGGACTGTTTATCAGCGGGGCTACGGCTTTCCCTTTAGAAACGGAACTGGGCTGGTTAGCGGCTAATATGCAGGCCTTGCCTTTGCCGCTGCAACATTGGCTAAGCAATATTTACAATGCCTTGCGCAATACTAATCAGCAATACCCCTACCTGGCTTACGGTACTGATTGGCTGGCCTTTGCGCATCTGGTGTTGGCTGTGCTGTTCATCGGGCCGTACAGGCATCCGGTAAAAAATTTATGGGTGGTGCAATTTGGTATGGTGGCAAGTGTGGCCATATTTCCGCTGGCATTTATAGCGGGCGGCATCAGGGGTGTACCTTTGTTTTGGCAGATTATTGATTGCTCTTTTGGCGTTATCTGTATGCTGCCATTAAGCATCGCCTACAAAAACATTAAAAAACTGAGGGAGTATTACGCCAATAAGGGAATTACCGTAGCGGAAATTTAAATGGCGCTCATCACCATCATGGCATCCATGGTAGGGTTAACGCTGCCGCCGCGGGGTTCAAGCGTTACGGCAAAGGCTTGCGGTTGCTCAACGGTCTTCATTTCTTTCATGCCTGATGTATCGCTCTTGCTTTCGGCATCAAACACACCCAGGTCAACCGGTTTGCCGGCAACAATAGCCCACAACTGGTATTGGTGTTGCTGATCGTTAGCGGGCAGTTTCATATCAGCCATGTCGATCATCACCTTGCCTTTGGTTTGGCTCCAGGCCACGGTAAGGCCCGATGCAGGTGATTTTGGAGTGCCTTTCAACTTTACAAAACGGAATGAAGGATCGCGAAATATGCTGATCTGCTCATCCATTAAATTGACCTGATTGGCAAAGTGTTGATTTTGGTTTCGCAACGATGATATTATTTCGTTTGATTGTTGCAGCCTGCTATATAAACCAACCAGGGCAACGCCGCTTACCAGTAATAAAAACACACTGGCGGCAAAGCCATATTTGTAAAAGTTTACTGTGCGCTGGGTATTTATCGGCACAACCTTATGGTCATCGTCCGTATGGGTGCGGGCCTTACTGAAAGTACGGTCATCGCCAAGGTTAACCAGCAGGCTGTTTAAAACGCGGTCGTATTCTTTTTCAGATGGTTCAATGGCTTGGGCAAGGGCATAGCTTTCCATGGCTACTTCAATGGCATCCAGTTCGGCTTTCACCTCCGGATGTTTTAAAGCGGCTTCTTCTACCTGTTGCTTTTCAGTCGGACTTACATCGCCCAAAACGTAAAGTTCAAGTATTCCAGATTCAATATATGCTCTTATATCTTCCAATTTTTTTATTAAAAATGTTTCCGGAGCTGTTGAATGGCCATTCTTAATCTTGTTTTCACTGTACCCAGCGGCAGGTCAAGTTCGTCTGCCACCTCAACATGGGTGTACCCTTTAAAATATACCAGATCCAGTATTGATTTTTGTTCAGGCTTCAGTGTTTGTACAAGATCCTTTAAACCCAGTAATTCAGGTTTATAAACCGTGTTCCTTTGCTCGTCAATAAAAGTTACGTTATTTTCAAGCCCTTGGTTTTTAGTTTGATTCCTAAAATCTTTAGATCGTACCTTATCAATAGACAGATTTCTCGCAATATTCACCATCCATGTGAATAAACGCCCCTTCTCGGCACTATAGCCTGAGAAAGATTGCCATATTTTTATGAAGGCTTCCTGAAGTACGTCCTCTGCCGAAGGTTCATCATTAATGATGCGCAGAATAACACCGTACAACGATGCGGAATACATGCTGTACAAAGCCTCTGCCGCCACTTTTTCACGCTGGCGCAGTCCTCTAACTAATTCTTCCTCAGTCAGTGTTATTTTTGACCTTCTACTCACTGGCTACAAGGTAAAAATAATTATTAAAAATCAAAAAGATGTTTTTCAGCATGATATGATGAACGAACTAACGGTCCGCTCTCTACATACTTGAAACCCATTTCAAGGCCTTTTTGTTTGTAGAAGTTAAATTGATCGGGATGAATCCAGTCAACCACCGGGTGGTGATTGCGTGTAGGCTGCAAATATTGGCCTAATGTAAGTATGTGTACACCGGCATCAAGCAAGTCGGCCATGGCTTCCAAAACGTCGGCCTCGGTTTCGCCCAAACCCAGCATAATGCCCGATTTGGTACGCAAGCCGGCTTCAGATATGCGGCGCAAACAATCCAAACTACGATCGTACTTGGCTTGTATACGTACCTCGCGGGTAAGCCTGCGTACAGTTTCCAAATTGTGCGATACTACTTCGGGCCTTACCTCTAACACACGGGC
The DNA here is from genome assembly GCF_015223065.1 of Mucilaginibacter sp. JRF. Lineage (GTDB taxonomy): Bacteria > Bacteroidota > Bacteroidia > Sphingobacteriales > Sphingobacteriaceae > Mucilaginibacter. Next base: position 118,919 of record NZ_JADFBY010000007.1, read on the forward strand.
AAGGTTATCCCAGTTGCCTTTAAAATCAGGCAATAAAGTTTCCAGTGTAGTTTCAGGGCTTTCTCTGCGGATAGCGTTGATGGTTTCGGCCCAGATGATTGAACCGCCGTCTTTCAGGTCGTCACGGTCAACTGAGGTAATAACGCAGTGTTTAACCTGCATTAATTTCACCGAGTTGGCCACACGGTTCGGCTCGTCAAGGTCAACAGCCAGCGGCCTGCCGGTTGCTACCGCGCAAAACGAGCACGAGCGGGTACAAATGTTACCCAATATCATGAAGGTTGCCGTACCTGCGCCCCAGCACTCGCCCATGTTAGGGCAATTACCACTCTCACATATAGTATGCAGCTTATGCGTATCAACCAAGCTGCGCACCTGTGCATACTCTTTACCAACAGGGAGCCTCACTCTTAACCAATCGGGTTTACGCTGTACTTGTGTGGCTGGAATTACCGGCAAATCAATCATAACAACAAAAGTAAGTAAAAACCATTTAACGCCCTACAGCGCCAAATAATATATTACAGTGGATTGATAAAGGGAGTGTTTGGTTTAGCAATGGTTTTATCTAATTTAGCCTCATGGCAACAATTGAAACAACATACCTGGGCGGTTTGCGCACTGAGGCTACCCACCTGCAATCGGGCACAAAAATTATTACCGACGCGCCTGTTGATAATAACGGCAAGGGCGAAGCTTTTTCGCCAACCGACCTGCTGGCTGCATCATTAGGCAGCTGCATGATGACCATTATGGGCATTGCCGCCAATACCAACGGTATTGATATCGACAATACAAAATGCTCCATAACCAAAATTATGGCTGCCAACCCGCGCCGTGTGGCCGAGGTGGTAGTAAACTTTAAGTTCCCGAAACAGTATACCGACAAGGAACAGAAAATACTGGAACATGCCGCCCTTACCTGCCCCGTACACATAAGCCTTGGCGAAGATGTTAAGAAGACGGTGGATTTTGGGTGGTAGTTGAGGAGTCCGCAAGTCCGGGAAGTCGGAAAGTCCGAAAGACGGATAAGTTTGTGAAATTGGAAAGACGGATGGGATGATCTGTATCTGATATTAAACAAGAAAAGCGGCTTAATGGCCGCTTTTCTTATTATGTTATAGAATTATATATCGCTTTAAAAAACTTCCGGACTTTCCGACTTCTCCGTCTTCCGGACTAAAAATCTACTCCACCATCGTCAACGCCTCGTCTACCGAGATGCCGCCGTGGGATTGATCGAGTATACATTCGCCGCTTTTAATAAGCAGCATTTGTGGCGATTCATGATGTACGTGAAAATCAGATGCTATCTGGTTTGACAGGTCGCGGTGCTTGATCAGGTCTAAAAAATACAACGAAATTTCATCAGGCAGATCATCCCACTCCAACTCAAAACGTTTTTTAGCCATCATGCTGATAGAGCAGCGGGTGCTATGCTTAAAAATAATGCTATACCCCGGGTGCTGCTTTATTTCATTTATTTGATCTGCCGACTCCAGCGCTATCCACTTCATTGCAAAAAATCCTTTTTATGTTATTTATACTGATACAAAATTACAGTAAAGGCCTGTAAATGTTTGCCTACAGTATTAAATATGACATTTTGCTGTTAACGGCCACGCTTAGGGTAAGAGCCATACGCAGGGCAAAGCTTGTTTGAGCATGAAGCAAATGTGCTCATGGCCAAGGCAACCAAAGCTATGTATACTAACTTTTTCATATAAGTAATTAACGTTTATAACCTGATAAAGTTTAAGCCTGCAACGTTTTTGCCATATCGGCCATTTTAATGGCTGTAATGGCGCCTTCGTCGCCCTTATTGCCGTGTTTGCCACCAGCGCGGTCAATAGCCTGCTGTTGGTTGTCGGTAGTAAGTACACCAAATATAACAGGTTTTGAGTATTTTATAGCAACATTACTTACACCATTTGCAACTGCATCGCAAATAAAATCAAAATGGCGTGTTTCGCCTTGTATAACACAACCCAGGCAAATTACGGCATCAAGGTGCGGTTTATTCTTCAACAGCAGGTCCGCGCCCGATGTTAGCTCGAAGCTGCCGGGTACGCTGTAGCTGAATATATTTTCGGGCAGTGCGCCATTGTTTACCAGGCTTTGGTAGGCACCTTCGTACAGGGCATTGGTGATCTCGGCATTCCATTCGGCCACTACAATGCCAAAGGTATATGGGGCCGCGTTAGGTATTTCGGTCGCCGAAAAATCGGACAGATTTTTTAGTTGTGTAGCCATTTCAAGTTTTGTTAAATTTAAAAAGGCTGCAATGTTGAAATGCAATAACTCATTTTTCAACATTGCAACCTTTATTATTGCAACCTCATTATTTAAGGTGTTATTAGTTTCCCTCTACGCGGGCAATGTAAGCGTCAATGTTTTGTGCTTCACCGCTTGTAGGGTAATCTGTTTTAATTTTGTTGTAAGCGTCGGCCGCTGATTTTTTATCGTTAGTAGCCTCGTAAACCAAACCTAATTTTTTAAGGTACAATGGCGATAAAAAGCTGTTTGATGCCTTATCAACCGCTTTGTTATAATAGTTTGCGGCATCCTCATATTTCTTTTGCTCAACATAAGCATCGCCAATACCCCCTAAAGCTTCGGCAGCAACCATGTAATCGTCGCCACGGTAGTTGTTAAGGTTTTCAATAGCCTTGCCAAAATCGCCTTTGTTAAGGTAAGCTATACCCAGGTAATAATAAGCCAGGTTGGCAGCCTTAGTGTTGCTGTATTCTGATATGATTTTCTCAAAACCAGGGTAGCCGGCATCACCTTTTATGGCTTTGTCCCACTCTTTTTGTTGCCAAAATTCCTGAGCTACGTGCATCTGGTCGGCAGCTTTTACCTCACGCGGACCTGAGTACGCTTTAAGGTAAATAAAGTATATGGCTATCAGCACTACAACGGCCGCAGCTATAAATAATAAGCTTTTTCTGTTCTCGTTCACAAAACTCCCTGTCTTTTTTACCGGTTTATCTTCGTTCACAATTTTGGTATTTGCCTGGGTTGTCGACATTTTTATTCAAAAAATTAAGATTGCAAAAATACAGTTTTCAAAGTTTTTATCAACATCTTTTAACTTAAATAATTATGCCACGATTTTTGTTACCACAATGCCCCAACCATCGGCCCGATTGTGTTAACTTTGAAGGCTCAATATGTATCTGCAACAACTATCTGTGATTAACTTCAAAAACTACGAACAGGCCGAACTTGCCTTTAACGATGGCGTAAACGCCTTTGTGGGTGATAATGGTGCCGGCAAAACCAATTTGCTGGATGCTATACACTACCTGTCGTTATGTAAAAGTTATTTTAACCCGATAGATAGCCAGCAGATACGCCAGGGTGGCGATTTTTTTATTGTTACCGGCACTTTTGATAAAAATAGTAACAACGAAGCCGTGGCCTGCTCGGTTAAGCGTAACCAAAAAAAGCAGTTCAAGCGCAATAAAAAGGATTATCAGCGCCTGGCCGATCATATTGGTTTGTTCCCGCTGGTTATGATATCACCGTATGATATCAGCATTATTATTGAGGGTAGCGAGGAGCGGCGCAAGTTTATTGACAACGTAATATCGCAAACGGATAATCATTACCTGGATGAGCTGATCGCCTATAACAAGGCGCTGATCAACCGGAACGCTCTGTTAAAAACTATTGCCGATACGGGCCGATATGACCCGGTGTTGTTAGAGATACTGGACGAGCAACTGGTAGCATCAGGCAACCGCATATTTGCCAAGCGTAAGGCTTTTATGGAAAGCTTTACCGAGGTGTTTAACAAGCATTACGATTTTATAAGCGGCCAGGCCGAGCAGGTATCGCTGGTGTACGAGTCGCAATTATTGCAGGATGATTTTGCCTCGTTGCTGAAAAAAACATTGGAGAAGGACCGCGTATTGGAGCGTACCACGGCAGGTATCCATAAGGATGACCTGGCATTTTCAATACATGGCATGCCCATGAAAAAGTTTGGATCGCAGGGGCAGCAAAAATCATTTTTGATAGCCTTGAAGCTGGCGCAGTACAGTTATTTGCACGAGCAGAAAAAGTTTAAACCCCTGCTGTTGCTCGATGATATTTTTGATAAGCTGGATGACAGCCGCGTTACCAAGCTGATGCAAATGGTATCGGCACATAATTTTGGCCAGGTTTTTATAACGGATACCAGTGCCGGCCGTGTAAAAAATGTATTTGATGATATTAATGTTGATGTTAAAATTTTTGAAATAGCGAAAGGAGAAGCCCATGCGCAAAGCGAATGATAAAACACTAAAGGATGCCATTGAACAAATGATGCAGGTTTATAAGCTTAAGCGCAAGTTTAACGAAACATCGGTTATAGCTAACTGGCCGCAACTGGTGGGCACATCGGTAGCTAACCGCACCAAAGAGATATACATCAGTGATAAAAAGCTTTTTGTACGCATCGAATCATCCGTAATAAAACACGAGCTGATGCTGATACGCGCCCAGATCATCCAAAAAATAAACGATGAAGCGCAGGAAGTGGTGGTTGAAGAAGTGATATTTTTATAGAAAACGGCTGCTGTTTCTAAATACAAATACCCCCTGTTTGGCTTATATTTAGCGAAAATTACTCTTTTTCGCTAATCATGAATCATAAAAAGTCCGCTTTAGTTAGGCCGCTGTTTTTTGCTGCGCTGATGTTTGTGTGCAGTATGTTGCAAGCTCCGGCCTTTGCTAACATCATCCCCAACAAAATAACAATTACCGATCCCGCGGATAGCGCAAAGGCTGAGGTGAGGAAAATGCTGCAATCGCCTTACTTTTCTAAATTATACTCGGCCACCTATCATAGCTTGCTTAACCGCATGCATAAGGATGGCTTTTTGCCAGAATCCCTAACCGGTGCTTATGAGGGTATGTTTCCACGTACTACCGGAGCCCTGGTATCATTATTTATTGAAACCGGCAGACTAAAAGAAGCGGAGCTGAACATAAAAACAGTGCTTGATGCGGTAAAACAAAACGACATGGAGCGCATTCCCCGTGTGATCGGTAAAAAGGGTGGTAAATACGTAATTGTTGACGATCAGCACCAGATAGACGGACAGGCACACGTAATACTGGCATGGGCCAGGCTGGCCTTAAAACGCGGGCACACAAAGTTTGAGGATGATACCTGGCCGCAGGTACGGGCCATCATGTCGCGCACTTGCGATCGTGCCTTTTTTCAGTACGGCACATGGTCAATTGAACCTGGCCTGGTGCGGAACATCGCCTTTGAGCATTCCAAAGAAAGCCGGATGTGGGATACATGGGATCTGCTGACCCAAAGTTTTGTAGGCGCATCATTACAGGACATGGCTACGGTTGCCAACCGCCGCGGAGAAAAGGCATTAGCATCAGCCTGGAATAAAAAGCTGGATATTTTAAAGCAAGGCATCAACAAACATTTAGTAACCAAACGCTTTGGCGATCCGGTGTATGTTGAAATGCTGCTGCCCAATTCAAACGGCGGAACACCTTATTATGGTTTGGGCTGGGTAACATTATCGCCCATAGCGGCAGGTTGGGAAGGCGCGGATCATGAGGTATTAAAGAATACGGTAAAGCGCATGCAAAAAACCGCCCTCAAAAAAAGCGGCGATCTGTATTGGATGCCTACTGATATGTACCCGGATAGTGCTGTATCTAACGAGATTATTGGCAAAGGTATAGGCTGGGAGATCGACTTCAGCAATACCGAAAATGATTACGCCCGAATTGTACAGATACTAAAATTGATACAGGTGGTAAATGCCAGCAAACCCATATACATGGAGGGTGGCTGGCTGGAAGGTAGCGGCTACACACTTGCCAACATTATTAAGGATACCGACATAGCGAAACTACAAACCGCGCAATGGAAAACCAAAGATGCCGGCAATGGCGAGCAAAGCGCCTGGTGGTGCTGGGCCATGGCCCGCCTCCGAAAATCAGTTGGCTTGCCTGCTGAGCCTAAAGCGAATTAAAGTAAGAAGGCCTTTCGGACATACCGAAAGGCCTTCTTACTTTTTTAGACTATTCCTCCACATCGGCATCTATCATAATGCCTTCGGCTTGTTTAAAGTTGGTTTTTACAAAGTGGCACCAGTCGCATTCCTTTTTGCCGCAGCCGGTGTTAAATTCGTGGTTCATTATTTTTTGGTATACCGAAGTTATCTGTTCGCTAACCAACTCCACACTCTCCGGCGATATGGCTATCTTCTCTTTATGATATTCGTTATCCTTAACCGGTTCCACAAATTCAAATTGGGTGTTTACCACCTGCCAATCGTTAGTGCGGTCGTTATCAACCAGTATTTTGTAGAAAACCGCCTGGCGCCAGTAGTCGCCGCCGTTGGGGTTATCATTGGTTGGGGCTTTCAGTTTGTCGGTAGCGTTTTTAAGCTTGCCTGTTTTATAGTCAACCACGGTTACGTGTTTGCCATCAAACTCAATCTTATCTAAATTACCCTTTATCGGCACGCCATTAACCTCAATGTTTTTAATGCTGCGTTCGGTTACGGCTACTTTGTTCCATACGTTAACATTTTGTTCGTAATATGGCGGCAGTATCTTCTCGCCAAAGGCCAAACGAAGCTTAAATTCATCCTTGGTGAACGAATCGCGGTTGCGCGACATATACCAGCGAAACTCTTTCATGAATTCCTCCGTGGTTATAAATTCGTCATCATTCTCCTTTAACCTGCGGAAAGCCTTATTCAGTGCCCAGTGTACCGCCTGCCCAAACGTAGCCGCCGGACTTTTACCCGATGGCACCCTGATCAAACACTGAAAATAGAACCGCAGCGGGCAATCCAGGTAATTGTTTAGGTGCGTAACCGACAGGGTGTAGTTTTGCAGCAGCAGGTTAATGTATTTGGTATCCAGCAGTTCAACCTGTGGCTTATCGGCCTCGGTAAATTGGGTGGCCATAAACTCAATCATTGCATCAGCCGCAACCTGCGGGTAAGCAACCTGCAAATGCGTTTCGGCTAATATCTCCCCCACAAATTGTGACGACTCCTGATCCTTGCCCCTTTTATCCTTACGGGCGTATGATATGTTGAGGCATTGCTTGGCGCGGGTTAAGGCTACGTAGAATAAGCGACGGGCTTCTTCCCTTTGCGATATCTCATCATCGGGCGCACCGGTTAATGTATCCGGGTAGCTGAAACCGGAGTTGCGGCCTTTACTATCCCATGTTTTTTTATCGCAACCTATGAAGAACACATGCTCAAATTCCAACCCCTTTGAACCATGCGCCGTAAGGAAGTTGATGCCATTGTCAGAAAATATAACCTGGTTAAGCTCCATGCGGATCTTGTTCTTTTTCATCAGGTCGATAGTGGCGATCAGCTCGGCCAGCGTAATGTCGGGCTGTTTGCGGCTTTCATCCTTAATAAAATCAAAAAAGTTGGTGAGCACCTGCATAAATGTGCCCTTATCCGCCTGCTGCATAATGAATTTCAGGATGCCCATTTTTGATATTACCTGCTGAAACAGCTGTTGCACCGTTAAGCTTACTGATGCCTTGAGCAGATAATCAATATCATTCATCAGGAATTTCATCTCCACATTCTGCACGTTATCAAACAAACCCGGTTGGGCAGGCGCGCGTAGTTCACTTATGTACCGGCGCAGCGAGGTTTTAGGCTGATCGTTACTAAAGGTGCCATAATTAGCTTTTGCTACCGCGATGCTGGCCTTGGCTACCTCAATGGGTGGTATGCCGAAGAAATCATAGTGCATAATTTCGAACAGCAATTCATCACCACTATAAGGCGAATCAAGCTCCATGCTCAGGTAGCGCAGTATGCTGATCATCTTTTCGCCAAAGGGCAGGGTAAGTATATCTATTTTACGTTTGGTATTAACGGCAATTTTCTGAGCATCTAAAAAATGCACCAGATCTTCCACCTGGCTGTGGTTGCGGTAAATAACAGCTACCTCATTAGCAGGCACGCCGCTTTCTATCAGTTTTTGTATGATGCGTGCCGTATCGGCCAGTTCCTGATCGGGGTTTTCGTATTCGCGTATGGTTGGCTCAACCATATCGGTAGCGAAACGCGGGTGTGATGCACTCAGGTTTTTATCCAGGTTGAGCTGCGCGGTAAGGCGTTTCAGGTTTTTATCTATCAGCGCCTTTGAAATATCGAGAATGTGTTGATTTGAACGATAGTTGCGCCTCAATACCACGGTATGCAGGGCATGCACATAATCATTAGCGAAATCAAGGATGTTCTCCATGTTGGCACCCTGAAACTTGAATATCGACTGATCATCATCGCCCACCACAAATACGTTGGGCGTATCCCAGTACTCCAGCAAAAACTTAAGCAATGCATTTTGCGAACCACTGGTATCCTGAAACTCATCAACCAGAATATACTGGTAACGTTCCTGGTAGCGGCGCAATATATCGGCATTCTCTCGAAAAGCTTTCAGCACCCAAATGATCATGTCGTCATAATCATAGCGGCCCTGTTGCTTCATTTTGGCATCGTAATTCTTGTACTCGGCAACGGCGGCAAGCAGTTTTTTCATCTGCTCGGTCACCTTGTCAATATCGGCCTGTTTTGGGTCGCCAACTTTAACGCCTTTTGATGGCATGGCACGCTTATAAACAAATTCCTCTCTGTTAGGCAGATCGGCAATGTATTCTTCAACAGCTTGGTTAATCCGCTCAATGGTCCAGCTCTCACGCTTCATGGTCGAGAACAGGCTTTTAAGTCGTGGCGAATCATAGTATATATCACCCGTAAAGCGCTTCAATAAATGATCGTTCGAAAACTCATCGATCAGCTCCCTGAAAAGCATGGCCGATTCCAGATCCGACAACGGATCGAGGTTCAGCTTGCCGAAGTATTCCAGGTTCTCCTGTATCACCTCATTACAAAAAGCGTGGAAGGTATATATATTGATGCGGTAAGCATCGGGGCCAATAAAATCAAACAAGCGCTTGCGCATGGCTACCGCGCCTGCATCGGTATAGGTTAAACACAAAATTTCGTTAGGCTGGGCATCGGTATCGGTCAGTATCTTGCCGATACGCGCGGCCAATATCTGCGTTTTGCCGGTACCCGGCCCCGCAACTACCAGCACAGGGCCATCCATTTTATTTACGGCCGATAACTGCTCCGGGTTTAACGAAGCCAAAGCCTCCTGAAATTTAGCGTTATATTTTGCTGATATAGGGTTTTGCATACGTAGGTAAAAATACGAAGATTTTTAGTAATGTATTTAGCGATTAATGGCCATCTTTAGATTGACCGATTATCTTTATTTGTAAATAGCTTGAATTATAGTAAAAAAAGCGCGGTGGCCTGCCGGAAAACCGGGCCAGGGAGTATGGCCTTGTGGGCGGAAGGTTTTTTCCGGCTTGATGTTTGGTTACTTTCGCACCAAGGGAATTAACTGGCCTCTGCGCCCAAGAGCAGGCTGACGATAATAAAAGTAGAACCTCTTAATTAAAGCACCCTCACTCATTCAATTACAGCAAAGTTCATTACCTGTCCTCAATTTCTTTTGAGCGATCAAAAGAAACAAAAATCGCCGGCTGCGCCCTGCCCGGTGAAAGTTTGTGCTTTGGCAAGGCTTGTGCTGCTCCGGGCATTTCTGATGCCGGTAATAGAGGCTATTTATGGGTTGTGCGTTTGTTTTTTTAACTTGTCATTTCGAGCGATAGCGAGAAATCTGCACGCGTTCATTTCAAAGCGACAGATTTCTCCTCGTACCTACATCAAAATGACAGGGAGCCTATTATAAAATAACGCGTCATTGAGAAACGAAGCAATCCCCGAGCGACTAATCCTGAAGAATGTCCTAAAGAGATTGCTTCGCACCTCGCAATGACGTGATTATTAAAAGTCCTCCCCCTCGGGGAGGATTTAGGTGGGGTTTTACAAGGAAATCTGCACGGGTTCAATAACAAATCGACAGATTTCTCCTCGTACCTCGTCGAAATGACATAGGGCTTTTGCTTATTTATTTATATTTGTTGAAACTGACTTCAACACATGAAAAAACTCTTACTCTCTGCTGCTATACTGTTCAGTGGCTTGTCGCTACAGGCGCAGGACTCGCTGATGATGCGTAAAATTTACGATGAAGCCCTGGTTAACGGCCAGGGGTACGAAAACCTGCGTTACCTGTGTAAAAAGATCGGTCCGCGTTTAAGCGGTTCGCCTAATGCCCAAAAGGCTGTTGAGTGGGGCAAAAAACTGATGGAAGAATACGGCTTTGATCGTGTTTACCTGCAAGAGGTAATGGTGCCGCATTGGGTACGCGGGGCGAAGGAGCAGGGCGCTATTATTGATGGTAAAAAGAAAATATCGGTGCCTATCTGCGCGCTGGGTATGTCGATAGCTACGCCTGCCGCCGGTATCACGGCCAACGTAATCGAGGTAAAGAGCATTAAAGAAATGCAGGACCTGGGCGAGAGCGTTATAAAAGGCAAGATAGTATTCTTTAACCGCCCGTTCGATCCAAAATATATTGAAACCGGCCAGGGTTATGGTGCTGCCGGCGATCAGCGTTTTGTTGGTCCGGCTGAGGCTGCTAAGTTGGGTGCTGTTGGCGCTATAGTACGTTCTTTAAGTCCGGCGTTGGATGATTATCCGCACACCGGTGGTACGCTGAGCGCGCCCGGCACCAAGATGATACCTGCCGCGGCCATATCAACCATGGCTGCCGAAAAGCTAAGCAGAATGTTAAGGCTGCGCAAATTGCCGCTGATAAAATTCTGGTTCAAGCAAAGCTGCCAAACACTGCCCGATGCAAAATCATACAACGTAATAGGCGAGCTTACCGGTACCGAAAATCCTAAGAAAGTGATCACCGTAGGCGGTCACCTGGATTCGTGGGATCTGGCCGAAGGCGCGCATGATGATGGTACAGGCATTGTACAATCGGCCGAGGCGTTACGTATTTTAAAGGCGTTGAAGTATAAACCTAAAAATTCTGTTCGAGCGGTGTTTTTTATGAATGAGGAGAATGGCACCCGCGGCGGTTTAAAATATGCCGAGCTTGCCGCCAAAAACAAGGAAGACCATATAGCCGCTATTGAAACCGATGAGGGTGGTTTTGTGCCTCGCGGTTTTGGCTTTGATGCATCGCCGGAAGTTGTGGCAAATATCAACAAAAACTGGAAGGGTTTATTTGAACCTTACGAGGCCGACAGGTTGGTAAAAGGCGAAGGGGGTACCGATATTGAACCGTTAAAGGAAACCGTACCTAATATTACCCTGATCAGTTTTCTGCCCGATTCGCAACGTTATTTTGATATTCACCACACACCTAATGATGTGTTTGAAAATGTGCACAAACGCGAGCTGGAGCTGGGTTCGGCTGCTATGGCATCATTGATCTTTCTGATAGATCAGCATGGACTGAAATAATCATCACCATAATAATATTACAAAGGCAGAACATTTTACAGGTTCTGCCTTTTTCATTTATCGCTATTTTTGCACAACAATAAAAACAGTAACAAGTGCCCGAAGCTGACAGTACTACACCCCCGAAAACCGACTCGTTCGCCGCTCTGCGGTTTAAAGATTTCCGCTCATACTTAACCATGCGTTTCTTTTTTACGTTCGCCTACCAAATGCAGAACGTAGTGCTGGGTATCTACATTTATGATGTTACACACGATAAGTTTGCGCTGGGATTAATTGGTTTGTACGAGGCTATACCGGCCATCGGACTATCGCTTTACGGCGGCTATATTGCCGATAAACTGGAGAAGCGTAAAATGCTGCTGCTTATCTTCGGTACCATATTCTTTTCATCAGTAGTGATGATGGCCGCCACCCACAAAGGCGCGGGCGATTATTTGCACATGCACACCGTGGTACCTATTATATATGGTATGTTGTTTATTAACGGGTTGGCGAGGGCATTTTATGCACCGGCGGCTTTTTCGGTATTGGCCAACAGCGTACCACGCGAGGTATACCCCAACTCCAGCACCTGGAATAGTTCGAGCTGGCAGATAGCCTCCATTATAGCCCCGGTTGTGGGTAGCTTTATATATGCCTACATGGGTATAACAGGCGCATTTACTACCATCGTACTCTTTTTAGCGGTGGCCTTTGTGTCGGTATGTTTGCTGAAAAAGGTGCCGCCTGTATTTAAACCTAAAGAGGGTATGTGGAAAAGCCTTTCAGAAGGTATACGCTTTGTATTCAATACCAAAATGATGGTGGGTGCCTTAAGCCTTGACATGTTCTCGGTATTTTTTGGCGGCGCGGTAGCCTTGCTCCCCGTATTCGCCAAGGATATTCTGCATGTTGGCCCCGAAGGTGTGGGTGTAATGCGTGGCGCTACCTCATTGGGCGCGGTGCTGAGCATGCTTACCATGACCCGCTTTTCGCCTATGGGTAAGCCCTGGCGTAATTTGCTTATTGCGGTGGCGGGTTTTGGTATGTCGATAATTTGCTTTGGCCTGTCGAGGAATTTCTACTTGTCGCTGGTATTCCTGTTTACTGAGGGCGCGTTCGATAGTATCAGCGTGTTGATACGTGGTACCATTATGCAAATGCTTACGCCTGATGAAATGCGCGGCCGGGTATCGGCAGTAAATCAAATGTTCATCGGTTCATCTAATGAGATCGGCGAATTTGAATCAGGCGTAGCGGCTAAACTATTGGATACCGTTCCTGCGGTATTATTTGGCGGCACCATGACTTTGATCGTGGTGAGTATCACCTACCTTAAAACCAAAAAGCTGGTACCGCTTACCCTGTACGATATTAATAAGAAACCCGAAATGGCAGCATAACAACGTTGCATCATTTAATAATATACCAAAACATCCCGCAGAAAAGCCTTGGGGGATGTTTTGCATTAGGAGGGTATTGATAAGATATTTTACTTAATTCTCCTCAGTATACTTTTTAAAGCTATCCAATATAGCCTGCCAGCCACCTTGTTGCATTTCAATAGGGTTGGTGCTTTCCGGGTCGAAGGTTTCGGTAACGGTAGTAGTATCTGCATCGCCATTAAAAGTGATGCTAACTTGCCTGCCATCGGCCATGGTATAGCTAATTAGTTTGTGCTCCTCAACGGCATCGTATACGCCTTCAAAATCAAAGCTAAAGCTGCCATCCTTTGCGGCCATAGTGGTTTTGAATTTACCGTCGGGGCGCAGGTCGTTATCGGCATAGGGTGCATGCCAGTCGGCAGATGCCTGGCACCATTTGGTAATATGCTCGGGTAGGTTCCAGTAATTCCAAACCTTATTTACAGGGGCGTTAACAGTTGCTTGTACAGTAATGGTTTCCATTTGTTTTTTGTTTATATGATGATATAACAAATGTAGTACATAGCCACCTACGCCGTGCTGGCCTAATGCGACAAAAAAAGAGGTAATACAAGCCATATAGCCCGATATGGCACTCATAATGATTGCAATACAAATGTTACATTGATACAATTTAGCGAAGTATTGATACAAATAGGCGAATAGGTTGATGTAAAAAACACCGTTTTTTACTCCATCAAATAAGCGTCGTACTGACGTTTAAATCAATTAACCAAATTATAGCATTTTATGAGAAAAACTTTACTCTTGAAACAGGGTGCACTATCCGTTTCAGCCTGCCCCCCTGGCAGAGCCCGGCTAATCAGAGCCGCGTTCGTTTTTTTTCTGATAGCTTTCATGATCAACACTACAACCGTATTTGCACAATCAAAAATTAGCGGTACGGTGGTTGATGAAACCAATTTACCATTACCCGGCGTTGCCATAAGGGTTAAGGGCACAACCATTGGTACCGCTACAGATGGGCAAGGAAAATTCACGCTCGATGTTCCGGCTAACGCCGTGCTTGATGTTACATTTGTGGGCTATGCATCGCAACAGGTAACCGTAGGTACGCAAACCAATATTAAGGTTAGCATGAAATCGGCCAATGAGAATTTGCAGGAAGTGGTGGTAACCGGTTACGGTTCGCAAAAACGTGAATCAATCACCGGTTCGATCGCGTCGGTAACGTCAAAGGATATTGACCGTGTGCATGGTGGTGCTACAGTAAGTACTACTTTGGCCGGTAAAATTCCGGGTGTTACCTTCCGTATGGCTGATGGCCGTCCGGGTGCGAGCGCTAACATCCAGATACGTAACATGGGCGCGCCATTGTACGTAATTGACGGTGTGCAGCAGGATGCAGGCCAGTTCAATAACCTGGCACCGAATGACATCGAAAGTATATCAGTACTGAAGGATGCGTCGGCAGCTATTTACGGTGTACGTGCGGCGAATGGTGTTGTGGTGGTAACTACTAAAAAAGGCTCAGGCGATAGCCGTATCAACGTTGATGCCTACATGGGTTTCCAAAACTGGTTCCGTTTCCCGGATGTACTGCGTAACTCGTACGATTTTGCGCGTTACAAAGCTGAAGCGCAAATGAACAGTTCAGGTACTACCTCATTTACTGCCGAGGAGGTTGAAAAATACCGCATTGGTACTGAGCGTGGCTACCAAAGCTTTGACTGGCGCGAGTACGTATTAGGCAGCAACCCTAACGCTCCGCAAAACTCGGTTAACGTAAACTTTACCGGTGGTAGCGATAAGGTTAACTATTATGTATCGGCAACCAACTTTTTCCAAAACTCAAATATTGGTAAGGAGTATGAGTTTGGCCGTACAAACATCCAGTCGAACATTCAGGCAAGGGTTGCCAAGGGCTTACGTGTGGGTGTAAATATTAACGGCCGTGTTGAAAGCCGTGAAAACCCGGGTGTACCAGGTGGTGACGACTACTTCCTGGCCCGTTTTGCCGTTTTGCGTAATACACCTATTGAAAGGCCTTATGCTAATGATAACCCTAACTACCTTAACCAGATCAACAATATCGAATCAAACTACGCATTCCTGAACAAAACCATATCAGGTACTTACCGTAGCGATTGGAGGGTGTTACAAACCAACTTTAATGCCGAGTATGAAATTCCGGGTATTAAAGGCTTAGCGCTTAAAGGTATTTACTCATACTACCTGGCCGATAACGTATTGAACAACCACGAGTATACTTATGATGTGTTTACTTATCGCCCCGAAACTGATACTTACGACCGTACCGGTGGTGCAACCAACCCTTGGCGCGAGCGCGATCAGCGTAAGGAGTTCAATACCAATATGCAGTTACAGTTAAACTATAACAACAGCTTTGGTAAACACACCGTATCAGGTACCTTGGTTGCTGAGCGTATTAAAACCCGTAGCTTACGTAACTGGTTGCACGCTATTCCAAAATCAAATAACCTGCCTTTGATCGAGTTCTCGACCATGGACCGTTATGACGATTACGATCTGGCAACCTCTCGTGTGGGTTACATTGGTCGTGTTAACTATAACTACGCTAACAAATACTACTTAGAAGTTTCAGCAAGGCGCGATGCTTCATCGTTGTTCATCACTAACAAGCGTGTAGGTTATTTCCCTGCGGTATCAGCCGGTTGGCGTATCACTGAGGAATCATTCATGAAAAACCTGCTTGGCGACAACAGCATACTGAATGATCTGAAATTCAGAGGATCATACGGTTTGATGGGTGATGACCGTAACCCTAATGATGCCGGCCAGCCTATTGTAGGTTACTTTGCATACCTGCCGGGCTATAACTACGCTATTCGCGATGGTGATAACCCTATCCTGGCTATCCTTGATGATCAGGCCATCAGCGTATCGCGCGATAAAGGTATCCCGGTAACAACCATCACCTGGTCAAAAAGTAAAACCCTGAACTTAGCAGCCGATTTTAGTTTATTTAACAGCAAACTGAACGGTTCGATCGAGTACTTCCGTCGTGTACGCAGCGGCTTGCTTGCAGCACAGGAGGATATCCTTACCCCGGTTGAGCTTGGTTACACCCTGCCATTGGCAAACCTTGAAACCGATCTGCAATACGGTCAGGAGTTATCATTAAGCTACAGCAATAAAATAGGTAAGGTAAACTATACCGTTGGTGGTAACATTGCTTACACCCGCGCAAAATGGAAAGAAACCTACAAAGAGCGTTTTGAGAACTCATGGGATCAATACCGCAGACAGCGTATGGGTCGTTACAAAAGCCTTGACTGGGGCCACGAAGCTATTGGCCAGTTCCAGTCTTTCGATCAGATCAACAACTATCCTGTAGATATTGATGGTGCAGGTAACAGAACTTTGCTACCGGGCGATATCATCTACAAAGATCAGAACGGCGACGGTAAAATTGACGTGTATGACGAGCGCCCTATCGGTTTCGGTTATGGTACACAGCCTAACATCAACTTTGGCTTTAACATTGCACTGGCTTACCAAAACTTTGATTTTCATGCTGATTTCTCTGGCGCGTCAGGCTATACCTGGTTCCAGAACTGGGAAACCCGCTGGGCATTCCAAAACAATGGTAACCTTAACACCATTTTTGAAGACAGATGGCACCGTGCTGATCCGTACGATCTGAACAGCCAGTGGATTCCGGGCAAATACCCTGCTAACCGTAATAACCCTGGTCACTCAGGTAGCAGTAACTACGAAGTTGGCGGTCAGCGTAACTCAACATACTGGTTGCACAACGTAAAACAATTACGCGTGCGTACCCTGGAGTTAGGTTACAGTTTGCCGGGTGAAGTGCTATCTAAAATAAAAATTAAAAGAGCCAGATTTTATGTGAATGCCTACAACTTGTTCTCGTTTGACAATTTGAGGGAGTTTGGCATTGATCCGGAAGTTGTGGATGACAATGGTTTACAGTTCCCGCAAAGTAAGATCGTCAACTTTGGTGTTAACTTAACCTTCTAATTAACTCAGCTGATTACAAGATGAAAAAGATATTTATAATGACCATGAGCGCGGCGCTGTTAATTACAGGTTCGTGCAAAGACAATAATTATTTGGACATCGATCCGAGGGACGTAGTTCCGACAGACAGGATGTTCTCTGACCCGGCGCTGGTATTATCGGTAGTAGCCGATCTGTACCAAAGGCAACTTGATTTCTCAGGCCTTGATAATGGCTGGGCAAGCTTTGTTGATTTTAGCGAGGCTTTCCCTTCAGAAAACGGTAGCTCATTTTTTGTGCAGCGTACCAACTGGGGCTTTGGTGAATGGAACACCTGGGATTACGCTTACATACGCGATATGAACCTGTTTATTGAACGCGCTACAGCCTCAACCGAGCTTAACGCGGCCGATAAAAGGAGATTTATTGCCGAAGGCCGTTTTTTACGTGCCGCGTATTATTTTGAAATGGTTAAACGTATGGGCGGTGTGCCTATCATTACATCATCATTAACCTATGATGGCGATGTGTTGACCTTACGCAAACCACGCGCGAAGGAATCAGAAGTGTATGATTTTGTGATAAGCGAACTTACCGCTATTAAAGGTGATTTGCCTGCCAATCCTGATACAAAATCAAGAGCCAGCAGAGGCGCGGCATTCGCCATGATGTCAAGAGCGGCGCTTTATGCAGGTTCAATAGCCAAATACGGTGCTACTACGCCAACCGTTACTTTACCGGGTGATGAAGTAGGCATTCCGGCTTCATTGGCTAATGGTTACTACCAGCAATCATTAGCAGCGGCCGATTCAATAATTGAAGGCAAGGCTGGTAGCTATTCATTGTACCGTTCATTGCCTAACCTGTCTGACAACTTCGCGGCCATCTTTACTGATAAAAGCTCGGTTAATAGGGAGAGTATCTTTATTGAAGACTTTAGGGTAGGTACTAACAAAGTGCATAGCTTTACAGTAAACAATCAGCCATACTCACGTTCAGAAGAAGGTGCTGATGCCGGCCGTTTAAATCCATCGCTGAATATAGTACAGTCGTTTGAGTTGTTGGATAACACCTACGCACCGATACCTACTGTTGATGGCAGCGGCAACCCGATCTATTACACCAACCAGCAGGATATATTTGCCGGTCGCGACGCGCGCTTGGCAGGTACAGTTATGTTGCCGGGCTCTATTTTTAAAGGTGCCGCCATTGATATTAGGGCAGGTTACCAAAATGCAGCCGGCGATATAGTTACTAATGGTAACTTACCGGGTACATCAACCCCTTCAATAGGCTTGGATGGCCCATCAGATGGTTTGGAATTCCGTACACAAACAGGCTTCTACATCCGTAAGTATCTTGATCCGGTTACAGGTTCAGGTCGTCGCGGCCGTCGTAGCGATGTAGCCTTTATACGCTACCGTTATGCCGAAGTACTGTTAAACGGCGCCGAAGCTGCCTTTGAACTTGGACAAACAAGCAAAGCGCTTGGTTATATTAACCAGGTACGCTCACGTGCTGGTTTAACAACCGCGTTAACAACACTTACCTTTGATAAGATAGTGCATGAGCGCCGTGTTGAGCTGGTATTTGAAGGCCATACTTTGTATGATATGAAACGCTGGAGATTAGCCCACGTAGTATGGGATGGCGGTATCATGACCGTTGCTCAACTAAAAGCAAACATAGGCTCGGCTACCAAACGTAATACGCAGCCATTTAGCTTGTGGCCATACCTGTACCAAAATCCGGGTAATGCCAACCATGGTAAATGGATGTTCAGAGAGGTTAAGCTAAGCAGGGTAACTGGCGCCAATACTTTCCAGATGGGTAACTACTATTCAGAGATAAATAACAATATTATCTCAAGAAATCCGGAAATTGTTAGACAGCCTAATCAATAATTAATTAAAATTACAGCATCATGAAATTAAAGTTTCATTATATCATATTGATAGCGCTAACGGTGATGGCGGTATCATGTAAAAAGGATACCCTTGAGGCGCCCAAGTCAAAACTAACCGGGCGGTTGGTTTACAACGGGCAGGCAATTAACGTTGAGCAAAACAGGGTGCCTATAGAGCTATACCAAAAG
Source organism: Mucilaginibacter sp. JRF (assembly GCF_015223065.1). Lineage (GTDB taxonomy): Bacteria > Bacteroidota > Bacteroidia > Sphingobacteriales > Sphingobacteriaceae > Mucilaginibacter. The sequence goes on from NZ_JADFBY010000007.1 coordinate 137,791, forward strand.
GGCTTTGGCCTTGTTGGGGATATTAACGGTACCGCAGCGCAGGATGGTTCATACTCATTCCTGTTGTTTGATGGTAACTATCAGCTCATCATACCTAACAACCAGGGCCCATTCAGGTGGAACCAAACCGGTAACAGCCGCGATACCCTCAATGTAACGGTAAACGGCGATCAAACCCTCGATCTGGAAGTTACGCCTTTTTACCTGATCACTAATGCGCAATACAGCGCTAATGGCAGGGCTATATCGGCAACCTTCGGTATCGACCAGATCATTACCGATGCCAACGCACGCGATATTGAGAGTGTTACCTTGTTTGTGAACAAAACACAATTTGTATCGGGCCGCGATAATTTAAAGAGCGCCTCTGTTGCAGGTAGCGCTATTACCAACCCGGCAAGCGTAACGCTAACTACCGACGCGCTTGACCCGATTGTGGGTAACCAGAATTATGTGTTTGCAAGGGTAGGATTAAAGATTGCTAACGTAGAGGATTTGATATTCTCGCCGTTGCAAAAAGTAACAATTGGAAACTAAAACAGAAAGCCGCCCATAGTGGGCGGCCTTTTTTCTTTCTATCTTATATAATTTTTTAAATGAAAAAACTACTATCAGCCTCGCTTGCTTTACTATGCAGTTCGCAGCTTGTTATGGCCCAGCAAGGGCAATGGCATTTAATTAAAGACCGCATTGTTACCCCCTGGGCCGAAAAGGTTGACCCTAAAAACCCGCTACCTGAGTATCCGCGCCCTATGCTGGTGCGCAGCAACAACTGGAAAAACCTGAACGGCCTTTGGAGCTATGCCATCACCCCGAAGGATGCCGCCCAACCATCAAAGTTTGAGGGTAGCATATTGGTGCCTTTCGCTTCCGAGTCGGCACTATCAGGCGTGGGGCGTACCGTGGGTAAGGATAGCCTGCTGTGGTATAAAAACACCATCAACGTACCATCATCAATGAAGGGCAAAGAGGTGCTGCTGCACTTTGGAGCGGTTGATTGGCAAACTGAGGTATTTGTGAACGGCAAAAGCGCCGGCAAGCACGAGGGTGGTTTTGATCCTTTTTCATTTAATATTACACCATTCTTAAAAGGTGGCTCAAAGCAAGAGGTTGTGGTACGCGTGTGGGACCCAACCAACGATGGCCCGCAGCCAACCGGCAAGCAAATGAAAAAGCCCGAAGGTATTTGGTATACACCGGTTACCGGTATATGGCAAACCGTTTGGCTGGAGGCTGTGCCGAAGTCATACATCGTATCAACCAAGCAAACGCCTGATATTGATGCGCACACTATTACCATATCAGCCAATATTGCCGGCAAACAAGCCGGTGATAATTTGAAGATAGAGGTGCTGGATGGCAAAACCGTTATCGCCCAAAAGCAACAAAACGCTGCCGAAACAGCTGTTATCGCGCTGAAGAATGAGAAACTATGGTCGCCTGAGAGCCCTAATTTGTATAACCTGAAAATTACCCTGCTGCGTAACAACAAGGCGGTTGACGTTATCACCAGCTATTTTGCTATGCGTAAAATATCAATGGCGCCTGATGCCAATGGTATACAGCGTATGATGCTGAACAACAAATTCGTGTTTCAGTATGGTCCGCTTGACCAAGGCTGGTGGCCTGATGGCTTGTATACCCCGCCAACTTACCAGGCGATGATATACGATATTGATCAGCTTAAAAAAATGGGCTTTAACATGATACGTAAGCACATTAAGGTTGAGCCTGCTACTTACTACACTTATTGCGATAAGGTAGGTATGCTGTTATGGCAGGATATGCCAAGCGGCGACTTAGGCAACGGTTGGGAAAATCGCCCGGGTGTGTTAGATCACGGTACTGATCAAAAACGTACCCCCGAATCAGAAGGCTACTACCGCAAGGAGTGGACCGCCATTATGGATGAGCTGCACAACTACCCAAGCATCGTAGTTTGGACTCCGTTCAACGAAGCATGGGGACAGTTTAAAACTATTGAAATTACCGAATGGACCATGAAGAAAGACCCATCTCGCCTGGTGAATAGCGCCAGCGGTGGTAACTTCTACTTAACCGGTCACATTGTCGATTTACATAATTACCCTCACCCTGCCATGCCTGCGCCTGATGTATTTGGCCAAAAACGCATATTGGTATTGGGCGAGTTTGGTGGCCTGGGCTTACCGCTTGATGGCCATACCTGGCAAAAGAAAAACTGGGGTTACCAAACATTTAAAACCAAGGAGGAGATGTTTGATAAGTATGCCACATTCACCAAACGCCTTGAGGAATTGATCCCGCTGGGATTATCAGCCGCAGTATACACCCAAACTACCGATGTGGAGGGTGAAACCAACGGCTTTATGACCTATGACCGCGCGGTTGATAAAATGCCGGTTGATAAACTGCACGAAGTAAACACTAAATTATACGATCCGGCATTGGTTAAATAATGATCAGTTGATGGTATTAAAAAGAATAATTTATTATTTGGCAGGCCTGTTCGCACTATGCGGACAGGCTTTTGCGCAAAATAGCGAGGTAGCCCACAAGGCGCTGTCGCCCCTGTACCGTGACCCGATGTATGATGGCGCCGCCGACCCCATTGTGGTTTATAACAAGGACGAAAAGCTGTGGATGATGCTGTATACCCAGCGCCGGGCCAATGCCCAAACGCAGGATGTGGCGTATTGCTATGGTACACCTATCGGCGTGGCTACCTCTAAGGATCATGGGCAAACCTGGGCATACCGGGGTACGCTTAAGTTAGATTTTGAGCGTGGTACCAACACCTTTTGGGCGCCCGAGGTTATTTATGATAACGGTACGTACCACATGTTCGTTACCTATATTCAGGGTGTTTATAACCATTGGGCGGGTAACGCGCGGTTGGTGCACTACACCAGCAAAAACCTATGGGACTGGAAGTTTTTGGGCGACCTGAAACTGGCGGGTAGTATTATCGACCCTACCTTAATGAAACTGCCTGATGGTAAATGGCATATATGGTACAAAGGCCCTAATGCCAACACGCTAACTGCCGAAAGCAGCGATTTGATAAACTGGAAAGCCGACCCTAAAGTGGCCATTGGTGGCCCCGAGCATGAAGGCCCCAAGATATTCAGGTTTAAAGATTATTACTGGATGATAACCGACGAGTGGCACGGCCAGCGGGTACACCGCTCAAAGGATGCCAAAACCTGGGAGCGCCAGGGCATGGTGTTGGATAAGCCCGGCCATCGCCCCGAGGATACCCCAACCGGCGCCCATGCTGATGTAGTGGTAACCGGCGGGCACGCCTATATTGTTTACTTTACGCATCCCGGCCGTAAATCGCACCAGGATGATGGCGGGCACGATGCTGATGACGCTTTTACCTATTCAACCAAGCGCACATCAATACACGTAGCCGAGCTGGAATACAACGATGGTACTCTGTTGTGCGATCGTGATAAACCTTTTGATTTTTATCTGCCTTAAAAAATAATGTTACTATGAGATCTAAGTTTTTAATGGTTTCGGTGCTGGCATTGGGTATTGCGGCCTCGGCTTATAGTCAGCCGGCAAACTATACCACCAGCCGTGCGCCGCTGCGTCAAAACCCTTATATTGAATTGCCCCTTGGCGCTATAAAGCCACAAGGCTGGCTGCGCGAAATGCTTGTTCGCCAAAAAAATGGCGCTACGGGTAAGTTAGATGAACTTTATCCGCTGGTGATGAACAAGCGCAACGGCTGGCTGGGCGGAGATGGCGACCAGTGGGAGCGAGGCCCATACTGGATAGATGGTTTGCTGCCGCTGGCCTATATATTACAGGATAAAGCACTCATTGCCAAAGTAAAGCCCTGGGTAGAGTGGTCTATAAAAAGCCAGCAGCCCGATGGTTACTTCGGCCCATCGAAAGATTACCCGTACGAGGCAGGCATACAGCGCGATAATAGCCGCGATTGGTGGCCAAAAATGGTAATGCTGAAAGTATTGAAGCAGTACTACATGGCTACCGGCGATAAGCGGGTGATAGGTCTGCTGACCAATTATTTTAAATATCAGCTAAAGGAATTACCCACCAAACCGCTTGATCACTGGACGTTTTGGGCACGCCTGCGCGGCGGCGATAACCTGATGGTGGTATATTGGCTATATAATATTACGGGCGATAAATTCCTGTTAGATCTGGCTGATTTGCTGCATAAGCAAACCTATAATTTTACCGGTGAGTTTTTAGATACCGATATGCTTAGTCGCATGGGCAGCATTCACGGGGTTAATCTGGCGCAGGGAATGAAAGAGCCGCTGATCTACTATCAGCATCACCCCGAACAAAAATATGTGGAGGCCATGAAAAAGGGTTTCCATGATCTCACCAAATACAACGGTATGGCGCACGGCCTTTACGGCGGTGATGAGGCCTTGCATGGCAATAACCCAACCCAGGGTTCGGAGTTATGTTCGGCAGTGGAGATGATGTTCACGCTGGAAAGCTCGCTCGAAATTACCGGCGATGTTGATTATGCCGATCGTTTGGAGAAGATAGCCTTTAACGCCCTGCCAACTCAAACTACTGAGGATTACCTGAACCGCCAGTATTTTCAGCAGGCTAACCAGGTGATGCTTACCCGCCACGTACATAATTTTGATGTTAACCACGCCGGTACCGATGTGGTTTATGGTTTGCTGTCGGGCTTTCCGTGCTGCACATCAAACATGCACCAGGGCTGGCCTAAATTCGCGCAAAACCTGTGGTATGCAACTGCCGATAGGGGCATAGCCGCGCTGGTATATTCGGCCAGCGAAGTTACGGCCAAAGTAGCTGATGGAAAGGAAGTGACCATTAAGGAGGAAACCAATTATCCGTTTGATGAAAATATTAAGTTCACGCTTACCAGTAAAAAAGCCAAGCAGCTATCGTTCCCGTTCCATTTGCGTATACCGGCATGGTGCAAAAACGCCGTAGTAAAGGTTAACGGTCAGGAACTGCAACAAGCCAAAGGTAACCAGATAGTGAAGATAGACCGCGAATGGAAAAACGGCGATGTGGTTGAGCTGCAATTACCTATGCATATCTACAAAAACTTTTGGTACGAAAACTCAGTATCGGTTGAGCGCGGTCCGCTGGTGTACGCGCTTAAAATAGGTGAGGAAAGCAAACTGGTAAAGAATGATAAAGACCCCATCGCTTACGGCAAGGAGTATATAGAGGTTAGGCCAACCACCCCGTGGAATTATGGCTTGATAGCTTTGGATGATAACAAGTTTCAGCAAAGCATTTCGATAGATAAAAAAACGATACCACTATACCCATGGACGCCCGATAATGCCCCATTGATATTAAAGGCCAAAGCCAAACGCATACCCGACTGGCAATTATATAACGACATGACCGGCCCAATACCGTTCAGCGTGATATATAACGAAGGTATGCCAAATCAGCCCGAAGAAGAAATAACGCTGATACCTTACGGTTGCAGCAGGCTGCGGATATCGCAATTTCCGCAGATGCGATAGTTTGATGATGAAGTAAAGCAGGTGAATATAACGCCTGCTTTCTTTTGCTCAGCGTAACAGTATAAATACACTGCCGGCATAAGTTAAACGCGCTTGGTTTTATATATTAGCCTTAGTGTTAAACTAAACTATACGAATTGAATAAGGCAAAACACCGGTTTTTTGTAGGCGCAGCGGCTTGTTTTTTACTGTTGGGTGCTTGTACATCCAAAACAGAGAAAAAGAAGGTGGTGCAGAAAAAAGCTCCGGCAAAAAAGGCGCTCTGCTGCGAATCGAACATGCCATCGCGTTTTGGTATGGCGGGCACGGGCGATCAAAAAATTGCCGATACGGGTGTGCTTAAGGGGCATGATGGTATGGTGTTTATAAAAGGCGGCACCTTTGGTATGGGTGGCGATAATGATCAGGCATCTGAAGATGAATTCCCTAAACACAAGGTAACCGTTAACGGCTTTTGGATGGATGCTACAGAGGTGACCAATGCCCAATTTGCCAAATTTGTAAAGGCAACAGGCTACATCACCACTGCCGAACGTAAGCCCGACTGGAACGAGCTGAAAAAGCAATTGCCGCCGGGTACCCCCAAACCTGATGAAAGCATGCTGGTACCCGCATCGCTGGTGTTTACCCCGCCCGATCATCCGGTAAAACTGGATAACTATGCCCAATGGTGGGCCTGGGTGCCGGGTGCTGACTGGAAGCATCCGCAAGGGCCTAACAGTAGTATTGTAGGGAAGGATAATTACCCCGTAGTGCACGTTAGTTATTACGATGCGCAGGCCTATTGTAAATGGGCAGGCAAACGTTTACCAACCGAGGCCGAGTGGGAGTGGGCAGCACGTGGCGGCAGGCAAAACAATATTTACCCATGGGGTAACGAGCCGGTTGACCGTGGCGCGCCAAAAACCAATAGCTGGCAGGGTGAATTCCCGTGGAAGAATACCGTGGCCGATAAGTTTGAGCGCCTGGCACCTGTGGGCAGCTTTGCGCCCAACCCTTATAAGTTGTTTGATATGGCAGGCAATGTGTGGGAATGGTGTGCTGATCTGTACAACAACACCTATTATCAAACCATAAACAAGCCCCAGGGAGTTGCAAACCCCAAAGGCCCGGCCAAAAGTTACGACCCGGACGAGCCTTATGCTGTTAAGCGGGTTATTCGCGGTGGATCGTTTTTATGTAACGATAGTTATTGCTCGGGTTACCGTGTGGCACGCCGAATGAAAAATACCGAGGACAGCAGCACCGAGCATGCGGGTTTTAGATGTGTGAGTGATAGGTAGAAAACAATTATTGTTAAACTATAACGCTATACTATGAAATGGTTTTTAGGATCGGCCTTGCTGATAGGGCTGGCTTCAACCTTTATGTTTTTTAGGGTGCCGACTGCCAAAGCGCCGGTTGCCGATGAACGCCCCGATATTGTGGTGATCATGGCTGATGATCTGGGTTATTCAGACCTGGGTTGTTATGGCTCCGAGATCAGTACACCGAATATTGATCAGTTGGCTAAGAATGGCATACGCTATACGCGTTTCTATAATACATCACGTTGCTGCCCTACACGCGCCTCGCTGCTAACGGGCTTATACAACCAGCGTGCGGGCATTGGTAACATGACGGACACTGAGGATGAGCCGGGCTATTTGGGTCACCTGTCAGAAAACTCGGTGACCATTGCCGAGGTGCTGAAATCGGCAGGCTACCAAACGGCTATGTCGGGCAAGTGGCATGTATCAAACACGCCGGGATTAAAAGACCCGAAAGAGCAAATGAAATGGCTGAACCACCAAACGTATCAGCCTACATTTTCGCCTATTGAACAATATCCAACAAGCAGAGGATTTGACCGGTTTTACGGAACTATTTGGGGTGTGGTTGACTTTTTTGACCCGTTCAGCCTGGTAAATGGCACCGAACCGGTTAAGGAAGTGCCAAAAAATTATTACCATACCGATGCAATAAACGATACCGCGGCATCATACATCAGGCAAATGGCTAAAGCTAAAAAGCCGTTCTTCCTCTACCTTGCCGAGAACGCGCCGCACTGGCCGCTAATGGCCTTGCCCGAAGACATTGCTAAATATAAAGACACCTACAAAGCAGGCTGGGATGCCATCCGCATGGCACGGTACGATAAGATGGTGAAAGCCGGTTTGATAGATCCGAAAACCACGCCGCTTTCGCCACGCTGGGGTGCTGATTTAAAATGGGAGAACAACCCGGACAAGGAGTGGGATGCCGCCGCTATGGCCGTACATGCCGCCATGATCGATCGTATGGATCAGGGAATCGGGCGCGTAATACAGGCATTAAAGGAAACCGGGCAGCTGGAAAATACCCTGATCGTTTTTTTGAGTGATAACGGTGCGAGCAATGAAAATTGTACCGCCTACGGCCCCGGCTTTGACCGCCCCGACCAAACCCGTACCGGCGAACCCATAGTGTATGATATGAAAAAGACCATCATGCCGGGCAAGCAAACCTCGTACGCCTCCATAGGACAGCGCTGGGCCAATGTGGCCAACACGCCATACCAATTCTGGAAAGCACAATCATACGAGGGTGGGGTACGTACACCCATGATAGCCTACTGGCCAAAAGGCATAAAGATGAAAGGCGGCAGTGTATCGGCACAAATGGGCCATGTTAAGGATTTTATGGCCACCTTTATGGATCTGGCCAAGGCTAAATATCCTAAAACCTATAAAGGGCACGATATTATGCCATCGCAAAGCCATAGCTTCGCCAGCTCATTCAAAGGCAAACCAACAGCTGATGAACCATTGTTCAACGAGCATTTCGGTGCGCGTTATGTTCGCTACAAAAACTGGAAAATGGTATCGCACAGCGGTCGCGACACTGCATGGCATCTATACGATATCAACAAAGATGAAACCGAGCTTAACGACCTTGCCGCCTCGCACCCAACAGAAGTAGCGCAACTCACTACCCGCTGGCATCAATGGGCTGAGGATAATTTTGTGTATCCGAAACCGTAGTAGTTCAACCCCTCCTAAATCCTCCCCGAGGGGGAGGGCTTGAAAAAAAACTTGTCATTTCGAGTGGTAGCGAGAAATCTGCACGTGTTTATAACAAAGCGACAGATTTCTCCTCGTACAACCCCACCTAAATCATCCCCGAGGGGGAGGACTTTAATATATATTATGTTCTTCAAAAAAAGCGCGTAGGGCTGGCAGAAAACCGGGCCAGGGAGTATGTCCTGTGGGTGGAAGGTTTTTTCTGCCTTGACTTTTGGTTACTTTGCATCTAAGGTAAAGTAACTGGCCTCTGCGGCCAAGAGCAGGCTGACATTCGTAAGAGCACAACCACCTAATAAAGCACTATCTAAAAATCGCTTCATTACTTATCCTAAACTTCTTTTGTGCAGACAAAAGAAGCAAAAACTGCCGGCTACGCCCTGCCCGGTGAAAGTTTCTACTTTGGCAGGGCTTGTGCTGCTCCGGGCATTTCTGATGCCGGTAGGGATAGGTTATTTACAGCTTGTGCTTTTATTTTTTGTCATTTCGAGCGATAGTGAGAAATCTGCACGCGTTCAATATCAAAGCGACAGATTTCTTCTCGTACCTCGTTCGAAATGACAAAAATGTTTTAAAGTCCTCCCCTCAGGGAGGATTTAGGAGGGGTTACATCGCCGGGGTAAACTTCAAACACACCGGTTTATCAACAGGTGTTGATGCTACCATGTTGCCGATCTTGCCACTTACCGGGTCGCGTTTAAATACGTTGATAGTGTTGGTATCCTGATTGCCTACCAGCAGGAAAGCGCCTGTTGGGTCTATCACAAAGTTGCGAGGTGCTTTGCCGCGGGTTGGGGTACGGTCAATAAAGGTGAGCATACCGTTTTCGCTGTTGATGGCGTAGGTCACAATTTCGTTGGCATCGCCACGGTTTGATGCATAAACAAAACGACCGTCGGGCGATACATGGATATCCGCCGCGCCTACCGCGCCCTTAAAGCCATCAGCCAGCATGGTTATTGATTGTATTTGCTTGGGCTTACCACCGTTAAACTCAAAGGCGGTTACCGCGCCGGTGAGTTCCTGCACTACGTACATGTATTTTTTATCGGGCGTAAAATCAAGGTGACGGGGGCCACTGCCCGGCGATACGGTCACAAAATCAACCGGGGCAGGCTCTAAAGGCTTTGAATCGCCCTTGTCATATTTCTTTATGCTGATCTTATCCGTACCCAGGTCGGTGAGCAATAAATACTTTTCATCCGGAGATAAAAATGCGCCGTGCGCGTGCGGGCCTTCCTGGCGTTGCTTGTTAACGCCGGTGCCTTTATCCTGTATAACCTGCGCCGCGGGTTTCAATGAGCCATCTTCACTAATAGGCAACGCTGCGAATGATCCGCTGGAATAATTAGCGACAAACACATGCTTCCTGTCCTCATCAACCGAGATATAGCATGGCGATGCGCCGGCGCTTTTTTGTTTGTTAATGAATGTTAGTGCGCCGCCTTTCGGGTCAAAGCTGTATGAATATACCTCGCCGTTATCGGTTTCACTTACGGCGTAAACAAACTTGTTGGTCTTGTCAACACACAGGTATGATGGATTGGGTACATCATCGCTCTGGCTTAGGTAGGCCAGTCTGCCGGTTTCGGCATAAAAACGAAATACAGATATACCCTTGCTGTTATCGGTATTATAAGCACCCACAATAAGGTCGAAAGTTTTGGGGCCTTTCTTTTTGTTCTGTGCGTTCATCATCATCGGGGCAAGCAAGGCCAGTGCCAATAGCATCTTCTTCATAACTATTATTGGTATTTGTTAATGCAAGTTATGTAAAAACAACAAAAAAGCCCCTTAAAAGGGGCTCATTTTATAGCAGGTGCTTTAGCTGTATCAATTCTTTTTCTTCGAGATGCCTCCAGCGGCCGCGTGGCAGATCTTTCTTGGTAAGGCCGGCATACACCACCCTGTCCAGTTTAACTACCTCATAACCTAACGATTCAAATATACGGCGCACAATACGGTTTTTACCGCTGTGTATCTGTATACCTATCTCGCGCTTGGTACCACCCTGAACGTACGATACTGAGTCGGGCTTAATAAAACCGTCTTCCAGCTCAACGCCAAATTCTATCTTGTTCAAATCGCCCTGGGTAAGGCCTTTGCTTAATTCAACCTGGTAAAGCTTAACCACATTGCTGCGCGGGTGCGATAGCTTGTCGGCCAAATCGCCGTCATTGGTCATCAGTAGTAAACCGGTTGTATTACGGTCAAGGCGGCCAACCGGATAAATGCGCTCCTTGCTGGCTTTCTCAACCAGGTGCATTACGGTACGGCGCTCCTGCGGATCGTCGGTAGTGGTAATATAATCTTTCGGTTTGTTCAACAGAACGTAAACCATTTTTTCGCGTTTCAGGGTTTCGCCGTTGTAGCGAACAACATCCTTAGCCGGGTCAACCTTAAAGCCAAGCTCTGATACCACTTCGCCATTAACAGAAACCACACCGGCCTCGATCAGCTCATCAGCCTTACGGCGAGAGCATATACCTGCATTGGCTATGTAACGGTTAAGCCTGATCAGGCCGTCATTTTCTTTTTCTTTTTTAGGCTCGCTCGGGTTTTTACGACCACGCATGGTTCTTACCGGCGCATCATTACCCTCGTGGTCGTCACGGTTGCGGGTGCGGCGGTCATCACGATATGGTTTATCGCCAAAGCCTGAGTTATCTCTTTTAAAGCCACCCTCGCCACGGCCTTTGCCACGGCTATCGCTGCCATAGCTTCTTTTTGGCCTGTCGCCGCCATCGGTAGGGCGGCCACTGTATGGTTTTGGGCGTGATGATGAATATGGCTTTTTATCGCCAAAGTCATTACCCTCGCTGTTGCGTTTCGGTCTGTCTGTTGATTCAGAACGGCTTGAGAAAGGCCTGTCACCGCGGGGCGAAAAAGGTTTATCACCGCGGGGCGAAAAAGGTTTATCACCACGGGGTGAAAACGGTTTGTCGCCACGTGCCGAAAAGGGCTTGCGGTCGCCTGTTTTGTCTTTATCAAACTTTTTTGAGGGATTGTAGTTATCACTCGGGCCACTTTTTGCGGAGAATTTACCGCGTGGACCTGATGATGGTCTTTTTGAGTCATCACCCTTTGAGTACTTTTTAGGTGATCTGTTGGACTTGTCGTCGCGACTGTTCCCTGGTCTTTTGAATACCATAATTTTTTGTTTTACGCTTCTCAGCGGAGGGACAAAGTTAGGTTTTTTGTACGGATTTCACAAGTTTTTGTTTCAGCGCAAAAACAGTGTTTAACAGCTATTTAGGGTAGCTTTTTTAGTGTGAAAAAATTGCTCAAAACACTAAGCAAATTGCAAGTGCTTGATAATGTGATTTATATATCGTACATTTGCAGCGAGTTTTACATATTGTACACTAAATGATAGAAAAACGAATGACAAAAAAACACTTAATTACGTGCTCCGTAATGTTGGTGGTAGTAATCATTTCGGCTTTTGATCTTTCTAATGCAACAGTAGTTAAACGACCAAGTGTCGCACAAAATGCAGCCCGTTTCGCCCTTATTGAGGCGCCAAATGAGGAGGCAGCAGGTTTTAGTTTTGCTGATGAGGATTTGCCTGAAAACAGCAAACGCGTAAACCGCAAACTGAATTATTCGTTAAGGATGCATTCCTACACAAAAGTTCAGTCAAACATTCTGCATATCAAAGCAGAAAAATTATTTCCGGTGATTGAACCGATACTCGAGGAGTATGGCATTCCCGAAGACTTTAAGTACATCCCACTGGTTGAGTCGGGCCTTCGCGAAGGCACCTCTCGTAAGGGGGCACGTGGCCCATGGCAGTTTATGCCGGGTACCGCGCGCAGCTTTGGCTTAAAGGTAGGCAACAAAAAAGACGAGCGCCTTAATCTACGCAAATCAACCGTTGCGGCTTGTAAGTATTTAAACGAGCTGTTTGACGAGTTTGGTAGCTGGACGTTGGCCGCCGCCGCTTACAACAATGGCTCGATCAGAATTGTGAAAGCCATGCACAAACAAAATGAGGATAATTATTTCCGCATGCGCCTTAATCGTGAAACCGGCATGTATGTTTACAAGCTGGTAGCCATGAAAGAGGTTATTGAAAACCCTGAAAAGTATGGGTATGATGAATTGATGGCGCAGGTATTATTTCACCCTGCTAACTTAATGGCCTTCAATTAACTATTACCATTTTTACGGAGCACAATTTAAGCCGGCCTTATATATAGGGCCGGCTTTTTTATTTAGGGCTAAAACCGCTCCTCGTGTATCTCCTTACCCGCCACTACGCCTGCCATGCCACCACTGGCAACAGCTGCCGAAACTGCCCGCATTGGCGATGTGCTATCGCCGCAGGCAAATACACCGGATACGTTGGTTTTCTGCATCATATCAACCTTAATGTATCCTTGCTCATTAAACTCACAGCCCAGTTTTTCGGGTATATCGGTATGTTGTGTAAATGGTAAACGGGCATATAATGCCTTTAGTGAAAAGCTTTCGCCATCGCTAAATATCAGCTGATCGATATACCCATCCTGATGCTCGAATTTGCTGATGGTTGTTTCCACAATATTGATGTTGTTTCGGCCCATTGCTTCACGCTGCTCATCAGTAAAATCAGCTTTGCCATTGGTAAAAACGGTGAGTTTTTTTGTCCAGTTTGATATGAGTTTGGCCATCTCAAAACCCATATCGCCATTGGCTAAAATGCCCGTTTCTTCGTGCTTGTATTCATAACCGTGGCAGTAAGGGCAATGGATGATGGATATCCCCCAACACTCCGCAAAGCCCTCAATATCAGGGAATGTATCTTTAATGCCTGTAGCTATAATTATCTTTTTGGTATGATAAACGGTATCGCTCTCGGCAATGGTCAATTCAAAATTATTGGTACTGCCTGTAACCGCTGTTGCCGTGCCGTTGAGGTATTGAACAGTAGGATAAGCCAGTACATCCTTTTTGGCGGCGGCGTGCATGTCGGCAGGTGTCCAGCCATCGTGCATAATAAAGTTGTGCGAGTGTGGTGTTTGGCGATTGCAGGGTTTGCCGCTATCGATGATCAGCGTGTTGTACAACGCCCGGCCCAAAGCCATACCGGCAGACAGCCCCGAGTTACTGCCACCAATAATGATGACATCAAATTTTGTTTGTGGTTCCATGTTTAACAGGTATAAGAAAGTTTATGATGTGGATCTGATAAAACCGAACTCCAAAAAATACGGCATGGGGGTTAGCCATGCCGCAGTTTTTGGTTCGTATTTTTTATTGTTGATTGATGAACGATTTACCGCCCCGATTTATTGCAACGATGATCCATTTAAATCCTTATAAATTTCGAGGGCGTTGTTCTTGCTGTCCTCAATAGCCCATTCAGCCATCTCATATAGAACCTTTTTGAGCTTTTGTCCTGCCGGGGTAAGTGTGTAGGTAACGTAAGGTGGCACCACAGGCTTAGCCTCACGAATCAGCAGCTTATCAGCCTCTAATTGTTTAAGGTGCTGTATCAGCATTTTTTCGGTAATGGCGGGTATGGCACGGCGCAATTCGTTATAACGCTTTGTACCTGATAATAAATGATATAATATGATAGGCTTCCAGTGGCCACCTATCTTTTCCATAATATAAGTTACGGGGCATTGCTCCAGCGCAAAGCCCTTGTTTTCCTGTATGGTTGATGCTTCTTTTATTGCTGTCATGATGATACATACTTTAGGGTAAGTACTTGTATAAAAGTAAGTACTAATATAGCTTTGTTTCATCAAAAACAAAAAATAAAATATCATGAAAATCATTGTAGCAGGGTCATTAGGAAACATCAGTAAACCACTGGCTCAACAACTTATCGCCGCAGGGCACCAGGTAACTATAATCAGCAGTAATAATGATAAAACAGCCGGGATAGAACAGCTTGGCGCACAGGCGGCTATCGGCTCGTTGAACGATGCCGCGTTTCTTACCCAAACCTTTACCGGCGCCGATGCCATATACGGTATGGTGCCGCCTAATTTTGGAAACAGCAGCATGCGCGAGGGCATGAACAAAGTAGGCCTTGCCTATGCCGAGGCCATCAAAGCATCGGGCATTAGCAAGGTGGTATTTTTGAGCAGCATAGGCGCCCACCTGGATGGCGGTACCGGGCCGATAGCAGGTTTGCACGATGTGGAGCAACTATTAAACAAGCTTGATAGGGTGGATATAAAATATCTGCGTGCTAATATGTTCTATTTTAATTTTTTCCATGATATACCGCTTATTAAACAGGCCGGTATCATTGGCTCGAACTATCCCGCAGGTACAAGGCTGGTGATGGTACACCCTACCGATATTGCCGATGCCGTAGCCGAAGCATTGCAGCAACCATTTGAGGGCAAAAACATTAGCTACGTAGCCAGCGACGACCGTACTACTACCGACATAGCCAAAGTATTAGGTACCGCCATTGGCAAGCCCGAACTACCCTGGGTTGAATTTACCGACGAGCAGGCCTACGAGGGCATGGTACAAGCCGGTATGCCACTCGAAGTAGCCAAAAACTACTTAGAGATGGGAACAGCGGTACGCAAAGGCATTCTGTGGACAGATCTTGATCAACAGAAACCAAAACTACGTGACCGTAAATTGGAGGATTTCGCGAAAGAGTTTGCTGAAAAGTTTAATGGTTAATAGATATCAAAGCCAATAAGGTTTATCTTGCATATATATTATATAAGCTAACCTTACCATGATGGTATTTATTATTGCGATTATTCAAATCATTTGGTTTCTACTGCCATTTTTATGGCTGTTTTACCGAGGGATAGGATTTCTACCAAGATTAATAATGGTAGTGCTGTTTCATTTTGTATCAGTAACAATACTTGCATTATTACAAATATTTAAAGTACAAATGTTTGCCTACGGCCCCCTTGCTTTAAATATCATTGCCAGTATTTCAACTGCCCTTTTAGGAGGCATTTTAATAATCGCACTATCAATAATCAAGAGGGCTAAGAAAGTTTGCCAATAGCAAACCATAAAACAAAAAACGCCGCTCAATTTGAGCGGCGTTTTTATTATAAAAGCTTTATGCTTTGGTCTTTTAGCTTTCGGCTTAAAAAAAATTAAGCTTTAGCTTGTTGCTTGCGGATGATGTTTAACGCGCCACCAGCCTTAAACCACTCAATTTGCTGAGCGTTGTAGGTGTGGTTAACAGCAAAGCTATCCTGAGTGCCATCGGTGTGGTGTAGCACTACGGTAAGCTGTTTGCCCGGTGCAAACTCGGTTAAGCCCAGGATATCGATCTTGTCGTCCTCCTGAATTTTCTCGTAATCAGCCGGATCAGCAAAGGTGATACCCAACATACCTTGTTTTTTAAGGTTGGTTTCGTGAATACGGGCAAATGATTTTACCAGTATGGCACGTACACCCAAGTGGCGAGGCTCCATGGCCGCGTGCTCACGTGATGAACCTTCGCCATAGTTTTCGTCGCCTACCACTACAGTACCAATGCCATGCGCTTTGTAATCGCGCTGGGTAGCAGGTACCGGGCCGTATTCGCCGGTTATCGCATTCTTAACACTATCAGCACTGTTGTTAAAGTAGTTGATAGCGCCAATAAGCATATTGTTTGATATATTATCCAAGTGACCACGGAATTTTAACCATGGGCCAGCCATTGAAATATGGTCGGTAGTACATTTACCTTTTGCCTTGATAAGCAATTTCAGGCCTTTAAGGTCTGAACCTTCCCACGGAGAGAACGGATCAAGCAATTGTAAACGTGCTGATGTTGGGCTAACAATTACTTCAACACCGCTGCCATCTTCGGCTGGTGCCTGGTAACCGGCATCCTCAACGTCAAAGCCTTTTACCGGTAGCTCGATGCCTTGTGGCTCATCAAACTTAACCGCGTCGCCGCTTTCGTTTACCAGGGTATCGGTAAGCGGGTTAAAAGTTAAATCGCCGGCAATAACAAACGCGGTAACAATTTCAGGCGACGCCACAAACGCGTGTGTGTTCGGGTTGCCATCCTGGCGTTTAGCAAAGTTACGGTTGAAGGAAGTAATGATTGAGTTACGGCGTGTAGGATCATCAGTATGACGGGCCCACTGACCGATACACGGACCACAGGCGTTAGCCAATACCACACCGCCCATTTGAGCGAAGGTATCCAGGTAGCCATCACGATCAACCGTGTAACGTACCTGCTCTGAGCCCGGAGTGATGGTAAACTCAGCCTTGGTTTTCAGTTTTTTATCAATAGCCTGCTGGGCGATAGATGCCGAGCGGGTAATATCCTCGTAAGATGAGTTGGTACATGAACCGATCAAACCAACCTCTAATGTAGTAGGCCAGTTATTCTCTTTAACCGCGGTAGCGAATTTTGAGATAGGCCATGCCAGATCCGGGGTGAATGGACCGTTTACGTGCGGCTCAAGTTCGCTCAGGTTAATATCGATAACCTGATCAAAGTATAGCTCAGGGTTAGCGTAAACCTCGTCATCACCGGTTAAGTGCTCGGCAATAGCGTCGGCAAGGTCGGCAATATCTGCACGTTTGGTACCTTTAAGGTAAGCGGCAGCCTTTTCGTCGTAACCAAAGATAGAGGTAGTAGCACCAATCTCGGCACCCATGTTACAGATGGTACCTTTACCGGTAGCTGAAAGTGAGCGTGCACCTTCACCAAAATATTCAACAATAGCGCCTGTACCACCTTTTACGGTAAGTATACCGGCAACTTTCAAAATAACATCCTTAGCTGAAGCCCAGCCAGATAATTTACCGGTTAGGTTAACACCAATTAGCTTAGGGAATTTTAGCTCCCAAGGCAGGCCGGCCATAACGTCGCAGGCATCAGCGCCACCAACACCAATAGCTATCATACCTAAACCACCCGCGTTAGGCGTGTGTGAGTCAGTACCGATCATCATACCACCCGGGAAAGCGTAGTTCTCTAACACTACCTGGTGAATGATACCCGCACCGGCTTTCCAGAAACCGATACCATATTTGTCAGATACTGACGCAAGGAAATCGTAAACCTCTTTATTTACATTGTTAGCGGTGTTAAGGTCATCAACAGCGCCAATTTTGGCTTGAATCAAGTGATCGCAGTGTACGGTTGAAGGTACAGCCACTTGCGGGCGACCTGCTTGCATAAACTGTAAAAGCGCCATTTGCGCGGTAGCATCCTGCATGGCAACACGGTCAGGTGCAAAGTCAACATAATCAGTACCACGTGTGTAGGCCTGTGCTGCTTCTCCGCCTGAAAGGTGTGCGTATAGAATTTTTTCGGTTAAAGTAAGTGGTTTACCAGTAGCTTTACGGGCAGCCTCAACGCGGCTTCCGTAACGCTCGTAAACCTTTTTGATCATATCAATATCAAAAGCCATTCTAATTTGATCTTAAGGTGAGTAAAATAGCAAGGATCAACCCTCGCTGCTTTTAGCGGCGAATTTACAAAATATAAACACTATTTGCTGTCAGCGGTTTGTACAAATGTTATTTGGATATATTCTAAATAATCGGCAATTTGTTTTGAATATCAGGCAAAACGCAGGATGGTTGCCGCCACGGTTAATGCCGTGGTTTATGGCAATTACCTGTCAATACAAATAATTAACTTTGGGATATAAAAGAGGGAGATATTATGGCGCTGTTTACATCGCGAAAGCAAAAGAAGGATATTAAGGTGAGCTTTAATAAAGGCTTGCTTTATGTAGAGAGCGATGGCAAAAGCCAGGCATTCCCGCTGGATTGGTACCCCAAACTGCTTAATGCTACCGAGGAGGAACAGGACGATTGGGAACTTACCGGCAACAGCATACGCTGGAATAAGCTGGATGTGGATATTTTGCTTTAATTTGCAGGCGGATGCTAACGTTTGAGGATTTTTTTAAAAAGAAGAAAATAGATATTGCCGCCCTGCAACAAGGCGAACCGGCATTGTATGGCGAATTCAGGAACCATTATGAGGCCATGGGCGAAAAGAGTTTTGACCATACCAAGAAGTACTGGTTCAACAAACTGCGCCGCCAATATCACTTAGCACCCGAAGTTAAGGCCGAACGTTTACGTGAGGAAAATCAGCTTGCAGAACAAACCATAGTTGAAACCCTGAGCACCCCGGCTGTACAGGCACCAAAAGAAGCAGACGGTGTGGCTGATGCACCGGCAGTAAAACCAAAGGTTGGCTTTACCCCAAAATTTCGCGCGGCAAGCATGCCAAAGCCTGCGGATGCTACCGAACAATCCAAGGCAGAAACCCCGGCAACGGAACAAACAACCGAAGAAACTCCGGCCGCCAAACCGAAAATAGGTTTCAGTCCGAAATTTAGAGCGGCTAATCCACCCAAACCGGTTGAAGATACTACTGAACCCAAAGCAGAGGAAACTCCTGCCATTGAAGATAAACCGGCAGGAGAAGAACCCGCAAAACCAAAAATGGGTTTCACGCCGAAATTCAGAGCGGCTAATCCACCCAAACCTGTTGAAGATACGGCTCAGCCTAAAGTAGAGGAAACTCCTGTAATTGAGGATAAACCAGCAGGAGAAGTACCCGCGAAACCGAAGATGGGTTTTACGCCGAAATTCCGTGCGGCTAATCCACCTAAACCTGTCGAGGATGCGACTCAGCCTAAAGCGGAGGAGGCTCCCACTGTTGAGGATAAATCGGAAGAAGAAAAGCCAGCAGCTCCGAAATTAGGTTTCACGCCGAAATTTCGTGCGGCCAATCCGCCTAAGCCAGTTGAGGAAGCGGCTCCACCTATAACAGAAGAAGCACCATCCGTTGAAGATAAACCGACGGAAGAAACGCCAGCAGCTCCAAAATTAGGCTTTACGCCAAAGTTCAGAGCAGCTAATCCACCTAAATCTGTTGAGGAGGCAGTTCAAGCTAAAGCAGAGGAAATTCCTGCCATTGAAGATAAGTCTGCGGAAGAAAAACCTGCTGAAGAAAAAGCGGCTGAGCCGAAGCTTGGTTTTAAGCCACGTTTCCGAACGACCGGCCCGCCAAAAACAAGCGGTGATAAACCCGCCGGTAACGAGTAGTTTCATACTTGTTTGAACATGCAAAACACGCTATTTAAAGCGCCTGCGCACTGTACCAACGATTTTACAAAGCGATAACACTTTTGACATAAATTGCTGTTAACATTGCAACCGAAATGAAAATAGGAATTGTTTGTTATCCAACCTTTGGCGGTAGCGGGGTTGTTGCTACAGAGTTGGGCAAGGCACTTGCCGAGCGTGGTCATCAGGTACATTTTATTACCTATAACCAGCCGGTGCGTCTTGATCTTTTCTCCGAGAACCTTTTTTACCATGAGGTATCGGTATCAAACTATCCTTTGTTCGATTTTCAGCCTTATGAATTGGCCCTGGCCAGTCGCCTGGTTGATGTGGTGCGTTTTGAAAAACTGGACGTACTGCACGTTCATTACGCTATACCACATGCATCGGCAGCCTTTATGGCCAAGCAGATTTTAGCTACTTATGGCATCAGCATACCGGTAGTAACTACCCTGCACGGTACCGATATTACCCTGGTGGGTAAAGACAGGACATTTAAACCTGTTGTTACCTTCTCCATCAATAAATCAGACGGTGTAACATCCGTATCCGAATCATTACGTAAAGACACATACGACTTTTTTGATATAGAGAACGAGATCAAGGTTATACCTAACTTTATTGACCTCAACCGCTTTAGCTTTAAACCGAAGGATCACTTTCGCAAGGCCATAGCGCCAAACGGTGAGCGTATTTTGGTGCATACCTCTAACTTCCGTAAGGTAAAACGTACCGAGGATGTGGTGCGCATTTTTGCCGAGGTAGTGAAAAAAGTACCGGCCAAACTACTTATGGTAGGCGATGGCGTAGAGCGTTCGCGTTGCGAGCACCTATCGCGCGATCTGGGTGTGGCCGATCAGATACGTTTTTTGGGCAAGCAGGATGCCATTGAAGAAATACTTTCAGTAGCCGACTTGTTCCTGATGCCGTCACAATCCGAAAGCTTTGGTTTGGCCGCGTTGGAAGCCATGGCCTGCAAAGTCCCCGTGATCAGCAGTAACGCCGGTGGTTTGCCTGAACTTAATGTTGACGGCGAAACCGGTTTCTTAAAAGACGTAGGCGATGTTGAAGGCATGGCCGAAGCCTCAATATATATACTGGAAGATGACGAACGCCTGAACACCTTTAAGGATAACGCCCTTGCCCGCGCCAAGATATTTGAACTTAAGAACATACTGCCGCTGTATGAGGATTATTATACCGAGGTGGTAGAGCGCAGCAAAGGGTAATACTGTTATTTTTTTATCTCTTTGATAACCCCTCCTAAACTGCGGAGCCCTCATGAGCTCCACTGAAAAACAGATAATAATATACGAATAATCCTCCCCGGGGGGAGGACTTCTAATAAACGCGTCATTGCGAGGAACGAAGCAATCCTCGAGCGACTTGTCTTGTAGAATTTCCTAAAGAGATTGCTTCGTTCCTCGCAATGACGTGGTTTTTTTAACTAATACTCCTTGTCATTTCGAGCGATAGCGAGAAATCTGCACACCTTTCATAATTAAGCGTACAGATTCCTCCTCGTACCTCGTTCGAAATGACAAGTTTTTTTATTTAGATTTTAAAGAACCTTACAAAACAAACTTAAACACATTCTCAAGGTTTGAGTTTGAGTTTTGGCTGATCTTGAGATCGGTGATGAGGCCGGTGTTGATGGCGTAAACCCAACCGTGTACACTCAGGTCTTGTCCCTTTTTCCAGGCGTTTTGTACTATGGATGTTTTGCAGAGGTTGCCTACGTTCTCAAAAACATTCAGCTCAACCAGCCTGTCGCCACGTTTCTTTTCGTCCTCAATGGCAATAAGTTCTTCGGCATGCAGGCGGTACACATCCTTAATGTGGCGCAGCCAGTTATCAATTATACCTACCGAACTGTTGCCCATAGCGGCTAATACACCACCACAACCGTAATGACCGGTAACAATAACGTGCCTTACTTTCAATACGTTCACTGCGTAATCGAGCACGCTGAGCATATTCATATCAGTATGTATCACCATGTTGGCAATATTACGGTGTACAAATATCTCGCCCGGCATGGTACGGGTAATCTGGTTGGCTGGTACGCGACTATCGGCGCAGCCAATCCATAAAACCGGTGGCGTTTGGCCATTGGCCAGCTTATCGAAATAATGCGGATCGATCTTTAATGTATTGGCCACAAACTCTTTGTTGCCTTCAAGTAAGCCCTCGTAAGTGATGTGACTTGTGTCGTGTAATTCAGGAATTGTATTTGCGCACATGGTGTAAATGTTTAATGGGTTTTATGATGTTGCTTTATTAGTTTTTGTATCTGTTGAAAATATACGGGTTATACGATGAATGATCATAGGTATCAGATCGTAAAATAATACTGTAAGCAAAATTACCGGTAAAAAGTAGAAAACCACAAAATGATATTTATTATAAAAATACGCCCCGATAATACCTCCTAAAATATAAAAGCCAAGTACCGTAATGCGGATGATGATCTTGTTACGCAGCTCAACCGGCTGTGGTGTTTTGGGGTGATAATAATCGGCCAGTTCGGTGCCCAGATCAGTAAATAAACCCGTTAAGTGGGTTGATTTTATTAACCCGCCCGATGCTGTTGATACCATGCCGTTTTGCAAGCCCATGGCAAATAATATACAGCCGGTAATTATCTCGCGTTCATTTTCAGTACCACTGTAAAAGTTGTTGCCGTAAATAGCCACAAAAAGCAGCACTATAATTTCAATAACTATAGGTATTGCATTGGCCCGGTAATTACTCTTGCCCTCAAAACTCTTAATAGCGAAACTGGCTATCAGCGCGCCGATGAAAAACAGCAGCAGCCAAAGCACGAAAACCTCAATGCTGCTGTAATCCTGCTCCATAATTTCTTTGGCCAGGTTGGCCACGTGGCCGGTAACATTTGCGGTAAAGGCGAAAAAGGCAATAATACTTATTACGTTGGTTACACCTGCCACAAACGCGGTAGATGAGGCAAGCAGCATATTTTGTTTTAGAGAACGTTCTTCCTTGGGTTGACGCAGCATACAGTTTTTTTGAGTTGATGAACAGCGAATTACCGGCAAATGTTTCCAATTACGCGGCAACCACTCATTGTACCATATGTTAACATGCAAAATCATCAACTGTTCTGTTTTAAATATCAGGGCTTGTATATAAGTTCCTTTAATTTGGGCACATCATACCTGTCCTTAACATCTTGCAACTGTACTATAATACCCTTGGTGTAGGCGTTATGCTTAAAGTTATGGATGGTTTCGAGCACATCGGGGTCAATGTATCTTGAGTTCGATCCGTCAATCAGTACATCGCTGCCTTCGGGTAAACTGGTGAGGGTTATTTGTATGGCGGCCTTATTTAAGAACGATACCTCCTCGGCCAGCCTGATATGGATGGTCTTTTTGCCGTCGTCGTCCTTAACAATTCTATAAAAATACGGGTTACGCATATTGGTGCGCAGTATATAAAATATACCTACCAGCATACCTATGCCTACACCCTTAAGCAGATCAGTAAATACCACGGCCACAATAGTTACTACAAAGGGGATGAATTGCGACAGGCCTTTGTGCCATACATGCCTGAACAGTTCTACACGGGTAAGGCGATAGCCGGTCATCAACAGGATGGCTGCCAGGCACGATAGCGGTATCATATTAATCAGCCCCGGGATAAATAGCAGCGACAACAGTAAAAACACCCCATGCACAATAGCGCTCACCTTAGTACGTGCCCCTGAATTTACATTGGCTGATGATCGTACGATAACGGCCGTCATGGGCATACCACCCAGCATGCCACTTATTACATTGCCCAGTCCCTGCGCCACAAGTTCGCGGTTGGTGGGCGACACGCGTTTTATCGGGTCTATCTTATCCACCGCTTCCAGGCTCAGTAAGCTTTCCAGACTGGCCACAATGGCAATGGTAGCGGCAACTATCCAAACATCCTTATTGGTTATGGCGCTAAAGTTTGGCGATCTGAAAAGGTTAAAGAATTCCTCACCGTTCTTAACAATGGGTATGGCAACAAATTGTTTATCCAGCAGGGCGAAATCGGTACCCATAAATACGGCGCTCAAAGCTATGCCCGCTATCACCACAATGAGTGGAGCAGGCACAACAGCTACTTTTTTAATTTTGGGCCAGTAGATAAGTATCAGCAATGATAGCGCGCTAATAATAACCGCCCCGTAATTGATCTTTGCAATGGCGTGCATGATCTCCGAAAAGGTATTATGGTCATCGGCCTGCGAAAAACTTTCATCGCCCTCGTAATCGGCATCGTAACCTACCGCGTGGGGTAGTTGTTTCATGATCAGAATGATACCAATAGCAGCCAGCATGCCCTCAATAACAGCCGATGGAAAGTAATTGCCGATAGTACCGGCCTTGATCAGCCCTAAAATGATCTGCATTCCCCCGGCAATAATGATGCTCAGTAAAAAAGTTTCGTACGAACCCAGGGTGGCAATGGCATTGAGCACAATAACGGTAAGTCCGGCGGCCGGCCCGGCAACGCTAAGCTGCGAACCACTGGCCGCACCCACTATTATGCCGCCAATTATGCCGGTTAACAAACCCGCGAAAAGCGGCGCGCCCGATGCCAGCGCGATACCCAAACAAAGGGGCAGGGCAACTAAAAATACTACTATACTGGCCGGGAGGTCCCGTTTCAGATTTTTGCCTAAAAAATACTTGTGCAGGTCAAAAAAGCCTGCCTTGCCGACATTATGGTCATGCTGATTCATAAATTAGTAAAATGGTTTGGTGTGTTATAAAAGAAGAAGTAAGCCCGGCATCTTCCGGCCAGGAAAATACAGGCTAAAAAGGTTTACGCGTTTGGAGGAGGCGTAAGTATGTTTGATGAGTAAGCGTAATGGTATATCAGGGTTTCCTGATTGTGGAGTATGTTCACCTCAATAACGTGCAGGTTAAAGCGCACCAACTGGGTGTAATACTCGTCAAATGATTTTTTTTCTTTGCAGATGTCTTTCTCTGCGGTGTCCTTTTCCTTGCTTTCGCTTTCCAGCTGCATAATCACCGCTTTCACAACCTTATTGTCCAGATGAAAAATAACAGGCGCAACTGATATCACCATCTTCGAAAAAAAGATAGCGATGAATAGCATGGCTGTCAGAATCTTAAAATCCCTCACTTTCATCTTACTATAAATATAAAAACGGGAGGCCTTATTAAATTGGTTGTGAAATATAAACGAATTTATACATTAAAAATTATTTAATGTACTGGTATGCAAATTAATAAAGCCAAACTAAGGCAACAGGCATATTGATGCTATAACAAGGGCTTTTATTTATCTTTACGGCTTGATATGAAATACCTGCGCTGGTTATTATTTCCGTTATCGCTCATTTACGGGTTGGTGGTAAGCATACGTAACTGGTGTTATGATGCCGGTATACTTAAAAGCACGCTGTTCAACTTTCCGGTTATATGCGTGGGCAATCTGGATGTAGGTGGCGCGGGCAAAAGCCCCATGACCGAATACCTCATCCGCCTGCTTAAAGATGATAACAAGGTAGCTACCCTGAGCCGGGGCTACGGCCGTTCAACAACCGGCTACCTCGAAGCCGAGGTTAACGCCACTGCCACCCAAGTTGGTGATGAACCCGCGCAATTCAAAAATAAATTCGCTGATGTAACCGTTGCGGTATGTGCCGATAGGGTAACCGGTATTAAAAAGCTGATGCCCGCGCATGATGTTATTGTGTTGGACGATGCCTACCAGCACCGCGCGGTTAAGCCGGGTTTCAGTGTTTTATTGTTCGACTATAACCGCATTAATGAGCCGCGCTTAATGCTGCCCGCCGGTAACCTGCGCGAACCATTTTTGGGCCGCTGGCGAGCCGATGTACTGATAGTAAGCAAATGCCCACCAACACTCAGCGATCAGGATAAGCAACAGCTTACCGAACGCTTAAAGCCATTCCCGTTTCAAAAGGTTTACTTTACATCGATAGCTTATCAGCCATTGCAAAGTTTAAATGGTAGTGAGGTTGTTGATATTATTGACGCCGATACCACTGTGTTTTTGCTGAGCGGCATTGCCAATACCACGCCGCTTGTGCAGTATCTGCATGGTTTTACATCGAAAATTATTCATCACAAATATCCCGATCATCATCAGTTCAGCTTAAAAAATATAAGTAAACTTGCTGATGAATTTGAGGCGTGCGTGGCAGAAAAAAAACTGCTTATCACAACAGAAAAGGACGCGCAACGTTTAGGTGAACAGCAACTGCTGCCACTGGTTAACAAACTGCCCTTTTTAGTGTTGCCCATAGGTGTTAAATTTATTGATGGCGAACAGGAGTTTGCCGGCCTTATAAAAAATTATGTTAGAGAATATTCATCGCACAACAGCATACATTAAAAGCCGTATCGGCGATTTTGTACCCGAAGCAGGCATTATTTTAGGTACCGGCCTGGGTGGTTTGGTTAACGAAATTGAGGTTGAAAAACAACTGATGTATGCCAACATCCCCGATTTTCCGATATCTACTGTTGAATTCCATTCGGGTAAGCTGATATTTGGTAAGCTTGGCGGCGTTAACGTGGTGGCTATGCAGGGCAGGCTGCATTATTACGAGGGATACACCATGGAGCAAATCACCTTCCCGGTTAGGGTGATGAAAATGCTGGGCATCAAAACCCTGTATGTATCAAACGCCAGCGGATCACTGAACCCGGGCTTTAAGAAAGGCGACCTGATGGTAATCGAAGACCACATTAACCTGCAACCGCAAAACCCGCTGATAGGCAGGAATGAGTTTGAGCTTGGTCCGCGTTTTCCGGATATGAGCCAGCCTTACCGTATCGATCTGATTGAAAAGGCGCTTAACATAGCATCGGCCAACAATATTATTTGCCATAAGGGAGTTTATGTTGCGGTTACCGGCCCTAATTTAGAAACCCGTGCCGAATACCGCTACCTGCGCTTTATTGGCGGCGACGCGGTTGGCATGAGCACTGTGCCCGAAGTTATTGTGGCCCGCCACATGGGGCTGCCGGTGTTCGCTATTTCGGTATTAACTGATGAGGGTTTCCCGGAGGTATTGCAACCAGTATCGTTAGATGAGATAATTGCCGTGGCACAGGAGGCCGAACCAAAACTGACGCTGATTTTAAAGGAACTGATAGCAGGAAACTAATGCTTGCAAAGCTGAGATACATATTAATTTTACTGTTCAGCCTGAGCGTTCAGGCCGTGTTCGCGCAGTTTCCGTCAAACGGTAATGGTAACACCCAATACCCCGGCCAGCGTACGCCCAATTACATGCGCGATACCAGCAAGAATACCCAGCAAAAACAACTTAGCGGCGATGAGCTGATGGATACCCTGCGCAAGCGTGAAGAAGAAAAAGAGGATTCCATTGTTTTTGACGCCTCGTGGATAAGGGTAAGCTCCGAACGTTTTATGGGCGATAGCACGCAAGATTTTTCGTTAGATACCACCTTGCGTAATTATGAAAATTATAGTCCGCTTTATCAGCCGCGCAGCCCGCGCATAAGTTTGGGCGGTTACGTAGGTATACAGCAACGGCCACTACTTTTTGAACCTGCAAAAACTATTGGCTTTGATGCCGGCCTGCACACGCTGGACCCATACATGATCAGGCCGGAAGATATTAACTACTACCGGGCACGCGTGCAGTACACCAACCTGAATTATGTAAGTGGCGGCTCGGCAGAGCAATTTGTAAAAATAACCCACAGCCAAAACGTGAATCCGCGACTCAACGTGGGCTTTAACCTCAACTTTAATGGTTCAAAGGGTTATTATAGTACCAGCAGTGTGTTGCGGCAAAACGTGAGCGATGTTAACGTAGCGCTTTTTACCTGGTACGAGTCAAAGAGCAAGCGTTACAACATGCTCGGCAACATTATATACAATAACCTCAAGGCTCCGGAAAGTGGCGCGATAATAAAGAACGACATTATATTTACCGACGCCAATGCCACGTTCGATAAAACTTTGGAACAGGTGCGCTTGCCCCAAAGCTTTACACAGTGGAAAACGGCGGGTATACACCTGCGGCAATCGTACTTTATTGGGCATGTTGATAGCGTAAAAACCAAAGGAAAAGCCGTATTACGGCCTACCCAAAGGGTAACGCATACCTTTAGCTATACCCGCAGCAGGTACCAGTTTTTGCAGGATGATATTGATACCTACAACGTATTCCCCGATTATTATTTCAGCTCGCGCCGATCGAACGACTCGCTGACCATTAACCGCATGCATAACGATTTTGCGTACAGTTTTTACCTGCGCGGCAAATCGGCCAAAAACGAGGCTAAGCTGGATATTGGCCTGGAGCACGACTTATATAACTATACACAGCATGTGTTAGATACCGGTACCAACGAGTTTGGTAACCTGTACATCCGCAATAATAAAATGCAGAACGTGCTGTTCCAAAACATCACCATTAAGGGCCGCATAGGTTACCGCCTTAGCGATCGTGTGTTGTTAGAGGGCGATGTTAGGCAGATTGTTGCCGGGCGCGATTTTGGTAACTTTTTATACGATGCCAAGCTGATGATTGGCGGTAG
The DNA here is from genome assembly GCF_015223065.1 of Mucilaginibacter sp. JRF. Lineage (GTDB taxonomy): Bacteria > Bacteroidota > Bacteroidia > Sphingobacteriales > Sphingobacteriaceae > Mucilaginibacter. Next base: position 165,919 of record NZ_JADFBY010000007.1, read on the forward strand.
CGACAAGGTAGGCAAAGTTATTTTGGGAGCCTACCAGCAAAATGCCTCGCCGCCGTTAATGGCTACCCGGTGGGTATCAAACCACTATATTTTTAATAATGACTTTGGCAACGTTAAAACAACCAATCTATCGTTCAATTATGTGAATACACCCTTGCAGCTGGATCTGAAAGCGGAGTATTTTTTAATTAACGACTATATATACTATACATCCGCATCAGGTGGTAATGATGTGCAACCGGCGCAGCTGAGCACACCGATCAACATGATAAAGGTGAGCTTGGGTAAAAACCTTAGCTGGCGCAAATGGCACTTTGATGCCTACGGCGTTTACCAAAAAACCGACTATCAGGATATTTTACGCACACCCGAAATATATGCTTACGGCAGCCTGTACTTTACCTCAACATGGTTTAAAGTGCTTTACAATAATTTAGGTGTAACGGTGCGGTACAACACACGCTACCTTGCGCCATCATACGCTACAGGTTTAGGTCAATTTTACAACGGTGCCGATGTTACCTTTAGCTCGTACCCTGTTGCAACCGCCTTTATGAAAGCCACTATTGACCACGTGAACCTGTTTGTACAATACGATTATGTGAACCAGGGGCTGTTCAGCAAAGGTTTCTACACCGTTAACCGCTACCCCATGCAGGATGCCATGCTGAAACTCGGCGTTAGCTGGACGTTTTTTCAGTAAACCAACAGCCAAGCCTCTTCCGTCCCCTAAAGGCGTAGCCCCCCAGCCCCCTAAAGGGGGAGTTTGCCCCCAGCCCCTAAAGGGAGTTTTTGTTATTGACTCTTAAAGAGGAGTATATATATATATATATATTGTCTGAAAATCTGCTAAAATCTCCCCCTTTAGGGGGTCGGGGGGCTACGCCTGCGCTCCTACGTCTTCTGCTTCTTCTTATTAGCTGCCGGGAACAGCACATTATTCAATATTAACCTATAGCCCGGCGAGTTGGGGTGGAGTTTTAAGTCGGTAGGTGGGTCGCCTACGGCGTGTTGGTAATCTTCGGGGTCGTGGCCGCCGTAAAATGTCCATTGGCCTTTGCCGTATTCGCCGTGTATGTAGCGGGCTTCGTTGGCGGTTTTCATTTCGCCCATAATGGTTATACCCGGTTTAAGCACGCTTTTATTGTAGGCTGTGGTGAGGCCCATAAAACCCTTGATCACCTTATCATGGTTTTGGGTAAGCATGCTGGGCACCACATCGTACTTTGCCGAAAAATCGAACAACGTGAAAAAATCCTTGCTGCGCTCAACAGCGCGTGTCTGGCTCACATCAATATTACTGAACTGGTGCGAGATAGGGCTCATATCCAGCCTGAAATTTTGAAAGGCGAAGGTTTGGCTAAAATCCAGTTTGCTTTGCGCGGCACGGTCAGCACCATCACCATCAAACATGGCCTCGCAAATGTCGGTACCGGCGGCAGCTAAGGCTATGTCGAACGTATCGGTACCGGCGCACATGGCGAATAAAAACCCGCCACCGGTGCAAAAGGCCTGTATGTTTTGCACCACGGCCAGCTTCATTTTTGATACCTTGTTAAAGCCCAGCTTTTTGGCCGTGGCCTGCTGCGTATTTACATCGTTAACATACCATTGCTCGTAACGGTAAGCGCCATAAAATTTGCTGAACTGGCCGGTAAAATCCTCGTGGTGCAGGTGCAGCCAATCGTACTTGGGCAGCTCGCCTTTTATTACCTCCTCATCGTAAATAACGGTATAAGGTATCTCGGCATACTTAAGCACCATGGTAACGGCATCATCCCAGGGTAATTTACTTTTGGGTGAATACACGGCAATCTTAGGTGCTTTTTGCAGCTTAACCACATCCATATTTACTGATGGATCGCTCACCTCGGTTAGTATGCCGGTAGCGGCGGCATCTGCAATAACCTGGTAGCTTACGCCACGTATTTTGCACTCCGCCTCGGTTTTTTGGCTGTAGGCCATCATAAAGCTACCTCCACGGTAATTAAGCAGCCAGTTAACCTCGCCACCATTCTGCAATATCCAAAAAGCAATTCCGTACGATTTCAGGTGATCCTTTTGCTCCTCATCCATCGGTATAAGCAACGATGATGCTCTGGCCACGTTTAAGCCGAAAGCTAAAAGCAGAATAATTATAGCCGAAAGCTGAAAGGTGAAAGGCGAAAGGCGAGAGGTGAAAGCTGAAAGGCGAAAGCGGAAAGGTGAAAGCTTTTTTTGGTGTGCGTTCATATCCAAATGTAACGATAAATGTGCTGAGTAATTGCTATCTTCAATGTAAACCAATTCATCTTATGCACAGATTGTTTTTCCTGATTTGTTTCTTATTAACAACTCATGTTTGCTCTGCTCAAAATGACAGCCTGTATGTTTTTGTGGGAGAAAAGATCAGCGTAGAAGAATTTAAACCGGTATTAGATACAACACGTCCCCCTGATTTGCCGCCCGGCGATTTTTTGTCACCTATTATCTCAGATTATGCATTTAAGGCGAAATACAAGATAATTAAAAACGTACATAACAAATTTGATAAAGATACTATTGAGTTTGACGTATACGATCACATGGGTAAACCCAGTTTTGCTGCTTACAAAAATGTTCTGCTTTTTGTGATACTTGAGGCTGATGGAAAGCTCTATCACTTTAAATATCAATACTTCGATGTTTACCCTACATCAGATGGGCAATGGGCAAGCCCCGGTGACCCATATAGATTTGATGAAAGTCGGTTTAAAGAGGATGAAAGAGATGTTAAAATTCAAGATATAAAGTTCAAAGAATCAGTTATGATTGATCTTTCAGCTTTCAATCAAAAAGCTTTTGACAAATACTTAGCTCCATATTTTGATGTAAAAGATAAAAAGCGAGCAAAACCTCTAAAGGTGCTTATGTTGATGATTTGTTCAAAATAAAAGCAGAGGGAATACTGGAAGATTGGTTGGACGATTAGCAGTAAATTATCAGCATAGTTAACCACCTTTCCGCTTTTCGCTTTAACCTTTCGGCTTAACTCTTTTTTACTACCTTTGCAAACTATTTAGTAAAGAGATGAGTAAAGCGATCATAAAAACAGAAAAGGGCAACATGACCGTAGAATTTTACGATAATGATGCACCTAATACAGTAGCTAATTTTAAAAAGCTGGCCAAAGAGGGCTTTTACGATGGTATAGCCTTTCACCGTGTTATCCCTAACTTTGTGGTACAGGGTGGTTGTCCGTTCTCAAAAGATCCGGCAACGGCTTACAAAGCAGGTTCTGGCGGTGCAGGCTATCACATTGATTGCGAATTAACCGGCGAAAACCAATACCACGATCGTGGCGTACTTTCAATGGCGCATGCTGGTCGTAACACCGGTAGCTCACAGTTTTTCATTTGCCACAGCCGTGCCAACACCGCTCACCTTGACCGTAACCACACCTGCTTTGGTAAGGTTGTTGAAAATGTTGACGTGGTTGACGACATTCGCCAGGGCGATAAAATAACTACCATCGAAGTAATTGAGGAATAATTTTGGTGAGTGGTGAATTGTGAGTAGTGAATGAAGCAAAAATTAAATAGTAAATCTTATAACTTTTCTATTTATTTAACTCACCATTCACTATTCACCACTCACTACTAACCACTCACAACTCACTATATGAATTTATACGGAATAGTAGCGGTATCGGGCAAGCCGGGTTTATGGAAAGCCCTGGCGCAAAACAAAACCGGTTTTATACTGGAAAGCCTTGACGCGCAAAAAACAAAGTTGGTTGCAAACCTGTCAACCGCTAAACTGGCGGCATTAGAGGAAATAACCGTTTTTGGTTTGGATGATGACATTAAGCTTAAAGATATTTTTGAGCGCATGAAAACATCAACCCCACCGGATGCAAAAGCCGACGGCAAAAAACTGCGCGAATACTTCAGAGAAGTAGCGCCGGATCATGACGAGGATAAGGTTTATGCTTCGGATATGAAGAAGATCGTTTCATGGTTCAACATCCTGAAAGATCTGCCACAGTTTAACGAGGCTGAGCCAACCGCTCCTGCTGCCGAACCGGTAGCCGAAGAAGCACCGGCCGCACCCGCTGCCGAGGCTGAAGTAACCGAAGCCCCAGCCGAAGAAAAACCAAAGGCAAAAAAGCCAAGAGCTAAAAAAGCTGAGTAATTTCAGCGAGCTTTAAAAATAAAATACGCCATTGCGGTCATCTGCAATGGCGTTTTTATTTAACAGCAAACCGGGTCGTCGCACTTTTTCTCGCTAAACTCGGGCTCAAAGGTGCTGTGGTTTATGTCCAAATGCTCCAGGCGGTGGCGCAGGTCGTGCTTTATCTTGTCAAAATTGTCGATAGATTCGGGAGCTATAACCAAATGCGCGGTGAGGGCATTCTCGGTAGTGCTTAACGCCCATACGTGCATGTGGTGTATATCAAGCACGCCGTTGGCTTTTAACAGTTCGGCTTTTATGGCGGCAATGTCCATGTCTTTTGGTACGCCGTCCATCTCCAGGCGCAGGCTATCCTTAAACAGTCCCCAGGTGCCAATTAAAATAACAATGGCTATAATTATGCTCACTGCGCTATCCAGCCAAAACCAGCCGGTATAGGCAATAATAACGCCCGATATTACTACCCCTAATGATACTATGGCATCAACCGCCATGTGCAGGTAGGCGCCCTTAACATTCAGGTCTTTTTCCTTATCCTTCATAAACAGCCAGGCGGTAAACCCGTTAATGGCTATACCGGTAAGCGCTACCCAAATAATGGTATCACCGGGAACGGCCTGCGGTTGGGTAAGGCGCTCAATAGCCTCATAAACAATAACGCCAATGGCCGCGAACAATATCACCGCGTTAAAAAAGGAAACTAATATGGTCGATCGTTTATAGCCATAAGTGTATACCTTATTGCTGGTAACCTTGGTGAGTTTATAGGCCAATAAGGCTAAAGCCAAACTGGCTACATCGCTCAGGTTATGGCCGGCATCGGTAAGTAAGGCTAACGAGCCGCTGTACAAACCTGCCGCGGCCTCAACCACAACAAAGGTAATGTTGAGGGCAATGCCCCAAATAAAGGCCTTATTCAGATGATCAAGCTTTACGCCGTGATCGTGGTGATGATGAGAATGATCGTGTCCTGCTCCCATGCCTGCAATGTAGCAAATTTTATACCTACTAACGGCAGATGATCAACTCGTATGACCGTTACCTGATATTATATTGCCTGATCACTCGTGGTGATACGGCTCGCCTTTAATAATGGTGAAAGCCCTGTATAACTGCTCAATAAAAAACAGGCGTACCATTTGGTGCGAAAACGTCATCCGCGAAAGCGAAAGCTTATCATTAGCCCGCTGGTATACCGAGGCATCAAAACCATAAGGCCCGCCAACAATAAACACTAAATGACTTGCCGTGCCTACCATGTGTTTATTAATGGTGTTAGCGAACTGGGTTGAGGTGAGTTCGCTGCCTTTTTCATCCAGCAATATCACATGGTCAAGCGGGGTGATCTTTTTGAGGATCATCTCGGCCTCACGCGCCTTTTGCTGATCTTGCGAGAGGGCTTTGGTGTTCTTTAACTCGGCAAGATCAAGCAGTTCAAGCTTAATGTAATGCTTAAGGCGCTTCACATATTTTTCGATACCCTCGCGCAGGTACGAATCTTCAGTTTTGCCAACGGTTAAAAGCGTTATCTTCATAAAACAGCACAAATAACGTTAATTTTAAAATAAAGCCCTTACTTTACCCTTTTGTTTTTAACTGATGAAGCAGGATATACTGAACACCTATCGCAAAAATGCCGACGTAGCCCAGGCCGAGGCCGACCGTTTTAAAAAGCAGGCTAACAATTATTCGCTGATGCGGTTGGGCATATTCGCCTTATTTATAGCCGGGGTGAGTGTTGGGGTGGCATCCAACAACTTTGCCGTGATAGCCATAACTACCATTTTGTTAGTTTTAATATTTGTAGCATTGGTAAAACGCCAAAGCGAATTTGAGCGCGAGCGCGATTATTATACCGACCTGGTAAGCATCAATAAAAACGAGATAGACAGTATTGAATACTACGAAAACCTGTACTATAACGGCGATCGATACAGTAACGATAAACATTTTTATACTTCTGATCTGGATATATTCGGTAAGGCATCCTTGTTTAACCTGATCAACCGTGCAGCTACCGTGCCGGGCAATAATAAACTGGCCGCATGGTTAAGCGCCCCGACTGATAAGCCAACCATTTTACAAAGGCAGGAAGCCGTACGCGAATTAGCCGTTAAAAGCAACTGGAAGCTTGAGTTACAGGCCTTACTGTTGTTCGCCAAAACGGCCGATCTGTTACAACTAAGCAACCTGATAAAATACCTTGGCCTCCCGCTTAACCTACCCGGCGAGGGCTGGATAAAAAAGTATTGCCATGTGGCGCCTTTTGTAACTGTAGCAGCTATTTTATTATCGGCTTTTTTTGATGCGAAGGCATTGCCGGTACTTGTGGCGGTAGCGCATTTGGGATTGGTGGCATCAAGAGCGGCGCAAATTAAAAAAGCCGATCTGGTTATTGGCAAAATAGGCGACACGCTGGGCAAGTACGCGCAGGCCTTTAAAAAAGCGGAGGACGAAAAATGGCAGTCGGCGTATTGCGCAGGCCTGTCGAGCCAGTTAAAGGAGAAGCAAACCTCCGAAGAAATAAAGGAATTATCGCGCCTGATCAATAAATTCAACAGCAGGCTTAACTTATTGGTAGGCTCGGTGCTGAACATCTTTTTTCTTTGGGATCTGAAACAGATCATTGCCATTGAGGAGTGGAAGCGCGCCAACAAACAAAACCTGGAGGATGCCTTTGATGTACTGGCCGAATATGAAGCGCTTATTAGCCTGGCAAGCCTGCATACCAATTATCCCAACTGGGCCATACCACAAATTGCAGATGGCGAGGGATATACCCTGGCGGCGCAAAACATCGGTCACCCGCTTATACAGCCGTATAAAAGGGTGGTGAACAGCTATGAGCTGCGCGATACATTCCAGGTTGATATCATCACCGGGTCGAACATGGCGGGCAAGAGTACCTTTTTGCGAACCATAGGTATCAACACCGTACTGGCCCTATGCGGAGCGCCGGTTTGTGCAGATGTGATGGATGTATCGGTGATCAACATCATCAGCTACATGCGCATTAAGGATTCACTGAACGAAAGCACATCAACCTTTAAAGCCGAGCTGGACAGGTTGCAGATGCTGCTTGGCGCTGTTGAAACCGTACCCAAGGTTTTCTTTTTGGTAGATGAGATGCTGCGCGGCACCAACTCGGTTGATAAGTACCTGGGCTCAAAAGCGGTAATTGAGCAACTGATAGCCAAACGCGCCGTAGGCATGGTTGCCACCCACGATTTGCAAATTGCCCGCCTCGAAGATAAATACCCTGCCTACGTACGTAACTATTACTTTGACATCCAGGTACAAAACGGCGAAATGCTGTTCGACTACAAACTAAAGCATGGCGAATGCAAAACGTTTAACGCTTCGCTGTTGCTAAAGCAGATAGGGATCAATGTGGAGGGATAATACCCCTCCTAAATCCTCCCCGAGGGGGAGGAATTTTAAATAGAACTTTAACAATCATGTCATTTCGACGAAGGAGAAATCTGCACACGTTCATAGGCAAACGACAGATTTCTCCTCGTACCTCGTTCGAAATGACAATGAATTTAACCCACCACATCATTTCGATAGTGAAGCAATCTCTTTAGGATATTCAACATGACAAGTCACTCGGAGATTGCTTCGTGCCTCGCAACAACGTGTTTATTTATTCCCTCCCCACGCAAGGGTCAGGGAGGGGTTCGCAAACTAACAACTATAACTTATCATCCCCCTCAAAACAAATGACATTCATCTACATCAATTCATTTGCTTTTTGCTAAACATTTTAGGATTTTTGCACTTTCTTATTTTAGTCGATAGCTGATAGCCCATAGACCATGGTCTATGCATATCTTTACCATTGACTATGGACCATTGACCATAAGCAGCTAATGATAAACGAAGCAGAGAAAGACGCTCAACAAAATATCATCATAAAAGGTGCCCGCGTGCACAACCTCAAAAACATTGACGTTGCTATCCCCAAAAATAAGCTGGTGGTGGTTACGGGCATGTCGGGGTCGGGTAAATCGTCGCTGGCGTTTGATACGCTGTACGCCGAGGGGCAGCGCCGCTATGTGGAAAGCCTTTCATCATACGCTCGCCAGTTTTTGGGCCGTATGAATAAGCCCGATGTGGATTATATTAAAGGCATTGCCCCGGCTATCGCTATCGAGCAAAAGGTGATCACCTCGAACCCTCGCTCAACGGTAGGTACATCTACCGAGATATATGATTACCTGAAGCTGCTTTTTTCGCGTATTGGCAAAACATATTCACCGGTATCAGGGCAGATAGTAAAAAAAGATACGGTTACCGATGTGATCAACTTTATCATGGCTTTAGCCGATGATACACAGGTAACCATTTTATGCCCGCTGCATCCGCATAACAACCGTAGCCTTAAGGAAGAACTTGCCGTATTGCTGCAAAAGGGTTTTGTAAGGGTGGAGTATAAAGGCAAGTTAGCCCGCATCGAGGCGCTGATAGAAGACGAGGGCATCGCTTCAGATACCGGGATTGACGAAAAGCCCAAAAAAGGCAAAGCCAAAAAGCAGGAGCCGGAACCTGAAACAGCCACCTTTGATGTGCGCATAGTAATTGATCGCGTTACCAAAAATAACGAAGAAGAAACGGTAAGTCGCCTGGGCGATAGTATACAAACCGCCTTTTTTGAAGGTAAGGGCGATTGCTTTGTACGCTGGCAGCAGCCGGACGAAGACGCTGAGCAGGAACGCTTTTTTTGCGACCGATTTGAGTTGGACGGACTGCGCTTTGAGGAACCATCACCAAATTTTTTCAGCTTTAATAATCCTTACGGCGCTTGTAAAAAGTGCGAGGGTTACGGCAAGGTGATCGGTATTGATGAGGATCTGGTTATACCCGACAAAAGCAAAACGGTATACGAAGGTGCCATTGCCCCCTGGCGTGGCGAAAAAATGCGTGAGTGGAATGATAAGCTGGTGAAGAATGCCATCAAGTTTGATTTCCCTATCCACCGCCAATACAATCAGCTTACGCCTGAGCAACAGCAACTGCTGTGGAAAGGCAACAGCTATTTCCAGGGGTTGGATGCCTTTTTCAAGGAGTTAGAAGAACAAACTTATAAGATACAATACCGTGTGCTGCTATCGCGCTATCGAGGTAAAACTACCTGCCCTGAATGTAAGGGCAGCCGTTTACGTCAGGATGCATCGTACGTAAAGATAGATGGCAAATCCATCACCGATATTGTGCTGATGCCGCTGGATACAGCATACGAGTTTTTCAGGAGCCTCAAACTATCTGAGCACGACGAAACCATTGGTCGCCGTTTGCTTACCGAGATAACCAACCGCCTTAATTTTTTAAATGATGTTGGCTTGAGCTATTTAACGCTTAACCGTTTGTCGAACACGCTTTCGGGCGGTGAGTCGCAACGTATTAACCTGGCAACATCTTTGGGTAGTAGTTTGGTGGGGTCGGTATATGTGCTGGATGAGCCAAGCATCGGCCTGCACCCGCGCGATACCAACCGCTTGATAGGCGTGTTAAGATCGTTGCGCGATGTGGGCAACACTGTATTGGTGGTTGAGCACGAGGAAGAAGTAATGAAAGCTGCCGACCATATTATCGACATCGGCCCCGAGGCCGGTACGCATGGTGGCAACCTGGTTTTCAGTGGAACATACAGCGAAATAATTACTGATGATAATAGCCTTACCGGCAAATACCTGAGTGGGCGTGAAGAAATTGCCATACCTGCGCACCGCCGTAAATGGAGCGACCACATCATTGTAAAAGGCGCCCGCGAAAATAACCTGAAGCATGTTACGGCTAAATTTCCGTTAGGGGTATTAACTGTAGTTACAGGGGTATCAGGCTCGGGGAAAACCAGTTTGGTAAAACGCATACTGCACCCTGCTCTGCAAAAAACATTGGGCAATTACAGTGGCGAGCAAACCGGCGCTTACGATGCCATTGAGGGCGATTACAATAAAATTGAGCAGGTTGAACTCGTTGATCAAAACCCGATCGGTCGCTCATCGCGCTCAAACCCGGTTACTTATGTAAAGGCTTGGGATGAGATACGCAACCTGTACGCATCGCAACCCGCAGCAAAAGCAGGTGGATTAAAACCATCGGCATTTTCATTTAACGTTGAGGGCGGCCGTTGCGATGTTTGCCAGGGCGAGGGCGAAGTGAAGATAGAGATGCAGTTTATGGCCGATATATTCCTGACCTGCGAATCGTGTAACGGCAACCGCTTTAAACAGCATATTCTGGACGTTACTTATAATGAAAAGAACGTATCAGAAGTACTGAACCTGACCATTGATGAGGCATTGGAATTCTTCGCCAAAGAAGCCAAGATCATCAGCAAAATAAAGCCTTTGGTTGATGTTGGTTTGGGCTATGTTCAGTTGGGGCAATCGTCAAACACGCTATCGGGTGGCGAGGCACAGCGTATCAAGCTGGCATCGTTCCTTGTAAAGGGTAATAACACTAATAAAACCCTGTTCATATTTGATGAGCCGACAACCGGCCTGCACTTCGCGGATATCAAGAAGCTGCTAAAATCGTTCGATGCATTGCTGGAGCATGGCAATACCATCATCGTAATAGAGCACAATATGGACGTGATCAAATGTGCCGACTGGGTGATAGATATTGGCCCTGAAGGTGGCGACAGGGGCGGCAATGTGGTGTTTGAGGGTCTGCCTGAAGATTTGATGAAGGAGAAAAACTCATACACCGGACAATATTTAAAGGAGCGGTTTGAATAATCAGCCCCTCTGTTCAATTTTTATAATAAGATACAACTATGTCAATTACTACTGACGACGAATTAGCCGGGATGAAAGCCATTAGCGAGGTATGCGCCGCAACACTCAAAAAGATGCGTGAGGCTGCTGTACCCGGTATAACCACCAAAGAACTGGACGAACTCGGCGGAAAGATATTAGAGGGCTACGGGGCACGTTCGGCGCCGTATTTAACCTATAAGTTTCCGGGATATACCTGCATCAGTTTAAACGGCGAGGTGGCCCACGGCATACCCGGCGACAAAGTGATACAAAGCGGCGACCTGATCAATATTGATGTTTCGGCAGAGATGAATGGCTTTTGGGCTGATAACGGCTGCTCGTTTGTGGTTGGTGAGGATATTCATGGTCATCAAAAACTGGTTGATGCATCAAAGGCAATCCTTAAAAAAGCCATCTCACAAATAAAGGGCGGTGTTAAAATAGCCGATATTGGTTTGCTGATAGAAACCGAAGCTAAAAAGGCTGGCTACACGGTCATTAAAAATTTGACCGGTCATGGCGTAGGCAAAAGTCTGCACGAGGAACCGCACGAAATTGCCAATTACCGCGACCGTTTTAATATGACCCGTTTCAAAAAGAATTCAACTGTAGCTATCGAAACCTTTATATCAACCGCATCAACCATTGCCGAAACACAAAGCGACGGCTGGACGCTGGTAGGCAACAAAGGCGGTTTTGTAGCCCAGCACGAACACACCATCTTAGTAACCGGCGGCGAACCGGTTATACTTACCGCTAATAATAGTGTTTGGGATTAAAGCGATATTTTAAAAACACTTGTCATTTCGAACGAGGTACGAGGAGAAATCTGTCCGCGTTCATAGCATAGCGTTAGATTTCTCGCTATCGCTCGAAATGACAGGAAGGATAATGCAATATAAGAGGACGCGTCATTGCGAGGTACGAAGCAATCCCCGAGCGATTTATCGTATTAGAGTATCCTAAAGAGATTGCTTTGTACCTCGCAATGACGTGGTTTGTGGAATTGTTATAAAACACAGAAAAGGGAGCACCATTGGTGCTCCCTTTTCAATATTCTAAAACCGTTAATTATTAAAACGGCAGATCGTCCTCGTCAGGTGCTGAGCTTAGGTCAACCGGTGGGGCGTACTCAGGGGTGGCACTGTTGCCGGCACCGCTTAATACGTTTATTCTCCACAATTGCAGTGAGTTAAAGTAGCTTTTTTTACCGCTTTTGTCAGTCCATGGGCGACCGCGCAGGTTAAAGAAAACCTCTACATCATCACCCACTTTAACACTGTCAAGCAGGTTACAACGATCCTGTATAGCTTCAAATTTAAGGTATTCAGGGTATTGTGGGTTCTCTATATATTCAACAATCAGTTCGCGCTTTTTAAGTGAGTCTGTAACCTGTTGGGTTGGCGACACTTCATGTACTTTGCCTTTGATATCCATGCTTCAAAAATTAAAAATGTAAAGTTAATGCTAACAAATTAAAATAGAGGTGTGTTTAATTGTTTATTTTCGCCAAATATTATGGAAGTTTTCCACACCGAAAGTAAAATAGTTATCACCTGCAACAAAAGGCTTTCGCCTTATTTACAGCGTGAAGTTGAGGCACTGGGCTTTACGCCTGCACGTGTATTTCAAACCGGCATCGAGCTTAAAGGCACCGTTAACGATTGCATACCCCTTAATCTAAATCTGCGCTGCGCCAGCCAGGTTTTATACTCGCTAAAAGCGTTCACCGCGGCTACGCCCGATGAGCTGTACGCCGAGCTGGTTAAGATAGAATGGGAAAAGCTGATCGATTTTTCAGGGTACTTTTCTGTTACATCCAACGTAAATAACGAGCATATACGCACGCCGCTGTTTGCCAATGTTAAGGTAAAGGATGCCATTGTTGACCGTATTAAGCAGGAGAAAGGCATCAGGCCAAACTCGGGTGCTGATGTTAACAAGGCCGTGATCCACCTTTACTGGCAGGACGACCGTGCCGAAATATTTGTTGATACATCGGGCGAAACGCTGGCTAAGCACAGCTACCGCAAAATACCGGGCAAGGCGCCTATGCTGGAAGCCCTGGCGGCATCAACCATTATGGCAACCGGCTGGGATGGTAAAAGCAGTTTTATCAACCCTATGTGTGGCTCGGGCACGCTGGCTATTGAGGCCGCTTTGCTGGCTACCAATAAAAGTCCCGGTTTTTTCAGGATGAATTATGCCTTTATGCACATAATGGGCTATGATGAAAACGTGTTTTTTACCGAGCGCCGTAAACTGAAGGATAAGGCCATCAAGCAGCTCGATTTTAAAATTATCGCTACCGACCTGTCTGCCGACGCGGTTGATATTGCCCGCCGCAATGCCAATACCGCCGGTGTAGAACATTTGATAGAGTTTAACGTTTGTGATTTTGCGGATACCGAAGTGCCTGAGCAACCGGGCGTTGTTATGTTTAACCCCGAATATGGCGAACGTTTAGGTACGCACAGCAAACTGGAGGCTACCTACAAACGTGTTGGCGATTATATGAAACAAAAATGCCTCGGCTACAAAGGCTACATATTTACCGGCAACCCCGATCTGGCAAAGAAAATTGGTTTGAAAGCCAGTCGCCGCATTGAATTTTACAACGGAAAACTGGATTGCCGTTTGCTTGAGTATGAATTATACGAAGGCACAAGGCGCCAACCCACAGAAGAATAATACAGATAAATGAAAAAGTTAATATTCACTATATGTGCCGCTTTATTAAGTATAGGCGCAATGGCACAGCAGCATTTGGCTTTCCCTTTTCAGGGAGGTAAGAGTGCCATGACCAAGTTTTTTAAGGATAGCCTTGATGTACCGGCCGAACTGGTAAAGGTAAAGGCAGCAGGCACCGCGGTATTTAAATTTACTGCCGATGGCGATGGTAACATTAAAAAAATAATTGTTTACTATGCTGATGATGCTAACCTGGCCAAGCCGATAATTGACGCGCTAAGGAAGTCAAACAAAAAATGGATAATACCTGATGGTGAGAAAATGCACGATTTTATCCTGCCTTTTTCTATCAGCTTTTTAGCCCCGGCAACGGCTACTGATAAGGTTCAGAAAGATTTTTATAATTACTACACCAACCGCAAACCTATTGTATCATTTGATCAGGTTCCGTTGGATATGGCAACCTTGCTGCCAACTATAACTGTAAACTATAGCTTAAAATAATAATAACTAAGAAAGTAAAACATATGTTACAGTATATATTTCTTTCTTAAGAAAATATTTATTTTTAAAGTGAATTTGTAAAAATCCGCGCTTAAAAAATTCTCGTTTATACAATCATTTATCATTACAATTGATTAGTATGACAGATGCTTTAAGCTTAAAAATTAAGTCGGTTGCGGCCAACATCCGCAAACAGCGCGAGGCAAAGAATTATACCCAGGAGTACCTTGCCGCTAAATTGAAAATTTCTCAGAACGCCTACAGTAAAATCGAGTTGGGTTATACCAAAATAACCCTTGAAAGGCTTTTCCAGATATCAGATATCCTGGAAACAAATATTACCAGCCTTATCCAGGCCGGAAAATCAGAAGCTGCATAGCAGTTTCTGATTTTTTATATTTGCCGCATGTTAACACCACAACAAGCGGAATATATTAATCAAACTAAAACATACGTACAGCAAACACTTGAGCATGCCGAAGGCGGGCATGACTGGTGGCATATTCATCGTGTGTGGGCAAATGCCAAGCTGATAGTGCAAACCGAGCAGGCTAACCATTTTGTGGTTGAGCTGGCCGCCCTGTTGCATGATATTGCCGATGCCAAATTTCATAATGGCGACGAGGAGATAGGTCCGGCTACGGCAGGTAAATGGCTGCAAAGCCTCAATATTGATGGCGAAACTATTATCCACGTTCAGCAGATCATCAGGCACATGTCATTCAAAGCGAGCTTTGGCCTCGTTGAATTCACCTCAAAGGAGATGGAAATAGTGCAGGATGCCGACCGCCTGGATGCCATAGGCGCTATTGGCGTAGCTCGCGCGTTTAGTTATGGTGGTTTCAAAGGCAGGGCATTGTACGATCCGAATATTCAGCCTCAGCTTAACCTCACCAAAGAGGAATACAAATCATCAACCGCGCCGACCATCAATCATTTTTACGAAAAACTTTTGTTGCTAAAGGATAAGATGAATACCACTACCGGTAAACAGATAGCGCAGCAACGCCATGATTTTATGCAGCAATATCTCGATCAGTTCTACGCTGAGTGGAACGGCGAGCGCTAATATTTACATGGTTTCGAGCGCGTCGGGATTTTTAGGTTTCCAGATAGCGTAATAATATGCCAAAGCGAACACTCCTAAAAAGAAAGGTATCAGGGCGAGGTGTTTATAGGTTATCCAGCCGTAAACAGTTTCGGCATCAAAATGCAAAAACTCGCTGATCATCCAGTACGAGTTTGCCGTTATCCAAAAGGTTATGGCCAGGTTGTGGCAAAGTTCAGACATGAGTTGCCTTGTTCGCCATGCTATAATAATAGAAATAATAAGCGTTGGGAATATCATTACTATTCCCAACGGCTTCCATATCAGGCACCAGCCAATATCCTTTAAAAGCCAAAACACAATATGGAGGTTCTCCATTTTGCGGTACTTGAGCGGGATAATGTACTGCGCCATTTAATGCTTATTTATTTTTGATGTAACGAAAATCGTGACCTGCCTCAATATTCAAAAGGCTTTCATAAATCAGGCGTATCACGTTGTCAACATCTTCTTTGTGTATCATCTCCACCGTGGTGTGCATGTAGCGCAGCGGTAATGATATTAATGCCGATGGCACACCGTCATTTGAGTAAGCAAAGGCATCGGTATCCGTACCTGTTGAGCGCGATGATGCCTGGCGCTGGAACGGAATGTTGTTCTTTTGCGCGGTTTCAACCAGTAATTTGTTCAGGTTGGTTTGCACAGCCGGCGCGTATGATAATACCGGGCCACGACCGCAAGCCAGGTCGCCCTGAACTATCTTATTGATCATCGGGGTAGAGGTATCGTGTGTTACGTCGGTAACAATGGCTACGTTAGGCTTAATGTGATGCGCTATCATTTCGGCACCACGCAGGCCAATTTCTTCCTGAACGGCATTTACAATATATAAACCGAATGGCAGTTTAACCTTGTTCTCTTTCAGTAAACGGGCAACCTCGGCAATCATAAAGCCACCGGCACGGTTATCCAATGCGCGACCAACATAGTAACGGTCGTTCAATACCATAAATTCATCCTCGTAAGTAATAACACAACCTACGTGGATGCCCAGTTTCTCCACTTCTTCCTTTGAAGTGCAACCGCAGTCGATAGATATGTTTTTAAGTGTTGGAGCTTCCTCTTTTTCGCCGCCCTGGCGGGTGTGGATAGCAGGCCAGCCAAATACGGCCTTAACAATACCATTATCGGTATGGATGTTTACGCGCTTTGATGGGGCTATCTGGTGGTCAGAGCCGCCATTGCGAATCACGTAGATCAAGCCATCGTTGGTAATATAGTTCACAAACCACGATATTTCATCGGCATGTGCCTCTATCACCACCTTGTATTCAGCATCCTTGTTGATGATGCCTACCGCGGTGCCATAATTGTCTACATAATAATCGTCGATATAAGGCTTAATGTAATCAAGCCAAAGCTCCTGGCCTTTCCATTCAAAGCCTGTTGGCGATGGGTTGTTAATGTATTTCTCAAAAAACGCGAGCGACTTTTTGGTCACTACCGGGGTATGTGTTGTTTCTGGTTTCTTTTTAGCCATGTTTGTAAATATTAGGCACGCTTAAGCGCCAAAAGCAAATATAACAAAGCTGTACAAAAACCATAATTAAGTAAAGGTCGCCCGCGTTTTACTGATGGGGTTTAGGTTGGGTTGAATAGTTAAGGCAATTATTAATCTTCCTTAACAATTCTTTTTAAGGCGGTTTTGCTGCCCTGCTTTACTTGCAGGTAATAAACGCCGTTAAGTGGCAGACTGAATGCCCTGGTAAATTTACCTGCGGAGGCTTTGCCTGTCCATAATATTTTACCCTGACTATCTTTAAACTGTACATCGGCAGCGGTCTTGCTATCAAGTGTAAAGCTGACAGTGGTGTTACCGGTGCTAAAATCAGGTGCGAGGTTGATGCTTTTCAGGTCTAATCTGTTTTCCTCGATGCCGTTAAGCTTGTTGTTTTTACCTTTCACGGCATCGCTCACACTATAACTAATATTAGTACTGATGCCCTCATTATCTACATTATTATAGTTGAAATTTTGCGTATTGCGCGAGCCAAAGCCGTTAAACGGTCGGCCGGTCATGGTGTATGTGCGGAAGCGTGGAGCCGTCAGCATGCTTTTATCGCCATTATTATAATCAAAGGCAATGGTTGGCAGCTCCGTCATTTTCTTAATTTTAATGTCGATGTTCTTTCCAAGGCTATCGGTAACAAAAACATCGTTGTCGGCAAATACGCTAACATCATCGCCGTTAAGTTCACGGCGTTCAATAACAACGTCTTTACCATCGCTGTTTCTGCGTTTAACAATAATGCGGGCTTTTTGGTCGGGTACTATAGCGGCAAGTCCATCAGCATCGGGCATATAGCTTAGCGCTTCTTCGCGATCCTTGCCTTTCAAATACTTTAAATTTTTGCCGTTTATGGTGGTGTCGCCATCCTTTATACGTACCTCAACGTGTTTACTCACTATGCGCTCGGTATCCTTCTTCTTATCTTGTGCAAGTACCAGTGGGGGCAGGCCTATAATGGCTGCGAGGCTTAGCGCGAAAATACTTTCAAAGCCGGGGTTTGATAATAGCTTTTTCATGATGCGTGATTTAAGTATGCGTTTAGTAACACAAAGCTATCAAGCAGTTATATACCAAGGTGTTAAATGAAAATTTTAATTTGTTAAATATTGTTAAATGGCTTAGCAAAAGCTGCAATTACAATACATTTGTAGCTAAGGATGAAGAAAAGGAGTATAGGATTAATAATTGGCCTGATGGGTTTTGCACTGTTGGGAGTGATGGCCATGCAATTTTATTTTTTACGGCAGTCATACCTCATGCAGTCCGAACTGTTTGACCAGACCGTGAACGAGGTGCTCAATAACGTATCGCACAAGGTAGCCAAGCAGGATGCCATGCGCTTTTTGAGCGCCAAGGCTAACGACCACGAGCGGATAGTATCCATCAAACAAAAGCAGGTAACCATTACACAGGAGATCGCCGCTGCCGCCCCTAAAAAAACAATACACAAACCAAAGCTCGATAAAAAAAGGCGCGCCCTGTTAAAGGATAGCCTTAACCGCATGCGTATCCGTAAAACCCAGGAGGAGTTGATACAGGATGCCTACAACTTTCGTATACGGGTAGAGGAATATACCGATGAGTATGGCGAAGTATACGGCCGCATGATACCCGAGGTGGTGCGCCGAGAAATTAAGCCCGAGAAACGTACAAAAAAGCTGCAAAAGTATGATACCCTGCGCTACGTATACCTCGATCCGCAATTTGGTAAGCAGGTTATATCTGTACCGCGCATAAACCCACTATGGCAGCGGGAGCAGGATAGGTTGATAAAGGAAAAGGAGCTGAACAACATTAAACGCCTGCTCGAAACCGACTCGTTGCAAAATCTGGAAATAGCTAAAACACGTGAGCTTAAAAGTACCCCGCAAACAGAGGTGATAAAAACCCTGGCCGAGGAGTACAGCAAAATGAACGAGCCGCTTACCAAGCGGGTAAGCAAATTCTGGATAGACTCGCTGCTGCGGTTCGAACTGCATAATAAGGGTATATACCTGCCCTTTAGTTACGAGGTATTAACAGCCACTAACGATTCGCTGATATTTGCCAACGCCATGGATATGGATAAGGGCACCAAGCCGGTGTTCGTGGCATCAAACACCTATCAAACCCCCATATTCAGTAACGAAACGGTGAACGATCCGGGTAAGATCAGGATAGCTTTCCCGCAAAAAAGCTCATTGATATTGGGTAGGATGGGGGCAAGCATGGCCACTACCGCCGGGTTGCTTTTTGTATTGGTGTTTTGTTTTGGTTATACCATCTTCTCAATCTTACGGCAAAAGAAGATATCAGAGATGAAGATCGATTTCATCAACAACATGACCCACGAGTTTAAAACACCCGTATCAACCATCATGATAGCCAGCGAGGCGTTAAAGGATGATGAAATGACCGGAGATAAGGCCCGTGTATCGCGCCTGGCCAATATTATATATGAGGAGAATGTGCGTTTAGGCAGCCATATTGAGCGTGTGCTTAACATTGCCCGCCTCGAAAAAGACGACTTTAAGCTGGATACCAAACCGGTTGATGTTAACGAGATGGTTACCCTTGTGCTGGACAGCATGGCGCTAAAACTGCAAAAGTGCGATGCTGATGTAACGGTTAACCTGGACGCCGAAAAGCCGATGATCATTGCCGATGAGCTTCATTTCTCGAACGTGTTGTATAACCTTATTGATAACGCCATAAAATACAGTAAGGATGCCCCGGTTATCACCCTGAGTACGCTCAATAAAAGCGGCAGCATTATTATTAAGGTTGCCGATAAGGGTATAGGCATGGGCCGCGATCAGCAGGCTAAGATATTTGAGCAGTTTTACCGCATACCAACCGGTAACTTGCATGATGTTAAAGGCTTTGGCCTGGGCTTAAGCTATGTTAACTCCATCGTTAAAAAGCTGAATGGTACCATCGGCGTACGTTCAGAAAAAGAAAAAGGCTCGGAATTTGAATTGAAATTTCCGTTGGCATAATACCTTACCACCACAATGAAGAAAATATTGCTTGTTGAAGATGACCCTAACCTGGGTTTGCTGTTGCAGGATTACCTGCAACTGAAAGGAAAGTTTGATGTTGTGCTATGTAAAGATGGCGACGAAGGACTAAGGGCATTCACCAAAAGTACGTACGACCTGCTGATACTCGACGTAATGATGCCCAAAAAGGACGGCTTTACGCTGGGTAAGGATATCCGTAAGATAAACCAGCACGTACCCATCATATTCGCTACGGCAAAGGGGATGATTGAGGATAAAACCGAAGCATTTAACTTGGGGGGCGACGATTATATTACCAAGCCATTCCGTATTGAAGAATTGCTGCTGCGCATAAACGCCCTTTTAAAACGATCTGAAAACAGCGAGAAAAAGGCCGAGGAACAACAAACCCAGTTTAAGATAGGTCGGTACAGTTTTGATTATAAAGGCCAGATCATAGCCATTGGTGAGCAATCGCAAAAACTATCAACCAAAGAGGCAGAATTATTGAGGTTGCTTTGCATGCGCAAAAACGAAGTGCTTACCCGCGAGGAAGCCCTGCTGCATATATGGCATGATGATAACTATTTTAACGGCCGCAGTATGGATGTTTTTTTAAGCAAGATACGCAAGTACCTGA
This sequence comes from Mucilaginibacter sp. JRF, assembly GCF_015223065.1. Taxonomy (GTDB): domain Bacteria; phylum Bacteroidota; class Bacteroidia; order Sphingobacteriales; family Sphingobacteriaceae; genus Mucilaginibacter. The sequence continues at coordinate 186,272 of NZ_JADFBY010000007.1, forward strand.
AGGATGACCCCAATGTGGAGATCATTAACGTGCATGGCCGTGGGTATAAGCTGCTTATCAACTAAAAATGAGTTAACAAAAGTTTGTTATTGTGGTAACATTTTTGTTATATTGCATATACCAATGAACTGAAAAATTTGAATGCCATGAAAATAGTGAGGACGTATTACGATTATTATTTCGGCAGTCTTGATAAACTCTTTAAAAAGGTTTGCGACGCCGGGATCTATTAACAAAAAAAGAGCTGCAATTACTTACAGCTCTTTTTTATTTTTATGTGGTACGCTTTGCTTATTCAACAACGCTTACTTTTAACATATTGGTTTTGCCCTGGCTTGTAATAGGCACTGATGCAGTGTTGATAACCACATCGCCGGCTTGTATCAAATTCTCGGCTTTAAGCGCATTGTTTACATCGCTGATGGTTTGATCCGTGCTGTCAAGCTGATCGTAGTAGAAGGCCTGAACACCCCATACAAGGCTCAATGAATTTAATAACTGCTTGTTTGATGTAAAGATGAAGGTAGGCGACTTAGGGCGGTGGCTCGATATCTCGAACGCTGTATAGCCCGAAGTGGTCATGGCTACGATACCTGCCGCGTCAGTTTGATCAGCAAGGTATACTGCCGAACCACATATAGCATCGCTCAGGTAGTTTGGCTTAGTGCTGTCAATTTTACCTTTTTTGCTGTAGAACGGATAGCCCAGTTCTTCAACGTTACGTACAATTTTAGCCATAGTTTCAATAACTATAAGCGGGAATTCACCTACTGATGTTTCACCGCTAAGCATTACCGCGTCGGCACCGTCAAGTACTGAGTTGGCAACGTCATTCACCTCAGCGCGGGTTGGGCGTGGGGTGGTGATCATTGATTCAAGCATCTGCGTAGCAACAATAACCGGTTTTGAAGCGGCGCGGCATTTGCTGGCAATCATTTTTTGCAGCAATGGCACTTGCTCCATCGGCATTTCAACACCCAGGTCACCACGGGCAACCATTACACCATCGGTAACGGCTATGATCGCGTCGATATTCTCAATTGCTTCAGGTTTTTCAACTTTAGCAATAATGCGTGCAGGGCTGTTGCGTGAGTTTATTACACGGCGGGCGTGAACAATATCCTCAGCTTCGCGAACAAATGAAAGCGCGATCCACTCGGCATCATTATCAAGTGCGAAGTGCAGGTTAGAAAGGTCTTCCTCCGTTAAGCTCGGGATAGAAACCTTGGTATTTGGCAGGTTTATACCTTTACGTGAAGTAAGTATGCCTCCGTGTACTACTTCGCAAATAACAGTATCAAGGCGGTTGGTTTCAAGCACGCGCAGTTGCAGCTTGCCATCATCCAACAAAATGATCTCATCGGCCTTTACGTCCTGCGGGAAGGTTTCGTAAGTGATGTAGATCTGGTCGTCATCGCCGATACACTCGTGAGTGGTCATTTTAATTTTTGAACCATTTATCAGGTGTACGCCACCATCTTTTACCAATCCGATACGGATTTTTGGTCCTTGAAGGTCGGCAAGGATGGCCACATTTGTTTTATATTGAGCGTTGATCTCGCGGATCAGGTCAATAGTTTTTTTGTGGTCTTCGGTTTTACCGTGCGAAAAATTTAGACGGCAAACGTTAACGCCTGCCTTTATCATTGACAACAGTACGTCCTTTTGTGCCGATGCGGGGCCCATCGTGGCAACAATCTTTGTTCGGTTGTAGTTTAATTTCATATATGGGTTGTTTGTGTGTAGTCTGTACAGTGTTATCTTAACACCTCAAAATTTCGGCGCTAAAATAGTAGATTTTCACGGGATTTTAACTTTTTAGGGTCAATCTTTACGGCGGCAACTATTTCAGGTATCTTATTTAGGGCTGATATAAGTGCTTCAAGGTCATCGCTGTCAATATAGTTCTTTATCATTATAAAATAGTCGGTTTTGCGCATTTCGGGTATTAAATAGCCCTCAGTGCCCTTATTGGCTATAAAATAAAAATCAGTTTCACTGGCTTCCCAGCTATCATTATATATTGAAAAATACCCAGGCTCCTTATCCGGATTAATGTCAACTTCAAGGTCAGGGCCTTTGGTAAAGTTAAAATTAAGATGCTTATTAATAAGGTAGCAAGTGCGGTAATCCTTTAAAGAAGTAGTTACGGCAATCAGAACAAAATCCAGATCGATCTCAAACTTTAATACTTTCCTGTTCAAAATCATTATTTTTGCGTTGTAAAATTACAAATTGAAACCGTTGAGATAAAATTTTGTTACTCTTATTGTTCAAAAGTTTTACATTTGATATTTAACAGAATTTATTTTTCTTTGCATCGAAAAAATTATTAATCATTAAATTATTAAGACTATGTCTGATATCGCGTCAAGAGTAAAGGCTATTATTGTAGAAAAATTAGGTGTTGATGAAAGTGAAGTAACACCTGAAGCAAGCTTCACCAACGATCTTGGTGCCGACTCTTTAGATACCGTTGAACTGATCATGGAGTTTGAAAAAGAATTTAACGTAGCTATTCCTGACGATCAGGCAGAAACTATCGGCACAGTAGGTCAGGCTATTGCTTACCTTGAAAAAAACGTTAAATAAGCGCTCCCAAATCTATTAAATGGAGTTTAAAAGAGTAGTAGTAACCGGGCTTGGAGCACTTACTCCGATTGGTAATAACGTTGCAGAGTACTGGAACGGTTTGATCAATGGGGTAAGTGGCGCTGCCTTGATAAAGGGTTTTGATGCCACGCATTTCAAAACCAAGTTCGCCTGTGAAGTTAAAGGCTTTGATGCCGATGCTTTTCTGGGCCGTAAAGACGCGCGTAAGCTCGACCCTTTTGTACAGTATGCACTTTTCTCGACCGAAGAAGCGGTTAAGGATGCTGACCTGAACTTCGAAAAACTGGATACTAACCGTATCGGTGTTATTTGGGGATCGGGCATTGGCGGCCTTAAAACCTTTTTGGATGAGGTAAGCAGCTTTGCCAAAGGCGATGGTACACCGCGCTTTAACCCGTTCTTCATCCCAAAGATGATTGCGGACATTGCACCTGGCCACATTTCAATAAAATACGGCCTGAGAGGTCCTAACTTCTCAACCGTATCAGCCTGTGCTTCATCAAATAACTCGTTAATTGATGCCTTTAACTACATCCGCCTGGGTAAGGCTGATATGTTTATAACCGGCGGATCAGAAGCGATTATTAATGAGGCCGGTATTGGTGGCTTTAATGCTATGCACGCCCTCTCAACCCGTAATGATGATCCTGCAACCGCATCAAGGCCGTTTGACCTTGACCGCGACGGCTTTGTGGCCGGCGAGGGCGCAGGTACCATTATTTTGGAGGAGCTGGAGCATGCACTGGCACGTGGCGCAAAAATATATGCTGAAATGGTAGGCGGCGGCATGAGTGCCGATGCATACCACATGACGGCCCCACACCCTGAAGGTTTAGGCGCTGCCCGTGTAATGATAGCGGCGCTTGAAGATGCAGGAATGACCCCGGCCGATATTGATTACGTAAACGTGCATGGTACATCAACCCCGATTGGTGACCCGCAGGAGATCAAAGCCATTAAGGATACTTATGGCGAAGATGTTTACCGTATCAACATCAGCTCAACCAAATCAATGACAGGGCACTTATTGGGTGCTGCCGGTGCTGTTGAGGCTATCGCTTCAATATTAGCGCTTAAAAACGGTATCATCCCGCCAACCATCAACCACTTTACTGATGATCCGGCGTTTGACTCTCGCATTAACTTTACCTTTAACACCGCACAAAAACGCGAAGGCATGAGGGCGGTACAAAGTAATGGTTTTGGTTTTGGTGGCCATAACGCATCTGTTATATTTAAAAAGTACGAAGACTAAAGTATTTGAATGCCTATAAATCGGTTTTATAAGCTTTATCTATCGCCTAACAGAAAATACGTTAAAATTTTAAAGAACTTGCTCGGCTTCGTGCCGGGCAATTTGTCTTTATACCGTATGGCTTTCCGGCACAAGTCGGTAGCTCAAAATGTTAAAAATGGCGTAAAGAACAGCAACGAACGTTTGGAGTTTCTGGGTGATGCTGTATTGGGTAGCGTTGTAGCCGAGGTGCTTTTTAAATTATACCCTTATAAGGACGAAGGTTTCCTGACGGAATTGCGTTCAAAAATTGTTAGTCGTGTTAACCTTAACCAGTTGGGCCGCAAGCTTGGCTTTGAGCAATTGGTGGAGTATGATACCCGTATATTTAGTTCGGGCAGGCAGGGCTCGCTGCTTGGCGATGCCTTTGAGGCGCTTATTGGTGCCGTGTACCTTGATAAGGGATACGAGTTTACCAAGAGCTTTTTGATCAACCACATTATCAAATCGCACATTGACATCCATACGCTGGAGATGACCGAAACCAACTTCAAAAGTAAGTTGATTGAGTGGTGCCAGCGTCATGGTAAGGATATCAGCTTTGATCTGATCAGCAATCAGGAGGGTGAAAGCACCAAGCTTTTCACCATACAAACCGTTGTTGATGGCGAGCCATTAGGCTTGGGCAAGGAGTTCAGTAAAAAGAACGCCGAAAAGCTCTCTGCCGAAAAAGCCTGCGAAGCATTGGGTATCTGATCGTTCCGGAAAATTTATTAGTTTCTTCTCGCTGTATCAGCAGGTTTAACTTGGAATGGGTTAACCCTAAGTGGGTCTTTATTGACTTTATAGTATTGGTACTGGCGTTTTACGCGTTTTATCAATTCATAGTCGTTCCACACACGTATATCCTCGTACGAGGGCATGTAGTAATTAATGAATTTACCTGCTTCTTCATCATTAATATTTAGTGTGCGCTTAACAAATTCCACATTGTAGCGGCGGTTTATCTCATTTTGTTCCAGTTCGGCCTTGGTAAATTTAGCGAAGCGCCTGGCCCGCCCCGGTGTTTTGCCAAACAACTCGTACAAACCGGTAATAGGCGACATCAGGAACAGCAATGCCGGAGGCTTTCCATCAAAAAAAGAACCCTGCCCGCGGTAATCACGCATAACTTCGCCCAACTCCTGTTGTTTGGTGGTGCCTTTTATTTTTACTTCTTCCAGTTCGGTGCTTGTCATCAGGCGCATATAAATGGCCATTTCTTTTTGGCTGCCTACTACATGGCGCAGGTCGGCATACTCGCTTTTATCAAATAACAGGGTATCACCGGGGTTAGCTTTTATGGTAAATATGCCCAGCTCATCGCTCATCATAACGGTATTGGTGCGCAGGTTGGTAACCACCACCTGAGCAATGCGGGTAGAGGTATTGATGCGGTAAATAATGCCTTGTACAGTGTTTTGCTGCGCTTTAGTGGTAAAGGCCAGCAGGCATAATATGATATATGATAAGTGTTTTTTGATGCTCATTAACTGATGTATATATCAACGGTAAACATAGCCATAGTATTTTGCATGCAGATGCTAAAAAGTGTTAAAGCGGTTATTAGCAGGAAAAAGCATATCTTTGCGCATGATAAAATCCATGACAGGGTATGGAATAGCCAGTGTTGATTCGGGCGGCACAAAATATACCGTCGAGATCAAATCCCTGAACAGTAAATTCCTCGAACTATCATTACGTTTACCAAAAATGTTTGCTGAAAAAGAGTTTCAGCTACGTAACGATTGCAGCAAAAGCGTTGAGCGCGGCAAGGTAAACCTAAGCATTAATGTAGAGCAAACCAGCGCTACCGTAAAGGCGGCAGGTATTGATAACGATCTGTTAAAGCATTACTACCAGCAACTTAAAAATGTAAGTGCAGAGCTGGGTGAGCCATCAGGCAATCTGCTGCAACTGGCGCTTACCTTGCCCGAGGTAGTAAAATATAACGAAGAAACCGTATCTGAAGAAGAATGGAAAACGGTTGAAAAAGCCTTTAAACAGGCTTTGGATGGTTTCCAGCAATTCCGTAAGGATGAGGGCGGCGTACTTGAAAAAGATGTTAAGCAACGCATCGGTACAATATTAGATAACCTAAAAGCTGTTGAGGCGGAAGACCCTAAACGTGTGCCAGTTATCCGCGAGCGTTTGAACCAGTTTTTGGCAGATGCTGCCGGTGTTGAGATAATTGACCATAACCGCTTTGAGCAGGAACTGATCTATTACATTGATAAGCTTGATATTACCGAAGAAAAAACAAGGTTGAAAAGCCATTGCGACTACTTTTTGCAAACCCTGGCTGCCGACGATGCAAGCGGTAAAAAACTGGGCTTTATCACGCAGGAGATCGGTCGTGAAATAAACACCATCGGCTCAAAAGCGAACGATGCCAACATACAAAAATTGGTAGTAGGCATGAAAGAGGAGCTCGAAAAAATTAAAGAACAATTACTAAACGTATTATAGTCATTTTGGTGAGTAGTCATTGGTGAGTAGTCATTTGAATAGTTATTAACTAATTACACTGACCACTGACTACTGACCACTCACTATCTGACCACTGACCCCATGGAAGGTAAACTCATTATATTCTCCGCGCCATCCGGAGCAGGTAAAACTACTATAGTTCATCACCTGCTGGGTAAAATGCCAGAGCTTGAATTTTCAATTTCGGCCACCACAAGGCAACCCCGCGGTACCGAAACACACGGCGAAGATTATTACTTCATCAGCAAAGAGGAGTTTTTGCACCTTATCGCCAAAAAATATTTTGTGGAGTTTGAAGAAGTATACACCGGTACTTTTTATGGTACGCTGCGTACCGAGATTGAACGTATATGGAGCAAAGGCAAAACTGTAATATTTGATATTGATGTAGAGGGCGGTCTGCACCTTAAGCGCAAGTATGCCGATCAGGCCCTGGCCATATTTGTACAGCCACCATCAATGGATGTGTTGAAGCAGCGCCTGAGCGGTCGTGGTACTGATAGCCAGGAAAAACTGAACGAGCGCTTCGCCAAAGCCGAAAAAGAACTAAGCTACGCGCCAAAATTTGATGTTATCCTCAAAAATTACGATCTTGATACAGCGTGTGCCGAGGCTGAGGAATTGGTGAGAAACTTTATTAACCCCTAACCCCTAAAGGGGAATAATATCTGGGGCCTAACTGAAAACTGCAAACCGCTAACGCATGAAGATAGGCTTATTGTTCGGTTCATTTAACCCTATACATATAGGGCATTTAATTATAGCTAATTACATGGCCAACCATACCCAGCTTGATAAGGTGTGGTTGATCGTGTCGCCCCAAAATCCGCTTAAAAAATATGGCGACCTGATCAATATGTACGACAGGTTGGAGATGGCCAAACTGGCTACCGATAATTCAACATCTATAGAGGTAAACGATGTGGAGTTACGCCTGCCTCAGCCATCATATACCATTGATACGCTTACGCATCTTAAAGAGAAATATCCGCAGCACGAGTTCGCGCTTATAATGGGGTCTGATAATTTGATCTCACTGCCTAAGTGGAAGAATTATAAGCTCATTCTTCGCGATTACAGGATATATGTTTACCCGCGCCCCGGCTATGAAAATGCCGAACTGGCCTCGCATCCATCCGTAACCATAACCATGACACCGCTCATGGAGCTTTCGGCAACATTCATCCGCAAATCCATCGCCGAAAAAAAGAACGTACAGTATTTTGTGCCCGATGCCGTACTGGAGTTTATCCGTAATAAAAACTTGTATAGTTAAAAGCTGTATATTTATATAAAATGTATCGCGATGCTTACTAAGGAGAAAGTTAAAGAGTTGGTAGATCACATGCCCGAGTCATTCCAGGCAAATGAATTGATACATGAGATCATGCTATTGCAAAAGATAGAAGATGCTCAAGACCAGGCTAAGCGCGGAGAAACTTTAACCGAAGATGAGTTTGATAACGAGGTTGATTCGTGGCAATAAAACTCATCTACACTAAAATATCTCTGAATGATCTGCGGGATATTTTAATTTCATAAAAAAGGATTCGCCATACTACGCAAAAAATGAGGTTGACGATATTCGTACAGCCATCAGAAAACTCAAGTTAAACAGTTTATTGGGTAAGAGATTTGAAAGATCAGAGGATGATACTTTGCGCGAATTGATTTTTAAGAATTATCGTATCATCTACCAGATTATCTCTCCCGAACAAATTAACATTCTTTCCATCCATCACCACGCGCGTTCAATTACCAATAACCCTGCTTTTAAGGATGATGATTAAATGGTAACTTTGCTATTGTGAGCGAGAAAACCATTTTAAAACTGCAACTGCCTACCGACCCGAACTGGGTAAAGAACGTAGTAGAAAGTAATATTGAAGAAATACTTACCGACCATGCTTTTTGCGAGCAAAAGGCCGCCAGCAATGCCATTACCCTGATCGTACAGAATCCCAACTTGTCTGACCTGGTGCAGGAAATGGCTGCTTTAGTTCAGGAGGAGATGGATCACTTTAAGCGTGTGCACGATATTATTTTGGAGCGTGGCTATATACTTGGTCGTGAGCGTAAGGATAATTATGTGAACGAGTTGGTTAAGTTTATGAAAAAGGGCGGCACCCGTAACGAGCAATTGATTGACCGACTGTTGTTTGCCGCTATGATAGAGGCTCGCAGTTGTGAGCGATTCAAAGTACTGTCAGAAAATATAAACGATAAGCAGCTTTCCGAATTTTATCATGAGTTGATGATAAGCGAGGCTACACACTATGCCACGTTTATCCGCCTGGCTAAAAAATACACCGAAGGCATCGATATTGATAAGCGCTGGAAAGAGTTTTTAGATTATGAGGCCCAGGTAATTCAAAATTACGGCAAGGGCGAAACCATCCACGGGTAATTCGTCTGTACAAAGCGGGCAGTTATCGATACAATGTTACGTTGACAGTTATAAATGCTTTGCTTTGAATATGCTTCGCTTTAAATCATCAGTAATTATAACACATATAGCGGGGTGGCTGTTATTCATGGCCTTCCCGCTGCTTTTTTTAAACAACCACGGGCAAAGCTCAAACAATTTCGCCTTGCTTGCATTGCCGCAGTATTGGTTGTTTTGCGGTACGTTCATCGCCCTTTTTTACATTAACGCTTATTGGCTGCTGCCTTACTTTTTTTTAAGAAAGCGGTATTTTGATTATGGCATAGCCTTCGTGATACTGCTTAATGGCGTGTACTTTCTGCAACCTTTCGACAGGTTACTACGCCGGTCAGAACAGGAATATAATAAATTACAGGCCGGGCAAAATACAATGGATAACGGAGGGCCGCGGGGAGGTTTTGGTCCGCCACCCGGTGGAATGCCACCGCAAAGGCCGGATAGCTTGATGCGTAAACAACCTGATGGTATGCCTATGCGCCCGGATAGTTTGATGGGGCCACCGCCGGATGGCGCTATGCCGCCGCCTCAACAGGGTAACATGCCGGGGCAGTTTCGCGATCCGGGTAAAAAACCGCCGCGCAGGCATATTGATAGTAACAGCCTTTTTATCTTCCTGATGATCATGGCGCTGAGTACGGCCATGCGGATAATCCAACAATGGCTGCTTACCGAACAACGCGCTGCCAGGGCCGAGGCGGATAAGGCCAGTGCTGAGCTATCGTTCCTGAAAGCGCAGATCAACCCACACTTTTTGTTCAATACGCTTAATAATATTTACTCTCTGGCTATCATGAACAGTGAACATACGGCGCAAAGCATCATGAAACTATCAAACATAATGCGCTATGTTACTGATGATGTAACGGCCGATTTTGTACCCCTGCAACACGAAATTGACTGTATAGCCGACTACATCGAACTCCAAAAATTACGTGTAGGCCGAAATACGATGGTCAACTTTAAAGTAAACGGCAATACAAGCGCCAAAAAGATCACCCCATTAATGATGATGACCTTTGTGGAAAATGTATTTAAATACGGGGTGAGCAAAAACATAGCATCGGCCATTGATATACGTGTTGATGTGAGCGATGCCTCAATCAATTTTTATTGCCGCAACCAAATTTTTGGTGAGGCTATAAAGGAGCAGCGCAAAGGTGTCGGCATTAAAAATACCAGGCAAAGGCTGGAGCATTTGTACCCCGGCAAGCACCTGCTAACCATAACCGACCATGATGATTTTTATACCGTGAACCTCATAGTACAAAACTAATATGCTGAAATGTATTGCCATTGATGATGAGCCGCTGGCGCTTACGCTGATCAATACTTATGTATCGCGCATACCATCGCTGCAAATGCTGCACACGTTTGAGAATGCCATTGCGGGTGCTGAATATCTGCGTACCAATGAGGTCGACCTGCTTTTTATCGACATTAACATGCCCGATATTACCGGTATAGACCTGGTGCGATCACTGGAAAAGAAACCGATGGTGATATTTACCACGGCCTATAAAAACTTCGCTTATGAGGGTTTTGAGCTTGAAGCGATAGATTACTTATTAAAACCTATAGATTTTAACCGCTTTGCCAAAGCTGTTGATAAGGCTGTGGAATATCACGGCTATAAAAACAATGCAGGTACCCCGGCGCACGACGAAAGCATCTACGTTTACAGCGAATACCGCATGGTAAAGATCACCATTAGCGAGGTGGAATATCTGGAAAGCATGGAGGACTATGTAAAAATACACTTGGCTGATGGCAAAGTTATCCTCACCCTTATGCCCATGAAAAAGCTACTTGAAAAACTGCCTGCCGATAAATTTCGCCGTATACATCGCAGCTTCTCGGTAGCAGTAAACAAAGTAAGATCGATACAAGGGCGCAAGGTTTTTTTAAAGGATATATCGCTACCTATAAGTGATAGCCATGCTGATTTTATAAAGGAGTGGGCTAAGTAAGACCCCTCCTAAATCCTCCCCGAAAGGGAGGAATTTACTTGGTTATAGTTCTTTAGAGGAAATTAGGAGCGGGCTAAGTAAAATTCGGGTGATCTATTCCCTCCCTTGGGAGGGCAGGGAGGGGTTAAAATGGATTATATTCCTCAAATAATTATTCATCATATCAATATCCACCACATCGTTTATGTAGCCGATGTACATGTCGGGGCGTACTATGATGGCCTTTTTTTGTTCTTCCCTGATCTCAAAATGCTCAAATACTCCGAGGTTGTTTTTTGATGGGGGCAGATAGAACAGGTTGATAGCGCCATTATACTTTTGCGTGATCCATTTGGCGAGGGTGAAAATGTCGATCTCTTTGAATTTGCCCAGCACAAGTAGCGTAAAGCCCGGTTTACTGCACCAGGCATACAGGTCGGTTGGTTGTTGCGAGCGCTCGTCGAACACCTTAATATATGGCAACCTGTCCCCGGCCTTGATAGTTGAAAGCTGACTCAAATGTAAATTGATCCTGCTATCGCGATAGCTGATGTTTGTTTGTGATATAATGCGGAATAGCTTTTCCCTCAACGCCGGTTTACTCCATAGGTATTTTACAAGGTGTGGTAATATTGATCTTTTAAAGAACGAGGTCATCCACCCTGTTGAGGTGATAATGTTAAATGCCCTGTCGGTTGTGTTGAGTAACTGTTTGGCCACGGGCATGCGCTCGGCCTCGTAACTATCCAGTATGGAGGGGGCTATCTGGTTGTTTATTACGGCGGCAAGTTTCCAGGCCAGGTTGTAGGCATCCTGCAAACCGGTGTTCATGCCCTGCCCACCCACGGGTGAGTGCACATGCGCGGCATCGCCAATTAAAAAACAACGCTGCTGCCTAAACTGCGTCGCCATACGGTGATGCAGTTTATAAGTAGTGAACCAGTTGCAATGGCTAATACTGATGTTTTGCGAGGTCACTTTGTTTAGCGTGGGCAAAATATCATCCAGTTGCAGATCGTCGCGGTTTTCAAACTCTTGCGGTATATCGCCAATTATCCGGAAAGCCCCTGCTTCGGGCAAAGGGAAGAAAGCTGCCAGACCTGCTTTTTCCAGATAAAGCTGAATATGATTATCGGCCACACCATCCAGTTTTACATCGGCTAAATAAAACTTGTTGGGATAAGTATCGCCATTAAAGGTAATACCCATTTGCTTGCGCACTGTGCTGCCGGGCCCATCGGCACCGATCAGCCAATCGCAGGTCAGTGTATGTTCAGCACCATTTTCGCTTACAGTGACGGTGATTTTTTCGCTGTTTTGTTCAGCTTTTATAAGTGAGGTGTTCCAGTAAACGGGGCAGCAGGCGGTGGTGAGTTCATCAAGCAGCAGGCGTTCGTTTTTACTTTGGGGATAAAAGAGGATGAACGGAAAGCGGGTTTGTTTTTCGCCCACGCCTATAAACGAGAGTGATGCCAATGCCTCCCCATGCTGATTAAAGGTAATACCCTGTGCTGGTTTCCCTTCATCAAGCGCACGATCCACAATACCCATCTGTCGGTATATTTCAAGCGAACGGGCTTGTACGGCCAAAGCTTTGGTGTATCGGGTGGGGCCTGCCTTGCTATCAATAATTATAGGCTGAATGCCATAACGCAGTAATTGCGCCGCCATCATCAACCCCGAAGGGCCTGCCCCAAAAATTAAAACACTGGTATGCTGATGGCCGGCTATCATATCTGCTTAACGGAATAACAGGAAAATGGTTGGTCGTTTATGCAGGTCGGGTGGTTGTTTTTTCCAGTCGGCCAGCGTTTTGGTGGCTATCATTTCATCTGCCGCGGTTATGTTGCAGGCAATGCAGAGTTGCGTTTTAGGATTACCGCTCTTAAGTATTTCTTCCAGTAGTTGGTTGTTGCGAAAGGGCGTTTCAATAAATAACTGTGTTTGCTTAAAACGTTCGGCCTGCGCTTCCAGCTCTTTGATGCGTTTGCTGCGCTGCACCTTATCAATAGGTAAATAGCCATGAAAGGTAAAGCTTTGTCCGTTGAAGCCGGATGCCATCAGCGCCAATAAAATAGAGCTCGGCCCAACCAGCGGAATAACCTTTATGCCTTTTCGATGTGCTTCGGCAACTATCTCGGCACCGGGATCGGCTACGCCGGGGCAGCCCGCCTCGCTCATCAGGCCAACATCGTTACCGGCTAACAAGCCTTTAAAAAAGTCGTTATTCAGCTTATCGCGATTATGCTTGCCGTAATCATGAATAATAAGTTCGCTTTGTGGGGTTTTTAGTCCGGCCTCCTTTAAAAAGCGACGGGCGGTTTTTTCATTCTCCACAATATATTCCTTGATGCTGTTAATGGTATCAACAAGGTATGGCGTAAATGATTTGGCCGCGGCATCGTCGGCAAGGGGTACGGGTATTAAATAAAGCGTTCCTGCAGGCATAGTGCAAAAGTGGCTTTTTTTATTTAGAGTTTTGCCATATACACATCATTGCGCACCGAAGCTGTTTTCGTGCGTATTATCATACCCTATTGAATCGATCTTCCATTTGTCGATAAAAGTTAGGCTGAATAACATACAGATGTATGGACTAAGCTGATAGCTGATTATCGCTTTCCGGTAGATAGAAGCTATTTGATGTATTTTGCCATTATTCAAGCGGCTTAAAACTTCTTCGGGCTCAAAGGTGTCTAACACCATATTTATGTCCATCCCGTCAATTTTAATTAACTCACTCGTTGGCTTCATGCCCTCAAGCCTTGCATCTATCCACTTAAAATATTCACGATGAGTGTTGAGGTAAGCGAGTGTTACATAGCCACTATTATGCAGTTTAGATAAAAATCGCTCAACACCATCCCAGTCGATAGAAGTCCGAACAGTGCTATCGGGTGGGCCACCTTTAAGCAATCGTGTTGTGTCGACATCGCGCCGATTGAGCTTGTACCATTTCAAAAATCCCTGTACTGTGGCTAATATTTGCTGTTTGTTTACTTGTGGGTTGGTACTTGGCCTTTGCGCGTAACTGTTGTTAAGGTTAGTTAAGAAAAAGACAATGGTGATAAGGATGAGCTTTTTCATGATATGCTGATTATTTAATAGGCATCAACCAAACGCACAGCAAACTCGGCCAGATGTATGGCCTTTTGGCCGGATATAGGTTTGCGGTTGCCGATAATGAGGGTATGATCGGCTACTTCAATAATAAAATCATCTTCACGAATATCCATCACCGCGTTACGGAAATCACGGGTTATACCGGCAATGGCCTTGGGCTTATCATCAGCCAGTACATAAAAGGTGTTGCTAAAGGCCTTGTCCTCCTTAAAATCTATCTCCAGCGGAAACACCAGTTCAAAAAGCTTATCGGCAAAGGTTTCGCGCCTTATTTTAACGCGCCCCATATTTTGTTTCAGGTAAGCCAGCGCCCAGGTTTGGTTTTCGCGTTGTTCTGTAATTGCACCGGTAGCACTTTGGCTTTTGGTACAAACCTCAACAAAGAGTATATAGCAGCGGTCGTTCTCGGTATTGATCACGTAAGAGTTTTTTATCTCGAACGACGAATACTGCTTGAAAGCCTCAAAATTGTTCAACTGAAAATCAATATAACCGGTGGGTTCAATATCAAACTCCTGCTTTAGCAAATGGTAAGTATCGCTAAAGCTGTTGTTGTGTGATCCGGTAATGTCGGTTGTTATATCCATTCAGTTGAACAATTGATCGGGTTATTGTTAGCTCAATTTCTCCAAAGCCGCCTTAATGCGAGGGATGGTTAACTTAATATCCTCATTGGTAATAGTACCAACCGATGCACGGAACCAGGCCTCATCCTCACCGGTACCAAATGCCGAGAACGGCACCAATGCTATACCCGCGTTTGTGATCAGGTAAAAATTAATATCGGTAGCGGTTTCAAGCACCTTGCCTTCGGGCGTGGTTTTGCCTAAGTAATCAACCTTTATAGTAAGGTAGATGGCACCCATCGGCTCAATGGCATCCACACTAAAGCCTTCACTTTTTAATTGCTGAAAGCCCTGGTATAAGCTGGTGAGGCTGGCTTGTACATTACCTTTTATATCGGCAAGGTAAGTATCAACCGCGTTATCATCAGCCAAGAAATGGGCCATGGCAACCTGCTCGGCCTTTGGCGCCCAGGCACCCATGTGGCCAACAATAGCTTTCATGTTATTTACAATAGCCGCCGGGCCAAAGCCCCAGCCCACACGCACGCCGGTTGCCGCGAAACATTTTGAACCGCCATCAACAAATATAGTATAGTCGCGCAGTTCAGGGCGCAGGGTTACCGGGTTGTAGTGTTGGTGTTCGCCAAAGGTTAGTTGCGAGTATATCTGATCGTACAGAATGTACAACGGTTTTTCGCCTTCGGCACGGGTTTTATTTTCTTCGATCACCATGTCGCATATTTCTTCCAGCGATTCCTTGCTGAAGATGGTACCGGTAGGATTCAATGGCGAACATAAAGCCAGCAAAGCAGCGCCCTTAATATGCGGACGAAGCTCATCGGCCGTAGGCATAAAATTATTTTCGGGCAGGGTGGCTATCATTACTCCGTTGGCGGTAAGCAGATCGCAGTAGTGGTTATTGTTCCATGATGGGGTAGGGAATACTACCTTTTCGCCCGGATTAACAACTGCCAGGTAAATAGAGTAGATCAGCGGGCGCGAGCCTCCTGAGATAATGATCTCGTTAGCGGCAGCATATTCCAAACCGTAGCGCTCGCTCAAAAATTTTGATACGCTTTGGCGCAGATCCATCACACCATCAGCAGGCGGATAGTTGGTTTGGTTTTCGTTATAAGCCTCAACAATGCCTTGCTTTAGCTGGGCGGGTATAGGATATATGTTCGAGTCGAAATCGCCAATGGTTAGGTTGGCAATGTTTTCGCCGCGACGTTTTAATTCGTTTATTTCAGCAGCAATTTTAATGATCTCAGATCCGCGCAGGTTTTGCGCTAATAACGATGCACTCATAGTATAATAATTTAGAAACGTGGCAAATATAGGGTAAATAAAAAAGCGGTTGATTATTAGTCAACCGCTTTTTTTATGGTTAAGCCGGAACCGGCTTTCGTAGTTTTATTATCCTGACCCAATGCATCAGTTTCATTACGGGGTAAACCGGATCAACCTCAAACCATTTTGCACCAAAGTTGGCTTTGTTTGGGTGGCGGTGGTGATTGTTCTGGAATAATTCGCCAAGCATCAAAAAGTCAAACGGAGTTGAGTTTTTTGATTTATCACCATTATCAAAATTTGAATAACCGTATTTATGACCGCACCAGTTAACGATAGCACCATGTATAGGGCCCATTAAAAAGTGGATAGGCAGCAACAGGAACATCCACCACGCGGTAGCGAAGGTGATATAGAACCATGTGTAAAACGCCACAAAAAATAAGCGCGATACAAAGGTTGAGCCCCAGCGGTCAATCAATGTCCACTCCGGGCAGTAGCCGTTAAAACGGTGCTCCGGTTCTTTTAAACGCCTTACGTGTTCGCCATAAGTTTTTGAGGTGTAATACATCATCTGGAATACATCTCTGAAAAAGTGTGGCGAATGCGGATCTTTCTCGGTATCACTATAAGCATGATGCTCACGGTGCATCAAAGCATAAGCGCGCGGATTAAGGAACGATGAACCCTGGCATATAAATGTCAGAAAATGGAATATACGCTCATTGATCTTATGCGTGCTGAACATACGATGCGACGCATAGCGATGCAGGTAAAAGGTTTGAAAGAAAAGCGACAAAAACCAATGCGCTAAAAAGAAAATTAATATATACACGTATTGTTATTATGAATGAAAATGAACGGTTTAATACGCCGCAAAGTTACGGTTTATATCCGCGTGATTTTTAAATTATTCACTTTTATATTAACAGCAAAAAGACCGCTTTATTTTAGCTAAAGCGGTCTTTTTAGGCAATGCTTATAATAATTGTGTTTATACTGCACTATCGCGCAGGGCTTTTATCTTGTCGTGGCCCTCGTTTACTTTAGCTTGCTGATCGGCTAACACGGCGGCAATATCGTCCGGGTAAGCGTTTTCGGCAAGGGCGTCACGATATGCTTTTTTTATAGCATCCTCGCCACGTTCACACTCCTGCAAAATACTTTTGCGGTTGTGGCCGGTAAAGGTGGCCTTTACATCAAGCCAGGTGCGGTGCAGGGTACCGGTAACGGTGTTGCCAATATCCGGCTTTTCGCCCATCAGGGCTACGGCGGCTATAAGCTCCTGCACATTGGTGCGACTATCCTTTGCAAACAAGGTGAACAGGTTGCGCAGATCCTGGTCGTCGGCGCTCAGTTGTTTGCTTGCATGTTCAAAGCCGTTAATACGGTCGTTGTTTATTTGTATCAGGTCGTTGAGTATCTCAACTGATTTTTCTATAGTTTCCATAACACTCGTTTTAAAATGTATCGTAATGGTTAATTTAAATAACCTTTGGCGATATGTTTTGTTTTGAGTATTATGTATTTAGCTTAAAATTCAGGGCTAACCTTGTTATCAATATAATCTGATGTCTTGATACTGTCGCGTGTTTGTTCTTCAACGGCCTTTTTTAGTTTTTGCTGATAGGCATCACTTTTAATATACAGTTGTAATTTTTCGCTGGCTTTTTTCAATTCCTGCTGATGTAGCTTTAAGGTAGGGTTGTTTTGGTAGGTATTCATCTTTTGGCTTAGCAAGCGCATTTGGTCTGATTTTACCTTAAAGTTTTTCGACTGATAGGCCTGGCGCAGGCTATCACTTATGGAGCGCATAGCATCCTGTACATGGCGGAAATTTTCACCGTGATAATAATCACGCATTTTTTGGCTCAGATCGCGCATTTTTTCCTGCTCCAGCTTTAACTTGGGCGAATTGGTATAGGCAGATAACTCCTTGCTCAGCTTTTCAAGTTGCTTAGCCTGTTTCTCATAAGCCTCAGTGCCCCATTTTAGTTTCTCCAACTTTTTGCCTTCAACCTCCAGGCTTTTTTCCAGCTTTTTAAATTCCGGACTGTTAAAGTAAACATCCATGTTTTTGCCGAGCGCTTCCATTTCTTTGTTCAGCTTTTCCATTTCAGGGTTGTTGCTTAGCTTTTCCATTTCAATGCTCAGCTTCTCCTGCCTTTCGGTAAGAGCTTTTAGCTCTGGGCTGTTGTAGTAAGCTTCCAGCTCATTGCCGTTCTTCTCCAGTTCCTCGCCAATGCGTTTAAATTCCGCGCTTTCGTAAAACTTGCTGATAGCATCGCCATGTTTGCTTACTTCGGCACTCAGCTTTTCAAGTTCAGGGTCGTCGCTTATGATGACATTTTTGCCGTTTACATGTACCTTTTTACTTTTGGTTACCACCGGCTTCTTGGTTTTAACTACACGTTTTTTGGCAGGCACGGTATCGCCTAAAAGTTGCTGTACAAACTCGGGCTTATCAGTATTAAGGGTAAGCGTGTTGTTCTTTATTTGCGGATTGAACCAGGCTATGCTGCCCAGGCTAAAGGCAAATAGCAGCAGCGCGGCCAGGGTATGCCTTACATTTATGGTTAATTTTTTAGTTGTCATGATACGTTCTATTCTATTAAGTAATAAGTGTTTTTTGCCGGTTGCAGCCAGCGCTAATTGCAGGGTATTTTGTTTTTGTTGTTCAAGTTTTAATAGTGCGCGGGCATAAATAAGTGGTTCGCCGGTTATGGCTACCACCTCATCGTCGCAGCAGTTTTCGCGCTCGGTATTGATATGTCGGTTAATCAGTATAGCGAATGGATTATAAAACAGCATCACCCCGATGATCTGCTGGATCATGTTCAACAAATAATCGTTCCGTTTTATATGGGCAAGTTCGTGCAGCAATATGGCCTCAATTTCGGTGGCTGATAGGTTGGTTGATATACTTACCGGTAATAATATAATAGGTTTTAAATGGCCTATCATGCCCGGTACATCTATCATCTCACTAAAAAATACATTCACTTTTTTGCTGAGTTGTAATGAACCGCTTAGTTTGCCAATAGCATTGGTAAAGCCTGTTGCCTTAACCAATGAGCGTTTCACCTGCACTACATTGCGCCAGGCAAAGCACAGTTTAAGGCTGTTGAACAACAGACCGGCTATATATATTATAGCGATGTAAGGCAAATACTTTTCGAGCGTGTATTGGTATTGACGGTATGACTGCTCGGTAACATCCAGATATTTTGGCAGGTAAGGGATAATACCAACGGCTGGTCCGGCGCTTTGCCAGCTGATCTGGCTGGCCTCGTTGATCAACGTTACCAAAAACCATAGGCTTAGCGTGCCTAATGCCGCAAGGTTTATATTATGTTTTTTGGCTGATGTTAGGCCAGGCAACACTGCTAACAAAAAACGCAGGGCAAGGTAAACCAATAACCCCTGCCAAAGTGAGTGTATAATGGTTATCCCAAGTATCTGACTGATGTTTTGAACAAGCATTTCCATAATGTTCATGTTTTATTTTTCGAACTGATCGAGGTATTTCTTTATCGCGTCTATTTCTTCCTTTGATGTTTTGTGCTGACCAAGCGCCTGCATTACTAAATCAGACGCAGAACCCTTAAACACTGTTGCAATAAATTTATTTAAAGCGCTTTTTTGTGCATCCTCTCTGCTGATGGCCGCTTTGTACAAATGTGTTTTGGATGAAGTATCGCGCGATACCAAACCCTTTTCGTGCATAATCTGCATCAGCTTAAGGGTGGTGGTGTAGCCCGCATCCTTGCTTTTTGAAAGTTCATCGTGCACATCGCGAACGGTACATTCGCCTTTGGCCCATATCACTTGCAGTATTTCCAGTTCGCTTTCGGTTGGTTTAATATCACTCATTTCTTAATCTACGATTTTCTTCGTACAATTATATACGATAGTTTTCGTAAATACAAATAATAAATTTAATTTTTAATGTAAATGCCTCTTTTATAGTTTTAAAGAGGAGCGATATAAGGAGAAGTTTACAAATATCAAGGACTGGTCAGAGCTTCATAAAGCCATTGTCTTGCCTGTATTTTCGGGTATCAATTGCTATTTGTTTAAAATCAGGGTTCGAGTCTAATATCGATTTCAAGTCGTACACAAAAGAGGCTGGTTTATATTTCCGGTCTGTTTTCTTCTCGTGCTGTATGTTGTAATATTCGTCAACAATAATTTCAGAACGATGCTTGCCTTGTCTTGATATACTCACCCGGTAATCTGTAGAAGGAGTAACGATCATTGTACCATTAAAGCATACAAAATCTCCTTTGGTCTGTGCTATAAGGTTATTTTCGAAAGATCGTTTTATAGCATTTTCTTCCTGTTGCGAGAAATGTATTTTAATTGGTTTATTTGACTGTATTGTTGTCGCGGTATTGGTAGCAAAATTTACTATTATATCCGAGTCATAATTAAATAAAACGGTATACAGGTTTTTATTATATGCATGCTTATTGCTTTTGCGGGTATCTTGAAGAAAAGATACTGAAAGGAGGGATAAACATATCGCGAGCAATTTTATTGAAACACTCATATCATAATATGAAGTTAATTTTTACTTCAACGCATCGTACTTCAACCCGTTCGATGGGTCGGTTTGCATCAGTAGGTTATATGCGGCGGTGCGCTCTTGCTGGGGGGCTTTGCTGTAGATGGATACCAGCTCATTACTTTTGGTAGTATAAAACACCACCGGGAACATGGAGCCCAAACGTTTACGATCAACCGAAGCCAGCGATGGCAGCAACGCGTTAATAGCCTGGCGGCCTTTTACTACATTATCGGCCATCAGGTCGAGGCCGTTGCGGTGATAATCGTACATAAAGTTACGCAGATTAACATACAGGCGGCTGTTCAAATTCTCGGCCAGCCAGTAGCGGTTCAGGTTACTGTCAAACGCTTTCCACCCTCTAAAAGATGCCGTTTGGGCGTTCACCACAATATTTTGCGCGGCATTAAAAAATGCCGAACCACCCAATCTCGAAAAGCTATCGTAATCCATGCCTATTATCACATAAGCATAAAAGGCCATCACAGCACTCAGGTTGCTCTGAAAATTTTGATCGGTATAATCAATGGTTTGTCCCTCGGTGTAGGTAAAGTCGAAATCGCGGTCGTTTATATTAAGCAGGGTAGTGGTATACGCCGAATTATACACCGGTCTTGACGCCTGCACCTGCAATTCGCCACTAAAGTTACTGGCACCATCCCATGCGGTAACATTCAGGGTAAAGGTACAGTCAATACGCTCCTGCGGTAAAATGGCATCTGGGCTCCACTTGCGGCCATTCAAAAAATCGCGAATGGCGGTTTCAAGCACATCAAATATCCGCTTATTGGTAACCTGTATGGTTGGGGTAAGCACCTGTACACGCGCGTTCAAATCCTGCGCACGGGCAAACGTGCTCAAGCCTATCAGTATAATTATGTACAGGTATTTTCTCATTAATTATTCAGTAGTTCAATTAGTTTTTGGCTAATATCGGCAGCGACCTCGGTTTTGCTTTTCAGTTCGAAAAAGCTTTTGTTGAGTTGCCTGTCAATCATGGTTATTTTATTGGTATCACCCTTAAAGCCAGCGCCACTATCGTTTAGCGAATTTAATATAATTAGGTCGAGATTTTTCTTATTTAGTTTATCAATAGCATATTGTTCCTCATTCTCGGTTTCGAGGGCAAAGCCTATCAACACTTGCCCGGGGCGTTTCATCTCGCCCAGGGTTTTTAATATATCGGTAGTTTTTTTCAGGCCGATGTTGAGTGATGATTCCTGCTTCTTTATCTTTTGGGATGCCACTTCCACCGGCGTATAGTCGGCCACGGCGGCGCTCATTACACAGGCATCAGCATGCTGAAACTCGTACAAGCAGGCATCCAGCATCTCGGCCGCCGAATTTACATCTATACGGTTTATGCGACGGCTATCCGCAATTTGCGCGGTTGGCCCGGCTATAAGGGTAACTTCCGCGCCCAGGTCAGCCAGTCTATCCGCAATGGCGAACCCCATTTTACCCGATGAGTGGTTGCCAATAAACCGTACCGGGTCAATAGCCTCATAGGTTGGCCCCGCGGTAACCAATACTTTTTTGCCGATGAGCGGCATGGTTTTTTTAGCCTCGTCCTGTAATAAGGCAACTATCTCGTCCGGCTCGGCCATGCGGCCTTCGCCATATAGGCCACTGGCCAGTTCGCCTGTACCGGCGGGTATCAGTATATTACCGTATTCAATTAACTTGCTTACGTTGTTTTGCGTAGCCGGATGTTTCCACATATCCAAGTCCATCGCGGGAGCAAAATATACCGGGCACTTGGCCGAAAGGTAAACGGCTAACAACAAATTATCGCAAAGGCCATTGGACATTTTGGCGAGGGTGTTGGCTGTTGCGGGTGCTATCAGCATAACGTCAGCCCACAGGCCAAGGGCTACGTGGTTATCCCACTCGCCGCTTTCGGCATCAAAATATTGAATATGTACCGGGTTTTTTGATAGGGTAGATAGGGTAAGCGGCGTAATAAAGTTAGCAGCGTCGGGCGTCATCACCACCTTTACACAGGCACCTGCCTTAACCAGCAGGCGCACCAGTAAGGCCGATTTATAAGCGGCTATACTGCCGCACACGCCCACAATAATATTTTTATCTCTAAGCATTTATTTTCAGATGCCTGCCATAACATGATATTTGGCAGATCGGTATGCTGCAAAGATATATTATATAAAAAAAAATCCCCCTTTTCAGGAGGATCTCATTGTTATATTTCTTTAGCTTCCTTTGCAGGGTTGCGGAAGTAGATCTTGTCATCTAAAAACTCCTGAACAGCTACCAGGGTAGGTTTAGGTAATTTTTCGTAATGTTTTGATATCTCGATCTGCTCACGGTTCTCAAAAACTTCTTCCAGGTTATCATTTGATGACGCGAACTCAGATAGTTTTTGGTGCAATTCCTCTTTTATATTGTTCGAGATCTGGTTGGCTCTTTTGCCCATAATAACCAGCGACTCGTAAATGTTATCAGTTCCTTTATCAAGCTCACGCAGATCGCGGGTAACTGTGCTGCTCGCAACAGCGGGTTTATTATTATTGTTAACGGTACTCATATCTTTATTAATTTGTTAATTCCGGACTTTTATCTTTTATTGATGGTGGCTGCGCGCTAACGGTATCCTTAGTGGCCAGTTTTTTAGCCAGCTTAGCGTTTAACGATGCCTGTGCTACCAAACGCTTGGCACGTTCAATACCGGCCTCACTATCTTTAGCATACTCTTTAGCGTTTTTAACGTATTTGCTTTCCGGATGTTTCTCTACAAACTCATCCGCGTATTGTATAACCTCGTTGTAACGCTCCTCCTGCTTAAACTCGGTACTCTTATCGGCATATATATATTGTGCCCTTATGGTTAAAAACTCAAGTTCTTCACCATATTTAGTATCCGGGTAATCGCGCAGGGTATTATTGAAAGCAATAACCGCCGCCTGGTAATCACCTATAGTAAGGTAAAGCTTGGCGTTTTCATAAGCCTTTAGCTCCAGCTTATCGCGCAGGTTCTGTATCAGCTTACCGGCCTCAGCAACACGGTCGCTTTTTGGGTAAAGGTTGATGAACAACTGCAATGCCTCAATAGCCTTATTAGTATTATCCTGATCGAGCGAGTATATCGGCGAATCAAGGTAGTAACAGTAAGCCGACATAAAACGGCACTCCTCAGATCGTGTGCTTGATGGATAAGTATCAGCAAAGGTTTTAAAGTGGTAGCGTGCCGAAGTATAATCTCTCAGCTTATAGTTGGTGTAAGCGTAATAGTAAAACAAGTCCTCAGCTTCTGAGCGGCCACGGTAACGTTGTACCAGGTCATCAAAAAGCTCAAGCGCGCGGCTATAGTTCTTCTCGTTATAATAACGTAAAGCCTCTTTATATTTTTTAGCATTATCGTTACTGGCCTTCAACTTCTCGAACTTGCTTTTGCAACTGCCCAAAGCAAGCACTAAAACTGCCATAAGGCCACACAGTAACAATAGTTGTTTTTTAAACATTCTGCAAAGATAGTTAATATTATAAATCAGTCAATTATTTTATTCAGCGCGTAAATATATAACGGTGCTTTGTAACTAATGTTAATGCCCGCCTTGTTTAACATATTTTAACCTAATTTATTGTTTGTGCCGATGATGAGCCTATGGCTTATTTATATAGTATATGTATGTCGATAGTTTGGATTTAGGCCTTTTGCCATGCACACTACATATAATACTATCATTATGTATATGGGTTTATGTGGAGGTTGATGCGCTATACAAATCACTTCTCCCGAATGTTTGCCATTCGCTATAATTTTTTCCTCTTGATTTACAGCGTGTTTAAACATATAAGCAAGGAAAAGCTGGGTTGGTATTTGGATGAGAAGAAAAAGGATGTACCTTTGCAGCCGCTTTGAACGATAAAGCGGAGTTATTTGAAAGGATAGACAGGGGTAGAGTAGGGAGCGAAGGGAGCTGATATAGCGGCGACCGGAGCGACGGAAAGGGCGAGAAAAAAATAAAAAATATTTTTTGCCGGAGTGAAAGAAAAAGTGCT
>NZ_JADFBY010000008.1 GCF_015223065.1 Mucilaginibacter sp. JRF
AGGGTTATGGCTCGCGGTCAGGATGATGCCGCCTGCGGCTTTTTCCAGCGGTACGGCTATTTCTACCGTGGGTGTGGTACTCAGGCCGAGGTCTATCACATCAATGCCTAATCCTTGCAGGGTTCCGGTTACCAGGCTGCTTACCATCTCGCCCGAGATGCGGGCATCACGACCGATAACGATCTTATTGATGCCTGCCTTTTTTACCGCCCAGCAGCCATAAGCCGACGTGAATTTTACGATATCCAGCGGCGTTAGCCCCTCGCCGGCCATGCCGCCGATGGTGCCACGGATGCCGCTTATTGATTTGATCAGTGTCATGTTTCTTTCAGTTAATCTTCAAACTTCCATTTTACAAAGGCCTCAATAGCCTCATACTCTGCTAAGCCAAGCGCATTGTACAGACGGGCTGTTTCACCTGTTCTGTCCTCTGCCCTAACCCAAAATTCCCGCGCGTCATCCCCAGGGAATACAGGTAGATCCTTTTGCGATTGGTGTTTGAATATGGCCAGCCTTTTACGTTCAACCTCCTGCGGCGAAAGCGGTACAGCCATTTCTATCTCATGTATCTCAAACTCGTGCCAGGCACCACGATACAGCCACAACCAGCAGTACTTTGTCCACTCCTCGGTTTTGCGTAAACGGGTAAGTGCCTCAAGTATTATCTCAAAACATACCTTATGCGTACCATGCGGATCAGCAAAATCACCTGCGGCAAATATCTGGTGGGGCTTTACCTGCTGTAAAAGCTCCATGGTTTGCTGCACGTCATCCTCGTATGACACCACCTTTTCAAACTTACCACGATCGTAAAACGGCAGATCCATAAAATGGATATTCTCATCGCGCAAGCCTGATAAGCGGGCACCGGCAATGGCTTCACCTTTACGTATCAACCCTTTAATTGTACGTATCTCTTTTGGGTCGGATTGATTGGGTTTTTTGGTTTTGAAAAACTCGTTCATGGTGGCGTAAAGGTTAGTCAGATACGTTGTATCCTGCCCCTGTGCCTGCCCAAAATCCATAGCGAATTCCACATAACGCAACGCATCCTCATCCCAAACAGCCGTGTTGCCCGATGTTTGGTAGGCCACATGCACCTCATGTCCCTGATCGGCCAAACGAATAAACGTGCCACCCATCGAGATCACATCATCATCCGGATGCGGAGAAAACACGATAGAGCGCTTTACCTGCGGCAATGCACGCTCCGGCCGCTGACTATCATCCGCATTGAATTTACCGCCCGGCCAGCCGGTAATAGTATGCTGCAGTTTGTTAAAAACATTAATGTTAATGTTGTAAACCGGTCCGAAATCGGTAGCCAATTGTGCCATGCCGTTATTATTGTAATCAGCTTCGGTAAGTTTCAAAATAGGTTTATCCAAAGTTTTGGCCAGCCACACTACCGCTTTTTTGGTCAGCGAATCTGTCCATCGGCAATCTTTTACCAGCCAGGGTATATCAAAACGGGTAAGCTCAACCGCGGCATCCTCATCAATAACAAACTCCGCGTTGTTTGACATTTGCAGAAAAGTAGCCGGTACCTCATTTGAGATTGGCCCCTCAACCGCTTTTTTGATGATCGGGGCCTTTTTACCGTTCCATGCCAGCAGGATGATCTCTTTAGCCTTAAATATGGTACCGATGCCCATCGTGATGGCTTTTTTGGGCACGTTCTCCTTACCGCCGAAATCCTTGGAGGCATCACGACGGGTAAGATCATTTAAAGTAACCAGCCGTGTGCCCGAGTTTGGTGCCGAACCCGGTTCATTAAAGCCAATGTGACCAGTACGCCCGATACCCAACACCTGCAGATCAATACCACCATAGCTGTTTATCTTTTGTTCGTAAGCCAGGCAATATCCGGCAATATCTTCCTGTTTCAGCGTCCCGTCGGGAATGTTTACGTTGGCCATGTCAATATCCACATGATTGAACAACTGCTCCTTCATAAACCTTACATAGCTTTGCTCGGCGTCAGGTTGTATAGGGTAATATTCGTCGAGGTTAAAGGTGACCACATTCTTAAAGCTGAGTCCCTCCTCTTTATGCAGGCGCACCAGCTCCTTATATACCTTTACCGGTGAAGCGCCTGTAGCCAGGCCAAGCACAGCAGTTTCGCCTTTGGCTTGTTTATCTTTTATCAGTTGGGCTATGCGGCGGGCCACATCAATGCTGGCCTCGATATCGTCATTGTAAATTTTTACCGGGACCTTTTCGTAACGTGTTTCTTCTAACAAGTTTAATTTCAACATATTATATTTCTATTGTAAACTAAATAAGGCATAGCATTTTCTGTACCGTGCAGTAGCTTTTTTTGCCTGCCGGTAATTTATTGTTGCCTGTATTATTGGGGTGTTTATATATAAAACCCTTGCCGCCATTTAGGGCAACAAGGGTTTCAATTATGGTTTAAAAGCCACTATCATCAAGCGCGAAGGTGTTTTTACGATCCTTCCAGGTGCCTTTGGTAAAGTCAGGGAATACCTGCGGGGCATTGCCATCGGCTATTGATTTTTCAGATAGCGGGGTGATCACACTCATGGTCAGCGAGTCATAAATATCAATCGGGGTTTGCTTTTTCTGCTTAACAGCCTCGATAAAGGCATTAAACACAAACCAGTCCATACCGCCGTGGCCTGCGCCTTCGGCAAGGTGTTCGTATTTTTTCCAAAGCGGGTGATCGTACTTGGTAAACCATTCGCTCGCCTTATCCCACTGATCGTAATTTTTTGATTTACCCTCAATGTATACCGCATCGGCCACATCCATCCAGATGCCTTCGGTACCTTGCACGCGGAAACCTAATGAATATGGGCGTGGCAAATGCGTATCGTGCGATAGCACAACCGTTTCACCATTGGCACAATTTAATGTAGTAGTGATGATATCGCCGTTCTTGAATTTGATATCAGCGTTTTTATTTCCGGGAGAGATTTTTTTGATGTAAGCTGGCAAGCCCGGAGATTTTGACGCGAACGATACCAGGTTAGTAAAACGGTTACCGCGGTTTATGCCAATATAATTCATTACCGGGCCTGCGCCGTGAGTTGGGTAAATGTCCCCATTACGGTCGATATTGTACTGTGTACGCCATTGCGCTTCACCTACCGTCTGCGGACCGAACTCGGCGCCACCACCATAAAACTGCTTGCCATCGTTAAACAATACCTGGCGCAGATCGTGCTGGTAACCGCCCTCCAGGTGAACGATCTCGCCGAAAAGGTTTTGGCGAACCATATTCAGCGCGGCCATTACATCACGGCGGTAGCAAACGTTCTCCAGAGTCATGTAAGGTACTTTGGTTTCTTCATACACTTTCAGTATGTCCCAGTGATCCTGCAAAGTAATACCGGCTATCACCTCGCAACCTACATATTTACCACTGCGCATAGCATCAATAGCCTGATCCTTATGGAACTGCCACGGCGTAGCGATGATCACGCCGTCAATATCTTTTCTCGCGATGAGTTTTTTGTAAGCATCCACACCGCCGGTATATTCGGCAGGCAGTTTCTTTTTGGCCTTAACAAATTGTTCGCGGCAATATTTAAGTGAGCTCTCCTGCGTGTCGCAAATGGCTACTATCTCCACATCATCGCGAAGCAAACCCTCGCTAATGTGGTTACGGCCACGAAGGCCAACACCTATGTAACCAAGGCGAACTTTATCCTTAGCTTTACCGAATAACATACCTGAAGGCAAAATTGTTAACCCTGCTAATCCGACAGCGGTATTCTTAACAAAATCTCTGCGATCCATAATTTTTAGTTTTTATTGAGTTGATTTGATTTTTAAGTTGTCGGGCAATCCTATTTTGTGCCCCTTTACGGCATAAAGCCATATCAGTAAATAAATTGGTACTAATATAATGTAGGCGTGTTGCGGGTTAAATGAATCGGACAAGGCACCGTAAATTAACGGAATAACCGCACCACCCGAAATACCCATAACCAGCATTGATGCGCCTGTTTTGGTGAACTTGCCTAAGCCCGCCAATGCCATTGGCCATATTGCAGGCCATACCAGCGAGTTAGCCAAACCTAACAAAGCTATCATTAAAACAGAGGTAAAACCACTGGTAACCAAAGCTAATATTGAGAATATCAAACCCAGGATGCCGCTACCTTTCATGGCTGTTTCCTGGCTAAAATATTTTGGTATGCAGAATATACCTATAAGGTAACCCACTATCATACAAACCAAAGTACAAGTAGTAAAAAATTTAGCTGAGCTAAGAGCTATGCCTTGCGCGGCACCATAGTTAATAACCGTATCACCGGCAATTACTTCGGCACCTACATATAAAAACAAGGTTAATGCGCCCAGTAATAAATGCGGGAACTGGAATATGCTTGTTTTGGTTGTGGCTGTTTGCGTTTCAACAACGTCTGCATCATCCTTTTTATCACTGTCAATTTCGGGAAGGCTTGAGTAGTATATAAAGCCAGCCAAAATAACTAACACGATAACGATGATGACGTAAGGCATAATCACTCTTGATGCCAGTTCGTTCAGTTGGATAACCTTTTCGTCAATTGACATTTTTTCTAAACGCTCTTTCAAACCATCAGCATCCTTCAATGCAACAGCTCCCAAAACTATCGGGGCTATGGCACCGGCAAGCTTGTTACAGATACCCATAATACTGATACGTTTAGCAGCACTTTCAGGCGGGCCTAAGATGGTGATGTAAGGGTTTGATGCTGTTTGCAGTAAAGCTAAACCTGTACCCTGTACAAAAAGGCCGAACAGGAACAAGCTGTACTGACGGGTAAGTGCCGCCGGTATGAACAACAGTGCACCAACTGCTATCACGACCAACCCCGCTGCCATACCTTTTTTGTAACCGGTTATATTTAATATCCGGGCTGATGGCGCTGCCATTAAGAAATAGGCAATGTAAAAGCAAAAAGCTACTAAATAAGCTTCGAGGTTATTTAGCTCACAAGCCAGTTTAAGATATGGTATCAATACCGAATTTAACCAGGTAATAAACCCGAAAATAAAGAACAGGATACCAATAAGGAAAATGGGGTTAAGTTTTGAAGTTTTTGTTGGAGAATTTTCTGTTGAAATCATCTTGCTTAAATGTTTTAGTGGCCCTTAATCTACAGAAAATGTTTCACTTAGTGTAAACAATACACGTTTAAAATATTCACTCCGGTGAAAGTTGGGTTCAATCGATTGAATTTGCGACCAGCATAGATGATGTGGCTGATCCAGATCATCGCCACACTTGTACGCGTTTATCCTTGCCTTACAGCACGATAGCTTTAACAGCGGGTGGTATTTGAACACGCTTAATGGTACAGCTAATGTTAACTCCCACGCTATGCCGCCATTGGGTACTCCACGTAAAATTGTTACATGTTTTATTTGGCTGAGCAGGCTTGCGGGTAAAAACTCCCGGTCGGTACGATTGCTACCATACTGCCCAAGACAAGTGCCGGCGCAATTAAATTCCAGGTTGTAGTATTTTACATCATCATCAAAAGCAATGAAAAACTCTACGCAACTATCCTTATAAACCGGTTCGTTAGGGCGATAGCAGGTTGCTTTTACAGCCGGTTCGGTAATGTAATATTTTATATAGAGGTGATCATCACCATAAGCCAGACTAAACGCCGCCGACACATTTGGTATGCTTTCGCTCCAAAGTGCGGGCGCAAGCGTATGTTTTTGTTGAGCATCCAGCATAGCCGAAACATCATCCATAAACAAATGCTCACTCATAGCGCCTGGCGGTATATATGATATGTTCACCTCGCTCATACCCTTAGTTTTGCACTGAGCTAAAATTCTCCATTTGTTTAATGATGGTAGCATGTAAGGCTTCCTTATCGGCATACAACATCTCGAACAAGCGTAGTTGAGCTTTGGCCCTTTGCAGGTTATGGCCCTCAAACTTTATTTTGAAATAGGTATCGCCATTAATATGATCGGTTAAAAACCTTACTGCCTGCATGTATGGCAGTAACAATACACCCATAATCAGCGAGTTCACCTCGGCCTCAGTTAAAAACGTACCCGCCGCGAACAGATACCCCTGCGTGTAAGCATTGAACAGCGGAATGTTCAACTGTATCTTATCCAGATTGGCCTCATCCTCAACCGTGGTATTAATAATGGTGCGTATAGCATCCCCAAAATCATATGCCACATAGCCGGGCATAACCGTATCCAGATCGATAACGCATTGTGCTTCGTCATTACTGTTAAGTAGTACATTGTTAAACTTGGTATCGTTATGGGTTACACGCTTGGGTAATATGGCCTGTTGTTCCGGTTTTTGAAAATACTGCATAGCGGCAGAATGCCCTGCGATGTAATCCAACTGTGTTTTAACACTTGCCGCCCTACCCTTTAAATCTTGTTCGATAGCTAACTGTAAGGCTGCCAGGCGGGTTGTTATGTTATGAAAATCGGAAATTACCTCAAAAAGGGCATCGGGATCAAGATCGGCCAGCATACACTGGAATTTACCGAATGCCTTGCCCCCTTCATAAGCCTGCTTTTCGGTTTCAACCACATCGTAGCTTTTGGTATCACTCAAAAAGTAACACATGCGCCAGTAATTGCCCAACTTATCCTGATAGTAATATTTTCCGTCGCGACCTGGTATCAACGTCATCACCTCCTTATCGGCATTCGCCGGATCAACCGCGTTCACCTTGGCTTTCAGGTGATCTATCACCAGGCACATATTATCGGTAAGTGCAGGCACGTTGGTAAATATGTGGTGATTAATGCGCTGCAACAGATAATCATTGCCACCTGCGTGCAGGTTCTTTAAAAAATAGGTGTCATTAATATGCCCCGACCCAAAATTAGCCAGAGAAGCCGTGTCGGCCGCGCAATTAAAGTTCGACACGATCTCTGATATATTCTCTACGCTTTGCACTCTGTATATTATTAAACTTAAAACTTTGTTGTTTGGTTGCCAATGCGTGCTGTGTTTCCAAATCCATTAACACAGCAGCATGGCAACTAACCCAGAAAAATAAACACTTACTATAAACTGATTATTTTTAATCTCGTTAAAACATCACGTTAGTTTACCTTAACGCTATGGTTCAACTTATTATAACCTGTTGATGCCTCCCAAACATCATTATTAGCCAGGCGGATGCTGTATTCAGGCTTGCTTGCCAAACTTGCATATTCATCGGGCAGGTTAAGTAGCATTTCATAATCGCCGGCAGGCATATCATCAGGTATCTTAATGCTTTCCTCTATCTTGTTAACGCCTGAATACCATTTACGAACATCTGATGCAAGATCGAACGACCTAACCTCATTGGTTTGCTTGTTGCGCAGTACCAGTTTGGCGGTACGTTTGTTAAACGGCGAAGCATAACCCACATTTTTTAGATTGAGTACAATACTCATGCTTGTACCATGTACCACATTATCAGGCAGTACGGCGGTTTGCAGTACAAAACGGTAGCCAAGGTTACGCTTGATGTTATCCATACAGCCACCACTTTGCCAGTCGTTATTTACATCGTTATTGTAATGGCCATTAAGGTAACTATAGTGCATGCTGGCAAATTCCTCCTGCGCTTTACCGGCAGGTTCGCAATCGTTGGTCGGACTATAACCATCTGAACAGGTTTCGCCACCTACGGCTACGTATTTGCTATCGGCCTTTAAATAATCTCGCAATACATTTACCACCGAACCACCTGATACACGGGGTGATGAGCTGTTGCCATAATCTTCGTAAGTACCAAAATCGTTAGAGCTGGCCAAAAAACAATCGTTATGGAAACCTATGCGGGCAATATCAGCCGTGGTAAAGGCCGTGCCGTCAGCCAGCGCGGCTGACGTGATAGGCGCGTTAACACCATACAAAAAGCGTTGTTTTATCTGCGGATAACGCACCTGTACCATACGATCGGTTGGTACAGCGTCAAGCATGGCGCGTAATACTTCGGCACGGTCAAGCCAGTTTTGGTCGAGCAGTTTGTTCTCCTGTCCGCCATTGGTTGAGGCATCGCCAAAGAAATCGCTGTAATATTGCTCGCCCCAAGTGCCTATAAAGCCTAACTGCACCGCTGCTATAACATCGGCATTAGCTTGCAACACGGGTTTTAATTGCGCGATGTGGCCCAATATGATACTCTTAGGCGCATCGCCATACGGCGGACAAATAAATCCTTCGGGGCAACTGCCTGCTGTTTGGCGTACAGTGTAGACAAACCTCGGGATCAGCTTTACCCCCGCTGTTCGCGCGACAACCATATCCTTTTCAATATTGGTTAAAAACGATGCGGGTATTGGTGTTGAGGTAACATTATCCAATATATAATACCTGAATACCAATGTGCTGTAAACTGAATACGTTGCGCCTTGTACAGTTTGCTCGCTACGGTAGCTTTTCAATTCATCAGCATCAAGCAAACTAAAATTGCTGGCATGAGTTTCTGAATAGCGGTAAAAGCCACGCTCAGGGTTCGGAAAATCATCATTACTTTCGGTGTACGTAACGTTGATCTTTTCAACCTGTACCAGTTTCCTGTCGTTATCCTTACAAGCCTGCATTATTGACAATGCCGCAAAAGAGAAGCACAGACAAAAATTATTGAGTTTAAATTTCATTATGTTTAAAATTGATCAGAGTTTAAAAAATATCTTTTGTTTATAAAGCCAATAGCATAAGCCCCACTCGGCCGCCCACACCGCTAATGCAGATACCAGCGCGGCAGCATGTTCGGACGTATTAAAAAACTGCTGTAGCATTCCCCCGGTAAAAATGTGTATCGCGCCATTAACCCATTGCATACCTACGGTTTCAAAAAACAGGTAGATGAATATGGCATTCATGCCCATTACGGTGAATATCCAGGCATGTTTAACATTTTGCTTAACATCAACCAGCCAGTAAATAGCTGCCAGTATAAGCAGCACCCACCCTGCCGATGCCAAAGCGAACGAACTTGTGCTAATGCGTTTAATGATCGGCGTTATGCCGCTCCAGTCAAGTCCGAAACCTAATACCAGAGCAACAACACCGGCAATAACTAATGCTTTTATTTTTTGTGCCGATGATTGGCCGGATACCAATAACCTGCCTGCCAGCACTCCCCAAATGGTATGTGTAGCCGTCGGGATAATGTTGATGGCCACCCAACCGTCGCTGTTTATTTTACCCATCAGCACAGTATCAATGTAAGCGCCAAAATTATGGTACTCCACAAATGGCTGATCAAAACCCGGCATCAACACAGTACGATATAGAACCTCGGTAAGCAACAATAGCATTACCGATACCACTAACTGATAAGTGAATGAGCGGTTAATGATGAGGTAAGCGATGATACTGGTGAATGATAATTGCGTTAACACATTCCATAATTCCCAAACCATTTTACCGGCGTAAACGCAATGCAATGCCGTGCCACATATAAACAGCTTTAGGCTGCGCCAAAGCACATGCTTCAGGTTTTCGTTCCAGCTTAAGCCCTTTGCCAGCTTACGACTGTATGATATATACATAGCCGCACCTGCCATAAACATAAAGGCGGGTTGCACCAGATCCCAAAACCGCAGGCCATGCCATGGGTGATGAAAAAACTGATTGACAATGGCGGCAAAAGGCTGCGCGGGTTGCAGTTCGCTTAAGGCCATAAATACATGGCAACTCTCGGCGCAAAGCAACAGCATGATCACGCCACGCATCACATCTAAGGATATAACACGTCCTGCAACAACCTGATTTGCTGTATTGGTAGTCATTATAATAGTATTGATTTACAGTTTATGTGTGGAATATTTTAAGATCATAAACCTTATTCGCTCATATCCAGCAGGAAGCTCGCGCTGCCATCATCGGGCGCGCTGCCCAATACTACCGACCAATCGTTCTTAATCGCTTGTATGGCTATACGCAAGCCGTTACCTGTTAAGCCTTTAAGCTTGCCACGGGCAATGCGCATTTCAAACATAACATTGGCGCCGCTTTCAACTATGGTACCCACCTGGTAAGCCTCGGCTATGCTTTGCTGCGCGAAGCTAAAATCGGCCTGGTTAGCGCTGTTGTGGTAAAATATATCCACCCCATTAGTAAGCAACTGGCCTTCGAGCAATATATCATAACCTCCCTCGGTAAAGGTCCCGGTTGCTAAACCTGTTGAGGCATTATTGTCTGAATCCATATAAAAGTCGAAGATATCGCCATTGGCTTTTTTGCCTACCATGTTAACATACACGTACACATAGTTACCATCGTAATCCATTTTAACCTCGTTAAAAACACCTTTGCGTGCACCCAAGGTAATAGCGGTGCTAACTTCGGCCCAGTCGTCCAGCGTGTTATCGTTTATTTTAACCGGTGTTGTTTTGGCTATGCGTAACACGGTTGATGCCTCAGCCTCTTTACCGTTAACAGTAGCGTAAAGCGTTGGCACGTATTTACCCTTACCCGGATAAGCGTGTGTAGGGTTAGCATCAGTTGAGCTTTCGCCATCGCCAAAATCCCAGCGGTAACCGCTTACACCTTCGGTTTTTACGGTGAATGTAGCCTCGTTACCTTCAACGGTTACATCGTATAAAAGGTCGGTCTTTATCTCGGTGCTATCCTTTTTACATGAGCTTGCCACGCTCATAGCCAGCACGCTCAGTAAACATATATAGGTTTTAATATTTTTCATATCACTTGTTCTGTTTAAGTAATTACAGTTTATTGATAGTTACAATTATGGGTTTTGTGTTGCCTGCGGATTGCTCAGCACCTCATCAACCGGAATATAATAGATGATGCGGTTGCTGGTGTAAGGCACGGTCATGTTTGGGTAACCGCTTGGTGTACGGCTAAGGTCAATATCGGTTTCCTTAAGCCCGGCCAGGTGATAGCCCCAGTAAGTTTTATTAAGTGTGCGCTTGTTACGGAAAACATCATAAGTACGATGACCTTCAAAGGCCAGTTCTATGCGGCGTTCTTCCAGCACGGCATCAAGCGCGGTATAGCCTGATGGTAATGTTCCTGCATATAATGATCCTGACAGACCGCGGTTTTTACGTATCTCATCAACATCATTAAGCGCTGCCGAGGTTTGGTTAAGTTTGGCTTCGGCCTCTGCCTTGTTCAAATACATTTCAGAAAGACGGAACATTATAGGCGAGCTCAAGTTTGGAGAACCACCCTGGAATGAGAACTTGCTGATATAATACATTTCGATGCCGTTCTTTTTCTGCACCGTGCCGGTACCATCGGTTGATGGAACAATGTACGACCAACGCACATCCTCTGTATGTTTTGACATCAGTGTACGTAATGATGATGAGGCATACTCCTCCCCCCAGCCCGAGTTACCATCAGAGTAGATCATAGAGGCGATAGAACCGAATTTGCCGTAATCATCAGCAGCGGTAAAGGCTACACAAAATATGGTTTCGCTACCTGCGGTAGCGTTAGCGAACAAGCTTGGGTAAGTGGTTGCTGTAGTCAACGTAAACCTGCCTGAATTGATCACCTGGTTGGCGTAATCAATAGCTTTTTGGTTATCCTCTTTATACAAATTAACGCGTGATAGTAATGCCCACGCAGCTTCTTTCGATGCATATTGCACACCACGGTTCTGCGTCATTAATGTAGCGGCTTTCTCGGCATCGGCAATAACTGATGTATATACCTCACCTACTGTTGAGCGGGCTTTCTTGGCTTCGTCGGTTAACGACGTACGCAGAATAATGCCCGGCGCGTTAGGATCAACACTGTAAGGTTTACCAAACAGGCGCACCAGGTTAAAGTGGCAAAATGCGCGTAAAAAGTAACATTCACCTAAAAGCTGTTGCTTGGCGGCATCCTGATCGCCTGATTTTTCAACCGCGTCAATAACCGTATTAACGCCTGAAATGATCTTGTACGATACATACCAAAAGTAACGGGTATTACCCTGCGATGGCGCATGGCCCAGGCTAAAGCTGTAAAACAATGGGTCGGTAGTTACCTGGCCGCACACTATGTCATCGCTCGCAAAGTCAGACAGGTGATAGTACTGTCGCAGGTACATATTATTCTGATCAATAGTTCCATTAAAGGTGATATGGTCTTTGAACAATGCGTAAGCACCATTCAAGGCGTTGGTTAAACCCGCGGTTGTGGTCACCAGTGTTTCGGTACTGATGGCATCTGTAGGCGCGACGGTCAGATCCTTACAACTGCTTGCTGCCAGCAGCAACAGCACAAATATGGATGATATCTTCTTTTTCATGTTCTGAATATTTTTAACCGGTTACCGGCCGTTGCTTTATTAAAAGTTGAAGTTAACGGTGAACAAATACTGCCTGTTGTTAGGATACTTAAAATCCGACACGCCCGGTGTTGCAAAGCTGCCCGGAGTAATGGTAGTTTGCGGGTCCTGACCCAGGAAGTTGGAGAACGTGGCCACATTGTCGGCTGTTAAGCCTACGGTAATGCTTTCAAAGTTCAATTTTTTAGCGAATGCCGATGGCAAGGTGTAATTGAAAGCTATGTTACGTATGGTAAAGTAGCTGCCGTTCTTCAAATAACGTGTTGATGTTTCGGTTGAGTTAGCCGAGTTTTGCGGACTTGGCTCGGTAGCTTCTGTATCGCCGGGGCCGGTCCATACCCTGGCATCATCAGGTAACTTTATCTGATTGTAATATGGCTCATGTCCATCATTCATCATAAAACGTAAGTTATTGCTGAACACTTTGTTACCGTAGTTAAAATACGTATTTATACGCAAACCAAAGCTTTTGTAGCGGAAACTATTGTTAAACCCACCCTGAAACTTAGGTAGCGCCGAACCAACTTCCTGAATGGTAGCCTCAGCATAGTTTGAAGTCTTTTCGCTGGCTACTGCTTCACCTGCATCATTGTAAACCAGTTTCTCCCAAACAGGGGCGCCGGTTTGCGCGTCAACACCTAACCATTTAGGCATATAAAACTCGTACAGGTTGCCGCCGTTGCGATATATCTGTGATATGCTCCACGATCCGGTTTTAACGATATCAGCCGGCAGGCCATATATTTTATTGTTATTAAAGTTGATGTTAAAATCGCTTACCCACTCAAAATTCTTGTTGGTGATGTTGGTTGTGTTCAGGCCTATCTCAATACCTTTATTAATTACATTACCTGCATTTTCCCAGCGAGTTTCAAAACCTACTGACAGTGGTTGCGATACTTGTAACAGCAGGTTTTTGGTATCGTTACGGTAAGCATCAACCGTTAAGTTTATGCGTTTAAACAGGCTGATATCAAAACCAACGTTAGTTTGATGTTTAGCTTCCCAGGTTAGCAGCGGATTGGCTAATTGGTATGGCACCGCGCCTGTTAACGAGTTGTATTGTGTTGTTAACGAGAACAAACCCAGGTAACGGGTAGCGCCAATATCCTGCGTACCGGTAACACCGTAGCTGGCACGTAACTTCAGATTATTAATGGCGTCATTATTCTTCAGGAATTCCTCGTTGGTGATGATCCACGCGCCTGATACTGACGGGAACGAACCATATTGTTTGCTTGTAGGAAATGCCGATGAACCATCCACCCTGAATGAGCCTGATAATGTATATCGGCCTTTGTAGGTATAGTTAACCTGCGACAGGAATGAGCGCAACTCAGTATTCAGATTATAGCCGTTAACCAGCTGTGTGTTTGATACTACATTCAACACCTTCAAGCCTTCAGGCAATCCCCTGCCCGATCCGCCTGAGTATTCGGTCTTGCCGCCCTCGAAGATCACACCGGCCAAACCACTCAAAGCATGGTCGCCCATCTCGAAGTTGAACTTTAACAGGTTATTTGATAT
The DNA here is from genome assembly GCF_015223065.1 of Mucilaginibacter sp. JRF. Lineage (GTDB taxonomy): Bacteria > Bacteroidota > Bacteroidia > Sphingobacteriales > Sphingobacteriaceae > Mucilaginibacter. The sequence continues at coordinate 13,788 of NZ_JADFBY010000008.1, forward strand.
ACCGCCATAATTCAATGTATTCAACTCGTCAATATAACCATCACCGTGGTAAGTACCTGCCGCCAATGGCGATACATAGTTAACGCCCTTATTAAATGCTGCCGATACCCGGTTGGTGCTACTAAATGTTAACCAGTCGGTTATACGGTAGTTCAGCATAAAATCATAGTTCACATCAAAACCTTTGTAAGTATGATCCGAGTTTTTGATGGTGTGAATCGGGTTGATCTTATCGCGCGACCACCATTTAAATGGTGATGTACCATCCACATAAACCGGGTTGCCGTTGGCATCGTACGGGTTATCCCAAGGCATGTTCAGGAATGAATAGTACATATCCATATAATCGTAACTACGCCCGGTTGATGCACTTATGTTAACATTGTTGGTTATATCAAGCCTTTTTGAAAAATGATAGGTTGAATTGGCACGCAGGTTTACACGCTGGTAATTAGTATTCATAAACGTACCCTTTTCATTGTAGTACGATGCGCCTACATAGTAAGAGTTCTTTTCGGTTTGGCCGCTTGCCGCTAAGTACACATTATACATTGGTGCCGCCTTGAACGACTCCTTAGCCCAATCGTAATCCTGATTGCGCAGCTCCAGCGGGCGCTCGGCGTAAAATTTAACCAGGTCAATTTTATATGAGTTATCGGTAGCGCCTACAATGTAATCGCGGTAAAATTCCTTTTGATAATCGTAAAGTTCATTGCTGTTCATTAGGTTCATCTTACCAAAATCGGCCGTACGGAAACCCGAAGTAATCTTAGCCTCAAAGCGGGTTTTACCGGCCTTTGCACTTTTTGTTGTTACGATGATGACACCCGCGTTAGCCTGTGAACCATATAATGCTGTTGATGCCGCATCCTTCAATACGGTAACTGATTCCACATCGTTCGGATCATAATTACCGCCGATGATACCATCAACCACATAAAGCGGACTTTGGTTAGCATTAACTGATGATACACCACGCAGCCTGATCTCGGGTTGTGAACCCGGCGCGCCTGAGCTGTTTACCACCTGCAAACCGGCAACCTTACCTTGTAACATGGTACCCACGTTGTTGGCGGTAACGTCCTTCAGCTTTTCGGCCGATACAACGGTTACGGCACTGGTAAGTTCACTTTGCTTTTTGCTGCTGTAACCTACCACTACCACATCGTTTAACTGGGTAATGTTTTCTGATAAAAAGATCGATATGTCTTTTTGCCCGGCGGTAACCTCAACCTCCTTATTCAAAAACCCCATTGAGGTAATTACCAATGTAGCTTTTTGTGTTGGGATGCTAATGCTGAATGAACCATCGGCCTGCGAGGATGTACCAATGGTGGTACCTTTAACGGTAATGGCCGCGCCCGGGAGCGGCTGCTGATCGGTGCCGGAAGTGATCTTACCTGACACCGGCTGATTTTGCGAAAATGCCCTCGCAAAAACCATCAGGCAACAAAACAGGAGTACAACTTTTTTCATATAATGTTAAGTAGGGTTAAATAAACAGTTAGTACATTGTTAATTGGAATAGTTTAAAGTTGGAGCAAAAAAGGCATTAAAAAAACCTGCACAGGGCTGCACAGGCTTTATTTTATTTACGCAAACGTTTGTGTTGACTACGCAAACGTTTGTGTAATTTTTGCATAAGACAGAATATTAGTTGCTTTTATTTGCAGATATTAAAATTTTAGCGCTGTTTAGCACACAAAAAATACAATACAAGAACAAAAAACAAAAGCCAAAACACCTACTATCCATAAAATACTATTAAATTCCAAGCATCAAAATGGCATAAACCGGAATAAGGTCAGACTTATTGTAAAAACAACACTATGATTTTATGCTAAAACGAAATTTTAGCATCAGGGAGGCTTAATTAAATCAATAATTTACTATTTCAGAATCAATAATCTGTTGCAAATAGTCAATTTCGGTACTTTCTCCTTTATTATTGGCATCAATGAGCTTAAAAAGAAAGTCGGTAGCAATGGAAGCTTGTTTATAAGAGAACTGCTCTATTGAAGCCAGTGGCCGGGTATCCATATACTCCCAGATAGGCAGGTTGGCAAAGCTGATGAAACTGATATCCTTGTTTACCTCTAAACCTGCGGCCTTAACAGTAGCGATACAATCAAGCAGTACATAATCGTTAAAAACCATTACCGCGGTGGGTATTTCCTCCTGGTCAATAAGTTTTTTGATAGCCTTTACGTTATCCTCCTTACTTAAAGTGGTTGAGGCAATAATATCGTAGTTAATAGGTAGGTTATTTTCTTTCAGGCATTTAAAATATATCTCGAGCCTTTGCAAAGTGGCAGCCATTTTAGCCGGGCCGTTGATCAAGCCTATCTTTTTATGCCCGGCATCAACAAAACGGCTTATAGCCTGCAACATACCCGAATGCAGGTTACATGATACAAAATGTATATCTTTTTTCTGTGGTACACGATCGAAGAATACGATCGGGATGTTGTATTTCTTCAGGTTATCAAAATGCTCGTAAGTGGATGTTTCCTTAGTGAGCGATACCAGTATACCATCTACACGATGATCTTTCATGTTCTCTACTATACGCTGTTCACGCTCAAAACTATCTAAGGATTGACCAATGATCACGTTGTAGTTGAACTGACCGGCAAAATCCTCCACCCCACAAAGGGCTGATGAAAAGAAAGGCTCTGCCAAACTGGGGATGATAACGCCAATGGTATATGTTTTACGTTCCTTAAAATATATTGCCGATTTATTTACCTCATACCCCAGTTCTTTGGCTACCTTATGCACACGCATGGTGGTTACCAAACCAATACTCGGATGATCGTGCAAAGCGCGTGACACCGTTGAAACGGACACGTTAAGCTTCTTAGCGATCTCTTTTATAGTAGGTAACTTATTATTCTGCATACTTAAGGTGGTTATCTCTGTAGCAAATACATCAATAGGTTTAACAGCACTATTATAGTAAAAAAATGTAACACTTGCTTTTTATCCAGTTAATAATAAGCCATCCGTACTTAAAAAATCAAAAAACATACAGCACAAAAAAGCCGCCCCGTAAAGGGCGGCTTAGCAATTTATTGGGGTATTTCTATTAATTTGAAATTACGGTTACATCGCTACCGGTTTCAATTTCGGTAAGCGCTGTACTGCCCGACATGACGAATACCGATATACCACGCGGAGTGATCCATGTTTTTGTTTCGGCATCAAAATTACCACCCAGTTTCATAAACACACCCTGATCGGCAGGCGATACGTGAGGTATTACATATTGGTTAGTACCCTGGTAGAAGAATGGCTGCTCCGCCCCTGCTTCGTCAACAAAGTTATAGTGATCATTTTTAGGTACCCGGTAACCTTTGTTTGTGGTTGCGTTGTACATGGTGGTTTTACCTGTACCGCCAAAGAACACCACATCAACCGGCACCGATTGCTCGGTTACATTAATGCCTTTAAATATAGCTATACCACCAGCGTTACCACTATTTGGTAATAAACCGCTGCTTGCGCTACCAAAACCGTCGCCATCATTGGTTACATAAGCAATGGCGCTTATCCATTTGGCATCGCTAATGTCAGTAGTATTGGCACCATTTATTTTTTTATTGCTACCACCTACATAAAAGAAATCACCTTTTTTAACCTGGCCAAATGTTAGGTTAAATTTATAGGTACGACCGCCACCGGTTGCCCAGCCGCCACCAGGTGCATCACCTGCGTTTGGTTGTGCTGCACCCGCGTTAGTACAAGTAACTACCGCCATTGGTGTAACAGAGAAGTCAATGTTTTGCGTGGCCCTGAACTGGAAGTATTCGTAGTTGCCATCACCACCCTTAGCATCATTAACAAAACCTGTAATTACTACCGGCATTTCTTCTAATTCAGGCGCGTTAGGATCGGCAGGCTGGGTTATATCGCTGATGTCCGAAAACTTACGCGGCCAAACCTGGTAAGCCGATGCTGAGTCGGCAGTATTGTTAACCACTAATATACCGGCAACAGTAGCACCGGCTGGTAAAAACTCATCGGCGAATTGCGCGGTTGGTTCGGTGTGCATAATAACGCTATCAGCACCATTAACCAGGTAGCTGTTGCCTGCAAATTTTGTTTGTCCTAAAATCGGCGCAGGCGATACTGTAGCCGATTTAATGCTTACCAATGTACTCTCATAATCATCCGGCTTAGTTTTAATAGAGTAGCTTGATACCTGTTGTACACTAACATCATTATCGTTAGATACGGTAGTGATATTGGCCGGTGTTACGCCAACTATTTGCAACGAGCCGTTAACACGCTTTAGAGTGGTGCCCTCAACATTAACAACAATACTATCGCCTGATTTAAATGTAGCGGCAGCATCGCCAATAGGTATTTGAATACCACGGATAGCCTTACGGCGATTGTTTTGTACTACCAAAACGCCTTGCGGTACGTTACCCGAATCGGGCATGGAAATAACTTTACCCGTTATTTGGTAAGCGCCCAGCATGTTATCCTTTGTTAGGGTAACATCCGCACCTTTGTGTATAGCACGCAGATCAACCAGGGCGATGATAGGACTAAGTTCACCATCGGCAAAATCCTGCTTTTTACAGGCGCTAAAAAACAGCGCCGATAAAATTGTAATTAATAAAAATATCTTAGTTTTCATGTGAATGATATTTGATCGTATTTTATTGAATTATGGTTTTTGCCACCAAACCTGTGTACTGATAACATCGGCACCCTGAGCGGCAACCGCTGCACGATAGTTTTCGCTATTAGCGGCCTGTACATAAACCGGATAATTTAAGCGGGCCGGCATAACACCACCATTGTCAAGCCCTGAACCTTTTGGCAAAACGGGGTGGCCGGTGCGGCGGTACTCAAACCACGATTGCATATCGGTAAAGAATAATGAGTAATACTTTTGCTTGTGTATCAGCTCCATTTTTTGATCGAGCGTATAGCTATCATCCCACTTAATTAATGTATAATTCATGTAGTTTGATGGCACTGTGTACCCCCACATGGTAATGGCAGCTGTTATACCATCCTGATAATATTGTTGCGCTGGTTTTGAGGTGATCCAACCTTTTGCGGCTGCTTCGGCAAGGGTAAACTGCACTTCGGCATAGTTTAACATATTACCTAACAATGGCTCTTTTTGCAAAGTTGTTGGCAAGGTTGATTTAGCAACCGGAACCTGCCCTACCGGGTAACCACTTGGAATACCGGCATACTCCCCATCAAATACTGTAGCCCACTTGCCTACGCGCGGATCGCTCCATTCGTTCAAATTATCAACAAAGAAACTTGCCAGTTTTGGTGTATACCAGTCGGCAGGGCGCCAGGTTGAGAACGGCGATACATAAGGTGCTGTACCTGTCCATTTTAAAATGGCCGACTCGGCATTGCTGGTCATGATAGGATAATTAGTGGCGCTTACATCAACCATATCCTTTATCTTATCAATAGCAGCTTGGTCTTTAGCCGAAACACGCATAAGCAAACGCAGATATAATGAGTTACCAAACTTGCGCCAGTTGGCGGCAACGCCACCAAATATCGGGTCGCTGGTATTAACTACGTTTGTACCTGTTTTTAAAAGCTCGTTAGCTTGTTCAAGGCGGGCGAATATATCGGCATATATCTCTTGCTGGGTATCGAATTTCGGTAAAAACAGACCCTCTTTAGCCCGATTTGATTCAAAATAAGGCACATCACCATAAGTATCAGTAAGCATAGAGTATACCCACGATTGGCATATAAGCGATATAGCCATATAGGTATTGCTCAGGTTATCCTGCCCGCCGGTATATATATCCTTAAAGTTAGTGAGCTGCAAATACCAGGCATTCCATAAATAATCGGCCTCGGCAGCGCGTACTTCGTAACGGAATATCTTACCATCTGTATCGCCCATATTTACGGTGATCTGCATTAACTCATTGGTTATACGCTGGCTGCGGCTCATGTTGGCGCTTACCACATCATTGATAGCAGGAGCCAGTAATGATTGCGGCAGGGCGAATGAGCTGCTGTTTGGATCGGTATTGATCTCCTGAAAATTACGGGTACATGATGCGCTGAATAATGATAATGATAGCGCCACTCCCCAAATAATATATTTCTTTTTCATTGCTGTAATGTTAAAATGCTAAGGTTACGTTCATACCAAATGTGCGGGTTGAAGGTAGCTGGCCTAACTCAAAGCCACGGTTTATGTCGGCCCCGCTAAGGGTACCAAATTCCGGGTCGAATGCCGGCCAATCGCTGAATATGAGCAGGTCACGACCGTATACACCTACAACCGCGCGCCTCATGCCTATCTTTTTAGCAACTTTGGCAGGCAAGGTATAGTCAATACGCGCTTCTCGTAGTTTTAAGTAATCGGTTGAGTATGTTGTACCTTCCACGTTATCACGACCGGCGTGGGCATTGTGGTATGTAGTAATATTTTCGGCAATTACCGTGTTAGGGCTATAGCTGCCATCGGCATTACGTACCACACCATTACCTATTATACCATTGTAGCGGCCCGGCAATGTATTGGTTGTTTTACCTTGCTCGGTAAGTACCGCGCTGGTTAGTGAGTAACCTACGGCACCCGTTTGAGCATCAAACAAGAAACTTAAACTAAACTGATTGTAACGGAACTCATTTTGCAAGCTCGCCCTGAATTTCGGCATTGTATTACCCAGGTATTTTAAGTCGGTACCTAAAACCGGATAACCGTTTTCATAAACTATCTGCCCGTCAGGCGAGCGTTCATAACCACGACCGTAGAAATCGCCCATACTGCCACCAACCTTGGCTATGATGGCTCCGCGGCTACCGGGGCCGTTTTGCAGGGTAAGCTCAGGTATACTATCCAACAGCTGTAATACCTCGTTACGGTTAGCGGTGAATGTACCGTTAATGTTCCACGTAAAGCCATTTTTAACCTTGAACGGAGTACCGTTAACCGCCAGCTCGATACCCCTGTTACGTATACGCCCGGCGTTAACCAATATGGTTGATACACCTGTTGACCTATCCGGAATTGAATTCAGGTGCTGATCTTTGGTATCAGCAGTGTATAATGATAAATCAAAACCTAAACGATTTTTAAAGAATTTGGCCTCGATACCGGCCTCGTATGATATGGTGCGCAGTGGCCTTAAATTAAGGTTAGCTAACGACGAAGGATTTTCGAGCGCGCCACCCGGATAGGTAGGCAACGGCTGATAGTTGTATGATGTACGATAAGGGATCAATGAACCGCTACCGGTAGATGATGCCGATCCGCGTACTTTAAAGTAATCTACAAATGAAGGGAATTTAAACACCTCGGTAGGTATAAAACTCATGTTGATACCCGGATAAAAGAATGATACATTATCCGTTCCGTACGGGGTTGCCAAAACGCTGTTCCAGTCGTTACGGGCAGTAAGGTCAACAAAAAGGTAGTCTTTATAGCTTGCAGTAAGTAAGCCGTAAAAGCTATTAATACTGTATTTGCTTTTGTATGGATATGCTGCAAGTACACCCGCGGTATTTGCCAGTTTATATATACCAGGGTAAGCCAATGAATCGGCACGCAACTCATCGCGGCTATAGGTATTACTTAATGTACTACCACCTGCTGTTGCCGATATTTCAAAATCCTTGTTGATCTTTTTATTGTAGCGTAACAAGAAATCGGCAGTTACCTCCTGCGAGAAGATGTTTTGCGTGCGGTACATACCTTTTCTGAATTTCTCAGTATCCCAAGGGCGTTGCTGGGTTCGCTGATCGTAACCAAAATCAAGCGAGGTACGTACCATCATGCTTAATTCCTTAGTAAAATTATAGGTGGCCTGTATGTTGCCTGTAACACCATGACGATTCATGGTATTCAGCATCTGCTGTGTAATAAGATACGGATTATCCGGAAAGCTACTGAATGGATAACTTTGCTGAATATTCTCGCGACCAGGCAACCAGTAATCTTTAAGCCAGTCAATATTAGCGTTCGGCTCCCAAAACATATACCAGTACATAATAGACTGATTGTTGTAACCAACCGATGGCAGGTTATCGCTCTTTTTATTGGTATAATTAACTTTAGCAGCTATCTGGAACTTATCACTCATTTTTTGATTGATGGATAAAGCCACCGTATTACGATCGTAACCTGTATTAGGTATTATCCATGAGTTTTTTACGTTAGTTGCCGAAAAGCGGGCTGTGGTTTTATCATTACCACCATCAACCGTAACCGAGTTGGTATAGGTTTTACCGGTTTCAAAAAAGTTGCGTATATCATTAACATAAGGTACCCATGGTGTGCGTGTGGTTGCTTTGGTATGCGTAACCGGATCGTACTGATAGAACATTTGCCCATCAAACTTAGGCCCCCAGGCTGAGCTGGTGCTGCGTGTGCTGGCACCATCTTCTGACGCGTTGTACGAATAGTAATTAGCTCCATCAACACCCTGACCGTACTCGTATTGCAGATCGGGCCAGCGGTTAATGCTTTCCATCGCGAAGTTTGAGTTGATGGTGACATTTACACCCTTATTACGTGCCGAGCCTGCTTTTGTAGTGATGATGATAGCACCATTAGCGCCACGCTGACCATAAAGCGCCGAAGCGTTAGAACCTTTTAACACGGTGATATTCTCAATATCCGATGGGTTGATGTCATTTAATCCCGAACCAAAATCCACCGGGGTTTCATCGGCCAGGTATGAACTTGCTCCATAACCTGTAGCACGACCGCTACCGTTGTTGATCACCACACCATCAACCACAATCAGGGCTTCGTTCTCGCCGGTAAGGTTATTCTCGCCACGTAAAATAATTTTGTTTGAACCGGTTGGGCCACCGTTTGAGCGTAACAGGTTTAAACCTGCAACCTTGCCCGATAACGCGTCCGTCCAGTTATTTGACGGGGCATTGGCAATATCCTCACCTTGTATAACTGTAGCGGCATAGCCTAACGCTTTTTCTTCGCGTTTTATGCCTAAAGCAGTTACCACAACCTCGTTCAATGAAGTATTCGCTGTAGCCAGTTTTATCTTTACATTGTTATCAGCGTTTTGATAACGGGCAGTGAACGTATCAAAACCTATCATGGCGAAGCTTACAGGCGCACCTGATGTTATACGTATGGTAAACTGACCATCAGCATTAGTACTGCCTAATGATTTTTTAGCGATGTTGGTAATAGTTACACCCGCTAATGGCAAACCATCATCGGCCGAGGTAACTGTACCGCTCACAATAAAAGCATCAACCTTTTTAAATACCAGGTTGCCGCCAATATTGCGTATGCCTACACCTGCCTGCTGCTCTATCTCGGTGATTAGTTGGCCAAGTGTTAGATCAGTTGATGAAAGATTGATCTTTCCGGCAGTATTTACATCAGCATCATATGATACCTTGTAATTATATACCGATTGCAGGCGATCGATTATACTTGAAATAGTAACCTGCTTACTATTGAATTTGAGCTGCCTCATTTGCGCATGCAGCGGCAAAGCAAACATGCAGCACAATATGGCACATAAGTAATTCCGAACTTTTTTGTGTAAAAATTTTCGATACATGATTAATGATTAGTAAAAAATAATCGTTTGTGGATTTTTGTATTTGTAGTGTATTCCGGTAGCGTAGTTTAAGCCTTCGAGCAGTTTATCCAGACCGTTATCCTGCATTTCGCCGCTAAACAGGCTGTACTTTTTATCCGCCGATGGCTCTACCTCTATTTTGATATGGTAATATTGCTCCAGCTTGTTCGCTATTTGCGAGGCATTACTCTTGCTGAAATAAAGTGTTCCATTAAGCAGACTTTCAGCTTCCTGCACGTTTACAGCCTGTTTTTGAGCTGTATGCGCGGTCAAATTGTAATTCAACTGCTCACCCGCCTTAATAAAATAAGTGCGCTTACCCTCAACAAAACCTACTAAACCTGTGGCTACCTTGATATGCTCTGACACGCCTTTGTGCGAGTAAACATTAAATGATGTACCCAGCACGTTAACCTGTAGATTGTTAGCTGTACGTACTATGAATGATCTTTTAGCATCGTGCTTAACATCAAAGAATGCTTCGCCATGCAGGCGTACTTCGCGTTTTGCTTCACCGTAGGCATTGCTTACCTCTAATGCGGCATCAGGGCCTAAATAAACTTGCGTACCATCGGGCAAGGCCACTTTTTTGCGCAATGGCGATTTTTTTATTAATGTATAATTGCTATCATAAGCCTCCTTTTTACGTTGTAATGAGTACCAGGTAAAACAGCAAACCAATACTAATGAGGCTGCCACCCCGGCCCACGCGTATAACCTCGATACTTTAGTTTGCTTAATCTGCTTTGGGCCGGCATACATTTTATCGAGTAGCTTAACCCACTCGGTATGTATAACCTCATCTTTAACCGGCTCGTTAGCTTTTTGGCTACGCTCCTGTAAGTGTTGCAGCAGCAACTTATTTTCAGGTCGCTCGCCAAGCCATGTTTCCACCTCGGCGTTTTCGGCCTCTGTAGTTTCTTTGTTCAGGTATTTTATAAGTATCTCCCAGTTCACTGCGATCTTTTTATACATAAGAGAGCGGGAGTTCCCCTTTCCACTGAAAGAAATAGTTAAGCGTTTATGAAGTAATTGTTAAGAGCCACCAAAAACAGGAAAAGCTGCCCTGCTAAGCAGAAACAGCCCTCCATCAAGTGAAAAATCTTAATTATACCAGATCCATATCCTGGGTATATTTATTACCGAAACGGTCAGTTGCCGTTACGGTTATCTTTTTTGCTCCTGCCGATGGTTTAGCAAAAAACAGGTGATCGGTCAGGGTTGGATCAACCCATTTATGTTTTTTTGGTAGCTGGTCGCCTTTGTAAAGCTCAACCGTCCACGGGTCATAATCAATACGTTGCTCCATGTTGCCTTTAAGCACACCGTCCTCATACCATTGCACGGTCCATTTGCTATCCCAGTTCCAAACGTTGGCTACTACTTCGTCAGGCGCGGTTTGCAGGTAGCCTTTTTTGTATATTTTAAGCTGATAATCTTTCGGCTTGCCGGTTGATTTATAATACCAGCTGATATCGCCACCCTTAACTTCATAAACCGCATACCCCGATGGCGCTCCATCGCTACAGATAGGGCCCGTCCACCATGCACCGCAAACGGTACCGTGTACGTGTTCTATCATATTACGGTCTTCCCATTTCTCGTTCATGTGCGTATGGCCCGACATGATGTGAACTTTATATGGCGCTAATATTTTATATAACTGCTCACGGTTTGATACCACACCACCCAGTTCATCATCCTTAGCATTGGTGCGGCGTTTAACACCGGTATTAGTAGGTATGTGTAATGATACCACCACAGTTGTACCCGGCTTAACGTGCGATAGATCCTGCTCCAGCCATTGCAACTGTGTTTCGGTTAAGTAACCTATGTAGCGTTTGGCTGTGCCGATAAAAAACACATCATCTAAAACCACATAATGCACCTGCCCACGATTATATGAATAGTAAGTAGGCCCAAAATTCTTTTTAAAGGTTTGTGCCGAAAAATCATCCGTACGGGCATCCAGATCCATATCATGGTTACCTATCAAGTTAAAGAATGGCAGGCCAGACATACCTATGGCTTTTTTATAATCCTCATAAAGCTCAAAGTGATCCCACACTAAATCGCCGCAGCCAATGCCGTGCATTAGCGTACCGGCCGGGTACGATGCTACCAGATCACGCAGATCAGGAGCGGTTGTTTCGAGCATTATGGCTGCATCCTTTTTAGAGATAATTTGCGGATCGGCCCAAACTACGAAAGTGTGGTTGATATCTTCTTTTTCAAGACGGGTTAAACTGAAATCGGCCTTAAATACGCTTTGGTTATTATCTATCTGCTTAAAAAACTGGGTGATGCTTTTTTCATGAGGAAAAGCGTAACCGGCGGGCAAACTGATGTAAACAAACTGCGCTGTTTTGTTGCTTAGTATTTGGTAATTGCCACCCTTATCGGTAAGTACAATGTTAATACCATCGGTAACGGCTACATTGGCTAACCCCTGCCCGTTGCTAAGCACTCGGCCTTTAAGGGTAATGTTGGCAATATCAACTTTTTCGGAAGCGGCAACAACCGGTTCGGCATTGATAACCGCTGGCATGCTTAGCATAGCGCCGGTTAATCCCAGGCCTTTAATAAAATCTCTTCTGTTCGACATATGTTTTATTACAAGATATCTTTTAAGAAAAGGGCAAAGACTTACCTGTTTCCCCCGAAAAAAATCGTTAAATAAATGTTAACATTATATTAACCAGCAGAAGCCCGCCGGCAATAGTAGCACGGTCGTAATTTTCATGACGCATGTAGTAGCCTAATTGCTCGATGGCTTCGCGCATATGATATTCTATCTTCTTTTCGGTAACATCGAGCACCTTGGCTATTTCGTGATTCTTTAACCCGGTAAGGCGCAGTTGGATGATCTCCTTACGCATGGCAGGTAATTTATTAATCATCCGCTCAACAATTTTCACCGACTCCTTGGCTACCAAACGCTCAAACGGACTAAATGCCTGTTCGCTGATATTCCAGCAATCTTCGGTTAATTCATCAGTTTGCTTTGATGAGAGCACTTTTAAGGCGCCATTACGTGCCGCGCGAAAAAGATATGCCCTGATGTTTGTTATCTGAAGGTTATCTCTCTGCATCCACAGGTTAAGAAACATGTCCGACAGCACGTCCTTTGCCTCGTCGTCATCTTTAACCATGGTATGGACGTACCTGAACAGGGACGAGTAATGTTCCCTGAAAATTACTTCAAGGTTATGGAGGGTGTTTATTTGAACTTCGCTTACCGTATGCATGCCGGTTGCAAAATTAATCGCCATCGGGCGGTCGGCAGACATCCACGCTATTAACTTTATGTTAATTCTGACACAGTATGTTTGTTACAAATTATTAACCAAACATATAAGGTAAAAATTAAGAGAGGCGATCAAATACTGATCGCCTCTCTTAATTTTATATTCTCTGACTTATTGTACTTTAAAACGGTACACCGCACGGCCAAGTCGGCCATTGTTATCTGTTCCCTCAACTACTACTTTGTAGTTACCCGGACTATCAGCCGTGTAGAACTCAACAAATGTTTTGCCGGTGGCTTTATCAGTTTGTACACGAGGGTTCCAGTAAATAGTACTACGCAAATCGGCACCAAATGATTTATTGCCCGGTAAGTATTTAGGTGAATAGAAACTTTTAGCTACGTTATAGCCTTTGGGCGATAGCTTGGCTACACTTGGTTGCGGCAGCAGATCCTGTAATTCCTGTACTGATATTTTGGTTCCCTGTGGCGCCTTTTTAGTATAAATCGATAATACACCATTGGTTTGATAGGTACGGTTAACCAAACCCAGATCATCACGTAAAAAAACTTCGACAGATTCAATATCATCTCCCCTTATTCCACGCAGGTAATTTACATCAACCGGGCTACCCTGCGCAAATATCGACATAGGCACACGTTTACCCTGGTTATAATCGCGCGTAACATAAAATGATTGTGTTTGAGGATCGTAGGTTACACCCGGTGCCATGGTTTGCAAACAGGTTAGCACATCATTACAACCCTTTAATTGCTCACCCGAAATAACCCTTGCATCAATTGAACTTAAGCCCGATAAGGCCGAAAACTGCGTATGGTCGGTAAGTTTTGGTTTTGCCTTGGCTTTAATTACAACCTCCTGCAACGTGGTTGAACTGTTGATGAACTTTTTGCTGTTTTGCAGGTAAGCCGTCATCATTGTATCAATATTCAACACATCATCCGCATGCGATAAGCTTTTGCCCGAGTTAGGGTAAGTTATCGGGTCAACCATCACCATCAGATTTTTAGAGTTATAATTACTTTTAGCACTCACTACCACCTGCGATGAATCGGTAAATACCAGGTTACTGAATTTAAACCGCCCCTCAGCATCAGTTACTGTGCGGGTTGTATAAAACTTGCTCGGTATCTGCAAAGTTACCGAACCACCTTTTATAGGCATACCGGTATTGTTACGTAATGTACCTGTAATATCCATACCTTGCTCCGGCAGGAAAAATACTTGCGGCAACTTATTACCAATAACCTCTCTGTAAGTAAATCTGCGGTAACCTTGCGTAAGCATCAAGGCATCCAAATGCGAGTAAGCATTTTTGTTGGCTGGCCTGAAATAATAGTTAGGGTCCTCAATGTGTCCTTTAAGCTCCGATGTAAGCAACAAGCTACTCAATATGGTAGTTTCAGCATTCTCGTTACTTTTAACCTTGCCCTCGTCAATTACCGTTAATGATAGTTCACCTTCAGTAGGCAAGGCATTGTTTTTAGCCGACACATTAAGCCTTACTTTTGAACGATTATTATATGATGGCTTATCGCCGGCAACGCTAAGTGATAGCTGATCGTTATGTTTTACAAATACCAACCTTTCGCTAAGCGGCTGACCGTATGAGTTAAGTAGGGTTAACTGAATTACTCCTGTCGGAAATTTACTGGTTGGTATATACGCCGAATACGATGCTTTGGTAAGTGTTGTTTGAGCAGCATAACAAATTACCTGCCCTGCTTTGCCTATTATGTAGAACGCCTTGTTCTGATTCTTTTTTATGTAAGATGAATCGGCAGATATTACAACGAGCATTCTGCCGGTATCAACCGGATTTACATTTAAATTTACGCCACTCATTTGCGGGCGCGGCAGATCGTAGCTTTGGTGTGAGCCATCCGCCAATGTTACTTCAGCCTTATAACTTTTACCGGGTTGCGGGGTTAGGTTAAAAGCCCCCATGCCGGCATGCTGCGATTCACAAACCGCTACTGCTGTGCCCGAATTATCAGTTATACTGGCTTTAAAACCAATGCCCAAACCATTAGGCTGTACTGCTTTAATAGCAATTTTTGTTGCTACACCAGCCAACAGGTTACCACCTTCGGGAAAGAACTGTACATCCACCGCTCCGGCAATAGTACTTAACGATATGTTCTTTGTTTGCTCCTGACGGTCGGCACCTTCGTAGGTAATTTTGAGTTGAGCTTTCGTCAGGTCGGCATTTTTGGTGTTGGAGAAAGCCACATTCAGCTGGCCGTTCTTTTCAATATTACCTTTACCTTTTGCCAGTTCTTCATCGCCTGATGTTACTACCCAACTTATTTTTTTATCACCAAACGGCGCCCCGGTCTGATCGGTAAATGCAATGTTAGCCGTTATTTCGGGTATCTGGTTTTTTATCTCCCGTTTAAGATCAACCAGCGTATTTACCGGTTTTATGGCATTCCCTACCGATATGGTTTTATTAAAAAAGTAGTCGGCATCAAAATTGGCCATCCACTTTGTATAAGCCTTAATATGGTAGTTATCCTGTGCAAAAAGCTCTTTAGTAAGTGGTATCATGCCTGATGATGTACCATCCTTAACCGGCAATGTGAGCGATTGAACCAAACCATCGCTACTATTCAGCACATCTACATAAATAATTTTGCTGTATGGCGATGGCATATTAAGCGTATAAGTTAAATAAGCCTTGAACCAAACGGTATCGCCCACGGCATAATATGGTTTATCAAAATGCAGATATACCTTTTCAATAGGGTATGATTCGGCTACCTTGCCATACTTGCCTACCAGATCCTGCAAGCCAACGCTATCGCGCTGTGCAAATACAGGTATGTAAAAAATAATCAGAAAAAATAAAAGTAGATATCGCCTTGCTCTCATCAACGTTGAAGTTTAATCAAAGGCTAATATAGAAAACAAGCGTTAAAGCATCGGCCCAAAATGCTGTTTTAACATATTTTCACAATTACATGATCAAACTTATTTGCCCTGCTTACGTGTTTTTACAGGCTCAATATTAGTATGGCTCACCGCTATGGCCTTTGCTGCTATTACCTGTTTTTCGGCTTTTCCTTGTAAGGTTTTTGCCTCCGGGGTTGCTTTGGTTACCTTGCGTTTAACTGTGGTTTTTGCCGATGGTATTACAGTTTTGCTTGTTGAACGCTTTTTGGCAACGCTGTTTTTCGCTTCCTTTTTTTCCTGTTCCGGCGATGTTTTGCTTACCAGGTCACCTTGCGGGCCTGACAGAATATCGTCTATGGTATCTTTTACTTTTCCGAAAAATCCTTTTTCATCTTTCACCGGTCTTGCTGATCTCGAACTCATTGGTGTACTCCTTTCTTCATATTCATATAAATAATAAGCCAGTTATAATATTTAACAAATGTTTACGTGTAATGTTCAGGCCAATGGTTTAGCGAGTTATATAAAATGTTTATATAAATGCTAAAACCTGTTATATTTGAGGCATTACTATAATTATTTACCATGCCCTATAAAGAGCACGAAATAAGTAAAATGTACTATACCATGGGCGAAGTATCGGCCATGTTTGATGTTAATCAGTCGCTGCTGCGTTTTTACGAGAAGGAGTTTGATATACTCCAGCCAAAAAAAAACAAGAAGGGCAATCGCTATTTTACCCCGGAGGATATCGAGAATCTGAAGATCATTTTTCATCTGATACGCGATAAGGGCTACACCATAAACGGCGCCAAAGACCACATGAAAAACAATATGGGCGAAAGCAAGGATCAGCAAAGAGTATTGCACGCGCTCGAAAACCTGAAGAAGTTTTTGCTTGAGGTGCGCGATCAGTTGTAAGTACAGTTAGTCACCTAAACCCCTTCGCGCGCCCGTATGAAAGCAAGCCATAAGGATGCTTTTCCGTTTGTTTTATTGTTTATACCCTATGCGGCAGGCATATTTTGCCGGGTATACTATTCTAATTTTTTTGGTGGATGGCCTTTATGGCCGATATTGCTGTTGGCAGCAGTATTTACTTTATTCAATCTGCTGTACAAGCCACTTAAAGTCTTCAGGTATACCTGGTTTGGCGGGATTACAGCTTTAACGTTCCTTTTTGTAGCGGGTATATTGATAACGGGCAATTCTATCGAGATAGATAAGTTTGATCATTTCTCAAAAACCAAAGCAGAAAACTTATTGGTAAAGGTTATTACCGAGCCGGTAAATAAGAATGGCAATACACGTTTCACAGCTAAAATATCACAAGCCGTAAATAATAATAACTTACTGATAGTTAACGGAAAACTACAGATCAATTTAAGTGAACAAGCCGCTAAAAATATTAATTATGGCGATGTTTTACTTATGCCTGCAACGTACAAACCGGTAAGTCCTCCGCTCAACCCTGCTGAGTTTAATTACAGTAAATACCTGGCTCACAAAAACATATATCATCAGGCATATCTATCACCCGGGCAATTTTCTGTGGTTAAAACAAACACAGGTAATTCATTAATGGCTTACGCACAGCAATTACGGAAAAGGCTTGTCGACAAATTTAAACTCGTAATAACCGACCCGGATGCGGCAGCAGTGGCTTCAACATTGATATTGGGTTATAGCGCCGAATTGAGTAATGATGTTTTGCAAGCCTACTCAAAAACGGGAACTATACATGTTTTGTCGGTTTCGGGCGCACATGTTGGGCTTGTATATTTGGTATTAGTTTTTCTGCTTGCGCCGCTAAATAATGGAGCAAGGGGACGGATATTGGTTACGCTGATCGTTATTGCCTGTATTTGGTGTTACGCTTTGCTCACCGGCTTTTCGCCACCGGTTTGCAGGGCAGGCATTATGCTGTCGTTTATACTTTTGGGCAGATGCTTTGCACGGCGCATTAGCCAGCTAAATATTTTGGCGGTATCGGCATTTATCACTTTACTTATTGATCCACTATTAATAACCGATGTAGGCTTTCAGCTATCATACATTGCCGTGGGCGGATTGATCGTGTTACAACCCATCATCTACCAAAAGTTCAGTTTTAAAAACAAGTTTGCCGATAAGTTATGGCTGATCTGTTCTGCATCCGTAGCCGCACAATTGGTAACATTACCATTAAGCACTTACTATTTTCACCAAGTACCGGTTTATTTTTTGGTAAGCAATCTGGTAATACTGATTCCATCTGCTTTGATCATGTACGGTGGCATACTATATCTGTTTATCCCTAAAGGATGGCTGATAGCAAAATGGATAAGCTTATTGGTCGAAAAGCTGATATTGTTAACCAATGACACGCTATCTGTTATTGAGCATGCGCCATGGTCAGTTATAGATCGGGTTTGGTTAAGTTATCCTGAATTTATACTATCTGTATTGATAGTAATACTGGTTAGCTACTGTTTATTTAAACTTGGTAGAGCTGCATTATTGAGCTTGAGTTTTTTATTGATCGTATTTATCAGTTTCAGACTATGGAATAATTACCTGCTATCAAATACAAACGAGATGGTATTCTTTAGCTTACGAAGTAACTCAGCCATTGCTTTACGTACCGCAAAACATGTAAAACTAATTACCGATGTTGATTCAAACAGTAAAACTTACAACTATTCTATTAAACCTTACATGGATAGCTGCGGGATAGATGAGGTTGACATGACAAGTTTCGAATCATTAAAAGCTAATAAAAACAAATCGATCAGTTTCAACGGCAAGCAAATTCTGGTTGTTGATGCCAGGGATAGCATACCAACTAATAATGCATCTGAGTATATCTACTTGAGGGGAAAAGTCAGCCTAAATGATATCCACCTCACTAAACACCAAACAATTATAATTGCCGGTAAAAGCAATAGTAAATACAAGCAAAATATAGCTGAAGCTTTAAAGCCAGTACATATAAAATATATGGTATCGGGCAGTAACAAAGCGTTGATAATACCATCTAACCAATGAATTAATATTTTAACTTAATTGCATACTTTGCAATTAAAACTTAACTTGTGCTAACTAAAAACGACCCAATGAACATTAAATTTCTAAGATCAGCGTTGCTTGTTACTCTATCTGCCACCGCGTTAGGTGCCAGCGCTCAAAAAAGCTACACCGAAGGTTTTGCTCTATACTCTGTACAGGCTCCGGGTGGTTCTGTTGATACCAAAAGTTACTTTAAAGGCGATAGCAGCCTTACATCAATGCAGCAAGGTCCTGCTGAAATAAAAATAATTACTGCCAAAAACGGCGACTATTTAGCTGTTTTAGTTGATGTGCCTGTGGCTAACTTAAAAAAGGCAGCTATTGCTACCCCTGCCGAACTTGAGGAGGGCAAAGCTCAGGAGCCTAAATTCACCTTTACTCCGGGTACCGAAACTAAAGTGATCAGCGGGTTTAACTGCAAAAAAGTAACCGTAAAAGATTCAAAAAGCGGCAGCAGCTACGAGGCTTGGGTAACTAACGATATCAAGATCCCTTCAACTTCATTCAGCCATACCTTTAAAGATATTGGCGGCGTACCGGTACAATTTACAGCTTTACAGCAAGGCCAATCAGTAAACGTAACCTTAAAAAGCGTTACTGATCAAAAAGTGCCTGCCGGTTTCTTCGGCATACCTGGTGATTTTGATAAGATCACTCTTACCGACTTAAAATCATTAGGTGGCGGCGGCAATTAATTTTCAGCCCGTCATTATATTATAACATTTAATTAAAGGCTTCTTAACATTCAGGCAAATAAGTATTTTTGCCGCCTGATGTTGAGAAGCCTATTTAGTTTCACCCGATTTATATTTTTCTGGCTTGTATTCTCGGTAATAACCCGGGCTACTTTTGAGCTTTATTTTACTGATAAGCTGCAAAAAGCCTCGTTCGGCGAGATATTCCAGACCTTCTTCTACGGCGTTCGTATTGACGCATCTGCCGCGGGTTATATCGCTGTGCTCCCGCTTCTGGTATTCATCATTGGCTGGTTTATACCGGGGCTTAACATAAAGGGATTATGGCTGCGAGTATATGTTTATTTCTGCATCTTCATCATATCACTTGTTTCCATACTTAACCTTAATATATTTCGTGAATGGGGTAGCAAGATCAGCTATAGGGTATTTGATACCTTGTACCATTCACCATCAGAAGCTATGGCTTCAACCGGCTCCTCACCTATTGGCTTGAGTTTATTTATAGGCGCTCTTTTGTTAGCTGCCGGTATCATAATATCCAATTATATTGTTGATTACAACTTTAAAAAGCCCGAGCTTAAATGGTATATAAAACCATTTGTAATTGCTCTGTTAGCCGGGTTGAATCTACTGCTTATTCGTGGTGGTGTACAGCTATCGCCCATGAACCAGAGCATGGCCTACTTTAGCGATAAACAGATACTGAACCAAAGCGCGCTAAATACTGAATGGAATCTGCTACATAACACGGTCGAGAATTTTAAAACGCCTTACAATCCCTACCTGTACATGTCCGCGCACGAGGCCGAGAGCGTAGTTGACAGCATGTACTCGGTTAAAAAAGATACTACAGTAAAAATATTGACCACTACCAAGCCCAATATTGTTGTTATACAGATAGAAAGCTTTACGGCCGACCTGATAGAATCATTAGGTGGTGAAAAGGGTGATGCCCCTAACTTTGAGGATTTTATTAAACACGGTTTATTATTTGATAGCGTTTATGCTACCAGCGATCGTACTGATAAAGGTATTGTGGGAATATTAAGCGCTTTCCCGTCGCAGGCCATACGTACTGTAATAGTTGATAACGTTAAGCAGGAACGCCTGCCATCGTTAACTAAAGTTTTTTATAAGCAGCACTATGCAACATCGTACATGTATGGTGGCGAAAGCGAATTCATGAATTTTAAGGCTTATATGCTTAGCCATAAAACTAATGAGGTGATTGATAAAAAGAATTTCGATGCTGCCGACATGAACTCGAAATGGGGAGCGCATGATGATGTGGTGATGAAAAAGCACATTAAGTTTTTAAACGAGGAGGAACAGCCTTTTTTCAGTTACCTGCAAACGCTAAGTAACCACGAACCATTTGACCTGCCGGTGCCTTCGCACTTTCCGGGCGAGGATCTGATCAACAAGTTCAGGAGCACCGCTTATTATACGGATGCCAGTCTGAAAGAATATCTCGATCTGGCAAAAAAAGAGGATTGGTATAAAAATACCCTGTTTATTTTAGTGGCCGATCATGGGCATAGGTTACCACTGAATAATGCCGATCCGTTCGAGCCGCAAAAATATCATATCCCATTACTATTTTTTGGCGATGTGGTTAAACCCGAATATCGCGGCAAGCGCATACATAAATTGGGCAGCCAAACGGATATTGCCGCTACATTACTGGCTCAGTTAAATATACCTAACGAGCAATTTAAATGGTCAAAAAACCTTTTGAATCCTCACAGTAAGGAGTTCGCGTTTTTTGATTGGGATAATGGTTTCGGATTTATGGTGCCCGGGCAGGTAGTATCGTACGATAATGCAGGCAAACGAATTATATACAATGCCCCGCCAAGCCAATCAAAAAATCAAACCGAAGAATTATTACAATACGGCAAAGCCTTTATGCAACAGGTATTCGCTGAATACATGAAGCTATAAAGGCTTTGTGAAATGTATATTAGAATATCTTAAGCTGCTAATTCTGCCGACAGCGCATTCACCCATTCTTTAAACAGGCGGGTTTCTATTTCAACGGCCTTATCAGCATATATCTGCCAATCAGGCGAGAATTGGTGCAACTGGTTGATCATTTCTTCCAGATGGCCTTCTTCTTCCAATATGATCGATTTTACATTTACCTTGCTGCCAGCGTTATCAAGCGCTTGTTGGTAGATGGGATAAAGTTTATCGGCACGCACCTCAATAGCATAAGTAACCAGCAGATAGGCTGCAAAACGCAATTCAGCACCCGATAGGTTCAATACCTTTTTCAAATAACGGCTCACCTCAACATCAAGAACGTTCAAATAATATTTGCTGCTTGCCGGGGCTACCAGGTATTCGTTAGCATAGGTTGGGCACTGCCCCTCGCCTGTTTTTTCTATTTGTTTCTTGAGGTAAAAAGCATGACGATGCTCCTCGGCGGCGTGTTTTAATATGATGTATGTTACGGTAACAGGATCTTCACTGGCCGATATTTTACGCGCGCCTGTATTCTCCATAAGCGATAGTGTATTCAACCATTTAGCATGCAGCTTATCGTCGGCAACAATTTTAGGTAGTAGTGTGGTTAATTCCATATATCAAAAGTATAATAGGTCGATGTTAAAATTCGTGGTAAATATAATTGTGCAAATTATTGCTTGTGCAATATTGTGGTAAAATGTATGGGTGATGCATATCACTTTCCGGCATATATCTGCTTTAAAAGCTCCACCACGCGCTGATCCGTAGGGAAGGTAACATCATCAGGTTTCAGCGTATCAATATCAGCCCAGCGGAAAGCCTGCAATATATCCGCAGTGCCATCGCCGTCAAAATCAAAAGCTTTGGTTTTGATGGTCAGCTGCATTGGCTGCGTGTTTTTTACCAGGTAATAAACGCTCATTATCTGGCTATCATTAAATGCCGATTTAATGAAGAAATCGGTAGTATAAAAATGGCTCAACACGTCGATCTCCATGGCGCATTCCTCCATAAACTCACGCTTAAGCCCATCAATCAGCCCCTCGCCATACTCAAGTCCTCCACCCGGAAATTTGATGAATTGCATGCCGTATTCGCGCTCATCACTTAACAGCACCTGGTTATCGTTATTAATTAATAACCCGTAAACACGTACGTTAATGTATGTCATTCAAAATGTTTTTTATTACGCATTACTTTATCTAAGGTCCACTCTATCTTTACCCGTTTAGGTTCTGACCGTATAGGGCAATTGGGCATGCTGCAATAGTGGCAACACTCGGGCAGGCATGGATCAGAGTGAATAAACAGCTCCGTTTTAACACCGGCCTGCTTATTTATTATCTTATCAACCAACGATACTTCCTCGTGCACCTTATTCAGATCGAAATAATTAGGCAGCGTTAAATGGCAATCAATATGCAGTTCGCTGCCATATTTTTGGGCACGCAGGTTATGTATATCAATCCATTCATCCTTACGTTGGTCATTCAATACTTTTAGTATATCGGTAACAACATCAAAGTCGGTTTCATCCATCAATCCGGCAATTGAACGGCGAACGAGTTTATACCCCGAAAACAATATGTATAAGCCCGCCAAAATGGATAAAGCGCTATCGAGCCAAATTATACCCGTAAAATAGATAATAAGTAAGCCGATAATTAAAGCTCCACTGGTAACGGTGTCGGTCAGTAAATGCTTACCGTCCGCCTCTAACGTAATTGACCGTAAAGCTTTGCCTCTTTCAATGAGATAATAACCTAAACCACCATTTACTAAACCTGTAACGGCTATAATAACACCACCTGTAAGCAGATCGTGCACCGGCTCGGGGTTTAACAAACCATAGGTTGATTTTACAATGATGATGCCGCCAGCAATTACGATCAGGCCTCCTTCTAAAAAAACAGAAAAGTACTCAACCTTGCCATGGCCGTAAGGATGGTTCTCGTCGCGCGGTAATGCGGATAGGTAAATACTGAAGAAAGCGAACGAGCTGGCAACCACGTTCACAATGCTTTCGGCAGCATCAGTTAATATAAAATTTGATGAGGTGATAAAGTAAGCGCTGAACTTAGCCAACATCAGCACTACGCCCGTTATCAATGAGATGAGGATTATCCTTTTTTGCTCGCCCAAAATAAATTCTGTTAGCATGCAAATTTAATGAATAACAAGCGTAATCAGCAGTAAACTTATTTTCTATATTTGCCGCGTTAACATAAACAATATGACTACATTAAGTAACAGGATACAGAACCTGTCAGAATCAGCAACCATTAAAATGGCCAAACTGGGCCGTGAATTAGCTGCCAAAGGTGTTGATGTGATCAACCTTAGCTTTGGCGAGCCTGACTTTCATACACCTGAATATATAAAGGATGCCGCCAAGAAGGCGATGGATGATAACTTTACTTATTATACGCCGGTATCAGGTTACCCTGACCTGCGTAAAGCTATCGCTGCCAAGTTGAAAAACGAGAACGGCCTGGATTATGACATGAGCCAGATCGTGGTATCAACCGGCGCTAAGCAAGCTATTGCCAACGCGGTACTTTGTTTGGTTAACCCGGGCGAAGAAGTGATCATCCCTACTCCTTACTGGGTATCATACTCTGAAGTAGTAAAACTTGCCGAAGGTAAAAGTGTATTTATTGAAGCCACTGCCGAGCAGAACTTTAAAATTACCGCCGAGCAATTAGAGGCTGCCATTACTCCTAACAGTAAGCTTTTCATGTTCTCATCGCCATGTAACCCTACCGGTAGCGTTTACAGCAAGGATGAACTGGCATCATTAGTAAAAGTATTTGAGAAACATCCACACGTTTACATCCTGTCAGACGAGATATACGAACACATTAACTTTGTTGGTGGCCACGAATCAATCGCGCAGTTTGAGAGCATCAAAGATCGTGTGGTGATCATCAATGGTTTCTCAAAATCATACGCCATGACGGGCTGGCGCATAGGCTACACCGCATCAAGTAAAGAACTTGCGGCAGCTTGCGATAAAATACAAGGACAGATCACTTCAGGCACTTGCTCTATCACCCAGCGTGCCGGTACTGCCGCTTACGAGGGTGGTTTAGAAAGCGTACACCAAATGCGCGATGAGTTCCAAAAACGTCGTGATATTGTGTACAACCTGCTGAAAAATATTGACGGCATCAAGGTTAACCTGCCTGAAGGCGCGTTCTACTTCTTCCCTGATGTTACTTCATTTTTTGGCAAAAGCTACAATGGAAAAACCATTAATGATGCTGATGAACTGAGCATCTACATTTTAGAAGAAGCTAATGTATCAACCGTAGGTGGCGATTCATTTGGCGATAAGAGGTCTATCCGCATGTCATACGCCGCGGCTGAAGACAAATTGGTAGAAGCTTTAAGACGCATTAAAGAAGCTCTTGGTAAACTACAATAAGCAAATAAAATAGCTCAACAAAAAAGCTCCGGTATTACATATCGGAGCTTTTTTGTTATGCTAAATTTGAGAACATTTACAAGTTTACGCCTCTTTGCCTTACTGCCTCATAAATTATTATACCGGCTGATACACTTACGTTAAGTGATTCAATCTCGCCATACATAGGTATTTTAGCCAGGTGATCAGCAATGCGGATGATCTCGTTACGAATACCATCCTCCTCAGATCCCATTATGATAGCTGTAGGCGCTGTATAGTCGGGCTTGTATAAATACTCATTGGTTTTTTCGGTACAGCAAACCAGTTGCAGGCCCGATTCTTGGATGAATCTTACGGTTTGTAATAGATTTTGCTGGCGACAAACCGGTATCTTGTATAATGCCCCGGCCGAAGTTTTAATAGCATCGGGATTGATTTGCGCCGAACCTTTGGCCGGTACTACTATGGCATGTACGCCCGCGCACTCGGCAGTACGGGCAATAGCGCCCATGTTACGTACATCGGTAATACTATCAAGCACCAGTATCAGCGGCACCTCTCCTTTCTCAAATATTTCGGGGATGATATCCTCAATTTTTTGATATACTATGGGCGATATAAAAGCCACCGCTCCCTGGTGGTTTTTGGGCGTTAGGCGGTTAAGTTTCTCTACCGGTACTTGCTGGGCTGTAAGCTGATATTCGCCGAGTAGCGTTTTTAGTTCGCTCATTAAACCGCCGCTAATTCCACGCTGAATATATAACGATTCTATCTCCTTACCCGAACGGATCGCCTCAATAACGGCACGTATGCCAAACACCATCTGGTTACTTTCTCGAACAGGTTTTGAATTGAATGCCATTGCAAAAATTTAAGGGTCAAAAATAGCTATATTAATTTGATTATGCACTTATTGAACCGATGTGGCGTTTGAGTACAGCCTCAGCAAGTTAACAATGCCAAATAGTTATCAACACATCTGATTTACAACAACATAAATAAGTAACTAACACGTTATTAACATATGATGTTGATTATAATTACTTGCTAAACCATTTTTTTTCAACGTATTGTTTTGCAATTTTCAGCATAATGTTAGCTAATCCGATATTTATTTGTATATTTTTGTAGGCTATGATCCCCGATAACGAAAATCAGTATAATAAGCCGAACACTAACGAACGCCGAAACCGATTCACTGCCGGAAACAACTTTAGCGGCCTTGGTAAATTGCCTCCGCAAGCACTTGATCTTGAGGAAGCTGTACTGGGTGCGCTTATGCTCGAAAAGGATGCGCTATCATCAGTAATTGATATCCTGAAACCGGATGTTTTTTACAAGGACAGTCACCAAAAAATATTCCAGGCTATACGTATCCTGTTCGAAAAAACATCTCCTGTAGATATACTAACCGTTACCGCGCACCTGCGTGCACAGGGCGAACTGGAGATGATTGGCGGTGCTTATTACATTACTGAGCTTACTAATCGTGTGGCATCGGCGGCCAATATCGAGTATCACGCCCGTATTATTATCCAAAAATTCATTCAGCGTGAGCTGATCCGTATATCAACCGATGTGATCAACAGCGCTTATGAAGATACTACCGACGTACTGGATCTGTTAGATAAGGCCGAGAAAAACCTTTTCGATATAGCCCAAAACAACCTTCGCCGCGACTCGCGCAAAATGGACGACCTGATGCACGAGGCGCTACGTGATATCGAAGCCTTGAAAGATAAAACCGATGGCCTTACCGGTGTAGCATCAGGCTTTACAGATCTTGACCGCATGACCTCGGGCTGGCAAAAATCCGACCTGGTTATCATCGCTGCTCGTCCGGCGATGGGTAAAACGGCCTTCGTACTAAGTTGCGCGCGTAATGCCGCTGTAGATTTTGATAAACCAGTAGCTGTGTTTTCGTTAGAGATGTCGTCGGTTCAGTTGGTTAATCGTTTGATATCCGGCGAGGCGCAAATTGAACAGGAAAAGATACGTAAAGGTAACCTTGAACCCTGGGAATGGGAGCAGATACACAGTAAGGTACGCAAGCTTGAGCAAGCAACCCTGATAATTGATGACACCCCTGCCCTGAATATATTTGAATTCCGTGCTAAGTGCCGTCGTTTAAAGGCTCAGCACGATATCCAGCTGATAATCATTGACTACTTGCAGCTGATGCACGGTAAAAATGATGGCAAGGGTGGTAACCGTGAGCAGGAGATCGGTAGTATATCGCGTGCGCTAAAATCGGTAGCTAAGGAATTGAACGTGCCGGTTATCGCACTGTCGCAGTTAAGCCGCGCGGTTGAGAGCAGGCCGGGTGGATCAAAAAGACCAATGCTATCCGATTTGCGTGAATCCGGCTCTATTGAGCAGGATGCGGATATGGTATTATTCCTTTACCGCCCTGAATATTACGGCCTTGATGTGGATGAGGACAACAACCCAACTCAAGGTGTAGGCGAGGTTATTATAGCCAAGCACCGTAACGGTGAAACCGGCCGTGTACGCCTTAAATTTGTTGGTAAATACGTTAAGTTCGATAACCTTGAGGATGATAACAGCTTTGGCGCAGGCGCTAATAACGCATTTGCCGGCTTAGCCCCATCGCAAGGTTTTGATAACCCGAATGCCAGCAATTTCATCATCCGCCCTTCACGTATGGATGATATGGATGATGAGGCTCCATTTTAAGCTAAAAGTATTATCAGATATGAAAAGCGATAGGCAACTGTCGCTTTTCTTGTTTTATATCTTCTCTGTTAAATGTTTCCAATAACGTTTTGGGATGTGCCTGATGTGAAGCTTAGTATTTTTGCGGGAGGCGATATTCACACTTTTAAAGTAATTCTTCCATAGGTGCTGATACGCGTCTTCATCATCGGTAAATGAGCTGATCACATTTGCCGCCCCCTGCCCTTCGCTAAAATCCATCTCCATAAATTCAACCTGGTGCAGATCGTAATAAATACCATACTTTCTTTTCAGATCGTAGATCATCCAGCGTTGATCGGCATAGCGGTTCTTAAAATGACGGATCAGCATGGGCAACACATTAAAATCAGGCTCGATCACCGAATAAAATAAACCATCCTGCAATTTTTGGAAGCGTATAAAGGCTTCCATCCGATGCTTTTCGCGGCGCATCATTTTTACTATCTCTGATACGCGCATTACGTAACGATTCCCGTAATCTTCCTCAATATTTTGCTGCGCATCAAACACATAGCGTATATAACCTAACGCCGCCGAATCAGCATCATCAATACCCGATAAATGCGCCACATATAAACGCTGCATACCACTTGGAGATAGTTTTTTTTGCAAGCCCTTTAATACACGGCCATAGCGAGATTCATCGGTAACAATTTGCATTACGTTATCAAATAACGCGATGCTGCGCCACTCACCTTTTACCAGCTTTACATACTCTAACCGATGTTCGTATACCTCGAACACCGCGGTTAGCAAACCTTCAAACGAGCCATCATATACAAGCGTGGTTGTCATAATTAAAAAAGGCTTAGCTGGTCGGGTTTATTTTTGAGGTATTTGCTTTGCGATTCGGCCAATATGAATTGCTTAATGCGTGTGCCGGTCAAATCACGACGCTCGTATGCATTACTGTTGCAGGTAATAAAATATCGGGCACGGTTTACCGCCACGCCCAGCTTTTTAATATGCTCCCAATTAAGGCGGTTGAATTTGCGGGCACTCACAATTTTTTGTGCCGATAATAAACCAATGCCCGGCACACGGAGTATAACTTGCAGATCGGCCTTATTAATATCCACCGGGAATATCTGCATATTACGTAATGCCCAGCTTAACTTAGGATCAATATCCAGATCGAGATGCGGCTGATCATTATTCACGATCTCATTAACTCGAAAGCCATAAAATCGCATTAGCCAATCGGCCTGGTACAAACGGTTTTCGCGTACCATGGGCACGGCGGTATTTAAGGCCGGTAAACGGTTATCAGCCAGTACCGGTACATAACCCGAATAGTACACCCGTTTTAGTTTAAAGTTTTTGTAGAAATGATTGGCCGAGTGGAGTATCGCCCTGTCATCCTCTATTGCGGTAGCACCAACAATTACCTGAGTGCTTTGTCCGGCGGGTGCAAACATGGGCGCTTTTTTAAAAAGCTTTTTCTCCTCGGCACGCTGAATAATCTCGTTGCGGAGAAAATCCATCGGTTGTATCATATCTTTCCTGTCCTTATCGGGCGCCAAAAGTTTCAAGCCTTCTTCGGTAGGCATTTCCAGATTTACGCTGAGCCTGTCGGCGTACAAACCAGCCTCCCGCATTAATTCATCACTTGCACCGGGGATAGATTTGAGATGTATATAGCCATTGAATTTATGCTCGGTACGTAATTTCTTAGCCACCTGTACCAAACGCTCCATCGTAGTATCAGCATCCTTAAAAATGCCGGAGCTGAGAAACAGGCCTTCTATATAATTACGACGATAAAAATTAATGGTCAGATCAACCACTTCCTGCACCGTAAATGCGGCACGCTTAATATCATTGCTTTTGCGCGATACACAATAAGCACAATCAAAAATACAATGATTGGTAAGCAGTATCTTCAATAACGATACACAACGGCCATCCTCGGTATATGAGTGACAAATGCCATTACTGGCATTACCCAAGCCTTTATTCTCATTCTTTCGCTTACTGCCGCTCGATGCGCACGACACATCATACTTGGCTGCATCAGCCAGTATATTAAGCTTTTCTGTTATCCGCTCTAAATTCATCCCAAAACAAAATTACTAATATTTTTAGTAAATACTAATTTTATTAAGAGATAACAGGAATAATGTAGGTTATTGCTTTTTAGATGTAACTAAAATAAAATCGGCTAATTTATCAATATCCGCAGCGCTAACCGCCCCGCCCCATGCAGGCATTCCCTTTTCAGTAATGCCATTGGTAATGTTATTTACAATAGATTTTTTATCGCTGCCGTGGGCAAAGTTGCCGCCCAATAAAGCCTTGGTTTTTTCTGTGCCCTGCAATTTATCACCATGGCAGGCGGCGCATAGTTGCTGAAATAATTGCGGCGTGGTAGGCCTGGCATTTGCCAACACCGTATTACCCGCTATCGGCTGTGCCGGAAAGTTATGTTGTTTGCCTATTGAACTGATGCGGATGATCATATCAAAAGGCGATGAACTTCGGCTCTCCGGTTCATCGATCATAGAGGTTGATAGATACAAACTACCATCGGGCCCGGTAACCAACGAGCGTATACGCCCGAATTGTTTTTTAAACAACATCCCCTGACTTACCACTTTGGTACCTTTTAATTTGATATGCAATATACCCTCGCCACGCAGGCAAGCCACCAGCAAATCGCCTTTTAATTCGGAGAAAGCATTACCGTTATAAAACATAGCCTCGCCGGGGCCGATGGAGGGCGTATATTCAAGCAAGGGTGTATTCATACCCGCTCGTGTATCGCGATGGTGAATAATCGGCCAGCCATAGTTTTCGCCTTTATGGATGATGTTAACCTCGTCGCCACCGGTAGGGCCGTGCTCGGTATCGAACAAAATATTAGTGCCGGGCTGAAATACCAATCCCTGCGGATTTCTATGCCCGTAACTCCATATCTGTTTGCGGGCTGTATCATTCTTCGCAAACGGATTATCGGCAGGTATAGAGCCATCATCACTAACCCGAAGTATCTTTCCATTCAATGCTTTCAGATCCTGCGCTTGGGCAGGTTTATCGGCATCACCAGCGGTAATATATAATTTACGATCAGGGCCAAATACCAAGCGGCAACCCGTGTGGTTTTGATTAGCCGGGATGCCTTCAATTACAGTAAGCGGCTTTTGAAGCTTACCGCCCTTAAAAACATAGCGCAGTACCTTCAATTTCATATCGCCCTGCTCGGTATAATTACTGGCGACATATACGTAATTGTTCTTTTTAAAATCGGGGTGCAGAGCCAGGCCTAACAAACCCATTTTACGGTCGGCGGCTACATCTTCAACAGTAAAAACAGGTTCGGGCAAAAGCTTACCGCCACGGTATAAACGCACGCGACCGGCACGTTCGGTAAACAACATGGCACCATCAGGCAAAAAGGTGATTTGCCAGGGCACTATCAAGCCGGTTGCTAAGGTATCTATCTTAAAACCCGGTTCCTTAACCAACTGCTTGACGCTATCTTTATCCTGATAGATAAAACTACTTGCCACCAGCAACCCCACTACTGCCGAAGCAGCCATAAATATTTTGATCTTCATGCTCACAAACAATTACATGGTGGGTGATTGTTCGTAAATTGTCCATAGCTGATGCTTGCCACCATCCTTCTTAGCCAAAATTACAGGCACATCAGATTCTCCTTCCTTATCGCCGGGAGTTAAATACAGGTCAGAATTTTTCAGCTTGATCAGGTAAGCATCTTTACCGGCGGCAACAAATTCATATTGCTGGTTTTTAGCATCGGCGGCAAGAGGCTGCTCCTCGAGCGATACATTAGCCGCGGGTGCCGCCTGCGGCTGAAATGTTTTATTGGTGAACAGGTTTTGCAGTTGATAGGTATTACCTTCCCGGTGTTTGAAGGACCAGGTCATGCATTTCCAGTTTTGCGGATAGTATGAAACCAGCGGGGTGCCGTTTTTGCTATTGGCATCCTTTACGCGTAGCAACAAACCGGTTTCGGTATTTTTTATGGCATAATTACCTTTAATTACTTGTGCCGATAAACGCGCAACAGCAAATAGCACAATGCAGATGAGCAGCAATGTTTTTTTCATGATGGTGGTGTGTTAAAAAGCAGCTTAATTTAATTGTGCTATTAAATTACTGATAAATAACCCAATAGCAACACTATAACAAAGCTTTTACCATTCGGTTTCGGCCGCTCATATCCTTACGTAATTCCACATCTTTGTATCCTTTGGCCACGAGCATCTCCACAGTTTCGGGCCCATAGCTTTCATTTATTTCAAAGAATAGCATACCCGGCCTTTTTAAACTTAGCAATGCATAATCGGCAATGGCTTTATAAAATAATAGCGGCTCCTCATCGGGTACAAAGAGCGCGGTATGTGGTTCAAAGTCGGTAACGTTGGTGTGCATTTGGCGCTTATCATGCGAGGTAACATATGGCGGGTTGGAAACAATAATATTATACTTTGCCTCATCAGGCTTTGCCGAAAGTATATCCGCTTCCATAAAATTCACCTCTACCCCATTCAGCGCGGCATTGCCTTGCGCCGTTTGCAAAGCATCAACAGAAATATCCATTGCCGAAACGTTAGCCCCGGCCAGATTTTTCTTAAGGCTGATAGCGATACAACCACTCCCTGTACCAATGTCTAAAACACTTAGTTCACTACTAACCACTGACCTCTGACCGCTAACCACTGACTCAATAACCCACTCCACCAGTTCCTCCGTTTCTGGTCGAGGTATTAATACCGATGGATTTACATTGAATGTTAACCCGAAAAACTCAGCCTTACCTAAAATATACTGTAAGGGTTTACCGCTTTGTAATTGGGTGGCAATATCATCAAGCTTAGTTGATTGTTCATCACTCAGTTCACGCTCGGGGAAAGCTTTGATGGAAGCCTTACCAAGTTGTGTTATTTCGGCAACGGCAGCCAGTGTAAGCGCCTCAGTTTCTTGCGTATCATATACCGCCAATAGCCTTTGCCTGAATTTATTGAACACATCCTTTACAGTTTCCATGCAACAAAGTAACATAAAAGCTACTTTTGCACCATGCTTGGGCATCAAAAATATATGCAGCGCTGTTTGCAATTAGCCAGTTTAGGTGCAGGTTCGGTTAGCCCGAACCCTATGGTTGGCGCGGTAATAGTGTATAACGATACCATTATTGGCGAGGGCTGGCACCAGCGTTACGGCGGGCCACATGCCGAGGTGAATGCTATCAACAGTGTTATTGCAAAATATCCTAACCACGCTGAGCTTTTAGCTCAGGCAACTATCTACGTATCGCTTGAGCCCTGTGCGCATCATGGCAAAACGCCCCCCTGTGCCGATCTGATCATTAAACACCATATACACAAAGTAGTTGTTGGCTGCCGCGATCCATTTGCGCAGGTAGATGGCAAGGGCATCGAAAAACTCATTGCCGCCGGTATTGAGGTTGAAACAGGCATTTTAGAGCAGGAATGCCAGTGGCTTAACCGTCGGTTTTTTACCAGGGTACAAAAGCACAGACCTTATATCATCTTAAAATGGGCGCAAACCCACGAGGGCTTCTTTGCCCCTGCCGATAAATGCCAGTACTGGATAACCGGTACTGAAAGCCGTAAATTAGTACACAAATGGCGTAGCGAAGAAGATGCCATACTCGCCGGAAAGAACACTGTTGCTATTGACAATCCGCAATTAAATGTGCGCTACTGGCAGGGCAAATCGCCAAAGCGTGTAATAATTGACCGCAGATTGGAACTTGACCATTCGCTGCATGTGTTTGATCAATCCATAGAAACTATGATATTTAATGAGGTTAAGACCGATATTGACGGCAACATTAAATACATCGCCTTAGAGGATTTTGACCGCTTTGTGCCGCAATACATCATGTTTCAACTTTATATGCAGGATGTACAATCGGTTATTATTGAGGGTGGCGTACATACTTTAAATAGCTTTATTGAGGCTGGCTTGTGGGATGAGGCCCGAATATTTACCGGTAGCAACAGTCTGATCAATGGCATAAAAGCCCCATCCATCAGTGGTACGCTACACTCGGAAGAAGCCGTTGGTGCTGATCGCTTAAGAATTTTATTGAACGCTACCGCCTTTTAATTTTTACTGATGCTTTTTGACGATACCTATCAAACCATTGAAAAACCCGCCGAGGGCTTATTTAGCGATCGCGGCAGCAAATTCATTGGTTATATATATCCTATCAGATCTGAAAATGATGTTAAGGCCCTGCTCAATCAGGTAAAACATGAGCACCCAAAAGCACGCCATCATTGCTGGGCGCTGCGCTTAACACCCGACCGTTCTATATTTCGCCTTAATGATGATGGTGAACCATCAGGCACCGCAGGCAGGCCTATATTGAATACTTTATTATCGCATAATATTACCAATGTATTTGTGGTGGTGGTTAGATATTTTGGTGGGACATTGCTTGGTGTTCCGGGATTGATCAATGCCTATAAAACCGCGACCGAAGAAGCCATAAAACAAACAACCATCGTACAAAAAACGGTAAATGATGTTTACAGCATAGGCTTTGATTACTTGCAGATGAACGATGTGATGCGGATAATAAAAGATGAAGCGCTGGAGATTATCGAGCAGAATTTTGATAACCAATGCAGCATCATCCTTTCCATAAGACAGCAGCAGGTTAATAAGGCGCTTGGCCGGTTAAATGGCATAGATGGCTTAAAGGTTAAGTTTCTGCATCAGAGCTAACAAGCAAACAATTAGAGCTTTAAAAACGTAGTTCATTAAAAACCATCACCATGAACGACGTTGATTTTGCAAAGGCCCGCATTCATGAACTGGAGGCCGAGTATACCGCATCATTAAAATGCCTGGAGCGTATCCCCGAATCATTATTTGGCTATAAGCCTCACGAAAAATCGATGGAGCTGGGTTATCTCACGCTTTTGGTAGCCGAAATTCCGCTATGGATATATCAAATAACCCAAGGCAATGATATTGATTTTGCAACGTACACCCACTTTCAACCACAAACTACTGATGAACTGGTTAACCATTTTAAGGAGAACCAACAAAAGGCCATTGATATATTGGCCGGTGTTAAGGATGGCGATCTGGATGGTACATTCTCACTTAAAAACAGCGGTACTGTTTTACATACCGAAGGCCGTAGAGATAGCATTGAATCGAGCATAAACCACATGGTGCACCACCGCGGTCAGCTAACCGTTTACATGCGGTTAAATGATATCCCGGTACCATCTATTTATGGCCCATCGGCTGATGACAGAACGTTTGGCTGATCCTGAAAATAAATATCTGAACTATAAAACAAAGCTGTAGCAGACCATGTTTATGTTGTATATTTTATCACTAACAACATGAACAGCCTGCCCCTGGGTATCTATCTCGAAAACGAGAAACGCTTTGAGTTTGACTTTGTACGTCACCTCTTAAAAATCAGTTATTTTAAAGATTCAAAAAATTCGGGCACTATCGTATCGCCATTCCGTATAGTAAGGACTGAGGATGGTATGTATCTCATTGTTCATAATTACGATCGCTCAGGCGAACGCCGTATCACGGTTGAATCAGTAAGTATTGATGAACTCGTTATAAATCACGAGAATACATCGTACAAACTTAAAAAAGTTGCTTAACCAACAAACATAGATGATGAGAGGGCGGTATTTACCGCCCTTTTTTTATTTTTAGTAAGGCACAATTTTAGCTACATTAGGCATGTATGCAATCTTTTGAACTTGATAAAACCGACTTACAACGCATAAAAATTGCGCTCGAGGGTAATGATGCTGATTTGGAGAAAATTCTGAATGAGTATCATGCCTCGGAGATTGCCATACTGTTTGAGAAATTACCGCAGGAGGCAAAAGAAAAGATCATATCCATACTCCCGGCCGACTTTGCATCGGATGTAATTGCCGAGATGGACGAGGAGCATCACCCGGAGGAGATATTGATCAACCTTGACCCGGAGAAACGTACCGAGATAGTTGAGGAACTGGATGACGATGTTGCTACCGACATTATCGCCCAACTTGATGAGGACGAACAGCAGGAAATATTAAGCGACCTTGACCACGAGGATGCCAGTAATATACGCGCCCTGTTAAGCTATGCCGAAGATACCGCCGGTGGTTTGATGACCACCGAGATAACCACGGTAAACATCGGCATGAATAAAATGGAGGCGCTGGATGCCATTATCAAACAATCAGAAGAACAGGAAGAATTCTATACCATTTTCGCCATTAATGATGATGATATTTTGCAGGGCATCGTATCGCTAAAAAACATTATTAAATCGCGCCATGATGTAATGATGAGCGAACTTGTAGTAACCGAATTTGTTTACGTACAGGCCGATGTTGACCAGGAAGAAGTTGCCAGGCTTATACAGCAATACAACATTAACAGCATCCCGGTAGTTGACGAGCACATGAAATTGCTTGGCCGCATTACGGTTGATGATATTATTGACGTATTGCAGGAGGAAAATACCGAGGATATATTGAAAATATCCGGTGTATCTGAAGATGAGGAACTGAGCGGTAACTGGCAGGACGCGGTAAAGAGCCGCCTTCCTTGGCTGGTGATCAACCTGGGGACGGCTTTCCTGGCCGCATCCATCATCCGTAGTTTTGATGATACGGTAAAAGCACTGCCTATCATGTCGGCATACATGACCATTATTGCAGGTATGGGCGGAAACGCGGCCACGCAGGCTTTGGCGGTTACTGTAAGGCGTATATCATTAAGCGACCTTACCGATAACCAGGCTTACCGCACGGTTTTAAAGGAATTGTTGGTAGGTATGATCAATGGCGCATCGAACGGGTTGATAGTGCTTTTAGTGGCTTTATTTTATGATGCCAACCCGATGCTGGGTTTGGTACTTTTTTTGGCTATGACGGGCAATTTGCTCATCGCTGGCATCACCGGGGCATCCATACCGCTTATATTAAAGCGTGTTGGTATTGATCCGGCGGTGGCATCATCCATCATAATAACCACGTTTACAGATTGTTTTGGTTTTTTGCTACCATTATGGGTAGCTTCAAAGCTTTTATTATAAATTTGAACCATCAAAATTCAAGAGATGACAGAGGTAAGAAACAACTGGACACAGGACGAAATTGCCGAGATTTACCACTCGCCTTTACTTGACCTGGTTTACCGCGCGGCCACTATTCACCGCGAAAATAAGGACTACTCAGAAGTACAAATAAGTTCACTTATATCAATTAAAACAGGTGGTTGCACCGAGGATTGCGCTTATTGTCCGCAAGCCGCACGTTACAATACCGGTGTTGGCGTACATGCCATTATGCCAAAGCACGAGGTTGTTGCCGCTGCCGAAAGAGCGAAAGCTGGTGGTGCCTCTCGCCTATGTATGGGTGCTGCCTGGCGCGAAGTACGTGATAACCGCGACTTTGACAAGGTACTTGATATGGTGAAAGCCGTTAACGAACTGGATATGGAAGTTTGCTGTACCTTGGGTATGCTAACCGAAAGCCAGGCACAACGTTTGGCCGATGCTGGTTTGTATGCTTACAACCATAACCTAGATACATCGGAGGATGATTACAAGCGAATTATCACCACCCGTACTTATGATGACCGTTTAAGAACGCTTGAGCATGTACGTAAGGCTAAAATAACTGTTTGCAGCGGTGGTATCATCGGCTTAGGCGAAACGGTTGAGGATCGTATATCGATGCTGAAAACCCTTTCAAACCTGCCAAAGCATCCGGAATCAGTGCCTATTAACGCATTGGTACCTGTTAAGGGTACTCCATTAGCCGATCAGCCACGTGTTGCCATTTGGGATATGGTACGCATGATAGCAACGGCGCGTATCATTATGCCGCGCACAGTTGTGCGCTTATCAGCAGGCCGTACCGAGATGAGCACTTTAGAGCAGGCTTTCTGCTTTATGGCTGGTGCTAATTCAATTTTTGCGGGTGATAAATTATTGACCACTCCAAACCCTGCCTTTGCTGATGATATGGCTATGTTTGAATTGTTGGGCCTTACACCACGCAAAGCATTCAAAAACGGCCGCCCTAACGAAGCTAAGGAAGTTAGGGAAATGAGCATTAATGAGGTTATAGGTTAACACCTATTCTACACATATTTAAAGGGCGCTTCTGAAAATTTGGAAGCGCCCTTTTTGTTTGCAAAAAATCGGATAATCCATTGTTTAGAAAAACGTTTTATCACTATATTAGGTAACTCATTACCTAACCGTTACAATAAGTGAAAAAAACGCTACTATACGCATTGCTGTTGCCATCTGTGGCAATGGCTCAAACTTCAAAATTTACTATATCAGGCAAAATAGGCAACCTGAATAAACCGGCCAAAGTTTACTTTGATTATATGGATAGTAATGGCACCAGTCATGAGGATTCAACAGCAGTATTAAACGGTCAGTTTAAATTTACGGGAGAGCTTAGCAGCGTAGGCAACACGCGCATGTCGCTTGATCATACCGGCGAGGGTAAGCCCCACTCTATTTACGCGCCAAATGCCGATGTTGTATACTTTTATTTTGGCAAAGAGAACATCGTCATCAATTCGGCCGACTCGTTGATCAATGCCAAATTCAGCGGCTCAAAGGTGTACGACGAATTTCAGGCCTATAATAAACAAATTGGCGGCACCATTATGGATCTGACCAAGGCTGCCAACGCCGCTTTTGCCAAGGCTACTCCCGAACAGCAAAAGGATAGCATTTACATGGCGGGTATTAATGCTGCTTTCCGTAAGAGTATTGATGTAAGGTCGGAGAAGCAATATCTGTTCGCCAAAAGCAATCCTAAATCGTATTTCGCGCTGGTTGGTTTGTCCGAATCGGCCGGAACAAAGGTTGATGTCAAAAAGATACAACCCGTTTTTTCGGCGCTCGACCCTAAACTAAAGCAAACCGACATGGGCAAAGAGCTACTGCAACGTATTGAAGCGGCAGGCTTAACGGCCATTGGTTCGGCGGCACCTTCTTTTACTCAAAGTGATGTGAGCGGCAAGCCTGTATCATTAACCGACTTTAAGGGCAAAGTAGTTTTAGTTGAGTTTTGGGCGAGCTGGTGTGTGCCTTGTCGTGCCGAAAACCCTAACTTGGTTGAGCAGTACAAATTATATAAGGATAAGGGGTTCGAAATCTTATCTGTATCGTTAGATAATAATAAAGCCGCCTGGCTTGCCGCTATTGAAAAGGATGGTTTGCCGTGGACACAGGTATCTGACCTTAAAGGCTGGAACAATGCCGTTGGGCGTTTGTACGGTGTGAGGGCTGTACCCCAAAGCTTTTTAGTTGACCGCAATGGCAAAGTGATAGGTAACACCCTGCGCGGAGAATCGCTCAATAAAAAGCTTGCCGAATTAATGAACTAAACGCCACCAGTTAGAATATGCTATACCGGCACCACTTGCTACAACATACGTACAGGTGGTGCTTTTTTATATGATGAAAAAGATATTATTTACCGCCTGTTTAATTATATCAGCAATAACAACATTTGCCCAAAAGGTAGATGTAAAACAATTGGAAACTATTCTACAAAAAGCCATCAGCACAGCTTATTTGCCAAGTGTGCGTATGTGGGGTTTTGATACGGTTAGTCGCCAGCAAATGAGCGCGCAGTTTAGCGGTGTGGTAGTTAGCGCCGATGGCTACATTTTAACGGCGGCCCACGTAACTATTCCCGGCAAAACATACAAGGTTATGTTTGCCGATGGAAAAGAGGCTATAGCCACAGCATTAGGCAAAATTGAGTTGCAGGATGACCGCACCGTTCCTGATGTCGCGTTGATGAAGATGATCACGCCGGGCAAATGGCCCTTCGCTCCCATGGCATCCTCATCAAACATAAAAATAAATGAGCCATGTCTGAGTATTGCCTATCCCGAAAGCCTGAACCAGCCCAAGCCTACTGTACGCTTCGGGCGGATAACTGTCATTAAGAATGAGCGTGGTTTTATACAATCAACCTGCAAAATGGAGCCGGGTGATTCGGGTGGCCCGCTGTTTGATTATATGGGTAGGGTGATCGGTATACATAGTGCCATTAATACGGATGAAGACACCAACTATGAAGTACCTGTTGACCTGTATCATAAATATTGGAACGCCTTGCAAAAGCCAATACTTTACACCGCATACCCTACTGATAGCCAGGCTGTAATTAAGGATGAGATCAAAAAAACAATAGCCTTGCCTGGATTATCCAATATGCGAACTACGGCTAATTATCTTACAAAAAAATTTAAGCTTGACCGGCATTTAGTGTATATAATTAGTATAGTTGATACACCGGGCACTATGATTTACGGAACACTTATAAATTTTGGTGGTAAGGCGGAGTATGTTATCAGTAAAAATTCAATGGTGGGTAGTAAGGCGATAATAATATTTAAAGGCCAAGTCAGTCCGGCTAAGATCATAGCCCGCGACAGGCAAAACGACCTGATATTGTTACAAATACCTTCATCATCACAAAAAAGCATAACGCTACCAATAACTAATACTGATGCGCCGCTTATTGGCCGGTTATCGATAACACCATTACCAACAAAGCAGGCTACTATAAGCATGTTAGGCAGTATTGATGTTAACCTGCCTCGTTACTGGAGCCTTGGTTACTTAGGCGCGGCTGTTGGTTACAATGCGGTGCCGCCTGTTATAACTTATGTACAAGCCAATTCCCCTGCCGCTAAAGGTGATGTTTTGGTGGATGATGTGGTGCAGGCTGTAAATAATATCGCAATGAAAAAAAATGACGATTTCGGACTTGAAATGCAAAAGTACTGGCCCGGTGACACCATTTCTTTTACGATATCGCGCAACGGTCAGCAATACACCAAAACCGTTGTATTAGGCAAAAAGCAACCCGGTGCAGCAAAACACCCCGCCGAGTTATTTAAAGGCGGCAAAAGCGAACGCAGAGATGGCTTTACCGGTATGTTCACCCATGATGCTGCCCTATTGCCCGAACAATGCGGAAGCCCGGTATTTGACACTCAGGGCAATTTCTTCGGCATTAACATTGCCCGCTTTAGCCGCACCACTACATTAGTATTGCCGGCTAAGGTTATTGAATCTTTTTTAGCAGAGCATGTTAAATAACATGCTACTGCTTAACTAATATTGTGCTGTAATTATCGGCATCTGCTACATCCTCAAAAAACCTCGTTAGTTCGGCATAGGTTTCTTTGCTGTATGTACCATCAAGTAACTGCATGCGGCGCTTGTAGGTTAGCTTATTACCAATCAATATCAGCGATGCGGTGTATTTGCCAAAAGGCTTTTCAATGATTACCAACAGCGGTTTTTTCTCCTGCCTGTAGTTGTCGGCGGGCAGCGTGTATACTATCTCGTCTTCATCGGTATACCCCCGTTGTATACAAACATCGGTGGCACGATTACGTATCTCGCGCAAGCCACGGCTCCTGTTAGCCAGGTTGGGTGTAAAATGCAGCTTATTATTCGTTACCGAAGCATAATCGCGGGCTATGAATTGCAGTTCCTCGTTAAGGTTTGGATTTATATCCTTATTCTTATCAAACTTAAGCTTGCTAACCTCAAGGTTATTTATGGCATATGATTTTTTGATACCCTTGATCTGGTCAGAGAACGACTCATAGGTCAGGCTTTCCTGATTTTCATACTGAGTACCTTTGTAGGTGGTGATCATGTCGCCTATTATCTCTCCGGTAGTATCAAGCTTAAGGGTAGCCTTGCGAATTTGTAAGTTTTTATCGGCTGTATACTTAGGAGTGTGTAATAGCACACCGCCTTCGGGGGTACAGGCCAATACGGTTCTGTCATCCGTAAAGTCGCCCAGATAACCGAACGGCATTTTTTGGCTGGTACACTCCAACCAGGTAGTATCGTTTTTAAAAGGCAGGCATAGTATAACGTGATTACCGGCATTCATGGAAGCGAATGAGGGATCAAAATCAACCTTACGCCCACCAGCCTGAACCACACAGTAATATGATTTGATATCGGCAGCCGCTAATAAAGCCTGGGTGTAATTAACCAGTGCCTTACAATCGCCATAATTTAACCTGTCAACATCAGCCGCCGGGAATGGCTGAAAACCACCTATACCTATCTGTATGCTGATGTAACGTGTACGATCTTGCATGTACTCGTATATTTTTTTGGCACGCTGCTTTTCGTCGGTAATACCTTTAGTAAGCTCTTTTATTTGCGCCACAGTTGATGGAGCCAAAGCCTGCCTGCCCGCTAATAAACGGTCGTAAACCCATTTGCCCAACTCATTCCAGTTGCTAAAAGTGCCCGTTAAAGTGCCGTACTTAAATTCGACCGGGGCTGTT
Organism: Mucilaginibacter sp. JRF; assembly: GCF_015223065.1. Classification (GTDB taxonomy): domain Bacteria; phylum Bacteroidota; class Bacteroidia; order Sphingobacteriales; family Sphingobacteriaceae; genus Mucilaginibacter. Next base: position 55,711 of record NZ_JADFBY010000008.1, read on the forward strand.
TTTACCATGGCCAAAAATTTATCGGCATTGGGACTGTAAGGTTCCTCGCGTGTGGCCTTAACATTGCTTACCTGCCAGGTAAAAGTATTCATACCCGCCTTGTTAGTACCCTTTTGTACAGCGCCGGGCAGATTGATCTCTTTATAACGGATCAGGAAACCCGGTTTACAGGTAAATGTAAATGAGCTTTTTTCAACCGCCATATTGGTGCTGTTAGCGGGTACCCAGCTATTGAAGGAGAGCGTTTGCTTATTTCGCGTTTCGTACTCATATTCAATGGTATATGGATAATCCATAACAGAGGGCTGAAAGTGCATTACACGGGCATCCTCAAACAGAGAGAAATCATTACCGGCATAGGCATCCTCAAAACTACGCTCATTAAACTTAGATACCAGTTTGCCACCGCCATCATACACAAAACCTTTAATGTATTTTATTGACGTTGTTTTATCATGCCAAACCAGTATCTCCGCTTCGTCGTCGCCGCTTCTGTTTAAAATGGTTATGGCTTTTTTAATACGATAAGTTTGCGAACCGGCATCAGCAACCTCAATAGATTCCTCGCTTAAACGCACTACTGATGATGCATAAGGCATTAATTGCTTTGAAATAAGCGATACATCATAGTTTTGCTGGCCTTTGGCCAATAAACTGCCTGCCATTAAGATCAGGCTAAAAAAACGTTTCATGATCAGCTCTTGGTAAATATGAGGTCTAATTTTTCTGAAAGAATTATCTGGTTATACAATTCTTTAAGATACGGATATTCATTCGGACCGTAAACAGCTTTATTTAACTGGATAATGTGCGAGAAATTGAAGTTGTTACCCTCTGTTTGAAAACTGGTTACAAAGCGCCCACCATTATTAGGCAACGCTAAGCCCACATTTTTAGGAGAATACTCCACCTTATAATTCTTTGGCAGCTCAATATTAAGCGTAACACGCTCGGTTAAAGCCATACCCCTATCAACCGGGTAGCTGCGTTCTTCGAGCTTGAATGGATTTTGTGATATTCTGGTAAGAATAAATGGATTGAAAGAAAGCTTCTTAGCGTCCATATTATCATAAACATCTATCTCTACGTCGTATTTTTCAACCAACGCACTTTCAAGGCTATCAATGTTTTTGATCTCGAACTTATGTATCTTGATCTTAGGCATCTTTTCGTCAAAGTTCTCTACAAACTCATCAACCGTATTAAATTCCTTTATTGCCTTACGTTTTGAGTATGCATCATAACCTGTTAAAAAAGTGGTTATCGTACCTTTCAGCTTACCGTTCTCCTGCAATTTAAAATCGAGCGCATAGGTGCTTGATTGGCTCTGAGGAGCAAAATCAACCCAATAGGATGGTTTATCCAGGCTAAATACCCTGCCCTGATCATTAAGACAACGCAGTGGTAATAAGCCAAAGCTCAACAGTGGATCGGTAGCATCTAAAAAGTAGGTTTTACCGCCAATTTCAGCACGACCCACTACGTAGTTGAACTCACTCAATACAGGATATATCTTGGTGATCTGCCCGTGATCACGGGTCGACATCATTACCGGCTCTACATTTATACCGGCGCTTTTTAAGGCCGTTATCAAGGCCAGGTTTATATCAGCCGTGTTGCCGGTATGTTTTTCAAAGGCCTTCCTGATACCATCAGAGCTATAGGCAGAAAGAAAACCGTTCCATTTTATATTTTTTTGGATGAAATGGAAAACCGCGTACGCTTTCTCCAGCTCGGTAGTTTTTCCGGCCAAAACAGGCACCAGTTTATCTTTAAAGTAATCTTTCTTTTTTATCTGGCTGCCAAAGCTTTCATCTGTTTTGAGTTCACGATCAACATCTTTCCACTCCTTCGACATTTTCATTTTGGCGCCAGTGCCTAAATTGGTATAATCCTCCAACTCAAAATTCATTGCCGACAGGAAATTACGCTTAGAGGTCATGTACTCCTCCTCCTTAAACGCGGGAATATCTTTCATGGCAAATAAAAATGCCGAACAATCGGCTTTGATACCATTTATGCTAAAACAATCGCGCTCAATACCAGGCTCGTATTGCTTGCCCTCCAATAATGGTAATGTTCCGCGTAACGATATCTTGTAGTTGTACACCGCCGGAATGCGAACCTTGTATACCGACGAAATTTTTGGAATGTCTGACTGAAAATCCCAGCCCTTGAACTTAAAAAAATAAGGACTGCGCAAGTGGTATTTATATTCAATAACACAGCCATTATGTAAAGCAGGCATGGCAAATTTTACGGTACTCCAATACTGGTTATCCTTAACCGTAAAAATGTTCTTTTTATCGAGTGCAACTTTTATGGCCTCGCCACTTTCATTGGTGTAATAGGTAACACCTTCAATGTCTGTTATCTCCTCCTGGCTATCTGAGCTTACGCGTATAGGTATCTCAATGTTACCATTATCATAACCCTTATTGTCGAATATTTTGATCCTTACATGGTAATCAAAATCAAGCGTGATGCGGTCGGCATCAACTATGCGTGCATTGCCAAATTCCTGTAATACAACCGCGTGTGCCGAAGTATCGTTTTTGTACGACTTACTATTCAGTTCATCGTGCGAAAATTTGCCGTAATCAAAATCCTGTGCATTAGCGGTTGCTGAAAACGCAACCAGGGCCGTAGCCAAAGCGAGTAAAAACCTGTTCATGATGTGATAAAGTCCGATCTTTTTCAGCGTAAATTTATAATATAATTAGCAATTATTAAAACATTAAAGTATGTTAAAATCGACCTCCAAAGCCAAAATAATTCAATATAACTGGAAACTTTTTATGACCTTTGCCACTGATGAAATTGATTTTGAAGCGCCCGCTGGCATTTTTCGACCTTGAAACAACCGGCACCAACCTGGGTACCGACCGTATATTAGAGATAGCTGTTATAAAACTTCACCCTGATGATAGCGAAGAAGTACGTACCTGGCGTGTAAATCCGGGTATGCCTATACCGCTCGAATCATCGCTGGTACATGGTATTTATGATGAACATATAGCTAACGAACCCGCTTTTGAAGTACTTGCACAAGAAGTTGCCGACTTTATTGGCGAAAGCGACCTGGCCGGCTACAACTCCAACAAGTTTGATATACCTATGCTGATGGAGGAATTTTTGCGTGCTAAAGTGAACTTTGAGTTGGAGAACCGCCATTTTGTGGATGTACAGAACATTTTTCACCAGATGGAGCAGCGTACATTAAAGGCCGCTTACCAGTTTTATTGCAGTAAAGATATTATAAATGCCCACAGCGCCGAGGCTGACACCCGCGCTACAATGGAAGTACTATTAGCCCAGGTGGCCCGTTACCATCGCACCGAGTGGGAAGATAAAAAAGGCGTACGCAGCATACCTGTTGTTGGCGATGTTGAAGCACTGCACAAATTCACTAACTTAAGTAAACCGGTTGATTTTGCAGGCCGATTAGTTTATAATGAAGATGGCGAGGAAGTAATAAACTTTGGCAAGCACAAGGGCAAACGTGTTGAGGATGTGTTTGACGCCGAGCCGAGCTACTACTCTTGGATGATGCAGGGCGATTTCCCGCTGTATACCAAGCGTAAACTGGAAGATATACACAAACGCTGGAACGCCAAAAAAGCTACCGAAAGGCAAAGCCGCCCGCAGCAGCCAAAACCACAGCAACCTGCGCAGCAACAAAACTTTGTGAAGAAAGACTATCAGAAACCGCAATATCAAAACAACAGGCCGAACAATAATTATCCTAAAAAAGATGATACCCCGACACAACCTGTTAATGATGATATGCTGAAGCAATTAGCAGATAAGTTCAAAAAAGGATAAAAACAACAAAGGCTGATCATTTTGATCAGCCTTTGTTGTTTAGAGTGAAATTAATCAAAGCTTACCGGCATGGTCATCATTACTCTAACCGGTCTTCCTCCTTGAATACCAGGCTGCCACAAACCGCCTTCTTTAATCAATCTTACAGCTTCGTTGCTTGCTTCCTGATTGACGCAATCTTTCACCTTAAGTTCAGACACACTCCCATCTCGATTTACTATAAAATTAACAAATACCCAGCCCGAAACACCATCAGTTTTATTTCGATTCTTTTTTATGTATTTGTAGAATTCAGAATAGCCAATTTTAGGTTGCGGATATGTTTCAGGGGGTAAAAATATATCTTCTTCAACTTTGTAAGGCACCAAGACCTCTGCTTCAATTATATGATTACTTCGAACTGTTTTGTTATAAATTCGAGCTGGTTTCCACCCTTTTATTTTTTTGAACGCTGACAAAGCTCGCTCTTGAATATCAGTTGAAGTTTCAATACCATATAAACTTAAATGTATATCATGAACCTTACCATCTTTTTCAATCATGAAATAGATTTGTGCTGGCGTGTAATACTCTTCATTTTGATATTTACTCAGATGTTTTTGATTAGCTAAAAACATCCTTTTAAACTTATTTAATCCGCCCCTAAATTGAGGCGCAACCTCATATTCATGGTTAAATATAGTTGTATCGGTGGCCGGATCTGTCTGTGAATAACACCGTAATGTTACTGTGAGGAAAACAGCGATAAGGTAGATTGTTTTCATAAACCTAATTTACAACACAATCTCTCAGTTCTAAAACAAAGTATGTCTATTTATCAATAATCCCTAACCATTAACCCATCAGCAAATTCATGTAAAAATTGCTTTTGGTTTTCGGCTACGCTGATGGCGGTGAGGTATTGGTAGGCTTTTTCGGCGTAGCCGTTCATGGCTTCTTCGGCCTGTTGCTTTACCTGTAGGTTGTTGTAAACAGAGGTTACGGCGGCAACCTTTTCGGCAGGTTCATAAGCGCGTGCAGCGAGCCAGTTGTGCAGGTTTATAGCATCATCATCCTTAGCCAGTTCGAGGGCTTTTATAAGCAGATATGTTTTTTTATTAGAGAGAATATCGCCCCCTACTTGCTTGCCGAATTTCTGTGGGTCGCCATACACATCCAAAATATCATCCTGTAATTGGAAAGCTATTCCCAGGTTAACACCAAAATGATAGATATTTTCGGCATCAGCATCGCTTGCGCCACCTATTAGCGCGCCTATGCGTAATGCGCCACCAAGCAGTACGGCCGTTTTAAGGCGTATCATGTTAATGTATTCATCAATGGCAACAGTGTTGTGCTGCTCAAAGTTCATATCGTACTGCTGGCCTTCGCACACGCCCTGGGCGGTTTCATTGAAGATATCGAGCACCGGGCGTAATATGCGATCATCAACCTGCATCATTAGCTTATTGGCTTCAACCATCATTACGTCGCCGGATAGTATGGCTATGTTGCTGTCCCATTTCTCGTGCACGGTGGGCTTGCCGCGGCGCAGGGGTGCATTATCCATAATATCATCGTGCATCAACGTAAAGTTATGGAACACCTCAATGGCCAGCGCAGGCTGTACAGAGCCATAAACATCACCGCCAAACATATCGCAAGCCATCAGCACTAATGCCGGGCGCAGGCGTTTACCCCCTATGCTCAGGATGTAACGTATCGGCTCATAAAGTTCAAGAGGCTGTGCAGGTAGATAATAGCGATCAAGCGCTTCGGATATAATATCCTGCAATTCGGCAAGTTTCTTCACCCGGCAAATATAGTTACTCCTGTACTAATGAAAAATCAATTTGCTTTTTTGTCAGGTCAACGTTCTTCACCTTAACTTTCACCTCGTCGCCCAGTTGATACACCTTCTTTTTACGCTGACCGATGATGGCATAGTTCTTTTCATCCAGCGTGTAAAAATCATCGCTTATATCGCGCAGGCGTATCATGCCCTCACATTTATTTTCAATGATCTCTACGTACATACCCCACTCGGTAACGCCTGATATAATACCGCTGTAGGTATTCCCAACCTGATCGGCAAGGTATTCGGCTTGTTTGTACTTAACTGATGAGCGCTCGGCATCGGCAGCCTTTTTCTCCATTTGCGAGCTGTGTACACAAAGTTTTTCGTAATGCTCGGCATTGGCAGATTGCCCGCCGTTAAGGTAATGGAACAACAGCCTGTGCACCATCACATCCGGGTAACGGCGTATGGGCGATGTAAAGTGCGTATAATGATCGAACGCTAAACCGTAATGGCTGGTACCCTTTGTAGTGTAAACTGCCTTAGCCATTGAGCGTATGGCCAGGTGAGTAAGTACGTTCTGCTCTTTTTTACCTTCTACACTCTCCATTAAATGGTTCAATGAACGGGCTACTTCCTTATCGCTCTTGGTGTTAATTTTATAGCCAAAACGGGCGGCAAACTGTGCAAAGTTGGCCAGTGTTTCGGGCTGAGGGGCATCGTGCACCCGGTATACAAAGGTGAACTTATTTTTACCCTTACCTTTTTTGCTTACAAACTCGGCCACCTTACGATTAGCCAGCAGCATAAAATCCTCAATAAGTTTGTGGGCATCCTTACGCTCTTTTACATACACACCTATTGGCTTGCTATGCTCATCAAGCTTAAATTTAACCTCGGTAGTTTCAAAGCTAATAGCGCCCGACTTAAACTTACGCTCGCGCAGTATGTGGGCCAGCTCGTTCAGCTTTAATATCTCCTCGCTGTATTCACCTGCCTTATCTTCAATTATTTGCTGTACCTCCTCATAAGTAAAGCGCCTGTTAGAGTGGATCACCGTTTTGCCGTACCATTCGGTAACAATGTTGGCGTTCTCATCCAACTCAAAAACAGCGGCAAAGCACAGTTTATCCTCATGCGGACGAAGCGAACACAATCCATTCGATAATCGTTCCGGCAGCATCGGTATTACCCTATCAACCAAATAAACTGATGTACCACGTTCAAAGGCTTCCTTATCCAAGGCTGAATCAGGTTCGATGTAATGCGCTACGTCGGCTATATGAACGCCAACCTCGTAGTTGCCGTTATCGAGCTTTTTAAATGATATAGCGTCATCGAAATCCTTAGCATCATAAGGGTCGATAGTGATGGTCAATACATCCCTGAAATCAAGACGTTTAGCTATTTCTTCCTCAGTAATAACTTCAGGTATTGATTCGGCCTCATGTTCCACCTCTGCCGGGAATGATAACGGGAAACCATACTCGGCCAATATGGCGTTCATCTCGGTATCGTTCTCGCCCTGTACACCCAAAATATGCTTAACCTTACCTACCGGATTTTTAGCACCCGCAGGCCAGTCGGTTATTTCGGCAACCGCCTTTACACCGTTACGCGCACCATTAAGCTGCTCCAGCGGTATAAAAATATCGTGCAGCATCTTGCGGTCGTCTGGGATAAAAAAGGCGTAATGTTCAGATAATTTTACAATACCGGTGAACTCCATTTTACGGCGTTCCAGTATCTCAATTACTTCACCTTCCTTGCGTCGACCTTTGCTTTTGGCATACACATATACCTTAACACGGTCGCCGTTAAGGGCGGTGCGCAGCTTACGAGGGGCTACAAATATGTCGTTCTCGTCGTCATCATCAGTAACAATAAATGCCGAGCCATCATTGGTCATATCCACCTTACCCTCAACAAAAGTTTTAAGTTCAAGCAGTTGAAATTTACCCGGAGATATTTGTTTGATGGTATCTTTTTTTGATTCCTCTTTTAGTATTTCGAGGATGATATCGCGCGATTCCGGATCGCGCACGTTCAGTTTAGCAGATACCTGCTTATAGTTTAGCGGTGTATTACCGTTTTCTTCAAATACGCCCAACACCATTTGTGTGAGCACTTGTTTTATAGTAGAATTACTTTTTCTTTTAGACATGGAATTGATTTCAGAACACTTTGTAAATGTTCGGTGATCGGTCAGTTTTAATTAAACAGTCCTATATGTTTAACACCCAAATATAGATAAAGTGTTTCGCTTAGTTATTAATCAGGAATTGCTGAAATTAGCGAACGTGTATATTCTTCTTTGGGGTTATTATATATTTCCTCCGGAAAGCCTTGTTCAACAATGCGTCCTTTGTTCATCACCATCATACGGTCGGATATATGTTTGATCACGGCCAGATCGTGCGAGATGAATACGTAGCTTAGCTTGAACTCCTCTTGCAAATCCCGCAGTAAATTAAGCACTTGTGCCTGTACTGATACATCTAACGCAGATACCGACTCATCGCAAATAATGAACTTGGGTTGCAATACCAAAGCCCTGGCAATAACAATACGCTGCCTTTGTCCGCCCGAGAATTCATGCGGGTAACGGTTAAAATGTTCGGGTAGTAATCCTACACGCTCCAGCACTTCTTTTATTTTTTTGCGGCGGGTAGCGTCATCATTATACAGGGCATGAACCTGCAATGGCTCAAGCAAAGCCTGACCTACCGTTAAACGCGGATTAAGCGACGAGTATGGGTCCTGAAAAATGATCTGTATATCACGGCGCATACGGCGCATTTCGGCAGCGCTTAGTTTGCAAAGGTTCGCCCCCTCAAAATGTACACGACCATGAGTAGGTTGTATCAGCTTTAAAATACTGCGGCCAAGTGTGCTTTTACCACAACCCGATTCCCCCACCAGCCCTAATGTTTCCCCGGGATAAACCTCAAAGCTAACATCATCAACTGCTTTTACTACTTCGTGTGCTGTACCAAAAATACCGCTTTTAACCGGGTACCATTTGCTAAGTCCTTCCACTTTCAGGATGGGCTCATTGCTATATAATTGCTGCCTGCGCGCCTGTAATTCACCGGGCTCATACGCGTACCGGCCGCACATGGAGTTAACACAAAGCTCATTACCGACTTCCAAAAAATCGGCAACAGTAGGCAGCTTTTTAAGTAAACGATGCGGTGACGGACGGCATGCCAGCAAACCTTTGGTATAAGCCTGCTTCGGCTCATCAAACAGCTGCTGTATCGGCGCCTGTTCAATAACCTCGCCCTTGTACATTACCAGCACACGGTCGGCTATTTGCCGTATCACACCCAAATCATGCGATATGAATATCAGACTCATACCCCGCTCGGCCTTAAGTTTTAACAGTAGCTCAATGATATTCTTTTGTACCGTAACATCCAACGCGGTAGTAGGCTCATCAGCTATCAGCAATTCAGGGTTGCAGGATAGTGCCATGGCTATCATTACCCTTTGCTTTTGTCCGCCCGATAATTGATGCGGGTAACTGTCAAAAATTGCTTCGGGGCGTGGTAATTGTACTTCCTTAAATAAGCTTAGGGCAGCATCCCTGGCTTCAGCTTTTGTTTTGTTAAGATGAGTGATTATAGCTTCGGTTACCTGGAACCCGCAGGTGAGTACAGGGTTTAGCGAGGTCATGGGTTCCTGAAATATCATGGCCATACGGTTGCCCCGTATTTGCTGCATGTCGTATTCGCTGAGGCTAAATATAACCTGATCATTCAGCGATACATTACCGCTTACATCAGCATTTTTATCCAACAAACGCATTACGGCCAGCGAGGTAATTGACTTACCCGAACCCGACTCGCCTACAATACCCAGTGTTTCGCCTTTATTGAGTTGAAAAGATATACCCTTAACCGCTTCAAAAAAACCGTTTTGCGTTTTAAATTTGATATGCAGATCATCAACCTTAAGCATCAGCCGCCTACAATGGTTACGTGTTCGTCAGCTATCAATGGTTCACCACGAAAGCGCCTTAACAGTTGCGCGGTAGCTACGACATCTTTTTGGCAGTAGGTGCTTATGCGCTCCAATTCGTTATCAACCCAATATACGTGGCCAACCATACTGCCGTCAATATCATCCTTGGGTGTAGGTATATCAAATATTGCAGTGAGTAAACTTAGCGAGGTAAAGTTTTTATAGTCGCCAAACTTCCACAGGTCCATGGTGTCAATATGGTTTATCTCCCAAGGCTTTTTGCCCGATAATTCCAGTTGTGATGGATGCTTTATACCGTGGATAAGCATACGGCGGCATATATACGGAAAATCAAATTCCTTACCATTATGGGCGCATAGCACCTGGTTGGGTGGTTGGCTGTTAAGCAGTCGGGCAAAATCAAGCAGTAGTTCCTTTTCATCGTGCCCGGCAAATGATTTGATGCGTAAGCCTACCTTTTGTCCACAGGTATAAATACCAACTGATATACATATTATTTTACCGAACTCGGCCCATATACCTGCACGCTCGTAAAAAGCTTCAGCGGTTTCATCCTTACGCTGATACTGTGTTTTGGCATCCCAAAGCTTTTGCATGTTTTCGGGAACCTCATTAAAGCTGGGGTATTGCGGCACTGTTTCAATATCGAGCACCATTATGTTATACAGATCGTACTGCTCAAGCATCAGTTAGTAGTAATTTAAAGCCAAGATAAGCATTCGCCACGGCATTACTTATCCTTATCCAACACCACAAAATTTATGACTGTAGTATTGCCGTAAGCATCAACCAGGGTAAGCTTATGCTTTCCGGGCGATGGATTGAGCGCCATTTGATGCAGATCATGACTTTCGCCAACATATTTATCGTCCAGATGCCAGTATATTTTTACGCCCGATTCCCGGTGCGCCGCATTACAAACCATACGCCCACGCTCGCCATCCGCCTCTAAAGGAACATATACCTTAGCTCCGTTTTTAGGATAGATCACTTCCATAGGGTTCACGTTCTCCTGCGTGCAACCTGCCCTAAATGGTGGCAGCACATGGTATTGGTAGCTTTTTGATTTATAGTAATACTCCATTGATGGCGGCAGCACAAACCAGCTTCTATTTTGAATACGCTCCGGCGATTCGCAATCCGTACTTACCTGCCATTTGCCATCCATTGATAAATGCACCAACTGATGCCACGGACAAACCTTCGCCTTTAAACCGCCACGTGGTACCCATTGCTCCACCGCATGATCGCAGTACTGCCCGGCACGGTAACCACTCTTGGGGCAAACACTTATTTTCACCATATCGCGCACGGGCATCTCAAACCAATCGCGCGCCGATGGCAATTGTTTAAAAATATCAAATAGTATAGGCGCGGCAGTGTTTATGCCTGTTAAACCCGGCCTACCCTCACCATCGGTATTACCTACCCAAACACCCACCACATATTTAGGTGTTACACCAATAGCCCAGCCATCGCGAAAGCCAAAGCTGGTACCCGTTTTCCAGGCCACACGTTGCGATGAACTGAACTGTTGCCACAGCAATTCCTCTCCCGGTCGCATCACCTCCTCCATAGCTTGCAGCGTGTAATAAATGGAACCCGCATCCAACAAACCATTCTTTTCCAGTTCGGGCTTTTCTTTTGCCGTTATTGAATACACAGGATGACGCCAATCTGCCGCATCATACTTGCCGCCGTTTTTGTTGTAATGATTAAGTATTCGCGCCATGCCGGCGTAAGTGCCCGTGAGCTCCCACAGCGTGTTTTCGCCACCACCTAAAATAAGGGCAAGCCCGTAATGGTCGGCAGGTTTGTTTAGGGTGGATATGCCTGTTTGTTTCAAAAAATCGTAAAAGCGCTCGTACTTATATTGTTGCAGCATTTTTACCGCGGGTACGTTCAGCGAACGCGATAATGCTTTTGATGCCGTTACTGCGCCATCATAGCCCAAGTCAAAATTTTCGGGATGGTAACCTGCTATCTGTGTGGGTACATCGGGTATCAGGCTGTTAGGCAGAATAAAACCATCATTCAGCATAGCTGCATATAATAAGGGCTTTAACGTACTACCCGGACTACGGGGCGCCGTTACCACATTTACATCACTCTCTAACTGGCTTTCGCCAGGATGGAATATGTTACCAGCATAAGCCAGCGCAGCACCTGTTTCCACATCAAGCACCACAGCGGCAATGTTATTAATATCATTAGCCCGCAATACCTGATGATGACGCTCGAGAATATTACTCACCTGCTGTTGCAGATCAGATTTTATGGTGGTTTTTATGCGTGTATCCTCCTGTGAGTGCTTACGCTTATGCTCGGCCTTGAAAACCTGTAATAAGTGTGGCGCGGCTTGGGGCAAGGCGACCGGTCTGTCGGGCACGGGCTCAAGCTTTGCTAATTGGGCGGTTGTACTATCTATAATACCTTCACGAGCCATTTTATCTAACAGGCGATTACGTTTGTTAAGCAGCACCGTTCTGTTCTTACCCGGGTGCACCAGCGACGGGGCATTGGGTAACACCGCCATTGCCGCCATTTCGCCCCAGGATAGCTTATCGGGACTACGGCCAAAATATCGCCATGATGCCGCATCCAGGCCTATCACGTTGCTACCAAAGGGTGCATTGCTTGCGTACAAGCCTAATATCTCATCCTTGCTATAACCTGCCTCTAAACGCAGAGCCATGAATATCTCAACCAGCTTATTCCAAACCGTACGCCTATGGTTAGTAGCCATACGGATTACCTGCATACTCAACGTACTACCGCCGCTGGTTATGTGCCCGGCCTTTATACTACTGCTGACGGACCTGCCAAAAGCCAGCGGATCAAACCCCGGATGGTAACGAAAGCGCTTATCCTCAAAGGTGATAATACATTGCTTGAATTTTTCAGGAACAGAATCGTTATATGGAAATCGCCATTGCCCGTCGGACGCTATGGATGCACCCAATAGTTGCCCCTGGTCATCATCAATTACATAGGATGTGGGTTTATTGAATAATGGGCTTGGCAGGCAAAAAATAAAAAGAATAAACAGAAGCAACAGTATGGCTAACGCTACAATGCGCTTTGGCTTGCGGAGCCATTTAAGTATTCGTTGCCATTTCATGTAGTGGCTAACTTACAATTTTTATCGATATGAAATGCTGGTTAAGCACAGCGGGTTATTTGGCCACCGCACGTCGACCTTCGACAGGCTCAGGGTGACAAGGCCTTTCCTTATTAATAAATATACCCATCATGTCATGCTGAGCTTGTCGAAGCATTAGTGGATTTTTAAGTTAATCAGTAGTCATTTCGTAAATTCTCAAATTCGGAAAATTCTGGTTCAGACATCCCTACGAAAAGATAACTATCCCCACAATAGTACCGATGATCATGATCAAGTACATCAATATCTCTGTTGTGGCGAAGCGTTTGTATTTTGTCCAGAATGAGTAGTCTTCTTTAGGTTTTTGCATTACTAATTATTTTTAGCCACCGCTGCTTTCAGTTTCGCCCTCACGCTCTACCATTACAGAACCTGCGCGCGAGAAGTATTTGTACATGTATGGATCTTTCAATTTAATGATCATAACGCCTTTGCGGGTGCTGGCATGTACCACATAACCGTTTTGCAGGTATACCCCTACGTGACTGAACTGCTTACCGTCAAAATCAAAAAATACCAGGTCGCCTTCTTTCAGGTCTTCCTCGTATTTACGTTTTATAAAATTTACCTGTAGGTTGGTTGAGCGGGGCATGTTATCAATATCGTAAACCTCCTGTTGCAGCCTGTATACAAAACCCGAACAGTCAACACCGTCCTTATCTAAACCACCAAACTTGTAGGGTGTGCCCATCCAGTCATCAATAAAGCTGTAAAGGCGGCCATTCCTAATATCGCTTTTCCGAACTCCCATCATGACAGAATATTTATCTACATCGCCTTTATCGGGTTTTTCCATAACATAAGGGCCAAGGCGCTTTACAGTAAGTGTAGTAGGTTGGGTAACCCCGCCGCCATTATTACCATAAACAGGGCGCCTGGTTTTTTTTATGCTACTGCATGATGACAGTATGAATGCCAATATGGAGAATATGATTATTGGCTTACTTGCTAATATTGATCTCATTGTGCTAAAGTTTGTAACAAGCCTTACGCTTTAGATGTTGTAAATGATACACCAACCAAATTTAAATTACCAACTTTTAAATCGACGATATAAAATGTCAACTTATTAACAATCAGGCAATATGCAAATGATTACACCTCGCGCTTGATGTCCCAGTTTTCCAGGTAATCGGCAATGCGTTTCAGGAACGAACCACCCAGCATACCATCCACCACGCGATGATCGTATGATAACGACAGGTACATCATCTGCCTGATGGCTATCATATCTCCCTGCGGGGTTTCGATAACGGCGGGTTTCTTTTTAATAGCGCCTATAGCCAAAATTGCCACCTGTGGTTGGTTGATGATAGGCGTACCCATAATATTACCAAAGGTACCTATGTTGGTAATGGTAAAGGTTCCCTCCTTAATATCATCCGGACTAAGCTTGTTGTTGCGGGCACGGTTGGCCAGATCATTAACCGCGCGGGTAAGGCCTACCAAGTTCAACTGATCAGCATTTTTAATTACCGGGGTTATCAGGTTACCGCTTGGCAAAGCTGTAGCCATGCTAATGTTGATATCCTTTTTACGGATGATCTGTGTATTTTTTACCGATACGTTAATGAGCGGAAAATCCTTAATGGCTTTCACCACGGCTTCAACAAATATGGGGGTAAAGGTTATCTTTTCGTTCTCGCGCTGTTCAAAGCTGTTTTTCACCCTGTCGCGCCACATTACCAGATTGGTAACATCAGCCTCAACAAATGAGCTTACGTGCGGCGATACCTGCTTGCTCATGATCATGTGATCGGCAATAAGGCGACGCATCCTGTCCATCTCAATGATCTCCTCATTGCCCGATGCCGAGGTTTTAATTACAGGCGATGTATACACCGGCTTTTCAACCGGTTGAGGTGCAGCTTGCTGCTGTTCTGTACGCTCGTTTTGTGTCGACTGCCCATTATTTGAGCGACTATCCAGATATGCCATCAGATCATCCTTGGTCAGGCGGCCATCGGCACCCGTACCGGGGATGTTGTCGAGTTCATCACTACTGATTCCCTCCGCCACGGCAATATTACGTACCAGCGGCGAGTAAAAACGTACCGATGATGATATCGACGGAGCCACATGCACTTCGCGCTGAGTTAATTGCTCTGTACCGGGTATAGCGTATGTTTCAGATGTATTTTCTTCAGGTTGTGCAACTGCTGCTTGAGGTTCAGCTACAGGAGCAGCCTCCGGCGCTTCAACCTGCTCAGCAGGTTGCTGAGTTTCTTCGGCGGTTTCTTCGCCCTCTACTTCAATAATGGCTATTACTTTCCCTACCTCTACTACGTCATCCTCATTAAATAGTATTTCAACAAGTGTTCCGCTTACTGGTGATGGAATTTCTGAGTCTACTTTGTCGGTAGCAATTTCGGCTATAGTGTCATCAGCCTCAATTGTATCGCCGGGCTTTTTCACCCACTTTACAATAGTCGCTTCGGCAACACTCTCTCCCATTTTGGGTAGCAATAACTGAAATTTAGCCATATATGATGTAACAGTTGATCGGTCAAAAATAACTAAATCTGCGATTAAATTGCCTTATCGTTAAGTAAAGTATTTAACATACCCAACGCGCTGATGGCCGATCGCTCTATGTTTTGCTGGCGCTTGCCTCTGAAGGTGAACTTTTTAACCAACTGCTTAGTGGCCGAAACAACCGCTATCCAAACGGTACCAACAGGCTTATCCGGCGTGCCACCATCAGGGCCTGCTATGCCTGTTACGGCAATAGCATAGTCGGATGCGAAGTTGTTTAGCGCCCCTTTGGCCATCTCTATCACCGTTTCTTCACTCACGGCACCAAACTGTTGCAGGGTTTCGGTCTTTACACCCAGTATACCTTGCTTAAGCTGATTGGAGTATGATACCACTCCACCCAAAAACACCTTTGATGAACCGGCATGCATGGTAAGCAAACTTGAAATAAACCCACCGGTACAACTTTCGGCAGTTGACAGGGTTAGGCCACGCTCGGTCATGATATTCAGAATAGCCTTTTCAAGCGGAATATCCTCTCTGGCGGCTACAACATTGCTCACACGTTCGGCAATGCGTTCGGTAAAGGCATTAACCTCAGTTTGCAACATAGCTTCATCACCTTCGCTATACCCGCTAATACGTAAGCGCACCTGCCCCAATTTAGGCAGATAAGCCAACTTTATATGCGATGGTAATTCATTCTCAATATCGGCAATGCGTTCGGCCAGGTACGACTCGCCCTCGCCTACCGTCAATATCGTATTATGTATAATGGTTGATAGCTTGAATGTAGCCTTAATTTTAGGCAACACCTGCTCATCCATCATGTACATCATCTCAAATGGCACTCCCGGCATAGACATGTATACCTTGCCGCCATGATCAAACCACATACCCGGCGCAGTGCCATTGTTATTATTGATCACTTCGCAATTGGCAGGCACCAAAGCCTGCTGGCGGTTAGTATCTAACAACGGGCGATTGTAACGTTTAAATATTTCAAGCACGTTATTCAGCGCAATTTCGCTCTCAACCATCTCTACACCAAAATATTCGGCAAGGGTCTTCTTGGTAATATCGTCCTTAGTTGGACCGAGGCCGCCGGTTATCAAAATAATATCGGCACGGCCGGCTGCTTCTTCAAACGCTTTCAATATATGCTCACGATCGTCAGACACGGATGATATCTGCTTAACACGCACCCCGATCTGGTTGAGGCGTTGCGCCATCCATGCCGAATTGGTATCAACAATCTGCCCTATCAGTATCTCGTCGCCAATGGTTATAATTTCTGCCAGCATAATTAAAATCCGCCGCCGTAATACCTATTGCTGGTATAATCGCTGCGCTTGGTAAGTTTAAGGTCTTGTAATATTGATGACTTAACTTTAATGGTTACGTTGTACGATTTATAGTAACCGAACGGCAGCCATTGTACCGACAAGTCCCAGCAATGCAGATCGCGGTATATGGCGAATGATGTAGCATCAGCCAGTTTCATGGCATTAAAGTCAAAGTTGGTTGAGTATTGCACCTTCCACTTGGGCGATATACTCACATCGCCGCTGATCATCATGGTATTGGTGGTTGTGGTGGTTACACCCGAGTTGTTATAGTTAAAGTTATAACTGAAGGATATGTTCCACGGTACCGTAAAGTCGATATAAGCACCCGGATCACTGTTAATAAGCGACAGCTGCCTTGATTGTTCCGGCGACATGCTTTGCATGGTATTTGGCTGCAATTGTTTTTTAGGGCTAAATGATGATGAATTTAAACTACCACTCATGGACAAGCCCAGGTTGGTCAGCATCGGGAATTTACCATCCTGCCAGCTGTAACGAGCTAATGAACGCGCGTAACGTACAACAGCGCCATTAGCGATCGAGTCGCGGGTTTGTACTACATATGGATTTAACGAACCGTTGAAGCTGATATTCACCTTTTGGCCAAACAAACCGGTGTGACCCGAGAATGATATTGGCGAAAGCTTGATAGAGTCGGCGGCAAAGTTGTAGAATGTAGATATTGAGAAACCTTGAAGTATAGCTATCTTTTTATCGGTATTAGAAGTATCGGTAGCACTTGGTTTCAGCTTGGCCTCTATTACGTTATCAATATTAAGACCCAAACCGGCAGAACGACCTGATGATGGCCCGCCGTAAACCGATTGTTCAAATATTGAATAGGTTTGCGCGGTATAGGTATAAGGTATTGAAGCTTCGCTAACAATGGTACGGTAGTAACCATAGCTCGGGTCCGAAAAATCCGGGCGGTAGCTGAATGTTAATGAAGGCGTCATTACATGCCTGATGGCTTTGATCTTGCCACGAAAGTTTGCCTGGCTGTAAATTTTGGTCGACATACCCGCGTTCAGGTTATATTCGCCCGCCCTGGCAAAACCACCAACGGTATCAACCACCGCTGTACCCGGCGATACATTCGGGTTATCACGGTCATAGCTTTTGCGGATGGTTTGCATATACCAACGCTCAGTATAGTTAGCCGAGGTATTGAACTGGAAATACTTTAATACGTTTAAGCTTAATGCTATCGGAATAGTATGCTGCATACCGTTTTGCAAGCGCTTGCTTAAGGTTTCGCTGGTAAACAGCTGCGATTCAG
The DNA here is from genome assembly GCF_015223065.1 of Mucilaginibacter sp. JRF. Taxonomy (GTDB): domain Bacteria; phylum Bacteroidota; class Bacteroidia; order Sphingobacteriales; family Sphingobacteriaceae; genus Mucilaginibacter. The sequence continues at coordinate 73,566 of NZ_JADFBY010000008.1, forward strand.
GTATATTGTTTAATTTATTTTGCGCCTGCATACTGTAACCCACAGTAATTTTTTGATACCATTTTTGCTCGCCTACCCTGTTCTTACTATCAAACGGACTAAGGGTTGACATGTTGAATGATACCGTAGGCAGATCCAGCGTTACCCTTTTCTGCGTAATATCCTGGCTGTGGCCTAAGCTGATGTTTAAGTTGAATGGCGTACCCGCCCAGGTTTTACCATAGGCGATACTTGAACGCATGTTATTTTGCGTTAACTGAGTAAGGCTATAATTTTGCCCCGCTGGCGAGTTTTGGTAAAAGCTTGATGTACCCGCGTTAACCGATGCACTGAATGTACTACCCGGGTGCGCATTGGCATCCTGGCTGTGCGACCATGATATGTTAAAATCCTTAGCCGAAGGATCGCCGGGCAAACCATAGTTGTGCGAGCCGTAGCTTAATGTAAGGTTACCCTGATATTTGTAACGCTTTAAATAACGGGCGGCAGTGCTTAACTCGTACGATCCGCGTGAGTAGATAGACACGTTGCTGGTCATGTCCATATAATCATTTATGGCGATGTAATAGCCCAGGTTACGCATAAAGAAACCCAAACGGGCATCCTCACCAAAGGTCGGAAATATTACACCCGATGCCCTTGATTCAGGCTTTGGGAAGAAACCGAAAGGCACACCCAGCGGCAGCGGTATACCAGCGATCTCTAAAAATGCCGGGCCCGATATAATGCGGTGCTTCTCACCTATACCCTTGGTTATAACAATACCAAAGTGCGTATGCGGATATGGCTCGTTACAGGTACTGTAAATAACGTTTTTATATGCAACCTCCTCATTATTCAACTTTTTGGCCTGACCGCCTGATATAAAGTTGCCATCCTGTTCAGATGCCGGGTTGAATATTTTACCCTTTTTGCTGGTGTAATCAAACAGAAGTGAGTCGGCGTATGATGGCTTATCATTTTTTTGTTGAAATATCGGCCGACCTATGTAGCGGCCTGTTTTAGGGCTTGGCCTGCCGCTGGCGTATATCAGGTGATTCTTTTTATCAACACGAATATACTCGGCATCAAGCTCAACATCCTCATAAGTAACGCGGGCTTTGCCGTACAGGTACATAATGTTGCGCTCGTTGTCAACTATTATACTATCTTCGGCATGGGCTTTAACTTCCGATTCTAAACCGCCGGCTGATTTGCGACCGGTATCAGATGGTAAGGTCATGGCAGTACGCCCGGTATCGCTACCAGCAATCGGGCTGCGCAACGAATCTTTGGGAATGGTGTCCTTTTTAGCGGTTGTAGTTTGTTTGGCTGTAGCTTGCGGCGCTTTTTTGAACGGGCCGTTCATCAGGCGGCGGTCGGTTGCCTTGTTGCTATCAAGTTTAATAATGGTATCCCTTGCGATAATGGGGGTGCTTTTATATCCGCTTCTGTACGCAACAGCCACCGCATTTACCGTTAATATAATTGCAAGCAGAAAAAAAAGCCTAACGAATTTCAAAATTAATAATGAATAGTATTTTTGCAGATATGGTTAACCAGCGTTCAAACATAATGAAAACACTGAACAGATTGAATTATTGTTTAAGGTTCCTGTTTATATTACTTCCATTTTTTTCATTTAAAATGATGTGGGCAGCTAATTGTAATTCGCCCAAAGATACGGTTAATCAAAATAATAAATTTAAACTAAAAACTGTTATTGTTGATGCCGGCCACGGCGGTTTTCGCGCCGGTGCATCAGGCAAATACTCTGTCGAAAAGAACGTAACGCTGCAAATTGCCTTTAAATTGCAGAAAGCCATAGAAAAAGAATTGAGCGATGTTAAAGTGGTAATGACACGCACTACCGACGAGGATATTTTATGGCAAAAACGCTCGGATATTGCCAATGCCGCCAAGGGCGATATCTTTATTTCGATACACTGTAATTCGCTGCCGAATAAAGTGGTGCGCTCGGCCTCAGGCAAAAAAACAACTGTGGCTAATCGCTCAGGTAAAGGGGTGTTATTATTGGTATACGGTTTCCATCGTACTAAAGAGGAAGAAAAGGCTATTAAAGAAACCCGCCTGGCTGATGATGAAGAAATGGATGCCGTGATAGACCCTACCGACCCGGCCGCCATGATACTGATGAACGAGTACAAACGTAAGTACCGCAAACAAAGCGTAAGGTTTGCCAGCATACTAAACCAGGAATTTGTTGAAAATGATGGCCGCCGCAGCGAGGGTATACGCGAACAGGGTGTGCTTGTACTATGCCATAGCGCTATGCCCGCCGTGCTTGTTGAAACCGGCTATATCAATAATCCGGATGAGGAAGATTACCTGAATTCAGAAGAAGGCCAGAACCAAATTGTGGCCACAATTATACGCGCATTAAAAACTCTTAAAACCGAAGTAGAAGCTTAGTGTTTATTGCCAATAAAATTAAGTTTAGTCCGTTAACTGCAAATGATGATAAAATTTTCAAGGAAGCACATCTATATTTTTTCAGCTCTATTAGTTTCTTTTTTCTACGCCGCTCAGCCTGCTAAGGCTTTTGACCAGCAAACTGCCGATTCGGTACAAGCACCGGAAGGTTTTAAACTGCGCACCGTTGTTATTGATGCCGGTCATGGTGGTAAAGACCCCGGCGCATTTGGCCCTAACACTAACGAAAAGACCGTTACCCTGGCCCTCGCCCTTAAACTTCAAAAGGCTATCAAGCGCGACCTGCCCGATGTTAATGCCATCATGACGCGTGATGATGATACCTTTGTTGAACTCCACAAACGCGCGGACATGGCTAATAATGCCAAGGGGCAGCTTTTTATATCGTTACACTGTAACTCATTGGCTAACCGTAAGGTTACTGATGTGGTGGGCTATCGTAAGCGTAAAGGCAAAAAAATACCTATCTATAAAACCACAACTGTAGCTAACCGTACCGGCAAAGGCGCCATGATATTAGTATATGGTTCAAAGCGTGTGGGTGCCCAGGAAGAAGCCTTGCGTGAGAACGCGGTTATCTTTACCGAGAAGAATTATAAGGACAATTATGCCGGCTATGACCCTGATAATCCAGCCTCGGTTATCATGCTAAATACATTTAGAGATAAATACCGTAAACAAAGTATACGCTTTGCGAGTTTAGTAGACAGTGAACTTACCGGAACTTACAATCGCGAGAGCCATGGTGTAAAGGAACAGGTGGTTTTGGTGCTCGATCATACGGCCATGCCATCAATACTTGTTGAAACCGGATTTATAAATAACCCGGATGAGGAAGATTACCTTATATCAGACGAAGGGCAAACCGAGATTGTGAACGCGATATTAAGTGCATTAAAGAGTTACAAGAAACAGTTAGAAAATTAGCATCATATACAAACACTCTACACCTTGAAAATATCAAACGAAACCAAAATAGGCGTATTTACGGCAATAGCCATTACCTCCCTGCTATTAGTTTATAGCTGGCTCAGCGGTAATGATGTTTTTTCAGGCTCGAATAAGTACTATGCCATATATAAAAATGTTGAAGGCTTAACGGTATCAAAACCGGTACTTGTAAACGGTTACCAGGTTGGCCGTGTATCAAAAATGGAGTTACAGAACGATGGGCGTACCGTTGTAGAGTTCAAGGTTGATAGCAAATACAACGTGCCATCAAACACATTGGCCCAATTACAAAGTACCGATTTGTTAGGTGGCAAAGCCATTGTATTTGATTTGGGAGATAGCGCCCAACCAGCACAGGATGAAGATACCCTGCGTGCTGATATTCAGGGCAGTTTGGCCGAAAGCTTACAGCCTATCCAAAAAAAGGCAGAGGCACTGATCATCAAGCTTGATTCATCGCTGGCATCCATAAACCGCATCATGAATCCTAATTTTGAGAAAAATGTGGATCGCAGCTTTTCGAGCATAGCTAATTCGCTTCAAACCCTTGAGGGTACTACTAAAAAGATAGATGCATTGGTTGGTGCACAATCAGGCCATATCAACACCATCATGAATAACGCGGCAACCGTATCAGGTAATTTGAAAGGTACTACAGCCCACTTTAATGATATAGCACTTAACTTTAAAAAGTTCAGCAACGATTTGGCATCAACCAATCTAAAGCAAACCATGGATAAGGTTGATAAAACCATGACCAATCTCGAAACTACTACCGCAAAGATCAACAGTCGTGATGGTAGCCTGGGCTTACTGATAAACGACAGCACTATGTACAAAAACCTTAGCGCTGCATCAGCTAACCTGAACAACCTGTTCATCGATCTGAAAGCGCATCCGAAACGCTATGTAAGCTTCTCGATATTTGGCGGCGGTAAGGATTAAATATCTGTTATTAGATATTTAATCCTTATTCATCTAATAACAAGTAATGGACTGTTTACGGAACTTTCCTTGCTATTTAACTGAATGGTAACATTCTTATTGGCAGCATCCTTTATAACAAAGCTGGTAAGTTTATCTCCGGCAAATTGCGATTGTACAAAAGCGGTAACATCAAAATCAATACGGCCAAATTGGTTATTCGCCACTGCGTTACTAAGCGCACTTAAGGTAGTTTGAGGAGCGTTAGCGAATGTCAGACTATTTTCTGCCCAGCTATTATCATCAATTCCAAAAGCTGATAAAGTCAGGTTACCGGTATTATCGCTGTTTCTGCCATAGACGCTTAAAGTCGCAGAATTTACAGCGCTGATATCTGCCAGCGAAAACTTTAAATAGGCTGATCTGAAGTAATTATTCACCGTCGAGCCCTTAATGGTTAGCAAAGTATCACTGCCATAATTAACCATCCCAAAACTACCATTGCGAATAAAAGCATCCGCTACAGGTGATAATTGTGTAGCCGGAGTATTAATAACCGGCACACCCTTATAATTAATTGGAGAAAAATTGCCTCCGGTATAATATATGTTACCATTTATAACCGCCGCCACACCGGCTGATTTTGCCGCACGCATAGGCGAAAGTACTGTCCATTTATTAGTTTCGGGCTCATAGGCCAAAACCTGTTTGCCGGGTGTATTGTGGGCTGTTTGCCCACCCAATACAATTATCCTGTTACCATATACTACCACGGTTGATAAAATATGATCAAGCGCGACAGGCATATCGGCCAGGTTTGTCCATGTATTGGTTTGCCCATCGTAAACCTGCAACGTTTTTTGCGGTACCGATGCTTCATTTTGCCCATGCGACCCGCCCATGATGTATATCTTACCATTATAAACAGCCCCACCGGGATGGTTTACCGCATTGTTAAGTGAGGCAAGTGCAACCCAGCCTGCATCAGGATTATTAAGATCTAAAGCCAGGTGCATTTTTGTATCCGTACGGGATAGCTTTGCCCCGCCTATATAATGTATTTTGCCATTAAGGTAACGCAATTGCCCGGCAGCTAATTCCAGTGGCAGATCGGGCATTCGGGTATAATTATTAGCGGCCACGCTGTATTTCCAAACCTGTTTGGTACCGAATATTTGGCCGGTGCCATTTGCATTTGAGGTATACCCGCCAGCCAAATAAACATCAGTACCATCAGTAGCGGTGGCTACATGTGTTCCCCCGCCAAAATTTGAACCAAAGGGTTCATGAGGCAAACTTTTTATAGAGGCCCAGGTATCAGTTACCGGATCATAAACGTATGCGCGTTTGGTTGGTGTCCACTGCGGTCTTTTATTTACATCAAACCCTCCAAAAATGTATAGCTTGCCGTTAACCAGCTCCCCCTGTATTTCGTGCGTGGCAGTTGGTTGCGCTTTTGCCGTACCCCATGTCATCGTTGTGAAATTATCATCGGCACCTTTTAGCGGAGGATTTATTATAGTGTTACCGGGTTTCGGGTCGGCCGGTATAGTGGTGTTGTCTGATTTTTTACAACATACTAAGCAGGCTATTACTGCCAGCAAAGCTAATTTACTCATATCCTTATGCATATTCATATCACTAAAATTAATATATTAAGAACATAGAAGCTTTAGCAAAGTGTTAGCATGAATATAGCTTTTGCACGGTTGCCCCATAAAATGTGAAGTTTGGAGCAAAACGGACTTACATGATACAATATCAAATCATTCAGAAAATCTGTTAAATCATTTCCGCTTAACTAATCTTATAAGCCTCGCTCCTACATTAATAATTGACCATGTTATTGTACATTCGCAGCTTGGATCAGAAAGAATATTTTGATAATCTGCTGGCCTTGCTTCAGGCAGAACAAGCGACAGACGAAGCTTCATTTGCCAGCCTTAGCGCAGGTACATCTGCCGCGCAGCGGCGCGCTTCGGGTATATGTTGGTACCCGATAGCCATACGCAATACCGAACCTACACGGGGCGATTACCTAAGCGTTGAAGTTGAGCGCACAAACAATAAGGAACTTGCGCACCAGTTTCGGTTCAGCAGCCAGGTTTCACTGTTCTCCAATCATAATCCGCAGGATCGTGTTAGCGGTACGGTTACTTATCTTGGTGGCGACCGCATGAGAATAACCCTGCTTACCGAGGAATTGCCTGATTGGGCAGATCAGGGTAAGCTGGGTATTGACCTGTTGTTTGATGCTTATAGCTACAAGGAAATGCGCAATGCCCTGATAGCCGCCACAAAAACTAATAACCGTTTGATACGGGTGCTTACCGGGCAGGATAAGCCAGAATTTAAACCTGCTGATTATAAGAACGGGCAATTAAACACATCCCAGGAGGCAGCGGTTCGTTCGGTTCTTGGCGTGCAGGATGTGAGTGTTATTCACGGCCCGCCCGGAACAGGTAAAACAACAACCCTTGTAGCCGCTATTACAGCATTGATAGCCGGCAATCAACAGCAAATATTAGTTGTAGCACCCAGCAATACAGCCGTAGATTTACTTAGCGAAAAACTGGCTGAACAAGGTTTAAATGTTTTGCGGATAGGTAATCCCGCGAGGGTTAATGATCGCCTGCAACAGCTAACACTGGATGCCCGTGTTGTAGCGCATGCGGATATGAAAGAAGCCAAAAAACTCCGTAAAAAAGCAGCCGAATTCAAAAACATGGCGCATAAATACAAGCGCAGTTTTGGCAAGGCCGAGCGTGAGCAGCGCAAAGCTTTGTTTGATGAGGCACACCGCATAATGCGAGATGTAAGCCGGATAGAGGAGTTTGTTAGTGAGGAGGTGATCAAGAAAGCACAAGTTATAACGGCCACGCTTGTAGGCGCTGGTCATTACAGCATAAGCAAACTTAATTTTAACACTGTGGTGATGGATGAAGCCGGACAGGCGTTGGAAGCGGCGGCCTGGATACCCATACTTAAAGCAGAACGCGTTATTCTTGCAGGCGACCACATGCAGCTGCCCCCTACCGTTAAATCAGGAACCAGTGAACTGACCACAACCTTGCTTGAAAAGTGCGTGAACTTACATCCCGAAGCGGTTAGCTTGTTGAACGAACAATACCGGATGAATACTGCGATAATGGGATTCTCATCACATCAATTTTATAATGATAAGTTGACCGCTCACTCTACAGTAGCCAACCGCTTATTGACGGCCGATGATAAGCCTTTCACTTTTATTGATACCGCAGGTACCGGATATGATGAGGTAACAGAAGGCACCAGTATTTCCAACCCGGAAGAAGCGGCTTTTATTGCCCGGCATATCCAATTAATGAATTACGATGGGGTAATTGTAGCGGTTATAGCCCCGTACCGGGAACAGGTAGTTAAGCTAAAAGATCTGTTGGCGGATGTTGCTGTTGATATAAATACAGTAGATGGCTTTCAGGGCCAGGAACGGGATGTGATCTACATATCCCTCACCCGCAGTAATGCCGAGGGCAGCATCGGCTTTCTATCAGATTATCGGCGCATGAACGTAGCCATAACACGTGCCCGCTTAAAACTGGTATTGGTGGGCGACAGCGCTACCCTATCGCGCACACCTTTTTATAATGAGCTTATTGCCTATGCCGAAAGTTTAGGCGGTTACCAAAGCGTTTGGGAATATTAAGGCCTGTTGCACAGATAACCGACAATTACTTCATTAAACAAACAACTAATTATCCGCATACACCACAACATAATTACACCCATTCTCAAATCTGTTTTTGATGATAAGGTCTTCGCGGACGAGGATGCGCAGGATGTTGTATACCGATGTTATGCTGATACAAACATTGCGCTCTTTCAGGTATATCCAAAATTCTTCGGGGTTTGATACGGTACCTAAAAGGCAGAGCGCGGTAACGAAGGCCATCCTTTTATCATTTATACGATAACCTTTGTTAACAAGCTCCGCTATCATGGCATTCCGGGTTTCTGATATCGCGTTTCCACTATTCATTATCACGTTTGCTTGTGCGCCTGGTGCTTTATGTTGATCTGGTTGCATATTAAACCACCTTCTCTACATTAAATATCTTCGAGAAATTAGAGAATGTTTCATCGGCAGCACCAATCACTTCTTGTTGCTGTGTTTCTGTTGATGCTGCATTGTTAAGGATAGCCGTGAAGGTAGCCCACATTTGTCCGGTGTTTTCGCCATAGCCCGAAAAAAACGAGAATCCATTTTGTAAGCCGCCTTTTTTAAGCATCTGCACAATATATGGCCCGCCCATTATGGAGCCCTCCATTACATACAAAGCACCAAGAGCCTGTAGCGTATTACTGATAGTTGGTACAACAACCGGAGGAAGATCGTTTACCGAGAAGCCCAGCTCTTGTATATCAGTCGCGATGGCGTTAGCATGCCTTCTGTTAGCCCAATCGGGTATTACACTTTCATTAATATAAGTTGCGATAGCATTTTCAATAGCGCTGAAGTAGGCGTAAAAATATTTTAAAAGGTCGGCATAATCCTCATTACTGCGGATAGCTTTTAGTCTGCGTACAACCTTTCCTTCTAACTCCTGGTGTGCTGAGTGGGTTTCTGCTTTAATATTTGTACTTAACATTTTTGATCGTTTTTTAATAAATGATATGCTGATTAGCAGCCATTTTCGGGGATGCTTCAGTTATTAGCTCTGTTTAATTTCAGCCTGTTCTCAATTAAAATATTGAAAGGTTTACTTTGCGTATTATTTACTGATGTATTCTTCTTTGTTGTATTTGTTATTACAGGCTCAACATTTGCGTTAGTGGCCGAACCACTAATCGCATTCAATACCTTTTTCAGGCAAGTTTCATTGGGGTCGCCTAATTCATATTGATTATCAGGTATGGCTTCCATATCAACGGCCATGCCTTCAAAATAGTCCGACCAGCCATCGGCATTGCTGATCAAAAAGCTGCTCATGTAAAAAGTATACTTATCTATCACCACTCCAAAAAAACCAACCGGTTTTCCGTAAGTTTTGGTACCGGCAAGCTTTACGTTGAAGTAAGGTTTCAAGCAACTGATCAGCAGCTCGCTGGCCGATGCTGTTGAGCACGAAACAATGAAGTATACATTTTTAACACCCTCTAATGCGCCTTTTTTGCTAAAGGTATAGGTGTTGCCCTTGGCGGTAAAATCAACATCGGCCATGGTTGCCGCCCGGCCCTGGTACATTACCGGTTGCCCCGCAGCATCCAGGTAAGGTTGATGCCTTAGTATGGTAGCCTTACCCTGCTGCATCAAAGTATTAAAGTGCTCAGCATACATTACCCTACCGTTTATTGATGACGGAGCGATCAGGTTGGCCACATATTCGGCTGTTTCTACATAGCCTCCTCCGTTGCTTCGCAGGTCTATCACAACATCAGTTGGGTTTGCTGTGGCTATTTGCGCGAAGGCCTCGTCCAGATAACCCTGTGCGGTAGTTAGCCTTGGGAACCATGCAAGCGCTACATACCCTACCTGTCGGCCACCGGCAGATACGATGGCTGTTTTTAAAACAGGATCATCAGGCAATGCGGGGGCAGGGTCAAGCGCCTGGTAACCGCCACCTGTATTACCATCAATAAGGTATGAGTATTTGGGCGTGTTCGCTACCTGCGATTGTTCGTAGGGTTTTGCCGTTGCCGGATTAAGCTTTAACTGGGTAATATCAAACAGTTCGGTATGGAAAGCATCAACATCCGTGGCTATACCGCTATACTTGTTTCGGGGATCAAAATCGGCATAGGTTGGCAAGGCATCATGCCATAGGTAAACCTGCCGGGCATATAAAAAAATCGAATCAAGGGTGAATTGTCTCCTTGTTCCCGTAACCGGCGAAACTATTTCTTCAACATCCGGCGAGCTTGGTTGCCCCTCTTTTTTGCAGGATGAAAATGCGATCATCCCAACAGCAATTACTAAAAGAGCGGTGGTTCTAATGATCATTTTCATATATCCCGCAAAAGCTGTAATCATCAGATTTATAATATTTTATCAAGATGATTAATTGGTTTTAACATCAGTACTACCTGCTTTGGCTATGATGTACCTGAAACTAAGGAAACCTGTTTTTGAACTCGCGCTGTTATCTTCGGCCTTGGTATCCATACAGTTAACAAACTGAAATTTAACATAGCGGCCATCAGTCAGTTTAAAAATGTATGTTCTGTCGGCAGCCGGTTCAAAATACAAGGCTTCGCCGGTTTCTGTGTTAGATACCTGCCATGCCCAATTGAACAGGTAATCTTTTTGTGTAGGTTCGTTTGTTACTCCTACCGACCAGGCTTCGTTAAAATTCAATCCTGATGACACTGCTGATACATCTTCAAAACTTTGATTAACCCCGGATACCAAAACCCTTGAGTCATTCCCGTACCAGTTCATTTCCTGGTTAAATTCAACCTCTCCGTTATTTAACCAAACAAGCACTCCCGATCTGAATACAATATCCCATGTAGCAGGTGGCTCATCCCGCAAATTCCCGGTAAATTTGGCTTCATCAAAACTGTAAAAATCGTATAACCTGGCGTTGCTTCTGGTCATATCAATAGGGTAATTGGTTACCTCAACCATCCCATTAGTGTACTTTTTAGTGTATTGGTCAACCTGTTCAAATTCAGGTTCAGTAGGTTTATCTTCACCTTTGGGTTCAGTAGCATCGTCTTTTTTGCAGGCGCTAAAAGCCAGGATGAATAGTGTAATAATGGGTAAGCGTTTAAACATTTTCATTGCATTTGCTTGTTTTTAAGAAATTCGCCCGGTATCTGGTGCCGGGCGAATTATTGTTTAATTGATTATAGGGTACCTAATTTTTTGTACTCGAATTTTAACCAAGAATAATCAGCAGGAGGATTTGCAGTGTTATCACCCGGTTCGTAAGGAGCGCCGTTTTTGTATACATTGATGAAGTGTACCGCGTAAACATTGTCGGCAGCATCTTTAACCAATACAGTACGATCAGTAAGCGGGTTAACCTGGTGGTTGGTGAAATAGTAGTTGAACCAGCCTGAAACACCACCCTGATTGGTGTAAACATCAGAATAAACAATATTGTTATGCCCGAACGGATAAGTAGCGATCAGTTTGGCTTTGCCTGAAGGCAACGCGGTATCATTCCATACTGAAGCTGCATAGCCTTTTACTGTAGAGAATGGCTCATTTACATAACGGATATCAGAAACGTTACCTGAACTTGTATTCTTGTTCAAATAAGCATTTGCTGTACTTGAGAATGAAATATCCCAAACGCCGTTTGATGGTGGAGTTGTAGTTGTAGCGCCCTTTTTGTTATCGTTAAGGCTAAAATCGAAATAGTAAGTACCGTTAGGGCGGTGGTACACCGAGTCAGGGTGGGTGTAAAGGCCCTGATCAACAAAATAGTTGGTAACAGTGTAAATGGCTCCGGTGCTGCTTTGGCCTACTGTACCTGTTGCGTTGGTAAGGTTTAGCGAGCTGCCAGGGTTTGGTGCCAGGGCGGTTTCGGTATTTAGTTTTAAACCCTCAGATGCAGGTGCTTCTACCTGATCTTTTTTACAAGATGCAAAAATTGTTGTAGTGGCGATGATAGCCAACAGAGCGAATTTGTTGATCTTTTTTGTAAATTTGCTTTGGGTTTGCTGGTGTTGTACACCTGTTTCAAATTGTAACATGTTTTTAAATTTTAGTTTGAAGGACTATTTTTTAATTTACGCAGCATCAAAACCATTTCAATGCCACCGGCTTGAAGGATCGGGGCGTCAATTCGTCACAATTGCCACCTGATTCTTTGAGCATGTCGGCCTGCCCGAGGCCTGTGAACCGGCAAAAGCCACCTACAGTAAAGAATTTCTTTTTTGCGCAAAACCTGTAAGTACAGTTACCCGGTTCGGTATCTTATCGTGTTTTAATATTGTTGCTTCCGGCTGTTTGCTGTATAAAATACTTATAAGTAAAAAACGGTGCCGGGTACTCGTATTTGTCTTTCACCGTACCGGGTTTAGGGTTGCTTCTGTATAAATTTTGAAGCTGAAATTTCACCCTGCGCCCATCTTTCAGATAAATAATGTTGGTTTTATTCTCGTAGGCGGTTAGTATATGCCTTGCCATTTCGTACTCGCCCCAACTGTTACCATTAGGCACCATTGATACAGCCAGGTTAGTCACCTTAGTTAACCCCGCGGGGATGGCCGGCACCTCGTCAAGCTGATCGAACGGGGTGGCTATTGTACGTATCAGGCCTTTTTCAAACTCATCGTTATAGTTTACACTGATGGTTGAGTTATATATATCATTAAAATTGATGTGCCAGTTATCGGTAAGCCCGGCCTCAACATCAGCCCTGGCCACGGTATCGCGGGTATCAAAATTAAAATACACCGGCTGCGCGGCTACTGAACCATGGGTTTGATCGGCAGGCCAGTCAACAACATATACTACCTGGAATTTTTCATCAAAGAAAACGTAGCCCTTACCTTGTTTGGTTTCGTAGTTATCTTGCTCGTACACACCGTTAACAGGTATCACCTGGCGGTAGCTATAATCTAAGGTTTTAACAAGCTTGGCTCGCACGGGCACCCAGGCAGCCTCGGCCTTAAATCCAACTTCTTCGGGTTCGGGTTGAGGTTGCACATCGCTGCTTTTTGAGCAACTTGCCAGTATTACCGGTGCTATAAAGGCGATAAGCCAGGTTTTAAATTTCATGTTATTGTAAGTGTATGGTATAGTAAAAATTAATGTTATTTGATGGTGCTAAAGTCTTTGCTGCCATCCTTAAGTATGGTGTATTTAAAACTGATGTAAGGCGCTATGTTATCGCGGTCGGGGTTTTCGGGTTTGCCTTTATAAAAGCTGTATAAAATAACCTTGGCGTAATTGCCCTTAGCTGTTTTTATAATAAATGGCCGGGCCATGTTATATACCACATGCGATTTTTTAGGATTACCGGGTGCCATATTCCCATAAAAATCATAGTACGCGTAACCATCTCCGCTGGCTAAAAAGTGATCAAGACCCAGCGCGCCATAAAAATCGAACTTATCATCGCTTACCGGCACTACCGATACTTTATTGTAAGCCTCATTCAGGTACTCAAAGGGTATGGGCACCGTAACCGGGGTATGCGTAGTTGGGTTATAGTATTTCTGGTCAACCTCCGGGTCAACAACCAGGTAGAACATACCACGGGCAGGGCTGCCATAACCCGGGTTACTGCCCCCGCTCTCGTACTTTACGCTGCCGTTGTTAGCCCAGATGGTGCTGTTGTAAACACCGGCAAAGGCTATGTCCCACTTATCGGTATTGGCATATTCCTTGGGTATCGTGCGGCCATCTTCAAGGCTGTAGTAAACCGTGTTAAAGCCGCCATCATCCGTAATATCTTTTCCGTCCATAGTTTTGGTGAGATCGCCGGGCAGGTCGTTCACAGTATACTCACCGCTGGCAGTAACGGTTATTTCATCTAAGGGAGGTAATATGGTTTCGGCCTCCGCGTCGTCCTTTTTTGAACATGATAGCAGCACAAGACAACCAACAAGGCCAAACATTATTTTTGCTTTATAGTAAGTATTGAGGTACATGATCAATTCAATTGGTTTTTAAATTTGTGCTGCCATCCTCCTGCACAAAGTACCTGAAGGTTAGGTATGGTGCAGGCCAGTGCAGATCGGTAACTACGGGCGGGTTACCCTGGTAAACGTTGATGAGTTCGAGCTTGGCATATTTGCCTTCGGCGGTCTTTAAAATAAACGTGCGGTTTTTAATGGGCCGCGCAATGTGCGTGCTCATTTGATAAAAGTACCAGCCAAAGTTGTAGGGCTGCGGCCAGCCATCCCAACCGGTAAAAGTTTGGTTTTTGTTGAAGCTGGCATCCTGCGGCACTTCATTTACCTCACTATAGGGTTTCTCAACATAAGTTATACCGCCTATACCCGGCCCGCCCGCACCGGGATTACCGCTTGCCTCGCCATTGTTTACATATACTATGGAGTTGTATATGTAGGTAAAAGCCAGGTCCCAATCTTTAGTTTTCAGGTACTTTGCCGAGTCGGCGGCGTTGTTCAGCCATATTTGGCGCTTGTTTTTCAGGTTGAACAAAAAGGTGCGAAAATCGCGCTTGGTCTTTCCATCAACACCATCCCCTACTGATGCGCCCGTGTCGCCCGCCAGGTCTTTAACAACTGTGCTCTTACTGTCTTCAAGCACAGGCATCTCTTCCTTTTTGGTACACGACACGAGGAGCATCAGGCTCATCATTGCTGCTTTGGGTATGTTTCTATAGGTATTAAACATTGTTATTCATAAATTTTAAAGAGGTCATCATCAGGCATTAATCTTTGTAAAAGCGCCACGTTAAGCCGGCGGTTAATGTTCGGCCTATTTGCCCCGGCATTAAAGGGTCGGTATAATCAAACAGGTTCTCACCGCTTAGTATCAAACTCAATCGGCTGTTCATCAGCCTTTTTTCAACAGATGAATACACCAGTACAAAGCCTCGCACAAAAATGTCGTAGCGGTCTAAAAAAAGGTTGTTGTTATCATCACCCCAACCGTATTTGCCGCGATAGTTTGCCCGCAGGGTTAAGGTGATGTTGGCTGGTGCCTGGTAAGTAAAATTGGCATTTACCATGTGGCGCGAACGGTTCTCGAGCCCGATATAATCGCCGGTAACTGACGCGCTGGTTTCGCCAGTGTTGTTATTCCTGATCTTATTATAAGGGTATTGCCCCCGCCTGATCTGATCTTCTACACGCTTATCTTTAGTGATAAGATATTGGTAGCCAAAATTGGCGTTCAGGTTTTTAATAACGCTTGCTGATGCCGATACCTCAAATCCTTTGTTAACCGCGTTAGCCAGATTTTGGTAGGTGAATATTTGCTGACCGTTGGTTTTGGTACCTATTTGTATAAAGTTTATAAAATCGCGCAGGCTGTGGTAAAATATCGATGCCTCTACTTTAATTTTGGTTGATGGCGTTAACACCAACCCGGCATTGTATGATGTTGAACGCTCAGGCCTTAGTGTAGCAGGCAACTGGTTCAATACCGATTCCCTGATCTCGCTTACTTCACCCGTGTTTTGCAGTTCCTGCAAGGCATCCCGCAATATATCAGCGCCAAGTACGGTGTAGCCTTGCGTTATATTGGTAAATACCTGGAAGCGTTTTCTAAGATCGGGCGCTATAAAACCTGTACCCAATCCCGCCTTAAAGCTCAAGGCAGGCGACACATGATATTGCAAACCCAGGCTCGGGTTCAGCCTGCCGCCGTAATTATTGGTATGATCATATCTGATACCTCCAACGGCGCTCCATTTAGGGTTAATTATTACATCGCCCTGCAAATAGGCATAGCCATTATAAATGGTGTTACCGGCAAAATCATCCATATTTTGCCTGCTGCCACCTATGCCTCCGGTAAAATTCAATCCGGTGTTTATCTGGTAGGCAAATTGCTCCTCAATGCGGTGGGTAGTTTCTTTGTAAGCGTTGCCTGCCAATACCTCATTGGTACCAACACGCTTTACCTGCATATTGGTAGTGTAGTTGGTAAAATAGTAGTTGGTAAGGCTCCTTAAACCGTTTTTAAATATCTTTTTGTAATTGGCGGTAAGGCTAAGATCTTCATCATTCAATACATTACTGTTGGTATTGCTTATGTCCGAACTTACAAATGTTTGCTCCATTTGCGAGCTTCGTTTATTATACCTGGCCTGTAAACCAATATAACTACCTGTGCCAAGCTGATACTTAATGTGCGCCTGCCCGCTGTAGTTTTGAAACGGCGGAATGGTTTGGCTGTTACGCAAATAGGTTTTATTGGTGTTGTAACCATCGGTACCATAATAATTAGCTGATAACAGCGCCGAGCCCCTTTGCCCATTAAATGGCGTTTCCGCTTCAAGGGTGCCATCTATCAGGTTACGGCTGCCGTAAAATAGGGCCGCGCGTGCCTGTTGCTGTACCGCGCCATGTTTGGTGATAATGTTTATAGCGCCACCCAAAGCCTCGCTACCATACAGGCAGCTTGTAGCGCCTTTTATCAGTTCGATACGTTCAACATTGTTAACGCTGATGCGCGACAGATCAAGATTACCATTGTTACGGCCTATCATGGGCTGGCCATCAACCAGTACCATTACGTACTGAGAACTGAAGCCCTGCATTTGTACACCCGTAGCGCGACTGCCACTGCCAATATCATTAACAATGGCTACGCCTGTTTGCTCTTTCAATACCTCATCCAGCCTGCGGCTGCCCATCAACTCAATGGTACGCCTTGATATCACCGTTACCGGCATGGCACTGCGCTGTACATCTATAAGATTATCGGGCGTGATGTTTTTACCGGATACATTAACCTCGCTCAATTCACTTTGGCCTTTTGATAATTTGATGTTAAGCGGAGTTTTGCTGCCCGGGTTTAGTGATATTTTATCTTGATAGGTTTGGTAACCCACCATGCTGATAGTGATGTTGTAGTTACCGGGGTATATATTTTTGAATACGAAATTGCCTTTATTATCAGCCTGGGTTAGATGCCTGTCGGGCTCAAGCTGCACCGTAGCACCGGCCAGCGGCTCACCCATATCATCAGATACCGATCCGCGCAGCTCTGTTTTTGTTTGAGCTGATGCCGGAGCAAATATTGATATGGTTAATACAAGCAGAATGTAGATGTTCTTCATCGATTATTTTACACAATTCTTATTTTTAATCATTCTAAATAAGAACAATGCAAAACTGCGTATTAACGTTCAAATGTGATTTGTGCAATCCGTATTATCTTTTGCGTAATCCGTATTTTCTTTTGTGCAATCCGTATTATTTATCATGGCATAATGTGAGTATGAAAGCCATGCAATAAGCATCAAACAAAGTACAATTATTTGAATATTAAATAATTACGACTAAAATCGATATTTGGAGCCGCTTAATTAGATCAACATATCTCTAATTACCAACCACAGAGCTGTTTGTATATAGACTAAATAAGGCTTTGTTTTGCAGACAGAAAAAGGATGGATTGATGAACAAACGCGTTGCGAAAATATATTTACTGTTAATTTTTTTATTAAGCCAAAGCATAACAACATTCGCTCAACCTAAACGCATCATTACGCTGGGCAGCGCTTTAACCGAAACCGTATTCGCGCTTGGCGCGGGCGCTAACATTGTGGCCGTAGATGTTACTAGCGAATACCCAAAGGCTGCCCAGTTATTACCTAAAGTGAGCCGAAACAGATCAGTTAATTCTGAGGCTTTGGTAGCTTACCGCCCCGATCTGGTATTAGCCCCGGCGGGTGATCTATCTGCCGAAACTATAGTTCACCTACAGGCAGTGAAGATAAAAGTGGTTAGCATCCGGCAGGATTTTTCGGCAGGTGGGTGCATCAATTTTATTCATGATATTGCAGAGGCACTTGGTATTAAAACCAAGGGAGATGCGCTGGCGCAAACTACCAAGGCCGCAATAGCTGCCGCGCAAACACAAATACGTAACGCTAAACAAGCAAGCCCCAAAGTGCTTTTTATTTACGCGCGCGGCACCGGCCTGATGAGTGTGGCCGGCAGGGGCAGTAGCATTGACGCGATAATACGTATGGCCGGAGGTAAAAATGCCGTGCATGAATTCGCGGATTTTAAACCATACACAACCGAAGCTTTGGTTAGGGCCAACCCCGATATTATTTTAATGTTCGATTTTGGTTTGAGCAGCCTTGGCGGTCGTGAATCTATGATGGGTTTACCCGCGATGGCGCTTACCAACGCGTGCAAAAACCACCGCATACTGGCATTGGACGGGCCTTTACTCATCAACTTCAGCTCGCGATTGCCCGAGGCTATTTTAACACTTAATAAACAGATGCACCAGGTTTATCCATGAAAAAAACGTTAACCTTTTTAATTCTTATTGCCGCGCTAATCTTCACTATCATCCTTTCGCTTGGTTTGGGGGCTATGCGCATCCCGGTAAAAGAGGTTATTACCATATTAGCATCGAAAGCCGGGCTGTTAAGCAATACCGCTGAGGACCCGCTGGCTGCCGGTGTTATACTGATGATACGTTTGCCCAGGGTAATACTTGGCTTAATGGTGGGCGCCGCACTCGGAACAACAGGCACCGCGGTACAAGGCATCTTTCGTAATCCGCTGGCCGAGCCGGGCCTCATAGGCATATCAGCTGGTGCCTCTATGATGACGGTTATCATCATCGCCCTTGAGGGTTTGTTCTTTATACAGATAAGCCAGTCGCTGGGGTATTCGTTACTGGCTATAGGCGCGTTTTTTGGTTCGGGGCTTGCGGCGTTGTTGGTTTATACCCTATCAAAAACCAACGGGCAACCCAACATGGCGTTAATGCTGCTGGCCGGTATAGCTATTAACGCGCTTGCCGGCGCTTTCACCGGTTTGGTAACTTACCTGTCAAGCGAGCAGCAACTGCGCAGCATAACCTTTTGGATGCTGGGCAGCCTGGGTGGCGCAACATGGGGTAATGTACTTTGTATAGCACCCTTTGTTATTTTACCTATCGTTATTCTCCCTACCTTCAGCAAGGGCTTAAACGTGTTCGCTATTGGCGAAAGCCAGGCCGAGCTTATTGGCCTGAACACCAAAAGCATCAAGGTCTGGGTAGTATTTTTGTCGACCATGGCTGTAGGGGCATCGGTGTCAGTTTCGGGCATTATTGGTTTTGTAGGCTTACTGGTACCGCACACCATGAGGCTGATAGGTGGTGTAAATCACAAATTCGTACTGCCTGCATCAGCCCTTGCCGGGGCGCTGGTATTAACCCTGGCCGACCTGATATCAAGAACCATTGTGGAGCCTATTGAACTGCCTATAGGTGTTATTACCGCGCTATTAGGCACGCCGATATTTATATACATTATGTTACGCGACAAAAAGAAGATCACTAACCTGTAATTTATGTTAAGAGTTGAAGCAGTAGGTTTTAAGGTTAATCAACGCAATTTGTTGAATGATGTATCCTTCAACATTCGTTCAGGCGAGTTCATCGCCATTATGGGCGCCAACGGGGCCGGTAAATCAACCCTGATGAAATTGCTGAGCGCCGAGCAAACGCCAACCTCCGGTACTATCAGCCTGCACGGTAAAGATCTTTTTACTTATAGCCGTAAAGAGCTTTCAACCAAACGCGCTATGCTCCAGCAGCAAAATGCCATCAGCATGCCCTTTAGTGTTGAGGAAGTAGTAATGATGGGCAGGTACGGGCAATACGGCCACAAACCAGTACACCGCGATGAGGTAGCCGTTGCAGAAGCAATGGAGGTGTGCGGGTTAACTGACATGGCCGACCGCACGTTGCTTACCATGTCGGGCGGTGAACAGCAGCGTGTTCACCTGGCGCGTGTACTGGCACAGTTGTGGGATCAAAAGGAAGCCGTGCTATTGCTTGATGAACCGTTGAACAATATGGATCTTCAGTTTCAGCACCAAACTTTAGGCATAGCATCAGCCCTGGCAAAAAAAGGCTTTATTGTAATTTCAGTACTGCACGATATAAACCTGGCCGCGCAATATGTAAGCCGCATGATACTGATGAAAGGCGGCCGTAAATGGTGGGATGGCAGCCCGGCCGAAGTACTTAGTCCGGCACATATTTATAACACCTTTAGCATTAACGCGAGGGTATATACTGATGACCATACACTACGAACACAGATAATACCTGACGAAATTTGCCTGGATGCGCAAACTTTTAACTCTAACATGAATCCGGAGGCATCTGTAATCATTTTATAGTTTCCGAACCAATCTATCCCCTTGCTATACCTTTAAAGCAGTTGATCGATCATCTACATTTTTATCTCGCTTGGTAAAATGCCGTAATACTTTTTAAACGCGTGCGTAAAACTGGCCTGATGTTTAAACCCCACCATGGTGCCAACCTCATACATATTTCGTTTTTCTTCGATAATGAGTTTACGTGCTTGCTTCATCCGCAGGCCGGTGATGTAATCATATATAGTGGTGCCATAATAGCGTTTAAAGCCGCTGCGTAGTTTAAATTCATTCAAAAACACCATTTTTGATAGCTCCTTTTGTGTGGGAGGCTCAACAAACTGCTGTTCAAGTATTTCGCACGCTTGTTCAAGCTTTACTATATCATCATCCTTAAAGGTGTATTTATCTTCGTTGCTGGTGTTCGAGAATTGCTCTAACTGGTACATGATCAGTTCTAAAACGCGCGAATCAGTATATAATCTTTTCAACTCACCCTCCTGCTTGCATAAACGAATATCATCTATTGATTTGCGCATCTCAGCCGTTACAAACAGATCCTCATCCCCGAATGATGTATAAGTACCCTTTTCCATATTGCGTATAAACTTTTCGTTCACAGGCAATTGCAGATCAACCAGGTTCAGGTAATATTCTTTAGACAGCAATACCAAAAAGTAAACATACTGTACACCTGCCTTTACTTCGTATGATTGCCTTTCAGATGGTATATAACGAATGTTGTGCCTGCTTCGGGCCGATTTACTGAATGGCAGTATAGAGCGCCCAAACTTCATATTATTAGCAAAAATGAACTGGCAGGCCACGGCATCCCCATCCACCTCGGTAAGTATTCGTGAGGGCTGATCAAAACTCATTTCAGAATATAGGATGAATAAACCATGTGTTGAAACCTGGTAATTATTCATACCACCATAATAATCTTTTATATTAAGTTGCTTTTCTGTGAGTTTATGGCCGGGCGAGTATGTATCGGGCAGGTCTTCTAAAAAGAGCCATTCCTTTTGTGATTCGAGTTTAGCTTTAACAATCATTGTAGATGAGTAATAGTAAGTCAAATATATAAACTTATTTATAATCATTCTAAATAGATGATTAATTAATTAATTTAACCAAATCTAAGTTTCAGTATTTGGCGCGAGTAGACTTTTGTCTACTCTTTTTTTTGACTTATATCATCTTTTCATCTTTCCCGGTTACTGAAATTTGCGACTTAGCCTATTAGCCACGCTTCATACAATAGTTACCGGAATGAAAAATCAAACAGATACAATTGAATACCCTAACGGAGAGATAACCATCCTTTGGAAACCAAAAACATGCATACATTCAGGCATATGTGTAAAAACATTGCCCCAGGTGTATGATCCTAAAGCACGCCCGTGGATACGCCCCGAAAATGCTACCTCGCAGCAAATTATTGATCAGGTTGCTAAATGCCCATCCGGTGCCTTAAGCATTAAGGAAAACACAAGAAACGAGGCGACCGCGTAATGGAAAGTACAAAAGTAATTCTCAGAAATAGTTCATATGGCGAGGTTCAGCTTTTTTCAAACGATGAAAAGGCCGGTAAAATGACCATTGCCGTTGCAGATGGTAAACTCACCGTTTTTCATACCGAGGTACGTCCTGAATTTCAAGGCCACGATTTCGCTAAGCTACTGCTTGCCCAGCTGGTAAACTATGCAACAGAAAATGGTTTAAAGATAATACCCCTCTGCCCCTATGTTAACGCGCAATTCAGACGTCATCCCGCACAATACGAGGATGTTTGGAGTAAGGACTGGCATCAATGAAATATTTGTTAGAAAACCCTGTCATCGGTTCAATCGGCAGTGAAAAATTCAAAACCACTATCCGTTGGCGAAATGGTGTACTAATAACTGATGAGCCCGAAAAATTGGGTGGGAAAGATGTAGGCCCTGATCCGCATACGCTTTTACTATCGTCATTAGTTTCGTGTACGCTGGCAACACTCAGAATGTACATCGACCACAAAGGCTTGGATATTACCGACATTGAGGTTGAGGCAAACA
This sequence comes from Mucilaginibacter sp. JRF, assembly GCF_015223065.1. Taxonomy (GTDB): domain Bacteria; phylum Bacteroidota; class Bacteroidia; order Sphingobacteriales; family Sphingobacteriaceae; genus Mucilaginibacter. The sequence continues at coordinate 95,684 of NZ_JADFBY010000008.1, forward strand.
TGTACCATAGAATTGAAAGCGAAGGCGTGGTAATGCGGATAGAGCGTATGATAGAGATCAGAAATTTACCTGATTCGGAACTATATGAAAGACTGATCAGGGTAGCTGAGAACTGCCCTATTTCAAAAATCCTGAAAGGCAGTATCAGCATATTAACTGAGTTCAAAAAATGAGTCCTCCAAATCAAGGCACGCCATTGAAGAAAGCACCTCGCTCATGAAGTTAAAATATATTGTGTTGATAAGCATGCTGTTATCAGCACAATATTGCAGGGCGCAAAAGTTCAAGCTGTTACGTTACGATGAGGATTACTCAACACTAAAGGATAGTGCAAAAAACTTTTATAACCAGATAAAATACATACCTCTAACTACCAGCGGAAAAACTTATTTGTCTTTCGGTGGAGAAATTCGTGAAGAATTTGACCGTGCACTAAATGAGGATTGGGGTGCCGCGAATACGGGCGTTGACGCATTCTCTCTGCAACGCTACAGCCTGCATGCCGATTTGCATATTGGTGATCGTATACGTGTTTTCGGGCAGCTGCGTAGTGGCTTGGAATTCGGGCGAAAAAATGGCCCACGGCCAATTGATGAAGATCAGCTAAATGTACAAAATCTTTTTGCTGACGTTATTGCTTACAAAAGTACCGGTAGAACATTAACGCTTAGATTAGGTCGCCAGGAGATACAATACGGCAGTGGGCGGCTGATAGACGTGCGGGATGGCCCCAACCTGCGGCAATATTTTGATGGGGCTAAAATGGCCTATGCTTCATCCTATTTGAATGTTGACGGATTTATTTTTGCCAATAGCGCAGTAAGAACCGGAGTATTCGATAATCCGATCAATAACAAAGCAGGCCTTTGGGGTATATACAGTACATGGTTCGCTGCAAAAAACATGAGTATCGACTTATATTATCTTGGTATTGATCGCCCGAACGCGCGGTTTGACGAAGGTGTTGCCGATGAATTACGCCATACTATCGGTTCGCGGTTTTGGCAAAATGGCGACCGCTTGCTATACAATGTGGAAATAGGCTATCAGCTGGGTACATTCGGCACAAGCAAGATAAGGGCATGGGGCGGTTCATCCGAGATCGGTTACCGGTATTCCGCTTTAAAAGGTGCACCAACTGTAAAACTAAGGGCTGATTTTATTTCGGGCGATAACACCCAAGGCGACGGAAAGTTAGGAACGTTTAATGCATTGTATCCCAACGGGGGTTACTTCGGCATGAATCCGCAGGCCGGGCCTGCCAATTTATGGTCGGTTCATCCTACCCTGGCTTGGAATCCATGTAAAGAAGTATTGCTCTCTATGGAAGTGGTATTTTACTGGCGGCAATCATTAGCTGATGGCATTTACCGGCCTGATGGCACTTTCAATCTCTCATCATCAGGTTCAGCAGAACGCTATATCGGTACATCCTATATCACCAGCGCTTCGTGGATTATTAACCGATTCCTTAACTTTAATGTTGGTTTACAATACTTTGAAACAGGAAGTTTTATTAATGATGTTATACCTCAGCACAAGGATGGTTTCTTTATAGGTTCGGTGCTGGGTTTCAAATTTTAATGCTATTGCAAATAACACATCCGCTGTTTAATCTTGCAAAAGCAATTATGATGCTTAAATACATACAACTATAACTATGCACGAAAATCTACTATTGATACTGGGTCTTTTATTCGGGGTGATGCTTTTGGTAATGCTCGCCCAAAAGATACGTGTGGCATACCCTATTTTTTTGGTGCTGGCTGGCTTAGCCGTCGGCTTTATACCGGGCATGCCGGTATTGAAACTCGATCCTGAGTTAATATTCCTGATATTTCTACCCCCTTTACTGTACGAAGCCGCCTGGTATACCTCATGGAAAGATTTTAAGAAATGGAAAACGCCCATAGCCTTGCTTGCCTTTGGCTTGGTGTTTTTAACTTCAATTGTAGTAGCCTATACTGCACAATTATTTATTCCCGGCTTTACGCTGGCTTTAGGGTTTTTATTAGGAGGTATTATATCACCACCCGATGCAATTGCCGCTACCACGGTTTTAAAAGGCCTTAAAGTACCGCGCCGAACCATTACTATTTTAGAGGGCGAAAGTTTGGTGAATGATGCATCATCATTAATTGTTTTCAGGTTTGCGCTGGCAGCCATATTAACCGCCACCTTTTCTATGCAACAGGCTGTTGGCCAGTTTTTTTTAGTAGCTGGTATGGGCGTTGTTGTCGGCTTGGTTGGCGCGCATATTATGTATTTCATCCATCGCTTTTTGCCTACCACCGCTGCTATTGATGCCGCGCTTACTGTAATGACGCCTTATATCTTGTTCCTGTGCGCGGAGCATTTTCATTATTCCGGAGTAATGGCTGTGGTGAGCGGCGGGTTATTCATGTCGTTCCGTGCTCACGAAGTTTTCAAAACAGGCAGCACCCGCATGAACATGACCGCCGTTTGGCATACGCTTATTTTTGTGATGAACGCGCTGGTTTTCATCCTCATCGGGCTTGATCTGCCAGAGATAGTACAGGGTCTTGGCGATGTATCTATTGATCAGGCTATAAAATACGGCGTTATTATTAGCCTGATCACCATCGTTTTAAGAATATCATGGACTTATTGTATAGCTCATATTCCAAGGTTGGTAAGTAAAACAGTACGCAATATACCATCACCCGGCTGGAAAAACCCATTGATCACTGGCTGGGCAGGCATGCGTGGTGTGGTATCGTTGGCTACGGCATTATCTATCCCGCTTTTGATGAATGACGGATCGGCCTTTCCGCACCGCGATCTTATCATCTTTATAACATTCGTGGTGATCTTCGTAACGCTTGTTTTTCAGGGATTAACGCTGCCTTTTATTATCAAGCTGACCAATATCGGCGAGATAGACCCCGTATTGCCTGAGCATGAACAACATGCAGGCATTCAGCTTAAGTTAGATGCCGTGGCACTGCAACATCTACAAACAAAGCATGCTTCGGCCGGTGAAAATAATTCATTGCTCAGGGCATTTACCGAGAAGTTGAAGAACGATATTGAGGGCCATCATATCTACCTCAACTCGGTAGAAGTATGCACTAACAAAGCGGTTGAACGCAAGGAATTCCGGCAGGTAATGTCTGACGTTCACGACAAGCAGCGCAAGGAATTATTTAAGATGAGGAAAGAGCAAACCTACACAGATGAGGCCATACGCAAGGCAGAACATTTGCTGGATATCAATGATCTGAAATTGTCGGACAGTGAGTATTAACATTTCCTGAAAATCATTTCATTCCAGGTAATTCCGGCCAAACTATCTTAATAATTCGTTTATAATCACGATGTTTTCTATTAACTTGCTGAAGCGTTGATGATAAACAAGATAGCTACAGCGCTCATGAATAAAATCTACCTGTAATGAAAAAAATCTACCTGCTGTTATTATGGTTATTATTTTCTGTGAGTGCTTTCTCACAACAAACCGTCAAAAAATACCTTTCAGGTACCGATAAGGATCATACCGTACTCTGGGATTTTTATTGCACCGAAGGCCGCAAAAGTGGTCAATGGACCAAGATACCCGTTCCATCACAGTGGGAGAACCAGGGCTTTGGCAATTACAACTACGGGCACGATAAGGTTAAGTATAAAGAACAAGGGCAATACAAAACTACCTTTGTTACGCAGCCTGAATGGAAAAACAAACACATATTTATTGTATTTGAAGGATCAATGACCGATACCAAGGTTATGATTAATGGCAAGCAGGCCGGCGAAATACATCAGGGTGGATTTTATCGCTTTAAGTATGATATTACCGGGCTGTTAAAACCAACCGGCCAAAATCAGTTGGATGTAACGGTGGATAAGCAATCGGCCAATCCATCTGTAAATAAGGCTGAGAATGGTGATTTCTGGATATTCGGCGGGATATTTCGTCCGGTGTATTTGGAGATAGTGCCGGATACCTACATAGACCGTTTGGCAGTTAACGCGGCGGCGGATGGCACTTTCAAAATAGATGTATATGCCGCACACCTGAAAGGTGGTGAGGTGGTTGAAGGCCGGGTGCAGAAATTAAACGGGCAACAGATCGGCAAAGTATTTAGCATTACCGCCAATAAAGATTCGGCATTTCAGCAACTCCATGCAAAGTTTACCAACCCTCTAAAATGGAGTGCCGAGTACCCTAATTTATATCAGGCCGTTATCAGCATTAAAAGCAAAAACGGAACCGTGCTGCATCAGGTAAAGCAAAAATTCGGCTTTCGCACCATTGAAGTGCGTAAGAATGACGGCTTGTATTTAAACGGCAACAGGATAGTATTAAAAGGTGTTAACCGCCATAGTGCCTGGCCCGAAAGCGGGCGTACTCTTAGTCGTGCCATTCACATGATGGATGTATCGGCGATCAAGGGCATGAACATGAACGCGGTACGGATGTCGCATTACCCACCCGACCAGGAGTTTTTGGATATATGCGATTCTGTAGGCTTATATGTTTTGGATGAACTGACCGGATGGCAAGCCAGTTACGATACCATCGTGGGTCGTAAGTTGGTTAAGGAAGTGGTGGTACGTGATGTAAACCACCCATCCATATTGTTTTGGGATAATGGTAACGAAGGTGGGTGGAATCGTGGCCTGGATAATGACTATCGTTTGTACGATCCACAAAACAGAACCGTGTTGCATCCCTGGGAAAAGTTCAATAATACCAATACCAAGCATTATCCCGACTATAACTATGTGGCCAATACTTTGCCAAAAGATCAGGATGGCGGCGTGTTCTTCCCGACCGAGTTTATGCACGGACTTTACGATGGCGGCGCGGGTGCCGCGTTAGAAGATTTTTGGGATGCCATGCTACAGTACAAAGCCAACGCGGGCGGTTTCATTTGGGTATTGGCCGATGAGGCTATCAGGCGTACCGATAAAAATATGGCTTATGATGCCGATGGGAATCACGCGCCGGACGGTATAGTTGGTCCGCATCGCGAAAAAGAGGCCAGTTATTATACCATAAAAGAGATATGGTCGCCTATTTATATTAAACCACAACCTATTAATGCCGGGTTTGATGGCAAGGTGGCTATTGAAAACCGGTACTCATTCACTAACCTGAACGCTTGCACCTTTAAGTGGAAGCTTGTTAAATTTCCATCCGCGGAAGCTAAAACAACTTTGGCCACTACCGTACTTAGCGGCAGCCCGGCACCTACAGCGTTAGCCCCGGGCGCGAAAGGATCACTTAACTTAAAACTACCGGCAGGTTGGGCAAAAAATGATGCTTTATATTTAACGGCATACGACAGAAAAAAAAAAGAAGTATTTACATGGAGTTGGCCGATAACCCCTCCTGCCAGGATCAGCAAGCCGAATACCGCATGGGTGCGGATGCCGATAACTGGCAGTGAAGATTCCAGCGAAGTTATTATTACAGCTAATCGTATTAAATATCACTTTAACAAAAGCACCGGCTATATCAGCAAGGTGGTGAAACCCAACACAACGGTATCCCTATCGGGCGGGCCGGTACTGGCCGGTGTTAAAACCAGCTTAAAGAATTTCAGCTACAAGGAGGAAAACGGGCAGCATATTATTGAAGCGGAATATGATGGCGATGCCGCGCTACACATTAAATGGATATTTGCCTGGGGCAAGCCCGTTCAGCTTCAATATAGCTACAAACAAACCGGCGATGTTGATTTTCATGGCATTAGCCTTAATTATCCGGAGAGCAAAGTTACCGGTGTAAAGTGGCTGGGACGTGGCCCGTATAAAGTTTGGAAGAACCGCCTGCGTGGGCAACAGTTCGGCGTGTGGCACAAGAATTATAATAACAGCATCACAGGAGAAAAATGGGATTACCCCGAATTTAAAGGCTATCATCAGGAAGTTAACTGGATAACCATTGAGAATAAGGAAGCCCCATTTACCATTTACAGCGACAATAAAAACACCTTTGTACAACTTTACAAGCAAGACAGAGCCAATGCAACACTTAACCGTGTTGAACCACCTATGCCTGCGGGTGATATCAGCTTTTTAAACGGAATCAGCGCTATAGGTACCAAATTTCAGGAGGCTAAAGACATGGGGCCACAAAGCCAAAAAAACAAACTTAACGGCGAGGCTATCAGCGGCACACTTTGGTTCGAGTTTTAGATAGTTCGGTTAATTGTGCTAAGCAGTTATCAGGCCTTTTGCGGAATTACAGCTTTTAATAGTTCGCCGGTTATTTCACGGGTATAGCTATTAATTTCCTCACGAAAGGCGGTAACCGAGGCACCGCCACGTATTTCTTCCAACCGTTTCTCCCAACTTCCGGTGAGTTCGGCCTGGGCAATGCGGCGGTTTTTTACCACTTCGTAAACCGATAGGCCTGTTGTGGTGGGCACCAAATTCTTTTTCTCGCGGATGATGTATTGGCGCTTTATCAGTGTTTCGATGATGGCCGCACGGGTTGCGGGTGTGCCCAGTCCGCTATCTTTCATGGCTTCGCGCAGTTCCTCGTCGTCAATATCCTTACCGGCTGTTTCCAGGGCTTTCAGCAAGCTGGCTTCATTGTACAGCGGTTTAGGTTTGGTTTGTTTATCGAGTATAGCCTTTTGTCGTACAGGGAGCAATTCATCCTGCAATACTTTTGGTAAGCTGGCGTTCTCCTCATCCTTCTTATCATCCTCTTTGTCATTAAATACCGCACGCCAACCGGGTGTTTGTATAACCGTGCCGCTGGCCAGGTACTTCTCCCCGCTTTGCAGAACGATCTTGGTTATCTCTTTGATACAATCCTGATGAAAAGCCTCCAGCATACGCCCGGCAACCATATCATACACTGCCTGCTGATCGGCACTCAGATTTCGTGGTGTTTCACCTGTAGGCAAAACAGCATGGTGATCGGTAACTTTCTTAGCGTTCACACTTCTTTTGCTCAGCTTAACTCCGGATAATAACGTGGCTTGCTTGCCAAACATGGCATGTTGTTCAAACTTCGCTATCAGATCAGGCACTTCGGCAAACACATCATCGCCAATATAGCGGCTGCCCGTACGCGGATAGGTTACCAACTTGCCCTCATACAAATTTTGCAATATGGCCAGTGTTTGGTCGGCAGTGAAGCCTTTGCGCTTATTGGCTTCCTGTTGCAAGCTACTTAGGTCGTGCAGTAGCGGTGGTGGTTCCTTGCGTGGTTTGGCCTCAACACTTAGTACCAGGGCATCAGCCTCTACCCTGTCAAGCACCGCTTGGGCTTCTTCCTTTGTTTTATACTTTTTTTCGGATATCGCGCGAAAGGTCATCCCATCCTTATCAGGCTGAATCGCTACCTGGTAATATAATTCAGGCACAAAATTCTTGTTTTCCAGATATCGCGCGCATATCATGGCCAGCGTTGGCGTTTGTACCCGGCCTAATGATAGCACTGCCCGGTTACCCGATGCCAGGCTGAGCGCCTGCGTAGCGTTCATGCCCACCAACCAGTCGGACTGTGAGCGGCAATGCGCTGAATAAAACAGTGTATCGTAATCATTCCCCGGTTTAAGGTTGCGGAAGCCATCCTTAATGGCGGCATCCGTTTGCGAAGATATCCACAACCGCCTGAACGGCTTTTTGCATTTAAGGTGATAATAAATATACCTGAAGATCAACTCGCCTTCGCGCCCGGCATCCGTTGCTACGATGATCTCGTCGGCTTCGTCAAACAGTTTTTTGATCACATCCAGTTGTTTCCTTACCGCCGGATCATCAACCACACCATCCTTTGTTTTTACCTTGCGGATGGATAGCTTGAACTTTTGCGGCAGCATGGGCAGATTTTGTACATTCCAGCCGTAAAAACCATACTCCTGCGGCGGGGCTAATTGCAGCAGGTGCCCGAAAGCCCAGGTAAAGGTGTAGCCTTTGCCTTCAATATATCCCTCGCGCTTTGTGGATGCGCCAAACACCCGGGCTATTTCGCGCGCCACGGATGGTTTCTCTGCAATGATCACCTTCATACAACAGGCCGAAACTACCGAATTGCAAGGCCAGCCACAATGGCTGTTGAAAAATCATACCGACAACTCTTGCCTTTTATCCCTTATCACAACCCGATTTTTAACTTCTTAAAAGCCTTTACAACAGCTTTGGCAATAACCGCGTTCCCTTTATCTGAGGGATGTAAACCGTCATAGGTCAGGTTGACGGCCGCCTCTGGATAGGGATACTCATCCTTGGCGGGATCAAAAGGAATATCGACTGATTTCGGATACGGGTAGTTTTCAAACTTGCCGCTTTCAGGATTTCTCAAACGCTTAAAATGCACCATATCTTTCAGTTTGAGAGAGGGATTATGGTATAAATCTACCACCGGTATATGTTCGTACCGGCCAATGGCTATAACCGCATTAGCGAATTCCTCTAACGATCGTCCGTTTTTAGCTTTGTACGACCCGTATGAATTATTGTTAGGATCGGCTATATAAACAAAATCATTACGTTGCATGGGTGTGATCAGCACTATTTTAGCTTGAGGATTAAGCATACGTATCTTATCCACAATGATACGGAAAGAGCCATAAACGGTATTATTCCCGCTGGCGTCACTATAATCAGCTATGGTGCCAATGGGTCTGCCCTGCCACCAGTCATTAGTGCCCAGAAAAACAGAATAAACATCAGCTTTAACTAACCCGAGCCGCTCAATATCATTGGCTATGTTTCCGGATGTCCAGCCGTTATGCCCCTGATTGATGTAATGCAGATCAGGCAATTGTTCGGTAACCCGGGTTAAGTATCCCTTTTTTACACGGTTCCCGGTTTCTTCGGGATGATCATTCAGGTAGGTGATCGAATCGCCAATGGCAACCCATACTAATTCTTTTTCCCTGAAAGAGAACAGACTTGCGATAACAATGGCTGTTAGCAATAGCTTTTTCATGATATCCGTTAATGTACAAAAACGAATATATTAATTTAGTAGCTTTTAACATCCGGCCGGCTTGTAGAGTATAATGGTTATTTTTCAGCTGGAAAGGCCACAATAGAAACGTTCCTGTTCAAAGCCTGCCCCTGCGGGGTAGCATTACTGGCTACGGGTTCATGCTCTCCAAACGAATGTATTGATATAAGGTCGGCATCAACCTTACCATAATTTACCAGCCAATGCTTTACTGCCATTGCACGTGCTTTGCCAAGCACTTGATTATTTTTCGCTTCGCCGGTATTGTCTGTACTACCATAAATGCGGATGTGGCCCGATTGAAATCTTTTGTTTATTGAGATGGCCACCTTTTGTAAACTGGCATCAGCACCTCCAAGCAAGGCGGTATCGCCTTTAGCGAAAAGTATATTTTCGCCCATGGAGTATATGGTATAACGGTCATTCCCACTCATTATCACGGATGGGTCCTTAATATCCGCATCTTTCACAACAGGCGACTGAAAATCGATAGTCGATGTATCTGGTGCGGTTACCGCGATTGGCGTAGTATTATCCGGTTTTTGATCTACAGGTGGCTCATCACCACCACAACCTCTAACCAAAAAGAATATAACTGCGATAACCGCTATAATTAATAACCAAACCCATACCGGTGTTGATTTTTTTTGTTGACCGTTTGTTGTTGCCATAATTATATATGGTAACTAAAAACGTGCCATTTAACTGCCCTTAACTTAGCTACGTAAACGCCACTATCTAAAAGCTTTAAATCTTTAATTCAGGACAATGTTTGTATATTAATTGCTGCTCCTCCTGTGTCAGATCCTTTAATAAAACAGGCTTATCCTCGGGGCGTAATCCTTTTTGATTTATCCTGTTGATGAGGCTCCAATCCTTCATGGGCTTATCCGGTCGCGCGCCCACCGGTTCATGCGCTGTCAGATCGTACCGTGTAAAATCGATAACCATTTCGGGTGTGTTATGATGCCAATCGCGCAGCAAGGCCAGCCTGAACGCCTTGTTCATGAACCAACGGATCTCCAAATTATTATAGGAATCGCCCAACCCGCAGCCACGCTCGACAAATTTATAATTGTAATCATCATTGCTTTTGTAATGATCGCGCCAAATATTGCCAAATTCGCCAAAACTCACCCATTTGGTATCCGGCCATCGTTTCAGGGTATCGGTCACCCACTTGGTCATGGCATCGCATATAAAATCCATACCGAATTCATATACCATTTGCGCCTCCCATATATTGGGTACCCATCCAAAGCCGTTTAGCTCTACGCCCTTATCAAAATGTATGGATTGGGTATGCATCACTTCCCTGTGCCCCAGCTCCAAACCCCAGCCTTTGTATGTTTCAATAGGCCCCACACCACGGCGACTATTGTAGCCGGTTATTTCATGCCCGGTTTGTCCGCTTTGCCGCGCGCAAATAAAATCCATCGACCATCCATCCAGATTCACACAATCTATCAGATCCTTTTTGCCCTGCCCCGGTTTGCAAAAATGCTCCGTTGAGGGGTAATAAGGGTACGACGGCGACCCGTCCGCACCGCCACCATCAATATTATGCTGGCTCCATATCACGGCCTGGGCTACATGTATCTTTTCCTTTTCTGCCAGATATTTTAAGGACTCGGCCGGTAAAAAACCACCAATTACTGATTGTGGCTTGTACCCCTTGCCCACAAAACCCGATATGATCTTTATAGCTTCTGATAGCTCCTTATTGATACGTTCGGGCGGCAGATACATCGCGGGGAAATATCCCGGGAACACGGTTACCTCATCACCATATTTTGCCTGGCATTGAGCGGCATATTCACGTATCTGCGCAAAATTTGTCCGCTTATCCTCAAGCGCGTTCAGCGTGAAACCCCAAGTTAAACGCCCGTTGGGATTATTTACACCAAATGCCTCACGCAGCCTCTTAACACCCTCCAGCGTGTGCCACTTCTCCTCATCCCTCGGATGCAGCTTTACATCACGCGATACTTCCCAGGGTGTAGTACGTATCATGATGCAGAGGGTAACAAACCGCCCGCCCATTAATTGCGTTGGCATAAGCATACCAACGGGCATAGCGTTAAGTATTGATGTACCCGCAAGCAGGCCGGCACCGGTTATACAAGTATTTTTAACGAATGATCTTCTGTCCACGTGGTTATATAATTTAATTGGTTTGTAAATATTGGGCTTGGTCAAAACACACCAATCACCGTTCAACAAGATAGCCAACCGATTCTAATTTCAAAAAAAGCTTTTATTTAGAACAACTCACCAACGGCCACAAATACACCATTTGAGCCGTGGTTGCCAAAACCATAATCGATAGAGATATTTGTTCTTGACACCTTGTTTAACTTGATGCGTAACCCCGCACCATAACCGGGCTGTATGGCCTGCATAGCTGTTCCGGGTTCCGCCGAAAATGATTGTCCGTTTACAAATACCACGCCGCCCAACAAACCGTTGGATGTGATCTGGTAACGGTATTCGCTTTCCAGGTATATCATTTGCGCCCCTCTGAAACGGCCCTGAATGTATCCCCTACCGGTTCCGTTATTCTGATCCCAGGTGGTGGCGGGCATATCAAGGTATGGTGGCTTACCGCTTAACACCAGCCAGTTGTAACTCCATAAGGCTATTACGTTTTTTGAGTCGGCAGGTAGCCTGTAATATTTACGCACATCAACAATAAGTGATTTCCATGACGATGTACTACCTAAAAACCTTTTATTATCCCGGTATACCATAGACGCATAAAAACCTTTTGTAGGTGTAATGGTACTATTGCGCATATCAAGCAACGCATTAAGTGTTATGCCTGATGATATGGTTCTGCCTTGATGGCCGTAACGCGAATAATCGGATACGCTGCCATCCGGATTACCTTTTTCTTTGATACCATAATGATCATCATAAATAAAGCCCGCCCCTGCATAAAAACTGCCCGACATTTTTTTCAGCACTGTTTCCGCAAGCCGTATCAAAGTATAATCCATCGGGTTGTTCTTTGCAACTGATGAACCGCTACCCAAGCCAAAGGTGCTTTGCGGATATTTATAGAACCTGATATCGCCTATAAAATTGTAGTCGTTATTATGTGTCCAGATATTGGATTGTATGGGTATGATTATCTGCTTGCGCTGCGTATAAGCCGTGCTTGATGATATGGTTGATATACGCGATGTGGGCGATGTACGAAAAGCCACATTACCTGCCAATGTTACTGCCAATTTTGTTTGTAAAGTATAGCCCACTGCCGGTAGTACTGAAAATACCGGTTTGGTACCAATAACAGATGATGATTTATTTTCAGTTTCAGAATGTTTATGAAACATGTCACGAAATACATCATAAATATCTTTTTGCTGAATGGTATCAGCACTGAGTGCCACAAGCGTATCATTTAAACGGCGCTTATAAAGCGGTATAATAGAGGTTTTGTGTTGTGCATTAACCATATCTGATAAAAGTATCATGCTTACAGTTAATAGTATTACTACTATGGTTTTCATAAACATTTATATCCGGCAGGTATCACAGTGTATGTATTTCGCAAATATAACTTTGTGGTCATAAAATCAACAACATGGTATAATTTGATAATATTTAACACAACATAATTATTGGGATCAATGTAAAGTGTAGCACACTTAACTATCATTTAAATCACATTCTTGATGTTATAAACTACATGGCATCAAGCCGCATTATTAATCACGATAGGCACCTACCGAAACTTCCAGATACTCGTTACGGTATTGATGGGGTTGTTTCTTCATAACGGTTTTAAACTGCTTGTTAAAGTTTGATAGTGTTTTAAAGCCACATTCATAACCAATATCATTAATATTTAGTTTTTCTTCTTTCAACAGTTTACAGGCCTGCTCAATCCTGATCTCCTTTACAAAATCAGAGAACGATTTATTTACCCTGGCCTTAAAGTACCGGCTGAACGAGGTGTTGGTCATATTAGCGATGGCGGCCACATCATCAAGCATTATTTTTTGGCGAAAGTTCTTCATAACGTAATTATATATCTTGTTCATGCGGTTGGTTTCGGCCTCGGTATTGGCAGATACAGGGTGGTTATGCGTTATAAAATGGCAATCAGTTGATTTGGACATTACGTTCAATATCTTCAAAAGCTGAATAATGCTTTCAAAACCCCTCATATCCAACAGATCAAGCATCATACCGGCAATAACCTGCTTGGTATGGCCTGTAACCTCAATGCCACGGGCGGCATTTACCAAAAGGCGACCAATGCTTTCCATTTCTTCCTTTTGATGTACGGTTTCGCCTAAAAAGTTATCGTTCAGATAAATTACAACTACTGTAGTACTGAGCTCACTTTTCTTTTCAAAATAAGCATTGTCGTTTCGCCACACGTGTGGTAAGTAAGGTCCGGTTAAAACCATATCGCCATGCGTGAATGATTTAACATTATCGCCCACAAAGCGGGTCCCCTCTCCTTTTACCACGTACGACATCTGGAACTCCTTATGCAGATGGAAGGTCGGATCAAAATATGGTGCGTCTATCCGCTTAATAACAAATGATCGCGATTCGGGTATTGGCGATTTGGGTATGATACGCTTCATGATCAGGGCTATCTAATTGGTTACCTCTAAAATAAAGAAAAAAACAGCCTGATGATTGATTTTATCTTTATAACATGTTTTTTACATTAATAGATGATATAATACAGTCGCAATCAGACAAAATGCAGTATGTTTTAGTGTGCTATAAGGGCTAATATTGTGTAACCAATTAAAAACACTATTTCATGATGAAAAAAATAGTTTACCTATTTTTTATCGTGTGCTTTACCCTGAATAGCTGCGCCGATAAGATCATTAATAATTCTACAAAGCAGGCGAATGCCGCTAATTCCAAGTCACCACGCCGTGGCGAAGTTCTTTTTTTAGGCAATGTGGGCAAGCATCACGACTCGGGTAAATATGCCCCTTGGCTTGCCATTAAACTGTTTGAAGCCGGTATAAACATGACCTATACCACCGAGCTAACCGACCTCAACCCCGAAAACTTAGCCAAGTATGATGGATTGGTGATCTACTCAAACCATGATGAGATCGCGCCCGCGCAGGAGGCTGCCTTAAAGGAATTTGTTGAAGGTGGCAAAGGATTGATAGCCTTACACAGCGCGGCGGGTTGTTTCCGCAATTCTGAATGGTATATAAATGCTGTAGGCGGCGCTTATCAAAGTGAAACAACCGGGTCATTCAAAGGCAAGATAATCAAGGCCGATCATCCGGTAATGAAAGGCATTAACGAGTTTCAAACCATTGATGAACAGTACGTACACCAAAAACTTAACCCGGATAAAACCGTATTGATGGAACGTATTGATGGCGATAAGCATGAACCATACACCTGGGTACGCAACCAGGGCAAAGGCCGTGTATTTTACACCGCTTATGGCCATACCGATACCACATGGAAAAGGCTCGATTTTTTAAATCTGGTTAAAAACGGCACTCTTTGGGCAATTGGCGATGATGTTAAAGATCAGATTGCCCGCCTGCAAATACCAAAGGTAGATATATACCCCGATACCATAGCCAACTATATCGAACGTCACCTGGTGCCCAAAATGCAGGAGTCATTATCGCCAAAGGAATCAGCGAAAATGATGCAGGTGCCACCGGGTTTTGATATCAGCCTGTTTGCTGCCGAGCCGGATATAACTAACCCCATTGCCATGGCCTGGGATGAACGGGGCAGATTGTGGATAGTTGAATCTGTAGATTATCCGAATACCTTTTTAGAAACCGATGGTGCCGCTAACGACCGCATTAAAATTTGCGAGGATACTGATGGCGATGGCCGTGCCGATAAGTTCACCATTTTTGCCGACAAGCTGAATATACCTACCAGTATGGTATTTGCCAACGGTGGTGTTATTGTTGCTATGGCTCCGCATTTCCTGTTTTTAAAGGATACCAATGGCGATGACAAAGCCGATGTACGTGAAACCCTGATAACCGGCTGGGAGAAACGCGATACTCACTTTGGCCCATCACAATTGCAATATGGCTTTAACAACAAAATATGGGGTGTGGTAGGTTCAAGCTATACCGGCTTAGCTAAGGAGGACGGGCACCCCATCAATTTCAGAAGCGGTATGTATAACATGAACCCCAATGGTACCGGTCTTGAGTTTTTGGCCAACACCAGCAACAACACCTGGGGTTTAGGTTTTTCGGAAGATAACAATGTATTTATATCAACCGCTAATAACACGCACAGCGCTTTCTACAGCATGCCTGCCAAATACATGCAGCGCGAATTGCCGGGTACCTCTGTACTGCCCGTTGAAAAAATTGACGGCCATTATGATGTACATGCCATGCAACCTAACCTGCGCCAGGTTGATGTGGTTGGTGGTTTTACTGCCGCTGCCGGTCATCGGCTGTATACAGCGCGTGTCTTCCCTAAAGAGTACTGGAATCGCATTGCTTTTATATGCGAGCCTACCGTACGCCTGATACACAATGCCATCATTGAGCCTAAAGGTGCCGGTTTTACCGAAAAGGATGGTTGGAATGTTCTGGCCAGTAACGACGAATGGATGTCGCCGGTACAAGCCGAAGTCGGCCCTGATGGTGCCGTTTGGTTTTGCGATTGGTATAACTTTATCATCCAGCACAATGTGTTTGTTGAGCGCCAGGCACCATCAAACAAGGTACTGCCATTTACCGATCAGCCAATGGGTCAGGGTAATGCCTTTCAAAGTTCGCTGCGCGATAACAACTTCGGTCGCATATACCGCATAACTTATAAAGGCGGTAAAGCTTCAACCATGCTAAAGCTATCAAAAACAGATATTCCGGGTTTGATAGCCGCGCTGAGTAACGATAATATGTTTTGGCGGATGACGGCTCAACGCTTATTAGTTGAAGCAAAGGATATGAGCGCCGTACCAGCTTTAATTAAATTGGTAAACGACCAAAGCGTTGATGCCATTGGCCTGAATAATGCTGCCGTACATGCCTTATGGACACTTAATGGCCTTGGCGCGCTAAACGGCAATAACGCTGCTGCAACCCAGGCCGCTGTAGGTGCCTTAACCCACCATGCCGCCGGTGTACGTAAAGCCGCCATTGAAACTTTACCTAAAAATACTGCCCTGCAAAACCTGTTGCTGAACGGCAATATCATGATCGACCCGGCCTTGAACGTGCGCTTATCTGCATTTTTAGCCGCGGCTGCCCTGCCACCATCCGAAGAAATGGGCAAAGCATTATATACCGCCAGCTTAAAAGGCGACAACAGTAAAGATGAATGGCTATCACGGGCAATTTTTGCAGGTGCCATTGTTCACCGCGAAGGCTTTTTGGAGGCTGCACCTAAAGAGGAAAGCACCGCCCCTACCGTTTCATCGGCCGATGTAAGCCTGAGCGAGCGTATAACCAACGCCATCCGTAAGGAGATATACACCATAGCACGCAACAACAGTATTGTACTTGCGCCTAATGTGAGCAACAAAGAGATCATCGTTACCACAGCCATAGCCAAAACCTTTACCGACCTTGCCGGTGTGGTTGCCGCACAGGGCGATAAAACCAATGGCTACGCGGTTTACATTCAGGATGGTAAACTCAGCATGCTTATTAAGCAAGCGGGTAAAAGCTATTTAGCCACCACCAGCAAACCACTGCCTGAGCGCTTTAACCTGGAAGCCAGCTTAACCGGCAATGGATTGATCAGCATTAAGATTGACGATGCGGAGGTTGCAAAAGGCAAAGCTCCCGGCCTGTTTAAAGCGCCACTCGGCCAGGCTGTACGTACCGGCACCGATCTGAAAGGCCAATATAAAGTGGGTGATTACCCTGATGCGCCGCGCTTTGCAGGTAATATTCAGCGCACTATTGTTGAATTGCGAAAACCTGTAGCAACCTCCGCTAAAACAACAATCGTTAAGGGCACTACGGCTAAACCCGGCGCTGCGCTGCCTCCGGTAACCATCAGCATTAAGGTGGTTAAGGATATGATGCAGTTCACCAAGAAACAGTTTACGGTTAAGGCGGGCCAAAAAGTGATCATCGAATTTGAGAACCCCGATGGTATGCAACACAATATTGTTATTGTAAAACCGGGCACCATGAATAAAGTGGGCGCCGCTGTTGATGCCATGATACAAGACCCGAAAGGTGCTTCAAAAAGCTATATCCCGGCT
Organism: Mucilaginibacter sp. JRF; assembly: GCF_015223065.1. Lineage (GTDB taxonomy): Bacteria > Bacteroidota > Bacteroidia > Sphingobacteriales > Sphingobacteriaceae > Mucilaginibacter. Next base: position 112,825 of record NZ_JADFBY010000008.1, read on the forward strand.
TCGCCTGATGTTTTCCAGGCGCTTAAGCTGATAGACTCGGGCGACAGCGCGACACTGGAGTTCATCGCCCCCGAAAAACCGGGCGATTACCCATACATCTGTACCTTCCCGGGGCACTGGCGTATTATGAATGGCGTTATGCGTGTAACTAAGTAAAACAAATATTAAACAACCTGAATATGAAAATAAAATTGATCATACCTGCGCTGCTGATCGGCTTGCTTGCAGTGAGTTGCAGCGCTCAAAAAAAAGCAGCATCAGCCGGTAAAAGTATCCGCGTTCTCATCGTTGGCGGCGGTTCATCGCACGATTTTGATAAATGGTACAAAGGTGTTGACGCTGAAACACTGCGTAAGGACGGAGCCACGGTAATTTACACCAGCAATACCGACTCGATAGCCTATTATCTGCCGCAAACGGATGTACTATATCTGAGCAACAATCAACCTATTAAAAACGAGGCAGATCGTAAAGCTATTTTCGCGTTCGCGGATGCCGGTAAGGGTTTAATATTGGGGCACCCCGCCTTGTGGTATAATTGGAAAGACTGGCCGGAGTATAACGCCGTGCTGGCAGGCGGCGGCGCAACATCGCACGACAAGTATGGCGCCTTTGAGGAAACCGTAGTAAATACCACTCATCCCATTACTAAAGACCTGGAGCCAAAGATCACTTTGCAGGACGAGCGTTACCGCTACGAACACGCCCCTACAGCTACCGATATTGATGTACTGGTAACCAACAGCGTTGCCGGATCTGACAAGGTATACCCTTCCATATTCATCGTAAAGCACCCCAAGGCACGCATTGTCGGTATTGCTTTAGGCCACGATGGCGGCTCGCACGATATTGTTTTTTATCAAACCATCCTGCGCAACTCAGTAAAATGGGCCGCGGGCAAATAGTAACATTTATTAACCAAAACATACACAACAAAAATGAGCGACAAAAAAATCACCGTAGTAATTATAGGCATGGGGTTCGGTAAAGAATTTATACCCATCTATCAAAGTCATCCAAACATTAAAGCAGTAGGCATTTGCACCCGCAACAAAGCTACTTTAGATGAGCTGGCCACACGCTTTAACCTTGACCGCGATCTTTGTTTTGAGAATTGGGAAGATATACCCGGCCGTGATGATGTTGACGCTATACACGTGGTAACCCCTGTTCCCGAGCACGCTAAAATGACCCTGGCCTCATTAAACGCTAATAAACACACCGCCTGTACCATACCAATGGCCATGACAGTAGAAGATTGCACAGCCATAGTTGAAGCTAAACGCCGCAGCGGCAAGGTTTACATGATGATGGAAACCGCGTTATATACCCGTGAGTTTTTGTACGGATTGAAATTGGCAGAAAGTGGTCAGTTGGGGCGCATACAGTTTGTTCGCGGATCGCACATACAGGATATGAGCATGGAGGGATGGGCCGAGTACTGGAAAGGTTACCCGCCTATGCTGAACGGTACGCACGCCATATCTCCGCTGCTTCGCATCAATAATACCAAGGCCGAAACGGTGGTATGTCACGGTTCAGGTCGTTTAAGTGATGATCTGGCTTCGCGATATGGTTCGCCATTCGCTGTTGAAACCGCGACCTTCACTCTTAAAAACTCGGATGTTGTTGCCGAGGCTACTCGTTCGCTGTTTGATGTGGTGCGCCAGTACCGCGAAAGCTATGATGTGTACGGCACCAAGATGTCGTTTGAGTGGGAGCAATTGCAGGATGAGGAGCACGTAATATTTGATGGCGGCGAAAACGCTAAACGCATTAACGTGCCCGATACTGATGAAATGCTGATAGAACCCATAAAACACTTTACCCGCCGCGAAAAAATTGATGACCCAAATCACGTGTCTTTCTTGCAAGGCGCAGGTCATGGCGGTTCGCACCCGCATTTGGTGCAGGAGTTTTTGGCCGCGATTGTTGAGGGTCGCGATTCGGCGGTTGACGCTGCCATTGCAGCCAACTACACCTGCGCCGGTATCTGCGCGCACGAATCGGCTATGAACGGCGGTAAGCGTATTGATATTCCTCAATTTGATTAATCAGGGCATGATAAAATTCGGCGTAAGCACATTTGTATGGGTATCTCCTTTTGATACAGTCTCATTTCATCTGATTGATAAAGTAAAACAAATGGGGTATGATATTATTGAGATAGCCGTTGAAGATAAAAACCTGATAGACTGGCCCCTGTTAAAATCCCTCGCCAAAAACGCGGCACTGGATGTTACCATTAGCGGTGCATTTGGTGCCGACAGGGATATTTCAAGCACCGATCCTGATGTACGAGAAAACGGCCTGCAATATATTATTGATTGTGTGGAGATAGCTAACTTTATGGAAAGCCCCATCTTCACAGGCCCTGTATATTCGGCCGTAGGCAAAACACGTATAGTGAGTACTGAGCAAAAGCAACAGGAACATGCCTGGTGTATTGAAAACCTGCTTAAAGCCAGTGATATTGCCCGGCAACAAGGCGTAGTAATAGGCGTTGAACCCCTGAACCGTTTTGAAACCGATATGGTGAACACGGTCGATCAGGCGCTATCCATCGTAAAGGAAGTAAACAGTGCTTTCATTAAAATATCGCTTGATACCTTTCATGGAAATATTGAGGAGAAAAGCATACCCAACAGCATCCGCAAAATAGGTAAAGACCTGCTTTGCCATGTTCAGGGTAATGAAAGCGACCGTGGTACCCCCGGAACCGGTAATTTAGACTGGCCCGGCATTAAGCAAGCGCTGATAGATATTGAATATGATGGCGCTGTAGTAATAGAAACCTTTGGAGCACCATCAAAAGAACTTGCCAAGGCGGCCTCGATTTGGCGCCCGCTGGCCAATAGTGCCGATGAGTTGGCCACTGAGGGCCTGGCCTTTTATAAAACATTATTAACCTAAACTAATTGATATGAGTGAAACTGCAATTCATACAGGCGATGCTATTAAGATAGATGAACGATCAAGAAAGATACTGTTTTGGGGTTGTTTTACTGTACTGGTAGCATCAGCTTTCGGGTTTGTATTCCGGTCGTTCCTGATGGCTGAGTGGGGCACCCAGTTTGGCTTGAGCAAAACTCAGCAGGGCGAAATATTTGGCGTAAGCTTTTGGCCATTTGGTATCAGCATTGTTTTTTTTAGTTTGATAATTGACAAGGTAGGCTACAAAAAGTCGATGATATTTGCTTTTATATGCCATATCCTGTCTATCATCATCACCATAATGGCAACCGGTTACTGGATGCTCTATGTAGGTACCCTGCTATTCGCCCTTGGCAATGGCGCTGCCGAGGCGGTAGTTAACCCCGTAGTAGCCAGCATGTACCCACGCGATAAAACCAAATGGCTTAACATACTACACGCCGGTTGGCCCGCGGGTATGGTAATAGCGGGTTTATTAGCCATCGGCATGATACACGTGCAGTCGGCATGGCCGGTTATCATTGGCATTATTTCGTTACCCGTTATTGTGTATGGTGTTATCATTTTTAAATGTTCATTCCCCGTTAGCGAACGTGTAAAAGCAGGTGTAAGCTACCTGCAAATGCTTAACGAGGTAGGCATATTGGGTATCATTATCATTGTAGGTTTATGTGCCTTTCAGATAGGTGGCCTGTTTGGCTGGCCGTACATTTACAGCATTATTGCTGTGGTTGTAGTAGCGGGTATATTCGCGTGGTTCGTCCGGTCGTTAGGGCATCCCCTATTCATCATGTTGTTATTGCTGATGATACCCCTGGCTACTACCGAGCTGGGTACCGATAGCTGGATAACCGACCTCATGACCCCCGAAATGGCTAAGGCCGGCCTGCAAGGCGGCTGGGTTTTGGTTTATACCTCTGTTATAATGGCTATACTGCGGTTTTGCTCAGGCCCCGTGGTGCACAGGTTATCGCCATTGGGTTTGCTGGCCACCAGTGCATTGATCGCCTCATTGGGCTTATACTTCCTGTCGTATTCTGTAGGCTTCATCATTATTGTTGCCGCCACCATTTACGCGTTAGGTAAAACCTTCTTTTGGGGTACGATGCTTGGCGTAGTAGCCGAGCGTTTCCCGAAAGGTGGAGCGTTAACACTCAACTTTACCAGTGCAGTGGGCCAGATGGGTGTCGGAGTAATTGGAGCCGTTTTTTTAGGAACCATACAGGATAAGCAACTGGAACAAAACCTGGCAACCTATGATGCCAACAATAACACCACCCTGCATACAACCTATGTAAGCCAACACAAGCAAAGCATATTCGGCAAGTATAAAGCGCTTGACGAAGCTAAACTTTCAGCCGCTCCCGAGTCCACAAAAACCATCATCTCAACCGCGGAAAACGAATCAAAAAAGAACGCCTTACGTACCGTGGCCATACTGCCGGGCTGTATGTTGTTCTTTTTTATAGGAGCGATACTTTACTTTAGATCAAAGGGAGGTTATAAACCGGTTGTGCTAACCGGGCATACGGATCAGATAACAACATAACAACAACAAATCAACGAGATAATCCGATCAAAAACCCATCACAGTTAAGATATTTAAAAATCTCGACGGCCGTCTTTCTGAATAATTAAGGCAACAGCAATGGTAAAAATTGTTACTATGCTTAAGCCAATAATTAAATAAACATCAAAATTCATATTCATAAAAAACGGCAGATGCAAAAAGCACCTGCCGTTAAACTTTATCAAGTTACTGATAAGTAATTTAGGTACCGTATACATGCTGGATATTTTGTACCAATGAAGGATATATCCTATCGCGCTTGTGCGCTTTTTTTCTTAATTCTTTCAGCTTTGGAGCAATAAATTGTAGCTTAATTTTATTAAATAGGTTGTGATAATCTTGTATTAACTCGCTCAGTACAACTATCTGCTTATTGTAATTAGCGTGCGTGGTTTCCAGTTGGGCACGTAACTCACCTGCTGTTTGCATATCACTGTCCCGATCTAAATTTTCACACAATAAGTTTTCTAACTGAAGCAGGGCATCAACCAACTGCCTGTGCCTTGTATCGCTAATACCCTGCATTTTTTTGTACTTTATTAATGATCAGGCAGATGCTAACTTTTATTAACATCTGCCTGATATCAGCCTATTTTAAAATTATTTTACGTACTGCACCGTTACTTCCGTCAATTACGTAGATACTACCATCTTTGCCTACAGCAATATCATCTATTGAAGCAAATTTAGCATTAGCAAATGTTCCGTCGGCAAAACCATAGCCGGTTGCAAAAAGTGTGGTAGTGGCTCCATTTTGCGGATTAACCAATCTTATAGCTCTGTTATTTCTGTCGGCAACTACTAATTGATTATCGCTGGTGAAAACAAGGCCTGTTATACCGTTAAATCTTGCACTTCTGCCAATACCGTCAGCTAACCCGCCTTCGCTATGAGCTCCGGCAATTATAGCCATGCCACCACCCACGCTTATTTTCTGTATACCGGTTCCGCCATCCAGTATATTATCTGAATAGAAAACATTACCGGCCGCATCAATAGCCGGTCTTGATGAAGGCCATGATGGCCCGGCTACCTTAGTGTAGTTACCAAGCGGCGTCACTTTATTCATTCCTGCACCAAAGCCGGCAATACCTACATACATGTTGCCTGATGCATCCATACTCATTTTGGCAGGCTGAAAACCGCCTGTAAAGGCAACATTTTGGCCCGAAGGTGTTATTTTTCTGATTTGTGAAGCATTCTGATCTGCCACATAGATATTATCCTGACCATCGATATAAATACCATTCGGAAACGAGAAATGCACATCGGCACCATTTGCCTGGAGCTTACTTACAACACCGGCCGGGGTTATTTTATTAACGGTTCCATCGGTAGTATTGGTTACATAAACATTGTCATGGCTATCAACCGCAATACCTTGTATACTACCAATAGGGTTTGATGGGCCACCGGCAATTGTTATTATACCCGCACGTTTAAATGGTTGTGGCGAGGTGGTTTCTAAACCATTAGTTGCAACCTTAACTATACCTGTGCTCAGGTTTGCAGGCGCATCAACTACCAACTGAGTTTCTGTTGACGATTTTACCGTGGTAAGCACATCGTTAAAGTAAACCTTATTATCTGATGCCGTGGTGCTGAAACCTGTACCTGTAATTGTTACTGAAGTACCCGCTAATCCATTATCAGGTGTGAGCGATTTAATACCCAGCGTTTGATCTTTAAATGCCGGGCCTGTTGTAGCCTGATCGTTCACCACTACCCTGATGTTGCCTGACCCTGTACCACCGGGTATGGTCAGCGTAATTTGTGTTGCCGTAACTGAGTTTAATGGCACTTCCACATTATTGATAAAAACCTTATTCTCATCAGCAACAGCGCTAAACACATCGCCCTGAATGGTCATTTCGGTACCTTTTGGTCCACTTAAGGGAGATACTATGCCGATGACCGGTTTACCTACCACTGTAAACCTTTGTCCGGTTATTTTTTGCCCATTTATGGTAACAGATAATGGTCCGGTGGTAACATCTGCCGGTGCTAAAACTACCAGCTGCTTGTCATTCCCCTCAACCACTGTAGCTGCCTTACCGTTAAAATCAACCTTATTGTTGGCCAATGCGGTTTCAAAACCAACCCCATTAAGCACCACGCGGGTATTAGCACCACCACTTAGCGGTTTCATGTTACTAATTTCCTGATAGGTGAAGTTACGACCCTGAGCCTCTTTACCGTCAACCTTTACGGTAACCGGGCCAAAGCCTGCATTTTGAGGCACTTCGGCTACAATAAGGGTATCGGCCACGCTAACTACCAGGGCCGATACGTTGTTGATCAATACCGATGCCGGGTTGCTTACACTGGCAAAGCCTTCGCCGCTTATTCTTATTTGCGCGCCTGCCGGACCATTGGCCGGAAAAATATCTTTAACCGACAGATCCTGATAAGTATAGCTACCAACTTCGAAGGTTTTGCTGCCTGCCTTTAAAACAATCTTACCGGTTGTACCATCGGGTATGCGTACCACTACCGCGTTGGCGGTAACGCTTATTACATCGGCATTGTTGCCGCTAACTGTAGCACTATAATCGTTTAGTGATGTGCCGAAGCCCTCTCCCTCCACTGTTACCAGCGTGCCGGCCTTACCACTGTTAGGGTAGTAACCGGTCACCTTAGCTTCGATATTGGCTCCGGCACCTTTTTCCTTATCATCCTTTTTACAAGCGTTAAAGGTTACCAGTAGTGCCAGCAGCATGCATATGCCGGCACTCCATTTTTTTATTTTATTCATTTTCAATGTTTTCATATATGATATCATTGCATTTACTTAAAAGCTATACCTCAAACCTAATTGCATTTGCGCCCTTGAGGCGAAGTAGTCGATACTGTAAGGCTTACCGGGGTCAGCGAAGGTGAACGCCGGGTAGCTGCCACTGTTTTGCTGTGGCGGGAACAAGGTTGGCGTTAAGCCCACGCTGCTGGTAGAGTTGAACGTATTGGGCGAGAAGTACTGCACGCCCCAGTTTTTGCTGATCAGGTTGGTCAGGTTCATGATGTCCACCGTCAGGCTGATGCTTTGTTTGGCGGCCTTACCGGTGAACAGCTCATGCGCCAGGTGCAGGTCGGCCTGTATATTCCACGGCGTACGGCCCATGTTACGCCCGGTAAACTTACCCCTGCGGCTGCTCAGGTATTTGTTCCCGTCAATAAAGCTGTTAAAGGCCTGTGCCTGCTGTGCGGCTGTCTGGCTGCCGTTATCCTTAAAGTAATTGATCGCATCTGCCTGCGTTGGTATATAGGCCAGGCTCACCTGCTGCGGTAAACCCTGTATGCTGTTATTCACAATGCCATAGGTAAACGGGCTGCCGCTTTGCGCACTAAAGTACAGGCTGATATTGGTTTTGCCTGCCGATGCCCATTGCTTGTTATAGCTGATGGTGGATACGATACGGTGGCGGATATCGAAATTGCTGTAGGCCAGTTCGGGGTTGTTAGGTATCAGTGCCTGGTTCAGCTGCCAGTTGCTTTCCATGGAGTTACGCACCCCGTTGCTCAGGTCTTTAGACTGGCCGTAGGTGTATGCCGCCGTTATGTTCAGCGTGTTGCCGGTACCGGTGTTGATGGTTTTGGCCACACTGCCGGTCAGGCTGTAGCGGTAACCCCGGTTAGTATTACTAAGCAGGTAGATGTTGGAGAACCTGCTATCAACCGTACCACGATATACCGGCTGCTGTTTGTTTTGATCATAACCATACCAGTATGGGTTATCCTGTGTGTTGAGTTGCTGAAATAATACGTCCTTGATGTTGCGGGTATACATTCCTTCCAGGCCAAACTTCCACTGACCGGTGGTTTCATAGTCGATACCTAAGCTGGTGCGGAGCACCTGCGGCATGGTAAAGCCATTGTCCACCAGGTCAACCTGTGTACGGCCGCTGTTGGGGTTGTTCACCACAGCGCCGTTCTGGCCGATGAAATCGGCCAGGCCGTTAGGGCTGGGCTTGATGGCGTCGCTGCCCGGGGTAAAGGGTTTCTGGTCGGCACGCTGGTCAAAGGCGCCATAGCTGTCGCCGGTATTGTAGTAGGCATAAGCTAACCACGCAAAGGGTATCCTGCCGGTGAACAGCCCCACACCGCCACGGAAGATCAGTGAGCGGTCGCCCAGGGCATCATACCGGAAGCCCATGCGGGGCGATAACTGTACCTTGTTCAAAAAGCTGTTGCTGATCCTGCTCAGCGGCGTATAGGTATACGTGGTACCAAAGTATGGATCGGCCTGTATGCTTCGCAGTTTCTCGCTCAGCGTGGGCATCTGCGGCAGCGAGGCCATATCGGCACGCAGGCCAGGCGTGATCTGCAGTTTATCGTTCACCCTGATCTCGTCCTGCACGTACAGGCTGTACATGTTCACATCAAAGCGGGCTGCCGGATTGTTCAGGATATAGTCGCGGGTATTGTTGGTATAGTTGTAACTGCCCCTTACCCGGTAAGGGTTATTGCTGATAAAGTCTTCAATGCTCAGGTAATCCACCCGGCCGTTCCAGGCATTCACAAAGCCATAGTCGATATGGTACAGCTCGTTATGGGTACCCACCAGGAATTTATGCCTGCCGGTCACATAGTTCAGGTTGGCGGTGAACTCCCAGGTCTTTTGTTTCATATTGAAAATGCTGGCCTCCCTGTCGGTACCCAGGTAGATGGTGGTACCGGGAGTACGCCCCATGATCTGTACCTGTGGCAATGAAGGGTCGCCGGTCGGGTCGCGCCGGTCGTTCACCTGCGTATAGCCTATCACCAAATTGCCTGACAAGGCATTGCTGAAGAGGCTTTTCAGTTCGGCTACCGTGCTGGTCTGGTTATTGGTCTGCTCAAAGGCCATGCTGCTGAAGCGAAAATCCTGCTGGTCGCGGTCCATCACTGTGGCTTTACTGAAAATGGTATTGTTACGGGCGGCCAACTGGTGCTTGTCGCTGATGTTCCAGTCCAGCCTGTTGAAGAACTTGGCCGAACGGTTGCTGTTGGTATATACGCCTGCCGTACCCGCGTCAAAGATGCTGCCATAGCGGCCCTGTGCCGTGTTAGCTATGGAATTCGCGTCCGCTACCGACAGGATATGGCCGGTTTCGGCGGTACCTATGTACAGCTGGGTGGGGTCCTGCCTGCGGGTGATCTCCTCGTTGGTGAAAAAGAACAGCTTGTTTTTGATGATGGGGAAGCCGATACGGAAACCGGCCTGGTAATCGTAAAAGTCACTGTTCATTTTGCCCAGCGAGCCCACCCTGTCATTACCGGTTATGGCGGCATTACGGCCAAAGCCATATACCGAGCCGCTTACCGTATTGGTACCGCTGCGGGTTACGGCATTGATGGAGCCGCCCGTAAAGTTACCGATCTTGACATCGAATGGGGCCAGGTATACCTGCATGTCCTCAATCGCGTCTAAGGATAAAGGGTTGGTACGGGTGGAGCTGCCCGCCATGCCCGAGGTACCCGTTTGCCCGCCTAATGAGGGCGAGAAGCCGATGGCGTCGTTATTGATAGCGCCATCTATCGTTACGTTGTTGTAACGGAAGCTGGTACCGCCAAAGCTGTTGTCCTTGCTGCCCTGCGGGGTCAGGCGGGTCAGGTCGGTGATGCTGCGGTTTACCGTAGGCATGTTGCGCACCTCGGCCGCCGTGATGTTACGGCCGGTACCGGTGGTGTTGGCACGCGGGCCTCTGTTGGCTTTGGCTGTTACGTTTACCGTGGCCAGTTCCTGCGCGTTGTCGGCCAGGGTAAAGTTTAGCTGTTGGGTGCCGCCAAGTCGGATGTTGATATCGTTACTGACCTCGGCTTTCATCCCCGTAAAGGAGGCCGTTACCGTGTAGGGCCCGCCGATACGCAGGTTGTTCAGAAAATAGCGCCCGTCGCCATCCGTGGCTACCGCGTATTTGGTACCGCTGGGCGTATGCAAGGCCTGTACCGTCGCTCCCGGTAATATGCCGCCTTTGCCATCTTTTACCTGGCCGCTTAGTGAACCGGAGGTTTCTTGCGAAAATGCCTGCAAACTACCTATCAGCAGAAAGCATAGCATGAGTACTTTTAAGCCTGCTTTAAGCATGGAACGCCCATGCAGCGCCTTTTTATGGCCCGGCCTTTCTTGTATATATGTTTTCATCTCTATTTGTCTTTTTTGTGGAGAGGCTTTTTTATTGGATGATCTTCAATGCCCCGTTTATCACATGTAATACACCGTTACCGGTCAAAACATCCTGCTTTACTACCTGTATTTCATTGATATTACCAATACCGCGCAAGGTTATTCCATTAAAACTTCCGGGTGAGTTTACATCAGGCGTAAGGGTTATATCTACCAGGTTATCATCAAGCATAGCCTGGCGACTGGTGTTGGTTGAACCTGTGCTTAATACATAATCATTAATGAAACGCCTGTCGCGCAAAATGTGATAGTTAACCAACTCCCTTAAAACAGCCGGATCAGTTTGGCTAACCTGTTGTACCGATTGATAACCTATGGAGCGCATGGCGGTATTATCGGGCGCGAAAATGGTGTATGGGCCGGTACCATTAATAGTTGCCAACACCCCTGATGTTTTAAGCGCCTGGGTAAACAGTGTTACATTGCTTTCGGCTGATATAGCATCGCCCAATTTATCGTGCAGGTAAGGAGTAAGCACCCGGTTAATAACCTGTATAATACCGTTTGATGTAGGCAGATTTTGCGCTACAACTCTGGCGCCATTTAAGGTTAATACAGTATCGCCGTTTTTTACCCAGTGGGTAGCAAACATCTTCCCTCCGCGCGAGCGTAGTTCCTGGTTAAACAGGAAAGGCAATTTGTTCAACTCATAGCTACCATCAAAAACATGGTAGCGCACCATAGGAGCAATTACAGATGGGCTTGCCGATAGTACAGCCGTTGCATCGTTATATCCGGCGGTGATAAAAGCCGCGTCAGACGGGGCCATGATGGTGTATGGACCCGCACCCTGCTGCAATTCTTTATCAAGTGTACTTAACCTTAAGGCTGCGCTAAATGATGCCAGGTTAAAGTTATCGGCAATTACCAGGTTAATTTTATTATTATCGATAGCTGCGACGCTATCATCTTTTTTGCATGATATAAATGATGTTACAGCAAGCAACACCATCAACCACGTGGTTATTTGTTTTTTAGTTTTTAGTTGCTTCATCTGTTTATTTCATTTTAAAATCCTTCGGAATAAGTAGCCTGTCAACCACATGTATTGGCCCCGTTAGTGTATTAATGGTTTCTAAAATGGTGGCCGGCGCCGCGGTTGAGCCCTTAACCTGCATCTGTACCTGGCCACTTCCGTTTTTACTGAATGTGTACGGCATATGATAGTTTACATAGCCCGGATAGTAATTGATGAGGTAATTGCCAAGCAAGTCATCCCGCAAATCGTTAGCATAAAATGTGGTAGGCCTGCCTCCCGGCGCTTTGCCCTGGTTGGTATAAGGCTGATTTTCTCGCCCAAACTCCCAATGATAGTTTAAAACGGTATCGCTTGGAAAACCGGCATCAGTAGTAGAGCCGATATTCCAGTCAAATATCATTGGCGTAGCACGCTTATTCCATTCCAGTACTTCTTCAACGCTGTTAAAACCGGCAGCTTTAAATGCATCGTTAGTTGGAGCGAACAACATTTGAAAAGATACCACCTGACCCGGCACAAGATTTAGTATGTTAGGATAATATTTACGGTTGTAATCATCGCCCGGCTCAAAACCATAATTCTCCATATACAGGGCGTTATATACTTTGTTGTGCTCCTCATCTGCCCTGCGCTGAACTTCAACAAACATGCTGAAACGCGCATCGGCCTCAAGCACCCCCATAAAGCCCCTGGTTGGTATAGCTATCATCCTGTCAATTTGGAATACATAGCCGTTGGTAGCTTCCGCACCCGAGTTGGCATCGCCTGATATCAAACCATTGATCATTAGTTTATCATTATCTATACCTAAGTAATGACGATAGTGGTAAGGGGTGTTAGGAACACTTACTCCATCCTGAACGCTAAGATCAGCTCGTGTATGTAATGACATTCCCTCGAAATTGCTGTTACGTAACAGCAGATCAGCTTTTGTGACCTTGTTGCTTATTGTGTAAAAAGCCACCAGGCTGTCAACATCATTAACGGCCATATTGCTGATGGCCGCCGCGGTATAACCCGCACCCTGCATAGCAGCGTCCGACGGTGCCAATACCGTATATTGCATCCCGGTTTTTAGCGCATCGGCAATAGTACTGCGCTGCCATGCCGCGTAAAAAATTTTTGATGGCGATTCGCTTAACACCGCGTTAAGATCTTTATTCACACCTGTATTATAGGGTATCTTCTCCCCTTCGGCCGGGGGCATAAATTCTGTTTTCTGGCATCCCGAAAACAACAGTGCAAGTATTGCTATAGGCAGGATGCGCTTTATAAATGTGTTCATGTGTTTCATTTATTTATACTTTACTGGTTTAAGGCCTGCTGAGGTGTCAATAATAAGGCCGGCAGATCATGCACCAAACCATTTTCGCACCGGTGATCAAAACCTGCAATAGCCGGTAGTGGTGCACGCGGATAATAGCTTGATATCACTGTAGCACCCCATTGCCCTCCAGGGTCCATTACGTCAAATTGCGGGTATGACAGCCATCTGTCCTCATACATCTCTACTGTGTTAAACCTTAAAAACCAGGTATCATTAGGAATGGTTATTTCATAGGTATATTCGCCGCCTATTGATTTAAACACATATTTATCTGATACAAAAAAGTGCTTTTGACGCATAATGTACACGCCCATTAAACGACCACCGTTGTATGCCGAGGGATTCAGATCTTCAATATCCGCGGCAGTTATATTATTGGCTTTAAAGGCACTGTCAGTAGGGGCGAAAACGGTGAAAGGGCCATCGCCTGCCAGATCATTCCACAAACCGAACTTTTTTAACCCTGCTACATAGATGCTGTAGCGGCGGTTACCTTCAAGCAATTGTTGTACGGTTGTGCCTTTATGATATTTCATCATTTTGGCCAGCACATGCAACACTCCGTTAGCCAGCGTAACATCAGTACGTAAGGTCATGGCGCCATCAAAGAAATAGCGCTTATCTGAAGTAACCGATGAAAGATATAACTGATCGCCCGACAGGGTTTCGTAACGCAGATCAATAGCGTTGGTTGGTATATCAGTAGTGAGTAACCGGCGGCCTTTTATTACATGGTATTGCATTACCCGGCGCAGGCTGTCCTTATTCAGTTTATGTATATCAGCAACCGTTCTTATACCCTCCTGGTTAAAGGCGGCATCAGTAAGTGCCAGTATGGTAAATGGCCCGGTACCGTTAAGCTCATCTGTTAGGCCGGTATATTCAAGCGCGGCATTAAAAAGCCTGAAATCGTAGTTGTTCTTAATAAAATCTGCCGCCGGCCTTATGTTGGCATTAGGCTCGGGGATGGTCAGGTTTTCGTGTTTGCAGGAGCTTAACACCGCCGCAAAGCAAAGCATTGCAAGCATTAGTAAACTGCCTGTGTATTTTTTTATCGCTTTATTCATGTTTAAGCATTTTTTTAATTGATAGTTTTTGGTTGACTGTTGCTTAATACTCAGGCGCGGGGTATTTGCGCTGTATGGTCATGAGGTAAGCGGCACCGTTAACTATCTCTATAGTATTTACCGAGGCAAATGATTGCGGATTATTTTTACCGGAATGAATATTAATAACCGTATTAGGTACTGATAGTGCTGAATACTGTTGCACATAAACCGCCCCATCCTTTAAGCAGTTAAGTTGCGACCAATTGCCATTATTCCTGTAATCGCTCGCAAAAAATGGATTGTTTGAAGGGGTATAACCCGGTGCAAAAAAATCAAATATTTGCCAGCTTTTGGTTGTGATGCGATTTTCGGCCTTGTTAGGGAACAGCGGAAAGCTTATGTATGGATTTGGCGCATTCGAGGTAATATTACGTTCAACAGTGGTTACATAATTACCCCTGTAGCCGGGCAATGCCCTTGCCTGTAAGTTGTATCTGATGGCCGGATCTTCATCCTGATCAGGGTACAGGGTAAGATAAACGTCCATACGGTCTTTTACACCATACATAAAGCTGTTTAGTCTGTTGGGCTGTGTTTTCTTGTCATCATCATACTCCAAAAAACCCTGCGAACTATAATTGTAAAAGTTTACATAGTTAAGCGAGTCGGACAATGGAAGCTTTATGAAATTCTCGTGCCTCAATAGCAGTTTATTGCTTTTGGCATCAGTATATTTTTCCTGAAGCAGGTGCATGGTATAAACCTCTCGGGCCGAAAATTCGAGCGTGGTATCAACCATGGCATCTCCTTGAAGTGATGCATCCAGCTTAAAGTAAGGCACGCTATTTTTAGGCCTGTACAGAAACATTACACGCAATTTGCCCGATGGCACCTGCGCCCAGCTGCTCAGATCGTACCCGTTAACAATAGGGCCAACCAGCACGTTCTCTTTACCCGGATATTCAGGGTTATTTACTGATGTACTGCTACCAATGTGCGATGGATATGGCGGCGCGTAACGATCGCGAACGTCCAAAAAATCGCCAATTATCTGGCCTCCGGTAACCTTACCGGCTCCATCAAAGGTTGGGTTGATGATCATACAAAAGTATGGCACCTTGGCATCCTTAACATCCATACTTAGCTGGTATGGCAGGTTATTGAAAACGCGCAGGTAGGCAGGGTCGTTTATTTTTGTATAATCAACCTTAACACAGCCAGTAAACAACAGCACGCTCGCCGTTATTAATGAGGTTAAGAGTAATAATTGCTTTTTCATCTGTTTTATGTTTTTATGGTCAGATGCGTTCATTATTTATTATGCTTTAAAATGATCATGCGGGCTTTGTTGGCTGTTGTAGCCCCCTCGCCTGTTTTGCCTATCAGCGCAATGGTGAATATGCCCGCTTCCTGCCCTGGCACTTTACGACCGGCTTTGGTGTACAGCTCTTTATTGGGGATAAACATATCGCTGGTTATTACCGGTATATCATCAGCCCATATACCCGGCACTACGTTTGGCGCCGAGCGGTAGGCCATAATATCATACTTAGGCTCACTAAACTGGCTTATTACGTAAGGACTTTGTAACAGCGGTAAGCCTGGTTGCAAGTTTACGCCCGATGGGCTGCCATTATCAGTAGTAAAGGTGATGTAAGGGTTACCCATTGACAGGTTCAGGTATCGCTTAAAAAAGAAATACTTGTATTGCTGATAGGCATAGGTGCCATCTTCTTCGGCATTGGTGAACCGGGTGCCACTCAAATCATTAGCTACCAATAATAGTTTCGCCGCGCCCGTAGCATCGGGATATAACCATGCGGTATAGTTTTGCGACGCGCGAAAATCAGCCTTGGTAGTCGCTATAACTTTGCCGCTGGCATCCGTTGCCTTTACCTCCTGGTTACCGATGATCATGGTAGCATAATCGCCGGTTTTGCCGAATGCAATCCCGCTGCCTAATGATGTACCTCCGGCACTGAAACTCACCTGCTGATCGGGCATGGCGTTTACCGCCTGTACCCTGCAATAGGTTAAGTTTGCAGGTACACTGTTATCAGTTATAACCTGAAAAGTATTTTGAGCAAAGCTACTTGTTTCGTCATTCTCATTAATAAACACTTTAACTATTTGCGGATTTACTACAATGGTGTATATGCCACCCGGCTGATAGGTTTGTATAGGGGCGTAAGTTAAATTGCTGATATTGGTTTGCCCGATAGCAATAGTTGATGTTGGCGGATCAAAAACAGTTAAAGCAAAAGTGCTGCTACCTGTAGCAGGTATTTGCCTGCCGTTAGTAGTAAGTACTTTAAACTGGTAGGTACCGTATGGAACCTCAACATATTCAGATGCCCTTTGAGAACCGGTAACATTAGTGGTTTGCGCGCTTACCGTTGTACCATCAGCATAAGCAAGTGTTACAGGGCCATTCAGGTCTTCCACCGGCCCACTGGCATTGCCGGAGTGGTTGTTAAGATTACCACTAAAATTTATTATCCTGATTTTGAAGTGATCAGGTTTTGCAGGAGCGGTTACGGCACGAGGCAGAATCTCATATTGCGGCAAATCGCTGGTATAGTCTTTCTGAATCAGGTAAACATCTTGTGGGTTGTTTGCATCATACTGCAAATTAAGTTCAACACCTGAATTCAGGCCGGGATTATAATCATAGACAGCCAAACCAAGATCTATTTTATTTTGCGCGTTAAACAGATCCTGCGGTATGGTCCAGGTTCTACCCAATTGGCCATTTGTAGGGAAATAAGGCGTAGCCGGAAAATTTGCCGCAGCATCCGGAGCCTTTACGGCAAAGTTGGTAAGGGTATCGCCATTGGCAATTACCTGGCTAAAGCCACCAAGGTTTACAACGCGTATATTTGATGATTGCTGATTATTTGTATTGTAACGGTTATCGGTAACCGTACTCAGCTTATCCTTTTTACAGGCAACCTGCAATAAGGCTATCAGTAACAGGCAAAGCAGGTTGTATGTGTATATTCTGTTCTTCATTACTTTATCAGGTTATATGAAAAGCCTATCATAATTTCGGCACCACGCTGAAACGAGCGGTTTATATACTCGTTACCATACCATTTACCACCGGTTTGCGGGTTGGCATACACGGTTTTTATGGCCGGGTTAAGTAAGTTTTTAGCGTAACCTTTAAATGTTAAGCGGTTGTTTAAGCGCTGGCTAAAAACAAAATCGAGGTAAGGTACCGGTGTGGTGTACAGGTCGGGCTCGCCGGTCAAATTGATCTGTACTAAACGCTCACCCACCTGGTTAAAGGTTAAGGTTAAATCAGTACCCCACTTGGTGTTGTTATAGTTTAACCAGCCATTTATAGAGTATGGCGCCTGCTCAAACAAGGGGCTGTTGCGTGGCGTATACCTGTCTAACGATCGGTTAGCATCGTAACGTTCGGCCGTTTTTTTGATCTCGCTTTGAGCCAACAACAGATTTGAGCCTATAAAGAAGTTTTTAAGCGGGTCCCAAACATTACCCAAGTTTTTCACTATCTCAAACTCCAAACCCCATACCCTACCCGTGTTAGGATCATTTTGAAACTGAATGGTAGGGAACTCCGGATAAGTAGCCGCAAGTCCATCAGTTTTAAGGCTGAACACTTTTACCAGCTGGTTTTGGATGCGCTTACCAAATGCCGATATGGCGAATACCTCTCCCTTATCAAGAAACCACTCCCAACGGAAATCAAGGTTTTCAGTACGCTGGTTCACCAGGTTAGAGTTACCAACCACCAAACCCATCTGGAAGGCATCAAACTCAAACACATTGATTATTTCACGCAATTCAGGGCGGGCAAGCGTAGTATTGTACGCGCTCCTGAAGTTCATGTTATCGTTAAGTGTGTAAGTAGCGTTTACGGAGTAGTAAGGCTTGTATTTTGTTTTGTAAACCGAGTTTGGATTAATTGGGTTAAGCGGTACTTTACCCTCGCCCGTAGTAAGCGATGGATCTAAGAACACGCCCGCGGTATCAACTTTCGAGCCAATGTCGGTCATCTCGAAACGTACACCACCCGCTATGCGGAACTCATCGGTAAGTTTCAGATCAAGCATACCGTACAAGGCGTTGGTTGCGTAATAACCCTTATAGTTATTGGGTGATTTTTGGCTGTTATATAAATAGCCGGTAACAGGCATCATACCTTCGCCCTGGTTGCCGGTTATTGGTTTTATACCGATCATCTCGCTGCCAACCAGTTTGTTAAGATTGCCCTGAACATCTTGTATCGATATAAAGCCATTGCCCACAAAGTTTGATCCGGGTATAAAAAGCTGGTTCTCAGTAAAGCTACGATCTCTGAAAAGGTAGTTTACACCGGTTTTAAACTGCTGCTTTTCGCCCAGTAACTTAAATGGTATGGTTACATCAGCCTTGTAGTTATAGTTGGTTTCGTCAAGGTATCTCCATCTGCGACCGTTAGGCTCGGCCTGTATTATGCCGTAGCTACCAAAGCCATTAACATAGCCTGATGTAAGCGCGTAAAAATGCTGAGTATAAGTATTGGTGCCGGCGGTATTTTCTTCACCAACTACCGGATGCAGATAGTAGCCCCCACCCCTTGGCATATAATCGGCCAGGTTAGCAAAACGGAAGTCAGGATCATTTTGGCTTGATTTTGAGGTAGCCACATTATAGCTTAAGCGCGGCGAATACTCACCCTTTAAAAATTTATGCTCGCCTTGTAAATTAAAGGTATTTAGGTTACGGTACGTTTGCTTAAGCGAGTAAATGGTACTGGTAACATCACCCGGCAAGGCGGTATACTCATAACGGCCATTCATGTTGGTAGCCATATTTTCGCCGCCCCAGCTGCCCAGATATTGCATGCTTATTTCGTGGCGTGGGTTAAAACGATAGGTTAAACCTAATAACGCGCCATAGTTAAGCGTTTCGTTACCTGAGTACTCTTTATAGGTTTGATACTTACCCATATAAAGACTATTCGGCGTTATGTAGTTAGGTATATTACGACGGCTGTATACATACGGGTTACCGGTAACAACACCCTGGTAAATACTATATTGGGTAAGATCGCCACCATAAATATCAGTAGTGCGGCGGTAGTAGTTCAAGCCCGCTACCAGGCCCAGTTTATGCTTTTTAAAAAGTGTATAGTTGTTACCGTAAGTAGCCGAGTACAGTTGATTTAACGGCGCGCTTTTGTATTGCGTGGTCATTACCGGGTCAAAGCGCTGCATGATGCCGTTAATGCGGTTTACCTCGTTAAAAGCAGTAGTGCTGTTGTTACTATTGGCGATCATGCTTTGGATAGATGATAAGCCATTTGGATATTGCTGAGAAAGAGCCTTAAAATCAGCAGGCAGATCTTTATTATTGATCTTGCTGCCAAAAACACCCATATCACTGTTCCAAAAGCTGTTGTAGCTACCACCAAGGCCAATATTCGAGTTAAAACCTGTTTGTATGGTAACATCAAAGGTTTCCTTATCAGGTACTGATTTGGTTTTCAACTCCACAATACCCGCGGCAGCATCGGCCGGTTTATCGGGCGTTACGGTTTTGTAGATGGTAATGTTATCCAGCAAAGCAGCCGGAACAAGATCGAGCGGTATAGCGCTGTGGTCAGGATTTGAGGAGGCCAAACGCACACCATTCAACTGGCCAATAACGCTCCTGTCGCCCAAACCACGGATGGCCACATACTTATCGTCAGACACGGTAACACCAGCTACACGCTGAAGCGCCTGTGTAGTAGTGATACTTGCCGTACGTTCAATTTGCTGCGCCGAAATTGCATCCTGAATAATAGAGGCATTTTTACGTTCTTCAAGCACAGCTGCCTCCGTACGTGTATTGCGGCGGGCTTGCACCAGTACCTCATTCAATAACTGGCTTGATTATTTAAGGCTTACCGTTATTTGCTGAGTGGTTTTATTTACAGCTACTTCGGCCGTTTCATAACCTGTGTAGCTAAATACCAATGTTGCATTTTCGGTTGGTATGGTTACAACAAATGCACCGTTTATATCGGTAAGTGTACCGCCTTGCCAGTTTTTTATTTTTATTGATACACCTGGTAATGATTCCTGCGTTTTAGCATCAATCACCTTACCGTATATACGTACAGGTGCAGGTATGGCTTCAATAATAACATAGCCTTCAACCAATTTATATTGTAAGCCTGTATGTGCTAAAATATCATCTAAAACATTTTTAACCGGTTCGTTACGGGCACTTAGCGTAACGCTTTTTATGATAGAACTAACCAGTTTTTCGCGAACGGAAAATTTTACTGATGAATTGGTTTCAATAGCCGACAGACTTTGCGCTACCGTAGCTTTATTTAACGATAGTGTTACTTTTTCCTGTAGCGCCTGGCCATCAACCCTGTTTGCCAGCAACATACCGGCAAAAGTTAAATGAATTACCAGCACTAAAATCGAGCATCTCATTATAAAAAGAATCTCTTTTTTGTACCACCGACTACCTGTATCAATAAAAACCGCATCGGGGTAACTATCATATTTATTTTTACAAGGACTTTTATTTGATCCTTTTTGCATATTTTTGATTGTTACTGATTTAACCCTGTATCAGGGCGATATCTGTTAATTAAATGGGGTAAACCCCGATTCTATGTTCCGCCCCGACCTGAGAAATCCGGCGGCACAATGAATTCAAAATCATGTTCGTTCGTCACTACAAAGTGGCGGACGTTTTTTTTCGAGATAGTAAGCTTAGCTACATATATTTCCTTTCGTATTTTTTTAGTTAGAAAAAACAATAACACGTCGGCCTTCAATCTTATATTTAAAACCGGCCGTTGCTGCCAATACATTCATGGTACGGTTTAAATGCCATCTGCCATTAAGCGTTACCGATATTTTCTCGTTAGCACCGCTTAGTTTAGTCTTGTCGATAGTCACGTTGTAATTACGCTCAAGCGCGGTAAGTATCTTACTAAGCTCCTGCTTGTTAAATATGAGTTTGTTATTAGCCCACGCGATGCTTTCATTTTTATCACGCTTATCTGTTTGCGACAGGCCTTTATACCAGCTGATATGATCGCCGGGTAACATGGTGGCCAATTGCTTTTTAAGCCCGTTAACTACACTGCTTACGCGTACCTTACCAGTTACCACACTTACCTCCAGCGGATCATTTTTAAATGCATCTATCTTAAATGAGGTACCTACTACACGGGTTTCCAATTCATATGAGTGTACAGTAAAAGGTTTCTGCGCATCTTTAGCCACTTCAAAAAAGGCTTCGCCTTGCAGATAAACATCGCGGCGGTTACTTACAAAGTTTTCGGGATAGCTAAACTTACTATCCGGACCAAGGGTAATGGTTGAACCATCTGAAAGGGTAATTGTAGCACGCTGGCCACGGGTGGTTTTATACTGAATCAGCTTTACAGGTGCCGATGTCGCGGCTAATTGCTGCCTGCTATTATTACGTTTACTTATAAAGTACACGCTAACGCATACAATAGCCAACAATATAGCTGCATACCGCGCAATGTTGCGCCAAGGCGATATTTTAATTACAGATACCTGTGGTTCAATATTATGGCGTTGCTTAAAAAGCTTTAGCTTATCATCCGCTGAACCATCTTTTTCAGCCTGCGAATCAGCCTTAAATTCGCCACCTACCTCGTCCATCACCTCATCAAAAACCTGGCGACCCTGTTGGGTGTTAATTATTTGCTGCAACTTTTCAAGTTCGGCTTTTGTTGCCGTACCATTTATCAGTTTCCTGATCAGTTCCTTATCTTTTTTATTAAGCTCCACTTTAAAATATTCTTCGTCTTCAAATGGGTATACACAGTTTTTTAATGTTACCACCCACGCCCGTGAAACTTTTTTCAAAAAACTTTAAAACAGGTAATAAAAGGCTACAGCACAACTTGCGTATACCGAATAAAAAGAGGCTACAAATATTTATTGCAGAAAAGGGATAATGAAAATAAGCGGGTGTGAAAGGTTGATATCCTCAAGCGTTTTACGGCAGCTGGCCAGCGAAGCAGACATGTAGTTTTCAACCGTATTAATAGAAAGATCGAGCCTGGCAGCTATTTCTGAGTAAGTAAGATTTTCTTCGCGGCTCATGCGGAATACACGCTGGCGTTTTTCAGGTAATTGAGATACCACCTTTTCGTATACCGATGATATTTCTTCTTCGTGCATTAACTCATCCGGAGCCTTTGATAGCGGGAATGCATCTCCGGGCATTTCATCCAGATTAAGAAACTCAGGGATTTTTACGCGGTAATGGTTATATATGGCATTCTTGATAGATCGTAATAAATACGGGCGAAAGCCGACCGGAGTGTTAATGTCGCCGTCTTTCTTCCAAACGCGTAACATTACATCCATCACCAACTCCTCGGCAACCATTTCATCCTTAATATTCTTTTGCGCGTAATTTAAAAGAGGGTGGTAATACCTTTTAAACAATGTATCATACGCGGCAGCATCGCCATTGCGCCACTGTTGTAACAGCAACTCATCTGATTTAGCGATAATCTCGTCATGATACATAAGGGATCGGAATAAAGTAACCGACCAAAAATATCTCCGTTAAATAATCACAACATCACCTATTTATTACCTGATTATTAAGTACGATAACAAATGGCAACCATACTTAAGGAGTTTATGGCGGCACAAAGTTCCAAGCGTTTTATTGAAAATTCAATCACGATTGAAGAACTTGGCCTAAAGTTAATGCGGTATAAACGGGGCAATTATTATCGAAACTACACAAATCCATCTTTACATTTTTTAACTAAGGATTGTTGCTATAACAACGCATCTATAAAAATATTAAACAGTGGCGTAATTTATACCTGTTAGGGTGCCCCTCTATCAAACCCGATGTAAGGTGCAACAGATCGGCATATTCGCTTGCCGAATGCTTTTCTCTAAAAT
This sequence comes from Mucilaginibacter sp. JRF, assembly GCF_015223065.1. Lineage (GTDB taxonomy): Bacteria > Bacteroidota > Bacteroidia > Sphingobacteriales > Sphingobacteriaceae > Mucilaginibacter. The sequence goes on from NZ_JADFBY010000008.1 coordinate 135,771, forward strand.
TGTCCTCAATGGCATTTTTAAGGTTTTGGATAAGCATAAGCTGATGGCCGTTCCGCATACGACACAGAGCATGGAAGCGAAACTGCGTCAGGATTGAAACGGTCCTATCTCCGTTTTGACGGCTCCGGATATGCCTGGAAATAATTAAAATGCGCGTGCCGGTATATTATCTTTTTGATCACGGTAGGTTTTTAACCTGACACCTGTATGCCTCTTAAAGAATTTGTTGATATGACTTTCGTCGGCAAAACCAAATTCTTCGGCAATCTCGGTGATCCTTTTATTGCTGAAACGAAGCCTGTGTTCAATTAGCCTCACCCTGTAATATGAAATATAATGCTGTAGCGATTCGCCGGATTGCTTGCGAAAATAAGCACCTATATATGTTTTGGATACCCCGAACTTATCAGCCAGTACATCAACTTTTAATAATGCCGGCCGATGTATATTAACCTGTATGTAGTCAATGATCTCCAATATCCTTTCATCTACATTATCCAACATATTCTGCGGCTTGGTAATAGATAGATTACGGGCGGCTATCACAATAACCGCGTTAACCAAATGCCTGATCAGGTCTTCCTTATACAGATTATCACGTTGCAATATTTGTAGTAAATATTGCATTACTGATGCTACTGCTTCACTGTCCTCATTGTTACTTATTATAGATTCTGACAAATGCGAGGCATGAAAAAGCACGTATTCCATTTGATCAATGCTTTTCCATTGAAAATCAGCGATATAATTTTGTCCAAAACGAATCACTAAAAATTCGCTGAAATCATCCACTTCAAAACTATGCCGGTCATTAGGTGTGAGCAAAAAAAGTTCTTTGGCCTTAAAGTGTACTCTATTGCCATTAACAGTATGCACACCCTGGCCAGATAGCACATAAAACAATTCAAAAAAACTGAACTGCTTATCGTTCCTGTTACAAGTTTCAGAAGTTTCGTAGTAAACCTCTACAGATTGATATAAATTCTCTCTTATCATACTCTAATCCTACCTGTTTATACTTCAAAAATACCTGTTTTCACATATTCAGCCAGTCTATTTTTGCTATACCAAAGTAAATAGACGGAGAATATATTTCGCATCATGAAATAGAAAAAATCACCGCTTCCTGAAGAAGCCACCATACTCAAAAGTTTTCGATCATACTAAAAACAGCAATTCTGCTCAATTATTCATAGTGCATCATAGCACCCAATATTATTATATCAAAAAATGAAAAAAGCATTTTTGGCCTTAGTTCCCTCATTCAGGAAACTAAGGTTCATCATCAGTTTTATAACGATGTTTACTGTTCACTCAACTACCTTTGCCCAGCAAGGTGACATACCTGTTGAGGTATTTGCCGGCCACCGTGCATTTACCCACCAAATGTACCTGACCAAATATCTTGACTCGGCAAGCCGGTTTGGATATTTCGGTTATCTGCGATACGAAGCTCCTTACTCCGACCGGAAAAAAAGTAGCTTTACAGGTCAGTCCATCTTTTTTTATGATGTGGCAAAAGGCGTGAGTGTAGGCGGAGGTGGCTATATAACCAATGACGGTTTTATGCCGCAACTGGCCATTGCTTATAGTTACAATGCCGGTGATATTTCCTTCACAGCCTTTGGCTCATATGAACCTGTAAAATCACCAAACAGCGAACTTTTTGTGCTTGTTTCATATAGTCCGCCATTAAATAAAAGTGGTAGCTGGCGGCTATTTACCCAATTGATAGGTTCATATAACTTTAGCTATGACCGCGATTTTCGATACAACTTTGCCAACCAGTATTTGAGGCTGGGCTTAAGCCGCAAAGCATGGCAATTCGGCTTGGCGGCCGATCTGGTTCAGGTAAGTGGTACCGGCTCGCTACCCACTAACGGTGGATTATTTTTAAGGCGATCACTATAATGTGTTGTAATGGTTGCTTTGTGAAGTATCTTGCTTAAGATCATCACTCACCATACTGCCTTACACTAACATAAAAGGAGCCTCAGACCTTCCTTTTATGTTAGTTTAGCAAACTTTTACAGCGATGAAGAACAGAAAGATTACATAGCACGTGTTTATCGTCAAGAAAGCTCAATTGTTCGTGACCTGATCAATTCTCAGAACTAATGTACACTATATCAATTCTCAATAAGCTAACACATATATCTTTTTATTTTCATAATCCCACACTGTTTTATATGATGCTAAGAATCGGTAAGCTATGGTTAAATAATTACCCTCAGTTATGCCTAAAGCTTTTCTAACATGACTTATATCTCCATGTTTGTAGATTCCCACAAAATTTGTGGTTAGCTGATCGTTTATTTTTACATTATTGAGAATAAATAATTCTTCATCGTAACCATCCTTTCCATAATCTATAAAATACTTTTTTTCCTTAAGCTTCTGAGAATCTTTTGAGGTTAATTCAATACCGCCATAAGCACCAGTATCAAAGCTCGCGAGTATATCTATGCCGTTTGCCTTTACTTTTATAATGGGATGATTAGGTAGGTTTCTTATTTCAAAATTCAATATGGCTACTACTTTTTCTCCGGCTAAAAAGTCTTTTAAGGATTCTCTTTGGGGGCTGTTTTTGTAAAAAGTAAGCTTCCTTTTAGTATAATCTAACTTTAAAAGATATCCTTTAAAAAAATCATGCCCTATATAACCTATGCAATCCGGGGTGATGTTGTTTTGTAAAAAGTCAAGATTTGCACTTGGTATTTTTCTGAGTTTTTGAAAATGTAAACCGTTTACTAACTTAACATCTTTAATAGTATCATTATTATACATTTTGAAGTTTTGACCACTACCAACCTGGCCACGACCTGCATCCGTTTGACCCAACAGGGGGACAATATTATTGTTAATTTCTAAAGCATTTCGGTTACCTGTGTCAAACATTAGTTTTCCTTTAACTCCGTTGATCTCTCCTGAAATAAATGGAAAAGCGTTAACAATAACGAGGGGGAAAGAAACGATATCCCCGGTCAATTGGAATTGATTGAGAACAGGAGTTTCCTTGATAGTTTGAGCATATAAAACATTAGAGATAAGTATGCTTAACAAGGTGTAAATAGCTTTTATCATATTTTTAATTCTAAAAGCGTAGTTGGAGTTTAATAATGGTGATATCATTATATAATTTTGTTTAAATTATTTTTTGAATTTTTTATATATGAGATGATGAGAAAGTAGTTTTATGTGATGTATTAGAATAGGATTATTTAAGCCCCTGTATGACTATTTTTTTACCGTGTAAATTTCATCTATACACATCTTATAAATTGTGCGATTTGTTAAAAAAAACCATTGATAATTATCAACGATCAGTTAAGGTTTATCGTCGATAGTATATCGGTTATATTAGATAACAATCAATAAACTATTAATTCGCAGGAGCATGTTTTGTAAATTAATTCTGCTTTAGAACCGTAAAATTCCATTATCTGACCGTTCATGTAAAGGCAGTGCAAATGAGAATGTTGACCCTTCTCCTAATGTGCTTTCGGCCCAGATTTTGCCGCTATGCAACTTGACTATCTTAGCACTTAAATACAAGCCTATACCAAAGCCGGATATGTGTTTTGTATCAATGCTTTCTACGCGGTAATAACGTTCGAAAACATTTCTTAGATCCTGCTCGCCAATTCCAAATCCCTGGTCAGTAATATTGACCACTACTTCGCTGGCTGACCGCTCAATATTTACATGAATTTCTTTACCATTCGGTGAATACTTCAGCGCATTAGTCAGGAGGTTTACCATAACAGATTCAATTTTATCTCTGTCAGCGAACACAACAATGTCGTTGCGCTGATGCAAAAATATTCTGCGAGATGCCGCTAACAACGATTCTTCAATAATCGACGTTATCAGCTCATTCATACAGAACTCAGTTTTTTCCAGACAAACCTTTCCTGATTCAAACTTAGAGAGGTTTAAAAACCCGGTTATCATTTTTTGCATCTTGTTTACCTGATTGATCGCTTTGCCCATGGAGTCAGCTAAAAATGTATCGGGGTGATTTTTAAGCTTTAGTTCTGCTACTTGCAAAATGCAGTTCAATGATGTTAAAGGAGTTTTTAGTTCATGGCTTACAGTGCCTACAAAGTCATTTTCATTTGTTTTTTTTCTATTGAATTTATTTTTGAACATAAAAACCAAAAAATTTATTCCTTTAGTAATTAATTTCTTTTTGAGTTTTAGAGCTAATTACTTGCCAGCCATTGCTGTAAAGTTGTATTAGGTTTTCCAAGAAAGCGATTTACTGTATCTGGGCTCCCTACTTCTTTTGTTTTTTCGAAAAACTCAAAGAGAGGAATAGTTTGATTTAATTGTTTGTTACGTGACACAAATGCAATTATTTTCAATAACCAAAAAGGAGTATTGGTAATTCTTGAATTATCCGAAAGCTTTACTTTAATATATTTTTCTAATGCCTCATTGAGAGTTAATGCTTCCGGGCCGAACACATTGTATTCCCGATTGAAACAATCTGAATTTTGATAACCGTTTACTAATAGTTTACCAAAATCTTCTGAAGCAATCCATTGAAGTTTAAGAGGTTGCTTACCCATAATCTTTGGTTTACCATCTTGTATCATTAACGGCAAAGACTCCATAAACCATGAAGGCCTGAAAATCATATAAGGAATACCACTTGCTTTTATAAGCTGTTCTGATTTGTATTTAGCTTCTATAAATGGCAACCAGCTATTTTCTTTGATTACGGTAGCACCACTCACATAACTGATGAGTTTTACGTTGTTGGTTTTTGCGACTTCGACGATCCTTGTAACAGCACCAAATTCATCCAGTTTCCGTAATGTTATGTGGATTGCTTCGCTACCCTTAATTGCCGATTCTAAGTCTTTATAGTTGAAAACATCGCCCTTTATTACCGTTTGATTAGGATATTTAGCTTCTACGCTTCGCGCAAAGAGTTTAAGTTGAAATCCTGCATTATCAAAGGCTTGTATTGTTTTTTGAGCCACCATACCGCTTGCACCTAATATTGAAACTTTTTTTATGATCATTTTCTATTTTATTTTTATTAGTTTTTAGACAGACGCTCTTTAGTTATCTGAACTGTTCCGATACCGATTTAAGTTTATATTTAAATCCTTTTGGCTGCACTGAGTTGATACTGCAAGAATAACTCCTTAAAAAATGCAGTTAATTATCAATTGATAAAAAGTAATTCATTAAAGATTATTTCTTATTTCGACTAATGCTTCTTCTGTGATTCCCAAATAAGAAGCGATGTAAGACAGAGGAACATTATTGGCAAGTTTGGGTGACTTGTTGATTAATGACAAATAGCGGGTCGTTTCATCGTCAGTATCCAACGGATTTTTATTCAGGGCATCAAATAAGCACTTTTGATACATTTTAGACACGATGGTATCCCACACTGTTATTGTATTAGTGATCTCGTCCCAATCTTTTTTTGAAAAGACAAGTAACTTACAATCAGTAACTGACTGTAAATATTTGGAAGCCGGCAAGCTGGCTTTAAATTTTGGATAATCTGTTATGAATTGATTTCTATCTATGAAATAAATAGTGATTTCTTTACCGTATTTATCATAAAAAGTAAAACGAAATATTCCCTCAAGAAGAAAAGCTACCTGCTTGGGTGTTTTTCCGGCTTCTATAAAATAGGTATCTTTAGGGAGTGTAAGCCTTGATGCTTTACTCTCAATAAAGTCGATCTGTTGTTTGTTTAAGTTGCCAAACTGTAAAATGTAATCAATAAACGCTTTCATAAAATTATAGTCTTTATTGTTATGTTAATCATTCTGTTGCGTATGTAATCTGTAGCGGTAAACCATTCATGTATCACTCAATGGTTTGCCTTGTCGATCCCATATCTAATTTTCCTGTCTGATAATAGATCTTCAGTGATCGTGAAACAGAGTCTATCTCACAATCGCTGGTGACAGCCATTTTGCCTTCATCAACAAAACGGGTAGCGGAAACATTCATAAATGGCGATTTGGCGGCAAAATGGGGAATAAAGTACTTTTCGCTCAGAAGCTTATCTTGCTCCTTTGCATAGCAAGTGCATATACTAACATCCAGGTTAACTAAGGGATATCTTTCGCTTTGGCTAATATGATCGTTACCTGCCCCTTCCGTGATCATCAGGATGGTCATTACCATACGGATAATGGCGGCAGCAGGAATAAGGAGGTAGAAATGGTCATACCACCGATCTTCATATGCCATAATGCCCTTATTGCGAGTGGACTTATATATTGATGATAATCTGCCTGTTATTGGCGTTACCGTTTCTGAAATTTTATATTTTCTATACCGTATCATCCTTGTCAAAATGTAAGTTCTTTCTCTGTATAGTGAATTAGGCGGTAGTTAATTGGCTACATAACACTACCTTAAGATTATGTAGTTATTTATCAGGCTGTATTAAAATTTAAATCCTACTACAGATGCTACAAAAAAACCGTTTTGGTGCTGAGGTATCAGATCGTTAATAAAACTGCCCGTTTTGAAATATTGTACGCCAAAATTGTAATTCAAAAAGCCATTTATATCCCATGAAATATTGGTAATGTATGCTGTACCAATATATCGTTCCCTGGAACCTGATGAAGATAGCCTGAGTGAGCCATCTGATCTGTAAACACCGTCCTCGGTTGATTGACGCCAGTTAAACACTACATCAAATTTGAGAGTTACCTTTTTATGAGGATTCCAGGATAGGGTTGGATGTATTGATATTAAATTTGCCGGGCCTATTTGCGGGTTCATCCCAAAATATCCTCCATTTGGATATAAGGGGTTGGCTGTACCAAGCTTACCATCATTCTTTTTATCATCACCAGGTATATAATCGCTCTTTAGCTTTACGGTAGGTACACCCTTTAGTCTGTCAAAGATATACCCGATCTCTGATGAAATTCCCAAAGCACTTATAGCATCTGAACCGAACTTTCCGAATTGATAGATCGCTTCAAAATTGTAAATAAGTCCACCTCCGTTTTTTGAAAATCGAGCACCTGTGGTGTGCCGGGTTTCGTTAGCTATGCCTTCATCAAATCTGGAATTGATACGATCAATGCCAAGGTAATAAAGGTCAAGCTTGTGACTTTTCGGAATACTATAGGTACTATAAATACCCCAAAGGTTGATCTTTCGAGTGGAGATATTATCAAAAACGCCAGTATTCACTTTAGCTTCAGCCAGTATAAAAGCGTCAACATTGAAATGAGGCGATGTATATGCTACTTTAGCTCCGTCAAAGTACAGCCGTAAGTTGGTACCTTCCCTTACATCGATCAAACGGCCGCTACCGTATTGAATCTCCTGCCTACCTATACGAAGCGTAAGCGTCCTATCTGGTTTTTTGTAAGGTATAATGTCCACAAACAAATTCTGGATGTTCAATTTATCTTCATCAATGCCCCTTGGCCCATTCTTACGCCCATCTTCAAGCCCACTGCGTAATTGCCCGAAAACCCGAATACGGTTACTCAGATGCAAATCGGCATGAAGATGATATCGTTGAAGTAAAAAAGCATCCCGGCCAAGGTTTTTTTCACCCCAATCTTCATTTACGGCATAGTCCAACTCCTGACGCAATTCACCTCCAACGGATAGGTAAGCGGAACCATTTTGGGATAGAGGCATGTATTTTACTTTTTTGTAAAAAGTTCTGTTACTGTCTTTCAATCCTGAATAGTTCTCGTTATAACGCATTAGTTCAAAATTTTGGGCCAATAATGATCCCGGCAGGGATAGAAAAAAGTATATCAAAAAATACCTCATAAAAGAAATGTGCTTGTTAGAGGTTCCATATTTTAGGTCGACTGATCCGAACGTGAAAAATGACTTTTATGCATTTACCTCAAATATTCACGATGTGCATTTTATCAATGGGATATTATTTATCCCAGTAATAACCTCCAAAGTATTTGATCGGTGACCAGGCAGGAATAGGTTCCTGTAACTTTGGACCCAACCCGCTATATTTTTCTGAACCAAATACCACTCTACCATCAACCACGGTTAAAACCGAGGATATAGTTTTTATCTGATCCTCCGGAACGGTAAAATAATCCTTGCTCAACAAAACAAAATCAGCGAGATTGCCTGGTGCTATCCTGCCTTTATCATGCTCTTCATTTTCAAACCAGGCTGCTCCTGTTGTGTATAACCGCAGTGCTTCTTCACGGGTCAGGCGATTATCGTCAGCCAATACGGTAGCTCCGGAAATAGATTTTCCTGATACAGCCCAACTAATTGCAAGCCATGGATTGGCCGGGGATACGCGAAATGCATCTGTAGTTAAGGATAGCGGTATACCACTGTTAACCAGTTCCCGCAAGCGTGGGGTGTACAGGGCCTTTTTTAAACCATGTGTTTTTACAAAGGCATCACCATGAATTGCCATTTTGTTATCTAACGCAATACCTCCACCAAGTTTTTTGATCCTTTCAATATTCTCTGGTGTAACGGTTTCTGCATGTTCAATACTCCAACGCATACCATTAAGCGGGGTAGTTTGCACTACTTTCTCTAAGGCATCTAAAAAAGGTGTCAGATTCTCATTATACGTCACATGCATACGGAAGGGAATTCTATTCTGAATTAGCTTTCTAACATCTTCTTCTGCATATTTCATCATCCTTTCTTTCGGAATGATGTAGGCTGGTTTATCAAAATTTTCATGATCATGAGTTTCTGCCCTGATCGCCTCACCCATCCCTTCATATTCGTAACCATGATCCATTGTGGGATGCAAATTCTGCCCCGGACTAATGGGAGCCATTTTGGTTATGCGTTTAAGTAATGTTTCTACAAATGGTTCGCTGGATTGCTGGTCCCATCCAAGATCAACAAAAGGAAAACGAATGTTCAATCGCTTTTCGCTTACTAAAGTTTGTAAAGGTTTATGTCCTTCCGGATAGCCAATGATACTGGTTGCATCAAGAACGGAAGTTAGTCCGAATCGATTTAGATCATGGATCACATGTTCCAATGAACTGACTTCTTCTTCCGGAGTTGGCACGGGCAACATCGCATCCAGGGTTAAAAATGTAAAAGTATATCCATTGATCACCCCTGTGTAATTTCCTTTTTTGTCTTTCTCAAAGTCCGCCTCCGGAAGTTCCGGAAACTTAGAAGTTCCAACCCCCAATATTTTCATAGCCATCTTATTCAAATAACCCCGGTTATAAGCATATTGGATGTAAACAGGTCTGTTAGAAACGGCCTTATTTACTTCATCTATGGTAGGCTGGCGATTTTCAGCAAATTGAAATGGAGACCATCCCCCGGTAACTTTTACCCACTGCCCTTCAGGAGTTCTTGCGGCTTGCTCAGTAAGCATTTCAAGCGCACGTTTTAGTGTCGGCACACCGTCCCACCTGACTTTATAATTAAAGTTTCTTTCATTTAATGGATGGATATGAGAATCCTCCAAACCGGGAATGAGCCTCCTGCCGTCTGCATCGATGATCTTTGTATGATCATCCTTTAACGCGAGTATGTCTGCATCGTTACCTACCGCATAAATTCTTCCACCCTTAACTGCAAGCGCTGAAGCTTCTGGTTGTGCTGATGTGTTTGTGGTGATCTTTGCATGATGCACGATCAGGTCGGCTCCGGAAAATGTGGTTTGCGCTTGGGCACACAGGCCAATCAAGAGCGCTGTTGTCGTAAATAATGCTAATGCTTTTTCATTTGTTGATGATTTAATTGATCACTACAAATGTTTAGCTAAAAAACTACATGCTATTTACCAATTGGTAAATAGCGCTTTTATTATACTTTAATAATTATTCTTTTTTTAGGTAGTTACGAGGCTTCTAAGCAAAAGGTAATTGCAATGACTGTTGTAAAATAGGCCTGACTTGAAGCAATTAAATAGTGAAGAAACCAATTATTAGAGAACGGAAGACTGTTCAGGCAATATAAAAGCAGGAATGAACTCTAAAAACTAAAAGATTGGTGTAGTTTCCTACCTTGAGGCAAAACATCCGTTAAAGTTGTATAGGTCAGCAAGAAGGGGCGTTTACAATGTCGTATTGCAATCTACTGTTCTTCCAAAACCAGATGATAATCTGAAATGAAATTATTTATTCTTTACTTTATTTTGGAGGCAGATATTGCTGCTAAAAAATCACGCTTGTAAAGTGGCAAATAGTGCAGTTACTGTATATTTTTTCTAATTCTGCTAAGTGATTGCTGCGTAATTCCCAGGTAGGAAGCTATGTAAGAAAGAGGGATTCGATTGGCAAGAGTCGGAAATTTTTCGAGGAACAGCAAATAGCGTGTTGTGGCATCTTCTGAAACTAATGGACTTCTTTTTTCTATGGTTTCCAACAGACACTTGCGATACGCTTTATCTGCAATTTTATCCCAATCAATAATTGTATTCGTAATTTCCTCCCAATTTTTTTTGGAGAAGATAAGTAACTCGCACTTAGTAACCGCCTGTAAATTATCTGTAGATGGTAAATTAGACTCGAAGTTTTCGTAGTCGGCAAGAAATTGATTGCCATTTATGAAGTAATTGGTGATTTCCTCACCTTCATTGTTATGATAAGATAAACGAAATATGCCATCCAAAATAAAAGCAACCTGTCTTGGTATTTTTCCAGCTTCTGAAAAATATTCGTCCTTGGATAGGGTAAGTCTGGTTGCTTTGCTTACAATAAAGCTTATTTGCTGTTTATTTAAGTTGCCAAATTGCAAAATAAAATCTGTAAGCTCCTTCATATTTAATCATCTATAAAATAACATGTTACATATTCAACAATTAGCCTTAATTGTGAATGTGCACTATCGCTAAAGTAAGATTGAGCAGATTGAAAAACAATGACATATGTCAATAAAAAAATTGATAATTATCAACTTTTTTATTGACCCGGACTCAGGTAAACTAAGATCATTTTCGCGCTTTTTTTAAGCGACTCAGGGTTTCTTTAGTTATCCCTAAATAAGAGGCGATTTGGTGTTGGGGGAACCGCTGTATAAATTGGGGGTTACTCCTTAATAATTCCTCGTATCGATCTTCAGCTTTATTATTGATAGTGCTGGCCAGCCTTTTTTGCGCCGCGATAGCATGTCGATCATCCATCACTCGTATCATTTCAACTAACGCCGGTATTTTTTTCATTAATTCAGCCAAATCTGCTCTGGTTATAATTAACAACTCCGTATCCTCGCAGGCATCTATGTTATAGGCAGAAGGTTTTAAGTTAAAGAAACTTTCACGGTCAGTTGCCCAATAGTTTTCTATAAATAAATTAACAATAACCTCATCACCTTTTTTATTCAAATAGTATTGGCGCATTGCACCTTTAGTAATAAACCCGGTATACTTGGAAACATCACCATCCTGCAAAAAATATTGGTTCTTTCTTAAAATCTTTGGTCGGAACGCATTTTTAATCAGATCTTCCTCATCCTTAGTGATGGAAGATCTTGAGTAATCAGCAATATAATTGAAAAGGCTTTCGTACATCATTATAAGTTTGGTCAAGCGTTAGAAAAACAAATTGCTTTCCCTTACGCATTTTTTGATACAAGTGTAACATACCCTTGCTCAAAAGCCTCGAACCGGAAAAATCAATTTTCGAGAAATATTAAAACCCGAGCGTATAATTCGAGAATCATCCGTAAAGATGCCGTTAGATAAATAATTGGATCTATTCAATTAATACTTAGCTATAACACTAAGCATTAATTGAATGTTTTTTTTGCTTCGCCGGTAACCGGGTTATATTGATTTACACCGGAATAAACTACACCTGTATTTAACAGGCGGAACATGAACATCATCTGACGAAAAATAAAAAACTGAACATCAGTCTGTTTACTTAAACATACATCGTTACAGCAAAGATTTCTTCATGCCGCTGTTGCCTTTTGATCACACGCCCCGTTTTAGGGTGTAAAATCAAAAACATCATGAATATGAAAAAAACACGCAACTTTTCGAATTTCTTTTTGAAACCTGCTGTAGGCTTATTAGGCATCGCATTAATGTTTACCGCTTGTAGTGATGACGACAACGTCAGTCCAGCACCAGGCGTTGCAAACTTGGCCGTTGTTCACGCTGCGCCAGGTTCACCTGAACTTTCGTTAAGTGTAAATGGCACTAAAAGCAACATTAAAAAACTGACCTTTGGCACTTTCATCGGTTATGCTAACATTAATGAAGGCAATGCGGAGTTCAGCATAACCAAAAAGGATTCTACCAAAGTGCTTACAAAATCAACAGCTGCATTAAAAAGTGGTAAATACTATTCACTGATCATTGCGGATGTTCCGGCTAAAACGGCTTTTACATTGGTTGAGGACGATTTGACCGCGCCTGCTGCTGATAAAGCGAAAGTAAGGTTTGTAAACCTGAGCCCTGATGGCGGTAGCCTTGACCTTTCTATCACCGGTCAAACTACTCCGTTGTACACCAAAACAGCATTTAAGGCAGCAACCGCTTTTACCGCTGTAACACCGGGTGCTGAGCTGAACTTCGAGATCAGGGAAAACACCAAGCCCGAAGTTTTAGCCAAGATCGAAAAAGTAAAGATAGAGAAAGGTAAGATCTATACCATTTGGGCTAAAGGCCTTAAAGCAGCTACCGATTCTACAAAGCTATCATTGGGTGTAATTACTAATAAATAAGCAACACCAAATTAAACAGCCACTCCTGAGCAATCAGGGGTGGTTGTTATTTGTAATGAACGCTCACGCACTGCTATCAACTTTCTGGAGGCCGGCCAAGGTAAAGCCTATCAAAAAACTGGAGGATATCCTCGCCGGTGGTATTACCGGAGATGAGAGGTGCCGGGAATGGATATACAAATCATTCTACGGTTATATAATGGGCGTAGTGATACGTTACCATAAGGATAGTGAACAGGCAGAGGAGCTTGTTAATGATAGCTTTATCAAGATATTCAAAAACCTGCCAACCTTTACCTATCCTGATGACCCGGATGAGCTGCTCAAAGCATTTAAGGGGTGGATAGCACGCATAGCATCCCGAACGGTGATCGATTTTCTTCGTGTTGGCCGCAATAATTATCAAACAGAGGAGATCACTGAACTACATATTGTGCATGAGCAGGTGTCGGTTGTTGACAAAATGAATGCAAATGATATTCTTAAACTACTTAACGAGTTATCCGAGATCCAAAAAGTGATCTTCAATATGCATGAAATAGAAGGCTTCAGGCATGAGGAGATCGCCGCCGAACTGAATATACCGGTAAAGAACAGCCGAGTATATCTGGCCCGTGCTAAGGATCGCCTCAGAACCCTGTACAAACAGCATATCAATCAAGCGTAGCCATGAAAGAGGATCTTATAGAGCATATTAAATCGCAGCTTTCCAACCTGGAAATAGACTACCATGACGGAGCCTGGGAACGTTTTAATGAAAAGCGTAAACAGAAACGCGGCGCGGTAGTTTGGCGGGCATCATTAAGCGCGGCTGCGGTACTTATATTTTGCCTGGGTTTTGTTACTTATCAACTGCTTAATGAAAAAACACAACAACCGCATGGCCGAAAACTTGCAGCCATAACGGAACCCCGGCGACCTGACACAGAGGAACAGCTTAAAACATCCGTGCCTGAAAATGCTTTGAACGTTACTCAATCAGTGAATGATAAAAATGAAAAGGTAACAACGCCTATTGCAAAGGTAATTCGCCCACTATTGCTGCCCCTTAACACAGATAGTGGAGTTACGGCTCCCGTTGCCGTTGATGTTACGCCGGTACCGGTGCCCCAATTCAATTCTGTAACCCAGTCCCACGTTAAAAAGATGAATACGGAGGATTTTTTGGTGCAGGAAACCATATCAAAATATCCAGTTCCGGAAAAAATATCAGGAGGCAGAAAGTGGAGTTTTGCATTTTCGGTAGGGCAAGCTATAGATACACGATCAAAAACAGATTTGAGTGCCGGGATGCACATTAGCTATTTACTCAACGACAGGTTGTCGCTGGTTTCCGGTATATTCTTTAATCAGCTTGGCGGCGCGAGGAAAAATGAAGTACCTGACATGAAGGGCCGTACGGATAAATTCATGACCGGCACACAGGCAAGTCTTGCCGGTGTTGATGTGCCGCTTGAGTTTCAGTACAAGGCCACCAAACAGTTGTATGCGCGTATAGGGGTATCAGCTTATGCTATTGTTTCGCAACAGCAAACGTTGGATTACCTGGAACGACGTACAGATGTAAATACTTATGTAGGGCCGGATGGTAGTACCAGAACAGAGTCTGTAACGGTGAGCGAAGTATCAACCGAGAGTGTTCCTACAGAGAAATTAAAACAACGACATTCAATGGTGGGCTTATATAATTTATCAATCGGCTGGAAACAAAAACTCAATGATCAACATTCCATCGCGTTTGAGCCCTATGTAAAGATTCCGCTGGCCGGGTATTCTGATCAAAAGCTAAACCTGGTACAAGGCGGCTTAAGGTTGAAGGTTGATTTTTAGAGTTTTAGTAAACTTAATCTTTAAAGCTCATTGATTACATGATTAAAAGCGGCCTATTAAATGTGTGATGGTTAGCCGGTTCAGTCAGATCAACTTTGTACACCATCCGTTCCCTGCAGAATAGTTTTGTTTTGCCGAGATCGATCATCGCCTTTGCGATTGTATATGTTAAAAACCCGTAATTTTTAACATCATCTGTCAAAAGCGGCAAATAACCTATGTTTGGGCATTAAACTAATAACACATGCCATCTGAAGAACTTATTACCGAGATCAATACTAAAACCGATCTTGCCGCTTAGATCAGAAAATATATTCCACTTCAGGAAAGCAGAAAAGCCTTGAAAGGAAATTGCCCTTTTCATAATGATCAAAATCTTTCCTTTATGGTTCTGCCCACCAAAAATACCTTTAAATGTTTTGGTTGCGGTGCAGAAGGCAGACCGGTAGATTTTCTTTCGCTTGTAGAAAACAGAACCTTTGAGGAGGCTACAAAAATGCTTGCAAAACATTTAGGCCTTAGCGAAAGATTATCGGCCTGAGAGCTCCGTGGAGCATTTTATTCATTGCTAACAGATATGCTAAACTATATTTACCTTGCATATTACTTCTTGTTATTTCACGTTTTCACACATAACGGTGTATCCTCAAACGCGAACTCATGTAATATCTTGTAAATCAATCTGTACTTAATATTATAAATACCATCTTATTTTTTGTGATGGTTAAGGATAATTTCTTGATAGCAATCATAAATGACGATTCTGTTTTAAAACATTATCGTCAAATTGAGCATATTCCCATGTTAAGCTCAAAGCATCAGCAATAAACTAACGAATCTGAATTTTATTTAAATCTACCATTAAGACATAAAAAAAGCCCTTTTTACAATTGTAAAAAAGGGCTTTTAAATTAGCGGGGTAAATGATGGGGCTCGAACCCACGACCCTCGGTACCACAAACCGATGCTCTAACCAACTGAGCTACATCTACCGTGTTGGAGGCTGCAAAAATAGAAATCTCCGGGCTATTTGCAAACATTTTTTTTAATATTTCTGATACCTTTGTTGCATGGTTATTGAATTGTTTACAGATGGCGCATCAAGCGGCAACCCTGGGCCGGGAGGATATGGAGCTATACTACGTGCTGGTCAACACTATAAGGAACTTTCAGAAGGTTTTAGAAAAACGACTAATAACCGCATGGAACTATTGGCCGTAATAAAAGGCCTCGAAGCTATTAAAAATCCTAATCAGGATGTGATCCTATATTCCGATTCAAAATATGTTATTGATGCTATTGAAAAGCGTTGGGTTTACGGCTGGCTGCAAAAGGGTTTTAAGGACAAAAAGAACAAAGACCTTTGGCTACGCTACCTGGAGGTAAGCAAACCTCATAAAATTAAACTGGTATGGGTAAAAGGCCATGCCGGCCACCCGGAAAATGAGCGTTGTGATCAATTAGCTGTGGCGGCATCAAAGCAGCCCAAATTACTTATCGATACGGTATTTGAGGCTGAGAACGCAAGGGTGAATTTACTGTAATTACTTATTTGTAAAATGTGTGCTTAATAGTAAAATCACACTCATTACTAAGCCCATGCTATGTATCACCCAAACTACTACCCGCTTATTTTTACGGTAGAAAAAGTACTCTGTTAAAATAAGCGCGATTGAAACAGCGCAAGCAATTGCAAATATCGTTGTAAAGCCGTCAAGATCATCTACATCACCTGTCGCAAGTCCGGCGTTGGCAATACTATTCATAAACAGCACTAATAAATAGAATATTGATATGCTGAGGATATAAAGTAAGAACAGGGTTCTTTGCATGTGGATATGGGGATTTAAATAACCAATATTGTTAAATGGTATTTCCTATCAATCATTTTGAATTTACACTTTTATATCGCTTTGGATAAATTGTAATTGCTTATTCCTCGTAATAAGTAAACTTGAAGTCATAAGCATAAGGCTTATCGCCGGGTTCTTGTTCGGGGGCGGTGTCATAAATTTCTATCGAGCCCGTTATTGCATATCCCGTACTTTCTCCAATATCTTCAAGGATAACCACTGCTTCATCTGAGTCTGTAGCCCAAATTTTTGCGCCTAAGTAAGCTGTACCTGGTCTTGCGGAAAAATCTTCGATATATTCGGATATACTAACTGGAGTAATTAATGTGTAGTGCTTGTATGGAGTTCTAATTTTGCCATATCTAAGTTTTAATTTCCAATTCTTTATCATACTACCTCCCATTTAACTCGATTATCTGCATATCCTGAATTTTGGGGCCATCTATAATAAAGCGCATCAGTGTACGCACTTTATGCCAGCCTTGCTTGCCAGCGGCGCCGGGATTGAGGTGCAGGCATTTTATCCGCTCATCAAACATCACTTTTAATATGTGCGAATGCCCACAGATGAATAGTTGCGGCGGGTTAGCATATATCTCATTCCGTACCTGCGGACTATACTTACCCGGGTAACCACCAATGTGTGTTATACAAACATCAACATCTTCACATTTAAAACGCAAGTTTTCGGGGTATACACGCCTTATGTCGCCGCCATCAATATTGCCGTACACGGCCTTGAAGGGTTTAAATGCTGCCAGTTTATCGGCCAGTTCAAGGTTACCGATATCGCCCGCGTGCCATATCTCATCGCATTGCTCAAAATGCTTAAATACGGCATCATCCAAATAACTGTGCGTGTCTGATATCAGGCCAATCCTCGTCATGCTTCAAAACAAAGCAAATTAAAACACAATAAAAAACTCTTTTAATGTATCGATGTATTGCTGGCTGTAAACCTTTGGCGCATCGTAAATTAAAAACTGTTCGCTTGTTGGCTCAGTATGTGCTTTGCTTGTGACTATGATATACCGGTGAGGTTCACTATCAGCGTATGATCGTATCAGAATAGTTTTTTGAAGATGCAGATCATAGCCGGCAAGCAGCGTTTCAATATAGTCGGCCGTGTTAACGGGCAACACCATCCAGCACGTGCCATTTTCTGTCAGATGATTTGATATGCCTTTTATCATATCCACAAAAAAATCCCTGTCGGCGTGTTTGGCCTGGTTTGTTTTTTGTGTGGGCGATGTTAAGGCGTCAATATAAAAAGGCGGATTAGTTACGATGAGATCGTATTGATTTTCGGAGTTTTCACCGAAAAATGTATTGAAATCCTGATGATATATTTTAAGGCGATCACTATAGGGTGAACCTTCAAAATTATTTAACGCGGTTTTGGCGGCATCATCGTCTATCTCAACCGCTTCTATTAGTGCCGATGCAAAACGTTGCGCCAGCATTAGCGCAATTACACCGGTGCCTGTGCCAATATCCAGTATATGCTGAGGCTGCCCCGCTCCTGCCAGTGCGCCTAATAATACACCGTCGGTATTGATCTTCATGGCACAGCCTGACTGATCAACGCTGAACTGCTTAAAGCGAAATATACCCGCCATTACTTCTCGTAAAATTCAATAGGCAACCCGTCCGGATCGGCAAGAAAAGTAAAGCACTTGCCCGTAAATTCATCTATGCGGATTGGTTCAGCAGCTACACCAAACCTATTTACATGCGCTATAGCAGTTTCTACATCATCAACCTCAAAAGCCAAATGACGTAAGCCGGCAGCTTCGGGGCGTGATGGCCTTGCGGGAGGGTTTGGAAAAGAGAAAAGCTCGATCTGGTATAGTCCTGAAACCTCCAGATCGAGCTTGTATGATTGCCGTTCTTCACGGTAAACCTCACGTACTATAGTTAAGCCCAACACATCGATATAAAACTTTTTCGACCGCTCATAGTCGGTACAAATAATAGCTATGTGATGTACGCGGTTAAGTTTTAGCATATTTTAAAACTTTACGTCATTGCGAGGGACGAAGCAATCTCTGAACTTTTTATGCCGATATGCATATCAAGAGATTGCTTCGTACCTCGCAATGACGATTTTTTATAGCGATACTTATTCGCCTAACGCAACGTGCAGCACATTGTCAAACAACATCTTCACATCAGTTACATGGCCAAACAGTTGCTCGTCAACATTAAATTCGCCGTTGGTTACAGTACCTAACAGCGTAAAATCGGTTTCGCTTGTAGCCATCAGTTCAACAAATTTGTCCTGATCTGCCGGGGCAACGCTCACTACTATCCTGCCCTGCGCTTCGCCGAACAGGAAGGCATCCTTACGGATAGCAGCATCGGTACTGATATCAAAACCTAAACCGTTTGGCATAGCCGCTTCGGCAAGGGTTACGTACAAACCGCCATCGGCAACGTCGTGCGCTGATTGTACCAGTTTATGCTTGATCAGCTCTTTGATCACCTGGTGTGTAGCATACTCCTGATCCAGATCAAAATGCGGAGCCGGAGATGCCGATACCTTGTGCCATGAGGCCAGATATTGTGATGAAGCGATATCGTTAACCGATTCGCCTACCAGGTATATAAAGTCGCCCGGCTGTTTAAAGTCAAGCGTCATGATGTTATCAATGCTATCCATTACACCCAGCATACCGATGGTTGGAGTCGGGAATACCGGGCCTTCATCTGACGATTGGTTGTAAAAGCTTACGTTACCACCTGTAACCGGGGTTTCAAACTTGGTACAAGCTTCGCCCATACCTTTAATAGCGCTAACAAACTGCCAGTAAACTTCAGGAATGTAAGGATTACCAAAGTTCAAGCAATTGGTAATAGCCACCGGCTCGCCACCTGCGCAGGTAATGTTACGCGCAGCCTCGGCAACAGCTATAGCACAACCTTTTTGCGGATCGGCGTATACGTAGCGTGAGTTACAGTCAACCGTTAAAACGATGGCCTTTTCGGTATCGCGTACAGCAACTACGGCAGCATCGCTCGGGCGGTTGGTGGTCATGGTTGATACACCTACCATTGAATCGTACTGATCAGTTACCCATCGTTTTGAAGCAATGTTAGGATGACCCAACAAATGCTCAGCTACAGCAACCAGATCTTCCGGCTCAGCAATATCTTCTATCTTGAATTTTTGATTTTCGGCATAGTAAGCAGGCTCGCGGTACTCGCGTTGGTAAACCGGCGCACCGCCACCTAATACCAGGTCATCGGCAGGTACATCGGCCACCAGTTCGCCATTCATAAAGTACTCCAGGCGTTTGGTATCAGTTACCTCACCAATAATGGCGCAGTTCAAATCCCATTTATCAAAAATAGCTTCAACCTCTTTTTCACGACCTTTGTGTACCACGATCAGCATACGCTCCTGCGATTCTGAAAGCAATATCTCAAAAGGCTTCATGTTTTCTTGGCGGGTTGGAACCGCGTCGAGGTTAATGCGCATACCATGCTCACCCTTGGCCGACATTTCGGAGTTTGAGCAGATGATACCCGCGGCACCCATATCCTGCATACCTACTACAGCACCGGTTTTGATCACCTCAAGGGTAGCCTCCAACAAAAGTTTTTCCTGAAATGGATCACCTACCTGTACAGCAGGCAAATCGTTCACTGAATCTTCAGTAATATCTTTTGACGCGAAAGCCGCGCCGTGTATACCATCCTTACCGGTAGCCGAGCCAACAATGTAAACCGGGTTGCCTACACCGTATGATGTAGCCGAAACGGTTTCGCCGGCCTTTACTATACCGGCAGACATGGCGTTTACCAGCGGATTGATGTTATAGCATTCGTCAAAGAAAAGCTCGCCACCAACGGTTGGAATACCAAAGGCATTACCGTAATGACTGATGCCTTTAACCACACCTTTAATTAACCATTTGGTTTTATCGAGGTTGATGTCGCCAAAACGCAGGGAGTTAAGCTGCGCGATAGGCCTTGCACCCATAGTAAAAATATCGCGGTTTATACCGCCCACACCTGTTGCCGCACCTTGGTAAGGCTCAAGCGCTGACGGGTGGTTATGTGATTCTATTTTGAAAGCACATCCAATACCATCGCCCAGATCAACCAAACCGGCATTTTCTTCACCGGCTTTGGCCAGCATGCGCGGTCCATCCTTTGGTAATGTTTTTAACCAAGTAATAGAGTTTTTGTATGAGCAGTGCTCGCTCCACATTACCGAGAAGATAGACAATTCGGTAAAGTTAGGCACGCGGCCCAGTATCTCTTTTATACGATCAAACTCTTCGGGTAACAGGCCAAGGTCTTTGGCGGTATCAACGGTAGTTAGCTCCTGATTCTCCAATGCTTTATATTTATTTTAAAGGATGCGGCAAAATTAGGAAAATCAGGCGAAAGCAGGTAAATAAGTTTACAGTTTAGTTGAAGTAACAAACTACCCTAAAAAACGCAGCCGGGCCATACACTAAGTATGGCACCGGCATATTTACAGGCTTAGGTAATATTAGTTATTAGTAATAGTAAAACTGATAGGTATGGTATACCTCACCCTAACCGGACGACCGTTTTGAGTGCCCGGTTTCCAGGCTTTGGCTTTTTTAAGTACACGCAGGGCTTCCTCATCAAAACCATACCCTGCGCCTTTCTCTACTTTTATATCGGTCAGTTTGCCATCTTTTTCAATAATAAAGCTGATGAACACCCTGCCGCTTTTTCCTTCTTCAGAAGCTATTGCCGGGTAACGCAGGTTGCGGCTTAAGTATTTATTCCAACCATCCATACCATCAATTGGTTCGGGTAATGAGGTTAAACCACCTAAACCAACAGGTTCATTACTTGTGCCTTCTTCGTCTCCTGTGCCTGAGCCACCTGGCGTACCGTTATCTTTACCTTCAGGTATATTAAGTTCAGTTGCTTTACCTTCTTCATTTGTGGGGCCGATAGCTCCTTTTATATCATTGATCACCGGAGGATCTGTTTTTGCAAGCTCGTCCCTCACAACATTGGTAGGTATCGCAGTGATCTTTACCTTATCTGCTTTAGGAGCCGCTTTCGGCAATTCAGTTTTTGGTGTAGCTTCAAATACTTTTTCTTCTTTTTTAGGCGGAGTAACCATTTCCTTAAGTACTACATCAGTTCTTTTATCCGTAGGTGAGATAAGTGGTGGCTCAATTACGGGTGATCTATGCGTAAAAGAATAAAAAGCTATACCAACACCCACTGCCGAGAATGTAATCAGCAAAGATTTTAGCATATTTGTGCCATTATGTTTCCGTAGCTCGTAAGCGCCATAGCTTTTGTTGCGGTTTTTAAATACAACATCGAGCCACTCGGTATTGTACAAATTTAATTTGGTGATAAGCATATAATTAGAATTTAGTTTTTAATTATAACGCTATTTTACAGAATAAAATTTTGTTTTTTCTATTTAAACAGAACTTTTATTTATTTTTTATTCATCGTGCCAAATTTTTGCAAAGTCTGCAATCAAAAAGCTTTTCATTAAATTTTTTGCATAAAAAAGGCCGGATCACTCCGGCCTTTAACAATATATAATTTGGTTTTTCACCAATCTTTCTTAACTATCGGCGCTATTTTGGGCTCTTTTTTGGCTACAGGCGCCACAGACAGAATAAAATTCTTCAAACGCTCGCCCACTCCCCTGCTATTTACAAGCACTTTTTCCAGGTAATCATCCAGATCTTTTTGGCCTAATACACGCAGACCGTGCTCAAGCGGCGTCTTTTTACCTTTAACGGGCACAAAGTTAGCATAACGGTCGCGCTCGTAAGGTATAACTACAAAATTGGTAAGCCAGTAGCGGTATTTACCATCCTTTACTTCGATAATGAGGTCGTAAGTTATTTTGGCATCCTCATGCTTTGATACCAGCGCTTTTTTTGATACCATAAAGCCACCCTCACCCTGTAAGGTAGCCTTACTATCTTCCTGCTTTTTAAGCTTCAGCTTATCTTTTGAATAGGCCGTTTTTAAAAAATGTAAAGCCCTTTTATATATGGTATCGGCAGTAAGCGTTGGCTGCTCCTCAACCCTATAATATATATACTTGTTATTTTCATCAAAACTCAACGAATCCTTTGGCTGAGTTTGGGCGTTAACCGTGCCGCTAATCGCCAATAACAATACTATTATCAATTTCTTCATCCTGTAAATATAAAAAAAGCCGCCCCTTTTTTACAGGTAGCGGCCTTTACAAAAAATCAACTTAAACTAAATTATTTTTGTTAGAATGCGTACACCGCTGCCAGCACGAACTGACCGGCACTTTTTGATGGCGCACCACTCTTTTTGGTAAACACAGCATCGTTGCTCATATTATCTAAGCGAACTTCGGGAATAAAATTAAGCGGACCGGCTTTGATGTTAGCCGTAGCGGTTATTGCCACAACTGATTCGCCCGGCGCAGGGCCAAAGGTTTCTAAAACACCCGATTTTGTTTTGAAATACTCGCCACGTAAACCAAAGGTAACTGATTTTGATACGGCCAGCTGCGGATACAGCGCCACACCGGTAAAGCCACCTGCATCATCAGCCGCTGAGTAATCGGCAGCGTTAAGGCCCAGCTTAAAGGCATCAGTAATTTGATAGGCAGTAGTAAGGTCGAACTCGGTACCTGATGTTTTACCGGTAAGCACGTTCAAATATGCCGACCAGCCCTCAACAGGCGTTAAGGCCAACTGAGCACCAAAGTTGTTCATTTTACTAATGGTGTTGTAAGAGTTCCAGGCATCATTAAATACACCGGCCATTAAGCTCACCTTATCAGTAAAGGTATAAGCAAACTTTAAACCCGCGTTTTGGAACGGACCATTAGTGAACATGTACGATGTTGAGTAGTTAAAGTTACCTACAGGGCTGATCACCTCGTAACCTATAAAGGTTGACATGTAACCACCGGTAACTACAAATTTGTCAGTAATATCATACGATACATATAAATTTTGGATGTGGTATGAATCGCCTGATGCTCCCGGTACAAGAGATTGTTCCTGACCGCGCGGGCCGAATGAAATTTCGCCTACAAAGGCGGCTTTACTCACTTTCTTTTTCAATGCGATATCGATCATACCGATTGACATTGAATTGTGATCTGAAGCGAAACTGGTTGGAAGGTTGGCGTGATCAGCAAAATCATACTTATAATAAGTATCAACCGAGCCCGTGATGGTTAAAGGCGGGTCTGTTTGCGTGGAATCCTGCGCGTTCGCAACAAAAGCTCCTGCTGTCAGTAATGACAAGAGTAAAAGTTTTCTTTTCATGATAATGATTTGGATTAGTTAAGGGGTTAATGTGTGTTGATTTTTTTGGTTATTGGGTTAATTAAGTTGAAATAGTTGGTTAAATGGTTTAAATTTTAATAGTATAAAAGAAAAACAGTTAAATAAATTCGTTAAACCTTCATTTTTTTAGCACAATAACGAATATTAAGTAACTTTTTGTTTAATTTTTTTCTAAAATATAGATGGAATTCTATAAATCAAAATTTTATTTTAAATATTTTGCATTAATATCAATATATAGGCATGTTTTTTACACAAAACATAATTAAACAGGGTCATTTTTATAACTTTTTAAAAAAATTAATAAGTTTACCATACAATCGATTGAAAAACGGGTTTTTAAGCTGGTATTATCATAAAAAAAAATACTACTCAGAGCACTATTTAAATAAATGCTATTAAGGCCGGGTATGGGGTATTAATTATAGTATTGTAAATACTTTATCCTATTTTTGGAAACGACCTAAAATTAGAATAACCCAATATGTCGAATACCCGATTTCAAGCCCTGCAATCGGTGCTTAACCGTACCGTGCCGGAGATAAAAGCGCCATCCGCTAAAATTTCAGAGTTTTATGGCGCTAACGTTTTCGATAAAAAGAAAATGAAGGAGTACCTGTCTGACGATGCTTTCGCGAGCGTTATCAACTCCATAGAACATGGCGAGCCTATACAGCGCGATATGGCCGAGCAAGTGGCATCAGCCATGCGTGCCTGGGCTATTAATAAAGGCGCTACACATTATACCCACTGGTTTCAGCCACTTACAGGCAGCACTGCCGAAAAGCACGACTCGTTTTTTGAGCCTACGGCTGATGGCGGCGCTATAGAACGTTTCTCGGGCGATGCCCTGGCACAACAGGAGCCTGATGCATCGAGCTTTCCGAGTGGTGGTATACGCAATACTTTTGAGGCCCGCGGCTATACCGCTTGGGACCCATCATCGCCCGCGTTTCTGATGGGGCGTACCTTATGTATACCTACCGTATTTGTATCATACACCGGCGAGGCACTTGATTATAAGGTTCCCTTATTAAAGGCATTGACGGCACTTGATAAGGCAGCTGTTGATGTGTGCCATTATTTTGATAAGAGTATCGAGAAGGTAAACGCCTCATTAGGTATTGAGCAGGAATACTTTTTGGTTGATATAGCCTTATTTAATGCAAGGCCCGATCTGTACCTGACAGGGCGTACTCTGTTTGGCCACATCTCCGCTAAAAACCAGCAGCTGGAGGATCATTATTTTGGTTCGATACCTGAACGTGTGCTGGCCTTTATGCAGGATATGGAAACCGAAGCCTTATTATTAGGCATACCATTAAAAACCCGCCACAATGAGGTTGCACCATCGCAGTTTGAGTGCGCGCCTATATATGAGGAGATCAACCTGGCTATTGACCATAACCAATTGTTGATGGATTTGATGGATCGTGTAGCCAAGCGACATAACTTTAAAGTATTGCTGCACGAAAAACCTTATGCCGGCATCAATGGCTCGGGCAAGCACAATAATTGGAGCATGATCACCAATACGGGCAAAAACCTGCTATCGCCAGGCAAAACGCCTAAGAACAACCTGATGTTCCTTACATTTTTTGTAAACACCATTAAGGCGGTTTACGAGCATGCCGACCTGTTGCGCGCCTCCATCGCCTCAGTAAATAACGATCACCGTTTGGGTGCTAATGAAGCGCCGCCTGCTATCATCTCTATATTTTTAGGCAGCCAGCTTAGCGAGGTGCTTGACGAGATAGAAACATCGCGCTTAAGCAAAAAAATAAAAGAGGAAAACACCCTATGGCAAGGTATCCCGAAGATACCTCAGATATTAGCGGACAATACCGACCGTAACCGCACCTCTCCTTTCGCCTTTACGGGTAATAAGTTTGAGTTGCGTGCCGTGGGTTCATCAGCTAACTCGGCCAGCCCGATGACGGTATTGAACCTGATCGTGGCCGATCAGCTTAAAAAATTCAAGGTTGACGTTGACAAGCTCCTGAAAAAAGGCGAGAAAAAAGATGTTGCCCTGATGATGACCATTAAACGCTATCTGAAAGAATCGCGCAGCATACGTTTTGAGGGCAATGGCTACAGTGAGGATTGGGAGAAAGAAGCCGAAGCTCGTGGCCTGTCGAACATCAAAACCACTCCAAAAGCACTTGATGTAATGATAACCGAAAAAACCGCCGAGCTTTTTGAAAGCACTGCCGTATTTACCCCACGCGAGGCACATGCCCGCCACGAAATATTGTTGGAAAGCTATTACAAAAAGGTACAGATAGAAGCCCGTGTTATGGGCGAACTGGCTAATAACGTGATCATTCCGGCGGCTATTGCTTACCAAAGCAAACTGGTTGAGAACGTAAGGGGATTGAAAGATATAGGTTTGGATAAAAGCACCTATCAGGCACAGATAGATATTATCACCAAACTATCAGAGCATATCAACTTTGTAAAAAACAATGTTGAGGAGATGGTACAGGCACGTAAAAACATCAACAACAACGTTGAGGATGTTCGCCAGAAAGCCATTGATTACGATGAAAAGGTACGTTCGTACTTTCAGCCGATACGTTATCATGTTGACAAGCTCGAACAACTGGTTGACGATTCGCTTTGGCCACTGCCAAAATTCAGGGAATTATTATTCTTTAAATAACAAAAACAAAGGGCTTCCAAATTTGGAAGCCCTTTGTTTTTAATGATGCGCGAACAGATCGGTCTGTTTATGCTGGGCTATAAATGCCTCGCGATATTTAGCCAGTAATGACGATTTGGATACGAAACCAATAAACTGTCCATCCTTAACCACGGGTAACTGCCATACCTCCAACTTATCAAACTGTTTCATCACGGCATCCACCGGCTGATCGTACTGAATAATTGCCGGAGGCGTGATCATGATCTCGGCAACGGCATGATCGCCAAAATCCTCAGTAAATAACTGTTTGCGTATCTCGTCAACCAAAACCACACCTTCAATCTCTTTTCGCTGGTTAAGCACCGCAAAAATATTAGCCTGGCTTTGCGATATCACCTTATAAAAATCGCGTATTTGCAACTCCTTATTTACCGATGTAAAGTTACGGTTGATCACACTATCAATAGCGATAGATGAGAGCATATCGTAATCATGATCGGGGTGTATATTACGCTCGTGCACCAGATCGTGCCAATACATATTGTGCGGGTTAAAATGGCGCGATATAATATATGATATAGCCGATACGATCATCAATGGGATAAACAACACATATCCACCGGTAATTTCGGCTATCAAAAATATGGCAGTTAACGGGGCGTGCAGCACACCACTTAAAGCACCGGCCATGCCTACGGCGATGAAGTTACTTGTATTTAAATGCACCAAACCAGTAAGGTTGCAGCCATAAGCAATAAATAAGCCCAGGAATGCGCCTGTAAACATCGTCGGCGCAAAGGTACCGCCATTACCGCCGGAACCGATGGTGATGCCCGCTGCGATAATCTTCATAAAAATCAACAGCGCGATAAAGCCCAGTAAGGCCAGCGGATGGTTCAAATATTCACTGAATATGGACTGATCTTTTATAGCCTCGATATTACCGTTTAGCGCTTGTTGCAACTCGTGATAGCCCTCGCCAAACAGAGGCGGCAGCAGTAAGATCAATACCCCCAACAACAATCCACCTAATGCGGCCCTCACATACCGGTTTTGTTTTATAAATATCCCCTTTTCGAGTTTACCGGCAACGGTTGTTATATATACCGAAGTTAAGCCCGATAGTATACCTAACAATATATAGAAAGGTAAGGCATTCATAACCCAACCCTCGGTAGCCAGGTGGAATAACTGACTTGAGTACAAAACCTTTGATACCACAACTCCGGTTGCTGAAGCTATTAATAAAGGTATAAAGGTTGGTATAGTGATCTCACCTATCAATAACTCCAGCGAAAAAAGCACACCCGCTATAGGGCTGTTAAATACCGCCGCGATACCGGCTGATGTACCGGCCGCGAGCAATACCGTTTTCTCGTACGATGAAAGGTTGAAGAACCGGCCAGTATTGGAGCCTATAGCCGCGCCTGTACAAACAATTGGCGCCTCTAAACCCGACGAGCCACCGAAACCTACAGTTAACGAGCTGCTTATTAAATGCGAATAAACGTTATTGAACAATATGTTCGATCGGTTACGTTTGATGTTTACCAGGATGTTGCCTATACCCTTCTGTATCTTATCGCGGTTTATCAGGTGCAAGTAAGCTACAGTACCCAGTATACCCAGCGCCGGTAAAAACACATATATAAAGTGATATGGCAGGTGCGATGATATATTACGGCTCAGATCCTCCATAAAATGCACCAAAAACTTCAACACCACTGCCGCAAGTCCGCCGATGAGGCCAACAAATACACTGCAATAGATCAGGAAATTGCGTTGACTGTTAAGCTTTAGGCGTGTTCGGTTTAGTTTATAGGTAAGCGTTTTTAGTATATACATAACGAATTTCGATGATGTAGTATTTTTAGAGGTTTAAAAAAAGCGATTAAGCCGTATATTTGCCCATGACTTCTTCGCAAAGATATGATCAGCGCGGCGTGTCGGCATCAAAGGATGATGTGCACAACGCGATCAAAAACATCGACAAAGGTATATATCCTAAAGCTTTTTGTAAGATAATTCCTGATATTTTAACTAACGACCCTGCCTTTTGCAATATTATGCATGCTGATGGCGCGGGCACAAAATCCTCATTAGCTTATACTTACTGGAAAGAAACCGGTGATATTTCAGTGTGGCGCGGTATTGCTCAGGATGCTATCATTATGAATATTGACGACCTCCTTTGCGTAGGCGCGGTAGATAATATACTGCTATCATCAACTATCGGCCGTAATAAAAACCTGATACCCGGCGAAGTTATTGCTGCTATTATAAACGGCACCGAAGAAATTTTAGCCGAGCTGCGCGATGCCGGCATAGGCATTTACTCTACGGGCGGCGAAACCGCTGATGTAGGCGATCTGGTGCGTACCATCATTGTGGACTCGACCGTTACCTGCCGGATGGAGCGTGACGATGTTATATCAAACCACCGAATAAAACCGGGCAATGTTATTGTAGGCCTGGCCTCATACGGACAAGCCACTTACGAAACTGAATACAACGGTGGTATGGGCAGCAACGGCCTAACCTCGGCAAGGCACGATGTTTTCAATAAAACAATCGCCGAAAAATACCCGGAAAGCTATGATGCCGGTATTCCTTACGATCTGATCTTCTCGGGCTCAAAAAGCCTTACCGATAAAATAGATATTGGCAATGGCCAAACCGTCACTGCTGGCAAGCTGGTATTATCACCAACCCGTACTTACGCGCCTATCATCAAGGCTATCTTAGAAAAATATCGCTCGCAAATTGATGGCATGGTACATTGCAGCGGCGGCGCGCAAACCAAGGTATTACACTTTGTGGATGACGTCCATGTAATAAAGGATAACCTTTTCCCGGTGCCGCCATTATTTAAGCTGATACACGAGGAATCGGGCACGTCATGGCAGGAAATGTATAAGGTATTTAACATGGGGCACCGCATGGAGCTTTATGTACCTGAAAGCATTGCTGCCGATATTATTGCCATATCAAAAAGCTTTAATGTAGATGCGCAGATCATCGGCCGTGTTGAGGCTGCTGATAAAAAGCAGGTAACTATACAATCAGAATTTGGCGAGTTTGTATATAACTAAGCCAAAACATAGAACAAGAAAAAGCCCCGTTTCAAATTGAAGCGGGGCTTTTTTTATGATTAACCCAAGTAAGATTTCAGGATCTTACTTCTTGAGGTATGCCTTAATCTTTGCAGAGCTTTATCTTTTATCTGCCTTACACGCTCACGTGTCAGGTTGAACTTTTCGCCAATTTCTTCAAGCGACAGCGGATGGTTGGTACCTAAACCAAAGAACAATACAATGATTTCGCGCTCACGCTCAGTTAAGGTTGATAACGAACGTTTGATCTCCTCTGATAATGATTCGTTGATCAGTATCGAGTCGGTATTTGGTTCGTGGTTCTCCAATACATCCAACAATGTATTTTCTTCACCCTGAACAAACGGCGCATCCATTGATACGTGACGGCCTGAGTTACTCAACGTGTCAGATATCTTATCAACCGTAGTTTCCAATATATCGGCCAGTTCTTCAGGTGATGGCTCACGCTCGTACTCCTGCTCTAATTTAGAGAAAGCCTTGCTGATCTTGCTTAATGAACCTACCTGGTTCAATGGCAAACGCACAATACGAGATTGCTCGGCGATAGCCTGCAATATCGACTGGCGAATCCACCATACAGCGTACGAAATGAATTTGAAACCCTTAGTTTCATCAAAACGCTTAGCCGCTTTGATCAAGCCGAGGTTACCCTCATTTATAAGGTCGCCCAGTGTTAAGCCCTGGTTTTGATATTGTTTTGCAACAGAAACAACAAAGCGAAGGTTAGTTTTGGTTAAGCGCTCAAGAGCAGCTTGGTCGCCTTCGCGTATCTTTTGTGCTAATATTACTTCTTCTTCGGCAGTTATCAGGTCAACTTTACCAATCTCGTGAAGATATTTATCAAGTGATTGTGACTCACGATTGGTAATTGATTGTGTTATTTTGAGTTGTCTCATCTATTTATATAACCTCAATTCTTTTGATTTAGAATAGAACGTGCAAAGGTACAAATTTGTTCGTTATTTAGCACTGTAATATAACATATTTACTTAAATATTATGCAGGCTAAACAATTTCATTCAAATTAAAAGTTTCCTTTAACCTGATGCCCTTTTCGGTTTGCTGCAAGTTACAACATTCATTTTCGGCATCGTGTTCCAGAAACAAAATATAATCATTTTCGAGCGATTCTGTCAAAAAAGATTTTTTTTCATTCAGCGTCGTCAGCGGAAACATATCATAAGCCATTACATACGGAATGGGCAAATGCCCTACGGTAGGCAACAGATCGGCCATGTACAATAGCTTTTTACCTTTGTAGCTTATTAACGGCAACATTTGCGCATCAGTATGCCCGTACACAAATCGTATATCAAAACCCGGCAAAAAACTAACGCCGTCTTTATCCTCTATAAATTGCAGCTGTCCGCTCTCCTGTATCGGCAATATATTCTCTTTTAAAAAGGATGCCTTCTCCCTATCGTTCGGGTTTACGGCCCAATCCCAATGCCGGGCGTTGCTCCAATAAGTAGCATTCTTAAATGCGGGCAACAGCTTTTCGCCATCACGCACCACGGCCCCGCCTACGTGATCAAAATGCAGATGCGTCAAAAAAACATCTGTTATATCATCACGATGAAAGCCATGTTTTGCCAGCGAACTATCCAGCGTAGCATCGCCATGCAGATAATAGTGGCTAAAGAATTTTTCGCTTTGTTTGTTACCGATGCCGGTATCGATCAGTATCAACCTACCATCGTGCTCAACCAGCAAGCAACGCATAGCCAGCGAGCACAGGTTGTTAGCATCAGCCGGATTAGTTTTGTTCCAGATGGTTTTAGGCACAACACCGAACATGGCGCCACCATCAAGCTTAAATAATCCGGTATCGATACTGTATAAATTCATGCGGTTTAGTTAAGCAAGTATAAGTTTAATAACCGGTTTTAAAAACAAAAAACATGGTTCAGATCCTTTGCTAAGGTATTGAACCATGTTTTAAATATTTGGTTTTAGAAAATATTAGATGTGGATCACCTCGCCATAAGCGGCAGCGGCAGCTTCCATAACAGCCTCGCTCATGGTTGGGTGCGGGTGTACAGATTTGATGATCTCGTGACCGGTTGTTTCCAGTTTACGGGCAGTTACCACCTCGGCAATCATCTCGGTAACGTTATTACCTACCATGTGCGCACCCAGGAACTCGCCGTACTTAGCATCAAATATCACTTTAACAAAACCATCTTTTGCACCGGCGGCACTTGCCTTACCTGATGCTGAAAATGGAAATTTACCGATCTTAACTTCGTAACCTGCTTCCTTAGCCGCTTTTTCGGTATAACCTACTGAGGCAACTTCAGGTGAGCAATATGTACAACCCGGGATGTTGTTATAATTGATTGGCTCAGGGTTTAAGCCTGCAATTTTTTCAACACAGGTAATACCTTCGGCTGATGCTACGTGTGCCAGGGCCTGGCCTTTAACGATATCGCCGATAGCGTAAACACCTTCAACGTTGGTTTTATAATAATCATCAACCAATACTTTGCCTTTGTCGGTTTTAACGCCGGTTTCTTCTAAACCAAGGCCTTCAAGGTTAGTAGTTACACCAACTGCTGAAAGCAC
Source organism: Mucilaginibacter sp. JRF (assembly GCF_015223065.1). GTDB lineage: Bacteria > Bacteroidota > Bacteroidia > Sphingobacteriales > Sphingobacteriaceae > Mucilaginibacter. The sequence goes on from NZ_JADFBY010000008.1 coordinate 167,734, forward strand.
GATCTCGGCCTCTAAAACTTCGGTACCTTTTGCTGTTTTAACGCTTACCTTACACAGGTCACCAGCGGTATCAACTGATTCAACAGTTGAATTGGTCATAATGTTGATGCCTTGTTTTTTCAATGAACGCTCCAGTTGTTTTGAAACTTCTTCGTCCTCCAGAGGCACAACATTCGGTAAAAACTCAACTACGGTAACTTTGGTACCGATAGAGTTATAGAAATAAGCGAACTCGATACCTATAGCGCCCGAACCTACAACCACTAATGATTTTGGTTGCTGAGGCAATACCATAGCCTGGCGATAGCCGATGATCTTTTTACCATCCTGTTTAAGGTTTGGTAATTCGCGTGAGCGACCACCGGTTGCTAATATGATACTCTTAGCGGTATAATCTTTAGTAGAGCCATCAGCGGCTTTAACTTCAACAGTGCCTTTACCTTTTAATTTACCAAAGCCCATGATCACGTCGATCTTGTTCTTCTTCATCAAAAACTGCACGCCTTTACTCATGCCTTCGGCAACGTCGCGGCTGCGTTTTACTACGGCTTTAAAATCAACCTCGCCGGCACCATTAACTTTAATACCATAATCGGCAGCGTGATTTATATATTCAAATACCTGGGCGCTTTTAAGTAAAGCTTTAGTTGGTATACAACCCCAGTTAAGGCATATACCTCCAAGTGATTCTTTCTCGATAATAGCGGTTTTTAAACCTAACTGAGAGGCACGTATTGCAGCAACGTAACCCCCGGGACCTGAACCAATAACAATTAGATCGTAGCTCATATTTGCTTGTTATATGTTTTTAATGCTGCCAAATCTAAGTAAATGCACTGAAAACCCGAAATAGACAACCTCACCCTTGTGTAACTTTAATTAACACGATAATTTATTGTTATGCTTAAGAAATTATCTTAAAATATGATTTGCATCATAAAATTAAATGTTCATTATAACTTTTTGATTAATTGCATATTAATGTTGATAAATTTTCTAAAATAGTTAATGATAAATTAACATTGACAGGGAAACTTTTATATATTTTTGCAGAAATATTAATTAACTGATTTATTAACAAATTTCCACCACATGAGAAAGTTTTTACTTTTTTTAACTTTTTTATGTTTGTCTGCCAGCGTAACGTTTGGCCAGGTGATAACTACCAGTAACATATCTGGTATAGTTACCGACGAGAAAGGGCAAACTGTTCCAGGTGTAACTGTAATTGCTGTGCACACACCAACCGGAACTAACTACTCTACAGCAACACGTGGCGACGGCCGCTACAATCTACCTAACTTACGTGTGGGTGGTCCGTACACAATTACTTACAAATTCATCGGTTACAATGACTTTGTACAGGAAAATTTAACTCTTGCTTTAGGTCAGGATTTTAAACTGAACGCCAAAATTGCTCCAACAAACACACAATTAAGTGAGGTTGTGGTAACTGGCACTCAAAACAAGGTTATCAACAGCTCACGTACAGGCTCGCAAGAGATCATTACCCGTACTCAAATTGACCGCCTGCCTACTATCAGCCGTTCAATTTACGATTACACTAAGTTAACGCCAACTGCAAACGGCCGTTCATTTGGTGGCCGTAGCGATGCCGGTAACAACTTAACCATTGATGGTGCTTTGTTTAACAACTCATTCGGTTTATCAAGCACTTTGGGTGGTCAGTCAAACTCTCAGCCTATCTCGCTTGACGCGATCGACCAGGTACAGGTTGCCGTTTCTCCGTTTGATGTTACCCAAGGCCGTTTCTCAGGTACATCAATTAACACTGTAACTAAATCAGGTACTAACGAGGTTAAAGGTAGCATTTACTACTACCAACGCTCACCAGGTCTTGTTGGCCGTAAAAGCATGACCAACTGGGTACCAACTCCGGCTGTTGACTACAATCAACGTGGTTTCAGCGTAGGTGGCCCTATCGTTAAAAACAAATTGTTCTTATTCGTATCAGGAGAGCAAGAGCGTATCAACGACCCTGCTCACCCGTACACAGCAGTTCGTAGCGGACAAACCGCAGGTGGTTCAGTAACTACCATCAACTATGATGATATGGTTACATTAAGCAACTTCCTTAAAACAAACTACAATTACGATCCGGGTGCGTTCGAGAATTTCCCTCTGCGTACACAATCAGATAAGATCACCGCTAAATTAGACTGGAACATCAACGATAAAAACACTTTATCGATCAAGTATTTCTATCTAAAATCATTCCGTGATGTTTCTCCAAGCTCATCAGGTGCTCAAGGTAGCCGTAGCCCAAGTACTACTAACGTTAACGTTTTACCATTCTTCTCATCATTCTATACCATCAACAACAACTTTAACATTGGTATAGCCGAGTTGAACACACGCATCAGCGACAAAATGGCTAACAAGGTAATTTTAGGTTACCAGGCTCTACGCGATTTCCGTTCATCACCAGGTGGCGGTAACTTCCCGCTGGTTGATATATTAGGCCCTAACGGTAACACCATGACCTCATTTGGTTATGAGCCATTTACCGCTAACAACTTGCTTAATACTGATACTTACCAGTTTACTGATAACTTTACTTATTACGCAGGTAACCACGAATTTAACGCCGGTGCATCATTCGAGTTAAACAAATATAAAAACGGTTTCGCGCCAAACTACTATGGCCAGTACCGCTTTAATAGCCTTGCTGATTTTTATGCTTCAGCAAACAATGGCACTGCAAACGCTTTGCGTTATGAATATCGTTACTCAGCATTGCCAGGTGGCGCGTTTCCATTCGCCTTTGTAAAAGCTTACACTATAGGCTTATACGCACAGGACAAATGGCAAGCACAAGACAACCTGAAATTCACCTTTGGTTTACGTGCTGATATGCCGGTATTTAATACCAGCAGCGAAGCAAACCCTGCATTGTTAGCGCTTACTAACTTCCGCGATGGCGCACGTTTAGATGTTTCTCAATATCCAAAAACACGTATCCAATTATCACCACGTGTAGGCTTTAACTGGGATGTTAATAATGATGGTGTTACACAGGTACGTGGTGGTTTAGGTATATTCAGCGGTCCAACTCCGTTTGTTTACATCTCAAACCAAGCCAGCAACAACGGTGTACAGTTTGGTTCATACGTACTTACACAACCTGCTGCCGGTTCGCCAGTTGATCCCCGCTTAGCATTCAACCCTGATGTTGACGCTAACAGGCCATCAGGTGCTGCTGCAAATACTTCATACAACATTGCGGTAACTGACAGAAACTTCAAATTACCAAGCAACTTCCGTACTACTTTAGCGGTTGACCAAAAATTACCTGGTGGCATCATCGGTACCTTAGAGGGTAACTACTCTAAAGATATCAACGCTGTTTACCACGTTAACGTAGCTTTGCCAACAACCGGTACAGCTCTTGTTGGTCCTGACAACCGTATCCGTTACAGTGCTACAACAGTATATCCAAGCATTTCTGCCGCTAACGGTGGTAATACATTAGCTAACCCTAATATTACCGATGCTATCCTGATGAAGAACACCAACAAAGGTTATTCATACAGCATCACCGGTCAGTTACAAAAAACTACCCGCGACCTGTATTTCAGCTTAGCTTATACTTATGCTGATTCTCGTTCGGTAAATGATGGTGGTTCAATTGCTCAGTCAATCTGGAGAGATCGTGTAGTATCTGGTGATCCAAACTCTGATGCTACTTCATACAGTAACTTCTACCAGCCAAACCGTATCATCGCGGCTGTTTCATACCACAAAGAGTATTTGAAACACCTTACCACTTCAATCGGTTTAACTTACGAGGCTGCTAACAATGGTACTGCATCATACGTATATAATGGTGACTTGAATGGTGACGGTCAAACTTCAAACGATTTGATCTACATCCCGAAAAGCGCTGATGACATTACTTTGATCCCTGTTGACGCTAACGATACCCGTACTGCTGCTCAACAATACGCTCAATTAAGCCAGTACATTAACCAAGACCCTTACCTGAGCGAAAACAAAGGTAAATACGCTAAGAGAAATGGTTTAGTATTACCTTACTACCACTTAGTTAACTTTAACTTTAGCCAGGACATATTTGTTAATGCCGGTAAAAACAAGAACACCTTACGTTTCGAGTTCAACATCATCAACTTCGGTAACTTCCTGAATGATGCATGGGGTAACTTTAAATTTGTTAACCGTGCCGCTTTGTTAAGCTACAGAGGTTTAGACGCTCAAGGTCGTCCAACATTCTCATTCCCTTATTTGGATAACACTAACAAAGTTCCACTTGTTAACTCATTTGGTAACGGTATTTCTCAGCAATCACGCTGGCAAGCTCAAATAGGTTTAAGATACCTATTCAATTAATAGCTTGTTACAATAAAACAGAAGCCCCGCTTATTACAAACGGGGCTTTTTTGTGCGTGGCAATTTGTAACTAATCTACCAACTACGTGCAGCCCATTGAATAAAATCTACGCATGGTGTAGCACGCCGGCTTGAATCAGCTCTATTATATCATATGTTATTTTACGAGTTAATAATATTGATATGCTTAGTAACGTTGATGGTAAACAATGCTTAAAATACTCAATATGTTTGAGCGGGCTCTGTAAAACATAACCTATTCAACTCATCAATATATTAACTTATTAATGAAACGATTGGCAGCATTCATCTTTCACTTTTATCGGCCGGTGTTTTTTGTTAATCTTATATTCAGCCTGTGTGCAATTTTTGTATTGCTGAAACATGGGATAATAGCGATGCCCATAGTATTAATACTTAAACTATTTGGTTATTTATTATGCGTTAGCTATCAATATTTTTTAGCTGCCAAAACTTACTTTTATTACCGCAATGCCGGCTTAAGTGCCAGGCAAATGTATTTGTACATTTTTACTTTCGATACATTGTTATTCATTGCTCTTGCCTCCATTATCCTGATACCTTATTATGCCATTACACACATTAAAGGTTGATAGCGTACAGCTTGAGTTTGATGGCCGTAAGATATTGCAGGATGTATATATTTCTTGCTCAACCGGCGAAGTTGTGGGTTTGCTTGGTCGCAATGGTTGCGGTAAATCATCATTGTTAAGGATAATTTTTGGCAGCCTGAGCAGCAATTACAAACACGTAAGTGTTGATGGCAATCATTTAACTAAAGGCTATCACAACAATCGTATTGCCTATTTGCCGCAACATAATTATCTGCCTAAAGGCATCAGGATACATAAACTGGCCAAACCCTTTGTAGATCCTTCACTATGGAGTGGGTTTATTGAACATCCCTCCTATCAACAACATCAAAACAAAACGGCGGATGAACTTTCGGGCGGTGAACTGCGCCAGCTGGAAACATTGATGATCACATACAGTCGCGCCGATTTTATTTTGCTGGATGAGCCGTTTACACATATATCGCCGGTGCAGGCTAATGATCTAAAAATCCTGATAAAACAATGTGCCCAAACAAAAGGCGTGATTGTAACCGACCATCAATATTACAATGTACTTGATGTAAGCAACCGAATAATTTTATTGGATAAAGGTTGCACCAAACCTGTAAACAATGAAAACGACCTGATCACTTACGGGTATCTCAAAAATTTATAAATAATAATCAGCGCATTGTGTAACACATCGGTTGCAATAACCGTCATATATACATCCACAACCTTACTGATGCGCAAGTTTTTAACATACCTTATTATGATTTTGCTGGCAGCGGGCGTTCAGGCGAGCGCCCATGCGGGCCATAAGGTTAATATAGGTGGTGTTTATATCAGCACTTTTGATGATCCTGACCCCGATCCTTACGGAGAGTTCAGCACCCTGATAGTCCCCATAAAAAGGGCGGGCAACCTTATAATTGTTGAGGCAAAGGTTGATAGCATAGTTGGGAACTTTGTTTTAGATACCGGCGCCCCTCACCTGGTGTTGAATGCTACTTACTTTAGGGATATGCCCCAGATAGCCAATCACGAATCGGGCGGGGTAAATGGCGAGGTTGCTAACACTTTCAGCACCGAAGTACTCAATTTTTCGATACTCGATCTTTACTATAAACGTCTGCGGGCTGATGTTACCGATCTTTCAGCCATTGAGAATGGCCGCAACATTAAGATATTGGGCTTGTTAGGCACCCGCCTGTTTGCCAAGCTGGCCATTACTGTTGACATTTTTAACAACATGCTGTACATCCATAAACTGAACAGCAATGGCGATATTAATGAGGCTGATGTAACCTTTAGGCAACCCTTCATGAAAACCGGCTTTAAGCTGCTGAACGATGTCATTTTTTTAAAAACTACTATAAACAATAACATCCTTTGGATGGCCTTTGATACCGGCGCCGAAACCAATTTGCTTGACTATCGCCGCTCAAAAAAGATCATCCAAAACTTTGAAGTATTAAGCACCTCCAAATTAACCGGTGTGGGCGGTTCGGCATTTGAAATAATTTATGCTAAATTAGACAAACTGATGGTCGGCGAAAATTTGTTCACCAAAAATCAGGTAGTACTAACCAGCCTCGATAATATGGGCAGAGCCTATGGTCACACGGTTGACGGCATTTTAGGTTACGACTTTTTTATGCGGGGAATTTTCACAATAAACTTTGTGAAAAAGGAGTTTGCGATGTATACTTATAAAGTATGAGGATTTTTCGGTGTTTTGTTACTATCGTTCTGCTATTGGCGGGTTGCCTGCCTATGCTTGCCCAGCAACGTAACACCTTGAATATTGCCAATGATAAGTTGGTGCTTACCATAGATAAACGCAGCGCTAAAAACTATCTCGATACCATACTTACCCGCGCCGGTGTAAACGGCACTAACAACAGCACTAAGATATTAAAGGGCGATTATAGCGCGCTTACTTCGCAAGGCTGGCAAATAGCCGAGAACGGTCGTTTTAAGGTACGCTTTAACCGTGCGCTCAATATAAACTTTACGGCGCCACCGCCTCAGCAACCGTTTATTATTACCACTAACACTGTAAACAGTGAGGGCAGCCCCGGCTACCCTGCCGATGTATTGTACGGCGTTAACAAATTCAGCCGCCAAACGGTGCGCGAACTTCCGAACGGATCGACACGTTTTTTTGTACCGGGTAATCTGACAGCCAAGCGGGTATTCCTTTCAGGGAGTTTTAACATGTGGAGCCTGTCAAAAGGCATCATGCTGAAAACAGATAGCGGCTGGATTGCTGACATTAAGTTGAAGCCGGGTGTATATGCCTACAAATTCATCATCAACGGTAACTGGACGCACGATACCAATAATAAACTTACTGAAGATGATGGTTTCCATCATGCTAACTCCATTTATTACCGGTATAATTATACGTTCAGGCTCAATGGTTTTCAAAAGATCAACAAGGTGCAGGTGGCGGGTAATTTTAACCGTTGGAATGCGGATGAGATCCCCCTCTCCCGCCGGGGCAACGGCTGGCAGGTATCCATGTATTTGCATGATGGTATGTTTTTATACCGTTTCAGGCTTGATGGCAAATGGATAACCGACCCGGCTAATAAAAACAAAGGCAATGATGAGAGAGGCCTGATCGCATCGGTTATCAACCTGGGCGAAACGGTGAATTTCAGGCTAAAGGGATATGCTAACGCTAACAAGGTTTGCATTGCGGGCAGCTTTAACAACTGGCAACCCGAACGCATCTTCCTGAAAAAGATAGATAACATTTGGCAATTATCGGTTGTTATACCACAAGGCAACTATGGCTACAAATACATTGTTGATGGCAATTGGATAACCGACCCGGCCAACACTTGTTATGTGGAAGATGGCGGCGAAACCAACTCTTTTATATCCGTAAAACCTAACCATACTTTTAAGTTGCGGGGCTACCTGAACGCGCAAAGCGTACGGGTTGCGGGCAGCTTTAACAATTGGGACCCTGAGCAATATACCATGGGGCGCAAAGGTGATGAGTGGGTGCTTAATATTAAATTGCCTGTGGGCAAAACACGCTATAAATTTGTGGTGGATGGCAACTGGATACTCGACCCCGGCAATAAACAGTGGGAAAGCAACGAGTTTGATACCGGCAACTCCGTAATATGGATAGAGCCTGAAACTTCAACCAAAACTATATAATAATGAAACTACCTATTTACCAGGTTGATGCCTTTACCGATCAACTATTTGGAGGCAACCCTGCCGCTATTGTTCCGCTTGATGAATGGCTGCCCGACGAGCTGATGCAGAAGATAGCCATTGAGAATAACCTTGCCGAAACCGCTTTTTTTGTAAAGACCGATGTGGGTTATAAACTACGCTGGTTTACGCCCGAGTATGAGATTGACCTGTGCGGGCATGCCACGCTTGCCACCGCGCATATTTTGTTCACCGAGTTGGGCTATGCAGATGATACCATACACTTTGAAACGGTTAAGGCTGGCACACTTATAGTAACCAAAGATGGCGACAAATACAGTATGGACTTCCCATCCCGCCCGGCTGAACCGGTTGAACTGCCCGAAGGATTGATCGAAGCCCTCGGCATGAAAGCCCCTGTTGAGGTATTACGCTCGCGAGATTATATGCTGGTTTATGATGACGAACAGGATATACGTGCCGCCGCACCCGATTTTGAAAAACTCGCTAAAATACCCACCGTTGGCGTGATCATTACCGCGCCGGGCATGGAGGCCGACTTTGTTTCGCGCTTTTTTGCACCTGCTGCCAGCATTAATGAAGACCCTGTTACCGGATCGGCACATTGTAACCTGATACCTTACTGGGCTGATAAATTGGGCAAGAACGATCTGCATGCCTATCAACTATCAGCACGTAAAGGCGAGCTTTGGTGCAAGCTGAATGGCGATCGCGTATTGATGGCCGGTAAGGCAGTTACTTTTTTGAAGGGTGAGATTTATTTATAATCCTGCTCATTATCCGCATATATATTTACACGCCGCTAAACATCCCTATTGCCACAAACGGGGATGTTTAGTATATTTCACCTTTATATCATCCCCGCAAGGGAGCTAAAGGGTGCATGCAGCTTACACGATTAGAAATTAAGGGTTTTAAAAGTTTCGGGGATAAGATCACCATCAATTTTAATGATGGCGTTACCGGAATTGTTGGCCCGAATGGCTGCGGAAAATCCAACGTGGTAGATTCTATACGTTGGGTATTAGGTGAGCAAAGTACCCGTGCCCTGCGGTCGGAGAAGATGGAGAACATCATCTTTAACGGCACCAAAAACCGTAAGGCCGCTAACCTGGCCGAGGTTTCACTAACCTTTGATAATACCCGCAATATTCTGCCTACCGAATTTTCGCAGGTGACGCTAACCCGCAAACTCTATCGTACAGGCGACAGTGAGTATCGTTTAAACGATGTTCAATGCCGATTGAAAGATATTACAGACCTTTTTCTGGATACCGGTATCGGCTCCGACTCCTACTCTATCATCGAGCTGAAGATGATAGACGAGATCATCACCAATAAAGAAGGCTCGCGCCGTAACTTGTTTGAGGAAGCATCGGGCATATCAAAGTACAAGCTGCGCAAAAAGCAAACATTCAATAAACTACGTGATACCGAGGCTGACCTTGCCCGTGTTGACGACCTGCTTTTTGAGATAGAGAAAAACCTGAAAACCCTCGAAAATCAGGCTAAAAAAACCGAACGTTACTACCGCTTGCGCGATCAGTACAAGGCGCTGAGCATAACGCTGGCATCGTTCCGCATTGCCTCGTTCAGCGAATCATTAGCTCGAATTGAGGATGAGGAGCAAAAGCACCGGGGAGATAAATCGGGCATTGTTACGCAGATTGATAGTTTAGAAGCCATTGTTCAGCAGCAAAAGCTGGATAGCATAACCAAGGAAAAAAACCTATCGGTACAACAAAAAACCACTAACGAATTTATAAGCAAGATACGCGCTTACGAGAGCGAAAAGAAGATAAAGAACGAGCAGCTAAAATTTCAACAGGATAAGGAAGCACGCTTGAATGATGAGCTTGAGCGTGACCGCGGTCAGCTTAATCACGTTTTATATAACCTGAAACGCCTGGCCGAAGAAAAGATGCAGGAGGATGAAAACCTGCAAACCATCCAAAGCCGTGTTGCTGATTTAAAAGAAGCCGTTGATGAATTACGCGAGCAACAAACTGAAGCCCGTAATGAACTGAATGAACTGACAAGCATCAACAACCGTTTACAAAATCAGGTTTACAAAGCCGAAAAAGATCTGGAGATACTCAGCATACAGCAGCAGGCGCTTGAACAGGAAAGCCAGCGCAATATTGAGGACACCAGTAATAAGGAGGCTGAACTATCGCACTTTAATCAGGCGGTGGCCGAGCTGCAAACCCGGGTTGAAACGCTGGAAAGCGAGTATCAGGGCGCGCTTGATTTTGAGAACAAGTTGCAGGAACAAATTGGCCAAACCGAAGCCAATATATCTACCCTAAAAGATACCATTACTGCCGAAGGTCGCCGGTTGGATGCCAAGCAGAACGAGTACAACCTGACCAAAAGTTTGGTTGATAATCTTGAAGGTTTCCCGGAGTCTATCCGTTTCCTTAAAAAAAATACGGATTGGGCCAAAAACGCACCGCTTTTTAGCGATGTGCTGTTTTGTAAGGAGGAATACCGGGTAGCTATTGAAAATTACCTTGAGCCGCTGATGAACCATTATGTGGTTGAGAATTACGACGAAGCTATTAAGGCCATTAACCTGTTAAGCAACGCTTCGCGCGGGCGGGCGCAGTTTTTTATACTGAGCAATTACGATGGTGAAGTAATTGCAACGCCGAATACCATTGATAACCGCGTACCGGCTTTGGCTGTAATTGAGGTGGAGAAGCGTTATCAACCGCTTTGCAGCCATCTGCTCAAAAATGTTTATCTGATAAACGACGACAGCGAGAAGGAATTGAATAACACAGCCGTGCCTGCCGATATGGTATTGTTGGGCAAGAGTGGCAAGTTCAATAAATCAAAATATACCATGGCCGGTGGTTCGGTAGGTTTGTTTGAGGGTAAGCGTATCGGCAGGGCTAAAAACCTGGAGAACCTGCTGAAAGAGATCAAGACCATTGACGCGCAGGTAAACTCCGGGCGTACCGAGCTGCAAAATCAGCAGGATAAGCTGGTGGCTTTAAAGGCTGCCGGTAAGGCCAACGAAATACGCCAGCAACAACAGGAACTCAGCAAGCTGAATACCGAACTGATCACCATAAAAACACGGCAGGAACAATACCAGGCCTTTATTGAGAACAGCCTGAACCGCAAGCAGGATATAGCCAGCAAGATTGAAAGCATTACGCAGGAGACCTTAAAGCTAAAGCCTGAACTTGAAGAACTTAAAACCCAAAAGCAGATACAGAACGAGCAGATGCTTGAAAAGCAAGCAGACTTTGCCGAACTGAATGAATTGGCCACTGTACGCTCTAACGCTTACAATCAGGAGAATATACGCTTCCATCAGCAGCAAAATAAGGTTTCGGGTTTGTTTAAGGATATTGAGTATCGCGAATCGCAGCAGGACAACCTGGATACCCGCATCAGGCAAAACAGTGCTGAGATGGAAAAGGTAAAGGCTGCCATCCACGAGAATTTGCAGCAGGCCGACCACTCGGACGACGATTTGTTAGAGATGTACGAACAAAAGGAGCTGCTTGAAAAGGCTACCCAGCAAGCCGAACAGGAACACTATGCCTGGCGCGGCAAGATAGCCGAAACTGAAAACGAGATAGCCACCCTGCGCCGTAAAAAGGATAATGCCGAGCTTATTGAGAACGAACTGCGCGACAAACGCAACAACCTCAAAATTGAATTGAACAGCCTGAAGGAGCGCCTATCGGTAGAGTTTAATGTGGAGATAGAGGACCTGCTTGATACCGCGATACCCGAAGATGAAAACGAGGTTGACCTGCGCGAAAAGACCGATAAGTTAAAGAAGCAGCTTGACGATTTTGGCGCCATAAACCCTATGGCTGTTGAGGCTTATAATGAGATGAATGAGCGCTATGAGTTCATTCAATCGCAAAAGCGGGATCTGGCTGAGGCTAAGGCATCGCTGTTGGCTACCATACAGGAGATAGATGATACGGCGCGAGAAAAATTCATGTCGGCATTTACTATGGTGCGCGAGAATTTTATCAAGGTATTCCGTTCGCTGTTTAATGAGCAGGACTCATGCGACCTGATATTGACCGATCCGGATAAGCCGCTGGAATCAGACATTGATATTATTGCACGCCCCAAAGGTAAGCGCCCCCTATCTATTAACCAGCTATCAGGCGGTGAAAAAACGCTTACTGCCACGGCCATCCTGTTCTCGCTTTACCTGTTAAAGCCTGCCCCCTTCTGTATTTTTGATGAGGTTGATGCTCCGCTGGATGATACTAATATTGATAAGTTCAACAACATCATCCGTACATTCTCTAAGGAATCGCAATTCATCATTGTATCGCACAACAAACGCACTATTGCCAGTACCGATGTTATTTATGGTGTCACCATGGTTGAGCAGGGCATATCGCGCGTGGTGCCGGTAGACCTGCGCGAATTGGTGGACTAAAAACAAAAAAAGCGGTGCCTTTCAGCAACCGCTTGTATAATATCAGATACTTTTATTCTCCTTATTTCTGCTTATCGGTTATCATACCTTTAAAGTGAGGCTTTTCTAACTTGATACCCAGATCGCGCAGTTGATCAACAGAGAATGTGCTCAAAGCGTTTACACGCTTATCCTGGCTGGCAACAGATGTAAAATTACCATTGGTGATATAGCTTATCGCTTTTTGAGTACAGGTTTCGGTAGCATCACCAAAATCTTTGGTAACATCATCGGTAGCGGTAGCACCCGGAAATGCTGTTGAACCCGGAGTCATACCTGCATAATAATTAGCGTTACCGGCAGAGTTATGCGTTTCAAATTCAGGAATATATAACTCGTATTTATTTATCGGGATGGCAAAGAAACCAACAGGTTTGCCATAGCTTGTTTCACCAACTATTTTAACATCCATGTGCGGTATTAAATTATTAATGGTGAGCTCACTTGCTGATGCGGTGCTTCCGGTAACAATAAATACCACCTTATTTATGTTCAAAGTACCTTGCTTACTAAACAACTCCCTATTATTTTCCGGTTTAAATGAACCCGCCTCAAGCTCACCGCCAAATACGCTTTTGTTAATGAGGGCAAAATTGTTATTCTGTAAGCTTTGGTTAAAATAGTAAGTGTACATTACCGAACCATTTTTAGCCGCCGGTACTATCAGGTTAGTTAAATACTCAGATGTTGTTACGTAGCCGCCGCCATTGTAACGGAAATCGACGATCAGATCGGTAACGCCCTGATTGGTGAATAATGTAAAAGCCTGATCAATTTTTGATTGCGCATTGGCCATTGAGGTAAACGTATTGAATACCATGTAACCAATTTTTTTGCCACCTGTTTCAAACACCTTATAAGCCAACACCGGGTTAATGGTATAGCTTGCGGCATCCAACTCCACATCAACTGATGAACCATCTGGCTTTTGCAATGTGAGGTTGATGTTATCGCTGTAGTAAAAGGCATTCACTATAAAGTTGATGTCTGACGAAGAACTGGTTAGCGAGGTACGATTGTTAACCTTGGTAACCTTATATCCTCTTTTTATCCCTTTGGTTCCGGCCGGTGAATTGGCATATACATATTTAATGTATAATCCACCATCAGCCCCAAAGCGTGGCTCCATACCAAAATCACCGCTGGCCTGACCACCTAATTCTCCGGATGTGCTGCCATCATCAATAAATGAATACTTTGATGTGCCGGGGCTTGATTGATTATACTCATATACCTGGCCTGATGAATTTTTGGCGTATTGCGAAAGCGCGTCAACCTCGTTTTGCAATGCAGCAAGATCGGTTGAGCCGCTAAATGAGCGGGGCTTAAAATCACTGTATTTAGGCAGCTGATCGTTCCACAGGTAATCCTCCTGGGCGTACAATAAAACCGAGTCCTTTATTTTTTCAATAACCGACCCTGTGGTTGGCGGGGTGTTATCATCATTGTTATCATCATCGGTATTTTTCTCCTTTTTACAAGCAGTAACAAGCACAGCCAAAGAGAGCGCAGCAGTGTAAAAGTATCTTTTCATATTTCTAAATATAGGTATATCAACGTTATAACGGCAAATATGTTACATAAATGTCGCTGAATTTATAAAATCAACACCGGCAGCCTGGGCGCAGCTTTCGTCAGCTTCGATCGCCCCTATCATCACCACATCGCGCCTGCTTATGTTATGGTCGGCCAGTAATTGGTTGAGCGCGTCGGGCTCTGGTTTGGCGTTTATCTCATCGGCAAAGTAGCAGGTAAGGTATGGTTCAAGGCCGTTCCATTCGGTTTGCTTTATCTTGTTTAGTTGTTGTTGCGGGTTTCCGTTAGTAACGATGAATATCCTTTTACGGTCAACAACTATTTGCTGCAACAGCTCCAGCATCTTTTGAAAAAGCAATAATTTTAACGGAAGCTTTGAAGTGATCAGCATCTCCTCCAAATTAGCACGATACTTTTCATCAACACCAAACTTTTGCTTAAGGGTATCAAACACCGCGACATGGCCTTGCTGCTGGTAAGTATCTGTCATTAAGGTAACCATTGCCTTGGCATCCCAAAGCTCGGTATACTCTATCATGGCCGCGAACAGGTAATACACCTGGAACATATAATCCTTTTCGGGATAAAGCACATTATCCAGCTCAAAAACAAAGGCGCTCTTTTTAGGGTCGATGTCGTTATAGGTCATCAGGCAAGTGCAGTGTGATATTGAATTCGTTAAACAATTGGATGGCCTCGCTGAGCAATGCAGCTTCCGTATCCTCTAAGGGGAACACCGCCGCTACATCATTATCCAAACAAAAGGTAAGCATTTGGTGGGCATAGCTTACCGAAGCGGGGTTTGGCAGTTGCACCATCTTGCCCGAGCTTATCATAAAAGCAGGGAGTTCGCGGTAATCGCCCAGCAAAACATCATCACCAAACGCTTGCTTAAGCTGATGCGCCCTGGCCCCTGTGGCGGCTGTAATTAAAGTGTAAGGCATATATATTATTGTATCAACCCGTCTTTCATGATCACCTTACGATCTGACAGTGCAGCCAGGTCCTCGTTATGTGTTACAATAACAAAGGTTTGGTTAAACTCGTTACGTAGCTTCACAAACAACTCGTGCAGTTCGCGTGCGTTGGTTGAATCGAGGTTGCCCGATGGCTCATCGGCAAATATCAGTGCCGGGTTGTTCACCAGCGCCCTGGCCACGGCCACACGCTGCTGCTCGCCGCCTGATAGCTGGCTGGGTTTATGATGCAACCTATCGGCAAGGCCCAGGCGCTCTAACAATTCGGTGGCGCGCTTTTCGGCATCATGCTTTGAGGTACCTGCAATAAAGGCCGGGATACACACATTCTCCAAAGCCGAAAACTCGGCTAACAAATGGTGAAACTGAAATATAAAACCAATATGGCGGTTGCGAAAAGCGCTTAACTGTTTGTTACTCAAGCGACTTACCTCAACATTGTTGATGTGGATGGTGCCTGAGTCGGGCCTGTCTAAAGTGCCTACTATATTAAGCAGTGTACTTTTCCCCGCGCCCGAAGCGCCGAGTATGGTAACTATCTCACCTTTGTTTACCTCAATATCCACACCCTTTAAAATTTCGAGCGTGCCGTATTTTTTATGTATTGATCGCGCTGTAAGCATAAGGGCAAAGGTAATTGTTTGGCTCATCAATTTTAACCAATTAACTATTGTTGTGCAACATGATGTTGAGCTGCCATAAATAAACAGATGTGCAAACAACAATTATCACCCCAATTCAACAAAAGCAACTTAATGTGGCACCCAATTACCATTTAAAGCAAAAAAGTGTAGATTTACCGCAAATACTAAAAGAACATGAACATTCACGAATATCAGGGTAAAGCCATCTTAAAAAGCTTTGGTGTAAGAGTTCAGGAAGGCATTGTTGCCGACACTGTTGATCAGGCTGTTGAGGCAGCACAAAAGCTTAAGGATGAGTACAACTCAGACTGGGTTGTGGTAAAAGCACAAATTCATGCAGGCGGTCGCGGTAAAGGCGGTGGCGTTAAACTGGCAAAAAATCTTGACGAGGTTAAGGAAAGAGCCGGCGCTATTATAGGTATGCAATTGGTTACTCCACAAACAGGCCCCGAAGGTAAAAAGGTTAACAAGGTATTAATTGCCCAAGACGTTTATTATCCGGGCGAAAGCGAAACCAAAGAGTTTTACGTAAGCGTATTGCTTGATCGCGCTAAAGGCCGCAACATTATCATGTACTCAACCGAAGGTGGTATGGACATTGAAGAAGTTGCTGAGCACACTCCTGAAAAAATATTTAAAGAAGAAATTGATCCTAAAGTTGGTTTACAAGGTTTTCAGGCTCGTAAAATTGCCTTTAACCTGGGCCTTTCAGGCGATGCCTTTAAGGACATGACCAAATTCATCACCGCTTTATACAAAGCTTATATAGCTACCGATTCGTCAATGTTTGAGATCAACCCGGTTTTAAAAACATCTGACAATAAAATATTAGCTGTTGACGCTAAGGTAAACCTTGACGACAACGCCCTTTACCGTCACCCGGATTACGCTGCCCTGCGCGACGTAACCGAGGAAGACCCTACTGAGGTTGAGGCCAGCAAATCAAACCTAAACTATGTTAAGCTTGATGGTAACGTAGGCTGTATGGTTAACGGTGCCGGTTTAGCTATGGCTACCATGGATATTATTAAAATTGCCGGTGGCGAGCCTGCCAACTTCCTTGATGTGGGTGGTACCGCTAACGCGCAAACTGTTAAAGCCGCATTCAACATCATTTTGCAAGACCCTAACGTAAAAGCTATCCTGATCAACATATTTGGTGGTATAGTACGTTGCGACCGTGTTGCACAAGGTGTTATTGATGCTTACCAGGAAATAGGTAACATACCGGTGCCTATTATTGTACGCTTACAAGGTACCAACGCTGCTGAAGCGAAAGAACTGATCGATAACTCCGGCTTAAAAGTATTCTCGGCTATATTGCTGAAAGAAGCTGCTGAGCGTGTTAAAGAAGTTTTAGCGAAATAATTAATTCATTAAACATGAATATTTAAAGGGGACACTTGTCCCCTTTTTTGTTGACAAAAATTTAAAACAAGTGGCCATATTGCACGTTTAAACATACATTGTCTTTTGATTGTCAGAAGGAAAACAATATTTATATGTTTAAACATCTATTTTTATATTTGTACTGTTAATCAACAAGAAATAAAAATTTAAATCACATACAATCATGGCTACTACAGTTTGGACATTAGATCCTACCCACTCAGAAGTGCAGTTTAAAGTTAAACACCTTGTAATTTCAACTGTAACAGGTTCATTCAAAAACTTTGAAGGTACCTTAACAACCGAAGGCGATGATATTGCTAACGGTACTGTTGAATTTTCATTAGACGTTAACTCAATTGACACCAACCAGGAGCAACGCGATGGTCACCTTAAAAGCGCCGACTTTTTTGATGCCGAGCAATTCCCTACCATCACTTTCAAATCAACCAGCTTAACAGCTAAAGGTGATGACGATTATGTAGCCGAAGGCGACCTGACCGTTAAAGGCATCACTAAACCGGTAACCCTGAATGTAGAGTTCGGTGGTTCGGCTGATGACTTTTATGGTAACACCAAAGCAGGTTTTGAAGTAACCGGCAAAATTAACCGTAAAGAATTCGGCTTAACCTGGGATGGCGTAACCGAAGCAGGTTCAATTGTTGTTGGCGAAGACATTAAACTGATAGCCAACGTACAGTTCGCGAAACAGAAATAATTTTTTCCAGTTCGAGGGGCATACTATGGGCCACTTTGCGTAAGCGGGTGGCCTTTTTTGCTTTTAAAACCTTTTTAGCCATATATTTGCTTTATATACATGCTAATCAAAATATATCCCGAAAACCCTAACGAAAAGGCCATTGAACAGGTGGTGCAGGTGCTGCGTAAAGGGGGCATCATTATTTACCCCACTGATACGGTTTATGGTTTGGGTTGCGATATTACCAACCATAAGGCTATTGAGCGTATTGCCCGCCTGCGTAACATCAAGCCGGAGAAGGCTAACTTTTCTTTCATCTGCTATGATCTGAGCCATATATCCGATTATATAAAGCCAATTGATAACACCACCTTCAGGGTGTTAAAAAAGGCGTTGCCGGGGCCGTTCACCTTTATTTTTAATGCCAGCCACGCGGTGCCCAAGCTGCTAAGCTCCAACAAAAAAACGGTGGGTATACGTGTGCCTGATAACAGCATAGCCCGCGAGATAGTCCGTATGTTGGGGAACCCAATCCTATCAACCTCAATTAAGGATGAAGATGAGATCATGGAATATTCAACAGACCCGGAACTGATCCATGAGAAATACGAGGACATGGTTGACCTGGTGATTGACGGCGGTTATGGCGGCAACCTCGCCTCTACCGTGGTTGATTGTACCTCCGGAGATTTTGAAGTGCTCCGCGAAGGTAAAGGCGATCTTGAACTTTATTTATGATCTCGGGCGAATGTTATTGATAAATTCCGGGATATTTTTCAGATAATCATCCATAGCCAAATGCTTTACAAACGCGCTACCCACAATAGCACCATTGGCGTACTCGCAGGCCTTGGTATATGATGCATTGTTTGATATACCAAAGCCGATGATGGTCGGGTTATTCAGCTCCATGCCCTTTATACGCTTGTAGTAATCCTCAATAGAAGTTGATACATTCAATGTACTGCCGGTAATTGATGATGATGACAATAGGTAGATAAAACTATTGCTTAACCCATCTATCTTGCGTATACGCTCCTCACTGGTATTAGGTGTTACCAGGAATATATTGCTCAGGTTATTTTGCTTAAAAGTATCGGCATAAAGCTTTTCGTACTCATAAATAGGCAAATCAGGCACTATCACACCATCCACTCCTACTTCGGCGGCTTTTTTACAGAAACGTTCAATACCGTATTGTACTATCGGGTTAATGTAGCCCATCAACAATACGGGGATATTTACCCTTTCGCGCAACTGCTGTAACTGCTCGAACAACACATTCAGCGTCATGCCGTTCTCCAGCGCCTTTTCTGAACTTTGCTGGATAGTAGGCCCATCTGCCACCGGGTCAGAATACGGGAAACCGATCTCCAGAAAATCGGCACCGGCCTGCTCCAATGCCTCGGCAATATCAAGCGTAGTGTTCAATTCAGGGTAACCCGCCGTGAAATAGATAGATAACAGGTTACTTTTTTTATTCGCGAAAAGATTTTGTAAACGGTTCATGTGTTTAGTCGATGGTCGATAGACCATAGTCCATAGCCACTATTGACTATGGACCATGGACTATGGACTAATTAATATCCAAAGTGCTTTATATAAGTATCAAGGTCTTTATCTCCACGGCCTGACAGGCAGATCACTACGTTATCGCCGGGCTTAAATGCCATTTTTTCGAGATGAGCCAAAGCGTGGGCGCTTTCAATAGCCGGGATAATGCCTTCTAACTGACAAGCCAACAGTCCGGCGTTCAGTGCTTCATCATCGGTAGCGCTAACGTATTCGGCACGGTTAACCTTAAACAGATGCGCGTGCTGTGGGCCAATGCCCGGATAATCCAATCCTGCTGAAATGGAATACGGTTCAACTACCTGCCCATCCTCGGTTTGCATTAATATGGTTCGGGTACCATGCAATACACCCTCTTTGCCTAATGAAGTAGTAGCTGCGGAGTGGCCTGTTTCAACGCCTTTGCCGGCAGCTTCAACGGCTATCAGCTTTACCGATTCATCATCCAGAAAATTATAGAACATACCTATGGCATTGCTGCCACCGCCAACACAGGCCAGCACATATTGTGGTAATTCGCTGCCGGTTTGTTCAAGCAACTGCTTTTTGGCTTCAAATGATATGATCGACTGAAACTTGGCTACCATTTCCGGGTATGGGTACGGCCCCACTGCCGAACCGATGATGTAGTGCGTGTCTTCCGGGTTGCCTATCCAGTCACGCAGGGCCTCGTTGGTGGCATCCTTAAGCGTTTTGCTGCCCGATGTTGCAGGCACTACCGTTGCTCCCAGCATCTTCATACGGGCAACGTTAGGTGCCTGGCGCGCCATATCGATCTCGCCCATGTAAACCACGCACTCTAAGCCTTTTAGCGCACATACAGTAGCCGTAGCCACACCATGTTGACCGGCACCAGTTTCGGCTATGATGCGTTTTTTACCCAGGCGCTCTGCCAATAATATCTGCCCGATAGCATTGTTTATTTTGTGCGAGCCGGTATGATTCAGATCCTCACGTTTGAAGAAGATGTTGGCACCATACTTTTCTGAATATCTTTTGGCATGGTACAGCGGCGAAGGGCGGCCAACATAATCTTTCAGCAATTGGTCGAATTCGGCTTTAAAGTCGTCATCATTCAACACCTTTAGATATTGCGCGCGCAAGGCCTCAATATTGGGGTACAGCATTTCGGGAATGTAGGCACCGCCAAAATCGCCGTAATAACCATGTTCATCAACTCCGTATTTCATCTGCTTAAAATTGCTTAATTATTTCAAAAGCCTGTTTCAGCTTGTTTATGTCTTTATTTCCCGGCGATAGTTCAAACCTGCTGTTCAGGTCAAGCCCGGCTAACTGCGGGTGTTGTACTTTTTTCACTTCTTCCAGATTCTCTAAACCGATACCTCCTGAAAGAAAAAATGGTACATTCAATGTATATTTTTTCAGCACCTCCCAGTCGAACGTTTTGCCAGAGCCGCCGTGCGCAGCCGTTTTGGTATCGAACAAAAATACATCAACCACATCTTCATAAGGTTTCAGCGTATCAAAGTCGAAATCAGCATCAACACCAAAAGCCTTTATTACCTGCACTTTGCCTTTAAACTGAGCGCAAAACTCCGGGGATTCGCTCCCATGTAATTGTATAGCACCAAAGTGATATTTATTGATCAACAAATTGATATTCTCGACGGTTTCGTTTACAAAAACACCTGTTTTAATAATGTTATCAGGTACACTATTTAACGTTTCAAACTTAAGCGCATCAATATATCTCGGCGATTTATGGTAGCATATAAAACCCACGTAGTCAGGCTTCAATGCAGCAACTGCCTTTATATTATCGGGCTCCCTTAAACCGCAAACCTTAATTTTCACGTTTAGTTTTCAATTAAGCGTTTAAAACTATTTAGCGCCTGCTTGCTTGCCAAAGCTTCCTCAGCTTCGTAATAACAATCGGCAAAGCTTTTTTCGGGTTCGATGGTACGGATAGCCAGCGCCGCATTACACAGCACCACATTATTTTGCGCCGATGTACCCTCGCCATTTAATACACGGCTGAATATACCCGCCGATTCGGCTACGGTGTGTCCTCCTGCTATTTCGGTGGCATTCAGTTTTTCAAAACCGAGGCTTTCAATATTATTGATCTTTTCGCCATCGGCAGAGAATGTTTTAAAATCGCCGGTTAATGATACCTCATCATATCCATCCAACGCGTTTACAATGGTGTAATTAGCGTTTGATTGCTGATACAGGTAAGCGTACACCCTCGCTAACTCCAGGTTAAACACCCCTACCAACTGGTTTTTAGGCTTCGCCGGATTAACCAGCGGGCCCAGCATATTAAAGAATGTTTTTACTCCCAATTCGCGGCGGATAGGCGCAACGGTTTTCATGGCAGGGTGAAACAACGGAGCATGCAGAAAACAGATGTTGGCATCATTAATATTGCGTTTCAGCGTATCCATATTATTGGTGAACTGATAGCCCAGATATTCCATCACGTTTGATGAACCACAGCCCGACGATACACCATAGTTGCCATGCTTGGCTACCTTATACCCCGCCCCTGCTACAACAAACGAGGCCAAGGTTGATATGTTGAAGGTATCCTTACCATCGCCGCCGGTGCCGCATAGGTCTATCAGGGTATCGTGCTCAATATCAACCGGCAGGCAAAGCTCCAGCATAGCATCACGAAAGCCCTCTAACTCGCTTACGGTAATGCTGCGCATACAATAGGCCGTCATAAAAGCCGCCATTTGCGATGTGTTGTACTTTCCCTGCGCAATATCAGTCAGTATTTCTTTAGACTGTTCGCGGGTAAACGTCTTGTGCTCAAATAAATGATTTAATATCTGTTTCATACGCCAATAAAAAAGGGTCGCCTTGTGGCAACCCTCCTGAATATTATTAAAAAAACAAAAACGGAATTGCCCTACGATTACTCGTTAAGCCACCACCAGTTATTGTTTAATGCCGTCGTTTTCATTGTGGCACAAATATGTAAATATTTTTTTGAAATGCAATTTTTATGAGAAATATCTGCTTAAACTGCATAACTGTTATTGTTCCATCTCGTACCGGGGCGCGTAAAGTGCTTTGCCAGGTGTACCCAGCGTTAGTTTTGGTGCTTCAAACAGATATTTTGATATGAATGCCAGCATGGCTCCGTAGTAATATTTAAAGTATGCCAGGGTATACTTCGGTACGGGCTTAATGTTGAAATTGATAACGTATGTTTTGTGGAAGTAATAGTTTTTCAAGCCCTCCACCTTTAAACGGAATGACAGATCAACATCATAGCCAAACATGGCGAAACGTTCATCAAACAAACCTACCTTATTTAATGCCGACCGGCGCAGCAACATGGCCGAACGGTTAAGTACATCAACCTCGGCAGTTTCAAATTCATCGGGCGCGGTATGGTTGATGGATGCTATGCGCGATTTTGAGAAATAGCGAGAAAGCCCTGCCCACTTGATCAGCATGTTCCATTTACGGGTTAGGCCGTATTTTGATGAGCGTATAAAATGCCCTTGCGGCGTAACCATACGTATGCTGGTACCAGCGGCTTCGGTGTGGTTGTCCATAAAATCAACAACCTTTAAAAGTGTGTCTTTGCTCACTATTGTATCAGGACTGACCAGAAAAACATACTCACCTGACGACACTTTTATGGCCTGATTGTATGCTTTAGCGATACCTTCATTCACATTATTTTCAATGACACGAACGCCCGGAAATTTAGAGCGAAGCATTTCTACCGATTTATCCGCCGAAGCATTGTCAACCACAATCATCTCACAGTCAACACCATCACTGGCAGCTTCTAAAGAACTGATACATTGCCTGAGCCACATACATAAGTTGTGGTTAACTACGATAACGGATAACTTCATAACTACCTGCTTAATGAATTTTCGTAAGGGACGCGCGTAGCTATGGAACGGCCAAGCGTTATTTCATCCACATACTCTAATTCACCACCAAAAGCTATGCCACGGGCGATGGTTGAGATAGTTATATTAAAATGTTTTACACGTTTATTAAGATAGAAGATGGTGGTATCACCCTCCATGGTGGCGCTCAGGGCAAAAATGATCTCTTTTACCTCGCCTGTACTCAGGCGTTCAACCAGGGTATCAACTTGCAGATCCGACGGGCCGATGCCATCCATGGGCGATATCAGTCCGCCTAAAACATGGTATACGCCGTTGTATTGATTGGTATTTTCAATGGCCATTACATCTCGGGTATCCTCAACTACGCAAACCAGGCTTTTGTCGCGCTTGTGCGATGCGCATATCTCGCATACATTGGTATCAGATATATTGTGGCAAACACGGCAAAACTGTATCTCGTTACGCAGTTTGCTAATGGCACGGCTGAATTTCTCTACCTCTGGCTTATCCTGGTTAAGCAGGTGCAATACCAAACGCAGCGCGGTTTTTTGCCCCACACCCGGTAGCTTTGCAAATTCTGCAACGGCATCCTCCAACAATTTCGAAGAAAAATTCATCCTGCAAAATTAGCTAATTAAATTCTACTTATTTAATGCCCCTGCATCAGGCATTCAGTGTTTATTCGGCAACGGCAACCTCAGCTGGCTTATCATGATGATGCACATTTTTAAAGCTGCGAACGGCCAGCCAAACACTCAATAACATTAATGCCGATGCAACATAATATGGTGCTCCGGGCAGGTGCATGGGCGCTTTTTCGGACGTAAAGTATGAGAATATCTGTGTCATGAAAAGCGGGCCGAATATGGAGCTTAAACTCATTAAGCTGGTAAGCCCGCCTTGTAGTTCGCCTTGCTCATTGGCGGGTACTTCGCTCGTCATGATGCCTTGTAGTGCCGGTCCGGCGATACCGCCAAGCGCGTAAGGTATCATAAAGGCGAACATCATCCAGCTTTTATTGGCCAAACCGAACAGCAGCATACCGATAGCGTATAGCAGCAGCCCGATCCATATACTTCGCTCCTGCCCTAATTTGGGTATGGTGATGCGGATCAGTCCACCCTGCACAATGGCGATCATCAGGCCGATAAAGCCTAATGAATAACCGATCAAATCTTCGCTCCACTTGAATTTTTCGATAGTATAATACGTCCACACGCTTTGCACGGCATGGCCTGCAAAGTATACAATGAAAAGGCACAGGGCTAAACCTATTACCGATGGATATTTTTTAAGCTGCATTAATGACCCCATCGGGTTGGCGCGCTTAATATCAAACTCGCGGCGGTGTTCTTTATCTAATGATTCGGGTAATACAAAGTAACCGTACAATGCGTTCAGCAAGGCCAGGCCCGCTGCCGCGTAAAACGGATATTGTGTATCAATTTTTCCTAATAAGCCTCCTAAAACCGGCCCGATGATAAAGCCTAAGCCGAAAGCTACGCCTATCATCCCGAAGTTTTGCGCGCGTTTTTCGGGAGGGCTAACATCAGCAATATAGGCGGATGCCGTGGTGAAACTCGCCCCTGTTACACCCGCTATTATACGACCTAAAAACAGCCAGCCTATGGTTGGGGCGAAAGCGCAAAACAAATAATCGATACCAAAGCCTAACAGCGAGATAAGCAGCACCGGCCTGCGACCATATTTATCGCTCAAGTTGCCTATAAATGGCGAGAACAAAAACTGCATAATTGAATAAGCCACCAGCAGCCAGCCCGCATAGCCTGATGCCTGGCTTACATTGCCGTGTATAAGCTTCTCGATAAGTTTAGGGAACACCGGTATAACTATAGCCAAACCGATAACATCAACCAACAACGTTATAAAAATGAATATTAAACCACGCTGTTGCTTTTGCGTTTCAGATTTTTCCATCGTGCAAAGTAAATGACTATAAATTAAATTTTTGGTTATTAATTATTTAATTTTTAATTTGACTAAAATTATAGTTATCATGAAAAACTTTAAACTCTTATCCGCTTTGCTGCTCCCCCTTCTGGCGCAAAGCACCTTCGCACAAACGGCTGAACGATTGAAGCTTTCGGCTTCAAACCCGGCTGCAAATCAAAAAATTACGTTCACTTATGATACCACAGGCTCAAACCTTGGCGGCAAACCCGAGGCTACGGTACACTTTTTAGATAAAACCTACCCGGTGAGTGATGTTGAGCTAACCGAGGATGGCAAACTATTTAAAGGCGAGTTTACTATACCTGCAACGGCTACCTCGTTTTTTGTGCGTTTAGCCAACGGTAAAAACATTGACAATAACGGTGGCAAAGGCTACCTGTACGAAGTTTACAAAGGCAAAAAGCCGGTTGAGGGCGCTTATGCTAATGAGGCTTACCTGGTACAATCGGGCATGGGTAATTACTTTGGGCAGATAGATGCCGATATAGCCCGCGCCGGTGAATTATATAAAAAAGAGTTTGCCATATACCCAAAAAGCGAAAAAGAGCATCAGCTTAATTACCTGATGTATCTGTCGTCGGTAAAAGATCCGGCTAATAAAGCCGTTATTGACAGCAAGTTGGCCGCGCTCGGTAAAAGCAAGGACGAAAAAGACCTGATGACATTAAGCAACTGGTATGCGCGCCAGCGTAAAACCGCACAGGCCGATTCAGTGAATGCTATCATCAAGACAAAATTCACAAAGGGTGGATTTGCTAAAAATGAAGCAGGTATGGCATTCAACAAAGAAAAGGATGCTGCCAAAAAGGATTCACTGTTTAATGCTTATCTGGCAAAATATCCTGAAAATAAAGATAACGCCAGTTTGATAGATAACTTTAGGGTACAGGTAGCATCAGCTTATTTACAGGCGGGTAATGATGAAGGTTATCAAAAATATTATGCGCAAATAAAGGATAAAACCTACCTGGCAAATGCGCTGAACGGTGTAGCCTGGCCAATGGCCGAAAAAGGCGAGAACCTAGAGAAAGCGGCTAAATACTCTATGCAATCTTTAGAGATACTGGATGCCGCTTATGCTAACCCCAAACCAGGCATGTATCAATCACCTAAGCAAGCTCAAAAGAATAATCGTTCATCATACAATATGTTTGCCGATACTTATGCCTTTATTAAATACAAACAAGGTGATTATCCGGAAGCATTGAAGTATCAGCAAAAGGTGTACGAGAGCACCCCGGTTGCGGATGCGGAAATTACCGAGCATTATGCTTTGATACTATCGGCCGCAGGCCAGGCTGATAAGGCAAGGGGTATCATCGAAAAATCTTTACACGAAGGTAAAGGCTCAAGTGCCCTGCGCGATGAACTTAAAAAGATCTACGTAAAAGAAAAAGGCAGTGAAACCGGCTTTGACGCTTATGTTGGCGCGTTTGATAAAGCGGCCAAAGAAAAAGCCCGTGAAGAACTGGCCAAAAGCATGATCAACGAAACCGCCCCTGCTTTCGCGCTGAAGGATTTTGATGGCAAGGAAGTATCATTAGCCAGCCTGAAAGGCAAAGTGGTAGTGATTGATTTTTGGGCAACCTGGTGCGGACCCTGCAAGGCATCGTTCCCGGGTATGCAGCTGGCTGTAAATAAGTACAAGGACAACCCGAACGTAAAGTTCCTGTTTATTGATACCTGGGAAAGTGGTGATAACTTTGTAGCAGGCGTTAAAAAATTCATTGCCGATAACAAATACACCTTCCATGTATTGATCGACGAGAAAGGCACAGATGGCCGCCAATCAAAAGTGGTATCTTCATTTAAAGTTGATGGTATACCAACCAAATTTATTATCGACCAAACCGGGAACATCCGCTTTAAGCACGTAGGATTTTCGGGTACCGATGAGGGTGTGCTTAACGAGGTAAGCAACATGGTAGACATGCTGGCCACCCCGGCAGCCGCCAAAGCCGATATTAAAACAAAAGCGATATCAACCGGAAAATAAACACCGGCCAACCCAAATAAAAAAAGCGATAGGCAACTATCGCTTTTTTTATTTTTTAGAAGTTTGGTTTCAGCATATACTTGTCATAGAACCTGAAGATGTGCTCGGTGGCTTCCTCAGCCGTATCAACCACACGGTACAGGTTCAAATCATCCGGACTGATATTGTTCTCCTGGTTCAGCATCTTCTCCTCTACCCAGTCAAACAAACCTTTCCAGTAATCGCGCCCAACAAACACTATCGGGAAACGGGCTATTTTACCGGTTTGTATCAGCGTGATAGCCTCGAATGATTCATCCATAGTACCGAAACCGCCGGGCAATATGATAAAGCCCTGCGAGTACTTCATGAACATTACCTTACGCACAAAAAAGTAATCGAACTCCAGTAATTTATCCCTGTCGATGTATTTATTGTGGAATTGCTCAAACGGCAGCTCAATGTTCAAACCTACTGATTTACCACCGGCCTCGTAAGCGCCTTTATTGCCAGCTTCCATAATACCGGGACCACCGCCGGTTATTACACCGTAGCCACGTTCGGTTAGCCGGGCGGCAATATCTTCGGCAAGCTGATAATAATTATTTTCGTTTTTAGTACGTGCCGAACCGAATATGGAAACACATGGCCCTATACGGGCCAGTTTTTCAAAGCCATCAACAAACTCGGCCATTATTTTAAATATCTGCCACGAGTCGGTTACCTTAACCTCGGGCCAGTTCTTGTTCTCGAAGGCGTTTCTTATTTTTTCATCACCAGTCATAATCACATATATATTTAGGAAATTATAATTACAAAGCGGGCACTTTTGTTTTAGCCTTTGAGGTTAGCAGCAATCCGGCAAAGGTGATCAGTCCGTTCACAATGATCAGTTCGTTATCAAACACATAGCCATTGAAAAGCGAGGCCGAATTAGTGCTCAGGTAAAAACATATAGCCGGAGAAATAAGGCAGATGAACGGCACCAGCTTATCATTAACCTGCCTGCCACTCATAAACAAGCCAAATGAATACAGCCCCAGCAGTGGCCCATAGGTGTATGATGCCACCTTGAATATGGCACTTACCACGGCATCATTATTTATAGCGTTGAATATGATGATGGTTAAAAACATCAACCCCGAAAAGCCGATGTGCACGTAATGCCTGATGGCCACATTTTTTTTGCTGTTAACATCGGCCTTTTTGTTAAAGTTCAGGAAATCGACACAAAACGAGGTGGTAAGCGCTGTTAGTGCCGAATCGGTAGTGGCAAAGGTTGCCGCGGTTAAGCCTAACATAAACACAATGGCCGGTGCCAAACCCAGATAATTAAGAGCGATGGTTGGGTATAGGTAATCTGTTTTTTCGACCGTTACACCATATTTGGTAGCGTAGATATACAGCAACGCTCCAACACTTAAAAAGAAGATATTGATCACCACGAAAATGCTGGTGAAGCTGAACATATTTTTTTGTGCCTCATGAATGTTTTTCAGGCTGAGGTTCTTCTGCATCAGATCCTGATCCAGCCCCGTCATGGCTACGGTAATGAACAAACCACCCAAAAATTGCTTGCTGAAGTGGAAATGACTGGTCACGAAATCCTCAAAGAAAAATATTTTAGAATAGCTGCTCTTAGCTATTTCATCTGCCGCCTGAAAAATGGACATATCCAGGCTATCGCATATAAAATAGATGGACAGGAATACCGACGATACCAGGAACAAGGTTTGCAAACTATCGGTTATAATAATAGTTTTAAGGCCGCCTTTAAAGGTGTATGACCATATCAGCAATAAACAGATCAACACCGTGGCCGCGAATGGCACATGGTAGGCATCAAATATAAAACGCTGCAACACAATAACCACCAGGTATAAACGAAATGCTGAACCTATGGTACGGCTGATCAAAAATATACCGGCAGCCGTTTTATAGCTCCAAGTACCTAAAGCGCTTTCAATATAACTGTATATGGATGTTAACTTAAGCCTGTAATACAAAGGCAGCAGTACCGTAGCTATAATGATAAAGCCCACGGCATTACCCAGCACAAATTGAAAGTAAGCGAACTGATCGCCACTCGGGGCGCCTACCTTACCGGGTACGGATATGAATGTTACCCCGCTCAGTGCAGTACCTATCATACCGAAAGCCACCAGATACCATTTGGAGTTACGGTTGGCCACAAAAAAGGTATCGTTATCGGCAGAGTTACGTGAGGTGAGCCACGATATAAGTATCAGTACTAAGAAGTACCCTATAATGAAAGAAAGTAATATTCCCGGTTCCATGCAGATGCTGTTTTAGATGTGATCTGTTAACATCCGAATGTATAAAATTTTCGGTTAGTTTGGCAAGGATGCCCGGCTTTAATGAATTTTATCGTGATCATCCAGTCCGCTCACACCGCCGGAAACCACAAACTTCATTACCTCGGCGGCGCTTTTATTGATAGGTTTTACCTTATCATTAGGGATAATAACCACCTGACCGGCAAATGAATATGACAATGGGAAATAAACGGCTACCTCGCCCGGCAGATCAATAGCGCTCAGATCCTTTTTTACCAGGAAACCTATTTTTTTCAATCCGAACTCATTTACCTCAACCAATACAGGCTCGCTGAATTTTTTGTCTTCGCCAACAAAGGCCTCGGTTAAATCTTTAATAGATGAGTACAAAAACTTGAACAGCGGCAACCGGTTAAACCAGCGGCTCATCCAATTTTTTATAGGATCGGTAATTACATTGGTTACCAGTATACCGGCTATCAGTATAATAACCAACACGTTCAAAATACCTAAACCGGGTATATAAATAGGTTTTCCGTGCGTATCGGTCCAAAATACATCGCTCAGGTTAAGCGCGTTATCAATACTTAATACCGCCCAAAATATCAAAA
Organism: Mucilaginibacter sp. JRF; assembly: GCF_015223065.1. Classification (GTDB taxonomy): domain Bacteria; phylum Bacteroidota; class Bacteroidia; order Sphingobacteriales; family Sphingobacteriaceae; genus Mucilaginibacter. The sequence goes on from NZ_JADFBY010000008.1 coordinate 197,860, forward strand.
AGATAGCCGCACCCAAAGGCACCACCACAAGCAAGCCTTTGATAAAGTAATTTAATATGGCACCGGCTAATTTTTTCATAACATTCGCAAAGTAACGTAATTACTCATAAAAATACACCCTCTTTACCCGTTGCGATATATTGGTGAGTATTTCGTAAGGGATGGTGCCTATCTGTTTGGCCATTTCTTCGATGCGTAACTTATCATTAAAAACAATTACTTCATCGCCCTCTTTTACCTCTACCTGGCTTACATCTATCATACACATATCCATAGTGATGTTGCCCACCGTTGGCGCCAATACACCATTTACCAGCATGCGCCCTACTCCGTTGCCAAAAGCCCGCAAGTAGCCATCGGCATAACCAATGCGTACAGTGGCTATTTTGCCATCCTTAGCCAAACTGCCGTTGCGCATGTAGCTTATGGTTTCGCCCGCGCTGATCTTTTTTACCTGAGAGATACTTGTTTTTAGCGTGGCGATAGGTTGCAGCACACCCTCGTCGGGCGATATGGCACCGTCAACCCCGTAAAGACCGATACCCAGCCTCACCATATCGTACTGTGCCCGCGGGAAACGGGTTATGCCCGAGGTATTGCATATATGCTTGATCACCTCGTAACCCAAAGCATCCTCAATATCGGTATAAGCCTTTTCAAAGGAGCTGATCTGGCGTGAAGTAAACGCGTCGTGCTCGGCAGCATCACTGGCCACCAGGTGCGAGAATACCGATTGCACCCGTATGTAAGGGTTATCTTCCAGCATATCGCACAGGGTTTCAACCTCGTAATTTTCAAAGCCGAGGCGATGCATGCCAGTATCTATCTTAATATGTACAGGGTAATTGAATATGTTGCTATCCTGTACGTACTTTATAAATTCATCAAACAAACCAAAACTATAAATAACCGGGTCGAGCTTGAAGGATGTCAGTTTTTCAAAAGCGCCAACCTCGGTGTTCAACACCACAATGGGCAAACTAATGCCCGCCTGTCTTAACGCCACACCTTCATCGGCATAAGCAACCGCCAGGTAATCAACCTTATTATACTGCAACACGTTGGCCAGTTCATAAGTACCGCTTCCGTACGAGAATGCCTTTACCATAGCCATAACCTTTACACCGGGGTTCAATTTTGAGCGGTAGTAGTTGAGGTTATTAAGCAACGCGTTCAGGTTGATCTCCATCACGGTTTCGTGCGCTTTTTGCACAAATACACGACTGATCCGCTCAAACTCGAAACTACGTGAGCCTTTTACCAATATGGTTTCGTTACGGTATTGCTGCGTTTGCAGCTGCGCCAAAAAGCCGGTAGTATCCGGGTAAAATTGTTTTTCGGCCACATCAAACTCATCGCGATAGCCGGATATGGCCGCGCCTATGCCTATAAATTTATCTACCTTACGGGCCTTTACCAACTCGGCAACCTGTTTATACAAAACATCCTGCTGCAAGCCCGACTGATAAATATCCGACAGGATCAGGGTCTTTTTTTGATGTTGATTTTGCTGGCTTAAAAAGTTAAGGGCTATCTCTAACGATTGTATGTCGGAGTTATAAGTATCGTCAATAATCGAACAATCGTTTATGCCATTCTTAAGTTCGAGGCGCATGCTTACCGGGGCCAGGCGCTCCAGGCGATCATCGGCCACAACTGGGTCATAGCCCATGGCCAGCATGGTAGCCCAGCAAATAATAGCGTTCTCTATTGATGCCTCATCACGAAAGGGAATAATACACTCTATCTCCTGCCCCTTGTAACGCCCGCGCATGTAATAGTTTTTGGCGATGACCGCCTCGCTGAAAACATACAGATCGGCCTGATTGAACTTGCGGCTCCAAACAAAGGTTTCGGGCGTGGTGATCAGCTTTTTATAATCGAGCATTTGCTCATAATTGTAAACCAGCATGCGGCTATGCTTAAACAACTTCAGCTTTTCGGCCACCTTTTCATCACGACTGTTAAAACCTTCATCGTGTGCGGAGCCTATATGTGTTAATACCCCTATTTCGGGGTGAATAATGGCTTCCAGCTTATCCATTTCGCCGGTGGTTGATACGCCAGCCTCAAATATACCGAGGTCATTCTTCTCATTGATTTGCCATACCGATAGCGGTACACCTATCTGCGAGTTATAGCTTTTGGGGTTACGTACAATATTTCTGTCGGGCGATATAAGTTGGTACAACCACTCCTTTACAATAGTTTTGCCATTGCTGCCCGTTACGCCTACTACCTGCAAGCTAAACGCCGCACGGTGATGCGCTGCCAACTGCTGTAAGGCGGCCAGCACATCGGGCACAATAAGCAGGTTGGCTTCGGGGAAATACCCTTGCGGTTTGGCACTCAACACAAAATCGCGCACACCGGCATTATATGCTTCGGATACAAATTCGTGGCCGTTGCGCCTGCCGCTCAGGGCAAAGAATAAGCCGCCTGATGGGTTGCTTATCCTACGGCTATCGGTTATTAACAAACTGATGCTGTTATCGTTAACCACATCGCCGGTGGCATTCAATATTTGTTTTACCTGAGTAGTTGTATACCTGCTTTTGTACATCACAATGCTAAGTTGCTTATATTTCCGGTTATTAGAACAAATTTTAGCGATTTTTGATCTTGAAATGGAACGCAACAACCCGATAAAAATTACCGACGAGAACACCGCCCTCACCAAAGCCATGCGTTACTGCGCCTACCAGGAACGTTCGCAGCAGGAAGCGCGCGACAAAATGTACGAATGGGGCGTTGCCGGTCGTATAATCGAGATAGTGATCAGCAGACTAATTACCGAGAATTTTTTAAATGAAGAACGCTTTGCCCGCGTTTACGCCCGAAGCAAATTCAACCAAAAACATTGGGGTAAAATAAAAATAAAACAAAGCCTGAAATTGAAACGCGTGCCCGATGTACTCATAAAAAAAGCGCTGGCAGGCATTGATCTGGATGATTACATGGCCGCGTTACAGCATTTATTAGAGAAAAAAGCTGCATTGATTAAAGAGAAGCATCCGCTAAAACGCCATTATAAGCTGCAACAATACGCCATGAGCCGGGGTTTTGAGAGCGATGCGATTTTAGAAGTTTTGAAAAACAAGGAGTTATAAAAAACTTTAAAATATTTGCATTTTTTACTTGCAGAAAATGGTTTTCTCTCTATCTTTGCAACCACAATCAGCAAACGGAATACGGCAGCAGATTGTAAGCAAAACAAATTGCGAAAGTAGCTCAGTTGGTAGAGCACGACCTTGCCAAGGTCGGGGTCGCGAGTTCGAATCTCGTCTTTCGCTCCAATCCCTTCTTTCAAACAGAAGGGATTTATTTTTAAAAGGTTAATCACCTGCCTGGGTGGTGGAACTGGTAGACACGCAGGACTTAAAATCCTGTTCGCCTTAAAGCGAGTGCGGGTTCGATTCCCGCCCCAGGTACAAAAGGAAACAACACAAGGTCGTTGTTTCCTTTTTTTATGCCCCTATATTTTTATTAATCAAACGGTTAGACCACTCCCATTAACGGTTCGATTTTTCCTAAATTATTTCTTATACCATTTTGAGGTTTAGTCTGAAAAAAAGTTCTATGATATCGCGTTGGCGGTTTTCTGCCGGTTCGATATCCACTTAGGGATATCGTTACTTTTTACATTGCTGAAATTATATGTTTTTGCCATATGATACAGAAAATCTAAGATCACTCCTGCTTCGCTTTCTTTTGAATTAAAAATTTACAATTTTGTATCTTGTATGAAAAAACAGCCATGAAAACAAAAGAAGGATTTGTGCCGTGTATAATTAAAGATGTGGCTGAGGAGTTTTGTTGCCACAGGGATTGTATCTTCTTACACAAGAATCCAGTTTGTTATTTTGAAAGACGAAGTGAAAAGATTCGGCGGAGGCGCGACTTTACTTACATAGAACGGTTCAAAGGGCCTTCCGGAAATTACTGGATGATGCCGGTCAATCCATATAAAGAGTCGACACCAGAATGTAACGCCTTTGAATTGTTCCGGCAAAGTCATGGCGAGGTTAGACTAGTGGGCCAGTTTCCCGAAGACAGGACAAAATTTCACCGAAATGAACTGTCTTATAAATATATTGCGGTGATTAGAGACCGCTGGGCCATCTCCATATATGCTTCAACTATTGAGCTAATGGAGTATGAAGAGATCGAAGAGGTCGGTTATTTTAATGGACCGGTATAATAGCAGCAAATTCGACTTTGGATTCAACATTAAAACGATTCGATAAACTTCCCGTCGTCTTATTGAGAATCTGCGTTTTAAGCAATCAAACCCACTAAAATTTCAATGTCTTCTAAAAAATGTTCCGAAATCTGTATCTCAGACAGTACTTGGGAATAAATCCCAAATCAGATAGGGTTCTTCGAAATCGAAGAACCCTTTTTTTATTGGCTTTGAATCGGGTCCAACAACAATCGGCACAAAAAATGTGTTCTAAATACCTCATTAAATTTCTTAGAAACATTCAGGCCATGGCATAGAAACCGGGCTTTCTGCTCCCACCAAGTGGAAGACCAGAAACCACCAAAACCCTGTAAATCAATTGATTTACAGGGTTTTTTATTTTAATCCATATCAATTCAAACTAATGTTTTTCAATGTTTATGGTACCAAAGTGAGTACCAAATAAGTTTACTACATTTGTGGTACTCACTTTGGTACATAATTAATTGATAGACAAATACTTGCATCAATTAATTTGACGCTTTTTGAGCCTGTTTGATACGGTATTTCCCGGTGAAAATCACCATGAAATACCACCTGATTGCATCGTATCAAAACAAATTAAACATGAAAACTACCAACAGACTCAGCATTCACTTTAAAGTACGTGCTGAAAGAGAAAAAGACGGCAAAGCTCCTGTCTACATGGGATTGACTGTAAACGGTTCCAAATCTTACCTCGCACTCAAAAGCCTTCAAGTAAACCTGATCCATTGGGATATATCAAGAGGCTGTGCCTATGCTAACACTAAACAAGGAAAGAAGATCAATAATTATCTCGATGATTTGCGACTCACCGTCAAAGAACACTATCGTCAAATTGAGTTAAAGGGATATCGGGTTACAATCGATTTATTGAAAAATGCTTTCTTCGGAATTGTGAAAGAAGAACAACCTATCACCTTCGCAGACTTATTAAGCTACCACAATGAACAAGCAACGACTTTACTTGCAGAAGGGACGATGAGGCATTACTATGTGACGCAACGCTATCTTATCAAATTCTTCCAGTTAAAATTCAACAGCGACAACATCAACCTTACAGACTTAGACTATAAATTCATCGCTGACTTTGAACTTTTTTTGTATAATCATAAACCGAAAGATCATCAGAAGCCAATGGATACCAATGGGGTTCTCAAACATCTAATAAGGTTAAAAAAGATGGTCAATCTTGCCGTCAATCTCAAATGGATAACGTCAAATCCTTTCGCTGGTTTCAAAATGAGCCGAAAGACGGTCGATAAAGAATTTCTGAACGAATGGGAACTAAAAGCTGTTGAAAATAAATATTTTGAAATAAGTCGGCTTAACCTCGTAAAAGACATGTTCATATTTGCTTGTTATACAGGTCTCGCCTATATAGATATGATTAATCTGAAACTGGAAAACATTGTCACCGGCTCCGATGGCGAAAAATGGATCAGAACATTTCGCCAAAAAACCTTAGTGCCTGTCAACACCCCAATTCTTCCTAACGCTCTGCGAATCATCGAGCGATACAAAGAAAATATTCGAGCAGAAGCGACCGGAACGATCTTTCCAGTCATATCCAACCAAAAAATCAACAGCTACTTGAAAGAAATAGCTGACCACACAGGTGTCCGAAAGAATATAACATTCCATGTCGCACGGCACACTTTCGCGACAACAATTACATTGTCCAACGGTGTACCGATTGAAACGGTCAGCAAGATGCTTGGACATTCAAAACTGGCTACAACACAAATTTACGCCCGTGTATTGGAAAAGAAGATAAGTGACGATATGGCAGCGCTAAGAGCCAAACTTGAATAAGATATGCTTCTTCAGAATTGCGCACATTAAAATAAGAGTTACAACTGAATATTAGACAGCCGTTATCCCGATTGCAAAATTGTATTTTCGATCAGGACAACGGCTTAATTTGTGTCAAGCTATCGATTTAGAAACTTTTGATTCACTACTACTCTCGAATAAATCCCAATGTCAACGAAGAGTTTATAAGATCTTAAATTTGAATGACCACAACTAGTCATTGCCATATTACAT
>NZ_JADFBY010000009.1 GCF_015223065.1 Mucilaginibacter sp. JRF
AGAGAATACTGTTGAAAGAACTAATGCTGTTGCTATGATTGACTTTTTCATGTTATTGAGATTTTTATAGGGGTTTTTACTGTTGTTAATTGTTGATATATGTTGTTGTGGTTGTTGTAATTAGTCGGCAGAAGAAACATCCTTTTTGTCACCTGCTTTTTTGAAATCGGCAGAGCTTACATCCTTCTTATCGCCTGCTTTAGCGTCGGCAGAAGAAACATCCTTTTTATCACCTGCTTTTATCGCGTTTGCTGATACTGAAGTGAATACTGTTAATAAGGTTAGTGCGGTGGCTACGAATAATTTTTTCATGATTTTATGTTTTTAAATGTTGTGAGTCGTGTTGATGAATATTTTAGATATATGATTATATTATAATTTAGTCGGCAGTGCTAATGTCATTTTTGAACCCCATGAATGTATGCAACGGAGCTTTCAGGGTAGCTTCATGATGCTCTTTTTGGCATGATGCCAGTGAACCTGCAATAACTACCAATGCTGCTATGATGATCTTTTTCATGACGGTGTATTTTTATAAATGTTTAAACTTCAAATAATTAGTCGGCTACGCTGATATCTTTCTTAAAGCCTGCGTATGATTTTACAGGTGCCTCAATGCTCATTTTTATTTCTTGTTTGCATGAGGTAAGTATGGTTGAACCTGCTACTGTTATGGCTATAATTAAAACTATCTTTTTCATCTCGGTTAATTATTGAAAGTTGTATTTTATTAATATTAGTCTGCTACGCTTATGTCCTTTTTAAATCCGCTTACTCTTGCTATCGGCGCCTTAATTTGCTCTGTTGGTGCCGTAACATCCGAATTGGCATTCAATGTAAATGAACCAATGGATAAAAATATTACGAATAAAACAATTAAAATTTTCATATAATTTATTATTTAATCAATAGTTAAGTACATATTCAAGTGTTTGCTACTCCATTTTTTTGCTTCCAAATAAATGGACAACTTGCTTACCCCGCGGCCATGCTTCAATTAGGCAATCCGCTGATATGGCTAATTATTATCCTTGAATATTATTTTATCATATAATGTGTTGTTAGTCAATTATTTAACAGTAGCAAATATACCCATGTTTGGGTAACGGAAAAGAATTTTAAAAAAAAATTTTCAACACAGGTTTTATTGCTATTTTTATAACTTCCGGCGTTAAGTGGCCGTTTATAAGTGTTCAATGAATAAATACCTTTTGTCCCTAATCCTGTTTATTCTTTGTAATAACGTTTACGCAAGCGCAGCTTCGAATGTTATTCTACAGGATACCAATGAGGTAATCAAATTCAACAAGCAGGGCTTTGATAGCCGCCTTACCGATCCTGAACAAACATTGGCCAACGCCAACCGCGCGCTCGAACTTTCAAAAAAGCTTAATTATGTACGTGGTATAGGTGAATCGTACCGTGTGTTGGGGGTGGGGTATTATTACCTGAACGAGTCAGAAAAATCAATTGATAATTACCTTAAGGCACTCGAGTATTTCAGGCGATTGAATGACTTGCAAAGCGAGGCCCGTGTATACAACAACATCGGTAACCTATTTCGCGATAATGATTATGAGCAATCGCTCAACTACCTCAATAAATCGCTGGTAATAGCTTTAAAACTTAACGACAGGCAGCTGATAGCTTCTCTGTATCTGAACATCGGTAACATCAAATACCGCCAAAAAAGCTATAACAACGCGCTTGATTATTACAACCGCAGTAGTGTTATCTTTTCGGAATTGAAGGATTCGGTTGATATCATTAAATGTATCCAAAACAAGGGTGTAATTTACTTTCACCTTAATGATTATACCAAGGCTGAGCGATTGCTGCTTGAGGCCAACCAGGCAGCCAAGCGACACGATCTGAACCAGACCGTAGCCAGTATAAACCTTACCCTGGCATCGCTGTACATCGCCAAGGATAAGTTTGCCGAGGCTGTTTCCATTGTTGAGGAGGGTAAAACTTACGCTAACATCATCAAGGATCAAAAACTGGTATACGATTATGAATTCACCAATTACCAGTTAGAGTTTAAGCGTAAAAATTACGAAAAGGCCTTACATTACCTACAGGATATTTACCGCCAGGATAGCGCCCTCCATAAATCGAACGAATCAACCAAAATAAACCTGATACAAAAGCAATTTGAACAGGCCGAGGCCGAGCGCAAAACAGCCTTGCTGGTACAACGCCAGGCTTATGATAAGCAAAGATTTTTTGGGGTAACGGTTGTTGCTATACTGCTTTTGGCAGTTGTTGGTTTGCTGGTGGGTAATGTCAAGCGCAAGGCTAAAACCAATGTGCAGCTTACCGAGCTTAATGCCGAGGTATCAAAGCAAAAGGATAACCTCGACCGTATCAATCATCACCTGGAGGAGATCATTGATGAACGAACGAAGGATTTGCAGGTCAAGAACCGTAAGCTATCCGAATATTCGTCATACCTGTCGCACCAGATACGCGGGCCTATAGCAACGCTTAAAGGGTTGATGAATTTGGAACGTGAAGGTTTGGTGGATCAAAAGGAATGTATCCGTATGATGGATAAATGCGTTTCGGAGATCGACTCCAAGATCATCGAGATGAGCGATATGCTGCACAACCCCACAAAGGATGTGCAGGATTAACCATTAAGGCCAGTTAGGATAAATACGGGCTTCAAACCATCCCAGGTAGCTGCAATACCACGATATCATTTGCAGTATCAATAACTCACGGTGCTTTTTATATCCTTTGGTTTCAAAGGCCAGCACTTCATCATTAGCGGTAACAAAAAAGCGCATCTCGCCTTTGCTGGGTTTAAATTTTGATTTTAATACGTTAAATACCCTTACCTTTAATTTGGTTATAGGATCATGTATCACGCCGCCGGCAAGAGTTTCGTTATTGGCTATTGAAATTAAATAGTTTGACATAGTTGGTTACTTTGAAAAACTGATTGCAATATTCAATCCAAATGAATGCTAAAAACATGATTTGTATGTGTTAAATCATGTTTTGCTATTAATAGTTTAAGCATTTTCAGTTGCTGATATTAATTAACTGATACTTAAAATGCAAAATGCCCTGTTTTTATTAAAAACAGGGCAACGTGTAGTAATTTATAAACAATCTCAGGCTTTAGCGCGTAATTCTTCGTAAAGTAATATAACCTTGCGTTGTAATATAGCTATCTCATTTTCACGCTCTAATAGCTTTTTTTGTGCTACGCTTAAATTTGATGGCTCCGGTTCAGCCTCCTCAATATCGTTGGCCAGCAGGTATACTACCGCTACCTCAAAAATGTTTGCAATTTGTTCAAGGCGCGATAGGTTAATATCAGTAACGCCTGTTTCGATCTTTGAAAAAGCAGGAATAGATATGCCTAAGCGGTTTGCTACGTCCTCCTGGCTCCAGCCACGTTGATGACGTAAAATTCGGATATTTTTACCGATTGATTTGTTTGTACGTTTTTTCTCGCTCATACCTAATATATCTCAATAGTTTAAAGGGGAAAGGGTTATTTTACAGTTATATATCCAAACACAGTGCCAATTGAAAAAACACCGTGTTTTTAATTAAAATGCAAGTATGTCCTTAAACTTCATTCCCCAGCTGTAGAGAATATTCTACAAATATGGGCAATGTGAGATAATTTTCAGTTAATTTATAACGTATAGTTTTGCGAATTTTAGCAAAAGTTGCTTCTGACCTACTTCTTTAAAGAAAATAGTTGCTTTTACGTCGGGTTTGTTACCATCCAGGCTTATAACTTTGCCGAAACCAAAACGCTCATGTTCAACCTCCATACCCACTTGCAGATTGGAAGTGTCTGAGGGTTTGAAGTTTGCTGATGGCACATGCGCCTTTGCCAGTACCGATGTGGTTTTAACAGGCGCCGATGTAGGCTTGGGTTTCGAAAAACTGTCGCCACCGCTGCTGTTGCGGCTCCAGGCAGAGCGTTCGTTATTAAATGAGCCTGACGATGGGGCAGGTTTAGCCGTAAAATCCAGCTCAAGGTATTTAGCGTCTATCTCATCCAAAAAGCGGCTCGGCTCGCAGTTTATCAGCGTACCGAATTTAAAGCGTGAGGTAGCATAGCTGATGGTCAGTTTATGCTCGGCACGGGTAATGGCTACGTAAAACAGGCGGCGTTCCTCCTCCAGATCACTGCGTGAGTTGAGCGACATTTGCGACGGGAAAAGATTCTCCTCTAAACCTACAACATGTACATTGGGGAATTCCAGACCTTTTGAGGAGTGGATGGTCATAAGTGATACCGTGTCGGCATCCTTGTTCTTATCTTTATCATCATTGGTAAGCAAGGCTACATCCTGCATAAAAATGTCGAGGCCACGTTCCTCAATATCCTCACGCTCCTGAAACTCCTTGATACCGTTCAATAGCTCCTGAATGTTCTCGTAACGGTTCAGGCCCTCTACCGATTTATCCTCGTACAGATCCTTTAATACGCCCGAGTGCTGCGCTATATGCAAAGCGGCATCATAAGCCAGCTGGTTTTTAGCTATCACCTGGAAACTCTGTATCATGGTAGCAAAGTTGGCCAGTGATGCAGGTGTTTTATCAATGTATTGAGTAGGGGCAAGTATAACCTCCCACGGGGTTATCTGATTTTGCCCGGCAGCAAGAATTATCTTATCCACCGTAGTATCACCAATGCCACGCTTAGGGTAGTTTATAACACGTTTAAGCGCTTCCTCGTCATTAGGGTTAAAGGTTAGCCTGAAATAAGCTATCAAATCCTTTATCTCCTTACGCTGATAGAACGACAGGCCACCATATATTTTATAAGGTATGTTCAGTTTGCGTAAACCTTCCTCCATCGAGCGCGATTGCGCGTTGGTGCGGTAAAGTATGGCAAAATCATTCCACTTAAGGCCGTTGGTAGTGCGGCGCTGCATAATTTCTTCGGCAATTATTTTGCCTTCCTCATTATCGCTGAATGCGCGTATCACCTTTATTTTATCGCCGGTTTCCTTTTCTGAGAATACATTTTTCTTTAGCTGCTCCTTATTATTGGCGATGATGCTGTTGGCAACGTTTACAATATTTTGTGTAGAGCGATAGTTTTGCTCCAGCTTAAACACTTTCAAGTCCGGGTAATCCTTCTCAAAGTTGAGTATATTTTGAATATTCGCTCCACGGAAGGCATAGATACTTTGCGCGTCATCACCCACAACACAAAGGTTCTCGGTAACGGCGGCAAGCTTCTTCACTATCAGGTACTGCGAAAAGTTGGTATCCTGATACTCATCCACCATCAGGTATTTAAACTTATGCTGATATTTGTTGAGTACATCCGGATGATCGCGCAATAATTCATTGGTTTTGAACAGCAAATCGTCAAAGTCCATCGCCCCGGCACGGAAGCATCGCTTGGCATAATTTTCATACACCTTGCCTAAATGCCCACGACCGCTGCTAAAGTCATCAGCCTGTATCTGCGCGTTCTGCTGGTAGTCCATCCACGATACCAGGTTGTTTTTAGCAGCCGATATACGGTTATATACAAAGTTGGCATTGTACAGCTTATCGTCAAGGTTCATCTCTTTCAGTATGGCCCTTAGTACGCTCTTGCTGTCGTCGGTATCGTAAATGGTAAAGTTGTTGGGGTAGCCTATCTTATCGGCCTCAACACGTAATATTTTAGCGAATACCGAGTGAAAGGTACCCATCCATATATTTTTGGCATCGGCACCCACCAGGTTGTTGATACGCTCGCGCATCTCTTTGGCGGCCTTGTTGGTAAAGGTTAAAACCAATATGTTAAAGGCATCAACACCTTTATTAATAAGGTGTGCCACCCTAAAGGTAATTACCCTGGTTTTGCCTGAACCGGCACCTGCAATAATCATTACCGGGCCTTCGGTCTGTTCAACCGCGGCACGCTGTTCCTTGTTTAATCCCGCTAAATAATCCAATGCTATCCCTCTGATTTTTTGTCAGGGCGAAATTAGGGTTTTAGGCCGAAAGCTGAAAGCCGCAGGCAACACGGGTTTTACACATGCGTATGTGAACTAAATTTATTTATAATGATTCCAAATAGCATATATCCCTTACAATAAACATTATTAGCTGCCCGTTTCGTATTTTTGTAACCTCGAATTACAAAGTGTAAACCCGCAAATGAAAAAAAGTTCAATTTTCGGAATAATCATTATAGCCATTGCCATAGCGGTGGTAATTAGTACTTATTCAAACTCAAGCACATACGGCACTTTTACCGAAGCCATTGAAACCAAGGCCGAACTACACGTGGTAGGTAACCTTAACAAAGGCAAGCAGTTATATTACGATGCTACTAAGGATGCCAACTACTTTTCGTTTTTTATGAAAGATAAGGATGGCAAGGAGTGTAAGGTGATATTTACCGGTACTAAGCCGCAGGATTTTGAACGTTCAGAGCAGTTGGTGCTTACCGGTAAAATGATAGGCAACGAGTTTCATGCCTCAAAAATTTTGATGAAATGCCCGTCAAAATACAACGATAATAAATTGAATGTGGCCGAGGCTACACCAAAAACCGCTAACCTCTAATTTTTTGCCCCTATAGTTTAATGGATATTGCTTTTAAGAATGAACATTTATTTGTTGGCGATTTAGGACGTTTATTTGTTGCGCTGGCATTTGGCGGCGCGCTTATATCATTTATAAGTTACTTTTTTGCAACCCGCGAGCAAAGTTTAAGTAAGGATACATCATGGCATAAAATGGCGCGTATTGGCTTTTGGCTAAACTCGCTGGCCATACTGGGCATGGGTGCCTGCTTGTTCGTAATACTTTACAATCATTATTTTGAGTATCACTACGCATGGTCGTACACCTCGCGTTCGTTGCCGGTATATTATATTATATCAGGCTTTTGGAACGGGCAGGAGGGTGGCTTTTTGCTGTGGATGTTTTGGCAGGCCGTATTAGGTAACATTCTGATACGCAAGGCAGGCTCATGGGAGAAACCGGTAATGACGGTGGTTGCCCTGTCGCAAGCTATTTTGGGCACCATGGTGCTGGGTATCGATATATTCACAGCACGTATTGGTAGCTCACCATTCCTTTTACTGCGTGATGCTATGGAGGGGCCGATATTCCAAAACCCGGATTACCTTTCATTTATAAAAGACGGCCGCGGCATGAACCCCACGCTGCAAAACTACTGGATGGTGATACACCCGCCAACGCTGTTTTTGGGTTTTGCATCGGTAGTAGTACCGTTTGCTTACGCTATAGCCGGTTTATGGCAAAAACGTTATAAGGATTGGGTTAAACCAGCCTTATCATACGGTTTGTTCTCGGCCATGATATTGGGTACAGGTATCATAATGGGTGCGTTTTGGGCTTATGAATCGTTAAACTTTGGTGGCTTTTGGGCTTGGGACCCGGTAGAGAATGCTTCGGTATTCCCGTGGTTAACTTTGGTGGCGGCACTGCACGTCATGATCGTGTTCAAAAATACCGGTCACTCATATTTTACAGCTACATTTTTAGTGTTGATCAGCTTTGTGCTGGTATGGTACTCGTCATTTTTGGCGCGTAGCGGTATACTGGGCGAATCGTCAGTACATTCATTTACCGACTTGGGTATGTTTTGGCACCTGGTGCTGGGCATCCTGATATTCCTGATATTATCCGTATATCTTTTAGTAGCACGATGGAAAGAATTACCGATCACCAAAAAGGATGAAGACACCTACTCGCGTGAGTTTTGGATGTTTGTAGGTGCTGTGTTTTTGGCGCTGGCTTGTTTCCAGTTGATCATATTTACCTCCAAACCGGTTTGGAATGCCATGTTCGGCACCAAAATGGGGCCATCAGAGGTTAAGGAGTATAACATTATCCAGGCATCATTCGCGGTGGTGATTATGCTACTGACAGGCTTTACTCAATTCCTGAAATATAAAAAGACCGACTCGAGTCGCTTTTTTATCACTACCATAGTATACCTGGTTTTTGCAGGCGCGGTAACCGCTTTGCTGGCTTACATAACCGGTGCTTATAAACTACACACTGTATATATATTGGTAATGCTTACCTCAATATATGGTGTGGTAGCAAACGGTAAAATACTGGCCGACTCGCTTAAAGGTAAATTTAAACTGGCCGGTTCGGCAGTGGCGCATATTGGTTTTGGGTTGATGCTGGTTGGCGCGGTTATATCGGCAGGTACAAGCAAGGTGGTATCTGAAAACAATACCGGCGAGCAATACAGTGCCGAGTTTGCCAAAGAAGAAAACCCGCGCGAGAACGTGTTACTTTACCGTAACGAGCCTATCGAGATGAACGGTTATTCGGTTACCTTTTTGGGCGATACTTTAGAGGGTGCGCAACACCTGTTCAACATAGCTTACGAGCGTAAGGATGCCAGCGGCAAACTGACCGAGAAGTTCTTACTTCGCCCTAATGTGATACAATCGCAGGATGGTATGTCGTCATCGCCGGACACCAAGCATTATCTTACTTACGATCTGTATACCCACGTTACCATGACCAACGTGCTGCAAACCAAACCGGAAGAAGAAAAAGCCGGGCACGACGCTGAGCAGGACGACGATAAAAACTACGATGCACCAATGACGCATGAGGTAGTCGTGGGCGATACTATTCGTTACCGCGACGGCATCATCGTATTTAAAGGTGTTAACAAACAGGCCAAATTGCAAAACATTCCATTAACGGATAAGGATGTGGCAGTAGGTGCTCAGCTGGAGGTTATTACCCACGGCCGCACTATTAATGCCGAGCCTATCTACATGATAAAGAATGGCAGCGCGTTTGATTTTCCTAAGAAACTGGAGGACGCGGGCCTGAAACTGCGCATCAGCAAAATACTGCCTGAGAAGCAGAAGTTTGAGATAACCGTATACCAGCAGCCTGAAAGCAAAAAGCAATTCATTGTGTTAAAGGCCATACAATTCCCGTACATCAACTTTTTATGGGCGGGTGTAGTGATTATGGTTATTGGCTTCCTGATGTCGATCTTCCGCAGAAATAAGGAGCTTAAAACAACCTAATGTTTTTTGACGCTGACAAGCACAAGCATAATTTAAGGCAGGATGGTTTTACCATGCTGCCTTTGGTTTTTACAGCCAACGAGATCAAGGCCATTGAGCAATGTATTGCCGATGCTGATAACTCGGGCGTTAACTTTCGTAAAACGGCTGATCTGTTCGCTATACGTCGCTTTTTTAATGAAGTGCCTGATGTGTTGCCATTGGTAATGAACGATAGGTTGAAAGCTATAGTGCAGGAGCTTTTCGGTAATGATTATTTCGTGGTCAAAAGTATTTACTTTGATAAGCCCGGCAACTCCAACTGGTTTGTAGCCTATCATCAGGACTTAACTATTGCCGTGGCAGAAAAGCACCCCACAGATGGATATACCAACTGGACGGTAAAGCAGGGACAATTTGCCGTGCAGCCACCAACAGATGTGCTCGAGAATATCTACACCGTACGCATCCATCTTGACGATACCGATACCGATAATGGCGCGCTGAAAGTAATAGCGGCATCGCACAGCAAAGGCATTTATCGCCCCGAAAATATTGATTGGCAAACCGAACGGGAACACCTGTGTGAACTACCCGCAGGCGGCGTAATGATCATGCAGCCATTATTACTCCACGCATCCAATCGTACCACAAATAACAACAACCGCCGGGTGATCCACATTGAATTCAGCAGTTTGACATTGCCGGGTGAATTGCAATGGGCGGAGCAGATAGAAGTTATTTAGCGATAGTTCCCGTTTTTATACCGATACTGATAAAGTAATTATTCAACAGCTCATATTTTTGATTGCAAACGTCACCGATGTTGATCATTTCTGATGGTGATGAGTATTGCATGCACTCAAAACATATTTGCAAATAATCATATACCTTACCTTGTTCGTTAATAAATATAAAGGCATTTCTGGGCTTGAAGCACATGCCTTCTTCTATCTGATTAACGCCTTCTTTTTTGTAGCCGGTGTTGTACAAAAGGTCTGTTAATCTATCTATTTGTGCAGCATTAAGCTTTTTTATCTCAACAAGGTGGCTTGTATCTAAAACTCCGTTATCTATTCTTATTCCATGATCCACAATTTCGTTTTCTGGTTCTGCTTTATTTGTAGCAGTATCCGGCGTATCATAAGTTATGTCTGCTTCTTTATCCCATGCGTCATGGTACGACACAGCCAGCACTTTGGCCGCTTTATTAAAAGGATACATGCTCAGGCGCTTGGTTAGCGTATAACGGTTACAGTGCAGGCAATCGTCATTTTCCGGTTTCCAATTATCCGGCTCATCTAATTCACTAAGGCTGCTTTGTTTTGGTTTTTGCTTCGACGCGGTAGGGGGCTGTATAATATAGCCAACAGAGAGCAAAAGCAATGCGAGGAATAAAATGATAAAGGAGGTTCTTCATGCTCAAATATCTAATTAAAATATCATCCTGCAAAACCAAAACCCTTAGCTTTGCGGTATGCGTATCACCATCATCGGGTCGGGTAATGTGGCCACACACATGGCGGCGGCCTTTAAAAATGCAGGCCATCGTATTGTGCAGGTTTATAGCCCTACCATGCAAAATGCCGCCCTGCTGGCCTACCATGTAGGGGCGGAGGCTATCGATCAACTGGCAGATGTCAACCCCGAAACCGATATATTCATTATCTCCGTAAAGGATGATGCCATTATTGATGTGGCCAGGCAACTGGCTCCGTATAACAAACTTACGGTGCATACCTCGGGCGCTACCAGTATTTCGGCGTTAGAGATATTTACGGCTAACTGCGGCGTGTTCTATCCGCTGCAAACCTTTAGCAAGATACGCGAACTTAATTTTTTGAACGTGCCGCTATGTATCGAGGGAGCGGATGATGATATCACCAAACAACTGCAACAACTTGCCCAAACCATCAGTAACAACGTGTACCGGGTAAGCTCCGATCAGCGGAAGATATTGCACCTGGCGGCGGTGTTCGCCTGCAATTTCCCTAACTACTTATACCATGTGGCCGAGCAGTTGCTCAACCAAAATCAGCTGGATTTTAATATCATACGCCCGCTGATAGATGAAACCGCGCAGAAGGTGCAGCAGGCATCACCGGTACAGGTGCAAACCGGCCCGGCCATACGCAACGATGAAAAAACCATGCAGGCCCATATGCAGTTGTTAGATAATAGTGCTGAGCTACAGGCTATTTACAGTATGCTAAGTCAGGCCATTATCAAAATGGATAAATGGGGATAACTACACAGGTAATTTTGTTACTTTTGCCCAAATGAATGTTTTTAAAGTAAAGATAAACTTTGAGGAGAAGGATCACGACACCGTAGAACTCCCCATAGCTGAAGGCGAATCGGTGCTGGATGTTTGTCTTGAGAATGGTATAGAGCTGCAACATAACTGTGGCGGCGTTTGCGGGTGCAGTACCTGCCATGTTTACGTGAACAAGGGTATGGATAATATCCAGGAAATATCAGACAAGGAAGAAGACTTTATCGACCGTGCCGTAAACCCGCGCATCAACTCGCGCCTGGGCTGCCAATGCGTAGTTATTGACGGCGATATTGAGGTTACCCTGCCCGATCAATCACAATTTTTAGGACACTAACAAGTACTCACCATACCGAACATGACACAAGATAAATTTGCTTTGCCTATCCACTGGAACGAATATGAAGACATTGCCATGGGACTTTACGAAAAGTTTGGCGATGATTTCACCGAGGCAAAAATTTACCGCATACGCTTTACCGATCTGCTGGAGTGGGTATTATCAATACCTAACTTTGCCGGTACCCGCGAAGAAGCTAACGAAGGCCACTTGGAGCAGATACAATCGGCCTGGGTGTACGAATGGCGCGATAACCAATAACCATACGGCATGGAATCTTTTTTAACCAAGCTTAAAGATATTACCACCTTTATTTTTGATGTTGACGGTGTACTAACCGACGGATCGGTATTTGTTGCCGATGATGGCGTGCAAACCCGATCGTTCAATATAAAGGATGGTTATGCCCTGCAATTAGCCGTTAAACTGGGTTATAATGTATGTGCTATATCAGGCAGCAGGTCAAAAAGTATTATCCATCGTTTAAACAGCCTGGGTATTACCGATGTTTACATTGGCGCCCGTAATAAGGACGAACGCTTTAAACTGTACCTGGAAGAAAAGCGCATTAAGGCTACCAACGTGATATACGTAGGCGATGATATTCCCGACTTGACGGTGATACAGTTAGCCGGCTTACGTGTTTGCCCTGCCGATGCTGTTGAAGAAATAAAGGCCGTATGCGATTACGTATCGCCCATACCCGGCGGCAAAGGCTGCGCCCGCGACATCATCGAAAAAGTACTCAAAGTACAAGGCAAATGGATGAACGCCGAAGCGTATAGCTGGTAATTTAGTCAATAGTCTATGGTCGATAGACCATAGTAGGAGAACCTTACTACAACAATTGAAACACTATGGGCTATGGTCTATAGTCCATAAACTAAAAATTTACCATGGACTATGGTCCATCGTCTATCGACTAAAAGTATGAGCAAATTCCCTCCCGTAATTCTGGCATCAAAATCTCCGCGCAGGCAGCAGTTGTTGCAACTGATGGATGTTGAGTTTCGTGTGGTGTTGAAAGAGGTTGACGAGAGCTATCCTGATGGTTTAACGCCCGAGGAGATAGCCGTATACATCGCCACCCAAAAAGCCGAAGCCTTTGATGAGGATGTTACCGACGAGGTGGTGCTTACTGCCGATACCATTGTAGCTATTGATGGCGAGATACTGGGCAAGCCTGAATCTGCTGAGCATGCTGTTGAAATGCTCAAAAAGCTATCAGGCAGGGTACACCGTGTGGTAACAGGTGTTTGCCTGTTCTACAAGGGCGAGTACAATAAATTTTATGATGTAAGCGAGGTGTTCTTCCGCAAGCTTACCGATGCCGAGATACAAAGTTATGTAGATGAATACCAGCCGCTGGATAAAGCCGGATCATACGGTATTCAGGAACGTATAGGTCTGATCGGCATCGAGCGCATCAATGGCTCGTACACTAACGTGGTTGGCCTGCCTACCGAAAAGGTTTATCAGCAGTTGTTACGGTTGATCTGATAGCCGGTAAAATTTGTATTTTGCCGCAAAAATCGGCCTTTGCATTTTCCTTTAGACCTACATATCGGCAAACTCACACTACCCGTACACTTTATTTGTGAAACGCTATCCTTTTTTATAGGCTATCGCTACTATGCATACCTGCGCAAGCATACTACTGACGCTATAAGCGATCATAACCGCCTCCTTATATTTGTCGGCGCGGCTGCCGGTGCATTTTTGGGGTCGCACGTAGTGGGTATTCTCGAAAATCCTGAATATATAAAACACCTTAGCCTGTATAACTTTATGGCCAATAAAACCATTGTAGGTGGTTTACTTGGCGGCCTGATAGGTGTTGAGTTGGTTAAAAATATCATCGGCGTAAAAACATCCTCCGGCGATATGATGGTTTACCCGCTTATACTGGCCATGATAATTGGCCGCACCGGTTGCTTTTTTGCCGGATTGGAGGATGGTACTTATGGTGTAGTATCCACCTTGCCCTGGGCCATCAATTTTGGCGATGGTGTTTACCGGCACCCCACTAATTTATATGAGATATTGTTTTGGTTGATGTTATGGCTGGCATTGGCATCTGTAAGCAAAAAACATACTTTGGCCGATGGTGCTAAATTCAAATTGTTTATGGTAAGCTACCTGTTGTTCAGATTTTTTATTGAATTTATTAAGCCTGCTTATTTCTACAGTTTTGGTGTTTCAACAATACAATTGGTTTGTTTAGGCGGATTATTGTATTATTACAAGGTATTTACTAAACCTTTAAAACTGATTGCACATGCCTGAACGCCCGTATATATATTACGATTTTACCCTGAGTATTTGTTCAACCTGCCTGCGCCGTGTTGATGCTAAAATAGTATTTGAGGATAATAAGGTTTACATGCTGAAGAATTGCCCTAAGCATGGCCGCGAAAAGGTATTGATAGCCACTGACGTGGAGTATTACAAAAATTGCCGCAATTACGCCAAACGCAGCGAGATGCCACTCAGGTTCAATACGGCAACGCATTATGGCTGCCCTTATGATTGTGGCCTGTGTGCCGATCATGAACAGCATTCATGCCTTACCGTTATAGAGGTTACCGATAGGTGTAACCTTACCTGCCCAACTTGCTATGCCATGTCATCGCCACATTATGGCAGGCATCGCACCTTAGAAGAAATTGAGCAAATGCTTGATGTTGTGGTACGTAACGAAGGTGAGCCCGATGTTATACAACTTAGCGGCGGCGAACCTACCGTACATCCCCAATTTTTTGAGATACTGGATATTGCCAAAACCAAGCCCATCAGGCACCTGATGCTCAATACCAACGGCATCCGTATAGCCAAGGATGAAGCTTTTGTTGAGCGGTTGGCAACCTACATGCCCGATTTTGAGATCTACCTGCAATTTGATTCGTTTGAGCAGGAGGCTTTGGAAAAGCTGCGTGGCGAGGATCTGCGTTGGGTGAGGGAAAAGGCTATAGAGCATCTTAACAAATACAACCTTTCAACCACATTGGTGGTAACGCTGCAAAAAGGAGTGAACACACACGAGATAGGTAAGATAATTGAATACGCGTTAAAGCAGCGTTGTGTGCGTGGCGTAACCTTTCAGCCAACGCAGCAGGCGGGCAGGCTCGAAAATTATAACGAGGCTACCGAGCGTTATACCATGACCGAAGTGCGCAGCGCCATACTGGAGCAAACCAATATTTTTAATCAGAATGACTTGATACCTGTACCGTGTAACCCCGACGCATTGGTGATGGGTTATGCGCTTAAACTGGGCGAGCATGTGTTTCCGCTTACGCGGATGATAAACCCGGACGATTTGCTCGACAATTCAAAAAATACCATTGTTTACGAGCAGGATGAACAGTTGAAATTGCACCTCCTCAATATGTTCAGCACAGGTAATTCGGTTGATAAGGCTAAAGAGCATTTAAAATCCATTATGTGCTGCCTGCCCGAAATAGATGCGCCCAACCTGGGTTACGATAACCTTTTCAGGGTGATAATCATGAATTTTATTGATGCGCAAAACTTTGATGTACGCGCCATCAAAAAATCTTGCGTGCACATTGTTAATAAGGATATGAAGATCATCCCGTTTGAAACCATGAACCTGTTTTATCGTGATGACAAAATAGAGTACCTAAACCAGTTACGTAACGAAATTCCAGTATGACACCCGAGCAACTACCCGAACAAAAAAAGCGCCCCGTATATATGGGCATTACCGGCATTAATATTTTAATATTGGTAGGATATACTTTACTGTGCGGAGTTTTGGGTGAGGACGGTTTATTGTTGCAATTGTTATTTGTATTGGTTCATGCCGGAGCATGTGTGATTATTGCGCCATTTGCGCGCAAATGGGAGTGGGTACTGGCTGGCCTTTTAGTATTAATTATAGGTCTATCAAGTTGTTATGGTTTAATGGTGATACAGGGTGGGTTTAACTAATGGGCTAACTCCACAGCCAAAACACCCTCCTTTAACGAATACGTTGACATGGCTATATTGGCTATGTTGAGTCGCTGCATTACAAAGCGGGTAATGAGTGATGCCACCACGATCATATCGACCCGTACGGGTATAATGGCCGGGTTTGTTGCCCTTTGCTGGTGCGATGAAGCGATAACGTTATCAGTTATGCTGATCAGTTCATCGGTATTAAAAAGATAATTCCGCACATCCTTCAACCTGAAAGACGGATCTTTAGGCTTTTCTATCAACTCTGTAAAAGTTTCAAACGCGCCTGATGAGCCGATCAGCGTATCCACCTTATTATTACTTACAGCTTCAAATAGCGGAATTAATTTTTCTTCCAGATAAGTGTTGAGTTGTGTTATAGAAGCGGTGGGTATCGGGTCGGTTTGATGGAATTTGTCCATCAGGCGAGCGGCGCCAATTTCAAAACTTTGTTTCCAGATGATGCCATCGTTGTTGCCCAAAATAAACTCCACACTGCCACCGCCAATATCCATGATCAGGGTATCGCTTGCCGATAAACAACCGGATGCTTTGATGCCCTGGTATATTAAACCGGCTTCGGTATCACCGTCAATTATCTCTATCTGTATGCCGGTAAGTTCTTTTACCTGACGGATGAAATCCTGCCCGTTGCCCGCGTTGCGCAATGCCGAGGTTGCGATAGTGCGCACGCAATCCACCATGTGTTTATTTAACAGCTGTTTAAATTGCTGCATGGTAGCCAGTCCGCGTGCAAAAGGTTCGGGTTGAATAATGCCCTTATTAATGCCGCCCTCACCAAGCCTTACGGCAGTATGTTCATGTTCCAGAATAACGTGATCAGCAATGCTGCCCTCGGTAATAAGCAAATGGAATGTGTTGGTACCAAGGTCCATCACAGCTACTCGTTTATTCATATTAGCCATAAAACCTTAAAGCTGATGAATGGTTTGTTTAAACTTTTTTGTTAACAATAACACCCTCATTAAGCAGTAGCCATACCTTTTGCAGGATGAAGAATATGGCGAAACCGGGCAGTAAACTAACCAGTTCAACCGCCGCAATTGATAGCTTATTCATGGTTGGTGTTTGTACCACAGGCATCAGCGTAGGCAAATAATGACTTATTAATGCCGACAGTATCACCACAATAAAAAATGCCCTGAATGCCGCCCCTAAAGATGAAGGAGTGATTTTGAACGAGGTCATCATCATGATAATGATAGTTGCAAAAGTAGCGAACACCGGTATAGCTGGTATAAAGCTTGTTGACGCCGTTAAGGTAAGCAAACCGGTATGGTAGGCTATTGGTATAAAAAAACTGATAACACTTAATGCCAAATAGATAGTAAGCCACAAGGCTGTCGATTTAGCCTGCCAATGCCTTAATGAACCGATCAGGAATATGATAATAGCCACAAAACTTAACTCCGACAGAAACAGCAAAAAGTATTGTAGCCCTTGAGGTATAATTAATGGGATGATCTTAACCGAAGCCGATATGCCCCTGCTAACTATATAAATGATATTAAGAAAAAAAGCCAGCTGCGCTGATTTTAAGTTGATCTTCATGGAAAAGTATTTAGGGCAAATATACCTTGCAGGTTTATATGTATGCCAAATTTATGTGTTTATTAGATTGACCTGATATTTTTTATCTTTAAAACATGAACCTGAAATTGGAACAAGAGTATAGTAAGGCTGATTTATTAAAGGAAATAGACGTATTAAAGGAGCGGATTGATGCGCAACGCCCATTGCCTGTTGATGTTGAGGGCCGGGTAATGCAAAAACTTAGGTTGGATTGGAACTACAACTCCAATGCAATTGAGGGTAATAAGCTGAACTATGGCGAAACAACAGCCTTACTGATGCATGGTATTACTGCAAAAGGTAAGCCGTTAAAGGATCATTTAGATATTCAGGGACATAATGATGCTATTGATTTTTTATTATCGGTAATAAAGGATAGTAGGCCATTAACCGAAAATGACATCAGGCAATTGCACGAAATTATCTTGGTACAAGCATACGAGGTAGATGCGCAAACAGCCGATGGCCAGCCAACAAAAAAACGTATAGAGATAGGAGCGTATAAAACGCAACCAAACCACGTGCAAACGGCAACTGGCCAAACACACTATTACGCTACACCCGAAGAAACACCAGCCAAAATGCAGGAACTGATGCAGTGGTACGCCGCGGCATCTGCCGACAAGAATATCCATCCCATAGTAGTGGCTGCATTGTTTCATCATAAGTTTGTGGCTATACATCCTTTTGATGATGGCAATGGCCGTGTATCGCGCATACTGATGAACCTTGTGCTAATGAAAAATGATTATCCCCCCGCGGTTATTAAAAACGACAATAAGCAAAGCTATTATGCTTTATTAAGCCAAGCCGATGTAGGTGACAGCTGGCCCTTTATTGAATACATCGCTGAGCTTGTGCAAAGTTCTTTAGAGTTATATACTAAAGCGATTAATGGGGGAGATATTGATGAGGATGAAGATATTGATAAAAAACTGGCTTTGTTTCAGATCGAAATTAAAACTCAATCTCACTTTGGTTATGAACAAACTATTATTAAAGAGCAGGAAATTATATTAGATGTTATTGAGGTGCTGGTTAAAATCTGTCAGAAAAACGACATGTTTAAGGATGTGTTCTCAGAAATTAAACCAACAATATTTATCACATATTATCAATCAAAAAAATCAGATGCTTATAGCAAACCATTAATAAGGGATTTAAATCATATCGCTGAACTATTTGTTGATGATAATATAAATTATATTAAAAAATCTATAAAAGATTTAAGAGAAAACTTTTCAGACTTAAGGTTCTCTTGTGCGTACAAGAAATTTAAAAATTCCAGATCTATGTTTAATGTAGATATGCATGTAGACCTCATCTTTAATGATCATCGATATGTATTGGCCTTAAATGAAAACGAAATACTATCAAAGCTCTACAATGAAGAAATTACTCAAAAGGAAAAACGGATGATTGTAAGTTCTTTTTTTGATGAATTTATAAAACAATTTAGGTATGAACGACAAAGCCCGAAATAATCCTATTCCGGGCTTTGTGCTTTAGTCTTTCAGCTTTACGCTTTCTTACTCAAAATATTCCTTCATCCGTTCAAAAAAGCTTTTTTCGTTTTTGCCCGGATTGGGTTTAAAGTTTGGTGAGCTTTGTAGTTTTTCAAGCAGTTCACGCTCCTCGCGGCTCAGGGCCTTTGGTGTCCATATATTGATGTGCACCAATTGATCGCCGCGGTGGTATGAGTTAACCTCGGGCACGCCTTTGCCTTTAAGGCGTAGTATTTTACCGCCTTGTGTACCGGCATCAATCTTGATCTTGGCTTTGCCATCAATAGTTGGTACCTCAACGCTTGTGCCTAAAGCGGCGTCAATAAAGCTGATATGCAGATCGTATATAACGTTGTTACCATCGCGTTTCAGTGTTTCGTGAGGCACTTCTTCGATCAGGATGATCAGATCACCCGGTACGCCGCCACGTGGAGCAGCGTTACCTTTGCCACTCATGCTTAATTGCATGCCTTCGCTAACACCGGCAGGTACGTTTATGGTAATGGTTTCTTCGCCGCGTACTACACCATCGCCGTGGCAAACATTACATTTTGAGGTGATGATAGAACCTTCGCCATTACAGGTAGGGCAGGTGCTGGTAGTTTGCATCTGGCCTAAAATGGTGTTGGTTACCCTGCGTACGGCACCGCTGCCGCCACAGGTTTTACAAGTTTGAAAAGATGATTTATCCTTAGCGCCGCTGCCATCGCAGGTTTTACAAACTATCTGTTTGTTTACCTTTATCTTTTTCTCGGCACCATTGGCTATCTCCTCAAGGGTAAGCTTAACCTTGATGCGCAGGTTGCTGCCACGGGCAACACGCCTGCCGCCGCCACCCTGACGACCACCGCCGCCAAAGAAACCCTCGAACGGACTACCGCCGCCAAATATATCGCCAAATTGGCTGAATATGTCTTCCATATTCATGTTGCCGGCACCGCCATAACCGCCACCCGCTGCTGATTGCGCATTGGCTGCATGGCCGAACTGGTTATAACGCTGGCGTTTTTCAGGATTGCTTAATACTTCGTAAGCCTCGGCCGCTTCCTTAAATTTTTCCTCAGCCTCCTTATCGCCCTCATTTTTATCCGGGTGATATTTGATGGCCATCTTGCGGTAAGCCTTCTTTATTTCGTCGGCATCGGCGCTGCGCGAAACCCCAAGTACGTCGTAATAATCTCTTTTTGACATATTTTATTATTTCGAATTTCGAAATTGGAATTTCGAATGTGTTTTATGTATCGAATTCTACTGTCAGACGTTCATAGGATAAATCCGAATTTGAACATCCGAAATTCGAAATCAAATTAATTTCCTACAATAACTTTGGCAAAGCGCACTACCTTATCGCCAAGGTAATAGCCTTTTTCCATTTGGTCTATCACTTTGCCTTTCAGTTCATCTGTTGGGGCTGGTATGTTGGTGATAGCCTCGTGCAAGTCGGCATCAAATGGTTCGCCAACGGCTTCCATAGGCTTTAAGCCTTTTTGCGATAGAATGTTATTTAGTTTGCTGTGTATAAGCTCAATCCCGGCTTTAACGGCTACAACGTCAGTAGCCTGATCCATTGATTTGAACGCGCGTTCAAAATCATCCAGCACAGGTAATAACGATACAATGATCTCTTTACCGGCGGTTTGTAAAAGCTCTACACGCTCTTTGGTGGTGCGTCTTCTAAAGTTATCAAATTCGGCGTATAAGCGCAAATATTTATCATTGGCTTGTGCCAGTTCTTCTTTCAGTTTTTGTTCGGCAGTAGGCTCCTGGCTGGTTTCTTCGCCCTGTTGCTGCTCGGTATCTTGTTCGGCAGCCGTGTTTTCGTTCAGCTCCTCGTTATTCTCTTGCATATTGGTATGTTCTTTCTTTTTTTTCTTCAACATATCATTAAATTTCATAGCTAAATAGTGCCAAACAAATGCCTTGCCATACCCGCAAAACAGCCAAGCTGACAGCAGTACCCCGTTTTTTTAAGAAGCAATGACAGACTTTTGTTTAAGTGGCAGTTATATGAGAGTTGCAGTGGCAGTTGTGGTTACAGTCGTAGAAAAGTGGCAGTCTTGAAAAGTGGCAGTTGCGGTTGCAGTTGTTATAACTTTACTTTTTTACTGCAACCGCTACTAATGAAACTCAAGCTATCTGCACATCCTCTAATACCTTGCCGTTCTCACATTTTATAATGCGCGATGGGAAGGTGCGGATGATATGATAATCGTGTGTGGCCACAACAACGGCGGTGCCCATTTGCTGGCTTATTTGTTTAAGCAGCATCACAATTTCTTCGGATGTATCAGGGTCAAGGTTACCGGTGGGCTCATCGGCAAGTATTATCTCCGGGTCGTTAAGCAGGGCACGGGCAATTACCACACGCTGCTGCTCACCGCCTGATAGCTCATGCGGCATTTTCTTCAGTTTTGAGCGCAGGCCTACTTTTTCCAATACGTCAAGCGTACGTTCGGTAACCAGTTTCTTATCCGTCCAGCCGGTGGCGTTTAGTACAAAGTGCAGGTTTTGCTCAATGGTACGGTCAGTAAGTAATTGAAAATCCTGGAAAACTATACCCAGCTTACGGCGTAAAAAAGGTACATCACGGTCGGCCAGCTTACCCAGGTCGTACCCGCAGGCGTAGCCGCTGCCGGCAGCAATATTCAAATCGCCATACAATATTTTAAGCAGACTACTCTTGCCCGATCCGGTTTGACCTATCAGCCAAACAAAATCATTTTTATCAATATGCAGGTTTACGTTTGATAGTACCAGGTGTTTTTGCTGAAATATATCAACGCCGGTAAGTTTTATAATAGAATTTCCTATCATGGTGATCTATAGCTCCAGTTTTAAAATCTGCCCGAAAGGCAGGTCCTTAATAATATTCATAATATGCTCGGCCTTATCGGCAAGCCCCACTTTATCAAGCGATTTGTCAGGCCTGTCAACCCTAAAGTATGCCAGCAGCGTAAACTTGTCATCGCGCAGCTGCACATAATCCGGAATTTTGGCAACGCCCTTTACTTTTATAATATACATTTTAGTTCATGGTTCATAGTTGATTGTTCATGGTAAGAAGCGTTGTTAGCTATGAACCATGAACCATTATCTATGAACGGTTCTCCCAAAGTTATCGTTATTTTAAAGATCAGCCAAAAATTTCATGGTATCAATTCCGTCGGCGTAATCATTTAGGGCAGGTTGCTGGCTGTGGCCAAAATTTACTACCTGGTTACTTACCTGTATATCAGCTTCGCTAACCACGCATTGTATCTTATCAGCATTGGCAATTATCTGCTGCTGCGCTGCTTCAAGGCTTTCATATTCCTCGTAAAACAGTACCGCCAGGGGCGAGGCCAGCCTTTCATCCTGCTTTACCAGCAAAAAGCCGTTATCATAATGCTTATCGCGGTTTACCAGGTATATTGATTTATTGTAATCGTAATTATTGTGGTATTTATGATGATTGGCTATATCGTTATATGGCTCTATAGCCTCAAAAAACGGTGTAAAATTATATCCCGCAGGTACCAACACCTTTGATACATTACGGCAACCCAGGCCAAAGTAATCAAAAATATCGTGCCCAAGCGCGTGCAGTTGTTCGGTAGTTTCATTACCGGTTAATAGCGCTATGCTGTTGCGGTTTTTACGGATGATGTTGGGCACCTTACCAAAGTAGTATTCAAAATAGCGCGAAGTATTGTCGCTGCCTGTGGCTATAACGGCATCAAAGCCCTGTAATCTATCCACAAAGGCAAAGCTGCCATCAATGGCGCTGTTAAATTCAACCAGTTTATTAAGCAGTAGCCCGATCAGTCTGCTATCCTGCGATGAAGCCTTGATCTGCGCCTTATTGCCCGAAAGTATTACACTCAGCACATCATGAAACCCTACTAACGGGATATTGCCCGCTAATATTAGTCCTACCGTTTTGGGCTCTTTAGCGGTGCTTACATTATAATTATCCAGCCATTGTTTTAAGTTAGATATAGTAAGATTACCGGCGATGGCATCAATAGCCGATTGTACACTTTCGGGAGTGAACCATGCGTTGTGTTGTTTTTCGGTTTGGATGATATGCGTTAGCTGATCATCAGGTTCACGCAAGTACTCGCCAAGGGCGGCAAAAGCCTGTATGTATGTATGCGGATTGTAATTTGACATATTAATTATGGTATCGGTATAAACCCCGAAACCCTTTTTTTGTTATATTTGCAGCTTGCAAAGTTAATTTAGAATATAGAATAATAAAATATGGCGATCAAAATCACCGATGAATGCATTAATTGCGGGGCCTGCGAACCAGAATGCCCTAATAATGCTATTTATGATGCTGGTGCCGCCTGGCGTTTTTCTGATGGTACAGGTTTAAAAGGGCTTATCGACTTTGGCGATGGCAACACCCTTAATGCCGAAGAATCTCAGGCTGCATTATCTGATGATATATATTATATAGTACCTGATAAGTGTACCGAGTGTGTTGGTTTTCACGACGAACCACAGTGTGCCGCGGTTTGCCCGGTAGATTGTTGCGTTGACGACGAAGACATACGCGAAACTGAAGAAGAACTGCACGCCAAAAAAGACTGGCTGCACTTAGGTCAATAATTAGAATTTTCTTTTTGAATATATTGAAAAGGAGCACCGTTTGGTGCTCCTTTTTTTGTTTACCCGGACCCCACCTAAATCCTCCCCGAGGGGGAGGACTTTTTTCTGATCGCTTTTAAGTTTTTGTCATTTCGATCGAGGTACGAGGAGAAATCTGTCGCCTGATTATGAATGCGCGCAGATTTCTCGCTATCGCTCGAAATGACAAGATGGTTAACTGGATATTAAAAGTCCTCCCCCTCGGGGAGGATTTAGGAGGGGTTGTACGAGGAGAAGTCTATCGCTTGATTATGAAGGCGCGCAGATTTCTCGCTATCGCTCGAAATGACAAGGTTGAATATGTAATATAGAAAGCGCGTCATTAAATACGAAGCAATCTTTTTAGGATAGTTCGTGAACCCCTCCCTGCCCTCCCAAGGGAGGGGTTTAATAAAGCAACCTATCAATTACAAATACATCTCCATCTTCACATCAGCCCTTTTATAAGGCGAATCTCCTACGGGTATATCCACAAAGCCGAACTTGCGGTACACGGCAAGGGCGGGAGCGAGCTTGCTGTTTGAACCTAACCAGATGCGTTTGGCACCCAGGCTTCGGGCGGTATCTACAATTGAGGTCATTAAAGCCTGGCCTATTTTGCGGCCCTGGTATTTGGGGCTTACACCCATTTTGGCTATTTCGTATTCCAGGTAACCGGTTTTTATTAGGGCGCAGGTTCCTGCAATGTCGCCATCAACTTCGGCAAAAATTATGCGGCCGCCGTTGTTCAATATATGTTCCGGGTGATCAAGTTGTTCCAGATCATGCGCCTCAACGGTGAAATAGGTGTTGATCCACTCCACGTTAAGCGATTTAAAATGCGGGGCAAGTTCGGGCTTGTAATCCAGTATCTTAACATCAGTAGGGCCCGAGAAGCTAAACATCTCCTTGAAGCGCTGGTAGTAATTCTTTTCGGCTAATTGTTCCTCTGTTTCAATAACCGCTTGCAGCAAATGGTTCTTTTGACTACCGAACAACGATTTATTGAGGCTGGTTATCTTGGCCCAAACATGCTCGAATTTTACCAGGGATTGCTTGCCTTTTTCGGACAGGCGCAAGTTACGTTTACGGCTGTCGGTTTTTGATTTTACCGATTCAATATATCCCAAGGCCTCCAACTCCTTAGCTAAATGAATAACACCGGGATGGGTGAGGGCCAGTTCTTCAGAAATTTCGGTAATGCCTATTTCCTCACGGCGACTGATCAGGTAATACAGCGCGAAGTATTTAGGCTCAAAGGTTAAGCCTTCATCCTTATATATCTGCTCTACATCCTGAGAAAATATATCATATAAACGTTTCATACGTGCGCCAATGGTAAGCTCTTGCAGATCATCTATTATCGACATAGTAATTTATGTAAGTACTTACGTAAGTACTTACAAATATATAATTTGTTTTGATTGATTACCTTTGGTGTAAATAAATTTTTAATGGAATACGGTATTTGTAATATGGCCATAGCGCCGCTTAAGGCTGAACCAGCTGAGCGTAGCGAGATAAAAACCCAGGTTTTATTTGGCGAAGCCTTTGAGATATTGGAGCGCCAGGAGCACTGGGTAAAGATCACCACCGCTTACGAAAATTATACCGGCTGGATAGGTAAGTTGCTATTTACCCAACTGGATGAAGCCGATTACAACCATATAAAACAAACACCGCCAACCATCACAACGTCAGCAGTTACCTGGGCATTCAAAAAGCCGGAGATGGCGCTGCTTTACCTGCCTTTTGGTAGTTCGCTGCCATTTTTAGAGGGGGATGAGTGCCGGGTGGGTGATGATTACTATGCCGTGCCCGAAGTGGATGATGAGCTGGAAGATTCGCTTATTGAAACTGCTATGCAGTTTTTAAACGCACCATATTTATGGGGAGGCCGCACGCATTTTGGTATCGACTGCTCGGGATTAACGCAGGCCGTATTTAAACTGCACGGTATCAAGATAGATCGCGATGCTTCGCAGCAAGCAGTACAGGGCGAGTTAGTTGCCAATATTGAGGATGCCAAAGAGGGCGATCTGGCGTTTTTTGCCAATGCCGAAGGACGTATAACCCACGTGGGTTTAATGCTTGGCGATGGGCAGATCATCCATGCATCGGGCCGTGTAAAGATAGAGCAGATTGATGAAAAGGGTATTTACTCTGAGGAGCAGGGCAAGTACACCCACCAGTTAGCGGTTATTAAAAGATACTTTTAAGCAAAGGTTACCTGCCAAATCAGCACCGCTTTATCATCACTTACAGAGATAAGGTCGTCGCCGTTCCATACCAGTTTATTTACTGATAGCACGTGCGATGACAGCCCTTTTTCGCGGCTGATGATCTTGCGGAGTTTAAAGCTTTGGGCATCCCATATCTTGATGCTTTTATCCATACTGGCGGTAGCGAAGTAAGGGCGCGAAGGGTGAAAAGCAATACTGTTAATAGCGAATAAATGCGCCGGTATATTTTGGAGCAGGGTGTAGCTGTTAGTATCCCAAACCTTAAACTGCGCATCGCGCGATCCGGTTAGCAGGTAGCTGCCATCAGGCGAATACTGGGCTGAAAATACGGCCATGGTATGCTCGTTTAGCGAGGTAATGAAGCCGTAATCGTCCATATCATATATCTTCACGCTGTTATCGCGACAGCCAAAGGCAATATGTCGTTTTTGCGGGGATACCGTTATGCAGCGTATGGTATCGCCCGAAACCTGAACAGTATGCAAAAGCTCAAGCGTTTCAAGGCTCCATACGGTTACCGAGCCATCCTCGCTGGCTACTAACAACTCCTTTTTGGTAATTACAGCCTTAACATCAAACACCGGTTTGGTATGATGCTTTAACAGCTTGATCACCTTTTGCTGAATAAAATCAAACACAGCCACATCGCCTGTACGCAATCCCACAAACATGTACGGATAACCCTCCGGACAATGTATAGCATATACCGAAGCAGGCACCGGAAACATCACCTTGATAAAGGTATTATCCTTCAGGCTCCATTCCACAACGCCCTTGTCGTTTCCACCGGTAAACAATATGCCCGGCTTTTGCGATAGCTCAGCCGTAAATATTGGGTTACCATGCCCGGTAAGTTCAGCTATTTTTTGTACTTGAATCATTTACCTCGTTAGTTCATGGTTCATGGTTTATTTATAGAGTCCATGGACGATAGACGATAGTCCATAGTACTCTTAAATTAATCGTTTGTCAACAATCTAAATACATTCACTATTGACTATTGACCATGGTCTATTTATGCCTCTCCTCTAAATTCTTAGCTATTGTTTCCAGGCTGATGCCTTTTTCGCGGAGTAGTACCAGCAGGTGGAACACCAGGTCCGACGATTCGTTGATAAAGTCGTGCTCGGTTTCGTTAAGTGCCGCAATTACGGTTTCAACGCCTTCTTCGCCTACCTTTTGGGCTATTTTGTTGAGGCCTTTTTTGTGCAGCTTGTTCACGTACGATCCTTCAAGCGGGTTTTCGTATCTGTCGGCTATAATGCGTTCCAGCTCGTGGATAAAGTTTTGATTGTACTCCGTTTTAAAGCAGCTGCGCGAACCTGTATGGCAGGTAGGGCCGTCGGCTTTAACCTTGATCAGCAGGGTATCGTTATCGCAATCAATATCAATGCTTTTTACATGCAGATAGTTGCCGCTGGTTTCGCCCTTTTTCCAAAGACGGTTTTTTGAGCGCGAAAAAAAGGTAACCACATTTTCCTGAACGGTTTTGTCGTACGCCTCTTTATCCATATACCCCAGCATCAGTACTTCAAGGGTTTGCTCGTCCTGTATAATAACCGGCACAAGGCCGTCGCTTTTATCGAAATCGATGTTCATTTGTATATTGTTTGAATAGGGGATGATGAGTAGGCAAAGCTATCAAACCATCCGCACTTCAATGCTATTTTGTTGTAAAGTGTTTTTCAGGTCGGGTATCAGTATTTCGCCGTAATGGAATACAGAGGCAGCCAAAGCGGCATCAACATTGGTTTTTTCAAACACATCCACAAAGTGCTGTACCGAACCCGCGCCGCCCGATGCTATTACCGGTATATGTACGGCATCGTTAACGGTTTTAAGCAGGCCGTTGTCAAACCCGGCCTTGGTACCGTCATGGTCCATCGAGGTAAGCAATATCTCGCCCGCTCCACGGCTTTCGGCCTCTAATATCCACTCCAGGGTTTCACGTTCGGTAGGGAGCCTGCCACCATTAAGGTGTACAATGTTTTTATTGCCTGTGCTACGGGTATCAACCGCTATCACCACAAACTGTACCCCAAAGGCTTTGGCCAACTCATCAATCAGCGCCGGGTTGCGTACAGCGGCAGAGTTGATAGATATTTTATCGGCACCGGCATTCAGCAGGGCATCGGCATCGGCAATTTCGTTTATGCCACCACCAATAGTGAATGGGATGTTGATTTGCCGTGCTACAGCCTTAACCAGTTCAACCATGGTTTTGCGGCGTTCAACCGTAGCGGTAATATCCAGAAACACCAGTTCGTCAGCGCCCTGGTTCGAGTAGTTCCAGGCCAGCTCCACCGGGTCGCCGGCATCGCGCAGGTCAACAAAGTTTACACCTTTAACCGTACGCCCGTCCTTAACGTCAAGGCAGGGGATAATTCGTTTTGACAGCATCTTATTAAAGCGTCATTGCGAGGAACGAAGCAATCTCTTTAAGCTTAGTTAGCGGAGATTGCTTCGTTCCTCGTAATGACGGTGAGAGTTAGTTTATATCGATATTAACGATTCCAGATTCCAGTTTTTGATATCTTCGATAGAGATATGGCCTTCGTAGATGGCTTTGCCTACCACGCACGATTCTACTTTGAGGCGGCTCAGTTTCTCGATATCGCCCATTGAACTTACACCGCCTGATGCGATTAGCTTGATGAATGGCGAATGGTCAAGCAGCTTTTCGTATAGTTCGATGCCTGCACCGCCCAGTTTGCCATCCTTATTAATATCTGTACATAAAAAGCGGAAGAAGCCCAATGCCAGGCACTTATCTACATAATCCATTAGTTTGATGGGTGAGCTTTCCATCCAGCCGGAGTATTTAATTACCTCATCCAGCACATCAATGGCTATAACCACCTGGTCCGAACATTTGTAATCGCCGCAGATAGATTTGCTCAGGTCAACCAAAAAGCTTGGGTTGGTAATGGCCTGTGTGCCAACTATAACACGGTGAACACCGGCATCAATCAATTCCTTAACCTTATCAATGCTGCGTACACCGCCGCCATACTGTATCTTCATGTCCGTTTTGCGGATCACGTTGAACAGGTACTCCTGATTAGAAAAGTCGTTTTTTGCGCCATTGAGGTCAATAACGTGAATAAAGTTTGTTCCGTTAGACTGGTAGCGCTCGATCATCTCCTCCAATGATACATCATACTCTGTAACTTGTTGGTAATCACCTTCGCGAAGGCGCACAACTTTTTTGTTCAGAATATCGATAGCGGGAATAATATACATGCCTTTTTAAATTTTTGAAAAGTTAGTCAAGAGGGTTTCACCATAAGTGCCTGATTTTTCGGGGTGAAATTGCACCCCATAAAAATTGTCAAGCCAAATTGATGCCGAAAATTTGTTATTATAAGTTGTTGACGACAAAGTGTATGCACCGTTGTATTCAATAAAATATGAATGTACAAAGTAAAAGTGCGAACCTTGCGGAATATTTGCAAAAAGTTTATTCTCTTTTTCGGGGTAAACGCGGTTCCATCCGGTGTGTGGTACCTTGTACTCGGCACTGTCGGCAAAGCGCAATGTTTTTACCGGAACAAGGTCAAGCAGTTGGGCGTCACCTTCTTCGGAGTGTTGGGTTAACAGCTGCATACCTACGCAAATACCCAGCACAGGCTTGGTAAGCGAGCGTATTTTGGGTACGAGGCCGGTATGCTGTAACTTTTGCATAGCCGCGCCGGCATGGCCAACACCGGGAATGATATAACGGTCAAACTGTTCAAAATCAGCTTCATTGTGTATCATTCCGTAGGCAATGCCCAGCCTGTCTAAAGCGGCAGTGAGCGAGAATATATTGCCTGCACCGTATCTGATAATTCCGATCCCCCCGCCCCCTAAAGGGGGAGTAGCTTCACTTGTTGGCGAAGCTTGGGTATTGTCAACGTTTATTTTATCCATTATTATTCAAACTTCAGTTCCACCTTTAGGGGGTTAGGGGGCCTTACTACATCACCCCCTTAGTGCTTGGTAAAACCATTTTATCAACATCGCGCTTTACGGCCATTTTTATGGCTTTGGCAAAGGCTTTAAATATAGCTTCAATTTTATGATGTTCGTTTACGCCCTCGGCTTTTATATTGAGGTTGCACTTAGCGGCATCACTAAACGATTTGAAGAAATGGTAGAACATTTCGGTAGGGACGTCGCCAACTTTTTCGCGTTTAAAATCAGCCTCCCAAACTATCCAGTTACGGCCGCCAAAGTCAATAGCGGCCTGTGCCAGACAATCATCCATAGGGAGGCAAAAACCATAACGCTCAATTCCTTTTTTATTGCCCAAAGCCTCAGCAAAAACTTCGCCCAGGGCAATACCGGTATCTTCAACGGTGTGATGCTCGTCGATATGCAGGTCGCCTTTGGCTACCACTTCCAGATCAACGCTACCGTGGCGGGCTATCTGATCAAGCATGTGGTCAAAAAAATGCAAACCGGTTGATATCTTGCCCTCGCCTGTACCATCAAGGTTTAGTTTGATGTAGATATCGGTTTCCTTGGTAGTGCGGCGGTGTTCAACCACACGCTGACCGAGTTTCAGGTATTCGTAAATATCCTTCCAATCGGTGCTTTCAATAGCGATGCTTTCCTTGATACTTTCAGGCCATTTGTCGGTATCAAATTCGGCTCCTCCAAGGTTAGAGTCATTGTTTAACCAAATAGCCTTAGCGCCCAGGTTTTTAGCAAGTAATACATCATTTTTACGGTCGCCAATAACGAATGAACCCGGCATATCATACTCCTCGGTATTGAGGTATTGCGTAAGTAAAGCCGTGCCCGGTTTACGGGTTGGTGCATTATCGCGGGCGAAGGTGCGATCGATAAATATGGCGTCGAATGTTACGCCTTCGTTCTCAAATGTCTTTAAAATGAAATCGTGTACCGGGTAAAAATTTGCTTCGGGGTGCGATGAGGTTCCCAACCCATCCTGATTGGTAACCATTACCAGTTCAAAACCCAGTTGAGCGATCTTTGGTAGCCATTGCAGCGCGCCGGGGTAAAACTCCAGCTTGGCAAACGAGTCGATCTGCTCATCGGCAGGCTCCTTGATCAGGGTGCCGTCGCGATCAATAAAAAGTACTTTTTTCAGGCTCATTTATAATTTTTAAAGCGTTGATCAATAATTCATTTTCGGCAGGTGTGCCAATGGTTATGCGCAGGCAACCCTCGCAAAGCTCCACCTTTGAGCGGTCGCGAATGATGATGCCCTGCTGTACCAAATGGTTATAAATATCCTTGGCACCGGTTGTCTTCACCAAAATAAAGTTAGCGTCGGATGGATAAATATCCAGCACAAAGTCAAAGTTTTTTAGTTGAAGTACAAGTTTATCCCGTTGAGTTAAAGTTTCTTTTATCCAGTTGTTTACAGTTTCAATATTGCCTAAAGCTTCGAGCGCTAATTGCTGCGATGCCTCATTAACATTGTAAGGAGGCTTTACCTTGTTTAACACCTCGATGATCTCCTCGCTGGCAAAGGCCATACCCACACGCAACCCGGCTAAGCCCCATGCTTTCGATAGGGTTTGCAATACTACCAGGTTAGCGTATTCAGTCAACTCCTGTATAAAAGTTTTTTGGCGACTAAAGTTGATATAAGCCTCGTCAACCACCACCAGGCCTTTAAAGTTGGTCAGCAGGGTTTCCACATCCTCGCGGTTAATGGAGTTGCCGGTAGGGTTGTTTGGCGAGCAAATGAATATCATTTTAGTATGCTCATCAATAGCCTCGGCAATGCCTTCAAGGTTTAGCTGGTAATCCTCGGTAAGCAACACCTTACGGGTTTCAATATCATTGATGTTGGCCGATACCTCGTACATACCGTAGGTGGGCGGTACCAATATCACATTGTCAACTCCCGGGTTACAAAAGCTGCGGAACAGCACATCGATAGCCTCATCGCTACCATTGCCTAAAAATATGTTGCGTGGTGGTACGCCCTTTATCTCGCTCAGGCGCTTTTTTACCTTGTATTGCAACGGATCAGGGTAGCGGTTATAGGCAGTATCCAACGGAGAGCCAAAGGCGTTCTCGTTAGCATCCAGATACACGCTGGCCTCTCCTTTGAACTCATCACGCGCGGACGAATAAGGTACCAGCTTTTTTATATTAGGACGAAGTATTTTATTTATATCGAACATCGTTATTTTTTTTCATCCCGTCATTGCGAGGTATGAAGCAATCTCTTGAAGCATGTAAATCGAGGATTGCTTCGTGCCTCGCAATGACGGATTGGTTTTATTTATTACTTATCAGCATACCTCACACCAACCGCATTAGCGTGCGCATGCAAGCCTTCCAGTTCAGCCAAAGTTTGTACCGAAGGGCCAATGTTTTGCAGACCATCAGCCGTGATATGCTGGAATGTTATCTTCTTAACAAAAGAATCAACTGAAACACCCGAATAGGCTTTGGCATAGCTACTTGTGGGTAGCGTATGGTTGGTGCCTGATGCATAATCGCCAGCGCTTTCAGGAGTAAGGTTGCCCAGAAATACCGAACCAGCGTTGATGATGCTGCTTGTTATTTGCTGCCACTTTTCGGTGGCTAATATCAGGTGCTCCGGCGCGTATTGGTTGCTGAAATTCATGGCTTCGCCAAGGCTGCCGGTTACTACGATGTATGAGTGATCAATAGCCTGGCGGGCTATCTCAGCACGTGGCAGTACGGCTAACTGTTTCTCCACTTCATCGGCTGCTGCCGCGGCTATTTCGCCGGATGTGCAAACCAACACCGCCTGGCTATCGATACCATGCTCAGCCTGCGCCAAAAGGTCGGCGGCGATGAATTTCGGGTTGGAGGTTTCATCGGCTATCACCAAAACTTCTGATGGTCCGGCGGGCATATCAATAGCTGTTGTAGTGGTTGATTGTATTATGGTTTTTGCCTTGGTAACAAATTGATTTCCAGGACCAAATATCTTTTCAACTTTATTGATACTTTCGGTACCGTAAGCCATCGCCGCGATAGCCTGGGAGCCACCTGCCAGAAATATCCTGTCGATACCCAGCATCAAAGCCACATAGGCAATGAAGGCATTTACCTTGCCGTTTTTTTGCGGTGGCGAACATACGATCAGCTCATGGCAACCGGCAATTTTAGCGGGTATACCAAGCATCAAAAAGGTACTTGGCAACACGGCCGATCCACCGGGAATATACAGGCCAACCTTTTCTATCGGCCTTAACTCGCGCCAGCAGGTAACGCCGGGCATGGTTTCAACCTTGTCCTCAGTTTTTAATTGCGATTGGTGAAACTTGTAGATGTTTTGATAGGCAACGTCCAACGCAGCCTTTTGCTCGGGCAATACGGTGGCGGCTATCTCCTCCAGTTCGTGTTTATCGAGGTATAGTTTATCAAGCTCCACCTTGTCAAATCGGTTGGCGTAATCAAGCAAGGCACGGTCGCCATGCTGTTGTACGTTGGCAATAACCTCCTCAACAATGGCGCGGATCTCATTAGCCGGGTCAACATTGCGTTGTATCAGCCGGACTATATCCTGTTTCGTTAAATCTGAATAGTTG
The DNA here is from genome assembly GCF_015223065.1 of Mucilaginibacter sp. JRF. Classification (GTDB taxonomy): domain Bacteria; phylum Bacteroidota; class Bacteroidia; order Sphingobacteriales; family Sphingobacteriaceae; genus Mucilaginibacter. Next base: position 33,059 of record NZ_JADFBY010000009.1, read on the forward strand.
TAAGTCTTCATTACCTCTCCCCCAAACCCCCTAAAGGGGTGTTACGTCCTAAAGTATTAAACATGCCGTATCCTGTTTTGCTCCCCCTTTAGGGGGCAGGGGGGCTCAAATTATTATCTTCTCAATAGGCAATACCACTATGCCCTGGGCTCCGGCTTGTTTAAGCTGGCTTATGCGGTCCCAAAAATCGCGTTCGGGTATTACGGTGTGCACGGCTACCCAGTCGCTTTCGGCAAGGGCTACTACCGATGGGCTTTTTACGCCCGGTAATAATGCCGTGATAGCCTCCAGATTAGCTTTTGGCGCGTTCAATACCACGTACTTGGTTTCCTTAGCGCGCAGTACCGATTGTACGCGTTGTATCAGCTCCTGTATCAGGTCGCCATTTTCTTCGCCCTTACGGCCGATCAATACCGCTTCGCTGCTCATTACATCAGCAAATGGTTTTAAGCCATTACTTTTTAGCGTGCCGCCGGTTGATACCAAATCACATATAGCATCGCTCAAACCTAAACCCGGCGAAATTTCAACCGAGCCGGAAATGGTGCGGATGTCAGCCTGTATGTTATTGTTTTGCAGATACTTGTTAAGTATAACAGGGTAGGTGGTAGCTATGGCCTTGCCATTTAGTGAAGCCAAACTGCCGATCTCGCTATTGTTCGGGATGGCAATCTTAAGCGAACATTTACCAAAGCCTAAACGTTGCAGGTAAGCAACTTCAACCTCGGTTTCTTCAATAACGTTTTCGCCTACAATACCCAGGTCGGCAATGCCATCCTGTACGTATTCGGGAATATCATCATCGCGCAAAAAGAGTATCTCTAACGGGAAGTTTGATACCGGCGATATCAATGAGCTTTTATAATTTTCAAAGTTAAGACCACAATTTTTAAGCAGCTCAACAGACTTTTCATTTAGTCGACCCGATTTTTGGATCGCTATTTTTAGTGTTTTCACAAAATAAAATTAAGGGTAAATAAATAAACGGGGGTGCTGTTATTTCGCGTAGAAACATACATTATCTTATATCGCCATGATGGCGATGATGCAGATGAAGATGATGTAGTTTGTAACCGTTCATTTTTTAAATATATAGTAATACTATAGATTTTGAAGTGCTGCAAATATATGCAGTTGATAATTAAATCAAAATTATATGTGAATTTTTAAGAAAAATGAAAAAGCCCTGCCGCAAAAGGCAGGGCTTTGAATGGCTTTAAATGTCTTTTTTCAGAAAGATTTATATATCACTTCGCTGTTCCAAGCTGTGTCAACCTTTAAACCTGTACCGCCAAATAAATTTCCGGATAGTATGGTGATGGCATTGGGGTTTAGCGGTACATTTTCGATTGTTTTTACGGTTGTGTTATTTGTGCCGTTAAAGGTGCAGGTAATAGATACTTTGTTCAGGCTATTAGGATCAACCAAAGTATAAAAAGCGAATTTTCGCCCCTTCTTTTGATACAACGAAGCAGGGATTTGATAGATGGTTAAAGTTCCATTTTTCTCTCGCTCATAAGTTCCTTTAAAAGCAAATTCCTTGTACGTCGAATCAACATTAACTGAAATAGATTTGAGATTAGCGGGTATAGCATCCTCAACCTGAACAATCACCTTGGCAACAATACGTTGAATTTGTACCGGATGTGTTAAGCCACTTGTTGCGGAAACTGTAAAATCAAGTTTATTGAAAAATGATTCGCGCCTGAACTGAATGATCGAGCCCGTGTTCTGATAAAAGAAAAGCCCGGTTGTGCCATCATCAATAACTTCGCTTTGGGTAGTGTACGAAGCATCCCTGGGCTCAAGCCCGCGAATATCATCATTTATAGCGCCAAAAAAGTAGGCGGTATAATTTCCCGAACTTAATTCCATTGATAGGTTGCCGAAATCACTTTGGTAATCTGCAGAGCCCTTAATATTAACCAATGTACCCTGGTCATTATATACACGCACAGATAGTACTTTAACTTGGGGTTCGCTTTCTTTCACATATATCAATGAATCGTCAACCGCATTTGCAGATAGATTTTGATGCTGCTGGGTAAAGCCCGTTACATTGAATGATATATTGTATTTCTTGCCATCGGTTGTTTCCGGGCCGGGTTTGTTTTCTCTTTTACAGCCCGATGCAATTAAAGATGTCACACATAAGCCGATTATTATCTTTTTCATTTTTTTTAAAGGACAAGGTTTAAAAATCAACTATCGTAGTATCGCTGTAATCACCATAGGTAATACCAAAGCTATGCTGGGCATCACTAAATAAGTTGCCCGATAAAATGGTACGGGTATTAGGTTGTATCACAACGCTATCAATAGTAACTGTTTTTACCGGTGTACTGGCATCATTGTAAACAGTAATTATTACACTAACCGGACTTATAGTATTGGTAACAAAGGTTTTGAAAGTGTAATTATTTGTTCCGTAATAGTTGGTTACATCTTTTTTGTGATAGTGCTGATATGGTGATTGCACATTGGGTAAACCTGTAGACAACATAAACTCCCGGTCATTATTAATTTGATAACTTATAGAAGCTACGCTTTGCGGAATAGCGTCGGTTATTACTACCTGTAATTGGCCGTTTACGCGTTTCAAATCCAAATTTTTTGTAACATCGGTGCTCGAAACTGTAAATGGATATTTAGCATAAAAAATCTCTTTACCAATAGCCTTAACTTTTGTTTGATCAAACTGATCGGGCGCAGTTTTGGTTGCAAAAACTATAATTGTATAGGTGCCATTACTTAACTCCTGGCTTATGGTGCCAAAACGGGTTGTGGTACTATCTTGTACCACTTGGGCTACCAAGGTGTTCTCGCTATTGTAAATGTAATATGCTAAAAATTTTGCTACGCTCGATAGGTCAACAGAAGCATTATTGCGTGTTTTTTGGGTTACGGTGCTTAGCGTATTAACACTGCTTATGTCAATGCCTACATTAAAATTTACCGCATAAGTTTTTGCTTCGTTATCGGGGGCAGGGGTAGACTTTTTCTCTTTTTTACAAGAGATCACAGCAAGTCCTATCAATGCAAAAAGGTAAAAGGTTCGTTTCATCTCTGGTAAGATTTGAAACAAATATAGTTATCGCATTAATAACTAATAGTTTATTTTTAATTTATCCGTTTGGTGATCATATAAACCGTACCCTCATCAAAACTATGAAGGGCCTTTACGGTAAAATTCTTTTCAATTTCAGCTAAGCCGATAAGTTCGGGGCTGGCCATGGCATTAAACCATACCAGGTAGAACTGTTTTTGCTTATTGAATTTGGCTACATCCGCCACGAAAAACTTATGCGGCACCAGTTTGGCATGTCCGCCTGTAAAAAAGTAAACAGCTTCGTCGGCATCCGAATATATGGGGATGTCGGGTTTATAGATATGTTTATTCGTTTTTAGGAAGCTAATGAAGGGCGAGGTGTTCCAGTCATCGTCGCTGTAACCCGGTACACCGTATTCAAATTCATCATCGTAACGTTTCAGGTCGATAACGGTGAGGTTATACAGAAAGCCTGCCATAACGATTACTGCTGCAACCGCTACCCATTTTCTATTATTCATCCTGATGGTCGATATAAGGCCCGGTACCCAGCCGGTACAAGCTATCAGCATATAAATATACATGGGCGATAATAACCGCGAGTTTAATTGCTCAAATCTCGAAAAGGTGGCTATCAGCAATATAAATACAGCATAAACAACAGCAAACGTGGTAAATATGCTTTCGTACCTGTTGATTTCCTTACTAAGTGTACGCCAAATTATTACCACGATTAATGCTATTAATATAATGGCACTTAAAATTGCCCCGTACGGATGGGCGGCCTCCGTTAAACCCAGCCAATCGCATATTACTACGCCAAAGTAATGCAGGTTTTCGCCGAATGAGGTTACTGATGGCTTTCGGGTACCGGTTGATAGGCCTGATGACAGATAATTAACCAGCAGGTTGATCACCAAAGGCAAAATGCCGGTAAAACCGAAAATCAGGGCGTTCGTCAGTCGTTTTTTTATAGCGAGCCTTGCATCGGCAAGTATAAGCAGGCCGCCTGTTGCTACAACCGTGATGCCTGCGTAACGGGTTATGCAGCATAGTCCTGCTATCAGCGCGGCAATTAATAACGATTTGAAATCAGGTGTATTTAAATAACTCTTAAATGCGGGTATAAAAAGTATGGTCAGGAAGATGAATAAGGTTTCTGACCATAAATAACTGTATATCTCCAGCAGTGAAGGGCTCAGTAATATGGAGGCAAGCACCAACCATTTGTAAATTACCGATGGTGTTTTGAACTTGCTGATGCAATAGCCGCTTAATAAAACAACTCCGGCAAACAGCAAGCCATTAATTACCGGCCCGGCAGTTACCGCGTTTAGCCCGAATAAAAAACTGATGCTTAATACCGCCGGATAAAAAGCAGGGAAAAAGGTGAGGGGGCTGCCGTTAAAAGTAGTGAGGTTGCCATGTTTATAAATACTTTTGGCAGTGCTGGCATACATAATGGAGTCGGGCGATATGCCGACTCCGCTATAGTTTGTAAAAAAGTGAACAACAAAATAACCCGCTATGGCGAATAGTAAAGTATCGAAATGTTTAAGATAGCGGGTTAGGTGCATGTATTATATATAGTAATTAATCTATCAAACCCAATACCGAACTGATCGGCTGGTCGCTATCTATTAATATACCGGTAACGCCGGCCAAAGTACCTGCCTCAACGTCGCGTTCGCGGTCGCCAATAAAGTATGATCTTGATGGGTCGATATTATATTTTTCGATGCCTTTTAGCAGCATGCCCGGTTTTGGTTTGCGGCAATCGCAGTCGCCGGTAAACTCGGGGTGATGCGGGCAATAGTAAAAATCGGTAAACTCAACGCCGTGCTCGTGGTAAACTTCGCGCAGGTGCTGGTGCATTTTGGCCAGCTCATCCTCGGTATACCAGCCTTTGGCCAGGCCGCCCTGGTTGGTGGCAACTATAAGCAGGTAGCCTTTATCCTGTAAGGTTTTAAGTGCCTCAAAATTGTTCAATACATGGAAATCCTCTAAGCGGCGTACATAGTCGCCCATTTCCTGGTTAAGTACACCGTCGCGGTCAAGGAATACTGCTTTGTTCTTTTCTTGCATTTGTTTGATTTTTTTGCAAAATTAGCAATTCTAAAATTTTAACTGACCCAATAAAGCAAAAGCGAAAAACTCACTTATCGCAATAATCCTGCGTGTAGATAGAGTAAATCGGAATTCTATATTATCCTTATCCAGTTTTCAAAATAAAATTCTGATTTTAGAACGATTCTAATTTCATGTAAATATGTAATAAATAATACTTTTTGTTAAAATTATATTAAATAATTGATGGATAATGTTAGCTATATTAAGAAAGTCGCAAAAATAATGAGCTAATTTTAAGTCTTTGTCAATTTAATTATCTTCGTAATTACACCCTAATTGAAACGGTTTAATTTTTATTATGAATCAAACTGATAGCCACCAGGGCCTTTACAGGCCTGAATTTGAACATGACTCGTGCGGAACCGGATTTATTACTAATATAAACGGCCATAAGGAGCATAGAATTGTAAGCGACGCGCTTACCATGCTTGAAAATATGGAGCACCGCGGCGCCTGCGGATGCGATCCGGAATCGGGCGATGGTGCTGGTATATTAATACAGCTGCCACATGAATTATTAATGGAGGAGTGCTCAAATCTCGAGATCAGCCTGCCTGAACCGGGTGAGTACGGTGTGGGGATGATATTTTTCCCGAAGGACTCAACGCTGAAAAAGGCCTGCCGCACCATTATTGATAAGGCTGTTGAGAAGCTTGGCCTGCATAAGCTGGGTTACCGTAAGCTTAGTACCGATAATAGCGTTATTGGCGAAACTGCCCGCAGTGTAGAGCCTGATAGCGAGCAGATATTTGTTGCCAAGCCTCACCATATTTTAAATATTGACGATTTTGAGCGCAAGCTGTATGTGTTGCGCCGTTATATTAATAAATCGGTTACCGAGCAGTTTCCGAAGGCTGCCGAGAGCTTTTATTTTACATCGTTCTCTGCTAAAACCATTATCTATAAAGGCCAGCTAACTACTTACCAGTTGCGTAAGTATTTCTCTGATCTTTCTGATCCGCGTGTGTCATCAGGTTTTGCCTTGATACACTCACGTTTCTCAACCAATACTTTCCCATCGTGGAAACTGGCCCAGCCATTCCGCCTGATAGCGCACAATGGCGAGATCAACACCCTGACAGGTAACCTTAACTGGTTTTACTCAGGCCTGCAATCGCTGGCATCATCATACTTTACTAATGAGGAGATGGAGATGCTGTTGCCGGTTATTGATAATAACCAGTCTGATTCGGCTTGTCTGGATAACATCATCGAGATATTGGTGCATACCGGCCGTTCATTACCACACGTAATGATGATGCTGATACCTGAAGCATGGGATGGTAACGAGCAGATGGACCCGATCAAAAAAGCATTCTACGAGTATCATGCTACCCTGATGGAGCCTTGGGATGGCCCTGCCGCCATCAGCTTTACCGATGGTAAACTGGTAGGTGCCGTGTTAGATCGTAATGGCCTGCGCCCGCTGCGCTACGCTATCACCAGTGATGGCCGCGTTATTGCAGGTTCAGAAGCCGGTGTATTGATCATTGACGAAAGCACCGTAGTTAAAAAAGGCCGTTTACAGCCGGGTAAAATGTTCCTGATCGATACCGAGCAGGGTAAGATCATTACCGACGAAGAAATTAAACACGAAATAGCCTCGCGCCAGCCTTATGGCCGTTGGCTGGAGAACTATAAAATTCGCCTTAACGAGCTTACCGAGCCCCGTTTGGCATTCGCCTCATTAAGTGCCGATTCGGTTTACCGTTACCAAAAGGTATTTGGTTACAGCCGTGAGGATACTGATCTGATCATCAAATCAATGGCGCTGGATGGCAAAGAGCCGATAGGTTCAATGGGTACCGATGTGCCGTTGGCTATCTTGTCTGATAAGCCTCAGCACCTGTCGAGCTACTTTAAGCAATTTTTCGCGCAGGTAACCAATCCTCCTATCGACCCGATACGTGAGCGTTTGGTAATGAGCCTGGCTACCTTTATTGGTAACAATGGTAACTTGCTTGATGAGGATAAAATGCATTGCCATTGCGTAATGCTTAAGCACCCGATATTAAAGAACCACCAGTTAGAAAAACTGCGTAGTATTGATACCGGCCTGTTCCACGCTAAAACACTGCAAACCTACTTTAAGGCTGATGGCCTGCCGGGTTCGCTTGAAAAAGGTATAGCAAGGCTTTGCCGTTATGCCGAGGATGCCGTTGATGATGGCTTCGAGGTATTGATCCTTTCAGATCGCGCGGTGGACTCAGAACACGCCCCTATACCATCACTGCTGGCCGTATCAGCCGTGCATCACCACCTTATCAAAAAAGGTCGTCGTGGCGCGGTGGGTATTGTAGTTGAAAGCGGCGACGTTTGGGAAGTACATCACTTTGCTTGTTTATTGGCATTCGGTGCTACGGCTATCAACCCTTACCTGGCGCTGTCAACCATCGAAACCATGTTGGAGAGTGGTAGCATGGAAACCAGCCTTGATCTGCGTCAGCTGCAAAAAAACTACGTTAAGTCGGTTAACGATGGCTTGTTAAAGATATTCTCAAAAATGGGTATATCTACACTGCAATCATACCACGGCTCGCAGGTGTTTGAAATACTGGGTATAAACCAGGATGTGGTTGATAACTACTTTGTTGGCGCAGTTAGCCGTATAGGTGGTTTAGGTTTGGATGAAATAGCCCGCGAATCGCTTACCAAGCATCGTGCAGGTTTCAACATCAATAAAGAGGACGATGCCCACTTATTGCCCGAAGGTGGTATTTACCAGTGGAAACGCAGGGGCGAGGCGCACTTGTTTAACCCGCAAACCGTACACCTGTTGCAGCACGCTACCCGTACCAACAACTACGAGGTTTATAAAAACTACTCAAAGCTGATTAACGAGCAGGGCGAAAAACACTACACCATCCGTGGTTTGTTTGATTTTGCCCACCACCGCGAACCGATCAGTATTGATGAGGTTGAATCGGCCGAAAGCATCCTGAAGCGTTTTGCTACCGGTGCCATGTCATTCGGTTCAATTTCGCACGAGGCGCACAGCACGCTGGCTATTGCCATGAACCGCATAGGCGGCAAAAGCAACACCGGCGAGGGCGGCGAGGACGAAATGCGTTTTGAGAAACTGCCAAACGGCGACTCAATGCGTTCAGCAATTAAACAAATAGCATCAGCACGTTTCGGGGTAACCTCAAACTACCTTACCAATGCTGATGAGTTACAGATAAAAATGGCGCAGGGCGCTAAACCGGGCGAGGGTGGCCAGCTACCCGGCCATAAGGTTGACGACTGGATAGCCAGAACCCGTCACTCTACACCGGGTGTAGGTTTGATATCGCCGCCGCCGCACCACGATATTTATTCTATCGAGGATTTGGCGCAGCTGATATTCGATTTAAAGAATGCTAACCGTGCCGCGCGTATCAACGTTAAGCTGGTGTCAAAAGCAGGTGTAGGTACTATAGCCGCGGGTGTGGCTAAAGCCCATGCCGATGTTATTTTGATTGCCGGTTATGATGGTGGTACAGGTGCATCGCCAATAAGCTCTATAAAGCATGCAGGTTTACCTTGGGAGCTTGGCCTGAGCGAAGCACACCAAACACTGGTACGCAACAAACTGCGCAGCCGTGTGGTTTTACAGGCCGATGGTCAGTTAAAAACCGGTCGTGATATTGCTATTGCTACCTTATTAGGTGCCGAGGAGTGGGGCGTTGCTACCGCTGCTTTGGTTGCAGGCGGCTGTATCATGATGCGTAAATGTCACCTGAATACCTGCCCTGTAGGTGTGGCCACGCAAGATCCTGAACTGCGCAAGCTGTTCTCGGGTGATGCCGACCATGTGGTTAACCTGTTCAAATTCCTGGTACAGGAGTTCCGCGAGGTAATGGCCGAGTTAGGTTTCCGTACCGTTAACGAAATGGTTGGCCGTGTACAATTCCTGAAAGTAAAAGATAATGTTAAGAGCTGGAAAGCCCGCACTATCGATCTGTCTGGCATATTACACCCGGTAACTAATGCCAAAGGGGCTACCTTGTACAACAGCGAGAGCCAGGATCACGGCATGAGCAACATCATCGACTGGAAATTGCTTGAAGCGGCAAAACCTGCCTTAGAAGATAAAACCCCGGTTTACGCTTCATTCAATGTAGTTAACGTTGACCGTACCATTGGTACCGTGTTATCAAACGAAATATCAAAGAAATACGGTTCGGCCGGTTTACCTGCCAATACCATCAACTTTAAGTTCAAAGGTTCGGCAGGGCAAAGCTTCGGCGCGTTCGCTACCAAAGGTGTATCGTTCGAGCTGGAAGGTGAGGCTAATGACTATGTAGGTAAAGGCCTTTCGGGCGCGCAACTGGCTATCTATCCGGCTGCTAACGCCACCTTTAAACCGTCGGATAATATCATTATAGGCAACGTGGCCTTGTATGGTGCAACATCGGGCGAGTTGTTTGTGGGCGGTATGGCAGGCGAGCGTTTCGCGGTACGTAACTCAGGTGCTACCACGGTAGTTGAGGGTACCGGCGATCACGGTTGTGAGTACATGACCGGTGGCCGCGCGCTAATATTAGGTAAAACCGGCCGCAACTTCGCGGCGGGCATGAGCGGCGGTTTGGCTTGGGTATACAACCCGGACAATACCTTTGCCGAGAATTGCAACACCGAAATGGTTGACCTTGACCCGCTATCAGTTACCGACGAGGAAGAAATACTGACCCTGCTGCGCAAGCACATACAGTTAACCGGCAGCAAGCTGGCACAAGGATTATTGGATAACTGGAACGAGGTATCAACCCAGTTTGTAAAGGTTTATCCAAAAGAGTACAAAAAAGTTATCGAACAATCACAATATCAAACTACAGCATAATTATACGATGGGAAAACCAACAGGATTTCAGGAATTTAACAGAGAGCTTCCCGCTAAAACACCCGTTGCCGAACGTGTTAAGAATTATAACGAGTTTGTAGGATTGTATAGCGATGAAAAGCTGAACCAGCAATCGGCACGCTGTATGAATTGCGGTATACCGTTTTGCCATTCAGGCTGCCCGCTGGGTAACATCATTCCGGAGTTTAACGATGCGGTTTACCGCAAAAACTGGAACGAGGCATATAACATACTTTCATCAACCAATAACTTTCCGGAGTTTACAGGGCGCATTTGCCCGGCTCCGTGCGAGTCGGCCTGCGTGTTAGGTATCAACAAACCGGCCGTAGCCATTGAGGAGATCGAGAAGCACATCATCGAGATAGCTTACTCAAAAAACCTGGTTAAGCCAACAGCGCCGTTGATCAAAACAGGTAAAACTGTAGCGGTTGTAGGTTCAGGCCCTGCGGGTTTGGCTGCCGCTGCCCAGTTAACAAAGGCCGGCCACAGCGTAACCGTTTTTGAGCGCGACGACCGTGCCGGTGGTTTATTACGTTACGGTATCCCTGATTTTAAGTTAGAGAAATGGGTGATTGACCGTCGTGTAAAGGTGATGGAAGATGATGGCGTAGTGTTTAAATACAACACCGAGGTAGGTAAGGATATTGCCGCCGATGAAATTGTACGCAGTTTTGACGCCGTGGTATTAGCAGGTGGTTCAACCATTCCGCGCGATCTGAAAATTCCGGGTCGTGAGTTGAAGGGCATCCACTTCGCTATGGACTTTTTAAAACAACAAAACAAACGTGTTGGCGATAGCCCGTTCACTATCGAAGATATTTTAGCTACCGATAAGGATGTAATTGTTATTGGTGGTGGCGATACCGGATCAGACTGTGTGGGTACATCAAACCGCCAGGGTGCAAGTTCAGTTAAGCAATTTGAGGTAATGTTTAAGCCTGCCGATTCGCGCCCAAGCAGCACGCCTTGGCCAAGTTTCCCTGGCCCGGCAGTGTTAAAGATCACCAGCTCGCACGAGGAAGGTGCCGACCGTTACTGGAGCATCAACACCAAAGAGTTTTTGGGTGACGAGAATGGTAACCTGCGCGCCGTAAAAGTGGTTGACCTTGAGTGGGAAGTTGACTTTTTAGGTCGCCCGGTTAAGTTTACCGAGGTTGCCGGTACCGAGCGCGAGTTGCCTTGTCAGCGAGTATTCCTGGCTATGGGCTTTGTGCATCCGCAATTTGAGGGTGCCCTTGAAACCCTGAGCGTTGAGCTTGACGAACGCAAGAACGTTAAAGCCGCCGAAGGTGTTTACCGTACCAACGTAGGCAAAGTATTTGCCGCAGGCGATATGCGCCGTGGCCAATCGCTGGTAGTATGGGCAATATCCGAAGGCCGTGAAGCTGCCCGCAAGGTAGATGAATTCCTGATGGGTCACTCTATATTGGAAAGCAAAGACGGCGTTAACGAGTTTGAACAGGCTTATTAGTCAGTGGGCATTGGTGAATGGTCAGCTGTCAATTTGATCGACTAATGCCTTTTAAAAGAATATTAAGTTTAGCCGGGCGGTTTGTACGTCCGGCTTTTTTGTTGAATGGAAGCTCTAACTTTTCCCTCCCCCATGTCATTTCGACGTAGGAGAAGTCTGTCGCTTTGCTATGAACGTGTGCAGATTTCTCCTACGTCGAAATGACAGGGTTTTTATTTGAGCGAGGCTCTATCTTCAAATCTTGTCATTTCGAGCGATAGCGAGAAATCTGTCTGCGTTTGTAACCCAACGACAGATTTCTTCTCGTACCTCGTTCGAAATGACATGGTTTTATTAAAGAACTCGTTTTACTGCTTCAATTTTGACGACAACAAAGTAACCGTCAATCCCATTACGGCTATAATAGTGTACGATACCCTTAAATTAGTTGCAGCAGCCGCGAAACCTATGATGGGAGGGCCTAACAGGAAGCCTAAGAAACCCACTGTTGATACCGCCCCTAATGCCACCCCGGCCGACATGGTGGTTGATTTACCGGCCTCGCCGTATACCAGCGGGATGATGGATGATACCCCAAAGCCCACTATAAAAAAGCCAGCTATGGCGGTATATAAATAAGGGAGTATTACCGATAACAGTAAGCCAGCGGCTATCAGCGCGCCGCTTAGTTGCGACATTTTCTTCATGCCGAAACGGGCGGTAAACCAGTCGGCTACAAAGCGGCCACCGGCCATGGTACACATGTAGGCGGTGTAACCCGCACCTATCCAGGCTTTTTTGGCGTGTACAATTTCTTTAAAGTAGATGCCGCCCCAGTCAACCATAGCACCCTCACACATCAGGCCCGAGAAGGCTATCACACCCAACAGCATCAACGCCTTATCAGGCTTGGCAAACACTGGTTGATCTGCCGAAACACTGCCTTTATCCTTAATTACATATCCCGAAACAATGGCGGTAATTATAAGCACAGCCACGGTAATAATTACATAATGCCAAAATGGTATCAGCTCAAAGCCGATCATCATGGTGCCTATGGACGCACCGGTAAATCCAGCCAAACTCCACAAACCATGAAACGATGCCATGATAGGCTTGCTGTACAATGCTTCAACCTGCACGGCCTGCGTGTTCACCGCTATGTTTACCATATTGCCGCTAAAACCGAATACGAACAAACCGGCTAACAGTGCGTAAACCGATGGCGAAAGCCCGATAACAACAAGCGTTAACGCATATATAACCGTAGCCGCCAGTACCACTACACGACTACCAAACTTAGCCGTAAACCATCCCGAAAAGGGGAGGGCAACCATCAATCCGGCGGGGAGGGCTAATAATAGGCCGCCTATTTCGGCCTCGTTAAGTTGAAACTTTTGCTGAAATGTTGGTATGCGCGATGCCCAGCTTGCAAAGCACAAGCCCTGTGTAAAAAACAATGAGCTTACGGCCACACGGTGCGCCAGGCGCGATACGGTTTTTTGCGGAGCGGGGGTAATTACAGCAGTATCAGTCATCAGCATTAAAATAATGATGCAAAGCTACTGTTTTTCAGAGTGTAATTAATACACTTAGTGTTTTATGGAATATTAAATTGACGAAACGCTGATGCGCTAAAGCCTTGACTTACTTATCGCTCGGATTCTTTTTATTGCTGAGCAGCATTTGCACCATCTTTTCGATGCGGGTATGGCGGGTTTTTTCCTGTTTGGCGCTCAATATCCAAACCACATATTCCTTTTTGTGGCTGTAGGCCAGCTGCTCAAAATAGCTAATAGCCGTAGGATGATCACTTAGCGCTTCGAGCACATCAGGCGGCAGCGTCACTGTTTTTTGTTCGGTATTGATGTATTGGCCGTAATCGTTTTGCTGGATGGCCTCGTTGCGCGAGTCTGATTTTTTGACCAGATCCTCCGGCTTAAAGCGCAGGGTGGTCCACGTTTTATCAATAGCTGCCGACGTTACCGGGCGCAGGCCGTGTTGGGTCATTACATCCCAACTGCCCATCATCTCCAGATCGGTGGCAATGCCGCTGTTCTTTTTGGGGTATATTACCCAAAGTATGGTATCAGGTTTTAGTATGCTTTTTAGTGATGATATGGTAGCATCAAGCTCATTAGCATTGGTCACAAAAAACTGGATTCCATCAAACTGGTCATAAATAGCAGTGCTGATGGTTACATCGTCATGAGGTTCAAGCAGGGTGTAATAACCTTCGGGAGCATTAAGTAACAGCCAATGCTGCCCGGCTTTCATCTGTAGTTTCTTGGCTAATGCGCTGATCATGCTTTGTTGAGTTTGCTGAAAAAATCCCACAACACAATACCTGCCGATACCACTATGTTAAACGAGTGCTTGGTGCCAAATTGCGGTATCTCAATACAGGCATCAATATGTTGCATCACCTCATCGCTCACACCGTTAACTTCGTTGCCGAATATGAGGGCGTATTTTTCGTTAGACTGAGGAGCGTAAGTATCCAGCATCAGGCTTTTTTCGGCCTGCTCAATGGCTATTATTTTATATCCCTCGGTACGTAGTTGCTCAACAGCTTCGAGCGGGGTTTTGTAATATTCCCAATCCATTGATGTGGTAGCGCCCAGGGCGGTTTTTTCAATTTCGCGATGCGGAGGGCAGGCCGTAATGCCACACAGCGCTATTTTTTGAACCGCGAACCCGTCAGAGGTACGAAAGATGGAGCCGATATTGTGCATGCTCCTCACGTTATCTAACACCACGGCTACGGGTAGTTTGTCCTGTTCTTTAAATTCATCAACCGTTGCCCGGTTCAGCTCATCAAGCTTTAATTTGCGCATGGCCAAAGGTATTAAAACAGGGCAGTATATACAAAAAGGCAGCAGCGTACGCTCACTTGCACATCAGCCTAAACATATTTACATTGCACCAAAATATAAAGCCATGAAACAGTACCTCCTCACCGCGTTTGACCATACCGATACCGAAGCCCTGCAACGCAGGCTTGATGTGCGCCCCAGGCACCTGGAAGTGGTAAAGCGGCTAAAGGCAGCGGGCAATTTTATTGTGGGCGGTGCCATGCTTAATGATGCCGGGCAGATGATCGGTTCAACCATGATAGTACAGTTTGAAACCGACGAGCAACTGGAGCAATGGAAAAATAACGACCCCTACGTTACCGGCGGCGTTTGGGATAAGATTGAAGTAAAGCCATTTAAAGTAGCCAACGTATAACCACTGTATCAACCTGAATAATTTTAAGCTTTTTTTGTAATGATCACTTTTAAGAATTTAAGAGCCGTAGCAATGGCCATGGCTTTAATGGCAATAACTATCACAGCATTGGCCAAGGATGGGAGTTATTATCAGCTAAAGGTATATCATTACAAAACCCAGGCGCAGTTTGAGCAGTTGAACGCTTACTTGCAGCAAGCCTACGTGCCCGCCCTGCATCGGTATGGAATAAAAAAGGTGGGTGTATTTGCCACCCTGCCCGATGATACTGCCGATAGAAAGGTTTATGTATTCATCCCCATGAAAAAGCTGAGCAAGCTGGAAGAAATTGACCACCGCCTGGCTGCCGATCAAAAATATATTGCTGATGGCGGGGCCTATATCAACGCCGCGTTCAATGGCTCGCCCTATACCCGTATCGAGAATATTTTGCTGAAAGCCTTTTCGGGTATGCCCAATGCCGATGTTCCCTCACTAAAATCTCCAAAGGCCGAGCGTATTTATGAGTTGCGCAGTTACGAAAGCGCTACCGAAAAATATCACTTGAACAAGGTAGATATGTTCAACACCGGCGACGAAATATCGCTGTTTAAAAGGCTTGGCTTTAATGCCGTTTTCTACTCGCAGGTACTATCGGGCGGGCGCATGCCTAACCTGATGTATATGACCACCTTTAACAACCGCGATGAGCGCGATAAACACTGGCAGGCTTTCAATACCGACCCGGTTTGGAAAGTGCTATCGGCAAAGGAACAGTATAAAAACAATGTTTCGCGCAACGAGATCGTGTTTTTGCGACCGGTTGAATATTCTGATTTTTAGTGAGATATACCCTTTTCTGAAAAATATTAGAAAATATTTCTGCACGCAGGCAACCCTTACCAGCAACCGGGCGTAATTGCTGATAAATAAGTTGAGGTAAACAGGTTTATACCTCAAAGCAGATAGTTTAATATGCGATATTTATAGTAATAAAATCAGGACCGGCCCCCGATCTATATGGCAGAAAGAAACTTACAGGAGCTGATTGAAGGCTGCATACGGCAAAACCGGCAAAGCCAAAAGGAGCTGTACAAATTGTACTATGGCTATGCTATGGCTATCTGTTTGCGCTATGCCAATGATAGGGATGAGGCCGCGGGTATCATGAATCAGGGATTTTTTAAGGTGTTTAAGTACCTGAAAAATTATGACGAGAACCGCCCCTTCAAGATATGGCTGGGCAAGATCATGACCAATACCGCTATTGACCATTACCGCGCCGCGGCACGTATGGCCGTGGTTGAGGAGCTGGATAAGGCCGAGAACGTGAGCGATGTTGACATGGCCGATAAGCGATTGAACTATAACGATCTGCTAAGTATGATACAGCGGTTGCCACGCGCCTACCGCCTGGTGTTTAACCTGTTTGCCATTGAGGGCTATACCCACGAGGAAATTGCCGATATGCTGGCCATTAGCACGGGGGCATCAAAATCAAACCTGCACAAAGCCAGGCAAAAGCTTAAGTTGATGATTTTGGCGGCAGACAGGAATGATAACGGCAATTACAATGGTGGAGGCATACAATTTACGCCCATAGTAGCTATGAACGGAATACACTTGAACCAGAACTATATAATTAACAATTTTTTAAGGTGATGGATCAGGAGAAGGATAAAAAATTGGATGAGTTTTTCAGTAACGCCATGCACAACCATGATGAAATAGAATTTCGTGAGCAGGATTGGGGCATGATGGAGGATATGCTTGACAGGCGCCGTCGCCGGCCGTTGGTGATGTGGATGCGTGTTGCGGGTGGCATAGCGGCCTTGTTGCTGATAGCGTTAGGTGTATGGTGGCTGATGCCCAATAATTATATAAAACAAGAACAAACCACAGCCAGGGCCAAACAGATAAAGCCGGAGCAGGAGATAGTGAAGAAGAACGATAAGCCGTTGGTTGAGGTTAATGGAGATAGCATAGCCGGGCCAACTGTACGTGGGGGTACTACAGAAGGAACAATACAACGAAGCAAAAGTTCAGGTCCGGCAGCTATTCCTTTATTGGTTGATAAAATTAAAGGCATAGATACCGGTGTAAAACCGACTAACAACAGCCAGGTAGAAAGCATAGCATCTGTAAAAGCAGATAACAGCAATAAAATGATAGATACCACCAATAGCGATATAACCACCAAGCAGGCCGATGTAATAGCCTCGCAAAAGGTGGATATGGATACTGCGGCGGTGGATAATAAAGAAACAGGCGCGCGTTCAAAGCCGCAAAAAACAAGCAAACGGCCGGTGTTTGCGGTTAGCGTGCTTGCCGCGCCTGATGTTAATGGCGTTGGTTCGTTTGGTGAGGGTAAGATGGGCATGAACGCCGGGGTGATGTTCAGCATGAAACTGGGCAGTAAGTTTACAGTGAGTACAGGCGCGGCGTACTCATATAAACCATACGCCACCAGCTTTAGCAACTACCACACCATGTACCGTTTCGCGGTTGACCCGAACAGTGTTATGGCCGATTGCCGGGTACTGGATATACCCCTCAATGTCGACTATAAATTCTATAGCAAAAAACAGAATAGTTTGAGTGTGGGCGCGGGCTTGTCATCATGGTTTATGCTGAACGAAAAATATAGTTTCAGCTACACGGGTAATTACAGCGGGCCGCAATCATACAGTGTATCAAACCAAAATAAACATATACTGGGTGTGCTTAACCTACAGGCTACTTATCACCGGCAACTCAACCAAAAGGCGGGTATAGCGATACAGCCATTCATGAAGCTGCCGCTAACTGATATTGGGTACAGCCAGGTGCGTTTGCAAAGCCTCGGTATAGCAGCCGGATTAACATGGAACATCAGCCCATGATAAACTAAAAAACATGAAATATTTATTGATTTTAATTGCCCTGACAAGCGGATGGCTTGGTCAGCAGGCACCCTCTGCGCTTTATGTTAGCAAAAATGCCTCGGTAACCTTGTATTCCGAAGCCCCGCTGGAGAACATTGAAGGCTCATCAACCGACGGGAAATCAGTATACAATGCCGCGACCGGCGAACTGGCTTTTAACGTAGCTATACGCTCGTTCAAGTTCCAGAAATCATTAATGCAGGAGCATTTTAATGAGAATTATATGGAGAGCGATAAATATCCGCAGGCATCATTTAAAGGTACCGTTACCGAAAAGCCCGATGTTACCGCTAACGGCAGCTACCCGGTAACCGCAACCGGTGTGTTAGATGTGCATGGCGTAAAGCAGCAACGCACTATTAAGGGCAAAATCAATGTAAACAACGGCAAAATAACCATCACCTCTGAGTTTATGGTTAAGTGCGCCGACCATAAGATAGAGATACCCAAGCTGGTATTCCAAAAAATTGCCGAATCGCTAAAAGTAACGGTTTCGGCCAACTACACAGCATACAACAAAAACCCCACAAAATGATCATGAAAAAAGTATGTATCGCATTGGCCCTGCTGTTGTCGGGCCAAACAGTCAGGGCACAAACGGATACATCGTCGGCCGAGGCGGTAATGTCGTCACTTACCGCCGATGAAAAGCACGATGATGTGATTGCCAGCTTTAAGGCCACCCGGCTCATCTATTCGCAAACTACCGAAACGGTGAAAAAGCACAACCTCAACTTTTTGGTTACCCACCGTTTTGGCGATATAGCGGGTGCCGAGGGAGGTGGGTCAACGCTGATCGGTTTAGATAATTCGAGCGATATATTCATTGGCTTTGAGTATGGCTTGACCGATAACCTCGATCTGCAATTTGGCCGCAGCAAGTTTGAGCAATTGATTGAGGCTGGTTTTAAATACGCCGTACTGCATCAAAAGGCCGATGGCAGTATGCCATTCTCGTTAGCCGTAGCGGGTAAGATGGGGCTGAAACCCTACAGCGTAAATACCGATGTGTTTGATGATTATACCAACCGCATTAACTATATGGCGCAGGCCATAATCGCCCGTAAATTTTCGTCGAGCTTTTCAATGCTGATATCGCCAACGTTTGTGCGCAATAACCTGCCGTTCCCTTTTATTAATGGTAACGAGAAGGATTTTCTGGCCATCAGCGCGGCGGCAAGGTATAAGTTAACCAAACGCTTTGGCGTGGTGGTTGATTACGCGCATCCGTTCTCATCATTCCGCAATAATAGCGATAACCCTAAATTTTACGATCCGCTGGGTGTAGGTATTGAGGTTGAAACCGGCGGCCACGTATTTACGCTCAATTTCTCGAACGCCAAGGCTATATCTGAAATGAATTACTTGAGCGATACCGAATCGAGCTGGGGGAAGGGGCAGTACCGCATAGGGTTCACCATATCGCGCATGTTCGATCTCGGGCCAAAGAACAAAAACAAAAAACAATCAAATTACTAACGTTATGGAAAGAAAAGAATTTCTATCAAAACTGGGCATTGGCTTTGCCGCGGTTTGTGTAGGATGCGGCGTAGCCGCCTGTGGCAGCTCAAAAAGTAACGACCCGACACCTACTCCGCCGGGAGGCGATGACGACGAAAACCTGTTCAGCATCAACCTGAATAGTGAGCTTACATCGGTAGGGCAATCAAAGGTATCAAACGGTGTAATACTGGTACGCACCGCCGCCGGTAATAACGAAAGCTCGTTCACGGCTGTGCAGGTGGCATGTACACACCAGGGTACGGCCATAAACTATAATAATGCGCAGGGCAGGTTTATTTGTCCTAACCACGGCAGCCAGTTCAGCAATTCGGGTGCGGTGCTGGTGGGCCCGGCCACTACGGCCTTAAGGCAGTATAACATCGATATTAATGGCAATACGCTAACGGTGTCGTAAAACGGATATTCTTATAAGGTTTAAGCGATTTGGCCTGTGCCCTAATAGGGTACAGGCTTTTTTATGGGCTATGATGAATGCGAGCGAACTAATTTTAAAATTCTACGTATATAGGTGTCTGTAAAAAGGCTTAATCACAACTTTGTTGTATTTTTCAGCGATATTTGCCATTGATTAGGCATATATTGCCGAATATTACACTTAAAATACGCTTAATGAAAATAAAGGTACTTTCAGTATTTACTTTCCTGCTTTTGTTATTACAGCAATATAACGCTAAGGCGCAGGTGAGTATTGTACAGGATATATCGGAAGTATATGTTGATAAGCTGGTTAACGTGGCCAAGCAAAATTATCCCCGCGTAAAGAGTTTTCAGAGCCGGGTTGATGTTGCCAGGGCAAACGTATCCATATCGGCGGTATCCATATTTGATGCGCTGAGTTTGTCCTATATCTACCAGCCGGATAATGTTACCGTGGTTGATCCAACCAATCCGGGTACGCGTTTTTTTAGTGGCTTGCAGTTGGGCGTTTTTATTAACCTGGGTACCATATTGCGTATGCCCATGAATATTAAACGCGCCAAGGCCGAACGCAGGCTGGCCGAGAACGAGCGCGACGAGTATCAGCTTACCATTGCCGCCGAGGTTAAACGCAGGTATTATTTATATATACAGCGTGTTGGGCAGTTAAAAACCCAAACAAGGGCCTGGCAGGAAGCCGAGAATGGTATTAAGGACATTGAGTATCGTTACAAAAAGGGTGAGGCTACTTTTGAAACCTTTAATACAGCGCAGGTACAGCTTACTGAGCGCCGTACCCAAAAAATAGAGGCAGAGGCCAACGTTTTCATATCAAAGGCCGACGTGGAAGAAATGTTAGGTGAAAAGCTGGAAAACATAAAATAATACATGGAATTCGGTAAATTTTTTAGACTGCTGCTTAAACATAAGTATACCCTTATAGCGGTACCTGTTATAGCGGTTGTTATTACTTATTTTTTGGTGCGTAACCTGGCCGATGTTTATACCTCAACATCGCAGTTGGCCACCGGTATTGTTGACCCTACGCAGCAGGTACTCAATACCGAAGCTCCGCAGGAATCAAAAATAAGCCAGGAATTCAGTAACCTGGTGCAAATACTACGCTCAACCAAGATACTGGATCAGGTATCGTACCAGTTGATGCTGCACGATCTGACAAGTGAGAAGCCTTTCCGTAAACCGAGCGCGCTGTTAAATGAACTTAATGCCGATGCCCGTAAGCATGCCGTAGAGGTATATACCCGCCTGTACAATAACAGGCAGGAGCTTATGCTTTTTGATAAGGATCAGAACGGTTTGGACCGCGTGCTGCAATCCATGAAGTATGATGATCAGTCGTTATTAAAAACACTGACCATTTACCGACTGGAGAACAGTGACTTTATTAATGTACAGTTTGATGCTGAAAACCCGGAACTGACTGCCTTTGTGGTGAATAACGTTTGTAAGGAATTTATAAACTATTACACCTTTATAGTTAAGGAGAACCAGCGTAAGGCCGCTACGTTTTTGGGTAAACTGCTGCAAAACAAACAGGATTCGCTGCACGCATTAAATGATTCGCTAAAGCAATACAAGATCAAGAACCGGGTGTTCAGTCTTACCGAGCAGGCGCGTAGCTTATACGGCCAGTTGGCTGATTACGAAACTCGCAGACAGGAGAATGAAAAGGATGTGGTATCAAGCCGTGCTGCTATCCGCAGGATAGATCAAAGCTTTGACCCGGCCGACAGGCAATATATTGAAAGCTCGATGACGCGTGTTAACTCACAGATCACCGAGCTCGACAAACAATTGAATGCCGCTAACAATGCCTACATCGAAAGTAATTTCGACCCTGAATACAAAGGCCGTGTAGATTCATTGACCAATGTGATCTCATCAAAGATCCGCCAATCATCTGATAAATATATCCTCAACCCGCTATCGGCCAAGCAGGAGCTGGTGAATACCAAGCAAACGCTGCAAACCGCTAATGTGGTAGCTAAAAACAGCCGCAGCTCCATTGATAAGGAATTAGGCAGGCTGAATCGTCGCTTTGATAACCTTGTACCACACGAAGCCGTCATTGGCGCATACGAAAAAGCCATTAACATAGCCCAGGAAGAATACCTTACCCTGTTGGCCCGGTACAACCAGGTTAGCATGGAGGCCAGCATGTCGGTAACGCTTAAGCAGGTAGTGGCCGCAATGCCGGGCGAGGTGCAGCCATCTAAAAAGATGCTGCTGGTTATTTTAGCCGGTGTGGGTTCATTCGGTGTATGCGTTGTGGTATTGTTCGCTTTATTCTTTATTGATAATACTGTAAAAACATCAAAGGAGCTGGCTAATCGTACTAAAATATCGGTATTGGGTTATCTTAATTTATTGGATAATAAGGTTATCGACTTTAAAAAGCTTTGGGATAGTAACGATACGGATGGAAACACCCGCACGTTCAAAAATCTGCTCCGATCATTACGCTACGAGATAGATACCGAAATGCGGGGCGACAAGATATTGCTGGTGAACAGCCTAAAAGCCAATGAGGGTAAAACGGTTGTTGCGATTAGCATGGCTTACTCGCAGGCGGTTATCAACAAGCGCGTTTTATTGATAGACGGTAACTTTGAGGATTCGGGAATTACCCGCATGACCAAGCCTGCCAATTACTTGGAAGATTACCTAACAGGCAAAACCACCGGTACTGATAATAATACGGGTATGATCACCGTTTGGGGCAACCGCGGTGGCGATATATCATTATTTGAGATACGCCCCGAGCATGAGGTGAAGGAGAAGCTGGAGAGTTTGAAACAGATTTATGACCTGATCATTATTGAAACATCGGCACTAAATACTCTTAACCGTTCAAAAGAGTGGGTTGGCGTTGCCGATAAAATGATAGCGGTGTTTCAATCGGGCCAAAACCTTACTGAGGCACAAGCGCCGAACATTCAATACCTAAAATCCGTTAAAAATAAATTTATGGGTTGGGTGCTTAACAAAGTTACCGATGTTAACCCGTCAGATAAAAAAGCTTAATAAGGCGTTATATGGCTGTTATTAAAATAGTATGGATTATTGTTCAGGTATTGATAGGGTACAACCTGGTGTTGCCTTTTGTGCTTTACCTGCTATCGTTAACCACACGTAAAAAGCTTTATCCGTCGTCAATTAACGAGGCCGATTATGCTATCATAGTTACCGCTTACGAGCAAACATCATCACTACCATCAGTAGTAAACTCCATACTGCGTGTAAATTACAGCAATTATCTTGTATATGTGGTGGCCGATAAGTGCGACATCAGCAACCTGCATTTTGATGATGAAAGGGTAGTGCTGCTGCGCCCGCCCGAAACACTGGCGAACAATATTAAATCGCATTTTTACGCCATTAATAATTTTCGTCGCCCGCATGACAGGCTGACCATTATTGACAGCGATAACCTGGTGCACCCATCATACCTGCACGAGTTGAATAAACTGTTTGATGCCGGTTACCGTGCCGTACAAGGCGTTCGCGAAGCAAAGAACCTGGATACCACCTATGCCCGTTTAGATGCCGCCCGCGATATTTATTATCATTTTTATGATGGTAAACTGTTGTTCGGTTTAGGTTCATCGGCAACCTTAGCCGGTTCGGGTATGGCGTTTACCACGCAGCTGTACCGCGAATGTTTGGAGCATAAAGAAATATCGGGCGCCGGTTTTGACAAGGTTTTACAAGCCGAAATAGTAGGCCGTAACCTGCGCATAGCCTTTACCGAAAGCGCTATTGTGTACGATGAAAAAACCACCCGCTCGGATCAATTGGTAAAACAACGTTCCCGCTGGATCAATACCTGGTTCAAGTACTTTGCCTTTGGTTTCACCATGATAGGTAAGGGCATAGGCAATTTTAGCCGTAACCAGTTATTATTTGGGTTGATATTGTTGAGGCCGCCGCTATTCATCTTTCTGATTTTGTCGGGCTTATTTATGTTCATTAACCTGTTTTTGAGCATCACGGTGGCATTTACGTGGCTGGTGGCATTTGTGCTGTTTGTACTGGGCTTTTACCTGGCGCTGGCAAAATCACCTACTGATAAGCGTATATATCAATCACTTATCAATATCCCGAAGTTTATTTTTTACCAGGTGCTATCGCTGATCAAGGCACGTAAGGCCAATCAGCATTCGGTAGCAACCCAGCATTACCATACCGGCGAAACGGAAACAGGGGAGAAGTAACCATGCGTGTAAATCCGGCAGAAGAAGTTATACATAGCAAACGTTTTCAGCACCGCTACCAGCGCAGGCTTAACCGTTTAATGCGTATAGCCGCCATAGCATTGGCCGCGGTAACTACTTACGCGCTTATATTCAAGATCGTATTTTTTTAAAGCAAACAGGTGGATAACATTCAGCTCAAAATAGATAACTCGTTAAGTGCCGGTGTTACCGGGGGCGGGCTTTTGGGCAGGCTTAAAAAGCTGTTGTTTGTTGATGAGCTGAGCAGCCGTACAGGCATCATTCTGCTGATTATTTTAGGGCTGGCTTTTGGCGCGGGTATAGCCAAATTCGGTGTGATATTCAGTGCGCTGGTTTTCGGTACTATAATAGCCGTTTGGGTACTGGCGGGCATTGTAGCATCTGTTGAGTTTGGTATATTGGTTGTTGTAGTGATGGCCTTTATGCTGTTCATGCTGATGCGTATAGGCATATCGGGCCCGGTAGGTATTTTGATGGATGCCTTGCAGGTGGTATTGATGATCAGCACAGCGGTACGCCTTAAACGCGAGCGTAACTGGGAGATGATGAAAGGCCCGGTAAGCAACGTAATACTGATATGGATAGGCTATAATATTCTGGAATTTGTAAACCCCTCTGCCGAATCGCGCCTGGCCTGGATATATACCATACGTACGGTGGCCATTGTACTTATCAGCTACTTTGTGTTTGTTTATAATATACGCACTATGCGTATGTTGCGTATAGCTATAAAAGTTTGGCTGGCATTGGCGGTAATAGGCGCTTTGTATGCTTATAAGCAGGAGCATATCGGTTTTTCGGCTGCTGAGGATGCTTACCTGCACTCTGACCCGGAGATAGCTTCGCTGTTATACATTGGCGGGCATTGGCGTAAATTCTCCATATTTTCTGACCCGGTGGCATTTGCCTATAACATGGTGATGCCGAGCATTATCTGCATTTGTATAATGGCCGGTAAATTCAAGGTATGGCAAAAAGTGTTGGCCGGGGTGTTTACCTGCATGTTCCTGCAATCCATGCTGTATTCTGGTACGCGTGGAGCTAACGTGTTGTTACCGGCAGCTATGGTGCTGTTCGCTATCCTTAATTTTAACAAAAGGGTGCTGATGTTCGCTATAATGGGCGCGGTGTTTTTGGTGGTGCTGATCAACATACCTACCAGCAACCCAAACATTATGCGTTTCCAAACGGCTTTCAGACCAAATAATGATGATTCGTATAACCTGCGTAAAATGAATCAGAAACGCATTCAGCCTTACATACAAACGCATCCGTTTGGTGGTGGTTTGGGTGCAACGGGTACATGGGGTAAGCGTTTCGCGCCGGGATCATACTTGGCTAACTTTCCGCCCGATAGTGGTTATATGCGTACCGCGGTTGAGCTGGGTTGGGTAGGGCTCACCATATTCTGTACCATGGTGTTCGTTATCCTTAAAACGGGTATAAACTATTTTTACAGGATAAAAGACCCCGAACTGAAAACCTATTGTTTGGCCATGACGCTGGTTATATTTGCTTACAACATCGCCAATTTTCCGCAGGAGGCATTGGTGCAATACCCATCAAATCTGTTGTTCCCGTTGGCAGCAGCGCTAATAACGGTGAGTTACAGGCTTGACCAGGAAAAGCGTTATAACCATGAACCTGTTGAGCAGGAAACCGTTAAATACTGATACTATGAGCGCTACCGACAGCATACAAAACCGTAATATTGTAATTGTAGGCCAACAACCCTGGGATGTTGAGATAGGAAGCAATTGCAAAAACCTCGCGCTTGAATTTAGCAAGCATAACCGTGTGCTGTACGTAAACTCGCCGCTCGACCGTATCACGCTGTATAAACAGCGCGAAGACCCCAAAGTACAAAAGCGCATTGATGTTATTAACGGCAAAACCAACGGACTAATAACCTTACAGGATAACCTGTGGAACCTGTATCCTGATAAGATGCTGGAATCCATCAACTGGGTGCGGGGTAATTTTATTTATGATACGCTGAATAAGATCAATAACAAGCGTTTCGCGTCATCCATCAGCGCGGCTGTAAAGCAATTGGGTTTTAAGGATAGCATCCTGTTCAATGATAACGATATGTTCAGGAGCTTTTACCTGAAAGAGCTTTTGCAACCTGATATAAGCATATATTACTCGCGCGATTATATGCTGTATGTTGATTACTGGAAACGCCACGGCGAACGTATAGAACCCCTTATTATAGCCAAAAGCGACCTTTGCGTAGCCAACTCCACTTACCTGGCCAGCTATTGCGGTAAATACAATAAAAACTCGTTTTACGTAGGGCAGGGTTGTGATCTGGAAATGTTCACCAATCAAACCGATCTGCCGGTGCCTGATGATGTGGCAGCCATCGGCAAACCCATTATAGGCTATGTTGGCGCCCTGCAAAGCATCAGGCTGGATATTGAATTGTTGGCCCATATCGCCATCACCAAACCCGACTGGAGCATTGTTTTAGTAGGGCCGGAGGATAACGAGTTTAAGGCAAGTAATCTGCATACCATACCTAACATTCATTTTTTAGGGCCTAAGTCGGGCAGCATGTTGCCCGCTTATATTAATGCCTTTGATGTATGCCTTAACCCGCAAAAGGTTAACCAGGTTACTATCGGCAATTATCCGCGTAAAATTGATGAGTACCTGGCTATGGGCAAACCAACCGTTGCCACACGCACCGAGGCTATGAGTGTTTTTGCACAGCATACCTACCTGTGCGATACTAAAGAGGATTATGTTAACGCCATCCAAAAAGCGCTTACTGAGAACTCGCCCGAAAAGCAAGAGGAGCGTGTAGCCTTCGCGTCAACCCATACATGGGAGAATAACGTAAAGGAAATTTACAAAGCCATCAACACCGTTAAAGCTACCCGTTAATTCTGTTTTGATTTAAAGGTAGCCAGATCGTAGTTGTGTTTTACGTTGCGGTATATCATCCTCGCGAAAGCCACGAATGGATTGGTGCTCTGCCTGAAATCGCTGCGTTTCATGGTCGATGGTTCGTCGGCAGGGTTTATCTGATCGAACAATCCTTTAAAGTCCTCGTAAAATATAGCCTTGCCTTTGTTTTTGATAAATGATATAGCCATCAGAAATTCGGTGCGGTCGCCCTTCAAGCCCTCGGCATAACGCCCAAATTTGCTGAAGAATGATGTACGGCGCAAATGCGGGTGATCGCTGTAAACATGGAATTTACGGTAACCCGGCTTCCAGATACTGAACATCATTTCCGAAAAACCTTTTCTTAATGGCTTAAGGTACGGGTATTTAAAGTAAGCGTAAAAACGGGCCATATCCAGTTCGGGGCGCTCGTTCAAAATGTCAAGGGCATCCTGCAAATGTTCGCCATATCCCGGGAATGGATCAAAATCTTCCTGAACGTACAAAGTATATGGCGTTTGCACAGCATCCTGCCCCTTGTTAATATTATTACCCAAACCACGGTTTTGCGGCGTAGTTATCAAACGGAAATTGTATGTAACGGCCAGCTCACGCAACTTATCCTGGTGCTCCGGGCGACTGCCATCATCAGACACCACAATGTCGGCAAAGTTGATGTTCTGGTTCGCGAAGGCTTGTAGCAGGCGTTGTAACGATTGGCTGCGGTTATAATGGGTTACAAGCAGGGTAATGGTATCAAACATAGGGGTTATACTTTCTTAAACAGCACATCATAAGTCCACTTCAGCAATTTAAATTGCAGGTATATTGCCCGCGCCGTAAGGGCGAGCGGATTTTTGCTCTCGCGCCATGAGGCCCTGCCCATGGTGCTTGGCTCATCTGATGAATTTTTTTGATAGAACAGATCAGTAAACTTATCAAAAAATATGCCTTTACCCTTATGCTGAATGAATGATAATGCCATGCGATACTCTGTCAAATCTCCCTTTATACCTTCGGGATACCTGCCAAACTTTTGCAAAAACGTGCTGCGGCGCAAATGCGGATGATCGCTGTACACATAAAACTTAAGGTGATTATTTTTAAATGGCGATGCCGAAAACCTCATCTCCGAAAAACCTTTGTTGTAGGGCTTGGTATACGGATATTTAAAGTAGGCGTAAAAGCGGGCTATATCCAGCTCGGCGTCGGTTTCAAAAAAATGCAGGGCATCCTTAAAATGCGCGGCGAATATCTCCTTTGGTTCAAAATCTTCCTGAACGTACAACGTATAAGGCGTTTGCACAGCATCCTGACCTTTGTTGATGTTGTTGCCCAGGCCACGGTTTTTGGGCGTAGTTACCAACCGGTAATTGTAGTTGGATTGCATATCCTGTAGCTTTTCAAGGTGCTCAGGGCGGCTGCCATCGTCAGACACCACAATGTCGCCAAAGGTCATACCTAAATGTCTGAAAGTGTTAAGCAGGCGTTCGAGCGAGCGGCTGCGGTTATAGTGTGTAACCAACAGCGTAACATCCTTAAAGTATAAATCAGGATCGGTCATACAATCTTTTACGCAATATATACCGTATAAGGTTTAATATTGCTTTGTTTATTTTTTTAAGCTAATATGCAACAAAAAGATGTTTTATCAACACAAGTTTTATAAACGCTGTATATCAACCCCTTCATGCTAACAAAATTATTGGCTCTTATTAAAAATAAGCATTTCCTGTCGCTGGCGGGCAACATTATCATGTCCGGCCTGGGTATGCTTACCACTGCCATCCTCTATCACTCGCTAACTTTGTCTGAAATGGGGGTGTGGGTTATATTCCAGGCAACTATTCTTTTTGTTGATACATTCAGATCAGGTTTTTTGACCACCGCGTTCATTAAATTCTATGCCGGCGCTACTCCCGAACGTGCCGCCGAGGTGGTGGGCTCAACCTGGTACATAGCTTTGGGCATAACAGGTACGCTAATATTGTTCAACCTGCCGGTGCTGTTTTTTATGCAGTATATTCATGACGACGGGTATATCATGTTCCTAAAATATTTTGGGCTAACCTACATTCTGTCATTGCCTTGGTTTATAGCGAGCTGCGTATTACAGGGCGAGCAACGGTTTGATAGGCTTTTATATGTCCGCTTTGTAAACCAGGGCAGTTTTATCTTGATAGTGATATCGTTGCTTATATTCCACAAGGCTAATTTGTACACGGTGTTGTATGCATATCTGGCATCGCACGGTATAACAAGCTTATATACGCTGGTAATGCGCTGGACGAGGATCAATACCCTCGGTAAACGAAATAAGGAAACTACAGCTACTATATTCAACTTTGGTAAGTTTAGCGTAGGTACAACGTTAAGTTCAAATATGTTCCGCCTGTCCGACGTGGCCATAATCAACCATTTTTTGGGCGCTGCTCCGGTGGCCATCTATAATTTAGGCCAAACATTAATGCAGTTGGTAGAGATACCCCTGCGCAGTTTTGCCGCCACGGGGATGCCATCACTCTCTGCCGCTTATAACCAAAACAGCCGTAGCGAGGTTATCTATATCATGAAAAAGTATATCGGCTTAATAACCGTTGTGCTAATACCTGCCGCTATTGTAGGCGTTTTACTTGCCGATGTGCCTATTTACATGATGGGTGGCGGTAAGTACGTAGGTACCGAGGCCGCTAATGTGTTCCGCCTGTTCATGACCTTCGCATTGCTGTTCCCTGCCGACCGTTTCTTCGCGCTAACACTTGATGTGATACATAAACCGAAGATCAACTTTTACAAGGTACTGGTAATGCTGGTAGCCAACGTAGTGTTTGATGTGCTGGGCGTGGTGGTATTAAAAAGCATTTACGGTATCGTGCTGGCATCTGTAGTGCCAACCATTGTTGCTGTGGTTGTGGGCTATGTTGCGCTGAACCAATATCACAAATTTTCATTCGTCAGTATATACTCTCTCGGTTTTTCGGAAGTGAAAATGTACTGGGGACAGATGCGAGAAAAACTTAAACGGTAAACTATTAGCTTTAAAATGAGTTAACTAATAGTAAAAGCATTAGTTTGCGTATCATAATCTGATCGGTTTTCGTAAAAGGTGTTTATGAAATTGGCTCACTTAATACTTGCCCATCAAAGTCCGGAGCAATTGTCCCGTTTAGTATCCCGAATTAGCCATCCGGATGCTGATATCTTTGTACATATTGATGCCAAGGTATCTATTGAACCATTTGAGCAGGCATTAAATGCCGATAACGTTATTTTTATTACGGATAGGGTAAGGGTTTACTGGGGCGCATTCAGTATCGTGCATGCCACCATTAATGGCTTAAAACAGATATTAGATAGCGATGTAGAATACAGTTACATTAATCTGTTAAGCGGCCACGATTACCCTCTGCAATCCGCTGATGCTTTAGTCGATTTTTTGAAAGCCAACCTCGGCAAGGCGTTCATGAATTTCCGTATGGCCAAACCCAACTGGCTTGAGGCGCTGCCCCGGGTGCAAAAGTACCATCTGGATAACTATAGGTTCCCGCTGCGCTACAGGCTGCAATACGTGATCAATAAAATATTACCCGAACGCGAATTACCCGATAGCATGGTGCTGGTAGGCCGGTCGCAATGGTTTACCATGTGCGATGAATGCGTACGTTATATTTTGGAATATTGGGATAGCCACTCCGCTTTTCGCCGGTTTATTAAACTAACCTGGGCGCCCGATGAATTTGTTTTTCAAACCATCCTCTATAACTCGCCCATGAACGAGCGTATGATAAGTAACGATCTGCGGTTTATTGATTGGTCGAGAGGTGGGATAAACCCCCGGTTGTTTACTATTGATGACGCGGACATGCTCAAAAAATCAGGAATGTTTTTTGCCCGCAAGTTTGATATGGCACATGACAGCGCCATCCTGAATTATATTGACGATGAACTACTGCACGTGCATTCTTAGTCGTTAGCCAGGTTTATTTTAGCCGTAAACAGGTTTACTTTATTCTGCTGATCGTAATAGTAATTAAATTCATCCGCGCATTTGGTTATTATCAGTAAGCCAAAATGCTCGGTCAGGTTATCAATTTCAGGCAGCTCATCATCGTGGCAGTCCTCAATAATAAAACTCACATCATACACGCTGCGGTAGTTGGCAAACAAGCGGCACATAATATCGTAGCTTAATAATTTTTTGCCATCGTTTATATCGCTGCTGCCAAAAGTGACCGGCAGCTCGCTATCATACTTTTGAATGCTGAGGCTATGCTTATCAATATCAATAACCAAATTAACCGTGCTGGTGCGCGAGTGCTTAAAGCCATTGGTAAGCAATTCGGTAATTATTGATTTTACCTTGAAAAACAGATCGTAATTTTCGGTTAACGATGCACCCGTGCATTCCTCAACATAAGCCAGCACCTCCTTTAACGATGCAGTTAGTACCGACTTATCGTTCAAAAAAACAAACTCTTTATGTGTGGTTCGTATGCGCATGTGTTAACCGGCCACGGCCTCGTTAAGGGTTTTGTATATCTTAAATACTTTATCAAGCCTTATCAGCGTAAACAGGTTGTGAATGTCTGGCCGCAGGCCTACCAGCAGTATATCTGTTTTTATGGCGATGGCATGCTTAAGCGACGATACAAGCGCGCCTAAAAACGAGCTGTCCATATAACCAATACTGCTCATATCAAGCACCGCCTTTTTGTGGTACTGATCAAGCAGGGTGGTAAGCTCGGCCTTGAATTTTTCTGAGTTATTCAGGTTAGCTTCGTTTATGGTTGTTTTTAAGGATACATATCCTTCGGTATCAGTTTCAATGCTGATCATCATGATGTTTTTGTAATGTTTATAATGCTCTGATCATCAACTACAATGTCAGGATTCATATCAAATAACCGCTCTTTAATATCACCAAACTTTGTTCCATTCGCAAGCAACGGGGCCAGTTTTTGTTTAAAGCCCTGGTAATCGGTTTTTATATTACCGTTATCTGCCGCGTCTATCATCCCATCAGTGAAAATAAAAAGCTGGTCGTTTTTGTTTAAGGTGATTTTTTCTTCGTTGTAAAAAGTATCTGCAAACATGCCTAACAGCAAGCCATCGGCCTTAACCTCAGTTAACTTATCATCCTCGGCAGTGTAATGCAGCAAAGGCAGATCGCCCGCGCCCGAGTAGATGATGATGCCCTCCTGTGTATCTATCATCAGCAATGAAAGACTTGATAATATATCCTGCAAAATATCATCAAGGCAAATAATATTGTTCACCTTGTTGAGTATGCTGGCCGGCGAAAAATCATTACTCAGCGCCGCGAAACGCACCGCCGAACGTATGTAGCTTAAATAACCAAAGGTAAAATACCAGGCCATCCATTTTTTGCCCATAATATCGCCCAGTACAATATAGGTAAAGCGCTCGTTCACTTGTATCAGGTCAATAAAATCTCCACCCGGAATATCATGGTAGGAGTGATGACAAAAATCAACCTTATAGCCGTTTATCTGCGGTGTTTTTTGCGGTATCGATTTTATGTTTAACGCCTTTGCCGCGTTTTGCACCTCAATGGTAGATAGCTCGCGCTGCTTATTTACCGTAAGCAAAATATTATTAAGCTTGGAGATGATAACGTTTATCGGCGTATCCTTAATAATAAAGTCGATAGCTTGCAGGTCGAGGCCCTGTTCAATAGTTTCCTTATCGCTTAGTGAGGTCAAAAAAACAAAGGGAATATCTTTCCATTCATCCAGCTTCATTAGGCTCTGCCTGAATTCGATGCCGTTCATGCCCGGCATATCATAGTCGGACAGGATAATGTCGGGTACACCAACCTTTAGCTTATCCAAAGCCAGCGCGGCAGAACTTGCGGTATGGCATTCCCATCCTGTTTTTTTGAAGGCCTGAACCATTATATTCAAAAAAAGCAGGTTATCGTCAACCAGTAATATCTTATTTTCTTTAGCCGGAATCATTGCTTCGGGTTGACGGGGGATTTAAACAGCGATTTAATGAACAAATATATGCCCGAAAGCACAATTAACGATGATATGAGATCCATTATGGTGATACCATCGTTAGGGTTAAAGTAAAATATGGTGTATATCTCAAAGTCGGGCGGGGCAGGCATCACTATCATGGCCAGGCCAAGGGTTATCAGTACAATGCTGATCACCATCAATACTATGTTAGCCCCCTTTTCGGCACGGATGTATTTTTTTGATTCTTCGCTATCAAACTGGTGCGATGATAGCAGTATACTGAACTCATCCAGCAGGTCATCGCGCGAGGTATTATCGGTGTCAATTTTTCTTAATGCATCAATACCGTCACTGCCCTGTGCCGAGTCTTCAATAGCGTTGTTAAGCTTTTGTTGCAGGGTGCGCGCCTTGTCGCTGTCAATATTGGTTTCAGCAAGCAGGGCTATCAATTCATCCAGTTTTTGGTTGATGGCCTGCTCGTCGCCCGTGTTGCCGGGGCCTTCATTTATATTATTAATTTTGTCGCTCAATTTAAATTGATAATTTCAACAACACATTACTCGTAAAACCGTACAAAGGTTAAGATTGAATGAAGCGCGTATCTATAATAACGGTCAATTATAATCAAAGTTTGGTTACCGAAGACCTCCTTTCCTCCATTAATTCAACAAATACCTACCCGGCTATTGAGGTAATAGTTGTTGATAATGGCAGCGCGGTTAACAGTGTACCCAACTGGACGATAAAATATCCCGAAGTACAGTTTATACGTTCTGACGAAAATTTAGGTTTTGCAGGAGGTAATAATATTGGTATTGCCGCCGCCACCGGCGATTATCTTTTTTTGGTAAATAACGATACCGAATTTACCCCCCGCCTGGTTGAAACCCTGGTTAAAACGCTGGATGATAATGCTAAGGTAGGCATGGTATCGCCCAAGATACGCTACTTTGATCAGCCTGATACTTTGCAGTACATGGGCTTTACCGCCATGAATTATTATACCGCCCGCAATAACTCCATTGGCCAGTTTGAGGTTGATAAGGGGCAGTATGATAACCTTACCGGCCCAACCGGCTATGCCCACGGTGCCGCCATGATGCTGCGCCGGGAGTGTATTGATAAAGCCGGATTAATGGCCGATCACTTTTTTTTATACTACGAAGAACTCGACTGGTGCGACCGTATAAAACATGCCGGTTATGAAATATGGTTGAATACCGCCGCGCTTATTTATCATAAGGAGTCGGTATCGGTGGGGCGGGTAAGTGCGCTTAAGGAGTATTTCATGAATCGTAACCGTATACTTTTTATTCGCCGTAACGCGCCTTTGGGGGCACGATTGGTGTTTTATGTTTTCTTTTTATTGGTGGTAACACCCCGTAACATCATTCGGTATATAAAAACCGGCCATGCCGATTTTATAAAATGGCTGTTCAAGGCTATTTGGTGGAACGTTACCCAAAGTAAAAACAGTACCTATTTAGGATATCCTTTAAAATAATATATGATAATTGCTTTTTGGCTGAGCCTGTTTATAGTTTTTTACGCCTTTGTGGGCTACGGCATTGTACTTTTCGGATTGATCAAGATCAAAAGGGCAATCAAGGGTAAACCGGTGCTGCCCGATGCGGTTAACCTGCCTACCTGTACTTTGGTGGTTGCTGCTTACAACGAGGAGCGCTTTATTGCCGAGAAGATACAGAACAGCCTTGAGCTGAATTATCCTGAAGGTAAGCTTGAGTTTATTTTTGTTACCGATGGATCAACTGATGATACGGCCGCCATTGTTTCAACCTTTCCGCAGGTTAAGTTGATGCACAAGGATGGCCGCAGCGGTAAAATAGCCGCCGTACACCGTGCCATGACCGAGGTACATACCGACGTTGTTGTATTTACCGATGCCAACACCTTCTTAAATAAGGATGCCATTTTAAATATTTGTCGCCATTATGCCGATAAAAAGGTGGGTGCCGTAGCCGGCGAAAAGCGTGTACATATCGACGAAACAGCCGATGCCACAGCAGGAGAGGGCTTCTATTGGAAATACGAATCGAAACTTAAAACCTGGGATTCTGAACTGTATTCGGTAGTAGGCGCGGCGGGCGAATTGTTCAGCATACGCCGTGAGTTGTATGTGCCTGTACAGCCCGATACCATTCTGGATGATTTTATGATATCGCTGTTGGTTACTATTGATGGTTACCGTGTTATATACGAGCCTGATGCTTACGCTACCGAAACAGCATCGCAAAACGTAGGCGAGGAGCTAAAACGCAAGATAAGGATAGCGGCAGGTGGTATACAATCTATATTGAGGTTGAAGCCGCTGTTAAACCCGTTCCGTAATTTTGTATTGAGCTTTCAATATGTAAGTCACCGTGTGCTGCGGTGGACCGTGGTGCCATTTTTAATGATACTGGCGCTGTTGCTTAACATAGCTATTGTGGCTAATGGCATATACGGAATTTACCTGCTGATGCTGATAGCGCAGGTAGGTTTCTACGGCATGTCGCTATTAGGATGGATACTGGAAGCGCGAGAGATAAAGGTTAAGATATTTTTCATCCCATATTATTTTTGCATGATGAACTACGCCGTAGTACGCGGCATATTCAGGTACTCAGCAGGCAAGCAAAGCGCCGTATGGGAGAAAGCAAAAAGACAGTGATCGGAGATTAGTGGTTGGTGATTAGTGATTAGTAAAAAAATAGATCAACGGAGAAATATTCACTACTCACTATTCACCATTTACCAACTAACTAATCTCTAACCTCCAATCACTAATCACTCAAAAAAACATGTCTTTAAAAGATAACATAAAGAATAACCCCAAGCTCAAAAAGCTGGTACATTGGATGCTGATACCAACCGGCGAAGCGCGGCCACGGCTTTGGGTAAAGTGGTTTGTAAATCCGTTCATCCATAAAAAGGGGAAGGGCTCAAAAGTGCGTCGCCGTACCCGTATGGATGTGTTGCCCTTTAATCAGTTTCAGTTAGGAGCTAACGCAACCATTGAGGATTTTTGTACCATCAATAATGGTGTCGGTGATGTATTTATAGGCGATAACTCGCTGATCGGGATGGGCAATGTAATAATTGGTCCGGTGAGTATAGGTAACAACGTTATCTTCGCCCAAAACATAGTAGCCAGCGGATTAAACCATGAGTATCGTGATGTTAATCAGCCTATCCACGCCCAAAAAATACTGGTAGCCCCCATAGTTGTGGAGGACGATTGCTGGATAGCCGCCAATTCCGTGATCACATCGGGTGTAACCATCGGCAAACACAGCGTAATAGCCGCCGGTGCCGTAGTAACGAAGAATATTCCGCCCTATTCAGTAGCTGTAGGTAACCCGGCTAAGGTAATTAAGCGATTTGATTTTGAGGTGAATGATTGGGTAAGGGTGTAGGTGTTTTTACTGTCGTTTCGATGCGTTAGCGAGAAGTTTCTCGTCATAAAACCCCTCCTAAATCCTCCCCGAGGGGGAGGAATTCAATATAATTATGTTCTTCAAAAAAAGCGTGTCGGCCTGCCGGAAAACCGGGCCAGGGAGTATGGCCTGTGCGGATGAAGGTTTTTTCCGGCTTGATGTTTGGTTACTTTGCATCTAAGGTAAAGTAACTGGCCTCTGCGGCCAAGAGCAGACTAACTTTCATTAAAGCACAATCTGCGGAATAAACTTTAATCCTTTCATAATAGCACAGTATCTTCATTACCTGTCCTCAATTTCTTTTGAGCGATCAAAAGAAACAAAAATCGCCGGCTTTTTAATTTTCTATTTAAGGTAGTGCATCAACCTGCTATCCGAAAATTAAGAGGCCGGAGGATTAGGTTATTACGGCTTGTGTTTTTGTGGTGCTAAGATAAATTCCCTCCTTGGGGGGGGCAGGGAGGGGTTCGCAAACTATTCCTGCAACTTATTAAGTAAAGTTATTTATAAGAAGTTGATTAAAAGATATTTGCACGCGTTCAAACAAAGCAGACAGATTTCTCGTCGTACCTCCTCGAAATGACATAAAAGTAAGAGATGTGAGGCTTACACCTGCTCCTTTTGCAACAGCGCCGGTATAGTTTTTAGTATCACACGGGCATCGTTCCAAATACTGTGGTGCTCGGCGTAGTAATTGTCGAGCATCAGGCGTTCTTCTTCGCTCATTTCGCCTTTGCCTCGCTTTTCAACCTGCCATAGGCCGGTAATACCTGCCGGGGCGGCAAAGCGCAGGGCATACTTATCTGTGGTGAGTTTTTCAGCCTCGTATAATGGCAGCGGGCGGTTGCCCACAATGCTCATGTCGCCTTTAATAACGTTCCATAGCTGAGGCAATTCATCAATACTGGTATTGCGTATAAAATTACCAACCTTGGTTATACGCGGATCATTCTTGATCTTGAAGAATGCAGAATCACCGGCTTCACGTTTTGAGCTGATGTATTGCTTTTCGCACCAGGTTACCTTGTCGGCATGTACCGGGAACTGGCATTTGCCATAAACAGTACATTCGGCGCACAAAAAGTTAGTATTATCGCTTGCTGATTTTTCCTGTTTGTTTTGCGAATCAATGGTATACTGATTCAGGTGCTTTAAGTCCTTAACACGCTGATCGGCATTAACATACATCGACCTGAATTTATAGAACTTGAACACATTATAACCTGTACCCACACGTAGCGAATAGTAAAATGCTGGTCCGCGTGATTCAAGCTTAATGGCCAGGTAAATGATCAGGAATAACGGCGAAAGCGCCAGCAGCACGCCACCGGCGAAGATTATATCAAAAATACGTTTGCCGATAGGCGTTTTCTTAGGAGTTGGAACTTCCTTAGCTAAATTGGTTTTTAGCTTGCTCCATTGCGCAAGGGTAAAGTTTATGCGCGATTCAATATTTTGGTTAACAAGGGGCTGCCAGAACACATCAACCACACCCGACTCAAGCGCCAGCTTGCGCAGGTTGCCACTCAGGTGATTAACCACTAAAAAGAAAGGTGGTATATCTCTTTTAGCCTTCTTGATGGCCTCAATTAGTTGCACACCACCGGGTGCCAATATCTCACTTTGCGATACTACGGCAGCAATTTTTTCACCCTTTTCAAACGCGCTGATCAATTCATCGCCATCATTATAACAAACAACATCCTTAACGGGCAGGTTCAGCTCCTTAAAAACATCTACAATGTTATTTGTACAATTAACAAGCGCAATAATATTCTGGCTATCCGGTGTGTTAATTTCTGACATATAATGATCTATACCTTGTTCTATTCTATCTTTTACAATGGCCTTTCAACGCGCCTCAACACTACTCTGATACGAGCTGCAAGCTCGGCCGGATTGAAAGGTTTTACAACAAAATCATCAGCGCCGCTGTCGAGGCACTTAATGCGTTTTTCTGAGCTTTCTTCGCCCGATAGGATGATGATGGGTATCGACATAAAAAAATCACTCGCCTTTACCTGTTCAATAAGTGCGAGGCCGGTGATCTCCGGAGTGTTATAATCAGATAATATCAGGTTCGGTATATTGCCGTTTTGTAAAAAAGCAAGCGCATCCATCCCGTTATCACATATCTCCACCTCGTATGTGCTGCTTAAAAACTCGTTCAGAATGATCTGCATATACGGGTCATCCTCAACAACAAGTATTTTTACTTTATCAGTATCAGTAAATGCCATAGATTATTTAGTGTGCATTTTTTGTATAAAAATATCCAACGTTTGTGTATCTGCCAATTAAAATTTCATTTATTTTAATGTGATATATTTATTAACAGGCTTAATCAGCTATAAATATCGCAAAAAGGGACAGATTTGGGTAGTGAAGAAGTGAGTAAAATTATATGCATGTAAACGTATTTTTCAATCAATATGTTTCATATATGAACGCTTCCCACCACCTCTCGTGTAGTAATGATATGCCAAATAATCCTACTAATTAATGTAATTAGTTTGCGCTTTGGTTATAATCTTGTTGGTAATGGTGAAATAAATGCAGTTAACTTGCAGGTTTCTGAAGCTGCGGGCATCCCTGAACAGCCAGTCGATCAGATCGTCGGATGTGTTGTTAACCTGCAACAGCGTGTGTAGTTTACGCTGGTAAAGTGGAGTTGAAGATTTTTTTGTCATCAGTAGTAAATCAATAGTTTAAATGTTATGGCCTTGTATACGAAAACTGTAACGGGTTTGTTACCCTGTTTTGATTTTAAACAAACGTTGTAATAAGCAGACCAGAAAATTTAAAGATTGATTTCAGACGGTAGATCCCGAGTAAGCAGGAGAGAAGCGTAAAGTGTAATTTTTAGTTAAGCCCCTTAACAGTAATGTTAAAGGGCTTTTCTGTAAATATGGAGTTTAGATTCTGTTGTTCATTACAGTTAATACCTGGTTGTATTTCTCTAACAGATCAATGTATTTATCCTTCCATTCAGATGAATCATTGTTAGATGAAGCGATATTTGAATGCCTTACGTTATCGCTGCTAAATGTATCGGCAGTAAATAGGTGAGGAAATTCATTTGAAAAATCGTGATTGATGGTTAAACCGATACGGTGAATTATATTTTTCTTTAAAAAAGATGATTCAAACCAATTGTATATAGTTCGTCTGTTCACATTTAATTCAACGGCCAGGTCGGTTAAGTTTATGCCTTTATTGCGCACAGCATATTCAATTAGCTGTCCGTGATGAGTAGTTCTATCCACGTAATGAGTGATATTAAATTTTATTTGCAGGTAGATGTATCTCAGATACACATATAATGTACACAAAGGAACGTTTTTAATATTAATAAAAAAATTATCGTTTTAAATAATTGTCCACATTTAGCCCAATCAGAGGGTTTAAAAGTTTTGTAAACAATTGATGATTATAAATGTGCAGCTAACATTTGAAGCTAAATAATCGTTTTAAGAATTTTATAATAAGGTTTATTAATCATTTAAAGAATATTAACAATGTTGGTAACTTATTGTAACTATTTTATTTATGTGTGAAAAAGGCGATAGCATGCTACACAAATAACTGCTCACAATCCGCTTAGTAAATTGGGTGATATTTTAATGGAAATGAAAGAATACAGGTATATAAGGACGTATTGAAAAATCATTTAAAAAAAATCAGATGTAACATTATTTCATCAAAAACAGTATATAGGTTGGTATGCCATCGTAATAAATATTTAACTAATTTGTGCGCATAATTATAGCTTACAAATATTATTCAAGGGTTAAATATTAATTCGGCTTAACGTATATTATTGGTTGATGAACGTATCGCACTTTTTTTTTAATGCCGAGCAACTAGGACGATTGTTTCCTTATTACATCCTGATAAGTAATCACGAATTAAAAGTGGATGCCTGCGGTACTGCGCTCAATAATATCATTACCCTGCATCCGGGCGATAGTTTCATTAATTCTTTTAAGATAGCTGATAAAGAGGAGCGTTTAAGCACCAATTACATGAGTGCCCTTATCGGTCGTGCTGTAACCCTTGTGCCCGAGAGCGATCAGGGTATATACATACACGGGCAGCTGGAATACCTTAAATCGACAGATCAGTATCTTTTTGCGGGTAATGCCGTAACCGGCAGCAGTATTGATGGCAATGGCATCAACCTGTCTGATTCGGCTATGCGTGGCCGCCTCGATTTTTATTTTGATGTATTGAATGAGATACCGGCCGAAGTAGTGGTTTTTGATACCGCGCACCGGTACATGTTCATTAACCCCGCCGCCATACGCGATACCGCCCTGCGCGAACGTATGATAGGCCTGCGCGACGAGGATTTTTGCTGGCTTACCAACCGCCCCGAAAGTCTGGCCGTTGAACGCCGCAAGCACTTTAACGAGGTAATGGATTCGCGCAAGATAAAGCGCTGGGAAGAAAAGGTGGTTAACAAACAAGGCGAGGTTTTATATAAGCTGAGGCACATGTACCCCGTGCTTGACCATAATGAGCAAGTGAAATTTGTGGTAGGCTACAGCTTTGATATTACCGACCGCAAGCGCGCCGAAGATTTGCTACAGGTGAGCGAAAAGAAATACCGCGAGCAGTATGATCTTAGTCCGGCGTTGATATATACGCATAACATACAAGGCAATATTTTGAGTGTTAACCCGGCTATTACCAATACTTTGGGTTACACCGAGCGTGAGGTAACGGCAAAAAATATAGCATCGTTATTACCGGTTTTTGATCAGGGTAAACTGCAACGTTTATACCTGGATAAGTTAAAAACCGATGGTAAAGCCCGTGGTATATTCAGGGCCGTGCATCGTAACGGTAAGGATATAGTATACCTGTTTTACCAAAGCTATTTGGCCGGTGCCGATGGCGATGATCCGTACATTATCGGTTTCTCACACGATATTACCGACCGTATAAATATTGAAAAGGAACTCCGCGAAGCAAAAATCACAACCGAACATGCCGCCAAGGCCAAGGAAGTATTTTTAGCTAACGTGAGCCACGAGATACGTACACCCATGAATGGTATTTTGGGTGTGAATAAGTTATTATCGCGAACACAGTTAAACGATCAGCAGCAGGGCTACAACAAACTCATTGCCGAGTCGGCTGATAGTTTGCTGACCATTGTGAACGATCTGCTCGATCTGGAAAAGATCACATCAAACAACCTGGAGCTCGAAAGCCGTCCGTTCAACATCAGCAATAAGCTGTCGCGTACCTTGCAGCTGTTTCAGTTAAAGGCGAAGCAAAAGGGCATTGAGCTGGTTTTGAAAAATCGCTTTCCGGATGAATTTGTGGTAATAGGTGATGAATCTCGCTTTGCGCAGATACTGTCAAACCTGCTTAGCAATGCCCTTAAATTTACCAAAACAGGCAGCATAACAGTATCAACAGCGTTATTGTACAATGCTAATGATAAGGTGCTGTTAGAGTTTGGCGTGGCCGATACCGGCATTGGTATTAGTGAGGATAGGTTACCATTTATTTTCGATCCGTTTATGCGTTCGGCAAGCAGCCTTACCCGCCAGCAGGGCGGTACCGGTATGGGCTTGGCCATTGTAAAAAGCCTGGTTGAAATGCAGGGCGGCCATATTAAAGTTAACAGTAAACTTAACGCAGGTACCGAATTTGTTTTCAGCATCACCCTTAAAAAAGGAATGGCCTACGCCCAACGTTTTGCGGGTAATGATAACCAGATAGATCCGGAAAAACTGTTAGGCAAAAAGATACTGGTTGCTGAGGATGTGGAGTTAAACCTGTTTTTGGTTAAAACGCTGCTCGAATCATGGAATTGTATTGTTGATGTTGCCGAGGATGGCGCCGTGGCACTGCAAAAGGCATCAACCAATTATTACGACCTGATATTGATGGACATACAAATGCCCGAAATGGACGGAATTACCTCAACACGGCAAATACGGCAATTGAGCGATCCGTTGCATAATAGTGTGCCCATCATTGCGCTTACTGCCAATGCCTTAAAAGGCGATAGCAAATACTACAAGGATGCAGGCATGAACGATTGTGTGACCAAGCCTTACTCAGAGGAGCATTTGTACGAAAGGATCACAGAGGTTTTAGCTAAGGACAAAGGCCGGAGCCGTAACCATATCGAACCTCAAAAACAACAGATACCAGTTGAACAAGTTGAAGTTCCGGCTGAAGTTGTTATT
Source organism: Mucilaginibacter sp. JRF (assembly GCF_015223065.1). Taxonomy (GTDB): domain Bacteria; phylum Bacteroidota; class Bacteroidia; order Sphingobacteriales; family Sphingobacteriaceae; genus Mucilaginibacter. The sequence continues at coordinate 75,387 of NZ_JADFBY010000009.1, forward strand.
GAAAAAGAAGTTATTACAGAACAAGAAGTTGCCATTGAACCGGCAGCGAATACAGATACCCCAATAGAAAATACCCCCCAATTAATGGATACTAATGTTAAGTTATACGATCTGTCGATTATTGACAGCATCAGCAAAGGCAATCAATCTTTCAATAATAAAATGATCAAGATGTTCTGCGACATAACCGCGCAGGATGTAAATAAAATGCAGGATGCCGCTTCAACCAATGATTGGCAGGCTGTTTCGGCATTGGCGCACAAACTAAAATCAACCGTGGGTAATATGGGGGTTGATGTATTGAAAGATCCTATCCGCGAACTTGAAAAGCAAACCGCCGCCGATCCTAACGCTACAATAGGCGAAGTGGTAACTAAACTTGAGCAGGTGAGGGTACAGCTAAAAGCCGATTACCCGGATGCTTTTTAATGCCGATAAAGTTATTTGATATTCAGTAAACGTTTCAGGCGTTTCCAGGTACCTTTCCATAGGCCGCCGTCAATTTGTATGCGGCGGTCTGTTGTCCACACCACGGCATTGGTGCTTGATACTCGGTGCATTTTACCGAAGCCCTTGCCTGTAAGTTTCAGGGCCAGGAAACCATCCTCGTTAGTGCCTGCCGGGTGGTTAAAGCCATCAACCTGCAAGCCCTGCTCTTTACGAAAGCCTGAGTTAAAGCCATAAACGTTAACAGCCTCGCTCTTGAATTTGGTATTGTAAAAGCGACTTAACTCAGCAAACCATTCGTAAAAATAATAGGTAACACGGCCGGTACTGCCAATGGGGATAAATGAGAATATGCCGTAGGTAATGGCCACCTTATCGCTGTTTACCAGCGGTTTTATCATTTCCTGTATCCAGTCTTTAGGGTAAATGGTATCGGCATCGGCATTCAATATATACTTGCCGCGTGCCTGCGCCAAACCGCAATTACGGGCGGGGGTTATGCCTTGCGTGGTTTCGAGTACGTAGTTTACACCACAATCCTTTATTAACTGCTCGGTAGCATCCTTAGAGTTGTTGTTCACCACCACAATTTCTACCGGCCATTGTGTTACGTTGTTGCATAACGATGCAAGGGTTTGCACAATGTTTTCCTCCTCGTTGTAAGCAGGCATCACTACCGATATCAGCGGTTCAGCATCTTTTGAAAGCTGTTTGTAGGCGGCGCGTATATGCTCAAAGTTGGCAGCCGAATGATCCTTAATAAGATATTGCTTGATGTACGAGGGGATAAAAACAGATTTCATTAACAAATGCGTAACAATTTTTGTGTAATATAGGTTGTTATACGCTTGTTTTAAAAAATAAGATACATTCTACGCCACAGCGCTATAGTAAACCCATAAAATAAACAGCAGCTGCAACGGCACCCTGAACCACAGATACGTGGCTCCGCTGCCATCATTAGTGCCTTTTTGGTAGTTTACCTTGTTTAGCGCGGCATAAATATTGGCGGGTAATATCAGCACAAAAAATATAATGAGCGCTATGCCGGTAACACGTGCCAGTGTAGGCAGCAACAAACCAATGGCTCCTAAAAGTTCAATAACGCCGGTTATGTATACTAATCCTTTTTTAAAGGGGATAAATGGCGGTATCATTAACGCCATGCCTTTGGTATACACAAAATGTCCCATCGCTGTAAATATGAGCATAATGGCCATAGCTATACGCGCGGCAAGGGCATAACCTTCGGGATAATCAGTAAAAATTATTAATGCGGCGGCAAATACAAAGCTTATCAGTAATACAACTAAAGGTTTCATGCCGCTTGGGTTTAATATTCGCTGAATACTTCGTCAGGGTAACACCACAGCCAGCGTTCGCCCGGCTCGGCCGAGGCTATTACCGGGTGTTGCGAGCGGTGGTAATGCTTGGTCATGTGTTTACGTGGCGATGCATCGCAGCAAAGCGTTATGCCACAAGTTTGGCAGGTACGCAGGTGAACCCACGTACCGCCATTTTTTATACATTCATCGCAAACATATTCATCGCCTATAGTAACCTCGGTTATGGTGCTGATGTGGCTGCATGTTGTTGGTTGTTCCATATACTAATATGGTTAAATTAAACTTCGGCCAAATACTTGTGTACAAAGCTGATGGCCATTGAGCCCTCGCCCACGGCTGATGCCACACGGTTCATAGCACCGGCACGTACATCGCCCGCGGCAAAAATACCTGGTGTGCTGGTTTCCAGCATGTACGGGTCGCGGTCCATTTTCCATATTTTGCCAAAGCCATCGTAACGGTTAAGCTCCCGGCCGGTTTCAACAAAGCCTTTGGTATCCTTAATAATGTTGGTACCCAACCATTCGGTATAAGGTTTTGCACCTATAAATATATACAAAGCATCGGCCTCAACGTTTTCAACATCGCCGGTTTTTAAATGGGTTATAGTTAGTCCGCGAAGTTTATCATCACCTTCGGCCTCGGTTATCTCGCTGCAAGGTTTCAGGCAGATGTTTGATACACCGCTTATCTGCTCAATTAAGTAAGCCGACATGGTAGAAGTCAGATCTTCCCTGCGGATGATGATACAAACCTGCTTGGCAAACTTTGATAGATACATAGCCGCTTGCCCGGCAGAGTTACCGCCGCCCACAATATACACCTGCTTATCGCGGCAGGAGAGGGCCTCGGTATTGGCCGCGCCGTAGTATATGCCCGCGCCGGTAAAGCTGTTTACGCCCTTGGTTTCCAGCTTACGGTAGTCAACACCGGTGGTTATGATGATGGCCTTGGCGTTTATCTCAGTATCATCATTCAGGATGATAGCCTTGTAGCCATCCTTAATACGTATCTCCTTAACCGTTTGCGGCGACAAAAATTCGGTACCAAAACGTGTGGCCTGCGTAACGGCACGGCGGGTCAGATCAGATCCGCTTAAGCCACTCGGGAAACCCAGGTAGTTTTCGATACGAGAGCTTGTACCCGCCTGTCCGCCCGGTGCGTGGCGTTCTATCAGCAAAGTTTTTAAACCTTCGGATGCACCGTAAACAGAAGCAGCCAATCCCGCGGGGCCTGCGCCAACAATGGCCACATCGTAAACATTATTGCTTACCCTTGGGTTAAGTCCAATTTTTGAGGCTACATCAATAATACTTGGTTTTTTTACCACCTCGCCATCCTCAAATATCAGCACCGGGAAATCTTTGGGTTGCAGATTGTTTACGTTGCATAGGCGTGTACCTTCCTCATCGGCCATGTCAATCCATTGGTAAGGCACCAGGTTACCGGCTAAAAACTCCTTAACCTCGTGGCTTTGCGGCGAAAACTGGTAGCCTAATACCTTAATGCCCTTAAAATCGGGGCGATAGCCGCCCTGCCAATCATCAAGCAGATCGTCAATTATCGGGTATAGTTTTTCCTCTGGTGGGTCCCAGGGTTTGGTTAGGTAATAATCCAGTTTAACATCATTAATGGCCTTAATGGCGGCATCTGTATCCGAGTAGGCGGTGAGTAAAACACGCTTTGCCTCGGGGAAGAATACCATAGCCTTGGTCAAAAAATCAACGCCCTGCATTTCGGGCATGCGTTGGTCTGATATAAAGGCGGCCACAACCTCGCCCTTGTTTTTCAGTTCGAGCAAGCTGTTCAATGCCTCATTGGCTGATGATGTACTTAGTATACGGTAATCCTGACGGTATTTAGCGCGCAGGTCGCGGTTTATGGCCCGCAAAACCTGCGGGTCGTCGTCAATCAAAAATATTATTGGCTGATCCATTGATTGTTATAGTGATGGTAGATTGGTGATTCTATGTAAAAAAATGTTATTCCTGGTTTAAAGGCAAACATACCTCAAACTCTGTTTCGCCCGGTTTCGATTTTACCTTAACGGTGCCATTATGCTGCTGTATTATGCGGCTAACCACATCAAGCCCCATGCCTGTACCTTTGCCCATAGCCTTGGTAGTAAAAAACGGGTCGAATATGCGGCTGCGTATATCCTCGGGTATGCCGGGGCCATTGTCAGTTATCTTTATCTGCACAAATGAGCCGTCGCGTTGGGTGCTTATCTTCAGCGTGTCGCCGCCATTGCTTTCCATTGCATCAAGGGCATTATCTATCAGGTTTGTCCATACCTGGTTCAGATCGCCGGGGCGGGCCATTATTTTAGGCAGATCCTCGGCAAAGCTTTTCACCATGTTAATGTTGTTCTTCTTGATCTTGTAGATCATCATTTTTAACGTGCTGATGATACCCTCCTTAATGTCAACCAACTGCTTGTCGGCGGCCATATCCATGTGGGTGAAATTCTTCACGGAGGTAACCAGCTCACTTATCCGGCGCGAGGCTTCCTCAATGTCTGATACCAGCTTGTCGGTCATCAACGTATTGCTTATCCACACCAACACCGGCGATACGCAATCATCAGCTACCTTAAGCTTCAGTTTGTCCAGATCGTTCACCGCGAAGCCAACATCAACCAGCGTTTCGGCCATCTCGTAGCTGTTTACCTCGTGGTCTTCCAGCCAATCCATCATCTCATCTTCTTTTGATGATTTTTCGAGCATGCCCAGCACCGGTTTATCCGGCCTGTTGATGATCTCCTGTATAAAAGTGTTGATCGGGTCAACCTCGCTCATTTTAAGTTTTATGGCTGCCAACTGCTTAAAAATATGCGGGTATTTATGCAGCTGATCCTTTAGTGCTGCTGTGTTACGTACAATTGCCGCCGCCGGGTTGTTCAACTCGTGCGCCAAGCCAGCCGATAGCTTGCCCAGCGCCATCATTTTTTCGTTTTGTTGTTGCAGGGCTGTAAAGTCGCGCACGCGGTTGGTCATGATGTGTACCAGCGCCTCGGTAAGCTCGTAGTTTATTTTGATGCCATGCTGTATCTTTTCGGCAGGGCATATCAGCGAGGTCATTTTGCGGACGCATTCGCCGTAACCGGTCAGTTTTTTGCCGCGCGAGTAGGGCAGATAGCCTGTTATTGAACCCTCGTTCAATACCGCTATTTCGCGGATGCTGTTGCCCTGCGGCATACATATCCTGAAACTGCCCTCCAATACCACCATGGTAACATCCAAAGGCGATCCGGCCTCAAACAAACGTTCGCCGGGCTCAAACTCCTCTACATGGCTTTCGTCAATAAGCCATTGCAATTGCTCAGCAGGAACACTTTGCAGGTTTTCAATTTTTTTAAGCTGATCAACAGTAACAGTATGCATAGAGGTAGTTGTTTTCATGAGTAAAAGTAGTGCACATTTTTAATATATGCATTATACAAAACACGGCAAATAATGGATTATTCGCAACTACCAAAGTACGTATAAAAGCTTGATATTATTAGTAGACTTAAGTCGATAAGGGCAGGCTGAAATAGAAGGTGGCTCCCTCAAACTCCTCGCTCTCTACCCATATCTTACCGTTGTGCAGGTTAATGATCTCGCCGGCTATATACAGGCCGATGCCGAAACCGGCAACTGATTTCATGATCTCGTTATCGGCACGGTAAAAACGATCAAACAACCGGGCCTGATCCTGTTTTTTTACACCGATACCTTTGTCGGTTACTGATACGGTAACTTCATTTTCGCGCACCACACAGTTAATGAATATCTGCGTTTCGCGGGGCGAATATTTGGCGGCATTGCTCAAAAAGTTATCCAGCACCTGGCTTATCTTGTTGCGGTCGGCATTTACGGTGGCGCTATCGTTGCGGTCTATCTCAAAAAAATGACTACTGTTGATGAACCGCGCATCGGCAACCACCTCCGTCACCAGTTCGCTAATATCAAATGCCTCGGGTGACAGGGTGATCTTACCCGAGTCGAGTTTTGACAGGTCGAGAAAACCGCGTATCATCTTGGTCATCTTCACTATCTGCAAATCGGCTTTGGCAAGAGCACCGGCAATAAACGGTTCGCCAATTTTTTGCGCCTTGCTCATTGATATTTGTATGTACGATTTAATGGACGTCAACGGCGTTTTAAGCTCATGACTAACCATCGCTATAAAATCATTTTTGCGCATCTCCTCCAGCTTGTGCTGGGTAATATCTATCATGATGCCCGAGTAGTTGGTTATTTTACCATCAGCATTATAATATACTTTACCGCTGGTACGCACCCAGTGTTGTTTGCCGGTTTTGGGGTTGGTTATAGGGTATTCCAGGTCGGCGGTTACACCATGTTCAAGAGCATCTGTAACCGTATCAACAACCATTTGGCGATACGGGTCGCCGATGCACTCCATCGCGTATTCAAACAAAAGCTCCTCATCAGGCCCAATGCCAAAAAACGCCTTTGTTTTTGCAGATGGAAATATGGTCATGGTGGTGGCATCAATACCCCAGGTGCCCAGCCAGGCGGCATCAATAGTGAGTTGTAAACGCTCCTGAGCTTCGGTCAGTTTAAAGCGGGCCTCAAATTCTTCGGTAACATCAATTGATGTATGCAGCACGCCCCAAACAATACCATCGGCATTACATATCGGCTTAAAACATATATTATAATAGTTGGTATGGGTATGGTTGTTTACCGTTATGTCAACACGTTCTTCCTTAAGTTCAATAAGCTTGTTGTTTTGATAGGCCTCACGCAACAGGTCGCTTAAACGATGGCAGGCCAGCTCGGGCACGGCATTACAAAACGATTGGCCAATTGCGGTTTCATCCTTCATCCATGCTTTTAGCATGGCTTTATTGGCTATTTTTACAAGCAGATCGTTACCGGTGTAGAGGGCGGTAGGTGTAGGCGTTTCATTAATAATGACACGCAACATATCCTGTTCAATATCAAAGAGGGTAGCGTTCATAGGAAGATCGGTTAGCAAATATAGCTATAGATGTATAATTAACTTATACGTACTATTAAATGTAATAGTTAATATTGATATTTAGTATATTAAATATGGCAGCCAACCCGCTTTTGTTAGATATGGTACGCAACGTATTGTTCCATTTGCCTGACGTGTTTGAAAAGAAGATGTTTGGCGGCGTATGTTTTATGGTTGATGATAAACTGTGCGTTTGCGTGGGGAAAGATTACCTGCTTTGCCGCCTCGATCCGGATAATTATGATACCGAACTGGAAATGCCCGGCGTAAGCCAAATGATGAGCGGAAGCCGTGTTATGAAAGGTTACATACACGTTGACGAAGGGGTACTGAACACCGAGAATGATGTATTGATTTGGGCTAACAAGGCGCTTAAATACAATGCAGTATTAAATAGTAAATTGTAATGTGTTAAAGATGTTTTAATTTATTGTTGCTTAAATTAATTAACAATTATTAACTGTTTAACTATTGTTTATAGTTGAAGTGGTTTTTAGATTTGATTATTAAATAATTCTTAATCATTATGAAAAACCTATTCTTCTTACTAACATTAGTTTTACTTGTTGGCTGTAAAAAAGACCAAAAAAGACCGGCTTCAAGTCCAATGGAAATCATCATCACTGAAGTTCCGGATGGTGGAACTTATACTATAAGTATTGTAAGTGATAAAAAGGGCGAACAGGTATTTGAAATAGTTGGCGGAACCGAAAACAAGACATATATCATTACAGTTGACGAAGGTGATAACTTAACAGCCGACTATTCTTTTCAAACATCTGATCAAAAAGTTGGCCCGGGATCGGTAAGATTTGTTTATCGTGAAAGTACAAGGACAGTAAATTCCGGTGAAGGCACTGTCAGGTTTTCAATTACATCGTGATGTTATAAATTATTGACTTTATGCAAAGCAAAGCCGCAACCGTTGATGAATATTTAAAGGAAGTGCCTGCCGACCGTCTGGAGGCGATAACCACCCTGCGCGATCTGTGCCGCGAAAAGCTGAGCAATCATACCGAGAGCATGCTTTACGGTATGCCCACTTATACACTAAACGAGGTGGCCGACGTAGCCTTTAATAGCCAAAAGAATTACATATCGCTATACGTTACAGGTACCGAGCTGATCGCAAAATATCACGACAGGTTGAATGCCTCTATCGGTAAAAGCTGCATCAGGTTCAGCAAGCCACAAAAAATGGATATGGATGTAATAGCCGCCATGCTTAGCGACATAGCGGCTATGAAATACGGTCAACTTTAAAAACGTATACCTAAAGCCAGGCCCAAACGTACGGTTGCCCAGCGACCATCAACATCCATTTTGGCGCCGTTTTGATCGACAGTGTATTCGGTCTTTATAAAATCGTTCTGATTAAAGGCATCCAGTTCATTACGTACGGCTTGTTGCTCATTTTCGTCGAGCTGTGCACGGGCATCAACCTTGCCCGAAGCAGTGCCATAAGTAGCGCCTAATATCCACCAGTCGAGGTATACAAGTTTGCTTAATTTAAATTGCGCGCCAAACATCAGGCCGCCGGTTATGCTGTTTATACTTCCTGACAAGGGCAATACCTTTTCGGCGCCATCATAATCATACTTAAAAGGTAATTTGGCGGTTTGATGTGTGTATTGGGCGTATGGCGCAATGTAAAAGCCACGCCCGGCCTGCGACCCGGTGTAGAACCTGAACTCCGGCGCTATCACAAAATGCCCGATATCCAGTCCATCTATCTGGCGCGAAAAGTTATTGTTGTCACCAATGTTTTTTATCGTCCCTTTAAAGGGAATGGCTGATGTTGGCCTGAAGCTCATATTCATGGCGACAGATATTTTTTGACCAACAGGCCGTTCATATTGTACCGAAAAGGTTTTCAGGAATAGCGACGACACGTTGAGTTTTACAAAATTGTCGCCATCGGAATCAACAGTTTGAGCTTTTGATGCAAAGCTGAGCAGGCATAAGCAGCCAACAAGGCCGGTTAGCTTAGTGGGGAATTTAAGAGTAAGCATTGGCTTTAAAGTTATTGTTTAGCGATGAACTGTTAAAACAATAAATAGCCGGCACCCCGTTTTTGTTTCTAAAATTTAACTATTGATTAATAGATTGCGCTTTGGTATATCTCAGTACCGGTTTGGGGCGCTTTACAGCAGTGTCGCTTTTGATTACGGGCTTCTTCTTTTTGCCTTTTTTGTTGCGTTTACCCCACCATATTAAAAAGCCGGTTATGGGTAATGATGCGCATATCAGGCTCGCTAAAAAGGCCAGTATCTGCGTTACAGGGCCAAAAATGCGTCCGGTATGTATTTCCTTATTGGAGTTACGCCATTTAGATGCCAATGATTTTTGGCTTTGCTCAAGCTTGTCAAACTGCTTGCCGTTTCGTATATCGTAGTAGTAATAATTTACATCGCGCCAGCCATCAATACGGTTTTTCAGGGTGGCGATAGCCATCAGGGTTTGCTCATCTTTTTCGGGTAAGTTAAGGCCGATGGATGTGTAATTGCCTGCCATTTGTTTTTGCACATCGGCTAATATAACTTCCAAAGTACTACCCTTACTAACCGGGGCATTACCAATGTTAGGGGCGGTACGGGTCAATACCTCTTTACCCGGCGAGCCCAATATGCGGTAAATACCATCCTCCCACCACTTGAACGACCATACCAACCCGGTTATGGCAATGAGCATAGCCACAGGCAGCGCATAAAAGCCCAGGCTGTTATGCAGATCGTAATTAACACGCTTCCACTTCGCTTTCCACTTAATGCTGAGGTTTTGCTTAAGCTGTTTCAGGTTTTTTGGCAGCCAGATAATAAACCCGGTGATCATGATCAGCAGGAACATCAGTATACATGAACCGATGATAACGCTTCCTACCTGTTTATTAAGCAATAGCTGGCGGTGCAATTGCTCCACAACGTTAAAAAACTCATAGCGGCGGTCAATAACGCCAAGTACCTTACCATTGTAGGGGTTAACGTATACCACATCGCGATATTTGTACTGGCTAAAATAGCTCAGACCTACCTTGTCTTTTTTTTTACTTTTTGATGCCGAGAATACATAGCTGCGGCCGGGTTCGGTCACCTCAATATCGCTGATCGGCTTTTTTTTGCCCAGCTTTTTTTGCGCGATGGCCAGTAGTTCAGAAACTGGTTTGGCCAGGCCGGTTTGTTTTACCTCGACCAGATCATGGTGTACGGCATCATAAAGCTCATCCTCAAATACAAGTATGCACCCTGTTACCGCTACTATAACCACTATAATACCCGTAACCAGGCCAACCCATAAATGCAGCCAGGCTGCTACATCTTTAATTCGCTTCCAGATCATAAACTACGTTAATAGCACTTGCTATCGCAAAAATATAATCTTATTTAGATTAATTTAAAACAATTGTGAAAGCGTGTTATAACATTTAAGATACAAAGCGACCGGCAGGGCTATGCGGCTTGCTGATCCATCCAGTTTTTGCCATTGGTAAAGCGGGCAACAAGCATGGCGGCAACAGTATCTCCGGTGGCATTGAGCAGGGTAGCCAGCGGGTCAACCAGTGTACCGATGATGATAGCAGGAGGGAGCGCTTCGGGGGGGAAGCCGTAAGCTGATATAAATAGCAATTCGCCAACGTAACCGCCGTTGGGTATGCCGCCTTCAACAATACTTACCAATACAGTTATAGCCAGAGCGCTGATGATGATCTCGGGAGTATCAAACCCTTTGCCGAACAGGGCGAACACCACCGCCATTTTTACGATAGATGATATACTCGAACCATCCTTATGCAGCGTGGCGCCAAGCGGCACCGTTATGTTGGTGATATAATCGGGCACGCCCATTTTTTTGGCGGCATCCAAATTGGCGGGTATGGTGGCAATACTACTGCAAGTGCTTACCGCCGTTGCCGATGGAATGATGCTGTTTTGCCAGTAGCGTTTAACGCCCTTAACGCCTCCGGCTATAAAAGCATAAGCGCTAAAGCCGACTACAAAATATACCGCGCCCACACTGTAATATAAGCCTAATGATTTTGCGTAAGCCCCAAACAGCTTCGGCCCGAAATACCCTACCTGGTAAGCAAAGTAAGCGCCCAAACCGATAGGGGCTATCTTCATTAAGATGATAAAAAGTTGCTTGAAAACTTCATTCCCGGCGTTTAAAAAGCGGGCGAAGCGCACGCCATCCTCACCTGAACGTAACACGGCAAAGCCTAACAGTACCGAAAAAAGTATCATGGCCAGCATGCTCGAACGGGTGAACAACTGATAAAAATCCGCCGTGGTAAAAAGCTGTACCAATTGCTCGCCAAAGGGCTTTTTGCTGATCTGCTCGTTAATGGCAGGTGCCACCAATTGTTCATGTATCGGGAACAGGCGCACCGCGATTATGGTCACCGTGGCCGATACCAATATGGTGCCCAAAAATACCAGCGACGTTGTACTCAGCAACCTGCCTATACGGTTGGTACCATTCAGGTTGGCAATGGCCGATGATATGGCGAAGAAAACCAGCGGCACCACGGCTATGAACAGCAGGTTCAAAAAAATATCGCCCAGTGGCTTTAGTATAACCACCTGTTTGCCCATTACCAAACCGGCAATGGCACCGGCGGTTACGCCGCTAAGTAGCCATAAAATTCCGCTGTAGTTTTTAAGCCAGTTACTCATTATGGGTTTTTGAGATACGATGCGGGCTAATATATGTAAAAAACGGGCTAATAAGCGGTTGGCAAGCCATGCCTTTGTAAACTATTTTTGCCGGTGGCCCTGCTGTGTTTTGCCGGGTATAAGCTTATATTTAGTCGCTATGTTTTTACGATCACGAATTACCCTGCTGGGTATACTATTAACGGGCTGCACCCTTGCGCAGGCCCAACCCAAAACTTATACCCGTGCCGATACGTTGCGTGGCGCCATTAACCGCGAGCGTGTTTGGTGGAACGTGCTGAAATATGACATCACCGTAAAGCCCGATTATAATACCAAAACAACATCGGGCTCAAATATTATTACCTACAAAGTGCTTTCGGCCAGGCATTCGCCCTTAATGCAGGTTGATTTGCAGGAGCCGCTGAATATTGACAGTATTTTGCTTGATGGTAAGAAGAAACTAAAATACACCCGCGATGGTAATGCCTGGCATGTTACGGTTGGCAAACAAGCCGCGAAAACCGAACATAAGCTGGCCGTATATTTTTCGGGAACGCCCAAAGAAGGGGTAAGGCCACCATGGGTAGGCGGCTGGACATTCGCCAAGGATTCGCTTAACCGCCCCTGGATGACTGTTACTTGTCAAGGCCTTGGCGCTTCGGTGTGGTATCCGTGTAAAGATCACCAGTCTGACGAGCCGGATAAAGGCGCATCACTTACCATGATAGTGCCTGATACATTGGTGGCCGTTGCCAATGGTCGCCTGCAATCGCACACCAAAAATAATGACGGTACGGCCACGTACAAATGGGCGGTGGTTAACCCCATCAACAATTATGATATTATACCCTACATAGGCAAGTATGTAAACTTTAGCGAGGTTTACAAAGGCGAAAAGGGCAAGCTCGATCTGAATTATTGGGTGCTTGATTATAATCTGCCCAAAGCTAAAACCTATATGCCTTTTGAGGTAAAGCATATGCTAAAGGCCTTTGAGCATTGGTTTGGCCCGTACCCGTTTTATGAGGATGGCTATAAACTGATTGATGCGCCGCACACCGGTATGGAGCACCAAAGCGCTGTAGCTTACGGCAACTGGTACAAACCGGGCTACCGCCAGCGAGATGCTTCGGGCACAGGCCTGGGTATGAAATGGGATTTTATTATTGTGCACGAAAGCGGGCACGAATGGTTCGGCAACAACATTACCAGTAACGATCTGGCTGATATGTGGATACACGAGAGCTTTACCAATTACTCAGAAACCCTGTATGTTGATTACCGCTTTGGTGTTGATGCCGGTAACGATTATAACTTCGGCATTCGCAATGGCATCCAAAACAAAACGCCCATCATTCCGCCGTATAATGTGAACGCGCAAGGCAGCGGCGATATGTACCCCAAAGGCGGTAACATGCTGCAAACCATAAGGCATAGCATTAATAATGATGTGTTGTTTCGCGATATTATGCGCGGCCTGAACAAGCAGTTTTACCACAAAACGGTAACTGCCGCGCAGATACAGAACTATATATCGGGTAGGGCTAAGTTTGATTATAAAAAGGTGTTTCAGCAATACCTTACCACCACGCAAATACCTAATTTGGAATTGCAGTACAATGTTGATAGTAAGATATTAAGGTATCGTTATACCAATTGCATCCCTGGCTTTAACCTGCCATTGGTACTAAAGGATAAAACAAACCAAATAAAACTCAGCCCGACAACCGAGTGGAAAACCATAACCGTTGGCAATAACCACGAATTGCTTAAGCCGGAGAATATTGTGAAGATGTATTATATCACCACATCATAATCAGGGTGAGGTGATATAAAAACAAAGGGTATCGTTTTAATGGAGATACCCTTTGTTTTTGTTACAGATATTTCTCAGGCACCGAATGCAGTGCTATACGGTTACCCTCGGTATCTAAAAACACGGCCATGTAGCCATACTCGGGCGATATTTCTGTTTTAGGTACGATGATGGTACCACCGGCCGCCTCAATACGGTCGACAACGGTTTGCACATCGGGGTTGGCATTCAGGTAGATCATGGCACCGCTATTGGCCGATGGCTGATGAAAATCAGATACCTGGCAAAGCGCGCCGCCCACACCGGTCATCGGGTCTTCAATCGGGAACATGCACATAACGGCACCCTCAAACTCAAGCCTGTCCATCTTAATATCAAATATCCGTTCGTAAAAGCTTTGCGCACGGGCAATGTCGGCAGCCGGTATTTCAAACCAGCTAATGGCGTTTTTAAAGATCATGATTCAGTGTTTTTGGTTTACCTAAAATTAGTTCCGTTTGTTCACAAAGTCAATAGTAACAGGCTATTATCTGCAAACAAAAAACGCCCTGCAACAAGCAAGGCGTTATAATTATAATGCAAAAGCGGCGCTATTGTTTTACCATGCGGCTGCCGTAAACCGGCCCTGCGCTGTTTTGCGGTTTGGCCTGTAGCTTAATGGTAACCTTGCTTTTGCCTTTGGTAAGCTCGGTAGGTATATTGTATTCAATATCGTAAAAACGGCTTTCCTTATACTTATTCAGATCCTCGGTAGTAATCTTTACGCCATCAACCAAAACATCAAACACACGGCCGCGGTTATCCATGCCCCAGTAGGTATTTATCAGCGTATTTTGCTTGTTGGGGTCGGTTTTCATGGTATACTCCAAAAAGCCGCCACGATGTGCCGCACGGAATTTCTTTTGGTGATCCTCGCCGGTTTCGCCATGCTCATCGGTAAAGTTATGGTCGCGTTCAGGCTGCATCTCACCCAGGCGGATCAGGTCGGTAGTACGGGCTTCAAGCTCCTGTTGCTTTTTGCGCTGCTCCTCATAGGCCTTTTGCTGCACGGCCCAGGTGGCAGGCGTAAATACATCCCAGTAAACAGAATAATATTGATTGTTAACCTGGTTAAACGGCACCAAAGTAACATCAGCAGGCTGCGCAATGCTCGCCGTACGGAAACTTAGTTGATCCTTATCCACCATTTGCAGCCATTTGTTCGGGTCGGTTTCGCTGGTAACAAATACCGGGGTGCCTTTCATTGGGTCGGGCTCGGTGTTACCTAACACGCCAGCCAATAATACCGGGCCATAAAATACCGCCTGGCGATTAGTATTATCAGGCATGGCCTCGGTATAAATATGCTCGGGCATAGTAAAGCTAACCTTGTCGTTATTCTTCCAACTGCGGTTGATTACCAGGTAACCGTCAGCATACGGCGTAGCCTCTATTGGTGAGCCATTAACTTTTAATGTGTAGCCATTTGTCCAGCTTGGCTTGCGCAGGCGCAGTGTGAATTTGGTGGTTTTTGTTGTGCCAATGTTCAGCGTAGTTTCATCATTAGCTGGCAGGTTGGTTTGCTGGGTAATGGTAACGCCTTTCTCTTTCCAGGTTAATACCGATGGAATGAACAGGTTTACATACAAACTGCCATCAGCACCCTGAAAATAAATGCTCTCGTTATACTTAACATGGTTCTCCATACCCGAACCCACACAGCAGGTAAACGTAGTAAACGGCGAACTGAACTCCTTGCGACCACCCATTCGCAGAGGCACAAAATAGCACATCATGCCATCATCATGGTTTTGCGATGCGAGGATATGGTTGTACAACGCCTTCTCGTAATAATCCATCAAATACGCTGATGGTGCCTGCGCGAACAGATGTCGCGTTAGCTTAAGCATATTATAGGTGTTACAGGTTTCGGTAGTGCTTTCGGTAAGGGTATTGTTCAGCTTGCGGGCAGGGCCCAGGTATTCGTAATTACTGTTGCCGCCTGTGGCATAGGAGTGATCGGTAACTACCGTTTTCCAAAAGAATTTGGCAATACGGTCATCCTTTTCATCCATATTAACCTGGTAACGGCGGGCGCTGGCAATAATTTTAGGTATCTGCGTGTTAGAGTGCTTGCCGGGCAAAATGTCCTTTTGCTCAGCTAATGGATCAAGTATCACCTTATCATAAAACTTGTACGATAGGTCGAGATACTTTTTCTTGCCCGTTATGGCGTACAGGTTCACCAGCGTTTCGGCCATACCGCCATACTCGCAGAAAAGCATTTTTTGCAGCTGCTCGTCGTTCAGGCCGTTAACGGTGTTGCCCGTCCAGTCGGCAAGGCCTTCGGCAACCTTAAGCGCCTGTTTGTTGCCGGTGTATAAATAGGCATCCAGCAAACCGGCAAACACCTTGTGCACCGTATACCACGGCGACCAGCCACCATTCAAATCAAACCCATGCGAGCGGATATCGCCCTTGGCTACCTCGGCCCAAATGGTATCTTCTTTAGGTATGGCGCCTATGTAGCCGGTTTTGCGGGCAACCTGGCATTCGCCCAGTTCGGTAACTATATAGTTGGCTCGTTTTAAAAATTCAGCATCGCCGGTTGAGGCATAATGCAGCGCCACGGCCGATAGGTAATGCCCCAGGCTATGCCCCGCAAGGCCTGATGATTCCCAGCCCTCGTACTTAGCGCCCTTGGCTTTAAGGCCGGAGTGCACGCGAAAATCAGACAGTAACCTTTCCGGTTCTATTGACAGTAAATAAGCTACATCCTTATCCATAGCCGTTTTAAACGGACTTTGCAAAAGCTTTACCTGTTTAAGGTTAAAGGCATAAGCCTTAAGCGGAGCCTTGGGTTTTACGGCCATTTGCTTATCATTAAGCTCGGGCAGGTATGATTGTGCCATAGATGCCTGACTGAACAACAAGCCCGTAACAAGGGCGGCAAATAATTTACTCCTTTTTTTGAGGTACATATATAAAGGTATAATTAACAACGCTGCGCGTTAAGTGAACAAGGCACTAAGTTAGGTAGTGGATATATTGCTTTATGCGTGGTTATTGGCCTATACTGTGCATATTTTGACCTCTTTTTTTCGGGAGATGATACAGGTCAGGTTTTTGGGTAAAATGTAATAAGTATAGGCTAATTTGTTATGAAGCAGCCATGTGTTTTAAAACTACTTTTGTATAAAAAATATTAATTACGAGATGATAAATTTTAGCTGGAAAGGTGTTTTCCCGGCAGTAACAACCAAGTTTACTGCGGACGATCAACTGGATTTTGATGCTTTTGACATAAACATAAAGGCACAGCTTGAAGCCGGTGCTGAGGGTATAATATTAGGTGGTTCGTTAGGTGAGGCAAGTGTGTTGACCGAGGACGAAAAATTCAGTCTGCTTACCCATACATTAAGTTTAGTTAACGGTACCGTGCCGGTTATTCTGAACATTGCAGAGCAATCAACCCGTGCGGCCATTCGCGTTGCGCAAAAAGCCTATGAGCTTGGTGCTGATGGTTTGATGGTATTGCCCCCAATGCGTTATAATGCCGATGAGGACGAAACCATTGCCTACTTCTCAGCCATTGCCGAGAGTACCCCGCTACCGATAATGATCTACAATAACCCGGTTGATTACAAGATAGAGGTTACGCTGGATATGTTTGAGCGCCTTTCGGTTTACCCAACTATTCAGGCCGTTAAGGAATCAACCCGTAATGTAATGAACGTTACCCGCATGATCAACCGCTTCGGCGACCGTTTCAAGATAATGACAGGTGTTGACCCGATAGCTACCGAAAGCATTATTATGGGTGCCGATGGCTGGGTTGCCGGTTTAGTTGACGCCTTCCCGAAAGAAACCGTTGCTATTTTCCGTTTGATAAAGGCCGGTCGTGTTGATGAGGCTATCGCTATACACCGTTGGTTTTTGCCGGTATTGGAGTTGGATATTCATGCCAAACTGGTACAATACATTAAGCTTGCCGAGGTTGCCACAGGTATTGGTACTGAGCAAACCCGCGCGCCACGCCTGCCATTAAAAGGTGCCGAGCGCGAAAGGGTATTAGCGGTTATTAACGAGGCTTTGGCCAACCGCCCGCAATTACCTGAAGGAAGTTGGGGCAGATTAGACGCGGTAAGTTTATAAATTTGACGAATGATCAAAGCACAAAATATTGTAGGCTGTAAACACATATCATTATCGGGCGAGCGCTTTAAGGCTGTTGATCCATCAACAGGCCAGCACCTTGAGGGCGATTTTGAGGTGGCCGATGAGCAATTGGTTGAGCAGGCTATGCAGGCCGCACAACAGGCTTACAGCAGCTACAAAAATATATCGAACACAAAAAAGGCTACGTTTTTACGCACGATAGCCGAAGAAATAAACGCTTTAGGCGAAATATTAATTAACCGTGCTTCGGCCGAAAGTGGTTTGCCAATAGCCAGGTTGACAGGCGAAATGGGCCGCACAACCGGCCAGTTACGCATGTTTGCTGATCTGGTGGAAGAAGGCTCGTGGGTTGAAGCGGTTATTGATACCGCCTTGCCCGAGCGTGCACCCTTACCCAAGCCCGATTTACGCCGCATGTACAAGGCCATTGGCCCGGTAGTGGTTTTTGGGGCGAGTAATTTCCCGCTGGCGTTTTCTGTTGCCGGTGGCGATACGGCTTCGGCCTTAGCTTCGGGATGCCCGGTGGTTGTAAAGGCGCACCCTGCACATCCCGGTACCAGCGCCCTGGTTGGCGAAGCCATCAGCAAAGCGGCTGTAAAGGCCGGTATGCCCGAGGGCGTATTCTCATTGTTGCATGATTCAGGCTATGCCGTAGGCACCGCATTGTTGAAACATCCGCTTACTAAAGCGGTAGCGTTTACCGGATCGTACAAAGGTGGTATGGCGCTGGTTGATATGGCCCGCGATCGTAAGGAACCGATCCCTGTATTTGCCGAAATGGGCAGCATCAACCCGGTAATATTATTGCCTGAAACATTGAATAAACAACCCGAAACACTGGCCTCCAAGTACGCCGCGTCTATCACCCTGGGCGCGGGTCAGTTTTGCACCAATCCCGGGTTGATACTGGCTGTTAAGTCGGATGCCTTGAATGTATTTATTGATAACCTGAAAAAAGCCATTGAAGTTGTGCCATCAGCTACTATGCTTACGCCGGGGATCTGGCAAAATTATCAAAACCTGTCGCAAGGTGTGGTTGGTGAGGCTGGTATTGAGGTGATAGCGCGATCGGGCAATATTAATAAGGAACTTAGTAACCAATCGGTAGCCACAGTAGCCAGCGTTAAGGCGAGCGATTTTATCAGCAACCATAAACTTAAGGAAGAAATATTCGGCCCTTGGTCATTACTCGTTGTGGCTGATGATGTGCAGGAGCTTGAAGCTGTGGTAAATACTCTCGATGGACAGCTCACCACTACCGTTATGGCCGAGCGAGAGGAGCTTGCGGCTTATGCTACTTTGCTTGATAAACTGGCAGATATATCAGGCCGGGTTATTTTGAACGGCGTACCAACCGGTGTTGAGGTTTGCGCGGCAATGCAGCATGGCGGGCCTTTCCCTGCGGCGAGTGATAGCCGTTTTACCTCGGTAGGTACGGGCGCTATCTATCGTTTTGTGCGCCCCATAGCATGGCAGGATTGGGAGGATAGCCTTTTACCGGACGAGTTGCAAAGCAGCAACCCGTTGGGCATTTGGAGGCAGGTGAATAACGAATGGACGAAGCAATAACATGAGCAGCAAAACTTTTTTCTGTATAGATGCGCATACCTGCGGTAACCCTGTGCGGTTGGTTGCAGGTGGCGGCCCTCAGCTCAAGGGCGATAACATGAGCGAAAAGCGTCAGCACTTTTTAAAAGAGTACGATTGGATACGCACCGGCCTGATGTTCGAGCCCCGCGGGCACGATATGATGTCGGGCAGTATACTTTATCCACCACATGATCCGGAGAATGATGTGGCCGTATTGTTCATTGAAACAAGCGGTTGCCTGCCCATGTGCGGGCACGGTACTATTGGTACCATCACCATAGCTATTGAGGAGGGATTGATACAACCCAAAACTCCGGGCGTGGTCCGCATGGAAGCACCTGCCGGATTGGTCATTATCTCTTATAAACAAGTGGGCCAAAAGGTAACCTCGGTAAAGTTGGTAAACGTACCGTCTTACTTAGCTGCTGAAAACCTGGAAGTAGAGTGTCCTGATCTGGGTAAGCTGACTTTTGATGTAGCTTACGGAGGTAATTACTACGCTATCATTGATCCGCAGGAGAATTTTAGCGGTTTGGAGAATTATACCGCCGGGCAGCTCATCAGCTGGAGCCGTACCATCCGTACCCGCATTAACGAGAAGTATAATTTTGTGCATCCGCAAAACCCAACCATAAACACCTGTACGCATGTGCTGTGGGCGGGGGCGACCTTATCTGACTATGCTACTGCCCGCAACGCCGTTTTTTATGGCGATAAGGCCATTGACCGTTCGCCTTGTGGTACCGGTACCTCGGCACGTATGGCGCAATGGCATGCTAAAGGCAAGCTGAAAAAGGGCGATCAGTTTATCCACGAAAGCATTATCGGCAGTAAATTCACCGGCACGGTTGAGGATGAAGTGAAGATAGGCGATATTGATGCCATTGTACCCGGTATTGAGGGTTGGGCAAAGGTATACGGCTACAACACCATCAAAATTGATGATGAAGACCCATACGCGCACGGTTTCCAGGTTATTTAAATCAAGCTTAAAATAAGGTTGCCGCGAGGTGGCCTTTTATCAATATGTCAAAAATAGTTATTATCGGAGGGGGTATCATGGGGCTTAGCTCTGCCTATTATTTGCAGCAGGCAGGCCATCAGGTTACCATCCTCGAAAAAGGCGACCTGAGCGATAACTGCTCGTTCGGTAACGCGGGCATGATAGTGCCCAGCCACTTTATACCTTTAGCAGCGCCGGGCATGGTGCAGCAAGGCATCCGCTGGATGTTTAACAGCAAGAGCCCTTTTTATGTAAAACCATCATTAAGTGGTGAGCTGATATCATGGGGGATGAAATTCCTGAAACATGCCAACAATGCGCATGTGGAGCGCTCGGCAAAACCATTGCTGGATATATCATTATTGAGCAAAAAACTATACGAAGAACTTAACGCTCAGCCCGGTTTTGATTTCGGTTTGGTTGAAAAGGGCATCCTGATGTTCTACAAAACCGAAAAGGCAGGCGAGGAAGAAGCGCATCTGGCCGAAAAAGCCCGTGAGTTAGGTTTGGATATGGCCGTTTTAAGTGCCGGTGAATGCCGGACCCTGCAACCAAACCTGGCTCTTGATGTGCTTGGCGCGGTGCACTACCGTTGCGATGCGCATTTATACCCTAACAGGTTGATAGCCCTGATGGTAAATTATCTGCAAAACAACGGCGTAAAAATTGAACGTAATGCCGAGGTTACCCGTATTGAAACCGCCGCGGGTAAAATATCAAAGGTATTTACCGGCAGCAAGGTTTGGGATGCCGATCAGTATATTATTGCGGGTGGCTCATGGTCGCCGGCCATAGCTAAAATGGTTGATATTAGCGTACCGCTGATGCCGGGTAAAGGCTACTCATTTATGGTGCCTGAGCCGCAGCAGCGTATGCAGATACCGGCCCTGCTTTGCGAGGCCCGCGTAGCCATTACACCCATGAATGGCAGCATCCGTTACGGTGGAACGATGGAGCTGGGCAAGATCAACAATAACATTAACATGAACAGGGTGAGGGGTATAGTTGAATCGATACCCAAATACTTCCCCGACCTGCACCCCGAAGTTCCTGCCGAGCAGGATATATGGTTCGGTTTCCGCCCGTCATCGCCGGATGGCTTGCCCTACATTGGTCGCAGCAATAAATACAGCAACCTGGTGGTAGCAACCGGCCATGGTATGATGGGGCTGAGCCTTGGCCCGGCAACCGGTTTGCTGGTTAAGCAGGTGGTTGATGGCAGCAAAACAGAGATCAATATCGACGCGTTCTCGCCAAACAGGTTTTAACAGTATTTTATCAGGCTTGCACCCTATGTTAGCAATATTTTAACATAGGTGCGAGCCTTTTTTGTTTTTTAGGGATAAAATAGTAAATTGGTACTTTCGGTTAACTGATATTAACAACATGAAAGTATTGCAATTCACCATACCTGTAGCGCACGATAAAAGTGTGATAACCGATCAGGTGGAATTGCCTTACCATTACCCGCATCTGCATCGCCATAAAGAGGCGCAGCTTACCTGGGTGCAAAAGGGAGAGGGTACGCTGATAGCCGGAAATAACATGCACGCCTACACTGCGGGCGAGATCTATTACATAGGCCCTAACCTGCCGCATCTGTTTAAAAGTAATCCCGATTATTTTAAGTCCGAAGATCACAGGCCGGTAAAGGCATTAACGGTTTTCTTTAACCCGGATGGTATACTTTCATCCATGTTCGAGTTGCCGGAGCTGCGCCCGGTAAAGCAGTTTTTAAATCAGCATACACAAGGCTTTAAAATACCGGTTGCTAATTGCGATGCCATTGCCGCCATAATGATGCAGGTTCGTGAAGCCTCGGGCAGTAAAAAGCTGCTGCATTTTCTGGAACTGATGCAGGGCATGGTAGCCGTTGAGGGCAAACCCGAAGCGTTATCCACTCATGGTAATCTGCCATCAATGGCCGAAAACGAAGGCATCCGCATAGGTAATATATACAACTATATTATGCAGAACTACAACGGAGCCATCACCCTTGATGATGTTGCCCGTGCCGCCTGCATGACCTCCGAATCATTTTGCCGCTACTTTAAAAAGCACACCGGGCACACCTTTGTATCTTTTTTAAATGAGGTACGGGTAAATGAGGCCTGTAAACGATTGACCTCGCATAAGTTCGAGAACGTATCAGAAATTGCCTTTAAATGCGGCTTTAAAAGTATCACCAACTTTAACCGAGTATTTAAATCGGTAACGGGTAATTCGCCACGCGAGTACCTGGATAATTACCTCAACAATATCAACAATCTTTCGCAAACCGCATAAGGTTAAAAACAGACTACTATTTGGCAAATTACAGCCGAATACGCTTTAGCTACAGCCGTATTTTTATAGCCTGATAAAAGCAGGTTCATTTAAATATGGTACTATTCTACATATCCCCTAAAAAATACATAAACCGACGTTTGGCAATTATCGCGGGCGTGTTAATGCTAAACTGTACGCTGGCCAATGCCCAATCGCCCTGGGATGCACTGTCAAAAAAGCCATCAACGTTAGGTATTGAAGCCGGTATTGATGCTTATAATACATCAGCTTTTAACCTGAAACTGGTAAAGGCATCGCAGACTGTGGCCGGGCTTGAGCCCAAAGCTGCCACAGGTTTTGATTACATCCCTGCCGACAAGTTAAAGCAGCGCAGCGGCGATGGTTTGTACCAGTTAGGCGATATCAACATCAGGCTTAAAACGGAGGGCGATACAGCCTGGAAAAGTTTTTCCTCAGCCACTAAACGTGCCCCGGTTAAGGCGCTGGCTATAAACGATACCGTATTAGCCGCTGCTGATCTGGCCGCCACCTTGCCTGCCGATATCCCGCTAAAGGTTGAGCGCTTTTGGAAACAGCGAAACGGGCAATTGATATTGGAATTCGCGTTAACCAATACATCAACCAAGGCAGTAGAGATTGGGGCGTTAGGTATGCCGATGATATTCAATAATATACTTCAGGATAAGTCATTGGAAAAAGCCCATGCCGAATGTGTGTTTTACGACCCCTACATAGGCAACGGCGCAGGCTATTTACAGGTTACCCGCCTAAGCGGCGAAGGCCCCGCCTTGCTGGTTGTGCCCGATGGTAATACGCCTTTTGAAGCATACAATCCGCTATTGGATGACTCAACCCCACGAGGTATTGATTTTGAAGGCTTTTACGAGTGGATGGTACACAGCAAAGCCTATGCTGACAAGGAATGGAAAAAAGCCGAACCCTGGAATGAACCGACCTCGTTTACCCTCAAGCCCGGCGAAACGCGCCATTACGCCGTAAAATTTATTTTGGCGGACGCGATAAGGGATATCGAGAAAACATTGATAGCCAATAACCGCCCCGTAGCTATGGGTGTACCGGGCTACATTATTCCACAGGATGTGGATGGTAAGCTGTTCCTGAATTATAATAAGCAGGTGCAATCTATACAAGTGCTACCCGAAGGTGCCTTAACTTTTACCAAATTGAATGATGCTCCCGCCGGATGGTCGGCCTATCAGGTTAAGGGCAATTTGCGGGGCAGGGCAAGGGTTACTGTTACTTATGCCGATGGCTTAAAGCAAACCATCAGCTACAAAGTAATAAAACCCGAAGAACAAGTGGTGAAAGATTTTGGCAACTTTTTGACCACCAAACAATGGTATCATAATGACAAGGATCTGTTTGGTCGTAACAACTCCGTAATTACCTACGATTACGAGAAGAAAGCCAAGGTATTGCAGGATAGTCGTGCCTGGATAGTTGGCCTGAGCGATGAGGGCGGCGCAGGCAGCTGGTTAGGTGCCATGATGAAGGAGGTAATTCAACCCGATAAAACTGAAGTACAAAAGCTACAGCAATTTGTTAACCACACCATTTGGGGCGGCTTGCAGCACAGCGAGGGTAAAGAGAAATACGGCGTTAAAAAAAGCCTATATTATTACGATCCTAAGAATATGCCTGCCGGTACTTACAGCGACAGTATTAACTACAAAACGTGGGCAGCGTGGGATAAAAAAGGCGCTGATGATATAGGTCGGTCATACAACTACCCGCACGTGGCCGCGGCGCATTGGGCCTTGTACCGCCTGGCGCGTAACCATAAAGGATTGGTGAGCGAGTATAACTGGCAATGGTATTTAACCAATGCCTATGGCACCAGTATGGCCATGATCAGCCTGGCGCCATATTATGCGCAGTTTGGGCAAATGGAGGGCACGGTGTTTTACCTGATAGTGCAGGATCTGAAAGCCGAAGGCTGGGGTGAAATGGCAGGCCGGTTGGAAGTCGCCATGCGCAAGCGTGCTGATCACTGGCGTACGCTGCAATATCCGTTCGGTAGCGAAATGCCCTGGGATTCAACCGGGCAGGAAGAAGTTTACGTATGGTCAAAATACTTTGGGTATGATGACAAGGCGCTGGTAACCCTTAATGCTATTTTAGGCTACATGCCAACCGTGCCGCATTGGGGATACAACGGTTCGGCACGCCGTTATTGGGACTTTTTGTATGGCGGCAAACTATCTCGCGTGGAACGCCAGTTGCACCACTACGGCTCGGGGCTCAATGCCATACCTGTGCTTACCGGTTACCGCAGTCAGCCTGATGATCTGTATTTGCTGCGGGTAGGGTACGGCGGTACGCTGGGTGCCATATCAAATATTACCGAGGATGGCTTTGGCCCGGCGGCATTCCACTCGTTCCCGTCAACCTTGAGGATAGATTACCTCTCCGGCGATTACGGGCCTAATTTTTTTGGCTACGCCGTAAATACCGCGACCTACATAGTTAACGATGCTATCTTTGGCTGGCTGGCCTTTGGTGGTAACTTAATCACAAAAGGCAATGTGGTGAATGTAGCTGTAACCACAGCAGCCAGATCAAAGGTGTTTATTGCGCCATTAAAGCTATGGTTAACGTTGGATGCCGGTAAGTTCAAAACCATATCGTACAATAAAAAAACAGGCGCGGTAAGTTTTACGCTCGATAAGGCGGATGCTTACACACCATCAGCCTACCTGCATATTGAGGGTGGTGATAATAAATACCGCTTACCGCAAACCAAAGTGCGGGGTGCTTACGTAATTAAGCTAAACAGCAAGGTCGCAAGTAGCTTTACGCTGTTAAGCAAATAGTATTCGTTCATAAGTTCAACGCCGGGTATAAACAATACCCGGCGTTGTTGTTTTTGCGTATTTTTGCAGGGTATTTATTCCTGTTTTAAACTATGGCCCGTTACAAGCAATTCGCCTTTAAGCAATTTGGTTATTTTGATATTGATGCCACGGCTGATGCGCATGCTTTGCACCCTGAATTCGCGGGCAGCGTTAAGGTTGCATTTATAGCGGCAGGCGGCAGTGTTACGGTCGATTTTAAGGAATACCGGTTGGAGCAGGATGCCTTATTCTTTATCAGTTCAGGCCAGTATTATCAAATAGCTGATAATAGCCGGGGTACCATGATCTACTACAATCGCGATTTTTATTGCGTAGCTATTCACGATAAAGAGGTATCGTGCGATGGGTTGTTGTTTCATAACGTGTACGAGATACCGGTAATTATGCTGAGCGATGAACAGTCTGCCATTATGCGATCTATCATAGCCGAGATAAAGGAAGAAATAGCGCACGATGACTCCAGCATGGAAGAAATGCTGCGCATCCTCCTTAAAAGCATCATCATCAAAGCAACACGTATATATAAGGTACAGCACAATACCTCAACCGATGAGGCTAAACAGGAGGTGGAGTTCTCACGCAAGTTCAGTCAGTTGGTGGAATGGCATTATACTAAGCATCATACCGTGGCCGAATACGCCGAGCTGCTGAACATGACACCCAAGGCGCTCAACAAACGCATTACCCGATACACCGACAGTACTCCAAATGATATTATAAAGAACCGCATCATCCTCGAAGCAAAACGCCTGCTGGTACATACCGATCTTAGCGTAAAAGAAATTGGCTATAAGCTTGGGTACGATGATCCATCGTACTTTATACGCTTGTTTACTAACCAAACTTCATCATCACCGCAAAATTTCAGACAACATTACCAGCAAACAGAAGCGGTTTAGCGTATTTTTTGTCCAAAGGGGAAAAAAGTGCAATACATGTATAAAACCGTGCATTGAGTGGCTTTGTTTGGCGCCATACCTTTGTTGTGTTCAATTAAACGTAATAATTAAAACATAAACAAAGTCATGAAAACTCAAACTATCTCACAAGGCGTTTCAGCAGTAATTTTAACCATCGCATTAACCGGCTCAGCCGTGGCACAGGTAGCCGACCCTGCAACCGATCCGCATATTGAAAGCAATACCAAAGCATTTTTAAATGTATTAAATTCAGGTAACGGCAAACCGTTGGAGCAGCTTAGCCCGGTTGATGCCCGCGCGGTGCTTACCGGCGCGCAATCATCAGTAAAGGTTGATCTGTCTGGCATCGCCGTAACTGATAAAACAATAGAAGCCGATGGCCAGTCGATCAAACTGCATATTGTAAAACCCGAGAATAGTAAAGGTACATTGCCGGTATTCATGTTTTTTCATGGCGGCGGCTGGGTACTGGGCGATTTCCCCACCCATCAACGCCTGGTGCGCGACCTGGTAGTTAATTCAGGTGCTGCCGCTGTATTTGTTGATTATACCCCATCGCCCGAAGCACAATATCCTACGGCCATTAACCAGGCTTATGCCGCCACCAAATGGGTAGCCGCACATGGTAACGAGATAGGTGTTGATGGTAAATGCCTTGCCGTTGTAGGTAACAGCGTTGGTGGTAACATGGCCGCCGTTGTTGCGCTAATGGCTAAACACAAACAAGGCCCCGAAATTAAGCTGCAAGTACTGTTATGGCCGGTTACTGATGCTAATTTTGAAACAGGCTCATACAACCAATTCGCTACAGGCCGTTTTCTGACCAAAAACATGATGAAATGGTTTTGGGATAACTACACTACCGACCAAAACGCCCGTAAAGAAATATACGCTTCACCATTGCAAGCCACTACCGAACAATTAAAAGGTCTGCCAACTGCCGTAGTACAAACCGCAGAGAATGATGTGTTGCGCGATGAAGGTGAAGCCTACGCCCGCAAGCTTGACGAAGCTGGTGTAAAAGTTACCGCTACCCGTTATAATGGCATGATACACGACTGGGGTTTGCTTAACCCGCTGGCAACCGTACCGGGCACACAATCAGCCATGTTACAAGCCGCTGCCGAAATTAAAAAA
Organism: Mucilaginibacter sp. JRF; assembly: GCF_015223065.1. Taxonomy (GTDB): domain Bacteria; phylum Bacteroidota; class Bacteroidia; order Sphingobacteriales; family Sphingobacteriaceae; genus Mucilaginibacter. The sequence continues at coordinate 102,613 of NZ_JADFBY010000009.1, forward strand.
GCACTCAAATAATCTCCAACATAATCAATAATGCGAAGCATCGGGTACTGAACCCGGTGCTTTTTTGTTTTGTGCCGATGGCGAATAAATTTTGAGCATGTTTGGGTAATTGTTTAATTTACAGCCATCAACCAATTATAATATAACTATGAAACACAAGTACATTTACCTGCTGCTTACTTTACTGTTCAGCATTTCAACCGCGTATGCGCAAACCGGAAAAGGCTCGGTAGCTGATGTTGCTTTTATACAAGGTAACTGGAAAGCCATCACACCGGATGGCCGTACTATTGAAGGCTCGTGGTTGCCACCGCATGGCGAAAATATTTTAGGCTTTATGCGGATGATGAAAGGCGATAAGCCCGACCTGTATGAGATACTGGCCTACGAGCAAACCGATAAGGGGCTAACCTCAATGGTTAAGCACTTTCAACCCGGATTAATAGGTAGTGAGGAGAAAGACAAGCAAGATCGTTATGTATTTGTAGAAGCCACCAAAGGCCGCGCCATATTCCAAAAAGAGGGCGAGGAAACCCTGCGTATATTATACGAAAAACGCTCGGCCAACCAATTTGTAATAGCCCGCGGCAGCGAGCAGGATGGTAAATGGGTTTTTGTTGATCTGTTTGTGTTTAACAGGGTGAAATGATATTTTTAGGCATCGATCAGCGGCATGGCAGTCATTAAACAAAAACCGGGATTAAAATCCCTTATCTATTACTGTGTAACCAAATACCTGTTCTTCTTTTTTATTCTTGCTTTTATTAATGATCGATTTAAAACATTAGTAATAGATGCCGCTGCCGAAAGCGATCACGGAGTTTTCTATTATTTTATTGGATATGTATTGTATGTTCTTTTTGGCATTATCGGACCTGCATTTATTCTGTTGATATTGATGGGTTTATTGTTTGAGATAAGGAATGTGAAGTTTTTTATACCGGCATTTTTTGCTGTGCTGGTTATTGAATACTTTAACTATGTAAAGCTTTGTTCAAGCGATAATTTTGATAATATTAACATGGACGGAGTTTTGAATGGAGTGATAAGTGTTTTGTTTTTTATAGGTTTTTTTACAGGAAAAATACTTGGCAGAAGTAATTCTTCTGTATTTTGATCCGTCTTAAAAAAACTGATTCTATTTTTCAAAATGTCACTGACTACATTATCCCCAAAACAAATAGTACAACAATTCCTTGCTGAGGTACGTTCCGGTTTACATCCTGAAAATGCCGGATTATACATGGCCGATAAAATACTCGCCCATCAAATACAGGCCGAAAATCCGGTTACGGTTGAGCGCACGCCCGATAATTATACGGCACACATTAGGGAGTTTTTAGACTTATTTGGCAGGTTTGAGCTGGAGGTTACCGAACTGCTTGCTGATGGCGATAAAGTGTATGCCCGTTGGATACAAAACGGTATTCATACCAATGATATTGACGGATATAAAGCAACAGGGTTGCCACTTATTGAATATACCAGTGCTGTTTACCGTGTTGCTGATGGTAAAATAGTGGAATACTGGTTGCAAACAGATAGAAAAGGAATGGAGAGCCAGTTGACAAAGAATGAAGCGGCGAGAATTTAGACCCTGAACTCCAGTGGCGTATATCCCGATTGTTTTTTAAAGTAGTTGGAGAAATTGCCCAAATCATCAAAGCCTAAAGAGTAGGCAATGTCAGCAATGGTCCAGTCGGTTTGTTTGAGTAGTATCTTGGCCTCCTGCATAATGCGTTTGGTGATGAGCTGGGTAGTAGTATCGCCGGTGCTTTCCTTTAATACTTTGTTGAGGTGGTTTACATGAAGTGCCAGGCGGTCGGCATAATCTGTAGCCGAACGTAAGGCCAGTCGCTGATCAGGCGATTCAATGGGGAACTGCCTTTCAAGTAATTCAATAAAAATGGAGGTAATGCGCTGCGCGGCATTTTGCGATGTACCCAATGCCGACATGGGTTGCAGCTTTTGCCCGTAATGGATCAGCTCAAGCACCATATTTCGCAGCAGATCGTACTTAAACTTGTAATCGCTGTTTATCTCACGTAGCATCTTCCTGAAAATGTATTGTATCTCCTCGTTCTCCTGCTCGCCAAGCTGAAAAACAGGCAATTGCCCGGGCTGAAACAGGGGCAGATCATCCAGTATCACACCCGATTTACCCGGCGCTAAAAAGTCCAGCGTAAATATGCAGAACATACCTGCCTGATCGCTATCCAGCGGTAACCAATGGTAGGGTATTTTCGGTGTGGCAAATAATAGGGCATTGCGTTCAATATTGATCACCTTGTCTGCAAACTCGGCGCGACTTCTACCGTTGAGCCAGCTAATTTTATAATAAGCCCGGCGGCTGTAAGGCATTATGCGGTTACCGTTGTTTTTATCAAACAGCTTTTCGGTTTCAAAAACATTAAAGTGCCCTACGTCCTTGGCAATGTCCGTTGGCAATTGCGCCAGGTTGCGCCGGTAAAATTCTTCGAGGCTGGTAAAGAGCTCCATAGTGGTTTGTTAATATCAAATATACGTAAAACGCCCCTGTATAATTGTACAGGGGCATTTGCTGCTTTTACAATGCCATACCGCCCGACACCTCAATACGCTGACCGTTAACCCAGCGCGATGCCTCGGTACATAAAAATGCCACCACACCACCAATGTCCTCAGCCACACCCGGGCGACCTAAAGCCGTTACACTGCTGATGAATTTTTGCAGGTTTTCATCATTACGTAAATGAGCCCCGCCAAAATCAGTAAGTATTGCACCGGGGGCAACAATATTGGCTCTGATACCGCGTGGGCCTAACTCTTTAGCCAAATAGCGGGTAAATACCTCAATGGCACCTTTCATAGATGCGTATGCCGATGAGTTAGGTACGGTTACCCGGGTTAATCCGCTGGATATATTGATGATGCTGCCGCCATTGTTCAGGGTGCTTAACAGCTTCTGTGTCAAAAAGTAAACACCTTTAAAGTGGATGTTCAGCAGCTCATCAAAAAACTCCTCTGTAACATCGGTAATTGCCGAGTAGCCGCCTATACCTGCATTGTTTACCAGGAAATCAATGTTATCAGCATTAAACGCGGTATTTAGTGTTTGTTTAAGCTGACTAATAAAACCGTCGAAGCTTTTAATATCGCCTGTGTTTAATTGTAGCGCTGCCGCTTTCAATCCGCTTTGTTCAATTTGCTGAACAACGTCCTGCGCTTCTTTCTCTTTGCTATGGTAGGTAAGTATAACGTTAATGCCGTTTTCGGCCAGGCGTAAAGCCATGTCTTTGCCCAACCCGCGGCTGCCGCCGGTTACCAGGGCTATTTTATTGGTGCTTTCCATCGTCATGATATTTTATACCACAAAGATGGTGCTCAAACCACATCAGGCGTTTATAACAATCAATCCGTTATTTGTGAAATTCAAATAATCGATATTTTTTTACGGCAGTTTTTTCAGACCAATATCAGGCGCGGCCTTAGTCGCTGTCCGTTTAAAAAGCTGACCTATGGGAGTAACATCACTAAAAAAGCCACAATTACGCAGGTAGAATTTATTGTTCCCAACACCGCCCGAGTAATCAACCCGGTATGCTTTGCGCGCGGTATTATCGGCACTAAAACTGGCTTGGGTTATCTCCGTCCAGCGGCCGTTGATATCTGCTATCCATTGGTTGCCGTATTCGGCTTTTCGGGTTTCATCGCCGTGATCGGGTTCAAAGTTTTCGGCAAAGGAGTGCAGGCTTTTTAGCAGGGTATTGGTTTGCGGGCGCTTAAAGCCGGCTATCAAATGCCATAGTTTATCGGTTTTGGCCTTGAACCATGCCGTGAAAATGGTGGAGTTGCTTGAGCTATCAGGCTCGGCATGTAGTAAAAAACAGTAGGTAGCACCAGCCTTCCAGGGGTAAACCAGGTAGCTTTGCCCGCCCGAGCCTTCATTGCCAAACTCGCCGGTATGTACACCGGTGCCTTTTTTGATTAGCTTGATGCGTTTCTCCTCCGGAATGCTCGCCGGGTCGTCGGTTTCCTCCGGGCTCCATACCGAAAACAGTATGCGCCGCTCGGTAGCCGAGTTTACCTGCATGCCAAAATACCCAACAGAAAAGCCATTGGCCATAAAGTAGCTGCCAATTTTATCCATTCCTATTGGCGAACTTACCTCGTTGTAAAACCAGGAGGCACCCGTTTTCATTTCATCAGGCAAAGAATAGTTTAGGTGAACCGATGGCCCGCGGCGTCCCCAATGGAAAAAGTTACCCTCGTTGTTAACCACATAGTTTACATCCGATAGTGCGATGCCTTTAATGATCAGGCTTTTTATGTTGGCGAAAACGCTGCCCGTTTTGTTAATGCCACGTATCTCGGTTTTGGTATATCCGCTGCTGTCTACAGTGAATTGCCCCATGTCTACAGCATGCAAAGTAGCACTCTGTATTTTGCGAGTAATTTTGTGTTTGTTAACGGTTAATGATATTTCGCTGTTACCATTTGGTACGCTAAGTTCGAGCAGCAGGTTTAGTGAGGTGGCTTTTTTCGATCGGAAATAGATTGTGGTTATCGTGCTTGTGCTGGTCCAGTTTACCAAACCCTCATCGGTTATCTTCGCCTTGCCGCCATGTACCCAGGCATTGCCTCCAAGCGGAATAACAATATCGGCAGCCATTGCAGAAAAGCCGATACATATTAATAAGACTGATACGATGAACGATCTTTTCATAATTGCAGATGCTTAGGTGTTATTCTTTTGTGGTAGATGTATTGTCCGCAGATGCCCTTTCGCTGAGTTTTTTACGGATAGTGTACGCCCCGTACACAAACATGCAGGCAATAAATATGTAAACCCACACGGGTATGTTACGCCCGGCAATAATGATGTATACGTATGGAATGCTGAACGCCATAGCCGAAAACAGGATAGGTACCAGCACAGGTGCCTTTAACCTTGCCCGGTTAGCCGTCCATATCAGGCAGCCGATGAATGATGGCTTGCTGATGAGGTACAGGATGCCGAGCGTTAACGGGTCAACATCATATTCATCGCCAAAGGAGGTAAGCCAATCAGTAAAATCGCTAAAGTACTCTTGCATTTTATACAATGTTAACGGATAGAAAGCAGATTTTTGCTATCCGCCATAAAAAGATTGTGCAGTTGAAGTGGGAGAGAGGTGTAAAATAAAAAATCCTTTCGCCTATGGAGGGAAAGGATTTTTATGTTTTTGGAGCGAAAGACGAGATTCGAACTCGCGACCCCGACCTTGGCAAGGTCGTGCTCTACCAACTGAGCTACTTTCGCATTTTTTAAACCGAAACGTCTATCGGTTTGGGGTGGCAAATATAGAATTTTATAAATTAATAGTGAGAAAAATTTAAAAATTTTTGAGAGATGATTTTACATGCTTTTGAACCCGATTTGCATGTTGTTGTGAATTAAAAGGTTGTGTGTTTTTTATCAAATAAAATACGCCACCAACTGCTCCCATTCCTGTTGCAGCGATAGAGCAGGGTGGTTTTTCCCGGCCTTGCTATACCAATAATCAGCATTCCAAATATCACCCTCCTTACGGTGCAGGTAGGCGTGTACCCATGCCGATTCACGATCAGTAAGATGATCTATCAGCGAATGCGCCTTATGCCAATCGCCTTTGCCATCGTACCAAAGGCTTTGTAATTGTATTGATATACTATTGTTGGGCTGCTCGGCTTTCAGGGAGGTTTCGAATTCGGTTAATGTCATGGATGATTGTTTGGGGCTAATATCGATAAGTTGTCGTTGGAAGGCAAATTTATGGGGTATTGTCTGTGGTTGCACAATAACATCCAATTAGTTAGATAAAAAGCATAATACTACTACTGTTAATATTCACGTTATTAAATTCTCCCAAAAAAAGTCGTTATTATTCAACTTGTTGCAAGCATGCCACTTGTGATATCCAACCCTAATCACACCAACCCAAACAAACCTTCCAACTCCGACCACGGTAGCAGCAAAAGTAGTTTCAGTTTATTAGGCAAATAGCCAAAGTATTTTTTGAAGGCGTTGGTAAAGTGGGTGGCGTGTTTGTAGCCCATAAGTTCGGCTACGGTGGCTATTTTGTTGTTGGCGTTTAGCAGTAGTTGCTTTGAGCGTTCCATTTTGTACTGGTGCAGGTAACCAAAAACGGTGTTGCCAAAAACCTTTTTAAAGTTCTTCTTCAGGTCAAATTCGTTGGTGCCAACTTTATTGGCCAGCTCTTTTAAGGATAGGTCGGTGTTCAGGTCGTCCAGCAATATATCGCGCACCAGGTTCATCTTTTTAACATACAGGGGTACGTCAAGCTCTTTGTGTGCTGTAGTTGCATGATGCTCAAACTGCTCAAACTGTAGTACAAGCAGCTCGATCACCTTAGCCTGCAAGTAAAAGTTACGATAAACGCCTTTCTTACGGCAGGCCAGTATCTCATTTATCACTGCCGATATATTAGGCGTAAGGGCCAAATGGGTAGCGCTTAATATACCGGGCAGGTTATCCGCTATCTGTTGGTTCAGATCATCAAAAGCTGTATTGGGCGGTATGTATCTCTTTAAAAAATTAATGCTGATGCGTATACACAGTACTTCGTTATGTCCCTCGGCCTGCCATTGGCGAAACATGCTGTTATCGGTAAACAATATCAGGTTATGCTGATAGCCTTTCAGGTCGGGGTATTTTACGCCATTGCTGTTGCGCGCGGTAAAAAATAACAGGTTGGCTACAGGCTTCTCCACCACGGCGCCGCCCCATTCCTCATTGCCCGAAATATCAATTAGCTGACTGGTTATACTGCCCACCTTTCGCCAGAATAATATCTGCACGTGTTGCTGGTGCGCATGCTGTAGCTTGCGCGCAGTTTCTCCCTCTGCCGTTATTGATACTCCCTTTTGCGTCATGTTGTTGGTGGTGATGACTTATATCTTTGGAACAAAAATAACAGATTATTTATAATCTGTCTAAATAAAAACAACTATTATTGCAGCGTAAAAGGAGTAGACGCCAAAATACCGGCATTTATACCACCATTACATTACACATTGCACAACATTTAATGCCCTGTTAAATAAAATGAAAAAACTGTTTACCATGCTTTTTGTAGCTGCTGCCTTAAATGCCAGCGCGCAAAAAAACACCCTGCTCGAGCCCGCATTCTGGAAAGGCGAACCCGATGTAGCCAAAATAAAAGCCGAAATAGAAAAAGGTAATGACCCGGCGCAATTCACCGCCAACCATTTCGACCCGTTGGTTTATGCTATTAATGCCGGTGCATCAAACGAGGCTATTAAATTCCTTTTATCTCAACCTGGTAACGAGGTTACTAAGCTAACGCACGATGCCCGTACCTACTTGTTTTGGGCGGCTTCAAAAGGGAATGATGAAATAGTACAATATTTGGTTGATAAAGGCGCAAAGGTTGATCTGGAAGATAGCCACGGTTACACCGCCCTGAACTTCGCGGCATCTGCCGGTCAGCAAAACACCAAGGTGTATGATATCCTGATCGCCAAAGGAGTCGACTTAAAGAAAAGTTTAAATGACGATGGTGCAAACGTGCTTTTATTAGCCATAGCTAACGATAAGGATTTCAAACTGACCGATTACTTTACCGCCAAAGGCCTGTCACTCAACAGTACCGATGCACAGGGAAACACCGCTTTTAACTATGCTGCCCGTGGGGGTAACATTGAGCTGATGAACGCCCTGATCAAGAAAGGTGTAAAGTATACCGACAATGCCATGCTGATAGCGGCACAAGGTTCAAGGGGCGGCTCGAACGGTATCGAGGTGTTCAAGTATCTGGAAAGCTTAAAGATAAAGCCTAACGCCATCGGTAAAAATGGCGAGAACGCGCTGCATGCTGTTGTGCGCAGGCCAAAGCAAGCCGAGCTGATCAACTATTTTATATCAAAAGGAGTTGATGTAAACAAGGCCGATAACGAGGGTAACACACCATTCATGTTTGCTGCCGCCACCAATAACGATATTGAGGTATTGACCATGCTGACCGGTTTGGTTAAAAACATCAACCAGGTAAATAAAAAGGGGGTATCGGCATTGGCTATGGCCGTGCGCGGTAACTCGCCCGAGGCTGTTAGTTTGCTGCTAAGCAAAGGTGCCGATATAAACGTTACCGATGCCAATGGCGATAACCTGGCTTACTATCTGCTGCAAGCCTACGGCTCAATGCGTGGCCCATCAACCTTTGAACCTAAAGTGAAAATATTGCAGGACAAGGGCTTCAACTTTGCTGCTCCGCAAAAAAATGGCAGCACACTGTATCACCTGGCTGTGGCTAAAAACAACGCCAAGCTGCTGCAATGGATAGAGCCATTCAAGGTAGATATCAACGCCAAAAATAAGGATGGTTTAACCGCCCTGCACAAAGCCGCCATGGCAGCGCAGGATGATGAACTGCTTAAGCAGCTGGTAGCCAGTGGCGCCAAAAAGGATATAGCTACCGATATGAAAGAAACCGCCTACGACCTTGCGGCAGAGAACGAAACCTTATCAAAGAATAAAATATCAATTGATTTTTTGAAGTAATAACATGAATAACTTATATAAATTATGCCTTGTGCTGTTGTTGATCATTGCCGGGCCGCGAGCATCATTCGCTCAAAAAAGCACAAAGTATAAATGCCTTATACAGATGACCAATTACATGGGCGAGGGCGCTTACATCGTAGTATCATTAGTGAACAGCAAGGGCGCTTACGAGAAAACGTTGTACGTAATGGGTTCCGACAAAAAATGGTACCGCGATTTAAAGGAATGGCATAAGTTCTACAAAAGTAAGCCAACCAACATCAGCGCAATCACAGGTGCATCAGTAACCGGAGGCGACAGGAGTGTGAAGGTTTTGGAAATTGAGGACTCAAAGATAAACGCCGGTTATAAACTGCGTTTTGAAACCGCTGTTGAGGACAAGGAGTACTATGTGAAGGATCTGGAAGTTGACCTGACCACGGCAGGCCTTGCCGCCAAAACCGAGGGCACAGGCTTTATCAGATACGTGCGACTGAGCGCTAACTAATATCGTTATTCGAAATATTAAAATATGACTATTTCCGTATGGAGATACAGCCACTTAGCATTGGCTGTATCTTCTTTTTTATTTATAGCCCTGGCCGCCATTACCGGTTGTATACTTGCTTTTGAGCCTCTATCGCAAAAAACACAGCCTTACCGTACCGATAATTTTAGCCAAATAACCGTAGCGCAAACGCTGCCTGCAATAAAAAAGAATTTTACGGAAATAATTGATGTTACTGTAGATGCCAACCAGTTTGTAATTGTAAAGGGGATTGATACCGCCGGTAACGATGCTGGCGTATATGTTAATGCCCGCACCGGCCAAATACTGGGCGAACCTGAAAAGCCAAGCGAGTTTTTCCAGTGGGTGACCACCCTGCACCGCTCCCTATTTTTGCACGAAACCGGGCGTATAGTTATGGGCGTGGTGGCTTTTTTGTTGTTCCTGATAGCCACATCGGGCATGGTGCTGGTTATACAGCGGCAAAAGGGTTTAAAGCGATTTTTTAATAAAATAGTTAAAGAGGACTTTGCCAAATATTACCACGTGTTATTAGGGCGATTGCTGCTCATACCCATCATAATCATATCGGCAACAGGTACCTGGCTAACGCTTGATAAGTATAATGAAGATGCCGAAGTAAAGATCAAGCATAACATCGATTTTGATGCGCTAAAATCAGAACCGGTTAAGAAACTAACAGACTTCGCGGTATTTAAAACCACCAAACTTGCCGATGTTCAAACTATAGAATTCCCGTTCTCTGAGGATGTGGAGGACTATTTTACCCTGAAACTTAAGGACAGGGAGATAGTAGTTAACCAGATAACAGGCGAGGTGATCAGCGAGGTGCTATATCCTAAAAAGGTGTTGTTAGCCAACCTGAGTTTGAGTTTGCATACCGGTCGCGATAGCTTTATATGGGCATTGGTGCTGGCTGTTGCCTCGGCAAATATTTTGTTCTTTATCTATTCGGGCTTTGTGATCACGCTGAAACGCAGAACCGGCCGCATAAAAAATAAATACAAAGCCAGCGAGAGTAAGTTCATCATCCTAGTAGGCTCGGAGGGGGGCAGTACATTTACCTTTGCCAGGGCCATACACCAACAGCTTATTAAAAGCGGCGAAAAGAGTTTTATTACCGAGTTGAACAATTATAACGTTTTCGCCAGGGCGGAGCATATTGTTGTATTGACCGCTACGTACGGTTTAGGTGATGCGCCTACCAATGCAGCTAAATTTATCAAACTTCTCGACAAGCATCCGCAGCCAAATACGATAAAGTTCTCAGTGCTGGGATTCGGCTCAAAGGCTTATCCTGATTTTTGCCGGTTTGCGTTCGAGGCCAATAATGCCTTGTCGGCACAGCCCTGGGCTACACCTTTATTGGAGATCCATACGGTGAATGATCGTTCGCCTGCGGAGTTTAGCCAGTGGGCTGCGCTATGGTCGCAAATGGTTGAGGTGCCGGTTGAGATATCGCCTGATGTATTTAAACAGGATATCAGGCGATTGCAAACACTTTCGGTACTTGAAAAAACCGACATCGTGCATCCCGAAGAAACCTTTATGGTGCGCATGAAAACCCGGCGATCTGTAAAGTTCCGTTCCGGCGATTTGCTGGCCATTTACCCGGCAAATGATCACCGCGAACGCCTGTACTCCATCGGTAAAATAGGTAAGGATGTGCAGCTGAGCGTGCGCATGCACGAGCATGGATTGGGTTCGGGGTTTTTGAACGGGCTTAATTCGGGCGATGTTATCAAGGCCAAAATTGTAAGCAACGCGCACTTTTACTTTCCCGATAAGGCATCAAGGGTTATACTCATCTCAAACGGAACGGGTATAGCGCCATTTTTGGGTATGATTGATAGCAATAGCAAAAAGATAGATTGCCATTTATATTGCGGTTTCCCGCGCACAACTTCTTTCGATCTGTATCAGCAGCAATTGCTCCAAAATAAAACAGATAAAAAGCTGAGTAAGCTGAATGTAGCCTACTCGCGCGAGGGTGAAAAACAATATGTTAAACATTTGCTTGAGCGTGATGCCGGGTTGGTGTTCGATACCTTGCATCAAGGCGGTACACTAATGCTTTGCGGCTCACTATCTATGCAAAAAGATGTGATCGCCCTGCTCGAAACCATTTGCCATAACTACAACGGCCATGAGGTAAGCTATTACCAGGGCCGCGGCCAGATATTGATGGATTGTTATTAATTTATTGATAATCAATATATAGCTATAGCGGTCGGCTGTGTTTATGAACATGCCGGCCGTTGTTTTTTATCCCCTTATAGCCTATTCGGTATTTACGAAATACGGCTTGTAATTTCTCCCTTTAGCGTTACTTATTCTCCCGATGCCGTCATTGTCTGCTTCTATCTTTGCGGCAATCCATTATTATTTAGACTTATTACAAATAAGTTTCAGAAAAGAAACGCAATAAATGAAGCACTATTTACTCCTGATTATTTTTTCGTGCATATCAACCCTCGCGCTGGCGCAAACCGCAACATTATCCGGCCGGGTTACCGATCATAACAACAAGCCCGTTGATGGTGCTACCGTGGTGATCAAAGAGCTCAACAAAATGGCCGTTACTGATGAAGATGGCAAATACCAGTTTAACCAAGTTAAGCATGGCGAGTATACCATCAGCATTACATCAATAACCATACTACCCGAGGTTATCAAGGTTAAAGTTACCGGCGATAAGACAGTTGCCAACGCCCACGTAAAAGCCCCGAAAGATAAAGAGCTTACGCAGGTAGTAGTTCAGGCCAAAACCGAAAAGCGCAAGATAGAAACATCGGGCTTTGCCGTAAATGTGGTTGATACCAAGGAGGCTTCGCTGCGTAATTTACAGGTAAACGAACTGCTGAACAGAACGGTAGGGGTAAGGGTGCGCCAAAGTGGTGGTCTGGGTTCTGATGCTAATTATAACCTGAACGGTATGTCGGGCCGTGCCATCGGGATATTTATTGATGGTATCGAAATATCAACCTATGGCTCATCATTCAACCTTAATAATATTCCGCCCGCGCTTATTGAGCGTATCGAGATATACAAAGGCGTATTACCGGCGCACCTATCAGGCGACTTTTTAGGCGGCGGTATCAACGTCATCTTGAAGAAAGGCGGCATGCGCAGTAACCTGATCGCTTCGGCATCATACGGCTCATTCAACACCCAGCAAGCTGACCTTACCGGTATGTACCGCGACCCTGCAACGGGCTTCACCGTGCGTGGATCAGGCTTTTACAGCTACACCGATAATGATTACGAGGTATGGGGCCAGTTTGTACGTAACGAACAACCTAACGGCACCATGGTTGAAACCCGCGGCAAACGTTTTAATGATGCCTATCGCTCATATGGTGGTCGTTTAGAGGCTGGTTTTACCGATGTTAAATGGGCTGATAATTTCATCATCAACTATAACTACTCGCACACTTATGATGAGGTGCAGCATGGCCAGTACATGAGCAGGCCGTACATGGGCAGGTTTTCCAGATCGAACGCTAATGTTATCGGGCTGGATTATAAAAAGAACGACCTGTTTTTACCAGGCCTCAACTTTACATTTAACGGTGTTTACAGCGATAGGAAGCAATATATAGAGGATACGGTAAGCTATCGCTATAACTGGGATGGCAAGCCGGTTATAGGTATACGTGGGGAGCCATTACGCACCCTTGGTGGAGCACAACAAGGTGCGCCAACCATGAATACTATTGACAGGCAGATAGCCACCCTGCGATCAAGCCTGAGCTATAATGTAGCCGAAAATCATAAAGTGGTATTTAACCACATGTTTTACGTGGTTGACAGGCAGGATTTTGACGCGCTGCGCACGGTGCTTGAGCGTAATTATTTTTCAACCAGCGATCTGACCAAAAATGTTTCGGCCTTATCATACGAAGCGCAGCTATTTGACGGCCGTTTAATAACCAACCTGTTTGGTAAACTATATCAGCAAAAAATTGACAGGATGGACCCGATACAGCAAACAGTTAACGGTCAGCCTACACGTGTTGAACGGGTAACTACCGACAACAGGAATACTACGGGCTATGGTTTTGCAGCATCTTACGCGCTTAAGCCCAACTTTGTAGTGATAGCTTCAGCCGAGAAAGCGGTGAGAATGCCCGGCGAGTCGGAGATATTCGGTAACCAGGCCGATAACCTGTTGCCTAACCCATCCATTCGCCCCGAGATCAGCAACAACTTTAACCTGGGCGTACGTGCGGGTTCATATAACTTAAACGGACACAAAGTATCCGTATCGGCAGGTGGTTTTTTGAGGGATACCAAGGATAAGATCGTGATGCTGTCAAGCGACAGGGCCATTACCAATATGGAAACCTCTAACAACGTAAACCTTTCTGGCGTGCGTTCAATAGGTTTTGAGGCCGAAGTGAATTATGTTTTTCAAAAGCTTAATGTGGTGTTGAACGTGTCAAAATTCAATGCCTTGTTGCAAGATCCGGCCTCGAACTACGATGGCAGGCAGATACCTAATGAGCCGTTCTTTACCGGCAATGGTAATGTACAGTACAGGTTTGATGATGTGATCAGCAAAAAATCTATCATGAATGTGTACTACAACTTTGGCTACGTGCATCCATTTGAAACCATCTGGCAGCTAAGGCGCGATGAGTTCAATGTTACCCCAAGGCAATTTATTCAGGATGTGGGTATGAGCTACCGTTTCCCAAGCCAAAGGATAGTGGTAAGCTTTGATGCCAAAAACATATTTAACAAAGAGGCTTACGATAATTTTGCCGCCCAAAAACCGGGAAGGGCCTTCTACCTCAAATTGAATTACTCCATAAATAATCTGTAAAATAAAAGTGAATAAGAATATGAAAAAACAATTATTAAAACTCCTGATGGCAGGAGCCGTTGCAACTACCATGGGCATGGCAGGTTGCTCATCAAATAATGATGAAGTTACCCCGGGCGAAGACCTTGGCGATGCTGATAGATGGATCACTGTTTCGGGCGCGTTAATGGGTACAAACCCGGGCGACGGTAACGGCGGTACCATGGTATACTCGGTGAACGTTAACGATGCTAAAGATCCTAATAAATCAATCAGTGTATATGATGATGGTTTTCAGGTTAGGTCGCAACGTACTGCCCGCCTGCAATCATCAATAGATGGTAGCACCCTTTTTAACATTGCTTACACAGGCCCTAATGGTGGCGAGTTTTCAAAATACCAGGTAGCAGGTGGCGGTCAATTTAATGAGCTGGGCGATAAGGTGAATATATCAAGCTATGCAACAGCATCACCACGTTGGTTAAAGTTGTTTGATAACGACCAAACCGGTATCGCTGTTAATGTATCAGGCGTACAGATCACTACCGGCGCGAACGGAGCCTACGCTTATGCCAGAGGTACCTCAACAATATTATCATTGAATTTACAGCAAGCCGGTATCAAAACTTACGAGCAATATCAAATTCCGCTTTCGGCAGAGGAAGAAGCTCAGGGCTTTTACATCGGTCGTTTAGATGGCCCGGTATTGAACCGTGCAGGTGATAAGCTGATCATCGGTGTATCGCGCAGCAAATACGACCCTGCAACCGGCCAGTCAGACAATTCAGGTACAGTAAAGATCAGCTCAAAATCATTAGTGGTTGATTACCCTTCACTGAAAAATCCAAAGATCATTTCATCAACTGTTAGCCAGGGTAATACTAACGGTTACCGCAGCTTTAACGCGTTTTTGGCTGAGGATGGCAACATTTACCAGGCTACGCAAAATGGCCTAAACGGTTCACACATCCTGAAAATTGGTCAAAACAATGAGTACGATAACAGCTACGTATTTAGCCTTGACGCTGCTTTAGGTGTAACCGGTACTTATGTTGATGCCTGGAGATATGCAGGTAACGGCATAGCTTACGTAGCTTACAGTATTGCCGACGCTGGTGGTTATATTGCCCGTGTTGACCTTAACGCGCGCACAGCTACCAAAGTAGCCATACCAGAGGATGCAGACCTGAGCTTTGGCCAATACCAGGGCTTTGTAGTTAATGGCGACGAGGTTTTTGTAGCTGTAACTCCTGTTGGTAAAGATGGTAACATCTACATCATGAACAGCCGTACCGGTGCCTTAACCAAAGGCGCTAAACTGGTTAACAAAACCGGTAACCACTACATTGGCGTGTTCTAAGAAATAATAACAAGCTCTAAAAATAGAAAAGGGTATCCAAATTATTGGATACCCTTTTCTATTTAGTTGATAGTTCTTTTACTGGCATTTATGCACCCATGCATCCAGATCACGCTTTTTCAGGATGATGGTATAGCCCAAACCAGCGGCAGCAGGGCAGTACTGCGAATCAAATGTTTTTTCGGATGTTTCGTCGTTATACTCAGTCGAAAACACGGGCTTCTTGAGATCGATGTATAATTTCAAATCGTTTTGCCAGCCTTGTTTAAAGGCATCCTCGGTAAGTGCCCAATCAAATTTTGAGGCATATTGCGCGGTGATATCCGGTACGTTCTTTTGGCCGATACCCAAGCCGTTGCTGTGCGCCAGGGTTATCAAAAAGTCGATATACCTTTTGGTGTCCTCAATGCTGATGTTAAATCCGGTTGTGTTGGAGTAACTATCCAGGTTATCAGGTTCAATAGCATCAAAGCCTTTTTTGAGGATCATGTTAAAACGTGAATTAAGCCAGGGTTTTAATTTCTCGATCTGGCGTATATCCAGCCATTTTTCGTGCGGCCAATCATCATATTTTTTGCCTACCACCTCTTTAGGTAACAAGGAACCATCAGGCCTGTCATCCTCAAAAGTACCAACAGAAAGATAGGCGATCACCTTTTTACCCTGTGCGTGCAGCGCCGCAACAGTTTCGGCAGATGTGGTAAAGGCATCAACATCAACCACGTTGCCGCTAAAGGTATTTGATGAGCTGATGTCGTCCAGTTCCCAATCAAAGCTTACACCTGCTGTTGGTTGCCACCAGGTTGTTTTGTCGCCGGGTAATTCGGTGGGGTCTACGGTGTTAGTTGTATCGTTTTCTGCGGAGCCTTTTTTACAGGCAGTGGCGAATATTAGAATTAGGAATAAACTCCAGGTTTTATGGTTGAACATGTGTAACAAATACTTTGTACCATAAACGGCAATTGCATCACAATTGTATAAATGTGTAAAATAAATGTTACATGGCTTAGCCCGTTCACCAATCAATTTGCGCTATAGCAGTAAAGGAATGACTGCTAAACCATTCCTTTACAATATTTATCCCAATAAGAGATCAGTAGTTTTTGACCAAATGGCGTAGTGCCGCCTCCCATAGATGGAGTCGGGGTGAATTCACCAAATACTGCGCCGTCGTTTGTAGCGTAAAAATCTATCCGTACAAATATTTGGTACACGCGGCTCATGGCTTTTGCCTGGCGCAACATCTCCGCAAAACACTGAGGTTGATTTTGATATTGAGCCGGTGGGTATTTTTCGATCACGCGTTTCATGGGCACCCAGTTTTCATCGTAAAAGGCGCTGTAACCTTCTGACGGGCTTAAACGGTCAATCACCCAAATACATGCTACCTCGCCATTAAAGCAAAAGAATTTATAATCAGTAAGTATTTCATTTTTACCATTCTCGTTCTTTAAGAATTCCTCGAACAAAAACTCCAGGTGCGGGTTTTGTGCGACTTCCTTTTTAAGACACTCCCTGATCTGCTGTTCTGTATAATGCTTTTTATCAAATAGATTGAAATCCTTTTTCATGATAAAAACCATATTTGAGGAGTGACCCACTGTTGGCCTGATCACATAGTTTTCGGGCAAAATGCTAAAGTCAACACAATCGATATTCCGTCCTTTCCAGTAAGTTTTAGCTGTTTTGCAACCAAGTTTCGCTGCAAATTCCTTAGCGTTACTCTTGTTGCTCAGTTTACGTTGCCAGTCGGCGGCGTCCATCCAGTTTGAGAATGAATCATCAGCCTGCAAAACAGTATTTCTAACAATTTCGGCAGTAGGGGTATTCCAAAAATGATTGTGACGTGCCCTTATACGAGCCGGATATGCACCATTGTAATCGAGATAGGCTTTTAGGTAGTTTAGCATGAGGTAGGTTTTAATTTATTGGTTAAATTTAATTCCTCAAATTTTGCATATTTATAATTAAAACAATAGTAGAATGCTCTATTGGTAATTATTTGTTCCAAAAACATTAAATAGATAGCAAATTAGCACAGCCCCAAATTCAATATAAATTTGAGCCGGATTGCATAAATTAATTATCTACAGCTATTAAAAATTGATTAGATTTTCTTGGGATGCTGAGGTGAAGAAATTTTAGATTGTGGATTGAGGATTGTAGATATTTTTTGAAAAAAATATTGAGTTTTGGTGAGTTGATTTTATCAAAATAACAGTGTGAAGTTCAGTATTATCTGACGGTTCAGGCAGAAATTTAAATGTTTCTTTAAAAAGAGTGTAAAAGCGACGTAGATTTTGATAAAATTAATTGGGCTTTTAGATTTTTCTAGAAACTTTCTTGCTAATTATTAATTGTTTTTTAATTAATAACATAGCGCATATTGTTACCTCGATTTGCCCATACTTCTCACTTTTGTGATTTTTGGGATCATCTATTAGGTGATTTGGTAAATAAAACCCTTTTAATAAAAAAGCCGTAAGCCAAACACAAGTTTAACTTACGGCAATCAATTCTTTACAGAGAAACCGGTGATTAGCTTTGCTCTATTTGTTTTAAGCTATCCATCTTTTTATAGGCCAAAAAGCCTTTGATGTCCTCAAAATGTTCGCGTACGCGTTTGTTACCAAACTCGAATACCTTTTTAACCAGTCCGTCCAAAAAGTCACGGTCGTGCGATACCAATATCAGCGTTCCGTCAAAGTCTTTCAAGGCATCTTTAATAATGTCCTTGGTTCTCATGTCGAGGTGGTTGGTCGGCTCATCAAGTATCAGTACGTTTACCGGTTCAAGCAATAGTTTTATCATGGCCAAACGTGTTTTCTCGCCTCCTGATAATACTTTTACCTTTTTGGTAGTATCGTCACCGCTGAACATGAATGCGCCCAACAGATCTTTGATCTTGATGGTGTTATCGCTTAAAGGTATCTGGTCGATGGTATCAAACACGGTCAAGTTTTCATCTAATAACGATGCCTGATTTTGTGCAAAGTAGCCGATCTTGGCATTGTGGCCCACTTTTAATGATCCCTCAAAATCTATCTCGCCCATTATGGCTTTGATCATGGTTGATTTACCTTCACCATTTTTACCCACAAAAGCTACTTTTTCACCACGCTCTATCACCATGGCCGCTTTTTCAAATACTACATGGTCGCCATATTTTTTAGTTAGATCTTCTACCATTACCGGGTACTGGCCGGAACGTGGCGATGGCGGGAATTTTAAACGAAGTGCCGAGGTATCAACCTCATCTATTTGGATGATCTCCAGTTTCTCCAACATCTTTACACGCGATTGTACCTGTAAAGTTTTAGAGTACGTACCCCTAAAACGGTCAATAAACTCCTGGTTATCGGCTATAAAACGTTGCTGCTCCTCGTAAGCCTTTAGCTGGTGTATGCGGCGGTCGGCACGTAGTTGCAGGTAGTGGGTGTATTTGGCCTTATAATCATATATCCGCCCCATGGTAACTTCGATGGTGCGATTGGTGATGTTATCAACAAAGGTACGGTCGTGCGAGATAACCATTACCGCCTTAGCCGAATTGATCAGGAAATCTTCCAGCCATTGAATACTCTCAATATCCATGTGGTTGGTAGGCTCATCAAGTAGTATCAGGTCAGGCTTTTTCAAGAGTATTTTAGCCAGTTCGATACGCATACGCCAGCCACCCGAAAACTCCGAAGTTTGGCGGGTAAAGTCCTTGCGCTCAAAACCAAGTCCTTTCAATACCTTTTCAACCTCGGCATCGTAATTAACTTCCTCCTGCGAGTAGAATTTTTCGCTCAATTCAGATACCCGCTCAATCAGCTTCATGTAATCATCGCTCTCGTAATCGGTACGGATGGTAAGCTGTTCATTCAACTCGTCCAGTTCTTTTTGCATTGAGCTGGCCTCGTCAAAAGCTTTCATCGTTTCTTCAAAAACGGTAACATGATCCTTGGTAAGTAAATGCTGCGGGAGGTAAGCTATCACTACATCCTTGGGGCCGGTTACATTACCGGTGGTAGGCTTAGAAGCACCGGCAATAATTTTGAGGATGGTTGATTTACCCGCGCCATTTTTGCCCATCAGGGCTATCTTATCATTCTCGTTGATAGAGAAGGTTACATCACTAAACAAGGTGGTTCCGCCAAACGAAACGGAGATGTTATTAACATTGATCA
The DNA here is from genome assembly GCF_015223065.1 of Mucilaginibacter sp. JRF. Taxonomy (GTDB): domain Bacteria; phylum Bacteroidota; class Bacteroidia; order Sphingobacteriales; family Sphingobacteriaceae; genus Mucilaginibacter. The sequence continues at coordinate 122,005 of NZ_JADFBY010000009.1, forward strand.
CAGTATGGAATATTGAATTTGGCGCAAAGATAAGTCAACCACCATCAAGTATGTACGCCGAATACTTCTTTATTTTTGCAGCAGCTGGCGCTTTACCCGGCTCAGAGTATCCTTAGTAATACCAAGATAGGCAGCGATGATATGCTGCGGAAATCTTTCGACCAATGCCGGATAGCACTCCACAAAATCCAGGTATTTCTTCTCGGCTGTAGCGCTTATGGTTGAGGTTAGCCTGCGTTGATTGGCAATATAGTTTCGCTCGTCCAGCTGGCGCATCATTTCGCCTATAATTCTTGTTTTTTTCAGCAGTTCCAATATGTTAGCACGGGTAACCAAAAGCATATCGGTATCTTCCCAGGCGTCAATATGGTATTGGCTCGGCGAGCCCATCACCCAGCTTTCACGATCGCCCATCCACCAGCCTTCAACACCAAGTCTTACAATATGTTCATTTCCCTTATCGTCAACCGAGTATTGCCGCATGGCGCCTTTTACAATTAACGCGAAGTATTTGGATTGATCACCGGCCTGCAACAGGTATTGCCTCTTTCTAAGCTTAGCCGGGACAAAGGCCTGCCTGAAAAGTTCCTTTTCCTCCTCGGTAATTGGGGGGCAATCAAATCTGTTCAAATACTCAAAAAAAGCCTCGTGCATATAAAAACCGCCTGTCTGTTTTAATATTAAAATATGGTATTAAGTAATAATTGTTTGCTTAAACAAATGTACAACTATACACGCATTTCTTTAGTAGTACTATAGCTGTTATGGTTTAATCAATTGAAAGCCTTTTTGTTGTGGTGTTTTAAGGCTTTCGTCTAATGTCGGCAAAACCAAATATATAGATATAAATCTACCTTTTTTTTCGACAAATATCATCTTTCGCTTTTAGGCGGATCATCAACTTTGCTTTTATCAAATACCCGGCCGGTAAAATCGCATTCAATTTTTTAAATCATCATACAAACTCAACATTATGCAAAACAATGTAAAAACAGGTCTTGAAGCCCTGCTGCGTCCCGAAGACAGTATCCTGGTATTGATCGATCATCAGCCTTTCCAGTTCTCTAACCTGAACAGTCATGAACCTACCATGATCATTAATGCTGTTACCGGAATTTCAAAAGCGGCTAAGATATTTAATGTACCAACCATACTTACCACTGTTGTTGAAGAACGTGGTGGCTTGATCATTAAACAGATACAGGACGTATTTCCGGAGCAGAAGCCGATAAACCGTACCTTCATCAATACCTGGCAAGATCCTGCCGTTACCGATATTGTTGCCGCAAGCGGCCGTAAACAACTGATAATAGCCGGTTTGTGGACGGAGGTATGTGTGGCCATGCCTGCAATTCAGGCAGCGGGCGAAGGTTATGATGTATTTGTTATTACTGATGCCAGTGGATCGGTAACTGCCGAAGCGCATGATATGGCTGTACGCCGTATGGTACAACATGGCATTACGCCAATTAACTGGGTAGCTGTAACCTCTGAGTGGCAGCGCGATTGGGCACGTCTTGATACCGCGACCCAATTATCAAGCCTGATGATAGAGCATGCCGGTGCTACCGGTGTGGCTTATGCCTGGGAACAACAATTACTGGCAACACCTGTACCTGCACAATAATAAATTCTACACATCAACATCCTGATTTATTTAGGGTGTTGATGTTTTTCTGTTCACAACAATCACATCTACTATTAAAAACATGAACCAGCAATTGATCCAGATAATTGAAGATAACCTGCACCAGGTGTGGAACGAAAGGGATGCCGAAGCAAGGTTAAAGACTATTGAAAGAATTTATGCTACGGATGCCACCTTATATCATTTTGGTGATCAGGTAACGGGGCATGATGCCATTAACGAAAGCGTTACGGCTGTGCAGCAAAGCCTGCCTCCGGGCTTTGAGTTTACCCTGCTTAAACCGGTTTTGATCAATCACGATATAGGCCGGGCCATTTGGGGAGCAGGGCCAAAGGGGCAATCGCCGGTATCTACCGGGATGGATATTGCCCGCTTAGAAGATGGCAAGATCAAATCACTTTACGTTTTTCTTGAAAGCTGATTAATCACAATAAAACCAATTAATAAATAAACATTCAACCTAATTCGAGATAAACAAATGACCAATAAAGAAATAGTGGAACAGGCAATGAAAGCCTTTTTTGTTGACCGTGACCACAACGCCATTGAACGTTACTGGCACAAAGATTACGTGCAGCATAACCCATCAATGATCAACGGGCATCAGGGTTTGAGAGATATCCTGAAAAACAGTATTGATACCGGCTTCCAATGGATTCCCGGTATTTTTGTAGAAATTAATAACCTCGTTATATCGCATAGCCGGGTTCAAGGCTGGGGGCCAACACCGCTTATTGTGGTTGATATTTTCAGGTTTGAGGACGGAAAGATTGCGGAACACTGGGATGTGGTACAGGAAGAAGTACCCACCTCAAAAACCGCCAGCGGTAACCCCATGACATCATTTAACTATAACGCTGAGGTATGATGAATAATTTAATTGGCAACAAGTTCCTGGCTGATTTGGGAGCGTTCAAGGCTGAGCTTTACTTTGAGTCGGAGCAATCATTGATATTCAAGATTATAGAAGGCGGTGGGCCGGGCGAACCGGGGCATACCGAAAAGGTACAGATCACCATAGCCGAGGTACGCCCGCGAGTATACATGGTTGCATGGAAAGAAGCCACGGGAGCAACAGTTACCCATGTTGAAGATCATGAAAACGGCATCCTCTACAGCAATGCCACCTTGCCTGATGGTAGCTTTTACCCGATGAAAGGGACTATCAGCCCATTGTAAAAACCACATAATAACAACACAAAAACTAAATATTCAATGTAGTTATTTCGGATACAACACCACTGAATTATCTACTAAAAAACAAGGGACATAATATGGAAATAGGTATAGATAGTTTTGCCTCGGCAATGTATGGAAGCAAGGAGCTGAGCAGCGAAAACGCTATGGAGCAGCTACTGGCCAGAATTGTTACCGCCGATAAGGCCGGACTAGATATATTCGGCATAGGCGAACATCATAAAAAGGAGTTTCTGGATTCTGTACCGGCCGTGATATTGGCGGCAGCGGCAGCACGTACTAAAAATATTCGTTTAACGAGTGCTGTAACGGTACTCAGCACTTCAGATCCTGTACGTGTTTTTCAGAATTTCGCTACGCTGGATATCATTTCAAAAGGGCGTGCAGAAGTAGTGGTTGGCCGTGGTTCGGCCATTGAGGCCTATCCGTTGTTTGGTTTTAACCTGAATGATTATGATGCCTTGTTTAAGGAGAAATTGAAGTTATTACTCCAGATACGGGATGAAGAATTTGTTACCTGGTCGGGTAAGTTCAGGCCAGCTATGCAAGATCAGCCTGTTTATCCTCGCCCTATACAGCAAAAGTTACCAGTATGGGTAGGCGTGGGCGGTACACCGCAGTCATTTGTACGGGCAGGTATGCTGGGCTTACCCTTAATGGTGGCCGTTATAGGCGGCGAAACAGAACAATTTGCTCCATTGGTTGATCTGTACCGAAAATCAGGATTAGAAGCCGGTTTTACTCTTGATCAGTTAAAGGTTGGGTTGCATTCGCCGGGTTTTGTGTGGGAGGATGATCATTCTGCCGTTGAAGTTTACTATTCGGGTTACGCCGAGCTATGGACCAAAGCCGGTAAAGAACGCGGCTGGCCGCCGGTAACCCGCAGGGGCTTTGATGCGCAGATAGCACCAAAGGGCGCGCTTGTAGTAGGCGGACCTGAAACTGTTGCCGAAAAGCTTATTCGCCATAGCGAAGCCCTGGGCGGGGTAGACCGTTTTACATTCCAGATGGATAATGCAGGGCTTACTCATGAACAACTTACCCGGTCTATTGAATTGATAGGCAGTAGGGTTATTCCACTGGTGAGGCAAAACTCGCCTAAACAGGTTTCGTAACAACAAGACATTAAGCCATTCACAATTACAATATAACATGAAAAAGAAAAGCAGTTTTTCTACCCGCGGACAAAGGGCTGATATTGGCGACATGGTAATATACCGCATACTGCCTAACCGCTATGCCGACGCGGTAGGGCCTATAGTTTTTTTAGATCACATAGTGCCGAACAAACAAACCACGATCAACAAAGAAGGAACCGGCGCCCACCCGCACCGCGGTATTGCCACATTAACCTATATACTGAATGGCGAGGGCGAGCATTTTGATAGCGCGGGCAATTATGGTAAGATACATTCGGGTGGTGTACAATGGATGAAGGCCGGTAATGGTATTATTCATGATGAAACACTGAACAGTGACTCAAAAACCGATTCGGAACTGGTGCATGGCTTTCAATTCTGGATCAATCTGCCCTCAAATATTAAAGCCGAAGCCCCGGCATATTTATCGGTAGAGGGTAACGCGGTTCCATTTAAAACATTATCTGAAAACAAAGGATGGATCAAGGTGATACTGGGTGGATTTGAAGATTTGAACTCAGTTATTCCGAATTATTCCGAGCAGTTTCTTTATCACATACACCTGGAAGCCGGCGCCCAATTTGAAATTGAACTTGCCGATAAGCTGGAAGTGGCGGCCTATTTACCAACGCTACCAGCCTCAATAAACGATGAAAAGTTCAATGGTGGTGAGTTTATCGAATTTGACAGAAAAGAGGGTAGCGTTGAACTGACAAACACCAATGGCGAAGCCTGTGATATTCTATTATTCGGCGGGGAGAATTATAACGAGCCTATCGAAGCTGAAGGTCCATTTGTGATGAATTCAAAGCTGGATATAGCGAATGCCTACCGCGATTATTACAATGGCGATTACGGCAAGATAGATTATGAAAAACAACGTGTTAAAGTATAATTAAAATCTGTGCAATAGCATTATCTTTATATGTAAAATTATCTTTCAACTTAACAACTTACCAAACACCAATCATGAAAATCACAGTAAAAGACGGAACCGAAATTTATTACAAAGACTGGGGTACAGGGCAACCACTTGTATTTCACCATGGCTGGCCATTATCAGGCGACGATTGGGACGCGCAGATGATGTTCTTTGTAGAAAAAGGCTACCGTGTCATCGCGCATGATCGCCGTGGCCACGGCCGTTCAACCCAAACATCTGAGGGCAATAATATGGATACCTATGCCGAGGATGTAAAACAACTGATGGAGGCGCTTGATATTAAAGATGCTGTTCATATCGGCCACTCAACAGGTGGGGGCGAGGTGATCAGGTATGTGGCTAAGCACGGTAAGGGTCGTGTTGCTAAGGCTATACTTATCAGCGCTGTTACACCTATAATGGTTAAGAATGATAACAATCCCAACGGTATACCATTGTCGGTTTTTGATGAGATACGTGAAAATACGGCAACAAACCGTCCGCAATATTTTCAGGATTTTACCATGCCGTTTTTTGGTTATAACCGTGAGGGTGCAAAAATTTCGCAAGGCGTACGCGATAACTGGTGGCGCCAGGGCATGATGGGCGGCATCAAAGCTCATTATGATTGTGTAAAGGCATTCTCAGAAACTGATTTTACCGAGGATTTAAAGAACGCCGATGTGCCTGTATTGGTACTACACGGCGAAGATGACCAGATTGTGCCGTTTGAAACTACAGCGGTTGTAGCGGTAACCCTGCTTAAAAATGGTAAGCTGATATCGTACCCCGGCTTTCCGCATGGTATGCCAACTACGGAGGCGGCTACCATTAATGCCGATATTTTGAAGTTTATACAGGAATAACCTGCATCTACCTATATAAACAAGCAAGGGTGACAATAACGTCACCCTTGCTTGTTTATAAATTCTTTATAATGATATTTTACTGTTCTTCCTTAAAATAAACCTTATAGTAATTCATCGCCTTATCATCATCAAAGCCCTTTTCAATCAACTCTTTATCGCCATGAATATAAATGTGAAAGTTACGATCGAGTTTCAATACGCTCTTGTATACACGAGCTTGCTTTTTTACGGCATTGGTTGATATTTCAAAGCTATCGGCAATCGGGGTTTCAAACTCCTCCTCGTATTGCTGCTTGTAGTTCTTGAACGATTCGATGGCTTGCTCATTACCGATCACCTCGCCGGTAAACTCATCCATATCAAAGGTTTCTTTTTCCTTAAAATACTTCATGCTGCGGTTCAGCAGGTCTATTTTGTCGGCCTTGCTCATCTCAAATTCATCGTCAAGCTTTTGGGTTACAAAGTTTTTGTAGATGCTGAGTGTGTTAGCGGTTTGGTTAAAGTTGTCGTTACGTATTTTGAGTTGCAGAAAATCGTCCTTCCAGTACACGGCAGCATCCTGGCTGTTGCCAGTTTTGTCGATCACAACTACTTTGTATCCATCCTCTTTAGCGGTATTAAAAATGAGGCAGCCTTTGTCGAGTTTGTTAATGTTAATGCCATTCTCCTCATAATCCATTTTGTAGCCGCCCTTATCGGGATAAACCTTCAGGTAAGTTTCCTTGTTCTCTGATTTAAATATGCCGATGGCATCTAGCAACTCGCCCTCTATCTGTACATTATTAAAAAAGCCCACATATACCTCGCCCGATTTTATTTTAGGGTGATTTGATACGCTGTATAAATGTTTAGCTATTAGTTGCGAAAGCTCATGAAAGCGCTCGTTATTCTCAAAAATCTGCGTAGCGAAGCTGAATATCTCGTTCAGGTTGATGTCGCTATGATGCATCAGGTGGTACACCTCGTTAGTTTTTTCAAACGGGGTTAAAAAGTACTGCATTAGCAGGCGCGGTATCATCTCGTCCTTCAGGTCAAGCGGCTCATCAGACAGGGAATACATTTCATCCTGCGACTGATTGCCTACGTGGTGGACGGAGAGGGTATCTAAAAAAGCTTCGAAAGAGGTAACCATATTGTGGGCAAAGATGAGGTTTTTTTCGGGATGACATGCGCCTGATGCTTCATTGTTGAAAGTTGACGATTTATACCGACCTTTGCCGCAAAGTATGATACTACACGAAGATACCATTGTTGCACTTGCCACACCAAACGGTGTTGGTGCCATCGGCGTTATCCGCCTTTCAGGTCCGCAAGCCATAACTATTGCCAACAGCGTATTTAAGGGTAAGGATCTGACCAAACAGGCATCGCACACCATACATTTTGGCCATGTTGCCGATGGTGAGGTGCTGCTGGATGAAGTGCTGATGTCGTTATTCGTGGCGCCACGTTCGTATACGCGGGAGAACGTGGTGGAGATATCATGTCACGGTTCAACCTATATTTTGGAGAGTATCATCCGTTTACTAATAAAACAAGGTGCCAGAGCCGCCAAGCCGGGAGAATTCACTCTGAGAGCCTTCCTGAACGGTCAGCTCGACCTGTCACAAGCCGAAGCCGTGGCCGACCTGATCGCCGCGAATTCAAAGGCATCGCAGCAAGTGGCCTTACAGCAACTGCGGGGAGGCTTTAGTAATCAGTTAACATCGCTGCGTGAGCAACTGGTTCAGTTTGCCTCGCTGGTTGAGTTGGAACTCGATTTTTCGGAAGAAGATGTAGAGTTCGCCAACCGCGATCAGCTAAAGCAACTGGTGGTTGATACCATGCGGGTGATCGGTGGATTGATCAAATCTTTTGAATTGGGTAATGCCATTAAACAGGGCGTGAACACAGTTATAGCAGGTAGACCCAATGCCGGTAAATCAACCCTGTTGAATGCCTTGTTGAATGAGGAACGTGCTATTGTTAGCCATATTGCCGGTACCACGCGCGATACTATTGAGGAGGTGCTTAATATAAAAGGTATCAATTTCAGGCTGATAGATACCGCCGGCATACGCGAGGCTACCGACGCTATTGAGCAGATAGGAGTGGAGCGGACAATGGAAAAAATCAACCAATCGGCCCTGATCATTTACGTGTACGATGCCGCGCAGATAACGGTCGAAGAACTCGACGCGGATATTGAAAAGCTGCACCGCCCCGGGGTGAACCTGTTGTTGGTAGCTAATAAAATAGACCTGCTAACGGAAGATCAATTCAACGCCCTGCCAGCCGAAGCCATACAAGTATCAGCCCAACAAAAACAACATATCGACGAGCTGAAAGATAAAATATACTATGCCGCCATTAAAGAACAACTAACCGGCAGCGAAACCCTGGTAACCAATATCCGCCACCTCGAAGCCCTCCAAAAAACCGAAGAAGCCCTAAACCGTGTACTCAACGGCATCGACGGCTATATCACCTCCGACTTTTTAGCCATGGACATCAAACAAGCCCTGCACTACTTAGGCGAAATAACCGGAACGGTAACTACTGATGATCTGTTGGATAATATATTTAGTAAATTCTGTATCGGGAAGTAGAAATCGCTATTTTTTATTTCTTAAATGACATGTTATCAGGTGGTTGGAAATAAAAACCAATCAGTATTTTTTTGCTTTTTATTACTATTAAAAATTGATACCTATATACTTAAGTTTATTTCAAAAGGAAAGGAAGAGTTTTTAAGGTTATAAAAAAACAGCAACATTAAATCCTGGCTAACTTGCCTTAAGCCGTTATCCTAATATTCATAATGCTCTGCTCAAAATCATTGCCTTGTACTAATGCTTTAGCCTTTACACGTACTTTATAACTGTAAACAGTACTTTCGCTATAGCCCAATATTTTGGCTACGGTTGGTAATTCGTTAATACCCAAACGCATCAGTGCGAATATACGTAAGGTTGGGTTGAGCGTTTCGCTGCGTTTAGGCCATATCTGATCTTCTTTACTAAGTAGGTTATTAAATGAGCTGATAAAGTTGGGGAATATCTTTATAAAGCCACTGTCGAGCGTTTCGTAAAGACTTTCCTTTTCTTTATCGATATGTAAGCTATCAAGTATAGGTTTAATATCATTGTATTTACCTGTTTTGATGTTATGGAGTGTTTTTCGCTTAACCCTGTCGAGCGTATCAATATAAGCGGAACATGTTTTCAGGAATAGCCCGATCAGTTCCTCTTTTATTCGGGACGACTCCCATAATTTCTCATTCATATTTCTGAGCTCGGTATTCTGGAATGATATAGTATGCTCATTTGCTTTAATTTGTGCCAGTTGCTTACGGTAGATGACCAAGAGAAAGAACAGTATGATCACAATGATCAGCACGATCAATACGCCGATCAGTAGCTTATCTTTTTCGTGTTGTTTTTCGGCTAATAACTTTGTTGCAACTATCGGTAAAAGTGACTGGATCTGTACTTCACGGCTACGTGCCCCGTAAAACTTCGCATTTGAAGCGGCCTCCTGCATAAAAAAATAAGCTTCCTCGGTGCGGTTAATTTTATATAGTTCTTGGCCAAGCAAAAATACCGCCAGGGTTTCTTTCGTAGCCGAACGAATATCATGAATTGCGCCAAGTGCCAAAAAGAATATCCTGTCCTCACCAGTGAAGGCAAAACTAAGCCGGGTGGCCACCATTGCTATGGCATGAGCCCCCAATTTATGCCCCATAATGTATTTGTAATAATATTCAACAGTCAGTTTTTTGTCGCGAATATCCGGCGGCAAGAAAGCTTTATTAATGGTTCCTTCAAACTCACTAACCGGAGCGATTTTTACTGCATCATTAAGATCTTCTTTTGACCGTTGGCTGTAAAGCCTGGAGTAATGGTTGTCATTGTTATATTCCGCATTGCCTTCATATAACCGTGATCTTAATATCAGATAATCTGATTTTAAGCCGATCGGGAGCTCATCGGGTCTTAGTTCATCCATCACGTTAAACCCCTCTTTGTAAAAACCACAATTTAAAAATGTCCAGCCTAACAATATCTTACTTTTGATCAATTGCTGCCTGTTGTTCATTTTTTCAGCTATACCGATCATTTTATTGACATATACAAAGGCCGAGTCGAACTTATAAGCCCTATACATTTCAAATATTTGGTAATTCAGTTTAAACTGGGCAGGCAGGTTCTGATGATCGGGATGCCTTAAACGTTCTTTCAAACAAATGATTTTGCTTTCAACCTGCATATCATAACGTTGTTTCAAGGTCAGTTCTTTTTTCAGCAAGGTCAGTAAACTGTCGGCCTTGATGCTGTTTGCTTTGCAGGCCATGTTAATCATCCCGCAAAACAGGATCATTAATAAAACATTCTTCTTCATATCAATTTGTTAGTATACCCAAACCGTTCATCGACAACATCGGGTGAAATAGAACACCGGCTGATCACATTCTTTATTAAAGTTTGTGGCGTGAGGTTTACTGGTAAATCATAGGTTTATCGAGGCTGAAAATATCCTATTTTGTTGAGAATAACAACTTTTGAGGCCGGTCTGAGTCTGGATTTTTAACCTTGATAAAAATCTCAATATTTTGATTTAAAGCAAGTTGTATGTTTAAAAAGATGGATTTTTTCGGTTGGGTTAAAATGTTCGTAAAAGCGATGTTCACACACAGTTACTTTGTCTTAGCGGTATCAATTACATAATGTGCCGTTAGCATCTGCCATCCTCAATGGCGCGATAGCTGTACCAAGTTGAAAACCAATTTTAAACCATTATGCAAGAAAAACTTTTACGATTGCTGAGGGTCTGTTTTATGATTCTCGCCGCCGGATCGTCTGCCTATGCGCAAAACCGACAGATCAGCGGCAAAGTTACCGAGGCGGCCACAGGCGCTCCATTACCGGGCGTAAGTGTGTCGGTTACGGGTACATCATCAGGCACTACCACTGATGTTAACGGGGTTTACAAACTCAGCGTTGCCGAAACGGCCACGAGCCTTACTTTTTCATTTATTGGCTATGAGGCTAAAAAGGTTGACATTGCCGGTGCTACAACGGTGAATGCCAGTTTGCAACAATCAAACAGTACGCTGGAGGAGGTTGTAGTGGTAAGCGTAGGTTATGGCACGCTGGATAAAAAAGAAGTATCAAGCGCTATAACACACGTTTCGGGTAAAGATCTGTTGCCGGTATCGGCCAATAACCCGCTCATGTCATTACAAGGCAAGGTGGCCGGTTTAACCATTACCAACACTGCCGGTGGCGACCCCAATTCATCGCCTAACATACAGCTCCGGGGCGCCTCATCACGTAATGCTGGCCTTGGTCCGCTGTACGTGATCAACGGTGTGCCGGGTGGTAATATCGACAACATCAACCAAAACGATATTGAGAGTATTGATGTATTGAAGGGAGGTGCCGCCGCGGCTATCTATGGTACGCGGGGTAGTAATGGTGTTATCATCATCACAACTAAAAAGGGTACATCGCAATCGCGCATGTTTTATGATGGCTATGCCAGCTTTGATTACGTAACTAATCGCCTGGAAAATCTCTCGCCCGAGGAGTTTATCCAAAACCGGGTAAGTAACGGCCAGGGGCAGGATTACGGGGCCCGCACCAATTGGCTGGATGAGGTAACCAATTCACCGGCCTTTAGCCAAAAGCATACGGTGCAGTTATCAGGAGGTACAGCCCGCACCAACTACTTCGCATCTGCCGATTACCGTAATGCTGATGGTATTGACCTGCGTGCCCGCAAAAAGGAATATGGCGCGAGGATAAGCCTGAACCATGCCACAGAAGATAACACACTGGTAGCAACGTTGAATATTGCTCCACGCTACATGAGTGTGAGCAATGCCGATCAGGGGAATTTTAACAACGCGTTAACGCTCAATCCTACCTATCCGATATTTGATACCGCGGGGAGATATAATTACATTAATACGGGTTTCTTCTCCAACAATCCGGTTGAAAATGGCAAGCTCATCAAATCCGACGCGGATATAAAGGAGATGGATATAAACGGCTCGCTTAAGTTTAATATTTTGAAAAATTTGAGCACCATGATCACTATTTCACAGATCAGCCGCTCGGCCAGGAATATGAATTTCCGCCCATCAAACCTGTCAACCATTGTGCATGCCAACAGGGTAACGCAAACCAATTTCGCATCACAGGAACAGCAGGAAAATGATCAGAAGAATGTGGAATGGACGGGTAATTATTCGCTCGATCTGCAAAAGCATCATATCAAGGTATTGGGTGGCTACTCATACTCGCTATATAATTATAAGCAGTTTTACGCCCAGAATTATGATTTTCCGTTCGATACCTATTTCTGGAATAACCTTGGTTCGGGTCTTTTCAATGGTGGTGCATCGGGGCAGGGGCAGTCGGCTGTAAACTCCACACAAAACGGTTCAACATTGATAGCGTTCTTCGGGCGGGTTAATTATGATTTTAATAATCGTTACATCCTTACCGCGAGCTTACGCCATGAGGGTTCATCCAAATTCGGATCAAACAACAAGTGGGGCGATTTTCCATCCGTTTCAGGTGCCTGGAGAATATCTGAAGAAAGCTTTTTGAAGGATGCGTTGCCATGGGTGGATGAGTTAAAAGTACGTGCCGATTATGGCGTAACCGGTAACCAGGATTTTGGTAATTACCTTTCATTATTGCTTTACGGCGGTGCCGGATATTTTCCTTTCAACGGAGTGCAATACCAGGTTTACGGCCCCGCATCAAACATAAACCCTGATCTGAGTTGGGAAAAGGCCATCAACTTTAACGCCGGTATTGATTTTTCGATACTGAACAGCAGGTTGAGCGGATCAATCGATTACTATGTGCGTACTAATAAGGATCTGTTGGGCTATTACAACGTGCCGCTGCCGCCTAACCCGCAATCGCAAACGTTTACTAATGTGGGTACCATGCGCAATTACGGTATCGAGGCTACATTGAGTGGCGCTGTTGTAAAAGGACAAAGCCTGAACTATAACGTGAGTCTGGCATTCGCTTATAATCGCAATAAGTTCATCTCATTCTCAAATAACCTCTATCAGGGCGCAACCTTTCAGGATGTGGCCGGATTGCCCGCACCCGGCTCTCCCGGAAATATTCAACGTATTGAAGAAGGGCACAGCATTGGCGAGTTCTTTACCCTCCGCTCGGCAGGGGTGAATGATGATGGCGCTTTGTTAGTTTACCGTAAAGACGGCAGCATAGTGCCCGCCAACCAGGCTAATAATGATGATAAGCAATACGTAGGCAACGGTTTGCCAAAAGTTACTGCATCCATGAACCATAGCCTGCGTTATAAACGCTTTGATCTGAATGTGTTTTTGCGCGGCGCTTTCGGATATAAAATATTCAATACACCGGCATTTTACCTGGGTACGCCCTCAAGCCAGTCTGACGCTAATTTGCTTAAATCGGCATTTGATAGCGGTAGCAAGTACTCCAAGCTAACAAGTAATTCAACCACATCCATAGCGTCCGATTATTTTCTGGAGTCGGGCTCATTCGTAAAAATAGATAACGTGGCGCTGGGGTATACACAACCGCTGAAAACCAAGTACCTCAAATCGGTAAGGATATATGCCGCCGGGCGTAACCTGCACACCTTTACAAGCTATACAGGTGGCGACCCTGACCTGGTGCAGATCAACGGACTTACACCGGGGGTGAATACTTCATTGAACTACTATCCGGCTACTTTACAATTGATACTGGGTTTACAGGCAACATTTTGAAAAATAACGACATGAAAAGATATAAGATATATATAACTACGGCGTTGTTTACAGCGCTTGTTACGGGGAGTTGTACCAAATTGGACGAAACGGTGTACGACCGTGTGGACGCGAAGAATTTTCTGACCCGCAGGGATGATGTTATCCGCGATTTTTTACGTCCGTTTGAGCATGCGTACTGGAGCATTCAAGGGAATGACTACTACGCCGTGATGGAGAACAGTACCGATGAGATAGGCACCTACAATCGCCAGGGCGACTGGCAGGATGGCGGATATTATCAACGCATGCACTACCACACCTGGACACCGCAGGATGGTTTTACCAGTGGCGTATGGACTAATTTATTTCAGGGAGTAGTACTGTCTACCAACTCGTTGCAGGATATGGAAAGTATTACCGATCCGGCTAAATTAAGTGTTACACCGGAGGAACTAACCGATTTTAAATCAGAGTTACGCACGCTCCGGGCATGGTTTAATCTCAGGGCTTTTGACTTTTATCGCAACATACAAATAGTTACCGATGTTAAGAGTTCAACACAAGGCAACCCGCAGTCAACTCCGCAGGAAACTTTTGACTTTATTGAAAAGGAGTTACTGGAATCCATCCCCGGCTTGCCAACCCGTGCACAATTAGGCGCTAATGGCATTGGCCGCTGGACGCAGGCCGGAGCGGCTGCTTTGCTGATGAGGCTTTATCTTAACGCCAAAGTTTATACCGGGGTTGATAAGTTTACCGAATGCGAAGCCGTATGCCGCGATATTATCAGCGGCAAATACGGCAATTACCAACTTGATACCCGCTGGGACGCGCCTTTTGATTATACCAACACCTCACTTAATTCAGAGGTGATATACGGCTTTCCTGGTACATTGGCACGTACCCACTGGCAGTATGATGGTGGTATGTTTTGGTGGGGTGTAACTTATGATGCACCTTTATATTTCGGCTTTAGCGATTTTGGGCAGGCTAATCCACGCTATGCGCTGCAACCCGGCCGTAATGTTGACAGTGTGGAGTACACCCATCAACTGGGTAAACCCTTTGTTAAGTTTCATAAATACCCTGATGATGTGCGATTAAAGAAGTATAAAAATCTTGGGGATAGCAAGCGCGAAGGTATGTTCTTATATGGATACCTGCCATTCACACGCACGGTTAACGGATCGCCGGTGGCTGATACGGTACGGGGTAACAAGGGGCCTTACGCGCTGTATATCCGCGATCAGGTAGGGATGTTTCTGGCGGCTAAACCCGGCCAGCGAATTGCTGATAAGGAATCAAACATGAACCATGCTGATCATAACTCCGGTGTGTTTATGGTGAAGTACCCGATGTATCCAACACCCGACCCGAACCGCATAACCTCAGCTTATGCCGAAGTGCGTCTGTCGGAAGTTTATTACTCTCTGGCCGAATGTTTATACCGTAAAGGTGATAAGGCAGGGGCGGCCTCATTCTTGAACCAGGTTAGGCAGCGTAACTTCCCGACAGGAACAACAAGTTTGTACACGGCAGATGGTGGCCAGTTAACCGATCAGGAAATGCTGGACGAATGGGGTAGGGAGTTTTTAGGAGAGAACCGTCGCCGTACCGATCTGATTCGCTGGGGAGTATTCAATACCGGCACCTGGTGGGATAAGCAACCCGATGCCGATGACCATACAGCCATATTCCCGATCGGGCGCGACATCCTGAACGTGAACCCGCAGCTAAAGCAAAACCCGGGATATTGATCAAATATCAAATAACGTCGGCTTCAACTTTGAGCCTGTCATAATGTATATCCAAGCCCTTCAAATGCTATTATTTGAAGGGCTTTTTTAATTTATGTACATAATTCAAGCATCGCCACGAAAACCGAAAGCTATATTTGTTTTATGCGAATATTACTATTAGCACCGCAATGGGGGCATGAGCATTTACCATTTGAGGATTTTTTAATAAAGATCAAAACCGCAGGGTTTGATGGGGTAGATACCTGGGTGCCCGAAGATAAGACCGCCAGAAAAGAGTTCAATAGATTACTGCGGCTTTACGATATGCCTTTGGTAGCGCATCAGCATCAGGCAAATGGCAATAATATTGATGCGTTTTGCCGATCGTTTGAATATTACCTCAACCTGTGTTTAGAGAGTGAACCGCTGTTTATCAACTCACACTCCGGGCGCGATTACTTTACTGTTGATGAACAGTTGCAGGTTATAGATACAGCGCATGAATTCGCTATTAAAAATAACATCAGGGTTGTACATGAAACGCATAGGGGTAGGTTGGGGTACAGTCCTTATAATGCACATGAACTGTTTGTGCATCGACCGGAGATGCGGGTAACAGCCGATCTTTCGCATTGGGTTTGTGTAACCGAAAGCTATCTGGAAAATTGTGAGGCAATTGTTAATGAACTGATCGCCCGTACAAGCCATATTCATGCACGTGTGGGGCATCCGCAAGGCCCGCAAGTGCCCGATCCGCGCACAGAGGAGTGGAAGCATGCAACAAATATATTTATGGATTGGTGGCTGCGCATAATTGCGGCGAGAAAGCTGGCAGGCGATGAGTACCTTACCATAACCCCTGAATTTGGCCCACCACCTTATATGCCAACGCTACCCGCAACGGGGCAACCAGTGGCTGATCAGTTTACACTCAATTGTTATATAAAAGATCTGATCAGATCCAGCATAGATAACGTGTAACTTTCAGGCTTTATCATATAGTTGTTTTCGGAATACGTTAGGGGCAACGCCTGTTTTCTTTTTAAATATCTTGGAGAAATAATAAACAGATTCAAAACCCGTCTGATCTGCTATCTCGCTGATGTTGAGTGCGGTTTTTATCAGTAATTGCTTGGCCCGGTTTATCCGTAAGTTGAGGTGATATTGATTGGGCGATTCGCCGGTGATATTTTTAAATGCCTTACGGAAAGATGAATAACCCATTGGTAATTGCCGGGCAATAGCTTCCATGTCTACCTGGTTTTCATATGATTCCTGCAAAATGAATTTGGCTTTGGATATCAGCTGTCCTACAGGGTCATGACCGGGCTCTTTAAAAACAGATAGCGTATGCACCATCCCTAATAATTGTAACGTTATGCCGGCCATTTGCTGGGTGTAACCAATAGTTGCTGTGGCCGAAACATCAATAAGATTGTGAAACAAGCCCAGCATATCATTATTCATGCCTGTTTTTATCAACAGGTTATCGCTGCTAAAGTTCTTTTGCATTAATTGGGCGGCATAATAACCATTAAAGCCTATCCAGTATTCTTCCCAGCCTGATGCAGGGTCGGGTTTATAACGATGCCATGCACCGGGGAGTAGGAAAAAACAGGTGCCCAACTCTATATTTACCGCTTGCATACTTGCCGAACCAAACACACCTTTCCCCTTCGATATAAAAACAATATAATAATCATTCAATATCCGCCCACGGTCCCAGGTTAGTTTATGGCTTTGCGGATGTTCCTGATTAGGGTAGCGGTCGTTAGGCTCCACTTTTGAGTAGCCCACTGAGGTTACATACAATCCCCAGTCTTTTTCAGATTCACCAACCGTCAGGTATTTAAAAAAGCTTTTATGCATGCTATAAATATGGCAGATAGTATCGAAAATTACAAACCGGGCGAGTTATTGAAAAGTATAGATTGCTTAGTGATTTTAATAAATCATACTTAAAATAGATTGTTTGATATTTTTAGAATGATCGGTGTTATTATTCTGTTTTATCAAAAAGGACAAAAATTAATCTGTTTTGGTAAAGCAAAAATTTACGGTGTTATTTATGTTTGCTATACCAATTGTGAACTTTTATGAATAGCAACATTACACAAGCCCAGGTTGATTTTTATCAGGAGCAGGGCTATATCATTATCGAAGATTTTTTGAGTGCCGAAGAATTAGCGCATTGGAAAGCAGTGGTGCAGGAAGCCTTAGCCGAGCGTAAGGGACAAAAAATGCCCGGAAAATCTGTTAAACTTGGTGATGATGATGGTATTAATAAAGATGCCGAGTATCACAACAAGGTATTTGAGCAATCAATCAACCTATGGCAAACTAATGAAAAGGTAAAGGAACTGATGTTTGATGCGCGAATCGGGGAGATGGCAGCAAAGCTTGCCGGGGTAGATGGCATTAGGATATGGCACGATCAGGCTTTATTTAAGAAACCCTGGGCCAATCCAACCTCCTGGCATTTAGATACACCATTTTGGTCGTTCACGGATAAGAGGGCGCTATCCATTTGGGTAGCGCTTGATGATGCCACGTTGGAGAATGGCTGCTTATTCTTTATACCTGGTTCACACTTGGGTACGGGTTTTGAAAACCCGGGTATCGGTAAAAATATGGATGCCATATTTACCTTTTATCCGCAGTTTCAAACATCTCGAACAGTGGCCGCGCCAATGAAGGCCGGCAGTTGCTCATTCCATAATGGGTTAACCATACATGGTGCCCACGCCAACATGACCGCCGGTTTGCGCCGCGCCATGACCTGCGCTTACATGCCCGATGGCAACGTTTATAACGGTATAGCTAATGTGCTGCCACAATCCTATCTGGATACGCTTCAGATAGGGGATCTGTTGAACAACGAGGCACAAAATCCATTGATATATAAAGAGGTATAAGGGGGAGAATGAAAAAAGTTTTTAAGTTTCTGATTCTTGTTTTATCGCTATCAGGTTGGCAGGCTGGCTATGCCTGTGGAGGTATTCATCATAACGCGGCAGCTAAAACCATCATTATCAGCACGCCTGATAAAAGCTTGTCTTTATTGATTGATTATGCTCACGGCTGTCGCATCACACAACTGAATGTAAAGGGCAAAAACACCTTAGCCAATTCAGGTGTATTCAGCGCTGTACGCACTGATGCAAATAGCTTTGCTTCAGCTGATCCGCAGAATAAATTACAGGTTAAAACCACCGATCAAACCGTTACCATCAGCGGGATTACCTTTGGCGATCAAGTGTTAAAAGTTGGCGAGCAATGGCAATTCACCCTCAAAGGCAATAAGATATCCTGGATAATCACCTGTCAATATGATCATGAAGCTACATTACAGGAAGCCGCGATGCCGGTTTGGAATTTTGCTGACCTCTCAGTTTGGAAGGCTGGGATATTTGATAACGGCGGCATGGTGTGGTGCAAGTATCTGGCCGCGGTTGGCGATACCTATGGTGTACATACCGGTGGTGTAACTTTTTGGAATGAAACATCGGGCGATGGTTTAGCCATCAGGCCGATAGTAAAAGGGCAGCAGCAGTTAGCCTCCAAATACTCGCACGGTCAAAACCACGAGTTTACTTTTACCCAAATAGTAACCGATAGTGTGTTAAAGCAGCGTTATAACTTAAGTCGATTTGTTAATGGCCATGCCGACGTATTCGCGCCTTTCGATGTAAAAAAAGGAGCTACAACGATGGAATTGGAACTGCGATACGTAGATTATGCTGATCAATACTCAAGAGGAAAATTACCGGGGATAGATGCCATTGCCGTGCGCGAATTGATGAACACCACCGGCCGGTATGGTGTGGTTGATAATAATATCATTGGTGCCAACGGTTGGACAACCAACTGGAAATGCCTGCATGAGCCATTCTTTGCTCAGATAGGGATGGCACTCAATGATCCTGACTATACCCGTAACTTTTCATCAACATTAGATCAGGAACGTGACCAGGCCATGTTGCCGGATGGCAGGGTTCTGTCACGCTGGCACAATGCTCCGGGCGACGAGATCAAGGGCACCTACAACCCACAAACCGGTTATTATGAGGCCATGTGGGGTTATACTATTGATTCGCAAACGGGTTACGTGATCAACGCCGCCGAACAGTTTGATCTGAACGGAGATATTACCTGGTTACGCTCGCACCAAAAAAGTTGTGAAAAAGCGCTGGATTGGCTGATAAAACGCGACGCGAATAATAACGGCATTTTCGAGATGATGAATAACAACATTGCCGAAAAAAAAGCCAGCGACTGGCTGGATATTGTTTGGGCAAGTTATGAGAACGCGTTTGTGAACGCGCAGCTATATGAGGCCTTAAATTTATGGGCAAATTGCGAAAAGGTATTGGGCAATACCGATAAGGCTGATTACTATACTACTGTTGCCGCGCGCTTAAAGTCGGCCTTTAATAAGCCTATTGCTGAGGGTGGATTCTGGTCGCCTGAAAAAAAGCAATACGTTTACTGGCGCGATAATGATGGCTCGGTACATGGCGATAATTTAGTTACCCCTGTTAATTTTGCTGCCATTGCCTTTGGCTTATGCGATGATAAGGCGCGCGTTGCCCAGGTACTTGAGCAGATAGAACAACGCACGGTGGCTGAAAAATTGTTTCACTGGCCGTTATGTTTCGATTCCTTTAAACAGGCCGAAGTATCGCCGGGTAACTGGCCTTTCCCTAAATATGAGAACGGCGATATTTTTCCGACATGGGGATATTTGGGCGTACGGGCTTATGTAACTTACGATAAAAGTATAGCCCTCAAATATATCCATAACCTGCTGGCGCAATACAAAAAGGATGGCCTGTCATCGCAACGCTATAGCCGCACAACACAGCTGGGGCAGGGGGATGATATTTTAGCTGGTATATGCACCACCATTACCGGTTTGTACCGCGATATATACGGCATCAGGCCTAAGTGGAACCGGATGGGGCTTGAACCCAATATGAGTACAGGTTTAAACGGTACAGAGTTTACCTACAAACTGCGCGATACGGATTATAAAGTGAGTTTAAGTGTTGGCAGTTATGCATTAAATACCCGTGATTTTTCTATCAAAAGTTCAGCGGCATTTGGCGCGGCCAGATCGGGTGATGTTTTGAAGTATTACCACCATAACCGGGATGCAGTTTCTTTGGAGGTTAGTACTGATCGCGCTAAGAAAATAGCTTTGAACATTATCAATTGGGATGACGAACGTAAATCATGCTCAATAAATACTCCGGGTAATTATCTGCTAACCTTGCCGGGGCTGAAAGCAAATTCAAAACATCAGGTAACCATCAACAAAAGTCAGCAGGTGCTAACAGCGAATAACGAAGGTATTTTGTCGCTAAAGGCATCCATCAAAGCACCTACTACTATCTCCATTTTATGAGCACAAGAGCTATATTCCTATTGCTGATGTTTTTGGCGGTTCATGCTACCGCGCAGATAGACCCATACCCACCAATTACGGCGGTAAAAACCGGCATAAAAAATCCATTCTCGCCCGACCCGATATTTGGCTATAGCTGGGCCGATCCAAAAATTAGTGATGGTTTGGAGTGTTATACTTTACAGCCTCGCAATGTTGTAGTGTTTGATCCTCGTGCTATTAATATCAAAGGCTTTAAGCAAGGTAAACCAATAGTTATTAATGGCGAGGGCTATATCCGTTTTGATTTTGGGCAAACCAATGCTGGCTGGCTGGAATTTGATAGTCCGGATTTGAGCGGCACGGTAGAAATGACCATCAGTGAATATGATCAGCCGCCAACCTACGCGGCCAGTTACCCTACCAAAACAATGGTTCCTAAAAAATACGGCAACACTTACCGGCTGGAACTTAACCCTGAATTGTATGAAGGCGTACGGTATGGCTGGATACAGATACGGTCATTCTCTAAAACATGGCACATTACCAAAGTGCGCCTGGTTTGCCAGGTAAGGCCAACCAATTACCAGGGCAGTTTTGCCTGTAGCGATACCATGCTCACGCGTATCTGGTACACCGGTGCCTATACAGTAAAGCTTAATCTGCTTAAGGATTACTTAGGTGCTATACTAATGAACCGTGGCGACCGCTTTTCGTGGACTGGCGATGCACACCCGGCGCAGGCAGCATCAATGGTGGCTTTTGGTAATTATGATTTTGTGAAAATGAATCTGGCTCACACCTCAACCCAGAGCAATGGTATACGTAGTTACGCCTTGTATTGGGTGCTAAGTTTGGTTGATTATTATCGCTACACGGGTGATGCCTCTGTATTACGCGACTATATTGCCAATACTACCGACAAGTTGGATGATGCGTACCGCGTTTACGGCACAAAACCCAATTTATTGTTTTATGGCTGGGATGAACGCCTGGGCGCGGGCTTTGAGCATCCGGATGTTGATGAATCGCAAAATGCCTATAAAATGTTATCGATCAGGGCCTGGCAGGAGTTCTCAGAGGTTATGGCTGCCTTGGGCGAAAAGCATTTGCAGCAAAAATATCAGGGTTATGCCCGGGAGAAAATACAAGCGGAAAGGCAGGGTGACAAATGGTACGGCGATTTTGGATTACATGCCGGTGCGGATGCTGTGAACACAGGCTTACTGAATCAGAATGAACGGGATGCACTTTACAAAAAGAGTTTTACAGATAAGGTTAACCGAATATCATACTCGCCATTTAACCAGTATTTTGTGATCAAGGCCTTTGCCGGCATGCAAAAGTATGATGACGCGTTGAGTTCAATACGTGATCTTTGGGGAGGGCAGATAACCTATGGCGGCACTACTTTTTTTGAGGATTACCGCCCGTCATGGAACGAGGTGGTTGGCATAAACGGTACTGTGCCTGCCAATCAATGCGGTTTTACCAGTCTATGCCATCCCTGGGGTGCAGGAGTAACCAAATGGTTGAGTGAAGAAGTTTTAGGCATCAAACCTACTTCGCCCGGATTTACTACTTTCGATATCCTGCCACATTTAGGTCGTACACTTACAGCTGTTTCCGGCAAAACACCAACCTTGCATGGTGTTATCAGTGCTGATTTTAATACCAAAACAGGTATTTGCAATGTAACGGTGCCTAACGGTACAACAGGGCGTATAGGCATACCCAAGGTGGAAAAGAACATCAAACACATCACAATAAATGGCAAAGTGGTTTGGGATGGTAAGTATCACTTATTAGCAGGTATAAACGGCGCTAACGAGAGTGCTGAACATATTCTACTTAACGGTGTTAAGCCCGGCCATTATAAAATACGTGTGGTATATAGTGGTACCACTCCTAAATATACCGAGCAGCCAACCCGCTACGCAGCTAAGTTTTTGGGTATAGATAACAAAACCGGTGGTAATTGGGGTGGGGTGTATGGTAAGGACGGTTATGTGCTGTGTAACTACGAAGGTAACGGACGCGACAGAGCGGTATTGCCATCCTATGTGTCGTCGATTTCTTATTACAAATTCGGCGCCGATAAACAGCCCCGCAACGTAGTTTGGCAGGCCGGTACTGATGATAAGCGCGCGCTTGCGCCTGATAAGGGGAATACTTTTCCAAGAACCGCCGCCTGCTTGTACGCCGCGGATGGTGACCAGATAGGTTATACTTTTACAACAACCATCGCGCTTAAAGAGGAGCATGCCTACAAAGTATCGTTATATGTTTTGGATTGGGATCATAACCAACGGCAGATCGCTGTAGAAATGTTTGATGCATCTACGTCTGATCTGATCGCCCCGGTAAAGGTGGTTAAGGATGCCACAGGAGGTGCTTACCTGACATTTGCTTATAACCGGTCGGCAAAATTCCGGATCAACATGGTGCGTGGAACCAACCCCGTGTTGAGCGGTTTGTTTTTTGATGAAGATTGATGCCCGGCATTGAATGTCCGGTATATTTCATTTGTAAATTTTGTCCCCAACCGCACATTTTGTCCGATATCGGATATTTTTCGCTTTTCTTAAATATGTAATTATATGTAAATCAGATTTTTAAGTTTGGTATGTTGCTTGCAAACAAACGGTCAGATCATATCACAATAATATGGATACCGTTATTGACGCGAGCGTCATTCAAAAAAAGAAGAAAAGCAGGATCATAATACTATCAGCAGCCATTGCGCTGCTGGTTTTAAGCGTATGGTGGGTGCGCAGTATTTTCAGCTCTACCATGCACCGTGCCGAGTTCACAACCGGTGTTGTTGGTTTAGGCAACATCGAGAATACCATCAGCGCCAATGGCGAGGTATTGCCCGAGTTTGAAGAAGTGATAACCAGCCCGGTTAATGCGGCCATAAAAACCGCCCTGATGGATGCGGGCAAAAAGGTAAAAGCAGGGCAGGCTATTTTAGTGCTCGATAAATCGGCTACCGAAAATGAGTTTATCAAACTTCAGTTTCAGCTCGAAACAAAACGTAATGAGATCAAAAAACTCAAGCTTGATCTTAATAAAAGCTTTTTCGATATACAATCAAGCAATTCCATAAAGCAACTGCGCATCAGTAGTTTGCAGGATGCTGTTGAAAATGCTAAGCGCCTGTTCAAGGCCGGTGGCGGCACCCGCGAGGATATAGAACAGGCGGAGCTCGACCTGAAAGTAGCCCTGCTTGAAAAAAAGCAGCTGGAAAACGAGATCAGGAGCAAGCAGCAAACCATGCAGGTTGAGGTAAAAGAGGCTGAAATTGCAGCCGCTATTCAGCAAAATGATTTGACCGAACTGCAACGCAAACTCAAGTTAGCCGATGTGTCAGCTACCCGCGAAGGAGTAATAACCTACATCAATAAAAATATTGGCGCTGCCGTACACGAGGGCGATGTGCTGGTGCGCATTGCCGATCTGGGTAGCTTTAAGGTATCGGGCACTATTAGTGATAATTACCTCGATCAGTTGCGTGCGGGTATGCCGGTCATCATCAGGGTTAATGATGCACCCATGCGTGGGCATGTGGCCAATGTTTATCCATCGGTACAAAATGGTATAGTAAGTTTTGATGTACAGCTTGATGAGCGTAACAAACAATTGCGCCCCAACATGAAGGTTGAAACCTACCTGGTTACTGCCGCGCACAGTAATGTTATGCGTCTGCCCAACGGCGCGGCCCTAAAAGGTATTGGCAAACAGGATGTTTTTGTGCTGAGCAAAGACAAAGCCATACGCCGCACGGTAACCCTGGGCATGAGCAATTTTGATTATGTAGAAATAGTGGATGGCCTTAAACCCGGCGAGGTGGTGATCACCTCAGATATGAGTGAGTATAAAAATGCCAGGGAAATACAGATAAAGGATTAAGCGCCATGAATATCAAATACTTACCTGCCTTTATTTTGCTGCTTATCACTGCCCCGGCATTTTGCCATGCTCCGGCAGATACCATCAGGCTTACGCTGACGGAAGTTATTGATCTGGCTAAAAAGAATTCCATAGCCGCCAAGCAGGCCATATCCGAAAAGGAAACCAAATACTGGGAGTGGCGCAGTTATAAATCAAACTACCAGCCACAGCTATCATTAAGCGGTAATTTGCCCGGCTACAGTAAAACTACCACGCAGGTATTACAGCCCGATGGCTCCATATTATTCCAGCAGATACATAACGATAATTCATCACTAACGATGGATTTTAGCCAGAGCATCACCGCTACCGGCGGTACGGTTTACGGTACTACCGAGCTGCAACGTTTCTCGGATTTTGACAGAAATAACGTGTTGTATAATGGTGTTCCGTATGCCATCGGCTATAGTCAGCCCTTGTTTCAATACAACAGCCTGAAGTGGGATAAAAGGATAGAGCCGCTGAAGTATAAAGAAAGTACACAGGCCTTTATTGAAGCGCAGGAGCAGATAGCAGTTACGGTTGAAGGTTATTTTTTCGATCTGCTATTAGCGCAGGTGAGCCTCCGGGTAGCCGAAACCAACCTGACCAATACCGAGCGGATATTGCGCATTGCCAACACCCGTTTTGAACTGGGCAAAACCTCAAAGAACGAACTATTGCAGTTACAACTGGAGTTACTGAACGCCCGTAAATCGGTAGGGGTGGCGAGGCGTAATATTGAGATAGCTACACTTACCCTGCGCAGCTACATTGGTTTAGAGGGCGATACCCAGCTCGCGCTCAGTATGCCGCAGGTAATAAGCCGCATGGAGGTTGATGCCGAGCGTGTACTCAGCGAAGCTTTTGCAAACCGGTCAGACGCTGTTGCTTTTGTACGGCGGCTGGCCGAGGCTAAACGGGATGTTGCCAAAGCCAGAGGGCAAAGCGGTTTGGTTGCTACGTTAACGGCTAATCTGGGTTATTCAAACAGCGCGCGCAGTATTGCGGGGGTATACCGTTCGCCGCAAAACCAACAACTCCTGCAATTGCAATTTGCCATACCTATACTGGATTGGGGCAGGTCAAAATCGCGGGTGAAAACGGCACAGGCCAACCAGCAATTCACCGAGTATGCCGTTGAGCAGGATAAGCAGATATTCAGGCAGGAAATACTTACGCAGGTAACCCTTTTTAATATGCTTAAGGAGCAAATATCTCTTACCGCCGAGGCCGATAGCATAGCAGGCGAAAAATATCACATAGCGCGTGAGCGATACGTACTGGGTAATTTGAGTATTACTGATCTGAGCATCGCTTTCCAGGAAAATGACCAGGCCAAACGCGACTATGTTAATGCCCTGCGCGATTTCTGGGGAGCATATTATCAGCTCCGTTACCTGTCGTTATACGACTTTGAGAAAAAACAAAAAATAACCTATTAAATAGTAAATTCAATCATGATGATCTCTTTACAAAACATTGAAAAGGTATATCGTACCGATACCATCCAAACACTGGCGCTAAATAATATAAGTCTTGATGTGGCCAAAGGCGAGTTCCTGTCTATCATGGGGCCATCGGGCTGCGGTAAAAGTACGCTGCTTAATATTATGGGTTTGCTTGATGTTCCGTCAAAAGGCAACATCAGCATAAGCAACCAGCAAACCCATAACATGAATGATAAGCAGCTGGCAGGTTTTCGCAATAAAAAGCTTGGTTTTATATTTCAAAGCTATCATTTGATCAATGATCTGCAAGTGATCGATAACGTGGAGCTGCCTCTGTTATATCGCGATACCACAGCGAAGCAACGCCGCGAGCTGGCTGCCGAGGCACTTGAGAAGGTAGGACTAAGCAACAGGATGAAACACTTTCCAACTCAACTATCGGGTGGGCAAAGGCAGCGTGTGGCAATTGCCCGTGCTATTGTGGGGCGGCCCGAAATAATTTTGGCCGATGAGCCTACCGGTAACCTGGATAGTGTGATGGGTAACGAGATAATGGACATACTTACCGGCCTTAATCAAAATGATGGTACCACCATTGTAATGGTTACACACGATGAAAATATGGCCCGCAAAACGCACCGTTTGGTAAGGTTATTTGATGGTTCACAGGTTCAATAACGCACACCTTAAAAAAGAACATCATGCTAAAGAATTATTTTAAAATAGCCATAGCCGTATTAAAGAGGCGCAAGTTCTTCACCTTTGTAAGTCTGTTTGGTATCAGCTTTACCATTACTATTTTAATGGTCGCCACCGCTTTTATTGACAAGGTAGTTAATGATACTTATCCGGATAAAAAGCGCGACAGATCATTATACGTAACCAAGCTTGAACTGCGGGGCAAGGATGCCATGAATGGTGGCGGTTTATCCTATTACTTTATAAAGCACTTTATCGGCAGTATTAAAACGCCGGTTAAGCTGGCTATATCATCTAACTGGCAGGGTACCAATACTTATATTAATGATAAAAAGATAGCCATCAACTATAAATATACCAATGCCGATTATTGGGATATATTGGAGTTTGATTTTATAGAGGGCAAACCTTTCACCAAACAGCAAATAGATAATGCCGAGCGTGTTACCATTATAACTGAGGATATTAAAAAGCAATACTTTGGTAATGATGATGCGCCTGTGGTTGGTAAATATATTGAGGCCGATAATGTAAAGTACCGTATTAGTGGTGTTATAAAAGCTGTACCCATAACCAGCTATAATTTTTACAGCGATATTTATTTGCCTTACACGGTATCAAATGCCAACTTTAACGATACCGGCTACATGGGTATTTACACCGCCATTCTGCTTGCCCCAACAGTTAATGATGTTGCCAAAATGCAGCGTGAGTTTAACCAGATGGCTAAAAAAATACCCATACCTGATATAAAGCAGTGGGATCACCTCAATGTATTTGCCGACCCGTATATTGATAGCTACGTACGTTCGGGTAACGAAAACAAATCGGGAATGGTGTACGCGCTAACCGCGCTAACTTGTTTTGCCTTACTGGTTACGTTGCTGCCAACCCTTAACCTGGTTAACATCAATATAACCCGTATCATGGAGCGCTCGTCGGAGATCGGGGTACGCAAGGCATTCGGGGCTTCGTCGCGAACGCTGGTTTACCAGTTTATTGTCGAGAACATCATCCTCACATTTATTGGTGGCACTATAGGTATTGTACTTTCTTTTATCAGCATACAACTCATTAACAATGCGCAGCTGATAGCTAATCTTAACCTCACCATTAATTTTACGGTATTGGGTTTCGCGTTACTGATCTGCCTGTTCTTTGGTTTCTTATCGGGTGTATATCCCGCATGGCGTATGTCGAGGCTCAATGTGGTAACAGCTTTAAAATCGTAATAATTGATCAACCTTAATCTGTACATAAAATGATAAAGCATTTGTTTAAACTGATATGGAATAAAAAGAAACAGAACTTTTTATTGCTCTCCGAAATATTTATATCGTTCATGGTAATTTTTGGGGTATTTTCCTTCGGGGTGTATGCTTATAAAAACTACATGGCCCCCATGAATATAAAGTATGAAAATGTGTGGGTGATCAATTACAGCAATACCCTGAAAACTGAGAATGCCGATTCGCTTGAGATGTTCTACTCGTCGCTTAAGCAAAATATACAGGCTTTGCCCGGTGTGATTGAGGCCAGCTATACAAGCGCTAATTTTCCGTACTCTACATCGATGATGAACAATGGCATCACCTATAAGGGTAAACAATACTTCGGGGTGAATAATTACCGGGTTGATGATGATTACTTGAAAACCCTTGGCGGCAATTTAATTGAAGGGCGCTGGTACAGAAAAGCTGATGGAGCAGGTAAGGAGCGAGTTATCGTCATCAACAAAAAACTAAAGGATGATGTGTTTGGCAGCGGCAGCGCTATAGGTAAATATATTGATGGCAACAACAGTAAGGATGGTCGCCGGGTGATAGGTGTTGTTGATGATATGAAGAATTTTGGCGATTACCAGCCTGCAAAATACGGTATGTTCGAGCGTATTGATACATCGTACCGTAAATGGGTAGGCAACATGCTGGTAAAGGTAAAACCCGGTGCCGATGCCGCCTTTGAGGGCAAATTGTACAAAACCATGGCCAACGCGCTCAAAAATTCAAATATTGAAATAGAACATCTGGACGATAAGCTTAGCAGTACTAATAAGTTTACCCTTGTACCGCTCATCATACTATCAATAATAGCGGCGTTTTTGATTATAAATGTAGCCCTCGGTTTGTTTGGCGTATTGTGGTATAACATTAACAAACGCCGTGGCGAGATAGGTTTGCGCCGTGCCATTGGCGCGTCGGGCAATTCAGTATCTGGCCAGTTAGTTGCCGAGTCGCTTATATTGGCTACCTTATCCTTGCTGATAGGTTCCTTTTTCGCGGCGCAGTTTCCGTTGCTCAATGTATTTGATCTGCCGGCCATGGTATATGTCATTGCCCTGCTTATGGCTGTTGTGTTTATTTATTTACTGGTATTTGTTTGCGCGTTGTATCCGGGCAGGCAGGCGGCCAATATTTACCCGGCAGTTGCCCTGCACGAAGAATAATTTGCGACCTTAGCCCATACGTATGATATTGATCATTGATGATGATATAGCCGTGCGCACATCGTTACTGCTGCTTTTAAAAAGCGAGCGGTACAATGTGCAGGCGGCTGCTACCCCGGCTGAAGGCTTGCTGATAGTAAAAAAAGAGCGGCCCAAACTGGTTATACTCGATCTTAATTTTTCTATTGATACCTCCGGCGATGAAGGGATCGAACTGTTGCGGAGCATCAGGGAGATCGATCCATCGCTGCCTGTAATATTAATAACCGGGTGGGGGAGTATTGAGCTTGCCGTAAGGGGAATGAAAACAGGTGCTAATGATTTTATAAACAAACCCTGGAATAACGACCACCTACTGCAATCAGTTAAAACCCTGTTAGAGCTTAACGGTAAGCCCGGCCGTAACCATACCCGTAAGGAGCTGGATAACCGTTACAATTTTAAGCACATCATTGGGCAGGATGAAAAAATGCTCGAGATATTGGATACCATAGGCCGCGTCGCGTCAACTGATGCATCGGTGCTTATTATGGGCGAAAGCGGTACAGGCAAGGAGTTGATAGCCGAGGCAATACACCAAAACAGCGCGCGCGGTAATAAGCCCTTTATAAAAGTGAACCTGGGCGGCATAGCTACTTCGCTGTTTGAGAGTGAAATGTTTGGCCATATCAGGGGCGCATTTACCGATGCCCGGTTTGATCGTACCGGTCGTTTTGAGCTGGCCAACAAGGGTACCATATTTTTAGATGAGATAGGCGATCTGGATGCAGGTAGCCAGGTAAAGCTGTTGCGTGTTTTGCAGGATAGAACTTACGAGGTTTTAGGCAGCAGCCGTACCAAAACGGTAGATGTGCGTGTAGTATGTGCCACCAATAAAAACCTGCACGATATGGTAGGCTCCGGCAGTTTTCGCGAGGATCTGTTATACCGAATCAATCTTATAACAATAAACTTACCCGCCTTGCGCGAACGGCCAGAAGATATACCACTGCTGGTCGATTTTTTTGTAAGCAATCTTAAACAGATATATAACCGGCCACAGCTAACAGTTACACCCGCGGCTATAAAGTGGTTGCAACAATTGCCATTGCCGGGCAACATCCGCCAGTTAAAAAATATTGTTGAGCGGGCGGTTTTAGTAAGCAAAAGTGATCAGCTGGATGTTGACGTGATCAGGGCGCAGGTTGAAGCCGCGCCTGTTAAAAAAGGCAATACCCGCTTGCCAGATGTAGGCGATGTTACCTTGGAGCAGATGGAGGTACAAATGATCAGGAAGGCTATGGAGTATCACCAAAATAAGGTGGGTAAGGCAGCCCGGTCGCTGGGGCTTACACGCAGCTCGCTATACAGGCGGCTCGATAAATACAATATACCATACGATGAGGCTGAGGACTAAATACATCCTGTTTGTAAGCATATTGCATGTGCTTACGCTGCTGCTTACTTTTTATATTTTTAAGGATAACAGGCTGTATTTTATTTTGTGCGAAGCACTGGTCATCGTATCCGTATTAATAGCCTGGAATTTATACCGCCAGCTGATACAGCCATTAAAGTTCCTGATGTCGGGCATAGAGGCTATTAAAGATCAGGATTTTAACGTGGAATTTTTATCCACCGGTAAGCACGAGGTTGACCAAATGATAGGTGTGTATAACCAGATGATAGCCCGTTTGCGCACCGAACGCACCATTCAGGAGCAGCAACATTTTTTTCTGGAGAAACTCATCAATACTTCGCCAACAGGTATCATTATTCTTGATTTTGATAATAACATACAACAGGTAAATCCCAAGGCGTTACAACTGCTTCAGTTGGATGAAAATCAGGTTGTTAAGCGCAAGGTGAACGAGCTGGAGGGCGATGTTTTTAATCAGATAGCATCATTAAAAACCGGCGAAACCAAAACCCTCAAACTGATTGGTCATGTTACCGTTAAACTGCAACGTTCGCATTTTATCGACAGGGGCTTCCCCCGACATTTTGTGATGATGGAAGAAATGACGGCCGAAATAATAGCCGCCGAGAAGAATGCCTATGGCAAGGTGATCCGCATGATGGCGCATGAAGTGAACAACACCATCGGGCCTGTAAATTCCATACTGCAATCAGCATTAAGTACTGATACCTTGTGGCAAGATGCCGATACCGCAACCTTGCGTGAAGCGCTTGATGTGGCCATGTCACGCAACTATAACCTCAACACCTTTATGCGCAATTTTGCCGATCTGGTGAAACTGCCCGAACCGCGTAAGGATAAAACAGACCTTGGTAAACTGCTGTATAATGTAATTACATTGATGGAACTGCCCGCGAAAGACAGACAGATTATTATTGAGTACAATCAACCCGGAATGCCGTTTTTTATCCATGCTGATGAGCAATTGCTGGAGCAGGCATTCGTCAATATCATTAAAAACGCTTTTGAATCTATTGGTAATAACGGCCAAGTTCACATCAACTTAGATCAAATAAACAGATCATTAACCATAAGCGATAACGGGCACGGTATTACCGATGAAGAAAGTGCCTTATTGTTTACCCCGTTTTTTAGCACTAAAAAAGATGGTCAGGGTATTGGGCTAACGCTTGTACGTGAAATATTGACCGGGCATGGTTTGGCTTTTTCATTGAAAGGTATAGTGGGTGGTGGGGCTACCTTTTGCATAAACTTTTAATAAAGCAATTCCTTTATTTATAATTAATCTAAATAATTATATTTGCCGGCAAATCATATATTTTGCCGCCACATAACAACATACTTAAAGCTGAAAGTATTGCCTTAAACATAAACAGGCAAACTTTTGAGCAATTGTATGAGGAGCATTGGAGCAAGGTTTACGCCATATGTTATAACAATTTGCGCGATAGCGAAGCCGCCCGTGAGTTGGTTCAGGATATATTCAGATCGTTATGGGAACGACGTGATGAGTTGCAGTTAACTGATGCCGGCAGATACCTTGTACGCGCAGCCAAGCTAAAAACCTTTGAGTACATACGTAACAAGGTAAACCAGCAAAAACATCTCGATATAAAAATGCAAACAGTTAACACCACCGTTAACTGTACCGAACAACAAGTGCTTTACAACGAACTTAAAAGCCAGGTAAATACTTTGGTTGATACGCTGCCACCCCAATGCAAAAGGGTTTACAAGCTAAGCCGTGAGCAGGGCCTGAGCAACCGCGACATTGCCGAGCAGCTATTAATAAGTGAAAGGGCGGTTGAATATCATATTACAAAGGCACTTGGGGTACTAAAAATGAGCCTTTCGGCATTTTTGTAATAAAAAAATCATCATCACTTACGGTAAAGCCCTTATTATGCTACTTATATTTTAATTAAGTTTGTAATGCACAGGCGTTGCCAGTCGGTTTATGAAAGTTAATAAACAACTCATAGAAAAATATCATCGTGATGAATGCACTCCCGAGGAAGCTGCCGCTGTAGAGGCGTGGCTGCTTGATGATGAGAGCGACGATGTGCCCGACCTGCCCGCCAACGAGCAGGCCGACCAGCATAAGCAGGCAATATGGGTGGGTATTGAACAAACACTCCCTCCGGAGAATATAAAAAACAACACGCCCGTTATATCACTCTGGCTTAAAGCGGGAGCGGCATGCATTGTGCTTGCCCTGTGTGTATTTCTGATAGGCAGATCATCGCATAAAAAAAATAATCGCATGGCGGCCTCAATTGAGGTTGATAATAGTACAGCGCTTGAGGTAAGGCATGTTAATAATGATGAATACCAGCTTTCGGTTGGGCCGGGTACATCGGCACGTATTGATAACCGCGAAGGGGTGATCCACTTTACAGGCAGTATGATCATTAAGCCACAGCGCGATATTGAATTTTCATTCGGCACGTATCCGCAAAAGGAAACCTTTAAATCGGGCGAAACCTATATTCTGTTAGATGAACAGCATGGCGATGGCCAGGTTACCATTGTAAACGAACGTAACCTGATGGATATGCCGCCTGTTTTGCAAAAACGAATAATCACTGAATTTAATATCTGATATTTCACCACTGTATGTTTCTGAGCCGTAAGGTCTGCCTTATTATAACTATCTCCATATTAACGCTTTTACAGGCTTGTAGCCAGCAAAGCAACAAGGCAGATGGTAGCGCCCCGCATAAATACAGCCTCTACATAAGGCTGAAGAACAATGCCGAATATATTGTGCAGTGTGATAGCCTTACCGGCGGCACTATCGATCCTGAAAAGCAAGGTACACCATTGGATATTCACCAGGTATCGCGCGATATAATCGTAAAGGATAATTTTTATTACCATATGGGTTTTAAAAACGATCAGTTCATTAAATACAAGGTAAGCGGCAAAGTATTCCAAAAAGTAGACTCGGTTGCCATGCCCCATTTTTCGATAGAGAACTTCAGGTGGATGGGTAAGGATACTTTGCA
Organism: Mucilaginibacter sp. JRF; assembly: GCF_015223065.1. Lineage (GTDB taxonomy): Bacteria > Bacteroidota > Bacteroidia > Sphingobacteriales > Sphingobacteriaceae > Mucilaginibacter. The sequence continues at coordinate 155,609 of NZ_JADFBY010000009.1, forward strand.
GATTATAGGCTTGCAGGCTCCATCATTTACACAGGTGGTTTATTCTTTGATAAATACCGATAGTATGAAGGTGATCTCCACCGGAAAGCTGGATATTCCGCATCCGGGCAATGGCTTTAACAATATGTCTGTAGGGTTTGCCGAGCCTTTGGATAGTAATTTGGTTATAGGCTATACCTATCACAAGCCTGTTGGTACTACAAGCTATACCACCAGCGATACCATGTACACCAGCCTGGTGAGCATAACATCGGGTTTATTAAATACCGATAAAGATACACGCTCAACCTACCCGGCGGGGGTGAACAACGTACAATCGTACACGTTTTATGATGAGCATGGCGATTTCTATTTCATGACCTGCCCCGGCATAGCCCTCGGCAACCGGCCCGATGTGCCTACCGGTGTTTTCAGGATAAAAAAGGGCGAGCTGGCTCCCGATAAAAAATACTTTTTTAACCTATCGGCCTCGGTTATTAATAACCATGCTTATGGCTTATGGTACCTGAGTAAAGGCAAAGCTATCGTACGTAGTGAGCGTAAGGATCTCTACCATGACCTTAACGACCATTACAGCGCCGCGCATTTTGAATTCTACGTGCTCGATCTGGCTGAGCAAACCGCCACAAAAATCAACCTGCCGCTTGATAAGGGCACCCGTCGCGAATGCGTTATAGTTGAAGGTGATAAAGCCTACATATCCATTAACTCTGATAAACAGGGCGATTTTATATGGATATATGATATAAAAACCGGCGAAACCAAAAAAGGCCTGCAACTAACCGGCCATACCGATTATATATTGCGGATGGATAGGTTATAAGCTACTGCTAATAATTTTTTAATTTTTTTCGCTCTCGCACCTTCGGTTGCGCGCCTGTTGCGCTACTTACAGTAAAAACACCCTAATCAAAGTGATGTCTGTAAGTAAACTTTTACTCCTTTTTTCATTATCCTGTATTTCCCTTTCGGCGTTTGCGCAAACCGGCTCAGTAAGCGGTCAGGTTAAAGATAGTACTGATGTTATTGTAGGCGCTACGGTATCCATAATCCAGCTAAATAAAGGCGCTGTTACTGATGTTAATGGCCGGTATGAAATTAAGGCCTTGCAGCCGGGCAGCTACTCGTTACAGGTAAGCTACATGGGTATGGTAACCCAAACGCGTGAGGTTAACGTTAAAGCCGGCGATAAGCTTAGCGTTAACTTTAAACTACAATCAAACCAACGCCAACTGGCTGATGTGCAGGTAAGCGGAAAAACTAAGGTACGCGAACTTAAAGAGAGCGGCTTTAATGTTAACGCTATTGATGCCCGCCAGTATGCCAATACCACGGCCGATATTAACCAGGTGCTTAACCGCACCGCCGGTATCAGGATACGTGAGGATGGCGGTATGGGCTCCAACTTTAATTTTTCGGTTACGGGCTTATCGGGCCGGTCAATCAAATATTTTATTGATGGTATACCTGCCGATGTTATGGGCAGCGCCATGACCCTTAATAACATTCCGGTTAACCTTGCCGAGCAGATTGAAGTTTACAAAGGCGTAGTGCCGGTTAGCCTTGGTGCCGATGCCCTGGGTGGCGCGGTAAACATTACCACCAACCAAAATATTACCAATTACCTTGATGCCAGCTACAGCCTCGGTTCGTGGAATACTAACCGCGCAGCGTTAACGGCGCAATACAAGCTGGGTTCATCGGGCCTGGTACTTAAGGCCAGCGGTTTTTACAACTACTCCAACAATAACTACATGGTGAAAGGGGTGGAGGTGTATGATGCCATTGGTAACGGGGCCGATAGTGGCTATGTAAAACGCGACCGCAGGCGTTTTCACGATAAGTACAGCGCGCGCATGGGTCAATTGGAATTAGGTGTGGTTAACAAAAGCTGGGCCGATGCGTTTTTTGTAAGCGCATCATTAAGTGATGGCGATAAAGATATACAAACAGGCGTATTTCAGGACAAGGTATACGGCGGCGTAACACGCGAAATGAATGCCTTTAATACTTCGGTACGGTATCGTAAGGATAACCTTTTAACCAAAGGACTTAACTTAACTTTATTCGGTTCGCATTCGTCAGATAAATCGCGCACAATTGATACCCTGGTACGCCAGTACTCGTGGGATGGAACCTATATCATTCCGCCAAGTGGCGCGGCCGAAATGGGGGGCGAAAAAACAAACTTGAGTATCTCGCGCCCGCGAACATACATACGTGCTAATTTAACTTACGAGTTGAATGAGATCCACTCCTTTAACCTGAACTATACCTTTGACCGTGTAAGGAATGAGAGCTACAATACACTTAAATATGATCGCGATTCGATACCAAGCACGCTTGGTAAGCAGATAGCAGGATTGTCGTATCAGCAAAACCTGTTGGATGGTAGGTGGCTGAATACCTTTTTTGGTAAGTACTATAGCCTTAACACCAAGCAAAGCCAAATGGCCAGCTACGATGCTAACGGCAGACCGGTTTACAGGGATATTGATAATAACAAGGGCTACTTTGGCTATGGTGCCACAACCCGTTACAAAATATTGGAGAACTTAGGTGTAAAAGCATCCTATGAATACACTTACCGATTACAGGAAACCGAGGAGATGTTTGGCGATGGCGGCATCAGGAGCACGCCTAACCTTGATCTTAAACCCGAGCATGCCAACAACATTAATGTGGGTGCCTACTATGGTATCGGCATAAATAAGCACCGCGTGTTTGTTGAAGGGTCGTACTTTAACAGAAACGTTAGCGATTACATATTTTTTGACGCGAGGTATAACCGCTACGCCAACTTAAGCAGTGTTAAGGTTGATGGTATTGAGGCCGAAATGAGGTACAACTATAAAGATTTCCTTTCATTCACACTCAACGGCAGCTATGTAAACTCCATCAACAATACCAGGTTTACTACGGCCGGTGCAACCACACCCGAGGTTACTTACCAGGACCCGATCCCTAATCAGCCACGGTTTTTTGCTAATGCCGATGTCACCATCCGCAAAAACAACTTTTTAAATAAGGATGCCTCCCTGCAATTTAACTGGTATACGCAATACGTAGATGAGTTTTACCTGTACTGGAAATCGCAGGGTAATATTCAGGGCAATTTAATTATCCCTACGCAATACATACATAACGCGGTTATAACTTACGCCCGCGATAAAGGCCGCTACAATGTATCGTTAGAGTGCCGCAACCTTACCGATAACCTGAATTACGATAACTATAAACTGTAAAAGCCCGGCCGGTCGGTAGCGGTAAAGCTTAGGTACTTCATTAAATAATCAACTAATAAAACACATTAAATAATCATGTTCAATAAATTCAAAAAAACGTTTACCGTTGGTTTGGCTTTAGCTATAGCCACGGCCATAAGCTTTACTGCCTGCAAAAAAAGTGATGATGCGCCAACAACCAACACCGATACCGGCGAGATAAAGTATGGCGCGCTGATGATGGTTGGCGCCTGGCCTAACACCACTTATTACATAGCGGGTTTATCGAGCCTTAAAGAGGGTACTATTGATTTGAAGGGCAAAGGCGTAAACATGTCGGCCATAGCACAGGATCAGGGTTTTATACAGCGCAACGGGTATTATTACTATTACAATGGTGATAACGGTCGTTTAGGTCGATACCACATCGCTAACGATTTGCTGGTTACCGACCGTGAGGTGCCGTTTACACAGATGTCAGGTTTTTCATCGCACATTTGGGCTGATGATAACACGCTGGTAGTTTTTGGTACCAATACCGATCAAACCAAGATACGTTACGCTATCATCAATGCTACCACATTAGCATCAACCGGTGGCGAGATCAACACCACCGCCCCAACCGATGCGGCTTATACCCGTATAGGTGTAGGCTTTGCTGAGTATCGCTCAGGTAAAATATTTATTGGTTACGGCTATCTGCATGCTAACTGGCCAACACCATCGTACCCTAAAGTTTTGGTTGCCGCGGTAAACTATCCGTCCATGACCGTTTCAACCTTGTTGGAAGATAGTAAATCAAGATGGCCGGGCGGCCCAACCCGCTACAACCCATACTCGTTTGTTGACGAGAACGGCGACCTGTACTTTGCTACCGTGCCCGAAGGTGGCTGGGATTATGATGGCGCTTCGCTTATTTACCGTATAAAAAGCGGTACCGAGGTGTTAGATAACACTTACAATTTTGATTACTCGGCCAAAGCTGGCGGCAACACAGTGCAGGCCATGTGGTACATTGGCAATGGCCAGGCTATAGTGCGCGGTCGTATTCCCGCTGATCGCTCGAATGCTGATTTTTACTATAACTGGGATAGCAACTTCGCCCTGATCAATGTGCAAACCGGCGCTGTGGTTAAGAAATTTGATCTGCCTACTGATAAGGGACAGATATATGTACAAGCTGTAATTGTAGAGGATGGCAAAGCATACTTACTGGTTAACGGCGCAAACTCAAACGGCGCTATCTGGGAGTATGACCCGGCTACGGACAAGCTGACCAAGGGCGCGACCTTTGGTGCCGGTTATGACATATTGCTGCGTTTAGATAAATGGAAATAAAGCACCCGATCAGTAAATGATGTTCAAAAAAATTAATGCCTGGGTGCACCTGTGGTTTGGTCTGTTTTCGGGCATAGTGGTGTTCGTATTAGGCTTAACCGGCTGTATATTGGTATTTGAACCTGAACTGAGAAGCCTAACTTCCCCCTGGTTGCATGTAGATGCAGCCGGGAGGGAAATGCTTCCGCCATCGGTATTGTACCAGACAGCTAAAAAGGCTTTACCCGATAAAAAACTGGGCACGGTATGGTACCATGGCGAAGATCATTCGGTATCAATATCCGTCAGGCCCGATTCGCAGATCTATGTTAATCCTTACACAGCTAAAGTAGTTGCCATTAAAGGCGATAGTGAATTTTTTGATTTTGTTAAAGAGGGGCACTATTACCTGTGGTTGCCTGAAAAGATAGGGCACCAGGTAACCGGCTGGGGAACGGCTATTTTCTTCATCTTGCTGGTAAGCGGGCTTGTTTTATGGTGGCCAAAAAAATGGAATAAACGCGCTGTTGAACAAAGCTTTAAGGTAAAGTGGAAAGCTAAGTTTAAACGCGTTAATTACGATTTGCACAACGTATTCGGCTTTTATAGTTTGTTAGTAGCTTTAGTGTTGGCATTTACCGGTTTAATGATGAGTTTTCGTTGGTTTGGCGATGTGGTATTCATACTTACCGGTGGAGTGGAGCATGAAAGGGTTGAAGTACGATCAGACAGTGTGAATGTTGAGTTGGCCAACCAGTACAGGCAGGTTGATAAGGCCTGGCGCATAGGCATCACCCAAATTGGCGAGCATGATAAAAAAAGCATTATTGTTGGCATTCCCGAAAAGGCATCAGACCCAATATACCTAACCGTCGATATGTACAAAGGTACCTGGCGCGATGTAGCGCTCGATCAGGCTACGCTTAAGCCTATACCAGGTGGTGGCAACGGCCGCATGCGCGATCTGGCGCTTGCCGACTGGATAAACCGGGCCAACTATGGCCTGCATGTAGGCGAAATAGGTGGCATTACCACCAAGATAATTTATTTTATTGCCAGCTTAATATCGGCAAGTTTACCAATTACCGGTTTCCTGATCTGGTGGGGAAGGCGTAAAAAAAAATCTGCGCCAAAGGTTAAAAATCGCAGGCAATTAGCATCTGTCGGATAATATCAACAATTTTATCCCATCCTATAATATACCTTATGTTCAAACTATCTATCAAAGTATTTTTTGCTGTTCTGTTTTTTTTTGTAGTTCATTCATCATTTGCCCAGCAAGCGGCGCAGGCGCCGGCCATTGTGGGGCGGGTTATTGATTCGGTAACGCGGAAACCGCTCGATTTTATTACCGTAAGTGTATTTAATGACGCCGGTGTCGCATTGGCATCGGGCTATACCAACGCGGGTGGTGCGTACAAGCTATCAGTAAAAAAAGCAGGAAAAATACGTATAGTATATTCATTTGTAGGCTATGCCGAGCAGGAGCTTACAGTGCTGCTTACGCAACAACAAATACTGAACATTAAGGATATTAAACTATCGCCCGATGTTAAAAATCTGGACGAGGTACAAATACTCGCTGCTAAAAAGCTGCTGGTACAAAGGCCCGGTATGCTGATATATAATGCCGGTAACGACCCCTCAAACAAAGGAGGAACCGCTGCCGATGTGCTACGCAAAGCCCCGGTTTTAAGTGTTGATGCCCGCGGTAATGTAAGCATGCGTGGCAGTGGCAATATCAAAATACTGGTTGATGGCAAATACTCCGGCCAAATGGCGCGCAGCCCTGCCGATGCCTTGAATATGATGCCTGCTGATGTCATCCAGTCGGTAGAGGTGATCACCACACCATCGGCCAAGTACGATGCCGAGGGAGCGGCGGGTGTGATCAATATCATCACTAAAAAAGGTAACAAACAGTTCAGCGGTTCGCTTGAGGCGGCGGTAAGTAACTGGGAGCAGGTTTTAAACCCACGTATAGCGGTAGCCAATAAAAAATGGAACATTAATGCCAACGCTCACCTGCACCGTTTGCGCATGAAATCGGTAAATGATTACCAGCGTGTGAATATGGATGGCGGTAGTACTACATCCGTATTAGATCAGCACATTGTAGAGGAGAACGTTGCGCCACATGGCTCGGCCAGTGTAACGGTTGATTATGCCGCAGATAGCCTGAACCAGATAAGCTTCGGCGTAACATCGTGGTTTGGTAACTGGCCCGATAACAGCAGGCTGAACAGCAAGGTTACATTGCCCAATGGTGAGGTGGCCGAAATGTATAACCAGGTTATCAATAGTCAGGGCAAGTATCTTGGTGCCGATATCAACATAGGTTATACCCACAAGTTTAAAAAGCCGGGGCAGGAGGTTACTTTGCTGGCACAGATGTCGCCCTCGAGAGATAACTCGCGCTATAACTCTAACCAAACATCAACTGATAATGCCCTGTTGTACCGCGAGCTGAACAACAGCCTCACTAATAACCGTGAATGGACCTTTCAGGCTGATTATCTGCAACCCATTGGCAACAGTAATAAATACAGTTTTGAGGGTGGTGCCAAGGTGATAAGCCGTAAGGTAAGCAACAATTATAATGTGGCGGGCAGCAGCGAATCGCAGCCGGATGTGCTGGAACCTATTGCCGACCGTACCAATATTTTTGATTATAAGCAGGATGTTGTAGCCGGATACATGATATTCAAATTCAACTTCCCGGGCAACTGGTATGCCGAAACCGGCGCAAGGGTGGAGGGTACTTTTCTTAAGGGCGATTTTATATCCGGAGGCAATTCGTTCTCTAAAAACTTCACCAACATTGTACCTACGGCCACGGTATCAAAAAAACTGAGCGACGCCCAAACACTGAGCTTGAGTTATACCAAGCGTTTAACACGTCCCTACATCTGGGATCTGAACCCTAACGCCAATGCCAGCGATCCTAAAAATATAGTTACCGGCAACCCGCAGTTAGACCCTGAGATGGCGCACCAGGCAGAGCTATCATACAGTATTTCGCTCAATTCAGGGTTATCATTCAACCCGGCTATCTTTTGGAAGCAAACCAATAATTCCATTGAGGATATAACCACGGTGGGTGCCGATGGCATATCAGTAACCAGTAAGCAAAACCTGGCGGCTAACAGGCAGTTCGGGTTAAATATGTCAGCATCAATACCTATCAACAAAAAATGGGGCTTTAACACCAATATCAACGTTACCAAGCTCGATTTTAAGAGCACTGTCTTGCAGATCATCAGCAATGGCTGGGGTTCGGAGTTTAATGTGAACACTACCTACAAGTTGCCGCGAAATTTGTCGTTACAGGCGTTTGGTACATACAACACTCGCACCATTACCTTACAGGGTTACGAAACACGTAACTATTATTACACCTTTGCCGCCAAGAAGGAAATAACCGCGCAAAAAATAACGCTTACATTGGCAACCATAAACCCGTTCACCAAAGCAGTACAGCAAACCGAGGTAGTGCGCAGCAGCTCATTTTACGGCAGCAGCCTCAACCGGGAGTATAACCAAACCATTAAGCTTACCGTGGGCTGGGAGTTTGGCAAACTATTTAAACAAACCGAAAGCAAGAAGATACAGAATGATGATGTGAAAGGGCAGGCAAAAGGGTAGCTTATAACCAAGCTGAGCTCAATGTATGAAACTTTAGAAGATAGATATTAATCTTGATTCTATAATTTCTGTAAGCTTCAATATGTTATTTTTGCAGATGATTCAGCAGCAAGCCAACAATCCGCTTCACGGTAAAACCTTAGAAACCATTTTGAATGAGTTGGTAGCTTATTATGGATGGCCTGAGCTGGGTTATCGCATTCGCATTAATTGTTTTAATGATAACCCAAGTGTTAAGTCAAGCCTGAAGTTTCTTCGCAAAACTGATTGGGCAAGAAAAAAGGTGGAAGACCTTTATGTTTCCACCTCATTTAATAACTAACAATTTTTGCACTACAGAGTATTGCCTATTGATGCCTTTCGGTTATTAGTGTTTTTTCTTATTATTCATTTGAGCCTTTAAACCAGCCTTGTAATTATAGGTTTTGGCATTGCTGGTCTTCTTTTCATGAAACGCGGCTCCGGGAGCATTATCATCAGCCTTTGCCTGGGCTGCTTTCTTCGCGGCAACATCAGCAGATATGCGTTCTTTTTCAATGATCAGGTCTTCCGGTAATTCGCCGAACGGGATCTTTAGACCGGTAGCCTGCTCAATCTTTTTAACGGTGCTCAGTTCAAGATCAGTAGCGAACGTAATAGCCATAGTTTCATTTTCAACATCTGGCGCATCATTGATCATCCGCTCAATGTAGGTTTCTTTCTCAACCGGTAGTTCAAAATGGATCAGGAATGGTATATCATTCAAGTCCGGTTTTTGCTCGGCATCATTAACTACGATCAGTACACGGGTAGAGGAGCTTTTAAAATCATCTATCGAGGTAAACCCATCCATCTCGAAAAACCATGAATTTAACAAGGCAACTGTATTTTTCCTGTCGTGCAATGTTTTATAAAGTTTTTCGGCTGTTGGGCGGGTATTTACAAACACTACCACTTTGGTAAACAGGTCTTCATCCTGCATAAACAGGTTCAACAGATTTACCTTGGTGCCAAAATTTGGCAACAAATACAATATCTGCGGATGCGTATCAAACTGTGGTTCTCCTATTTCTTCAACCTCAATAATTGCCGGTTGCTTCATAAAAGGCGTTATCATTTTGTTTAAACGCTCGTGCAATACTTCGGTAAAAACAAGGTGCTGGCATTTAGGGATGCTGCCAGCCAGTTCGGCAACGGGTAATTGCAAACCTTGCTTAACAATCAGTTCGGCATCATCAATAACCAACAATTCTATCTTGTTTACATCAAGGCCAAGTTTAAGGTAAATAGCACGTGCCCTGTCGGGTGTTGCAACCACAATATCGGCACCATCGGCCAAAGCATCCATTTGGGCTTCTGTGCCCGGAGCAGCAAATAATGGCACAATAGAGAGTGTCTTATTTTTATTGAGCTGATCAATTTTCGCGATCACTTCATCTACCTTCGCTTTATCAGGTACCAGTATCAAAACCTTCGGCACGCCATCGGGTGTATAGTTAAACTTGTTGAGTGTGGCTAATATGTAGGTAGTGGTTTTGCCGCAACCTTCAGGGCCAACTCCTATTACATCCTGACCGCCGTTAATGCGTGTTAATGTTTTTTGCTGAATTTCTTTAGGAGCTACGAAACCTGCTTCGTTTAAAGATTGTACTAAACCTTTTTTCAGTTTCAATTTATCTAACCACGCCATATCATGTATTTTAAAATCCCCGGAGAGGCGACAAATTTATCGTTTTTAAGGCGCATTCTGAATTTTGGTGCAAATTGATGCAAGGGGGGTGGCCAAAATGTGCCCTTTAGTATATGTTAACAGCTTGCGACGTTGCTCTTAAATGTTTGTTATTAAAGTGATGTTAGTTAAATAGCACATGCCATTTCGCTGATCAGATTGAGCGATAAGGACAGTTAGGTATGGTTTTAAATAGGTAGTTAGCTATTTTGAGCCGATCATATTATTTAACCTGATGAGCCTGTTAAAAACCTCCTGTAAATTAGTTTATAGCTTCATTTTAATTATAGCTTGTAATGCGGCTTTTGGGCAATCGGTAACTAAGGCCGGTGCCGATAAATTATTGAGTTCATTTATTTCTCCTCCCGATCAGGCAAAATCAAAAGTATACTGGTTTTGGATATATAACCGGGTTGACAAGGAAAGTATAGCACGTGACCTGCGTGAGTTTAAGGCCAAGGGCATTAGTGGTGTTAACCTTATTTGTAATGGAGGCTATGCCGGTAAGGAAGCTTTGTTGGGAGTAGAATTTTTGAGTGATGAGTGGCGCGCACTATTCCGCTTTGCTGTAAAGGAAGCTAACCGGTTGCACATTGAATTTGGCTTTAATCTTGCCGGCGGCTGGACACTTATGGGGCCATCAGTTACTAAGGATGACGCTATGAAAAAGATAGTATTCGCTAAAACAGAGGTGCAGGGTGGGCAGAAATTTTCTGCGAAGTTGCCTGTTCCCGAAACGGTGGAGGGCTATTATCATGATATTACTGTGCAGGCCTTTCAATTATCAGGTGATAGTAGTTCGATATTACCCGGATCTCTTATAAATATTGGTGATAAACTACAGGCAGGCGGGCTACTCGAGTGGAATGTACCCAAAGGCAAATGGGTGATATTACGTAGCGGTTATACCTTAACAGGGCATCCATGGAGCAAATGGAAGGCTTATCCCGAAGGAGATACATTTAAGGGGGGCGAAGGTTACGAGATCGATTACCTGAGTAAACGGGCGCTCGATAATTATTTTAACTACCTGGGTAAAACAATTATTGCTGAAGCCAAAAAGGCCGGAGCACATATTGATTATTTATGGTGCGACAGTTGGGAGTGCGGCAAACTTACCTGGACGCAGGATATGGCGGAGCAGTTCAAAAAATTCAGAGGGTACGATCCTATGCCGAATCTGCCTGTATTGGCCGGTTATAATATGCAGGATACCGCCTTTAGTAAACGCTTTAAGGAGGATTTTGACCGTACTATTCAGGATTGTATTGCCGAGAACTGTTATGGCCATTTTGCCGAATTATGCCACCAAAATGGTATGCGTATGGGCACCGAGGCTGGCGGCCCGAATGATATACCTCCGCAGGATGTATTAAAGAACTTTAGCTCGGCTGATATTTTGGCCGGGGAGTTTTGGGTGAACGGCCATCGTAATGCACCTGGCGGCTACAACAAAAACCGTATGTCGAGGCTCAACCTTAAGCAAACGGCTACGGCAGCCCACGTATATGGCAAGCCACAGGCCGAAGCGGAAGCATTTACCGAGCAGGAGCGCGATGCTACGCATTGGACGCTCGGCCCGTCAGATCTTAAACCTTATGCCAATGATGCTTTTTGCGAAGGCATCAACAGGTTAATGCTGCATTCGGCCACCAGCCAGCCACCTGCCGATGGTAAACCGGGTTACGAGTATTGCGCGGGTACACATTTTTCGCCTAACATAACCTGGTGGGAGCAGTCGCCGGCATTCTTTAATTACCTTAATCGCTGCCAGTTTATGTTGCAGCAGGGTAAATTTGTGGCCGATGTATGTTTTTATATTGGCGAAAGGCCGCCGTTGCTCGCGCCGCCCAAATACAATATCCCCACACTTGGCCCGGGGTATGATTGTGATTACATTAACCCCGATGTTTTGCTGAACAGGCTGAGCGTTAAAAACGGACGCGTTACTTTGCCGGATGGGATGAGCTATAAATTGCTGGTTTTGCAAAATTGCGTATCGCCGGTGCCTGAAATAGCACGCGAAGTGGGTTCATATCAGCAGCTTAAGGTATCGCATGAGGCATCAAAGGCTATGTCATTACCGGTAATTAAGAAACTGAAGGAGCTGTTATTGAATGGCGCGACGGTAATAGGTGCTCCGCCGGAAAACGCGGGTGTGTTAAACAATTATCCTAAGCAGGATGCCGAAGTTAAAAATATAGTTCAGGAATTATGGGCCGATCTGGATGGTAAAACCCACACCGAGCGTAAGATAGGAAAGGGTAGGCTGATATGGGGGCAAACACCTCGCGAGGTATTGATGAATGATGGTACAGGCGCTGATTTCGCTTTTACCGGTCAGGATGCCCACGCGGATGAATTTGATTATATACACCGCTCAACAACTGATGCCGAAATCTACTTTGTGATCAATCGTACCAACAAAAAACAGGCAAGGGAATTTACCTTTCGTGCATCAGGCCGTGTGCCCGAAATATGGGATGCGGTTACAGGGAGAGCATTTGATGCCAAGGCTTATCATATCGATAAAAGTTCAGTACGGTTGCCGCTGGAGTTCGACGTATTTGGATCGTACTTTATAGTTTTTAGAAAGACAGTGCCGGTTAGTAAAAGGAATGGAGGACAGTATAATTCCCTCAATTGGATAACGTAATGTCATTATCAGGTTCATGGCAGGTGGCGTTTGATACGCAATGGGGAGGGCCTGCGAATACCCGGTTCCCATCATTGATCAGCTGGACAGAAAGCGGCGAAGAAGGCATAAAGTATTACTCGGGCACGGCAAAGTATAGCAAGAGCTTTAAATTAAGCGGGAAGATGATATCATCAATTAAAAGACCGGGGAAAGGAGGACGGTTATTCATCGACCTTGGCGATGTGAAAAATGTTGCAGAAGTAAAGCTGAACGGCAAAAAACTTGGAGTGTTGTGGTGCGCGCCCTGGCGTGTTGATGCTACCGATGCAATTAAAGCGGGTAACAATGTTTTGGAAATAGCGGTTACCAACCTTTGGGCTAACCGTGTAGTGCACGACCTGAGCTTGCCCCCGGCCAGGCGACTAACCAAAACGCACGAAAGTTTCCGGTTCGATATGTTAAACGTAAACACCCCTATATTACCGTCCGGATTGTTGGGGTCGGTTACATTGCAGTCGGCACAAACCCATTAATGGGCTGCGTTTTCAATATAACAGCATCTAAAGTTTAACAAAACCATATTTGTGAAACAAAAATACTATGATGTCCTGCGTCTATAAATACTTATGAGAACCGCTGTAGCGATACTGTTAACAACAGGCATAATAAGTTTCATGATGTTATATTTTATTGTTTTTTTATTTCACAAATCTCTGTAAGTAACGCTTTCCGGGTTTATCAAAAGCAAAAGTTCGTTTACTAATTTCAAAGATGGATCATCGATATTTTGCAGGCTTTACAGAATATATACCTAACCGAGAAAAGCCGGTATCACAAAAGATACCGGCCTCAATAATTCTGCTACTTGTTTTTTCAGAAATATTATAGCGCCAAAGCTTTGGCAGCTACATCATCATGGTCGGTACCGGTTATGGTATCGTACCAGTTGGTTATATCCTGTTCAAAGGCGGCTGTTTTATCGCGAAAGCGTTTCAGGGTATCATTACCCAGAGGTAAATGTATTGGCGGGTTTTCTGACGCGGCCAGTTTCACAAAGGCAGCGGCCAGCTTTTTAGGGTCGCCGGGTTGCTGATTATTCGCTTTGGCGGCAAAATCGCGCATGGCGCCTACAGTACCGGCATAATCGGTAATAATTTGTTTGCTGCTAATGAGTGAGGTTTCATCCAAAAAGTTAGTGCGGAAAAAGCCCGGAGCAACCACGGTGGCATGTATACCCAGCGGGGCAAGCTCCATCGCCAGGCCTTCGGTTATACCTTCAATAGCGAATTTGGTTGAACCATATAATCCCCAGCCAATGTAGGCACCCAGGCCGCCAACTGATGAAATATTGATAACGTGGCCTGAACGTTGTTTACGCATTTGCGGCAGCACCGACCTGATCACGTTAAGTGTTCCGAATACGTTAACTTCGTAGTTCTGTTTAACTTCTTCGTCGGTAGCTTCTTCAATGCCTGCAAGTAAACCATAGCCTGCATTATTAACCAATACATCAACGCTGCCGAAATGGGCAATGCTTGCCTGAACGGCCTGGTTAACCTGTTGCTGGTTGGTAACATCCATAGTTACTACAAACAAACCCGGGTTGTTGTTAAATTGAGCAGCCAGCTCGTTTGCCTTGCTGCGTACTGTTGCCACTACCTGATCACCTGATGCTAATACGGCCTTGGTGATATCTAATCCGAAACCTCTTGAGGCTCCGGTAATGAACCATGTTTTTGGAGTTTTCATTTTCTTATTTGTTTTTTGATACACCAAATTTCCGAAGAATAACAGGGCGGCTTTATAGTAATAACAAAGGGTTAATTATGAATTTCAAAGATGCATCGCAATTAATTATGCAGTTATAATTGCACATGGTTATCAAACAACAAAAATCCCCTCGCTTTAATAAATGAGGGGATTAATATTTTTGCCCTTTAACCATCAGGGATTCCTCCTGAAAACGGCAGGGGTTACCCCGGTATTTTTTTTAAAGAACAGGTTAAAGCTTGGCTGTTCGGCAAAACCAATACTGTAGCTAATGTCATTTAGGCTCCAATCCGTTTGTAATAGCAGGGCCTTGGCTTCGTCAAGTATCCGGTTGCGGATGTGGGTACTGGCATTTTGTCCGGTATGTTTTTTCAGCAGCGCATTTAAATAGTTGGGGTGCATATGCAAGCTATCGGCAAACTCCTTAGCAGTTTTTATGCGGATAGGCGTGCTGTAATTAATACCCGATGTTTCCTTTTCCAGCAAGTCAAAAAAATGATGAATGTGCGAGTAATCGTCCGTTACCTCATCCGGTTTAGGGAAACGTGCCACTTTCATGCTCTCAACCATCATTAGTTGAAGCAATGCCTGCATGGCGTCCTCTTTGTAATCGCTACCGGCAACTTCCTCATCATGCATTTTTTCAAAGTATTGATCAATGCGGGGTATCTCGCTTTCGGTAAGCCTGATCACACTTTTAGGTTTATCGGCAAACAAACAAAATTTATCTATCACGGCTTTTAACTGAAGGTGATGATTAACGAACGATTTTTTGAACATCACATAATACCCGCCCGATTCTGTCGACAGGTTTTTCCATGAAATAATATCATTAGGATGAATGTACAATAGGGTGGGCTCCTCAATATAATAAGTATTGAGCCCCATGGTAAAAACGCCGGTACCTTTAGTGATCAGCAATATCTTATAAAATTCCCGCCGGTTAGGGGATAAGTAGTTTCGGCATTCGTGCTGCTGCCGGTTAAAAACCCGTATGGTCCAATCCTCATAATACTCGCGAAACACGGGTATCATATCCGGCAGATCGCGTAGCGTGTCAATTATTTTGCTGTCTAATGTGGTTTTCATAGGTAACAATACACGTTATAGTAAAAGCAATATATTAAGCAATATTGAAAAAGAGTGTAATGATCAGTCGCTAAAAATTAGATTTTCAATCCATTAGCTTATGTAGATGTAGTGTTTAGCAGCGATAAATTTATATAAAAAAAGCCGAAATTATCCGGCTTTTTTAGTTGGTAAGTGGTAATACTTATATGGTGTTTTCCCAGGCTTTTAATTGATGATCTTTCAGCATATCCTCAACAAATTTGGGCACCACGTTGCGGAACTTGCCGGTGTCTGATGGTACTATCTGTATCATGGCATCTATCATTTCCTGTGGATCAAGGCGGCCTTCGGGAGTACCTAAAAGCGAATCGAAATTGGCCTTCATGTCGGCATGTTTGGTAAAGTTCACATCATCATCCAGCCAGCGGAAGGCATTTTCGGCCATGGTTTCGTTATAGCCGGTAAGGTACGCGCCGGGGTTAACGGTTTGTATCTTGATGTTGTATGGTTTTAACTCATCGGCAAGGGCTTCGGCCACGGCCTCAAGCGCGTGTTTAGTTGATACATAAATGCCATAGCCCGATGGGGTGAACAAACCGCCCATTGATGAGGTGAAAACAATTTTACCCGCTTTGCCTGCTTTTATCCATTTACTGATGAATTGTTGCGATAATTCAAGCGGAGCGAAAACATTGGTTTCGTAATTTTTACGAACCAGATCAAGCGGAATTTCAAATACCGGGCCGCTCTCACCAATGCCGGCGTTGCTGAACAGTACATCGATATCGTACTTCAGGGCAACCTTTACGTCGTACTTATCAAGTATATCCAGTTTAATCACTTCAATGTTGTTTTGCAAACCAAGTGCTTCAACCTTTTTGCGCATCTCGGTTACCTGTGGCAATATTTGTACACCGGCAATAATTTTATGGCCTAACTGACCCAAACCAAATGCTGCGCCTTCACCAAAACCAGAGCCTGCTCCGGTAATTAAAATTGTTTTTGTAGTTGACATGATGTTTAAGTTTTATTGATGTGTATGAATGATTTAATTAGTTGAGTAGGTGGGATTATAATTTGCTGCCCGCGGCGGCTATCTCAAAATCCTGATCGGGGCTACCGCCTGATACGCCTATGTAGGCAATGATCTCATTATTAGAAGTAACAGGCATTCCACCTTTAAAGGCCACCAGGCCTCCGCTGGTGTTTTGTAAGCCATAGGCTTTGTTTGCCGGATCAAGGAATTCGCCCACCGCTTCAGAGTTCATACGGAACAGCATAGCGGTTTTTGCCTTGCCCATGGCTACATCTATTGATCCTAAAAAGGCATCATCCATACGTTGGAATGCTTTGAGATAACCGGCCTTATCGAGTATGGTAATGTTGGCATTAACGCCAATAGCCCGGGCCTTATTGGTTGCCATTTCAATGGCTTGTTGTGCTTGTAATTGTGTGGCTTCCATTTTGGTTTGCTTTAAATGATGTTGTTTTATAAAGCAAATGTGGCCAGAATGGAGAGGCTGTTTTATATGAATAGCACAGCTTTCATTATGAATTTCAAAGATGTAGTAATAATTGTTATGTGCTAAAACAAAGTTTAAGAGCGTTACCAATAGAACTATGTAAGCTTTTTTTTTATTTAATATCCTGACATCCAGATAACACTATTTTTTTGATGAGTGCTTATCTTTGCAGTGTTGAAAATTCCATAAATCACATTCATCAGCACGCCGTAGCAATCCGCTACATTTCCTTATAACAGGAATCATTTTATTAACCGCGCATATTGAGGCTTCCGGAATTTTAACGATCACTTAAAAACAAATTTAATATATGAGGCAACTTAAAATTAGTGAGTCTATCACCAATCGTGAGAACGCGTCACTAAGTCAATACCTGGCGGATATCGCCAAAATACCTATGGTTACACCACAGGAGGAAGTAACACTAACACAAAAAATACGCGAAGGCGACCAGGCAGCGCTTGAGCGCCTTACTACCGCTAACCTGCGCTTTGTGGTATCGGTAGCTAAACAATACCAAAACTCAGGCCTTACGCTGGGCGACCTGATAAACGAAGGTAACGTAGGTTTGGTTAAGGCTGCCAAACGTTTTGATGAAACCAAGGGGTTTAAATTTATATCGTACGCTGTATGGTGGATACGTCAATCAATTATGGCAGCCATAGGCGAGCAATCACGTATGGTGCGTTTACCACTTAACCAGGTAGGCGATCTGTCTAAAATATCTAAGGCAGCATCAAGGTTAGAGCAAGTATATGAAAGACAACCTACTCCCGAAGAACTGGCCGAAGATCTGGAATCGACCGTTGAGAAGGTGACCCGTTCATTGGCCAGTTCAGCCAGGCACATGTCATACGATACGCCATTCTCCAGCGATGGTGATAATACACTGTTAGATGTATTGCAAAGTGCCGAACCGGGAGCAGACAAGGAGATGATGAACGAATCGTTAAGTATTGAGGTAACTAACAGTCTGCGTATGCTCGATGCTAAAGAGCGTGATATATTGGAGCTGTTCTTCGGATTGAAGGATAACCAGGCACTAAGCCTGGAGGAGATAGGCGATAAATATCACCTTACCCGCGAACGTGTACGTCAAATAAAGGACAAAGCATTGCTTAGGTTACGTACAAGTGCACGCACCAATGGCTTAAAAACATATTTGAATTAAATATTTAATGGTATTTCTTAAAGTGTGATGAATTGATAATTAAAGTATCAATCATTATATACAGGCATAACTTACGCAAAACGGCTTCCTGATTCAGGGAGCCGTTTTGCATTTTATATATATCGGTTTTATAGCCTAACTATAAAGCGCTTATAATAAGCATCTGATAATCGCTATCAGCAGCATAAATTAACAAATCAGCCCCGTTCCGGGCAACGTATTCACAATTCGTTAATTTATAAATCCCTTTATCTTAATAAACAATGTTTAGTATTGCTTAACATTTCGCATGGAGCAAATCCATAATCAAGCTGATTTATTTAATAGCTGTCCGGAATTCAATTATTGAGCAAGGGCAGATCGGATTTATAAAATTTTGAAACGATAATTATGAAGTTGTTGCCAAAATTCATTTGGAAAACTGTGTTTCTTCTCCTCGTTTGCTTCGGGTGGACGATGAATGTGTATGCCCAGGATACACTTAAGGTAGATAGTGTCGTGTCATCAAATCGTGGCGGGGTCGACAATATCCTGCTGGGTAATGTTGCCGGGCTCAGGGTAAAAAGCTGGTCGGGTACGCCGAGCGTACAGTCCACCTTAAACCTGCGTGGTTTAAGCCTTGACCCTACAGACCGATCAACCATGCCTTTAATATTGGTTGATGGCGTGCCGATGATCGCCAGCCCATCAGATGTAACAGGCATCAACCCGCTCAACTATTATTCGGCCGATCAGATCGAACGCATTGAGGTGATCAAGCAGATCGATCTGCTATCTGCCTATGGTGTGCAGGCGCCTAACGGAGCCATCAACATCATCATGAAGGAAGGTAAACAAGGAGCTATCCATGTTAATGGTAACGCTTTCGCGGGTGCCAACTTCTTGCCCAATATGGATCATGGTAAGGATGCCTTTTATGATTTTAATACCATGGCCCGCCGCGATGTTTATGGCAACGGCGGTGTAGTGAACGAGCAAAATGTAATGGTTGACGGTGCCGGCGATTTTGGCTCGTACCTGTTCGGTTTATCAAACTATCAGGATAAAGGGTATATAAAAGACTCAGGTTTTAGCCGCCAGTCGTTATTCCTGAATGCTAAATATAATATCACCAAAAAGTTTTCGGCACACTTTTATAACAACCTGTCATTAGCCAACCGCAACGGGCGCTATGCAGGCGAATTTAGCCGAGAGCTGTTGCTGCCGGTAGTGAATGATGAGGGCTTTGTTATGGATAAGAACCGTAACGTAGGCCTGTTATCATTTATGGGTTTAACCTATCAGTTCAATCCGGCATTCAAGGCGGTTTCAACAGCGTCACTATCATACGAGGCCGCAAGTCGCGATATGTACCTGCCATCTACGGTGTTAGATGGTGATATCTACGCATCAAGCGTGAGCGCGAAAAGGCAGCTTATCTCTCTTAAAACATACGTTAACTACATCCACAAATTTTCGGACGCGCTGAAGATGGATATGAGCATTGGTAACGAAATTCGTACTAATGACGACAGGATAACCTCAGTAAATGGTAGCCGTAGCCTGGAAAACGGTGGCTCAAACTACGTAAAGGTAGTAACAGGTTATAACGCCACACAAACCAACGCCTACTCTGACCACGAGATCGAAAAAATAGTATCGTTTTACGGTACCTGGAAATGGAATTATAAGGAAGACCTGGACGTGAACATGGTTTTACGTACCGATGGCAGCTCATTCTACCAAAACAAATGGGCGCTTTACCCGGCCGTAGGTGTACACTATAATCTAAAGAATACACTGAATTTCCCGGTAAAGGTTAACGTAGCATACGGTAAAACAGGCATACTAAGCAGACCTGAAGTTTACCGTGGCCAGATAGGCGGATACGGCGACTATTACGGCGGTAACGAGTTAGGCGTGGGTATACTTTATCCTGCCTTTCAGGATGCTAAAAGCGTAGGTGTGTACCAGTTTGATGCAGGTTTATCATTCGCTGTTAACCCGGCATTAAACTTCTCGGTAAACTACTTCAATAAAATTTATAAGGATTTTACTTATCAGCGCTACCTGCCCAACATCAGCGGTATTGATTATGAGTACGAAACAGGCGGTTCGCTTGGCCTGGCTGGTGTAGAGTTTAACCTGGATGGTAACTGGATACACACACGCAACTTTAGCTGGGCAACCAACGTGAACCTGGCAGTTTACAAAAACAAGGTAAGAGAATTACCCAATGATATTGGCAATACCAGCCTGGCTTACCTAAGTGCGCTTACCAAAGGCGATGCGGTAACATCATTGGTAGCTTACGAGGGTACGCAGCAAAAAGTAATAGGCAATAGCGAAGCCAAAGGCTTTGGCGGTGTAAGCAACACACTGCGCTACAAAAATATATCGGCCAGCATGACGGTGAGCTACGCATGGGGTGCCGATGTAGCTGCCGAATCATTCACCAGCACTTATTATGCCGATCAGGTAAATAATGTGTTCCCGCTAAAAAGTGCCGAAACGCCTTACTATACTACCAGCACTGACGCTACCGGTCGAACCATTTATCAGGGTATCAGCAACATTGAGAAAGGAAGCTTTATCAGGCTGAACAAGGCCGCTATTACCTACCATTTTGGTACGCTGTTAAAAAAGGCCGCTTCAATTAACGATATGCAGCTGTTTGTGCGTGGCGATAACCTGATCACGCTTTCAAAATACAGCGGTATCAATCCCGAAGAAAATATTACAGGTGTTCGCAGGCGCGATCTGATCTACACGGGCACTCCGCTGCCATCTTCAATTGTGCTGGGCTTAAAACTGGTTCTTTAAACAACTACGATACAAAAAATGAACGATATGAAATTTTGGAAGCTCATCCCGGTCATGCTGCTGGTTGTTCTTTCTGGATGTAAAGACAGCCTGACCATCGATTTAGATAACAGGACAGTTGCTGAAGGTTATTATGATTCGGCGCAAAAAATAGAGCAGGCTGTTATTGGTGGTTATGTTGATCTGCGCAGGGCATTACTGGCTAACTACGGTTGGTTAATGTATGGCGAGGCCCGCACAGGCGATTTAACGGTTGCCGTAAGCTATCAGCAAGCGGTGGCAAGCCAGCAATTAATGGGTGCCGACAGATACGTGAAGCAACTAACCGACTGGGGCTATTTTTATGACGTGATCAAGGATGCTAATGATGTGCTTGATATAGTGAACAATGCCAATAGCGATGTTTTAAACACCAGCCAGCGTAACCTGTATAAAGGCGAAGCATTGGCGCTAAAGTCAGCCGCTTACTTTTACCTGGCGCGTATATGGGGATCAGTACCATCGGCAGAGAAAAATAATTTTGGCCAGCTGCTTACCAACCAGGAGGCGGTTACCCTGGCCGCAACATTTGCAACCGAAGCTAAGGGCCTTTTACCCTGGATGCTTATTAATGATGATGGTATTGAAAGCGCGGCCTTAACAGCTATCCGTTTTAACAAAACAGCCATTACATCATTACTGGTGCACGAGCAATTGTGGATAGGTAATGCCCAAAACGCTTATGATGCACTGAGTACTACATTTACAGCTGCTACTACCGATAGCTTATCAACCTTTGGTTTATCGCTGGGAGTGGACAGGCGCACCGAAATACCTCAAACCCCATTGAGTGAAAGCGCAGTAAGTATGCCTTTAGCCAGGCTGAACGCGATATACCCCAGCGGAGATTCACGCAGAACAAGCATGTTCAACATTTTAACCGACCAAAATAAAGCGACACTGAAAAATAGCAATACTGATGGGTTGGAGCTTTTACCGGTGCGCGAGGTAAACCTGCTTTTTGCCGAAGCCGCATGGCGCAGCAATCGCCTGGATGAAGCTAAAACCTACCTGGTACGTGCAGCGGCAGGCGCCACTGAAGATTATACTTCACTAACCGAAGCAACCTTTGCGGATGCCCTGCTAATGGAACGTCGCAGGATGCTGGTAGGCACCGGTCAGCGGGTGTTTGACCTCATCAGGTTTGGTAAGGTAAGCACTTACATCCCCGCGTTTACCGAGGGCGATGTGCAGCAAGGGGCAGCCTACTGGCCACTTTCGGCAGGCAGCTTAACGGGTAATTCATTAAGTCAAAACAGTTATTGGTCATCGAAAAATTAAATATAATGAAGGCATTAATAAAAGGAGCTTGTTTTCTTTTTGCAGTACTCATATTACCTGTAAGTGTATTCGCGCAATCGGTAGTAACCGGTAAGGTTATCGATCAAAAAGGCGAATCGGTTATTGGCGCCACAATTAAGGTTAAGGGTAAAAAAAACGTAGCGGTAACTGATGTAGCAGGCGCTTTCCGTTTATCGTTAAGCATTGGCGATACCGTGTTGTGTACCTCAGTTGGTTTTCAGGCCCGCGAGGTGATCTACAAAAGCGCTGCCGATCTTACCATAAAGCTAACTGATGATAGTAAGGCGCTTGGCGAGGTACTGGTTGTAGGTTATAAAACCCAGGCCAAACAGGAGATCACCGGCTCGGTAGCCTCGGTGAAAATGGATAAGATAACCGAAACCCAATCGGCAGAATCATTTGAATCATTATTACAAGGCCGTATAGCCGGTGTAAACATACAGTTGAATTCCGGCGAGCCGGGCGCGTCGCCGGCTATCATCATCAGGGGTTTGGCCGCGGTTAGCCGTGATGATGCCTCTGCTATATCTGAACCCCTTTATGTGGTTGATGGTATTCCTATCATCTCAAAAACAAGCAGCGAATTCGCCATAACCAGCACCAACGTACTGGCCGACCTTAACCCAAGCGATATTGAAGATGTGGTGGTATTGAAGGATGCTTCGGCAGCGGCAATCTACGGTTCAAGGGCTGCTAATGGTGTAATATTGATCACCACCAAAAAAGGTAAAACAGGCAAACCGCAAATTAACCTTAACATACGTACCGGTGTAAACTTTGTACCGCAGTTGTTAGATGTTGCCGGTGGTAACAAGGAGCGTGAGCAGGTAACCCGTTTGTACGATCTGTATGCGCCATATGGCACATTCATGCCAGCTATGTATACCGATGTAACCAATCCGTTCTACAATAACTCGTCAGACTGGCAAGGGTATTTATACAACACCTCTATCACGCAGGATTACAATAGTTCTATCCGTGGCGCGGGCGATTTTGGCCAGTATAGCATCAGCTTAGGTTATATGGATAACCAGGGTATACTGTTCAATACCGGCTTTAAGCGCTATAGCACTATGGCCAGCACCACGTTTAACGCGCTCAATAAAAAGCTGATAATTAATAATACGCTGGCTGTTTCGCGTACCGATCAAACCCGTAACCCGGGCACACTCGAAACTAATTACTCATCATTACTGCCATTGCCTAACGATCCGCAGGTTCAGGGTGCCGAGATATACCTGCCCGGCCAAAATTCCAGCGTGAACGATAGGGTACGTTTTAGTACTGATGCTACTTTGAACCTGATTAAAAACTTAAGCTACAAAGCCAGCCTCAGCCTTGAGTATTTACGCCTGATGCAGGATTCGTTCTCGTCATCACGCCGTACTTTAAGGGGCGATAACAAAAGCGGCGTAGGCGAAAACCGTAACCTGCTTTTTCAGAATACGCTAACCTACGCGCCTACATTCGGAGGCCATAAGGTGAGCTTATTGGTAGGGCAAAGTGCTGAAAGACTGGAATCAAAAACTACAACCGTAAACAACGTGGCCAGCGCGCCAACCTTGTCCGAAACGGTTAACTGGCCTATAGGCAACAGCATAGGCAGCAGTAACTATACCGCTAACAGCCTGATGTCATTCTTTAGCCGTTTTGATTATTCGTACAAAGAAAAGTATCTGGTTGGCGCTTCAATCCGTACCGACGGATCATCAAAGTTTGGTACAGCTAACCGCTGGGGTGTATTCCCGTCAGTTTCAGCAGGCTGGAACTTTAGCAAAGAAAGCATATTTGAAAATGTTGATTGGCTTTCGAGCGGTAAAATTCGCGGTAGCTACGGTCTTTCAGGTACCACTTGGGATAACGACTACCTTGCCTTGGGTATCATGAACGGCGGTTCGCTCGATCAGTATAACTCATTGATAGAGATAGCTTACGGCGGTGTATCAGGCTTTACGCCAACATGGTACGATGGTTTCAGGAACGAGAATCTTACCTGGGTTAAAACCTCCATGAGCAACATCGGTTTAGATGTATCATTTTTTAACAATAAGGTTGAATTTATTTTTGATGCTTACGAAAAGCTAACCAAAGGTTTGCTTTTAACCACAGCCTTACCTACAACATCGGGCTATAACGAGGTTTACCGTAACGCGGCCAATGTACTTAACCGTGGTTTGGAGTTTACGGTGAATACTAACCTGAATTTAGGCCGAGGCCTTACATGGAGCACCGGGTTAAACTTTGCCTACAACAAAAACCGCGTAATATCACTGCCTGATGGTAACGCCGATATTATAAAAACCAGCACCTCGGGTCAGGATTTTGGCTCAATAGTAAGGGTGGGCGCGCCGTTGAACGGCTTTTTCTTCTACCAATCGCAAGGTATTTATCAAACCGAAAGCCAGATACCGGTTGACCCTAAAACGGGCGCGAGGCTGATCGGTCTGCAAAACAAAACCCTGGCAGTAGGCGACCGTAATTTCAGAGATCAGAACGGCGATTATTTCATCAACGTATCAGACCGTGTTTACTCAGGCGACCCTAACCCGAAATGGACAGGCGGTTTCACTAACGATTTTAATTATAAAGGCTTTGGTCTAAACGTAGTTTCAACCTTTGTTATCGGGCGCGATATTGTTAACACCGCCTTGCTTAACAGGCTGAGGCTGGCTAAAGATTTTGCAGGTGCTACCTCGCTACCCAATTTTGATAACTACTCGATATGGGAAAAAAGTGGCGACAATGCCAAATACCCAACACTAAACCCCTGGGCTGATGCTTCGCAGATAGTGAACTACGATTCGGAGTACGTTGAGGATGGCTCATACTTCAAGATCAAGGCCGCCACGCTATCGTACAACTTCACCAAAAAAATTATACCAAGGCTTCCGTTTGACAGGATGCGCGTGTACTGCACTATGGATAACGTGGTAACCTTCCAAAAATACAGCGGCCCTGATGCCGAATTAGTAACAGTTGATGGCTTTGATAACTCGGGTGGTTACCCTATGCGCCGTATGTTACTGTTCGGTGTATCAATAGGCTTATAACAAATAAAAGTAGAAAACTCAATATAAGTGATGATGCTACAGGCATCGCTATTAAAAGATAAAAAAGTAAACAGATGAAGAATAAGGTAATTGCCACGTTTCTGCTGGTTTTGATACTTGCCGAAACAAGCTGTAAAAAATGGCTGGACGAAACCCCTATTAACACCGTAACCGAGGAGCAAGCCTGGAAAAACGGCGCCGATGCAGAAGGCGCTGTTGCCGCTGCCTTCGCTATTTTCCGCAGGGCCTTGTCGGGGTTGACCAAAGAGGATACCCCTTCAACCACACGTAATGGCTCATGGGGCGATTATTATTTCTGGGGCGATTCACGCTCAGGCGATTGGATCACGCCTAATAATGACGGCGACTGGAATGCAGGTTTTCAAAACCACTTGATACAGCGTACCGAGCTGGAACCCATGACCAACTGGAGGCTTTTTTACCGTGCCATTGAGCAGTGTAACCTGGTGTTGGAAAAAATTCCGGAAATAACTGATGGCCTAACCGACGAGCGGAAAGCCCAGCTATTAGCCGAAGCCCGTTTTATGCGTGCCTTGTCGCATTTTTACGCGGCACGTGTTTGGGGCGATATACCGATCAACCTAAAAGCCCGTAATGTTGATGCACTGGGCCGCGAGCCGCTTAACACCGTAATGCGCATGGTGGTTAATGAGGTTGACATGGCTTTGCCTAACCTGCTGTGGGAAAATAAGGGCACCATCAAGGAATCACGCTCAAGAGGTACAAGAGGTGCCGCGCTTGCTTTGAAAGCCCATGCATTAATGTGGTTAAAAGATTACCAGGGAGCATCTGACGCTATTAAGCAGATTATGGACTCGAACAATTACAGGTTGGCAACTATAGATGGTTTGCGCACCATGTTTGATACAGGCGAGTCGGCTGAGGTGATATTTGAGATGTACTACGATAAAAGTAAGGGTGAGTACTCTGATTACTATGGCCACATCATGACCTACTATCTTACCAACCCTTATACCTCAAGGGGCGAGCTTTCATTAGCGGTTCCAAAATCAAAAATATTGGAGATCTATCCTGATTACGCGCGTGATAAATCAGACAAAAGGGTTAACGAGTTCTTCCAAAGTATCGATTTTTCAGTTAGCAGCAGCGAGCTGAGGCCAATATTTGCCGATCCGTTGCAAAACGGTGAACGCGCTATCATGTTCGCCAAATTCAGAAAGGTGAAGGACAGAACCTATAACCTGATGGATGCCCCGGTGCCAATTTTCAGGTACGCTGATGTATTGCTGTTAAAAGCTGAGGCTGATGCCAGGCTTGGCCGCGTATCCGAAGCGTTGGAAAATCTGAACAAGGTACGTACCCGTGCCGGTATACCCACCTTTACCCGTGATGATGCACCTGTTGTAATAGAGGAAGTATTGGCCGAACGTCGTCGTGAGCTGATCGGTGAGTTTCACCGCGTGTACGATCTGGTGCGTTTGGGCAGGTTACACGAGTTTAACAGCTATATAACCGAGCAGGGCGAAAAAGACGGTGCCGGTTTCTTCCCGGTGAGTGACGAGGCCTTTGCCAACAACCCCAATATGGAACAAACTTACTACTGGCAGTTCAATCAATAATATAAATACGCATTCGAGATGATGAAATTAATCAAAGCAATCGCGTTCATCGGCATTCTATTCACAATTGGGTGTAAGGATAGCTATTTTACCGACGGGGGTGCCAAACCTGCCGATCAGTCGGGCAACCTGGGTGTATCAACCATGGATTACCTGGAAAGCCACCGCGAATCATTCGATACATTGGCCAGGCTGATCAGGCTGACCAAGCTTGAGGATGAAGTTAATGCCCAGGGCAATACCTTTTTTGCCCCGCGCGATTATTCGATCCACAACTATTTTAAGCTGATCTATCCTGATCCGCAAAATACCCCGGCAACGCTGGAAGCCATCCCGCAGGAGGATATGGATAGGATAGCCGCTATCATCAAAAACTATATTATTCCTGGTGATGAGATAGTGCGAAACGATCTGGCTACTACCTACAGCTATGCAACCACCTCCGGCGATACAAAGGCAAGGTTCAATGTGGTAACGAGTGATTACCTGGGCAACGTTAACCTGGGTGCAAAATTTATTATGTTTTCGCTCAATGTCAGCCCGGCCGGTGCAACGGAACGCTATCAATCGGTACAGGTGGTTACGGCCGATCTGCGGTCGACAAACGGAGTTGTACATATACTGAATTCTGACACGCACATTTTTGGATTTAACTAAGTAAAGGTGATGAAACGCAACAGTAAAATATTCTGGATCTTGGTGTGTACAATATCAGCCTGCACATCGCTGCTGATGAGCGCCTGCACCAAGATACCGCAGGAGGGTAGCATAGCGCCCGATATCAGTTACAAAAACAGGAAGCAATATGCCATATCGGGCCTGGCACAAAACATAGGCAATTTTCAGGCATCAACCTCAACACTGCCGCTAACTTTTGAGATAGTGGAGGTGCGCGAGCTTAACGGAAAAAATACAGGTGGCTTAACCGAAAATATACCCGTTGTGCGCTACAAGGAACCCATTGTAGGCAATGAAACCCCTGCCGAACTGGCTCTGAAAACCGATACGGTAATGACCCCGGCAGTAAGCGTAAACAAAAATACCGGCCAGGTTGAAATACTTGAAGGTAACAAGATACCTGCCGGCGAATACCACTTTGATATACGGGTATCCAATCAATCAGGCGGCAAGGTGCTGAAGGATGCTCTGGTGATAGAATTTAAGGAGCAGGAAGTAAAAACATGGTCATCGGGTATGTTACAGCAACCCGAGATTGAGCGTGTTGGCGATAGCCCTAACCAGATGAAATTTGTAGGCTATCTTAACGGAAAACAGCTTGCCGGTGATGAGATAGATTTTACAGCTAACCGTGCGGCAGGCTTTAAGGGCACCTTTGTTAACGATGCCAGCGATGGCGAAATATGGAGTGTGAATTTCCCGGTAAAAGAGTCGGATACGTATTGCACCTGGAAAGTAACCACCGTGGTGAATGGGGTTGAGCAGGTAAGCTATGTGAGCGAGAACTTCAATTTTGTAATAGGCTTACCGGGTAGTTATGTGGTTCGATTATATAAATAATAACGATATGAAACGCATTTTTAAATATGTATGCCTGCTGCCGGTTGTTTTGTTTACCATGCAGGTGGCTATGGCACAACAGGCTAAAACTAAAAAGATACTGGTAATAGGTGTTGATGGTATCATCAATACCGCTATTGATTACGCGGCCACGCCGGGTATCGATAAAATAACCGCCGATGCATCATACAGCATGAATGGTTACGGCGGCGTGCCGGCTTATTCAAGTTCGGGCTGGTCAACCATGCTAACGGGCGTATCAGCCGATAAGCATGGGGTAACCATAAACAAATCTTATACGGGCAATAAATTCAGCCAGTACCCATCGGTGGTTAACCGTATCAAATCGGCAGCGTCATCTATCGTGGTGGCATCAGTTGTGCGCACTCCCGAGATCAATACCCTGCTTAACCAGGCTGCTGATCATAAATTTCAGTACGCTACCGATGAGGAAGTATACAACAAAGCCACCGAACTTGTAAAGCAAGCGGATATGGGCGCGGTATTCGTACAATTCAGCAGCCCGGCCGAGGTTGGGCAGGAGGTAGGCTTTCAGCTGCGCCAGGCCCGTTATGTAATCGCCATCCAAAAAATAGATGAGTATGTAGCAGGGTTACATGCTGCTATCGAAGCAAGATCAACCTATGCCAATGAGGATTGGAACATCTTTTTCGCCTCTACCCACGGTGGTACCGAATCGGGTGTGCCGCAAAGCACTACACCTGAGGAGATCAACGTACCGGTAATACTTTCGGGTGGTGAACTGGATAATAAGGAACTGGTAGGTACGGCCCTTGCACCACGCGAGGGTGCCGATAATATACTCACCATCAATAAAGCATCATCTGGCGAACGTACTTATGTACGTGTGCCCATTAAAGGCACAGCCTTGCAGGGCATGAACAGGTTTACCATTGAAACATGGGTAAAGGCAGGTGCCAACACCAGCGATCCATCCATCATAGGTGATAAAAACTGGGATTCGGGAGGTTTGCCGGGCTATACCATCTGTCGCAGTGGTTCAACCTGGAAGATCAATATCGCCAACCAAAAATCTGAACGTTATGATATTGGCTCAACCAAAGCGCTTGAGGATGGTAACTGGCATCACCTGGCTGTTACTTTCGATAAAACCAAAACCTGCGCGGTATACCAGGATGGTGTAAAAGTAGCCGAATCAACATTGATCTATAAAGATGCCGATAACATGGCATCACCATATGACTACCTGTGCCTTGCGCAGGATGGTACACAAACCTACGGGGGTGGTGCCCCAAACTGGGCAGGCTCATTCAACGAGGTAAGGATATGGACCGATGTACTATCAACCGCTACTATACAGAAGTATATGTACCTGCGTAATATCGAAAACAGCGATCACCCTAACCTGGCCTCGCTAAACCTGTACCTTAAAATGGATGATGTGCGCGGAACCGTGGTGCGTGATTACAGCGGCAAAGGCAATAATGGCGAACTGGTGGGCACCGCTAACGAGCGCCACCCTTATTACCCTATTGGGCTTACAGATGTATCGGTAAATATATTAAGTCACCTGGGTATACGTGCTGATGGTACCTGGGGCCTGGAGGGCAGCGTACTAAAATCAAACGTGCCTTACCGCTTATTTAAAGTGAACAATTAATACAAAATGATATGATAAAGAGATTTAATTCAAGATCGGTTTTTATTGTGCTAATGGCATTGATTGTTGCGGCAGGAGTTAGCTCATGCTCAAAGGATATGCTTCGCCCCGGCGGTAACCTGAATGCCAACCAACTGGTAGCCGGTCGGCTTGATGGCACCTGGACAACCCCGCGCGATATTGTTACACCGCAAAGCGTACCACCCGAGGTATTCGGCTCTATGCGTTTAGTGTTTACTACCGATGATGCCGGTAACCCGCTGAAGTTTATGGCGCATGATTGCCCTATAGTATTTACCAATGCCACCGCCGGTAATTGGAGCGTTACCCCAACTGCCGATAGCACAAAGGTTAGCTTAACAAGCGTTGGCCCGGTTGATGATTTTAGCATAAAAATGGCATCAAACTCCATGACCCTCTCATTTTTTATGGGCTGGGAGAATACCGATACCAAAGAAACTGGCAAGGGTAATTTTAAAGTAACCCTTACTCGCCAATAATACCCGAACAGAATATTTAGATTTTCAATAAGATATGAAGAAAATTTACAACAAGCCATTTGCCTTAGCAGGTGCAATGGTAATGCTTGGCCTGGCGTTGTTAACGTCGTGCAAGCAGGAGTTTGATTACACGGTTGATACCGGTAACCCGCAGGTGGTAAGCTATAACCCAACCTCAACGGTTGAGGGTGTGGCCGTAAGCAGCAACCTGATATTAACCTTTAACGAGAACATTAAAAAAGGTGCCGGTAACATTATAATTACCAGCAAGGTTGATACGCAACGCATCAGCGTAACATCTGACGCTGTTACCATTGGTGATGACAAACGCATCCTGACCATTAACCCGACAGCCGATCTGGAAGCCGATCAGGTTTATACGGTTACCCTTGAACGCGGTATAGTTACCGATTTGTTGGGCAACGAGTATATGGGTTTACCCGATGGCACTACCTGGACGTTTAAAACCGTAGGCCAAAGCGGCTTGCCACTAAATGCGCTTAGTCCGCTGCCGGGTAGTACCGATGGTTCATTGTTCAAGCTTGAACTGACCTTTGCCGCCGATGTAAGAAAAGGCGCAGGCAACTTCTCGGTATATGAAACCAACGGCAACGTTAAGGTGGCCGAAATTTCAGTAGCAGGCCAATCAGTAGTGGTTGATGGCAAGCGTGTAACAGTTAAGCTTGGCACTCCGCTAAAATTCGCTACCAGCTATTATGTACTTGCTGATGCCGGTACCATTGTTGATGCCGATGGCAAAGCCTTTGAAGGGTTTTTAACACCAACATCATGGAGCTTTACCACTACTGCCGGTAATGGCACGGCGCTTATAGCTTACTTACCTTTAGATAATGATTTGACAGATGCCAGCGGCAACAGGTTTGATGCCATGCCGGGCGAGCATTCAACAGCCAGCGTAACCTTTGTTACCGATGCTGAGCGTGGCAGGGTAGCTTCATTTGGTTCCGGATCGTACGCTGTATTGCCTAAGCACGATATGCTGAGGCCGGCCCTTACGCAAAGCTTTAGCTTTAGCCTGTGGGTGAAATTTCAGGGCATAGGCTCTGATCCGGCATTGTTCTCCAACTCTAATTGGGATAGCGGCGGTAATCCAGGTTTTGTATTCGCTACTGATGGTGCCGATACCTATACCGGTCCGGGTTCATCAGGCAGGGGATGGCTGGTTAAGTTAACCGGTGATGCAGGCGGCGTAAGCAACCGTATGGACTGGAGAGCTAACGAAACAGATCCGCAAAGTCCGGCTGTGGGCGATAACAAATGGCATATGGTAACCGTGGTGGTTGATCAGGCTACAAAACTGTTGCATGTATACATTGATGCTAAGGAACATATACAGGCCACCAAACCTGCAAGCTATGATCTGAATACATTAAAGGGCCCGCTTTGGGATAGTGTTAACGATTATGCTTTCACTATTTGGGAAGATGGATCGGGCGTATATAACTCAGGCGATGATACCCGCAAAACACTTAGCGGCCTGGTGGATGACGTAAGGATATACAACAAAGCGCTTACCGCTACTGAAGTATCAGCCCTTTTTGTAATTAAATAAATATTTAAAGAAAACAATTTAAGCTTGATGACAAACCGTGAGGGTTATTTGCATACCGAGGGCGATCTGAATTTAAGTGAGAGCCGCCAGGACTGGAATCAAAGACACGTTGATGAGGCTACGCAAGCCGTGCTTAAAAAGGATGCCGATCATTTTCTGCACCAGGCGCTGTCAACACCTTGTTTAGATGTGCTTGAATCCGCCGAAGGCATCAGGATCAAAAACCTGTCGGGCAAAATGTATATCGATTTTCATGGCAATAACGTGCATCAGCTTGGTTATGGTAATAGTTACATAATTGACAGGGTAAAGGCCCAGTTGGATACATTGGCTTTTTCGCCGAGGCGATACACCAATCTGCCTGCAATAGAACTTGCCGAACGGCTTTCGGTATTAACAGATCATGCGCTATCACGTGTGTTGTTCGCTCCGGGCGGAACATCGGCTATAGCCATGGCCATGAAACTGGCCCGCATATATACCGGCAAGTATAAAACCCTCGCCATGTACGATTCCTTTCATGGAGCATCAATGGAATGTATCTCCCTCGGTGGCGAATTTGTTTTTCAGCAGGGCCTGGGCCCGCTGATGCCCGGTAGCATACACGTGCCTCCGGTTGATAGCTACAGGGGGATGTGGTTCAATCAAAACCTTACCGATGATGGTGATTTGGCGTATGCCGATTACCTGGAGTATGTTATAGAAAAAGAAGGTGATGTAGGCATACTGGTTGCCGAAACCATCCGCAGCACTACGGTGCATGTACCATCAAAAGCATACTGGCAACGTGTACGCCAAATATGCGACAAGCATGGCGTGCTGCTGGTGTTTGATGAAATTCCTATCGGTATGGGGCGTACTGGTACTATGTTCGCCTATCAGCATTACGATATAGTACCCGATATTTTGGTACTTGGCAAAGGGCTTGGCGCTGGCGTAATACCTATGGCTGCCATTGTTTGTAAAGATGAACTGAATGTTGCCGCTAAGGTATCTCTCGGCCATTTTACACACGAGAAAAATCCGTTAGGGGCTGTGGCCGCGCTTGCCGCTTTTGATTATATAGAGAGCAATAACACGCTGGCTCATGTAGCGCAAGCCGCCGAATTTATGCACAAACGCCTGCACGAATTAAAAACCCGCTTTGAATGTATTGGCGATGTGCGCGGCAAAGGCTTGCTATGGGGTGTTGAACTGGTTAAGGATAGAACAACAAAGGAGAAAGACAATTCATCCGCAGAAAAAATACTATACAAATGCCTTGAACTCGGCCTCAGCCTCAAAGTGTCTGACGGTAATGTGCTATGCCTTTACCCACCTTTGGTAAGCACCATTGATGAGTTGAATGAAGCCCTGAATATTTTAGAACAGGCCATGACTGAAGTAATTGGCAAATAAATTAATTGAAGTAAACATAACTATGAAACGTATTTTTAGTGTATTAGCGATCATCGCTTTAGGCAGTACCCAATTACTCGCCCAAAAGAAAAACAGCAAACCCTTGTTTGATCATGTTATAGTTATCGGTATTGATGGTTTAAGCAGTGCCGGACTAATGAAAGCCAACGCGCCGGTGCTACATAAAATGATTGAGGAAGGTGCTTTTAAATACAATGCGCGTACCGTGCTGCCATCTTCAAGCTCATCAAACTGGTCGGCCATGATATTGGGCGCGGGTCCTGAAATAACCGGCGTAACATCAAACGACTGGAAACCGAACGCCAAGCACATGACACCTGTTGCCGTTAACAAGGTAGGCCGTTCGCCAAGTATTTATGATATTATACGCCAGCAGCGCCCCAATGCCGAGCAAGGTGTTGTTTTTCATTGGGATGATTACGGGCGTTTGCTGCAAAAGGAAATGGTGAACCACTACGAGTATGCCGAAACAGAAACTAAAGCCGCTGAAAAATTCGCTGAATACATTACCGCTAAAAAACCAACATTCGCTTTGTTGCACCTTGATCACGTTGACCATGCAGGTCACGAGAAAGGCCACATGACGGATGATTACCTGCAATCAATAGCCAAAGCCGATAGCTTGATTGGCAGTGTTTTAAAAGCGATAGATGCAGCAGGTATGAAAGAGAATACCCTGGTAATGATAGTTGCCGACCACGGCGGTATAAACAAAGGCCACGGCGGCGAGTCTGACGAGGAGATCAACATACCCGTAATTTATTATGGCAAAGGCGTTAAAAAAGGTTACAAGATACAGCAGCCGGTTTATCAGTACGATGTGGCAGCTACCGTAGCTTTCGTTTTTAACCTTAAGGTACCTTACTCATGGACATCGCGCCCGGTAAAGGCGGCCTTCACCGGTTTTTCAGAACCTGAAAACCTGATGGTTGGTTTAGAATAATAAGGTACGATCAAATAACATTAAGCCTTCAGATCATTTTCTGAAGGCTTTTTTGTTTGGCCGGTGTTAAATTATTTATCAGATAGGGGCTGTATGCCCTGAAAATGATTTTTATTAGTTATTTGCGCCCGGTTTATTTTAATGCATATTTTTTAGCCTTTAACACGTATACAGTGATCTATGGAAGATGATATATTAATACAGATAAGTAACCGGATAAAAGAGCGTCGCCGCGAAAAAAATATTACTGTACAGGAGCTGGCCACACGTGCCAACGTAAGTAAAGGCCTGATATCGCAAATTGAGAATAGCCGAACCATACCATCGCTTATTGTACTTATCGATATCATTAAATCGCTGGATATTGACCTGAACGTATTTTTTAAGGATATACATGATAAAAGCGAAAGTGCCGAACCTATAATAAAACGCAAGGCCGATTACGAGCACTTTGAAAAAGAGGATGCAGAGGGCTTTCATTACCAGCGTATTTTTACCCGTTCCATCAAAAACTCCACGGTTGACTTTGTAATATTGGAACTGGCTCCCGGTTCGCACCGCGAATTGGTACAAACCGAAGCTTACGAGTATAAATATATTTTGAGCGGCGAGATAGTATACCAATTCACCGACAAGAATTATACGCTAAAGCAAGGCGATTCCATGCTGTTTGATGGCCGATTGGCACACACTCCAAAAAATATGACAGATAAACCTGCAAGTATGCTTATCGTATACTTTTTTGAGGAAAGCTCATCCTCTTAAAATTATCTTAACATGAATTTGGTTTATTATTAATAAACATAGTTTATAATTGCTAAACATTAATTGTTTAGCATGTCTAATCAACCAAGCGTACAGCAAACCGCGTTAACAAAGCCGCTCAGCAAATTAAAGGTAAGCGTAGCCAAATGGCCCTACGGTTTAGTTTCTGTATTGGCTGCTTTGTCGGCCTTTGGGGCTTACACATCTATGTATGCCTTTCGTAAAGCGTTTGCAGCAGGTAGCTTTTCGGGGTTAGAGTACTGGCATGTTAACTACAAAGCCTGGCTGGTAATAGCGCAGGTTTTAGGTTATACCCTGAGTAAATTTTACGGTATAAAATTTATTGCCGAAGTAAAGGCCTTAAGCCGGGGTAAAAGTATTTTGCTGCTTGTTGCCATATCATGGCTGGCTTTATTGGGCTTTGCCATTGTACCGGCACCTTATAATATCGTGTTTCTTTTTATAAACGGGTTTCCATTGGGGATGATCTGGGGCCTGGTATTCGGTTACCTTGAAGGGCGTAGGGCTACCGAGTTTATGGCGGCAGTGTTGTCAATCAGCCTCATTTTCGCGTCAGGGTTTGTTAAAACCGTTGGGCGAACGCTCATCACCGAGTTTCATGTAACGGAATACAACATGCCATTCATAACCGGCGCGGTATTCATCATCCCATTATGTTTGTTTGTGTTAATGCTGGAAGTTTTACCTCCGCCCACACAACAGGATAAACAATTACGCACCGAGCGTACAGCCATGAGTGCTACCGAACGCCGCGCTTTTTTAATGCGCTTTTTACCCGGAATTATACTCACCGTAATAGTATATGTGTTGCTAACCGTAATGCGCGATGTTCGTGATAATTTTGAGGTAGAAATATGGGCCGGATTAGGCATAAAAAGCAACAGCATTTATACCAATATTGATTCTATTATATCCATAGCCGTACTTGCCGGTATTAGCTTGCTGATATTGGTGAAGAATAATCTGAAGGCATTTGGCATTATCCATATATTTATTATTTGCGGATGCTTGCTTGCGGGTATATCAACCTTGTTATTTGAAGCCAAAACCATTAGCCCGGTTATGTGGATGACGCTCGCCGGATTGGGTTTGTATGCCGGTTATGTACCTTACAACGCCATATTTTTTGAACGGATGATAGCCTCGTTCAATTACAAAAGCAACGTAGGCTTTATTATGTACATTGCTGATGCCATAGGCTATCTGGGTAGTATAAGCGTTTTGCTGGTTAAGGAATTAGGCAATTCAGATATCAGCTGGGATGCTTTCTTTGTTAACGGATTGCTTATCATGGCCGTAATTGGCGCAGGGGCAGCAACACTTTCACTTATTTATTTTTTACAGAGCGCCCGCCGGTCGCGGTCGCAAAACAAAGCATTAAATTTATCAGCAGTATGAGTAATAAAACAGCCATAGTTATAGGTGCAGGTATTGTTGGTTTAGCCGTAACCCGTGCACTTAGCATCCGTGGTTATAAGGTAACCGTGTTTGAGCGTAACGAGCGGGCAGTAGGGGCGTCTATCCGTAACTTTGGTATGGTGTGGCCCATCGGGCAGCCAACCGGTCCGTTGTTTGATCGTGCCATGCTATCCAGATCAATATGGACAGAGATAGCTGCCGAAGCAGGTATATGGCACGATGAAGTAGGCTCATTACACATGGCTTACCATGATGACGAGCTACAGGTTATGCAGGAGTATGTAGATATTAACCGGGGCTTGCGTGACTGTGCCTTGCTTACTCCCCAACAGGCGCTTGAAAAATCGCCCGCTGTAAACCCTGACAACCTGAAAGGTGCCTTATGGAGCGGTACTGAAATGATAGTGGAGGCACGTGCCGCTATCGGGCAAATTGCGCAATACCTGGCAGATAAATACGGCGTAACCTTTTATTGGAATACCGCTATAAGCGAAGTAAACAAAACCACCGTACGCAGCGGCACACGCACCTGGGAAGCTGATGAGGTATTTGTTTGCGGCGGCGCGGAGTTTGAAACACTTTACCCCGAACTATTTGCAGCGGCGCCCATTACCAAATGCAAACTGCAAATGATGCGTATGATAGCGCAGCCCGATGGCTGGCGCATAGGTCCGTCATTATGTGGTAGTTTATCAATGGTGCATTATCCGGGCTTCGCGGTGGCGCCATCGTTACCTAAACTGCGTGAACGATACACTGAACAATATGCCGAATACCTTAAATGGGGCATACATGTAATGGCCTCGCAAAACCATACCGGCGAGCTTACCATTGGCGATTCGCACGAGTATGGCCTGGTGCACGATCCGTTTGACAAGGAATTCATCAACCGCATGATACTGGATTACCTGGCAACGTTTACCAGTTTAAAAGATACCCGCGTTATACAAACCTGGAATGGTATTTTACCTAAGCTAACCAATGGCCAAACCGAATTGGTGCTTGAGCCGGAGCAGGGTGTTACCATTATAAATGGTTTAGGCGGTAACGGCATGACCTTATCCTTCGGCCTTTGCGAGCAGCTTATCGCGGCGCGCAGTGATGTTAAAGCATAATATCAAATTGAGATATAAACAAAAAAACACGTGGTAGAGGCCACGTGTTTTTTTGTTTATGGGATGATCGTGATCAATTATAACGATCAATTATCGGCAGCAGATCTATCAGATTATCTATAACATGATCTGGATTGGCTGAACGCAATTGCTCAGGTGTGTGCGCGCCGGTGGTAATACCAATGCTAAGTGCACAACCGGCATTTTTTCCTTCCTCAATATCAATTATCGAATCACCCACCTTAACGATCTCAGCCGGACTAACCGCATATTTATCCGCGGCAAATAATATCATATCCGGTTCGGGGCGGCCTCCGCTAACATCAGTAGCGGTAACCAATTCATCATATTCGGCGCCTTGTTTCCAATTCAGTTTATCAATAATTGATTGGGCCACCTGCCTGCTGTAACCGGTGTTTAATACCCTTACTATTCTGCGTTCTTTCAGCGCTGCGAATAATTCACCCGCGTTAGGTTGAGGCAACAATGTTGAGGTTTGGTATGCTTCCGTTAGTTGGGCCGAGAAGTTTTCGTAAATATTACCAGCTAACCCGTTATCGTTAACTCCGCCGTAAGTACTCAGTATACTTTTAATTGCCTGTAGTTTCTCTTTTCCGGCACCTTCGGCCAAAACCTCGTTTAAAGTAAAGTTATATCCGGCCTCGTTTATTGCTTTATGAAGGGTTTTATAAACAATGTTGTTTTCGTTTACAGATGTACCGGCCATATCAAATACAGCCATTTTAATTAATGTACTCATGGATAAAATATGTTTAGCAAAACTAAACATATTTTATTTTTAATAAACAAATGCTAAGTTAAATTTTAGTTAATATTTATGTGATATTAACTAAAAGTGAGAGGTCTTGAAAAGCAAATAATCTTATTCGTTAGACAAATATGCCAGCGATAATCTCAAAAATAAATAATACAAATTCGAGAACATCTCGGATTTTTCCGCCAAATCTTTTGGGTCGTTCCATATATATGAATTTTACGAATTGAGCATATCCTAATTAGAGATGTAGTAGATTTTGTAATTCGATGATAGGCCTGTCAATAAAACAAAAACAGGTCGAGCGGGGACTCGACCTGTAGGTTTAAAATCAATAGTATTTAATCAATAGTTATATAAAGTCTTCTTTTTTTAATCAGCGAGTAGCTGTAAATACTAATGCAATTGCTGTTCCAATGCATTATTAAGCTGATTCTGATATTATTGGTGTGGGAGTGGGGTTTCTTTTAAGGAAAAAATTTCCCGCGCTGTGGATAGTTGTTCTGAAATGGGGATGTGCATCAATCGTTCCTGTGCAAAAGCAACAGGATTCGAACCCTATATGTCAATTCGTTGATTTTCAATATTCAAGCTTTTGTTAAAAAGCTTTGGTACTCACTTTGGTACTCGGTCTGAATGATGACAAATATAACTCTTTCATTCTGTGTTGTATAAGTGGACAGATCCGTCGATTTTTCCGCAATAGCTTTATTATCAATAATTAAATGTTCCGAATAATCAAAAGGTAACCGAATAATTCGATTCGTTTTGATTGACTTTGAAAGAATATATCAAATATACAACAAGTTAATAACTAATCAAATCGTTAAGAGTACTTATAATTTGTTATTATTAAATATGCTTTAAGCGCTTCGGGATAGTTACTGCCAACCGGCACTTCTGAATTGTTAATAATAACGCATGTGCCATTGTACTGCCTTACTTTAGTTAAGGGGACAGGTAAGATATGTGAATTTTCATAAATTGAGAAGTTGTCAGTGTCTCCTCAATCAACATCAATGATTTCAGGGCTAGGCTATAATTCTTGCCAGTAATGATTTTAAATCATCCTTCAGGCCCTCAATATTATCTACATCCATTATCAGGATCTCAAGTAAACTCATCTCCATCTTTTACAAAGAAATAAGGCTCGGATGCATGGATTTTTTCGTTCAATGTGCTTTCAGAACAGCTACATTAATAATTTAAACGCCATCTGTACAATATATAATTTCAAAGAAGCTTGTCAGTAATTGTAACCTAAATGTAATAGAGAACATTTAAAATGACTGTCACGGATATTTGATTCTTGATCCAAGGTCAGCTATTATATGACAGCAAGCTTAATAGATTATTGTAAACAATCAATGATGAAAATTAAGCAAATTATCCAATCGACCTGATATTTGATTGGATATTCTAAACACTTTGATCAAGACATATGGATAAGCGGGTATGATCATGTACGATTGGACCATGTTAAGCAGTTAGTTTGAAAGTTTCATTAGGGTTCTCACAACATAACACCATGGTGTAACTGTACCGCGGCGGATTAGAATAGTCGGGTATCCCGGAATGTTCACGGTTGACTCATGCGCACAAAGACAATAATAGACTACGCTGGATAAGCTACTTTTCTGTAAACATGCATAAAGGTTTTACGAATTGCCTGGTAAAGATCAGTTCGGATATTAGGAGGCAGCTTAGCAGTATCATGTAAGGTGTACATAATTGTACAATCAGTACGTAATCCGATAGACAAATAGTTTTTTATTGTGTCGGGTGCTCCGCCAAGTACTTTTTTGTTTCTAGTAAACCAAAGCTTATGATCGAAATCAATTAAACATAAGCGACCTTGAATAAGTTCAATTTTTGAGGTTGCATCTAGAAAATCCATAGAGAATCAGGAAGCATACTACGAGGCAACTTCATTATCGCCTTAGCGTACATTTCTATTTAACTTAGCAATAAGCGTTCCATGACGATAATCGATAATTGTATCAGCACATATCCGCATCGGTTAATTCTGAAGATACAAGTCCCACATATCCCAAAACCTATACATTATCAATAACGAAATGCCAGACCAACAAAATAAGTATCGCCTGCATCATGCTGTAGACCATGGTTCATTCCTAAATCTATCTTCACATCGTTTGACAGGGCATATTCCAACGCCGCATCAATGTAATTGTGCCACTGATGTTTTTGCATATCATAGCTGCCATATGTTTCACCCAATATCTCCAGCTTTTCAAATAAGGTTTTGCTCAACACCAATGATTCCAAGAGTTCCGTATGCCTCCCAAGCTCCATTTCATTTCGAAGGCGGTCCGCTTTTAATTGTACACCTAATTTCCAGTTATCTGGCAATTTCACTGACACAGGTAACATAATGCCCATTTCATATAAGCTATTTCCGCTATATCGGCCTGTTGGAAAAATAACATAGGGCATCAGCGCAATACTAAAATCACCTTCGTAATTGCCGTAAAGATTTTGTTTTAATTTGAGTGTAAGATCTCCAAACCCCTGCTGGGTTTCCGCAGGTCCACTGGGCGGAAAAAGCGTTTGGCGACCATAGCTTTCCACGCCGATATGCAAATTAGTGTTCGGTAGCAGCCCCAGCTTGATATCTGCGTAATTGAGCAGCAGGGTACTTTCCAGGCCATCTTCAGACCTCATACGCTCCAAGCTGACCAGCGAAGTTTCGTATTGCAGGTGCCCAGCATCCACGGTATAAGGTGACTCTGTAACGTTCGGCCTGTCTGTCTCCATTTCTTTCCGTAAGCTATCTTTGGGTACAGGCTTAAATAAGGAATAGTGACCCGTTTGTGCCGATAACATTTGAGTATAGAGACCGAGTAATAAGAATAAAGAGATTTTTTTCATGATTTATTTTTTGAAACATCGGTTTGAGTAGAAT
The DNA here is from genome assembly GCF_015223065.1 of Mucilaginibacter sp. JRF. Classification (GTDB taxonomy): domain Bacteria; phylum Bacteroidota; class Bacteroidia; order Sphingobacteriales; family Sphingobacteriaceae; genus Mucilaginibacter. The sequence goes on from NZ_JADFBY010000009.1 coordinate 197,086, forward strand.
GTTCATCTTCCTAACGTATCAATAAAAAGGCCGCCATACCCGGCGGCACCAAATCCCTCTATTTTCTCACAATCCGCCTAACCGAATGATTCGCCAGATCCACAACCTCCATAAAATTTTCATGAATTGAAATCCCGGTTAGGAAACTAAACTGACCGGATACATCAATGACGAAGTTTTGCCTTTTAAGGGAGTACCTACAGTGCAATACCTTGCTGATGCATTGCATATCTCATCTAAGTACCTGAGCAGTTTGCTGAAACAACTTACCGGGCAAACCACACAGCAGATCATTCACGAAAAGCTGATCGAAAAAGCCAAAAGCTCTCCACTACTGAACTATCGGTGAGCGAGATCGCCTACAGTTTAGGCTTTGAGCATTCCCAGTCTTTCAGTAAATTATTCAAAAGTAAGACGAACCTCTCACCGCTGGAGTTCAGGGCATCTTTCAATTGACTTGCGTCATTAGATTCTTTCGTCGCTATGGAAGGTTAAAGAAGAAAGCAAC
>NZ_JADFBY010000010.1 GCF_015223065.1 Mucilaginibacter sp. JRF
GTGGCAAATAGATTGACATTCCCTCTATTTTGGAAGGAGACGTATGCCGTACTTTCATTCCGATTGCTTTTGCATGGATAATATCTTTTATTCTCTTATTACAGAATAGATAAAACAAAAAATACTTATTGAACTTCTTGTTATTGTACTTTAAAAGACCTAACCGTTGATTGTGCAAGAATAATTTAGATTCAGGAATGAGTATAGGCGTGCCTAACAATCCAGGAGCCTGCTCCGTCATAGCTACGAGAATATCATGCTTTTCCAGAATATATTCGTCGTGTACTTCGCCAACATAGAATTTTTGTTTTTCCACTCTATCCTTATATCCTCCTCTTTCATAAAAATTACCAGGAGTGAGCAGAACATATTTCCCTTTTTCAGAAAAAAACTCACTTTTGAATGCAAAGCCATGTTTAATTTTAATTTCTTCACCAAGCGTAATAGTTTCCCATTTTTTTTCATTGTCAACGGGGTCTCCAAACATTTCTAAAAATTTCATCTTTAGAAATTCGTCTAATAGGTCAATGCTTTGTTCTCTTTTTGAATTAAGAATTTTAGCTTTTTCTAAAACATTTGAAATTTGTTCTTGGTCTTCTAATGAAGTTGGAACATGAAGCTTAAAGAACGATAAATCATTTTTGTTAAAACCTGCCTGTGCCGCTCGAGCTCCAATGTTCAAGATAAAATTCTGGAAGTCTGTTCCCGTCAACACATAATACAAGTAGCGTTTTGAAATTAGTTCTTCATTAGGGATCGTTTTAATGATAGCGACGTTGTATGCTCCGGCTAACCCCGTTAATATTTTTCCAACCGAAGCACCATATCGACCAATCAGAATATCATCTTCCTCACATTTATTAAGTTTTTTTGTGTCTTTTACATAACCTACATGTTCTGCTTTATCTTGGGTATAGTCACGGATTTGGAGCATACGCACAAAACCGTCTCTTGGTTCATTTATCCATTCTTCCTTAGGGGGTTGCGTGCCTCCCTGAAAGTCGCAGAGGTCAGTTAATCTGTATTCTTTGGTTTCCATCAGGCAATCATGTCTTTTAAGGTTTTTAATTCAGCCTGAATGGTTTCTTCCAGTTTTTCCAATTCTTCAAAAATCAACGCAGGGTCTTTATAATCGTTTTCCTTAAATACCTGTTCCTGGTATTTGTTCATGCTTAGGTCGTAGTTGTTTTCTTCAATGTCCTTTTTAGGCACAAAGAAGCTTTGAGCAGTTCGGTCGTTATCAGTTTCAGGATTTCGACCTCTATATTTGGCAATGATGTCTTGTAGGTCGCCAAAATATCTTGCTCCACCTTCTTTGAATTTCTCGGCACGCCTATCGTTCAGCTCGTAACCATCATCCTTCATTTCATAAAACCAGGTGTTTTCGGTAATGCCACCTTTTGTAAAAATGAGAATAGAAGTACTTACACCAGCATAAGGCTTAAAAACTCCACTTGGCATTGTAATCACTGCATTCAATTCAGCTTCTTCCACCATTTTTCTACGTAGTTGGGTAAAAGCTTTACCTGCACCAAATAAGACGCCTTGAGGAACAATAATAGCAGCTACACCGCCCATTTTCAACATCGTGAAAATGCGCTCTACAAAAAGCAATTCTGTTTTCGTGGTTTGTAGTTTCAAGCTTTCGTTAATGTCACCTTTGTCAATACTACCTGTAAAAGGCGGGTTTGCCATCACAAGATCGTATTGCGCATCTTCATTGTAGGTCTTGCTCAGAGTGTCTTTGTAATCGATATGCGGATTATCAATCCCATGCATCATTAAGTTCATTAGACCAAGCCGAACCATGGTAATATCTATGTCATAACCGAAAAAGCTATCTTCCAGAATATGCTTCACTTCTTCTGTTAAAACAGCAGACAGCGTTCCTCTTTCAAAGCCGTCATTGTCTGTGATTAATTTGGATGGGGCCTTCTGACGGACCAAATCACTTAGGATAAACTGATAAGCACCCAACAAAAATCCACCTGTTCCACAGGCTGGGTCGGCAATTCGTTTACCTAATTTAGGTTCTACCAAATCAGCCATCAATTTAATAATGTGTCGGGGAGTTCGGAATTGCCCATTCTTACCAGCTGTTGCAATTTCACTCAATAACATTTCGTATACGTCACCTTGTATGTCCTGAAAGGAATGCCCGCCTTCGTTGGCATCTTTCTCTATTTCTAGAAAAATCAATTCAATTTGTTTAATTGCTTCAACCAACAACAATGGTTTCTCAATAATGAATACCGCATTCGCCATGTGTTTGGTAAATGGTGAAGTACCACCATTTAAAGCTCTGATGAATGGGAAAACATTAAAACGAACATGTTCTAGCATTTTTTCTGCAGGTGCCATAGTTTTGAAAAATGACCAACGCAATTCGCTTTTATCTCTTGGTCGTTTTGCATTTTGTAGAGCAATCTGAATTTCTTGATTCTCTGTAGGATTACCTGATACGTCAATAGGGAAACGCGCCTCGTCAACATAAGGAATGTAATTGCCACTAAATCTAGAAGTATAAGAATCACCTGTAAACTCAGCATCTTTTTCGCGCTTTGATTCCATGTCGTCCAATCGCTTCATGAAAAGTAAGTAAGTAATCTGTTCGATTGCTGTTAAAGGGTTGCTGATACCGCCGCTCCAGAATGTATTCCAGAGACTGTTTATGGTTGATTTTAGATTTGCGTTATTTTGTAACATAAATTTGATGTTATTTCTTACGTGTTAAATTTGTGAGTACTTAAAGATTTCAAGAATCTATTGATTTTTACAGCTTCCTCCTTAGTACATGTTTTATTGTTATGTATTTCAAATTCTGCCAATTGTTAAGAACATAGATTCGTTTTTCGTCATTATTTCGAGTCCCTGTTCCAAAGGGTTTAGGAAGGAGAGATTTCATTCGTTTACGACATGTAACACTTTCTCCAAATGTATAAACTCATTCGTCCTAACAATCTTTTATTTGGTATATACCTGATCCTTTAGGCCCATCAATCAGTCTACAGTTTTCAGGAGATGGCATTGATTTCCAATCTGACCACTCTAGTTTGTCCATTTTAATTTAGGCCGCCAATAACTTTTGAGTTAAAATTAAAATTTCATCAATCTCTTTTGGATTGAATACTCCTCTTATGCCGTCTGGATGAATCATAGTAAATGGTGATTCAATTAAATTGCGTTTTTGCAATTCACCTCTTTCTATTATATAGTTTTTGAGCAAGTCCAAAAACTGCAATTGCCGACTGCTTAAATAGCTGTGTGTTGTAATAAAATCTGTAAATGTATTAGAAACCGTTTCAGGAAACGATTCAAGTATTTCAATCCTTAAAATATGTTTTATAAACTGAATCAACTGCGCTTTTCGGTGGTTGTAAACTCTTCGTAGAAGGTCTATAGTTATATTAGGATGCTCTTCATAGAGTTGTTCTGCTAATTGCTGCGCTTCCACTTCTGAAATTTGCTCACCATCTTTTATCTTCTTTAAAAGAAAATTGGTCTCCGTGAGCTCGTTGATTTTTTCTTCTACCAACTCTTTGTATCTGCTGATACTTACAGATTCATGTTGTGGGCCGAACTCGACAAATTCTCTTTGATTGATAATGTCTTGAAAATTGAATTTTGCAGGGCCATTTGTAAGCGCTGCTGGTTCAATGAATCGCATTAATGGAGATAACTTTTTAATTAGGTCATCATACTTATCTTCGTTGATTGTTAACCAATATTGATTTTTCTGTGCCTGGCGTATCAGTTCAATTTCTTTGGAAACTATATTGATCGATGTAGGCAATTCCGTAATGGTTTCAACAATACCTTCTTTGAGCGTATCATATTTTTCTATTTCCTGATTCAATTTAGCTAATGACACTTCCACAATATCTTTTTCAAAACGCATTGCCTCAAAGTCTTTTTCCGAAATAGTCCTCAATAATGGCTTAACTACCATTCTAAGAAATTCGATTTTATCAGTGCTTAAATAGTTCCAAAATTTTTCATCTTCTAATCGTTGTAAATTTTTTTTTGCATCCATTACCACAATCGAGTTTTGTGGTAATTCATCAATTTGCTTTCTCAGTTTTATAGTCTCACGGGAAGCAATTTCGGTTTCATTGATTTGAATTGATTTTTCAATTTTATCCAAGCGTAAGCCAAACAATCGAACAGGAAGTGGTATTTGTGATTTTAGTTCTTTACCTTTTGGATTGAATTTAAAATATTCAAAATTGTCCCAGCAATCCATGATTAGAAAAACGTCCTTTTCTACACACCAAGGTTTCATCTTAGTTGGTTCTAACAATCGAGTTCCTCTACCAATCATCTGCCAGAATTTAGTGTATGAGAATACTGGTTTAGCGAATACTAAATTCACTAATTCACGGATGTCAATACCTGTATCTAGCATATCCACACTAATTGCCACTCTCGGCATATCATTATGGATGAATTGGTCTAATAATCCACCTTTTCCATAAGCTCTTGGATCATCCGAAACTATCACTTTCGCCAATTCACCCTGATATTGAGGATAGAGGCTGTCGAAAATATGCTCTATCTCCCTTGCATGGCGCTTTCCAACACAGAAGAAAATTGTTTTTCCTGGTAAAACTCCATTAGGGTCTTTGATGCATTCCTCCATGAAGGTTTTTACAATCAAAGCATTTGTACCTCTGTTGCTTACTGTTTTTTCTAACTCAGTTCCTTCATAATTGATTTCTTCAATTTCTTTTCCTTCAAGGATTAACCTTTTCTGGTCTTCAAGCGAAATGGTTCGTTTGCTAATTCCTTCATCTTGGAACTTTGTTTTAATTTTCATCACCTGAAAATTGCTCAGGTAGGGAGGAATATTGGTTACAGCTTCTTCATATGAATAAGCATAAGTTGGAACCCCTTCTTCACATTCAAAAAGTTCAAAAGTATTATGGTCAATAACATCAGTAGGTGTAGCAGTTAGGCCAAGAGTGATTGTATTGAAATAGTCGAGTATCTCTTGATAAGTATTATAAATACTCCTATGACTTTCATCTACAACAATCAAATCAAAGAAATGAGGCGAGAGTAGGCTAGCTTCATCCCTAATTACATTTAACATAGTTGGGTAAGTAGAAATATAAATTCGCCTGTCCTGAACTATTGATTTCTCACCAACTTTTGGCCATCTTGGTTCATTAGGTAAATGTTCTTTAAATGCATCAAGGGTTTGGTCACGCAAAGCAATTCTATCCACAAGGAATAATACTCGCTCAGCCCACCCAGCTCTCATAAGCGACTCAACCAATGAAATGCAAGTTCTAGTTTTGCCTGTTCCTGTTGCCATCACAAGAAGAAACTTTCTTTTGCGTTTCTCCACTGCTTCTAATACCGATCGGATCGCTCTTTGTTGGTAGTCTCTACCAGCGATTTTGGTATTAATGAATTCATTGGATAGTGCCTTTCTCGATTGCCGAAGGTTTTTATATCGTTGTAAATCATCTCTTGTCGGAAAGCCATGAACTTTTCTCGGAGGATAGTTTTCTAAATCCCAAAAGAAGATCTCATATCCATTTGTGAAAAAACAAAAAGGCAAATCACCGCCTAAATTTATTTTTATGTTATAGCAGTATTGTTTGGCTTGTTCTCTTCCTATAGCAGGATCTACAGAAGTCTTTTTTGCTTTTATAACGGCTAATGGTTTTCCGTCTCTGCCTAATAGCACATAGTCACTGAACTGTTTACTAGTGTATAATGTAGCTGGTTCTTGGACAATATCAGTTTGCACGACAATATTAAACTCCTCTATTACTTGAGCGCGGTCATTAAGATTCCAACCCGCTTCTTTTAAGCGGTTGTCAATTATTATTTTCCGTGTGAGCTTCTCGTTTTTCACCTTTATTGTTTAAACTATTTAGACCCAAACCGTATTATTCGGATATAAGTCTTTTCCTACTATTAATAAGCTGCTTAGGCCATATTCTTCATTTTTTAAAATATCTAAGACTTGATCGGCAAGCCAAACAGACATTAGTTCCTCTTCATTTGTATTGAAAATTTTCACTAGCTGTAATACCTGCTGACGTTTCGCTTTTCTAGATCCTCCTTCTATTTTACTATACATAGGAGTATCTATGCTTAATTCGGCTGCAATCTCTCTTTGGAATAAGCCATTTTCCTCCCTTAAATACTTTATTTTTTCTCCAAATCTCATGATTTCCTCTTTTTGACTTGTCTTTTTCTGACAATATTAATTCATTTAGTTAAGATGAGCAAGGTAATGTAATCTAAATACCACTTATTTCGAATAATAGGTCTAGTCGATGTTGTGTCCCGATTGTACGTCTTTGATGACTTCTATTTGGTTTTTATGGCACATTTTCCAAACCTGAAAAGTGCCACAAATGTGCCACAAGAATTTTAAGCGGTTTTGAAAGATTTGAAGATTGGCACAGGTGAAAAGTAAGGCAAAATGCTTTTATTAAGTTATTTACTTCAATTTTTCAGGCTATTTTATACTCGTTGTGTAATTTGATGGATTCGAACCCTCGAACCTCAAAGCGAATCTAATAAAACTTGATTATCAATGAGTTACACAATTTAACCAAGCATAAAAAAACCGAACCCAAAAGTTCGGTTTTTTTCGCGGAGAGAGGGATTCGAACTTATAGCTCTAAACCCGCGTAAACGCTGATTTCTTTCTTCCTAAAAGAATTTCTGCCACAAAATTGCCATAACTTCTTTTAGACCCGCGTCATTTCCACTTTTTCAAGAGGAAAATGGCCTTGGCGGAGAGAGAGGGAAATTTTAGTAGCCCGTAGGGGAATCGAACCCCTGTTTCCAGAATGAAAATCTGGCGTCCTAACCCCTAGACGAACGGGCCATTTTTTCAATGGCTAATAATGGCCAAATAGTTCACTTGCTGAATATTTACATTCATCAAATCACTATAGTAGCCCGTAGGGGAATCGAACCCCTGTTTCCAGAATGAAAATCTGGCGTCCTAACCCCTAGACGAACGGGCCATGATGTAAAAAGAACAAATCCCCTTATTTTGGGTCTGCAAAGATATATCTTTCCAAAGAAAATTAAAATATTATTTGCAACATTTTAAAATTCTTAAATAGCGTGGTAATCGGCACCTTATAAAAAACAAAAACAGCCCGTCGGGCATTGTATATCTACCACCGCTTATGAACAAAACCAGTATAAACGCCGCCCACCTCAAATTTATGCGCATGGCTATAAAATGCGCTGATGATAATATCCGCACGGGTAATGGCGGCCCCTTTGGTACGGTTATCGTAAAAAACGGCGAAGTGGTGGCCTGCACACCCAACTCGGTAACCGCCGATAATGACCCAACAGCTCACGCCGAGGTGAACGCCATCCGCGAAGCATGCAAAAAACTTAAAACGCCCGACTTGGAAGGCTGCGTAATGTACACCAGCTGCGAGCCATGCCCCATGTGTGCCAGCGCCATATACTGGGCACGCATTAACGTGGTGTATTACGGCAATACCAAAACCGATGCCGAGTGGGCTGGCTTTAGCGATGCCTTTGTAACTGATGAATTGAGCAAACCGCTTAACCAGCGCAGCGTACAATTTAAACGTATTGGCGCAAGCGATGCCATACGTAGTTTTGAGCAATGGATGGAGCTGAGCGATGCTGAAAAAAGTGAAATAAAAAACGGAACTCTTTAGTAAATTTATACTATGAAAGCTACCTGGAACGACCAAGTGATTGCCGAGAGCGATGCTACCATCGTGATCGAGAACAACCATTATTTTCCGCCCGAGAGTGTTAAGCAGGAATACCTGCAAGGCAGCGATACGCATACTACCTGTCCCTGGAAAGGCCTGGCATCATACCACACCATTAGTGTTGATGGCCGCGAAAACAAGGATGCCGCCTGGTACTATCCCGACCCTAAAGACGCGGCTGCCGAAATAAAGGGCTATATAGCTTTTTGGAAAGGTGTTAAGGTAAACGAATGAAACAGTATGATGCCATAGTAATAGGCGCCGGCCAGGCAGGTGTACCCTTAGCTAAAAAGCTGGCCCAGGCCGGCAAAAAAACCGCCCTTATTGAAAAGCGCTTTGTTGGCGGCACCTGTGTTAACGATGGCTGCACGCCTACCAAGGCTATGGTAGCATCGGCAAAGGCGGCATATAATGCGGCACATTCGGCAGAGATTGGTGTTACGGTTAATAGCTATTCAATTGATCTGAAAGCGATAAAGAAACGTAAGGATAGCATAGTAATGAAATCGCGCACGGGCGGGCAGGCAGCCGTCGAGAAAACCGAGGGGCTTGACCTGCTATTTGGCGAGGCTACATTTACCGGAGAAAAAACTATCAGCGTAAAGCTGAATGATGGCGGCGAGGAACAACTGAGTGCCGAACTTTTCTTTGTCAACACCGGCGCATCACCTATGATACCTGATATTGAAGAACTTAAAGATGTGGGGTATTTGACATCGACGACTATACTCGATCTGGAAGAAATACCGCAGCACCTGCTCATCATCGGCGGCAATTACATCGGGCTGGAGTTTGGGCAGATGTTCAGCCGGTTCGGCAGCAAGGTTACGGTGTTGGAGCGATCGGAAAGGTTACTACCCCGCGAGGATGAGGATATAGCGCAGGAGCTCACCAAAATACTACGACAAGAGAATATTGAGATACTTTGCAACGCGCAAGCTAAAGGCTTTGATAAAACCGGCTATAACATCACCGCCACTATTGAGCGCGATGGCGAAACCTTTGATGTTGATTGTACCCATGTATTGATAGCCGCCGGGCGTAAACCACAAACTGAAAGATTGGGGTTAGACAAAACCGGCGTTGACGTTGATGACAAGGGCTTTATCAAGGTAAATAACAAACTCGAAACCAATGTAAAGGGTATTTATGCTTTGGGCGATGTTAAACCAGGTCCGGCATTTACGCATATATCTTATAACGATTATACCATTGTGTACCGCAACCTTTTTGAGGGAGAGAATTTTACTACTGATGACAGACCGGTACCCTACTGCATGTTTACCGATCCGCAGCTTGGGCGCATAGGCCTTAGCGAAATGGAGGCCAAAAAACAAGGCATCAATTACCAGGTGGCTACCTTGCCTATGGCCCATGTGGCGCGCGCTATTGAGGTGGGCGATACCCGCGGCATAATGAAGGCCATTGTTGACCCGGATAGTAAAAAGATATTAGGCGCGGCTATATTAGGCGAGCAGGGAGGCGAGATCATGACTGTGCTGCAAATGGCTATGGAGGGCGATATAACTTATGATAGGATTCGCTATTGCGTATTCGCTCACCCAACATATTCCGAATCGCTGAATAACCTTTTCATGTCGTTAGAGAAATAATACTGCATGATAAAGGCCGACAACCTAAGCAAACATTTTGGCGCTGTAAAGGCGGTTGATAACGTATCATTCGAGGTAGCCGAGGGCGAAACCATGGTATTGCTGGGCACCAGCGGCTGCGGTAAAACCACCACCCTTAAAATGCTTAACCGCCTTATTGAACCAAGCGGGGGCAGCATCAGCATCAACGGAAAGGATGTTGCCAGCCAGGCGCCCGAAGAACTGCGGCGGGGTATTGGTTATGTACTGCAAAACAACGGCCTTTTTCCGCATTATACCGTTGCGGAGAATATTGCCATAGTGCCCAACCTGCTAAAATGGGACAAGGCAAAAACCCAAAAACACACTACTGAACTGCTTGAAAAGCTGCACTTATCTCCGCAATATCTCAGCGCCTACCCTAACGAGCTGAGCGGCGGGCAGCAGCAGCGCGTTGGCTTAGCCCGTGCTTTGGTTGCCGATGCCCCGGTGTTGCTGATGGACGAACCATTCGGCGCGCTGGATAATGTTACCCGTACCAGGATACACGCCGAGTTTAAGGCACTCGACGAATTGAAACGCAAAACCATCATAATGGTTACCCATGATGTGCAGGAGGCCTTTACCCTTGGCGATCGCGTGGTTATTATGGATAAGGGGCGCATAATACAACAGGGTACACCTCAGCAATTGCTGTTCAAGCCTGCAAATAGTTTTGTGAGCGATTTTTTGAAAGAACAACGCCTGCAACTGGAACTGCGCACCATAAAACTGACAGATCTTTGGGAGAGCCTGACCGATACCGGCCGTAAAACACATACCGACCTTTTATCGGCCGAGGAAGATATGTGGACCGCTTTGGAAGGTTTTAAATTCACACAGCACGACAATATCAACATCATTAATCAGGACAGTCGAGAGATTAAAAGTGTGAGCTTTGAGGATTTGATGGGCGCTTATAATCAATACAAAAAACAGCATCGCCATGAATGAACAGCAACAAACGTTGCTGGATTTCATGCGCCAGCAATCAGATAAACTATTCTCGCAAACGCTTGAGCATATCGGCTTAACCTTTATTTCACTGCTGATAGCGGTTATCATCGGCTTGCCATTGGGTATAATCATCGCCCGTAAAAAACAACTATCGGGCACGGTGCTGGGCATAGCGGGTGTACTGCAAACCATACCAAGCATAGCCTTATTAGGTTTTATGATCCCCGTTTTAGGTATCGGCCCCAAGCCCGCAATTGTTGCGTTGTTGCTGTATGCACTGCTGCCCATCATCCGCAACACCTACACCGGCATAACCGGGGTTGATGCATCGGTAAAAGAAGCAGCCGTGGCTATGGGCATGAGCAAATGGCAGATTTTAAAACAGGTTGAACTCCCGCTGGCCATGCCGGTTATTTTGGCCGGGATACGTACTGCTACCGTAATAAACGTGGGTGTGGCTACCCTGGCCTCATACATCGCGGCTGGTGGTTTGGGCGAGTTCATCTTCGGCGGCATATCGCTCAATAACACCAACATGATTTTAGCCGGGGCCATACCTGCCGCTTTGTTGGCTGTATTGTTTGATTTCCTGCTATCGCGGGTACAAAAGCTCAATTTCAGAAAAGTGAGGGTTGGCACCTATGCCCTGCCGGTTGTTATCTTGCTGTTGGCATCGTTTTACTTTATCCCATCAGCTTATGGTGGCAAACTTACCGCGGGCTTTACGCCCGAATTTATGGGCAGGCAGGATGGCAACCTCGGTTTGCGCGAAAAGTATGGCTTGAAAATACACACCATAGTAATAAACGATGCCGTGATGTACAAAGCGGCTTATGAGGAAGAACTCGACGTGATCAGCGGGTATTCAACCGATGGTAGGCTTAAGGCTTATAATCTGGTGGTTTTGGAGGATGACAAACACATCTTCCCACCCTATTATGCCGCGCCTATTGTGAGCGAGGCTGCGCTCGCCAAATTTCCGGAGCTGGAAAAAACACTTAACCTGCTGGCGGGTACCATTACCGATTCCATCATGACGGAGCTGAATTACCGTACCGATTACCTGCACCAAACACCCGAACGGGTGGCAAAGGATTTTTTGGAATCGAAAAACCTGTACAAACCCGCACGCAACGGTAAGGCGGGCATTATCCGCATCGGCTCAAAAATATTTGGCGAGCAGTATATATTGGCCAATATGTACGCCATGCTGATAAAGGGCTATACCAATTACGACGTATCCACCAAAACGGGACTGGGCGGCACCAAAATATGTTTTGACGCGCTCACCAATAACCAGATAGATTTTTACCCCGAATATACCGGCACCGGCCTGTTAGCTATTTTACAGGCTCCCACCCAAACCGTAAACAAATTAATTAGCGATAAAGAGCGCACTTACAATTATGTAAAGGCCGAATTTAATAAGCGCTATGGCATAAAATGGCTTACACCCATAGGGTTTAACAATGCCTACGCGCTAATGATGCGACAAAAACAAGCCCAACAATTAAATGTTAAAACCATAACCGAGCTGAAGAACCACCTTGACAGCAATAAATAATGAATTTAGCACAACGTTACCAACAAATACGCCAACATACCGAACATATCTGTAGTCCGCTGCAAACTGAGGATTACGTAGTTCAACCCATTGAAGATGTTAGTCCGCCGAAATGGCATTTGGGGCACACCACCTGGTTTTTTGAAACTTTTATACTGAAGCCTTATGTATCGGCTTATAAGGAATACAATAGCGAGTACAATTACGTGTTCAATAGCTATTATGAAAGTGTAGGCAACCGGGTGATTCGCACCGACAGAGGCAATCTGAGCCGCCCTACGGTTATCGATGTTTACAGCTATCGTAAGTATGTTGACGAGGCCATGTATCATTTTTTATGTGCTGACATTTCGGCCGAAGTGCAGGAGCTGGTGATACTGGGCTTTAACCATGAGGAGCAGCATCAGGAACTTTTGTATACCGATATAAAATACATTTTAGGGCACAATCCGTTGTTCCCGGCATACTCGCATGAATACAAGGTTCCGCATCATGAAACATCGGCAGATAATAGCCTTATCCAGATGCCCGAAGGCATTTATGAGATAGGCTTTGAGGGCGATGGCTTTTGCTTTGATAATGAACTGAATCGCCATAAAGCTTACCTGAATGCGTATCAAATAAGTCCGAATTTGGTTACCAATGCCGAATACCTTGAATTTGTAAACAGCGGCGGTTATCACGATTTCAGGCACTGGCACTCCGAGGGCTGGGGTTGGGTGAATAACAATAAAATAGAGGCACCTTTATATTGGTATTTAATTGACGGGCAATGGCATCACTATACTTACCACGGGCTTGAACCTTTGGATATGCACGGCCCGGTTACCCACATCAGTTATTACGAGGCCTATGCCTATGCCTCGTGGAAAGGCATGCGCCTGCCAACCGAGTTTGAATGGGAGGCGGCATCTATCAGATTTAACTGGGGCCAACGCTGGGAATGGACAGAAAGCTCGTACCTGCCCTACCCTGGTTTTGCCAAAGCGCCGGGAGCCATTGGCGAATACAACGGTAAATTTATGGTGAACCAAAAGGTATTGCGCGGCGCATCAGAGGTTACGCCACCGGGGCATAGCAGGGCAACTTATCGTAATTTTTTTCAAACCAATTTGCGCTGGCAATTTACTGGCATACGCCTTGCGATGTAAAACCAAAAAAATCATCAACCACCATGATACTTACACCTACCGCACCTGAAAAACAAACCGCAAGCCAATGCAGCCAGTTTATGCACGATGTATTGACGGGGCTGAGCGCCAAGCCTAAACATCTGCAATCAAAATATTTTTATGATGAGCAGGGCGATAAGCTGTTTCAGGATATTATGAATTGCCCTGAATATTACCTTACCGGTTTAGAGATGGAGATATTCACCCAGCAAACCGAGCTTTTGGCCAATGCCATACGCGAGAGCGGCGAACCATTCGATTTGATAGAGCTGGGCGCGGGCGATGCCACCAAATCCATACACCTGCTGCGGAGGCTGGTTGAACAGGGTACCGATTTTGAGTACATGCCCATTGATATATCGGGCCATGTGATCAGCGAACTGGAGGCCAATTTGCCCTCCAGCGTACCCGGCCTTAAACTTACCGGGCTGGAGGGTGAGTATTTCCAGATGCTGGAGAAAGCATCGGCCATATCAAACAGGCGCAAGGTGGTGATGTTCTTAGGGTCGAACATTGGCAATATGCCGGTTAGTGACGCACAGGCTTTTTGCGTGGAGATACGCAAACATTTATCAGATGGTGATATGATGCTGATGGGCGTCGACCTGAAAAAGAATCCCAACATTATTCGCGCGGCTTATGATGATAAGGGTGGTATCACCAAGGCCTTTAACCTTAACCTGCTTACCCGCATAAACCGTGAGCTGGGCGCTGACTTTGACCTGGAGCAATTTGACCATTATTGCAATTACGACCCCGAAACCGGGGCTTGCAAAAGCTACCTCATCAGCCTGAACGAGCAGGTGGTGAACCTGCATGGCAAAAGCATCCGTTTTGAAAAGGATGAGTACATCTGGATGGAGATATCGCAAAAATATACCATTGAGGAGGTTGACGAAATGGCCATACAAGCGGGCTTTACCCCCGCCGGTCATATTTTTGACAGTAAACATTGGTTTGTTGATGCTGTACTTATAGCCGGTTAAATGCTATATTAGCCTCAACAACATCATCATTATGGAAAACTTCTCGTTAAAAGGCAAGGTAATTATTGTAACCGGCGGTACCGGTGTTTTAGGTGAGGCATTTGTTAAGGGCATTGCGCAGGCGGGCGGCATTGTGGGCATATTAGGCCGCAATGAACAGGTAGCTACCGAGCGTGCCGAAGCCATCAAACAATCGGGTGGCGAAGCTATAGCTTTGGTTGCCGATGTATTGAACGAGGCCGACCTGATAGCCGCGCGAGAAACCATACTTGGCGTTTATGGCCGTATTGATGGTTTGGTTAACGGCGCGGGAGGCAACATGCCGGGCGGCGTTGTACAACCCGAAGACGATATTTTCAGCATGAATTTAGATGGCTTGCGCCAGGTGCTTGATCTTAACCTATGGGGCAGTATTATCCCTACACAGGTATTTGGCCAGGCCATGACTAAGGATGGCGGCAGCATAGTCAACATATCATCCATGACAGCTAAGCATGTTGTTACTAAGGTATTGGGCTACAGTATTGCTAAGGCGGCTATTGATAGCTATAACCAATGGTTCGCGGTTGAGGCGGCTAACCGTTATGGCGATGCTATCCGCATGAATGCCATTGCACCCGGCTTTTTCCTTACCGAGCAGAACCGCACGCTGCTTACCCAGCCCGATGGATCATACACCCTGCGTGGTAACCTGGTGATACAAAACACCCCATACAAACGCTTTGGCCACCCTGATGAACTGGTAGGCGCATTGATCTACCTGTTGAGTGATGCCTCAAGGTTTGTTACCGGCACTGTTATTAATGTTGATGGCGGCTTTTCGGTATTCAGCGGGGTTTAATTTTTATTTCTCGGCCTGAATGCTGTACAGGTAATCAGTTGGCGACATGCCGAACTGCTTTAAGAAGTTACGGCCAAACTGGGTTTGTGAGCTATAACCCACCATGTCAGATATTTCGTAGATCTTGAACTCACCCTCGCTAAGCAACTCGGCGGCGCGTTTTAAACGGCCAAGATTGATCAGCTCGTTCGGGGTAAGGTCTGATATGGATTTGATCTTACGGTAAAGTGTAGGGCGGCTCATGTTCATCATATCGGCCAGGTGCTCTACATCCAGATCCTTGTTGTCCAGATTTTTCAGGATCAGATCGTTCAACTTCTCCAAAAACAGCTCATCGGCACGGTTATGGGCTATGGTTTTTATATGCGCCAACGGCGATTTGGCAAAATATTGCTTTACTTTATTGCGGTTACGCAGCAGGCAGGCCACCTGTACCTGTAAATACTCGGGCGAAAAAGGTTTTTCAATATAAGCATCGGCACCAATTTCCAGGCCCTCAATTTTTGATTGCAGCGTATTTTTAGCGGTGAGCAACACCACAGGGATATGCCCCAGCTCAAAATCATCCTTAATAGCGTTGCATAAGGCAAACCCATCAAGACCGGGCATCATTACATCACTTATCACCAAATGTACTATCTGCTCGCGCAAAATATTGAGCGCTACTATACCATCAGGAGCAGTAATTACCCTGTACTTCTCGCTCAGATCTTCGGATACGAATTCCAGAATTTCCTCATTATCATCCACGAGTAATACAACCGGCCTATCAACGCTAACATCATTAGGTTGGTAAGCAGTTACGCTTAATGTTTTTTCCATTTTCCGCTTAGGTTAAACTCAATTAATTGGTGTACAGGCAGTGTTAAAGCAAATATATTAAAACCATTCACATATCCAAGCAATTCAATACGGCCTTTATGCAGCTCGGCCAATGCCTTTGATATGGACAGACCAATGCCCGTACCCGGTTGCTTACCATTATCATCAACTCTGAAAAACGGCTCAAATATTCGCTGGTTCAGTTCTATTGGCAGGGGCGTACCATCATTACGCACTTCAATGGTAAAGCTGTCATCAATAGCGGTAACCGGCATTAATTCCACCTCAACCTCCTGCCCGCCATACTTTATGGCATTATGTATAAGGTTGCTTATAATTTTGGTTATACCTTCAGGGTCAACATAGGCGTGTAGGGCCTTTTCGGGCAGCAGCAGCTTGTAACTCATATCGCGCTGCTCGGCAGCCAGCTGAAAGCCGATAAAAATATCGCCAAGCAACTCGCTTATGTTCACATTAACAAAGTTGAGCGAAAAGCCTTTGGCCTCAGTTTTCCTGAAATCAAGCAACTGGTTGGTGAGCGATAATAAACGCCCGGTATTGCGGTCAATAATACGCAGGTTCTTTTCAATATCAGGCACTTCACCGGCCTTTTTCATCACCTTTTCCATTGGCCCCTTTATCAGCGTGAGCGGTGTGCGGATCTCGTGGGCTACGTTAGTAAAAAACTCTATTTTGGCCTCGTATACCTCGCGCTCCTTTTCATTCTCAAATATCTCCATCTGCCTGCGGTGCTTGGCCTGTAACCGCGCGTTGTAACTACTGATGAGCCATACCATTACCGACATGAACAATAGCGTATAAACAAGGTAGGCGGTATTACTTTTCCAATACGGTGGCAGCACTTTAATTTGCAGGCGGGCTTCCTTATTGCTCCAAATACCGCTGCTATTGGCGGCCTTTACCCTAAAGGTGTACGATCCGGCGGGCAATTCGGTAAAATAAACCTTGCGGTTACTTTTAATATACGTCCACTGGTTATCAAGGCCATCCATCCGGTAGGCATACTCAAGGGTACTGGGCGAGGTATAGCTTAGCGCCGAAAAATCGATACTGAATGATGAACTTTTATAATTCAGTGTAAGATCATGCGTAAGCAATATCGAGCGCTTAAGCGGCGAACCCTCCTGCCCGGCCACCAGTTCGCGGTTATTAACCTGGAAGCCTGTAATGTAAACCGGCGGCACTACGGTGTTGGTAATAAACTCATCGGGTTTAAAACTGATGAGCCCTTTTACCCCGCCAAAATACATTTGCCCGTTTACATCCTTATATGCCGAGTTGTAGTTGAACTGATCAGTAAGCAGGCCGTTAAACTTGGTGAATACCCGCACCTTTTCGGTGCGCATATCAAAGCAAACCAGGCCTTTTGATGTGCTTATCCACAATTGCTTGCGCGCATCCTCCAATAGGCTGTACATCAAATCGCTCGGCAAGCCATCCTTTACGGTGAACTGCCTTATCCGTTTTAACTTACGATTGTATTTGAACAAGCCAGATTCGGTAGCTATCCATATATTACGATCAGTATCCTCAAAAATGCCCGTTATCCGCAACCGCGACATATCTATCTTCATATCGGGCAGCTTAACAATGCCGCCGCTGCTGCCATCGGCATTGAGGTAATAAATGCCGTTTCTGAAAGTGCCCGCCCAAATGGTGCCCTCGCTATCCTGCATCAGCGCTGTGTAGAATGCCTTGGGCGGCATTTGCCCGATCAGGTTAAAATGATCGGCAACACGATCATACTTATACAAACCAGCCGGAGTGCCTATTAATATATCTCCGGCGGTGGTTTTCATCATACAAAAAATAAAGTTGCTTTTAAGCTGATGGATGCCCGGCCCCGCACTGTAATGGCGAATCACTTTTTCAGTCCGCAAATCCATCACATCCAAACCATGCTCAAAAGTGCCCACCCATAACTCATTGCTATCAACCAGCAAGCCATGCAGGTTGGTGTTGGCAATGCCGGAGCGCTTATCGCCGGGGCCATAATTGGTAAAACGCCCTGTTTTGGGATTAAACTTATTCAGACCTGCATCCTCGGTACCTATCCATAGGTTACCGGCTTTATCACGACATATTTCGCGCACGGCATTGCCGCTGATGGAGTTTTCGCCCACGCGCGGAAAGTATTTTTCGAAATAGGTATATTTGGCCTGATAATAATTAACACCGCCAAAATAGGTACCCACCCAAATACCGCCCTCCCGATCTTTACAAAAGGTATATACCGCGTTATCAGCCAGTGAATAAGGGTTATTATATTGCTTACGCAGATTGATCAGCTTTTTTGAGCCCTCAGCATAAATGTATATGCCCGATTCGGTAGCGATCCAAAGCTCATCGGGAGAGGTACGCAGAAAATCGCGCGCGAAGATGTCGGTACCGTTCTCGTTACGGGTTAGCAAACCAACCGAAGTATGGGTGTGGGTATTGAATACCTTAACCCCCTGGTTTGAAGTACCTATAAGCAAACGACCGGGCCCATCGCTGCTTATTTTTTCGATATAGTTTGATACCGGTACATTTTTACCGCGCCCAAAAGCCTGATACCCTTTAAACGTATCGGTACGATCATCATATTTTTGCAGGTAGTTATTAGATGATGATACCCACAGATCGCCTTCGGCCGACCGGCATAATGCCGTAGCCGAAAACAACCGGCGATATGATTTGATGGTACGCTTTTTCAGATCATATTTATATAACGACAAGCCCGACACTATCCACAGATCATTTTTATGCCTGATAACGCTTTTGATGGATTGCACGGGCGTATTGGGCGAAAAGATGAATTGCTCATTATCCGAATCGTATCGATACAAGCCGTTCTCCGTACCTACCCATAGCGTGCCGCTTTCATCCTCGTGCAGGGTTGATATAAAATTGCTACCCAGCGTGTTTCTATCAGCCGGATCGTTACGAAAGGTTTTGAAGCTGTAGCCATCAAAGCGGTTAAGGCCATCCTTAGTGCCAAACCAAACAAAGCCGCGCTTATCTAAAATACTACAGGTAACGGCGTTGTTTGATAAGCCATTTTCAACCTGGTAATGGGTAAAGTAATGCGATTGTGCCCCGGCTGTAAAGCCGGCCACAATAAGGCATATCAACAACAATAGTTTAACTCTCAACCGGCTTTTTAATTGATGGCAGTATCAAATATAGTTATCCCAAACAACTATTTACGCCCGCAAACGCAACAATTTGAGATGATTTGAAGAAATAATGATACAAATAAGCAAACTGCTAAGTGTTTAAATAACTCATATTTGAAATAACCATTACAACTGCCTTCGGGTAGCCAATTAAATTAATTTTTCATCACTAAAACATACTTAACGTATGTTATAAACAAAAAAGCTTTGCAGGTATGTATCACATATCCCGCAAGGCTTTTTGTGTATTATAATATTATTATATACTATTTTAATATTTTAGTGGAACCACGCTTAACCAGGTCGGCAGGTATTTGCATTTTTATTTCGGATATATCCAGCTTATCATCATTTAAGCGCGACAATAGCAGATCAATGGCCGATTTGGCTATCTGATAGGTGGGTTGCTTAACCGCGGTTATTCCCGGCGGGTATAGTTCAAACAGCTCATTATCATCAAAGCTTACCATGGCAATATCATCAGGAATGTTTAGTTTAAGCTGATTAATGGCCTGTAAACCCATTGAACCAAGGTAGTTGGTACTAAAGAAAACCGCGTCGATCTTTTTATTCTTTTTCAGGAAATCCTTGATAAACGTAATAGCTTCTGTTTTATCGCTACCGAAAGGTATTTTAAGGATATTCTTTTCGTCCTCTGTTAGTCCGCCCGCCTTAACGGCATCGAGGTAACCGCTTTTGCGCTCCTCCAGTTGCACCAGGTCAAGATCGGGGGTTATGTAGGCTATATTTTTATATCCTGAAGTGATCAGCGAGCGTATGGCATTAAAAACGCTGTTATAATTATCAACCAGCACATGTGGTATATTCAGCTCAGGGAAATACCCATCAATTAAAACCACGGGCTTGCCATTGTTCATGATGGTTTCAATTTCATGCTCCAAACCTTTCATCGGGGTAACAATATACCCGTCAACTAATTGATTCGAGAGCATTTTTATTACGTTTTTACCCGTTTGCACATTGTTGTTGGTGCTACAGTAAATAACGCCGTAACCTGCTTTTTCGGCTTCTTCCTCAATTACCTTGGCCATAGCGCCAAAAAAAGGACCGCCAATGGTTTCAACTATCAAACCAATAACCTTTGATACACCGGTACGCAGGCCAACCGCCATACGGTTGGGTTCGTAACCGTTTTTCATGGCCACGTCAAGCACCTTCTTCTTTATCTCGCTGCTAATGCGCCCCTTACCGTTTATTACAAATGATACTGTGGTAATTGATGTATTAGTAAGCTTCGCGATATCCTTAATGGATATCTTCTTTTTATTCTCGGCCATTTCGATATAAAACTGTAATAAATGGTTTAGCCTTGGTTAGCGTTATTATTTTGCAAGATACTTTTTTAATTAATAATGCGATATTAATAATGATAAGTGTAAAAATAACTTTTATTACATCATAAGCAATATCCATATAATATTTACTCACTCGTTGCCCCTATCATTGTGAAAGCCTCCGCAGCTGAACCAGCCGCGCCAAAGTTGTATTTACGGTACCTAAACCCTATATTAACGCACCCTATTGGCTGGCGCAAAATGAATATCTTACCCAAACTTAACCGTTTCGATCTGTCAATGATCGTTATCAGCCTGGTTATAGGCATGGGTATATTTGCCACCCCTACCGAAGTTTCACAAAACCTTACCAATCCTTACCTCTACTTTGGGGTATGGATATTCGGGGGATTGATAAGCCTGTGCGGAGCCCTCACTTTTGCCGAAATTGGCGCGCGTTACCCCGCAACCGGAGGTTTTTACAAGGCATTCTCATACAGCTTTCACCCGGCAGTGGCATTCATGATCAATTGGATACTGGTGATCAGCAACGCCGCTTCAGTAGCTGCGGTTACACTGATTGGCGCACACTACATTGCCCCATTGATAATGCCGGGTAGTTTGCAAAACTCCTTATGGGTAAAGATCATCGCCATATCGTCGGTACTGATACTCTATATTATCAACCTGCGGGGTATAAAAATGAGCGCGCAAACCCAAAATATGCTTACCCTGTTTAAAATAGCCATTATACTGGTGATATGCAGCGCCATTTTTAAAACGGATATCCCGAAGCTGCAACCTGTGATAGTACAGGGAGATTACAACACCTGGTCGGATATTGGGATAAGCCTCATAGCCGTGTTTTTTACCTATGGTGGCTACCAACAAACCATAAACTTTGGTGGCGACAGTATCAATGCCAAAATAAACATCCCCAAGGCTATACTTACCGGCATGTTTGTGGTGATAGCCTTATACCTGCTGATAAACGTGGCTTATTTTAAAGTTTTGGGCATAGCGCAAATGCAGCAAACCCCGGCACTGGCCGCGGTGTTGGCCGGGTCGCAGTTCGGGGCAACGGGTTATAAAATTATTTCGGTGCTGATGTTTGTATCGGTACTAACCTTTGTAAATGTGAACATTATGGCCAACCCACGTATTTACTACGCCATGGCCGAGGATGATATTTTACCCGCCATCTTTAAAAAAATAAACCCGAGAACACAGGTGCAGGAGTTCGGGCTTACTTTTTTTGTGCTGATAGTGCTATGCGTGTTGTTGTTTGTCGATTCATTCCACAGCATTATAAGTTATGTAATGTTTTTTGATACAATAGGCCTTTCAACCGCGGCGCTATCGGTATTCATACTACGTAAAAAAACCAGGGAGCTGAAATTGCCGGGCATATATTCCACTAAGCTATACCCGATAATTCCGGTGATATTTATAATTACCTACTGGCTTATTACGTTATTTATTTTCATGAAACATCCTGTGGCGGCAGCCGTATGCATAGGTATATTTGCACTTGGCTTGCTTATTTACTATATTACTAAGCACAGGCGATCAATCAATTATAAAACCTAATCACTCACAATAATTTGTTATGGATCTCTCTTATATTTTAAACGAGCTTGGCGAAGAACGCGATCAGTATTACAACGCGGTATCGCCGCCGGTAATGCAAAGCAGCAACTTTGCCTTTAACACCGTGGCCGACATGCGCAGCGCCATGAGCGATGAGTTTGACGCTACCCTATACTCGCGCGGGCAAAACCCAACGCTGAATATTCTGCGTAAAAAACTCGCCGCGCTTGATGGCGCCGGGGATGCCCTGCTTTTTTCGAGCGGTATAGCTGCCATCAGCACATCGGTTTTGGCATTGGTTAAACAAGGCGACCATGTGGTATGCGTAGAAAACCCATACAGCTGGACGGACAAACTTTTCAGACATCTACTGCCCAAGTTTGGGATAAGCACCACATTTGTTACAGGCACCGCGCTTAGTGATTTTGAGGATGCCGCCAAACCAAACACTCGGCTTATTTACCTGGAAAGCCCTAATACATTTACTTATGAGTTGCAGGATCTGGAAGCTGTAGCCCGGTTTGCCAAGGCGCGCGGCATTATCACCATTATTGATAATAGTTATTGCACCCCGCTATTTCAGCAGCCTATAAAGCTGGGGATAGATCTGGTGGCGCAATCGGCCACTAAATACATTGGCGGCCATTCGGATGTTATGGCCGGTGTGGTTACAGGCAGCTGTGAGCTGATCAGGCAGATATTTGAGCACGAATTCATGAACCTAGGCCCGGCACTATCGCCGCACAGCGCATGGCTGTTGCTACGCGGATTGCGTACCCTGCCATTACGCCTGCAACGTAGCTTTGAAAGCACACAGGTTATTACTAACTGGCTGGCACAGCACGATAATATCGATACCGTTTTATGGCCTTTCAGCACCACTTTCCCGCAGTTTGAGCTTGCCCACGAGCAAATGCAGGGCTGCGGCGGACTGTTCAGCATCGCCCTTAAAAATTCGAGCTACGCTAAAATTGAGGCTTTTTGTAATAGTTTACAGCACATGCTGATAGCCGTATCGTGGGGTGGACACGAGAGTTTGGTAATGCCGGCCATCGCCTCCATACCACCCGAGAAGTATGATGTTGATAACCCGAGGCATCAATACATCCGCGTATACATTGGTCTGGAAGAACCTCAATACCTGATAAACGATATGCAGCAGGCTTTAGAAAAGGTAAAATTATTAGAAACCGTTTACAGCTAATTTTTAGCCGTAAACGGTAAAAGGTTTTATTGTTTTTTGAATGGCTGCGGCGCTACGTAAATAGTGCCGTTACCCATCATGGTTTTGCGGGTATAACTTTCAATTTTTCCTGCCGCGTTACGGTTAATGTACATTCGCGAGCTATTTGGCGCGATGTTAGCATTCAGTCCGTTGATCACCAATACATCAGGCTTTACTTCCTGCAATACAAATGTTTCAACCGGTTTGCCGGGTACACTGTATTTGTAAATCAACCCACCTTTACCGGCAGTTATTGATACATTGTTTTGGTATTTGCCTATCAGCTCGCCGTATTTGCTTTTCATGTTAACGGATTTGTTGGTGGCCATAGCCGTGTTATCTATAACCCATTGCGCGCCCTCGCGGGTAACGCTGTCTTTACCGTTTTTAACAATATCTTCCAGTATCAGCTTGCGGGTAGCTAATAAGGCATCGCCTTTGCCGGTATTAACATCGGGTATAACACCAGTGCCTTCCCAACCCACATTAGTACCCGGACCAACCACCATTTTGAATGGCGTGAAAACTATCAGGTTATTCTTCAACGCTACATAAGTACCCGCAATGCCAGCCCCGGCGGTAGTATCGCCCACTATGGTAGCACGGTTAAGCTTTTGCATGGCATAGGCAAAACCTTCGGATGCTGAACCTGTACCACGACCTACCATCAGGTAAACCTTGGCATCGGGGTTGCGCCTGCCCGGTACGTAGGCGTAGGTCCACTCCTGCTCATCCTGCTTACGGTCTTTATAAAAACCGTTCAGGTAAAATTGCTCGTGGCCGGCATTGTAAAAGTACGACGACAGGAAACGCCCCATTTGCCCCGTACCGCCCGGGTTATGCCTTATGTCGATAACAATATATTTGCTGTAAGCAGCCATGTTCATGGTAGCGGCAGCCATCTCGAATGCTTCCTTTGAACCGTAGAACGGTCCCGGCGCGTCGATATACGCGGTTGAGGTAGCGCCATCTATCTCCACCTTTTTAAAACCATAGTTGGCCCGGCGTTCTGAATCATCCTCGCGGTTACGGCCACCTTCGGCACGGGGTTCGGTCATGTTTTTATATACCTGCTCGTTACGCATAACACGCAGGTGCACATCCTTATGAGCCTTGTTCAGATCCTCGGTTAAGCGCGAAGCCAGTTCATCCTCACTCAAATTATTATAACGACCGGCTGCTTCGGCCTTTTTAAGCGCTTCGCTATGCTTTGCGCTTATCTCCGGGAAAGGGTATACATCAACCAGCTTATCGGCCAGTTTGGTAACTATCTCATGGCGATCGGCCTCGTTAACGGTTTGGGCTATGGTGTGCTGCGTAAAGCCCAGCATACCCGTAGCCAGGGCGGCCATGGCAAAATGCTTTTTTAGTAGGGTTGTATTCATATGTAATTGTGATAAATAATATGTTTAAGGTAAAGATAGAAGATTTTTGATAAATCGTTTTTTCAAAATTACTTTAGTTCGATATTCAGTGTATCTTACTTAGATGGTCGGTTTAATATCTCTTGAATAGCTGTGTCATCGATCAATCCGGTATATGAGTTTGTTAACACTAAACGCTCCTTTATAAATTGCGGCAATTCATTTAAAAATTTATCGTCATCAATAATTATGATTTCATCAATGGCTAACTAATTCATTGATATCCAATCCATTATCTCATTCTTCCTGCTATATTTAGGGTTGACTGGTAAGTTTACAATTGATACTTCATTTACAAAAATCCCCCGCACATTAAATATATTCTTCCATTCAGCTATACTGTATCTAAATCGATGGGTAGTTGATAATATTAATTCATCATTTAAAGGATCTATGAATGATTGTAAAATATGAACTGATAGTTCGCTAAATCTGTAAAAACCATCCTCCTCAAAATCAAGTTGCTTTTGAGGATTGGCGTGGACCATAACACCATCAATGTCTAAAAATATCTTCACAGGGGCACTGGTTAAATAATAAATATAAAGCCTGTTAATTGATATCAGAGCTATCCGCACCAAAAAACTCAAGCATGAGTAAAGAATATATACATATCAGCATCGCAAACGCAGAATAATTTTATTTCTTCTTAATTATATTTTGTCCCAAAATTGTTACATTTACACACCTAATTAATCCGGCTGTATTTTGCGCGGAAGCATCTCGTTTGCAGGCTATTGATTGCTCTGAAATATGATGTTTTCCGGTGCTGATGTGCAGCTCAATTAAGTTTTTGTGTAGAGGGCAACATTTATTAACTATTGATGATCAGGGAAAAACTTACACTCGATTATTTGTACCCACGAATAATTAAAAAGAGAACGTATCAACGTATTAAGGCCAGAACTATTGATGCCATGTACCGCGCCCGCGAACGCTTTTTATTCTCGATGGGCCGTTATGAGCAATACTCCATATTGCTGACCAACAAAAACCCGTCGCGCAATGATGTAACTTCCAAGCCTTTCAAAAACCTGGACATTAAGCTCAACTTCGCGGAGTTTTGCAGCGAAACCGATTACTCTAAATACGATCTGGTTGTACCCATGACCGTGCAGGACGTGATGCACTGCGATGCTTCCAGAAACATCATAAAAAGCGACCTTATACCCATACCATCATTAGAGGCTATTACCCTTTGCGACAGGAAAGACCTGTTGGTTAACAAACTGCGCGAATGCGGGTTAGGCCACATGGTACCGGCACCGCACTGTAACTACCCGTATATACTGAAAAAGAATGCCGGTGATTATAGTCGCAATACCTTCATCATCACCAATGCCGATGATGAGAAAGCCTATGAGCAGGAATTGCAAGACCCTGACTTTTTTACCCAGGAGCTGATATTCGGCAAAAAGGAATACGCATCGCACATTGTTTTCCGTAACGGGAAGATAGTAGCAAACGTAACCGTGTGCTACCGCTTCCCCGAGGCCGCCTACCTGCAAGGCAAGGCAACCTTTAACACCCGCAACCGGGTAATGAACAAGCACCAGGAAGCATTTACCCAGGTATTAAACGCTATTGGCTTTGAAGGCCTCTGCTGTATAGACTACAAGGAAGTAGATGGCAAACCCAAGATATTCGAGATCAACCCACGCTTTGGCGGCAGCTTGAGGTTTTATTTTAAGGGGTTGTTGAGCCAGTTGAAGTAAGGGGGGATTAACCACAACCGGGACGCTTGCGACTGAAGAATTTATTATATATTTCTTGTAAAACGACATTTGGGATAATTGACGCAACCAAGAAACTTAGAATTTCTGCCATTACCCTTTGTCGCATTTCTTTCAACTAAATCAGAACCACATTTAGGACAAATAGTGACTGAACTATATCTATCACGAAGCTCCCTAATATGATTTTTAGTAGTAAGTAAGGAATTATGTTTTAGGACTTTAATCTTCTGCAAAATAGATATTATATCAGCCTCGTTAAGTACTATTTCCTGATTCCCTTTGATACATCGAGCTAAACCTTTGTTTACAACATTTGACGGTAAAAGCGTTTTAAATTTGCAATCACCATTAAAATAGATTAATGTATTGACCTTAACCTCATTGACTTCCAAGTACTCTGAAAGAACTTTTTTTTGCCTGAAAGTTTGGTGAATAGGATTTTGAAAATAGAATTTGTAGCCGAATATAACTTGCGTCCATCGCGGCTGATTAACCGATCCGAATATCCATCCTTTCAGATTTTTTGTTTCGACAATAAATAACCCAAAGGGAGATACGATTAAATGATCAATTTGCGCTGTACCGTTTTGCGCTGGCACAATAACATTATGAACTTTTCTATATACGCGACTATCAAGATTTAACCACAAATGGAATGCGGTTTTCTTTTCGCCTATCCAACCTAACAAGCCCTTCATGTATGTAGTATTATTACAGCCACTTAAAATATTGTGAAGCAAGTTTCAATAAAATATTTGACATCATTACATAAAAAATGCCGAACATCTACCAGACATTCAGCATTTCAGTGTAGCCCCGACGAGAATCGAACTCATATCTAAAGTTTAGGAAACTTCTATTCTATCCGTTGAACTACGGGGCCGGATATTTTGAGCAGCAAATTTGCAAAATTTAGCTGACGCTGGCAATCAAGCCACAAAATAATTATCAGGCACCGTATTTCTTTTACCTGCTTATAAAAAAGTCGCCACGCTTGCGGGCAAACTCATCAAATAATTCCGGACTGGTTTCGCTCAATACCGATCTCGACACATAAAAACTATGCTGATAGGTTGCCGGGCTGGTTTCATTGCCATTAACCACAAACATGGTAAGGTAACTTTTAAACTTAAATGGCGAGTTATCGCTATTAAACGTGGCCTGCTTCACCTTTTCAGAACTTACCGCATCGCCATAAGTTTTAACAAGGGGTACCGAATGGTATGCTGTATCTGCAACAAATAACCTGTTATCCTTTAAATGCAACGTGTTAATGCTGCTTTGTGTATGTGGTGGTAAATATGTTGAGTATTTAGGGAGTGTTATATTGGCATTTATATTACCGGTAGTATACGCGGTAGCATTAGGCAACACCCAATTGCTATTACCCCAATAAAAGTAGTTTGTGGCGCTGCTGATAGTGCCGGTTAACGATAGCTGATCGGGCACATAACTTATGGCCTTATCATCAACTATCAAAGCCGATTTTTGCCAATCAATATATATTGGTTTTTCAAGCTTGTTGTAAACGTTTACTGTTACAGGGCCGTTTCGCCCATCAAACGCGTACGATATTTTTACGGAGTCGTTTTCAAAAAACCATTCGCCGGTTTTTTCATTCCTGCTACCGGCATTGCCGTTAATAACGTTTAACTGGTAGGTTGAGCACGAAGCTAAAAAGCCGCAGCAAATTGCCGCGGCAAGTAGTATACTTTTCATATGATATGGTAATTGGTAACATTTTAAACTTCGACCTAAAATTGAGCCCGAAGTTTAACGTCAGCGTTAATTTACCATATCATTTATTATTACCTGATCACCGATCCGTTTGGCATTTCATCCGCAGGGGCTACAAAGCTTAGCTTGCCCTCGGCGTTTTCGGCCATCAGTATCATACCTTGCGAGGTTATGCCTTTAATATCGCGCGGCTCAAGGTTCACCAGTATACTCACCTTGGCACCTACAATGGCTTCAGGCTCGTAACACTCGGCAATGCCCGATACCACCGTGCGCTGATCAATACCGGTATCAATGGTCAGTTTAAGCAGTTTCTTGGTTTTGGCAACTTTTTCGGCAGCCAGTATGGTACCTGTGCGTATATCCAAGCCAGCGAATTGCTCAAAGCTGATGTTCTCTTTAGCCGGGGCTACAGCAACCTCTACCGGTTGAGCGGCAGCGGCTTTTTGAGCCTGTAACTTTTGCAGTTGTTTCTCTATAACCTCGTCCTCTATCTTTTCAAATAGTAGTTCGGGCTTGTTCAGTTGATGGCCGTTCACAAAGCTCAGTTCTTCCTCAAAGCCGATAGTATCAGCAGGCCAGTTAAGCATGTGGAATATCTTTTTAGCCGTTGCCGGTAAAAACACTTGCAGGCAGGTAGCTAAATGGCCTATCAACACTAAACTATTATGCAGGGCTTCTTTAGCGGCTTCCGGGTCGGTTTTAATGGTTTTCCAGGGCTCCTTTTCGGTCAGGTAACGGTTACCCAGGCGAGCCATATCAATAACCGACTGCAAACCCTGACGGAACTTGAACTCATTTAGCGCCTTTTCCAGATCGTCATAACCCTTGCCTATCTCCTCGTTCAGGGCGGCATCCGTTAGTTGCAGGTACGGGCCCGATGTTTCTATTTTACCATCGTAAAACTTGTGCATCAGTATCATCACCCGGTTAATGTAGTTGCCCAAAATGGCCACCAACTCGTTATTCACGCGTGCCTGGTAATCTTTCCAGGTAAATTCACTGTCGCTGGTTTCAGGTAGTATCGAGGTAAGCACATAACGCAATTCGTCCTGCTTGTTCGGGAATTCCTCCAGGTACTCATGCAGCCAAACGGCATGGTTACGCGAGGTAGACAGCTTATCGCCCTCTAAATTCAAAAACTCATTGGCCGGTACATTATAAGGCAACACATACTCGCCATGCGCGTGCAGTACCGATGGAAAGATGATGCAATGGAAAACAATGTTATCCTTACCAATAAAGTGTATCAGGCAGGTATCATCCTCCTTGTTCTGCTGCTTTTTCCAGTACAGCTGCCAGTCTTTATTATTATCAATAGCCCATTGTTTGGTGGCCGATACATAGCCGATAGGCGCATCAAGCCAAACGTATAGTTTTTTGCCTTTGGCCTCTTCTAAAGGCACATCAATACCCCAATCAAGGTCGCGCGTCATGGAGCGGGGTTGCAGGCCCGATTTAAGCCATGATTTGCACTGACCGAATACGTTTACCTTCCACTCGCCTTCCTTCTCGTCTATCCATTTCTCCAGCCAGGGCTGATACTTATCCAACGGCAAATACCAGTGTTTGGTTGGTTTTAATACCGGCGTTTTACCGCTCAGGGTTGATACCGGGTTGATCAGATCGGTAGGGTTAAGTGAAGTACCGCATTTTTCGCACTGGTCGCCGTAGGCATTTTCATTATGGCAGTTAGGGCAAGTACCGGTAATGTAACGGTCGGCCAAAAACTGCTGGTATTCTTCATCAAAATATTGCTCCGAGAATTTTTCTTCGAATTCACCTTTCTCGTACAAATTCAAAAAGAATTCTTTTGAAAGATCGTGATGTATGGGCGATGAGGTGCGGTGATATATATCGAATGATATACCGAACTTTTCAAAGCTATCCTTTATTTGTTGATGATATTTATCAATAATGGCTTGCGGTGTGGTGCCCTCTTTTTTAGCTTTAATGGTGATGGCAGCGCCATGCTCGTCAGATCCGCAGATGTAAACCACATCGCGTTTTTTAAGGCGCAGGTAACGCACAAAAATATCAGCAGGTAAATATGCCCCCGCCAAATGCCCGATGTGTAAAGGCCCGTTGGCATAAGGTAGTGCTGATGTTATGGTATATCGTTTAAATTTATCGAGTTGTGACATTATGTACCGCGTTATTTATAATTTGGCAAAGATAATTCAATATGAGCATAACTCCTCCATATCTTAAAAAAGGTGACAAGATAGCCATCACCTGCCCGGCCAAAAAGCTACCCAAACCCATGACGGATGCCATCAACCTGCTGCAATCATGGGGACTTGAAGTGGTTTTGGGCGAAACGGTCGAGGCTTCGTACCATCAATTTTCGGGCGATGATGCTTTGCGGGCACGTGATATGCAACGCTTTGTTGATGATGACAGTATAAAGGCCATTATAGCCGCACGTGGAGGCTACGGCACTATCCGTATTATTGACCATGTGAATTTCGATCGCATGGCTACCCACTCCAAATGGGTATTAGGCTTTAGCGATATTACTTTGCTGCATAGCCACCTGTACAGTAAATACCAATTACAAAGCATACACGGGCAAATGCCGGTTAACATACCCGATGCGTCGGCCCAATCCATACAAACGCTCCACAAGGCCTTATTTGGCGAGGATTTGAGCTATGAGTATACATCCACCGGTAACTATAACATTAGCGGTGAAGCCAGCGGGACTTTAGTTGGCGGTAACCTTACGCTGTTGGTTTGCAGTTTGGGTTCGGTATCCGATTTTGATTACAACGGTAAGATACTTTTCATTGAAGATGTAGGCGAATACCTCTACTCTATCGACCGCTTAGTGCGCACACTTGATCGTGCCGGAAAACTTAAAAACCTGGCAGGCTTAATAGTTGGCGGTTTTACCGAGATAAAGGATAATGATATACCTTTCGGCCAAACTATTGAGGAGATCATTATTGATGTAGTGAAAGATTACGGCTATCCGGTTTGTTTCGACTTCCCGGCAGGGCATATATCTAATAACCAAAGCCTTGTTTTGGGCAGCACGCTACATTTACATATTGATAAGCAAGAGGTAACCGCAAACTATAAATAACCTCAGCTGTTTAACTACAGCTCACCAAACCAAATAAATTATGGCAGTTTTAAGCAACCTCGGCCAGTATAAGGATGCCGGTTTACTTTTATTACGCGTTGGCCTTGGCGCCATGATGATCTATCATGGTTACCCTAAATTAATAGGCGGCCCCGATAGCTGGGCACAGCTTGGCGCCTCAACCAAATATGTAGGCATTAACTTTTTACCAACCTTTTGGGGCTTAATGGCAGCCCTGGCCGAAGCGGCTGGTGGAGTATTGATACTATTAGGCCTATGGTTCAGGCCGGCCGCTATATTTTTAACCATTAACATGATAGTAGCCGCGGCCATGCACCTGGGTAGTGGCGATGGCTTAAAGGGAGCATCTCACGCCATTGAGCTGGCCTTTGTATTTGCCGGGCTGATTTTTATTGGAGCCGGTAAGTACAGTGTTGATAAACGATAAAATAAAAAAGCGGCTGTTGGCCGCTTTTTTATTTTCTTAATAATTCCACATAAAACGTTGTCGTTTAGTTGGGTCTGATGAAAAATCAGCCATCATATTTACAGTGAATGTTGAGGCTATGTTTTTACCTTGATAACTTGCCGGTATCCATTCAATATCAAATACCTTTTCGTTAATAATTAACTTTTTGGCAGCCTTAGCTCCACCGGCCATATACACGGCCGAGTAAGTAGCTTTACCGTTTTCATCAACTGAAGCTATAAGGTCTGCGCTTACAGTGCCTTCAGCAGACTTGTTCTCTGCCATTATTTTGCGTTCAAATTCAGAGCCCAACAGAGCAACATATTGTTCAATTGAGCAAATTGGCACAGGTATCATGGCATTTTTCTTAACATCCTTATCGTCTGTTTTTAATACCACATCCACCTTTTTAATAGCAGCGGTATCTAACGAAACCAGCTTTTTAAGATCGTAATTGTACCTTAAAAAAACCGAGCCATCCGGGTTAAAGCAGTACCAGTTACCTGAGCGTTGATCCTCTTTATAACTACCCCTTAACAGTAGCTTATTCTCTACCGAAGAAATTGTGAATGCGCCATTCAGTTTCTTGTCTTCACCGACGTTGTATACCAGCTTTGACTTGTCAGAAAGTTCAACGGTTTTTTCAACATTGTTTAGTGCCCCCATACTTAAAACACTTGTGATAAGCAGGCTTTTAAAAATAGTATTCATTGTGGGTAAGCGTGTTTAATTATAAGTAAATATAAGCATTAGCAAAATGCCGAAACAAGATTATTCAAAATAAAAAGGGCCACCCGTATGGGTGACCCTTTTTATTAATACCTGTATTAATTACGGACCTACGTAAACCAAAGTATCTACTGCTAAACGAGTGCTTGGAGCAGTACCCCAATCGTAAGCAAGATAGAATGTTCTGGTTGCAGGGTCATAATGGCTATTGTAACCAGCAGTATTTTTAAGAGTAGCGTTACCTGTTGCAGTAACAGTAGCTTCCCAAGTAGTAGGGTCTACTCTAACGTTCAATCCGTCAATACCACCAACACCGCTGTTATCTCTCCAGCCTGTTGCAAATGCATTTTGATACTGGCCTAAAGTTGAAAGGTATCTTGTAGCCTTACCATCACGCACACCACCAAGGTTTAAATCCGGACCGGCTGCACTGTTACGGGTAATTCTACCTTTTAACTGGTAAGTACCTTCAAACATGTTCTTCGCGTTGATAGACATCATGATAACGTTAAAGTTACCACTCAATACACCTGACGATACAGAAGTGATCTGAAGCGGAAGAGCATAAGCTTCGTCAAGATCAAACAGATCAGGGTTAAACACGATTGGCACTGAAGCACGTTTTTCACCTTTTTTAATTACAACCGAAGTTGTAGTAAACTGATATGCAGCAGCAGGCAAAAGAGTAAACTCAGTATGTTGATCGTCGTTATATTCTTCAACCTGAGCAGCAGTACCTACTGCAAGGTTTACAGTAATATCCTGTGGCGCGCTATCTTCAGCACCTGAATAGCTTACCTCAACTATCTGAGTTGAAGTTTTACCTAACTCATAAGCAAAAGTGTACAATGGATAAATACTGCCTGAAGGGCTCGTTATTTGAGATGGGTTAGCAAACTCGATAACGTTATGTGTTTTTTCAGGATCTAAAACTAAGCTATCATCCTTTAAACACGATGTTAATGAAGCCGCTGCCACAAACAATGAAAGCGCCTTATATATATTTCTTTTCATGATAATCTAATTATTATTAGTCGTTTACGTCCCAAAAAATCTTGTCTTCGAAAATTCTGATGTTTTGAGGCACATTAGATGCATTAAGTGTGTATTCTGTTTGTGGATAAGGAATACGGCTTAGCATTCTGTCTGCCCTTGTTGATGTTGACTGCGTAGATGCAAAAGTTCCTGTTGCTGAAGTACCAGTAACTGTAGGATAACCAGTACGTCTGTACTCATTAAACGCCTCATCAGCATTGATAACGTTCATCGCTATGTACTTTTGAGTGATAATAGCTTCAAGTTTCTGAGCATCAGTTGCAGCAAGTTCAAAATTAACCAAACGGTTAGTTGAATTCACATCATAATATTCAGCCAAACCTTCTGAAACACTGTAATACTCTGCACCAAATTGGTCAAGCAGTGTAAAGTGAAAAGACTGTCTGATACCTCTTTCAAAAGTAGCCTGAGCATCTCCTGATAGATATCCTTTAACAATAGCTTCAGCTTTCAAGAATTGCGCTTCTGAACCCATAAATACAGGTTGAGCTTGTGTTGGTGCTTTAGCTACGCCCGGTACCGGATCGGTAGAACCCAGTGCATCACCAGTATACCATGATGTACCGTTTTGAGGCGGAACCTGAGTGCTAAGAGTATTCTCATTACCCAACTGGTTAGTTGGTGATGAAGGGAATGCAGAGAATATTGAATAACCACGGTAATCATCGGCTATTTTGGTACCATTGTAAAATGATAGTATCCAGGTAGTTGGGATAGCCTGACCTTGAGAACGCTGATCATTCTCGTTTGCTGCAAGGTAACCATAAAGTGGGCTAAGTTTACCTGATTGTTTAACGTAACCAGGGTTAACCAAAGCATCATCAATGCCACCGGCATCACCAATAACACCTAAGTTAGAATCAAACGCTGCAAATTCAGTATTTGCAAAGCTCGATAATGCAGGCACACCAGCCATTTTAACAAGTAATTTTAACTTGATAGTGTTAGCTAATACTTTCCATCTTGCCATGTTACCACCAAACATAGGGTCTTGAGTTGCAAGAATTTCAGTAGTTGCAGTAGAAGCCAAACCGGTGTTGATATCAGTTATCGCTCTGTTTAACTGAGCAACCAGATCCTGGTAAATATCCTCAGCATTATCATACTTAGGAGTTAAAAGCGCAGCACCTTTAAGCGCCTCGCTGTAAGGAACATCATTGTACTGGTCAACTAATTTACCAAATACGAATGCTTTCATGATACGAGCCATCGCGTTAGCGTAAATCAATGTCGCGTCACCTTCGGTAGCATCTAATACATACTGATAATCAGTAGCATTATCATATGATGCTGACCATACACCGGTAAAGTTGGTTGATGTATAGTTTAAGCTTATAGTTGCACCGTAACCACCAACACCATAAATGTTAGCAAAGTAACCTGCAGGGTAAACAAAGTTTGAGTTGTAAGTATTAACTAAACCCGCTGTACCAACAATAGCACCAGGCAATACCAACTGCGGAGTAGACTCCGTAGGGCTGTTTGGATTATCATTAATATCCAGGTACTTTTTACATGAGGTAGCACCCAATGCAACAGCACCAATTATAAAATATGTTAATATTTTTTTCATGATCTCTTTTCTAATTATAATGTTATTGATAGAGTTGCACCATATAATCTTGATGGAGGGGTTTGGCCTAATGAAGTCAAACCGATTGCATTACTATCTGATCCGGCTGCACTGTACTCAGGATCGGTATAAATGTTGGTTTTAGGAGTCCACAGGAACAGGTTTCTACCTTGAATACTGATACGGGCACCTTTGATGTATTTAGTTTTACCTAATAGTGATTTAGGCAGATCATAACCAAGTGATAGCTCTCTTAATTTCCAGAAAGCAGCTGAGTAAACGTAGTTAGTACCTACGCTGGTGTTAGTTGGGCCTTCAGTCCAGAAAGCTGTACCACCGCTACGGGTTGTGATATTGTTGTTGGCTACATATTGGCCTGTTGCTTCATCTAAGTATGATGAGTTTGGAACAACAAATCTTTCGCGGTTAAAGTAAGTAGTTCTGATACCTGAACCAGAGAAGTCAAAGCTACCTGCGCTGTTGTACATGAAGAAGCTACCACGGTATTCAAACAAACCGGCTAAACGGAAGCCTTTGTATGATATAGCAGCATCTAAACCTAAACGATGTTTTGGCTCAGTGTTACCCACGTCAACCAGGTTAGTACCAACTTGTGGCATACCGGTAATGCGGTCAACAACAATTCGGCCTTGATCATCGCGGATGTAATCAATAGCTTTCAACAACGGGAATGATTTTCCTTCTTCAGCGTATACACCAGCTGCTGAGTATGTACCGATTGATAATATACGCAGGTCATTGCTGATTGAAACAACTTTGTTATTGTTGTAAGTGTAGTTAGCACCAACTGATACTTCAAAATCTTTTGCACGGTAAGGAACAACTCTGAAGGTAGTCTCAATACCTTCGTTGGTAACTTCACCTGTATTGGTTAAGTAAGTGCTGTAACCTGTAGCGTTTGATACACCTACCGGTACAGTTTGGTCAGTAGTACTTGATCTGTAATAAGTACCGCTTAATGATAATCTTGATTTGAACATATCGATATCAAAACCAGCCTCAACTGATTTGGTGATCTCTGGGTTGATGTTCAAAGAAACGATTTGGTTACCAACTGATAAGCTTGGGTTACCATTGAATGGATAACCGTTACCCTGGAAGAATGTTGGTAATAAAGCATAAGCGCCAAAGTTAGATGCGTTACCTAAGTTAACCTGACCTACTTTAGACACACCAACACGTAACTTTAAGCTTTCGATAGTTTTTGACTCCTTTAAGAAAGGAATAGCGTCAGAAGCGATGAAAGATAAGTCGGCAGCTGGATAGAAGAATGATTGGTTGCTTGGAGCAAGTACTGACCTCCAGTCGTTACGACCAGAAACGTGTAAGTACAAATAATCTCTGAAACCTAAACGAGCATCAGCGTACACACCTATTTGACGGGCATGGAAGTTGCTTTCGCCTGCGTTTTGGTTGTTCAGGTTGTTACCCAGGTTAAACAGATCAGGAACGATCAAACCATTGATGTTAGCGCTTAAGCCTTTGTAGTGGTTATCACGTACGCTTGAACCTAAGATAACATTCAAATTGAAATCTTTAGAGATCTGTTTGATGTATTGCGCCTGGAACTCAGGGTTTAATTGAGTGTTGTAGCTTGCACCATCACTAACAGAACCTAATATGTTGTTAAAGTTTGAAGTTAAACCTAACCTGTAATCAGAGTAAGTGAATTTGTTAGAGTATGATTTGTTTGATTGGTTTGAAGTTGATATACCAACACGGAACAAGAAAGATAGCTCTTTAATAGGGAACCATTTTAATTGGATGTTACCGGTTAAATAATCATTACGGGTTAAGCTACGGTTGTTATCCAAAGCGAAGTATGGATTTTGGTAGTACTCGTTGTAGTAACCGTTAGGGTTAGCGAACGGATCTGTTTGCCAATCTGAATATTGCAATAATGGAATTTGAGAAGGTGTTTGTAACACGTTGTCAAATACTGATGAAATTGCACTACTTGTGTTATACCTGTTTTGGATATAGTTTGCAGTGTAATCAAAAGTAAGGTTATCAAGCAGGTTTCTTTGGCCGTTTAAACGAACAGTGAACCTGTTGTAAGTATCACCCGGAATAGTAGCTTTTTGAGTAAAGTACTGACCTGATAAGTAGGTAGTGCTTTTGTCGTCACCTGATGAAATACTGAAGTCAGACTGGTTGGTTATACCATTATCCCAGAATTTATCTTTATCGTTACGAGGAGAGTATTGAACTGTTTGGATAGAACCATCAACCAATGGTTTACCAATAATTCTCATGCTGCCATCAAAACGAGGGCCATATTGCTGGTTTTCGTACGGAGTGTAAGATGGAACATCATCATTACCTGTACCTGAACCGTACTCTTTTTGAATTTTTGGCAAAAAGTTTACTTCTTCAATTTGAGTAGTGTTTGAGAATGTTACAGCAGTTGAACCTCTTTTACCTTTTTTGGTAGTGATGATCAACGCACCGTTTGACGCGTCAGAACCATACAATGCAGCAGCACCGGCACCGTTCAACACCTGGATGTTTTCGATATCCTCAGGGTTTAAGTTACCTAAGATGCTGGTTGGCACAATAACGTTATCAACAACAACCAAAGCCTGGTTATTACCTAATAACGACCTGTTACCACGTAACACCAAACGAATGTTAGGGTTAACACCGCTACTTACCGCGTTAACCTGTAAACCGGCAACTTTACCAGTTAAGGCACTGGCTACGTTGAACGCTTTACCCTGAGTTAACTGCTCAGAACGGATAGTGGTTGACTGGTTACCTTGCTCACGATTTTTGATCGCAACACCACCCGCAGTTACCACAACTTCGTTAAGTTGGTTAACATCTGATGATAATGAAACATTAAGGGAACCACTTGATGGAACAGCATGCTCAATAGTGCCGTAACCAATGAATGAGAATACCAGTGTGTTTCCTGAAGCAGGAACATTTAGCGTGAATTTACCATCGCCACTGGTTTGCGTACCGATCGAGGTACCTTTAACAAGGACCGAAACCCCAGGGATGGGAAGTCCATCTTCCTTTGCAGTCACTGTACCGGTGATCGTCCGGTTTTGCGCAAAGGTCTGCGTTACGCATAACAACAGAAAGCACAAACTTACGAGTAGAAGTTTTTTCATTTCGTTAATAAATAAGATCAGTTAATAGTTAATTGAACATAAAAGTAATGTTACATTATTAAAAAGTCAAATTTTATGTTAAAAAAAGTTAAAAAACTTCCAGCTAAATGCTTTTTAATAAAAAAATGAAAAAATACAGTACTATGTATTGCATAATACATTCTTAAACATATATCTTTGTATTATGATTGTTGAAAATACCCAAACCCAAATGAGGAAAGGCATACTGGAGTACTGCATTCTTTCCATTATTGCCAAGGGTGAAACATATGCCTCAGACATCATTGCCGAATTAAAAAAAGCGCAACTGCTTGTTGTTGAGGGAACTTTGTACCCCTTGCTAACCCGTTTAAAAAACAATGGCCTGCTTAGTTATAACTGGGTCGAATCCACGTCGGGGCCACCGCGCAAGTACTACGTCCTGTCTGACGAAGGACGAAAAGTGCTTGAGCAGCTCGATAAAACCTGGCAGGAACTGGAATTTGCCGTACGTACCGCCATTGGCGAGCGTAAGTAACCTATCCCCCAATCACCCTAAAAAATAATGATCATGAACAAAACCATTATAATAAACATCAACGGCACCGTGTTCCATATCGAGGAAGATGCCTACGAGATATTAAAAAATTACATGACTGATGTTAAGCGTCACTTCATGCACTCGGCTGATAGCCTTGAAATAACCACCGATATTGAGAATCGTATTGCCGAAATGCTGACCGAAATACTGGCCCGCGACAGTAAGCAGGCGCTTGTTGAGGCCGACATACAATTTGTAGTTAACCAAATGGGCCGCGTTGAGGATTTTGCCAGCGCCGATGAGGATGGCGAACCAACCCAACCCTTCTTTACTGAAACCAAGAATGCCAGCCGCAAACTTTTCCGCGACCCGGATGAGCGGGTTATTGGCGGCGTATGCTCAGGCATTGCCAGTTACTTTGATGTACGTTCGGTTTGGATAAGGTTGGCATTTTTGATAGCCGTATTACTGTTCGGTACAGGTTTTATGCTGTATGTTATTTTATGGCTGGTAGTGCCCAAAGCCATTACCCGTGCCGACCGCATGGCCATGAAAGGCGAAAAGCTGAACCTGCAAGGCTTTAAACGCAATTTTGAGGAAGAAATGACCGGACTTAAGGACAGCATGAGCAACTTTAGCCACGAGGCTCGCCCGTTTATTTACCGTGTACGTGACTTTGCCGGCGATTTTTTCACACACTTAGGTTCATTCTTCCGCACTTCGGGCAAGTTTGTCATGAAAGCGCTCGGTATAATACTGGTTATCTGTTCGTTTTTAACCATAATTGGTCTGGCCGTAGTTATCATAGCGTTTTTAGCTTATGGCAACATGGGTATATACAATTGGTTCCCTTTCAATATTGTTAATTATCAGGCCAATGTTATCTTCCTGATATGTGGATTTTTATTGGTGGGTATTCCTTTACTTACAATCATATTGTTGGCTGTAACCCTGCTGTTCAAAAACTTCAGCTTTAACCGCGCTACAGGCTTTACACTTTTGGCTATATGGTTAACATCGGTATTTGTGGTGATCTATTACTCGGCCCAGGCCACTGCCGACTTTAGATACGAGGCAAGCTTTCGCAAAACGGTTAACATCAAACCAATAAAAAACAACACATACTATTTAAAGCTTAATGATATTAAATACCTGACCGAGGAAGATAGCGCAAGGCTTAACATCAAGGAGCGCTTTAAGGGTTTAACCTTAGTAGAATCTGAATACAACCATGATTTTGACGGACCAGGCCGGAACGTGTACATCACCATTGAAAAAAGCGATGTAGCAACGCCCGTGCTTGTTGAAAGGTTTAGCGCACGCGGCAAAACTTACGAAGAAGCCCTGATCAATGCCCGTGCTACAAGCTATCAGTTTTTTCAGCAGGACTCGGTACTTAACTTTTCGCCAAAACTGGAACGCCAGCAAGGAGCCTTATGGCGCGCGCAGGATCTGCACATCACACTAAAAGTGCCGGTTAATGCCGAGGTAGTTGTTGATGAGGAGCTATACAGATATGCTAATGATATTGATATATGGGGATGCAGAACCATGAACGGACAGGACAGCGGTTCTCCAACAACCTTCGTTATGACGGCTGATGGCTTACAATGCAAGGTAACCACCCCGCCTGCCCCCGAAAACCTACCAACTTCTGATACTGCTGTAATAGCCAAAGACACCGTTATCACCACCATAAAAAAATGAAAGCCCTGATAAAATATATAAGCCTGCTGTTATTCAGCGGGCTTATTATTCTGCTTTACTTTTACTACCTGCCTGAGAGAAACAACGCTATCGGCACCCATGCCATTAGCGATATCACCAACCAGCCTCACCTTGAAAAGGCACATACCTACCTGCATAAAATTGCCGCCGAATTATTCCCGGTTATTAAAAAGTTTGATTAGGGTGTAACCAAGGGGTATGTTTTTGCATCTTATAGAAAAAACAGATGCCTGTTTTGTTTAGCACCATCTGACGCGGTTTAGCTGAAACCGCAAAGCCAGAATTTTTAACTAAAACACTTAAAAAACATGAAAATGCTTTTACAGGAAAAGTATTGCCCTAACTTTTATACCTATATTATATATATACGTTCGCTTATTTTAAAATTTTCGGCAATCACCACACTATTTGCATGTATATATACTACTGCAAACGCGCAAACCTTTACTAAAATATCCGGATCGGTATTAAACGAGGGTGGCAAGCCTATGGAATTTGCCACATTAAGCCTTTTACGAGTAAAAGATTCGAGTATTGTTAAAGGAACAATGGCCGACGCTAACGGAAAATACATTTTTGACAAGATTGCAGCGGGCGATTATATTGTTGCCGCCACTACTATGGGCTATCAAAAAACGCATAGCGCCAAATTTACGGCCGGTGCGCAAGCGGTAAATTTACCGGCTATAGCCATGCAGCCATCAAGCCAAAACCTGAAAACAGTGAACATTACCGCCGCCAAACCATTGGTTGAGCGCAAGGCCGACCGCCTGGTGATGAACGTGGAGAACAGTATTGTTGCCACCGGCAACAGCGCGTTAGAAGTTTTAGAACGTGCGCCGGGAGTAACTGTTGATAAGGACGACAACATTAGCCTGCAAGGCAAGGCCGGTGTTACGGTGATGATCAATGATAAACTGACCTACCTATCGTCAACCCAATTGGCTAACCTGTTGCGTTCAACTGATGGCAGTACCATTCAATCTATCGAGTTGATCACCAACCCATCATCAAAGTACGATGCGGCGGGCAATTCAGGTATCATCAACATCAAACTGAAAAAGAACAAACAATCGGGCTTTAATGGCTCCTTGACCGCGGGTGCGGGTTATGGCCTCAACTTCAGGAATAACAGCAGCCTGAATATGAATGTAAAGGAGGGTGACTGGAACTTTTTCGGTTCGTTTAGTCGTGGCGATATAAAGCGGGAGAATAATATGAACATACGCCGCAGTGTAACCAACAGTACTGATGTTACCTACTTTAATCAGCTTACTGAATTTGTTAACCAGGTACATTTTAACAATTACCGTTTTGGCGCTGATTACAACACCTCAAAGCGTAACGTGTTAGGTTTTATTGTGAGCGGAGATCACTCAAGTGGCTTTGATGACAACAGCAACCTCACCAACATTGGCCCATCATACAACCAGGTGGATAGTATGCAGAATACGCCATCAACCATTGATCAAACTTACCGCAACATTGCCTTTAACCTGAATGATAAGTTTGACATTGATACCCTTGGCCAAAGCATAAGCGTTGATGTGGACCACTCACGTTTCAGGAACAACAGCGTAGGTTACTATAATACCCAGTTTTTACTGCCTGATGGCACCAGTTACAGAAACCCGTTGCTGATAGCTAACATCACTCCATCAAAAATCACTATCAACACACAAAAGGTTGATTATGTGAAGCCGCTTAACAAAACCCTTAAACTGGAGCTGGGCGCAAAGTTCAGTTTTGTTAAAACGGATAACGATCTGCAAGCTAAGCTTGATTCGACCGGTACCGGATTGGTTGACGACCCCAACCGTACCAACCACTTTATATATGATGAAAAAATAAAGGCCGGTTATTTTAACCTGAGCAAGGAGTTCAAGACCACATCGGTACAATTGGGTTTACGTGCCGAGCATACCAAATCAAAAGGCGATTTGATAACTACCAATAATGTGGTTGAACGTAGTTACCTTAACTTTTTCCCTACGTTGTTTGTGAACCAAAAACTGGGTAAAAAACACGAGTTAGGCTTTAACTACAGTCGCCGTATTGACCGCCCGAGCTATGAGGATCTGAATCCGTTTGTTTATTACCTGGATCAATTCACTTACTCGCAAGGCAACCCATTTTTAAAACCACAATACACCAACTCGTTTGAACTGAACTATACTTATAATAAAACCATTAACCTGAGCTTAAACTATAGCCATACCAGCGATGTATTTACCGAGGTTATTTTAACTGATACCGCCCGCAAGGTTACCTATCAAACCAACCTCAACTTTAACTCGCAGGATTCGTACTCGTTGAACCTGAACACCCCTTTCACCTTTTGGAAATGGTGGACAGGTAACTTAA
Organism: Mucilaginibacter sp. JRF; assembly: GCF_015223065.1. Lineage (GTDB taxonomy): Bacteria > Bacteroidota > Bacteroidia > Sphingobacteriales > Sphingobacteriaceae > Mucilaginibacter. The sequence continues at coordinate 42,563 of NZ_JADFBY010000010.1, forward strand.
CCTTTACCGGTTTTTACAACAACTTTAAAGCGAATGACCTATTAGGCGGTAACCTGAACAAGGGCCGTGCATCATTCTTCTTTAAAACCACGCATAATTTTTTATTGCCAAAGGAGATCAAGGCCGAGATAGTGACCTTTTACCAATCAACCGTAAGCTATGGTATATATAATATTAAGCCGCAGTACTCAATCGACTTAGGTTTTAGTCGTTCATTCCTGAACAAAAAACTGAATGTGAAGCTGGCCGTGAGTGATGTATTTTGGATGCGCCGCAACAACATTACCGCCAACTACCAAACGGTTGATCTGGATATTCGCCAAAAACGCGAAACCCGCATTGCCCGCGTTAACCTGACCTACAATTTTGGCAACACTAAAATTAAAAGCCGCGACCGCCAAACCGGCGCCGACGCTGAAAGCAACAGGGTTAAATCGAGGAATTGATAGGTTCTTTTACTATTGTGATGTACCGCATTGTCATGCTGAGCTTGTCGAAGCACTCGCCGCTTGTTTAGGCCCACGCTCTCCCTTCGACAGGCTCAGGGTGACATGGCCTACGCTACCTTTTTATATAATATTGTCATTTCGACAACGGAGAAATCTGCACGCGTTCATAGTAAAGCGACAGATTTCTCCTCGTTCCTCGTTCGAAATGACAAGAATTTTAAAGCGATATTAAAGTCCTCCCCCTCGGGGAGGATTATTCGCTAATAATTGTTTTTCTATTGGTGCTCATGAGGGCTTCGCCGTTTAGGAGGGGTTGACGGGTTAAAACTCCAGATCCAACAACACCGGGCAATGATCTGAATGCCTTGCTTCTGATAGTATAGCCGCGCGGCGGATGTGTGGCTCCAACGCTGAGGTGGCCATGTTGTAATCAATACGCCAACCCAGGTTTTTGGCGCGGGCATTAGCGCGGAAACTCCACCAGGTATAGTTATGCGGTTCCTGGTTCAGGTGCCTGAAGGTGTCAATAAAGCCGGAGTTAATAAAGTTCTCCATCCAATCGCGCTCGGTTGGTAAAAAACCGGACGAGTTGGCGTTTGATTTGGGGTTGTGAATATCTATCGCTCTGTGGCAAATATTATAATCGCCGCAAACTACAAGCTTAGGGTAGGTTTGCTTTAACTGTTGCAGGTAAGCACCAAACTCATCCAAAAAACGGAACTTAAAATCCTGACGCTCGTCACCGCTTGAACCTGATGGAAAGTACACACTCATTACCGATACATCCTCAAAATCAACACGTATGTTGCGGCCTTCGCGGTCAAAATCGGCAATACCGCAGCCGTACTCCACATGCTTGGGTATTTGTTTGGTAAATATGGCCGTACCGCTATACCCCTTTTTCTCGGCCGGGTACCAGTAGTGCTGGTAGCCCATTTCCTCAACCAATAGCAGATCGGTCAACACATCGGGCGTAGCCTTTATTTCCTGCAAACAAATCACATCGGCATCAGTAGCCTTTAGCCATTCCAGCCAGTTTTTGCTGATGGCCGAGCGTATGCCGTTAACGTTATAAGTAATTATCTTCATATATAATCGCCGCATCGGCGGTAGTAATGTAAATTGTAAGGCAAGTCCCCTTCAGGGGATTTAGGGGCGAAGTTGCAATATCTTATCCAACTGATTGCACTCCTTTTTGCTGAGCAACTCAATGGTCATAGGCACATCGGTCAGCGGGCGGTCGTTACCATCGGTTTTTTGTATGGCGATTCGGTCAACCATATCCAGGCCCGTGATCACTTCGCCAAACACGGTATAACTTTGGTCGAGATGCGGAGTACCACCAACCGCCTTATAGTATTCGCGCCAGCTTAAAGGTATCTTGCGGCCTTTCAAACGGGTTTGTTCTAACTTATCCAGTTGCTCATCGGTAAAGCGCTTGCCCTCTACAATGTAAAACTGGTAGCTGCTTGATGCCTTATCAGGATTATCCTCACGGGCAGCGGCCAGTACACCCTTTTTATGAAATATGCTATCGCGAAACTCCGCCGGTACGGTATAGGTTTCTTTTCCGTTGCCCAATGTATCGCCGGGTTTGGCATTCTTTGATTCAGGATCGCCGCCTTGTATCATAAAATCCTTGATCACCCGGTGAAACAGCGAACCATTTAGCGTACCCGCCTTTGCCAGCTTAATAAAGTTATCGCGGTGCAGCGGTGTTTCATTATACAAGCGGATGATACAAGTACCATAAATGGTTTTGATACGCACGTATTGGTTTTTAGGCCCTTTGGCAAAGGCACCTGTGGTGGTGAGTAAAAGCAGGGCGGCTACTAAAAGTTTCTTCATGTTAACCTTCGTATGGATATATGTCGGCAAAATAAGTTACCATAAGCGTTTTCAGTACCATCTCCTGCTCAAGCAGGGTATAGTTGGGTATGGGTTTCACCAGTTTCCAGTGCGGCCAGCCGTCCTGGTCAAGTCCCTCAAGCTCGTAAAAACCCATCTGGCTAAACAGGCGGCAATTGGCAATGTGCATTAGCTCCTCCTTTTGCCTTTTACTAAACTTGCGGGGCCCCTGCCCCAGCTCCTGTACACCTACCAGGAACAGCATCACCTTCATATCGGGCGTATCGGTGTCAAAATCCCTGGCGATATGCTGCTGCAACTCGTCCCATCTTTTATTTACTTCGGCAGGTTTCATACCGGCAAATATACATTTCACAAGAATGTTACCCTATGCTGATGAATTGTTTATTTATATTGACCTATATTTGTCCAAATTGCATTAAATCTTGAAAAAGAAGCGTTACACTTTAATCGCCGCCTGGCTATTACTACTCTGCTTTGTTGCAGGGCAGGTTGTAGTGTATTCGCATCAGCACCACATTTTGAAAGGCATCCATCATATTGATGCCAAAGTAAAGGGCCGAACGCAGGTTAGCGAAAAATGCCAGATATGCGATAGCATGCACCATGCAGACATGGAGCTGCACCAAAATTATGTTGCTTTTGACCTGCAAGCAACCGAGTTAACACACCCTTCCGCAAAATTTGATTTTAAGCCATTCGGCCTCATTTTAGCCGATGGGCTCTCCCCGCCTGTTTTCATATTATCCTAAATAAAATAGAGAACACACCTGCTGCGTAAGCAGTATTTTACTTATTTATTTTTTTCTGAACGATAATCATGAAATTCAAGCTATTGATATGCTTGCTATTGGTATTTGTCCAAAGCATGGCATCAACCCCTATAATTATATTAAAAGGTAAAGTTGTTGATAATAATAACCAGCCGCTACCCGGCGCTACCGTAACTTTTCCTGATCTTAAGATATCAACCCAAACCGACGCGAACGGCGAGTTTTCATTAAATAATTTGCCTGCCCGCGGTAAGTTTTTGGTACAGATACAGTTTGTTGGTTTCCGGACCTTAACCCAATTGGTTGATATGGCCGCTACCACCCCACCGGTATTTACCCTGCAACCCAGCGTTATTGAAACCCGCGAGGTTGTTATTACCGGCACGCCGATAAGCGGTAACAGCAAACAAAACAGCACATCGGCCACTACGGTTACCCGCGATCAGCTGCTGCGCCCATCAACTAATATTATTGATGCCTTGGCCAGCCAGGTACCGGGTGTATCGCAAATTACTACCGGCCCGTCCATATCAAAACCGGTTATTCGTGGTTTGGGCTATAACCGTGTGGTTACCCTGAGCAATGGCGTTAAACAACAAGGCCAGCAATGGGGCGATGAGCACGGCATTGAGATAGACCAATACGGTGCCGACCGTGTGGAGGTTTTGCGTGGCGCGGCCTCTTTGCTTTACGGATCGGACGCGCTGGGTGGCGTGATCAACATGCTCGACCCACTTACCCCGCCAAGCGGACAAATAAAGGGCGAATTTTTGACCAACTACGCTACCAATAATGGCCTTACCGGTACATCATTAATGCTTACCGGTAATGAGGATGGTTTGGTATGGCGCGCACGCGGGTCGTACAAAAACGCTTATGCCTTTAAAACTCCTGATTACTATTTCCCTAACTCAGGCTTTAACGAAACCAACCTTAGCGGTATGCTGGGTTTAAATAAGCAATGGGGTTACTCGCACATCAACTTCTCGTACTTTAAAAACAATATTGGTTTATTTGAGGCTGAACCTGATAACGGATTGAACTTTTTTAAGGAAGATGGCGAGCCGTTTACCAATGATGATTACAAAAGCCGCAGCCTGCTATTCCCACGTCAGGACATCAGGCATTATAAAATAAACTGGGATAATAACTTCATCATCGGCAGTGGCTTTTTAAAGGTTAACCTGGGTTACCAGAAAAATCAGCGCCGTGAGCTGGAGGAAAGCACTGATCCATCGCTGTTTTTCGACCTGAATACTTATACCGGCGATGTTAAATACTACCTGCCCGAAAGTAATGGCTGGCAGCCTGTATTTGGTGCAAGTACCGAGATAGGTAAAAGCCTGAACAAAGGCTCGGAATATTTAGTGCCTGATTATAACTCGTACGGCATTGGCGCTTTCGCTTATGTTAAAAATACCTGGGACAAAAACACCTTCAACGCCGGTATCCGTTACGATTACCGTAAGAACACAGGCAAGGGTTTGATTGAAGATGGCGAAGCCCGCTTTGAGCCTTTTACCAACAAATTCTCGAACGTGAGCGGAGCGTTAGGCTATACCCACCAGTTTAACGATCAGCTTAACTTTAAGGCCAATGCCGGTACCGCGTTCCGCGCGCCAAACCCTGCCGAGCTGGCTTCGAATGGTGTACACGAAGGTACTTTCCGTTACGAGGTGGGCAACCCTAACCTTGCCCCTGAGCGTAGTTACCAGGCCGATGCTACTTTAGAGTATGATAACAAATTCATCAGCGCCAGCGTAGGTATTTACGAGAACTATATCCATAACTTCATCTATGCATCGCATACACAGGGCGATGTAGTGCAGGATCAGGATGAGGCAGGCAATCCAACTAATTATGATGTTTATCGCTACGGGCAGGTAAACGCCAACCTATATGGCTTTGAGGGCAGCTTAACTTTGCATCCGGTTAGCTTTATTCACTTAGAGAATACCTTTGGCTATACCCACGCGCAAAACAACACGCTGGACAGGCCACTGGCATTTATACCGGCCGGTTCGTTAAGAAACACGCTGCGTTTTGAGCCGAACATTAAAGGCTTAAAACAATCGTACATTTATGTAGGTATTGATAACTTCTTTAAGCAAGGTCGTTTTGATGATACTTTTGAAACAGGTACCGATGGCTATACCCTGCTTAACGCCGGTTTAGGCACCACGGTAAAGCTGGGCAATCAGCCGTTGAAACTTTATGTGGCGGGCAACAACCTGCTTAACAAAAAGTATTACGATGCGCTTAGCCGTTACAAACCGGGCCGCCTGAGCAGCGAAGACTCAACCTTTGGTATTTACAACCCCGGCCGAAATATAACTTTCGGGGTTTACCTGCCATTCACGGTAAAATAATATAAGCTTACAAAACGCCTCCTGATAAATACAGGGGGCGTTTTTACTTTTGGAGGATAAACTTTTACAAGCATCTGCTGTATCTTACATTATGAAAAACATTGTACTTACCCTATTTGCCGCCATTTTTTGCCTGAGCGCATACGCGCAGCCCGATACCGTTTCCATTAATCTGGATAATGTTGCTTACCCCTACCCGGTCAAGTTTTTACCGGTAACTACCAATGGGCAGGATGTGCGGATGGCTTATATGGATGTACAGCCTACCAGCAATGCTAACGGCAAAACGGTGATGCTTTTTCATGGTAAAAATTTTGGAGGCTATTATTGGACAAACGTGATTAAGGCATTAACAGCAAAAGGTTACCGCGTTGTAGTGCCCGATCAGTTGGGTTTTGGTAAATCATCTAAAGCTTTCATCCATTATAGCTTTTATAAGATGGCGAGCCTCAATAAAAAACTGCTGGATACTTTGGGCATTAAAAAGGCGTATATACTCGGCCACTCGATGGGTGGAATGCTGGCTACAAGGTTTACGCTGATGTACCCCGGAACGGTTGAGAAACTTTTATTGGAAAACCCTATCGGTTTGGAAGATTACCTGTCATTCGTGCCCTATAAAAGTGCCGAGGAGCTTTACAAAAACGAGCTGAAAACTACTGCCGAAAGCGTGAAGAAATACTACCAGACATCGTACTTTGATGAATGGAAACCTGAATATGATTATCTCGTAAAAATAGGCGGCAATGTGAGCAAGAGCGCCGACTTCCCGCGGTATGCTATGGTATCGGCATTAACTTACGAGATGATATTTGAGCAGCCGGTTTGCCACGAGTTTGGCAATATCAAAGTGCCAACCGTGCTGTTTATCGGTTTGGAAGATAACACCATTGTGGGCAAGGCCTATTTATCGCCCGAAGAACAGGCTAAGCATGGCAACTACAAAAAACTTGCTCCCGAAACAGCTAAGAAAATTCCGGGTGCAAAGCTGATCAGCTACCCGGGTGTTAAGCATGTACCCCACTGGCAAATACCTGATAAATTTTTAAAGGATCTGACAGATAATCTGTAAAGACTTAACCTAATTTTTGCCGGTACAGGTTGTAGTTATCATCATCAAAGCATACAAATAATACTTTGGTGATGGTATTATCTATCGTTAAAAAATCGGCAACGGTTTCAATGGCAATCTCGGCGGCTTCCTGCTTTGGGAAATGATATATACCAGTGCTGATGTTGGGGAAAGCGATGGTTTTAACACCATTTTCTACCGCCAGTTTAAGGCTGTTGCGGTAAGCGTTGGCCAATAAAGTTTCGGCTTTCTCGGCATTGCTGCTGCTCCATACCGGGCCAACGGTGTGTATAACATATTTGGCAGGCAAATTACCGCCTGTGGTTATCACTGCTTCGCCGGTTTTGCAGCCGCCCTGTTTGTCGCGAATTTTAATGCATCCATCCAAAATAGCCTTGCCTCCGGCACGATGTATAGCGCCGTCAACGCCACCGCCGCCAAGCAATGAAGTATTGGCCGCGTTCACAATAGCATCAACCTGTTGTTTGGTGATGTCGCCCTGTATAACCTCTATCCTGCTGTTTGCCATTGAGGTATAACAAATGGTATGCTGCAATGTTCAGTTATTCGGCTACGGGTAACAGTATCTGCATTTCGGTGCCTTGCTGTTCTTCGGATATAATGTTGATGGTACCGCGGTGTAATTTGATGATGTTGAGCGTTAGCGGCAAGCCGATACCATGCCCGGCAAACTGCCCCGTATTTGATGCCCTGAAGAATGGCTCAAAAATATGCTGTTGTTCTTTTATCGGGATGCCTATCCCCTTATCAATAACGATGATTTTAATTGCACCCTCGCTCGATGATATTTTTACCGATACCGGCTGGTTGCTTGAGTACTTACAGGCATTCAACACAATATTACTTAAGGCCAGGTGAAGCAGGTTAACGTTCCCTTCGGTTTGCAGTTGGCATTCATCCTCGGGCAATGCCGAAAAATCAATATCGATCATGCACCTCGGAGCTATCTTTTTAACCGAATCGGCCACGGTGATAATCAACTCATCCAGCCTGATCAATTGCCAGTTTTGCTTCTTACCGTCGAAGCCGCTTTGCGCCAGGCCCAATAAACTGGTGAGTATGTTTTCCAGCTTTTCGGCCTCGTTAAAAATAGCTTTTACATTGGCTATTGATTCCGGGTCGAGCCCCTTTTTGGCCAGCAACAACTCCGTTTCTCCGCTGATGATGCTTAAGGGGGTACGCAATTCGTGCGAGGCATTGCTTACAAAATTGTTCTGCGTTTCAAAGGCCGTTTCGAGCCGGTTAAGCATATTATTAAAGGTTGAAACCAGCTCGGCTATCTCATCCTTACCCTTCGCGGCCTCTACCCGCATGTGCAGGTTGGTTGCCGATATATTTTTTACACTCCTGATAAGGGCGCGTATAGGCTTAATGGTATAATGCGAAAATATACGCCCGATGATGTACGATAGCACCAGCGATATAACAAATATCACGATGAGTATCTTCCGCAATTCATGGAGTTCTTTGTAGCCGTAGGGATCAACCGCTTCGGCAATAACTATATAACGACCATATGGTGTTTTAAATAATTCTCCTGAATAAAAATGATTTTTGTAAGTATGCCGGGCTTTTCTGCCACTTAGTAAGGTGTTGTAAAATTCTGGCGGTAGATTTATTGGCTTTTTAAAACTACTGTCAACATTCATCTTTATCACAAAGTCGCGCTCTCCTATAAGTGGATCAAGGCGGGTTTTTGCATCCTTGTATACGGCAGTGCGCCCGTCGGGATGAATTTTTATTTGCGCGGCAAAGCGCACACGAGCTTCAAGTCGTTTAAAGAAATCCTCAAAGTTAAATTCAGATACAAAGTAAAATATGGCCGCGTTCATCAACAGCAACCCTACGGTTGATATGGCGAAGAACAGCAGCGTTATTTTGGTTTGCAGCTTCATTCACCATCGGTTTTGAACATATAGCCCATACCAAAAACGGTTTGTATAAGGCGGGTGGCATAATTGTTATCCAGCTTTTTGCGCAGGTAGTTAACATACACATCAACCACGTTGGTACCCATGTTAAAGTCGATATCCCATACATTCTCCAGTATCTGTATGCGCGATAGTACTTTGTTCGGGTTTTTAACCAGGTACTCCAGCAAGCGATACTCGGTAGCGGTAAGGTTTATCTGCTTATCGCCGCGCTTAGCTGTTTTTGATACCAGGTCAACTTCCAGATCGGCAACGGTAATTACATCCTTAGGTACGGTATTATTGCGACTGCGGCGCATCAGGGTACGTATGCGGGCTTCCAGTTCGGCCAGTTTAAAGGGCTTGGCAATGTAATCGTCGGCACCGCTATCTAATCCGGTTATAATGTTTTCGGTACTTGATAAGGCCGTAAGCATCACAATAGGTATGGCATTATCTTTTTTGCGTACCTCACGGCATATTTGCACGCCGTTCATTCCAGGCAGCATTATATCCAATATCAGCAGATCGAACTGGTAATTGGTAGCCATTTGCAAGCCGGTAATACCATCCGGAGCAATGCTAACATCCATACCCGCGTCGGTTAGTCCTCTGCTTATAACCGATGCCAGTCCGGGCTCGTCCTCAACTACTAAAACCTTCATAAATATCTTTAAAATTAAAACCTTATGTTGTGCAGTATGTTTAACTTTAATAGCACGCTATTGTTCGCAAAATAACAGGCTGTAAGGTATAAAGCTAATTTTTCCTATCTAAAAAACCACTTTACGGCAAAAAATTGAGTTGCGGCCAATAATATTTATTTTTTTGATACCTACCGCGAATACGATTTATTTTCAGATTTTCGTTTTTAACATAGAATTAACCTGCGGAAAATCATTAAAAAAATGCACGCCCCTGATAATTTTGACTTGTTAATTATTAAGGTAAATACTTTTATCCGGAAGTATTACTTTAACAATTTGCTGCGCGGAGTTATTTTTTTGGGCGCCGGTTTATTCTCTCTCTACCTGTTGGTAACACTTGCCGAGTACTTTGGCAATTTTAATGTGGTGTTGCGCTCGGCATTATTTTACTTATTTATACTGATAAACCTCTCACTGCTGGTTTGGCTGGTAATACCCTCATTATTAGCCTGGCTGCGCATTGGCAAAACACTTACTTATGATGAGGCGGCGGTAATTATAGGCAAGCACTTCGTTAACGTGAACGATAAGCTGCTGAACACCTTACAACTAAAAAAACAAACCCTTGCCGACCCTCGCCAGCAACAACTGCTGGCCGCCGGTATCGATCAAAAAATAAGTGAGCTTAGTCCGGTAAGTTTTCCATCGGCCATCAATTTAAAGGAGAATACACGCTACCTTAAATGGTTGCTGATACCTGTGGGCGCTATATGCATTATTGGGCTGGCAGCACCATCAATACTTACTGATAGTACCGAACGGCTGTTAAAGCACGATAAATATTTCGCGCCGTTAGCCCCGTTCAAATTCGTGGTACAAAACCGGTCGTTAACCGCTGTACAGGGCGACGACATGACACTTGAGGTACGCTTGGAGGGCAATAACCTGCCTGCCGATGTTTATATTGAAAATAGCGGCAACATATTTAAGCTCGAAAAATCATCGGTGAGCCGGTTTACTTATACGTTTAAAAACCTGCAACATAATGTACCGTTCAAGCTTAGCGCTAACGGGTACAATTCATCGCAATACATCGTCAACGTTAATTATAAGCCTACCCTGGTGAGCTTTGATGCTACGTTGCAATATCCGGCCTATCTGCACAAGCAGCCTGAAACCATAGCTAATGCCGGCGATTTAACTATACCTGCCGGAACCATTGTTAAATGGCGTATAAAAACGCAGCATGCCTCCAAACTGGCGTTCAGTATAAACAACAGCCTGCACCAGCTTGATCCGGTTGCTGAGGGTGTATTCAGTCACCAGGAACGGATAGTTAAAAATACCGCCTATAAAATAAGCGCTACCAACCAGCAGGTAGCCCGCAATACTGATTCATCGGCTTATAATATCCACGTAGTGGCTGATGAAGCGCCTGCTATATCGGCAGAGCAAAAGCAGGATTCGGTGAGTAGCAAAGCCTTGTACTTTAACGGTTCGGTACAGGATGATCATGGTTTTTCGTCGCTTACATTTAATTATCGTGTTGGCGATAAGGTGTATCATGTGCCGGTAAAGGCTGATCTGTCGCAAACGCAGGCGGGCTTTTTCTTTTTTTGGAATTTGAAGGATCTGAAGTTACCCGAGGGGGCACAGATATCCTATTACTTTGAGGTGGCGGATAACGATGCCGTAGCCGGACCTAAACGTGCCCGCACACCCGAGCAAACGCTGAATATGCCGGATGCCAAACAACTTAACGAGCAGATGGAGGCCGGCAGTAAAGCGGTGGCTGATAAAACGCAATCGGCCATTAAACTGGCTGCGCAGATAGAGCGCGAATCGCAAAAGCTGAATCAGCAGTTGCTTGATAAGAATAATTTGAGCTTTGAGGAGAAGAAACAGGTAGAACAGCTGCTGCAAAAAAAGATGGAGTTGAATAAACTGGTTAAGGATATTCAGGACGAGAACCGCAAGAACCAGTTTAACCGCCAGGAGAATCAGCAGCAAAGCGAGGATCTACAGAAAAAACAGCAACAAATTGCCGACTTGTTCAACAACGTACTCGACCCAAAAACACAGGAATTGCTGAAAAAATTGCAGGACCTGTTGGATAAAGGTGAAAAAGATGATACCCGCGATGAGTTGAAGAAAATGCAGCAGGATAATCGCTCCCTTAAAAAAGAGCTCGACCGTGTTTTGGAATTGTATAAAAAGCTGGCATTTGACCAAAAAGTTGAACAAAACATCAATCAGCTCAATAAATTAGCCCAGGAACAACAAAAACTGGCTGAGCAAACCGGTAAACAAAATCAGAACAAAAACGAGCTGCTGCAAAAGCAGCAAAAACTTAAGGAGGAATTTAGCGAAGCCCGAAAATCGCTCGACGAGCTGAAGAAGGAAAACGAGGCGCAAAGTGAGAAGATGGATCTGAAAGATCAGCAAAAGGAAAGCGACGCTGTTGACCAAAAAATGGACGAAAGCAAGCAGAATTTGCAAAAGAACGATAAGCAAAAAGCAAGCGCCGCGCAACAGCAGGCCGCTCAAAAAATGCAGCAAATGGCATCGAAAATGCAGCAACAGCAGCAGGAGGAAGAAGAAAGCGAAAATGCCGTTAATGCCGCTCAATTGCGCGAATTGCTGAAAAATTTGGTGAACAGCTCCTTCGCGCAGGAGAAGCTGATGCTATCATTACGGGGCATTAACCCGGCCGACCCAAGTTATACCCGTTTGGCCCAGCAGCAAAAGGATATTAAGGATAACCTTAAAACGGCCGAGGATAGCCTATACTCATTAAGTAAAAGGGTGCCGCAAATACAATCGGCTGTTAATAAGGATGTAGCGAGCATTAATGAGAATATTGAGAAAGCTTTAGGCCTCATGGGTGACAGAAGAAGCGCAGAAGCCAACCGCAGCCAGCAGTATGCCATGACAGCCATGAACAATTTGGCACTACTATTGAGCGAAGCCCTTGAACAGTTGCAAAACATGCAGAACCGCCAGGGTGGCGGCAAAGGCAAAAAACAGCAATCGGTATCGCAACTGGCAAAAATGCAGCAGCAGCTTAATCAAAACATGCAAAAGGCAAGGCAGCAAATGCAACAACAAGGTAACCAGGGCAATCAGGATAAAACCGGCCAGGGGCAAAACGGCATGAGCGAGCAGCTGGCACGCATGGCCAGGCAGCAGCAGCAAATACGCCAGGCGCTTGAACAGATGAACCGTGAACAGAATAAGGATGGGCGTAGCGGGTTAGGTGATCTGGACAAAATTTCAAAAGAAATGGAACAAACGGAGAATGATATCGTAAACAGACGTATATCAAGCGAAACCCTAAAAAGGCAGCAGCAAATACAAACACGCTTGCTTGATGCCGAAAAGGCTGAGCAACAACGTGAACAGGATAATAAGCGCCAAAGTGCTGCCGGTAAAGATATGCCGCCCGGCTACATTAAGGCTTTGCAAAATTATCAACAGCTAAAGACCAAACAAACCGAACAACTGCGAACAGTATCGCCGGCGTTCAATTTATATTATAAAAATAAAGTACAATCTTACTTTGAACAACTTAATGGAAGGTAAAATGGAACATAATAACGTTCAGACCAGTGAACTATTTACGTTGCAGCTTCCGTCAAAAGTGGAGAGCATTACACAGCTTGAGCTTTTGATAGAAGAACTTGCAGACAAATATAAAATTAGCGATGATGTTTTCGCTAACATGATGACCTGCCTTAACGAGGCGGTAATGAATGCTATTTTGCATGGCAACAAGCAAAACGAGAATAAGATAGTTATAGTGAATGCCGAGGCCGACCCGAAGCGCATTGTTTGGACCGTTACCGACGAGGGCGACGGATTTGACTATAACCACCTGCCCGACCCTACCGCTCCTGAAAACCTGGAGAACCTTACAGGCAGAGGGGTGTTTATTTTAAAGCAATTAGCCGATCAGTGCATATTTAACGGCAAGGGCAACGAAATTGAACTACACTTTAAGATATAATGCCGGCTATACAATTTTTTGAAGAAGACATACCATTTAAGTTAAAACAAAAAACACAGGTAAGGCAATGGATAAAAGATACCATTGAGGCCGAAGGATATAAACTTAAAGAACTTAATTACATTTTTTGCTCAGACTCGTATTTGATCGAGATCAATAAACAGTATTTAAACCACGATACTTATACCGATATAGTAACTTTTGATAACAGCGAGATTGAAGGCAGCATAGTTGGCGATATATTTATTTCGGTTGAGCGTACGCGTGAAAATGCCGCCAAATTTGGCGTAACCGAAACAAATGAACTGCACCGCGTAATTATACACGGAACCCTGCATTTGCTTGGTTATGCTGATAAGAAACCGGCCGACAAGAAAAATATGACACTAAAAGAGGATTTTTATTTGAACAAACGGCTGTTTTAATTCTACTTTTACCTTTATAAATCTATATATCAATTTATTGCACCATGAAAACACTGACCATATTATTGGCGCTGCTTTTTGTTACACCGGCAAAAAGTGTGTACGATTTTAAATTGAAAAGCATTGAAGGTAAAGGCTTTTCGTTATCAAAATACAAGGGTAAAAAAGTGTTGATCGTTAACACAGCCTCGCAATGTGGTTTTACCCCGCAATATGCCGAACTGCAAAAGCTTGCCGACAAGTACAAGGATAAACTGGTTGTGGTAGGCTTTCCGGCCAATAACTTTGGCGGCCAGGAGCCGGGCGCTAACCTCGAGATCAAATCATTTTGCCAAAAAAACTATGGCGTTACCTTTCCGCTTAGCGAAAAAGTAAGCGTTAAGGGCGATGATATCAGTCCGCTGTTCGCGTACCTAACTACTGCCGAAAACCCTGATTTTACAGGCGAGATCAAATGGAACTTCGAGAAATTCCTGATCGATGAGAACGGTAAGTTGATACACCGCTACCGCTCAAAAACAACCCCGCTATCACCGGAAATAACCGATGCATTATAAAACAAAAAAGGCGCTTTGAAAGCGCCTTTTTTGTTTGCTGTTAATTTTATCTATCTCAATACTATCTTTCTGATAGCGTCCGCATTAGGGTCAGAGAAATAGATGGTGCTTTCATCCTTGCTTAATGCCATGTATTTGGCGTATACATCGGCTCGTATACCAATACCGTCACGACTATCATTGTAGGTGGTGTTAGGGCCTGTAATGGTGGTTAATTTGCCGTTGTCTATCCTCCTGATGTAGCCCTTATCGGCAATGTAAAGCGTGCGGCTATCCTTATTAGCCATAATGCAGGTAACATCATTAAAGGTAAGATTCGGGAAAATAGGCGCGCCTGAGCCATCTTTTGACCGTTTGTATAATTTGCCTTTGTATACAAAATAAATTACGCCGTTGTTCCCCATAAATATGGCCGGGAAAGTATAGTAGCCCGGGTCATCAGGCAAAAAGTAATTAGTGAAATCAATATTGTTATCATAAAAGGATGTGTTTGATTGCTTCATGGTTATCCGTTTTAATTGATTACCAAAAGTTGAATAAAAGGCGTTACCAAAAGGATCTTTAACAATATCTTTCATATCGTAAAAATCGCTCCATGTCCCGCCGAGAATACTTCCGTCTTTTTTGTAAGCAAGCGCCCTATCATGCGGATAATCCGGATTATAATCAATAATATACACCGCTCCGTTATCATCCATTCCAAAATACTTAGGCCCCTTTAGCCAGAATGAAGGATCAGTTAAATCATGGTTAGGAATGTTTAATGACGTAACATCGGCCGTTGGGCTCACAACACGGATAATTTTGTTGTCGGTATCGGCTACGTAAATGGTTCCATCGGCCATTAATTGAATACCGAACGGGTTGTTAAATCGAGCGTTTTTGCCATTGGCATTCACCAGGGTTTGCCCTGATGTATAAGGGCTGCCAGCAATGGTTGTTACCGAATGTACCGGCACTCCCGAAGCGGCCATAACCAGTCCATCGTTGTTAGGTGTAAGATTTTCTTCGGCTACGGGATTGTCTTTTTTACAATTGGTTAGGCACACTGCAACAAGCAGCATGGCCGCGAGGGTAAATTTGTTTTTCATGGTTTATAAATTGGTGATGAACAAATTTAGTGTAAATTATCATCGATAGTTCAATAAACCATTGCTCATTTTCAGGACAATTATCTGACTTAATTTATTATTTATTAGCAAGTTAAGCCATTAAGATGTACATACATTATAACTGGCAAAGAGGGTTAATTATCCTGTTGTTTTTGTGCCTCCTCCTGTTGTTTCTTAGCTTCTTCTTCCTGCTTTTTGCGTTCTTCTTCGGCTTTTTCCTGGGCTTTCTTTTTCTCTTTGGCAGCTTTTTCGTTGGCTTTGCGGATGGAATCCTGTTTGGCTTTGGCGGCCTTTTCCTTCTTTTTAAAGAAACCACGCAGCAGGAAATTGCTTTGAGCCGCTTTCAGATCCTCGTGCAGGGTTACAGTGGCGGCGTCAACCGTTTTTATGGTAGACTTAGCCTGCTTTACCGTACCACGCAAATCATCGGCTATTTTATCATCATTCAGTAATCGGCCCAAACTACCTTTACCGTTATTGATCTTGTACACTACGTCGGACAGGTTGGCCGATAGTTTCTCGGCATTATCAGCCACCTTGGTAAGCTTGGCTATCATCTTGTCCACATCCAACGGATTAACGGTGGTAAGCTTATCACCCTGTGCAACAACCTCCTGGGTTTTAACGCCACCGGGCGCTATCATCACCAGCTTATCGCCCATCAGGCCATCGCTGCTGATGCTTAGTTTCGAGTCCTTTTTTATGAACTTGTTTACGTTGCTGTTCAAGGTCAGGTCAACCCGTACCATGCTATCGGTAACAATGGTTATGTTTTCAACCACGCCCACATTTATACCGGCAAAACGCACATTGTTGCCTACCTGCAAGCCGCTTACATTTTTAAACTCGCCGTAAACGTTAAAGGTAGAATTGAACATGCTTTTTTGGCTGCCTATTAAAAATATGGCCAGTATAAGTACCGCGATGCCCGCTACGGTGAATAAACCTATTTTTATTTTTTGGGAAGATGTCGCTTTCATTTCTGTTCGTTAAAAAAAGATCGTACAAAATCATTATCCGAGGCTTGCAGTTCTTCGTAACTGCCCTCGGCTATATATTCACCATCATTCATCACCAAAACACGGTCGGCGGTTATCTTGGCGCATTCCAGGTCGTGGGTTATAATGATGGATGATGTTTTAAATTTTCGTTGCATGTTGAGTATCAGCTCGCTTATCTCGCGCGAGGTGATCGGGTCGAGGCCGGTTGTAGGCTCATCATAAAGCATAATTTCGGGCTTAACAATAAGTGTTCGTGCCAAGCCGATACGCTTTCGCATCCCTCCCGATAGGTCCGACGGCATTTTATCGGCCGCGTCAAGCAATCCTACGCCCTCCAGCACTTCCTCTACCCTTTGATCTATCTCCTGTTGGTCTTTAAGCTTTAAAACGCGTGTGAGGGGGAATTCGAGGTTCTCACGCACGGTCATGGAATCGTACAATGCCCCGCTTTGAAACAGGAAGCCCAGTTTAATGCGCAATTGCTTTAATTCATCCTCATCCATTTCAGTAACCGGCTCGCCAAATACATCAAGCTCGCCATCATCAGGAGTAAGCAAACCGGCTATACATTGTATGGTTACCGATTTACCCTGGCCTGATCGACCTAATACCACCACATTTTCGCCTCGTTTAAGATCGAGATTGATATCGCGCAATACCTCCTTGTCACCAAAGGATTTTTTAAGCCCTTTAATGTGGATCACTACCTCATTCCTATCAACCTTTTCAGACTGATCCGCTACCGCTATATCGTCCTTCTCTGCCATGGTTTAGTAGTATAATAAGTTGGTTACTTGAACGGCAATGGCATCTATCACAAATATCCACAACGAGGCGGTTACCACAGCCGAATTGGCGGCTATACCCACACTTTCGGTGCCTTTGTTAGAGTTATAGCCCTTGTAGCATCCCACAAAGCCAATGGCGAAGCCAAAAAATATGGTTTTAACAAATGCCGGTATCAGATCAATAAATTCGATAGAGGCGATACATTTATGAAAGTAGAGGTAAAAGCTGATATCATCAGTCAGGTTAATGGCTATGTAGCCGCCAAACAGGCCTATTACATCGCCTATCATGGTGAGCAGCGGTACCATAACCGCGGTGGCTATTATACGGGTAACCACAAGGTATTGTACCGGGTTAGCGCCCGATACTTCCATAGCGTCTATCTGCTCGGTAACCTTCATACTGCCCAGCTCGGCGCCAATGCTTGATGCTATTTTGCCCGCGCAAATGATGGCCGTGATCACCGGGCCTATCTCACGTATAAGCGCTATGGAAAGCGTGCGGGGCAGCATACTCTCGGCACCAAAATCAACCATGGTGGGGCGCAGTTGCAGTATAAGCACCAGGCCCATAATAAACGAGGTTATGCCCACCAGTGTAAACGATTTATAGCCTATCTCGTAACACTGGCGCACAAACTCCGACCACTCAAAGCCTCCGGCAAAAATATTACGAACAAAGCGCGTAAAAAATACGCCCTGCTCGCCTATGCCTTCCAGCCATTTTTTCCACGCGGGTATTGCCTGCTCTGCCATAACATCCAGTTTAAAATCCAACTACACACAAACATTCCTGTTTGTTTTAATAGCCGGGGTGTTCAATACTTAACTCACGGATAATATGCGCAGAGCGGCGGAATTTACATGGGTACTTCGAGTATCAGCAAACGCGATTGCGCAACGGTTTCAATGGTTACCGAACAGGTATCATAAACACCCAGCGCATCTCTTTTGTTTAACACGGTGCCATCAATTTCAATACTACCCTCCAGCAGGAAAATATAAGCGCCGTTTCCCGGGGTTTTTACATTATAGGTTATGGTTTTGCCGGCCTCGAACTCGCCCATGCTAAAGGTTGCATCCTGATTTATCCAAAGGGCATCAGCATCCTTTTCAGGAGATATCAGGGTGATCAGTTCATTCAGCTTTAGTGCATCGGCAAAGCTTTTCTGATCGTAGCGGGGTTTGATGTTACGCTCTTTAGGGAATACCCATATCTGTAAACTATTGGTATCCTTATCATGTAGCGGGTTATACTCCGAATGCGTAATACCTGTACCGGCCGACATTACCTGCACCTCTCCCGCTTTTATAATGCCTACATTGCCCATGCTGTCCTTATGCTCTAAAGCACCATCAAGCACTATGGTGATGATCTCCATATTATCATGCGGATGGGCGCCAAAACCACGACCACGGCCAATTATGTCGTCATTCAAAACCCTCAGCGCGCCGAACTGTATTTTTTCAGGATCGTAATAAGGGCCAAAGCTGAATGAGAAGTTAGCTTTTAACCAACCAATATCATTGTAACCACGCTGATTTGCAGGATATAATATCTTTTTCATATCAATGTTATTTAAAACATGTTTAAACATTCAATATTTATTCCACAAATTAATTATATGTATTTTTGCATAATTTTTTCAACAAAATGGCACATAAAGCTATCATAGCGGGCGCAAGCGGACTTATTGGCAGTAGTTTACTGACCATGCTTTTGCAGCACCCCGAATATGACGAAGTTTTAGTGCTTACACGCAGGCAACTGCCTATTGAAAATAAAAAGCTGATACAAGCCATTATCAATTTTGATGAGCTTGACCAATATGCCGATCTGATAAAAGGACATGCCTTGTTTTGCTGCCTGGGCACTACCCAAAAGCAAACACCTGACAAAGTTAAGTACCGGGCCATTGATCACGACCATCCTGTTAAGCTGGCACAGCTGGCGGCACAAAACGGTGTTGAGCAATATCATTTGGTTTCGGCTATTGGGGCTAATGCTTCGTCGTCCAACTTTTACTTAAAAACCAAGGGCGATGCCGAGCATGATGTTAAGGCGGCAGGCGTTGAAAGTTTGTACATATACCAGCCATCATTTTTAGATGGTAAGCGTAATAATCCCCGCCTTGGCGAAAAAATAGCTAAGGTGGTACTTACGCTTTTTAATCCACTTCTATTGGGCGGATTGAAAAAGTACAGGAGCATAAAAGGCGATACAGTTGCCCGGGCAATGCTCAACCAATCATTAACCAACAACAAAGGGGTGTTTACATACACTACCGATAAAATAAAACAATTAGCGTGAGCACGTATATTTCAGGAGAAAATCTAGGCCATTCATTTCATGACCACTGGCTGTTTAAAAATATGACCATTGGTATTAACCGTGGTCGTAGGGTAGCCTTAGTGGGTGTTAACGGCGCGGGTAAATCTACCCTGCTCAAAATACTTTCGGGACAATTGATCCCTACCGAGGGTAAGGCCGTACGTGCCCGTGATTTGCGGGTGGGTTACCTGGAGCAAGACCCTGACTTTAAAAGTGCCGTTACCATTAGCGATTATATTTTTAGCGAGGATAACATCCAGCAGCAATTGATAAGGCGCTATGAAGAATTGTTAGAGAACGATCCTGAGAACAATAAGGCTCTCGAAAAAATAATGGAGGAGCTAAGTGAGGTTGATGCCTGGGAGTATGAGTATCAAATAAAAACCATTCTTGGCCGATTGGATATTCACCATCTCAATCAAAACATTGCATCCCTATCTGGCGGACAAAAGAAGCGTTTGGCGCTTGCCCGCTTGTTGATAGAAGATCCGGACTTATATATTTTAGATGAGCCTACCAACCACCTGGATATTGATACCATTGAGTGGCTGGAAAAACTACTGACTGAAGGCAACAAAACCATACTTATGGTAACGCACGACCGTTACTTTTTGGATAACGTTTGTAACGAGATAGTAGAGATTGATAAAGGCCGCATATTTACATATGCCGGCAACTACGGCTACTTCCTTGAAAAGAAGGCCGAGCGTGAAGCCAATGATGAGGTGCAGTTTCAAAAGAACAGTAACCTGTTAAAGAAAGAGCTGGAGTGGATGCGCAGGCAACCACAAGCACGTGGAACGAAATCGCAGGCACGTATTAATGCTTTTTATGAGCTGGAGGATAAAACCAAGGGCGCAGGCCCAAAAGCCAAGGTTGAGCTAAGTGTTAAAACAGCAAGGCAAGGCAACAAGATAATGGAGTTGGAGCAGGTTAATAAAAGCTTTAACGGCCGTACTTTTATTGAGAGCTTTGATTATGTATTTAAAAAAGGTGATCGTATTGGCCTGGCAGGTAAAAACGGTAGCGGTAAGTCTACCCTATTGAACATGATCACCGGAAACTTATCACCTGATAATGGACAAGTGATCAAAGGTGAAACCACGGTGTTGGGTTACTTCCATCAGTCGGGTATTACTTTTAAGCCTGATGAAAGGGTAATTGATGTGGTGAAGAACGTTGCCGAGTATATTACCATGGCCGACGGTAAAACCATATCAGCATCGCAATTGCTTACGTTGTTCTTATTTCCACCTAAAAAGCAACATGGCTTTATCAGCAACTTGAGTGGTGGCGAAAAGAAAAGGTTACAGTTGATGAGCATTCTGATGAAGAACCCTAACTTCCTGATACTGGATGAGCCTACGAATGATCTGGATATTGACACACTGAATGTATTAGAGGAGTTTTTAACCGGATATAACGGCGTATTGATGCTTGTATCGCACGATAGGTATTTGCTGGATAAGCTTACCGAGCAGCTTTTTATTATGGAAGGCAATGGCGATGTAAGGATATTTAATGGCAATTATTCGGAGTACCGTAACGAGTTAGAAGCTGAAAAAGCAGCCGAAAAACAAAAGCATGAAGTTAAGCCTACTCCTGCTCCGGTAGTTGCAGCACCTAAAAAAAACAAGCTTAGTTACAAGGAACAGCGCGAGTACGAAAGCCTTGAAGGCGACATAGCCAAGCTTGAAAACGATATAAAAACCAATAACGATAAGCTAAACACATCAGGTTTGGGTAGTGAGGAATTGAATAAAATACTGGCTCAAATAACTGATTTAAATAACCAGCTTGATGAAAAAAGCATGCGTTGGTTAGAACTTACTGAGTTAATTGAGGGCTAATGTTCCACGTGGAACATTAGATTTTTGATATGAATTTATACAATGTTCCACGTGGAACATGGAGGTAATATGTTTAAGAAATATGATGTAATAGTAGTAGGTGCAGGACATGCAGGCTGTGAAGCTGCTGCTGCCGCAGCCAATATGGGTTCGTCCGTATTGCTGATTACTATGAACATGAATACTATTGCCCAAATGAGCTGCAACCCTGCAATGGGTGGTGTAGCTAAGGGGCAAATAGTGCGTGAGATTGATGCGATGGGTGGATATTCGGGTATTATAACCGATAAAACATCCATCCAATTCAGGATGCTTAACCTGAGCAAAGGCCCTGCTATGTGGAGCCCACGCGCCCAAAGCGACCGCATGCGCTTTGCCGAAGAATGGCGTTTAGCGTTAGAGAATACCCCTAATGTTGACTTTTGGCAGGATATGGTAAGCTCTCTATTAGTTAAAGGGAATACGGTGTATGGCGTGCGTACATCAATAGGTGTAGAGATAGAGGGTAAAGCAGTAGTGCTAACTAATGGCACTTTTCTAAACGGTATCATCCACATAGGTGAAAAACGCTTTGGTGGCGGCCGTACAGGTGAAAAATCGGCCACAGGTTTAACAGAACAATTAACCGAATTAGGCTTTGAAGCAGGCCGAATGAAAACCGGTACCCCACCCCGTGTAGATGGCCGTAGTCTGAATTACTCCTTAATGGAAGAACAATGGGGCGATGAAGAAAGAGGTCGCTTTTCATACACCGAAGTAGAGCAAATACAGGAACAGCGCTGCTGCTGGATCACCTATACCAATGCCGATGTACACGAAACCTTGAGGGAAGGTTTTGAAAAATCACCAATGTTTACAGGCCGTATCAAAGGTTTGGGTCCTCGTTATTGCCCCTCAATAGAAGATAAGATTAACCGTTTTGCTGAGCGAGAACGCCATCAAATATTTGTTGAACCCGAAGGATTGAATACGGTAGAGATCTATGTAAATGGTTTCTCAACCTCGTTACCCGAGGATGTACAATACAAAGCATTGACCAAAATACCGGGTTTTGAGAACGCTAAAATGTTCCGTCCGGGTTATGCCATTGAGTACGACTACTTCCCTCCTACACAGTTGGGCTTAACGTTGGAAACTAAATTGATCAGCAACCTGTTCTTCGCCGGGCAGATAAATGGTACTACCGGTTACGAAGAAGCGGCATCGCAAGGTTTTATAGCAGGCATAAACGCGCATCAAAAAGTATATGATAAACATGAACTGATCATGAAAAGATCAGAATCATACATCGGTGTTTTAATTGATGACTTGGTAACCAAAGGCACCGAGGAGCCTTATCGCATGTTTACTTCAAGAGCAGAACATCGTTTATTACTACGCCAGGACAATGCCGACATCAGGCTATCCCCTATTGGGCATGAGCTGGGCTTGATAAGTGATGAGCGTATACAAAAGGTTAATGATAAGATCAGGAACTCTGATAATATTGTTGCTTATACCAAAAACAAATCAATAGAGCCATCAAAAGTGAATAGCCTATTGGATGAATTGGGTACAGCGCCTATATCACAAAACGTAAAAATATTTAATTTGATCAGCAGGCCACAGGTATCTATTAATGATCTGAAAAGTACCGATGATGCATTCAACGAATTATTATCAGCTTATGACAAAGAAACTATTGAGCAGGCTGAAATAAAAATTAAATATGAGAGTTATTTTGAAAAGGAATTGGACATTGTTGCCCGCATGAAAAAAATGGAAGACAAAGAGATCAATCCTGATTTTAATTATCATCAACTGGTATCGGTATCAAAAGAAGCGCGCGAAAAATTAATGAAGATAAAACCCCGCACTTTGGGTCAGGCATCCCGTATTTCGGGTGTTTCACCGTCGGATATCTCAGTTTTGATGGTACACATAACAAAATAACACGTAAAATACTGATAATTAAGTATTTATAAAATATCGCTTATAAGGCATTATTTTCTAATTTTAATATCAGCGTTCATGAAAAACAAAAAATCGCTTATAAGCCTTAAAAATGCTGTCAAATAAAAAAGTAGCTGTTTTTACTAAAAATCTGCCTGTAGTTATAGCCATTTTAATGTTTTGGGGTTGCGCCAACATGAAAAGACCGGAAGGTGGCCCGCGAGATCTGACCCCACCAAAACTGGTGAGGGCTATACCCGAAAACATGACACGCAATTTTAAGGCAAAACAAATAACACTTGAATTTGACGAGTTTTTTAAACTCACCAATCAATACCAGGAAATAAGCATGAGCCCGGTGCAGGAGAAATTGCCCGAGTACAACATTCGTGGCCAAAGCCTGGTGATAGATTTTAAGGACACGCTGCAAAAAAATACAACGTACGTTATCAACTTTGGTAAAGCCATTGCCGATGTTAATGAATCGAACGCGTTGAAGAATTTTACCTACGTATTTTCAACCGGCCCGCATATCGACTCATTAAGCATAAGCGGTAGTGTAACCAATACCCAAACGCAGGAGAAAGAGAAAGACATTGCCGTCCTACTCTACCCTTTGAGTAAAGACACCGCATTTTACAAAAAGAAAAAGCCGGCCATATTCGCACTCACCGATTCATCAGGTAATTTTAGCTTGAATAACCTGAAGGAAGATAAGTACCGTATTTACGCCCTAAAGGAATCAGCGCCTAATAAGATATACGATAACGAGTCGGAATTAGTAGGTTTTATAAAAGATACTATCAATCTTACCAAGGATACAGCCAACATTCAATTACGCTTATTTCAGCAGGAACCTACCAACTTCCGCTTTGTTGACCGTAGGTTTGATGCGGATGGAAAGATACTGTTAGCCTTTAACAAGCAATTACAGCGGCCTACGGTAAAAATAATTAGTCCGGCTAACCTGGATAACCAAAAGATATTGGAATTCAGCAGCAAGCGCGATACAGCCCTGATGTATATGCGTACTATGGATTTTGATTCGGTAAGCATACAGGTAGCTGACAACAACAAGCCAATTGATACTGTAACGCTACGAAAAAGCCGCAAGGAAAGCTTTAAGAAAGGCGTTACACTGAGTTTTAATACTGGTAGTGATAACAAGCTTAAACCAGGTACTGATATGCTGATAACATCCAACTTGCCTATTGAAACCGTAAACAGTACATTGATGACCTTAAAAGAAGATTCGGCTACTGTAACAGGATTTACTATAACTAAGGACAGTACATCGCGCCGCTTATCGATGAAATACCGTTGGAAACAGGGAGTAACCTATCAGTTAGCTATTGCTGATGACGCGTTAACTGATCTGTATGGTAATAAGAACAAAGCCGCCGTTAAGAAATTCGATATAGATAAACCGGAGAATTATAGCCAGCTCACGCTAAAAATAACTGTACCCGAGCCGA
The DNA here is from genome assembly GCF_015223065.1 of Mucilaginibacter sp. JRF. Classification (GTDB taxonomy): domain Bacteria; phylum Bacteroidota; class Bacteroidia; order Sphingobacteriales; family Sphingobacteriaceae; genus Mucilaginibacter. The sequence continues at coordinate 67,151 of NZ_JADFBY010000010.1, forward strand.
ATAAGAATTATGTGATACAGCTATATCGTGATGAAAAGAATATACTACGAACTGATGTCATCAATAAAAACTCATCAGTAGTATATAATAACTACATTAATGGCAAGTACCACGTAAAGGTTATTTACGATGCCAACAAGAATGGCAAATGGGATAGCGGTAACGTAAAGGAAAGTCGTCAGCCTGAGAATATATGGCTGTATGATAAAGAAATAACCCTACGCCCTAACTGGGATGCGGAGGAGGCTATAACTATACCTAAAGAGCCGGTTACACCTTAAACCAGCTTGAATACATGATATAATTATTGGGCAAACGGGTAAGCAATTCCCGTTGCTCATCAGTTAATGGCTTTATTTTTTTGGCGGGTGTGCCTGCGTATAAGTAACCACTTTCGCATATAGTATTCTCCAACACTACCGAGCCTGCACCTATTATAACAAAGGGTTCAACAATGGCATTATCCATTATTATGGCGCCCATGCCCACCAAAACATTATCATGCAGCGTACAACCGTGCACAATGGCATTGTGCCCTATTGATGTATTGTTACCAATATTGGTAGTTGATTTTTGATAGGTGGCATGTATAACCGCACCATCCTGTATATTACTGTTATTGCCTATGGTAATGGTATTTACATCGCCTCGAATTACGGCGTTGAACCATACCGAACAATTATGGCCCATAGTTACATCACCAACAATGGTACAGTTTTCGGCAATAAAACAATCATCGCCCCAAACCGGCGATTTATCTTTTACGGGCAGTATAACAGTCATATTTAATTAGAGAGTTTTGATTTAATGAATTATTGTTTGACTGATTTATTTTATATGTTTGATACAAGCAAGCGAAAATAGCTCAGTTGGTAGAGCATCAGTTTCCCAAACTGAAGGCCGCGGGTTCGAATCCCGTTTTTCGCTCAATTAATATTTTTAGATTTATTAAATATATTAAGGAAATCATTTGCTGTTTTTACACCACTCATTTTCTGATTTCCATATTCAAAATATTCTTCTAAATAATTTGTAGAATTTTTCAAACATGCTAAATAGTGTTGAAAATAAAATAACGGCAAACCAAAACTCAATTTATCTTCTCTAATTTCAGAAGTAAATTGATCAACGAATGTTAAATAATGAACTCGATGTTTATTCAAAAGTTCACTAATTTCTCCAATATACTTAATATCGAAAAATTGAAATCTCTCCAGTTCCCCTATAAAATCATTCTTTTCATAAAAAATACATCCTGTATTTTTTTGAATGATATTTAAAGCTTCCTTAAAAATTTTATTTGTTTTGATAAAAGAAATAATTGATACCTGATCAATTTTTACACTCTTTGGATTCTTTTTAATATCTTCTTTAACATCATCTTTAAAAGCAAATAAATCAGTTTTTAATCTGTCAAACTCTATATCAGCAGTTTCTAATAGTGCCGATAATCTATTGAAATTTCTTTTAAATTTATCAGGAATAGCAATTTCCCCCTTATAACCCAAATCGTGTTCAATTTCAGCCCAAGCATGTTGAAGAATTGATCTAACTTGTATTTCTAATTTCAATTCTTGATACCTCTTGTATTCTGATAATTTGAGCCTTTCGTTAGTTAATGATATTACGTAATGGAGCGATTTGTATCCAAATTGATCTGCTTTCAATTTTCTCTTGTCGACTGAATTTGCATAATCAACCTCAAATTCCTTTTCAATTATCTGTGCTACCTTATTAACATCACTGTCCAAATATGTTATTATACGAATACCACATATGTCAGTAATTTCAGATATATCTTTATATTTATTTCCTTTTGCCTCAATCTTCCTTTCTAAACTCTGTGATTTTTTTATTCGAAAAGTTATGTGATGAACATTTATTCCAACATCATTTAATAAATCAACTATAAGAGTTTTGCACTTCTCAGTGAAAGAAGAATAAATACTGGAATTTTTAGACAATTGCTCTATGATGTTCATTTTTTATAATTGCAAATTATATTATAGTATCGTACAATTCCGTAGCGTGTTCGGGGTAATCGGTAGTATAATGTAAGCCCCTGCTCTCCTTACGTAACATGGCCGATTTAATTACCAGGTACGATACCTGTATTAAATTACGCAACTCACAAAGTTTTACCGAAAGTTTGGTTCGCTTATAAAATTCCTCGGTTTCCTCGTGCAATAAACCTAAGCGGCGCATGGCCCTTTCCAACCTGAAATCAGAACGGACTATACCTACATAATCATTCATCACCTTCTGCATTTCGCGAACGTTGTGTGTTACCAATATATCCTCGTTTGATAATTGAACACCCTTTTCGTCCCAATCAGGTATATTATCAGGTACTGCCGCGCTTTCAAAGGTTTTAACAGCATCCTCATATATACGGTGAGCGAATACCAATGCCTCTAATAATGAGTTAGATGCCAATCTGTTAGCCCCATGCAAACCGGTTGATGAACATTCACCACAGGCATATAATTGTAATATTGATGAACGGCCAACATGATCAACCGAAATACCGCCACACATATAATGGCAAGCCGGCGCTACAGGGATCATGTCCCTGGTCATATCCAAACCAATATCTAAACACTTGGCATATATATTAGGGAAGTGCTGAATGATATCAGATTTACTACGATGGCGGATATCCAGGTAAACATAATCTTCACCCGATTTCTTTATTTCAGAATCGATAGCCCGGGCAACCACATCACGCGGAGCTAATGATTTGCGTTCATCATACTCCTGCATAAATTCTTCGCCATTGGTACGTTTTAATATACCACCAAAACCGCGCACAGCTTCGGATATTAAAAATGATGGATATTCACCAGGATTATATAATGCTGTTGGATGGAATTGTATGAATTCCATATTACGTACTTTACCTTTAGCACGATACACCATCGCCACACCATCACCAGTAGCAATGGTAGGGTTTGTAGTTACCGAGTAGATATGCCCCGCACCACCCGAAGCCATTACAGTAACCTTTGATAATATCTTTTCAACCTCGTTAGTTTCGGTATTAAAGGCATATATACCATAACAGGTAATATCGGTTGATGATTTATCAACAAACTTACCCAGATGGTGCTGCGTGATCAGATCGACAGCAAAATAATGCGTAAGTATTTCAATATTAGGGTTTTGATGTATTTGCTCTAATAAGGCACGTTCAATTTCAAAACCGGTGATATCCTTATAATGTAGTACACGAAATTCGGAGTGGCCGCCCTCTTTTGCAAGGTCATAAATACCATCGTGGGTCTTGTCGAAATTGGTTCCGTAATCAATAATTTCATTAATTCTTTCCGGACCTTCCTTAACAACAATTTCCACAACTTCCGGATCACACAGCCCATCACCGGCAATAAGGGTGTCTTTTATATGCTTTTCAAACGAATCTTCTTTTTTATCCACAACCACCGCGACACCTCCCTGGGCATACTTAGTGTTTGATTCATCTTCATTTGCCTTTGTAACTATCAGTACCTTACCATGCTTTGCAGCCTTAAGTGCAAAACTCAGTCCGGCAATGCCTGAACCAATTACCAGGAAATCCACATTTCGGGTCATATATATACGTATAGATGTGTAAAAGTAATACTTGTGTTAATAAGCAGGGTAAAACGTGTTAATTTTATGTAAGTAAAAAAATAATAAATCATAAACACGTGGATAACCCGTAGTTTTGTACTGTTGAGGCAGAATTTGTGAGCCATTTATTAGCATTATAAACATCGAAGTCAACATTTTTAACACAGCGAAAATATTAACATAAAAGTTTTTTAAATAAATCTTGTTTATCATACCAATCTAATTTTCAGTTCTCTGAAAAAAATAATATTAGAATAAATTGTTAATAACTATGTGAAAACATCTTTTCGCTCATTTTGTAACATTAGTTCTTAACAAAACTAACAGCTTAATAAACTATAGTTTCTTTACTTATATTAAAAAGTGTTGTTTTTATTGATTTGTTGAAATGGATATCTTCGAAGAAATAAATGTGAAAGGTTTTGTGGAGGAGGACATCGATCCTACTCTTGACCTTTTCGTTGAAATTGAAAAATTAAAAAAGCAGAAAAATGCGGTCATACTTGCCCATTACTATCAGGACGGCGATATACAGGATATTGCCGACTATATTGGCGATAGCCTCGGCCTATCGCAACAGGCAGCAAAAACTGATGCCGATATTATCGTATTCGCCGGGGTACACTTCATGGCCGAAACAGCCAAGATATTATCGCCAGGAAAAAAAGTATTACTGCCCGATGTAAAGGCTGGATGCTCGCTGGCTGATAGCTGCCCGCCGCATTTGTTTAGAAAATTTAAGGAGCAATACCCTGATCATCTGGTAATTACCTATGTGAACTGTACTGCCGAATTGAAAGCTTTAAGCGATATTGTTTGTACATCAAGCAACGCGGTGCAAATAGTTGAAAGCTTGCCGAAGGATCAGAAGATCATTTTCGGCCCGGATAAAAATTTAGGTGCCTGGGTAGCTAAAAAAACAGGTCGCGACCTGGTGTTATGGAACGGTGCCTGTATGGTGCACGAAATTTTTTCGAGAGAAAAGATAACCCGTTTAAAGGAACGCCATCCGGGTGTAAAGCTGTTAGCGCATCCTGAATGCGAGGAAGTTATACTTGAAATGTCCGACTATATTGGATCAACAACCGGTATATTAAAGTACGCTACCAATTCGCCCGATAAGGAGTTTATTGTAGCTACAGAATCGGGCATATTACACCAGATGCAAAAGGATAATCCGGATAAAACATTTATTCCGGCGCCACCTAATAACAATTGCGCTTGTAATGATTGCCCGCACATGAAACGTAACACGCTTGAAAAGCTGTACCTGTGCCTTAAAAATGAATTGCCGGAAGTAACTGTATCCGAGCATATTATTAAAGATGCGGTAAAACCAATAGAGCGTATGCTGGAAATATCAGCCAATTTGGGATTATAAGTAAAAACTACTTAAATAATAAACCCCGGTATTTTTAAGTACCGGGGTTTTGTTTTATAGGTAAATGAAAATATTACTTAGATAGCTTTAGCCAGCCATAAAGAGGCATTCATGTGTAATGCCGGGTGTGAGGTAAAGCCCGATGGTGCATCGCCCGACCAACCGTTGAAAAGATTATCGTTAGGGTCACCGGTACCATCATCAGATGGGGAGCTGTCGCCCACAAATACTACCCTGCCCGAGCCGTAGGTTGAAAGTAAGGCCATAACACCGTTGTTGCCATTATTGGTGCTGCTGCTTCTCCAAAACAGGCCTTGTACGGTTGAGTTTTGCGCAGGATATAAAGTGGCTGTTGTACCTGCGTAAAATGCCAGTTTAGTAGCTGTACCGGTAGCACCGTTCAGTACTTTTTGGGCATTGGCGTTAGTACCTATATAAACGTTGCTGGTTGGTTGTTCGTCAATATCAACATAGTCAACATTAAAGCCGAATGGTTTATTGTTGTTAATGCCATTGTTGCTCATTAAATCATTCCAAACACGCGGCGAATCATAACCATCACCATCCCTATCCGACGGATTGTAGCCGTTAGCATCGGTACCGCCAGTAGTAGCCGCGGTATGATCGGCAACCATAAATAAGCCACCGCCCGCGTTAACAAAGTTCATGATAGCTGTTTTTTCGGCAGCGGTGAATAAACGGTTAGGCTCTATTACAACATAAACATCATAATTGCTAAGATCCTGCGGATTTGATGAGTTGCCATAAGTAATGGCTGCGCCTACAGGTAAGCTTTCAACCAGCTCGCCTTTTTTAACCAGCTCAACCGCCCAGGCAGACATGCCGCCTCTCCAATAAGTTTCGGGAGTTGAAGCGGTAATACCTGTGTATGATGGTGTTGGTATACGCTGAGCTTTAATTTCGACAGTTGTACCGCCTGTGTAAGTAGGTACGCTTTCGGTACCATCAGCATCTATCAGCCAGTCAGCGTTGCCGGCATTTTCATATTTGGTAGCATCAAACAGGAATTTTTTACCGGTAACTATCGGTCCGCCGGGATTGGTACCACCGCCATTATCATTAATTACAATATCATCAAAGTTTATACGGTTGCTGCCGCCTGTTAATTTACGCAGCTCGAAACGTACGTTACCTGTAAGTGATAAGGTAAATGTTTGAGTTTGCAAGGTAGTGGTTGAAGTAATGTTAGATCCGGTTTGTGTCCAGGTACTGCCCGAGTTGGTTGAGTAGAATAAACCCCAGGTACAAGAGCCATCGGTACCGTAAAGCGCGTGTTTAACACTTACGCTACTTACACCGCCCGCAACATTAAAAAGCATAGTTACCTTACCGGTATTGCGTACCCGTGCCGACCATGAGCCTGCTTTTTTATCAGCACTTAAGTTACCTATCAAGGCATCATACAAATTCCAGGCTTTGCCTGCAATAGTAACATTATCGCCGCTGCTTGATCCGGTTGGCGATACATCATAAGCGGTTTTAGGGCTGGTTGATCCAACCTCGAAACCCTCGTTAAGTGTTACGGCCTGGGTTTTAAGTTTGGCAGAGGTGCTGATCTGATCCGCTTGCGAAACAGCTTCGGTTGATTTTTGGCAGCTGCTTAGCATAACACCGCCCACAATTACCGCTAATAGCGGTTTCTTAATAAAATTTAAGTGTAGCATAAAAAAGTGATGATTGTTTAAATAAGAGATGTATGATTAAAATAGATATTATAAGGCCTTAAGTTTTTAATCAGGGTGATTGATTATTAGTACGAATGATATGATAGTTAGGTTGTTATGAGTAAGGAAAGCTTTGGTGAAATTTGCGTTAAGCTTTCGTAAATTTGTGTCCAGATAAAAAAATTATGTTTGATAATATAGATCGTACCAACATACAGGAGTTAGGCGAATTCGGGCTGATAAAGCACCTTACTCAAAATATAAAGCTTAAACAGCCATCAAGTTTAAAGGGTGTGGGAGATGATGCCGCGGTGCTTGATCCGGCAGGGAAAAAGGTATTGGTATCAACCGATATGCTTTTAGAAGGTATACATTTTGATTTAGCTTATACCCCCTTAAAACATTTAGGCTACAAAGCCATACAGGTAAACCTGAGCGATATTTACGCCATGAATGGTATTGCCACACAGGTAACCGTATCATTAGGGTTATCAAGCAAATTCCCGTTGGAGGCTATTGAGGAACTATACGAGGGTATGTACATAGCCTGCGAAAAGTATAATATCGATATAATCGGCGGCGATACTACCTCATCAAAACAAGGCTTGGTGATCAGTGTAACCTCTATTGGTTATGCTGATGAAAAGGATATTGTTTACCGCAATACTGCTGAGGAAGGTGACCTGATCTGCGTATCGGGCGATCTGGGTGGCGCTTACATGGGTTTACAATTACTGGAGCGTGAAAAACTGGTTTACCTGGAAAACCCGAATATTCAGCCTGATCTGGAGGGTAAGGATTATATTGTTGAAAGGCAGTTAAAGCCCGAAGCACGTCGCGATATTGTAGAGTTATTGAAAGAGATAGGTGTAACGCCAACTTCAATGATCGATGTGTCTGACGGATTAGCATCCGAAGTATTACACATTTGTAAGCAGAGCGATAAAGGCTGTAATATTTATGAGGAAAAGATACCGCTTGACCCGATGACATACGAAACAGCCCGCGACTTTAACCTCGACCCTACCGTGTGCGCCCTGAGTGGCGGCGAAGACTATGAGCTGCTGTTTACCGTTAAACAAGCCGACTACGACAAAATAAAGTTCAAGATGGACTTCACCATCATTGGCCATATTACCGAAGCCTCAGCAGGCTGTAATTTGGTTAGCAAAACCGGCAACGTACATGCGCTTACCGCGCAGGGATGGAATGCCTTTAAGAGTTAAATAATTAAAACACATAAATGAAAACAACCTTATTAACCTTATCACTGCTTGTTTCAGTGCTGTTTGCCAATGCGCAAAAATCTGTAACACTAAAATTAAAGTATTTACCTGGTCGTAATTATCTGTCGAGCGTGCAGATGAAAATGGACATGCAAATGGATTTTGAAGGAGATTCTGCATCGCTGGATAAAATAAAGTCATCGGGTACTAAGCTTATTGTGATCTGCTTTCAGAAATATCAGCTGATATGGATATTAAACAATCAGTTATGAAAATGAAAGGTGGTGGCAGTGGGAAAATGCAATACTCTATAAAAGATAATTTTATGACGGTAATGAACCAAGATTTCAAATACTCGTACACCATGGATATGAATCAGGTTACGATGAAAGGCCAGGCTAATATGTCGAGCAATTACACTATGAAAATTTCAAACAGCGTTAATTGATACATCAGGCATTAAATAAAAAAACCTTTGCAGATTTTGCAAAGGTTTTTTTATGATGTTTTGGTTTATTACATTTTAGGCATCCTGCGCATCATGTTGGCCATGGCTGCCGGGTTGCTCATTTGTTTCATTACCTTACGCATATCTTCAAACTGTTTTATCAGCCTGTTTACCTCGCCAATATCAGTACCCGAGCCTTTGGCAATACGTGTACGGCGGCTTTGATTGATGCTGTCGGGGTTTTCCTTTTCAAACGGTGTCATTGATTGTATGATGGCTTCAACCGCTTTAAAGGCGTTATCATCTACCTCAACGTCCTTCATCATTTTACCTACACCCGGTATCATGCCCATCAGATCCTTCATGTTACCCATTTTTTTGATCTGCTGTATCTGGCTGTAAAAATCGTTAAAGTCGAATTTGTTCTTACGTATCTTTTTCTGAAGCTCGGCAGCCTGCTTTTCGTCAAACTGCTGCTGCGCACGCTCCACAAGGGATACCACGTCGCCCATGCCCAAAATACGCGATGCCATACGGTCAGGGTGGAAAATGTCCAACGCTTCCATCTTTTCACCTGTACCTATGAATTTGATAGGCTTGTTTACTACCGATTTAATTGACAGCGCCGCACCACCACGTGTATCACCATCTAACTTGGTTAATACAACACCAGTAAAGTCAAGCCTGTCGTTAAAGGTTTTGGCAGTGTTAACCGCATCCTGTCCGGTCATTGAATCCACCACGAACAATATCTCATGCGGGTTAGTAGCGGCTTTAACCTGCTCTATCTCCACCATCATGGCCTCATCAATAGCTAAACGGCCGGCGGTATCAATAATAACCACGTTATTGCCTTGCTGTTTGGCCAGGGCTATACCCTCTTTGGCTATACCAATCGGATCTTTTGATTCAACATTGGCATAAACCGGTACACCTATCTGCTCACCTAAAACCTGTAGCTGATCAATAGCCGCGGGGCGGTAAACGTCGCCGGCAACCAGTAAAGGCTTCTTGTTTTTTTGAGTTTTAAGGAAGTTGGCCAGTTTACCGGTAAAGGTAGTTTTACCCGCACCGTTCAAACCCGCTATCAGTATAATGGTTGGCGTAGCCGGAAAGTTAAGCTCGGTAGCTGTACCACCCATTAAGGCGGTAAGCTCATCGTTCATGATCTTGGTAAGCAACTGCCCCGGCGAAATGGTGGTCAACACGTTTTCGCCCAGTGCTTTTTGCCTAACATCATCAGTAAAGGCTTTGGCGGTTTTATAGTTTACGTCGGCATCCAGAAGGGCTTTACGAATTTCCTTCATGGTTTCGGCCACGTTTATCTCGGTTATCGATCCCTGTCCCTTCAGGACTTTGAACGCCCTGTCTAATTTATCCGAAAGATTTTCAAACATTGTGTATACCTCTGTTTTTGAGGTTGCAAAGTTAACAATTAGTTATGAGTATATATGCCCTATGTTGAGCCTGCATTTATGGGAATTTGTATAAAATACCCAGCGCGAGGCCTTCAGTTGCCTGAATATCGTTTGACATATCTTTATTATAAAGCACCGTGCCGTTTATGGTAACGTTTATCAGTTTGTTTACACGGGCCAGCAAGGTAGCATCTAAACGGTGGTTGGTATAGGCTAATGGCCTGCCATACGGAATGAACAGGGCATAGCGCCAGTTTAGGTGCAGGTTTTGCATAATATCCTTATCAAACACGGCAATGGCCTGAAAGGCGAGCTCGTTGCGTATGGTTTGACCAATCGGCACACCATAGTTACCCGGCTGGGTGCGATAAATGGTAGTATCTAACACCAAGGTTTGCCTTGCCGTACCGGTACCTATACGTAGATCAAAGAATTTTGAAGGTTTGTACTCCAAACCGAACGACTCGGTAACGTAACCCGGTGACAGGAATTTGGAGATAAGTATTGGTGGATTTGGATCAGGATATTGAAAACCATTATCAACCTGAGATTCAAAGCTTAACGACCCGAACAGATACCAGTTTTGCGATAATTTGGTTGATAGCTTGTTATCAATAAAAAGACGGTCATTAGTTTTACGTGCGCCTTGGCCTTTGTTTTTTGATCGACCGTATAAAAAGTTGATCTCGGATGTGTAAATGAACGGCGATTTATTATACTCCGTTTTAAATATAATATTGGTACCTACTGCTACAGCACTCACACCACCCGATGCCCAGTTGCTACTAAATGCCGACTGGTTAAAATTAATTGCCACGGTAAGAAATTTACGCCAGCGCCTTATTTCATAATCGGGCATTTTAACGGGAATATACTCGGCCTGTAACTGCATTGGCCTGATGCGTAATGGCAGGGCATTTTTGCGCGGCTCAATACGGTATTTGTTCAGCAAAACGGTATCAACCTTAAAAGTATCAACCTTAGCGCTATCAGGTTTAACCTTAACACTGTCGGTTTTAACGCTATCAGTTTGTGCAAAAGCACCTGTTGCAAGGCATAGTAAGCCGATGATAATTAATGCGGGTACTTTTTTTATCATAGATAACCGTTTAAATAGCACCGCAATATGCGGCTTGGGTCAAATTTAGTTATTTGTTTATAAATAGAAACGCCAACACCAAAATCCGCGGTTTTTTAGGTAAACGGAGTTTTGCTCATTTTTATATGCCTCGCGCTCAAAAACTATATTTAAATAAGCTTGATGATGATTACGATACTTAATTAAGTTTATAAAATAATTGAGCAGGTAAGCAATATAAAAAAAGATAACAAGCATTTCCTGCTGTTGTTTAATATGAATAAGCTCATGGTTAATTAAAGCCTTATCGTTAACAGCATTTTTTCGGTTCACTAAAATAAAGGGATATAGCGCGATGCCCGCTACCCGCATACGCTTAACCACTATTATCGGGTAACTCATTTAGCCGGCTCGAGCGGTGTGATGGTAAAATTGCTGGGATTGCGCATGTAGCGCTTAAAGCTGGTGCGCACGTATTTTATAAACTCATAATCGCTGGCGGTAGTTACCAGGTAATAGCCGGGGCGATACTTCTGCATAAAATCAGTAAGCTGTTCATCCTTTAAACCGGTTATGTTTGATACATAGGTGCGGTTAAACCTGTAGTCGATAACGTTTTGGCGGTAATCGCGCTCTATTACTTCCTTTAATTTCTCGGCATTGCGGCCGCTGCGGCTTAAGGCATTGTATAGGGCATCGATACCTATACCAGCCCCACCATAAGGTGATACAGTTAACAGATCGGGATTAGATGATGGGCCATACAAACGGGTATAATCCTTTTTGGTATTGGCCATCCATTTTTCAGGATTAATGAGTTTATCGTTAATACGAACTTCCTGTAGCTGTATACCGGTTGTTTTTAAGTTTATGGCTAATGATTTAATATCTGTTATCTTAACCGTATCATTAAAATATCCCTCTTTTGAAAATACCAGCCGATCGCCAATAGCGGCATCAATACTGAATTCGCCTTTTAAATTATTGTACGTAGCCTGCCCATTGTTAAGGTTACGAATGTTCACCTTGGCAATACGGTCATTAATATCCTTATTATACACAATCCCTTCTACCTTTTTATCCTGCGCGCAAACATTCAGGGCTACAAATAAAGGCAGCATTAACAGCCATAATTTCATTATAGCTTTAAAACTAACCATTTGTAATAATTGGCAACGCATTTTTAACAGATATTAACAGAAAGTTACGGAATAACAATTAGTTTCTGGCCAATTTTTATGCCATCATCCGCAATATTGTTCATGGCCTTTAACTGGTCAACCGTTAGCGAGAAGCGTTTGGAGATATTGAAAAGCGTATCGCCCTGCTTAACAATGTAGGTTTTATCAACCGGGGTATCTTTTACTACGGTGTCGGGTGTGGTTTCATTAATGTTGTTATTAATGTCGGCCAGTACCCTATCCTCGCGTTTAATTTTTTGCAGCTCAGTTTCAGGGCGATCGAACTGTTCGAGGTTGTAACGTTTAATTACACTGATGAGCAGCTGCGGATAACGTGGATTGGTAGCATAACCTGCCGATTTTAAGCCGTAAGCCCATCCCTCGTAATCATTCTTTTCCAGCTCGAATAGTTTGGCATAACGTTTCTTCTTCAAAAACTCGGAGTGATCGCGAAATGAGTCTTCGGGATTATTGTATACCCTGAAACAATCGTTGGCGTTATCGTCATCCTTATAATAACCTTTGCCACCCCAGTCGCCGGTGCATTTAATGCCAAAATGGTTGTTGGCTACCTTGGCCAGTTCGCCGTTACCATTGCCCGACTCAAACATACCTTGCGCAAGCGTGATACTTGCCGGTATGCCATACAGGTTCATTTCGGTAATGGCTATGCCTTTAAAACGTTCAATATATTGTTGGGGAGTGTAGTTGCCGTAACCTGCTATAGCATCTTTATTAGCCCTTTGTATGCTTTTATTGTTTTTACGTGCCTGCCTGTTGCTCACGCCCTTTTTTCGGGATGAACATGATGATAGCGCTACAGCGGCAACTATAAATAAAAGAAGGAATTTACGCATACGGGTACTTTAGTAATGGCTAAACGAAAGAGCCAAAATTAAAGTATTTTTTATTTTTCGGTGTTTTGGGCCATTTGTTTTGGCTCGGGTACGCTGTCAAGCTCGTGCAGGCCGTATCTTTTAATGATGCCTATAACCTGTGCCGACCATTTTTTGCTGCTGCAATAGCCGCTGCGTTGTATGCCTTTGGCCCAGCCTTTATATTCGTATTGAGTGAATTTATCGCCCAGGTGGCTGAATTGTTTGCGCTCGGTAAGTACACGGGCAAAATCCTCGAACGATTCAAGTACCGAACCATATTTTTTGTAGCTGGTGCGTACCTTACGTTTCTTTTTGTAGTAAACAACACGGGTATTGCCCTTTATACCAAACTGATTGTTCAGTTTTTTGGCTATAGTTGAGTTACCGTTACCCGATTCGTGCATGGCAACCGCCATAATTATACTGGCAGGTATGCCTGTTTCGTGCATAATGCTTATGGCATTATCTTTGAACTGTTCTATGTACGATTGTGAAGTTTGTTGCGCGAATGTTGCCGCAACTGAAAATATTGAGAACAGTATAACCAATAAGAGTTTCTTCATAATTACTTTTTTCTGATGAGCAAGATGCCATCACGTACGGGCAGAATTAATTTTTCAACCCTCGTGTCAACAGCTATCAGCTCATTTAGTTTGCGGAAGCTCTCGGTGTCGGCATCATTTTGATGCTCATCATACACCTTTCCTTTCCACAAAACATTATCAATAATTAGCAATCCTCCGGATCTGACTTTATCAATTAAAAGTTCAAAGTAAGCGAAATTATTTTTTTTATCCGCATCAATAAACACAATATCAATGTTTTGCCAGTTGTTTTGTGCTATTATAAGTTCAGCAGCGCCAAAATGGACGTTGATTTTTTTCTCCACATCTGTTAGTTTCAAATGTGAATTTATCATTTCCTCCATCTCGCTGTTCACCTCAATGGTATGCAAAGCGCCTCCCTCAACCAAACCCTCGGCCAGGCAAATAGCCGAGTAGCCAGTGTAAGTACCCAGCTCAACAATCAGCTTTGGCTGCATCATTTTACTCAGCATACTCAGCAACCTGCCCTGGTAATGTCCGCTCAGCATATTGGGCTTTAACACCTTTAAATGTGTATCGCGGTTTATTTTTTTTAACGCTTTCGGCTCAGGGTCGGTGTGGGTGTCGAGGTATGATTGGAGTGAGGGGTCGAGTATTTCCATTTTATCTTAAACCTTGATTTGTGGGATTAATTGATTTTAGGATTTCTTTGATTAGATTACCTTTTGATTTTATTATTATGCACCCTGTTAAATTGTAGGCTACGGGAGCCGAAATTAATTAGTAGTCCTATTTCCATTTTGTAAGCTTCGAGGTAATTCATGGCCTGGGCTAAGTGTGCATCTTCTAATTTTATTATTGCTTTTAGTTCAACCATTATCAGGTCTTCCACAAAAAAGTCCACACGCCTTGTACCAATATCAATCTCATCATAAAATATAGGCATTTCCATTTCGCGTACATAATGTAAACCCTGTTTACCCATCTCAATAGCCAAAGCCCGCTGATATATCACTTCCTGAAAACCATTACCTAATGTACCATGCACTTTCATAGCACACCCAATAATCTTCTCAGTAAGCTCCTTATAAATCATAAAAAGTAATCTATAATAATCTAATCATGTAATCCTCAAATCAAGCAAATCATGGTTAAGACAATCAAGCAAATCATGGTCTCGACATATACGATTGCAACAATATCACCGCCGACACCGTATCCACCAACTCCTTACTCTGCCTTGCCTTTTTACCCATGCCACTTTGGGCTATGGCTGCCGAGGCCATTTTTGAGGTAAAGCGTTCGTCGAGCATTTCGATGGGGATTTCAGGGAAGGTTTTTTTCAGCAGATTAACAAAACCCTTAACGTGTATGGCGGATTGCGATGGCGTGTTGTCCATTTGTTTGGGTTCGCCTACAATAAAGCGTTCCACCTGTTCGGTTTGCAGGTATTTTTTCAGGTAGTCGATAATGTGCATGGGGTGCACGGTATCAAGCCCGGTAGCTATAATTTGCAGCGGATCGGTAACTGCTATGCCTATGCGTTTGGTGCCGTAATCAAATGCCATTAACCTCATGTTGTTGCTTTATAAGTTGGGGCAAAGGTAAGGCATATAAGTGCGCGGCAAAAATCGTATATGTTAATACTCATATCAATTCACTATCTTGCACCAATGCGGTTTAGTGAAATTGTAGGACAGCATGCCGTAAAGCAGCGTTTAATTAACTCGGTGAATGAGAACCGGGTAAGCCACGCGCAATTGTTTTTAGGTCCGGAAGGATCGGGCAGTTTGGCGCTTGCTGTTGCCTATGCGCAATATTTATCGTGCGAGGATAAGCAGGCCGACGACTCATGCGGGGTATGCGCATCGTGCCGAAAGTATCAAAAGCTGATGCACCCCGATCTGCATTTCTCCTACCCTTTTTTCGCTAAACATAAAGATGATACCGCTATTACCTTTATTGAGCAATGGCGCGAGGCCATGGAGGCCAATATTTATATAAGTCTGGATGCATGGCGTGGTTACCTCGATGCTGAGAACAAGCAGGCCAACATAAACATTGCCGAGTGCCACCAGATCATTAAAAAACTCAGCTTAAAGCCATTCGAGTCCGAGTATAAGATATTGATATTGTGGTTGCCCGAGTATTTGGACAAGGAGGGTAATGCCCTGCTCAAAATAATTGAGGAGCCTCAGCCTAATACCTTGTTTTTGCTGGTGGCCCAAAATCAGGATCAGATACTGAACACCATACTATCGCGCACGCAACTGGTAAAGATACCGCCGCTGGAGTATAATGATGTAAAGAATCATTTACTGTATGAGCGCGGTCAGCCCGAAGCCACCGCTGCCGAAATTGCTTACCTGAGCAGCGGCAACATGGCCGAAGCTTTAACCATGATACAGCAGGATGGTAATAACTATCACCAGCAGTTTGTACAATGGCTGCGCATGTGCTACAGCAATAAGGGTATTGAGGTGGTTGCCTTTGCAGAGAAGCTGGCAAAGCTGGGCCGCGAAAATCAAAAGAACTTTTTACGCTACGGCATAAACTTTATACGCGAGTGCTGCCTGCTGCTGGCCGGTGCCCCAAACCTGGTGCATTTACCCGCGAGCGAGCTGGACACGGCGCAAAAAATGATAAAAGTAATGAGCATTGAGGCTACCGAAGCCATAAGCAGTGAGTTGGAAACAGCGCACTACCATGTGGAGAGGAACGCCAACCCTAAAATTTTATTTTTAGATGTATCTTTGCAGATTATAACAATAGTACATTATAAAACGATTCGCCAGGGGCGAACACAACATATACCGAAATAATATGGGATGCGGAAGTTGCTCATCAGGTGGTTGTACACCTGCGGGCTGCAAAAGTAATGGCTCATGCCTTACCAATGGATGCAGCAAATTAGATGTTTACGACTGGCTGTCGCATATGGACATGCCGGCAAATTATAAACCTTTCTCAATCATCGAAGTAAAATTTAAAGGTTCAAGAAAGGAGTTCTACAAAAATGTTGACAACATTTACCTTGAGGCAGGCGAACTGGTAGCGGTTGAAACTACTACCGGTGGCTATGATATAGGGCACGTATCGTTAACAGGCGAACTGGTGCGCATGCAAATGGTTAAGCGCCATGTTAAGGAGGCTGATGTGGTAAAAAAGATATACCGCCGCGCCTCTGCCGCTGATGTAGATAAGTGGAAAGCCGCCAAGGATCTGGAATGGGAAACCATGCACCGCTCGCGCAAACTGGCGCTTGATCTGAACCTGAGCATGAAGATAAGTGATGTGGATTACCAGGGTGATAAAACCAAGGCTACCTTTTATTATACTGCCGAAGGCCGTGTTGATTTCAGGGAACTGATCAAAAAAATGGCCGAGGCTTTCAGGATACGTATCGAGATGCGCCAGATTGGTATGCGTCAGGAAGCGAGTCGCCTGGGTGGTATCGGCTCCTGCGGTCGCGAATTGTGCTGCTCAACCTGGTTAACTGATTTTAAAACGGTATCAACCGCAGCGGCGCGCTATCAAAATCTATCATTAAATACCCTCAAACTGGCCGGCCAGTGTGGTAAGCTTAAATGCTGCCTTAACTATGAGCTGGATACTTATATGGATGCCCTTAAAGGCATACCTGATGATGTATACATCCTGAAAACCAAGATAGGCGATGCCCGCTTGCAAAAAACGGACATATTTAAAAAACTGATGTGGTTTAGCTACCCCAATGCCGAATCGTGGATTCCGTTGGAGATAAGCAAGGTAAAGGAAATTCAGAAGCTGAACAAAGAGGGCATCTTCCCCGAAGATATATTGCCTGAAGTTGAGGAGGAAACCAAGCCTAACAAAGCGCTTGATTACGAGAATGTGGTTGGCCAGGATAGCCTTACCCGTTTGGATGAGCGCGCTAAAAAGAAAAAGAACAACAACAATAATAAAAACCGCAATAAAGGCAACAAGCCATCAGGCGGTGGAAATAATAATGCCGCGCAGGCTCAGCCTAATAACCAGCAACAGGCAAGGCCTCAGCAACAACAGCAGCAAGGCCAGCAAAGGCCGCAACAAAATAAGCCACAAAACAACAGGCCTCAGCAACAGCCCAACAATCAGCAGCAGGGTAATAACCCGGCTGTAAAAGCGGAAGGCGGCCGTAGCGGAAACAACAATAACAGGCGACACAGAAACCGCCCTAACAACGGTAATCAAAACAATCAGCAACCGGGACGAGAGCAGTGAAAAATCTGAAAGTATTTATAATTTTTACGGTTATAGCAGCGGTATTTTCGGCATGTGCCGACCCAAATACCCTGCTTGATGAAAACAAGGCCATACCCAACCACAACTGGGCATATACCGACCCATTAAAGTATAATGTGAAAATTGATGATGCCACTCCGCTGTACAACATCTACCTTAACTTACGTGTAACCGGCGATTACAAGTACTCCAATATATTTGTGATTTTCCGCCGGGCGGGCCATGGCAAAAAAGCACAAGCAACCCGCTACGAGTTCAAGCTGGCCAAGCCCGATGGCGAGTGGCTGGGTGCCGGATCGGGCAATTTGTACAGCTACCGCTTTGTATTGCTCAAAGGCTATAAATTCCCCGAAAAGGGCATATACCATATTGAGATAGAGCAAAACATGCGCGATAACCCCCTCCGCGAAGTAAGCGATGCGGGGCTTTGCGTTGAGAAAGCGAAATAAAACACACACATCTTAAATCGCAACTTCACTTAAAAGAAGATGTCATTTCGAGCGATAGCGAGAAATCTGTCGCTGTGCTATGAACGCAGATAGATTTCTCCTCGTACCTCGTTCGAAATGACAAAAGGTTTTTATTCTATACCGAATTAAAGAAGCAACAACGCTTATTAACTCTTAAATAAGATAGCCAACAAAAAGAGCCTGTGTTTACAGGCTCTTTTTGTTATTCGTCTATCGGTTGCAGTTTGCCTTGTTTAACATTTACCGGTTGAGGTACTTTTACATAGTAGCCAGTACCATCGTACACGCGTTTGCGGGGGTGGCTCATGCAGGCATCGCTGCAACAGCCTTCCAGCTTTGTTCCGCAGGTATCGCATTGGGTAAAATGCTCGTTGCACTCGGGGTTGGCGCAGTTTATCATTTTATCGGTAACGGTACCGCAGTTGTAGCATTTTGAAATTACCTCGGGGTTCACGCTGTTCACATCAACCGAAAGGCGGTTATCAAACACATAGCATTTACCTTCAAAATCTTTACCACCGGCTTCTTTACCATATTTAATGATACCGCCGTGTAGCTGGTAAACATCAGTAAAACCTTCGTGCAGTAGCAGGGCCGATGCTTTTTCGCATTTAATGCCGCCAGTGCAATAGGTCAGTATCTTTTTATCCTTGTATTGAGCAAGCTCGTTGATCATGGCCGGGAAATCGCGAAAGTTGTCGATATCCAGCGTAACGGCATTTTTGAACTTACCTAACGAGTGCTCGTAGTTTGAGCGAACATCCAGTATCACCACATCATCCCTGTCCTTCATCTCCATAAATTCAACAGGCTCCAGGTGTTTACCGGTTTGCTGCTGTGGGTTGATGATATGCGGATCGCGCAGGCCGGAGTGTACTATCTCTGACTTATAACGAACGTGCATTTTTACGAACGAAGGCTCGTCAACCTCATCTATCTTAAACTCAAGCGAGCCAAAACGGCCATCGGCCTTAATGGCATCCATGTAAGCCTGGCAAGCTTCTGCCGTGCCGGATACGGTACCGTTAAGCCCTTCGTCGGCCACAATAATGCGCCCGGTTAAGCCAAGTTGTTTACAAAATTTAAGGTGATCTGCGGCATACTGCTCCGCATCAGCTATTGTTGTGTAACAATAGTACAGTAGTGTGTTATACTTTGCCATAAATACATTGATACCGCTGCAAACGGTGTTAAATGAGGTGCAAAGATACTCAAAAATCAAATAACTGTAAATACCCGATGTAGCCAGGCTTACGGTTGTTTTATATCTTCGGCTTTTTTACTTTCCTGCTGCTTGGCCAACGCCTTAATGGCCTTATCAAATAGCTTAATATCGTGCTCTTCGGTAAGTTTGGTTAAACTTTCACCATCAACCTCATAGCTCATCAGGCTATTGTTTAATGTTGATACAGCTATTTTATCCCCATCTATCTCGTACGAGAAAAAGCTGTTGGGGTCCATGTGTACAATTTTAGATTTTGCACTATCCAACACAATATTACCGGAGGTACTTAATGTTTCGGTATGCGTTTCGCTACCACCTTTAAACTGGCACGATGCAAAACCCAGGCTTATGCCCAATGCTAAAACAGGTATTAATTTTTTCATGCTGATGAGTTTAGTTTTGAATAAGACGCACAGCACATATCCATTGTTACCTGATACCGTAATAAAACCTGAAGCCTTGCACATATTTTTGATTGCCGGCGAACGAGATACCATAATCAAGCCTGAAAAACAGCTTTTTGATACCCACATACAACTCGTAATAATTGCGGCGGTTATTGGTATTGAGGTAATTGGCACCCACTACCTCCTCCAGTTTCAGGTTACGTAAAAGACCGATCTTGTTGAACAGCACGCCCGAAAAGTTATGGAAGTAATGTGCCTCCAGGAATGACCTGTCGGTACTGAACTCATAAAACGGCAGGAAATGGAAACTACCCACATAAGTAGGATCGAACGTGGTACCCACGTTACCCAAAAAGTGGTTATAATCCATAAAATAAACGGTGTTGCGGTTAAAGAATGTACCGGCTGTTAATTTGAACGATGACCGGCCATACAGCCCCATGCTGATCTCATCCTGCGATAGATCAACAGATGCAAAATCGTAGTCAACATCCGAACCTAACAGGCTATGTATACCCTTACGGTAGTTAACCATCAGCGTAGGGAACTTTGATTTTACATAGTATTTGCCATCGGGCCTGTTTAAATAACGCGGACTAAAAGTAACCTCAACCGATGTTTTAAAGGTTAGCGCATTATGGTCAGGAAACAGGAAGGAACGATCATCCGCTGGTGCATCAGCCGGGGCAAACGGGTTGTTTGATGTATACTCCTTATCCTTTGAATCAAATATATGGTTGAACGAGGTATTGTACAGCTGCTGGCGGTTGGAGTAACCCAGACTGGCATTCCATAGTATACCGGTAGCCAGTTCGCGCTGGTAACCGAACTCTCCAAATTTTGAGCGGTAGTATTTCACATAGTTGTTCTCGTATATCAGCGAGCTTACGGTATTAAAGAATAGTGAACGGGTGCCCACATTATTCAGATCGAGCACATCGGTACCAAAGCTGGTGTAAAATTTGGCGTTGTTAAACTGATCGTACAGGTAGCTGGCCTTTATGTTGGCGCTGAGCATTTTGCTTGAAAAGCCGTAGTGCAGCGTAGGCTGTATGGTAATATTGCGCAGATCACTGAACTGCCTTGTCAGCGTCGGCCTGAGATCAATACCCCAGCCCTCAACCGTGTTGTAAAATATAGTTTTATGGAAGGGTTCAACACGCACCGAACGCCTGGTTCGCCAATCGGTTGCTATGTACGGGAATATGGTCCACGATAAAGGATTGAATTTGTTATGCGCCTTTTGTGCCGAGTCGAGGTATTCGGGCGTATGCACAAGCTCAAATATACTATCCTTACGTATGTAGTCCCGCTTCTCTTGCGCGGTGAGTGGTATGGGGCGGGTTTCCTCCCAATATTGCTGATCTTTTTTGTTGGCGGCGGTATCAACATGTAATATCTCGCCGTTAAAAAAGCCCGGTTCAAATGTTGGGTCGAGTTTATAGTTATTATAAACGGCCACATAATACCCTGAAAATTGGAAACCGAACACATTGCCTCCAAAATCAAAATGCGCCGATACCGGCATCCACTTATCATCCTTAACCGGTACAAATTGTTGGCTGATCTGCAAGGTATCTATCAGGCTGATCATGTTGTTTTTGCTGGTCAGCATCAGGTCGGCACTGTAAATGCGCCAGTCGCCATGTACTATATATATATTACCCTGAAAAGCCTGGCTGTATTTACGTTTCGGTATTATCTGTATCTTATCAATAGTTTCGCCGTTACTGGTTGAGGTGCCTACCAGTTTGAAGCGATAAAATTCGAACGCGTCTTCGGCCACCGGCGTAACAAAGCCACGTGTGCTGAGGCCGTTTATGGTAAATATGTTTTCGTAAAGGTTTACCTGCAAATCAGACGCCTTGTTATAACTGAACGCGGTATTTTGCCCGGCTACTTTTGATGATATGGTGATTTCGCGAACGTTATTTGGCCGCTCAAAATTAAATTGGGATAATGATTCGGACTGATAAAGTATACCACGGCCATTCGAGTCCAGATCGAGCGCGCGGGTAACCTCCTTACTCATCAGGTTTTTTGGCGATTTTAGTAATTTTTGCACCCCCTTGATGTATACCGCGCACGAGTATCCTTTAACCTCGTTTAAATAATACTGACGCTTTTTCACCACCTCGCGCATTATCTCCATGCCGGGGTCATCATCGGGCGAGCGTTTGCCGGTAATATTTACCTCGCTGAGCAGAAATAT
Organism: Mucilaginibacter sp. JRF; assembly: GCF_015223065.1. GTDB lineage: Bacteria > Bacteroidota > Bacteroidia > Sphingobacteriales > Sphingobacteriaceae > Mucilaginibacter. Next base: position 89,180 of record NZ_JADFBY010000010.1, read on the forward strand.
CTCATCCTGCAACTGTACGTTGTTAACAACATCCTTATCGCCAATGGTTATTTTAACTGTTTTTTCTTTGTAGCCAACAAAGCGGTATATCACATTATACTCGCCGGGACTAAGCTTGAGTTCATACCGACCATACTCGTTGGCGGTGGTGCCGTAGGTAGAATTGCGTATATAAACGGAGGTAAACGGGATTGCTTTGTTATCAGCATCCGTAATTTTACCCGACAAAGAATATTGTTGCTGTGCAACAGCTGATATGGTGCTTAAAACACTTAAAATCAACAGTAAATATGTTCTCATAGTATTACTCACATAATACCTGCATGGGTGAAAATGTTTTATCAGTTGTATATATATTTCAAACGTTTGATTTTGGTAAGCGCTAATAAATTTTCAATGCGTAATTTTGCCGGATAAATTAAACTGACTTTATGTACAATACACTGCAACCTGTATTACAGCAGGAACTTACCGAAATAGAGAACGCCGGATTATACAAGAAAGAGCGTATCATAACATCGCCGCAAGGTGCCGATATTACGGTACAGGGCGGGCAGGAAGTGATCAACTTTTGCGCTAACAACTACCTGGGCCTGTCATCACACTCAAAGGTTATTGAGGCGGCAAAAGCAACTATGGATGCGCATGGTTACGGCCTTTCATCGGTACGCTTTATTTGCGGTACGCAGGATATACATAAGCAGCTTGAACAAAAAATATCAGAATTTTTAGGCACCGAGGATACCATTTTATATGCCGCGGCATTTGATGCCAACGGTGGTGTGTTCGAGCCATTGTTTAATGATAAGGATGCCATCATATCCGACGAGCTGAACCATGCCTCTATTATTGATGGTGTACGCCTTTGTAAAGCGCAGCGCCACCGCTACAAACACGATGACATGGCCGACCTGGAAGAAAAGCTGAAAGCCACCCAGGATCTTCGTCACCGCATTATAGTTACCGATGGCGCTTTCAGTATGGATGGCACCATTGCCCAGCTTGACAAGGTTTGCGAACTGGCCGAAAAATACAATGCCCTGGTAATGATAGATGAAAGCCATTGCTCGGGCTTTATGGGTAAAACCGGCCGTGGTACGCATGAGCACCATAATGTTATGGGTAAGATAGATATCATTACCGGTACATTAGGCAAGGCACTTGGTGGCGCGTCGGGTGGTTTTACCTCTGGCCGTAAAGAAATTATTGATATGCTGCGCCAGCGCTCGCGCCCGTACCTGTTCAGTAATACCTTGGCTCCGGCAATTACTGGTGCATCAATAGCTGTGCTGGATATGCTAAGTGAAACCACCGATCTGCGCGATAAGCTGGAAAGCAATACCCAATACTTCCGCGAGAAAATGACCGCCGCCGGGTTTGACATTAAACCGGGAGTACACCCTATTGTACCCGTAATGTTATACGATGCCAAACTTGCACAAGAGTTTGCTGCCAAAATGCTGGAAGAAGGCATCTACGTTATTGGCTTCTACTACCCGGTAGTACCGCAAGGCAAATCCCGTATACGTGTACAATTATCGGCCGCGCACGAGCAGGAGCATCTGGACAAAGCCATTGCCGCATTTACTAAAGTGGGCAAAGAGCTGGGCGTGATCAAATAAATTATACGTATAGTTTAGTTATATTTGTACGTATAATTATTGTTATGGCAAAGCTAACGTTAAGTATTGAGCCTGATGTAATAGAGAATGCCAAAAGGTATGCCCGTGGTAAACACAAAAGCTTATCGGCACTGGTGCAGGATTATCTGAAAAAGATAAGCGACGATAACGGTAAGGAAGATGAGTTGCTTAAGCGCCTTAACTCAATGACCATACCGGATGATCTGCAATCGCTCACTGGCATATTGAAGGGTAAATATCCTGATGATGTGAATTATAAGGATATAAAAGGCGATTACCTGAAGGAGAAATATGGTTTATAGTCATATTTTTTTGGATAGCGATATTATATTAGATATGTTCTTTGAGCGGTACCCGTTTTCAGAATATACCAAGTTGCTATTGATCGAGTGTAAAAACCGGGACATAAAGGTTAGCACCTCGGCAATAGTTATTGCTAACTTGAATTATATACTCTCGAAAAAATTAGGTAAAACCGAAACGAGGGAAAAAATAAAGGAGCTGATTAAATGGCTAAACATACTTTCGGTTGAAAGTATGGCGATAGAGAAAGGATTGAACAGCAATTTTTCGGATCTGGAAGATGCTTTTCAACACTTTACCGCCGAGCGCTTTGAGTGCCAGGCCATCATCACCCGTAACATAAAAGATTATAAGCATGCCACGCTGCCGGTGTTAAGTGCCGAGCAGTTTTTAAGATCGATATAAAAGATAATGCAACAACAAATAGATAAGTATACCCAGGAGATAAACAACTTTGTAAAAGCTACGGCTGATGAGCTGGAAACTTTCCGTATAAAGTTTTTGGGTACTAAAGGTATTGTAAAAGACCTGTTTGAGCAATTCAAAACCGTAGGCGCCGAAGAAAAACGCACCTTTGGTAAAGTGCTTAACCAGTTTAAACAACTGGCCGAGGCCAAATACAACGAGCTGAAAGAAAGCGCCGGTACCGATGCCGAAAGCGGCAAAACCGAAGCCGACCTTACCCTGCCGGGCGATGGTTTTGCGTTAGGCTCGCGCCACCCGCTATCGCTGGTGCGTAACGAGATCATTGATATTTTTAAGCGCCTGGGGTTCGTTGTGGCTGAAGGACCAGAAATTGAGGACGACTGGCATAACTTTTCGGCGCTGAACTTCCCGGAGGAGCACCCGGCCCGCGATATGCAGGATACTTTCTTTATTAAAAAGAATAACGGTCAGGACGATATCGCCCTGCGTACACATACCTCATCGGTACAGGTGCGTATGATGGAGAATGGTAAACCGCCATTCCGCGCTATTATGCCGGGTCGTGTTTACCGTAACGAAGCTATCTCGGCACGTGCGCACTGTTTCTTCCACCAGGTAGAGGGTTTGTATGTTGACGAAAACGTATCATTTGCCGATCTGAAGCAAACCCTGTTTCACTTTGTGCAGGAGCTTTACGGCGAGGGTACCAAGGTACGTTTCCGCCCGTCATACTTCCCGTTCACTGAGCCATCGGCTGAGATGGATATTTCATGTACCATTTGTAAAGGCGACGGCTGTAACATGTGTAAGCACACCGGCTGGGTAGAGATTTTAGGCTGCGGCATGGTTGACCCTAACGTGTTGGAGAATTGCGGTATCGACAGTAAGAAATATACCGGTTTCGCATTCGGTATGGGTATTGAGCGTATCACCAACCTTAAGTACGTTATCCGCGATCTGCGCCTGTTCTCAGAGAATGATGTGCGCTTTTTGAAACAATTTAAAACCGAGATCATCTAAATGAGGGTATTGCTGGGCGTATTATTGGGTATATTACTGGTTAGCTGCGGCAAGCAGAATGATGTTGTACCCTACGTGCCGGTAAATATCACTATACAACGTACCGATCCGAGATATAATAACATAAGCAGTGCCGGCAGTGTAATTACGCTGAGTGGTGGCGTTGCCGGCATTGTAGTTTATAACACCGGAGCCGGCATTGTAGCGTTTGACCGTTGCAGCAGCTACCAGCCCGAAAAAGCCTGCGCTGTAAATATTGACGAAGGATTATTTACCGTGACCGACCCATGCAGCGGCTCAAAATTCTCGTTGTTAGATGGGTCGCCGGTAAAGGCTCCGGCTACACGTTCGCTACGATCGTACACAGTAATTATAACCCAATTTGAGATCAGAATTGTAAACAATTAATGGAAGCCGATAAAATAAAAGACAGTATAAAGCGGGCAGCGCAGGATCTGTTCCGCAAGTTTGGCTACCATAAAACCAGTGTTAATGAGATAGCTAAAAAGGCAAAAATTGCCAAAGCAACCATATATAAGTATTTTGAAAGCAAGGAAGCCATACTGCACTCCCTGCTGATGGATTACATACGTGTTAGTGTTGACGACCTGATACACATCAACACTCCCGAAAAAAGCGAGGAGGAGCATCTTACCAATCTCATCATGAAAACCTGCCGTCTATCGTATACGGTATGTAACGAGTTTATCGGTTGGGAGTTTATTCGCGAATCAGCCAACTCGCAGGAGTTTTTAAAGAACCTGTCGAATGAGTTGGAGGATCTGCTGGTGTTATCATTCACCCAGCTAACAGGCATGCGCAAGCACGATACCTTTCAGCAACGTTTACGTTTCCTGATCAAGAGTAGCAAGAGCATTGTGTTCAGCTTCGCGTTCACCTCGGTAAGTGATGCCGACGTGCGCAAGAATTTTGTATCCTTTCAAAAAGAGATACTGCCTTATTTGGTTAAGGCAGCACTCATTGTTTAAAAGCGAATATTTATCGATTACAAGAACACCGGCCTGTCCAGCTTTATAGCTATGCGATAGGCCGCGTTCATTAAGCCCACATGGCTGTACGCCTGCGGAAAGTTACCCCACATACTGCCTGTTTCCTCATCCACATCCTCGCTGAACAGCAACAGGTGGTTACAGTACTTCATCAGGTTCTCGAACTCACGCATGGCATCGTCCAACCGGCCTACACAGGCTAAGGCCTCTACATACCAGAACGCGCATATTAAAAACGTGGTTTTAGGCTTGCCAAAATCATCGGCATGCAGGTAGCGGTAAAACAGGCCGTTAGCTGTTTTCAGTTCTTTCTCCAAAGCGGCTAAATGATCCTTCGCCCGTTGCGATGTTGGGTCAAGGTAGTTCATCATGATGAGCTGCAAGGTACTTGCATCCAGGTGCGGACTATTGGCTGCATTGGTATACACCTTACGCACCGGATCGTAACAGCTTTCAATATGCGCTGCGGCACGTTCTTTAAGGGCATTGGCCTTGTCTTCCAAAGCCTTGTTGCCTATGGTATTGGCCATTTTAGCCGCCGCGTTACACCCCGCCCACTGGAACAGGTTACTATAGCAATGTATATTGGCCATATTACGGAACTCCCATATACCGGCATCCTTTTCATCAATGGTGCGCTCAATTTTGCCGAGCACTGATTCTATCCAGCGTACCGAATCCTTACGCTCGCTGAAAATAAAGCGATGATCAGTATACAGCGGTAACAGCGATATCAGCACCTGCCCGTAAATATCATTCTGAATATGCTCATAAGCCTGATTGCCTACACGCACGGGTTTATCGCCCATGTAGCCATCCAGATGGTCCATGATCTCCTCAACCAGTTTCTTTTTACCGGTGATGCCATACAGCGGCTGGTAACGGAACTCGTCGCCCTCGGATGTCGATATGTCAGACACGTAGGCAAAATAGCGCTCCATCTCCTCAAAATGGCCGATGTGGTTTAGCGAGGTAAGCACATAATAGGTATCGCGCAGCCAGCAATAACGGTAATCCCAGTTGCGGGTACTGCCGGGATGTTCGGGCAAACTGGTGGTGCTTGCAGCAATGATAGCCCCGGTATCTTCATACTGGTGTATCTTTAAAACCAACGCCGAGCGGATAACATACGGTTGAAAGTACCCGGCTATTGACGAGTGCTTTATCCACAAACGCCAGTACTCAATGGTATTGCGCAAAAATATCTCACATGTACTTACCAGCGGCGCCTCCAGCGGATCACCGTATGACATTAGCAGGTATTTGGTTTCATTCAGCTGAAAATATTGCTGATCGATAATATAGCTCAACGGTATATTGGTAGTAAGGCGCATGGTTTCGTCGCACCCGGCATAGTCAATATGATTACTGCCGCGGCGGGCCTTTTGCTTGCGCCTGCCGTAATCGCACACCGGCTCACATTTTACCCGTATCTTAGGCAAACCCTCGATCGGCTCTATCTTACGGATGAACATCAGCGGCTTAAAAAAGCGCTCGTACTGGTGAAAACGCGGGGCAAAATCAGTAATACGATACCGGCCCTCGTCGCAAGTAACCACGGTGCAAAGCACATTGGTGTTTTCCAGATAGTATTGTTCCGTTTCAAAATCACCCTCGGGCAGTATAGAAAATTCGCCGCCCTTTTCCTTATCCAGCAAACTGCCGAAAACAAAGGTGCTATCAAACCGTGGCCAGCATAGCCAGGTAACATTGGTGTTTTTGTTGATGTGAGCCAGGTACGCGCAATTACCTACCAAGCCTGCATTATACATGTGTTTCTCCATATTATTTAAGTAACGGAACAAATGGGTTAATGATGCTTATGAGTAAATTAAATCAAATAAGGCGATGGTTTTGTTTGCGTGTTTTGGCCATTAAGACAATAAACATGGCATCGGGCAAAATATTTTTAGGTGCAGGGTGCAACCTATCGGCAGGTGGTGGCGTCTAATAATCATATAAGCTTAAACACAATTAGTATAAACAATCAATAACATCATGAAAGCCATCAACACAATAATGCTTGCCGCTGTACTTTTAGCAGGCAACGCCACAGCTACATTTGCATCGAACACCAACCACAAGGCAATTATACGCCCGGTACAAACAACTGAAGATCGCTATCTGTCGGGCTTTAAAGCGGTTTCGGTATCAGGCTCGTGGGATATTTATATTACCCAGGGTTCAACAGAATCAGTTAAGGTTGAAGCACCATCAGACGTTATCAGCAAGATAATTACCGAAGTAGATGGTGGCACCTTAAAAATTTACAGCAAGAACGATAATTGGGGCTGGAACTCAGGCAATAAAAAAATAGTGGTTTATATAACCGCTAAAAGCCTGAACAGCATCGGCATGTCGGGCTCGGGCGATATTTATTTTAAGAATGGCATCAAGGGCGATAAGCTGGCCCTGCGTGTAAGCGGCTCGGGCGATATATCGGGCAAGGTTACCGTAAACGAACTGGAAAGCAGCATCTCAGGCTCAGGCGATATCAAGGTAAGCGGTACTGCCGGAACATCAACCGTTAAGGTAGTAGGCAGCGGTGATTTTACAGGCGGCGACCTGGTTACCCAAAACACATCAGTTAAGGTTGCCGGCAGTGGCGATGCGCGCGTAAATGCCAAACAAAAGGTTGAAGCGGCAGTAGCAGGCAGCGGCGATATATACTACACCGGCGGCGCCACCAACGTATCATCATCAACTTCCGGCAGCGGAGATGTACATAAGTTTTAAGTAGATACCGCTAATCATAATAAAGCAGGAGCCTTTCAGAGAATTTTGAGAGGCTCCTGCTTTATCAAAACATCTATATTGCTAAGGTCTTTTCAATCATGTAAGCAACTTTGTTGATTGATGAGCAGTTCTTTTCAACATTAGGATAGTGTGTCGAGAATAGCTTTTTCCAAGTGCCATTCGCTGTTCGTGATGGATGAGGAAACATCAATCGTTTTGCGCTTATTTGAAGTTCCATACTATCAATTGCATTTGCTGCTTTCTTACCATACACCACTAATAGATCAGGTTGCAACAAATTAATCTCTGCTTGTAGGGTTTGTTTAAATCCTTCTGCCAAATCACCTGGTATATTTTCTTTAGTTCCCGTAGTGGCTTTTAGCCAAATTTTATTAATGTCTGTTATATAAACATTAAACCCGTTATTTAATAACTCGTGATGAAAATCCCAATATTCTTTTAGTGCTCGTCTCATTGATTCTAAATGAGTAGCAAAGGGGGTGCCTAATAAAGCATATTCTTTACTCGCTGAAATCAAAGGATCTGCGGGGTTACGCAAAGGATCTTCTGCAACTACAACAACGTTTTTAATATTTCCTGGTTTACTAATATAAATTGGCAAGTCAATCCCGAGATAGTAATTAGTATCGTTGTATTTGGTAATGAATAAACTATCATTAGTGATAGGTTGAATCTGAGATCTGTTTAAATGAGGCATTACATAACTCAAATGAGCATCTGTATTTTCAAAACAGTCACAAAAAAAACTGTAAGAGGCAACGAAAGCTGATCGGTCAATTGAGAATGTTTTTTCAAACGCAGTGACAATCCCATTAATTGTAGTCGTAGAAAAATTGCAGAATTCCATGATATAAGTTTAAGTTAATAAAGTACATGCTAAATCTACTAAAAGATTTACAGGGTTATGTAACGAGGTTTATACTTAATTATAACCTCGTATACAACGCCAACTGCACCACATTATTAACAGTACCGCTGCTTACAGCTTTGGTGTATTGGTTTAGATAGCCTGCCTCAATATCAAACTTTTTGCTGAAACGGTAGCCAAAGGCTACGTAAGCGCGGTTTTGATCAAAAAAGTGGGTGTTCACCTTATCCTTGTTCTGCACGTTCAAAAATAACTCGTTTTGCAGGGCGATGAATGTGCCGCGGCTAAAGTTGGTATCGCGCCTGGTGGGGATAACAGCACGTATAAAATAGCGGAAACGCTGGGCGAAATAGCTATCATCCCGGTCATCAGCCGAATCACCAAGATAGCGCTGCTCCAAACGGAAACGGTGCGATACCTGGGTGCTTGCCCCTATTTTATTCACCTGCGTAAACTGTTGCCAGGTACGGCTTTCGGGTCTGAAGGTTTTATCGCCATCAACAGTTCGGCCGTAAGTGGTTACGTACGCATAACCCACATTTGCAAACTGGTTCTTATTAAAATAATAAGCTACAGATGGCCGAAGGAGGATATTACGCAGGTAGTCGACCTTATCGGCTGAGCGCAATTGCCCGTCGAACGCGTAACCCCAGTGCTCCGATAGTTTTTGGGTATGGAACCAGGCACCCCATGTGGTAAATTGTGAGTTTTGCGCAAACAGCCTGCTGCTGCCAAGGCACATCAGCATTAACAGTATAAGGTGTTTGCTTCTCATAATTCAGGATCGGTATTGGTTATTAATTGAAGTTGACCAGCTTTTTGCGACCCAGATCAACCACTATGCGGAAAGCCTGTTGGTTATCATTAAGGTGCGCGGGCGACTGATGAAAACTGAACACAAACTGCCCCTTAATGTTTTTGAACAGGAACGGCGTGTAAATAACATCTAAACGGTTATACAGTTTTTTAAGGTAGTATGAGTCGCCGTAGATGACGTGCTGACCCTGCCCTGCATAAAATTCATCGAACAAAGCAATACGCTTGTAGCTAAAGTAGGCGCTGGCTACAAAGCCCGCATGGTTTTGAAAACCGATATCGCGGTTCATGCGCTCCAGCGACATCATGCCACCGGCTTCAACACTTAATGAATCAAGCCCGGTTAGTCTGGTAAGATTAAGGCCGAGCTTTATTTGTGCCGCGCCGTTATCACCCAGCGGATGGTTAGGGTCGGCAATTTCGGCACCGGCATCATGCAGCATCATAAAATAATGCGACAGGTAGAACAGTCCGTTAACCGATGGTTTGTACTTACCCGAAAAGCCGAACAAAAACTGCTCACGGTCGGTAGCGGTTTGGCGGCTCACCCAGTCCAGCCAAACGGTTTCGGTAAAATGCTCGTTGGTATAGCGTGTTGCCAAACCCTCAACGTTGGGGCGGTAGTAACGCAGGGTATCATTTAATATAGAACGGGGGTAATCGGCAAGCAAATTTTCGCGAGGGAACATACCGGCGTTAAACAACCAGTTTTTGCTATGATACTCGTAATAAGCAACCGGGTTAACCTTTAAAAAGTAGGGCTTTGCGCCAAACTCGTGTATGCCGTTCATACCCACCACAAAGCGGTTAACGCTATCCACATTCCAACCCAGATCGAGGGCCAAACGGGTGCCTGAATAAGTACGTGAACGGGGAATGAATGCCTTGTACTCGCGGTTATCTAAAAAACCGAGGGCATTGAAATGTATATCAATGTTCTGTTGCGCCCAGGCCGCAGAATTAATCGTGATAAATAATAAAAATAGGTAAAGCTTTTTTAACATGCGCAAATGTACCTATTCCACTGTAAAAGTTATAAAGCCGCTATTACGGTTGCCGTTGAAAGGTGCTGTGTGTAAGGAGAAAAGCATATCATACCTGCCTTTTTTTGACGGTGCTTTTACCGTAAAGCTGTATTGCGCGTTGCGCCCCGGCTCAATTTGTAGTTGATTAAAGGTGCTATCAGCTCCCTGAACCTCCACTTCCTGCTTACCATCAAAAAAGCAGGCTTGCAGATCAACCTTGTGTTTTACACCCGTGTTGCTAAAGTTTATGGGGTACTGATACGGGTTGGTTATGATTAAGTTAAAGGTATGCGATTGTCCCGGTGCAAGTGTCAGTTTCTTTTCATCGGTAGTGATGCTTACCCGCTGATAGGTACGCAAACTATCTATCCAGCCGGTATACCATTTGCCTGTCGGGGTGGTAAGGGTATCGGTAGTGGCCTCGTCGGGGTCGCGGGCAACGTAGAATACACGTTTATTTTGTACACTATCTTCCAGCGGCCAGATCTCGAACTGGGTAAGGCGATAATACCGCGAATCGTACGAAAAGCATTTGAGCGTATTATTATAATAACAATACTTTGCTGGTAGCTGAAAGCCATCATTCATTACCACCCAGCTATCGCCGGCCTTTTGTTTGATGGTGTGCGCCCAATCCTTATATCCAAAGAATTTTTTAATTGCCTGTACCTGTTGTACAGGCGCCGGTTGAGCTACGACGAGCAAGCGTATAATGGCAATAATTACAATGTTAGCCACGGCCAGTTTTTGCAGCCAGGCAGGCGGCGCGGCATGGCTTAACTGCGCGCTCAGCCAGATCAGCAGGACGGCAAAAGCGATGATGGTCCACTGCGGTTGTACCTCGCCACGCAGCGAGGTGAATAAAAAGAAAAGGATGATACCTATAAAGTTCACCTTTAACACGCGGATAAAACTATTGGTGGCCGACAGCGCGAAGCCTTTATAAAACAACAGCCAGCCGGTTAACACACCCGCCATCAGCATTTGCGACAGGATGTAGAAGAAGGTATAATCAAACCTGTAACTTTTCTCCGACCGGTCAGCCAAATGATAAGCTACCGATGGATAGTTGTGATTTACCTGCCATACTATATGCGGCACATACAAAGCCAGGGCAACGGCGGCTATCAGCCAAAAGGTGCCGCGTTTTAATATTTTAACATCGGCCAGTATGGTAAAACCTACCAATAATATACCGTGATATTTACTGTATAGCAATCCGGCTAAAATTATACCCAGCAGCAATGCCTGCAACCAGCTATCCTTTAGCAAATAGCGTTGGTATACGTAAAAAAACAGGGCGGTAAAAAACAGCAACGGTCCATCGGGCGTAGTTATAAAACCATAAATATGGAGCGTGAACATACCACTGGCCACAAGTATGAACCACTTGGCCGAGGCTCCTAATTGTTCAGCGGTTTTCCAGAGCAGGTATAATGACGCGGTGCTTGATAGGATGTTCACCAGCCGCAAACCGAACTCGTTATGCAAAAACACATCTCCGGCACGGATGAACAGGGCCACCATAGGCGGGTGATCAAAATAGCCCCAATCTAAAAAACGGGAGTATAGCCAGTAGTAGGCCTCATCGCTATGCAGCTCAAGGGTGCAGGCCTGAATAATGTTGAACAACGTCCACACGGCCAGGAACCAGCCGATATATTTAGCGTCGTTTTTGTTGTTATGTGTTTGTTGTGTATAAAGCATTAACCGTTTGTAAAGGTAAACTTAATAAGGTTAAGTTTATTTTATGACAGGATAAAGAGATTTTGGTTGGGTATAAGTTTATAAATTAGGGCCTTTAACCACCAGCTTCCCTGATAGCTATGATGAAAGCCATTGAGATATTACTAAAACCTCGGTTGCAGCTTTTGCAACTGATAGATTCGCTCGACCTGCATTTACTTAATAATGTACCCGCCGGGTTCAGCAACAACATAGCCTGGAATTTAGGGCACATAATAGCCGCCCAACAAGGTGTTTGCTATCTGCGCGCGGGTTTGCAAACCCACATTAGTACCGAAATGTACGAGCTTTACAAACCCGGCACCAAGCCCGAAAAGTTTATAAGCCAGCCCGAAGTGGATGATTTTAAGGCTCTTTTTAAATCAACCCTTGATCAGCTGGAGCAGGATTATAAGGATGGCATTTTCAGCAACTATACGCCGTGGACAACCCGTTACGGTGTAGCTATTAATAATATTGATGATGCCATTAGCTTTTTGCCTTTTCATGATGGCTTGCACCACGGCTATATTTTGGCGCAGCGCCGTGCATTATTAGGTAAACAGCTTTAATGTTGATGGGGTGTCAAATATTACCGGTGTAATAAAAACTAAGGTAAATATTTTGCATTTTTGTAAAACTGCGGTAAGTTATTACTCCTGAATAACTATGAGTGAACGGATTATACTTGTTTGGTTTAGAAATGATTTGCGTGTGCACGACAACGAAATATTGTTAGAGGCAACACGCAAAGCCGATAAGATATTACCCGTTTATTGTTTCGATCCACAATATTTTAAGAATGCCGAAACCGGCAGATCAACCACCGGCAATTTCAGGGCGAGGTTTTTACTGCAATCCATTGCCAATCTGCGCGAAAACCTGCGTAAGCTGGGCGGCGAGCTTATTATACGCACCGGTAACCCGGCCGAAATTATCCCGCAGCTTACTGCCGAATACCAGGTAAATGAGGTTTATCATCACCGCGAGGTAGCATCGCAGGAAACAGCCATGTCTGAAGAAGTAGAGGCTGCCTTGTGGAAACAGAAAATCAACCTCAAGCATTTCATCGGCCATACCTTATATCATAAGGAGGATCTTCCCTTCCCGATAAAGGATATTCCGGATAGCTTTTCAGTATTTAAAAAGAAGGTGGAGCGTGATAGCAGCGTTCGCCCCGAAACTGATACGCCCGAAAAAATATTCACCCCGGAGATAACCGATGCGGGCGAAATGCCTGCATTAACCGATCTGGGGCTGGATGAACCGGTTGATGACTCACGCGCAACTATCACCTTTGCAGGTGGCGAATGTGCAGGTATAGCCGCCCTCGAAGAATATTTTAATACTAACACACCTGTTAAGGCCAAAGCCGCGCGTAACCCGCAGGCCGCTGCCGATAATACATCAAAATTATCGCCGTGGCTGGCATTTGGTTGCCTGTCGCCACGCAGGGTATATTTTGAAGTAACCAGGCACGAGGGCAATAGCAACAATAATCCGCTGATATTGGAACTACTTTGGCGCGATTATTTCCGCTTCATGTTTAAAAAGCATGGCAAAAAGTTCTTCAATGCCGAAGGCTTTAAGAGCGAAGCCCCTGAAACAGTTGCCGATCAGGATACATTGTTTGAGCAGTGGGCTACCGGCCAAACCGGCGTACCTTATGTTGATGCCGCCATGCATCAGCTTAACGCTACAGGCTATATTAATAATTATGCAAGGCAAATAGTTGCCGGTTATCTGGTGCGCGATCTAAAAGTCGACTGGACTCGCGGCGCCCTATATTTTGAGGAAAAACTGATTGACTACTCGCCTGCAAGCAACTGGGGTAACTGGGCTTTTGTTGCCGGCGTAGGTAATGATCCGCGCGAGAACAAGAATTTCATTAATCGTCAGGTTGCACAACTTGAAACCAAGAGCCCCTTTATTGATACCTGGCTATCGGCACATGAGGCCGAGCACGTGGTTTGATGCGCTGTTGTTTAAAACAAATCTTCATTAAATTTTCTTAAAACCCACACCTGTTATGCCCTGTTAAGGTTGCATGGGCAAAACGCTGCGTTTAATTCTTGGCGATCAGTTAAAAAGCAACCACAGCTGGCTTAAAAAGCCCGACAATAAAGTGGTGTATGTAATGATGGAAGTAATGCAGGAGCAGGAGTATGTTATGCACCACGTGCAAAAAATACTCGCCTTTTTTGCCGCCATGCGCAACTTTGCCCATCAGCTTACCAAAAAAGGGCACCACGTAATATATCTTAAGCTTGATGACAAGCAGAATGCCCAAACCATTGAGGGCAACATTAAACATATTATTAAGGATGAGGATATCGGGCGCTTTGAATATCAGCTACCCGATGAGTATCGCCTGGATGAACAGCTAAAGCAGATCTGCGAAAAGCTTAAGATAGAAACAGGCACGGCAGACACCGAACATTTTTTCACCACCCGTTACGAGGTAAAGGAGTTTTTTGGCGACAAAAATTTTTTGATGGAGAATTTTTACCGCCACATGCGCGCAAAGCATCAGGTACTGATGCAGGGCAGTAAGCCGCTCGGCAACAAATGGAACTTTGATCACGATAACCGCAAAAAGTATGATGGCAAATCGCCATTGGTGCCGCCCATTGAATTTAATCACGATGTATCGGAACTAAAAAAAATGATCGACCATAAAAAAGTGAAATACTTTGGAGAGGTTGATGAAAAGCATTTGGCGTGGCCGCTTAGCAGAAACGAGGCCCTGAAACTGCTCAACTATTTTTGCGAGCATTTGCTGCCGCACTTTGGTACTTATGAGGATGCCATGCTGCAACAACATATCAGCTTGTTCCATTCGCGCATATCGTTCGCGCAAAATTCAAAGATGATAGCCCCGCATGAGATCATTGGCAAGGTGCTCTCGCATTACGATAAACACAAACACGAAATTACCCTGGCGCAGGTGGAGGGCTATACCCGGCAAATATTAGGCTGGCGCGAATTTATGCGCGGCGTTTACTGGGCCAAGATGCCTGAGTTTTCCAAACTCAACTTTTTTGATCATCGCGAAAAACTGCCCGAATGGTTTTGGACGGGTAAAACCAAAATGAATTGCCTCAGCAAATGCATCGGCCAATCATTAAACTATGCCTGGGCGCACCATATACAAAGGCTGATGGTTATCGGCAATTTCGCGCTGCTGGCCGGTTTGCACCCTGATGAGGTGGATGCCTGGTATCTGGGTGTATATATTGATGCCATTGAATGGGTGGAGATCACTAACACCCGTGGCATGAGTCAGTTTGCCGATGGCGGTATCATCGCCTCTAAGCCTTATGTATCATCGGCGGCATACATTAATAAGATGAGTGATTACTGCGGCGATTGCCATTACGACCATAAGAAGAAAACCGGCGACAAGGCCTGCCCTTACAATAGCCTGTACTGGAATTTTTTTTACCGCAATGCCGATAAGCTTGAAGGCAACCACCGCATAGGTATGATGTATAACATTATGAATAAAATGAGCCGGGATGAAATGGACGAAATAAATAAACTAGCCGGTATATACATCGGCACAATTAATGAGTTATAGTTATAAACATTGCTTGTTAGTAACTACCGGATCATATTTTTAAAATAACGTTTTGTTGAGCGTATGATTTACAAATAAAATTCAAGGTTTCTAATGCGTTATGTTTACTTTTGCACTGATTTTAGATATAATTCACCATGAGTGACCATGATTATATAAACAGCGGGAACGCTGCTTACATCGACTCTTTATACGAAAGTTATAAACAGGACCCCGAATCGGTCGATTTCGGATGGCAAAAATTCTTTGAAGGTTTTGATTTTGGAAAGGACTCACCGGCTGAACAAGCGGTAGCGGCGGACACGCCCGAGCACTTTTTAAAAGAGATAAACGTATTGAACATGATCAACGGGTATCGTACCCGCGGCCACCTGTTCTCAAAAACTAACCCGGTGCGCGAGCGCCGCAAATACTTCCCCGGCAAGGAGCTTGACACCTTTGGGCTGAGCGAGGCTGATCTGGACACCGTATTTAATGCCGGTGTTGAATTGGGCCTTGGCGCTGCCAAACTGCGCGACATTCACCAGCTGCTGGAAGATACTTATTGCGGCCCTATTGGTGCCGAGTATCGTTACATACGTAACCCGATAAAGATAAAGTGGTTTGAGCAGCGTATGGAAAAGCAACGCAACAAGCCTGCTTTCTCTGTCGACGATAAAAAACACATTCTTAACAAGCTTACCGAGGCCGTAATATTCGAGAACTTTTTGGGCACCAAATTCCTGGGGCAAAAGCGTTTCTCGCTTGAGGGTGCCGAGGCTTTAATACCCGCCCTGGATTCAGTGATCCAAAAAGGCGCGCAAATTGGTATCGAGGAGTTCATCATTGGTATGGCTCACCGTGGCCGTTTGAACGTGCTGGCCAACATTATGGAGAAAACCTACAAGGAAATTTTCTCGGAGTTTGAAGGCAAGAATTACGATTCGGAATCACCATTTGGTGGCGACGTTAAATATCACCTGGGTTTCTCAACAGATGTTGAGGCGGCCAACGGCAAAAAGGTTCACCTGAGCCTGTGCCCTAACCCATCGCACCTTGAGGCGGTTGACCCGGTTGTTGAAGGTTTGACCCGCTCAAAGATCGACTTTAAATACAATGGCGACTTTACCAAGATAGCCCCGATACTAATACATGGCGATGCCTCAATAGCCGGCCAGGGTATTGTTTACGAGGTATTGCAAATGGAAAAGCTGGAAGGTTACCGCACCGGTGGTACCATTCACCTGGTTATTAACAACCAGATAGGCTTTACCACCAACTTTAAGGATGCCCGCTCAAGTACTTACTGTACCGACGTTGCTAAAACCGTGCTTTCGCCGGTGTTCCACGTAAATGGTGATGATGTGGAGGCTTTGGCTTATGTAATTAACATGGCTATGGAGTACCGTCAGGTTTTCCATGACGACGTGTTTATTGATATATTGTGCTACCGTCGTTACGGCCACAACGAGAGCGATGAGCCTAAGTTCACCCAGCCGGTATTATACAAGGCTATCGACGCGCACCCTAACCCGCGCGAAGTATATTTGAAAAAACTGATTGCCGAAGGCAGCGTTACCGAGCAATTTGTAAAAGATGCCGAAAAAACCTTCAGGGCTGAATTACAAAAAGCGCTTGACGAGGTTAAGGCACAGGATAGGTTTACCGACCAGTTGCCGATGTTTGCCGGTGCATGGCAAGGCCTTAAACTACCAACCGAGAAAGAGTTGATGATGCCGGTAGATACATCGGTACCTGAAGCTGAACTGTTGGAGATCGGTCGCCAGATAACGGAGTTGCCTAAAGACAAGCAATTCTTTAAAAAGATAGAAAAGCTTTTTGAGGATCGTAATAAAATGGTTAACGAAACCCGTGTGTTCGATTGGGCCATGGGTGAGTTGTTAGCATACGCATCATTATTAAAAGAAGGCCACCCGGTAAGGCTGAGCGGTGAGGACGTTAAACGCGGCACCTTCTCGCACAGGCACGCGGTACTTACCCTTGCCGAAAGCGAGAACGAGTATACCCCGCTGGAAACCGTTGCCGGTAATACACCTTTATATATCTACAACTCTTTACTGTCAGAATACGGCGTATTGGGTTTTGAATACGGTTATGCCCTGGCTAACCCTAAAGCGTTAACCATTTGGGAAGCCCAATTCGGTGACTTTTTTAACGGTGCGCAGATCATTGTTGACCAGTACATTGCCAGTGCCGAAACTAAATGGCAACGTGGCAATGGTTTAGTAATGTTGCTGCCTCACGGTTACGAAGGTCAGGGCCCTGAGCACTCATCAGCACGTGTTGAGCGCTTTTTAGAGCTTTGTGCCGATAACAATATCCAGGTAGCTAACTGTACCACCCCGGCCAACTTCTTCCACATACTGCGCCGCCAGATGAAACGTGGTTTCCGTAAGCCGCTGGTTATATTTACACCTAAGAGCTTGCTGCGTAACCCTAAATGTTCGTCGCCGCTTGAGGAGTTCACCAAAGGTCGTTTCCACGAATTGTATGAGGATGATTGGGCTGACCCGAAAAAAGTAAAACGTGTACTGCTTTGTACCGGTAAAATATACTACGACCTGCTTGAAAAACAACAGGCCGATAACCGTAAGGATGTTGCCATTGTTCGTATCGAGCAATTGTACCCTACCCCGGTTCACCATATCCTTAAGATAAAACAAAAGTATGCCAAGGCTACTGATTTTATCTGGGTGCAGGAAGAACCTGAGAACATGGGTGGCTGGCCATACATCTGCCGTAAGTTTCATAACGATACTGTTTTCAAACTGCACGTTATATCACGCATTGAGGGCAGTAGTACTGCTACCGGTTACGCTAAACAGCACGCCGCGCAGCAGTTGTACATCATCAACAAAGCGTTTGAAACCCCGGGCGATACAGAGGTTAAGAAAAGCATCGACAAAAAGACCAAGAAAATGGCCGAAACGGGAGCGGATTGATATTTATAGTTGATAGTCCATGGACCATGGTCAATAGTGTAAGGCTATCGTCAATGGTCCATGGACTATTGACCAAATACACTAAATAAAAAGCATACAAAATTCACCATGGGCAATTCACCATGGGGTACGGACAAATAAAATAAGTATAACTACCATTATGAGTTTAGAAATAAAAGTTCCGCCGGTAGGCGAATCAATTACCGAAGTAACCCTGTCGAGCTGGATAAAAAAAGACGGCGACCAGGTAGCCATGGATGAAGTGATCGCCGAGTTAGAATCAGATAAAGCAACATTTGAGCTGACCGCCGAGAAAGCCGGAACTTTAAAAACCATTGCTGCCGAAGGTGATACCTTAGCCATAGGCGCAGTAGTAGCCAGCATTGAGGATGGTGGAGCCGCTGCCGCCCCGGCTGATACCGATAAAGCGGATGAATCTGCACCATCAGCGCCTGCACAGGAGGCCGCTGCACCGGCACCAGCCGCTGCCGAGCCTGCAAGCGCGCTGGAAATCAAAGTTCCACCGGTGGGTGAATCAATTACTGAGGTTACCCTTTCGCGCTGGTTAAAAAAGGATGGCGAAGCCGTTGAAATGGACGAAGCCATTGCCGAACTGGAGTCAGATAAAGCAACATTTGAACTTACTGCCGAGAAAGCAGGTACATTAAAAACCCTGGCTGCCGAAGGCGATACTTTACCAATAGGTACAGTAGTAGCCAGCATAACAGGCGGTGGCGCTGCACCGGCAGCTGCTCCAAAGGCTGATGCTGCTCCGGCTGCGACCCCGGCTCCGGCCGCTTCTGCATCATCAGAAAAAACTTACGCATCAGGCACTCCATCGCCTGCCGCGGCAAAAATATTGAACGAGAAAGGTGTTGATCCGCAATCGGTAAATGGTACCGGTGTTGCTGGTCGTATCACTAAAGAGGATGCGGTGAACGCTCAAAAAGCTGCCCCTGCCCCTGCTAAAACTGAAAGCAAACCTGCTGCTCCGGCTGCCGCGCCTGTTGTTGCCGGTGAACGTGGCGAGCGTCGCGAAAAAATGTCGTCGTTGCGTAAAACGGTTGCTAAGCGCTTGGTTGCCGTTAAAAATGAAACCGCGATGCTGACCACCTTTAACGAGGTTGATATGTCGCCTATTATGGAGATACGCAGCAAGTACAAAGATAAATTTAAAGAGAAGCATGGCGTTGGCTTAGGCTTTATGTCGTTCTTCACCAAAGCGGTTACCGAGGCGTTGAAGGATTGGCCTTCAGTTGGTGCCCGTATTGATGGCGAGGAGATAGTTTACAGCAATTATGCTGATGTATCAATCGCGGTATCGGCTCCTAAAGGTTTGGTTGTTCCGGTTATCCGCAACGCTGATAAACTGAGCCTGGCCGAGATAGAGAAAGAAGTAATTCGCCTGGCAGGTAAAGCCCGTGAGAACAAGCTGGGTATTGACGAAATGACCGGCGGTACATTCACCATTACCAATGGTGGTGTGTTCGGTTCAATGATGTCGACCCCGATCATCAACTCACCGCAATCGGCCATTTTGGGTATGCACAACATTGTTGAGCGCCCGGTAGCAGTAAATGGTCAGGTGGTTATACGCCCGATGATGTACCTTGCCCTGTCATACGATCACCGTATTATTGACGGCCGCGAGTCGGTAAGCTTCCTGGTAAGGGTTAAGCAATTGCTTGAAGACCCTGCAAGGTTGCTGTTAGGTGTTTAATTAAACCTATATTAAATATGAAAGCCCGGTTATGCCGGGCTTTTTTGTTGAATATATCTTTTGCTGAACAGGATGATATAAACGATAGCTTTAACTTAAGATATTTAGGAATGTCGAAGCAATACTTTGACGTATTCATTAAATAATTGTCCGAATAATTCTACAGAATGCTTATCACCGGCTGAATAGAAACGAATTAACCTCGGCCAGTCATAATCGGATTTAGATGTGAAATCTTCGGCAAAGTGCTTGTTAACAAATGCTCTAAAGTTCTCGTGAAAGTCATTAAGAGAGTCAGATTGACAGCCGGTTAAATACCCAAATATTACTAAATATATATCTTCCACCTTTGAAACCTGGTACATCGCGGGCCTTTCGGTAATAGATAGTATAAGTTTAAATAGCTTATCCAATAATTCCTGTTTCATATTATTACTATATCTCTTTTTTACAAATTGTTCCATAAGACGATTTCCCGGAAGATAATTTACTGAAATGTTATCAGTCGATAACTACTTCATCCTTCAGTCCCGTTTGTCATCCGGCCTTAATTATACATATTTCTAACAATAACTTGCTGTTTACTACGTATCTTTATATAAAACCAATGGCCATGGCAACAATCGAAAGCATACAAAGCGCCTATATAGATCATGTATTAACAGAGGGTTCGCAGCCCAAATCGGTTTACATATTCGCTAAGCAGAATGATACTACCGAGGAGGAGTTTTACCGATACTTCGGCTCGTTCGAGGGTGTGGAGCAAAGCATCTGGGCTGATTTCGCTAAGAAAACCCTTACCGAAATTGAGGCGCAGGAAGTTTGGGCGCAATACAGCTCGCGCGAAAAGGCGCTATCATTTTTCTATGCCTTTTTTGAGTTGCTGAAAGGCAGCCGAAGCTTCGCGGTATACAGTCTTAACACGCATGCCCGTGCATTGAGCGCGCCGGTAGTGCTCGATAAATTAAAGGTAGAATTTGAAAACTTTGCCGATGCCATATTAAAGCAAGGGCTGGAAAGCGGCGAACTATCCGACCGTAAGTTCTTCGCCAAGCGTTATAAGGATGGCTTGTGGATGCAATTCGGCTTTGTGCTTAACTTTTGGGTTAAGGATAATTCAGCAGGGTTTGAAAAAACCGACGAGGCTATCGAGAAAGGTATTAACGTAACGTTCGATTTGTTTGAGCGTACGCCGATAGATAACCTGATTGAGTACGGCAAATTCCTTTACAATAACAGTGGCTTTAAAGAAAAGGTTGGTTTTTAAACCAACTGTGTGAATGTAACCCGAAAAAGGGTTTAAAAAACAATATGAGCGAAACGCCAAAAGAACAAAACAGCATACCTACCAGCAAAGTACAACGCTCGGCCAAGTTTGTTAAAACCGGCATCAAGATAGGGAGTAATTATGTTAAGCATTACTCCAAAAAGCTGTTCAATCCGGATATGGATAAAACGGAGCTTGACCTGGATAACGCTACCGACATTTACCAGTCATTAAGCGAACTGAAAGGCAGCGCCCTAAAGGTAGCGCAAATGCTTAGTATGGATAAAAACCTGCTGCCGCAGGCGTATGTAGATAAGTTCTCGCAATCGCAATACAACGCGCCGCCATTGTCGGGGCCGCTTATTGTGCAAACCTTCCGCAAATATTTTGGAAAAACGCCCGATCAGATATACGATAGATTTAATCCCCGTTCATCTAACGCGGCATCTATAGGCCAGGTACACCAGGCCGAACTGAATGGCAAAACACTGGCCGTTAAAATTCAATACCCCGGTGTGGGCGATAGCATATCGTCGGATCTGAAACTGGTTAAGCCTTTCGCTTTCCGATTGTTGGGCATGAACGAGCGTGAGCTGGATGTATACATGCGCGAGGTTGAGGAGCGTTTGTTGGAAGAAACGGATTACGAACTGGAAGTACGCCGCTCTATCGAATTTTCCAATGCCTGTTCTATCCTCAATAATGTGGTGTTCCCGGTGTATTACCCGGAGCTATCAAGCAAGCGTATCATCACTATGGATTGGCTGGAGGGTAAACACCTGCGCGAGTTTTTGGCTACCAACCCATCGCAGGAGTTGCGTAACCAGATAGGTCAGGCCCTATGGGATTTTTATAATTTTCAGCAGCACGAATTACGCGCCGTACATGCCGACCCGCATCCGGGTAACTTCATGATCACCCCTGAAGGTAAATTAGGCGTAATAGATTTTGGCTGCATTAAGGAAATGCCGGACGATTTTTATACCCCGTTTTTCTCGCTCACATCAACTGATCTGCTGGATAATAAGGAGGAAACCATCAAGGCTTTCCGCCTGTTGGATATGATCCACCCTAACGACAGCGCGGCACAAATAGAATTCTATTACAATGCCTATAAGGAGATGATCAGCCTGTTCGCTATGCCATATATCAACAGCACTTTTGATTTTGGGCAAACGGTATTTTTCGATAGCCTGTATCGCTTTGGCGAGAAAATATCAAAAATGCCGGAGTTCAAACAGCCGCGTGGGGTAAAGCATTTCATCTACGTAAACCGTACCAACTTTGGCCTGTACAACATACTGCACGAGTTAAAGGCCGAGGTGCGTACCGATACCTACAAGCCACATGTAGTACTTGAATATTAATGATAATGGGGCTTAACCAGGTTGTTTCGCGTTAACGTAAATATCCGCCAGGCAATAATACCCAGGGCAGGTATACCCAGCCAATGAGCCTGAAATGAGTTACTGATATTGCCCCTGAAAAGCCATGAAATAGAATGGCCCAGGCCGCAGCCCGGGCACCACGTTATGCCCGCCATTTTTAAGGGGCATAAACTAAAATGTGTTTCTATACTTGGGGCGGTTACGGCAAGCGCTATGATGGCCGCCACCCAAAAGGTTAATTCAAAATACTTAGCGAATAATGTTTTAATCAACTTTTTCGGAATTGGTTGCGTATAGTAAAGATACACCAAATGCACTTATTACACCAACCAGCAATGCGCCGAACATACGGCCCGAGAATTCTTCAAAATTATTTCCGCTTGATACGTAATTGATAAATACAATAGCTGCAAAAACAGCCAGTATACCGCCAAAAATCAATATTTTAAAGCTTTGTACCAGCGCTTCTAAAAAGCCCATTTTACCACCAAGGTAATTGTCGCGGTAATCCTTAATAGCTATAAGCAGGCCCACAATAGGTATTAATACCGATATGTACTCGTATGGCGATGCTTTTGAGTCTTCAAGGTTATAGCCGGCTTTGTACATTATAAGTAACCAAAGGCCGCTAAAAATGCCGATAACCAATCCGGATAGTAATGCGTTTTTCATCTCTATAAGTATAAAAGTTAGGTTAAACTGTTTTACCGATGCCTGTTGCACCAGGTAAATAGTAAAGCGCATTTAAGCTTGTTTTGTTTGAACTTTGTGTCACAATTTGGGTTATGCTAAATAAAAGAAGCAGTTTTAAGTATATTTGCGGCAATTTTGGATATACGTGATATTTTAGAACGTTACAAGACTGACAAAAGGGTAACGGCATTAGCTTCAGCGCTTAATGCTAAAAAGAACCCCAGGGTGCAGTTACGTGGTTTGGTCGGCTCGGGTGATGCCGCCACTGCGGTAGCTTTGTACTTTTTGCAGCACCGGCACATGATATTTGTGCTGCCCGAACGTGAAGAAGCTGCCTACTTTCAGGCCGACCTGGAAAGCCTTACCGGTAAAGAGGTATTGCTGTTCCCGTCATCATACCGCAAACCGTTTGAATTTACCCAGCCCGATAGCAGCAATGTGCTTGCCCGTGCCGAGGTTTTGAATGAGCTTAACCATTCATCCGAATATGGCAGGCTGATTGTTACCTACCCCGAGGCCTTGGCCGAAAAGGTGATAGACCGCTCATCACTCGAAAAAAATACACTCGAAATGAGTGTGGGCAGCAGCCTCAGCATTGATTTTATTACCGAGTTTTTGGTAGAGTATGATTTTGAGCGTGTCGACTTTGTGTACGAACCGGGCCAATTCTCGGTACGTGGCGGTATTGTCGATATCTTCTCGTTCTCGCACAACCTGCCTTACCGGGTGGAGTTCTTTGGCGATTACGTGGAATCTATCCGTACGTTCGAGATAGAGAGCCAGCTATCTGCCGAGCAGGTAAAAAGCATTACCATTGTGCCTAATGTGCAATCAAAATTCCTTACAGAGAATAATATCTCGCTGCTGGAATACGTAGAGCCTGATTCGCAATTATGGATAAAGGATGTACAGTTTACCCTCGATATTATAAAAACCGGGCACAAAAAAGCGACAGAGCTTTGGAAGGCCTTATCATCCGAAGATAAACAGCAGAACCCAGACTGGATAGACCCCAAATTCAGCTTTACGGATGAAAAGATGATAGCCGACCAGCTGCGCGATTTTGCCGTGGTTGAGTTTGGTAAGCAGTTTTTTTACGAGGATAGCGAGCAACTGCATTTTGAAATGCGCCCACAGCCATCTTTCAATAAGGATTTTAGCTTGCTTATCCATAACCTCAAAAACAACGAGGCCGATAAGATTGAGAACTTTATAGTTACCGATTCGCCCAAGCAGATAGAGCGCCTTTACGCTATATTGGACGATCTGGACAAGACTATAAAGTTCACCCCGATAAACATTGCATTGCGCGAGGGTTTTGTTGACCACGGGCAGCATATAGCCTGCTATACTGATCATCAGATATTTGACCGCTATTATAAATACAAGCTTAAAAAGAGCTACCAGCGTTCGCAGGCCATCACCTTAAAGGATCTGCGGGAACTAAAATCAGGCGATTACGTTACGCACATTGACCACGGCATAGGCAAATATGCGGGATTGGAAAAGGTAGAGGTTAACGGCAAAACGCAGGAGATGATCAGGCTGATCTACGCCGATAATGATTTACTGTATGTGAACATCAACTCCCTTAACCGCATATCAAAGTACAGTGGCAAAGAGGGGCATCAGCCTAAAATGAATAAACTGGGTACCGATACTTGGGAACGACTAAAGAAAACCACAAAAAAAAAAGTTAAGGACATAGCCCGCGATCTGATCAAGCTTTATGCTGTACGGAAAGCGCAAACGGGTAATGCCTTCTCGCCCGATAGTTACCTGCAAACCGAGTTGGAAGCCTCATTTTTGTATGAGGACACCCCCGATCAGGAAAAGGCCACGCTCGATTTCAAGAAAGATATGGAATCGCCACACCCAATGGATCGCCTGATTTGCGGCGACGTTGGTTTTGGTAAAACCGAGGTGGCCGTGCGCGCGGCATTCAAGGCCGTTGCCGATAGCAAGCAGGTAGCCATACTGGTGCCAACAACCATTTTGGCGGCACAACATTACAAAACCTTTAGCGACCGCTTAAAAGGCTTCCCTTGCAATATTGATTATGTTAACCGCTTTAAAAGCAGCAAGCAGATCAAGGACACGTTGGAGAAGTTGAAAGAAGGCAAAGTCGACATTATCATTGGTACGCACCGTTTGGTGAGCAAGGATGTTAAATTCAAGGATCTGGGCCTGATGATCATTGATGAGGAGCAAAAGTTCGGTGTATCAACCAAAGAGAAACTGAAACAAATGCGCGCTAATGTGGATACGCTTACGCTTACGGCTACGCCAATACCACGTACACTACACTTCTCGCTGATGGGCGCGCGTGACTTATCCATTATATCAACCCCGCCACCAAATCGCCAGCCGGTAGTTACCGAGCTGCATGTGTTTAACGATAAGCTGATAAAGGAGTCGGTTGAGTTTGAGCTGGCACGTGGTGGCCAGGTATTCTTTATCCATAACCGGGTGAATGATCTGCCACAGCTTGGCGGATTGATACGCAAACTGGTGCCACAGGCACGGATAGGTATAGCCCACGGTCAGCTGGATGGCGATGCGCTTGAGGATGTGATGATGAAGTTTGTAAGCGCCGAGTACGATGTGCTGGTAGCAACCACCATTATTGAGGCCGGTTTGGATATACCTAACGCCAATACCATCATTATTAACCATGCCCACATGTTTGGCCTGAGCGATCTGCACCAGATGCGTGGCCGTGTAGGGCGTAGTAATAAAAAAGCTTATTGTTATTTGCTGAGTCCACCGTTATCAACCCTTACCACCGAAGCCCGAAAAAGACTTAGTGCTATTGAGGAATTCAGTGACCTGGGCAGTGGTTTTAACGTGGCCATGCGCGATCTGGATATTCGCGGTAGCGGTAACCTTTTGGGTGCCGAACAAAGCGGCTTTATTGCCGAAATAGGCTTTGAAATGTATCATAAGATATTGGACGAGGCCATCCAGGAGCTAAAGGACGACGAGTTTAAGGAAGTTTTCCCGGAAGAAAAGCCGCGCACTTTTATATCATTCACACAAATTGATACCGACCAGGAGATATTGATACCGAATGAGTATGTAACTAACCTGTCCGAACGTTATAACCTGTACACCGAGCTCTCAAAACTGGAGAACGAAACCGAGCTGATAGCCTTTAAGCAGCAACTGAACGACCGCTTTGGTCCGGTACCGCCGCAGGTTAATGATTTGCTGAATACCATGCGCTTGCAATGGCTGGGCAAGGCCATAGGTTTTGAAAAGATATCGCTTAAGAAGAACATCCTGCGCGGTTATTTCATCACCAACCAGCAATCGCCATACTTTGAAACTGATGCCTTTAGGCGGGTGCTTACCTTTGTACAGGGCAACCCTCGACGCACCAATCTTAAGGAAGTAAAGAATACCCTGCGCTTAAGTATTGATAGTGTGAGCACTATTGACGAAGCCGTGGAACTATTGAGTGAGTTGGCCGGAATGGTGGAGGTATAAAAGCCCGTCGGCTTTCTCGTGTATTAAATTATCGGCATTGTGTTTGTTTGTGTTAAGCTGATTACATTTGCAGCTATCAATCTATAAACAAAAACCTATAAACAATGTGCGGAATAGTAGGATACATAGGCCATCGTGAGGCCTTTTCTATCATAATAAAGGGCCTGCACCGGCTGGAATATCGCGGGTACGATAGCGCGGGCATATCAATACACAATAACGGACTTAAGGTATATAAAAAAGCAGGCAAGGTAAGCGCGCTCGAAGAATTCGCTAAGGATTTGCCTGTTGCAAGCACCATCGGCATGGGCCATACACGTTGGGCCACACACGGAGCGCCAAGCGACCGTAACTCACACCCGCATGCCTCAAACGATCGTAAGCTAACCATCATCCACAATGGTATTATTGAAAACTATGCCACCATTAAGGAAACCCTGTTGGCCAAGGGCCATGTATTTAAAAGCGATACGGATACCGAGGTGCTAATACATTTGGTTGAGGATATAGCAACATCAACAGGTATCGACCTGAAAGATGCCGTGCGCATAGCCCTGACCAAGGTAATAGGCGCTTACGCCATCGTTATTATGAGCGAGGACGACCCTAACCTGCTGATAGCGGCACGCAAGGGCAGCCCGATGGTAATTGGTGTGGGCGAGGGCGAATACTTTATCGCATCGGACGCTACGCCGATTGTAGAGTACACCAAGAATGTGATCTACCTTAATGATAATGAGATAGCTTACATAACACGTGAGGATCTGTTGATCAAGAATATTGACAATACGGTACAGACACCATACATCCAGGAGCTTGACCTGAAGCTGGAAATGCTTGAAAAAGGCGGGTATGACCACTTTATGCTTAAGGAGATATACGAGCAGCCACGATCAATTCGTGATTGTTTGCGCGGGCGTATCTACCCGCAACAGGGTAATGTGCAGTTGGGTGGCATAAAGGAGTATGCTGATAAACTCCGAAATCTCGACCGGATAATTATTGTGGCCTGTGGTACATCATGGCATGCCGGTTTGGTGGGCGAGTATTTAATTGAGGAGTATGCCCGCATACCCGTTGAGGTTGAATACGCGTCGGAATTCAGGTATCGTAACCCCATCATTACCGAAAAGGATGTGGTGATAGCCATCTCCCAATCCGGTGAAACGGCCGATACTATGGCAGCTTTGGAGCTGGCTAAAGAAAAAGGCGCTACCATATTTGGTGTTTGTAATGTGGTGGGTGCATCTATCCCCCGTATTACGCATGCCGGTGTATATACGCATGCCGGCCCTGAAATTGGCGTGGCATCAACCAAAGCCTTTACCTCGCAGGTTACGGTTTTAACGCTGATGGCTTTTTACATGGCGCAGCAGCGTGGTGCCATTACCCAAAGCAAACTGATAGAATACCTTACCGAGCTGGACGCCATACCAACCCTCATTGAAAAGGCCTTAAAAACCAACGACAAGATAAAGGAGATAGCCGCCAAGTTTAAGGATAGCAGCAATTGTTTGTTCCTTGGCAGAGGGAGCTCATTCCCGGTGGCTTTGGAGGGGGCATTAAAGCTGAAGGAAATATCGTACATACATGCCGAGGGTTATCCGGCGGCGGAGATGAAACACGGCCCTATCGCGCTTATTGATGCCGAAATGCCGGTGGTATTCATCGCTACCAAGCATTCATCGTACGAGAAAGTGATCAGCAATATACAGGAAGTTAAAGCACGCGGAGGCCGGGTGATAGCCATAGTTAGCGAGGGCGATACCGAGGTTAAGGATATGGCCGACTATATAATTGAGATACCGCAAACCGGCGAGGCCTTTGTGCCGCTGGTAGCTACTATTCCGCTGCAATTACTGTCGTACCATATCGCTGTAATGCGGGGTTGTAATGTGGATCAACCGCGTAACCTGGCGAAGTCGGTAACGGTTGAATAACACCATCTTAAAATGATTTTTAACGGCTCGTAGCGATGGTTACGAGCCGTTTTTATTTCCTGTAACAGCAAAAATAAATTCATATAGAATAAATCGATGATTATTTTAAATTTGCATCAATTAAATCTATAATGACCATTACACAGCTGGAATACATTGTAGCCGTTGACACTTACCGCAGTTTTGTTACCGCCGCCGAAAAATGTTTTGTTACCCAACCTACCCTCAGTATGCAGGTACAAAAGCTGGAGGACAACTTAGGCGTTAAGCTTTTTGACCGCACCAAGCAGCCCGTTATACCTACAGAAATAGGCATCGAAGTAATTAGCCAGGCCCGCGTGCTATTGGCTGAGAGTGAGAAGATCAAGGAGATAATCAGCGACAGGCAAAAGGAACTATCAGGCGAGTTGAAGGTGGGTATCATTCCAACCATATCGCCGTATGTGCTGCCTAAGATCATCACCAGCTTTATTGAAAAATATCCGCAGGTTAAACTGGTGGTGTGGGAGCAAACTACCGAGCAGATCATCCAGCAACTAAAAATGGGTATGCTTGATTGTGGTATACTTTCAACCCCATTGCATGAGGCGGCTTTGGTGGAGATTCCTGTTTTTTACGAGAACTTTGTGGCCTACGTATCGCGCGATAGCAACCTGTTCAAAAAGAAGGCCATACAGCCCGATGATATTGATGTGGAAGAAATATGGGTGCTTAACGAGGGCCACTGCATGCGCGAGCAGGTGCTGAACATTTGCCAGCGCCGTAAAAGCACACGCGGTTTTCAGCACTTTGAATACAATACGGGCAGCGTTGAAACGCTTAAACGCATGGTGGATCAAAACAACGGCGCCACCATTCTGCCCGAACTCGCCCTTGCGGACCTGACCGAAAAACAACTGGACAGGGTGCGCTACTTTAAATCTCCGGAACCGGCGCGCGAGGTAAGCATTGTAATGCCCCGCAACTTCCTTAAGCGCCGCATGATAGAAGCCCTCAAAAATGAGATACTCGAATTCATTCCCAAAAGGCTGAAAACGAAAAAGAAGAAAGAGATAATGGATATTTAGTGATTGATGGTTGGAGATTAGTGATCAGTAATTGGTAAAACAATGAATCAGTGTTCTAAAAAACTAACCACTAATTACTAATCTCTAACCACTACCCCTCTATCTCCACGTCCGTTAGCGGGTGGGCGGTGCAGGTGAGTATCCAGCCTGCGGCTATGTCGTCGGGAGTGAGTACATCGTTGCGGGCCATTTCAACCTTGCCGCTTTTGCAGATTACCGCGCAGGCTGAGCACACGCCCGCACGGCAACTGTATGATAGCTTGATGCCGTTTTGCAGCGCCGCCTGTAGTATAGATTGATTTTCGCCTGCTATAATATCGTAATGCTCGCCCTTATGGCTAATGCCAACCTTGCGCGGCGCATAATTTAATGCCGGCGGCGTAACGGCTACGGTATCTATCACAAAATTTTCCTTGCGGATGCGTTGCGGTTCAATGCCCATAAACAACAGCGTCATTTTAAGCATACGCATGTAGGCAAAAGGCCCGCACAGGTAAAAATCGGTATTTAGTAAACCGTTTGGCGTGTGCTGCCTAACCAATTTCTCGGCCATAATGTTATTAAGGCGATTAGCATCGCTGCTTAATAAATATATCACTTTTAGCCTGTCGGGATGGCTTTTTGCAAGTGCATCAAGCGGTGTCTTAAAAATTATTGATAACTCATTAAGGCTACTATAGATAAGAGTTATATTGCTTTCACCCTCTCGGCCTAAAATATATTTAAGCTGTGAGAATACCGGCGTTATGCCACTCCCTGCCGCGAAGATGATGATGTCCTTCTTCTCCTCCGGGTGATGAATAACAAAACGCCCGGCAGGTTCAACAGCATTTAATACATCGCCCACCCCTATTTTGGTAAACATATATCGGGAGATCTCACCATTGGGAATACGCTTTATAGTGATGGCCAGCAGATCTTCATCGGGTGATGAACTGAGCGAATACGAGCGGCGTATCTCCTCATGGTGATGATTGAACACCAGCGTGATGAACTGCCCGGCCCGATAATTCACTTTCTCTCCTGATGTATTGCTCAGGTAATAGGTGGATGTATCGGCGGTTTCGTGCGTTATTTTTTCAACCCTTAATTGCAGCATCAGCCAATACTTAATACCAGCTTACCAAACTGACTTGAATCATCCATCCTCCTGATGGCCTTTTCGGCATAGGCTAATGGGAGTACTTCATCAATAACCGGTTCAATTTTATGCTCACTGATAAATTGCAGCATCTGCTCAAACTCGGCGGCGGTACCGAGGGTGGTGCCCAATATGCTGATATGGTTCCAGAATATCTTACGTCCGTTAAGTTCAGGAATGGTGCCCGCCGTGCCGCCAAAAAACACAATACGACCGCCGGGTTTGCAAATATCTACCAGCTTTTCAAAGCCATTGCCCAGCGCGCTGTCAATGATCACATCAAAGCCACCGCCTGATAATTGCAGCAATTGTTCGGCCCAATCCTGCGCCTTATAGTTAACCCCTGCCGAAGCGCCAAGATGCCGTGCCCTATCTATCTTCTCGGCCGAGCCGGAAGTAACAAATACCTGGCAACCCGCGGCAACAGCGTATTGCAAGGCGAAAGCGCCGGTACCACCGCCCACGCCGGTTATCAAAACCTTATCGCCTTTTTGGGCCTGGCCTTTGGTAAATAGCGCTCTAAAGGTGGTTAACCCGGCAACGGGCAGCGTAGCGGTTTGCTCCCAGTTTAAATGCGTGGGTTTAACTTGCAGGTCAGCCACCGGTACGCTAATATATTCGGCGAATGTGCCTTGGTTGGGTGGCAGGCCGATAATGTTAAAATCCTTTGATTGATGGGACGGGCTTTCGCCCCAGCCACGCGCGGGGTATATCACCACCTCTTTATTTAGCCACTGGCTTTCGGCATCGCTGCCCGCTGCAACAACAACGCCCGCCCCGTCAGACCCTATAACACATGGGTATGATATACCCGCGTACTTGCCCTGCGTTATCCACCAGTCGCGGCGGTTTAGTGATGCCGCCTTTAGTTGCACCAAAACCTCGCCCGGCTGAGGGGTGGGCTTTTCAATATCCTTTATAGCTAAGGGTTGGTTTAATCCTTCTAATACTATTGCCTTCATAAATATAAATACGCGTTAAAGCGCTAAATCTTATAACAAAAAAGCGGCAGAATGTTTAGCATCCTGCCGCTTTGGTATTAAAGCCGTTGGCGAAAATTAAGCAGTTGCTTTAGTATAAAGCTCAGCTACTTTTTCCCAGTTAATAACGTTCCATATTGCCGCTAAGTAATCAGGGCGACGGTTTTGGTATTTCAGGTAGTAAGCATGCTCCCAAACGTCGATACCTAAAATGGGTGTACCTTTTACTTCGGCAACATCCATTAATGGGTTATCCTGGTTAGGGGTTGAAGTTACAGCCAGTTTTTTATCGGCAGTAACAATTAACCATGCCCAGCCCGAACCAAAACGGGTAGCACCGGCATCAGATAGTTTGGTTTTCAATTCATCAAACGAACCGAAAGTGCTGTTGATAGCCTCGGCCAAAGCACCTGTTGGCGCGCCACCGGCGTTAGGGCCTAACAAAGTCCAGAACAGCGAGTGGTTGTAATGGCCACCACCATTGTTGCGTACCGCGGCAGGGTATTTTGATATGTTGGTAACAATATCCTCAATGCTGCTATCAGCCTCCGGTTTGCCCTCTAAAGCTTTGTTAAGGTTGGTAACATAAGCCTGGTGGTGCTTGCCGTGGTGAATTTCCATGGTAGCTTTATCAATGTGCGGTTCTAATGCTTCGGGTGCGTATGGTAACGCAGGTAGTGTAAAAGCCATGATATTTGTGTTTTAAAGTTTACTACTATAGTTGTGTTAGCAAATATAAGTCCGCAATTGACATATTGTTCTAAAATAAATGTCATTTGTTGGTCGGAAACTTTCTGAACCGGAGTTCTTTTGTCTTGAACCAGAATTTACAGAATTTGAGAATAGACAGAATGTTTTTTTTAATTCTGATAATTCATTAATTCCGAAAATTCTGGTTCAAGAATAATGTTCAAGATTTCCTTTTCCCCTTAAAAAAATTCCTTACCAGCTCGGCGCATTCGTTTTCGCGAATGCCGCCTACTATTTCGGTTTTGGGGTGGGTTATTTTTTGGTTGAGCCGGCCAAACCCCATGCGCTGATCGTAAGCACCGAATACTATGCGCGATAACTGGAACCAGTATGATGCCCCGGCGCACATTACGCAGGGCTCGAGCGTAACGTATAGCGTACATTCCTTTAAATATTTGCCGCCCATATAGTTCGCCGCGGCTGTTAAGGCCTGCATTTCGGCATGTGCCGATACATCATTAAGGCGCTCGGTAAGGTTATGGCCACGACCAATGATCTTGCCTTTACACACCACAATGGCACCAATGGGTATCTCGTCCTCAGCCAGTGCTTGTTTGGCCTCAATGAGGGCTTCGTTCATAAAAAAATCGTCGGGCGATATGTTGGGTTCGCCCTCAAAGCTGATGTATCGCATTATATCTTATTATCAAATGTGCGCGACAAGTGTTTCTCTGTTGATACCACCAGCATAATGCACGACCCAATGGCCGATGGTATAAGCAGCATGGCGGTTATCATCATAAAGGTATCCTTATCAATATTTATAAAACCTAAAAAGGTGGTTGTAATAACACCCAGCATAGTTAATACAAAGCCCGAGCGCACCATGTAGCGGGCAGCGTATCGGTTGCCCTCGTCCCAGGTTTGCTGGTTCTTCATGGAGCTGGGCATGCGGTAGCCATAAAGCGGGTTTATTTTACGCGGAGGAAAACGCTGTTGAATATAGCCCACAATAATAAATATTACCCCTATCAGTTGCGGGCCTATCATCCAATGCAGCAGTTCCATAGTTATATCAGTTTATGTCCGTTGGGTACAGGGCGTTCAAGGGCGGTTAACACAATGTCGCCATTCTCGTCGGCAAAGCCGGTCACCAAAAATTCCGACATGAATTTGCCGATCTGCTTTTTCGGAAAATTGATAACCCCTACTATCTGCCTGCCCACCAGTTCATCCTTTGTGTAATGTTTGGTGATCTGCGCGCTCGACCATTTGATGCCGAATTCGCCAAAGTCAACCCTTACCTTATAGGCTGGCTTGCGTGCTTCGGGGTAATCAACAGCCTCCAATATGGTACCGGCGCGTAGCTCTACCTTTTCAAAATCATTCCAGGATATAGTTTCCATAAAGGCAAATGTAACAGTTGAACGGGGAGTAACAAAAAGAGCGACGGGTTTCATCAACCTATCGCTCTTTTTATATTTATACTGATGTATGTATTAAGCTTCGTTAACAGCAGGGGCTTTCACGGGCTCGCCCACGGCAGGTAGTTCAGCCAAAATGGTGCGGCCGCCTTTAACCACATCGCCTATGTTTACGTTGATCTTTGAGCCTAAAGGCAGAAAAAGATCAACCCTTGAACCAAATTTGATAAAGCCGAATTGCTGGCCTTGCTCAACCACATCACCCTCCTTGACATACCATACAATACGGCGGGCAAGCGCGCCTGCTATCTGGCGGAATAGTACCGGTACACCTACGTGATTTTCTATAACGATGGTGGTACGCTCATTCTCGGTTGATGATTTTGGATGCCAGGCCACCAGGTATTTACCCGGGTGGTATTTAAAGTATTTAACCACGCCCGCTATAGGGTTACGGTTAACGTGTACGTTTATTGGCGACATGAATACCGAAAGCTGTATCCTTTTGTCCTTCAAAAATTCGGTTTCCTCGGCTTCTTCAATTACTACCACCTTACCATCAGCAGGGCAAAGCACCTTGGTTTCATCAACCGCTATGCGGATGCCCGGGCTGCGGAAGAATTGCAGGATGATAATAAACAGCAGGAATGATAGTATGTAGATAACCCACTTTAATGCCTCGGCGTGCGGATAATAGAACTGTATAACCGCGTTCAGTACAAAAATGAACAATATGCAAAGGGCGATGGAGGTGTAACCTTCTTTATGAATGGTCATGACGCTTTTTTATAATAGTTTATTAATGGCGCAAAGCTACGCATTTGTTATGAAGTACAGGTAAGCATAAACAATAGGCGCGGCTAACAAAAGTCCGTCAAACCTATCCAGCAAACCGCCGTGGCCGGGCAGTATGCCACCGCTATCCTTTACGTTGATGCTGCGCTTGAACATGGATTCTATCAGATCGCCCATGGTGCCGAACGTGCTGATGAGTATACCTACTGATACCCATTGTTTCCAGCTATACTCACCATAATAATGGCTCAGGGCAACAGCTACGCCGGCGGTAATAATAATGCCGCCAATAAAGCCCTCCCAGGTTTTTTTAGGCGAGTGGCGGGGGAATAGTTTTACCCTGCCCAGCTGGCTGCCTACCAAATAAGCGCCGGTATCATTAGCCCAAAGCATCAGCAAAAAACCCAAAGGCAAATGGAAGTTGAAGCTGCCATCAATAAAAGCTATAGCATGAAAAAAGGTGAATGGCGTAATGGTGAACAGCAAACCCAAAAAGCAGTATGCTATGTTGTTAAACGGTGACTCTGACTTTTTATAAAGCTCCTGTATATAGATGGAACCCAGTATTACCGGTAGTAAGAACAACAGGAATTTTGACGGAAAATAGCACTGCGCAGCGAATGCTAAAAAAACAATTATACCGTTAAGCAATCCGCTGTAACGGTTAGGGTCGGCGGTGCCTTGTTTTACCAGGCCGTTAAACTCGTGCAGGCAAAAAACGCTTAGCGCTAAATAAAAAACGGTGAAAACTGAATTGCCAAGCAAAACCGAGCCCAGCATAACTATCACAAAAAAGAAGCCTGTAATGGCGCGTAATCTCATATATTAATTTGATTGAGGATCATGATCTCGATGGCATGACTAAAATCCTCCTGATGTACATAAACTTCAATGTTGCCAAAGGCGCGGTGCGATGAGTCTTGCCGGTTAAGCAATACCGCATCAATCTGGTGCTCGGTAAGCACCTGTTTAATGATCTCGGACTGATAAAAGTTAAATGAAGTAAAAATTTTTACCCAGTTCTTTTCCATTAATACTCGGGAATGCTCCTTTTGCCCGATGCAACATTTTTAAAAAGCCACAACAAAAATAAAATAATTATAAAGCTGATTATATACACAGGGTAATTAAAAATGTGGTTATTGTTCGGGTCAATGTCAATTTTTTTGTTTTGGTACAGGTATACCGATATTACCGCCAAACCATTGTTAATAAAGTGGCCAATTACTCCCGGCCAAATACTTCCACTGTAGGCGGCCATGTAGCCAAATATCACACCCAGGGCAAGCCTCGGCAAAAAGCCGAAGAACTGCATGTGCATAGCACTAAACAGGATGGCGGTTATCCAAACGGCAGCATGTTTATTACCCGTCCATTGCCCTACTATGGTTTGCAGGCAGCCTCGAAACATAAATTCCTCGCCAATAGCGGGCAACAGGGCTACAATCAGCATTGATATGATCAGGTGCCCGGTGGTATCGGTTTGCACTACAGCTTCTATCATGCGGTTCGTGTCATCTTCTGATTCGCGCATCCATCGCTCAACACCTTTTAAAAACTCAGGCAGTACCAGTTTTTCATTAATGTTGATTAGCATCTCCATAACGGGTAATGATGCCGCCATGATGCCTATCACGATCAATATCAACAGGTTGTTGTAATTGGTATTTGGCTTAATGTATTCATCAACATCATAAACAATATAGCGCGAAAAAAACCAGGCCGGCGCCAAAAACATACCCGTGGTAGTGCCTATTGCTAAGGCTATTTTAAGCGAATCAATAACCTCCTGCGGCGAGCCTAAGCCTACGCCTTGCAGTTGGCTGATAGTATCTTTACCATATATAAGGGCAATCAGCGCCAGCGATATCAAATTGGCAAGAACGGTAAACGCAGTAGTAACCAGTATTAGGTATAGTAATTGCCTTATGGGTTTTATATGATAATCAGGGTGTTCTGTCATGTTTATAAAAAATCGTATTTTTGCAGGGCTTAAAGATAAGGGATGTCAGTACGAATAGGAAATATTGATCTGGGAGAGTTCCCGCTGTTGTTGGCGCCGATGGAAGACGTGAGCGATCCGCCGTTCCGTTACGTGTGCAAACAAAACGGCGCGGATATGATGTATACGGAGTTCATCTCGTCCGAAGGTTTGATACGCGATGCCGCCAAAAGCATCAAAAAGCTCGATATTTTTGAGTACGAGCGCCCTATCGGCATCCAGATATTTGGCAGCGATATTGACCATATGCGCGAGGCTACCGAAATTGCCACACAGGCAGGTCCTGACCTGATGGATATCAATTATGGCTGCCCGGTTAAGCAAGTAGCCTGCCGCGGCGCCGGCGCCAGCTTATTGCAGGATATTGATAAAATGGTAGCCATGACCAAGGCCGTTGTTGAAGCTACCCACCTGCCCGTAACGGTTAAAACCCGCCTGGGCTGGAATGATGATACCAAGAATGTTTACGAAGTGGCCGAACGCTTACAGGATGTAGGCATAAAGGCGCTTACCATACATGGCCGTACCCGTGCCCAAATGTACAAAGGCGTGGCCGACTGGACATTGATACGCGATATTAAAAAGAACCCGCGCATACACATCCCTATTTTTGGCAATGGCGATATTGATTCGCCGCAAAAGGCTGCCGACTGGCGCATGGAGTATGAAGTGGACGGAATGATGATCGGCCGGGCATCAATAGGCTACCCCTGGATATTTAGGGAAGTAAAACATTTTTTTAAGACCAGCGAATTTTTAGAAGGCCCAACCGTTGCCGAACGCGTTGAGGTGTGCCGTACCCACCTTGAGAAATCAATTGAGTGGAAAGGCCTCAAAACCGGCATTTTTGAAATGCGCAGGCATTATTCAAATTATTTTAAAGGCATTAATCACTTTAAGGAATACCGCATGCGTTTAGTGACAGCGGCCACCATTGATGAAGTGCAGGACATACTTTCAGAGGTTGAATTGAAATATTCGGCAGAAATGGTGTGATTTTTGCCATGATTATTTTAAATTTGATTTAACACCAAGAATCTTTGATCATGGTTACCACGATAACTGACGGCGTGAGGGTTTCAGTTGAAACCATATACCAACCCGAATATTCCAATCCGGCGAACGATCATTTTATGTTCGCTTATAAAATAAACATCGAAAACACGAGTGCTTATGCTGTGCAATTGCTTAGCAGGCACTGGCTGATATTTGACTCGAACGGCGTAAAGCGCGAAGTAGAGGGCGAAGGCGTAGTAGGCCAACAACCGGTAATTGAGCCGGGCAGCTCGCACGAGTACGTATCAGGCTGTAACCTGAAAACCGATATCGGCACCATGAAAGGCGAATACCAAATGGTGCGCCTGCTGGATAATGCCCAGTTTGATGTAATTATCCCTGAATTCCATCTGGTAGCTCCGTATAGGATGAATTGATTTTTTTTTGAGAATCGAGAGTTAAGAAGCAAGAATTAAGATAGTAGAAACTACAAATTCAGAATAAAGAGAAAGCCCGATTGATTATTTCAATCGGGCTTTTCATTTGTCTTATTTGTTGAATCTTAATTCTCGATTCTCAATTAGTCCCTTCTCCCAAAAAGAAACTGAGCGTAATACAGCAATGTTGCTAAAGCACTTAGCGCTGCTACAACGTAGGTCATGGCTGCCCACCACAAGGCGTCCTTGGCTTGCGCGTGTTCCTCGTTGGTTTGCATTACGTTATAGTTGTTATTTAACCAAGCCAGGGCGCGGTTACTGGCATCAAATTCAACAGGCAGCGTAATAAAGCTGAATGTTGTTACTATAGCCAAAGCCGCAACGCCAATAGCCAGCACCCAGGGTGTATGAGCAAAAAATAGCAGCAATATACCTATAGTAAGCGTCCACTGCGTAAGGGTTGATGCCACATTAATTACCGGTACCATAGCCGAGCGGAATGTTAACCAGCCATAAGCCCTGGCATGCTGCACAGCGTGCCCGCACTCGTGCGCGGCAACGGCCGCGGCTGCAACACTGCGGCTGTGGTAAACATCGGGGCTAAGGTTAACCGTCTTATCGGTCGGGTTATAGTGGTCGGTAAGCTGGCCTTCAACTGATATTACACGTACATCGCTAATACCATGATCGCGCAGCATACGCTCAGCTATCTCAGCGCCCGACAGGCCTGAAAGCAAACCGATCTCAGAGTATTGCTTGAATTTGCTCTTAAATCGCCACTGAACAATAAAGCTCACAACGGCAATGGCAAGCATCAAAAATATGGCGGAGTTATAAGTTATAAATCCGGTTATAAAAGCTAAACTTATCATCTTTTAAATTTTATACTAATGTATATTCAAAAAGCATTCCGTGTATTTAACAAACGGTGTAGCTAAGGGTTTTTGTGTGCTGATAAGTTTAATTACGCTGTAAAATGCCATTAATGCATATAGCTAATGCCAAAATAGCAGGGTTTGTAATAACTCTCTAATAAGTAATAAAACAATAAAGGCTCTCAGTTTTTTGAGAGCCTTTATTGTTTTATAAGCTATTGATCCATTTTACCAGATCTTCGCGGCTTTTGCCAAGCTTTTGTTGCAAGCGGCCAAGGGTTTCATCATCCTTGCCTTCCTCGTGTTTCAGGTCATCATCGGTAAGGTCGCCATAGGCTTGTTTTATTTTGCCTTTCAACTCGTTCCAGCCGCCCTTTAATTCTAACTTATCCATAATGTTTTTATTTAAGATGTGTGATGATAACAAGCCGCGGCAGGCATTGTTTGTTGAATCTAAAGATGAGCAGGGCTATAAAAAAAGAAAATCCCCCACACAAACCTGCGTGGAGGATGATCTTTGTATAAGCAGAAAAATACCCCTATTTTTTATACGATACGAACCGGCATGCTGTTGCGTATCATATTTCTGCTGCTACAAATATCTGCCCGATAGCATAAATGCAAAATACCCACTTCACGGTATTTTATATGAACTTAAACCCATTTAAATACCGTGAAAAAACGGTGCCTTTTTATTTTGTGTGCTTAGTAGCTTTACACCCCAAGATCAACACCCTTATTAATTTAATTAAACATTAAAATGGCAAGTAAGTTTCAACAGCCCGATGTAACACGCGCACAACTTGAAAAACTAATGAAAAATTACCAACGTACCGTTAAAAGGATACGTAAAGGTGATAAAGAGGAAATATGCAGTGATTACGATCCGAAATTCGATTCAAAATGTGTATGGTTCCCTCGCGAAGCTGTTGAGCAGCTTTTTAATGATAATAAGGCTGACGGCCTTCGCATTTATTTTGGTGTGCACGACTCGGAAGATCTGCCAACACCTGATGACGACAGATTAACCGTTGTTTTGGTAGCTACCCGTTACGAGGATGGTAAAAATAAGGATCAGTTAAATGATGATTCTCTATTGAAAAAGAAAGAGCTTGTTGGAGGTGGAGGTCCCGGATATGGATTAAATCATGCGGCTATTTGCCCTCCATCAAATTGCCCATAATAATTATATGCTTCAGTATATCTATCTTTTTTTCGAAATGCTGTCATTAACAGTGGCAGGAATACAATATAAAAGAATGTCGCATACCCCGTATGCGGCATTCTTTCCGTATTTACTATTCATCTGTATATTCGAGGTATGTTCCGTTTATCATCTTTTTGTGATCAACCATAACAATGCCTGGATCAATAATATGGTTATCGCTATAGAATTTGCTTTCTTCAGTACATTCATAACCAAAACTCTACCTCAACGTTTGCATAAAATGCTAACAGGTATAATTGTGGGTGTAATAGCTTTTACAGTTATCGATATTGTTTTTATTCAAGGGTTTTGGAACATGGCTACTTTTGCCATAATCGTACAATACAGCACACTTATTACGCTGGTGTGTATGTATTTTTACCATTTAATGCAGCAACAAACTGATCAGCATATATCACTGATACATATGAGCGACTTTTGGGTGAATACCGGGTTGCTATTTTTTTGCCTGCTCGAGTTCTGTTTCTTTTGCGCGTTATCGTATATGGTATCCCGTAAAAGCTATTATTACTTCGAGTTGTGGGTGATAATATCTAATATGGCCAATTTTATTTTGTATTCTTGTCTGGCAGTATCATTTATATGCTTCAGTCGCAAGAGAATCTCCTACTCATAGTTGTTGGCACCATCCTGCTTTTGCTGATGGGTATATTTATTATTGGCTTTATGTTCTTCTATCAACGTAAGCATAATGCCTATGTTAACGAGCGTTCGCTTATGCGCATGCAGTTTAGTCAGGAGATGCTAAAGGCACAGGTGGAGATACAAGAGCAAACCCTCAGCCACATAAGCCGCGAGATACATGACAACATCGGGCAGGTACTCTCATTCGTAAAACTTTCATTATCCTCATTAAAAACACTCGACGAGCAGCAGCGCCATCAAAAAATTGATGATAACCGCGAACTGATCACCCAGGCCATAAGCGATCTGCGCGATCTTTCAAAAAGCCTGAGCTTTGAGCGCATAAAAAGCCTGGGCCTGCAAAGCGCTATCGAGGCCGAACTTGACCGTGTTAACAAGAGCGGTCTTGTAAAAACCAAGCTATTATTTGATGGCGAGCAGTACCCCTTGGGTGCCGAGCGCGAACTGGTATTATTCCGCATATTTCAGGAAGGGTTAAACAACGCGCTGAAATACTCAAATGCACAAAATTTGGCCATAAGTTTGAATTATAGTCCAAATCTGTTTATTTTGAGTATTGAAGATGACGGCGTAGGTTTCGAAGTTGCCGATAAGCTGGGCGAAAACAGTGGATCGGGACTTAGGAACATGGAGAGCAGGGCTGCTATTATTGGCGGTTCGGCTAAAATAAACAGCCAGCCAGGCAGCGGTTGTAGTATTAAAATTTCGCTTGACCCCTTAGCAGAACAGAAGTATGTTAACCGAAACCATCCAGATAGCACTGGTTGATGATCATAGGCTTTTTAGAAGCGGCATTGTTTCACTGATAAATAATTTAGGCGGATTCAACATTCTGTTTGAAGCCGGCAACGGCGAGGAACTCACCCGAAAGATATCGCCCAAAAATAAACCCCACGTAGTACTGCTTGATATTAACATGCCCATAATGGATGGCATTGAAACGGCCAAATGGCTGCGCGTAAATCATCCGGATGTGTATATCATTGTACTATCCATGTTTGAGGATGCCGAAAAGGTGCTGGCTATGGTGAGGCTTGGCGTAAAAGGCTACCTGCTTAAGGATGCCGAACCCGGCGAGTTTGAAACAGCCCTTAAACGCGTTGCCGAGGGCGAGGTTTATTACCCCGATTTTGTTACCCGCCACCTCATAAACAACTTTAACGAGCAGGCTGCTGATGTAAAGCTCAATAACCGCGAGCTGGAGTTTTTACGCCTGGCAGGTACCGAACTTACCTATAAGGAAATTGCCGACCAAATGTGTGTTAGTGTGCGCACGGTTGATGGTTACCGCGATCAGCTTTTTGAAAAACTGCAAATAAAAAGCCGTGTTGGCCTGGTATTATACGCCATAAAAAACAAGATGATAGAATTGTAATTTGCTAATATTTTTAGCAAATTTGTGCTATGGCACATGAGGATAATCCGGAGTTTTTTAAGGGCAGAGGGGCGCAGGTAAACACCCATAACAAATTTTTAAAGAGCAAATATGTATTAGAGCATATTGAGGGCCTTGATGAGCCCATGCTCGAAAATACGGCTACGCAGTTGTATGAGGAATCGCCGAAGAAAATTGTAAGCGAATCAAACAGTCCCGACCTGAGCCATATGCACTCTATTAACCCCTACCAGGGTTGTGAACATGGCTGTATATATTGTTACGCGCGCAACAGCCACGAATACTATGGCTTTAGTGCCGGGCTCGATTTTGAGCGCAAGATAATTGTTAAGCGTAATGCCCCCGAATTGCTTGAGCAATATTTTAATAAAAAGAATTACGAGCCGGTTTGCATCGTGCTATCCGGCAATACTGATTGTTATCAGCCTATTGAACGCCGGTTAAAAATTACCCGTCGCCTGCTCGAAGTATTTTTACGCTACAAAAACCCGGTAAGTTTTATCACCAAAAACAACCTGATACTGCGCGATGTGGATATACTGGCCGAAATGGCCAAGCTTAACCTGGTGCATGTAAACGTATCCATCACCTCGCTGAATGAGGATCTGCGGCAAAAGCTGGAACCGCGTACCGTTACCGCGACAGGCCGATTGGCGGTTATTCAAAAACTATCGCAAATTAATGTGCCGGTAAGGGTTATGGCGGCACCAATCATCCCCGGATTAAATAGTAGCGAGGTACCCGATATTATCAAGGCAGCGGCAGACCGTGGAGCCGTATCGGCCGGGTTTACCATTGTTAGGCTGAATGGCAGCATAGCCGAAATATTTACCGACTGGGTGCACAAAGCTTTCCCCGACAGGGCTGAAAAGGTGCTAAACATGATACGTGCCTGCCATGATGGGCAACTTAACGACAGCAACTTTGGCCGCCGCATGAGCGGTGATGGTAAGATTGCCGAATCAATACACCAAATGTTCAGGATGGCATGCAACCGCTTTATGGCCGGGCGCGAAATGCCACCTTTTGACTATACTCATTTTACACCTAAAAATGGCAGGCAAACAAGTTTGTTTTAATGCCCCTTATCCACCACAAAAAAAAGTCCCGGACAGGGTTGCCTGCCGGGACTTTTGAATATTGTAAGATACTGTCTTATTAATGTACGCCTCTGAACAAACGGCTCCAGCGTATTTTGCTGAAGAATGATTCGTTACTATCCCAGCTCATCCAAATGAACAGGGCCTTGCCCACAATATGATCCTCGGGCACAAAACCCCAGTAGCGTGAGTCGGCCGAATCATGGCGGTTATCGCCCATCATCCAGTAATAGTTCATTTTAAAGGTATAGCTGTCGGCTTTTTTACCGTTGATGGTTATTTCGTTGCCGTTTACCTGTACCTGGTTATTCTCGTACACCTGTATGGCGCGTTTGTAAATAGGTATGGTCAGGCTATCGAGCTTAACCGTCCACCCTTTTTTAGGGATGATGATAGGGCCGTAGTTATCAACATTCCACTTATAATGCGGATCGTTAGGGAAAACCGGCAAAAACGGATCGTCCAGGTCACGCGGCGAAATATTTGGAGTAACGCCTTTAATACCCGGATAAGCGCGCAGTTTTTTAGCCGCGTCGGTGGTCATGGTCAGGTGCCCGTCGCCGTTATAGTCAGATATATTCAGCTCCTTATACACATCCGGGTTGTACTCGCCGCCGCTGGTGGTACTAACTGAGTAATCAGTTTGTGCTTCAGGCGGGTTGTTGGCCATTTTGCCGTTTACGTAAACCTGCGCGTTAAGTATGGCCAGTGTATCGCCGGGTTCGCCCTGGCAACGTTTGATGTAATTCTCGCGCTTATCAACCGGGCGGTAGTATGGCGAATCGGCCTCCATCGGGTAGTTGAATACCACGACATCGCCACGTTTAACATCACTTAAACCCGGCAAGCGGTAGTAAGGCAGCTTAATGCCATCCCAATATGCTTTGGTATTTAAAACAGGCATGGTATGGTGCGCGAACGGGAATGATATCGGCGTCATGGGCATACGTGCGCCGTAATTTACCTTGCTTACAAACAGAAAGTCGCCCACAAGCAGTGAACGCTCCATGGATGGGGTTGGTATGGTATAAGCCTCAATAAAAAAGGTACGTATCAAGGTGGCGGCAATTACCGCGAACAATATGGCATCGAACCACTCGCGCGAGGCGCTTTTCTTTTTATTAGCGTCTTTCTTTCGCCAAAATCTCCAGTTCATTAGTATAATTTATAACTGATTAAATATCAAACTTAAACATATCGTGCACGGTATAAAA
The DNA here is from genome assembly GCF_015223065.1 of Mucilaginibacter sp. JRF. Classification (GTDB taxonomy): domain Bacteria; phylum Bacteroidota; class Bacteroidia; order Sphingobacteriales; family Sphingobacteriaceae; genus Mucilaginibacter. The sequence continues at coordinate 133,782 of NZ_JADFBY010000010.1, forward strand.
ACCTTTTTTAGGTTGCAGCCATTCGGCGGCTAATACCGCGCCCAGGGCAAAACCATTACGGTTGTGTGCCGTGTGCTTGAACTCGATGGTATCAACCTCCGAATCGTATATAACGGTATGGGTGCCCGGTACGCTATCAATACGGTGCGATTCTATCAGTAACTGTTCAGGCTTCAAATTATCATCAGTATGCGCGGCAGGGTCTTCAGATATCAGTATGTTAGCCCAATCTTTCTTGCTGTCAATGTTATCTAAAATACCTTCGGCAATGGTGATTGCCGTTCCGCTTGGCGAATCAAGCTTATGTACGTGGTGTATCTCCTCTACCTGTACATCATAGTACGGGTAGTTGTTCATTATTTTGGCAAGCAGTTGGTTTACCTTAAAAAACACATTTACGCCCACGCTAAAGTTTGATGCATACATTACCGAGCCATTGCCTTGCAGGCAGTTTTCCTTTACTTCGACAATATTATCATACCAGCCTGTGGTGCCTACAACTACCGGCACACCGGCCTTAACACAAGTAGCAATATTGTTAATTACCGAGCCCGGCGTAGTAAATTCAATGGCGGCATCGGCTTGTTGCAGGTTCTCTACGGTAAGCTCGTGCAGGTTATCGTTATCTATCTTTAAAACGATCTCGTGGTTGCGGTCAGTGGCGATCTTTTCAATTATCTTACCCATTTTACCGTAACCTAATAGCGCAATCTTCATTTTTTATAGTTGTGATGTTTTTGCCGTTAAGTTAGCATTTAAAAGGCAAAGGTAACTTTTATAGCCGGAACAAATGCAGTATTAAAATTACCCGCGTACATAGGCTGACCTATCAGGCCCGGGCGTACTTTGAACGACAGGTTATCATCCATACTATACGAGTGGATGAACTTGGCATCAATGTAAGCATCTATCATTTGTATGCCCCAGCCGCCCAGCATACCTAATATAGCCAGATCGCGGTTACGGCGGTAGCTGTTCACGGCGTTCTCAATAAAGGTATCGCTCGCGGTGCTGAATGCCTGGTATTCGGTATAGTATTTATCGCCGGGTGATGGCTGCTCGCCACGGCGACGGTATTGGGCAATGGTTAAAAACTGGCTGTAGTAGTTTTGGTTGAATATAATGGCCGAGCCTATTAAACCTAAACCTCCGTAAACTATAGGCACTTTCCACCATTTATGGTTATATAACTGCCCCCAGCCCGGTATTATCAGCGAGCGAATAACCGCCTTATGCGGACTATGCAAAGTATCAGGCTGATTTTTAAAGTTATCCCTCACTGCCGATGGCGCCAGACGGGGTTTGGCAGGTTCCTTTTTTACTTTAAGGGTATCGGCAGGTTTGGCCACCCCGGCGGTATCAGGAGTTTGCGCCTGTGCACTAACGGCTAAACCGGCCAGCAATAAAAGGATAAACAGCTTTTTATACATTATCAGTCAAATCTATAAATACTACGGCATTATCTGAAAATAAAATGCACCCGCAGCTATCTATCAACACTAAAAACGGCTAATTATTACAGGCTTAACAAAATTATAATCAGCTGGCCGAATATTTTACCGATTGTTTACGCAACAGGCTAATAACGCAGTAAGCGCCGATCATGGCCGGTATAAACAGCAGGAACGAACGTTGCAGCAGCGTAAATATCGGGATGGCTGTTTTAGGCACTATTTTACCGAACAGTACTGATATACCTACCTCGGCAAAACCGCTGCCACCGGGGCTCGGCGCAAAGTAGATCATGAACTGGATGAGTATCTGTATCGAAATAACCTGTACCAAACTGGTATGAATACCCAGCCCCAGCAGGATAACATATTGCAGGCAGTATTTATTTAGATACAGCAAGGTGGTGATCAAGATACTCAATGGAAACAGCCACGGGTTTTGCTTTAATATAACCCGGCAGGTTTGCTGATAACGCGCTATGTTAGCGCCCGATTTTTCGGCCCAGTTGTATAGGTTCTCTTTTTTCTTCGGGAATATTTTTGATAGCAGCTTCGCGATCTGTTTAATGGCGGCTGCTATCCAAACCGGTTTCCAAAAGGCCAGCAAAAAAGCGATCAAAAACAAAAAGAAGAATATAAAGCCATATTGCAGCATGGCAGGCACTATGCCGCTTACATAGCTGGTATCCATCAGCATAATGGCAATGAAACCCGCGGCGGGCATAAATATCAGTGTAGCCCCCATGTTGATAAGGCTCACGGCAAAGGCATCAATAAAAGTAACGCCGTTGCTGGTATACATATAAATTTGAGCGGGCCCCGCGCCGCCATGCGCCGGTGTTACCGCCCCCATGAACATATTGGCCACGTTAGCCCTGAAACTTACCCATTGCGACACGCCCGGCGCCAGCTTTTGTATGTAGATGTGGTTGCGCCATCCGCCCAGCATCAGATCAACAAACAGCATGATGAGGCAAATGATGATGTACTTGCCCGATATGTGCGAGAGCGCCTTAAGTGCATCGCCGGTGTTGTTATAAAAAAAGATGCCTGCTATAGTAGCGATAGTGATTAGCGCGAACCAAAGCGAACCTTTGATGATCAGCTTTTTATTGAAAACCGATTCCTTTTCAGGCTCCTTATCTTCGGTAACGGCGGGTGTGGTGGGGTTAGTTTGCATAAGGTTAAAACAGGGGTTCGCCTTCGGATGATTGTGGGGTGATGCCTTTCCATTTCAAAATGGTATTGAACAGATCGGCGGTGCGGGCAGGGTGCGTAGCCCAGTCCTTTTGATTGTAAATTAATGGCACGTGCATGTGCAGCCTGTGCAACGAACCATGCGAGCCCAGATGCTCCGGGTATTCCCAAAAATCGCGCAGATCATGGCCCAGGCTGGCGCTCAAAACAATATCGCCCGCGCGGCGGCTTTGAAACAACTGATGTATCTGGAACAAGGCATCCGGATATTCGCCCTCAAAAGTAGCCTCCAATGCCGCACGGTGACCGGTTACGGTTACATCACCGCCAAGCTTAAGGGTATCGGCCGTTTCGGGGCGATAGCTGTAGGTTTCACCCTCCTTTTTTATCAGAGCGCGCCCATCCTGATTGTGTACATAATAAGTGTTCTCGGCTTCGCCGCGATAGGTGGAGAAGTCGATGGCGTTCTCGTTCAATAATTTATCAAAGCGCTCCTTACCCATCAGCTCGAATATCTGCTTTTCGCGCAGTACATGGTCGCCTTTATGATCAAGCAAATGTACAGCGCCAAATGAGTTGCCCGAAATCATTACAGCTGATTTGGGGTTGCTTTTCCAGATCACGGGGTAGTAAACAGATTTCAGTCCGTTGTTGGTGAACCAATCGCCCACATCCAAATGGGTATGGGTTGGTGTCAGGCCATGGTCGGATGTTAATACAAACAGGGTATCATCCCATTTGCCCTGCTTTTCGAGCAGCGCCCTTACCTCAGCCAAACTGTTATCTACAATTTTATATGCCTCGATGGTACGCGAGTCGCGAACATCATGGTAGTGCGAATCCCAATCAACACTCGGGAAAACGGCGAACAGAAAATCAAAATCCTTGCCCGATTGCAGCATCTCCATCACACGCTGATGCCCCTGGTGGTCAACCGGGTGATGGCGTTTCCAGAAATGCGCGCGGGTATACAGCAAACCCTTACCTTTTTTACCCAGGTCATACTCATCCTTAACATTACGGGTGATCATGTTGTACAGGTTGTACGATTCGCCCATCAGCTCAAACAGCGTAGGCTTATCGGCAGGCATATCGGTATTAAAAAAGGCAGCCTCGGGTCCGCAGTACGATCGCATGGCCATTTTGTTCCAGCGGGTACGCTTAAACTCCTGCTTATCAAACCAGCGTATACCGGTAATACCCATAGTGCCCGGAAAGTGCCCCGTTAAAAACGGCAGATACGCCGGCCCTGTGGTTGACGGAAAGCAACTTGTGGCCTTGCGGATTGTGCCCTCGTCAATAATGCGTTTTATATTAGGTAGAGTGCCATTGGCTATCAACTCGGGCATTATCTCGCTGTGAGCGCCATCAACCAGGTAAAAAAGCACCCGCTTTTTATTCGTCATAAATTAAATCAAGTAAAAAAACTGAACGACAAAAAAAGGCTGATGTTGCCATCAACCTTTGCCTATAACCGTAAAAACGGCTTTTTATTTTAATGCAATGTGTTTAAGAGCGCCTTAAATATATGCAATTTTATAATTCAAACTTAACAGTAACTACCAATCCAGCATTTCGAGGATGCGGTTCAGGTCATCTTCGGACAGGAAAGGTATCTCGATGCTGCCTTTACCCTGCGTATTCATTTTAAGTTTTACACGGGTGCTGAATTTTGAGGCCAGCTCATCCTGTATTTTTTGCACCTGGAAGCTTAATGGCTCAGGCTGTTTGCCTTCCTTTTTTACCGGGTTGCGTTGTGCCTCGCGTACCATCTCCTCGGTTTTACGTACCGATAGATCGTGGCTGATGATCTGCTGGTGAAAATAAAGCTGCTTTACCGGGTCGCCAACGTTTATCAATGCTTTGGCGTGCCCCATAGTTATCTCGCCATCGCGCAGCGATACCTGTATGGCAGGCGGCAATTTAAGCAGGCGCAGGTAGTTGGTAACTGTCGAGCGGTTTTTGCTTACACGGTCGCCAAGTTCTTCCTGTTTCAGATCGAGTTCATCCAACATGCGCTGAAAGCTCAGGGCTACCTCAATAGCATTCAGGTTTTCACGCTGAATGTTCTCGATAAGTGCCATCTCCAGCATTTGCTGGTCGTTAGCGGTACGTACGTAAGCCGGTATGCTAACCAGGCCGGCCATCTTTGAAGCACGCAAACGGCGCTCGCCCGATATTAGCTGGTAGTGGTTATGCCCTGCCTGGCGCACGGTAATAGGCTGAATAAGCCCTTGCAGTTTTATCGAATCAGATAGTTCGGCCAGTGCCTCGCTGTCAAACTCGGTACGTGGCTGATAGGGGTTTACCTCTATCAGGTCAATCTTTATCTCATTAACCGAGCCTAAGCCACCCGCTTCTGAGGGTTGCGTGGCATCGGTGTTAGTTCTTTTATTATTCGGAAGTACATCAACAGAGTCGTTCAGCAGCGCACTTAATCCTTTGCCCAGGGCCTTTCTTTTTTCTGCACTCATGTATTATATACTCTCTGTAGTTTCCTGTAGTTTACTTTTAACCAGGCCGTTTTTGCTCACAATTTCGCGGGCAAGGTTAAGGTAATTGATAGCGCCTTTACAATTAGCATCGTGCATAATTACCGATACACCAAAGCTTGGCGCCTCGCTTAAGCGGGTGTTGCGCTGTATAATGGTATCAAATACCATATCCTCAAAATGAGTACGTACTTCTTCAACCACCTGGTTTGACAGGCGCAGCCTCACATCATACATGGTTAATAATATACCCTCGATCTCTAAGGTAGTATTCAAGCGCGATTGAACAATTTTGATGGTGTTCAACAATTTACCCAGGCCCTCTAACGCGAAATACTCGCACTGTACCGGCACAATTACCGAGTCGGCAGCGGTTAGGGCGTTGATGGTGATAAGGCCTAATGATGGTGAGCAATCAATGATGATAAAATCATATTCATCGCGCACGCTGTCAAGCACCTGTTTCATTTTGTATTCGCGACCGGCCAGGTTGATCATCTCTATCTCGGCACCAACAAGGTCGATATGCGCGGGCAGCAGATCAAGGTTTGGGGTATCCGTTTTCTGGATAGCCTCATGCGGATCGATCTGATTTATGATGCACTCGTAAATGCTGGCTGTTATATTTCGCGGGTCAAAGCCAATACCCGATGTAGAGTTGGCCTGCGGATCGGCATCAACCAACAGGGTTTTATATTCAAGTACGGCTAAACTTGCGGCCAGGTTAATTGATGAAGTGGTTTTACCCACGCCACCTTTTTGGTTGGCCAAAGCTATTATTTTACTCATGCTTTATTTTTCCTTTACAATCAAGACTTATAATAACGAAGAATAGCTACATAAATTCTACCTTCGTAACGGTTTTTTACCGGATGCTAAGATAAGTAATAAAACTCATCGGCAATCCACAGTAAATGCCAACTTACAAACAAAATTTAACATATTAATGCCTTAAACGCGTTGGTATAACCTTAAAACCATCAGTTGTTTATCGCATAGTAAAAACCAGCATCATTACCGTGATCACCATTATATCATCAACAAACCGCGAGGGTAGCGCCACCTTAAAATTGGCCCAATACTATAAAAAACGCCTTGCAGAAAAAGGGCAGGACGCCCGGGTGTTTTCGCTTGAGGAATTACCGGCCACCCTTATAGCTACCGACCTTTATGGCAAGCGCAGCGAAGCCTTTAAACCCATACAGGAGATGATAACGGCCACGCAAAAATTCATATTCATCATCCCTGAATATAATGGCAGTTTCCCCGGCATATTAAAAACATTTATTGATGCCTGCGCATGGCCCGATAGCTTTTATGAAAAGAAGGCCGCACTGGTAGGTGTATCATCGGGCAAGTACGGCAACATACGCGGGGTTGATCACTTTACCGGTGTATGCAACTACATGCACCTGCATGTGCTGCCGTTAAAACTCCATATTCCATCCATAAGCAAGGAGTTTGATGCTGATGGCAACCTGTTTAATGCTGATACTATAAAGTATACTGAGGAGCAGATTGAAAAGTTTGTGAAGTATTGAAACCTTACCCCTCTTATATCCTCCTGGAGGCGAGGGCTCTAATATTCGCGTCCTTGCGAGGTACGAAGCAATCCTCGAGCGACTTATCCCGAAGAATATCCTAAAGA
>NZ_JADFBY010000011.1 GCF_015223065.1 Mucilaginibacter sp. JRF
ATTCGCTTACCATTGCGGTAAGTAAATCTTTCACTATTTTTTCCTCCGAAATTCGCTTTCGAAGCTTCCCCCGTTTTGGGTCTGCAAAGGTAGAAATCTCTTTCTCTTTTCCAAAATAAAAAAACTTTATTTTTTTTTATTTTTTTCAAACTCTCAATCCGATCACTCCCTCAGCCTTTCAGCCTTAGAAGCCCCGCCGTTGCGGGTCGCAAAGGTAGCACTTTTTCTTTCACTCCGGCAAGAAATATTTTTTATTTTTTTTCTCGCCCTTTCCGTCGCTCCGGTCGCCGCTATATCAGCTCCCTTCGCTCCCACTCTACCCTCGTCTATCCTTTCAAATAACTCCGCTTTATCGTTCAAAGCGGCTGCAAAGGTACGCCTTTATCTTTCTCATCCAAATACTCACCCAGCTTTTCCTTGCTTATATGTTTAAACACGCTGTAAATCAATGGGAAAAAATTATAGCGAAGAGCAAACATTCGGGAGAAGGATGAATAATCTACTTTTCGAGCGCTATATAATTGTTCTCTACCGAGCCATCAGCATATAGTTTTAAAACCGCGTAACCCGGAGGCGTTTCCTGATAATAATAGGTACCGGCCGACTCCTTATCGCCCTTTCCCCACCAATATCCACTCATTGAACCATTGCAGAAATAATGCACGCCATTATATTCTACCTCGTCCTGCAAGTGCTGATGACCGCTTAAACACACTTTTACTTTATCCTTATGTTTATAAAAAAGCGCTTTCAATTCCTTGTAATCGCCGTGCTGGCCACCGCTCCAGGCGCAGGTTGATGATAGTATGGGGTAATGCGACATAATGAGCACAGGGGTATTAGCCGGCAGTTTAGTCAAATCATCGCTTAACCATTGCATCTGCTCCGCATCAAGGGTTGTACCTTTGTTATTTCCATCCAGAATAATGAAGTGCCATCCCTTTTGATCAAAGCTATAATAACGGCGCGGCATTTTTAAGCGTTTTACCACGTATGGTATGCCGTACATTTCATCCTGCTGCGATGGTGCCTTCCACCACGAATCGTGATTACCTATGCAACTGTGCACTTTAAGATTGGTGCCGCTGATAAATTTATCCCACAAAGCCCACTGGCTGGTTACCATATCGCGGGTAACGTTATCGTAAGAGGCATCGAATATGGAATCGCCGCCGTTCAAAATAAAATCGAAACGGTGAGCTTTGAGTACCTTATCAAGATAAGCAGCCGCCCTTGCAGGTGCGTCATCCTGATCGCGGATATGTATATCTGTAATATGCGCTATGGTCAGCACAGGTTTAGTCTTTTCGGCAGCCTGAGCACCCGGTGCCGGCAAAACAGCGGCACCACCCAGCAAGGCAGAGCTTTGAATAAAATCCCTTCTTTTCATTTGTTTATTGATAATGTAGATGATGATTAACCTTTACGCAGATTATCGGTATACATACCATATATGGCTATAGCGCCCCAAACAAAGTTGAGGAATGCCGCCGGGTACGAATGATCGTACAGAGCGCTGGCGCCTACAAATAATCCGCCTAAAATATTAGCTAAATGAAAAGCGACCGAGGTTGGTCGCCATTTTTTGATGATGAGCAGGAAATATGAAACTAAAAAAAGCAATGCACCAAGCCAGCCTAAAACATCAAATACTATTTTAGTGGTGGCCTGGTGCATACTTGTTTATTTTTTATTGATTATCCAGCGATTTACGGTATTGTATTTACCCTCCAATACTATCTTATAAAAGTCTGAAGCGGTTTCGCGGCTTAAATCTATATCAAATTTTCCATCCTTTACGGGTACCTCACCTATTAACTTATAATTATCGGGCTTGCCGGTTTCCTTAAAGTTATTGGTAGCGGCAAGCCATACCTTCACTTTACCTTCGGTATCGGCAGCTTTCCAGCTCAGGCTGATCTTATTATCGGCTTTAATAGCAACCGGGTTTGATAATGAAACTTTGCCTATCAGCGGCACGCCGTCAAGCTCGCGCTGCTGATCGGCTGATAGTTTTACATCCACAAAACGGGCTATGGTTGGCAATATATCAACCACAGCTACCTGCTGTGCCTGTTTGGCGTAGGTATTAAGTGGTTTAGCATTGGTAACTATCCATGAGGCACGCTCACGGTCGCTTTGGCCGCCATGATCTTTACCTTTTTGAGGATCGCGACCATGATCAGTTGTTATCACGATCAGCCAATCTTCCTTATACTTCTCTTTACGCTGCTTAATGGCTTCCCAAAGCTGACCTACACGACGGTCGGCAGCACGAACGGCATCATAAAACTGCTCGCTATCGCCATACATGTGGCCCATATCATCAGTATACTCCAGGTATACCCATGAAAGGTCGGGCGCATCCTGACTGATGGCACGTGCGGCATCATCAATAACAGCCTGATCAATGTTCGACATGAATTTGCGGCCCCTGTCATGCGGGTATTTCACGGTGTCGAGCTCCAAACCATCAAAATGATGATCGAGCTTGATGTTGCCGGTTTGTGCCAACCCCTCGCCTACCAGTTTGGTACGGTTATCTTCCCAGCTCGAAAATATGGCTGTTTTCTTTTCAGGATACTGATCCTCAAAAAACCTGAAGATGGTTGGGTAATGGTAGTTTGGCGCCGCGATATCATTATCGGGCACGTTATGCTTGTGGAACCATACACCGGTAATCACATTGTTATAGCCCGGGGCCGATATGGTTGGCGTTTGGTTGAACCCGCCCTTTTCGCCGCCCTGGAAAGCGCTCAACAGAGCGCCCTCCTTTGCTATGGCGTGCATATTAGGGGTCGATACTTTTTCCAGAACATCCTTTGATACACCATCAATGATCACAAAAATGGCTTTCTTTTTTTGTGCCGAGGCCAGGCCTGCAACACAAACAAGTACAGCAACGGTTATAAATTTCTTCATCATAACAATTTTAATAATTACCAGCCAAATATTTGCTTCAGGTTTGGATTAAGCAGCACCTGGTTTGCAGGTACCGGGCGATAGTAAAACTTCGGCTCCTGGAAAGTACCCATATCGGCAATGGTTTGTATGGTGCCTGATGTACCGTTTTTAAGAAACACACCCGCATCCTGCCCAATGGTGCCTGTACGGTAATAAACATAAGCTACCCCAAGTTCATTCTGCTCACGTACGGCAGGTATTGATTCAGAATTGGCTAATAAAATAATATCGCCAATGCCATCGCCTGTTAAATCGTGCTTGCCAAGGCCTGAGAAATAGATACCCTCTGGTTCCTTCTCCAACAGCTTACCGGCATTCCAGCGCATCAGGTCATCAAAACGGTAACCTTCAAGCGCCATCTCGATACGGCGCTCGCGACGGATTTCAAGCACGGCAGCACGTTGCGATGAGCTGATAGTTGGATAACGGGCATTCTGCACCGGATCAATCGCCGGACTTACCGACATACCCGGCATACCTACCCTTTGGCGCAACAAGTTGATACTTATATCCAGATCATTCTGTGTTAGCTCGCCAAGCTCGGCCTTAGCCTCGGCATAGGTAAGTAATATTTCGGCATAACGCAGTACCGGTATATCAATATTTTGCTGTACCTCATTACTGGTAACGTTTACAAAGCCCTTTATTTGGTGATAACCGCTAAAGTTTTTGGCCAATTGCTGTACATATAAACCACCACCTTGCGAATAGGTAGATGTATTTACAAGTACAAACCCCGGGTAAGCATAAGTTTGGCTCAACCTTGGGTCGCGGTTTTGAAACTCCTGCACGAACGAGAAAGTTGCATAACCGCTTTGGTTGGTGTATGGCGTACCATCGGTTCTTAAATAATCCTGCAACAGATCTTTTGACGGCGATACCTCATAGTTACCGAATACGGTAGTGCTAAAGCCGCTGCCTAATACACCGAATTGAAAATAACGGGCAAGTATTACTTCGGAGTTACGGCTCAGGTCTTCCTGAACAAACAGGTTATGATAATCCTGGTCAGGGTTGCCGGTGGTGTATAACTCGAAACCACCGTTATCAATTATATCCTTTGATACATCGCCGCCAAGTTGTAAAAACTCATTCGCGGTAGCGGTAAGGTTAAGTTCAGAATGGTAGCGTCTGTAAGTACCTTCGTACAGGGCGAATTTTGCCTGGTAGGCTTTTACCACCCATTGGTTTACACCGCCCTGGTCGCCATCCTGATACACGTGCTCAGCGGCGAAGGCCAGATCTTCCATAATTTTCCCAACCACAAACTCGCGGGTGTCGCGAGGTTTGGTAAGCAACTCGGTATCGTCAACGTTCATGGTTTGTTCGTACCATGGCACATCTGAGTAGCGTTTTACCTTATCTATATAGAATTGCGCCCTGAAAAAGCGTGCTATACCTTCATAGTTGTTCAATATTTCGTCAGACAGGCGCGCATTTCTGAAATTCTCCAGAAAGTAATTGGCGCTGCGCAGTTGCTCCCAGTTCCAGCCTGATACTATGGTTGAGGCGGTTGGATTGCCTACCATCATGGTTTTAACTTCAACAGCACCGGTTGTTGGGGCGTTATCAGTTGAGCGGTCATCATTATAGATGCCGAATCCCGGAAAATTGTATAAGCTGTTCAAATACATTTTCAGATCTTCCTCACTGTTAAAGTAATTGCCCTCGCCAATATTACTTTGATTTTGCCTGTCTAAAAAATCCTTTTTACAGGCGCTAAGGCTAATTGCCGCCAGCGCAATGCCGGCTATATATTTTTTAATGAGTTTCATTGTTCGCTTTATTAAAAGTTTACGTTTAGGCCGATAGAGTATCTGCGCTGCCATGGGTAAGCGTAGCCGTTACCGCTACGGTTAGTATCATTATTCGGGTTTATAGCCGCATTTACGTTAACTGCTTCCGGATCGTAGTATTTTTTTAGTGCCGACCACTCGTAGATGTTCTCGCCACTTACATAGAACCTTACGTTTGACATGCCCCACTTTTTGGTAAGCGTAGCCGGTAAGGTGTAACCTACAGTAAGGTTTTTAAAGCGTATATAAGCCGCGTTTAACATGTAACCTGTTTGCGGTATAGCTAAACCTTTGGCGTTACCTGTGGTAGTACCCAGGTTAACATCCGCCAACCATGATTGCAGTATAGGGTAACGTGCATCTAAATTTTGGTTGCCTAAACCAGCATTGATATAAGCCTGTGAGTGTTTGGCCATATCCACATCGCTATCATTATTAGGCCTGTAAAAATCAAGCAGGTGCGTGTAGCCACCGGCGTATGGTTGCTGGTAGAAGCCCCAGTAAAGGTAATCAAGCGGATAGTAATCGCGTTTGGCCACACCCTGGAAGAATGCGCGGATATCAAAGCCTTTCCAGCTCGCGTTAAGGTCAACACCAAAACGGTAGCGTGGCGATGAGTTACCAATAACCGAAAGATCCTTGGCATCATTAGCGGTAAGGCCGGTTTCGATAGCGCCGTTGCCGTCAATATCCTTATACTTTGGCCAGCCCGGTACTATTGAAAGCGCATCCCACGGAATGATTGATGATTGATCAAGCGCGTCTATCTCTGCCTGGTTTTGGAACAGGCCATCGCTTTGCAAGCCCCATATTTCGCCCAGTTCCATACCTTCACGGTAACGGGTTAAGCTACCACTTGGGTTACTGAAACGGGTAATGTGTGAGCGGCTGTCAGACACTACTACCCTCGCGCTAAAGTTAACCGGGTCGCTGCTGGTTCTGAAAGTGGTTTGGTATGCTGCCGAGAATTCCCAACCGCGGGTTCTCAGGTCGGCGGCGTTTTCAATTGGTGGCGTAGCACCCAATACACCCGGCATTTCCTGCCCTGCTACCAACATGCCTTTGGTATCGCGCTGATAGATATCAAACGTAAAGTTCAGTTTATTATTAAATAAACCAATATCGGTACCCAGGTTTACGGTTGATACATCTTCCCAGGTATAGTTAGGGCTTACCAGTTGAGGCACACCTATGTTAATAGGCAACTCACCATTAATAAGGTAGTTTGATGATGGCCTGCTGAATGTTGGCTGGAAGCCGTAATCAGAAACCAGCTGATTGCCTAATGAACCGTATGATCCTCTTATTTTAAAATTACTTACTACGTTACGCAGGTTCTCCATAAAATCCTCCTGATCAACACGCCAAGCCGCTGATGCTGACGGGAAGAAACCAAAGCGTTTTTCTTTAGGGAAACGTGAAGTACCATCGTAACGACCGTTAAACTCAAGGATATACTTATCATCATAAGTATAGTTTACACGGTAAAACAAACCTTGCAAAGCCCAGTCATTGATAGGATTGCGCGGCTGACCTGCCAGCGTAGTTGCCAACCCTACTGTTGGGTACGATGACGAGATCAGGTTATTCATCGTAAAGTCGGTAATATCAGTTTTTGAATATTCCTGATTATAACCACCCATTACACTAATCGCGTGCTTGTTCCACTTATCGCTATAGGTGGCATATAAGTTAAGTACGGTATAATCGGTAAAGGCGGTGTATTTACGGGCATAGCTGGTACCCTCGCTACGTACATCGTTCGGGCCAAAACCTATATCAATAGGTAAGCCATACTCGTCATAGTTTTCAGCGCCACGGCGGTAGGTGAACTCACCGTTAACTTTCAGCTTGTTTTTGATAAGCGATAACTCGCCATTGAACTGGGTTTGCAAGCTGAAATATTTATCAGATGCCTTACCACCCTCAGTTAACCTCGCGCCTGTACGGCCAACCTCGGTATTAGCCCAGGTACCATCAGGATTTTTATCATAATCAGTAGGGAAAAGGTTATAAATACCCGATATAGAATAGTTTGACGGGTTTTCGCGCCTTGTTGATGTTAGATAAGTGTTGTTACCTAGGTTTAACCAAGGTGTTACCTGATAATTCACCTTACTACGGAAGCTGTAACGATCAAAATAATCATCAGCTATTTTAAGTAAACCATTTTGGCGGTTATAGTTACCTGACAGGTAATACTGTGCCTTTGGCGATTTGCCGCTTATTGAAAGGGCATGATCTTGCGAGAAGGTATAATCACTTAAAAAGTAACGGGTCCAGTCGCGGTTACCCATGTACTCCCAAAGACTGTTGTCTGTAGGGTTAACACGCACACCTGGAATTGATGGATTATCTGAACGCTCTTTAGCGTACTGGTAATACTGGTCGCTGTAGTTTACGTTATCCCAAGGGGTATTGTTGGTTGATAGCTCCAGCAAACGTGAATAGATATATGGGTCGGTAATTTTATCGGGCATTACCGTTGGTTTGTTGAATGATGAGTTGTTGCTGTAACTTAAGCTCACACCATCCTGTGTACCGGTTTTTGTAGTGATCAATATAACACCGAACGCGGCACGTGCACCGTATACGGCAGCTGATGACGCATCTTTAATAACCGATAAATTTTCGATATCCTGCGGATTCAAACGGTTAAGTTCAACCGCGTCCGATGGTACACCATCTATCAGGATAAGCGGATCGCCACCATTAATTGAAGTGATACCACGAATGTTGATGTTAGCGGCTGCACCAGGCTCGCCCGAGCCAAAATCGATATTAAGGTTGGGTACCAAACCCTGTAAGCCCTGCGCCACGTTTGATATTGGGCGGCTGGCCAGTGTTTTAGCGCTTATCTGATCGACCGCGCCCGATAGGTTTACCTTTTTTTGCGTACCGTAACCTACAACTACAACCTCGTTAAGTTCGGAGTTGTCGGCTTTCAGGTTAACGTCAACAGATTTACGGTTACCTACCGTTACTTCCTGTTTAACATAGCCAATGTAAGTAAATACCAAAACGGCATCAGGGCCTGATACATTGAGGGAGTAAGTACCCTTAACGTCGGTTTGCGCGCCGGTTGATTTACCTTTTTCCTGAACGGATACGCCGATAAGCGTTTCGCCAAGATCATCTTTTACTGTACCCGTGACCTTTACTTGTTGAGAGTAGGCAAGGTTGGCGTACAATAACAGACATGCAATTAGTGTGATGTAAAGTTTTTTCATGTCAGCATTTTATTTGCTGCAAAGGAATAGCAGCAATGTTAAGCCGACGTGAAATGCTTATTAAATAAACTGACCAATCAGTAAATTTATTTTTTTTCTGTTTTTCTTAGCGCCATGTTTTACTTTTAATGAATTATGGGCAGACGGAGTTTAAAGGAAGATCAGCAAAAACGAATTGTAGAGGCATTTTATGAAGTGGCTAAACGCGAGGGTATCGAGAATACCTCATTTGGCAAGGTGGCCAAGGAGTTAGAGATGCACCAAAGTTTGGTGATACACTATTTTGCCAATAAGGAAGATCTGCTGCTGGGGTTGATAGATTTTATAATGATGCGCTATGAAAATATCTACCAGGCTGAAAGTGAATTGGACGACCAGCCCCTTGAAAGATTGACAAGCGTACTGCACAACATATTTTCGCGAAAGTGGGATAATTATATTGACGACAGTATTTTTTACAATTGCTTCGCGCTGATATTCAGGCATCAGGAAATTAAGAACCGCTTTCGCGAATTGCACCTGATGCTGCGCGGCTGGCTGCAAAACTTGATACAGGCCTGTATAGATAAAAAGCAATTGGTTTATGATGATGCCTCAAAGGCCGCCGATATTATATTCGTGATATCTGACGGAGCCTATTATTATCTCAGCATGATAGAAGACCCGGTTGCTTATGATATGCACCTGGAACGATATAAAGAGGAAGCCTTCAGGTTATTAGGTTTGAATGTGGCCGCAGCCAAAGTCAATAACTAAACAGCATAAAAAAACGCCCCTTATCATGTTTTGATGAGGGGCGTTTTTTTAAGATACCTTTTACTTAGGCTACGGTAACACCATGTGCCTTTACAGGTTGTTCCAGATCCCAATTATTGGCCTTTATCTGATCTTTAAAGCATTGCGTGCGATAAACCGTGTTGCGCAATATTTGGTTCGAGTGGGTTTCCAGCCAGTGGTGCCTTGCGCGTACGTATTGTGCTATCCATGTTTTTTCGTCGCCGCCCTTTACCGGTGGCGATTCGGCAAACCTTTCGCGCAAAAAGCCTAATATGCTGCCCGAATGGATATGGCTATCATATATAACCAGCAAACTTAACGGCAGGGTAAAACCCATTTGCTTGAACCAGCCTATTGCCGGCAGGTAATAGAACGAGTCAAAAAAATCATCCTGACACTTGCGCATCACCGGGTCGGTTCGGCCGGCCAGCTGTAAGGTATCGCAAAAAAGCTTATCGGTACTGAGGCTTGGTTTTTTGCCTATGCGGTTAGCGTAGGGCGATAGCGTAGCGGCATGTGCACCGCCCGCGGCAATGTACTTGCCAATAAGCGCCTTTAAATTTCCAAATTCAGTAGTTTGTGATCGGCCGAAAGTGATCTGCACAATGCGGGTTTTGGTTTCCGGATCGTTATAATCCTTTAGTTTTACCAGCGCGCCATACTTACCCTCGGTAGCGCCGGTTTCAAACACATTTACAATGCGTTCAATTTTTTCTTTAATTTCTTCAGTTATCATTTTTTTAGATTAATCAGGGGGTATTAATTACTTTACTATCATCAGGTTTTTTGCCGTTACCGCGCAGGTTGGCTATCTTGTTCAAAATATCAAACCAAAACGGCGCGCCCATCATAATAGCCAGCACTGTGGCGGCCAGGCCAACCAGCTTAATAAATATAAAGAGCGCTATGCCGGATGAATCTTTACCGGCAAACATCCCTTTATTCCATCCCAACGGAATGGTATCTTCGAGCGTTGCCTTTATGCCTTTAATGTCCTGATAGTTGGCAATAATTATTTTATTTAGCTCCTCAACTGTGGCCGAGTCAGCTTTTTTATCGGCAGTTGTTAATGCCTGTGTTACCTTTTTCTTGAACATCAAACTATCTGATGCTGACGCGTACGATTGCTCAGCCAGTTTGATACGCGCTTCGGGGTTGTTATACAGATAGGTGGCAATGCTTATGCTATCGGCATTTAAAAACCCTACCGCCACTACCGATATCCAAAAGGTGAAACGACGCGTGTATTTAGTTTTTAATGCGCCGCCTACCCGCTCCATGTTGGAATTGTACCAATCTTCTATCTTACCTTTAAAAATATCAAGCTCGCTAAGTGTGCGTGTAGTTACCGAAGCGTAAGTTTGCCGGGCTTCGTTAGCATAGCTAAGCAGTACCCGTTGCAGATCAATAGGTAATGCCGTTGTGTTTTGAATGGCCGTTTCTATTTGGCCTAATGTACCGGCAATTAATCTGGGCGTTGCAGGGTCGAATGATATTTTTTCGATCAGCGCCGAGGTGAAATCTTTTGGGTTTATATAAGCGTTTGATTGCCCCGGCTTTGATAGGGCAGTTATTGAACAATGGTCTAATATGGCTTTGCCTAAGCTAACCACACTACCATTATACAAAGTTAGCTCTTTATTAAATATACTTAGTAGCCATTGTTCTAACATTTTTGCCCGGTATCGCCCCATGGTTATTACTATCTCCAGAGCCGAACTAACAATAATGCTTAGCAGAAAATAGATAAATATCATTCCTGCCACCAGATCTAAGATGGGGAAACTGCTCATAAATAAGTTGGGTAAATTGGTTTATAATTAATAAGTGGTGGTATTAAAGCTGATACCTCAATTAAGGTATCAGCTTTAATACGGAGTTGGTTACGAGATTAAAAACATCATTCTTAAACTCGTCCGACTTTATTTTGGCCAGGCCCGCGTTTTTCAGGGCTATCATTTGTATCAGATCTTTTTGGCTTAGCAGGTTGTATTCAAAATCTTCTTTAGATAGTGTGCCCTGCTGTAGTTGTAAGGTCCATGTCTTCAGGTCGGCCTTAAGTTCGTTTATAATGGCCAGCCCATCCTTTGTAGCATCATCAACTACTCCGTTCAGGTTTTTTTTAGCGAGGTCAAGCACGCCCGATTCAAGCGTTTTTAACAGGTTGTCAAAATCAAAAGGCATAACTTTATGGTTTTATTTCTGATGGTTTAATTTTTTTGCTCTCTAACTCGGCTATCTGGTCAAACGCCTTACCGACTATCTTTTTCTGTGCGCTGATAAAGGCGGTATCAAGTGTTGATTTTTCTTTCCATCTAACAAAATATCCACCCAGCAAATGCTTGTCGGGCGCATTCAGCAACTCCCACATGGTTATCGTAATACCGTTGTTGGCTCGATGTTTATCATACTCAATGGCCTTGTCAACCTTTATTTGCAGGTCTTTTACTTCGGCCTCGTGCGATGAGTAGGGTTCTGTTGCCTTACCCATCAGGTTAAGCGCGTCAACCTTTAACGACGTGACCTGCGTATAGGCAACCTGATCAAACGGTGACATTAGCGGACTACAGGCTGCCATTACCGTAATAATGATAGCCGCAACATGAATTTTAAGTGACTTCATAGCATGGTTATTTTAGGTATATCAAAACAGAAATTATATCAGCAATGAGGGTTTATATAATATTATTAGCAACAGTAATGCATCATTTTATACAGGTAAATAACATGCCCTGATATTGATGGAAATTTAACTTGCAGCAAATAATCAAAATTGCATATATTTGAAGCATACCCCTCTCGGGTGGACTACGCTTTCCACTGTATATCAAATATTTATTACACCGACGTATGACTTTAACTTTAATGTTTGAGGGTTATGAAAAACAACACCACACCATCTTATCTCGATTTTTTAAACAGGGTAAAATCCTACAAAAGCATTGATATTGCCACACCCGGTAATATTTTAAAAAGCTTTCCGCTGGTTGATATTTCATCCCTTTATCCGGGAGCGGTATTTATTACCGATTATGTGAACAACAGATACCTGTACCTGGCCATCAACAGCAATAAATTCCTCGGTTATTCTGATTCATTTTTACTTGGCGAGGGACCATCATTCATCAACAGCCTCTTACACCCTTATGATTTTAAGGTGTACAATGAAAAGATATTCCCGGCTAATATTGCCTGCCTTAAAAAATACGCCGATACCGATTATAAAAACCTGCTTTTCACTGTAAATTGTCGCTTGCGCGATGGTAAGGGCAAATACTGCGCGCTGAGGTTATGCTCATCATTCATCAGCATAGCTGATGATGGCACGCCGCTGTTAGAGATCAGTGCCCTGTCAGACATATCCGACTATAAAAGCGATGTCAAGATCGTTCATCTTATACAGAAATATAACGCTCAAAACAAGATCAGCCTGCTTAACCGCAAATGCTACCTGCCTTGTGTAAACCAGGTGTTACTCACCAAACGCGAGGTTGATATATTACGTTGGGTATGCGAAGGCTTTAGCAGCAAGCAAATTGCCGATAAGCTGAACATCAGCATATATACCATCAACAACCACCGCAAGAACATGCTCAGAAAATCGCAGTGCCATAACCTTACCGAGTTACTGCACAACGCGGTTAACGAGGGGCTTATTTAGGCCAATCAAACCTCAATTCGAGCAAGTTAGGCGTAGGAGCAAAACCTCTTTGAGCAAACGGATCAAGGAACCTACCGCCCGGTTGATCAATTAACACACTGCTTTGCCGCACCTGCAACAAAACAGACAGTGGCAAAAATGGCGTTGAAGCCATTTGCGCTATAAGCCTTGCATGGTCAGGTAATTCGGCAGCAATTTCGGCACGCCTGCCGGCCGCGTCAATATTCGCATTAAACCCTTGCGCCTTTAAATGATTCGATTTATACGTGCGGGCATCACCTGCCGGTGTTGATAATATCCCTTGATCACGCATCATGGCAAAATAGTTCTCTACAATAAATGCCTGCTGCTCGGGCGCGTACTGAAAAAAGCTATTTGTTGAATTTATTGAATACGCATAAGCGAAATTACGGTTACCCCTTGTAGCGCTTGCATGCAACTGTTGCAAAAGCGAGGTTGTTATATACCCTGCACCATTATGCTGAAATTGCCAAACATGCGTCATTTCGTGTACTAACAACTGCTTGTGTTCATCTTTGGTTATATCAAAATCAAGCGGGAGCCTGATGTTGTTGCCCGCGGTGGTTCCGGCTGAAATGCTTGTAATGATTAGCCTAACCCTCGAATAATCAACGCTGGTTCCAAATATGGGGCTCACTACATCTCTTTCCGGCTGACTTAAACGCCTGCCTGCCACAAGTGAATGTACATCGCTTACCTGCGTCAAAAACTCATCAACTACCGGCGAGTGTATGGATAAGCCTCCCCTCGGCCCCGGCTCTGCATCCTTACGTATAGTATTGTTTTTACCCTGTTGCAGTGTATGCGTTAACTCGTGCGCCAGCAAATGCCTGCCCGATGCTGAATCGGGAGCGTATTGGCCTTTGTTAAAATAAACATCGTTACCTACGGTAAATGCCCGGGCATGCAAACCTTGCGAAAGCTGCGCCGCGTGTTCGCTGTTATGTATCCTTACATTTGAAAAATCGGCCCCGAAACGGCTCTCCATAAAGCTGCGGGTATTTGATGGCATTGGCGAACCGCCGCCCTTAGTACCATCTATTTGTTGCGTGGTTGAATTATTAATGGCTACGCCGCTATCGTTACCTTTTCGTTGCACAACATCCGCCACAGGTTGATGGGTATGTTCATCATCGCCACACCCACCGCATTTGCGCTGAATAAAGTTATCATTAGCGGGCATACGCATAACCCTGTCGGCCACGGCATCAGCTTCGTGCTCCATGGGGTCGTTAGCGCTGCCAACGGTTAGTTTGCATTGTACATGATGATTGCCTGCCGATTCATTTTGCCGGTCGATACCGGCTATGTTCAGCGTATTTTTATGTTCAGGAGATGATACACGATCATGAGTTGGCATGTGGATAGATATTTAAGGTTCAAGTTTTTTATGGTGTAACACAGGTAGTAGGTTCGGGTGTAGGCGCATTACCATTGGTACCATTCACCGTTAACCGCCTTGCTTGCAGATCCTGTAATTTACTCAGATGTGTAGCACGCGTGGTAGCATCTAAACAAAAGAAAGCACCTATAGCGGCATCTATCAATCTTTTACGAGTGCCATGCTGCATACGGCCTGTACCAATAAATTCGTCAGCCGTACCCTCGTGGTAAAATGCCAGAAACTCTCTGAGTATGCGGTTATTGCCCCCGGACAAACCTGTACGGTATTGCTCAATATGTTCCAACTCATGCGCTACCTGTAATACCCTGCGCGATATGTGCGTGCGTGTGGTATTGGTTAAAAAGTCATCGCCAACGCAAATATCGCCTTGCGCTGTCGCTCCTGAGCCTACACTTTGGGTACGTAAAC
The DNA here is from genome assembly GCF_015223065.1 of Mucilaginibacter sp. JRF. GTDB lineage: Bacteria > Bacteroidota > Bacteroidia > Sphingobacteriales > Sphingobacteriaceae > Mucilaginibacter. The sequence continues at coordinate 14,263 of NZ_JADFBY010000011.1, forward strand.
CAATCTGCGTTGCGAAGTAATATATCTTACGCACCTTTGATGCCTGCGATGGCATGTACGAGCAAATGATACTGTTAACCACCTGCATCGCCTTATCCTGATTGGCACCCGTGCCAGCGGCGATGGCGACAATAGCATCGGCCCTTGTGTCAACAGCATTGGGTTGCCCTTGGGCTTGTCTGCCTACATCAGTAGCTCCCTCGGGACACGCTGCTGGCGTTATGGAGGGGCTTCCTTCTTCAAAACAAGCCCGTTGAATAAGCTTGCGGTTCAAACTACCGGTTTGTTGCAGGGTGTGCGTTAACTCATGCGCCAGTAAATGCTTACCCTCTGTGGTGTTAGGTTTATATTGATTGCTGTTAAAATAAATATCGTTACCATAAGTAAAAGCCCTGGCGTTGATCTGCCTGCTCAAGCTTGCCGATGCGCTGTCGGTATGTATCCTCACATTGCTCAGATCGGTACCGAACCGGCTGCTCATGAACGAGCCGGTGTCCCTGTCCATAGCATGCCCACCACTTGCCGATGCTTGTAAGGCATTGCTGAAAGAGTTGGTTACAGTGCCGCCGCCCGATACATCCGATGCTTTGCGCCTTACCTGGTTTTCTTCTTCCTTTTCGCACTCAGCACATTTACGCTGCATAAAGCTTTGTGCCGATGTACGGGTAATGTTATCTGCCTGATGTATACCTTGATCGCCATCAACCGTTGGTTTTAATGGCGCAAGTGTACCATTAAGCAAGCCACCAGTACGACTTGCAGCCTGCATTGCAGCATCCTGCTTTTCCGAAGCTTTATCGGCAACTAACATGGTTAAACAGTTTTACCTTCTTTTTTAAATTCCTTTTTTATGCCTTCGGCGATATCGGCATATCTGATAATATTCTCGTTACGGTTTAGCGCCATTAACGAGGCATATTGTACTACGTTTATAATGGAGCCACCTGCAATTTCATACTGCTCAGCAATATTTTCGAGGTTGATATCATCAGCCAAATGTGTTTGGTTACTGAACGAGTTTTGCCATAACGAAAACCGCTCTGTTGATTTTGGTACCGGGAAATAGATGATAGACTGCAACCTGCGCCCAAATGCCTCATCAACATTATTGCGCATGTTTGATGACAGTATAACTAGCCCGTTATAATTCTCCAAACGCTGCAACAGGTAAGCCACTTCCTGATTGGCATATTTATCGTGCGCATCGGCAATGGTGGTGCGTTTGCCGAACAGGGCATCGGCTTCGTCAAAAAACAATATCCAGTTCTTGTTCTCGGCCTTCATAAAAACCTTTTCAAGGTTCTTCTCTGTTTCGCCAATATATTTTGATATGATCATCGACAGATCAATACGATACACATCAACATTGGCCAGCTTGCCAAACAAACCCGCGGTAAGGGTTTTGCCCGTACCCGGCGGCCCGTGAAACAATGCCTTATAGCCCGGCTTAAGCTTTTTGCTCATGCCCCAATCATTCATCAGTTTATTGCCGTGCTGCAACCATATCTTTATCTCGTTAAGCTGCTGCATGGTGTGGCGGTCTAAAACCAGGTCGTCCCAATCCAGCGTGGTGGTGATCTTTTTAGCCGGAAAATCCATACTAAAGGATGGACTACGCAGCTTACCACCTGTAAACAGGTCTACATATTCATCATTCAACATCAGTTGTCCGCATAAAACAGGTTCGTTAGCGGGCGATGGCGCCAGCCACAATATATTATGCGTTTTAAAAACATGATCGGCATCAAACAATTGCAACACCTTGAAACGGTGCCCCAGGTCATTACCCGCCAGTATGAACAAGGCTGTTTCGCCGGTTGGCAAAAAGCCTGAATGCGCGCTTCCTTTTAATCCGCCAAAGGGTGTATACCCCCGCTCCTTATATTCTCCGCTTAAAAAAACGTCCAAAAATTGCGGACTAACATGGGGCAACAAAGCCAGTATCAGTACAATACGTTCATCAAAACTGAGGTTATAAAAGCTAACAAACTCCGCAAATACTGAGCTTTTGTTATTTAACGGCGGCGGAGTTATGTCATAAATATTCTTGTAGGCCCCCTCCCCGCCTTTGTACAAACTAAGCCGGGCATTCAACACCGCCTCAAACCATTCTATCTCCGCCAGTACATCAACCGCGTTTAAATAGATGGCATCCTTGTTAACCGTTGCATCATCAGTTACCATTCAGTATATATTATCTGTTTAAGCCAGGGCAGTTTAGCGGTGCCAATGCCCCAAGGCAATCTGTCTAAAAGTATATCGGTACCGGTACGCTCAACCTGTAAAAGCCAGTTATCATCTTTAAAAGATAGCTTGCCGTTACGCAATAAAAACGTTTGCCTGAGCGCGCCAATGCTGGCACCTTTTAATGCCGACCAATGTTCAGCAACAGCTTCTAATAGCGAATCGGCTTCCTGCTTTTCGTCGTCGGTAAGTTTTATATCATTTGGTAAAGTATCGGTAAGTTCTACACCACAAAGTATTTTGTTGAAGGGCATCTCCCATTCATTATATTCATCATCGCCACATTGCAAATAATAAAGCAATACAGTTGCCTTTTGCTGATGCTGTACTGATGCGAACTGATTAGCATCATTCAACAAGCCGACACCCTTAAAGTAGTTGCTTAAAAACGGGTGCAATAAAATAAGCCCGGCATTAATTATGTACAAGCCTTCGTGCTTTATCGTATCAGCGGCGGGTTTAGTAGCTGCTTTTTCATCAGAAAGTGCAGTATATTTTGCAGCAGGAAAATTGTTGATGGCTGTAAATACATTTTCGTCAACCTTTAATAAAATGGCTTTGTTTAGTATTTCCTCATGCGGTATATCGGCGTGTTGTATCAGTTCATAAACAAACTTTTGGTCGTTAGCGTTATTGCCGTGATGCCATATATATTTAAATAAGCGACAATAATATTCATTTAACGATATATCAAACAGATCGCTCAGGGTTGATTGCCCCTGAAACAGGTTATCCAGATCTACCGAACTCAATGATCGCTCCTTTACCAAAAGCTGGATGAATTGCTGCTGCTGGCCGATGGTCAGGTAGTTAAAAACACGCTGAATTATATTTTTGGCATCCTGCCCGGCTTGTGCGTCAATCATAGTTAATACTTGTGATAATATGGTTTCCAGATGTTTTGCAGATGAATCACCCAACACTTGTCGCGGATCATTTATAAGCTCGTTTTTTTGCCACCAGGGATATACGCCATACTGCAAAAAATACAATAAGGCAATCATCTCCTGCTCCCCGGCAGAACGGTATTGTATATCGTCCGACGATTTTTTATTAGCATCAGCAGCTATTTCAAAAGCAGTACTTCCCCCATCGGGCCATGATGGTGTATGCTGATAATTACCCGTATCATTAAATAATGCGGCCAGCTCCTTTACCAGTTTTTGCTGCATTAATTCGGGTAAGCGATGCTCAAGATCATGTACCGATATGGTGCCGATATCAACATTAAGCTGATCAATAACCAAATACCCGCCAGCGCTGATGCCTTGATTAAATACGCCCTCAAGCACACTGGTTATATCAGCCTCAAAATTGGCCTCAATATGCTTGCGTAACGAAAATGCCAAAGCCTCATCGCTTACATTGAGCTTTACAACTTGCTTACGTACCAAAATATCGTTATGCACGGTTAGCGGTTGGTTTTAAGTTTCAGGTTAACACGGTTAACGGTATTGGCTACTTCTGATGCCTGACCTCGCAACTCCTGATTTTGCACCAGGGTTGTGCCCGAATTCATATCGGCCAACAAACCTTTAATTATGAGCGCATTACTTGCATCATTAGTTACCCCGGCTTTATCAATCTGTTTGGCCAGCGCATCTGTAGTGCGGATAAATTCCTTTTCCTTTTCGGCGCGACCAGGATCATCAGCAGCCATGCCCTCTAAATCAACTTGCCGCCTTTGGAAATCCTCAACTTGCGCGGTAAGATCTACATCGCCTACAACAAAATCCTTCGTGTTAAGCGTACGGGTTTTAATACCCGACTCAAATACGTTGTTGAACAATGTCGAGTTATTCTTCAACCGCTCGTCAAAACTGTTGAACTGCGAATTGAAGCTATCGAGTTTGGTAGAAGTTACAGCCAGTTTCAGGTCGAATTTTGATTCAACATCCACAAACTTGTCGTTAACTTTTGCATTAACTCGGGTATCAATATCATCAAGTTTGGCGTATGATGCTATGGTATTCGTTAAATCCAGCTTATAATTCGGTATTCTTTCAAAAAGGGTATCTAACGGGAATTTAATTATTGGTGTGTTAGGCATCGGTATAGGTTTAAATATTGGCGGATCAGGAACCACATCCTTATCAACACTGGCATAAGGCAGCATAAAATCGGCCACTACCTTTTTATCGGCCGAGGTGTATACAAGCACAAAGGTACCGCCACGCACTACGCCTCCGGTATGTTCAAGTCCGGGGTTTTGCCTCAAAAAGTTGCCCAGCATTAACCCTTCTTTCTTTTTAATGAGTTGCTGCTGGTAGATGTTTGACAGCAGATCGGTCTTTTGCAAAATATCGGTATTGCTTATAAAATCGTGCGGGGTGGCTGAGTTAGAGAACGCGAACTGCTTGGTTTGCGCCTTAACATTGGCCGCCGCCGTAATTACGTTAGCTACCGATGCCCTGAATTGCACGGGGTTAAAGGCAGGGTCGGATACATCCTTATTATTATCGATAACGCTTTGCCGGGCGGTTTTAAATTCAGTTACCGGGATGGTGCTTACCACTGCTTTCAATTCATCATTAGCGAGGTCGGCCTTGTCAAGCCGCTCCACAAATGTGGTACGTAACGATTTCTCGTACAGGTGCAAATGCGGGAAGAACCAGGGTTTTAAGGGTATGGTATCGGCCAGTTTTTCTACCTGTACCGATTGTATGTTTATAGGCAGATTATTATCAAGTATCAGCTTATTAAGCGCGGCTTCGGTTTCGCTCAGCGTAAAGCCGATATGCCCCTCTACCCTGAAAAAATCATAAGGCAAAATATTATACTGCAACGGATTAAGCGTAACCTGGTTATTAGAGTAACTGGCAGCTGAGTATGATAATATCCTGTCTTCCTTTCTGCGCACGTTGGCTTCAAAATTCCAGTACAGGTTTAGCGGCAGGCTACGGTTATAGCTGTAGTAAAACGGAATACTGCGCTGGCCTACCGGTTTATCCTCGTACATACCCGGTGTAACCTTCAAGCCCTGCGCCACGCTTTGCACTTCTGACGATACAGGTATCTTAAAGTTAGTTATCATGGCATGTATCCGCATAAAGCAGAAGCGGGTTTGCTCGGCAATATTGGCATTGCTGTTTATTACGGGCGAATAAAAAAAGTGATGCCTGTACTCTACATCAATACGCACGGGGTTAAACCGGCGAATAAGCGTACCAATATTAAAACGAATGGTACTACTTAACAACTGCGCCCGCGATGTGGTATTGCTTAACAATTGTGCCCTGCCGGTGGTGATATTTAGCCGAGTTAAATCAACAGCCGTAACCGGCGATGCTATAGGCCCTACCGATGTATTGATGCTTGCCGCCCTCACCAAACCCATCAGCACGTGTTTTGGGAACAGGTCAACATCCGGGTCGGTTAAAACATCTTCGGCAAAAAGTGTTTCGCGCATTTCGTTGTAGGCATAACCAATATCGCGCGCGAAATCATATATATACTGTACGTAGATGGATGGCGACAGGCTGAAGTGTTTATCGATCAGTGTATTCCATTCGTTAGTAGGGTCGCCGTTGGCAAACTCGCCCTCAACAATGGGTTTACAAACCTGGTAAGCCTTGCTCAGCTTGGCTTTTATATCATCCTTAATAATTAAGGCATTGGTAAATGAGGCATTAAGCTCGGCATAAGTATCAATCGCGGTGCTCACTACTACCCTCGGGATGGCGATATCCTCCAGCGAAAAATAATCGGTATTGGTTGCGGGCATACTTTGCAGCAGCAAGCGCATATTGTTTTTATGAATGAGCAGTACCTTCAGGTTCTTTTCGGAAATGGCGCCCTTATTATCGCAATCGGTACCGGTGCACAGGTCGGGATCGTTAGTATAGGTTTCTAAATAAAGTATGCCTACAAAATCACTTATCACTCCGCCGGTAACTTCGCCAAATGTGGTCAGATCCTTACCCGGTATGGTGCCTGATATGCGGCTATCCCTTAACTCATAAAGCGCCAAAGGTTGATCGGCATTCAGCCTGAAGTAACCGTACTTGGCATTCTGATCCTCAAAAACATCAAACTGATCAAACTCCTGGTCTGTTTCAAAATTCAGCAGATCGCCATCGGTAGTTATGGCCGCGCCTTGCGATACTACAATGTGTCCGTTATCAAGCGAGCCTATTTCCAGTCCGCTTATAATGCCTACACCAATGGCCTTGGTGCGTGTTAACCGTGATTGCACATCGAGGTAGTTGAACAGATCATTCAACTGGTCGGCGGTCAATACCTGGTCGTTCTCAAAAATGGTGAACCGGGTATTATCTTTATTAATACTATCTAACACGTTACTCATAATTTCACGTTTTAAGTGTACCTAATGCGTTTTGATTCAATATAAAAAGCTGCCGTTCGGCGCTGTTTTTGCAATCCTCGAGTTTTGCCGGCGGGTAGATGGTTTTTAGCGCTGTAAGTGTTTTTACAAACTGGTTGAGCCTTACATTGCCCGCATCAACCTTACCGGCCTTTACATCAAGCCAGTTTTTGTAATCTCTTTCAAAAATTACCAGTTGCTCGTTACTTACCCAGCATATTTTAACAAAGGTGTGTGCCGGTGCTTCCATGCGGATAATACGCTCGCAGTACCGCCTGAAATCCATATTTAAAAAGCGGGGAGCGTAAGCAGGCAGCACAATACTTATCCTGAACGAATAAGGGTCCTTATCATCACAATCGCGGCAATTGCTATCGACACATATCGGCAAAAATGGGTCGACCGTTGGCTGGGGCGGCGATGCCGGAGTCGCGACACTCTTTTCGGGCAATAACAACAGGTGCTCTACCAAAAACATACCTTCATCGCTTTGGCTTAAGGCCATCAGCTTATAAAAGTTGTTCATGGTAGTTTTTGCCGTGTTGGTGTTCGGGTAGGTTACGCCGCTTTTGCCAACAACAACACCGGCTTTTTTTAATATGTACGAAAAACTGTTATCTGCATTTTTAATTACCGACAGGTTACTGAAGGTACTCAATAGCTCGATCGCGTCATCCCGGTCATATTCTGCTGATTCCTTAAGCGGGAACCTTTGTGCACCCTCAAGCAGGACTGTTTTGGTTTTATTGTCGATTATTTGATACCAATACTCATCCAGATTAGCGGCATTCAGGCCTTTTTTGATGGTGCTGTATACGTTTACCAAACTGCGGCGTTGTATATTTTTAAAGCCCAACAGGCGTTGCAAACGGTTTTCCAATCCGCTGATGTTGGCGCTATTCCACAGGGCGGCGGTATTGGTGTAATTGTAGGCTGCAAAGCGTTTGCCGCTTACGGCCGGGTAATCTTTTAAAAAGTTTATTTTGGTGGTTATGATGTCTCTTTCGTTAACAATAGCAGGCGAGATCTGGCTTTTATTGCCGGCCGATAGACCTGTGTTAAGTACGCTCACATAATCATAAAATGTTTCGGCAAAGCGCGATAGCAAGTGATCCAGAAACATATTGCGGCGTTTGTTAAAAGTACCCGCATCCGCAACGGTTTGTATGTTGGCCGCCACAAGCGCCGGGTTAACAAACAGCTCATTGGCATCCTTAAATGATGTTACTACCTGCGAAAAATAAGTATTCTGTTCATCGTCTGTAGATAGCAGATTACGCAGGTGCGACAGCTGCGAAAAGTAGCAGGCCAATTGCTGATCGAACAGATACAGATACCCTTGTAACTGCCGGGCCTGTATCTTACGCTCAGGCGTGGCATCGCTTGGTAAACCCCAATGGCTTATGCCATAGTTTTTAGGGAAATGGTTTTGTATTGAGTAGTAATTACCCGCGTCAACATAATTGCCGGTATCATAGACGATATCATCGGTTTTCACCTGATCGTTGCCGCTAATGGCGGCGTTCATCAGCTTATCAAACCGGGCCTTTACCACATTAAGATCAGGCCTGAACGGGATACCCTCTTTGTAAAACAATATATTCGATCCCAGAATATTAACCACAGGCTGCTTACCATCCTCAACATCAATTATCCATTTATTTTTGAGCGCGTCAACCTGACCGGTGGTATTGAATACAATGTCGGTTATGTTGGCAACCCCATCAACAGCAAGTATCTGCTGCATAATGTCAGACAGGTGTATCTCTGTTTTCAGATCAGAATTCGCCAGTTCCTCATCCTTTATAAAACCATGCGTAAGCAACGGCCCTTCAAATATGGCATCGGCAGATATGCCTTGCGCAAGTATATCGCGCAACCAATAAAAATTTATAAGCGGTGTAAGGTGCTGCTGTATGTTAAAGAATATCTGCGCCAGCACATTAAACGGATCGGCATTGTTCTTAAGCTCTATCTCGCTGCACATCCTGAACTGCTGTGCGGTAACCTCGTTAATATCAACAAAATCCTCGCACAGGTTACGGTTAGCCATTAATTGCCGGCGTACGGTATTTTTTATATTGGCTTTTGATGCATTAATTATATTGGTATCAAACTCTATCAACACATCATAATATCCCTTTATCTCAACCTTTTCCCAGCGCTGGCTATCGGGCACATCAAACTGTAGCTTTTTGCGGATAATATCGGCATATACAGGTTTGGTACGTTTAGTTAACCACGCATTTTTAACGCCATCAATATCAATCAGCAGCTTACGGTAATCATTTATGGTGACCGCATTGTTAGGCAATATTTGCGCTGCGGAGAAAAAGTGCTTACGGATATTCTTAACCGTATCGGTTTCGGTAGCCAGCAGATCGGGAATGGAATTGTTTGTACGATAGCTCAGATCGGTTATGGCATAGCACAGTAATTCCAGCGTGGTTATCCCCGGATCGTGAATGTTATAATCCGTCCATATAGCCGATGCGGTTTGCTCAATATAGGCTATACCGGCTTTCCTGAGCTCGTCATAATCAAAAGCTGGGTCTGATGGCTTCTGCTTAGATATGGTTATATCATCAAACATAATTGCTGCTAATTATTAATTACCTCATGATGGTTGTGTGAAACCAGTATAGCTGCCGGGTTTGAAGCCTCGGCCACCTCAACACTGCGGCCAAAACTTATACGTTTGCCGCCATAATGAAACAGCGACAGTTGCGTGATATAGTCCACATATTCCATATCTTCCAAAAACTTGACCACCATTGATTTGGTTACCTTACCGCCAAAATGTATATCACTGCTGGTATTCCTCAACCAGGGCGACAAAAATTCCTGCAAACGCTGGTTAATTACCTTTTCGTAATAATTGAATTCAAAACCTCGCTTTAATTTCAGGCTTACTACAACCTTAACCGGTTCATAATACGGGTTACTTACATGCTGCTCGGCCCAGGCCGTGGTGTGGCCTTTTACAAATGCGTAAACTTCTTCAATGGTATTCTTATCAACCTTGGGTTGAAACGGATCTACCGCGTTACGATTGGTCAGATCGGGTACCAATATAAACATAGTATGCCCCGGCGAATAAAATGAGCCCGGCGATGCATGGTTAATACACTTCACCTTATGTACCTGCGGAAACTGCTGTAATATCAATCGTTCATGATCCCATATACTTACGCCGCGTTGCTTATGCCTTAAGCGCTCGCTTACCCTTATATAGTAGGCATCACTATCCTCCAGCACCTTACCACCAAATGAGGCATAGGGTTGTTTTACTGTTTTTATAGCCCCGGTTTCGCTCACCATTTTATTTACGGTGCCCGCAACCAATGGCGCGGCTAAATGCGATGCCGCGTTGGCCTGATCAAAAAATACAGCCACCGCCGCATTAGCCAGCACAGCCGATAGGTTACAAACAGTATCGGTATTTTTTTTGATAGATGCCTTTAACCATAACAGATCCGGCGGGAATATACTGTTTGATGTTGTGGCCTCGCGGGGAATGATATATTTGATGATGCCGCTGGTAAGTAAACCGTTGGTGGTATCAAATAAAAGGTCATCATTGGTGAGCTGTTTCCAATAATCATCGCACAATACGCTCCAGGTTACCGCCACTTTTTCCTTTTCAGGATTGGCGCTGCCCTCAGCCAGTTGGAACAGTACGCAAACAGAGTCCTGCGCCTGTAAGCCGCTTAGGCCTATGTATAGTTCGCCCTCGTTGGTGTACTCGGGGAGTAGCTTTACCAGGTTATTTTGCAAAAACGCGTGCTGGCTTTTAGCATAAGCATGCTCACGCATTTGCCCGAACGGCCCGTAATGGAAAAACTCTATCTCCTCGTCAATATAATCGTTAAGCGATAATCCGTTAAATGAGGTTTTAGTGGTAACCGCTGTATAATTCAGTGTAATGGATTGTACCTCGGGCGCGAATGGCTCAGCCGGTAAGGCTAATGTACCGCCATCTTTACTAAACCGTAAAATCTCGGCGGCATATTTATTACGGAACTCATCAAACATGAAACCGTGGTTAAGCCGCAGGCTAAGCATTCCCTTTCGGATATCCTTAAACAAATTGAGCTGCAAAATGAGTAACGGCTTAAATAACAATTGTGCCGATTTAACCGACTTAGATTGCAACGATGTATAAGCAGGCAACAAGTAGGATATTTTACTTGACAGATTTTGCTGCATGGTTTGCCCGGCATTTACCAAATAAGGCGCAACCACTACCGGGAAACTAAAAATGGGCAACTTTACCTGCAAGGCCGGGTTGGTAAACTTCCAACTGGTGGAAGCCTGCGCGTTGTTTACATTAAATAACGACACGCTTTTTGAACTCTCCTGCCAGCTAAATCCATCCTTAAATGCTGCAAGAGCTGTAAAATTGGCATTGTTGTTATTGCTGCCGCCGTAGTTCTTAAAATAATCGCCAAGCTGTGCGGCTGGGATGTTTTTCCACTCCACATCTAAACTAAATTCTTTCAGTCGCTTTGAAAAAGCCTCATCGTGCTTTATGTAGAAATTAGAGTTCTTTTCGGCAAGCGAGCCGAAGGGTTTAAAGCTTTTCTTGGCATCCAGCGAACCCTGATCATTCTCAATATCAATACCTTTAACGCCTGTTACTTCGGCTGTTATGGTAGCATCCATCAATTCAGCCGAACTAAGGTTGCTATAGCCAAAATCAGCTTTTTGATTGTTGACCAGTAATTGAATAATAGGTTTCGTTGTATCAAATTCACCGCCATGTATGGCTTTATTATAAACTGTTACAGCAGGTTCATCGGCGTTAACGGTAAACGTTACTGTGATGGTAAACACCTTATTATCAGCAGAGGTAATCTTAGCCGGTAATGTTTTGGGGCCGATCCATCCCTTTTCGCCGGTTATACTTACGCTGAACAGATCGGCAGTCAGTGTAGTATTTACCGCCGAAGCCGCTATGCTACTTACTGACAGGTTAATGATAACCCTACGGGTGCCTTGTTTCATCAATAAAACATCGGCAGCTAAGCAAAAACCTACATTGGCCAGCGGCATGGCTTTACTGCCAAAACCCAGCCATTTAGGGTTACTTTCATCCAGCTCGGCGCCCAACCCATCTATCGAGTTGGCTATGGGCGCGTGATGTATAAAATTCTTATTTACCTGATCAATGTATAATGATTTAAGCCCCTCTATTTTGGCATTGTTCACCACAATATCGTGGGCAAGTTCGTAGTGGAGTTCCTTTTTCAGATCATCCTTACCGGCCAGTACTTTTGTACCCTTGGCGAGCAATGTATTGGTGGTGCCTTTTTTTAGTTCGAACTGCACGTGCACCCTATCGGGCACGGGGGCATTACGTTTAAACTTTAATACCTCGCCATAGTAAAAATCAAGGTGCCTTTGGGTGAGCTTGTTCATCAGCGCCTGCGGGTGGGTGTACAGCTCAATAAAACTATCCCACAGGGCTAAGTGCGGTGGCAGTTTATTGTCATCGGCCAGGCGCGAAAACTCATCAAAACTAATATCAAAAAAATCGGCCCAGGTGCCGTTTACCGGATTAGCTGTGTTGGCCTTATCAATATCATAATACTTAATTTGCCCGGCAACCGCCTGCAAAAAAGCATACAGCTGCTGCTTGGTACGTGCATCAACAGGTACCTTTAAAGGGTCGAGCCACTCAGGCATGCGCTGCTGCTGCGTTTGGCCATCCCTTTTCAGAATAACTTTATAGTTGATCGCTTTGTCGCTCATGCTGTTTTATTATTGGCTTCGTTAATATAGAACGGATATACCAGGTTAAACCTTGAGTTGGTATTGATCACCTCATAATCAACTGATATATCTATTCTCCCTTCGGATATAAAATCGGTAAGCAGTTTTATGGTCAGCAGCTTTATCCTGGGTTCAAATATCAGGATGGCGTTTTTTACGGTTATTTTTATGGCCGTTTCGGTTGAGGAGTTCATGGCCTCAAAAACATAATCATCTAAATTGCAACCATACAGCGGCTGCAAAAAGCGTTCGCCAATGGTGGTTGATAGCAATATCTCCAGGCTTTTGTTAATATCATCCTCATCAGATGTCAGCAACAAACTGTTCGTTTTTTTAGAGAATGTAGGCGGAAAACTCCAGCCCCTGCCTAAAAATGATCGTTCAGAAATATCAGCCATAACTCAATTATTAATAAGATAGATTACTAAGCCCCGGTTATTTTTACCGTAGCGTTTTGCAATTGCTCGCCGTTATAACTCACGCTTATCTCAAAAGCTTCCGGATGAGCAACTAAATGTTTTACCACACCCTGCGCAACGGCTATGAATAATAGCTTCATTTGCTTATTACTTTCAGGAGCGGCATTACCCATTATACCCGGCCAGTTCTCTAAAAAGGCATCCTCAATGGCCTTGGCCATGCTGCCATTGGTATCATTATTATTTCCAGATTTTAGCGCCATAATTTAATATTTATCCGGTTTTAACCTTTAGTGATAGTAACGCCGGGGTAGCCGGTGGCATTGGCGGTATGGGCGGTGCGGGGGTTACCGGTAACGCGCCCAAAGCAAGCTGGCCGGGGTGCATGTGGGTTTGGTATATATTAACTATCTGGTTCAAATAGTTAAGCAACTCATCGCCAAACACCAGCGGATGGCCCGCGCCTTCAACCAGCTCTATCTGCGGGGCATCAACAACAACCTTGTTGTTGGCCTTTATTTTTATAATACCCGGACTAATGTCGATCAAAACACTGTTGCCATTACTATCCGTAATTTTTATCTCTGATGGGTCGGTAGTTATCTTATTCCCGTTCTGATCTTCAACCCTGAAACCCTTTTTATCATCGGTGATGAATACCTTGTTGCTGGCCGGTGTTTCAAACTGTATCTCTTTCAGCTCATCATCAAAGGTCATTTTCAGCTTTTCGCGCGAGGTGTAGCCTTTCTTAAAATTATCATCAGTTGGTGTAATGGGTGGCGGCAGCTTTGAGCTGTGCAGCATACCTAATATAATAGGTAGCCGCGGGTCGTCGTTTAAAAAGCCGAGTACTACCTCATCGCCCACCTCGGGCCTGAAGAACAGGCCACGATCATCACCGGCATCGGCCAGCGCCATGCGTGCCCAAACACCGTCAACGTTATCGCTAACACCGCTTATTTTTATTTTAACCCGTTGATTGCCTTCGGGGTCAACATTATCAGTAACAATACCTGTAGCAAGGCCGGTTACGCCGGGCAACATGCCCGATGCCTTTGGCGCTTCCACCTTATTATCCTCCGTAAACCAACTGTTGGCATAGCCAAACTGCGCATGTGTTTTCCAGCCGGATGAAAGGGTGAACTCGTGCATTACACCACTTACAAAGGCATTGCCGTTAAACCTTTCGCCTAAACCGGCCAGGCCTACAATATCGCCCGCGTTAATGGTGGCAATACCCTGAAACTTTACCCGCCCCCGTATTTTCGACAGGCGCGATTTCAGCAAAGCCGCATCAGCCCAGCCCTGCCGTTCATCGGGCGGTATAGCACCCGCGTGCTGAATAACATATTGTTGTGGTCCCGCTACAGATGCCAACTCGGTAGCCTGCATATTGCCATGCTCGGTAAGCTCCTGCGGTTCGGCGGCGGATGTTTCAGCAACCTCCAGGTTGTCCATATCCCACGAGCGGCTCACTACCGACGAATATTGATTGCGGCTATCCATCTCGGCATCAAGCTCTAAAATGGTAGCGCCGTGCAGTAAATTCAAACTTACATCATCAGATACCACAGGCTTTTTTATTACAATGCCTTCATCGTTAGTAGTAACTACCTTGCCGTTTACTTCGGCCCGGCTTACAATAAAATCCCAATCGGTACAATTGTATTGCACCATTTCCTTGTGGTTTACCTTGGTATCCTCCACATCAATACCTGTAGCTGCAAAGCCACCATCGGTTAATATTTTGGTGATGATATCGGCATCGGTAATATCATGAAAGCAGGCACTTTTACGCCCAATGGTGGTTGATATCGCCCTGTGCTTGCACTCCAGTATCAGGTGCGGGGCGGCGTTATTCCTGATCTTGAGGGATTGTTTTATAATGATGCCATCAAATATTGCCGTGGTATTGTCCGGATCACCGGCGGATATGCTTACTTTATTGCCCGGTTTAAAAAGGTCGCCATCAGTTAGCGGGAATAACCCGTTCGAGGCTTCGCCATCCTGCAAGGTAATAACGGCGGTAGATACCTTGTTAACTATTTTTTGTACAGAAACAGCCAACTTGGGTACACTGCGCGGTATCTCCAACCCATTAACACTGATGATAAACTCAGCTACGGAGTGTACAGCCGGTATGATTCTTTCTTCGGGCATCTCTCCTTATTTTTTTAATGGCGGAAAAAACAGTTTTTGGCCGGGTGTTAAATTTCTGAAGTCCTTTAAGTTATTCACTTTGGCCACTTGCAGGTAGTATCTGAAATCGCCGTATATCTGGTTGATCAGAGCGGGCAAGGTGTCCCCTTCCTTCACCACCCTCACATGCGTCAGGTCGGCCGATTTATCTTTTTGCTCGGCCTGCTTTACCTCGGGCATCAGCTTTTCGGCAAAGGTGGCGGTAATTACAGCCCTAAGTGGTGTGCCATCAAACTTGAATAGCTTGTATTGTATATTGGTTGATTTCAGTTCGCAATCAAACTCGTACTGGTTGGTGCGCAGCCAGGTTAATGTACCCCAGGTTATGCGTAAAAAGCAGGTGCGGTGCCATTTACCATCATAGCCAACGGCCTCGTAAAACTCTTTTATCTTATCGGCCACGTTCAGTTTTTTGCCGGTGGCGTTGGTGCCATCCAAAAAAAACTTAAGCGTTACCTCTAACGGACGTGTACCTAAAAAGCCGCCCTCGCTGCCGTTGCCCCCAATAGCGTTAGTGCTCTCGGTTATAACCGAATAGTTGAGCGTAAACTCATCGGGGTTGATGAATGCCGTAAAGGTTTTTTCGGCAGCGCCGGTACGGTTGGCGTTGGTCCACGATTGTATCTTAAGCTTTTGAGGATCGGTGCCCGGTAGCAGGCCGCTAATCATGTCTAACATCAGCGTTCGTTTTTAAGATTCAGAATTTCAATTACCCGCTCTACACACTCCTTAAGTATCTCCTCCTTTTGTGTTGAATTTACTTCGGATGATGAGGCGCTGGCATTGTTATCAGCAGAAACACTTACTGATACCACAAGCTCGTTAATTATTACCGGCATAGTTTAAAAGCTTACTGAACCCGATATACTGCCACTTACAGCACCGGCAACACCGGCCATAAGCGACAGATCCAAGCCCATTGGTTTAAAGTATTGATAGGATAATTCCAGTGTTTCAATGGCCAAAGTATTTTGCTCGGCGTTAAACTCTGATATTTCAATTTTAACAGGATAGGCGTTAAATACATGCCACACCGCCACCGGTACATGCAGATCATTCAACAGGCTGATAACGATATTCTTTGGCTCGAATTCAAAATTCTCGATGGCGTTTTTACACCATACCGAAATGAACGAACCAATGAACAGCCCACGTTTTAATACCAGCTTTTGAAACTGCGGCACGCCCGGCATTTGATGTTTAAAGCGATGTTCGCCCCCCTCGGCAACAGCCTCGGTAGGTATGCTTACGCTGAGGCCGCTCACGCTTTGAAAGCGCAGATCCTGCGGGGTTTGCGGAAACATCTCGATAACCACCATAAAGTGGAAACCCGGCGGCGGATAGATCAGCCCATCCAAAATACCATTGATGATACCCATAAGCTTTTAAATTTGATTACTATCCGTTTTGTATAACAAGGCCCTCGTGCGCAATATCCAGCTGCTCAATAGCTACTTCGTTGCCATCGGCCTTAAGGTCGGTACTTTGAATTTTTAGCGGAAATGCGTTCTTAACCTTCCAGGTAACTACCGGCTCGTGGTTCTCGTTCAGCAGGTTTATGGTGATATCCCGGCGTTCAACCGTGTTGAGCGATATGGTATCAAACCATTTATAAAACTCGTTATCATTACTAAAAACGCCGCGTTTAAAGGTGATGTTACCAAACTCACGCATACCGGGCATCTTTATTTTGCTGTATTCGGGCGATGCGCCGTCGCGGTATTCAATAACCTTATTTTCGACGTTTAGGCCGCTTACCTCGGAGAAACCGATATTGGTACCGCCCCACTCAACCTTAAAGTGAAATTTGGGTAGCGGATATTTATTATTTGCCATGATGGAACAGATTTAATGTTGATGAATTGATGTATTATGCTTCCTGCAACTTGTGTGAGAATTTGAGTATGATAAACTCAGCCGGACGAACAACTGCCATCCCTATCTCGATGTTCATGCGGCCTTCCAGTATGTCAAGCGCTGTCATGGTAACACCAAGGCCTACCCTTACAAAAAAGGCTTGCTCGGGCTTGGCACCTGCAAGCGCGCCGGCACGCCATTGTTTTATCAGGAAGTTCTCTATCATGGCCCTTACCCTTACCCAGGTATTGGCATCATTAGGTTCAAACACCACCCATTCGGTACCTTTTTTAATTGATTCCTCAGCAAAGATGAAGAAACGGCGTACAGGCACATATCGCCACTCGTTATCATTACCGGCCAATGTGCGTGCTCCCCAAACAATGAGGCCCTTACCTGTAAAATAGCGTATGGCGTTTATTGATTTACCCGAGGTTGGGTCAACATTCAGGCTCATTTGGTCGGAGTGTGATATTTTTAAGCTTGCTGCCGTGGTATAAGCTAATGATACATTGGCGGGCGCTTTCCAAACACCTCTTGAGCTATCAACCGCGGCATAAATACCCGCTATAGCTGTTGATGGAGGCATAACAATGTTCAGTTTACCCAGCTCAAGCTTTATCAGGTTATACAACTCGGTATTACCCGAAACAACTGCCGGTGCAGGTGGAGACGATACTACTGTTGGCGCCGGTTTTTTCAGGTTTAGCCCATCGCGAATGGCAGGTTTTATTGTAGGCAACGGACTTTGTATGGTAGCCAAGTTGATCACCCCTATAGTTGTGGCATCAGTAGCTTCGTTAGCATCGGTAACCGGTGCCCCGTCTTTTGTATATATAATATTTATATCGGTATCGGCATAACGGTAATTCAGCGTGGTTTCAATATCAGGGAAATAGGCCGCGCCGTATTTAAGCAGATCGATATTACTACCCAGCGGAGCCGCGTTTCTGAAACCCTCGGCAGATGCGTTGATCTCGTTTGGTGTACCGGTAACATGCTTTACATCCAGTATGGTAAACCTGTCCTGCAATAAAAAGCATTGGTTGAGGGCTTCATTAATAATGGTATGGTATCTGTCGCTATCCAACGCGGTAGCATCAGGAAAAAGCAGCAATGTTGGTTCATCAACTTTCGCCGCTTCGGCCAGGCCGTTCCGCAGATCAGCAATATTCACATTGGTATCTGACGGGGCACCGGCCAGGTAATCGCCAACAGAAATAATGTAGCAAGGACCGCCGCCATTGGCAAAGTACAATTGCAGGCCATAGTACATTTTGTAGCGGGAGCGTTTAGCCAGATCGCGGCTTGTACCAATGGTTCTGTTTATTACACCACCAACGGTAACATCAGTAATGGTTACTGATATTGATGTTTCCTTTTGGGCCAAACCAAACAGCTGCTCATACTCCAGCAGCGAGCTGATTTTTTGCGGCAGCAGTTTAAGGCTCTTTCCATTAAACGTAGCTTTCTCGGTATAGCCAATAAATGCCGGAATAGCTGTTTCCACTTCAGCTACAGAAGGTGGAAAGGTGGGTATCTCCTTGATGTAGACCCCCGGTGTTTTAAATACGTCAGCCATAATGATGGTGTTTTTGATTTAAATGGTTATGAAAATGTCTGAAAAGGTATCTGCACCTTCTGTCTTTATAAGATGCAGAGGCGGATTAGGTAAATTGGCAATAATAAGGTTATCACTTTGATCGGTTAGCTTGATGCCCGTAACCGGGGCCTCCTTTAGCGGCAGCATGTTATTTGATGCCACAATGAACACTCCCGGAGGCGCCCCCGCCCCCACACTGAAAGCTATTGGCGTACCGTTGGCCTTAGCTATTTTAACACCTGTTACTGTTTGATTAAAGCGCTTGGTAACAATGTAACGCCATTTGGTAAGCCTGTTGGCAAAAGCTATTTTGTAATGTTTGGTATCAATTGAGTTATCATTATTTTGAAACTGGTATGTTGTAGGCAAATCATTCTTGTAGAATATCTCAACCATACCAAATGTATCGGCCACATCTGCCGGGTTAATGGAATATATCGATGCCTTTTCTGCACCCTCAACAAACAATTTTGCACGGCCGGTTGAGGCCTTGTTCAGATCAAATGAATAGTTGAATATGTTATTGGAGTTTGCCAGTTGCTGTTGCAGCACTTCGTCGTTATCAATAAACCGCAGTTCGGCGTTTTGCGATGCGGCGGTATTGGTGTGTACATAGCTTAGACTATTGCTCACAAAAGGCAAAATATCCGAATCGGAAACTATTTTGCTGGTGGTATTGGCAACCAACAACGGCTCGGATGTGGCAGATAAATTATCAACCAGGTTATTAAAATAGTATTTGCTTGTACGGGGTTTAATCAGGTTAAGCTGGCTGATGTTCTCAAAGGTGCTCAGCTTTAACTTTATTAAGAACGAAAAGCGGGTACCGTTGCGCAGGGCATTGTGAATTACATCCTTATTATCAACCGTATTAACTTTGGTAAACAGCGCGCCACCGTATTCGCCGGCAATAAAGCGCAGGCCTAAAGTATTGAGCAGCATTTGGCAATCTCTGGTAGGCACCAACAGCAGGTCGGCACTTTTACCTGATTGGTAAAAGCTGTGCTCAAACTCAATATCAAACAAGGCCTTATACTTTATCTTTATCATCGCTTTAATAATTGGCAGTGTTTCGGCTGCGTTTAGTTATCAGATATATTGATCTCGGTAATTGGCGGCGCTTCCATTTTGGGCTCCATATCAATAAAGCTCATGGTGCGCACCTTATAAATTACGTTGGGCATGTATTTGGCTCCCATGGCTCCCCACAGGTTGTTTTGCTGCTCAAAAGTTGTTGGATGCAGTGATACCAACAGCCGGTTTAACTTATGCCAGGGCTTATCGGCATCAACCTTGGCGTTCATTTGCGGGTATTGACCCGAATCAAACACATAGGTTGTTTGAAAAAAGGATATCACATACGACAGTAGCCTTAACGCCGTAGGATAATTAGCCGCGAATACCGAGAACAGCACATAAGCATTCAAATTTACCGGCGGGTTGATCATCTGTATCTTATCATCAACCTTGCGGTAGGTTTGCTGCGAATCGGCAATGCGGTCTTCTTCCAGGTTGATGAGTGTGAGTATCACTCTGAAAACGTTATCGCCCTCGGTAGTTACCGCGAAATTACCCTCGGGTGTCATCAGTGCCGAAACTATAACGCAGTCAACATTCCCAAAATTCGCGGCGTCCTTGCGCTTTAAATATTGGTTCAGTTCATCTGCTAAAAATTCAAGTGCGGTACGTATCATGCTATTAGTGGTATTCGGGGTTTTGAATAAACAAATTGCCTTGCCGATGATATTTCGGGATTGAACAACAGTTGATAACCATAATCCAGCAGTTTTTGATGATCAAAAGCCGGGGTATGGGTTTCAACAATTATTACCTGTATATTTTTAAAATCGTGCTGTTCGGCATCATTAAAGATCAACTCCTCATAACCTTCAATGTCCATTTTTAAAACAAACACCGGCTTATTAAGGGCGTGTATAAAATCGAACAAACCAACTACATCAACCGTGATGGATGTATTGGCGTTGGGCAGGCTTGTCCACCGGCCGCTCCATTCGCTTTGGTCGGGCGCGTAAATTTCCATTTGGCCTGATGTTACCCCTACTGCCTTATTATAAGCCTGTATATTTTTAAACTTGGCGGCATTTGCATCCAGGTATTTAAAGCTATCAGGATTAGGCTCGAACGATATTATCTCCGCATTTTTTAGGTACATGGCACACATGGCCGAAAACGCCCCGATATGCGCACCGCAATCAATAACATACGATGCCGTGTCAGGTTCCAACGCCGCGAGCTGATCTTTTACATGGTACATGTCCATGTGCATTATCTCGGGGATAACCCATTGGTCATCATCGGTATTTGTTCGGTGATCAAGTTCTACCAGCATCAGTTTCTGTATATTAATTGTCCGTTATTGGCTATGTTGGTTTTTGAGCGTACTAATAAAAAATTAAAGAATGTACCGTCGGCCAACAAGTCCTGCCCGGCATCCTTCTCTACCACCCCGCGCACCATATTACCCGATAGCATGTAGCTGTAAGCATCATCCTCAAATGCCTCATCGTGCTCGTTATAGCTTCCTTTTTTAAAAAATGCTTGCGGGTTGCTCCAGCAAATGGGTTGTACCTGCATCACATCAAGCTCATGCCAGGGCAGGCCGCTCTCATTAATAGTGGCCGTTAGCGCTTTTGAGCCGATGGTTAGCCACTCCAGCTTTTGCCCCGACCGCAGGATATCGCAAACCGTATTATAATACTTGCGGGCTATAAAACTACCCTCGGGCGCGCCCATAAAATTGTTGGTAACCTCGCCCGAGCGTTCCCGGTAACCCATAAAATCATAGTGTTTCAAACTATCTATTAAAGGTTCTATTGATCGCATCAGCATACAATCGGCGTCAATCCAGATACCACCGTAACGGGCCAGTAAAAACGCCCTGATATAATCGGCCCGATGGGCAACGTATAAACCTGACAGATCAATATCCGTATCAATATCTCTCAGTTCGGCAAAACTTTCGGGGCTTATTAAACATACATTGGGTGCATGGGCAAAAATGCTTTCGCGGCACTTTTTTATCCATTCGGGTGCTGTGCCTTCCCAGTATATCCAAACATATAAGCCCATATTTTTAACCGTGTTATTTATATTATTTATGCCGATAGTAATACCGGATTTATACTATTCTTTATTTGCTCAGTATCCTGATAGTTATCTAAGCGCTGCCTGATGTGCGCTCGTAAAGCATCGTCATACCGGCGCTCAACAGGATGAATCCAATACGCGTTTTCGGTAGCAAAACATTGCCCGGCATCATCCAAAGTATAGGTTTGGCGGTACTGCACATAGTTGTGCGAGCATGGGTTTTGCACAATATCATACCCCAACAAATTAACCAGCGTGGGTAGGATGATCTCCTCGGTAGCCCATATCTGGGTATGTTGCATGATGCGTTTCAGAATTTCGTTCTCCTTAAAAAGCTTAACCAGATCGGCACAAGCCGCAGAGGTAAATACGGTTGATGGCCAAAAAGTCCAATGCACAAACTGCGCCCGGCCATAGGTAAGGGTATTGAACAACGGCTCCCACAGATCGTACTCTCTAAATGCCTGTATCGACGTAAAAACATCCGTATCATAATAGGTTATCCGCTCCGGCCGATTTGATAGCATGCCCGCGTTATTATTTCCGGACAAATAATCGCATATAAAATCGCCGTAACCGCTACAAACACTCAACTGGTCTGAGTCAACTATGGTGAATGCCTCAAAATCAAAGTTCGCGATAGCATATTCCATACAATCAAGCGCGGCCGTATGCAAATACCCATGCTGCATGGGTTGCGGCGTCGGGTGAAAGCACGCGTTATATTTTTCGAATGGGAAATCGCTCCCGCTCATATCAAAATCGCTCCCCCCGTTATATATTATTATTGCCGATGACGGATCATTATGATACAGGTTAAGAACCAGATCAATAACGCATTCCTCACTCTCGTGTATCAGGCAGGCGTTTATGTTTCTGACGCTTTGTTTTACATCTGCCTTTTCTACCAATGTTTTGGTTTGCCTTTGGGGGATAATTGGTTTATGATAACGCGCCCAATCATCCTGCATAATTGCTTCCAGTTGTGCTAAGGGATATGGCTTCCACCATTCATTATCGGTTTGCTTGGGGCTGGCATTTTTATCGTGTATCATGTGCACGGCAATGGTGGCATCGCTTAACACAGTGATATACTCAGGCCGGGTATTCCATACAAACAGGCCATCCATGCCTACATCTATCTCGGCATAACTATTAATGCTCCAAAGCTCGCGGGTATAACATAACGAACTGCCCAGCAACCATACCCGCTGATCGGCCGGGTAGGTATATTCATATCCCGCTTTGCGGCGCGTATCGTAATACAATAAATTATTTATGCCGCATAGTTGGGTGCCATTATTTAGTAACTCGTTAACCTGGTACTCCAAGCGGTGGGGCGCATACCAATCATCATCATCCCAGTTGGCTATTATATCGCCCTTGGCCATAGTGCAGGCCATATTCAGTTTTTTACCCAAACTGGTTTTGGTATGCAGGCGTACGTAGTTAATCAGTTCGCTGTCAGGTAAAAGGTCGGCTATACTATCGCTGCCATCATCAATTATTATCAACTCCTTATTAATATATGTTTGCCTTAAAAAATAAGTTATAGCATTAGGGATAAACTCACGCCTGTTGTAAGTTGGCATTATACACGAAACAAGTGGTTGATTATGCTTGTCCATAAGTTCAAATAAATTTTGGCGAAACCAGGGCGTGGCAGTCAAAAACGTTCACAACCGGCAAAAGCTTCGCTACTCTCACTTACATGAGCCTGACTTTTAAGAAAATAATATCAAACTAAAAACCATTGCCCGTTAGGGCGGTGCCATTTATAAAACTCAAAAAAAATTGAGGAACTTGATTTATACAATTTAGGTAAGAACGTGAATTGGGGTATTCAACTATGGTAAAACTCACCAATATTTAAATGCATAACAATAGCTATTTGTAGCTATTGTTATGCTTAAAGCATTATATGATTGTGCATATTATCACTGTAAATAATATGATAAATGAGCAGTAAAAAGAAAAATTGCTCAGTTACGATTTCCCAGTTATGGGACAAGAAATGTACATGCGTTAATAAGGTATTTATATCATAAATAATAATTAGTCACTTTGCTATATAAACCTATAGTAATGAGAGCGCACACCTACCAACTGCTCATCTGCGGATTATTTATCGCTTTATCATCATGCAGAAAAGAACCTGCCATACAGGGTTCAAACAGTAACCCGTCTACCGAAAGCGACGATCAGCTAAAAATCACCTCTGTTAATGAGGATTATCTGCCACTCACGGTTAAAACCATCGCCGGCAAGCGTAATGTAAAGGGCTACCTTGATGGTACCGGCGACGCGGCCTTGTTTAACGGCAGCTGGGGCATTGAGCTTACTGATGACGGTAACCTTTACGTGGCCGATATATTTAACAATAAAATACGCAAGATAACGCCCGACGGTGTAGTTACAACGGTTAAAATACCGCTTAGGCCCGACCGTACATCGCTACGAAATCCGGCCGTGATCAAAATAGCCAAGGATGGTACCATGAACATTTTGGCGCTGGAGTATACCTACAATTTTAAATACAGAGTTTGGATAGTTAAGCCCAATGGCGAGCTATATAACCCTGAGATAAAAAGCAATGAATTTTTTGTTGACATGGGTAAAGATCCTTATGAAGATAACTACTGGATATGCGGAGCCCAAACCACGGGTAATGGGAGCGCCCGCGGGCTTATAGCTAAATTTTTGACTGTTAATGATACGCTGGGTACAAATCCCTACAGCCCTGACAATAACCAAATTGTTGACCCTCAATATCCATCAATCACTGGTATTTTTTGCGGATATAACGGGGTTAAGTACCTGGTAGTAAACCAGCGGTATATTTATAAACTTACCAAATCGGGCGAGTTTAAGCGGATATTTATAAACTATAATTTTAGAGGCATATACAGTATTATAGCCAATAAGGATAGTCGCACGGTATATGTGGCCGATGACGGACGCATCCTTGCCATATCAAATAATCACTTGCAATTTTTGGTAGGCCCGCGCGCGCCTTATGATGGCCGCGATGGTGTAGGCAGCAGCGCGGATGTAAGGGCACACCACATGGTTTTATCTAAGGATGAAAACACGCTGTACTTTACTGATTACAGCCATTATACCATTCGTAAAATATTGCTGAAGTAACGATACTTTAAACCTACCATCATGAAAAACAAAAGCTATACCTTGATCGCCCTGGCATTGATCATCTCAGTATTTCAGGCTTGCAAAAAAGAAAGCCCTGTATCTGAATCTATTAATGCTGAAAAACTTGCAAGCCAAACCCGTGCATCTGTAAGTGATAATTACGTGGTAAGCACATTTTTTGAAGGATACCCCGCACTTGATAATGCTTTCAGGTTATGCCGTTCAGCTAATGGCACATTATATGCAAGCTCGGCTTTTGCTAACAAAATTTATAAGATAACCACTAATGCTGTGGTTTCTGATCAGGCAATACTACCAGCCGGCAGTAATGTAATAGGTGTAAAGGCAGGGGAAAGTGGCACCACCTATGCGGCTTTGTATGCAGAAAACAGAGTTGTTAAGATAGATAGAAATGGTGTTATAACTACAGTTCCGGTAAGTTTAGCTCTTAAAAATCCGGCAGATGTAGCCATTGGACCCGATAGTACACTTTACATATGCGATGCAGGAAACAAACGCATTGTTAAAGTAACACCATCGGGTACTGCAACCGTTTTGGCCGGTAAAACCGGGGTTGCAGGTACCGCTGACGGAAAAGGTGCAAATGCACGCTTTATATTCGCCATAAATATTCGTTACGCATCTGACAATACATTATGGGTTACAGATGTTGACCCCGTATCACACGCTCCCGGAAAAACATTACGCAAAATTACGCTCGATGGAACTGTGACTACTTTTTTCACGGTTCCATCAAGCGGCGTACAAACCGGTATTGTTGATTTCGCACCTGCCAAGCGCGATAAAAACTTTAACGTATCATCTCGTGTAAACTTTTTTGTAGTTACAAGCAATGTTCCTTCATCCGGAGGGCTTGAGCATAAAATCAGTCATTTAAGTTTTGATGGAACAGAAACTACGATTGTACCATTTAATAGCGGTGAGTATACAGATGGCCCTGCTGGTCAGGCTATATTTGGCGCTCCACAAGGTATAGCTGTTACACCGGAAGCCATATTTGTTACAGACGGTTCAAAGATCAGGAAGATCAGTAAAAAACTTTAAGTTGTATTTTACAATTATTTAAACAAATAGATGTTTAACCACCAAAAAGGCAATTTACAAGCATTTTTAAGCGTAACATTTACACTACACTCCCGATTTCGTTACATTTAATCCCTCTCGCGTTGGTAAGATTAAGTTAAAATAACACACTTTTGCGGCGTTATATATATTTAGTCTAAATAAATGTATCCCAGATTAATTTTTACGCTCATAGCGTTTTGTGTATTTATCAGCACGTCGATCGCCCAAAACAATAAGGGTAATATTACAGGCAAAGTTTTAACTAATGATGGTAATCCGGCTCCGGGTATCACCATAAAACTGCTTAATACATCAACCACCACAACATCGCAGGCCGATGGGAATTATTCAATCAATACTTCCCCGGGTAGATACACCATACAATTTAGCGCAGTAGGTTTAACAACAAAACAAATTGATGTTGAGCTTAACGGCGAAACAACGCGTGTGGCCGATGTGGTTTTAGAGATCAACTCGTTCGATCTGAAAGATGTGGTTGTAACCGGCCAGTACGCGCCGCAATCCCTTAAGAATTCGGTGTACATGGTGCGCACCGTAAGCAGCGAACAGATACGCTTGCGTAATGCCACTAAAATACAAGAAGTATTGAGCGATCAGCTGGGTTTCAGGTTTAGTAATGATCTTACGCTGGGTACTGCGGATGTTTCCATGATGGGCGTTTCAGGCCAGCGGGTTAAGATATTATTGGATGGTGTGCCGATACTTGATCGTGGTGAAACACGCGAGGGTTTGAACCAGATCGACATTAACACTATTGATCATGTGGAGATAGTGGATGGCCCCATGTCGGTAAGTTATGGTACCGATGCTTTAGGTGGCGTTATCAACCTGATCACTAAAAAATCAAAGGGCGATCAATTATCTATCCATGCCCGTGTGCAGGAAGAAACCGCCGGAAAGAAATACGACGCATTCCAAAACAGCGGTACGCATTACGAAAATGTAGGTTTGAACTGGAACCACAAAAGTTGGGAGTTTGGCGGTAATTTTAGTCGCAACAACTTTGATGGCGCCACATTAGGCTGGATGCCAAAGGATCAATGGCTGGGCAATGCCCTGGCAGGCTACCGCACCAATAACCTGCATGTATGGTACAGGTTGGATGGTACTAACGAAACCCTAAAAAACAACGGACCGGTAAACGTGAACACCGGCATACGTACCGATGCGCATTATATTACCTACCGTTGGATGCATCAGCTACAAGCCGAATGGCTGGTAAACAATAAGCTGAGCATAAACGGCGTAGCTTCATATACCGACTATAGCCGCAGAACACTTACTACCACCCTGAACACCCTCACCGGCGACAGGCGCTTAACCCTGGGCGCAGGCGAGCAGGATAAGGCCGTGTTCGATAATAAATTCTTTCGTGCTACGGCGCAGTACTCTTTATCAAAAACGGTATCGTTACAGCCGGGTGTTGAGGTAAACCTTACCGGCAGCAGCGGCGCGCGTATTAATGGCACCCCTACTATTAATGATTATGCCTTCTTCATCTCGTCAGAAATTCAACCTACTGATGCCATCAGTGTAAGGCCGGGGTTAAGGTTCATCAAAAACTCGGTTTACGATGCGCCGCCGGTAATACCATCCATCAATACAAAATTTAAACTTAACGATGCCTTTGACCTGCGCCTGGCTTATGCCCGCGGTTTCCGTTCGCCGGCATTGCGTGAATTGTATTTCAACTTTATTGATGCCAACCACTCCATCAGGGGTAACACCAACTTAAAGGCCGAATATTCAAACAGTTTTAACGGTTCGGTAAGCTGGGTAATGGCGGGTGATAACAGGTTTAGCTTACGCTCATCATTAGGCGGCTTTTATAATGATTTTAAGGACCTGATCACCATCGGCTATGATCCGGCTGATCCATCAGTGATGATGTATATCAATATTGACAAGGCCAAAACCAAAGGCATTACGTTTAATAATACCATCAACTTTAAAAACCTTGAAGCCAGGGTTGGCGCAGCCTACATCGGCACATATAATAAGCTTGTTGATGATGTAAACAACGAGGCCAAATTTGTTTACTACCCCGAAGTAAGCAGTACGTTGCTTTACCACTTTACTAAAATTAAGGCTGATGCCAGCTTGTTTTACAAATTCAATGGCACGTTACCCACTTACGAGGTAATCACTAATACCACTACCGGCGAAAATGATGTCCGCCTGGCCAAACGGTCCGCTTTCAGCATTGCCGATTTCACACTCAATAAGTACATCACCAAAACTATTAATCTATCGGCAGGGGTTAAAAACCTGTTCAACGTAACCAACGTCAACAATACATCAACCAATACCGATGGGGCGCACAGTACAGGTGGCCCGGTGCCAATGGGTTATGGCCGGTCGTACTTTTTGGGGCTCAAC
Source organism: Mucilaginibacter sp. JRF (assembly GCF_015223065.1). Taxonomy (GTDB): domain Bacteria; phylum Bacteroidota; class Bacteroidia; order Sphingobacteriales; family Sphingobacteriaceae; genus Mucilaginibacter. The sequence goes on from NZ_JADFBY010000011.1 coordinate 42,428, forward strand.
TTCCAGTTTCATAAATAGCGCATTAATCTTCAATTAAATCATAAAACAACAAACAAACGATGAAAAAAATCCTATACATGATGTTAGGTTTGGCGCTTTTAACCAGCGCTTGCTCAAAGGATGATCCGGCTGCTCCGGATAATTTGATCAACTTTTCGGCCTCAACACAAGGTATCGAATCAACCAGTACATCTGCCGATGTTACCCTTACCTTAAGCAGAGCTGCTGACGTAGCCGTACCGGTAACCATTAACCTGGTAACTACAGGCGTAACTTACGGTACTGAATTTACAACTACCCCGGCTGCTACAAACAACGCTATCACCGTAACCGTACCGGCAGGTAGCAACACCGTATCATTCAAAATAAATAAAGCCGAAGGCCTTTTCCTTAACGGTGGCGAATCAGTAACCTTTAACATAGCTACAGCGGGCAGCCCGATATTGGTTGGTGCAACAAACAGCACAAAGGTTAGCTTTGCCGCTATAACATCTGATGGCACTACCCTCACCCTTAACGGTGGTGAAGGTGGCGCGGCAGCGGTTAATTCTGTTTTTGTAGACCTTAGCGCTAACAAACAAACATCAGTATTACGTAACAGCTGGGATCTGGGTTTTTACGCCGGTGACGATTTCAGGGTGATCATCAACAACACTACCGCTGCATCAGTTATCGCGGTTGATAAAACCGACCTTACCCAGGTTTCAGAAAGCGATATCACTATCAGCAACCTTAATTTAGGTTACGGTCAGGGTTCTTTCAGCATTATTGATGATGTTAACGGCGACCTTACCAAAACCGCTATCCCACAAGTATCAGCAACAGATGCCGAGAACAAAGTATACGTTATTAACCGTGTAGGCGGCTCAGCAACAACATCACCGGCTGCCGATCTGTATAAAATACGTGTACTACGCGCAAACGGTGGCTACAGCCTGCAATACGCTAAACTGAATGAAACTACATTCAAAACCATCAGTATAGCTAAAAATTCAACCTTTAATTTTAACTACGTATCATTTGAAAAAGGTGCCGAAGTTGAGGTTGAACCAACCAAAGATCACTGGGATATGCAATGGACTTACAGCATTTACTACACCGGTACAATCCCTTATGCTTTCTCTGATCTGGTATTTACCAACAGCTTAGGCGGCATAACATCAGCCGAAGTATTGACCAGTACTGTTAGTTACGATGCTTACGCATCGGCCAATGTTGCTACCACTACATTTACTACCAGCCGTAACACTATGGGTTCGGCATGGAGAGCTACCACAGGTACCGTTGGTGTAAAAACTGATCGTTTTTATGTAATTAAAGATGCCGCGGGCAACGTATACAAACTGAAATTCAACAGCTTTACCACTCAGGATGGTGGTACTCGCGGTTATCCGGTTATTCAATACGCTTTGGTGAAATAAGCATCATATTAAATAAATACTTACACCCAATAAGCAGCTTAATTATTAACGCTGCTTATTGGGTTTTATACATTTTACATAAGCCACTGTGCAAAGGCTTTACAAAACAGGTTGTACCGCATGCATATCAATATCTTTTCGCCGGATAGTAAACTTTCCCTAAATGAGCATAACGCCCCCTCGAAGGAGTCGGACCTGGTTAATATACGGTCTGAACTGGCAGGAACATGGGGCGCCATGACATCGAACACCTATTGGTTCAGCAACTTTTGCCTGATAGTAAGCGAATTTGATTTGAATAACGATACCGTTTTTAGCATTGAGATGGATGATTTTGCCTGGCAAACAAGCTTTGTAATTGAGGGGGGCTTAACTGTTATATCTCAAACAGCAGCGCTAAAATGGCAATGCAACAGGGCCGATGGTAATTACAATCGCACCTTTAACGCTAAGGCCAGCATTGCGCATAATACCAAAATATTCAGCATTGTGGTTACCAAACAATCCGTGGCGAGGTTGTGGGGCGATGGCATCAATCTATCGGCACAACAGTATGATAAACAGATGTTTACCCTGGTTGAAAAGGATTCGTCCCTCAGTAATAAAATCAATATACTGCTTGAATACTTAACATCAAATGATCATGCTCCTAACCTAAAAAGAGCCATCAGCGAAGAAAAGGTGCTGGAGATCATGGCCATGAAACTGCATTTTAACCTGAACGTGGCCGATAAGTCGGCAGCCTTTAAGCTAACCCGCGAGGATATAGCCAAGCTTTACCAGGCCAGGCAATTGGTGGAGAGTAATATAAAAACACCATTCTCTATACTGGCACTATCTAAAAAGATAGGCCTGAATGATTTTAAGCTTAAAAAAGGCTTTAAGGAATATTTTGGCAATACTGTTTTTGGATACCTGAACAACATACGCATGGAAACCGCCTACAAGCTGCTAAGCAACGGCAAAAGTGTTACCGAGGTAGCTACCACCGTTGGATACAAAAATCCGCATCATTTCGCGGCTGCCTTTAAAAAGAGTTACCAGGTATCGCCCAGCAAAATACGGATGTAGGCATTGCTACTTATTTAATATTTGTTTAACAATTGGTTAGTATATTTAAATAATCAACTGGCTGTTAACACCTTAAATAAAACGCCATGCCATTTTATCATGCCATTAAAGCAAATACTCCCGAGGGAAAACGCACCATTACCAAGTTACAAGTGTTACGCAAGCAACTTGCTGCCGAAATTCCGGAAAAGCAAATGGAGAGTAACCTGCTGCTGGGCACCTGGAACATCAGGGAGTTTGGCGGTAGTAAATATGGTGGCCGCATAAGTGAATCGTACTATTACATTGCCGAGATCATCTCTAAATTCGACATTATTGCCGTGCAGGAAGTGCGTGATAATCTTAAGGCGCTGGATAAGGTGATGAATATTTTGGGCAACCATTGGTCGTACATGTTTACTGATGTTACCGAGGGTAGGCAGGGAAATTCTGAACGCACGGCATTTTTGTTTGATACCCGTAAGGTTAGGTTCGGTGGTTTGGCCGGTCAGTTAGTGTTACCTCCGTTTGAGGAGAAAGACCCTGTTAGCGGGCAAACCATTTACAAGCCGGTTAAACAGCTGGCACGCACGCCATTTATTTGTGGCTTTAAGGCAGGGTGGACAGATTTCACACTTACTACTGTGCATATTCTTTACGGCGAATCAACAGCTGAAGACCCGGAGCGGGTAAAAGAAATTGAGGATCTGGCGCAAATGATAGCACAGAAAGCTGAAAAGGCCACGGCATGGTCGCACAATATGATACTGCTGGGCGATTTTAACATTTTTAAGCGGGAGGATAAAACCTACGAAGCCATAACCAAAGCAGGTTTCATCACCCCCGAGGCTTTGCAAAAGCTACCATCAAACGCGTTAAAAAATAAGTTTTATGATCAGATAGCATTCAGGGTTAGGCCAAATAAGTTTGAAACTACGGGCAAAGCCGGAGTGTTCGATTTTTTTAAGTCTGTTTTTAAGGATGATGAAACAGATGAACATGAGTACGCCGACGAGATGGGTAAAGGATATATGCAAAACTCCGAAGGTGAGCCTAAAGATGATAAGGCTAAAAGGAGCTATTACAAAACCTATTGGCGAACCTTCCAGATGTCGGACCATTTGCCTATGTGGGTTGAGATACGTATTGACCATACTGACAATTATTTACAGAAAAAACTATTACCACCACAAACCGAGAATACAACTACCGATACCCCTGCCCTGCCGGTTACAGATCAGTAACGTTTTGTTAACAGCTTAACTATTTAATTGCGACACAGTTAATGTATACACTTGTTTACTGATGATATGATAAATATTGAAACTTTTACACAGGTTACACAAAACACTTTACATTCATAAACCAGAGCGAAAACTTAGTAATGCTTTTTATACTTTAGCTGAATAATTGTTAAAAAAGTATCACTATGTCGAGCAATAATCCGATATCAAATAACTTACCTAAACTTGGTCAGCGTGTACGCATTCAAGATGGTAACAAAGAAGTTAATGCCATATTTTTAGCATACCTAAATGCTGATGATAATTACTACTTGACCGATAGCGGCCGCCTTATTCCACAGGAGGAAATAAGCCACTTTACTGAAGCCGTTGAGATGAACTAATAAAGGTAGTGTTGTTGGTGCTATAGCTATAAGCATAAATAGCTAAAATAGCACCACGACACTCACAACTTATTGGAGTATAGATATTTACTCACTATTTATACACTACACGTTTTAGTTTACGACAGTATTCGTGTGCATAAAATCAACCTGTCAAATTACTTTATTTGATAAAATTTTAAGCCATGAAAACAAAAATTATCTTATCAGCACTATCGCTTCTGATAGTTTCGGCTTCATATAAAGCTGATGGGCCGGTTAGCAAAAACGCCCCTACCGCAAGTAAAGCAGCAAAACCAGCGGCACTGTCAGTAAAGGATATGACCCGCAACTTAGAGTTCGACTTTTGTAAGGCAGACATCCGCCAGCCTAATGACAACCAGTTAGATCAGCTTGCGAAATATTTGAAGGATGGCAAACACGCCGTATCATTACGTGGCCATGCCGATGCTATAGGTACTTATGTGGGCAACTGGAAAATGTCGGACAAGCGAGCCATCGAGGTAAAAAAACAACTGATAAGCAAAGGTGTGGATTCAACTTTGATAGTTACTACCCCATTTGGTGATACCCTGCCTATATCGAGCAATAAAACAGCACAAGGCCGCCAAAAGAACCGTCGTGTAGAGATCGTTCTTAAAGCTCGTTAGAAATTAGTTAGAATAGTTCATTCCTTTTAAAACTTTTTTAAAATATGTGGTGTTCTGTTATCGCTTTGTTATATTGGTAAAACGCTGATTTTGAATATCGAAATTCGATTTTTTCAATTTAGGCTCTTATCAATAGGTGTTAAAACAACAGCGAGGAGAACAATAGAATATGTTATTAGCGAAACAGATATCCATCATATATTTTTTAAAGTTAATTAAGTGGGAAGTACTGGCCATATTTCTGTATGCCTGTATAGTTGGCGGGTTAGATTATTTTACTTTTTTTAAGGATCTTACCATCCCCTTAAGCGTATCGGCAATGGTGGGCACGCTGTTGTCGCTGCTGCTGGCTTTCCGTACCTCGCAATCGTACGAGCGCTGGTGGGAAGCACGTATTATTTGGGGAGCCATTGTTAATGATAGCCGCACGCTTATCCGCCAGCTAATACAGTTTTTACCCAATAACGATCAAAAACAACAATACATTAGCGAGTTTGCCATAAGGCAATCCATTTGGTGCTATGCCCTGGCCGAAGGTTTACGTAAATGCCCGGCTACCGAAAAGGTTAATAATTATATAGCCCAGCTTGGTGCCGATAGTGATAACCGACCCAACCTGCTCCTCTCAAAACATACCGAACAGTTAGCTCATTTAAGTGAGCAATATCAGCTTAACCCCAACAAACAGGTACAGATAGACAGCACTATACAACGCCTCACCGATTCAATGGGCCGATGCGAACGTATCAAAAACACGGTTTTTCCTCGTGCATATAGTGTGCTGATCCACTTCCTGATCTACGTGCTGACCACTATTTTCCCATTCGGGTTGGATGATCACCACTGGGCCATTGAGATATGTATGGCCACTACGGTACCGGTACTTTTCATTGCTATTGAGCGTACCGCCATACTAATGCAAGACCCATTTGAGAACAAACCGACCGATACACCAATGACGGCCCTTTCCCGCACCATTGAACGCAACCTGATGGAAATGGCCGGCTTACCAAAACCCGAGCAGCCTACACAGCCGGATAGGTTCTATTTGATGTAATCGGCATCAGCATCAGCATCAATTATAACTGATGGATCACCAAGATTTATTGGATTGACTTGCTATGCTATTTCCTATCATCACCATTGTGAGTATTTGAACAACACTACCGGACACTACAATTTCACACAAGGGCATTAATTTCATACATAATTAGCCGTTAGGATAAAATTATTTCGACAAAGTAGAAAATAGTTTCAACTATACACAACTTTGTATACAACATTTGCGTATATATGCACAACCCTAATGTGATTTAAACAAATGATTTTTCTCATTGCAACTCCAGTTGTGCTTGTATTGGTATACATGGCTCAAAAATTTTGCGCTAACGTAAGCGCCGAAGCATTAAACAAAGATCAGGCTGATAGCTGGTCTGTAGATCCCCGATTCCAAAAGAAATAATTATAAATACATAAGCAAAGCGGTATTTGCTATGCTTTGATTTTTTGTAATTCAACTAAAGGATCTTTGTTTTCAAATTTACTAACCCGCCCCGTAAGGCGGGTTTTGCTGTTTATAATAGTTTCGTATCTCACTATATTATATAAAAAGCGCTATTCCCTATTTACCAAATCAAGTAGCAATAATGAAATATCTATACACACTTCTATTTTTAGTAGCTGTTAAACCTGTAAATAACTGATAGGTATTGAAAAATATCGGCATTGATCAAATTAGATGTTATAGGTTTATAGTCACTTTCACCTTCAGGCTTAGCTTTATAACTAAGTGTAAACAACCGCAATCTTCAAATCCCCCAATAAAAAATCTGTAAACAAAAAAAGCCGGAACCTTACGGCTCCGGCTATGAGAGATATGTATTTATTAATTAATTATTTGAAGTTAATTGTTACCGCTTTATCAGCCATATCAGAGTATTGGGTAGTCCATTTGATCAGGCCGTAGTTTGATTCCTGGTAGCTTTTGTATGGCTCATCAAACAATTCGTAGGTCATGGCAACTTTTACACGTGGGTTGGCACGGCATTTATCTAAGAATGTGTGGATGAATGCGTTTTGATTAGTTTCGTTAACTGAGAATGAGTTAGTTGATTTGTAACGGAAACCGAACTCAGTGAACCAGATATCTTTAGTTGGGAACAGGGTTGACAATGTTGTAGTGATATCAGTAACCTTGTTGCTTTTGCCGGCACTTTCCATATCTGAGTACCAGTGGTAACCGATAGCATCATACTTAACACCGTAGTTTGAGCAGAAGGTTAAGAAACCCCAGTGTAACCAACCGGCATCGATCATGGTTTTAGCACCCGGGTCGTTAGCTTTGATACCTTCGTCGGCACCTTTTAGGTATGAGGCAACCACTGCGCTTCTGGTAGCATCGTAATGTGAAGCTTCACGACCGCTTTTGCCCGAGATCAACAGGTCAAGCTCTAAATCGTTACCCAGGTTATAGTACTCAAAGTACTCACCATATTTGCCAGCGAAGTTAGCGCCAAGGGTACGGCCTTTTTCGTAAGCTGATTGCTCAGTGTCGGTTTCTTTCAATGTTCTTAAGTAAAGCATTGGCAGTAAGTTAACCTGACCGTTTTTAGCAGCATCACGCAGTGAGGTCCACAGGCTTGATGATGAAGCTGAGATAGTACCATCAGATGAAGTGATCACGTTGATACGGTACCAGTTCATGCCCATACCTTTTATCAGCTCGATTTGCTTAGAGGCCGGGGTAGCCAGGTAAGGCGCATCACCAAACGGGTGACCGTTGATACCCAATTTAAGCGTTGAAGCCGAAGTACTGGCGGTTTTTAAAGTTGTTTGAGATTGGCTTGAAGCAACAGCTTCGTCAGCAGGAACAACATCATTTTGCTTTGAGCAAGAGGCGAAGGTGAATCCAGCAGCGCATACCGCAACTGCTAAACTCTTTGCAAAGTTTTTAATCATTAGGGTTTTTTTAATCAATAGTTACAGTCTTTTACGCCTTTGTATTATAAAGGTTACAACGTATAGCTATATTTTTTAAAAAAATTTCAATTGAAGAAAAACTCCGAATTATAATTATCTGAAAATGTTTCGATTAAAGCATTCTACAGCATTTTTTGCAAGCCAAAAACTATTCCGAAATCAGACAAAATAAAAAGCCCCGGATAAATAACCCGGGGCTTTAGTAATGAATATTTATTTTTCGGACAGAGAAATAATAACCAATAGTTAACCTACAAGCACATCATAATGATGATTTTTCTTCAAGTAAGGTTATATCTATAGGTACAAATTACTTTCTATCAATTACCAACAAATGCTGATAGGATGAACAACAAATAGTATAGTTACGCTTTTTTAACTTTAACAGCATTAGGGCCTTTTGCGCCTTGTTCAATCTCAAAGGTAACCTTATCGTTTTCCTTAATTTGCTCCAATATGCCATTGATGTGCACAAAGATGCTCTCTTGAGTTAGCTGATCTTTGATAAAGCCATAGCCTTTTGAGTCGTTAAAAAAAGCTACTTTTCCGTTTCTGACAACCTCAACAGGTATATCTTCCTGCCTTGCTATACCAATCTGAATGTTCTCTAACGATACCTGCTTACGTTTACCGGGCACTTGCGGGGTCGACGTAATATCACCGTTTTCGTCAACATAGGCCATCATGTCGTCAAGGTCGCCGCCTTTTACAGCATTGGCCTTACGTTCTTCGGCTTTCTCTCTTTTGTCCTGTTGCTTTCTAAGTTTTTTCTTTTCGCGTTCTTTTTTGTTGAATGTTTCTGTGGATCTACCCATGTATTAATTTATGTGTTTTTTTGTTTTGCTGTATTGAAATGCAAGGAGGAAGTTATTTGTATAAAAATAGGTAAAAAAAAAGCATTCCCCTAAACAGGGGAATGCTATACAATAATTTATAGTGTGTTAAGCTACTTTTACATTAATTGCATTAGGGCCTTTACGGCCTTCTTCAACCTCGTAATTAACAACATCGTTCTCACGAATGCTATCAATCAGGCCGGTAGTATGAACAAAGATTTCGCGACCACCATTGCTTGGTGTAATGAATCCGAAACCTTTAGTTTCATTAAAAAATTTTACTGTTCCTTGTTGCATTATTTATTGCTTTATTAATAAGTACGCAAGATACGCATAATAAACGACTTAGCTTTCCTTTTGCTAAAATTTATTAAATATAATTTAAACAGCAAGGCTAAATTATTTGAATAAAAAGCGCCTTAAGCCGCTTTAAGCAGCATAAACCAACATTAATACCTCCCTCATAAATATTTTGCGCTTTGATAATTACCGGCGATTTTCTTTTCGATAAAGCATATTTACCTCAGCAGCGGTAAGCGGTGTTTTATAAATTTTAACCTTATCCAACTCCCCCTGAAATATTCGCTCACCCGGAAACTCCTCATTTTGGCCTAAAACCCATTTGCTGGTGTTGCTAAGGTTGGCACTTTCTTCGAGTACGGTAGTTCCCGCTAATGCACCATCAATATATAGTTCGAGCTTTTTGCCGCTGCAAACACCCGCAATATGGTGCCAATGATCTTTCCAATCGGCAGGCAGGTTCACGGTTAAATCTCCGCGCCCCCAGCCACCGGCAAAAAAGGTGAGTGTTTTTTGATCGGTTATCTGTAATACATGGCTATCACCTTTGGTGATAATATCTACCAAACCCTTTTGGCTACCTGTAGGATATACCCAGCCCATCATGGTGAGAGTTTCGCCCATTTCATCCAGACTTGGGGCATTAGACACCTCAACGTGGTTATCCTCATTAAATATAAATGTGCCGCTATTGTTTTTATTGGCTGATATAATGTGCCCGTTATTTTCAAACCCCGATGAATCAGTAATGATATCCCCTCCTTTCACCCCTACCGGAGATAGCGATAATAACAACGCCTCCATTGCTTGCTGATAAACCTTATAGCGCACCTGCTGACCATTCACCGTGACTTGCTGAAAGCCTGAAGTTGGGGAGGTCAATTTATGCTGTACATCCTTTTTCTCCCCCTCATCCAGCGAAACCGTATCGGTAAGTATCAGTTTATTGTTCAGCTTTACAGGCACATAAAACGTACGCATTTGTCCATCAATGTTTTGAATCATGTAGCTTAGCTGACCATCTTCGTGCAAGCTCACCATGGGTGTAGTTTTGATTCCTATAATACGCAAAGCGTTTTCGGCTTTCAACTTTACCGGGGTAACCTTAACGTTGAGCGGCTTAAAACCTTCAATATTTACAGTTGTAGCTTTAGCGGCGTATAGTTTTAGGGAGATAGAATCTTTAACAATCTGCCCGTGCTCAACAAGTGTATTTTTATACGTGTACGGCTTACCATCTTTTAAAACAACTATCTTTTGCAAGCCTGTGCTGCCGTTGTTGGTTAGCGAGTAACGGATGTAAAAGAGCTGATCGGGCTTTACTTTATGGGTTGATACTGATATGTTTGATACCCGTATATCCGTCGGATTTTGAGTTTCTGATAGTTCTTTTGGGTCTTTATCAAGCGGCCATTGCGATGGTTGAGCACTCATTTTAAAGTCGACATTACAACCATTAGCTAATAATTCATGTGGTATGATTAGCTGCTGCCAATCTTTACCGTTGATACTTAATGCTTTCACGTAGCCGCCTTGTTGATCGCTGTTGATAGTTAACTTACGGCCATTAGGCAGGTTTAAAGTTGCCGACCGGAACAATGGAGTACCAATGCTATATAATGGCCTGCCGGGGACTGTTGGGTAAAGGCCCATAGCGCTGAACAGGTACCAGCTTGACGTTGAGCCGAGATCATCATTACCCGGCAAACCGCCCGGGGTATTACTGAAACGCTCCAGCATAATTTGCCTGTTCCATTTCTGTGTTAAGTCGGGCCGACCGGCCTGGTTGAACAGATAGGGCACATGAAATACAGTTTCGTTATCAAAAACCAGCACCTGATTTTGCAGAACAGAATCCAGTCGCGCGGCAAAAAGTTGATCACCGCCATTCAGGTTGATCAGATCTTTAGCATTATGCGGCACAAAGTAACCATACACCCATTGGTCGCCCTCCTTATAGCCCGACATGCCGGGCTGTAATTTGAACTCATCGCCATTTTTGGGCAAAAAAGTAACCGCGTCCTTATTAAACAAGTTTCGGTAGTTATATGCCTTACCCGATTCTAAACGCCAGATACTGCTATCGGCCATTACATGCTTAGCAAACTGCGTCAAAGCCCAATCATCATAAGCGTATTCAACCGTACGGGTAACTGATTCGGCATGCGTAAAGGGCACATACCCGTTTTGATGATAGGCGGCCATATCCTTTTGTAAAAACGGACCGGTAACCAGGCTTTTCTTCATGGCCTCGTAAGCCTCTGCCTTATCAAAGCCTGTAATACCTTTCAGATAACTGTCGACTATAATTGGTATGGCGTGGTTACCCGTCATTGATTCAATGGGTAAATGACCGTTTTGCCGATAAACATCAAGCATGGAAAGTATCACATCCTTTTGTTTATCCGGGTACAGCAGCGTTAACAATGGGTGCAATGTACGGAAGGTATCCCAGGGTGAAAAGGCACCGTATTGATTGTTACCGCTACGCTGATGTATGTTACCATCACCTCCCCGGTATCGGCCATCGGCATCATCAATAACCCAGGGTATCAGCAATGAATGATACAAGGCGGTATAGAAAACGGTTTTATTTTGTTCATTATCATCGGCCACATCAATTACCGATAGCTGTTTTTGCCAGGATAAAGCGGTTTGTTTATGTATATCATCAAAGCCTGAATTGCCCTGCTCTCTACTGATGTTTTGCTTAGCCGCTGCGTAGTCAATTGCAGAAGTGCTCAGCCTTACATTAATTACTTTTTTTGATGCAGATGATTTTGAAAAGGTAAACAGCCAACCGCCCTTAACCTTCTTTTTGGTAAGATAGGCCTCCGAAAAAAGCATGATCGTATTGCGACTACCAATATGCAGTTCCTGCTTTAATGGAGTTACCGCCTCCCCTGCATCGGCTACAAATAATTGAACTGCTGCTCCTTTTACAAATGCAAAACGAAAGATACCGGTACGGGGTGTGGTTGCAGCTTCGACAGTGGTGCCATCATCATCAAAAACAACTTTGTAATATCCGGGTGAGGCTACCTCTGTTTTGTGCGAGAATTTTCGGCTGTAATTACCCGAATCTAAATTAGCGCCAATAGCTACCGGCATTATACCCAGCTGCCCAGCCGAACCTTCAGGAAAACCACTCATGTGGCCAAAACAACTGAAATGGTAGATAACCGAATCGGCATAATTATAACCCCGTGCACCTTTCAAACTCGTTTCGGGGCTTAACTGTATAAAGCCCGATGGCGCTACAGCACCGGGATAAGTACCACCCGCGCTCCCCCACCGGGTTAATACATTGCTTTTTGCCGTGCCAATAAAGGGGTTTACATATTGCAGGTAGTTATTTGCATGCTGCGCATGCGCGCTAAGGCTCATAGTCAGCAATGCGCACAGTATAAGGGTCGTGTTTGTAAATAGCCTTTTCAACACGCTTATATTTTTATGTAGATCTTCCGCTTATCTAACACATAAGCCACCAGCCAGCACAACAGCATATAACATATCGCGAAAACCAGCGTACCGAACGAACCCGGAAATATCTGCTGAAATAATACCCGGTTGATCCACTCATAAAGACTGACACCCGGTTGTACCCAAATGGTAATAATGATAGTAAACAGCAACTCTGACAGTAAATATATAGCCAGCGGATTACGCCCGAACGTTAAAAAGAAGTTAGTGCCCAGGTTTAAATTCTTTATTTCGATGGCATACAATAAAAAGCCTAATATGGCCATATCAATACCGATGGTTAACAGGGTAAAGGTGCTTGTCCATAATTTTTTTCCTATCGGGAAAAACTGCCCCCAAAACAAAGCCACACAAATAAACAGCGCGCCGAAAATGAATAACTTGGCCACTGCCTCGTAGTTTTTCCCTTTACGCTGAATAAAAGCACCGGCCAGGTAACCGCCTATTACATTTACTATGGATGGTAGTGTACCCAGTAATCCTTCGGGTTCAAAAGCTACCGGACCACCTTTATCATGATACATGTGGGAATCGCCTATAAGTAGTATATCAAGCTTTGTACCTACATTATCCAGCATGGTAAACTCGGCGCCTGTAATACCAAACACCAGCAGAATAACCCAATAAGCCAACAACAGTATTACAGAAATAATGATAACCGCCCGCTGCGAAAAATAATGCACCATCAGCGCGCCGAAAAAATAGCATAAAGCTATGCGTTGCAATACCCCCATAACACGGGTATTGGCAACCGGGTTAAATGCCCAGCCACCACCATCACGATGCATAAACGGGAACCAGTACATTAAATAACCCAACAAAAATATGATGAGGGTACGCTTGATAACCTTACCAAAAAACACAGCATCGGTTTCGTATCTCTTTTTTGAAAAGCTCAGCGCGTTGCCTACGGCAAAAAGGAACGATGGAAACACCAGATCCGTTGGTGTAAAGCCGAACCATTGCGCATGATCAAGCGGCGACCATACCGCCGCCCCCGAACCGGGCGCGTTAACAATGATCATAAAACAGATTGTCAGTCCGCGAAAAACATCGAGCGCGGTAAATCTTTGGCTGGTAGTAGCAGTCATTTATTTTATTTATGATTGATAGATCAATAAGCCGCTTTAATAATTGAATTGTATTTGGCGTACAAGGCTTTCGCCGTTTCAACCGGATCGCCTTTCGCAACATCGGTATAAGCGTTATCGTGCTTGTTCACCCACTGCCATTCCCAGTTTTTTACGGCCTTATCAAAAGCCGCTTCATCAAAGGCCTTACCGGTGGCCATGGCCTTGCTTAATCCTGTAAAATATAACTGCCAGCGTGGTTTATAATAGCCCTTTATCAACCCCGACCATTGCCTGTTTGAGTATTCGCGCAGGCCACTTTCCTTATCGCCCCAAAGCGTTACCAGATCGCGCGCGTTAAATTCATACAGATCCTTTTCTTTAGCAGTGATGCCGTTGGCTCTTGCCTCGTTTATCCACTTGCCTAATAAAAAATCCTTGCGAGTAGCCAGCAGCGCGTCCATATCATCCATCAGTTGTAAAAAGGCGGTACTGTGGCGTTTAAACTCCTCTTTATTGTTGCTTTTATAGGCCGATACCCATTGCTGCTGTAGCGGCGTGGCATAGTTAGCCAATACCTGGCGGGTAACATCAACCACATCATACTGATAGCCATCACTTTGCTTAAGGCTGTCGGAGGCATTAATTAACAACTCCCAGGCTTGCACCAGCTTTGTGGGGTCGTAATTGAGTTTAGTTAATACCCTGTCGATAGTTTTTTGCTGAGTTGGTCGTGCTATAATAATTGATTCGGGGCCACCTTCGGTAAGGCCGCCGCTGTAAACTGAATTTAATAACAGGTTCCATGCCTTATCAGCATTAGTATTGATGGCGCCATAACGGCGTTGGGCATAATTTTTTATCCAGGCATCGGCATCAATGGGGGTATCGCGCCAAACATTTTCCAGCATCAGGGCGAATAAGGCAGGGTTTTGCTCTATCCCCTCGGGCGTAATGCCAATGCCGACCATATTCTTTGATTCAGGATCGTGCAGGGCAATAGCCGGATCGGCCGCCACATGGCGCATTCTACCAAACATACTGATGTTGCCGCCAAAATTTTGCAGCATATTCCATATCCAGGGCTTGCCATAGTAAGCATCGGTACGGTTCCATACCGGGTGCGATTCGCTGTACAGATCAAGCACGATCATGTGCTCATCGGGCACGGCATTCAGCAACGCCTTTATTTGTTGCTGCTGCCAAAACTTGCTGTTATAGTGAAACATCCAACCCTGCATAACCCATACGGCCTTTGGGTCGGCGGCGGTCATGGAGTGGAGCACCTTTTTACTCATTCCGTCCAAATAGGTCGAATCGTTAGTTGGTGGAATATTCTCATTAAAGGTATCGGCCGAGTAAAAGTGATCGGTACCAAATTCTTTGGTTTGCGCTTCTATATATTTTTTGCCGATCTGCTCAAACATGGCATCATCCGGGTCGAGTATATAAACATCAGGGAAACCGGCATCCCAATTGGTTTTTTTAACCCTGGCATTCGGGAATTTTTGTTTAAATGATGGCGGCACATGCCCGGTGAATGATGATAATACAGGCGTCATCCCGAAAGAGCGTTCACGCTCCAGTATCTGCTTTTGCAGTTGTTTGTGGCTATCCATCCAATGCTGCGGCAGCGGGCCACCCCAGGAATCAATATTACCCATCCAAAACCATGAAAAATAAGCAGGGCCGCTAAAAAAGGCATCTAATTCTTTATCTGTAAAGCCCATTTCTTTATACACCTGTTGCCAGATAGCCTCCTCGCCTGTTATGGCCAGCGGCATGTTGATGCCGTTCAGCGCCATCCAGTCGATCTCCTTTTGCCAGCGCTCCCAATCCCACCAGGCCATGGTGTAATTGAACGTGCAATAGTTTAAGTAGTAGCGGTACTTATAGGGTGTGGCCTTATGTATTTTGCTATTAACAACAGGCAATGTTACAGGCAGGTTCAAATTAGTACCATTCCAGCCGATATCGCTATTGCAATAATTTTTAAGATAATAATTCAATGCCGAAGCTACTGATAGGCCATTGCTACCGCGCAGCACTATTTTGTCATCGCGGTTATCCAGCTCAAAAACATCTTTACCATCATCCTGCGGTACATCCTCAATTAAAAAAGCATTGGCTTTTCCGGGTATAACCCGTTCAATAAATGCTTGTAGTGCCGGTTTATTTACCTGCGCATATGTTTGAAAACTAACTGTAAAAATTAATAGCGAGAGTAAGCCTTTCTTCATCAGTATAATTTAGAGTATGATATTTAAAAATACCGGCAGCCTGACATAAACAGGCCACCGGTATTTATTTGAGCGTTACTAAATTTAGAAATTAGGATTTTGAATTAAAACACCTTTACTCTTATCGATCTCCTCCTGCGGAATTGGATAATAGTAGTGCTTTGGTCTTATAAAAGTAACGGTTTTATTCCTGTCGATAGGCGCTTTTGATACCGCGCGGTTATAAATAGCGGCAATATCAACAATATTATCTTTGTCCCAACGCATCAGATCCTGATGGCGCTCACCCTCCCCGGCCAGTTCAACACGGCGTTCGTGTATCAGCTCGGTCATGCCTGCGCCAACTACCGGCGGCAGCGATGTTGAGGCCCGCCTGCGTACCTGATTTATTAATGCATCGCCAGCGCCTAAACCTTGTGTGCGTATCAAAGCCTCAGCAACTAAAAGATAAATATCTGCCGAGCGCATAAGCGGCACAGCATAAGTGTGATCAGGACCGCCACCATCAGCTTCGGTATTAAACACGGCATATTTTTTAAAGCTGAACCCGGTAGATGAAAGATCGGCAGTAAAAGTGGTTAAACCGTTACCATCACCCAGATCCATCTGATCGCCAACACTTAATAGCGTGGCTGCCTTGCGTGGGTCGTTAGCCTCAAACTCATCGGCAAGGCCCTGCAATGGCTGACTAAAACCATAACCTCCCCATGGTCGCGGAATGTAGTAAATGGTATAATCGTTCTGTATCACATTTTGCACCGCTTGCACGGCAAACAAAATCTCCTTGCTGCTTTCGTTAGCACGGGTAAAGTTATCGGCATAATTTGCGGCAAGCGCGTAATTGCTGTTGTTAACCACCTGCTGACCGGCAGCGATAGCTTCGGGGAATTTTTCCCAATACATATATAGCTTGGTCAACAAACCCAATGCAGTACCCTTGCTTACGCGACCACGATCGGCAGCGCCATAGCTTTCGGGTAACAGATCAACAGCTTTCAGCAGATCATCCTCTATTTGCTGCCTTACCTCCTCAATGGTCGACTTGGCCTTATTAAAATTCTGATTAGTGTAATCCTCGTCAGTAATAATAGGTACATCGCCATAAATAACCATTAAACGCCAGTAACCAAAGGCACGCATAAAATATGCCTCGCCCATACTGCGGTTTTTAACAGCTTCGCTAATGGCCGTAATTTTAGGTATGTTGATAATGCAGTTGGTTGAGCGGTTAACGGTTTCGTACTTCCATCTCCAGCTGTAACGCACCTGTGCGTTCGAGGCATCGTAAGTTAAATTTTCAATAGCCTCGTCCTCACTATGGTCGCCCGAGCGCCAGTAATCATCAGATGCTATATCAAAAGTAGTTTCGGCATGCGATATATAATCTTCACCCTCCAGCAAGCTGTAAATACCGGTTATGGCATTTACCGCGTCGGCCTCGTTACGGAAATAATTAGATGTATTGTATACCCCTTTCTGATCCAGATCAAGGGCTTTTTTACAGGCAGGGGCAAAAGTTATACCCATCGCCATCATCATATATAGTATATTCTTTGTTTTCATGGAGATCATAATTTAACTGTTGCACCAAATGTTATTGTACGTACTGCCGGGTATTGCGCTACGTCAACACCGCGTTGTAAGTTGCCGTTGGTATATCCCAGCTCGGGCGTATAACCTTTGTAACCGGTTATCATGAACACGTTTTGCCCCGAAGCGTACAAACGCACACTGTTCAATGCCGCTTTTTGAGTCCACGATTTTGGCAGGGTGTAGCCTATGGTTACGTTTTTAAGGCTGAAATAGCTGCCGCTCTCCACAAACAAGTCGGATGTGCGATAGTTATCGTTAGCCCTGTCAAGCGACATGCGCGGGATAGTGTTACTTGTTCCGGGCCCCGTCCAGCGGCCCAATGTTTCGCTGTAAAGGTTGAACGGATATGTTGGGTCGATGCCCTGCATCCTGTCGGCATTGTACAGGCTTACACCAAATACACCGGTAAAATTGGCCGCGAGATCAAACCCTTTGTATGATACGCTGCCTTGTAAGCCTGCCGTTACGTTAGGATTTGGATTACCCAGGTTAGCACGGTCATTACCGTCTATATGTCCGTCGCCGTTAAGATCGAGGAAGCGCACATCGCCCGGTTTTATATTTGCCTTGCGCGAATCATTAGCCAAAGCAGGGTCGCTGTCAATTTCGGCCTGGGTTTGATATAGTCCGTTGGTTTTCCAACCGTAAAATGATGCTATAGGCTGCCCCTCGTAAGTACGTGATATCTCCTGGCTTGAACGGCCATAAACTGTTGACCCCACGTAAGTACCCGGCCCGTTTAGCGTGGTTACCTTATTTTTGATGAATGATGCATTGGCACCTATGGTATATTTAACCTCGCTGCCGCCCTGATAATTAACATCAACCTCAAAACCCTTGTTGCTCATTTCGCCAATGTTTTGGAAAGGTATGGTTACCAGGCCATAGGCACCTACTAATGATGGAGCTATCAGCATATCCTTAGTGGCTTTGTTAAAATAAGTAACTGTGGTATTCAGTTGATTATTCAGGAAACCGGCCTCTAAGCTCACATTGGTCATGGCGGTACGTTCCCAATGTATATCGGGGTTGGCAATGGTTGTAATGGCCGAGCCGCTTACACCTGTACCGCCAAAGGCGTAACCACCATTACCATAGGTATTGTTGATGGTAATAGTACTCAGGTATTGGAACGGCGTAACGCTTTGGTTACCCAACTCGCCCCAGCCACCGGTAAGTTTCAGGTTGCTGATCCAGTTAATATCCTTAATAAACTGCTCGTTTGATAAGCGCCAGCCTAATGAGAATGCCGGGAAGTAACCCCAACGGTTATTCTCGGCAAAGCGCGATGAACCATCAGCACGGAAAGTTACCGTAGCCAGGAAGCGGCCATCGTAATCATAAAACGCCCTTGCAAAGCCCGATGCCAATGCCGATGGCGCATCGTAAGTACCGGTAGCGCTAAATAGCGATGCTCCGTTATTCAGCACACGCTGATCCGGGTCGGTATCATCAAAACCTACACGACCGGCGCCAAAGTTGCTACCCTTAAAGTTTTGGTATGATACACCGCCGGTAAATGTTAAATGGCTTTTGCCTATCTCTTTATCATAAGTTAAAAAGCCTTCGATCAATTGAGAGCTTATCTCATTTTCGCCTTGTGTAAGCGTTGAAGCATTGGTTGGCCTTGCCTGGTTAATATCATACAACTGAAAATTATAGGTACGGCCTATAGCTCCATCAAAGGCATAGTTAACGCGGAATTTTAACTCCTTAAGTATGCTAATCTCGGCAAAGGCATTGGCCAACGCACGGTACTTACGGTTATACCTGTCTGTTTGCTGTATGGTTGAATATGGATTGTTAATATCACCCAATTGGTTGGCAAACGCCTTTGATGTTCCGAATGTACCATCGGGGTTAACGGTTGGTATAGCAGGGTTAAACCTCAATGCCGAAAATATTAAACCGGTTTGCGAGTTGTTATTATCAAACCCATTATTGTTGGCAAAGGTTAGCTGCACATTTTCGCCCAGCTTTAACCATGGTTTTACCTTATGCTCGGAGTTGATACGAACGCTGTAACGCTTAAAGTCCGACTTATCAATAATACCCTTCTCATTATAAATTGATGTAGACAGATAATAGGTTGATACATCGTTACCGCCTTGTATGTTAACATCGCCATTGGTTACATGGCCGGTGCCCATAATGGCGCGCTGCCAGTCGGTACGCTGGGTTGAGTAATATCCATCGGTCCATGGGGCTTCAATATCAACACCATCATTGGTATAGCGCTCACGTTTCAGGGTATACAGATCGGGCGCGGTTAGCAGGCTGATGTATTTGGTTGAGTTGGAAAAGCCGCTGTAAAAATTCACCGTGGTTGATAGCTTTTGGCTGTAGGTACCTTTTTTAGTGGTAACCAATACCACACCGTTAGCAGCCCTTGTACCATAAATAGCGCTTGATGATGCATCCTTCAATATATCAACCGAGGCAATATCATTAGGGTTGATATCATTCAACGCGTCGGGGTTACTGGTGGGCACACCATCAATAACTACCAGCGGGTTGGCATCATTAAGCGTACCGGTACCCCTTATCCTAATGCTTGGCGCAGCACCCGGCGAGCCATCGTTACGTACAATGTTTACACCGCTTGCCCTGCCTTCAAGCGCCTGGGCGGCGGTGGTTACGGGCAGGTTTTGTATATCGGCACCCTTTACATTGGCTACCGAACCTGTAAGGTCAACCTTTTTACTGGTACCGTAACCTACCACCACTACCTCGCCCAGTGCTGATGGCAATGCGGATAAGGTTACGTTAATAGGCTGATCGCCGGTAATGGTTACCAGCTTTTTTTCGAACCCGATATAGCTGAACTCCAGCACGCCATTTACCTGCGCGTTAATGCTGAACGCGCCGTTAACATCTGTAGTAGTAGCTACATTGCTGCCTTGCAGCCGCACCGTTACACCTATGAGCGGCTGACCGATGGAATCAATAACTCGGCCTTTTACCAGTATCTGGCTGTTCGCATTTTCGGTCGTTGAAATGATGACCACATGCCCGTCAGACATTTTGTAGGATAGGTTATCATCTATCAGTTGGTTAAGTACCTGCTCAACAGTGGCATCCTTTACGTTCAGATCAACACGACCCAGTTTTTTAAGGGCGGCATAGTTGTAAAAGAAACGGTAATCGCTTTGTTTTTGAATTTTGGTAAGTATGCTGCTTACCTCGGTTTGCTTAATGTTGAGTGTAAATTTTTGCTGCGAGTATACGTGTGCCGAAACCTGCATACATGTCACAAAAATCAAGAGGAAAGCTGCTTTCATTAGCAAAATAACTTTTAGGCATACAGAGGCACCCCGAATGGCAAATGCCCTTCTTGTTTTTTTCATTACTTTTGTTTTGAAAATTAACGGATAGAGTAAGCGCCGTCGAAAATCGTCTTACTCTTAATTAATAAGTCCCATATTTTTACAGGGAGGGGGTGCAACCCTTCCCTTGTTTATTATATATGCTGTACTTTTTCAGGAATCGGTTTGGTATATCTTTTTCTTCATACTTTGGTTTTTGAGTTATTAATAGTTTAGTTTTTATTGCTTACGGGCCAGGTAAACCGTGCCCTGTTCAATTTTAGCCTTTATTGGTACAATATCCTTTAATATACGCAGCGCGGTTTCAAGGTTCTCGTTCTCGAGCACACCGCTTATCTGCTCGTTACGCAGAGTAGCATCCTCAAATACAATACGTACATTATACTTACGCTCCATAGCCAGGGCTACATCGGCAAAGGCGGTGTTGGCGAATATTATCTTATTCTCTGTCCAGGCATTTTCGGGATAAACATTATCAACCGGCGCTGCCAGGGCAGCAACCTCGTATTTTATTTGAGGTTCTATCTTTTTATCATCCTTTGTAACATTGGCTACAGGCTTATTAATGGTCAGCTTTTCGTTAGGTGTTAGTATGATCTTCTTTTCCGGGTCGGCAGCTAACTCAACCTGTACCTTACCTTCAAGCAGGGTAGTTTCAATTTTATCATCATTACGGTAGGCCTTCAGGTTGAACACTGTACCCAGCACCTTAACCGTTATGCCCCCTGTATGTACAAAAAAGGGTTTCGCGGCATCCTTAGCTACTTCAAAAAAGCCTTCGCCATCAAGCTGAACCTCACGGGTTGCGCCCTCAAAATTGGCAGGATACGTAAAATGACTCCCCGCGTTAAGTTTAACTTTGGTACCATCAGCCAAAACAACCTGTTTTGTTTTACCATAAGGCACATCAATTTGTTGTGTTACGGCTAATTGGTTTTGCCGGCCTTTTAGATAATTGATATATAACATGTATGCCGCTACCGCAATGGCCAGCATAGCCGCCGCCGAGCCTATCCATTTTAAATATTTAACAGTGCTTACTGGCTTAACTTCGGTCTCATTGTGCTCATCATTATTGTTGATCCGTGTCCAAATAGCATCTATTTCTTTATCAATATCCAGCGGTTGCTCATCCGCTTTTTGCGAGAGAGCGTCGGTAACTTGCTGCGTTTTTTTATAGTGCGGGTATTGTGCTAAAAATAATTCGAGTTCCTTCAACTCCTCCTCAGTGGCTGAACCATCCATGCGTTTGGCCATCAGTTCAGCAAACCTTGATTTTCCCATATCTTACTAATCTGATACAAGGACAGATACAAATACTGATTTTCCTAAAGGTTTTGAAACTTTTTTTGGGAAAAGCCAATTATTTAAAATTACTGATAACAGTTTCTATTTTTTTAACAGCGATGGCAAGCTGCGCGAAAACCGTTTTGTTTGACAGATCGAGTATCGTGGCTACCTCGTTACTGGTAAGCCCATCCTCTTTCACCATTTTAAATATGAGTTTGCAGCGTGGGGGCAGGTTGTTTACAGCAGCTATAATTTCCTGCTGTAATTGTTTGCTGATGAGCAACTGCGCCGGATCGGCATCGAGTTGAAAATAAAGTCTGTTACCGGCATTAAGTTCGCGCGCCTTACGGGATGTAGTGCTTTTTACGTGATTTAAACAGGCATTTTTAACTGATACATACAGGTAAACCTCAATGTTGCGCACCATGGCCAAACTATCGCGGTTATGCCATAGCTTAACAAACACATCGTTCACTATCTCTTTACCCGCTTCGGTATCATCTATATAAGTATACGCGAAGCGCGAAAGCTTTACGGCCTGCATACGGTACAAGGCGTTAAAAGCTGACTCATCATGATCAAAACGAACTAAATCAAAAAGTTCCTGTGTGTTCAAAGCAGTAGCAATTAACAATTTCTTTTTGTAAAAAACGGCCTTGTTAATTATTAAATGCTACTAAAATGTTACAACAAAAATGGCGTATGACTAATCCGGATAGTACTCGTAAGGGAGTTTGGTACCTATCTTTTCCCACCAGCCCCAAAAGCCACTCATGTACAGGTTGGTATTATCCATAGCGCCGTTCTCCTTAATATTTACGGGTATGCTATTGGTAAGCCACATCTCGGTATACGGGTTAAGCCTGGGCGGCATAACCAGCTGACTGGTGCTGATATCATTAGTGCGTACGGCAATGTTTTCGGTAGACAGCGCCGTATTGTTTCTGAACTTGTAATACTCTTCGGGCTCTTTGTTCTTTTTATAAACCACCTGTAATTGGTTTTTGAAGCTTAAAGCCCTGACCTTATCCTTTTTTTCAGATATATCATCTACTTTCAGCAATTCGCTCATCTTTATCTCGGTATCCTTTTCGGCTAATACCTTTTTATAATACCTCAACGAATCCTTACCAAAACGATTGGCGATGATTTTATTGAGCGCCGCCATGTGGTCTGATACCTTTTTCAGCGAATCGGCATGTAGGGCATATTGCTGATCGTATATTTTTTTGACACGCTGCTTCTCCTTATTATCAACTTGCATGAAACGACGTATTTCAAATCCTTCTTCCTTCAACCTGCCATCATACAGCGCGCGTGTAAAGTGCATAAGCGACAGCGCGTAAACCTTTCGCCTGTTCTCCTCCCACCGGGCTTGCCTTTCGCCCTTGCCCTTCATTTCATTAAACAAGTAGTAAGCCTGGTAATCAACATCGTTGCTCGAGGTATATAATTTAAAATCAACCAGCGCTATAGTTACCAGGTAACCCAGATCCTCATTTTGAACCATAATGGGCACCGAAGCATAAGCGTGTAATATTTGAGTACTCTTATCAAACTCAAAACCGATCTCCTGCGGATTAGCTATGGTACAATGCGCCGCATACTCAGAGCTACCTATAAAAGCAGCGGTAAAGGCCTCGCCCCAGCGTTTCCAGTTATCGTTCGATCGGGAAGTGATGATCACATCTTTAAGTTGATTGCTCACCGGTTTCATCACAAAGCTCAGGTTAGCGCCCATACCCGGCGCTACGGTTTGCATCTGGGTTTCGTAACCTATAAAAGATACCACCACCTTTAAATTACCACTGCCCGGCACACGTAGCACAAAATTCCCCTTATCATCCGTCACCGTGCCTATCTTCGATTCGGATATAAAAACGGTAGCTCCCGCAAGCGGTGCCCCATCAGTATCAGCCACCCGGCCATACAGATTTTGCTGAGCGGCAACCCGCAAACAACTCATCAAAAGCAGGAAAGCTACAAGTATGGTTTTCATCGGTTGACAAGGTTTTTGCATCATATTAAAAAGCTTGTGTTTGGTATAAATAGCCAGTTTTACCTTCGGCAGATAGTCCCTCAATTACTATGGCTACTTTTTTTACGTTGGCCGGGGCTTTAAACTCAATTGTGGCTTGTCCATCATCATTGCTTCGCAAATCGGCTTTCCAATACACTGTGCCTGCCATGCGTATATTTTGTTTACCCTGCGCGTTAGCCGGTGGGTTATAAAACTCGCGCGCCTTGTGGTAGCCATTGTACCTGAGCAGCATTAAACCCGGCACCGGCTTGTTGTTTCTGAGCGGTTCAATACCGGCATTGTAATCAACCGTTCCGTTTTTTGTGGTGATGATGAGCGCCCCCCCGCTTGCCTGCATACCATAAGCTACCAGTTTTGCGCCGCCGCGTAGTACCTCAATGGTTTGTATGGTTGCTACAGGAATATTATTTAACCTCGAAAACGACGATGCTACAGGTACACCATCCAAAACTATCAACATTGGTTTACCCATACCGCCTGCCGCGAATGGCACACTTTTATATGAATTGCTATTATTATCAATTACCGATTTAAAGGATACTCCCGTGAGTTTGCCTTGCAGGCACATTTCCAGATCGTGGCAATTGATCAGATCTTGAAAGGTTAAAACCTGATCGGCATTGCCTGCACCATTCAAGTTATTTGATGATGCCAGCGCCTTTTCGGTAACGGTAGGCTGTTTTGCTTTGATAACCACTTCCTTTAACTGCTTCGACCTGTTGTTAAACAGTTGCTGATTGGCTGTGATATATTTTTTCAACTGATCATCTGAGGCTGTCAGGCGATGGATAGTTTCGGGCCATGCCAGGATCTTATTATCTAAGGTGATTTTCCCATCGCTATTACCTTTATCATCAGCACCTATTAAGTTAAATAATTGCTGTTCAAATAATAGAGGGAGATCAAAAGTAAAGCGCCCCTTATCGTCGGTTACTGCATTCAAAGTAAAAGCCGAATCAGACCGGGAAACAAGCATTACCTTTCCATTAGATATGGGCACATCTTTTTTCGACAAAAGCGTGCCGCTTACGCTTTGGCTTTTCTCAGCAGGATACAGCAACTGAGGGTCTTTTCCCGCTAACATATCCTTCCAGTTAAAGCGGCGCCATCCCTGGGTAAGCATCAGGTTATCGAGCAATAAGGCCGTTTCGGGAGATCTATCCTTAAAATATCGATCAGGATTTTCAATGGCGCCTTTCAAGTCCGACGTTAATAACAAATCGGCCATGATCGAGGGCATGTTCAGACTATCGCTATTCAAAGTTTGATCTAACACAGCTACCGAAAATTTGGCATTTACCGGGTTTAACAACGCATCGCTTACTTTGAGTGTAAGTTTGCGGTTAGTAGCGGTTGTAGTTTGCGGGGCGGAGAGTTGTAACCTAAGCTGATCGTTCCGGTTAATAAATACCAAGCGCTCGGCCAGTGGTTCCGCGGCCATATCAAACAGCGTAAGCTGAGCTATGCCCGTCGGGAAATCCCGACGCTTTAGCGCAACCGTCGCCTTATTGTTCACCAGGTTTACCTGTGTTGTATTGATCACCTTATGATTGGCTTGCGTTACCAATAAAACACTTTGCCCGGCAGCCTTGCCATGATAGTTTACAGTAGCCCTTATCTCATTTCTATCCTCATTATTTGCCGTTAAAACATAGCCCGATTCGGCAATTTGTGGTAGCGGTATTTTTTTCTCGATCCCATTACTGAATTTAACAACCGCGCTGTATTGATGCCCTGCCTCCGGCTTAAAACTAAAACGCCCCATACCCGCGTAAGCGGAGCGAAAAGAGGCTATGCTTTTGCCGCTTTCATCAGTAACCGAGCCCGATACCGCTATGCCCTTCCCCTGCTTATCTATCGCTTTAAAACCGACAACAGACACCAGCTGATCAACCAGTTTGCCACCTTCCGCAAAAAAGTATAGCTGATCTTCCTTATTCCCTGTTTGCTTTTGAGCAACCGTTATATTATCGCTCGCATTCCCCACCTTTAGTACGGCATGATAAAAGAACTCCTCGCCAAAGTTTTTCATCCAGTTGGTGTAGGCTCGCAATGTATAATTTCCGTTTTTTAAACTGTCGGGTATTTCTATTGTGCCTGATGCAGTGCCGGCTTCTATTTGGTAGTTTAATGTGGTACTGTATCCATTATCCGCATCCAGCAGGTCTATATAAAGTATCTTGCTGGTGTCTGACAAGCGGTGGTTTTCAGCCATCACCACATAAGCCTTAAAGTTCAGCGTATCGCCTGCGGCGGCATAGTTTCTATCTAAATGCAGGTGTACCTTTTGCTGCGGAAATTTATTTGCATAGCGGGTTAACAATGCGGTTATCTTATCGCCGGGATCATCGATCACCATGAAAGCACACGACAACGCAAGCATCAATACCGCGACCGGTAAAAGTATTTTGGCAGATGGCATAATTGGTTTAGATCAGGAAGTATATACTTTGGTTTATAATTACGGTGGTTAGCCGTGTGTATCAAGTTGGTTAATCTCGACACTCAAAGTTAACTATATGTCAATCATTATCATAAAGTTAAAATATAAATTATATTATGCTACCGGGTTTAACGATCAGATCATGCCCTTGCAGTATTCATCCCAATAGTAGGTAAACAGGCGGTCGGCATTTTTGGTGAAGCCCACGCCTATGCCGGGTGTAGGTGTAAACTCGCCGAACACCGCACCCCTACTGGTAGCGTAAAAATCAATACGCACATATATTTGATAGGCCTTGCTTAACACGTTGGCCTGACTGATAATTTGCGCGATACATTTTGGCGGGGTAGCATCTAAGGCGTTAACATACTTTTTGCCGATATTCTCCTTCGGCGACCAATATTTATCATAAACGTTTACTGTACCCTCGCGCGGGCCGATGCGGTGTATAGCCTCAATGCGCGCTATTTCGCCATTGAAAGCATGTAACTTATAGTCAACAGGTATGCGGTATTCACCTTGCTCACACGTCAAAAATTCTTCGATCAATATCTCGGTCAATGGGTTTTCGGCCAGTGTTTGCTCCATCTCAACCAACAGCTCGCGGCGTGTATAATACCGCTTATCCATGTAGTTATAGCCATTGTTTATCAGGAAAACATTATTACACGAATGACCAACGGTTGGTTTAATAACAAACTGCGCGGGGATGGCATTAAAATCAATATCGTTAACATTACGGCCCTGCCAATATATCGTAGGGGTTTGGCAGCCATACATAGCAGCAAAGCGCGATGCGTTGGCCTTGTTGCTCAATATGCGTTGCCAATGAGGTTGGCTGCGCAAATCATCAAGGCTGGCGAAGTTTTGAATAGGCGTATTCCGCAATTCCTCCGCTCCCGCAGATTGCCAAAAAGCTTTGTGACGACGTTTAATGCGATTAGTAAAAAGCGAGGGGGTGAATGACAGCCCCGAGAGCACAGGCAACTTACTGCTTATGTTCAGCATAATAATTTAGGTTTACAGTTTAAGAATTGGTTGAATAAAAGTAATGCGTTCAACTATATATTGATTGCACATAAACAGCACAAACATTGCGTAACCGGCATTGCACATAACAATAAAAACGCTATAAATAATGTACTTATAGCGCTTTAGATATTGCTTGTATTATATTTTCACTAAGTGCAGGCACCCACTTGGCACCCACCCTTAATTTTAAAGAACCGGAGTATTGCCGTTCAATACCTTCCAAATAGCGGCACCCGGCGTTGGGAAACTCACACCTTTGGTATTACCACGGGTAGCGTTATCCTGCCCGAAAAAGTATAGCGGGTGCCCTTTGTATACCAACTGCGTTTTACCGAATACGTTAATGGTTGAGAATTGCGACTTATCCAACGTTGAAGGGATGCTGCCAACATTAGCCACAACATCCACCGGCCAAACGGCATCATTACTAAAGTCGGCCCGGGTGAAGGTATTGGTATCATGCGTATCCCGGCTGAACAAGTAAAGCGTGTGGCCATTGGCATCAACCAAATACTTTGATGACCCGGTGCCCGCAATACCCTGATCATTGTATTGAACATCATCATGCCCCACCAGTTGCGCGTTCGATATCATTACCGAATAATCGGCTTTGGCTATAAACCATATCCCCCCAATCCCGTCACCATTGGTATCACCGCCTTTAGCATCATCCTTATAATAGTAAAGTGGCCATCCTTTGTAGGTAGTTTGTTTAGAACCATCAGCCCTGGTGATTACGCCAAAATCAGTTGCCGCCAAACCGGTGCCTACCGATGGGTTCTCTACATAAAACACCGGCCAAACTACAGCACAGCCCTCAACGCAGGTTGAGGCCGTGGCGGCATCATTGCTAAAAAAGTAAAGTGAACGCCCCTTATTATCCGTCAGTATATTGCCGAATGTTGTGTTTTGACTCAGTTGCACTCCGGTAACCTTAGTTGTATCATCCGGATTAGGATCGGATGATGATTTGCTACAGGAAACTGCCAGTACGCTTACCACAGTAAACGCAGCTATAATAATGAGATAGCTTAATTTTAGTGTTTTCATTTTTTCGATGTATTTAATCTTTTGATTTAATACAATTACCTGCCAATCGGAGGATATGGTTGCCTGGCGGGTGAAAAATAAAATGAAAGCGGTGTGGATCAATGTTGGAAATAATAACATTTCCATAAGAACCCCATTCTATTTTAAAGAAAAAAAACGCTATTAGTTTTTAGCAGGAACATAGAAAATTTTCACGTTTTCACAATCGGATAATTTCGATACTGAGTGGGCGTGCAGCCCATTTTCTCTTTAAACACCCTGCTAAAATAATGCACCGAATCAAAATTCAACAAGGCGCATATTTCCTTCATCAATAGCTTATCCTGTTTAATTAACCCGGCCGCTTTGTTTATTTTTTGTTGCAAAAAATACTGACCCGGTGGCACTCCCCAATGAAGTTTAAATAATCGCCTGAATGTGGAATAACTTAAATTAAGATCGATAGCAGCCTGCTCCGGCGAATATGGTTTATACAGATTCGCGCTAAACAATTCTCTGGCTTTATCCATCATTTTATATTCGGTGCTATGCATCACCTGGCTTTGCTTAACACCGGCATGATATTCCTGTATCAGGTTTATAACGGCCCCGGTAACCGCGGGTGTGTAGCTTTTCTGCTCTTTGCGGGTACCATCCATTATGGCTTTGAACATATCACGTATACGTTGTTTATAACCAACCTGAAAGCAAGCAACCTCCGGCCTGATAAAACCGGAGGTATACAAACTGTCTATCATTTTACCCTGCACGCCTACCCAATATTCATCCCAACCTTTGTCGTGATCGGGCTTGTAGCGGTGCCGTTCGTTAGGGAACAGAAATATGATTGTGCCCGGCTTAACCCTGGTTAAACTAACCGATTCCGATTCAAACAAGCCATAACCCTTTGCTATATAAATAATTTGATACTCTTGCAAAACCCGCCAATCCTCCCAATTAAAACAATGCGGCAAAGGATGACGCTTTAGGGGATACTCGTCGGCCACCTTAATACGTGTGCAGCCGGTATTTACAATACTTAAGCCCAGGTCATCATTCTTGCGGTCAGTCCGGAGGTATTTAATGTAATTTATCATGGTGTATCAATTTAGTTGGCAGCAACCCTATTCACCGCTTATTTGTACAATGTTAACAGGCCCAAGTAACCCAGATGGTAATAGTTTTGATTTTGCATCGTAAACCGTATTGCTGGCAAAGGAGTGGCGCTTGGTAGGCCGTGGTTTGCCGTTGATCAACCAATCAGGCCATTGGCCGTTTTGGGGGCCATCATAAGGCAGTTTCGCATCGCCTATCATGCGGTTAGGCCACAGGTTAGCTATTTCAATTTCAAGCACATTATTTTTTTGCTTTAATGCTGATGAAATATTTACTCTCCACGGCGCTGTCCAAACTACACCCAAATCTTTACCGTTTAGCTTTACCCGCGCTATGTTCTTTACTTCGCCAAGGTTTAAATAGTAATTACCCTTATCGGCATACATAGCCTTATCAATATCGAATACTTTGGTATAAACAGCTATACCCGAATAATACTTGATGCCTTGGTTCTCCATGGTCGACCAATCTTTGAGCTCCTTAAAATCAATTTTTGCCGGTCCACCCCATTTGGTATCAAAAGCAACTTGCCAGTTAGTGCTCAGATCCTTAATGGCATCTGTACGAGTTAATAACTTGCCGGGGTTTTGTGTCCCTTTATTATCGCTTGAGAACACCACAAAACAACTCTCATGCGCATCTAACGAAAGATTAATTGTTGTTGAGCCTGCATCCTGCGTAAAATATTTTACGGGTTTAATGGTACCATCAATGGCATTCCAAACTTCAGGCGCTCCCTTTGCCGACCGAAAGCGGGCATCAAACGTAATAGGTTTATCGGAGCTATTGGCGCAAAAATAAATATCCCAGTCGGCAGCCGTGCGGTGTGTATACCTTACCGGGGCATCGGTTGAAAAATCTTCGGCAAAACCCATTTTAGCAAGCACTGCTGAGGTAGCATCGTAATGCGGATATAAGCCTCCATCCAATTCGAGCAATTGCCCGCCGGTTATAATTTTACCTATGCCATAGGTACGGTTCAGCACACTGGTGGTAGCTGGTGCACTGCCCCAAATGCGGTTAGCTATTTCTTTTACCTGCTGATCGCATTGCGGATAACCAACCAGGCTGGGCGATATTTCCGGCTTTTGCCCTATCACAATGGCTCCGGCTTTTATTAGTTCTTCAATTTTAATGAGCAACTGGGGCGTAATGGTTTTAATAGCCGGAAGCACTAATATTTTGTACGATGCTCCGCCCGGAAACTGTATTTCGTTACCACGCACAAAGGCTTTTAACAATTGTGTACCTGTGCAACCATCAAAATTAAATCCTTTCCTGTCGCCAATAGTATCGCGGGTCAAGGCTGAAGGTGGTGGCAAAAAAACATTCGGAGCGCCCTCGGGGGTTAGGTAAAGTATATCAGCTACTGTTCGGCCTTGTTGCAGCAGGTATTGGCAACGGCTAAGGTAACTATGATAAGCCGGCACCATTGACCACCATGTTTGTCCGCTATCCCAATGCACACCGAAAGGCCCCATGGTTGCGCCGGGCTTTAGCGAGTCGGGCAAAAACTGATTGGTGAACGTGTGGAAATAGAACTTATTGATACCCGCTGCAAAAGCCCAGTCGCCCTGATCTTTCATTGATGCCGGGTGTTGTTTCCAGCCCTCGGTAGGTAAAGCGGTAAATGATTCGGCCTGAACCACACTGTTGCCATTTACATGAGCAATAGAAGAAGCCTCCGCAGCGCTGAATGCCGTATTATAGCCATATCCCTTACTCCAAAACTCAGCCATAGGTATGTCGGCAAAACTCCCCAGATCAATATCCGAGGTTTGATTAAGATCATAAGGTTCGATGGATAATTTTAACCCTTTATTGTGCGCGTAACGCTTAACATAGCTCGCATGGTTGTCAAATATCATATCCTGAAGTGTAAGGCGAACATCCCATAAAAAGCGCTCACTCACGGCCGTGTTGCCAATAACGTGCCCGTTAAAAGCAGGCAGGTATTTAACCGGATCGTACCCGCGGCGCTTTTTAAACTCCGCTATAAAAGCCGGCGTCCAGTTTTGCGAGCTTGATTCCCAGCTATCAATATGCAAGGCTTTCAAACCGCCCTCGGCATTTGTATCAAACTGGTAGTCTTTCAATATCTTGCCTACATAAATATCCAGATGCTTTTTTATGGCCGCGGTATCCATTTTGTTCGATTCAAAACCAACACCGGGCAATGGCGCCGGACGCGAAACAGCGCCATTATTACGGCTCACAAAACGCAACACCTTCCATTTGCCCCTGGTCGGCTTCCAGTTTAACCTGCCCGAGCTATCCATTTTTTGGGTAAGCACAATAATATCTTTGGTGTTGATGCCGTCCGTCCCGCCGGTTAATTCCTCCATCGGGATATTTGGCCTAACAGTATCTGTAGATGAAAAAGGCCCGCGGTAATAAAGCGCCTTTTCTTTATATCCTTTCAATGGCTTTGCATCATTTAACGGGATAGCCACAACTGCCACATCTTTGTAATACAGCTCCCTTTGTTGCTGCATTTGGGCGGTTAGGCCATCATTACCAAAATAAGGTTTAGGCTCGGCTGGTACGGGCAATACCACCGCATTACGCTCACCGGCAGATACTATGGTTTCGCTGGCTACCAATGTTTGCATTGATTCTTCGGGTTTTATCCAGGGGCCACCGGCTCCCTGCCACCCCGGGCCTATACCTAATGATATACTGATACCCTGCCGTTTAGCTTCGCTAAACATGTACGAAAGTATCGACAGCCATCTATCGCTCAAAAACTCTATTTTACCTTGAGGTATACCTACGTTTACTTCTAAAAACAAAACGCTCCCAATACCGGCAGCCTTCATTGATACCAGATCGCGCTTAACGCTTTCCTGAGTAATATTGCCATCCATAAAATACCAGTACACGCCGGGCTTATAGGCGTTACCGGGGCTGGCGAAGTTGGCTTTCAGGTTTTTTATCTGTGCTTGCGCTGCTACGTAGCATAAAAGGCAGCATGCAGTGGTAAATAATTTGATCTTAAATTTCATCATAAATGGCAGTGTTGCATGCCGCCATCGCCTAATAAAAGTGATGACGGCATACTTAATAAATTGGTAGCTCTTAATTTACTTATTAATCGGGTTGCAGAAATACTTTTTTTACCGCCTCCAGATAACCATAACCATATTTCTTTTCAGGTTCGAGCATACTGCCTTCAGCCCACTCATTCCAGGCGTTTATTGTAATCAGCTTAGGTTGTTTAGGATGTGCCTTGAGGTAATCTTTAGCCTGCTCCAAATAATTTTTAAAATCAGTAGGATTGATATCCTTAACAAAGGACTGGGTAGTGGTTGGGAAACGAGGGTTATTATCCCAGCCTATTGATACGTGCGGAAAGTAAGGAATACTGAAAGTTTTATCCCAAACGGCCCATTGCGATATAGCCTTTTTGCCCCAATCAACATAATTACCGGCAGGCGATGTAAAATGCACCCATTGGTAATTGGTCATGCTTTTAAAGCCGAAGTATTCAATGGTTGAGTTTTGTGTTTGTGATTTATCGCCGGGTACGGCATCAAGTGTTGATGGAATATTGCCCCACAAAATAGCCTGAAGATGCAAGCCCGGAAAGCCTGCTTTAATTGTTTCTTCCTTAAAATGATCAAGTGCTTCCTTAGCTTGCTTTGCCCCGCCGAGGCCATTAATAAAGGTGGAGAGCTCGTAAATGCTGAATACCGGCTCGCCGTTTATCTTGTAATAGTTCTTCTTTTTAAAATAGTCGTTAATGATGTGTTTTATCATGCCATCAAACGTAGCGCGGTCAACGCCACCTTTCCAGTACACCTTGGTTTTGTCGGGATTGGCCGGGTCAAGGTATGAGTTATGATCATGATTGGCCCACATCAGGTAAAAGCTCATATCGGTATTATTAGGAGCCTTCAAAAAACCATCATTCAACGCACCCTCTAAAAAGGGCTTATTATCATACCAATACCAATCGAAAATAAAAACGTTGACACCATACTTTGTGGCCGCTGCAATCTTTTTCTGAGCTGCTTTTGGAGTGGCTTCATTCTCGTATCCCCAAAGTGGTACCAGGGGTTGTTCGTGGCCCTCAAATTTAGGTTTGGCCTTGTAGATCGCCTCCCACTCTCCTTTTCCGTCCGGGAAAACGCCAATATCCTTAAACCTTGGTTCGGGGTGATAACCCGGCCAGTAAAAGGCAGCTACATCGTACTTTTGTTTTGATGAGCCTTTTTGCGCCAATACATCCGTACCGGTAAAAGCGATAAAGGCAACGGCCGTAATAAATAATTGACCAATGATGAATAGTTTTTTCATAGTTTATAAATAGCAATAGTGTTGTATAATGATCAAACCGGCAAGGCTGTTAGCTGTCTGCCGGTTTGATGGGTTGCATAAATTAATAGCCGGGATTTTCAACCAATTTAGGGTTATTAGATGTACGGGCATTGGTAAGCGGCAAATAATAGTTCTCGGTTCTGAACTGCGGAATGCGCGATGAACCATCAACATTATTAATGAATTGCACCATGTATTTACCGGTGGCTCCATCCAGTATATAACGGATACCCGACCAGCGTACAGACAGATCATTAACAGCGGTGCGCCATCTTCGTACATCCCAATAGCGCTGGCCTTCAAACGCCAGCTCGACCTTGCGTTCATGGTGTATCTGTTCGCGTGTAACGGCGGCCAGGGTTGCGATACCGGCACGACTCCTCACCTGGTTAACAGCGCTGGTGGCTTCGGCAATATTACCTAACTCATAGGCGGCTTCGGCATTGTTAAGTAAAATTTCGGCGTATCTGAATATCAGCCAGTCCTGCGCTGAAGTTGCCCATCCGCTGTTTGCACCGGCCATATTATCGTGGCTCTCATCCAGATATTTTAAAACACCAATACCTGTACCCTGGTAATCCTGCTCACCTGTGGCTGGTATGCCGTTGTACGCGCCGTCCGTTCTGATAGAGCCATCGGGCAGGCGTATACCCGCATGAAAATCAAGCCTGGTACCTTTCCAGCTGGTATTTTGAGTGTAGAACGTAGCAAAAAAGCGCGGGTCCCTATCGCCCCATAACTCCTCGGTAGTTAGTATTTTGCCTTGCAGGGCATCACGATCCAACTTACCCGATGAACCATCAACCATCTCGAATGATTCGGCAAACTCAAGGTATGATTGTTCGTACAATCCACGAGCCCAGGCTTGCGGCCTTGGGCAATTAAAAAAGTCGACACCCCAACCGTTTCCGCCCGCGTCCTGGTTAACGTTATCGTGACGTTTGGCAAAGATCACCTCACTGTTGTTCTTCACTAAAAATATGTTGCGAAAATTGGTTGACTTGTTTACATCAGCATTGTAAAGCGCGTATTTACCGCTGGTGATTATAGCCTGCGATGCATCATACGATTTTTGGTAATATGATTGCGCTAATGACGCGGGTATACCCACTATCCCATTTAACCCTACGGTACCAAACTGGGCTATGCTGGCTGCGTACAGCGCTGCCCTGCTTTTTAGTGCCAGCGCGGCATATTTTGACGGGCGACCAAGATTCTCGGCACTTATAACCTCCGGCAGATCGTTAGCGCAGGCATCTATCTCGGCAATAATAAAATCGTAAATACTTTGCTCGGTTGCACGTACGGGGTAAAGTGTTTCTTCGGGCTCATCGGCACTCTGCACTTTGGTTATCAGCGGGATGCCACCATAACGTTTAACCATCGAAAAATAACAGAATGCTCTTAAAAACCGCGCCTCGGCCATTTTTGATGTAATATCGGTAGCAGGCAGTGGTGATGATGGCAGCTTTTCAAGAAACTGGTTGATGTTGCGGATAGTGTTGTAACCCCACCAATCAAGCAGCCCTCCATTAATGTTTAGGTTGCCATATTTAAACATGAATGCTGTACTTGGATTCCAATCTCTGAACTGTGGGAAACTCTCGTCAGATACATCATTGATATCGAACGCGTGCCAGCTTCCGTCGCCCTCAAAAGGGCCGTTAGCGCTGCAATCATTACCCAAAACAGGCATGCCATAGTATATTTGAGTAAGATAGGCGTTAACAAGAGCCGGATCGTTAAATACATCCGCATCTGAGATTATATTAAGCGGACGCTTATCAAGCACCTGTTTATTACACGAAAAACATGCGCCCAAACTGATCAAAACGATTAATGATACTATTTTTTTCATGATCTTTTTAATGTTAGAGGGTAAGATTCAAACCAAATGAGATAGTGCGTTGCTGCGGATAGTAATACCCGGCCTGGCCCGAAGGCGCTTCTGGGTCAACGTAATATTTTTTGAGCGGGTTGATGGTGAACAGGTTTGTACCTGCCAGATACAGGCGCAGGTTACGCACCTTTGCCTTGGTTAACAACGCTACCGGTAACGAATAGCCTATAGCCAGGGTTTTCAACCTCAAATAACTGGCCTTCTTAAAATTATAGTCGGACTGTAGGCCATTGGTCGCCGCCCCTGCAATTCTGGGTGCTGCGGCATTGGCAGAGTTGTTTTGCTCTGTCCACATATTCTCGTAATAGGCTTTTGAATAATTGAGGCTACCCCTTAGTAAATTGGTGTTGCTGTAATAGTTAAAAGCGCCTTGTAATAGTGATTGCAGGTCGAAATTCTTATACTTCAGGTTGATGGTGGCACCTGTCATCCAGTTGGGTACCGTGCTGGTGCCTATCTGCTGCTGATCGCGAAAATCGAGCTTACCATCGCCGTTAATATCAACATATTTTACATCACCCGGGCGCAGTGCGGCGTTTCCTCCCGGATAGGTAAATGGCAAATTGTCTATTTCCTGCTGGTTAGTGAACAACCCGTCAGACACGTAACCAAAGGTAACATCGGTCCATCGGCCTGATACCTGGCTCAGGCGTATCTGATCAGCATCGGTATACACCGGCTCCTCATAATGTACCCATTTAGCACGCGACCATGATAGGTTTGCCGATACCTCGTACCTTAACTCGCCTATGTTGCCGCTGGTACCTAAGTTTAATTCAAAGCCACGGTTGTTTTGGCTGTTCAGATTTTCGGCCGGTAAGCCCGCGCCAAATGTGCTTGGTAATGATAACAGCCTGGTTGCCGGTATGCCCGATAGGGTACGGTAAAACGCCTCAACTGTACCAAATAGCTTCCTGTTCCAAAAAGAGAAATCGGTAGCTACGTTGTATATACTGATCTTTTGCCAGGTAAGGTTGGGGTTGGGTAATCCGGTTGATACTATACCTACCTGTGTGCCATTACCAATTAGCCACTGCCCGTTAAACTGGTAACCGGTAAGGTATTGAAAATCGCCAACATTATCTAAACCCGAGCTACCGTAACTCATGCGCAGCTTTAACTCATCAATAGATTTGATTTTTTTGAGGAACTCCTCCTGCCCTAAACGCCACGACAAGGCAGCACCCGGAAAATACCCCCAGCGACTGTTACTGGGGAATCGGGCAGAAGCATCGGCACGGAGGCTGGTTTCAATAATGTACTTATCTTTATATGAGTAGTTTAACCTGCCTACATAACTTGCACGCCCCATCTCGGTAGAGTAACTGTTTGCCTGGCTTGATTGTACCGCACCGGCAAACAGCTCATCAACAGCTGGGGTCAAAAAATTATCGCGCCCGGCCAAAATGTAATTGGTGTTATAATCTATCAACTCGTACAGCGCCAGCGCGGTAATATGATGATCGCCACCAAGCACCTTATCATAATTAAGTGATAACTGGCTGGTTATATTTCGCCGTTGGGTAGTTTGGTAAATAAGTTTGGCCTGCGTGCCTAACGAGCCGGCAAGGGTGTACTTATCCGTTGAATAATCGTAAGTGTAAAAGCTATAGGGTTTTGTAAAGTTTTTTTGTGTGATGTAGGTTTTATCGTAGTTAATAAATGCCTTGGCACTGAGGCCCTCAACCGCGCGTATCTTATAATCGGCTATAAAGGTGCCTTTGTAATTTTGCGTATTGTTTTTGCTGTAGCCAAATATCTCCTGATCGCTTGATAGCAATACACTACCTACCCCAAGCGCGTTGGCGTACGAATTTTTAGATGCATCGGGCAAGGTTGACGGATAGATAGGCAATGAACTCCAAAGATCGCCCCATACGCCACCACCGGCAAACTGACGGCGTTCGGTTTCTGACTTGGCCTCATCAACGCCTGATATTAGTAATTGTATCGACAGATCATCATTTATTTTAGCATCGAGGTTTGATTGCAGGTTATATCTTTTATAACCACCGCCATTATTTTTCCAAACCACACCCTGATCCATATAACCTATAAATCCAAAATACTTGATCTTATCGCTACCGCCACGTACTGATAGGTTTTGCTGGGTTTGAGGTGCCCATGTACGCATGGCTATCTTTTTCCAATCGGTATTAGGATAGGCGGGATCATTACCCGCGTAAAACTTATCTATTTGCTCCTGGGTGTATTGCGCCGGCTTACCCTGATTGGCGTAAAAAAGGTTGGTAAGCTCGGCATATTGACCTGAGTTAACCGGGTCGGTCATGATGGTGTTACCTTGTAAGGTATATGATGAGTTGATGGTTATATCAGGCTTCCCCTCTTTACCGCGCTTGGTGGTTACCAGCACTACACCATTACCCGCGCGTGCACCATAAATTGAGGCTGCACCATCCTTTAAAATACTGATGGTTTCTATCTGGTTAGGGTCGATATTGTTAAAATCAGATTCCACACCATCAACTATCCATATGGCCCCACCAAAACCACGTATGCTAATGCTGGCCTGATCGGCACCCGGCTGGCCGCTTGTTTGTTGCGATACCAAACCCGGCAAACGCCCCGCCAGCGAATTGATTGTACTGGCTACCGGTGCCGCGGTAATATCCTCTGACTTTACCGAGGCTACCGAACCCGTTAACGTTGCCTTTTTTTGCGTACCGTAACCCACTACCACCACCTCGTTCAACTTATTGTCTGACGGTTGCAGGCTTACATTTATTTGTGTTTTACCCTCAACCACAACTTCTTTACTGGTGTAGCCTAAAAAGCTAAAAACCAAAGTAGCTGTAGGCTCAACCCGGGCGAGCGAATAGGCACCATCTTTATTGGTAACGGTACCAATAGTGGTACCCTTTACCGTTACGCTTACGCCGGGTAAGGGCAGATTTTTTTCGTCAGTTACCACACCTGTAACAGTTATGGCTTTGCTTACCGGCTCATTAGCTGCCGGTTTTTTGCGGGCTACAATAAGTATATTTTTATTGTTGGCCACATAGCTAAAAGGCTGATCGGCAAAGCAATCATTAAGTACTTTGCCCAAAGCAGCATCGCGCACGTTGATGGTAACGGGTTTAGCCTGGCTGAGTAGTTGATCCTCATAAAGAAAATGATAACCGCTTTGCCGGGTTATCTCATCCAATAATCTATCGAACGACAGGTTTTTAACATGGAGCGTTATTTTTTGCGCAAGACTTGTTGCCGATGCCTGCATAAAAAACAGTAGACAAATAACAAATGTTAATTTCATTGTCAACAGTAAGTTAGGGCCCCTGCCGCGCACAGGCATGCAGAGAACTTTAGTAAATTCTTTATACATTTGAATGTTAGGTTAAATAATAATCGGTTTGTAAGAGAATTGAGATTTGACCTTATGCAGTGCATAGCGCTGATCGATCAGGGAGCGGTAACGACGCTTCCTGATTTAGATTTCATCATGGTCATTTCATTAAAAACAAGTTGGGTTAGTTAGCTTTTACCATGATCCTCCTTCCATCTATTTTAAATTTGGCTATACCAATAGTTTCCAGATAGCTAAGCATTTCGGTAATACTTTGTGTGCGCGTTACCGAGCCGCTTATCAGCTTATCGCTTATCTTGCCATCGTACACTACATCTACATCATACCACCGCGAAATTTTACGCATGGCACATTGTATGTTTTCCTTTTTGAATGAGAAATAGCCGTTTTTCCAGGCAATAGCATCCTGCACATTAACGGTTTTGGTAGTTATGTTGTGGCTGCCATTTTCGGCAACGCCCTGTTGCCCGGGTGTAAGCACTACGGCTTCATTGGCGGTACTCAATTTAACCGAACCTTCGAGCAAGGTTGTTTTGGTTGATGGATCATCATCATAGGCGGCGATGTTAAAATGAGTACCAATAACCCTGATGTTTACATTACCAGAATTTACGGTGAACGGCATATTCTTATCTTTAGCTACTTCAAAGTAAGCTTCGCCATTAAGCTCTACATGGCGCTCACTCCCAGCAAAAGCTACCGGGTATTTTAATGATGATGCCGAGTTTAACCAAACCGAAGTTCCATCCGGAAGCATTACCTCGTATTGGCCACCGCGAGGGGTTATGATGGTGTTATAAGCAATTGCATCGCTTTTACCTGCCGAAGATCTGCCCTCGTTATTATACTGTAAGCGGCCATTGTTTAGTTTATTGATGGTTGTATTACCGGATTGTGCTATGCGGCCCTTCGTGGCGTCGTTCAAATCAACCCTTGTACCATTATCAAGTATCAGTATGGCTCTGTTAGTACCCGGAACAATAGCTTGATTAACCTTAGTGATTTTTACGGGAACGCTGTTTACCTTGCTTTTAAGCTTACTTGTATAAAAGAAGCCAATGCCAATTAGCAGTAATATAGAAGCAGCGGCTGACCATAACCAAAGCCTGCGCACAGGTCGGGTTGCATTTGGCGGTAGCTCCATCCTGCTTTCTATTCGCTGGTAGATGCGGGTTTTTACAGTGTCCTGATCGGGTATTGATGGTTTATCATCAAACCGATCAATATCAAATTCATCTTTATAATTATCTAATAAAGCTATCTCATTGGGTGTGGCTATGCCTGCCAAATACCTTTTGTAAAGCCGCAGGTACTCCTCTTGGGTCATAAAACTATAATTGGTTTTTACCTATAGAGTATATGCGGATAAAAACCTCCCATACTTTTTTATAGTTTTTTTATCGACCCAATTACGGTCAGGATAGATGGGGTTACCAAATTGATAAAAGAGATTTATATTGGCTGGATAAACCAATTAGCAAATACATTTAGTATTTCATATTGCCTTAGTGCAATTATAAACCTGATGATGATAACTCCAATTATCTCATCAATAAAATATTGGCACCTAATTAATTAACGATGGCGAAGATATTTCGAAGCGACGAGGATCTGTGGCACGATATTCTGGCAGGCGATGACAGGGCATTCGCCGAATTTTATGATCGTTACTGGCTGCGAATGTATAAGGCCGCCCTATATTATTTAAAGGATGCCGATGCCAGCGAGGAAGTGGTGCAGGAAGTGTTTGTATTGATATGGAACAAGCGGCATACGCTCGACATCAAAAATTTTGCGGCCTATTTAAATTCATCAACCCGGTATGAGGTGTACCGACGCTTAAAAGCTGCCAAAAGCATTTTTATTGAATTAGATGAAAGTAAAATATCTCCGCTTAGTGTAGTGTATAATAAAGGAGATGAAAAACTAAACGAAACCGATAGCACCAACATTTTAAACGAATGCCTGCAAGAATTACCTAAACGTTGCCGCGAAATATTTTACATGAGCAAGGTAAAACAGCTAACCAATACCGAAATTGCCGAGCAGTTGGGCATCAGCAAACACACGGTTGAAAATCAGTTAGCGGTAGCGCTAAAATACCTGCGGGTTAATTTGAGTAAGATAGCTGTGCTGGTGTTACTGCTAATGAAGAATCCGTAAACTACTAACACACCTGTACCGTTTGCAAACCTAAAATATCGCCCAGCTTTTTTAACCTTGATGCCAGCCTGCCTTTACCAATGGCACAATGGTGCGCCGGGCCTTGCTGGTTCCAGGCTTCCACAAAGTTACGTGCCCCTATCTGGAATTTGTACCTGCTGTTGGTGTTACCAATCTCAAGTATCGGCCCTGCAACAGATTCGCCCTCGGCCACTAAAAAGAATAGCGAACCATCGCCGGTTTCAACTACCGAAAAAAGGGTAACCGGCCCGTGGCTGACCGACATTTCGACCGAAAGGCCATTACCTACTTTACCATGATATACTTGCAGCGGCTTAACCTTTATTTTCCCCTCGGCTATGCGGGGGTGGCATGGGCCATCGTGCCCCATTAAAACTACATCATCCTCATAATCCATCGCGTAATACTCCGTGAATGACCCTCCAGCTCCAAAGCTGTCCATTATTTTCATGGCCTGGGCATTCTTAATTTCGTACTCGCCCGCTACCGGCACATTATGGCCGGTAAGTAATGAATTGCCGAGGATTACCGAGGTCATGGTATTCTCGTTAGCGGCATTACCTACCCCACGGTGATAATAAGCTAATGAACCCAGCTGATAGGTTTCAACCAACTGATCTAAAGCAACCGCGGTTTTAGCGGCCCGCACTAATTCATCTTCCGGACAATCAGGCTGTACATCAAACCAGGTATTTATCTCCCGGAGTTTTTCATTGGTTTGCTCGTCGGTCACCGCTTCGCGCATGGCAGAGAGATGGTCAACTTCAATTATCTCGATATGGCCGCCAAATACAGCACATTGCAGGGTGAGATCGGTGTAAATATCCAACATACCATTGTAGTAATTACCCATTACCCCCAAGCGGTTATAGTACATGGTTCGTTTAACGCGGGCGGCATCTATCCATTGTTCAACCTCATCCCAAACATGCCCGTCGCCCTCAAGCATGCCGGTAATTTGATAGAACGGTATTTTACTTCGCTTAAAAACATTCGCTATCTCGGGCACCGGGCAGGCCGAACAGAATGCCAGCCACTCGCCGGTCATGGTTGTTCTGTTATTCAGTTGGTTAAAAGATGTATAATCTATCCTGCTTAATGGTGTAAGGTTGAGTATGATAACCGGAACCTTCGCTTTTCTGACAACCGGTAATACTGTAGAAGACAGCGCGTAAGTGGTAACGTACAAAAATATAATATCTACATCCTCAGCCTTAAAACGGTCGCCGGCTGCAAAGGCCAGCTCGGGTGTATCAACCAAACCAACATTAATAGTTTCGGCCGAATACAGGTTTAATCTTTCAGCTACCTGATCAACGTATTCTTTCAGGCGTTTTTCCAATCCGTCAAATTGTTCCCAATATGCTTTAAGGCCTATACCAAACAGGCCAACCCTTATTTTACTCATAACTAATAGCGGTTTATAATTGTACCCAAAAATAAGTTTTGGCGCGGGTATATTGTTTGTCGGATTTGATCATACAGT
Source organism: Mucilaginibacter sp. JRF (assembly GCF_015223065.1). GTDB lineage: Bacteria > Bacteroidota > Bacteroidia > Sphingobacteriales > Sphingobacteriaceae > Mucilaginibacter. The sequence goes on from NZ_JADFBY010000011.1 coordinate 85,169, forward strand.
TGCACATTTTGCTGTTTGTTGTATGATGAATATCTGCAATATACTTTAGATAGACCCATAAAAAAACGGGCAAGCCATTTTACAAGCTTGCCCGTTTTACGCATTTTGCTTACAGCAAACAGGGGTAATTTCTATAACGGATTTTGTGTGAGATTATCTAACGTTACTTCGCGTTGTGGAATTTGCAACAATAGTTTGTTAGCGGTTACCGTGTACGAACCTGCCGGATATTGCGCCGGAGCTTTGCTGATTTCACGCTGGCCGTGGGCATTCATAATTTCAACAGCGGTACCTGTTCTTACCAGATCGTACCAGCGGTGATTTTCAAAGGCCAGCTCTACCTTGCGCTCTTGCGCGATAGCATCCCTGAAAGCCTGTTGATTGGCCACATTAAGTGCTGGTACGGCATTGCCCGATGTTTTTGGCTGTAAACCGGCCCTGTTTCTTACAGCGTTAAGCAACTCGAAAGCTTCGCCATTGGCAATAAAGCCTTGCTCATTCAGGCACTCGGCAATCTCAAGCATCACGTCGGCATAACGTATTATCGGGAAATTCACGTTGGTTTGCCCCGGCTGCACAAAGCCCTGGTTATACTTGGTGATGTAGGGCACCTCGTGATAAGTTCCGCTGAGGGTAAAGCCTTCGGATAGGGAAACCGCTTTGCGCAGATCATCTACTTCATAAGCATTGATCAGATCAGTGGTTGGTGTGTTCCATCCGCTGTTGTAGCTCAGGTTGGTACCCGGATCATTGGTTACGCTCGTGCCCGAATCAAACGGCGCGAACTGGTACATAAAATTGCTCGACAGGTTAGGGTCAGATCCCAGATACTGAATTTCAAATATCGACTCCGCATTGTTTTTATTAGCAGGCTGAAATATTGACGCATAGCTGGGCAATAAACTGTAGCCGGTAACCTTGCGCAGGGCAGCCAATGCTTCGCCATAGTTTTTACGGGTTAGGTAAACTTCGCCAAGCAGCGCATTAGCTGTACCGCTGGTTACACGGCCCTTATCGGCAGCGGCGTAAGTAGCGGGCAGCTTTGATGCGGCATCGGTAAGATCGGCAATAATTTGATCGTAAACGGCATCAACCGTGGCGCGGCCATTTGATCCGGCCTGCTCAGGTGCCTGAACCGTTTGCAGGCGCAAAGGCACCCCACCAAACTGGCGCACCAGGTTAAAGTAATAAAAGGCACGTAAAACCTTAACCTCGCCAATGGCCTGATTGCGGCTTTGGTCCGGCATGGTTATGCGCCCCTCGGCACCCAGCACATCATTACAACGGGCAATGCCCATGTAGCTTTGCTGCCAAAAATCCTGTATCAGCGTATTGGTTGATATAACCAGGAACTGATCAACAAACTCACGGTTCTCTTGCCCGCGTTGCGGAGCATTGTATTGAAAGGTGGTATTATCTGAACGCATCTCGCCAAACAGCCAAAAGCTGAACAAACCCAGATCTCGCAATGAGCGGTAAGCACCTACCACGCCCTGCTTTAGGTCTGATTCTGTTTGCCAGTAATTAGCGCCTGTTAACCCGGCTTCGGGAGCCTGGTTTAAAAAGTCCTTTTTGCACGATATACCCAATAGCGCAATACACAGCAAAACTACATGGGTGTATTTATGTATATTTTTCATGATGTTTCTATATAAATTTAAAAGGTCATGTTTATGCCGATGGTCATGGTTCTTGGTAGTGGGTAGCCCAAAAAGTCGCGGCCTGGTGTCAGCGCGCTCGATCCGTTGGTTAAGGCTTCGGGGTTACCACCGCTGTATTTAGTGAATGTTACCAAATTTTGCACACTACCATACAAACGCATAGCTTTAAATACCTTTGAATTGGTGATGAACTTTTGCTTGAAATTATACCCCAGCGTTATGTTTTGAATACGCAAAAAGCTTGCATCCTCTATCCAGCTTGAGTTAACATCGCGGTAAAGCACACGGCCGCCGTTGGTTGTAGGGGTTACGCCATCGCCCGGGTTATCAGGCGAGCGCCAGCGGTTAAGTACTTTTCTGTCCACATTAAATACACCATCAATATTGGTTAAAAACTCGTTTGATGTTTTCATGATCTCGCCACCTTGCGAGCCCACAAGCAACACATTCAGATCAAAATTCTTATAACCAAAAGTATTGCTGAAGCCATAGGTAAAATCAGGATACGGATCGCCTATTACCGCGAAATCCTTTACCGGTTCAATAATGCCGTTACCATCCACATCACGGTATTTGATAGAGCCTACTACCGATGAAGCATTTTTAGGTGAGTTATCAAAATCAGCCTGATCGCGGTATACGCCCTCTACAATGTATCCGTAAAACTGACCAAGTGGTTTGCCCACTTCGGTTTTATGGGTAAAGTTACCCTCGCCACTACGGCCTGAGTAAATTGGCGCGTTGCTTTGGTTAAGTGCCAAAACCACATTGCGGTTAAAGGAAATATTGGCATTGGCGTCCCAGGTAAAGCCGCCTTTTAAAATTTCGCCGGTTACTACAGCTTCAAAGCCACGGTTACGCATTTTACCCAGGTTAACAGTAGCCGAAGCAAAGCCTGACGATAAAGGCAGCTCATTACTCAGCAACAAGTTGTAGGTTATACGATTATAATAATCGAGCGTAAAGTTCAGGCGGTTATGGAGTACCGATAGATCCAGACCCATATCAAACTGGCGGGAGTTTTCCCACGTAAGTTCGGAGTTGCTGATGCTGCTTGATACCCTGCCGCCTGTAACCGTACCTCCAAAAGTATAGTTAGCGCTACTGATGTTTGATGCGTACAGATAGTTACCAATATTAAAATTACCTGCCAAACCATAAGTGGCACGCAGTTTCATGTTATCTATCCAGTTTATCTTTTTGATAAAGCTTTCTTCGGACATACGCCATGACACCGCTGCCGATGGGAAGGTACCATAACGCTTGTTCGCACCAAAACGCGATGAACCATCCGTACGGATAGATGCGGTGAACAGGTAACGATCCTTAAAGGTATAGTTAACCCTTGCCAGGTATGATACAAGCGACCATTTGTCAACAAAGGCGCTTTGTCCATTCAGTAAAGGCGAGGCGTTAATGGTTTCGATCAGGTTATCGGGATAGTTAGTGGCATTAAATCCGTAACCCTCGTTTCTCTCCTGCTGCGCGGTATAACCTAATAAGGCATTAAAACGGTGATCCTTGCTGAAATTCTTATCGTAATTCAAAGTAAACTCCGACAGCCAGTTAAACGAATCGCTATACGACGTATTTGAGTTAGGTATTGATGGATTAGGGTTTTGATTACTGGTTTCGCCGTATACAAATGATGGGCTGAAGTAGAATGATTTATTGGTACCATAATCAACATTGTAGGCGTACTTGGCTTTTAGTCCGTCAATAATTTCCAACTCGGCACTTGCAGATGCTAAACTTCTGAAGTATTTGGCATTGGTACCAGCAAACTCTAACGTGTTTAAAGGATTGCCTGCGCCTATAGCCCCCGGCGAGGTAATAAATAATGTTCTGTTACCATTATCATCAGTTACAGGTACTATCGGGCTTAACCAAAGCGTACGGGTAAGCACATCGCGCTGGCCGGTTTCAAACGAGTTACGGTTTTGTATACCACCGCTTGGCGCAATGTTTAAGCTAACCTTTAACTTTTTGCTTAATTGGGATTGTACGTTGGCTTGTACCGTGTAGCGGGTATAATCGGTGTACTTTACTGTACCTTCCTGCTTAAGCCTGCCCAACGAGAATGAGTACTGTGTATTGTCAGATCCTCCGCGCAAACTCGCGTCAATATTATGTTGTAAGCCCGATTGTAATACCGTGTTATACCAATCAGTACCCTCACCATATTGCGATGGATTACGGAACTCTACCGGGATATCCTCCTCAGTAGCGGCACGGCCTTGTGCAGCCAGCGCATCAACGATCATATCCTGGCGATACTGGGCGTATTCAGTACCATTCAATACCTGCTGACGGCCTTTTTGCGGCACCTGTTGCGTACCTATGTACGAGTTAACACTAATTACCGGCGGACCTTTTTTACCTTTTTTGGTGGTGATGATAACCACACCGTTTGATCCCCTTGAACCGTAGATAGCGGTTGAGGATGCATCCTTCAATACGTTAACCGATTCAATATCATCAGGACTCAACACGTTCAGCGGGTTATAAACCTGACCTGTGGTGTTTGATATAGCGAACCCATCAATTACATACAGCGGATTATCGCCTGCACCAATCGACCCGGAACCACGTACCCGCACCGTTGTACCACCACCAGGTGAACCTGTGGTTTGGCTAATGCGCACACCAGGCATTTGGCCTACCAGTTTCTGATCAATAGACGCTACCGGCAGATCCTTAACCTGCGCCGCCGTAACCGTGGCTACCGAGCCTGTAAGGTCTTTCTTTTCGCGGCTGCCGTAGCCTATTACCACCACCTCGTTAAGGCTTTGGTTGGCATCCTGCAAAACGGCATTCAGTACCGTTTTACCTGCAACAGGTAGTTCGAGCGTGTTAAATCCTATGTAGGTAAATACCAATACGGCATCTTCAGCCACTTTTATTTTGTAAGCACCGTTAATGTCTGTAACCGCGGTAGCCGTTCCGTTTTTTTCTTTAATAGTTACACCGGGTAATATGCCTCCCTTGCTATCAGTTACCTTACCGGTAACATCAATAGCGGCTATTTTAGGTGCCGGCTTTAACGATATAAGAATAGTAGTGTTGGTTATTTTGTACGATAAAGGCTGCTGGGCAAAACAAATATCAAGCACCTCCTTAAGCGAAGCCTGATCGGCACGCAGGGTAACCGGAGCTGCTTGCTTAAGCTCGGCACTGGTGTATAAAAAATCGTATTGGGTTTGAGCCTGAATAATATCAAAAACATCACGTAATGAGGCCTTTTTAACGTTTAGCGAAACGCGTTGTGCATAGGTAGCCGCGGATACCTGCATAAAGGTTACGGCCAGCATTACAAACGTTAACTTCATGATAAGCAAATATTTAAAAAGGCAGCCGCGTTTAGTGCCGCCCGTAAAAGCAGTAAAATTTTTGTACATTTGGTTGTTAGATTTAATGTGTTTAGTTGTATGCTTTGCAATTGGTACAAACGATCTGGCGATGGCTTAACAGCCCAGGCCAGGGGCGGGCCAACGCTCCTGGTTCTTTTTTTAACAGACAGATCATCCGAAATAATTTCTTCTTTGTATTATTCGATCACTATCCTCCTTCCCATCATCTTAAAGTGAATATTGTTATCCAGTTGTTCTAAATGGCTTAGCAGTTCGGCTATATCCTTAGTGCGGTAAAATGTGCCGCCAAACTGTTTACTGTTCAGGTTCTTGCCTTTAAACTCCACATCAACATCATACCAGCGCGATACCTGTTTCATGATGCTCCGTATATCCTGATCATCAAAGCGGAAATAACCATTTTTCCAGGCCATTGCCCGGGCTATGTTGCCTTGCGAAAGCTGTATATCATCTGATGACGCGCTCGTAGCCGCCTGCTGGCCGGGTATCAATATACGGTGCTGCTTGCCTTTGGTAAGCTGTACCGAACCTTCTATCAAAGTAGTGGTAGTAACCTCATCATCACTATAGCCTGAAATATTGAAACGGGTGCCGAGTACCCTGATCTCCGTTTCGCCGGTTTTAACTATAAAGGGTTTAGTTTTATCCTTAGCAACCTCAAAATAAGCCTCGCCGGTAAGCATAACCTGCCGGGTGTTGCCTGTAAATGCTGATGGAAACCGCAATGATGACGCGGAGTTTAACCAAACCCGTGTACCATCAGGCAAGGTTATCTGGTATTCGCCTCCTTTTGGGGTTTTTAAGTTATTGTAGCTTAATTGGTTTTGTGTGTTTGATGTTTCGCCGGGGTTGTATTCTATCTGCCCTGAGCGTACCTTACGGATGTTGGAACTACCGTTTATCGCCACCATACCCTGCTGCTGCGCTTCCAGATCTATCACCTCGCCACCAGCCAGTGTTAGGGTAGCTTTTTTACTGCCGGGTTCTATCTTTATTGATTCGTTGGGCTTTGCCGATGCTATGCCTTGCTGACCTTTTTTCCCGGTCTTGTCAAAAAGTAATAAACCAACCGAAACAAAAACCACCAACATTGCCGCCGCGTAATACCATTTTGTTGAAAGCTTGCGTTCTATTTCAACAGGTTCGGCAGGCGCTAAACGTTCATCGGCAATAATGGCGTTAAATATGGCATCGGCTTCCGCTTTGTTCATCCGTGCATCGTCGGGCAGCGAAAACAATAACTCATCTATAACGGGCGATACCTCGCCGGCATCCGTAACATCCAGATGGTTCAACAACGCTGCGCAATCATCACTGCTGATAGTATTATCGAGATATTGTTGCAGTAAATGTTTTAACCTTTCCCTTGTCATACAATGTGCTATAATTGCAGCCTTTTTAGCAGCTTTTATTATAGAACACCGGCCGGACACAGGTTAACTACCCGACCATCAATTTTTTTATACCAGGAATAAAATGAGCAGGGAATAAAGCAGATCAATGTACCTGAGATCGGCACGTAGGGTTTTTAATGCTTCGGTTAGGTGATTGTTAACCGTACTGGTTGATATCTGGAGTTGTGTGGCTATCTCTTTATGGGTAAGCCCCTCCTCGCGGCTTAAGCGATAAACCTTTTGTTGCTGCTGCGGTAGTGTGCGTATGGTTTTTTCGGTATGATATATCAGGTCTTTTTCAATAATGCGTTCCTCAGTAGCGTTGTGTATATAGTCGATACGGTTTAAGAGCGCATCAAATAAGTTTTGCGACCGGTTTATCTCCCTGAGTTTATTTAACGATAGGCGCTTGGCTATTACAAAAATATACAGCCACAAATTGCCCGCCGGGTCGAGCTTGGCACGATTGACCCAAAGTTTGATAAAAGTTTCCTGCACTATCTCGCAGGCCATATCATGATCCTTTAAAAAGCGGAGCGCAAGATTATATACCTTATTGTGATATTTTAAATAAATGAGTTTGAGCACAGCATCGCTTCCTTCGGTTAAATGCTGAATATCATCGTTTAATATATCTTCCACTTTTTTAAGTGTAGTTAAATTACAGGTTATAATGTTTTGATGAACAACCTTTACAGCACGTTGGTGTACTCCTTTCTCCTCTGCAACCAAATATAACGGTATCGGGAGTAAATAAACATTACATACGTAAAATACACGTAACCTAAATGTTAAGGCTGATAGATCAATTGGTTTGTATATAGCGAAATAATGATTTACGCCAAAACTAAGATATAATGCATCGTCAGGTTCACTGTCCTGAACTGTCTTGTCCTATCGTGGAATATTATTTGAGTTTTAGTATTGCGTTGAGCTTAAACAAAAAACTTTGATTTTATTGTTCGGCGGAGAGTATATTGAGGAGGTAGAATATAAGAACTATACCCTGAGCAGCGTTATGAGCCTATTATTTACCACAAGTGGGACACTTGCGGTAGCGAGGGGATCTTTCTGATTCATGCCCGAATTAATGCTGTATACATTTACGATAAATTTCTTCCGGGCTATTTTTGTTGTCAAGCTCTTAAATACACAAAAAACAAAAATCGCAGGTATATGAGAGGCTTAGTATCGGTTTAAAAATAAAGTTTTCACTGATAAGATTAAATAATTTACAATGGTAAAGTTTGATTCTTGATACCTTAAACACTAATTTGGATAATGAATTTAAATCGTCATGAAAAAAATCCTTGCTATAGCAATTGACCAATATAGCGATCTCAATATAAAAAACCTGAGCAACTGCCTAAATGATGTGAATTCACTCATCGATATTCTTTCTCAGCGTTATGATTTTGAAGAGATAGAACTGATCACAAAACCCGAACAAACCACCCGGTCATTTCTTTATAACGTCTTATATCAGGAATTGATCAATTTACTGCCTGAAGACGAAATTTTAATTATTTATGCAGGACATGGCGAATACAATAGTTTACTGGAGACCTCATACTGGTTATGTTCGGACTCGCAAAAGGATATTGTAAGCACATGGTTCAACGTCATAGAACTATTGAGCTTTTTTAAGGGTTCAAAAGCAAGACATATTGCATTGATTTCGGATAGCTGTTTTTCGGGTGCTGTATTTGAACACTCACGCGGCGGAGGTATTGCCGCCTTATATAATAAAACATCAAGGCAGGCACTTACATCCGGTGGGATAGAAAAGGTAAGTGATGGGGTGGAGAATTCAAACAGCCCTTTCAACCTAACTCTTCAAAGAGTACTGAATGAAAACACTTCATTAACACTTTCTTTTGCGGAGTTTGCCGAAAAGGTAATCTTAAATTTCCGTCCCGACAAAGTACAAACCCCAGCCTACGGATCGCTGGCCTCGTCTGGTGACAAAGGAGGAACTTTATTTTTCCATTTGAAAAATGATAAAGTTTTAAGTCCTTATAAATCTATTCAAATACCATTGGATATTGACATTCAGGTCAAGGTGGATTCTAACTTTGAGATTCCATTCTTCAATGATAGCGAAGATTTTAAAAGTCAGTTCGTCAATATTTTTGTACAGCAATTAGGTTATTCAATTATTAACGACATACGGAACTTCGTTGCAGAAGATAGGGAATACTCAATTTCATACAGTAATGAATTAGCTTTCTATCTTGATGTAAGCTATACCATTGAAACATTTAGCAAAGAATTCTTGAGCATTGTTATTCAAAGGAGCAATTATTTCGGCGGTGTGCATCCAAACCACTATATCTATACACTTAATTTCATGTTTGAGCCTGACCGATTGGTGCAACTGTTTGATGTGATTAGTTTTGAGGGTTACCAAAATCAGGAAGAATACCTTAAATCAATGGTAAAAAAATATGCATATCCTGAAACCAAGGAATTTATGTTGGATTACACAAGTTATGAGTATATCTATAAATTGGATTTCAGTATAAGCGAAGAATTCCTAACTATTTATTATTTCAACCTGATGCCTCACGCTTTTAAAGCATCGGGTATTCTTCAAATCCCAATTCAGGATATCAATTTCAAAGCAAAATTTCAACAAGGACATTTATAAATTACTCGGCATCGTGTCGCCATTTATATCAGCACCCCTTAACTATGGTATAGCTATTAGCGAAAAACGCCCCAGATCTTCTGATCTGAGGCGTTTAAAAAAATTTGATTTTTTAATCTGGCGGAGAGAGAGGGATTTGAACCCCCGCCCCAAAACCGCAATTCAGAACTATTTTAGCACTTTTAAAAAAAGGGGTCTCGTCTAAGCCCCCTCTCAAATCAGTTATTTTTCTAAGCCGACTATCAAATGTAATAAAATTTTATAGAAATCAGCGCTACGCTTTTCCTGAATTTACTACTTCCAAATCAGTTGTCTAAATGGAATAGAGGCCGGTTTGGATAATGAGGTCTATAGCACTTGTTGCTTCTGCAGAAAAGAGTCGGAGCTCGCAAATCAGGAAGCATATGTGACCATTGATTAAAACAAACGAAAAGCGTCGGCCGCCCTACACCAATAAAAGTATTGCGGGCAGCAATTTTACGCGCGAAACTGAAGATCCATGGCGCCGCCAACGCAAACGCACTAGTTGTTGTATCTAAAATTAAGTGTGTCTTGAAAGAGATCAACTTAAACAACAAAGCATAGACCAGTACTCTGGAACTAAGTAAACGGCAGCCATACTTAGCCTTGGGCAATCGCTCAAACCTTACAATCTCGGGTAGCGCCGGAACAATGACAGAATAGGCATAGTCAATTATAATGGGCCGTATTGTTCGTTTTAATAACAACATCTTTATACAAACGACAGAACGAAAAAAAGCGAGGGCGAATTAGCCACAGCGATTTACCAACAAACTGCAGAACTACCTTCAGATATACACTGGGGGCATCAAAACTCCCCACAGACAACGACAAAGGCAAGGGTTTACCGGTCGTAAAAAAAAAAATTGTAAAGACGCGAACAAACAGAAATGGTATTTCCACCACCTTTATGATTTCCAGCCTGGTCTAAGTTTTCAAAATCCAGAGGTTGTAACCGAAGCTAAAAGATCATGGCTTAGACGGTTTTCGTTTAGATGCAGTACCTTTTAAGATAAACGCCCCCCGATAACACGCCGAGGAACCTGAATTTGTATTCGCATTGTTGCAAGAGCTCATCACTAAATTTTATCAGTTCGCTGATCAGAATGTGTGCGAGATACCTGGAGCTCATTATAGACAATGGCAGATCCTAGCTATGCCGGCAGAAGTGCTGACTATTGAATATTTGGCAAAAGAAACGTACTCATATCCCACATTCTCAGCAATAAATCGATGCATTTCAAGGCCAATGAAAAGCAAATTGAATTTGATCCATACGGATATGATTAAAAACGAGGATAACGATTTCTTCAATTTATCTGAAAAGCGCTTCCTAAAAAAACAAAGAATCTGAACCTAAAGGCTAATTAAACATAGCAGATTACAAAACGACATACGAAGTTCAATAACAATCGCTATTATACAATAACAGACGTTTAGTTGCGATGGGCTGCAGATGAGTGCAACCGTCATTGAATGATAGAAGTTATGTTTTAATCGATCCTGAACATTAGTTACTTAAATCTGTTACTGTTATATGAAAAATACATTTAAGAAAGAAGACCATACCAGTTTGATCGTAGTAATAGCAGTAGGCGTAGCAGCAGGTATTGGCCTGGGCTGGTTATTCCTTACAGATAAAGGAGTAGCATACTGTGACCAGATAGCACGCAGGCTTAAAGAAGGTGTTAGCAATACCGCAGCTGGTTTTATCGATCAGAAAACCGTTATTCCTAAAAAGGCAGCAAAAGTTGCCACCGATGCCGCGATCAAAGACTAAGTCCGGCGTGAAGATAGCCACTTATAATATCAATGGAGTTAATGGCCGTATTGATAGCCTACTGCGCTGGCTGAAGGAGGCCAGACCCGATGTGGTATGTCTGCAGGAATTGAAAACGGAAGATCATAAATTCCCCGAACGAACATTGCTCAATGCGGGCTACCACTCCATATGGCAGGGACAAAAGAGCTGGAACGGTGTAGCCATTCTCTCCAGGTATGGAGAGATACAGGAAACACGCCGGGGTCTGGGCGGCGACCCGCACGACATCCATAGCCGTTATCTTGAAGCATATATCAATGGAATAGTTATTGGCTGTATTTATTTACCTAATGGTAATCCTTTTCCGGGCCCTAAGTTCGAATACAAACTGAAATGGATAAAACGGTTGACTTCCCATGCTAAAAAACTAAAAGGTTTTGATCTGCCTGTTGCCTTGATCGGCGACTATAATATCATACCTACCGATCAGGATACCTATAAACCAGAAAAATATATTGAAAATGCACTATTCCGGCCGGAAGCCAGGAAGCTTTGGAATGCGTTGCTAAAACTTGGCTGGACGGATGCTATCCGGCATTTGCATCCGGAGAATATCATCTATACCTTTTGGGATTACCTGCGTAATGCTTACGGTCGAAATGCCGGGCTGCGATTGGATCATTTCTTATTAGATGATAACCTAAGGTCAAGACTGCTGTCAGCCGGCGTCGATAAAGATGTTCGTAGCTGGAAGCATTCAAGCGACCATGCGCCGGCATGGATCGAATTAGCAGACCAAACCAAAAAAACATGATCGTTAATTATACAGAAACCGGCTGGGAAGTGATCACGCAGCGGGCACATGGATTACTGGCAGCTGAGATTGCAGCACAATGGAAGCATAGCATTCGTACTGAACGTTGGACCGAAACTTTACTGGCCATTGCTGAGCATGATGATGCACAGGTGGAATTGGAACGTGACAACTTGCTTACGCAGCAAGGCGGCCCTCTAGATTTTAAAATGAAAGCGTTCGAAAAACGGCATTGTACACAAACAATGGATTTTGCCTTAAGCAAAAGCCGCTATATCGCCCTATTATCATCCATGCACCTGGATTTTGTTTATTCGAAAGATTGCCCGCATGATAAAAAAGCGACTATATTTTTGAAAAATCAGGCCGAGCTCAGACGGCAGTTGCGTAAAGAATTAGGTATTACGATTAAGGAAGCAGAGCGGGATTATCGGCTAATGGAGTGGTGTGACGCGTTATCGCTTTTGCTTTGCCAGCATGAAAATCAACCGGAAGCAAGAGCCGTAGAGGTCAGTGAGGGCCCTGATAAAAAGAATCACAGATTATCTCAGACCGGAGAAGATTCGCTAACTGTTGATCCCTGGCCGTTTGAAAGTGATAGTTTTAAGGTCTATTTTGAAACCCGGCTGATACCACAGCTTACTTTTAAAGATTCAGAAGAATTCCGTGCTGAATTTCGCAAAGCACCTGTCATTGAGAAACGCTGGTCTATAAAAAAGAACGTGTAGATTAAATAAACATAACGGATCAACATGGGCCGGCGGCATGCTGCCGGCCCATGTTAGTTGCTACTTTTTACCGCGGGGATTTGGACCTGCTTTCTTGGTCATTTCCTTTTCGGTTTTTTCCTTAAATTCTGTAAATGCATCGGCAAGTGCCTGCAATTCGGGATCAAGTCCAGGGGCAAACTCCTCCGGACGTTCAGGTGCGGGCGGTATCAAATACGATTCCCTTGGTTCTTTCAACGTGGTTAGTACTGTACCGTCATTAGCCGGTGCGCTACCCTGAAATATCTTGCCCATTTCTGAGCTGTCCAACCTGAAGTGGTATTGTTCGCGGTTTATTCCGGCATCGATCAGCTTTTTTACTTCCGGGTACTGCGAGGCATCGAATTTAGGGATCGGGAGGGCTTTCGCCCAGTCGATACCTAAGGTCTCCAGTGCCTTGGCGAACGCCATCTCATGCGCCTCGTCCCGGGCGATCAGAAAGGCTACCGTAGCACGCAGTGTTTTATTTTCAGACATTTGGTAGATACGGCATTTTTGAAGCCTGCCCGTCGATTCAAGCACCAGGTTATCCATCAGATCAAGGACTAGGTTACCGTGATTGTGAACATATGATCCGCTCCAGGGATTTCCGGCGGCGTCGACCGGCAAAGCTCCTTGCGCTCCGACAATGAAGTGGTGCGGGTTTTGTTGCTCTTTTGCCATATCCATAGTTGCTTTGCCGCCTCTCCCCGGCGCATCGAACTTATTGCCATGGTATTCCGGCGCTCCGTCCAGCAAACGGGAAATAGTTTTGGTGATCAACTCTACGTGGCTGATCTCTTCGATCCCGACGCCCTGGATCAGGTCGAGGTAAGGAATGTTATTGCCCCGGAAATTAAAACTCTGAAATAAATACTGCATCATTGTACGCATTTCGCCGAACTGGCCGCCGAGGCCTTCCTGTAGTGCATTAGCTGCTGATGGATCCGGTTGATCGTCAACGATTGGATTAATTAAACTTTGAATATGATAAAACATGATTTTTATTTTTATAGTGTTTGATGAAATGAAATACTTCAGGTTATAACACCTGATTTTAATGATCAGGCGTTTGGTTTAACCTAACTTGCTGACTAGCATTTGTCCTCTTTCCGTATATTCGGTTATCGTAGCTAACGCCAGCGCGGTCACATGCATTACATGCGCATCTTTAGCGGCAGCGTTAAGTGACGACACCGCAGTATGCAACTTTTGATGCGTTTCGACCTGTCCCTGCATAAATGCCTTGTCAAACGCGGCACCGCTTACCGACTGCAGTTTGCTCAATAAAGCTTTTCCTTCCGGGCTTGGTGCAGGCAGGGTGGTACCCATGTCTTTCAGGATCTTCACCATTGTCTCCTGTTCAGCGGCTTCAAACTTTGCAAAAGTTTTAATCTCTGCATTTGATACTTTTTTAAGAGCAAACTGGCTGGTTTGCAACGAGACGGTACCTAACTGAGCAATCTTAGCCTGTAAGGCTGTATCAGAACTTTGCGCTTCCGCAGCAAGCGGCTCTAAAAGGCTACCGGCGAATGTCGCGCCTGCGCCAACGAATACAGCACCCTTCAGGGATCTTGAAAAAAAGCCGCGACGTGAATTTGAATTTGTTGTTTCCATTTGTAAATGATTATGGGTTTTGTATTAGCTTTTCGGTTTCGGGATCGGTTTGAAAACCGCATGCTGTATGGCGAACTGTTTCGACGGTACAGCGTTGCTATCAACTAATTCGTTAAAACGTGAATTCATAACCCAAACGTTGTAACGGTTAAAAGTGGCCGTTGCGGGATAAGTAAAACGATCGGCAATCAGCGTTGTTGCAGCCAGTTTGGCGGTTTGCCAGTTGTCTGTTGATTCTAACTGAAAGATCTTGTCATTACCGCCATTAACCACCACGGTAAGTTTGTTCTGGGCATTTAACAGCATCCCGTCGGCGCCCATAAAAAATTGGTCTGTTTTTACTGCCTGTACATCATTCGGGTTAGCTAAACTCATTTTGTAGATCATACCCGTGGCACTATTATCCAAAAGCAAAAATCCCCCACTATGAAAAGCGATACCATTGATCCCAATACCTTCGGTGATCAACTTTTCATTGGCACCAAATACACTGGCCTTTCCGGCAGCGTCCACTTTATAAACGGTATGGGCAAAGCTGTCGGTGATGTAAGCGTTACCGGCGGCATCAAAGGTCAGGTCATTCGGAAAATGCTTGCCTTGCATTAAGCCCGAAAGGTCGATATCTGCTAATTTTTTGCCCGTAGCAAGGTCAATGATCAGTAGCCTGGCTTCCCTGTCACGCGTAGCCGGGGTAGTGAACTTACTATAGTTGGCGTCTCCTTCACAAACATAAAGGCGTTTCCCGTCAGCATGTATCTTCATGCCATAGGTCGACTTTAAAGTATTGTCGCTGTACAATGGCGAATAGATCCCTGCCGGAGTAACTTTACCAACCGTGCCCAACCTTGCTGACGACACGTAATAAATGTTACGCGTACTGTCGTAAGCGATGCCCTCAGGGTAACTGTCTTCCGCGCTGAAGTTGATCCGGGAGGTGGGGCTTGGTTCGATAACCTTGCATCCGGCGATCAGTAGTGCGCCTATGGTAATATATTGATAGATCTTCATGTGTTAGCTTTTTCTTTTAACTGCGTAAATAACTCCGTTACCATCATCTGATATGTAAACCACACCGGCTGGTGTGATGGTGATCCCGGCGGGTCGGCCGAAGCGGTTATTTCCTTTGAGAAATCCGGTCAGGAAATCTTCAACGCCTACAGCAATGCCATTCTGAAAGCGGATGCGCTGCACCTTAAAGCCAACAGCTTTTTTAGCATTCCAGGACCCATGCCAGGCAACCAAGCCATCGCCCTTATATCCCAACGGTATATTCGATTGGTCTTTAAAGAATTGGAAGGCGATCGGCGCCATATGCGCGGTCAGTTCTAAAGTCGACGGCTGTGTTGTCTTAACCACAGATTCTTTAATATCTCCGGCCGGGTCTTCACGGCTCTGATCGACCTCCCGTTTACCGTAGGCGAACGGAAAACCGTAATTACCTCCTTTAATGATATGGTTAACCTCTTCAGGCGGCCAGTCACTGCCTTTACCGTCACCACCATTATCGATGCCCCATAATTCACCTGTTGTTGGATGAAAATCAAAACCGATGGTATTGCGCAGGCCACTGGCAAAGATGCTCCGTTTCCAGGTTTTGGGATCGACCTGTAACATGGTCGCCGCTTCTTTATCACTTTCTTTACAATCGTTACATAAAGTACCGACAGATATATAAAGCATACCGTCTGGCCCGAAGGCAATGGTTCGGTTAGGGTGTTGGCCACCGTTAGGCAGGTCATCGATCAGCAATTCCATCGCGCCCAGGGTGCCGTCAGCTTTAACCGGGTATCTGCGCAGTTGCTGATTGTTGCACAGGTACATGAAGCCTTCCTTCATGGCGATGCCATGGACGCCTTTGAAATCATATAATACCGTTTTTAATTCGTCGAACTTCTGATCGCCATCATTATCTGTCAACATCAGCACATCGCCGCCATCGCGCCTGGTAATGTATAATTGCCCTTTAGGTCCGGTATAAAGCATACGGGGCCGACCCAATCCTGATGCTGCGACTTTTACCTCCCAGCCTTCAGGAACCTTTAGCAAATTGACCATTTCAGGTAGGAAATCGAGATGTTGCGGATAATTCGTGACCATATCCGTTTTTGTGCCCATCTTGGGCGGATTACCCCGTTGGGCATAGGCCTCACAGTTCAGCAGGGCAATACTTCCTATAGCGATAAGTTTCAGTATTCTCATAAGTTGATTAATTTCTAATTAAATCAAGCTTATTTCAACCCGAAATGTTTTGATTTAAAAAACTATATATTATAAACCGTAAGTAGTTCATCAATTATTTGAAAATCAATATTTTCTATCATTAACCTAAAAGACAGTGTCGCAGGGGTGTAAAACATAGAGGAAAAAGAACGAATATGGATTTTACTTTTAATTAAAAACATAATGACTGTGAATGAGGTTAATGCTCTATAACCGATCACCATGAAAAAACACGGCTTTTTGTACCGTAACAGTTTGAGCCTTGTTTTCCTGACGCTATTCCTGCTCACACTGGTTGCGCAGGCCCTTACCGGGTGGAAAGAACACAACCAGGAACTTCAGGATGAGCATGCCCTGGCCTTGAACTTTATGGCTTACCTTTCTACCGGCCACTTCATTTCGTCGACTTTCGAGAATTTCCAGAGCGAATTCCTGCAAATGGCTTTATATGTTATCCTCACCGTCGGTTTGCGCCAACAGGGTTCCGCCGAATCGAAAAGCCTGGACGAGTCAGAAGATGTAGATCGCGAGCCAATCGCCTCCGCAGATGCGCCCGGCCCTGTCAAGAAAGGCGGTTGGCTGCTCAAACTTTACAGTTATTCTCTTTCCATCGCATTTATCGGTCTATTTCTGATTAGCTGGGGCTTACACCTCTATGGCAGCTGGGTTGACCATAATGACAAGCAACAGCTGCAAGGGAAAGCTTTCCAGAGTTTGTTCGCTTACTTAGGCGAACCGAACTTTTGGTTCGAGACCTTCCAGAACTGGCAAAGTGAATTCCTATCCGTTCTATCGATAGTTGTACTAACTATTTTCCTGCGGCAAAAAGGTTCGCCGGAATCCAAACCGGTCGACGCGCCGCATATGGAAACCGGTAAATAATTTTTGCTGGGTCTCCAATGCAGTACCGAAGATCAACACTCATACCTCGTTATATACATCACCAACATACACCTATGACAACGCATAAAAGATCAACTATCGGACGCGATGGCGCTAATGACAGCCCCTGGCAAGATCAGCTCACCGGAAATTTAGCGGGATTGTCTGGTTTTTCGACAGACACCGTTTATGACTGCCTCATCATTGGAGCGGGCATTACGGGTTTAACTGCGGCACTGCTTTTACAGAATGCGGGAAGAAAATTGATCATCGCCGAGGCCTACTGCCTTGGTTTCGGAACTACCGGCGGCACCAGTGCACACATCAATACCTTCGCAGACACCACTTACAAAGAAGCAGCAAGCGCTTTTGGAAAAGAAGGCGCACAGCTTTTCGCTGACGCCATCAACGAAGGGGCCGGGTTAATTAGAGCAAGTATCAGCGATCACCAGATCGACTGTGACTATGAAGCCAAAACAGGCTTCGTTTATGCCGAGGACGAAGCGCAGGCCAAACAACTGGCTGACGTGTATGATGGCGCAAAAGCGGTGGGTGTGCCGGTATCTTATGTTGATCAAGCGCCTGCACCGGTTACTTATCAAACGGCTTTAGAATTCCCTGATCAGGCCCAATTCCATCCACTCAAATACCTGCAAGCTTTGCTGAGCGAATACATCAAAGCCGGCGGAATATTGCTGGAGGACACCAAAATTGAAACTGTAAAAACTGAAGGTAATTTTCATGTGGCGGATCTACCACAGGGCGAAATCAAGGCCAGGCAGGTGATCTACGCGACACATATCCCGCCGGGTATCAATTCCTATAGTCTGCGTTGCGCGCCCTACCGCAGTTATGTACTGGCGGTAAAACTAAATGGTGATACCTATCCGGATGTTTTGGTTTACGATATGCAGGAGCCCTATCACTATTTCCGGACACATGTGGTAGATGGTGAAAAGTTGCTCATCGCAGGCGGGAATGACCACAAGACGGGTCATGACGAACCGAAAAAGGCGTTTGCCGATCTGGAGAAATATGTACGGGATAATTATGATGTATCATCAGTAAAATACCGCTGGTCAAGCCAGTATTATGTTCCGGTAGACGGTTTTCCATACATCGGGCAAATGCCCGAAGCTGCCAAAGGCATTTATTGTGCTACCGGTTATAACGGTAATGGCATGATGCTGGGTAGTATAGCAGGTAAAATCCTGAGCGACCTGGCGCAAGGTAAAGATAATAAATATGCAGACATCTTCAGCCCATCCCGCTTGAAACCGATCGCGGGATTCACGGCTTTTGTGCAGGAGAACGCGGATGTGGCCTATCACTTTGTAGCGGACCGATCCGGCATTCACGAAACGGATTCATTAAAACGATTATCACCCGGAACCGGGCAGGTTGTCGAAGTAGACGGTAAAAAGATCGCCGCCTACCGCGACGATTCGGGTAAAATCCATGCGCTCAGCCCGGTCTGCACGCATGCCGGTTGTATCGTAAACTGGAACGGTGAAGAGAAAAGCTGGGATTGCCCTTGCCATGGTGCACGTTATGATATTGATGGCAAGGTACTGACCGGCCCTGCGACGCTGAATTTAGCAACTATTGATCCTGAGAATAATGCGTGACCTTGCACAACGATTTCCTGAAAATCCGCTGCTCCTTCCAAAAGACCTGGTTCCTAGCGGTCCGGGCCTGCAGATCATCAGCTTGCTGAACCCGGGCGTGTTTCGGTACCAGGAAAAAATATGGTTGCTGGTACGGGTGGCTGAAGGCGTTGCCGAAAAGGAAGGTGTGATCTTTTTTCCCGCACTGAACGCTACCGGCAATACCGAGATCATCGAAGTACCGTTGAATGACCCCGACCTGATCGCGACAGATGCCAGGGTGATCAATTACAAAGGCCTTGATTACCTGACGACCATATCCCATTTACGGTTGTTATTCAGCGAAGACGGCATACACTTTACGGAGCCGCAAAGCTCTGCATCCCTGTTTGGCGCCGGTTACCTCGAACGGTTTGGTATCGAAGATTGCCGGGTGACCCGGATCGATGATACGTACTACCTGACCTATACCGCTGTTTCCGATAGCGGCGTTGGCGTCGGCTTACAAACAACAAAAGACTGGCAGCATTTTGAACCGGGCGGCATGATCCTGCCGCCGCATAATAAGGATTGCGCCATTTTCGAGGAAAAGATAAACGGGAAATATTTTTGCCTGCACCGCCCGAGCAGTAAAGAGATCGGTGGCAATTATATCTGGCTGGCTGAATCGTCCGACAGCCGGCAATGGGGTAATCATCATTGCCTGATCAAAACAAGGCCGGGCCTGTGGGACAGTGCCCGTGTAGGCGCCGGTGCGGCCCCGATCCGAACTGCGCAGGGCTGGCTGGAAATTTACCATGGTGCCAACGAACAACACCAGTACTGTCTTGGCGCTTTTTTGATGGACCTGGACGATCCATCAAAAGTGATCGGCCGGACGACCGAACCGATCATGGTGCCGACAGAACCTTACGAACTTAGCGGCTTTTTTGGCTATGCGGTCTTCACCAACGGGCATATCGTCAATGGCGATCAGCTGACCATTTATTACGGGGCGGCTGACGAGTTCGTTTGCGGCGCGCATTTTTCAATTACCGAAATATTAAACCAACTAAACTGAACACACGATGAAGGCAACATCAGCATGGCTCTTAAATGCCAACGCTCACCTGAATGATCCTGCGCCACCCATTGTCTTTGAAAAACAGGCGGCGGGCTATTCTTTTAAAGTTCACATTTTTTATGATTCCTGCTGGCTGGTCGCGGCCTGGTCAAAAGGCAGCCGAATCGCGTTCCGAATGGCCTATTCACCTAACGACCGGCTGGAACTGAAAAAGCTTTCGGAAAAGGACGGAAAGATCATTTTAAAGATCAGTTCGCTGATCGGCGAGCAGGAATGCGTTGTCGATCTGCCGGATGCGGAAGCTATTCCCGTATTGCGCCTGACAACTACCTTAAAGCCAACCGCGCCGCTGTTGTTCCCTTACTGGCCGCGGGATATCGTCGTTCTGGGTGCCGCAGGCAGCGAACTTTTGGCCGAGGGAGAAATCAAAGTCAAACAGGTGGGCACACGCTCGGGGCAGTTATATTTCAGCTTAACCCGTCCGAAGGCTGGTTCCGTGCTGTACCTGCAAAATTTGACAGCGCTGGCAGATTACAACCAGGCCACGGAAACCTCCGCCGGTGAGACGGTAGGCGGCGAATGGCCGGAGATCGGCTTTGCCCTTCCGCCGACGATAAAGAACAAGCCTTTAGAAGCAGGAAAAAGCTATGTATTGAGCGACGCCCTGATCGCTTTTAGTGAAGAGGTTCCGGCCGACGAACCGGCCATGGTACGTCAGTACCTGGACCTGACGGCGGCTATTTACTTAGCACTGCCCAAACCGGAGACCAGTTATAAGCACTGGCCGGATATCCTGCAAAAGGGTTTGACCGATCTGCAAACCAGTCCTGGTTGCTGGTCGCAGGTAGATGGCAATCACTATCTGAATGCTTACCTTTCTGATTATAAAACTCCGCCGGAGATCATGGTACAACTGGCCGTTTTGTTACCCTTGCTGGATTATGTGGAGTGGACAGATGCTGAACTGGAGATGATGAAAACGATCAAGGACGGTCTGACTGCTTTTTATGATGCTGACCTGGGCACGATCATGCGCTGGCATCCGAAGATGGCTGATAAAATGGAAGCGGTCGAGGAGCAGATGCAACCCATGGTTATGGATTCCTGGTACCTTAACCACCCGCTGCTTAACCTTTCCCGTTTGGCGTTGAAAGGCGATAAGGTTGCTAAAAAACTCTTCCTCGATTCGCTGGAGTTCGCTATAAAGGTGGCCCATCATTTTGACTATACCTGGCCGGTATTTTATAAGATGGACACGCTGGAGGTCGTGAAAGCCGAGACCCAGCCGGGAAAAGGAGGTGAAAAAGACGTGCCCGGCCTGTTTTCACACATTATGCTCCAAGCCTGGGAATTGACCGGTGAAAAACGATATCTGGCTGAAGCCGAGAAGTCTGCCCTACGCTTGCAGGGATTGGGATTCGAACTCTTTTACCAGGCTAATAACACCGCGTTCTCTGCCGGTGCGATGCTGCGATTATACAAGGTCACCGGAAGGGAAGTGTACAAAGAAATAAGCTACCTGTGTATAGCCAATATACTACAGAATACCAGCCTCTGGGACTGCAACTATGGCTACGGGAAGAACTTCCCGTCTTTTTTCCGTTTATTCCCTTTGAACGATGCACCTTACACGGCAGCCTACGAGGAGGAAGAGGTGTTTTGTGCCTTGCACGACTATCTCCGCCATGCTGAAGGGGAAGATATGCTGCCTTCGCTCAGACTTTTACTGGCGGAATATATCCGTTACCTGGTCGACCGCGCGGTGTATTATTACCCGCCCATGCTCCCTAAAGAAATGCTATCCGAAGAGGTCAAAACCGGTGAAGTGGACGCGAGTTTATGGATCGCACTGGAAGATATGCACGATGGCTGGGAAAGATCAGGTGAGGTCGGGCAGGAAGTTTACGGCGCAGGCAATGCTTTCGGTATCCTGCCGCGGCACTATATGCAGGTCGACGGGCAGCCGTTCATGATCTATACTGATTATCCGACCTATGGTTTTTCAGCGAAAAAGCAACGTCCGGCGAATTTCAGGCTGGCCGGTGATGGACGTCTGAACAGCAGGCTGATGATCGTGAAGACAGGCAAAGGAAAACTGCCTGAATTTGATATCAGGTTGAAGGGACACCGGGAAGCTTGGAAAGGAACCAAAACAAAGGATGGCCACTTCGAATTCATCTTACCAGGTGACAGCGAAGTGCATATTGACTGGAAAGATGGAAAAAAATAAAATAGTTACGGCGATGGTAGAGAGTCCGAAAGGCTCAGGCCAAAAATTCGACTTTGACGAAACAGAAGGACGCTTCAGGCTCAATAAAATTTTGCCGGGGGATTGGTTTTCCCGTTTGATTTCGGCATGATACCCGGCACAAAGGGTGAAGATGGTGATCCGCTTGATATCATCATTATAGCGGAGGAAAAGACTTTTCCGGGCTGTTTAATTGACTGCCGTATTATCGGCGTTCTTGAGGCAGAACAAACCGAGCGCGATGGCCGGACAGTTGGTAATGATCGGTTCGTCGGCATACCGGAGGTATCGCAGTTATTCCCTGATATCCGGGAACTGGCGCAGCTGCCGGAAAGTATCCTGAATCAGGTTGAACATTTTTTTAAGAATTATAATGAACAGGCCGGCAAGATCTTCCGGATCATTGCCCGGCAAGATGCGGCTACAGCTGAAAGTTTACTGACAGCGCTATGAAACGAAAAATCTATATCCTATTCTTTGGCCTGGCAGTAGTCAGTTTATTGGTCTGTAAATACTGGCCAAGTCCAAAAGTTAAGTCAAGGGCACCGGTCGCAGTGTGCGGCAGACCGGATAAGAATAATTATTAATTCGAACGCAGATGAAATACCACTTTTTGGAATACAAATTGCATTTATACAAACACAAAATCTAATCTACCATTATGCCTACAAAATCAAACAAAAAAGCGACTGCAGCAGCTGCAAGTCGTACACCTGAAGCAGAAAGCGCTTTGAAAGAGTTATTCGTCGACGAACTGAAGGATATTTATTGGGCAGAGAAGCATTTGGCAACAGCACTGCCGAAACTGATCAAGGGCGCGACCTCAGAAGATCTGAAACAAACCATTACAACCCACCTCGAAGAAACCAAGAACCAGATCACGCGTTTGGAAAGTGTGTTTGCCTCTGTAGGTGAAAAAGCCACGGCTAAAAAATGCCTGGCCATGGAAGGCCTGTTAGCTGAAGCGACCGAACTGCTGGAAGATACTGAGAAAGGCACTGAAGTACGTGATGTGGCCATTATCTCTGCAGCTCAAAAGGTTGAACATTATGAGATCGCCTCTTACGGTACCTTGCGTACATTGGCCGGCACCTTAGGTTTCAGTGAAGCACAAGGCTTACTGGATGAGACCGTGGCAGAAGAAAAGAACGCGGACTCTTTATTGACCCAGGTCGCAGAGAATTATGTAAATGAAGCTGCTGCTGCTGAGGTTGAAGAATAAGTTTTAGTTGCTATACAAGAGGCCGGTATATCCGGCCTCTTTTTAAATCTATAATCATCATTATGGACCAGCTATCAAAATCATTGCTCACAGGTTTCATGGGTACGAATGCAATGACCGTGTCCAGTGATCTGATGT
Organism: Mucilaginibacter sp. JRF; assembly: GCF_015223065.1. Classification (GTDB taxonomy): domain Bacteria; phylum Bacteroidota; class Bacteroidia; order Sphingobacteriales; family Sphingobacteriaceae; genus Mucilaginibacter. Next base: position 108,585 of record NZ_JADFBY010000011.1, read on the forward strand.
CAAAAATAATGGGTGAAAACTTTAGGGAGCCGGCGCATCTTGAAACCCTGATCAAACGCTTATTTCCCCACTGGTCCTGTCATGCCAAAAGGATCTCTGCCTGGGGAGCGCACTACGCTATGGGCTTTATCTTCGCCGCAATTTACGTGGAGTTATGGCAAACCAAAAAGATCGAACACTCGCTTAAAAACGGGATGCTCTTAGGCCTTGTTAGTGGCGTGTTAGGATATCTGATATGGAAGGGAACCTTTAAAGCGCACCCTTTACCACCTTGGATAAATTATAAACATTATTATCTTCAGCGAATTCCAGCTCATATCATCTTTGCAGTAATTGCTACGCTGACCTATAGGTTGATCGAGTTAAATGATCGACATAATTCAAAATAGATCAGCTTAAAGAAATCATTATCGTTATACTATCTGCTACTGCACCTATGTAAATACTTTGTAATAGGCTACATCAGAGTTCGATGGAGTGTCAATCAAAACATGATCCTTGAAGTTGCTAGCATTGCCGAAACTTTTACTGGAGCGAGGGATCGACGAAAAAAGGCAAAAGGATACTATAGGGAATGGTTGAAAGCATCTGCTGCTAATTGAGGATTTGACTTATTGAAAAATTTAGAGAAAAAATCTGGCTATTAGTCATTAATTACAACGGTAAACTAAAATAGAAAGTAGATCCTTTAGCGATAACACTCTCTGCCCAAATCTTTCCGTGATGGCGATCAATAATTTCAGCGCTCAGGTAAAGCCCTATACCAAAACCGGAAATGTGCTGGGTATAAATATCTTTTACCCTATAGTACCGGTCAAATATGTGTGTCAGATCTTCATTTTTTACCCCTATTCCCTCATCAGCGACACCAACTGTGACAAACTGGCCATCTGTCGACAATGTTAAGTTAATCTCTTTATCACTGTATGAATATTTAATAGCGTTACTAAGTAGATTGGAAATAACCGAGCTAATTTTATCGCGGTCAGCGAAAACATCAATCTTTCTTGAACCGTTGTATTTCACGTTATGTGAGGCAGAAGTGAGGGTGCTATCCTCTATAACTTCCTTGATTAATTGGTCAAGGTCAAATGCGCTTTTTTCAATAAATATCTTACCGGATTCTAAACGGGAAATATTAAGGAAACCATTTATCATGTTACTCATACGTTTAACCTGTGCATATGCTCTTTCCATCGCGCCCGGCAGAAAAGTGTCCTTACTATCTTTCATTTTCAGATTTGCGACTTGAATGATCGCCTGCAGCGAAGTAAGCGGGGTCTTGAGTTCGTGACTGACCATCCCGATAAAATCGTTTTTCCGTTGTTCGTCCTTTTTTTGCTCAGTTACATCCATCACAAAACCCGAAAAAACCGTAAAATTACCATCCAAATCCGCGCTTATTTTTCCAAAAGAGCGCAACCATATCAATTCCTGATCATTGAACCGAAATTGCTGGTAGGTGATATCATAGTCGCCTCCTTCGGTAATTGCTTTATCGATAGCAGCAAGGATCTTTGGCCGATCTTCGTCGCTCACTTGTTTGATTGCCTCATCATAGGTCATAGGGCTTTCTCTATTGTAACCAAAAATATTCGCCAATGTTGAATTGTATACAAGTGCTTTAGTAACTGGTTCAATATGCCAGGCGCCGAGTTTTGCCGCCGAGATTGCCATACTGGCCATTTCATCTGCCTCCTTCAATTTGAATCTGGCCATTACCTGATCGGTGACGTCTTGAGTAAATACCATTACACCGGCTATGGAGCCATCATTATTTCGGTAAGGCTGATAGGCTGCATTTAAATAGCCGTCGATGCGGACCCCATTGTGATGAACTGTATAGGGTGTGTTATAAATATCCAAGGGTTTGCCCGTCAGCCTGACCTGATCAATGAGGGGCCTAAAGTAAGCTTCAGTTTCGGGTATTAGGGTAAACAGCTTCGTTCCGAGCAGATCTTCAGCTGTGCGTCCGATCAATTTAGCATAAACGTTGTTTACGATCTCAACAAGCATTTCCTCTCCGGTTAGCACAATGATGCCGAATGTTGCGTCGCGGATAAGGTTTTGAAAACGACTTTCGCTTTGACGTACCTGCTCCATCGCCAGTTTAAGTTCTGTTTGCGAAGAGGTCAGCCTGTCATTTTCAGCATGCTCAAATTCACCGAGTTTTGTTAACCTTTCGTTATCCAATAGATTGGAAAGCCGAAGTTCAATCTGTTCCATTACAATTCTAGCCAATCCTTCCAAAATTTTTTTATCCTGATCGCTGAATTTACGTGGCTTGGTATCTACAAGACAAACAGTGCCGATCAGGTAACCGTCGTGAGTTACTAATGGCGCACCCGCATAGAACCGAAGACCAAAATCGCCGCAAACTAGCGGATTCCGCGCTACGACAGGATCTTGAAGAGCATCTTCCACGACATTGACTTCAGGTGATAGAACTGTAAGCGAACAAAAACTTTCCCCGCGGGGCCCCATTGTACTGGACATACCTACGCTAGACGGGAAAGACACATTTTCCGCATCTACCAGCGAAATCATCGCTATTGAAGTTTGAAATATTTCGGCGACAAGGTTAGCTATGTTTACAAAAGACTTTTCCGCATAAGTTCCCAAAAGATGGTATCGACGTAAGGCATCTACACGTTCCTGCTCATTTGGAAGAATTATATTCTTATTAAAGGTATTATGGATTGGTTCAGCCATTCAGTTTGTAAAGGTCTAAAGTTAAATATAAATCAGAATCATGATAACTAATTATACGGCAGACCTCAAGGTTAGCTAAATGACTTTCTTAATTTGTTAATAACTGTCCCGGCTACAATGCCCCCAAAAGTGTACCAGGCAACGGTCATAACTTTGGTCGCTGTCGTACGGGTGACCGGGGCATCGCTAAGGCCCATTGGTTTGGTCAGTGTTAATGCGCCAACTCCGGCTGCCAGCCCGCTTATGGTGCCGATCCACGGTAGTTGTTTCTTTTTACCAAAACCTATTAGGCTATAATAAGCCGCATTGCTTAGCAGATCGGCGGCCATCGTCGCTGCAAATAATTGATCACCGGTAGGCGGCTCGATCCCTGCCGTCTCCAGGCCTTTAGACAATGCTTCTTCGCCGACGAGATCAACTCTGGGCGCCTCGTGTACGAATTCCTCAACAGCCTGGTGAAGAATATTCAATGCTAACGCACCGGCGATACCGCCGATAATACTGCTTGTTAGTTTTTTCATGTTATTTAAATGTGGCCTGCGCCTTTTTCAATGTTTTCTCCAGATCAATGCCTTCGTCTAAGACACCTTTAAATAGGTCACCGGTCTCTTTAAGGCGATCCAGTGCATTGTGAATGTTAAAATGCTGTATCGTCAGCCCTGGCTTGACCTCGTCCCAGCTTAGCGGCATGGAAACGGTGGCACCCGGTTTTGGCCGCAGCGAATATGGGCCTGCTATCGTCGCACCCGGCCGGTTCTGTAAATAATCCAGGTACATTTTGCCTTTGCGGGCCGCGATGCTGCGTTCCAGGCTGGTGTAATCCGGGATCTGTTCATGTACGTGTTTGACAATGATGTTGGCGAATATCTGTGACTGCTGGTAGCTGTATTTGCCACCCAGCGGGATATAGATGTGCATGCCTGTCGAGCCGGAAGTTTTTGGATAACTGGGTACATCGATGGCATCGAGTATATCTTTAACCAGGCGCGCGGCTTCGACCACCTGGTCATAAGTATGTTTATCAGGGTCAAGGTCGATCACGCAATAATCCGGGTTATCAGGTGTCTGCGCCCTGCTGAACCATGGATTGATCTCGATACAGCCTAAAGAATTCATCCAAAGTAAGCTTGCTTCGTCTGTGCCAACCAGATACTTGGTAACCTTTCCTTCATCTGTTACATGATCGAATGTTTTCGCCCAGTCCGGAGCTTTATCGGTCACGTTCTTCTGGTAAAAGCTTTGCCCGTGTATCCCACCGGGAAACCTGTTCAGTGACATAGGCCGGTCCTTGAGATATGGCATCATGTACTCGCCGACCTTGTAATAGTAGTTGAGCATGTCACCCTTGGTGATCTTGTCTTCCGGCCAGTAAAGTTTGGTAACGTGATTGAATTTAAGGTCATGACCGCAAACCTTTTTCGTCTGTGTGTCCTCGGTAGGGTTAAGCAGGGTTTTACGTTCCGTGCTCTTTACAGGCTCCAGTTTAAGGTCGGTCTTCTTAGAGGAAGCGTTCGGTCTTTTAGATGATGTTTTCGCCGTTTCCTTTTCTGCCGGCTTTTCGGCATCCTTGGTTTCCTTTACGGTTTCATCTGTATGTGCTGGTTTTTCCAACACCACATCTTTTGCGTTCTTATCCGTCCGCATACCTTTAAAGGAGGCCTGACGAAAAACGCCGTCACTGGTGACCTCGGCAAAACCCACCTCGCAAACCAGTTCCGGTTTTAACCAGGTAGGCTTTGCGCCCATACGTTTCGGGCGGAATCGTGTCGGTTTATCGACATCCACTTCATAATCGAACGGGCTATTACCTGTAATAAGTGGCTTGAATTGCGCCATCATCTCTTTTTGCAATTTATCCGAAAAGCCCGTGCCGACCTTGCCAACAAACTGGAGTTCACCTTTGTTATCGTAAACACCCAGGATCAAAGCACTGAAAGATTTGCCGGTACCTTCGTTTTTAGTGAACCCTGCGATCACGACTTCCTGACGGCGCTGCACTTTTACCTTCAGCCATTCTTTGGAGCGCAGGTCGGATGTGTAAACACTGTCGGCTTTTTTTGCGATAATACCTTCCAATCCCATACGCTCTGCCGCAGCAAAAAACTCAATGCCGTTCGCATCGAATACTTTGCTTTGCCGGATGTGCTCGTTATCCGTTGGCAAGATCGATCGCAGAATAGCTTGTCGCTCTATCAGCGGCAGTCCCATCAGGTTTTTGCCTTCATACCAGAGAATATCGAAAATGTAAAAGACGAGGTTGCCATCGGCTTCACTTCGCCAATTCTGCATCGCACCGAAATCAGATATCCCTTTTTCATTCAGCACCAACAACTCACCGTCGAGTACGGCATTCATATTCCATTGCTTCAGCGCATTGTTGATCGGGTAATATTTTTCAAAAGGGAGGTTATTGCGGGAAATGAGTGTTACATCGTCTTTCTGTATATTGGCAATAGCACGGTAGCCGTCCCATTTGACCTCATATAGCCAACCAGGCTCATCAAAGGGTTCGTCAACCAAGGTTGCTTTCATCGGTTTGAGCTTCGCCGGAACTTTAGCTTTCGGCGCAGATTTCAAGATGGTTTGCGTGTCGATCTCCGGTGATTCTTCGGTTTCTACTTCTTCCGCCAGATCTTCGTCGGGCACCACGTCCTCTTCATGTCCGTTCTGCCAAACCTTTTCGCTACTCTTAGCCATTTCATCGATGGTCTTGCCGGAAAGCACCGATCTGTCTTTTTTGGTGATGTCCTTATCTGTCGCGAACTCATCCTTATGTTTGATCATTAACCAGCCGTTCTCGCCCATCCCATGGGTTTTTACCATCGCAAATTCCCCGTTCAGCTTCTCGCCATGCAGCTTGATCTTTAACTGGCCCAAGGCCAGTTGCTTTAATAAATGTTTTTCCTGGGCTTTCTTTCCCTTGATCGGTTCAATAGGCTCGTATGTTCCTTCGTCCCAGACGATCACTGTGCCGCCGCCATATTCGCCCTTTGGAATGATGCCTTCGAAATTCAGGTAATCAAACGGGTGGTCCTCGACCATCATGGCCAAATGCTTGATCTTTGGATCCAGGCTCGGGCCCTTGGGAACCGCCCAACTTTTCAATACGCCCTCCATTTCCAGCCGAAAGTCATAATGCAGCCTGCTGGCATCATGCTTTTGCACGACAAAGATCAGATGATCTTTATCCTTACTTTTACCGGCTTTAGGTTCGGATGTCTTCCTGAAATCCCTTTTTTTAACGTACTCTGCCAGGCCCATTTGCTATGTTTTAAGTCCTCGTTTCACATCAGTCACTGCAGTGCCGGCAGCAATCACGGCGGCTTTAATTTTGTCCTGGGAAACGTTAAATTCCCTGGCCCAAAATTCAAGCGCATAAGCATCTTCAATGTCGACATTTCGGGTATCTGGAGCCGACTTTTTAATTTTTCTAATCATTCTGCTGTTAGATAGGTAGACAACAAAGCCCCTTTCGGGGCTTGTTCGTTTATGATCATTTTGGCTATTTCGTTTTCTTATCGGCAATTTTTTTCTATCACTTTACGATCGTTCGAGCCGGTTGCTTTTTGCACCAACCAACGCCAGAGTACTGATACCTAGTTTTTCAGCTTCATACTTCACTTCATACTTTTCGCCTGAATTTACTTTTTTGCGATCCGTTGTTATTCCCTTAGTTGCCACGGTGTGTTTTTATTAAGTAAACTATTAATTTACAACAAAATACATAACCAATAGTTTGAATTGAAAAATGCTCAATATTGGCTTTCTTATTAAGTATCTCCATGTGTTAAATTATATATATATACATAGGCACCAACAAGGGCACTACATCGTAATCTTCATAAATTGCGTTATAAGACCACTTTGACCTATGTGTTGTCAACTACCATTGAAAGTTTTTTGGTAGAAAGGTATTAATTCGATACAGTAATAACAATTTCCCCAAATGCCCCTTTGCGCAAATGATTAAAAGCAGCTTTGGCGTCCTAAAAAGTATATACGCTGTTAATTATCGGTTTGACAACTCGATCTTCTATAGTTTTTATCATTGCAGCCCAGGAGTCGCTGTTGCCGATAGAAGAAATCGCAATGATATTTTCCCGCCTGGCCGGTAGCTTCATAAATGAAGTTCTGTATATTGATCTTCAAGAAATCCTACTACAATGATAGTTCCTCGTTCCCTTATAGCATCAAGCGATTGATTGAAAGATCTTCCGCCAACAACTTCCAAAATATGGTCAACTCCTTTACCTCCGGTTAATTCTTTAACCTTTTGTGCCCAGCTTAGTCCTCCCTATAGTTTAAGTAATCAACTGCGCCTATTTCCTTATTCTTTTTTAATCACCACTGGTGAGTACGAAAGGGTGTACCCCAAGGCTTAAGCGAACTGCACACCGAAAGGCCGCAATGAATAATACGTTGTTGAACTGGCATTGCCCGCCATTCACTGCGGGCAGCATTTACCGCCGCCGTTAAGGCAGACTTTCGGATACAGTACGATGCTAAGCAAGACGTTTAACCTGATCGCATTGTCAGTTTCATGGCGAGGAATAAGATTTCAGTTTATCAAAGCGATTCTCTACCTTTCCGCATTATTTTTAATTCAACTTTGCCAAGTTTGGATCATATAGTTTATAGTTTAACCTGTATTCTTCACTCATGTCACTTAAAACACATCAATTGTTAAAAAACAAGAAAAAAAACATCCTGGAGCTCTGGATGAAGAACCAATTAGCTGATGAAGGTTTACGTGAGGACCTGATCAGTAACGATGAATTACGCAGCCAGTCTGAAGAGCTGATCACAGCTTTAGTCGGTAATTTATCTTCTGAGAATTTCACCAACTTTGATGCAGATGAATGGAGTCCAGTAATTGAGATACTGGGTGGCATCGCAATCACGCGTGCCCGGCAGGGTTTCAGCCCACGGGAAACGGGTAACTTTGTTTTTTCGCTGAAAGAAGCTATCCTGGAAGTATTGCAGCAGGAAATCACCAATGATCCGACGGTTCTTTTTCAGGAGAGCCTGAAAGTTAACCGGATCATGGACAGCCTGAGCGTCGTTACTTTTGAAACCTTTATCAAAGGCCGCGAAGAAGTGATCCTGCGCCAGACGGATGAGATCACCGAAATTTCGACACCGGTGATCCGGGTTTGGGACGGCATACTGGCATTGCCGATCATCGGTACGCTGGACAGCGCCCGTACACAGATCGTCATGGAAAACCTTTTACAGGAGATCGTGGAAACCGGATCGAGCATTGCCATCCTGGATATTTCCGGTGTACCGGCGGTAGATTCACTGGTCGCCCAGCATTTGATCAAAACAGTGAGTGCGACCCGCCTGATGGGTGCTGAATGTATTATAAGCGGTATCCGTCCCGAGATCGCGCAGACGGTTGTACATTTAGGTATCGATCTTTCCAACATCATCACCAAAGCGACTTTGGCTAGCGCGCTGGCCTATTCCTTTAAAGTAATGCGCCTGGAAGTAAAAAAGATCGGTACAATTAGCAAATTTTAATTTCTGAGCGCATGGATAAAATTCCTATTCTCCGGATGGGAGCCTTTTTATTGGTGACGATACAAGTTGACCTGTATGACCGGCTGGCCCTGAACCTGGAAGCTGACCTGGTACAAATGGTCAATAAGACCAATGCAAAAGGAGTTTTAATCGATATTTCGGCCGTTTCCATCGTGGATTCTTTTATGGGACGGATCATCGGTAATATTGCCAGCATGTCCAAGATACTGGACGCTGAAACCGTGGTCGTAGGCATGCAGCCTGCGGTAGCGATAACATTAATTGAGCTGGGCTTGCCGCTGAAAGGCGTGCACACCTCTTTGGATATGGAAAAAGGCATGAATCTGCTGAAGTCCATGATCGACGAGACCGAAGAGGACGCAGACGAAGACCAGACCGCAGATGATTTTATCGCTGAATAAAGATACCATACACGTACTCAAGGAGCAGGACGTGGTTTTTTTGAAGAATCGTGTTAAAGAAACCGCGGTTAAGATAAAAATGGGACTGGTCAACCAAACCCGCTTGCTGACTGCCTGCAGTGAACTTGTACGTAACATGATGCGTTATGCTGATGGTGGCGTATGTATCGTGGAGGTGGTTTCCAGCGGGCGCAACAACGGTGTCCGCCTGACCTTTTCCGACCGTGGCCCCGGCATACCGGACATCGCTGCGGCCATGCGGGACGGTTTTTCTACGGGTAAAAGTCTGGGTCTGGGGCTACCCGGCACCAAAAGGCTGGTCAATGAATTTGATATTAAAAGTAAAGTGGGTGAAGGTACAGTGGTAACAATCTTAAAATGGGCCAATGGTTGATGCAACGCATATCAGTTTCACGGCCGATGACCGCAGTTACTTTTCGCTGATCAAAAAAGAAATTCACCGGATAGCTACCGATGGCGGCATTGCGCCGGCGCGGATCAATGCGTTGGATCTGATTGTCGCAGAGATGACCTCGAACCTGTTTAAATACAGCGACGACGGCGAACTGCTGATGGGCGTGTTTCCCAATGGCGGCAATCCTTATGTCGAACTGATCAGTATTGATAATGGCCCCGGCATGGTCAATCCAAACAGGATGATGCAAGATGGTGTCTCGACTTCCAACACACTTGGCCATGGCCTGGGCAGCATGAAACGCCTCTCCGATACTTTTGAATTATACTCGCAGATCGGCTGGGGCACCATCGCGCTGAGCCGGGTGTACAGCGACCCTGAAAGAATAAAGGAAAAAAACATGGTGATTATGCGTCCAATTGTGGTCTACAAGCCAGGAGAAAAAACAAGCGGCGACGGGTTTATCTATAAACAAACCGATAAGTTTCTAAAAATGATGTTGGCTGATGGACTGGGCCACGGCCCTGAGGCCAACTTTGCGATAAACGAGGCCGCCAATGCGTTTAAAGTCTTTCCGGATTATAGTCCGGCGGAAACCATCCGGTTTATACATAGCAGCATTAAGAAGACCCGGGGCGCGGTAATCAATATCTTAGGGTTTGATTCTTCACGCAGGGTCTGGACCTCTGCCGGTGTGGGTAATATCGCGGCACGAATATTCGGGCCGGTCAATTTTAAAAACCATATGTCATATAATGGTATCGTGGGACATAACATTCCAAATACCATGAATGACCAGGATTACGCCGTCGAAGATTATAACCAGGTCATGCTTTGCTCTGATGGAATTAAGACACGGATTGAGCTTACACGCTACCCGATGATGTATAAATATGACCTGACCATTTTAGCCGCCGCTATTTATAAAGATCACGCCCGCCGGAATGACGACATGTCGGTGGTAATCGCAAAAGTAAAATGACAGCAATCGTATCGATCTCCCTGGAAAATGAGATGGACCTTGTGCTGGCACATAAGCGGTCAATGAAAGTCGCGGAGCGGCTGGGCCTGACCGTTGCCACGCAAACTACCTTCGCCACGGCGGTATCCGAAATCGCCAGAACGGTGATCGAACACACGGACACCGGTACCCTGGAGATCGGCTTGGAGCAGCACACAACCCGTTACAGTTTGGTGGCTACCGTAACCTTTGAAAAAGAGATTAGGTTTACCAATGCGGATGCCGGGTTTTATTATGCGCAAAAGCTGGTACCGGAGTTTGAGTTGAGTGAATCAGCAAACAGCAACCTGATCACGATGAAGATCGGTTTACCCCGTTCCTTAAAACTAGATCCTGTCAAGATCAATTTGCTTAAAAACTATTTTGAGGAGGAATCGCCGCTGAACGCCTACGAAGAAATCAAACAGCGGAACGCGACGCTGAACCGGCTCGCGACAGAAAAAGAAGAAGAGCTACGCCAGTCTAAACTGATCGATGAAAAGAAAACAGAGTTCATTTCTGTTGCCAGTCATGAGATCAAAACGCCCTTGACCATATTGAAGGCATATACTCAATTGGCTAACGCCACGAAAGAACCGGTTAGTGATCATTTACGCGGATTGTTAAACAAAATTGATATCCAGTCGAATAAGCTGCATGCGCTCGTACAGCAATTGTTAGATATTTCCAAGATAGAAAACGGCAATCTCCAGTATAATATTCAACCTGCGAACCTCAATGAGTTTTTAAGAAGACAGATAGCAGTAATGGCGCACATTTTACCCCACCACCGTTTTGAAATCATTTTAGGAGGTGATGTACAGGTGCTGATAGATGAGCTCAGAATGGAGCAAGTAATGGCCAATCTTTTAGGAAACGCAGGTAAATATTCTGATAAAAATACTCGGATCTTACTTCAAACAATGAAGACCGCACCAGGATCAGTCACTATAACTATTAGTGATGAAGGACGCGGAATGTCTGCCGAGGTCATGACATCTGTTTTTGATAAATTTTACCGGGCAAAGGATGTTATAAAAAGCCACACCGGGCTAGGGATGGGATTGTATATAACCTCCAAGATCGTTACCGACCACCAAGGTAAGATTTGGGTGGAAAGCGAGGAAGGAAAAGGATCTGCCTTTTGTTTTACATTACCACTGGTCATAGAAAACAATGAACGCGAAAGTTAAGAAAATACTCATCTTTGATGATGACGAGGATATCGTAAGTATATGCACTTTTATACTTGAAGAGGACGGTTGGGAGGTATTGGCGTATGAAGATTGCAATTACCTTTCTGAACGGATCATTTCATTTGCGCCAAATGTCATCTTGATGGACAATTGGATTCCGGAAGAAGGAGGAATTACAGCTACCCGACAAATCAAGGCAAACAGTTCTCTGGCGCATATTCCTGTTATATATTTTTCAGCTAATAGCAATATTGAAACGTTGGCAGCGAATGCAGGTGCAGATCTCATACTATCCAAGCCTTTCGATCTTGACCAACTTCGTCAAATAACTACCCAGGCTATTGACGCACGCTGACACGTAGCAGTACCGCCGATAGATAGCAATCATGATTGTCGTTTTGTGAATAAGGCCCAACGAAATCGGCGGGACTGTTGATAAAACAACTGGGCAGCTCGGCTGATACATTAAAGAGTATTGTACTAAAAGAACTTACTGAACTGGTTCAATAAGACCATCGGTCGAAGGCAACCAATAAATCCAGGTCTTTAGCAAATTTCCAATAAACCTTAAAATATGACTTTATGATGCGGGAACGTTCAAACAAGTCAGATAGTAAAAATTCGTTACCGCTTATCGAAAAGGCTAAAGGTAAATTTTCAGCTACCGACCCCTCGGTTGCTGAAATAGCCTATTCCCTCATATTCGAACATTCACATTATTATAATACGTAAGATTCCCGGAGATAAACAAATAAACCCGGCCGGATATCATCCAGCTGAGAAACCCGGATATGATTTTCGAATTTTTACCCGCAGCCACGCTTTTGATAACCGGATTTTCGGGGTGCTGCACCTTTGAATAAAATTTCAGGTCCAGTTCCTTTTTCTTTGGCCGGATAATTAGAAAACCTACCCGCCGGGTAAAAACAATGCAATTGGGGGTTACGCCAATCAATACGTTTGGCCAGTCCGCTACTTCGGCAAGTATCTTGTCAAAGACAAGCACCAGTTCCGCTGAACGCCCTTCAAATAAGCTATCCAGGCTGACCCGCGCGCAGTAATGCCGATAGTCCGCCCAGGGTAGTTCACGATCACATGTTGGACAAGTCCAGCTCATATTGATAAAACTCTCCTAAGGAAGACTTGTTCGTTACTTATTTTCTTTATAGAACTTATATTCAACTATGATTTTGACTGTTCAACACTGATCTTTAGTGTTTCTGAAAGACAGGGCTTGCCTTGCAGGGAAGCCAGGCGCTGGGTGCCGGTGAGCCCCTGATTTAACCAGGTCTTGATATCCCCGCGTTCCAATATGGCCGGCATCCGGTCATGGATTTCCGCCATCCGGCGATTCGGTGGCATGGTGATCATCATAAAGGTCGGCAGCAGGACATTAGTATCAACATCCATCCAAATATCCCAAAGACCTGCGATATAAAAAGGCTTACCATCCTCGCGCTCGATCCGGTAAAGTTTTTCATGCTCCTTATTGTATTCCAAAAATGCCTGGATGCGGATCACGCAGTGTTTCCGCCCCAGGTGCCGGCGCCAAACGGTGGGTAAGTTTTCGATCCGGGCATGTTTGTGCTTATTATGGATCTTATCATCTTCCGGGGTTAAAAGGCCCCAGCGAAATTGCTGTACCTTATCCGGCATCGCATCCGTAACGACCGGTAACATAGATCCGGGATTGCCCGAAATATTCGGTTTGGGCTTGAACTGGCGGCCGTCCCGGCCGGTGATCACAATGTCTTTTTGTTCGCCAACAAATACTCTTCCACACATAGTCAAAAATTAACGATCAAATTTACTAATTATTTTAGCAATTAATAAATTATCCTTCTAAATAATTATGGCTTGCTGTTTTTAAATCCGGCAGAAATCTGTGACGTTCCTGATTAGGGTTTAATGGGTTAGTACATCGACTATAAGTGTATAAGAAATGTTTTCAGTAAATCATTTGAAAAACCATCTGCATTTGGTACTCCAATAATTTTCAAGTGTGGGCATTCATTTTGCGATAACGATATCATTCCAGTTCGTGGTGTATTGTTTACTCAGAAATTCCTGTTTCATTTTCCAGGTTTTTGTAAATCCTTCTGCGGCTATACACAGTGCACCGCGCCCATAACGGGCATTGATGTCATCCATGAGACTGCTAAGCGCCTGTTGCTTGCTGTTATCATAATTGCTGAACAGGTTATATTGCACTTCACCTGCCGGAATAATGCCAGTAGCGCGAACGCCTGTCTTGAGGTAGTTAAAACCGGGCTGCCAGATGGCCCGCAAAGCCTGCACACAGATCCGTGTCAGTTCCTGGGTACTATTAGTAGCGAACGGCACCTTTACCGTGATGCTTGGGTAATGCTGGTCATGCGTCACATTATGTTTATTGGTTCGAAGGTAAATGGTCAGGGTCATCGCCATACTTTTTTGCTGTCTGAGTTTGACTGCCACCGTCGCCGCGTGCATCGCTGCGGCTTCCTCGATCTGGCCCAGTTCGGTCTGGTAAGTATTAAAGCTTTGGCTTGACTCGATGCCCTTGGAACGATCGGCCACATCTCTGATCACATTGCAGGGTTTGCACCACAATTCCTGGTGCAAGCGCCAGCCCTGCACGGTCATGTGCTGACGCACAAGATCCGGTTTTAACCTGCGGAAATCCTCAGCGGTGGTCACGCCCAACTCTGTTAGCTTTTCATAGTATTGCCTTCCCACGCCCCAGACATCTTCGATTGGGAAAGTTCTGACCACCTCATCGATCTTGGTTTCCGTATCCAGTACCAGGAAGTTCCGCCCCATTTTTTTAGCGGATTTATTGGCCAGTTTGGCAAGGGCCATCGTAGGACCTACGCCAATGGTGATCGAAAGGCCTGTGTCACGCATCACATTTCGGCTGATCATCGCCACGTGCTTTTCAAGATCTATCGCTTTGATATTACCAAGCGCAAGGAATGCTTCGTCGATGCTATACACCATCAGCATATAAGTATAACGAGCCAGGTTATTCATCATCCGGGCGCTCATGTCTGCGTAGAGCGCGTAATTACTGCTGAAGATCACCGCATCATGTTCTTTCAGGGTTTTTCTTACCAGGAATTCCGCATCGCCCATTTTAAGTCCGATCGCTTTGGCCTCGTTGCTCCGGGCGATGACGCAGCCGTCATTATTGGACAGCACCACGACCACTTTGCCACGCAGGGACGGGTTAAACAGCGTTTCACAACTGACGTAACAGTTGTTGATGTCAACATGCGCAAACACGGCCATACCTCCCTGTTTTTTGCTGTGGCTGTAAAAGCGGGTTCAGCGTCAGCATGACCACGCCCCAGCATTCCCATTTTTGTTGATCTTCAATGATAATACTGTCCGCCCGGGTATTTGCTTTCAAAACCAACCTGCTCTTTTCCGGGCAGTACTCTCTCACGTAAAAGTCGCCTTCATGATAAAAAACGACGATGCAACCGGCAACGGGTAGCAGGGATCGGTCAATGATCAGGATGTGGTCTTCCAGGATATGATAAGTGGTCATGGCTTCACTGCCCATACGCATATAGTAGGTGTTATCCGGATCGATCACGATGATATCCGTTACATCGAGGGTCGGTTCTTCATGCGTCAGCATGGGTAGCCTAAACCCAAGTACATCTCTTTTTGTCGCCTGCTTTTTGATCCTCAACATCACTTTTCCATTATTTTCTGTTCCGTTTCAATGTCATTCAAGGCTAACCGCAGACCTTCATTAATGCAGCTGTGCTGTTCAAACCTCCGTTTTAGCCCCGCGTAATGCTGATGCTCGAACATGCCCATCCTTGAGCGCATATCTTCCAGAAGCCCCATGGCTTCGCGAAGTATTTCTTCAGTCAATTTAACATCTGCCGGTATTTTCATCTGATCCAAAAGAGAGATGTCAAAATTATTAAATACATTTTAAAATGCTAATATTTTTAGCATAAATTTGTAAACACAAAACGAGTGAGCGATGGGATATGAGGTTTTAACACGGGAAACAGGAGCGGTGATCCGGGAGGCGATATCCGGTCTTACCGTAGACGTTATGGAGCGAAGCAAAGTTCCCATGCCGCCTATTGTATGACAACCTTATATGGGATCAGAGGCGGATTTATACCGGAAAATGTCTTTTTATTCAATGCACCCAACGGAACAGCGCTTGAAACCCTAAAGAATGCCGTTGATTTTTATTTCCGCGACTTTTTAAAGACAGCGTTATATGTGAAAGAAGTTCCGCCGGATTCCAAGCTGTTCAGCGAAGAAGCGCTCAGGTTATATGGTAACAAAGAAAACTGAATGAACGATGGAACAGTTAGCCCTATTTGCGCAGGCGGGACAAAGTAAGGGCCTGCCTGAACATTTACTGGAATACCGGCATGCTTCAACTTGGTTTTGCCATATATTTTAATGACTAAAGGTCAATCGTTAAAATAACGGCTGACATTCCAAATGGTAAATACGGTCAATAAAAATAAAATCAATAGCATAGGGAAGCCAGGTAGCATTAAACCACCACCAATATACGACTATAAATACACTTACGATTTCCTATACGAACTGTGCCTCTTCGTAAAAAGTAAAACCAGGTTTATAATAACCAGAACAGCAATCAATATCTCCATCACAATAATTGGTTAAAGGATGTTTAACGGAGACTTTTGGATATTTGTTGTGATATGGGTAATTAATTTAATCAGGCCATAATAAAAATAAGCCCTTGTCACTCGCTGATCAGGGCTTTCCTAATGTATAAACTTTGAAATTTTGTACTTAAAGCTCACTAACCGCAACGATCACAGCGTTGATCAGGTGCTGAGCCATGGTCAGTTTTCCTTCGCGCACTAAATGTATATGGAGTGCTATACATAATGACACTTACTTCATTTTCTGTTTGTTTATTCAATCGTTTGATTGTTATGTCGGTATTGCCTAATTCCATCCTAATATAAACCTTTTGAGAGATGGACATCTTAGCAGCCATGTATTCTTGTGAAAACTCAAGTGATAATCTGGCATTGCGAATATAATTCGCTACTTTTTTTTTATTGATAAACATAAAATTATTTTTTAACGGCTCACTTATGATCGAGAAAGCAGCAATTGATCATAAGATGAAGTTATAATAAAAGTCCTTTGCACTCGCTGCTTGGGACTTTTCACCAATTTTTTCGAAAAAGTATTCTATGCGTAGAACTAAGTAAATTTTAAAATGTTTGAACAACAATTAATTATATTTGGAGAAGTAACTATCCAAAATATGGCCGATGAAAGAGTGCATGGCGTGCTGACAAATATTAAACGAAGGAGAAAAGTTTTAGGTTATTCTTCAGATTATCTCGCCGGCTTGATTAACTTGTCAAGTAATGCTTATTATAAAATTGAAACAGGGAGAACACCTATCACCTTGGCGAATTTTTTAGCAATTGTCGAAGTCTTGAACACCAGCATAGATAAATTGATGCAACCTCCGCTATAAAATAAATTCTTCTAAGCCTTTCATGTCTTACCAACAGTGGTTTACACAGTTTGCTTCCTTGATCTTATTATTACGAGTATTCTTAGCTTTAACAGCTTTGCGGAAATCGGCAAGGTGAGCGTATAATTGAAAATGTTTTGCTGAATTCACTCGGCTCATCCGCAATATGGTTGGCATCCGCTCTGTTATTTAGGCTTTGAGGGTTAGCGTAAAAGGCTCCTACAATTTCACAGCATAAACTTAAAGAATATCCTTTTGAGTATGAGAGGTTGTGTCGTGCGCTCATAGCTTAAAACAGACTTGCGAGTATTAGTAAAATGTATGACAAAGAAAGTGATGCGAACAATATCAGGAATTTTAGCATTGGTGGTTATCTTGGGTCGCAAATGTAATAACTCCCACAACGATTAGTCGTGGGAGAATACTGATTGTCCCACTATTGACCTATAACTATTTTTGCTCTATCTTTTCACCTATTTTTTGTATCAAATCATAATCTTCAACTTCGGCTCTAGTTCATTCCCAACCTAATCTTTGCTCCATTAGTCGAATGATTCCAGCCTCATTTTGTCGATCAAAACCGTGAAATAGTTTTATGGGTTATCACTTCTAGATACGACCATAAAGACCATGTTCAATAAAAAAGCTGTAAGTCTCTGTTTCCTTTACGGGGTCCATTATTGATGTAGCTATCATAATAAGCGCGATGTATGAAATCCGCAATGGTGTCAAACTCATCATCAGTAAAGTATCCATCCCCCTCGTAATCTTAGTAATTTTCGCCAAATGCGATATACCCTTCAGGCGCACCTTTATAAGATAATTTAAAGATATAATTAATTTTGTTTACCCCGTTTTTATCTGCAACAATCTGGGACTCTGGCTATACCTGATGCTGACCTACATGGGGTTGATCAAGGCCAATCAATACTCCGTGCATCATAGCTAAAACTTAATAAAATTGACTTCTATTTTCCGGCCTATTTCTTTGACTAAGTTCCCATCAAGCTCATAACCGACCGTCGCCCAAGTTAACCCATCATCTTGTAGCTTGACATCACCTACATATTCCCGATTGAGTGATATTTTATAGGTCCCATTTTCATGTACAATTTGCACCATCACATCGTCCTGATTCACATTAGCAACGAATGAAAAGCTTTCAGTTTCTTCGGGATGGCCTTGTTGCGACCTTTTATAGCGGCTTTGCAAAGCTTCCGCTATTTCAGTTTGATCGTCACTATTTAAATTGCCGATGTAAGTCCATTCTGTATAGTGGCCATTAAAAGTAATCGTTCCCAATTCTTCAATACCTTCATTAAGTTTAAAAGTATTTTCCAAATCAACTCCTCCTTCTTCGGACCCTATGGTTTCCTGAATCACCATCACCTGGCGCTGCGTTCCATCTTCATTATCGAGGCCAATTAAATATGCTGAATCCATACTTAGGACTACAGTTGACAAAACTTAAAGTTTTAAAAATTAATGGTCGCCAGTACTGACTTTTGTTCCGCTCCCTTTTATGAAAGCGGCTAAGGCATCCCGCTCTATGATTGATTTTTTTTCAGCGAGCTCTCTCTTACCTATAACAATCACTTAAGCGTTAAGGGTCATCAAGCCATTAACCTCTGATTTTGCTTTATTCGCCCAGACTATGATGGAAAAAGTTGTTAAATAAATTACTTTTCTAAAAAAGGAATTTAAAAAAATCCGAACTGTTTTAATACTGTATTGCGCGAGGCTGATTCATGTAACTATTTAAATCCTTGTTCGAGTACAGCGGCTTTAGTACGCATCGCGAATAACACTTATGGCGTTTGCCGTATCACAGGTCAACCGATTCAGAAAGAAAGGCTGATGGCAGTTCCGCATACCATCCAAAGCATGGAAGCGAAAATGCGTCAAATTAAAAACACCCTACCCCATTTTAATAAATCAGTAAATGCACCCTCACCG
>NZ_JADFBY010000012.1 GCF_015223065.1 Mucilaginibacter sp. JRF
CTAGTTTTTTATATTAGGCTCCCTGTCATTTCGAGCGATAGCGAGAAATCTGCATGCGTTCATAATCAAGCGAAGGCTTTCTCCTCGTACCTTGTTCGAAATGACAAAATCTTTTTAAAGTCCTCCCCCTCGGGGAGGATTTAGGAGGGGTTGTATGACGAGAACTCTATCGCTATGCAATATAACGCAGGCAGATTTCTCCTCGTACCTCGTTCGAAATGACAAGATCTAATGAAACTAATTACGTCCCCGGGAATTTAACACCATCCTGGTTGAGGCGGCTGATCAATCGTTCTTGCAGGGCAATTTTTACATTCAGGAATTCGGCAGGTACTACCCATACGTGTACCACGTAGGTAGCACGATCAAAGTTAAGGCGGATAAGGCCTACCTTTACGGGTTTGTTTTTAACTACGCCGTGTACGTTCTGTATGGCATCGTTAATGATGGCTATCACCTTTTCGGAGTTGGCGGCGTAGGTTAGCTCTATCTCAAAATCGAGCCTGCGGCTGCCCGAGCGGGTAACGTTTACTATCACCTCGTTAAACAGCTTACCGTTGGGGATGATGATAGTTTTGTTATCGGCAGTAAGCAGCACGGTATAAAATATTTGTATTGAGGTTACCTTACCATCCTGCCCCTGGGCTATAATATTGTCGTTAAGTTCAAAGGGTTTTAACAGGAGGATAAGCACCCCGCCGGCAAAGTTTTGCAAGGTACCCGAAAGGGCTAAACCTGCCGCTACACCAAAGGCACCTACCAGTGTGGTAAATATGGCAGCATCAATACCCATCAATGTCATTACCAGTAATACCAGCAATACGTTAAGTGCGGTAATGCTCAGGCTAAGTAAAAAGGGTTGTAATGATGAGTGTACCTCACGGGTACTCATTTTGGTACGGATGCGTGTTTTTAGCAACCTGATGAACCATAGGCCAAGTATTAATACTATTAAGCCAAAAACTATATTGGGGCCGTGGGTAAGTAGCCACGCGTAAGCGGTATCGTAAAATTGATTGAGCTTCATAAATTAATCAGAAGCCCCGAAATTAAGAAAAATCAGAGAAGGGACACCAAAAATTCTGGCGACTTAAGGATAACCCATTCAAATATGCGGGTTTGTATATGCTTCCGTTTCCGGGTTAACTGTTTCATACGCTGCTATTATCAAATGCCATGCCTCAACGGCTTTGCTACTGATACTTACGTAAAAACCGACCCAATAATTACAATGCCATGTATTATTTAACATTTAATAACAAACGCGTGTATTTAACCTAATATCGCTACTGACAGAGCATACAGTAAAAAGGTCAGTAAAAAATAAAACCCTGTATGCAATTGCGTACAGGGTTTCTTCTATATAGCGATCCCCTCAACTATGGAGGGTACGAATGATGTGCTATTACATCATGCCGCCCATGCCGCCGCCACCCATTGGAGGCATACCGGCACCGCCTTTTTCATCTTCCGGATCATCAGCTAACACACACTCGGTGGTTAACAGCATCGCGGCGATTGATGCAGCGTTCTCTAAAGCTACACGGCCTACTTTAGTTGGGTCGATTACACCGGCACCAATTAAGTTTTCGTAAGTATTGGTACGTGCATTGTAACCAAAATCAGCTGTACCTTCTTTAACTTTTTGCACTACGATTGAGCCTTCGATACCCGCGTTCTCGCAGATCTGACGCAGAGGCTCCTCGATAGCGCGACGAATGATCTGGATACCTGTATTCTCATCTTCGTTAACGCCTTTAAGGTCTGCCAAAGCTGCAACCGAACGGATGAAAGCAACGCCACCACCGGCAACAATACCTTCTTCAACAGCGGCACGGGTTGCGTGTAAAGCATCGTCAACACGGTCTTTTTTCTCTTTCATTTCAACCTCGGTAGCGGCACCTACATAAAGTACAGCCACACCGCCTGAAAGTTTAGCTAAACGCTCTTGCAGTTTTTCTTTATCGTAATCAGATGTAGTAGTTTCAATCTGAGATTTGATCTGGCTTACGCGGGCTTTGATATCATCGGCAGCACCTGCACCATTAATAATGGTTGTGTTATCTTTATCAACAACAATTTTTTCAGCAGTACCCAGGTAAGAAAGGTCGGCATTCTCTAATTTGAAACCTCTTTCTTCTGAAATTACAGTACCGCCTGTAAGGATAGCGATATCCTCCAGCATTGCTTTACGGCGATCGCCAAAGCCAGGTGCCTTAACAGCAGCAACTTTCAGCGAACCACGAATTTTGTTAACTACCAGGGTAGCTAATGCTTCGCCGTCCAGATCTTCAGAAATAATTAAAAGCGGCTTGCCTGTTTGTACTTGTTTTTCAAGCACCGGCAGCAACTCTTTCATTGATGATATTTTTTTGTCGTAGATCAGGATGTATGGGTTATCCAGTTCTACTTCCATTTTATCAGCATTGGTTACAAAGTATGGAGAAAGGTAACCACGGTCAAACTGCATACCTTCAACAGTTTTAACTTCGGTTTCGGTGCCTTTTGCTTCTTCAACAGTAATAACACCATCTTTACCTACTTTAGCCATAGCTTCAGCAATCAGTGAACCGATTACCTCATCATTGTTAGCAGAGATAGATGCAACTTGTTTTATCTTGTTGTTATCCTCACCAACGGTTTGCGATTGAGTTTTTAGGTTTTCAACAACGGTAGCAACCGCTTTGTCAATACCGCGTTTTAAATCCATTGGGTTAGCACCGGCAGCTACGTTTTTTATACCGGCAGTAACAATAGCCTGGGCTAAAACGGTAGCGGTAGTGGTACCATCACCTGCAATATCAGCAGTTTTTGAGGCAACTTCTTTTACCATTTGAGCGCCCATGTTTTCTAAAGCGTCTTTCAGTTCGATCTCTTTAGCTACAGTAACACCATCTTTGGTGATTGCAGGTGAACCGAATTTTTTATCAATAATTACGTTACGACCTTTAGGGCCCAGGGTTACTTTAACCGCGTTGGCTAAAATATCAACACCGCGCTTTAAAGCGTCGCGTGCTTCAACATTGTATTTAACTTGTTTTGCCATGTTATTTTTAGTGATAGAATTAGTGAGTTATTGAATTATTGATTCGTTGCTCAGTAATTTTTTAAATGTTTGAATTAATGGGTTATTGAATTATTGATTTTTTAAAATTCAACACTCAGTAATTATATTCTTTGATTTGAAGGAAGAAATCAATAATTCAACCTTCAATAATTCAGTAATTGATTACAGTACCGCGTATATATCAGATTCGCGCATAATTAAATACTCTTTGCCTTCGTAGGTAATTTCAGTACCGGCATATTTACCGTACAATACCTGATCGCCGGTTTTAACGGTTAAAGGCTCGTCTTTTTTACCTTCGCCTACAGCTACTACAGTACCGCGTTGTGGTTTTTCTTTAGCAGTGTCAGGGATGATGATGCCTGAAGCGGTTTTTTCTTCGGCCGGTGCAGCTTCAACTACAACCCTGTCACCAATAGGTTTAATGTTTAATGACATAACTATGCTTAATTTGATTTTATAGATTTAACAGTTAAACTTAATAAAAGTTATTGCTTGCATCCTCATTCACATCAATTGTGCCAAGCACCCGCACGGCATTGTTTGGCATAATTAAAACTGTTGTATTGTCAGCAAAACGTTAGGTGGCCATTTTTAGTTAACAATTTATTAAAGCCGCCAATGTCATCATGTCAGTTAATTTATGCTGACAGTAATTATGATTCATCATCATTAAAAACAACATGGGCAAACACATAAAGTGCGTTTACACGATATTCTTGTAACGAATTAATGACATGGTGTATTTATTACAATTTGTTTAAAAAACGCTGTAACATTTTAAACAATTTCGCCTCATAATCCAAAAATTGACAAACAACACCATGAAACGTATTTACATAATCCTGATCTTACTATGCACTGTTATTGCGGCAAAGGCGCAGATAGGCGGCATAGGCGGTGGCGGTGGTTCGAGCATTGTTGGCCGTATATCGGGCACGGTGATCGACTCGATAAGCAAAAAACCGCTCGACTATGCTACCGTGAGCATTTACCGCAGCGGCGGCAGCGCACCCATGAACGGTGTGTTAACCGACGACAAGGGCAACTTTAAGTTTGACGGCATTAAGGCCGGCAGCTATAAAATAGGGGTATCATACATTGGTTATCCTACTAAATTTATTGACCCTATAACAACAACACTGTCAAAACCCGATGCTAATATGGGCCAGGTAGTGGTTGCGCCAAGCGCCAAAACGCTGAGCGAGGTAACCGTAACCGGCCAGGCCTCGTTGGTTGAAAACCGCATTGATAAAATTGTTTACAATGCCGAAAAAGACCTTACCTCGGCCGGTGGCAACGCTACTGATGTATTGCAGAAAGTGCCGCTGGTATCGGTAGACATGAATGGTAACGTTGCCGTACGTGGCGACCAGAATGTGCGCGTACTTATTAATGGCAAACCATCGGGCGCAACATCTGCCAGTTTGAGCGATGTGTTGAAAACCATCCCCGCCGACCAGATCAAGAACGTGGAGGTGATCACCTCGCCATCTGCAAAATACGACGCGGAAGGTTCGGGCGGTATCATCAACATCGTAACCAAAACCAAAAATGCATCAGGCGTTAGCGGTAGCGTGAGCGGTGGTGTAGGTACCCGTCAAAACAACGGTAACCTTAACTTTAACTACAATAAAAACCGCTTTAATTTTGGCGCCAACATTGGTGGTAACGCCAGCTGGCCGCAAACCTCGTATACCGACTTTAATCAGAGTCTGACATCAGACGGTATCAATCAGGTTAATACCAATAGCTCTCATAATGAGATAAAACGTCATGGTATCCGCGGATCGTTAACCGCAGGTTACGAGTTTAATGGCTTTAACAGCATTAACAGTACCCTTGCCTTAAACGATGGTGGTTTTAATGCCGATGGTGGTGGCGATTACCGTTTTGAGGATTTTAATGACCCAACCCAAAACCTTAGCTACACCGGCCGTACCATATCGCACAATAAATTCAGGGGCTTTGACTGGAATATTGATTACACGCACAAATTCAAAAAGCAAGGCCACGAGATAGTAGTATCAGGCCAGTGGAGCCACAGCATCATTAAAACTGATTATACCAACTTGTTCTCGGCTCAGTACAATAGTCAGCTGGCTAATAACAACGGTAAAAACAACGAGTACACCGGTCAGGTAGATTATACCTTGCCGATAAATAAAGTGTTAAAACTGGAAGCCGGTGGTAAAACCATACAAAGACGTATTAATAGTAATTACGATATTTTCACCGTAAACCCTGACGGTAGCAACCCGATACTGGATACCGAAAACTCAAACCTGTACGATTATACACAGAACGTATACGCAGGTTATGGTGTGTTAACCATTACCCTGCCTAAAAGCTATGCGATATTGGTAGGCTCACGTTTAGAGAATACACGCATTACCGGCGACCCTGAAGCGCCTTACGCTGATGGCAGTAACTCGCAAACGCTTGAGCCATTTAAGGCAAGCTACAATACTTTTATACCAAGCTTAACGGTGCAAAAGGTATTTGGCGCTAATACGCTTAAATTATCATACAGCAAACGTATACAGCGCCCAAGCTTGCAGGTGTTAAACCCATTCATTAACCGTAGCAACCAACAAAGCCAAAGCGTAGGTAACCCTAACCTTGCGCCGGAAGTTTCGCAAACAGTGGAGTTGAACTACAACGCTTTTGTTAAAACATCGGTATTGAACTTCTCGGTTTACTACAAAAACACCAGCAACCTTATTGAGGGTATTGCCAGCCCGGTTCAGGATGGTGATGTAATAATTAACCGTACCGTACAAAACAACGTTGCCGAAAACAATTCGTTAGGTGGTAGTTTCTTTGGTTCGATAAATCCTATCAAGCCATTAACCATCCGTGCTAACATCAACGTGTTTACTTATAACCCAAGCGTTTACTCGGCTTATGTTGATTTCATCAATCCTGATGCGTTAAAAACCAGGCTGATGACCACCGTATTTGGTAGCGCTACCTTAAACCTGCCTAAGAACTTTATATTCGAGGCATTCGCTTTCAACAATTCGGCGCGCCGTACTATACAGGGTACAAGCCCTGCATTCGGTATCTACGCGTTCGGTATCAAAAAGCAATTTATGGATAAAAAGGCTTCAATTGGGTTCAACACCATTCAGCCTTTCGCTGTCGATAAATCATTCAACCAAAGCATATCAAGCCCGGGCTTTACACAAAGCGTACGTACACGTATACCGTTCCAATCGTTTGGTGTAACGTTTAGCTACAGCTTCGGTAAAATGAGCTTCAGCAATCCGCAGCAAAAGAAAAAAGGTGTAAATAACGACGACGTAAAAAGCGGCGACCAGGGCGGTGGCATGGGCGGCGGCATGAACGGCGGCAACTAATTCCCTTTTTAAATTACACTCATAATTAAGGCCCGCGCATAGCGGGCCTTTTTGGTTTTAAGGGCTTTTACATCGGCATAAATAAAAACCGTATACTTGTTACCCCATGAAGAACCTGCTTAGTAATCTTACGTTTCGTGTTATTGTCGCCATTATTTTAGGGGTGATAGTGGGCTACTATTTCAAGGATTTCGCGCCTACCGCGCAAATGATCAGCAAGATATTCATCAACCTGATCACGATGCTGATAGCGCCTATAATATTCTTCACCATTGTTTTGGGCATTGCCAACATGGGCGATATGAAAAAGGTAGGCCGCGTAGGCGGCAAGGCCTTATTGTATTTTGAGATAGTGACCACCTTTGCCCTGATGATAGGCTTGCTGGTGGCCAACCTGCTAAAACCGGGTAAGGGCATTGATGTAAACAGAAGCGTGGATGCCTCAAAGGTTGCCGAATACCAAAAGGCCGCGCATGATATGAACTGGACGGAGTTCTTTTTGCACATAGTGCCCCATAATGTTTTTGACGCCTTTACCCGTGGCGATATTTTGCAAATACTGTTCTTTGCCATATTGTTTGGCTACGGCCTCAGCAAAATGGGCGATGCCGGTAAATCACTGCTTGGCACGCTTGATAAATTGAGCAAGGTATTCTTCAACATCATGAAGGTAGTGATGGCGCTGGCACCCATTGGTGCTTTTGGTGGCGTGGCTTATACCGTGGGTACTTACGGCACCAAGGCGTTGCTGCCTATGGCCAAGCTGATGGGCTCGGTATACCTAACCATGATCATATTCATTTTTGTGGTGCTGAATATTATTTGCCGCCTGTACAAGTTCAGCCTGTGGCAATACCTTAAACACATCAGGCAGGAGATATTGGTGGTGCTGGGTACTTCATCGTCCGAATCGGCCTTGCCCAGCATGATGGAGAAGATGGAGAAATTTGGTTGCTCGCGGTCGGTTGTCGGGTTGGTTATACCTACCGGTTATTCCTTTAATTTGGATGGCACAACCATATACCTGAGCATGGCTACTATATTTTTAGCGCAGGTATTTAACATTCCGTTATCTATTGAGCAGCAACTAACCATTATCGGTATACTGATGGTAACCTCAAAGGGCGCGGCGGCAGTAACCGGCGGCGGCTTTATTGTGCTTACCTCAACACTGGCGGCCATAAAGGTTATTCCGGTTGAAAGCGTGGCGCTGTTGTTGGGCGTCGATCGTTTCATGTCCGAAGCGCGGGCTATTACCAACCTCATCGGCAATGGCATAGCTACGGTGGTAATAGCTAAGAGCGAGGGAGAGTTTCATCCGCCTGATGAACTATCAAACGGGAGCAGCAGCTAATCTTTCTTCTTTTTCTCCTTAGCTTTTTTCTGCTTCTCCAGGTCGCTTTCGCTGAGTTTGGAGTTGGCTTTTTTCTCGTCCATATCGCTAACCCCGGCGCATTCCTTTATGCCCGAGAACAGGGTCTTCCATACCAGTTTAAAAAAGGCATAGTTAACCGGCCTGATAAAGTTGATATTGGCCGAGCGTGGCGCTTTGCCAGGTTCGTCGGGGTTATTGCGCTCGATAACCAGGTGATTGGCGAGGATGGACATGAGGCCTTTTTTCTTGAGCTTACCATCGTCCTCATCTAGTTTGAGTATGCCTATCTTAAGGTCATTATACAGCATGGTAACCTTGCCTTTGGCACGGTAGCGGTTGGCATCAATATTAAAATCGAGCCGTTTTAAATTGCCCGATGTTACCTTCACCATTGATATTGGCGCGATGCCCCGGTTAATGCGCGACAGATCCATCGGCCCTAAACTGCCTTGATAACTAAAGGCGGCATCAGGGTCGGTAAGGTTAAGCTTGAACCCGACATTCAGCTTGCCGCGATCCATAAAATAGCTGGTGAGATTGATACTACAGATGTTGTTTTTTTGCAACGCCCTTTTGTTATTGGTTGCATTAAGTATCCTGCCGCTGGTATTGCTAAAGGTTAGCGTGCCTGTTTTATTCGATTTTTTATTGTATTCGGTATATACCAGGTTTATTTTTTTGAGGGTGATAGTATCAACCCGTAAACCAAAATCGAGCTTACGTAAAGCCATATGCGGAAATGAACCTACGCTTTCCTTTGCGGGAGTGCTCGGTTTGTTAGGCGCTTTGTAAATATTGATGGTACCATTGATCAGTTTTAAACCCTCAACCGTAAAAGTGCGGTACTTGTAAAAGGTCATAAAATCGAACCGGTTAAGCTGCAATGAATCAAGCGATACGTTAAAGCGGTCGCTACTGGTTTTGTTAAAGAATAACAGGTTGTTAAAAGGCTTCAGCTTTATGCCCTGCACGCAAAGCTGCTTGCTACGGGTTGATAGTTTGATGCTTTCAATATCGTACAGATATAAAGCATCGGGTGTTTTGCCGCTGTAGTTCTTTATCTCGGTGGTAACATCCTGGCAATAAAAAAAACGCGAGGTATCGTTTTGTGTGGTCGAATCAATAAACAAGTCGGACGCGTGGAGGTTTACCTGTGTAATTTCGGTAAGCAGAGGCCGCTTGTGCGCGTAATCAATATGCCTGAATTTTAATCCGTCCAACACTATCTCACCAACCCGAATGCTGCGCAGGCTTTTTGATATGCGTTGCCATACGGTACGATTATCCTTATTGGGTTTATCTTCGGTGCTGTTGGCCTCGTAGCTCATATCTATCTCCGGCTCAATCAACACCACCCGGCCAACATCTATCTTTTTGCTGAAATAAAATTTAAGCGCCTTTACCCCGGTGAGCGTTATCTGTTTTACCTTAAGACTATACAGGTTGTTGGGCGCCCCGCCTGCTTTCTTTTTAGCGTGATAAACAGCGGTATCAACCTTAAGGGTGGCGTTATCAATAATTATTTGGCCACGCAGTAAGTGCACTTCGGCCTCGGTAAAATCGGCAATGTAGAGGCTGTCGCTGCTTTCACGTATACTGCTGCGCAGCTTATCCTGCAACATGGGCTTAAGGTAATGATTAAGTATAAGGGCACCACCAACTACTAAAACAGCAATAACCAGCAACGTATATGCTGTTATTCTTTGCCATTTATGCTTTAAAAATTTTGCTGCCATTAATATAGTCAGGGGTTATTTAGGTTACGGGGTTTATTGCCTCAATGTAGTGCTAATCCATCAGCATAACAACAAAAAGCCTATTTTGTTAATTGGCTGACAAACTGTCACCCAATATTTAAAAGATTGTGTATTTTTGCAGCCACAAGAATTTAAGCATGATAGATTTGGTAATTCCGGATAAGACACACGACGAGAGCAGGCAGGGCGAAGCTTTGATTTTGGAACCTACGGGCAAAAACAATGGCCGTAAGCTATATATTGAAAGTTATGGCTGCGCCATGAATTTTTCGGACAGCGAGATCGTTGCTTCCATTTTAGCCGAACAGGGTTTTGAAACCACCAAAGACTATAATAATGCCGATGTGATTTTCATCAACACCTGCTCGATACGTGAAAATGCCGAGCAGCGCGTACGTAACCGTTTAAAGGAATTTACCATTGCCAAGGTAAAAAATCCGGATATGGTGGTAGGCGTGCTGGGCTGTATGGCCGAGCGCCTGAAATCAAAATTTTTGGAAGAAGAAAAACTGGTTGACGTTGTTGTGGGCCCTGATGCCTATCGCGACCTGCCCAACCTGATAGATAAAGTTGACGGTGGCCAAAAAGCAGTTAACGTACTACTATCTCGCGAGGAAACTTATGCTGATATAAGCCCTGTACGCTTGAATAGCAACGGCATAAACGCCTTTGTATCCATAATGCGCGGGTGCGATAATATGTGTTCATTCTGCGTGGTACCGTTTACCCGCGGCCGCGAGCGCAGCCGTGATGCGCACTCCATAGTTGCCGAGTGTACCGATCTGTTCAACAAAGGCTACCGCGAGGTAACCCTGCTGGGCCAGAATGTAGACTCGTACAAATGGAGCGCGACCACACCCCCACAATATCCTGTGGATGGAGGTGATAGCAAAGTCCTCCCCCCCGGGGAGGATTTAGGAGGGGTAGTAGTAAACTTCGCCAACCTTTTAGAGATGGTTGCCCTGGTAAGCCCTGAGTTGCGTGTTCGTTTCTCAACATCGCACCCGAAGGATATTACCGACGAGGTGCTGTACACCATGGCTAAGTACGATAATATTTGCAAATACATACACCTGCCGGTACAATCGGGCAATAGCCGTGTGCTTGAGCTGATGAACCGTACTTACGACCGTGAGTGGTATATGGACAGGGTGAATGCCATCCGCCGTATCATTCCGGGTTGTGGCATATCAACCGACGTAATTACCGGCTTTTGTACCGAAACCGAGGAAGAACATGCCGATACTTTAAGCATGATGGATTTTGTGCAGTACGATTTTGCCTACATGTTTATGTACTCTGAAAGGCCGGGCACTCTTGCCGCCAAGCGTTATGCCGATGATATTCCGGAGGCGGTAAAAAGCCGTCGCTTAAAAGAGGTAGTGGCCAGGCAGCAGCAATCATCATACGCCAAATTGCAGGAGCAATTGGGCAAGGTACAGCGTGTACTGATCGAAGGTTTCTCAAAAAAATCAGACCAGGACTATTGCGGTCGTAACGACCAAAACGCCATGGTAGTTTTCCCGGTACACCCTGACTACAAACCCGGCCAATACGCCAACGTAATGGTTGAAAGAACCACTACGGCTACGTTAATCGGAAAAGTGGTTATCCCCCAAACCCCCTAAAGGGGAGTTACGGCTGCACGTATAGGGATAATTAAACTTAAATTATAAATTTATTCCCCCTTTAGGGGGTTAGGGGGCTCATGGATATACAAGAAATTAAACAACGCTTTGGTATCATCGGCAATTCGCCGTTGCTTAACAGGGCTATAAATATTGCCAACCAGGTTGCCCCTACTGATATTTCGGTATTAATTACCGGCGAAAGCGGTAGTGGTAAAGAGGTTTTTTCGCATATAATACATCAAATTAGTCCGCGTAAGCATGGGCCTTTTATAGCCGTTAACTGCGGCGCCATACCCGAGGGCACTATTGATTCCGAACTTTTCGGTCACGAAAAGGGAGCATATACCGGTGCCGTAGGCGAGCGTAAAGGTTACTTTGAAACCGTTAACGGCGGTACCATCTTTTTAGATGAAATAGCCGAAATGCCTTTGGGTACACAGGCGCGTTTACTGCGTGTGCTTGAATCGGGCCAGTTTATCAAGGTAGGTTCATCAAAGGTTGAAAAAACCAATGTACGTGTTATTGCCGCTACCAATGTTGATGTGTATGATGCTGTTAAGGCGGGTAAGTTCAGGGAAGACCTGTACTATCGTTTAAACACCGTGCCTCTGCGTATACCACCACTGCGCGATCGTAAAGAGGATGTTTACCTGCTTTTCCGCAAGTTTACATCAGATTTTACTGACAAGTACCGCACCCCGCCCATTCAGCTTGATGATGAGGCACAGCAGGTACTGATCAATTACTCGTGGCCGGGTAACGTTAGGCAGCTAAAAAACATGGCCGAGCAATTGGCCGTTTTGGAGCGCGACCGCATTATTACCGCGCAAACGCTGCTCACCTACATTCCGCACGAAACAAGCCGCAGCAATTTGCCAATGCGTTTGGATAATCAGCCTAAAGAAGATTTTTCGGAGCGCGACATACTATATAAAGTGCTTTTTGATATGAAGCGCGATATGGTGGAGCTGAAAAAACTGGTGGCCAATATTATTGAACATGGCGGTGTGCCTGCTAATTACGACGATCATTCGCAAGCCATTAATCAGCTTTATCGCGATATTGAATTACCGCAAAGCACCGAGGCACAATTTACTTTGCATCATCCCGTTAATGCCAGTATCAATACGCCGGTGCCAAGCCATAATCATAAGAATAACGATTACCATATCACCCACGATGCTGAGGAGGTAGAGGAATCGTTATCGCTGATAGAAAAGGAATCAGACCTGATACGCAAGGCCCTTAAAAAACATAAGGGTAAACGTAAACTGGCCGCCAATGAGCTGGGCATATCCGAGCGTACGTTGTACCGTAAGATCAAAGAGCTAAATTTATAGGGCTAAATGAGAAGAATACTTATTTTTTTTGTAGCGATGACGGGGCTTATGCTCCTGTCGCAATCGTGCAGCATTACGCTTAACGGCGCTACCATACCGCCCGAGCTTAAAACCATTAATATAGAGTTTTTTGAGAACAACGCCCCGCTGGTGGTAAGTAACCTGAGCCAGGATTTTACCGAAGCGCTTAAAAACCGCATACGTTCGCAATCAAGCATAAGTGTAGTGCGCGATCCGGCGGCCAATGCTACCATGTCGGGCTCTATAACAAATTACACTATTACCCCGGTATCAGTTGAGGCTACAAACCCTAACACGCCGCCAATTGCCAATGCGTCGCGTTTAAGCATCACCGTTAACGTAAAATTTGTCACCGAAACAGATAAGAAGCTTAACTTTGAGCAGCAGTTTACCAAGTATCAGGATTTTCAGGGTGATATTTCATCGCGCGAGCAAACCCTGATACAGAACATAGTACGGCAGTTGGTTGACGATATTTTCAATAAAGCCTTTAACAATTGGTAAGCAATTCGTAGTTTCAACCTCGTGGATCAGTATAACAATAACCAGCAACACCAGTTTTTAGCGCATTTGCTAAGCAACCCTGCCCAGGGTGGCCAGGCTTATGTTAACGAATTGCAGCAGCTGGTAAAAAGCTATCCGCAAAGCGGGATATTGCAGGCATTATTGTCGCAGGCCCTTAATGAGAGGGAAGCCCCGGTTGCCGCGTTCTATTTTGATCCGCGTGCGCTGCATACGTTGTTAAATGATCCGGCTGCATTACCTACGGTATCGCCTGAACAAATTTATCATCAGCAGGAAACCATCGCCCCAAGGCAAAAGGAAACGATTGCGGAGATTGCGGAAGAAGTGATACCTACCCACGAAGAAGAAGTTATCACTCTTGTAGAGGAAACGCTACCTACTGAACCAGCAGAAGAAATAGTAGCAGCGCAACCCGAACCGGAGATAATTGCAACTGAACAACCCGTTGAAGAAACTACCGAAGTATTCGACGAGATAACCCTGATAGAAGACATAGCCATTACGCCCGTAACCGGTGAAGAACAGGGTGTTGTTGCAGAATCAATAGACGAGGAAGTTTACGAGGAGATAGTGGGTATTGATGATATTGCCCCCGCCGTAAAACAACCGGAACAACAACCTGAAGCCACGCAATTTACTTACGAAGACCCATTCAGTGCCGAGGATACCCGCGAATTGATTGAGGATACCGCTGATGCACCTGACGCTACCACCCAAGCAGCAACCGAAAAAGAACCGGGCTTTAAATTTAGCTACGAGGAAGAAAAGCTGATAGTTGGCAACATTGCGGCTACTGATTACTTCATGTTCGATAAGGCTTTTGGTAAGATAGAGGAATCAGCCCCTGAGCCTGCTGCCGAACCGGCACAGGAGCAAACCGAAGTTGAGCTTAGCGGTGAGGACAAAAAATATGTATCGCGCTATCACGACGAGCAGATGCCTTACACCTTTTTATGGTGGCTGGATAAAACCCGTCGCGAATACTCAGGCATTTATCGCCCATATTCAAAATACACGCCTGAGCAACAAGCCGTAGTAGCTGAAAAAATGGCTGCCGCTGATGCCTTGCAACAGCAGTATATCGAAAACATCTTTCACCTGTCGTCAGTTGAAAGTTTGGATAAAAATACAGCCGATAACCCCGCCACGGAGGTTAAACACAAGGGCGACGAGATAATTGAGCGCTTTATAAAGGAAGAACCGCAGATAAAGCCGCCAAGCAGCGATAAGCTGGATAATGAGAATAAGGCCAAGCGAAGCTCGGAAGATAGCAGCGAACTGGTAAGCGAAACCCTGGCCAACATTTATGCCGACCAGATGCTTTATCACAAAGCCATAGGTATTTACCGAAAATTAATGTTGAAATTCCCGGAAAAAAGCCGTTACTTTGCCGACCGTATAGAGAGTTTAGAAAAGAAAACAAGTTGATTATAAACAAATGACCATTTTATTATTAGTTATAGCCGTTATAGTGTGCATACTGTTAGGGCTTATTGTGTTGATACAAAACCCTAAAGGTGGTGGCTTAGCTTCAAATTTCTCTGCCTCATCACAACTGATGGGCGTACAAAAAACAGGCGACTTTTTAGAGAAAGGCACCTGGATACTGGCTATTACCCTGATGGTACTTTCGTTAGCTATCAACGTATCAGTAAAAAGCGGTGGCCCTGCGGGTAACAGCGATCTGCAACGCCAGATAGATAATGCTTCAAAACCATCAACTCCGGCTACTACAGCACCGGCACCAACGCTTCCGGGCGCAGGTTCAGGTGCGGCACAAAAACCGGCTGACACTACCAAGAAATAAGGTATAATACAATTCGATATAAAAACGCCTCAACGTAATTGTTGAGGCGTTTTTTTTTGTGAGATTTTTTGAGAGATGTTCATTAAACCCCTCCCTGACCTCCCCGAGGGAGGGAATAGTTTTAAGCTTAATTCCCTCCCTCGGGAGGGCCGGGGAGGGGTTTCGCCGACTATTGCTTTGATTGAAAATAAACTTGTCATTCCGAACGATAGAGAGGAATCTGTCGCTTGATTATGAACGCGTGCAGATTTCTCCTCCGTCGAAATGACAAGATTTGAGAAAGAATAAAACCACGTCATTGCGATTTCTATGATGAAAGCAAATGTTTTTGATAGGGCATTTGCTTTTTTATTACAGCAAATATTCGGTGGATGATTTTGTTTCTGACAGCATTTAGTGCACTCATTTTATTTTTGCCTTCATCGACTTTTCTCCTGTAGTATATCATCAAGTCGTTTTCCAGCCTTATGGCAGACATTGCAGCCAGGTGCAGCGTGGATTTAAGTGCCTTATCAGCATATGAAGATACCCGATCCCTCCCCCTGATGGAAGTGCCTGATTGATGACTGAAAGGTACAACACCACTATAACAAGCCATTTTACGAGGTTCGTTGATCGTGGTAAAGCTTTCTGTTTTGGCCAGCATCATCCAGCAGAGGACCTTGCCTACTCCCGGTACTGAGCGAATCAGTTCGGTCTGATACTCCATAGCGGCATCCGTTTTTATCAGGGCCTCAATCTCTTTTTCGATTAGCAGAAGTTGCTTATCTAATAAAGCAAGCTGTTGTTTATTCAAAGTCAACAGGGACTTGTCTATGCCCAAATGCTTCATCTTTGCATAATCATATTGCTGCTTAAGAAGACTTCTTTTAGACCTGACACGGCTGTTGCGCTCCGTCAGCAGGATCTTAAGCTTTGGATGACAGGCAAGGCCGGTTTCCACTGTGGTAGGTCCCGGTAATTCTTGCTGATAAAGGCTGCAATTCTAACTGCATCTATTTTATCGTTCTTACCCCTGACCAAACCCATACTTTTTTTCAGGTGCAGGGGCGAAACTACAAACACCCGGTGCGGGCTGTCTTTCAATGCTTCATACAGCGCCCAATTATAACGGCCTGTATTCTCCATGCAGATAATCAGTTCCTGCTTAAACTTACCGAAAAACCTGGTAATGTTTTTTACGTCATTGTCGATGATAAAAGATTGCTGCCCACTATGGCTGCTTACACAGATATCTAAAGTAGCATTGCTTACATCAATACCTGCAAATGTCAGATTTTGCATAATTTTGTAATGAAAGTTAAATGATTGAGATCATCAACATTGCTCAACTCCTTGATAATGGGCCTCCAACCCGAATTTCTATCTGAGTATTTTGCTGATGAAAAAGGGCAGGGTCTGTATCGCAAGTTGAGTCTCTAACTCAGAGGAACGTTTAGTGCACCCTGCTCTTTCTCAATCTAATTATCCACTAATTTAATTATGCTAATCTAAAGGAGGTACGAAGCAATCTCTTTAGGACAATCTTCAAGATCAGCCGCTCGGGGATTACTTCGTGCCTCGCAAAGACGTGTTTGTGTGGGATAGAATTCGATGTTAGGAGGGGTTATTATATCCTCTGCCTTGCCTTGATCTCCAAATACCTGTTAATGGTATTAATGGTCAAATTCTCGGGCGCGGTGAGGATGGATTGTATGCCGTGCTTAGCCAATTCTTTTACGATAAGTTTTTTGTCGTTGGCGAATTTTTCGGCGATGGTTTTTATGTAGATATGCTCAACATCGTCGGCCGGTTTTTCGCTTAGGGTGGTGAGTTCGGTATTCTCGAAAAATACTACCAGCAGCAGGTGAAACTTGGCTATTCGTTTTAAAAATGGCAATTGCCGTTGCATGGCGAACACGCTCTCGTAATTAGTGAAGAACACTACCAGGCTGCGCTGCTTCAATACCCCACGAATGGTGGTATACAGCGCCTCCATATTGGTTTCGAGGTACCGGGTTTTCTCCTTATACAAAACCTCTAATATGCGGTTAAGCTGTATAGGCCTGCGATCGGCGGCTACTACCGAGCCAACTTTTTCGGCTACGGTGATCAATCCGGCTTTATCTTCCTTTTTCAGGGCTACGTTGGATAGGGCGAGTGTAGCGTTGATGGCGTAATCCATCAGGCTCAAGCCATTAAAAGGCATCTTCATGGTCCGCGATTTATCGATTACGCAATACACATGCTGCGATTTTTCGTCGGTAAAGGAGTTCACCATAAAGTTGCCGTGGCGGGCGGTGGCTTTCCAGTTTATGGTGCGGTAATCATCGCCGGGTACGTAGGTTTTTACCTGCTCAAACTCCAGGCTATGGCCCAGTCGACGGATCTTTTTGATACCATACTCGCTCAGCCGATTTGATATGGCCATCAGCTCATACTTACGCATCTGCAAAAACGAGGGGTATACCGGCAATGTTTCGGCCTGCTCAAAGTTAAACCGGCGACTAACCAGTGCCAGCGGCGAACGTACAAACACCCTAACCATGCCAAAGGTGTACTCGCCGCGCTTGGTAGGGCGCAGGGTATACTTAATGCGTTTAGGGCTGCGTGGCGCAAGGGTAGTGGCAAACCATACATCGCGGCGTTGAAACTGCACGGGTATCTCATCAATAATACCGGCCTTTACGCTGAATGGATAAGTGCTCTCAATGTAAATACCCAGCTCGTTATCATCGCTGTTGCTTAAACGCTCGGGAGCATGGCGACGGGCAAAAATGCCCTTGCTTTTGTGGTAAAGCAATACAATATCAAGCAATATAAGCAGCAAAAATACGCTCAATACCACATCCGGAATTATGCCCAGCCATTTAAACAGGAACCTGAAAATATAGAGCACAGCGCAAACGGCCAGTCCCGCGAACAGGCGGTTGGTTAAAAACAGGTTGGTATAAAACAGGCCGAAAAACTTTTTCACGCTGATAGATTATCGGGGCACTTCAATTTTGTGGATGATCTGGCCGATAACATCATCGGTGCTCAGGCCTTCCATTTCCTTATCCGGCGTAAGCATTATGCGGTGGCGGAGTACATGCGGCACTACCCAAATTACATCATCAGGCGTTACAAAATCGCGACCGTTAATGGCAGCCAGTGCTTTTGCCGCGTTAATAACAGCCAGCGATGCCCTTGGCGATGCACCCAGGTAAAGCGATTTGTTGTTGCGTGTTTCAAACACAATGCGGGCAACAAACTCCAGTATCTTTTGCTCTACATGAAAACCACGAACCTGCTCGCGCAAAGCCACAATTTCTTCGGCCGAAAGTACCGGCTGTATATCACTCACCTGGTCGGCTCGCTTGTGCTGGTGCTGCTGGCTTATAATGGTTATTTCTTCCTCAAGGGTAGGGTATTTAACCTCTATCTTAAATAAAAAGCGGTCAAGCTGTGCTTCGGGCAGGCGGTAGGTGCCTTCCTGCTCAATAGGGTTTTGGGTGGCTAACACCAAAAATGGTTCGTCCATTTTATAGGCGGTGCCATCAATGGTTAGCTGGCGTTCTTCCATCACCTCAAACAAGGCTGATTGCGTTTTTGCCGGGGCACGGTTTATTTCATCGATCAGGATGATGTTGCCGAAAATAGGGCCATGTTTAAACTCAAACTCCGATGTTTTTGGGTTGAATACGGGCGTGCCCAATATGTCCGACGGCATTAGATCGGGCGTGAATTGTATGCGTGAGTATGCCGCGTTTATTGACTTAGCTACCAGTTTGGCGGTAAGGGTTTTGGCAACGCCGGGTACACCCTCAATAAGTATATGCCCGTCGGCTAATATGCCGGCAATAATAAGGTCGATGCTTTGGTGCTGGCCTACAATTATTTTGCCCAGCGTTTCCTTTATCTGCCCGATAGCGGCGTTAAGCTTGTGCAGATCGGTACGGTTCTCAAATATTTCTTCTTCCATCTTAATGTCCTGATAAGGTATAAAATTTTTCTATCAATCGGTTCAGTTCTATCAGCTCGGCATCGCTGATCTCGGTTTGGTTAAAAACATAGCCAATATAGTCTGTCATCATGCGTATGTAAGCTGCATCCACACCCGAGCGTTTGGTAAGCGAGGCCACAAATTCAGGGTCGAGCTTGTTGGTTTTTATATTATACCGCTCGCGCAGCGATGTTAAAAAGTATATCGACTTTTTATGTGCGATATCGACGTTGTTGCGGCGCTCATAATATACCTGCCCTACGGTGGTCACAAAATCAACTGTGGCGTTAGCCAGCGGACTAATAACAGGTATGGCACGCTGGCGGCGCTTTACCCCATAAATAACAAACACCAGCATACCGAATAACGCTATATACCATGCCGCACGCAGCGAGTCGTTATCTAATATAAACCGCATAGGCGAGTCGGTACCGGCTATGCCCTGGGTGTAAAACTCATCCCAAAAAATAAGCTGCGGTTTGCCAAGGTATGATAATGCCGTGGCCGAGTATTGCGCGCCCTGGGTTTTTAACAAACTGTAATTGGTGAGTATTTTAGGATTGGCCAGCAGATATAAGTTGCCTTTGCCAATTTTATATTTTACAAAGTTGGCCTCGCCTTTATTGTTTTGCCCAAGCAGTATGGCGCGGGTACTGTCAATCGTTTCAAAGTAATTGCTGATGGTGCCCTTATCAACATGATACTGGCGCTCGTTATCCAGTTTGGGGCTTACAAAACTAATGTATTCTGACGGGTCGACCATGCCGAACACACTGGCCGCGCTAACCTTAAGGCTATCCTGAAATATGGTACCGAATGATTCGGCAGCTATGAATATATCATTACCATTGCGGGTAAAGCTGAGCATGGCTTGATAATCCTCTTTAGATGGAGCGATATGGCTGGCTACAATTACGTAGGCCGATCTTTTATAATCATCATCAGTCAGCACCTCGAAAGGTGTTTGCCTTCGCGGGCTTACCCTGCTACCCGGAAAAATATCCTTTAACCTGTTAAAAGCGATATAGGTGCCAAAGGGTTTGGTATGCTTATCAATGTAGGTAGCCGTCCAATCGGTAGGTTTGGGTTGTTTGTATTGCAATACAGCATACCCGATAAGCAGCAACCCGGCAACAATAAGGTATATTTTGAGGCTCCTCATTTACAACTGCTCCCTGAATTTGTTGAACAATTGGTCAATATCGTTAAACGCCTGCTCGTCAATAGTAAAGTTGCCATACCATACATATTCAAAACGGCGGGTTAACGAGCCAAAGGCATCGCGCTGGTTTTTTTGGCTAAGCTCGTAATAATAGGCTTTGTTGGTCTTGTCTATTTGCCATTGTATCAGGCCGCGGTCGCTAAGCTGCTTAAGGCATTTTAGGTAGAGTAAGCGCACGGCCAACCTGTAGTTGCGGTTGCTCACGGCATCATTCAGCTCATCATCAAAATCTATCTCGTGGATGTTTTCCAGCGATTCAACATAAGGCAATGCTGTTTTTTTAGCGCCCTTGCGTAAAAACATGCCAACATCAATACCCACGGCCTTAAGTATAACATAAATAGCACCGGCGCCTATAAGCCCCAGTACAAGGTATTTTATTATTACCAAAAACACAGGCGAGCGGCCAATTTCGGCAGCCAGCATTTGGAATAGCCAGGCAATGATCAGGTCCCAAATGGATAGTTCCTGATCCTTAGCGGTATCTACATATAAAAAATCCTCGCTTTGGCTATAGGTGCTGATGGCATCTTCGCTGAACTGCCTTACCTGCACGGCCGAACTATCGCGCGCCAGCACGGCGGGCTTTTTTTTGCCCTTATCCGCGTAAGCGAAAACCGAAACAAACATTAACAGGCCAAACAGCCAATATGCCAGCGCTTTAATCTGCATCTTAATATTCTTCTTCGGGCTGATGGGCAGTATCGGGGCCTTTTTCGCCAAGGTTATTGATACGGTTCAGGATGCCGGTACCTTCCTTTTGTTCCTCGTAGCTAAAGTAGCATAATGATATGGAAATAGCCATTAATGAG
Source organism: Mucilaginibacter sp. JRF (assembly GCF_015223065.1). GTDB lineage: Bacteria > Bacteroidota > Bacteroidia > Sphingobacteriales > Sphingobacteriaceae > Mucilaginibacter. The sequence goes on from NZ_JADFBY010000012.1 coordinate 20,884, forward strand.
TATGCCAGGTAGAAAATACTAACCAGCAGACTGAAGAATAACAATATAGGGAATGTAGGCAGATCCATCTTTAAGAACATTTTTGATAGCATAAGCCCCGAAACAGGCAAGCTAACAATAGCCCCGGCAATTGATAGCATTATAGATACAACGATTATGATGCCGAACGTTATCCACCAGTTGCTTTTAATAAGCTGAAAGCATTTGTTGAACGCATGGCTGAATGAGCCATTTTCCATAACCATTATGGGCAAAAACAAGCTGAATACCACACTTAGGTAAATGCCCGGTATCAAACATAAAAACATACCTGCTATGGTAAGCAGGGTAATAACTATACTACCGCCAAGCGCACGAAAAAAGTAGTATTTAAAGTATCCCCAAACCTCAAGCAGGGTGGGTTTTTCGCCATCGGTTTTATCATTATAAATGGCTACATAGCTATAGGTAACCAAAAATATGCTGAGCACAAAAAAGGTAAAGCATACATAAAATATCCCCATACCTAAAAATTGGCTGGTTAATCTGTTTTGTACACTGAATACATTGTCGGGCGTGGTCTGGCCATTCATGGTATCAACCGCGTTATCAATAGCAGCGGTTTGCATGTTGGCATAGGCAATAGTGTTAATCAGTATAAAAAAGCCGCAAATAACCAGCAGCGGTTTCATTAATGCTTTAAAGTGATCTTTAAAAAAGGTAAAGGAGTCGCTAATGTTTTCTCCAAAATCGCGCACACGGCGTAGTTCAAAATGAGGTTTCATCAATATGGGGTTGTAACAAATTAAGCTTATGGTTAACCCTTGCAGGGTATAAAATAACGTACCAAATAATAAAGGCAAGCGATGTAGCCAGTATGGCTACGCTGGCCGCCACAGGCATTTCGGTATGGCGGGTAACAAAGCCCTCTAAAAAGGCGGCCACTATAAATATGGGCACAATGCCAATGGCTATCTTAAGCCCATCAACCGCGCCGCGTTTTAGCGATACCAGGCGGCTATACGTTTTTGGGAACAGCAAACTATTGCCCATAACCAACCCGGCCGAACCGGCTAACACCAGTGCCGATATTTCGAGCGTGCCATGTATCCATATAACCAATACCGATTGTATGCCTAAACCCTTGCTAAAAAAGTAGTATTGAAACGAGCCCAGCATTATACCGTTAAGCATCAGGTTATATATGGTGCCTAACGAAAATAGTATACCCAGCACATACATGCGCAACTCTACATATATATTATTGATGGCTATATAGATAAACATAAGCGATGAACTTTCAACCTTATACACCCCGAAAGGGTCACCTTTGGCAATGTTATCATTAGTCATGTTAACATAGTTGTTGCCTAAAATAAGGCGCACAAAGGTATCATCGTACATGGCCGATAGCATGCCTATCAGCGTAAATACCAAAAAGAAGGCTAACGAAAACAGCATTGGCCGCCTGTAGGTGTAAAACAGCACAGGCAATTCGGTTTGCCAAAACGTTACAAAACGGTTGGTTTTCTCCTTTTTGTTACGATAAATGGATTGATGAAAGCCCGATGCAAGCCCGTTTAGGTACTGCGTTGTTTTTGAATTTGGATAGAATGTTTTGGCGTAAGCCAGGTCATCAGTAATACTTATAAAGCTGTCGGCCAGCTCATCAGGATCTTTGGTCTTGTTGAGTTCGTACTGTTTCCAGCGCTCCGTATTTTGTTTTATGAACAGGGCCTCACGCATGTTATAAGTTTCAGGAATTTGGTGTTTAAAATACCTATAATTAATTAATCTGCAAGAAAAACCGCAACATTCTATTATTTTTAGGGCATGCAAACCGTTACCATTCACACCACGCAAAATGTAGGGATAGATTATGAGATAGCCGGAGTAGGCGATCGTGTGCTGGCCCGTATGATTGATTATGGGATTTTTATAGCGCTTGGCGTTGCCGGATTAATTGCAACCGGCGCTACGCAAAGCGACCTGATGATGTACTATTTTATTGGCCTGTACGTCATATTCGTTTTTTACGATTTGATATGCGAAGTTTTTTTTAATGGCCAAAGCCTGGGCAAACGCATCATGAAAATCAGGGTGATCAGCCTTGATGGCAAACGCCCCAGCTTTGGGCAATACCTGTTGCGCTGGTTGTTTCGTATTGTTGATTTTATGATAACCGGTATAATCGGTTTAATAGCCGCCGCAGTTACCAAAAATGTACAGCGTGTAGGCGATATGGTTGCGGGTACTACACTGATACGTACCAAGCCGCGCACCACCATTGAGCAGTTGGTTTTTACACCTACGGTTGATACCTACGAGCCTGTTTTTAAAGAAGCCACCCAACTAACCGACCGCGATGTTGCCTTGGTGAACGAGGTGATACAGGCCTACTTTAAAACCGGCAATACCACACTGGTATATAATATGGCCGAAAAAATGAAGGGATATTTAGGTATCACACCACCCGAAACAATGAATGACTTGCTGTTTTTACAAACCATTGTTAAGGATTACACGCACATAGTTACCGTTAATGCGCAGCTGACAAATAGCTAAAAGGCACTGCATCTATATTGCGCAAAATCCAAAATAATGCAGTTAGGGCAAATATTACTACCGGCGTTTTAGGGTAATACAGTAATTGCCATTGTTTAGGCTTGCCGGTTAACAGTGAGTTAGCTTTGTACAAAAGATGAACAAAAAGTAGCGGCAAGCTTAAAACCAGTAACAGATTATAATTGCAAGCCTGCAATAAATCACCATGCAGCAAAGCATGTAAAGCCCGCTGCGAGCCGCAACCCGGGCAATCAAAACCCGTTAGCATGTAAAACGGGCATTTAGGAAATATATTGAACCTTAGCGGATCAAAAAAATAGTATATAAAAGCTACAGCCATAACAAGTGTAATTGTTATGGCTGTAATTATTTTATTTGATGTTGTTACTTGAGCCACAAATTATGGTCTGCTTAGCAAGGCTCCACCAATACCTAATGCAAAAAGGATAAAATATATTACCCAAAAGCCTATTCCAATCCAAAACGTAATCTTAGTCCATTTACCAGCTTGTTTTGAGGCATTTTCAGCTCCAACATAATCACCTACATCAAAACGGTTGTTTACAGAAGCTGCATTTACAATGGCAACAATTCCAAAAGGAATACAGCAAAAGATAGTTACTAAAATTGATTCGACCAGCCAGTTTTTTGGTCTGATACCCGGCGTTTGGCCGAATGGTGACGTTGGTTCCATTTGGTGTAAGTTATAAGATTTAAATTTGAGTTATTTACCGCAAGTTAAATGTTTGGCTTTCAGAATAAAAATTTTTTGTACAAATATTTCTTAATCATAAATTATTCGTAATTTTCCGCCTTAAACTATTTGATAGCAATAAAGCCCGAAACCTTAGCACATGAAAAAACTTTACGCAAGTTTGTTTTTTGTGGCGTTATGCCTGCTTGCCGTAGCGCAAAATAAGGCCCCCTTACCCGAAAATTACATTAAACCTTACGGAAAAATTGATGCTGCCGACCTGGAGCTGAAAAGCTGTGACTTTGAGCCGGATGCCAATGCCGAGGTGCTTTTTGATGTAGCCAATATTTATTTTGGTAATTACTACGATATTATAAACGAGCGGCATAAGCGCGTTAAAATATTTAACACCAACGGTAAAAAACATGCCGATATACGCATTGAATATTACAGCGCTAACCAGTTAGAAATTATTGATCATATACAAGCGCAAACCATTAACCTGGTTAACGGTAAACCCGAAATTACCGTGCTTGATAAAAAGCAGATATTTACCCAAAGTATTGATAAAATGCGCTCGGCAATTGTATTCAGTTTGCCCAATGTTAGGGAAGGATCAGTAATTGAATTTAAATACCGTTGGACAACCTGGTCTATCCGCAACTTTCCTGATTGGATAATTCAGAGCAAAATACCTGTACGGTACACCCAGTTAACCACTACAATTCCCGACAGGTACATTTACAGGCCCAACATTCAGCTTTCAAAACCTTATGATATAGAGAAAAAGAAAGATGAAACCGAGTTACGCGGCATGATCAATGTTCACTCGTTGTCTGACGAGCCTTTTATGCGCTCCGAAGCAGATAATTTGCAACGCATAGAATTTACCCTGCAAACCATTCGCAAGACAAGTGGATTGATAACATCATCGGCAGATTCGTGGCCAAAAATATGCGATTATTTAGTTGAAGAAGAAGATTTTGGTAAACAGTTTAAGAGGAAGATACCCGGTGAGGAGGATATTATTGCCAAAGTAAAAGTGTATAAAACAGATGAGCAAAAAATAGCTTTCCTGTTCAACTCGGTTAAAAATGCCATTAAATGGAACGAGGTTGACCGTTGGTATACCAGCGAGGGCACTGTAAAAGCGTGGGTTAAAAAATCAGGCAATTCAGCCGAGGTTAACCTTATACTTTTTCACCTGTTAAAACAGGCCGGGGTTAAGGCCTACCCCATGCTGGTCAGTACCCGTTTAAACGGGCGCATTAATCCGTATACGCCAAACTTGCATCAGTTTAACAGGACTGTGGTGTATATACCTATTGATACAGCCAGGTACTACGTGCTTGATGCTACCAATAAGTACAACCTGTATAACGAGGTGCCTGATAACCTGCTTAATTCATCAGGTTTCTATATTGACAGGGATACCAAAGATTATAAGCTGGTTTTTTTGCAACATACCGAACCGGTAAAACAGGCTTATTATCTGAATGCCGAGATAAAGCCCGATGGCAAGCTAACCGGCATAAGCCAGATCAGTAGTTTCGCGTACAATAAAATTGCTTACACAGGTATATATAAAACCGTTGGCGAGGCTAAGTTTATTGAGTTTTTGCGCAATCAAAATAATCATCTCAAAATATCATCTATCAGTTTTGAGAATATGGATGTGGATACACTGCCCTTGGTGCAGAATATTAATTTTGAACTGGAGCCGGACAATGCGGACGATAAGTATATCTATTTTAAACCCAATATTCTCACATCAATACAAAACAACCCTTTTATAAGCGAGAACCGGTTTACCGATATTGAATTTAGCTACCGCGATAATATTTTTTTTGCCGGTGTATTTAAAATTCCGGCTGGGTTCAAGCCCGAAGCTTTACCTAAAAGCCAGAGCATTATAATGCCCGACAAAAGCATAATATTCAGGCGGATGATACACATTGATGGCGAAACCATAGCCGTGCGTTACGCCATTGATTATGCCAAGAACCGGTTTTACAAACAAGAATATCCTGATCTGCGTGAGTTTAACCGGCAGATGTATGAGCTGTTGAATGAGCAAATTGTATTAAAAAAATCATAAATAAAAAAGTAGTAAGTAACCATTTAAATTAATAACAACCCCTAATCCTGACACATGAAAAAGCTTTTCCTAAGTTTAGTTGTGGGCGCGCTAAGCTTGTCAGCAACTGCCCAAAAAGCAATATCTCCTGCGGCCACCTATTTAAAAGCCTTCGGTAAAATTGATATGGCCGACCTCGAACTAAAAAAATGCGAGTTTGAGCCCGATGCCAACGCCGAAGTACTTTTTGACAAGGCCGATGTTTATTTTGATAACGATTTTAACATTGTTAACGAACGCCACAAACGCATCAAGATATTTAATGATAACGGTAAAAAGAATGCCGATATACGTATTGAATATTACAGTGGCGGCCGTTTAGAATATATCACTGATCTGCAAGCGCAAACCATAAACATAGTGAACGGTAAACCCGAAATCACTAAAATTGATAAGAAACAGATATTTACCGAGGCTATCGATAAATCGCGCTCGGCATTGGTGTTTTCATTACCAAATGTAAAGCCTGGTTCAGTTATCGAGTTTAAATATCGTTGGGTATCAAACTCATACCTGTATATGCCACACTGGTATTTTCAGGGTAAAATACCGGTACGTTACAGCCAGATACGTACTGCCATACCTGAGTATTTTTACTTTAAACCATCGGTTAGGGTGCCGCGTATGTTTACGGTTAATACCAATACAACCGAATCGCAAACCATAGGTGGTGGTACCAATGCCTTAGCATTTAATAACAATATTGATGTGCGTGGTATGGAAAATATACACTCGTTGCCCGAGGAGCCTTACATGCGCTCGGATGTGGATAACCTGCAAAGCCTGTCGTTTGTGCTTACCACCATACGCCCTACTGGTGGCTTTGTTAGGTCGGGTGCTGATACCTGGCCAAAGGTAGGTGGATACTTGGCTGAGGATGAGGATTTCGGTAAGCAGTTAAAACGTAAGCTGCAAGGCGAAGAAGTGATCATAGCTAAAGCTAAAGAACTTAAAACCGACGAGCAAAAAATAGCCTACGTATTTAACGAGGTTAAAAAAACCATGAAATGGAACGATGTTGACCAGTGGTATACTAACGAAGGTACCGTAAAGGCCTGGGAAAAGAAAACCGGTAACTCAGCCGAAGTAAACCTGATATTGTATCATTTACTTAAACAAGCAGGTGTTAACGCTTACCCAATGGTGGTTAGCACGCGCGATAATGGGCGTGTAAATCCGTTCAACCCCAATACGCATCAGTTTAACCGTGCCGTAGTTTATATTCCTATTGATACCACCCGACATTACGTGTTGGATGCTACCAATAAATATAACCTTTACAACCACGTGCCTGATAACCTGCTTAACTCGGCCGGTTTGTATATTGATAAAGAGAACAAAAACTACGATGTTATCTTTTTACAAAACACGGAGCCTGTAAGGCAATCATACTACGTAAATGTAGAGATAAAACCTGAAGGCAAAATGATTGGTACTAACCAGGTGAGCAGCTACGGTTACAACAAGATAAGCCGTACCGCCAAATATAAAACCGATGGCGAAACCAAGTTTATCGAGTATCTGAAAAATAAGGATAACAACCTTAAAATATCCTCAGTAAAGTTCGAGAATATGGATGTTGATACCCTGCCATTGATACAAAGCATCAACTTTGATCTGGAGCTTACCGGGTCTGACGGTAACTTCATCTATTTTAACCCTAACGTGTTAACCATGATGAATACCAACCCGTTCATCAGCGAAAACCGTTATACCGATATTGATTACGGCTACCGCGATAATGTAAGCTTTACCGGTATGTATAAAATTCCGGCTGGCTTTAAGACCGAAACGTTGCCAAAAAGCGTAAGTCTTACCTTGCCTGATAATGGTGTTAATTTTAAACGTATTGTTAATGCAAGCAACGATGTTATATCAGTACGTTACGTTATCGACAGGCAAAAAACCACCTATTTTAAAGAGGATTATGCCGATTTCAGGGAGTTTAGCCGCCAGATGTACGAGATGATGAACGAGCAGATCGTTCTAAAAAAATCATAATCTTCTTTTAGTACCCATGTTCAAGAAATTGTTTTTATCAGGTATGCTGCTTGCAAGCGGCATACCTGTTTTTGCGCAAAAATTAGCCCCCGAATTATATAAGGCTTCAACTATACCTGATTCACTTAAAACTGATGCTAATGCCGTAGTTCGTTATTCAGTTACAGAAATGTATGTAAAGGCCAGGGGGAGTATGGTAAACAGGATACATAAAATTACTACCATATTGAATGAAAAGGGCGATGATGAGTCGTTATTGGTATTATACTATGATAAAAAATTCAGAAGCGTTAACAGCGCGTCAATGATCGTGTATGATGCTGACGGCAAGGTGATCAAAAAATATCGTAAAAGTGACATGTATGACCGCGCGGCAGTTGACGGTATGTCTATCATAACCGATCATCGCATACTTGCATTAAAGCACGACATTATAAATTATCCTGTAACTGTAGAGATCAGTCATGAAACAAATGCCAATAGTTATCTTGATCTGGGGGATTGGTATATACAACATCCAGAAGTGGCTGTGCAGCATGCTGAATTCAGGGCTTACGTAAATCCGGTTGTTGGTTTTAGGTACAAAAACAAACATATCAATATTAAGCCTGTAAAAACCACCGAAAACGGAATAGACAAGTACACCTGGGTGGTTAATAGCTTGAAAGCAACAAAGCCGGAGGATGATGCCCCATCATGGTTAGTAACCCCTAAGGTGTTGATGGCTGCAAACCAGTTTTCGTACGATGATATTGACGGCGAGATCGATACATGGCAAAATTATGGTAAGTGGCAGCTAAAGGTAAATACTGATGTTTGTACTCTGCCACCTGCACGTGCCGAAGAAATAAGGAAAATGACGGCCAATATTAAAACGGATAAAGAGAAGGCTAAGTTTTTATACGAATACATGCAGCAAAATATGCGATATGTAAGCATCGCATTAGGTATAGGCGGGTTAAAGCCCTTCCCTGCAACATTTGTTGATCAAAAAAAGTACGGTGATTGCAAGGCTTTATCAAACTATATGTATGCTATGCTTAAGGCCGTAAATATTTCATCGTACTATACAATGGTTTATGGCGGCGAAAATGGCGAGCCTGCTGATGTGGATTTTCCTACAGATCCATTTAATCATGTTATACTGTGCATCCCTTTTAAAAATGATACAACCTGGCTGGAGTGTACAAGTAATACTAATCCGTTCGGTTCTTTGGGTACTTTTACTGAAAACAGGAATGCATTATTAATAACCGAAATCGGAGGGAAATTGGTTAATACGCCCAAAAGCAAAGCCGATGTTAACGTATTTAATAGTAGTGTAAATATTCAGCTTAAGGCTGATGGTAGCGCTGTATCAACTGTTAAGCTGCAAAATACCGGTGAATACCGCGATATGCTGATAGGCCTGGCACGTATGTCATTTGATGATCAGAAGGAGGCATTAGTACGTTCCATGAAAATGAAACAGCCGGCAGTATTCAATATTAAAAACGGTGATGACAAGGCCGGTATAAAAAGTCTGGAACTTGAGATGGAGTACGATAAGTTTAGCGATGTAATAGCTGGTTCAAGGCAGTTTTATAAACCCGCGGCTTTTGATCTGTGGACTTACACTTGTCCGGTCACAGAAAAGCGTAAAACCGATTTTTACTTTGATCATCCGCTGCAAAAAAACTGTGTTACCACCATTACCCTGCCTGATGGTTTTGAGGTAGAGAATATGCCCGCCAACCAAACCCTTAAGTTTACTTATGGCGATTATACGCTGAATTACGTGTATGATGCCGCCAAGAACCAGGTAGTAAGTACGGCTAAGTTTAATTTGAATAACCATATTATCCCTGCTGCAAAATATACCGAAATGCAGAAGTACATGGATGATGTGGCTAAAGCGCAAAACAAAAAGCTGGTTATAAAGCGCAAGGCTTAACTTTGCGCCAATGATATTCAGGCTTGATGAACGTTTGCTGTTTCCGGACCCGGCACTTGCCGAGGAGGATGGTCTGTTGGCCGTTGGCGGCGATCTGTCGCCCGAACGGTTGATGCTGGCCTACAGCAGCGGCATATTCCCCTGGTATAGCGATGATACACCCATATTGTGGTACTCGCCACATGAGCGTTTTGTGTTGAACCCGGCAACGGTTATCATATCAAAAAGCATGCGGCAGGTACTACGTTCGGGTAAGTTTAGGGTGACATTTAACACCGCCTTTGCTGATGTTATACAAGCCTGCTCGCTCATTAAGCGTGAAGGGCAGGATGGCACCTGGATAACCGACGATATGATAGTGGCCTACATCAATCTTAATCAACTTGGCAAAGCCCATTCGGTTGAAGTTTGGCAGGATGATGTGTTGGTTGGCGGCCTGTATGGTGTGGAGGTTGGCAAAGTATTTTGCGGTGAAAGCATGTTCAGCAAAGTAAGTAACGCCTCCAAAACAGCGCTCATTACCCTCTGCCAAACAGGTAAATACAGCTTAATAGACTGCCAGGTTTATACCGAACATTTGGAAAGTATGGGCGCGGGCATGATATCTCGTGATGATTATATGGCGGCACTGCGGCAATAATCTGTTACCTTCGCATTTATACATGCAGAGCATCAACACACAGGAGCGTATAATTTTAGGTATTGACCCGGGTACCGCCGTAATGGGTTACGGGCTGGTAAAACAAACCGGCTCAAAGCTCGAGCTGATCAGCCTGGGCGTGGTAAAAATGGGTAACCTTGATGATCACATGCTCAAGCTGCAACGCATTTTTGAAAAAACCGTAGCCCTTATTGATAATTATCACCCCGATTGCCTGGCTATTGAGGCGCCTTTTTATGGTAAAAACATACAGGTAATGCTTAAACTGGGCAGGGCACAAGGCATGGCTATGGCCGCCGCCTTATCACGCAATGTTGATATTACCGAGTATGCTCCCCGTAAAATAAAACAATCCATAACCGGCAATGGCAACGCCACCAAAGAGCAGGTTGCCGGTATGATACAGCGCCTGCTGAACTTTACCGAAACGCCCGATTTTTTGGATGCTACCGACGGACTGGCCGTAGCCGTTTGTCATGCTTTTCAGCGTAATGTTGGCGGCGGTTCGTCGTCATCAGGCTCAAAAAAATCGTACTCCGGCTGGGGTACTTTTGTTAAGGATAATGCCACCCGTGTATCAGGCGTTGGTAAAAAAAAGTAGGTTGTTGTTTATAACTTACCCCCGATGTTAAAAACTATCATTACCTCCGTAAATCCCTCGTCGCCTATCTTTGAAAGCACCAAATAGTTCTTTGTAAACACTGTAAAGGTTGCCGGTTTTAAAGCCGGTATTAAAAGGGAACCATGTTAAATTCATGGGCTGACGCTGCAACTGTAAAGTTTTGGTGGTCAGATGGTTGACTTGATTTGTTGTTGAGGACAGTAATCTCACCAATGACTGCTGACCAATGACCAACAAACCAGAACGAAGCCAGACACCTGCCTTACGGTATTGACAAAACTTTCACGCATAGGGTTTTGCCAAAAGAAGTAGCCTGCCTGCCGGCGCCATAGCGCGCTTGCCTGTTGCGCCCTCGTCTTTTGTCAGCTCCCGCTGCAACAACATAAAAACTAATTTAACTGACGAGGCGCTTATGAAACAGGAAAATGATGAAGTATTGCTGAGAGAGAACAAAGACCGCTTTGTGATCCTCCCCATTAACTACCCCAAGATCTGGGAAATGTACAAAAAGCACGAAGCCAGCTTTTGGACGGCTGAGGAAATTGACCTTAGCGACGACCTGAAGCACTGGGAAACGTTGAACGCCGGCGAGAAGCATTTTATATCGCACATACTGGCGTTTTTTGCTGCCAGCGATGGTATTGTGAACGAGAACCTGGCCGTAAACTTTATGAGCGAAGTACAGGTACCCGAGGCACGTTGCTTTTATGGTTTCCAGATAATGATGGAGAACATACACTCCGAAACGTATGCCCTGCTGATTGATACTTACGTTAAAGATCCGGTTGAAAAAGATCGCCTTTTCCACGCCATTGATACCGTACCATGTGTTGGCAAAAAAGCTGAATGGGCACTTAAATGGATAGAGAACGGCACCTTCGCGCAGCGCCTTGTCGCTTTCGCCGCGGTTGAGGGTATCTTCTTTTCTGGTAGCTTTTGTTCACTGTTCTGGCTTAAAAAACGTGGCCTGATGCCGGGTTTGACATTCAGCAACGAGTTGATATCACGCGACGAAGGTATGCATTGTGAGTTTGCCTGCTTGCTTTACAGCATGTTAAATAACAAACTAAGCAAAGAAGAAGCTACCAGCATTATTACCGATGCTGTTGAAATAGAAAAGGAATTTGTAAGCGATGCCTTACCGGTTAACCTGATAGGTATGAACGCTAAACTGATGAGCCAGTACATTGAGTTTGTGGCCGACAGATGGTTGCAGGAGCTGGGTTACGATAAGCATTACAATGCTACCAATCCGTTTGATTTTATGGAGATGATAAGCTTGCAGGGTAAAACCAACTTTTTTGAAAAGCGCGTAGGCGACTACCAAAAAAGCGGCGTACTAAACAACGTACCCGATAGCAAATCGTTCTCGCTGGATGAGGACTTTTAACAGCCCCACCCGGCCTCCCCTGAAGGGGAGGAGCAAAAAAGATAATTAATTCATAAAGTAATACACTCACTTAAAAATTCCCCCTTTAGGGGGTTAGGGGGCACGCAGTATGTTTGTAATAAAAAGAGATGGCCGCAGAGAGTCGGTAAAATTTGATAAGATAACAGCACGTATCGAAAAACTGTGCTACGGGTTTCAACTGGTTGACCCGATTGATGTTGCTAAAAAGGTAATTGAGGGTTTGTATGATGGCGTTACCACGTCGGAGTTGGATAACCTGGCTGCCGAAACCGCTGCGTCATTAACCACCAAGCACCCTGATTATGCTTTGCTGGCATCGCGTATAGCGGTATCAAACCTGCATAAAAACACGGTAAAATCATTCAGCGAAACTATGCGCATGCTGCATGAGTATGTAGATAGCAAGAATGGTAAAAACGCTTCACTTATTGCTGATGATGTTTGGGAAGTGATCAAAGAAAATGCCGAAGTACTTGACAGTACCATCATTTACGATCGCGACTTTGGTTTTGATTACTTCGGTTTTAAAACCTTAGAAAAATCGTACCTGTTAAAAATAGATGGTAAGATAGTTGAGCGCCCGCAACACCTGTTTATGCGTGTATCGGTAGGTATCCACAAAAACGATATCGACAGCGTTATAAAAACTTATAACCTGATGAGCGAGCGTTGGTTCACCCACGCTACACCTACATTGTTCAACGCAGGTACACCAAAACCACAAATGTCATCGTGCTTTTTGCTGACCATGAAAGATGACAGCATCGATGGTATTTACGATACGCTGAAACAAACCGCCAAAATTTCGCAAAGCGCGGGTGGTATAGGTTTGAGCATACATAACGTACGTGCAACAGGTTCATACATCAGCGGTACTAACGGTACCAGCAACGGTATCATCCCGATGCTGAGGGTGTTTAATGATACTGCCCGTTACGTTGATCAGGGTGGAGGCAAGCGTAAAGGCGCTTTCGCTATTTACCTGGAGCCTTGGCATGCGGATGTATTTGAATTTCTTGATCTGCGTAAAAATCACGGTAAGGAAGAAATGCGCGCCCGCGATCTGTTCTATGCCCTTTGGATATCAGACCTGTTCATGAAACGCGTTGAGGCTAATGAGGACTGGAGCCTGTTCTGTCCGCACGAAGCACCGGGCCTGGCCGATTGCTTTGGCGAGGAGTTTGAAGCCTTATATACTAAATACGAAAAAGAAGGTCGTGCCCGTAAAACCATTAAAGCGCAAGAGCTTTGGTTCGCGGTGTTAGATTCTCAGGTTGAAACCGGTACACCATACCTGTTGTACAAGGATGCCGCCAATGCAAAATCAAACCAGCAAAACCTGGGTACTATAAAAAGCTCGAACCTGTGTACCGAGATCATGGAGTACACCTCGGCTGATGAGGTAGCGGTTTGTAACCTGGCATCGCTGGCGTTACCACGTTACATCAATAACGGCGTGTTCGATCACGAGAAATTATACGAAGTTACTTACCAGGTTACCTTGAACCTGAACCGCATTATCGACCATAACTATTACCCGGTTGATGAGGCCCGTAACTCAAACCTGCGTCACCGCCCTATTGGTTTAGGTGTACAAGGTTTGGCCGATACATTTATACAACTGCGCATGCCGTTTGAAAGTGAAGCTGCCAAGCAACTGAACAAAGAGATATTTGAAACCATCTACTTTGCCTCAATGACGGCTTCAAAAGATCTGGCTATACAGGAAGGCGCTTACGAAACCTTTAAAGGTTCACCACTATCGCAAGGTAAATTTCAGTTCGATCTGTGGGGTGTAACTCCGGAGAGCGGCCGTTGGGATTGGGAAAACCTGCGCCTTGATGTAATGAACCACGGTGTGCGTAACTCGCTGCTGGTAGCGCCAATGCCTACCGCGTCAACCTCGCAAATATTGGGTAATAACGAGTGCTTTGAGCCATATACCTCAAACATCTACACCCGTCGTGTATTAAGCGGTGAGTTTATTGTAGTGAACAAACACTTACTGCGTGACCTGGTTGAGCTTGGCCTGTGGAACACCGGCATGAAGGATAAGATCATCAGCGCTAACGGCTCAATTCAGGATATACCTGAAATACCTGCCGATGTTAAGGAACTGTACAAAACCGTATGGGAAATTAAAATGCGTAATATTATTGATATGGCTGCCGACAGGGGCGCCTACGTATGCCAGTCGCAATCGCTTAACCTGTTCATTAACTCGCCAAATGCCTCAAAACTTACTTCAATGCACTTTTACGCATGGAAGAAAGGCCTTAAAACAGGTATGTACTACCTGCGTACACAGGCGGCATCGCAAGCGGTTAAGTTTACGGTTGAAAACCAGGGCGGTAAAAACATGGAGCCGGTTATTCCGGATCACGTTGCCCAGGTAGCAGATGAGATACCGGCAGGCCCAAGCTGCTCAATGGAGGAGGGCTGCGTAACCTGCTCGGCATAATCATGATCCTGTAGCTATTAAAGTGTCAGTTTAATAGTTTTACTAAAAAGCGTGGGGCGTTTTGGAATGCGTCCCCGCTTTTTTTGTTTAAGGGCATTTTTTAGCATGATGAGTATCACCTCCGGCCGTGCCCGCCATCATGCCCCGCCCCGGCGGCAGCCGATACATTTGAGGCAACAATCAACTTAAATGTATTATGAAAAATTTACGATTACTATTTGCCGCAATTTTACTCATCACCTCATTCAATAGCTTTGCCCAGCAAAAAGGGGAGTGGAATATTCGCCTGCGCGGAGTAGGCGTTATCCCGCAGGAAAAGGCCACCATTGGCGTAATAGGCGGTGGTGTGGATATCAGCAAAAGCTTTATTCCTGAATTGGACTTTACCTATTACTTCGCCAATAATTTTTCGGCCGAGCTGATATTGGGTACCACCCGGCATAAGGTAAAAACAACTTCATCAGATCTGACTGCCATAGGTGGCCCTGCCAGTGCCGATGTTGATCTGGGCAAGGTATGGCTGTTACCGCCAACACTTACCCTGCAATACCATGTGCCAACGGGCAGCATCATCAGGCCATACGTAGGTGCCGGTGCCAACTATACCATATTTTATGCTGCCGATGAAGGATCGACCGTTAAAGGTATTGACTATAAAAACAGCTTCGCCTTTGTCGGGCAGTTAGGGGTGGATATCGACCTGAATAAAAAATGGTTTTTAAATGTGGATGTTAAAAAAATATTCCTGAATACCGATGTTACCGTTGATGCCTCAAACCTTACACCAGCCAATAACCCGGGCCTTGAGCCAACCTTGCGCAACATACCTGCCGATGTTAAGATAAGGCCGTGGCTGATAGGTATAGGCATTGGTTGCCGCCTGTAAGTTTGGTTTTGACAAATAAAAGCGTTGTGCTGGTTAAACGGTACGGCGCTTTTTGCGTCTGTTTGAGTAATAAACCATATATTCAACTTTTACCCCTTGATGATATAATGAACAACCTTTACCTGCTCAGATCGCTTTTATATTTATTGGCCATATTATTTTGCAGCACCATTGCCAGGGCACAAAATCCGCTTATTGAGTACGTGCCCGATGAAAGCTATGGCGGTTTTAACCAGGGCAAAGGCTGGGCCATAGGCGGGCAGTTTGGGTACGATTTCCCGGCAGGAGCCTTGAGCCAGAATTACAGGGTAACGCCAACCTACGGCATCGGCTTATATAAAAAGATAGACAATTTTACACTGAACTTTAACCTGAACCACCATGCTTACCCCGTAAAAAGCAATGCCAAAGGTATGGTTGATGACAGGTTTGTTGTTTTAGGCTTTTACTTTGGCGGCGCTTACGATAAGCTGATAACCCCTAACTTTAAAGTTTATGGCGGCCTTAACCTGGGTGGCTGGCTAAAACGGTTTGAGGATATTTATAATGTTGACGATTATTGCAACTGCGAGGTTAACAATGCTAACTTTTACTTTGCCCCAAAGGCAGGCTTTACCTACCTCACCAGCAGCCGTATTGGTATAGGCGTTGAGGCCAAGTACAATGTGTACATAACCGGGTACGATTACCTTACCGATACCGCGGGTGGCAAGCTGTTCAACTCGGTAGCTACATCATTAATAGTCACCTATCACTTTTAAGTTAACGTTGCCGGAAATATGGTTTTACCAGGCCGTATATTCATTTAACCCAAGGTTTATTTTTGCGAATTTGTGCATAGTTTTTTAGGTGGTATTTGGTTATGTTATTACATTTAAGCCTGATAACCTTATCACTAAAATGAACACCCGATCTTCTTTTCTTTCTTTAAACATCATTGTTGTTTTAATTCTATCATTCTTTTTTAATACGGCCAATGCGCAAAGGCGCTCAAACCGGGCTTTGAATTACGAGGGCGACGCGGCAGCTTATAGCGGCGGTGGCGGTTTCGGTGGTGAGGATGCGCAATGGGGCGTATCATTACAAGGAGGTTTTGATTCGCCAAAAGGTGATCTGGGTACATTATATAAAGGCGCGCCGCTTGTGGGCATCAGTGTACTCAGGCATTATAAAGGCTTTACTTTCGGTATCACCTTTAGTCGCCACTCGTATAAACCGGCCGCGGATAGCCTATACTCCGAGTACGTAATGGGCGAAGAAAGCATGTATACCCAAAGCATAAAACTGAGCAACAATCGCTTTACCGGTTTGTATGCCAGCGCGGTGTACAACATTGGCCTTAGCGATAACTTTAAATGTTATGGCGGTGTAAATTTAGGTAACATGTCATCAAGCTATAGTATTGAGGTTAAGAGTACAGATGTCAATTACACAGGTACTTATACCGATCAGTTTGCTTATATAGCCCCAAAGCTGGGTTTAGACGTAGGCATAAGCAATGGCTTCAGCATCGGAATTGAAGGAAAATATAATATCTTTACGAAAGGCAGCGTAAATACACGTACCGGTGGCGAGGGCTTTAGCTCGCAAAGATCGGTAGCGGCGGCGGCCACACTTACCTATAGCTTTTAGGGAGTGTTAATATGAGGCTAAGGATATGCATTCAAAACATGAGATAATACGGTGCGAACGCTGCAACGCGGCTTTTGAATGCAAGGCCAACTCATACACCAAATGCCAGTGCAATACCGTACAGCTCACCCTTAACGAAACCCAATACATCAGCGAAAACTACGACGGCTGCCTATGCGCCAAATGCCTGTTGGAAATACAGCAGGAGTACAGGGAGATGGTGAAGTCCGAAAGTTTTTAGGAGTAGGAGAAGCCCGTAAGTCGGAAAGTCCGCAAGTCCGAAAGTACAATAAGCTTCTTCCGGACTTTACGAGCAAAATTCTACTTCCCGTCTTTCCGACTTACGGACTTTTCTGACTTTCCGACTATTTTCTTACCTTCACAGCCTCATATTCAACACTGAAATAATGAAACTATTAGAAGGAAAAGTTGCCCTGGTTACAGGCGCTTCAAAAGGTATAGGTCGTAAAATAGCCGAAAAATTTGCCGAGCATGGCGCTAAAGTGGCTTTCACTTATTTATCATCTGTAGAAAAAGGACAGGCACTTGAGCAGGAATTGCAGGCTTTTGGTACCCAGGTTAAAGGTTACCGCAGCGATGCCTCTAAATTTGATGAAGCCGAAAAGCTGATCAATGATATCGTTACCGATTTTGGTACTATTGATGTTGTGGTTAACAACGCCGGTATCACCAAAGATGGTTTGCTTATGCGCATGACCGAGGAGCAATGGGACGAGGTGCTTAACGTAAACCTGAAATCAATATTCAACGTAACCAAAGCCGCCTCAAAAATTATGATGAAGAACCGCAAGGGCGCGTTCATCAACATGAGTTCGGTAGTGGGTGTGCAGGGTAATGCCGGTCAGGCCAACTATGCGGCTTCAAAGGCAGGTATTATAGGTTTCTCAAAGTCGGTAGCTAAGGAGCTGGGCTCACGCGGTATACGTACCAACGTGGTAGCGCCGGGCTTTATCCGTACCGAAATGACCGACGTGCTCGACCCGAAAGTAGTTGAAGGCTGGACAGCGGGTATCCCCCTTAAACGTGCCGGCGAAACTGAAGACGTGGCCAATACCTGTGTATTCCTGGCTTCAGAAATGGCAGCCTACATCACCGGCCAGGTTATAGCGGTTGATGGTGGTATGCTCTAAACAGCATTTTTTATTCCGATTAATAAATGAAAGCCCTGGAACATTAATTTGATCCAGGTTTTTTTTTAATCTATTTCCTTCGGATAATAGCCTTGGGACCTTATTTCAGGAATAATTACAGCATGGGGGTATTGCTGTTTTATACGATGATAATCAGCCAATACCTTACTTATCGCTTCTTCCGGCAAAATTTTAATATCAGAATCTTTTGGAATGCAAACCTGTGGATTACTTATAGAGTAATAAAACGCAATTTGCTTATTCGAAAATTTATAATTAGTTGGGAAGGTATAATTGTTCAAGAACGAAAACGCTGTCTTCATTTCATTAGGTGCGTTATCATTTACTACACTTGAACTTGTAATTTTCCCCTTCAAATTAGTTTTAACTAAAACTACAGCGTATTGCCAGTTACAATTATTTTTAACACTGTCCGACACCTTGAAATTCCTACCTATCATAGTAAAGAATGGTGTGTAATTAACTTTCTGTGCATTAACTGTTGAGCACATGGAAAGTATAAGTACAACCCCAATAATCCTTGCTATTAACATGATGTGTTTCCTTTCTTTGCGGTATGAAAATACTTTTTTCTAATTAAATTAAAGAGTACGGCATTATCCAAAAAGAAACCTGGATTTGTTTAGATATATAAGCAACAACAATAAAAAAACAGCATATTTGGTTATCAAGTATGCTGTTTTTGTTTTCAATAACCTGGGGTGATGTTTCGGGCTGGTGGCTGCCGGTATGTGTGCTGGCTGGTTTGCTGTACGCCTGGGTATTGTACAGGCAGCCGGTAAATATCCATAAAACTTACCGGTATATATTGTTCACGCTTAGGGCGCTGGCGGTGGCATTTATCGCTTTCTTGTTGCTTTCGCCGTTGGTGCGGTCGGTGAGTTATAAGCCCGAGAGGCCATTGGTGTTGGTAATGC
Organism: Mucilaginibacter sp. JRF; assembly: GCF_015223065.1. Taxonomy (GTDB): domain Bacteria; phylum Bacteroidota; class Bacteroidia; order Sphingobacteriales; family Sphingobacteriaceae; genus Mucilaginibacter. The sequence continues at coordinate 39,955 of NZ_JADFBY010000012.1, forward strand.
AGGATAATTCAAGCTCGGTAAAGCCGTCGGGTAAAAATATCTCAGCATCATTAGGGCAATTAAAACAGCAACTGGGTGATGATTATGATGTGCAGCAGTTTCACTTCGATAGCCGCTTGCATAATAGCCTGGCATTCAACTTTAACGGGCGACAAACAGATATTGCCTCCGCCCTTAAACAACTGAACGACCGATTTGTGAACCGCAACATAGGCGCGGTGGTACTGGCATCAGATGGTATTTATAACCGTGGTGCCGACCCCCGATACGAAGCCCGTAACATTAAGGCAGGTTTTTATACCATTGCCCAGGGCGATACCACACATCGCCGCGACCTGCTCATCAGCAACATCAATTATAACAAAACCGCCTTTTTAGGGAACGATTTTGAGGTGGAGATACTTGCCACGGCCTACCAAAGTAACGGCGAAACCATGCGCCTCAATATTACTGATGATGGCAAGCAGGTTTACAGTAAGCCCATACCAATAAAGGGCAATACCTTTAGGCAAATGGTGCCGGTTAAGCTCAACGCAGGTAAAAAAGGGCTGCATAAATTTATAGCGACAATTACGCCATTAAGCAACGAAGTAACTACCGTAAACAACAGCGAAACCTTTTACATAGATGTGCTGGATGACCGCCAAAAAATATTGCTGGTGTATCAAAATGTGCACCCGGATATAGCGGTCATTAAAAACGCCATCGAGCTCAACCGTAATTACGAGGTTAAAACGGCCTTGCTTAACGAGCTGGCCAATATAAAACCTGCTGATTATGGTTTGCTGATATTGTTCCAGTTACCGGCATCGGCACCGGGCTTACAGCGTTTTGTTGCCAATGTCAACCTGCCCGTATGGTACACGGTAGGCGCTCAGGCAGATATAGCAGCTTTTAACAATAGCCAGAAAATTGTCACTATATCAGCAGGACGCAGTGAGATGCAGGAGGTGTTCGCTCAACCGGCTGATGGCTTCTCGGCGTTTACATTGAGTGATTCTACAAGGCAAAAGATTGGTAAGATGCCGCCGTTGTTAGCGCCGTTCGGTACGTATAGCACAACATCGGCCGCAGGTATACTATTTAAGCAAAGGATAGGTAATGTAAGCACATCATACCCCTTACTGGCATTTGCCGCGCAGGGGGGCAGGCGCACCGCCGTACTTGCCGGCGAGGGTTTATGGCGATGGAAGCTGGCCGAATACGCCGCATTTGAGAACAACAACGCCATTAACGAGCTGATGAGCCAAAGCGTGCAATACCTCACCGCCAATGCCGACAGGCAGCAGTTCAGGGTATACCCGGCCAAAACAGTTTTTGATGAGGGCGAAGATGCGCTGATCAACGCCGAACTATATAATGATGCCCTGGAACAGGTGAACACCCCCGATGCCCGCATCAGCATAAAGGATGAAAAGGGACGCAATTTTAGCTTTCTGTTCAGCCGGTCGGGGCAGGCCTATACACTTAATGCCGGTACCTTGCCACCTGCGGAGTATAGTTATTCAGCCTCGGTAAAGCTGGGGAGTAAGGCATACAGCGCATCGGGCAAATTCACCATTAAGCCAATAGATGCCGAAGCCCGCCAAACCGTAGCCGACCACCAACTATTGCGTGACATAGCCCAACAAAGCGGCGGCGCTATGCTGATGCCAAATGATATAGCCAAACTGGCCGACCTCATCAAACAAAATGAAAACGTAAAAACGGTAGTTTACGAGGATAAGCGTTACAACGAACTGGTAGATGTAAAGTGGGTATTCGCCATCATACTATTATTAGTATCTGCCGAATGGTTCATCCGCAAACGCGAAGGAGAAATTTAGATAAGCGGCCATGCTCTGATTCCCTCCCCCGGGAGGGCAGGGAGGGGTAAACCATCAGGCATCCACACCAATGTACCCCCTCGCGCACAATTCCTCATACAATATCTTAAACCAGTAAGTATATTCTTCGGGGTGTTCGTCAAGGTCGTGGGCTATCATTTCGGGAGCCATGTATATATGGTCGGCTACTTCATCAGGGTTTACATCAGGTTTTGCTGAGTAGTTACCGATGAATACATGATCAAATTCATGTTCGTGCAGGCCATCACCCAGATCGGCCTGATAGGTAAACGTAAAGGCCTCGGTAAGCGGGCAGGTAATGCCCATTTCTTCCATTAAGCGCCTCTCGGCAGCCTGCAAATTGCCTTCGCCCGGCCGCGGGTGACTGCAACAGGTGTTTGACCATAAGCCCGCCGAGTGATATTTGCCATCAGCGCGTTTTTGCAACAGCAGCTCGCCCTTGCTGTTAAACAGTATAACCGAAAAAGCGCGGTGAAGTACGCCTTTATGGTGCGCCTCCATTTTTTCCATAACACCGGTTTCGTTATCGTTACTGTCAACCAGAATTACATTTTCCATTTCATTTAACATATACGGGAGCTTACGGCGTGCGGATGGTGCGGCCATCAAAATACAAACAATTAACGCAAATGTTGTTCAAACATTTTGTTTCGGCACTGCTCAACACTGCTCATGGTATTTTATAACCGCTAAAACAGGGTAAATCAGTTTAAAAAATTACATGATTTATGTATGTGTTTAATTGTTTAAGTAATTGATTTATAATGTTTTGATTTTGTATTGCATTTAAATTTTGATTAAAAAACATGCACACGGGCAAATACTTTACAAAATTTGCCATCAACCAGTATTTACTTATAAACCATTTCCGCTATGCGTAGTTATTTATTATTGATGTTGTTATTGTGTGCAGGTATATTTTCTGTAGATGCCCAGCAGATCACGTCGCCCGACAAAAATCTTGTGCTCAACTTTGAGCTGAAGGACAACGGCGTGCCTACATACAGCCTTACTTATAAAAAGAAGGATGTTATTAAAACCAGTAAACTGGGTATCGAAACAAAGGATGTTCCCTCATTTTTGAACGGCTTTACCATTACCGATACTCAAAAAAACACGTTCGACGAAACCTGGCAACCGGTTTGGGGCGAGCAAAAAAACATCCGCAACAACTATAACGAGTTGCTGGTAACGCTTACCCAAAAAGCCGAGAAGGATCGTTTTATTCGCATCCGTTTCCGTTTGTTCAATGATGGCCTGGGTTTCCGTTATGAGTTCCCATCACAAAAAAATCTGAATTATTTTATCATCAAAGAGGAGCATACACAATTTGCCCTTGCCGGTGATCATAAAGCGTTTTGGCTGCCCGGCGATTTTGATACGCAGGAATACAGCACGGTAACTTCAAACCTGTCTGAAGTTCGTGGTAAAATGAAGGCTGCCGTTACGCCAAACGTTTCGCAAACCACTTTCTCGCCAACCGGATTACAAACTCCGCTGATGATGAAAAGCAAGGATGGTTTGTACATCAATATACACGAGGCGGCGTTGGTTGATTACTCGTGCATGTCGTTAAACCTGGATGACAAGAACTTCGTGCTCGAATCATTCCTTACCCCTGATGCTATTGGCGATAAAGGCTATATGCAGGCGCCAACCCAAACCCCTTGGCGTACTGTTATTGTGAGCGATAAGGCAGGTGATATCCTGATGTCGAAACTGGTTTATAACCTGAACGAGCCGACCAAATTCAAAGATGTATCGTGGATAAAGCCCATAAAATACGTAGGTGTATGGTGGGAAATGATCACCGGCAAAAGCACCTGGGCTTATACCGATCTGGAGAATGTGCAGCTTGGTGTTACCGATTACAGCAAAACCAAGCCTAACGGTAAGCACGGTGCCAACACACAACACGTTAAGGAATATATTGACTTTGCTGCCAAAAACGGTATCGACGCGGTATTGGTTGAAGGCTGGAACCAGGGTTGGGAAGATTGGTTTGGCAAAACCAAAGATTACGTGTTCGATTTTGTGACCCCATACCCTGATTTTGATGTAAAGGAGCTGCATCGTTATGCCGAATCAAAAGGTGTAAAGATAATTATGCACCACGAAACATCAGGCTCGGTACGTAACTACGAACGCCATTTAGATACTGCATATAAATTCATGGTTGAAAATGGTTACAACGCTGTTAAAAGCGGTTATGTAGGGCAGATCATTCCGCGTGGAGAGCACCATTACGGCCAATGGCTGGTTAATCATTATCTGTATGCTATTACTAAGGCTGCCGATTATAAAATTATGGTAAATGCCCACGAGGCTATCAGGCCTACAGGTTTGGCGCGTACTTACCCTAACCTGATAGGCAATGAGGCTGCACGTGGTACCGAGTACGAATCATTCGGTGGTAACAACCCGGATCATACTACTATTTTGCCATTTACCAGATTGATTGGTGGGCCGATGGATTATACACCGGGTATCTTCCAAACCAAGATCAACGCATACAATCCGGATAACAACTCATTTGTACATACTACGCTTACCAAGCAGTTGGCGCTGTATGTAACCATGTATAGTCCGCTGCAAATGGCGGCCGACCTCCCCGAAACTTATAACAAGTTTTATGATGCCTTCCAGTTTATTAAGGATGTCGCGGTTGATTGGGATGAATCGTATGTGTTAGAAGCCGAGCCTGGCGACTATATTACCATTGCCCGTAAGGCAAAAGGCAAAAATGAGTGGTTTGTGGGCAGCGTTACTGACGAGAATGCCCGCACCGCCGTTGTTAAATTTGATTATCTGCCAAAAGGAAAAACTTACGAAGCTATCATTTACGCCGATGGTAAAGATGCAAGCTACGATAAGAATCCGCAAAGCTATACCATCCGCAAAATGAAGGTGACCTCAAAAACAGTGCTTAAACAGGCTGTGGCACCGGGCGGTGGTTTCGCTATCAGTGTAAAATAATAATTGGTTTTTTATTAGGTTTAGAGGTTTCCCCGGGGTGCGCAAGCGCCTTGGGGATTTTTTTTGGAGCAGGCTTTTACCCGCCGGGTAGCGCCTTATTAGGTAAAACATAAATATTTATAACTTTACCAGCTGTTTAAACTCATTTATATAAGCCGATTAATTATTTATTACTGATTATGCCGCTGCTACGTTGGGTAAAGTTATGTGTGTTTGTATTGCTGATGCCTGTTATTGGTTTTGCTGCCAATATACGCAGCATTGGGGTGCCGTATGTGCAAAACTATCCTAAAAGCATGTACCAGGCCGGTAACCAAAACTGGGCCGAAACCCGCGATGCCGATGGCGTAATGTATTTTGCCAATTCCGAAGGCTTATTAGCTTACGACGGGCAGAACTGGCAACTGCACCGAATGCCCAACGGCCTCATTGTACGTGCCGTAGCCGCCGATGGTAAGGGTAAAATATACACCGGTGCCTTTGGCGAGATAGGCTACTGGGCAAAGAACTCCGCCGGCATATTTAAGTACACTTCACTGGCGCACCTTATACCCGCTAAGTACCGGCTAAACGAGGAAGTTTGGAAAATATATGTGAGCGATAAGCAGGTCATCTTTCAATCCTTTGGGGTTATATATGTTTATAAGGATGGTAAGGTAAGCACCATCAAAACCAACCCATACCTGTTTCTTTTTAAGGCGGGCGATCGCTTTATTATTGAGCAGCTAAATGTTGGCTTGTTCGAGTTAAAAGGTAACAGGCTCGAGTTTATTAAAGGCAGCGAAATATTAAAAACAGGCGTACTCACTATTTTGCCCTTCGGCGATGGGCGGTACCTCATCGGCACATCAAAAAACGGCTTGTATTTGTACGATGGCCAAACCATCACCCCCTGGAAAACCCAGGCCGATGAGTTTTTACAGCGTTATCAGCTAAACAATGGTGTGGCTATTCCCGGCAATTATTTCGCTTTCGGGAGTATTTTGAATGGTATCATCATTATTGACAGAGCAGGTAATGTGGTGCAGCACATCAATAAATCAAGCGGGTTGCAAAACAATACCGTGCTCAGCTTATACCTCGATAACGAACAGAACTTATGGGCGGGGCTTGATAATGGTATTGACCGTATCGAGATCATGTCGCCGTTGTATTTTTACTTTGATAAAAGCGGCAGGTTTGGTACGGTATATTCCAGCATCATCCACAATAATAAAATTTATTTGGGTACCAACCAGGGGCTTTATTACAGCGATTGGGTAACCAACCAGAACAGGCTTTTTCAGTCGTTTGATTTTAAGCTGATACCGGGCAGCCAGGGCCAGGTTTGGGATCTGTCGTTGGTTGATGGGCAACTGCTTTGTGGGCATAACGATGGCACCTTTATAGTGAACGGCGCGCAGTTCAAGCAAATATCAAAGGAGAACGGCGGTTGGATGGTGAAAAAGCTGAGCGATAACCAGCTGATACAAGGCACTTATACTGGCTTGGCTGTTTACAAAAAACTACCCGATGGCGAATGGGCCTTTGATTATAAGATAGGCAACTTTGTGGTACCATCGCGCTATGTGGAGCCCGATGGTAAGGGACAAATATGGGTGAGCCACGCCTACAAAGGCATATACAAGGTAAAACTGAGCGCCGATGGGCGCAGGGCTGCCTCTATAAAATACTACGACGAAAAGAATGGCCTGCCCGGTAGCTACAACATCGGCGTGTTTAATTTGGACGACCGGGTTGTGTTTTCGAGTAATAACGGCTTTTATGTATATGATGATATCAGCGATCATTTTTACAAGTACGATCAGCTGAATAAAAAGCTGGGTTCGTTTGCGTCATCAAATAAGGTGATACCGGCAAGCGGCAGCAAGTATTGGTTTATTGATCGGGGCAGGGCAGCCCTTGGTGATCTTTCAGTAACCGGTAACCTCAACCTTGATTCGGCGCGCTTCAGTATTTTGAATGGCCGCATGGTAAAGTATTACGAGAGCATCAGCCGTATCAATAGTAACTTATACCTTTTTAGTATTGATGATGGCTTTGCCATATTTAATGATCAGGCAGGTAATGTAGCCAATAACGCATCGTTGCCAACAGTGCTCATCAGGCGGGTAGAGAACTTTACCGATAAAGCCCGCGCTATTAATAAATGGGATGATATCAGGATAGCTTATCGCCGTAATAACATCCGCATACGTTATGTGCTGCCGGTGTATCATCAGGCTAAAATTGAATATCAGTATAATTTAAAGGGATATTCGAGCAATTGGTCGGAGTGGGGGCCGCAAACCCAGCGTGAATTTACCGGCCTTGCGCAAGGCAATTATGAGTTTGAGGTACGGGCACGGGTAAATGGCCGTGTAACGGGCATCAGCACCTTAAAATTTACCGTGCAGCCACCATGGTACTTAACCAAGATAGCCTGGTTGGGCTATGTGCTTTTAATTGTAGCCGCATATTACGGGGTGAGGTATTACTACCGCTTTAAATTGCAAAAGCATAACAGGCATTTACAGCAAAAATTACAGCGCGAAAAAGAGGAATTTTTAAAGCGTGAAGCCGAAGCCAATGAGCAGCGCTTATTTAAACTGAAGAACGAACAATTACAGGCCGATCTTGACCGTAAAGGGCGTGAGCTCACCAACTCGGCAATGAACATTGTTTATAAGAACGAGCTGCTGCAACGCATACACGACGAGATAGCCGACCTTAAGGATGCCAACGGCAAGCACCTGCCACCCGAACAATTGCGCAAAATACAAAAGGTGGTTGACGAGGGTAAAAGCGACGAGCGCGACTGGGTATTGTTTGAGAACAGCTTTAACGAAACGCACGAGAATTTCTTTAAAAAACTAAAGGCCCAGCACCCCGATTTGGTGCCTAATGACCTTAAATTATGCGCCTACCTGCGCATGAATATGAACAGTAAAGAAATGGCATCATTGTTGAACATATCATTACGTGGGATCGAGATAAGGCGCTACCGTTTGCGCAAAAAGCTCGGTTTAGACCATGATAAGAACCTCGTGGAGTTTCTGATGGAGCTTTAAGCCACTACATCATCACCTCTCATAAACCGATTAAGCTAATATTTGTACGATTGACATTCCCAATGTAAGTGAGTAGGTGTTGAATTTTTATAAATATTTGTATAACAGATATTTAAATAAAATTTAAAACTTGTTTGAGAAAGTATTTTTGCCTTGATGTAGTAATGTAGAGTGCAAAAAATTGAAACAATCTACTTCTCTTCACAGTTTTGCAGGGTATAACACACAATTATTTATACCTAAAAACTAATTAACCAATTTTATGAAGAGAATAATTACTATCTCATTGTATGGGGTACTATGTCTGCTTTTCATTGATCGGGCATTTGCGCAGAATATTACCGTAAAAGGTACTGTGAAAGATGCAACGACCGGTGAAACCTTAATAGGCGTAAGCGTAGCAGTACAAGGCACCCAAACCGGTACCCAAACCGGCCCCGACGGCAGCTACACATTATCAGCTCCGGGCAATGGTAACCTAACAGTAAGCTACATTGGCTATGCTACTCAAACAGTACCTGTTAACGGGCAAGCAACAGTAAACATCAGCCTTAAAGCACAATCAAACGAATTACAGCAGGTTGTGGTAGTAGGTTACGGTACGCAACGTAAACTTGATGTTACCGGCGCTGTATCGCAGGTAAAGGGCGAAGAAATATCAAAACAGGCCTCAACCAACGCGGTAAGCTCATTACAAGGTAAAGTTGCCGGTGTGCAGATTACTAACAACGGTTCGCCGGGTGCTTCGCCGCAAATACGTGTACGTGGTTTAGGTACCGTTTATGGCGATCCTAATCCACTATATGTGGTTGACGGTGTATGGTTCAGCGATATCAGCTTCCTGAATCCTAATGATATTGAAAGCATGAGTATCCTGAAGGATGCATCGAGCGAGGCTATTTACGGTGTTCGCGCGGCTAACGGTGTTGTGTTGGTAACTACCAAAAAAGGTAAAGGTGCCCCAACCATTAACTACAGCACTTACGCGGGTTGGCAAAAAGTAACCAACCAACCGGCTTTGGCCAATGGTACCGAATACGCTACGCTGATCAACGAGATGAACCAGATCAACTCGCCTGAAGATCCGTTAACGTTTGCCAATCCATCAAGCTTTGGTACAGGTACCCGTTGGATGGACGTGGTTTTGCGTAACGCCTTCACCATGAAACATGACCTTACCGTTAGCGGTGGTACTGATAAATCAACCTATAATTTTTCGGTTGGTTACTTGAAACAACAAGGTGTAGTAACCGGTAATGATTATGATCGTGTTACCGCTCACTTACAACAGGATGTACAGGCAACCAAGTTTTTAAAACTGGGTTACACTGCCGTATTGCAAGGCAGTAAATCGCGCGATATTCCGGGCGACCCTATTTACAAGGCCTTTACAGCCGCGCCAATTGTACCGGTTTATTATGCCGATGGTACTTATGGCGATCCTAACGATTTCCCTATCGGTTCATCAACCAATAACGTAAAGGCTCAGTTGGATTACTTTAACCAACGCTCAAAAAATTACCGTGCTACAGGTAACGTATTCGCCGAAATAAAACCAACTGATTTCCTGACCTTCCGTACCAGCTTTGGTGGCGAGTTTGGCCAGGGTGAGGTTTTAGGTTATAACCCTGTTTACCGCGCAACTGCTACTCAATTCAACGAGATAAGTGATTTGAGCATAGCACGCGCCGAAACCCGTAACTGGATATGGGAGAATACATTGACCTTCGAGAAAACCTTTGGCGATCATCGCTTAACGGTGTTAGCCGGTCAATCATCTCAACGTTATAAATCATACAACATAACCGGTACCGCGCAAGGCGTGCCTTACACCAGCGATGGCGACTTGTACCTGCAATTAGGCCCGGCTACAATTAATGATCAGCCTGCAAAAACCGTTATCGACGGTGGTTCGCTGGCTACATACGAGTCATACTTCGGTCGTGTGAACTACGCGTTCAAGGATAAATACCTGTTCAACGCTTCATTACGCCGTGATGGTTCATCAAAATTCATTGGGTCTGACAGGTGGGGCTGGTTTCCGTCATTAGGTGCAGGTTGGGTGATCAGTAATGAGGAATTCATGAAAGATCAAACCATCTTTAATAACTTGAAAGTTCGTGGTAGCTGGGGTCAGATAGGTAATGCGTCAGTACCGGCTAACCTGGCAACACAGGTAATTAATAACCAGGCAGCATTCACTGCAATATATAATGGTGTACCTGCAACAGGTGCCAACCTCACGCAAATTGTGCCGCCAATTATTTACTGGGAAAAAAGTGTTGGTACTGATATTGGTTTAGAAATGGCTTTCCTGAAAAGTAAGCTGACTTTTGAGGCCGATTACTACGTTAAAGAAACCAAGGATGCCATTTTCGCTATTCCTATCTTAGGTTCAATTGGTACTGATAATGCACAAATTATAGGTAACCAGGCAAGTTTCCAAAACCGTGGTTTTGAGTTCTCGGCCGGTTGGAGAGATAACCCAAGCAAAGATTTTTCTTACTCTATCAATGGTAACTTCAGCATCAACACCAATAAGGTGTTGAGCACAGTAACCGGTGCAAACCCAATTTACGCGGGTGGCGCGGCCGCTACAGGTGGCCAGTTAAGCACCCGTACCGTATTAGGCCAGCCAATTGGTCAGTTTTTTGGCTACGTGGTTGATGGCATATTCCAAAATCAGGCGGAGATCGATGCCTCGGCCCAGCCAACCGCTAAACCCGGCGACTTTAAATATGTCGATTTTAACAATGATGGCAAGATCGACCCTAAGGATGACCGCCGTGTGTTAGGTAACCCTAACCCTAAATACCTGTTCGGCTTAAATACATCATTCACTTACAAGGCGTTTGATCTGGCTGTTGATATTCAGGGTGTAACCGGTGTTGATGTTTACAACGCGGTTAAAGGTCTGCGCTTTGGTGCCGAAAACTTTACCAAAGACTTTTTTGATAACCGCTGGCATGGCGAGGGTACGTCAAACACTTACCCTTCAGCAGCTATAGGCGGTGGTATCAACTACTATCCAAACTCATTTTTTGTTGAGAATGGCAGTTATATACGCCTGCGTAACGTGCAGTTAGGTTATACATTACCGGCTGCTTTAACCTCAAAACTATTTGTAAAGAGGGTAAGGGTTTATGCCAATGCGCAAAACGCGGTTAACCTGTTTGGTTATAAAGGCTTTAACCCCGAAGTGGGCGGCACGCCAACCAATGCCGGTATTGATAATGGTGTTTATCCATTATACGCTACTTACAACTTTGGTTTAAATGTTTCATTCTAACATCTAACAGCAGAGAAAAAAATGTTTATCAACAATCAAAATATAACAAAGGCATTAAGTGTAAGTGCTTTTGCATTACTCATGCTTACAGCATCGTGTAAAAAGGACTTTCTGGATGTGCCACCACAGGCACAGCAGCCAAGTACCGAGTTTTTTGTAACATCTGAGGATGCTACCCGCGCCGTTAACTCAATTTACGCCAACTTGCGCGAGTGGAAACAAACCGCTTTTGCGGCCATCGCGGTAGAAAGCATTGGGTCTGACGAAACTGAAAAAGGCAGTAGCGCTACCGATGCTACGTTTTTTAACGCTTATGATAACTTTACGGTAAGCTCATCTGAGGGGCAACTAAATGATTTTTGGAAAGCACAGTACCAAAGTATCAACCTGTGTAACCAGGTGCTTGATAATGTACCGAACATCGATATGGATGCTTCGCTTAAAAACCGTTACCTGGCCGAAGCTAAGTTTGTACGCGCTTACAACTACTTTAGATTGGTACGTGCCTTTGGCGATGTAGTTTTACGATTGGCCACACCAAAGGACGCTACAGAGTATAACCTGCCACGTACATCAAAAACCGAAGTTTACGCAGCTATTGAAAAGGATTTGACCGAGGCTGCCGCGGTATTACCACAAAGCTATTCATCGGCTGATATTGGCAGGGCAACAAAAGGTGCCGCATTAGGCTTGCACGCCAAAGTGGCCTTGTATCAAAAAAAATGGGCTGATGTGCTGAACTATACTAACCAGGTAATGGGTATGGGTTACTCGCTGTTCCCAAATTTTGAGGCGCAGTTCCGTATCCCTAACGAGAATAATTCAGAGTCGGTATTTGAGATACAATGTCAAAGCTTGCCGGGCGTTTCGGGCGCATCAAACAGCCAGTACTCACAGGTGCAGGGTGTAAGGGCACAGTCAGGCGGTGGCTGGGGTTTTAACGTACCTACCCAGGCATTGGTGAATGCTTTTGAGGATGGCGATCCGCGTATGGATGCTACCATTATTTTCCGTGGCGAAACCACTCCGCAAGGTGACGCGGTTGCCGCTACAGGTGATAACCCGCGCTACAACCAAAAATCGTACGTGCCATTTACCAGGCCGTTTGTGCAAAACGAGGGAGAGGATCAAAACGTGCGTGTTATGCGTTATGCCGAGGTATTGCTGATGAATGCCGAAGCCGCTAACGAATTAGGTAATTCATCACAAGCTTTATCATCGCTTGAGTTGGTACGTGCCAGGGCACGTGGCAGCAACAGCAGCATTCTGCCCGAGGTTACCACTACCGACCAAAACGCGCTGCGTTTGGCTATATGGCACGAGCGCCAGGTGGAGTTAGCAATGGAGTTTGACCGTTATTTCGACGTGATCCGCCAGGGTCGTGGTGCCGAGATATTTGGCCCTAAAGGCTGGCAGGCTAACAAGAACGAGATATGGCCAATACCTCAAAACGAAATTGACCTGAGTACAGGTGTGTTAACCCAAAATCCAGGCTATTAAACCTTATTGTATCATGAAAAATCTTAACAAATTTATAATAGCGGCATCAGTGGTAGCAGGCCTATCATCATGCCAAAAAAGCTTTGATGCTTCAACGTACGCCCCTCCGCTAAATATTGGTGGTTACACAAGCGCCAGCCAGATAGCGCCGGATAATTTGATAGCCCACTGGGCATTTGATGAAAGCCTGATCGATAGCATATCAAACACTGAAGGTACGGCTACAGGTACCAGCTTTGCAACCGGTCGTAAAAACGCGGGTTTGCAAGGCGCAGCAAACGCTTATGTGGTGAGCAACACACCCGAAGCCGTACAAAACATGACCAGCTTTACGGTTACCGCCTGGGTTAACAGCCCTCAAAATACCGATGGTATTGTGGGAATACTTGATATTGCCAACAGCAAGGAGTTTTGGGGAAACCTAACTATGTTCTTCGAGAACGGAGCAACGGCTGATAAAGGTGTTTTAAAAGTACACGTACGCAGCGGTGCTAAAGAGGCCTGGCTGGGTAACTATGATGTACAAAATGCCTGGGGCCGTTGGATAAACGTGGGGGTTACCTATAACGAGGCTACATCAAAATTTGTGGTGTATGTAAACGGCTCAAAACTGGCCGAAAGTACACAGGCTGATTTTGGTCCGGTAGCGTTTAAGGATGCTGAAAAGATGGTGTTTGGTACAGTGCAGTTTCAAACTACGCCAAGCCTAACCAGCAGTACCAGCAAACAGGACTGGGCCAGCTACCTGAAAGGCCGTGTTGACGAAGTGCGTATATACAACAAGGCATTAAATGCCGAGGAAATAGGTTCGCTGGTTAAACTTGAAGGCCGGGGCAAATAATATATATAGTGTTTACAATTGGAAAGTTACCCACCTCAAAAGGGTGGGTAACTTGTTTAAAAAAAGCTATGACGGTTAAAAGGATATTATTTTATATAGGTTTAGTATTGGTAACGGCATCATGCAGTAAAAGCGGCAGCGATACGGTTGACCCTGTTACTCCGCCAAACCAGCCAGGCTCATTCAGCTTTGATGCGTTGCGGGTTAATGGGGTATCGTCGGGCTTTAATTACCGTAACCTGAATATCTCGCCGGTTATAAAAATTTCCTTTTCGGCAGCGTTGGATAAAAGCACGGTTAAAAACAGTGTAACATTCAAAACCGCCGCGGGCACTGCCGTAAATTACGATGCCACTTACGAGAATGATGATAAAACCATCGTAATAAAACCATCGTCGGCATTACAAAACATTACCAAATACAGTGTTGATGTTACCACGGCATTAAAAGCCTCAAACAAGGGTAGCCTGCAATCGGCTATATCGGTACAGTTATTAACCGCTATTGATTCTGCTGATAAGTTTCCGCGGATATCTGACGATGCCTTGCTCGACCTGGTACAGCGTCAAACCTTTAAATACTTTTGGGATTTTGGCCATCCAACAAGCGGCATGGCACGCGAGCGCAATTCATCGGGCGATGTGGTTACAACCGGTGGTTCTGGTTTCGGTGTGATGGCTTTGGTGGCGGCAGTTAACCGCAACTTTATTACCCGTGCCGATGGTTTGGCGCGTATGCAAAAGATAGTTGGCTTTTTAAAAACCGCCGATAAATTTCACGGTGCTTTTCCGCATTGGCTAAATGGCGCTACTGGTAAGGTACAGCCCTTTAGCGAAAAGGATAACGGTGCCGATCTGGTTGAAACATCATTTTTGATGGAGGGGCTGATCACCGCGCGTCAATATTTTAGTGGCGCAGGCACTGCCGAAACTGCTTTGCGTAACGACATTAACGAGTTATGGAACGGTGTGGAATGGGATTGGTTCCGTCGCGGCGATCAAAATACCCTTTACTGGCACTGGAGCCCTAACTACAATTGGGACATGAACATGCAGGTAAGCGGCTGGAACGAGGCCTTGTCGGTATATGTATTAGCAGCATCATCAACCACCCATTCGGTGCCAAAAGCTGTGTACGATAATGGCTGGGCTGCCAATGGTGCTATGCGCAATGGCAATACCTACTTTGGTGTGCAGTTGCCATTAGGGCCAACACAGGGCGGGCCAATGTTTTTTGAGCATTACTCGTTCATGGCCATCAACCCAACAGGTTTAACAGATGCCTATGCCGATTATGATAAGCAAACCAAGGCGCATACCATGGTTAACCATAGCTACTGTGTAAGCAACCCCAAACAATATAACGGCTACAGTGCCGATTGCTGGGGACTTACCGCCAGCGATATTAAGGGCGGCTATACAGCCAGCTCGCCAACTAATGATGTGGGTGTGATAGCGCCAACGGCAGCCATAGCATCAATGCCTTATGCGCCCGAGGAGAGCATGAAAGCGCTGAAATTCTATTACTATAAACTGGGCGATAAGCTTTGGGGCGATTACGGTTTTTATGATGCCTTTAACCTCACCGATCCATGGTTTGCTGATTCGTACCTGGCCATTGATCAGGGGCCTATTGTTACCATGATCGAGAACCATCGCAGCGGCCTGTTATGGAACCTGTTTATGAGCGCGCCCGAAGTAAAAAATGGAATGAAAAATCTGGGCTTCTCGGGGCCGAACCTATAACGTTTTTATCTGTAAATAAAAATGAAGAAAACAATACTTATAGCGCTGCTAATATCAGCGGCATGCTCGGGCTTTGCCCAAAACAAAAAAACCGCAACAAAATATACGGCCATTAAACCGGTTGGGGTTATAAAAAATTTGAGCGATAGCGCCCTGCTTGATGTGGTGCAACGCCAAACCTTCCGTTACTTTTGGGATTTTGCCCACCCGGTTAGCGGTATGGCGCTCGAACGCAGCAACGTTGCCTTTGATTATGGCGGCGAAGTGGTTACCACAGGCGGCACGGGCTTCGGCATTATGGCCATGATAGTAGCGGTTGACCGTAAGTGGATACCCCGCGAGCAGGCGGTTGACCGTATGCTCAACATGGTAAAGTTTTTGGCCAAGGCCGATGCTTACCACGGTGTGTTTCCGCATTGGTTGAATGGCGAAACCGGCAAGATTATTCCGTTTGGTCGTAAGGATGACGGGGGTGATCTGGTTGAAACATCGTTCCTTTTCCAGGGCTTGCTTACTGCTAAACAATATTACAGCGGCAATACGCCAAAGGAGGAAGAATTGCGTAACCGCATAGGCTGGTTATGGAGTGAGGTTGAGTGGGACTGGTATACCCACGAGCGCGATAACCTGTACTGGCACTGGTCGCCAAACAATGGCTGGGCCATGAATTTCCCGATACGTGGTTTTAACGAGTGTTTAATTACCTACGTACTGGCCGCCTGCGCCGAGCGTTACCCCGTAGATGCCGACCGAATTTACAATCGTGGCTGGGCACAAAGTGATTTCTTTAAAAACGGACGGTCGTTCTATGGCATTAAGTTGCCATTGGGTTTTGATTATGGTGGTCCGTTGTTCTTTACACATTACTCTTTCCTGGGGCTTAACCCTAAAGGGTTAAAAGATAAATATGCTGATTATTGGGAGCAGAACGTAAATCATACCCGCATCAACTACGCTTACTGTGTTGATAATCCTAAAAAATTTAAAGGCTACGGCGAAAATTGCTGGGGTTTGACCGCCAGCGATAATCACGAAGGCTACAATGCCCACTCGCCAACTAACGACTTGGGGGTGATCACACCAACGGCCGCGTTATCGGCATTCCCATATACGCCGAAGGAATCAATGAAGGCCCTGCGCCATTTTTACTATGATCTGGGTGATAAAATTTGGGGCGAGTATGGTTTTGTGGATGCCTTTAACGAGGGAAAGAATTGGTACGCCAAATCATACCTGGCTATTGATCAGGGGCCTATTGTGGTGATGATAGAGAACCACCGCAGCGGTTTACTATGGAATTTATTTATGAGCGCGCCCGAAGTTCAAGGCGGTCTTAAAAAGTTAGGGTTTGAAAGTCCGGCTATAAAAAATAATTGATGGCAAGAGGGATAAATATATGGGGCATAGCCTGCACTTTGCTGCTATTTGCCGGTGTTGCTACCGCGCAAAACAGCCTGCGCACGTACTGTAATCCTATCAATATTGATTACGGGTATACACCTATTCCCAATTTTTCAACCGCGGGCAGGCACCGTGCTACGGCCGATCCGGTTATTGTAACTTATAAGGGCGATTACTACCTGTTCAGCACCAACCAATGGGGCTATTGGTGGAGTAGCGACATGAGCAACTGGCATTTTGTAGCCCGTCATTTTTTGCGCCCGGAGCATAAGGTGTATGATGACCTGTGCGCCCCGGCGGTTTGGGTACAGGGCGATACGCTGATGGTGTTTGGCTCTACGTATTCGGATAACTTCCCGATATGGATGAGCACCAATCCTAAAGGTAATGAATGGAAAGAAGCCATCCATAAGTTTGAACCCGGTGGCTGGGACCCCGCCTTTTTTCGTGATGATGACGGCAAGTTGTACATGTACAACGGTAGCAGCAATGTTTACCCCATATATGGTGCCGAGGTTGACCCGACCACATTCCATCTGAAAGGCTATCGTAAGGAGATGTACCTGTTGCAGCCTTACAAATATGGCTGGCAGCGTTTCGGCGAAAATCTGGATAACATCTTCCTCGACCCATTTATGGAGGGCGCCTGGATGACCAAGCATAACAAAAAATATTACTTGCAATACGGTGCTCCGGGTACCGAGTTCAGCGGCTATTCGGATGGGGTAATAGTAGGCGAGGGGCCTTTGGGGCCATTTAAGCCGCAGCCCATGCCGTTCAGTTATAAACCGGGTGGCTTTGCGCGTGGTGCCGGGCATGGGGCTACTTATCAGGATAAATGGAATAACTACTGGCATGTATCAACCATGGTTATCGCCATAAAAAACAACTTTGAGCGCCGCATTGGTATATGGCCTGCCGGGTTTGATAAGGATGATGTGATGTATTGCAACACTGCCTTTGGCGATTACCCTACCTATTTGCCTACCGGCGAAACAGACCACCTGAAAAGCAGCTTCACCGGGTGGATGCTGCTTAATTACAATAAGCCCGTAACGGTATCATCAACCCTGGGTAATTACTCGGCCAACAACGCGGTTGATGAGGATATTAAAACTTATTGGAGTGCCTCAAGTGCAAAGGCCGGGGAGTGGATAGCTACTGATCTTGGTAATGTAAGTACCGTTAACGCGGTGCAAATAAACTATGCCGATCAGGATGCTGATGTGTTGGGTAAACCCTCGGGACCCTTTTATCATCAATACAAACTGCTTTACTCAACAGATAATAAAAGCTGGAAAGCACTTATCGACAAAAGCAATAACAAAACTGATGTTCCGCATGATTATGTGGAGCTGAGCAAACCGGTTAAGGCACGCTACATTAAGCTGGTAAATCAGCACATGCCTACAGGTAAGTTTGCCATCAGCGGCTTACGTGTGTTTGGCAATGGTGGTGGCGCCAGGCCCGATACGGTTAAAGAGTTTATTGTACTGCGCACCGAAAAGGATAAGCGCGATGCCTGGATAAAATGGCGCCCGGTTGATAATGCCTACGCCTACAATATTTACACCGGCACAGCGCCCGATAAGTTGTACAACTGCATTATGGTGCACAATGCCAGTCAGTACTTTTTTAAGGCGATGGATAAGGATCTGCCTTATTATTTCCGCATAGAGGCTATTAATGAGAACGGTGTTTCGCAGCCAACGGCGGTTATTAAATCAGAATAGAAAATAAGTTTAACTCAAGTATATACTACAAGATTATGAAGTTATCAAAAATAGTCATTGCATCGTGCCTGGTGTTAACAGGCTTTGGGGCATCGGCACAAAAGGCCGCCCGCGATGCTAAGATGGATGCCTACATTAATAAACTGATGGCCAAAATGACCATTGACGAAAAGATAGGTCAGTTGAATTTGCCATCAATAGGCTTTGATGTTACCGGGCCTATTTTGAGCCAGGGCGTTGAGGGTAAGATAGAAAAAGGCATGGTAGGCGGTGTATTTAATACCTACACGCCCAATGCCGTGCGTAAGCTACAGGAGCTGGCCATCAAAAAAACACGCCTTAAAATTCCTTTGCTTTTTGGTTATGATGTGATACACGGGCACCGTACTATTTTCCCGATACCGCTGGGCTTATCGGCATCGTGGGATATGCCGCTGATACAAAAAACCGCCCGTGCCGCTGCCGATGAGGCTACTGCCGATGGTTTGAACTGGGTGTTCTCGCCAATGGTTGATATAGCGCGCGATCCGCGCTGGGGCCGAGTGGCTGAAGGTGGAGGTGAAGATACCTGGCTGGGCTCGCAAATTGCAATAGCGATGGTTAAGGGCTACCAGGGTGAAAAGAATGACTTGCGCCGTGAGGATGCCGTATTGGCCTGTGTAAAACACTTCGCGCTGTATGGCGCTGCCGAGGCAGGGCGTGATTATAACACGGTAGATATGAGCATGCGTAAAATGACCGAAACTTACCTGCCTGCCTACAAAGCCGCTGTTGACGCGGGTGTGGCCACGGTAATGAGCTCGTTCAACGAAATAAACGGCGTACCTGCCGCTGCTAACCACTGGCTGCTTACCGATTTATTACGCAACCAATGGGGCTTTAACGGTATGGTAGCAACAGATTATACCGCCATTATGGAGCTGAAAAACCACGGCATGGGCGACGATGCCCAGGTAGCCAAACTGGCGCTGGTTGCAGGTAACGATATGGATATGGTGAGCGATCTGTTTATTGGTGAGTTGAAAAAACTGGTTCAGGCTAAAAAACTCGATGTAAAATATATAGACCTGGCTTGCCGCCGTGTGCTGGAATCAAAATACAAGCTGGGTTTGTTTGATGACCCATACCGCAATATTAGCGAGGATCGTGCTAAAAACAATATTATGAATGCCGAAAAGCTTGCCCTGGCTAAAGAGGCGGCTGAAAAAAGTATGGTATTGTTAAAGAACGATAACAGCACCCTGCCATTAAAATCGGGACAAAAAATTGCTTTTGTTGGGCCGATGGTTAAAAACCAGCGCGATTTGATAGGTAACTGGAGCGGTGCAGGCGACTGGAAAAAAGCCGTAAGCTTTTGGGATGCCTTGCAGGCGCAATACCCATCAAACAAGTTTACCTATGCCAAAGGCGCCAACATATTGGATGATCAGGCACTGATAGATAAGCTTAATCCGCACGATGCGCAAATAGTACTGGACAGTAAATCACCTGCCGACCTGATAAAAGAAGCGGTTAACAATGCCAAAGATGCCGATGTGGTTGTTGCCATGCTTGGCGAGGCCTTCGGTATGAGTGGTGAGGCTGCCAGCCGCAGCGATATTGGCCTGCCGGTAAATCAACAAAACCTGCTGAAAGCCCTGCGCGAAACAGGCAAGCCTATTGTGTTGGTGTTGATGAACGGTCGCCCGTTGACTTTACAGTGGGAGCATGATAATACCGCCGCTATTTTAGAAACCTGGTTTCCGGGTACTAAGGCGGGCGATGCCATTGCCGATGTGCTTTTCGGTAAATACAACCCATCAGGCAAGTTAACCATGACCTTTCCGCGCAGCGTAGGGCAGGTGCCTATTTACTACAATGCCAAGAGCACAGGTCGCCCGGTGAGCGATCAAAAATACACTTCAAAATATCTGGATATACCTAATACACCGCTGTATCCTTTCGGTCACGGTTTAAGCTATACTACCTTTGGTTATAGTGATGTTAAGCTGAGCAAAACCAGCATACGCAATGGTGAGCGTTTACAAGCCAGCGTTACCCTAAGCAATACCGGTAAATACGATGGGGAAGAAACCGTACAGCTATACATACGCGATATGGTAGGTTCAGTAACCCGTCCGCTTAAGGAGCTAAAAGGCTTCCAGAAAATATACCTGAAAGCAGGCGAAAGCAAAACGGTAACCTTTAACGTAAGTACCGACGACCTGAAATTTTACGACATCAACATGAAATATACCACCGAACCCGGCGACTTTAAACTGTTCATTGGTAGCAGCTCAGCCGATGTTAAAGAGGCTGATTTCAAGTTGCTGTAACAATCTTTCTTTTTCTCGGATTATAAGTGTGTTAATTAAGTGAATGCCCGGCCAAGCCGGGCATTTTTGTTACAGGCATAATCATATAAACATTACGCGGAATGATGTAAATATAAGGTGGGTGCAGCGACTTAATTTTGTGGTAGTTTTTTTAGCTACCATATTATATGATGAATAAACTGTTCCTGATACTTTCCCTCTCGATATTGATGACCCTGCCCGCCCTGGCACAGCATGACCACCAGATGCAAAAGGATACTGCCAAGCCTGATACAACTAAACATCAGCACAATATGCAGATGGGCGATATGGATGGCATGAAACACGATACTATGGCCATGCCGGGAATGAATCACTCCTACTCGTTAAGCTTGCCCATGAACCGTAATGGCTCCGGTACATCATGGATGCCTGATAATACGCCCATGTACATGCTCATGAAGCATACTAAAAAAGGAATGTTCATGTTTCACGGTAGTATGTTTTTGCGCTATAACAACCAGCAGCTGAATGGCAAAACCCAGCGCAGCGATTCGCAGTTTGACGCGCCAAACTGGTTTATGGCCATGTATAACAGGCAGGTAGGCAAAAACGGCTTGTTCAACATCAGCGCCATGCTTAGTGCCGACCCGTGGACGGTTACCGAACGTGGTTACCCGTTATTGTTTCAAAGTGGCGAAAGCTACAAAGGCCAAACCCTGGTTGACCGCCAGCATCCGCACGATCTGTTTAGCGGATTGACCATTGGCTATACGCAGCGTTTAAGTAAAAAGGTAGATGTATTTGGCTACTTCGGTTACCCCGGCGAGCCCGCGCTTGGCGCTCCCGCATTTATGCACCGCATTGTTGCGCTGAATGATCCAGATGCGCCGCTTGGTCACCACTGGCAGGATGCTACACACATTACTTACGGTGTAGCCACGCTGGGTGTACGGGTTGACAAGTATAAACTGGAAGGATCGATATTCACCGGCCGCGAACCGGATGAGAACAGGTATGATTTTGATAAGATGCGTTTTGACAGTTACTCGTGGCGGGCATCATTCAACCCTAATAAAGCATGGGCTTTCCAGGTGTCGCAGGCATACATTAATAGTCCGGAGTTGTTGCATCCCGATGAAAATATATGGCGATATTCCGCATCGGCATTGTATGCTTCGCCCGTATCTCACGATGGAAAGTATTTTACCGGCGCATTGGTTTGGGGTATGAACCACAGTGGCCACGGCGATGAACATTCATTCTTAGCCGAGGGTACACGCCAGTTAAATAAGCAGGCGATATACGGGCGTTACGAATTTGTACAAAAATCGGAAGAGGAACTGGCACTTGAGGAGCAATTTGGCGAGGCAATATTCAACGTACACAAATTAACGCTGGGTACCAACCGCCGCCTGTTCAAAACCGGCCCGATAGAATATATCGGCGGCATTCAGGCATCCATCAACTTAGCCCCCGAAAAATTGCACCCGCTTTACGGCAACACACCCATGAGCGGCCAGGTATACCTGCAAATACGCCCGGGGCTGATGAATCACAATATGTAAAACCAAAAAGCGGCATGATATTGATCACGCCGCTTTTTTTATCTCCAAAGCTTTCAGCTTTAGTCTTTATGCTTTCAGCTATTAATAACGGTAATACTCCGGTTTAAACGGACCTTCAACAGTTACGCCGATGTATTCAGCCTGATCCTGATCTAACACTTCCAGCTCAACACCAATTTTGGCAAGGTGCAGGCGGGCTACTTTCTCGTCAAGGTGTTTTGGCAGGGTGTAAACTTTGTTTTCGTAGTTACCACCATTGGTCCAAAGCTCTAATTGAGCAAGGGTTTGGTTGGTGAATGAGTTACTCATTACAAAGCTTGGGTGACCTGTAGCACAACCTAAGTTCACCAATCGGCCTTCGGCTAATACAATTACGTCTTTACCGTCAATAGTGTATTTATCAACCTGTGGTTTAATTTCAATTTTGCTGCTGCCGTAAGCGCTGTTTAACCAGGCCATGTCGATTTCGTTATCAAAGTGACCAATGTTACATACGATAGCTTTATCCTTTAACGCGCGGAAGTGTTGCTCACGCACAATATCCTTATTACCGGTAGCGGTAACCACAATATCAGCCTCGGCAATAGCGGTGCTTAATTTTTTAACCTCAAAGCCTTCCATAGCCGCTTGCAGGGCACATATTGGGTCAATTTCGGTAACAATAACACGTACACCGGCGTTACGCAGTGAGTCGGCTGAGCCTTTACCTACGTCGCCATAGCCACAAACAACGGCTACTTTACCGGCCATCATTACGTCGGTAGCGCGGCGGATAGCGTCAACTAACGATTCGCGGCAACCGTATTTGTTATCAAATTTTGATTTGGTAACCGAGTCGTTCACGTTAATGGCAGGCATTGGCAGCGTACCATTTTTCATACGCTCGTACAGGCGGTGTACACCGGTAGTAGTTTCTTCTGACAGGCCTTTTATAGCAGCTATCAGTTCAGGGTATTTATCCAATACCATGTTGGTTAAGTCGCCACCGTCATCCAATATCATGTTAAGCGGTTGGCGTTCTTCGCCAAAAAATAAGGTTTGCTCAATGCACCAGTCAAACTCCTCGGCGTTCATACCTTTCCAGGCGTAAACAGAGATACCGGCAGCAGCGATAGCCGCGGCGGCGTGATCCTGGGTTGAGAATATATTGCATGATGACCAGGTAACTTCAGCACCCAGCTCAATCAAAGTTTCAATCAATACAGCGGTTTGTATCGTCATGTGCAGGCAGCCTGCAATGCGCGCGCCGGCCAATGGTTTTGATGGGCCATACTCGGCACGTAATGCCATTAAACCCGGCATTTCAGCTTCAGCCAGTTCAATTTCTTTGCGGCCCCACTCAGCCAGCGAAATGTCTTTTACCTTGTATTTCAGGTAGGCAGTATCTACAGTCGACATATTTTTTTATCTTTTTCTGTTATAGAATGCAAAAGTACATAATAATGTTTTGTTAATGAAATTGCTATGCTTGTGCATCAGTATATTACATCAACCGTCAAGCCAATGTTATTATTGCGCCCGTATTAATTGTTTTTGTTTGGAATTGATATTTTTGTATTGATTTAATTTTAAGGATAGTATATGATGTACCCAGAATATTTAGTAGCCCCAATGCGTGCCGAACTGACCACCGCGGGCTTTGAAGAACTTAAAGATGCCGACGCGGTAAAAAACGCTATTGAAAGCGAAGGTACCGTATTGGTTGTTGTTAACTCGGTTTGTGGTTGTGCCGCCGCTAACGCGCGCCCTGCTGCCCGTGCCGCCGTTACCTACGAAAAACACCCCGATAAACTGGTAACTGTTTTTGCAGGTATGGAAAAGGATGCTGTTGATGCTGCCCGTAACTACATGCTGCCTTACCCGCCATCATCGCCATCAATGGCTTTGTTTAAGGATGGTAAGCTGGTGCACATCATCGAGCGTCATCAAATTGAAGGTCGCCCGGCGCAAATGATCGCCGATAACCTGGTATACGCTTTTGATCAGTACTGCTAATCAGCATAAAAATATAAACAGAGAACTCGTTGCGAAAGCTTCGGGTTTTTTTGTGGAATTATTAGTCGTTAGTGCGGCGGTGCAGCAACCAATACCAACCCAGGTTAAAGGCGATAACCGCGTGGTTAAACAGGGTAGGTATCAAGCCATAATACTCGCGCATAATGTTAAAACGCTCAACAAGGCTTTGCCTGTGCTTTTGTTTTGACATACCGCCAACCAGGTATTTGGCCACATAGCGTTTTACATTCACTATTTTTTTAGCTTGTTTGGCGGCATGCAATATCCAGTCAATATCGGCGCTTAGCTGGTATCGGCTGTCATAAGGTTTTAGCAGGCTGCGCCTGAGGTATATGGCCTGGTGGCTCACACTCATGCCATATTTAAAGCTGCGCCAGGTAAACTGCTCGGGCGCTTTATGGCGGCGCTGACCAAGGCTTTTGCCCTCATCATTGATCATCTCGGTTTCGCCATAATAAATATCCGCGTCGGGCGAGGTGGCAAAGATGGCTTCAACCGTATCAGCATCATACAATTCATCGCCCGAATTCATGAACAATACATAATCACCGATTGCTAAGGCCAGGCCTTTGTTCATGGCATCGTAAATACCTTTATCTTTTTCGCTCACCAGGCGGGCAAGGCGGTTTTGGTATTGTTGGATAATGGCTAAAGTACCATCGTTTGATGCGCCATCAATAATAATGTATTCAATGTTAGCATAAGTTTGCCCTAATACCGATAGCATGGTGCGTTCAATATCGCGCACGTTGTTGTACACAACGGTTATAATGCTGAGGGTAGGGTTGAACGCTGTCATTTATAGTATCGAATTATAAAGATCAATATATTGTTTAGCCACCCGGTTGTTGGTATAGTTATCCAGCACCTTTTGCCTTGCGGATGTTGACAAGCCTTCGCTATCCTCCGAGAACAAGAGGTGATGAATTCCCGCCGCCAGATCGGCTGATGATTTGTATTCGGCCAGGTAACCATTTTGCTGATGATCTATCAGATCGGGAATTCCGCCTGTGTTGAACGCGGCTACGGGCGTACCGCAGGCCAGCGATTCCATGATCATGTTAGGCAGGTTATCCTCCAGCGATGGTGATACAAAAACATCGGCGGCACTGTATATTTCCGCCAAGTCGCTTTCCGCGCTGATGATGCTTAACTCCTTCACCTTAAAAGGCAGGGTAGTGGTGTCAAAATGCTTGTTCTTGCCAAATATCACCATTTGGATGGGTGAGTCGGCAGTTTGTTGTTTCAGCAGATGCAAGGCTTCAACCAAATAGGTAATGCCCTTACGGCGATCATTAATATTAGCCGCCCCGAAAAGTATTATACGCGCATCGGCATCAATACCCCACTTTTTGCGGACTGTAGCTTTATCCTTTGGCGAAAAGGTATCTATATCAATAGGGTTAGGGATAGCCATAGTTGGCATATTGCCCAACAAACCACTACTGCGCGATACATTGCCCAGCCAGTTGCTACAACTTACTATGGTAAGGTTTTGGACGCTTTGCAGCATATCAAACTTGCGCTGCCATACTTTGTGCGACAGATCATTAGCCTGCGGCCGACGAAGCATCCAGCAGTTACCGCATTGGTTTAAAAAATTATCGCAACCGTTTGAGTAATGGCAGCCGCCGGTAAAGGCCCACATATCGTGCAGTGTCCACACCACGGGTTTGCTTGTTTGCAACAGTTGTTTAAGATTATTTATGCTGAGATAGCCCGAGTTGGTCCAGTGCAGGTGCAGTATATCGGCCTCCTGTATGGCAGGATGGTCGGCGATATTGCTGCCGCTGTTAGCCTCCGAGAACGCGAAGCGCACCGTTTTATCCTTTTCCTGAAAACCGATAAAGGGCAAACGCTCGCGCAAAAAGTTGGCTTTGGCTGTTCGCTTGCCGGTTGTGGCGGTTACCCTTGGCTCGGCAGTGAGTTTTTGCTGCACGGCCATGGTTACATCAACACCGTTTTGCACCAGCGCTTTAAGCAGGCGCATACAAGCGGCGGGAGCGCCGCCACCGGCATCGGCAGTATTGATCAAGGTAACTTTCATGTATTTAAAACAGGCACAAGTATAGCTAATTGCGGCCATTTATGCTTAACCCATAGCGTTAAGCAAGCCATTCCCCTGTTTATAATGCAAAAAACATCGGCATGTTTAACAAACCCGCCAAATATTTTACATTTGAGGAATTGCTACAACATCATCAACGTAAAAATGAACCCATTTGCTTACTTATTTCAGGATCGGAAAGCTAATCGCGGGAATATAAAAGGCCAGTTGGTGCTTTTTATGTTCAGGCTGGTGCAGCTCATCAATCGCTCAATGGTGGCAAAGGTTCTGCTTTTTCCGTACCTCATGTTTTACCGCTTTTTTGTGGAGTGGAGCCTGGGTATCGAGCTGCCGCGTAAGTTAACCGCCGGTAAAGGGTTAATTATTTACCACGGGCAGGCATTGGTGGTAAACCAGGGCGTAGTACTTGGCGATAACTGTGTGCTGCGTAATTCGGTAACCATTGGCCATAAAAAACTGGCCGACGGCACATTTAGCGGTTGCCCGCGTATTGGTAACAATGTTGATATTGGTGCAAACGTTTGTATCATTGGTGATGTTACCATTGGCGATAACGTAATTATTGGCGCTGGCGCGGTAGTGGTGAAAAGCATACCGGCCAACAGCGTAGCCGTGGGTAACCCGGCGCGTGTTATCGAACAAAAAACAACCTTAACGGAAACATTTACTATAACAGGGGCTTGAAAATTTAATGGATAATAACTTAACCGACCGATCGTTTTGGAAATCATTTTGGGAAGCTAAAAAAGGCCTCATTTTCCCCATTAAGGCTGATTACGTTTTTGGCGATATATTGGGTAAGCTGATAGTCGAAAAGCAAATTAAAACAGCCATTGAGCTGGGCGGTTTCCCGGGTTATTATGCCACCTACTTAAAAAAGTATCAAAAGCTGGATACTACCCTGTTTGATTATTACATCCACCGCGACATTATCAAAAAACTGCTTGAAGCCAACGGATTAAGCGAGGATGATATCACCATTATTGAAGCCGACCTGTTCAATTACACCCCCGAAAAGCAGTATGACCTGGTATCATCCTTCGGCCTGATCGAGCATTTTAATGATACCAAAGCCATTATTGAAACGCACCTGCAATTCCTGAAACCGGGCGGTGTGCTGTTTATCACCCTGCCCAACTTTGTGGGCGTGAACGGCTGGGTACAACGCAAATTCGACCGTGATAATTACGATAAGCACAACATCAACAGCATGAACCTGCAACTATTGGCCGATAGCTGCAAGCAATTGGGGTTGAAAGAAGTGGAGTGCTACTACTCCGGCAAGTTCTCCATCTGGCTTGAAAACAAAGCCGAGCAAAGCGCCCTGGCAAAACTATTTGTAAAAGCCTTATGGTTTACCGGCAAAGTGTTTACTAAGATAGTACCTATTGAAAGTAAGGCTTTATCGCCTTATATTGTATTAAAAGCGATAAAGTAATTCTGCAACACCCAAACCCAATATTCTGGCAATTCCCAAATTCAATAAATTCAGGTTCAAGACAAGTATTTTATCTTCCACTGTTTAATTAATCGTATGCCGCGCTGTAATAAACTGCCTTTACGGTTCTTTAAAAAGTTACGGATGGCCGTGTGAGCCTGTTTATCCTCAGCTATAATAGTCGGGAATTGCTTTACCGGCTTGTCGGTAATTTGTACCTGGTACATGTTCTCGATGTTGGAGTGTACGCCCGTACCATCGTGCCCAATGTTATGCACCAGCGAATGTGCCGGGTTTAACGACAGGCCGCCCTTTAAAAATATCGACGCGTACCAGCGTATAGCCCACGAGTTATTTTTGCCGGTTTTAAACTCCACCATCTGCTTCCAAAAGTTCATGGTGTTCTCAACCGAAAAGCGGTGTTTCTTTTCATGGTCAAATTGAGCCATCAGCTTATCAATATCGGGTTCAAAGTTTTTCCATGCCCGTGCCCAGGTAGCCCAGCCCCAGCTGGTAGCAATTTGGTGAAAAAAGGTTTGGGGCAGCTTAGCATCAGTAAGGCCATACATGTAAGCGCCAATGTGCATTACCTGCTCCTCGTTAGCATAGCGGTTAAGCGCCTCGTTAAAATATTGCAGCGTGTATTTTGATGATAGCAGGTCGTCCTCAAACACGATAACCTTGCCGTAATCATTCACCAGGCGGTTAACACCATCGGTAATTGATGCAGCCAGGCCCATATTATGTTCACGCTCCACAACCTTAACCGCCTTAAAGCCCGATACCATTTTTATATATTGCCTAACCTGGTCAACCTTTTCACGGTCGGCATCAGTTTTGGCGGCATCAGCAAAAATATACAGGCGAGATTCCTCGGCCAGTAAATTCTTTTGCAGGTAATTAAGCGTACGGCGGGTATGGTCAGGACGGTTATAAACAAATAAAGCAATGGGGGCAAGGTTTTGCATGCTTAAAAAGAAACAGTGTTTTTGAATTGAAATAACCGGAATGTTACCGGCAGGTTTTAAAAAATATAATAATACTTACCTACGTGCAAATTTAGCTATAAGCTCATCAACCTTCTCATTAACATCGCCGGATATTTTAAACAAATAGGTGAGCAAAGCATACACAATACCAGTGGCGCTGCTGCGTGCCGCAATATCAAGCCATACATTGGGCAGGCGCCAAAAGTTAAAGCCTATAAAGTAGCTTACGGCGGCAATAACCACCACCAGCAGGTGCTTGTAGGTAAAGGGCTGCATTTTAAAGCGAATTTTGATGTACAGCCAGGTAGCGAAATTCATCCCCACAATACTTAAAAAATAAGCCACTGCCGAACCCAGCGCGCCATATTCAGGTATCAGCAGGTAATTGAGCGTAACGCACATAATGCACATTATTACGGTAATAAGCGTTACCAAACGATACTTATGCGATGTGGAGATGATATAGCTGTTTAACCCGCCGGTAATATCAGCTAAAAAACCAAGACCGATCACAATGAACAGGGTGAAGTATTTTGGATCGGTAAAATCCTTATTGCGGGCAAGGGCATAGAGATTTTCGCGGTTGATGAATATGCCTACGAACAACAACATGCCTACTACCAACTGTATAATGGATGTTTTGGAATATACATCGGCAATGTTGGCCATATTCTTTGATCGCCACGAATCGGCCACAATAGCGTACGTGGTGCGGCTAAGCGCCTGCGCAGGTATGCTGATCACCATGGCAATGTTAAAGTACCAGCTGTAAATGCCGGTAACGGCATCGCTGGCCATGGAGCTTAGCATCAGCGTGTCAACCTTTTGCAGTAGGGTGTATACCGAGCTTGATACGAGGGTGAACATACCGAAGTTGATCATCTCCTGCTTTTTTTCGCGGGTGAGGGTACTGGTTACAGCGCCCATTTTAAAGTTGCCTGATACCACGAGATACACCAGCAGTATAAGCGATATCAACCCGTTAATGATGATGTAGCCAAATATAAAGCCCTCAAAGGTTAACCACTGTTTGGCTATCATGATAAGCATTACGGTTGTGGCCAAACGCAGCACCACAAATTGTAATACGTTCGAGAATATGGTACGATAAACCGCCCGCCCTGTCATCTCTAAAAAGTTAAAGCCGATGATGAACAGCGCCAGCGGTATCATGTAATAATAATACTTAACAAACAGCGGCGAACTTTGGGCGTATGCGCCCATAATGGCAGGCTTGAATACAAGGTACAACGCTGTGGCAATCGCGAAGCCTATGAGGCCTAAAAACGCCGTCCAATGCAGAAAACCGTTATGCTTGCGGTCATCAGTACGGTAAAACGGAAAATAGCGGGCAATTATACTGGGCACCCCCATTGATGATACCAGCGAGTACAGTACCGATACACTGATCACCAGGTTATAAAAGCCAAAATTATCATCGCCTACAATTGGCGGAAAAAGCAACACCGTATTAATATAAGCTATGGCCATGCCGGCATACAGCACTATGGTGTTTTTGTAAGCCTGTTGTTTTACTATCCCCATTATAATTAAACACTACTTAGCTTCCGCTTAAATAGTATTTACAAAGGTTGAAAATTCTTCCGGAATTTTTAGGTTAAGATACTCCGCGCGGTTATTATCCAGATCGGCGTAGTTTAATGCCTGTACCTGTTCAAGTGTTAATGGCAACATGCTGTCGGGCTTGCCCGGTCTAACCATGCCAATGCCGTGGTCGGTATTAAATACCTTTACTTGCAGATCGGGCCTGGTTGAGCGCAGCTGAGCTATTGTTTTCCAAACGTCGCCGTTCCAAATGTTTGCCCAGCCGGGCAGGTTCATGGCCGCGGCCTCGTCAGATGTATAGGCACGTACCGCGGCGCTCTCGCTAAGCGGGTTACAATCATGCAATAATATCACACCGCCGGGGTTTAAGTGCTTCAGGGCATTCTCCACATCGGTTACTACCTGCTCGTACAGGTGCAGGCCATCAATAAATATAACATCAATGCCGCCAATCTCTTTCAGGTAACCGGCTTGCTGCGCGAAAAAGTCATCGCTGGTAACTTCAAAAAACTTGTTGTTAAAGTTTGATGGGTTTTTGATATAAGCTTTTACCTTTTTGGTAAATTTTATAACAAAGTTGGGGTCGACAGCCAGTTTGCGGTTGGCTTTTATTTTGAATAAGCAAAAACCGGTTTGTACACCAATTTCAACGTAATTAACTTTAGTTTTTTTCTTTTTTATAACATCGATACATGCCTGTATCATGTCATATCGTTTTAGTTCGCCCATTAAAATTTCTCAGAGTTTGCTTTACCTAAATTGCCCTTAAGGCCATCGTTCACGGCAACTAACAGCTTTTTATACTCGGTTGTTTTGTTGCTCGCTAAACTTATCAGGTACAGATATACTAAATATATAACCTTGTTAACGCCAAACATAATATTATTTTTGATAGCCACACGCGAGTAAAAGTACATACGGTTACGAATGTGATAATAAGTGCGAAAACTCCATTCATCAAGTAACTGGTTGTGCATAAACCGCTTTTTGTAATTGATGCCTTGCGATTTATCAATATCAACCACCCGGGCAGCCGGTACCAGCCATATAGTGCCGCCGTGCTGTGTAATGCGGTAGCTGTATTCCGAATCGTCGACATATAAAAATAGCTCCTGTTTAGGCAGGCCAATGTCGGCTATTAGTTTTTTATGCAGTAGCAAACCACCGTAAGGTACATAAGGCATTTTTACACGGGTTTTAAACTCCTGTTGTTTTGCTGACCGGTCCCGCCACTTATTATATTGATTAACGAATACCCTGAACAGGTGGAAACCCAAAAAGTTATCCTTTAGCAGGTAATAGCGATACGGATCTTCGCCGCGGGCTATGCGTACATGTTGCGCCCTGTCGTCGCGCAAGCAAAAAAGGGCTTTCTTGTTATCGGCGGCATCAATGGTGTTCCATTGTTGCAAAAGCAAGTCGAGCGCATCCTCATCGGGTAGGTTATCATCATCAAGCAGCCACACAAAATCGCAGTCCACGTTTTCAAAAGCGTACTTTATACCTTGATTGTAGCCGCCTGCCGAGCCAAGGTTTTCGGCATTGTTGAGCACAATAACCCTGTCATGCTGATCAGATATTTCAACCGGTTGTGCCGACGCGTTATCAACTACCACGGCCTTAACTACCTGCGGTAATGCCAGCACACGTGCCAGCACCCGTTGCAGCAGGTGTTGCCTGTTGCCGTAGGTGAGGGTTACAATGCAAACGGTTTGTTTTATCATTAATATAGCGGTGCCCACTAAATTACAAGGCGCTGCAAAGTAGCTTATTCTTTATTAACCGTCAAATAAAAAAGGCCGTTATAAAACGGCCTTCAAAAATTTTTAGTCATCCCGCGTATGCAGATCCACAATTCCGGCATCTGATATTTTGCGGTTGTATATCCTGATGTCGTCTATCTTACCGTGGAAAAAGTATGGGTTTGCATACTGATCTAAATCAAGCAAGCTGTTGTTGCCTATATGCAGTTTGGCATCAGTATTGGCATTCGGCGTAGGTATCTCCTGAACCTTGCTGTCCAATATACCATCAATATACAGGCTTATTTGTTTTTTAGCCAGATCGTAAGTTATGGTAAGCATATGCCATGACGCGGTATCAATAGTCATGTAACCGGCAGCGAATGGATCAAGACCGCCAGATACATTATAGAACAGATTGCCTGGCGATGCACCATCATGATTAGCGGTGCCAACAATGGAGCAGTTCCAGCCATTTTGGTAGGCGCCCTGGTTTTTTGATAGCAATGAACTGCCTGACGCTGCAATGTAGCTATCCAGCTTTACCCACATGTTTAAAGTAAAATCGGTATTGTGTAACCTCAAAGCCTCCGTATCATTTATGGTGATATGGCTGCTTGTGCCGTTGAACTGGTAGGCTGCCTCGGGTTTGTTGTTACGATCAGTAGTTGGGTAAACGTTATTGGTTGTACCGTGGTTGCTGTTGCCTGATGAGTCGGCCGCGTTATTGTTGAACTTGTAATAAGCGATCAGCCCAACAGCAAGGCTATCAGGCGTTGGGTCGGTTACGGTGATGACAACGCTGGCGTATTTTGTACTATCCAGATTGCTTACCGTAACGGTTGATGTGCCTTCGCTTTTCGCGGTCAGTAAACCGGTACGGGTAACGCTTAAAACAGCCGTGTCAGACGAGTAGAGTTTTAACGAATCGGGCGAGAAGTTTGATGGGTTGGTTACCATTGGTATTTGTCGCTTTTCGCCAATAAACATTTTTAGCGAGGCGCTATCAATGTAAATACCTTGTAAAACGTTTCGGTGAATAGAATCCTCGTAAATTTTGCTGCACGAAGTTAGTGTCGCGCAGATCAGGAGGAAACCAATAAAGATGTTCTTCATAATAATGTGTAAGGCCTTAGTATTTGCGTCTAAAATAAAAAAAGGGATTTGTATTTACAAACCCCTTTTTCAAGATATTATTTTAGCTAATGTTTACGACTGGAATTTTTTGCCGTTAACCTTACGCTCGTTCTCTGTTAAGTATATTTTACGCAAACGAATACTTTGTGGTGTTACCTCAATGTATTCATCAGCCTGAATGTACTCCATTGATTCTTCAAGAGAGAATTTGATGGCCGGAGCAATACGTACGTTAGTATCACTACCTGATGCACGCATGTTGGTTAATTGTTTGCCTTTGGTAAGGTTAATAACCAAATCATTATCGCGTATGTGCTCGCCTAATACTTGTCCTTCGTAAATATCAACACCCGGATCAATAAAGAAACGGCCACGATCTTGCAGTTTGTCAATAGCAAAGGCGGTAGTTTTACCTGTATCCATTGATATTAATACACCGTTCAAACGACCGGCTATAGGGCCTTTCCAAGGCTCGTAGGCTTTAAAACGGTGTGCCATGATGGCCTCACCTGCGGTAGCGGTAAGTACGTTGTTACGTAAACCGATAATACCGCGTGACGGGATATCAAACTCAAGGTGTTGTAAGTCGCCTTTTGGCTCCATGATCAACAGATCGCCTTTACGTTGGGTAACCAGCTCAATAACCTTACCGGCTACATCACCTGGTACGTCAACTATTAGGGTTTCCATCGGCTCGCATTTAACACCGTCAATTATTTTAACGATAACCTGCGGCTGACCTACCTGTAACTCGTAACCTTCGCGACGCATGGTTTCGATCAATACTGATAAGTGAAGGATACCACGACCGTATACCAGGTATGAGTCAGGCGATTCGGTTTCAACAACACGTAACGCCAGGTTTTTCTCAGTTTCTTTAAATAAACGATCGCGCAGGTGGCGTGAGGTAACAAATTTACCCTCTTTACCAAAGAAAGGTGAGTTGTTGATGGTGAACATCATGTTCATGGTAGGCTCATCAATTTTGATAACCTCCAGTTGTTCCGGTTTTTCAAAATCGGCAATGGTATCGCCAATGTCAAAACCATCAATACCAACAACAGCGCAAATATCGCCAGCTTTAACTTCGGTAGCTTTAATTTTACCTAAGCCCTCAAAAGTATAAAGCTCTTTAATACGTGATTTTTGGATAGTACCATCGCGTTTTACCAATGATACCGGCATGTTCTCTTTTATAGTACCACGAGCTACACGACCGATAGCGATACGACCTACGAAAGATGAATAATCCAGCGAGGTGATCTGCATTTGCAAGGTACCTTCATTAATAGGTGCCGGTGGGATGTGCGCTAAAATGGTATCCATCAGCGGGAAGATGTTATCGGTTGGGGTTTTCCAATCCGTATTCATCCAGCCTTGTTTTGATGAACCGTAAATAACCGGGAATTCCAGTTGCTCCTCGGTAGCATCAAGGTTAAAGAATAATTCAAAGATCTGCTCGTACACTTCTTCAGGGCGGCAGTTCTCTTTGTCAACCTTGTTTACAACCACAATTGGTTTTAAGCCTAAAGCCAAAGCCTTTTGGGTAACAAAACGGGTTTGCGGCATGGCGCCCTCAAAGGCATCACAAAGCAGCAATACGCCGTCGGCCATTTTTAACACACGCTCAACCTCGCCACCAAAGTCGGCGTGACCAGGGGTGTCAATAATGTTTATTTTAACATCCTTGTATTTAACCGATACGTTTTTGGCAACAATAGTGATACCACGCTCGCGTTCAAGGTCGTTATTATCAAGTATTAGTTCGCCTGTATCCTGTCCATCACGAAAAATCTCGCAGCTGTGCAGAATTTTGTCAACCAATGTAGTTTTACCGTGGTCAACGTGTGCTATAATAGCTATGTTTCTTATTTTTTGCATGTAAATGCGGCTCTAAAATTTGGCGCAAAGATACACTTAATTTATTGCATTTTAAAGTGTTGCGTATTATGTATATATTAATTGCGTAATTATCAGCTAAAAAGGAGGCTGATTAATGATTTGGTGTTTATTACTTAACCAGGTTTTGATGTTGATAGTATAATGAAAGGGAATCATTAATCAACAGGAACCATCTTGCCATTTACAAAATGGTGTAGTTGTTCCCACACTGGTTTGGTTCGCCAATATCGCCATTCTTTTAAAGTGACTAACTCTCTATCATAGCCGTTATAATCCCAAAAGTATATTTGCATAGTTCGGGCTTCAACATAAAATGTCATTGAAGTGCGTATCCAGCCGTCATCCACTGTCATTAATGAATATCTGTAATAGTTGTCACCTTTTGTTGGTCCGCCATCTGGTTCAACAATGGGTCGGTATTCTTTCGGCGTCTTGCGCAAAAAATCTTTTACTTCGGGCAGTTGTTCTATTTTATTGCGAGCTTCTCTCTCCCTGTTTCTTTTCTGCGCAATGCAATCCAGATTCAGCAACAGCAGTGGCATCGTGATTAAAAGGATGATCAGTTGTTTCATTGTTTTAAGGGTTTAGGTTTGGTATCTATCAACTTATTCAGATCAGGCTGGCCGGCATCAACCCAGGCCGAAAACCAGTAGCTGGCGGCCTCGAACATGGCCGCGCGCATTTGCCTTTCAATCATGCCTTTTAACAGGGTGTGGTAAGCCTTACAATATTCGGGCGAGTAGGTTTTTACCTTTCGGCTGCCACGCTTTTCAATAACGAACATCTTATCAGCCGGAAAGCGTTTGTTCAATATGCGCTGCAAGTGCAACACGCTATCCGCCTTACCGAACGATCGCTGGCTGATAGCGAATGCCTGCGTAAGTGGGTTATTAATATACCGGGCTTTTTTTACAGGATACCAGTAGCTGTCGGCAAACAGCTCCGGCAGGCGGCTTTCCCACAGGGCATGTATACCATCCTGACCGGTAAGTTGTCCATCATGGTTTAAAACCAAATGCAGGGGCACGTGTGCGTCGGCCACGTAATGCGCCAGGTCTGCCGAGTTGCGCAGGATAGATGTGGTATCGTGCTGCTTAAATGCCTCTACCAGCCAGTAATAACGTTGTTGAATGGTCCAGGGCAGGGTGCCGTGTTTCAGCAGGGTATCACGCGAGTAGCGTTTTTCAAAATCTTTCCACTTGCGTGGGATGGTTTTGAATGGCGATTTACCGTAACGATCAGCATTAAAAAAGTGTCGTGGTATTTCGGCCGAATCAACATAGCGCCGCTTATCCGCCGTGATGGCGTGCTCGGTTATAAAATTAATATTAGCTTTGTAAAAAGGAGCCATGCCTTTGGGCAGGGCAAACACGGCCATACGGTTAATACGGTGGTGGGCATAATAGCCCCATGATGACAGTATAAAAAGGGTTAGGATGGCAACCGCGCTAAGCGCCGCTTTTTTCATATCCAAATATGCTGATTAACTTTAACATGCGATAAAAAATGAATTTTAAAAAAGGCTTTGTATAATCCAAAAAATCATTCTATATTTGCACTCTTAAATTTTTAGAAATACAGGATAACAAGCTATAAAAGATGGCAAATCATAAATCATCATTAAAAAGAATCAGAGCAAATGCTGCGAAGCGTCTGCGTAACAGGTACCAGGCTAAAACCACCCGTAATGCAATCAAAAAATTAAGGGGTGCAACTACTAAAGCTGAAGGAACAGAGCTATTAGGTAAAGTAATTTCAATGCTTGACCGTTTAGCTAAAAAGAACGTTATTCACAAAAACAAAGCATCAAACAATAAATCAAAACTTACTAAATTCGTTAACGGTTTAGCATAAGCTTTATTTATCAATAATATTTTGAAAGGGATAGTGCATTGCATTATCCCTTTTTTCGTGATTATTATCTTGATCAGAATTTACAGAATTTTAGAATTGACAGGATTTAACTCGAATTCTTGGAATTTAATGAATTGATTGAATTTTAAAAGAATGATGCCACTTTACATCAGTAACATTCTGTCCATTCTCAAATTCTGAAAATTCAGGTTCAGAATAAAGTTGGACTCGAATTTTTAGAATTTATGGAATTGAGTGAATTCTGTTCATTCTCAAATTCAGCAAATTCAGGTTCAGACAAAAAATTCTAAAAATTCGAGTTAAATTCGGCTCACAATGAGCAGTTACCAAAACCATATCAGTATAAAGGCCTGGGCCGAGGAGGATAGGCCGCGCGAGAAATTGAGCGGGCAGGGGAGGCGTTCGTTAACCGATGCCGAGCTGATCGCGATACTGATAGGTTCGGGCAGCAGGGATGAATCAGCAGTTGAGTTGAGCAAGCGTATTCTGCATCATTATGAGAATGATCTGAACAAGCTGGGCAAGGCATCTATCAGTGAGCTTTGCAAGTTTAAGGGAGTGGGCGAGGCTAAGGCAATATCCATTATTGCCGCGCTGGAGGTTGGCCGTCGACGTAACGAAACGGAGAGCAAGCCACCTGAAGAAGTAAAAGGCAGCAATGATGTTTTTAAGCTGATGCGCCGCCACCTGATGGATCTTAACCACGAGGAATTTTGGATAGTGTTGCTTAGTCGTTCATCAAAAGTACTGTCGAAAGAGTTGGTGAGCCGCGGCGGTATATCGGGCACGGTAGCCGATCCGAAGATCATTTTTTATATGGCCCTGCAACAACAGGCCAGTGCCATTATATTGATTCATAATCACCCATCGGGCAACCTTAAGCCCAGTCAGCTGGATATTGACCTTACTAAAAAGGTAGCCAACGCGGGTAAGATGTTAGATATCAATGTGCTCGATCATCTCATTATTACCGATAAGGGATATTTTAGCTTTGCTGATGAGGGCTTGTTGTAATTAGAATATGGGTTTCGGCTTTAATCTGGGTTTGATATTTATTGTAATTCCGTTACTGATAGTACTTGGCTTGCTATGGCTGTTTACAAAAAAGCGAATTTTCGGCAAAATTGTAGCATTTGTAATAGTAGCGGTTGTGTTGCTTGCCGTAGCCGGAATATTAAAAGAAAGGTATACCGCTAAGATGAAGTTAAAGCAAAGCGACTATTATGGCGGGTATACTATCGACAAAAATTTCTACCCGGGCATTTTTGCAGATTGGCAATATGATACTTTCCGGTTCGAGATCAGGCAGAATGATTCTATTTATTTTTATGTTACGAAGCGGGAGCGCGTAATCAGAACGTATAAATGTAAAATTGCTACAGTTAGCCCTTATGGTTCAGCGCGTTTGGTTATAAAAATGGATCAGCTGGGTCATCATATATTAGGCTCTGATCCAACGGTGTATCATGGTCGGGATGGGTTTTACCTGGTGTTTAATTCAGCGCGCTACAAAAACATGTTTTTTGTGAAAAATAAATGGGTGGCTTTGCATCATACAATTCCGCATTAAGCATTTTATAAAAACATAGGTGTAATAACATCGTTATAACATAAAACCATAACACCATGATAGAGCCAGAAGACGAATTACAACAAGACGATCAGTTAAGCCAAAAAGACGAGCAAGCCAGTCAGCAGGATATTCATTCCAACGGTTTTGATGATACCGTTGAGGATTTTGGTGAGATAGACGAAACCTCAAAAGCCGAGCAAGCTTATGATGCCTCAGAAAGTTCATACCTGCTTGATTTTGGCGATGACGCCGATCCTGACGAAGATTAACATATATTGTTATTCGGCGTAAGCTATGGTAGCAATGCTTAGCTTAAGGCCGGGTACTTTAAGCAACTCAATACCGCAGGCTTCGAGGGTGGAGCCTGTGGTAACAATATCATCAACCAGCAAAATATGTTTGTTGGCCAGTTTGCCTGCATTAGCCACGGCAAACACTTCGCGCATATTCTCAAACCGTGCAAACCGCGATTTACGGGTTTGTGTTTCGGTAGCTATAACGCGCACCAGGTTATCTAACTCTACAGGCGCATCCAGTTTTTGCGCCAAACCATCGGCAAATAATTTACTTTGATTGTAGCCACGTTTACGCAGCTTGCTTTTATGCAGGGGCACGGGGATGATATAATCAAAGGTACCTGTTGTTAAGCCTTTCAATTGTTCGCCGGCTATATTGCCCAATGCTACGCCCACCTGTTTCTCGCCCTCGTACTTAAAACGGTGAACCATGTTTTGCACCTTGCCGCCTTTGGTAAAATACAACAGGGCATATGCATGCTCAATTTTTAGCTTACCCCAAAACTGGCGGGCCACAATATTATCTTTTTGCTGGTGAAAGTTGGTGTAAGGCAAATCGAACTTACAGGCAGTGCAAATAACCTGTTCGCCTTTTAATAACTGCCGGTTACAGGCGGCACAAAGGTCGGGGAATATAAGCGCAATAAAATCGGCCAGGTAGGTGTTACGCAGCCACATTTATTACAAGGCTTGTTCTTTTTCTTTCTCCTTAATAGCTAATTGTCCGCAGGCGGCATCAATATCCTTACCACGGCTGCGGCGCAGGTTAGTGATAATGCCTTGCTTGCGCAGGTAAGCGGCAAAGGCTTCAACTTTGTCTTCGCCCGCGTTAATGTAGCTGGCAAAAGCGATGGGGTTATACTCAATAATGTTAACCTTACAAGGCAGGTGCTTACAAAAACGGGCAAGCTCCATAGCATCCTGAATGTTGTCATTAACACCGTCAAAAATAATGTACTCGTAGGTTACAGGATTTTTGGTTTTGGCGTAATAGTATTTAAGCGCATCGGCCAGTGCCTTTAGCGAGTTTTGCTCGTTTATAGGCATTATGGTATTACGCTTTTCATCATTAGCGGCGTGCAGCGAAAGTGCCAGGTTAAACTTAACCTGATCATCGCCCAGCTTCTTGATCATTTTGGCAATACCCGCGGTTGATACCGTAATGCGTTTGGCAGCCATATTCAGCCCATCCTCCGAGGTGATCTTTTCGATAGACTTCATCACATTGGCATAGTTAAGCAATGGCTCGCCCATACCCATGTACACAATATTGCTTAAGGGTTGATTATAATTTTCGCGCGCCTGCTTATCGATAAGCACCACCTGATCGTATATTTCGTCGGGATTAAGGTTGCGTTTGCGCTCCATGTATCCTGTAGCACAAAATTTACATGTAAGGCTGCAGCCCACCTGAGATGATACACAGGCCGTCATTCGCTCTGTAGTAGGTATAAGCACCCCTTCAATTAAATGGTTGTCGTGTAAAATAAAAGAATTTTTTATAGTTTTATCACCACTTAGCTGTGAGGTATGAATTTTAACATTATTGATAGTGAAATTCTGCTCAAGCTTGGTACGCAGTTCTTTTGAGATATTGCTCATTTCATCAAATGAAAAGCAAGATTTTTTCCAGAGCCACTCGTACACTTGTTTCGCTCTGAACCCCTTTTCACCCATTTGGGTAAATTGATCCTGTAAAGCGTTGAGGGTTAGGCTTCGGATGTCCGTTTTAACAGTTGCAGTGTTCACGGTGCAAAGGTACTTAAATTTAAAAATTTTTGTGTTTTTGTAAAATCATTTCTTTTATTTTGATTAAAAAACAACAACTATAAGTTAATGGTGTTAATTTATATGAGCATATTTGGGAAGAAAGTTTGAGAAGATGCTAACAGATACCAATGAAAAATTTTAAAGCCGATTACGTTTTTCCTATTTATGCCGACCCTATACCAAATGGTATCGTAACCGTTGATGATAACGGTAAGATCATATCAGTAACTGACGATCCCTCAACCGTAACCGGTGACATTGAGCAATTGAGCGGAATTATCACCCCCGGCTTTGTAAATACGCATTGCCACCTGGAGCTTTCGCACATGAAAGACAGGATATCGCCGGGCAATGGTTTGGTAAATTTTGTAAAGGAGGTGATCACTATGCGCCGCACCGTAGTTGCCGACCCGCAGGAGGTAACAAATGCCGCCATTGCCGCCGATAAAATGATGTATGATAACGGTATTGTTGCCGTTGGCGATATATCAAACACCGATGTTACCGCGCCTGTAAAAAAAGAGAGTAAAATATACTACCATACCTTTGTTGAGGCCATGAGCTTTGTACCCGAAAGGGCACAGGCCGTTTTTGATAGCGCGCTGGAAACCTTGCAAAGCTTTAAGC
Organism: Mucilaginibacter sp. JRF; assembly: GCF_015223065.1. Classification (GTDB taxonomy): domain Bacteria; phylum Bacteroidota; class Bacteroidia; order Sphingobacteriales; family Sphingobacteriaceae; genus Mucilaginibacter. The sequence goes on from NZ_JADFBY010000012.1 coordinate 81,198, forward strand.
CGCTTTCGGTATCTATTACCCCGCATGCGCCATACTCGGTATCAAAGGAGTTGTTCAGGCTGATAAAAAAGTATAGCGACGACGGCAAAAACCTCATCAGCATACATAACCAGGAGTGTGAGGACGAGAACAAGTTTTACCGCTACAAGCTTGGCGAGTTTAACGATCTGTATAAGTTTTTGGAGATTGATATTGATTATTTTAAGCCACAGGCACGTAATTCGGTACAGTCAATAGTGCCTTTGCTAAGCAATAACCAGGAGATATTGCTGGTACACAACACCTGTACCAACCTTAAGGATATTTATTTTGTGCGCCGTTTTGATAAACGGGTAAACTGGTGCTTTTGCCCCAATGCCAACCTGTATATCGAAAAGCGTTTGCCCAAAATAAATCTGTTCGTTGATCAAGGTTTTAATATTACTTTGGGCACTGATAGCCTGGCCTCAAACTACGGCCTAAGCATATTGAGCGAAATGGCTACCATACAAAAGAATTTTCCGCAGATAGCCATTAGTCAGTTGCTAAAATGGGCAACCATTAACGGCGCCGAGTTTTTAGGCATCGATAAAAAGTACGGCACACTATCGCCGGGCAAAACACCGGGACTGAACCTGATAACCGGGCTGGATACCATGAAGATAACCCCCGAAACACAAGTAAAACGGTTGATATAAAAAATGCCTGCTTTAAACAAAAGCAGGCATTTTTATTATGAAATTCTCCTGGTTAAACCGCTACGGCCAGTTCGGCATCGGCAACCAGCGGATTAATGTTTTCATCATCCTTTTCAACACGCAGGTTTTGTACAATGTGTTGCTGGCGGGCAGGGGTGTTCTTACCCATAAAATATTCAAGCAAGCCTTTAATGTTGGCATCCTTCAAAAAAACCGGGTCGAGGCGGATATCCTTGCCAATGAACAACCCAAACTCATCGGGCGATATTTCGCCCAAACCTTTAAATCGGGTTATCTCGGGTTTGTTGCCCAACTTGGCAATAGCGTTGCGGCGTTCCTCATCGCTATAGCAATAAATAGTTTCCTTTTTATTACGCACACGGAAAAGCGGCGTTTGCAATATGGATACGTGCCCGGCTTTTACCAGATCGGGAAAGAATTGCAAAAAGAAGGTCATTAACAACAGGCGAATGTGCATACCATCCACATCGGCATCGGTAGCTATCACTATGTTGTTGTAGCGCAGGTTATCAATACCATCCTCAATATTAAGGGCATGTTGCAGCAGGTTGAATTCCTCGTTCTCGTAAACTACTTTTTTGGTAAGGCCAAAGCAGTTAAGCGGCTTACCTTTCAAGCTGAAAACAGCCTGCGTCATTACATCGCGCGATTTGGTGATCGATCCGCTGGCCGAGTCACCCTCGGTGATGAACAGGGTGGTTTCCTGCTTGCGCTCATGGTTGTCATCAAAATGCAGCTTGCAATCGCGCAGCTTGCGGTTATGTAACGATGCTTTTTTGGCACGCTCGTTAGCCAGTTTTTTGATACCTGCAATATCCTTACGCTCACGCTCTGATTGCAGGATGCGTTTCTGTAATTCATCAGCAACGGCCGGGTTTTTATGCAGATAATCGTCGAGCTCTTTTTTAACAAAATCGTTAATAAAGCCACGCACGGTAGGTCCGTCCGGTCCTACGTTTTGTGAGCCCAGTTTGGTTTTGGTTTGCGACTCGAATACCGGCTCCTGCACCTTAATGGCTATGGCCGCTACTATGGATGCACGCACGTCGGCAGCGTCAAACTCTTTTTTATAGTACTCGCGGATGGTTTTTACCACCGCCTCGCGAAAGGCTGCCTGGTGGGTACCACCTTGTGTGGTATGCTGGCCGTTAACAAACGAGTAGTACTCCTCGCCGTACTGCTGCCCGTGAGTCATGGCTATCTCAATATCCTCACCCTTTAGGTGGATGATAGGATAGCGTATGGTTTCGGGGTTGGTATGGCGACTAAGCAGATCGTGCAGGCCGCGCTCCGAAAAATATTTTTGTCCGTTAAAGTTGATGGTAAGGCCTGAGTTAAGGTAAACATAATTCCATATCATGTTCTCCACAAACTCGGGTATAAAGCGGTAATGCCTGAAAATGGTATCATCGGGCATAAAGTTAATAGCCGTACCGTTGCGCTGGCTGGTTTCCTTCTCAGGCTCATCACGAATGATCTCGCCTTTGGCAAATTCAGCTATCTTGGTGCGCCCATCACGGTACGATTGTACGGTGAAAGCGGTAGACAAAGCATTTACAGCCTTGGTACCCACACCATTCAACCCTACCGATTTTTGGAAAGCCTTGCTATCATACTTACCACCGGTATTTATTTTTGATACACAGTCGATCACCTTACCCAGTGGTATGCCACGGCCATAATCGCGCACGGTAACCTTATGGTCGCTCATGTTCACCTCTATGGTGCGGCCGCTGCCCATCACAAACTCATCTATCGAGTTATCAACTATCTCTTTTAGTAATACATAGATACCATCATCATACGCCGAACCATCGCCCAGCTTACCAATGTACATGCCGGGGCGCAGGCGTATGTGCTCCTTCCAATCGAGGGAGCGTATGCTATCTTCACTATAATTCGGTTCAGCCATAATATGCAAACGTAGTTTATCAGGATGCAAAAATACACCCGGTTTAAGCAAAAATAAAGTTTTAGATGAGTTAGTGAGTCCTTAATCTTCTAACTTACTAACATTTTGAGATACGGACTTGAATTTGAGGCTGCTGCCCGCGCGTTCAACGTTCTTGTAAAACTCAGGGTCCTTTTGGTTGGTAAAACAAACCATGATTATAGTGCCTGTATGAAACTTTTGCAGGGCGATAAGCAATGCATACTGGTAACTCTTGGTTTCGGGCGTATCCTCCAGCGTTAAAAGGTATGATCGGCCTGCATCGGCATTGTAGCGCTTAAGTGCCGCTGCCGGTAAGGTGCGCACAAACGGATTGCTTTGCCAGGTAAAAGCATTGGCATTTACTTTGGCTATCTCCTTGTATATCGAATCGGCACTGGCTAATGGTGGTTCGTCATCGGCGCGGTCGCGCTCGAAATTGGCCAGGCTTTCCTTTTGCGATCGTACCTGGTACCAAACCTCAAAAGCGGCATCGGGTATATCCATGGCATAGTCAAAAGTAAAGTCATCATCATTAAGCGCCGGTATTTCCCTAAAACCTTTGGGCATCATAAAGTTTACACCCGCCCGATTAGCAAGACTGTCAAACCGCGATAGTTGTTCGGTTTGTTTGGGTTTTATAATATACTTTTTGGTGGATTTTACCTGGGCATGGGCTGTTATGCAAATAGCAAATAACACATACAGCAATACAGATTGCGCTATTTGTTTTTTTGATAGCCTCATTAATTATAGGAGATATAAACCGAATGTAGAATAAACAATTAGTAAATCAAAATATTATTCGGCTGATGTTTACGGAATTGAGAAAAGCATGACGAGGCCTTTTTTAAATATGCAGGAGGTACTCGATCACTCTTTGGTCAACCTCAAACTTTCCCAACGCGCCGAGCTTTAATTCGTTTACTGCTGTTTGTACGAGTTGGTTTTCGTTTTGGTTATAATTTAACTGCTGTTTTTCTGTAAAATATTTACCGGCCTCCACCAAACATGTTAAAGGTATCAGGCCGATGAGTTCACTCCCGGTTATATCAGCACCCAGCTTTTGCGCCTGTCGCCTAACTTCCTCAAAAACTATGTGTACCGGTGTGTGCTCAATGTTGGTGAGATTCATGGATACCTGGGCGGCATTATATTCATCCATATACCAGCCTATGGCCTTAACAAATTTGAGGCTGCCGGGTGTGCCCTTGTACCCGCTTTCGCGCACGGCGTAAGCAATTTCTTTTGCTGTATCTACCGATTTGGTATTGAGCGTAATATTATAAGCCACCAGGTAATTACGTGCGCCTATAACCGTAGCACCACGTTTGGCATCCATTTCGGCAGGGCCAAAGTCGGGTTGCCAGCCAGATTGGTGTATCTTCTCAAAAAAGCCCTCGTACTCGCCCGAACGGATGATGGACAGGTTGCTACGGCGTTTATCGGGCTGTGAGTTCTCGTACAGGTAAACGGGTATCTGCAATTCCTCACCAACACGGCGCGCCAGCTGATGAGCATATTGTACCACCTCATCCATACCAATACCACTCACCGGCACCAGCGGACAAACATCAGTAGCGCCCATGCGCGGGTGCTCGCCTTTTTGGGTGCGCATGTCAATCAGTTCGCCTGCGGTTTTTATGGCGGCAAAGGCGGCATCAACCACGGCCTGCGGTTCACCGGCAAAGGTGATCACGGTGCGGTTGGCATCATGCCCCGGGTCAACATTTAACAGGCGTAAACCCTCAATACTGCTTATGGCATTGGCAATAGCGGCAATAGTTTCGGCATTAATGCCGTCGCTAAAATTGGGTACGCATTCTATAATTTGTTCCATTTTTGGGGGATGATGTTATGAGTTAGGCTTTATGCGCTTGTATGGCACTCAATGCAGATACACATTCCTCAAGCTCCCTGAGCCATTCCGGATCAATATCCGCATCTGCCTTTGTGTTTTTTAGATTTTGACGGAGTAAAGGTAAATAACGCTCATCCTCAGTTTCAATAATGGCTTTTAGCAATAGGCTACCATACTCGCCGGTAGTAAGCTCCCGTATTATGATATCCTTAACGCGGTCATCTTTACGCTTTGCCAAGCCAAATATCGCTTCAAGTTTTGTTTCCTGATGCTTATCATTAACCCGGTTCCACAAAGCATCCCTGATAGCTTTATTATTCCTGTCAGTTTGAGAGGCAAGGCCGAAAGTTGCCCAGTTTTTTATCTTGCTCAACCTATCAGCCGAGAGTTCTATCAAAGCATCAATGACTTTTAGATCATTTATACCGAGCAAGGCAAAAGTTAAACCCTCCCTTACCAGATTATTTTCATTGTTGATAAAAGAGCAGAGCCTTTCAACCTGTTCGTGATTGATATCGCTGTTGTTGTGGCCTATGGCGTAGAGTATTGATCTTAAAACATCGGGATGGGTTTCGGTACTCAGCAGGTCAAAATACAACTTAAGCATTTTCTGTAAGTATGGCCTTGACGGTACGCCTAATTGGGATAAAATATCTATCGCAATTATCTTATGTTTCGGATCATCTGACTTGGTAAGGGCAACGCATTTTGCGAAAAGTTCTTCGCTTGGACGCCCTCTTAGCACCCTGATATTGGCCCAGCGTGACGTGCCCGACTTGCTATTTAAAAGCCGGGAAAGCAGTTTGTCGTCGGTCCAATTTACTTTGCTCATTTTATATGGATGCCTGATATTACGCCCTTTTGGAGCGCATGGCCTTTACCTGTTTCAATTGCTTGTTTTGGGCGAGCTGCTCGTACTCGTCACTCCCTAAACCAAAAACGGCAACCTTGCCATCGGCATTGTTGTGTATGCCCCAGCCGTAGCGCTTGGCTAAGGTTGACGAGCGCAGACAGGCCTGTCCCTTTGAAAAATACTTTTCCCGTTCGGTCAGTTTTTCGGTATTGCTGATGTTGTTCTTGATAGCGTAAGCACCGAATATCACATCGTCCGAAGTAAACTCATACGGATGCTGCGCCATCATATCAAACTGAATATTCGCCACGGTTTTACTGTCCCCCTTTACCGGCGGAACTTCGGCCAAGGTAACCGGGCAGTCATCAGCTACCTGGATGAATGTGTCGTAATAGTTAGTGGTGTGCATATTTAACTAATTTTGGTAAAGTGCATGTCCATCCATGGCAGCCAATTTATACTATCGTCGCTGCGTTCCCATAAAGCGGTCATGGTTTTTCCGTCGTTCTTAGCGTTTAAAAATGAGCGCATATTTTCGTCGGTTATTGAAAGTTCATTCGGAGCATCGCTCGTGGCAAACATGGTGTTGTGTTGCCCTTCACTATCAAATGCATACATAATAAACTTATTGCTTTCCTTGTCATAGCCAATAACCTCAACCAACTCAACCTGATTATCGCCCATTAATACATCAACTGTGTGCAGTATGAATTGCCCGCCCGATACCCAGGCGTAGCTATCAGTTCCGTTAATGGTTATGGCCGGACTATCGGCAGTAGTCAATACGTTACCGCTTGTTTGCCATTTACCTATCAGGAAACTTAAATCATTTATAGCATTACTCATGGTTGATGTTAAGCAATTATAAAACCAACTTCTCAAACAATATCTTCAACTTTTGCGCCGGGTCGCCATCGCACAGGCCGGGGTGGGTTTTTGATGATTGTACCACCGTGCTGCGGGTAGCGGTTAACCACCTGAAACGTGAGGCCACATCCAGTGTGCCTATTGGCCCACCTGCCTTGCTGCCCATGCTGATCTGCTCAAAGGCGGCAAAGTGCTGCTTCAGGTCGTCAATATCAAGTTCGCTGTGCAGGGCCTTCAACCTGTCGGCATCCAGCTTGTACTCAAAACCCAGGTACTTTTGTTTTGGGCAGTACAATATTACCCCTACGTTGATGAATTCCTCGCGTTCTACCCTGGGTACAACGCGTACTACGGCATACTCAAACAGTTGCGGCTCGGGCATGCTGTACCTCCTTTACAAAAACTTCCGACGCGGCAATGCGGCGGATCAAAAATTCATAGTAAACATCCCTGCGTGCCTCGGGCTCCTCATCGCCCAGCCAGCAAACGGGTATCAGGTCAACTATCTTGCGGATGCGCTCATTGGTCAGTATAGCTTTAAAGTCCGCATCGGCCTGCTCTATTTGCGTTGCTAATGGCAGCAGCACATGGTCTTTTATCTGCGCGAAAGGGCGTAGCGCCATTTCCTGCCAGTTATCCCACGAGTGGTGAAAGTATAATGATGCACCATGATCTATCAGCCACAGCTCCTTATGCCAAACCAGCATATTGGTATTGCGTGGCGTGCGGTCAACATTGGTTAGCATGGCATCCAGCCACACAATGCGCGAGGCCAGCTGCTCATCCAAACGGGTAACCACAGGGTCGAACGTTATAGCGCCCGAAAGGTAATGCAACGCCAGGTTAAGGCCAACGCTGGCTTTCAGCAGGTCTTGAATCTCCTCGTCGGGTTCTGATCGGCCAAAGGCGGTATCAAGGTTGGCGAATATCAGCTCAGGCACCCTGAAACCTAACAGGCGGGCAACCTCGCAGCCTATCAGCTCGGCAATAAGCGCCTTAACGCCCTGCCCGGCACCACGGAATTTGAGTACATATAAAAAATCATCGTCGGCCTCGGCAATGGCCGGGAGCGAGCCCCCCTCGCGCAGCGGTGTAACGTAACGGGTAACATTTACGGTACGCAGCTCGGGGTTGAAATCTGCATTGTCCATCCGGCTAAAATAAGGCAATATTGTTAAATAATATAGCCATAGGGTGGTGCTTTGTAACAGCAATATAACCAAGCCGTATACAATATTATCTGATGTTCTTCGGATTTTAACCGATGTGCAGCGGCATTATGTTTTTACTACCGGTGTGTTGTAATTTACCATCACAAAACACCCAAGCAATATTTAAAGTACAATGAAGATCAGCCCAGTTATACCCTGCTTAGCCGTTATGTTGTTTGTACAGCAAGCGTTTGCCCAGCAGAAAAAAAATGCGCCTTACCTGCCTACCCAACAAGAGGTGCTTCAGTCATTTAAAAAAGCTAACGAGTTAGATACCGCCCTTAAAAACATAGCCGTGGTAAGCAACATTAGCCCCAACTGGCAGGCCGATGGCAGCAGCTTTTGGTACCGTAAACCGCTTGATAACCGCGAGAGTGAATATTACCTGGTTGATGCCACCACCGGAAAAAAGAAACAGGCCTTTGATCACGACCGTATGGCCGACGCCATTGCGAAACTGACAGGGAAAGCCGCCGACAGCAAGAAACTGGCCATAAGCGATATGTTTTACAGCGATGATAAAAGCAGCGTAACGCTTAAAACCGGTAACGACTGGATTAAGTGCGATCTGAAAAGCTACAATGCCGAAAAAGCCACCAAGCCCGATCAGCAGGCCTATAACCCAAACCGACCGCTACAACGCCGCCGGTATCGCTGGGCGGGTTTTAATACCGATTCGATATCGCCTGATAAGCAATGGGTAGCCAGGCAACGAAAGGATAATCTCGTTATTAAAAACTTTAAAACCGGGCAGGAGGTAACGCTAAGTACCGATGGTACTACTGAAGCCCCGTATGGAGAGTTCGCGTGGTCGCCAAACGGACAGTACATTATAGGCTACCACATCAACTACAAAAAAATAAAGGATGTTTATTATGTGCTAAGCTCGGTGCCCAACACCACACGCGGCCAGTTACGCACACGCGATTACGCCCAGCCCGGCGACGATTTTAGCAGCTACGAACCATTTGTGTTCAACGTAAAAACCAAAAAACAGCTAAAGGTTGATGCTGAAAAGATAGACTTTTTTGGCGCGCCCGCGCTCAACTTTAGGGAGGGGAATAACCGTTACTTTACGTTCGAGAAAATTGACCGCGGGCACCAGCGTTTCAGGCTGATAGAGGTGGATTGCGAAACGGGTAAAACACGCAATATTATTGATGAGCCGACCAAGACCTTTATTTACGAGCAGCGTATTTTTACCCACTATCTGCCCAAAACAAACGAGGTTATTTGGGTAACCGAGCAGGATGGCTGGCGGCATGCCTACCTGGTGAATACTATTACCGGCAAACAGCAACTCATAACCAAAGGCGATTGGGTACTGCGCGATATTGATAGCGTTGATGCCGTAAAAAGGCAGATATGGTTTAAGGGCAGCGGTATGAACGAAGGGGAAGACCCGTATTTTATTCATTACTATCGCATTGGTTTTAATGGTAAGGGGTTGATCGATCTGACTCCCGAAAAGGGCAATCACCAGGTTACTTACTCGCCCGATCGTAAATATATGATCGACGCTTACTCGCAGGTTGATGTAGCTCCGGTAGTAACTTTGCGCAGCACGGCCACCGGTAAAAAGATAACCGATATTGAAAAGGCCGGTCTGTCGAAACTATTAGCCACAGGAGTTAAGCTCCCCGAGGTATTTGTAGCCAAGGCCCGCGATGGTGTTACGGATATTTGGGGGGTGATCTATCGCCCTGCTAATATGGACCCCAAAAAGTCTTACCCGGTGATCGAGAATATCTACGCCGGTCCGCAGGACTCATTTGTACCCAAGAATTTCGCTGCCGTTAACGAGATGCAGAGCATAGCCCAACTGGGTTTTATTGTGGTGCAGATTGATGGAATGGGCACGGCCAATCGCTCAAAAGCTTTCCACGATGTATGCTGGCATAACCTGGCCGACGCGGGTTTCGCCGACCGTATACTATGGATGAAGGCGCTTGCCGCCAAATATCCGCAGGCTGATATTGACCGTGTGGGATTGTACGGCACATCGGCAGGCGGTCAAAACGCCGCGGGTGGCTTGCTGTTTCACCCGGAGTTTTACAAGGCAGGTGTGGCGGCATGCGGCTGCCACGATAACCGTATTGACAAGCAATGGTGGAATGAGCAGTGGATGGGCTACCCCGTTGGCCCGCATTACGATGCGCAATCAAACATCACCAACGCCGCCAAACTGCAAGGCAACCTGTTGCTGATAGTAGGCGAAGCCGACGAGAACGTACCACCCGAATCAACCCTACGCTTTGCCGACGCGCTAATAAAAGCCGACAAGGATTTTGACCTGCTGGTTATCCCCGGCATGGGTCACAGCGATGGCGGGGTGTACGGGCGTCGCAACAAACGTAATTTCTTTATAAAGCATCTGTTAAAAGCGGAACCTCCGGTAAGGGGTAATGAAGGGATATGATCATTTACTAACCTGTTATCGAAGCGCGCACAACCCCTCCTAAGTCCTCCTCCTCTGGGAGGATTAGGAGGGGTAAATTCTATAAATCTTTTACATAATGATGTAAGACATAAGCCCTGCCTTGTAGGTAAATTTGCTGTGTAAATTATAAGGATATTATGGCGGCACATAGTTTAAAAACACAAACCTTCCCGGTAACGGGCATGAGTTGTGCGGCCTGTGCGGGTAGTGTGGAGAGTATGATAGGTGCCCAGCAGGGTGTTAAGGAAGCTGCTGTAAACTACGCCTCGCAAACCCTTAAGGTTACTTATAACGCTGCCGAAGTTGAACCGCTTGCCATGCAAAAGGCGGTACAATCCATAGGGTACGATTTGATAGTTGATACCGAAAACGCTGCCGAAAAACAAGCCGAAGCGCAGCAGGATCATTATAAAAAGCTCCGGAATAATTTTGTTTACGCGGCTATACTCACGCTGCCGGTGGTAATTATCGGTATGTTTTTGATGGATATGCCGTATGCCAATTATATTATGCTGGCGCTTAGCGCGCCGGTGCTGTTCGTGGCCGGTCGTGGGTTTTTTGTGAACGCGGTTAAGCAGGCATCGCACGGTAAGGCCAATATGGATACGCTGGTGGCTATGAGCACCGGCATCTCTTTTCTATTCAGCCTGTTCAATACCTTTTACCCGCAGTTTTGGCACAGGCAGGGCTTGCATCCGCATGTGTATTACGAGGCCGCCTCGGTGGTTATTGTATTCATTATGCTGGGTAAACTGCTTGAAGAAAAAGCCAAATCGAATACCTCATCGGCCATAAAAAAACTAATGGGTTTACAGCCTAATACGGTTTTGGTATTGAAGAATGGCGCGGAGACAGTACAGTCGCTTGCCGAAGTAAACGTTGGCGATATCATCATTGTTAAGCCCGGCGAAAGGGTAGCGGTGGATGGTACGGTTACCGGGAGCAACTCGTTTATTGATGAAAGCATGATCAGCGGTGAGCCGGTGCCGGTTGAAAAGCAGGCGGGCGATAAGGTATTGGCCGGAACCATCAATCAAAAGGGCAGCTTCCATTTCCGGGCCGAAAAGGTAGGGGCTGATACCATGCTGGCTCACATCATCAAAATGGTGCAGGATGCCCAGGGCTCAAAAGCTCCGGTGCAAAAACTGGTTGATAAAATTGCGGGCATATTTGTGCCGATGGTAATCGGCATTGCGCTATTAAGCTTTGTCGTTTGGCTGATAGCAGGTGGGCAACACGCCTTAACCCACGGCTTAATGGCCTTGGTTACCGTGTTGGTTATTGCCTGCCCATGCGCGTTAGGCTTGGCCACGCCAACAGCCATTATGGTAGGGGTAGGCAAAGGGGCCGAAGAAGGTATTCTGATAAAAGATGCCGAAGCGCTTGAGCTGGGCCATAAGGTAAACGCCATCGTGTTCGATAAAACAGGAACCATCACTATAGGTAAACCCGAAGTAAATGAGTTATTATGGGCTCACTCTAACGAGAATAATGTATCAACCCTGAAAAGTATCTTTCTAAGTTTAGAAAAACAATCCGAGCATCCATTAGCCGGCGCTATTGTGGCGTTTGAGGGATTGAAAGATGCTGCCCCTGTTCAATTAGCTGCTTTTGAAAGTATAACCGGTCGTGGGGTGAGGGCTGAATATGGTGGTGCGATGTATTATGCAGGCAGCCATACACTGGTTGAGGAAAAGCACATCAATATCCCGGCTGATTTAAACGACTCCATAACCCGTTTTAAGGATGGAGCCAAAACCATTATATACTTTGCGGATGATAAGCAGGTATTGGCCATCGCGACTATCAGCGATACAATAAAAGAAGGCTCGGCTGAGGCTATTGAACAACTTACCCGCCAGGGAATAGCGGTTTACATGCTCACGGGAGATAATGAGCAAACCGCCGCCGCCATTGCCAAACAGGCAGGAATTAAAAATTACAAGGCAGATGTATTGCCAACCGACAAAGCCGATTTTATAAAACAGCTGCAACAGCAAGGTAAAATAGTAGCCATGGCGGGCGATGGTATTAACGATAGCCAGGCATTAGCGCAGGCTGATGTAAGCATTGCCATGGGTAAGGGTACCGATATTGCGATGGATGTAGCCAAGATGACGCTCATATCATCCGATCTGCGGCAGGTACCCAGGGCTTTGCGGCTGTCGCGCTTAACGGTGAAAGCCATACGGCAAAACTTGTTTTGGGCGTTTATTTATAACTTGATAGGTATACCCATTGCCGCGGGAATACTATACCCCGTAAACGGCTTTTTGCTTAACCCCATGATAGCGGGCGCGGCTATGGCGCTTAGTTCGGTATCGGTAGTGAGTAATAGTTTGCGTTTAAAATTTTCAAAACTCTACATTTAACATTTGTTATACTACATATATGGAAACGCTTAAATTCAAAACCAATATAAAATGCGGTGGCTGTATTGCCGCTGTTACTCCTGCGCTTAATAGTTTAGCAGGGGTTAAGGACTGGCAGGTTGATGTTGCATCGCTCGAAAAGGTGTTGACCATACAAAGCGACGAAACACTTTCTGAACAAGCCATCATCTCCGCCCTTAAAGAAAAAGGCTACCAGGCCGAAAGTATATAGTACGATGTTGCTCCGCATAAAAAATATGGTGTGCGATCGTTGCATCCTTGTGGTGAAGCAGCAGTTGGAGAGCCTTGGCTTTGAGGTTGCGGGCATCGACCTGGGTAGTGTTACCGTACATCCCGAGCCGGATGCTGCCGAGCTTACCGCCATTGCATCGGCATTAAAGGTATTGGGTTTTGAGCTGATAGATAACGAGAAGGATAAACTGGTTGAGCGTATCAAAAACCTGATCATAGAGAAAGTGCACCATAGCGACCTGGCTGATCAGCAGGTGAATTTTTCGGCCTATTTATCTGATAACCTGCATAAGGATTACGGGCAGCTGAGCCGGCAGTTTTCGGATAGCGAGGATACCACTATCGAGAAATTCATCATCCAGCAAAAAATTGAAAAGGTAAAGGAGCTGCTTGAATACGGCGAACTCAACCTGAACGAGATAGCCTGGAAAATGGGTTATAGTAGCAGCGCCCACCTATCGGCACAATTTAAGGCGGTTACCGGCCTAACACCGAGTCAGTTTAAAACGGATACCAAAGGCAAGCGCAAGGCTTTAGATAAGATATAGCTCTATTTAGTCATACGGGCCAAAGCTTGTTCAATCAGGCTTAACCCACCATCAGAGTATGGCAACTGCAAGGCAAAGGCATGCCCGTGACCATCCATTTTTAGTAACGATTTGTACAGGATGTTCACCATCTTATCCGGCTCGCCCTCATATTTTTTGCGGAAATCTTCATACTGATATTCCAGGAAAACCAGGCATAGGGCGTTCTCCATGGTTTGCACCTTGGCATCAACCTTAATACGTTTTTTCAGGATGATCTCGCTAACAAGGGCGATCTGCTCATCACTGTAACCGGCCTGCTGCATTAAGCGGGAAGTAACGGTAGCGTGATGCTGAGCCAGATCCTTACGCCATTTTAAATAAGGTTCGCGCCCTTCGGGATAGCTTTCGCGAGGTATTTCCCAACGGCCTATGTGCTGGCTGCGCGATGCTAATAGCAGTTCCTCTCCGGCCTCGGGCTGTAGTTTTAGCACCCAATTATACAATCGTAAAGCATAAGCATACTCAACGGGATAGGTAATGCCGTCCCATTCCAGTGTGCGTGGGTCCTGCATGTTGTACTCGTCAAATAGTCTGAATGCCTCTTGTAGCTTGCTCATGGAGCGCAAATTAACAATGTTTTGGGCAAATCAATCCAAAACCGACATGGTGGTATTGATAATATCATCAAAAAACGACTTATCATTGGTTGATTTTGCCAGAACCTGTATACCCTTTACAGCATTAAATAAAAAGCGCGCAAGCGCCCTTGCATCCTGTTTGCTGGTGATCTGGCCGTTTTGCTGTCCTTTTTCAATCGCTATAAAAAAGCTCTCCTCAATACGTTGTTCGCTTTTGCAAACAATATCACGTACCTCGGTATCGTGCGGGGCAACCTCAACCTCGGCATTCACCATAAAGCAGCCTTTTTGCTGATCATCGTCAAGCAGTGCGTTGGCCGTATATTCAAGCATTTGGCGAATGGCTTGTTTGGCAGGGGCGGGGCTGTTGGCCAGATCGCACATGTGGTTGCCGCCCATGTTCAGGTACATCTCGAGCGCTTTAATGTAGAGGGCGTGCTTATCGCCATAGGTATCGTACATGCTTGAACGACTGATGCCCAGCGCGTCAACAAGGTCCTGCATCGACGTAGCATTGTACCCCTTATGCCAAAATGTGCATACGGCCTTTTTTAATACCTCTTCTTCGTCAAAATCCTTGCTACGTGCCATAACCTCGAAAAGCTTTGCTTTTTTTACAAAGCAAAGCTAATTCATTTTACCTTAAATGTTTAATTGCAGCCCATATTTCAAATATTTAGCTGCGGATGCTTAGCGAACGCCGCCGCTGGCAATCAATATTTCGCCGGTTAACCAGCGTGAATCATCAGATGCCAGGAACACCGCGATAGGGGCGATGTCATCAGGCTGACCAATGCGGCCAAGCGGGGTAGTTTTTACTGATTCGTGGTGGAAATCGCTACCGATAACACCTGCGGTGTGTGTGCCTTCAGTTTCAACCATGCCCGGGTTGATGGAGTTAACGCGGATATTTTTAGGGCCAAGTTCTTTTGAATGCACTTTTGTAATTGCATCTACCGCGCTTTTTGTAGCAGTGTAAATTGAACTGCCGGGAATGTTTAGATTGGTTATTGTTGAACCAATGTTGATAATACTGCCGCCATCCTGGCCAAAACCTTTAACCGCAGCCTGGCTGGTCAGCAGTAAACCTAACACGTTGGTGTTGAACTGACGGTGATATTCATTCTCGTCAAAATCCTCAATTGTACCAAATTGATATACACCGGCATTGTTTACCAGCACATCAACACGGCCGTAAGCTTGTTGAGTTTCTGTAAACAGGCGCTCAACATCGGCGGCTTTGGCTACGTCGCCTTGTACGGCTATGGCTTTACCACCGTTGCTTACAATATCGGCAACCACCTTTTCGGCACCTTCTTTTGATGATGCGTAATTAACTACCACGGCAGCACCTGCGGCAGCCAGATCTTTAGCTATACCTGCACCTATGCCTTTTGATGCTCCGGTTACTATAGCCACTTTGTTTTCTAACTTTTTCATTGTGATTTTATTTGAATTATGTTTTTGGAATAATCGTTCCGCAAATATATATTCAAATAGGAATGAACGTTCCATAATAATGTCATCACAAATGAAGATGATAGAAGGGTGACTTATAACGGGCGTTGTGAGATTGGGGTGACGTTTGGGATAAGAAAAACTTAAAACATATCCCGAACCTTTTTTACAAATACTTCCCACCAAACATCATACGGATCTTTGTAATCAGGATCATAATATCCCATCTTGAAAGTGAGGCTGCAACCTCCTTGCTTTACATGGATCAGGCTGTCTTTACCTTTATACAGCGTATAAGGATATGCTACTTTTGCTAATTCATAATCATCATCCTCCAAATCCTCCTGCTTTAGGGTTTTCAGGTTAACATTATACCGGTCATAATCCTTTTTATTGTCGCAGTGTATATGGGTAAGCTTATTACCTCCGGGAATATAATGATCGGGCGAGTAAAATACAGGATTGCCGCGCCAACCCTTCTGATACTCGCCGGTAACAGTAAGTTCATTGACCACATCGGTAGCCAATATACCGTACGTTGGCGGTTGTGTATATGAATCATATACAAAAAAAATTACTACCCCGGCTACTATGCAACCGTAAATAGCCAATAACCAGGGTGGATATGATAAGAGTTCCCGCTTTTCTTTGAACATTAATGTTTACTATTTTGCTTCCCCATCATTCTTCACCCCAACCATATTCATAAGGCTTTCCCTGTTCAAAGGCTCCATGCGGGTAATAGCTGAGGTTGATAGCTTGCCGTTAATATCAATAAGCGCGTACGATGGGAACCCGCTTTTGGCGTTAATGTATTGCTTTATTTTTTCTAACAACTCCTCCTTAACAAAAATATGCGTTCCAGGAATTTCGAGTTCGCCAACCTTGTTTTTCCATTTGTCGGTAGTAGAGCTATTGGATGAGCAAAGGTAAATATACTCGATCGGCAGGTCTTTATTTTCGTTGTGCAGGCCTTTACTAAAAGGCAGGTCGCTCAGGCAGGGGCCGCACCATGTGGCCCAAAAATCAAGTATCAGCGCCTTTTTACCAAATTTAACTTTCAGTTGCTGCATAAAAGCCTCAACGCTGGTTAGGGTATCTAATTGGTACAGTTCGGCATCAAATTTGGTTTTGTATAATGGCGTAGCAATATCAGTACCCTGCGCGGTAGTTTTGCTGAAAAGATTATCAACGCGTTTTTGCAGGGCTTTGGCCTTATCAAACTCCTGTAAAGCTAATTGCTTGCACCAGGGCGTATTTATTTGTGCGATGATGACGGGATAGAATTTCTCAAAATTATCCTTATACATATCCATCGCTAATAGTTTTAAAATATCAGCTTTGTCTGATGACGGGTAAGTACTATCAAGCAACTTTAATATCCCCGTTAATTCGTTTTTAGTTTTATCCTGATTATTTATCCAAAGGTATGTGTATAAGCGATGATAATAATCAGCACCACCATTGCTGGTGAAAAGCGGCTGATGCTTGCTTACGGCTTTAAACAAACTGTCGGGCATTTTTTCATTTGAATATGCAAGGCTAACCGTTACATAGAAATCGGATAAAGTTTCGTTGGCTACAGTGGGGCCAAATTTTGGATATTGCTTAATAAACTCATTGTTTATAAGCACAATTCGTTTGTATAAAGAGTCGAATTTGAATGTGAGAGAATCAACAGATGCGGCCTTTTTTGCCATGCGTAATGTGTATGCTTTAGATATCAAACCATCACGTTCATCCTTTCTGAACAGTACATATTTATTAGCAACAGTATTCAGTTCTCCATCCTTACCTGAATAAACAACCCCATCGCCAATAAAATATATTTGTGATTTGGCGGCCTTTTGAGCGTCTATGGTAACCTTTAATCCTCCATCAACATAAATACCGCTGTATAAGTAATCGCCAACGGTCAACCAAATCTGTTGGTGCGGGAGATTATCATTTAGTGTGATGGTGGCTGAGCCATCGGCACCTGTTTCGGTATACTTTGTTACTTGCAGATCGCTGCTGAATTGCACCAGCGTATAGGTTATACGTACTTGCTTTACGCTATCTGGCAAATTATTAATCTTGATAGATAATTGAGCCGGTTTGCGACCGACTAAATGGGCGTTCATTCTTTTGTCCTCAAGTGCCAGTGGTAAATTTTGCGCATGTATTTGCAGGCAGCTAAAAAATAGCAAAGAGAGTAATAAGGTACGTGCCATAGGAGTAGGTAATTGCGTTTAGTTTAAGGTTTTATGCAATAACGGGTGTGCGCATAATTTATTTTAGAGGGATAATATTCAAATCATTAGCTTGTTCATTAGTGATCATAAACCAGCAAGGCCTCTCTAATTTTTTTTAGAGAGGCCTTGCTGATTTATATTTTTACTCAATTTACTTTTTATAGGAGAATTTTATGCTTCGAGGTAGCGGTGAAAGGTTATCTGATGGGAAATCCTGAATCTGATCACCGGTAAGTTGCAGGCTTGTAAGGTAGTTGTCGGCATCGGTTTCGGTAACCGCGGTGAACGAGCCGGAAGTAACAGTATTATTTAAAGCCTTAATAGTAAAATCAACACCGGTTAATAAGTTTACCGATGCCTTACCATAGTTCAAATATTTATCAATGTTCACCGTAGTATTAGCCGCGAATATAGGGGCAAAAAGCGCTCCCGGGTTATATACCTTTTTTGAGGTATTGTACTTTAAAACGTACTGTCTTGTTACAGTGCCATCGGTATTTACTAACGCAAATTTGGTGTAGTTGCCATTTACAACCTCGTAATTAATGGTTGAATAAGGTTCACCCTCCTTGCCGTCAAAATTGATCAATATGATCACCTTATTCAAATAGCCGTTTTCATCATAAGTAAAGCGTTGTATGTGAATAATATCGTAGCCGTTTTGCACCTCATAGGTTTTATGTGTAGTGACCCGTCCAAGCGCATCAACCTCATATGTATCGTTATAGCGGCTATCTAAAGTGAACTGATTGTTCTGGTAGCTAAAACCTACGTTTGTTGATACCGATCTATCAATATCATAATTCAATACTGATTGTATTTTGCCGTCGCTGTTATAAGCTATGCTGTCAACCTGATCTTTTTTATTAATAGCAAGCTCGCCCCACTCATAAGTTGCTGATGAGATTTTTAACGTGGGTTCAGTAGTTTCATCAATGCCGGCATTATTGTCTTTTTTACATGATGAAAAAGCGATCAATGTTAACAGGCAAATGGCTTTACCAAAATGCTTTAGGCGGGTGTTAGGTTTCATTGTATCTGTTTATGGTTTAAAGTTTACCACCTTCTGACGGTGATGGGCAATAAAGGTTTAACGCTAAAGAATATAATTATCAGGCCAGTATCTAATTTATTTTTTACCCAACCACAATACTAAAGCTATCCGCCAAAGTAGCGCCATTCTCCGGTAGTGGGTCAATAGTATAATATGCGCCGTTAAGCGTAAGCCCTTGTGTTTCTTTTTTAATGCTGATCCTTAAAAAGCCGTGCCGGGTGTCCTGCGATGCGGCGAGGGTAATGTTGTCCAGCAAAGGGTCGTCGGCGCTAAAATGCGGGTCATTGGCATGAGCCAGCGGGTGTAGCTCATCAAAACCGCCCGCCCCGGCAACCAGATAGGTTAAGGTACCGTTATCGTAATTTTTTTGGAAACGCTGATAATTGTGCACGTGCCCGCTAACCGCCAGATCGGGCCGGATGCCCGTTTCAGCAAACACACCTTCCAGTAATTCGATCATAGGCCTGCTGCAACCATGATTAATATCGGCCGAATAAGGCGCATGGTGAATGGCCAGAATAATGGCTTTGGCCGGTCGTAAGCTATTCGCGGTATATAATTCTTCTACCAGCCAGGCGCGTTGCTCGGCAGTAACCACGCCGTATTTGGGCACGTTACTGTACATGCCTATAATGGTGGCTAATGGTGTGTCGAGCGTCCAGTACGCATTGGGCTGTATGCCGCTTTTACGTTGGCTACCACCGCTAAATGTTATATCGCGTGGTTCGGTGCCGCAAAATACGGTGGTAAAGGCATCCAGGCTATGGTATGGTTGCCCGGCGCCTGGGTTAACATCGCCATCGTGGTTACCGGCTATGGCATATATCGGTGCCGAATATTTTTCATAAGGCTTGAAGAACTGATCGGCATAACCTTGTGCCTCGCCATAATGATAAACCACGTCGCCCAAATGGTACAAAAAGTCGGGTTTTTCAGCCTGATTGGCCATTAAGGCTGCAACCCTGTGCTGAAAAGCATTGTCACGAAAGCCACCTGTATCGCCCACCATGTTGAAAACCAACTCGTCCTTATCCTCGCCAGGGTGTTTCAGGTGATAGGGATATTGCCCTGCTGCTTGCGGCAGTGGTTGAAATTTATGGCTGTCATCAGGTTGGTTAAGTTTAAATATAGCACGATACATGGTAGTAGTTTGCATACACAGATGTTTTGGCGCAAGGTAGGTTTTTGGTGTTAAGGCAATGTTTAGTGAAAAGCAGGGATTGTTAAAATGGCATTTTATTTGAGCCTGAATATTAGAGGGGATTACGGGCGTTGTAATCATTAATTAAATGTTGCGACTGTCAAAATAAAGGTAAGTGTGTGAAGCAAAGTGCAGTAAATTAACATTTTGCACACTTTGTTTACGGTAGTTGTACTGATTGTGTGGTAGCACGCTGTCCCTATTTGCCCTAATTTAGTGGTATAAACCAAAAAACAATAACACGATATGCATACCGAAAGCGAAATTCAATTTGAGGGGGTTTTAGCCCTTACAAAGCTTCCAGATGAGGCTTTGTTAAATCACCAATCGATTACCGTACCTGCGGCAATTACCGATGAGCGCGATGGCCTGCTTTATATTTATGGCGTAACTTTTAAACGCGTTGAGAACGAATTGCACCCCATTGGATGGGAGTATCAAAGTTTTGATATGTTGTTAGCATCGTAACAAAATAGCCTTTAAATATTGTGTAGTGTAAAGCCAACATTCGGCACTTCGTTAATTTTGATCAGCATCAGCTAATCGTTGCAGGTACAACAGTTAGCTGATTTTTTTTATGATCAGGTTTATCGTGTACATTTCTCCGGTAGCTCAAAGTGAATTATACTTGTTACAAATCAAACACCCTCATAATGTGAAAAATAAACATATTTGCGAGGGGGTAACCATATAAACACTTACTGATGATTTTTAACAAAGTTCGCGGGGCGAAAAGCTTTTTGATATGTGCCGGTTTGCTTTTAGGCTGTACTATAATTGTGCAATGCGTTAGCCGTAAACCTGTACCAGCCGCGCCCGCAGCAGTAAGTGAAAGCAGTAAGCCTGCGGAGGTAAAGGATAGCATCGACTTCACCACATCAAAAGTGCTAACGGCTGCTGAATCCATGAGCCAAATACAACTGGAACCCGGCTACGAGGTTAAGCTGGTAGCCGCCGAACCATTGGTAAGTACCCCTGTGGCTATAACCTTTGATAACATAGGCCGCTTATGGGCTGTTGAGATGAACGGCTACATGCCCGATACTTTAGGCACAGGCGAGGATGACCCTACAGGTAAGATCGTCATCCTGAATGATGATGATAAGGATGGCCGGTATGACCGCCGCACCGTTTTTATTGATTCGCTGCGTTTACCCCGTGCTTTATGCCTGATCAATGGTGGCGTGCTGGTTGCAGAGCCACCGAGGCTATGGTTTTACCCTATTAATGGCGATAAACCGGGCAAGCGCACACTGGTCGACTCGAAATATACCGAAGAAGGTAACGTAGAGCATCAGCCTAATGGATTACTGCGCGCTATGGATAATTGGATATACAATGCCAAATCATCTAAACGATACCGTTTTATCGACGGTAAATGGGTAATACAGCGCACACACTTCAGGGGGCAATGGGGTATTAGTCAGGATAATTATGGGAGATTGTATTATAACGATAATTCATCAAACGTAATTGGCGATTACTTTTTGCCCGGCTTCGGCACGGGCAATGCCGACCAATTGAACGTTGCCGGATTTACCGAACGCATTGTGGCCGATAATCGCGTTTACCCTGCCCGGCCAACATCCGGTGTAAACCGTGGTTACACTGCAGGCATGCTTGATGATAAGCAAAGGTTGGTTAGCTTTACTGCCGCTTGTGGGCCGCTGGTGTACCGTGGCGGGCTATGGGGCGATAGCGTGCAAAATGTTTTTGTAGCCGAGCCATCAGCAAACCTCATAAAGCGTAATGTTATTAATGCCAATGGTTACTTAACCAAAGGTAAACAAGCCTACAAAGGCCACGAGTTTTTAGCCAGTACCGATGAACGTTTCCGCCCGGTAAACCTGAACGATGGGCCCGATGGCGCTTTGTACATAACAGATATGTACCGCGGCATCATTCAGCATAAAACATACCTTACCGGTTACCTTAAGGGAGAGATTGCCAAGCGCAACCTGTCGCAACCATTAAATTGCGGGCGTATTTATAAGATAGTACCCACAGGCAGTAACCCCAACCCAATTACCATACCGCAGGATGCCCAGGAATTGGTAAAACTACTTGGCAACACCAACGGCTGGTTGCGCGACCGTGCCCAGCAAACCATTATTGATAATAAACTGACGGCTGCTATCCCCGCGTTAAAACAAGCCCTGCAAGCCTCAAGTAAAATACAAGCCATCCACTCCTTATGGACTTTAGAGGGTTTGCATGCTTTGAGTAATGACGAGGTAACATCACTTCTAAAAAGCAACGACCCCTGGTTGCGGGTGCAGGCGCTGAGTGTACTTCCGTCGGTTATTGATAAAGCATCATACAAAAATTATGTGGCCGAATTGCAAAGAATGGTTACCGCTAATGATGAAGCGGTTGCGCCATATATAGCATTCCTGTCGCCGGTTATTGCCGGGTACGATAAGGTTGCCGCTAACAACATGCTTAAACAACTGGCACAGCAGTATCCTACAAACAAATACGTGTCCGATGCGGTGATCAGTAACCTGTCCGGTCGTGAAAAGGAGTTTGCATCAATAATAAGTGATACCGCCGCGGTGTTCGCGAAACGTTTAAAAAAGGTGATAACTACCCGCACCAACCGCCTGCTGAATAACGATCCGCTTAAGCTGAAAAAAGAGTTTCCGCGCGGGGCGACCATATTCAGCAGCACCTGCCAAACCTGTCACGGTGCCGATGGTAATGGTGTGAAGGGACTTGCCCCGCCATTCAACCGTTCGCAGTGGATAAACGGCGATAAAAACAGGCTGATAGCCATTGTACTTTACGGCCTTACCGGCCCCGTTGAGGTTGACGGCCACGAGTACAAAGCCCCCGAAATAAACGGCGATATGCCGGGCATAGGCGGCGCCAAAGAAATTGGCGATGAAGATATAGCGCAACTGCTAAGCTACCTGCGCCGGTCGTGGCAAAACAAGGCCAACTCAGTTAGCGCTAAAGAGGTAGGCGCTATCCGCAACATGCTGAAAGATCAAAAAAGCGCTTTCACCGTTGAAAAGCTCAACGCCGCTTTCCCCGGGAATGATGAGCGACCTTAAAGGTATTAAGAGCTTTTGTTGTTATAACGACTGTTGATACTCAGCTTTATCAACATCGACTGATGCTCCGTGGAGGAATATAGCCCAAAGCAGCGGCATATCCGGGTCGGCATCAACTTGGTATACCTTTTGATTTACATTTACTGAGATCATATTTCGCTGCCTTGTGTATCGTATTTAATACTAAGATGATAAGTGTAGTCAAATTGCCTCTCTCTAAATTCAAACCAACATTTACCAAATTATACCATTATGAAAAAGCTATTTACGTTGCCATGGGCTATCGGCATACTGCTATTGGCGGCATGTTCAAGCAATAATGATGAACCCGAGGCCGAGCAACCATCTGTTGAAAATCCATCTTCGGTTGAAACTGATCCGCCTAATACGAGTTATTCGCCTGCGTTTAGCGGTCAAACCCGTGTTAATGCTACCCGTACAACTACCGCTTATAGTTCGCGCGTTGTTACAACCGCGTTAACGGCTCCCTGGGGTATCACCTCATTGCCCGACGGGCGGTTGCTCATTACCCAAAAGGGCGGCACTATGCGTATAGTCACCACATCGGGGCAGGTTGGCAGCCCAATAACGGGTATCCATACGGTAAACAGTGGTGGTCAGGGTGGTTTATTGGGTCTTTGTATCGACCCTGATTTTGATACCAACCGCATGGTGTACTGGGTGTTTTCTGAACCTGGTAGTAATGGCAATTTGACCGCGGTAGCCAAAGGTCGCCTGTCCGATGATGAAGCAACCATTGAGAATGCTACCGTGATTTACAGGGCAACGCCGGGCTACAGCGGTACCGCCCATTATGGCGGGCGTATTCTGTTTGATGCAACCGGCAACCTGTTGGTGAGTACAGGCGAGCGGTCAGACCTTAGCACCCGGCCATTGGCGCAATCACTAAACGCGTCATGAGGTAAGATCATCCGTATCACTACCGGCGGGCAGGCGGCATCCGGCAACCCAACCATAGGGCAGGCCACCGGCCGCCCCGAGTTGTATACCCTTGGCCATCGTAACCCGCAGGGCATTGCCATACACCCGGTAACCGGCGAACTTTGGCAAAGTGAGCACGGGCCTCGCGGGGGCGACGAGATCAACCGTATAGCAGCCGGAGCTAACTATGGCTGGCCAACCATTACTTACGGTATTGAATACAGCGGCCAGCCTGTAGGCAGCGGTATTCAGCAGCAGGACGGATTGCAACAACCGGTGTATTACTGGGACCCGGTAATATCGCCCAGCGGAATGACATTTTACAGTGGCAGCCGCGTGCCCGAATGGGAGAATAACCTGTTTATCGGCGCTTTAAGCGGGGAGCACATTGCGCGCTTAACCATTGAAAACAACCGTGTAACCGGCGAAGAAAGATTACTGGCCAGCGAAGGTCAGCGCTTTAGGGATATTACCCAGGGTACTGATGATGCATTGTATGCCATTACTGATGCAGGGCGGCTATATCGTATAGACCGGGATTAGTGCTTTATAAAACAGTAATAATGGTAAGTAATACAGTAATCCATATAATAAACAGGAGGTAATTAGTAAGCAACTTTGTGCCGCGTAAGTAATCATCCCGCGCAAAACATCATGAGTATAAAAAGCAGCTTATATACAATAACACTCGTCCTGTTTTCAGTTTGCCTGTTTGGTAACACCTCCTGTGCCCAGCAAGGTAACAAACAAAAAGTGCTTATAGTTTACCTTTCGCGCACGGGTAATACCCAGGCGGTAGCCAAAATGATCAACGAATTTACAGGTGGCGATCTGGTTGAGCTGGAGTTAAAAACCCCGTACCCGGCCAATTACCAAACCACCGTAAACCAGGTAGCTAAAGAAAATGAAACAGGTTACCTGCCTCCGCTAAAAACACGTATTGATGGCATCAATAAATATGATGTGGTATTTATAGGCTTCCCAACGTGGGGGATGCAGTTGCCGCCGCCCATGAAAAGCTTTTTAAGCCAGTATGATCTTAAGGGTAAAACGGTGATCCCCTTTAATACTAACGCGGGTTATGGCATAGGCAGCAGTTTTGAAACCGTTAAGCAACTATGCAAAGGTTGTAACCTTAAAGAGGGCTTTACTACAACAGGCGGCAAGGAAAGGGATGCGATACTATTTGTGATGAAGGATGGCAAAGAAAAGCAGGTACGCGATGAGGTGAAGAAATGGCTGAAAGATATCGGCATCATCAACTAAAACACATTGAAGTTAGACCGGGTCGACATGCAAAATGTATTCATCACACCAAATTCGGTACTTTAATACTATCAGATGTGGTGATAGACAGAAACTGTTTGCGGTGTTCGGCAGGGGTCATCTTTCGTAGCTTTTTAAAAAAGTGCGATAGGTGACTTTCGTCTGTAAAGCCAAATTCTTTGGTGATCTGTTTAACGGGTAGGGTAGGCACTTCCAGTCGTTTCTCTATCAGTATAACCCGGTAATCGTTAATGTAATTACGGTAGCTCATACCAAAATTGCGCTTAAAGTAATCGCTAAAGTATGATGGCGCTATGGAAAAACTTGTGGATATATGTTTGATCTGAACTTTATCCGGCTGATAGATGTGCTGATGGATGTATGAAATAAGGGCTTCTTTATCCGGCTGTCCGTGATCGATACGTATATTCAGCTTGGCAGCGGCTTCTTTTATCAAACCTAATAACGATAGTATCTGGTAGTAAACAATTGAGGATGATGCCACATCCTTACGGCAATTGTAGCTGATGATGTTCTCTACCGTGTTGCGTAATATGGAGATACAAGGCTCATCCATTTGCAGCTTTACCTCTTTCAACAATCTGTTGCGCATTACCGACTCGGGCGTGTATTCGTTAAAGGCATCAGGCACGTGCATTTTATGGCCCGAAAAGTAGGCATCCGTAAATTTGATAAATGTAAAGCGGGTAGTTGCCTTTATATCGAAATAATGCTCATCCTCCGGACTGATGATAAACAGATCGCCGGCCTTGTAAGGTAAGCGGCTGCTGTTAATTAAGTGAACACCTTTGCCTTTCCATATGTATACTATTTCGTAATAGGTATGGCTATGTACCGGTAAATGGAATTTTTCCTCTTCCAGATCGTGGATAACGAGGTGCTCAAACTGCGTTTTTTTCATCTAAAAAATCTCCGTATGCCATAAAAGTACATAATAATACGTGGTAATTACAATAAATCAGCTATGCCCGAGCATGAACTTTGTTATGATAATTAATAGGTGCATCAGCGCATCATTATTGATCGAACTTAAAACACATCAAAACATGGAATACAGATTTTTAGGAAATTCAGGATTAAAAGTACCGGTGTTAAGCTTGGGTACAGCCACCTTTGGCGGCTCGAACGATTTTTTCAAGGCCTGGGGCAGCACACAGGCTGATGAGGCCACCCGCCTGGTTGATATTTGCCTTGACGCGGGCGTAAATCTTTTTGATACGGCCGATATGTATTCGGATGGCCTGTCAGAACAAGTGCTGGGCAAGGCTATTGCCGGTAAGCAGCGCGATAAGCTCATCATCTCAAGCAAGGCCACATTTACATTTGGCGATGGTCCTAACAACCAGGGTTCATCTCGTTACCATTTAACCAAACAAATTGAGGGAAGCCTGAAACGTTTGGGTACCGATTACCTGGATATATACCACATGCATGGTTTTGATGGCAATACTCCTGTTGAAGAAACCTTACGCACACTGGATGACCTGGTACAAAGCGGAAAGGTAAGATACATTGCCGCCTCCAATTTTTCGGGCTGGCACATGATGAAATCGCTCGCCGTTTCTGAAAAATACGGATGGAACCGCTATGTGGCTCACCAGGTATACTATTCCTTAGCCAACCGCGAATACGAGTGGGAGTTGATGCCGCTGGGTATTGATCAAAAAGTTGGAGCCATTGTTTGGTCGCCGCTATCAGCAGGCAGACTTGGGGGTAAATACCGCCGCGGTCAGCCCATCCCCGAGAACGGACGTGTAGCGCAGGGCGGTAGCCCGGTACCCGAAATGGTGGTGAAAGAGGATGTGTTCTATAATACAGTTGACGTACTTGCCGAGATAGCCGAAGAAACCGGCAAAACAATAGCCCAGGTTGCCCTTAACTGGGTGCTGCAACGCCCAACGGTATCAAGCATAATATTTGGCGCACGTAACGAGGCGCAGTTAATTGAGAATCTTGGCGCCATAGGGTGGAACTTAAGTGCCGAACAGGTTAAAAGACTTGACGAGGTTAGCACCGTTCCACCTATTTACCCGTACTGGCATCAATGGCAAAACAAAGGGCTTAACCCAACGCCCGATTTTTATGGCGAACGTTAATTGTGGGAAGTCCATCTAACATTTTAAATAATCTATACACTATAAAAACATGTCAAAAAAAGTAAAGATCAGTAATACCGACCTTGAGGTTGGCAGAATTAATTTTGGTGGTAACGTTTTTGGTTGGACTTTGGATAAGCAACAATCATTTAACATACTGGATAAATTTGTGGCCGAAGGCTATAATTTTATTGATACGGCCGACACCTACCCGTGGTGGGTGAACGGAACAGGCGGCCTTTCAGAAACCATTATTGGCGAGTGGATAAAAGCCAGGGGCAACCGTAACGACCTGGTAATTGCTACCAAGGTAGGTTCGGAAACTAAGGAGCATGGCTTTGATGTAAGCAGGCAGCATATCTTAAGATCTGTTGATGAATCATTACAACGTTTGCAGGTAGAGCAGATAGACCTGTATTACACCCATTTTGATAACGAAAGCACACTTGTTGAAGAAACGCTGGCCGCTTATGATGAAATTGTAAAGGCAGGTAAGGTAAAGTATATCGCCGCGTCGAATATTTCGCCTGAGAGGTTGGTGGAATCGTTCACGGTAGCTGAAGCTAATGGCTTTCCAAAATATGTTGCCTTGCAGCCCCATTACAACCTGCTTGAACGTGCCGACTACGAATCAAAATACCTGCCCCTGGCTCAGCAGTATGATCTGACGGTGTTTCCGTACTGGTCATTAGCCGCGGGTTTCCTAACCGGTAAATACCGTACCGAGGCTGATTTTGCCAAGAGCGCCCGCGGTGGAGGTGTAAAGAAGTATCTGAATGAAAAAGGCATAGCTGTTTTAAATGCGCTTGATACCATCGCTGCTAACCATCAGGTTGAACCGGCATCAATAGCCCTTGCTTGGTTAATGGCCAAACCGCAAATAGGCGCGCCCATTGTTAGTGCCACCAGCGAAGCCCAGCTAACCACACTTTTCGCGGCGGATAAAATCACACTTACAGCCGAAGAAGTATCATTGTTGGATGAGGTAAGCAAATAAATACCGGTACTGATCTTAGCGGATCAGCTAATAAATAAAAAGCCGGGGATGTTTATACATCTCCGGCTTTTGTGTTTGAAATATTTGCGGCGATTGTTGTTTTGATCATGTGGCTCGAATGCATTGTTATTAAATCCACAAAATCATCCAAACACGAAAGGCATCCCATCGGGAATGCCTTTCGTGTTTATTTGAATTATATTCAGCTTATTTTTCTTTAACAATTAGTATGTATTGGCAAAGGGCTCCGGTAGCTGAACCAGCCAGGTTACCACCTACGCTAATTGTACCTGCGGCGTAATCTTTTTTGTATAAGTTCATGCCTGCTAATTTTGGATCATCTATACCCAATTGCTCGCTAACTTTAGTGAAGCCTTGCAACCAGGTAGGTAATTTTTTAGCGCGAGGGTCGTACGCTACGTATACTGTTGAAGCGCGGCTAACTTTGAAAGTTAAAAAAGTATTTTGAGTGTTGATTTTATCATCATTAGCAGCTTTGATGAATGATGTATTGGCCAGGTAGCTCGGTACCGATTTGATCTTGTAAGTTCTATCAGCATAGTAAACCGCACCTACTGCTAATTTTACTGTTTGTAGCTTGGCTTTTGATGAGCCAGACAG
>NZ_JADFBY010000013.1 GCF_015223065.1 Mucilaginibacter sp. JRF
AAGCTCTGCCGATGCTAAAGCCGGTGATAAAAAAGATGTTTCTTCTGCCGACTAATTACATATCGATCACAATACCTTTTATCTACATATACAATAAAAACAAACAATGAAAAAGTACATCATAGCCGCAGCCATCATATTAACATCAGGCATTACTGCATGGTCATTCAATAAAAAATCTGAAGTGGCATCTGAGCAAATTATCAAGATAGAGAAATCAACATCAACTGAGAAAGCTCCGGGTAACGCTGTTCGTGATATTTCAACTGCTGACTGATCTTGTTAATACCGATCAACCTGTACATATATTATATATACCGATGGCGCGACGCCATTGAGGCTAATTGAAAAACAACATGGTTTAAAAGCAACTTACGCTATATTTGCTGCAAATACATTTATTTATGTCATTCATAAAAAATTATGTTGCGCAGCATGAGCAGCGAATGCTTGATGAACTGTTTGACCTGTTGCGCTATCCATCTGTTAGCGCAGACCCGAAATATAAAGCCGACGTTTTAAAAACAGCCGAGTTTGTTGCAACTAAGCTGATTGAAGCCGGTGCCGAAAATGTAGAAGTATGCCAAACTGCCGGCTACCCTATTGTTTACGGTGAAAAAATTATTGATGCCGCCAAACCAACGGTTTTGGTTTACGGGCATTACGATGTGCAACCCCCGGACCCACTTGAACTGTGGGAAACTCCTCCATTTGAACCAACCATACGCGATGGTAAAATATTTGCCCGCGGCGCCTGCGATGACAAAGGCCAGTTTTACATGCACGTAAAAGCCTTTGAGCTGATGATGCAGACCAACAGCCTGCCCTGCAATATCAAATTTATGATAGAGGGTGAGGAAGAAGTAGGATCTGACAACCTGGGCGACTTTGTTAAGCAAAACAAGAATAAACTTAAGGCCGACGTGGTGCTGATATCAGATACGGCGATGATCAGCATGGAACACCCATCGCTTGAAACCGGTTTACGTGGCCTCTCATACCTCGAAGTTGAGGTTACCGGCCCTAACCGCGATCTGCATTCGGGTGTTTATGGTGGCGCTGTGGCCAACCCGGCAACCATTCTGACTAAAATGATAGCTTCTCTGCATGATGATAATAACCGCATTGCCATCCCCGGATTTTATGATGATGTAATAAACCTGAGCGATGCCGAACGTGATGCCCTGAACAGCGCGCCTTATGATGATGCTGAATACAAGGCCGACCTTGGCGTTAACGAGCTTTGGGGCGAAAACGGCTACTCAACCTTTGAGCGTACCGGCACCCGCCCTACCCTTGAGGTGAACGGCATTTGGGGCGGTTATATTGGCGAAGGTGCCAAAACCGTGCTGCCATCAAAAGCGAGCGCCAAAATATCAATGCGTTTGGTACCTAATCAGGGGTCGGCAAAGATCACTAAGCTATTTACCGATCACTTTTTGAGCATTGCCCCTCCATCAGTTAAAGTAAAGGTAACCCCGCATCATGGTGGCGAACCGGTGGTAACCCCTACTGATAGTGTGGCTTACAAGGCGGCACAACAAGCCATTGCCGAATCGTTCGGGAAAGAGCCTATACCAACTCGTGGCGGCGGCAGTATACCTATTGTAGCTTTATTTGAGGCCGAGCTTGGTATAAAAACAGTACTGATGGGTTTTGGCCTGGATAGCGACAACCTGCACTCGCCAAACGAAAAGTATGATATTGCCAACTATTTTAAAGGCATTGAAACCATACCGCTGTTTTATAAATATTTTGATGAATTGAGCAAATAAGCTCTCCTTATATAATTAACAAAGGCTCCTGATATATCGGGAGCCTTTGTTGTTCATAGCTTTATTCTATCAACATAATCAGTAAACTGTCGAATACCGGCTTATCTTTCACCACATTTTTAAAGAACGCGTCATCCACTTGCTGAACAATGTGATAAGCCTCTCTAAGAGTTTGTGTACCTTTATCAGTAATTTTTAATTGCTTGGCACGGCTATCGTCCGGGTCTTTTACTCTTTCAATGATGTGTTTTTTTTCTAAAGTAATTAAAACTTTAGAAGTCATCATTTTATCGGTATTAGCGTAATCAGCCAATTGTTGCTGGGTAACTGTTTGTTTTTTGCCTAACCAATAAATACCCGCCATTAAAGAGAATTGAGTTAGCGTGAGCCCTATTTTTCCTAATGCCCTGTTCATCTTTAACTGCCATTGCATGGTAACCTGCCAAAGTAAATAGCCGCTATTTTCTTCAGGTTCGATGTATGAGAATATTTGCGATTGTTGATCCATGTTACTTATCATGCATTTGTGATTCAATCAAATCAAAATCATGCTTATGTATCTCGAATAAACCTGTCCTGAAAATATAGCCCCACTTCTCTTTATTTTCAATAAATTCAAGACGGTTAATTAGCGGTCTGATTTCGGCTTCGTTACCTTCCAGGTATTCGGCTTTACGGCGATAGGGTTTAAAATTTGCTGAAACTTCATATTGAAAAATGTTATCGTCAGCTAATACCGCAAGAGCAACAAAACGTTGGCACAAATCCTTTTGCCCGTAAATTTCTTTTCCGGCATAAAATAAAATCTTATCCCCGGCGCTCATTCTCTTTAACGGGCCCTCTTTGCCATGGTTAACTTGTACTACACCTGCCTTAGCGCCATCAAGAGCATGATCTCGTGATGTTACCACTACCCAATATCTTGTTGCCATTAATCTTCTGTTGTTTCCTGTAGAGTAATTGCATAACCATCAGGATCAGATATAACCAGGATTCTTCCGAAAGGTGTTGGATGTATATCCTTAACAATAGTGATCTTACCTGCATTCTTCTCCAAAAATTTATCCAGGTTTCCTATTCCAAACCATACCGCCACTCCCCAACCAAGCAGATTGGCTTTTGAAAGTTCGATCATCGGTTTTCTGATAGCAAAAGCGGCTCCGTTCTTTTGCTCAAACACCATAGCATCAGGTGGAGATTTTAAAACCGGTTTAAAGTTTAATATCTCGGTATAAAATTTCCCGGATATTTCAAGATCAGATACTTGTAGTGAAACAAAACTAAGTTGTGTTGGATTTGACATAATTTTTATAATTTAGTAGTTGCGACTACTAAATTAAATCTTCTTTTCATCAAATCCTATTTCTCTCTAAAATTTGTTCAATGAATTATCTTAAATGACAAATGTTACTCTACCGTAAACCGTTCGCAATTCGCCAAAAAGCTTTCATCAGCATCGGCACCAATGCCGGGGGTGTCATCTATGTTTAAATAATAGCCATCGTATTTAACTCCGCCAACGCATGGGTCCGCAAGGTGGCCGAGCATGCAGGTGTCCATGTCGTAAAATTTGATGTTCGGGCTTGAATAGGCAAAGTGTAGCTTAGCGCTCAGGCCTATGCGGCTTTCGAGCATGCCGCCCATCATGCAGGGAGTATTTCGTTCGGCGGCGGTATCATGTATCTTTTTTGCTTCGAGCATTCCGCCCGATTTGGAGAACTTAATATTTACGTAATGGCACGATCCGCTTTCTATCTGCCTGCGGGCATCATGGTGGTTATACACACTTTCATCGGCCATTATTTTTACCGGAGATAGTTGCATCAGTTCGGGCAGGCGATCATCATACCAGGTACGCATGGGTTGTTCGCAGAACTCAATACCATACGGTGCAATGCCCGATAAGGCATAAATGGCATCATCAAAGCTCCATCCTTGGTTGGCATCAACACGAATGCGCATGGTATATCCTACCGCGTGTCGTATCTGCTTAATTCGCTCTACATCACTAACAGCATCTTTACCAAGCTTCACCTTTAATATAGTAGCGCCGGTGGCCTTAAAATGCTTGGCTTTTTGAGCCATAGCCTCGGGTGTGTTTATGCCGATGGTGATATCCGTTTCAATATCGCGCACTGCTCCGCCTAAAAACTTATACAATGGTAAACCAGCATGTTTGGCGGCAATATCATACAGCGCCATATCAAAGGCACTTTTTATGGTGGTGTTGCCGGCGGTAAAGCTATGCAGTTGTTGCATGCGTGCTTCAATATCAAGCGCATTCTGCCTTATCCATAACCGGGCAAATTCGCGCGCCATAACCAAACAGGTATCCTGCGTTTCACCTACGATCATGGGGAAAGCCGAGCACTCACCCACCCCGTAAAAACCGGCATCGGTATGTATACGGATAAAAACATTTTGGGCGTGATCCATAGTGCCCGTCGCGATGCTGAAGGGCTCCATGGGTATACTGAAACGATAGATATCTATCTTACTGATCAATAGCTGGTCTTTCAAAGTGGTAATGTTTATCTGCTAAAATAAAGTAATAAAATTCACAGCCAAATAAACTTGTTTGCACATTAACACATTTGCGTTATATTTGCGTTACTACAAGAAGAATTATTGATACAACTTGTCATTTTTAGTCCGGCTGCTGTTTAAGCGCTACGGGCTGCAATTAAATTTTCATTCATAATAATACATGGCTTTTACCACTTTGCCTGCCGAGTTTGATTATAACTCAACAAGGAATAAACTCATATTGTCTGAATATGGCCGTAATGTTCAGAACATGGTTAAATATATATGCAATTTGCCCAGCAAGGAGGAACGTAACCGCTACGCACAAGTGGTTATTGACCTGATGGGTTTTTTAAACCCTCACCTGCGCGATGTTGCCGACTTTAAACACAAACTTTGGGATCACCTGCACATTATATCTGACTATAAGATAGATGTTGACTCGCCATACCCGAAACCAACTCCGGAATCAATCCACATAAAACCACAGCCGCTTAACTACCCCAACCAGCGTATACGTGCCAAGCACTATGGCAAAACCATTGAGCTGATGATTGAGCGCGCCAAAGCTATTGAGGAGCCTGAGCGCAAACGCCACATGGTACAATCAATTGCCAACTTTATGAAGATGGCCTACGTACAGTGGAACAAAGATTCGGTATCTGACGAGATCATCCTTAACGATCTGGCCAGCATGTCGCGCGGAGAGTTGAAACTTGATGACAACATCAACCTTAACAAAGTTGAATACCGTACCAACCCGATTAACAATCAAAATGCACGCGGCAAAAGCAACAACCAAAACAACCGTGGCCGTAGCAATAACAACAGTGGCGGCGGCCCGCGCAACAACAACCAAAACAACCGCAATCGCAATAATAGCGGCGGTCGCAAATATTAAGCGCTAAAACTTCAGTCTTTTTTTATTTTTGAACCGAGAAAACTTTTTAAGGGTGGGCAAGGTATTAACCTTGCCATACCTGTTTATTACCAACACTAATTTATGAAGAACGCATTTGAAATAATTGGCGGCAAAAAACTTAAAGGCGAAATTGTACCGCAGGGCGCAAAGAACGAGTCGCTGCAAATAATTTCGGCCGTACTTTTAACGGAAGAAAAAGTTACCATAAGCAACATCCCTGATATTGTGGATGTTAATAAGCTGATAGAATTACTGGGCGATATGGGTGTTACCATTGAGCGCCTGTCTGAAGATACTTATACATTCGAGGCCAGGAATATCGATCTGAACTTCTTTCAGTCAGATACCTTTAAGGCTAAGGGCGGCAGTCTTCGCGGCTCTATCATGATTGTAGGCCCGTTATTGGCCCGCTTTGGCAAGGCGGCCATCCCGAAACCGGGTGGCGATAAAATTGGCCGTCGCCGTTTGGATACCCACTTCCTGGGTTTTGAAAAACTGGGCGCGCGCTTTAACTACGATACTACCGAAGAATTCTTTAACGTTGATGCATCAAACCTGCAAGGCACTTACATATTGCTTGATGAGGCATCAGTAACCGGTACCGCCAACATAGTAATGGCTGCCGTATTAGCCAAAGGCACCACCACTATTTACAACGCCGCCTGCGAGCCTTACCTGCAACAGCTGTGTAAAATGCTTAACCGAATGGGCGCTAAAATTAGCGGCATAGGCTCAAACCTGCTTACCATTGAAGGTGTTGAGCGTTTGGGTGGTACCGAGCACCGCATGTTGCCCGATATGATCGAGATAGGCTCGTTCATTGGTTTGGCTGCCATGACAGGCTCTGAGATCACCATTAAGGATGTTCATTATAAAGAGTTGGGTATTATACCCGAAGTATTTAAACGCCTGGGTATTAAAATGGAGCTGCGTGGCGATGATATATTTATCCCCGAGCAGGATCATTACGAGATAGATACCTTTATTGATGGATCGATACTTACCGTTGCCGATGCACCCTGGCCAGGCTTTACCCCCGATCTGTTGAGCATTGTATTGGTAGTAGCTACACAAGCGAAAGGATCAGTATTAATACATCAAAAAATGTTTGAGAGTCGCTTGTTCTTTGTGGACAAGCTGCTGGATATGGGCGCTAACATCATCCTGTGCGATCCGCACCGTGCTACCGTTATTGGTTTAGATAAACGCATACAACTGCGTGGTATCTCCATGACCTCGCCTGATATTCGTGCCGGGGTATCATTATTGATCGCGGCATTATCGGCAAAAGGTAAATCAACCATTTACAACATTGAACAAATTGAGCGTGGCTACCAGCATATTGATAAAAGGCTGATAGCATTAGGCGCTGATATAAAACGCATATAACATAACCGACTAATTAGGTTATAACGAGGGCTGAGCTGTTGATTGAAGGGATGATGGATAACCTACCCCGACAGTCGGCAAGTTCAGCCCTTTATTATTTGGTAAATAGCGAACTTAAATATTAACTTTATCAAACCAGTTTTAACCACGCATGATCTACAGGAATAAGCGGGCCGAGTATCACAAGTTTGTGCTGATATTTGTGCTCGTTAAGGTAGTGCTTAATTTAATAGCCATCTCAAACTTCGGTTTTCACCGGGACGAATTGCTGCACCTTGCCCTGGCAGATCACCTTGATTGGGGCTTTAAGGAAGTACCACCCTTTATTGCCCTGCTGGCTAAAATTTCGTTAACCGTTTTTGGCGATTCGGTATTCGCGTCGCGCCTGTTTACAACCGTGGCCAGCGGCATCATCATCTGGCTAACAGGCATGATCACCATTGAATTGGGTGGGCGTAAGTTTGCCATTGCCATTGCCTGCCTGTCCATGATATTCGCCCCTGCTTTCGCGGCCAGCGGCTACTTGTTTCAACCCGTAGTGTTCGATCAATTGTGGTGGGTGCTGGCAACCTGGTGCATAGTGAGGTATGTAAATACATCGTCGGTAGTATTTTTGTATGGCTTCGGCTTAACTGCCGGCGTGGGTATGCTTACCAAATACACCATGGCCTTTTATGCCGTTGCCCTTGTACTGGGGGTGCTTATAAGCAAGCAACGCCGTGTACTTTTCACCAAACATACCATTGGCGCCGCCCTTGCCGGTTTCGTTGTATTTTTGCCTAACCTGATATGGCAATGGCAGCACAACTTCCCGGTGTTGCACCACATGGCCGAACTGCGCGCCACCCAGCTGGAACATATTAAGGCCGGCGATTTTATTATGCAACAGCTTATGGTTAACGGCATTGCCTTATTTGTATGGATTATAGGCTTCGTATTTTTGTTAGCATCATTCAGGCTGCGTAAGTACCAGTTTTTGGCATTTGCTTACGTTATCATCTTTATATTTTTAGTGCAGATGAACGGCAAGAGCTATTACCTGTTCGGCGCGTACCCTATGCTTTTCGCAGCGGGAGGTTGCGGGTTCGATCGTTTATTTAAAACGGCGGGCAATCCATTGCGTGCGGCGGCCATTGTGCTGGTTACCGCGCCTAACCTGTTACTTTTACCTATGGTATTACCACTGCTACCGTTGCCACAAACGGTTACAGCCATAAAATACACACAGGCTATGGTACCCGGTCTTGACTTTATTACCCGTTGGGAAGATCAGCGACAGCATGCTACCACGCAGGATTATGCCGACATGCTGGGCTGGGATGAAATGGCCGAACTAACCGCCAAAGCCTATCACGGCCTGAGCGAACAAGCCCAAACCCAAACCCGCATATTTGCCGAAAATTACGGACAAGCAGGTGCCATCAGCGTATTTGGCAAACGACTTAACCTACCGCCCGTAGTATGCCTCAACAGCAGCTTTTCACTTTGGGCGCCCGATAGCCTGGTACCCAAATACCTTATTTACATTGCCGAGGATGAAGATGGCGTGAAAGAACTACAGCCTTTTATTGAGCGCTATGTTAAAATAGGCACAATCAATAATCCGCTGGCGAGAGAGAAAGGTTCGGGGGTGTATTTGCTGTATAACCCGCTGCCATCGCTAAACCAACGCTATCAAAAAGAGCTTGCTGAGTTGCGGAAGCAGTAAAAATATACCGATTGAATCCGCATTCTCCCCCTTACGCTGATATCGCGTTTATAATATCATACTGCGTAATAATCTCGGCGTTGCCTTGCTCGTCGGTTACTAATACGGCTATGTTATCCTTGTTGATCATGGATGAAATGCGGTCTATCGAAGTATTCAGATCAACATAAGGGAATGGCGCGGTGGTGATATTTTTTACCGGTTGCGATTTTAGTCCGGGGCTTTCAAGCAGCGCATCCAGAATATCACTCTCGGTTACCTTACCTATGATGTTACCATGCTGGGTAACCGGTATTTGCGATATATTAAGCGTTTTGATGGTGTTGATAGCCTCAATAACTGTTTTTTCATGGTCAATGGTGATGATTTCGGCACTCTCTTTTTTGCTGATAATGTCACGGGCGGTAAGTTTATCATCCTTCAGGAAACCACGGTCACGCAACCAGTCGTCGCTGTACATTTTACCCATATAGCGCGAGCCATGATCAGGGAAAACTACCACCACAATATCGCCCTCCTTAAACCTGTCCTTCATCTGCAACACACCCGCCACGGCCGAGCCTGTTGAGTTACCGGCAAATATGCCTTCCTTGCGGGCTATTTCACGGGTCATGAGGGCGGCATCCTTATCGGTTACTTTCTCAAAGTGGTCTATCAGGCTAAAGTCAACGTTTTGCGGTAAAAAGTCTTCGCCAATGCCTTCGGTTATATATGGGTATATCTCATTCTTGTCAAAAATGCCGGTTTCCTTGTATTTTTTAAATACTGAGCCGTAGGTATCAATACCCAGCACCTGAATGTTCGGGTTCTTTTCTTTTAGAAAACGCGCCGTGCCCGATATGGTACCACCGGTACCCACCCCTATTACCAGGTGGGTTATTTTACCCTCGGTTTGCTCCCATATCTCCGGACCGGTTTGCTCGTAATGCGCCTGCGAATTCGACAGGTTATCATACTGGTTAGGCTTCCACGAGTTGGGCACTTCCCGCTCCAGGCGAGATGACACCGAGTAATACGAACGCGGATCTTCCGGATCAACATTGGTAGGGCAAACAATCACCTCAGCACCAAAAGCACGCAGGGCATCAAATTTTTCCTTTGATTGCTTATCGGTACTGGTAAAAATACATTTGTAGCCCTTGATAACAGCCGCTATGGCCAGGCCCATGCCTGTATTGCCCGATGTACCTTCAATAATAGTTCCGCCGGGTTTAAGCTTGCCGCTGGCTTCGGCATCCTCTATCATCTTGAGCGCCATCCTGTCCTTAATTGAATTACCGGGGTTGGTGGTTTCAATTTTAGCCAAAACGGTTGCCGGTATATCTTTCACAATTTTGTTGAGTTTTACCAGCGGCGTGTTACCAATAGTTTCGAGGATGTTGTTATACCACATAAAAGGCGTTTTCTATTTTTTGTATAGCAAAGCTATAGATTTTATCAGATTTAACTAAAACAAATTCCCGCTTATTGCAGGAATACCTGTTTAACAAACCCTGGCGGCCATATTTAGTTTCAAACTAATGGTTACAAATACTATATTTAACCACAGTACCACGAGCCTGATCTCACAAATGAAAAAACTCGCCTTATTACTATTATGCCTGCTAAGCCTTAATGGTTTCGCGCAGCAAAAGCTTACCAAAAGCATCACCAACAGCCCCTATACTTATTTTTACAAGATAAGTGATACCGACCTGCTGAAACTTTACCAGGACCCTGATGAGGATATAACGGATGATATGCTTAAACAAAAGGTGGATTCGGTTTTAACCAAACATCAGGTACAGTACATCCCCAAAATCGGTTTTGGTAATTACGCGAAGGTTTACGCCAATGAGAACAAGCTGATGTTCAACCTGATTGAAAACAGGAATGTAGCCATGCAGTTGGTCCGTCAGGATAAACACATTGAGTTTATTTTAACTGATAAAAGCGGCGATGCTATAACTGATGCCATAGCAACCAACAATGGTAAAAGTGTAAACTACAGCAAGGGTGACGGCATCTACACCTTTAGTGCATCAAAACGAAATGTGGTGAAAGTGGTATATAAAGGGGTAACTAACTTTTACAGCTATAATAAAATTGAGCGTGATAGGCCTTTCTTTTTAACACAATGGTTTAAAAAACTTTTTGCTAAAAAAAACCATGAGGAGTATAACAACGATGACCAATATGCTGATTACCCCGGCTTTTTGATACTTAATAAACCAAAATACAAACCCGGTGATACCGTAAGGTTAAAAGCATTTATAGCCGATAAAAAAACAAAGAAACCACTTAAAAACAAGCCGGTATTGGTGCGTTTAATAGATAGATATCGTAATGACGATTTTAAAACACTGGCAACTATCAACAGCTATCGGCCGGGTATGTATGAGTATAGTTTTGTTTTGACAGATAGCTTAGATCTTGATCTGGATGACACCTATCGCATATTACTCACCGACACCAAAAAAATGCACCCAAAGGATAATGACGAAGATGACGATGACGAAGATTTAGAGGAAAGCGAAAAGAATTACCTGCAATTTGTAAGCAATAAGTTTGATTATGAGGAGTACGAGCTCAAAGCCATCAACTTTGAAATGCGTACTGATAAAAGCATCCATCTTACAGGAGATACCCTGAATATTTACCTTAAGGCGGAAGATGAAAACGGGTTACCCGTACCCGATGGCCGTGTTGACCTGCTGGTAAAAACCGGCTCTATCAAAAACTATAAAGGCGACCATGTTTTTGTGCCCGATACCTTATGGAGGCATACGGTACAACTTGATCCGCTGGGCGAAACTAAGGTTACACTGCCCGACTCGATATTTCCGGCGGCAAGCCTTTCGTATGATATACAAGCTGATTTTCTGAATTCATCAAACGAGCACCGCTCCCAATGGAAATTTGTGGAATACAAAGCTGATAACTATCGCATAAGTACAAAACTTACCGGCGATACACTCAAAATAGATAGTTACATACGTGGTAAAAAACAACCGTTTAAAGCTACTTTATACAGCATCAGCAACACAGATACACTTAAAAAACAGTTGATCACGTTACCCACATACACATTGATCGACCCAAAGATCAGCCATTATTTTATACAGGCCGATAGCGCCCAAAATACTTTTGACCTAAGTAAAGAAGATAGTGGCATAAAAATAACAGGCGAGCGCACGACCGACTCGGCAAAAATGAATGTAGAAAGCAAACGAAAGATACATTTCTGGTACAGCCTCTACCTGGATAATAAACTGATAGAGCGAGGTGAAGCCGATTCGCTTAATTATAATAAACAGATCAGATCAAAGGCCAACATTACCGTTTTTGCTTACTATATATGGGCCGGTCGGTTACGGAAATACAGCCAAACATACGCTAATTATGACGGTTCCCTAAAAATTGATGTACAGCAACCTATCGCCATCTTCCCCGGTCAAAAGGTAACTACTGAACTTACCGTTACTGATAACAATAACAAACCAGTTGCCAATGCAGACATAACAGCATGGTCGCTCACCTCAAAGTTTGAAGAATACAATGCACCGTCGGTACCTTATTTTGGCACATTTGGTAAAATACCCAAGGTTCAAACACTATATCAGAATCAACCTTTAGAGATCAGCGAAAGTATGAAGCTTAACTGGAAACGCTGGAGCCGAGAGATGGGGTTGGACAGTATTGAGTACTATCATTTTACCCACCCCGATACTACTTATAGTATTACCGAAAGCGCGCCAGATAATATCACTCAAATAGCCCCCTTTGTGGTGTATAAGGGAGCTATTATTCCGGTACACATACTTTATATTGATAATGTACCGGTACACTTTTCGCAAACAGAGGATTTGAAAAGGTATAGTTTCAGGGTTGATTCGGGCATGCACGATATCAGGATGCGTACTAATAAAATGGATATTGAGGTGAAGGATGTGGTCATAAAACATGGCATGAAAAATATTTTCAGTATCAATGCCGATACAACCATCAAACGATTTGATATCAGCATGAAAAACATGCCCGATACCTTGTTACGTGATGAAAAACGAACGCTGAACAATTATCTGATAAGCATTGAGAATACCTTTGAAATGCAATTAGCCACGCTGCAACAAGGAGAACGATTGTATTTACTTAACCCACAAACAACCGGCATTAATCGTTCAAAAATATTAACCGGACCAATATCGCCCAACCTGGCTACATATAAGGTAAAGGGCAATGCTGATCAAATCTTTATGGCCGAAACGGGGTATGATTATACCTTTTTACCTGGTTTGTTAAAGCAAAAAAGCTTTGATGACCATCCTTATTACAAATATTTAAACATCGGCAACTACAACAATAATTATACTGACTTTGTATTAACTCCTGCCGCTGCTGATACGATATGGCAAAACTATCTGGATGAGCGCAGCAGAACCCAGCCCTTGTTTCAAAACCTCAATATAAACAATAAAAACATCGGCAACTTAACCATCAGCATAAGTAATAAGGATAAGTACTTCATAAAAAATATCATTCTGTTCCGAAATGATGATCTTGATTTTTTAGAAGTATATCAGGGAGATGCATCTAATTTCAGGCGATTATTAGCCGGAAAAATCCGCATGGTGTTCTTGCTGAAGAACAATGAATATCATATAGAGGAGAACATCAATATAAAACCTGATGGCACAAACTTTTATGCCATTACACTAAAACCTCGCAAGCGCGA
Organism: Mucilaginibacter sp. JRF; assembly: GCF_015223065.1. Taxonomy (GTDB): domain Bacteria; phylum Bacteroidota; class Bacteroidia; order Sphingobacteriales; family Sphingobacteriaceae; genus Mucilaginibacter. Next base: position 13,035 of record NZ_JADFBY010000013.1, read on the forward strand.
TTCGGTAAGTATAAAGATCAATGAGGTTATACAAAAACGGTCGGACGACCATAATAATAACGACAGGGAAATTAAGAGTGATGCACTCACCATAAAGGAATCATTTAACGAAAAATATCTGGATGACAGCGGTTTTACTAATGTAATTACCGGAACTATAATTTCTGCCAATGATAAGCTGCCGCTGCCGGGTGTAAGTGTGTTATTAAAAGGCACTAAACATGGAATAACAACCGATGCAAAAGGCAATTTTAAATTAAAAGTACCCGATAAAGGTAAAATAATAGTGGCATCTATTGGCTTTATTACAGAGGAGTTTATTATACGGTCGGGTGAGAACTATTTTATATCATTAAATGCGGCTTCGCATCAATTAAACGAGGTTGTAGTAGTGGGTTATGGGTCACAAAAAAGAATGAATGCTACCGGTGCTGTAAGTAGTATTAAAACTGCCAATTTATCGTATAATCTTGCTGGTCGTGTTGCCGGTTTATCTATAACCCAAGGTACGCCCGGGAGTACATACAGTATACACATTAGAGGCAACAGATCTTTAATCGGCGGTGATGCGCTTGTAGTAATTGACGGGATCGTAGTAACACAGTCTGTATTTAAAAGCTTAAGTCCCGAAGATATTGCAGATATCTCTGTATTAAAAGATGCTGCTGCTACAGCCATTTATGGTAGCCGTGCTGCTAATGGGGTAATCATAATTACCACCAAAAAGAAACAAGCTGCCGATGAGGCTGAGGCTAATGCTGTAGCGCAAAACGGTGGCAATACCCTGCGTAAAAACTTTAACGATTATGCCTATTGGCAACCCCGTTTAACTACCGATGCCAATGGTAAGGCCAGCTTTACCACTGTTTTTCCGGATGATATAACCAAGTGGCGTACCTTTTTTATTGGTGTGAGCAATAAAATGGAAACCGCTTTAACCGAGGGTGGCATTAAAGCCTTTAAACCGGTTAGCGCGGCCATGATAGCACCCCAGTTTGCCGTTGAGGGCGATAAGATGAACGTTATAGGCAAGGTGATGAATTACAACACTACCCCGGTTAAGCTGCAACGTACCTTTAAATACAATGGCACACAGCTAAAACAGGATTCGCTTAACGTAAGTAATTCAAAGATAGATACGCTGGCCATCACTGCATCGGCAACTGACAGCCTTACATTTGAGTACGCTATAAAACGCGATAATGGCTATGGCGATGGTGAACAACGCAAAATACCGGTTGTAAAACAGGGAGTGCAGGAAACCAAGGGTATATTCGAGGTGCTGCGTGGCGATACCAGCATGAGCATTAAGTTTGATGCCGCGTTAGGCAAGGTAACCTTCCGTGCCGAGGCATCGGCCCTGCCAACGCTGATCGAGGAAACTGATAAACTGCGCGAATACCGCTACCTGTGTAATGAGCAGTTAGCCTCAAAACTAAAAGGTTTATTAGGCGAAAAGCGTATTAAAGGTTATTTGAAACAACCATTTACACACGACAAGAACATACTCGACATACTCAAAAAACTGAACGAAAATCGTAAAGGTAGCGGCCTTTGGGGTTGGTGGAAAGAGAGCGATGAGGAGATATGGATAAGCAGGCATGTGATTGAAGCCTTGCTTGATGCGCAAGCTGAAAAATATACTGTTAACCTTGATAAGCAAAAGATAACCACATATTTAATTGATCAGTTGGAGCGCTACAACGGTTATGATAAACTTAACGCTATTGAACTGCTGCTTAAACTGGAAGCCAAAGCCGACTACAAGAAATATATTGCCGCCATCCAAAAGGAGCAATCGGCCATGAAACATTTATCGGATTATAATAAATACCGTTTAATACTGATTCAGCAAAAGGCCGGTTTACCTGCCAATGTTAATCCGTTGCTGAGCAGTAAAAAAAGCACCATGTTCGGCAACGTTTATTGGGGCGATAATGTTAACAGTTACAGCTTTTTTGACAACTCGGTACAGTTAAGCATACTGGCTTACCAGATATTGAAAAACTCGGGCAAGCAACAGCCAATGCTCGACAGGATAACGGGTTACCTGCTTGAGCAACGCCGTGATGGTGGCTGGCGCAATACCTACGAGTCATCATTGATATTGGAAACCGTTTTGCCTGATCTGATGAAAGATCAGGACGGGCTTAAACCATCGCAACTGGTATTAACAGGTGGCAAAAATGAAACGGTGAGTACCTTCCCCTACTCGGCTACGTTTGATAGCCAGGCGCTAAACATCAGCAAAAAAGGCACGCTGCCTGTTTATATTACCGGCTACCAGCAATACTGGAACAGCAAACCCGAAAAGGTAAGCAAGGATTTTACCGTAACCACCTGGTTTGAAAACAATGGCAACAAAACAACCGGTTTAAAAGGCGGCAAAAAGGTAAAACTAATAGCTGATGTTACCGCCCGTGCCGATGGCGAATTTGTAATGATAGAGATACCTATCCCGGCCGGATGCTCGTATGAAAGCAAGGAGCAATCGTGGCGTAATAACGAGATACACCGCGAATACTTTAAAGAGAAGGTTAGCATCTTTTGCCGCAAGCTTAAACAGGGGCAATACAAATTTGAGGTTGAACTGATGCCCCGCTATGATGGGGAATACACCCTTAACCCGGCAAAGGCCGAGCTGATGTATTTCCCTGTGTTTTATGGCCGCGAGGGCCTCAAGAAAGTGAGCATCGGCGGTAATTAAAACCGCAGGTGCTTAACGGTTAGCCCGTTGTTGATGAGTTGTTTTAACGATTCGATACCTATTTTAAGGTGCGTTTCCACATAGCCTTCGGTAACTTTCGAGTCGCTTTCGCTGGTTTTAACACCCTCTGGAATCATTGGCTGATCTGATACTAACAGCAGCGCGCCAGTAGGTATCTTGTTAGCGAAGCCGGTTACAAACACGGTAGCGGTTTCCATATCAACGGCCATGGCGCGCAGTTTTTTGAGGTAGGCCTTAAACTCTTTATCGTGCTCCCAAACACGGCGGTTGGTGGTGTAACAGGTGCCTGTCCAGTAATCAAGCGACATATCGCGTATGGTAGTCGATATGGCTTTTTGCAGCGCGAACGATGGCAATGCCGGTACTTCGGCAGGCATATAATCATCTGATGTACCCTCGCCCCTTATGGCGGCTATCGGCAGTATCAAATCGCCTACGTTGTTCTTCTTTTTTAAACCTCCGCATTTGCCTAAAAAAATAACGGCTTTAGGCTTAATGGCCGTAAGCAAGTCCATCACGGTAGCTGCAACCGGGCTGCCCATACCAAAGTTAATGATGGTGATGTTACCGGCGGTAACACTTTGCATCGGTTTTTCAAGACCCATAACCGGTGCGTCATCATTCCATTGCGAAAACAGCTGTATGTACTTTGAAAAGTTGGTGAGAATAATGTACTGCCCAAACTGATCTAAGGGGCGGCCCGTATAGCGCGGCAACCAGTTATCTACAATGGCCTGCTTGGTTTTTAAACCGCGGCGTATAGGCGTTTGTACCTCTTTTACCTTTTTAGCGTTCTCTACAATGTCTTCGTCTTTTTTTACTACGGTTTCTTCATTCATATATATTTCTCCTTTGTTAATTACTTATTTGATTACACCGATCTATTTTTGATTGCACTGATCAGTCAAAAACTATCGGATACAACAAACCCCGGCGTTTCACCAGGGTTCGTGTTTTATTATCAATAAAGATAGCGCTCGGGCTATTGGGTTATTGTTAAGCTACTTTTAACTTTTTGAGGTCTGATTTTTCAAACTTCTCACGGGCATAATCCAAAGTTACGTTCAGTTCTTTCACATCCTTTTGTGATGGGAATTCAAACATCGCGTCTATCATTATCGCTTCGCAAATGGAACGAAGCCCCCTGGCTCCTAACTTAAATTCCATTGCCTTATCTACTATAAAATCAAGCACTTCATCTTCAAAATCAAGCTTTACACCTTCGTACTCAAACAGTTTTTTGTATTGTTTAAGCAGCGAGTTCTTAGGCTCGGTAAGTATGTTGTGCAGGGCATCACGGTCAAGCGGGTTAAGGTAAGTTAACACAGGCAAACGACCGATCAGCTCAGGTATCAACCCGAATGATTTAAGATCCTGCGGGGTGATGTACTTGTACAGATTTTTTAGGTCAACCTCGCTATCATCGCTATTAAACTTGTAGCCAACAGTTTGCGTGCGCAAACGGCCTGCTATTTTACGCTCAATACCATCAAACGCGCCACCGCATATAAACAGAATATTGCTTGTGTTTACGGTGATCATTTTTTGATCGGGATGCTTACGGCCACCTTGTGGTGGTACGTTAACCAGTGTACCTTCAAGTATCTTTAACAAAGCCTGTTGTACACCCTCGCCGGATACATCGCGGGTGATGGACGCGTTATCGCTTTTACGGGCTATCTTGTCAACCTCGTCAATATAAACTATACCACGTTCGGCCGCGGTTACATCGTAATCAGCGGCTTGCAGTAAACGGGTAAGTATACTTTCAACGTCCTCGCCTACGTAACCGGCTTCGGTTAATACGGTGGCATCGCATATACAAAAAGGCACATTTAAAACCTTGGCCAGTGTTTTAGCCAATAAGGTTTTACCGGTACCGGTTTCGCCCACCATAATGATGTTTGATTTTTCGATCTCGATCTCATCCTTATCAACACGCTGGTTAAGGCGTTTATAGTGATTGTATACCGCTACTGAAAGTATCTTTTTGGCATCGTCCTGACCGATGATGTATTGGTCGAGGTGAGTTTTGATCTCGCCCGGTTTTAATATCGATGGCGTTGATGGCGATGATTTAACTTTACGAACCTTAAGTTCTTCGGCTAAAATCTCATTAGCCTGATTAACACATTTATCGCAAATATGCGCATCTAATCCGGCTATGAGCATCAGGCTATCCTGCTTACCAGCACCACAAAATGAACACCTGATCTCTTTGCTGTTTTTAGTCATTGCTTTTGCTTTGAGTAAATTGGATAAAATTACTAAAAAATTTCGTCCTTTACAATAGTATACGCCCCATCACTATTTTTAGTTTTAGCGATAGGGCGTTTTATTTGTTATTTTTTAGGATTGTTACCTCTTAATATCTCATCAACCATACCAAATTCCTTAGCTTCTTCGGCTATCATCCAGTGGTCACGGTCTGATGCATCCCAAACTTTTTCGAACGGTGCACCGCTATGATCGGCAATGATCTGGTACAGTTCTTTTTTCAGTTTGGTGATCTCGTGGTAAGTGATCTCAATGTCAGACTGCTGACCTTGCGCACCGCCTGATGGCTGGTGTATCATCACCCTTGAATGTGGTAACGCTGCACGTTTGCCTTTAGTACCCGCGCATAATAATACCGCGCCCATTGATGCCGCCATACCTGTACAAATGGTAGCTACATCATTTGAGATGAACTGCATGGTATCATAAATACCCAACCCTGCGTATACCGAACCTCCCGGTGAGTTAATATAGATCTGGATATCGCGTTTGCTATCTGCCGATTGCAGGAACAGTAATTGTGCCTGTATAATATTGGCAATGCTATCATATATGGCATCACCTAAAAAGATGATACGATCCATCATCAGGCGCGAAAAAACGTCCATTTGGGCTACGTTTAGCTGGCGTTCCTCAATAATGTATGGTGTCATGCCCATTGGCAGGTTAGCCCTGTCAACGTTTGAAATAAATTTATCTACGTGTAAGCTGTTAATGCGGTGGTGCTTTACAGCATATTTTCTGAACTCGTCTCTGTCGATATTACTGCTCATTTTGTTTATTGTTTTTTAGGTTGGGCGTTGTTGCCCGGCGTTAAATATATACTTTTTACTTGAATACTATTTTGCGTTTAAGGTTTTCAAAAAGTAAAAATATTTGGCATTGGTAATGTTACTGACCTCTAATCACTAACCTCCAACCACTGATCACAAAACTCACTACTGACTGCTTTAAACGCCAAAAGCAACCCTTTCAAGTTGCTTTTGGTGAATTTTATATGGAAAGCTTTTCGCTTAGTTTGCCAGTTTGGTAAACTCGTTGTAAGCGATGTCCTTTTTATCAAGCGTAATGATGCTCTTGATGTAATCAAATACCTTAAGGGCTTTTACTTCTTCAAAAGTACGGTTAGCGTTCTCTTTGTTTTGCAGGTATTGTACAGTGTACTGGCCTAACTGCTCGTCAGTTAACGGCTGCGGGCTGTACATTCTGAACTGTGCATCCAAACGTTGTTTAGCGGCTTCAAAAACTTCTTCGTACTTGATCTCGATGTTGTTCTCAACAATGATCTTGTTAGCTATCAGGGTCCATTTAAGATTTTTTGCGAATTCAGCATAACCTTCGGTCAACTCCTCGTCGCTCAGTTTCTCGTTAGTAACCTTTAACCAGCGTTTCAAAAACTCGTCAGGCAGCGGGAAATCAACTTTGCCGGTAGCGTAGTTGTATATCTCGTCCTGTAGCTTGCGCTCGCTGTCTTGCTGCATCATAGCCTCAAGCTCCTCGGTTATCTTAGCTTTGAACTCCTCCTCGGTAGTTACAGTACCTTCACCAAATAATTTATCAAAGAACTCCTGGTTCAGATCGCTTTCCTCTAAACGATTAACATTTTTAACAGTTAAGCGGAAGTTTGATTTAAGGTCGGCAGCGGTATCCTCGTCTATTTTCAACAAACCGGCAATTTTAGCCGCGTCGCCTTCAAATGCTTTCTGAATATCAAACTCAACAGTATCATCTTTCTTTAAACCGATCAATGAAGTTTTGATAGCCTCATCCTTAACCTGATCTAAACGAACCGATACCGTTTCGCTAATACCACCTTCAAAAACAGAGCCATCCGGTGAAAGCTGCTCTAATAGCGAGTAAAGCACATCATCATCTGCCGATACGTCAGGATTTGTCATTTTGCCATAGCTGCGACGGATATTTTTGGTACGTGATGCCAGTGTTTCGTCGTCAACCTTGATAACGTATTGCGTAACCTGATCTTTTGAAGTAAACTCCAGATCAAACTCAGGTGCCAAACCAATTTCGTAGTTAAACTCAAAAGTATCGGCAAAATCCCAGTTGTACTCTTTCTCGTCATCTACCTTTGGCAGCGGCTGACCTAATATATTCAGCTTTTGCTCGTCAATGTAGTTGTTCAGTGTATCTGATAACAGGTTGTTGATCTCATCAACCAATATGCTTTTGCCATACATTTTTTTAATGTGGCCGGCCGGCACCATACCCGGACGGAAACCCGGAAGCTTGGCTTTTTTAGCGTGGTCTTTAATGGCCTTGTCAACACGTGGAGAGTAATCTTCCGGTGCAAGGTTAATTTTAAGAACGGAGTTCAGGTTATCAACTTTTTCCTGTGTAATATTCATCTTCTGCGGATATTTAATTTATAACAGGGCACGGCCGCGCCGTACCTTATTTTGAGGCGCAAAAGTATGAATTTTATTTCAAATTATTTAGCTGCAAATGAGTTGGCCTGAAATTTTACTACCGGGTTTTGTACAGGCTTAATAGTTTTAAGGTAAGCGTACATGGCTTCAAGGTCTGAAACCTTCATGCTGCCGTATTTCCACCAGGGCATAATGGTTTGAAATTCGCCCGGTTTAACAGCTACAGGCTGCATACCCCCATCAGCAAACTGACGGAAACGTGCCACAAATTCCTGTTTGCTCCATTTGCCTATACCTGTTTCCTTATCGGGTGTTATGTTTGATGATTTTAGCGTAGCGCCCGGCATATTAAACGCCTTGCCCCCGGCAAATTCAAGCCCGGCTATCAGCTTACCCTTATCATCCTGACTGTGGCAATCGCGGCAGGCGGCTGTTTGTACCAGGTATTCACCATATTTAAGCGTATCGCTCTCGGGCGGGCGGGTGCTTAGCGTAGCCGGCTGCGGCATGGTGTTCACTATAAAATTCAGCGGAAAATCGAGCTGATGCGCCGGGTAATTCTTACCCTCCGGTTTTAGTGTGCGCAGGTAGGCAATAATAGCGTATACATCCTCCCTATCCATTTTTGAGTAATACATCCACGGCATTATTGGGAATATAGCCGAGCCATCCTTTTTAACGCCTGTGGTTATAGCGCGGAATAACTCGCCATCCGTCCACCCTTTTAAATTAAGCGGGGTAATGTTGGGTACATATACAACTCCCGGAAAGCCGATCTTCTGATCAAACTTATCACCACCGGCACCTATATGCGTGGTATCAATTGGGCCGGCAAATTTTGAGAAATCGCGGGTGGAGTGGCAGTCCACACATACGGCAACATGGTTGGCCAGGTACTTACCTCGTTCAATACGCTGAGGGGTTAGCTCAACGCTTATTTTTTCGGGATCGCCCACATCGGGCAGCGCGTAGTTTACGTATGATAGCCCCGAAATGGCTACCACAACTACCAATAGCAGTATAACCGCTATCCATTTAACTAACTTTTTCATTGTGTGGTTTGGTTGTGATTGTTTTTGTGTTAATGCTAAGACGCAAACACACCAACAAATGCTACAACTAAATTTAAAAAAATGTCAGTCAACACTTTATCGCATAATCGAAACAAAAAAAGCCTGCCTTTTGGGCAAGCTTTAATAATATTATTAAGTAAAAATTAGTCTATCTTTTTCAGGGTTGATGAACCTGTTTCCTGGTTTTTAACATCGGTTGGGTTGCCACGATACTCAATTGTTGATGAACCTGTAGTTTTTACCACCAATGATTTTAGCGCGTTCACTTTATATTCGCCGGCGCCAGTGGTTTCAATATTGTATTTGCCTACCACAAAATCAAGTGCCTCAACTTTACCGCTACCTTTAAGGCTAATGGTGTTTGATGCCGCCTGGCCTTTCAGCTTTATATCGGTTGATCCGCTGCCTTCCGTACGTACGTTGGCCGCGCTTAGGTCAAGATCGGTACTGCCCGCACCTGCCAGCTCAATGGCAATATCCTTTACATTCAATCTGCCCGCGCTGCTGAACTTTACCGCGCCTGATCCCTTTAATTCTTCCAGATTTTTCACGCCGATAACTATTTGCGCGTCATCGCTACCGCAAATGTTGCGCGCGTTTGATATTTTTAGTGTGCCGCCGCTTACTTCGGTTTCAACAAATTCAAGCAGGTTATCGTCAATACTCAGGTCAACATTAAGCGAGCTATCCTGCTTTAAAATCACTTTAAAACCGCCCTCAACCTGAATGCGACTAAAATCAGTAACCTTACGACTTTCGGTTTTCAATGTGCCCGAGCCTTTTTTGCATTTTACGTTACATGATGTAAATGAAAGGGTTGCCGCGGCGGCAATAGCGATGGTGTATAGTATAGTTTTCATGATCGGGTTAGTTTGTTCTCTTTTGGTTTTGATGCTGATTGTGCCTGTGAAGTTACACTTTAAATTAGAAAAGCCATCATTTGTACACTGATGGCTTTTCGCAGAATATATGATGGACTTTTGCAAAAGTGATGCTTAAAGCGCAGCCAGCTCATTTTTAGCGGCGGCATATTTTTCGGCGCTTTTTGCTACCTGTGCTTTACCCATGGCTACCAGTTTGCCATAGTTAACACTGGTTGAGCGGCCGTAGTTCAGGGCATAATCTGTAACGTTACCGGTAAGATCGGCTTTGGCGTTATCGTTAACTTTGATGTTAGCGCTGTATGATTCGATGTTCAATTGAGCGGCAGCATTATTGTTCAACTGAACATCAAGGTTAATGGCTGACAGGGTACCGAATGATTTTACGGTTGCGTTATCAAAAGCGGCAATTGAGCGAAGATCATTTGCTGATACCCATACAACCAGTTTTTTTGCTGTGTATGATGAGATGCGCAGTACGCCGTTTGTGTTTTGTACTAAAGCGCTTTCGGTATAGTAGCGGTTGTAAACCTTTACACGGTCGTTAACGCTGTTTGATACATATAGTTCAACGTTGCCGCGAACTTCAATTTTGCTGATGCTTTTAACATCATTTAATACGGTAACGGCATTGTCGTTAATGTTATCAGCCTTGGCTGAATTTACTGAACCAAAAGCTAATGAGCAGATAGTGGCGATGGTGATTATGGTAGTTTTCATGACTTTATGATTTTGATAGTGAATTATTTATGTTTCTTTTTAAATACATCAATAAGACACTGCCACCCCACCCAACGTTACAGCCGTTTAGCCCCAAATAGGCGTAACGGCCCTAAATATCGGTGAACAGCCAAAATGTATCGGCGAACCGGTGATATTTTTTTCATCATCAGGCGTAAATCATACCCCATAAAAAGCAAAAATACCCGCGCTGCATGGCAACGCGGGTATCATAAAATTGAATATTATAACCTTAGCTAAACGATTACTTTACGGTAAAGCTGGCTGCTAAAGCCTCATCAGCCGAGTTATTGCCGATGTTCAGGGTGTAAGTGCCCGGATACAGCTTCCATTTGTTAGCTTTCAGATCCCACTTTTGCAGATCGCTTACCGGTATTTTAATGGTAGCGGTTTGCTGACCGCCTTTGGATACGGTTACACGCTTAAAGCCTTTTAACTCCTTTAGCGGCATACGCTCGCCTTGCGGATATTTGATGTAGGCCTGCACCACCTCGTCGCCATCCATAGCGCCGGTGTTGGTTACGTTGACCGATACGGTGATAGAATCCTTAGCACCGTAGCTTTTTTGTGGCTGCGCTTTCCAGTCGAACTTAAACGAGGTGTAGCTCATGCCAAAACCGAACGGATATTGCACCGGGCCGGTAAAGTAACGGTAGGTACGATCTTTCATGTTATAGTTATCATACGCCGGCAGATCATTGATCGACTTATAGAAAGTTAACGGCAAGTGGCCTGATGGCGAATATTTACCGAATAATATATCGGCCAGGGCGTTACCACCCTGCTCGCCCGGATACCAGGCTAATATAATGGCATCAGCATAAGGCGCTATCTCAGCAATATCAACATCACTGCCCGATGTTACTACGGCAATAATAGGCTTGGTCACTTTTTTGCGCAGTTCCTTTAAAAAAGCGATGTTATCAGCCGGAAGGCTCAATGTTTTTTTATCGCCACCACTTTCAGACAGGAAGGCATCACCTGCCTCACCCTCCAATACCGGGGTTAAACCAACTACGGCTACTGTAACATCAGCATTACCTGCCGACCATATACCGCCAAAGTGCATAGTATCTTTATTACCCGAACCCAGATCGTACTCAACTCGTGTAGCTGGACCAACCGCCGCGGTTATACCCTCCACAAAGTTCACCATGCGGCTGCTCACACCATGATAGTTAGCTACCAGCGCATCTAACGATGCCGCGCTCGAACCTACCACCATAATGCTTGAGTAATCCTGTTTGCTTAAAGGCAATATGTTCTTTTCGTTTTTAAGCAATACCATACTTTGCAGTGCTGCCTTGCGGGCAAGGGCTACGTGGTAATCGTTATGCACACTATCGGCACCGTAACCGGCGTAAGGTGAGCTTGCGGCCTCATCATAAAAACCCAATTTGAACTGCGTGCGCAAAATTTGCGAAAGCGATTGGTTCACCTCTTTCTCGGTGATCAGTTTCTTGTTGATGGCGTTCTCAATATCGCTTTGGAAAATGCTTGAACAATCAAGGTTAGTACCCGCTTTTATAGCCGCTGCCGCTACCGATACCTTGTCGGGCAGTACCTTGTGCGTTAAATAAATGTCATCCAACGCACCGCAGTCGGTAACCACGTGGCCTTTAAAGCCCCACTCGCCGCGCAGTATCTGGGTTATCAGTTTTTTATTGGTTGATGTTGGCACGCCGTTAACACGGTTATAGGCCGTCATTACCGATTCTACACCGGCATCAACCAGTTTATGGAAAGCGTACAGGTATGTTTCGCGCAGATCCTTTTCATCAACCTTGGCATCAAAAAAGTCGCGCTGCGCTTCAGGGCCGCTGTGCACCGCAAAGTGTTTGGCCGTTGCTGATGTTTTAAGGTGAGCCGGATCATTACCCTGCATACCTTTAATATAGGCGCTGCCGATGGTACCTGTCAGGAACGGGTCTTCGCCATAAGTTTCCTGTCCGCGGCCCCAGCGTGGGTCACGAAATATATTAATGTTGGGCGACCAAAAGGTTAAACCCATATACATCAAACGCCTGTTTTGCTTTGTCGACAAATTGTATTTAGCCCGAGCCTCGGTTGATATGGCGCTTGCCACCTCATTCACCAGCCCATCATTAAATGTTGCAGCCATAGCAATAGCCTGCGGAAAAACCGTAGCCTCGCCCGCCCTTGCCACACCGTGCAAGCTCTCGTTCCACCAGTTGTATGATGGTATGCCCAGGCGTTTAACTTCGGCACTGCGGTAACCCATCAGGGATGCTTTTTCGGGTAATGATAATTCGGAGATCAGCGCGTTCACACGGGTATTAACGGGCAAACTTTCGTCGCGAAATTTAGGCTTGTTTTGCCCCTTGCTGATAAAACTGCATGTACATGCCGCGGCTAACAGTATGTACTTAATGTTTGGCTTAATTGTCATAGCTTAAAAAATTATGCAATCGGTTGCATTGAGAATTACAAGAATATTAATAAATTTCGAAAAATAAATACATTTTAAAATTTTAGTAAAAGTATTTGTGTTTTTATAAATATTTTAATTTGTTTTAAGGCTCATTTTGCTAATTTGGCACTATACTACAACTCTGTATGATGAATATCAAATCAATACTTACCGGTGTGGCATTAATGGCGGCAGCGTTGCAAACCAGCGCCCAATCCAAACACACCTTCGCGCTTGGCGACAGCACTTTTGTATTAGATGGCAAGCCATTCCAGATGATCTCGGGCGAGATGCACTGCGCACGTATCCCCAAAGAATACTGGCGCGACCGCATGAAGATGGCCAAGGCTATGGGTCTGAACACCGTGGGCACCTACATATTCTGGAATGCCCATGAGGAAAAGCAAGGTAAGTATGATTTTAGCGGCAACAACAACATTGCCGAGTTTGTAAAAACCGCCCAGCAGGAAGGCATGTGGGTGGTATTACGCCCAAGCCCTTATGCCTGCGCCGAGTGGGAGTTTGGCGGTTACCCATCATGGTTATTAAAGGATAGCACCCTTAAAGTTCGCAGTAAAGACCCGCGCTTTATTGATGCCTACAAAAAGTATATAGCACAGTTGGCCAAACAACTGGTACCGCTGCAAATTACGCATGGCGGCAATATATTAATGCTGCAGATAGAGAACGAGTACGGCTCATACAGTGATGATAAGAGCTATATGGACCTGAACAGAAAAATATTCAGGGAGGCCGGTTTTGATGGCATACTGTTTACCTGCGATGGTGCCGACCAAATGCCAAAAGGTTACCTGCCGGGCTATCTGCCCGCGGTAAATGGGTTGGATGACCCTGCTGCGGTAAAGCAACTCATCAATAAATACCATAATAACAAAGGCCCATACTATATAGCCGAGTGGTACCCGGGCTGGTTTGATCACTGGGGCGAAAAACATGCCCATACCGATGCTACTGCCGACGCGGCCAAACTGGAGAAGATATTAGCGGCGGGCATATCCATCAATATGTATATGTTTCACGGTGGTACAACACGCGGGTTTATGAACGGTGCCAACATGAACCGTACCGAGCCTTATGCCCCACAGGTATCAAGCTATGATTATGATGCCCCGCTGGATGAATCAGGCAACCCGACAGAAAAGTTCATCAAATTCCGCGAGGTGATAGCCAAACATCTGCCTGCCGGTAAACAACTGCCGCCTATCCCTGCTAAAAAAGCGGTGATGGCCATTAACGATATTAAACTGACCGCCTACAGCAGCGTGTTCGATAACCTGCCAAAACCTGTCGAGGCCAAACAAACCATGACCTTTGAGGCCCTGGATCAGGCTTATGGTTTCCTGCTGTATCGTACCCTAATATCAAAAGGCGGTTTATTAAAGCTTGATGCCCTGCGAGATTATGCCCAGGTATACATCAACGGTAAAAAAATAGTCGTGCTTGACCGCCGGTTAAAACAGGATAGCGTATTGCTTGAAAATATACCGGCCAACGCGGTGCTCGACATACTGACCGAGAACAACGGCCGCATAAACTATGGCCCTTACTTAACCGATAATACCCACGGCATCACCAAACAGGTAACGCTTGCCGGCGAGGTGGTTAATAACTGGAAGATGTACCGCCTGCCGTTTGAGAGCCTTGCAGGATTTAAATTTTCGGCCAAAAATATAAGTAACGATCTGCCTGCACTGTACAAAGGCACATTTACTTTAAATATCGTTGCCGATACTTATTTGGATATGCGCCAGTTTGGTAAAGGCTTTGTATTTTTAAACGGCCATAACCTGGGCAAGTACTGGAACATTGGCCCGCAACAAACCATTTATATACCATCGGTATGGCTTAAAAAAGGCAAAAATGAGATATGCGTTTTTGATCAGTTAAAAAATGGTCATACAACCATCAACTCGCTGGAAGCACCGATACTTGACCAAAACCCGGCAACCAAATAAATCAGCAGAATAATGATAACCAGACAATCGAACTTAGTACTCGCGCTTGGCATTACCCTGCTTGGTATTTTGGCCGGGGGCAATAGTGTAAACGCTCAAACCACCGCGCCGCAGGTTAACCTTATACCCTATCCGCAATCGGTAGTTAAGGGTTTGGGGGTGTTCAGCATCAACAGCAAAACCCAAATAACATTGCCTGCCGGTAAAAAATACTTACAAGAGGCCGAGTTACTTAACGCGCTTATCACCAACGGATCGGGCAAGGCGCTTACTTATGGCGCGGCATCGGCCAACGTAATTCAATTTGTTACCGATAATACCATTACTGCCGATGAAGGATATAAACTGAACATCAGCACGCAAAAGGTAACTTTGTCGGCTAAAACCGCTGCGGGTATATTCAGGGGTGTTGAAACCCTGCGCCAGTTACTGCCCGAAAGCGTTGAACAAACCGGTAAGAGCGGCGCATTAACCTTGCCTGTTGTACAAATTGCCGATCAGCCTGCTTATGCCTGGCGCGGCTTGCATCTGGATGTATCACGTCACTTTTTCTCTGTTGATTATCTGAAAAAGTATATCGACCGCCTGGCTTTGTACAAATTCAACAAGCTGCACCTGCATTTAACGGATGATCAGGGTTGGCGCATCGAGATCAAGAAATACCCTAAGCTTACCGAATTTGGCGCGTGGAGAACCTTTAATAACCAGGATTCGGCATGTATCGAAAAATCAAAGGATAATCCTGATTTCGCTATCGACCCAAAACACATCATAAAGCGCGATGGCAAAACCCTTTACGGTGGTTTTTATACCCAGGCGCAAATGAAAGATGTGATAGCTTATGCTACAAAAAGACATATCGACATTATCCCCGAAATTGATATGCCGGGGCACATGATGGCGGCTATAAACAACTACCCTTTTCTATCGTGCGCGGGCGGCAGCAAGTGGGGCGAGCTTTTCACTACCCCGATATGCCCATGCAGCGAAACTACTTATGAGTTTGCCGAGAATGTTTATAAAGAGATATTCGCCTTATTCCCGAGCAAATACATACATATTGGCGGTGATGAGGTTGACCGTACAAGCTGGGGCGAATCAGAAGCCTGCAAGGCCATGATGGCCAAAGAGGGCATTAAAACTTCTGCCGAACTGCAAAGTTACTTCATTAACCGCATGGAGAAATTCTTTAACAAGAATGGCAAAAAACTGATCGGTTGGGATGAGATATTGGAGGATGGTATCAGCTCTACCGCCGTGGTAATGTACTGGCGCAGCTGGGTGCCTAACGCGCCCATAAAGGCGGCCAAGAATGGCAACAAGGTGATCATGACACCGGGTGAACCGCTTTATTTTGATAATGATCCGGATCAGAACTCGGTTTACAATGTTTACCATTTTAACCCCGTACCCAAGAAACTGAACAAGCAGGAAGCCGCGAATATAATAGGCGCGCAAGCCAACCTTTGGAGCGAACGCATCCCCACAGAAAACCGTGCGGATTACATGGTATTCCCCCGTATGACGGCGCTTGCCGAAGTGTTATGGACCAACAAAAAGGATTATAAAGGTTACCAGGAGCGATTATTAAAACAGTACCCTCGCCTGGATGCCATGCACGTTAACTACCGCCTGCCCGACTTTACCGAGCTGGTTGAAAGCAGCGTATTTACCGATGAAACTACCCTGAGCGTAAATAAGCCATTAGCAGGTTTAAAGATATTTTATACTACCGATGGCTCACTACCTACGCAACAATCAACTGAGCTGACCGGTTCGTTAAAGATCACGCAATCGCAAAACATTCGTTTGGTTGCCTATACCGCATCGGGCATTCGCGGCGATTTGTATAACCTGAAATATGTAAAGCAAGCCCTTGCCGAACCAGTTAATAAAACCAGCTTACAGGCGGGCCTGGCGGTACGTTACTTCCCGGCGTTTTACAAAAAAACTACGCTGATACCTGATACGGCTAAAAATCAGGCCTTAACCGTTAGCACCGTTACCGTGCCTAAAGAGGCCACCGCGCCAAGTTTCGGCCTAAAATATAAGGGCTACGTTGATATCCCGACAGATGGGGTTTATACCTTTTATTTAACGTGTGATGATGGCGGCGTGCTTAAAATAGCCGACCGACTGGTGGTTGATAACGAGGCCATGCACTCGGCTATTGAAAAAAGCGGACAGGTAGCTTTGAAAAAAGGCCTGCAACCTTTTGAGCTTAACTTTTTAGAAGGCGGCGGCGGTTACGCCCTTAAACTGCTTTATACTAAAGATGGCTCAGCGCCTGCCGAAATACCGGCATCATGGTTAAAACATTAATTGAACTTTTTTATATCGATACACGAAATGAAAAAAATAGCCCTTGCCTCTCTCCTGCTGCAAAGCGCTTTGGCCTTTGCTCAGCCTGCGCCTAAGCCTTATGGTGCAACGCCATCGGCAGCACAGCTTAACTGGCACAAGTTGGAGATGTATTGCATAATACACTATGGTGTTGATACTTACACCGATAAGGAATGGGGTTTTGGCGATGAAGACCCGAAGCTGATCAACCCGGCGAAGTTTGATGCCGCGCAGATAGTACAGGCGGCTAAGGATGGCGGCTTTAAGGGCATAATTGTAGTTGCTAAGCACCATGACGGCTTGTGCCTATGGCCTACCAAAACCACCGAGCACAACATCACCAAGGCCACCTGGAAAAACGGCAAGGGCGATATGGTGAAAGAATACCAATTGGCTTGCGAAAAACTGGGCATGCAGTTAGGCTTGTACTGCTCGCCGTGGGACAGGAACAATGCCTTTTACGGCAAACCTGAGTATCTGAACATATACCAGCAACAGTTACGTGAACTATATAGCAACTACGGCAAATTATTCATATCATGGCATGATGGTGCCAATGGTGGCGACGGCTACTACGGCGGCGCTAACGAGGCACGCAAAATTGACCGCACTACTTATTATGATTGGACGAATACCTGGGCCATTACCCGTAAAATGCAGCCCGGCGCAACCTTGTTTGGCGATGTTGGGCCTGATGTACGCTGGGTAGGTAACGAGGAAGGTCACGCGGGCGAAACCAGTTGGGCAACCTATACACCCAAAGCATCGCAACCCGGCAAGGAGCCTGCTAACGGCGAGGTAATGTATGAATTAGGCATTGAGGGCACTCGTGGTGGCAAATACTGGATGCCTGCGGAGTGTGATGTACCTTTCCGTCCGGGATGGTTTTACCATGCTAGTCAGGATGGAATGGCTAAATCGCCATATACCCTCCTTGATCTGTATTACAAAAGTGTTGGCCGTGGCGCGGCGCTGGATCTGGGTTTATCGCCCAATCGTGATGGGGTGATAGATGCAGATGATGTGGCCAAGCTGAAAGCCTTTGGTGAACTATTGAAGCAAACCTTCGCTGTTAATTTGGCAAAGGATGCTACAATAACGGCCAGCAATATCCGCGGCAAAAACAGTAAACTGTACGGCACCAAATTTTTGACAGATAACGACAATTTCTCGTACTGGGCTACAGATGATAAGGTAAATACTCCAACGCTTACCCTGAGCTTTAAAAAGTCGGTTAGCTTTAACGTGATTCAACTGCGCGAGAATATCAAGTTAGGTCAGCGCATTGAGGAAGTTGCTGTTGACGCTTACCAAAACGGCGAGTGGAAACAGGTAGCTAACGCCACAAGCATCGGCTCAAAACGCTTGATACGCTTACCGCAAAACATTACAGCAAGCCAAGTAAGGTTACGCATTGTAAAATCGCCGGTTAGCATTGCGCTGAGCGATTTTGGCTTGTATAAAGAGCCTGTACATGTAACCGCTCCCGCCATCAGCAAAAGCCGCAGCGGCGAGGTTACCATCAGTACCGATGCACCTGTATCAAACATATATTATACATTAGATGGCAGTACGCCAACCAAGGCATCAACCCCATACAGCAAGCCATTTGTATTGACTGACGGAGGCATTGTTAAAGCTATTGCTGTTGATGGCAACCAAACCAGCGAAGCAGCCAATGTAAAATTCGGCCTGAATAAAGAGAACTGGAAACTGCTGAATGCCGCCAATAACGAAGCTGCACAGGCTATTGACGAAAACTATCGCTCAGTATGGAGCACTTTACAGAAGGATACTTCGGCAGCATTTAAACCGACTGAACTGGCTGTAGATATGGGCGGGGCACCAACCATCAGCACGTTTACTTACCTGCCTCGTCAGGATAAGAAAACCGAAGGTATTGTTGATCGCTATACCTTTTACGTGAGCGATAACGGTACCGACTGGAAAGAAGCCGCCAAAGGCGAATTTTCAAACATCAAGGCCCACCCTGTTGAGCAGGAGATCAAGTTGAATGCACCAATAAAAGCAAGATATTTTAAGTTCCGGGCCGATCACGTGATCAGCGGGAATGGAGTAGCGGTTGCCGAGATCGGCGTTCGCTCAAAATAGATCAGGATGTGATCACACTTTTTTGTGCGCCGTGTACAGTTTTGGTATGCGGCGCGCAAATAAACCATAAGGCCAATAAAACGCCGTAACTTCCTCCCCTTTCTATCCACTCAAAAGCGGCGTATTGCGGGTATAAAAGCTCGGTAGCTACCTTCCATATAAAGAATACCAGCAGCAGCGTACGGTTCGGTCGAACCAAAATAAATACCGCCGCGGCTATTTCAACAATGCCGTTCACCAAAGCCACATTTTCAGCCTGACGAAAGCCCAGTGCATTGTACTGTGCTATCAATCCCTTTTTATGCAGCAGATTTAACCAGCCATGCCCCGTAAGCAGCAAAAATGCAGCTATACGCAAAGCCGATTGCACCAACTGCAAACGGGCAGCAGTAACAGATACCGGCTGCTTCATCTTACTAAATAATGATTTAACAGACGGCTCAAATCCGCACAATAAAAGTAGGGCTAATGGAGCGCCGTAGTTACCGGCACGTTCAATCATCTCGGCAAAGGGCTCGCCGGATAGCGGACGTAGGGAAGCTGTCATTACACCCCATAACACCAGCCAAAGGGCTATGGCACGGGTTGGGTATATCAATATACTGATACCCATTAAAATATCAATGGTGCCCACAACAGGCATTAGTTTATAGGCCAAAGCCTCGCCAATGCCAAAAACGGCAAAATAATTACACCAAATGGGCTTGGTTATAATGCCAAATGCGCCATGGCCAATAAAACACATGGCCACAGCGCATTGCAGTATAATATATACCGGCTTTACAGCATCAGTATTTAAAGCAGGTTTAAATATGTTTGCCCTTAGCGGCATATCTACATCAAATAGTTACTTTACAGAATAAGGGCGATCAGCAGCCTTTACACCCCATTTAAGGTTGGGTTTGTTACCCATCACAAAAACCAGTTCGCCGCCCTTGGTTAATTCGGTATGGCTAATATAAGTTTTTGTGTATGGTTTTCCGTTTAAAGTTACACTTTGAATGTATTTATTTTCGTCGCTATTGTTACGCGCGGTAATCTTGAATTGCTTGCCCTCCGGCAGGTTGATCACAGCCTCGTTAAACAACGGACTACCAAATACATAGTTACCGTTTGCCGGATTTACCGGGTAAAAGCCCATTGATGATAATACATACCATGCCGACATCTGGCCAACATCCTCGTTACCGATGATGCCGTCGGGTTTGGTGGTATAAAAATCCTTCATGATGTAACGTACCTTTTCGGCAGTTTTCCAGGGCTGGCCGGCGTAAGTATACAGGTAAGTAATGTGGTGGCTTGGCTCGTTACCATGCGCGTACTGGCCTATTAAACCCGAAATATCATTTGATGCCTCAGGGCCCATATCGCCTTTGGCTACAAAGAAAGTATCCAGCTTAGCGGTGAATTTTTTATCGCCACCTAATAATTTTATCAGGCCCTCAACATCCTGCGGAACCAGCCATTGGTATTGCCATGCGTTACCCTCGGTGTAATCGCCACGCTCGTGTATCGAACGGAACGGATCGAAAGGCTCCTTAAACTTGCCATCAGCCAGCTTAGCACGGAAGAAACCGGTTTTGCTATCGAAATAGTTTTTGTAGTAATTACCGCGTTTCGTAAAGTATTCGTAATCGGCAGTGTTGCCCATTTTCTTAGCCATTTGCGCGGCGCTCCAATCGGCCAAAGCATATTCTAAGCCCATTGATACCGATTCGGCAGTGCTATCAGCAGGTACATAACCTAATGATTTTACGAACTTGATGCCGCGCTCATCGCCCATTGCGGTAGCTTTTACAGCCTCCCAGGCCAGCTTTTCGTCAAAGCCTTTGTAGCCTTTAAGGTAAGCATCAACCACAACAGGTATAGCGCTGTAACCCACCATACAGTTGGTTTCGTTAGCCATCAGGTGCCATACAGGCAGTTTGCCCTGTTGCTTGTAGATGGCCAGCATGGTGTTTACCATATCGCTCACACGCTCAGGGTGCAGCAGGGTGTACATTGGGTCGGCAGCACGATAGGTATCCCATAACGAGAAAGTGGTCAGGTTATTGAAACCCTCGTTTTTGTGCACCTTTTTATCAGTTCCCCAATAATCGCCGTTAACATCATTAAATGTCGATGGCGCTATCATGGTATGATACATGGCCGTGTAGAATATCTTTTTCTTATCCTCGTCGGGCGTGGTAACAGCTACTTTGTTCAGCGCCTTATCCCATGCGGCTTGTGCTTTGGTTACAGTGCCTGCAAAATCCCAGCCCGGTAATTCGGTTTTCATGTTAAGCGCGGCATTCTCAACACTTACAGGCGAGATACCCACTTTAACATAAACCTTTTCACCATCCTTAGTAGCAAAGGTAACTACACCTTTAGCCTTAACAGCCTCGATAGAAGTACCGGTTTTAACGGCAGTGCTATCATAAACAGTTAAAGTTTTAACCGGCTTTGACAGTATCATAGTGAAATAGATACGCTGATCAACCGCCCAGCCTTGCGAGTAACGGTAGCCGGTAATGGTGGTATCATTCACCAGGGTAAGCGATGTTTTCATCGGCCTGTCCCAGCCTATGCCCTGTTGCAGATCAATCACGATGTGCGACTGATCGTTTTTAGGGAAGGTGTACTCATGGAAACCTACGCGTGGCGTGGTGGTTAGCTTAACGCCAATATTATAACGATTTAGCTTAACAGCATAATAACCGGCCTGAGCGGTTTCTGAAGAACGGTTGAATGTTGATATAAAACCTGATTCCTGATCCTTGATACTGCCTTTAGCAACTTTGATCGGACCGGTGGTTGGCATCAGGGCAATATCGCCCAGATCGCCGATACCTGTACCGCTAAGACGGGTGTGGCTAAAGCCAACAATGGTGGTATCGCTAATGTGATAACCTGAACACCAATCCCAACCCTCTGATACGTTTACCGGGCCTAATTGTACCGCGCCAAAGGGCACGTTAGCACCCAAAAACACGTGACCATGAAAACCCGTACCAATGTATGGATCAACATATTTTGAAAGGCCCGTTGGTTTGCCCTGCCCGAATGCCCCTCCGCACAATGCCGCCAGTGCAAACAGCGAGAAAATACTTTTTTTCATTTGTTTTTATTTATAGGCTATTAAATAGCCCGCCAATTTAGCTCTAATTTTAATTAACAGCGATGCTTGTTTCCTTTAAGTTCCAACCGCTAACTGTAACTGCCGGTGTGGCGGTATGCAGTTTCGGGTCGTAATCAATAGTAACCGTTTTGCTGGTGCCCGGCAATACCGATACATAGTTATCATTATAAAAAACCGGTAACATACGCTCTTTAGTATTGCTGTTTACTAATGATACACGGTTAAAGAATGCCAGCGGCGCGTTAGCCGGGTTGGTTAATGTTACCTCAACCTTACCGTTAGCTACTTTTTTAGCTGTAACGCTTACTTTTGAGGCGGTCATGGTTTTTAAACCGGAGTACTCACCCTTAGCATCAGCCACCCAGTAAATATTTTCGCTGATGATTTTTTGTGTATGATCTTGCAGTTGCAATACCAGGAACGCGCCTTTGTCCTTAGCTACCGCGTCAAGTTCTTTCTTAACTGATAGGTACCTTTTGGTAGTGGTTGGCGTAACATCGGCAAATACCTGTGTTATCGGTGTTTCCTTGCCATCAAGGTCAAGTATCTTGGCCACTATCATCAGGTTGGTATGGGTTTTAAAGGTGTTGTTAGCTACCATCACCATACCGTCACCCGGATTGTACATAATGTGCAGGGGCTGGCTACCGTTGGTCAGGCCGTATAAACAAGCGTTAGGGTCAAGGTAGTAATCGTACATCTGGCCGCGCATGGCTGTCCATGGGTTTTGTGTTTTCCAGATAATAACACCCGTATACCAATCCCACATGTGCGAGCTAAAGCCTTCCATCAGAGCACGATACTGATCGTAGTTTACCAGCTGTGCTTTCTCAGCGAAATCCTCGGCATCCTTTGGTTTGCCATATTTATCTATCGACCAATCGTAACCAATGTATTTATGGTAATCCCAAACTGAATCAACCTTTGATTTACCGGTTGATGCATCAAACTCAGGGAACACCATGTTCTCTTTAGGGATGAATCTTTTTAATGATGTATAATCGCTCACACCTACCGAACCAACCTCTGAATTGAAAGGGAACGTTTTAAAATCCCAAAAAACTGATAGCTGCTGAATGCCGTAAGGGCCATCGCCATTACCACCCAATACGTTGCGCGACATTAACTCAGAGTTTGAGTATGACACGAACCAACGGGTTGGATCAAGCTTAGGGAAAACAGTATCCTGCAAAGCAGCCAGAATATCCTGCGGAGGTGTGATCTCGTTACCGCCACACCATAAGGCCAGCGACGGATAGTTACGTACCATCTTCACCTGGTCAGACACTGAACGCATGTACAGATCATGGTCATCAGGGTATTTACGGCGGGTCCATTGATCTTCGGCTTTCATCGGGTCAACCCAACGGCCATTACAATCGCCCGATCCCCACAGATCCTGAAATACCAGTAAGCCATATTTATCGCAAGCCTTGTAAAACTCAGGGCGCTCAACAATAGCGCCACCCCAAATACGTATCAGGTTCAGGTTCATGTCGCGGTGATAACGGATTTCGGCATCGTAACGCATGTCCGAAAAACGAAGCATCGCGTCGGATATGATCCAGTTACCGCCCTTGATGAATATTTTTTGGCCGTTCACGTTAACCTGGCGGCTCTCGGTCTTTTCGTTCCAGTTGGTGGTGATCTGTCTTACGCCAACTTCAACATCTTCTTTTGATGATACCTTATTATCGGCAGTTAAAAACTCAACACGCAGGTTGTACAGGTTTTGCTCGCCGTAACCATTAGGCCACCACAATTTCGGGTTTTTAAGCACGTAATCATCCAGCTGAACATCCAGAGATGATGATGGCTTTAGAGTGATCTTTTTTGAAACCGTACCGCCTGCAATGGTATAACGCAGCGTACCGGTTACCGCCTGCGCGGTTGGGTTTTGTACCGTGGTAGCCACCTTTATAGTAACCGGAGCCTGCGGGCCTTCAGGCTGACGCACACCCGGAACCAACGTAATTACATGCGGATTGACAACCGCTACAGCACCGGTTTTTTCGATGATCACCTTATCCCAAATACCGGTGTTACGGTCGCGGGTTGGTTGAATCCAATCCCAACCGGCGGTGTATTGCAGGCCTACGCCTTTGGCAATGGTACCATCGCCACCCTGGCCGCCGTTAGGATTGCCCACTACATCGGGCGGGTGTACGATCACAGCCAAACGGTTGCTGCCATTTTTGGCCAGCCATTTAGTAATATTATAACGCTGACGCAGGAACATACCCTGATGCAGCTTAGCATTCAGTTTATGGCCGTTCAAATAAATATCGGCACTGTAATTAACGCCACGCAGGTTTAAATAAACCTGGTTGCTGCCTTGCGGGGCGGCTTCCTTAAAATCCTTTACAAACCAGTAGGTATAATAGTCGCGGCCAACCTTATAAATATCAGGTATGCGCTGGTTGTTCATCCCGTAAAACGGATCAGGAATTTGCTTGTTGTTAAGCTGGGTGGTTAAAACGGTACCCGGTACGGTAGCCTTTTCCCAGCCCGATGTTGCAAATGATGCCTGCGACATTTTGATGCCCTCAGCCTGTACGGTTGATGCTTTTTTGCATAACCAGCCTTCATTTAACTCATACGCGGTTTGCGCCTTTGCGGCAGGCAGGCTCAGGGCCATGAGTAAACCCGAGCCTAAACCGATCTGTGCTCTTAAAATACTTTTTCTGTTGATCTTCAAAACAATAAACTATTTTATTAAACTTATTTATAGATGATTTTAAAACCTGCGGCCTCTTTTAAGCCCGCCTTTTGATAAAGCGCTTTGTAATTGCTCACCACTATACCATCCGCAACGACCTTCCATTGCACTTTTTGCTTGCCGCCCATAAGCAATACCTGTTTAGGTTTGCCCATGCCTTCAACATTTATAGTAACATTATCGCCTTGCTCACCCTCCGGTAATACGTAAGCGTAGGCAACTTTTTTATCTTTCGACTTGGTGTAGAACACGTTACCATTTGAATATGGCGCTACCGCGCGCGAGTTATATATACCCTCGCCATTGATCTTCATCCATTCGCCAATCGATTTCAAACGATCGTAAGCAACAGGGTCCCAATCACCATCAGGGCCCGGACCTATGTTCATCAACAGGTTACCGCCGCGCGATACAATTTTAACCAAAAGGTCGATAACATCATGTGCCGATTTGTATTTATCGCCCGGTACATAACTCCATGAATTACCCATGGTGATACAGCTCTCCCACGGATAGCTTAACGGTTTTTCGGGTACTTCCTGCTCTGGTGTAGTGTAGTTCTCGTACTGCCCCGCAACGGTACGGTCAACTACCATCAGGCCTGGTTGATGTTGCCTTGCCATAGCTGCAATTTTCGGCATATCAATATCCTGGTTAAACTTGATGCCGCGCTGCCAGTCAACAGCGGTATCAATGGTAGCTTTAGGGCGCACCCAACCACCATCGAGCCATAAAATATCAACCTTGCCGTAACCGGTCATTAACTCCTCTATCTGGTTATAAGTAAATTTTTTAAAGGCTTCCCAACGTTCAGGATACTTTACGGGATCATAATTCACGTTACGATCCTTTGGCGGAAAGTATGGCCACCAGTAATCTTTTGAATGCCAGTCGGGTTTTGAGAAGTAAGCGCCTATCATAAAGTTTTCCTTACGGAAAGCGTTGAATATCTCCTTGGTAACGTTAGCCCTTGGGTTTGATGAGAAAGGCGTTTTTTTATCGGTGATCTTGTAGTCTGATTGTTTGGTATCAAACATGTTGAAACCATCGTGGTGCTTGGTGGTGAATACCACGTATTTCATACCGGCCTCGTTAGCGGCCTTAACCCATTTTTCGGGATTGAACTTTACCGGGTTAAAGGTAGTTTGTAAGCCTTCGTAGGCTTTAAGGTAGTTATTGTAGGTATCTGAGTGAGGGCCTTTACGCTGTGTCCAGCCTTCATCTTCGGGGCAAATGCTCCAGCTTTCAACCACACCCCACTCGCTGTAGGTACCCCAGTGCATAAACAGGCCAAATTTCAGATCCTGCCACTGGGCAAGCTTGGCCACAACCAAGGGGTCATCGGGCTTTTCGTACTTTTTAGACAGGTTGTGTGCCTGCCCCAAAACGCCTGTGCTGTACAACAGTGATGCAGCAGCAAAGGCCTTACATATAATAGATCTACTTATCATAAACTGTAACCGCTTTATTTTGTAACGCGTGTATTTTACTTACCAGTGGCTGCCCCAGGTGTTCAACTACCAACACCGAGCCGCCTAATAACTGGGCCTTCATATTCAAATTTGATATAACCAGCTCTGTTTCATTAGCCAGCTGTGGTATACAATGCTCATAAATAGCCTGCTGTATGGGCGATAACCATAGCTTACCAATAACACTCCCCTTACCACTTAAAACAATAATGGATGGGTTCATGATGTGTATCAGCATGGCCAAACCACGGCCAATGTTATACGCCGCCTCTGATATTAATTTTACGGCCAGCATATCGCCCCGTATGGCTTCGCTGATAATGGCGTCAACATCAACAACATCATAGTTTTTGAGGCTGCTTTTTTGTCCGCTCTGCATTTCGGCAACGGCATTCTCGGTAATGGCGATGAGTGATGAATCCGTTTCCAAACATCCCCGCTTGCCGCACTTGCATATTTTACCATTGTTAACCAACGATATATGACTAAACTCGCCCGCCAAACCACTATGCCCGCGAAACACCTTGTTATCTACTATCATACCCAGGCCTATACCCCAGCCCAGGTTAAGTATCATGGCATCATTCTGATCAACCGCTGCACCAAACTTTTGCTCGCCCAGGGCTATGGCTGTCGAATCATTCTCGATGAATACCGGTATACCCAAATCCTGCTGAAGCTTATCGGCCAATGTAGTATCAGCATCAACATGCAGATAGCTCAGGTTAACACCGCGCTCGGTAGCTATAAAGCCCGGCATGGTTACCCCTACGCTCATAAACTTTTCGCGCGCTATACCGGTGTCCTTAATAAACTGATCGATACGGGTAACCAGTTCATCGGCCTGCATATCGTATATCACTATTTTTTCCTTAACCGTTTCCTTTACAAAGCGGTTGTTGAGGTTGAGCACCGCATATTCAATATCATACTGGCTCATGGCCACTGATATGATAAAGAATGTATCGGCCACGAGCGAATACTTTAGTGGCTTGCGGCCACCGTTCGAATCGGCATAACCTTTTTTCTCAATAACTCCGGCCTTTATAAGCCCGTTTATAACCTTAACGGTATAAGGTATGCTTTTATTGATGTAATTACTTATTTCGGTACCCGATAATGAATTGTTATAACACAAACATTGTATAATGTTGGCGTTATCATTCAGTACAGACAGATCAGGTTGTAACATATTCCTCGCTTGCTAAAAATTTCCCTTATTTAATGCAGGGCTTTAATCCTGCTTCCTTCATCCTGGCTATTACAAAGCCAGCTACATTTTTTCCTTGTGTACTGCCTGTTTCTATGCTTTCTATATAGTGTATTCCTCCGTAAAATCGTGACATGCCGGCCTCTAACGCCGCCTGCCTGAATGATGTAAATGAGCGCTTGCCGCTGCCAAATGGTATCTCGGTATCGTCGTCGTATTTAAAGTTATCGCCCAGCATGTATGTAAGCACTTCTGCCGATGCCGCCGAAATAACCGAGTGCCCGCTGGTATACTCCGGGAATGGTGGCGTTTGCAACACGGGCTGCCACTTTACATCCATATACCGGTTAATAAATGTTTCGGGGCGGATGCGGTTGGTGGCGAATTTTTCTTCCCAGCAGGCGATGAATGAATCCATCAAGGTCATCCCCTCAACATTCAATAAAGCTATCGTTTCATCAAATGATAGCTTAGCCTGTTTTGATACCAGCGCCGTTATGTGCATCCAGTGCCCGCCCGGACTAATTTTTTTATACCCGATTGACATATGGCCCGATGTGGTGATAGCAAACGGGTTACAATCCCAAAATAAAGCCTGGTTTATTTGCTCGTCGGTTAGTTTTTTGGAGGCCACATAAACCTCTTTTACCTGCTTATAAAATACCGATGAGGTATCTTTACTGAATGGCGTAAGCGGTGCTGGTTTGCATTGCGTGGCCGTATCAAGCACCATAGTGCGTATGGTACGCCAGTTGGGTTCAACAGCCTCAAAATATCCCGGAGGGGTTGGGTACCAGTAGCCTTCACCTTGTAATGGGGTATAGCGTTTTAACGCGCTGAGTTTGCCGTAGCGGTCGCCTTTTGAAAAATTGACCGCATCTACCGCTGCCTGCTGCCCTACTCTGATGGAATTATCAATAACCTCCTGCTTAACGCCTGTTTTTTTTACCAGGGTGGTGAAAGCCTCCTCGTCATCCTTAATTAAAAATCCCGAAGGCAGCATCAGCCTGGCTGTTTCCAAAATGCTGTAATAGCTGGCTATACGGTAATCATACGCTGCCTTAACGGTATCGATATTGTGCGTAGGCGAATATGTTTTTATCAGCTTACTAAGTTGCGGGAGGTTTTTGTTATGCGCGGTAACGATATTGTAAGCCCCAAGCATGCAATATGAATAGTACCGCGCAGCCACGGGCGGACTAACCACATCGTGCACCATTACCATACTCACGTTATGGATGGCATGCCCCGGCCACATATAATCAGGGAAACCTTTGGCGCGTTGCTGGGCCTGGCTTGTTGTGGCAACAAACAATACAATAACAAACGCTAAGCTTTGTAAAATTCCCTTCATTAGTACTTATAAAATTGCAATGGCCCTTCAGCCGTACCTACAACCAAATATTTATCCTTACCGGCTTTCACTTCTATGGCCGATTTTACATCACCTGTTACTGATAAACCCGACTCCGGCTGTGGCACATAGGTGAACTTGCCCTTGCCATCGCCTTTTAACAGCGTGCCGTAACCGGCATCCATGCTGCCAAATTTCAGGCGATTATCAGAATGATTGCCCAGTAACAGTATGTCGGTATGTTTATCGTTATCAAAATCGCCGGTAATAATTTTTGTGGTTACCGTAAACTGAGCCTGTGTTGGCAAAGTAGTTACCTCAAACTTGCCGGCGTTATTTATAAAGCAGGTAGTTTCGGTTGTATTGATACTAAGTATACCAGCCTTAGCTAATTCATCAGCGTTGAATATCTCTTTAATGGTAGCATCCGAATAAGCACTGTACGATGCAAAACGGCGGCGCATCGGGTATATCTGCTCGTTCAATTCATCACGACTAACAAACGGATAGCTTTTGCCCTGCACATAAAAATTCAGGAACGGATCTATCGAGCCATTGCCATCAAAATCGGCATAGTATAATTCGGCCGGTTGCTTATCAGTAGCGTGCAGCGCCGAATTTAGGCCCATATTGCCGGCTATAATATCGGGTTTGCCATCCGCGTTAACGTCTGCTACGCTTAAAGACATCCATATGCCTTTTTGAGGGGTGGCGAAGTAATCGGCTGTTTTATCAACAAAACCATCTTTGGTATTCAGGTATACCATTATCGGCATAAACTCACCGCAAACAACCAGGTCGGCACGTTTATCATTATTCAGGTCGACCCATTGCGCATCAGTCACCATGCCCGGTTTAACTGTTGATGCAATGGTGAATTTGCCCTGACCATCATTCAGCAGCCAAAAGCTCTCCGGCGCTGTAGGGTATTTGCCCGGTATTACTCTACCGCCAACAAACAGGTCAAGGTCGCCATCATTATCATAATCAAACGGACGAACGCACGATTTACTGTTTGCCCCCGTTTGTGATGGCAAAGCGGTTGGTGCCCAGGTAAAGTTGCCCTTACCATCGTTTATATAAAG
Source organism: Mucilaginibacter sp. JRF (assembly GCF_015223065.1). GTDB lineage: Bacteria > Bacteroidota > Bacteroidia > Sphingobacteriales > Sphingobacteriaceae > Mucilaginibacter. The sequence goes on from NZ_JADFBY010000013.1 coordinate 42,942, forward strand.
TTCATCCTCAAGGTTACCGGTGTTGGCTTCGTAAGTAGCATAGCCGCCTTTGCCCAAATACAGATCAGGGAATTTATCGCCATTGGCATCAAAAAACGCGGCTGCTGCTACCGTACCTATGTTTTGATCGTTCCCGCGCTTAAGTTCGGTTTCCTTAAAGGTTCCTCCTTGTTGTTGCAGGTAAACTTTACCTACGGTAGTGTTATCGGCACTGCTGATGTAAATATCCTGCAAGCCATCGCCATTAACATCGGCTGTTATCATTACCGGCGATGTTTTGGAGTACATGAACATCATCAGTAACTGGCGTTTAAAATCATTAATGGCCAATGCCTGCTGATTAAAATCGATAAGCGGCTTTTGTTTTGTGAAGATCGTTTTGGCGACAGCAACCTGCTCCTTAAATGGCACCGTAGCATCCTGCTCAACCTGCAAACGCTGGTTAACCGTTGGGTTGCTGATTACCTGCACCATTTGATCGGGCCAGATAATTTTTAGCGAATCAATCTTTTTAGCATCACCCAAACCAAAATTAAGTATGGTTGATGTACTGCTTAAATATCCCCGGTTCGGGTTTACTTCCTGGTATTGTGTACCGGTTTGTGAATACAGGTAAACCTTTGCCCCTACCGCGTTCGAATTTGGCTTTTTGCCATTTAACTTAATGGCGATGTAATTGTTATTGGCCGGGCTGCGGGTGTTCTCGTAAATTGACGCAGGCTGATTGATATTGTTTACGATCAGATCCAGATCACCATCATTATCCAGATCAGCATATACGGCACCGCTTGATATGGTCGATTCCGTTAAGCCCCATTCGGTTTGCTTGTTGCTGAATGTAAGGTTATGATTATTGCTGAATACGTAATTGGGCAATTTGGTTGACGGCATAGCCTTGATCAGATCCATCAGCAGGAATGGCTCCTTGCTCATGGCTTTCTTGATCTTGTAATCGCCCCAGTAACGTAAAAAATCCTTGTTGGTGTAATCGCGCAGGTAACCGTTGCTTATAAAGATGTCCTTGTAACCATCATTATCAAAATCGGCTATCAGGGGGCACCAGCTCCAGTCGGTAGCGGCTACGCCGGCCATGTTGGCTATTTCGCTGAACGTGCCATCGCCATTGTTTAGCTGTAGCATGTTGCGCATATATTGTTTGTAGAGATCCTGCTTAAGCATCAGCTCAAACGACTCATAATTTTCTTCAAGTTGTAATGATTTTTGCCTGTGGTTATCCTCGGGCAACATATCAAGAGTCAGGATGTCGGGCAGGCCATCGTTATTATAGTCGGCAATATCAACCCCCATCGAGAAATGCGACAAATGCCTCAGCATTTTCTTTGACGCATCGGTAAATGTTTTGTTGTGGTTGTTCAGGTAAACGTAGTCGGGCTCGTTGTAATCGTTGGTAACGTATACATCCTGCCAGCCGTCCTTGTTTATATCGGCAATGGCTATACCCAAACCAAAGGTGAGCGGATTTTGAAAGATGCCCGCCTTATTAGTAACATCAGTAAACTTATTGTTATTATTCTCAAACAGTTTATTGCCCGCCAGCATATCCGTTTCGTTTTTGTAACGGGCCAGCTCCATATTATCAATTTTTTTGATGTTATGGTTCAGCAAAAACATGTCGAGGTCGCCATCGTTGTCGTAATCAAAAAACGCGGCTTGTGTGCTGTAACCCGGGTCGTCAAGGCCGTAAACGGCTGCTTCTTCCTTAAACTTGTTATTCCCCTGGTTGATGAATAGTTGATTGCGGCGCTGGTCGTTTTCAACCTTGCCCGAGTAGCAAACGTAAATATCTAAAAGACCATCACCATTAACATCGGCCATGGTAACGCCTGTTTTCCATGAGCCTGAACGACCGGCTAATTCCTTGCTGGCCTCTTTGGTAATATCCTTAAATTTTAGTCCGCCTAAATTTAGGTACAGTTTGTTGGGCTGCATGTTGGCGGTAAACATCAGGTCTATCAACCCATCATTGTTGATATCGCCCGCGGCTACGCCTGCACCGTTGTAAAAGTATTCGTACGAGAGTACGTTGAGAGATTCCGTTTCGTTTATCGCGTTGGCAAAGGTGATGCCTGTTTGTTTCGCATCAAGCTGCCTGAACAGCGGTTGCTGCGCAAGCGAAACATTTTGTACTGCAAATGCCGCCGTAACACACAAAGCGAACGATCTCAAGCCGACATTGATAAACTGCATCGGGAAAAATGAATGGAGAGTAGCGAAAAAATTAAAGCATCGTTGCGCCCCAATTACAGGGGCGCAACGATAGCTTTAAAGTGTTTTATTATTGTACATCCCACCAAACGCGAGTGTTGAAGTTATCAGCACCTTGGCTTGCAACAGCTGCCTGATAGTTGGCGCCGTTGGTTTGTGTTAATGTAACAGGATAAGGCATCCTGCGTGGTGTAGTTGTGCTATACTGACCTACGTAAGTTGGAGCAGTAATAACAGGGAAACCTGACCTACGGTAGTTAGCGAACGTTTCGTTAAAGTTGAACGTAGCTGATGTATGTACATAGTACTCCATGTTAATTTGCTCTAACGCTGTAGCCGGTACTAACGGGTGAGCAGCAATGTAAGTAGTTATATCACCACCATCAACCACTGCAACTGTACCTGAACTGTTCATTTGCGATAAAGTAAGCATGTTTGCTCTAAGCGCGTTAGCCCAGTGAGTAGCTGCAACACCTGTATTCCAACCGCGTGAAGCTGCTTCAGCCAACAATAGTTCAGACTCACCGTAAGTTAATACGATGTTAGCACCGCTACGGTCATCATAAACCAATAAACGAGGGCGTGAGTATCTGCCAAGCGGTGCCGGAGCATCGCCATCACCGTTAGCCGGAGTTGCGCCAGGATAACCTGTAGCTGTTGAGATATCACGGTTGCCACCTAACAGGTCATAACCATTTGGCATACCTACTTGTGATGCAAAGGTGCTGATACCTGGTCTGGTACGGTCCTCATTAAGTAATTTACCGTTACCGTTAGTGATCTCGGCAATGGCTGATACACGAGGGTCATTGTTCGCTTTCATATAATCGATCAATGTTTTACCCCAACGTACTTCGCGGAAATCGTCAGCAACTAATAAAGCCGCTGCGTTATCATTACCGTTACCGTTCGCGTTATCGGCATAAGTTTTAGCGTTATCAGTAATAGCACTCATGGTACCACCTGCATAAGCTTTTTCAGCCCACTCACGTGCTTCAGTAGCGTTAACTTTGGTCATACGCATAGCTACTTTAAGCATTAGGGTGTAGCCTAACTTTTTCCAACGCGCTACATCGCCACCGTAAAATAAATCGGCAGTTGGGCCTGCTTTAGTAGCATCTAAAGCAGCTGTAGCGGTTTCAAGCTGGCTAAGCATAGCGGCATATATATCCTCTTGCTGGTCAAACACCGGAGTGAATATACCGTTTTTAGCCTGGCCTTCCTGTGAGTAAGGCACATCACCGTAAAGGTCGGTTACGCGTTGTATAAATAACACACGTAATATAGTACCACAGGCATCAAGGTTGCTCAAATCAGCGTTACCTGCAACCAGGTTCTTCATCTCATCAACCAATGTTAAAGCCTGGTAGCCTCTGTTCCAGGTACGGTTGTAGTAACCAATACCGCTGCCACCTAATACATATTTATCACCGTTGCTGTAATAGCTGAATGTTGATGCCAGTGATTGAGTCCACATACTTTGGAAAAGTAGTTGATCGTAACCGGTTTGCGAAAAGGTGAACTGCGCCTGCGATAAAAGGTAATTAGGATTGAATAGATCTCCTGATACCGCGTTAGGGTTAGTGTTAACCTCGTCGAAGTTCTTGGTACATCCGGCCATGAAAGTAGCACCTGCAAGCAGGAAGCCTAATATATATTTCTTCTTCATCGTCGTTAGTTTTTAAGTTTTAAGTTCAGGTTAAGACCATAAGTGCGGGTGAAAGGTAAGCTTGTACCTTCGATACCTGCATAGTTAATAGTGTTTGAGAAACCTGACTCAGGGTCAATATTATCAGTATGCTTCATGATGGTCCACAAGTTACGAGCTACGAATGACACGTTGATGCCACCGAATGGAGTGCGTGCCAAAGCTTTGCTCGGAATGTTGTAACCTAAAGTTACCTGACGAAGTTTGATAAAGCTGCCATCAAGCACGTTTAATGATGATATACGGCGAGCTAACTCCTGGTAGTAAGTTTGCGCGTCAGGGCTTGCAGTATTTGCAGCACCACTTGCAGTTACACCATCAACAGTTACACCACCTTCACGACCTTCAAGCGTCATTTGGTTCAAACCACGGAAGATACTGTAGTAGTTAGTTGCTGAAAGCACTTTGTTACCAAAGCGGTAATCAACCAGGAATGATAAACTGAATTGTTTGTAGTTAAAGTTGTTATTGAAACCACCGTAAAGGTTTGGTAATGCTGAACCCATTGGGGTAAGCGCACCTTGTAGTGGAATACCGTTAGCGTCAACAATGATTTGGCCGCTTGCAGTACGCTGATAATCGTAAGCTAATATTTGCGGACCAGCTAAACCAACAACAAGCGCGGTGCTCGCGTTAAGCGGACGGTAAGTACCGAAGTTAATGTTTGCGTTAGTTACACCATCTGTTTGAAGTATCTTGTTCTTAACATAAGTTAAGTTGAATGACGGAGTCCAGCTGAATGATTCAGTACGAACCGGAGTACCGTGCAATTCTAACTCGATACCTCTGTTTTGAGTTGAACCTGTACCAATGTACCTGTTAGTGTAACCTGATGATTGGTCAATAGTACTGTTGATGATCTCGTTAGTTGTTTTACGTGAGAAAACAGACAAGTCGAAACCTAAACGGTCACCAAAGAATTTCATCTCTAAACCAGCCTCAAGCTCTTTCAGGGTGAAAGGTTTCAGGAACAAGTTTGGTAATTGAGAGCTGAAACCACCAGTAGGAGTACCATTGATAGCGTTGTTCACGTTATAGTAAACCTGGTTAGTGTATGGGTTAGCCGCACCACTGCTTTGCGCGAATGATAAACGTACTTTACCAAAATCAACATTCTGCATTTTCCACAGATCAGAGAAGATAAAGCTACCTGATACTGATGGCGTGAAGATACCACGACCTACCTCTGATGAGATACTGCTGTATGTATCGTAACGACCGGTAGTACCGATAACGATGTAATCTTTAATTGAGAAATCTGCTGAGTAGTAAGCTGAGTTAACGTTTTGCTTAGTGTAAGCGTCAATTGGGTTGGCGTTACGGCTTGCAAAGTTTTTCAAGCTGTAGAAGTAAGGGATAATGAAACCACCGTTACCGCTGATGAATGTACCAGTGTAGCTGCTTTTACGGATGTTACCACCTACTGACATATCTACACGTAAGAAATCCTTAACAATGTCATGACGACCGTTGATCAAGATATCCGCGTTCAACTCATCTGTCTGATAGTTAGTTTGAGTCATGGTACCATTATCATTACGATAAGCTGTTCCTGTTGGCTCAATGCCTATACGCTCGTCATTAATGTTATCATAACCTAAACGAGCCTGTGCTGATAACCAGTTAGTAAAGCTATATTTAGCAGTAACCGCTGATATTAAGCGTTTTCTGTAAACATTATTAACAAAGTTATTGGCTGCAAAGTATGGGTTAGTTACATAAACGTCATTTGTAAATGTTTGCTCTCTGCCTGATGCCAAAGTACCTGGTGAAAGGATGCTCTGATCCTGGTTTGGAGCCAGAAAGGTTACGTTGTTCGGGTTACCCGGACCATCGCTCAAGCCTGAACGGTTTTTACTTTTCTCGTAAACGTAGTTGGCCATTAACGATACCTCAAGTTTTGAAGTAACTGACTGCATACCGTTAAAGTTGAATGTTTTACGATCAAGGTAGCTGTTAGGTACAATTGAGTTAGCGCGCATGTTTGAACCTGATAAGCGGAAGCTACCAGTTTCGCCACCGCCTGAGAATGTAGCAGTGTTAGTAGTTGTAGGCGCGGTACGGTAAAAATCAAGGTAATTGTTTACCGGTGAGTAAGCATAGCTGTTACCGTCAAACTGAATTACTTGCGAACCATCCATTTTAGCACCCCAAGCTAAGTTACCTGAAGCTAATGCCCCATCAGCAGTAGTTGGTTTTAAACCATTTTGACCCTGACCGTATACATTTTGGAAGTCAGTATTGTCAACCGGTTTATCTAATTGTACGTTGCTGTTTATTTCAACACCAAAGCCAGCATTCTTTTTACCGGTTTTAGTAGTGATCACAATTACACCACCGCTTGCACGTGTACCATATAGTGCAGATGCTGACTGGCCTTTAAGTACAGTGATGCTCTCGATATCATCAGGGTTGATGTTTGAGATACCATCACCATAATCGGCACCGCCCCACTCACCTGATGAACCACGTTGCGTGTTATCAATAGGCACACCATTAATAACGTATAATGGGCCGTTAGTTGAGAAGCTGGTTAAACCACGTAATAAAACGCGGGCTGATGAACCCGGACCACCTGCTGACTGGCCAATGCTCACACCGGCAACACGGCCAGATAGTGATGACATAACGTTAGTTTCGCGGGCTTTGTTAAAGTTATCGCTGTTTACTGTAGTTACAGCGTAACCAAGGGTACGTTGTTCTTTTTTGATACCTAACGCTGTTACAACAACCTCTTTAAGGTCTGTTTGCGCTGGTTGTAAGGTTACGTTAATTACAGTTTTACCTGCAACCGCTACTTCTTGAGTAGTATAACCTATAAATGAGAAAACCAATGTACCGTTATCGGGCGCATTGATAGAGAATTTACCTGTAGCATCGGTAACTGTACCAGCGCTTGAGCCTTTAACGGCTACTGATACACCCGGAAGGGGAGCGCCGTTTTCGTCAACTACCTTACCGGTAACCGCTACTGGAGCTACTGCTTTAATTGATACCGGCGCCGCAACAACAGTGTTGTTAAAATTGGTAGCGGCCACGGCTAACATAGAGAACTTAAAAATTAATGAGGCTTTTTTTAGCCAGTACTTATCCCTTACACCCGATGGATGTTCAAAATATTTCATAATTTTACTCGGTTAAAGTGACTTGATTATGAGGCAATAACAGCTGCCACTGCGATTGCCGTTTGTTAATTAGTTTCTTGCAGGAATTATGAATAATAATTCCTGTTTTTTTTTGCGGAGTACCGTTTATCTCATATTGTTTTTTTGTTTAAAGGTTAATACTTAATTAATAAACATACATATCTTTTTTAGTGCTGTTAACCGATCTGCCGGTGATATACCTGACCTGAATAAACTGCCCGTTAAAACAACAGACGCTATCCCGTTCAATACCGCAGACCATGATTTATATTGGATGAAAACTGGTGTAGATTGATTATAAAAATCGATTGCAGAGCTTGCAAAAGCACAAGGGCGCACTGCTGCTATACAGGCATTTTGCTTTTGATTAGTAATGATGTACTGAGTAAAGTTTTTGTACATATTTTACGCGCTTACAATAGTTATTTTAAAAACGTTGAGGCAATTTAACATTAATGTTACATATCCAAAACAATTTTTAATTTTTTTTTATAAACATTCTACAAAACATTTAAAAACTGTAATCTTGACATTACTTTTTAAATATTTTAATTATTCACTAATATATAGTTTATTATTTTATTTAAAAACAAGCCTTTAATGATTTGATTAAATAACAAAAAATTAAATTGTTACTTATCGATATCATAATATGATGCGTATCACAAAAAATATTGAATAAAAATTCAATAAAACGTTTTACATTATGATTTGATGTATAAATCCGCTTGTTTAATTTATTTTATAAAATAAATTTAGCTTTGTCTTAACAACAACCAATTAGTCAACTTAAATGAACTTTGACAGCAAATTAGCTACAGTACCCAGCCTGATACATAATATAATTAACAATATCCATCCGGCTACTCATCCCTTTTTAAGCCATAAAGTAAAAAACGAATGGGTGGATATATCATACAAAGAGGCTTTGGAGAAAATCAATGCCGTATCGGCCTGGTTACTGCACATCGGTATTAAAAAAGGCGACCATATTGCCCTGATGATAGAGAACGGGCCCGACTATATATATTATGATCAGGCACTACAGCAAATAGGCGCCGTTAACACCTCCATCTACCCTACCCTTAGCGAGGCGGATGTGGAGTATATATTAAATGATTCGCAGGCGCGCACAATATTAGTAGGTAATCCATTCCTTTTTCGTAAGACACAGAAGATAGCGAACAACTGCCCGGCGCTCATCCGCATTATACCTGCTTTTGATGATTTTGAGAAACACATCTCCGGTTCGGTATTGAACGCCGGCATCATCGGCTTTAAACAGATTATTGCTGAAGGCACCTCATTACTGAAGCAATATGAATCGGCTATTAAAATAGCGCGCGAGGCTATCCTACCGTCCGATCTTTCATGCCTTATATATACATCGGGCACTACGGGCACGCCTAAAGGCGCCATGCTTACGCATTACAACTTAACAGCCAATGTTTGGGCCAGCCTGATGCAGATCACCGTGGTTGAAAAAACAGATGTATTCCTGTCGTTCCTACCCTTGTCGCACGTATTTGAGCGTACTGCTACTTACCACATATGTTTGGCGGCGGGTTGTAAGATAGTATTCGCGCAAAGTCTTGATCTGCTGGCTAAAAACATGGGCGAGGTAAAGCCAACCATCATGAACTGTGTACCCCGCCTGCTTGAACGCATACAGGACAGGGCCATGAAAACCGGCACCGAAGCCGGAGGCATAAAAGCTAAGATATTTTTATGGGCACTTAACGTAGGGCGTAAATATCGCTACGCTGTTGAGGCAGGTAAGTCGCCTGGGTTGATACTAAACAGCCAGAATAAGCTTGCCGACAAACTGGTATTCAGCAAGATAAAGGAGAAAACCGGGGGCCGATTAAAGTTCATGATATCGGGCGGTGGAGCATTGCCTAAAAATGTGGGCGAATTTTTTGGCGACCTGGGCATCAAAGTTTTAGAAGGCTACGGCCTCACCGAAACATCGCCGGTAATGAGTGTTAACGAGCAGGACAGGCAAGTATACGGCACAGCGGGCAAGGTTATACCGGGCATTGAAGTAGCCATACAAAATATTGACACACAGAAAATATATACCATTCAGACACACGAAAGCTTTAAGCCCGATTTTGAATCGGAAGAAGGGGAAATAATAGTACGTGGTCACTGCGTGATGAAGGGTTACTGGAACAAGCCGGAAGATACTGCCGCCGCTATTGATAAGGATGGATGGTTCCATACGGGCGATATCGGCAAATTCTTTAAAGGTAACATTCAGATAACCGACAGGCTGAAAAACATGCTGGTGAACGCTTATGGCAAAAACGTGTACCCTACCCCTGTTGAAAACACTTATTTAAAAAGTCCGCGTATTGAGGGCGTATTTTTAATTGGCGACAGGCGCGAGTATATCACAGCTATCATTATCCCATCAAAAGATTCGTTGCAAACAAAGTTTGGCCTGCCCGAAAGCTTTTTTGAACAGGAGGATACTTTTATTGAAGATGCCGAGGTAGTAAAATGGATTGCTGAGGATATACGTAAATACTCAAACGAGCTGGCAAAATTCGAGCGTATCAAAAACTTTAAGGTAAAACGTAAGCCTTTCAGCATGGATGAAGGCGAGATAACCCCTACCATGAAAGCCAAACGCCGTGTTATTGAAAAGAAATACGCCCAGGCTATTGATGATCTGTACGCTGCCGAGGCCGACGATGCGCTGTAATTATTGAGCCACGATCTTGAATTCGGTGCGCCGGTTTAGCTGGCGGCCGTTTTCGGTATTATTATCAGCAATGGGTTGGGTTTCGCCATAACCTTTGTATACTAATCGCCCGGCTGGTACTTTATCTTTAATAAGATAATTATATACCTCTTTAGCCCGGTTTTCTGACAGCACCTTGTTCAGATCATCATTACCCATGTTATCCGTATGGCCTGATATTTCTATCCGCACCGTAGGGTTCTCATTCATAAATTGTATCAGCTTAGCCAGCTCCGCCTTTGATTCGGGCTTAAGGTTATATTTATTGGTATCGAAAAAGATATTGCGCAACACCACCTTTTTGCCCACCTCAATGGGCGATAGCTCCACCTCTATATTAAACGGCGATTTAGGCACCTGCCCAACCAGCGAAAAGTTCTCCGAATAAAACAGGTAACCGCTGCGCGAAATGTTCAACCCGTAATTTTTACCCGATGTAAGCGTAGCTAAAAAGCCGCCATCGTGTTCGCCGCTGTAATCCCGGTATACATCGCGGTTGCGTTCCAGGTCTATGATCTCGATATCAGCCTCGAGGGGTTGTTTGGTTTTTGCATCAATAACCTTACCTTTTACGTAGGTTACCAGTTTTGGCCTGGCCTTTTGCGGCATTTCAAACATATATATATCAAACCCGCCGCTGCCCTGTAATTTGTTCGACGAAAAGAAAGCGTAATTGCCTTGCGCGGTCAATGTGAGCCCATTCTCATCACCGCTTGAGTTAATGGGATAACCCAAATTTTCGGGCTTTTGCCATTTTCCATTCGCATCAAGCCTGCTCACAAACAGATCCTTATTACCCAAACCCGGCCAGCCGTTCGAGCAAAAATACAGCGTATTATCATCAGGATGGATAAATGGTGATTGCTCATCGTAAGGCGTGTTGATGCTTGGGCCAAGGTTTTCGGGTTCTGTCCAGCCATTATCGGTTAGGTTGGTTTTCCAGATGTCGTATCCTCCCAAACCACCGGCCTTGTTACTCACAAAATATAGCGTACGTCCATCGGCGCTTATTGAGGGTTGCGACTCCCAGGCACCTGTATTTACCGGCGGGTTTATACCTACAGGCTTGCCCCAATCATCCCCATGTTTTTGTGCAATATAAATATCACACTTACCACGCCCATCGGGGCGGTTACAGCCTGTAAAAAACAGGTAATGCCCGTCCTGAGATATGGATTGCGCGCCCTCATTATAGTTTGGCGTATTAATATTGCTGCTTAAATAAGTCGCGGCCTGCCATTTGCCGTCCTTTTTTTCACTCTTATAAAAATCTTCGTTGTCGTTTATCTTGCGGGTAAATATCAGGGTACTTTCATCGGCGGTAGCCACGGGCATATACTCATCATCGGCAGAGTTTACGCCGGTGCCAATATTCATCGGCTTAAAGGCAACCGGATTTTTTATAGCCTCGACAGAAAAATCACAATCACCTATCAGCTTTTGGGCATAGGCCATATTTTGCAGGGTGATGTTATTGAATGTAAGATACTTTTGCAGATGCTGCTTAGCCTGAACATATTGAGCCTCTGATACTTCTATCTCGCCCAGCTTAAGGTAAACCGCACGGTTAAAGTCGGCATTAAGGGTAATGGCTTTACGGTAATGCTCAATAGCGGCTTTATGATCGCGCTTGCGGCGTGAAAGATCGGCCAGTTGAATGTGGGCTTCAACAAATTTACTATCCTCGGCAATGGCTTTATTGAGTTCCACAATCGCCTCGTCAAACAAGCGTTCGTCCATCAATCGGTTGGCCTCGGCAAAATGGCTAATGGCTTGTTTATCCGTGCTGGTGTATTGACCGTTTTGCGCAAAAGCGGTAATAGTTGCGAAAAATAGCAAGAACAGTAGAGAAATAAATCGCATAGGGTTACAATACGGTTATATAACCCAAGTTACAACAATCAGGGAATATTTAAAAACTTGTGCGTTTGTAGTGAAATTTCCCACTTCGGATTGCTCATTACATAATCAACAATCAATGGGGTCATCTCCTTTGCGCGCGACCACTCGGGCTGCAAGAACAGCTTACAATCGGGCGATACGGTTAACGCGTTTTTCTCGGCGAACTCAAAGTCGGATTTATTGAAGATGATCACCTTCAGCTCATCGGCCATAGTGGCAACATCAGGCGATGGTGCTTTGAATTTTTTTGGCGACAGGCATATCCAATCCCACTTGCCCGATAGCGGGTAAGCGCCCGATGTTTCAATAAAGGTACGTATGCCGCTGGCCTGCAATTGCGCGGTAAGGTAATCAAGGTTGTAGATCAACGGCTCGCCACCGGTTACCACCACATTTTTTGCCGGATGTTTTGAGGCATGTTCAACTAAGGTATCGGCAGCGGTAAGGGCATGCAGTTCGGCATCCCAGCTCTCCTTAACATCGCACCAATGGCAGCCCACATCGCAGCCGCCCAGGCGGATAAAATATGCAGCCTTACCGGTATTGTATCCCTCTCCCTGTATCGTGTAAAATTCTTCCATTAATGGAAGCAATGTGCCGTCGTCCGGAATTTGATGTGCCATAGTAATAATCGGCAAATATACACATTAGCGAATTAAGCCATTTTACCTGCTTTTTTTATTTTATTGAATATTAGTTATTTTACTTTAAATTTACCTTAATGAAAAAACTTTACCTGCCTATCACCCTCATAACCATGCTCTTGCTATCATCATGCGTTGATATTGAGGAGCGTTACAGTTTTGCTGCGGATGGATCGTGCAAGGTAGTTTATGGTTTTGACATGAGCCGGGCCATATCTGTACTGCAAAACCTCATGACCGACTCGTTGCGGACCACCCCGCAATTCGCCATGAAAAAGGATACAGTGCTCAACTTTTACAGCGCCATACCCGACAGCATTCAGCACAGCATGACAGCCGAGGATATCAAACTGGCGCAAACCAGCGACCTGGCAGTTAAAATGGATCTGCAAAAAAGCCTGATGCGGGTAAGGGTTAGCCATTACGCCAAAAACACTGCCGACCTGGAATATTATCTGAAAAACATATCTAAAATATCGCAAAGCAGCCAGCTAAGCGCGCTAACCAAAGGGCAAAGCCGTAATACCGAGGCTGATTCAAAATCATTGATCGGTAGCCAGGATTATTATACTTACGAGATAACGCCAACCCGTTTCCGCAGGATAGTGGATAAGATAAAATTCAACGCGTTTTTAAAGCGCACACAATCAACCCTGGTAATGGCTAAGGCTATGCTTATTGATATGCCTTACAAAGTTGTGCTTAACTTTGCCAAACCGGTAAAAAAGGTAAACAACCCCAAGGCAGTACTATCAGCAGACAGGCGCAGCGTTACCTTGGTTACCGATATGGACGAAATTATACGCAACCCTGCCGTAATGAACTTGCAGGTTGATTTTTAAGCATGAAGTGGTTTAAAGTTGATGATATAAACCCTACCGACACATTCATCAAAAAAATAAAGGCCGATGGCAAAAATATTTGTGTTGTGGGGTATGAGGGTAATATATACGCCTTAGCCGCACGATGCCCGCACGCGGGCGAAGATTTGAGCCGTGGCTGGTGTAAGGATGGTAAGCTGGTATGCCCTGTGCACCGCTTCTCCTACTCGCTCGAAAATGGGCGCGGCAGCACCGGGCAAGGCGACTATGTGCGCACCTATCCTGTTAAAATATCAAACGGAAATATATCTGTGGGCGTGAGTTCTTTCTGGCAAAAGATCAAAGGCTTATTCGGTCCTGATGATTCACTTTTTTGAAGAATGAGAATGAGGAATGACCATACTTACGCTGCTCCGTAAAAGCAGGGTGATTACTCAGATTTTGCATGGATTGATGCTCGATGATCAGCAAGCCGCCGGGCAATAGCAGATCTTTTTCAAAAACCACTTTGGCAATTTCAGGTATCCGGCTCAGATCATACGGCGGATCGGCAAATATTACATCATATTGCTCTGTTTCCATTTCCAGATACTTAAAAACATCGGCACGATAGGTTTTGATGTTTTCGAGGCCATGCTTTTTGGCCATGTCCTTCAAGTAATTCAGTCCGTTAATGTTACGATCAACCGCTGTAACCAGGCTCGCCCCTCTTGATGAAAACTCAAGCGACAGGTTGCCGGTACCGCTAAATAAGTCGAGTACCTTAATATCCTCCAGCTCAATTTGATTCTGCAGGATATTGAACAGGGCTTCCTTAGCCAGATCGGTAGTTGGGCGAGCAGGTAAATTATTAGGCGGGTTTAACCGCAAACCACGCAGCCTACCCCCTATAATACGCATAGCGATAAGGCGGTTAATGATAGTATCTGCTGCGCTTCTATCTCTCTTGGTAATGTGGTTGTACTTATGGTATTAAGCTCAACAGTTTTAAAGTATTGCAATGCGGCAGCAATCAGTTCATCATCGCTCTCAATCGCTCCGCTTAATACCAGGCGCACATCAGCAGGCTCCATATTGATAGCCTTGGCAGCGAGGGCGGCAAAGTATATGGCATCGTTATCGCCGGTGTATTCAAAGCTATTGTAATAACGCACCTTGCCGTACCTGTAGTAAAGCAACTCAATACGCCCATCCAATAAATTAATATACAGCGTATCATCAGCCGGTGCATTTGCGCCGATGGCCTTTACCCAACCCTTTGCATTAAAAACCGTATACTCCAGTCCAAAACGCTTTTTAGCCAGATCGGCTATGCGGGTATCAGCTTTGTATACAATGTAGTTTTCGGTATCGAGCTTTTGCGTGAATGTGCTTTCGGTTGGCAATACATTGAGTAAACGGGCGTAATCTGCCACGCTGGCTTCATTATATACCCGGGCAGGAATTAATGAAAAGCCTGTAGCGGGTAAACCAATTACCAATTGCTTGTAGTCAGCCTCTAACAAATCGGTAAGTTCTTCGGGAGCAGATAGCTCATCAAGCGGATGCCCACTTTCGCAAACCAATAGTTTATCGCCTGCTGTTACAGCGTATGTAAAACTATTGCTGTGCAGTTGCACCAGCAAGGTATAGTCAGCCGCGGCATCAAGCCCGAAGGCTTCGTCATGGTAGTTGAAAGTAGGTTCGTTCATGTATGCAATAGCAACAAAAATAGTACTTTTTTTGAAAGCGGTACCGTTGTGGTCAACCTAAATAAAGTCACTATAAAAGCATCAACCAAAATTCAGTTAAAAAAATAAAGGCTTTAAGCACTCGCTGCTTAAAGCCTTCCCTAATTTAACTTTATGTATTTTTTTTAGCAGCTCAAAACTATCTAAAAGGTTACCTATTTTCAACTGCCCGCCGGTTCAACAACACGATTGCACAGTAGCTTCACAGTGTATTTTATACATCATCATTTTTTGAAAACGATTTGACCAGCAAACAGATACGTTATTAACAAGCTACACTGATACGTGTTATCACATCATTTTACGTAAAGCTATCTGTTACGTATTTGTGTAATTTTTCGGCAGGTATGATATTGGAAAAATAATAATGAAAATATCGAGGAAGATCAAACCAAAAACTTATACATAATACATTGTAATACAACACATTTACATTACAATACATTTATTTTAGGATAACATTGAACAATGTTTTTCACAGCAATAATACTGTTTTCGCATATTTCGCAAGGGAAAAACACTCCTTTTAAGAATATTTCAAAAAGTTATCCACATTATTGAAAGTTTTTTACGTTTAGTGATAATTTATTACAATCGTAAAATTTGGCTATATATACTGTTTTTGAGCCTCTACAATTTCAGGGCGAAATTGTTTTCCACAAGTTATTAACACCATTTTGGAATATTGTGTTAATAACTCATTGTAACCATGTGCTTTATATTAACGTTAAAGTTGTTCTTTTGTGGTAGATATATGTGAAAGTGACGTATATCATTGCACTAAAACACATTAAAACCGAACATTTTATCATACATGAGTAATCCCAATCATCACGGACAACTTGTTGAACATGCCATCCGCAGGCGGGGCATCAGTTTAACAGACCTTGCGCTGAGTTTAAATGTAAACAGACGCACATTGTACAACTGGTTCGAAAGTTCTTTTTTAAAGAAGAACGTTATTCACCGGATCGGACTGGCCATTAACCACGATTTTTCAGTAGAGTTTCCACACCTGTTTACATCAGATGTATTCAGCAGTGAGAACATCCGCAATTCAAGCCATCAGGGCGCGGATAGCAACCACTCAGAATGGAAAGATAAATATATAGCTTTACTTGAAAAATACAATGAGGTATTAGCATCTCAGGCATTTGTGAGAGCATAATTTTTACCTTACGCATAAAACGGCTTCAAACCGTAACCTTATCATACGCGAAAACGGGTATAGCATTAATTAAATGCTATATATCACCAGGTTATTATCCCCTAAATAACTTGGTTTATAAAAACTTAAGCGCCCTGCCCTAAGTTGATCATCAGGCCACCATCCATAGTATAGGTTGAGCCGGTGACATAGTTAGCCGCGGGAGATGCTAAAAACAACGCTACCTCTGCAATTTCCTCTGGTTTGCCGGCACGTTTAGCCGGAATATGTGACGTAGCTTCCTTAAGCTGCTCCGGGTTATCTATTGCCTTTTGATTCATGGGTGTGAGTATCATGCCGGGGGCAATGTTATTCACGGTAGTACCGCTTTCGGCGAGCTCAAGGGCCAGCGAACGGGTAAAATTACGCAACGCGCCTTTTGAGGCATTATAGTCGGCATTGCCGGGTGTGGCTATTTCTTCGTGGATGGATGATATATTGATGATCTTGCCCTTGATGTTAGCCGACCTTAAATGCTGAACAAACTTGCGGCAGGTAAAAAACGGACCGTAAACATTGGTGCGTATACAGGTATCAAAAGTTTTGGTATCCATATCGGCTACCTTAATATTTGAGCCGTTTACGGCGGCATTGTTCACTAATATATCAAGGCCGCCCAATTGGTTGATGATATCGTCGATGGCTACGTTAACACTATCTTCTTCGGTAACATCGAGTTTGAAGGATAGCGCACGTACGCCTTGTTCTTCAATGCGTTGTTTGGTTTCATTGGCTCCCTCCTCGTCGGAGTGATAGCAAATGGCTACCGATGCGCCTTCACGCGCGAACGCTATGGCCGTTGCCCTGCCAATGCCTGAATCGGCACCGGTTATAAAAGCTACCTTTGATTGTAATATGCCCATGTTTTTTTACGGTTGATGTTTGCTTTATTTAAACCGCACCGGGCAAAAATGTTTTGGGTAATAATTAAATTAACACAGATCAGCCCTCGCGCGGGATGTAGAACGGTGTGCGCTTCCAAACCAGCATGTACATTAAAGCTGATAGCGCGATAGCGCCGCAAATAAACAAGCTTACGGGTATGCGTGCCAGCACATCCTGATAGTAAGCGCCTGCGAGCAACGCCCCCAAGCCAATACCGGCTTCAAGCGAGATATACATGGTAGCCACAGCCTTACCACGGTATTGCGGATCGCTTAGATCTACCGTCCAGGCATTTATGGCCGGTGACGCGATGCCCGAGCCGATGCCGAATAATACCGCGCCCGCCATTAACACAAAAGGTGTTGAGCCGAAACCTGCCACCACAAGCGACAGGGCTATGATAGCTATACCCACACGGATAACATTAACACGGCCATGCCTGTCGGACACCTTGCCCGCCACAAAACGGATAAGTAACGAAGCGATGGTAAACACCATGAAGAACATACCCTTATTGGCGATGCCTAAATGTTCCGACCAATCCGGAATCACGGTTAATATAGCCCCGTAAGGCATGTAAGATATTAGTGTTACCACCCCTGCCGGGATAACATGGCGATCAATGATATCACTCTTTGAAATTCGGAACAGCGAGAAGCTGAAGTGTTGTTTTTGCTTTAGGGTTTCCTTCATGTTCATCAATATAATGATGGACATGAGCGCCAGTGCCGACGAGCAATAGAACAACACATTAATAGAAAAATGCAAAGTAATAGCGCTGCCAATTGCCGGACCAATGGCCATACCCGTACTAAAACATAAACCATGTATACCCAATGCCTCGCCCCAACGGCTTTGCGGAATAATATCGGCCACGTAGGCTGCTGTGGCTGTTGGTTTAAACCCGGTTGAAAAACCATGTATCAGCCTTAAAAACAAAAAGCCACTAACGCTGGCCAGCAGCGGGTATAAAAAGCCGCAAATAAAACATACTATGGAGCCTACGGCCATAATAGGCACGCGGCCAACGGTATCGGTAAACTTGCCGCTGAACGGGCGCGATATACCTGCTGTAAGCGTGAATAACGCGATGATGAGTCCTTTATATTCTGCACCGCCCAGGCTGCTCAGGTAAGCAGGTAACTCGGGGATCAGCATATTAAAACTTGCCGAAAATAGCAGTGAGCTGAGGCATAGCAAGCCAAATTGTAAGGTATAAATACTTTTTGCGGGAGTAGTGTTTGAGCTTAGCGGGTCCGTGTCATCAATCATTGTCAAATATAGGTTTTTTGCCTAAACGGGAGCGTTATGTAACAAATTCTATATTATTAACAATTATTTATCAAACTCAAAACTAATGATATAACACCCACGTATATCATAGTAATTACTTATACCTAATAAACCGAAAAGCATATGTATTCAAAAATCAAAAAGGTATCGGCCAATATCAGGCGGATACGTGAATCGCTCAATTATTCACAGGATTACGTGGCCATGAAAGCCCATATTTCGCAAAACTCTTACAGTAAAATTGAACTCGGCTACTCGAAGATCAGCCTTGAACGATTTTTTTTAATAGCCGATGCCCTTGGGGTTGATTATTCCCTGTTATTGGAGCCTAACGATTAGTTTAGGCAAATGCGAAAACGAAAAAGGCATCAGCACAAACTGATGCCTTTGATATATTATACTTATACCTGATCAGCCTTGATGGCTGCCAAACCTTTTGTCCAGCGCACTAATTGCGTCAGCATAACATCGGCAACATGGTGCAGTTGCTCATTTGGCGAGAAGATGCCGTTCTCATCAATATACTGGTTAAGGCTGGCTATGTTCACCCCTTCGGATAATGATATGGTACGCAAATTCAACAGATCAGCCTTCAGGTTTGATACCGCACGCACTCCTGCGAATTGCCCTAACGAATAGCTTACTATACCGGCTGGTTTGTAGGCCCACTCATGCACTAAATACTCCAGTGCGTTTTTTAACGGTGCCGGATAGCTGTAATCGTATTCGGCGGTAACAAATATAAAAGCATCAGCCTCGGTAATTTTGGCACTCCATTGCTTGGTGTGTTCGTGCTCGTATTGCTGCATAATGGGGTGCACGGCCTCATTCATTAACGGCAGGTTGATCTCGCCCAGGTCAAGCACCTCGGCGTTGAAATTACCTGTTTTGTTGGCTACCTCTTTTATCCAGTTAGCTACTATGGGGCCTTTACGTCCCGGGCGTACGGTTGATGTGATTATCTTTAAATTATACATGATTGTCAGCGTTTTTAATTTACATGTTTAAACACATATCAAATGTAGTGATTAAATTATAAACAACAACATAAAGTAGTTGAGGTTGTTACAAATGAAACAGGCATGACAACTTTGCATCTGCATTAAACAAAAAAAGCCGGCCTGCACCATAACAGTGCAAACCAGCTCACTAAACAAAGGTTTAATATTTTTATTGCCAGCCGCCGCCTAACGAGCGGTAAAGCTCAACAACGGCACCCAGTTGCTGGCGTTGTATTGATGCCAAATTCAGCTGCGCTTGTAATGAGTTAGTTTGCGCCGTAATTACCTCAAGGTAATTGGCCATATCGCTCTTGAACAACAAGCGGGCGTTTTTCACTGCCTGGTTCAAAGTATCAACCTGGCCGTTGGCTATTTGCCTTTGCTGCTGCAACTTTTGGTTTTGCACCAAAGCGTTGCTCACCTCGCCTACCGCGTTCAATACCGATTGCCTGAATTGTAATACCGCTTGCTCGCGCTGTATCTTGGCAACTTCATATTGTGTTTTCAGGGTACGATTACGGAAGATAGGCTGCAGTACCGAACCTGTAGCCAAACCAAACAACGAGCCCGGAATGTTAAACCAATTGCTTGATCTGAATGATTGCAAACCGCCCTGCGCGGTAATGGTAAGCGATGGGTACATATTAGCCTGTGCCACCCCTACCTGGGCATTTGATGATACCAGCGCCATCTCGCTTGAGCGAACATCGGGCCTGCGGCTTAGTAAGGCGGCAGGTAAGCCGGTATTTAAAGCGGTTGGCAGTTCGGCGGTTTCAATGCCCTTTTTGCGGGCTATAGCGCCGGGTAACTGGCCGGTTAATATCTGCAAGGCATTCTCCTGTATGGTGATGCTTTGTTCGAGCTGAGGAATAAGCAGCGCAGTTGTTTGGCGTTGCGCATCGGCCTGCTGAACAGCAAGCAGGTTAACCTCACCTGCATTTTTCAGCAGGCGGGTTAGGTTAACCGTACTGTCGCTAAGACTTAGATTTTGCTGGGCGATAGCCAACTGCCTGTCAAGCATCAACAGGTTATAATACCCCTGCGCTATATCAGCAACCAATTGGGTTTGTACCGCTTTGGTAGCTTCGTAAGTTTGCAGGTACTGCGCCAGTATTGATTCCTTTTGCCGACGTATCTTACCCCAGGTATCCAACTCCCACGATAGTAGTAAGCTGGCATTATAATCCTCAATGTGCTTGCTGCCCAAAAAGCTGCTCGCGCTAAGGCCGTTCAAACTATTGTCCGAAGGGCGATTGTATTGCCCGGTTATCTGCAAGTTTAACTGTGGCAATAACGATAGCTTGGCCTGTTTAACCTGTTGCTGAGCAATATCAATACGTTTAACCGCAATTTGCAGGTTGTAGTTGTATTTAATCCCCTTGTCAATCAATCCCTGTAAGGTGGTGTCAGTAAAAAACTGTTTCCACTGTATACTGGCAATGCTGCTGGTATCAGCATAGCTTACACCGGCAAAATTATCGGGAAGCTGCACCTCTGGCCGCTGGTAATTTTTACCTGCCTTACAAGCGTTCAGGGTTAACGCTATCAGCAATGCGGCATATATAATTAAACTATTCTTTTTCATGATGATATATGATAGATCAGGCGTTTTCAAGTTGTACTTCCTGGTGAGTTTTTACTTCGGTTTTCTTTTTACCGCCCAGTTTTTCCTGCAAGGCCTGGAAGATGACGAACAATACCGGGATAACAAATACACCCAGCACAACACCGGTAAGCATACCGCCTACGGCGCCCGCGCCAATACTGTGGTTACCCAGGGCTGATGCGCCTTTGGCCCTCATCAGCGGGATCAAACCTACGATGAACGCGAAAGAGGTCATCAATATCGGGCGAAGCCTTAATTGTGAAGCCTCTAAAGCGGCCTCAACCAGGCCCATACCTGCTTTACGGCGTTGAACGGCATATTCAACGATCAGGATGGCATTCTTGGCCAGCAAACCGATGAGCATGATCAAACACACCTGCACATAAATATTATTATCAATACCCAGCAGGTTGATGAACAGCATTACACCGAATATACCCAGCGGTATGGTGAGTATAACCGCCAGCGGCAATATATAACTCTCGTACTGAGCCGCTAACAGGAAGTACACGAATATCATACTCATCACAAAAATGAGCAGTATTTGCGAGCCTGCGTTGATCTCCTCACGGGTCATACCGGTCCACTCGTAACCAAAGCCGCGTGGCAGTGATTCCTTGGCCGTTTCTTCAACCGCTTTAATGGCATCACCTGTACTGTAGCCCGGTTTAGGCACACCGTTTATAGTTACGGCATTAAACAGGTTATTACGTGTTACCGTTTCGGGGCCGTAAACGCGTTTCAGTTTTA
The DNA here is from genome assembly GCF_015223065.1 of Mucilaginibacter sp. JRF. Classification (GTDB taxonomy): domain Bacteria; phylum Bacteroidota; class Bacteroidia; order Sphingobacteriales; family Sphingobacteriaceae; genus Mucilaginibacter. The sequence goes on from NZ_JADFBY010000013.1 coordinate 64,610, forward strand.
CCACCGCGTTAACCGGTACCATTTCGCCTTGGGTATTTTTTACAAATATGTTGTTGAGCGATTGTGGGTTGTTACGATAAGCGGCATCGGCCTGTACCATTACACGGTAGTATTTACCAAAGCGGTTAAAATCGCTTACAAAGCTACTACCGTAGTACACTTGCAGGGTTTGCAGCAAATCCTTAACCTGTACACCCAGCTGGCGGGCCTTGGCATTATCAACATCAAGCTGATATTGCGGGTTACCGGCAGCAAATGTGGTAAAGGCATAAGCTATCTCCTTACGTTGCATCAAGGCACCTAAAAATGCCTTGGTGGTTGAGTCGAGCTTGCCCATGGTGCCGTTGGTTCTGTCCTGCAACATCATTTCAAAACCGTTTACGTTACCAAAACCCTGTACTGTAGGGAAGGTAAAGAAGAATGCGCTCGCGCCTTTAACCTGCGCGGCAACCTTTTGGGTCATCATGGCGGTTATCTGGTTCAGATCCTTCACCTCACCACGGTCATCCTCAGCCTTCATGCGGATAAAACCCGCACCGTATGATGATGCATTCGCGTTAGTGATAAAGTTCAAACCTTCAACCTGGTAGTGGTTTTTGGTGATCGGATCGTTCTTAACAATATCATCAATCTCCTTCATGGCCTTGCGGGTTTGCTCTAACGAGTTGCCCGGAGGGGTATTCACCGCGTAAAGCAGGAAGCCCTGATCCTCAGTTGGGATAAAGCCTGATGGTGTACGCTTGATCATGAAGAACGTAACCGCGGCTACCAATGCCAAACCTGACACAGCCACCCATTTACGTTTGATCAAAAATTTGATCGACTTGATATATTTATTGGTAAGCGCGTTGAAAGCGGTATTAAAGCCGGCAAAAAAGCGGGCCGCGAAACCTTTACGCTGTGCATGTCCATCCTCGCCCTCGGTAGCATGTGGGTTTTTAAGGAACAACGCGGTAAGCGCCGGACTAAGCGTTAAGGCGTTCAATGCCGATATCAAGATAGCGATAGCCAAAGTAAACGCGAACTGGCGATAGAATACACCCGCCGGGCCTTGCATAAAGCCCACCGGCACGAATACCGCCGCCATTACCAACGTAATGGATACGATAGCGCCCGATATTTCGCTCATGGATTCAATGGTTGCTGTTTTGGCATCCTGCCCCGTATGCTCCATCTTGGCGTGTACCGCCTCGACTACCACAATGGCGTCATCCACCACAATACCAATGGCCAGCACCAGCGCGAACAGCGTAAGCAGGTTGATACTGAACCCGAACAGCCCCATAAAGAAGAACGTACCGATAATAGCTACCGGAACGGCGATGGCAGGAATCAGTGTCGAGCGGAAATCCTGCAAGAAGATGAACACTACGATGAACACCAGTACAAAAGCTTCAATAAGCGTATGCTGTACCTGTTCGATCGAGGCATCCAAAAACTCTTTGGTGTTGTACATTACCACCGGCTCAATACCTTTTGGTAACGTGGTAGAGAATTCGTCAAGTAAACGTTTTGCTTCTGTTAAGATGTCGTTAGCGTTTGAGCCTGCTGTTTGGAATATTGCCACACCTGATGTTGGGCCACCATTCAACACACTGTTTGATGAATAGGTGTATGAGCCGAACTCAACACGGGCAACATCTTGCAAACGGATGGTTGAACCATCGGCATTGGCCTTGATCACGATGTTCTCGTAATCTTTTACCTTGTTCAGCTTGCCTTTGTATTTTAATACGTACTCAAAAACCTCTTTGCTGCTCTCGCCCATACGGCCCGGCGCGGCTTCCAGGCTTTGATCCTGAATGGCGTTGGTTACATCGGCCGGTGCCAGGTTGTAAGCTGTTAAACGATCAGGCTTTAACCATATACGCATCGAGTAATCGTGCGTACCAAATGGCTGTGCCTGGCCCACACCCGGGATACGTTGCAGCTGCGGTATCAGGTTGATCTTGATATAATTCTGTAAAAAGGTTTCGTTATACGATGTATCCTTACTGGCCAGCGCCACAAACATAATGATACTGTTTTGCACCTTTTGGGTTGATACACCGGTTTGTACGGCTTCTTGTGGTATCTGGCTCAGGGCTTTTGATACACGGTTCTGTACGTTAACGGCCGCAATATCCGGGTCGGTACCCTGTTTAAAGTAAACGTTCAGGGTCATTGAACCGTCGTTGCTTGAGTTTGAGGTCATGTAGGTCATGTTCTCAACACCGTTCACGGCTTCCTCAATAGGCGTAGCTACCGAACGTGCCACCACCTCGGCGTTAGCACCCGGATAAGAGGCGGTAACCTGCACCGTTGGCGGCGCGATATCCGGAAACTGCGTGATAGGCAAACCTACCAGCGATACTATCCCCAACAAGAGTAAAAGTATGGAGATAACAGTGGAAAGGACGGGCCTTTCTATAAACTTTTTAAGCATGATAATGGTATTAAGTACCTCCCGGCGCTTACCGGGAGATACAGTTAATAGGGTTTTATATATTAAGAATGAACCTTTTAGCTTATAACGATGCTGTTTTTTGCACGCTATCAGCCGTTATTATCTGCGGCTTGATCACCACACCATCGCGTAGCCTGTCAATACCTTTGTAAACTATCTTATCGCCGGCTTTAAGGCCTTTTGATACCAGGTAGAAGTGGCCGCTTGTGCCGGTAACCGTTAGTGGTGTACCTACAACTTTATTGCTATCGGTTAAAGCGTAAACAAACACTTTATCCTGCAACTCAAAGGTAGCCTCCTGCGGTACCAGTAGCGAGTTGGCGCTGATGCTTGGTATACGTATTTTACCGGTGTTACCTGAGCGCAGCAAACCGCTGTTATTTGCAAATGTAGCCCTGAAGCTGATGGTACCATTTGTTTTATCAAACTGACCTTTAGCTAACTCCACCTTACCTTTTTGCGGGTAGGTAGTATTATCGGCTAACAAAAGCTCAACTTCCGGCAGGTGCTTTATTTTGGCTTCGATGGTGCTGCCCGCGTATTGCTCCTTAAAGTTGATAAAGTCAACCTCGCTCATGGTAAAGTAAGCGTGTACGGCCTTGTTTTCAGACAGTACAGTAAGCGGATCAACCTGACCCTTACCTACCAGGCTACCTGTTTTAAAAGGTATGCTACCTACATAACCATCAGCCGGCGCGGTAACGTTAGTGTAGTTTAAGTTGATCTTAGCTGACTCTGCCTGTGCTTGCGCCTGGGCTACATTGGCTTTAGCCGCGTTATAGGCCGCTTTTGCCGAGCGTAGCTGCACATCAGACACTACATTGTTTTCAACCAGCGGAGTAAGCTTTGATACATTGATAGATGCGTTTTCTAAAGCCGCCTGTGCCGATAATAGCATGGCGTTGGCTGTATTATACTGCTCGCGGAAAGGGCGTGCATCTATTTTGAACAATGGCTGACCTTTTTTTACAATGGCGCCTTCGTCAACATAAATAGCCTCCAGGTAACCATCCACCTGCGGGCGGATCTCGATATCGCGGTTGCCTTCAAGTGATGCCGTATACTCAGTATAGGTAGTAACCGGTTTGCTCTCAATAGCTACAACCGGAAGCTCCTGCGGTGGAGGGGCACCTCCTCCTGCTGTTGATGAGTTACAACTGCTATATAATACCAAGGCTGCAATGGACACAAACAGTGGCACATTTTGCCTTATTGAAAGGATAGATCTGCTTAGCGTTTTCATATGATTTATTTGTTTAGCGTGTGTGAAAATACTTGATGATAATAGATTGTTTATTAAATGTTTAAACATTGTTATATTTCCTAACAGTGTTAGGTATTGATCGAAAAAATTTTAGATTGCGCTACAGCAAATTTTTTGTGAAGCCTGCTATGGCATCATCTAAAACCAATTTGTTAAGCTCATCGTCAATGGAGGAGTTGCCGACGATCTTGATCGATATTAAACCGTGCATCACTGACCAGAATGTGTGGTATTTTAAACAGGAGTTTATGTCAGTTCGATTACCTTTTTTGATGAGTGCCTCAATAGGCTCCATCACCAATGCCCTGAATTTTTCCTGCTCGGGCATTGCCTTGCTTATTTCGCAACACTGCATGCCTATGCCAAACATTAACTGGTAAAGTTGTACGTTATTGATGCCGAAGTACCAGTAAGCATCAGCCATAGCCCTGATCTGTTCTGCCGGATCAACATGCGCGTCTTTCGCTTCGATGATCTTTTTAGAAAGGATACGAAAACCCTTTTTTGCAAATTCAAGGTAGATGGCTTCCTTATTTTCAAAATGGTCATAAATTACAGGCACACTGTACTCAATGGCATCGGCTATTTTACGGATAGATAAAGCATTCCATCCATCCTTTTCAACCATTTGCCATGCAGCACAAATTATATCATGCTTCACTTCTTCCTTCTGCCGCTGCCTGCGCTCTAAAATTCCCATTGTGTTATAATGTACAACCTAACAGTGTTAGCAAAGGTAACATTGTTTGAATTGATTATGCAAGTGTTTATCATGGCAAGATAGTGTTTATTATAATGGTGTGACAAATGAAGCGCAACTTTTAACAAATCGGTACCAATTTGAGGGTATTTGTTAACACATATATAATTTTAAACGCCAAGCATTTATATTGCACAACTATTTAACCGACTTCATGAAACGATTTTTACCCGCTGTTCTGATGGCCATTAGTTCGTTTGCTTTCGCGCAAAGCAAACCGGCCGATGTGAACACCTTTACCCTTGCCAACGGCATGAAATTTTTGGTGATGGAAGATAACTCCATACCCAACGCCAACATGTACCTGTTTTACCGCGTAGGCTCGCGCAACGAGTATCCGGGCATAACAGGCCTCTCCCACTTTTTTGAGCACATGATGTTCAACGGTTCAAAAAAATTCGGCCCTAAACAGTTTGATAATACCATGGAGTTTAACGGCGGAGCCAACAACGCCTATACCACGCAAAACGTTACGGTATATACCGACTGGTTCCCGGCATCGGCCATGGAAACCATGTTCGACCTGGAGAGCGACCGCATAGCCCACCTCACCATCGACCCAAAGATGGTACAGAGCGAGCGCGGTGTGGTATCGTCAGAAAAAAGCACGGGATTGGAAAATAGTCCGTGGGAGCAGTTGAGCGAACTCATTTACTCAACCGCCTTTACCGAGCACTCTTACCACTGGCCGGTTATTGGCTACCAAACCGATATTGACAACTGGACCAAGGAAGATCTGGAACGTTACTTCCGCACGTACTATGCGCCTAATAACTGCGTGGTAGTAATATGCGGTAACGTAAAAACAGCCGACGTTAAAAAACTGGCTGATAAATATATGGCACCAATCCCAGCACAACCCGCACCTCCGGTGGTTCACCTGAAAGAGCCTGAGCAGTTGGGTGAGCGCCGTGTGGAATTTAAAAAAGACCTGCCTGTACCATACCTGCTAATGGGCTACCATACCCCTGCTGCCCGCGATAGTGATTACTATGCCCTGAGCATATTAAGCGATATTTTATCGAGCGGTAATTCATCAAGGTTGTATTCATCTGTGGTTGATAAAAAACAATTGGCCACTAACATATTTTCGAGTTTTGACGAAAGCTTTGATCCGGGTTTGTTTATGATATACGGCGTGGTTGCCAAAGCATCAAACGAAACAGCGGTTGAAAAGGCTATTGATGAGGAGATCAGCAAGATCATTAACCAGGGTGTTACCGAACGCGAGCTGCAAAAGGTAAAGAACCAAAAGCTGGTGCAGCTTTACAAGCAGTTGGAAACCATCAACGGCAAGGCAAACTCATTAGGTACATACGAACTGTTTTTTGGCGACTATAAGAAACTGTTTGATGCCCCTGCCGAATTTAACAAGGTTACCGCCGCTGATATTAAACGCGTGGCAGCCAAGTATCTTAAACAAACCAACCGCACTATTGGCGTAGCCAAATCAACCGTAAAATAACCCCATGAGAACGATATTTAAACACACTATATGCGCGTTGCTGTTATTAACGGCAACATTTACGGCCCATGCGCAATCGGCATTTAAGGTGCCGCCATACCAAAAATTCACACTGCCTAACGGCCTTACCGTTTACCTGATGGAACAGCACGAAATACCGTTGATCAGCGTATCGGCTGTATTGCCCGCGGGCGCCATTTATGATGGTGATAAGCATGGCCTGGCATCATTAACCGCCGCCGGCTTACAGTACGGCACCAAAAGCTTTACCAAGAACCAGATAGAGGAAGAACTGGACTTTGTTGGCGCCGACCTTAACAGTTACGCCACCAAGGAATATGCTTCGCTAAGCGCCAAGTTCGCTGCCAAGAATACCGACAAGGTTTTGGCCATTGTGAGCGAGGTTTTAACCGCGCCAAGTTTCCCCGCCGCTGAGTTTGACAAGGAAAAGGAGCGTGTACTGGCCCGCCTGGATCAGGCTAAACAAAGCCCCCGCCAGGTGATCAATGCTTATTGGGATAACTTTATTTATGGCAGCCATGTGTACAGCAACAGTACCAGCGGCAGCCCGGCAACCGTGGGCAAACTTACCGCCGCCGACCTGAAAGCGTTTTACAGCAACAACTACATTCCGCAACGCTCGGCAATTGCTGTGGTGGGCGATTTTAAGGCCGCCGACATGAAGCAAAAGCTGACCAAATACTTCGGCAAGTGGAACAATAAGGGTGCCGCGCAAATTAGCGTACCTACCACCGTTACCGCCCCTACCGAAGCCCGCGTGCTGTTGGTTAACAAGGATGATGCCCGCGAAACCACCTTTTTAATTGGCGGCCTCGGCATTAAGCGCGACAACCCCGACTATGTAGCCATAGATGTAGTAAACACCCTGTTTGGCGCACGCTTTACCTCGATGCTGAACGATGAGCTGCGTGTAAACTCAGGCCTTACCTATGGTGCTCGCAGCAGCTTTAATCCGCTGAAAAATTCAGGTACTTTTTATATTTCGACATTTACGGCTACCAAAACTACCGAGGCGGCTATTGATAAAGCGCTTGAAGTATTGAACCGCCTGCACGAAAAAGGACTGGATGAAAAATCGCTTACCTCGGCCAAAAATTATGTAAAGGGGTTATTTCCGCCGAAATATGAAACCTCGGGGCAGTTAGCCGACCTGCTGACGCAGATGTTTTGGTATGGCTTCAACGAATCGTACATTAATGATTTTCAGGCCAATGTTGACAAGCTCGACCTTGCCCGCTCAAAGGAGATCATTGCCAAATACTTCCCGAAAGATAAGCTGCAATTTGTGCTGGTAGGCAAATCGGCCGATATAAAAAAGATAGCCGAGAAATACGGCAAAGTCACCGAAAAGCAAATTAAGGCCGACGGTTTTTAACATTGCCTTAAATTTTAAGAAATAAATCGTTTATTTGCGGTGCCCAAAAAATCGGGCACCCTCATAAATATTTATGACGACTCCGTAGCTCAGTTGGTAGAGCAACAGACTCTTAATCTGTGGGTCCTGAGTTCGAGCCTCAGCGGGGTCACAAAAAAAGCGCGATACTTATCAAAGTATCGCGCTTTTTTATTTTCCACTTCTCGCTGTAATACAGCAAGATTAGACATCAACTATTAAAAATCAATAGTTTGTGGCGCATTCCAGGTGCTATCTACGCTTGCAGTAAAGCCCGATGTTTGCGTTGAGAACAGGTATCCCGTGTAAATGTATTGCTTGTTCGATTGAACATCCAATATGCTATACATATCCTGCGGATCTTCAATTCTTTTGCTGCCTAATAAAACATTGTTGGCATCAAAGGCCTCTAACTGCGGGTTTTGATAACCACTGTGCGGCCATACAAATATGGAGAACTCAACGTTAGTTTGCCCTTTATCGCTTTGTTTTACATTAATTGTTTGCACTCTTTCATCCCAGCCTACTGAGTCGGCACCGTTATATGCAGGGCCTTCAGCAACCAGGTCATAAGCCGGAACGGCATTTAAAACAGTAAACACTGCTTTACTCATATTATTTGGTATTACATCCTTTAGTTTAAATGTTATCATACCCACAATACGCTTTAAAACAACACTTTCAGTTTGAGGACCGGTTACATCAATTTCAAGCTTTTTAGCGAAGGTGTCGCCAAACTTATTGTCGGTAAAGCTTAGTGCCGGGTGATAGGTACCTTCAACAACATCCACATAAGAGTTTGATACATAATAATCGGGCGATTTTGAACCCACAAAGAAGATAGTGTAATGCCCGTTAGCCAATGAATCCTGAATGGTGCCAAAATCACTATCGGTAGATGCTTGATCGATCTTTTTTACAAACTTCAATGAGTCCGCATCGCCTTTGTAAACATAGTAGCTGAAATACTTAATAACATCTGATAGTGCGGCAGTTCTCATCTTACCTGTGCCATTGGTTGATAAGCCTTTGGTTTCGGCAGTAAAGCCTGTTAAGTTGAAGCCCACGGCATACACCTTTCCGTTGCTATTGTTAACATTGTTAGTGTCAGTTCGTGGGTTGGCGTTTTCTTTTTTGCACGCAAAAAAAGTCATGGTGAGGCAGATCGCCATAAACAATTGTTTTTTCATAAGTGATAAAAATTTAAATATGTAAAGGTTTAAAATTAGCAGATGCTGTCGTGGGGATCGACCATACAATATTAACCTTATGGTATATCATATTTCCACACAAGAAAACATTGTATACATTTCTGTGAATATTTAACAGAAAAGACAATTCACTGTAATTCAGTTAACTTAGACAATATGACATTTGGGCAAAATGATGTTGTTACATCTTCTCACTTTTTAAGTAAATTGCAGTAATATGATTACAGATTTTGAATTGGAAGAAATTGAAGCACGCTGTGCAAACGCCAGCCCCGGCCCCTGGAAAGCTTACATTGAAGGCAGGGACCATGAAAGCGGTTCAGATTTTATAATGACCGGTTCAGACGAGGATATTGAGATGCTTGGGGCAACAGTGGCTGATTATGATTTTATCGCGAATGCAAAACAGGATATTCCACGTTTAGTGGCGGAGATTAGAAGGCTACGTAATGAACTGATAAAATAAGCTCCTACTTGTCGTATAGAGAAGATACGCTATGCCATAACTCCTATCTTGTGTAGGACTAATGACAGTTTTCCTGATGCTTCCACTTCTGCTTGTAATCTTCTATTAGTTTCATACCTGTTTCAAGCTGCTCAGGTTTAAGATGGCTTTTGATCACATATCTTGCACTGGTTGCTCTTTGAGATGGCAAATACTCTGCTGCAAGCATAGCCCAGAGATATGCTTTAATTAGAGAGTCATCTTCACCTGCACCCATTAAATTAACTGCCAAAGGCCCCATTGCATTAACTTGTTTTTGTTCGGCTGCAAGTTGCAACCAATGTCTCGCAACAGAATCGTTACGCGTGACGGATAAGCCATATTGGTATGAAAATCCGATAACATACTGAGCTAAGCAATTCCCTTGTTCGGCATAGGGTTTTAACGTATTGAATGATGTCTCATAATCTTTAGCATCAAAAGCTTTCAAGCCTTGGTCAAACTTAGATTGAGCAAAGGAAAAAGCACAGTATATTAGTGTTAAGGAAAGGGTAAGTAGTATTTGTTTCATTATTTAATTACTTGCTGCAATATAGCAATCTTCTCCCCTGCTTCCTCAAACAGGATTATTTACCCTTACCATTAACTAATAAACTAACCTGCACTAATGTTCCGTCTGGCTGATATTCATAAATTTTCCGTTTAAGGCTATCGGCAAATATCCAGCTATCAGTCACAATAGCCAAAGCTTTTATTGCGTATCGTAAAATCATCTACATTAAAAAGGTTTGAATGTACAAATTTTTAGCAGTAGGATTTTCACACGCTCGATCCAATAACTCCTGCCGTTCATTTTCATATTTACGCTTATCAAACAAGTACAAAAAGAAACAAGGCACAATATTTTTATCACTGTAACTTTCTACAATACCCTTACACTCTTGTTCTGTAAAATCGTCTTGGAATAATCTATACCTGAAATAACGTTGCCAAAAGTGAGCTTCAACACTATCAGGATAAAGTGATATGCCTTTTTCAATAATATCGAAGCATTTTTCAAAGCCAATTAAACTCCATTCATCCGGAATGTTATTAGGAATATTAAACTCTATATGCTCGCAAGCAAATTCCCAATAAATAAATGCAAGGTTGATATAGCATTCCAAAGGAGCCAAAGCGTTGGCAGATATACATTTTTCGTACTCTTTAACCGCCGCGATATACTCTTTATTAATATCTTTTTTAATAGCCTCTAACATAACTTCAATTACACCAACCCCAACCCCTTAGTCGCTTTCAACCATTCGCGGGCCATTAATTCGTGGCCGGCGGGCATGGGGTGTACGCCGTCCCATATCCAGTAGTCGGCGGGAGCTTTCTTCAAGGCATCATTAAAGGCTTGTTGGTAGGGCACAAATATGGCCTTAAATTCGGTGGCCAGTTTTTTGGCTATTTCGGCACGTTTGGCTGTTTCGGTGTTCCATTGGTCCCACATTTTGTTCACCTTGCCGGTGTGCAGCACAAAGGGTTCGCCTATCACCAGCTTTACATTGGGCAGGGCTTCGGTGGTTTGTTTTAGCAGGTTGCGGTAATCAGTTTCAAAGTTATCGGCAGTAAAGCCTTCTTGTCCGCGCAGCATGGCCAGTACATCGTTCACGCCTACCAGTATGCTCAGTATGTCGGGTTTAATGTCTAAAGTATCAGTTTGCCAGCGTTTGGCCAGATCAACCACCTTGTTACCACTTACGCCACGATTAAAAAAATGAAACTTACGCTCCGGGTGGTCAAACCACAAACGGCTCGATATCAGGTACGCGTAGCCATGCCCCATCACGTGATTCCAGTCGTTATCACGGGTACGGTTGCCATCCGTTATCGAATCGCCCTGAAAAAGAATGTTCAAATCAGTAGGTAGCTTATCGGCCGGGGTTATATCATCAGCCTTAAGCAGTGAGGGCATACCTGCCGCGGCAGTAAATAAAGCAGTGGTTTTCAGGAATGAACGACGTGAACTGGCGCACATATTTTTAAGTATTAGTTATAGTTGAACAAAGCGCGAAATATACATTTTTAATTTAACCACAATATAACCTACCATGTTATGCTTTGATGATGTATCGGCATACATTTCAACAGCCAATTTTGCAGCTTCGCCCTATATTTTAGCGCCATTATGCAAGTTATTGTATTATTTTAGGGCATGAACAAAACCGAAAAACGCATCAGCCTGTACAGTGCTTTGCTTATCGCGCTTTTGTTTTCGGCAGTGCGGTTGCTTGCCGCCCGCAACACCATTGTTGCCCAATACTGGCGGTTTGATGCTATGGAGGTTCTGTTTCAGTTCACTACCATTGGCGCGTACTGTTACCTGCTGTTCATACTGCACCTTACCCCCGGCCGTTACCTCTCGGCCCTGCGCGAGCAGAAGCGATATTTTAGCTACATACTATTCACCCTTTTGCTGTTTTTAGGTTGCCTGATAATATGCGATATTTTGCAATACAGGCTATTTACCGAGAACCATCACTTTAGGCGGGTATTATGGATACGCAATTTCAGCAGGTTCATGTTCAGTACCATGCTGTCGGGCATCATTATTAAAATTATGTTGTTGCTACGCGATGGCAGGCGGCGCGAACGGGATAATCAGCAGTTGCGCAATGCCTACCTGGTAGCCGAATTGGAATTATTGAAAGAGCAGATCAATCCGCATTTTTTGTTCAACTCGCTGAGCAGTCTTTCGGCATTGGTTAAGGAGAACAGCGGCATGGCGCAGCAGTATATTAACCACCTGGCTAAGGTGTTCAGGTACGCGCTTAATAAACCCGGTACAACGCTGGTTACCCTTGGCAACGAGCTTGACACCCTGGCATCATACGCCGAGCTGATAAAAATGCGGCTCGAAGATGCCTTCATCCTGAAAATAGAGGTACCGGCAAATTATCTGAACTATAAAATACCGCACCTATCTCTGCAACCCCTGCTCGAAAATGCCTGCAAGCATAATGCCGCCACAAGCAAAAGACCATTAACGGTAAGTATCGAAATCACTGACGATCAGCTTACCATAAGTAATAACCTGCAACCTGTGGCTTTCAGCGGTGAGCATAGCACCGGCATTGGCCTGTATAACCTTGCCGAACGTTACCGCATCATGATGCAAACCGAAATAGTTATCGAAAAAACTGACCGGCAATTTATTGTAAAACTACCCTTAACTAAATGAACACGCCCCTAAATATAGTTATAGTTGAAGATGAACCCGTTATAGCCCGCGAACTGGCCCGGTTGCTCACGCAGATAGATACCGGTATAAACATTACCACTGTGCTTAATTCGGTTGAGGAGGCTACGGACTGGTTCCTGAAAAACGCGGATGCTTATCATTTGATATTTATGGATATCAGGTTAAGTGATGGCCTGTCGTTCAGTATATTTAAAAATGTGGCTATTACCCGCCCGGTGATATTTGTAACCTCTTATAATGATTACGCCCTCGATGCCTTTAAGAACAACGGTATTGATTATATACTGAAACCCTTTGATGAGCAGGAGATCAGTCGCGCATTAACAAAATACCGGCAGCTTACCGGCCAGCAGCAGGCACCTGCGATATCAATAGATAATTTATTGCAGCAGATTGGTCAGTTAAACAAGGCTTACAAAAAATCGTTCCTGGTACATTATCGCAATAAACTGTTACCGCTTGAAACGGCATGCATAGCCTGGTTTTATACCGCTAACGAAATGGTGTATGCCCAAACTGATGATAACAGCCGTTACACTATCGACCAAACCATAGAACAGTTAATGCAGCAGCTCGACCCCGAGATATTTTTCAGGGCTAACCGCCAGTTTATTGTTCAGCGAAAGTTTATACAGGAGGTTGAATTCTTTTTTAACGGCCGATTTTTGGTCAGGATAACACCCGAACCACCCGAACGTATACTCATCAGCAAAGCGCGCGTAGCTGAATTTAAGGAGTGGATGAACCGCTGATGGTATACCAGCTTCACACTTCATCGGCATTCCAGGTAACTTCGCCCGCCTATGTTGCTGTTTTACCCGCAATGCTGATGCCTATAGCGGTTTTACATCGTCATACCATCAATATTAACTTAAATTTTTATTGTATGAAAAAGATGATCCTGATGCTGGCAGTAGTTATGCTGAGCAGCATCACCCTAAAAGCCCAGCATGTGCATGTTGTACACCGGGTAACCACCACACGCGTAGTAGCAGTAAGGCCGGTAGTAGTTCGGCCGGTGCGTACGGTGGTGGTGAGGCCTGTAGTTGTAGCACGCCCGGCTGTAGTCCGTACACGAGTAATTGTCCATTAATTTCACTGACCTTACATTTTTACCCATTATGAAAAATACGATCATTTTAGCGCTGTTCATCTTATTTACAGCAGCCATACCGGCAAAGGCACAAAACAAAAAGCTAAACGCCGAGCAAAAAACCGAATTAAAACAACGCTTTGAGGATTATCGCGCCAGGCTTAACCTCAACCCAATACAAGCAACCGAGGTTCGCGCTATTGATTCGGCGTACCTGATGGGTTTGGCTGAACTTAAAAAGTCGTCATCGGGCAAATTTGCCAAGCTTAAAAAATTCAAGGGCATAAGTGCCGATAGGGATAAGAAGATGAAGGGCGTATTGAACGACACTCAGTACAAGCAATACCTCGAGTTTAAGGAGGAGATGAAACAGGAATTAAAGGAAATGAACCAAAAGCAGTAAGCACCATGAAAAAATTATTATTGCCATTACTGCTGCTATCAGCCGCCCTTATATTTTTATCGTGCAGTGATCATGATGACCCGCAGATACCGCCAGGGTCAACCGGGGCTTATGACTTCGCCACTGTAGATCGTTACTTGCAGGATAACCTGGCCGCTTACAATAACCACGTGGTTGTGCTCATTAAAAAAGATGGCCAGCTGATATACAAAAAAGAGATCGGCATGACCGATAGAGCCGTACTGCCTATAGCTTCGGCCTCCAAATGGCTGTCGGCCTCGGTAATTATGTCGTTGGTTGATGAGCATAAACTATCGCTGGATGATAGCATCGGTAAATTCCTGCCGATGTTCAGTGCACACAACAAGGGGAAGATCACCATTCGCCAGTTATTTAGCCATACGGCAGGTTTTGGTGGCGATGAAGGGTCGGACGAGTTGCGCGACAAATATGAATATCAGCCTGATATGACGCTGGCGCAGGCCGTTGATTCCATAGCCGTTTATACCCCGCTGATCAATCAACCCGGTAAAGCCTTTAACTACGGCAGCACCAGCATGCAAATTGGCGGACGGATAGCCGAGGTGGTATCGGGCAAATCATGGCAGACACTGTTCAACGAAAAGATAGGCACACCATGCAACATGAGCGTAGCCTATTTAAAAATGAGCACAGCCAATCCGCTTATAGCTGGCGGCGCACGAACCAGCGCGGGCGATTATCTTAACTTTTTGGAGATGATAGTGAACAAGGGCACTTATAACGGCAAGCAGGTACTCAGCGCCGAAGCTGTTAAACTGATGACGACCGACCAAACCAAAGGCGCCGAAATTCAGGGTACGCCATACCCGTCAAATCCATTTACGCCCTACCCTATGCCCCAGATACGCTACGGGATGGGCAACTGGCTTGATGTGGTTGATGGCTCGGGCAATGTGCTGGAGAGCAGCAGCCCCGGGTTATTTGGCGCCCACCCCTGGCAGGATTCAAAGCATCACTTAACAGGTATTATATTTACACGTACCCGCCCTAAAAAAAGCAATACCGTAAGCCTTAAAATAAGGCAAATGATACGCGATATTGTAAGCAAAGGATAAGTGAATAAACACATAAATGAAAAGGCCTGAATATTCAGGCCTTTTCTGTTTAACTATATAATATATTAATCACAGTACTTTAATAAACTGTCTGATCAACCGGCTATGGCCAGCAAATAATCCAGATCTGATGATGATTGTGGTAACAAATTGCCACTGTTGTAAGGTTTACCGGCTAAACGTATTTGCTGCCCGTGCGATATACCTTGCAGGCGAATGGTTTGCTGATCAAATTGAACCTCACCTGTTTCGATGTGTTTGTAAGCATCCTCTGATATCAGCATATCATTATTCAGCTCCTTGGTTTTAGCTTGCAGGCGCGATGCTATGTTTACCGGCAAACCCATTACTGATAATTGCGCGGCACCATCCAACCCAAACTCGCCAACAAATACTTTACCTGAGTGAATGCCCACCCCTACCTCTAACGGGTTACCATAATACGGTATGGCATAAGCCTCGTTAAACAGCTCAACAGTTTGAAACATGGTTTTGGCAGCCTGGTAAGCATTATTCACGGAGTCGCGCAGGTTATTTTGCAGGCCGAATACGGCATACAGGTTATCGCCCGCTACTTCAACCACACGACCACTAAAGTTTTTGGTTATCTGATTAAAACCGGTGAACAAGCGCCTCACCACCTGAATTACGGCCTGCGCGTTCTGCGATTCCATTAGTCCGGTAAAATTGCGTATATCCAGAAACAGGATGGCAAGCTCCTGCTCGTTATCGTTTGATGGAGGAATTACTGCCGGGCAGCCTCCTTGTAATGCTAAGTTGAGATAGTTTTCCATAACCGTGATATTGCTGTTTTTACCGTTGTAGACGCAAACCTCAGCAAAACATTTTATACAAACTGATACATTTTTGAAGCATGATACCACGTTGACGCAAAACAGACAATTGCATGGCAAATGCGATTAAACCAATTGATTATAGGCGGTTGTACACAAATAACCCAGCATGGTTGCTGATAATAAAAGCAATCCGTACATTGCCAATAATTGCGTGCAAACGCCATACCCTGATTATTTACCTATAGAAAGGCCGTTAGGCAAGACAAACTAATTCAATAAATGCGCTATCGCGTTGCGCGATGGTTGCGGTGCAGTGTGTAGAGTGTTATTTGAACTAAACCAATTTCTGCAATGATAAAAACGCTATCAGCAACATTAATGCTTACCCTTGCCATTACCGGATGCAAAAACCGCGATGAGGTTAATAAGACACCCGAGGATGTGCTTAAGGCGGCAGTAAAACAATATGATTATCTGGCCAAGCAGGTTGAACCGGGTGCCTATCCAAAAACTTATCACGCTACAAAAAAACGATTGGAAACCAGTAAATCCGACTGGTGGTGCAGCGGCTTTTTTCCGGGTACATTGCTGTTGCTTGATGAAGCGCAGGGCGCCCCGCAGCTAAAGGAAAAAGCGCTGGCCGTTATGGATGATCTGAAACGGGAGCAATATAATACCTCAACGCACGATCTGGGTTTTATGATGTATTGCAGCTTTGGTACTGCCGAACGCCTCAACCCGAAAAAGGAATATGAGGATGTACTGATGCAAAGCGCCAAATCATTAATAACACGATACAATAAGGCGGCAAAGTGCATTCAATCATGGGATACTAACAATGCCGGCGAAATGCCCGTGATCATTGACAATATGATGAACCTGGAGCTACTATTCTGGGCAAGCAAATTCAGTGGCGATAGTACGTATAAAAACATCGCCATAACTCATGCCAATACCACCATCAAAAACCATTTCAGGCCCGATTATAGCTCGTACCATGTGGTGGTTTACAATAATAAAACCGGCGAGGTAGTTAAACGCAAAACCGCGCAGGGCGCCGCCGATAATTCATCATGGGCGCGAGGGCAGGCCTGGGGACTGTATGGCTACACGGTAATGTATCGCGAAACTAAGGACAGCACTTATCTGTCACAAGCCAACCATATTGCCAACTACATACTCACCTACGCTACCATGCCCCAAAACCTGATACCTTATTGGGATTATCAGGCACCAGGCATACCTAACGCCCTGCACGATTCATCTGCCGGGGCTATCACCGCGTCGGCATTGATAGAATTAAGCGGGTATGTTGATAAGGCCTTATCGACCAAATATCTCGAAGCGGCAAAAACCATTATCACCGCCCTGTCAAGCCCTCAATATTTTGCCGAACAGGGTACCAATGGCGGCTTTTTGCTAAAGCATGGTGTAGGCAGCATGCCCGACAAAAGTGAGATAGATGTACCCCTAACCTACGGGGATTATTATTTTGTGGAAGCGCTAATGCGTTATAAAAAAGTGAAATAGTGTTTATGAAGATATCATCCTGTTTATTATTTATTTGCGCGTCTGCCTTTACGCTGGCACAAGCGGCTTCGGCACAAACCATTGGTATAAGTGTAAGTAATTCGCTGGCCTTTGATCGTGATGAAGTGGTTAGCATTGATGCCAAAAAGCTGACGAAGTTTTTGAAGGGCAAGCAGCAAAAAAACATCCGCGTAAAAAACAACAAAACCGGCTATACTGAGCCTTTACAATGGGTTGATCTGGATAATGACGGCAAGCCCGATGAACTGCTATTCGTAGCCAAAGTGCCCGCCAGTGGCAACACCTTATATACCTTATTGTTGGATGCAGCCAGCGCTCAGCCGGAGAGCAAACTGATAGCCTACTCACGCTTTGTACCCGAACGCACTGATGATTACGCCTGGGAGAATGACCGTGTAGCCTTCCGCACCTATGGCCCTGATGCGCAACGCCGTATTGAGCAGCATCAGCCAAACGGAACTTTAACCAGCGGTATCGACCTTTGGTTAAAACGTACTACCGAACCTGTTATCAACAAATGGTATAAGGGATATTTAACCGATCCGGGTTTTTACCATACCGATCATGGTGAGGGGTACGATCCTTACCAGGTAGGGCCAAGCCGCGGCACAGGCGGCACAGGTGTTTGGCAGGATGATAGCGTGCTGGTATCAAAAAACTTTGTAAGCTACAAAACCATAGCCACAGGCCCTTTACGTACCATTTTTGAGTTGACTTATGCCCCTTACAGCGATTACGAGGTAAAGGAAACCAAACGCATATCGCTTGATGTGGGTAGCAATTTCAGCAGGTTTGAGGTAAGTTATACTTCGCAAAAGCCGGTGCCAAACTATGCCGTGGGCATCACGCTGCATAAAAACGAGGGGCAAACAAATATTGACGAACAAGCAGGCATTTTTGCCCATCATGAAAGTATTGACGGCGTTTATTTGGGCGAAGGCATCGTCATCAACCCTAAAACTCTATTAAAAGCCTTTGACCATAAAAGTAAAACACCCGATCAAAGCAATCTGCTGGTGCTTACCAAACCATCAGCCAAGCTAATTTACTATGCCGGTTTCGCGTGGCAAAAAAGCGGGCACGTTCAAAACAATACCGATTGGGAAGCCATGCTTAAACGACAAGCTGAGATAGTAGCGAATCCGCTGACGGTGAACGTTAAATAACATCCACACAAAAAATCATCTACATAAACTTATATACATGACCATTTCAGAATTCAGATACGCGCATCATCCCGAAGATGTAAAAACATACACCACCGAGAAACTGCGCGAACATTTTTTGATACCTACCCTTTTTGAGAACGATACCATTCGCTTGGTGTATACCATGTACGACAGATACATTGTTGGCGGGGCTTTCCCGGTAAGCAAACCACTGGTGCTCGAAACCATTGATGAGCTTAAGGCCGATTATTTTTTAGAACGCCGCGAACTGGGCATTATCAATGTAGGCGGTAAAGGCACCGTAAAGGTAGATGGCATAGCGTACGAACTTGATAAAAAAGAAGCCCTATATGTAGGCAAAGGCGCTAAAGAGGTGGTATTTGAAAAAACAACCGGTGAGCAGCCATACTTCTACATCAATTCGGCACCGGCGCATCATGCCTATCCAACACAAAAGGTAAGTAAAAATGATGCCGAGGTTATTGAACTTGGCGATCAAAAAACAGCCAACCGCCGTACCCTCAACAAACTGATAGTTAATAGCATTGTAAAAACTTGTCAGCTACAAATGGGCCTTACTGAACTGCACGAGGGCAACGTTTGGAACACCATGCCGGCACACACCCACACCCGCCGTATGGAGGCTTATTTTTATTTTGATTTGGCAGCGGGGCAAACTGTAAGCCACTTTATGGGGCAACCGCAGGAAACAAGGCATATTTTTATGCAGAGCCACCAGGCGGTTATTAGTCCGGAGTGGAGTATACACTCGGGTTGCGGTACCAGTAATTACTCGTTTATATGGGGTATGGCCGGCGAAAATCTGGATTATGGCGATATGGATGCTGTAGCGACTGATGGTTTAAAGTAATATACAAGCTTATGGAACTATTCAGTTTAAAAGGAAAAACAGCCGTTATAACCGGGGGCACACATGGCTTAGGCATGGCCATGGCCGAGGGCTTAGCTATGGCCGGGGCAAAGTTGATCATCACCAGTACCACCCCTGCCAAACTTGAGGATGCTCTGACCCATTATAAAGCACAGGGCTATGAGGCATCGGGATATATTTTTGATGTTACCGATGAAACCGCCGCTACCGAAAACGTGGCCAAAATGGAGGCAGAGCACGGCTCTATAGATATACTGGTAAACAACGCGGGCATTATAAAACGGGTATTGGCTGTTGATATGCCTATTGAGGATTTTAGGCGCGTAATAGATGTTGACCTTGTGGGCGCCTTTATTATGAGCCGACAGGTTGCCAAGGGCATGATTGCCCGCCGTAGCGGTAAGATCATCAACATATGCTCGATGATGAGCGAACTGGGCCGTACCAATGTTACCGCTTACGCCGCCGCCAAAGGCGGACTAAAAATGCTTACCCGCAATTTGGCTACCGAGTGGGCTCCGTATAATATTCAAGTTAATGGCATTGGCCCCGGCTATTATGCTACCACCCAAACCGCGCCAATACGTGTTGATGGCAACCCTTTTAACGAGTTTATAATAAGCCGCACACCGGCAGGCCGCTGGGGTGATCCGCAGGATCTGGCGGGCACTGCTATCTTCCTGGCATCCGGGGCGAGCAACTTTATAAACGGGCAAATAATTTACGTTGATGGCGGCCTGCTGGCTACCATTGGCAAACCCGCTAACGAATAATATTTTATAACACCAATACTATCAAGCTAAATGACTTAATACATCAACATAAAACCCAAATACCAAAACCAATTATAAACTAAAACATACCTATGCATCAAACCGCTGTTAAACCGGCCGGTAAATACCGGTGGACGATCTGCGCGCTACTGTTTGTGGCTACTACCATTAATTATTTAGACAGGCAGGTACTTAGCCTGTTGCAACCTTACCTTGAGGAGCAATTTAAATGGACTAATACCGACTATGCCAATATTACCGCTGTATTTCAGTTCGCCTACGCGTTAAGCATGCTGTTTGCCGGGCGCATTGTTGATTGGCTGGATACTAAATGGGGTTATGGCTGGGCTATTATTTTATGGTCGTTAGCGGCAATGGTGCACGCATTATCAATACAAATTGGCGAGGGGGTTACGGCGCTGTTGGGTTGGGCGGGCATATCGCTTTTTTCGGTATCGGTAACGGGTTTTATTGTGAGCCGCACGCTGTTAGCCTTTGGCGAGGCGGGTAACTTTCCGGCTGCTATCAAGGCCATTGCCGAGTACTTCCCGAAAAAAGAACGGTCATTCGCTACAGGTATATTTAACTCGGGCGCTAACATTGGCGCTGTACTGGCTCCGCTTACCATCCCGTGGATATACGCTAACTGGGGTTGGGAGTCGGCATTTATAATTGTTGGCGGTTGCGGTTTTTTATGGTTGATATTCTGGCTGATATTTTATGAAAAACCCGAGCGGCAAAAACGCCTCAGCCTTGCCGAACTCGAATACATTAACAGCGACCGCGAAATTCAACTCGACCAGGTACAACCCGCTGCCGCCGAACGTAAGATCACCTGGATGAGGCTTTTGGGTTATAAGCAAACCTGGGCGTTCATCTTCGGTAAAATGCTTACTGATGGTATTTTTTGGTTCTTTTTGTTTTGGCTGCCTGCCTATCTTAAAGCTCAATACAATATTGTTGGCGAGGGTGTTATGATACCCCTGGCCACCGTTTATTCATTAAGCATGATAGGCAGCATCACCGGCGGGTGGCTGCCCATGCACTTTATTAAAAAGGGCTATAATGTTTTTGAGGGACGCGTTAAAGCCATGTTCATTATTGCCTTATTCCCGCTGGCTATTTTGGCGGCACAACCACTGGGTGATATTTCTTACTGGATACCTATTTTACTCATCGGCATAGGCGCGGCAGCCCACCAGGCCTGGAGCGCCAACATTTTCACTACCGTTAGCGATATGTTCCCTAAAAGGGCCATAGGTTCCGTAGTGGGTATGGGCGGCATGGCCGGTGGGCTGGGCGGCGTGTTCGTATCAAAAATTAGCGGCGCTTTGTTTGATCATTATAAAGAGCTTGGCCATATCGAAACCGGGTATACCATTGTGTTCACCGTATCGGCCATGGCATACTTAATAGCCTGGAGCCTGATAAAACTACTTGTACCTAAATATAAACCCGTGGTGCTTGATTAATGCTATCTTAAAAATGGCAATACCGATACCGTGAAGTTAAAATACATGGATGGGTTGATCTTGTTGCGCAAAAAGTAATCGCCCGCGTTTTGGTTCAGTTCAAACTCGCGCGCTTGCAGGTTGGTCCATAAGCCACCGCTAAAGCCCAGCATTATTTTTTTGGCTACACGGTATTCAATACCCGGGCCGGTTTTCAGGTCGATGGTACTGTAATTACCATCGCGCGGCAGATCGGGATTGGTATGCCTGAAAAATGCTATAGAGCCTGAAAGCGTGGTACCAAAACTGGCCCATAAATTAGGCGATAAAGTTTTACGCACCATAGCCTGCTGCGGTAAGTTGATGTTCAGCTCCATATCGTTTTCAAACTTGCGCCAGTAGGTAAATAAGGGCACCACAGGCACGTTGATGGATGGATCTATATTAATCAATAAACCTACGCTCGACCGCATGTTACGCGTTTGTTTCAGCGTGAATATCATGCCGCCCAGGTAACTCATTTTTTGTACTGAGCTCGCCCTGCTGGTGAGCCCTGATACGCTGGCCGTATAAATAACCGGGTGACCGAACAATGAATCGACACGTAAAAAACTACCGGTAAAGCCAACGGTAAATTTGTTAATTACCTTCCCTTCCAGATCAGGCAAACCATCCTGGTAAGCGGTTACATTATTAAGCTGAAACTGCTGATGAAACATACTGAACGATGCCGTTACGGTATTCTTTCCCCACGTTTTAACAGGCACGTTGAACAAGGCTGTTGTACGGCGCTGGTTTATATTACCATCCAATATTTTGTTGCCGTGCAAATAAGTATCAATATTGCTGCTACCTATAAAGTCGGTTGTTACGGTTATCTGGCGCAAGGCCGGGTTGCGTATAGCAGCCTCGGTTAAGTAAACATTTTTGATAGAATCAACCATGCGTTTCCTGTAAGCATCAGCGGAAGTTTGGGCATAAAGGTCTTTACCTATCATCAGTAAAGACAACATTAAGAGGTGACGGAATTTCATAAATAGTGCAAGTGATTTTTTGTGATGAATTGCCGGGAAAAGCGAGCGTACATATTCACCCGCCCGCCTTTAACCGGCTATATATAGGGGTTGATTTTTGGGGCTTAGTTTGTTGCAGGCTCAATAACCGTCTTGCTTTTTGAAAAGCGGTTCTTCAGCTTCTCAATAATGAGATACATAGCCGGAACCACAAACAGCGTCAGGATCATGGAGCTGGTTAACCCGCCGATGATCACCCAGGCCATACCATTCTTTACTTCAGATCCGGCGCCGCTGGCAATGGCGATGGGGAGCATACCTAAAATCATGGCAAGGGTTGTCATCAGGATGGGGCGCAAACGCTCCTTACCGGCTTCTACAAGGGCATCAACCACGTTACGGCCTTCCTCTTTAAGCTGGTTGGTAAAATCCACTATCAGGATGGCGTTTTTTGATACCAAACCCAACAGCATGATCACACCTATGATGGAGAAGATGTTAAGCGTTTCCATAGCCAAAGCCAGCGCCAGTAAGGCACCAATAAGCGCCACCGGGATAGAGAACAATACCACGAACGGATATATCAAACTCTCGTACAAGGCCACCATAATGAGGTAAACCAGTAATATACCCGTAACCAATGCCAGCCCTAAGCTACCAAAGGCATCTGCCTGGTTCTTAACATCGCCCAGGTATTCAATGCTGATGCCTTGCGGCACCTTGATTCTGGTGGCCTGAGCCTTAATATCCTTAGCTACAGTACCGGTTGGCCGACCGGCTACGTTGGCATTCACGGTGATAGACCCCATCCTGTCGCTACGCTGTAAAACACTCTCGCCCAAGCCTTCCTTAACTTCGGCAAACTGACTTAGCACAAAGGTTTGTCCGTCGTTATTAATAAATGGCAGGTTGCGTACATCATTAATATTTGATTTATTGTAGCGATCAAGCCCTACCAAAATATCATACTCGTTGCCCGCCTGTTTGAATTTGCTTTTATCGTTACCGCTGAAGGCGTTTTGCAAGGCGGCACCCACCTGTCCGGCATTGATGCCCAGCAAGGTCATTTTTTCGCGGTTAAGTTTTACCTCAACCTGTGGCTTGCGGTCTTTTACCGATAGTTCAACAAACTGCGTTCCCGGTATCGATGCCACCATTTTTTGGTACTGCTCGGCAACGCTGCGTACATCATCAAGGTTAACACCCTTAATGGCTATTTGTATTGGTGCCTGGCTGGCGTTGCCGGTAATTGATGTTGGCGACGCGGTTACCTTAACACCCGGAATGGCCTGGCTTAATTCGCGCTGCATCGCTATACCAAATTCCTCGGAAGTAAGGCTACGTTCTTTGGCATCCTTCAGGGTGATGGTCAGCTCGGCGCGGTTGCTGTTGTTGCCTGCGCCTACTACACCACCACTCACAAAGCCAATGCTTGAAAATACTTTTTCAACCTCGGGCCGTGCCATTATCTTTTTCTCAACCTGTTGGGTAATCATATTGGTTTGATAGATGGATGCTGCCGGTTCAAGCTCAAGCTTGATGAGCAACTCACCCTGATCGCCGGATGGAATGAACGTAGCGCCTACAAAACCCTTACCCACCAGCATTAACGAGCCCAAAATAAGCACAATAACACCCGATAGCAGCCAGCGCTTTTTATGCAGCGCCGCATGCAGCATTTTGCCGTATTGCGCTTTAACGGTATCAATAATATGCTCAAAGCCGAGGTTGATTCGGCCCCACAATGTATCCTTGGTTAAATGTTCAACCCTGCCAAACCTGCTGGCCAGCATAGGCGTTACCGTGAACGATACACACAAGCTCATCAGCGTTGAAATAACCACCACCAGCGAGAATTCCTTTAATATTGACCCGATGATACCGCCCGACAAAGCCAGCGGCAAGAACACCACCACATCCACCAGGGTGATGGCCATGGCGGTAAAGCCTATCTCGTTACGGCCCTCAAGCGCGGCGGTACGACGATCAGAACCCATTTCGAGGTGCCGGTAAATGTTTTCGAGCACCACAATGGAGTCATCCACCAAAATACCCACCACCAGCGACATAGCCATCAGCGTCATCAGGTTTAGCGAGAAACCTAACAGGTACATGGCGATAAACGTGGGTATAATTGACGATGGCAAAGCCACCATCACAAACATAGAGCTGCGGAAACTGTGCAAAAACGCCAGCATCACCACACCAACAATAATAATGGCCAGTATCAGATCCTCCATAACCGCGTCAGCAGATCGCAGGGTATAGGTAGATTGATCGCTGGATACGGTGAATTTTAGGTTTTGCCCTTTGTACTGCTGCTCAATATTGGCGAAGGCTTCTTTTACGCCCTCGCTCACGTTAACGGCATTGGCATCGGTTTGCTTAATTACCTGTATACCTATGGATGGTAAGCCGTTGATGTGGTTTATGGCTGTTTCCTTCGCGGTAGCATCAACCACCTCAGCAATATCGCGCAGGTAAATGCTGCCGCCGCCGGGGCGTTGCTGTACTATCAGATCGCGTATTTGCCCAACTGAGGACACATTGGCATCGTACTGAATAGATACCTGCTGATTTTTGGTTTCGATACTACCCGCCGGGAATGATTGGTTGGCATTGTTAACCGCATCGGTTACCTGGGTAATGCTCAGGCCATAAGCCCTTAACTTACCCTGATCAATGTTTACCTGTATCTGCCTTTCATCGCCACCAATAATGTTTACCTGACCTACACCGGTAACGTTTTGCAGTATAGGTTGCAATTGCTGGTCAACCATATCATACAATGCCTTGGGGGCAAGCGTTGAGGTTACACCGGCCTTAATTACGGGCGTTTCTTCCAGGTTTATCTTGTTAACTAACGGCCGGTCAATATCATCAGGCAGATCATTTTGTGCCTGATCGGCCTTGCGCTGAATGTCGCGCTCGGCCTTATCAACGTCGGTACCGCTTTTTAGCTGTACGGTTATTTGTGATACCCCTTCCTGCGAGGTGGAGTTGATCTGATCCAAACCTTCAACCGAAGCAAAGGCATCCTCCAGCTTTTTAGTTACCGAGGTTTCAACCTCGGCCGCCGAAGCACCGGGATAAACCGTACTTACCGATACGGTGGCTACCTCAATATTGGGTAGCAGCTTATAATTAAGGCTGGTATAACTTACCACACCAAATAGTATAAGCACGGTGAATATTACAATGATCAATAATGGCCGCTTTACGGCTACTTCTGCAATTGACATGGTTGCGTATTTTTTTGATGAAGCACCGCGCGGGTCACTTTAATTTTAAGGCCTGTTTGTACCACCATCAGTATCACAATCATGATGATGATCATGGCATCTGCCGATAGTTTGGAGGCCGGGCGGTGCATTGACATACTTTTTGTTAAGTTTTTACTTTGATACAGTTACCGGCGTGCCATCCTTTAAGTTGATCTGCCCGGAGGTAACTACCTGGTCGCCTTCGTTCAATCCGTCGGTAACCTGTATCAGTCCGCCCATTTCGCTGCCTGTTTTTATGGTTTTACGGTTGGCCGTACCATTTTGAATTACATATACGGCGGCATCCTTTACGCTCTCGGTAAGTGCCTCACGCGGGATAACCAGCACCTGCTGCTTGGTTTTTTTAGAGAAATCGGCATAAACAAACGTACCCGAGCGTAATACCGAACTCTGGGTATTATCAACCATGATCTCCACTATGTAATTATGTGTTTGATCGGCCTGCGGACTAATAAAGCTCACCGTACCATTATAAACCTTACCCGGATAAACATCTGTAGTGATCTTAACCTTCTGGCCCTGATCTATCAGGTAAACCTCTGCCTCGGTAAGGTATACCTGCACCTTAGCCCGCGACAGGTTAACAATGGTTGCCACCTCGGCACCGGCATTTACAAACACCCCCTGCTCCACCGGTTTGGCTGATATAATGCCGCTTGTAGGTGCTTTGATGGATGCATCGTTCAGGTTTTTGCGGGTACGGTTCACCTGGTTTACCGCGTCAAGGTAATCCTGTTTTATCTGGTTAACCTTCTCCTGCGTGGCAGCTTTGCCTTGCAGTAGTTCGGTATAAATATTCAGGTCGTTACGCAGTTTAGCGGCATTGCTTTCGGCTTTTTCCAGTTCAAGCTGGGCGGCACGGTTATCGGTTAGGGCTAATACCTGCCCCTGGGTAACATGGTCGCCTAACTCAAAGCGCAGTTGCAGCAGGTTACCACCGGTAACGGCTAAGGCCTTGGCTTCTTTAAAAGGTGCCAGGTTACCGGTTTTCATGATGCTGATCTCCTGTAGTTGCTGCGTAACTTTCGCCGCCTTTACAGGGATGTGCACGTTGGTAACCTCAACAGGTTTATTTTTTTCGTCGAGCTTTTTTTTGTTGGCCGATAGTTTAAAGGCGATCAGGGCAACGATAGCCACAACAACTATTATTACGATATATTTAGTTTTCATTTGCTGGATTTATAATGCCGAGTAAAAGGTTTTTAATGTTCCGCCTGCTTTTTCCAGATCAATTTTGGCCAGGTAGAATTGGTATAGTGAGCTGAGATAATTATTCTGTGCTTCCTTAAGCGAGTTTTGCGCGTTTAGCCAATCGGTAAGGTCGGTAATACCTTTTTGAAATTGCAGATCGGTTGTGTTGAACACCGAACGCGCCAGATCAATATTGCGACGGTTATTATCAACATTGCTTTGCTCCTTGATGAGCTTGGTGCGCGCATTCTCGTACTCAAGCTGAAATTTACCCTCGTTAAGCTTCAGGTTTTCCTGGGCATTGAGGCGCTTATATTTAGCCTGACTGTATTGCGCGTTGCGCTTAAAGAAATCAAAAATGGGGAAGCTCAGCTTTAACCCTACTGCCGAATAGGTTGACATGCTCGAAAATGCCGGGCCAAGCTGATCGCCAAAACCAACGGCACCGTAGCGGGCATAAGCGGTAAGCTTGGGTAAAAAACCCGCCTTTATACGATCCTCATCAATCTCCAGCAGCTTGGCATCTATCTGCGCAATACGAAAATCGGTACGGTTGGCAGCGGCGAAACGGCCGGTATCAACCATCAGCCCTGCCGAGCCCGCGGTTTGGGTAACGTCATTGCTATCCACCTTTAAGGCATCCGTTATAGGGAAACCCATTTCGTATTTAAGCTGATTTTCGGCAAGGGTGAGGTTACTCTCGGCTACCCGTATCTGCGATATGGCATTGTTAAGATCAACCGTAACCTTATCCAGATCCTTTTGCAGCGAAACGCCTTTTTTAACCTTAAGGGCCGATACCTCTATCTGCTTGCTGTAAGTTTCCTTATTAGCATTAAGCAGGTTCAGTTGCTCGTTATATACCATTATCTGGTAATATGCCGTGCTGATGTTGTAAATGATGGCCTCATCGTTTTGCTGCTGGTTCAAGCCCGCCTGCTGCACGTTGTACTTGTTAGCCTTAAGCCCGGTAAGCAGCGATTGATCGTATATGGTTTGATCTATCTGCGCTACGCCATTGGTGTTGTACCGCTTGGTAAAGGCTACCCGCATATCCTCCGGGCCAAAAACACCGCCGGGTATAACGGTTTCCTGCACCTTCAGGTTATCGTCAACCGTACCGGTTAAACTTAATTTGGGCAAATAATCGGCAAGCGCTTCTTTGGCCTGCGCATCGGCAATGCGCTTTTGGTTGGCATATACCGCGTTGCTGCGGTGATTTTTTAAGCCATACTCAATGCATGTTTTCAACGACCATGGCGTTTGAGCCATCAGTCCGAAAGGCATTAAGGTGATAATTATTGTTAATATTTTCCTGTTCATAACACAACGGTTTGTTAACCGACGGTGCAAAACTATCCTGAGATAGCGCGCCATTGTGTTTTATGTGAATGAACGGATCAAAATGAAAAATGAACTGTACCAAAACAGACCTGAAATGCCAGCCCTGTTAAAACCTGAAGTGGTGTAAGGCTATTGTTCTATCCAGCGTAAAAACTCCTGAGCCTTAAGGCGGCTAACAATAATTTTCTCAGGCGATGGGCAATGGGTATGTACCACCAGCCTGCGGTTAAAGTAGTGCTCAATGTTTTGCACTACATCGCGGTTAATGATGAACTGCCTGTTAGCCCTGAAAAACTGCGTGGGGTTAAGCATTCCTTCCAACTGATCAATTGTGTACTGGGTAGCATAAGCCTGATCGTTAAGCGTGTGAAGCGTAACCAGGCCATTAGCGGCATGTACCAGGCAAATGTCGGCCGTTTTTACGGGGATTATTTTTTCGCGGTAATGTACCAGGATGGATTGCTTGTAGGTGTGGCTGATCTGCGATATGGCTTTTTCCAGGTTACCGGCATACGATCCGCCTGCGTAATGATCTTTGATACGATGGTACTTTTGCAGGCTTTTCTCCACCCTGTCCTCCTCTATGGGTTTGAGCAGGTAGTCAATACTGTTTGATTCAAAAGCGTTGATGGCATATTCATCAAAGGCGGTACAAAAAATAATGGGGGCGGTAACTTTTACTTCCTTAAATATCTCAAAGCTCAGGCCATCACCCAGCTGAATGTCTGAAAATATCAGGTCGGGCGCGGCGTTTTCCTGCAACCATTTTATTGAAGATGCTACTGATGACAGCATGGCCAGCACATTGATGTCGGCATCAACGGCTGTTAGTATAGCTTTCAGATCTTTAGCAGTGCGGGGTTCATCTTCAATGATGATAATGTTCATGGCTTATGAGTGGCAGTGTTACGGTAAACTTTTCGCTGGTATGATCAATCCTGATCTCCCGGTTAAACATCAACCTGAAACGGTCGTTTATATTTTGCAGGCCAAGGCCGGTGCTCTCTGCCGGTATTTTTTTTGGCTGATAATTATTCTCAACAACAATTTCATCATTTTGATTGATGCTGACGTTGAGCAACAATGGCTGATCGGGCGATATGGCATTATGCTTTATGGCATTCTCAACCAGTAATTGTAATGATAGCGGCGGGATAACGCAATTCATTAACCGCTCGGGCACGTTAATAGAAACCTGGAGCGCGGTATCAAACCGCTGATGTAAAATGTACAGGTATGAGCGAATGAATGCCAACTCCTCGGATAAGCGCGAAACCTGTCGCTCATTAAAATTAAGCAGGTAACGATACACGTGCGATAGCTGTATCACAAAATTCTTGGTATCATCATCAGTAGCGATGGTTTTAAGCGTACTCAGTGAGTTAAACAAAAAATGCGGACTGATCTGTTGTTGTAATGATAGCAACTGTGCACGCAGGTGTGCCTGTTTAAATTGCTCGTTCTCCAACTTGGTTTGCTGTAGTTTTTCGCTGGTATCGAGGTTATTGAGCACTATGTAGGTGGCCATACTTAAAAAGAATGAGCCTACCAGGCGGCGTATAAAATCAACGTAACCATACCCTAAATGATTTTCGGGGAAGAAATAGCGTTCGGGGATAAAAAACGCTAAGGCATAGCTAAATGCACCGGAAACTATCATGGCACATACAATACCTAAAACAGCCTTAGCGTAAGCACTATAACCGGGTAATTGCGCATTTCTAAAACGGCCCTGCACCAACCAACATGTTATTATTGATACGGTGATTGATAAAAGATGAACAGCATATTGCCCCAGGTTTAATATTGTAAAAAAGCCGGGCCTCATGAGCAGCGTTCCGAAAGCCAGAATGCCGATCATGATAAAACACCACTTTAAATGATAGGTACGGAACATTTGTAAATGTAACCACAAAAAACTTTACGTGTTAAAATTATAAGGCATTATGTACAAGTACGGGTTTGAAGTGTACATATCGGCACATAAAATGGCCTCACAAATCCCTACATCACCAATCCGAATTTTAGAGTTTTAGTATTTTTTTAATATATTGCTTTTATTACGATCAGGCCTTTTATCACCTTACCTATTTTACAATGAGATACATACACCTTGCTCTGTTCACTATCTCTTTGCTACTTACATCGGTATGCGCATCCGCGCAATCAATAAACTATAAAACCAGGGAGAAGATACATATCCATTTTGATAAACCAGCTTATACAGCGGGCGACACTATTTGGTTAAAAGCGTATGTAGTTTTAGAGGGCAGCAACAAACCATCTGACATTAGCAAGGTGCTGCATATTGATCTGATCAATACTGATACAAAAATAAAGGAGTCGATAACCCTCCCCATTATGGCGGGTGCCGCCGCCGGTGATATTGCTTTGGCTGATACGCTTAAACAAGGCATATACCAAATAAGGGCATACACCGCCTGGCAACAAAATTTTGGCAGCGACGCATTCTTTGAAAAACGTATACCTGTAGTAAGCGCTAAAAACAGCTTTAACGCAAACACATCAACAGTTACAAATAGTGCTGAATATGATGTACAATTCTTTCCTGAAGGTGGCGATCTGGTAATGGATCAGCGTAGTAAAGTGGGCATAAAAATAACCGCAGCTAATGGCAATGGCCTAAAAATGAGCGGCAAAATTACCGATCAGGATAATAAGGAAGTGGCTGTTTTTAATACTTCGCATTTGGGCATAGGTTCGTTTCCGTTAACTCCCAAAACCGGTAAAAACTACGTGGCTCAAATAAAACTGGATAATAATAAGCTATTAAAGATCCCTGTAAAAAGTGCCGTAGCGCAGGGTTATGTACTATCGGTAAATAACCAGTTTGCCGATTCATTACTGGTTACAATAACTCCGGGTGCTGCATTTAAAAACAACCAGGTGCTGCTTGTAGCACAGCGTGATAACGATATATATTACCAGGTAAAGATTTCGCTCACAGGCAACCGTTATACAACCCGCATTCCTAAAAAATACTTACCGGTAGGTATAAGCAGGATCACACTTTTGAACGCGGAATCACAACCTGTTGCCGAAAGGTTGGTATTTAACCATGATGCCGCTCCTTTAAAAATAGCCGTAAAAAGCATTACGGCAAATAAAGATAGCATCGAGATATCAATGCTTGATAAAAACGGGAATACTGTAAATGGCAGCTTTTCGGTAGCGGTTAGCAATGCCGATCAGGTACCGGTTAACGATGATGACGAGTTGAGCATAAACGCCCAGTTACTACTTACGTCAGATTTAAAAGGTGGCATACAAAAACCCAATTACTATTTTACCGCCACCAACCATCAGGATAGCTTGCAACGAAATATCGATCTGGATAATTTATTGCTGACACAGGGCTGGCGACGATTTTTATACTATGCTGTTGCCGACTCCACTAAATTGCCTGACCATTTACCCGAACAGGGCTTACAACTATCGGGCAGATTAGTTGATAAAAAGAATAACCCGATACAAAACAGCAAGGTATCGGCCTTTTCAGTGGTTGATGGTCTGCCTTTTTTTAGAGATACTTTAACCAATGCCAATGGGCGTTTTATGTTAGATGGATTGGATAATTACGGCGATCTGAAATTTTCGGTACAGGCAAAGGATGTTAAAATGTGTATAGTGTTAAGATACTGTTGGATACGCCGGCCATACCCGAGATAAAACCTTTATTGTTACAGCCCGATACCGTCCTGCTGTCGCAGGTGGGGCAATATACAGCATCGCACATCGGGTACAAAAAGCTCAACCTTAAGGGTAATCAACTGAGTGAGGTAAATATTACATCTAAAAAAAAGGTATATTCATCTAACCCTGCCGGGCCCGGTTCAGCCGAAAAAACATTAGGCACCGATGTGTTGAAAAGATATGACTCGTTGCGTATGGCGCTTGAATCTAACACAACTTTTATTTTATTTGACAGAAATAATCAACCATATATTGATGAAAAGTACGCCAAAAGATTCAGAACTATCAAACAGTTCGTCACAATTTTAGATGGCATGCAAGTTCATAACGACTACTTGCAGTTAGTTCATCCCAATGACATAGAATCTGTTGAAATAGTAATGAGGCAAGTAAATTATCCTGATAAGGGCCTTATCGTAATAAACACCAAAAAAAAGAGTACGAGTTACAACTGGGGTAATGATGCCGTACCGGGTGTTACTATAGCCCGTGTAAAAGGCTATACGGCATACCGTGAGTTCTATATCCCCAAATTTAAAACAAATGAAACCATAGCCGATAACAGGGACGTGGTTTACTGGAATGCTGATATTGTACCTAACGAAACCGGCAAAGCCGGAATCGCCCTCAGCAATTTGTATAAGCCCGGTAAATACCGTATTGTGGTTGAAGGCATATCAGCAAACGGCAATATTGGCCGGGTTGTGTACTTATATAAATCTGACACAAACCCTTAAATAACTGGTTACAAACAACATTACAAACCGTTAAATAAAAAACATGCCGCACATATTTGTTAAATATGGCTTTATCTGTAGCTTTGCGGCAAATGTTAAACCGGTGTTTGGCCATAGTATTACTTGTTGCCCTGGTAAGTTCAAACTTTTCCAGGTTCTTTATCTATGCCGGTTTTGAGGTAAATCAAAATTACATAGCATCAACCCTGTGCGAGAACAAAGCCCGCCCCTGGATGAATTGTAATGGCCGCTGTTACCTCATGAAAAAAATTAAGCAAGCCGAAGAAAAGGAGAAGAAACAGGAACGCGATGATAAACGCAACCAATACCAGGAAGCATTACCTGCCGCACCTACTCTTGCCTTAACTATCAAAAGGCCTGCTCAGCGCAAATCATTCCCGCGCTTACCGGCACCCGGCATTATTGACCGGGCAACCCCTATATTTCAGCCGCCTAAAATAGCCTGATCTTTCTTATTTCTTGCGCCACAATTCCCGAAATGGGTATTGGCGAAGCTATGTGCTGGTAATCGACCAATAGCTATAGCTACAATTTCAATTTAACAGATCGATCAACATTTTAACATAATGGCAAGGCCTGTGTGCCTTAGCCAGGCTATTTTACACAATGAAAAAACTTTTATTTGCAATGGCCGTTGCGGCCCTGTTTGCATCGTGCAGTAAAAACAACGATAATATTGAACCTGATTATAACGAGGATAACCTGGCCTCACTATCGGTAGAATTTGATAACATAGTAGGTGAACGCACGCTGGTATTAAACAACACGGCGAGCCTGTACACTAATGCCGCGGGCGAGAATTTCTCACTATCAAAAGTTCAGTACTTCATCAGCAACATTAAGGTGAGCAAGGCCGATGGCACCACTTACACCGTGAACCAGGACAGCAGCTATTTCCTGATCAATGGTGCCGATAAAACTACCCGCTTTGCTACGGTTAAAGTACCCGAGGGTGATTATACCAAACTTACCTTTACCGTAGGTGTTGACAGCCTGCGCAGCACCATGGATATCAGCAAACGTACCGGCGTACTTGATCCATCAGGTAGTATGGAAGATGGCATGTACTGGGGATGGAATGCCGGTTATATCTTCTTTAAAATGGAAGGCAACTCAGATGTAGTATCCGACGATACCAATGGCGATCCGACCCGCAAAAAGCAATTCAAATATCACATCGGTGGTTTCGGTGGTTACTCGGCTCCAACTATTAACAACATTAAAACCGTTACGGTTGATCTGACCACGGCAGGCATTGCCCGTGTACGCAGCGATCGCGAAAGCAATATCCATTTATTTGTTGATCTGCTAAAGGTGTTTAACGGTACCAACAGCTTCAAGATAGCTGAGCATCCAAATGTAATGTTCAGCGAGTTTAGCACCAGTGTGGCCGGTAACCTGTCGGGCATGTTCCGTCACGATCATACCGAAAACTAATACGGCTATGAGAAAAAGAGCATTCTGGTTAGTGCTGCTCTGTTTCGGGATGATGCTTTACGCCTGTAAAAAGGAGAATGAAGTAAAAGATACGGTTAGTGAATTCCTGGGCTTTAAAAAGCCCGGGAATTTTCCCGAACCCGAATACAAGTTGGACAACAACCCGGTTACCGAAGCAGGTTTTCTGCTGGGGCGTAGTCTTTTTTATGAGCCAAGGTTATCACGCAACAATACCATCTCCTGCGGATCATGCCATATACAATCATCAGCCTTTACACAGCACGGGCACGATGTAAGTCATGGCATTGACGATCGTTTGGGCACGCGCAACTCACCCCCTATCATGAACCTGGCCTGGAATAAGGCGTTTATGTGGGGCGGCGGTGTTTACGATCTCGATCTGCAACCTATTGTGCCCATAACAACGCACGAGGAAATGGACGAGAGCGTGGAAAATGTGATGGCCAAGTTAAGACAGGTAAGTAAATACCCTACCATGTTCAAAGCGGCTTTTGGTAGCGAGGAAATTACTACCGCAAGGTTTATGAAAGCGCTGTCGCAATTCATGATCATGTGCATCAGTGCTAACTCCAAATACGATAAGGTGATGCGCAACGAGGATGGCGTAAGTTTTACCGCCGATGAGCAAGCCGGTTACGAATTATTTAAGGTTAAATGTGCCGGTTGCCATAGCGAGCCTTTATTTACTGATGGATCATTCCGTAATAATGGCCTCGGCCCAAGTCCTATTGATGATCAGGGTTTGTACACGGCAACCTTACAGGCAACTGATCGCTATAAATTTAAGGTGCCCAGTTTACGTAATCTTACCTACACGGCTCCTTACATGCACGATGGCCGGTTTTTAACGCTTAACGGTGTGTTTGATCATTACATAGGCGAGGTACAGGCAACTCCTAACCTCGATCCGCTATTGCAGAAGCAGGATGGCACGAGAGGCATAACCATCTCGACTGATGAGCGCGCTAAACTTACCGCGTTCCTGAAAACGCTGGATGATGAGGATTTTATATCACGTAAGGATCTGGCAGAACAATAAAAACATATTAGATGAAGAAATACATTATCATATTACTATTAGGTGTACTGAGTTTCCCGGCGTTGGCTTGCGATATATGTGGCTGTGGTGTTGGCAGTTATTACCTCGGTATTTTACCCGAATACAATAAACGCTTTATTGGCTTGCGCTATCAGCACAAAACATTAATGACGCATTTAGGCCCTTTTGGCGAACGCACCCCCATCACATCCGACGAAACCTATCAAACCATGGAAGTTTGGGGTGGCTGGAATATTGGCAAAAAGTTTCGTGTACTGGCCTTTGTACCTTACAATTTTAATGAGCGCCTTGCCCAAACCGGCAATGGCTATAAGGATGGCTTAGGCGATGTTGCCGTTATGGGTTACTATAATTTATGGAGCAAACGCGGCATGGTTGGCGAGCAATTGATAGTGCACTCACTATGGGTTGGCGCTGGCGTTAAGGCCCCTACAGGCAAATATGAGCCAAGCGAGCGTGCGTTGAGCAGTGAATCGCCCAATAATTTTCAGTTGGGTACCGCAAGTACCGATTTTACCTTGAATGCCGCCTATGATGTACGCTTGATGGATCTGGGCTTGAACGTTAACGCTAATTATAAAATAAACACAACCAATAAATACGATTATCGTTATGGTAATAAGCTAACGGCCAACGCATTGTTATACTATAAATTCCGTTTCTTTAACAAGCTGACGGTTGCACCTAATGCCGGTGCTTTATATGAAACCTCGCAGCAGGATACAGAAGATAAAAAGTATACAGTTGATGTATCCGGCGGGCATGTATTATCATTAGTTGGAGGCCTTGAGGCTAATTATGGCCGCTATTCTGCCGGCGCTAATTACCAGGCTGTTGCAACACAGCATTTGGCTAATAACCGGGTTAATGCAGGCAACCGTTTAATGGTACATTTTTCGGTAGCATTTTAAATACTAAAATTGAACTTATGAAGAACTTGAAATACATATTGGCGATAACTGTTTTAGGCGGTACCCTTGCACAAGCGTGCAAGCAAGAGGTTAGCTATAAACAGGTGCGTGAGGAAGTGATAACGCTGCATGATAAGTTAATGGCCGATGATGAGAAGATAATGGATCATAGGTTGAAGCTTGATACATTGATCAGCCCGGCGATACTTACCAAAATAAAAACGGATAAGCCTGAAACAGATACAGCTAAGCTACACGCCGATGTAAATAACTTACGTGTTGAAATGTATATGGCCGGTAATAACATGAGCGAGTGGATGCAAAAATTCCAACCCGAGCAAGACGGTAAAAGCAACGCCGAAGCCGTAGCCTATTTTGAAGGCGAAAAGCAAAAGGTAAAAAGCCTGGACAGTTTATACACTTCACTTCTTGAGCAATCAAACGGTTATCTAAAAAAGTATAATATCAAGGTAGATACAGCATTAGGCGAACATCATCATATGGAGATGTAAATTAAGTGATGTTGATATTTTGAAAAGAGCAGCTATTATAAATAGCTGCTCTTTTTTTTATGCTGATGTGATGGATTACATAAACAGTTTGTTAACCCCTCCCTACCCTCCCAAGGAAGGGAATGATAGATCAGTAATCAGTGATTAGTAGTCAGTAATTAGAGATTGGTGTTTAGTGGTTAGAGATCCATTCAAGAGCTGCCGCCACACAACGTTACTACTCTCATTGCTGTATGTTCCGGCATCCTGTTCGTAAGGTAGGGTTAGGAGTTATGCTTTCTTGA
>NZ_JADFBY010000014.1 GCF_015223065.1 Mucilaginibacter sp. JRF
AGGGGGATGGTGTTGCATATCGTGAGGAAAACGTGTAATTTTAATTAATGGCTTTTTTGTATGTTAGCGACACTTTAGCGCGTATTACATGAAAAAAGCTTTCCTCATCCTTATTGCTATAACTCTAATTTTCTCGGCCTGCAAAAAGGGTGTTGATGATTTTCCGAACACTCCCATTAATGTTGGCGGCGCAACCGACGCTCCGTTTCACCCCTTTCGTGCAGGAGCTAAATGGGTATACATCGGCCGATCAGGTGTTGGTGCCCTTGCCGTTGAGGATACCCGGGTAATGATAACAACCGGCAAAACCAAAGAGATTGACGGCGATCTGTTTTATGAAATTACCACCACTCGCCCTACCATAAGCGCAACAGGCTATCTGGGTTACAACAATGGCTTATATGCGCAAAGAGCCGACAACGCTTTATACAATGCAGATACCATGCAGCCAATTTATAACGATAATTATGAAGTTGGTGAACTCTATATACAACCATTTAGCTACCTGAGCCAGGGGCAGATAGTTAACGCCCGCTTTAATGTAGAGCTATTAGAGATAGGCGTTACCAAAACCGTGCGCAATAAAGAATATACCGACGTTGCCCACACCCGTGTTAAAATTGAAATAAAACTTGGCAACGACTGGGTATCATACTCCGGAAACGAATTTTATCTGGCCCGCGGCACAGGCATCATTCTGGCTTCAGCCTACGCTTTTGATGTTGAGATAGATCGTATGGAACTGGCCAGTTACACGCCGGGTTTATAACTTACTTAAGCAGCTTTTTTAGCTCATCAACATCGGGGTATTTTATACCGACACCGATAGCTTTATATAAGGGCAGATAAGCTTTTCCATCAACGTAGTACTTATATAAACCGTCATTTGTTTGGGTTATAT
Organism: Mucilaginibacter sp. JRF; assembly: GCF_015223065.1. Taxonomy (GTDB): domain Bacteria; phylum Bacteroidota; class Bacteroidia; order Sphingobacteriales; family Sphingobacteriaceae; genus Mucilaginibacter. Next base: position 902 of record NZ_JADFBY010000014.1, read on the forward strand.
ATATGAGCTGTTTGCCGCTGGGCTGCACTATAAAATACGAGCGAAAATCAACCTGTTTCTTAATTTTTACGGTTTCGTATTTCTCTTTTTGATTTTTCCGGACATCCTCATCTACAGGTATGGCTTTTTGATGGATAACCCTGTCTACATAAGTTTTAGTCAGGATCTGGTATAGGATCAATTGGTTTTGCCCTGAACGCGTCCACTTTTTTATAACATTATTTCCTATCGAATATTCCTCAAACTTGAAATTGGAAAGATCAAGCCGTGCATAAGGCTCAAACTTTTTAAAATCAATATGCCTGTTATATCCTCCATGCTCCTGCATAATGATCTCCTTATCTTTTTTCAGATCATGAGCCAATTGCAGTTGCGGGCGGTGGGTCTGTAAAAACAGGAAAGGTATCAGCAGGTAGAGCCTCATCATATTATTTATTCAGATAAAAATAATATTTTTTTTCAGACAAATTCAATACACTAAGCACCGTCAAAAATCGGCCAAAAACAGCCCGCCCATATATAGTACCATACGCGTAACGCACAACTCGAGAGCACTTTACACTAAGCAAAAAACTATATATTTTTTTTGTTACACAGTTGTAACATTCTGATATAAAACTCCGTCAATGTCTTCAAACCGGCCGAAACGGTGGCAGCGGTACCCTGCAACATACGGTCAACCAAACATTTATCAAATAAAAACAGCCCTTGGGGCAATTTAAATTTTAATCACAATGAAAAAAGCAATCTATACACTTCTGGCCATTAGCGCCCTATTCTTCGGTTCGTGCAAAAAAGACGATAATAACAACCCCGGCGGTGGCAGTGGTAAAGACACCTACCAACCATTTTCAGCAGGTTCTGAATGGAAATACCGCACTGAGGTTAACCTTGGCGAAGGCGAACCGTTGGTTGATACCAGCATAAATACTATGACCGCCGAAACCAAAACCATCAACAACAAAAAGTTCTACATAAGCAAATCAGTTAATGGCGGTGAAACCGAGGAAACTTACCTTGGCCTGAACAACAATGTTTACAGTACCATTATGAATGATGAAGTTGCCGGCATGGAGCTTGAATTCGCTTACCTCAACGATTCAAAAGCGGTTAACGATAGCTGGGAAAGCCTGTTCACCATTGAAGATGAGGATGGCGACATTGAGGCACGACTTAAAACAACTATTAAGGAGAAAGGTATATCAAAAAACGTTTTGGGCAAAAACTACAGCAACGTTATACACACCGTAGTTGAAACCGGCTTTAAGGTTGGTAACGAATGGGTTTCTATATCGCAAATGGACTTTTATATTGCCAAAGGCGTGGGCATGATAGCCACTTACGGTTCTGTAAACAACAAGCAAGTGGCCAAAACTGAGCTAATGAGCCACAACATAAAATAAATTAACCCATCTACCTGTGAAATAAAAACGGAGGCATCTATTGCAGAAGCCTCCGTTTTCTATTAAATTTTTAACCGGCCTATTTACCGGGATTAAGCAACAGCTTAACTATCTTATTAAATATTTCGATGTTTTGATAAGTGCCCAAAAACTCGTTGGAGTTAGGCCCGTAAGCAAATACCGGCACATTGATGCTGGTATGGTCATTAGTACTAAAGTTACCTAACACACGCCCCTCAGCAGTTGAGGCATCCAGTAAACTCAGGCCGCCGGTTTCATGGTCGGCAGTTACTATAACCAATGTTTCGCCATTTTGATCGGCAAACTTTAAAGCTTCGCCTACGGTGCGGTCAAAGTCGAGCATTTCGGTCACCAGGAAAGGCAGATCATTAGCATGGCCACCATGATCTATCTGTGCGCCCTCGGCCATAATAAAAAACCCATTTTTATTGGTTGATAGTAAGCGTATAGTTTCCTTTAACGACCGGCTCAGCATATCACCTCTACCCTTAATTACCGGGCGGGTTTCGGCATCGGCCAATAATACTACCTGTTTGCCCTGTTGTTGCTTTTGCAAAGCAGTAAGCGTGGTATCAACATTATAACCTTTAGCTTTCAGCTTTTGCATCAGCGATGCATCCGGGTTATTGAAAAAGCTTTTTTGGTTAGAACCTATCAATACATCAACATTACTTGTAAGCAAATCGGCAGCTATAGCGGTTGAGTTTGTACGCTCAATGTTATGGGCATAAAATGCAGCCGGGGTAGCATCGGTAATATCAGCACAGCTAATGATGCCGCTCTTTATTTTTTTAGCGGCCAGCGTATCGGGTATGCGGGTTAAGGCCTGCCCTGTCGGGTTCATACTTATGTAACGGTTGTTAGTTTTATGGCCGGTTGCCATGGCAGTAGCTCCCGCGGCCGAATCGGTATTATCAGAATTAGCCGCCCTTGTTTGCGAAAAACCACTGTAGCGGCATTGCAGCAAATTTAACTGACCATGGTTAGCCGTTAAGCCCGATTGTATCTGCGCCAAACCCATGCCATCGCCAATAAGCAGAATGATGTTCTTTACCGGCTTGCGTATACCATCAACCTTATAGGTTGGTGTATATATAGGGTGTGGTTTGGGGTTGATGAATTCCAGTTTATGGCGATTAGCCAAAAAATCGTGCAGTTGCTGCGGGTGATCGGTATTTATCCAATCGGCACCCAGCTTTTGCAGTTGTATCCAGGTGTTGGGGCTATCCTGCGTTGCCCAAAAGCGAAAGGGCTTGCCTTTGCTGTGCGCGGCGTTTATCATACCGCTTAGCTTTAATGAATCGGGGCGGGTAAGTACACCTTTGCCGTTCCATTCGGTATAGCTGCCCAGCTCGTCGCTTATCATGGCCACATGCTTTAGCTGCGCATCGGTATAATTGATGTTCGGGCGACCATCGAAATAAATATAGGCCGGGTATTTATCAAACTCTGCCGGGGCGGGCATATCACCGCTCAGTACTATTTTTACGGTGTGTTTGTTGTTGGATTGAAATACATCCTTATAAGGCTCCAACTCCTTTATCAGCGCGGGAATAACATGCGCTTTATCCTCCTTAATATCAACCACCAGTTGCAGGTTCAGTGTTGAATCAGCATACGGGCGACCACCATTTTTGCGAAACAAAGCGGCAAGTGGCTTCACGTACAACTCGGCAAGGGTACGGCCTTCTTCGATCTCCTTACGCTCATGCGCTACGTATAATTTATTGTTCAGATAAAAAACATCAGCCTCGATAGAGCCTGCCTGCGCATAGTAGGCTTGCTGAAAGGGGATGTTTTGCTTATAATCGTTATGGCTGTGAGCCTTGTTTATGGCAGCGTTTTGCGCTAATGATGTCGCGGCGGCAAACAACAACGGGGTTATGAGGCCTGCCGAACGTTTTAGAGTAGAGTACTTCATAATAAGGCGCAAAGCTAAATTGCCTAAGTAAAGTGATTGTTAGCTTTTGATGAACTAACAATCACCTTAATATATTTACAGGTTGCGTAACTTGATATTGCGGAAGCTTACCGAGTTACCATGATCCTGCAACAGGATGTGGCCCTGCGGTGCTTCGCCAAAGTTTGGCCATACCTTGTATTTACTTAACGCCACCAGGTCTTTAAACTCCTTTGAGCCACGATCGTACTCTAAAACCTTTACCCCGTTAAGGTAATGCTCCACATGGTTATTAGGGTATACCACTACCCTGCCAATGTTCCATTTGCCTATGGCGTGTATATAACGTGGTTGTTTTTTAGCCGTGATCAAATCGTATAATGAACCCAGCGTGCGGTTACCGTCCCTGCCCAGTTTGGCATCGGGGTGACGTTCGTCATCAAGCACCTGAAACTCCAGACCAATGGCCGAGCCCTGCGTTTTTTCATCCAGCGTAACAAAGTATTTAACGCCACTGTTAGCACCCTCGGTCAGCCTGAACTCAAACGACAGATCGAAAGCCTTGTACTGCCCGTCGCTCACAATATCGCCGCCATTGGTTGACTCGGCACCGTTTGATGGCTCCACGCTGATCAATCCATTGCTGATATTCCACCCTTTGGCCGGGAATGCCGTACCACGGGCGCTGTGCCAGCCTTTATTGGTTTTACCATCAAACAACAGTTGCCAGCCGTTTTGCTTCTCAGCAGCTACCAGGGTATTTGGTGTAAGGTTAACTACATATATATCCTTATTAAATGGCTCAGGCTTTAGGCCTGTAGTTTTTATCTGGATGTTTTTGAACCATATTTTTTTGTCGGCTTCCTCCGGCTTGCTTACCGCGTGCACTTGCAGGCCTATAAAACCTTTGGCATCTACCGTATCAACTACGTAAGCCATCGGCACACCATTTATCCAGGTTTTCATTTGGTTGCCAATACACTCTATTTTAATATGATTGTACTCGCCTGTTTTAAAAGTGCCTTTAGCTTTGGCGTTCAAGTCCATCGGGTAAAGCCAGTCGCGCCTGCCCTCGTCATAAATACCACCCGCCCATGCACGCGGCGATGGATCGAACTCGCATTGGCGACCGTACACCCTGCCCTTACCGTTATTCGCCGCGGCATCAAAGTGGCTGCGGGTTTGCACACCCGAGTTGCTGATATCGCTCTCCAGCTTGGCATCCAGCTCTAAAACAAAATCGCCGTACTCTTTTTCGGTAACTAAAAAGGTATTGCCGCTGCCGGTTACGGTTGTGCCTTGTATGGCGCCGTCAACCACCTTATAGTCGGCGGTACCGGCAAGGCGTTTCCAGCCGTTGAGGGTTTTGCCATCAAACAGGCTTACATATCCTTTTTTTGTTTGTGCTGATGCTGCTCCGGCCAATAGGGTACCGGCAATAACGAGTGATAATACTTTGCGGGTTGTTTTCATATAACAGGTTGATAGAAAATTTAAGTTTGCCGCACTAAGTGCTTTGTTTATAACTGGCTAAGTAAACTTAAAAGTAAATATAGCCAAACAGCCCATTACCTGTGTAACATTTTGGCTATTCGTGGCATCTTAGCTTCGATAATTAATGTTCGTGTTAACCCAATTACCGGTTGCAGGGCTTTATTAATATTTTAAATTTGCGTTTTAACAACCTCATTAACATGAAAAAAATGCTGATTGCAGAGGCACTCCTAATGGCCACCTGCATTGTACCGGCCATGGCTCAGCAAAAACCGGCCGATGACCCTCAATTCAAGATCTACCGCGAAACTGTAGCCAAGGTGAACGATTTGGTGCACACCAAACTCGACGTGCGTTTTGATTACAAAAAACGTTACCTATACGGCAAGGAGTGGATCACCCTGAAGCCTCACTTTTACGCTACCGACAGCCTGCGCCTGGATTCTAAGGGGATGGATATCAAAAACATTTCGGTTGTTAAGAACGGCAAGAACGTGCCGCTTAAATTTACTTATGATAGCCTGAGCTTAGCTATTAAGTTGGATAAGTTTTATCGTAACAACGAAACCTACGTGGTATACCTTGATTATACCGCCAAGCCCGATGAACTGAAAGCCGAAGGTAGCGCGGCCATCAGCGATGCTAAAGGTTTATACTTTATTAACCCCGACGGTACCGAGAAGGACAAGCCGACACAAATATGGACGCAAGGCGAAACCGAAGCATCATCAGCATGGTTCCCTACCATTGATAAGCCGAACCAAAAAACTACCCAGGAGATCAGCATGACGGTACCGGCTAAGTACGTTACCCTATCGAACGGTCGTTTAGCCGCGCAAAAAACCAATGCCGACGGTACCCGTACCGATACCTGGAAAATGGAATTGCCACACTCGCCATACCTGTTTATGATGGCCGTTGGTGATTTTAAGATATATAAAGATAAATGGCGTAACAAAGAGGTTAGCTACTACCTGGAGCCTAAATATGCCCCGTACGCTAAAGAGATATTCGGCTTTACACCGGAGGCGATAGAATTTTTCTCAAACAAACTGGGTGTTGATTACCCCTGGAACAAATACGCGCAGATAGTGGTACGTGATTACGTAAGCGGCGCGATGGAGAACACCAGCGCTACCCTGCATGGCGAATATGTACAGGCTACCCCGCGCGAGTTGCTGGATGCCGAGTATGATGCCGGCCGTAGCACTATTGTACACGAATTATTCCACCAGTGGTTTGGCGATTATGTTACTGCCGAAAGCTGGAGCAACCTTACCGTTAACGAATCGTTCGCTGACTTTAGCGAAACCATGTGGGCCGAATACAAATACGGTAAGGACGAAGGCGGCGCGCATATTTATGAGAACCTGCAAAGCTACCTGCGCAGCGGCGATGCCAAAACCAAAAACCTGGTACGCTTTCATTACCATGATAAAGAGGACGTGTTCGACGTAGTTACCTACCAAAAAGGTGGCACCATATTGAACTACCTGCGTAACTATTTAGGTGAGGATGCTTTTTACAAAGGCCTTAGCATTTATCTTAAAACCAATGCCTTTAAAAATGGCGAAGCTCACCAACTGCGTTTAGCCCTTGAAGAAGCCAGCGGCCGCGACCTTAACTGGTTTTTTAACGAGTGGTACTTCAATGCTGGTCACCCGGTGCTTGATATTGCCTATAAATGGGATGATGCCACCAAAACACAAACCGTTTACGTAAACCAAACCCAAACCGGCGATGCCTTTATTTTACCTATAGCGGTTGATATTTACGCGGGTGGTAAAAAAGAGCGCCACAAAGTATGGTTACGCAACAAGGCCGATACCTTAACCTTTAAGGTTGCCTCAAAACCTGACCTGGTGAATGTGGACGGCGATAAAGTATTACCGGCTAAAAAGACAGATAAAAAATCGTTAGAGGAGTTCGCTTTCCAATATGCTAACGCGCCTTTATTCCTTGACCGCTTGGAGGCTATTGAAGCTGCCGCGCCTGCACAAGGCGACAAGAACGCGCAAAAGATAATCATAGCCGCGTTGAAGGATAAATACTATGGCCTGCGTATCAAAGCCATTACATCAGCCAATATGGCCAGCGATGAGGTGCGCAACGCCGCTCAACCTATACTGATGGATATTGCCCGTAATGATAAAAACAACAACGTTCGCGCGGCAGCCATCAACGTGTTGGGTAAACTGAAAGCATCAGGCATGATCAAGATATTCCAGGATGGTTTGCAAAGCCAATCGTACGCGGTACAAGGTGCATCATTAAACGCCCTGGCCCAGCTTGAGCCTGCCGAAGCATTAACCAAAGCTAAAAGTTTGGAGAAAGACAGCAAAGGCGCTTTAACAACTGCTATCATCACCGCATACTCAACCGCCGGTGGCGATGCTGAATGGCCTTACGTTTACGAGAAATTCAAAGCTTCCGGCCCGCAAGCCCAGTTCAACTCGGCACAAAAATTTGCCGATATGGCCGGTCGTATTAAAAACCCTGCTTATACACAACAAGGTATTGAGGTGTTGAAGGACTTGGGTGTGAAATACAAAAAGTACGGTATAGCGCCTTACATTGTTACCACCATCACCAACATCAAAACAAAACGCACCGAACTGAAGGATGACGCATCAGTAAAAGCTGCTGATGACGCCATTAAAGCGGTAAATGATGCAAAGTAATTAAACCTTTTTTGCAACAATAAGTCTAAAGGGTTGTCTGTATTATACAGGCAGCCCTTTTTTATTTACAAACCGACTTATTACCATGAAAAAAATCGCCTTTATCATTCTGTTCTCCGCAGTATTTGGTTATGTAAAAGCGCAAAATACCGCTTTAATAATGCCACAGGTAAAAACATTCGACCAGCAAAGAAACGACAGACTATTTCATGTAGATAGCCTAAATGCGAAAAAATACCGGGATGGGATTTTGAGAGTTGAAGTTAAACCATCCGATATAATTATTCAAAGCCGCATGCCTGTATCAAAACCGCAGGGCTTTAACAGCAAAACACCGGTTGCGGGCAAAGGCAGCTCAACAGCGGGTTATAATATGCCGATAAAAAGGGTACAGATCATCAATCCTGATACGGCGAGAAGAGCAAAGGTTAATCCTTAACTTCAGAACTTAGCTTTACAACATCTGCAATTACCTCGTAGGTTGAAAAACCGGGTTCGGCCTTGGTTAAATCAGCCGCGTTGATGGTTACTTTACGCATGGGATATTTTCCGCTTTGCGTGTGTACGATGTTGGGCTTGTTGGTAATAATCCAGTTGAAGGTTTTAAGTTTCGCATCATACTCAAAAGAGATCTCGCTTACAGGTAAAATATCTTTTGCCACTTTACCCGCTGTTTTTAACAACTTGCAATAATCTACCTTTTTAATAATGCGTTTGTAGGTGCTCTTATTGGGGATGAACATCACATCCATCAAATTACCATTGGCATTTACAGGCATTTCAAAATCCACATAAGCCAGGCTATCTACCGCCATTCTGTAAGTGTATAGATATGTGGCGGTGTACATCTGCAAGATATCGTTACGCCCGTGCTGCCTGAAATGGTCAATCTTTTCGGGATAAACAACCTCTGCACTTATAAATTTCAGATCGTTAAAAAAGGCTTTACCCGAATATTGAATTATCGAATCCTCTACCTTTTTCTTATAAATCGATGCCTTTTGTGGCATTTGTTTAATATCGATGGGTTTACGAAAAACGTTCCAGTTAGTGGCGGTATCGCCGCCGAACGCGAACACATAGCTTGGGGCATTGCCAATGTACCGGGCATGGTGCACAGTTGTACGCCATGAGTTATTGGTGATAGTACTTTTATCAATAGCGCATTGGGCCGATGCACTGAATTGGACCAGCAGAAGAAACACCGATAAGATCCAAAAGCCCTTCATGTTATGTTTTTTTTAAAAATCCTTATTCAATAATTTCTCCAACTCGGCAAAGCTGATGTTCATTTTTACACGGCCTTGTTTGGCGTATGATATTTCGCCCGTTTCTTCGGATACGATGATGGCGGTAGCCTCGTTAGCTTCGGTTACGCCGATACCTGCACGGTGGCGCAAACCAAATTGCGCGGGCAGATCGCTTTTCTCTGTCAGCGGCAAAATACAGCTGGCCGATTTTATTTTGTTCTCAGATATAATAACCGCCCCGTCATGCAGCGGACTATGCTTTTGAAATATACTCTCCAACAAACGTTTTGATATACGGGCATCCATCATTTCGCAGCTGTTTTGGTAAAACTGCTCATCATATATCTTCACGATAACGATCAGCGCGCCCGTGCGAGATTGCTTCATGGTTTTGCAGGCATCAATTATGGGTTTGATGCGTATGTAGTTGTTCTTCTCAACCGTGCTCTTACCAAAAAAATATTGCCACCAGGCGCGGTTTCTTTGTAACGAGGCATTTTTACCCACCAGCAGCAAAAACCGCCTTATCTCCTGCTGAAATACCACCACTATGGCAATGATACCCACATTCATGAAGTTGCCTAAAATGCCGGTAAGCAGCTGCATGTTCAACGCGCGAACCACAAAGTACAAGGCACATACCAGCGCTAAACCGATGAATATATTGGCGGCTATGGTGCCGCGTATCAAATTGTATAACTGGTATATAATAAAGGCCACCAGCAATACATCCAACACATCAAACACGGTAACCTTTACAAAACTAAAATCAAATGAGTGCATATATATACTAAGGTAGTTGGAAATATTATGATTACAAATATGGCGGCTTTTATGTTGAAGTTAAGTAATTTAAAATAAATGGCCCGCGCCCTGTAAAACGAAAAAGGAGGCATCGGTTGATGCCTCCTTTTTCAGAAATATTATCGGTTGGCCTGTTGTTATTTGGCCATTTGATCAATAACAGCCTGGGTAACGCCGGTGTAGGAAAAACCACCATCGTGAAACAGGTTTTGCATGGTTACCATGCGGGTAAGGTCAGAGAACAGGGTTACCACGTAATCAGCACACTGATCGGCATTGGCATTACCCAGCGGACTCATTTTCTCGGCAAATTCAATAAAGCCATCAAAACCCTTAACGCCCGAACCGGCAGTTGTGCGGGTTGGTGATTGCGAGATGGTGTTTACGCGTACATTCTTTTTCATGCCGTACTCGTAACCAAAGTTACGGGCAATGCTTTCTAACACGGCTTTGTTATCGGCCATATCATTATAACCCGGAAAGTAACGCTGGGCAGCAATGTAGCTCAATGCCACTACTGATCCCCACTCGTTAATTACATCCTTTTTCATGGCTTCCTGTAGTATGCGGTGCAAGCTCAGGGCCGATATATCAAAACCTTTAAAGGTGTAATCGTAGTTATTTTCAGGATACGGGATGCTTTTGCGTACGTTAACGCTCATGCCAATAGAGTGCAGAATAAAATCGACACCGCCATTAAAATGCTCCTGAGTTTTGGTAAGCAGGTTTTCAATATCCTGGTTGCTGGTAACGTCGGCAGCAATAACCGGGGCGTTGCATTCTTCGGCCAATTTGTTCAATTCGCCCATGCGCAAGGCTATAGGGGCATTGCTCAATACTATTTCGGCACCTTCCTGTACGGCGCGTTGCGCTACCTTCCAGGCTATTGATTGCTCGTTAAGGGCACCAAATATTATCCCTTTTTTACCTTTTAATAAATTATAAGCCATTATATGAGTTTTTTATAATCGGGGTAAAGTTATAATTATTTTTTCAGTTGACGGTGGGCAGTTTGCAGTTATCAGTTTGCGGTTGCCAGTGGGCAGTTGGCGGTGGACGGTTTGCAGTGGGTAGTTCGCGGTTGGCTCTTTAACCAAACAACTGCTAACTGCTAACTAAAAGCAAACTGCCCACTGCAAACTCATAAAAACTCACAAAGAAAGCAACTCGCGGGCATTTTGCAGGGCGCTTTCGCCGGGTTTGTCGCCGCTTAGCATTTTGGCTATTTCGAGTACTCGTTCCTGCTCGGCAAGTTCCTTTATACGGCTGTAGGTAATATCGCCCTGCTGATCTTTATACACAAAAAAGTGGCGCTGCCCCTTGCTGGCAATTTGCGGCAGGTGCGTTATAGTGATCACTTGCAGGTTTGCCGCTAAACGCTCCATGATCTGGCCTACCTTGTTAGCCACCTCGCCCGATACACCGGTATCTATCTCATCAAAAATAATACTTGGCAATGCGGTATACTGCGCCACCAGCGATTTAATGCTCAGCATCACCCGCGAAAGCTCACCGCCTGATGCTACCTTGCTCATTTCGCCCGGTGTGTGGCCTTTGTTGGCCGAGAACAGAAAGCGCACATTGTCAGTACCGGTTTTGGTAAAATCGGCAGTTGTGGTCAGCTCTATTTGTAATACAGAATTGCCCATACCCATTTCGGCCAGGGTATCTATCACTTGTTTTTGGATAGATGGAATAGCCTTGGCACGTTTGGCGGATAACTCGGCGGATTGTTTTTCCAGTTCCTTTTTTATGGCGGCTATTTCCTTTTGCAGCTTCTCGATAGCGTCATCGCTTGATATGGCCTGCTGTATCTTGCCCGACAGTTCATCCTGCAATTGCAGCAGCTCGGCATTCGTATTTACACGGTGCTTTTTTTGCAGATTATATATCACGCTCAAACGCTCGTTCACCTCCGCGGCACGAGCCTCATTGGTAAAGGTGCGTTGCTCCAAATTCTCAATTTCGGCGGCAATATCCTTTAGTTCGATAACGGTACTGTTCAGCCTGTTGTGCAAATCCTCTATTTCAGGATTGAATTTTTCAAGGGCTGACAATTGCTGTCCGGCTTCCTTAAGTTGCGCCAGTACTGCGGCCTCGCCATCCTGCAACAAATAATTAGCGCCAAGCAGGTTACGCTTTATCTCCTCGGCATTGTTAAGAGTGTAAAGTTCCTGCTCCAGTTGCTCCTGCTCGTCGGCGGCAAGCCCGGCCTTTTCCAGCTCATCAAACTGAAACTGGTAATAATCAAGGTCGGCTTTGGCTTTTTCGCTATCGGCTATAAGTTGCTTTAAGCGGGTATTTTCGGCACGGTATTGTTTAAATTTAGCTTGATAGGCTTCCAATTGCGCGGCGTTACCGGCAACGGCATCAACCACCAGCAATTGAAACTCAGGATCGTTAATTTCGAGCGTGGCGTGCTGCGAGTGTATATCTATCAGCTTTTCGCCCAGTTGCTTAAGCGTGGCCAGGTTTACAGGCGTATCATTAACAAAGGCGCGCGATTTACCATCGGCAGAGATTTCGCGGCGAAGTACGGTTTCGGCCTCATAATCCAGATCATTATCGGCCAAAAACTCCTTGATGCCTAAATTATCTACCTGGAACAAGCCCTCGATAACGCACTTTTTTTGCTGATTGAAAAAATAACGGCTTTCGGCACGCTGCCCTAAAATGAGCGATAAGCCACCCAAAATAATGGATTTACCCGCGCCGGTTTCGCCGGTGAGTATGTTGAGGCCCTTATCAAAGCTGATCTCGAGGTTATCAATCAGCGCGTAATTATGTATGGTTAGCTTTTTAAGCATAATGCAGGTATCCGTTTTTTGCGGATACTAAATTACAAAATCGGCCGTAAGGTTGTTTGATTTACTTTTCGGGCACTTCCGGAATGTGGTATCTGATCAGGCTCGATGTACTTACCAGGCTATCGCCTTTTTGCACATCAACCTGTATGGTGCCTATGCCCTTAACCATGTAATTGTTGTAGGTATACAGCAGGTTATAGCTTCCGTTTTCATATTTAGATACTGAAACCCCGGTGCTTACCACTTTAGGATAGCTTTTACCCGCAACCTGGCGTGTGGTATCGCGGTTTTTCATGAAACCGTATTGTGAGGCATCGTCGCCCTCAATGGTACCATTGCTGGTTATACGGCCTGTCCACCCGGCATTGTTCTTAGCCGTATCAACAAGGTAATAAAAATTATATTGTTCGGAGCCTAACAGGTAATCCTGCTTGCGGGTATAATAGCTATGCCCGTCGGAGTAGTAATATTCTTTTGATTTGCCGTAAAATTGCGATACTACATCGGCCTCGTAATAAGTCATTCCGTTTATTACGGCTGTTTTACCGTTAATGGTTTTGGTAACCGTATCTTGCGATGAACCGCTATATTCCACATATACCCAGTAGCTGCCCTTAATAAGCGGCTGATAACTCTCGGTTGAATTGATCACATTTTCAAAACCCGCGAAATTGGCCGGGTCTTTTTTACAAGCAGACACCATCAGGCCCAAAAAACTAATTAGGAGTAGTAATTTTTTCATATCCCTCAACAGCTATAAATATAAGCAAAGCATTGAAAACAACAACATTGCCACGCACACCTTTAAACTGATTTTTTTACAAAAGGTTATAGCACTACAACTTTAGCAAGTACTTTTTTATACTTAAAACGCCATTTAAAACCAGCGGGAATATTATTTTAAAAAAAAAGCTTCTACACATTTGGGTGCAGAAGCTTAAAAAAATAATCATGATTAGGGTTAGCTGTTTAGTTGAATGATAACCTGTTTTGATAATAATCTAATATTTTGGTGCGGATAAAATAATCGTACCGGGCTACGATGAGGTTGGTACGCGAGCGGTCGAGGTTGCCTTTGGCGATAACGAACTCTACAGAGGTAACGGCACCTGCGTTAAATTTAACCTCGGTAGTACGGAAGGCTTCGGCATAAGCCGTTACCTGATCGGTTTGTATGCGGTAGCGCTCAAAAGCATTAGCCATGTTGGTGTAAGCCTGCTCAACATTTTGCTTTAACTGCACTTTGGTAGTTTGATCAACATACTGTGCCTCGCGCAGGTTTATTTTGGCTAATGCCACCTGGTTACGCTTACGGAAACCGTTTAAAAACGGAATAGAAAGATTTAAGCCGAACGAAGTATTGTAGTTATTACGAAACTGAGTGCTGTAGCTACCGTCAGACCCGCTGGAGTATTGTGTAAATACACCCGAGTATAAACTCAACACCGGGAATATATTACCCTGGGCAACCTTAACACTTTTTTCGGCGCCCTTTACACGCAGCTCGGCAGCTTTTACCTGCGCCAGATCATTAAGCGCGGTGTTGTATACCTCATCCTCTGTATCCTTATATTGAGCAGGCATTTGGTCGGCGCTTAACCGCTCAAACCTGATGGTTTTTTTGTACGGGATATTCATCAACTGAAAAAGATCAAGACGGGATGAGATCAAATTATTTTTCGCCGTGATAAGCGAAAGCTGATCAGCCGCCAACTGACCCTTCAAATTATAATATTCGGTAGGCGTTACGTTGCCATCCTTGTTCAAAATATCCAACCTGTCGGCTTGTTGTTTTGATACCTGTACCTGCGTTTCGGCTTGCGTTACCTGGTCTTCATTATTCATCATTAACAGGTAAGTAGTTATCACATTCAGGCTGATATCATTCTTAGCTTGTTGAAAATCCATTTGCCCGGCCTGGTAGGCTAATGCGGTTTGCCGCATGTTGTTAAACATGGCCAAACCATTAAATAAGGTAAGGTTACCATTAAGGCTATAGCTGGCATTAGTTATTTGCCTGTTAACGTAGGTAAGGTCGGCATTTTGGCTACGGCCACTGTTTAAGGAGTGGTCAACGCTACCGTTAATGGTAGGCAGCAAATCAAGCCGTGCCTGTTTCCAGTAAATATGCTGGCGCTCCATTTCCAGTTCGCTGCGCTTAACATCAAGGTTGGTTTGCACAGCAATGTCGAGGCATTTTTGCAGGTTATAAACCGTATCGGTTTGCGCCTGCGCCGTGCCAGCTAATAAAACAAGGGCTGTGGTTATATAAAATAAAAAGTATCGCATGTATATCAAAGTGTTGTAGTTGATTCTATGCGCCCATCAAGCAGGTTAATGATGCGCGAGCCGTACTCGGCATTTTTTTCGGAATGGGTAACCTGTATAATGGTCACACCATCTTCCTTGTTAATTTTTTTGAACAGCTCCATAATGTCCTCACCCTGCTTTGAGTTGAGGTTGCCGGTAGGCTCATCGGCCAAAAGCAGTTTGGGCTTGCCTATCAACGCGCGGGCAATACCTACCAGTTGCTGCTGCCCGCCTGATAGTTGCGCCGGGAACAGATCCTTTTTACCCACAATGTTAAACCTGTCGAGCATATCAGCCACCAAAGCTTTGCGCTCGGCACCTTTTATGTTTTGGTAGATAAGCGGGGTTTCAATGTTCTCGTAAACAGTAAGCTCATCTATCAGGTGGTAAGCCTGAAATACAAAGCCGATGTATTGCTTATACAATGCCGAGCGTTGCTTTTCCTTTAACTGATGCACGGGCTCATCCATAAAATAATGATAGCCGTCGGTAGGTTCGTCAAGCATACCGATGATGTTTAACAGGGTTGATTTACCCGAGCCTGATGGCCCCATGATAGATACGAACTCGCCCTGATCAATATCCAGGCTAAGATCATTCAGTACAAAGGTTTTGTTACCTCCGGTTTGGTAGTATTTTGAAATATGTTGTAATGATAGCATCGTGTTTTTTAATTGTGATTATGCCATTAATATATGAATAACATACCAAAACAATAAACAACTACATATCAGCAACTTACAACAAAACATACCTTAATTCATGTTCGCTTACGTAACATGGAGCGTACGGTTATGATACAGTTTTTTGTACGGGCAGTATGCAAAAGCAAAATGCCCCGCGTTGGCGGGGCATCTGCATATATATTAAACTAAAAACTAAACTATAAGTGCTTTATAATTTTCAAGTCGTCCGGGTATTATCGTAAACTTTTCAGGGTCAGGATAAGATGCTTTTGACAAAAGGTTCCATTTTTCTTCTCCCTTTAATAATAACATAGGTTGTAATTTCTCCCCGGAAACATACTTTCTTGCCGTAACTATTTCGCCGATGGGGCCATAAGCTATGGCTATTTCAAAATCGCTGCTCGGAAAATTCTTACTTGGATAAAACTCCTGCCCTCCAAATGATAATATATTATCGGCATCAAGCTGAAACAGATAGAAAACACCTTCATCTTCCGTTTCTGACAATTGAATGTAAGATGTTGAACGAACTACAATTGATGTTATCTGGTTTTGTTGCTCCACAAACTCAAACCTTTTGGTCGCTTTATTTAATTGCCGTGTTTGTTGAAAAAATACCCTTAAACCAATCGCAATATATATCCCTATTGCTGCATACAGATAAACTCTAAGCTTATTATCTATATTCAAGAATGCAATTACTCCTATGATCAAGCTCAATAATATCCACCCGGAAATAAACTTGACATACGAGATAAATTGCTTTTTATTTCGTTGTAGCTCTCGCTGCAAATAATCAAGCTCTTTTTTGTTTAATACCCTAAAAGTTTTCAAATTACTTTTTGCAAGCAATTTAATTAAAAACTACTCACTTCGTAAACTCCTGACCGGGTTAGCCAGCGCCGCCTTGATAGATTGAAAGCTGATGGTTATAAAAGCTATGGCCACCGCTATGAATGCCGCCAGGGCGAATATCCACCACTGTATCTCGATACGATATACAAAGCTTTGCAGCCACTGGCTCATGAGCCACCACGCTACCGGGAAGGCAATAACCGCGGCTAATAATACCAGCTTCAAAAAATCGCGCGATAGCAGCATAACTAACCCGGCTATGTTGGCGCCCAGCACCTTGCGTATACCTATCTCCTTGGTGCGCTGCACCATGATCATGAATGATATGGCCAGCAGCCCGATACACGATATAATGATGGCGATGATAGCCCCGCTGATAAATATGGTCGACAGGCGTTGTTCGGCCCTGTACTGGCGCTCGGTATTCTCGTTTATCCACGATCCGGCAAAATCAGCATTAGGGAAGGTTTGGTGCCATTTACTCTCTATCATGGCAAAGGTTTGCGACAGGTTTTGCGGACGCACCTTTACAAATACGTAGTTTATATCGTAACCACTCATTACCAGGGTAAGCGGCTCAATCTCGGTACGTAACGATCGGAAGTGAAAATTTTTCATTACCCCGATTATCAGCGACGGTTTATTTTCGTCGATAGGGAGATAAGTGCCTACCACATTTTTACCGCCAAGCTGCGCGGCCATTTTTTCGTTGATCACAATGGCACTGCTGTCACTGGCAAACTCCGGCGAAAAATCGCGACCGTCAACCATCTGGATGCCCAGGGTTTTAACATAATCGTACGATACACCCTGCACATTGGTACTAATATTATGCCCTTTGTAGGTGAAGCCTGTAACCGATGTGCGCATTGAGCCATCCTTACCGTTACCCATATTATCAAACGCGCCGGTTACCGATACCACACCCGGCTGCCCGTTCAACTGGTTGCGGAACAATTCGAGTGCCCGGGCACCACTTACTGTTTTCCCTATCGGGATGCTTACTACTTCATCCTTACTGTAGCCTAAAGGTTTCTTCTTTATAAAATCTATTTGCTGCCAGGTTATCAGCGTACAAACTATCAATAATGTTGATAGCGCGAACTGTGTTACCAGCAGCACGTTGCGCACCTTGCCCGGCTTGGTTGTGTTTACCGTACCCTTTAACACCAATACGGTTTTGTAGCGCATCATCAGTAATGCCGGGTATAAACCCGCTACCACGGTTATCAGTATAAATAAACCGATAATAACTACTAACTGAACCGGTTGCAGCAACATATCCATTGATACCTGGCTGCGGAAGGTGGCCTTAAAGCCTGGCAGCGCGAAGTTGGCTATAACGATACCCATCACCAGGGCGAAAAGGCAAACCAATACCGTTTCAACCCAAAACTGGGTTAGCAACTGCCATGTACCGGCACCAAGCGTTTTGCGCACGCCTACCTCGCGGGCACGGGTAAAGGCACGCGCTACCGACAGGTTCACAAAGTTGATACAAGCAATGATCAGGATGAAAGCCCCGATGATGAGTAATGATATTACATAGCTTTTATTCACCGTGTTGCCCTCTAAGCCATCCATATCGGTATTAAAGTGATTTTTGGCGAAGGCTGTAAGGTTAAGGGTGTACACATTACCCTGCGCATCAGGCTTGGCGCCATCGCGCTTCATATCGGCAATGGTTGATTTGAATGTTTTTTTGACGAAGTTTTGCAAACGCGACTCAAAACCGGCGGGCTTAACATTATCATTCAACTGCACAAATACGGTATGATCGTGCCAGTCCCAATGCTTCATGTGCTCCTGGTACTCGGGCGTATTTTCGTAACGCAACAATATATCAAAGCCGATGCTTGAGTTGCCCGGAAAATCTTTTACCACGGCGCTTACTACAAAAGCCTTTGGCTCGCCGGAGTAATTCAGTTCGATGCTTTTGCCGATCGGATCGGTCTTGCCGAATATGGCCGTAGCCGCGTATTCGGTTATCACCAAATCATTCAGCTCCTTTAGCGGCGCGGTGTTATTACCCTTAACCACCGGGAAGGTAAACATCTTTAAAAAGTCGGGATCAACAAAATGGATGCTTTTTTCGACCTGGGTATTGCCATAGCGCACAACAGTGCCGCCATTGCCCATACGGGTAATATATTTTATATCCTGATACTCGGCTTTTACAGCGGGGGTAAGCGGTGCGGGCATAGAGGTTGCTTTTTCTACCTTTTCGGCGCCGTTCTTAGTAAAGTAGAACTGGTAAATTTTATCGATATTGGTGTGATACTTATCATACGAGAACTCGTAATACACCGTAAGGAACAGCATGATACAGCAAGCCACCGCTACCGACAGCCCAATAATATTCATGGCGTTGAAAACCCTGCCTTTCCACAGGTTACGCCAAGCGGTTTTTAAGTAATTTTTTAACATGATGTATGGTCGTTAATATTTACCGGGTTGAATTTAAAATAGTATACCATTAGCCACAGGCCAACAGCATACCAACAAATCAAATTATTGATTTTCAAACAATTAAACACAAAACCCATTAATACAATGTACGCATGCGTAACAGCAGGTGTACGCTTACGATACAGTGCTTTTTTTACTCGCTGCGCAAACGCTTAACCGGGTTTACCACCGCGGCCTTAATGGCCTGAAAGCTGATGGTAAAAAATGCTATTACAATGGCGATAATACCGGCCATGGCAAACATCCACCATTGCAGTTCGGCACGGTAGGCAAAGTTTTGCAGCCACTTGTTCATGAGCCACCAGGCCAGCGGCGAGGCCAGCACCAACGATATCAGCACCAGGTAAATAAAATCCTTTGAAAGCAGAGTTACTATGCCCGATACCGAAGCGCCCAGCACTTTGCGTATGCCAATCTCCTTACCGCGCTGCTCGGCAGTAAAGGCCGCCAAACCAAATAAACCCAGGCACGATATAATTACCGCCACTATAGCGAATACCGACATCAGGCCCGATACCTTGGCATCTTCCTTATACATATTATCAAACTCCTGATCAAGAAAGGTATAGTTGAACGGGTCGCCGGGGCAGTACTTATCCCATATTTTCTGGATGCCTTTAATGGCTTCGGCCTGCTTGCCGGGTGCTACCTGTATCAGGTAATCGGTACTATAATAATCATCTAACTTAATAATGGCCGGGCCTATCTTTTCGTGCAAGCTCTTAAAGTTAAAATCTTTTACCACGCCAATAACCTGCCCGGTATCTCCCCGTGAAACTAAACGCTGCCCGATGTAGGGTTTATGCAGGTTAAGTTCCTTTACTGCGGCTTCATTCAATATAGCATTCTTTCTATCAAACTTTCGGCCTTCATCAAACCAACGACCTTCCTTTAACTTCATGTTTACGATCTTCATGTAATCGGCATCAACCTGAAAATAAGCCATAGCGGGGTCAAAATCCTTTTCGCGGCCATCCCAATCCAGGCCACCTGATGATTGCCCGTCGTTATTTTGTATCGAACTCATAGCCATAAGCGATACATTGGTTACCATATTCAGCGCTTTCAGGTCGTTTTTGATGCTTTGTGTAGTACTGGCACGCTGCTCATCGGTTATCGTCCTGAAAAATCGTCTGAAAGGCAAACCGAACGACAATACCTGCGAACGATTATAACCGGGATTTTGGCTGCGGATAAAGCTCATTTGCCTGTAGATGGTGATCACACCTACTATCAGTAAAATAGAGAAACTGAACTGTACCACCACCAATGCCTTGCGCAGGGTAGCGTCATTCAGTTTAAGTACGCTAATACCCCTGAAGGTGTTGAGCGGCTTGAATGACGACAGCAGCAATGCCGGGTAAATACTATTTAACACCACCGCGAAAAACAATGTACCCAACACCACCACCAACAAGGATATGTTGCCCGGATCGAGCGTAAAGTTACGGCCGGTAAAGTTGTTGAACCAGGGCAAGCTCGCGCTTATGATAATCACAGTAAATATCAACGCGAATAAACTGATCACCATTGATTCGGCCACGAATTGCATGAACAATGTGCCACGCCCAGCGCCTACAATTTTTTTGATGCTTACCTCCTTGGCGCGCAAGCTTGCACGGGCGGTAGTAATGTTTACGTAATTGATACAGGCAATAACCAGCAGAAAAACGCCCAGCGCCCCAAATACCGTAATAGCCCTTTTATTGCCCTGCCTTAACGCGGTGTTTTGCAAACCGCTCTCAAAATGCAGATCTTTTAATGGGGTAAGTGATATAGCCAGGTTGTTTGTTTCGCGGGCTTTTGCCGTAATGGTTTCAATTTTTTTGGCTACTTTTTTAGTATTGCTATGCGGATTAAGCTTTAAAAAAGTGATGTAGTAGAAATTACCCCATTGCATCTCGTTTTCCTTCTCCTTGGGGTTGGCACGCCTTGAGGCTATCGGCGCCAGCACATCAAAGGTAAAGCTGGAGTTGGCCGGGATATCCTTTATAACACCCTGCACCTTGTAATCAAGCGTATCAATATGAATAATTTGCCCCACGGCCTCTTTATTACCGAAGTATTTTTTGGCCTTACTTTCAGTAAGTATCAGGCTAAAGGGTTCACTATTGAACGCTTCCGGACCACCGCTTACAAATTCATAATCAAAAACATCAAACCAGCTGCTGTCTATCAGCGCTACATCCTTCTCCGGGAAAAATTCGCCCTTTATTTTAAAATAGGTGGGCGCGTAGTTCAGAGGCCTGATGCGGGTTACCTTTTCAACTTCGGGTATCTGGCGTGAGGTTTCTTCGCCCATGCGGTATGATGAATTCTCCCATATCCAGGTGGTACGTTTATCAATTGAAAGATGATTTTTAATACGGTAGATATTGTCGGCATTTGGATGGTAACCATCAAAATTAAACTCGTTTTGTACCCACATAAAAATCAGCACGGCGGCTGCCATACCTACGGCCAGGCCACCAATGTTTATAAAGCTTACCACACGATGCTTCCATAAGCTTCGCCATGCTGTTTTAAAGTAGTTTTTGATCATGATATATGCTGGTTGTTAATAGTTTAAATCAGGTTATTCGCTGCGCAGACTTTTTATAGGGTTGGCCAGCGCCGCCCGTACCGATTGAAAGCTTACCGTTATAAATGCGATCAGCATGGCAAATACGCCTGCCAGCGCGAATACCTGCCAGCCAATAGTTACGCGGTAAGCAAAATCGGCCAGCCATTGGTTCATGGCGTACCAGGCAATGGGTATGGCTATAGCTAATGATATACCCACCAGCAACATAAATTCGCGGGTTAACAGTTGCACTACGCCGGTAACACTTGCACCCAATACTTTGCGTATACCTATCTCGCGGGTTTTAACTTGCGCGGTGTAGGTTGCCAAACCCAGCAAGCCCAGGCACGACAGCACTATGGCTACTGCCGAGAACAGGTTAAACAATGCCGATGTGCGCTGCTCCTTATCATAAAGGTTATTGAACGCTTCATCCAAAAAACTATAGTTAAATGGTATTTGTCCGTTATATTGTTTCCATTGTTGGGTGGCGGCCTCAACGGCTTTATGGGCTTGTATGCCTGTTGTTTTTACATAGACCCGCCAGCAGTTTGACGGACTATAAGTAAATACCACCGGCTCAATTTTATTATGCATTGATGTAATGTGGAAATCCTTTACCACACCCGTAATGGTACCGTTTGTTTTCCACAGGCGCATGCGTTTGCCTATCGGGTTTTTTAATCCCATTTCCTTTACGGCGGTTTCGTTAACTATAAAGTGTGCCGAATCGGCCACCGCGCCGGTGAACATCTTGCCCTCCAGTATCGGGAATTTAAAGAAAGCCATCGAAGTTTCATCAACCTGAACCGGCCGAAACAACAGGTTTGATGTGGAGGCTTTGCCTTCCCAATCGTTATCGCCCGTCCACCCCTGGTTGTTGATGATGTTGGCACCAAGCCGGGTTACTGATATTACGCCGGGCTGCTTCAACAGTTCGGCCTTTACGGCATCATAATGTTTCTGCATATCGGTACGCATGCTGAACGAAAAAACGTTCTCCTTATCGTACCCCAGGTTTTTGTTGCGGATAAAATTCAATTGCCTGCCGATGATCAGCGTGCCCACAATAAGCACTACCGATACCGAGAACTGCACCACCACCAGCACCCTGCGGAAAGCCACATTACCGAGGCTACCGGCTATCTTTCCTTTAAGCGCCTTTAACGGCTCGAACGATGATAGCAGCAACGCCGGATAAATACTAGTTGCCGCTAAAGTGAATAACAGGGTAGCCGCAATGCACAGCCATATTTGGTAATTACTAAGGCTAAGCGTTAACACCTTGCCCGAAAAATCGTTATAAAATGGCAACAGCACATACATGGCACCAATGGCAATTATGGTAGCAATAGCGAATACAAGCGCTGTTTCAACCACAAATTGTATAAACAGCTGCGCCTTGCCCGCCCCTATTATTTTGCGCATGCTTACCTCGCGGGCACGCAGCATGGAACGCGCGGTTGACAGGTTTATATAGTTAATGCAGGCTATGATCAATATCATGACCGCCACTATACTGAATGTTTTTACCGTTTCGATAGCGCCGCCGCTTTCGCCTATTTTGTAAAGATGGGTAAGTAAAAGCGATTGTGTTACATAAGGTACGGGCTTATCCTCGGGTTTATTACGCTCGTGTATGGCCTGTAGCTTTTTGGCCACCTGATTGAGGTTAACGCCATCCTTTAAATGCAGGTAGGTTTCAAAGCTGAAGTTGCTCCAGTCGGCATCCATTGATGCGAGGCGGGTTTTACCATCGTAATTCACATTACCCTCGGTATAGGCCAGCCTGTTAAAGCGCGACATGGGCAGCAGCAGATCATACTTTACAGTTGAGTTGGCCGGGGCATTATCAATAACGCCGGTTACCTTCATAGGCTCATCATGGCCTAAAATAACAACCTTGCCCAGCGGATCTTCACTACCAAAATAGCGTTCAGCAACCGCCCTGCTGATCACCACCGATTGATCGGACGGAAAGGGGTCGCGCTTATCACCGCTGATGAGGTTAAAGCCGAATATGGCAAAGTACGATGGATCGGTAAAGGCTACCTTATCCTCTGTAAAAACTTTCCCCTTGTATTTAAAAGGCGTATTACCACCTATTGACATTATACGCACTGCATCCTTCACCTCGGGTAATTCGGCCTTGGCATAGGTAGCCACAGGCGCTATCACTACCGAAAACACCTGCTTGGTTGGCCCTGTGCCACCAATAACACCTACCTTATAAATATTTTTAGCCTGTGTGTTAAAGCGGTTAAAGCTTAATTCATCCTGCACCCAAAGCAAAATAAACAAACTGATAACCAGCGCCAGCGCCAGCCCGATAACGTTTATGCCGGTATAAAATTTATTACCCCGTATGTTGCGCCATGCCGTTTTAAAATAGTTACGTATCATAAAAATATTGGTCAGTTGTGTAGATGAAAAATTACTCGTTGCGAAGGCTTTTAACCGGGTTGGCCAATGCCGCCTTAACCGATTGAAAGCTTACCGTAAACAAGGCAATGCCGAATGTTATTAAAGCCGCCAGCATAAATACCCACCATTGCACCGGCGTGCGGTAAGCAAAGTTTTGCAGCCATTTGTCGGCACTGTAATAACCCAATGGTATAGCTATCACGGTAGCTATCAATACCGGCTTAAGCATATCGCCCGATAGCAGCATTAAAATATTTTGTACCGATGAACCCAGCACCTTGCGCACGCCTATCTCCTTGGTGCGTTTTGCCGCGGTGAATGATGCCAGGCCGAACAAGCCCAAACAGGCAATAAATATGGCCAGGCCCGAAAACACGCTCAATATGGTTTGCTGCCGCAGATCGGCCTTGTAGGTGGTATCAAACTTCTGATCCAAAAAAGTGTATTCCATTGGGTAGGCCGGGGCAGCTTTGGCGTAGGCCTGTTTAATGATGTTCAGTCCGGCGGTAACATTACCGGGCTTCATTTTTATTACGGCTACGCGACGATCCTCCGCAGGAGATATAATCAGCGCATCCATATTCTCTTTAAGCGAGAGGAAGTTATAATCCTTTACCACTCCTATAATGCGCCTGCGCAGGCTATCGCGCATGTTATTGATTATCCACTTATCAACCGCCTGTGCCGGGGTAAAGCCCAACTGGCGGGCAGCGGTTTCGTTGATCAATACTGCGTTTGTAGTATCAGTAGCGAAGGTTGGCGAAAAATCTCGACCGGCAAGTATCTTTAATCCGAGGGTTTTTACATACTCAAAATCGGCAAACTCGGTACGTGCGTTGTAGGTATTGTGCTGGCCTTCCACATCAAAGCTATGCCTGTCATAAAACCCACCCGGCTCGCCCGACATTAGCGATACCGCCTCTACATTACTATTGGCCAGCAGTTCGTTTTTAAAGGTAAGCCGGTTAGTATAAATATCGTTATTATCAATGGGTACAATCACGGTTTGCTCCTTGCTGTAACCCAAATCCTTGCTTTTTACAAAGCTCATTTGCTTTTTAATAACAATGGTACTGATGATCAGAAATACCGAGATGCTGAATTGCACCACAACCAACGCCTGCCTGAAAAACGCGCCGCTCTTGCCTAATTGTAACTTACCCTTAAGCGCCTGTATTGGCGAGAATGACGACAGGAAGAATGCCGGATAACTACCCGCCAAAATACCGACGAATACTATCACCCCGATCAGAAACAGGTAGATAGCAGGAGTATTCCACGATACGGTTAATGAATAGCCCAATAAACTATTATACCACGGCATCACCAGCAATAATAAGCCGATGGCGAACGCGCATGAGATCAACGTTAACAATACCGATTCGCCGATGAACTGGCCTATTAAACTGTTACGCATAGCGCCTAACACCTTACGCAGTCCTACTTCTTTTGATCGCTCAACCGCCCTCAGTGTAGCCAGGTTCATGAAATTGATGCAGGCAATTACCAGTATCAGCACAGCGATAGACAGAAAGATATAAACCACCTTTTTATCGCCATGCTTAACGCTATCAAAAGTTGAAGCTTCCTGAAAGTAAACATCCTTTAGCGGCGTTAAAGCCAGATCGAAATGGGCGTGCATCTTCTCCAGCTCCTTGCCCATGTATTTATCCATGAACTGTGGAAACTGCTTTTCGAGCTGTGCTTTGTTAATATTCTCGTTAAGCTCTACATATACAAACTCGTTGTTGTTGCGCCAGTTTTTAAACCACTCCTCGGTAGTGTAATTGGTAATGGGCATCACCATATCAAAACTCAGGTGCGAGTTTGCGGGCACATCCTTCACTATGCCGGTAACCTTAAGTTGCAGGCTTTTATCCATTTCGAGCACCTTGCCTATGGCATCGGTATTGCCGAAATATTTTTTGGCTGTGGTTTCGGTTAATACAACGCTGTTGGGGTCTTTTAATACCGATGCCATATTTCCCTTGATCAGCGGGAAACTGAACAATTCAAAAAAATCGGGATCAACGGCATAAACATGCTTCTCGTTAAATGAGTTGGTACCTAATGTTACTAATCCCTGCGTAGGCATTACCCGCACGGCTCTTTTCACCTCTTTCGGGTAATCATTAAGCAAGGCCGGGGCGTACGGACCAGACAGGTATGCCACCCGTGCCTTAGTAGCATCATAGCCGCGCATTACCCGATAAATATTCTTACCTTTTTGATGAAAGCTATCAACACTAAACTCATTAGTGATGTACAGAAATATCATCATGCACACGGTGATGCCAATGGTTAGCCCCAGTATATGTATTACCGAGAACGATTTGTTTTTGTACAGGTTGCGCCAGGCAACTTTTAAAAAATTCTTTAACACTGATACCTCCATTTATTTAGATGATCACTCGCTACGTAAACTTTTTACCGGGTTGGCAATTGCGGCCTTTATGGCCTGGTAGCTGATGGTTGCCAGCGCGATGAGGATAGAGATAACCCCGGCACCTATAAATACCCATATGCTGATATCGATACGGTAGGTATAGCCCTTTAACCACTCCGTCATGCCCCACCAGGCTAATGGCGCGGCTACTATAAATGATATGATAACCAGCTTTAAAAAGTCGATAGACAACAGGCGGGTAATACGGGCTACCGAAGCGCCCAACACTTTGCGCACACCAATCTCTTTAATTCGGTTTTGAGCCATATAGGTAGCCAAACCAAACAAGCCCAGGCACGATATAAATACCGTTAACCCGGCAAACAAAGTTGCCAGTGTGCCTATGCGTTGTTCCTCGGCAAATTTTTTGGCGTAATCTTCATCCACAAAAGTGTACTCGAAAGGGTAATCGGGATTGTACTTTTTAAATATCTGTTCAATCGATTTTAAGTTGGCGGCTGTGCTGCGCACCGGATTTAGTTTATAATGAACAATGTTAAACCATGAGCTTGGCCCTTGTATAATCATTGGTCGTACCGGTTCGTATGGTGATTGCAGTATAAAATCTTTAACCACACCTACTATATGCCACTTGGTGTTACCGTTATTTACTATTTGCCCTACCGGGTTTTTAAACTTCATTATTTTAACGGCGGCTTCATTAAGTAGCATCGCCAATGAATCGGTTGGATACTTAACGATGTCAATATCACGGCCATCAACAATTTTCAATCCTATCGTTTTGGTAAAATCGCCATCAACGTTAAATACATTAAAGTCGAGCTTTTCATTCGGGTCTTTTCCCGCCCAGCTATACCCCCAGCTATCACTCCAGCCCTCGGTAATTGGCGCGCTGGTTTTGGTTATACCACTAACGGCACCGCTGGCCAACATATCATTACGAATGGCGTTATAATGTTTACCCATATCGCCCGAGATATAGCTGTAAACCAGATTATCGCGCTTATAACCCGTATCGCGGCTTTGGCCGTGTTGCAACTGGCTTTTAATAATGATGGTACAGATAATAAGCGCTATCGCTATGGTGAATTGAATTACCACTAAAACCTTACGAGGTGCAACCAAGGCATTAGCTGCCTTAAACGTACCTTTTAATACTTTAATAGGTTTAAATGATGATAGATAGAAGGCAGGATAACTACCCGCTATAATACCGGTAAGTAAAATAAAGCCTATGAACAATATCCAGAAATCAATGCTGGAGTATGGCAAAAACAACGCCTTACCTGTTAGCTGACTAAAGCCGCTTAAACTTAGCTGAACAATGACCAATGCCAGTAAACCCGCGAATAAAGCGATCAATATCGATTCGGCTAAAAACTGACCTATGAGCAGTTCGCGCGGGGCACCTGCTACTTTGCGGATGCCAACCTCTTTAGCGCGCTTTTCGCTGCGGGCGGTGCTCAGGTTCATGAAGTTGATACAGGCTATCAGTAATATTAAACCGGCTATAATGGCAAATAACCGTACGGTACTGATGCGCCCGCCGGTATTTACACCGTTTTCAAATTTTGAATACAAGCGCCATTTTTCCGCAGGATGCAAAAACACCTCGGTATCTTTTTGGTCGGAGTGTGATTTGGTGATGTTTTTTATACGGGCGTTAGCTGTAGCTAATGATACACCGGGCTTTAACAAGGCATAGGTTTGCACCGAGTTATTACCCCAGTATTCATCATCCCAACCCACCTTTTTCATGTACGTCCACGGCAGCAGGTAACCAAACCTGAAGCGGGTATTATTCGGCAGATCCTGCATAACGGCGGTAACCGTAAAGTTGGCATTACTGTCAATTTTAACCGTTTTACCCATTGCGGCCTCATTGCTGCCGAATAGTTTTTTAGCTAATTTCTCTGTTAAAACGATAGATGAATTATCAACCAGCGCGCTTTTACGCTCACCATTAACCAGCGGAAAGCTGAACATATTTATAAAGCTCTGATCGGTGAAGTAACCGCGCTCCATCATCTTTTTATCGCCAACGGTGAATAAAAAAGTACACTCGTTGGTATGTGTGGCATCTTCTACCTGTGGATAATCGGCCTTGAGGGTTTTGGCCATAATTTTTGGCGTGGTATTCCAGCACCATAAATTACCATCAAAAACCGCCTTGTTGTACATGGTGTACAGGCGGTCCTTTTTCTCGTGAAACTGATCGTAGCTTACTTCGTTTTGCACCCATAATAAAATGAGCGCCGCGCTGGCCATACCAATGGTTAACCCCGCTATGTTGATGAATGTAAAACCCTTATTTTTCAATAAGTTTCTCCAGGCAATTTTCAGATAGTTTTTAAACATGAGGTTTATGTTTGTGATGTTCGGTCAATTAAAGTTTGGTTATTCGCTGCGCAGGCTTTTTACCGGGTTGCTTGTGGCGGCCTTAAAGGTGTTTAATGATACCACACCCAGCGTGAGCAGCATAATACACGCCCCCACAAAGCCAAATACCCAAATGCTCATATCAACATGGTAGGCGTATTTTTGCAGCCAGTTGTGCATCAGGTACCAGGTTACCGGTACGGCTATTACAAAGGCCAGCGCTACCAGCTTTAAAAATTCGGTTGATATAAGCATGATAACCTGCTTTACCGATGCGCCCAGCACCTTGCGTATGCCTATCTCGCGGAAACGTTTTTCGATAGTGAACGATGCCAGGCCGGCCAAACCCAAACAGCAGATAAATATGGCCAGGCCGGCGAATATATTGGTAACACGCCCAATCAACTCCTCGGTATAAAACTTCTCGCCGTATTGCTGATCGGCAAAATCATACTCGAACAAATCGTCGGGACTATATTTATTGTACACGGCTTTTATAGATGCCAGCGCCTTTTGCGGCTGCACACCATCATTAAGCCTGATGTTTATAATGTTGAGGTTATTGCCATAATAGGTCATCATTGGCCTTACCGCTTCGTATGGCGAGGTCATCACAATATTGTCGGTAACGCCAATAACAGTGTATACACTTGCACCGTAGTTCATTTTCATGCCAACAGGGTTTTTCATCCCCATAGCCTCAACCGCCGCTTTGTTAAGCAGCATATTTGATGTATCGGCCGGAGTGCCGACAAAATCACGCCCCTGCAGAATCTTTACTCCTAATGTTTTACTGAAGTTAACATCAGTATACATGCCCGAAAAAATGATCTGCTCGCCTGCGGGTTTGCCTGCATAATCCGGACCACCGGATAGCCACCAAATATTTGTAATTGGTGAAAACGTACGGTTAACTGCCCTGATAAGACCTGTTTGCATCAGTTCATTTTTGATCACATCGTAATTACGATTAGCTGAGCCTGTAGCAGGCAGCATAATCAGGTTATTGGCATTGTAACCCGTATCGCGGCTTTTAACATGTTGTATTTGCTGATAGATGATGATGGTTGATGATATCAGCAGTATCGACATCACGAACTGCCCTACCACCAGCACCCTGCGTGGAATTACAGCACCCCTGCCAACCAGTATGCTACCCTTTAAAACCTTAACCGGGTTAAACGACGACAGATACAAAGCCGGATAGCTGCCTGCTGTTAAACCGGTAAACAGTATTATGCCAAGCGCGCCCAGCCAAAGCTTCGGTTCGCCAAAGTTCAGTACCAGTTTTTTATCAACCAGTTGGTTGAACATAGGCATCAACACTACCACTAATATTACTGATAGTATAAAGGCAATGACGGCCAGTATGAGCGACTCAGCAAAGAATTGCAGCACCAGTTGCTTTCTATCAGAGCCTAATGTTTTGCGGATGCCTACCTCTTTAGCACGCTTCTCGCTGCGGGCGGTGCTCAGGTTCATGAAGTTTACGCAGGCAATGAGCAGTATCACCAATGCTACTATCGAGAACAGGCGCACATACTCTATCATACCGCCTACGTTTTTACCATCCTTAAAATCGTGATAGAGGTGCCACTTGCTCATGGGATAGGCAAAGTAAGTGCTTACCTTTTCGTTAGGGTTATGTTTTTTCATCACACTGGTAACAATGCGCCCTACCTCGGCCTCGGTTGTGCCGGATTTTACCTGAACATATACCCGCCACGATGAATTTACCCACTCGGTCATGTCGCGCTTAGCCTCGGGCGACGAATAATTGATGGGTATCAGCGCGTCAAAACGTACGGTTGAATTACCGGGAGGATCGGCAATTACGGCTGACACCTTTACCGACTGATCGCTGTTCATTTTCAACACCTTGTTCAGCGGGTCGGCATCGCCAAAAAACGCCGTGGCGAATGATTCGGTTATTACAATGGATGATGGATATTTAAGCGCCTGCTTTGCATTCCCTTTTACAAACTTCCAGGTAAAAACATCCAGAAAAGCCTCGTTAACATACAGTACATCGCGCTTTAGCTTGGTGTTTTTCAGGTCGAACAGGTTGCTTTGCGTTTGGGTAGTTACCGCGGCGTGCTCAATATTGGGGTAACCGGTTTGCAGCTCCGTAGCCAGCGGGAACACCATATTCTCATCCGTAAAAACATTGTTGGTGAAATTACGGGTGGCTACGGTCTGGTATATCCTGTCATAACCCTTATTAAATTTATCGAACGATAACTCATCCTTCACCCATAAAAAAATAAACATGGCACACGTTATACCTATGGTTAGGCCTAACAGGTTGGTAAATGCAAAACCCTTATTACGCACAAGGTTTCGCCAGGCTATTTTAAGGTAGTTTTTAAACATGTTTATTGTGATTTAAAGGTGAATGTTTGAGTGATGTTGGTATGTTTTATATCATGATATTCTCTACAACGGTATGGCCATCCAGCAAGCGAATAATACGGTGGCTGTAGCGGGCATCATGCTCAGAGTGGGTTACCATTACTATGGTGGTACCTTGTTCGTTCAAATCGGTTAACAGTTCCATTACCTCGTTACCGTTGCTCGAGTCGAGGTTACCGGTAGGCTCATCCGCCAGTATGAGTTTAGGTTTATTTACAACGGCACGGGCAATGGCCACACGCTGTTGCTGACCGCCCGATAACTGTTGCGGGTAGTGGTTACGGCGGTGCATGATCTGCATTTTATCCAGCACTTCCTCCACACGTTTTACACGGTCGGCGGCGGCTACGCCGGTATAAATTAAAGGCAATTCCACGTTCTCGAAAACGGTAAGCTCATCAATAAGATTAAAGCTCTGGAACACGAAACCAATGTTATGCTTACGCAGATCGGCACGCTTACGCTCGCTGTAATGGGCTATCTCGGTACCGTTAAACACGTAGCTGCCACCATCCGGGTCATCCAACATGCCTATAATATTCAGCAAGGTTGATTTGCCGCAGCCCGATGGACCCATGATGGCCACAAACTCGCCTTTTTTTACTTCGAGCGATAGCCTGTTAAGCGCAACGGTTTCAACTTCCTCAGTGCGATAAAACTTTTCGAGATCAGTTATCTTTATCATTTTTTCCTCCTTAACCACCCGGTGGTTATATATTAATTGTGATTGTTCAGTTAATTAAATTCTTTGTTAGTTCTTCAGCACCAGCTCCTGCATATCGCCGTAAGTATCGTAGCTTGATGTTACCACCTTATCGCCCGGCTTAAGGCCTTGCAGCACCTCGTAATAATCAGGGTTTTGGCGACCAAGCTGTACATCGGCACGGTAGGCTGTTTTGCCATCCTCACTCAGCTTAAATATCCAGTTACCGCCGGTTTGCTGGTAAAAGCCGCCTTTAGGTACAAGCAGGGCCTGTGTTTCATCGCTCAGCGCCAGGCGTATCTGTAAGGTTTGCCCGCGGCGCATCTCTTTGGGTATGGCTCCCAAAAACTCCATATCAACCTGAAAACGGCCATTAGTAACCTGCGTAAATACTTTTTTAATACGCAGCTTATATGTTTTATCCAGGGTGAACTCGCCCATCAGGCCATTGTACACGCGCGATATATAGTGCTCATCCACATCAACCCTAACCTTAAACCCTGATAAGACGTCGATTTGCCCTAAACGTTGCCCCTTATTCTTGGTCTGGCCAATTTCGGCATCCATTGAGGTTAACTGCCCATCAACCGGGGCACGCACTATCAGGTCGCCTACCTTTTTACGCATCAGCGCCAGGGTGCTTTTCATGTGATCGTATGATTCGCCCATTTGTGTGAGCTGTTGCTTGGTTGAGCTGCTATCCTGATTCAGAATTTTGGTGGTCAGTTTTTTACGGTTAACCGCGTACTGATACTCATTCTCTGATTTTTTGAACTCTTGTAAACCGATAGCCTTTTGATCGTATAAATGTTTATTTAGTTTATAGATACGCTCGGCTTCTTTCAAGGCATTATCCACCTCGGCCATTTGGTTTAATTTGCCAATGGTGTTTTGCTGCGCGTTATCGCGCGATATCTGCATTTGGGTCAATACGTTAAATACGGATGTTTCCTCATTGGCCAAACTCAGCTCCAGATCGGTATTGGTTAGTTTCAATATCGGCTGCCCGGCTTTCATGGTGGTACCGTCCTCAACAAACAGTTTTTCAACACGGCCGCCCTCAACCGCGTCGAGGTATATGGTGGTTTTAGGCATTACCACGCCGTTAACCGGTATAAACTCCTGGAACGGGCCTTTCTTTATCTCGCTGATGGTGATACGCTCGGTATCAACATTAAGCTTGCTTTTGCCCGATGTAAAATAGATGCTACCGGTAACCAGCAGCACTATACCTGCTACACCGGCTATGGTAGTTATACGTTTAGCATTCCACTTCTTTTTCTCGATTTTTCTGTCCACTGCGATATAAATGAATTTACACTACCTAACAAAAACACATGCCACAAATTAATTTACTGAAAAACAGCAACTTAAATACAAATACCTATAAATGTGCGTACGCTAATGTTACAGCAAGTGTACGGTATTGATACAGTGTACATTGAGGCCTAAAACAGCAATATTCTGTTTATCAATAAGTTGAATTTATGGTTGATTTGTTGCCCGCTTTAAGCTGATAATTTAGCTTAAAAACAGTACGAAAACAATGCTTTTTGGTTAAAGGCGTTTTAAGCGATTGATATTTTATTTACCTTAACATCTTATTCAGCATTGGCACAGATGATATTAAAAAAGGCGACCATCCTTATCGTTGACGACGACCCGGATGTTTTGACCGCGGTAAAGCTACTGCTAAAGACCGAGGTGCAGGAGATAATTACCGAGAAAAACCCCGAAAACCTGAACTGGCTGCTACAGCGCAACCAGGTTGACCTTGTTTTGTTAGACATGAACTTTAACAGCGCCATTAACACCGGTAACGAGGGTATTTACTGGCTGCGCAAGGTTAAGGAGTGGAAGCCTAATGTATGCGTTATTATGATAACCGCTTATGGCGATATTGACCTGGCTGTGCGATCATTAAAAGAGGGCGCTAACGATTTTATTGTTAAACCCTGGCATAACGAAAAACTGATTAGCACCATAACCGATCTGCTGGAGAAGAAAGAGGGTGATAAAACCGGCAAGCCTGTAAAAAGCAAAGCCGGATCGACCGATATTTTGGGCGATTCGGAAATGATGCAGGATATATTCCACAAGGTAAATAAGATAGCCCCTACTGATGCCAACATATTGATTTTAGGCGAGAACGGAACGGGTAAGGATTTGATGGCGAAGGCTATTCACGAGCGATCGTTACGGGCTAACAAACCTTTTGTTAAGGTAGATGTGGGCGCGCTTACTGACTCATTGTTCGAGAGTGAATTGTTCGGCCATAAAAAAGGTGCCTATACCGATGCCCGCGAGGATCGCCCCGGCAGGTTTGAGGATGCGCATGGCGGCACCTTGTTTTTGGATGAGATAGGCAACATTACCCTGCAACAACAGGCCAAGCTGTTAACCGTACTGCAAAACCGGCAGGTAACAAGGCTGGGTACCAACAAGCCTATTGATATCGACATCAGACTGATATGCGCTACCAACATGCCCTTGCAGGAGCTGGCTAACGAAAACCGTTTCCGTAAGGATTTGATATACCGCATTAACACGGTAGAGATAACCATGCCGCCGCTGCGCAAACGTAATAATGATATTGTGGTGCTGGCCCGTCACTTTGCCAAAATGTATGCCTCCAAGTACCTTAAACCTACTATGGATTTTGAGGCGGCGGCTTTGCAAAAGCTAAAATCGTACAACTTTCCGGGCAATGTGCGCGAGTTGCAGTATTCTATTGAACGGGCGGTTATTATGGCCGATACCGATGTACTGCATGCTGATGACCTATTGTTCTCATCATTGGAAACACCTATTCAGCAAAACATCGAGGGCGATGATAACATTCCGCTGAGCGCGATGGAGAAGAATGCCATACTGCGTGTGATAGAAAAGCATAGCGGCAACATAACCCGCGCCGCCAAGGAGTTAGGTTTAACCCGTACAGCCCTGTACCGCAGACTGAGCAAGTATGATATTTAACCGGTACGAATGGCGGCTGGTATTGCGGGTGATATACCTGTTTATTACCGTTACGGCAACAGCCTTTGTATTGGTAAAGGGCAGTTATCATTACCTCATCATCAGCGTACCGGCGGTAATTTACTGTGTGCTGAGCCTGATACGCTTTCAGCAAAAGGCACAGCAGGAGGTTAGCCAGTTTGTTGAATCGATACATTACCGCGATTTTTCGAGGCATTTTGATGTGCGCCGCGCGCCGGAGGAGTTGAAGCCTTTGCGTAAGGGATTTAATGATATCAACACTACCTTTAAGCTCATCAGCCGCGAACGCGAAACGCAATATTACTATCTGCAAAAAATATTGGAACTGGTTGATACGGGCATCCTATCCTACGATGAGGAAACCGGCGAAACCGGCTGGATAAACGAGGCTTTTAAAAAGCTGCTGGGTATCCCCTACTTAAAATCAATACACTCCTTAGAGAAACGGGAGGAAGCGCTTTACCGCGATATCATCAAACTAAAACCCGGCGATAGCAACATTGCCACCATTAGCCGCAACCAGCAACTGGTTAAAATTTTGGTTACGGCCAGTTTGCTGCGTAGCGAAGGTAAGATGTATAAGCTGATCGCTTTCCAAAACGTGAGCGAGGCGCTTGATGAAACAGAATCAAAGGCGTGGCAAAAGCTGTTGAGCGTAATGACGCACGAGATCATGAACTCGGTAGCGCCAATATCATCATTGGCTGACACGTTGAAAAACCGCCTTAAAAGCCCGGAAATTGCCGAAAGCCCGATGAGCAGTCAATTGGAGGACCTGGAGTTGGGTATCGATACCATTAAAAAACGCAGTGAGGGTTTACTTAAGTTTACCGAGAGCTATCGTAACCTGAATAAGATAACCAAGCTCGATTTGGAGAAAGTATTGGTGTGCGATCTGTTCGAGAACCTGAACAACCTGATGCTGCCATCCTTAGAGAAAAAGAATATCGAGCTAGATGTTATTCTGCGCGATCCATCGGTAGCTATTGAGGTTGATATTAACCTGATAGAGCAGGTATTGATCAACCTGCTGGTAAACGCCATCGAGGCGGTAAAAGATCAAAAGGAGCCGGTAATCACCCTATCTGCCGAAACTACCGCCAACAACAAGATAATACTTAAAATAGCCGACAATGGCATCGGCATGCCACCCGAATTGCTGGATAAGATATTCATTCCATTCTTCAGCACCCGTAAAACAGGCAGCGGTATAGGGCTAAGCCTTTGCAAGCAAATTATGCTGCTGCATAAGGGTAGCATTAAGGTGCAATCGGTTGAGGGTACAGGGTCGGCGTTTTTGCTGCAATTCAATTAATATGGTGTAACAATGTGCCGGCACGGCCGTCATATAACTATAAATAATTAAACACCATGCGTTACTTTCTTTGCATCATATTTCCGCCGCTTGCCGTGTTTACCACCGGCCGTTTAGGCGCTTTTATACTTAGTATACTACTTACCTTATTTTTTTGGATACCCGGCGTTATACACGCCATACTGGTAACTAACGATTATTATGCCGCCAAAAGGCACCGCCAATTGGTTAGGGTAATGAGGTACAGCAGGTAATATATACCTGCTGTACTTTATCATTTTTATTCCTTACCAAAGGTTATACCCTGCCAGTCATCCGTACGGAATGGTGAGGCAGGCAGATCATCAGCATTGTATAAATTACAATCGGGGTTATTGCCCCAACCATAGCGCACCGCTACCGGCGCGGTTACTTCGGCGCTGCTTACAATCACTTTATTGCCCTCAATTTTGGCATCGGCCCAATAGAATTTTTTATCGGCACCGGCAATGGCAAAGCCTGTAGGCTTATCGCCTTTAGCTTTTAGTCCGGCTGCGTTGCTAAAGGTTAACTCCATAGCGTTACCATTGGCTTTGGCCGAGGTGTATACCGGGCCTGAGTAATTTACCTTTTCGCCATAAGTTTTAGCGCGGGCTATTAAGGCCAGCCTGCGGCCAACATCCTGCTTATTGGCAGGGTGAATGTTGCCGCCATCGCCAATATCAATAGTTACGGCCATACCGGTGTTGGGCTGTTTCAAGGTTAGCAACTGCGCTTCGCGCAACTCTGCCCAGGCCGATTCAACCGGAGCTTTATCCTTTGGCATGTAAGCCGCCAGTTGCACAAAATAGAACGGGAAATTACCCTGCCCCCATTTGTTTCGCCAGTTATTGATCATCAGCGGGAATAGCGTGCGATATTGATAAGCCCTGTCGGCATTGCTTTCGCCCTGATACCAAATAGCGCCTTTAATGGTATAGTTAATAATAGGGTTTACCATAGCATTGTATAATACCGTTGGGCGGTTAGGGCCATCCGGGCGGTAAGGCATGGGTGGCATATCCGTCATTTTGTTGATGATGTTATACTTCCAGTCACCTGCCAGGTTGATGGCCTCGCCGGGTTTGCCAACCGGGGCTATGTTTACCGGCTTTTCATCAAAACCGCCATTACCGCCGGTATCAAAAACACGCACGGCAATAACGTTCTCGCCTGCTTTTACCAGTTTGCCCGGTATGGTATATTCACGATTGGCAAAGTATATCTCGTTATGGCCAACCTCAACGCCATTGAACCAGGTTACGTCCATATCGTCCAATGCGCCCAGGTTTATAACCAGATCCTTACCCGCCCAGGCGGCAGGCACATTGATCACCTTACGGAAACCTACTATGCCATCAAAATCGGGCATACCGTTCTTTTCCCAAAAACCGGGTACCTTAATAGTTTTCCATGCGGCATCACTGTAACCGCTCTCTATCCATGGCAGTTTACCGTTGGCGTATGATGGATCTTTCTTGTCGATCAAACCTATCCATTGGTGTAACTCGTTCTCGTAACGGGCCAGAAGTTCCTTTTCTGTCGGGCTGCTTTCCATAGCCTCAACCTTTGGCGCAAAGGCTGGCATCTGCTTAAGTGCATCCCCGCTTGTCCAGGCCTCGGCAATGGTGCCGCCCCAGGTGGTATTGATTATCCCTATCGGGATGTGTTTGCTCTCGTACAGGTTACGGGCAAAAAAGTAAGCCACTGCCGAAAACTTAGGGAATGTTTCGGGAGTACATATCTGCCAGTCGCCACGGGTGGTAAATTCGGTTTGCTGTTTAATATTGGTAGCATTCTCAATTTTCAGCATCCTGATCTGCGGAAAATTCGCTGCTGCTTTTTCCTGCGGAAAATTTACGATATCGCCATACATAGCTGTAGGCGTCATCTCCATGTTTGATTGCCCTGAGCATACCCACACCTCACCAATCAGCACATCCTTTAATTCGGTCTGCTCGCCATCATTAAAAGTAATGGTGTACGGGCCGCCATAGGTTGGTGTGGCTACCTTGGTTTTCCAGTTGCCTGCGGCATCAGCCTTAATGGTGTAGCTCTTTTTGTTCCACGATGTAGTGATCACTACATTTTTATCTGCCGAGGCCATGCCCCACAGGTTTACATTGGTTTTTTGCTGCAATACCATTTTATCGGTAAAGCATCCGGGTAGTGTTACCTTGGCCTCACAAACTGTCCCAGTAATTGATAAAAACGCCGCTAATAGTGTCCCTTTCACAGCATGAATTGTCCTTGTCATATAAAGATTGTATAGTTGGATGGTTAAATATAGTTATTTATTGCTAAATCAATTTTATGGCAACGGGCAATTAAATCTACAATTTGGGAAATCAGCGAAGAAAACATTACACACTATTTTTCAGGCAGTTACAACCATACGTAATACACGTTTTAAAGTTTCACATTTCTTAAAACCTGCGGGAGTTAAACATTTCGTCAACCTCAAAATACTTTTCTTTTCAGTTATCACTATTCCCTAAGTTTTTATTTTCTCACGAAAATCGACCTGATATTTTATATCTGCGCTATAATGCAACAGGTTTATTACACTTTTCGCACAAAACGCCTATTTCACACTTTTGGGTCATTGGACTCATTATTGAATTACTCACAGTATGAAAAGAATATTACTTAGTGCTTTGATCATTACCGCCCTATCAAGCTGTGGAAAGCTTAATGATGTATTGCCTGATTCAGCCGCTACCAAACCAGCCACCGGAAATATCACCAGACCAACCACTCAGGAAGATCTGAAACTATTGAATATGATAACCGTTACGCCGGTTATTTTTGAAACGCCAACACAAGTTGTTACCACCAGCGTTGATGGCAGCACACTTAACCTGGCACTTAACGAGCGTGTACATTTACTAATGGATAAAGACCGTTTTGAAAACTCGTGGAGTATAGTTTTTAATGAAGATTATACCGGCAGCATTTTCAACGGACTTGATTATACTACCGAAACCCAATGGGGCACTACAGTACATAACTGGCGCACCAACAACCTTAACCAGTTTGTAAAAACAGTTACCGATACCACCATTGCAGGTACAACCGTAGTTAACGTAAAATTTGAACGCAACTTTAATTACTATAAAAATTTCGATTCTGCCGAGCAGGCGCAGGCACAACAAGCCGTGCTGCAAGGTAAAACACAAACCATAAAATTCGCTACCCGTTACGAACCGGACACCGATACTACGCGCTACCATACCATAACCGCCAAGGTGGTGTTCAGGAAGTAAAAAAAGTACATATTCTTTTTTAGGGTAAGGGCCGTTTCCGTATGGAAACGGCCTTTTTTGTTAAAAAACAGCGTTTATTTGATATTATCGGCCATTATTACAACATTTGGGGGTCGATGTTGGCAGGCGTATTACATGACCCTAAGAAACTACCTTACATATTTTTTAATATCACTGCTGTTATGCACTGCCTGCTACGCCCAAAACACCGACAGCCTGCAACAGTTATACAACAAGGCCAAAACACACTCAAATTTTTATCAGGATACGGCCAACATTAGTTTGCTCACGCAACTATCGCTGGCTAAACGTACTGATAATACCGATACCGCCCTGCTGCTGGGCAAACAAGCTCTGAAAATTGCCCGCAATACTAACTATGCCATGGGCGAAGCCAACGCGTGGTCGAGCATTGGGAGCGCTTATTATGTGCAGGGCTCGTACTTTTTATCGTTAGAGGCGGCTACCAACCTAATGAATGTAAGCTCGCGCATACAATACAAAAGGGGAATTGGCGATGCCTACCAGTTAAGGGGATTGATCTTTTTAGGTCAGGATGAATATAAGGATGCGATTACCGAATTTTCAAAGGCCCTGAAAATATATAAACAGCTCGATAATAAATTTAAGATGACCCGCATGCTGTTTGATATCGGGTTGAGTTATGATGAGCTGCGCGATACGGTTAAGGCATTTAATTATCTTAATCAGGCCAAAACACTGGCCATAGCTACTGCCGATGAGCAAATGGTTGCCATGACCTATAATCGCATGGGCGAAACCTATTATCATAGCAAGGCTTACAAAACCGCTATCAGCTATCATAATAAGGTATTAACAGGCACTTATCAAGATAAATGGGAAAACGCTTTTGCGTATTCGGGACTGGCACAGGCACAATATGAATTGGGTAATTATAGCGCGGCACGACAAAACGCTACCAAAAGCCAACAACTGGCCCATGAGGTGCTAAGCCTTTGGGATGAAGTACGCGCCTTAAAAATACTGGCAAAAGCCTACGCCAGTTTAGGCGATTATGAACAGGCCTATAAGTACAACACCTTAATGGGCACTTATAATGATAGCCTGCTGAATGATAACAAAGAGAAAAAGCTGAACTACCTGCATCTGCGCCAGCAGCGGGATGAGAATATAAAGCTGGAAAAACAGAGCGAGATACATCACCAAAAAACACGCTTTAACCATTTGCTGATGGTGGCCATTGGTGTTATGGCTGTTTGCATCAGCATATTCGCGTTTATTATTAGTCGCAGCAATGTTCAAAAAACTACGCTGAACAATAAGCTTGAACGCCGCAATAAATCAATAGCCCGGCAAAAGGAGGAAATAAGCCGACAGAACGAAAAGCTCGACGCCATAAATCATACCAAGAACCAGCTATTCTCGGTGATCAGTCATGATTTGAGGGGGCCATTCGCATCAATGATGCAAACTATTGACCTGATACGTGATGATGAACTGACCGTTGAAGAACGGGACAAGATACTGGATAACTTTTATAAACAGGTAGGCCAGATATCGGCTATGGTGAATAACCTGTTACTGTGGGCTAACAGTCAGCTGGAAGGTAACATTACCCAACCACGTGAGCTTGACGCTACTGAGATAGCTAACGAGATCATCAATGTATCGGGCTACCTTGCCGGTAATAAAAACGTGCAGTTGTTACATAAGTATGATGGCCCCAAACCTGTTTTTGCCGATGCCGATCACCTCAAGATCATCATACAAAATTTGGTGGGTAATGCCATTAAGTTTACCCCATCGGGCGGCTCGGTAACCATAACTTATAGCGAGGATGAGGATAACCAGGTAATTCACATCAGAGATACCGGCGTGGGCATCAGCCTCGAAAAAATGGGTAAGCTATTTAAGGTAGTTGGTAAAAGCATCAGCGGCTATGGTACTAACCACGAGCAAGGGGCGGGTATCGGCCTGTTACTCATTAAGCAATTTACCGAGGTTAACAACGGTCGCCTTAAGTTACAGAGTGAACCGGGGGCAGGTACCGAGGTATCGGTATATCTGCCTAAGTATGCACCTGCTCAATAAATTTTTTCAATTTGATATTGCTTGCCGTTAAGCGCGAAACTATCACCCGCTTTTTTCCCCTTCAACATAGCCCCAATTGGCGATGCTATTGAAACGGCTATGTATTGCACCCCATCCGCATTAAGCATACCCGCGCTTATGGATATATAAAAAATTCCGTTATTGGTTATCACCACACTACCCGGGTCGGCAAAGCCTGTTGTATTAGGTGCGGTGCTTAAATGGTTAAGTACTACTTTTAATTTATTAGCCTCGTTAAGCTGGCTCATATTGCGGTCGGTTTCCTGCTGCATCATGGCACGGCCTGTTTCGTATTTATCGCCCGCGCTACTTTTGGTTTCATTATTGGCAGATTGCTGCGCTTCGGCAATGGCATGCCCGGCTTCGGCAATTTTTAGCTGTACGTAGTTGAGGCAAAGGGTATGGAGTTGGGCTTTCAGATCTGTCATGCAAAGGGATAAAATATAGGTTTCAAGTATACTAAAAAAATAAGAGCCCCCTTGCACTCGCTGCCTGGGGACTCTCAACCTAAACCTTATCACATATGTAAGAATTGAACTTACATAGCATTATAACGCACCTAAATGCGAAATAATATACGAACATATTAAAATCAGTTTAACACGATGAATTTCAGCAGCTTATTTTTGAAAAATATAGTTTATAGATATTTTATTAACTACACGTTACCTAATTTAACAGTGTTACAGATACACTATTTAACTGTAAAACTGACGGTAAAACGGTTAACTATCTTTTCTCAACCCTGTCATAAAACCCACCGAACGAGTTTGTTTTTACGGCATCCTCATTAAAAAAATCGCCGGGGAAGCCTAATGGTATCGCGCTCACTCCATCAAGCGCCTTTAAATGCGCATCGGTCAATACCACATCTGTTACCTTCAGGTTTTCCTCTAACTGGCTAACCTTGGTAGCGCCTACAATAGGAATGGACGAAAAGCCTTGTTGCCTTGTCCACGCCAAAGCCACATTACCGGGCGATACGCCTAACTCGTCGGCTATTTCAATAACCTTTTTGGTGATGATCACACTATTATCATCAAGGCGTTTGCTTTCGGGTTTTATACGTCCCTGTTCGCCGCGCAGGTATTTACCTGTTAACGCGCCTCCGGCTAATGGCGCCCAGGGTGTAACCGTCATGCCGAAGTGTTTGGCCATGGGTATCAATTCACGCTCAGGTGTGCGTTGCAGCAGGCTGTACTCTACCTGTAAGGCGATCAGCTGGCTCCAGCCCATCAGTTCGGCAAGGGTATTGCCTTTGGCTACTACCCATGCGGGGGTATCGCTTATGGCGGCGTAGTTTACCTTGCCCTGGCGTATCAGGTCATCCAGGCCACGCAGCACCTCGTCTATCGGGGTAATGTTATCCCAAATGTGCAGGTAAAGCACATCAATAAAATCGGTTTGCAGGCGCTTCAAACTTTCCTCAACACTGCGCATCATGTTTTTGCGGTTATTGCCCGATGCATTGGGGTTGGTTTTATTATCAAGCAAGGTATATTTGGTGGCCAGTACAAAGTAATCACGATCGTGGTTGCTCACATATTCGCCTATAGTTTTTTCGCTGGTGCCCAGCTTGTATACATTGGCCGTATCAATAAAGTTGCCGCCGGCATTGGCAAAGGTATCCATAATGGCAAAGCTGGTTTCCTTATCGGCGCCCCAACCGGCCTCGGTACCAAAACCCATTGTGCCCAAA
The DNA here is from genome assembly GCF_015223065.1 of Mucilaginibacter sp. JRF. GTDB lineage: Bacteria > Bacteroidota > Bacteroidia > Sphingobacteriales > Sphingobacteriaceae > Mucilaginibacter. The sequence goes on from NZ_JADFBY010000014.1 coordinate 43,859, forward strand.
CAAAGCTCAGACACCTTTAAGCCCGAACGGCCTAATAATTTGTAGTTCATAAAAGCAGATGATTTAAGTAAAACATTATAAACAAGTACAAGGTTGTATCAATAATATCAAAATTAACCCTTAAAGGCAGGTTATGAAAATTATTAACACCACAAAACCAATATTGGTTGATGAGCTGTACGAATATTTAAAGGATAACCTGAACAGGCAATTCCGCGAACACAAAAAAGAGAATATTGATTTTGACCTATTGCTCAACGGGCAAACCATCACCATACAAAAGCCCGACCTGTATGATGGCTTTTTGTTCAGGCTTACGACTACCGGCAGCACTACGCTGGAAGTAGCAAAATCAGAACATTACGTTGATGATGTAAATGTGCTTACGCTTGAATCTGTTTTGGACGATCTGTTTGTTAAACACCTGGGCGCTACCGCACCGCAGATATAATTAACCGTTTATCCAGCTGAATTTATACTCGAGCATAGGGTTTTTCATACGCTCGGCTACGCGCAATAAACGATCAGGCAGTTTCATGATATAGTCGCGTGCTTTTTCAGCTTCGGCATTAAGGTCGGTAACACTTTCAATGTGCCAGTCCTCGATCAGCTCTTTCAAAATGTCGACATAATCAACAGCGGTATAAATACCCAGACGTTGAGCGGCATCAGTAAAGTGACCAAATGTTTGGCCTATTTTAAGCCCTACCTCACGTAAAAAGTGCGCAGGCATAACTATCTTTTTACGCATCATATCCTCAAAGGCCAGCATAGCCTCGCTCGAGTCTACCTCAAATATCTTCTCGATAAAGTATTTGTAGGCTTTAGCATGGCGTGCCTCATCCGAAGCGATAACGCCGCACATTTTTGACAGCAAGGTATCACCATGTTTTTTAGCTTGCGATGCCACACGGCGGTGCGATACGTTGGTAGCTAACTCCTGGAAAGAGGTGTAAATAAAATTGCGGTATGGGTCGGCACCGGTGCCAATGTCAAAGCCATCGGCAATAAGGTACTGGGTTGATACCTCCATCATGCGCATGTTTACACGACCTGAAAGGTATAAGTATTTGTTAAGCAGATCACCGTGGCGGTTCTCCTCGGCGGTCCAGTAGCGGGTCCACTTCATCCAGCCGCCTTCCTCGTCTTTTGATACGCCCTCAACCATGGTCAACCACGACTCGTAAGTAGGAAGTGCCTCCTCGGTAATGGTATCGCCAATAAGCACGGCAATCAAATCGTACGAAAGGCCTTCGGCGCTTTCCTGCAATTCCTTAATCTCGCTAAAAAAAGTATCTCTTGAAGAATCAGGCAAAAAGTCCGCAGGTTGCCAGATAGTATCAATCGGCTTCAAAAAATCATGCATCTTATCGAGCATGTATTTTTCGATATGCGTCATTACTTCCTTCCTTTTTTCTTCAAAATATCTCATAATTATTTATTAGGGCTCAAAGTTAGTTAAATTAAGTTAGTAATAACAGCTTTTTGAGGCGAGTGACCAAGATCATTTTAAGTAAAAAGCCTTAATTAACTTTAGCTTATAAATCACCGTTCAGTTAACATTCAGGTAAAATTTTCCGCAAATTATGGAAAAAATACCCCACTTATTACACAAGCCACTCCTCGATACCCCGATAAAGTTACCTGGTATTATGCTGTTAACAAATAAATATTGAACGCAATGAATAATATATTTCCGGCTCTGTTATTTAAACGTAAACCGGCTTATTTAGTTTTTTATATCTCAAGCTATTATCAAACAGCACATTTGTAACTATAAGCTAAGCAGTTACACACTTTTAGCACAAGTTGGTAAACACTTTTATGTTAAATGAACTGCATTATTGCAACAAGAGCCATCGCCGTACAACGCGCTAACACCCTGCCAATAACCTTACAATTGGATTACTTTTTGTGATTGTGGAACTGTAAGTTCCCGGCTTTAAGGCCTGTAAATCACAATTAAAAAAATTTATACTAAACCTTTGCCCTAATTATTCAACTACTGCACAATGTTTTTAAAGATCACTAAAGAGGAATTCTCAAAAGAGGTAATAAAAAAGGCCTGGTATCAAACCAATATTATTATTTGGGCCATTATATTTCTTTACCCGCTTTTTAGTATAGTTGATTTTATATACGCAAACGATGTATGGGTTAGTTTTTTAATTGTGCGCCTTACATCGGTATTTGTGGTGTACATGCTGTACAACTATTTTCAAACACGCAAGCATAACTACCGCATACTGTTGCATGTGGTTATGTTCATACTATCGGTAACTACGGCATTGCTGTGCAACCTGGTTAGCATTGAGGCGGTGAATATTTACTTTTTGCTATACGCCGCTATCATCCTGTTTTTTAATTTACAGGTATTTTGGGAGGCATTGAACTCTATTATTCAGGCATTGGCCGCCTTTTTATTTTTGGCCATATTTTTCAATACTTTCAGCGAGTATACTATTGATCTTCTGGTGAATAACGGCGGGCAGTTCTTCTTCGTTATCGTGATCATATCAACCATTATCCCTCATGCCCGTTACAAGGTGCTTGCGCGCGAGGTACAGGCGCAAATACTGATCAAAAAATCAAACGACCAGCTTAAGAGCCAGTATCAGGATATCAATGAAAAGAACAACATTATTGATATGCAGTACGAGCAACTGCGCAAGCTTGACGAGCAAAAGAACAGCTTTATCAACATAGCCGGGCATGACCTTAAAAACCTTATCGGCTCCATTGTGATGAGTAACAACATGGTGCGCGAGGAAGATTACCGTCTGAGCAATGACCAAAAGGAGTTTGTAGGCTACATTGCCGAATCGGCCGAGAAGATGCAGTACATGCTTAACAAACTAATGGATGTTAAGGAGATATCATCGCCCGAGATAAAATTCAACATGGAGATATTTGATGCCAACCAGGAGATACAGTACGTATTTAAAGGTTTGCTTGAAACAGCCCACATGAAAAATATACACCTGATAGATAACATACTGAAATTACCGCTTAACGTTAGGCTCGACCGTGTGTTTACCGGCCAGGTGTTTCAAAACCTGCTATCAAACGCTATTAAGTTTTCGCAAACCAATAACAACATTAAAATAGTTACCAGCCTGCAACGCCAAAAATTTGTGTTGGAGATTATTGACGAGGGCATTGCCATTGGTCAGCAGGAGTTGGATATGATGTTCAACAAGCTAAAAACATTGAATGATGTGGGCGCGGTGCAGGAGAGCAGGCTTGGCCTGGGACTTTCCATTGCCAAACTGATGACGCAGGAGATGGGCGGTGAAATTTATTACCGCAGCGATGATAACGGCAACTATTTCAGAGTAGAATTTTACGCTATTAACTAATTAATATACAATACAACCCAATGAAGAGAGTATTTACCTTCTTAGCCTTTTTTCTTGTACTGTCAACCGCCACAAAAGCGCAAAGCGTTGTGTCGTTCAAATCAATGGGGTATGCTGATAATGCCATTTACGGTATGAACGGCGCTACATCATATTTTTTGAGGATAAGCCCGCTGGTTGAAATGAACGGCAGCAAACTGGTGCTGTTTTTTGAACCATCGCAAGCCCTGATCAAGGAGAGCTCGTTTATAAACATCCTGATCAATGATCAGCCGGTTATCAGTTCGCGCCTAAATAAAGATTCACTGCAAAAGGTGGTTATCAACCTGTCAAAAAATGATATTTCACCCGAGAAGTACCTGAAGTTACAGGTAAAAACCGTGCTTACCATTAGTGGCGATAAATGCCGCGACCTGGATAACCCGGCCATGTGGATAAAGGTTAAAGGCTACTCGTACCTGTCATTGGTAAAAAGCAATAAAAACTTTTTTAATAACGTAAACATCAGTAACTGCTTTGAATCAAAACGCGCTATTGTATATCCTTCAAACCCATCACTGCATGATCTGAAAGCCGTGGCATGGGCATACGCCAGGTTGAAAAAAACTCAAAGCAAAGAGATACACGTTTACGAGGCCGGTAAACTGCCTGATAGCGTAAAGAACTATATAATGGTAGGCGATTACAACGCCCTGCCCGAAGCACAACGCCGCCTGGTTAAGGTTACCCCGCAAGGTGGCCAGGGTATGTTTTATCTGCATAAATCAATAACCAGCCTTACCGATACGCTGACCACTATGGTTGATGTACGCGGCAAACTGGTTCCGGTTAAAACGGTATCAACAACTGTTGTACCTAACGAGATACTATTTGTTTCGGGTGGTGACGACCGTGGTTTAGAGAAAGCGATTACCGCTTTAGGCAACATGAACGTGCTTAACTCAACTTATGGCGATTACCTGCTAATAAACAACGCGCAAAACAGCTTTTTCCAAAATATTGACGAGAGCCGCTCAAAACTATCGCTTAAACAAGTGGGTGGTTTAAGCACATTTATGTCGGGTATTGGTTCGCTAAAAACTGTTTACAACTTTAAAAACAGCGATTTTAGCTTTACGCCGAAAGAGGTTGAGATACATTTTTCGGGTATTTATAGCAGCCTTAACCCCGGCGACCGTGGCTTTTTCAACATCTACCTTAATGGTTTGCTCATCAGTAGCGAAAAGCTGGATGCATCGGGCAAGTTGAATACCTCGGTAACCATTAACCGTTATCAGCACCATAAATACAATACATTGGAGGCCGAGTTCAGGTTTTATCCAAGCAGCGGTAACTGCCAAAACAGCTTTACCAACTTCTTCTGCGAGATAGATGTTGATAAATCATACCTGGCATCAAAAAATCCGTTTATTACTAATGATCTGAGCTTCTACCAATATCCTGAAGCGTTCAACAGCGGATCGACCCGTTTAGTAGTTAGCCGCGATTATGCCAAGCATGCTGCCGCTGCCCTGGGCGAGATCATCTATGAGCTGAACAACAACATCAACGCCAACAACTTCCCTGAGATTGTTTACTCAGGCGATATGCCGGCTGCTGATCTAAAGAACTACAACATCGTGGCCCTGCTATCAAAAGAAGACCCGTTGATGAACGAGTTTCCGGATGCGCCGATAAAGTTCAACCAAAAGTTCCGTTTATATAATACAGATAATAACAAGGTGGTTTACTCACTATCTGACAGTGTATCAAACGGTTTGGCACAGATATTCTATGGCCGTAATAATAATGCTACGCTGGTATTAACAGCCACTGGCAAGCACCCGGCCGAAGCATTTTTGGCAGTATCGCGCTCAATAACCGAGCAATTGTCAACCCTATCGAGCAACGTATGTATAGCTGATGTTAACACCAATAAATACCTGTTCAACATCAATAAATCGAGCGATAACCTGGAGTATGTTGATACCAAGAGCGGCCTTGCCCAGTTTTGGGAGAATTACAACCTGTATATATTGTTAGGTATTTTGATACTGATACTGGTATCGTTCCTGTACGTACGCTCAAGAATACAAAGCTCTCAGGATCTGTTCAACGAATAACATTTTCCACATACCGCCCTGTTGCAGCCCTGCTGCAATAGGGCAAACTTTGCATATACTACATGATAACCTCTGTTGCTGAGCTATTAATTACCGACGGCTTTATTACCCATGCCGACCGCGAGAGCATTGAAAAGCTTTCGGCACAATTGGGGCAGGCCTTCATAAAAGTGGCCCTCAACTTTGGCTACATATCGCGCAAAAACTACGAGCGCTCGCTTATTAATGCCGGCTATCCGCTAAATAAAGTGCGTGATGAGGAGCACGACAGGGAGATACTCAACAAAATAGAACTTAAACTGGCTAATGACCATGTGGCACTGCCATTGCGTGTGCAAGACGGTAAACTGATCACCCTGATGGCCGATCCATCCGATCAGTTATTTATCGATTTTGTACGTTTTACGTATGACATGGAGCCCGAGATCATCATAGCATCCGATCTGGATATTACCTGGATGAGCCACACCCTGCTTGGCGAAAAGTATGTAAAATCGGCCGTGTTTGAGTTGATGCACCGCGACCCGGCCAACTCTGCAAGGGTTACCTTTACATCAAAACAGCTGATATTCCTGTTCTCGCTGGTGGGTATTATCTGTATCGGGCTTGTGCTCAACTTCAAGAACACATCCATCACCATTAATGTAATACTGAGTTTCTTCTTTTTAATGGCTATTTCGTTCAAACTGTTTCTGGCCCTTGTGGGTTCGAGGTTTGAACTGCACCAGGCCGTAACCAACCAGGAAGTACGGGATGTAGTTACCGACGAACTGCCGGTGTTTACCATACACCTACCGGTTTACAAAGAGGATAGGCTGATAAAAAAGCTGATATGGAACCTGCAAAGTATTGACTATCCACGCGAAAAGCTGGACATTAAACTACTTATTGAGGATGATGACGACCAAACGCTGAACGCGGTACGTAACCTCGACTTTCCGGCTACGTTCGAGGTTATTGTGGTGCCTTTCCACATGCCTAAAACCAAACCGAAGGCCTGTAATTATGGTCTGCATTTTTCACGTGGTAAATTCCTCACTATTTATGATGCCGAGGATATTCCGGATACCGATCAGTTGAAAAAAGTAGTGGCCCTGTTTAACAAACTGCCCGATCACTTTATATGCGTGCAATGCTCGCTCAATTACTTTAACCGTAATGAGAACTTTTTGACACGCATGTTCACCCTCGAGTATTCGTACTGGTTTGATTACATGCTGCCGGGGCTTGATACGCTTGATATCCCCATCCCATTAGGTGGTACAAGCAACCACTTTAAAATGGAGAACCTGATTGAGCTTGGCGCATGGGACCCATTCAACGTAACCGAAGATGCCGACCTTGGCGTACGCGCTTATGCGAAAGGCTACAAAATAGCGGTAGTGAATTCCACCACCTACGAGGAAGCCAATAACGAACCCATTAATTGGATACGCCAACGTTCGCGCTGGATAAAGGGCTATATGCAAACCTACCTGGTACACATGCGCGATCCTATCGCTTTATACCGCAAAATCGGTTTGAAAGGCTTTTTAGGGTTCAGCTTCTTCATCGGTGCAACGCCTATTACCTTTTTGGTATACCCGCTGCTGCTCATCATATTTTTGAATTATATATTGTTCGACCTGTCAACCATCCGTACCCTTTTCCCGGATTGGGTGCTGTTCATGTCCATCTTTAACCTGATGGTGGGTAACATCCTGATGATCTACGTGAACATGATGGCCGTATTTAAACGCAGGTTTTACGAGCTTATACTTTTTGCCGTGGCCAACCCTATATACTGGATGCTGCACTCCATTGCCGCATACAAAGGTTTGTACCAGTTAATTGTAAACCCTTTTTATTGGGAAAAAACCAACCATGGTTTAAGTAAAATGAGCAGCCCGGTTAACGTTGTGAAATGAGAAAGAGATCAACCTTCCTTTTATTGATAACAGTATTGTTGGGTATATACTACCTGGTGCTGGGTATATATTTCAATAAACTGGGCTACTATAATGCTGAGGCGCTTTTCTACATCGAAAAATCGAAGATTGTATTTGAGGGTTTAGGTAATCGTCTTAAAGTAATGGGTTTAACATCGCCTATTATTCCTTTTTACGCCACCTTTTTATTTACATCTTTAAATTATTTGCTGGCACCGGTGATAGCATCGGCCATAGGTACAGCCATATTCTTCTACATAATAACTGCCACGCTTTTAAAGGATGTTAAGGATAATTTTTACCTGGCCTTGCTATTGGTATTATTCCTGTTTCACCCGGGCATACTGTATACAGCTACGGCGGGCAAGAGTATCTACCTGGTGTTAACGTTCTTCTATTTGTTCTTCTTGAATATTTTGAAGTTCTACCGGTCAAACACTACCTACCACGTATCTATTGCCAGTATGTGTTTGGTAACGCTTACTTTTTGCGATTACCGATTTATATGGCTTACCCTGTTCTTCATCCCGCTGGTATTATCAATCACTCTGAAAAGCCTTAACCTGAGCGAAAAGGAATCGATATTTCGCTTATTCATCAGCTTTAACAATCCATCGTTAAGGCGTAAACTGATCAGCAAAACATTCGCACTGTACATCATCATATTTATATTGCCTATAGCATCAATCGTTTGTTATAAGCTGCTGAACTTAACCCACGCTAACGATCTTAATTATTTTATTGAGAGCCCTTACGCTACCTGGAACGTGCTGGTTGATAAAATAAACTTTGACGAGGTTACCAATATAAATACTTATAAAATGCCCGATTCGGCTGTGCTGTTATCGTTAAAGATGATCATGTATGCCCCGCTGATATTGCTGGCTTTGTACATGTACAGGCAAAATACCTACCAGGCATTAACACTGCTTACCCCATTTGCCTTTATAGAGTTTTTAAGGCTGAAATACGACAATATATACATAGCGCATGAGTTCTATATCATATTTATAATACTGGCGCTGCTGTGCATCATTTTCAGGCTCGAATCATTCAGGAATAAGAAAACATTAAGGATACTTATGGGCGTAGGTATGGCCATACAGATATTCACCGGTTATTACTTCCTTAACCGTTCGTCCATTAGCGACGAGCAGAAATTTATGGCGATGCTGCGCAAGCCTATCGATAACCACGATTACGACGAAAGTAAGGATATTGCCAATTACATAAATGCCCTGCCCGATAATGCGCTGGTGATGACTGATGATGCCGTGGCCTACCCTATTGCGGCCTTTGTAGATAATATTCAGAAACTGGTAATGCCTTACCAGGATAAGTTTTTAACGGCCATTGAAGCCCCACGCGGTTATGTAAGCTATATATTAGTGGCAAGCCCATCCAATCGAAGCAAAGGCTACACACAGCTTAATAATACCTACTTCAACTTTATGCGCAGTAATGACTCGGGTATGTTGGTACAAAAGGTATATGAAACACCTGACTGGGAGTTGTACAGGATCAAGTAATTTCATATTCATTCATAGAATTGAGCAATTAGGAAATGAATTTAATATTCCCATTGCTGCTTATTGTTTTTAGTTCTGCATTTAGTTTGCAGATATATACAATAAACAAAGATTCCCTTCTGCTCCACATACTATTATTAGTGATGCCCCTTTCCGAAAGATCAATCTTGTTAAGAGTCGTTTAACTATTTCTATCCCTGAAATTATTGGGCATAGGAGTAAGGGAAGTGAAAATTAGCGCTTAATGTGGTGGATTACACAACCAGTTTGTTAACCCCTCCCTGCCCTCCCGAGGGAGGGAATGATAGTTTAGTAATCAGTGATTAGTAGTTAATGATTAGTGGTTAGTAGTTAGTGGTCAGTAACCGGAGATTGGTGATTAGTGTTTATAAGGAGCTTTTCTTATGTATGTTTAT
>NZ_JADFBY010000015.1 GCF_015223065.1 Mucilaginibacter sp. JRF
TCAGCGAGAAATCTGCCCGCGTTCAATAGCAAGGCGACAAATTTCTCTTGGTATAATCCCTCCTAGATCCTCCCCAAAGTGGAGGACTTCCAATAAACTTTAGAAGTAAAAAGCGCGTAGGCCTGGCAGAAAACCGGGCCATGGAGTATGGCCTGTGCGGATGAAGGTTTTTTCTGCCTTGACTTTTGGTTACTTTGTGTCTAAGACAAAGTAACTGGGCCCTGCGCCCAAGAGCAGACTGACAATGGTAAAAGCACAACCACTGACATAAAGCAGAAACGCTCAATAAAGCAAAGTCCATTACCTGTCCTCAATTTCTTTTGAGCGACCAAAAGAAACAAAAGCCGCCGGCTACGCCCTGCCCGGTGAAAGGTGGTGCTTTGGCAAGGCTTGTGCTACTCCGGGCATTTCTGATGCCGGTAGGATAGGTTATTTATGGTTTGTGCTTTCATTATAAAAAAAGCCTGTCATTTCGAGCGGTAGTGAGGCGGATTTCTCCTCGTATTTCGTTCGAAATGACAGGCTTTTGGGTTGTTCCTTATACCTCTTACTCAAACTTCACGCTACCATAATTTGATTTTATTACGATAGTGCCGCTGCTGCCTTTGCCCAGCTTGCCTTTGAAGTTTTTGGTGGGGTTGTAGCCTCGCTCATCGTCTGATGGGCTTTTGTTTACTACGTTAACCACATCGTTATCGTAGTTAAAGCTACCGTAGTGTACGGTTACGTCAAAGTCAACATTCAATGGCTCGCTGATGCCCAGTTTTACGCCGGAGTATGACGAGTTAACCACCAGGTTCTTCAGGTTTTTATCAACAGTGGCAATGTTTAAGCCGCCGCTGTATTTTACGTTGATATTGCCTGATGTTTTTATGCTGCCAATTTTGGCACCGCTGTAGCTAATGTTGGCGTTCAGCCTTTCGCACTCGTTAAGGTTAAGGCTGCCATAAGCCACATTCAGGTCGCTGCCGTTGAGGCCTTCAATAGTGGCGCTACCGTATTTTACATCAATATCATTAGCCGGGTTGCTAAGCGTTTTGGCGGCAAAGGCACCATATGATTGATTAATGGTTACCTTGCCATACAGATCAGGCAGTGAGGTGCTGCCGTAGCTATTGGTTACAGCAAGGTTGTTTTTGGCAGGCATGTAAACGGTATAGTTTATCTCCATACGGCGAACGCTGCGGCGGCTGCCACTAATAAACGACCATGAGCCACCCTCGTTACTGTTACCCAGCTTGGTTTTAAACCATACGGTTTGCCCGTCGCGGCCATCGGCAATGGTAACATCATCCAGCATTTTTTGTGCCTGGCCTTCGCGGTTGGTGGCAACCTTTATCTGTACATCAACCTTAAACTCGTTACGGTTCCAGGTGTTAACAGTTACCTTGCCGTAGCGGTTATCAATTTTCAAGGCATCATTACGGTCGGCAGAGTAAGTTTTGCTGTAGTTCTTTACCTTTTCTTCCAGGTCATCATCATCGCTTTGCGTATTGGCATAGTTGCCGTTAATGGTAACGTTATTGCCGTTAACGTTAATGTTGTTGTCAAGACTAACATCGCAAATGGCGGCTACTTCGTTACCCAGGTTGGCCAGGCTCAGGTTAAGATCCTTGCTCATGGTTTTCATGCTTATGGCCAGCTCCTTATTAAGCTGTTTAAGCTCCTTGGTGTTAATTTTCGTATCAATATCCTTTAGGGCGATTTTAAGGTCCTTAAGATCGATGATACTGATGTTGTCATCATTAACCAGCGCAGTGCCATTTATAACAATGGCCGTAGCGGGTTTTGCAGGCTTAGGCGCCGCGGCAGGTTTTTTTTGTGCCGATGCGGTGCCGGCAGTGATCAGGGTAAGAGCCAGCAGGTAAAACATTAGCTTATATATTTTTGATCTCATTTTTTTCTTCTTTCTTCCACTCGTTAAATTGTTCAATTACGCTTAGTTGCTGGTTAAGCACCTCGGTTTGTATTTGCAGGTTGCGTATCATGGCACGCAGTATACGTTCCTGGTTAGGGCTGGTCGCCAAATCGCTTTTTAGTCGGCTATAAGCCGAATCCATTTTGGCTATCTCATGGCTGAACTCCTTGTACAGCTGAGGGTCAGACTTGGCCAGCGTTTTCAGCTCTGTACGTTTGGTTTGCACCAGCGATGCGTAGTGCATTTGCTGCTTGGCGTAAGTCGGGTTAATGTCGGCCAGTTCAATGGCTTTGTTGCCGTTACGCAGGTACAGGGCAAAGCACACGCCCATTACCACAATTACGCTCGCGGCTACCCGCAGCACAAAGCCTAACGAGAATGTTTTGGCCTCACGTTTTTTAATATCTTCCGGCTTGGGGGCAGCCAGATTCAGTTTTTGTTCAATGCTGTCCCACAATTCCATACGCGGCTCAAGGTCGTTAAACTCGTCCCTGTTGGCCTTCATGAAATCTTCTAATCTCTTGCTCATGATGTTATTCCTTTTCTGCTTAAAATTTCGCCCAGTTTCCGTTTAGCGCGTAAAAACTGTGTGCGCGATGTGTTTTCTGTAATATTCAATATCTGGCCTATTTCTTCGTGATCATACCCTTCGAGCAGGTAAAGCGATAGTACTACGCGGTAACCCTCCGGGAGCTCCTTCATTGCCTCTTTCACCTGGGCTACTTTGTACTGCGTTTCCTCGTCGTCATCCGCCTCCTCATCCGGAATGTTCATCATCTTCTCGTCCTCCAGGTCAGTCCACTCCAGTTTGCGCTTACGGAGCAGGTTGATAGATCGCGATACGACTATTTGTTTGAGCCATAGGCCAAAGGTGGTTTCCTGCCTAAAATCGTGTACTTTGTTAAAGGCGTGCAAAAAAGCTTCCTGCAGCACATCTTCGGCCTCGCCAACGTTGCCCACTATGCGGTAGGCAATGTTCAGCATTGCTTTAGAGTACAGGCGATAGAGCTCATAGCAGGCTTTTTTACTACCCTGCTTGCATTCAACCACCAGGTTGTAATGTTTGTCGATGTATATGGCTTCCAATTGTGATATTCAGCTTTCAGGTTATTAGACAGCGAATATTATTGAGTGTTGCACCATCGGCGCAAAATATTATCAGAATATTAAATAATTTTTTCATCGCGGCTTTGCAGCCAGGCATCAATAGCCTGCACAGCGTGGGCATAACGCCCGGCACCAAGGCCCGAAATAACCTTGTAATCGGCATTAAGGGCTTGCAACTCCCTGTGCCATATATCCATAAAATGCCCGCGCAGATGTGGAAAATCTCGCAGCGGGTCATCCTGCCAGGGCATATCAATATCTAAAAGCAGGTATAGATCGTAAGGGTGATCGGCCAGTTTATCCAGCACCTCCTGCGGAGATTTGCCGAATAAATGGTCGCTCCATATTTTTATGGTGATAAAGGTAGTATCGCAAATAAGCAGCTTGTTGGCTTGCGGTGCCAGCTTTTCTTCCAGTTCCAACTGTCCGTGAAACATGTTCAACTCATCCTGCCAGGTGTATTCGCGGTTAAGGTTCTCGCAATATTCGCGGGCGTACTCGGGTACCCAAATGGTATGGTAATGCTCGGCCAGGTAGGCCGACATGGTTGATTTACCCGTCGACTCGGGCCCTACAACCGCTATTTTGATGATGTTGTTATCCATTTGGGTGAACTTGTTTTTTATACTCGCGCCGCCACTCAACATAACCCATAGTCGCCATAAATATATATACAGCGTACATTATGGCCGTTAAGTGCAGATCTTTAAAATAATAGATGCCTACGTAAATAACATCAACAAAAACCCATAGCAACCAGTTTTGCAGCACGCGCCGCGCCATCAGCAATTGGGCTACCACGCTGCATGCCGCGCAAAAGCTATCAAGGTAAGGGTACGATGCCGAGGTATATTTTAGCCCGCTACCCAATATAACGGTACAGGCAGCAATACTACCTACGGATATTAAAAGTTGTTTTTGTGTGATGGATTTAACAGGCGCCAGGCCACTATCATCGGGCTTGTGCAGCCAGTAATACCAGCCATAAATGTTCATGGCCAGAAAGTATGCCTGCAAACCCATATCGGCAAAAAGGTGGGCCTTGAAAAATATGTACAGGTATATGCTTACGCTAATGATGGCGAATGGCCAGTTGAGGATGTTGTTACGCGCCGCAAGGTATACGCAGGCCAAACCGGTAATTACGGCAATTACCTCGTACCAGGTTTGTTGCTGCCACCATTGCAGTAATTCGGCGCTCCAATTCATTGTAACAAATATATAGTTTTGCAAAGTGTTTAAATTACTATACAAAATATACACTTTGTAGTTAATAACGTACAGGTGTATGTTCCTAAATACATACACATTGTCCTGAATTTACCCAAAAGTTTAAAAAAGCGTTGCGACACTTAATTTATCAAGCAATTTTTTTAACCCTTATTTATACTGAAAACAGCTTTATTGCCCTTAATGTAACAGCTTAGTTACGCCTATTGGCATATAATGGCGTTGTGTTTGTTGTTTTCTGTGTGACCTTGCGTTTATATCTGTGAAAAAGAAATAGAAACAACGTCTACCTGTGAAAAACATTTTTTTAACGAATTCTCAGACGCCCAGGCTGAGATGATATGTTCTTTGTTTTGGGTTTAATCAATAGTTTAAATTAATTAGGGGAAAGGGAGCACTTAAAAATGCTCTCTTTTTTTGTTTAAACATTTTTACAATCCCCTAACTAAACCCGGCATTCCCTTGTAAAGCAAAAATTCTTACCTTTGAAAAGTATATTAATTTAGTAGACTTTTTATAAATGATCCATCACATCCGTAAAGGACTATTCATATTCTCGGCGGCGTTATTAGCCTCATGCAGTCAACAATCATCCGAATTACAAACCGGCACCTGGCGCGGGGTTTTAAAAACATCAGCCGGAGAAGGTATACCCTTTAACTTTGAACTGGCCGATAGCGCGGGTAAATACAAACTGAGCATTATTAATGGTAACGAGCATTTTGCCGTGCCCGATGTAAGCACCAAGGATGATTCGGTATTTATAAACATGCCTTTGTTTGATTCGGAGTTCGCTTTGGCTAAAACCAACGATGGTGGCTTGCAGGGCAAATGGATAAAGCACCTGGCCACTAATGATGTGGCTATGGATTTTACCGCTACCCCCAACACCAAATGGCGCTTTTTTGAAAAGGAAGTACCGGCAACCGCGAATGTTGGCGGGCGTTGGTCGGCTACGTTTGGCGAGGGCGCTGAGGCCGATACCACCGTTGGTGAGTTTAAACACGATGGCGCCAAACTTACCGGTACCTTTTTAACCACCACAGGTGATTACCGCTTTTTGGAAGGTACCGTAGCCGGCGATAGCCTGTACCTGTCGTGCTTTGATGGCGGGCATGCCTATTTGTTCAAAGCTAAAGTTGCAGGTGCTGATAAAATTGAGGGCGGAAAATTCTATGCGGGCTTATCAGGTACGGATGTTTGGCAGGCCGTAAAAAACCAACAAGCCAAACTGCCCGACGCTTACTCGCTCACCGCTTTAAAGCCCGGCTATAAAAAGCTGGATTTTACCTTTCCTGATCTGGATGGCAAAAAGGTATCAATTAATGATGATCGCTTTAAAGGTAAGGTAGTAATGTTGCAAATATTAGGCTCGTGGTGCCCTAACTGTATGGACGAAACCGCTTACCTGGTTAACTATTACAAAAAATATCAGCCAAAGGGTGTAGAGATCATCGGTCTGGCTTATGAGCGTACCAAGGATTTCGATAAATCAGTAAAAGCGTTAACCCGCCTGAAGGAAAGGTTTGACATCACTTATCCCATACTGATCACCGGCTTTACACCCGAAAAGGGAGAGGCAGCCAAGAGCCTACCCGGCTTGAGTAAGGTGGTGGGTTTCCCTACTACCATTATCATCGATAAAAAGGGCGATGTGCGCAAGATACACACCGGCTTTAGCGGCCCAGCCACCGGCGAACATTATACCGAATTCATCAACGAGTTTGAAAAGCTAACGGATGATCTGTTAGCTGAGAAATAAAAAATGGCGGGTTGTTTTAACCCGCCATTTTTGTTTTATTATGGATTGAGAAACAATCCGCCCTCAATAGCCGGAATTATCTTTTTCTCGTTAGCGGTATCAAACATCAGCTTGATGGCTTTTTTGCCTTCGGTGCCTAAATCTACCGAGTATTTGTTCACGTACAGTTCAATGTGTTTGTACATCACCTCCTCGCTCATTTCCTGCGCGTGTTGGCGTATAAATTCCAGTCCCGATTTTGGGTTAGCGAATGCGTATTCTACCGATTTGCGCAACACACGGTTCACCTTGTGCTGAACGTCGGCAGGTAAGTTACGGTTAGCCACAATGCCACCAAGCGGAATAGGGCAGCCGGTTTTTTTCTCCCAATAATCGCCCAGGTCGATAATTTTTTTCAGGCCCTTATCCTGGTAAGTAAAGCGGTTTTCGTGAATGATGAGGCCAATGTCTATCTTCTCGGTTAGCAAGGCATCCTCAATTTCATTAAACACCAGCTCCTGTTTATTAGTAGCCTCCGGGAAAGCCAATCCTAACAAAAAGTTGGCGGTGGTGTATTTACCGGGAATACCTATTTTGAGATTTGAGATGTTAGATCTGAGATTTGAGATGATTGAGTCTACATCGTTACCCGCGGCATAATCCTTTTTCGAGATCAGCATCGGCCCAACGCCGAAGCCCAGGGCGCTGCCGCTGTCAAGCAATACATATTTTTCGGCTACATAGGCAAAGGCGTGGTAGCTTAGTTTGGTAATATCCAGCTCGCCACTAAAGGCTTTTTGGTTGAGGGTTTCCACATCATCATAAAACACTTCGAACTCCAGTCCTTCGGTATCAATTTTATGGTGAATTAGGGCATCAAATATAAAGGTATCATTAGGGCAAGGCGAAAAGCCGAGGGTTAGTTTCATAGTAAATACGTTTTAATCTTTCAACAGATCTTGCAGCAACTCGGCAGCAAATGTATTCAGATTTTTGATGGCAGGCCCTATCTGCCATGCCGCCCTATCGCGTTTCTCTACGTAATTTGACACTGACCTGATCTGTAAACAAGGCACGCCCGCCTGTTTGCAGGCGTAAAAAAATGCGGCGCCCTCCATGCTTTCCAACTGGGCGTTTACGCGGCTGGTCAGTTTTTGTATCGATGCTTCGTTGCCGTGTACGGTGTTCACAGTAGCGGACTTCACTTTTTTTATGTCGATTGTGTTCGGTAAGGTATAGCTGGCATAAAACCGGCTCTCACCAAAACCCAGGTCATCAATGGTTATAAAGGCTTCATCGTCCTCGGCACCAAGTTCTACCAAAGTATCTTCGATAACCTCGCACACAGTACCAAGGGCAATGCTGCGGTCAAAGCTACCGGCAATGCCCAGGTTAATTACCAGATCGTACCTGTTTGTTGCCAGATGCCTGCCCAGCGCGAATGCCGTGGCCACCATACCCGCCCCGGTGATGAGCAGTTTGCAGTTTGCAGTTTGCAGTTGGCTGTTGGCAATTAGCAGTACCGTTTGACCGATATCGTTTAAATTCGAAATTGAAGATGCGAAATCCGAAATCAACGGCCCTACTTCGGGCTGTGTGGCTGCTACAATAAGAATGCGCATAATAATGGCTTAAATGTAGATGAACGGAAAAGCGAGCCTTACAGTGTGGTTTTTTCTTCGGGCAAATCCTTTAACAGTTCCCTGGCAGGAACATCTTTTATTTCACCGTCAATTTTCACTACCAAATTACCGCCTTGAAGGGCTGTTTGTTCGGCAAGCTTACGCAGCGCTTTTTGTATGCCGTAAATCACCTTGCTCTCAAAGGATGCTTCAGATGAAATTACTGATGTGTCAATATTGTCAAAAGCCATTGGTTTGCTGCTGTATAATATTCCAAATTTCGTTATTGAGTATTACTTTTCCAAATCCGTTATCCATGGCTATGGTTTCGGGCACCAGCCCCATGGTATTTACTATCATCCATTTATTGCAAAATGGAATGTACAGATTAAGCAGATTGTAAAGACCCCGATAATATCGCCTTGTAACCACCTCATCCGGTATATGGTGCCCGCCTGCTGATACCCGCTTAGCTACCCGCCTTATAGCTTGAGCAGGAGAATCCAGCCAAAAAAACACCAGTATAATGTTGTATCCTTTTTCAATGGCTTCCTTAATAAGCAGTGTGTAGCTGCGGGTAGCCAGCGTGGTTTCAAAGGCAAAGTCCGTGTTGTCCCTCATTAGTTCATGTATGCGTTTAAGCATGATCCGGCCTGCTTCCAGCGCTACACTCTCCGGATTAAAGGGCGAAATGCCCGCGGCAATGTTATCGGCATTAACAAATTCCTTACAATTTAATATTTCGGGTAGCATGGTGTAACTGGCCGTAGTTTTCCCGGCACCGTTGCATCCTGCTATAATGTAAAGATTTGGCATAACGACCTTATAATTATGATGGCTAATATAAAACAACTCACCTGTTTTTGTTTTGTATATTTGCACCCACAATTATTATGATGATTTATATAACGCGCAGAGAACATTTTAACGCCGCCCACCGCATGTACAGGGATGAGTGGAGTGAAGAAAAAAATGCCGAGGTATTCGGCAAGTGCGCTAACCCTAACTGGCACGGTCACAACTATAACCTTTTTGTAACCATAAAGGGCGAAATAAGCTATGCCACCGGTTATTTAATGGATCTGAAGGATCTGAAAGCCATAATTCAGGAGCGCATTGTTGAAAAGCTTGACCATAAGAACCTGAACAAGGATGTTGATTTTATGCAGGGCAAAATGGCATCGACCGAGTTGCTTTGTATCGAAATATTTAATCAGCTTAAAGCACCTATTGAGGCTTTCGAGGGCGTGTTTTTGCACTCGGTACGCCTGCACGAAACCGAAAACAATTCCGCCGAGTACTTTGGCGAATAATATATACTAATGGATAACACCCGGCACATACCCGACCGCGATGATGACATTGACGGTTACGAAAAAATTGACCGCTACAACCCCGACCTGATTGATAGCCTTAAAGGCCATTACCACGAAGTGCTTAAGCTGATAGGCGAGCACCCCGGTCGCGAAGGTTTGCTGAAAACCCCTGAGCGTATGGCCAAGGCCATGCTTTACCTAACGCATGGTTATGACCTTAATGCCGAGGAGATACTAAAATCGGCCATGTTTAAGGAAGATTACAGCCAGATGGTTGTGGTTAAGGATATTGAAGTATATTCGATGTGTGAGCACCACATGCTGCCATTTTTAGGCAAGGCGCACATAGCTTACATACCTAACGGTTATGTAGTTGGCCTGAGTAAGATACCCCGCATTGTGGATGTTTTCGCCCGCCGTTTACAGGTACAGGAGCGTTTAACCAACGAAATACGCGATTGTATACAACAAACGCTTAATCCTATTGGCGTAGGCGTGGTAATTGAGTGCCGCCACATGTGTATGAGCATGCGCGGTGTACAAAAGCAAAACTCGGTAACCACCACATCGGCATTTACCGGTGCCTTTTTGCAGGATAAAACACGTACGGAATTTTTAAATCTGATATCGTCAAGGTTGAGTTAGTGTTTGGAGATTAGAGGTTAGAGATCAGTGATTGGTACTAACCTCTGATTACTAATCACCACCCCCAAACCATAATCCAATTAAACAGTTAATAACTAATCACTGATTACCGATCACTGATCAACAATAAAACATGAACGCATACATTTTTCCAGGACAAGGCGCACAGTTTGTAGGTATGGGTAAAGACCTTTACGAAACATCAGACGAAGCACGCGCGCTTTTTGAAAAAGCTAACGATATTTTAGGCTTCAGCATTACCGACATCATGTTCAACGGTACCGATGAGGACTTGAAACAAACCCGCGTAACACAGCCGGCCATATTTTTACACTCGGTTATTTTAGCCAAAGTGTTGGGCGATACCTTTAAACCTGATATGGTTGCCGGTCACTCATTGGGTGAATTTTCAGCACTGGTATCAGCCGGTGCATTGAGCTTTGATGATGGTTTAAGGCTGGTAGCGGCACGTGCCAATGCCATGCAAAAAGCCTGCGAACTGCAACCATCAACCATGGCCGCTATTTTAGGTTTGGATGATTTTACGGTTGAGGATATTTGCCAGCAAGTGAGCGATGTGGTTGTTCCGGCAAACTATAACTGCCCGGGTCAGCTGGTAATATCAGGCAGTATAGCCGGTATTGATGCCGCTTGCGAAAAGCTGCTTGCCGCCGGCGCTAAACGCGCGTTAAAACTTAACGTTGGTGGTGCATTCCACTCACCGTTAATGGAATCGGCACGTGTGGAGCTGGAGGCAGCTATTGTGGCTACCAATATACAGGCACCTGTTTGCCCTATATACCAAAACATTGATGCCAAGCCATATACTGATCCTGAAAAGATAAAGCAAAACCTGATAGCCCAGCTTACCGGTGCCGTGCGCTGGACGCAAACCGTACAGCACATGCTTGAGGACGGAGCCACCTCATTTACCGAGGTAGGGCCGGGTAACGTATTGCAGGGCCTTGTTAAAAAGGTTGATCGCGGCGTAGCCACTGCAAGCGCCTCTATCAGCTAAAAAATATTCCTGTTTGTATATAAAGCCACTTAAACAAGTGGCTTTATTTTTATTTACTTTTATCTGCCAAAAAACATACCGATTTGAGTTACAGGGTAAAAATACGTTTGCTGCTGGCCTTATTAACCATAAGCCTTTTTATAACGGCCATCATATTACCAAGTTCATACACACCGGGGCGCACGCTCGAACAAACGGCCAAAACCCTTGAAGATAATATTCAGGACAGGGAGAGCTTCATTAAGGATATTCTTAACGATTCGGTAAAATTCAACCAGCTTAAGGGCTTGCGCAATAATGCCGACCTGTCGTTAAAGCTAATAACCGATTATACCCTTAAGGAGCATGTATGGTTTATAACGCTTGATACCGGTAAACTATCATTTTGGAGCGGGGTAAAGGTGCTGCCCTCAAACCCGGGGCGCATAAAAGCGGGGCGCTCGTTCATTAAACAAGGGAATGGTTATTACGAGGCCATGCGCAAGAATGACGGCGATTTTTCGGCCATCTTCCTGTTCCCGGTAAAAATGAACTATACTTTTCAGAATAAGTATCTTAGAAACGGATTTTCAAAATACCTGCTCAGCGAGGCCGACAATATTGTTGACCTTGCCGACTTTAACGATAGGCAGTTTTACCCCATTCACAGTATAAGCGGGCAATATTTGTTTGGTGTTAAGCTAAAGGATAACGCCATCAATAGCCGCTATTTTTATTCGGAGTTAACGGTATGGTTCTTCGCCTTTTTGGTGCTGTGCCTGCTGGTTAATGATTTTTGTTTGCATATAGCCCGCAAGGGTCACGCTCTGCTGGCAGCGTTGCTCATCATGGTGTTTATTGTCGCGCTGCGGTTCATCAACCTTAAATACACCTGGCCCGATTTTACCACCAAGCTCGATCTGTTCAACCCATCACATTTTGAATATGGGGCGATGTTCCCCTCCCTTGGCGATTTTTGTATCAACATACTTTTTGCCACCTGGTTCTCGGCATTCATCTATGTAAACCGCAATTATTTGCTAAACAATGTTAAAAGCCGGGCGGTAGGCTACGTGGTGCTGCTGTGTTGTACGGCGTTCATCATCGGCATGTCGGCAGGGTTGCTTGTTTTGTTTGATAGCGTTGTGGTTAGGTCGAACATCAATTTCGATGTTACTAACGTGCTTAACCTTACCTCGCTAAGTGTGGTGGGCTTATGTATGCTGTGTTTCGCGTTCCTGATATTTTATTTGATAAACGATGCCTTTATAGCCATCTGTATTAAGCTGCCTATATCAAACGCGCATAAAACCTTTATCTTTTTGTTGGCTGTGGCTGCCGCCACTGTGGTATACGCATCGTGCTATAAGTTCAATACCTTTTTCATGTTCATGGGTATTATGGTGCTTATCCGCTCGTACGATTACCGGTATTCTGATGGGCGCCTGTCGGCCGTATCGTTGCTGGCCATGGTATTCATCGGGGCGGTTATATCGGCTGTGGAGCTGAATACTTTTCAGTCCATCAAAGAACTTACGGAGCGTAAGGAGTTTGCCGGTAAACTTTTAAAGCCTAATGATGCCGAGATAAACAATGCCCTGCGCAAGCTCGAAAAAAAGATAGTTAAAGACACCGATATTCTCCGTGCCTTTGGCAAGCCCGACCAGGCCATCACCATAAAAACCAGGCTGCAAAAGCTTTACTTTAACGGCTCAGTGCCGCGCTACAGAGTTAATATACGGCAGTTTGATACTAACGATCAGCCTGTTATTGCTGATAACGGCTACCCGCTTAGTGTTTACCGCGACCAGATGATGTACAGCTCGTTCAAGGTGTCTAACTATTTCTTCCGTGAGAATGAATCGTTCGGTTTGCAAAATTACTTTGCCATACTGCCCGTTATCTACAGGGGGGTAAATAAAGGCTCGATATTAATTGAACTGAGCTCAAAAGGCCAGGCAGCATTAAGGGAATTCCCGGAGTTGTTGGTTGAGGGTAATAACGAGTGGGCCAATCAGCTTAAAGATTACTCGTACGCCTTTTATTCAGACGGTAAACTGGTTACCCAAAACGGCAATTATATATATGATATTGTTAACAAGGTGTTTGATGCTCCGCTCAACAAGTATCATTACATGACCACCAATAGCATATACCCGGAATGGTACCGCATGTTCTCGCGCAATAACCACCTGGTATACCGGGTATCAAAACGTAATGTGATGGTGGTTAGCAAAAGCGAGAACATGCTGTTTTTTGGTGTAACGGCGCTTACCTTCTTTTTTGTGTTGCTGCTGCTGTTCAGTTTACTGATAGTACTAATGCGCTTGCTGTGGCTGCGTATACGCATATTATACGTTACCGATAATAAGATAAAGTGGGGCTTCCGCATCAATTTTGATAAGGTGCTGTACAAAACACGCATACAGTTCTCCATGATATTGGCCGTGGTGTTCACCCTCATTATTGTGGGCTTTATTACGTTCTTATTCATCCGCACGCAATACAACTCGCAGCAGGAAGAAATGATACGGCTAAAAATTGCCCGTATTACCGACGCCTTTGAGAACGGCGATTTCAATAAGTATATTGATAGCATCAATACGGATAATTTTAAAAGTTTTGAGGAACTGGCCAACACCTTTTCGGCCGATCTGACGGTGTTTAACAAGCAAGGCTCACTAAAAGGCACCACCCAACCCAAGATATATGAGAATGGCCTGCATGCACCCCGCATGAACTCCAGGGCGTTCGTACAAATGAGCCAGCTGCAAAAGTCAGAATATGTAAATGATGAAACCATTGGCGAGCTGCATTACAAATCAGTTTACGCGCCTTTAAAGGATTCAAAGAAAGAAACGGTTGCGTACCTGCAACTCCCCTATTTCTCGAACGAAGTGGATTACAAGGCACAGGTAGGCTCGCTGCTGAATGCCATGATCAATGTATACGCCTTGGTATTCATCGCCATTGGTTTGCTGGCAGTGGTTATAGCCCGGCAGATAACCGCACCGCTCAATTTTATACAAAACAGCCTTAGCCGTATTATTTATGGTCGTAAAAACGAGCCTATTAAATGGGATCGTGATGATGAGATAGGCGCGCTGGTTAAGGAGTATAACAAGATGATAGCGGCGTTGGAGAACAGCGCGCAAAAGCTGGCACAATCAGAAAGGGAGAGCGCCTGGCGCGAGATGGCCAAGCAGGTAGCCCACGAGATCAAGAACCCGCTTACGCCTTTGAAACTGGGCTTGCAACTGCTTGATAAATCGTGGAAGGATAAAGACCCTAAGTTCGATCAGAAATTTGAGCGCTTTAGCAAATCATTTGTGGAGCAGATAGAGAGTTTGTCGTCCATCGCGTCGGAGTTTTCGGCATTTGCCAAGATGCCTGATACCAAGATGGTGCAGATGAATATTTTTGAGGTGCTTAACCAGGCGGTGATCATTTTTAAGCAGATGGATAACCTCACCATCAACTACCAGGCGCCCGAGCAGCCGTTCGTCATTAATGCCGACCGCGACCAGTTGCTGCGCTGTTTTAATAACCTGTTGAAGAATGCCATTGAGGCCACTCCGCCCGACCGTGCTGGAGTTATCGACCTTAGTTTCCTGATCACCAGCAAAAACATATTACTAAGCATTAAGGATAACGGCAACGGCATCCCCGAGGATATGCGCGAAAAGATATTCGAGCCTAACTTTACTACCAAAAGCTCGGGCACGGGTTTGGGGCTGGCCTTTATCAAAAACTCTATTGAAAATGCCGGCGGCAAGGTTTGGTTTGAAACTGAGCTTGGCATAGGTACCACATTCTACTTAAGCTTGCCTGCGGCGGATAATGCTTAGCGAATACCGTATAAAACAAGAGCGGCCTCAGCATTTGCTGAGGCCGCTCTTGTTTTATACCTTAATGATGATCTTCCGTTTATACAACACCCACATAACTACCCATATCAGCAACACCCAAAATATGGCCATGGCCAGCGAAGCGTTCAGGGGCGACAGGTAAGGATCGAACAATATTTTGTTGATATTGAGTTTACTCATGTAATGTGGTATGTACATGGATAGTACATAGGCGGTAATAGCATTTACCCCGAACGGAATAAAAAAGCTGGTAAACCGTGTACGACCGTTCACATCAATCAGCCAGTAACTAATGCCGAGGGCTATGGTAGCCAGGCCGCCGGTATACAGCACAAATGAACTTGTCCATAGTGATTTATTGATGGGGAAGAACATATCCCATATTAGTGCAAGTATTACAGCCGCTACGCCGTAGGTTAGCATCCAGGTTACCTTTACGCTTTCTTCAGTAGCCTTTTGCTTAAGCCATGAGCCTACCCTGATGCCGAACAAACCTGTAGCAATGGCCGGTATAGTGCCCAGCAAACCTTCAGGGTCCCACGTGCGCGATTGGCTCCACAGGTGGTTCTCCGTCAGTATCAAACGATCCAGCCAGGCACCTATGTTGGTTTCAGGCTCCAGGTTAGCCGGGCCGTGGTCGGGCACGGGTACAAAACACATAATGATGTAATACCCTATGAGCGCCAGGCCAAACACCCAATCGCGCGTGCGTCGCGATGTTTTGATGTATAGCACCGTACAGATAAAGAACACTACAGCGATGCGCTGCAACACGCCCGGTATGCGCATGGTAGCCAGGCCCGGGTGAAACAGCAGGTGCGTACCTAAACTGATAATGATCAGGATAGCCATACGGCGTAGGGCCGTCAGTATCATTTTACCGTGGTTTGCAGGGTCGGCCTTTTTGCTTTCCATAGCGAACACAATGGATACCCCTACAATAAACAGGAAGAACGGAAATATCAGATCGGTTGGCGTGCAGCCGTTCCATTTGGAGTGTTCAAGCGGCGGGTAAATGTACTCCCAGCTACCTGGGTTGTTTACCAGTATCATGGCGGCAACGGTAGCACCACGAAACACATCAAGCGATAAAAGACGTTTTGAAACAGGTTGGCTCATCTAAACAGTTTATTCTCAAACATAAAAAAATAGCGCTTAAAAACACCGATTATAATAACTTTGATTCGATGGCACTTAACCGTAATCTGCAAAAACTGTTCAACATAGCGCAAAAGAGTGAACGGCTGGGCATCGGCCTCATGTCGGGCACCTCACTGGATGGGTTGGATATTGCCCTATGCCGTTTTACCGGGCATGGCATGCAAACACAGTTTGAGCTGTTGAACTTTACCACCATACCCTACGATGAACATTTTAAGGGCGAGGTAAGGCAGGTATTCGCCAAACGCCAGGCCGATATTGAAAAGCTTACCCTGCTGAATGCCTACATAGGCGGCTACCATGCCGACCTAATATTACAAGCGCTTGAGCAATGGCAGATAAAACCCACCGAGGTTGATTACATTGCCAGCCACGGCCAAACCATTTACCATGCCCCGGAAAGGCAACACCTGCAACCCGGTTACCCCAACGCCACCCTGCAAATTGGCGACGGCGACCATATAGCGGTAAAAGCGGGCATCATCACCATAAGCGATTTCAGGCAGAAACATATTGCCGGTGGCGGCGAGGGCGCTCCGCTGGCTTTGTATGGCGATGTATTGCTGGGCAGCAAAGCGGGCGAGAACCGTCTGCTATTAAACATTGGCGGCATAGCCAATGCCACCTGGTTACCCGACTCACAAAATTTAAACGAAGTTTTCAGTACCGATATTGGCCCCGGCAATACCATGATAGATGCCGCCTGCAAAAAGTATTTTGATAAGCCTTTTGATAAGGAGGGTGAGATAGCCCGCTCAGGAACAGTAAATCAAAACTTACTAAATGCCTTATTGCAGCACCCATTCTTCCATCAGAAATTACCTAAAACCACCGGGCCGGAGGTATTTAACCTAGCTTTGGCAGAGAAGACCATAACCGATTCGGGAATTGGCTCAGTAAGCCCTGCAGATCTTATTGCTACGCTTACCGCGTTCACCGGTTCGAGCATTGTTCAATTCGTAAACAGTTACGTAAGTACTTACGTAAACATTTACGCAAGTGGCGGGGGCGCAAGTAACCCCGTTGTAATGGCGTATTTAAAACAGCATTTGCCTAAAGCCAACATCTCCAACACATCCGCATTAGGCATCAACCCCGATGCTAAGGAGGCAATACTATTCGCGCTATTGGGTAATGAGGCTTTGGTAGGCGAGCCTATCGCTATTGGCACTAACCCTGCCGTGCTGATGGGCAAGTTTGGCTTTCCTTATTGAGTGTAGCTGTACAGGCGCTCAAACAAGCCGGGGTAGTTGGTGATCATGCCATCACTGTCAATGGTTAGCTCGGCAGTGAAATTCCCGCCATCATTTTCAAAGCGGTAGGTATGCTCATCTATACAGGTATACTTTTGTACATCTGTACTTACTTTTTCAGTGGGTATATCAAAATACAATACTTCAATTTCGGCAGATTGCCCAGGTTGCAGGTTCAGGCGGTTTATGGGCAGGCTGTTGGTAAATGGGGTCATGGTGATATCTACATCCACACAATCGCAATGTACAGGCTCGGGCGAGTCGCCACCCAGCCATCCTACCGAAACCTTTACGTAGTGCCAGCTATGCGGCGTACCATCAACAACATACTCTATGTATACCTCTTTGGCATTCCATCCACCATCAAGCAACAGCGAGTAATTAACCTCGAACGAGAGATCATTAATAGTACCTACAATGGTTGATGATACCGTTACATCAGTTGTGCTGGCCGTAACCAAACAATGCTCTACCGAATTGTAATCGGCTATGCCTTTCCATATAACAAGTTTCTCTTCCATTGCATTTTATAAACGCAAACAGCCCGCACTTGTTTAGGGTGCGGGCTGTTAATCAGCATTTTACAACAACAGGTTTTATTTAAACACCGTTGTAAGCTTGTTATCCATGTTAATGTAATCAATCAATATCTGTCCGGCTTCAACTTTCATAAAGTCCAGATCCTCATTACGTGGTTTGGTTTGGCCTTTTTTCAAGGCTGGTAAGCCCATAGCCACACGGCGCAGGTTAGTACGTTCAAAGCTTTTTTGCTCGTCGGTATCACGTTCCTTTTTCAGCTTCTCCTCGTTAAGGGTTACGCTTCTTTCAGCCTCGGTCTTTTTAAACTCGGCAATATCCTCTAACAGGTATTTGTAGCTTGCGCTTTGCGTCATACGTTGCTCATGCTGTTTTTTAAGCTGAGGCAATACGGTAGCAAAATCGCCAACTTTAGCATAGGTGCTTTTTGGTATAACATCATAAGGTAAAGCTGATGGCTCAGTATCCTCGCCATATTTATCCAACGGAATGATAGACGGGAAGCTGATATCAGGCATTACACCCTTATGCTGGGTTGATGCGCCGCTGATACGGTAAAATTTAGCCACGGTAAGGTTAAGCTGACCAAATTTGTTTTGGCTACCAGTACCTACCGGTTTGGTTTTACCTACAAGACCGGCAATTTTTTCGCTAAGTGTAGTAGTGATCACCTTGTCCAGGTTGATGGCGCTTTGTACGGTACCTTTACCATAGGTTTGTGTACCTACTATTAGGCCACGACCATAATCCTGAATAGCACCGGCGAAGATCTCAGATGCCGAAGCGCTGAAACGGTCAACAGATATCAGCAGCGGGCCACTGTAAGCTATCTCCGGGTCTTCGTCCTTATCAACCTCTATCTGGTTACGGGCATCTTTAACCTGAACCACAGGGCCATCCTTAATAAACAAACCGGTAAGCTCAATGGCCTCAGTTAACGAGCCACCACCATTTTGGCGAAGATCAATAACCACACCGTCAACCTTTTGTTGTTTCAGGGTATCTAATATCAGCTTTACATCGCGGGTGGTGCTTTTGTAGTTAGGGTTACCTGAGCGGTAATCATCAAAATCAAGGTAGAATGCCGGGATAGAGATGATGCCTATCTTAAAGTTTTTGCCGTTTTGGTTATATGTTTTAATTTCCTTTTTGGCCGATTGATCTTTCAGGATGATCTTCTCACGTATCATCTCAACGATCTTTGGCTTGCTGCCCGCGGTTGCACCGGCAGGTAATATCTCCAAACGTACCACTGTACCCTTAGTACCACGAATAATAGCGATAGCGTTCTCAATACGCCAGCCTATAATATTCTGGAATTCGCCGGTTTTGCCCTGCGCAACACCAACAATACGGTCGTCAACGCTTATCTGCTTACTTTTATCAGCCGGGCCACCGGGTACTATGGTTTTGATGGTTACATACTCATTCTCTGATTGCAGCGAAGCACCTATACCCTGTACCGAGCGCGACATTTCGATATTGAAGTTAGCCGCGTTTGATGGCGTAAAGTAGTTAGTGTGCGGATCAACAGCTTCGGTAAACGAATCCATAAATATTTGGAACACATCGGCATTTGATAGCTTGTTTGATTGCGACAACAGGTTTTGGTAACGCTTGCGCAGGGTTTCCTTATTCTTGGCCATATCCTTATTGGCCAGTTTAAGGTTAAGCAAATCGTACTTTACACGGCCATCCCAAAGTTTATCCAACTCCTGCGGCGATGCTACCCAAGGTAGTTTCTCGCGGTCGTAAGTAAAGGTTTCGCTCTTAGTATAATCAAAATTATCGTTCACCTGCTTTAACGAGTAGTTAATGCGATCGTTATAACGTTTTTGGTATACGTTGAATATATAGAACACATTAGCCAGGTTACCGGCCTTCATGTCATCATCAAGCATCAGCCTGTATTTCTCAAAATCCTTAACATCACTTGCCAGCAGGTAATTGTGGTTACCATCCAGCGCCTTAATATAGCGGTCAAATATCACTCCGGAGATAGAATCATTCAGATCGATCTTTTTGTAGTTGTACTTGGTGATCATTTCGGCCACATTTTGCAGTACGATGGATTGCTGCTCATCGGGCTGAAGATCATTAGAGCCGGCTACTTTTATTGGTTTTGATGGGGAGGCCTGGCACGAAAGTGCAGCGCCGATCACCAACACAGCATATAATTTCTTAAACATATCTTTTACCGTTTTTAGGTCGGGGTTTTTAACCAACATCAATACTTGTGCCTTTTGTAAATTACTTATGTAAAAAAAGACAGCCATACCAGGCTGTCCTTATAATATATTGAATAACAATAATACGATATTGTTTGAATTCTATTGTAATTGATGCCTGAAATTACCCTTTTGTTACAAAACGTTTAATTTATTTCGATTTACTTTCAGCTTCAGGCAGTTCCGCGTATTTTAATTCGGATTTGGGGGCCGAATTGCTTACACCTTTTATGGACTGTATCTTTTTGTCAATTTCGGCCGCTTCGCCGCGCCAGCCACGTGAATCGGCTATGCCGCGGGCTTCTATCAAATCCTCACGCGCCAGGCTTATTTCGCCCATATCAATTTTTACCGATGCTAACGATAGCAGGTTTAAAAACGTATGCCTGGCATCATTTTGCCTGCGGGCTATGAGGTTGCTTTGCAGCAAAAACCATTTAGCTTCTGACAGGCGATTCAACTCCATATACACCCTGGCCAGATCGCTAAAGTTATAGCTGGCAATATTGTATTCGCGAAAGCGCATATTGTGCTGGGCGCTTTTCATAAAACGCATTTCGGCCTGGGTAAGGTCGTAATAACTACGCAGCTTAAAACCCTTGATAGGCCTTGCAGCCACTTGCGGCGATCCCAGTATGTAATTTTTGTTGAACGAGTAGTTTTTTACAGGCGCTATTTGCGGGTAACGCTTATGTTTTAACGGACCGATACGCCACCACTGTGCCGAAGCCGACATGCCTGTTAAACATAAAAAAACGAGTAAAATATATTTCATGCAATATTTATAGCGTACCTGTAAAGGTTTTAAACATTATCAAATATAAAACTAATAGGCAGATAAACAATAGCTTGCGCCCGTTACTCAAACACCTCAACTTCACCATCATGCAGGGCCCAAACCATATAAGGGTGGGTATCATCGTGGTAAATATCGCCATTGGCGGCAATGGCTATTATACCTGCGAAACCATTATACGGCTTTAGCTCATCCAGGGTTTTGTCTGACGCTGAGTGCAACGAAAAGCCATCACTAACACGGGTAACTATTTTGGTGGCAATGGCGCCGCTCACGATATCCTCGCCCACACCGGTGCATGATACACCCGCGTGCGCGTTGGCATAATTACCCGCCGCCGTTGCCGAATCGCTCACCCGGCCGGGTATTTCAAAGCCCTTACCCCCGGTTGAGGTTGCCGCCGCTATATCGCCATAAACATCAAGCGCTACGCAGCCAACCGTACCCAGGCGAATAGAGTCGCTTAGTTTTTTTTCATATTCCTTACGGCGTTGGGGTATTTCGGGGTTGTGGTATTTAACGCCGTTCTCTCGGGCAAAATCAAGCGCGCCCTTGCCGCTCAGCACACGATCATCATAAGCCATTAGTTTTTCGGCTATGCAGATGGGGTTCTTTACATCCTCAATGTTAATAACCCCCGAAAAGCGTTGCGTTTTACCATCCATCAGCGATGCGCTGAGGCGTATTTTTCCGTCACTTTGTATTTGGGAGCCCGTACCGGCGTTGAAAAGGTCGCAATCTTCAAGCAGACTAACGGTATATACAGCGGTTTCTAAAGCATTGTGCGTTTCCAGGTATTTATATCCCGCCTGCACTATCTCCCGCAGGGCATTTTGCTTGGCCTGCTTAACCTCCTGGTTAGTTTGCGATTCGCTGAAGAACCCACCGTGAATGATCAGTTTCATTGTTAGATGTTTAATTGAATGGTTTACTGCGTGATCGGTTTGGTTTCTTCACCTTTCAATATTCAGGCATTTAACGCAAAAATATATCGTTTATGATTGGTACTCTCTAAACCCTTCGACAAGCTCAGGATGACACACACAATCGACTTATTTATCCGCACATCTGCATATCCTCGCATCTGCACATCCAACCTGTCATGGTGAGCCTGTCGAACCATTAAATAAAGCGACAGACCTCG
Organism: Mucilaginibacter sp. JRF; assembly: GCF_015223065.1. Lineage (GTDB taxonomy): Bacteria > Bacteroidota > Bacteroidia > Sphingobacteriales > Sphingobacteriaceae > Mucilaginibacter. The sequence goes on from NZ_JADFBY010000015.1 coordinate 21,565, forward strand.
CGTTCAATCCTTCGACAAGCTCAGGATGACATACCTACTCACCCCTCACCATTCACCACTCCCTACTGAAGTTCATCAGCATCGGGCATATTTAAAAATACACCTTCCTCTATCTTTACCGCTTTTTTAATCAGCATACGGTGCTGGTGCAGCTCGTATTTATCAAATATCGACATTACGTGTACTTTCAGGTTCTCGATAGACACCGGGTCGCCAATCTCTACATCGTAAATATTGGTTTCAACAATATTCTTTCCGTCCACCAAAATAATAAGGCCCGAGCCTATGGCTTCCATAATGTTACCTTCGCTTACCAGCAGGCCCGCGTCCTCGCCCAAACCAATACCTAAAATACCAGGATTACTGGCCACCGCGTAAAATAACCTGCCGATGCGGCCGCGCTGTACAAAGTGGGTGTCAACAATAACACCGTCAATAAACCCTAAACCGGCAGTTATTTGTACTTCGCCTTTTATCAGGGCCTCGTTGCTTTGGCCGCGGTATATCATGTGCGTTGATGCCGCTGCCGCGCCTGCCGATGTACCGGCTATAACAAAATGCTCCTTACGGTAGCGTTGCTTAAGTATCTGCAAAAATTGGGTGCCACCAAAAATGGCTGTCAGGCGTAATTGGTCGCCACCGCTAAACATTACCACATCGGCCTTGCGTATGCGCTCAAGGTATTCCTCATTGGCGGCATCTTCGCGGCTTTTAATATGCAGCACGTTTACATGCTCTACATTCAACTGCCCGAATGCCTTGATGTATTCCTCGCCCACCAGCTCGGGTATTTGCGATGCGGTGGTGATCACCTCTACTACCGATGCCTCATGTTTGGCCGATTCGGTGATGATGCGCCTTAAAATGCCCTTTTCAAAAAACTTAATATAATCAGGCTGTAATATATGTTCCTGGGCGCTAACGTTACTGCCCATATCAACCGCTCCGCCTATTATTACTAATTTTCCTTTCGGGACATCCATACCTTTTACCTCTGTTTTTATACAAAGTACGATAAAATAGCGCTAAATCAGGTCGTTTAATTAAAATTTCTCCTGTTTTAAACATTAAAAACACTCTGGTGTTGATAGGTTTCAGTAGATTTAAACACAAAAAGATCACCCTGAAAATCACCTATGAAAATTGAGAATATACAGGTTTTACGAGGACCTAATATTTGGAGCATCAGCCGTAAAAAATTAATACAAATGCGGCTCGATCTGCAAGATATGGAACACCGCCCTACCAATACCATCGACGGATTTTACGAGCGCATAAAAGCCCTGCTGCCATCAATGTACGATCATCGCTGCTCGCCGGGCGTACCTGGCGGTTTTTTTGAGCGGGTAATTGCAGGTACCTGGATGGGGCACGTAATTGAACACATTGCCCTGGAGATACAAACCCTTGCCGGTATGGACACCGGCTTTGGTCGTACACGCCAAACCAAAACCACCGGCGTTTACAATGTGGTATTTAATTACATTGAAGAAAAGGTGGGCATTTACGCCGCTGAAGCCGCCGTACGCATTGCCGACGCCCTAATTGCCGGCCACGACTACAACCTGGAGGCCGACATACAAAAAATGCGCGAGATACGCGAGCAAACGCGCCTTGGGCCAAGCACCGGCTCGATAGTGGAGGAAGCCATCAGCAGGGATATACCGTGGATCAGGCTAAATAATCAATCGCTGGTGCAATTAGGTTATGGTAAAAACCAGGTGCGCATACGCGCCACCATGACCGAGCAAACCAGCAGCATTGCCGTTGATATTGCCAGTAATAAGGAAGAAACCAAACGACTATTGCAGGAACAGGCTATACCAGTGGCCAAGGGCATGACCATATCATCAACCGACCAGATAGAAGAGGTAATAAAACGTGTGGGTTTCCCGCTGGTGTTTAAGCCGCTGGATGGCAACCACGGCCGGGGCATCAGCATCAATATTAAAACCCGTGAGGATGCGGTGGCCGCTTATGAGCATGCCAGCCGTATATCGCGCAGGGTTATTGTGGAGCGCTACATTACCGGGTTTGATTTTAGGGTGCTGGTTATTGATAACAAGATGGTGGCTGCCGCCCTGCGTGTACCCGCGCATGTTAAAGGCGATGGCGCATTAACCATACAACAGCTGATTGATAAAGAGAACAGCGACCCACGCCGTGGTTACGGACACGAAAACGTGCTTACCGAAATTACAATTGACCGCGACACGCTCGATCTGCTTGAAAAAAAGAACTATACCCTTGAAAGCGTACCCGCTGCCAATGAGGTGGTATACCTGAAATCGACCGCTAACCTGAGCACCGGAGGCACATCAATTGATGTTACCGACCATGTGCACCCGCAAAACATATTTTATGCCGAGCGCATCAGCAAGATCATCGGTCTGGATATTTGCGGTATAGATATTATGGCCGAAAACCTGACCGAGCCCCTGCCGCATACCGGTGGTGTAGTGCTGGAGGTAAACGCCGCGCCGGGTTTCAGGATGCACGTTGCCCCAAGCGAGGGCTTGCCGCGCAACGTAGCCGGCCATGTGCTGGATATGCTTTATCCGGCCGGTAAGTCGGCACGTATACCCATTATAGCGGTAACGGGTACCAATGGTAAAACCACCACCACCCGCCTTATAGCGCATATTGTAAAGAATAACCGCCGCCGGGTAGGTTATACCACCAGCGATGGCATTTACGTGCAAAACACCATGATGCTTAAAGGCGATACCACCGGCCCTGTAAGCACCGAATTTATACTGAAAGACCCTACTGTTGATTTTGCAGTATTGGAAACCGCCCGCGGTGGCATACTGCGCTCGGGGCTGGGCTTTAGCAAATGCGATATCGGCGTGATCACTAACATACAGGAAGATCACCTGGGTATTGCCGATATTCATGACCTTGACGACCTGACCCGCGTTAAAAGCGTGGTGATCAATTCGGTAAAAAAGGATGGTTGGGGTGTACTGAATGCTGATAACCCTTACTGTGTACGCATAGGCAAAAAAGCGCATTGCAACATTGCCTACTTTAGCCGCAATGAGGATAACCCCGTAATTAAGGAACATTGCAAGCGCGGCGGCATTGCCTGCGTGCACGAGAACGGCTTTATCACCATTATAAAGGGCGACTGGAAAATTCGTGTTGAACGCACCATTGCCATACCGCTAACCTTTGGCGGTACAGTACCGTTTATGATTGATAATGTAATGGCAGCAACCCTTGCCGCGTTTTTATGGGGCTTTAAAACGGAGGACATCCGCATATCATTAAGCACCTTTATCCCTTCGGCAGCGCAAACGCCGGGGCGTATGAATATTTTTGATTTTAAGGATTTCCGCTTCATGATCGACTTTGCCCACAATCCTGACGGTTACAACGGTGTGCGCGAATTTTTAAGCTCTGTTGATTCGCCTTACAAAATAGGCCTCATATCGGGCACTGGCGACCGCCGCGACGATGACCTGCGCGAGTTAGGTCGTATTGCGGCCACGATGTTTGACCATGTGGTGCTTCGCCAGGAAAACCACCTGCGTGGCCGCACCAAAGAAAACATCATCGGTTTAATGACAGAAGGCATGTTGGAAGTAAAACCCGATATATCATACGAAGTGATATCGCACAGCAACGTAAAATCAGTAGAGTATGTGATCGACCTTGCAACACCCGGCACCTTTATCACCACCCTAAGCGATGCCGTTGATGGCGCCATTGATATTGTACAAACTTTTCAGGAAAGAGAGAGGGATCAGGGGATAAATTGATCCACCTCCAAAATCGCAAAAAAATGTCGTTTCGAACGAGGTACGAGGAGAAATCTGTAGCTTAATTATTGAACGTGTACAGATTTCTCCTCCGTCGAAATGACAAAAACAATAATGAGTGTAAAGAAAAAAGAGCGTAGGCCTGGCAGAAAACCGGGCCAGGGAGTATGGCCTGTGGGCGGAAGGTTTTTTCTGCCTTGACTTTTGGTTACTTTGTGTCTAAGGCAAAGTAACTGGGCCCTGCGCCCAAGAGCAGGCCGACTTTCATAAAAAGTACAACCACTTAATAAAAGCACTTTCTCAAAATCGCTTCATTACCTGTCCTAAATTTCTTTTGAGCGACCAAAAGAAACAAAAGTCGCCGGCTACGCCCTGCCCGGTGAAAGGTTATGCTTTGGCTGGGCTTGTGCTACTCCGGGCATTTCTGATGCCGGTAGGATAGGTTATTTACGGTTTGTGCTTTTGTATATAAGCGGCTTTGTTTTGTGGATTGGTAATAATTCCCTCCTTGGGGAGGGCAGGGAGGGGTTTCGCTAACAGATAAGAAACTTATATTAATACTATATCACGGCGCTATCCAATCGTCAGCGGTAAGCGCAGGATTGAATTTGATATCGGTAGTGGTGATAACAATGCTGCTCTTTCCGTCAGACGATTCGGTGACCGATGGGTAGCTGATTCCGCTTGCTTTAACAAACTTATCATATACCGAAAAGTTATTCGCCCCATTGAGCGAGTAGCCGTTGGCCTTAAGGTTGTAAGCGGCATCAAGCATGTAAATAACCTTGTTGCCTTTAACATTAAAGGTTACCAGGTAGTCATCATCCTTTGAGCGGGTTACCGTGCCGGCGGCGAAATATTTGTTCAGGTTTTTATGCAAACCTAATATACCTTGATAAAGGCCTAATGTCATATCGGCCTTGTCTTGTTCGGTAAGCGGAGTTTTTACGCCGCTGGCCCACTGCCAGCCGGTGGTTCCCTCTAACTGTTTGATCATGATCAATCGGCCATTCTGCTTTATCTCCAGCCGAAGCTTGTTAGCCGCCACATCAGTTAAGGTTGTGGCTTCCAGGTTGCCGGTAATGGTGGCTGTTTCTTTTACGGTATTTATCTTGTCGATACTTACGCCGCCATATTGGGTGCGCAGTTTGCCCAGCAGTTGTGCCGGTGTGGGTAGTGCGCTGTTTTCTTCTGTGTCGTCTGTTTTTTCTGTAGCGGTGGTTGTTGTGGCTGTGCGTTTATCAGGTGCTGCTTTTTTACCTTCTTCCCTAAAATAGAAATCGCCATTCATCACAATCATATCCTCCTGGTTAGGCGGACTATAGAAAAAGCTATGCTTGGCAACCTTGCCATTACTGTAGGTCAATGTTATTTCGCCAGCGCTAAGCTTGTATGTGCCCTGCGCCGAGCTGTTACTATTCGATTTGCCGCCTATGGTTCCTCCTGCCACATCGCCACCAATACCTACCGTGCCCGATCGATCTGCCGAGAATCGGCCCTTGCCATCAAAATACAGATAGTCTGACGAGAATGCCGCCACATTAGGCATGCCCGTGCCCATACCGCCACTGCTGCTGGCCGTTTGCCGCTCGTAGGCTGAAGCCGGGATTGTGGTTATAGTGCGTAGCTTATGCAGGGTATGTTTAATGCCTGATGTGCTTTCCAGGTTTCCGTTGGCGCTTAGCTTGTACTTTTTATCGCCAAATTGCACTATGCTGCTTTTAACACTGTATTTGCCGCTAACATTGGTTTTCCAGTTTTGAACGTTCAGCTTGTCGGAGTATGTTCCATCTGTTCTGAAATAAACCACAATGTTATCTATTTGCATACCATTGTAGGGTGTATTGTACAGTTGCGCGCCCGCGTACACGCCATTAAGAGTTTGCCCCTGTGCCGAAATTGCCAGCGCGTTAAGCACAAGCAGGCACACTATCAGAAAGGTGTTTTTTCTCATAGGATGAATGTTTCAGTTTTTTATAGGTAGTATAAAGGTCTGAAAATTCTTTTTTATAAGATGCATGGCTGTGTTAGTTATTAATTAAATATCATTCTGTTGGCTGGTAAGGCAGGATTGTATATCAGCTAACAATTTGTATTTTTAATAACAATAACCTGTAATGCAACCTGCCAACACACACAAAGTATATCTTTTCATTATCGGCATTATAGTCATTGCCTTTACTGCTGTAAGCGCTGTGAGTATTAGCGGGAGATATGCACGTACGGTGATGGTTATAGTTGATGATAGTCGCCCTTGCCCCGGTGCTGATGTTACTTACTCGTTAGCGCTTACTGAATTTGGCCCCAACCTTCGTTACCAGTGGCGGGTTAACGGTGTGCCTCGTATTAACTCTAACAATGCCACCTTTACTGTGCCGGGTAATACCGAACCTATAAAACCATCGGACGCTGTGGACTGCATTGTTACCGATGTGGATGCCAATGTATCAGTAACATCACCACCACGCACGGGTATTGAATACCTGTTACGCGTACCGGCTAATGTTTCTATATACTTTATAACAAATACTACTGAATATTCCACCGCCACTTATTGTGAAGGCAGTACGGTTGATATTGGTTCGGCCGCTTCGATATATTATGATGGCGCACAAACAAAATACATGTTCTATAACGATCCTAATACAAGATACTCATACCGGTGGATGGTGAACGGTAACCCAGTAGGTGTAGATTACGGAGCTTTAACAACCAATGATCTAAAAGACGGCGATAAAATAACGTGCATGGTAAAATTCACCAGTAAGTGCGGCTCTATCGAGGTGTTATCAGATAATACCCTGACCGTCCGCATCATTTCGCCGCCATCTCCAACCGTAAATATCAGCTCGGGCAGTGGCGATAAGTGCTTTGATCCTAAAGCGGTATATACCGCTGCCGTTAGCAATGGTGGTAATATGCCAGTTTATCAGTGGACGGTGAATGATGCCAACGTGGGCGGCAACTCATCTACCTATAGTAACCCCAATTTAAAGGTGGGTGATGTGGTGAAATGCAGCCATACTTCACTAAATAATTGCGGCAAAACAACTATCAAATCAAACGAGATAGTGATCGCGGGAACACCATTGCAAAGTAATTCGATAGCTATAACATCATCAGTGCCTAATAACCTGATACAGGAGGGGCAGCCGATAACCTTTACCGCCGAGGCTGCTTATACCAATAACATTACCTACCAGTGGTATGTTAACGGACAAGAAGCGGGCACTAACAGCGCTACCTTCACCGCATCAAACCTTACCCTTGGCGATAAGGTGAATTGCCGCGTAACCACTGCCGATGACTGCGTGCTGCCGCAAACCGCTACATCAAACCAAATAATTGTGCTGATGATAAAGCCCATTATAATACCCAACACCTTTACCCCCAATGGCGATGGCATAAACGATAAATGGAACATACCCGCCCTGCTGGCCTACCCCAATTGCCGGATAGATATTTTTAACCGCTATGGCGCGCCGGTATACCATTCGGTTGGGTATACTGATGGTTGGGATGGTACCATGAACGGTTCGCAGCTACCCGCCGGAGTTTACTATTACATTATACAGGCTGATAATACCACGCCCCGACTTAGCGGCGCGCTGAATATATTGCGTTAACCCCTCTTAAAAACAAACAAGCCCCGCTGTTGACCGAGGCTTGTTTTTGGTGAATGCTGATAATTTATATCGCTATACTATCAATGCCTCTTTGCAAAGCCAGCTCGGCCTGGCCGGGGTAGGCAGAGCCCTCTACCCTAAAGATGTTAAGGTTGGTCATCCCTAAAAAGCCCAGTACGCCCTTCAGGTAGGTGGATACAAAATCAAACGACTGGTATGGGCCGCTTGAAAATACCGCGCCGGATGCCATGGCCACATAAACCTCCTTGTTTTTGATCAGGCCCTCGGCACCGGCTTCGCTGTATTTGAAGGTAACACCGGCACGGGCAATATGGTCTATCCATGCTTTTAATGATGATGGTATGCCAAAGTTCCATACCGGCGCGCCTATCACAATAACGTCGGCATCGTTTATTTCGGCAATGGCCTGGTCGGAGTTTTTGAGAGCTTCCTTGCTTTCGGCAGTTTGGCTATCGGCCGGGGTATAAAAGGCGGCCAGCGTTGCTTCTTCCAGGTGAGGGAAAGGTGTTTTGGTCAGATCCTTAACTTGTACAGTGCTGCCGGGGTTGGCTTGCTGTAACTTATCAACAATGGCATTGCCCAGCTTAATGCTGAATGAATTTTCGCCCTTTGGGCTCGAAATAATATGAAGTATCTTTTTCATGCTATTAACATTTTTTGTTTGTAATAGCAGCAAACTTATGTAGCCGGACTTTCAAAAAGATACTACTATCCTAAAGGATACCGGTATCCTTTAGGATAGTGATTACCTTTGTTTAGTATGGAAACAGAGGTGAAAACAGCGATAGAACTAAAGCACGAGTGCGCTAAGTCGGATTGTGCTGCCGGGGTATCAGGCATAAGGGATGCCTTATACGTGCTGAACGGTAAATGGAAGCTTCCGCTCATCTTCACACTCAGCGGCGGGCCATTGCGTTTCAAGGATATTCAACGCTCGCTGGGCGATATCACACCCAAAATATTATCCAAAGAATTAAAGGAATTGGAGCTGAACGAGTTTATAGTGCGCAACATTTATTCAACCACCCCGGTTACGGTAACCTACCAGCTAACACCCTACAGCCAAACATTAGATAAGGTATTATTTGAACTGAAAGACTGGGGCGTAAAGCACAGGCAAAGGATTGTGGAGAGTAGAAAGAGTAAATTGTAGGAGGATTTTATAAAAACTGCGTAATTGCGAGGAACGAAGCGATCATCGAGCGACTTTTATTGAAGAATATCCTAAAGAGATTGCTTCGTACCTCGCAATGACGTGATGGTGAAAAATTAAAATAACAAAAGCACAAACCGTAAATAACCTCTATTACCGGCATCAGAAATGCCCGGAGTAGCACAAGCCCTGCCAAAGCACCATCTTTCACCGGGCAGGGCGTAGCCGGCAGTTTTTGCTTCTTTTGTCTGCACAAAAGAAGTTTAAGACAGGTAATGAAGCGGTTTAAGTAAAATGCTTTTATTTCAGAGGGTTTGCTTTTACTATCGTCAGTCTGCTCTTGGGCGCAGGGCCCAGTTACTTTGTCTTAGACACAAAGTAACCAAAAGTCAAGGCAGAAAAAACCGTCCACCCACAGGCCATACTCCCTGGCCCGGTTTTCTGCCAGGCCACCGCTCTTTTTTGAAGAAACTAAAAAAGCAGCCCGAAAGCTGCTTTTATTATATATATTTATCTGATGTTTCGTCACAATGAAACTCACTGCTCACTACTGACAACTCACCACTAACAACTCACCAAAAAACTATCTTCCTTTTTTAGCGTTCGGGAATTTCATGCGGTAATCAACCTTAACGACTCCTTTTGAAATGTCGCCAAGGCGTTTTTCTATCAGGCGTTTGCGTAGCGGACTTAGCTTATCGGTAAATAGCTTGCCCTCAATATGGTCGTACTCGTGCTGAATAATGCGGGCAGCCATACCTGTCACGGTTTCTTCGTGGTGTTTCCAGTTTTCGTCGTAGTACGATATTTTGATGGTTGGCTTGCGGTATACATCCTCCCTCACGTCGGGTATACTCAGGCATCCCTCGTTAAAGCCCCATTCCTCACCTGTTTCCTCGATAATCTGCGCGTTGATGAATGCCTTTTTAAACGTTGCCAGTTCAGGCTCCTCATCATCAAATGGTGTGGCATCAATCACAAACAAACGCATTGACAGGCCTATCTGTGGCGCGGCCAGCCCTACACCACGGGCGTTGTACATGGTTTCGTACATATCATCAACCAGTTGTTTTATATGCGGATATTCGTCGGGCTCAATAGCAGTAGCTTTTTTGCGTAAAACAGGATCGCCGTATGCGATAATAGGATACTTCATGCTACAAAAATACGTGAAAAATTTTATTTAGGTTCAAATACAAGCGTCATCAGGCGGTTATTATCAAACACATGGTTGCAAATTTCAAGCACCTGCTCGGCTGTTACTGCATTCACTTTATCAAAAACCTCCTCCAAACTATCGGCATGTCCAAAATCAAGCAGACTTTTTGCCATGCTGATGATGAGGCTCATGCGGCTTTCTTCGGCAAGGGCTATCTGGCCTATGAATTTTTGCTTGGCCTGGTGCAATTGCAAGGTACCCAATTTGGCATCGCGCAGTTTTTTCAGTTCGCGGTGTATCAGTTTAGTGGCCCGGGCGGCTTTTTCGGTATCGGTACCGAAATAAATAGAGAAGATTCCGGTATCAGTCAGCGAGGTATAGTTCGATTCGATAGTATAAGCTATGCCATACTTTTCGCGTATCTCGAGGTTAAGCCTGCTGCTCATGCCCATGCCACCCAGCAGGTTATTGGCCAGTAATAGTCCGTATTTATCAGGGTGCGATGACGGGTAGGCCTGCGTGCCAATAACGCAATGCGTTTGCGTAATGGGTTTATGCTGTATAATGCTATCGGCAGTATTTACGGTTGGTGCTTGCCTTTGCTTTTTGCTGTAATTGGCAGGTATCGGTGCAAAATACTTTTCAGCCAGCTTTATTACCTTCTTAAAATCGTAATTGCCAAATACGCCGAACACCATTTCGTCGGTAGCGTAATTAGCTTTGATAAACGCGCGTATGTCATCGGCCGTCAGGCCATCTACCGATTCTGTGGTACCTAATATATTGTTACCAAGCGTATGGCCCTCAAACAACATGCCTTCAAAATCATCTTGTATAGCTTCTTCGGGTTGATCAAGGTAGGAGGCGATTTCATCCTGAATTACACCCCGCTCCTTCTCCAACTCCTCCCGCGGAAAGGTTGAATGGAACAGGATATCCTCAAACAGATCGATACTTCGTTCCAGATGTTCCTGTAAAAATGAGGCGTGTATACAAGTGTACTCCTTAGTGGTATAAGCGTTCAGGTCTGCACCTACCAGTTCGAGGCGATTCAATATTTGCGAGGTGCTGCGCCTTTCGGTTTCCTTAAAAACAAGATGTTCTATGAAATGGGCGAGGCCATCCTTCCCGGCCGCTTCATCGCGCGAGCCGGCGTTGATCAAAAAGCAACAGTGCGTAACGGTAAAGGGCGCGTGTTTAAATAATATTCGTATGCCGTTGGGCAGTGTGTGTACCTGGTAATCCATCAGGCGGCAAAGATAGCGTTTAATTAACGCAACATGCAGTGGCACATAATACTCAATACACAGTCAGTCAACAAATAACCGTTTAAACCGTCAATTGTAATTCCATGAGGTTTTATTGATTGATTTATACTACATTAGTCCCCGAATAGTTTTGCCATCTTCGGTTCCCCCTCGCCCGGTGTGTAAAGCTAAAAATCTACACAATTAACAACATGAAAATAAAAATTGCCGACCTCGAGTTTGAACCCTTTATAGCCGCTGATGAAATTGAAAAACGTGTAAGAGTAATAGGGGCACAGCTTAACGTTGATTTTAAAAACTCGCAGCCGGTTATTGTTGGCGTACTTAACGGTAGCTTTATTTTCATTGCCGATTTGATTAAACAGATCACCGTACCCTGCGAGGTTACCTTTACCAAGCTGGCATCATACTATGGCGGCCTTTCAACCACCCGCAAAATACGCGAGGATATTGACCTGAGCGTTGATATTGAAGGCCGCGATGTGATACTGGTTGAGGATATTGTTGAAAGCGGCAATACCCTGCATTATTTGTTAGATAAATTTGCCGTACGCAAACCAAAATCGGTAACGGTAGTTTCGCTGCTGCTTAAACCCGCCGCCCTCGGCCAAAAAATAGAAGAACTTAAATACGTAGGCTTCGAAATTGAGAACGACTACGTTATAGGCTATGGACTTGATTACCAGGAACTTGGCCGCAACCTGAAAGAGATCTACAGGAAGGTGTAATCTCACCCCTCCTAAATCCTCCTCCGAGGGAGGACTTTAAAATAAAAATGTCATTTCGAACGAGGTACGAGGAGAAATCTGTCGCCTGATTATGAACGCGTGCAGATTTCTCGCTGG
>NZ_JADFBY010000016.1 GCF_015223065.1 Mucilaginibacter sp. JRF
AGCGAAGGTGATTTCCAAAAAGAATTTTATAATGAACAATTAAAAGCGATGGTTCTTCCTGCTGATATCACAAGCACGTTATCTAACTACCCAGACACATCAGCTGCATTAAAAAAGCGATCCCTGAGCTGGACAAACTAAGACCAGGTAAACTAGTTTTATTTTCAGACAGTGAATTGGAAGATCTCCTAGGTACTTTTTATGCCGACTTTCAATTTATCTTACACGGGATAGTTCTATAAGCAAAGGACAACTTAAAGCTGAAGCTAACCAAATATCCCAGCTTTGCAAAAAACAAATTGAAAACCTTAGTAAGCTTTGATATGCAAAAGATAACGATTGCTATTTTTTTGCATCTAATGATATCGTGTGGAATTGTCAATGCACAGCGTCCAATGAAATAATTATTAACGACCAAGATATGACAAATCAGGGATAGATAGGTAATTCACCCTAATGAAACAATAAAATTTAAACTTATTAATACCCCTAACAGCCACTATTTTTTTTGCTAAAGTAACATTCGAAGTACTGTTAAAAAATGGCAGCACAAGTGAACTTCGCGGGCCATCCCGGGTGGCCTTGAGAAACGCGAATCCAAACGTTTTGCCCGTACAGAATCAGCAGCAAACCCAACAAATGCGGCTGATTTCTCCGCTGGGAGCTTGACAATGAGTATTTGATTATTATCATTTAATAGATTGGGGGTCGTAAGGTGGGTATGCTGTGTTCCGATTGCAGTTCTTGTTCTTGCTTATTCTTTCTAAAATAAGTCCTGGTCGTTTCCCGCTAGTGAGTCAGCCAGGCTACCGAATACATCTTCTTTAGATTTTCGTATACCGTAATATATCTCTCTTGCTTCGATAGCTTCATCGATCTCATGAGCGGATAAGGCTGCATGTAGCCAGTCCTGCAAGTGATCACGGTATTCCGGCAGGCTCATGCTATCGAATATTTTTTCTAATACAGCATAAGGGTTCAGCAGTTCTGCTTCGGTTAGATTAGCAGGAAAATAAAGCCATCGCTCCTTTTCATCATTGAGCTGTTCTCTGGACGGCCTGTCTTTCTCCGATAAGGCATAACGGGTATCCCGGTATTCCAATAGCAGTACATATAAGGCTTCGAGTAATTTGAGGTGCATCTCATAAACATGCAGCAGGTCGCACGCATCATAGGGATCACATTTATACCGCTCGTGACTAATAATAAACTGTCGCCACACCTTCAGGTGTTTTCGATGGTTTTCCAGCCAGTCCCAGCTAAAGAAGTCGATCAGGACGATCAAGGGGTTCTGCATCTCTCCGAAACGCAGGTGTTTGGGGTAATGATCCCATGGCGCATAGATACCGTGATACATAAGCTGCTGGTTTAGTACCGGTCTGCATTGGCCGGTTACACAAAGGACAGCGGCAGCCTATTTCTATCCTATCCCGCCTATTTCTAAATCATTACCGATACCAGTATAAAATATGCTTGCAGGTGCAAAAACAAAGGATTAACTTCTTGTCTAATTCCTGGACCGTTTAGCATTATAGGCGATGACGAATTTTAATTCTTGCTGCCGGATATCCCGAATGGTTGTATTTTTATCGCTCTCAGCCGGTTGCTGTTTTAAACTTTTCTTAATCGATCCCAGCATGGTGATCAGCATTTCTGCCGGTAGTTTTGCCGCTAGTGTTGGAAAGTACTTTCGCTCCAATTCTTTTTTTTCAGCCTCAGAAGCCAGACAGACCTCCCAGTGTTCATCAGCCTTAAAGCCGAATTCCCTGGCACAATTCTCCAGGTCGAAGAGATAGATCTTCGCTTGGAACGCTACGGTTTGCTCGCTCATAATCTTTTCTTTTGGGAAGTGTCGTCCCTCGAGACCGTTTTCTTTCCGGCCTGGTAATCTGACGGCGCCTTTTTATGGTCGGTCGCCGATGCTTTTTTTACGTTCTTACCGCCTTTGTCTTTACTCATGTTGTAGATATTTAGTGTTATTAAAAGGCTTTTACAGATCCAATTGTGCAGCCAATGGGCATTCAAATGACCGGATATGCCGGCCCGATCTCAGGTCAGGTAGCTCCCCTGAATGGTATTCATACCAGACCAGGTCAATGAATAAGCGTTGCTCATACATCGGCCTTATGGTTTTGACTGGTTTTGTGACAGTAAGCTATTGAAAGGTTTCAGCTGTGCGATGATGACAGCAGTAAATGGAAGCTGCGGACAGCGGTGGTAAAGAAAAAAGCATCCCTCCGTAAAGGCGGATGCTTTCATAAGAACTTTATTTGATCGTATTAGATGACTTTTACGTTGATCGCATTGGGGCCTTTTTTGCCATCAGCTACATCGTAGCTTACTTGGTCGTTCTCTTGTATATCATCGATAAGACCAGTGGCATGAACGAACAATTCGCTCCTGTTGTCATTTTGTGAAATAAATCCAAAACCTTTTTGATTATTGAAAAATTTCACTGTTCCTTCTTTTTGCATTACATGGTTTTAATAAGTCTGCAAGGTAAGAATAATATTTGGCATTATTTATCTTATGGTAAAATATTTTAATCCTTTGTTAAATCAACCGAGGGTTTTCTGGCCGTGTGCAGGTCATGCTGGACCTGGCTTAGGTTACCTGATCATCGAAAGAAGTACCCCGACCTTATCGCCGGGAGAATTGCATCGTCTGCGCTTGGCTACGAAGGTGCGTTCGAACCTTTTTGCGGTAGTGTATGTCTTGGACGAGCCATCGGCGGGCCTGCACGCGGCCGACACGGAGGCTCTGCTAGGGGATTAAAAGCGTTCTGTAATTCCTTATTCGTCGTCGAGCATGAGATCGATGTGATCCGCCATGCCGACTGGATCGTGGATGTCGGCCCGGCAGCTGGTGAAAAAGGCGACTATATTTTACACAGCGGCTTACCTGATGGTCTGTGCGAGGTCAAGGAATCGCTTACGTGTCAATATATTTTACGAGGATACGCCCAAAACGATCAGCGATCCCAGGAAACCTAGAGGACTGTTAAAACTGGAAGGCGTTACCAGGAACCATTTGCAAAACCTCGATTTCAGTTTTCCTTTAGGGGTCTTAACGGGCGTCGAAATACCATTAGCCGATAACTGAAATCCATTAAAGCCGCCTCATCATTGTTGATCCGGGGCGGCTAACGCTATGTAAATAAGTGACGGCACTTACGCGACCGCTGCTACGGTGAGCATTGCGGTCGCCGGCCGTAAAATTAAGACTATCTGAATTTTATGGCACAAAGATCGCTATTTAAAGAACATGTCCGATAACCTTTCCCCAAGCCTGCTGGTCATAGACGATGACCCGTTGTATCATCGTATCCTGCAGCAAAAGCTGCGTGGCCATCAGATCTACAAAAGCGTTGCTTACAGCCTCTCGGCAGAGCCTGTGCTGGAAATGATTATCGAAGAGCGCCAAAATGCTGATCTTCTGCCGGATATCATATTCCTGGACCTGGACATGCCCGGTTTAAATGGCAGAAATTTCCTGCATTATTTCGACCTGATCCATCGCTCATTAGCAAAATGGATCGATATCATCATTATTTCCTCCTCTACCGAGCAAGCGGACCGTTCCATGAGCCGGAGCTATTCTTTTGTCAAAGGCTATTTTGATAAAGCCTGCGGGCTTGATATAGCGGTACATTTAGCGGAACTTATTCCCTAAAACAAGGAATTTTTTCCTCATTAGCCCAACGGATCATTCAACGCAGAGGTCTTCAACAGCGGTGACCTGAAAGTTGACAAAAAGCTTTAATGCTATTAGATTATGATACACGCACCACGCCGGGTGCAAGTATAACAAGCAAAGTGTCGTCCCTTACCCACAAAGCTTTTTGATACTTTATAGCTTTCGGTAGGCATCCGATAATCGGCATCATTCCGATCCTGGATGATCAGGGCTTTATATCGACCTTTCTTTAAAAAAGACAGGGGTATGGCCTGCTCCCGGGAAAACTCATTTGTGGCTGCGTCAACGAGCCATGTTCTATCTGAAGTCTGTCGCGCCATTACAATATATTCACCAATTTCGCCTTTAATCGGTCTTCTTTCCAGCCAGGGCATTTTTTGAGCGGAATTTCATTGGAGGATCTCCGAGTGTTTTCGATAATTCTCAGGCATATCAGGTATGACCGTTCACGCCAAAGAAAGTGATCAAAGTCCGGGGGGCCTCAGCAACGAGGGTCGTGTTCGTCGTATAAGCTGGCGCATGGGTCTATCCTTTTGGGTTCAGGTCCGCTAGGCCGTTATTCATATCCAGCGGTCCGGCCAGCATGTTAACAAATACGGAAGTAACGAAGGTTTCAGGCTCCAGTACTGTGGGGCCGTACAGTTGTGCCTGACAGTATTTCCGTGTGACGGCATTCGGAAAGTTCCGCTTTTGGCCGTAAGGATGTACCTGGCCATCATGAAAGTCGCATATTGACCGATTATTTGCGCATAATTCGGTGATCATACAGGTGCGCTCATTCTTTTCCGCCGGGCTGCCTGACATGAAACCGTACTTGATACCAGCACCACCTTAGTCACCATATTTTTCAAGGTCCGCTCGATCGGAAACCTCCGCCACCGACATCATTTAAATATAGCCAGATGCCGACATTCCTGGCTTTTCCATAGCTGATGATCTTGAGTACCTGAGCGACCTTACCACCCTTGAGCGGATCGGAATCTTTACCGAATTCGGGGCCGTACCATTTCGGCATCCAGCGCGAGGTACGCATATTGTTGGCAGCGGCAGAGTCCATCATTCTTTTCAAGAAGGAAGCGACATGTCATATTTGAAACCATCGATCTGCGCCCCAGCGATGCGCCAGTCCCAGACGGCCCGGTCTGCGGTTCTATCGGTGCTTGTTAGTTTGTTATATTCATGTATTATTCAGAACATTGGCATACCAAATAATTAAGATATTTGATACTCCGATACAGAAAGTACTGTATAGCTGACCCATGCTAACAATCACTACCAAATCGATATACACTGCCCCTTTGAAACCCACCTGATCCGCGGGGATGCCAACCGCATCGAACAGGTGCTCGTTAACCTGCTGACTAATGCTCTCAGATATGCGCCGGACAGTAAAAGGATCGAGATTCACCTGATAGCCGAAGCCGATCGGGTCAGAGTCGGTGTTAAAGACTTTGGTGTAGGTATCGCGCCTGAAAAATTGAACCACATTTTTTTCCCGTTATTACCGGGTCGATGATAATTCCCAAGTTTCCGGACTCGGCATTGGCCTTTACCTAGGTTACGAGATCGTCACCAGTCACGGCGGACACATCTGGGCAGACAGCGAATTAGGTAAAGGCAGCACATTCTGGTTTACATTGCCCTACCCTAGCTAACTGTAGTACGATTATCTTTTGAACCATTTTAAGCAGATCATGAGGAAAGCCAAGTGTTACGCTACTGCCATTTTCCAAAAGCGCTATCTGATCTTGGCTGAAGCGAATGTCAGCGCTGATAAACTATCGGTCAGATGCCCGAGTGCACGGGCTCCAACTACAGGGAACGAGTGTTTAGTCAGTGTCCATGCTAATGCCACCTGTCCCGAAGAAACGTCAACCTCACCCGCAATTGCTTCCAGTTTATCCAAAATACTTTTCGTAGCCAAACAGGTATCCAAATTATTTAAAAGAAACTTCGGTACCCAATCTCAGTACGATTATTGCTGATGTTATTTTAATGAAAAAAATACACTTTCAGTCATCACAAAACGAATTCTGATCACTATTTAATTCCCCCATTAATCATACCAAGTATCTGTAATTTAGCTAATTAAAAAAAACCATTTTAACCTATGGTTAAACTAAGTAAACTTCTGTACGATTGTTATATTTAATTTTTTAGTGGCTTTATGGGAATAGCCTTTGAGCCATTTTAGCTTTCAAAACAAAATTATTCACTTAATCAAGGTTTTATGAAAGCATTAGTTTATTACGGCGCCAAAGACGTAAGGGTATCAGAAGTGCCCGATCCAAAAATTGAACAACCCACTGATGTACTGGTCAGGATCACAACGACCAATATCTGTGGTTCTGATCTGCATATGTATGAAGGGCGAACCAACATGGAAGAAGGACGCATCTTCGGGCATGAAAATCTCGGCGAGGTCATAGAGGTCGGTAATGCGGTAGTTAACATCAAAGTCGGTGATATGGTGTGCATGCCATTTAATATCGGGTGTGGTCATTGTAAGAATTGCGAAAGTGGACTCACCGCCTTTTGTCTGACGATGAACCCTGGCTTTGCAGGTGCTGCTTATGGGTTCGCCGGAATGGGGCCATATGACGGAGGGCAGGCTGAATACCTGCGGGTGCCATATGGCGACTTTAACTGTTTAAAACTGCCTGAAGATGCCAAAGAGAAGGAAAACGATTATGTACTGCTGTCTGATATTTTCCCTACCGGTTTTCATGCCACCCAGTTGGCGGGCGTTAAGCCTGGCGATAACGTGGTTATATATGGAGCCGGGCCAGTGGGTTTAATGGCAGCCATCTCAGCCGGCATAAAAGGTGCGAACAAAATAATGGTAGTAGATAATCATCCGGACAGGTTAAAATTGGCAGAAGAGTTGGGTGCTATACCTATCGACTTTTCAAAAGCACCAGCCGTTGACCAGGTCCTTGAATTGACCGATGGTATTGGCGCTGACCGAGGCTGCGAATGCGTAGGTTACCAGTGTTGTGATAAGCACGGGCATGAACATAACAATATAACCATGAACGAACTTGTGCAAGCCGTTAAGTTCACAGGATCCATTGGTGTAGTTGGGGTCTTTGTTGCTCCAGACCCAAAGGCAGAAGATCCTCTGGCAAAAAAAGGCCATATGGATTTTGACTTTGGTAATTTTTGGTTGAAGGGACAAAGCATTGCAACCGGACAGGCCAACGTAAAATCTTATAACCGTCAGCTTTGCGGTTTGATCTCGTCAGGTAAAGCTAAACCATCGGTCATTATTTCTCATGAACTTTCGTTAGATGATGCACCGGATGGTTACAAGCATTTTGATGCACGCGACAAAGGCTGGACCAAGGTGATCTTAAAACCGGGTAAGCAAGGCGCTACAAAAACACAGGCAGAAGAACGAGAGGCGTTAACTGCATAACGATAAAGCATTGCGGTCTATAAGATGGAAAAGCTTGTAAGTTACGATACAGGCTTTTCCTTTTATTCGAAGATATTAATGGACCTCAACGTGATATACAGCCTTATACTTTAGCGCACCCCATAATGTTTGTATCAAGTTCCAAGTCTGGATCGATCACAAACATGATTATGATCATCTCATAGCTTAATTAACCTTCATCGCCTTATTCCTCTCCTTAATCTTCCTTTCACTGAACCGAGGTAGCGCAAAATAGATGTATAATAACACAATAGGAATAATACTTAAAGGCACATTCCACATAGCAATAATTAAGGCAGCTAAATGTAGTGCAGGTGCAATGGCATATTCTTTTGTCAGCAATTTGATAAGCCCCGGATCTGTGTCTTCTTCTAAAAGTCCTTTTTTTCTGGTCGCATACCACCACACGCAATTATAAAATAAGGTCATTAGCACCAATGTTGTATGATAAATCAATGCCGCCGTTCGTTCGTCTGGTCTGCCCACATGCCGTGCCAATAATCCTGTAGTAAAAGACTGGAGCGTAACAAACATTAAAAACAAAATATGCAATATGAGCAGGTACTGATCTGTACGTTTGATATAAATGAACATGTTGTGATGGTTGGACCAGGCAACGCATATGAACAAAAAAGATGCGGCGAATGCAGCATAATGAGGCCAGTTCTTAAAGATCTCAGCCAGCAGATCAGTTCCGCCATCTGGTTTAGGCAGTTCTGTAGCGAGTAATGTTGCCGCGATCGCTAAAACAGCATCGCTAAAATACTCAAGCCTGTCTGTTGGTCGGTGATTGTACATAAGAACCTTATTGAAATAAATGCTTTGTACCTTAAAATAAAGGGCCGTTGATCATGGAAATTGATCACAACGACCCTTTACTGTAATTTACCGGGATCACCGGAATTATCCGATCTGATCTTATCCGGTATTGTGCTGTTGGCGGTGGGTGTCGAATGACGGCCCTTGGTCACCGCCGGCTTTTGTAATTAGCGATCACTTAAAGGCGAGTATTTTTACTTTGTCGATCACCGGTGTGGAAACGAGTAGTTCGTCTGCGCTAGCCATTAATGCTTTGGCGATCTCACCGCCGAGGTGAGCGTCCCGGCCGGCCTCATCAGCAAATGTATCGAATATGCCGAAGGTCGAAGATCCGATCTGAAGTGCATACCAGCGAATGGTTCCCGGTTCAGCTTCCGCCAGAGGCAAAGCGCTTTTAAGGAAGTCAGCAACTTGCTGTTCTTTACCGGGTTTAGCCTCGAATTGGGCCAGTAACGCTAAATTTTCCATTTAATCAATATTAATAGAAAGGTTCGTTAGCGGCAATATGCCGCCATAATAGATTGAACACGAATAGTGCCACGATCATGCAATTCAGCTACTTAGCAAATACCATAAATATTTTCACAGATCAAGGGTGTCTCATAATTTTTTTTTGAATAGTAGATAATAATGGATTTTCATTTCATTCAACTTGACCGGATCTACACGATCAAATATGGTTAACATATCTTCGGAAGCCACGCAGATGTACCCGAGGCAAAAATTAGATCAGGGAAAAAGTTCTGAAACGGTACAAATGGTTCAATTAAAAGAATGACGAAACAGCCCCGATGGAAGAATGGGGTGAAAAGAACCGGAAGAAAATCAGCGAAAACCATAAACAAAACCAGTATGGTGAATGAACTCCTATATTTAATAAACAGGTTTTATGAAAAAGCTATACTGGTGAAATGCCCTTTATAACATTAAAATACAGGCAGATGTCCTTTCGCTCAATGGCACTTTTGGTCATACTACAACAGGGTTCCATGTCGGACATGCGGCCGGATTTTCCATCTTCTCTCCCAGTCGTTCATTGCTTTTAATACTGGGATCAGCGTTTTGCCTATTCCGCTCAGTTCGTACTCTACCCGCGGCGGCTTTTCCTTATAGCTGTGCCGTATAATCAGACCGTCCTCCTCCAGCTCTTTAAGTTGCTGTGCCAGTATCTTCCTGGAAATATCGGGCATTTGCACCGCCAGTTTACCAAAACGGACCTTTACACCGGTGAAAATCCTGATCAATACAATGGGTTTCCATTTCCCACCAATATATCCCATCGTGCGTACGACAGCACAGTTGTCGGGGTTTTGAAGTTCTTTTCTCATTAGTTACCTTTTTGTTACCACTAATCGCCTTTAGTTACATCGGCGTAACCACCAATATCCCGCAGATCCCAGAATGACTGATTATGTTTTAGTTTCTTTGCGAAACAAAAGTAAACAATTTTCAAGAATATGAATGATCAACAAAAAACGGAGCGAAATCTTACAGGTAAAATAGCGCTGGTAACTGGCGGTACAAAAGGGATCGGCAAAGCCATTGCAGCCAGACTGGCAGCGGCGGGTGCTACCGTGGTTGTTACAGCACGTAATCAGCCGGATGAGGCAGAATTGCCTTTTCACTTCATTGCGGCTGACCTGTCGCGGCCGGAAGATGTAATTCAAGTAGCGGAAGAAATTATCGCACAATTTGGCGGCGCAGATATCCTGATCAACAACATGGGGGCCAACACTTTCCCAGGAGGGGGGTTTAGTACACTAAATGATGAGCATTGGGACCAGGCGTTTCAAGTGAACCTATTTTCCTCGGTCAGACTGGACAGGGCATTGCTTCCTCAGATGCTGGTTCGCAAAAACGGTGTTATCATTCATATCTCGTCTACCACCGGACAATTCCCAATATGGGAATCTACCATCGCGTACAGTTCAGCCAAGGCTGCCCTGAATGCTTACAGCAAAGCGCTTTCAGATGAAGTGGCACCACAGGGTATAAGAGTGATAACAGTATCGCCCGGACTTAATAAAACTGAAGCCATGTCCAACTTTTTGAATGACCTGGCGAAGAACGCAGGAATTTCGGTAGCTGAGATGACGCAAAATCTGTTTAACCGCGTAGGCGGTGTACCGCTGGGCAGAATGGCCGAGCCAGAGGAAACTGCGGAACTGGTGTACTTCCTAGTTTCTCCTAACGCTTCTTATATCACAGGCACAAATTACCATATCGATGGGGGGAATTTTCCAGTAGTACGGTAACTTTTAGCAAAAGCAAAATCACCTGAGAAGCAAATAATTTTGTCATACTGATTTTAAGATCGGCCTGCTTTCTAATAAAGCAGGCCGATTTGTTCGCATACTGAAGATAGCCCATTATGTTTTAAAATAACCGTTCGCAATCGCTCCTGATGTTCGTCGCCCCAAAGACCGATAGAACGGATCAATGGGATGAGCGTCTTGCCAAAGTAGGTAAGATGGTATTCTACTTTTGGAGGCATAACGGGATAGATCGTCCTGGTCACCAACTCATGATCTTCAAGCTCTTTCAGCTGTACATTGAGCACCCGCCGTGTTGCATCCGGAATTTTCCGCTACAATTCACTGGGCCGCAAGTGGCCTTCATGAATGAACCAAAGGATACGGATCTTCCATTTAACATACAGCACTTCACCGATCAGGTCAAGACCGCAATTGAGAGACGGGGCGGTTTTTTTGACGTACATAATTACAAATATACAACAGCCATTAAATGTGAGCAATACGGACAAATTTATCCCTATTCGATTCGTAAGCCCGTAATTGTATGGTATCGATGTACTGCTGAGATTTGCATAAATATCAACTATATGATGTATCATTCAGAACAATTGGCATACCAAATAATCAAGATATTCGATACTTCTAAAAGTAAGTGAGATAACTTTTGAAATTGATTTGATTAACACAGCATTTAACCCGCCCATTCAAACAGCATACAGGTTATATATCAATGGTCATCGGTTGTTTAATTAATTTATACTTTTAATTTCTTATGGAACTTATTTTTAGTTGGCGGGTTTAGTAGACTGAAACAATGGGGCCAGGCCTTCAAGAAAAGCTCAAAACGATAGTGCTCTTAAAAAAAGTAAGAAAAATCAGGATTCGATCGCGATATATCTACCGTACGGTGGTAAGTTAGATCGGCTTATGGTTTTATTATGACTACCTTACCGAAAATCCCTACCAGATATGAGAATTGCTGTTTTTAGTACCTGCGCCTATGATCGGGAGTCCCTAGAAAAATACAACACCGGCCACCAACTTGTTTTTTTCGAACACCCATTGGACCTGCAAAATGTAGCGCTTACCAAGGGTTTTGATGCGTTGTGCGTATTTGTAAACGACAAGGCCGATCGCGAAGTGCTGAGCGCCTTAAAAGAAAACGGCATCAGGCTACTGTTGCTGCGGTGCGCCGGTTTTAATAACGTCGATCTTGATGCAGCCCGCGAAAATGAAATAAAAGTTTTAAGGGTACCAGCTTATTCTCCTGAGGCAGTGGCAGAACATGCTATAGCTATGATACTTACTTTAAACCGCAAAACGCACAAAGCCTACAACCGCATCCGGGAAGGCAACTTCTCGCTGGAAAAGCTGATGGGGTTTAACCTGCACGGGTGTAAGGTTGCGCTTATTGGTACCGGCAACATCGGCAAAGCTTTTTACAGGATCCTTAAAGGATTTGGATGCCGGGTGATGGCCTATGACCCGTTTCCGGATAAAACATTAACAGCTGAAGGCCTGATCTATGGGACTTTGGAGGAGGTGCTTTGCGAAGCCGAGATCGTTTCTTTACACTGCCCGCTATCGGCCGAGACGAAACACATGATCAACAACGAAACGTTAAAGCTTTTCAAAAAAGGAGCTATGCTGATCAACACTAGCAGAGGAGCGCTTGTAGCGGCCGCCGACGTTATCGAAGCACTGAAATCCGGGCAGCTTGGCTATCTTGGACTGGATGTTTATGAACAGGAATCTGCCCTGTTCTTCCACGATCTTTCAGGCGATATCATACAGGACGATCTCATTGCTCGGTTAATTTCATTCCCGAATGTGTTAATAACCTCCCACCAGGGATTTTTCACACGTGAGGCCATTCAGCAGATAGCCGAAACCACTTTTTCAAATGCGGATAGCTTTGTGGCCGGGTCACCATTGCTTAACGAGGTTAACTCATGAGCGCCGTGGCCAGTGCAGGCCTTGACAAAAAACTCAAACGCGGTTTTATCGTATCATGGGTACTCGGATGCGTGTTTTATCTTCTTCAATACGCCATCCGCTCCTCCCCGGCGGTAATGATCGGAGAACTTTCCAGCGCATTCAACTTATCGGCTTTCGAGATCAGCTCTATACTTAGCGCTTACTATTACACCTATGCTTTAGCCAGTTTGCTTGCCGGTATTGCTTATGACCGCTACGGCGCTAAATATCCTATTTCCATAGGTGCCGGTATCTTATGCTTAGGTTGCCTGCTTTTCTCCATGTCAGGATCGTTAAGCGGCTATGCGGGCAGGTTACTTCAGGGAGCCGGCAGCGCTTTTTCTTTCACCGGCTGCGTTTATCTTGCAGCACATGGCTTTGCCGCTAAATATATTGCCACCGCTATCGGCTTTACCCAATGTATGGGTATGCTGGGCGGATCATCAGGACAATTTATCACCGGGCCACTCATTCAAAATGGTTTACCTGTTGAGACTTTTTGGGTAATATTGAGTATTGCCTGCGGTATGATATCTGTAATGTTGCTATTTACTACGCCCAGGGAAGTAACTTTGCCGGAATCAGGGACGGCTTCGCGGAACGTGCTGCTTCCGTATAAGATCGTTTTAAGTAACCCCCAATCCTATATGAGTGGGCTGATCTCTGGTTTGCTTTTTGTACCGACAACTGTGTTTGCAATGACTTGGGGCATTTCCTTTTTCATTAATGACAGAGGCACGGAGAGATCAGCAGCGGTCATTATAAGTGCAATGGTACCAATGGGCTGGGTAATCGGCTGTCCCTTTCTGGGTTTCATATCCGACAAGCTGGGGCGGCGCAAACCAGTTTTAATTGGTGGAAGCCTTGTCATGCTCGGTTGCTTTTTGCAAATATTTTTCTTGCCTGATGCGGTTCCTGCTCTGATCAGTATGTTGTTGTTCGGGATAGCATCAGGAGCGGCAATGATCCCTTACACCATGATCAAAGAAGCTAATCCGGATGAAGTAAAAGGCAGCGCGACAGGCGGCATAAATTTTATCACTTTTGGCGTTACATCATGCCTTGGCCCTGTTTTCGCATCTTACTTTGGAAAGACCCTTTCCTTGGCTGTAAACAAAGAAGCGCATTTTCAGTCGGCGGGAATGTTTCTACTGTCTGTAAGTATGAATAAACCGGTAGTTACGCCTATTTCAACGTGACCTATATCATTTCAAACCCTGGTAATAATATTTAACTGCGCACAACTGTTTTTAAGACCATTGATGATTTGATCTCTAAAATTGCGCGCCAGCCCGATTATATAACAAAATAGCAGCATTATAATAGATCTTAATTAGGCGCCTTGTTAATAAATCTGTCCTAACTCAAACATTACTGGAGTTGAATGCTTGTTAACGAAACGGCTTATCGTCATAGATAAACGTAACACCTCACTACCTTTCCCCCATTTAGGCCCGGGGACGGACCACTACCCACACGCCATACAAACATTTACATATGCCAGCAACAGAAAATGTTGTCTTAGCTATTAATGCCGGTTCATCGAGCGTAAAGTTTGCACTTTACAGCCTGTTGGATAATGAGGAGACACTTTTGTTTTCCGGCAGCCTGGATACCCTTGAAACAGGAACAAAGCAGATCAAGGTAAAGAGGAATGGACTTATTGACGAAAAAATCATTGAGTTGTCGGGTGATCAAAAATGTGGCTTAACAAATTCACTGATCAGTTGGCTGGCTGAACAGCCTGAATTTATCCGGGTTACCAATATTGGCCACCGTATCGTATTCGGGATGAGGCATATTCATCCTGAAGTGGTCACACCGGCGCTTATTAATGAATTAAGATCATTGACCGATTTAGATCCGGAACATTTACCGGCTGAAATAGAGATCGTTGAACTTTTTATAAAACGTTTCCCCGATGTAAAACAGATCGCTTGTTTTGATACGATGTTCCATCAAAGCATGCCGGTTGTGGCTAAAACATCGGCCATACCACGTAAATACGTTGAAAAAGGCTTACAGCGTTTTGGGTTTCATGGCCTTTCCTATAAATACCTAACAGAGGAGTTGGCGCGAATAAATCATTTCCCCTCCTCAAACAGCAGGGTGATCATGGCTCACCTGGGCAGCGGCACAAGTTTAACCGCTATTGAGAACGGGCTGAGCATAGATACCAGCATGGGGTTTACACCATGCGCCGGGATACCGATGAGCACCCGCAGCGGCGACCTTGACCCGGGTGTGGCAGCCTATTTCATCCGGCAGGAAAAACTTGATCCGGAACAATTCCATTACCTGATCAACCATGAATGCGGCTTATTAGGCGTTTCAGAAACCAGCGGGGACATCCGGAAACTCTTAAAGATCCGGAACAGCGATAAACGCGCCGAAGAAGCGATCGATCTTTTTTGTTACCAAATAAGCAAGTATATCGGCGCCTATGCTGCTGCTTTAGGGGGGCTGGATACACTGGTTTTTTCTGGCGGCATTGGTGAGCACCTTCCTGAGATTCGTACGCAGATCTGCAAAAAATTGGAATTTCTGGGCATTGAGCTGCATCATGATAACAATCTTAAAAACAAAAACATCATCTCCGCAGGCAAAGTATGCGTCCGCGTTATCCCTACAGATGAAGCGCTGATGATGGCCAGGCTAATTACGAGAAATTCCTTTAATAACATTTAGATCAGATACAATGGAAACCGAAGAGATCATTACCGAAAATGCCGTTTTAGAAGAAAATATTTTGCATAAAATTGATGCTTATTGGCGCGCAGCTAACTATTTATCTGTAGGGCAGCTTTATCTCCATCAAAACCCTTTGCTTAAAGAGCCTTTGAAAATGGCACATATTAAAAACATGTTGCTGGGACACTGGGGAACCACGCCGGGGCAGAATTTCATTTATACCCACCTTAACCGGATAATTAACAAGTACGACCTGAATATGATCTACGTATCGGGGCCAGGGCATGGCGGGCCGGCCGTGGTGGCAGGCACTTACCTGGAAGGTTCTTACACTGAAGTTTATCCAAACATTACACAGAACGAAGATGGGCTGCAAAAACTGTTCACGCAGTTTTCACATCCCGGTGGTATATCCAGTCATGCATCACCACAAACACCCGGTTCGATACATGAAGGCGGCGAACTGGGATATTCGCTTAGCCATGCCTTTGGTGCCGTGCTTGACAATCCCGATCTGGTCGTCGCTTGCGTAGTAGGCGACGGTGAAGCAGAGACAGGCCCGCTCGCTACCGCATGGCATTCCAATAAATTTCTGAATCCTTTAACAGATGGTACGGTTTTACCAATCCTTCACCTGAATGGATATAAGATCGCTAATCCAACAATTTTGGCGCGGATCACTCATGAGGAATTGGAACAGCTTTTCCGCGGATATGGCTGGAACCCTATTTTCGTTGAAGGCGATGAGCCCGAACAAATGCACCGTGATATGGCAGCTGCACTGGATTACGCAGTCGACAGGACCAAACAGGTCCGCTATGATGCAGAACATCAGCACAGCGGCCGCCCGCGCTGGCCAATGATCATTCTGCGCTCGCCTAAAGGCTGGACAGGCCCGAAAGTGGTAGATGGCCACCAGATCGAAGGCAATTTTCGGGCACACCAGATCCCGCTTATTGTATCTGCCTCCGCCCCACCAGAGCACCTGCAGTTACTGGAAGACTGGCTGAAAAGCTATAAGCCGGATGAGCTTTTTGATGAACAGGGTAAATTGATTCCCGAGTTGCAGGCCCTTGCGCCAAAAGGTGCACGTAGGATGGGCTCAAACCCTCATGCTAACGGTGGGAACTTATTGCGGGACCTGTCTTTACCCAACTTTAGATCTTATGCGGTAGACGTTAAAGCGCCGGGCGCAGATGGCGAAGGCGACACTTATGTGAGTAGCCGCTTTTTACGCGATGTGATCAAACAAAACCAGAAAATGCGTAATTTCCGGATCTTTGGGCCGGACGAAACGTTATCGAATAAATTAGATCTCGTATTTGAAGCCACCGGCCGCCAGTGGAATGCGCCGGTAACGCAGTATGACGAATTTCTTTCGGCGGAAGGCAGTGTCATGGAAATGCTAAGCGAACACCAGTGTGAAGGCTGGCTGGAAGGCTACCTGCTAACCGGCAGGCACGGCCTGTTCAATTGTTATGAAGCATTTATTCATATCGTGGATTCGATGTTTAACCAGCATGCCAAATGGTTGAAAACAACTTTAGAATTGCCCTGGCGTAAAAGGATCGCTTCCCTTAATATCTTTTTAACTTCTACAGTTTGGCGGCAGGACCATAACGGTTTCACGCACCAGGATCCGGGTTTTATAGATCATGTGGTTAATAAAAAAGCGAATATCGTACGGGTTTATTTGCCGCCTGACGCCAACTGCCTGCTATCGGTTATGGACCATTGCCTCCGAAGTTACAATTATGTAAACGTCATTGTAGCGGGCAAACACCCGGCACCGCAATGGTTGACCATGGAGGAAGCGGTGGAGCATTGCACCCGCGGTATAAGTATCTGGAATTTTGCCAGTAACGATCAGGAAATAGAGCCTGATGTCATTATGGGTTGCAGCGGTGATGTACCTACGCTTGAGATATTGGCAGCTGTTTCGATCTTACGCGAACATTTGCCGGAACTCCATATTCGCGTAGTAAACGTAGTTGATCTTTTTAAACTGCAAAAAAGCACAGAACATTCTCATGGCTTAACAGATGCCGACTACAATGCACTGTTTCCCACCAATAAACCGGTAGTGTTTGCATTTCACGGTTACCCCTGGCTGGTACATCGCCTAACCTATAACCGCGCTAATAATAATAATATTCATGTACGGGGTTACAAGGAAGAAGGTACCATCACAACTTCTTTTGACATGACCGTATTAAATGAAATGGACAGGTTCCACCTTGCTATTGACGTGATTGACCGTTTGCCGAAAACAGGCACTAAAGGTGTTTATCTTAAGCAATTGCTGCAGGATAAACTGATCGAACATAAACATTATATCGGTGCGAACGGCAAAGACATGACGGAAATCCTAAACTGGAAATGGCCGGCTAATAATTAATAAATAATTGATATTAAAAATAATATGACAACCCTAAAAAACGTACAACCTTTGAGCGCCGAAAAATTGTTTGATCTTTTGAAGACGGAATTTGCCAGCTACATCGATTCAAAATTGAACACAAACCTGTCAGTAGAATTCGCGCATGTGTATAACGTGATCAATATTTCTTTTCCGGAGATCATCGAAGGCACCATGTTCACGCTGATCGTAAACGATGATGAAATTGTATTATCAAATAATAGCCCAAACACCGAATATAATACGGAACTGCTGGAACAGCATTTATCGGAATTTCTTAACGAAAAATGTAGTTAACCATGAAAATAAAATATGTAGAAAACATGCTATTCAATAGCTGGAAATAATGAACATTTATAAAAATGGTCTTCTCTGCTTTTTAACGCTATTATTGTTAATTATTTAATAAATGACTAATTTACTAATGAACATAGCGTTTTATGCCGCTCTTAGATTGAGAGACCTATTCGAGACCTATCAAAATTATAAAATATAACAATTTGATATACAGCTGGAAACGGTTTTAAAAAACTTCCTCCGGCACCTCCTAATCCTCCATAAAAAGCTTTATTATTTTTGTTCAATAGCTATATATTATTATTTTTATACAATATCATTTGAAATCAAGCAGTCGCAAAATTGAATTGAGTTTTTAGTGAGTTATTTTTGAGAAGACTGATATAATATTGATGATGAGATTGAATGGGGCATGGTTCGAGTCCCTCCATTCCGCTTAGAGAGTTTCAAAACTCACCGAAACCGCTTAATTCAACGAATTAAGCGGTTTTTTATTTCAAAACCCCTCATTTCATATCATCTTTAATGCCATCCTCGGTTAACACTTCGGTTAACAAGGGAGATCTGTTATATTTGTCAACCGAATACGCTGATAAATAATTGATTTATAAATAATTGCAGATTAAAAAACAGACGCAAAACGAATCAAATAGCATCAAATTATTTAGCTTTAACAAGCGATTAAGGTAAAACAAATGAGGAATACAGGCAATTTATCAATTTTAAGTTGATTGCGCCTTTTCTTTTTATTAACATATCAGCTATTGCAATCCAATATAAGGTATATCTCCCCTATCTTATTAACATTAAAGAAGCCCCGAGTAATTAGTTATATTCGCTTGGCCTTATTACTACCTATATTGTATAGCCGTAAACAGAGCACTTGAAGCTTAGTTTAACAATTTATAAAGCTGCCTCCCTCAGCTTTTTTTATGCTCATCCACAAGCAATGAATAAAAAATTTCTTAAAGCTTTAGAAACATATTCCTAAATAGAGTGTAGTTTAAGTAGTGAAATTCGTCAGTAAAGTGTATTGCCGGGAAGTCTCTGCTCAATTATCAGAGTTTATCTAAGCATTAAAACTATACCAAGATGACTAACATGACATTTGCACTAAATTATTTTAGTGCTTTAAAGAGATATCACCACCTGTACTTCGTGACTCATAAGTTATTGCGTTGAGTTTAAAGGTTCAAGGAAATTGATTAGTGTTCATGTTAAGAATAATTGCTTATCCACCGAAATTGCTTATCAGATAGAAATTATGTTTTGGAAGTTTTGACACAGCTTTTCAATCACTGTTGTATAAAAACCAATTAAATGTTGTAAATGCTGTTCGAACATCCTTTTTACTAATATTGTTATCAGGGTAAAGAAATTCTCACTTCGGGTAATTTTCGCAAATACTGTTCCCCACTTATAAGCTACAAAAGCCTTGTAACAGCTATATTTACGTATGGAATGATTTTCGTTTTTCCGATAAGCAGATTATCTATCAACGAAAACGATTATGAAAGTATTTTGGAGCTACATAAAGGATCAATAGAGTTATTGAACGAAAATCACGCTATTTAAAAATCATGGTCAGTCATTAATGGGTATAGATCAACGTGGTGGTATGAGCATTGACGAAATCGTGTGTAATTTGGGGGATTATTCGCCTGAAGTAAAATTGGTGACTAACGAAGACGCATTTGCAAAACTTTTGCAGAATTTTCTCCGACTGAAGCGTATCTCTATAGCTAGTTGATAGAATCTCTTCTAATCAAAAACCCTCATGATAAAAAAAAGCCCTTCACATCACTCGCTGATCTGAAGGACTAACTATTGATTAAAAACTGTTATGTTGTTTACAACAACTATGCCTTTGCTATTGAAACATGTATAATAACCTCATTTATATTTTAAACAGATGAATAACAATTAATTATAAAGATAATTACTTAAAGGAAAATATTGTATTTTAATACATATTAACATAAGTGAGCTATAACCTATACAACAAATGGTTCCCTAAACTAAACATTTGTATAACTATTAGTACAATTATTTAATCTTAATCTTTTATTTATGCGAAGCTAGTTCAGCTGATTTCCTCTACAGGCGCTATATTGAGCAAATCTTAACGATTGCTTAGGATCATGGTCGAGATGAAAGCCACGAAAGTTAAATATGAAATTGCAAACTTGGGCTAAGCTTGATTTCAACGAAATACCGCAATGAAGTGGTGTTGTTTGAGTTGAAAATTAAATAAGTAACATAGTCAGGTTGTGGTATTACTCATTTTATGGGACAACCACATTTGATAGATTGTGACACGAACACATTACTCGTGCATTATTGTTTACGATCAATATAAACCACATTGATCATTATGAATAAAACAATACTAATAGTAATGTTAATATCGGGGATGTTCTCCGTTGCAAGCTGCTCTAAAGAGCAACAGCAGAATTTACCTACAGAACAGTCCGCAGTTTATGCACCCATCAATGTGAACAGTTCATTAGATGAATTTAGTTTGCTGACCTGGGGTACAGCCAAAGCGCAACCCATAGCCACGCACGAAATACAAGGCGAACTGGTTAATGGCAAATTATATATCTTTGGTGGCTTTGATGTAAACAAAAGACCGCAGTGGACACCAACCAAACGCGCCTATGTCTATGACCCGATAGCCGATACCTGGGCATCCATCAAAAGTATGCCGCATGAACCTTTCGGCTCCAATTTTGGCGGTGGAACACACGTAGCCACCGCTACCGATGAAACAGATATTTATCTGGCCGGTGGCTATACCTCCAACGCAAATGGTACCGGCCAGATATTCGGTACTAAACAGGTTTGGAAATATAGCGTAGCCACGAATAATTATACCCGCATGCCCGACCTGCCGCTGGAGTTAGCTGCCGGGCAGTTGCGTTACCTAAATGGTAAGCTACATTATATAGGCGGGGCAAAGTTATCCCGTACAGATACAAAGATGCACCTGGCTTTAGATCTCAATAATCCCGGTGCCGGTTGGGTAACGCTTGCATCGCTTAACAACGCGGTAAATCACCCAGGTGGGGTTGTTTATAATGGTAAGATATACATCATGGGCGGCTCGCATGGACAAAATGAAGCCTCAGTGCCACAAAAAACATTGCAGGTTTATGATGAGCAAACTGATAGTTGGACAAACCTAGCCGATATGCCTGTCGCGCTTGATCATATCTTATCAACCGCGGTAGTTTACGGTAACCGTATAATTGTACTGGGTGGCCAAACCGCCCACAATACACCCGGAAAACAAGTATTAGCTTATGAGCCTGAAACTAATAAATGGACTATACTTTCGCCCATGCGTGCGGCAAAATCTGCCGGAGTGGCGGCGGTTATAAATGGCAATATTTATTATACCGGCGGCAATTTCTCGGCCATCAATTATAAAGGTGTACCGGTTATCAATACTCCGGCTACCGAATTATTACCGATGGCGGATGCCTTTGTACGTAACGGCAGTTTCGGGTCGGTTAATTATGGAAGCGACACTTTGCTGATCATTAAAGGTTCAACAGTAAGTAATTATTATAGATCAGCATATCTAAAGTTTTCACTGGCTGATATCAGCAGAATTAATTCCGCCACTTTAAGTGTTTACGCCAGGAACACCGATAATACAAGCAGCTTAACCTTATCAGCATTTGGCATTGATGATGATAGCTGGACAGAAAACGGCTTAACATTCGCCAACGCTCCGCAAGCCACATCAAGCGCGCTAAGTATTGCCTCGGTCAATAATCAATTTAATCGTATTGATTTTGATGTTACCGCTTTTGTACAGTCGCAATTTGCCGGAGATAAGCTTGTGAGTTTTGCGCTGAGGGATGCCGCTAACAAAAATTTGACCGTGCAGCTGAATAGCAAGGAAAATAGCCGTTATAATGCTGTACTGACCATTCACTAAGCGTCCTATCATGTTTTCATCAAAACCATTTTCTTGCCAAGAAATTGAGGATTTCTGTATTTATTATCATATCAGATAAATACAAGTTTTCGCCCCATAGTGTTCTTCATATTGGGCATAACTTTTTAATTAACTGAACTTTAACGAAACATATAAATTAGAAATGATTGTGAATTATAATCGGAGATATTTACAATATTATTGAGCGAAATGTCAGCCGGATTATTAAGCGAGCTTAAGATGGTTAAACGGGTATACATACGACTGGCTATTCAATTATCCTTTGAGCCGTCACCATGTATTATTTTTCACAAACCAAAAACTTAAACTATTGGGCACTTAAAATTTTTCACCAATGAAAATCCTTGCCAGTTGCGCCTGACAAGGATTATTTTCAGTGATAAATTATACCAACTATTTACATAACACAATCGGAAATATCAGCTTAATTTT
Source organism: Mucilaginibacter sp. JRF (assembly GCF_015223065.1). Taxonomy (GTDB): domain Bacteria; phylum Bacteroidota; class Bacteroidia; order Sphingobacteriales; family Sphingobacteriaceae; genus Mucilaginibacter. The sequence goes on from NZ_JADFBY010000016.1 coordinate 21,996, forward strand.
CTTTAACTATAAGTATGTATTGGCAAAGGGCTCCGGTAGCTGAACCAGACAAGTTACCACCTACACTGATCGTTCCTGCGGCGTAATCTTTTTTGTATAAGTTCATGCCTGCTAATTTTGGATCATCTATACCCAATTGCTCGCTAACTTTAGTGAAGCCTTGCAACCATGTAGGTAATTTCTTAGCGCGAGGATCGTACGCTACGTATACTGTTGAAGCGCGGCTAACTTTGAAAGTTAAAAAAGTATTTTGAGTGTTGATCTTATCATCATTAGCAGCTTTGATGAATGATGTATTGGCTAGGTAGCTCGGTACCGATTTGATCTTGTAAGTTCTATCAGCATAGTAAACCGCACCTACTGCTAATTTTACTGTTTGTAGCTTGACTTTTGATGAGCCAGACAA
>NZ_JADFBY010000017.1 GCF_015223065.1 Mucilaginibacter sp. JRF
GTCTGCCAACTGAAAGAGCCACAAGACGTCTTAAGTCCTGTAATAAGGAGTTCGAGTTTTGTACTAACGGGCTCATTTGATTGAATATTATTTGTAAATTTACATCACGAATTACAACGTTCTTAAAATCAGTCGGCTTCCTTGCAGGACGCTTTCAAAGTTAATTGGAGAAAGTGGAAGTGGTAGTGGCACTTTTGTGGCACTCATCGCGACTAACGCCATTTGCAAACTATAAATGCACTTTTTCGGGCTAAGTTCCATCCCCTTCTGCTCTATATTTTAAAGAAAAGCAGAATTCAACGGATTTTTGTTTAGTTAACAGATCAATTGTGATATTCTTGACATTATTTAAATATTCCTACCAGCACCTTCTGCTATTTTTACAATTAGTCAGTGCGAAATATTTATCATGTGGATCAATATTCGGATTTAAATTAAGGTGGGTAGTTGCAATCTTTACGATATGTTTCTTCTATAAAACCTATATTTTTCCACTAAACCTGTTGGTTTATAAAACCAAACTCCTCCAGTAAAGTTAATTCCAAATGACGAAATCCAAGCTAAATTCATATTAAACAAAAAATTTATGGTTTTAAGTTGAAATATTGTAAATGGATATAGGATTAATAAAATACAGAAAATTGTTAGCCAAAATCTTATAATTTTCAGTGATATAGTTTTTCTCGATTTATATTCCAACCCTATCACCGTAATTATTAAATAAGGTAAATAATAAGGTGTATATCGAAGTAACATCCAGCCTATATTAAATATTTGGAACTTGTCGGTTTGATAGATCAGTCCAGTATCGGTTGCTAGTTTATCACTGTTGAAAATAAAAATTACTGAATTACCTAAATAAAAGAGTAGGTATGCTAACAAAGGGGTCAGAATTAAAGCTGTGAACCAAACTTTCAATGAGAACGTTATTGATTGTTTCATAAATATATTTGCGTCAAATGAGGTAAAACTTAATTTTTGTTCTGGAGCATATTGCCCACAACTTTACAATCAGTAATATTTTCTCTTTTGAATAGAGCTTGGTATACGCTGGAATATTGATACTCTTTTAGTTCAGAGGAAGCTATGCGAAGTCCTTTAATTCTTTTAGAAAGCAAAATGAAAGGTACTAATGATAATCCATTATATCTACTTTCTATTGACAGTCGAAGCGTGTTATAATACTTTTCCATTATACTATTAGGTGTGGCGAAAATTAATGGATGGAAGTTAATGACTTCCATATCTCTTTCAATATTTACCTCTTCCTTTCCATACATACAAAAAAAAGGTCCCAGATAGCTAAGATGACAACATATTTTAGTCCTTTGAATTATACTACCTATTTTTTTTTCTCCAATAAGTACCTCTACAGAAAATGAAGGGTCCAATGGGGATGAATCTGTATTGGCGTCAAGAATTTCAAAAAAGTTATGTTGAAAATCCAATACTAATTTTTTCCATCTATTAACGTCTTCATTTGAGTTTAACATCTCTTGTAGCTTTAGTTCGAGAAGCTCGTGTCCACTATACATCCTATAGCAGGGATCATTTTTATCAATACCTATTGGATAATATTTAGCAACAACGTTATATATATCTGAATAATCCATCTTGAAATTAATTTTCATTTAGGTTAAATTTCCAGGGAAACAAAGTCCATTTTAAATTGCTAGAAGGAGCGCCTGGTATGTGTTGCTCCATACTATAAGCCCCTGGATATAATTTTCCAATAAAACCACTAAAATAATTTTCAAACCACATATTAGCACCACGAGTATCATGTATCATACCAGCTCGCAGAAGATCGTAAACTCTGTTACCGCTATATTCGATTGACCGCGCTAAGCTGTTGATTAAACTATTCCTATTTAATACATCTTTCGCGGGAACTTCAACACCTAATGTTCTAATGTGAACTAAAACACTTTTGGGCTTATCTCCGTCATCGTCATATGCCAGTATATTAATATTATTTATGTTTCCTTGATAATACAGACCAAATGGTGTGCTTATTAATCGCATTTTTATTGATGCAGGGTCGACGAAAAAGCCAATTGGCCATTTGCCATTACTTGCAGCATTTACTCTTATACTATGTTCAGTAAAGTTTATATCGGTAATAATACCATTGTCCTTATTCACCGAGCCAGTTACAGTATTATAGCGATAAGTAGTTTGGCCGTTGTTAGTACCTACCTTTAAATCACTAAAATCTAAATTAAGTTTTTCTCCTTGCCAGTTACTATATTTATCTAAGAACTGTCCCCAAAATTCCGAATAATCGCCTGATTTAGCAAACGGATCATAGTCTTCTCTAATAAAAGCGCCTTCGACACCACTCCAATACATTTCCCGTGAAATACGTCCAGTACTGCGAAAAATCCCGAGGATTTGAAGCGGTTCAGGCATCTCCACAGGGTAGGCGCTTGTAATATGCTTATCACCCAATGGGTCATTAAACATGATCGGGTTGTTACCTGAGTATTGATAAACCGTCATCGATTCAGTAGCCCCAGCCATCGGATCAACAGCGATGAACCGGCCCAATGCAGCATCATAATTACGGTAGTAGGTATTGTAATAGTCCGGCAGGTTGTTAAAGTCGTTCTGCCATTCCGAGCCGCCATTGTACAGGTTCTTGTTCGGCTGCGTTGGCGTGGCTACCGGGCTGCTGGCCATCGTCAGACCAAAGGCATAGTAGCTGTTCTCCTGTTTCACCACCGCTGTACCGCTGCCATTATCCTCAAAGCTGATACGCGCATTGCCCTGGTGGTCGGTGATCACGTATTCCGCTTTCAGCGTACCCGATACGTTACGTACCCTCCCCTCCGGGATGGCGAAGTACGCCAGCGTGCCATTCTCATACACAAAGCCGTCAATATAGTCTGTCGTCTTTTGCAGCGTGCTGTTGTCGTACTGTTGCTTTTTGATCAGCACACCATCTGAACTGTACGTATGGTTTATATATCTCCCCGTACCGGTCGTGATCGTGATCCTGTCCGTTCGGTTCAGGTAGTTATAGGTTAGTGTAAGGCCTTTGTATGGGTCGGCCGTCAGGTTGCCCGCCGCGTCATAGGCATAGTTGCCTGTCGTGGTGCCTGTCAGGTTCCTGAAACCGTAACCGGTATGGTTCGTTGTCGTGCCATCCGTTACGTTCTTTAACTGGTTCGGGTTGGCCGTATCGTAAATGTAACTCAGGTTGTCTACCTCTACTACATTGGCCGCGCCTGTTACGCTGCTGTTACGCTTCAGTGTCTGGATATTGCCGTTCTCATCGTAGGTGATGTTGTTCTCGTTAAACCCGTTCACGTTATAGTTGAACGCCCCGGTCCCTGACGTGGTGCGCTCGGCATAGTTCGCCGCTGTCAACCTGTTGAGCCCGTCGTAGCTGTATTTATAGCTGCGCTCATAACTGCTGGCGTTCGCGGCATTCTTGCTCATCCATTTTACTGCAGACAGGCTGCCGTCATAATAAGCCGTATTGCCTACGTTGGCATCGGCCTGATTATACAGCAGCTCGATACCGAACAGGTCATTGCTGTCATCGTTCTTCACGCCGTCATTGCTCAGCTTGCTGTTATTAATGCTGATCAGCTGGCCTTTGATATTATAACGGTAGTCGATGGATTGCAGGTAGCTGCTACCGCCGTTGGTCGAGCCCAGCTTCTTATCCACCAGTTGACCCAGTTCATTATAGGTATAGCCGGCTACGCGTACGGTCGCTCCCCCGTTATAGCTTTGGTCTATCGCCGTTACACGCTGCATATGGTCATAGCTGAATGTGCTCAATATGGCTGTGCTGACACTGTTCACTGATTTGACCACCTTTACCTGTTTCGCGGTACCGGTAAAGTCGGGTACGATGGTTTTGGTATCCGCCGTAGTATTATTGATCTGGTTGTTGGAACGTTCCTGGATCACGTTACCGCGCTTATCGTAGAAGATCACTTTCAGCAGCCATGCCCCGCCGGCTGAACCTACCGTGTATTTACGCACCATAGTGAGCATGCCCCGGATCTGGGTGGTCGGCGTGGCCTCGCCCGTCAGGTTTTGTCCTACATAATTGTAGTTCGCCACCCCGTCGCTGTTGATATCATAATCATCATAGTAAGTGAAGGCCAGGTCAGTCTTGCTGCTGGTCGGGAAGGTGACGTTCGTATAATATCCCGTTCCTGAGCTGGTGCCGCGCTTCTCGTACCAGTTCACGCTGTAATTCAGTCCGGATACATAGCTTTGCATCGCTGACAGCGTCGTACGGGTCGCATCGGTATATATACCCTGTGCTATGGCGTTACCACGCACATCGTACTTGATGTAGTTCCATTGGTTCGAAGATTTCAGCTTGGCGTTTTGTGCAAGTACCAATCTGTCCAGTGGATCATATACCATCGATACCGCGCCTGCACCGGGTATCGTTTTTTCTGTTAATCTTCCTTTATCATCGTAGGTATAGGTAAATATCAGTTTGCTTATTACAGCGGTGCTCAGCGTATAACTGCTATTGGCAGCCAGCAGGTTTACTGCCTTTGGCGGCAGGGTATAACTAACTAAACCTGCGTTATTATAAATGTAATAAGTGTCATTGTTCGTTGTAGCGCTTACTACCTGGCGTTTAAGGATCGTCCGGCCCAGATCGTCCCTAAATACAACAGCCTTGTGCCCTTCTGTATCGGTAGCCTCGGTTACCGAAAGGACATTAGCACCATAATTCCCTGTGTTCAATCCATCTGGACTCCACATAATGATATTGCCATCTGCCGCTGTATTGCTCCGGTAGCTCATGCTGGAATAATGCTGACCGGACAGGGGCTGGAAGCCATTGCCTACACCGCCTGCGGAAAGTACGCGCTGCAAAGGGCTGTTCTCAAACAACTGCTCGCTGTAGGGATTGGTATCGTCGGCTATTTTGTCCGAAGTGCCGTTATTATAAAATGCGGGCTGCTCACTGGTGAGGGCATTCGGACGGAAAATGCCGCTGCCGTCCGTACCGACATAAGGCAGATAGCCGCGGTTTTGTCTTCCCTGGTTGTCATATCCTATCGGCTGGATAATGTCCTTCTGCGTCGGGCTGCCTTGTACAAGTACTTGTTGTACAGGGCGGCCTAAACCATCATAATAAGTTTTTGAAGTTGTCTTTTGCGTGGCATTCAATCCGTAGATCATGTCCTCAGTTGTTATACCGGAGATTTTGATGATCTCTGTTTGCTCCACGCTCAGATCCTGCTGTTGCTGAGCATTCGCATAAATGGTGCCTAACAGTAATGGTATCATTACCGCTAACCTACGGGTATGTTTTTTAGTGATTGGTCGCATTGTTGTGAGGTTAAGGTTGATCTTATTGTTCTTCAGATGGGGGGGGAGTTGTCAAGCTGACGCCACCTCCGATTGGCCAATTGGGATTACAACTACTCTCACTTAATATGACCGACATATCGCTTTTTCCATTCAGATCTATACCGTAAAATGTATACACATTACTCGTAGATTTGTAGTTTATACAGCCCAGCACCTGGCTGCCGCATTGTATGTAAACACATTTGAATCCATTTCCGGTCACCGAATTAAACTGTGAGCCGCTGGTGGTCACTGTAACCGTGTAAACACCCTGATTTACGACATAGCTGGTTCCGGACTGCGTCTGTTCTTTACCTAACCCTGTGCCGCTGAATTCTACATTGGTAATCGCCGCACCTTGCCTGCCAGTGGTATAAAGTGGCAACTTGACCGTTGAATGGTCGTATATCTGGACTGTTTTAGTGAGGGTTTTTGTACCAATAACAGGAGAAGTTTTTGTCAGCGAAACGGTATAATTACCCGGTTGGGTATAGGTATGTGTAAAGGTTCGATATTCTACTGTCTGCCCGAATTCCGACTCCGTAATCACTGTACCAGGTCCGGTTACAGCCGGTGTACCGTCACCGAAGTCGTAAGTTCGGATATTTCCGTCTAATTCCGCGTCAACACGGTCTCTGAAGGTAAGCTGGTTGTTGTAGTTTAATACATCTCCCTGTACGTATGAAAAGTAAAGATTGAAGCTGGAATTAAAATTCGTGTAATCATCCGGTTTTAGATAGCTCTTTCTTTGCACGATGTTTTTGTCCTGATCCAATATCGTTTTCAGCCGTCCATAAGTGTCGTACGTATAATATACAGACACGCCATTCATATCTGTATTGGAAGTTTTAGCCAGTGTTTCCTGATCATATGCCGCAGTTTGAACAATGGCATGTTCCGGGTAAAACAAAATATCGTCAACCAGTACATTAGCGCCAGCGATAAGCTTACAGGTGAATGAATTTGCAAGGCTACTTAGTGCGGTTTTTACCTGATAGAACCGCCATTTGCCGGAGGTATTCGCATAGTTTATCGGATAGCTGTAAGTGTTTGTACCGTCGGTAAGCTGTACAGTAAGCGTTCCGGTCGCAGTTGTGTTGACCCATATCGAAAAAATATTGTTCGCCGCCTGCGGGTTTCTTGTCATCGCCCGGCTGATCACACTTGTCGTTTTTAAGGTAGCAGCCGTTTTACCTGTTCTGGCATTAGTGCTGGCAACGGTATCTGTAAACGTAAATCCTGCACCAATATAAGGAGTATCAAAATCGTTATAGGCTATTTCAGATAACAAGGCGTTTGTAAATACGGCGAATGGTTGATTACTCTTATGATCTGTCAGTGTGGTCACCTGCTGGCGCTTGTTATTGTCGGCCATTTGTAATATGCCCATGTTATCATAAGATAAATAGTTGGCTTTTACTTCATACCTGCTGTCTTTGGTAAGCGTGTTTCCAGATATGGATGAAGGCTGAAAATCCAAAACTCCTGACGGCGACACAAATGATAAGGATTGAGATGGTTTATCGCGGACTCCAGCAGCAAGAACATTTTTATATAGCGTCAGACTGGCTCCGGTAGTAAAAGTCGTACCTACGCGTTGAATCTGTTGATACTGTTCGATAGGAACGTTCTGATTAGCCTGGTTCATCCGGTATAAGGAATTAGCCATCGAATCTGCGCCCAATGTCGTAGCATAATCTTTTACATATTTTGTGAACGCTTTGCTGATGCTGCCATCACTGTTATGTGTTTCTACGGATGTAAGTAATTTGTGATTAGGACTTTCGTATTTGTAAGTGATCGTTTTTGTCTTAAACGTTGTCAGTGCAGGAAGATCGAACACCTTACTTGTCTGCTGAACAGTAAGTTTAGATGTCGTCGTAAGAATGTTATACTTGGCATAATTACGTGCCGTGCTGGTATTGTTTTCAAACTTTAATCCTGTTATAACAATCGGGTTAGTAAAAGATCTTTGATAAGTATAGTTTTCTTCGCTTATTTGCTGTCCGGCTTCGCTATATGTACTTACTTTTTTAAGCAATCCGCGCTCAAAGTCAAAGTTTGGATTCGGGGCATAAGGATAATTATTCCGTTGTGTAGTAGCAAACGTTGCCGTTGTACAGGCTATGCGCCCGGAATATACCGTGGTGGGTAACCAGTCCGGTGAAGCGCTGGCATCCCAGAATGTGCCGGGGATCTCGTATTCATAACGTACTACACCACTGCCTGTCCTTGACACCGAAACGTTTTTATAAATAATGGTTTCATCTTCTTCTGCCATGTCATTTTCAGAACGGACTGTCGATGCTGCCCATTTAGCCTCATCCGTACCGCTACCGGTATAAGGAATAGTGAAGGCATACGATGGCAGGTTGATGGGTTTGCCGCTGGTCGTTCCTGTAGCCGGATCATTGTAATTATAATTCGTTACGATAGTATTACCGGAACTGAGGCCGTCACTTGAAGATAATCTTTTGACCCTAATCCCGCCTCCGTTGATTGCCGCGGCTGCCGTGTTATCGTAATAACTGTTCAATTCATATTCGATCGTGGTAGCGCCGCCAGTGTTGGCCGTAACGGACATTAAGCTGCCGTTCACGGCTGCCAATAAGTTGGGCGAACGGTCAGCGCCTGTCAATGTATAAATATAACTGGACGATGCTCCCGGTGGTAGCACCCGGTAGCGCTCTGCTGTATTTAACGGATAAGTGTATATCTGTGGAGTAAGACTTGAAGCACTACTTGCATTATAATACCCCCAATAATCAATTTCTTTCGAGGTTGAATCTGGTAAGTTGATATAATCACCTGACGCGTTGACGCCTAAACCATAGTAAGCAAGGTCAAAGGTGTTTTTTATGCCTGAGCCGGAAATAGTTATGCGGTTCAGAAAAGAACGACTGGTTGCCGATGTTTCAAACTTTTTATAGGAGAATCCTACTGAACGGCCCATGCCTTTTATACTTCCGATTTCATTATAATCTCCTGTAAAATCATGTAGATAAGTAAAACTTAAAGTAGGTTCGTTGATCACATCGGTGTTATACACTTGACTAATTAGCGAAGGCATGTAAGATGTGGTTATCGAAAATAGTGTTGTGCTTGCAGAAGATCCAGGCAATATCACTGAAATCTTATCATTGTTCTTTATACGTTTCCCATTGATATAATTAATTTGTATAAAATCTCCCGACGGCATTATTATGCCGGTCAGTTTCCAAGTTCGCGCAAAACTTATACCGTTAACAAACTGGTCATACTGCCTTTTAAAATAACTAACAGTACCCGAAGTACTGGTTTTACGGGTTTCAGTTTCGGTTTGATCAAATCTATAAAGTATGCCCTGACCATTAATGACATTAAAAGAATTAATTTTACCACTAGCTGGATCAGCCTGATAGGTGATCTTCAGATCCTGATAAGGAATGGTGCGCACAACATGGTCTTTGTCGAACACGAACTGGCAGGAAAGCCCTGGAGCGTTAATATTGAAAACATCTGGCTCTGTATCTGAGAGATCTGAGAAGTTTGCGCTGATATAGCTGTTATCTGTAGTTTCATCTGAACAGATCGTTGTGCTATTGCTGTTACTGATCGTAAAGTTATTAATCTTCGTGCCATTTGTATTATACAGCCAGCCTAAACGGGCATTATCATACTTCATATCGTCCGGCAGGCCCCTAAGGGTGCGGTTAATTTCGCCACCTGCTATTAAACCCCAGTTCATTCCCATTATGCCTTTAGCATCCTTAACTTTAACACCATTGGCATTATATGCTGCTGCTATTTGTAGGCTTAAGGAGCCGGATGTTACCTGAAATAAGGGTATGGTGACATTAGCGGTACCCGTGTAGTTATTGACACTGACGTTTGCGCCGTTTTGGGCTATAGCGGTGCGCGTTATTATGCCTAATAAGCACAAAAGCAGAAGCATTTTGCGTGTATTCATTGTGATAAGGAAAGCTTAACAGATTGTAATGATTATAAAAAAGAACTCAGTTATAACAAAGTGCTTGTTGATTTAATTAAAAAAAATTATGATGCATTTTTACGCATATGGGATAAAGTTTAGAAACGAAGAATAGGGAATTTTGTATGGCATAAAAATGTAAAGGCTGCCTGGGATTTTTTTGTGTGAATTGCTGTAGCATTGTGACGGCTAAAAATGTTTAAGTTGCTCAATTATAAGTAAAATCTTATATTTTTTAAAATTGAATTCTAAATAATTTTAGATGTCTGGAATAGGGTAGGTGTAAAATGATAAAGATTATTTCGTAAATTTACATTACGAATTTTTAGCGTTCATTAAATCAGTCAGCTTCGTTGCAGGAAGCTTTCAAAAGATACACATAGTGGAGATACGATGGAAAAAGGTTGTGGCACTTTTGTGGCACTCATCGCGACTAACCCCATTTACTAGCTGTAAAAGTACTTTTTCGGGCTAAGTTCATTTCCCTACTGTGGGAAAGCATTTCTTGAAATTATTATTGAAGCCTTTGAATGAAAGTTCAAAGGCTTTATTTTTAAGAATGAAAAATCTTATCGCCAATATCGTCTTTACAACATTTCTTATCTTAATCACAAGTTGTCAATTTGATCCATATGCTGGAGAATTAACTACGGATAAACCTAAAAGAGAAGATGTGATAGGGGTTTATCAGTTCGAAGGGCAAACAATATTTGAAGTATCAATTGATAAACTTGGACAAAATGCAACAATTGTTTTAAGGCCAGACTCGACATATCAAGTTAACAATATTCCTAATGTTTTTGGTGGTATGGATGATGAGGAAAAAAAACATATATCTGCTAAAGGCAACTGGAAAATTGAAACAATTAGAACAGTGGAAAACCGTTGGGGGAGCCTTGAAAAAGTATGGGGAATTACACTAACTAATATTGATCAAATTTTGACCAATATTAGTTTCACAGGTGACAAGGCGCCTTATGGTTTAATGATTATTGTTGATGACCCCACTTTGGGCCAAATGATGAGCTTCCAAAAAAAACGCTGATCAGATAAGCTATACAAGTAAAAGTTTTATATAAAAGGTTTAAGGCATTTGTGACACTAAAATCTCTGAATATAAATTGAATAAAAGGGCAGCACGATAAACTCGTATCTTGTTCCATAAAAAATAAAATCAAGTGATCGAACTTTCATCTCCGCGATTAACATTACGCAAGATCATGCTGGCTGATACCGCGCAGTTGGTATTGTTACGATCGGATGAGCGTGTTAACCGGTATCTTAACCGGCCTGCTACAACATCATACGAAGGTGCGGTTGAGTTTATAGTCAACATTTTAGCTGCTGATGCGCATTACTGGGTCATCACCTTAAAAGATGAAACCAAGCTCATCGGTACCATATGCTTATGGAATACGGATCACAAAAGATCGGTTGTTGAAATAGGCTATGAATTGCTCCCTGAATTTCAAGGCAAAGGGATTATGTCGGAAGCTTTGTCGGCCGTAATTGCCTATAATTTTGATCATTTAAAATTTAAAACCATCGTAGGCACAACGCATAGCGAAAATGTTTCTTCAATAAAAATATTGGAGAACAATGGTTTTAAGCGGGATGTTGCGCGCGAACAGCAATTACAGACTGAGGGTGGTGTGGTGCAGGAGATCGTGTATTCTTTAAAGAAATAAAAGCTATGAGCTGTGATATATTTAAATCTCATATATCTTAACCACTACAGTTTTTGCATATTTGATTTAGGATCAATTCTGTTAAACCACGCTGAAACCAAACACCTATGAGCCACGCCAAACAACTATCGCCAGAGCAAACCGATCTGCTAAAAACATTAAAAACCCGTTTTGATAAACACATGAGCCGTCACCAGGGTATTAACTGGGCCGATGTACAGTCGCGTTTGGAAGCTAACGCCGAAAAACTATGGTCGCTTAACGAAATGGAATACACCGGCGGTGAGCCCGACGTGGTAGGTATTGATGATAAAACCGGTGAGTATTTATTTTACGATTGCTCGGCCGAAAGCCCAAAAGGTCGCCGAAGCCTTTGTTATGATGGCCATGCGCTGGAAGCCCGCAAGGAATTCAAGCCAGAAGGTACCGCTATGAATATGGCTGCCGAAATGGGCATTGAGGTGCTGACCGAACAACAATACCGCGAGTTACAGCAGCTCGGCAATTTCGACCTGAAAACATCAAGCTGGGTACAAACCCCGGTAGATATCCGCAAGCTTGGTGGCGCTATTTTCTGCGACCGTAGATATAACACCGTATTTACCTACCACAATGGTGCGTCATCCTACTACGCCGCCCGCGCTTTCAGAGGGGTGTTAAAAGTTTAAATTTGGTATTCTAAGATATATAAGCCGAATAACGAAAGTTGTTCGGCTTTTTTGTTTTTCTCCCCCTGTCATCTCGAACGATAGTGAGAGATCTATCGCTTTACTATAAACGCGTACAGATTTCTCCTGCGTCGAAATGACAAAATTGGAATAAAAATGCGTCATTGCGAGGAACGAAGCAATCTCTTCAGGATATTCTATAAGACAAGCTGCTCGAAGATTGCTTCGCTCCTCGCAAAGACGATGGTAATATTCTACCCCCTCTCCCTTGGAGAGGGCCGGAGAGGTTTCGCCATAGTTAACCTTTATAGGCCATAGAATTCAGCTATTTGTTGCGGGGTTTTTGATGTGGATTTGGATGTTAAAACTGCGTTTTCAGTTGTGTTTAAGTGCTTTTCCCGCTGGGGAATTGACCGTGGATTTCCCCAATATCGCTACCCATTCCCATGGGTTGGGGAAAATGGTTCCCCGTGATTAAAGTTTCAGTTAATATTTCCTTGTTTTTCAATATGCTGATTATCAGAGTATTGTGTTTTTGACTATGCCTTTTGGGGTGATTTATAGCCTTTGGATAACTTTTTGCCTAATGCTTAATAACTATTGAAACGAAAAAGTTTACACAAAGGAAAAATAATCGGAA
>NZ_JADFBY010000018.1 GCF_015223065.1 Mucilaginibacter sp. JRF
AAGCAATTATGATGGCAGTTTTCAATATACGGAATTCTCCGGCACAAGACTGCCTCAGTCCCACATGTTTCAAGTACTCAGTTTGAACTTCTTGCCCTTAAGCTTGACATTGCCGGCAGCGCCAAAAATCTTATTGATAGCTTTGTTGTAATCCGCACGTACTTTCTTTTAGTAGGATGGGATATTGGAAAGGTGGAGCGATTCGTAAAGTTTTTTGATGTTGATCCTTTTGCCACTTTTGGGATTCTTTATCACTATTTCAAGGTTTATAATAAACATTCAATCATATGCAATACGCATTTACTCAAGTTTTGGTAGAACACGTAAATACTTCAGATAAACCAATACTACTGATAGGCGATACAGTTAGATATGACATGATTTGTACTGTAATGCTCGACATAATATCACTTATAACAGCTTTAAATTTGGATGTCTTAGCAATATACATTCAATTAAATTTTCTGAAACGGAGGGCCATCAAGCATCAATCTTTATAAAAGCACGGGAATAGTTGATTCAAATTAAGCTTACTGCTTCCCCGGCAAACGCTTATGATAGTAATCCTTCTCGTTAAAGTAAGCGCCATTCATGATTGCCAGGTGTGCGTTAATCTTCTCACCGAGATACATGCCTACGTTCTTTCCAGTTTGATTAACAGCGTACGGGTATCCTCGCGCTCCTACTCAATCTGTTGCGCAAGCTTACAGCCTTTTATTCGCTGATAACTCCGTTAACAGCTGCGTTTTTAAATATTTGGGTTGTGTTCATAATTATGAATATCTTGGGACGTGATTAGAATTGTATTTAATATGGAACCGGCATTATCCCCAAGAATACCTCTTCGCAGTTCCTTTGTACGTAAAAAAATTGATGGCATCAGTTATCAAACTCTTGCGTTAATAGTCTATAAAAACAAGCATACTGGAGAAGAATATGCTTTAAGGGAAGTTTTGATTTCACCTAAAGTCGTAAGTCTTTGTTCCAAATACGTTGAATATGAATATCAAGCTCTATCATAAAAACCGGGGAAGGTTTACTCCCGATTTACTCTGGTGGCTTTCCTATCCGCTATATCCCCAAGCGCTTCGCTGCCCTGCTTGCTATGAGCTCCTTTATGTAATCAGGGGTCTTCGCTCCTAAGAGTCCTGCACCTGCCGTGCTACTATTTATACTAAATTTTGCGCGTTCTGAAATTTAAGACACATAAAAAATGCCTTATAATGAGAAGTTAATTCACATTTATACTAACAATCATGATTACTGACAATTCCCTTCTTAAGAGTTGCGGTTGTGGCAATAAAGACTCAATTCGTATTCCAAGAAGTCCTATTTTAAAACCCTTAAATCCTATGCTTCCTCTTAAAAAATATTAATTTATGCGTTGTGGGAAGACAACTTTCACATTAAGTGGGCCTAAAGCGGCTTGACGATTTTAGGTACAGTTTTTATTTTACTTTAAGTTGTCATATCCCCTGTAGTTGCGGCGGCGGGGGGGGGTACGAATCCACGACCTCTGAGTTATGAGCTCGACGAGCTTTCAACTGCTCCACCCACAATTTGTCGTAAAAGAGAAATTAGCGACTTTATTCCACTGATCTATAACTTCTTACCTAATAACGACATACTCCAATAAAAAAGGCGACAAGTCTAAACTTGCCGCCCCATATAAAAATTAACTGACCCTTACTATTTTAGTGAGATCTTTCTGATTGTATTTGCTTTCTGATCGGTGAAATATATTGCATTCTCACCTTTGTCCAGAGCCAAGCCGAAAGCATAAACATCAGCAGTTGAGGCCGGTCCATCATGGCCATTATTAGCACCGGTCGGGCCCGCCAGTATGGTAAGCTTGGTGCCATCGACACGTTTTATGTAACCATTGTCAGCAACATACATTGTACGGCTATCTTTATTGAAGATCATACTGGTGATCTTGTCGAAATTTATATTTTTAAATATCTGTTCAGTGACGCCGCCTGGTGTGACCTTATAAATACGTCCGTTCGTTGTCACATATAATACTTTATTGTAACCAATGGCTAATGCATCCCAGCTGAAGCCCCGACTACCTTCGTTTTCCGGGTTTTGTAGTTTGCTATCGTCTATATCATAACCAGGCCCATAAATTTCGCCTGTAGGTTGAGCAAAATGTTCTCTTATGAGATTTCCTGAACTAAAATAAAACTTGTCAGTATACGGATTTCGAGCCATGCCGGTTGAACTGGTATAATAGTAATAGTTGGTGGCTACGAAATCTCCATTAGGTTTAAATATCCATGTTTGATCAAATGGATCAAAATCTGTATTACCATCCTGCACAATGTGTAAAATACCTGTTTCGTACTCGACACCTATATAAATTGGGTCAGTCATCACACCTCCGTAATCGGCTGGTTTAGTTGCCACGGTTGAAACTTCGCCAGTAGTGGCAATTTTGCGTATCACATCGTTTTTCATATCAGCAACGTAGATCGTACCATCAGGTATCAGCTGTAAACCACGAGGACTATTGAAACGAGCGGAAGTACCTTTGCCGTTTACCAAAGCGCCAGTTGCGTAAGGCGATCCATAAAGCGTTTCTACTTTGATTGATGATACAGCTGCGGTTGTTAAAGATCTTTCTGACGTGGGAGTGCTTTCTGACGGAGATGAAAGATCTTTTTTACAATTTGTCAAAACGACTGGAATGGCAAGCATTGCCAGGAAAATAAATTTGTTTTTCATCATTGGTTAAGCACGTTGATATGTGCTGGTGTATAACAAATTTACCTATTATGAACAATGCTAAACTAGCAATTATTTATTGTATACTACAATGTGTATTACTGCCTTAAAATGTTTGAACTACAGGCCGTTGTATCAACTTCGCTGACTCAGCAGCCTCCTGTTTTATCCTCTCAAATTCCACGGCAGGATCACTGGTAAATGCCAGCTGAGCAATCGCAGTTTCTTTCGACATCAACCCGGCGCCTACCAGCTTCACGATGTTATCGTACTCCTCAGTATAATTCCGTGGCAGCTCGATCTTAAACTTAGGCTTCACCGGCATGCTTATACTGGACTTAACACCAACATTGATCACCGCCATACAAGACTTCAACAAATTAAGGTCCCGCTGCCATTCCATGCCCAGATCACCATCCTGATTTGACTTCGCCTTATTGGTCGCAGGCAGGAACATCATTTCGATGGTGACGCCCGGTAAGTTCGATGAACCGGAGATTTGCTCCATGGATATTTGCGGCGTGCTGGTTTCGTCGTAAATATCGCGACGAAGGTTCTGCCGCTCATCGGTAGCCGACTGCTGCGCGCCTTTGGCCTCCAAATACTTCAGATCGCCACCATTCTCCATCTGGAAAACCTTTCGGGTATTCTTGCCACCACCTTTCATATCAGTGATCTCGCCAGTAGCATCCAGTATGGGGAATGAGGATATTTGATTCTCGTCAGCGGTATCGCTATCGCCCTCCTCTACCCTTTCGATCTTAGGCAGCACATCAGCATACTCCGGGCGCTTTTGCCCGTGGAATACAAAGTTGGCCTTACCGTAAGGAATTTTAGTTTCTTTTGAGGCCCACCCGGTAGTATCTCTCGTATAGGTGATGTACTTATCGCTTAAAAACAGATCCACCTTTTCGACATCTATGCCTTCAATTTTGACAAACTACCAGCGCCTGGGTGTAGTTCTTTTTCTGTCTGTCGATTTTCTGCGCTGTGTAGTTTAACTTATTATCTTCCCATGTACGCTTCAACATGGCCAACATGGTTTCATCACTGACCTTGAAAGCATCGCGTATGGTGGCATCGATCTCAATACCGCCTGATAGGTTCATGCGTACCGCCCAGTCTAAAATTTGCTTTTGTGTGGATGAGGGTATTCGGTGAACATCTTTCTTTTCTGTGCGGTACTTCGGATTGCCCTGTTCATCATTCTCTCCGGTCGGCACCTCAATATCGCGCCACGGCCTGTATTGCAGATCCTGTACTACTTTATGATTTTCGGGCTCGACGTTATAAGCGTAGTCGGGAATGATTGGCTTTAACGACTCGATGGTTGATATCAGTTTAGTCGGTTCACCTAAAAGAGATTGCAGTTCTGAAATTTCCATTGTAAGCAAAAATACTCTGATGGATGCGGGCATACATTGCCTGTGTAGTCGCCTAATGATACATAGTAAGTGCATGATAATATTAGCAGCACTAACTGGAAACTATGTCAAGCAGTTTTACGTAAGAAATTATGTGTTAAACTTTACCACTATTGTTGTTCAGGTGGAGCATATGAGATGCTCTATACATTCAGTAAGGCCAAAAATTATAATTAATGAGGCCAAATGCACTGTTACATTCTATACCTGTTGCGATCAGTTCGAGCATGAGTGCATCTATGCTTTCAATTACTATTTATCTGAACGAATCAATCGAAAAACATTGGAATACATGAGCAAAAAACAGAGCTATTCAAGTTGCTAACCAACCGGCAGCGTAAGCTTTTGCTATGACATGAATTTAAACATAGTCAGTCGTTGTAAAATTCTTTAACTCCACAAACAAATTTAAAATCAACGATGTATCTGTTAAAAACACCTACACCAATGTTTGACTTTAGGCCAATTATTTTGCAGATCGAAAGCAAAAAATGTCCAGTTCACAAAGTGCATCCTGCTGTTAAATTAGAGGATGATAACCAAGCCATTGCCATAACTGCTTGCTGTAGCGAATTCAAAAATAAATGCGCCCAGGTATTCAATGAGTGGCTATCAAGGCAAGTAAACAAAGAGTTTTTAAAAACATTAAACAATACTAAGTCAAGGAGTAGTTGATAAAACCTTAAAACACAAACAGCCGACCGGGTTATCAGTCAGCTGTTGTGAATAGAGGGATTAATCGTTTCTATGAAGCAAGCAATGTATCAAATTTTTGATATTCCCAGCCTGTAGGGTGTGGATAATCTTCAACTCGTGTAAATGTGACGCCATAAATGTAGAGCAACCCATCGTACTTATTGGTAAGCGCCGCGGGCACGGTAATTGAAACATGGTTCAGTAGGGCTTCATCAGGTAATTTAGTGAGGGCAAGTACGCCTTCAAACTGGATTTCACTTTCGGTATGCATGGGTTTAAATTGTTTGGTCTATTTCCCAAAAATAGTCCAACCTTCATGCTGCTTCAATCACACAAAGCGTACATATCGCGTGAATTTGCCGTATAAAATATGTGTTAATGTAAAAAGCCACTCCTTATTGAAGTGGCTTTACCAATTAACGTTTAATAATCATCACGCTCGCCTGATGATGCCCAGCAATAAGGCGATTACTGCAATTACTAATAAAATGTGGATTAATCCGCCGGCATGTCCAACGAAGAAGCCGAAAATCCAACCTATAACCAGGATGACTGCGATGATGTACAAGATACTTCTCATGTTTAAAAGTGTTTAGTGATGTGTATTATTCTTTAAAGGTGTATTAACCCACTAAGGCTTAAAAAGTGTGTTTAATACACTATTAATAATTATACTGATTACAAATTTGATGGGTAATTAAGTTTATATAGATTCTAAACAAATGGCAAAGTGATTTTAAAAATATTTTTAAACACTCTATTCCAAGATTTTGAACTTTAAAACCTGTAGATTCTTAAATTATGTGTGGCAATATCTTGTGGCAGATACAAGAAAGTCGTTCAACAATTTTGGCCTAAATGTGTTGATTTGCCACACTGATTTGAACTAAATTCTCAAATCGATATACAACACCGAATCATAATTTTATGAGTACTACTAATAAAAGCCATCACGGACAATTGCTGGAATATGCGGTCCGCAGCAGAGGTATCAGTTTGACTGACCTTGCCTTCAACATTAAAGTAAACAGAAGAACTGTTTACAACTGGTTTGAATCACCATTCCTTAAAAAAGAGATTATCTATCGGGTTGGGATGAGTATTCATCACGATTTTTCGGTCGAATTTCCCCAATACTTTACCAGCGATGATTTTACTGCCGAATGGATACGAATTCAAAATTCTCAATTATCGCTCGTAGAGCCTGGCGAATGGCGGGATAAGTACATTGACTTATTGGAAAGATATAACACATTACTTTATACTCTGTCTCAACTGCATAAATAATCCCCCGGTCTCCCGCTACTCGAGGGATATGGATTAAACTTATGTATCGTATGATCTAATAATAAAAAATTATACGAATGGCACGCTAACATATTTAAATAATAAACCCCGGAGCACTTGCTGCCCGGGGTTTACGGATAAACTTTTACTGTTGGATCTTATGATATTAAGAGACAATCAATTCAACTTAATGTTCTGTTTTATTGTAACTATTGAATAAAATATTATCTGTCTAACAAATACCTATCTTACACTATAGCTTTTGAGAATGCGTTAATGGGTTAATATTCTTATTATTAAAACGTATTAGCAATATTATAATTAACATTAACTTATGAGCAAAGACAGCCATAACCACGGCAAAATAATTATAAAAGCGATTCGAAGAAGTGGTAACACTATTACAGGCCTTGCAAAAGAATTAAATGTCAACAGACGAACGATATACAACTGGTTGTCTGCCGATTCTATAAAAAAAGAAATTATACATCGCATTGGATTAGCATCGAAATATGATTTTTCAAATGAGTTTCCACAATACTTCTCAGAAGACACATTCTCTTTAAAGTCAATATACCAGGAGAATGAATGGGAGATCAATAGTGACAGTCTCGAATGGAAAGATAAATATATTGGATTGCTGGAACAGTTTAACAAGCTATTAGTATCGATGAGTGTTGGGAAATAAATTAGATACAAATCGAATTCTACCCATTTGGCATAATGAAAAAAGCCCTTTGCACTCGCTGCATAGGTCTAAACTTTAACTGATTGTTTTAACACCAAAAAATCCCCAAGAACTCGCTGCTCCGGCATTGTCTTTGATTGTTTGCCGTTTGGAGTCTTTAAAAATAAATTTATTCCAATATTGCTTTATAACATAATTCAACTTCTTAACTTGTTATTAAATTTCGAACTATAGCATTTTCAAACTTAGTGTTTAACCTCCTCCACATGTTGATAAACAGTTAGCTACTCCCTGTTTTATCACCAGTTTTTTTCGTCAGAGAATTTCCTGAAGCATGTTCAACCGGATCACGCTAATTTTTTTGATGAAAGCAAAGTTGTTATGTTGGTCACGAAAGAAACTACCGTTATATAATCAAAAAGGGTTGCGTGGATCTAACGGAGGAAGCGGTATTTCATCTGATCTGATAATCAGATCAGATGAAATGACTTTAAA
>NZ_JADFBY010000019.1 GCF_015223065.1 Mucilaginibacter sp. JRF
AAAAGCTTTAAGCTTTAGACTTTCAGCTAAAAAGCTTAAAAACGTTCTTTGACATATTGGAAGAAGTAATTGAAAAAACGAGAAGACAACAATAGGGAGTCTTTAAGTTAACAGTTAGCGGTGAGCAGTCAGCAATGACTACTGGCAATTGACTAATGACGAAAAAGATTACCAAAAAAAGCATACCATACGGCGCAAAAGGCGTATGAGTAGAAGAAAGTAAGAAAGGGCACACGGGGGATGCCTAGGCTCTCAGAGGCGATGAAGGACGTGATAAGCTGCGATAAGCCGCGGGGATTAGCAAATATGAATTAATCCGCGGATTTCCGAATGGGGAAACCTATCTATTTGAAGAATAGATGCAATAGCGCTAACCTGCTGAACTGAAACATCTAAGTAAGCAGAGGAAGAGAAAACAACAGTGATTTCCAGAGTAGTGGCGAGCGAAATGGAAGAAGCCCAAACCATATATGTTACGGCATATACGGGGTAGTAGGACCACAACATGAGTATTAAAATGAACCGGAACGGGGTGGGAAACCCGGCCATAGAGCATGAGAGCTGCGTACGGGTAAGTAATAATATGATAGTGGTATCCTGAGTACTGCGAGGTCGGAGACGCCTTGTAGGAATTTGCCGGCACCATCCGGTAAGGCTAAATACTCCTGAGAGACCGATAGTGAACCAGTACCGTGAGGGAAAGGTGAAAAGAACCCCGAACAGGGGAGTGAAATAGAACCTGAAACCGTGTGCTTACAAGCGGTCGGAGCCCTTCTGGGGTGACGGCGTGCCTTTTGCATAATGAGCCTACGAGTTACTCTTCTCTGGCAAGGTTAAGTGTTTAAGACACGGATCCGAAGCGAAAGCGAGTCTGAATAGGGCGTGCAGTCAGAGGAGGTAGACGCGAAACCTTGTGATCTACCCATGGACAGGTTGAAGGTGCCGTAACAGGTACTGGAGGACCGAACCGATAAACGTTGAAAAGTTTCCGGATGATTTGTGGGTAGGGGTGAAAGGCTAATCAAACTGGGAAATAGCTCGTACTCCCCGAAATGTTTTTAGGAACAGCCTGGCGGTTAAGTTATTAAGAGGTAGAGCTACTAATTGGGTGCGGGGGAGTCAAATCCTACCAAATCCAGATAAACTCCGAATGCTTGATAATATACGCTGGAGTGAGGCTATGGGTGCTAAGGTCCATGGCCGAGAGGGAAAGAACCCAGACCATCAGCTAAGGTCCCCAAATTACCATTAAGTTGAACTAACGAGGTCCGGCTGCACAGACAGCTAGGATGTTGGCTTGGAAGCAGCCATTCATTTAAAGAGTGCGTAACAGCTCACTAGTCGAGCGGCCGGGCATGGATAATAAACGGGCATTAAATGGTATACCGAAGCTATGGATTGTATATTGAATATACACTGGTAGGGGAGCATTCTGCTGTCGGCGAAGCAGGAACGTAAGTGACTGTGGAGATTGCAGAAAAGCAAATGTAGGCATAAGTAACGATAAGGCGGGAGAGAAACCCGCCCACCGAAAGACTAAGGTTTCCTGATCAACGCTAATCGGATCAGGGTTAGTCGGGGCCTAAGGTGAAGCCGAAAGGCGCAGCCGATGGACAACTGGTTAATATTCCAGTACTTTTTATAACTGCGATGCGGTGACGGAGTAGTGACACTGACGCGAACTGACGGAATAGTTCGTTAAAGGCCGTAGGTATAGGGGATGTAGTAAAGTACGCATCTCTTGCTGAAAGCTGATAGTACTCGGAACCTTCGGGGGATGGGATAGTTCAGGTAATCAGACTTCCAAGAAAACCCGCTAAGCTTCAGGTTATAAAAACCCGTACCGTAAACCGACACAGGTAGTCGAGGAGAGAATCCTAAGGTGCTCGAGTGAATCATGGCTAAGGAACTCGGCAAAATGGCCCTGTAACTTCGGGAGAAGGGGCGCTGGCAGCAATGTCAGCCGCAGTGAAAAGGCCCAGGCGACTGTTTAACAAAAACACATGGCTTTGCAAAATCGCAAGATGACGTATAAGGCCTGACACCTGCCCGGTGCCGGAAGGTTAAGAGGGGATGTTAGTCGCAAGGCGAAGCATTGAATCGAAGCCCCGGTAAACGGCGGCCGTAACTATAACGGTCCTAAGGTAGCGAAATTCCTTGTCGGGTAAGTTCCGACCTGCACGAATGGTGTAACGATCTGGGCGCTGTCTCAGCCATGAGCTCGGTGAAATTGTGGTATCGGTGAAGACGCCGGTTACCCGCAACGGGACGGAAAGACCCCATGCACCTTCACTACAACTTAACATTGATATCGGATACAGGATGTGTAGGATAGGTGGGAGGCTTTGAAGCGGATTCGCTAGGATTCGTGGAGCCAACGTTGAAATACCACCCTTTCTGTATTTGGTGTCTAACTCTGCAATGTGGAGGACATTGTTTGGCGGGTAGTTTGACTGGGGTGGTCGCCTCCAAAAAGGTAACGGAGGCTTTCAAAGGTAAGCTCAGTACGCTTGGTAACCGTACGCGGAGTGCAATAGCATAAGCTTGCTTGACTGTGAGGCAGACAAGCCGAGCAGGGTCGAAAGACGGATATAGTGATCCGGTGGTTCTGCATGGAAGGGCCATCGCTCAAAGGATAAAAGGTACGCTGGGGATAACAGGCTGATCTCCCCCAAGAGCTCATATCGACGGGGAGGTTTGGCACCTCGATGTCGGCTCGTCACATCCTGGGGCTGGAGAAGGTCCCAAGGGTTGAGCTGTTCGCTCATTAAAGTGGCACGCGAGCTGGGTTCAGAACGTCGCGAGACAGTTCGGTCCCTATCTGTTGTGGGCGTTGGAAGTTTGAGTGGGGCTGACCTTAGTACGAGAGGACCGGGTTGGACTAACCTCTGGTGAATCTGTTATGGCGCCAGCTGTACTGCAGAGTAGCTACGTTGGGAATAGATAAGCGCTGAAAGCATCTAAGTGCGAAACTAGCCACGAGATGAGACTTCCTTATAGGGTCGTGACAGACTATCACGTTGATAGGTTACAGGTGTAAAGGTGGTGACATCAAAGCCGAGTAATACTAATAGCCCGAAGCTTTCTCAAGCAACAGAATTATATTGTTGTCTTCTCACGTTTTTCAATGACTTCTTTCAATAATATGTCATAGTAAGGCCGAAAGGCAAAAGGATAAAGGTAAAAGGTAAGAAACCTTTAAGCTTTCCTCCTTTAAGCTTTCCCCTCACTAAAGATCTTCAGGTGCCTATATCGGCGGTGTCCACCTCTTCCCATTCCGAACAGAGAAGTTAAGCCCGCCAGAGCCGATGGTACTGCGGTAAAACGTGGGAGAGTAGGTCGGTGCCAAACTTTACCAAAGCCCCTTTCAGTAATGTTCAGGGGCTTTTTTTATGCAACTAACTTT
>NZ_JADFBY010000020.1 GCF_015223065.1 Mucilaginibacter sp. JRF
TATTTTAATGAGGATCGTTTGCTATGCGATCTTTATTTTTGATAGCGGAAACGATGCCGTGATGAAGGATTAATAAGCTTTATTTTTTCTTTTCATCAGCTCATGAAGTATGGGTAACGGGCGAACTTTGTGATGGTTTCAGGATCGCTTTTTGGGATCAATGATCGCGCTGATCATGAGCGCTCCGGCCATCGTTTCGGACATAAAAAAAACATCAACCCAGTAAGAAAGGAGAGTGAAAAAGTGAATGTGGAATTGATTACCAGGGAAGACCTCGAACGCTTCAAAGAGGAGCTGTTCGGGATGTTAAAAGAGTTAACGAACAAGCCGCAATTCGGCGAGCAAAAATGGCTGAAAAGCTACCAGGTCAAGAACCTGCTGAAGATCTCTAATGGCACGCTGCAAAACCTCCGGGTCAATGGCACTTTAGACTACACCAAGATCGGCGGTATCATCTATTACAAGTATGAGGACATCGTGAAAGTCCTCGAAGGGCAAAAGAATAAAAGTCCTTTAACGTCTCACCCGCTCCGCAAATAACGATTCAGGTATAAGCTATCGCTAAGCGACGGCCTCTGTCATCCACGTTTAGGAGCAAGCCATGTTTTCGCTACGCTTAAACGGGCTTGCTCCTGCGGAGGGCCAGAGAAAGATTGTTTTTAGTTTCAGGATCTACACTTTGTTGAAAGAGGTGTTACATGGGAAGACCGGTAATAAAGGAAGAGGAAAAAAGAAAGGTGCAGGTCAATATCCGGCTGACAGAAGCCGAGCACAATAAGGTGCTGTCTTTCGCGGAAGCGGCGGGGCTGACACCTGCGAACTGGATCCGGTTTAAGGTTTTTACAGGCAGGTTTCCGGTGATGAAGATCTCGCCTTTGAACGCTGCCTTTTATCGCGAGCTGCAACGCATCGGGGTGAACCTGAACCAGGCCGTAAAGCACCTGCATACCGCGCAAAAGAATGAGGTGGAACCATCTGTGCTGGCAGAGCTGTTGCAGCTGCAAAAAGAGATCATCAGGGCGTTACTTTCATGACGGCAGATCAGGTAAAGGGCAAAGGTTTCAGAGGGGCGCTGCTGTACAATTTGGAGAAGGTAGGTAAGGGTCAAGCGGTCGTGCTGGACAGCTCTTTCGCGGACATGAACGTACGGCAGGTTATGCGCGAGATCGCCATGGTAAAGGGACTGCGACCGAATCTGCAAAAATACTTTTACCACACCTCGCTGAACTTTCCGCCGGGGGAAATCTTGACCGGTGAGGGAAAAAAGAAAATAGCGCTGGAATACCTGGCGGAGATGGGGTTTTCGGGGAATCAGTACGCCATCTTCGAGCACTTCGATGCCGGGCATCCGCACGTCCATCTGCTGGTCAACAGGATCGGCTATGACGGTAGCGTGGTCAGTGATTCCAGGGACTATGCCAGGAGCGAAAGGGTGCTGAGAAAGCTGGAAAAAAAGTATGGCCTGAGAGCGGTTGAATCAAGCCGTCAGGCTCAGGAACGCGCGGTTACCAAAAATGAGCTGGAGATGATGCAACGCACGGGGCAACCATCGGCAAAAGTAAAGCTTCAGGTTATCCTGAAGGATATGATCGCCGATCTGTCAAAGATTCAAAAGCCGGGCACGCAAGCCTTTATCGATGCCGCTGAAAGTAAGGGCATCAGCCTGCTGTTCAACCAGGCGTCGACGGATTTTGTGAGCGGGATCTCGTATGCTTATGGGGGGATGATCTTTAAAGGCGCGACGTTGGGAAACGTCTATAAGTGGAGCGGGATTAAAGGAGTGATCGATTATGAACAGGAAAGAGATGGCGCAAGAATTCGCCAGGCAAACGATCGGACAAGAACAAGCATCGAAGAGCGGGCAAACGGAACATCACGGCAGTCCGTCAGAGGACATCAGGGCCTTGTTCCGGGAACTGCGGGAGATGCAGCACTTGGCCAGGCGACAATATGGCAGCGAGCTAACCCTACACATCCGGTCACTCCGGGAGCAGTTGGACGGACTGGAGCGCAAAGCGTTCGAAATGGAAGCGCATATGAGGCTGGCCGCAACTTACGTCGAGCGGTTAAAAGAACATCAGAAGTTTGGCAGCCGCTGGCTCATCAGGCTGTACCTTATCGCAATATTAGCCGGCTGTTGCTCTGCGTTGATGACTATGCTGTTGGTATGAAAGATGCGGATTTTGATGAGGATAATTACAGCGCGAAAAAGAAAAAAAGAAGAAAGCTCAGGTTGCAGTAGCTATTGGCTTGGCGGGAACATTTTTTGATGAGCTTACCGGCTGCGGCAGGTGCTGCATTTCACCACACGCTTCGCGTGGTGGCTTCATTTCGCATCCACCCTCGCCGGAAGGATTGCCCGCGTCGTACCTCCGCCGGCGCCATCAGATTTGAATGGTTTATAGAATGGTGATATGAAGATGAAAAGGTGGTTTGCGTATTTGGGTATCATGGTCGTGTTTATCAATCTGCCGTTGTGGGATTTCTTTACCCAGGATCAATATACTTA
>NZ_JADFBY010000021.1 GCF_015223065.1 Mucilaginibacter sp. JRF
ATAAAGCCGAACCGAGAGGCAAGGCGGAAAAGTTCTTTAAAGAAAAGATAATCATGTAGCGTAGCGGGCTACTTTGACGAGAAGCAGAAAGCGGAAGGCGTAAAGCAGAAAGCGATCAACTTCAAAACAGCAAAGTAGTACTGTCAATGAAACAACCAGTTCTGGTTGAAAGAGAACCAATAAAGTTTTCAAGGGGGATACTGTAAAAGATACAAATATTTACAGATTCTATTGATTGAGTTAATAGGGTCAGGTAAAACAAACAAAACATTATACAATGGAGAGTTTGATCCTGGCTCAGGATGAACGCTAGCGGCAGGCCTAATACATGCAAGTCGGACGGGATTGGAGAGCTTGCTTTCCATGAGAGTGGCGCACGGGTGCGTAACACGTATGCAACCTACCTTTATCAGGGGGATAGCCTCTCGAAAGAGAGATTAACACCGCATAAAATTGGATTATGGCATCATAATTTGATCAAATATTTATAGGATAAAGATGGGCATGCGGAACATTAGCTAGTTGGTAAGGTAACGGCTTACCAAGGCGACGATGTTTAGGGGATCTGAGAGGATGACCCCCCACACTGGTACTGAGACACGGACCAGACTCCTACGGGAGGCAGCAGTAAGGAATATTGGTCAATGGGCGGAAGCCTGAACCAGCCATGCCGCGTGCAGGAAGACGGCCCTACGGGTTGTAAACTGCTTTTGTACGGGAATAAACCTTGATACGTGTATCAAGCTGAATGTACCGTAAGAATAAGGATCGGCTAACTCCGTGCCAGCAGCCGCGGTAATACGGAGGATCCGAGCGTTATCCGGATTTATTGGGTTTAAAGGGTGCGTAGGCGGCTTTTTAAGTCAGGGGTGAAAGACGGCAGCTCAACTGTCGCAGTGCCTTTGATACTGAAGAGCTTGAATGCACTTGAAGTAGGCGGAATGTGACAAGTAGCGGTGAAATGCATAGATATGTCACAGAACACCAATTGCGAAGGCAGCTTACTAAAGTGTGATTGACGCTGAGGCACGAAAGCGTGGGGATCAAACAGGATTAGATACCCTGGTAGTCCACGCCCTAAACGATGAACACTCGATGTTGGCGATATACGGTCAGCGTCTAAGCGAAAGCGTTAAGTGTTCCACCTGGGGAGTACGCCCGCAAGGGTGAAACTCAAAGGAATTGACGGGGGCCCGCACAAGCGGAGGAGCATGTGGTTTAATTCGATGATACGCGAGGAACCTTACCCGGGCTTGAAAGTTAGTGAATGAGACAGAGACGTCTCAGTCCTTCGGGACACGAAACTAGGTGCTGCATGGCTGTCGTCAGCTCGTGCCGTGAGGTGTTGGGTTAAGTCCCGCAACGAGCGCAACCCCTATGTTTAGTTGCCAGCATGTAATGATGGGGACTCTAAACAGACTGCCTATGCAAATAGAGAGGAAGGAGGGGACGACGTCAAGTCATCATGGCCCTTACGTCCGGGGCTACACACGTGCTACAATGGATGGTACAGCGGGCAGCTACCTGGCAACAGGATGCCAATCTCGTAAAGCCATTCACAGTTCGGATCGGGGTCTGCAACTCGACCCCGTGAAGTTGGATTCGCTAGTAATCGCGTATCAGCAATGACGCGGTGAATACGTTCCCGGGCCTTGTACACACCGCCCGTCAAGCCATGGAAGTTGGGGGTGCCTGAAGCCGGTAACCGCAAGGAGCCGTCTAGGGTAAAACCGATAACTGGGGCTAAGTCGTAACAAGGTAGCCGTACCGGAAGGTGTGGCTGGAATACCTCCTTTCTGGAGCAGTATCCCATAGAAATGAAAGGGGCAGAAACTGCTATGCACATGATTTATTTTTCTTTATAAAAAAACAAAA
>NZ_JADFBY010000022.1 GCF_015223065.1 Mucilaginibacter sp. JRF
CGAATAAATAAATAAGAAAAAAAGGTTCGGACTGATTAAAGAAATACAACCCCTGTTTAAAAAACTATTGATTAAAAACTGAGAACTGTGAAAAAGCTGATTGTTAAAAACTTACTTGTAGCCCTGATGATCGTACCGGCAATGGTATCATGCAAAAAGAATTCAGACCTGAACGGTGTGGATATGGATACCGAGATCAAAGAACCCACCCCTGTAGCGCTTCACCCCACCGCCACAGGTGCACCAGTTACCATCACCGTTGATCAAAGCCAGCCGGGCAACCAGATCCCCGCCAACTTTTTAGGCCTGAGCTACGAAACCAACAATCTGCTTTGGAGCACTAACCTGAGCGGCAGCAACACCACCCAGGTACAGTTGATCCGCAACCTGGGCGAAGGCGTACTGCGTGTAGGTGGTACCAGCAGCGGTAAAGTATACTGGACCAACAAGGCTACTGCCAAGAACTCAAAGGTAGACTCGCTGACCACTACCCAGATCGACGGTCTGGCTAACTTTTCAAAAGCATTGGGCTGGCCGGTGATCTACGGTTTGAACATGGCTAACTACAACCCGGCAAGCCAGGCCAAGCTGGCCAAGTACCTGAGCGATAAACTGGGCGACAACCTGATGGCTTTGCAAGCCGGTAATGAGCCTAACGCTTATCCTGAGCTGGGTTACCGCAAAGAGGGTTACAGCGTAGGTGATTACAAAAGCGAGTGGAAAGGTTACTACGAGGCGGTACGTAAAGTAGCCCCTGAAGTTACCTTCGCCGGTCCGGATGTGGTGAATGCTGCTGACTGGGTAAGCTCATTCGGCGCGCAGTTCAAGAACAATGTAAAGTTCATGACCGTGCATTACTACAACAACGGCCCGGCTACTGACGAGTCGATCACTTACAAAACCATCCTGGAGCCCGACACCAAGCTGGCCAAATACCTGGACAAGGTGGATGAGGCTTCTGCCAAGAATGGTTTAAAGTACCGCGTATCTGAGTGCAACAGCATTTTTAACAATGGCGGCAAGGCAGGTGTGAGTGATGTGTTTGCTTCATCACTATGGGCTTTGGACATGATGTGGACCGTGGCTGAGCACAATGGCCAGGGTGTTAACTTCCACAGCGGTTCATCACAGGCTTTCACCGCTATCGCTACCCAAAACGGCAAAACTACTGCCAGGCCGGTATATTACGGCATGCTGGCCTTCAAATACGCCGGTAACGGCCGTGTGCTGCCGGTTAAGGCAAGTGCCAACGGTGTTAACCAGTCGGCGCACGCTTCGGTAAAGAACGGCGCTACTTCGGTTACCCTGATCAACAAGGATGATAAGGATATCCTGTATACTGTGAAACTGAGCAGCACTGCTTCTAAAGTAACTGTGGCCAGGCTGACCGCCCCTTCGGCTACCGCTACCGACAACATCGCCTTTGGCGGTGCCAGTGTTGACGAGAAAGGCAACTTTAACGTAACCGCTACCGAAACCTTTAACGTGAACCAAAAATCATTCACCATCCAGGTGCCTGCTTACAGCGCCGCGGTGATCACTATCAACTAAGCCAAAACAAAAAAGAACATAACAAGCACAAGATAAATACCCTTTTATTAACTATTGATGACCAGGCCGGCGGTCGTACCTTCCCTAAAGGTGCGGCCGCCCGGTCGTTTTAAGAGGGGGATGGTGTTTAAG
>NZ_JADFBY010000023.1 GCF_015223065.1 Mucilaginibacter sp. JRF
TGTAACCCCTCCTAAAAATCGGACTGCTTAAAGGACGAAAAGTCTTAACTTTAAACAGTCAAACGATGAAGAACTCTATTATTACCGAAGCACAGATCGTAAAGGCCATCAAGGAATATGATGGCGGCCGTGAGCTCAATGATATATGCCGCGAACTTGGCATTCACAAATCCACGTTTTACAACTGGCGAAAGAAGTATGCCGGCATGGACAGTCAGGAGTTGAAACGGCTGAAAGAACTGGAAGAAGAGAACCGCAAGCTTAAACACATGTATGCGGAACTGGCTTTGGATAATAAGATGTTAAAGGACGTTCTTTCAAAAAAGTTCTAAAGCCCTGCCAGCGCAAAGACATGGTTGCTTACTTACTGGAAAGTTACAGCGTAAGCATTAGCAGGGCTTGCCGGGTAGCGAGGCTGCCCAAATCCATGTATTACTATAAGAATGTCAGAGACGATTCTGAAACCATAAATAAGTTAGTGGAACTTGCTGAAAAGCATCCTACTGAGGGTCAAGACTTATACTACAGCCGTATACGTCAGCAAGGTTTTCAGTGGAATTACAAGCGCGTGCGCAGAGTATATTTGCTTTTGGGCATGAATAAGCGCCGTAAGGTACGCAGGCGTGTACCGGGAAGAGTAAAGGTACCCCTGATCGTGCCTGAGCAGGCTGGAGATACTTGGTCAATGGACTTTATGTGTGATGTGCTGGTGAACAAAAGAAGGTTCCGCACGCTCAATATCATTGATGATTATAACCGGGAAGCCATTGCCGTAGAAGCTGCTTATACCATGCCAGCCATACGAGTAACACAGATCCTGGAGCGAACTATTCATGAGCAAGGTAAACCAAACTGTATCCGGGTAGATAACGGACCTGAGTTTAATAGCAAGGAGTTCAAGGATTGGTGTGAGAGCAAAGATATCACAGTGCAGTTCACCCAGCCTGGCAAGCCTATGCAGAACGGCTATATCGAACGCTTTAACAGAACCTTTAGGGAAAACATCTTGGATGCTTACCTATTTGAAGACATTAACCAGGTACAGGTATTAGCCGATGAATGGATGGAGGATTACAATTACAGCAGGCCACATGAAGCACTGGGAGGTATAACGCCAGACCTGTACAAGCGGCTAAACTGTGGAGATATTGAAAACTCTGGCGAGTTTCCAACATCTCCACAGTTTCAACAATAATAATTATATTTTTGAATTAATAAGTCTATAAAATACCAGTCCGAACTAAGGGAGGGTTACA
>NZ_JADFBY010000024.1 GCF_015223065.1 Mucilaginibacter sp. JRF
CCCAAAATGGCCTTCATATCAGCAATGAGTTTTTCGGCCAAAGCAGTTGCTGCTGCCTCGCTTGATGACTCTGAGTAAATGCGGATAATAGGCTCGGTATTCGACCGTCGCAAATGTACCCATTCTTTACCAAATTCTATCTTTAACCCATCTATTGTACTGTAAGGTTGATCCCTGTATTTTTCTTCTACTCGCTTTAGCAAGCTGTCGATATCCATACCCGCTTGCAGCTCTATCTTGTTTTTGGAGATATAGTACTCCGGGTAGGTGCTTCTTAGTTGGGATATGGTCTTCTTTTCCCTGGCCAGATGCGTCAGGAACAGGGCGATACCTACCAAAGCGTCCCTGCCGTAATGCAGTTCCGGATAAATGATACCGCCATTGCCTTCACCGCCGATGATGGCATTCGTTTCCTTCATCTTGTTCACAACGTTTACCTCGCCTACCGCTGCGGCAGTGTAGGTGGAGCCCGATTGCTCGGTTACATCTCGTAATGCCCGAGTTGATGACAGGTTGGATACTGTGTTACCCGGGGTATGTTTTAAGATGTAATCGGCAACAGCTACTAATGTATATTCCTCACCGAACATGCTGCCATCTTCATTTACAAAGCACAGCCTGTCCACATCCGGGTCTACCACAATGCCCAAGTCGGCTTTGTTTTCCTTTACCGTTTCGGCGATAGCCGTCAGGTTTTCGGGCAGCGGTTCCGGATTATGGGGGAAGTGGCCGTTGGGTTCGGTATAGAGTTCGTAAATGGTTTCTACACCTAACGCTTTTAAGAGTGCGGGTACATAGATGCCTCCTGTAGAGTTTACGCAGTCTATCGCTATTTTAAAGCTCTCTTGTTTGATGGCTTCTTTGTCTACCAGTGGCAGGTTCAATATCAGGTCGATGTGTTTTTGCAAGTAGCTGTCGTCCTGGGTTACTTTGCCCAGGCTGTCTACTTCGGCATAGGTAAAGTCGCTTTGTTCGGCTATGTCCAGCACTTGTTTACCATCGGCATCGCTGATGAACTCGCCTTTCTCGTTCAGCAGTTTCAGGGCGTTCCATTGTTT
>NZ_JADFBY010000025.1 GCF_015223065.1 Mucilaginibacter sp. JRF
GCATCAAATTTAACGTTGTAGTTTTGGCAAACTGTTAAAAAGCCCCAGTGCAACCAACCTGCATCGATCATGGTTTTAGCGTTGGCATCTTTTGATTTGATACCCTCATCCATACCTTTCAGGTAAGCGGCAGTTACTGCTGATTTTGCTACGTCGTAGTGAGATACTTCACGACCTGTGGTGTTTGGTGCTAATAACTTAAGCTCCAAATCATTACCAAGGTCATAGTACTCAAAGTATTTACCATACTTGGCGGCGAAGTTAGCGCCTAATACGCGGCCTTTTTCGTACGCGTCAGCCGGTTTATCAGCCAAATTCATGGTGCGTGGGTAAAGCATAGGTAATATGTTTACATTACCGCTTTCGCAAGCTTGTTGTAGTAATGAGAAAATAGATGATGAAGATGCTGAAATGGTACCATCAGATGTGGTTAGTACGTTGATCCTGTACCAGTTCATTTTCATGCCTTTGATCAGCTCAACTTGTTTAGCAGCAGGTGTTGCCAGGTAAGGTGCATCACCAAACGGGTGACCGTTTACGCCTAACATCAAGCCGTTTGCCGAAGTTAATGAAGATGTTTTTAACGAAGCTTCGTTTGAAGAACTAAGCGTTGAATATTCCGAAGATGTAGATTCCGGAAGTACGTCATCTTGTTTTTTACAAGAGAAAAGCGATAGAGCAACCACGCACACAAGTGC
>NZ_JADFBY010000026.1 GCF_015223065.1 Mucilaginibacter sp. JRF
TTGCCCCTGACGGAGGTGCCTGACTGGTGGCTAAAAGGAGCAACGCCACCGTAACAGGCCATCTTACGCGATTCTGTGATTATTGTAAAAGCTTCCGTTTTGGCCAGCATCATCCAACAAAGCACTTTGCCTACACCTGGTATTGAGCGCATGAGTTTGGCCTGGTTATTCATGTCCCGGTCTGAACCTATCAAAGCCTCGATCCGGGACTCAAGCATCACTAACTGTTTATTTAACAGGGCGAGTTGTTGCTTATTCAAAACCATCAGGGATTGGTCTATGCCCAAATGCTTCATCTTTGCATAATCGTATTGTTGTTTAAGGAGCTGCCTTTTCGCTTTAACGCGGCTGTTGCGTTCCGTTAACAGGATCTTTAGGGTTTGTATAGTCTTACCGGATGGTTTCCACTGCGGTAGTTCCTGGTAGTTCTTGTAAGTAAACGCGGCAATCCTAACCGCGTCGATCTTATCATTCTTCCCCCTGACAAGCCCCATGCTCTTTTTCAGATGCAATGGCGAAAAGACAAATACACGGTGCCGGCTGTCTTTTAAGACATCATACAGCGCCCAGTTATACCGGCCTGTATCCTCCATGCCGATGATCAGTTCTTCTGTAAAATCACTAAAGAACCTGATGATACTCTTCTGCTCATTGTTGATGACAAATGATTGCTGCCCCTTAGC
>NZ_JADFBY010000027.1 GCF_015223065.1 Mucilaginibacter sp. JRF
CTGCCCCTGACGGAGGTGCCTGACTGGTGGCTAAAAGGAGCAACACCACCGTAACAGGCCATCTTACGCGGTTCTGTGATTATTGTAAAAGCTTCCGTTTTGGCCAGCATCATCCAGCAAAGCACTTTGCCTACACCTGGTATTGAGCGCATGAGTTTGGCCTGGTTATTCATATCCCGGTCTGAACCTATCAAAGCCTCGATCCGGGACTCAAGCATCACTAACTGTTTATTTAACAGGGCGAGTTGTTGTTTATTCAAAACCATCAGGGATTGGTCTATGCCCAGATGCTTCATCTTTGCATAATCGTATTGTTGTTTAAGGAGCTGCCTTTTCGCTTTAACGCGGCTGTTGCGTTCCGTTAACAGGATCTTTAGGGTTTGTATAGCCTTACCGGATGGTTTCCACTGCGGTAGTTCCTGGTAGTTCTTGTAAGTAAACGCGGCAATTCTAACCGCGTCGATCTTATCATTCTTCCCCCTGACAAGCCCCATACTCTTTTTCAGATGCAATGGCGAAAAGACAAATACACGGTGCCGGCTGTCTTTTAAGACATCATACAGCGCCCAGTTATACCGGCCTGTATTCTCCATGCCAATGATCAGTTCTTCCGTAAAATCACTAAAGAACCTGATGATACTTTTCTGTTCATTATTAATGACAAATGATTGCTGCCCCTTATG
>NZ_JADFBY010000028.1 GCF_015223065.1 Mucilaginibacter sp. JRF
AGAAATTAGACAGTAGATGTTAGATATGAGATCAGGGAAAAGTGGCAACACTAATTACTGACTACTCACCACTAACCACTGACTAAAAAGATAACCCGGAAGATGAAGCCATCAGGGTGACTGTAACCAAGTTTACAGGACACAGTTGGCGGTCAGCAGTAGGCAGTAAGCAGTTTAATCTGAAAACTGCACACTGGTAACTGCAAACTAATAATAGTCCCGTAGCTCAGTTTGGTTAGAGCACTACACTGATAATGTAGGGGTCAGCAGTTCAAATCTGCTCGGGACTACAGGCGAGTAAGCAGAAAGCACAAAGGAAAAAGCAAAAAGCTTTGGACTTTAAGCAATCAGCTTTCAGCTCATCAACAGGGGGATTAGCTCAGCTGGCTAGAGCACCTGCCTTGCACGCAGGGGGTCAACGGTTCGAATCCGTTATTCTCCACGCTTAAGCGAAAAGCAGAAAGCGAAAAGCAAAAAGCCCTT
>NZ_JADFBY010000029.1 GCF_015223065.1 Mucilaginibacter sp. JRF
GATAACCCGGAAGATGAAGCCATCAGGGTGCCGGCCGAGAGGGCGGGGGCTTAAGTGGCAGTAGCGGTAGCGGTAGCAGCAGTAATATATAATATATACTGCAACTGCAACTGGAAACTGCAACTAAAAGAATAGTCCCGTAGCTCAGTTTGGTTAGAGCACTACACTGATAATGTAGGGGTCAGCAGTTCAAATCTGCTCGGGACTACAGGAAGGCAATGAAAGAGGGATTGAATTATAGAATTATAGATTGAAGAATCAATAAATCAATAATTAAATCAATCAAACATTAATCAACCAGGGGGATTAGCTCAGCTGGCTAGAGCACCTGCCTTGCACGCAGGGGGTCAACGGTTCGAATCCGTTATTCTCCACGCTTAAGCGAAAAGCAGAAAAGCGAAAAGCAAAAAGCCCTTA
>NZ_JADFBY010000030.1 GCF_015223065.1 Mucilaginibacter sp. JRF
TGAGAATACTGTTGAAAGAACTAATGCTGTTGCTATGATTGACTTTTTCATGGTTTTAATTTTTTATAGGGGTTTTTACTGTGATTGCTTGTTGATATATGTTGTTGTGATTGTTGTAATTAGTCGGCAGAAGAAACATCCTTTTTGTCACCAGCTTTAGCGTCGGCAGAGCTTACATCTTTCTTGTCGCCAGCTTTGTAATCGGCAGAAGAAACGTCTTTTTTATCGCCTGCTTTAATGTTAGTAGCAGCTACTGAAGAGAATACTGTTGAAAGAACTAATGCTGTTGCTATGATTGACTTTTTCATGTTGTTGAGATTTTTATAGGGGTTTTTACTGTTGTTAATTGTTGATATATGTTGTTGTGATCGTT
>NZ_JADFBY010000031.1 GCF_015223065.1 Mucilaginibacter sp. JRF
TGGTGAGGATGCTTTAATCGGCAATCCTAAATTACGAACTGAAAAAAAAGATGTTTATAGTATAGGAAAATTACCCAATTGTAGATCTGAAACGGCCCGTATTAAAGAATTTTTACAGGTAGCATTGAAAATCGATGGCACGATATAGGCCCTGTGAGTTACTCTTTGTTCAAGTGATAACCCGAATCGAATGAAAATAGGCTCCTAATCCTAAATCAAGGATATTATATTTTAAGGGAAAATTTAAATACTCAGTTTTCTTAAACCTTTTGATAGGCTATTGCGTAAACAGCCATAACTATTGATTAAAAAATAAACCCTGATGATTAAAAACTTCCCCCAGAGTTTAACA
>NZ_JADFBY010000032.1 GCF_015223065.1 Mucilaginibacter sp. JRF
TAAGCTTTCGGCTATCAACTTCTTAGCCGATCCTGTATATTGTTGTGACCATTTGTACATACCGTAAGTAGCTTCGTGTGATTTTTTGTAAGGCTCATCAAACAACTCATAAGCTATCACTGCCTTAACACGTGGGTTATTGCGGCATTTGGCAATAAACTTGGTCATGAACTCGTTTTGGTCAGCTTCGTTTGTAGTTGAAGTAGCTTTGGTACGGTAACCAAATTCAGTGAACCATATTTCTTTATCAGGGAAGGTGTTAGCCAGGGTAACTGTTATATCAGATACGTTATTTGGAGATTTGGCAGCAGGTGCTTCCATATCTGAATACCAGTGGTAACCAATA
>NZ_JADFBY010000033.1 GCF_015223065.1 Mucilaginibacter sp. JRF
AATAGGTTACCACTGGTATTCAGATATGGAAGCACCTGCCGCAAAATCTCCAAATAACGTACCTGATATAACAGTTACCCTGGCTAACAACTTTCCTGATAAAGAAATATGGTTTACTGAATTTGGTTATCGTACCAAGGCTACTTCAACTACAAACGAAGCTGACCAAAACGAGTTCATGACCAAGTTTATTGCCAAATGCCGCAATAACCCACGTGTTAAGGCAGTGATAGCTTACGAATTGTTTGACGAGCCTTACAAAAAATCACACGAAGCTACTTACGGTATGTACAAATGGTCACAACAATATACAGGATCAGCTAAGAAGTTGATAGCCGAAAGCCTT